>OZ245015.1:0-4542233 GCA_965223705.1 Myxococcota bacterium | reverse complement strand
CGCAACCGAACGCCGTATCGATGGCGCACGGGTTCTCTACGACGAACCTCACTCCCGATTTGCGCCTCTGGCACCGGAGGATCGCCTCGCGGCCCGAGCGAAGCTCTTCGATTCGCTCGAGCTCCCGACGCCCTTTCGCTCCGACCCCGCACTCGTGGTCTGTCCTTCGAGCTTCACGTTGGACGAAGATCACGCGCTGCTCCTCGACGCCGCGAAAATTCTCGATGCCGCCCCACCGGGCGTTCTGCCGCCGATCGTGATTCTCGCTACGGGGAGAGGTCCCGGGCTCGACGCGTTCCTGCGCGAGGCGGAGGCACTGCAACTCGAGCGGGTCCATGTGCAACCGGCGTGGCTTCCGGCGGCCGAGTATCCGGCGTGTCTGGCGGCAGCCGACCTCGGCGTGTGTCTGCACCGGTCGACCTCGGGCGTCGATTTGCCGATGAAGCTCGCGGATATGCGAGGCGCCGGGCTGCCGGCCTGCGCACTCGACTACGGGCCTTGCTTGCGCGAGAAGCTCGATCCGGGAGGGACAGGTGTTTTGTTTCGAGACGCGCAGGATTTGGCGGAACAGTTGACGAGCCTGCTCGCGGGCTTCCCTCCGCCCGGAGGACGCCTCGCGGAGCTCGCTATGAACGTCGCCGCGAATCGAGGCCCCGATTGGCCGACCGCCTGGCAGCGCGTCGCCGCGCCCGTCCTGTTGGAACGATGAGCTCGAGCCAGCGCGTAGGATTGACCCGTTCCCCCGTCGCCGGATTTCCGGTGATCGGAACCGCGATGCGCGCTTTTGCGTTGTTGCAAGACGCTGAGCGACGTTCTTGGATCGCGCTCGTGCCCCTCGCTGCGATCGCAGCCGTACTCGAGGGAGTCGGTGCATTGCTGATCTTCGGTCTCATCGGCCTGATGAGCGATCCCGAAGCCGTCTCCAACATGCGCGGTCTCGGGGAGCTGCGAGCGCTCGCTCCCAACGTCGGGGACCGGGGCTTCGTGTCCGCATACGCGGTGATCGTCGCGATCTTCTTTCTGTTGAAGAATGTCTTTCGCTTCGTCGAGAACTACGCCCAGAATCGCGTAGCGAACAACACCGCTGTCGCGATGTCGACGAGGATTCTCTCTCGTTATCTGCGAGCTCCCTACTCCTTTCACCTCGCGCACGATTCGGCGCTCCTCATCCGCAACACTTCCGACTCGGTCAACCAGGTCACCCGCAGCGTCCTCATCTCGGCGACCGCAGCGTTGTCCGAGTGCCTGGTGGTGGTCGGCGTCATCGCCGTGCTGATCGCCGCGGCGCCGGCTGCGACGCTCGGGGCCTGCGCTTTCGGGGTCGCGGCAACGATTCCGCTATTGCGCGCGATGCAGTCGAGCTACGCCGGTTGGGGACAGGCGGTGCACGAGATGAACGCGACGATTCTTCGTCGATTGCAGGAGTCGTTTCGAGGTATCAAGGAAATCAAGATCCTGGCCGTCGAACCGAAGTTCGTGGAATCGTATCGGAGTCCACGGGCACGGATCGCTTCCATACAGCGTCGGACGGATTCTCTGCGCGTCGTCCCGCGTCTGGCCGTCGAAACGTTCTTCGTGATCAGTGTTGTCGCAGTCATCGTTCTCGCCACACGCCTCGAGGTCGAAACCGGCCGGCTTTTGACGTTCCTCGGGCTGGTGGCCTACGCCCTGATGCGTCTTCTCCCTTCGCTCCATCTCGTCGTCTATCACCTGAACAATTGTCGCTTCGGAGAGGCAGCCGTCGATCAGCTTCACAGCGATTGGCACGCCGGACCCCGACTCGAGCGTCCGGGTTCCGGCGCGTCGGAACGGACCCCGGCAGCGTTTCGCTTCGAGGATGCGGTGCGCTTCGAGGGTGTCGACTACCGCTACCCCGGAGCCACGGACGACGCCCTTCAGGGGATTGATGTGACCATCGGGCGAGGCGAATTCATCGGGATCGTCGGAGCTTCGGGCGCGGGGAAATCGACGTTGTTGGACCTCCTCCTCGGGCTTCACGCGCCGACGCGGGGCCAGATCCGAGTCGACGCGGCGGATTTGCAAAGCGTGCTCTCGCGCTGGCAGTCGCGCATCGGGTACGTCTCGCAACACGCGTTCTTCATCGACGACACCATACGACGCAACATCGCGCTCGGCTCGGACGAGGGGGAAGCCGACGACCCTCGCGTCTGGGAAGCGCTCCGGCAAGCTGCGCTTTCCGACTTTGTCGGAGGTCTGATCGACGGTCTCGATACGATGATCGGAGAATCCGGAGTGCGCCTTTCGGGCGGCGAGCGTCAACGGCTCGCCATCGCCCGTGCGCTCTACCGCGACCCGGACGTTCTCGTCTTCGATGAGGCGACCTCCGCCCTCGATGGAGCCACGGAACGAGCGGTTTCCGACGCGCTGCGAGAAGCGGGAGGCGACAAGACCCTCGTGGTCGTGGCACATCGGATGAGCACAGTCCGCCGGTGTACGCGGCTTATCCTGCTTCGCGATGGGAAAGTGGCCGACAGCGGGACCTTCGAGGAACTCGCGGGTCGGAACCGGGGATTCCGCGAGATCGCCGGACTCGTCGACGACGCCGAGGTCGACTCGCTGCACTGAGCGTCACCGGACGAACGCGTCGACGACGCTTCGTATTTCTTCCATGAAGCGATTCTCGGAAAAATTGTCTTTGCGCCTTTGTAGGTCGCGCAGCACCGAATGCCGGACTTCCGTGTCGCCGAGGATTCGATCGATCTTGTCCACGGCGTCATCGACCGAGCCGTAGGTCACACGTTCGTCGCGGTCGACGATTTCCACCGGGCCACCCTCGTCCGGAACGAAAGTGATGCAGCCGGCGCGTTGTAGCTCGGCGGGGCCGATTCCAAAGTGCTCCCCCACCATCCCGTGGATTCCGTAGCGGCTGTTCGCCATGAGCGAGGTCATCTCGTCTCTCGGAACGTCGTGGTGGAATCGGATCCAGGACGCGTGGGGCGCGGCGGCGGCCCGGATCTTCCTCGCGTAGGCACGCCCTCCGATCTGACCGACAATATGAAAGCCGATGTCGTGACCGCGCTTTCGGACACCCGCCAGGATCTCGATCAGTTTCTCGAGTTCTTTTTCCCTGGCGATCCGCCCGACGCACACAAAGCTGTTGTCGCGCCGCTCGAAGGGGACGTCGGGAAAACCACCGGGTACCGGTGGATAGACAGTCAGCGCTGCGGCGCCATAGCGCTCCTCGAAGACCTTTCCGGTCCAGTCGGAGTTCACGAGAGTGACGTTGTCTCGGACGTTCGCGTCCCGAAAGCCCGAGACCTTCGCACAGCCCCACCGATAAGCGTGGAGGACCGACTCGAGGTGGTACCAGCGATAATCGGAGTCCGGGCGCGGAAAGCGAGCCCAGGGATAGTGCACATACTGGATGGCTCTCGTGCCGACGTCGCACTCATTCATCGTGCTGACAATTGCGTCGAAGTGCTCTTCGCGGCGCAACCCCGCCACTCTCCGGAAGACGATATGCATCGTCAGCAGCGCGAGCGGAATCGGCAGCGCGTCGAGCGCCCTCACGAGGGCGGGGTGGACCGAATGCCACCGGCAATCGTCTCGCCGGAGGCTCGTGCCGAAGATGCGATTCGTAGCCTCCAGCTCGACTTCGCCCCAGGTGAGGACCGTGAGCTCAAAGTCGTCCCGGAGCGCCTCCACCGTCCACGCAGCGACGGCGCCTCCCCCACCCGGCGGCTGAAGGGTGTGATGGACGAGGAGGACCTTTTTCTTCATCACCGTCGTATCGGCAGTCGCCGCGGGAATAGCCGACTGAAAGGGTTGGGATCGCTATGGTTGACGACCGCGGAGAGGTGGCCGAGCGGCTTAAGGCGCACGCTTGGAAAGCGTGTGTAGTGTAACAGCTACCGTGGGTTCGAATCCCACCCTCTCCGCCAGCATGGTGGGCCCGGGCTCGGCGGAGCCGAGTCCACCCCGCTCCGCTCGCGTCCCCGCTCGCGTCCCGCTCGCTGCGCGCTCGCTTGTGCTTCGCACTCGCTCGCTTGCGGGCGTTGGCGCGGTGGGCGAGGGCTGGGCATGCGCTAGGATCGGCGGATTCCAGGCGCCCGTAGCTCAGTTGGATAGAGCGTCAGGTTGCGGACCTGAAGGTCACACGTTCGAGTCGTGTCGGGCGCGCCAGGAACTCCGGGTCTAGTCCGGATGGCGGGGGTCTTCGATGCCCGCCGCGAGCCGCAAGGCGTATACGACGTCCTGACGACTGAGCATGCCGATCAGGTTGCCGCCCTCGGCGACCGGCAAGCTGTTGCGCTTGAGCTCGATCATCCTGTCGAGCGCGCGCGCGACCCGCTCTTCGGGATCGAGGGTCTCGACATCTTTCGACATGAACGCGGCCACGGGTTGGGTCGCGATCTCCTCATAGGACGGACACCGAACCGGGTCGCTGATCCGGAAGGCCTTCAAGACGTCGAATTGGCTCAGGAGGCCGTCGAGACGTCCGTTGGGATCCACGATGGGAATCGCGTTGAAACCGTAGGTCTCGAAGAGATCCTGGGCCTGCGCCAGGGTGGAATCGACGGTCAAGGTGCGCGGCCGCGACACCATGAAGTCCTTCACCCGGTAGGAAAGAAAATTCTGCACGTCGGGGTCCCTTCCGCTCTGTCCGTTCCGGGAGCAAGTTTCGGGCCATCCGGGTGGGCGCGCAGGCTGAGGCATTTCGTCACACCGGTCACCACGGCATGAACTTTGCTGTTTTGAGCTTCCAGCGACACAGATCGAGAGGAGAGCCCGATGTGGAACGTCGATCGAGTGTGGAACGCGGCCGGCGGTGTGGTCGCGATCGTGATGGGAATGCTCTGGTTCGTCGGCACCCTGCGGACCGATCCCGGCCTCGGACGGGGATGGGCTCACGATCTGGGCAACATCCTCGCGTTCTACTGGATGCCAACGACCTTGCTGGTGGTCGGCTTCGGAATGGTGGTGTGGAACCTCTGGCACCTCCGGGACAACGGTCCGCCGGCGGGGAAGGGTTAGTCGATGGAAGAGTTGAGCCCCGGTGAGACGCGCGCGGTCATCCTCGAGCAACACCAGCAGCTTCGCAAAGAGCTCTTGTCGATCGAGCGGGAAGCGCTCGAGACCCTTCGAGAAAATGTACATGGCGAGGTGTTGGCGGCTGACCTGCGCCGCTTCGTCGCACACCTCCACCGCCACATGGACTTCGAGGAAGCGCGTTTGGTGCCGGTCCTCGAGCAAGTCGACGCATGGGGGCCGGAGCGCGTTCGACGCTTTCAGGACGAACACGTTCGCCAGCGCAGCATGCTGGATTCGTTGATCGGCGACGCCTCGCGGGTCGATCAGAACACCTTGGCGTTGCTCTCGCTCGGCTTCGTGAAGCTCCTTCAAAACGATATGGAAGAAGAAGAGGCTTCGGTGCTGTCCGAGAATCTTCTGCGCGACGATCCCATTGTGATCCCCGAGCCGGAGTAGACGATGAAGCTCGATCTTCTTCTCGTAGCGACCGATTTTTCGACCGACGCGGCGAGAGCGCTCGAAGAAGCGAAGTTCTTCGCCCGGGCGTTCGACTCTCGACTTCACTTGCTGCACGCCTTTTCCCTTCCGGACACGTTTGTGGACAAGTGGACTTACCCGCTCGAAATGATTGAGCGCGCCCGCGACGAAGCCGACAAGCGGCTGCAAGACCTTCGGGATCAAGTCGCAAACTCGATCCCCGAGGTGACTGCCGAAGTTCGCGACGGACGTCCTGCAGACGTCATCCTGACTCGCGCGAAGGAGCTTTCGGCGGACATGATCGTGATGGGGACCCGCGGAACGACGGGGCTCGACTATTTCGTACTGGGAAGCGTCGCGGAACGAACCCTGCGCCGCGCGGAGTGCCCCGTCCTCGTCGTCGGAAAACAGCCGGAGCCCGCGGAAACCTCGGTACGTGAGTCCGCCTGAAGTCGCATCGCTCGACAGAACGCTCTCGCTGCGGATGCTGGTGCTCTATGGACTCGGCACCACAGTCGGTGCCGGGATCTATGCCCTCACAGGGAAAATCGCGGGCGCGGCAGGCGTCTGGGCGCCCGCGTCTTTCCTGGTCGCAGCCGGGCTCGCCGCCCTGACAGCGCTCTCCTTTGGAGAGCTGGCTTCGCGCTATCCGCGCTGTGCGGGCGAGGCCGTCTACTTGAAGGCGGGTTTCGGGTTCGAACGAGCAGCCCATTTCGGAGGCCTCCTGGTCGCGTTGGCCGCTGTGACCTCGGCGGCGACCTTGTCTCGCGCGTGCATCGGGTACCTCCGTGAGGTCGTCGAAATTCCATACCTCCCTTCTCTTCTTCTCGTTGTCCTCGCCACAGGCGCGGCGGCGAGTTGGAAAGTTCGGGGCTCGGTCGCCTTGGCTTCTTTCCTCACGGTGCTCGAGATCGGCGGGATCGTCTGGGTCGCCGGCGCAGCCTTTGCGTATCTGCTCGGCGGCACGGGGACCGACGCGATTCCCGCGGGTGGCGTTCCGGCATTTCCGTTCTGGGGCGTGCTCTCGGGCGCGGTCTTGGGCTTTTACGCTTTCCTCGGTTTCGAAGACATGGTCAACGTCGCCGAGGAGGTGCGGGACGCGCGCCGCACGGTCCCGCGGGCAATCGCGATCACGCTCGTGGTGACCGCGGCGCTGTACGCAATGGCGTCCCTTGCCGCGGTTTTGACCGTGCCCGCCGCTGAGCTCGCTCGGAGCGCAGCTCCGCTCACTCTGGTGTTCGAACGCACCGGGCGCGAGGGGGCTGTCGTCATCAGCGCGATCGCGGCGGCCGGCATGCTGAACGGGATCCTGATCCAGCTGATCATGGGCTCCCGCCTCGTCTACGGGCTCGCTCGGGAAGGGGGCGTCCCGGGAGCTCTTCGGCATTTGCACCCCCGCACCCGGACGCCGCTGCGCGCCACCGTGTTGTTGACCGTCCTCGTTCTCGTACTGGCGACATCGTTTCCGCTCGAGCGCCTGGCGCGCACGACCTCGTGGATCACGCTGGCACTCTTCGGCCTCATCGATTGGGCCTTGATCCGGGTGCGCGCCAAGGGCGGGGCCGAGCCGGCCGTGCGCGCGCCGAACTGGGTTCCCTACGCGGGCGCTTGGCTGTGTGCCGCACTCCTAGCCCGCGAATTGTGGGTTTGGGGAAGGAGCATTTGTGGCATTTAGCCTCAATAATGTGACGCTTTGACACATTTGGGTCAGTCTAGGACGCCCTCATCGCGCTAGCGGTCGGCACGTTTTCTGCTCTTTCGTGAGCCTGGACCCCGTTCGAGGGAGGAATCTATGTCCCGCACCGTGCTCGTCGTTGATGATGACCCCCTCGTCCGCGAGACGCTGGAAGATCTCCTCAGCGACAACGGGTTTGAAGTGAGTCTGGTCGAGAGCGCCGAAGCCGCTCTGCTGGCCGTCTCTGACCGAGAGTTCGGCTTGGTGCTCTCTGACATCCGCATGCCGGGGAAAGACGGGATGGAACTCCTTCCCGAGCTCCGAGAGCTGCGGCCATACACGCCCGTCATTCTCATGACGGGGTTTGCCAGCATCGATTCCGCCGTGCGCGCCATGCGCGAAGGAGCGTTCGACTACATCACGAAACCGTTCCGGAATGACGAGCTGTTGGTCTCTCTGGAACGCGCTTTCACGTTTCGAACGTTGGAGCGCGAGAATCGCGCTTTGCGGCGGGCTGTGTCGGACGTTTCTGCCTACGGCGATCTCATCGGCAAGAGCCGCGCGATGCAAGAGATCTACGGCTTGATCGAGCGCGTCGCCATCAGTGCGAGCAACGTCCTCATCACCGGCGAGAGCGGCACCGGGAAAGAGGTGGTCGCGCGCACGATCCACTTTGCGGGCAATCGCTCCGAAAAGCCCTTCGTTCCGATCAACTGCACGGCCATGCCCGAGGGTCTTCTCGAGAGCGAACTCTTCGGTCATGTGAAGGGGTCCTTCACGGGAGCGCACACGAACAAAACCGGCCTTTTCGAAGAAGCGAGCGGTGGCACGCTCTTCCTCGACGAGATCGGCGACATGCCCCCCGCCCTTCAGGCGAAGATCCTTCGCGTCTTACAGGATCGAGAGATTCGACCGGTCGGCAGCACGAAGGCGACGAAAGTCGACGTCCGGATCATTGCAGCGACCAACCGCAATCTCCGTCGAGACATCGAGGACGGGCGTTTTCGGCAGGACCTCTACTATCGATTGAATGTCATCCCCATCGAGATTCCGCCGCTTCGCGAACGGCCGGAGGACATTCCCCTTCTCGCTGAAGCGTTCCTTCGAAAACACGATACGGAACCGTTGCCGCGCCTCTCCGCCGAAGCGGAGCAGGCGCTGCTCGACTGCCCGTGGGAAGGCAACGCCCGGGAACTCGAGAACGCCATCGAGCGCGCCTTGGTGCTCGCCCGAGGGGATGAGATCACCCCGAAAGACCTCGCGCTTTCGACCCGGGAGGTATCTAGAGACTTCGAGCAAGAGCTCTTGAGTGAAGCGGCGCGTTCGCGCTGGACCCTCCACGAACTCACGGATCGCTACACAGAGCGGGTTCTCGAAGAGGTCGGGGGAAGCAAGTCCGAGGCTGCCCGGATCCTGGGGGTCAACCGGCGAACACTCTACCGGCGCGAAGAGCGGGCTGGCGAGTGCAATGCGTCACGTTCCTAGCTCTCTTCGCTGCGCCGATGGGACAAAACGCCTCACCGCCGGCCGGCGGTGAGGCGCCAATTGGCACACGACTTGCTCTTTCAGGAAATCGAAGGAGTTTCCCATGTCGCAAATCTCGAACATCGTCGTCCCTCTTGATTTTTCCGACGTCTCGGAGGCTGCGCTCACCCGTGCGATCGCGATTGGCGAGCGCGCGAATGCCTGGCTCCACCTGGTCCACGCGATCCTCCCCCTCGATATGAGCGGCTTCCGGCACGAATTCTCGAGTTCGATGGCGGACGGGGCATGGGAGCGCATGCGAGAAAACGCCGAAACCGACCTCGCCGTCGCGGCCAATCGAGCGCGCGGAGCCGGCCTTCACGTGACGGAGACGGTGGTCGAAGACGCACCGATCGACGCCATCGAAACCACGTACCAGGCGAAAGAAGGCGACATGATCGTCATGGGGACGCACGGGTATTCCGGGATCAAGCATTTGATGCTCGGGAGCGTTACGGAAAAGACGCTGCGCACCATTCACGCTCCGGTGTTTTGCGTGAAGGGAAGTGAGGAAAAACAGCGCGAACCCATCAAGAAGATGATTGTCGCGACGGATTTCTCCGAACCCGCCGCCTTCGCCGCGTCGTTCGCGATGGATCTCGCGGAAGATCACGGCGCCTCCGTGGAAATCGTCCATGTGACCCAGTCGCCGACGACCACTGCGGCGCCCTACGGTGTCCCGTTGTCGACCGAGTACCTCATGGCGGTTCGCCAGGCTGCGCAAAAGCGCGTGAAAGAGCTCGAGGAATCCCTAACCCGCGAGAAAGTGTCGATCGATACGTACGTACAGGAAGGTTGGGCGCCGGGGATCATCAACGAGCGCGCAAAAGCGATCGGTGCCGACCTCGTCGTCATGGGGACGCACGGTCACACGGGAATCAAACACGTGCTTCTCGGGAGCGTCGCCGAGCGTGTCGTTCGCACGGCGCCTTGCTCCGTGTTGACCGTCAATCCCTAGACACAGCGTCGCCAGAACGGCGCGTGGGGTATGGTCGAGGGGTGGAAAACGATTCGCTCCGCGAGCGGCTCGCGCGCGCCGAGGCGGTCCTCGACACCGCGATTGACGCCGTCATCACAATCGATGAGCGAGGAACCATCGAGCAGGTGAATCGCGCGACCAGGACGCTCTTCGGGTACGAGGCGAGTGAGCTGGTCGGGAAGAACGTATCGATCCTGATGCCCTCGGACATCGCCGACCGGCACGACAGCTATCTCGAAACCTACGCGAAGACCGGCAGAGCCCACATCATCGGAATCGGCCGCGACGTCGAAGCGAGACGAAAAGACGGCACGGTGTTTCCCGCACATCTGGCGGTCGGTGAGAGCCAGATCGGCGACCGCCGTTTGTTTACCGGAATTCTCCGCGATCTGACGGAAACGCGGACTCGGGACAACGAGGCGATACGCCTCGGCCGCATCGTCGAAGACGCACTCAATGAGATTTTCGTCTTCGATGACGAAACCCTCCGCTTTCTCCAAGCCAATCGAAGAGCGCGGGAAAATCTGGGCTACCGAATCGATGAGCTGCGGGAGATGACGCCGGTCGACATCAAGCCGAAATTCGATGATGCGGCCTTCCGAGAGTTGATCGAGCCGGTGAAGAGCGGCGGCAAGTCCGCACTCACCTTCGAAACGACGCATCGGCGAAAAGACGGATCCGACTACGATGTGGAGGTCCATCTCCACCACGACGCGAGCGCGCATGAGTTCGTGGCGTTGATTCTCGATGTCAGCGAGCGGCGCGAACTCCAGCGGCAAGTGATTCAGGCACAACGGATGGAAGCGGTCGGCCAGCTCGCCGGTGGCGTCGCGCACGACTTCAACAATCTCTTGACGTCGATCCACGGGTCGGCGGATCTCATCGCCGGCCGGCTCGCGGCGGACGACCGATCGCAGCGCGCCGTCCGCCGCATCACACAGGCGGCGGAGCGTGGTGCCGCGCTTACCCAACAGCTGCTGGCGTTCGGGCGGCGCCACGTCACGCAACCCGAATCGCTCGACATGAATCGCTCTGTCTTGCAGGTCATCGATCTGACGGAGCGAATTATCGGTGAAGACATCGAAGTCGAAACGTCGTTGCACCCCGAACCGCTGCCCATTCGCGCGGATCCGACGCTCCTCGATCAAGTCACGATGAACCTGATCGTGAACGCGGGAGACGCGCTGCCCGATGGGGGGACGCTTCGCATCGAGACCGGGCTTGTAAACGTCGAGGCCGACGATGCGAGCCGCTTGGAGATGGCCCCCGGCCCTTCCGCCAAGCTCTCGATTTCCGACAACGGGGTGGGGATGCCCCCGGAAATCGTGGAGCGCATCTTCGAGCCTTTCTTCACGACGAAAGAAGTGGGCAAAGGAACCGGTCTGGGCTTGTCGACCGTCCACGGAATCGTGAAGCAGAGCGGTTGGGGTCTCGACGTTACGACCCGAGAGGGCGAGGGAAGTCGTTTTGACGTGGTGATTCCCTTGGCAGCTTCACCGCTTGCCGAGCGAGGGGGTATCGGCCCGTCACCGCAGCGGGACGATCGACGCGCAACGATTCTCCTCGTCGAGGACGACGCGCTCGTTCGAGATCTTGCGCGAGAAGTTCTCGAGGGCGCCGGCCACACGGTGTGGGTCGCGACGACACCCGAAGAAGCCCTCGACCGCGCCGCCTCGAGGCCATCCGAAATCGATCTCTTGCTTTCCGACGTCGTGATGCCCGGTATGACCGGCGTCGAACTCGCGCGCCGCTTGCGCGGTGTTCTGCCGAGTCTTCCCATCCTCCTCATGTCGGGCTATCCGAATCGCGCACTCGAGGCGCGAGGCGCCATCGACTCCGGTTTTCCGCTGCTGGCGAAGCCATTCTCAAACGAAGCGCTGCTCGGCGAAGTCGCTCGCCTGGCGGCCCGGTAGATTCCCCTCGTTCTCTGCCGGGACCACCATCACCGGGCATCTCGCGAGCTCCAGTACGCGTTTCGTCACGTGGCCCAGTTCGTTGGGATCTCCGCGAGAACTACGCGACGAAATCGCAATGAGCTCTGCGGTCCACTCGTCCGCACAACGCGCGATCGCCTCGGCCGGGGCTCGGGCGGAGAGGACCGTGTCGCAGGCGTGCCCTTCGGCCTCGATCGCACGACGCCACCGCGACAGCGAACGCCGCGCGCGTTGAATCGCCGTGCTCCACGCATCGACGGGCGGAGACAGCGATCCCAGAGGATCGGTCGAGTGGATGAGGATGACCTTGACCGGGTGCTTCCTGGCGAGATCCAGCACGCATCGAATCACGTGATCCGCTTCTGGGGAGAAGTCGGTCGCGACCAAGTAACAGAGCATGCGCCTTCCTCCGTTACGCTTCTCACGAGCAAGACTCGTGCCGTGTGTCATTTCGTCTCAAGCCTTCTGGCACGGGGCATGCAGTGCACTGGGGCCACCGCGCAGGCGGACCAACCAGGAGTGATCCCGTGTTTTCAAGAATTCTCGTTCCTCACGATTTCTCGCCTCACTCCGATGCGGCACTTGCGTCGGCGCGCAGTCTCGCTGCAGCGGTGGGCGGCGAAGTTCGGATACTCCACGTCGCGCCGCCGCCCCAGGCGTTTCCCGCCGGGCTCGAACTCTCGGTTTCGGAAGAATGGTCCGACGAGTGGTCGTCGAAAGCGAGGGGCTTGCTCGAGAAGGCCGTCCGCGAAGTGTCCGATCATCGGATTCAAGCCTCGTCGGAACTGGTCGAAGATGGATCGGTCGTTGCGGAAGCGATTGCGGATTCCGCGTCGCGCTGGGACGCCTCGGTCATCGTCATGGGTTCTCATGGGTACTCGGGGCTTGAAGTTGGGCTCCTCGGAAGCACGACGGAGAAGATCGTCGGGATCGCGTCGATCCCCGTGCTCACGGTGAAAGCGGATCACGCACTAGGGGACTCGCTTCAACAGATCCTGGTACCGACGGATTTCTCTGGTGAATCTCGCCAAGCCGTTGCAGTCGCGGGCAAGCTCGCGCGGGCCTACGGCGCCGAAGTCGAGTTGCTCCACGTCTATGAACACGTGCCGCCGGCGTTTCTCGATATTCCGATTCCAAACCACGACCGCGAGAAAATCCGCGAGGCCGCTCGTCAAGAGATCCACAACGAGATGAAGTCGCTGGAGGAGCAGGGTGTCAAGACGTCGTTCCAAGTCACCGTTGGCAACGCGGCCCGGGAGATCGTGGAGCGCGCCGAATCCAACGCATCGGGTTTGATTGTGATGGGTACCCGTGGACGGACGCGATTCCGCAAGCTCCTGCTCGGGAGTGTAGCAACGCGGGTCGCTCGGTATGCGCACTGCCCCGTACTGACGTGCGGGGCAGACGCCTAACCCAACGCCCGACGTGCGGCGCAGACGCCTCGCTAACGCGTGATCACCTGCGGATGCTTCCAGGCGAAAAACCCCGCCATGACGCCGCTTCCGATCAGGGCGCCGACCCACAAGTGATTCGAATCGAAACCGTCGATTCGCCAAACGCCGGTTGCCCAGATAAAGGCGCAGAACGCCGCGGTCACACCGATGGTGACGAAGTACCAGGACCCGCGAGTGGCGTCGGTAGCGGAAACCAAGAGCGATGCGACACAACCAGCAGCGATCCATGCGATGAAGTGGAGCAGGGTGAAGCCCATGGTTTCCGCAACGCCGAGCGTGGCGCCGGGGACCGCGTCCGGACCTTCAAAGAGGAGTGCTTGCAACGAAGCGGGCGTGTAAAAGGGCTTCGCGAACACAATATCCGTCGCCCAGTACACCACCATCACCGAAGCCGCCCCCAGCAGCCCTGCGACAAAGCCTTCCATGACGACGTCGGATTTCGTTCGGGTTTCCATTGAGTCTTCTCCTATTGCCCCTCGGCCAAGACGCGGAGTTCGTTGAGCCGCGTTCGAACCGAAGTGGGAAGCGTGGAAGTCCAAGAGGGCGTCCAGTACGCCAGCGTTTCATTCTCGAGCAATCGGTAAGCGCGCCATGCGATCTCGCTGCCCGGCGCCTTGCGGATCGCCATCTCGAGGTAGTCGTCCCAGCGGTCATTCCACGACGGGCGGAGAATGCGCGACTCCGTCGCACCGAGGATGTAGTAGGCCTCGGCGAGTTCCGCGTCCGTGATGTTGCGATCGCTTGTTTCGAGCAGTCGGTAGATCCAGCCCGATGCGACGATGTCGTACGCAAGCCCGGAGGAATCGGCGGGAAACGCTCGGAGCTCCTCACCGCGTTCGAGTAGCCGCTTGGCTTTGGCGAGCGGGCTTGCGACAGCGTTCGTTACTTCTGGAATCCGGTGTAGGCTCGCGACCCACTGTTCCACGTCGCTCTTCAAATAGTCGCTCACGCCGCCCCGAGCCGCGAATGCTGTCAAGAATGCGCGCGGGCGTTCGAGGTTGTTTCGGACGCGAACATTGAGGATCAGGTAGTCGACCAAGCCGCCGTGTAGGCTCAACTTGAGCGGAGCACCGTCGGCGCGATCTTCCACTTCTTGCGTCAGCATGGTTTCGAGCTCGGCGATGGCGAGATCGAACTGCCGAGTGGCCATGCGCAGACGCAAGCGGTTCGCAGGTGTCAATGAATCCTGGCGGACGGACGCGACGAGCTGGGCACTGAGCGGTGACTCGCCCACGGACGGCAGCCGGGCGTGGCAACCGATGCAGTTCTCCAGCAGCGGCCCGATTTGCGCTTGCGCGGAGCCGAACTCCCCGGCTTCTACGTGTTGCCGGAGCGACATGGCGTCGTTCCGGAGAGACCTCGCAAAGAGCTCGAACGCTTCGCCTCGTTTCGTGCCGTGCGATTCGAGCTGATCCGCGCGCGAGGCCAGGGATGTCGCGCTCTGGCGGAAGGTCTCGCGGGACTGGGTGTCGGGAAACGGATCGTCCTCGAGCCAGAAGGGCAGAATGCGCTGTAGGTCCGACGCAATCCCTCTCATGTGGGAACGCGTCTCCGGATCTTCGCTATGTGCGAGGGCCGGAATGCTGCAGACCAACAACGCGACGAACCAAGCGGGTAGCTTCGGCATCAAGGCCCTCCGTTTCTCACCGGAACCGGTGCAACCGACGTGCCACGCACCGCTATCGTTCGCGAGACAACACGCCACAGATGGGGCATTGCGCCTCGTGGCGGGTGCGCGGCACAGGTCTTGCTCTCAACACGTCACACTTGAGGGCCTTTCGAGGAGGTCTCCCCATGTCGATCCGCAACGTCGTTGTCCCGACGGACTTTTCGGCGCCGTCTCGCGCGGCCCTCCACTGGGCCATGCGCATGGCAGGGCTCGACGGCGCAGCTCTCCATCTCGTTCACGCGGAGACGTTCCCCGCGGTCGCGTCACCGTATGGAGTCACGATTCCCAGCTCGGTGTGGGAGGCCGTGAGGCGCGCGACAAACGAGCGAATGGACGAGTTCCGAGAGGAAGCTTCTGCGGGTGGGATCGCGCCGGTCACGACGAACGTAGCCGGTTCGAATGACCCGCTCGGAGAGACCGTGAACGCTGTCGAGCGGCACCGGGCGGATCTTGTCGTCGTCGGAACGCACGGCTACAGCGGGCTAAAACACGCAGTGCTCGGAAGCGTGACCGAGAGGATTCTCCAACGCGTGCCATGTCCCGTGATGGTGGTGAAGGAAGAGCCCAAGAGTTGGACGCCCCAAGTACGTCAGATCTTTGTACCCGTCGATTTTTCCGAGCACTCGAAAGTGGCCGTAGCCGTCGCGACCGAACTCGCAATCGCCTTCGGCGCGCGGTTGGAAGTCTTCCACGCGATCGATTTCGCCCCCGGATACACGCCCTATTTCCCACCGGAGGCCTCCGAGCTTCAGACCAACATCGAACTTCGTGCCCAGGAACAGTTGGAGGCGCTTCGGGAGGGGGTGGTCGGGCTACCGGAAGAAGCGCAGGCGCGCCTTGTTCGCGGGCCCGCCGCGAGAGCGATCCTCGAGGAGAGCGAACGCATCGGTGCGGATCTCATGGTGATGGGATCCCACGGCCGCTCGGGTCTCGCGAGGTGGACGCTCGGAAGCACGACGGAGCGCACCGTCAGAAAAGCGCTCTGTCCGGTGATTGTTGTGAAGGCGGACAGCTCCGAGGAGTGAGACGAGGCTCGGCCCGTCCCGGCGAGCGACGTCGCGCGCCTCCGGGCCGATCCTCTCGTACTACCCCTTGATGTCCACCGTACGGGGCTTCGCTTCCTGGGTCTTCGGGATCCTGACGGTCAGCACGCCGTGCTCGAACGACGCATGGATGTGTTCACCGTCTGCGTCGGGAGGAAGTGAGAAGGCGCGGCTGAACGTTCCGAACACGCGCTCTGTATGCCGGCGTTGCTCGTTCTCTTCGTCGTGGCTACTCCGCTTTTCCCCCCGTATCGTCAGGACCCCCTCGTGTAGTTCAACCGTCACGTCTTCTTTCGCTGCTCCCGGTAGTTCCGCCGTGACGACGTAGTGGCTCTCGTCTTCTGTGACGTCGACCGCCGGCGCAAAGGTTCTCCCCGGACCCCAGAAATCCTCTCGCAAGAGAGAAGGCCTGCCTCGGAAAGGCCAGCCGACGAACGGGTCGAGCTCGGACAACGGGCTCCAAGGCGTCGGCGAGCGGTTTTCTTTTTCCATGCTGGATCATCTCCTTCAATGAATTCGCCTCGAGCGCAAGGCACTACGCGGAATTGCAATCGTCGTGCCTACGCCCCGTGTGGCGCCGAGTCACCGTTGTTGGCAGCGCGCCACGACGGACGCGTCCGCCACGGCACGGCGGTTGCACCCATCGGGGGCTAGCCAAAGGAGAAGTGCCGATGTGGAAGATTGGCTGGTTGATCGTCGCCTTGTGTTGGATGTCGGTTTCCGCCGCCGCCGGAGAGCGAGAAACGCGCAACCACATGAAACGAATCGCTGCGCACATGGAGGACATCCTGCCTCTCTGGGCGGACAGTCGACAGCGCGACCAACTCGGTTTCTACGAAAAGTTGAGACACTCTCTCGAAGCGCTGGTTCGCGAATCCGACGCACTCGCCCGCCACGGAGAAGAGAAGGGGAAATCGTTTGAATTGGCGGCGCATGCGCTCACGGCGGACGCTGCGCAAATGCGCACCTTCCTTCGCGAGAAGAATGACGACGGCGCCTTGTTCATGGTGGGGCCCCTGTTGGACAGTTGCGTCTCGTGCCACAGCCGGCTTCCCGCCGGAGGCTCTTCCTCGATCGGCAATCAGCTCGTTTCCAAGGTCGACATGGACGCGCTCTCCCGCTCGGATCGGCTTCGTGTCCGGTTGGCGAGCCGGCAATTCGACGACGCGGCACGGGATCTCGAATTCGCCTTGGCCGAGAACGTCGACGCCGAAAGCCCGGGTGTCAGTCTTCACGGGCTGCTCGTGGACTACCTCGTCTTGAACATTCGGGTCCGGGGTGATTTGAACCGGCCACGGCTCTTTCTCGAGACGCTCATCGACCGCGAGGACGTCGGAAAGTACCTGAGCAGCGAAGTCGAATACTGGATCCGAACGCTGAAACAGGTCCCGCTCGTCGCTACCGAAGCGGCCCCACTCGACCGGGCGCGCGCTTATCTCGAGCGCGGGGACCAGCTTCGTCTGTTCCCAGCGGACGGTGTGAGTCTGGTCTACGACATCGCCGGCTCCGGAGTGCTGTACCGGCTGCTCGAGAATCCCGACGGCCTCTCGGAGCGCGAGGTCGCCCTCGCGTACTACTTGCTCGGCGCGGCCGAGTCGCGTATTCGCCGCCCCTTGTGGAATGAACGCTGGGACGACTACCTGGAAATCGCCATTCAACGCGCGCCCGGAACCGAGATCGCTCGAGAAGCCTTGCGGGTGCTCGAAATCGAGCTCGTAGCCTATTGGGCTCCCGCGGATCGCGAATCGCTGCCGGACTCCGTACGGGAGCGAATCGAAACGCTCCGCCGCGTGGCCGAGGGTACGAAGGTGGACGGCTAGGGGAGAACGCCATGCAAGCGATCCTCATCACGACAGACTTCTCCGAGGAATCCGATCGCGCGGTTCGCGTCGGTTGCGTGTTCGCGCGCGCGCTGGATCTCCCGATTCGTCTTTTTCACGTAATCGATGCACAAGACGAGTCATGGACGAAAGCGAGGGAGTCCCTCCAGCGCATTGTGGACTCCGTTCGAAACGAAGATCTGGAGTGCAACTTCTCGATGGCAGAGTTCATGCCGAACACGAGGATCCTCGACGAAGCGGCAAGCGCCGATGTCCGAATGCTCGTGATGGGGACGAGTGGACGTAGCGGGATCGCGCGCACGGTGCGGGGGAGTTTCACCGAGCGGGCATTACGCGGGGCTCGAGGACCGGTGGTATCGGTGAACTTGACGGCCGCGATCCCCGGGAAGATAGAAACCATTCTCGTGGCGGCGGACGGATCTCCCCCGGCTTACGCAGCCCTCGGCGAAGTGGTTCGCCTGAGCCCCAAGCTCGGAACGCGAAGGCTGATCGTCGCGTACGCGACGGACGAGGCGAGGATCCCCGACGCGGCGCCGTTCGACCCGCGCCAGTGGGTCGCGAACGCGACGGAGTCCGGCATTGACGTCGAAGTGGAAATCGCACGCAAACCACCAGCAGAGTTCATTTTGTCGGTAGCCGAGAAACACGGCGTCGACCTGATTGCCGCTGGGACCCACGGCCGGAGCGGTCTTCGCCGTGCCGTGCTCGGGAGCGTCGCCGAAACCGTGCTGCGTCGGGCTCCGTGCCCCGTTTTGACCAAACGGGTGTCATCCGACGCCAGTCCTTCGCCGAAGTAGTTGTGGCTCAGCGACACGATTCGAGGCGAAATGTCACAGGAACGGCGCCTTATGGCTCCCGCCCGCTGCTGACGTGACCTGTCGCAGGAACTCTTCCTCGTGAACTTCATGGCGCGCGAAGTTCTCGCGGAAGCTGCGAAACTCCTCCGATGCGCTCGTCGAGGCTTCATTTTCAACCGTTCTCTGCCATGCTTCGAACTCGTCGAGAAAGCGGCGATGAAACTCACTGAATCGGGCCAGAGAAGCACCGGTCCACGGATAGAGGCGACTGAGCGCGGGGTAGTAGATCTGGTCTTCTTGTGCCAAATGGGCTTCCAAAACAGAGCGAAGGTGCCCGATCGCCTCGCGAACCGATTGAGAAGTCCCGCTCTCCAAGGCCTCGGCGACTCCGGCGAACAGCGGTCCGAGCTGGCGGTGTTCCTCGACGACGCGCGATTCGAAAGATTCTTGTTCGCTCATGATTTCGGCCGTGTACCTGTGGCGGCGCGCCGATGAGCGTCGCCGCTTTTGAAGACGCCGAGTTTATCCGTTCGCTCTCGGCCAAGGGTAGGCGATGGGCTCGCGAGCGAGCGCAGAGCCGGCTCTTCTACCCCAAGCGACGCCTGTTCTCGAAGGGGGAGCCCGCTTCGCACTTCTGGGCCATCGAGCGCGGCAGTGTTCGGCTGTTTGAGATCAACGCGAAGGGTCAAGTGACGACGCTCGAGACGTTGGGGCCGGGGCAAATGTTCGGACTCTGGTCGGTCGCTGTCGATGAGTCCTACGCCGCCCATGCAGAAGGAATCAGCGAGGGGCGGGTTTGGCGCCTCGAGAAAACCGAAATTGAGCGCTTGATCGAGGACCAACCCGTTCTCGCTCAGGAAATGGTCCAGATCATCGCAGACCGGTTGCGCGACGCGCACGAGCGGCTCCACTCTTTCGCACACGACGGCGTCCCCGCACGCCTCGCCCGTGCGTTGTTGCGGGCGGCGGACGGCGACGCCGCTCGGGTCACGCGCCGCATCTTGGCCGAGGACAGCGGAACGACCGTGGAGACCACGATTCGCATCATGCGCCGGTTCGAGAGAGAGGGCTTGGTGCGGGGACAGGTAGGTGCGATTCATATCATCGACGCCCCGAAACTCGCCGCGATCGCGGAAGGGCTTCCCGAAGGTTAGGGTCGCATGAACTCGTGATCGGTATCGGGATCGACATTTTCGGCGACAAACAGCAGCTCCGAGCGAATGTCGTCGAAGCTTCTTTTGCGGCTCCAGAGGCGGACGACTTGATCGATGAGAAGCCGCCCGAGGACATCGTCGGGAATCCCCTCCCGCGAGGCCTCCTCGACGAGCGATTCAAACAGCCCTTGCACGAGCGCACCTTCGGTCATTACGGGTCAACTCCAGTCAAGAGGATCGCACCAATCGCCAACATCACGGCTCCGATGAACCCCATTGAAACCCAGAATACGCGCGCCGCAAGTTGCTCGGGCGTGTAGGCTCGTGCCATCTTTTTCGACCTCTTTGGCGAAGGTCGCGTCAAGGTATCGGCAGAGCGATCGGACGAGGTATGACGGGGGTCATAGACACCCGCCCGCCGCGCGTTTAGGATGGGTTTTCGAAGCGGCGCTGGTCCGCGATCAACTTCTCGAGGAGTGTATAGCCATGCGAATAGGTGCCACGTTGTTCAACCAGAACTATTCCGATTGGGATCGATACGAGGCCGAAGAGCGCGGCGAATCCGTTGCCAGGCATCCCGAGAAGTCCGATCAGGAAGTCTTCCTCGAAGAGATCAATATCGCGCGAATCGCGGACCAGACAGGATTCGACACCCTGTGGACGATCGAGCACCACTTCACGCCCTACACCATGGTCACCAATCCCCTCCAGTACTTGAGCTACATCGCAGGGATCACGGAGCGGATCGATCTCGCGACCATGGTCGTCGTGCTGCCGTGGCACAACCCCGTGCGCGTCGCCGAAGACGTCAGCATGCTCGACACGTTTCTGGGGCCGGATCGCGAAATCATCTGCGGAGTGGGCCGCGGGCTGGGGCGCCGTGAGTACGAGGGCTTGGGCATCGACCAGGCCGAAGCGCGAGCGCGCTTTGACGAATCGATTCAGGTCCTGCAGCAGTTGCTCGCGACCGGTTGTTGCGATTTCAAAGGCGAGCATTACGACATCCAAGGCCTTCGGATTCGCCCCCAGCCGAGCCACGATTTGAGCTCGAACCTCTGGTGCGCCGGCGGTACGGACGAGACGGTCGAGATCATCGCTCGGCAAAACGTTCATCCGTTGGTCATTCCGACCCAGAGCCTCGGACTCTCGTTAGAAACCGCCAAAAAGTACGCGAAGCTCCATCAAGCCGCGGGCTTCGAGCCGATTCGGAACAAGCTCGCCGTCTGGACTTACGTCGCCGAGACGGAGTCGGAGGCGCAGGAGAACGCCGAGCGTTACATGGTCGAGTACGCGGACTCCGCGCTCCGGCACTACGAGCTGCGCGGGGATCACCTCGGTCACATCAAGGGCTACGAGTCCTATGGCGAGGTGCAAAAAATGTTGGCGAACGATCCTTCGCCGTTCTTGCGCGGGTTCTACAACGAACATCCCTGGGGCACGCCGGAGAAGACGATCGCACGCGCGACGGAGCTCGCGCATGAGTTCGGCGCCGAAGAAGTGACCTTCATCTTCAAGTACGGCTCGATGCCGATCGAGGCCGCGGAAAAGAGCATGCGCTTGTTCGCGAAAGAAGTGCTACCCGCGCTTCGAGAGATCGAAACCAAGCCGCTCGACATGCGGGATGCCGCCTAGGAGATCGTCCCTTACGCCGCGGGTTCGTCGCCACTCGCCAATTCAGCGAGGCGAACGAGATTCGAGCGGTCACCCACCGCCACGATGTGATCGTCGGTGGAAAGGACGGCATCGAGCGGTGGGTGGAGTTCGATCGGTTGGTCGCCGCGTTTGAGCCCGATCACGGAAACGTGAAGTCCGCGCTCTCGCAGCGCACCGAGCGACACGCCCTCGATCTGACTCGAGGCGGAGACGACGACTTCCTCGAGGTCGACGGCCGCTCCCCGACCGGCGTCGGATAGCTCCAGGAACTCGACGACGCCGGGTCGCACCAGGGCGTTCGCAATTCTCTCTCCAGCGAGATGATGCGGAGAAATAACCTGTGTCGCGCCCAGCAAGCCGAGGCGCCTCACTCCGACGGAAGTTTCCGCGCTCGCGTGGATCTTGGCTTGTGGATTGAGTTCTCGCGCGGACAACGCGATGAACACGTTGTCCGAATCGCTCGGCGTGGCCGCGACCAGAGCCCGCGCGCGCTCGATCCCCGCGGCCGATAGTACGCTCTCCTCGAGTGCGGAACCGCACAGGAAGAGATAGCCGGCATCATCGCATTCTGATTGGCGCCCGGGGTCCGTGTCGACGACGACGACCGTCGAAGCGTCGAGTCGATCGCAGACCGCGCGCCCCAAGCGACCGAGGCCACAGACAATCACGTGATTTTCGAGCCGATCGATCGCGCGCTGCATTCCACGCCTCCCGAGTACGTCATTCAAGCGACCTTCTATCACGAACCCCGCGAGCGCTCCGGCCGTGTAGAACACGCCTCCGATCCCCAGCACGATCAGTCCGATCGTGAACCAGCGACCGGCGTCCGTCAGGGGGCCGACTTCTCGATAACCGACGGTCGACAGCGTGATGACCGTCATGTAGAGCGCGTCGAGCAGCCCCATCCCCTCGATGAACATGAACCCGGCGGTGCCAGCGACGGTGAGGGTCACCAGCATGGCGAGTCCGCTCAGCAGGCGATGGTCGATCATGTCCGGAGTCTAATCGACTTCGGCACGCAATCTGCACCACTCACGAACACACAACCGGGAGGAACTCGCGTGAGTGCAGACCGACTGTTCGAAGGTGAATTGCTGAAGCTACGCAATATGCGAGATGAGCTGAAACTCCAGATTCATCTCGGCGGAGCCGAGCTTCGGGACCTTTTCGACACGCTGGAAAACAAATGGCACGCCTTCGAGCGCGGTGCTGCGGAGGTGGGGCGTGTCGCGGCCGAGGAGGGGGAGGATGTTCGGGAAGCCACGAAACTACTCCTCGAAGAAATCCGCGACGGCTATCGCCACATTCGCAAAAGCCTGCACTGAGCCGAAACGCCCCATCTTGTGGCGCACTGCCGCAATCGTGTTTCTCGGGTCCGCGGTGACGATGTACCTGGCGTGTTCGACGCCGGCCCGCCATCGCACGGTCTCGGAGAGCCGTCTCGTTGAGATGGCGTGCTCTGCGTACAACCCCGCGATGCAGAGCATCCTCCTCGAGGCTTCCATCGCGGGGGGTGGCCCGCGTCTCGTCGACCTCGCCGGTTGGATGTGCGGCAGAGCTCCCTACGGCGGCTACGTACGCATCGTGTTCGTTCGCTACCCGCCCGGCGCAGAAGGACGCGAGACGCTCATCCCGGCGATCTTCGAGGACGGGCTACTGGTCGCTTTCGGTTGGTACCTGCTCGAAGCGGAACCGAACCGATACGGCACGGTAGTCCTGCCGACGCGAGCGTATCCGTGGGAGATCCCGAAGGGTTGGAGCGCTGCGCGACTTGAACCGATGGATCCGACCCGGGTCGGGAACAACGACCCTCTTGTCACGAGCAAGGAGAGCGTCCCGTGAGAACAACAACGGCCCCGGTCCGTTTCGTGTATCTGGTGTGGGCGGTCGCGCTCGCGCTCCAATGGTGCGCGTCGCCGGCGGGGGCGGAGTCGGCCGAGCCGAACACGGCCATGCGAGAGGCTTTCTCCGCGCTGAGCCAGCTCTTCCCCGTGAGTCTCGACGAGAAGCGCTTCTCCGACCCTCAGCACCGCGAGGAGATCGAGAAGCAGTTCCGCGTGCTCTCCTCCGCCGCTGCCAAGATCGAATCGCACGGGCAACGGCGGGACGGAGGATTTCAAGAGCTCAGCGAGCTGTTGCTCGAAGATTCCGAGCAAGCGGCGCGCTTCTTTCGCGAGCGGAACTACGAAGATGCGCGGGCCTTCGTGTATATGCTTGTGCAGAACTGCATCGATTGTCATACGCGCTTCCCGTCGGGGGCGGATTTTCCTTTCGCCGCACGCCTGGTCGGGGAACTCCAGGTCGAGAAACTCTCGGAGATGGAGCAGGCGCGTCTCCAGGTCGTGAGTCGTAGCTTCGACAAATCGCTACAAACCTGGGAGGGAATCTTTCAGAACCCGCGATCTTCTCCGGTCGAACTCGATCTGGCGGGCCAACCCTTCGAGTACTTGCGGGTTGCGCTCCGCGTCCGTCAGAACCCCGCGCGGGCTCGCGGGGCGCTCGAACAATTCCGTGCGCGGGACGATGTCCCGTCCTACCTGCGGAATCGCTTGTCGATCTGGATCGAGGCTCTCAAGGCGCTCGAAGCCGCACCTCCGGAGCAAACGCTCGAAGCTGCGAGGCAGCTATCCGCGCGGGGCGCGAGCGTCACGCTGTTTCAGGATTCGCGCGAGGGGCTCGTCTACGATCTCATGGCTTCAGGCATCTTGTTGAGAATGATCGACGCTGCGAGGGAGAGCGAAACCCTGCGCGCGCAACTCTCCGAGGCCTATTTTCTCCTCGCCAGACTCGAAGACCGCCTGACGCAGTCCTTCTGGTCGGGCCAGACCGAGAGTTACCTCGAGGCGGCTGTTCGATCGCCCGGAAACGAACGGGTCGGTTGGAACGCTTACTGGCGGCTCGAAGAACTCGTCACCGCGGGCTTCGGGGCTCACGCCGAAGTCGCGCTGCCGGAGAGAGAGAGGCGCCGTCTCCGGGAGCTCCGGCAACTACTCCCGCCCCGCGAGTAGATACAAAAAGTCACCCTCGGTGAGGATGCCGACAAGCTCGCCTCCGTCGACTACGGGCAAGCACCCGAGCTTCTTCTCGAGCATCAGGTTCCCCGCTTCGCGAAGCGGTGTATCGGAATCGACCGTTACGACATTCGCCGCCATGACGTTCTTTACCGGATAGGCGCGGAGTGCTTTGTCATGTGCGTCCCGCCCCTGTCCAAGGGTCCAGGCGAGCGCGCCGTAGACGATGTCTCGGTGGCTCACGACGCCGGCCACGCTGCGATCTTCGTTGAGAACGACGACATGTCGAAAGCTCCCGACGCGCATCAGTTCGTCCGCCACGGCGATCACGTCGTTCCGCTCCACCGTGCGGACATCTCGAGTCATCACTTGCGATACGGTGAGCTCTGAGTCGATTCGGGGCTTCTCTTCGGCGGGCTCCGGGGCTCGCGGGGTCGATGTCGAACGCGCGGCATTCGCCTCGCCGAGAGCAGCTACCGCTCGATCCGCGATCGCGTCAAGCTCGCTCTTCAAGCGATCGATCTCGCGCGCGAAGTCCCGCGGCTTCTCGCAATCGACGGTCACGGTGGGTACGCCGCTTCGCGTGAAGCCCGATGCTTCGACCATCATGACGCGTGCGACCGGTTGCGAACCCGCCGTGTCGAGATCCAGCTCGAAATTCTTCTCGTCCATTCTGGTGCACTCCCTTTTACGCAAACTCGAAACGCAGAAGAGCTGGATTCAAAATCGATGCCAGCTTCGTTTCGGCACGGTTCGGGGTGTGAAAAGAAGTCGCAACCCTGAGGCGAGTCGCCTCGGTTTCGCCGGAGTCACGGCTCCGAGGCTGGCACGTGATGTGCAGCCAGTTTTCGGAGGAGGACGACGCATGGAAGTCACCGCCCGTCATGTGATGACGGCATCGATCGTGTCTGTAAGTCCCGAGATTTCTCTCCTAGACGCACTTCGTCTATTCGTCGAGGAAGGAATTCACGGAGCGCCCGTCATCTCGGAGGAGGGTCGGATCGAAGGCGTCATCACGACGATGGACCTGATGCGGGCGCAGGACGACGAACACGGGACGGCGCTCGCCGCGAACAACTACTTCCGCGACCTGCTCGAGTTCTCGGCGCCGGATTGGCCCGGAGAACTCGTCGATTTCCAGGACCGCCTCTCGGAACGGAAAGTCTCCGAGGTGATGACCAAGCAAGTGCTCACGGTGGAACGGGACGCGCCGGTCGCAGAAGTCGCGAAGCGCTTGCGCGAAAGCAAAGTGCATCGCGTCTGGGTCGAGCACAACGGCCGATTGTGCGGCGTCGTGTCGGCGTTGGACCTTATGTCGGTCATCGAGGACCACTTCGGATCAGGAGCACAGGCGCGCGGCGAGTAGATCGGCGGCGAGCGACGCGACCCCTGCCCCGCGCCAGTCGGATCGGCCCGTGTCGACGGACCGGAGTCGGTCGGAGCGCCACTCGGTGGGCGCCTCGTACGCCGCACGGCTCGGGTCGAGGAGCTCAGGGCCCGCGTCGGATGCCGAGCGCCCTTCGCGACTTCGCAAGATGAGTCGCTGCCGCACCACCGAAGGTGGACACTCCGCGTGGACGATCCAGGCCGTGAAGCGGTGAGACGCGGCCCAGGCGGCGAGCGCGTCGCGCCATGAGCGGCGACCAAAGGACGCGTCGAGGATCACGTGACGTCCGGAATTCAGAGGGGCTTCCGCACGAGCGAAAAGAGCGTCGTAGATCTTCGATCGCTGATCGAGGCTGTAGTTGCCCTCTCCCCATGAAGTCGCAAGCGAGGTCGTCGGCTCGACACCCGCTAGCTGCTTGCGAACGACATCGGAACGGATCACGACGGCGGGGAGTCGGCGGGCGAGCTCCGCTGCGATGCTGCTCTTACCGGACCCGATGTGCCCCGTCGTCGCGATGACCAGACCTTGGCCGGGTGCGGAGAGAAGGCGTGTCGCAAGGCCCAAATAGCGATCTCTCTGACGTTCCGCTTCGGGTGTGCCCTCGTTACGCAACGCGCTCACTTTGGCGCGCACGGCCGCGCGGTAGGCCTCGTAGTAGCGCAGGACCGAATAGATCCCGAAGTCGTCGGCCGCGGCGGCGTAGCTTGCAAGAAAGCGTTCCGCGAGGGCATGGGCGCCGCGAAAGCGCAGATCCATCGAAAGGAAAGCAACTTCGTTCGCGGCGTCGACAAGGCGGAGATCTTCAGAGAATTCGACGCAGTCGATGATTTCGGGTTCTTTGGCATCATCGAACCACACGTGCTCGAGGCGCAGATCGCCGTGGCCGTCGACCCAGCGTCCTTCTGCGCGACGCTCCGCAAAGAGCTTTCCGTGGAGCATCTCGAACTCCCGGACCAACCAGGCGAGTCGTGCACTCGCGTCCGAGCGAGCGGCGCCCTCGAGGGAGCGAATCGATCGGAGTACGGTGCGAACGGTATCTGTGGGGTCGCCCGAGCCACGATCCGATCGCGAGTCCCGGTGGAACCTCGCGAGGTGCTCTGCGAGCCGGTCGACATGTTCCTCCGCGAGATCGCCGCGGTGCCAGAGCGATTCGGCGTCCCGACCCGTCGGAAGACGCCGCATCACAACGACCCATTCACAATCTCGCTCGGCTGTTTCGACGGGCATCCTCGCCGGGTCGACGATCTCTCCAACGCGGAAGCCGTTCTCGTACGGCTCGAACGGAGCGACTCCGAGGTAGACACGCGGCGCCAAGCGGCGGTTGAGAAGGACTTCGTTCCAGCAATCTCGCATCCGTGTCTCACGTCGACCGAAATCCACGAAATCGAAGGCGACGGCTTTCCTGAGCTTGTAGACACGGCCTTCGGTGAGGGCCAGGTGGGAGATGTGCGTCTCGATGCGCTCGACGGGGCTCCCGATCGTATCGAGAGCCGCAACCAGCCCATCCGGAAGCGCCTCGATGGTTCGCGGGATCGGCTCCATACGTCGATTGTCAGCAAGAGTCATGCCGAGCCGTGCGCGTGTGGATCTCGCCCACCGTTTCGGAGATACTGCAGAGACCCGCTCGAAGGAAGGACGATCGATGAGTGCCGCCGCATCATTTCCGCAGACCCTACAAATCGCGAAGGGCCCGACCCGCGACGCCGGCTGGTGTGAGGCCGCCGAGGGTGTCGCGATCAAGGTACTCGCCGTGGACGTAGAGCGACATTTCGCCGAGCTGATCTTCAAGCTCGCTCCGGGTTACCGCTCCGGTCTGCATCGCCATCGCTGCGAATCCCACGCGCTTGTGCTCGAGGGCGAGGTCCACAACCTCACCCTGGATTGCGTGTACAAACCCGGGGACTACTACTACCAGCCCGCAAACGACGAACACGAAGAGTTCTTTCCCAATGGTGCAATGGCCTACGCGAGTTTTCGCGGGGTGGATGACACGCTCGTCGAATTTCTCGATGATGATGGGCAGGTCTGCGGTTGCGTCACTGTGACCGAACTTGCCGCCGAGTTGGCTGACTGACGCCCCCCCTTCTCTCCCGCGTGGCTTCCCGGCTCGGGCTCAAGCGGCGTCACGCCCCGACCGCGCTCGACCGCCACTTCCTGGAATCCCGCCACCGACTTCTCTCCCGGATGCTCCGGGAAAGCCTCTCTTTTTGGCGGGCGCGGGTGGATGAGGCGAACGGGGGTTTCTACGGCTTAGTCGATCTGGAAGGTCGACCCGTACCGGGCGCCGACAAGGACTTGATTCAGCAAGTCAGGCATCTGTGGTCGTTCTCCCAGATCTTTCGCTTCATCGAGAGCTCAGAATCCATTGCTCGAATCTGCCATCAGCAGTTCCGTTTCGTCCGCGACTGTTTTTACGATCCGGCATCGAACTGGTTCCACCGCAGGGTTTCGGCCGAGGGTGAACCGGGGCAGGGTCAAGTACACCACTACCCCGTAGCTTTTTGCATCTTCGGTCTCTCGAACTTTGCGACCGCCTTCTCGGGTCGAGAGTCGGGTTCGGAAGCTTTGGAACTGGTCAATCGCGTCTTTGAAAAAGTGGTCCGAGAATCTTGGGACCCTGAAAATGGTTTCGACGAGACGCGCTACCCGGGAGGCTGGTCCAGAGAGCCCAAAGAGATCAACACGCAGATGCACCTCCTAGAGGCCGTCGGGGAGTTGTTCGAGGCGAATCAGCAGAACGCCCACCCGGGCCTGGCGCCGTCCCAGCGGGTCTTCGAGAGACAGGTGGAGCTGATCGGTCAGAAGGCCATCGTACACATGTCCGGAGAAACGTTCTGCTCGAAGGCGTACCGAGAAGATTGGACGCTGATCGACCATCACGAGGTCGAGTACGGACATGACATCGAGGTCGTTTATTTGCTCTGGCAATCCGCTTCTCGTCTCGGGTGGCAAGACGACGAGCAGATCACCGAGCCTCTTCTCGCCCTGGCCCGAAGCACCAGTCGGCGGGCCTTCGATCGGCGCTTGGGCAAGTGGTATTACTCGGGAGCGCCGCTCACGGGGCGCCCTCGAAAAAAGACGGCAAACATCTGGACCCAGTTTGAAGCGCTCAACGGTTTGATGGTCGCCTACCGATTGTCGAGCGAGCCCGAGTTCCTCACCATGTTTGACCGGGTGCTCGAGTGGCTAGACACCAAGCAGCGTCATCCTCGATTGGGAGAGTGGTACTACAACGTCGATTCGCGCGGTCGACCGCTGATCCGCGGCGTGTACGGAGAGCCGTGTGGTTGGATGAGTTTTCCGTGGAAGTCGAGCTACCACAGCTTCCGGGCTCTGATCGCCTGCAAGCTGTGGCTGCAATCAGAAATTCAAGACCTCCCCAAGGCGTGAGCCCACAGCCCTAGCCGCCGTCGCGCTTGCGCCGGATGGCGGCGTGCGCCACGCGCATCAGTTGAGCGGTGTTGTCTTGCGCGCTCAACGAACTGTTCGCACCGTGGACGCGTTTGTGTACGAGCGCCGATGCCACGACGTCGATTCGAAGGCCCATGTCCCGCGCCCGTGAGAACCAGTCCACATCGTGTGCCGTGTGAAGCGTCGTGTCGAAGGGACCCACACGGTCAAACGTCGATCGGGGAGCCAGCAATGTCTCCATGATGAACGCGTCCACGTCTTGGCGCAGCAGCTCGGGCCGAAAGCCCGCCGGGAGGGCGTGCCCCGGCTGCAGGAAATGGCGGGCGCGCCCGACGACCGCGTCCGTCGTCGGCGACTCCCGGAGGTGGCGGAGTTGCGTCGCCAGTTTGTCAGGGGCCCACTTGTCGTCGTGGGATAAGAACGCGATCAGGTCGCAACGAGCTTCTCGAATGCCCTGGTTGTAGGCGTCGGAGATCCCATTTCCGCGCTGCACAACCGACCGTACGCGCGGGAAGCTTTCGGCAATGGCGCGTGTGTTGTCCCGGGAATGCCCGTCTACGACCAGAATCTCCGCAGGAACGCATGGCCCGCGAGTCGCGCTCTCGAGCGCTTCGGCGATGAAATCCTCGCCGTTGCGAACCGCGACGACCAAGCTTACAGGGACGACTTCATCCATCGCGGCTGCCCGGTTCGCGGGCCTTGCGCGGGAGGGGCCGCGCGGCGTCCATCGGGGGCAAGTCCGTCGCCTCGCCGACGCTCTTCCTTCGATCGAGAGAACGTTTCAGCATCGCGGCAAGCACCTCGGGCCCGGCTTGCGCCGGACTATCCGGCCGGCGCGTATCGTGGCAATACGTGAGTGTTGTGCGCTCGCTGATACGCAAGTTGATCGGTACTTCGCGCGCGCGCATGAACCAATCGACGTCTTCGCCGCGGCGGAGCTCCTCGTTGAACATTCCTACGCGATCAAAGACCGTGCGGCGGAACAACGCGGCACCGATCAGAAACGTCAAAAAGCGACCGGGCGTGCCGCCCGCCAGTGGAGCGTGATCGGTGTGACCCAAGAGCACGTCGACGCTCTCGTCGCGTTGCATCATCGCGAGCTGGTGTCGCAGCGCGCCGGCGGGCCATGTGTCGTCTGCGTCGAGGAACGCAACGAGATCCGCGCGACTTTCCGCAATGCCGCGATTCCGCGCGGCGGCGGGTCCGCGATTGCTCTGGCTGAAAAGCCGCAGCGCTGGTTGTGTCGCTACCTTCGGTGTGTCGTCAGTCGAGCCGTCGTCAACGACCAGAATTTCCATCTTGTCGACATCCTGGCTCAGCACGGAATCGACGCTCCGCTGCAAGGTCGCGGCTGCGTTGTACGCCGGGATAATGACGGACACGATCGGTTTCATGAGCCACCCTCCGAGGCTTCGGCGAGCGCGCCTTCGATGACTTCGGAGAGGTGAGCCATGTCGGGGCCCAGCAACAAACGCCGACACGGAAGGTCCGCGACGAGCATCGTCAAAAAGCGAAAACTAGAAGAACCTGCGCCGGCGACCTGGAAGATCGATGACGGCGCCAATGCGGCGAGCGCCATCGCCCGCGGAAAAGGCTCGGTGCGCAGTTCGCCTTGCGTCCGGATGGTCGGCACCAGAATCATCGCGAGAGGAGCGGCCGCGAGCAGTTGCTCCTCGTGCTGAGGATGCAGGAAGTACAACCGCTTTTCCGCCCGAATGTGCGCGGTCGAGCTGAGGCTTTTCGCAAGGGATGCAGCGTGCGTGGTGTAATCGTTCTTGACCTTGGCGGTGGTGTACAGGGCGTGCACCCGAGCGGTCGGTTCGCGCCGGACCATGCAGTAGTCATCCGCCAGATACGAAAGGCGCGACCCCAGGCATCGCAGTGCGCAGGTGGATTTCCCCGAACCCCCGGGGCCGACGAGTAGCGCGGCGCCGGCTCGCGTGCCGACCGCGGCAGCGTGTACCAGTTGCCACCCGCGGCCGGCGCCCCACCACTGGAGCAGATGGCGCAGCGGAGCCCCCGTCTCGTAGTAGGGCAACGCTTCGGCATCCCGGGTCCAGAAGACACCCCGTTGCTGCCCTTCATCCCAGACGCTCAAGGTGTCGGCGCCCACCTGGAAGGCCATGGTCAAGCCATCCCCTGCTTCGACGACGCCGCGCTCGCGGATGGCCTGCAACGGGAAAGGAGGGGGCGGCGGTTGGATGCCGCTCGACGCGGTGTCGAACGCGAGAATTTCGGGCACCGCAGGTATCGCGTCGGTTTCGCCGCCTGCTTCTCGGTGCGGAGAGAGGAGGCCTGCGAAGGCGGGGAGCAATCGCTCGGAGACGCTTGCGCCAGCGCAGCGGACGACCAGTCGATCGTCGTCCAGCCTCAGCTGCACCGGTTCGCAGGTACGGGGTTTCGCGGCGTGGCTGTCGATTGCGGCTCGTGCACGTGCCACCAGGGAAGCGACAAACGCGCGGTATTCCGGACCCGGCGGGTTGTGCGTCACGAAGCTCCGGAGGAGGAGCCCTTCGCCGCAACCTTCGTCGTGTCGGCGGTCGGGGCATTCTCATGGCTTACAGGCCACCCGGACTGATCGACATCGTGGATCGGGTCCAACAGGAGCAGTTGCTGCATGTCGTCGAAGCGACCGAGATTGGGCGGCTCATAGGCGCCCGAGCCTGCCGGCGGTTCGGCGGGTTGCGACGGTGGCCCGTCGACCGGCCCGGGTGTCTCGTGTTCGCTCACCAGGCCGCTCTCGATCAGTTGATCCAGAAACGCACCTACGTGATCGATCACCTGGTCGACGCCGGGATAGCGGTCCGCCAGTCGGGTCGCGATGTCCTGCGCTTCTACCTGCGTCGAAGCGAGCTCCCAGATCTGGGCGCCGACGACCCCCGCGTGGTAGTAGCTACCGGATGCCAGGTCGATAGCGACGAGCTCGCCGTCGAGGATGGACACCGAGATGTGTGGGCCGGCGGGGCGAAGGAAACGCGGCATAAGACCCTCGTTTATGCCACAAAACGCGGGCAGGTGCTCAGCCCCTGCGTCGATCGATTGCGGCTTTCAGGATGCGGGCGTAGTCGAGTTCGTCTCCGGTCTGACGCATCAAATTGCCGGCGTGAATACGGCGGCGCAGCAGGCGGCATGGCAACACCTCGTGGCGTAACCCGGCATCTTGGGCGCGACCGAACCAGTCGATGAATTCGCCGTTTTTCCACTTTGGATTGAACGAACCGGCGCGTTCGAAACAGTGGCGCCGGGCGACCAAGGTACCGACATGCGGAGCCATCGACGCCGCCGTCGGATCGAAAGCTCCCCCGCGCTCCGTCACGTCGGGGTCGGCAAACTGTTCAACGGCACCGAAGACCATGTCCAGTTCGGGTCGCTCTGCAAGGACAGCGGCCTGCTTCTCGAGTTTATCTTCGGGCCATAGATCGTCGGAGTCGACAAAGGCCAGCAGATCACCGGACGCCAAGGCGATGCCCGCGTTGCGGGCCGCGCCCGGTCCCTGTTGCGACTGCGACGCGACTCGGACGTGAGGGCGCCAGCGCTTCGCCACCCGCACGGAGTTGTCGGTCGAGCCGTCGTCGACCACGATGACTTCGGCCGGCGCGAGCGTCTGAGCCCAAACCGACGCCAGGGTCTCGGGGAGCAAGGCCTCGCGGTTGTGGACCGGGATGATCACACTGATTGCGGCGTCGGCTCGAGTTTTCATGCGCTCTTCCCGCTCATCGCACGCAACGCGCGGCGGGCCATGGACCAGTTGGAATCGCACCGCCAATACTCGCGAAGGTAGGCCGGAAAGGAGAGCCAACGGTCTTTCGCACGGGCGTGTCGTTCGCGATGCCAGAACAAGAGCTGCAACGCCATCGCGCCTGCCGACGAACTGCGTTCGTTGCGACGGTAGAAGAAGCTCACGCGATCGCTCAGTTGTGGACGGACGCGTCGGAGTGCCGCGACCACGTGTTGCGGCAAAACGTCGAGAAGTCCGTGCACGTAAGACAGGCCGGCTTTCAGGTGCGACACGACGCCCAGTTGCCGCGCTCGATCGATCAGCACGCGAGGGTCGAAGCGGTCTCCCACGCGCCGCACAATCGTCGCCACGTCGGCAATCCAGTGGAGGATGTGGCCTTGATTCCAAGTCGTTCCATGGACGCACGCGTGCAGGACATGGTCTTCCGCCGATAGCGTGCGCGTGGCGACGGAGCCCAGCTCGAAGGGCCGGCTGTCGGCCCAGAACCCTCGGTCGGCGTCGTCCCACCGGGCGGCGGGCAAGACATGCCAGTGCAAATCCAACTCGTGGTCGTTCTCCGCGCGAAAACCCCAGGCATGGGAACGGAGCTGACAGGTCGGAAACGTCGGTTCAAAGCCGTAATCGCCTGGCCGGTAGCCCGCCGATTGCATCAGCGCGAATGCCTCGGGCGCCCGCGCGACCGGCACGCACACGTCCAAGTCCTCCATGGGACGCAACGCGGGGTTCTCGTAGTAGAGCTCGGCCAGAGCCGCACCCTTGAGAACCATGGTGGGTATCCCGTTCGCGTCCATCCGCTGCAGGATCGGTGCGGCACGAGCCGTCGCGACCTGGCCTGTAAACCACGATTGGCGCAAGACTCCACGCAGAAGATCCTGCTCCGCGTCCGCGATGCCCAGCCGGCCGAGGTTGTGTTGTAGCAGCGGCATCAGCCGCAGCCACGGATGGCGCATGGTCTTGAGATCCACCGACGCCCGCCAGCGGCGGTAGGCCTCGGCACCTCGGCCGTCGGGCAGCAAGCAAGCCCGAAGCAGCTGGGCGTCCTGCCGGTCCGGCCAGCAAGCGCCTTTCGGGGTTCCGTCGCTCATGAGGGTCCTGCGCGCATCGGAAAAAGTGTGATATGGGTCATTTTACCCTCATCCAAGGCGCGGGTCGGACGATAAAGCCTCTTGCAGAGCGTGGCCCAGTCGCGCTCCACCGAAACGGCAAAACCGTGGGAACGCGGTGACGCAAAGCCAGTGCCCTAACCCTCACCCGGGCGGGTCGAACGGCTGTCGAAAGGAGTGCCCACGATGGCCAATGCTCTCAACTTACTGCGTCTGTTCACGAATCTCGAAAAGCGCCGAAAGAACGGCGGCCTGTCGGTACCGGACCTCGAGCGCTGGGCGCACTACAAAGACGCTCTCGACCGGATGACGGGGCAGAAGCCCGACCGTCGCGCATCGCTTCGGGTCCCCACGCACCTCGTCTGCTCGGTAGTCGGACAAAGCGGCTCCGCGTCGTCCGTGGTGACGAATCTCTCGAAAGGCGGCGTGTTCATCCGAACCCTGGCACCCCTCCCCGTGGGGTCGACGGTGGCGTTGAAGCTGCTCCTGGTCGATGAAAAGGAACCCCTCTCCGTGGAGGGCGTCGTGGTCGCGAACCACGTGAACCTCGACGACGGGGAAGCGGGCACGCCGGGGATGGGTGTGCGCTTCAATCCGCTGGATCCCGACACGGCGGCCCGCCTGGAAGCGCTGTATGAGTCCGAGCAACGGCGCCCCGAAGAAGCGGTCAACTAGGGGTCGGACTCAGGTCGAAGGCGCGACGGGCCGATGTTGCGTATGTTCCCGGCGGCTTCGATGAGGAGCCGCCTCGCCGGGCATCACCGCCCGAGCGGATTACCCGCCGCCCTCCGAGAGCGGGCCTTTCTCTCCCGCCAGCGGCACGTACCAACAGGACACTCAATTTGACCATCGAGACAACCCCAAACGCCCCGACAGGGCGAGGGTTCGAGGACCTGGACCTCGACCCCGAATTGCTTTCCAACCTGAAACAACTGGGCTTCACGGAGCCCACCCCGATCCAACGCGCGGCCATTCCGCACGCCCTCGAGGCGCGCGACCTCTTGGCCTCGGCGCAAACCGGCACCGGAAAGACCGCGGCTTTTGCGCTGCCCATCTTGGACGAGCTCCTGTGCATCGAACCCGAGCGGAATCGACCGATCCGCGCGCTCGTGTTGACACCGACTCGAGAGCTGGCCGCGCAAGTCGCCGAGAGCTTCAACAGTTACTACCCGGGCGATCGCATCCGCTGTGCGGTTGTGTTCGGGGGCGTCGGCAAGCGCCCCCAGGTCGATGCGCTCAAGCGCGGTATCGACGTCTTGGTCGCGACACCGGGGCGCCTACTCGACTTGATGCAGGACGGTGTCGTAGATCTCTCCCACGTTGAGATGTACGTCCTCGATGAGGCGGACCGCATGCTCGACATGGGTTTCCTGCCCGACGTTCGTCGCGTCACCGAAGCGCTTCCGAAAAAGCGGCAAACGCTGCTGTTCTCGGCGACGCAACCGCGAGAGATTCGACAGCTCGCAGCTCGTCTTTTGTACAAGCCCATCGAGATCGCGGTGGATCCCATCGCGTCGACGGTCGAGCCGATCGAGCAAAAAGCGCTCTTTGTCGAAGGGCCCTACAAACTCGGCGTGCTGGTCAAATTGCTCAGCGACGCGACATCGGCTCGCACCCTGGTCTTCACACGCACGAAACGCCGAGCGGATCGTCTCGCGAAGAGTCTCACGCGCCAGGGCTTCAAGGCCGCGGCGATCCACGGAGACAAAGCGCAGACGACACGGGTGCGGACGCTGGAAGATTTCCGAACCGGCGGGACCCCGGTGCTCGTCGCGACGGACGTCGCGGCGCGCGGTATCCACGTCGAGAACATCGATACGGTCGTGAACTACGACTTGCCCACCGAGCCGGAGACATACGTCCATCGCATCGGTCGCACAGGGCGCGCTGGAGCCAGCGGAATCGCCTTGACGCTATGCGCCCGAGATGAACGTTCCGCGCTGGCCGGCATCGAGCGGCTGATCCGCAGGGAGATTGCACGAGAAGCGGCGCCGCGCGTGGCCGCTTCGAAAGATCCGCTCCCCAAGAACCGCCCGGATCATCGCCGCCGTTCGAAGTCGCGAGGGCGTTCGCGGGGTCGCGCTGTGGCAGCCCCCGCCTAGGTCGCGTCAGCCCGCCGCCTTGCGTTGTTCGCGCGCTTCGTCGAGGCGGCTCGCGATGTAGGACTGGAGTCGCTTCCGGCCCTCGGTGGGGACGTCTGTAAACTCGACACCGAAGAAGGGCGACGCCTCGGCCTCTTCGTTCTGGTGCTTGACCTGGCCCCGCGCCAGGAAGGTCCGGTGGCCGGGGAGCTTCACGACGAGCTCGACCTCGCTCGCGATATCGCAACCCTCGAATCGGTGCGGCACGAAAACGCCGATACCTGTCTGGCTGATGTCGCGCGCGGATAGGATGTCGAGGGAATCGCGCCCCAACACGTGAACGGCGACCGGTGCACCTCGAGCGGGCTGCACACGCGTGTTGTCCCGAGGGTTCCGATGCGCTTTGGCCGCAGAGCGAGCACTGCGGCGCCAGAACAGACCCATGTGGATCCTCCCCGAGGAGGTTTCGACCGCTCGCGCCGGCCGCTTGAATCCGGGCGCTGCCTTGGCCCAGGCGCGCTGTGTGCTACTTCGACAGGCGCGCCAGCGGCCGGAACGTGTTGTTTCGAGGCCCGAGACGAGGGTTCTCCATGGAAAACACCACCGGCGATACGCAGGAGCGGGTGCTGTCACCGCGCTTCGTGATGTTGCTGACAGCGCAGGCGCTCTTCGGCCTCTCGTTTTCGACGTACTTCCTACTCCCGAAGTATTTGCAGACGGAGCTGGGTGCGGACCCGACGACGATCGGCTGGGTATCCGGCATCGCCTGGACCACGAGTGTGTTGTGCGTGCCCGTGACCGGAACACTGATCGATCGGCTCGGGCGCCGGCGTTTCCTCTTCAGCGGCGCCGTGGCGATGATCGTCGGCTGCGTATTGTTCACGATCGCCGACGACGTCGGCCCACTGCTCTTTGGAGCGCGAATTCTCCAAGGCTTCGGGTTCAGCTTCTTCTTCGTCGCGGCGTCGACACTCGCGACGGATCTCGCGCCTCCGTCCCGTCTGTCGCAAGCCATCGGTTGGTTTGGCGCGACCATGGTCGCCACCAACGCGATTTCGCCCGCAATCGCCGAACCCCTCGCAGTCCGCTACGGCTGGGAGGCTGTCTTTTGGGGGACGGCGGCCTTCGCGGCCGGTGCCGCCGTGGTCGGTACGCGACTCGCGGCTCCGACCCACCGCGCGGAAACCGTGGCGTCGCCGTTCCGCGATGTTCTGCGCATCGCCAAGCTTCGGCCCGTGTGGTTGGTATCGGCGCTGGCAGGGTTGCTGTTCGGTGCGTGCATCACGTTCGCGTCGCCCTGGGCGATCGATTCCGGATTCGAAAACGTCGGTCTGTTCTTCATTTCCTACGCCTGCGCTTCCGCCGGTATCCGCCTGGTGGCCGGAGGATTGGCGGATCGCGTCGGACGACTCGCCGTGGCGATCGGCGCGATGTCGGTCTACGGGCTGGCGCCGCTCCTCGTGATGGAGATCGGTCGGGTCGGACTCATTCTCCCGGGTGTTTTGCTCGGCTCCGCGCAGGGACTCTACTATCCGGCCCTCAACGCGCTGGCGGTCGAATGGAGTTCTTCCCAGGTTCGGGCGACCGTGATGGCACTCTACAATGGCGCTTTCAACGTCGGTTTCACCATCGGAAGCGTCGGGATGGGCCCGGTGGCGTCGGGCTTCGGTTACCCGACGATGTTCGGTATCGCCGCGTCGGCTTCGGTCTTCGCGATTCTTCTGATGGCCCGGATGCGACGGTCCGCGCGACTTACAGCGCGCGTACCGGAAGTGCCTTGAGGCCGACCAGTCGATTGTTGGGGCGGTAGACCGGCGCGCCGGCGAGCTCGAAGCGCTCGTAGCGGGCCAAGATTTCTTCCAACGTGATGCGGAGCTCCAAGCGTGCGAGGTGTGCGCCGAGACAGAAATGGACGCCGTGCCCGAAGCCCACGTGGTGGTTCGGCGTACGGGTGACGTCGAAGCGGAAGGGATCGGGGAACACGCTTTCGTCGCGGTTCGCGGACGCCTCCCAGATCGTCACTTTGTCCCCAACGCGAATCTTCTCGCCGTACTTCTCGACGTTCTCGGTCGCGGTTCGACGCTTGTAGGTCGAGGGGGTCGTCCAGCGAATGATTTCCTCGATGGCCGTTGAGAGCACATCCGGTTGATTCTTGAGTCGATCCCACGCCTCCGGGTGCTCGATCAGCGCGAGGAGTCCCCCGGCGATGGCGCTTCGCGTCGTCTCGGCGCCGGCGGGGAAGAGCAGACTGAAAAACGCGCGAAGCTGGCGATCGGAGAGCCGTTCGCCGTCGATTTCCGCGTGAACGATGACCGACAGGATGTCGTCGCTCGGCGCCGCGCGCTTTTGATCGATGAGTGTCCGCACGTAGCTCCCGAGTTTTCGATGGGCCGAGGCGGCGATGACTTCCCCGGTGTCGGCTTCGATGCCCTCGTCGACCCAGTCGCAAAGCATCGTTCTGTCCGACTGCGGAACACCGAGAATGGAGCAGATCGCTTGCAGCGGTAGTTCTCGGGCCACGCGTTCGAGGAAGTCGAACGGCTCGCCTTCGGGGATGTTCGAGAGAATGCGGCGGATGCGCTCGCGCAGCTCGCCTTCCATGCGACCGATCATGCGGGGCGTGAAGCCCGTGTTGACGAGACTCCGCATGTGGCGATGCCGCGGGTCGTCGGTGTTGTTCACCATCACACCCGCACCGCGGTCATCCTTGATCTGCGTGCCGCCGAGCTCGCGGTGACCACCGGTTTCGGACGAGAACCGTTTCGGATCCAGGAAGATCTCACGGACGTCCTCGTACCGGCTGAACACCCAGAAGCCTTCGCCGTCGGGCGTTTTCTCGGTCGGTTCGTGCCAAAAAAGCGGGGCTTCGCGGCGCAGCCAGACGAACGATTCGTGAGGGAATCCGTCGCGGAAAGATGCCGGATCGGACAGGTCGACCACCGGTGAGGGCATTCCGAGATTTTCGGGTCTTCGACGAGCGGAGGCAAGGCGGTTAGCTTGACGCGCCGGAGCGAACCCACTGATCGCCTCAACCGACATCCTCTCGGCAATCGTCTACTACGTCGCGTTCCTCTTTTCCGCGACGTTGCATGAGGCCGCGCACGCCTGGGCCGCGAAACGCGGCGGAGATCTCACCGCGTACCGCGGCGGCCAGGTGTCGATCGATCCGATGCCGCACATCCGCCGCGAGCCCTTCGGCATGGTGATTCTGCCGATTCTTTCCGTGATCGTTTCCGGCTGGCCGCTCGGTTTCGCAAGCGCCCCCTATGATCCCGTGTGGGCAGAACGTTATCCAAAACGCGCCGCGTGGATGTCGCTGGCCGGGCCCGGAGCGAACTTGTTGCTGCTCATCGCGATGGGTGTTGCGATTCGCGTCGGCGTCGCCGGTGATGCGTTTTACGCACCCGACTCGGTCGTCTTCGACCGAGTCGTAGCCGCTCGCGACGCGGGGTTCGCGGCCAGTGCGGCGTTTGTTCTCAGCGTCTTCTTTTCGATGAACCTCTTGCTGCTACTGCTCAACCTGATTCCCCTGCCGCCGCTCGACGGAAGCGGCGCACTGCCGTTGGTCTTGCCCGAGGCGTGGATGACGCACTACCGGGAATGGATGCGGAACCCGACGATCGCGATCGTCGGGATCTTGATCGCCTGGCAACTTATCGGCGCAATCTGGGACGTCGGCTTCGTGCAGGCCGTCAACCTGCTCTACCCCGAATTCCAGTACGGCTAGCGCGCGCGAACCCGGGCAGAGCGCGAGCGAATTCGCGCGAATCTCCGGGAATCGCAAGCGAGTTTCGCGCGAAGCGCGAAAGGAGCGCGCAGTGAGCCGAAGGCGAGCGAAGGGGGTGGCGTCGGCTGAGCCGACGCCGTGACCGCTAGGCCGGCGGCTCCACGATCAGGAAGTTCGCGTCCATCGCTTTCTCGCGGGTGGGGATCGCCGCCTGGTACTCCGGCGAGTTGTACCAAGTGCGAATCGCGTCGGCGCTCGGGAACTCCGCGACGAGCACGGCGTCCCCAGACTTGGTGCCCACCAACGCCTCGGCGATGCCACCGCGCGCCAAGACCTTGGCGCCGTGTGCGCCCAACGTCGGACCGGCCTGGGCGGCGTATTCCTGCAGCTTTTCCTGGTCTTTCACTTTCGAAATCGCGACGAAATAAGCGGGCATCTGCGGAGTCTCCAGTTCGGGGGATTGGAACGGTATCGTATCTTGAGACGAGCTGAGCGAGCAACGCATTGCGCGCGCCCAGCGCAGGGAGACCACGATGCGCATGGATCCGGACGACTATCCGCGTGGTTTTGCCGCGCACTTCCAGCCGCTGTTGGACGCTCGCATCCGCTTCCTCGAGAACATGACCCCGGGAGAGCGAGCTTGCTGTCGCGCGGCGATCGAAGAGCTCGGTCGCGGTGCGGTTCCCAGCGCCGAATCGATACAGGACGCAACGGATCTCGCGCCGACCGAGGTCCGGGACGTGCTCGACAGACTCAATCGCCGCGATGCCCTCAAACTCGATCCGAGCGGCGAGCGGATCCTCGCGCTCTATCCCTTCTCGGCCGTTCCGTGCAACCACCAAGTCGAGGTTCGCGGCGCGCGGCTCGACGGAATGTGAGCGGGAGGCACGATTGCCGTCCCCGTCGTGTACGGGGTTGGAACCGAAGCGAACGTGTGGTCGCGCTGCTCTCAGTGCCACGAACCCATCGAATTCAATTTTCGAGTGACCGCGGATAGCGCTGAGAGCGAACACCCTGCGACCCGGACCTTGCGGGAGTTCGATCCGATTGCCACCGCGGAAGATCGCGCGAAACCGCACATGCTCGATGGTTTGTGACAACGCGTGCATTTCTTCTGTAGCGAAGAGCACGGACGGTTGTGGCGCACTCAGAACCCAGGAGACCGGGGCTTTGTCATCGATTTCGAGCAGAGTGCGCGCGCCTGTCACGCATTCTTCGGCAACTTGCTCGAGGTCCTCGAGGGGTGAGATGGCCAGCCGGTAGTCCCCGGCTGGCCATCATGCACTAGCCGCCGAAGATGAACGCGACGAATTTGTTCCCGTCGAGGTCACGGAAGTAGCCACCGTAGAAGCTACCGTCATCGCCGCGGGGGCCGGGGGGACCTTCGTCGGTCCCTCCGAGTTCGATCGCCTTCGCGTAGATCTGGTCGACTTGTTCCTTCGATTCCGCAGCGAGGCCCACCATGGTGCCGTTCCCGGAAGTCGCGGCACCGCCGTCGAACGGCTTGCAGACCGCCAGCATCGGGGTTCCCGGCGCTTTCGCCCACAGCACGATGCGTTCGTTTTCCATGGCTCGCTTGGCGCCGATGTCACCGAGCAGAGCGTCGTAGAAGGCTGCCGCCTTCTCGAAGTCGTTGGTCCCGAGCGTTACATAACCGATCATGAAGCCTCCTTGGTGGCGGCAGCTTTTCGTATCACGGCGCCCTTCGCAAACGGACTAGCTCTCGTCGGCAACCTCGTTGCGCAACACGCCGATCCCCGACACTTCGATTTCCACGACATCGCCCGGCACGAGAAACTGCGGAGGGGAAAGGCGAACGCCGGCGCCCGTTGGGGTTCCCGTAGCGATCATGTCTCCCGGGTGGAGCGTGGTGAAGGTGGAGATGTACGACACGAGACGCGCGAACGGAAAGGAGAGGCGCGACGTCGTGTCGAATTGACGCCGCGCGCCGTTGACCCTCGTTTCCAGCGTCAGTGGGGCCGTCAAGTCGAGTTCGTCAGCCGTCACGATCCATGGGCCGACCGCTCCGGAACGATCGAAGTTCTTCCCCTGGGTGACGTTGAATTTCCCGTGGCGTATCCAGTCGCGAACGCTGCCTTCGTTGACGCATGTCGCACCGGCGACGTGACGCATGGCCTCGCTTTCTGGAATGCGACGCCCCGCGGTGCCGATGACGAGACCGATCTCCCCCTCGTAGTCGAGCTGCTCAGATTCGGGCGGCCTGAGTATGGGCTCGCCGTGCGCGACCAACGAATCGGGCGTACGCATGAACAAGCTCGGATAGCGCGGCCGCTCCGCACCGTCGCGGTACTCGGCATTGCGATCCGCATAGTTCACGCCGACGCAAAGGAACTTCCCCGGCAGGGGAATCGGTTTTCGCAGGCGGACCTCGTCGAGACGGAAGTCGCATGACGCGTTGGCGAACCGATCTCGAAAGTGTGGGTCGCTCGACTTCGTGACGAGGTCGACAACACTCGGCACGTCGGCCGCGAAGCGCGCGCCGGCATCGATGACCTCTTCACCGCGAAGCACACCGAACGCATCTCGACCTGCAACGTTGAAGCTCACGATTCGCATGGCTGGGTTCGCACCTCTTGGTACCATGATAGCCACTGGAGAAACGCGCTCACCTCATGCCGCACCTCGTGGTTCAGTACTCCGCCAACCTGCACGACGCGCTACGACGCGGCGATCTGGTGAAGCGCCTGCACAAGGCCGCGCTTTCGACCGGCGTCTTCCCAAAAGGTGGCACGCGGACCCGAGCGATCCGTTGCGACGACTACGCCGTGGCGGACGAACATCCCGGAAACGGTTTCGTCGACGTGGTCGTCCGCATCGGCCGGGGGCGGGATGACACGACGAAAACAGGCGTCGGAGAAACGCTCCTCGCCGCTGTGAGGTCCGTTCTGGAAGGAGAAGGCGTCGCCCAGGAGACAGCGATCTCCCTCGAGGTTCAGGAGATCGACGGCGAGTTCTCATGGAAGGCGAACCCGCTCCACCACGCCGTAGCCGCGCGCGCGGGCTCGTCATGAGCGCGAAAACATTCGAAGAAAACCGGGCTCTGGCGGAGCAGGTGCTGGCCCGTTTCCGCGGCGGAACCCTGCCCCACATCATCGCAGGTGAGGCGGAGCGAATCACGTCGGGAACCGTTGCCAATACGTCGCCGATCGACGGTAGCGATCTCGGTCAGGTGCCCCTGGCCGATTCGACTCTCGTCGCACGGGCGTCGGCCGCAGCAGAAGCGGCTTTTGTCGATTGGTCTCGACGGCCGCCCGCAGAAAGGCGCGGAGTCCTCGAGGCGATCGCCGACGCGATCGAAACCCGCGCGGAAGAGATCGCACTTGTGGAATCGAGCGATACGGGTCAACCGCTCCGGTTTATGAGCAAGGCGGCCGCGCGAAGCGCCGACAACTTCCGCTTCTTTGCCGCGCGCGCCGAGCAAGTGCGCGACGGGCAGGCACTGCCCGCTGCCCAACATCTGAATTACACGCTCCGTCAGCCAATCGGTCCCGTGGCCGTGATCACGCCGTGGAACACCCCGTTCATGTTATCGACATGGAAGATCGCGCCCGCCCTCGCCGCCGGCTGCACCGTCGTGCACAAGCCCGCTGAATGGAGTCCGCTCTCTGCCGTCTTGTTGGCGGAGATCGCTCATGAGGCAGGGCTGCCGGCGGGTGTCCTGAATACTGTTCACGGGTTGGGTGAAGAAGCGGGAAAGGCGCTGACGGAAGACCCCGCGATCCAAGCGATCGCGTTTGTCGGAGAGTCCGCCACCGGAAGCGCGATCATGGCACAGGGGAGCAAAACGCTAAAACGCGTCCACTTCGAACTCGGGGGAAAGAATCCGGTCGTGGTGTTCGAGGACGCGGACTTCGAGCGCGCGCTCGACGCCGTGATCTTCATGATCTTCAGCCTCAACGGCGAGCGCTGTACCTCGAGCAGCCGCTTGTTGATCGAGCGTTCCGTGCACGAGAAATTTACGCGCGCGCTCGCGTCGCGCATCGACAACATCCGCGTGGGCCACCCACTCGATCCAGCGACGGAAGTCGGCCCTTTGATTCATCGCGAGCACTGCAGCAAAGTGCGGAGCTACCTAGAACTCGCCGAAGAGGAAGGTGCGCGCGTCTACACGGCATCCGGAACGGCACCGGGCGAACTCTATGTCCGTCCCACCGTGCTGCTCGACGCGCAGTCGGACATGCGAATCGCTCAAGAAGAGATCTTCGGACCGGTGCTCACGGTCATTCCCTTCGACGACGAAGCCGAAGCGCTGCGGATCGCGAATGCCTCTCGCTACGGGCTCGCCGGCTACGTCTGGACGCGCGATCTCGAGCGCGCGCACCGCATCGCGCGAGATCTCGACGTCGGAATGGTGTGGCTCAACTCTGAAAACAATCGCCACCTTCCCTCACCCTTTGGCGGGATGAAAGCTTCGGGTATCGGCCGAGACGGCGGAGACTACAGCTTCGATTTTTACACGGAGACCAAGAACGTCTGTGTCGCACTGGGGGACCATCGCGTCCCGACCCTGGGAGCGACTTGATGCCGTTGGTGATGGCGTCGAAGGTGACCCACGTGCCGTCGATCTGGCTGTCCGAGCACGCTCCGGAGCATCGCGGAATTCGCGACGGAGCGATTGCCGGACTCCGGGAGCTCGGGCAACGAGCGTCACGGCGCCGGGTAGAAACGTTCGTCGTCGTCGACGTCCACTGGGTGGTGAATCAGGGTTTTCACGCGAACGCGAACGCCGAAAACGCGGGTGTCTTTACGAGCCCCGAACTGCCCCACATGCTCTCGGGTCTCGAGTACCGCTACGCGGGTGATCCCGAGCTCGCGGACGACGCCGTGGCCGCCGCGGAAGAGCGGGGGCTGCGAGCGATCGCCCACCGCGACCCGGGCCTGGGTTTCGAATACGGCACGCTGATTCCGATGCGCCATATGAACCCCGAGGCGCGCGCCCGCGTGTTGTGCGTGGCGGCGAACGCCTACGCCTCCATCGAGGAGCACCGAACCTTTGGGGAGTCGCTTCGCGCGGCTTGCGACCGTTCCGAGCGTCGCGTGGCTCTGCTCGCGTCGGGGTCGTTGTCTCACCAGTTCTGGCCCAACCGAGAGTCCGCCGGAGGCCTCAACACGGTCAACACGGAGTTCAACCGGCAGGTGGACCTCCGGGTCTTAGAATTGTGGGAAGCCGGTGATCACGGCGCTTTCATCGCGATGTTGCCGGAATACGCCGAGCGGTGCTTCGGCGAAGTGGGGATGGCGGATACCGCGACACTCTTCGGCGCTCTCGGTTGGGACGCTTACCGCGGGCGCGGAGAGCTCGTCGGCGACTATTTCGGAAGCAGCGGAACGGGGCAGTGCAATGTCGATTTCGCCCTTCCGGATGCTGGATAGGAGGCGCAAGTGGGCGTGAGAACCGGGGCGGCGTATCTCAAAGGCCTTCGCGACGGACGCGAGGTTTGGATCGAAGGAGAGCGCGTCGATGACGTCACGCGAGATCCGAGGCTTCGCCGCGGCGCCGAATCGCTCGCGCGCTTGCTCGATCGGCAACACGACGAAGCGCTGCGCGACGTCTTGACGTACGAGGGGCCCGGCCGTTCCGGCGAGCGTTTCGCGATGTCTTTCCTGCAGCCGGCGACCACCGACGACGTCGCGCGGCGCGGAGCCGCCTACGGAGAATGGGCTCGCTACAGCCACGGCATGTTCGGGCGTACCCCGGATTATTTGAACGCTTCGTTCACGGCGTTTGCGTCGGCCTCGAAACTCTTCGATCGATGTCGGGAGGGATTCGGCGACAACGTCGTCCGCTACTACGAGTACATCCGTGACAACGACCTCGTGCTCACGCACACACTTGTAAATCCTCAGGTCAATCGTCGATTGACGGCCGACGGCCACCCGAGCGAAGACGTCGCGCTGCGGGTGGTCCGAGAAACCGACGCCGGATTGATCGTGCGCGGTGCGCGACTCCTCGCGACGTTGGGCCCCCTGTCGGACGAAATAGCGGTCTTTCCTTCGACCATCCTCAAAGCGGCGCCCGAATCGAAACCTTACGCCTTGGCCTTCGCCCTCCCCAACGCGACGGAAGGCATGCGCTACATCTGCCGCGACAGCTACGACACGGGCCGATCGGTCTTCGACGCCCCCCTGTCCTCGCGGTTCGAGGAAATGGATTCCGTCGTCATCTTCGACGACGTTCTCGTCCCTTGGGAGCGGGTTTTCCTGTACGACGATCCGTTGCTCTGCAACGAGGCCTACGCAAAGACCAGCGCCGTCGTTCACATGATGCATCAGGTCGTGTGCAAGAACCTCGCGAAGGCGGAGTTCATCGTCGGGCTCCTCTGCGCCATGGTGCGCGCGAGTGAACGCGACCAGGATCCCCGCGTGCAAGGGTTGGTCGCAGAGGCCATGTGGATCGCAGAGAGCATGCGCGCGTTCCTACGAGTGGCCGAAGTCGACGCGGCGCCCGATGAGTGGGGAACGATGACGCCGCTTCGGCGGCCGCTCGATACGGCTCGAAACGTCTTTCCGCAGATGTACCCCAGGCTCGTCGAGCTCGTGCAGCTCTTGGGTTCGAGTTCGTTGATGGCGACGCCTTGTGAGCGCGATTTCGAGGGACCCATCGCCGAAGACGTCGAGCGCTACTTCCAGCTCGCGCATCTCGAGTCCCGAGATCGCGTCGCTCTGTTTCGCCTCGCCCAGGACGTGGCGGTCTCGGGCTTCGGCAACCGTCAAGCCTTGTATGAGCGCTTCTTCTTCGGGCCCCCGGAGCGCATGGCGTCTGCGTACTTTTCGCTTTACGACAAAGAGCCGTACATCGAACGCGTCCGGGAGCTGCTCGCGCGGGAAGACTAGGCGTCCGGGAGCTCGGGCGTCGCTTGCGGAGTGCGCCTGGCGCAGGTGGCTTGCTCGATCCCGTAGCCCAACGCGAACAGCTGCTCCTCGGCGTAGGGTTTCGCCACGATCTCGAGGCCCACCGGAAGTCCGTTTTCGGTAAAGCCCACCGGCACGCTCATTGCGGGCATCCACGTCTGCGCCGCGATGAGCGTGTTCGTCGGAAACTCGAGCGTCGTCCACCGCTTGGCGTTGAGCTCCTCGCGCGAGGGCGATGGGACCCGTACGGTGGGGTACACCAGCGCATCGAGTTCGAGTGCTCCCATCTGCAGGAGCACGCTGCGCGCGAACTCTTCCCGCGCGGCGAGACGCCGGTGATACATGGGGTCGTGTTCCGGCAGCTCCGGACCGAATACACAACCCTCCAAAAGGTCGAGCATCGGGTGGTAGGCCTTGGCGTCGTAGATCTGTTGGAGGGATCGCATGGGCGCGTCGGGTCGGGACGCGAGGAAAGCGTTGATGTCGTGCTTCGAACAATTCTGGTAGAGCGACGTCGCGAGAATGTGTTGCTCGAGATTCGCGAGCTCGATTTCGACGACAGTCGCACCCTCTTTTTCCGCTGCGTCGAGGGACTCGCGAATCACCGCATTGACCGCCGCGCCCTCGTCGTGGGGCGATCCCATGACGTTCCCGACCAGGCCCAACCGCGCCCCGCGTAAGCTTCCGCTCTTGAGGGCGCCGAGGTAGCTGTCCGGTGCTCGTGCGGTCAGATAGGTCGTCGTGAGATCGTCGGTCGGATCAAACCCGACCAGCACATCGAAGACGCGCGCGGCGTCTTCGACACAGCGCGCCATCGGGCCGATGGTGTCTTGCTGATAGACCAGCTGGGCGAGGCCCGTTCGACTGATCAAGCCCGGCGTGCAGCGCACGCCGACCAAATTGTCGAACGACGACGGCAAGCGGATCGATCCGCCACAATCTGTCCCGAGTCCCACCGTTGCGAAGTTCGCCGCGATGGAAGCGCCGGTGCCGGAGCTCGATCCACCCGGGTCGTGTGCGAGATCGTAGGGGTTGCGCGTCTCACCGGCGCGCGATGAATAGCCCCACCACGACGTCGCGAAGTCGGGCATGGCGGTCTTACCCAAGATGATCGCGCCGGCATCGCGAAGCTTCCGGATCGCCGTCGCATCCTGTTGGGGGATGTACTCAGCGAAGGCCGCACTGCCGAAGCTCGTGGCGATACCTCCCGTCTCGATGTTGTCTTTGACGAGAATCGGGATCCCGTGGAGGGAGCCCGACAGTTCGCCGGACTGCGAACGAGTCGCATCGAGGCGACGCGCATCATCTCGCGCGGCGGGATTCAACGTCACGACCGCGTTCAGCATGGCGCCCTGTTGATCGTAGGCCGCGATCCTCCGGAGGTACGCGTCGGTCAGGCCTTCCGCGGAGAGCTCACCCGCGGCGAATCGGCGATGAATCTCGGCAATTGTCAGCTCACAAACGCCATTCGCGTGCTGTTCGGCCATGCGGCCCCCTGTGTCCAGAGCTCAAGCCTATCACGGTGATGGCCTAGCGAGGCTTCGGGGCGTCGCGAAGCAAGCGCCGCGCGATGACCCAGCGGTGAACCTCGGTCGGCCCTTCGTATACGCGCATGGCACGGACTTGTTGGGCGAACAGTTGAAGAGGGTGTTCCTTCGTGATGCCCATCGCCCCAAACGCCTGCATGGCGTGGTCGACGACTTCGGTCGCCATCTCGGTGGCGAACACTTTGATCATCGAGGCCTCCACGCGCACCTCCTCTCCGCGCTCGACTTTCTCGGCGGCGTCGTAGACCATCAGGCGGGTTGCGTGGATACGCGTCGCGGCGTCGGCGATCCACCACTGGACGGCTTGGCGGTCGGACAACGGAGTCCCAAACGTCACCCGCTCGTTCGCATGAGCGGTCATCATCGCGAGGGCGCGCTCGGCGATTCCGACACAAGAAGCGCCCATTTCGAGCCTTCGCACGGTGAGGCGCAGCTGCATCGGCCCGAAACCGCCGCCGATCTCGCCGAGCACCTGGGAGTCGGGGACACGGCAATCGTCGAAGACGACTTCGAAGGTCGTGTGGCCTCCGAGCATCAAGTACGGCTCGCTGATCTTCATTCCAGGCGTGTCGCGATCGATCAGAAACGCCGTAATCCCGCCCCGCGCCCGTTTTTCGGGATCGGTCAACGCCATGACGATGGAGAAATCCGCGTTGGCGATTCGACTGACCCAGATTTTTCGACCGTTGATCACCCAGTCGTCCCCGTCGCGAACGGCGCGGGTCGTCATACTTGCGGGGTCGGCTCCGGCGCCGGGTTCCGAGATGGCGATCGCCGAAGTCGTCTCGCCTCGTGCGTAAGGATCCAAGTACCGCTCTCGCTGCGCTTCGTTCACCGTGGCGAGCATCATGTGGAGATTCGGAGAGTCCGGTGGGAACACGAACGGCACGACGCAGCGGCGCAGGACTTCGCCCACCGCGACTTTCGACACCGGCCCGAGGTTGGCACCGCCGAGCTCTTCCGGAACATCGAGGCCGAACAGGCCGATTTCTTTGCAGCGGCTGTGAAGCGCCTCGGTTTCTGCGGCGCTTATGAGGGGGCGCTCTCCCCGCGCTTCGCGTTCGAGCACACGGGGCTCGAGCGGCATCAACTCGTTCTCCACGAACTTCTCGACGAGCTCCTGGAGCATCTGGGTTTCTTCCGAGAGTTGCATGCGGCGGCCTCCTCGGACCGAGGCTACCGCACAGAACTACGGATCGTAGCGATCGCGGTGGCGAACCCACTCCATCGGGTACGGGAGGTCGGCTTCGTCACGACCCTTGGGAACGATGTCGAGCAAGTTGTAGATGCCGAGGAACCACTCCAATCCCCGCGCATAGGAGGAGTAGGTGTGGAAGACGTCACCGGCTTCGTCTTTCGCGAAAGCGCTGATTCCGGGGGCCTCGGTACTCGGGAAGCTCCCTTGCCGGTAGTTGTAATACATCGCGCTCTGCTCTTGTTGCTCCGGTGTAAACGAGACGAAGTAGTCCCAGTTGAAGTCGCTTCCCAACGACGACACCCAGTTGAAGTCCCAACCCATGCGTTTCTTATAGGCCTCGATGGATGCCAAAGGGGCCCGAGAGACGGTCACCATGGTGACGTCGCGATGCCTGAGATGAACGTCGAGCGGCGCGTAGTGGTCCGCGCACATCGAACAGATCTTGCAGCCCTCTTCCCAATCGGGACCGAACATAAAGTGGTAGACGATGAGCTGGCTGCGCCCCTCGAAGAGGTCGCCCAGCCCGACGGGGCCGGCGGCGCTGTCGAAGGTGTAATCTTTTTCGACCTTCTCCCACGGGAGCTCCTGCCGCTTCGCCGTGAGTTCATCGCGCAAGCGCGAGTACTCCTTCTCCTTCGCGAGAAGTTCTCTTCGGGCTTCGATCCACTGCTCGTGGGAAACAACTCGAGGGGATTGCATCGTCTTCTCCTTCGTGGCGCGGTCTTCAGCGCCCTTGGCGGCGCGCCTTCAGCAACAGCATGTCGCTGAGACGGTTCAGCCGATCGTTCCAGAAATTCTCCAGGTAGGCGGCGAGGTCGCCGAGCGCCTCGGGTTCGGCGCGGTAGTACCGCCGGCGGCCCTCCCGGCGGACGCGGACGAGCCCTTCGTCGCGCAAGACCCGCAGATGAAACGAGATCGCCGGTTGCGTGACGTCGAAGGCGTCGACCAGCTCGCTCACGGATCGCTCGCGGTCCCATACGAGGCGAAGGATTTCGCGCCTCATCGGTTCTGCGATGGCGCCCATCGTCGACATATATAAACAATAACTTATATATTGGATCGAAGAAACGGCGATCCCGACGGACCGCCGTTTCACACGGGTTAGCGCCGGTTGCGGCGCCGGCCCGCCACCCACCAGGTGCCGATCCCGAAGAGGAGCGCGGCGCCGGGCTCTGGGATGGGCATCGCGGTTTCGGCTGACACGAAATCGATCGCCCAACCCTCGCCGGGCGCCGGCTGGACGTTTGGCATGAAGACCACACTCGAGATCGACCCGGTCAGGCTGACGAAGCCCTCGGGACCGACGCCCATGCCATCCAGCGTAAGCGTTCCGGGGCCCGTACTGCCTTGGGAGACCCCGTTGCTATCGAAGGCTTCCGCGGTGACGTCTCCGGGAGTCATGCCTCCGAGAATCGCCGTGAACGAGAAGCTGACCTCGCTGACGGGGTTCGCGAAGGACAGCTCGCTGGGAAACGCGACGTTCCAGATGCCACCGTCGCTCGCGGCGATGAAATCCGGCGCTCCGATCGCCGCGAAGCCTCCTGCACTCACGAACAGAGCGTTGCTCCCGTCGGGGAACGGAATGGCGAAACCGCTGATCGGGCCGCTCGACTGGGCGCTGGCCGGGTCGACGCCAGGGGGGAGCGGGGGCAGCTGACTCTCCGGTAGCAGCGCGACGCCCGAGAAGATCGGCTCCGCCGCCGCGCCGTTGACCTCAAAACTCGTGACTTGGACCGCCCACGCGGCTCCGCCGAAGATCCATAAACTACTGAAAACAAAAGCGATTCGAGACAGGTGCACAGTCCGGCTCCCAGGGGTGAATCCCCATCCAGAGACTTCAGTGTGCAGGGGTTGTCGCGGCGGGTGAATACGGTTCTTTGCAGTGGGCGCGTGCAAAAATGCATAGTCTCTCCCCACATCGCGCGAAAACGCGACACGCGAGGCTTCGGTGGCGGGACAATTCGATTGGTCGAGTTTGAAGGTTCTCTTGGCCGTTCACAGGGCCGGGTCTGCTCGAGAAGCGGCGAAGACGCTGGGTGTCCACGCAGCCACGATCTACCGAGCCATCCGGGAGCTGGAGGACGAGCTCGATGTCCTGCTGTTCGAACGCCGCAGCCACGGTTATTCCATAACCCCGGCGGGAGAGGAGCTCCTGGCGCTAAGCGAGCGCATGGAGCGCGAGACGGAGGCCGTGGCCCTGCGACTCGCGGAGCGCACCCGCGATTGGGTGGAGATCTCTCTGCCCGGCGACGGCTTCGCGGGCGTTATCGCACCCGCGCTACGTACGGCGATGGCTCGCCACGAGGATCTCGTCTTTCGCGTCGAGACTTCGGACGACGAGCGCAACATCGCCGACCACGAGACCGACATCGCGATTCGAATCACCCGTGATCCGCCTCTCTCGGCTGTCGGGCGTCGTATCGGCCCGCTGTCGACGGCGGTCTACGGAAGCCCCGAGCGCGTCGCGCGAGCCGTCGATGATGTCGAGCCGGCGACTTGGATCAGCTGGCCCGGCGAATCGTATGTCTGGGATCGTTCGGGAGACGCGTTCTGGGCAGGCGTTCCGGAAGCCTTGCAGGTCCCGAACCACACCGTGGCACTCAGCTTCGCCGCGAAGGGCTGCGGGTTCGTCGCGATGGCGTGCTGTATCGGGGATCCCGTCGAGGGACTCGTCCGGTACCCCGGCTCCTTGCGCTCCGGCGAACGGGACATGTGGGTCCTGATCCACGAAGACGCGCGGCGACTTCCACGCATTCACGGAGCGGCGCGCACGCTCTCGCAAGAGCTGTTCGCCCGACGCGCGTCGCTCGGAGGCGGGCTCGAGCCCTAGTCGAGCGAGAACGCGTCGGCGGCGTTGTCCCACAGGATCTTGCGCTTCGTCTCGTCTGTGAGCGGTTGATCGTCGAACTTGTCGAAGCCCCACGGAAACGTGCCGTCGGGGTGGGGATAGTCCGTGTTGAACAGGATGTTCTTGTCGCCGACGAGCTCGACCGCTGCCGGCAGGGTCATCTCGTCGCCTCGGGCCGCGACCCACACTTGTCGCTTGAAGTACTCCGTCGGTCGGATCTTCATTTCGGGATGTTCGGCATTGCCGGAGAAATCCCAGTGTTGCTCCATGCGCTGCAACCAATACGGCAACCAACCGGCATCCGCCTCGACGTGAACGACTTTCAAGCGCGGGTGTCGCTCGAGCACGCCGTACCAGATGAGGCTCATCATCGCGACCATCGCTTCGAAAGGATGCGCGATGATGTGACCGGTCACATGGCTCTCCATCCGGTCCCCGTAGGAGGGAAGTTTCGGTGAGCCGGAGTCGTGAAGACAAATCGGCAGGCCCAGATCTTCGATCGCCGACCACAGCGGATCGTAGTCCGCGTGGTACAGGTTGCGTCCCTCCGTAGGGTTCGGCCGCACATAAAACGAGACGCACCCGTTCGCGGCCGCGCGTTTCGCTTCTTCGATGGAGAGAGCGGGGTCCTGGAGGGGGAGCATGGCAGCCCAGCGCAAACGCTCGGGGTAAGTGCTGCAGAACTCGCGGGTCCAATCGTTGTAGGCCCGGCAGCAGGCAGCGAGAAGTTCGGGATCGCGAAACGGTTTCCCGAGAATCTGTCCGCCGCGCGTCGGGTAGATGATTTGGACGTCGACGCCGAGGTCGTCCATGTCCCAGATTCGCGTATCGGGACTGTATTTGTGCTCTTGTGCGCGTTTGAAGCGCTCCATCGCGCGATCGACCGCCGCGAGGAACTCGGGAGGCGACATCGGGTATTTGCCTTCGGAGACGATGCTTTCGCCTTCGACGACGATCGTCATGTTGCCATCGAATTTCTCGCGCCGCGGCGCACGGTCGCGAAATTCCGGATCGATATAGTCGGTCCAGATGGAGTTCGGTTCCATCTGATGGGTGTCGGTGTCGACGACGCGAATTCCGTTGCGCAACTCACTTCCTCCTAGGAGAACGTCGCTTCGCGGGCCTTGACGACAGCGGTGATGACTTCGTTGTAAGGCGCCTCGGTACCGACCTCGCGGGCGACGATGGGAACCATGCCGTTGATCGCATCGATTTCAGAGCGGCGACCGGCTTCGTGATCCTGAAGCATCGAAGGTCTGGCGTCGGGGACGCGCTCGCGAAAGCGCTGGATGTAGTCCTCGGGATCGTCGAAGGAAAAGTGCACGCCCTTCGCGCGTCCGGCGAGAAACGCCTCGCGACCGCAACCCATCGCGACTTGCCACGTGACGGGATCGGCAACCACTTCCTTCGCGCTGCGCAGGAACGCGGTGCACGGCCCGTTGAACGTCACGTTCACGATGAATTTCTCCCAGACGAGCTGATCGATGTCTTCGTACGCTTTGACCCGGAACCCGGCCTTCTCCCAGAGTTCCCTGACGTGCTCCAGGCGCGCCGTCATACCGCCGGCGCGTTCGCCGAGCCGAACGAGCTCCATCCCGTGGTGATGCGCGTGCCCCGGGCCGCGCATCGATGCGGCAAACCCGCCCGCGACGCCGATCAAGATGCGTTCGGGTGGAACGTGCTGCTCGAGTCGCTCGGCGGCTCCGAGGCCGTTTTGAATCGTCAAGATCGGCGTGTCGGGTCCGAGGAGCGGACCCAGTGAGCGAGCCGCGGCCGCTACGCCGCCGGCCTTGGTCGCCAGGATGATCAAGTCGCAGGGGCCGGCCTCCGCGGGATCCGTCGTCGCCGCAAGCGGGACGCGCCGGTCGCCACTGGCGCCTTCGAGGCGTAGACCTTCGCTCCGGATGGCGTCGACGTGCTCGGACCAGACGTCGACCGCCCATACCTCGTGCCCCGCTTCGGCGAGGAGGGCTGCGTAGACCGATCCCATCGCACCGACGCCGACGACTGCGATCTTCATGCAGCCATTGTAACTCGGTCGCCTAAATGAAGCGGATCGATACTTCGCCGACGCCGGAGAACACGGCGTGCCAGTGACCGGGCGCCTTCACCCGGTGCGCACTGAAAGAACCGGTGATGACGCGTTGTCCCGCTTCGAGCCGTCGTCCGAATCGCCCCAGGGTGTTCGCGAGGATTGCGAGGGACAGGAAGTGGTCGTCGATAACATCGGGGCCGGCGACGTTCGCTTCTTCCCGACCGTCGCAGGTCATGACGGCGCCGACGTCTTCCGAAGCGAAACCGCTCGAGGGAGCGATACCGGATCCCACCACGATGCCCCACTGCGCGAGATCATCGGCGACGAGCCACTCGAAGGACGCGCCGTCGGTGCGAAACGCGTTGATCTCCATACCCGCGCTGATCTTCGCGACCGCAGCACGGGCTTGCTCGGGGGTGACGTCCGATGCGGGAAGGGTTTCCCCGATCTCGAAACAGAGCTCCGGTTCGACGCCGGCCTGGGGAACGACGCTCCCGAGGCGGACTTCCGCTCCCGAGTCATGAACCCCCGACCCGAGCAGGTAGCCGAACGGTCGATCTTCGCGACCGAGTTGTTTGCGCACCCGCTCCGAGGTCAGCCCGACTTTCCAGCCGGCCAAGGTTTCGCCCGACGCGAGCAGTGCATCGAGGACGTCGAGTTGAAGCGCGAGTGCGTCGTCGACGCTCGCTAGGGCCGGTCCGTCCATCTTCGGGGCGCCGCCCGCGCGACGCGAGTCGCGCAGGCTCGTTACCAATTCGGCTCGATCGTTCATAGAGTTCCTCGTGTCTCAACCCGCCGACCATCCGGCGGCGAGCTGCCGCGCGATGACCAACTTCTGGATCTCGTTCGTGCCCTCGTAAATGCGCAAAACGCGGGCATCGCGATAGTACTTCTCAACCGGAAAATCGCGGAGGTATCCGTAGCCCCCCAAAATTTGAATCGCCTCGGAAGCGACGAACTCGGCTGTGCGCGAGGCGAACTGCTTCGCCATCGAGGCTTCCGCGACCGCCGGCTGGCCGGCATCCTCGAGAGCGGCCGCTTGCAGGGTGAGGGCGCGGGCAGCGCTCACTTGGGTCGCCATTTCCGCGAGCTGAAACGCCACCGCTTGGTGTTCGAAGATCGGTTTCCCGAAGGTCTTGCGCTCCTGTGCATAGGCGAGTGCGCATTCGAGCGCGGCGCGGGCGACACCCACACCCTGGGCGGCGACCCCGATACGACCGCCGTTCAAGTACGCGAGCGCGATCTTGTAGCCGGCACCTTCAGGACCGAGGCGATGTTCTGTGTCCACGACGACGCCGTCGAGCGCGATCTGTGCAGTGTCGCAGTTTCGATGGCCGAGTTTGTCTTCGATCCGCACCACGCGGTAGCCGGGGGACTCGGTCGGCACGAGAAACGTCGAGATCCCGTCTTTTCCGCGGCTCCCCGGCGCTCGCGCCACCACGAGCGCCAAGTGGCCACTCACACCTGCGGTCACGAAGTGCTTCGCACCGGTGATCTCAAAGCGGTCGCCCTCGCGAGAAGCGGTCGTCTCGATGGCCGCCGCGTCGGAGCCCGCCGCGGCTTCCGTGAGGAGGAAACAGCCGCGGAGGTCTCCGGCCGCCAGAAGCGGAAGCCAACGCTCGCGCTGAGAAGGGGTGCCGTAGTCGCGCAGTGCCGCAGCGACGGGGGAGTTCGAGACGTTCACCAGATTGCACAAACCGCAATCGGCCGCCGCCAGCTCCTCGGTCGCCAAGGCGTAGGACACGAAATCGAGCCCTGCGCCTCCGAACGCCTCCGGAATCAACATCCCGAAGAATCCGACCGTCCCCATCTCCCGGAGGAGCGCCTCGGGAGCGCCGGTCCCATCGCGCTCCCACGCGCCGACGTGCGGCACGATCTTCTCCGTGGCGAACCGCCGCGCCGCGGACTGAAAGGCTCGCTGTGCTTCCGTCGGAAGCACGCTCACCACCGGAGTCGTGCGGGCTTCATCTCCCGAGTGTGCCCGACGTGCGTCAGGCTTTCGAGCGGGCTCCCTCGGCGACGCCCCGGTCGACCATACGGCCGAATTTCGCCAGGCCGATCACGACCGGCGCGACCAGTCCCGAAAGCAACGCGCCCATCTTCGCTCCGCTCTGGAGGGCCGGATCGGTAAACGCAACGCCCGCGACAAAGAGCGCGACGGTGAGACCGAGACCCGCTGTCAGACCGACGAGGAGGAGCGAGGAGGGAGAGAGCCCCGGCGGTAGCGGGAAGCCGAGTCGCACGGCGAGCATCGAGAACCCGAAGATACCCAAGGTCTTGCCGAGGATGAGACCGGCCAGAACCGACCACGTGGCGTCGCCCACCGCGGAGAACGCGACACCCGCATTCGCGAGGCCGAACGCGAACAAGCCGAAGTCGACCCACGGTTTCGCGTTGTGCTCAAAGCGATTCAGCGCATCGGGGTGCGGTCGTCCGTCGCTCTCTTCTTCATAGAGTCCCGCGTCCGCTCTCGGGCCCGGCAAGAACGGAATGATCGGCACGAGTGCGAGGGCCGGATGCAGATGTGCGAAAAAGAACCCGAACCAGGACAAGAGTCCCGGCCCAACGAGGTATACCAGGACCCGTTCGACGCCTCGCTTGCGCAAGCCGTAGGCCAGAGCCATGCCCGCGCCGGCCAGTGCGAGCCAAGCGGGCGCCACGGGGTGATGCGGGTCCGGGTAGAAGATCGCGATGATTCCCAGACCGATTCCGTCGTCGACAATCGCCAGGAGCAGCAGAAAGCTCACAGCCGGATGACCGCTCCCGAAAGCGATGCGCGCAACGAGCCATGCCAGCGCGATGTCCGTGGCCGTCGGAATGGCCCAGCCGCGCGAGAGGGCGGGATCGCCCGCGAACGAAGCCCACGCGAGGTAGACGGCGATCGGGCCGAGGACGCCGCCGATCGTTCCAAAGATCGGGTTGATGGCTCGCTTGATGGGGTAGAGATCGCCGCCCGGCAACACGCTCTCAGCGATTTCCTTCGCGGCGATTCCGAAGAAGAACACCATGAAGATGTCGTTCACGATGAAGTGGAAATTGAAGTGACTGCCCGCACCGAACGGCGACGCATGAAGCCAGTGTTCGTAGGTTTCGGGCGCGAGGTTTGCGAACCCGACAGCGCAGGCGACTCCGGCGATGAGCGGGATCGAGAATTCGCGAAGAATATGAATCGGGCCGTTCTTTTTTTCCACGGGGAGACCTCGCTTCCTGAGATCTCCACCGCATCGGACAGCAGCTTGCGCCGCTCGAGAATTTGCGAGTGTTTTCAGAGACTTTGGCGTTTTCTCCCGACCCCTTCGTCCGGGCTTTCGCGTGCACGCGCTAGGCTTTTCCCATGGAGGCCCCATGCTCGTAGTTGCCGGTTACGTCAGGATGAACCCCGACAAAGTCGACGCCGCAGTCGCGGCGGCGCAGACCGTGATGGAGGCGACGCGGCAGGAAGCCGGTTGTATTTCCTACACGTTCTCGAGGGATCTCGGGGAGCCCGGGCTGTTCCACATCTTCGAAGAATGGGAATCCCAGGCGGCCCTCGACGCTCATTTCAAAGCCCCCCACATGGCGACGTTTCAACAAGCGATGGGCGGATTCGACGTCAAGGAAATCAAAGTCAACCGCTACGACGTGAGCCAGGTCGACAAACTGCTCGGCTAACCAGCAACCCATAGGAGAACCCGATGGCCCTTCCGCAAGAAATCGCTCCGATCAATCCCGAGCTCATGGACACGCTGATGAAGACCGGCGACATGGACTGGATTCCCCAGCAGCCGGACCCCGATCGCGGCTTCATGAAGATCCTCTTTACGTGTCCCGAGAGTGGGCGCTGGGCGGTGCTGTTTCGCTGGCTGAAGGGCTTCGTCGCTCCGCAGCACAAGCACTTGAGCGCGGCGCATACGTTCGTGATCAAGGGCAAGCTGCAGGTTCGCGACGGGATTCTCGAGGCGGGCGACTACGTCTACGAGCGCAACGGCATGATTCACGGCGCGACCACGGCTCTCGAAGACACCGAGTACATCTTCTTGTGCGACGGCCCCGTGCTCTTCTTCGATGACGAGGGGTTCACGAGCTATCTGGGCTGGGAGGAGCTCCGCCGGGTCCAGCAAGCCCACGACGCGGCGAAAAAATCCGCGGCGTAGCCCGCTGACCGCCAGGTGCGGCCAAAACGTAGAACTGCTGTCACCGGTGCTTCACCGAAGGATCCGATGTTGCGCGCATGGACCGCGCTCTGTCGGGAGGACCCGCCGGGTTCCGCATCGGGCCGTTCTGTAGCCCGGCGCGGGGCCTGATCGACCTCGTGGGTTTCGGCCTGGCCGTTCCCGCAGCCACCGTCGTTTGGACGAACGCCGCGCAGGGCGCGCTGGCCATTCATCTCTACGGTCTGACGCTTTGCGCGTTGTTCTTCGTGAGCGCGACGTACCACTCCCTGCCTTGGGCTCCGTTTTGGAAGCGCGCGCTGCAGCGGGCGGATCACGTGACCATCTATCTGCACATCGCCGCGACGGCCTGCGCACTGGCGGAACTCGGCGGGTATGCGGCGGACGGCTGGTTGGTCCTTTCGATCGCAACCGTGGCCGCCCTGGGTGTCGCGAGAAAACTCCTCGCGCGGCGGGTCTGCGCTCGGGCTGGAATTCCGGCCTACTCGGTGATCGCCGCACTCGGCTTGCTGACGCTCCCGGCAATCGTCCACCGATTTCCCGCCGCCGAAGTGTCGTTGGCCTTCCTCGCGGCGGCAGCATCGGGCGTTGGCGCGTTTCTGTTCGCAATCCGTCGACCCGTGCTATGGCCTCCCTTTTTCTCCTACCACGAGCTCTTTCACGTGCTCGTCATCATCGGAAACGCGGCGACCTTCGCACTCGTCGTTTCGTGCCTTCTTGTCTGACGCGCCGGACTTCGACGTTGTCGTGGTGGGTGCGGGAGCGGGCGGCGGTGTGCTCGCGGGAGAACTCGCCCGCCGCGGGCTGCGCGTTCTCGCGCTCGAGCGGGGCGACGTGCAGGAGGCCCGCGCACCGGGACTTCTCGAGAAAGCCGTCGCACCGACCATCCGACTCAACGGACGGCGTGCGGCCCCGCTGGTCGGTGCCGGGCCGGGCGGAAGCACCGCTTTCTACGGAGGCGTGATGCTTCGCCCATCGCCTCTCGATTTTTCGCCGGGCCGCTTCTACTCACGCTGGCTTCCGAAATCGTTGTGGGATTGGCCGATCGACTACGAGGCCCTCGAACCGTATTACGACCGCGCGGAACGACTGTTTCGCGTGTCCGGCGAGCACCGCGAACCGTGGCCTTTTCTGGGTCGGCGGAACGAAGCGTACCCAGCGGTGCTCCCCGGGCTCGAGCCTTTGGCGCGAACTCTCGCATCGATCCTCGATCGAAACGGGGTCAGGTCGCGGCGACTCCCCTTGGCCATCGACTGGGAGCGCTGTGCTCAGTGCCCCGCGTGTCCCGGTCGCACCTGTCCGACCGGGGCGCGTGCGACGAGTCTCGTCGCCGCAAAGGACGCGGTTGCTCCCGACCTGTGGAGAGGCGCGGACGTTCGAAGAATCGATCACGTTCGCGGCATCGCTCGCGCCGTGGAGGTCGTGCACAAGAACTCGCTCGAGCGCGTCACGTGTCGTCACGTCGTTTTGGCAGCGGGCGCTTTGGGGACGCCGACCCTCCTCGAGTCGTCGGAGCTGGCCGCGGATCACCCGGCGCTCGGACGCTTCCATATGTGCCATCTCGGGGTGCTCGCAGCGATTGTATTCGCGAGGCCCACGGGGGGCGCCGAGCGGTTCGCGAAACAGATCGGTTTCTCGGACCACTATGTCTCGCCCGAAGGCCACAAGCTGGGCTACGCCCAACAGATCCCAGTACCCGAGGAAGCGCTCCCGAAGGCGCTGCGCGGGCTTGCGAAGCGCTCGGCCCTTGTCGCACTGTCGATCGAAGATTTGCCGTCGCGTCTTAACCGTGTGTCGCTCGTCCGAGGGAGTGTGACGCTTCGTCGTCGTTTTCACCGGTACGATCTCGCCCGTGCCCGGATCGCGCGGAGGCTTCTCGCCGGTAGTTTTCGAGGTGCTGGAAGTCTCCGTTTCCGGTGGACCGCGCACCGGTCGCACCGCCATCTCGCACATCAAGTCGGGACGTGCCGGTTCGGGCGGGATCCGCAGGTGGCAGTTCTCGGACCCGACTGCCGGGTGCACGGTACGGAGAACGTCTGGGTTGCCGATGGGAGTTTCATGCCGACTTCGCTGGGCGTAGGGCCCGCCCTGACCATCGCCGCGAACGCGTTGCGCGTCGCCGACGCCATCGTGTCGGAGGCCGCGTGAAACGGGTCGTGATCACCGGCGTGACGGGAACCCTTGGCCGCGCGTTGGCAGCGCAGTACCGGTCCCGAGGGTGGGAGGTTGTCGGAGTGAGCCGCGACGTACTCCCCGACGCGCCCGAGTGTCACAGCACGTCTGCGAACACCCAGGAGACTCGAGCCGACGCACGGGCCTTGCTCGATCTCGAGCCGAACCTTGTCTATCTGAACGCCGGGCAAATCGAGCGCGAGGTCGGGGCCGGCGGTATGCCGACCGTTGACGCATTGTCAGAGCTACAAAACATCAACTACGTCTTTCCGGCCACGGTGTGCATCGAAGCCGCGGAACGACAGTGGAAAGACGGTCTCGACATCATCGTCATCGGATCGATCGCCGACGGTTCTCCCTCCTGTTTTGGTCCGCTGTACCACGCCTCGAAAATCGCGATGCATCATTTCGTCACGGGCGTGAGTCCGATCGCGCAAAGCGCGAACCCGACCCTGCGTCTCCGCCTCTATCGCCCCGGTGCAATTCGAGGTCCCTTGGCGTGGGCGCCCGCGCTGCGACTGAACGAGCGGGGACGCAAGATCCGCAAGAAGCGCTGCGATAACGCAACCGCGGCTACGGACGTAGCGCAGCGCATCGCGACCTGGGCGGAAGGCGACGATTGGGTTGGGACGTTCGATGAGCCCCTGTCGTTTCGGGCACTCAAGTTGGTATTCGCCTTCGCTCCGAACCTGTACCGAAAGCTCCAGACCATCGGCTGGAGCCGGGCGAGCCGGTTCTAGACGCGTCCGTTCCTTCCGACGCCGTTTCGTCACGTCTTCTTCGCTTCCTTGTCCCGGGCGAGTCACCGCGTTTCACCGATCGGTACCTAGGGTCTGCGCGTCCCCATGCGGTCCGGCCCTCGACACTATCGGGAGTTGCCTATGAAGATTGCGATCGTCTCAGAAGTTACGCCGCCGAAAATCGACGGGATTACGAATCGACTCCGACACACCATTTCTTGTCTGCAAGAGCACTTCGGTCACGAAGTCTTGCTGTTCGGTCCAGAGGATGCCGATCCGGAAGTGTGCGGCGCTAAAGTCGTGCGCGTGCCGGGCGCACCGTTTCCGATGTATCCCGGCGTGCGCATGAGCGCACCGGATCCGCGAATCGTCTGGGCCATGCGCCAGTTCGAGCCGAACGTCGTTCACCTGGTGGGTCCGGCCTGTCTCGGAATCTGGGGGTTGCTCTCGGCCAAGCTGCTCGGGTTGCCGACCATCGCGTCGTATCACACGGACTTCCCGGGTTATCTGCGCCGGTACGGTTGGGGCGCGGTGTCACCGGCGCTGTGGCCGGTTCTCCGTTCGATTCACAACGCCGCGGATCTCAACCTGACGCCGTCGCGGCAGACCCGGACGGAGCTGCAGGAGCACGGCTTCGCGAGCGTCGAAATTTGGCGCGGCGGCGTCGACACCGAGCGATTCCATCCGTCGCGGCGGTCGCTCGCCATGCGCGAACGACTCGCCGGGGGACGCCCCGACGGCCCCGTGATTCTCTACGTCGGGCGCTTGGCGCCGGAGAAGAATCTCGCTTGTCTGCGGCGTGTGATGCGGGCACTTCCGGACGCAAGGCTCGCTCTCGTCGGAGACGGCCCGGACCGCGAACCGCTCGAGCAAACCCTGAATCCGCAACGGACGACGTTCATGGGCTTCTTGCGCGGAGAAGAACTCGCAGCAGCCTATGCCAGCGCCGACGTGTTCTTCATGCCATCGACGACCGAGACACTGGGTTTTGTCGCGCTCGAAGCGATGGCTTCCGGGTTACCCGTGGTCGCTGCAGACTCGGGTGGGCTGCCCGATATCGTCGCTCATGGGGAAAACGGGATGCTGTTCGATCCCGAGCATCTGGACGGTGCTATTGCGGGCGTTCGCGAAGTCCTCGACCGCGAGACGATGCGGGAGCATTTCGCGCGCCAGGCGCGCAAAACCGCACTGCGTTCCAGCTGGCCGGCTGAAACCGCTAGGCTCATCAACGCGTATCGTAAAGCGATCGCGAAAAGCGGGCAGCGGGGCACGCTCCGACGGATCGGATCGTTGCTCACGCCGGGGCTTCCCTGAGCGTCTCCGGAGCGAGATTGCCCTCGGAAGCGGGGGAGGGCAGATCGGTTGGAACGCGCCTATCGATGGGGCTTGATCGGCGCCACGGCGCTGCTGCTCGGTTGTAGCGAGCCGGCCCCCGAGCCATCGCTTCCGATCGAGAAGCCGAAAACGACCGCCGCCGCGCCTCGCGAAGAGAAACCACGCGACGCGCGGCACGCCCTCCCGACCAAGCTCGATTGGAACGACGACAGCGTCGAGTGGCTGCGCTATGACGCAGGGCTCGAGGTCGCGGCGGCAGAGGGAAAGCCCATCTTGGCTGTCGTGTACGCCGACTGGTGTCACCACTGCAAGCAGTACGGTCGCAATTTTTACGAGGCGTCCGTCTTAGAGAAAACGGAGTCGTACGTGATGGTTCGCGTGAATCAGGATCGAGAACCCGCCACGAGTCGGTTGCTCGCGCCCGATGGAGACTACCTGCCGCGCACTCTGCTCCTCACGTCGAGCGGCGAAATTCAAGACGTCGCCGCCGCACCCTCGCGCTTTCGGTATTTCTACGATTACCGGGATCCGGCGCAGCTCGTCTCCGCTCTCGAGCGTGGCCTTGAAAACCGAGCAGGGCGCGGCGCGCCGTAGCGCACCGCGCCCATCGGTTCGAGAAACGCTTGACTACCGGCGCAACGCGTCCCGGATTTCCGTGAGGAGGACCTCTTCTTTCGAGGGCTCGGGCGGAGCCTCCGGGGCTTCCTCTTCCTTGGTCTTTGCTGCGTTCATGGCTTTGATCACCATGAAGATCGCAAACGCGATGATGAGGAAATCGACCACAGTCTGGATGAACATGCCGTAGTTCAGCGTCACCGCTTCCGCTTCTCCGGCCGCTTCCTGAAGCGTCATCGCCAGGTTCGAGAAGTCAACGCCCCCCAACAACAAGCCGATCGGCGGCATCAACACGTCGTTCACGAACGAGCTGACGATTTTTCCGAACGCCCCGCCGATGATAATGCCGACAGCCATGTCGACGACATTCCCCCGCATCGCGAAGTCTTTGAATTCGGACATCATGGACATGAACAGTTCTCCCTCGAGAAAATGAACGCAACAAAGCCCTGCCCGGGCTGGCGAGCAGCCTAACCCGACACCGGTGCCCGTTGCGAGCGTTTTCGGACGGCTACTTGATCAGTTGTTGAACGGTCTTGAACTCGGGATGATCGGCGCTCCGCACGCACTCGAGGAGGCACTGTTCGACGCTTGTCATCAGGGCGCCTGCGCCTCGCATCTTCGCGAGGCCTTGCTCGTGTTCGAACGGTTGCCGCGACGACAGGGTGTCGACCGGCAGGTGCACGCGATAACCCGCGGCGAGCAGCTCGTGCGTGGTCTGGTTGATGCACGCATGGGTCTCGATGCCCGCCACGATGGCGTGGCGTAGCTTCAGATGATCGATCCAGTCCGCGAGGCCCGGTGCGCCCATCGCGGACATGGTCCGCTTTTCGAAGCGCTTCGCGTCCCCCGGCAACGCGTCGAGAATCTCGTCGCACGTCGGTCCGACGCCTTGCGGGTATTGCTCGGTGTAGAGAACCGGGATGCCCAAGACGCCCATGGCTTGGATCAGAATGCGGGCTCGCGCGATGGTGCCGTCCCAATTGTGGAGCGCCTTGCGGTAGCCCTCTTGATAATCGATGACGAGAAGAAACGCGGAGTCGGCTTCGACCAAGTCGGGATGGGTTTCACGCATCGCCCGAGTTTACTCAGGGGTGCGCGAGATATCCGCCCCGAGGGAGCGCAGCCGCGCATCGATGTCCTGGTAGCCCCGATCGACTTGCGAAGCGTTCATGATGACGGATTGTCCCTCCGCGCAGAGGGCCGCGGCGACGAGCGCCATCCCGGCGCGAATATCCGGGGAACTCAGGGTCTCGCCCTGTAAACGCGTCGGGCCGCTGACGACGGCGCGGTGTGGATCACAGACAATGACGCGCGCGCCCATCGAGATCAGGCGGTCCACGAAGAAGAGGCGATTCTCGAACATCTTCTCGTGGATCAGCACCGTGCCCTTTGACTGGGTCGCAAGGACGAGTGCGATCGAAGTCAGATCGCTGGGAAAGCCGGGCCACGGCGCATCGTCGACCTTCGGAATCGCTCCGTCGAGATCGTCGCGAATCACGAGTTCTTGCTTCCCGGGAACGAAGAGTTCATCGCCTTCGATCTCGATGGTCGCCCCGAGGCGCGCGAACACCATCTGAATCATCCGGAGGTCGTTCGGGGCGACGTCCCGGATACGTAGCTCGCCGCCGGTCATGGCGGCGATCGCGACGAAGGAACCGATTTCGATGTGGTCGGGGCCGATTCGGTGCTCCGCGGGTGTGAGTTCGCGATTGCCTTGGATCACCAGCATGTTGGTGCCGATGCCCTCGATGTCGGCACCCATGGCGGCGAGTTGGCGGCACAGTCCCTGTACGTGGGGCTCCGATGCCGCGTTCGCGATGCGCGTCGTGCCCTTGGCGACGGCCGCCGCCATGACGGCGTTCTCTGTGGCCATCACACTGGCTTCGTCCAGAAAGATATCCGCGGCGCGGAAGCCGTTCGGAAGCCGGAGCCGGTACTGACGCTCGTCGGTCTCGACTTGCGCGCCGAGTTCTCGAAGGACACTGATATGCGTATCGATGCGCCGGCGTCCGATGCGATCGCCACCGGGGCGGGGCAGAACGGCGGAACCGTTGCGGGAAAGGAGCCCCGGAGCGAGTAGAAACGAGCCGCGGATCGCGCGCCCGAGGTCGTGGGCTAGCGCGTCGCCGCCGAGCGATCGCGTGTCGAGTTCGAGGAGATCACCCCCCGGAGTCGCGTCGACCACGCCGAGATCGCGCAAAATCGCGAGCTGGGTCGCGACATCGCGGATCGCCGGAACGTTCTCCAAGCGGTGGATCCCCGGAGCGAGCAGCGTCGCCGCGAGTACCGGCAGGGCCTCGTTCTTGTTGCCGGCGGGCTGTAGGGTGCCCTGGATGGGTCGCCCCCCGCGGACGACAAAGCAGTCGGTTCGGGCCGTCGTTGGGTTTGTTCGCAATTGCGCCCCCCGAGACGAACCTAGCGGAGTTTTCGGCGGCGCTCCCCTCCGGCTAGCGGATCTTGCGGCGGCGCTCCCCCCAAGAACCCACCGGGCCGCGAAAGGTCAGCAAGCGACGCCGTGTGAGGACCGTGGCGACATTGCCCGTTACCGTGACCTCGGCCGGTCCCTCGTTCGGTGTCAGATGGATCCCAACGAACCCTCCCAGACGGGGCGCGGTTCCCAACGCGCGGCGGTTCGTGACGACCACGCCCACGTTCGCGCCCAAACGCGTGGCCACGATCCGTTCGAGCGGGCCCAAGCTTTCACTCGAAAGGGTGCCTTGCTGCCCGTCGAGAACGAGTGCGCGTTTGCTCGACAGCCACACCGCGATTCGTTCGCCGAGCAATGCATCCGCTGGTGGTGTTTCCGTTCGGAGATAACGCTCGCTCTGCCACCGAGCGGAACGGGCCGAGGCGGCGAGTACCCGACGGTCCGTCAACACCATGCCGACCAGTCCGCGAGACCCCTGCCAGCGAATGCTCTCACCGATCTCGAGACGTTCGATGAGGTTTCCGCCGCGCGCGTCGATCGCGTGGAGATCGCGCCCGATGAGCTGGATTTGAAGGACGTCGAGCGTCGCTCGCTCGTCGAAAGCATCGCCGATGGCGCTCGAGGAGGCTGCCAGCGAGACGAGGACCACGCACGCCGTTCGGATCATCCACCGCATGGACACCCGGAAACCTTACCCGAGAGGGGGGTTTCCCGGTGAGACGGCGGCTGGATAGCGCAGGGGCGCGCTCCCGATTCCCGGCCAGATACGAACGACTCCAAACACTGCGCGCAACGAGATCCAGAAGGCCGTCGCCCACCACACCGAGGCGAGACTCGGCGCGAATTGTCCGAGGAGGACGAGTCCGAGGACGCCCGCGAGGAGCGCGATCCACATGCCGTTGCGCAGGTAGGCGTAATCTCGCGCGCCCCAGTGGATTCCGTCGGTCGCGAAGACGAGTGCGTTGACCGGCATCTGCCAGCTCGCGATCGTCCAAACCGTCCCGAACACGGCGTGTGCTTCCGTCGGTACGAGCAGTGCACGGATACCGGACTCGAACATGACGAACAAGACGGCCAGGCACGTCCCGGTCGCGATCGCCCATCCGCACGCGATCCGCGCGACTTTGCGGGTGGTGTGCGCTTCGCCGCGTGCATCGAAGTAGCCGATCAGGGTCTGAGCCGCGTGGGCGAAGGCATCGAGTAGAAACGCCGAGAACACCCAAATGCTTCTCACCGCTTGGTGGGCGCTGCCCGCTTCGGGGCCGAGCTGATTCGCAGCCCGGGTCGCCAGCAGCAGGAACAGGAGGAGGGCGCCGGTGCGCAGGGCGACATCGAGTCCCACCCGCAGCAGCGAACGAATTTCGATTCCGCTCGGGCGGAACGGAACCGGGAGCCGGCGAGAGACCGCGCGCCATACCCACGCGGCGCCCCACCACTGCGCGATGACGCTCGCCCAGGCGGCTCCGGCGATTCCGAGCGAGGGAATGGGACCTGCGCCGAAGATGAGCAAGGGGTCGAGGACCAGATTGACCGCGTTGACGCCCACCGCGATGACCAGGGGCTTGCGCATGTCTTGAAGGCCGCGCAGCGTGCCGAAGCCTGCGATGGTGACGAGGACCGCCGGCGCCCCCAGCAAACGCACCCACAAATAGACCCGGGTCGCGTCGTTCGCTTCTCCGCGGGTGCCCATGAAGTCCGCGAGGGGCGCGGCGAGCGGCGCGAAGACGAGAGCGGCGAGCACACCGAGTCCGGCAGCGAGGCAGAGCGCCGCACCGGCCTTCGCGCCCGCGCGTCTCGGATCGGAGCCACCCAGGCTGCGGGACACTTCGGTCTGGGTGCCGACCGCGAGGAAGTTGAAGATCCAGAGCGCCGCGGAGAGCAGGGCGGTTCCCGCGCCCAGCCCGGCGAGAGGCGCCGCTCCGAGCCGCGCGACGAAGGCTGTATCGACCAAACCCACGAGCGGTTCGGCGATGAGCGTCAGCGCGACGGGTGCCGCGAGACCGATGAATGTTCGATGGGGGCGCGCTTCGAAGGAGCCCGCCGGGATTTCGCCCACGCGGTGCTCCCGCGAGCCCTACTTGCGCTTGGCGGACTCGATGACCACGCCCTCGCCCGGGTTCGACGGCGGCGACTCGGCAATGGCGTCGACGACGTCCATGCCTTCGGTGACGCGACCGAACACCGCGTACCCGAAATCGCGGGTGCCGTGGTTCAGGAAATCGTTGTCGACGAGGTTGACGAAGAACTGGGACGTCGCGCTATCGACGACGGACGTGCGCGCCATCGACAGGGTTCCGCGATCGTTCTTCAGACCGTTCTCCGCTTCGTTCTTGATCGGCGGCCGCGTCTTCTTTTGGGTTCCGTCCGCGACGAACCCGCCCCCTTGGATCACGAATCCGGGCACGACCCGGTGAAACACCGTGCCGTCATAGAAGCCGTCGTCGACGTACTGCAGGAAGTTCTCGACGCTGAGCGGCGCCGCTTCGGCATCGAGTTCAATGTGGATTTCGCCCTTCGACGTTTTCATGATCACCATCGGATTCGCTCCCTTCTTTGCGGCCTCCTCGTGGTCGTCTGCGAAGCTCGGCGCGGAGGCCGAAACGAGCAGGACAGCCGAAAAGAAAAGTCCGACGTGTTGGTAGAAAGATCTCACGAAACCCCCCGCGTTTTCGGAGCCGGCATCTTAGGGATCCTGCCCTTGGAATGCCGGTCTCTGGCGTTGTGCGTCATAGACCCCGGCAGAGGGGCCGGGGTTGCAAGGCTACGGGGGGGCCCCGATAATGCCGCCGCAGACGATCACGGCCGCTCTGCCCAGCCGTTTTTCGAAGCCCATCCACCGCGTTTCCCGGTGGAAGCCTCACGCGATACGCTCGACCCGCCGAAACGTGCGGTGGGAGCAATTTGTCCCCACGGGAGTCTCCAGAATGACCAAACGCGTCAAAGAAATCCTCAGCTGGTACAGCTCCGACAGCCCCGGAACACTGACCAACCTGGCTCGCCTTCTGAACCACGGGCGCCTCGGAGGCACCGGTAAGCTCGTCATCCTGCCCGTCGACCAGGGCTTCGAGCACGGCCCGGCGCGCAGCTTCGCGAAGAATCCCTCGGGCTACGATCCGCGGTATCACTTCGAGCTCGCGGTCGAGGCGGGCTGCAATGCCTACGCCGCACCCCTCGGCTTCCTGGAGGCCGCGGCCGCGGAGTTCGCGGGTGACGTCCCGCTGATCCTCAAGCTCAACAACTCCGACTCGCTCTTCGGCGGGAGCGATCCGTGCTCGGCGTTGACCGGCAGCGTCGACGAAGCACTCCGCCTGGGTTGCGCGGCAATCGGCTTCACGATCTACCCCGCCTCCGCCCAGCGCAACGACATGTACGGGCAGCTTCGGGAGCTGACGGAAGAAGCGAAGCGAAAGGGCTTGGCGGTTGTGGTCTGGTCATACCCTCGAGGTTCGGGAATCTCGAAGGAAGGGGAGACCGCAGTCGATGTCGTCGCCTATGCCGCGCAAATCGCGGCACAGCTCGGCGCACACGTCATCAAAGTGAAACCGCCTGAGGCGAACATCGAGCAGGACGCCGCCCGCAAGGTCTACGAGGCGGAGGGGATTCCGATCGACACGTTGGCCGACCGGGTCCGCCACGTCGTGCAGAGTGCATTCAACGGACGGCGTATCGTCATTTTCTCGGGCGGCCCTGCGAAGGGGCGTGACGCGATCCTCGAAGAGATCCGCGGGATTGCCGAGGGCGGCGGTTTCGGCTCGATCATGGGACGCAACTCGTTCCAGCGGCCGAAGGGCGAAGCCATCGAGCTCCTTCACGAAGTCATGGATATCCACGCGAACGCCTAGTCGACCCGCTCGACGCGCAACAGCAGCACCCGCTCGTCGAGGTCGCGGCCCGCGCGGTAACGCGTCGCCGTGCCGATTCGACTCCCGCGGTGCTCGGAGTCGGTCGCAGCGCGAGCGAATACGACCGTCTCGCCCGGCATCACGGTGACCTGCGTCGCTGCCGCCGTGCGCTCGACGGCGCCGTTTCCCAGCGGCCGTTCGTCGATGGGCGCGAGGGACACTTCGACACGTCCTTCTCCGACACCACGCGCCGTGACAGAGAAACCCCGCTGGGTTTCGACGTAAACGGTCTCGACGCGCGGGTAACCGAAAGCCCCGGTGCCGAAGAGATCGACCGGAAAGGCGCTGCCCGTCGCGATCTCTCCAGTGCGGCCCTCTTCGATTCGAAGCATGCCCGAGAAGCTTTCGCCCCGATCGGCGGCGCGGATTCCGCCCGACGCGCGCAGCCGCCCCCCGCGCACTCGAACGCCGTTTCCGAGGACACCGATCCGCGGGCCGCGCCCGCCGGCTCGCCAAACCACGCTCGCCCCGGCCGATTCGAGCTCGGCCTCCGTGCGCGACTCGTAGTGGACTTCGTACTGCGCGAGTCGGCGATCCTGCTGCTCGAGGATCGCGAGCGCTTCGCCGACACGCGCCGGCGGACCGATCAGCAGGAGCTGGCCGGTCCCGGAGTCGACGACCGCTTCTCCTTCCCCTCCGAGGACCGCGCGCGCGAGCGGGAGGAGTTCGTCGGCGACTCGCGCTCGCGGTTCGTACAACTCGATGCGTCGCTCTTCTGTGTGGCCTGCGATGGCGAACAGCAGCGCGCCGGTCGCGAGCCACACGACGGACGAACGCACTGAACGAAGCGACCACGGCATAGCCGTTTAAGGTAGCAACCGGTCGTTATACTTCGTGAGGCAGGGGGGCCGATGGCAGAAAAGATCGCTGCTTCGCGTATCGCGAGCGTGCTCGAGCGGGATCGGGCGGGGGGCACCGTCCGCGTGCGCGGTTGGCTTCGCAGCGCGCGACACGCGAAGGGCGTCTCGTTCCTCGATTTGACCGACGGTTCGTGCATGTCGGGAATTCAGGTGGTCGCCTCCCCCGACGCGGCGAACTACGAGAGCGAGGTCAAGGCCCTGCGCACAGGATGCGCGGTCGAGGTGTGGGGCGAACTCGTCGATTCACCGGGCAAGGGCCAACGGTATGAAGTGCAAGCCACGCGCGTCGATGTCGTCGGAACCGTCGGCGACGATTATCCGCTCCAGAAGAAACGCCACAGCTTCGAGTTTTTGCGCACGGTGGCACACCTGCGTCCGCGAACGAACACCATCGGTGCCGTGTGGCGCGTGCGAAACGCGGCGTCCCGAGCGATCCACGACTTCTTTCAGCGACGGGGGTTTCTGTACCTCCATTCGCCGATCATCACGCTGTCCGACGCCGAGGGTGCGGGAGAGATGTTTCGCGTGTCGTCTCTCGACGCCGAGAACCCGCCGCGGAGCGACGGGAAAATTGATTGGGCGCAAGACTTCTTCGGAGAAGAAGCGCACCTCACCGTGTCCGGGCAGCTCGAAGCGGAGATCGGCGCATTGGCGCTTCAGGACGTGTACACCTTCGGACCGACGTTTCGCGCGGAGAACTCGAATACGAGCCGCCACCTCGCGGAGTTTTGGATGGTCGAGCCCGAGATGGCGTTTTGCGATCTCGCGCGCGACGCAGAAGTCGCGGAAGCTTTTCTACGCGAAGTCGTGGCGTCCGTTCTCGAGACGTGCGCCGAAGACCTCGAGTTTTTCAATCAGAGAATCGACCAGACGGTGCTCGAAACCCTTCGCAACATCGCCGACACTCCCTTTACGCACCTCACGTACACCGAAGCGATCGAGGTTCTCGAGTCCTGCGGCGCGCCCTTCGAATTCCCCGTTTCGTGGGGGATCGATCTGCAGAGCGAGCACGAGCGGTATTTGAGCGAGGAGCACGTCGGCGGACCGGTCGTGGTGACGGACTACCCGAAAGGCATCAAGGCCTTCTATATGTACGCGAACGACGATGACCGAACCGTTCGCGCGATGGATGTCTTGGTTCCGCGCATCGGCGAGATCATCGGGGGGTCGCAGCGGGAGCACCGTCACGACGTCCTCGTTCGCCGGATCGAAGGTCACGGCCTCCCGCTCGAGAACTACGAATGGTATCTGGATCTCCGGCGCCACGGCTCCGTGCCGCACGCCGGCTTCGGGTTGGGCTTCGAGCGCCTGGTTCAGCTCTTGACGGGTATGACGAACATTCGCGACGTGATCCCTTTTCCGCGGGTGCCCGGTTACGCGGCCTTCTAGCGCGCTAAGCTCCCGCCTCCACTCAAAAAACAGCGCGATGCGATTCTTGAGGAGCCCCCATGCGTAGCCCCCGCGATTTTCTGAAGCCCCTGGCGATCGGTGCGCCGCCGCCGGTCAGCGAGATTCCGCTCAAACCCTCGCGGATGATCCATTTCTTCGATCCGAGCAACGAGCGGATGGCGGCGAAGATCTCGGGCATTGCGGCGAAGGTCGACATCCTGTTGGGGAACCTCGAGGACGCCGTCCAGGCCGACAACAAAGTCGCCGCGCGCGAGGGGCTGATCAAGATCGCGTCGGAGAACGATTTCGGAGATACCCAGTTGTGGAGTCGCGTAAACAGCCTCGACAGCCCGTGGTTTCTCGACGACATGACGCGGATCGTCGGCGAGATCGGGGACAAGGTGGAAGTTTTGATGATCCCGAAGGTCGAAGGGCCGTGGAACATCCACTTTGTCGATCAGTTACTCGCACAGCTCGAAGCCCGCGCCGGTCTCAGTCGACCCATACTCATCCACGCGATTCTCGAGACGGCCCTCGGCGTGGCCAACGTGGAGGAGATCGCGGCGGCGAGCCCGCGCATGCAGGGGATGAGTCTTGGACCCGCAGATCTCGCTGCGTCCCGCCGCATGAAGACAACGCGCGTCGGGGGCGGTCACCCCGGCTACGTCGTGCGGAAAGATCCGGACCCCGACAATGAAGAGGCGGAGCGCCCCGCGATGCAGCAGGACTTGTGGCACTACACGATGGCGCGCATGGTCGACGCGTGTACCGCCACCGGTGCCCTTCCGTTCTACGGTCCCTTCGGCGATATCGCCGACACCCAGGCGTGCGAGGATCAGTTCCGCAACGCGTTCATCTTGGGCTGCGTCGGAGCTTGGTCGCTTCACCCCGTGCAGATCGACATCGCGCGCAACGTGTTCAGTCCGCCGCCCGACGAAGTCGCCTGGGCCAAGCGCGTTCTCGAAGCGATGGGCGACGGAACCGGGGCGGTGATGCTCGACGGCAAGATGCAAGACGACGCCACGGTGAAGCAGTGTCGCGTGATGGTCGGTCTTGCGCGAGTGATTGCGAGCCGCGATCGCGATATGGCGGAAGCCTACGGCTTCAGCCCGTCGGAGCTTTAGTCATGGCGAGTTTCGATCTCGGATCCGTCGACCACATTCTGCGAACGACGCGCTCGGTCAGAAAACGCCTGGATTTTTCGCGGCCGATTCCGCGCGATGTCCTCGAGACGTGTCTCGATATCGCGCTGCAGGCGCCGAGTGGCGGAAATCGCCAGGAATGGCAGTTCGTGTTCGTCGAAGATGCTGAAAAGCGCCGAAAGATCGCCGAGCTCTATCGCGAAGTGTTCGCCGGCTACATCCAACAACCGCGCGCGTCCTACGACCGGGACGATCCGCGCGCGGCCGCGCTACCCCGCGTGATGGATTCCGCGTCCTATCTCGCCGAGCATTTTCACGAAGCTCCGGTTTACTTTATTCCGTGCTTCGAAGCGCGCGTCGAACGGGAACCCGTGGCGCGCCAAGCTTCGACCTACGGCTCGATCCTTCCCGCGGTCTGGTCCTTCATGCTGGCGGCACGCGCCCGCGGGATCGGCAGCGCCTGGACGACCTTGCACCTCGTCAAAGAAGCCGAAACCGCCGAGATCTTGGGTATCCCGCCGGGCATTACGCAGGCGGCGCTGTTGCCGCTCGCCTACTTCACGGGCGACGATTTCAAGCCCGCTCCGCGCGTTCCGGCGAGTGCCGTGACCCACTGGGACCAGTGGTAGATCATGTCGGTCCGGGGGGAGTTCCGCCGCTCGGCCGGTCTCTTGAAGGACTTCGTCGCGCGGAACGTTGCCGACCTGGAGCTCGCGGGGGCGCTCGCTGAGCTCGAAGCGCTGGCTCTCGAAAACGTGACTGCGGCGGCGCAAGGTGTCGAGCGGTTGGCCACCGAAGGCGCGTTCGATTTCGCTGTGCCCGACGAGCTCACGGAGCAACGCGAAGAGCGCGTCTCGCACCTGACCGAGATCTCGCGCATCGTGCTCGGGCACTAGGACGAGGTCCCGGCTTCGGGCTCCACCAAGAGCGTGAGGCCGCGAACTCCGCAGATCCGCCCGGAATCGCCTTCGGCGAGCGGCGCGGCGCCGGGCTGTAGCTCGGCGCGCCACAACTCCGCGCCGACTCGTACGTAACCGCACGGGTCAATGCGCTCGTTCGCGACGACGAGAGAGCCGATTTCCGGTGTCGCTGCTTTTCCGCCGGAAATCGCATACGCGTGGCGCACGAACGGAAAGAGCGCCGCGTCTTTCAGGATCCACCCCGCGACGCCGGCGATGGCCCAGTGAGCTGGAAGGCCCCACGAACGATGCGCCCACCAGGCGACGGCCACCGCAAAAGCGATTCCCGGGATCTGGAAGAGCGCGTACTTGCCGACGACCAGCAGCGGCTCGTAGCGGCCCGCCATCGCCGCTTAGCGGAGACCTCGGCGCATCATTTCCTCGGCGATTTGCACCGCGTTGGTCGCCGCACCTTTGCGCAAGTTGTCGGAGACCTGCCAGAGCCACAAACGGTCGCTGCCGAGGTCGCGCCGAATGCGTCCGACCAGCACGGCATCGTCTCCTTCGACGTCTCGGGGCGTCGGGAAGACGTTGTTCTCGGTGTCATCGACGACTTTGACGCCCGGGAATGCCGCGCACGCGGCCCGCGCTTCGTCGGCTCCGAGCGGTTTTTCGGTCTCGATGAGTACCGATGCGGAGTGGCCGACCGGGACCGGCACTCGGACGCACGTCATCGTGACGTCGAGGTCGTCGTCGCGGAGGATCTTGCGCGTCTCGAACAAGAGCTTCACTTCTTCGCTCGAGTAGCCGTCGTCGCGAAAGTTCTCGCACAAAGGAACCACGTTCATCGCGATCGGCGCCGCGAACTGCTTCGCCACGGGTTCTTTGCCGTCTGCAATCTCCGCGAGCTGTCGGTCGAGCTCTTCGACGCCCGGTTTGCCGGCGCCGCTCACCGCTTGCAGCGTCGTCACGACGACGCTTCGGAGGCCAGCTGCGCGCCGGATCGGCTCAAGCGCCATCACGAACCCGATGGTCGTACAGTTCGGGCAGGAGACGATGCCCCGATGCCCTTCGAGGGCGTCGGGGTTGATTTCGGGGACGACCAGCGGGACCGAGGCGTCGAGTCGCCAGGTGCTCGACTTGTCGATGGCCACCCCGCCTCGCTTCGCGACCTCGGGCGCCAGGGTTTTGGACAGCGAGCCCGTCGCCGCGAAAAACGCGAAATCGACGCCGTCGAACGCTTCCGGGCGCGTCTCCTCGACGGGGATGTCCTCACCCCGAAAGCGGACGGTGCGCCCATCGGCTCGACTGGCGAGCGGTCTGAGCGCGTCGACCGGAAAGGCGCGCTCCTCGAGGATCCCGAGGAGGACCTCGCCGACGGCGCCGGTCGCTCCGACGACCGCGATGGTTCTTCCGTTCGATTTCGACATGCGTTCCTCAGGGACGGCCCGACAACGCGTTGCGGACCAGCTCGAGTCGATCTTGGCCGAAATACATATCGTCGTGGTCGACGAACATCGTCGGAGTGCCGAAGCCCCCGCGCGTGATCAACTCCTCGGTGTTCTCTCGGAGCCGATTCTTGTATTCCGGAGTTGCAATCTTCTCGAAAAATTTCGCTTCGTCCAGCCCGACCTCGGCCACGATCTCCCGCAGGACCCCTTCTTGGGAAATGTCATCGAGCCGGCCCCAGTAGCGCTCGAACACGGCGCGGGCGTAGCGGCCGATGCAACCCTCTTCGATCGCGACGAAAGCGCCGCGCATCGCCTTGACACTGTTCACGGGGAATACCTCGGGCCAGCCGATCTCGATGCCGCGGTACCGGGCCCAGTCGGCCAGATCCTTGCGCATGTAGGACGCCTTGGCGGGCACCGGTGTTTCGCGGGATTGATAGACACTGGGGTTCACCGTATTGAAGACGCCGCCGACCAGGAAGGGTTTCCAGACGAGGGACGCGCCGGTCTCGTCGGCCAATGCTTCGATCTCATGGAAAGCGAGATACGTCCAGGGGCTCGAACAATCGAAGAAGAATTCCAAAGTGGCCATTGCGAGAGCTTAGCTCGCTTGGCAAGAGGCCTAGGAGGCCTCCTTCATCTCCTTGAAGATCCGCTCGACCCGTGCCGCGAACACCACGTCGGTCTCGGAGATCCCGTCGATCACGTGGCTCCAGATCGAGATCCGAACCTCGCCCCAGCGCAGCCAGAGATCCGGGTGGTGATCGACCTCTTCCGCGAGGGCGCCGACGCGGTTCACGAAGCGCAAGGCCGTCGCGAAATCCGGGAACGGGAACCGTTTCTCCAGATGGTGGTCGTGCTGGGCCTGCCAACCACCGCCGAGCTCCTCGACCGCGATCCGTAGCGGTTCGCCGACAATCCGCGGGGAATCTTTGCGGCACGCGGGGCAAGGTCGGTCGGCGAGCTCTGTCACTTCGGCTCCTCGCAATCTTCGCGCTGGCGCTGGGTGTCGGCGATGGCTTCGGCGACGACCGGCGACACCGGGCGCGTGTGCACCAGCCAAAGTTGGTGGATGGCCCGGGTGGCGCCGACGTGTAGGAGACGCCGGTGCGCGAGATCGTCCGGGAAATGCTCTTCGTCGGCGTCGAGAACGATCACGTAATCGAACTCGAGCCCTTTCGCTTGTTCGATTTCCGTGACTTCGATGCCAGGGCTAAACCGGAAATCCTGATTCTTTACGTGGCGCAGCCGCGGGACGTCGCTTTGCTCGAGACCGCGCCAATAGAGCTCGCTGGTTTCGGGTGAAGGCGTGAGGAGGGCGACGGAGGCCATCGGTTCCGTGTCGGTCAGCGCGATGAGCGCTTCGCTCAAGAACGCGACGCTCGCTCCTTCATCCGTGAACTGAAAACACTCGACCGGCGGGCCGTCGCGGGTCGTCGTCACTTCCGAATGCGGGTCTCGTGCGTCGCCGAGAACGGCCAGCGCGAACCCGGTGATCGACCGGGACGATCGGTAGCTCACCTGAAGCGTGCTGACCTCCGTTCCGCCGATGCCGAGGTCACCGAAGAATCGCTCCCACGACGTGAACCCCGAGCCCTGCACGATGTGCTGCTGCGTGTCGCCGGCCAAGGTCAGGCTCTTGTGCTCGTCGACGCAGTCGAGCAGCACGCGGACTTCGTTGGGGGAGAAGTCCTGTACTTCGTCGATCGCGACGTGCCGGTAGCGCAGCGGGTGGCCTCCCGCCGTGGGAATCGGTCCGACACGGAGTTGCCACGCGCGCAACAACAGAGCGTCGTCCTCGGGGTCGAGGGCGGCGTCAGCGTTTCGGTCACCGGCGAGCCACGCGCTGAGCTCTTCGTAGCGCGCCCGCGACCATCGGCACGCGTCGCGAATCCGTTCCGGAGACAAGGCATCGGGCGCCTCGCGAGAGAACAAGTCGACGAGACGTTCTTCGTTCGTCAGTACGCTCGCCCAGTCGTCGAAAGCCTGCGCGGGCGTTTTGGGTCCCGGCTGGAGTCGAACGTGCTCTTCGAGAGCTTGTCCCAAGAGTGGGTGCAATTTGAGCCGCTGCACGGCGGCGGGCGTGTCTTCTCTCGGTGTAACCGGAAGGTCGGCAAAGAGTGCTCGCCGCTGGGTGGCCGCCCAATCTTGAAATGTGCTCATCTTCGCGTTCGGGACACCGAGCGCGGGGAGCACGTGCGCCACGTAGTCTCGAAGAGCTCGGGAAAACACGACGAACAGGGTTTCCGGGGAGTCGATACGCGGATCTTCGTACGCGAGGTAGGCGATCCGATGGAGGGCGACCGTCGTCTTGCCCGAGCCGGCGGCGCCGCGAATGGCCACGAACCCCGCGGAAGGACGGGCGATCAGAGCGAACTGTTCCGGATCGATGAGCCCCGCGATGTCCGGCAGCCGGCGATCGAGGCGTTGCTCGTTTCCCGAGACGTCGGTGCCCAGCCGACGATCGACGCCGCTGCCACCTTGATGGAAACGAAGGGCCACTCCTTCGCCGCCGGTCAGTCTCGCTCCAGACGTAGCGAGGCGCGACCAACCCGACTGGGGGGACGTCGCGAAGCTTCCCTCCGGCGCGTCGACGCGCTCGAGCCGCGCGCTGCGGATCGCAACCGTCCTGCGGGCCAGCACGTGCCCGGTCCGCAGTTTTCCGCTCACTTCTTCTTCGTACTCTTCCTCCTGCCGATACCGGTAGAAGATCCGTGCGATCGGCGCGTGCCTCCAGTCGACAATGCGCAGGCCATTGCTCAAGCACGTCGCGCGACCGATGCACACTTCGCGTGTGCGACCCGCTTCCCGGAGCCTCAGGTGTGCGAAGTACGGCGAGGACGGATCGACTTTCGGCGCCGCGCGGTTTTCACGCAGCCGCTTGAGCAGCGCCGACTGAACGTTCCAGCGCGTCGACAGAGCGGAGCGTTCATAGAAATCGAGCTTGCCGCGTAGCAGCTGATCCCGGATGACCTCGAGCTCTCGAACGAGGTTGTCTTCCGAGGGAGCGACCTCGGCGGGGCTGTTCTCGAGCCGGTTCGTGACATCGGCCAGTAGGTCGAGTTCTTCGCGGACGATCGCGTGGATCTCGTCGTCCGCTGCCGCGTCTCGCAACGGGTCCTGCACGGCCCCCCCTAGGCCCGCGTGCGTCACGCTGACACACGCGCGAAGGACCGTTCTACGGCAAATCGACGGGTTTGAAAAGTCTTCTCGTCGCGCTTGCGACGGGCTAGCCTGTCAGGCCGCCGTGGAGTCGTCCTCCGACGCCTCGTCCGTCGGTCGCACGGCTTCCCATCCGCTTCGTCGCAGTTTCTCGATCATGTCGTCTCGTTCGGTCAGGAACAGAGCGACATCGGCTTCGTCGCCTTCGCGAATCGCCAACCCCATATGCATCGGAACGACTTCCTCGCCGCGGCGACGCGTCAAGAGGATATAGCCGTCGTCGTGCCGACCGTTCTCCTCGCTCTCTTCGGAGGTGCCGACAAATCGGAAGCGCGTCACGTCGCCCAGTTGATGGCGAAATCGCACATTCCAACGCAGGACGTCGGTCGGTCCGTCGAACAGTGCGTGGCTTCCCTGCTTCTCGAGGATCCGCTCCCGGACCGATGACTGATCCCGAGAACGGGCGACGTACGTACTCTCGACACCGAAGTCGTCCGTTGCCTCACGGGCGAAGAGGCTGTTGACCTCGTCGTTCGGCGTGATCCCCAGCACGGCGCGGGCCCGCTCGAGTCGGGCGCGCGCGAGCGTCGCGAAAGCCAGCGCGTTGCCGTACACGACGGTGAAGCCGCGCTCCGAGGCCGCTTGGCAGTGCTTCGGATTGCTGTCGACGAAGGTGACCGGCAGGTTTGCCGCGCGCAGGACGTCGCCCAGCGCGAGCGCGAGCTCTTCGGCACCCAGGATCACGTAGGTATCGCGCCCGGGCATGCGCAAGCCGAGAGCCCGCGCGAGCAGCGGAGCGGTTCCTCCCTGAAGGATCACCGTGACGCCGATCGTCAGAAACACCAGCGCGCGAAACTCGCGGCCGCCTTCGAAGCCCTCCGCCTCGAGAACCGCGGCGAAGAGAGACGCGATGGCTGCCGCGACCACGCCGCGGGGAGCGACCCAGGACAAGAACACGCGCTCTTTCACGTCGAGTTCGGACCCGTAGGTGCTGAGCAGCACGTTCAGGGGACGGACCAGCAGGACGAGCGTCGCGACCGTTGCGACGCCGGGCCAACCGAGACCGATGACCGAGGCGAGGCGGACGTCGGCCGCCAGCAGCACGAACAAGAGTGCGATCAACGCGACCGTGAGGAACTCTTCGAACTCGCCGAGCTCCTTCGAGATGCGACTCGCTCTCGCATTCCCGACCACCACACCGGCGACGGTCACGGCGAGGATGCCGGTTTCTGGCCAGTAGAGGTCACACAGCTCGAAGAGAACCAGAACCAGGCCCAACGTGGCGAGGTTCGCAAAGCCCTCGGGAATGATCCGCGGGGAACGCAACAATGCCGCCAGCACGTACCCGAACGCGAGTCCGGCCGCGGTGCCGAACGCCAAGCGCTGGAAGAGTCCGCCGAGGAGCGGGTCGACGCTCGCCTGGAGGATCACTTCGAGCGTGACCGCGGCGAGGATCGCACCCACCGGGTCGATCAGAACGCCTTCGGCTTCGAGCACCGTCGCGACCCGCGGACGCAGGCGCGCGATGCGGAGGAGGGGCTTGATCACGGTCGGGCCCGTCACCACCACGAGTGCCCCGAACAGGGCCGCGAGGGACCAACTCCAATCCATGAACACGCGCGCCGCGAGTGCGCCGCCCAAGCCGGTCACGACGGCGCCCACCGTCACGAGCATCCGGATCGGTGCACTTTCCCGTCGCAGGCGCCGCAGTTCGAGGTTCAGTCCCCCTTCGAAGAGGATGACTGCGACCGCGAGTCGAACGATCTGGAACAGCCCTTCGCCGAGTGCTTCGGGCACCACCCAGCCCGCTCCGTCCGGGCCTAGCAGCACGCCGGCTGCGAGCAGAAGGACGATGCTCGGCACCCGCAGGTGCCTGGCAACGACCTGGCACATCACACCGGCACAGAGGGCCAGGGCAAAAACGAAGCTCGCACCCGAGTGTTCCATCGCGCCGGAGCGTAACAACCCAACGCCTCGATCCAGCGGGTTATTCTCCGGGGAGAGCGCCGAGCATCATTTTCGAACTGATGTTAGAATTCATCATCACGAAGGAGCTTCCATGTCTCAACTCGATCTCGCGATTCGCGGCGGAACACTCGTCGACGGCACCGGGGCGGCGGGCCGCCCGGGGGACGTCGGAATTCGCGGTGACAAGATCGTCGCGTTGGGAGACGTGCCGGGCGAAGCGTCGAAGGAAATCGACGCGACCGGCTGCGTAGTCGCTCCGGGCTTCGTCGACATTCACACCCACTACGACGCTCAGGTCTTTTGGGATCCGCTGCTGTCCGTCAGTCCGTGGCACGGCGTCACGTCCGTCGTCATGGGCAACTGCGGGTTCGGCGTCGCGCCGACGTTGCCGCAGCACCGAGATCTGATGTTGCGCACCCTCGAGAACGTCGAAGGGATGTCGCTGTCGGCGCTGCAAGCGGGCCTCGGCGAAACGTGGCCCTTCGAGACCTTCCCCGAGTATCTCGACGCTCTCGACAAACAAGGCACGGCGATCAACGTCGCGGCATTGATCGGGCATACGCCACTGCGCACCTACGTGCTCGGCGAGGACGCGGTCTCGCGCGAAGCTACGGCGGACGAGATCGCCGCACAGCGTCGCCTCGTACGCGAGGCCCTCGACGCGGGTGCGATCGGCTTCGCAACTTCGAAAGCCGTCACGCACGTCGGCTACGACGGCAATCCTGTGCCGAGCCGCGCCGCTTCCCATCACGAGATTCTCGAGCTGGCCGGCGCACTGACAGAAGTGGATCACGGTTTGATCCAAGCGACCATCGGCCCCGGCCTGACCACGCCGCAGTTCGCCGAGCTGGTTCGGGCGACCGGCAAGCCCGTGACATGGACGGCGCTCCTGGCCGGGTTCATGAAGCAACCCCACGGCGAGATCCTCGATCAGCACGCGGCACTTCACGCGGAAGGCGTTCCGGTCTACCCGCAGGTGACGCCGCGGGCCCTGATGTTCGAGTTCCAGTTCAAGGCGCCCTTCCCGTTGGAACCGCTGACGGTGATGAAGCCGGTCTCCAAGGCGGATTTCGACGGAAAGAAAGAGATCTACGCAGATCCTTCTTTCCGCCAGGCGCTGCGCGAACGCATCGACGGCAGCCGGTTGAAAGATCGCATCCACCAGATGGCGATCAGCGGTTACGAGCCCGACGAGAGCATCGAGGAGCGCACGTTGGCGGAAGTCGCCGAAGAGCGCGGGACCCATCCCGTCGATTTGGCACTCGACCTCTCGCTCGACACCGAGCTCGAGGCCCGCTTCCGAATGCCCGTAGCGAACGCCGATGATGACGCCGTCGGGGATTTCCTGCGGCATCCGAGCACGGTCCTCGGCCTTTCCGATGCCGGCGCTCACGCAAGTCAGCTGTGTGACGCGGGTCTCCCGTCGACACTGCTCGGCAAATGGGTGCGCGAGAAGAAGCACTTGACCGTCGAGGAAGCGGTGCGCCGCTTGACCAGTGAGCCCGCCGACTTGTTCGGCATCAAGGGGCGCGGCCGCCTCGCCGAAGGCCTGGCGGCCGACATTACGGTGTTCGACGCCGATCGCGTCACCTGCAAAGGCTTGCGAAGGGTCTACGACTTCCCGGGCGGCGCGGACCGGTTGGTCGAAGACGCCGAGGGTTTCAAGGCGGTGGTTGTAAACGGCACCGTCATTCGCCAAGACGACCAAGACACCGTGAAGGCGACCGACGCGTTGCCGGGCCAGGTGCTACGAGGAGGCCGCGCGTGAGCTACCCGATTATTTCCGCGGATTCGCACATCACCGAGCACCCGTCGACCTACGTCGATTTCATCGATGCGAAGTGGAAGGACAAAGCTCCGCAGCTGAGAAATTGCGGCGAGAAGGGCGACCTGTTTTTTGTCGAGGGTATGAAGAAGCCCATCCCCATGGGCCTCGTGGCTGCGGCTGGCGTCCCGTCGGAGCAGCTCAGGATGACCGGCGTCAAGTTCGAGGAGCTGCACCGCAGTGGCTGGGATCCTGCGGCGCGTCGGGAAGACCAGATTCGCGACGGCGTCGACGCGGAGATCATTTACCCGACCGTCGGCATGATGATCTGCAACCACGAAGACTACGACTACAAACAGGCGTGTTTCGACGCGTACAACCGCTGGATCACGGCCTACTGCGAGTACGACCCGACGCGATTGCTCGGTTGCGGACAGACCGCGCTGCGCTCGGTCGAAGACGGCGTGCAGGATCTCAAGAATATCCACGCACTCGGTCTGCCCGGCGTCATGGTTTCCGGAAATCCCCAGGGCGAAGATTTCGATTCCCCGGTTTGGAATCCATTCTGGGAGACCGCGATCGAGCTCGACATGCCGCTCTCGTTCCACATCCTGACAACGCGAGACAGTGTGCAGACGCGCGGACCGCGCATGAACAACTTCATGAGCATCATCCGGGGCAATCAGGACATCATGGGGACGCTGATTTTCGGCGGCGTCTTCAAGCGCTTCCCCGAACTCAAGATCGTGTGTGTCGAAGCGGACGCCGGATGGGTTCCGCACTACATGTACCGAATGGATCACGCCTACAAGCGCCACCGCGCTTGGCTGCACAAGGGCGAGGAACTCGAGAAGCTTCCCTCGGAATACTTCGCCGAGCACATCTATCTGACGTTCCAGGACGATTGGGTCGCGTTCCGCGACGCGGACGCCATGAACTGGCGCCGCTTGATGTGGGCGAACGACTTCCCGCACAGCGACTCGACGTGGCCGATGTCACAGGAGCTCATCGCGGAGCACTCGAAGCATCTGAGCGCGGAACAGCGCGAAGCAATCTTGTGCAGAAACGTCGCCGAGCTCTACCACATCGACGTCGACAAGCTCGCCGCGTCTTAGCTCACCAGACCTTCCGGAGGAGCGCCTCGAGCGCGTCCGCGGTCGCGAGATCCGTGTCGGGAGAATTGAATTCGCGGAGCTCCTCCGCGATCGATACCGCGACCTCGCCGAGTTCGTCCTCGCGCGCGCTGGTCTCTGAAAGCCGGCTCGGCAGCGATAGATCCGAGACGAGCTTCTCAATGGCGTCGGCGGCCGCGCCGGCGGAGGCCGCCTCATCGCCCTCCGCCACACCGAAGGCCTCCGCGATCTCTGCCTGGGCACCGGCGGTGCGGCCCGCGAAGAATCGCATCGCTTCCGGCAGCACCACGCAAGACGTCACGCCGTGAGGAATGTCGAAGCGCGCGCCGAGTTGATGACCGATCGGATGGGTCAGCCGAAGTCCCAAGTTGAGCAGGCCGAAGATCGACATCCAGGCCGCGTGTTGGCAGCACAGCCTGAGCTCGAGATCTTTCTTGTCCCGTGATCGCGGCAGGTACTCCCGCAGGTCGTGCGCGGCGCGAAGCGCCAACGTCGACACCAGTGGATGGGGGGGCTTCGCCCAGATCGCTTCGACCGCGTGATCCATGGCCCGAAGCCCGGTTGCACCCCATAGCCAATCCGGCGTTTCCACCGTGACTTCCGGGTCGAGGAGCACCGTGCGCGGCATGAGTTCGATGCCGAAATACACGCCCTTGACCCGGGTCTTCTCGTCGGTCATGCCCGCGGCATGCGTGAACTCTCCGGCGGACAGCGTGGTGGGGATCGCGATATGCGGGGGCACCGATGTTCCGGATTGGAGGCGCCGATAGGCCACCATCTTCGCCGTATCGATCGGACTCCCCCCGCCGAAGGAGATGAGGACGTCGGCACCGGTGCGGTCGAACTCGGAAACTGCGTCGTCGACGCTCGATGCGAGGACGTGTTGCTTCGAACCGTCGAAGATGCCGGCGCATCGCTCGCCGAGATGCCCTTTGAGGCGATTCGCCAGGTCCGTCTTGTTCGCGAGGGTGTTGCCCGTGATGATCAATGCGCGCTGGCCGCCCACGCGATCGACTTCCTCGGCGACGGTGCTCGCGATACCGAGTCCCGAACGCACGCGCTCGGGAGAGAGGGACATAAAATCGAACGTCATGAAAGACTCCTAGTGGGCGTTGCGGCGAGGTAGTGCAACGGTGCCCCCGCCGAGGACGGAGAGTTCACCGTTTTGGTTTTCGGCGCGCTGCTCGATGACGACAAACGCCTTCCCGTCCGCTTCGAATTTCTCGGTGACCTGTCCGTCGATGGTCAGTAGATCGCCTACCGGGTTATGCCGTCGAATCTTGCAACTCGACTTCGCCAGGAACCCGTCGTCCCCCATCCAGTTCGTCAAATGATGGATGAGCCACGAACAACGCTCGGGGCCGTAATCGTACGCGCCCGGAGCGCCGACGCGGAGAGCGAACTCTTCTTCCCAGTGAACGCGTTCCGGACAGTCTGGGATACCGAAACGGTTCGGAATACCCAGCCCCGAGTGTTTCCGAATTTGCTGCCAAGCGAGTTTGTTCGCGCGGATATAGAGGCCGCCCCAACCTTGGACGTACCCGATGAAACCGGTCACGGTCATCGGGCCCTTTGCCATCCGCGGCAACTTCTCGCCGACCTCGACGTCTTCCCAGTATCGCGTGCGCGCACCGCGAACTTCTTCCTCTTCGTAGAGCGCGTAGTGCGCTGCGAGCTCCTCCGCGGTGTAGACGTGCTCGCCCCGCTCTTTGACTTCGCTGTACTTCGATCCCTCTTCTCGGGCGGTGTCTCGCTCGGTGCGAAAACACCAGCTGTCGGCGGAGCACAGCAACACGTCTCGTTGGTTGTAGAAATCGACGTGGTAGATCTGCTGGATCGCGCGGCCGGAAAAACGGGTCTCGTGAGGGATCAATTCCTTGAGGTACGCCTCGGTCCGGATCTCATCCCCCCGGCGGATCCAGTCGTACCACTCGAAATTCGCGCCCGCCCACATGGCGTGGATTCCAGGCAGCCCGCCCACGTAGCCGCTGATGATGCGGTCGCACGGGAAGACGAACGAAGGCAGTGCGACGATCCCGCCGTGGGGTGTTGTCGCAGCGTATTCGGGGTCGCACCATAAGGGGTTGTCGTCGCCGATTCCGTGGGCGTAATGCCGAATCGCATCGCGGGTCGCCTCGTGACACCACGGCTCGAGGGAGTCTTCGATTCTCACGCCGATCCGTTCGCGCAGTTGATCCAGACCGGCTTCGGTGATTTTCGGGAAACGCATTTCCTGCAGGCTGCTCAAAACACTCGCTCCTCGGGTGCGGCATCGGTAGTTTCGTTCGCGGAGAGCAGACGAGTTTATCAGCTGACGAAGGGACGGGGCGATGAGCGAAGGCGTATTTGTTGAGGAAGGCGGGTTCTTTCGGCCCACGCGTCACGCCGGCGGGCCGTGGTCACCCGAGACCCTCCACGGCGGTCCCGTGTCCGGTCTGCTCGCCCATGTCTTGGAGTCCGCCGAGCTCGATCCGCGCTTCCGGTGGTCGCGGTTGCAGGTCGATCTGCTGCGTCCGGTGCCGAGGGCGCCACTTTCGGCGACCTCGGAAGTGGTGCGATCGGGGCGGCGATTGCACGTGCGACAAGCGTCCCTGTGGGACGAAGACGGTCGCTTGCTCGCCCGGGCACACGTCCTCGCGCTGGCGCGCCAGACAATCGACAATCCGCTGGAAGGGGCCGGCGCAGTGTCGCTGCCGCCGCGCGAAGGGCTTCCGGCGACGCACCTTTTCTTCGAGGAGGACGAAGCGAAGGGTCGATCTCTCCCGGGTTTCGCCAGCATGATCGAGCTCCGCCGGATCCGCGGTATCGCCGGCGAGGGAGAGGGGTGCGGCTGGGTGCGCATCCCCGAAGCCATCGTCGCCGGTCGGGAATCGTCCGCCTGGGTGCGCGCTGCAGCGACGTCGGACTTCGCCAATGGCATGTCGCAACGCTTCCTCGGCGACTCCTTCGGGTACATCAACGCCGATATCACGATCCATTTCCAGCGGGAACCCGTCGGCGAATGGATCGGTGTCGATTCCGCGTCCGAGATCGATCACGACGGGCTCGGCTGGGTCGCGGCGTCACTCTACGACGACGATGGGCGCTTCGGCACCGTGCGCCAGTGCTTGCTGATCGCCCCGCGGTACCGGGGCTGAGGCCCCGCCCGGCTATACTTCCCGCCATGGATCGGGCAGAACAGGTCTCACAACTCGAACGAATTCTCGACATGATCGAACGGCGCGGAACGTCGATGGCGGAAGCGGTCTACCGAAACCCTGTCGAGGTCTACACCGACACCGATCGTTTCCGGATCGAGTGGGATCGCCTGTTTCGAAACCAGCCCCTGGTGATGGGGCTCTCCTGCGAGCTCGCGGAGCCCGGCGCTTACCTGACCGAGGATCGCGCCGGCATTCCGATCCTCGTCGTGCGCAGCGACGACGGCGAGGTGCGCGCGTTTGCGAATGTCTGTCGTCACCGCGGCACGAAGCTCCTGCGCGACTGCGGCAAGGCGAAGCGGCGCATCACGTGTCCGTACCACGCATGGTCCTACACCCGATCCGGAGAGCTCGCGCACGTCCCTCACGACAGTGGCTTCGCCGGCCTCGACTTCTCGTCTTTAGCGCTGACCGAGCTCCCCCTGGTGGAGCGTCATGGGCTTATCTGGGTTGTTCCCTCGGTCGGCGCTTCGATCGATTTCGACGCGTTCCTCGGACCCATAGCCCCTGATCTCGCGTCGTTCGCGCTCGAAAATTACCATCACTACGAGACCCGAACGTTGCGCAAGGCGATGAACTGGAAGCTCGTCGTCGACACGTTTCTCGAGTCGTACCATCTGGGCGCACTCCATCGAAAAACGGTGTTTCCGATTCTTCACGGCAACGTCGGCGCTTTTGATCCGATGGGGCCCCACCTGCGCAACATGTACGCAAGACGCTCGGTCGAATCGCTGCGCGACAGACCCCGTGACGAGTGGAACCTGATCGAAGAGACGGCGATGGTGTACGTCTTGTTCCCGAATACCGTATTCGTGATGCAGGGCGATCACGTGGAGACGTGGCGCGTGTTTCCCGATGCTCTCGACGTCAACACCACCGAGATGGTGATCTCACTGTATACGCCGGAGCAAGCGACGACCGAAAGCGCTCGACGGCATTGGGATCGCAACATGGACCTGCTCATCCGAACCGTTGTCGATGAGGATTTCCCGATCGGCGAGGAAATTCAACGCGGCTTTTATTCCGGCGCGCAAGAGCACGTGTTGTATGGCCGCAACGAGCCGGCCCTCGCCCACTTCCACGCTCGCGTGACCGAGGCCGTCGCCTGAAGTTCGGACGCGCCCTCGCAGGATTGCTGGCGCTCGCGATGGGCGCTGGCTGTGTCGCGCGAGAGCCGGGTACGCTGCCCATCGTCGTGGCGGCGGGGCACACGAAAGCCATTCTCTGGGTCGAGTATCTCTCCGACGATTTCATTCCCGCGATCGACCGGCGTCTGAAAGAAAGTGGAAGTCCGTACCGCATCGAGTGGACCGAGGCCTATGGCGGCAGCTTGGCGAAGCTCGGAGGCGTCCTCGAGGCGATGGAAGAAGGGCTCGTCGATATGGGCTTCGTCGCCTCGGTCTTTGAGGCACCGAAGCTGCCGCTCCAGAACGTGACGTACTTGGTGCCGTTCGGTTCACCCGACGCCGGCGTCGTGACCGACGTGGTCATGGCGATGCACGACGCTATCCCCGCTTTGAATCAAACCTGGGCGGACAACAACCTGAAGCTGCTCGCCGGCGCCGCCGTCGACAACTACGACCTTTACACGAATTTTCCCGTCTCGAGCCTAGACGACATCGTCGGGAAGAAAATCCTCGCGCCCGGACCTGCGGCGAACTGGATTCGCGGCACGGGTGCGATCGCCGTCGCGGGGACGCTCGCCACCTACTACAACGATCTCGCGACAGGGGTCGCCGACGGAGCGCTCACGATTGCGAGTGGCTGCTACGGAGCGAAGCTGCACGAAGTCGTTCCCTACATGACGCGCGTCGATCTGGGTGCGCACTTCGCCGGAGGTTTCGTGATCAATCTCGATGTGTGGCGAAACCTGCCGCCGTCGGTTCAAGAGGTCTTCATCGAGGAAGGCGAGGCGTTCACGAAGCGACTGGCGGAGGCGACCGATCGGTACCGCGAGGAGGCCTTGGCCATCATGCATTCGGAAGGGCTTCAGTTCGGAACACTGCCCTCCGAAGAACGCTCGCGTTGGGCGAACGCGATCCCCAACACCGCCCAGACCTGGACCGAGATTCACGAGGCGCGCGGCCTGCCGGCCGGTCTCGTGGTGAGCGCGTTCATCCGCCACCTCGACGAACTCGGCGTGGTCATGCCGCGCGACTGGTCAAAGCCGTGAGGGCGGCCTTGGCAAAAGTGTTCAGCGCGATGAACGCCGTAGGCACGCTTTGGATCTTCGTCCTCATGCTGCTGATCAACGCCGACGTCATCGGGCGCGAACTTTTTGGGACGCCGGTACGCGGTGTCCCGGAAATGGTGTCGCTCTCGATCGTCGCGATCGTTTTCTTGCAGCTCGCGCACACGCTGTCGGTCGGGCGCGTCACGCGGAACGACGCGCTACTCCGACGCTTCGCGGCAACGCGCCCGGGTCTTCACCGTGGCCTCGAGCTGGCTGCTTCCCTAGCGGGCGTCGTGCTCTTCGGTCTGCTCGCCACCGCGAGCGTTCCCTACGTCGCGAAGGCGATCCGCGTGCGCGAGTACGTCGGGGCGCTCGGCGACTTTACGTTGCCCACCTGGCCGGTCCGGGCACTGATCGTGCTCGGTAGCGTCGCCGCCTGCGCGGCGTTCCTGCTCTTCCTCTTCGGCAACGGGAGAAGCCCGCACAAAAGAGGACGCTCGTGAGTCCCGTCGAAGTCGGCCTCCTCACGCTCGTGCTGATGCTGCTCTTCATCTGGCTCGGCTTTCATGTCGGCGTAGTACTCGCACTCCTTTCGTTTCTCGGGGTCTGGGCGATCAAAGGACAGTTCGCGATCGCGAACAAGATGCTCGCTCTGGCGACGTACGACGCGATCGCGAGCCACGTATTCGGCGTGATCCCATTGTTCGTTCTGATGGGCCTCCTCGTCAGCGAGGCCGATATCGGACGCGATGCTTTCGCGCTTGCCCACCGTTTCTTTCGAAGACTTCGCGGTGGGCTCGGCGTGGCCACCGTTGCGGCGAACGCGCTGTTCGCCGCGATCACCGGTATTTCCATCGCATCGGCCGCGGTATTTACGAAAGTCGCCGTCCCGGAAATGCTGCGCTTCGGGTACTCACCGCGGTTTTCCGTCGGTGTCGTAGCCGGGTCGTCCGTTCTCGGCATGCTCATTCCGCCGAGCCTCTTGCTGATCGTGTACGGACTTCTCTCCGAGCAATCGATCGGCGCACTGTTCATCGCCGGTGTGATCCCCGGAATCCTGCTGGCTGTCGCTTTCGGACTCCTCATCCTGGGGCTGGCCCGCTTTCGCCCCGACTTCGTCATGAGCCGCCTGGCCGAAGTGGAGACGCACGCCGCCGAGAGTGGCTCGTTCCGCGTACTGATTCCGATCGGGATCCTGGTGGCGCTCGTGCTCGGCGGAATCTACGGCGGCTTTGTGACACCCACCGAGGCCGGGGCCGTGGGCGCCCTCGGGGCGCTCATTCTCGCGCTCGCGAAGCGCAGGCTGTCGTGGGAGGGCTTGTGGCGCGTGCTCGTCGAGACGGGTCACGTCACGGTATCGGTGTCGTTCCTCCTCATCGCGGCCAGTCTCTACTCGCGGATGCTCACGCTTTCCGGTCTACCGCAGGCACTCCTCGGGGCGGTCGGAGGGACCGACTGGGGTTTTCCAGCGCTCCTCATCGCGTATTTGGTGGTCCTCGTCACACTTGGGACGGTTCTCGACTCGACGTCGATTCTCTTGGTCACCGTTCCGTTGGCGTTGCCGGTGATGGCGGGGTTCGGTGTCGATCTGGTTTGGTTCGGGATCGTCACGGTCGTCGCCATCGAGATCGGGCTTCTCACCCCTCCGCTGGGCCTCTCCGTGTACGTCATTCACGGAAGCCTCGACGACGATCGGATCTCGTTGTCGGACGTTTTCGTCGGTGCGGCACCCTTCGCCCTTGTGATGCTCGTGATCCTCGCGGCGCTCGCGATGTTTCCGGCACTCTCCCTCGCACCGCTACGCTGATTCGTTCGAGCGAAAGGCGCCCTCCGCGGTATGATGCCTGCGAGGGGAGAGGCATGACTGGACCGCTTGCGGGAATTCGTGTCGTCGACGCCACGCAAATGATCTCGGGTCCGTTCGCGACGATGATGCTCGGCGATCAGGGTGCCGACGTGATCAAGGTCGAACCGCCCGGTGCCGGCGATGTCGTGCGCTATTTCGGCGCGATGCGGGGCGGGATGTCGGCATTGTTCGCGACGACGAACCGCAACAAGCGCGGCGTCGTGATCAATCTCCGCGAGAAGCGCGGTGTGCAGTTGCTGAAGGAGATTGTCGCCGGCGCGGATGTCTTCGTGCAGAACTTCCGCCCCGGTGCAGCCGAACGCATGGGCATCGGCGAATCAGCGCTGCGCGCGGTTGCCCCGGACTTGATCTACGTATCGATCAACGGTTTCGGTGAGCACGGCCCCTATGCGGAGCAGCGGGTCTACGATCCGGTGATTCAGGCGCTTTCCGGTATGGCCGCCGTTCAGGCCGACGCGAAGAGCGGCGAGCCGCGCATGGCGCAAACACTCCTCCCGGACAAACTCACGGCGATGACGGCGGCCCAGGCGATCTGTGCGGCGCTCTTTGCGCGCGAGCGCACCGGCTGTGGGCAGCATGTCAAACTCGCGATGCTCGACGCCATGATCGCGTGGCTATGGCCCGACGGCATGTGGAATCACACCCTGCTCGGCGACGACGTCATCAACGCGTTGCCCGGTGGCTTCAATTTGGTCTTCGAAACGCGCGACGGATACATGACGGCGGCGGCACTCCAAGACAAAGAGTGGGAGGGTATGGTGCGCGCTCTCGATCGGCCCGAGCTCGCTTCCGACGCGCGCTTCAAGACCGTGCAAGATCGAGTCGCCCACAGCGACGCCCTGATCAAAGTGATTGCGGATTCCCTGCGAACGCGAGAGACCGAAGCGTGGCTCGCGAAGCTCCGTCACGAAGACGTGCCCTGCGCACCGATTCTGACTCTCGAGGAAGTGATCGCCCACCCGCAGGTCGAGACCAACGACCTGTTGCACACCTCGATTCATCCCGTCGCCGGGGCGATGCGCGAACCGCGGCCGGCCGCTCGCTTCGAAGAGACACCGAGCGCGGTGCGCTTGCCCGCGCCCGGTCTCGGTGAGCACACCGACGAAGTTCTCGCCCTCGCCGGGCACGGAAAACGCGAAATCGAACGCCTGCGCGATCAGGGGATCGTGGGCTAGCTCCGACGTAGCCGCCGCACAAAGCGACGCGAGATCAGCACGGGCAGGGCGAAGTACAACCAATCGAGCGCGGCCGTCGATTGGCTCTGCGCCGCGCCGCCGCCCGGTGCACACGCGAAGCCGCTCGGGCCGTCGACGTGAACCCGAACGGTCGCTGGAGCACTCTCGACGCCGTCCTGGGTGACGACCAGCTCGACGGTGTAGCTGCCCGAGGTCGACGAGCGGAACCAGGGCCGGGCGGGGTCGCCCGTTTCGAAAAGCCGACCGTCCCCGCCGCCGGCAACGATCCGCCAGCGGTAGCTTGCGGGACCGTCGCCGCCGACTTCACTGCGACTGCCGTCCAGGGCGACGGGCAGGGCGGGCCGAACGCGAACGTCTTCTCCGGCGTGGGCGATCGGCACGTTCGGCAGCGCGATGCGCGTCGCCGGGTCACCGATCAGGACGAACGTCGCCAACACGTCAAAGGCGCCGGGCTCGCCGGACATCGATTGAAGCGCTTGTTGCAGTGCGTCTCCCACGCGGTGCACGTTCCGCCCGAGGAGTCGCTCGCTGAATTGCCGCGCGAAGGCGGATTGCCCCCGAATCGAGGAAACCGTGGTGGAAGAGACGACGGCGACCGCGCCTCGTTGTTCGGCCGCGACGGCATCCTCCGCAAACGCCTCTTCGTTCGGTGCATCGAAGAAGGCGTTGAGACAATTGAGGACGAGAAAGATCGGCCAGACCCTGTTCTCTAAGGTCTCCCAATCGTCCGCCCCGAAGATCCGTTCATCGGACCAGAAACGAGCACCGCCGTGTCCGACGTACGTCGTCATGACCTGTCCCCGCAAGAGCGCTTCGCGGATCGCCGCGTTCGCTTCGGCGCCTTCGTTCTCATCCGCAATGTCGCGCAACGCCACGCGCTCGTTCTGTAGGGCGGAAGGCGCTGCGGCATCAACCGTGTCGAGAATCGCCTCGAAGTCGGCCGCTTCGTCGGGCGCTTCGGCGCCGACACCGTCATCTGCGACGAGAAGCATCTGCCGCGTCCACGGCGCCTCACCCGGCGGTAGATTCTCGTAAGCGATGAGCTTCTCGATCACGGCGCGGAGCTCGCTGGCATCGCGGACGGGGAGGCGGCCCACCGCCATGTCCGGCGCACCGTCATCACCGTGAAGGTCGGCCAGGGCGCTGTCCGAGGCTGCCTCCACGAAGGTCGTATCGACGAGAAGGGTCGGCACGAGATTCGGTGCGCTCCCGCCGAGGAAATTCCGATAGTCGTAGTTCGCCTCGCCGACGAACAGGACGTAGCGCGGGGCGGGGTTCCACTGCGCGGCGACCCGCGCGAGGAAGTCGCGAATCGCGATCGGCGTCTCGCGTCCGTGTGATGCTTCGTCGTAGACATCGTCGATATCGACGATCTGGGTCGACAAGCCGAGTCGTTCCCGGTGAGCCGCGAGCTCCCCCAGTTCTCCGAGAAGGCTCCGATGCCCGATCGCGAGCCAATCGGCCCCGTGGCGCTCTTCTGGGTGCGTAAAGCCGCTGGCGAGCTGCGCTCGGACCGTTGCGGGAGCGAAGGCTCCACCCCCGTCGACGACGAGGTAGCGCCGGCCGGCTTCGAGTGTTGCCACAACGGACGTCGCGTCGCGCTCGAGCCGATCGAGTTCGGCCGCGGCCCGTGCGTCCGTCACGTCCCAGACCGTGGCCCTTGCCGGCGAGGAGAGACCCCCGAGCCGATGTGATCCGTCTTCTTCGGCCGTGAAGAGCAACTGACCGCCATCTGCGGGAGTGAGATTCAGCGAGCGTCGATAGTGAAGCTCGAGGGCGTCGATGTAGATCAAGTCGAATGGCGCGCCCGAATCGAATTGCGGGGACACCACGACCGGTACGCTGCCTCCGACGGTCGCGTTGACACCGAGTTCGAGCGCTGCGAAAAAGGCGTCCGTGCCATCGAATCGGGCGTCGAGGCGGACCTCGTCCGGCGTGCCGGGCGCGACCCGAAGCTCGAAGTGGTGATCGTCCTGAATCTCGGGGAAGGTCGTTCCCCCTCGGAGTAGAACGCGGAGCTGCGACGCGCCGGCCGCGGCCGCCGGTGCTTCGAGGGTTACGGTTCGGTCCGTCGAGAAAACGAACGGACCGACAAAGTTGTCGCCTTCGCCGTTGAGGATGCCGGGGAGGTACACGTCTTGGGATTCGTTTCTCACTACCGCGTCGACCGACGCACCTTCGAAGACCGGCCCCTGCGGAGACGCGTCGACGAAGGTCGTGCGCGATCCGAACACTTCCGTCGGGAAGACGTAGAAGACTTGCCGATTCGAGTAGCGGTCTTCACTCGGTTCGGCGAAGAGGAACAGCGTATCGCTCGAGTCGAGACGCCCGTCCCAGGCGCCGTCGAACCGCGCGAGAACCCGTGCGCCGCCCGTGGCGATGTGAAGCCTGCGCGGGTCGACGTTCGGATCGAGCCCGGCGGCGAGGAGTTCGCGACCGAGCACCGCGATCATACCGGTGCGATCGACTTCGATCTTGACGCCGTCGGTTCTCGCGATCTCGCTTTGAAGGTCGGTGGGCGACTCGGTCGCCGCCACCTGCACGGCACGCAGCCCGAGCGTGATATCGATTTCGCGATACCACGTGACCGCGTCCATCTCGAATCCGGCGATCACCGGTTGGACGCGGACGCCGACGAGTTGCCGTCCGTCCGCGAGCCGCACCGTGCCGACAATGGACACCGGCGTTTCCGGGAACACGCCTTCCGCCCGGTAAGCCGCGTGCGTCGCTTCGTATCGGTAGGCCAGCCGCCCGTCGTCGTTGGCGGTAATGGGTGTGGGCAGCAGCGGTTCCGAAAGGACCATGCTTTCGCCGGACAGACCGTCGTAGGACAGGTCGACAAACGCCGCTTCCGCGGTCTCCAACCAGTACGTTCGAGCCGGGAGCGCGGGCGCTCCGGGAAGTAGGGTGGCATCGAACCCATCGAGGGACACTTCACTGTAGAGATCACCGTCCCGCGTGACCTCCTCGACGGAGGGTTCCGGCAACGTGAGTCGGGCGCGGATCTCACTCGGGGTTTCGCTCGTGATGACGAAGCGGGGTACCGCCGATGACTCCGCGCGAATACCCGCCGACGAGGCACCGTCAGCCGACGTCGCGTTGGTGCCAGCGGCATCCTCCGGTGTGCGGGTGGCAGATGCGGCGTAGTCGGAGGAGATGAAGCCGATCGTCTCCGCGTCGGCGTTCGGAGTGGCAGTGACCGGACCGTGAGGCGTCGAGTCTCCGTCGAGTTCGATGTCTTCGAGTAGGTACGTCGCCGCTACGCCATTCGGGGCCGTGCGATCGAGAAAGGCGTAGCGCGCCCGCAGGTCCGTGGTTCCACGGCCGAGGATGAGCCCATCGGTGACGAGCGTGTAGTCGCCTTCTCCTTCGAGGCGCCGCAGGATTCGAAAGCCCAGATTCTCGAACTCCGAAGCGGTTTCCCATTCGAGAAGGACTTCGCCGTCGCCGGCCGTCGCGCTCAACGAAGCGAGATCGACCGCGACGGGAGTGACGGTTCCCTCGACCACCGAGAGGTCGCAGAGCGGCCCGAGGCTCTCGCTTCGGGGAAACGCGGCGCTGCTCCACGCGGGGCGAAACGCTGCGACCGTTCCGGGCGCGGCGCCACCGAGAGATGCGGGGTTCGCGGCGGGTGTGGCGCCACCGCCGCGGAATTCGGGGCCACCCGTGAGATAGACCCGCTGTCCCACAGCTCCCGGCGTGATCTCGACGACGTAACTCAGTACTTCGGCGCTGCCAGCCGCAATGCCTGACGCCCAGTTCGCGACGACATTCCCGGAGCACGGCGCGCCGCAAGTCGTCACCGTCGCACCGCCCGTCGCGGTTGCACCACCGCCGATGGACGGCCCGCTGTCGACATACCGCGCCGGGGCGGGCACTGGAGCCGTCAGTACGAACGCACCGGTCGCGTTCTGCGGGTCCGGGTTTACGACCGTCACTTGCACGAGGTAGTACGAAGGGATGCCGACGGTCGGTGGATCGCCGGAAATCGGCGTCACCGCGTGACTCATGTAGGGCGCGAGCGGCGGTGCCGCGGTGGCCCACGGAACGGTCCCTACGACGTCCGTGTAGCGCGGGAAATACATCCGCAGGAACGTGTTGTCACCGACCGCGAACGGCGCCTGGGGATACGCCGGTCCGGGGCTCTGGCGAAGCGCGGGCGTCGGGTTCGCCGCGGCGTTGCCCGGAGGCACGATCAACGGAGGGGACGTACCGCCGCCGTCGACCCAGCCGTTGTAGTCGGCGACGCGGACCGATGCGATGTTCGTGTCTCCGAAGACCGTCGGCGAGATCGTGGTCTCGAGACGATGCAGGCCGTAGTCCGCTTCGATCGATGAGAGCGCACCCGCTCCCGGGCTCGGGTCGACGGTATCTTCGGCGTGGACGGTAAAGCCGGAGAGCGTGAGGCCTATGTTCTCGCCGAGCCTCGTGGTGATGTCGACCGACGCGTTGGCGCGCAGGTCCATGTCGAAGTTGCTGGTCGTGTATTCGCAACCGCGATCGAAATAGGGGTAGACGCGAGCTGGATCGAGTGACGTGGGGAACGGAGCGACGCCCGAGGCGAAGTTTTCAAGAGGGCCGAACGGAACGTTGAACGTGTACGCCTGAAACGTCTCGACCCAGACGCCCAGTCCGTTGAAGTCGTCATTGGCGTCGGCGGTGATGCGCAGGCGATACAAGCCCGGGTCTGTAATCGGCACGCCGGGCCCTTCGACGGTGAGTGTGTTTCCCGCGTTCAGGATGGCGATGCGCTGGTCGAGGTCGGGTCGCGTACCTCCCGCAAGCGTGACGGTGCTGAGGGCGGCCCCGGAAGGATCGGTCAGTTCATACGTATAGGAAGAGTTGAACCCGCCAGCGGACGAGGCGTCGTAGCCGTTGCCGTTGTCCGCGTCGAAGATGCGAATTCGCAAGGGACTCGATGCGTCGGTCACTTCGATGAAAACGTCGAGCTCGTGCTCGACCGAACCGTTCGCCGACGACAGGGTCGGGCCCGTGATCGATAAGTGGGTTCCCGGGGCCGGCGCGCGACGGGTCGGAACGCCCAAGTTGGCGCTCGGACCGTCGCTTCTGCGCGGTGCGTAGCCCATACCGAGGGGGTTGTTCGGGAACGTCGCGTCGGCGGCGAAGATCGAGACACCCGGCCCACCGTTGTTCGCGCTCGGGGAAATTCGAGCGAGATCGTCGGTTGTGAAATCGGCATAGAAGAGGTCGCCGGTGTCGTAGTCGATGGCAAAGTGGGCCGTACCGGCGGCGCCACCACCCGGGCCGATGGTCGTGCGCAGCCCCGTATCGCGATCGAATCGGACCATGCCTTCCGTGCTGGAATCCGACAGGAAGTACTTGCCGTAGGGCCCGACTTCGAGTCCCTGCCAGGAGCCGCCGCCGGGCGCTGTAGCCACGGTCGTCACGTTTCCACCGCCGATCGGTACCCGGTCGATCCGCCCGCCGCCGTCCAGGACAACGACATGGATGCCGGTCGTCCCCGCGGTGAAAGGGTGGGGATCGATGTCGAGATCGACGGGGTTTCGAAGCCTCACGCCGCCCGTGTCGAGTCGCGTCAGCGTGCCACCGGAAAACGAATACGCCGCCCCGTCCGGGGCGCCTCCCGTTGTCGCCCCGACGTCGGCCACGTAGATCGTGCCATCGGCCACCACGGTCACGCCCCGCGGATTGACGAGGTTCGTGCTCAGCGCGGTGAGCGTCGTGGTGGCGGTGTCGAGTCGATAGAGGACGCCGTTCGTACCCCCACCGCCGGCTCCTTGGTCGACGAAGATGATGTCGCCGTTCGACGGGTCGACGGCGCAGTCGTAGGGATTGATGAGGCCGCTGACCGCGTGGGTCGTGACGACGCCAGCGCGAGAAACCGTCGCGACCCACCCGTCGGTTGCAGCGGCGAAAGAGTCCCCGGCGCCCACGGCACAGAACTCGGTTTCGGGCACGGCGCCACGCGCCGGAGCCACAGCGAGCAGCGTCAAGGTCGCAACCGTCGCGCACGCCGCGCGCAGCACCCAGGCCGCAGCTGTCCCGCACGCCGCGCGCAGCGAACCACCGGAAGTCCCCATTTTCCCGTACCCTCCCGACGGGTTTCTTCGGACTGGTGCCTGTGCATCCTGAGCGCAGAAACCTCGCGTCAGGCGATCTTCGGGGCGTAAAAACTCGAGTAACCTCAAGACTCACAAGAGTTTTTCGGGAGTAGGCGTTTTGGGAACAGAGCCGGAGACCCGCCGACATCCGGCACCGGTATCCGTCACCGGCGATTTCGTCGCCCAACGCATCGGGCTGAAAAGACCCTTCTGGCTCGATCTCTATCACGCGCTCGTGAGCGGGAGTTGGTGGAGACTCCTCGGGGTCGTCAGCGCGACCTTTATCGCGGTCGCGCTGCTCTTCGCGGTGGCGTTCTACCTGAAGCCGGGTTCGATCGAACGCAGTCGGCCGGACGTGTTCTGGGATGCCTTCAACTTCAGCGTCCAGACGCTTTCCACACTCGGCTACGGGACCATGGCGCCCAAGACGACCTACGCCCACGTTCTCGTGACGGCGGAGATGTTGCTCTCGCTCCTCTTGACGGCGGTCGCCACCGGGTTGGTGTTCGCGAAGTTTGCGCGACCCACCGCGAAGATCCTCTTCAGCGACGTGGCGCTGATTTCCAAGAACCCGGGCGGTCACGTGCTGAGCTTCCGTATGGGTAACGAACGCGCCAATCGGATCATGAACGCCGAACTGCGCGTCACCTACGGTCGAAGCGAGACCGACGAAACGGGGGCGACCCGAAGAACCTTGGTGGATCTCCCATTGCGCCGCAGCGTCGCGCCCCTACTCGTGCACACCTGGAGCACGTTTCACGACATCGATCGCGACAGCCCGTTCTTCGGCAAGAGTTCCGAGGACATCGAAGCGGAAGACGGCTCCCTCATCGTGAGCGTCACCGGCGTGGACGACGAGCTCGCGACCAGCGTCCACGCGCAGCACGTCTATATGGCCCACTCGATTGTCTGGAACGCGCGGTTCGTCGACGTCCTCGAGCGCGGAGACCGGGGCGAGACCCTGGTGCGTTACGATCGCTTTCACGAATACATCTCGGAGACAACGTGAGCGGAGAGGATTCGGCATTCATCCCTGCGGCTATCGAGCCCGGAGAAGCGGAAGGTCGCGGCTATTGGTTCGTGTTTCGCGAGCGCCAGCTGCTCGTTCGGAGCGACGACTCCCTCGAAGAAACGAGCGGGCCGCGACCGTTCGGTGTGACCCCGGTGCGCTCTCAATACTTGGGAATGCTCGGCGATCGCCACTGCTTTTCCGCCGAGCTCGATCCCGCTTGCGATCCGCCGACCGGCATGGCCTTCCGTCCCCTTCAGGCGCTATACAAACGCCTGCAGAGTCCGCTCTACGACGTCGCCGGCCGCGCGGTTCAAGTCGTCGACTGGGATCGCAACCACCAGCACTGCGGGGCGTGCGGCGAAGCGACACACCTGGCGACGAAGGAGCGGGCACGGGTCTGCGGAGGCTGCGGACTCCAACAGTTCCCGCGTTTAGCTCCAGCGATCATCGTCGCGGTCGAACGGGACGATGAAATCCTCCTCGCGAGGTCGCCGCATTTTCCGCCGGGCATCCTGTCGGTCCTCGCTGGGTTCGTCGAACCCGGCGAGAGCCTAGAGGAAGCCGTGCATCGAGAGGTGCTCGAGGAAACGGGCGTGCTTCTCGGAGAAGTCACGTACTTCGGGAGCCAGCCCTGGCCTTACCCGAACAGCCTGATGCTCGGTTTCCGCGCGACGTATCGAGGCGGTGAGATTCAGGTCGACGGTGAGGAGATCGAGGAAGCAGATTGGTACTCCGCGCGCGCCATGCCGAGGACGTTCGAGGGGGACATCAGTATCTCTCAATGGCTGATTCGAGATTTTCTCGGCCGCCACGGGGTGGGGCGCTGACGGCAACCGCGTCGATCACTTCGCGATGAACGCGATCGGCGATGAGCCGCGAGAGCGATTCTTCTCCAAACGTACCCACCCGGATGCGGAGCTGAGTGAGCCGCGACGTTTGCCGGCGCACTTCGATCTTGATGGCCTTGCCATCCTCGCGCCGAGCCGTGGCGTAGCCGCGATGGGTCAGGAAACTCTCCCGCTCGATCGTCAAACCGAGCTCGTCGAGCGCGACCAGGGTCGCGAGCCAGACCCGGTAGACGGGCGCCGCTTCAATGGACTTATGCTCGCCGCGGAAATACGCCGTACCGACAGCGGTCGCAGCACCGACCGAAGCGCCGGCGGCGACGCAGCCGGACCCACCTCCGGCGACCGTGCAAGCCAGTGCCACCGCCGCGAGCCAGCGCGGCGCGGACCTCCGAAAGGTCTTCATCGAATCCCCCATCCGATCCGTGCGAGTATAGGAGTGTGCTCGTTTTACGCGAGCTTTGAAGCGATCGTGAGGGCGCCACTGTGAAATCATCGGAGAACCCACTGCATACTCGGGCCTGCGACATCTTGGGAATCGAGGTCCCGATCGTTTCCGCTGGCATGGGTTACGTCGCACGAGCCGAGCTCGCGGCGGCGGTCTCGAACGCCGGAGGCCTCGGCGTGATCGGTGGCGCAGGCTTCGCGCCGGAGCGCCTGCGCTTCGAGATTGAAAAGTGTCGCAGCCTGACGGATCGACCGTTCGGAGTGGATCTCATCCTTCCGATTCAAATCACCGGCGGCGTGCTGCCGCCGCGGCCGCTGGGAGAGCGTCCCACGATGACGGCCGAGGATTACGAGGACGGCCATGGCGAGTTCGCCATCCATCGCGACGGGAGACGGGTCACGCCGCAAGAGCTGATGCAAGTCGTAGTCGAGGAAGCGCCCCCCGTATTCGCTTCCGGACTCGGCAACCCCGGCCCTTGGGTGGACGACCTCCACGACCGCGGAACCACCGTCATGGCGTTGGTGGGTACGGCGCGTGCCGCCCGCAAAGTGAGCGCGGCGGGCGCGGACATCGTCATCGCGCAAGGCACCGAAGGTGGCGGTCACACCGGTCGTGTCGCGACCTCCGCCCTCGTTCCCGCCGTCGTGGCGGCAAGCGACGGCAAGCCTGTCCTGGCCGCGGGTGGGATCACCACCGGTGCCGGAGTCGCTGCCGCTCTGGCGCTCGGCGCGTCGGGCGTTTGGGTCGGCACTCGCTTCGTCGCGAGCGAAGAAGCCCATGGGCATCCGAACTACAAACAGAAAATCGTCGAGGCGGACGAGGACGCCACGGTGATTACGCGATGCTATTCGGGCAAGACCCTGCGCACGATCAAGAACCGGTGGACGGCGGACTGGGAATCACGTCCTCAGGACATCCTTCCCTTCCCGCACCAATGGAAGCACTCGAAGGACGTCTACGTGGTCGCTCGGCGGGACGGTGACACGGACTGGGGATCGATGCCCTGCGGACAGGGAGCTGCCGCGATCGAGGGGATCCTGCCGGCGAGTGAGATCGTGCGGCGCCTGGTCGACGAAGCGCGTGCGACCCTCACCGACGGCATGCTCTCTCGCTAGCGGGAACGCGTATCAGATCAAGGGCATGACTTTCTGGGCGAAGTCGCGCACCACTTCGCGGGCGTAGGCGAGCGGGGGCAGCAAGCTCACTTCCGAGAGCCCGGCCGCTTCTGCCTTGCGAATTTTCTCGGCGACTTCGTTGGGATCGCCCGTGATGCACGTGCCTTCGATCGCTTCCGGCGTAATAAAACGCCGCTCGGCTTGTGGGTGGAAGCTGCAGTGACCCTCGTGGACCTGTTGGTAACGCTTCTCGACCGGCGTCTCCATGTTGTTCACGTAGTCGACGTATTCTTCCCAGATCCCCGATAGATACTCCGGAACGACCTCGTCGTTTTTCGTGTACTGCCACACTTCGTAGACGAAGTGAATGCAGCAAACGACCCACGAGCCCGCGATTTCGATGGCACGGTCCGATCGCAAGCTCTCCCCGGGATTGAGGATCACCGTCGAGGTGAGCGCGGTCGTGTAGAAATCGTCTGGCAGTGTCCGACCCGCTTCCTCAGCGCCCTCGCGAACCATGCCCATGTGGTACCGGAGCGTCTCGGGCTGTTCGTTGAAGAGAGAGACCAGGCCGTCTCCGTATTGGCCTGCGGTCTTGAGCGCGAGGGGGCCGTTGCCCGCTACGTAGATAGGAATCGGATTCGTCAAGTTGCGGAACCCAGGACCGTGGTCCATGAACCTTATGTTCTGCGTCCGCCCTTCGAACGTGAAATCGACATCGTCGCCCGAGAGCAGCGCGCGCAGTACGCGGAGATACTCGCGGAAGTTCTTAATCGTCATCGGCTTTTGGCCCATGATCCGCATCGCCGTGTGCCCTGTGCCGATCCCCGCAAACACACGACCCGGAGCGAGTTCGTTGACGGACGCGAGCGCCGCGGCGGTGGTCGGCGCGATGCGGCAACCCGGGATCAGCACGCCGGTCCCGATCTTGATTCGCGAGGTGTTCGCCGCGGCGAGGGACATCACGGAGTAGCAGTCCGACCACTGCATTTGCGTGTCGGGGACCCACGCGGCGTCGTACCCGAGATCCTCGAGCTCCTTGATGATCTGCCAATCGCCGATTCGGGTCTGAACGTGTGCGCTGAATTTCACGGGGGTTCTCCTTCGATGATCACTCTATCCCAGCTTGGCGTCGTCGGAGCTAGATTTCACCGCCGGGACGACGACGGAAGGGAGCCTACATTCTAGACCGGGCCGATTTTCGAAGTGTGACCCTGCTGCTCACGCTCGTCCTCTTGTGGGGAACGGCGTTCATGTTCATCGGGATCGCCGTCACCGAGATCCCCCCGGTCGCACTTACTTCGGGCCGGCTCGTCGTCGCCGCGGTCGTACTCAACGTCTGGCTTTGGATCGCCGGAGAGCGCTATCCCCGAGACGTCGGTCGTTGGTGGCGGTTCGCGTGCCTCGCCGTCGTCGGCAGCGCGCTTCCCTTCACCGCGATCAGTTGGGGGCAGGAAGAAGTCTCGAGCGGGACCGCCGGCCTGTTGATGGGCGTCATTCCGCTCCTCACCCTGGTCCTCGCCCACTTCTATTCGCCGGGCGAACGGATGCGACCGAACCACGTCTTGGGTTTTATCATCGGTTTCGCGGGGATCGTGCTGCTGATGGGGCCCGGCGCGATCGAAGGGCTCGGGGGGCGTCGGAGCGTCGTGCTCCGCCAATCTTCGATCTTGCTCGGAGCGCTCTGCTACGCCGTCAACGCGATCTTGATCCGCCGCTTGCCCGAGACACCGCCGCTCGTTTCCTCGGCGGCGGTGATTACGCTCGCCGCGCTGATCATGCTTCCGCTCGGGCTACGGGATGCTTCGCCGTACGCGAATGCCCCGTTGGGAGCGATTGCGTCCGTGATCTGGCTCGGCGCAGGGGGCACCGCGTTTGCGACTTGGGTGGTCTACCGCTTGATCCTGCGGGCCGGCGCAACGTTCGCTTCGTTGATGAACTACTTGATTCCGTGCGTCGCCCTGACGAGCGGCGCGGTACTCCTCGGAGAAACCGTGGAGCACCGCGCACTGTTCGCCTTGCTGCTGATTCTCGCCGGAATCGGCATGAGCCAGCTGTCGCTTCGCCGTTAGCTCGCTAGCGGACCTGGCGCTCCCAGCCGTGGAGCATCGGGCCGACTTCTTCCGCGAAGAGCTTCATCGACGAGCGTACCCGGTCGTAGGGCATGCTCGAGTAGCTGAAGCAGCCGCTCGTCTCGAAGTCGCCGATCAGCTCGCGTCGCTTCTCGAGCTTCTCGCGAATCATCGACGGGTCCCCGGCGAGATTTGCCTCGAGGAAGCCGGCGCACAGCGCTTCGTGCCCCATCTCCTTCATCGCTTCCGCCGCGTTCGCGTAGTGCTGGTACGAGCTTCCGGTTTCGGCGAAATGGCTCTTGTCGAGCATCTCGTAGTGATCCATCACCGTCATCAAGTACTGGATGATCTTCTCGCCGCCGATATCGAGCGCCTTCTTCGCGTCCTTGTCGATCGACACGAAATCCGCGGTCACGATGGGCGGCGGCTCTTCGCCGTGCTTCGCGCGGAAGTCCTGGCGGTAGGCGTTGATCTGATCGACCACCGTCTCGTACGGGAACTGAGAGAACATCATCGCACCGAGACCGAGCTCCGCCGCGATCTCGAACGAATCGGGCGACATGCAGACCTGATAGCGGCGTCCCTTGAAGGTCGAGATCGGGCGGGGCCGGACTTCGACACGCGGCTGCGGGTAGAACTTCCCGTTGCCCTCGACGAAGCCCTCTTCCAGGCCGCGCACGATCATTTCGGCAGCTTCGTTGAAGCGTTCACGCGCTTCACCCATGTCCTGCCGGAAACCGATGTACTCGCGCCGGGCGAGGCCGCGGCCGAGGCCCAAGACCGCGCGGCCGTCCGACAGGTGGTCGAGCATCGTCATCTTCTCGACGCAGCGGAGCGGGTCGTTCCAGGGCACGATGATCGCGCCCGTCGCGAGGAGCAGCCGCTTGGTGCGTGCCGCGATGTAGGTCAAGTACTGCATGTTGTCGGGGCAGATCGAGTAGTCGGTAAAGTGGTGCTCCACCGTCCATACGATGTCGAAGCCCATTTGCTCGGACTCGATGATCGATTCGACCTCCTCACGGAACATCGCGCGATCGTCTAAGTCCTTGTGAGCCGGGATCACTTGCTGGATGCCAAACTTCATGGGGTGTCCTTCTGGTTTCGCCATCGTCGTGGGGACAGCGGATAGTCCGTTTCGAGCTGACTTCTATCATACAGAACCCCACGGGGAATCGATCCTCGTGGGGAAAAGTTAGATCCAGCCCGCGAGTTCACGGCGCAGGATGGTTTCGCCGAGGGCGATCGCTTCGGGCTCGGCGTTCAAGCACGGAAGCAGCGCGAAATTCTCCCCGCCGGCGGCTCGAAAGGTGTCCCGGCCCCGCAGGCCGAGCTCCTCGAGCGTTTCGACGCAATCCGCAGCGAAGCCCGGTGCCACCACGGCGACGTGTCGGACGCCGCGACTCGGCAGTTCCGCGAGCGTCTTGTCCGTGGCCGGGGTGAGCCATTCCGAAGGTCCGAAACGGGATTGAAACGCGACGAGGAAACGCTCTTCCGGAAGTTCGAGGGCCCGGCGAAGCGCGGCGGCGGTCGCTTCACAATGGTTCGGATAGGGATCGCCGCGCTCGGCGTAGGCGACCGGAATACCGTGGAACGACGCGAGCACGGCGTCTGGCTCCCAATCGAGCGCGGAAAGCGCCCGCTTCGTCTGCGACGCCACGCCCGACACGTAAGCGGGCTCAGCGAAGTAGGGCGGGACGAAACGAACGGCCGGCTGATCCCGCAGGGATGCCAGTACGTGTCCCACGCCGTCGACGACACTGCCCGTCGTGCTCGCGCTGTATTGCGGATAAAGCGGCCACACGAGGAGGCGTCGTACCCCGCGTTCCATCAGCTGTTCGATGCGACGCGCGAGGGACGGGTTCCCGTACCGCATCGCCCATTCGACTTCGATGCCGTCGAGCCGCGGGGCGAGCGCTTGCGCCAGTGACTCGGTAGCCACGCGCAGCGGGGAAGCGTCGCGTTCGATGTCCCAGATGGCCGCGTAGGCTTCCGCGCTCTTCCGCGGACGAAAGGGGAGGATGAAAGCGCGAAGCACGAACCACCAGACCGGGCGGGGGACCTCGACGACTCTCGGGTCCGAGAGGAACTCCCGCAGATAGCGCCGCAGTGCGGACGCCGTCGGCGCATCGGGCGTGCCGAGGTTGACCAGGAGTACGCCGACGTCGCTCAACGGGATGTCCGCGCGAGGATGGCTCGGAGCCGCTCGACTGCACGGGACGTGCTTTTGAACGCGAGCTCCGGCAGCTCGTCGAGGTCGAAGAACACGGCGTGCTCCGCGTCATCGCCCGCGACCGGCGTCGCACTCCGCGAGACCGCCTCATACACGACGGAAATATCGGCGCCGCCGGGTTCCGCGTTGAACAAGACGTCGAGAAGCTCGCAACGCTCGAGAATCACACCCGTTTCTTCGCGGGTTTCCCGGGCCGCCGCAACGGCTGGGTCTTCTCCGGGATCGAGGTAGCCGCCCGGCAGTCCCCACTTGCCCTGCTCGGGCGGGTAGCGCCGCTTCACCAACAGGAGCTTTCCCCCGGACACGACGGCTGCGGCGACAGCGACCTTCGCTTCGCGATAGTGCACGCGGTCGCACCGCGTACAGACCGGTCGCGTTTTTCCTTCGACGGATCGTTCCGCGACCTCGCCCCCGCAATTCGAGCAATAACGAATCGCGGCCGGACCGTGCGCATGGTCCATCTAGTCTTCCACGACCGAGACCGGCGCTCCCCAGCCGATGCCGAGTGCTTCGGCAGCGCTTTGCTCGGCGCGTGCGATCTCGAGTACGTCGAAGGAATTGATCAGTGCGAGGAGATCGCCGGGCGAGACTTCGGCGTATGTCCGACGCACCGGGATCCGCCGCCCAGCGACGACGGCCGCGGGAAACGAAAAACGATCGAGAAGCTGACTGTCGATGTTCGTAATCAAGTTGCCGAAGTGATCTGTCGTGACAACGACACCGCGCACTTCGTCTCCCCGGAGATCCGGGGGGTCGATCAGCGAGGGAACGAACACTTCGCACGGCGCGGCGATGTCGGCGGGCGCGATGTTTCCCGCCGCGAGTTCCGCCGCGAGGGGTGCGAAAAGATCGCGGCCGTGGAAGGTCGCGCTCAAGGGGCCCAACCCGAGGTTATCGAGTCGGTCGTGGTCGACGCGGAGTGCTTGACCTCCCAGGCGTTCGACGATCCCCGCGAGCAGACCGTTGTCGGGAGCGACAAACAGGTGGCCGCCAGCCAAGACGAGGAGCACGGCCCGCTCGGTGCCGACGCCGGGGTCGACGACGGCGAGATGGACCGTTCCCTCCGGAAAGTACGGGAAAGCCCTCTCGAGCCAGAACCCCGCTTCGGCCGGCCAGTGCACGTGCGTTTCGTGCGTCAGGTCGACGATGCGTCCCTGCGGAAAACGGCGCAGGACGACGCCCTTCATCACGCCGACGAACGGGCCGCGGTGACCGAAATCCGTCGTGATCGTGATCACTCCGCTCGGAACGAACGGACGCGTCATGCGCTAGAGGCCGGCCGTTTCGAGCACACGCGGGATTTCCTTTTCCCAACCGATGGCCATGAAGTGAACGCCTCGCGCGACCGGGCGCAGCGCGGCAACGACTTCCGCCGCGATCTCGACACTCGTCGCGCGCCGATCCGAAGTCGTTTCGAGCCGCTTGAGAGTCGCTTCGGGGATGGAGATTCCCGGAACATTCTCGTTGAGCATGCGTCCCATCTTCGCGGACTTGAGCAGCAGCACACCCGGGATGACCGCGGCACCGAGAGTTTCCGCCCGGGCGGCGAAGGCCTCGTAGCGATCGATGTCAAAGACCGGTTGCGTCTGAAAGAAACGCGCGCCCGCCGCTAGTTTTTGCTCGAGACGGTTGAGTTCGCCCTCGAGATCGTCGGCGCCGGGGTTCGCGACCGCACCGGCGCAGAAAGAAGGCGTTCCCGACAATTCCTTGCCGCCGAGATCGCGACCTTGGTTCAGCGCTTCGATGGCGCGCAACAAGCCGATCGCCTCGAGATCGAAGACCGGTTTCGCGTCGGGGTGGTCGCCCGCCGCCGGATTGTCTCCCGACATGCAAAGCAGGTTCTCGACGCCGAGGCTCGCCGCGGCCAGGAGCTCTGCCTGAATGGCGATCCGATTGCGATCGCGTCCGGTCACCTGCACGATGGGCGCGACCCCTTGGTCGAGAAGGGCGCGCGCGGCACCGACGGGAGCCATCGTCATCAGGGCCCGATGCGAGTCCGTGAGATTGACGGCGTCGACGTGATCCCGGAGCAGCGAGGCCTTTTCCGAGACCCCGCGGAGGTCCGTGCCTTTGGGCGGTGTGAACTCACACGTGATGAGGAAATTGCCAGCGTCGAGTCGCTCTCGAAATCGTCTCATACGAGAGGATGCTAGCAAGCCGGCGGCGGCCCCTCGAAGGGACCGCCGCCTCATGCGAAAACCGGCTCGCTAGTGGCGATGCCGCCGGTGGCTGCGGTGATCGTGATCTTCGCGGCACGAGTCGTAGCCCCGATAGCGTCGATGATCGCGGCGATGTTTCCGGTAGCTGTAGTCGTCGTAGTGGTGATTGCGGTAGCTGCTGCGGTGGTGCCGGTGCTTCCAGCCGCGGTGTCCGCGATAAGCGTGTTTCTTGTAGTGGTGCCCGTGGTGTCCGTGCCGCCGGTAGTGATGCCGATGACCGTAGTCCCGGTAACGACCCAGGTAGCCGGCATGCTCGAAGTGGACGCCACCCTGCCCGAGGTAGATCGAGGTTCGCTCGTGGCCCCGGTCGCGCTCGCCCGCAAGAGCGGGTCCTCCCCATAGGAGCGCGAGCGCTCCGGCAAACAAACCAATCCACAGATCCCTGATTCGGTTGGTTCCGTTCCGTTGTTTCATTTCGGAAGCCTCCTTCGAGTCGCGGTCAGATGGGGGATCTGGCCTATGGGTCGTCTGACGCGCCCGGGTCCCTAAAGATTCGAGCCTGGGTGTGGGCATCGTCGGTGACTTGACTCACGCACCGGCAGATCGTGCTCCGTGGCGAGGCAAAAAACACACATCCCAGTCCGTAACCTACCAGAAAGTTTCACCTTTAGCGGAACTCGCGATCCTCCGATTTGCCCAGGGTGGCCCGCAAACTCGGTGAAATCCTCGTCGACGCCGGTGTCGTCGACGAGCAACAGCTCTCGATTGCCCTAGCGGAGCAGCGCAAGGTCGGCGGTCGCCTCGGCGAGATTCTCGCCGAGTTGGGCTTTACCACGGAGGAGGAGATCAGCCGATCGCTGGCCTCCCAATCGGGCGTCGACCACACCGATCTCGACCGAGAGGAAATGGACAGCCGCGCGCTCGAACTCGTCGAAGAGCGCATGGCGCGGCGGCTTCACGTTCTGCCCCTCCGCGTCGAAGGCGACAACCTCGTGATCGCGATGTCGAACCCCACCGATATCGTCGCGATCGACGAGGTCCAGAACCAAACCCACCTCTTCGTCCGCGTGATCTCGGCGAGTCATCGCCAACTCCTGACGGCGATCGACACCGCTTACGGCGACCCGGCGCGTCGCGAGTCGGCGTTCGACGAAGTCATTCAGCGCGCCTTGGCGGAAGTCGAGCAACACGAGAATCCGGAGAATCGAGGCGGGGTCATCGCCCTCGTCGAGGCACTCATCGCGGCCGCGGTCCGACGAGACGCGACCGATCTGCATCTCGAACCCGACCGCCGTGTGGTGCGCGTGCGTTTCCGTATCGACGGTGAGCTGACCCAGGGCGCGAGTCTCCGGAAGAGCTTGCACGGCTCAGTCGTCGCCCGCGCGAAGGTCATCGCCGGCCTCGACATTTCAGAGACGCGCGTTCCCCAAGACGGGAAGATTCGCTTCGAGATCGATCAACGAGTCGTCGACCTCCGCGTGTCGACCTTTCCTTCCGTCGACGGTGAGAGCGTCGTCATTCGGATCCTCGACAAGAATCGCCAGGTGTTTTCCCTCGAAGCGATCGGGCTCGCCGAGCGCGAGCGGGAGATTCTGCGAAGAGCCGCGGGACGCCCCAACGGGCTCGTTCTCGCCGCCGGGCCGACCGGCTCTGGAAAGACCACGACTCTTTTCGCGACGATCCGAGAAGTCGACGCGACCCGCCGCAAGATCATCACGCTCGAAGACCCCGCCGAGTACGACCTTCCCATGGTGACGCAGTGCCAGATCAACACGAAGGCGGGTCTCACCTTCGCGTCGGGTCTGCGGTCCATTCTCCGACACGACCCGGACGTCGTGTTGGTCGGCGAGATGCGCGACACCGAAACCGCAACGATGGCCGTTCGCGCCGCCCTCACCGGTCACCTGGTTTTTTCGAGCATTCACACCAACGACGCCATTCGCACGATCTCGAGGCTCCTCGACATGGGGATCGATCCGTTCCTCGTGGCGAGCTGTTTGTCCGTTGTCGCGGCTCAGCGCCTCGTGCGGAAGAACTGCAGTCACTGTCGAGACACCTACGAGCCGACGCCCGAAGAGATCGCGTCGGTGGGCCTTCGGCCGGGAACGGCTGGGCCGTTTAGCCGCGGCAAGGGGTGCGATCGTTGTCACGGCACGGGGATGCGAGGTCGCGAAGCGCTCTTCGAAGTGCTCGAAGTCACCCCGGCGGTCTCGAGCATGATCGGTCGGAGAGCGCCGGTCGACGAAATCGAAGAGCTCGCCCGCGAAGAGGGCATGACGAGTTTTCGCGAAGCGGCGATCGAACGGGCGCGATCGGGTGAGATCAGTCTCGCCGAAGTCGCCCGGGTCACGGCGGAATTCTGATGCCGCGCTTTGCGTATCAAGCGCGCACGGGAGACGGAGCGCTCGTGCGAGGCACGGAGGTCGCCGCGGACGAGTTCGTGCTCGACCGGCTGCTCGCCGACCGAGAGCTGTTCTTGGTTCGCTCGTCCCAGGTCGCTGTGCGCAAAGGTCGGAGCTTGAGAGCGCGGGGCCTCGTCGACTTCTGCTTTCACATGGCGACGATCGTCGAGGCCGGAGTCCCGATCCTGGCGGGACTGCGCGATCTGCAAGATGAAGGGCAGAGCCCCCTGGCGCACGCGCTCGAGAACATCGCCGCGCGTGTCGAGGGAGGCGCGTCGCTATCCGTCGCACTGGGGGAATACCCGGCGATCTTTCCCGACCTGATGCGCTCGCTGGTCGCGGCCGGCGAGGAGACGGGCCGCCTCGCCGAGGTGTTTCGCGACCTGACCCAGTACTTCCAGTGGCGCGAAGACCTGCGTCGAAAAATCGTCAGCGCTGCAGCGTACCCGTGCCTGGTCGTCGCCGGCTTGATCGGACTGATCGTTCTTTTGGCGACGGTCGTTCTCCCGAAATTCTTGGCGATTTTCGTCGAGCTCGGCGTCGAGCTTCCCGCCGCAACGAGAGCTCTTCTTGCCGGACAGCAACTGACCCAGGACTGGTGGCTCCACGGCCTTGTCTTGCTCGCCTCTCTCGTCGCTTGCGCCTTCCTCTACACGCGAACCAACCAGGGGCGTCTCGTCTTTCACCGGACACTCCTGCGAATTCCCGTTGTCGGACAGCTGTTGTTCATGATCGAGATCGCCCGACTCTCGCATAACTTGGGGCTGCTCTATGCCTCGGGCATCCAGATCGTGCGCTGTTTCGAGCTGATCGAGCCGTCGGTGCAAAACCGAATCATCCGGCAGTCGGTCACGGCGGCGCGGGAGGACGTCGCGCGAGGCGCCACCTTGGCGGACGCCTTGCGCCGCGATGCCCTGCTCCCGCGCATGGTCGTCCGCATGGTCTCCGTCGGAGAAACCACCGGGAAGCTTCGCGAATCCCTCGACCACGTCGCGGACTACTACGACCGCGAGGTGCCCACCGTCATCGACCGCATGATCGCGGTGGTCAACACCGCAGTGATCGTTCTATTGGGAACCACGCTGGGAAGCATCGCGCTCGCGGTCTTCGTACCCCTCTACCGCATGATGGGGAGTCTCAACCATGCGTCTCAGTAGGCGAAGAGACGCGGGCTTCTCGTTGATCGAGATCATCGTCGTGTTGACGCTCGTCTCACTGCTTGCGGGCGCTGCTGCGCCCATGGTGCTTCGCGATATCGCAAGACAACACGAGCGGCGGACCGTCGCCGAGCTTCGACAGTTCGTGCACGCCATGCGCGGAGATCCGGCGGAAAGCTCATTCGGTTACGTGGCGGACGTCGGCCGCTTGCCGACAGCGCTCGCCGACCTCAATCAGCTCGCGGGTCTCCCGGCATTCACTTGGAACGCTGCGGATGGCGTCGGCTACGGCTGGGGCGGCCCATACGCGCCGCTCCTGCGGGACCAAGCCGGCGTGTACGTCGACGCTTGGAGTACGCCCTATCGATACACGGGCATCGCGCAGGTCTCGAGCGCCGGGCGTGACCGAACGTTCGGGACGGGCGACGACTTGATCTTTCCGGCGAACGCCCCGGCGACCCAAGGCGACGTGGCCGTCACCGTCACCGGCATCCCGAACAGCGGCGGTCCTCCGGAGCTGCTCGACAGCACTCGCGTCACGGTATTTCTCACATCGGCCGTGAACGGAGTGCGTTCAGAAGCAGCGCTCGCCGGAAATGGGCCATTCACCGCGACCGGAGTCCACCTCGGTGCGCACGGCGTCCGTGCCCTCGGTATCGGCAGCTACGCGGGAGCCGAGTCGCGCGATGTCCTGACCCTCCGCGGTCGTCAGGTGGCGCACGCCATCACCTTGGTGCAGCCATGACGACGCGAATCGAACGACACCTTCGCGTCGCCGGACGAAACTTGTGGGCGCTCTTCGGAATCCGCCGGGAACTGCACGTCGACGTACGCGAACGCGGCGTTTTCTGGGTCGAGGGTGTGAGGACGCGGTCGGGATCGCGCCCGGTCGCGTGGGGTTGCTGCGAAACCGTCGAGGAGCTTTCCGGCCGAGAGGCGCTCGCACGGTTCGAAGCGTCGCGCGTCGCGTCCGGTCGGCGCTTGGGAGCGACACTGCGCTCGCCATCGGTGCAGCATCAGCGGGTCGATCTGCCTCCGGCAACAGCGAAACGTGCGGCGGCGGGCATCGCGGCCCGCAAGTTGCGGGGGATGATCGCCGCCGAGAGCGACGATCGCCTCGGGGCCATCGACCTCGAGGTGCGTCGCAAGGGCGGACACGCGTGGCTCGCCACAGCGCCGAAAGAACTCGCCGAGGAGCTCGCGGAAGAGTTCGCGGAGAGTGGCCTCCCGCTGGTGACCATCGGCAGTCGCCACCTCGCGATCGCCAATCTGACCCGGCTTTTGCCAGCCTCACCGGAAGGTGCGTTGACCGCGATCTTCGATCTCGAACGCGACGTCGGAACGTGCGTGGTCGTCGACAACCATGGGTGGCTGTTCAGCCGCGAAGTGAAGCACAAGTTCATGGGCGACCGGATGGTGCGATCGCCCGAAGCGCAGCAGACCTCCACGCCCGTATACGACGAGCCCAACGCCCTCTTTTCGGACGCCGATGCGGGCGAGCCTTCAGAAGAGCTCGATCCGCTCGAGCGGGAAGCACTCGAGATCGAGCGGCTCGCGACGGAGATTCAACGCACGATCCGCTACGTCGAAACGGAGCTGTCTCTGGGTCAGATTCAGCGGACCGTACTGTGCGGCGACGTCGATCGCCTCGGGAACTCGCTTCACGCACTCGCCGAGCGGCTCGGACATGCCGCGCTCGACCTTCGCAGCGTCCTTCGCGAAACACTGGGGCACGAGATTCCGAATGAGACGGGCGTCGCCCTCGGAGCGCTGCTTGTCCGAGACCCGGGCACGCAGTTGTTGCCCGAATACCGCGCGTTGCGCGTCCGAAGCGGCGACGCGCGGAAGCGCCTATTGCGGCTCGCCGCGTCTCTCCTCGCGGTGCTCGTCATCGGTGTCGGGGTTCGAGTCGGCCAGGAACACGGCCTGAACCGGAAGATCGCGATCGCCGAAGACTCGTGGATGGCCGGTGCGGGATCGAGGCGCGCGATCGAGGAGGGGCTCGCGACTCGGAGCCGCGCAGAAATCGTCTCTCGCGGGCTCGAACGGTTGCGCCGAGAGGCTCCGCCTTTCCGCGGGTTGCTGCACACCGTCGCGGCGCTTCTTCCCGAGCGCGCCGAAGTGAGACGCCTCGAGATCGTCCAGCGCGACGGGGGGTTTCGCGCGGTTCTCTCGCTTCGCTCCGAAGCACCGAACATCTCGGAAGCCGCCGGGCAGGTGTCGCGGTTCATCGAAGATCTTCGCGCAGCGCCCTTTGTCGCCGTCGACGACGTTCGCCAGGAACAGAGCTCGGAGGGTGACTCCGACGTCGTGAGCACGCTGTTTATGGTGAGCGCGAGGCTCGCACCCGTAGCGGAGGTCGGTCATGAGTGAGCTTCGCTCGACGTACCTCACCGGATGGAACCTCGTGTTGTCCCTCGCCGTCGTCGGAATGGCGGCTCTCCTTGTGGCCGTCGTTCTCGGCACCGGTCGAGAACGCGTTCGGGCCCTGCGCGGCTCGCTGGCAGAAGTCGAACGCCGAGAAGCCCGCTGGTCCGAAGTTCAACGCGCCAACGCACCTCTTGTTCGCGAGGAGGCACAGGAGCTCCACCGGCGATGGGCCGCTTTCTCTCGACGTTTCATACGCGCCGACAACGAACCGGAACAGATCGTGTTGGTTGCGAAGCACCTCTCTGCACCGGAAGTCGAGGGCCTGGTCGTGGAACCGATCGCGGCGCCCGCCGGACGCGAACCGTCGCGGACGACGTTTGAGTCGCCATCCGGCGAAGAGCAGCTCGAGGTTGTCGAGACCCACCTTCGCGCGCGGTTTGAAACGACGTACCACGGGGTCCACCGAATGCTGTCGCGAATCGTCGACGAGGGAACCCCGGCTCGAATCGATCGCTTTGAAGTCAAGCGAACAAACACCGGACTCGCGGTGTTGCTCGAGCTCGCTTGGTTCATCCGGGGAGCGCCGCCGTCATGAACCTTCGCGTCGTCGTCCCGATCCTGGCGGTCGCTGTCGTCGCGGTCGGCTACCAGAACTGGCGCTTCTTTCGCGAGAACGCTCTCTCTCCCGCAGTCGCGTACTTCGATGAGGGCGACGGCGGCGAGCCGTACGACGAAGACGTCTCAGACGGGGAGATGCGAGCGGTTCTCCCCGAGAACCTCGATCGATACCTCGCGGGTCTGGGAGTCGTCGACCGGAATCCCTTCGGCATGGTCGCGGTCGACGCGCCGCTCCCCGGGGTGGTGGACGCGAACCAGGCTTTGATCCTCGACGGCACGTTGGTCGGGAGGGAGCGCCGCATCGCTTGGCTCGACGGCGTGAGCAGGACCGAAGGAAGTCCGATCGGGGGCTACCGGATTTCGGCCATCGGGCCGGCATGGATTGACCTCGAGGCCCCCGGAATCCCCACGTTCCGGGTCGAACTCGGCGAATCCGTGGAGACCGTAGGAAGCCTGGCGAACGAGCCGAGCGAGGGTTCGGAGGAACGGAATGATTCATCACTTGACTAGAGCGAGGGGGCTCGTCCTCGTCACCGCTCTCGCGTTCGGATGCGCCGGTTCCCCCGCGCCGCTTCCGGCGCCGAGGAGCGATACCCCACAGGCGAAGCTACCGGCTCCCGATCTCGAAGCTCGGAGCGTGTCCATTCCGGACGATGCCCCGCGGCCCGCGGTGGTGCGGTTCCTCGAATCTTCTCGCTTCACCCTGGATCTCGAAGCGGCTGAAGTTCGCTCGTTGTTGATCGGACTCGGCAAGCAGAGCCCGCTCAACCTCGTCGTCGACCCGGACGTGACGGGAACGGTTACTGCAGATCTCGATGAGGTCTCCCTACTTCAGATCCTCGACGAAGTGGTCACTCCGATGGGATATCGCTACCGCGTGAAGGACAACGTCCTGCGGGTCTTCCGACCCCGGCGCGAGACGCGGACCTGGCGCATCGACTATCCGAACCACGCCCGTACGGGCACCTCGGACTTAACGCTTTCGGGCTTCATCGGCGCGGCCGTCGACATCGGTCAGGAGAACTCCTCGGGATCCGAGGACGACTCGAGTGCGCTGGCGCTTTCCACGACGCAGACCGTCGATCTGTGGAACGAGATTGAAACGAGCCTCCGCGCGCTCGTGTTTGGCGATCCTGAAGCCACGACGGATCCTGCAGCCGGTGACGAAGAGGACGGCGCGCAGCCGCGTCGGGTCGTCGTCGCGCGGCAGTCGGGCTTGGTGGTTGTCACGGCAGCAAGCGAAATGCTCGACGATGTCCATCGATACCTCCGGCAAGTCGTCGACTCCCAGCGTCAACAAGTGCTGATCGACGCGCAGATCATCGAGATTACGCTCGAGGATGAGCTCGATCTGGGCACGGACTTCGAGGTTTCTCCGAACTACGGCAGCAGTACGAACGGCGTCTTCGCGAGGGGCATCACCACCGGACTGCGCGAAGCGACCATCACCCAGGCCTTCGCTCCGGTATTGACCCAGGGCGGGATTTCGTTCGGCGTCGCACGAGACGACCTGGGGGTGGTACTCCAAGCGATCGCCTTGCAGACCGACGTGCGGATCGTCTCCACACCGAGGGTGACGACACTCAACAACCACAAAGCGCTCATCAAGGTCGTGAGGAACGAGGTGTTCTTCGTCGCGGAAGTCGAGACCGAGGTCGTCGAAGCCGTAGGTACTACGCAGACCGTGGAGTTCGTACCGACCATCGTTCCCGTCGGCGTGACGCTCGACGTCACGCCACAAGTCGCCGAAGACGAAGAGATCACACTGCACATCCACCCGAGCTTTTCCGAGATCGTTTCGGTCGAGCTCCAACCGACGAGCGATCCTTCCCTTCCTCAGGTGGGCAGCTTGCCCGTGATCGACCTCCGAGAGGTCGACACCGTTCTCCGAGTTCGCAACGGAGGGACGGTCGTTCTGGGCGGCCTGGTGCAGAGCAAAGAATTCGAACAGGAGCGCCGTGTCCCCTTTGTGGGAGATCTGCCGGTCGTCGGCAACTTGTTCAAGGGCCAGAACACCGAGGAGCGTCGCACGGAGCTCGTGATCTTCCTGACGCCGCGGATCCTCGATCCGCCGCAAATCACGGAGATTCGAGACGACATCGATCGCCGCTTGGCCGATCTGGACGCCATTCGGAAAGAGCGCTCGCTTGGCAACCCGTGGTGGCGACAACCGCGCGGCGAATCACTGGGGGTGCGATGAAACGTTTCAGCACGCTGCTCTTCGCGGTCGCGGTGGCATCCGCGGCGCATGCGGCGACGGAAGAAGAAGAGCGATACGCGGAGATCCGGGCGAGCGAGACGGAGTTCACAACCGCGATCGCGGCGCATCGACGGGGGGACTACGTCCAGGCGTCCGAGCTCTACCACAAGGCGATCGAACGCGAACCGCATTACGTCGAGGCGATGGTAAATCTCGCGCGCGTCTTGATCGAGCTCGAAGAAATCGATGAAGCGCTTTCGTGGCTCGACAAGGCCGAAGCACTGCGGCCCGACTACCCGGATATCTCGAGCGTTCGGGGCACACAAGCGCTGCGCGCGGGTCGACCGCGTGAGGCCGTCGCTTCACTGGTTCGGGCGCGGCACCATGGCGGTGACGAGCTCGAGGTGTTGATCAATCTCGGCGCCGCGCTGAGCGAAACCGGCGCACATGCCGAGGCGATCGCGGTTCTCGCGGAAGCGATCGAGTCCACGCCGCGCGACGCGAACGCCGTCTTCAATCTAGCCCTGGCCTTTGATCGGGCGGGCCGCACCCCCGAAGCCATTCACCACTACCGCGATTTTCTCGCGCTCTCGGAAACCGGCGACAGGGACCGTCCGGCCGTACGCGCCCGAGTGCAGCGGTTGACTCAGTTAGGCGCCACCGCGCCGTCCGTCACAACGCCCCCACGCAAGCTTTCCCCCGCAAAGGAGATTCCGAAATGGAATTGAACCATCGACGTCAGGGTTTCACGCTCGTCGAGATCCTGGTTGCTGTCGCGATCTTGGCCATTCTATCGGCAGCCCTAACGCCTCTCGTCATCAAATACGTCAACGACGGTCGACGCGCGCGCGCGTTGTCGGATTCGCAGACGCTCGGTCAAGCGATTCTCGCGTTCAACTTGGACAGCGGTTTCTGGCCGGTGAACAACGACGCGAATATGCTCGACCGGGGAGAGCTCTCCCGCTTGGTCAGCCTCTCCCAGGCGGATATCGCGCCGGCAGCCATCCCGGGCGGAGCGGGAGCTGCGCCCGGAGACAATCGCTGGCGGAACCTCGGCAATGCGGGTGCCTTGGAAGATCACTTGATCTTCAACAGAACCGATACGGTCGATCCGCTCTACACAGCGAGCGCTTCTCCGCCTCAGCCGCCGGGCTGGAACGGGCCGTACCTCCAGTCGATTCCCATGGATCCGTGGAACCGCCCGTACGTGTGCAACGTGCGCTACTTGGACGGCGCGAACGTCGCCGGAGTGACGCCCGCGGAAGAGGACGAGCACGCCGTCCTCTGCCTGTCAGCCGGACCCAATGGTCTGTTCGAGACGAGCTTCAACGACGGGACCGCACTGGACGGCCCCGGCGGAGACGACATCGGCTGGACGCTACAGGGCAACCAGACCCGACCCTAGGCGGTCAGTCTTCGCTCGATTCCGTGATGCCGCGCAGGGGTAGGCCTTCGAGATCGTCGTCCCCGTTGATGACTTCTTCGGCCATCCGGATCTTATCGTCGATCTTCGCCTGCCCCATCATTACGATGCGTTGCGCCTGGGGGGAGCCCGCGCCGTGCATCGCTTCGACCATGGTGGTGACCGAGGTCATTCCCTCGATGTAGCGGCCCATGCGCACCCGCTCCATCACGTCGTATTCCGGGTTCGCCGTGTGGTATTTCCGGACGTAGCCTCCGATCTCCGGGTTCTCGAAAGCCGTGTTGTCGGGCATGGTCGCGAGGAAACCGCCGGCGAGATCGTGGCTCAAGCGCCCGATTTGATAGACGTTGCGCGTGATGTTCTGTTTGACCGTGTTCGCCATCATGGGGTCGACCATGAACGAGCCGCAAGGAAGTTCGTAGCCCATCGCGCTTGCGCCGATAGCGGACGCGTACGTCGTCTCGTTCAAGTGAACCATCTCGGTCAGCTTGTCGCGAACGATGCCGTTGCGATCCGTCCCCAGAATTTTCGTCGTCTTCGCCGTCGCGCCGATCAACACGTCAGCATTGCCGCCCTTGCAGCCGCCGTAATTCGCTCGGTGCCAAGTGGCGAAGTAGTTGACGAGCGTTCCGCAGTGCGCGGTTTCTCCGTTCATGAAGATGCGATCGTTGGGGATGAAGACGTCGTCGAAAACGACCATCGCCTCGCCGCCGACAACACCAAAGCGCGGATTGCCATAGTCCGCGCAACCCCGCTCGAGTTTTCGTCCGTCGTTCGACTGGCGCCCGAAGATAAAGAGCACGCCATCGGCGTCGGCGGGGACTCCACAAGCGATGGCGTAGTCTTCTTCGCCTTCTCTGAGGCCCGTTCCCGGTAGCACCAAGATCTCGTGGGAATTGATTCCGCCTGTGTTGTGGAGCTTGGCACCGCGGATGACGACACCGTCTTCGCGCCGCTCGACCACGCGGACGAAGGCGTCGGGGTCATCCTGCTGAGACGGCGACTTCGAACGGTGACCCTTCGGATCCGTCATCGCGCCGGCGACCATGAGATCCGCGTCCTGTACTTTGCGGAGGTAGCGCTTGAATCGTTCGTGATAGTCGGTGCCGGCCGCTTGGTCGATCTCGTAGGACACCGCGTACGTCGCGTTCAACGCATCGAGGCCTACGCAGCGCTGGAAGCAGGTCCCGGTCTTCTGACCGAGCAGCCGAAGCATCTGGATCTTCTTCACCAGGTCGTCGGCGTTCTGGAAGATGTGGGTGTAGCGATGGATGCGCTCACCCGAGAGATGACTCTCCGCCGTCATGACCTCGGCGTGCTCCGGGTCGTGCGCGAGCTCGTACGTCTTTGCGACCGTGTTGATGTGGGGCGCGATCGCCGGGTGGTCGACGATGCTTTCGACGCGCTCGCCTCCCACGTAGGCGCGGATCTTCATGGCGGCGAGGCTTTCGAGATATTCTTCGGGGCTCTTGAGCGGCATAACTTGCTCCTTGGCTAGGCCTACAGGCCGTGGCGGTAATCCTCTTCCACGATCGCGTCGATCTGTGCGGCTTCTTTTTCTCCGCCGCCGACGCGCGGCGCGAGCATTTGCCCGAACGAAATGCGGAACCGCTCGGGCCAGGTCTCTTGTTTCCAGAGGTTCGATCGTTTGAACGCTTTTGCGCAGTGGAAAAAACATTCTTTGATGTCGACGCGAATCGCGACGATCGCCGGCTTGCCGCGCGCGGCGAGCCGATCGAGGATCTCCGGCGCGGCGTGAATTTCGGCGCTCCCGTTGATGCGCAAAGTCTCCTCGGTCCCGGGCAGGAGAAACAGCACGCCGACCTGCGGGTTCTCGAGAATGTTTTTCAGGCCGAAAGCGAGTTTGTTCCCCGGCCGATCGGGAATCCACAAGGTGTGGTCGTCCTCGAGCCACGCGAACCCCGCGGCGTCGCCCTTCGGCGAGACGTCCTGGCGCCCTTGGCGATCGCTGGTCGACAAGAGCAGGAACGGAGACTGCTCAATGAAACGCGCCGCGCTCTCTTCGGCGCGCTCGAAGATCTTCTTCGGAACGATCGGATGGGGCTCCCCCCCGACCAGGGCTTGCAGGGTCGAAAGGTCGCGCACGGGCTCTCGGCGCAGGTCTGTCATGGGCACCTCGGGTCGGAGTCGATCTATAGTCTACGCCCGCACTACGGAGAACCGCCATGTCCGACCCGAACGACCGAACCGCCGTGCTTGGAGAGAATTCGCTCAAATTGGGCGTTTTCGGGGTCAATGTGAGTCACGGCTGCTCCATCACGAAGGCTCCCGGGAATATCGAGGTCAATTGGCCGGAGAGCGTTGAGCTCGCCGTGGCCGCCGATCGAGCGGGAATTGAGGCCATGGTGCCCGTCGCCCGTTGGAAAGGCTTTGGCGGCGATACGAATTTCAACCACCGAACTTTCGAAACGTATACCTGGGCGGCGGGCTTGGCTCAGGCGACCGAACGGATCGCCATCTTTGCGACGAGCCACGTTCCGACCATTCATCCGGTCCTCGCTGCGAAACAGGCGACCACGATCGACCACATCTCGAATGGTCGCTTCGGTTTGAACATCGTGGCGGGATGGAACGCACCGGAATTCGAAATGTTCGGCAAATCGCAACTCCCTCACGAAGAGCGCTACCAGGTTGCCGAAGAGTGGATCGAGCTCATCAAACGCCTGTGGACGGAACCGGGAGATTTCGACTTCGATGGCAAGTACTTCGATTGTCCCGCCGCGTATGCGGAGCCGAAGCCCGTGCAAAAGCCCTACCCGATGGTGATGAGCGCGGGCGTGAGCCCGGCCGGCCGCGCGTTTGCGGCAAAGCACGCGGACTTGAACTTTCTACTCGCCCCCGATCTCGATGCCGTTCGCGAGATCGTGGCCGATGTCCGCAAGCTCGCGGCCGAAAACGACCGCGAGGTCTCGATTTGGGGCATGACCGCGATCGTTCTGGGCGATTCGGAAAGAGACGCACGCGATTTCTACCGCTACTACGTCGAGGAGGAGGGCGACTGGGAAGCCGCTCGCAACCTGCTCGGCGGCGTGCAGCCCGAATCCGGGAGTTTCGACCCCGCTCGCGATCAAGAAATGCTGCGCCATCTCGTCGAAGGCTACGCCGCGCTTCCCGTGATCGGCGACGCGCAGCAAGTCGCCGATCAGTTGGTCGCTTTCAAGGAGACGGGGATCGACGGCGTCACGCTTTCCTGGGTGAACTACCGAGAAGGGCTCGCGCGGTTTGCCGCCGAAGTCATTCCGCTACTCGAGCAAGCCGGTCTGCGAAAGCCGGTAGGAGGTCAGTCTTGACCCATTTGGAATCCATGTTCGGATTGAAGGGCCAAGTTGCGCTGGTCACCGGTGCGTCGAGTGGCTTGGGAACACACGCGGCCCGCGCGTTGGCCAAGGCTGGAGCGGATGTCGCGTTGGTGGCGCGTCGGGAAGATCGCCTCAAAGCTCTGGCGTCCGAGCTCGAACCCCTCGGTGTCAAGGCGGCTGCCATTCCCGCCGACGTCACGGATCGAGGGCAAATCGAGGCCGCCTTCGACGAGACCGAGCGGCAGTTGGGTCCCGTCTCGGTGCTGCTCCACGGAGCGGGCGTTGCGAAGTTGCGCCGCGCGGAGCGCCACACCCGGGACGAATGGGATCAGGTGATGGCGATCGATCTGACGGCGGCGTTCGAGCTGTCGCAGATTTTCGCAAACCGCATGATCGATCGCGGCGATTCCGCGGGGCGGATCATTTACCTCTCTTCGGTGATGGGCCTCGTCGCGAATTCCGTTCACCGTTGCGTCAGCTACCAGGCGGCGAAGCACGGCGTGCACGGGTTGACGCGACAACTCGCGATCGAGTGGGCGCGACACGGGATCACGGTCAACGCCGTCGCCCCTTCCTACTTCCCGACGGAGATGACGGTCGATCCGCGGACGGGCGACATCCCGACGGAGATGCGGGAGCGCATGGAACTGATGACCCCCATGGGCCGCACCGGAAAGCTCGAAGAGATCGAACCCGCCATCGTCTTCTTGGCTTCTCCGATGTCGACGTACGTCACCGGTTCGGTCGTTCCCGTCGACGGCGGCTGGACGGCCTGGTAGTCGCGACGAAGACCGCTGTTGCAGCGGGCTAGACCGTTCCGAGCTCGCGCACGAGAGTTCGAAGCGAGGCGGCGTCCCATGCGGGCAGGAAATGGTCGACGAAGGGCATCGCCGCGCGCATGCCGGTCGCCGTCGGTTCGTAACTCATGCTTCCGTACATGGGGTTGATCCAGACAAGGCTTCGAACGCGCCGTTTCAACGTCTGTAACTCCTCGCGGATCACGTCCGGGTCGCCCTGGTCGTAGCCGTCGCTGATGACGATGGCGACCGTCGACCGCGCCTTTCCTTCCCGGAGGATCCCCCGGTTCAACATGGCGAGGCCCTTTCCGATGTCGGTTCCACCCGACCAGTGACGCACGGAACGAGAGACCTCTCGCAGTGTGTCGACCGCACTTCGCCGCCGTAGGAGCTGTGTGATCTCGGTGACCCGAGTGCTGAACACGACCGTCCGCGACCCGGGCAACTCTTTTTGGAGAGACAGCATCAACCGCAAGAGAAACGGGTTGTACGCGTCCATCGATCCACTGACGTCGCACAAGAGCACGAGACGCGTCTTGCGTACGCGGCGATCGGAGCGACAGAGGGGCGCCCATTCGGCGCCGGTTCGGGCGAAGTGACGCAAGGTACGGCGCAAGTCGATGCGTTCGCCGCCCGTCGCCGGCACGCGTCGCCGGCTCGGTCGGGTCGAGAGCTTCTTCGCGAGCGCCCGGACGATCGCTTCGAGCGGCATGCCTTGCTCGTCCCAACGAAGCGCCAGGTTCAGATCGCGCATCATCTCGTCAGGACTGAAATGATCCGTGTCCGAGAGCAAGTCGCGGTGCGTTTCTTTCCAACCGTCTTGGAGCCGTCCCTGGACGGGCTCGGGGCGCAGGGGGAGCGCGCGTTCCGGCGTTTCGTCCTCGGGTTGTTCGCGCCAAAACGCATCGAAGAGGCGGTCGAACACGATTTCTTGTTCGCGGCTGTTGACGAGGTTCGTGCGCAGGGCAACGCGGAAATCTTCCTCGTTGTTCCACTCGATTTCGCCAATGGCTCGGCAAGCATCGACAAACCGCGTGTGGGTGACGGCGAAGTCCGCGTCTTTCAGGACTCGGCAGAACGCCTGGGTTCGCAAGAGCGGCGGTTCGAACGCGCTTCGCGGTGTGTCCGAGGACATCGTGCGAGCATACGCCATCGCCTCCATACTCCGCGGCATGGGAAAACTCGATTCGTCCGCCGTCAACGCATTGCTCGCCCGCGCCCGTCGGGAAATCGACGAAGGCCTGCTCCCGGGTTGCCAGGTCGCCCTGGCGCTCGACGGCGAAATCGTCGCGTCGGCTTGCTTCGGAGCCGCGACCGGGCAGTCGCGCTTCGCGCTCTTTTCAGCGACGAAGCCGCTCGTCGCGGGAGCCGTGTGGGCCTTGATCGGAGACGGCGAGATCGATCCGGCGAAACGGGTCGTCGAGTACGTCCCGGCGTTCGACACGCACGACAAGGATCGGGTGACGGTCGAGCAAGTGATGCTTCACACCGCCGGCTTCCCCGGTGCACCGCTCGGCCCACCGGTGTGGGCGACTCGCGAGGGCCGGCTCGGCGCGTTCGCTCGCTGGCGCCTCGAGTGGGAGCCGGGGACGCGTTACGTCTATCACCCGACCTCGGCACACTGGGTCCTGGCCGAGATCCTCGAAGTGGTTGCCGGCCGAGATTTTCGCGACGTCGTCGCCACGCGCGTGACGGAGCCCGCCGGCCTGCCGAAGCTACTCGGCGTGACGGGCGCCGAAACCGGGGAATTCGCGACGCTCACGCCGGTCGGCGATCACGCGACGCCTGACGAACTCGAGGCGACGTTCGGGGTTCGCGAACTCCCCGGCGATCCGGCGACGACCGAAGACATGCTGCTGCTCTTTAACGACCCCGAGGTGCGCGCGGTCGGCGTACCCGGCGGAGGCGGCGTCGGCCGCGCCGAGGATCTCGCACTGTTCTACCAAGCGGTGCTCCGCAATCCCGGCTCGATATGGCGCGCGGACATCTTGGCGGATGCCGTCGGGAACGTGCGCAATCGATTGCCGGATCCGGTGACCGGCGCGCCGGCGAACCGGACGTTGGGCCTTTTTCAGGCCGGCGACGACGGTTTCTCCCATGTCCGCGGTCTCGGACGCGGCGTCTCCCCGCGCGCGGTCGGACACAACGGGGCCGGTGGACAGCTCGCCTGGGGCGATCCCGAAACCGGCCTTTCCTTCGGCTATGTGACCAACGGCCTCGATCGACACGAGGTCCGGCAACCCCGTCGCGGCACGGCGCTCGGTACGCTGGCGGCGGCCTGCGCGCGCGCTTGAACCGGCGCGTCAACCCGCGCGCGGCGCTTGAACCGGCGCGTTATCCCGCGCGAAGCTCGGCGAGCCGCTGCGCGACCATCAGCGCGACCGCGAGCATGACGAGCAGTGCTGCGGCGGCCATCAGGCCGCGCCGAGAGCTTTCCGCAGCGGCGCCGGCTTCCCACCAGTGCCGAGGGCGCATCCCCCGCCAGATAAACGTCGCCATCGCCGCGAGCAGGATCGACGTGACGTTCACCACCGTGAGCACCATGGCGGCACCGGCACCCCGGAAATAGCCCTCGCTGAGGAGCAGTCCACTGGCGACAGCTGGCGGCATCAACGCAACCGCGACCATGACGCCGACGAGAGAGGACGGCGCCCCAGTCGTCACCGCGAGCGTACCCGCAGCTCCCGCGGCCAAGCCCAGCAGGATGTCCCACGGTGTGACCCGCGTCCGGGCCGCGACCTCTGCGATCGACATATCGACCTCGAGGAACAGGCCGAGAATGAGGGCCGCGGCGTAGGCGAGCACCAGCCCTGCGAGCCCGCTGCGCGCCGACTCGCCGATCAGTTTGCGATCGCCCAGCGTCAGGCCCAGGGCGAGGCCCATGTTGGGGCCGAGGAGCGGCGCCACCACCATCGCCCCGATCACGGCCGCGGTGTTGTCGGTGGTCATCCCGATGGCCGCGACGATCGCCGCGAGCAGCGTGAACGCCAGATACGGGACGCCGAGCTCCGCGCCATCGCTCACGTTGGCGTAGACCTCCTCGCGGGAGACGCCTTCGGACGAACGAGCCCGCCCTCGGCGGTTCTTCGAATCACTACTCGCGTAAGGCCGTGGGAGCACGGCATCCAGCGGATGCACGAACGCCCGAAAGTCCTTCGCCCCCGCGATGCGCTCGTAGAGGAGATCGAGCGCACGGCCGGTCTTGCCCGCAGCGAGGATGGCCACCACGGTCGATCGTTCGGGGGCACCGCGCTGCTCGGTCCAAACCTGCTCCGCCCCGACCTCCTCGAGGGATTGAGAAGCTTGTTCCGCGCGGTCGTCAGGCACTTGGACTTCGATCATTCGCAGAGCCACGGGCAGGCACCTCCTGACCGTAACGTAGCGACTTTATTAAGAATTTGGCTATTTCGGGTTCGGCCGGAAACGGCTCCGGCCCCGGGGGCCGAAGCCCGCCGGGGCCGGTACAAGGCCGCGCTGAAGGAGTGCTGAGAGAGACCCCACCCGCCCGGGCGAGGTTCCCGCCCGCGCTCCGAGCGCCCGCTAAAGAAGTCGCACGAGGTCGGCAGAGCAGGGTGGAACCGTGCGAAGTTGCGGACTAATTTCCGCAGCGACCGCTCCATCCCGCAGATGTCGGGACACCTCGACACCCTCGTTGTGGCTCACTCCGCCTGAGACGGCTAGGACTGGCTGAAGCATGGCATTGCACGAAAGCACCAAAGGTTTGGACCTCCCCATCGAGGGAGCGCCGATTCACGCGATCCGAGGGGAACGTTTCCCCACACGGGTGGCCGTGATGGCGGACGACTTCCCGGGTATGCGACCGGCGATGCAAGTCGCCGAAGGCGACACGGTGAAGCGCGGCGACGTGTTGTTCGAGGACCGCAAGCGCCCCGGCGTGCTCCACACGGCGCCGGGCGCCGGGCGCGTCATCGGCGTGAACCGCGGAGCGAAGCGCGCGCTGCAATCGGTCGTGATCGAGCTGTCAGAGGCGGAGCGCGGCGGCGATGAGACGGTCGACGCCGAACTGCGCTCGTTCGCGGCGTATACCGGCGACGCACCGGGCTCTCTCAGTCGCGATCAAATCGTGGCGCTGCTCGTCGAGTCCGGACAGTGGACGGCGCTCCGCGCGCGCCCGTTCGGTCGGACGCCCGAAGTGACGGACAAGCCCCACTCTCTCTTTGTGACGGCGATGGATTCGGAGCCTTTGGCTCCGCTCCCGGAGGTCGTCGTCGAACGCCGCCGGGAGGATTTCAATCTCGGTCTGCAGGTGCTGCGCAAGTTGACCGACGGGGCGACGTACTTGTGTGTCCACGCGGATTCCGAGATTCCGGAGCACGTCACCGCCGATGTCACCGTCGAGCATTTCAAGGGCCCGCACCCCGCCGGGACCGCGGGCTACCACATTCACAAAGTCGATCCCGTGAGCCGCAGCAAGACGGTTTGGGCGATTGGCTACCAGGACGTCATGGCGACCGGAAGTCTGTTCCGGACCGGCGTCCTCGACGTCTCGCGTGTCGTTTCGATCGGCGGGCCCGCCGTCACGGATCCGATGCTGGTGCACACCCGGCTCGGGGCCGACATCGCGGAGCTCGCCGGCGGTGTCCCCGACGGCGCCGACGTTCGCCTGATCGCCGGCTCCGTTCTTTCCGGCAAGGCCGCGCAAGGCGACGTGTTCGGCTACCTGGGCCGGTTCCACAACCAACTCTCTGTTCTGCGAGAAGGTCGCGAGCGGGTGTTCCTCGGCTGGCTGACACCGGGGTGGAACGCTTTCTCGTCCGCACCGATCTATTTGTCGCGGCTCTTCCGGGGCAAACGCTTCCCGATGACGACGACGACCAACGGGTCGCCGCGCGCGATGGTGCCGATCGGCATGTACGAGCGCGTGATGCCTCTCGACATCCAGCCGACGTATCTCCTGCGGGCGCTCGTCGTGGGCGATGTCGAACAGGCGGAGAAACTCGGAGCGCTCGAGCTCCAAGAGGAAGACTTGGCGCTTTGCTCGTTCGTCTGTCCGGGAAAGACCGACTACGGGCCGCTCCTGCGCAAGAACCTCGAGATGATTGAGAAAGAAGGCTGATGCAGTTTCTCCGCGACCTGCACGACAAGGCCGATCCGCTCTTCCAGAAGGGCGGGCCGCTTGAGAAGTTCTATCCGCTCTGGGAAGCCCACGACACGGCGATGTTCACGCCTGGACATGTGACGCGCACCGCGCCACACGTTCGCGACGGCATGGATCTCAAGCGGATGATGATCACGGTGGTGATCGCGCTTCAACCGTGCGTGATCTTCGCCCTGTACAACACCGGCTTTCAAGCGATGAACGCGATGGCCATGGGTGCCGCGCCGCTCGACACGTGGCAGACGTCGCTCTACGAAGGGCTCGGCCTCTGGTACAACCCGAGCAACGTCGTCTTGTGCGCGATTTTCGGCGCGCTCTATTTCGTGCCGATACTGACCGTCGGTTTCATCGTCGGGTCCATCGTCGAAATCGGGAGCGCGATGATCCGCGGGCACGAAGTGAACGAGGGCTTCCTCGTGACCGGCTTCTTGTTGCCCCTGACGCTGCCGCCGACGATCCCGCTCTGGATGGTCGCGCTCGGTATGGCCTTCGGGTTGGTCTTCGGCAAAGAAGTGTTTGGCGGCACGGGCATGAACTTCCTCAACCCGGCCCTGACGGCACGCGCCTTCCTGTTCTTCGCGTACCCGGCGTACATGAGCGGCGATCAGCCGTGGATCGCCGCGGATTTCCTCGGCGTCGATTCGTTCAGCGGTGCCACATTGCTCGCGCAGGCCGCAGTGACCGAAGGGGCGCTCGAAGGCGCACGCTTTAGCGACGCGTTCTTCGGTTTCATCCCCGGCTCGATGGGGGAGACCTCCGCCCTGTGTGCGTTCCTCGGCCTGGGCATCTTGTTGCTGACGCGGGTCGGGTCCTGGCAAACCGTCGCCGGCGTGACGCTCGGGACGATCCTCCTTTCAGGGCTGCTCAACGCCTTGGGTTCGGCGAGCAACCCGATGTTCGCGATTCCCTTCTGGTGGCACATGGTGCTCGGCGGCTGGGCCTTTGGTATGGCGTTCATGGCCACCGATCCGGTCTCGTCGGCCTACACACCCGCGGGCCGGTTCTATTACGGGCTCGGTATCGGCGTCCTCGTGGTTCTCATCCGCGTCATCAACCCGGCGTACCCGGAAGGCATGATGTTGGCGATCCTGTTCATGAACATGTTCGCGCCGTTGATCGATCACTTCATCGTGAGCGCGAACATCAATCGGAGGTTGGCGCGCAGTGGAGCATAGTTCGCGTTATATCGTCCTTTTCGCACTCGCCGTGTGCGGCGTCTGCTCGGTTTTCGTCGCCACCTCGGCCGTATCGCTGAAAGAGCGTCAAGAGCGCAACAAGCTGCTCGACGTCCAGAAGAAGGTCCTCGCCCTCGCGGGATTGATGGGCGACGGCGAGCGCTTGCCCGACGCCGAAATCTCGGGCCGGTTCGAGCGCAACATCGAGCAGCACATCGTCGATCTGGCGACCGGCAACTACGACGAGACGGTCGACAAGACCAAGTTCGACCAGCGCGCCGCAGCTGCGGATCCGGATCAGAGCCGCGAGGCACCGGAGAATCTCGCCAAGGTCAGGCGGGTTCCCAACAAGGCGTCGGTGTACCACGTCAAAGGTTCGGACGGCGAAGTCGAGGCCCTGATTCTGCCGATCCACGGCAAAGGCCTGTGGTCGACGCTCTACGGCTTCATTTCCCTCGGCGCTGATGTGCAGACGATCCAAGGGATCACGTTCTACGAGCACGGCGAGACACCTGGCTTGGGTGGCGAGGTCGACAATCCGCGCTGGAAGGCGCTCTGGAAAGGGCGCAAGGCCTTCGACCAGAACGGTGACGTCGCGATCCGCGTAAAGAAGGGCCGAGCGGGGCCGCCCGATGCCGATCCGTTCTATGTCGACGGTTTGTCGGGCGCGACGATCACGAGTCGCGGGGTCAGCCACACGTTGGCGTTTTGGCTCGGCGACAATGGTTTCGGTGCATACCTCGATCAGTTCCGCGCCGAGAGGGGAATCTAGATGGCTGCCGTGAAAGATCGGGACGCGCTGCTCGATCCGCTCTTCAACAACAATCCCATCGCGCTCCAAGTGCTGGGCATCTGTTCCGCGCTGGCCGTCACGACGAAGATGGAAACCGCGTTCGTGATGACCCTCGCGGTGATCTTCGTGTTGTGCGCGTCGAACGTCGCTGTAAGTGCGATCCGGAACTACATCCCGTCGAGCATCCGCATCATCGTGCAGCTCACGATCATCGCTTCGCTGGTGATCATCACCGACCAGGTGCTCAAGGCCTACGTCTATGACGTCAGCAAGCAACTCTCGGTGTTTGTCGGATTGATCATCACGAACTGCATCATCATGGGTCGCGCGGAAGCCTTTGCCATGCAAAACGCGCCGCGGATTTCGCTCATCGACGGCCTGGGCAATGGCCTGGGCTATGGCCTGATCCTCATGGTTGTCGCCTTCCTTCGCGAGCTATTCGGTTCGGGCAAGGTGTTCGGCATGACGGTGCTCAAGCCCGTGACCGAAGGCGGTTGGTACGAACCGAACGGATTGATGGTGTTGGCGCCCGCGGCGTTCTTTTTAATCGGCTGCTTCATCTGGGCGGTGCGCAGCTGGAAGACCGATCAAGTCGAGGAGGAGTTCCATGTTGGAGCACTACTTGAGCCTAGCCACGAAGGCCATATTCGTTGAGAACATGGCCTTGGCCTTCTTTCTCGGGATGTGCTCCTTCCTAGCCGTCTCGAGAAAGGTCGAAACCGCAATCGGGCTCGGCGCCGCCGTCATCTTCGTGCTGGCGGTGACGACGCCACTGAACCAGTTCCTCACCGAGAAGCTGCTCCGGCCGGGTTCGCTCGCCTGGGCGGGTCTGCCGGATCTCGATCTTTCGTTTCTGTCGTTCCTCACGTTGATCGGGACGATTGCGGCGACGGTGCAAATCGTCGAGATGACCCTCGACCGCTACGTGCCTGCGCTCTACAACGCGCTGGGCGTCTTCTTGCCGCTGATCGCCGTCAACTGCGCGATCTTGGGAGCGTCGCTCTTCATGGTCGAGCGCGATTACACCTTGGGTGAATCGACCGTCTTCGGACTGGGCTCGGGTATCGGCTGGGCGCTCGCCATCATGGCGCTCGCGGCGATCCGCGAGAAGCTCAAGTACAGCGATGTTCCCGAACCGCTCCGCGGTCTCGGCATCACGTTCTTAGTCGTCGGATTGATGTCGATCGGCTTTATGGCCTTCTCCGGAATCCAGCTCTAGAAGGCGGAGATAACAATGACCACCGTTCTTTTTGGCGTCGTCGGCTTTGTGGTCGTCATCTTGGTTCTCGTATTGGTCCTGATGGCGGCCAAGGCGAAGCTCGTGCCGAGCGGCGAGGTGAAGATCGAGATCAACGGAGACCCCGACAAGACGATCACGACCCGAAGTGGGAGCACACTGCTCGGAACCCTCGCGGCGAGTCAGATCTTCGTGCCCTCGGCGTGCGGCGGAAAAGGCAGCTGCGGCGTCTGCACCCTGAAAGTGATCGAGGGCGGCGGCTCGATTCTCCCGACGGAGCTTTCTCACATCTCACGGGGCGAAGCGCGGGAAGGTGTCCGGCTTTCGTGTCAGGTCAAGGTCAAGCAGGACATGCGGATCGAGGTCGAGCCCGAGGTCCTCGACGTCAAGAAGTGGGTCTGCAAGGTGCGCTCGAACGACAACGTGGCGACGTTCATCAAAGAGCTCATCCTGGAGCTTCCTCCGGGCGAAGAAGTTCCCTTCCGAGCCGGCGGATACATCCAGATCGAATGCCCGCCTCATGAAGTCAGCTACAAGACCTTCGATATTCCCGAGGAGTATCGCCCGGATTGGGACACCTTCGATCTCTGGCGCTACGTGTCCAAGGTCGATGAAGCCGAAGAACGCGCGTATTCCATGGCGAACTACCCCGAGGAGAAGGGCATCATCATGCTCAACGTCCGGATCGCATCGCCGCCGCCGCGGCAACCGGACGTGCCTCCCGGAATCATGTCCTCCTACATTTTCAACCTGAAGCCCGGCGACGAAGTCACCATTTCGGGCCCCTACGGAGAGTTCTTCGCAAAGGACACCGACAAAGAGATGATCTTCGTCGGTGGTGGCGCCGGGATGGCACCGATGCGTTCCCACATCTTCGATCAGTTCCGGAGAATCAAGACGGATCGCAAGGTGAGCTTCTGGTACGGAGCCAGGAGTCTCCGAGAGGCCTTCTACGTCGAGGATTTCGACACGATCCAGGCAGAGAACGACAACTTCAAGTGGCACTTGGCCCTCTCCGAGCCGCTTCCGGAAGACAACTGGGAGGGCTACACCGGTTTCATCCATCAAGTCCTCCTCGACAACTATCTGAAAGATCATCCCGCTCCCGAAGATTGCGAGTACTACTTGTGCGGTCCGCCGATGATGAACGAAGCGGTGCAGAACATGCTCGATGACTTGGGTGTCGAGCCGGAGAACATCGCCTTCGATGACTTCGGGTAGTCCGAAGTCTCCTCTTCATCTGAGCACGGACAATCCGGGGTCGTCTCCTCGCCACACGCCACTCCCGCTTCGCGCGCGGATCGTTCTCGGTGTGCTGCTCCTGGTGCTCGCCGCGGCCACGATTCGCTTGTACGGCGCTCGTCCAGAGCGTCCGGTCGAAGAGCTTCGCGGCGCCGCGCTCGGCACGACGTGGAGTGTCAAGATCGCTGGAGAGCTCGATGAGAGCGCGGTCGCGCAAGCGCAGGAATCCATCGAGGCTCGCATCGCGGCGGTGGACGCCGCGATGTCGACGTGGCGAGACGATTCCGAGCTGTCGCGCTTCAACGCTTCTCGTTCGACAGAGCCCTTTGCCGCTACGCCCGCGACCTTGCGCGTTTTCGAGGCGGCGCGCGTCGTGAGCGACGCTTCGGGGGGCGCCTTCGATGTCACCGTTGGCCCTCTGGTCGAGGCCTGGGGTTTTGGTCCGTCGGCTTCGCCCCGCGTCCCCGACCCGCTCGAACGCACGCGCCTGCGCGAGCGAACCGGCTACCAGAAACTCGAAATCGACGGAAGCGCCGGGACGGTCCGGAAGACGGTTCCGGAGCTGTCCTGCGATCTCTCGGCGCTGGCCAAGGGGTTCGCCGTCGACGAAGTGGCGCGCGGGTTGGCCGACCTCGGTCACACCGCTTTCCTCGTGGAAATCGGCGGCGAGCTGCGGGCGGAGGGGCAGCACAGAAACGGACGCGACTGGCGGGTGGCGATCGAAACTCCCGAGGCGGCGGGTTTCAGCATCCATCGCGTCGTGGTGCTGCGCGACATGGCCATGGCTACCTCAGGGGACTATCGGAACTTCTACGAGCGAGACGGTCAGCGCTATTCCCACACCATCGACCCCCGGGTCGGGGCCCCGGTCACGCACGCCTTGGCCTCCGTGACAGTGCTACACGCCGAGGCCATGTGGGCCGATGCGTGGGCTACGGCACTGTCGGTCTTGGGGCCGGATGAGGGCTACGCTTTGGCTTCACGTCTGGGGCTCGCGGCGTACTTGATGACCCGCGCGTCGGATGGCTTCGAGGTGCAGTTCACCGAAGCCTTCGCACCGCACCTGCTGCCCGAATAGTTCGGAGGCTCACATGGAACTCCTCATCGCCACCCTGGTCGTCTTCGCGATCACCGTTTTCGCCATGTCTGGCGGCGTGCTGCTCACCGGTCGGAGTCTCAAAGGCTCATGCGGCGGCGTCGGCGCCAACTGCCCTTGTTCTGAAAGCGAGCAAAAGGCCTGTCCGCGTAGGAGCAAGGCCTAGGGGTCGGCGAGCGATACCACACCCAAGAAGCGATCGAGAGCGCCGAGGAGCTCGGTCGCGATCTCATTGGCGTGTCGGTCTCCAGCCTCGACGACTGCGTGGGCGTGCCGCAGGGTGGAATCGCGGGCAGCGAGGAGTGGCTCGAGATCCGAGACAGCGCGCGGTTCGGCCAGCTGAAATTGAAACAGACTGCCCGGGTTGGCCTCGAGCTGCGCTCGCACACGTCGAAAGAGCACTTCCTTCGGGCGCGTCACGAAGACAAAGCGGGCCCGATCGAGAAACGGTTGCAACTGTTCCTGTGTCACGGCCGCGCTGCCCAGAATGACGATCCCAGGCGGGCGTCGCGTCAGCGCGCGATCGAGTGCGTAGAGACTCTCGTGAACGAGAACTCCGAGGCCGCGCTTTGAGAGCAGGTGGGGCAGGGAGTGGCCGACGGCGTTCTCGACCATCCGGTCGACGTCGGAAAACGGGATCCCCGTGCGGGCGGCCATCGCCCGGCCGATCTGCGCGACACCCGAACCGACCTGGCCGGCGAGTACCAGGGGTTCGTCGAGTCGACGCGTCGGGTGCGGGGCGTAGTAGTCGTCCAACGCCCGAACCTTCGCACCTGGCCGTAGAACGCGCTAGAAGGCTCGGTGTATCGATTGCGTGGGAGGATGTATGACGAAGTACGGGGTCATCGGGCTGCTGGCCCTCGCGTTGTCGGCCCGGGTCGCCGCCGAAGAGTGGGCGAGTTTCGGGAACGGGCACGCGAACCATCGGTTTTCAGGGCTTACCCAGATCGACCGCGATTCCGTCCGCGGCCTGGTTCCCGCGTGGGTCTACCAATCCGGAAGCATCGGTCCGATCCAAGCGCAGCCCATCGTCACAGACGCGGCCATGATCTTGACCCTGCCGGGCAACGACGTCGTCAAACTCGATGCGGCCACGGGGAACCCCCTCTGGCGCTACAACCACATACCGCGCAGCGACCATCCGCGAAATCGCGGAACGAATCGGGGTGCGGCGAGACAAGGGGAGCGGGTCTATCAGGCGACGAACGATGGTCGTCTGATCGCCCTCGACTTTGAAACGGGAGAAATCCTCTGGGATCGCGTGATCGCGGCCCCCGGTCCCGGCGAGCTCGCAGAAGTGCCGCCGGCCCAAGCGGAAACCATCGCCGCGAACCTCGACCGCCTTTCGGCGAAGATGGCGCCGACGGTCGTCGGCGACTCCGTCATCGTCGGAACGACCTTGGCGGGTTACGGCCTCTATTACAACCTCGGAACCGGCGTGCGCTCGGATCGCCCACCGGAACTCGATTCGTTTGGAGGCCGCCGAGGATTCGTCGCCGCGTTCGATGCAGCTACGGGCGAAGAGCGGTGGCGGTTTTACACGACGAAAAACGAAGGTTGGGAAGGAGCGTTCAGCTCGACGACACCCGACGGTTTTACGCTCCCGCGAAACACCGAAGCCGAACGGGAGAGCGCGCCGACCCTTGGGCAGGCGTATCTCCGGGGCGGCAGCTCCACCTGGGGAACCCCGGCGTTTGATGCCGAGCGCGGGTTGCTGTTTGTCGGGACCGGCAATGCCTCGCCCAACGACGTTCCCGACCTCCGACCCGGAGACAACCTCTACGCGAGCTCTCTCGTGGCACTCGACGCAGCGACCGGAGAAGTCCGTTGGCACTACCAGCAAGTGCCGCGCGACGTTTGGGGCTACGACGTAGCCAGCACACCCGTTCTCTTCGATTGGAACCGTGGTGAGGCGTCCATTCCCGCGGTGGGCGTCGCGGGAAAGACGGGATGGTTCTACGCCCATCACCGAGAGACGGGCGAGCTCCTCTGGAAGTCCGATCCCCTGGTTCCGCAAAAGTTGATGTTTTCCGAGCCCACCATCGATGGGATCACCATTTCGCCGGGATCGTTCGGCGGGGCGTCCTGGTCACCGGTCTCCTACAACACGAAGAATGGGTGGCTCTACATCCCGGCTGTACACAAGCCGACCCGCTTCGTGAAACGCGTCTGGGAAGGCGGCGGTCCGCGTCGGGAATTCATTCTGACGGAACCCGATGTCGACGCCCCGAGCTGGGGGACCCTGAGCGCGGTGGACACACGTGGGAATGGGCGGATCCGCTGGCAAGTGAAGACGGAAGAGCCGCTCATCGGCGGCGTGCTGGCGACGGCTGGGAACCTCGTCTTCATGGGAGAATCGGACGGAACGTTCAATGCCTTCGACGCCGAGGACGGCGACCGCTTGTGGAGTTTCTCGTGCGGGGCCGGAATCCACGCTCCGCCGGTGAGCTACGCCATCGAAGGACGCCAGTTCGTCGCCGTCGCCGCTTCGGGCCACCCCTACCTGGGTTCTCCGCAGGGGGACACCGTGATCGCTTTCGCGCTGTCCCGCTAGGCGCTGCGTCGGACGAGCCCGCGCAATTGGGCGCGCTCTTCGGCCGTCAAGCACATCGCCCAGGCGCCCACGAGCGCGAGTGGGCAGGCGACGGCGACTTGCGCGAAGTAGACGGCGAGGTTCGCCGCCGGGAAGTATCGCTCGGTCGCCCACGTGGCCGCCGCGAAGAACGCCATCGAGAGTGTGGGCCGAAGCACGACGTCGCCCAGATAGCGACGAACGGGAACGCCGACGACGCGGCGGGTGTACAGCGGGCCGAACGCTAAAGACATCACCGCGCGAGGTATCAGGGTCCCGAAAGCGACCCCGAGCAGGCCGTAGTGCTCGACCAGCAAAATGCTCAGCACCGCGTTACAGATTGCCTCGGCGATGAACGCCGGCACCAACCCCCGGTGCTCATCGATCCCGATGATGATGGCGACACAGACGTGGAAGCCCGCATACACCCACAGCCCCAGGGCGAGGACGAACAGCACATCGCCCGCCGGTTTCGCGAATTCCTCCCCCATCCACAGTCCGATGAACGAGTGGCCACGCAATAGAAACGTCACGACGATCGGAAAGCAGACGAGGCTCGAGAGGCGAGCTCCCGAGAGAAGCACCTGTCCCACACGAGAGCGATCTCGTTCGACGTCGAGGGCACTCGCGACCGGCGACACGGATCGCGAGATACCGGCCGACAGGTTGCGCGCTTGTTCGACGAGGTTCGCGCTGATCGCGAAGAACGTGATCATACTGATGGGCAGGAACGCGCCGATTACGAGGGAGTCGGTGTAGTTCACGATCATCGTCGAAGCGTGGAGCAGCGTCGCGAAAAAGCCGAAGGACAACACCGTTTGAAGGTGGTCGCGACGAAACTGGAAACGCCATGGTTTCACTTCGGGATAGACCCGTCGGCTCAGGGCGAACGTCACCAATCCCAGCGAGAGAGAGGTCAGGAGCTGGATGACGGCGAGCGCGACGATGCCGCCTCCATCGGAGAGCGCGAAGACGATGGCAGCCGCGCGAACAATCTCATGGATCAGGCTCACGAGGTTCAGCAGATCGAGGCGTTGACGGGCGACGACAATGCCACCGAACACACCGCCGATGATCGCGCTCGCCACGGTCAAGCCACCCAGCTGAAGCACGAGGCGGGCGGCGCCTAGGAGCTCAGGTGAGACGTCAAACCACCCGAGGCCGACCTGGGCGAGCGCGAACGTCGAAAGGACGGCGAAGAAACCGGCCGCGGCGAAGAGCGCCAAGGCCGCCGAAGCGATGTGGTTCGCCTCCTCGTGCTGCTCGGTCGCGTACAACGTGGCGAGGTATTTCGTGACCGCGCTGCGAACGCCGAGGTCGAGCAACCCCAAGTAGCCGACGATTGAGTAGAGAAGAATCCAGACACCGTAAGCTTCGTTTCCCAGGCGGTGCACAATGAACGGAGACAGGAAGAAGCTGATCATGGCAACGGCGAACATGGCGCCCCAGCTCGAAACAATGTTCTTCGCGGTTTGCCAGGCGTGCCCGCTACGTGCCGCTGCCACTTTGATGGTGTCTCCGAGAAAAACTTTGGAGGTTGGCTCAGGCGAGCCCGGAAGCTATCACAGGTGTAGGACTGCTATGGACGCCGACAAGTACCGGGCATCAGCGACCGAGCGCGAGCGAGCAGCGCACCTATCGGAACGTTTTCCCACCGGCCGCGTCGCTCTCGACGTCGGGGCGCGGGATGGTTTTTTCGCCAAGATTCTGGCAGAGCGCTTCGAAGAAGTGTGGGCGCTTGATCTCGTAGAGCCCGAGATCGACGGCGATAAGATCCGCTGTGTCGCGGGCGATGTCACAAACCTGACGTTCCCCGACCGGACATTCGACTTCGTCCTGTGCGCTGAGGTGCTCGAACACGTTCCCGAGCCCGGTCTTTACGACGCCTGCAGCGAATTGGCGCGCGTGACGCGTGGAGAACTACTGGTCGGCGTTCCGTTTCGTCAGGATATCCGCCACGGTTGCACCACCTGCGCCGCTTGTGGAGCGACAAACCCACCTTGGGGCCACGTGAATAGCTTTGATGAGGCGCGTCTGCGCGATCTTTTCGGGTCGATGCGGGCGTCGGAGGTCGCTTTCGTCGGCAAATCCGAGTTGGGAACCAACGCTTTGTCGGCGTGGCTGATGGAGCGGGCCGGGAATCCCTACGGGACCTACGAGCAGGACGAGCCGTGTACCGCCTGCGGCGAGGCAGTGACCCGTCCGAGAGCACCGACGGTCCGAGATCGGCTGCTCGCACGGATCGCACTCGCGGTGCGAGACGTCCAGTGTCGATTCACGCCGCGACGAGCGAACTGGATGCACGCTCGGTTCAATCCCCTCTGAGGTTCGCGGACCAGTTCCGATCCGCTTTGTTGATGTGACCGGGAATGTCTGCGGCTTTCCCCTTCGGTGGAGTAGGCGACCGGGTCGGCGCCGGTGATGGCCGGACCGCGCCAGTTGGAGTAGACCGGGTCGACGGCCTGTGCGCTCGACGAGATCAGCAAAAGGAGGAAGAGGCTCATGAGAAAAAGCGATTCGAATGACTTCATAGCGCCCCGTCCTTAGAACCAACGAATCCCGGAAACGAGGAAGGCCAGGCCCGTGAAGCCGAGCACGGCGGCTCCCAAGGCGCGCGCGCCGACGTACGACCGACGGCGCAACCGTTCGATGGCTTGCCCACCGAATACTCCAGCGACGAACACCAGCGCGGTGTAGCCCACGGCAAAGGAGAGCATCGCAAGCGAGGTCAGCCCCGCAGCGCCGCTCGCCGCAGCCGCGGTCAAGAGACCTCCGAGAAGTGGGCTGGCACACGGCGTCGTCACCAGGGCGAATGCCGCACCGGCCGCGACCGGGCCGAGTGGACGATCGGCGAACAGGGAGGCCCCGGAGAAAGGCAAGGACACGAGCTCGAGCAGAGCCGCTGCAAAGAGGAGCAGCGCGAGTCCCGCCGCGAGGAGAACGAAGCCGCGTTGCTCGACCAGGAGCGTCCCCGCGAGGTCGGTCAAAAGCCCGAGGATCGCCAGCGCGAGAGCCGCGCCCAGCACGAACCGCGCGGAGATCAGCACCGCCCGCAGTCCCGTCGCTTCTGCGGCTCCGATAAATGCCGCGTTGAGCGGCACGAGGGGAAGAATGCAGGGGGAGATACTCGCGAGCAGCCCCGCGAAGAAGCCCAACACGGGGAGGCTGTACCAAGCCGCATTGCCGATCCAGTGTTCGGGGACCGTAGAAGCGAGCGCGAACTCGACGCGCGCCAGGAGTAGCGTGAGCGACTCCCACATCGACCAGATGACCGCCGCCCCAGCCGCGGCGACGGCCAAGGTCAGCCAAAATCCGGTGTGTGCGGTTAACGGGAGCTCTTTGGTTCGTTCCATCGGCTCGTTCCGGCGAACGTCTGGGGACCTTATGCCCGACTTCGCTCTCCGGTTTCAGCCCCGCGAGGACGGATCTGATAGGCTAGACGGCCGTCGAGCGAGGAGATCATCATGACACAGAAGCACGCCCACCACGTCGTCATCATCGGAGCCGGATCGGCCGGCCTTTGTATGGGGGTGCAGCTCAAGAAAGCCGGTATCGACGATTTCGTCATTTTGGAGAAAGGCACCGGCGTCGGTGGAACGTGGTTCTGGAACCGGTATCCGGGTGCCGAGTGCGACGTGCAGTCCCACCTGTATTCGTTTTCTTTCGAGCCGAATCCCAACTGGTCGCGGCCGTTCTCAGGCCAGGAGGAGATTCTCGCGTACCTGAATCACATCGCCGACAAGTACGGAATCCGTGACCACATCCGCTTTGAAACACGTGTGCAGGCGGCTTCGTGGAGCGACGAACAAGCGCGCTGGACGGTGACCACCGAGAGCGGCGACCGCTACGAATCTCGCATCGCTGTAAGTGCCCTCGGAATGTTCAACAACCTCGTGATGCCCGACATCCCGGGGATCGAGGATTTTCGCGGCGAATGGTTTCATTCCGCGCGTTGGAACCACGACGTCGATCTGCGCGGCAAGCGCGTCGGCGTGATCGGTATTGCCGCAAGCGCGATCCAGTTTGTCCCCGAAATCGCCAAGGACGTCGGCCAACTTCACTTGTACCAACGGACGGCCAACTGGGTCGTTCCCAAGCCGAACACGCCCTACACGGAAGAGGAGCTCGAGAAGTTCCGCGCCGATCCCGACGCGCTGCAAGAGAGCAGGCAGCAGATTTACGATGTGTGGAACACGCTGGCCACGTTCAAGGACAAGAAGACGTTGGGCGAGATCGAAGCCGCGGGAATGGAGCGGCTACAAGAAGTGCGCGATCCCGAAGTTCGTCGCAAGCTCACCCCGGATCATCCGTTCGGCTGTAAGCGCCCGCTTTTCTCCGACCTCTACTACCCCGTGTTCAATCGAGACAACGTCGAGCTTCTGACCGACAAGATCCAGCGCATCACCCCGACGGGCATCGAGACGGTCGAGGGTGATGAAAGTCGCGACGTCGACGTGATCATCTACTCGACGGGCTTCGAGACGACGACCTACTTGCAAGCGCTTGACGTGACGGGCCGCGGTGGCCAACCCCTTCGCGAAGCTTGGAACGACGGCCCCCAAGCCTATCTGGGGATGACGACGTCGGGTTTCCCGAACCTGTTCATGCTCTACGGGCCGAATACCAATCAGGGCTGCATTCTGTTCATGCTCGAGAGGCAGTGCGAATACATCGTTCGCAAGCTCGAGCGCTTGGAGAACGAACGGCTGGCCTGGATGGATCTCCGGCCGGAGTTTCTCGCGGCTTTCAACGAAAAACTGCAGGCGGACATCAACGCCATCGACGTCTGGCAGTTCGACTGCGGTAATGACTTCTACTATCGAGCCGGCTCTTCCGGACGACTCGTAACGCAGTGGCCGGATTCGATGGATGCGTTTACCGAAGCCACGACGGCGTCCGATGACGACGCGTTCGAAACCAAACCCCTCGATTAGTCGAGCGTCGGCGCTCTTTTTCACCGCCGGCTCGGGTACGGAAATTCGGGAGCGTTAACGAGACACCGGCCACCAGGCCTCGTCTTCGAGTCGAGAGCGAACCAGCTCCGCCACGATGCGATTTCCCAACGCTGTCAAGTGTCGATCCTGGCGAAAATAGAGCGGTGAATCGCCTCGTGCGGCGTTGAGCCCGGGAAGTAGATCGAGCGTTTCGATCTCGAGGCTTGACGCGATCTCTCCCAGGCGATCTTGGATGTCGAGATCGAGCCCACCGGCGCCGGCGACGCGCCACTCCGTGTGTACTTGAACCTGGTCGGGGATGACGATCAGTAGAAGCTTCGCCCCGATCTCGCGGGAAGCGGAGGCGAACGCTCGAAGCAGCGCTTCCTGTAGCGCCCAGGCTTCCTCGAAGACCTTGCGATCGGTACCGAACGAGTGGATATCGCCCATTCCAAACCACTGACGCAATCGAAAGCGCGCGATTTTCGCGCGGTCGGAAAAGAAGCGATACGCGTAACTCCTCGCGAGGAGACGCTCCTTGCTGCGACGTGTTCTGAGCTTGCTCGCTACCGCGTCGGGCGCGGGCACTTCTCGAATGAGCTCCCCCCCTTCCGTCCGGAAGCGCGGAATCTCTGCGTGGTAGCTGTCGAGAACGTCGTTCCAAAAGAACGCGAGAAGAACAATGTCCGGGCGGAGCGTGGGACCGTGCTCTTCGAGAAGAAGCAGCTCGTGCGCCGTCCCGTAACCCGGTACGCCCGCGTTGATGACCTCGACCTCCTCGTGCGCCCTGTCGAGAAGCGTGGTCCATGTCTCGTCTTCGGAGACGCCGTAGCCAAAAGTAAACGAGTCGCCCACGGCGAGGATGCGTAGCTTCTCGTCTCGCGGCTCTCCACCGCGGAACCCCAGTGAATTCGTGCGCACGTGCATCACCCATTCGGGTTTCCCTTGGCGGTATTCCGCATCTCGGGCGTTCTCGTAGCCGCGCGTTTCGTGCGGCTCGAAACGGGGGATGGGCACGTTCTTGTCGTAGTAGCCACGCCACGCCGCTCGGAGAAGAAGCTCGGTGGCGCCGAGGGCGACGGCCAGCGAAAAGGCCAGCAGCAGCAGCTTCGAAAAGAATCCGACGACGCGTGTCACGGTCGGGCGGAACGCTTCGCAAACGCGGGCGGATCGAACGCCGTCACAGCCGGGACGTCGCCGTCGAAACGCTCGACCTCCACAAGGCACGTGTGCGCGCTCGGGCCTTCAGAAAGCTTTGAGGTGCCCTTGTCGCGCGTCAGAACGTTGGGGTTTCCGTGTTTGCAAAGCCCTGTCTCATCGGGGTCAAACCACGCGCCGGTACTGAGCTGCACAACGCCTGGCATCAAAGCATCGGACAGCACCGCTCCGGCAAGGCAGGCGCCGCGGTCGTTCCACAGACGAACGACGTCGCCGTCTCGAATGCCGCGGGCACCGGCGTCATCCGGGTGGAGGCGGCATGGCTCGCGGCCCGCGACCTTCGTCGCTTGGCTGACCTCGCCGTGGTCGTACTGGCCGTGCAACCTCCCGGCTGGTTGGTTGGAGATCAGGTGGAGCGGGAAACGTTCCGCGGCGGGCGTACCCAACCGTTCGTAGGGTTCAAGCCAGATGGGGTGCCCGGGACAATCGGCGTAACCGAAGCCGGCGATCGTCTCGGAATAGAGCTCGATCCGACCCGACGGCGTGGGGAGCGGGTTCGCGATCGGGTCGGCGCGGAAGGCGGAGAGGAAGGTCTGTGAGGGCTCCCCCATCCGCGCCATATGTCGGTGCTGCAACGTGCCTTGTTCGCGCGCCAGCTCGAGAGGCGGAGCGGCTTCGTTGTTGCTGCGAAATTCTTCGTAGAGGTGGCGTACCCACTCTTCGGCGGTCCGCCCTTCGGAGAACGTTTCTCCGAAACCCAGCCGGTCGGCGAGGCCGTGAAAAATCGCGTAGTCGTCACGCGCTTCGCCATACGGCTCGAGCACGGGTTGCGACAGCGCCAGCAAGGTTTCGCCACCTCCGAGGTCACTGCGCTCGAGCGGCGTCGTCGCAGGGAAGACGACGTCGGCGCGTTTCGCGGTGGGCGTCCAGAACGGTTCGTGAACGACGATCGTCTCGGGGCGTTGCCACGCTCGAAGGAGGCGGTTCAGATCTTGGTGGTGATGGAACACGTTTCCGCCGCACCAGTACACGAGGCGGGTGTCCGGGTAGACGTCTTCTCGACCGTTCCAGCGGAAGGTCTCACCATTCGCTTCCAGAAGTTCCGCCACGCGCGATACCGAAATCGTCGTCATGTCGGGAACCGGTTTGGGCACCGGGAGCCCCGGCACGCGTGCGCGGGTCTGACCCGCTCCGACATTGCCAGCGGCGCCGAAAGTGAACGCAACCCCACCGCCCGAGAGCCCGACCTGGCCGAGAGCCGCGGCCAGTGCGATGCCCATCCAATAGCTCTGTTCCCCGTGGTCCTGTCGCTGCACGGCGAGGGTGAGGTTGATCAGCGTCCGACGGCTCGCCATTTCGTGTGCGAGCTCGCGAATCGCGTCGGCTTCGAGCCCCGTAATCGCTGCTGCCCATTCGGCGGTTTTCGCCGTTCCATCGGTTGTGCCCAGGATGTAGGCCTCGAGACGTTCCCAGCCGACGCAATGGCGGAGAAGAAACGCGCGGTCGGCGAGACCCTCGTCGACCAACGCGTGAATAAGCGCCGCCATGAGTGCGACGTCCGTGCCGGGGATCGGATGGACCCACCGCGCGCCGAGGTCGGGCTCGAAATCGTCCCGCAACGGGCCGATGTTGAGAAACGAAACACCGGAATCGCGCGCACGCATGAGCCATTCACGCGTGTGATGGGGTCCCTGGCCACCGTACGTCACGTGCGTGTTCGTGAGTCGCAATCCACCGAAGCTCACGAAGAGATCCGTGTGCTCCGCAATCGTCGACCACGAGCTCTGCTGGGCGACGCCCTGCAGGTACGAGATCCCCAAGACATACGGAATGATCCCCGACGCGGCGGACGAAGAGTACGTCCCCCACGCATCGGTGCAGCCACCGAACATGCGGAAGAAACGCGTGATCTGGCCCGAGGACATGTGGAAGCGGCCCGCGGACGACCAGCCGTAGGACCCCCCGTAGATCGACGTATGGCCGTAGACGTCGCGAACTCTCGCGAGCTCGCCCGCGACGAGATCGAGTGCCTCGTTCCAGCTGACCTCGACAAAGGGCTCGCGTCCGCGTAGTTCCGTGCGCGCGCCGGGCCCGTCTTCGAGCCAAGAGCGTCGGATCGACGGCCGTTCGACGCGGCAATCCGTCGCTTGTTGAAGAGACTGACCGATCGGCGACGGGTCGGGATCCGAAGCGTGCCCGCGGACCGAGACGACGCGGTCTCCGTCGGCTTCCACGACGAACGGACCCCAGTGCGTGACGAGGGCGCTGCTTTTCATGGCGAGGAAGGTACTCGGAGTCTGCTACTGGGTGCTACCAGCGTCGAGTCAGGCCATGCCCACCGATTTCAAGAATTCTTGCCCGGTGAGACGCGGGTGGTCTCCGGCGAAATCGTAGGAGCTCGGTTTTTCATCGATGTAGATCTCGCCGGTGAGCTCAAAGTCTGTCGGATCATCCAGCGCGCCGTTCCAAACCACGTACCGATCCTGTTCTTTCAGCCTGTAGAAGAGGTTGCTGCCACACACGCCGCAGAATCCGCGCTCCGCCCATTCCGACGAGTCGTAGGTTCTGAGCTCGTCTGCGCCGGTGAAGGAGATCGAACCCACCGAGACGGCCATGCCCGGACCGCCGGACCAGCGTCGGCACATGCCACAGTGGCACGCGTGAATATGCGGCTCGACGTCTTCGGCTGAGAACGTCACAGCGCCGCATAGACATCTCCCCGTCATCGATCGATTCGCCATGAGAGCTCCTCGTTGCGTTCGGAACGGGCGAACTAGTCGCCTCGAAAATCCAGATCAGAAACCGTTGCATCCACCAGCTGACGAATCGTCTGGCGGAGTTCCTCAGGAGTCGGGCGCCCGACGAAATACCAACCGTTGAAGACCCGATGAATTTGTCGGTCTGGCAGCAGGGCAAAGGTCATCGGGACGGGCAGAGGCCCGTGGCGTTGATCCGTGGTTTCGCGAATCCCGAGGGCGTCGGTAAGCGTGAGCTCTTGATCCGACAGGAACGTGAAAGGCGCGCCCAGGCCGGCGCGAAACGCTTCTAAAACTCGGGGCGGATCGACCGAGATAGCGGCGATTTGGCAGTAGGCGACAGCGGTGCGACGGTGGAACTCGACCAGTTCCTGCAGTTGGACCTGTCACTTGGGTCACCAAGGGCCGCGGAAGAAAACGAGGATCGTCGGCTTGCCATCCATCAGGGAATCGCACGTGATCTTTTGACCTCGGTGATCCTCGAGTTCGAATTCGGGAAAAACGTCGCCTTCGGCGAATCGGAGCGGCATTGTGATCTCCCTGGTCGCTGCGTTAAAGCATAGCGCGCGGTGGGGCGCGAGCGTTTAGGAGGACGTATGCAACTCGGTCTCGAAGGCAAAGTGGTGCTCGTCACCGGCGGGAGTCAAGGAATAGGACGCGCTACGGCATGGGGATTCGTCGAAGAAGGCGCGTCGGTCGCGATTTGCGCCCGCGGGCAGGAGGGGATCGACGAAACGATCGCCGCTGCACCGGGCCGCGGTCGCGACAACATGTTGGGTATCGCGGCGGATCTCACACAAGGTGCCGACATTCTCCGGGTCGCCGAAAGCGTTCGGGACCGCTTCGGTAGCATCGACATTCTGATTAACAACGCCGGCAGCGCACGACCTGGAAGCTTTCTCGAGATTACCGATGAAGCGTGGCTCGAAGATTGGACGCTCAAGTTCTTCGGCTACATGCGGATGGCGCGAGCCGTGCTCCCCATCATGAAGACACAGGGAGGGGGCGTGATCGTGAATGTGATCGGAACCGGCGGATTGCGGCCGGTTGCCGGGTACATGGTGGGAGGCGCCGCGAACGCTGCCCTCAATCACTTTACGAAAGCGCTGGCGGACGAGGGGGCAGAAGCGTCGGTCCGCGTGGTGGGGATCAATCCCGGGCCGATCTTGACCGAGCGGCTTCTGCTGTTTCTCGACACGTTGGCGCCGGGCGGGGGCTCACGCGAAGAAACGCTCCGCAATATGACACCACTCGGGCGCGCGGGCGAACCGAAAGAAGTGGCGGATCTCGCCCTGTTTCTCGCTTCGCCTCGAGCCGCTTTTATCCACGGCGCCAACATCACCATCGACGGTGGCGCGAACCCCGGGTTGATGGGGTGAGGCGCACCGACGGCGCCTCTGTCAACATACGGTATGGCCCGTCTCGTCCTCAGATCGCTGCTCTTCGCCCTCGGGGCGCTGTTGACGCACGCGAGTCGCAGCCGCCCCGCGTTTCGCGCGGCGCTCTCCGCCGATCGGACTGTGACGATCGAGACAGACGACGGCGTGGCTCGCCAGTTCCGCAGTGTGTCGCGGGCCATGGTGTCGGAGTCGGGGGCCGCTTCCGATTCCGATTTGCGGCTCTGGTTCAAAACGTCTTCCGACGCGCTCGCGGTTCTTCTCTCCTCGAAGGGCATCGAGCGCTTGCTCGACGGGATGTCGCGAAAAGCAGCCCGGCTCGACGGCAACCTGATGCTCTTCGTGTGGTTCCTCGGGAGAATCGATGCGGCCAATCCGTTGGCCCGGCTTCGTCGGCAGCCGGATCGCTTTCCCGGCGCGTACGTCCGGCCGCGTGACGACATCGAAGCTGCGCGGTCGATCACGCGAGAAGCGGCAGCGGCGGATCTCGATCCGAATTGGTCGGCGGCGGCTCGGCAACGAGCGAAGCTCTTGTTGATTCGGGTCGCCGCGGGTCAGCGGGCACCGGAGTATTGATGGTCGAAGCGATCGCGCCTCGCGTTCAGGGCTGGCTCCGCTTTCTATGGGACAAAGCGACAACGGAAGACGATTGGTCGACCGAGGGTTCGCCTCATCCTTGGTGGGATCAGACGAGCACGGCGCCGATGTGCAGCTTCCCGCGCTTCGATCTCGCGGAGACGAGCTACATCCTTCCCGTCCTCGCCGATCGAACGCCCGCGTGGCGCGAGGTGTACACCCGAATCGCCGACGAGCTGGTCGGCCGGCACACGAGTTTCTGGGCCGCCGTTGATTGGCTCACGTTGATCGGTCACGACCCGCATCAAGCCGACTACCCGCCGGAGTGGTTGGCGTACCTACCCCCGCACTTGCAGGGCCGGTACGACCCGCCCGGCTGGACGGGCAACGGCGTCGAACCGTGGGGGCTTCAGCCCGACCCCATCGGCTCCGACGGAAACCTGTTCTTTCGCGGTTGGTTCAACCTGCTGTTGTCGATCTACCGCTACGTCGCGGGCGATGAAAAATGGGAAGCGCCGTTTCGGGTCGCCGGTTATCGCGAGCAGACCTTCGAGTGGACGCACTATCGGATCGCCGAGTTCTTGAACGCGCAGTGGAAGGATCGACCGCAGGGGCCGCACTGCGAGAACACGAAGATCTGGCCCGCCTGTGTCTCGTCGGCCGGGTTGGGTCTCAAACTCTACGATCAGGTTTCGGGCAATGCTTTCCACGGTGTCTACGACGATTGGGTCGAGTTCGCAAAGGCGCATTACCTGAAGCTCGATTCGAAGGGTGGGCTCGCTTCTTTTCCGCTCTACTACGACCCCCTCGAAGAAGTTCTCTGCCAGTTCCCAGGGCAGGCCTCCGGGCTCGCCGCTTTGCTGATCACACCCTACGTGTTGCCGCAACACCCGGAGTTCGGTGAGTTTCTGTACCGAGAAGGCGCGCGCTTGGTGGGTTGGAGTGATCCGGCCAAGCCGGTGCTCGCATCGCTCGACCCGCGCTTGCTGGTAATCGGCCATCTTGTCGCACGAGAAGTGGGCGACGACACCACTGAGAAACGCTTGGCCGAGTGCATCGATCGAATTTCGGAACCGCGTCAGTTCGGGGAGGACAATTCCCGCTTCGGGTACTGGTTCGGAACGGGAGAAGACTGGCCCCGCGGACAGCTCGCTTCTCTTCTGATGCTCAGTGAAGCGGGCGAACCGGGCTCCTGGCGGCGGGTCTTCAACAATCCAGACCATGCGCGTCGGTTCCAGGAGCCCACGCTCGAGGGAGTCGACTATCCGACCGTCGGTATTTCTCGCGCGTGGAACGAACACGAGACTGGCGAGCTTCACGTGACCACGTATGCGGCGACGCCTTCAAAACGCGGAAGCGATTCCTCGTTCCGCGTGACTCAGCTGGCGTCGGCTCGTAACGTTCGGGTTTTCTGTGAGGATGAACCCTACCCCCGTTGGCGTTCGGTAGGCGATGACGCTATCGAAATCGACTTTTCGGTCGGCGACAGTGACTTCCACATCGCGACGCGAGGCGTCGAGACGGCGGGCCACGGAAAGCGCGCGAGCACTGCGACAGCAAGCGCTCCGACGGCGAGCGAGTTGGGCGGCTCTTCCGGAGTGTCCGAGCGCTCGTACCGACCGAGCGCGGCATCGTGCTCCTCGGGGTGCTGCTAGCCGGCTGATTGATCCTACACGAAATCGAGTACCCTAAGCCGCCTATGACCGAGGCGGAGTACCAGATCGCGAAGTCGATTGGTCTCGGGTTCGCATTTGCGTCGGCAGTGGGCTTGCAACACATGCGACCGCACCGCGTGCTCCTCGGCAGCTGGCGAGCAAACGGTGGATTGGGGGCCCTTAACACGATCATTCTTGGAGCCGTTTGCGCGGGATGCGCCTGCGCCGCGTCAGACTGGGCAAGCCGTGCGGGCTTCGGTCTCCTCAATCAAGGCGCCGCGCCTTCCTGGCTCGGGGTAGTGGTCACAATCGTCGGCATCGACTTTGTTTCGTACGCCTGGCATCGGGCCAACCACCAAGTGACGTTGTTGTGGCGCTTTCACCAAGCGCACCATTCGGACCCGGCTTACACCGTCACGACGGCCCTTCGCTTCCACCCAGGCGAGCTCTTGCTTGCGCTTCCTCTGCGCCTCTTTGCCGTCGCGGCCCTCGGCGCTCCCGTTTCAGGAATCTTGGCCTTCGAGTTGCTCTTCGGCCTGGCCAACCTTTGGGAGCATGGAAACATCAACCTGCCCGCAAGGCTCGAACGGATTCTCTCGCGTATGATTGTGACGCCCGCGCTTCACCGTCGGCACCACAGCCGTGAGAATCTGCTGCTGAATACGAACTACGGCACCATTTTCTCGATCTGGGACCGCTGGCTTGGCTCTTTCGGCGAGAGCACGTCGGTCTCTCGCATCGATACGGGACTTCCCGGCATTGGTCGCTCCTTGAATACCTTCGAGATCCTCGCCCTGCCCGCACGGGGTGTCTTTCGCGGCACCGCGGGCAGCCACGGCGACGAGCTAATCTAACGGTATGGTCGCCTGGATTGATCGCCTCCTGCCGCGGGCTCATCGGACCGCCGACCCCGATGAGCAGCGGCGCGCACGGACGCTGTTCGTGGCATTCGGCGTCTGGGTCTTGAGCTCCGTGCTTCTCGCGCCGCTCATCGTCCAGCCCGAAGACGCTCTCCCCAGCTTCTTGATGCGGCTCGCCTTGGTCCCGCTCGTCGTCTGCTTTTGGTTCCTCCCGCTGGATCGCGCGACGACGCTCTTTCTGGCCGCATTTACCGTGATTGTGACCGGTCACAATGTCGCCACCGGTCAGCCGTCGCTTTACGTGTTGGTGATGGTTCCCGTGGCGGCCCTCCTGCTGTCGGCTCCGGGCGGTGTGCTTCGGTGGACCGTCATGGCACTGATCGCCCTCGCTCTCGTCGCCGGATCTGAAGGGTTGGCGAACCTGTCGGTCGCGGAGCACTTGGCTCCCATCGCGATCGTCGGGTGCCAATGCATCGCTCTCCTCGCGGCCGAGACGTTTATGCTCGCCGAGCGCGAAGCACTGGCGGACCACCGAAAGCGGTTCCAGAGCATTGCCGAGGGTCCGCTTCACATTCTCGAGTTCAAAGCCACCCGGGGCGATCCGTTGGACGCGATGACCCACTCGAGCCCCAACGTCGGTGAGCTGGCGGGTTACGCGCCCGAGGAACTCGCCCAGCGTAACTGGCGAGCCCGCGAGTTCCTGCACCCGGACGATCTTCCCTCTATCGGGCGCCTCGTTCGCGCGGCCTACGAAGCGGAGGACAGCGCGCGCACCGAATTTCGCATTCGCCATCGCAATGGCCACTGGGTTTGGGTCGAAGCGAATTTGTTTCGGGCCTACGAGAGTGCGAGCGGCGGATTCCGGCGGGCGGTCGGGCTGCGCGACATTACGCGCGAGAAGAACGAGCGCAATCAGCTGATCGACGCCCAGCGCCTCAAGAGCTTGGGGACGCTCGCCGGGGGCATGGCCCACGATTTCAACAACCTCCTGACCGTGATCGGCAGCTACGCCGAGGCGCCGATGAATCCCCGGGCGAGTGCCGAGATTCGGCGTGCGGTAGATAGCGCTCGGGATCTCACCAATCGCCTCCTCGAGTTCGGACAGCAGCAGTCGCGAGAACTCACCCCGGTACGCCTCGACGTGTTTCTCGCCGAACGCGAGTCGATGCTGGCGGCGCTCGGGAACCGCCGCCTGACCATCACCCAGCCAGAAGACGAGCTCGGAACCATCGAGGTCGATATCAGTCAGCTCGAACAAATTGTCTTGAACCTCGTTGCCAACGCCCGCGACGCCACCCAATCCGGCGGCTCGATTCATCTGTCTTGTCGCAATGCACCGGTGGACGCGGATCGGGGAGCCAGTCTGGGGATCCCGCCTGGGGACTACGTCTGCCTTGAGGTCGCCGACGACGGAATCGGGATGGACGAGACTACGAAAGCCCGAGCTTTCGAACCCTTCTTCACGACCAAGCGCGACCGGGGTGGGAACGGTCTCGGCTTGGCGTCGGTGTACGGAATCGTCGAGCAGAGCCACGGGGCGGTCGCGCTTCGAACGGCAAAGGGCGAGGGCACCGTCGTCGAGGTTTACCTTCCCAGGCAGCTCGACGCCGCTACCTCGGTCGTCCGAGCGGTGGATACCGCGGTCCCGCGCGGTTCCGGCGAGACGATCTTGCTCGTGGAAGACGATCGCACCGTTCGCGATCTCCTGGTCCAGCGTCTGGCCGACTTGGGATACAAGTCGCTTTTTGAAGACGCCGCGGAGCCGGCTCTCGAATCCTTCAGCGACGCGCCCGACGCGGTGGATCTTCTGCTCACCGACGTCGCCCTCCCTGCGATGTCGGGCCCTCAGCTGGCGTCGGCGGTTCGCGATATCCGGAATGACCTCCCGGTGTTGTTCGTTTCGGGGCACGACGGAGAGGCTCTCTGGCCTACCTCAATCGACCGTCCGGACACCGGGTTCTTGGCAAAGCCATTTACCGCCTCGGAGCTGGCGCAGCGAATCCGCGCGCTGCTCGATGGAACGGCCGGATCCCCGGCCCCCGATCACGACGAGAAGGACGCATCCGAGAAGCTCAACCCATGACCGAAGCGAAGAACCGCGCGGCGGCTTTTCTCGAACTTCATCGCCCAGGCGATCCGCTACTCATGCCGAATCCTTGGGATCCTGGAAGTGCCAAACTCTTGGCATCGCTCGGGTATCGGGCTCTTGCGACCACCAGCGCGGGCTACGCGGGTAGCCTCGGCCGTTCGGACTACGGCTTGAGCCGCGACGAAGTGCTCGCCCACGCGGCGGAGCTGGTGGAGGCGACACCGTTGCCTGTCAACGCGGATTTCGAGAATGGCTTCGCCGACGCGCCGGAGGAAGTGGCTGCGAACGTCCGCCTCGCTGCAGCGACCGGCCTCGCCGGTTGCTCGGTCGAGGACTATTCCGGTCGAGCCGACGACCCGATTGGAGATACCCGATCGATCTCGCGGTGGAGCGCATTGCCGCCGCCGCGGCGACGGCCCGGGACGCCGAGCACCGGATCATCTTGACCGCCCGGACCGAGAACTACCTGCACGGGCGCACGTCCTTCGATGACACGCTGACCCGATTGGTTGCGTACGCGAAGGCCGGCGCCGACGTCGTGTATGCGCCGGGTCTCTCGGATCCGGCCGAAATCGAGCGAGCGGCGGGCGAAGCGGGGGCGCCGCTCAATGTCCTCGTGCTTCCCAACACGCCGAAGGTGCCAGAGCTCGCAGCCCTCGGAGTCGCGCGGGTTTCCGTGGGTAGTGGCTTCTACCTCGCCGCGTACGAAGCCCTCGCCGAGTGCGGTCGCGAGCTCCTCGAGCACGGCTCGCTCGATTTTTGGAAGCAAGCCGCAAAGGGCGCCGGGACCCAGAAATCGGTCCTCCGGTGAGGGGGGTTCGTTGTCACGTGGGATCTGCGTGGCACGCCGGGAGGGATTCGAACCCCCGACCCTCAGGTTCGAAGCCTGATGCTCTATCCAGCTGAGCTACCGGCGCGCGAGTAGGGCGGTGATACCCGAGGCGGACCGTCGTCGCCAGCGGAGCGCTTAGGCCGAGCGCGCCGTGCGCTCGGAAGCGCTCGGGGGGGCGACGCGAACCGGGCGGGGGAAGTATTCGTCTCGCAACTCCCAGGCGACGCCCAGCGCCGCGAGAATCTTCCGCTTGGTCGCCTGGCGGCAGTTCTTTCCCTTTTCGATCGAGTGGATGGTCCGTGACGCGACACCGGCTTGGTGCGCCAAATGGTCTTGGCTCCAGCCTCGGGCTTCCCGTGCGGCGCGGATTCGATTCACTTGGGGGCTCCTGCAACTCGACGGCGAAGTGTAGCGCCGGACGCCGGATTTCGGTTCCTGAAGTATTTCTTTTCCCCGGGGGGCGCTACCCGGCGGAATCACCGACCACTATGCTCCCGTCGACGCGGGGGGGCCGTGGAGAAACACCACCAGTACGGTCGATGGCCGTTCGGCGCAGCCGCTGCGGGGCTGGCCGTGACCGCCGTTGTCGCGGCGGTCGCGGGCGCTTTCTGGCTCAGTTTCTCCGCTGTCGCGGCGGCGGCGATTTCGGTCGTGGCCGCCTCCAGAAGCAACAGCCGTCCGACCCGAGGACTCGTCGATCCCCAGGTTCTCGACGCGATGCCCCTCGGCGTAGCACTTTGCGATGAGGAGCTGCGCCCCTGCTACGCGAACCCCGCACTGCTCGAGATGATGGGCGCACCGGGCGCCAGCGCCGCGCTTCGCGTCGGCATCCAGGATTCGAAACTTTTCTCGCAGCCGGCGGCGAGGGAAGCGCTTCTTTACGTGCGCAGAGAACTCAGGCCCGTGAGTTTCGAGGCGGCGTGGACCACGTATTGGGGGCGTCCCGTAGAGATGCGGGTGCACCTCGCCCCGACTCTCGGAAAGAGGGGTCGACTGGTCGGCGGGCAGGCGGTCTTCGAGGACATCGCGGAACGCAACCAAGCGAGCCGGCTTCGCGAGGAGAATGATGCTCGGCTTCGCGAGCTCGCAGACCATCTCAGCACGGGAATTTTTCTCGCCGATGGCACGGGCGAGAAGCTTCTCTACGCGAACCGCACCCTCGAACAGATTGTGGGAATTACCGCGTCGGAAGCGGACTACCGGGCGGAACGCTTCATTGAAAAAGTCCATCCCGACGATCGCGCGTCGGTCGAGCGAAGCATTGCAGACCCGCTCGCAGAGGCGTCGCGAGATTTCGAGTGTCGTATCTGCTCGTCGTCAGACAGCGAGAAGGTGGTGCGCGTTCGGAGCTTCCCGGTTTGCGACGAGCGCGGCGAAGTCATTCGGATCGCAGGCTCTCTCGAAGACATCACGGAAGTTCGCCGCCTTCACGACCGACTGCTGCACTCCCAAAAGATGGAAGCGGTTGGCACGCTGGCGGCCGGAGTCGCTCATGACTTCAACAACGTCCTCACCGTGATTTCGGGCTACGCCGAGCTGTTGCGGACCCGAGACGTCGAGGTCGGGTCGACCCGAAGGGCAGCCGCGGAGATTCAGACCGCCACCGAGCGAGCGAGCACGCTGATCCGGCAAATGTTGGCGTTTCGCGCACAGCATGTCGGGCATCCCCAGGCCATCGACCTCGGCCGCGAAGTGCTCGACATGTCGAATGTGCTCCGGCGTTTGATGGGCGGTGAGAACGAGGTCGCGATCTCGGTTCCCGACGAAGCGGCCTGGATCCTCGGAGACCACGGCCAGATCGAGCAACTCATCCTCAATCTGATCTTCAATGCCCGGGACGCGATGCCGAACGGCGGGCGGGTCGAGATCGACGTGCGTATCCGACGCGGAGCGACCGCCGTCCCCAGCTCTCCGCGCGTCACTCTGACAATCCGCGATGACGGAGTCGGGATGGACGAAGAAGTGAGGCGCCGAACCTTCGACCCGTTCTTCACGACCAAGGACCCCGGCGCTGGAAGTGGGCTCGGCTTGTTCGCGGTGTTCGGCATTGTGCGGCAGATGAGCGGGGAAATTACGGTGGAGAGCGCACCGGGCGCCGGCACCGCGTTCGAGATCGATTTCCCCTACCGGGTACCCCAGTCGACCCCGGCGGAAAGCGTACCGACGCGCGCTTCGCCGGTGTCGACACTCACGATTCTCCTGGTCGAGGACGAGACCCGAGTGCGCGAACTCGCGGGCGAAGCGCTGCGCACGGCGGGCTATCGCGTCGTCGAGGCGAGCGACGGCGTCGAGGCGCTCGAGCGTCTCGCCGAAGTCGGACCGATCGATCTGCTGGTGAGCGACATCGTGATGCCGCGCATGAACGGAGTGGAACTCACGCGGCGCCTGCGTGCGGAACAACCCGACGTGCCCGTCGTCCTGGTCTCCGGCTACCCGGACCGTCTCGGCGGAGCTGACGCCACGCCGATCCCCGCTTGCAGCTACCTACCCAAGCCCTTCCGGCCGAGTGAGCTGCTCGAGATGGTGGCGAAGGCGGCCGCGGTACGTCGCGTCGAGTGAGCGGTGCGGCCTCTCCGTGGGGTGGATGAGGGGATTCGAACCCCCGACTTCCAGAACCACAATCTGGCGCTCTAACCAACTGAGCTACACCCACCGCACAGAGGCAATCGACACTACCCGAGGACGCGGACGTGTCAAACCCAGGCTCTGCCCTTCACCGGGACGTGTCAAACCCAGGCTCTGCCCTTCACCGGGACGTGTCAAACCCAGGCTCTGCCCTTCGCCGGGACGTGTCAAACCCCGATTCGGCTAGCCTCTCGGTATGCCCCGGTAGCTCAGCTGGATAGAGCGGCTGCCTTCTAAGCAGCGGGTCGCAGGTTCGAGTCCTGCCCGGGGCGCCAGGGAGCTCCTTCGATCGCGCGGACCCGATGAGGAGATATGAATTTGGCGGTGGCCAGGGAAGATCGCATTCGGCAGCGCGAGGAGTTGCCCGCGGCCGTTGCGCGCATACAACCGGTCGTCGAAGCCAGCCGGCGGGCGCTCCTAGGGGCCGAGGATCTCAACCCGCTGGTTTGAGTGGCCTTCCGCTTTTGGCTTCTCGTCTTGGGTCCACCTCTGTACGACGAGACAAGCTGCGAGGTCCCCCGTCACATTCACGGCCGTTCGACTCATGTCGAGGATTCGGTCGACGCCCAGGACCAGTGCCAGGCCTGCGGTGGGGATTCCCGCGCCCTCGAGGACCATCGCAAGGATCACGATTCCAGCCCCCGGTGTGGCAGGTGATCCGATCGAAGCAGAGACGGCGGTGACGACCACGAGCAGCAGTCCAAAGATACCGAGCGATACATCGAAGACTTGCGCCAGGAAGACGGTCGCGACTCCCTGATAGAGGGCCGTGCCATTCATATTGACGGTCGCGCCAAGCGGGATGAGAAAACGGCCGATCGAAGCGCGGACACCGAGCTTTTCTTCCGCGGTTTGGATCGAAAGCGGCATGACCGCGGCAGAACTCGAGGTCGAGAACGCGAGCAGAACGACCTCGCGCGTCGCCGAGAGGAATGCCTTCGGTCCCATCCCTCCGATCAACGCCGACACGGCGACGAACAGCCCCATCATCAGCGCGAGGCCCAGCAAGACGGTCAAGACATACACGGCCATTCCGCCCAACACCTCGATGCCCACGGTGGAGGTCAACCGTGCGACGAGTCCGAACACCGCAAGGGGAGCCAGCCGCATCGCCCAGGCGACGACCTTCATGCAAACCTCTTGAAGAGAGCCGAGGAGGTCGAAAAGCGGAGCCGACTTTTCCGGGACGAGGTTGACGAGAGCGACGCCGACGACGACGGCGAAGAGAATCACCTGCAGCATTTCGCCGCCGACCATCGAGGCGAGTGGGTTCGTGGGAAGGAGATCGACGACGACGTCCGGGAGCTGGTTGATTCCAGGCGGTGTCGGCACTTCCGACGGGAGCGCGACCTCCGCCGTCATGGCGGCACGCACCTGCGCGGCGTCGAGAAAGTCACCCGGGCGAATCAGCAGCGCCAACCCCAGTCCTAGCGCCGTAGCGACGACTGTCGTGACGACGAAGAAGGCACCTCCGGTGACGCCGAGTTCCCGAAGCTGTTCGACGTTCTCGCCGGCTGCCAACCCACGGACGACGGACGAAAACACGAGCGGCACGACGATCATCTGGACCAAGGCGAGAAAGAGCGCGCCGGGAAGCGCGATCCAGCTCGCGAGGGGAACAGCCACCGAGGATGGAACGAAGCCCGTCGTCGGTCCCAACAGGACGCCCACGACGATCCCACAGACGAGGCCGACAAGGACCCGAGCCCAGAGGTGGGTTTCGACCAAATGCTCGAGTGACCCGCTCAGTCGACGGAGCGACGTGAGACGAATCAGTTCGAGGGGATGCGGTCTCGCCATGCGCCGCAGAAAACGCAAGACAAGTGCCAAAACACGGCGACCGCTCGAGGTCGTTTCACGGATCGGACTTGCGCCGCCGCGCCTCACGTTGAGACAATTTGACTCGCCGGCGGCTACTCCCCGACGAGCGCCGCGCGATATTCAAGAAATGTGTAGCGAACGAGCTCGTATTCGAATGGGCCGAGTTCCGCATAGCGGAAGTCGGTGCTGTCTCGACGTGAAACCGCCTCGAGAGGGGATGAAACCGAGAAAGCCGTATTCAGGTCATCGACCGTGACCACGCCGACCAACCAGCGGAGGCTTCTGTCTCCCACCAGACCGAAACTGTCTCGCAAACTAGATGGGCCAAAAAGGGGCAGTACCAAGTACGGTCCCGCGCCGAATCCGTAGCGACCCAGTGTTTGACCCAAGTCCTCGGAGTAGCGGCGCAGGCCGAGGCGCGTCGCGACATCAAAGAGTCCGCCAACCCCGACGGTGGAGTTCACCGCAAACCGGGCTGCCGTCGTCGCAACTTTCTCAGGAGAACCTTGCAACAGGCTGTTGACCAAGGTCGGTAGCTCTTCCAAGTTGGCGAAGAAATTCTTCACGCCGGTACGCGGCGGCTGCGGAACTCGCTGGTAGATATCGAGCGCGGGTAGCAGGATCCGACGATCGAGCCACACGTTGAAGTGGTAGATCCGGCGGTTCGCCGGCTCGATGGGATCCCACTTCGCGAGAGGCCGCCTCGCCGACGGGCTTGCCTCGGCCGCCGCTCCGAGCGTCGCCCAGAAGAAAGCGACCAGCCAAAGTGCGCGCCTTCGACGACTCACCGGCGCTCTGCCCACGGTTCTGAAACGAAACGAAGCATCTCCGCAATGAGGGGAGCGTACGTCAGGTTCCCACAGTGACCGCCGTTGGCTCGGACGGTGATCCGATCTTTGAACGTTTCCCTCAAGAAGGCGAGGTCTTCGGTTTCGAGAATCCAGTCGTCCTCGTTCGTTGTGACCGCCACGTGGTCCGCCTGCTCGAGCCAACTCCGAAGCGGCAACAGCCCGGCCCCGTGAATGAGGTCGTCCCGCGAAAGGCCGTCCTTCGCCCGCCAATAGGGAACGAGAACCTCGTCGAGATAGCGCGTGAACGACCAAGTAAGCGATTCGGAGAAATACGGTGCGAGCGGCGTTCCCACGGTCAAACGGTTGTCCGGAGGAACGATCCGACCTTTCGCGGTAACGAGGTCAACCGAAAAACTCAGGTTGGCCGCCATGAGACGAAAAGCGGCCGCAATGGCCCCACGGATTTCACCGGGCGCAGCCGCCTCGGCGACACCTGCCAGGACGAACTCGGAGCCCAGGTGACCGCGCCGTGCCGGGCCGTGGATATAGGCCGCCACTTCGCGCAGACCCTGCGCGACAAGCGCGCTCACGCTCTCCTCGCCGTCGGGGAAGGCGCGGTCGAAGAGACCGTCGATCACGACGGCAGAGGAAAAGAGTCGTACCGAGGGGTTGATGAGATACGCCCGCTCGAGGCCCAATCGTTTCTCGCGGGCGTCGAGAGCAGCCACAAAAGCCGTCTGCGTTGCGCCGAGGCTGTAGCCGACCAGTACAGTTCCGAGAACGGGAACATCCTTTTCGATCTCGCCTCGGGCGAGTTCCATCGTCGCGACCAAATCCTCGGCATCCGCGGGGGGCCAGCCGGGGGTACTGCTCTCGGAGGCCGCGGTGACGAAGGAATCGTGCATCGGCGATGGCAAGGCCACGACGTGAAATCCCGCTCCGTAGAGCGCCTGCCGAAGAAAACTCACCTTCCTGTCGCGCCAGTTTCCCCCGGTCCCGGCCACGACAAACGCCAGCGGCGCCGGGCCTTCTTGCTTTGATGCACCGACACGAAGACCTTTCGCCCAGAACACCCGGGGCACTGTCCGAGCGGGGAAACGCACGATCGAGTGAACCTCGAGCGGGACCTTCGTGGGCACGGAAGCTTGAGCGTCGCGCGGCGTTCCGATGACCGTGGCGAGGTAGGCGTCGTCGATCGGATAATCGACTTCACCGCGAGTCACCGCAGCGAGTAGCATCACAACGCCGCTGGTCAACAGCCGGAAACGATCGCGCGCTCGCATGGATCGTGGCTTCCTTCAGTAATCGAGGTGAAAGAGAATATCTGCACTGGCTTCGCCATCGCTCGCTGCGGAGCTCTCGACACTCCAGCGCGGCGTGAGTCGATACTCAGCGCGAATCTCATCGACCGGCTCGCGACCGAAGCGCCGGTCATAGCGAAGGAACGTGCGCTCACCGACGTACTTTCCGACTCCTACCGCGAGCTCCTTGTCTTGATCCTCGCCGTCTTCAAAACGCAAATCGATGAGGTCAATCGGAAGCCGTCGACCCAGAACCCGCTCGAGTTCGTTTCCCGCGAGCCCGGCACCAATTTGCGCTGCGGCGTTCTGCAGGACAGCCTGATCTCGCGCGCCGGCTTCGGACGACGGTCGGCCGAAGATCAAGTACGAAGCGATGTCCGTTTCGGTCAGGTTGGGCTCGCTTTCAAAGCGAAGTCGGGGATCCGATAGTCGACCTTCGAGGAGAGCGAAGATTCGCATCGCGCGAACTCGGTGCAGCGCTCGGACGTTCAAGATCGGGTCCAATTCACTCCCGCCGTCGAGCCGCGCTTGCGCTTTCTGGATCTGGAAACGGCGACCGTAGATCTCATAGGTGCCCCGCACGGTCTGTAGGACGCCTGCGTAGGTGAACTCCCCGCCCGGTCGCTTCTTGACATCGACATTGCCCTTGATCTCGGCCTCGACCCCCCGGCCGCGCACCCACGAGTTGGCTTTGAGTTCAACGTCGAGATCGAGGGCCACCGGGTCAAGTGGTGACGCTTCCTCCTCCTCGCGATAGGACAGCGCGGTGTCGTCCGGGCTGCCACTCCGCACACGGATCTCCTTCAATTCCGCGGCGCCGGTCTCCGGGAGACGGATGGCGACCTCCGAGAGCACGAGGTTCCCCGCTGCAACGGGCGCCCGCACCCGGCCCGAAAGCGACAGGACACCTTCGAGCTTTCCCTTCGCGATGCCGGGCCAGCGCAAGGTGTAGCCCGCCAAGCGGAGCTCTCCCGAGAGTGCGTCGGACTCGGTGCCGGGCCAACCCAACCCGAGGTGTCCCTGTAAGCGGGCACCTTCCGGTCCGATCGCGAGCTTCTCGACAACGATGCCACGCACGTTGGCGGTGCCCGACAACGCGATCGGCGCCGCCGCTTGTTCGACCCCGGCTAGCTTGAGCGAGCCGTCCTCCAACGCAAAAGTGCCGCGGATGACCGTGGGGGGATCTCCTCCGCGCAACGAGACGTCGACCGTGAGGCGACCTCCGATCGCCTCGACAGAAGCCGGGGCGAAGGCTTGCACGGAAGCGAGATCGAACTCGCTCGAGACGACGTCAACGCGCGTCGCGGGGAAGGCCAAGAGGCTCGAAGGGTCGCGACGAAGATCGGCGCGAGACGTGTGGACGGCGAGTTCCAGGGCCCGACGCCCGTCAACCATCCAAGCGGTTTCGAGTTCAACCGTCTCTGCCACGGACACCGCCGTGGCATCGACCCTGTCGAAAGCGACTCCCGAGAGCACGACCCGATCGCCCTGAAGTTCGCCGCGGACCGAGGGGTCGGTGAGGGGTCCGTTCAGGTGGACCTTTCCCGTGAGCGTTCCCGCGAGGGTTTCATCCTCGAGTGCAAGATCAAAACCCGCCATCAGGTCCCGCAGCCAGGGCAGATCCAGACGGCGGAGCTCGATGACGAGGTCGGAGAAACGTTGTTGGCTGAGACGCCCCCGCGCGACGAGTCGCTGGCTTCCGGAGTGCAGCGTCAGGGTGTCGAGTACGACATGATCTCCCGTGAGATTGAACCGGCTCCCGGGTTCAGCGGCGACGCTTATCGCGTCTGTCTTCCAGCGGAGGTCCGATACCTCGAAGCGGGCCCGCTCGTCGAATGCGACGTCGAACACCATCTCGCCGAGTGGTGCGCCGTCGCTCTCGATGCCCCCGAGCGACGCGCGGAGCCGCCCGGCGAGGGGGCCCAACGCCTCGCCGAAACGAACCTCGGCAGACACCTTCTGCGCCCGGGCAGTCGGCGCGGCGAACGCTCCGTCCTCGAGTCCGGCGACGCCGGCAGCGAGGAAGCCCGACGCGTTTCCTCGGAACCGGAGATCCGCGGTCAGGACGCCGGCGAGATCGATTCCGTCCAGCGGGAGAAGTTGCGCGAAAGCTTCTAGGCGCAAACGCTCCGCGCGTAGGTCTCCGCCAAAGCCGGGGTGCGCGATCAGAGCGTCCGGTGTCGCGGCCGATCTCGGGAACGCGAGCTCGCGCAGCAGCAACTTGCCGCCGCCGTCGAACGAGAGATCGAATCCCTCGAGGGCGATGCGCGTCTCGTCGAACCGTGCCGTCGCGCCGGGCGCGACCGTCCCCGCGAGTGGACCGCCGCGCAAGCTCAGTTCGTCGAAGATGAAGCGAGAGGGCCCCGAACTCTTGGCCTCGAGGCGTAACGATTCCCAGCGCCTGCCACCCGCGGCGATATCGTCGGCGCGGAGGGTGACAGCGCCGCCCAACGCGGACCAAGGTCCGCCGAGGTTGAGAGAGGTTTTGAGGGAACCGATCGAAACGTCCGCGGAAACGCCTGCCAGCTCGAGGAGCTCTCCGAGCGAAGTCACGTCCATCGCGACGTGAAGCTGTTCCACGACGAGGGTGTCTCCTCGGCCCTGGCCCGACGCCGCCAAGCCCGCGCCGTGCGCCTGAAATTCGTCGAGCCGCCAGGCGTCGTGCTGCCATGCGCCCCGAACTGAAAAAGCGACCCGGCGGCGAGCGCGATCTTCGACAGTGCCCTCGGCGTCTACTCCGGTTGCGGCGAATCCATCGGCGTCGACCGACAGATCGCGAATCGCCAAGTCGCCGCGAACCAGGACGCGACGGTCGGCGTCCGGGGCCCACTCGAGTTGCCCGCCACGGATCGTCGCTGTCTCGATGTGCAACGCGAAAGGAGGCTCCCCACCCGCCTCCGGTTCATCGTCGCCTCCGTCCAAGAAAGACTCGCCGCCGCCCAGTCGTCCCCGGGGTTCCTCGATGATCAGTTCGGACACTTCGACGCGGCCTTGAAGAAGAGCGGACGCGTTCCATCGAAGACGTGCGCGTGAGACGGCGGCGATACGTGCGTCGGCGGGACCGATTTCGAGTCCTGTCACGCCGATCTCTCGGTAGAGCACCCCCTCGAGCGCGTCGAACCGCACCGGTTCTCCGAGGGCATCCGTCAGGCGCGCTTCGACGAAGCCGCGCAGTCGGTCCCGCTGCCAGCCATGAGCGACGCCTACAACGGCGCCGAGGACGCCGGATGCGATCAAGAGCAAACCCAGCGCCGACCAGCCGATGAGACGCAACGCTCGTTTCAAAACGCGTGTCCGATCGAGAAATGGATGCGGAAGGGCTGGATACCCGAGGGCGGGTTGAGGATCTGGGCGAGGTCGACGCGGAGAGGACCGATCGGCGTCGCGTAGCGGAAGCCGACACCCGTCGAGTAGAAGAACTCGCTACCGCCCAGGTGGAAGGAGCGACGGTTCACTTGGCCGGCGTCGGTGAACAACACACCGCCGAGTTGTTTCCACAGAGGGAAACGCAGCTCAACCCCGACCTCTGCGACGGTCAGACCGCCGATAGGATCTTCGTTGTCGTCGAGGGGGCCGAGACGGTCTAGATCGAAGCCACGCACGGACGCACTGCCGCCGGAGAAAAAGCGCTTGAAGACGGGGACCGCGCCAGCGCCGTCGTCGCGCAGCGGTTCGAGGGCGCCGAGCCGCATGCGGGCTGCCAGGACCATGGGGCCGACGGGCGTGTAACCCCGAACGTCCAGGACGGACCGCACGTAGTCGACTTCCGAGCCCAAAGCTTTGAGCGACGGCTCGAGCGTGAGGTCGAGCCAGGTGCCCCGACGAGGATCGACCACGGAATCGACGTCTACCCGGCGCAAACCGAACTGCAGCACGCTCAAACGAAACGACTCGTCCTCATCGCCGGAGACGAGTGGATCGTCAGCTTCGATTTCCGTCACCTTCTGAAGCTCGAAACGCTGGCCGCCGCGGACAGTCACTTTCTCGAAAATCGGCCGCTCGACCGACCAGCCCAGGGCAACCCCCTCGCTGTCGAAGGCCGGCGTCGTCTCTTGGGCGAACTGGAGATCGAGGGTCAGGTCCGTGTCCCAATCGATGAAGCGGGGTTGGACGAAGGTGGCTTCGAAGCCTTGGATGAGAGACGAGACCTTTCCCTCGAGCGCAAGAGAGCGACGGCCGCCGAGGAAGTTTCGATGTTGCCACTCCCCGCGCGCGCGGAGGCGATCGTCGGTTCCGTAGCCCAAGCCGAAACGGATGGAGCGCGGTTCGCGCTCCTTGACGCGTATCTCGACCGGCCACGAAGCGTTGTTCGTCCCGCCTTTCCCGGGGCTCCGCGCTTCGATCGCTACGGAGGCGAACAGACCGAGGTCGTACAAGGCGCGCTGGGCGTCTCGGATCCGCTTACGCGAATAGAGCTCGCCCTCTCGGAGTGGCAACTCCCGCAGGAGGAGCTCGCGTTCGACTCGCTCGAGTCCCTCGACAGAAAAATCGCCGAGATGGACCCGGCGCCCCGGGTGCACCAACCAACGCACCACGGCTTCGCGGTTTTCGAGCGTGACATCCGCCCCGCCCTGAACGCGCGCAGCCGGATATCCCACGTCGGCCAGCCGGTTGAGAATGCGATCTCGGCTCTTGCGGTAGCGCGCGACGCTGAAGATCTCGCCGACCTTGAGGGCTAGCCCTTCTCGCAGGGAGGTTTCGGACAACTCCGGAATCACTTCGGAGACGGAGAAATCAAAGGTTGTGAGGTTGACGGGTTCACCTTCCTCGATGTCGAAGACGACGCGAACCCGGCTTTTTCCCACCGCTTCCACGGTGGCGCCGATCTCGGCCTCGTAGAATCCCTGCTGACGGTAGTGGCTCCGGAGACGATGGACGTCCCCGTCGAGGACGTCCTCTTCGAAAGGGCGCGATTCCACCCACGGAAGGCGGCTCGCTCGGGTCGTCAAGATCGCTTCTTCGAGCTCACCGACGGGTACTGCTTCGGCCCCGCGCCAGATGATCTCTCGGACATTGCGGATCGGCGGTGCCTCCGCGGCACCTGCCCCGGTGATCGAGGTCGCAGCGAACAACGGCACCGCAATCAAGATTGCCAAACCGCGCGCTCGAAGGAACATGGGGCCCCGGGGGAAGTTCGTTCAGCGGGGTCGTCGCGCCGAACGAATCGTGCAGAGTAGCGGACACGCGAGCCCCTCGTTTTGTTCGCAGCCGTGGCAAACCGAGGTAACGGGTACATCGAGCCCCAAGGCGAGGTCGTTTGCCACAAGCTCACTTCGGCACAAGCGTTGCAAACCAATCGACGTCAGAGGAGCCCGTATGGGATGGAAGTTGAGCCTCGCCGCGGCGGCGGCACTGATTTTGGCGATCTTCACGGCTCAGAACGTCGAAGTGGTCGAGGTCCGGTTCCTGTTTTGGCAGGTCGAGATGTCTCGATCGCTCCTGGTTCTCGGGGTCTTCCTGGCCGGCGCCGGCGTGGGCTGGGCGCTGGCGGCCGTTGGTCACCGCCATCGAAAGGCCCACCCTTTGCCGGTGCCTCCCACGACCGGCACCCCGTGAGGAGAGAACGAAATGGCCGATCCTTCCGTCGCGACAGCCTTTCTGATTGCCGAGGTCGAGGCGCTCGAACCGCTTGATTTCATCGCCGTGGTCCCGTCGGGGCGTCCGCTTCATGTCGCGGAGATCAACCGCCGGGAGGACGGCGGGCTCGAGGTCTCGGTGCCGGGGCGCCCTCGATCTGTGCCCGAGCTCGACGCGGACGTGCGGCGTGCTCTGAGGGAGCGCGGATTCAGTTCCGAGGATCCGGCCAACGCGGCCAACCCCTGGACGAAAGCCGCGCCCGAGGCCGAAGCCGCGGTGGATCAGCTGACACAACTCCTGGTGGAGGTCTTTGGCGAAAAGCCCGAATTGAAACTCGACATCGCACACGGCAGCCGCAAACTCGAGCACGAAGCGAAGAAGAAGCTCGCCCTCGCGCGAGTCCGGATCGAAAGCGTCGTTGCGGAGATCCTCGGGCGACGACCGGACAAGGACAACGATGGCGACTACGTCGTTCCCATGGCCGGGGTCCACCTCATGGTCGCTCCCCGCGCCATGCCGAATGGGCGCGTGGTGATTCGCGTCTTCGCGATTACCAATGTCGGTGTCGTCGTCACGCCCGAGCTCGGTCTCTTCCTCGCGAGACTCAACTTCGGACTGATGTTCGGCCGTTTTGCACTCGATCCCGAGAATCGCTCGATCTGGTTTGACGAGAGCATTCTCGGCTCTGAATTCAGGGAAGAAGAGCTCCGCTTCGCGATCGAGATGGTCGCTTCGACAGCCGACACATGGGACGATCGCTTGAAGCAGATGTTCGGCGGCGTGACCCACGAAGAGATGCTCGCCGGGCGTAGCGCCGAGGCGCCGCCTCCGACGAAGCCGGGGGAAGGCGTCGGGATGTACCTCTGACGGGTCTGCGGGCCTACTCGGACGGGGCGGCCAGCACGGGTGCCCGTTGTGCCTGCGACGCTCGACGCTTGCGGACGATCCCGCGTAAGAGGCGCCCGAGTAAATCCGCTCCCGTGACGATTCGACGCGTATCGGCCCAGACGAGAATCAGATCCTGGTCGATAACGTCGTCTTCTTTGTGCTCCGGCTCGACATGGAGTCGTCGGATCGCGACACCGAGGGGGACGCGCGCGTTGTCGACGACGATGGGTCGATGGCAAAACGAGTACGGATCGAGCTCACCCGTACCGAACAGGGCCTCGCGCAGAAAAGCATCCGCGTCCAGTACGAGGCGGGGCTGTTCTTCGGTATCCGTGATGACGATCCATTTGTGGCCGCTTTGTTCGACCCTCTTCAAGAAGGGGTCTTCCGCGTCCCGACGGATCGAAGGGAAGACCGGCAAGTCCACGGCGACAGGGAGCGAGATGACGCTAGCCGGATCGACGGCCTCTCCCTCTTGACCGATCGGGAGGTCATCCATCACGAGGAAGTTGAGGGCACCCAGACCCTCGTGGCTTTCGAGGTCGGCGTCCTCCGCCAACATATGTTGACGGATCACCTCGCGGAGTTCGCGCTCGCGAAAGTAGGAGATTTCCTCCTCGCCGAGCCACGCGTCGAGCAGGAGAGCGGTGGGTTTTGCGACTGGAAAGAGAACCCACTGATAGAAGCGGACGAAGGGCGTCAGCGCCGCACCGACGCGCATGGCGTTTCGCGAGAAATACGCCTGGGGAAGAATCTCTCCGACGATCGTAATGCCGAAGGTCGAAAACGCGAAGGCAGCGACGCCGAAGAGGACCGAGTCCGACAGGAGGGTCAGTAGACAGTTCACACTCACGTTGCCCCAGAGCACCGTCGTGAGTAGGAAGTTCGAATCCTGACGGAGAGCCAGGACTCGGGACGCCGCAGGATCTCCCGACTCTGCCTCGACCTGCAACTGAAGACGGCTGAGACCCAGAAGCGCCAGATTCAGTCCCGAAAACATTCCGGACTGAACGAGACACAGCGCGATTCCGGCCCACGTGAGCGTTTCTCTGTCCATCTTGCGAGTCTCCATTCGCCTCGTCGCGAGACAATACAAGCTCTGAGACGCCTGGGCGGACCGTCATCCCTTTCCCATCCCGTCGGAAACCTGGTATATGACACGAAGAGCGAGCAAGACGGTGCTCGTGCTCTTCACGGTGGGGTGGTTATGGCTGCGAGAGAAGAGGCCGACTCTCTCAAGATCGCGATCCTTTCACGTGGGCCGCGTCTCTACAGCACGCGTCGCCTCAAAGAGGCGGCGACCCAACGGGGGCACGAGGCGAAGGTACTCAACCCGCTCTCCTTCACGATCGAAGTGGAGACCAGTCGCCCGCACCTCTACTTCAAGAACAAGAGGCTCTCGCAATACGACGCGGTGATCCCTCGAATCGGCGCTTCGATCACGGCGTTCGGGACCGCCGTCGTCCGCCAGTTCGAACAAATGGGCGTCTTCTGCGTGAACCCCTCTCACGCGATCACGGTTTCTCGCGACAAGCTTCGCGCACTCCAGGCCTTGAGTCGCCACAAGATCGGCCTTCCTACGACACTCTTCGTTCGGCACACCTCGGAGATCCTCCCGGGCATCGAGCGTATGGGCGGGCCGCCCGTGGTGATCAAGCTTCTCGAGGGCACCCAAGGTGTCGGGGTGATCCTCGCGGATTCGACGAAAGTGGCAGAGGCCATCATCGAAACCCTCTCGGGGCCCGCGAAGATGAGCGTCTTGCTGCAGCGATTCGTCAAGGAGAGCAAAGGTCGGGATATCCGCGCCTTCGTCGTGGGCTCTCGTGTCGTCGCGGCGATGCGCCGCCAGGCGCAAGGCGATGAGTTCCGCAGCAACATCCACCGCGGTGGTTCTGCCGAGGTCGTCACCCTGGACGAGGAATACGAGCGCGTGGCGGTCAACGCAGCGCAGGTCATGGGGCTCCGCGTTGCGGGCGTCGATCTCCTCGAAGGCAACGACGGTCCGATGTTGATGGAAGTCAACTCGTCCCCCGGTCTGGAGGGGATCGAAACGGCGACGGGAATCGACGTGGCCGGTGAGATCATTTCCCTGATCGAGCAAGAAGTCCTGTTCCCCGACATCGACATTCGCCAGCGCCTCACACTACAGAGCGGGTACGGCGTTATGGAGATCCCCGTGGATCCGCGCTCGGACCTGTGCGGGAAAACCGTCAAAGGATCCGGCCTGCGCGGTCTCGACGTGGTGATCCTGACGATCCAGCGAGGCAGTGTCTCGATTCCGAACCCGCGAAACGACCGCGAGATCCTGGCCGGGGACACCCTGTTCTGCTTCGGGAAGATGCTCACTCTACGCGGGCTCGCGCCCAAGCCCCGTCGGAAGGTACGCAAGCGAAAGGCGCCGAACGCTCGCGAGTCGTCGGATCCGGTGCCCAGCGAATGAGATCGGACGACGAGCCCGTCCTCATTGGGTGGACCGAGTACGTCGACCTGCCCGATTGGAACATCAAGAAGCTCCGCGCAAAGGTGGATACCGGCGCCCGCTCAAGCGCCCTCCACGTCGAAAACGTGGTCGAGCTTCCGCGCGGGCGGATTCGATTCGACGTTGTCCTCCATCGAGAGCGACGAGATCGACGTGTGCACGTGACCGCACGCGTTCTGAGGCGTTCACGCGTCCGTTCGAGCAACGGAGAAACCGAGACTCGTTATTTCGTTCGAACGCGGATCAGACTCGGGCCCGTCGAGCGCGACGTCGATCTCAGCCTGGTCAATCGCGGGAAGATGATCCACCGCATGCTCCTGGGACGGACCGCGCTGTCGGGGCCCTTCCTGATCGACCCGAGCCGCCGGATGGTTCAGGCTCCGAAAAAGAAAGCAAAGAGGGGAAGGGCACGACGTGCCTGATCCCGAGGTTCTTCTCGCCGGCGAGCGAATCGGGCCCGGCGAGCGGAAACGGATTCAAATACCCCTCGCGAAACGGGTGAGCGGGAACCAAGTCGCGCTCCCGGTAGAAGTGGTGTGCGGTCGGGAGCCGGGTCCCCGTTTGTTCGTGTGCGCCGCGGTGCACGGTGACGAAATCGCCGGCGTCGAGATCATTCGTCGCGTCCTCGCCCATCGGAGCCTCCGTGCCTTGCGCGGTACGCTCATCGCGGTTCCGATCGTGAACCTCTACGGCTTCGTCGGATTGACCCGCTATTTGCCCGATCGGAGAGATCTGAACCGCTCGTTTCCGGGATCGCCTCAGGGATCGCTCGCGTCTCGACTCGCGCACTTGTTTCTCTCCGAAGTGGTGGAAGGATCGACGCATGGGATCGATCTCCACACGGCGGCCGTGCACCGCTCGAACTTGCCGCAAATTCGAGCCAGTTTGGACGATGCCGAGACGGAGCGTCTGGCCAGGACTTTTGGAGTTCCCGTCGTCGTGAACGCGACCCTCCGCGACAGCTCGTTGCGACAAGCGGTGGTCGACCGGGGCATTCCCATGCTCCTCTATGAAGGGGGAGAAGCGCTCCGCTTTGACGAAGCCCCCATCCAAGCGGGCGCCTACGGCACCCTGCGCGTGATGGGCGCCCTGGGCATGGTCAAGCCGCCGCGGAGCAAGGGCGTCGGGCGGCCGTTCGTCGCGCAGGCCAGTAAGTGGGTTCGCGCGCCGGACAGCGGGATCCTGCGCGAGCGCTTGAAGTTGGGCGCCGCAGTCGAACCCGGGGATCAGCTCGGAGTCATCGCGGACCCGTTGGGCGCGGAAGAAGTCATCGTCAAGGCGACGCACGCGGGTGTCGTGATCGGTCGGACAGAGCTTCCCCTCGTCAACGAGGGGGACGCTCTCTTTCACGTCGCGTTCTTCGACGTGCCGGAGCGGGTCGCGGATTCGGTCGAGAGCTTTCACGAGGAGTTGACCGATGAGACAGAGCTCACCTGAGCCGACACCGAGCCCCAAAGTTTCCTGAAACAAGGAGAGAGACGATGAGCGAACTGTTCAACCTCGACGCGCTGCGCGAGGTTCTTGTCCATGTGTTTTCTGAGCTCGGCGGAAACGTGGCGGCCTTTCTTCCCAACCTCGTCGGGGCCGTGCTGATCTTCGCGTTGGGGTGGCTCGTTTCGAGCGGACTCGAGATGGTGGCGGGTCGCGGCCTGCGCGCCCTCGGGCTCGACCGCGCCGCGGCGCGTCTCAAGATCGCCGATCTTCTGGATCGCGCCGGGCTGAACCTCAGTTTCTCGGAGATCGTCGCTCGTCTGCTGTTCTGGCTCGTGATGCTTACATTCTTGTTGTCGGCGGTTGAAACGCTCGGCCTCAAGGCGGTGACCACCACGATCGATCGGCTGATCGCCTTCATCCCCAACGTGATCGGCGCGGCGCTGATCGGCCTGGGCGGGCTCGTCCTCGGGCGATTCGTCGCGACTTTGGTGAGCTCGGGCGCCGCGGCCGCGGGTTTGCTCTCCGCACCGCGACTCGGGTTCATGGCGCAGATCGCGGTGGTCGGATTGATGCTCGCGATCGCCGCCGAGCAGCTCGGCATTGCGGTCGAGGTCTTCGTTCTTCCGCTCACGGTCATGGTGGGGGCAGCGGGCCTTGCCGTCGGACTCGCGTTCGCTCTCGGTGCGAGGCCACTCATTACGCATATCCTCGCGGGTCATTTCATGAAGCAATCGTTTCCCGAAAACACGGCCGTCGAGATCGATGGCCGCCGCGGGCTGGTCGAGAGGGTCGGGGCCGTCGATACCTTGGTGCGCAGCGACGACGAGGTGTGGAGTGTGCCGAACGCTCACCTTCTCGAGCGGGTCGTTTTGCGCTGAGGAGAGGGGTCATGACGCTCACGCGACGCCTGGCGGATCAATTGCTCAACACCTTCCCGGAGCGTGCCACCCTCGCACTCGAACGGCTCTCTCCCGGCGAGACCACCGAAATCCTGGCTCGCCTCGAGCCCGAGAGTGCGATCGGTATTTTGCGCCGACTGTCTCCTCATCACGCGACGGCGGCACTTGCGGAACTCCGGGCGGAGCAAGTGGCGGGCTTGCTCAAGCAGCTTCCCATCGAGCTTTGCGCACGCTTGCTTCGTCGCATGTCCGACGGGCGACGCGACGAGCTGCTGCGCCTTCTCCCGCGCAAGACCGAACGAGACGTCCGCGGGCTCTTGCGATTTCGCGAGGGAACCGCGGGAGCGCTTCTCGATCCCAATGTTCTCGCGTTGGCACACGGCTTGACGGCGGGAGAGGCCCTCGCAAGAGTTCGAGAAGACCCCAAGGCCACTCGGTACAACCTCTACATCGTCGATCAAGAGCAGCGCCTGGTCGGTGCGCTCAACTTGCGGGAGCTGTTTCTCGCCGATCCGGACACGCCAATCGCCGAGCTCATGGTGAATGCTCCGCACCGAATCGCTGCAACCGCCGACCGGGCGGCCGTCGTGGCGCATCCCGGTTGGAGGGACGTGCACGCTCTGCCGGTCGTCGACGTGGGCGGAGAATACTTGGGGGCGATTCGCTACCGAACGCTTCGCGACCTCGAAGCGTCGCTCCTCGCACGGCGCGGCAAGGACGCCGACGCGGGCGCGGCCATCGGCGAGATCATTTCCGCAGGAGCTCGCGGGTTGCTCGACGCATTTGCCGGCTCGGCTGGAGAAGGGGACCGAAGTGCCTGATTCGGAGAACGCGGATCGCGCGTTGGCCTCGCTCCTCGCGATCGCCGAGCCGGACGCCACGGCCCGGCTGATCGAAACGGGCGACGATGCCGAATCTGCCGCCTTTCTCGAGACCCTCGGCGCGGCGGTCATGCTGCCTGTGATCGGGCGACTGACTCCGGACCGCGCCTCCCGGATTGTCGCAAGCCTCTCGGAAACCGGTCGGCGCGAGGTTCTTTCGGCGTTGAGCCAGAACCGAGCGGCCGCGATGCTCGCGCGACTCAACCCCGATGAGCTGGAACGCTGCCTCGAGGTCCTCGATCACGATCTGGCCGAGGAGCTGCGTGCGCTACTCGAGTACCCGCCCGAAACCGCCGGCTCCCTGATGGATCCGCGGGCGACGAGCTTCCGACCGGATGCCTCCACACAGGATGTGGTGAAACGGTTGAAGACTTTTCGAAGCCGTCGCGATCAAGATGTCTTCGTTGTCAACGCCGACGGTGTGCTTCAGGGATCCGTTCCCCTGGAATCGATCGTACTGGCCGAGGATGGCGTGAGGCTCGACAGTCTGGTGAGAGGCACGCCGGTCAGCGTGCCCGTCGTAGCTTCCCGCGATGAGATCGTTCAAACCTTCGAAGCGCAGCGCGTCGGCAGCCTTCCGGTCGTCGACATCGACGGTCGTCTCATGGGGGTGCTGCGCCAACAAGAGCTCGTACAGGCAGCCCAAGAGCGGGCACTGGCCAGTGCGATCACCATGGTCGGCGCCAGCGACCAAGAGCGTGCCCTCTCTTCGCCGCTGTTCGCGATTCGGAAACGCTTGCCTTGGCTGCAAGTCAACTTACTCACCGCCTTTCTCGCCGCGACGGTGGTCGGTCTCTTCGAAGAGACCATCGCGACTGTGACAGCGCTTGCAGTCCTCCTTCCCGTCGTGGCCGGCCAATCTGGAAATACGGGTGCACAGGCGCTTGCCGTGACGATGCGGGGATTGGCCTTGCGGGAGGTCCGCACACGGCACTGGCTCAAAGTCTCCGCGAAGGAAATGCTCGCCGGCGCGGGAAACGGGGTGGCCGTCGCGTTGACCACCTCGGTAGCCGTCTATTTCTGGAGCCAATCATGGGGCCTCGGTCTCGTCATCGGGCTCTCGATGGTGTTGTCGATGACGTTGGCGGGCTTGTCCGGTGCGGTGATCCCGATGGTTCTCACTGCACTGCGCCAGGACCCGGCCCAATCTTCGTCTATCATCTTGACGACCGTGACCGACGTGGTGGGCTTCTTCAGTTTCCTCGGTATAGCGACTCTGCTGATGTCGAAGATCTAGCACCGAATCCGGCGATTGATTCTATGCCTGTTTGGTTCCCCATACCTGGTTGGCTCGACGTCCTCGACATCGCGATCGTTGCGGCGCTCGGCTGGCTACTGATCCGCTACATGCGGGCGACGCACGCCCGGGCGGCTGTCGTCGGGCTCGCGGTCCTCGGAGCGATCTACTTCTTCGCGACGAGGTTGGAGCTCGAAGTCACGGCTTCGATTCTCCGGGCGTTTTTCGCGGTGCTCGTCTTGATACTCGTCGTGGTCTTTCAAGACGACTTGCGGCGGGTGTTTGAACAACTCGGCAGGTTCCGCCCCGGGCAGACTCAGGCGCCCGTCGACGACGAGGCTCACGATTCACTCGTGAGGACGGTCGCGCGCCTTGCGTCCACGCGTACGGGAGCCCTGATCGTTCTTCCCGGGGAGGAGACGCTCGACCGCTACCTCGAAGGCGGGGTGCGTCTTGCGGGCCGGCTCAGCGAGCCCTTGCTGCTGTCGATCTTCGATGCGAGCTCGCCGGGGCACGACGGCGCGGTGCTGATTCGCGGAGACGTCGTCGAGCGCTTCGCAATCCACCTGCCGCTTTCCGGGAATCACGCAGAGCTCGGCGCGGGCGGCACACGACACGCAGCCGCTCTGGGGCTCTCCGAACGTTGCGACGCGATCTGCATCGCGGTTTCTGAGGAACGCGGGACGGTATCGGTGGCACGCGGTGGTCAGCTGCGCGTGTTGTCCCGCCCCGAAGATCTCGCACTGGAGCTTCGCGGGGCCGACGACGATGAGTCCGACGAGGCCGCGCCCTGGTGGTACGGCCGGAGAGACGCGCTGTTCGCGATCGCCGGATCGGTCGCGTTGTGGGTTCTCTTTGTGTTCGGCTCAGATCTTCACGAAGCGACGGTCACCGCCTCGGTTCGCATCAACAATCTCCCCGACGATCTCGTCCTCGAGTCGGTGCAGCCCGGCACGCTCGAAGTGAAGCTGCGGGGGCAGCGGCGCGATTTTCTGCTCACGGAACAGGACGGCGTCTCCGTCGAGATCGACGCCTACCTCGCGAGACTCGGTCGAAGGACCTTCTCGGTGTCCGTGGACGATGTGAAGAAGCCCAATGACCTGTCCATCGTCGATATCAACCCCGAGCGGGTACGGATATCGCTGCGCGGTGCGGAGGAAGCACAACGGCAGCGCTAACGGGAGCACGGGGCCGCCCGGCGATCCTTCTTCGACTAGACTAAGACGCATGGCAGAGGACGCAGCAAAGGTTCCGGTGGTGGATCTCAGCCGCTGGCGGGGAGTTCCCGCCGACCGGGCGAATCTCGCGGACGAAGTCCGCGAGATCTGCCACCACGTGGGCTTTCTCATCGTCACGAATCACGGCATTTCCCGGGAGTTTCTCGCGGAGACCTTCGATCTGATGAAGCGCTTGTTCGCGCTTCCCCGAGAGCAAAAGGCGCGGATCGACAAGCGGTACTCGCGACACTTTCGGGGCTGGGAAGACCTCGGGGCCGAATACACGAACGGGCGCCCCGATATCCGAGAGCAGGTCGACCTCTGGACAGAGAATCCCGCGCGCCCGCCCGATGTGACGCCTTCGTATCTCCGTTTGCTCGGCCCGAATCAGTGGCTGCCGGATGACGTGCTTCCGGGCTTTCAGGCGCACGTCGAGGCCTGGTTCTCCCGATGCGACGCGCTGGCGCGAGAACTCATGGCGATCTTTTCGCTCGGGCTGGGCCTCGACGAAGGCTATTTGAACGATCTTTTCGAAGGCGAGTCGATGTCGCTTACGAAACTCATTCGCTACCCGGCGACTCCCGCCGGCGGAGCCGGCGTCAACGCGCACCACGACACGGGTTTTCTCACCATCCTCGCGCCCGGTCCGACTCCGGGGCTTCAGATCGAGTCGAGCGACGGGAGCTGGGTACCCGTTCAGACCGTCCCCGACGGGCTGGTGATCAACCTCGGTGAAATGCTGCAGGGAATGACGGGCAATTACTTCGTCGCGACGCCCCATCGGGTGATTACGACGGAAACGCGCTATTCGGCCGGCTACTTCCACGGGCCGTCTCTCGACACGCCGCTTTCGCCGCTGCCGCTCTCGGAAGAGTTCGCCCGAGCGGTGGCGGCGAGTCCGCGACACGCCGGAGCGGGCTTCATGGCGCGAAAAGAGGAAAACGAGGCCGGCGTCGGGGACATGCAATCGCGCCATCGGCCCGCGGTCTACGGCGAGCAACTCTGGAACTACTTCGCCCGCAGCTACCCCGAGAATATGGCGACGCACTATCCCGAGGTCGGCGCTTAGATCAGGGCCCAGAAAATTGTGCTGTAATGGGCCCTCGAGGTAGCCCATGGATCAACAATCATCCGTTGGCTGGCGGATCAGCGTCGACACGGGCGGCACGTTCACCGACGTGGTGATCGCCGACGCGAGCGGTCGCTTCACCATCGGGAAGGCCCTAACCACCCGCGATCGCATCTTCAATGGGCTGAAGGCCGCCCTTGAAACCGCGGCAGGGGAGCTCGGCTTGTCACTCGCCGATGTGCTGGCCAACGCCGAGCTCTTCGTCTACGGAACGACACGCGCAACCAACGCGATCGTCACCGGGAACGTCGCCAAGACGGCCTTTCTCACGACGGCTGGATTTCCCGATGTGCTGGTCCTCCGCGAGGGCGGCAAGTTCGACCCGCACGATTTCTCGAAGCCGTTCCCGAAGCCCTATGTCCCGCGTCGCTACACGTTCGAAATCGACGAACGAATGGACGCACAAGGCGACGTCTACACCCCGCTCGACGAACGGCAGGCGCGAGGCGTGTTGGCGGAGATCCGGGAGCGAGGCTTTGAAGCGTGCGCGGTCTCGCTCCTCTGGGCGACGGCCAATCCCGCGCACGAGATCCGCCTCGGCGAACTGATCGCGTCGGAGCTCCCGGGTGTGGCGTTCACCTTGAGCCATCAGCTCAATCCGATCTTGCGCGAATACCGGCGCGCGTCGTCCGTCGCCATCGATGCTTCGATCAAGCCGCTCATGCAGTCGCACTTGAACGATTTGCGAGAAGATCTGCGCGCGGAAGGCTACGCGGGCGAAATCCTGGTCAGCACGACCATCGGCGGTTGTCTCGACGTCGAAAGCGTCGTCGCAAAACCCATCCATACGGTTCGCTCCGGGCCGGCCATGGGTCCGGTGGCGGGTCGGCGCTATGCGGAGCTCGAGGGCAAGGCCGAATCGGTGCTCGTCGTCGACACGGGCGGCACCACGTTTGATGTCAGCCTGGTGCGAGACGGCAACATCACAATCACCCAGGAAACCTGGTTGGGCGAGCGTTTCACCGGCCACATGTTGGGCATTCCGGCCGTAGACGCTCGCAGCGTCGGTGCTGGCGGCGGCTCGATCGCCTGGCTCGACTCTGCTGGGCTCCTCAAGGTGGGGCCCGAGAGCGCGGGCGCGAACCCCGGCCCGGCTTGCTACGGCATGGGCGGTAAAGATCCGACGGTCACCGACGCGGCGTTGGTGCTCGGCTATATCGATCCCGACTACTTTCTCGGTGGTCGTATGAAACTCGATTTAGCGGCGGCGAAAGCAGCGCTCGCGACGATCGCCGAACCGCTCGGAATCAGCGTCTCCGCTGCGGCCTACTCCGTCTTCGCCGTGTCGAACGAAACGATGATCAACGCGATCAAAGACATCACCGTCAGCGAAGGGATCGATCCAGCCGAAACGGTCGTCGTCGCCGGCGGGGGTGCTGCAGGCCTCGGGATCATGCCCATCGCGCGAGAGCTCAAGTGTCGCAACGTCATTATTCCGCGGACGGCGAGTGTGTTGTCCGCCTGTGGCATGCAATTCTCCGACATTCAGACCGAAGCGACGACCACGGTGCCGACGCGATCGGACCACTTCGATCGCGACGCGGTCAACGCGGGGCTGCAGGCGATTGAGGAAGAGCTTACGGGTTTCGCGAAGCAGCTCTCCTCGCGCGGTTTTACCGATCACTCGATCGAGTATCGCGTCGATGCACACTACGCGGCGCAGGTGTGGGATATCCCCGTGACGCTCCGGGGAAACCGGCTCGACTCCGATCGACAAGTCGACGAGCTGATCGAGGCGTTTCATGCGAACCACCGCCGCATCTTCAGTGTCGAGGATCGCAACTCTCCGATCGAGTTCCTGAACTGGACGGGACGCCTCGCGGTTCATCTGCCGCAGTCGAGTCACCGAGCGGACGGTCAAGAAGTCGTCGGAGGGTCTCTAGGCGTGCGTGACGCGATGTTCGATCTGGATGAAACCCGGCCTACAGCAATCCTGAGAGGCGATTCCGTCAAACTCGGCGATGTCATCGACGGGCCGGCGATCGTCGAGGAAGCGACGACGACGATTGTTTTACCTCCCGGTGCCCGGGCGCAACTGAGCGCCGCCGGAAGCTACGTGATTTCGTGGGACCAGGGGTAGTCGCGGAGGACCGACATGGACGGTGATCTCAAGGTAGGTACCGAGGCGCTCTCTCCGATGTTGCTCGCCGTGTTGGCGAACCGTTTCGACGGTGTCGTGCGCGAAATGACGAACACCATGCTCCGCACCGGCCGTTCCGCGGTGATCAACAGCGCGCGCGATTTTTCCTGTGGAATCACAACGGGAGACAACGAGCTCTTTGCCACGGCCGAGGGCTTGCCGGCGCACACCTACGGCTTGAACCTTCAGAGCGCCGCCATGTGTGAGTTTCACGACGACATCGCTCCGGGCGACGCCTATCTACACAACGACCCCTACGCGGGGAACTCCCATCCCGCGGACCACACGATCATCGTTCCTGTGTTCTGGGAAGGCGAACATCTGTTCAACGTTTGCGCAAAGGCTCACCAAGCGGACATCGGTAACAGTCTTCCGACGACCTATCACGCCGCGGCGAAAGACGTCTATGAAGAAGGGGCGTTGATCTTCCCGGCGGTCCGCGTACAGCGCGACTACGAGATGATCGATGACATCATCCGGATGTGTCAGCGGCGGATCCGCGTGCCCGACTATTGGCACGGTGATTTTCTGTCGATGCTCGGGTCCGCACGAACCGGTGAAAAGCGGATCCACGACATCTTTCGCAAGTACGGGAAGGCGACGATCAAGCAGTTCATCAAAGAGTGGTTCGACTACAGTGAAGTGCGTATGCGCCAGGCGATTGCCGACCTTCCGGGAGCCGAGATTTCGCGCGAGAGCTTTCACGACCCGATGCCGCCGCTACTTCCCGATGGCATCCCCGTTCGCGTCAGGCTCGTGGTCGACCCGAAAGAGGGCGTGATCGAGATCGATCTGACTTCGAACATCGACAACATGGAGAACGGGCTCAATCTGTCCCACGCGTGCTCGATCAGCAACTCGGTGGCGGGGGTCTACAACTGTCTGCCATCCGATATCCCGCGCAACGGCGGTTCCTATCGGTGCATTCGAATGAAGTTGCGCGAAGGTGCAGCGATCGGAATCCCTGAGTTTCCGCACAGCTGCTCGGTCGCGACCACGAACATTTCGGAGCGCTTGCTGAACAACGTGCAAGCGGCACTCGCCGATCTCGGCCCCGGCCACGGCCTCGCCGAGGGCGGGATCGGCATGGGGGCAGGCTTCAGCGTGATCTCGGGAAAGGACGCGCGTCACGACGATCATCCGTACGTGAACCAACTCATCATCGGGAACAACGGCGGACCGGGTTCACCGGACTCGGATGGCTGGATCACGTACGGTATTCCAGTGGTCGCCGGCTTGATGTACCGCGACAGCGTCGAAATCAACGAGCTGAGTTATCCGATCCACTTTAGAGAAATCCGCCTGACGCAAGACGCGTGCGGCCCCGGCACGCACCGCGGTGCGCCGGGCGTGCAGCTCACGTACGGACCGAGTCACCACCCGATGACGGTCGTATTCGCCGCCGACGGCCAAGTCAATCCGCCGCGCGGTGTCCGAGGCGGTGGCGACGGCAACGTGGGTCGGATGTTTGTTGTCGACGAACACGGCAATCGCTCGGAGGCGCCGAGCGTCGGACAGATCGAACTGCGAAAGCACCAGTGGTTGTCGGGACTCGAAGTCGCGGGTGGTGGCTACGGGGATCCGCTCGAGCGCGATCCCGCCGCCGTGCTCGAAGACGTGATCGAAAGCTACGTTTCGATCGATCAAGCGAACGAGGTCTACGGGGTCGAGTTCTCGGGCTCTATCGCAGACGAGACGCTTTCGGTCGATCAGTCTGCAACGAAACGAAGGCGCGCGTCGCTCGAGAGCGCGCGCTGAAGGAGACTCCGTGGCCACACCTCAACCGATGTTGGATGACGAGCGCCTTCCGCTGCTGATCGGCTTCCAACGCGTTTCGGAGAATACGAGCGCGATCACCCGCGTGATCGAGAGCGGGAAAGGCATCTATGTATACGATACGGAGGGGCGGGAATACATCGAAGCGACCTCGTCGTTCTATGTCTCAGCACTCGGTTACCAGAACGAAGAATTGATCGACGCCATCGCGGCCCAGTACCGGGAACTGCCGTTCTTCGTGTGTGGAATGAACCGGACGAGTAGGACGTCGCTCGAGTTGGCCGAAAAATTGGTGGAGATCGTTCCGGTGCACAACGCGCACGTCGTGTTCGCGGTCTCCGGCTCCGAGGCCATCGACTACGCCATCAAGCTCATGCGGTTCGGCGCGGTAGCGCGAGGCGAGCCCGGACGAAAGACCATCATCGGTCGCCACGGCAGCTACCACGGCGGCACCCTGGCTTCCGCGAGTGTCACCGGGGGGCACCACGAAGAATTCGGTCTCCCCCTCGAAGGCTTTCGTCACGTCGGCCAAGCTGACTATCACGGCGAGCGCGCGCCCGGCGAAACCGGCGCGGACTTCGCAACCCGTCGCGCGGCGGAGTTGCGGGAGCTGATCGAGCGGGAACCCGAGGGAAGCATCGCGGCGATGATCGCCGAGCCGATCAGCTTTTCGTCGGGATTCAAAGTACCGCCGCGCGAATACTTTCCCGCGCTTCAGGGCGTCCTCAAGGAGCACGGTGCCGACCTTCTGATCGACGAGGTCGTCACGGGCTTCGGGCGAACTGGGAACCTCTTCGGCACCGAGACATTGGGCCTGAACCCCGATCACATGACGATCGCCAAAGGCGTAACGTCCGGGTATTTCCCGCTTTCGGCGTTCGTGCTCGGCGAAGATCTCTACGCGGCGCTGGATTCCGGGTCCGAAAAAGTGGGCACGTTGGCGCACGCGGCGACGTTCGCCGCCCATCCCGTCGGCGCCGCCGCGGCCCTCAAGGTGATCGAGATCATCGAGCGCGACAATCTCGTCGAACACGCGCGACGCATGGGAGAGAGGTTGGGAGAAGGCCTCGGGCAGTTTTCGGATCACCCGCTGGTGGGTGACGTGCGCAATGTCGGGCTCGGCGCGTGTGTCGATTTCCTACGACGGGACGCAAACGATGAGATCATCAACGACGATGCGGACGCCCTCATGGAACTCGCGTACGAGTCGCTGTTGGCCAAAGGGGTGGTCACCCGGCCGGCGGGGCGAAGCCTCGTCATCGCGCCGCCCCTGATCGTTCAGGATTTCGAGATCGACGAAATCGTGTCGCGCGTCGGCCAAGCGCTCGACGACACGCTGTCGCGTGCCGGCGGCGGTTAGACGACGTCGTCGTCGCGTAGCGCGCGAATCTCGTCAGCCGAAAGACCGACCAGACCGCGTAGGATCTCTTCGGAATGTTCGCCGAGCCCCGGCGCTGCGCGCCGGGGAAGCGGCTCCGTGTCAGCCAGTCGAACCGGGCAGGCGATCTCGCGCAGCGTCCCGCGTTCGGGGTGCTCGACTTCCCAGATCGCATCGAGTTCTTCGATCAGCGGATCGCGGAGCGCCGAAGCTAGATCATTGACGGGCGCGCACGGCACTTCGGGCCGCAACGTCGCGAGCCACTGATCGGTCGATCGTGTTTTGAGGACGGCTTCGAGCTGGGGCAAGAGCTCTTGCTGATGCTCGAAGCGTTGCGCGAGGGTTTCGAACTTCGGATCTGTGGGCAGCTCAGGGAGACCGAGTTTGTCGCACAGCGCGTCGAAAAACTTGTCCTTCATGCACATCACGAAGATCCAGCCGTCCGCGGTCGGGAAGGTCTGGACGGGCACGATGCTCTGGTGGGCGGAACGCGACAAGCGGTTTGGATTGATACCCAGGTTGAGGTTCCAGGCCGCCAAGTAGTTGAGCATCGACAGCGCGCCCTCGTAGAGCGACGTTTCGACGTCGCCGCCGCGACCGGTCTCCCGCGCACGAACCAGCCCCGCAAGGAGGCCGACGATGGAGAGCGTGCCCCCGCCGAAATCGATCACCGAAACACCCGCGCGCGCGGGCGGACCGTCGGGCTCACCCGTGAGCGACATGTAGCCCGTCACGGATTGAACGACGAAGTCGTAGCCGGGCTCCGCCGCGCGCGATGTCTCGGTTCCGTAACCCGAGCAGCTAGCACACACGATTTTCGGATTGATCGATGCGAGATCCGCGTAGCGAAGCCGGAGTTTTTCCGGCTGGTCGCCGCGCAAGTTGTTGTAGACGGCGTCGGAAACCGCGACGAGCTTCTCGAAGATCTCGCGTCCGCGTTCGGTTCGAATATCGAGGGAGAGCGATCGCTTGTTGCGGTTCATCGCCTGGAAGTACAGCGAGTCGCCGTCCTGGTCTTCCCAAAGCGGTGGCACGCTGCGCGACGTATCGCCGCCGCGCTTTCGGTCTTCGATTTTGATGACATCGGCCCCGAGATCGGCCAGAAGCATCGTGGCCCACGGGCCGGCCCCGAAAGACGAGAGAGCCAGGATCCGCACGCCCGCTAGCGGCAGCGGCGCCGGAGGGTTCACGATACGGCGTGCTTCTTGAGGAGCTGGCGCGCGATCACGGTTTTTTGGATCTCGTTCGTGCCCTCTCCGATGATGAGGAGCGGAGCGTCTCGGAAATAGCGCTCGATGGGAAACTCGAGCGTATACCCGACGCCGCCGTGCAATCGCATCGCTTCGAGTGCGGCGCTCATCGCCGCCTCACTCGCGAAGAGCTTCGCCATGCCGGCTTCGAGGTCCACCCGCGCGCCCTGATCCTTGGCGCGGGCGGCGCTGTACGTGAGGAGTCTGGCGGCTTCGAGGTTCGTCGCCATGTCGGCCAACTTTTCCTGGATCAGCTGATGCTCGCCGATGGGTTTGCCAAAGGTCTTGCGGTGTTGCGCGTAGCGGATCGACGCTTCGAAGCACGCGCGAACGACTCCGACGCCGCGCGCAGCGACGTTGATGCGACCGGTTTCGAGGGCGCTCATCACGTACTTGAAGCCGGCACCTTCCTTCTCGCCGACCAGGTTCGCGGCCGGCACGCGAAAGTCTTCGAACGTGAGCTCGCACGTCTTGATGCCCTTGTAGCCGAGCTTCGGAATATCGCGGCTCACGGTAAAGCCCGGCCCACCTTTCTCGATGATGAACATGCTCATGCCCTGATAGGCCTTTTCGGCGGTCGTGTCGGTCTTCGCCAACAGAGCGAATGAGTTGCCGTAGCGGGCATTCGTGATCCACATCTTGGAGCCGTTGATCACGTACTCGTCGCCGTCGCGGCGCGCCGTCGTGCGAATCGCCTGCACATCGGTCCCCGCGTCGGATTCCGATAGAGCGAGTCCGCCACGCGCTTCGCCGCTCGCGAACCGCGGCAGCCAGTGGCGCTTCTGTGCTTCGGTTCCGAACATGCGAACGATGTAGGCCATCATGAGGTGCGAGTTGATCAAGCCCGGCATGGAGATCCAGCCGCGAGCGAGCTCCTCGCAAATCATGGCGTAGGTCAGGTAGTTGAGGCCGATCCCGCCGTATTCCTCGGGAATGGTCGTCCCGAACAGGCCGAGTTCTTTGACCCGATCGACGAGTGCGTGGGGATACTCGTCCTTGTGGTCGAGGTCGCTGGCTACCGGAGCGACCTCCTCATCCACGAACTTGCGAACGGTATCGATGATGAGCTGTTGCTCATCGGTCAGGTCAAAAAGCATGAGGGCCGCTTCTCCTTCACCGAACGGTGGAGGAACTATACCTCGGCCCTTTTTTCGTCAGCGTACGACGTAGCCGCGTGCTTCGAGGCAGGCCGTCATTGCCCGGTGGTACGTGTCGGCGTCGCCGCGCCGGCTCCGCGTCGGGTCGAACCCGGACTCGTCGACGGCCCATCGGTGGCATTCGTAACGATCTCGATCTTGCTCGTGCAGGCTCTGGCCGTCCGCGGGGTAAGCGACGGGAGAGACGCTCGCCTCACTCCGATCGCGGGCGTGGTTTCCGTGAATCCGGCCCATCGTGTAGATGAGGATGCCCGCGCCGACGGCGCCCAGGACCGCGCCGTAGTCGTGGTAGTGGTGGCGATGATGATGGTGGTGGCCCCAGTGGTGTCGGTACCCGCCTGCCCAGGTCGGGGTGGCGATCGCCGTGAGGAGAAGGACAGCAAGGGTGCTCGCAACAGCTTTCATGAGGGTTCTCCGCGAATCGGCGCGAGTGGGGATCCCGCCCTTCCGCATGCCTCCGCCCATTATCCTACTGCTTGTCTGCCTCGGGATCACCCGAAGCGGGCTCTTCCGTTTTGGGGTTGCCCTCGGGGGCAGCTCCGCCCCCTGTGACGACGCCTGCGGCAGCTTCTCCCATGCGTCGCGCGGCTTTTCCCGCGTCTCGGACGATCGAACCGGCGCGCGCCGGTAGGCCGACAATGCCGCGCAAGGTCGCCACCGGGACCGCTTTCATATCCGCTCGCGCGCGAATCGAGTCCCAATCGTAGAGCGATCCCTCGAGCTGGACGGGTACGGCCGGCAACCGAAAAGCCTCTTTGAACGGGACCGGCGCCGTCAGCCGTTGTGTGGTCTTGCTGACCCCGGCGCGCGTCAGTGTCAGATCGCCCCGGAATTCCAGATCGCCGCTCGGTGCGAGGGAGCCCGTGCCTACGAGATCGTAGTCGCCGGTGGCGAGCTCGACGGCGTCAAACTGGAGGCGCCCGTTCCGCACCTCGTACGAACCGCGTCCGTGATGGATGGGATTCTCTGTTTCCGGGTCCACCATTGTTCTCGCGCGGCCCACGACCGGTAGCGCTTTCAAAAGACCGCCGGCGACCGCGGCCAGGAGTTTCTGCCCCGGCGTTGCGCCGTCGGCAACCGTTACGTCTCCGCGACCGGAGAGGGTTTCGAACGTGCGCTGTTTCGGGTGCCACACCAACTCGATGTCGCCGCGCGCGCCCAACCGCATCGCAGAGCCGCCCGCGCCGTCGGACGCCCGCAGTGCTTCGATGCGAACATCTTCAAAAAAGCCGGTCGCTCGAATGTGCGGCGACGCGTCGAGGGTCGTCGTACCGGCGAGATCCCACGCGCCCCCGTAGGCCTTGAACGTCAACCGGTCGAAGGTCAAACCCGACGGGTCCCATCGAAAGGCCGCACTGGCCTCGTCTCCTTCGTACCCTTCGAAGTGAACGCGCTCGGAGCGCGCTTTGGCGTCCGTGAGTTCCATGGGGCCGTCTCGTCGCTTCACGAGACGACCGGAAAAACGGGCCGCTTCCTCGAGCCGGATCCCAAAGACCTCGGTGATGCCGTCGTGTTGTCGGAGGTCGATGTCGCATACAAAGCCGTCCGCGGGTGATTCGAAGATGTGGATCTTCCCGGCGACACGCGTCTCGACGACTCCCGCGTCGACGAAGTCCTCCCAGACCAGGCGAACGCGGCTCGGGTCCATTGCGTCGACGTCGAGGACGACGTCGTAGACGGGCTCTTGGCCCGGGCCGGCCGCTTCGACCCGAGCATCGAAACGGAGGTTGCCGTCGTCGACGGAGCCCTCGAGCTGTAGAACGCGTTTTTCGCCTTCTGCGGGCGATTCCCAGGTAACGCGATCGACTCGCGCGGGCAGCAGCGCGCCGCTCCCGGCATCGAGTTCTCCGCGAACGTCGCGAAGAGTGAGCCCTCGCACGTCCGCTTCTTCGACGCTCGGGATGCCGCCTTTTTCCGTCGCCTGCGAAAAACGGATGCGGCCGTCCATCTCGAGCGCGTCGACGTTCTTGACCTCGAGCTTTAGGGGACGCGCCCAGCGTCCGATGCGGTAGTCCGAGCCGGTGAGGCCGAGGCTCCCGACGTAGGCGTCGGCGGAAAAATTGCCGATGTCGAGCCAAGTGCCGTCCCAATCGATTCGAGTTCGCACCGATCGAAAGCGGTGATCGCGGAAGCGCACTCCGGCAGTCTGCAGCACGACGTCCCGAAACTTCGCCTCGGCGCCGTCCCAGGAGACCGTCGCGCGAAGAGTACCCGGCCCATCGATCCGCGCCGCACCGCTGCGGATCGATCCTTTAGCGAGTCGAAGCGACAGTTCCGTATCGGGCAGCGAACCGTTTTCGTAGCGGCCCTCGACACTGAGATCGATTGGATCCGCCCGCCAATCGCGACCGAGAACGTCGGCAAAATGTGCTTTCAGCTCCGTCGCATGAAAGTTTCGCAGCGCAAGGGAGAAAGCCCCGCGCTGCGAACCCAGCGGCTCTTCCGCGCCGATCGAGTCGAGCTGTGCTTCGACCTCAAACGGGCTCGCGGAATCGGAGGTTCGCAATTCACCGCGTGCGCTCAAGCCGGCGGGAAGATTCGGCCGTACGGGGTCGAGGGACAGAACGTCGAAATGAATCATGACGTTCGGGCGTTCTGTGCTCGCAAGCGTGAACTCGCTGTCCTCGAACGAAAGAGCGGGCAACTCGAACAGCGGGGTGAGCCGCCAGGCTCGAAGCTGCACCTCGGGGCGGTCCGTTCCGTCGTCGAGGGGAAGCTCCGCGCGCACGCCTTCGAAGATCACGCGGCGCGCTTCCAAGCGTCCGGAAAGGAGCGGAACAGGTTTCAGGGCGAGTTCGACGGCGCGCACGTGTAAGTCGGGCTCGAGCACGATGCCTTGGGCACGCACCCGCAAGTCCGGTCGGAAGCTCAGGCCCACACGCGCAACGGTCACCTGGCGACCCAACAGGTCGGAGAGACGGCCTTCGACATACTCGGCGGAAGCGTAGTGCCGGACGACCAGGGGAATCGCGGCGAGAAACCCTAAAACGAGAATCGCGAGGAGGAGGCCTAAGCCCTTCCATAACTTTCGCGAGGGCTTTCGCGAGGGCCCGGGCATCCTGGGAGCTTAGGCCTTCGGCCAGGTACGAATCCACAGCCGTGTGAGCCCGGGGCGCAGTTTGTGGGCACGGGCCGGAAGGTGACCCGCACACCGTAGGCAGGTTGCAAATCAGCATTTCATTTCGAGTTCAGCCGCGGCGACGCACGGGTCGATAAGCCATTCACTATGGAAGCGGTTCGCGACCGAGATCCCAGAATTTCGCCGAAGAACTACGGAACTGCGGTGATCATTTCCGCGCTGTTCGGTTTCTGCGGCGCCCAGCATTTCTACCTGGGGCGTTACGGACTGGGGTTGCTCGATCTCGGTCTCACGATCGGTTGGATCGGGTGCTTCGCCGTCGGGGAGACGATCCTCGGAGCGACGTTTCTCGCGATCGACGGCATCCACGCGCTGTGGGTGACCTACGAGCTGCTGACCGGAAGCTTTCGAGATGGCCAGGGGCGCCTGGTCGCTTACCCGGGACAGCGTTTGCGCGCCGCCCCTTCCCCCACGATGAGGAGTGAAAACGCATGAGTGCAAGTGTGACGACGGCTGATTCGACAATGGAGATGGGAGTCAGCGAGAAGGGTTTCGTTCCCGCGCTGCTGCTGTGCTTTTTCTTGGGCGCTTTCGGCATTCACCGATTCTACGTCGGAAAGATCGGGACGGGGCTGCTTCAGCTCTTGACCTTCGGCGGTCTCGGTATCTGGGCGATGGTGGATTTCATCATGATCGCGATCGGCAACTTCAAAGACAAGCAGGGCAACGCGATCAAAGCGGGCAACTGACGCCGATCAAGGCTCCTCGGCCCCCCATCTTTTTCGGGTGCCTCTAGCCGTCGCGGCTTCCGGCGGCGTAGAATACGAAGGCCGCCCCGTCGGCGGTTGGAGGCACCATGCAGGTCAAGGCCGCGGTCTATCGCGAAAAACACCAACCCCTAACCATCGAAGACGTCGAGCTCGCGGAGCCCGGTCCCGACGAGGTGTTGGTCAAGACCGCCGCCTGCGGCGTGTGTCATAGCGATCTTCACGCCTTACACGGAGCGATCCCGTCCCCGCGTCCCGCGATCTTCGGCCACGAGCCCGCGGGCGTCGTGCAGGCGGTCGGCGAGCGCGTGCGCAACGTCGCCCCTGGCGACCACGTGATCGCGTGCACCTCGCTCTTCTGCGGCGGCTGCACGCAGTGCGTCCAGGGGCGTCCCCACTTGTGCATCGATCGCGGCGCTTGCCAACGCGGAGAGGGCGACACGCCCCGCATCCGCCAGGGTGACGAGACGATTCACCAGTTCGCGGATCTCGCGGCGTTCTCCGAAGCGATGTTGTTGCACAACCGCGCGGTGGTGAAGATCGACAAAGACATTCCGCTCGATCGGGCGGCGCTCGTCGGTTGTGCCGTCACCACCGGTGTGGGTGCGGCGCTCAATACTGCGAAGGTGACCCCCGGCTCTTCGGTCGTCGTATTCGGTGCGGGCGGCGTCGGGATCTCCGTCATCCAGGGCGCCAAGATCGCCGGTGCGAGGCAGATCATCGCGGTCGATCTTCTCGACGAGAAACTCGAGAGCGCGAAGAAGTTCGGGGCGACGGATACGATCAACCCGTCTTCCGGCGATCCGGTGAAGCTCATCAAGAAGATGACGGGTGGCGGTGCCGAGTTTGCCTTTGAAGCCGTCGGCGTGCCGAAGCTGCTCGAGCAGGCATTTTATTGCTTGGCTCCCCACGGCACGGCGATTCTCGTCGGTGCCATTCCGGTGGGGGAGCACGTGTCGGTCAACGCGGGGCACTTCTTTCTCGAGAAGCGCATCATCGGGTGCATGATGGGATCGAATCGGTTCACGATGGATGCGCCGCGCTACCTCGAATTGTACCGCCAGGGTCGTCTCGATCTCGATTCGATGGTGACGCGGCACGAGCCCCTCGATCGCGTAGGCGAAGCGTTCCGAGCGATGGAGGCGGGCGAGGTGACTCGGACGGTGCTCACGTTCGACTAGTGGAGATCGTGTCGCCGGGCGCGACCGGCGAGCCGCATGCCGAACACGAGGGCTGCGTCCCAGGGCAACGCCGCGCATTCTCGTAACAGCTGATAGGCGAGTTTCCTGGCGCTCACGTGGGGCCGATCGCTCGGCATGGGCGCACGCTCGGCCGGAATCCCGAGTGCGCGCAAGAGCACGGCGCAGCGAACGTTGTGGTACGGGCTCGAACACGACAGCACCCGACTCCCCGGGATCCAGTGTCGCGCGACGAGGTCGGCGCAGCGGATCGCGGATTCCAGTGTGTCGCGGCTCTCGGGTTCGACCAGGATGCAGTTGTCGGGCACGCCGTTCGTGCGGAGCAGCTCGGCCATGACAAGGGCTTCCGCGGGCTCGTGCCGACCGACGCCGCCGGTGACGATGAAGCGCGCGTCGGGGTTCACTGCCCCCGCGCGCGCCGCTCCAGCGACCCGTCGGCGCAAGACGCCACTCGGGCTGCCGTCGGCTTGAACCGCGGCGCCGAACACGATGAGGAAGAGAAGTCCGCCGGGCGCCGCTCGCTCCATCGCCCGCCGGTTACGTCGCGTGCTCTCGAATCACGCGTCTTTGCTGTGCAGGACGCCCGAGTCGGCGAGAGAGGCGATCTTCGCCTCGTCGTAGCCCAGCCGGTCACGGAGGACCTGCCCGTTGTGTTCTCCGAGGAGGGGCGCCGTGATGTCCGGTAGCGTCGGCTGCGAACTGAACTTCCACGGGAACCCCGGGATCGGGATCTCACCGAGGATCGGGTCCTTCACCCAGCGCACCATATCGCGAGCCTTGAAATGCGGATGGTCCAACGCGTCGGTCGGCGCAAGCACCGGCGCCGCCGGAACGCGATGCTTTTCGAGCTCCTCGAGGATCGCCTCGTCGTTGTCGAAAGTCGCCATCCACGACTCGATGATCTCGACCAACTCAAAGCGGTGCTCGGCGCGCGCTTCCATGGTCTTGCTCCGCGGATCGGTCATGAGGTCCGGGCGCCCTAGGCAGTTGCACACGTTCTCCCATTGGAGGTCGAGCGCGAGGAGCACGATGTAGCCGTCGGGGCTCTTGAACGTGCCCGCCGGGAACACCAATTGGTGGTGCGCGCCGAATCGTTTCGGGACGAACTGGCCGTCCGTCAGATGGTGTGCTTCGAGCGCGCCCTCGTGGAAGTGGAACAGGCAATCCGTCATCGCGAGATCGATGTACTGTCCTTCGCCGGTTCGTTCGCGATGGAACAACGCGTAGCCCAAGGAACCGAAGCCGTGTACGGCGGCGTTGGTGTCACCCAACGCGCTCCAGACCATGGCGGGCGGGCGGTCGGGCTCGCCCGCCATGTGCATGATCCCCGACGCCGCTTGGGCGACGTAGTCGTAACCGGGTTTCTGCGACCAGGGGCTCTTACGGCCGAAGACGGAAACCGAGAGGTAGATGAGATCGGGCTTGATCGCCTTGAGCGACGCGTAGTCGAGGCCTCTCCGTTCGAGGATGTCGCCGCGCCCGAAGTTCTCGCAGAAAATATCCGACTCCGCCGCCAACTCTCGAATGATTTCGAGGGCCTCGGGCTTGCTCCAGTCGAGACACAAGCTGTTCTTGCCGCGATTGTGTTGGACGAAAAAGCCGCTGCGCTCGGTCTTGACGACGGGCAGGAGCCGCCCCGGATCGCCGACCGGCGCAATCTCGACTTTCGTGATGTCCGCGCCCAGCTCCGCCATCATCCGGGTGACGCCGGCTCCCGCGAGATACTGGGTCATGTCTAGTACGCGAACACCTTCGAGGATTCGCTTCGGCTGGCTCTGGTTCGTCATGGGTCCTCCGCTGCCCCTCAGTCTAACGCTCACGACACGCCTAACGTCGATCTTCTGGCCCGCCGATGTGATCCGCGAAGGAATCCAGAGACGTGGACCGCTGCACCCACTGCCAACGACCACTCGCGTCCCATCGAGCCCCGTCGACCTACGCTCAAACGACGCCTGGCGACCGGGCCCTCGGGGACGTCGATCGGCGGCAAGAGGCCAGCGAGACCGGCGCAGTTCCCTGGACGACCCTGGTCGCCATCGTGGCCTTCGCTCTGTGCGCCGTTTGGGCCTCCGCGGGCATGCTGGCGCGTTTCGCCCCCGCCGTCGCAGAGAAAACCCTGCCGCTCGCACTCCTCACCGGAGGCGTGCTGGGTCTCGGTCTGCTCTTCTTCGCCCGCTCGGATCGTCCGGCAGAATTCGCTGAACCCACGGACGAGCGGGTCGAACCGCCCCCCGACGCTCGCGAACTCGTCCATTTCGTCGAGTCGCGGGTGCAGGAGATCCTCGCGGATTTTGCCGACGAAGAGAATGGTGCACCCCGGGTCGCCATGGCTCGGGAGGCGGTGTCCTTTGAGCCGGACAAACCCCTGGTTCATTGGGGTGGGCGTCCCGTCTTGTGCGGCGGGCCCGTCGAGCAAACCCAGGTTTGCCCATCTACCGGAACGTTGGCGGTGTTGCTGACCGAGGAAACCTGCGAGGCGAGGCTCGAGGTGTATTCCCGGGACGGCACCAAGTGCGCCACGCTCGCGCCGCCCGACGGCTTCCGGTTCATCGAACTGCGTCTCGGTTACGTCCCGCCGTTTTCCGTCAAACGCATCGCCGCGGTCGTGCGCTGTCGCACCGATACGCCGATCGACGGCGCCAGCGATTGGCAATTCCGCATCGATGCGGATACGCAACAGCTCGATCGATTGTCTCCGATCGTCAGCAGCTAGTCGTCGAAGCGGTGGTGCAGCAGGTGTCTGAAGTCGTTGATCGGAACGGCTTGGCTAAACAGAAACCCCTGGGCCTCATCGCACCCGAGTTTCTTCAAGATCTCGTACTGCTCCATACAGTCGACGCCTTCGGCTACGACCACCATACCGAGGCTGTGTCCCATCTCGATGAGCGCTCGAAGGATGCCGCGAGAATTGGGGTCGCTGTGGACATCGCGGACGAGGCAACGGTCGATCTTGAGCGTGTCGATCGGAAACTGCGTCAGGTAGGAAAGCGAGGAGTAGCCCGTGCCGAAATCGTCGAGCGCGATCCGGACTCCGATCGATCGCAGGGTGTGAAGTGCGTTCGCGACGCTCTGATCCTGCTGCATGAGGAGGCTCTCGGTGATCTCGATTTCGATCTGGGAGGGCTCGATGTTGTGATGCCGGAGACCGTGGGTGACCATCGACTCGACGTCGTCTCGCACGAACTGGGCAGGAGAGACGTTCACCGATAGCGGGATCGGCGGTGCACCGTCGGCATTGAGCCGACTCTTCTCCTCGCAGACCGTTTCGAAGATCCAACTGCCGAGCGGCACGATCAGCCCGGACTCTTCGGCGACGGGAATAAACTCGCTCGCGGCGATTTTCCCGAGCTCGCTGTCGTTCCACCGCATGAGCGCTTCGGCTCCGCACACGGTTCCGTCGCTCACGCGGATCCGGGGCTGATACGCCACCGAGAGCGCGCCTTCCGGAAGGGCGCGCCGCAAATTCGACTCGAGGAGCAGGCCCCGAAGCGCTTCGGTTCCCATGGAGTCGTCGTAGAACTGGTAGTTGTTGCGCCCGCGGTCCTTCGCGAAGTACATCGCGCTATCGGCGTGTTGCAGGAGGGTCTCCGCGTCTTCGGCGTGCGATGGGAACATCGCGATTCCGATGCTCACGGTGACGAGGACCTCGCGGTGATCGATTTCGATGGGGCGCCCGAGCGATTGCAGCAGGCGCTTTGCAATGCGTTCGACGTCGCCTCGGCGCGTGACGTTCGGAAGAAACACGGTGAACTCGTCGCCACCCAATCGGGAGATCGAATGCAGCCCGCTCTCGAGTTGCCCCAGGCGACCGACGTCGTCGTGCTCGCGGACTTGTCGGATGATCCGCTCCGCGACGGTCCGCAACAGGACATCGCCGGCGCGGTGGCCGAGGCTGTCGTTGATGCGCTTGAACTGATCGAGATCCAAGTAAAGGAGCGCGCCGAGCTGCCCCGTTCGTTGCGCTTCCAAGATCGCCTGATCGAGCCGTTCGAGGAAGTAGCGGCGATTCGCCAAGCCGGTGAGGCTGTCCAGGTTGGCGAGCTGCTGGATAGACTGAATGGACTCGACCTGACTCGTGACGTCTTGGATCGTTCCGATCAGCACCCCGTCGACGTCCGAGACTTCGCCCTCGTGTCGCACCCGAACGGTCTCCCCGTCGGGTCGTGACACCCGATGCTCGAGGGAGAACCCTTTTCCGGTCTTTGCCGACCAACGCATTTTGTCCTGGACCGTCGTGCGATCGTCCGCGTGCACACGGGAGAGAAGCGTTTGTCCGCTCGGGATGAAGCTTCCGGGTTCTAGACCGAGCACGCGGAACGTCTCGTCCGACCACTGCATCTCATCCGATTCGTAGTCCCACTTCCAACTTCCCATGCGGGCGACGCGCTGAGAGCGCTGCAACGCGTTCCAGCCGGCGCAGGTCTCGAGAAGTCGCGCAACCCGCAGCGCGACGTCATCCCAATCGCAAGGTCTCGCGATGACGTCGACGTACTGCGGGTCGGCCTGGGCAAGCGGAGCGGCGACTCCGACATCGCGCGCGAAGATCAACATCGGTACCGGGTCGTTCGCGCGGTTTAAAAGTCGGTGGGGCAGTGAATCAATCGCAGTATCGAAATCGATGAGAACACAACAACTTCCCAGCTCGCGGGTGAGTTCCGGGAGGTGCTCGGTGAGGACGGGCTCCGCGTAGCAGCCGCGCCGGATCAGTTCCTGGCAAGCGACTTCACGCGGACCCTGGGCGAGGGCCACGAGCACCAGCGGCGGCTGATTCGAGGAAGACACCTTCGTTCTATCGGCCGGCTTGCGGGTCGAGATTAAGGGCTCGCTGGCCGGCAACGGACCCGCAAGTTGCGTCTTCTCTCACTGGAAGTGGGGAATCACCTCTGCCGCAAAAAGCTCGAGATACGGCGTCATCGCCTCGGCGGGTACGCCCGGCGGAATCGTCCAGCTGTAATACCTCTCGAGTGGGCAAATCTCGAGGTAAGTCCGGATTTCCCGGACGACCTCGGCCGGTGTCAGGACCTTGAGCAGTCCCGTGGCGCGAAGCGCCTCGACATCGGACATCTCCGGGAAAAGCGCCTGGCCCGCGTCCTCGAGCCAGCGGTTGTAGACCTGCATCTGATAGAGGACGTGGGGTGCGAGCTCGGCCCAGGTTTTTTCCGGGTCGCGAGAAGCGATGAGCCAAAAGTGCCCCCCGGCGATGCGCGCGGCCGAGGGGTCTTTGCCCGCTTTTGCCAGTTCCTCACGGTAGAGGGCGGTGAGCGTCCCGTCGTCGGCCGTGCCGAGGTAGCCATCTCCCAAACGCGCTGCGCGTCGCACCGATGCGGGCGCAAACCCGCCGACCCAGATCGGCGGCGGCTCCTGTACAGGCATCGGCTCGAGCTTCACGTTCTCGAACTGGTGATGCCGGCCGGAGAAGGAAAGCGTTTCACCGGCCCAGAGCCGACGAATGATCTCGAGCCCTTCGTCGGTTCGCGTCGCACGCTCCTCGCGTCTTGCGCCGAGAGCGGGGAATTCTTGCGGCCGGTAGCCGACTCCGACGCCCAACTCGAACCGACCGTTCGAAATGATGTCGATGGTCGCGCCATCTTCGGCGACGCGGACGGGATTGTGGAGCGGGAGCAGCAGAACGCCCGTACCGATCCGGATGCGTTTCGTCCGCGCCGCGACGGCTGCGGCGAGAGGAAGGATCGAGGGCGCGTGTCCGTCCTCGCAAAAATGGTGCTCGGTCAACCAGACGTCGTCGAAGCCGCGGTGCTCCGCCCACTCGATTTGCTCGAAGACCTCGGCATAGATTTCTGGGAAGGGACGTCTCCAGGCTTCGGGGTTGCGAAACGCGTACCAGAGACCGAAGCGAAGCTTTCGCGATTGGCGCGGCATCGATTTTCCTCACGATCCGGTGGCAAAGACGGTCGGCGCAAACGCTCGGCACGTGGCATCGAAGTGGTCGCTACAACGCGCCTGAGGGCTCACGAACACCGTGTCGATCCCGGCGTCGAAACTCGCGCGGACCCGCCGGCGACAGGCTTCGCCATCACCGAAAACGTAGAACCGTTCGACCATGGCATCGTCGACGGCGCGGAGGCTGCGCCCCCGATCGCGGTTCGCGTAGCCGAGCCGAATCTCATCGATCGCCGATGCGTAGCCGAGCTCGATCATTTGCCGTTGGTACACCGGAGTTGACGCATAAAAGGTGAACTGGCTCCGGAACATCTCTCGAGCGTCGTTCTCATCGTCGGTGACGAGGGTGGCACGCCGGATCGAGATTTCGAGGTCTTCGACCCGACGTCCGCTTCGCTTCGCGCCTTCGTCGATCTGTTCGAGCGCTGCGGGAATACGGTCGTCGGGGGTCATGTCGTTCAACACGACACCGTCTCCCACTTCGCCGGCGAGGCGAAGCATCTTGGGCCCCATGGCGGCGATATGAATCGGAATCTCGCCGCCCGGGCGCTCCTTCAACCGGAAACCCCGACTGCGAAGGACCTCGCCTTGAAAATCCGTTTTCTCGCCCGCGAACAGGCGGCGCAAGAGCTGCGTCGTTTCGCGAACGTTGGCCAAAGGCTTCTCGAAAGACCGGCCGTACCAGTTCTCGATCATCGCGTGCGTCGAGGATCCAATCCCAAGGACGAACCGACCGGGAGCGAGGTGAGACAGCGCGAGCGCTGAAGTCGCCAAGACAGCGGGGGGGCGGTTGTAGACGGGGACGATCCCCGTACACAAACGGATACGAGCGGTTCGAGAAGCGACCCCGGCAGCAAGGGTCAGCGCGTCCTGCATTCCCTCGCCGTCGGGGAACCAGACGTCGTCGAATCCTTCCTGCTCACACCAGAGCGCGCGGGAGAAGCCCGCGTCGATCCCGGGGGACGGCCACAACATGATGCCGATCCGACGTTGCATACCGACTGCCGCTTAGCGAGCGGCGTATCCCCCGTCGACTTCGAGTGCCACGCCGGTTGTGAAGCCCGCCTCGTCGGAGAGCAGCCAACTCGCGGCGTCGCCGATTTCGCGTGCCTCTCCCATCCGCCCAATGGGTGCGAGGCCTCCCATGGCGTCGGGGTTCACCCGTCCGGCCTCTCCCACACGGTCCGCCATGGGCGTCTTGATAAAGCCCGGGCAGATGGCGTTCACGCGGATTCCGTGGCGGGCGTATTCCACGGCGGCGGAGCGCGTGAGACCGACGACCCCGTGCTTCGAAGCGACATAGGCCGAAGCTCCCGGGAACCCCCGAATGCCGGCGACCGATGCAGTGTTGACGATCGAGCCGCCTCCGCCCTGGGACATCATTTGGGAGAGCTCGGCCTTCATGCACCACCACACGCCCTTCAAGTTGACGTCGAGGACGCGATCCCACGCATCGTCGGGGTACTCGAGCGTCCGGAGCGCGGGACCCTCGATGCCCGCGTTGTTGAACGCGCCGTCGAGTCTCCCGTTCCGGCTCGCAAAATTCGCGATCGCGGCCGCGACGGCGCCTCCGTCGGTCACGTCGAGCGTGAGCGGCTCGGCCTGGCCGCCCGCGGACTCGATCTCGTCGGCTACAGCGCGAACGCCTTCGGAAGCGATATCCGCGACGCACACCCGGGCGCCTTCGACACCCAGCCTGAGCGAGGCCGCTCTCCCGATCCCACTGGCTCCGCCGGTGACGAGGATATTCTTGCCCGCCAGTCGGGGGCCGGTTTGCACTGAGGTTTCCTCCAGGCGTTCGTCGAAAGTCGCCTATTCTGCACCGAGTGATTGCCCCGTACCAGCCGGTTTTCCCGGCTCGGGCTGCAGGAGGTCTCGTGGCGCATCTACTCAGCGGCTACACCGTGCTCGATTTCACTCATTTCCTCGCGGGGCCGGCCTGCACCCGACTCTTTGCCGAGCTGGGCGCCGACGTGATCAAGGTCGAGGCGGCGCCTACCGGCGATGGCGCTCGCGGGCTGCCTTTCGTAAAGGACGGGCGCAGCGGGTACTTCGTGCAGCAGAACCGAGGCAAGAAGAGCGTGTGTCTCGATCTCCGCGACCCGCGCGCTCTCGAAGCTGCGAAAAAGCTGGTCGCGAAAGCGGACGTGGTGATCGAGAATTTTTCCGTGGGCGCGATTGCGCGCCTCGGACTCGGCTGGGATGTCGTCCACGAGATCAATCCACGCGCGGTGATGTGCTCGATCACGACGTTCGGTCAGACCGGGCCACTTGCGAAGATGGTGGGCTACGACCCGATCGCCCAGGCATTCGCCGGGATCACGGAACTGATCGGCGAGAAGGGCGGGGCGCCGTCTTATCCGATGTTCAGTCTGGGTGACACCCTGACCGGAGCTCACGCCTTCGGGGCGATCAACGCCGCACTGCTGCACCGCGAGAAGAGCGGAAAAGGCCAGTACTTGGATATCTCGCTCCTCGATTGCTACTTCCACCACCACGACATCACCACCCAGGTCGTCAGCCTGTCCGAAGGCGCGATGAATCCGACGCGGAACGGTCGGCACCATTTCGCGTTGGCACCCACCGGCATCTTCCGAGGACGAGAGCGCTACATGTTCATCGTCGCGCTCGAGCACCAGTGGCCGCAGTTCTGCAAAGTCATCGGGCGCGAAGACATCATCCAGGATCCGCGCTTCGTCGATAACGGCAAGCGCGTCGAGAACGTCGACGCGCTCGTAGAGATCGTCGAAACCTGGATTCGGGGCATGGAGAGCGACGACGCAGCGATGGACGCCCTGATGGAAGGCCGGATCCCGGTGGGTCCGGTCCTCACCGTGAAAGAGGCGATGGAGCATCCGCACCACCGCGCGCGGGGAACGATTCGAACGATTTCCGACCGCGGGCTGCCCGATTTCCACGTGCCGGGGAATCCGCTGCGCTTTTCGGACTTCCCGGAGTCGCTCGATCTCGAAGCCCCCTACCTCGGCGAGCACAATCGCGATGTGTTGTCCGGCATGCTCGGCTACGACGAGGCGGAAATCGCAGCGATGGAAACCGACGACGTGTTGCAGCGCGAAACCATTCCCGGAGAACCCGCGCGCTAGGAGCCTCTATGTTCCCGCTTTCCCACATGTTGCAGTCGTTCGTTCGAGTGGGTCGACTGACGGTGATCGACGCAGCGGGCCGCTCCCACGTCTTCGCTGGCGAGCCGGGGCTCGACGTGACGATGCGCCTCTCCGACCCGAGTCTCTACTGGAAGCTCTTCCTCAACCCGGAGCTTCACGCCGGCGAAGCGTTCATGGACGGGCGCCTGACCTTTCCGGAATCGAGCCTTCGCGATTTTTTGACCCTGTTCTCGACGAACCGACTGAACTTGGGTTCGTATCCAATGCAGAGCTTCCTGCGTCGCATTTCCCGGGGGTTGAAGCGGTTTCAACAGGCGAATCCGATCGGCAAGGCGCAGCGGAACGTCGCGCACCACTACGACCTGGGAAACGATTTCTATCGCTTGTTTCTCGACGACGGGATGTTCTACTCCTGCGGCTATTTCAGAAATCCCAGCGATACCCTCGAAGAGGCACAGCGAAACAAGTGCCGGCTCCTCGCCGCAAAGCTCGGCTTGAAGCCGGGGCAGCGCGTTCTCGACATCGGTTGCGGCTGGGGAGGGCTCGCCCTCTATCTCGCTGAAGTCGTTCCGGTAGAAGTCCTCGGCGTGACGCTCTCGAAAGAACAGCACGAGCTCGCGTGCCAGCGGGCGGAGGCGTCGGGTCTCCTGGGGCGCGTGCGGTTCGAACTCAAGGATTACCGCGAGGTCTCGGAACGCTTCGACCGCATCGTTTCCGTGGGCATGTTCGAGCACGTCGGCGTCGCGCACTACGGAGAGTTCTTCGACAAGATCAACGAGCTGATGGTCGACGACGGCGTCGCCGTCCTCCATTCAATCGGTCACATGAGCCCGCCCGGAACGGCGAGTCCGTGGCTCCGTAAGTACATCTTCCCCGGAGCCTACTCGCCGGCGCTATCGGAAGTGTTCGCGTCGGTCGAGCAGCACAGTTTGTGGGTGACGGATCTCGAGTTCTTGCGCGTTCACTACGCGGATACGGTCCGCAACTGGCACGACCGTTTCGAGGCGAATCGAAAAACGATCGCGGAGATGTACGACGAGCGCTTCTGCCGAATGTTCGAGTTCTACCTGATCAGCGCCGAGATGATGTTTCGAACCGGGAGCCAGCTCGCGTTTCAGATGCAGCTCGCGCGCCAGCGAGACGCGGCTCCGACTGTTCGCGACTACATCACCGACGTGCAGCGCGAATTGATCGAGCGGGAAGCGCACGTCGCCTAGCGCCCCATGCCCGAGTGCATCCTCCATCACGGCGCGCGCGTCCACTGGCTCGCCCGCGGTAATCCGACCGGGCCCGCGGTGGTGTGGATCCACCCGGGGTCGGTCGAAGAATCGCGGAACGTCGTGGCCGACCTCGAGCCTTTGTGGGCGACCTACCGCGTGCTCCATCCCGACGCGCGGGGTCACGGGCTTTCCGAAAAGTCGCCGAAGCGCGAAGAAAATACGTATGCCTGCAAAGCGCGGGACCTCATGGCGTGGATCGACACCTTGGGGATCGAGCGCGCGATTTTCGGCGGTCCGTCGATGGGGGGTGCGCTCTCGCTCTATGTCGCCTCCCACTACCCGGAGCGCGTGCGCGCGCTGATTTCGATCAGCGGCCCGCCGTTCGGGCCCACGCCGGAAGACGTCGCGTGGTGGAAAGCGCACCGCCCGCTCGTGGAAGCGGGCGAGTTCGGGGCGTTCTACATCGAAAACGTGCGTCTCCGAATGAACGACCAAGTGGCCGATCGACTCGCCGCCGACTCGGATCGGCTCGCGCGCGCGATTCACGGCCTGCGAGATCACACGGTCGAGACGCTTCTCGCGGTCCTCGACGAGACGTACTCCCGGTCCGATTGGGTGGACGACTGCGCAAAGATCCGCTGCCCGGCACTCATCGTTTCCGGCGCGGAGGACCACTTCCCCACAGAAGCGATGTCCCGCCAGGTCGCGTCGGTTATTCCCGGCGCCGTCCTGCACGTCGTTGAGGGTGCGGGGCACTTCCCTCTGCGAAGCCACCGCGACGAAGTGGGGGGCATCCTGCGCGAGTTCCTCGAAGGCCTTCCGGCCCCCGCCTGAAACCCGGGCCAGACACCGGTACACTGTCTCGCGGAGGTACGCGATGGCGCTCTTTCAGAAAAAGCTCGAGGTTCCCGCTCCGGATGAGGCCCTACCGGGACGCGATACAGCGATGCCCGTTCCGCCCCAGCACACGGTTTCGGGGCACCCGCTCAAAGGGCCGTTTCCCGAGGGTCTCGAACAGGCGATTTTCGGAGCCGGCTGCTTTTGGGGCGTCGAACGCAAATTCTGGCAGGTGCCCGGCGTCTACAGCACCGCAGTCGGCTATGCGGGCGGCCACACGCCGAACGCGACGTATGAAGAAGTCTGTAGCGGGCTCACTGGGCACAACGAAGTCGTGCTGGTGGTCTTCGATCCCGCGATCGTGAGCTACCGGGCGCTACTCAAGGTGTTCTGGGAGGCGCACGATCCGACCCAGGGAATGCGTCAGGGAAACGACGTCGGAACTCAGTACCGCTCCGCGATCTACACCTTGAACGACGCGCAACGCGAAGCGGCTCTCGAGACGCGCGAGATGTACCAAAAAGCGATCTCCCAAGCGGGCGGCCCGTCGATCACGACCGAAATCGAGCCCGCCGGTCCGTTCTACTACGCTGAGGACTACCACCAGCAATATCTCGACAAGAACCCCATGGGCTATTGCGGGATCGGTGGTACGGGCGTCCCGTTCCCGGACGACGCCTAGCGAAGCAGTCGTTCCGACCCAGGGTAGAGATCCGCGAGCAGGCCTTTTAAAGACTGCTCATATTGCGCAACCAGCGCGCTCGGTGTTTCTCCGCGCGCTTCGGGCTTCGCGTTTTTGACCAATTTTGCGAAGGCGCGCCCATTGCGCTCGAGCAGTTGCTCGACCCGCGGCGCCCAAGCCGCCGGGGTGACTCGATCGCGGAAGGCCCCGGCACCGCGCCCGAAGTGGGCCACCGCGAGGTAGCGCAGCAGCCCGTCGCGTACGAGTCGTTCGATAAACGCGGGCGACCACGCAACCACCGGCTCCCCGGACTGTCCCGTGAGCTGTTCGTAGGCCCAGGCCAATCCGCCGAGGCCGAGGCCACCGAGAATCGCGCCCGCGACGGTTCCCCCGCCGAACGTGAGTCCACCGTGAGCGATGTCGGCGATGAGTCCGCCGAGTGCTCCCCCAGCCATGCCGCCCAGCACCGAAATCTTTCGCGGGTCGGGCTTGTCGCCGGGCACTTTGACATCGGCGAAGGCCCCGCGCGCCCACGTCGCGGCTTCGCCTTCGAGTCCGTACAACGCGATCAATCGATCGAGTGAGGCGCGGGTTCTCGCGTCGAGGCGTCGGGCGAGCTCTTCCGCCGCCCGCTTGCGGGCGACGCGAGAGAGGACGGCTTCGCCGACGGTCTCGCGGTCGCACGCGGATGCCCACAGGGCGTTCGCGAATTCGCCTGCGGCTTCCGACAGGATCGCCAAGTTGTCGCGTCGCCAACGCTCGAGGAGTTGGGTCATGTGCTTGCGATGGCGCTCTTCGACGAGTGCTTCGAGCCGGAGCAGGAGGAGACCCTCCTGAACCCAGCAGCGGGAGAACGCGTCGAGGCTCATCACTTCGTGAACCGACGCGAAAGACGCGAGATGCCAGCGCCACCGTTCTTCGTCCCGGCGTCGTTCGTCCGCGTCTGTCGGGCTTCCGGTCTGGTTGAGAAGGACGATGACCGGTTTCCCGATCCATCCGAGAATGCGCATTTCCGGCTCGACGTATCCCGCCATCGCCGGATCCTCCGAGGCGTTCACGAGATACAGGATCACGTCTGCTTCGCGCATCACGTTCTGAACGGCAGCGCGGCTCGAGGAAAGCGGCGCTTCGGTTTCGGGATCGAAGGACTGGGACGACAACCACTCGAGAGGTCGCTCGTGCCGCTCTAATTCGGCGAACAATCGCCCGGAGTCGCCGAACCCCGGCGTGTCCCACAACACGATGCGGTGCTCGTCATCTCCTTCGAGCATCACGAACCGTTCGTCCTCGCGCGTGACGTGAGCCTGATCGAGGATCTCGCCGACGTCTCGTCGCAGCAGTGTTCGCGCGAGCGACGTCTTGCCCACGTTCGTATGCGAAATCAGGGAGAGCGAAAGGACGTCTCGGTCGCTCTTCATGCCGCATTGCCTCGGGATACGCCGAGTTCTCGACTGGCCGCGTCGAGGGTCGTCCGCGCGAGCCGCGTTTCTCCGGCGAACGGTACCGCGACGATCCCCGATTCCCGAGCGACACGTTGCCAGCTGCGGCGGCGTTCGAGGAGCCGTCCTTCATCGGCCTTCGCCGCGTAGGATTCTTCGTCGAGGAGAACGAGCAAGCGTCCGCGGCCGCGCAGCTTTTCTTGAAGCTCTTCGATAATGCGGCCGTGTACTTCCTGCTCGGGCGATTGGGCGAGGTTGAATACGAGGACGACCACGTCTTCCAGAGAGTTGCCGAGTTCTGGAAGCGCTCCGCTGTAGGGGACAGGATCGGCGAGACGCACCTGGGTGCGGTTTCCGAGCAGCTCGAACAAAAGCTCGCGCAGAGATGCCGCGGCGCCGGCGGCGAGCTGCGTACTGTAGGGAATCACCGTGGCCCCTCGGCCGCCCGCTTCGCGCCACGCGAGAAGGCGGTGGTAGTAGGGATCGTCGAGGTCGAGCGTGGCCTGGGTGCTATCGCGACGCGCCCGAAGCGCGTGCACGCCGGCGAAGAGCGCGCGAGGCGCACCGATCCAAACGGCGAGGCTCACGGCCCAAAGATGGATCCAGTTCGCTGCGGGGCCGCTACCGGGTGCTTCGAGCGCCGCGAATTCCGTCACCGTCGGGAACGCGAACCCGAGGACGTTCACCCCTGGGGCGAGCAGTACCCGTAGAAAACGCAGTGCGCCCTCCGCGTCGAGGAACGTGCTCTCCCACGTCGCGCGGTATGCGAGAGCAAAGCCCGCGGTATAGAGCCCTGCAACGATTCCCGCTGCGAAACCCAAGCCCGCGAGATGGAGCCCCGCGCGCAGTCGAAGCGCTGCGGGCTCGGCGCCGTGGCTCACCCACAGCATCCCGAAGCGCGCCACCACCGCCGCGCGCAGGGCGGCTTCGCCTTCTTTGATCCAGCCCGCCCGGCGCAAGCGAACGCGCGAGAGAAAGCCGCGCAGCCAGCGCGGGAATCGAATGGGGCGTCCGGAGGCGAGCCGCACGAATTCCACGACAAAAAGCAGGGCGTTCCAGGCCAGCACACCGAGGAGCGGCAAGGCGAGCAAATTGATCCGGGGATCGCCGCCGATCACCTCCAGCGCCAATCCGGAGAAAAGCCCGAGCAAGACGAAGAGCCACGGTGAGGGCACCTGGGTCGCTTCGAGAGCGCCTTCGAGCCCCGGTTCCGCCGTGGCAACTTGCCGGTCGAGGAGCTCCGCCCGCGCTACGAGAAACGCTTCCGGCGACGCCTCATCCGGCGGAGCCAGCGGGCGCGCACGACGGGAGGCGCGGTCCCGGGCCGCGGGGGACAACAGTGCACCGCCCTCGTCCGCTTCCTCCACGGCTCGTACCCAGAGAATCTGATTGCGTTCCCGTTCGTTCAAAAATTCCCGCCCGATGCGTTTCCCGAGGGGCCATCCTACAACCATCCCTAGACGGCCGGTATTATTACGGGATTCATTATCCAGCCGGAGGGTTCCATGTCGCCGGAAGCCAACACTGAAGACCACCGTTCTGCGGCCTTTGAGGAGAGGATCGCACGGGGCGAGCGCATCGAGCCGAAGGATTGGATGCCCGATCGCTACCGGAAACAGCTCATTCGCATGATGTCCCAGCATGCGCATTCCGAAGTCGTGGGCATGCTGCCCGAGGGCAACTGGATCACCCGGGCGCCGAGTCTGCGCCGCAAGATCTCCCTCCTCGCCAAGGTCCAAGATGAAGCGGGCCACGGGCAGTACTTGTACAGCGCAGCGGAAACGCTCGGAGTGGATCGCTCGGATCTCATCGATCAACTGCTCCGTGGACGAGCTCGCTACTCGAGCATTTTCAACTATCCGACGTTGACTTGGGGCGACGTCGGCGCGATCGGTTGGCTCGTCGACCAGGCCGCCATCGTCAACCAGACGATGTTGACCAAGTGTTCGTACGGACCCTACGCGCGCGCCATGGTGCGCATCTGCAAGGAAGAGAACTTTCACAAGCGCCAGGGCATCGAGATCATGTCGAATCTCGCAAAGGGCACGCCGAAACAAAAGGCGATGGCGCAAGACGCACTCGACCGCTGGTGGTGGCCGACACTGATGATGTTCGGCCCTCCCGACGACGCGTCTGCTCACAACGACGTGCTTCTCGACTGGAAAGTGAAGATCAAAGGCAACGACGAGCTACGGCAGTGGTTCGTTGATCTCGCCGTTCCCCAGGCGGAGGCGATGGGTCTGGTGATTCCCGACCCGGAACTAGCGCGAGATCCCGATACCGGTCACTGGAAAACCGGCGCCATCAATTGGGACGAGTTCGCCGCGATCCTGCGCGGGGAAGGGCCGTGCAATCACGATCGCCTCGAAGCGAGGCGTCGCGCCCACGAAGGAGGCGCGTGGGTGCGGGAGGCCGCAGCCGCCTACGAGGCGAAGCGTCAATCCGACCGGTTGTCGGCCTAAATCGTGGCGACCCCCAACACTGACAAGACGTTCTCCGAGGGCCCGCTTTGGGAAGTCTTTGCCCAAGAAAAAGAGGGCGGGCCGCACGTCCACGTGGGGAGCGTGCACGCCCCCGACTCCGAGCTCGCACTCCAGAACGCCCGCGACGTGTACGCCCGTCGCGGGCATCCGCTGAGCTTGTGGGTGGTTCCGTTCGAGTCGATCACCGCGAGCCAACCGAAAGACGCGCCCTCGTTCTTCGACCCTGCGGACGACAAGCTCTATCGCCATCCGCGGTTCTACGCGGTGCCGCGCGCGCTGAAGGGTGCGTAGGTGAAAGAGCGGGAACTTCGCTTTGAGTGTGTCGTGCGTATGGCCGACGATCGACTGATTCTCGGCCACCGCCTATCGGAGTGGTGCGGCCACGCGCCGATCCTCGAAGAGGAACTCGCGCTCGCGAATATCGCCCTCGATTTGTTGGGCCAAGCCCAGGCGCTCTACGAGCGCGCATCGAAGTTCGACGATGAGGGTCGAAACCCCGATGCGCTGGCCTTCTTGCGAGACGCCGAGGCCTTCCGGAACGCGGTCCTCGTCGAACAACCGAACCGGGATTTCGCCGCCACCATCGCTCGTCAATATCTGTTCGATGTCTACGACCGACTCTGGCTCTCCAACCTGACCGAAAGCGACGACGGAGAACTCGCCGACTTCGCACGCGGAGCATCGAAAGAGGCGGCGTTCCATGAGCGACATAGCCGCTCGTGGTTGCTGCGGCTGGGTGACGGCACCGAGGAGAGTCATCGCCGCACGCAAACCGCACTGGACGGGTTGTGGCGCTTTACCGGCGAGCTCTTTGCGGCGGATCCGATCGGCGAAGCGGCAGCTCGCGCGGGATGGTGGCCCGACGTGCGCGCGCTCGCCGAGCCCTGGCGCGACGAAGTCGAGCGAACATGTCGGGAAGCGACACTCGAGCTCCCCGAGAGCGGAAACAGTGTCGCCGTCGACGGCCGATCCGGCCGGCACACCGAGCACTTGGGGCACCTCCTCGCCGAGATGCAGGTGCTCGCGCGAGCCGAGCCCGACGCAACGTGGTGAGTGACGGCGCCCCCCGACCATGGATTTCCTGAGCGAAGCGGCGCGTCGTTGGTTCGCCGACAACTTCGAAGGACCGACGCCCGTCCAGCAGGCCGGGTGGGAGCGCATCGCACTCGGCGGCCACGCACTCCTGCTCGCGCCGACCGGTAGCGGCAAGACGCTCGCGGCGTTCTTCTACTGCATCGATCGATTGGGTCAGGCGAGGGAAGACCTCTCGCCCGGGGTTCGGGTCTTGTACGTCTCGCCTCTCAAGGCGTTGGTCTACGACGTCGAGAGAAATCTCCGCGCACCCCTCGTCGGCGTCTCACGGGCGGCCGAAGGCCTAGGGACACCGTTTCGCACGCCTCGGGTCGCGGTTCGCACGGGAGATACGCCGCAGCGGGAACGGCAGCAGCAAGCGCGGAACCCGGCGGAGATTCTCGTCACGACGCCGGAATCCCTCTACCTGATCCTCGGCTCGCAACAACGCGAGACCCTGCGAACGGTCGAAACCATCATCGTCGACGAGATCCACGCGTTGGCTCCGACGAAACGCGGCGCGCATCTCATGTTGTCCCTCGAACGGGTGGCGAACGAAGCGGCGGTCGATCCCCAGCGGATCGGCCTTTCCGCGACGGCGAAGCCGCCCGCCGAAGTCGCGCGGTTTCTCGGTGGTGATCGGAGCGTCGCTGTCGTCGACGCGACGCGACCGCCGAAGCTCGAGCTCGAGGTCTCGGTACCGGTGCCCGACATGACCCGGCCCGCAGATTTTCAGCCGCGTCCAGTAGAAAGGGACGGCCCACCGTCCGGGCCCATTCTCCGAGAGCTCTATGCGCGGGACAGCGAGCCGCCGGTTCCCAGTTTGTGGCCGGTGCTCTACCCCGAGATCCTGGCGGAGATCGAAGCGCATGGAAGCACAATCGTCTTTGTCAATAGCCGCGGTCTTTGCGAGCGGCTCGCTCAAAAATTGAACGAGCTGGCAGAGCGCGATCTCGTGCGCGCTCACCACGGAAGCTTGGCGCACGGAAAGCGCAAAGAAATCGAGGAGGCGCTGAAGACAGGAAGCTTGCGAGCGATCGTCGCCACCAGTTCTCTCGAACTTGGAATCGATATGGGCGCCGTGGATCGGGTGCTCCTCGTCGAATCGCCCGGCGACGTCGCGCGCGGCCTGCAGCGGATCGGCCGCGCGGGTCACGCCGTGGGTGAGACCAGTCGCGGCAGGATCTTTCCGAAACACCGAGGCGATCTTCTCGAAGCGGTCGTTGTGACGACCGGAATGGAAGCGGGCGAAGTCGAACCGCTCTCGGTTCCGAACTCGCCGCTCGATGTCTTGAGCCAACACATCGTCGCGATGTGCGCGACCGAGGCGTGGACCGTCGACGACTTGGAGCAACTCGTCCGCCGCGCGGCGAACTACGCCGGGCTCACGCGCGAGGTGTTGTCCGGAGTGCTCGACATGCTGGCGGGTCGCTATCCGTCGACGGATTTTGGCGAGCTTCGGCCGCGGATCGTGTGGGACCGCGATCGCGACGTACTCGAAGGTCGCAAGGGCGCCGCCAAGCTCGCGCTCTTGTCCGGCGGAACCATTCCCGACCGGGGGCTCTACGCCGTCCATACCGTCGATTCCGGACCGCGGATCGGGGAGCTCGACGAGGAGATGGTGTACGAGTCTCGCGCCGGCGAGACGGTGACCCTCGGTGCGTCGACCTGGCGCATCGTCGAGATCACCCGAGATCGCGTCATCGTCGCGCCCGCGCCGGGCGAAGTCGGAAAGCTGCCTTTTTGGCGCGGCGACGGGCCCGGTCGCCCCGTGACTTTGGGGCGTTCTCTCGGCGCGTTCGTTCGCGAGATGGGGGAGCGGATCGGGTCGGGAGAAGACGCCGCGCGCGACGCCACCGAGGAATTCTTGCGCGAAGCCCACCACCTCGACGGCTACGCCGCGCGCAACCTCGTCTCGTACCTGACGGAACAAATCGACGCCACCGGCACCCTTCCCACCGATCGGCGTGTCACGGTCGAGCGATTTCGCGACGAACTCGGAGATTGGCGGCTGTGCATCCTGTCACCGTTCGGCTCGAGAATCCACGCGCCGTGGGCCCTCGCGATCGAGGCGCGGCTTTCCCGAGAGACGGGGTTCGAGTGTCAGACGCTCTGGAGTGACGACGGCATCGTCATGCGGTTCGCGGACGCGGACGTTCTGCCCGACGTCGCGTTGCTGCTGCCAGACCCCGACGAAATCGAAGACCTGGTGGTGGAGCAGCTCGGTCATTCGGCGCTTTTCGCGGGACAATTTCGAGAGAACGCGGCGCGCGCGCTGCTGCTTCCGAGAGCCCGCCCCGGCGCGCGGACCCCGCTTTGGACGCAGCGCCTGCGGGCGCAGAACTTGCTCGCGGTCGCCCGCGAATACCCGGCCTTCCCGATTATTCTCGAGACGTATCGGAGCTGCTTGCAGGACACCTTCGATCTGCCGGGTCTGACGGGCTTGTTGCGCGAGATCGGCGAACGCACGTTGCGGATCGATGAGGTCGAAACCCCGTCGGCATCGCCTTTCGCGCGTTCCTTGGTGTTCGCCTACACCGCGACGTATCTGTATCAGGGAGATACGCCGGTCGCCGAGCGAAGGGCGCAAGCGCTCACCCTCGATCGTCACATGCTCCGGGAGCTGCTCGGACAAGAAGAGCTCCGGGAGCTGCTCGACGCCGACGTCATCGCGGACGTCGAAGCGGAGCTGCAGGGTACGGCTCCGGGATACCAGGTGACCCATCTCGACGGACTTCACGACTTGCTCCGGCGCTTGGGCGATCTGTCCGAAGAGGAGATCTTCGCGCGCTGCGACGCCGACGCTTCCGGTTGGCTGGCGGAGCTTCAGGCCTCGAGGCGAGCCGTCCCCGTGAAGATCGGCGGCGCGGCGCGTTGGATCGCTGCTGAAGACACGGCGCTCTATCGCGACGCGCTCGGCGTCGTTCCCCCGCGCGGACTGCCCGAGGCTTTTCTCGAGGAGACCGTTCGGCCGCTCGATCAACTCGTGCAGCGCTTCGCGCGCTACCGCGGGCCGTTCGTTCCCGAGGCCTTGGCCGAACGGTATGCCTGGGTCTCCGCTCAGGCGAAGACGCTCCTCGCGGACCTCGCGTCGCGAGAGAAACTCCTCGTCGGCGAGTTTCATCCTTCTGGATTGGACCAGGAATACTGCGACGCCGACGTCTTGCGGAGAATCCGACGCCGCACCTTGGCGAAACTTCGCGGCGAGGTCGCACCTGTCGAATCGCGCACCTACGCGCGCTTCCTTCCGTCATGGCACGGAATCGGAGCCGAAGCACCTCGGGTGGACGCGGCGCTCGACCAGCTCGAGGGGCTCCCGGTCTCTTTCGGCGATCTCGAAACACGGATCCTCCCCGCTCGGGTATCGAATTTCGATCCTCGCATGCTCGACGAGCTCGGTGCGGAAGGTCGCTTGGTCTGGGTCGGTCGCGGAGCGTTGGGCGAGCGAGACGGCCGCATCGCGCTCTACCGCCGAGAACGATTGACGCTCCTCGCCGATCCCCCGGAGTTGCCGGACGAGAGGGAGCCGGTTCACGATGCCTTGCTCGCGCACCTGGGAACGAACGGCGCGAGTTTCTTCGCCGACCTCGACGCCGCGACGGAAGCGGACTCCGCGCGAACCCTCGACGCGCTGTGGGACCTGGTGTGGTGGGGGCTCGTCACGAACGACACCTTCGCCCCGCTCCGCGCATTGCGCGCGCCGCGGGGAGGTCGGGGCAGGGCGCGACGTTCTGCCACGCAAAACCTCGCCGTCGGCCGGTGGTCGCGCGTCGAACCCCTTTTTGCCAAACGCCCCGAGCCGACGGAGCGGCTCCACGGGCGGGCGCAAATGCTTCTCGCCCGCCACGGCATCGCGAGCCGCGACATGCTGGCGATCGAGGCACAGTCCGGCGGCTTCACCGCGTTCTATCCGCTGTTTCGATCGATGGAAGAAGCGGGAAAGATTCGGCGCGGCCATTTCGTCGACGAGCTCGTCGGTGCTCAGTTCGCGCACGTGGGCACGGTGGACCGACTGCGCGGCAGTCGCGAATCCGACGCTGAGAGCCCGCCGCGCCTCCTCGCGGCTTGCGACCCGGCGAACCCTTTCGGCGCCGCACTCGCCTGGCCGGAGGTCCGGCCCGGCGCGGGAAAACCCCGCCGTGCGAGCGGCGCGTGCGTGGTGATCCACGACGGCGAGGCGCTGCTGTTTCTCGAGCGTGGCGGCGCGCGCGTCTCCGTTTTCGCGAGCGATGCGCTCGACCCCGTCGGTCGCGTCACCCAAGCCGCGCGCGCATTGACACAGCTCTTTCGCGATCGCAGCCGAAAAGCGGTGCGCATCGAACAGATCGACGGCGAGACCGCGAGGGAATCGGAATTTTCCGAGGCGTTCGTCCAGGCCGGTTTTCGCGCCGACTACAAAGGGCTCGTTCTCGAGCGATTCGCACGAGACGAGCGCTAGCGGTGCCCGAGGGCGATACCGTTTTGAAGATCGCTCGCGTGCTCGAGCGGGATCTCGTCGGTCGCTCGCTCGAGGGGATCTGGCTCCGGAATCGAGGCGATGTCTCCCCCCTCGTCGGCGCGACGATCGACGCCGTCGAGACGCGCGGCAAGCACATGCTCGTCGGTATCGCGGCGGAGCGTCGATGGAATCTCCACGTCCACCTCGGGATGAAAGGGCGCTGGGATCGCTACCGCAGCGGCGAGACGTGGGAACGACCGGCCTACCAAGCCGGAACACGTATCGCGACCGAGGGCTACGTACACGTTTGTTTCCGACCGATGGTCGCGGAGCTTCTCACGGAGACTGAAGTCGTGGGCCACCCAAGGCTCGGGCGCCTGGGACCCGACCTGTTGGCCGAGCGCGTGAGCTTCGACGAGATTGCCCGGCGCGCACGTCTGCGAGCACCGCACACCGTGACCGACCTCCTGCTCGATCAGACCGTCGCTTGCGGCCTTGGCAACGAATACCGGAACGAGTTGCTCTTCGAGGCGGGCCTACACCCCGAGACGTCGCCGACGAACTTGGACGATCGGCAAGTCGAGGCGCTCTTCACCCGGGGCCGGGCGCTCCTTCAGGCCAACCTCGGCGGCTGGAAGCGAACGACAACGCGTACCGTGACCGCTGACCGCCCACTGGCGCGCGGAGAGGCACGAACGCATGTGCACGGGCGCGCGGGCCAGCCGTGTCCCCGCTGCGGAACGCGAATTCGCGCGGGCCGGGCGGGGGAGAGCGCCCGCGCGACGTATTGGTGCCCCGTGTGCCAGCCGGTACCGAGCACGTAAAGAAAAACCGGGCGCCCGCTTTCGCGAACGCCCGGTTCGATTCTCGCCGAGTGTTGTCGGACTAGCGACCGCGGCGCTTCAAGCGCGTGGTGTCGTAGTACTTCCTCGACTCTGCAATGCTGAACGGCGGAGAACTCGCGTTGTCAAATTGACCGGTGTGCGAGATCTCGTTCTGCACGTTCGCGATGGCGATGAACGAGTAGTTGAGGGTGCGCCGTCCGTGATTGTCCGGAATCGGGCTGTCCTCGCTCCAGCGGTGGCCACCGTTCAGGATCTTGTACGGCTGACCCGCGCGGTCATACGCCATGAAATACATGGGCGTGTAGGTCTCGCGGTCGACCCAGAACTTCCGCCGGCTGTAGGGGTGACCCTTCTGCAGCGGAATGATGTCGAGCTGGATAGCTTCGCGCTTCTGCCAGTCTTCGTCGTGCCACGCCATGGCGTTGTAGGGACCGAACTTGCAGTACTCCCACTCTTCGTCGGTGCCGAGGCGCGACATACCCTGGAGCCCCATGTCGTCCGGAATGATGTGGTTCCAGCACTTGCGGCCGTAGTTCCCGTTGCTTCCGCCGAAAGCCGCGAGCTTGGTGGTCGTACCACCGTACTCCCAAGCCTGGTTCCAGATGTAGCCCGCCATTCCGTAGAAGTCCTCGAGAGAGAACTCCGTGCCGAGCAGCGAGTCCGACTTCTGGGTCGCCGCGATGCGGCGCACGCGGCGCAGCGCCGGAATGTACGCCCACGTGTCGTCCTCTTTGTCGGTCACGTAGCGGTAGAGCAGGAACATCGTGCCGCGAAGGTCGAAGGGCGTCTTCACGTCGAAGAACTCGGCCCATTCGACTTCGGTGCCCTCTTCGAGGACCGTGGTGTCGGGCAGCAGGTCGGCCCGGTGGCTGAAGTAGGTGCGGCGATACTCGCCCTGGCCCAGGCGCCAGCGCTCTTTGCCGTTGTTGCGCATCCAGCTGAAGCCCCAGTGCGGGAGGTTCAGGCCGGAGCCACCTTGCCAGCGGTAGTTGTAGTTCCAGCCCAGCTTGATCGCGAACTGCGGATCGTCTTCCTTGAGGTCGCACGAGTGATTCGTCGCTTCCTGCGACCACTTCGAGTACGGGAAGGGCTCGCCCGCGGTGTAGTTCTCGAGAACGCCCTTGTCGTTCACCGTCGCCTGGCAGGCGTATTTGACGGTGGCCTCGATGTACTTCTGGTTCGGCGTGTAGTCGCCGGTCGGCACAATCCGCATGTACAGGTCTTTGTAGCCCTCGGCTACATACGGAAAGATCTCATCCGGGAGCAGGCCGCGGACCTTTTCCCGATCGTCCCACCGGATTTCATCGCCGGGCTGGACGTCTGCTTGCGCTGACAGCGCGAAGAGCATCGAGCCGAGCGCAGCGAAGAATGCGAGTCGCTTCATTACGAGTTCCCCTATTGATGATTGCTTCCGGACCGTTCCGCCCGGAGGATTCGCCTCGGGACACGGGTCTCGGCACCTATCTATCTAAACGCCTCTCAGAGAAGGGCGGATTGCATTCTATACAGATGGCCGAGCCGATGAGGGAAAAAGCGTTGGACTGAGGCGATCAGAACGCCTCAGATCCCCACAGGGTATTCGGAAAATGGGATTGGGATTGGGGGAATAGGCCCTGCGGGGATCTGGGCGCCTGCGTGACCCTTTTCTACGAAGAATGGGGGTTCCGTGCGGAGCGGGCTGGCGAGGCGGCGCGCAGTCTTCGCCTCCGCCAGCCCGCCAGGCCGGCGAGCCCTAGGGCGACAGCCAACCCGCTCGCAGGCTCTGGAACCACGGTGAAGTTCACGTTCGCGATTGCGCCCGAGCGGGACAGCTCGATTTCGACGCGATCCCAACCTTCCGAACCGGCGATCAATGGGTCGACGCGGTTCGCGGAGTTGTCGCCGAACACGGTGGGTCCGGGGAGGTCCCGAAAGAGGAAGGAGGTCACTCCGCTCGCTCCGAAGAGCCGGATCTCGCCGGTTTCGTCGGCGTCGATGTCGATGAGATCGAAACCGAAGCTCGCGACGCTCATCGCGAAGTCGAGGACGAACGTGGCGCCGGAACCCGAGCCCTGATCATCCGGCGAGTCGATCAATCCGTCGCTGTTCCCGTCGACGTTGTTCTCGGCGACGATCAACAGGTTTCCCACGTCCTGCCCGGCGAGGTTCCCGCTCGAAAAGGGACCGACCAGATCCGGGTCGGCGGCGGCCGCCGCCGGGTCGTCCCCGTCGAAAGCGACGGCTAGGTCGAACGGTTGGTTTGGGTTGATGGCGCTGATCGTCACCCCTTGCCCAGCGAACTGGGTGGAGACGACCTCGCCGCTGGCGAGACTGTTGAAGTTGAGTGAAGCAGCCTGGGCTTCCTGCGACCCGATCGTCAAGGCGATCAGCGTCGACGTGAAGCCGAACAGGAAGCCTAGAAACCAGCGTGACATGGTTCGGGCTCCGGTATCTGTCTTGGCGCCTAGCTTGGGTTTTCCGTCCGTAGTGTTCTTTCGGGGATTGGGGGTCCCCGTGCGCTCCATGGTGCGTTCGGCGCCACTGCCACCGATGGATTCGCACGGACCACAGTGTGGCGAACGGAACGCGCTTTCGGTGTTGGTTTTCGGAGGCGTGTGTCGGGCGGTTTCGTCACACAATTCGGGAAGCCGCGGCCGGCCTTCTTCCAAACGTAACTTCTTCTTCACCCGAAGCGGCTTTGCCCCGCCCGCGCCTTCGTCCACCCTCGATGTCAGATCATGGCCCGAAGAAGCGTCCTCGAAGATCCGGATACCGAAACGGAGATCAACCTGTCTCCGATGATCGACTGCATTTTCATCCTGTTGATCTTCTTCATCGTGACGACCGTCTTCGTCGAAGAACCGGGGGTCGAGATCGCGAAACCCGACGCGGTTTTGGACGAAGACCTCGAAAAGAACAGCATCATCATCGCGGTTTCCGCCGACAACAAAGTGGTTTACGGCGGACGCGAGCTCGGCGTCTCGGGCGTCGGCGCGCGAGTGAAACAGCTTCTCACCCGCGACGAGTTGCCCGTCATCATCCAGGCGGACGCGCGCGCGGACCACGGCGTTTTTTCCGACGTTTGGAGCGAAGTCAAAAACGCCGGGGCCAAGAAGATCAGCCTCTCAACGCGAAACGACTGAGGGCCCCCCAATGCCGAAGCGAACGTTTCGATTGCCCGAACGCCCCGGTGAGGCTCGCGCAGGCCTCGCGGCAGGGGTGCTCTTCGCGGTGGTTCTCTTCTTGGTGATGGCCCTCGTACAGATGATGGGGAAGGTCAAGCCGCCGACCCGAGAGATCGATGAGATGGTCATGGCGTACACGCCGCCCGACATCGAGGAAATCGAGGAAGAAGAACTGCCCCCGCCTGAGGAAGAGCCGCCGCCGCCGGAGCTCGAAGAGGATCCGCCGCAGCTCTCGCTCGACCAGCTCGATATCGCCCTCAACCCCGGCACGGGAGGATCGCTCGCGGGAGACTTCGCGATGCCGACGATCGGGACTTCGTCGCGCGATCTCGGAACCGAGGACTTCGTCGATTTCTCAAGCCTCGATCAAACGCCGCGACCGATCGGTGTCTCGGGGTTCAACTTTCCGCGTCGGTTGTTGAAAAAGAAAGTCAAGGGGCGCGTCGTCCTGCTCGTCAAGCTCGACACCGGCGGCGACGTCATGGACGTGCAGCTCGATTCTTCCACGCTTCCCGACTTCAACAACTTCATCCTCGCCGAAGTCAGAGACTGGAAGTTCACTCCGCCCACGCAACAGGGTCGACCGGTGCGCGCACAAGCGCGATTGCCGATTCCGATTCAAATCAATTGAGCGGGCGCGTCCGAACACTCGCGCTGCTCGGGGCGCTCGTTTTCGGGTGTCCCGCGGGTGCGGAGCCGGCGCAGGAACTCTTCGAACGCTTGCCCCCGGGAGCGCGGGCGTCGCAAGCGACGGTTCCCGCAGCAGGACTTCGCACGCTTGAGCGCGTCGGCGACTACGAAGTCGAATACACGACCGATCCGATGCTCGAGTCCAATCTGCGGGCCCTACTCACAGAGCGCGAGGTCGACCGCGGTCACATCCTCGTGATGGATGCGTCGAGCGGCGCAGTGTTCGCCTACCTTTCGACCGATCCTGAGGCCTTCCCGCCGACGCGCGCTTACCCGGCCGCGTCGCTGATGAAAGTTGTCACGGCTGCAGCGGTTCTAAAACACGCTCCCGATGCGGCACGGGGCCCGTGCCGATACACGGGAAACCGCTACGCGTTGCACGGTGGCGACTTTACGCCTCCTCGGGAAGGCGGAGTCGTCGAAACGTTCCGCACCGCTCTCGCAAACTCGAACAATCAGTGCTTCGCACGCTTCGCCGCGCGAGACGTCGGCGAGACGCTACTCGTCGACGAGATCGAGCGCGCCGGACTGCTCGAAGCGCCAGCGCCGGGGCACGCGACGGGTGAGATCGACAGCGGCGAAGGTCCCTTCGATCTCGGCCGGCTCGGTTCGGGACTCGCCGGCTCGTTCATCACGCCGCTCAGCGCGGCCCGTCTCGCAGCGCTTCTCGCCAACGGTGGTCTGGTGACGCCCCACTGGATCGCACGCATTCGGGATCGCTATGGAAACGACTACGAAATCCCCGAAGCGCGGCCGGCGGAAGCGGTTTGGACGCCCGAGCTCACAGCCGAACTGCGCGAGCATTTGATTTCGGTCACCCGCAGTGGAACCGCGCGCCGCGCTTTCCACAACGCTTCGGGCTCGCCCTTTCTCGGCGAGATTTCCGTCGCCGGTAAGACCGGGACCTTGAGCGGGCACGCGCCGGAAGGTCTCTATCAGTGGTTTATCGGTGTGGCTCCGGCGGATGAGCCGCGCATCGCGATCGCGACGCTCGTCGTCAACGATCCACAAGTCGGCGGCGCGAGCGCATCGGAACTCGCCGCCGCGAGTCTGTGGGAGATCTTTTGCGCGGACGGTGCGTGCTCGCACGAAGGGTTCCGTGGGCTGTATCAACGCGGTGATGCGCGGGCCGCGCTGGCTCGACACGAGCGAACGCACCGCGACGCGAAGCGGGCTGCCGCGCTCAAGCGCGCGCAAGAGCTCGCGCGCATTCACAACGCGACCGATCTCGACCGACCGCCGCGGCCGGTCGGTAGCGCGGGGCTCGAGTTACCTTGGCAGCTGCGGCGCAAGAAGATCCAAGGCGAGATCGTGTTGTCCGTCGAGCTCAGCGCAGAAGGCGAGGTCCTGACCGCCGATATCGATTCGTCGGATCTGCCGGAGTTCGAAGCGTTTGTCCTCACCCAGGTCCGAACGTGGAAGTTCACACCCCCGACGCGGGACGGGCAGCCCGTTTCGGCGCGGGCGCGTCTGCCGATTCCGATTCGCGTGAACTAACCTCTGCGGGTGCGGTGGATCCACGGCTTCCTCGTTGTCTTCGTCTTGGCCTGCGGTTCGAAACCCGGAGCCGATCCCGTTTCCGCCGATCTCGCCGCGCGCTTCTCGGAGGAGCGCGCTTGGACTCACCTCCAGAATCTCGTCGCGATGGGGCCGCGCGCCCCGGGGACGCCGGGGCATGAGCGAGCTCAGCGCTATATCCGGAAACACCTCGAAGCGCTGGGCGCTACGGTCGAAGACATTCCGCTCAAGTACCAAGCCCGGCACGAGAGCGCTCCGCGCGACTTTACGAACATCACCGGGCTCATCGGAGGCCGCGACGGTTCATGGATCCTGCTCGGTGCGCATTACGACACGCGGCCGTGGGGCGATCTCGACGACGATCCGATGGGGCGCGCGAGGCCGATCGTCGGGGCAAACGACGGCGGATCCGGCGTCGCGGTGTTGCTCGAGATCGCTCGTGTCGTCGCCGAAGCGGGCGCGGAACCGGGACTCGAGGTGGCCTTCTTCGACGGAGAAGACTTCGGTCGTGCGGGTGAGCTCGAAGACTACCTCGTCGGCTCCCGCTACATGGCGAAGCACTGGAAACGACTTCGTCCGAATGCGCGTCCCGAAGCCGTGGTGATCGTCGACATGGTCGGCGACGCGGAGCTCGAGATCTTCCAGGAGCGCACCGGCGCGCAGCGCTTTCCCGCGCTCACGAAAAAGCTCTTTGACGCCGCCCGTCGCCAAAACGAAGGGGCCTTTGTCCCTCGCTTGGGTCAGGCGATCATCGACGATCACACGCCGTTCCTCCAGATCGGATTCCCCGCGGCTGTGTTGATCGATCTCGACTATCCGCCGTGGCACACCCAGGACGACACACTCGACAAGTGCTCGCCACTGAGCTTGGGAAGCGCCGGTCGCGTCGTGCTCGAGGCCTTTTACAGCGGATCGCCCTAGTTTGAAGAATCGATGACGAAGTGTTGAAGAGACGGCCGAACGGCTCGACCGGAACACTTCGGCGCATTCCGATCGAGTAGCCTCGCCGGTGATGCGCACAACAATCCTCGCAGCCTGTTTCGTTCTACTCGCCAGCGCGGCGACCGCGGCAACTTCTCCGGAGATCTCCTCATTCTTGGACGATCCCGAGTGGAAGAAGCGCTTTCTCGGAAGCTACGGCTTTCTCTCCGGCGCCGAGCCTCAGGTCAAAGACACCGAGCTCGAGTTGCTGCGGGAAGTCATCGGGCTGATGAAGGCCAACCCCAAAGCTGCGGAAAGCGTCCTCGCGCAACAGATCACCGGCGACAGTAGTGCGGCGCTCGACTTCGTCCTCGCGAACCTGAGTTTTCAGAACGGTCAGCTCGATTCCGCCGCCAAGCACTACAGCAGCGCGATCGACAAGTTTCCGGACTTCCGGCGCGCCCACAAGAACCTGGGACTCCTGCGCGTCCAGAAGGGCGATTTCAAAGGCGGTGCTGCGCACCTCGGCCGCGCGGTCGAGCTCGGCGACCGCGACGGCCGGAACTACGGCCTGCTCGGCTACTGCTACATCAACCTCGAGAAGAACCTGGCGGCGAAAGAGGCGTACAGCAACGCGATCTTGCAGGAGCCCGACACGCGAGATTGGCAGCTCGGCCTGGCGCGCGCACTTCTCGCGACGAACCAGCACCGCGAGGCCGTAGCCCTGTTCCAAAGCTTGATCGAAGACGATCCCAGCGACGTCAGTGCCTGGATGCTCCAGGCCAACGCGTACATCGGGCTCGAGCAACCGATGGATGCCGCGACCAACTTAGAAGCCGTTCGCATGATGGGAAAAACCGAGACCAGCAGTCTCGTGCTGCTCGGCGATATCTACATGAACGCGGGGATGTACGACTTAGCGAAGAACGCGTACCTCGACGTGATTCGTTCCGACAAGAGCGGCGGCCAGTTTACGACGGCGTACCGCGCGGCTGAGCTCTTGATTCGGACGCGCTCGTTCGACTCGGCAAAAGAAATCCTCAACTCCGTCGACGCGCGCTACGCCAAGGAGCTTTCGCAAGAGGACGAGCTCAAGGTGCTGACCCTGAAAGCGAAGGTCGCGCGCGCCGAAGGTCGCGAGAAAGAAGCGGCGAAGCTGCTGGAATCCATCGTCGATCGCGACGGGACCCGCGGAGAGGCACTGCTCGAGCTCGCGTCCTACTACCACGGACGCGGTCAGGAAGAGCGTGCGATTCTCCTGGTGGAGCGCGCCCGAAAGCTCGACGACTTCGAATATCGCGCGCTGCTCGAGCACGCTCAGTTCGCCGTTACCGGTCGCGACTACGCGAAGGCGGCCGAGCTCCTGCGCGATGCGCTCGCGATCAAGCGCGAGCCGCGCGTCGAACGATTCCTCGCCCGCGTCGAAGGAGCCGTACGCCCCCGCTAGTGCGAACGCGATTCATCGGCGCGCCTCCGTCGCGTCACAGAATCACCCCGGTTTCATCACGCGAGTGAGGCTCCGATTCATCGGACCATCAGTAGAGTACCGGCGCATCCGAAAGCGTTGCCGACCGAGCAAAAATCGATGAAGCGAATCGCTCCCCACCTGGCGCATTGCGCTCTTGCAATCATCGCCGCCACAGCGCTCTGCCTGATGATGGCGCTCCCCGTGTCGGCACAGGGAGACCTCGAAGACGTTCTCGGCAATATCGGTAGCGCCAGCGCGGTCGACAAAGATGCACCCGCGACGGAAGCGGCGGCGGGCCACGGAAGTGTGGCAGGTCAGGTGTTCGATTCCGAAGCAGGCGTGCCCGTATCAGGTGTTTCGGTCATTGTCGTGTGGCCCGACCCCGGCGATGGATCCGAACCCCGCCAGGAAGTTCAGCTCACCGACCCGGACGGCGCGTTCACGTTTCCTTCGATCCCCGAAGGCTCGTACAGCCTGAGCTTCGTGAAGTCTGGCTACCGAGCATCGACCATGACCGACTTTCAGGTCGTCGCCGGGCAACTGAACCGCGCCGATTTTCCGATGCCGCCGCTCCCCACCGAAGAAGGCCGCGAGGTGCTCGACCTCGAAGCGTTCGTCGTCGAAGCGTCTACGGTGAGCGAGATCATGACATCGCTCGAGCTGCGGCTCGAGTCCGATGAACTGCTGAACATCATGAGCGCCGAGGACCTCTCGCGGTTCGCGGCCAGCGACGTGGCCGATGCGCTCAAGCGCGTGGCCGGCGTCAACATCGTCGAGGGGCAGTTCGCCATTATTCGCGGCCTCGAAGATCGGTACAGCAGCACGCTCTTTAACGGCGCGCCGGTACCGAGCCCGGACCCGGAGAGCCAATCGGTTCAGCTCGATCTGTTTCCCGCGGAAGTCGTCTCGAACTTGGTCGTGGCGAAGACCTTCGGCGCAGACGCGCCCGGAAACTCCGCGGGCGGTACGATCGACATCCGCACCGACCAGTACACCGAAGACAACTTCTTCATCGAGTTCAGCGCCGGCGCTGGGCTCGAGGACCGAGCCCAGGACACGTTCCTCCGGTACAACGACCAATCATCGACGGGTGGCGACCGGTCAAACCCGTTCGAGACAGATTTCAAGGTCTCCGCCGGAGGAAACAACGAACTCTTCGGTCGCAACGTCCGCTTCAAGGCGATCTTGAGCAACGAGATCGACTACTCCACGTCGGAGGGATTTCAGGAAACGCGGGAACCGCGTCGCCGGAACCTCTTGATCACACCGCCGTTCGGTTTTGAAGTCGCCGGTTTGCGAGAAGAGCAGTCCGGAGACCTCGCCTTCGGCGAGCTCAACCTCTCGGAAGGCCTGTTCGAGCTCACCCAGAGCGAGCGCGTCCTGCAACGCACCGCGTTTAGCGGCTTGGGTTTCGACCTCGACACCGAGGGGAACCACACCATCGATTTCACGTTCTTCGACACGAAAAAGGAAGAGGAAATCGTCCAGCACAAAGAAAACGGCTTCATTCCCGGGTTCGACTACGACGTGTTCGTCGACGACACACTGCAGGGAGAAGCGGTCTCTGCCGACAGCTTCAACAACTTCGCGACACCGGGGTCGTGGATCGCGTTCAATATCAACTCCGACGAGGGTGGACGCACATCGTCGCCTCTCCGAGGGCATCAGTGGCTGTCGAACGTGAACGAAGGTCGGGGTGTCGATCGCGAGCGTTCGCTGACTCTCTTTCAGATCAATGGGTCTCACCGCTGGGACCGCTTCGAAGGGCTCGAGATCAACTGGGTGGCCAACACGGCGCGAACAGACCAGGAAGAATTCGGACTGAGGAACCGGATCTTCAACACGTCTCCGGACCTTGCCTTCATTCCGGAGACCTACCCGATAACGGAACGCGACGGCGTCTTCGCGATTAATGACGACATTTTGCTCAGCGACACCGAAATTGAAGAGAATCAGAACTTCGCACGCCTCGACATCAGCTACGAGCGGTCATTGTTCGGATTCGTCGATTGGACGATCCGCGCCGGCGGCTGGTACGAAAACTCCGATCGCGATGTCGGGGCGAGTTTCCTCGGCGATGGCGTTCTGTTCGATCAAGAGCGCTGTCGATTCGAGCGAGATATTTGCTTGGCGAACTTCTCGCAGGGGATCGCGCTCGGCGATTCGTTCGAGGAAGTGGGGACCAATCTGATCCCGAGCTTGGCGGTGGACCCCGACACGGACCGACTGGTGAACCTCCAATTGTCGAGCAACGAGTCCGAAAGGCGGGTCTGGTCCTTCAACTTCGATACGAAGCTCACCTTCTGGGATGTGTTCGATGTCTTCGGCGGGTTTCGCGTCGAATCGCTGCGCTTGACCTCGGCGAATGACGCTCGGGCGTTCGATCGAAACGGCGATCCGAAAGTGATTCTCGGAGCGCCCGAAGTCTTTCCCTCTCGCTATTTGTTTTTCGACCGACTCGACAATTCGGTGACGCGAACCGAGGGCACGGCGGTCCCAGGCACAGTGTTCAATGACGAGATTCTCGGGCTCGACGTCCAAATCGATCCAGCCACGGGATTCGTGGATGTCGATGATCCCAACAGTCTGATCGACGGGGAGCTCGACGAGCGGTTCTTCCTTCCCACGATTGGTGTCGGCTATCGCCCCTTCGAAGGTGTCAATCTACGACTCGCCTATTCAAAGACGGTCGCGCGTCCGTCTTTTCGCGAGCTCGGCTACTACGTCACGATTCCCGTCGACAGCAGCGGTCTCGAGGTCGGGAACCCGCAGCTCGACGTCTCGAGAGTCGAGAGTTTCGACGCGCGCTTGGAGTACACCTGGGGCGACCAAGGCGATCTGGTCGCGTTCAGCGTATTTCATAAAACGATTGAGGATCCGATCGAGAAGATCGTGCTCCGCGATCCTACGATCAATGACTCGACTTCGTTCGCGTTTTATCGCACGTGGTTCAACAACCAGACAGATGCCGATCTCCTCGGTTTCGAGTTCGAGGCGCGCAAGAACCTGGGCTTCCTGGCCGGGAAGATCTTTGGTTACCAGCCGATCAAGTCCGAGTTCCCGAGCTACTTCTCGATCGGCGGGAATTTCACGTACATCGACGCCGAAGTGGAACGCGGTTTCGCGACCCTCGCGCGCTCAGAGGGGTTCTTTGGCACGACGGAAGCGGACGGCCTCGCTCGTTTCGGCGGTCTCGAGGAGAAGCGGCGCCTTTTCGGACAGCCGGAGTGGATCGCGAACGTCGACTTGAGCTTCGACCATCCGGCTTGGGGAACGAAGGCCACCCTAGCGCTCTTCTCGATCAGTGATGTCCTCAACGCCGCAGGCGTGGCTCAGATCGCCCCGAACCGACAGGTCAACTCGCTGATCCTGGATCAGTTCACCGATGGCTTTTCTCAGCTCGACTTGGTGTTCAGCCAGAGCTTCGGGTTTCTTCGCCCGGGCAAGGAAACGTTCGAACCGCTGGTCCTGAAGTTCAGTGCGAAGAACCTCCTCGACAGCCAACGGGGTGTCCTCTACGACCCCGAGCAGACAAGCAGCGACATTTACGAGCGGCGGTTCCGCTCCGGGCGGGACTATTCGGTCTCCCTTTCCTATCGGCGAACGTTCTGAGAAGGCGCGAGATGAGCGTCCCAGGGGGAAGAATGTCTTGTCACCGAGGGGCAAACGAAACATCACACGAGCGCGGCGCGTGTGTCACCCCGCACTGACACATTAGGCGCCGACGGTGGGCCAGAACCTCGAGGACGGGGAGCGGGGCTCGGCGTTGAAACAAACTCATCCAGAGGAACCACAATTACCATGCGCAGATTGTTGACTGCCTTGATTGCCCTTGCCGTCGCCGGTGTCGCCGGTTCGGCAGGTGCTCAAAGCACAGTGAAGTCGGGCACGATCGCGTCGTCCGAGACTTGGGGCGTCGCGCCGAATCCCTGCCCGATTCTGCTCGACGGCCCGGTGGCCGTCGGTGACGGAACGAAGGGTGGCGAGCCGGTCGTGCTCACAATTCTCCCTGGCTGCGTCGTTCGCGGACAGGGGCGTTCCGCCGCGGGCTCGGCCGGAGCTCCTGGCTCTCTGATTATCACGCGCCAAGGTGCGCTCGAAGCCCAAGGGCTCCCGACGTCCCCGATCATCTTCACGACGGCTGCTCTCGATCTCAACTCGGACAACGTGCCGGACCGTACGGGTGCCTTCCTCAACCAGGCGACCGGGGCGACTCTCGAGTCGCAGTACTGGGACGACACGCCCACGACCGTTCCGTCCGCTCCGCTTGCCGCCGATGGCACCGCGGCGGTTCAGCTCTGGGGTGGCCTCGTGATCCTCGGCGAAGCACCGGTGAACGTCGGCAACGGCTCCGATTGCGCGGGCTTGTCAGGCAGCCTCCTCGGCGAGTGCACCGTTGAGGGGATCGAGCTCCCGGGCGATGTCGACTCGCTCCAGGCTTCCTACGGCAACAGCGCGAATCCGCTGGTCCACGATTACAGCGGCACGATGCGATTCATCCAGGTCAAACACGGTGGCGACCAGATCGGTACAGCGAACGAGATCAATGGCGTGACTCTCGCCGGCGTCGGCGACGCGACCGTTTTCGAGTTCATCGAGGTCTTTGCGAACTTCGACGACGGCATGGAATGGTTCGGCGGAACCGTCAACGGAAACAATCTGATGGTGACATTTGCCGGCGATGATTCCTTCGACACCGATCAGGGCTACACCGGCGTGAATGAAGATCTCTTCGCCATTATGCCCTTCTTTGGCGAGACCGATAACATCGGAACCTTCGGCTCCGACTCCGGCGACAAGGCCGGCGAGCTCGACGGCGACGACTTCAACGATGCCGACAAGGGTATCACGGCCGATTGCCGACCGAAGTCGAACTTCCGGTTCGCAAACTGGACCACTTTCGGGTCCGGTCTCGTCACTTCGCCTGACTTCACGCCCACGGGCGTCGCAGGCGTGGGCAACAACCGCGGTGTGCAATTCCGCAACGGCGCCGGCGGCATGCTCGTGAACGCGATCGTGAACAACCCGATCGGTCAAGGCATCGACGTCGACGACAACACGTCTGATGGATGCACCGGCTTCTCCACCGCCGAACAAATCGACGGCACGGGGACACCGGAAGCCTGCACGACCGAAGTGCTGTCCTCGACGTTCCAAGGTGGTTCGGGTGGTCAGAACGCAACGGAGCTGGCGCTCCTCGCTTGCGGCGACGCAGACACGCGGACCTCGGCTCTCGGCGTGAACCGCTTAAACACGATCGGCGCGACCTTCGGCAATGCCGACACGTCCTTCGACCCGACGGGCGACTCCGCAAACAAGCTGAGCGCCGGTCTCAAGTCGGCCCCGATTGATCCTCGACCGGGTGGGTTGGGTGCAATCGGCGGAACGATTCCGCTGGGAACGTCCTCGACCCGCGGCGGGTTCATTGCCGGTCAGCCGCTCTGGACGGACGGTTGGACCGTGCTCGATCTCGCCGGCTTGCTCTAGGCGGACGCAGCTGCTCTCCAGGTGCCGGGCTCCGCTCCGGCGAGGCCCGGCACCTCGCTGCACTTATGACGTGCGCCTCTGGTGAGGCGCAATGAAGGAAGCTCTAATGATCAAAAAGACCATGGCAATCGCGGCTTCGCTCCTACTGGCTTCCAGTAGCGCAAACGCCGCCTTCATCGCCGGCTGGGACTTCTCAGAATACGTCGCAGCAGGTGTGAACTTCATCGATGCCTCCGGTGCTCCTGCCGAAGCACTCGATGCCCTCTACTCGGATTTCGACCCTACACAGGGCGTGGGAGCGGAGTCCCGAGCGTTCGGTACCGCTTTCATCAACGGTCAAAACGGTGCCTCTGCGAGTGCTTCGGTTCTTTCGACCGTCGACCAATTCGGGGCTTTGGGCGACACACTGCCGCAGAACGGGACGCCCGCGGGCGACAGTCCGTTTGACAACCTTCCCCAGCTCTTCGCCGAGGACCCCGCTCGCGGTTTTCCGTACTCGGACGTGAGCCTCGAAGCCACCGCGGCGACGAGCATCGTCTTCAAGTCGGACCTCACCACAGTCGGCTTGCTCGGCACTCAGTATATGCTCGACCTGGCGGGCGTGATGATTCTCGGCGCGGACGCGGGAACTATCCAAGTCGAGGCTTCGGCGGATGGTGCGGCCTACAGCGCGGTCACCACGTTGAACCTCACCGACGCGGCGGCGCTCTACAATGTCAATCTGCCGGGGCTCCTCGACGGTGGGACGATGGCGTTCGTTCGCTTGACCTTCGACCAAGGCAACACCGCGATCGACAACCTCGGTATCAGCGCGACGACGGCGCCGATTCCGGAGCCGTCGACGGCTCTCATGCTGCTGGCGGGTCTCCTCGGCCTCCAGCGCGCGGGCCGCGTGCGCCGCTAAGGCGGTCAGCGGGCCTTGCCTGATTCGAAGCGCCGTCGCCCTTCTCGGGGCGGCGGCGCTTCACTTGAATCAATCAACCACTGAATGGAACGAGTTCTTCTATGAGATCTCTCACGCTTCCCGTCGCGTTTACCTTCTCGGCCCTGATGCTCGTTGCATGCACAGAGACCCATTCGGAGAAGGTTGCTGCGACGACGCCACCTGATGAAGTCACGGTCGGCAATCTGCTCGACCGAGAAGCCTTTTGGCCATACCGCGTCGAAATGGCCGCCGACTGGAGTCCGCCCGGGTCTGCGCTGACGCTGCGTAAGGGCGCCAAGGGAATCCTCATTCGAGTCGAGCCCGAAGGCCACGCGCGGATTGACCTGCCGAGCTACGGAATCTTTCGCGTTCCCATAACGTCGACGAACATTGTCGAAGCGGCGAACGGCATTCGCCGCGGCGAAATTCGGAAGCGGCGCGCAAATTTCACGACATCGGTTGTCCCGCGGCTTTTCGAATCGTCAGGTGTGTTGCCCAACCCGCTAAACCCGATCGAGGCGGAAGCCGCCGCCGGATTCTTGAACATCTTCGCCGATCCCGAGTCGGAAGCCTTCGAGGCCATGGCGCGCGCGATCCGCGAGCGGGCGATCCCGGAGGCTGTCATGCCCGTCTTCTTCCCCCAAGGCGATGCCCCGGACATCGAGGTGATGCGTGTCCTGCAGAAGCAAGGGTGGCTCATCCCATTCATGATGGAGCGCCTCTCTGAGCCGTACTCGACGACGTTGGTGACCGCAGAGGAGTATCCGCGAGTGCTTCTGACTTCCTCAGAAGGGCGCTCGTATTTCGAAGAAGTCTGGGGCGAAGGGACCGCAGATCGACTCGTCGAAGCCATGAAGAACCTCAAGGTCCAGGCGGTCGCGGCGAACTAGCGGGACCCGTGTGCAAGAGATTTCAGTAACGAAATCGCGACGAAATCGGGGTCAACCCGGATGGAAACGTTTTCCATCCTACGATTTCCCGTCACACGTCCCCCATATCTTGGGGGCCTCAGGGAGGCCTCTCACCATGCTTCGTTATCTCGCGCTCGGCGTGCTCGCTCTTGCGGGTAGCGCTCAGGCCGCGGACTCCGTGGACGCATTCCGCAGCAAGACCGAGAAGTGGGTCGAGACGCGCCAGATCATCTCCGAGGAGAAGTCCGGCTGGGAGATCGATCAACAGTACCTCCGCTCTGAGCGGGATCTCCTCAAGCAGGAGAAGAAGGCGCTCGCCGAGGAAGTCGAAGAACTCGAAGCGTCGACAGGCGCGGCGGACGAAGAGCGGCGAGAGTTGCTGCTTCAACGCGCCGAGTACCAACGCGCGAGCGCCGTCCTCGAGGAGCAGATTCGCGGCCTGGAAGAAGAAGTGCTCTCGCTCGCGCCTCAGCTTCCCCAGCCGCTGCAAGAAAAGCTCAAGCTCCTGCTGGTCCAAATTCCAGAGGATCCCTCGAAGGGGAAGAGCCAGCTGGGCCAACGGCTGATGAATGTTCTCGGCGTGCTCGCCCAGGTCGAGAAGTTCGACGGTACGGCTTCTTTCGTCGGCGAGACGCGCGCGATTTCCGGCGGGCAGAAGGTGCAGGTGCGGACGCTCTACTGGGGCCTCGGCCAGGCGATGTACGTCGACGCCCAAGGGCAAACTGCAGGGATCGGGCGACCTTCGGGGCCCGACGGATGGGAGTTCTCGAACGAGCCCGAGCTCGCGCGTCAGGCGAGCTTGCTCCTCGATATCTATGAAGGGAACGTCGACAACATCGAGTTCGTCGCGCTGCCCGTGGAGGCGCGCTGACCGATGGTTCGCATCTTGCTCCTAGCGAGTACCCTGATCTTTTCGGCCTCCGCCGACGCGCAATCGTTCGAGAAAGCGAGCGGAGAAATCGACGCGCGGCTCAAGAAAGCGCTGTCGGAGCTCTCGGCGACGCGGGATCGCATCGCGAAGGAGCGGGTCCCGCTCTCCCGCGCGGTTTCGAACCTCGAGAAAGAGGTACTTACACTTCGTCAAAAGCGGACGGAGCTCTACAAGGTCCGCGACAGCCGCGGCGTCGATCTGACGTCGCTGCGAAAGCAGGTCGAGTCCCTGCGCGAGCAAGAAGAATTCATCAACAGCCGCTTGAACGAGTTCGTTCGCGATTTCGAGAGCCGCCTCGATATCAGCGAGTTGCCCCTCTACGAAAAGAAGACGGAAGCGGCGAAGCTCGCGGAGAAGAACGTCAACCTCGACGCGGAAGGGAAACGCGCCGCGCAGGTGGCGGTCGTCCGCGCCGCGGTGAATCGGCTGAGCGACCAGCTGGGCGGGCAGGTCTACGCCGGCGAGGCGTTGTCGCCGGAAGGCGTGCTCACCGCCGGTAAGTTCATTTCACTCGGACCCACGGTGTTTTTCGCGAGTGAAGACGGCGCGGTCGTCGGGCTCGTCGAGAACCAGCTCAACGCAGCGGATCCGGTGGTGGTTAGCCTCCCCGCGCACCTCCGATCTGGAATCGTCGCGCTGGCACAAGAAGGGCGCGGCACGTTGCCCTTCGACGCGACACTGGGAAAGGCGCTCAAGATCGAGAAGGCGCGAAAGGGCGTGCTCGACTACGTGCGCGATGGCGGCGCCGTGGGCTACGTCATCATCGCGCTCGGCGTAGCGGCGCTTCTTCTCACCGCGTTCAAAGTGTTTGAAATCTTGTCCTTCCGCGTGGCGGATCCCGAGCGCGTCGACGAAGTGCTCGAAGCCCTGGCGAACGGCAATCACACGGCGGCTTCCGCCGAGGCCCGTCAGCTGGGTGGGGTCGCGGGCGACATGCTGACCACCGGCGTCGACCACGCGACGGAAAAACGCGGCGTTCTCGAAGAGCTCCTGTTCGAGAAGATTCTCCGCGTAAGGCCCTCCCTCGAGCGCTTCCTGCCGTTCTTGGCGATCACGGCCGCTGCCGCACCGCTTCTCGGGCTGCTCGGCACCGTGGTCGGCATGATCAAGACGTTCCAGCTCATCACGGTGTTTGGCACCGGCGACGCGAAGAGCCTGTCTTCGGGAATCTCCGAGGCGCTGGTCACGACGGCGCTCGGTCTCATCGTGGCGATCCCCACATTGATTCTTCACGGCGCGCTGTCGCGCATGGCGAAACGGAAGATCGGGCTCCTCGAACAGCTTTCCGTCGCTTTCGTGAACGGGCTCGAATCGATTCGCGAACGCCTGCAGATCGGTCACCCCGCTCTGCAGGGTGCACGCAATCTCGAGGACGACGAGCGTTAGTGGACCGCATCCTCGACATCTGGCTCTCGGGCGGCTGGGTGATGATCCCGCTCTTCGCCCTCGCCGTGCTTCTCTACGCCCAGGCGTTCGCGTTGATGCTCTACGTCGGCCGCGCGAGCTTCGGTGACGAAACCGAGCTCCACTGGTGGGAATGGGTGCGTTCGCCCGAGCGGGCGGAGGGACCGGTCGGTCGCATCATCGCCTATACGCAGGCCGGCGCGTCCACCGAGGACGACGTCCGGACGCGCTTTGACGAAGTACGCCTCGCCATCTTGTCGCTGATCGATCGACGCTCTCAGTTCGTCAAAACACTGGTGGCGGCCGCGCCGCTCCTCGGGTTGCTCGGAACGGTGCTCGGGATGCTGCAGACCTTCTTCGGCATCTCGACGAGCGGCGGCGGCGAGACCGCCGGCGTCGTCGCCTCCGGGATCTCGGAAGCGCTGGTCACGACCCAGACGGGCCTCACCATCGCGTTGCCCGGGCTCTTCATCGTGATGTTGATTCAGCGAAAGCGACAGCTCCTCGAAGCGCAGCTCGCGCGACTCGAGAGCCTGACGCTTTCGAGCGGAAACTTTCGCTAGCGATGGCGAAGCGGATTCTCAGCGAGGAAGAAGCGACCGAGATCAACCTCTCGCCGATGATCGACTGCATCTTCATCTTGCTGATCTTCTTCATCGTGACGACCGTCTTTATCGAAGAGCAGGGCGTGCAGGTGAGCAAGCCCGACGCCGCCGAGCCCGTCGACCAAGAGGAGAGCGACAACCTGGCGCTCGAGATCACGTCGGAGAACAAGATCCTGATCGATCGCCGCGAGATCTCACTCGCCGAAGTGAGCGAGGTCGTAAAGGGCGCGCTCAAAGAGCCCGAAACCCCGATCTCCATCCGCGCGCACGAGAAGTCGAGCCACGGCACGTTCGTTCAGGTCTGGGACGCTGCGAAACGAGGCGGTGCGGTGGCGCTCTCGTTCAGCACCACCCACTAACGACCCGTCAGGGCGCAGCGATCGCGGACACCTTGATCCGAGCGCTGCCGAGACGCTTCTTCACCATGCGGGTCCGCTGATCCGCCTCGATGGCGCTCTGTACCAGCCAGGCTTTGCCGCCACCGGGTGCGGTTACGCGCAGGCTCCCGTGGGCGCTGAGGGTCAACATGGACGAGTGGCCGATGTGTCCCAGCGCGGGATGAGGCGGCAGTACGATCTCTCCTTCGAGGAGTCCGTTGGAGTCCGCGGGAAGCGAGTACGCGGGCATTCTTTCCGGCGCGAACCACGGGATCGGGATGCTGTAGCGGATCGCGAGCTCGCCGACCGCACCTTCGCGGTGCGAGCGTACGAGGGTCGCTGTCGCGTCTTTCGAAACGCGAATCGCTCGCACCCCCAGCTGTCGCAGGAAGCGCCGCGCAACCCACGGGTCGAGCGCCCAGGTATCTCCCACTGCGACGGGTTGCGACGGGGTGAATAATTCGGGGCCGAGTCCGTACTCGAATTGTTGTGCGAGCACTTTTTCGATCGTTCGCTCGATCTTTCCGGCGACGCGTTCCCCGGCGTGGTAGATCTCGACGCGCCCGCGCGACAAGCGATGGATGTCGAGTGACACTTTCTCGTCGAACAGAGCTTCGGTTTCGTAAGGCCGCACGTAGGTCAGCTGTGCGCCTTCGTGTCGCTCCCGAGTGGGGATCCCTTCGTCGTCCACTTCGGTGACGATCACTGCGGCGCTATAGCGGAGTTCGACCATGTCCCAGTGGGACCGGACCGGTGTCGAACGCAGATGTGCTTCCGTGGTCGAGTCGGTCCGCAGAAACAGGGCGTACGAATCGCCCGGGAAGAAGTCGCGGGGCGTCAGGCTGACCTCGTGATCCGCCGCGCCCGCCCACGAGGCGGTGACGATTGTGAGAAGAAACGCGAGGGGGATGCGATACGGCATCTTTGTCCTTGCGGACAAACGATGCCGTCACTTAATTCTGGTGCAAAATGCCTACATGCCACCGCGGAGTCAGGCGCTGAAGCGGTAGCCCACGCCCCGAACGGTTTGGACCGTGTCGCGAGCAGTACCGAGCTTTCGCCGCAACTGCTTGATATGGGCGTCCACCGAGCGCTCGGTGAGATGGACCTCGGGGCCCCAGACTTCGTCGATCAAATTCTCGCGGCTGACGACGCGGCCGGATTTGCGAACCAGCGCCGTCAGGAGGTCGAACTCCTTGCGGGTGAGATCCACTTGTTCGCCGTGTACCTCGACGCGCTTGCGGTCGAGATCGATCTGAATCGCGCCTCCGCCGTCGAGCTCACGCGTCGAGCGCCGGCGGGGGCCACTGCCGCGGCGGAGCAGTGCCGAGATGCGCGCCGTGAGCTCTCGTCGGAAGAAAGGATGGGCGACGAAGTCGTCTGCGCCGGTTTCGAAGGCCATCACCCGGTCCATTTCGCTGGCGAACGCAGAGATGACGGCCACCCGGGTGGCCTCGAGCTCCGGGTTGTCGCGGATTTCTCGAACCAGGCTGAGGCCCAGCTGGTCGCTCAAGACGGCGTCGGTCAGCACGAGGCTGGGCTTTTCTCGTAGGACGAGCGCCATTGCCTCTTGGCCCGTCCGCGCCTCGTGGAGCTGGATGGCGCCGCTCGGCAGACTCTCCACCATTTCTTTGCGGGTTGCCTCGTCGGAGCAAGCCACGAGTACGCCTTGACCGTTCATGAACCTCCGCCCGTCCCCGGAGATCCCGAGTTAACCAGCCGCGAACGACAGTCTGTTGACCGAATTGTGAGGTTTGCGCAGCAATTTCGTCATCGAGGCGTCATCTTGGGGCTTGCTAGAATCGAAGAAGCGAGGAAAAGCATGCCGTTGTTCTTTCTGATGGGCGGAGAAGTCGTCATCGCTATCGTGGGCTCGCGGATCGCTCTGTGGTTGTTCCGGGGCATCCGGGCCTGGCGAGCCGCACAGGAAGCGCCGCCGGAGCCGCCGCCGGAGCGTGAGGCACTCCGACCCGTCGCCGAAGTGCGCGTTCTCGCCGCGGCCAAGCCCGCGGCTTCGCAGCCCCCGGATGCCATCGCGGCGTAGGGGGGCGCCTTTGACCGACCGAGTCGCCGATCTGCTGCGCTTCCTCGATCGCAGCCCGACGCCCTACCACGCGGTGGCCGAAACGACGCGTCGCCTCGAGGCGGCGGGTTTCCGAGCGTTGGCGGAGGGCGATCTGTGGCAACTCGAACCGGGTGACTTGCGTTACGTCGTCCGCTCCGAGGGTTCCGTGGCGGCATTTCAGATCGGGGCGCGAAATCCCGCCGAGGCCGGGTTCCGGATCGTGGGCGCGCACACGGATTCGCCGAACCTGCGACTCAAACCGAACCCCGACGTCACCGCCCACGGCTACCGGCAGTTCGCCGTGGAGATCTACGGCGGCGTACTGCTCCACACGTGGCTCGATCGCGATCTCTCTCTCGCGGGTCGCGTCGCCTACGAGTCGGACGGCGAAACCCGAGTCTGCCTGATCGATTTCGAGCGACCCCTGCTCCGCGTACCGAACTTGGCGATCCACTTGAACCGCGAGATCGCGACGAAGGGCCTCGAGCTGAACGCCCAGCAACACCTGGTGCCGGTCGCGGGTCTCGAAGACAGTCCGAACCTGGCGGAATTGATCGCTTCTGAGCTCCGCGCGCGCGGGATCGCGCGGATCGGCGCCGAGGATCTCCGCTCGTTCGATCTGATGACCTACGATGTTCAGCCCGCCTGCGTTGCGGGCGCGCGTGGAGAGTTTCTCCTGTCCGCGCGTCTCGACAACCTGGCCTCGTGTCACGCCGGTCTCGCCGCGTTGGTCGACGCCGTGAGCGGTCCGCTGCCGGATTTCACGCGCATGCTCGTCTTCTACGACCACGAAGAGGTCGGTAGCCGCAGCGCTTCCGGTGCCGGCGGCACCCTGCTCGGCGATGTTCTCGAACGCACCGTGAATGCCGTCAAAGACGGCGAACGTCAGGGACTCGCGCGTGCTGCGGCGCGTTCGATGATGGTGTCCGCCGATATGGCGCATGCGGTCCACCCGAACTACGCCGACAAGCACGAACCCGGACACCACCCGAAGCTCGGCGGCGGGCCGGTGATCAAGACCAATGCCAATCAGTCCTACGCCACCGATGCGGAGACGGCCGGTGTGTTCGCCGGGTTGTGTCGGAGCGCGGGCGTGTCGCACCAGAACTTCGTCTCGCGCAGCGATCTCGGCTGCGGTTCGACGATCGGCCCGATCAGCGCGGCGCGCGTCGGAATTCGCACCGTCGACGTCGGCAACCCGATGCTCTCGATGCACTCGTGTCGCGAAATGGCAGCCACCGCCGATGTCGCGCCCATGATCGACGTGCTGTCCCACTTCCTGACCAGCCAAGCGTGAGCGGCGAGTTCGCTGCCTTCGAAGCCAAGATGGCGAAGGAGGGCCTGCCCGCCGCCGCGATCGAGAGCTATCGATATCACTACGAGCAGTTTCTCGCAGGTGGGACCGGGGTGATCCCCGAGCGCGAGATCGAACCCGTCGAGTCCCTCCCCGACGCCGAGGCGTTGCCCGAACCGCCGGCGGATACCGAACGTCTTCTCCGGTCGTGCGCCGTCATCAAGCTGAACGGCGGTCTCGGCACCAGCATGGGGATGACGCGCGCGAAATCTCTCCTTCCGGTTCGCGGCGACCAGACGTTTCTCGACATCATTGCAGAGCAGACGTTGCACGCGCGGGGCGCGACACGCGGCGCGCTCCCGATCGTGTTCATGAACAGCTACCGGACCCGGACCGACACGCTGGCCGCACTTTCCCGGTATCCCGAACTCGAAGCGGGACAGACGGCTCCGCTCGATTTCTTGCAAAACAAAGTGCCCCGCATCGTCGCGTCCGACGCGACGCCGTTTGCGTGCGCCGAGGATCCCGACGCGGAGTGGTGTCCACCTGGGCACGGCGATCTCTACCCAGCGATGCTGGCTTCCGGCGCCCTCGCATCACTTCGCGAAGCGGGTGTGCGCTACGCGTTCGTTTCCAACGCTGACAACTTGGGCGCCGTGTTCGAGCCGAAACTTCTGCACTGGTTTGCGGAAAGCGGGGCCGCATTCGCGATGGAGGTCTGCCGGCGCACGCCCGCGCACCGAAAAGGTGGACACTTGGCGAAGGCGAAGGGCGGCGGGCTCGTCCTGCGAGAAATCGCGCAGTGTCCCGACGACGAAATCGACGCGTTTCAGGACACGCAGCGCTACCGATTCTTCAACACGAACAACCTGTGGCTCGAGCTCGATCGACTGGCCGATGCCCTCGAGGCCCACGGCGGGTTCCTCCCTCTTCCGATGATTCGAAACCGCAAAGACGTCCACGGGCGCGCCGTGGTTCAGCTCGAGTCGGCGATGGGTGCCGCCATCGGCGTCTTCCGCGAAACGCGGGCCATCGCCGTTTCCCACCTTCGCTTTGCTCCAGTGAAGACCGTCGGCGATCTCCTACTCGTGCGCTCGGACGCCTATGCCTTGGGTGACGATCACCGGCTCCGGCCGGCAGCGAATCCCCTGCCGCGGATCGATCTCGACCCCGAGCGCTGCAGGGATCTCGAAGGACTCGACGCGCTCTTTCCGAGCGGCCCCCCGTCGCTTCGCGAGTGCGGAGAGCTCCGCGTCCGCGGGCCGGTGCGCTTCGGAAAGGGCGTCGTCTGTCGGGGCTCGGTTCGTCTCGAGGTGACGGAGCCCGCGGTAATCCCCGACGGCGCAGTGCTCCGCGGCTAGTTGAGCTGCTCGGTTTTTCCCTGCAGCCCCGCCAGTCGCTGCCGGATGACCGGAGCGGTTTCGTCGTCGGGCGCCGCGGCGAGGAACGCTTCGAAATCTTCTCGGGCCAGGGCGGGTCGCCCCAGCTGCTCGTAGAGAAGCCCGCGATCGCGCCGCTCCGGAGCTCCGCCGCCCGAGAGTTCGACGAGCGCATCGCAGCAAACCCACGCGTAAGCGGCATCGCGTTTTTCGAGATAGATCTGCTTCAGGTTCCCGGTCATCCGGACCAGGAAGTCGAGGACAGTTGCGCTGGCCAGGGCTTCGGGGACAAAGGGCGTGTTCTTACCCACGATCTGCTTCCACCGCGCGGCGCAGTCGGCGTCGCGGAGAACCCGCCGCTCGAAAGCGTCGATCCAGACGGTTTCCTCGACGTTCTCGTCATCGCGCAAGCGCGCCAAGAAATGCCCGGGAAAGCTGACGCCGAAAACCGGAACCCCGAGCCGACGCGCGACTTCCACGTAGACGAGTGCCAGCGTGATGGGAATACCAGAACGGCGTTCGAGAACGTCGGGCAGAAAGCTGTTGCGCGGGTCGTAGTAGGAGTTGCGGTCACCGCGAAAACCCGCCTCGTTCCCGAGGCATTCGACCAGCGCTTCGGCGCGGGCGAAGTTGCCCGCGGCGGCGTCGACTCGCGGCCGCGCCGCTTCCGCCAACCCGTCGAGCGTCGCGTCGACGACAGCCCCGTCCCCCCGCTCGGCGAACAGCGCCGCCAGGCGGAGCGCCGCCTCGGTCAGCGTTGCGCCGCCGCTCGGGTCCGCTCGGAGCTCGGAGGCCAACGCGCGAAAATCATCGGCGGGTGTAGTTTGGGAAGGCAACGTCACAACCCCGTGGTACCCCATCTCGCGATGGGGGAAGCCCCTGGGGTAACCTCCCGCCATGCCCCGATCTCCCCTGCGTTCGGAAATCGCCGGCGTCCCGGTGACGGAACTCGCCCGGACGTTCGGGACGCCCACCTACGTGTACGACGCTGCCCAGATCGCTGCGCAGGTCGCTTCCCTCCGCGGGTTCGACGTCGTCCGGTACGCGCAAAAAGCCAACAGCAACTTGGCCGTGGTCGATTGGTGCCGTCGCAACGGCACGTTGGTCGACGCCGTTTCTGCCGGCGAAGTGCTGCGCGCCCTCGCCGCGGGCTACGAGCCCGAAGGCGATCCGCCGCCGATCGTGTACACCGCCGACATCTTCGACGAAGAAGCCCTCGACTTGGTGGTTTCGCGCGGCGTTCATGTCAATTGCGGTTCGCCGGACATGATCGACCAGTACGGTGAGCGCGCACCGGGCGGGCACATCACGTTGCGCATCAACCCGGGCTTCGGGCACGGCCACAGTCAGAAGACGAACACCGGTGGCGAGCAGAGTAAGCACGGTATCTGGTACGAGGATCTCGCCCGGTGCGTCGAGCGCGCGGCGCGATACGACCTGCGAATCTCGGGCTTACACGTTCACATCGGTTCGGGAACGGACTACCAACATCTCTCGGAAGTGGCCGGTGCGGTGGAAGAGTTCGCGAAACAGGTCGGTCCGCAAGTCACGTCGATCAGCGCCGGCGGTGGCCTGCCGATCGCGTACCGAGAAGACGATCCCGATATCGACGTCGACGCGTACCAGAGGCTGTGGGACGCGTCGCGAAACCGGCTCGCCGAGCGGTTCGGGCACCCGGTCCGGCTCGAGATCGAACCCGGTCGCTACCTCGTCGCGGAGGCCGGCTATTTGGTCGCGGAGATCCGCGCGATCAAGCAGATGGGAAAGAACACGTTCTACGTGCTCGATGCGGGCTTTAACAACCTGGCGCGCCCCATTCTCTATGGGGCGTATCACCCGATGTCGATCGCGTTCCGCGACAACCATGCCACGGGAGAGCTTCGGCCTGTCGTCGTGGGCGGTCCGCTCTGCGAGTCGGGCGACATTTTTACGCAAGAGGACGGCGGCTTCGTGCGAACCGAAGACTTGCCCGTCGCCTCCGTGGGCGATTTTGTCGTGATCGAGTGTGCGGGTGCGTACGCGTTTGCGATGAGCTCCAACTACAACAGCCGCGGCTTCGCGGCAGAAGTTTTCGTACGCGATGGAACCCCCCATCTCGTGCGGCCGCGACAACCCCTCACCGATCTTTTTGCCACCGAGATCATCCCCAACGAGGCATAGGAGAATATGACCGATCTCGAAACGATCCTTCCGGACCTCTGCAATCGAACCCTCGAAACGACGAACTTCGAAGGGCTCGGTCGTCGCGAAGAGGGCAAGGTGCGCGACAGCTACATCCAGGACGGACGACGCGCCATCGTCGTGACCGACCGCGTCAGTTGCTTTGACGTCGTTGTGGGGACGATCCCGCTCAAGGGCCAGGTGCTGAACCAGCTTGCAGCGTTTTGGTTCGAGAAGACCGCCGACCTCGCCGACAATCACCTCGAGTCGGTCCCCGACCCCGCTGTCTCCTGGGTTCGCGAGTGCAACCCGCTACCCGTCGAGTTCGTCGTGCGCGGTTATCTGACCGGATCGACGTCGACCTCGATCCTTACCGCTTACAACCGCGGCGATCGCGAGTATTGCGGCCACACATTGCCCGATGGACTGAAGCGGCACGAGAAGCTTCCCGAGCCGCTTCTCACACCGACGACGAAAGCGCAGAAGGGCGATCACGACGAGCTGACTTCGCGCGAGGAAATCATCGCAAACGGAACGCTCAGTGAGGAGCTCTACGACCGCTGCGAACGCCTCGTGATGTCGCTCTTTGCAACCGGAACCGAGTGGGCTGAAAAACAGGGCTTGATTCTCGTTGACACGAAGTACGAGCTTGGCCTCGAGTCGGATGGCGCCCTGGTGGTGATCGACGAAATCCATACGCCCGACTCCTCGCGCTACTGGTACCGCGACGCGTACGACGAGGCGATGAAGGTGGGTGAGGACCCGAAGGCACTCGACAAGGAATACGTCCGGCGTTGGCTCGGCGAGCAGGGTTACAAGGGGGAGGGCACGCCTCCGGCTTTGCCGGACGACGTCCGCTGTGAAGCGGCCCGCCGCTATATCGCGGCCTACGAGCAAATTACCGGCCGCGCATTCGCCCCAGACGTTTCGGATCCCGAGGAGCGCATCCGCAAGAACTTGGGCCTTGGCTAGCGCGCCGCCGGGGACCCCGAATCCGGAGCTCGTGACCGAAGGCTATGCACGCTACGTGCTGGGCCTGCTGGTCGTGGTCTACGCGGTCAACTTCATCGACCGCCAGCTCCTCTCCATTCTCCTGCAACCGATCAAGGAGGATCTCGGGGTCTCCGACACGGCGATGGGCTTTCTCACAGGGATCGCCTTTGCGCTGTTCTACACCGTCGCCGGTATTCCCATCGCGCGGTGGGCCGACCGGGGCGTGCGTCGCTCGATCATCGCGATCGGGCTCGCGCTCTGGAGCGGGATGACGGCGGTCTCCGGAATGGCGCGTTCGTTCACCCACCTGGCGCTCGCGCGGATCGGGGTCGGCGTCGGCGAGGCGGCCTGCACTCCCGCAGCGCATTCCCTACTCGCCGACTACTTCCCTCCCGAGCGCCGGGCGACGGCGTTGGCGATCTATTCCACCGGCATCCATATCGGGATTCTATTCGGGTACTTCCTGGGAGGCTGGATCAATGAGTTCTTCGGCTGGAGGGTGGCGTTCTACGTCCTCGGCCTGCCCGGGATCTTGCTGGCCCTGGTGGTGCGTTTCACGGTGCGAGAGCCGTTGCGCGGTTCGTCGGAAGGGCTGGCCGATGCCGCCGAACAACCCACGACGGGCGAGACCGCCCGCTTCCTCGGGCGACTGCCTTCGGCTCGTCACCTAGCGCTCGCCACCTCGTTCAAGGCGTTCGCGGGCTACGGCGCCGCGGTGTGGACGCCGGCATTTCTCTACCGCGTTCACGGAATGGGCACCGGCGAGGCGGGAACCTGGTTGGGCTTGATCACCGGAATCTTCGGTGCGGCCGGGGCTTTCTTCGGCGGCAAGCTCGTCGATCGACTCGCGAAGGGCGACACGCGCTACGCACTCTGGGTACCGGGCGCAGCATCGCTTGTGGCGATCCCGTTTTCGATCGCGCTGTACGCGACCGACACGATCGCGCTCGCGTTGGCTTGCGCCATTCCTTCCGTTTTTCTCTCGGCCATCTATCTGGGCCCGGCGTTCGCGGTCGCGCAGAATCTCGCGAAGCTCCGGATGCGCGCCGTCGCCGCGGCGATCTTGATCTTTGTGATCAACATGATCGGTCTGGGACTCGGCCCCCAGGCCGTCGGCGTGCTCAACGATCTTCTCGCGGGCACCTTCGGAGATCACGCGATCCGCTACTCGTTGATGGGCGTTCAGGCGGTAATGCTCCTGCTGGCCGGACTGCATTTCTTCCTCGGGGCGCGGACCTTGCGCGAGGATCTCTTGGCGAAAGACGCGGAATGATCGTACGCAACGCCGTAGTCGCGGACTTACCCGCCGCCGTCGATTTGCTGGCGCGGGCGTTCCGCGACAATCCCTTGAATCGAGCGCTGCTCGGTGCCGATCCCGGCCAACGCGAGCGGGCGAATCGAGCCGGGCTGCGCGCGAGCCTTCCGGTTTCCCTCCGTCACGGGACGGTGCTGTGTGCGAGTGACCGCCATGACCTCGCCGGGGTTCTCATCGCCGCGCCGCCGGGAGCGTTCCCGTTTCCGGTGCCGCCGCTGGGCGGCCGCTTGCGCGCCGCGTGGGCCCAGGGCGCGAGGGCGTCGAAAGACTTTGGCGTTCTATTCGAGACACTCGCGTCCCAGCATCCGGTGATCCCCCATTGGTACCTGGCCACGCTGGGCGTGGCGGAGGAGCGACAGGGCGCGGGCATCGGGCGACGACTGCTGAAGAGTTGGCTCGTCGAAGTCGATCGGTGCGGGGTCGCGGCGTATCTCGAGACGGATCGCGACCGAAATCGGCGTCTCTACGAATCGTTCGGCTTCGGCGTGACGAAGCGTTTCGCGTTTCGAGGCGCGCCCGTCTGGCTGATGCAACGCCCCTCGCGCGTGCGGTTTCAGAAAGAGAGGTTCCGCGAAGCAGCGCATCGATGGGGAACGGGATGAGTCGTCGCAGAGATCTCTACAAGGTCCTGGGCGTTGCGCGCGACGTCGATGACGAGACGTTGCGCACGACGTACCGGAAGCTCGCGCGCGATCTCCATCCGGACGTCAATCCCGGCGATGATTCCGCAGAAGAGCGCTTCAAGGAAGTGACCGAAGCGTATGCCGTCCTCTCCGACGCGGAGAAGCGGCGGAACTACGACGAGTTCGGCGACGTGAGTCTCGAAGCGGGTTTCGATGCGGAAGCGGCACGGCGCGCCGGAGCGCGCTTTGGGGGCGGCGCGCGATCCGCGGGCTCCGAGGGCTTCCCGTTCGGCTTCGGCGGCCAGGGCCCGGGCCCCGGATTTGATCTGGAAGACCTCTTTTCGCAGTTCGGCGGCGGGTCGAGCCGCGGCCCGAGGCCGGGAGGCGACCTCGAGGCGGAGATCGAACTCGACTTCATGGAAGCCGTGCGCGGCACCGAGAAGCGGCTGACCCTGAATCGGCCCGACGCGAGCGGTCGGTCGCACCCGCAGACGGTCACGGTCCGAATACCTCCGGGTGTCGCGGCGGGGGGGCGCATCCGCCTGCGCGGCCAGGGGCAACCGGGCCTGCGCGGCGGTCCGCCGGGCGACCTTTGGGCCACAGTCCGCGTCCGTCCCCATCCGGTCTTCCGACGCGAGGGCAACGATCTCCACCTAGACGTGCCCATCACGGTCGTCGAAGCGATTCGCGGCGCGCAGATCGAAGTGCCGACCCTCGACGGGCGCGCCACCGTGACGCTTCCGCCGGGAACCGACAGCGGGAAGCGGCTGCGCTTGAGCGGGAAAGGCGTAGCCCGGCCGCGCGGCGGCGTGCCCGGAAACCTGTACGTGACGGTTCGAATCGTCGTGCCGAAAGATCTCGGCGAAGCGGGCCGCGACGCGCTCTCGGCCCTCGAAGAAGCAGGCCCGAAGAACCCGCGCGACGAACTCTTCCGATGAACGACGAAGCGTTTCGCGCCGCCGGGCACGCGCTGGTCGACTGGGTCGCCGACTACTGGCGCGACATCGAGCAGCACCCGGTGCAGTCCCGGGAGCGCCCCGGCGCGCTGCGCGAGGCCTTGCCCGACCGAGCGCCGGAAGACCCGGAACCCTTCGCGCGCTTGTTGGCCGACGTCGAGCGCCTCATCGTGCCCGGGCTCACGCACTGGCAATCCCCGAACTTCTTCGCGTTCTTCCCGGCCAATGCGTCGGGGCCGGCGGTCCTCGGCGAACTGCTTTCCGCCGGCTTGGGCGTGCAGGGCATGCTCTGGGCGACGAGCCCCGCTTGCACCGAGCTCGAAACCCACGTCCTCGATTGGCTGGCGGATCTACTCGGCTTGCCCGAGGCCTTGACGTCGCGCGGCACCGGCGGCGGCGTGATCCAGGATTCCGCGTCGAGCGCGACGCTGTGCGCGCTCCTCGCCGCTCGCGAGCGCGCCACCGAAGGCGCGGCGAACCACCGGGGGATGTCCGAGAAGCTCACGGTCTACGCGTCGGAAGAAGCGCATTCCTCGATCGACAAAGCGGTCGGGGTCGCGGGGGTCGGGCGCGATCAGCTCCGCAAGATTCCGACGGATGATGAATTTGCGCTGCAGCCCGAGGCGCTGGCGCTCGCGATCCGCGAAGACCGCGCTCGTGGGCAGACTCCGAGCCTCGTCGTGGCGACCTTGGGCACGACTTCGTCGGCGGCGATCGATCCGCTCCCGGCGATCGCCGAAATCTGCCGCCGAGAGGGTGTGTGGCTCCACGTCGACGCGGCGTACGCCGGTAGCGCGACCATCTGCGAGGAGCACCGGCACCTCCAGGAAGGGCTCGACGGCGCCGACTCCTATTGCGTCAACCCCCACAAGTGGCTCCTGACGAACTTCGACTGCGACGCGTTCTTCGTCCGGGATCGCAGCGCGCTGACCGAAGCCCTCGCGGTGAACCCGGTCTACCTGAAGAACCGCGCGACGGATTCCGGCGAGGTCATCGACTACCGAGATTGGCAGATCCCGCTCGGGCGACGGTTCCGAGCGCTCAAGCTCTGGTTCGTGCTGCGGAGCTTCGGGGCCAGCGGGCTCCGCGCGCACGTCCGGCGCCACACCGAGCTGGCCAGCCGATTCGCGGAATGGGTCGACCGCGATTCCGCTTTTGAGCTCGCGGCGCCGCCGCGCCTCGGCCTCGTTTGTTTTCGACTGGTCGGAGACGACGCCGGCAGCCGATCCCTCCTCGAGGAACTCAATCGATCGGGGGCTCTTTACCTCACCGCAACCGAACTCAACGGCCGCCCGACGCTCCGGATGGCGATCGGCGGAACCCTCACCGAAGCGCGCCATGTCGAGGAAGCCTGGGAGAGGATTCGAGCGACGGCGGCAGAAAGGGGCTGAAACCCCTCGGGGAAGGGCCGAAACGCGATTGCGCCGTGAACGCCTCGTGGATACCTTCCCGCTCCCTATGCCGAAGAAATCACAGAAGAATCGCGACGCGTTCCGCGCCTCACTGATCGACCGTTATGCTGAGAAGCGCGCCGCACTCCGCAAGAAACTGAAGAACGCAAACCTCGACATCGACGAGAAGCTCGAGGCCCTTGCCGCTCTTGAGAAACTGCCGACGAACTCCTGTCCCGCGCGTCGCACGCGACGGTGCCGTGTGACCGGACGGTCGAAGGCGGTGTATCGAAAATTTGGCGTGTCCCGGATCATGCTTCGCGAAATGGCGCTGCGCGGAGAGCTTCCGGGCGTCCGAAAGTCGAGCTGGTAAGAACGATGAAGCCGGAAATCCATCCCGAATACCGCAAGGTCTTGTTCGTCGATTCCGCGACCGGCGATGAATGGGTTTCCCGTTCGACGATGACTTCCGAAGAGACGAAAGAAGTCGACGGCGAATCGCTACCGGTGATCAAGCTCGAAATCTCCTCGGCGAGCCATCCGTTTTGGACGGGGCAGATGCGCGAAGTCGATTCCGACGGGCGCGTCGATCGGTTCCGCAAGCGCTACGGCAAGAAGAAGGGGTAGCGCATGCCTCGAGAATGCGATCTCACAGGCACGCGAACGCGCGCCGGCCGCAACGTGGCGCACTCGAATCGCGTCACACCTCGCCGGTTCGATCCGAACCTGCAGAACATCAGCTTGTTGAGCGAGGCGCTCGGCCGCACGGTTTCGCTCCGCGTCACCACCCGGGCGATTCGAACCGTGCAAAAGCGGGGCGGACTCGACGCGTATTTGCTGAAGAGCGACGACGCCAAGCTCCCGACCAAAGCGCGTCGACTGAAGCGCCGCGTTCAGAAGGCGCTGTCCGGTCGCAAGTAGGCGGCCCCGCTCACACCTCTTCAGAGCGTGAGCGTGAAGTCGTCGACGAGCGCTCCCGGAAGCCGCGCGCTGCGCAGGGACCGACGCCCGTAGGTGCCGGGATCGGGCAAGAAGTGCGTCTGTGATGTCAGTCCGACGAGTTTCTCTCCCAGCATTCGGTACAGCGTGTCGTCGAAGCGCATGACCTCGATCGGGGCCACGGCCTGGCCGCCCTCGACCCACAACGTCGCGAAGCGCGTCATTCCCGTGGTTCGACACGCGTTGCGATCCGAGAAGTTCGAATACCACAAATTGCTGATGTAGATCCCGGTCCCGAGCTCTTGCAGCGCGCGCTCCGCGTCGAGGGACCCCGGGCCGACATCGAGAGAGAGCGGCGATTCAGCTCCGGAGGCACCGTTCGTCGGCACGGCGTACTCCGCGGAAGAACGCGGTGAGACGAGCGCATCGGCATGGCAGCCCCGGGCGACGAGCGTGACACGATCCGGGCGACGAAAACCGAACGCGTCGAAATTCGGCGCGAGTCCTCGGGCCGTATCTTCGCGGATGTCCAGTGCCGGATGGAGCGACGCACGCCCCTCGACCAACTTGAGCAGAGAAGTCGATCGGGTCCGTTGGGCGCGCAGAGAAAAACCGTCCCAGGCGACGAGACCAAAGATCTCATCGAGCGCTTCGGGCGTGAGATACACGCGGTAGCGGCCGGGCGTGAGCGTTCGGGTGTTTCTGCGAAGGGCGCGCTGCGCTTCCCGCGCCGCGTGAACGCGTTGTGTCAACACTTCGGCGTCGAACCGAAAATCGGCGTAGTTCGCCTTGACCGCGCGCCCGCCGGCCTCATGGAGGCTCCAGTCGAATTGATGGCTCGAAACGGCGTGCCAGTTGTGCTGGCCCGCTCCGTTCGCGAAACCCACGAACTGGGGCCCCGCCGCCAGCACGCCCACGCTATCGACGTCGCGGTGTAGCCGACAGAACAACTCGAGCTGCTCCCGCGCATCGACGTTCTCCTCCACGGAGACGCGTTCGCTTTCCTCCACTTCCGTCGGCAGCTTGAGATAGGGATCCTCCCGGCCGGCTTCGGCAATCTGGCGGAGTCGCAACACCGCGCGATCGACTCGGTCGCGGTCCTCCTTCGGTTGGCCGGTCAGCGAGAGCGACATCTGCGCTTGACGTCGCCCCACCATGAAGCGGAGATCGAGCTCGCGTTGATCGACCGACCCGGTCTGGTGCGGAACGCTCTTCGAGAACCGCGCGAACTCCGATTGCTCGCCGTAGAACGTCGCGGCGAAATCCTCGTTTGCGCGCCGCCGGCTGCGGAGATGCGCCGCTAGCGCGTGGAACGTTTCGCGCACTATGCCGCGCCCCCGAAGACGTCGACGTCGAGAAAGCGGCAGGGAGGCGAGGCGTGGCCGACTCGGATCACTTGGTTGGGTTCGCCTTTGCCGCAATAGGGCGTGCCGAGGATCTCCCAGAGCGCTGCGTTCCCCACGGCGTCGAGCTTTCGCCAGAAATCCGCCGAGCGACCGCGATAGTTCGGGTTCTTGACGACTTCGGCGAGCTCGCCGCCTCGAATACGCCGCCCGCGCTCGCAGCCGAACTGAAACTTGTTGCGTTCGTGATCGATCGACCAAGAGCAGTTGGTTTCGAAGAGGAAGCCCTCTTCGATCGGCGCGACGAGATCCTCGAAGCTCGCGTTTCCCGGTTCGATGTTCAGGTTGGCCATACGATCGATCGGTGGCCGATTCCAACTCGACGCGCGCGCGGCGGCGACACTCGGCAGGTCGGACCGAGCGCCGGAGAGAGCGCCGCCGAGGGGCCGTTTGAGGATTCCCTCCTCGATGAGCAGCGCGCGCCCTGCAGCGCTTCCGGCGTCGTCGAACGCGTAGGAAGCGAGCTCCGTGGGTACATCCGGCGCAAAGCTCACGTTGAGGAGCGGGGATCCGTAGCGGTAGGTCCCGAACATCTCGGGCGTGACGAAGCTCGTCCCCGCGTAGTTGCGTTCGTCGCCGAGGATGCGATCGAGCTCCAGCGGATGTCCGATCGATTCGTGAATCTGAAGCACCATCTGATCCGGCGCGAGGATCAGGGGATAGCGGCCGCTCGGGCAGTTTTCAGCGGACAGGAGCTCGATCGCTTGCTCGGCGAGACCCGACGCTCGATCGAGAAAAGCGATGTCCTCGAGGAGGGAGACGCCGCCCTGGCGCGCATGGTTGTGGCCCGCCAGAGTGCGACTCTGACTTTCTCCATCGCGGTGCGCCGTCGCACGAAGCTCGGGCAGAACCATGATGAGAGTTTGCTCGATACGACTCCCGGCGGAGTCGAGAAGGAGCGACTCGGTTTCGGCGCACCAGAGCGCCGCGCTCCAGTCGACCACGCAGGGGTCCGGGCGGAGCCGCTCGGAAGCGCGCCGCAGCAAGTCCATGCGCTCTTCCACGGGCACGCGCAACAAGCTCTCGACATCTGGCGTCTCGTAGCTCCCGCGTCGCGCTACGAGCTGCGGTACCTCGCTCACGGGACCCGCGCCGCGCGCGTCGAGCCAGCGGAGCGCGCGCGCGTACGCCGCGCGCAAGCCCTGTTCCGAAACGTCGCTCGTCGCGGCGTAGGTGGGGGCGCCCCCTCGGCTGACCGACACCATCGCGCCGTAGTCTTCGGCGAGCGCTACGGGCTCGTCGACCCCGCGCTGCACTTCGAGCGTTTCGCTTCGCTCGCGAACGACTCGAAGCGAGAGCGAGAGCCGTGGATCCGCAACGAGCGCGTCGTCGACGAGGCGGGCGAATGCCGCTTCGAATTCAGCCTCCATCGATCCGGAGAGTAAGAAGAAAGTGAATTCCGCGCTGCGGAAATCGTCGGATGAGTGGTACAACACAAACCACCACTGGAGAACACAGGATGTTTTCGAATCGCAAACAACCGTCGATCCGACTCGCATGGGTCGTGGCGGCCGTCGTCGCTGGCCTCTGCACCGCGGGCCCGGCCGTCGGCGCGGATTGGCTCAGCCGCGGCAAGTCGATCTTGCAGGGCCTGACCGGTGGCGGGGGCCTTTCGGACAGCGAAATCGGGTCGGGCCTCAAAGAAGCGCTTCGCGTCGGTTCCGGGCGCGTCGTGGACCAGCTCGGCGCCGCGAACGGTTTCAACGCCGATCCGGTCGCGCACATCCCGCTCCCGGACAGCTTGTCGAAAGTGCAGTCCGCGCTCGAGAAAGTCGGGATGTCGTCGCTCCTCGACGACCTCGAGCTCAAGATGAACCGGGCCGCTGAAGCCGCCACGCCCCAGGCGAAAGAAATCTTCTTCGGCGCGATTACCCAGCTCACCCTGGACGACGTCACCGGGATCTACAACGGCCCCGAGGACGCCGCGACCCAGTATTTCAAAGAGAAGACGTCGGGGCAGCTGCGAGACGCTTTCCGGCCCATCGTCGAGAGCTCACTGGCGGAAGTCGGAGCGGTCGCGGCCTTCGATCGGGCGATGTCGAGCTACCAGAAGATTCCTTTCATGCCCGACGTTACGGCGAACCTCACGGACCACGTCCTCGACGGTGGACTCGCGGGAATTTTTCACTACCTGGCGGCCGAAGAGGCCTCGATTCGCAGCGATCCGGCGGCCCGCACCACAGAACTGTTGAAAAAGGTCTTTGGGGCGACCTAGTCGCCGACGGAGACCCTGACGGAGAAGCACCATGTCCACTCGCATGCCCTCGCTCGCACTCGCCGCCGTCGCCGGCCGACGAAAGCAGACCCTCGAGCTCGCGGGAGAAATCGAGAAGCGAGGTTTTTCGGGGATCTACTGTGCGAGTTTCGGCGATGGCATGGGGCTCTGTCAGGCGCTCGCCTCGGCGACCCAGCGCATCCACTTCGGGACCGCGATCGCGAACCTGTACACGCGTCACCCGACGGACTACGCCCAGAGTACGGCGCTCATTCACGAGCTGTCCGACGGTCGCTTCCACTTCGGGATCGGGGTCAGTCACCGCCCGGTGACAAGCCGCCTGAAAGTCGATACCGGCAAACCCCTCGCGGACACACGGGCGTTTGTCGACGCGTGGCGCGCGACTCCCCACACTGGCGAGCAGCCACCCCTCGTGCTGGCAGCGCTGCGCAAGAAGATGGTCGCGCTCGGCGGCGAGATCGCCGACGGAATCGTCTACGCCAACGTCGCGCGGAGTCACTTGGCGGAGTCGCTCTCGGCGCTTCCCGAGGCCAAGCGGAACGATCCGAGCTTCTTGATCGGCAACATGATTCCGACGTGCATCAGCGACGACCGCGCGGAGGCCGCGGCCCGCAATCGCAAAACGCTCACGGGCTACGTGTCGCTCCCCAACTACCGCAACGTCTGGAAAGAGGCCGGATACGTCGAGGAGATGGAAGCCATCGAGAAAGCGATTGACGCCGGCGAGGGGAAGCGCACGCCGGAGCTGATGAGCGACCGCTGGCTCGCCGACTGCACGTTGTTCGGCACCGCGTCGGAGGTCCGCGAAGGGCTCGAGGCGTATTTTGACGCCGGCATCAATACGCCGATCTTGGTCCCGTCATCGGCTGTGGGCAACCAAATGAAGGCGTTCGAAGAGCTGTTCGCGATCTTCTAGCTCGCGAGGAGCGCTCGCGCGACGACCTTCAGCTCGAGGATCGGTTTCACACCTTCGAAGATCGGCAGCACGTTGCTGTCCGCCACGTAACGGCTGATCGGGTATTCCTCGGCGTAGCCCCAGCCGCCGTGCAGCACCTGGCCTTGCTGCGCGACTTCAACGGCGACGTCGCACGAGAGGAGTTTCGCCTGAGCGGCGATGAGCGCCGCCTTTCGCTCATCGGCCTCCATCTCCTCCGCGGCCGCATAGCTGATGGCGCGCGCGCCCGCGAGAAGCGCCGCCATGCGGCCGATGAGGTATTCCGTCAGCTGGAAGTCGCTGATGGCTTTTCCGAACTGGTTCCGGTCGACGACGTATTCCGCCGTTTTCTCGAGCGCCGCTTGGGCGAGCCCCGTCGCGCGACCCCCGGTTTGGAGCCGACCGGCCGCGAACCCCGCCATCTGCAGATAGAAGCCCTGACCGGCGCCGTCGTCGCCTCCGACCAGGTGGTCCTTCGGCACGAAGTAATCCTCGAAGTTCAACGTGAACGAGTGCATCCCCCGATAGCCCGGTGTGGCGTCGGCCTTGCCGACGATGCGGCCGCCGCTGGTCTGCTTCATTTCGAAATCGTGACCCGTGAAGGTGTCCTTTGGCACGATGAAGAGCGAGAGCCCCTTCGCGCGTGCGTTCGGGTCGGGGTCCGTTCGCGCGAGGAGGGCGATGATGTTCGCCCGGCCCGCAAAGGTGCACCACGCTTTCGGGCCGTTGATCACCCAGCCTTCTTCTCCGTCGACCGTCGCGCGAGTCGCACGGCACTTGAGCGAAGCGACGTCGCTCCCGACATCGGGCTCGGTCACGGAAATGGCGACCATCAATTCACCGCTCGCGATTTTCGGGAGCCAGTGCTGGCGCTGGTCTTCGGTTCCTCCTTTGAGGAGCGCTTTCGCGAGGATTTCGGGACGCGTAATCAGCGAACCGGCGGCCGCGAGCGACGCGCGGGAGAGCTCCTCGGTGATCAGCACCATCGCGAGCATGCCCATCTCGAAGCCCTCGTACTGTTCGGGGATGCTCATCCCGAAGTACCCGAGCTCTGCCATTTTCGTGATGAACGCCTCTGGGATGATGTCGTCGTTGCGGTGGATTCGTTCAGCTTCTGGCGCGATTTCGGCGTCCGCGAACTCACGCACGGCCTCGCGGACCTGCCCGAGGGTTTCGTCGAGTGGCCAATCCGTCTGGCCGCGGCTTTCGATCGCGGCGCGCCCGACGGCCCGAACCAGCGATTCACTCGAGCAGCGACGCAGCGCACTGCGGACATCGGCGGTGAAGATCGCTTCGAGGTCGCCCTCGGAAAGCCCTAGATCCCCGAGCAGCGACTCCAGCCGGTTGCGAAGCCGTGTGACGAGCTCGCCGATACCCGCAGCCGCGAGCGCATTGAGGCTTCCGCCGGCTGTCTCCGCGGTGCTGAGTAGTTCCCGAGCGGTCCGCGCTTCCGTCGCGGCGTACGCAATCCTCTCAGCGATCACCTGGTGATCGTCGATTCCCTTCGGACCGCCGGTGATGTCGCGGACCTGGTCGAGTGAGCGTGCGACCAGGCTTTCGCCCGCCGCGACGAGCGGACGGAGGTCGTCGAGTTGGATTTCGGAAGTGTCGGCGGACATCGGATGGGTTCTCCAAGGCTGGCTGATCGGTTTCTATGAGACTTCCCCGCGGGCATGCAGCGCGCGGGGGATTCGGCACCCTATCGGCGCGGAGAGCCAGAGAATAACCGAGGTTCGTTCCCGGACGGACCTCCAGGAGGGAGTCCCCAATGTCCAATCTGAAGTCGAGATCGATCGTCGGCATCGCCGTGCTCGCACTCGGTCTAGCTATCGCGGTCGGTTGTAGCCAGGAGAGCCGCGACCAGGCGGCGAGCCAGCTCCAAGACGCTGCGGAATCGACGAAGGACGCCGCCGCAAGCGCAGCCGGTGCTGCGAAGGATGTCGCCGCCGGTGCGATGGACTCGGCGAAGGAGGCCGCCACCGACGCGAAGGAGGCCGCCGCTTCCGCCCTCGAATCCGCACAAGAAGCCGCCGGTACAGCCAAGGAGACCGCCGGCCAGATGCTTGAAGGCGCCGCCGAAACCGCCGTCGGCGCCGCGGACGCCGCGAAGGAGGCCGCCGGCGACGCCGCGGAAGCCGCCTCGGATCTCGCGACGGACGCCACCGACGCGGCGGCTGACCTTACGGGTGACGCTACCGACGCGGCGGCTGATCTTGCGGGTGACGCTACCGACGCTGCGGAAGAAGCCGCCGAAGAGGTCGAAGACGCGGCGACGAACTAGCCGCGCTCCCGCTCGCGTTATCAGCGCGGGCGGGGCGCTCCCCCGGCGAGTTCGTCGAACCACGCGCCGAGCTGCTCGACGAGTGCGGGGGCTCCGAAGATCAGACCCAGGCCGTAGTCGAACGCGTCGCTGCGATCGATGGTGCGGCAATGCCCTCCGGCTTCTTCGACGAGCAGCGTCGTAGCCGCCACATCCCACGGCTTGAGCGCGAGGTCGACCATGGCGTCGGCGGCCCCACCGATGGTCTGGGCGTGTCCGAACGCGTCGGTGTAAGCCCGTAGCTTGGGGATTTCGGCGACCATGCGCTCGAGCATCGGTCGCGCTTCGAACAGGTCGAAACAGTAGAAATCTCCGCACGCGACCAGCGCTTGACCGAGATCCGCCTCGCGCGAGACTCGGACGGCGGTGCCATTTCGCCGAACGCCACCGCCCCGGAAACCGACGAGTCGCTCTCCCAACGCGGGAAGGTCGATCACACCGAGTTTCGTCTCACCGTCCTCGACGAGCGCGATCAATGTCCCGAACAGCGGGACTCCCCGACTGAAGGACAACGTGCCGTCGATGGGATCGACGATCCAATGGCGGGGTCCGGCGGCGCCGCCTTCCTCCTCGCCGACGACCGGGATGTCGGGAAACGCTTCGCCGAGAACCCGCCGGATCGCGCGCTCTGCCTCGCGGTCGGCCTCCGTGACTGGTGAGCCGTCGGCTTTCAACGCGACGCCGACACGCCGAAACCGCGTCATGATTTCGCGCCTTGCCGCGTCGGCGGCCGCTTCGGCAGCGGAGCAAGCTCGGTTGAAATCGATGGCCGCCATCGCGCGCAACGTACCGCTAAACTCGCCCGCCTGCCCCGACGGGGCGGAGAAGGAGAGGGGTTGAGCGCGCGCACGCGAGCGGTCGTGTTTCTCGGGGTCTTCGTCAGCTTGGTGGCTGCGGGGCACAGCTATCTCGCGTCTCGACTGCTCGCGGCACCCGAGCTGCCAGAGGGCACGCGGTGGGCGGGTCTCGGACTCTTTTCCCTGCTCGCTTTGAACGTGCTGGCCCAACCGTTTCTGCGTCAGCGGTCTTTCCCCGGTCTGGTCTGGTCTGCGCGGCTCGCGTACTTCTGGTTTGGCGCAGCGTTCATTTGGGTGACGGCACTCCTCGTGTGGGAACTGCCCGCGCAGTTGGCAGGGCTCTTCGGAGCGCCGCCCGCGACGTTTCGGGCGGTCGCCGGCTCCGCGACCTTTGCGCTCGTCGTCTTGTGGGGTACTTGGCGGGCGCTCGGTCCCGTGCCGATTCGCCGTGTGGAGATCCCCGTCCCGGGGTTACCCGCGTGTTTCGACGGTTTTCGCATCGCCCAACTTTCGGATCTGCACATCTCGAGGCGCCGGGGCGCAGGCTTTACGCGACGGCTGGCGCGACGGACGAACCGCTTGGGCGCAGACCTCGTGGTGATTACCGGCGATCTCGTCGACGGTTCGGTCGAAGCCTTGGCTCCTTCGGCAACGCCCCTCACCGAGCTTCAAGCGCCCGAAGGGGTTTTTCTCGTGACCGGAAACCACGATCACTATTCGGGTGCCGACCCGTGGTGCGCGTTTTGGCGCGAGCGCGGGTTTCGGCCGCTTCGCAATGAGCGCGTCTCCATCGGATCGCCGGGGGAGTTCTTCGAGTTGGCCGGTGTGGACGATCATCGCGGTGACTGGTCGCGTGGCTCGACCTGCGATTTGCCGCGAGCGCTCGCCGGCTGGAACGGGGAGACGCCGCTGGTGCTCCTCGCCCACGACCCTGCGACGTTCGCCGCGGCGTCCGAAGCCGGCGTCGATCTCCAGCTCTCGGGGCACACCCACGGCGGACAGATCTGGCCTTTTCATGCCGCCGTTCGCGCCGTGACGCCCTACGTTTCCGGCGTTTATCGACGGAGAAAGTCGACGCTCTACGTCAGCCGCGGAACCGGCTACTGGGGCCCGCCGATTCGCGTCGGGGCTCCGCCCGAAATCACTCTTCTCGTTTTGCGGGGAGCGGATCGTACGCCGGCTCCGCGCCAGGAGGACGCATCGTGACGTATGAGACGCTCGAGGTCGCGCGAAATGGCGCCGTTGCCCACGTATGGATGAACCGCCCGGAATGTCTGAATGCCTTGAACCACAAAATCCTCGAAGAGCTCGCCGAAGCGTTCACCGAGCTTCAGCGTGCCTTCGACGTGAAGGTGGTCGTTCTGGGGGGCCGCGGGCGTACGTTTTCCGCGGGCGCCGATCGCAAAGAAGGGGGCCCGACAAACCGGCGCACGGAGGACGACTCGGGGCGGGCGCGTCGTTTCGCGAGTCAAGTCGGCCGCCGCGCGATGGAAGCCATCACGCGTCTCGAAGCGATGACGATCGCGCGCGTGCAAGGGCACGCGATCGGAGGCGGCTTCTGCCTGGCCCTCGCGTGCGATTTTCGGATCGCGGCGGAGGGTACGCGCTTCCGCATCCCCGAAGTCGATTTGGGTGTGCCGCTCACCTGGGGCGCCACGCCGCGCTTGATCTACGAAGTGGGCCCGCTCCGGGCCCGCGAGTGGATCGCACTAGCGGAATGGATCGAGGTCGAGGATGCCCACGCCGCCGGGTTTCTGAATCGCGTGGTCGCAGCCGATGAACTCGACGCCGAGGTCGGACGCTACGCCGACAAGCTCGCCGCACTTCCCGAGCTCGCGCTGCACATGACGAAGACCCAGTTCCGAGGCTACGCCCAGACGGCCTTTCTCGGAGACGCGACCGAGACGGACGGCGACATCATTTCAGCTGCCGCCGAAACGGAAGAGGCGCGCGCGGCGTTCTCGTGGGGCGACTAGCCGTCGCTAGTCGCCGATCCGCGGGAACTTCGGCGGGCGCTTCTCGAGGAACGAATCGACGCCTTCTTTGAAATCCGCCCGCCGGAGACTCTCGTTCATCAACGCGATGGAGTCGCTCATCGCCTCGTCGAGGTTTTGGTGCAGACCGTTGTAGAGCTGCCGCTTGATGATCTGAAGCGACGTCGGCGAACAGTTCGTACCCAACTCGCGGGCGTAGTTTTCGGCGAAGGCCAGGAGCTCGTCCTTCGGCAGAACCCGGTTTACGAGACCCATTTCCGCGGCCTCCTCCGCGCGAACCTTACGCGCGGAGAGGACGAGGTCCGCCGCCCGCGCTTGCCCGATGAGACGCGAGAGGGTCCACGACAAAGCCCACTCCGCGATGAGCCCGCGTTGCGCGAACGCCGTGGTGAAGACCGCCGAATCCGCTGCGAACCGGATGTCGCAGAAAAGGGCCAGCGCGAGACCGATGCCCGCCACCGGGCCGTTGATGGCCGCGACAATCGGCTTGCGGACTGAATGCATATACGCCAATGGAGCGCGGAAGCCCGTCATCTCGGGGTCGCCCGGGTCGGCTTCGAGGCGATCGGCGGAGAAGAAGTCGGCGTCGCCGGACGAAGCCTTCTTCAGGTCGCCCATATCCGCGCCCGCGCAGAAACCGCGCCCCGCCCCGGTGATGAGAATCGCGACGACTTGCGGGTCGGCTTCCGCCGCAGCGACCGCGTGCTTGATCTCGTCGCCCATGCGCGACGTGTAGGCGTTCAGGCGATCGGGTCGGTTGAGCGTGATCGTCGCGATCGGGTCTTTCACTTCGTAGAGAATCTGTTCGTACACGGGGCACTCCTGTAAGCGGCGTCGGAGCCGGAGCCTAGCGCAGCGGGCCCGCCCGCCGGCGCCTTGCATCGCGGCGTCGGCGAGGCACACTCGTCCGCTCCGACGGGTGAGGGATCATGAAACGGACCGGCGAGCAGATCGATATCCGCGGCGCGGCGGAACACAACCTGAAGTCCGTCGATGTGCGCATCCCCAAGCACAAACTCGTGGTGTTCACCGGGCCGTCGGGTTCGGGCAAGTCGTCGCTCGCTTTCGACACGATCTACGCCGAGGGGCAGCGTCGGTACGTCGAGAGCCTCTCATCCTACGCCCGGCAGTTCCTCGGCCAGCTCGAGAAGCCAAAATACGAGCACATCCGGGGACTCTCCCCGACGATCAGCATCGAACAGAAGGCCGCGAGCAACAACCCGCGCTCGACCGTCGGAACGATCACGGAGGTCTACGACTACTTACGCGTTCTCTATGCACGGGTCGGAACTCAGCACTGTCACCAATGCGATCGGCCGGTAGAACAGCTCTCCGCGCAGCAGGTCGCGGATCGCATCGCCGAGCTTCCGTCCGGGGCGCGCTTCTATCTCCTCGCGCGCATCGTAGAAAACCGCAAGGGGGAACATCGCGAGCTCATCGACGAGGCCGCGAGGGAAGGTTTCGCGCGCTTGCGGGTGAACGGCGAAGTGGTGTTCACCGAAGACGCGAAGCTCGACAAGAAGAGGAAGCACACCGTCGATGTCGTCGTGGATCGCCTCGCGATCCCGAAACGTCGCGATGCCGCGTTTCGAGCGCGCCTCGTCGACTCTGTCGAGACCGCACTTCGCAAAGGCGGAGGCTTGCTGCGCTGCGACGTGATCGACGGGGAAGAGCGCCTCTATTCGGAGCACCTGCACTGCGCGCATTGCGATCTCGGCTTTCCCGCCTTGACACCTCAGAGCTTCTCCTTCAACTCACCGCTCGGTATGTGCCCCGAATGCAACGGCCTCGGCACGAAGCCCGAGATGGATCCGGACCTGGTCGTCCCCGACGCGACGCGCACGGTTCGGGGCGGCGCGATCGAACCCTGGGCGAAGGCGGCCGAGAAGCAGAGCGGCTGGACCGGCTCCCTACTTCACGAAGTGGCGCGCGAGTTCGAGATCGATCTCGACAAGCCCTGGAAAGAGCTTCCCGCGTCGCAGAAGAAGCTCCTTCTCTACGGCCTGGGCGATCAGAAGATCGAGACGAAAGTCGAGTTCAAGACGGGCTCCATCGAGTGGAAGCGCTCCTTCGAGGGCGTGTTGAATGAGCTCTACCGAAGGTTTCGTCAAACCAAGTCGGAGGGGATGCGCAAATACTACATGCGGTATCTGTCCGACAAGGAATGCAACGCGTGTTCCGGGCAGCGGCTTCGGGTCGAGTCGCGCCACGTGCTCCTCGCCGGACGTCCGATCCAAAGTGTCTGCGGTGGCACGATTCACGAAGCGCGCGCTTTCCTCCAGGCGCTCGAACTATCGGAAACGGACCGCCAAATCGCGGTGGATGTTCTCAAAGAGATCGACAATCGGTTGGGATTCCTGCTTTCCGTGGGCTTGGGCTACCTGACGCTCGATCGCCCGGGCCCGTCCTTGTCGGGGGGTGAAAGCCAGCGCATTCGTTTGGCGAGCCAGATCGGTAGCGAGCTGACCGGCGTCTTGTACGTCTTGGACGAGCCTTCGATCGGCCTCCACCAGCGCGACAACGAGCAGCTCCTCGCGACGCTCGCGCGCCTCCGCGATTTCGGAAACACCGTGATCGTGGTCGAACACGACGCCGAGACGATTCGGTCGGCGGACTACGTGGTCGATTTCGGTCCCGGAGCCGGCGTTGCCGGGGGCGAGATCGTGTTCTCGGGAACGCCGGCTCAGTTGCTGCGCGCGCGAAAGTCTGTCACCGGAGGCTACCTGTCCGGTCGGATGGAAATCGAGACGCCGCGCGCCAGGCGACGCGGCTCGGGAAAAACACTGGGCGTTTCCGGTGTCACGGAACACAACCTGAAGAACGTCGATGTGCGTTTTCCCCTCGGTACGTTGACCGCCGTCACCGGCGTGTCCGGCGCCGGGAAAAGCACGCTCGTGAACTCCGTACTGTTTCCCGCGCTGCGGCGCGAGTTCGGCGGTCGCGACGTGCCCGGCGCTCATCGCCGTCTCACCGGCACGCGCTTGATCGACAAGGTGATCGATATCGATCAGCGGCCCATCGGTCGCACGCCGCGCAGCAACCCCGCGACCTACACGAAGGTCTTCGATGAAATCCGCCAGGTGTTCGCTCGGATCCCCGAGTCGCGCGCGTACGGATTCTCGCCGGGCCGGTTCTCCTTCAACGTGAAAGGCGGGCGCTGCGAAGCGTGTGAGGGGGACGGCGTCCGTCGGATTGAGATGCACTTCCTGTCGGACGTCTTCGTCACCTGCGAGGTCTGCGGCGGTGCGCGTTTCAACGACGCGACCCTTCGCGTCCGTTGGAAGGATCTGACCATCGCGGACGTGTTGAATCTGTCCGTCGACGAAGCGCTCACCGTGTTCGAGAACCAGCCGAAGGTCATGGAAGGCCTCCGGACGCTTGCCGACGTGGGCATGGGCTACATCACGCTCGGGCAGCCGTCGCCGACCCTGTCGGGCGGTGAAGCGCAGCGCATCAAGCTCTCTCGCGAGCTGTCAAAGCGTGCGACCGGACGGACTCTCTACATTTTGGACGAACCCACGACGGGACTGCATTTCGACGATTTGAAGAAGCTGTTGTCCGTGCTGAACCGGCTGGTGGATGCGGGCAACAGCGTCATCGTGATCGAGCACAACCTCGACGTGATCCGCTGTGCGGATTGGGTCATCGATCTCGGTCCGGAAGGCGGCGAAGAAGGGGGGCGGGTCATCGCCGAGGGGACGCCCGAAGAAGTCTCAAAGAACAAGAAGAGCTACACGGCGCGCTTTTTGCGCGAACTTCTCTAGTGCCGGTGCAGCGTCTCCTCGAGATCATGGAGCGGCTTCGCGACCCCGAGCGCGGGTGTCCGTGGGATCTCGAGCAGAGCTTCGCGACGATCGCCCCATACACCATCGAAGAAGCGTACGAAGTCGAGGACGCGATTCGGCGCGAAGCGTGGGACGATCTTCGCGACGAGCTCGGAGACTTGTTGCTCCAGGTGGTGTTTCACGCGCAGCTCGCGCGCGAGGGGTCGCACTTCGATTTCGAAGCCGTTGTCGACGCCGTCTGTGACAAGCTCATCCGGCGGCATCCCCACGTTTTCGGCGAGCGTCCGGATGCCATCGCGCGCGGCTCGGAAGACGTGCACCGCACCTGGGAGGAACGCAAGGCCAAGGAGCGCGCGGAAAAAGCGCGCGTCCGTGGCGAGCGGGCCGGGCTTTTCGACGACGTGCCGCGCAACCTTCCCGCGTTGCTCCGCACCGCGAAGCTCGAAAAACGGGCGAGAAGGGCTCACAAGGGCCCGGATGACGATCCCCGGAACGCCCTCACCGAAGCGGCTGCCGCGTTTGCCGAGCACGGGGACGAGAACTGCCTCGGGAACCTGTTGTTCGCCGCGGTGCGCGCGGGGGTTGCGGCGGGATGTGATGCGGAGTCGGCGCTTCGCAAGACGAACGACCGGTTCGAAGAAGCGGTGGGCGGCGAGTCCTAGTCGGAGTCGTCCTCGTCGGAGAGGGCGTGCAACCAACGGACGACTGCCGGGTCGGACCAATCCCAAGCGCTCGGCACGGTGGCGGCGATCCGGCCCTGTCGATCGACGATGACCGTGGTCGGGTAGAGCCTGACCGCGTAAGCGTCGGCGGAATCGCCCGCCGGGTCGTGGAGCACGTCGAACGTCAACGCGCGCTCTCGGGCGAAGCGCTCGACGTGGCGAGCCTCTCCGCTGTCCAAGCTGATCGCGACCACCGCGGCTCCCGCGCCCGAAACTTCGCGATGGAGCCCTTCCAAGGCGGGGAGTTCTTCGCGGCACGGCCCACACCAGGTCGCCCAGAAGTTCAAGACGACGACGCGCCCGCGATAGTCGGCGAGGGAGCGTTTTCCCCCGCCGATTCGTGTCAGGTCGAAGCCCGAGGCCGGCGAACGATCGGCGGGCGGCCCCGGAGACGGCAGGCGCGGCGCTGTGAGGGGGGCATTCCGCGGCAACGTCGTCAGTAGCGCGAGCGCGAGACACGCGAGAGCGATGACCCACAGGTCCCGACGGCTGGCCATGTCATGAGACTACTCCTCGCGCAGCAGCGCTTCGAGCCGATCGCCCGCTTCGCTGAAGGCATCCGGGCACGGCGCGCAAGGCGGTGTGTCGCCCAACAGCGTTCCGCCGATCTGGACCAGGAAAAAACCCCACAACGCGACGACGGACGACACGAGATCCGGTCCATCGAGCCAGCGGAAGCAAACGAGTGCCAGGGCGGCGATGCTTCCTTCGATCACCAAGGCTCTTGCCGTTGCGCGTTCTCCGGCGCGCCGCGCGTAGGCCAGGGCGAGAGCCGCGCCCGCGACACCGCCGAGTGGGTCTCCCAACAGCGCGAACCCGCCAAGCGATAGACCGAGCGCGAGAAAGCAACCGCCGAGTTTTCGCCTCGCGCTCGGCGCGAGTGCTGCGATCCAAGCGGCCGCGGCAACTGGGAGCCACAAGCCGGGTCCGACCGGAGCGACGAAGAGGGCGGCGGCGGGGTAGAGCGCCGCCAAGGTCGCCGCCAAGAAGAGGCGTTTCGTCAGGCTAGGCGATCGCATCGGCGGCTCCTTCGCCGGCTTGCCCGCGCGGTTGTGCGCGTCGCATCAATTCGAGATCAATATCGGCTTCGGCCACATCCACCGGGCGGGTCGGTCCGTCGGTTCTATCGCGATCGCGTACACGGGCTGTCCTCACGCGCAGGTCGTCAAACCGCACGCGGTCTGTGGCGAGCTTCGTCTCGACTTCGCGCAGCTCATCTTCGACGCTCCCGAGTTGCGCGGCGCAGCGCTCCGACTCCCGCTGGCAAGCGAGATACTCCCGAGCCGCAAACCGGGCGACGTCGTCTTCGCCACGCGAGAGTGCGAGCGCAACGTCTTCGTCGCGCCGCTCGAGCACCCCGTGCAAGCGCCGGTGCCGATCGTGAAGCGTCTTCTGCCGGCGGACCAGTTCCTCTCGTTTTCGCTCCTCTTCGCGCAGCGCGATTTCTGCGTCGCGCAACGCCTGGGCCAACAGGAGTTCCCGTTCCTCGAGGCGCGAGAGCACGCCGTGTGCGTCCGCTCGTACGAGTGACAAAAGCCGTTCCGTAAAGCGAAGGGCCATACTGATCTCCTACTTCTGGCTGCCGACGCGGCCGCCGGCAATCCCTTGGTGATGAAGCGTCTTTCCGAGCGCTTTCTGTTTTACAGAGGCATTCCCGCCGCGAAAGCTGTCGTCGATCTGCGACTCCAGCTCGTCGAGTACCTTGAGTTGGTGGTCCACTTCGGGGATGGACAACGCCTCGTTGACGCTCGAGACGCTGTCTTTGAAAGAGGCGATCTCCTTCCTGGCCTCGTCCCGGTCGCCTCGTACCACGGCGCGCGATACGCGTTTCCGGAGTGCGTTGTATTCGTCGATGACGACCGAGCGAGCCCAACCTTCGCGATCGACGCCCGCGAGGTACTCCTCCTCGGCAGCCGCGACGTCGACGACCAGCGGTTCGTCGATCGTCACGGTCTCGGTCCGTCCTCCGGTTCGGTAATCCAAGCGGATGTCGGACAGTACGTGCCGCTCCGCGTCGACGGGGAGGTGCATCGCGACCCCGATCCTGCGCCGCTGTCCGGCGAAGAGCGAGCCCGGGCGAAAGCTCACGGTATTGCCGTGTCGCTCGAGTGGATAGCCCGCCGCGTCCAGCACCCGAGCGCCTTCGGGCAGGCCGATGGCCACGCGCAGCCCGGTCGCAACCGTTTCTCGCGCGCTCGCGAATTCCGTGGCGAAGATGTGATCGAGTCCGCTCGTGCTTTCGATGTAGTGGTAGTTTCCCGTTCCCGCGTCGGCCAGAAGCGCGAGAAGTTCTTCATCGAACTCGAGTCCGACACCGATGGTCGAAAGCGTGTGCTCTTTTCCGCCCACGAGCGCCGCGCGCCCCCGCAGACCGTCGCGCGAGGTGTCCCCCTCGTTCGCAAGTCCGTCCGAAAGGAGCAACACGCGGACGCTCCGCTCGGCCTCGCGGTCGGTTGCGAGTAGCGCCAACGCGCGGTCGAGCCCCGCCGCGAGGTTCGTCCCGCCTCGCGCCGCGATCTCCTGCGTCCGGTTCGACCACTCCACTTTGCGCTCCGGCGTCGCGTGCGCGAGTGGGAAGTCGAGCCGAGCGTGATGTGCGTAGCTCACGAGCGCGAGCCGATCCTGTTCTCTCAGTCCCGTGATCAAGCTGCGCATCGCCTCGCGCGCATGCGCCATCTTGTCGCCGCGCATCGATCCCGAACGATCAAGCACGACGATGACGTCGGCGGGGCGCAGCGGCGTGGCGTCGGACGCCGGTGCGCTCACCGAAAGCTCGAGAACTGCGCGTCCGTCTCCGCCCGCAAACACCGCCGCTCGGTCGAACGCGGCCCGAAGCGCGATGCCTCCCCCACCCGTTGAAACGGCTGTTGCGGCGCTCCCGTGGGTTGTGACGTCCCCTCCGGGTAGTTTTCGATGGTCTTGGGCGGCTCCCCACGCCAGGGTGCAGACCAACAATGTGAGAACCGCTAACCACTGCATCTTCATGGTGTCTCCTCGTGTTTCGTTCGGCGCTGTGTGCGCTCGTAACTGGGTACCCGCAGACGCAGGAGTTGACCGCCAAAGGTTCGTAAAACGCGAGCGCCGGGGTTTTACGCGGGGTTTACGGAAGCGTCTCGCGCGGGAACTACACTCGTTGCATGCCCGACTCTGAGACCACACGGGTTTTGATCGTCGAGGACGAAGCCGCGATCGCGTCGGGGCTTTGCGACGTGTTGGCGTATCGAGGCTACGCGCCCGTCGCGGTCGGCCGAGGGGACGAAGCAGTTCCGCAGGTCGAGGCCGAGCTTCCCGCGCTGGTCTTGCTCGACGTCATGTTGCCGGGCCTTTCTGGATTCGACGTTTGTGAACAGCTCCGGGAGCGATGGCCCGAGCTGCCGATCTTGCTCCTCACGGCGCGCGGACGAGAAGAGGACATCCTGCGCGGTTTTCGGGCGGGCTGTGACGACTACGTGACGAAACCGTTTTCCGTCGCAGAGCTACTCGCGCGCGTCGAGGCGCTCCTGCGCCGCAGTGCCGCGATCCCGCGGACTCGGCTTTCGCTCGGGCCTTGGGAAATCGACGGCGATACCCTCCGGGCGAGCCGGGAGGAAAGGGAAGTCGAACTCTCTCGGCGCGAGTTCGAGCTGCTCGCGATGCTACTTCGAGAAGAAGGAAGAATCGTGAGCCGCCGGGCACTCCTCCGCGAGCTGTGGGGTTTCGCTTCTCCCGATCGCGTGGAGACCCGAACGGTCGACATGCATATCGCGAAGCTGCGCAAGAAACTCGCACCCGACGGCCCCCGCTTGATCGAGACCGTCCGAGGCGAGGGCTACCGGCTGGGGACGCTGTGATCAAGTTGCGCTTGCTCTTCGTCGCGCTGGCACTGCTCGTTGCGGTGCCCACGCTCTTTCTCGTCCATCGTTCGCGCGAAAGCCTCCGAGCCGAACACGCGCTGCGCTATCAGGCCGTCGCAGACCGGGTATTCGACGAGATGGAGAGAGCACTCTCCGTGTGGCTCGCGGAGGAAGATGCGCGGCCGACCGAGCACTATCGGTTCTACGTCGAGTCCCGACCGGACCGAGGGCGCAGTTTGTCGCCGCTTGCGGCGGGGCCGAGTCGCCCGTTCGTCATCGGTTATTTCCAGATCGATTCCGATGGCTCTTTCCACACCCCGGAACGTCCGCGCGATATCGCTCGCGCGGAACGGCTCGGGGATTTCTCCCGAAATCCTTCTCGTGACGAAACGCTCGAGTCCCTGCAGCGTCGAGTCGGCGCGTACTTCGCGACGTGGAACGCCTCCGGCGACGATCGGGCGCGCGAGGATCTCGTCGATGCGAAGGCGGCGTCTCCCGCTGAGGCCAAAGAAGAGCGAGCGCCTTCTCCCGCAGGAGAGCCCGGACTCGACGTCTACAGCACGCTCAAGTCGTTGAACCAGGCGTCGGAGAGCCGGCGCCAGCGGAAGACAAAGCGCGTGGCCCAGCGGATCGCGCGCTCTGCGGCGCCGAGTGCGGAGCAGCAGAGCGCGCCCCCTCCGCCCGAAATCGAGGTCGCGGGGCGCAGTGGCTGGAACGACGGTTTCTCAGGCGGCGGATTCTCCGCCGATGCGCTCGAGGCAGCGGTCGTCGACTCGGTCGAGGAAACGGAAGCTCGCCCGAACGCTGCGTCCCCAGCGCGTACCGCTCCTGCGAAACCCTCGGGCGGTGCGATTCCCGAAACGCCTCTCGCGGTAGTCGAGATCGATCCGCTCAGCGGTTACCACCTGGCCGACCACTCGCTCCTGCTCATGCGCTCGGTCCGGATCCGCTTCGAGAACACCTTGGAAGAGCTCCGGCAGGGCATGCTGGTCGATCCCGACGCCTTGCACCGTTGGTTGCGCGAAGACGCCCTGGCCGCCGCGAGACTTGGTGAAGCCGACTTCTCGTTTCGCCGCACTGGCGAAGCGCGCCCCGTTCCGGACGAACCCCGGCGCGCGGTACATCGCTTCGCAGAGCCTTTCGACGCCTGGGAGCTCGAGCTTTCGTTGGCACCGCTCTCGGGTTTGCGGACGGAGAAGCCACTTTTCGCATTGTCCGCAGCGGTTTTGATCACCGCGGCCCTCGGGCTGATCGCTCTCTATCGCATGGTTTCCGTGCGCCTCGCATTCGCCGAGCGGCGGAGCAACTTTGCGGCCGCCGTCAGTCACGAGCTCAAGACGCCGCTCACCGCGATCCGGATGTACGCGGAGATGTTGCGCGACGACATGGTTCCCGACGAGGCGAAACGTCGGGAGTATTACCGCTCGATCACCGCCGAGGCGGAGCGCTTGTCACGACTGATCAACAACGTGCTCGAGTACTCGAAGCTCGAGCAGAACGAGCGGGTGCTCGAGCCCGAGGTCGGCGACCCAGGGCGCGTCGTCAGCGAAGTCATGCGTTGGCTCGCTCCCCACGCCAAGGGGCAGAATTTCGAGCTCGACGTTCGCGTCGCCTCGGGGGTTCCGGACGTTCGTTTCGAACGCGACGCGCTGCTCCAAATCCTCTTCAACCTCGTCGACAACGCGATCAAGTACGCGCGGGAAGCGACCCAGCGCATCGTTCACGTCACGTGCGGACCGGACGGTGACGCCGTCGTGGTCGCCGTGCGCGACCACGGCCCCGGCGTATCGGGAGAACACCTTCCGAGAATCTTCGACGCCTTCTACCGCGGCGAATCCGAACTCACACGAACGTCCAAAGGAACGGGCATCGGCCTCGCCCTAGCCAAGCGTCTCGCCGAGCAGATGGGAGCCACCCTGTCGGGACGAAACGTCGCGGAGGGAGGCTTCGAGGTGCGACTGCGTTTCCCCGCCGCCGCGAGTTCGACCTAGCGATGAGCTAGATGTCGCGAGGCCGGGGCAAGTGGGGGCGCCGCGCGCAGTTCCGCAGCGCCGCCGACCCGTTCGAAACGAACTCGTGACCCCGTCGGCGCGAGGATGTTTGAGCACGGTGCCCCCACTCGCCCCGGCCCTGCCTCGGTCTGCCGTTCGAGCTGTCCTACGTGGGGTCGGACGGATTCAAAAGGAGCTGAGTCTCGGGCTCCGGCAGCGACTCGACGGCGCGGAGTTTGCGCTCCATGGCGCGGGTGCGTTTTCCGGTTTCGTCGATGGTGTTGCTCGCGGTGTTGAGTTGTCGTTTCACCTTGTCGAGAACCTCGCCGAACTTGCTGAACTCGGTTTTTACCGCCGAAAGTACGGTCCACACTTCGCTCGAGCGCTGCTCGATTGCGAGGGTTCGGAAACCCATGCGCAAGCTCGACAGCATCGCGGTGAGCGTCGTCGGTCCCGCGACGACGACGCGCTCCCGCGTTTGCAGCTCCTCGACGAGGCCGGGCTGACGAAGAACTTCAGCGAACAAGCCTTCCGTCGGAAGAAACAACACCGCGAAATCCGTCGTTTGCGGGGGTGATAGGTACTTCGTTTGAATGGTGCGGGCCGAGTTCTTGACGCTGGCGATCAGGGCGCGGGTCGCGCGCGTGACGGCTTCCGAGTCACCTTGCTCGGAAGCTTCGGCGAGCCGCAAATAATCTTCTTGGGGGAATTTTGCGTCGATCGGCAACCAGACGGTCTCGGAAGGGTCGTCCGACGGACCGGGCAGTCGCACGGCGAACTCGACGCGCTCGGATGAATTCGGACGAGTCGCCACGTTCTGCGCGTACTGCTCGGGAGTGAGCACCTGTTCGAGCAGCCCGCCGAGTTGAACTTCGCCCCAGGTTCCACGCGCCTTGACGTTCGTCAGGACGCGTTTCAGGTCGCCGACGCCCGTTGCCAAGTGGCGCATCTCGCCGAGGCCCTGTTGCACCGCTTCGAGCCGCGCACTCACCAACCGGAACGATTCGCCGAGGCGCTTTTCCAAGGTGCCTTGGAGTTTTTCGTCGACGGTTTGGCGCATGGCTTCGAGCTTCTTCTCGTTCTCTTGCCGCAGGTTTTCGAGCTGCGTCTCCATGCCCTTGCGCAAGCGCTCGAGGCGGACTTCGTTCGACTCGGTGAGAAGTCCCACTTGTTGTTGCACCGTTTCCAGTTGTTTTTGCTGCCCGCGCCCGAGCTCTCCGACGCTGGTGACGAGGGTGTCCGTGGTCGCTTGCTGCCCTTTCGCGACTTCTTCTCGAAGGGCGCGCGCCGTGAAGTTCGCTTCCTCGCGGGCGATTCGCAGCTCTTCTCGCAGGGCGCGCTCGGTTCTGCCCTCGCGATCGGCGTCCTGCGCGCCGCGCCGCCACAACAAGAACAGCGCCGCCGCGTTTAGGGCGAGAAGAAGCAGGCCACCGAAGGCGAGCCAGGCGGTTTGCGTCATCGGTTCGGTTCTCCTCTGCGACCGGCGGCGACCGAAATTTCCTCGGCACTCACGTGGTAGACATCCGCGCAGAACGCGCAGCGAATTTCGACGGGCTCGGCTCGCGCGCGCAGCTCCTCGACCTCATCCGCCCCGAGCAGCGCCGCGGAACGCCGCGCGCGATCGAGACTGCAATCACAGCGAAACCGGATCTCACCCGGGCGGAACTCGCGATGGCCGAGCCCGTCGAGGAGATAGCCGCATAGGTCTGCCGCAGAGCTTCCGTCGCGGACCCGGGCAGATGGGTTGGGCAGCGCGCTCGCGTTTTCCTCCAGCACGGCGATGTCGTCGTCTTCAGCGCCCGGAAGGGCTTGCGCGAGAAAACCTGCGGCGGCTTCCACCGAAGCGTCGCGCCCTAGATAGACGCCGAGGCCGATCACCGACGGGACCTGCTCGCTGTCCGCCAGATAGCGGGCGATGTCCTCGGCGATCTCGCCGGACTCGAGGACGACGATGCCGGTGTAGGGCTCTTTCCAATTCTCACGAGATCGGACGACCGAAAGCGTGCCCCCGGAGACGGCTTTCGCGAGATCGAGGCCGAGGGTGGGATCGTCGCTGCCGATCGACGGGTGTGAGACGAACCCCCGAGCGTCTCCCGCGCTCGTGCCGATAGCGGTAATGCGCCGCAAAGGCCCCACGCCTTCGAAGGAGAGCTGAACGCTTTCGCGGTCTTTCGTGCCAGCCGCGAGGAGGAGCGCGCCCATCAAGGCGCGCCCGAGGGCGAGTGTGGCCAAAGGGCTCGTCTGGTGGCGTCTGGCCGCCTCGGCGACCAGCGACGTCGCGACGATTGCGCGCACCGCGACCGACCCGTTCTCCGAAACGGTTCGGACGCAAATATCTCCAGACGAACCCAACCCGCTGCCTCCCACCACCTGCGAGCATAGTCGTGACGCGGTCGAACTGCGAAAAAGGGCGAGGACACTCCGCTAGCTTCGACGTCATGGGCGGTTTATCGGCGGCAGAGGTGGCGGTGGGGCGGTTCGCGCCGTCGACAACGGGTCCCGCGCACCCCGGGACGCTCTTCGCGGCCCTCTTGTGCTGGCTCGACATTCGCGCGCTCGGCGGACGCCTCGTGTTGCGGTTGGAAGATCTCGATCCCGTCCGCTGTCGACCGGCATTTGCCGACGATCTCCGCCGGGCGCTCGAGTGGCTTGCGATCGACTGGGACGCCGAGGAGCTCCAGAGCGAGTTCCGAGGGCGGCACGATCGCGCACTCGATCGACTCGCCCGGGCGGGACGGCTCTACGCCTGTCGGTGTTCCCGCACCGACATACGCACAGCCGGTGGCACCACCGCCGACGGGACGCCGCGCTACCCCGGCACGTGTCGGGAGCGCGTCGTCACGGCGAGCACCTGGCGCGATACGCGCGAACCCCTCCGGCTCCTAGTGACCGAGTTCGAGGATGCCCGCGACGAGGACGGCCGAGTCTGGCCGCGACACGCCGCGGGCGACCCACTGGTTCGGCGCCGGGACGGAGCGGTGGCCTACCACCTGGCGGGCGTCGTCGACGACGCCGCCCGCGGCGTGACGCGGATCGTGCGCGGGCGCGATCTCGCGGCGAGCACGTCCGTACAGAACGCGATTCGAAGTTTGCTGGCTGAGCCTGCGCCTTCGTACCGACATCACTGCCTGCTGCTCGAGCGAGCCGGAGAGAAGCTCGCGAAGTTTCACGGATCGGTTTCGTGGGAGGCCCTTCGACGAGTCGCGGACGGCGGCGCCATTCGCCGTCAGCTGCTCGAGATCGCGGGGCTCGCCCCGGACACTACGCCCGCCGAGTTTCGCTGGGACGCGGTGTCATCGCGGGATCGCGTGGTTCGCTGGGAGCCTCCGCGCCTGGTATGGGCAGAGGCGCGGGACTAGGCCGGCGCCTCGTCGCGGTTCGGCATCAGGAACCAGAGAATCAGGTACACGATGATCCCGGGGAAGGCGGCGGAGAGGACGGACACCGCGACGAAACCGAGCCGGACCCAGGTCGGGCTCCAGCCCAGCCAGTCGGCGATCCCGCCGCACACGCCCGCGAGGATGCGGTTCTCGCGCGAACGCTTTAGACCCGGTCGCGCGATCGCCATCGGAAACCTTTTGAGTGGTTCATACCCGTATTACGCAACAGCCCCGTGTCGGGTTCAACCACTCAGAACAGGTTCGAGACGATCTCGGCGCCGCCGACCCAGGTGCCGATGACGCTGCCGAGCGTCGACAGCACGAAGACGAGGAAGATCCGCAGCAGGCGATTTCCGAACCACCCGCGCAGTTGCGCGGCGTCTTCCGAAACGCGCCGCAGCTCCGAAACGAGCGGCGGGCGCAGAAAACTCTGCACGAAGGCCGTGACGTAACCCGCGCCGATGACCGGTGTGAGGCTGGTGACCGGTGCGGCCGCGAACGCGGCCAAGACCGTCAGCGGGTGCCCGAGTGCGATGGCGGCGCCCAGCCCGCTGGGAATACCGTTCGCGAGAATCCAGAAGACGAGGTTTTCTTGAACGGCCGCAGCGCCTTTTTGCCACGCGATGGTTCCCAGGGCTGCGAGGAGGAGAGCCGGGACGGCCCAGCCGATCCATCGCAGAAGACGGCCGCCCTCGGGAATCACCTCGAGGGTCGCTAGGTCGGTGCGTTGGCTTCCGGACAGAGCCCGCAGCATGCCCGCGACGTGTCCGGCACCGACGACGGCGACGACCCGCCGGCCTTCGCTCTCGCGCATGCGCTGCGCCAGGTAGACGTCGCGTTCGTCGATCAGGACACGCTTCAAGTTGGGAAACGCTTCGCCCAGCTCTTCCATCACACGGGAGAGGACATCCTGTTGGCGGAGTTCGCGGAGGTCGTCTTCCGAGAGCTCCGTTTTCTCGAACACCGAAGCGAGGAGTCCCGACAGGAGCCAGAGCTTTTTCCACCAACGCAGCGAGCGCCACGCCCGCCGCAGGGTGATGCGCACGTCGCGGTCGCACAGCGCGACGGGGATCCCGTGCTCCTCCGCGACCTTCGCCGCTTCGAGGAACTCGGTGCCGGGCATCACCCCGAGCTGAAGACCGAGCTGCCGCTGATAGGTCGCGAGCAGCAGGTTGAGGAGCAAGGTCGCGAGCTGGCGCTTTCGAAGCACTTCTCGCAGATCGAGGGACTCGAAGCCCTTGCTCTCGGTGAGCGCGGCGTAGCGCTGCTCGTCGAGTTCCAGGCAAACCACGTCCGGGCGCTCGTCGGCGATGACTTGTTTCGCCAAGTCCGCGGATTCTCGCGAGATGTGCGCGGTCCCCACCAACACGAACTCACGCCCATCGACTTCGAGTCGGTGGACGTCGCTCGAGGCTTCGTCGGCTCGGTTGGAAATGGTCCCCCCAAGGCGTGCGCGCTGCTCGCGGGCAGCCGGGACTGTGGCAAAGAAGATGGGCCACGCAAAGGCACGGCCTCGCTATCTTCGGCGCGTGACGCGCGCGCTGTGCTTCGATCTCTTCGACACGCTGGTGGATCTGTCCTTCGAGGGGCTGCCACGCCTACGGATATCGGGACACGAACGGCCGACCACCGCGGGGATCCTCTACGAGCTGGTCCCGCCCGGACGCGAGGTTTCTCTCGAGGCCTTCGCCGAAACCCTCGCTGCCGTCGATCGCGACCATCGAAAGATCCAGCACCGGGATGGAATCGAGGTCTCGACCCGCGATCGTTTCGATCGTCTGCTCGAGCGCCTCGGTTGGGACGATCCCGAGCTCGCCGCGCGACTCGCAGATCGCCACATGGAACTCTTCCGCCGGCAGGTCTCCGTGCCCGAGCATCACGCGGAAATTCTCGAGGACCTGGCAACTCGCTACACGCTGCTCGTGTGCTCGAACTTTACGGACACCGCCTCGGCCCACGCGGTGCTCGAGGAGGCGGGCCTCGCTCCGTGGTTCCATCACGTCGTCGTCTCCGAAGAGGTCGGGTTTCGCAAGCCTCGCCCGGAGATCTTCGACGCGATGCTCGAGAGAGCCGGTGTCGCGGCTTCCGAGGTGATCCATGTCGGGGACAACTTGGCGGCCGATGTTTCGGGCGCCAAAGGGCGTGGGATCCGCGCGGGGTGGCTGACCCGGCGCGTTGGCGATCCGGGTCGCGCTCGTGCGACCTACCGCGGTGCCCCGCCCGATTTCGAAATCGCGGACCTTCGCGACCTCGCTCTACATCTGTGAAGCGTCGGCGGCGCCGGGCTTGGGCTTCCGCCAGGTAAAGACTCGCGCCGGCGGCACGTTGCGATATTCGGTCACCGATTCCGCCGGGCCGAAGATCGTCTTGCCCAGGACATAGACGCGATCCCGCACCTGGTACGCCACGAATCGACCACCCGGTGCGAGCACATCGTGCACGGAGCGCAGAATGCCCAGTCCGATGTCCTGGGGAATCGTCGAGAAGGGAATGCCTGAGACCACGGCGTCCGGTTCCGGCAGCTCGTACTTGTCGAGGATCGTTCGCAGATCTCGGGCGTCGCCGCGGTGGACGATCACGCGCGGATCGTCGAGTTCACGCTCCAAGTGCTTCGCGAAGCGGTCGTTGATCTCGATGCAGAGGAGCCGCGTATCCGGCGCCATCGCCCGAAGAAATGCTCGGCTCGTGCCACCGGTCCCAGGCCCCAGCTCCACCACCGTTTTTGCGACATCGGCTTCCGCCGCCCGGACGATTCGGCGCTCGAGAAACCGAGAGCTGGGAATCACCGACGCGACTTCGAGAGGCCGGCGAATGAAGTCCCAGAGGAACAGCTTGTGCTCCTCGAGACGCTTGGGGCGCTCGGCCTCCGGGGATAGCTGGCTGTGGGGGCTCATCCGTTCCGTCTTTCCGTGTCAGGCAGCCCCGCGAGCGGAATCGACACTCCAAATGCCGGATCCGCGCGAAGCGATGAAGAGGAATACCCAGCAGTACAGGGCTGCGAGTTCGCCATCGTTGTGGATGGGGAGGAGCCCCATGGGCTGGTGGACCATAAAGTAAGCGACCGCCATCAGGCCACTACAAATGAAAGCCGCGAGGCCACCCAGCAGGCCGATCATGACGAGCGCGCCGCCCACCAGCTCGACGATCGCGGCGATCCAGAAGACCGGCGCCGGCATGCTCTCGGGCGGGGCGCCCGCCATGACCTTCTGAACGCCGTGGGCGAGGAAGAGGAACCCCACCACAATCCGCATCACTGCATAGATCGGAGCTTCGTAGCCGCGCAGGAAACCCATGTCTCGATCCTCCGGCAGCCTCCCCCCGGAGACCGCGATCGCAAGGCTACCACGCCACCGGGCGCGACAGAGAAAGTCCGCGCCTAGGGGCGGTCGTTCGGCCGGAGTTCGGTGGCTCCGAGATCGCAAGCGGGTTCGCCGTCGCGGTCGCCGTCGGCGCCACGCGCGAGCCCGCGCTGGTCGGGCGCGTCGCACGATGCGATTCGGCTGTCGATCACCGGGCTCGCATCCCACGGCAGATGCGTCGGGGTGTCTCCACCGTTGTCTTTCAGGTCGTGAAAAAGCCCCATCGGATCGAGGGCTGTGAGAAAACCCGCACAAGAATCGTCGCTGTCCAGGTTTCGGTCGGCGGTTCGGAGGTGACCCTCGACGCGGCAATCGCCACCGCTTCGACTACCCGCGATGACCGAAGCGCGGCTGCTCGTCGCGCTTTCCGCACTCGTGGCCAGGCCGCCGCCCTCGCCACCCGGTCGCGCCCAGTTGCCGAAGATCGTGCTGCCGACGATGTCGAGCGAACCGTCGACGGCGAGACCACCGCCTTCGCCGAAGCTCGTGTTGTCGGAGATCGTGCTGGTGTCGATGCGCGCGGTCCCCGCGGTCGCGACGAACGCCGCGCCGCCCGCCACCCGCGCTTCGTTTTCGTGCCAGGTGGAGCGGATCGCCAGCACCGGCCCGCCGATCGCCGCGATACCGCCGCCGCGCTCGGCCCGGTTGTGGCGGAACAAGCTGTTTCGCACCTCGACGAGGCCTTCTCCCGCCAGGCCGCCGCCGTCTTCGGCGCGATTGTCCGTGACGGTCACCCGGTCGAGAATCGCGGTCGCCCCGAGCTTCGAGAAGAGGCCTCCCCCGAGGCCACGGGTCAAGCCCGGGGTCTCGCTCCCGGCTCGGTTCTCGCGCAGGGCGCCGCGCTCCATGACCAACAACCCGGCGTTGTAGATGCCGCCGCCGGCCTGTTGGGCCCGCCCGCGTTCGACCACGGACTCGCGGAGGGTGAGGCGGCCTTCGTTGTAGATCCCGCCCCCCAGGTCCGCCGCTCCCCCGCGGACGGTGATTCCGATGAGCTCGAGATGACCCGTGGGAGCCACCCGGGCGATTCGAAACGGTTCCGCCTCGCTCTCGTCGGGGCGCTCGATCGAGACCTCGCCGGCCGCGCGCAGCGTCACGGGCCCGACGACGACCGGTAGCCCGGTCGGGCCGCGCTCATCGTTGTGACTCGCAGTCAGCGTAATTGTCCCCTCGGCCAATTCGAGGGTGAAGGCGCGCTCGGGGCAAGCGGCGGCGCGTTCGAGCGCGGCGACGAGGCCGCAGCGCTCGCCCCGACAGCCCTCTGCGCCCGGATCTACCCCCAAAAAGAGCTCGCCGCAGGCGGCCGGGGAATCCCCGTCTCCGCCGCAAGACAGGGCGAAAACCGCCAGAGCCGCGATCATTACGCGTTTCAGGCACGACCCGGCAGGTGAGAAAAAGCGACTCAAGGGTTTGTCTCCACTCCTAAGCGTCCAAGCGGGTTATTCTGTGCCCAAGGGGGAGGATCGTGGGCGACGAGACTATTCAAGCCGAGACACTGCTTCAGCTGGCCGCCGATCGCAGGGTGCGCCAGTCGAAGGGCTTCCGCGAAGTCGCCGAGGAACTTACCGGCGAAAAACTAGCGGCGCTTTACGCAAAACAACGAGAGCGCGCGCCTCGCCGTGCCGCCGCGGGGAAGCGCTTTTTCCCCAAGCACCCGGCGCGGCTCGGAAAGAAAGAAGTCGAGCATGTCAGCCGGGCGCTGCTCCGTCTGGGGCTCGACACGGCGCTCCCGTGCGATGACGAGCAGACCCTTCGCTTCGTCGACTGGGGCGTCCCGCTGACCAGCGGGACCGCAGACAAGACCGATCCCCTCGACCCCAACACCGGGGTCGGAAAGCTCGATTTGCTGGCCATCGATCAGGACGATCGATTGATCGCTGCGGCGTTCCGCTTCTTGCCCCCCGATGCTTCGCGCGGAACCACGGGTGACACCCCCCTTCGAGCGCTGCTCGAGACGCTCGCAGCCAGCGCGATCATCGCCGCGAACATCGAAGACCTCCGAAAAGAGGCGGCGGAGCAATTCGGCGTCGAACCGGCGGCGGCAACGCCTGCGGTCGCATTGATCGGGACGCCCCGTTACTGGGAACTTTGTCGCAAGCGCGAAGCACAGAAGGGCGCGCGCTGGATCCGCGAAATGGAGCGGCTCGCAAACGAAGTCGAGGAGCACTTGGCGATTCCGGTGCAGTACCTCGGGATGAAGCTTCGCGGCGATCCGTGGCTCGAGACCGACGACGACGGACCGAAGCTTCCGCACAACCCGGGCGTCGACACCGCGTGGGAGCCCCGTGCCGGCGTGGTCAAGCCGAAGCCCACGCCGCGCGCGAAGGCCGCGGCCGCAGTCGAAGAGAACGTCGAGGCGGACTTGAGTCGCCCCGTGCGCGACTACGCGACGACCGAAGCGTACGCGCCGGGCGACCGTATTCAGCATCCGACGCTCGGCATGGGCGTCGTGCAAGCCGTGGCCGGCCCGGCGAAAGTTCGCGTGCGGTTCGACGAGGACGAGCGCGTGCTCGTGCACAATCGCGGCGCATAGAACGCGCCTTCGTGTCTGCTGCGCCGGAGCCCAAAGTGCATCGACATGTCCGTTGCGTACTCGTCGCGCTGCTCGTCGCGGGGCTCTTCCCCGCCGTCGCGTCCGCCGAGACTACTGAGCCATCGACCCTTCGCGTCCACGCTCGCGCGACGGCGAGCGCCCCACCGGATCAGGTCGCGATCGCTTTCTCGGTCATCACGGAAGCGAAGCGCGCGGACCTCGCGGCTGCGCAGAACGCGAAGAAGCAAGCCGCGGTACTCAACGCGCTGAAAGCGGTTCTCGGGTCGGACGGAAGCGTCGAAACCTTGGGCTACGGACTCACTCCGAAGTACGTGTATCCGAAGAACGGTGTGCGCGAGATCGTCGGCTACACCGCCAGCAACACCGTTCACGTCGAGAGTCGGAAGCTCGCGACCGTCGGCGAGCTCATCGATGCGGGGATCGGAGCGGGCGCGAACCAGGTCGAGCGTCTGCAGTTCGGGCTCGTCGAGCCGGCGGCGTTGCGCCGAGAGGCCCTCACCCGCGCCGCGCGCGAAGCGCGGGACAAGGCCTCGGGCGTAGCGGACGCACTCGGTTTGAAGATTCTCCGCATTCTGCACGTCGAAGAAGACGGCGCCACGCGAGTCAGCCCGCCGTCCCCAGAGCGTTTCATGGCGCGGACGGCGGAAGCCGCGGTGACGACGCCGGTCGAGGCCGCGGACGTCGAACTCGGCGGGGGCGTGACGCTAACGGTGGAGGTCGCCCCGAAGTGAGGCACGGACAGAGCCGTCGGCGCGTGACGGCGTGGATTGGAATCGCACTCACCCTCTTCTGGTTGGGTTGTTCGACGAACCCGGTCACCGGCCAACGCGAGCTCGTCCTCATGTCACCGGAGCGCGAGGCCGCCGTCGGGGCACAGGCGGCACAACAGGTGGCGCAGAGCATCGGGCTCGTCGAAGCGCCCGCGCTCGAGAAGTACATCGATCAGATGGGCCAGCGGTTGGCTCGCTTCTCTCCCCGAAAGGACGTCACGTACCACTTCGCCATCGCGGACATGCCGGAGCCGAACGCCTTCGCCCTGCCCGGTGGGTACATCTACGTGTCTCGCGGTCTGCTCGCGCTCTCGAATTCCGAAGCTGAGCTCGCCAACGTCGTCGGCCACGAAATTGCCCACGTCGCGGCGCGCCACTCGGCCCAGCGCGAGACCCGCGCGCTGGGCGTGGGGCTCCTCGGCGTGCTCGGCACCGTGCTCGCCGGGGCGGCGGGAGGCGGCCAGGCAGCGCAGCAGGTCGGGCAGATCGCGCAGGCCGCCGGCGCGGGACTCATCGCTTCTTACGGTCGAGATCAAGAACGCCAGTCCGACGACATCGGGCAGCGGATGGCTGCGGCCGCGGGATGGGATCCGAACGGCATGGCGTTCTTCTTGCGCTCACTCGAACGCGATTCGAAGCGGCGCACCGGAAAGGATCGGATGCCGAGTTTCCTCGATTCGCATCCGCTGACGTCCGAACGCGTCGCCACGACCCGAGAGCGCGCGACCGGGCTCACCCGTGCACAGGCGCCGCCGATCGCCCCGGACCGGGGCGCGTATTTGCGTCTTCTACAAGGGCTTCAAATCGGTCCCGACCCGGCGGAAGGCGTTTTTCAAGAAGAGCGCTTTCTGCACCCGGACATGGATTTCACGTTCGTCTTTCCCCCGGGCTGGCAGACGCAGAACGCGAAAACCGCCGTCGCCGGGATGTCGCCGGCGCAGGACGCGATGATCGTGCTCGAGCTTCAGGGGCAGAGCGGAGATCCGAAAACCGCGGCCAACCAGTTCGCGCAGGAGAAGCAGATCCAGTTCGAGAGTGGACGGTCCGTGCAGATCGGCGGACGGCGCGCTTACCGCGCGTTGGCCAAGGCCCAGGTGCAGGGCCAGCCGGCGACGGTCGACCTCACGTGGATCGATCATCCCGCGGGTATGTTCCGGTTTCAGGCAATGGCGCCCGAGCAGAAATACGGAGAGTACGGCTCTTCGTTCCGCCGCACGGCCGAGAGTTTCCGAGGCCTCAACGCATCCGAACGGTCCAGCATCGTGAGCCTCCACCTCGGTGTGGCGGTCGCTCGCGGCGGCGAGAGCTTGCAGGCGTTTTCGAACCGGACTCGGAACGCTTGGAGCCTTCCGGAACTCGCGGTCGCGAACGGTATTGAAGTCGATTCGCGTCTGGGCGCAGGCGACCTGTTGAAGGTCGCGATTCCGAGTGCTTACCGGGCCAGGGGGGCGTCTACGGCGCCGAGGGACTCGAGGCGCCTCACGAGGTGGAGCACGTCTTCGGCCGACAGGTCCTCCTGAAGCAGGCGGCGCTTGATACCCCGAGCGGTCAGGCCTTTCTTCATTTCTTCGATGGCGCGATTGATGTCGGTGGGATCGAGAGCGACGTCTTCGCCGTGCTCGTCGACGTAGCCGCCGGCCATGAATGAATCGAAGTTTCGGTAGCTCGCAAACGCCTGTGCCATATCCCCAAGGCCTCCCTGTGGAGGGAGTGCCAGCGGCCCTCCGAAAAGTGACAAAAAACTTTGCGACTTTTTCTTCCCCGCCGTTCCGACGCCGAGTTACGCGGGCATTTGCCGGTCGCTTGCCGCCGGGAGCCCGCTAAAATTCCACCCGTGGACAATCTCGATACCGAACGCACGACCGACGTTCTGAAACGCATTATGGAATACGAGCTCGCGGGCGTCGTGCGGTACACGCACTACGCCCTCATGGTGACCGGCCCGAACCGGATCCCCATCGTCGACTTCATGCGAGCGCAAGCGGCAGAATCGCTGCAGCACGCCGAGCAAGTCGGGGAACTCCTCACGGGTCTCGGCGGGCATCCCACGATGAAAATCTCCCCGATGGCCGAATCGAACCAACACCGCACGGAAACGCTGCTCGCGGAAAGCCTGAAGCACGAGAAGACTTCGATCGACTTGTACAAAGAGCTCTTGGGTCTGGTCGAAGGCGAGAGTGTCTTTATCGAAGAGTTCGCGCGGCAGATGATCGCCGCGGAGGAGCAGCACACCATGGAGCTGCGCAAGATGCTCCGCGACTTCCAGTAGGCGCCGCTCCTACTTCGACAGTGCCAAAAATGCCGGGTGATCGGCATCGCCCGATGCGAGCACCAGCGCGTAGATCAGCGGCGGGAATCCCGGCACGGACTTTCCGTTCAAGAATACGAACGGCGTTCCGCGGATCCCCTGGTCCGCGGCCCAGGCGATGTCGGCTTGGAGCCGTTCTTCGGTGGCCTCGCTCGCAATGCACGCCTCGAGGCTCGGCCGGTCCATGAACGGTTCGGCGAGCTCGAAGAGCTTCTCCCGAGTAAGCCTTTCTTGATTCAAGAACACCGCCGACGAGTATTCGAAGCCCTTGGGGTCGCTCTCGAGACAAATCAGCGCGCGGCTCGCGTCGCACCGAACACTGCCCCGCGGTTCGGAGCTGAGAGCCGGGTTGCAGGTCGCATCGAGAGGGTAGTGGTGCGGGTCGATGGCCAGTTGCCCTTCGGGCAGATCGGCGTGTAGGCGTTCGAGTACCTGATGGAGCGACGCGCAGTGCGGGCAGAGCGGATCGTGGAAGTCCGTGATGCGTACGGCGGCGTTCGGAACACCGACCAAGCCCGGCGCCGGAGGCAGCGCGACCGGTTCGGCGGCGCGAAACGCCGCGATTTCGCGCGCGAGGATCTGTCGGCCGTCCTCGGGAAGGGCTTCGAGGAAGAGTGCGAGTCGTTCGGAGAGCGGCCCTTCGTCGACCACGACTGGAGGAAGCTCGGCGACGTTGCTGCGCGGAGTATCGCGCCCGGTGAGCAGCGCCAGGACGAAAACGACGGCGCAGCAGGCCGCGGCCACGCCGATCCCCGGGCCGAAGCGAACCTGACCGAGCGACACGGCCCAGGCGATCGCGGCGTAACCGAGCACCAGCAAGTAGGTCACCACGCACGTGAGGCAGAAGACGCCTTCCGCCATCAGCGTTCCGCCCAGCACCAGGACGGAGAGCACGCCGATCAAGCCCAAGGCGCGCACTGCGCCCCCGAAGACCGCCCGACGCGCTTCGCTCGAAGCCGTCATGCGCAGCAGAACCACGGCGGTCGCGGCGACGCCCCAAACGACGCCCCAACCGGCGACCGGCAGGCCTGTCAGATCGTGGATGGCCGACGCCAACGGCCCGTCCCACGCGTCCGCGCAGTTTCCTCCCGCTTGGTCGCAAAGCGTCGTCGCACCGCGCCGCAATTCGCCGAGCTCCCACCACTGAAAGCCGGCCCAGAGGGCTTGCGCGGCCGCTAGGCACGCGAGTGCGATATTGACGCCGAAGGGAACCGGGTCGGTGCCGGTTTCGTTGTCCTCAACGCGAGCCATGTGAACGTCCCTTTCTCGATGGTCGAACCCTAACCGATAAAGCGCTCGATCAGCGTGCGCCCCGCGATGCGGGCGCGCAGACGCGACGTGAGCAAAAACGTACCCCCGATCTTTCGGTGGAGGAACATCGTTTCGGCTGGCGGTGGCTGCGCAAAGCCCTGTTCGAAGGTCAGCGCGAAACCGCGCTCGCGGAGCCGCTTCGCGAGATCGGACGCGCCACAGTCGTAGCCGTCGCGGTGAAATGGCTCGCAGGCGAGCTCCATCATGTCGACCACGCTTTCGATCCGGTCGCGGCGCTCGTCGGGAGAGAAGAATCCCACTTCGCAACCGAGCTCTTCGAGACGCCCGCGACGGTTGGCCAGGCCCGCGCGAAAAATCTCCAAATACAACGCGGACAGCCGCTCCGGAACCTCGCGCGCAGAGCCGAGATCGATCAACCCGAGCTGGCCGGTCTTCGGGTCGTAGAGGTAATTCGCGAAATTCGGATCGGTTTGGCAATAGCGCCACTCGAAGAGCTCGCGAAAGAGGATTCGGAACAGGAGTTCTGCGACGCGGTCGCGCTCTTCGTCGCTGTACTCGGAGCCGCGGAGATCTTCGAGAGGGCGACCGGAAAGAAAATCCATGGCGAGGACGCGGCGGGTTGTCCATTCGCGGTCGACCGCCGGGACGGCGCACCGAGCCTCGTCGGCGAGGAGCTCGCGATAGCGCTCGAGCGCCGCGGCTTCCTCGAGGTAATCCGCTTCCCCCCGAAGTTGTTGCTTCGCTTCTGCGACTACCGGATCGAGATCGATCTCCTCCGGCAGCAGGCGCGCGAGACGAAACACGCTCGCCAAGTTGTCGAGATCGCTTTCGATGCTCTGCGCGACGCCCGGGTACTGCACTTTGAAGGCGAGAGCGCGTCCCCCGTGTTCCCCGACGTGGACCTGTCCGATCGAAGCCGCCGCGATGGGATCCCAATCGAACGCATCGATCCGATCTTCCCAGCCTTTTCCCCAAGCCCGTCCCAGTACGCGCGCGAGTTGCGTTCTCGGCATCGCGTCGGCATCCGCGCGCAGTGCGAGAAGCGCGTCGGAAAACTCGGGCGGTAGGAAGTCTTCTCCTTCGAGAGACAGGAGCTGCCCGAGTTTCATCGCGGCACCGCGCAACGTAGACAAACGACGGGTCAGCCGTTCGGCGTTGCTCGCCGAAAGCAGCGGATGGTAATCGCCCGCGGGCTTGCCCACGCGCCGCCCGCGTTCGGCGAGGCCGCCGAGCGCCGCTTCCCCGGCGAGCCAACCGATACGGGCGAGCCGTTCGATCCGACCCGCCGGAATACGACTCGAGCGAGCGGGCTTCTCCTCGGTCGGGCGGGAGCGTTTTTCCACGACCGCTGGATAACTCATTTAGGTCCGAAGTGCGCGAGCGCAGAACCTCGGCCGGACCTAGGCTGCCGTCGTGGCTTTTTCGCGCGACCGAAACCGTTGTTGGATTGCAATCGCGTGCCTACTGGCGATTGCTTGGTGCGCGGCGCCCGCTTCCGGGGAAGGTGAGGCCTGGCGCGCCGCGCATGATCTCGATCATCCGTGGGTCGGCCGCATCGCCGACCTGAACCGAGAACAGTGGATCGACGCCGACACGCTGTTTCGCGAGCTGAGACGCGCGACCTTCGTCATCCTCGGCGAGCAGCACGATCACCCCGACCACCACCGACTGGAAGCGCGCGTCATCGCGGAACTCGCAGCCGGTGGGCGTCGCCCCGCGGTTTTCCTCGAAATGTTCGCGATCGACCGCGCGCCCGAGCTGCGTCACTACTGGAAGAGCGGGAATCGCGACCTGGCCGCTTTTTATGACGCGGTGAGCTGGGATGCCCTCGGGTGGGGAAGCCGCCCGCTGTGGAGGCCGCTCTTCGAGACGCTCCTGCAGCTCGAACTCGAACCCCGGGCCGCGAATCTCCCCCGCAGCACGCCTCGCGACAGGATGCCGACGAGCCACGAGCTCGCGCCCACGCACGCTTCCGCACTGGCGGAGGTGATCCGCAACGCGCATTGCGGGGTGCTCGATGAGAGCGGGGTTGCGCGAATGGTCGCGGTGCAACGCGCGCGCGATGCCCGGTTGGCGTTATCGCTCGAAGGTCATCACGCCCCGCAGCGGATTCTCGTGACGGGGCAGGGGCACGCCCGCCGAGACCGCGGCGTTCCCTACCAGCTGCGCGTCGACCCCCGGGAGGACCGCGCCGGGATCGCGACGCTTCACTTCGCCTCGGTCGACCCGGAACGCCGCGGCGAACCGGACTACCGCGAACTCGAGGAAATGTTCTCGGCCGACTTCGTCTGGTGGACGCCGCGACACGACCTTCGCGATCCATGCGAACGTTTCCGAGAATCTCTTGAGGCGCTCCGCAAGAAACAGGCGCCATGAGGTGTCATGAGCTCCCACCACGTCGTTCAGTGCATCGGCGTCAGCAAGCGGTTCGGCGATCGCCTCGCGGTCGACGGACTCGAGCTCGGTGTGGGGCGGGGCGCCTGTTTCGCTCTGCTCGGTCCGAACGGAGCGGGTAAGACCACGGCGTTGCGCATGATCTACGGGGTCACGCCGCCGAGCGCGGGTGAGGTCCGGGTCTTCGGGCAGAACATCCAGCACAGAACCCGCGCGGTACGCGCCCGACTCGGCGTCACCCTCCAGGAAAACGCGTTGATCGAAGACCTGTCACCGGTCGAGAACCTGCGGGTGTTCGGGCGTTACTACCAGCTCACGAGCTCGGATCTCGAGCGCCGCATCCCGGAACTGCTCGATTTTCTCGAGCTGCGCTCGCACGCGGAAGTTCCCGTGCGGCGCTTGTCCGGGGGCTATCAGCGCCGTGTCGCCGTCGCGCGTTCGTTGATGAACGCGCCCGAGTTGTTGATTCTCGACGAACCGACCACGGGTCTCGATCCTGCCGTTCGCGCCGCGCTCTGGGAACGCATCCGCGCGCTGCGCGACGGCGGTACGACGGTCTTGTTGACGACCCACTACATGGAAGAGGCGCAGCGACTTTGCGACCGCGTCGCCGTCATGGACGCGGGGCGCATCATCGCTGAAGGTGCCTCCGAGGAACTGATCGCCAAGCATCTCGCGGCCGAGGCGCTCGAGCTCGATCTGTCGCCACAACTCGAATCGGCGATCGGGGCGCGCGTTCCCGAAGCGGCGCGACTGCGTTCGGGTGCGCGGCTGACCCTGTTCGCGAACGATGCGGCGAGCTTGCGACGGGAGCTCGGGGAGATCGCATCACTCCGGGAAGCGCTCGATCGCGCGACCCTGAGACCGACCCACCTCGAGGACGTATTCCTGGCGCTGACCGGCACAGGGCTCGGGGAACGGCGATGAGTTTTCCGTCGCCCCCTCACGCGCTCTCGGTCTGGCGTCGCAACCTCGCGCTCTACCGCCGAACCTGGCGGCTCAACATCTTGCCGAACTTCTTCGAGCCCGTTTTCTACTTGTGGGCGCTCGGCATCGGGCTCGGGAGCTATGTCTCCGGCATGGCGGGAATGTCGTACGTCGCTTTTCTCGCGCCGGCTCTCGTCTGCGTTTCCGCGATGAACGGCGCGAGCTACGAAGGGACGTACAACGCGTACGTCCGACTGAATTTTGAAAAGGCTTACGCGGCGATGTTGACGACGCCCGTTCAGCCGGAAGACGTGCTCGCGGGCGAAGTGTTATGGGCGATGACCCGAGCTTCGATCTACGGCGTCTGTTTCCTCGTGGCGGTCGTCGCCCTGGGTTACGTCCCGCTCTCTGCTGTCCCCGGCGCACTTCTCGTCATTCCGTTGACGGGCTTGCTGTTCGCCGCGATCGCCTACGCATTCACGCTCGCGGTCCCCACCATCGAATTCGTGAGCTTCTTCTTCACGTTGTTCCTCACGCCGCTCTTCTTGTTCTCGGACGTGTTCTTCCCCTTGGCCGAACGCCTCGCCGGCGGTTGGTTGTGGGTTGCGGAAGTCCTGCCCCTGCTTCATCCGGTGAGAATGATGCGCGGGCTCGCCACGGGGCAGATCGGGTGGACGATGGTCTGGGACGCGCTCTACATCCTCGGGCTGTCGGGCGTCTTGTTGTGGGTCGCCGCCGGGGTTACCCGCCGCCGCCTGGAGAACTAGCCAGCCAGTCGCGTGGCTCGAGGAACGCCGCGAGCGCAGCTTCGGCGGTGCCCTCGTCGGGTCGCTCGTCGTAGTGCCACCGGACCAGCGGCGGAAGAGACGCGAGGACGGCCTCGACGCGCCGCCCGGACTGCAGGCCGTACAGTGTGCCGCGATCGTGCACGAGGTTGAACTCCACGTAGCGGCCGCGACGCAGCAGCTGGAACCGCCGCTCCCGCTCGCCCCAGGGCAGATCCTTGCGGCGCTCGACGATCGGGAGGTACGCCGGGAGGTAGTGGTCGCCGACGCTGGTGACGAACGCGAAGCAGCTCTCGAAATCGGGTTCGCACAAATCGTCGAAGAAAAGACCGCCGATGCCTCGGGCCTCGCCGCGGTGGTGGAGAAAAAAATACTCGTCGCACCAGCGCTTGAAGCGCGGATAGGCCTCGGGGCCGAAGGGAGCGCACGCGTCGCGGGACGTGGCGTGCCAATGGCGGGCGTCTTCCTCGTACCCGTAGAAGGGCGTCAAGTCGAAGCCGCCCCCGAACCACCAGACCGGATCCCGCCCCGACGGGTGCGCGATGAAGAACCGCAGGTTCATGTGCGAGGTCGGCGCATGCGGGTTCAGGGGGTGGGCGATCAGCGAGAGGGAGACCGCCTCGAAAGCGGCGCCGGCGAGCTCCGGCCGCCGCTCGGTCGCGGCGGCGGGCAGCGCGTCGCCACGGGCGTGGGTGAAATTTACCGCCGCTTTCTCGAAAACCTCCCCCGCCTCGAGGACCCGTGGGGCCGATCGCCCTCCACCGGGCGCCTCCATCTCGTCGTCGCGGAAGCGGGCAGTCCCGTCGAGATCCTCAAAAGCCGTGCAAATTTGGTCCTGTAGGGAAGCGAGAGAGGCCTCGACGGGAGCCGCCTCCGGAGTGCTCGCAGGGCTTTGGGGCATCGATCACCTTCGCCGCGGAGAAAAAAACGAGTCGGCCCCCCAGGCCTGACCCCAGGCGGTGTAAGATACCCGACTCGCTTCTCAGCTCCGCAATCGCCGGAAGGCGACTGGCTCGCCGCCGCCTCTTTCTTTTTTTGGGCAGCGGGCTTGACCGGGCCTGGGTCGTGCTTAGGACAAGAGGAAGCCGGTTCGGGAGGCCCACGCTCCGTCGTGGGTACGCTTTCGCGACCGCAAGAAGACTACGCAGAACAAAAAGAGGGATGCCCCAACCCACGGGCCCCCACAGAGCCAGTCGCCCCGAACAGGCGCTGGCGGAGGGAGACGAAAGGATGAAAATCCGACCCCTTCACGATCGGATCTTGGTGCAGCGAATCGAGGAAGAAGAGACGACCTCGGGCGGCATCATCATTCCGGATAGCGCGAAGGAAAAGCCCCAAGAGGGCAAGGTAGTGGCCGTCGGCAACGGCAAGGTGAGCGAGGACGGAAAAGTCACGCCCCTCGACGTGAAGGCCGGTGACCGAGTGCTCTTCAGCAAGTACTCCGGCTCCGAGGTCAAGCTCGACGGAGAAGAACACCTGATCATGCGCGAAGACGACGTCCTCGCGGTGCTCGAGTAGGAGGCCCCCGAAGTGGCAAAAGAAATCCGATACGACCAAGCAGCGCGCGACAAGCTGCTGAAGGGCGTGAATGGCCTGGCCGACGCCGTCCGTGTGACGCTCGGACCGAAGGGCCGCAACGTCGTCATCGAAAAGAGCTGGGGTTCGCCCACGGTGACCAAGGACGGTGTGACCGTCGCCAAGGAAATCGAGTTCGAAGACAAGTTCGAGAACATGGGCGCGCAGATGGTGAAGGAAGTCGCGAGCAAGACTTCCGACGTCGCTGGCGACGGCACCACGACGGCCACCGTGTTGGCGCAGGCGATCTTCCGCGAGGGCAGCAAGCTCGTGGCCGCCGGCATCAACCCGATGGATCTCAAGCGCGGCATCGACAAGGCGGTCGGTGCCATCGTCGAAGAGCTGCAGAAGATGTCGAAGCCCACCCGCGATTCCGACGAGGTGGCTCAGGTCGGCACGATCTCGGCCAACAGCGACGAGACCATCGGCAAGATCATCGCCGAGGCGATGGAAAAGGTCGGCAAAGAAGGCGTCATCACGGTCGAAGAAGCGAAGTCCATGGAGACGGTTCTCGAAGTCGTCGAGGGCATGCAGTTCGACCGCGGTTACCTGTCGCCGTACTTCGTGACCGACACCGAGCGCATGGAAGCGGTGCTCGAGGATCCGCTGATCCTTCTCCACGAGAAGAAGATCAGCAACATGAAGGATCTTCTCCCGCTCCTCGAGCAGGTCGCGCGCCAGGGCAAGCCGCTCATCATCATCTCGGAAGATCTCGAGGGTGAGGCGCTCGCGACGCTCGTCGTGAACAAGATCCGCGGCACGCTGAACGTGGCGGCGGTGAAGGCGCCCGGCTTCGGCGATCGCCGCAAGGCGATGCTGCAAGACATGGCGATCCTCACCGGCGGCCAGGTCATCGCCGAGGAGTTGGGTCTCAAGCTCGAGAACGTGACGGTGAAGGATCTCGGTCAGGCGAAGCGCGTCGTGATCGACAAGGACAACACCACCATCATCGACGGCGCCGGTGCCAAGAAGGGCATCGAGGGCCGCTGTGCGGAGATTCGCGCGCAGATCGAGGAGACCTCCTCGGACTACGACCGCGAGAAGCTGCAGGAGCGGTTGGCGAAGCTCGTCGGCGGTGTGGCTGTCGTGAAGGTCGGTGCGGCCACGGAGACCGAGATGAAGGAAAAGAAGGCGCGCGTCGAGGACGCGCTCCACGCGACGCGTGCGGCTGTCGAGGAGGGCATCGTCCCCGGCGGCGGCGTCGCGCTGTTGCGCGCCCAGAAGGCCCTCGACGGCCTCGAGGACGCGCTCGCTCCCGAGCAGCGCGCGGGTGTCAACATCATCCGCCGCGCCATCGAAGAGCCCCTGCGCCGCATCTCCGAGAATGCCGGTATCGAGGGCTCGATCGTGGTCGACAAGGTCAAGAACGGCAAAGGCGCCTTCGGATTCAACGCTTCCAGCGAAGAATACGAAGACCTGCTGAAGGCGGGTGTGATCGATCCGACGAAGGTCGTGCGCTCCGCCCTCCAGAACGCGTCGAGCGTGTCGTCCCTGCTCCTCACCACCGAGGCGTTGGTGGCCGACAAGCCCGAGCCTCCGGCCGCGGCCGGTGGCCCTCCGGGCGGCGGTATGCCCGACATGGGCGGAATGGGAGGCATGGGCGGCATGATGTAGCGGCTCCGCCGTCTACATCGCGAGCCTATGTCGCGAAAACGAAAGGCCCCGAGGCACTTTGCTTCGGGGCCTTTTCTCGTTGCAGCTGCGTCGGTTGACATACGGCTCGCCGAGCTCAGATTCATTTTGTGGAGGGACCGTGGGTTCCGAGAACCGAGCTCGGCAGCGGTGGGCGACGAGGATCCGCGTCGCGTGGTGCGTGGCATCCCTCTTCGTGGTCGAGAGCATCGTCTTCGGCTTGTCGATTCTGCCCGCCGCTTTCTTCTGGCGCTGGCACACGAGTTGGGACCTGACACCCCCCGCACTCGAGGTCGTGGTCTTGGCCATGGCGGCGATTCCCGCCTACGTGGTCTTTGCGGTTTTCTTCATGGGTCTTTCCGCGCTGGCCATGAGGCTTTTCGGTTGGCGACCCCCGCCCGGCATGGAGGTTCCGATCGCGACCTTCCCGTGGCCTCTCCTCGACTGGATCCGCTACACCGTGTCGTTCCACCTCGTGCGCATTCTGGTCGGGACGTTTCTCCGCACGACACCGCTCTGGGTCTTCTACATGCGCCTGAACGGCGCGAAACTCGGCCGCCGCGTCTGGATCAACTCACTCGACGTCACCGATCACTGTCTGCTCGAGTTCGGTGACGACGTCGTCATCGGAGGAGGTGTCCATCTCTCGGGGCACACGGTGGAACGCGGCCTCTGGAAGACGGCACCGGTGCGGTTGGCTCGGGGAGTGACGGTCGGCGTCGGCGCGAACGTCGAAATCGGCGTCGAGGCGGGCCCCGAGTGTCAGATCGGCGCTCTCTCGGCGGTGACCAAGTTTCAGCAGCTCGACGGCCACAGCAGCTACGCCGGGATCCCGGCGCGCAAGATCTCGCGCGATCGCCAGGATTCGGGAGGCGTCCATTGACGGATCGATCCGATCCGGCGCCGACCCTGGTGATGGTCCCGGGCCTCGATGGCACAGCTCTGATGTTTTACCGCCAAGTGCCCCTACTGGCGAAGCGCTTCAACGTGGTCGCTTTTCCTCTTCCCGACGACGCCTCGATGGACATGGCCGGTCTGATCGACGATTTGGAAAAACTGCTCGATCAAGTGGCGGGCCCCGAGGTTCTTCTGTGTGGGGAGTCCTTCGGCGGCGCCCTCAGTCTCAGCTTCGCCCTCGCTCGCCCGGAGCGGCTGCGCGGCCTCGTGATCGTGAACTCCTTCTCGCGGGTCCACCAGCGCTTGAAGCTCCTTTTGGGGCCGCTGCTTCTCCGGGCGATGCCCTGGGGTGCGATGCCCTTGGTGCGCCGCTTCACCGAGTCGAAACTCCACAGCCCCCACGCTGCGCCAGAAGATCTTCGTGAGTTCCACGAGCGCTCGAAGCAAATCGGCAAGGCGGGTTACCTGCAACGCCTCCGAATCCTCCAGACTTATGACGTGCGACAGGAGCTCGCGAAGCTGCGGCCCCCGGCCTTGTTTTTGGCGGGCGATCGCGATCGGCTCGTGCCGTCGGTTTCGGAGGCGCGCTTCATGGCAGCTCGCGCGCCGCGCGGCACCGCGCGTATCCTCGAAGGGTATGGCCACATCTGCATGATCAACCACGATCTGAATCTGCTCGAGTACATCGAGCCGTGGTATCTCACGCAGTGTGCGTCGTCTGAGTTTCCACGAAATCCATCGATCGGCGTATGATGCAGCCACGGAGGTACGCCATGCATCACCGCGTCAGCAAGGTTCCGGTTGACCAAATGGACGAAGGCGTTCGGGAGCTCATGAAAGCTTCGACGAACGCGCTCGGCGGCAACGAGTGGATCCAGGTCTTCGCCCATTCACCCGAGCTCTACAAAGATTTCGCGGGCTTCTACTACGACCACATCATGACGGACGAAGGCGACATCAGCCTCAAGCTGACCGAAATCGTTCGCCACCGCGTCGCGCTCCACAACGAGTGTTATTTGTGACAAGGCGTCGTGTATGCCTCGGCGAGGCAGCAAGGCGTAACGGATGAGTTGGTAGCGGCGATCCGGACTGATCCCCAAGGCGACGCCTTCGACGAGCGAGAAAAAGCGGCGCTCCGTTTCGCGGACATCCTGGCCGGCGATCACCACAAAGCCTCGGAAGAACTTTTCGACGATTTGCGCGAGCACTTCACCGAGCGCGAGATCATGACACTCGGCTGGCGGATCTCGATGTTCGTCGGGTACGGACGCTTCTGCGCAGTCCTCGGCCTCGATACGGTCGGCGAGGCGTGCGCGGTTCCGTCCCAGTAAACGTGTTCGAGTCCGCCACGGCCGTATCGGTCAACGGCACGACGCTCGCCTGCGTCGAGTCCGGGCGCGGTGATCCGATCGTCTTCGTGCACGGCGCGATCAGCGACCTCCGCACCTGGTCTCACCAGGTCAGCGAGTTCTCGACGACCCACCGCGCGATCTCGCTCAGCCGGCGCTACGCGAGACCCAACGAGCCGGTTCGCCGTGGAGCTGGCGACCCATGGATGACGCACGCGGATGACCTCGCAGCGTTTCTCAAAGGAGTCGTCGCAGCGCCTGCTCATTTGGTCGGAAACTCGTCAGGTGCATTCATCGCGCTTCTCACCGCGCTTGCGCACCCGGGCCTCGTCCGGTCGCTCACCCTCGAGGAGCCACCGGTCGTGTCGTTGTACGTCAGCACGCCGCCCAAACCGCTGGAGCTTCTTTCGCTTCTCGCGACGCACCCGCGCACAGCGCTCGGCATCATGTCTTTTGGCAGGATCGTGCAGCAGGTTCAGCGATCGGTCGCGGCGGGTGACGAAGAGGCTGCGCTGCGGGCGTTTGCCGGAGCTGCTCTCTCCGGCCGGGGTCTCGACGATCTACCGCCGGAGCGGCAGCAACAAGTCCGCGACAACTGGGCACCGCTCCGGGAGTTCCTCACCGGCGACGATTCTTTTCCCCCGCTCTCCAAGCGGGATCTCCGAGCTCTCGGCGTTCCCGTGCTGCTGGTGACCGGAGTCCGCAGCCCCGCGTGGCTCCTTCGACTGACGGATCGACTCGAGGAGCTTGTCCCGAACGTTTCGCGCGTCGAGATCGAGGATGCCTCGCATCTCATGCACGAGGAGAACCCGCAATCTACGAATCGCGCGATTCGCGATTTTCTCGCTCGCGCGACGTAGACAGCGCCGAACCTACAACAGGCTGAGCTGGCTCGGTTCGCCGAGCGCCGTGGCGAAGGTCTCGCCGACTTCGGGGAGGATCGCGTCCGCAATCGGTCGCAGCACGCGCTCGACGTAGTGGTTGTAGTCGATTCCGGACGGCACGATCGCGTCGTCGACGACGGGTTCCGGACCGCTTTGGGTGATGACGTAGCGGACCACGCCGCCGCGAAGCCCGGCCTTGCGTGCGGCTTGTACGTGGGGGGGCGTGGTCTTGGTGTACTCCCCCTCGCCCTTGCGGAGCCGCTTGACGTACACGAGTTCGCGATCGACTGAGCCCGACCGCAGCGCGCCGACGATTTCCTCCGCGAAAGGCAGCAGGGGCTCGTCGCGGAAGAGGCGCTCGAGGAGGCCGCGCTGGAGGCGCTTGCCGAGCTCGGGCCAATCGCGACGGACGGCTTCGAGCCCGGCGATGTGGAGCTTTCCGTCCGACCACCCCGCGTAGCGTTTCTTGCTTCCGCTCTTCCCGCCGCGCACACGGGGCAGAAAAAAGCGTTCGAAGACGCGTTCGAGTTCCAGGATGAGCTTCGGCTCGACACCGTAGTCGTCGCGAACACGCGCGCGGATCGCGGACTCGACGTGTTCTCGAAGGGCTTCAGCCGAGTGCTCGCCCAGCTCGACAAAGACGGAATCCGTGTCGCCGTAGATCACGCGGGTCCCGGCCGCTTCGAAGGCATCGCGCGTCCAACGAAGTGTTTGCTGGCCGAAACTCGTGATGGCATTCGCGATGTCCGGCTCGAAAAAGCGACAGGCCGAAGCGCCGAGAACGCCGTAGAGGGAATTCATCATGATTTTAATCGCCTGATCAGCGTGGCGATCCCCGCGCGCTTTCGCGGCTTCCCGCCGCTCCATCATGCGCTCGATCAGTTCGGGAAGAATCGCGTCGCACCGCGAGAAGCGCGCACCGTTCGGGGCGCGTACGGCATCGGTGTCGTCGCGTCCCTCGGCGAACGCCAAGGGATCGAGGTGGAACGTGCGGATCAAGCTCGGATACAGGCTCTTGAAGTCGAACAGCGCGACGTCATCGGCGAGCCCCGGCGAACCGTCGAGAACCGCGCCGCCGCCGAGGCCGGCGGCTTTTCGGCTCGCATCGACGCAACCTGCGACGCGTCCCCGACGATTGAGCTCCGGGAGATAGAGCTGATCAAACGAAGCGATGCTCGCGCTGACGCGGTCGAGGGGCATACCCGACAGCAGACTGCGTTCGATGCAGAGTGAGAGCAGCCCCTCGTGCTCGAGAATCTCGGGGACGAGGCGTGCGTCTTCCAGGTTGTACGCGACGAGTGCCGCGGGGTCTTCGCGATATTGACGCTGGATCTCGTCGGCTTTGCTTCGTCCGGTATCGGTGATGAGCTTCCCGCGGCCGAGCACCTCCCGGGCCACGGTGTCGAGCCGGTAGTCGGGTAGGCGGAGCGCCTCACGGCAGACCGGTAGGCCGTCGAGGACGATGCGTCCCGGCATGTCGGCTCGCATGCCGCGCGCAAACCCCGGGTCGCGAGAGAGGCGCGTCTCACCTGCAACCCGTCCGAAGCGCTCGGGAACACCGAGGGCGCGCGCTCGCTCCGCCAGGACTCGAAGATCGAAGTCGATCACGCTCCATCCCAGGACGAGGTCGGGATCGAGTTCTTGAAACCGCCGAAACGTCGCCGACAGCAACGCGGATTCATCCGGCACGCAGTGCGCACCCTGAACGGGAGCGCCTGCGACAAGCCAGACTTCTTCGGTCCCACAGCCGACGAGCGCGATCGACAAAACGCGTTTCGCGTCCGGAGTCGTTTCGATGTCGATTGAAAGCGAGGTGAGCGACGGACGATAGGGCGGTGCGCCACTGAGTTCGGGATTGTGAAATGAGACCCTCCCGCTACCGGATTCCGCCGCGCCGCAAATCGAGACGGCTCCGCGGATGCCGCGCTCCATGAGGAAACGCTGCGCGAACCGGACGTCTGCCTCGTAAACCGGGAGGCCCGCCCGGATCAAGCGATCGCGGAGCCCCGGGACGTCGCCGGGAATTCGCGTGTGGACACGAACAACGGGCGCTCCGTCCAAACTTTGGAGCGGACTCGGTTCGACGGAACGCACCGCCGGATCGGATTCGACCAGCGCCTTTCCGGCTTCACCCGTGTAGAAGAAAGGCACTTCGCGGTCATCCGTGACGAGAAAAGGCCGCCCGTCTTCGAGCCTGCCGAACAGTTCGACGACCGGCCCCCCGGCGCGAACTCGGTAGCGCGATTGGACGACGAAGCCGCGAAGCGTTTCCGGCACCATGGCTTTAGCGAAAGAGGGCGCGGGCGAGTTCGCCGCGGAAGCGCTCGGTCAGCGGATCCTCAGCGCCGAGGACCTCGAAGAGATCGACCATCGCCTTTCGCGCGGCTTGATCGGCGAACTGAGGATCTCGGCGCACGACGCCCAGCAGGGTTTCGAGTGCGGCCTCGTACTGACCCGCCGCCGCCAGACCGCGGCCCAAGGCGAGCTGCGCCTCGAGATCCGCCGGGTCCGACGCGACGCGTTCGCGAAGCGCCTCGAGGTCGCTGTCGCCCGCCGCGTCTCCGGTGCGGACGGCTGCCGCGAACCGCTCGGCTTCCTCGATGAGCGACGAGGTCGGCGGCACCCGCTCGAGCAGAGCCAGCGCCTCGGCCGCGTCGCCGCCGGCCGCCGAGATCTTCGCGAGGCCCAGCAGTGCCGTGGCTTCCCGCGGATCCTCGGCCAGGGCACCGCGAAAGCGCTCCTCTGCGGCGTTTTCGTGGCCGGCGGCCGCGAGCTCGAGGCCCTCCCGTGCCAGGTGCCACGCCCGCGAAGGCAGGAGCTCTTCGAGGAAGCGCCGAATCTCGGGCTCGGGAAGCGCCCCGACGAACTCTTTCGCGATACGGCCTTCGCGGAACCCGAGAACCGTCGGGATACTGCGCACGCCGTAGCGCTGGGAGAGCTCTTGTGCGTCGTCGACGTTCACTTTTGCGAGGAGAAACGCCCCCGCGTGTTCCTCGGCCAGCCTCTCGAGGGTGGGGCCCAGGGTGCGGCAAGGCCCACACCACGGAGCCCAGAAATCGACCACGACCGGAAGCTCCCCGCTCCGCCCGATCACGGCGGACTCGAAATCCGCCGCTTCGACCGCTACGACCCACTCGCTCTCCGCCATGGCGTCAACGGTGCGCGATCCCCGCGCGGCCCACAAGGGTTCGGCGGGCCCCCACCGAAAGGGAGCTCCCTGAGATAGAATGCCCGACCCGGAGCCCTCGCGGGCTAGACGAGGAGACAGACATGCCTTGGGTCATCACGAAACTCTGCCGCGATTGCGTGGACCAATCCTGCGTCGAGGTCTGCCCGGTAGACTGCATCTACGGCTATACGGGCACCGATCGCGAGACCTTTCCGAATCAGCTCTATATCAACCCCGAAGAATGCATCGACTGTGGCGTGTGCGAGCCCGAATGCCCGTGGGAAGCCATCTACGAAGATGAACGGGTGCCGGGCGTCTTCCAAGACGACATCGCGCAAAACGCGAAAGTTCCGGAGAACTCCGGCGATTTCGAGGTTCCGGAAGTCGAAGAGAAAGACAAGCCGACCGCGGAGCAGATCGCCGAGAACAAGGCGAAGTGGAACTTCTCCGAATAGGCGAGCCGGTTCTCGACACCGTGGGTCGCGAGCTCCGCGATCTGCGGATTTCGGTGACGGACCGCTGCAACTTTCGTTGCCCGTACTGCATGCCGGCAGAGCTCTTCGGCGAGGCCTACGAGTTTCTGCCGAAACCCGAGATCCTCTCGTTCGAGGAGATCGTTCGGCTCACGGGCGTTTTCGTGGCGGAAGGTGTGCGGAAGCTTCGCATCACCGGGGGGGAACCGCTCCTCCGCGCCGAGTTGCCGAGCCTGATCGAATCCCTCGCTGAACTGTCGGATGACCTCGACATCGCGCTGACGACCAACGGGTATCTCCTCGAGCCGAGGGCTGCGGCGCTCGCCCGCGCGGGCCTGCGCCGCGTCACGGTCTCCCTCGATGGACACGACGAGGAAACGTTTCGCCAAATGAGCGGCCGGGAAGCCGATTTTTCCCGCGTTCTGCGCGGTATCGAGGCTGCGGCGGCCGCCGGGCTGACGCCGCTCAAGATCAATTGTGTGGTTCGCGCGGGGGTGAACGAGCACGCCATCGTGCCGCTGGCCGAACGGTTCCGCGGCACCGGTCACGTATTGCGGTTCATCGAGTTCATGGATGTCGGCACGCGCAACGGTTGGGATCTCTCTCAGGTCGTATCTGCGGAAAGTATTCTCGAGCGCCTCGACAACGCGTTCGGCGTCGAACCGATTGCCCCAAACTACGACGGAGAAGTCGCGACGCGGTTTCGCTACCGCGACGGTGCCGGAGAGGTAGGCGTGATCGCGTCGGTGACGCGCCCCTTCTGCGGCGACTGCACGCGCGCGCGGATCACGTCCGATGGCAAGCTCGTCACATGTTTGTTTTCCAACGAAGGCGTCGATCTGAAGGGACCCCTCCGCGCCGGCGCGAGCGACGAAGAGTTGCGCGCAACCCTTCGCGGCGTGTGGTCCAGACGCGCCGACCGCTATTCCGAGATGCGCACCGAAGAGACTGCGGCCGGGCGCGCCAAGATCGAAATGTTCCAGGTAGGCGGCTGAATTAGCTCGGTGTACCGAGGTCGGGGCAGGTGGGGGTGCCGCGCGCAGTTCCGCAGCGCCGCCGATCCGTGCGCGCGAACTCGTCACCATGTCGGCGCGAGGATGTTTGAGCACGGTACCCCCCCTGCCCCGGCCCTGCCTCGGTCCGCCGTCTTGAGACTCTCTAGGAGGGCTTCTCGCGCTCGAGAAACCGGACGAACTCTTCTGCCGAGACCGGCTTGCTGATCAGGTAGCCCTGTAGATCGTCGCAACCCTGCTCCCGGAGGAGTTCCGCCTGCTCCTCGGTCTCGACGCCTTCCGCTACGACGCGGATGCCCAAGTTGTGCGCCAGTCCGATGATGGCCGCGGTGAGGCAGCGGTCTTCCGGGTCCGTCGTGATGTCATTGACGAAAGAACGGTCGATCTTCAGACGATCGATCGGAAAACGCTGCAGGTGCGAGAGCGAAGAAAAGCCCGTACCGAAGTCGTCGAGGGCGATCTCGATCCCGTCGGCATGGATGGCGTCGAGAACTCGCTTCGTCTCGGCGATCTCGTGAAGAAGAACGGTCTCGGTGATCTCGAGTTCGAGCGCTTCGCGGGGGACCCCACATTCGTCGAGGGTCTTCTCGAAGGTGCGCAGGAACGTCGGGTGTGTGATTTGCCGCGCTGAGACGTTGATCCCCACGCGCGGGGGCGCATAGCCTTCTTGCACCCAACGGACCCACTGCTCGCAGACCTCTCGAAAGATCCAGTCGCCAATCGGGATAATCAGCCCGGTGTCCTCAGCGATGGGGATGAACTGATCGGGGGGAACGAAGCGCTCGCCTTTGTGATTCCACCGAACCAGCGCCTCGCACCCGGTGACAGCTCCCGTCACCGCACCGCGCTGGGGCTGGTACACCATGTGGAGCTCTCGTTCCTCGAGCGCTTTCCGCAAGCCGTTCTCGAGGAGCATGCGCTCGACGCCCGCCGCTCCCATCGATTCCGAGTAGTAAGCGACGGACGCACGCCCGAGATCCTTCGCGTGGTACATCGCGGTGTCGGCGCTGCGAGTGAGGCTGATCACGTCCAAGCCATCGTCGGGGAAGAGCGCGATACCCACGCAGCCACTGACGAAGACCTCGTTCTCCTCGATACTGAACGGCGCCTCGAGCGTTTCGACCAGACGTCGCGCGACGGCCTGTGCGTCTTCCCTCCGTTGGAGTTTCGAGAGAATGACGGTGAATTCGTCACCGCCGAGCCTGGCGACCGCGGAACCCGGTTTGTCGGAGCCCGAACGAAAAACGCGATCGGAAGAGCGAAGCGCTCCGGAGAACCGATTGCCCACTTCCTGCAGCAACTTGTCTCCCGCGCTGTGGCCGAGCGTATCGTTGACTTGTTTGAAGCGATCGAGATCGATGAACAACAGCGCCAGGATGTCCTGATACGTGCGAGCTTGATCAATGGCGTACTGCAGATGCGCGTGGAAAAGCTGCCGGTTTGGCAGGCCTGTGACGAAGTCGTAGTACGCGAGTTTGTGAATCTGCTCTCTCGCTTCCTTCTCCGATGAAATGTCGCGAACGATCGCAAACATCTCTCGCGGCGCCCCTTCGTCATCGCGCGTCAACCAACAGCGGAGTTCGACCGGAACGCGCTCCCCGTTCGGGAGTCGATACTCCTTCTCGTAGGGCTCCGCATAGTCGCGCTCGGCCATGCTCTGAACCGCTTCCTCGTCGAGATGCAGATATTCCTGTGGAGTGAGGTCCCGGTAGTCCAGTGCGCGCAGTCCCTCGAAGTCTCGCTGAACGAGTTTCAGGAAAGCCGGGTTGGCATCGAGAAAGCGCCCATCGATGTCAATGATCGCGATTCCGTGGTCCACGGTCTGAAACAGGGCGCGATATGCTTCCTGGGAAAGGCGCGCTTTCTCCTCGGCCTGGCGTCGTTCCGTCAGGTCGGCGATCGCGCCGGCCATACGCGTCGGCTTCCCGGTCGGATCTCGTTGAGTGGCGCCGCGCGCGCGGAACCAGCGGTGGTTGCCGTCGCGCGTTCGAATCCGGTAGACCGTGTCAAACGGCACGTCTTGCGAAAGGTGCCGGTGCACTTCCGCCATCACGCGATCCCGGTCCTCGGGGTGGAGCCGCTCTCGAAAGCCCGAGAAATCGTTCGCGATTTGCGCCCGATCGAGGTCGAGAAGAGCGAGAAAACGATCCGAGTAGTAGACCTCGCCCGTCTCGATGTTCCAATCGAAAGAACCGTCCGACGACGCAAGGGTCGCGAGTTCGAAACGCTTTTCGGTCTGCTTGACAAGCTCTCGGAGTCGGGTGACTTCGCGTTCGAGTTCCTCAATCCGGGCCGCCTCGCGCTCACGCGATTTCCCAATCACATGATCTTTGCGATGGTTCCCCAACATTGCCTGTTACATCGGATACCTGGCGCATGACTGAACGCAGGAAACACGTAGACCGGGTTATGCCCGACAAACTTCGCTTTACAGGAAAACCCGCGGACATCGGGTTCGCTTTCGGTCGTGATAGGCGCACTTCTATCGGCGAGCTCTACGCGAAGCGTTTGGAGAACGCGTTGCGACAAGCGCATCAGTTCGGCGGAACCTCGGTGTCCGAGTCCGCTCTACTCGACCTCGCTCGAGCTTGTTGCGAGATCACCCAGCGATTCGACGCGCAGGGCTTCGCCGAACTCGAGGGGATCGCGAACGGTTGTGGCCTCGGCGTTGATCAGGTGATGGCGATGAACGGCCTGACCGATCTGCGAGACGCTTTGGCTTGGGGATCCGGTGAAATCGAAGGATGCACGTCCGTGCTTGTACCCAAAGAGGCTTCGGCCACGGGGGTGTCGTTTGCGGGACAAACCTGGGATCTCGCTACAGACAATGCTCCACACGTGGTTGCCATCCTGCGCGAGCCGGACGGCGCGCCCGCTACGCACGCCGTGACCACCGACGGGTGTCTTTCGCTCATGGGGCTTTCGGAGACCGGTGTGGCGGTGGGCACGACGAACCTGCGCACGCGCGATGCCAGGGCCGGCGTTCCTTACTTATCGCTTATCCATCGCGCGCTCCGCTGTGAGTCCGCCGAGGAAGCAGCTCAGACCATCGAAGGTGCGACCCGTGCGGGTGCACACTTCTTCTATCTGCTCGACACAACCGGTGCTCTCTTCGCTCTGGAATGCAGCGCACGGCGTTCCCGTCGGCTGCGAATCGAGGGCCGTCCCTACGTCCAGTGCAACCACTGCCAGACGCCGACGCACATGAGCCTCGAAGCCGACACACCGGCGCAATCGTCGAAGGCACGCCATCGACGCATGGCTCAGTTGTCTCTGGCCGCGCCGAAACTCGCGGTAGCCGATGTCCAGGCGGCGTTTACCGACGCGCAAGGCGGAACCCTGGCGATTTGCCGCGACGACTTCGGCGGGATCAGTACCAACGCGGCGGTCGTCTTGGAGCCTGCAGAACGCCGCCTCCACGCGTGTCTCGGATTGCCCGGCCGGGAGCCTTGGTTCGACTGGGTAGAAACCAGTACCCAGATCCCCCGCCCCGAAAGCGTCACCGAGTTGTAAGCCAGCGCTTCATTTTTTGTTTTCAGTCGCTAGATTCGGTTGTCTCGGGTGGGGGGAGATAAACGAAATGGTGTCGTTCTCGCGAAGCCGTTGGCTTTCGCTCAGCAGTGTTCTTGTCGTGGGGTTGTTTACCGCGGGCGGTTCTGGGGCGATGACCCTCGACTTCAGTCCCTTCGCCGACGGCCAGGCCGTGGACGGGCAAGACGTGGGCTTCGGCGTGATCGCTAACGGAACCGGCGGTGCGGGCGCGGCGATTTTCGACACTGCGGCTGCTTCGAATTGTTCGGGCGCGGCGCCCGATCTCGATCTCTGCGTCGCGGGCCAGGGCAACGTGCTGATCGTGCAATCCGCGAGCGACCCGACGCAAACGGTCCCGGGCATTTTCGATCGTCCCAACGACCAAGCGGACTTCATGCTGACGTTGGTTTGGCCCACGCCGGTCACCCTGGAGAGCATGACGCTCATCGACTGGGACACCGGCACGGGCGGCAGCATGATCACGATCATGGACGTCATGGGGAACACGGCGGTGTGGAGCTTCCCGTCGGAGAACTGGACCGGCGAAGTCGGGCCGGGCAACGACGGTCTGGGCGTGTTTCTCTTAAACGATTTCATGAGCGCGCAGGTCGATAACGGCCCTGCGGCGTCCGTCCCGACGGTGGATCCGGGGTTCGATCCGAGCCAAGCGAAGTCGCTGTCGGTCAAGAACCCGAGTTCTGGCGCGATCGACGACATCACGTTTACGCCCGAGCCGAGCACGGCGGTCCTGGTCGCCTTTGGCCTGCTCGGCCTCATCCGCGCCGGGCGTCGACGCGCTCGCTGAAGGATCGCTACCCAGGGTTCCCCATCACTGAGCGATCGCTACCAGGGCTCCCCGAAAGGCCGCAGGTCGACTTCGAAGCTCCACGCGGATCTCGGCTGCTCGGAGATCTGGTAGATGGTCTCCGCCAGATCGTCGGGCTGCGCGAACTCGGCATCTTTTCGGTCGGGCATCATCTTTCGCGTCCACTCGATGTCGATCACTGCGTCGATGATGAAATAGGCCACGTGAATGCCTTTCGGTCCGAGGAGGCGCGCCATCGACTCCGCGAGGATTCGTTGGGCGGCTTTCGTCGGAGCGAACGCCGCGAAATTCGCTACGCCGCGCCGCGCGGAGGTGTTCCCGGTTACCAGGATGGCTCCGCGACCGCGCTCGAGCATCGCCGCGGCCACAGCCTGTCCGGTGTGCAGCAGCGCCATCGTGTTGACCCGGAAGTTGCGCTCCAGAACCGCGGGGTCGGTGTCCATGAAGTTCGTGAACGCACCCGCGGCGGCGTTGTGCACCAGGACCTCGACGGGACCCATCTCGCGTTCGATTGAGCCCACCGTCTCGAAGACCGCGTCGCGGTCCGTCAGGTCGACGCCAAACGCCCTGCTGCCTCCGATTGCGCCCTCGAGGTCGGCGAGGCGCTTCTCGTTCCGCGCGAGGAGTGCCACCCGGTAGCCCGCTCGGGCGAAACGGTGCGCGCAGGCCGTCCCGGTACCCGGCCCGACTCCAGCCACCACACAGACGCGCTCGGCCATTTTTTTACCCCCAAAGATCACTTCCGAGTCGCCTTTCCCCGAGGGGAATCCCAGGTGCCCGGACAATCTCGTATCCTTAGGGCATGAGTATCCGCGCCGGCGTCGGCTTCGCGAATTTCCCCTTCCAGACCGCCGAGGCGTATCTCTCGTACGCGAGGACGTGCGACGAGATCGGCCTCGACAGTCTCTGGCAGACAGACCGCCTTCAATCGAAGGAGCCCTTCCTCGAGGCGATGTCGGCGCTCGCCGTGGTCGCCGGGGCCACGCGCCGGATCAAGTTCGGCATGAACGCCATCGTCGTCGGCTTTCGCGATCCACTCGTGCTCGCAAAGCAGTGCGCCACGCTCGACTACCTGTCCGGCGGGCGACTGCTTCCCGTGTTCGGTATCGGCGCGCCCGCGTCGCCGGAGTGGAAAGCCACCGGTCGCACGACGAAGAACCGCGGCAAGGCCGCGAACGAAGCCCTCGAGATCATGGCGCGGCTGTGGACCGAGGAGTCCGTCACGTTCGAAGGCGAGTTCTACCAGTACCACGAGGCGTCGATCAGTCCGCGCCCGGTGCAATCCCCCCTCCCGCTGTGGATCGGCGGCAGCAGCCCCGCGGCACAGCGCAGGACGGCGGCGCTCGGCACGGGCTGGATCGGCGGGCTCAATACCCCCGCTGAAGTCGGCGAGACGATCCGGGGCATCCGCACCGAACTCGAGAAGACCGGGCGCCACATCGACGCCGATCACTTCGGGGCCAGTATCCCGTTCCACATCGGCGAAACGGGTGAGGTCGACATCGAAGGGCAATACCTGGGCCAAGCCGCTCGCAACGCCGGTCTCAAGCTCGAGGACGTGTTCGCCGTCGGTTCGGCCGATAAGATCGCTGCGCGGCTCAACGAGTACGTCGCGGAAGGCGCCTCGAAAATCGTGCTCTTTCCCGCGGTCGAGGACGAGAGTTCGATCCTGGATCAGACCCATCAGCTCGTCGCCGACGTGCTTCCACAAGTCGAAGATCGGTAGGCGGGGAGAACATGCCGAAGGCCAACGAAAACGGCGTCGCCATCACGTACGAGACGTTCGGGTCCCCGGACGCGCGGCCCCTGGTCCTCGTCATGGGGCTGGGTGCGCAGATGCTTTTCTGGGACGAGGCTTTCTGCGCGAAGCTCGCCGAGCGCGGGCACTTCGTCGTGCGGTTCGATAATCGCGATTGCGGCGAGTCGCGAGTCTTCGACGAGCTCGGTGTTCCGAACGTCGAAGAAGCTTGGGGCCAGGCGATGCAAGGGCAGTCGGTAGCGGCGCCCTACGCCGTGGAAGACATGGCCGATGACGCGATCGGCCTGCTCGACGCCCTGGGCCTCGAAGCCGCGCATTTTGTCGGCGCTTCGATGGGCGGAATGATCGTGCAAACCCTCGGGTGGCGTCACCCCGATCGTGTCCGGAGCTTGACGTCGATCATGTCGACGACGGGCGATCCAGAACTGCCGACGGGGAGCCCCGAGGCCTTGGCGGTCTTGTTCCGACCTCCGGCGACGAGTCGCGAGGAATTCGTCGATATGGCGGTCGAGGCGTGGCGCGCGATCGGCGGAAGCCTTTCACAGGACGAAGCGAGGATTCGGCGACGGTCAGAACGATGCTGGGATCGCGGTTACTACCCGGCGGGTACTGCGCGTCAGCTGTGTGCGGTGCTCGCTCAGGGCAGCCGGCGACCGAATCTCGAAACGCTCGACGTGCCGTTTCTCGTAATTCACGGAACGGACGATCCGTTGATTCCGCAGGCGTGCGGCGAGGACACGGCGGCGGCAGTTCCGGGGGCGTCGCTCGTTCTTGTCGAAGGAATGGGGCACGACATGCCGCCGGAAGCGTGGGGCACCCTCGTCGACGCGATCACGAAACATACGGAAGCCGCGGAGTAGCGAATGGATCTTCACGAAGCGATGCGCAGCAACATCACGTGTCGCTATTACAAAGATGAGCCGGTTCCCGACGACGTGTTGCTCCGAATTTTCGACGCCGCGCGTTTCGCTCCCAACGGCGGCAACCGCCAGCCGGTGCGGTTCATCGCGGTTCGGGACGCTGCCAAGAAGCGTCGTTTGCGCGATCTCTACTTGCCTTACTGGCAGGAGTACATGAAGGGCATCGATGTCGGCGCCATCAAAGTGAAGGGGATGCGCCGCCTGATCGAAGCGGCCAACCACTTCGCCGAGAACATGAACGAGATTCCGGTCATCGTGGTGGCCTGCGCCCGCCTCGAGGACGTCCACCCGACGGATACCGAGCTTGGGCGGCTCTCCATCGTCGGTGGCGCTTCGGTCTACCCGGCAGTCCAGAACATGATGCTCGCTGCGCGCGCCGAAGGGCTCGGTAGCGCCCTCACAACGCTCCTGTGCCACGAAGAGCCCGAGGTGAAGAAGCTCCTCGAGATCCCCGAGGACATCTCGACGGCGGCCCACATCGCGTTGGGCTACCCCGTGAAACCGTTTCCGAAGAAGTTGGCGAGGCGCCCTCTGGCGGAGAGTGCCTTTCTAGAACGCTATGGCGACGTCCTTCCCGGCGCGCCCACCGAACCCTGAACGAGGAGACCCAGAATGAAGTTCACTTGGTTCCACCTGATGCCTTGGCCGCACCTGGACGACAACTTTAGGCGCGAAAACCGGTCCGTCTGGGTCGACATCCCGAGCGACCTCTACGATCCCAAGCAGGGTCACTTCCTCTACAACCAGTATCTCGACCAACTCGAGTACGCCGAAGCGCTAGGCTTCGACGCCATCGGGATCAACGAGCACCACCAAAACGGCTACGGGTTGATGCCGTCGCCGAATCTTTTTGCCTCGGCGCTCGCACGGCGGACCTCACGTGCCGGTATCGCGGTGATCGGTAACTCGTTGGCGCTCTACAACCCGCCGATCCGCGTCGCCGAAGAGATGGCGATGCTCGACGTGTTGTCCGGAGGTCGGTTGTTGGCCGGATTCCCCGTCGGCACACCGATGGACACGAACTTCTGCTACGGCCAAATCCCGGCGCTCACGCGAGACAAGTACTACGAAGCGCACGACCTCGTGATGAAGGCCTGGCGCGAGTCAGAGCCTTTCGCGTTCGACGGCAAGTACAACCAGTTGCGCCACGTGAACTGCTGGCCCAAGCCGATTCAGGACCCGCATCCGCCGATCTACATCCCGGGCGGCGGGTCGATCGAGACTTGGGACTTCTGCATCGAGAACGACTACAACTACTCCTACCTGTCGTTCATGGGCTATTTGCGCGCGAAGGCCCTGATGGACGGTTACTGGGAAAAGGTCTCCGCTGCAGGCAAAGACGAATCGCCCCACCGCGCAGGGTTCGCGCAAGTGATCTGCGTGGGCGAGACGGACAAAGAAGCCGAAGAGCTTTACGCGAGCCATTGCGACTACTTCTACAACCGCTGTCTCCACGTCCACACCGGGTTCGCGGATCCGCCCGGCTACCGCACTGTCGAGACGATCAAGAAAGGCGCGCTCAATCAATACAAGCCGCTCACGCCCGACGATCTGGGCGAGATCCCGTGGAAGCGCCTTCTCGACGACCGTCACATCGTCGCGGGAAGCCCCGACACGGTCGTCGAGCAGATGGAAGAGCTCGCGAAGTCGCTCCACGTAGGCCACGTGTTCCTGCTCTTCGCGGTCGGCAACATGCCGGACGAGCTCGTGCGACATTCCTCGAAGCTCTTCGCCGAGAAGTGCATGCCGCGGTTGCGAAACATCTTCCCGGAGTGGAAGGACGACGACCGCTGGTGGTGCAAGCCTCTCGAGGGTCGCCGCCCGATGGCGGATGAGCCGCTCCCGGCGAAGGTGGTCTAGATGGAGAGCCGATTCGTCGAAACACGTGCCGGTCGCAAGATTCACGTCCTCGAAGGCGGTTCGGGCCAGCCGCTGGTCTTCCTCCACGGAGCCGGCGGCCTGTTCGAGGAGAATCCATTCCTCGAGGAACTCGCGGACCACTTCCGCGTCGTCGCTCCCGATTGGCCGGGCTACGGGCAATCGAGCGGCGAGGACTCGCTCGAGGACATGCTGGACTTTACGCTCCACGCGTGGGACGTCGTCGATGCGCTCGACCTGGGTGAGAAGCCGCACCTCATGGGCCATTCGATGGGCGGCATGATCGCCGCCGAAATGGCGTGCATCGCACCGAACGACGTCGGAAAGCTTCAGCTCGTGTGTCCGGCCGGATTGTGGCTCGACGAACATCCGATTCCGGATCTCTTCTCGATGCTTCCCCACGAGTGGCCTCCGGTATTGGCACACGATCCGATGTTCGCGATGAAGCTCCTCACCGCAGGCGTGGATTTCGAGGATCCGGTCGTACTCGAGAAGTTCTTGGTGGACAACGCGAAGCGCATGGGCACGGCGGGAAAGATCCTCTTCCCGATTCCGAACCGGCGCTTGTCGAAACGCTTGTACCGACTCCAGGCGGAGACTCAGATCGCTTGGGGGAAGAGCGACAAGCTGATCGTACCCGCATATGGTGAGCGCTGGGCGGAGCTCGTGCCCCACGCGAAGCTCGAGTGGTTCGAGAACGCGGGGCATTTGCTTCCCTACGAAGTTCCCGAGGCGTTTGTCACCTCGGTCCAGAAGTTTTTCGCTTAAGGAGTACTCATGCCCGTCAACGCCGAAACCCAGGCGCTGCTCGATACCTTGGCCGAGCAAAACGTTCCGTCCTTCAGCACGCTCGCTCCCGAGGAGGCCCGAGCGCTTTCGAATCAGGTGTTTCAGACACCGCCCGAAGCGGTTGTCCCCGTTGCGCACGTCGTCGACGGGACGCTGCCCGGGCCGGCGGGCGATATCCCGTACCGCCTGTACTCGCCCGATCCGGGCAAGTCGTTGCCGACCATGCTCCACTACCACGGGGGCGGGTGGGTCATCATGAATCCCGGAACCCACGACGACCTGTGTCGCCGCATCGTGTCGGGGGCCGGTTGCAACTTCATCTCGGTGGACTACCGGTTGGCTCCCGAGGCGAAGTATCCCGCGGCCGTCGATGACTGTTACGCGGCCCTGTGTTGGGTCGCGGAGAACGCGTCCTCGCTCGGTGTCGACGCGTCGAAGCTCGGGGTGATCGGCGACAGCGCCGGCGGAAACTTGGCGGCTGCGGTGGCACTTCGGGTGAAGGCCGAGGGCGGCCCGCGTTTGACGTGTCAGGTGCTCTCGTACCCCGCCGTCGATGCGAAGCTCACCCAGGCGTCGATCGCCGAGAACGGCACGGGCTACCTCCTCGAGAAAGCCGACATGGAGTACTTCTACGGGCACTACGTCCCCGCCGGCACCGATCTCGACGATCCCTATCTTTCGCCGCTCTACGCGGAAAAGCTCGAGGGCTTGCCCCAAGCCCTCGTGATCACTGCGGAGTTCGATCCGCTGCGCGATGAGGGCGAGGTCTTTGCGAAGAAGCTCGAGGCGGCGGGCGTATCGACGACACAGAAACGCTTCGAGGGAACGATCCACGGCTTCTTGCTCTTCCCGCATTTGCTCAGCCAAGCGCGTGAAGCGATCGATCTCGAAGCCGAGTTCATCCGAAAAGCGTTCGCTTAGCTCAGGCGACTCCTGGAGAACGCAAGCGCGCGAGCCGGCCTGCGAGCAGGTCGGCGAGGGGGCGCGTGGAATCGAGCCGCTCGAATAGAATCTTCATCACCGCGGTGATCGGGGTGGCGAGTAGCATCCCCGCGATGCCCCACAACATGCCCCACAGGATGAGCGCCATCAGCAAGGCCACGGGGTGCAGGTCGAGACTCGCGCCCATCCATTTCGGCTCGAGGAAGTTTCCAACGGCGAGCTGAATGCCGGCGGGCAGTGCCAAGGCGAGAACCGCCGCGGTCGGGGTCACTTCGGGCGAAACCATCACGACCGGAATCGGCAGCAGGGTTGCGATCAGCGATCCCACGCTCGGGATGAAGTTCAGCAAGAACGCCATGAGCCCGAAAGCCATTGCGAGGGGAACGTCGAGGGTCCGAAGAACGATGCCGACGAGTAGCCCCGTGAGCGCCGAGACCACGGCTTTGATCACGATGTAGCGCTGCACGCGCGTTTCGATCTCGGCCCAGACACCCGAAGCGGCGGCGCTCGTGCTCTGACCGACCAGCAAGAAGATCACGAAGATGAGCACCAGGAGCGACTTCGAGAGGAGGTTGACCACCGTGTCGGTGGTGCCGAGCAGCATCTTGCCCACCCCGGCCATCGGAAGCTCGGCCAACGCGTCGCCGCCGTCGGGCAGGTACGCCTGAGCCCAATCGGGGATCCACGCCACCAGGCGCTCGAGGAGCCGCGTGGCTTGGGCTTGGTAGACGCCCGCGTTTTCCGAGAGCTGCGCGATCGAGGCCGAAACCACCGACGCCACCAGGGCGAACGAGAGGCCCGCGACGAGGAACGTCGCGCCGATCGCGAGGATCCGAGGCAGTCGCAAACGGGTCTGGAACCACGCGATGAGCGAGCTCAGACCCAGCGCCACGAAGAGCGCCAACACGAAGGGAATCATCACAGGTTCGAGCCAGCGGATCGCCGCACCGCCGAGCACGGTCGCGATGATGATGAGGCAAACCGCCTCGACGCGTCTCCCGCGGTGGCCGTCGTCCACGATCCCCCCGAACCGCCCGGCGACGGACGGCGACTTGGGCGATGATACCGTTTCGGGAGAGCTGCGAATGGCTGGCAGACGATATCGAGCACTGGGAGGGATCTTTCTGGCCCTCCTTGTGGCGACGAGCTGCGCGCGCCCAAAACCGCCGCCCGAGCCAGAGTCCGAGCGACCGCCCGACCTCATCCTGTCGAGCGAACACGCGGATCGGAAAGTCGGGGAGGAGGGCGCAAAACGGGTCGAGGCGGAGATGGGCCTCGTCGACGATCCGGAGCTCGTCGCCTACGTCGAGAGCCTCGGTCGCCGAATTTCCGTCCACGCGCCCCACAGCAGCTTCGAGTATCAGTTTCGCATCGTCGATCAGGACATCCCGAACGCGTTCGCGCTCCCGGGTGGTTTCATCTACGTCTCCCGCGGCCTGCTGGCGCTCTCGGGCTCGGAAGACGAGCTCGCGAATGTCATCGGGCACGAGATCACGCACGTCTCGGCGCGCCACGCCGCGGGCCGCCAGGTCATCGCGCAGCGCGGGAATTTGTTGGGTCTGCCGGGTGCCGTGGTGGGAGCGGTCCTCGGTGAGAAGGCTGGCAAGCGTGTGGCGAACTCCATCAAGTACACGAACCCGGCGTACATCGCGGCGTACAGCCGCGATCAGGAGCGCGCCGCCGACCGGATGGGGCAGAAAATTACGAGCCTTGCGGGCTACGACCCCGCGGCCATGGTCACTTTTCTCAAGAGTCTGAGTAGCTCCGAGAGGCTGGTCCTCGGTCGCAGCCGACTTCCTTCATTCTTCGACACGCACCCCACGACGCCGAGCCGATCGGCCGCTGCGGCGAGTTACGCGCAAACCCTGCGCTGGGAGCGGCGCGCGGGCTCGAGCGACGACAGTTCCGCCTACCTCGAGCGGCTCGACGGATTGATCGTGGGAGAGAACCCGGCCGGCGGGGTGTTCCGCGACGAGCTCTTCCTCCACGCGGATCTCGACTTCTCGATTCACTTCCCGAAGGGTTGGGAGCTCAAGAACACCCAGCAGTTCGTCGGGGCCCAGGCGCCCGACGGCCGCTCGAGCTTCGTCCTCGAATTCGACAGCGAAGGGGACGATCCCGAAGTCGCCGCGAACGACTACGTCCTGGGCGATGGCTTGCGGTTGGGCTTCCACGCAATCGAGGGCAAGCCGATCAAGCTCGGTCACCTGGCGGCCTTCCGGCTCGAAGGCAAGGCCGCGGCCGCCAAGGGGCAGTCGCTCCACGCGGAGATCACGTTCGTCGCCCACCAGGGCAAGGTGTTCCGGATGATCGGATCGACGCCGTCTACGGCGTTTCTCAAGTATCAGGGCAGCTTCCGTGCGGCCGCCCGCAGCTTCCGTCCGCTGACGGCCTCCGACAGGCTTCGCATTTCGGGAAACCGCCTTCGCTTGGTGCGAGCCATCGAGGGCGAGAGCTTGTTCGAGCTGTCCGAGCGCACGGGGAACGTCTGGCCGATTCAGAAAACCGCGGTCATGAACAACGTTTTCAGCGAGGTCGAGCTGAGCGAAGGTCAGCTGATCAAGATCGCCAAGCCCGAGCCCTACGTCGGCGCGCGGCGCCTCCCGACGGTCTCTCCCGCAGCTTTGGTAGACTCGGCCGTCCCACAGAACAAGGATCCTGCGACATGATTTTCGAATACAGCGAAAAGACGAAATACCTGATCGGCCAAGTCCGCGACTTCATGGACAAGCACGTCTACCCGAACGAGTCGGTGTGGGACGAGCAGATGGCGGCGTTCGGGACCGATCGCTGGCAGGTGCCGGCGGTGCTCGACGAGCTCAAAGCGAAGGCCAAGGAAGCCGGGCTGTGGAACCTGTTTCTTCCTGAAAGCGAGCGTGGGGCCGGCCTGACCAACCTCGAATACGCGCCCCTGTCCGAGGAAATGGGCCGCGTCTCGTGGGCTTCCGAGGTATTCAACTGCTCCGCGCCGGACACGGGCAACATGGAAGTGTTCGAGCGCTACGCGTCCGAGAGAAACAAAGACCTCTGGTTGCAGCCGCTCCTCGACGGCGACATCCGGTCCGCCTACATCATGACCGAACCGGATGTCGCGTCGTCGGACGCGACGAATATCCGGACCGAGATCCGGCGCGACGGTGACGAGTATGTGATCAACGGTCGCAAGTGGTGGAGCTCGGGCGTCTTCGATCCGCGATGCAAAGTGATGATCGTGATGGGTCGCAGCAATCCCGATGCGGATCGTCACCACCAACAGAGTCAGATCATCGTTCCAATGGATACGCCCGGCGTTCATATCGTTCGCCACCTCCCTGTATTCGGCTACGACGACGCGCCCCACGGCCACGCAGAGCTGCGTTTTGAAAACGCGCGGGTTCCGGCGGACAACATGTTGCTCGGCGAGGGGCGGGGCTTCGAGATCGCGCAGGGGCGTCTGGGTCCGGGCCGCATCCACCACTGCATGCGCACCATCGGTGTCGCAGAGCGCGCCCTCGAGAAGATGTGCGAACGACTCATGTCGCGGGAAGCGTTCGGCAAGAAGATCGCCGAGCACTCACTCTGGGAAGAGCGCATCGCAGACGCGCGCATCGAGATCGAGTGCTCGCGCCTGTTGACGCTCAAGGCCGCGTACATGATGGACACCGTGGGCAACAAAGTCGCGAAAGCCGAGATCGCCATGATCAAGGTGAAGGCGCCGATCATGGCGCTTCAAGTGATCGACGACGCGATCCAAGCGCACGGCGGCGGCGGCGTGACCACCGACTTCGGCCTCGCGCGGATGTACGCGAGCATCCGGACACTTCGGCTCGCCGACGGTCCCGACGAAGTTCACCGCCGCGCCGTGGCTCGCCTCGAGCTGCGCAAGCATCGCGACAAGGAGCGCGCCTAGGCGAGCGGTTCGGCTGGGCGGAACACGGTGTAGACGCTCGTATAGTTGTGGAGGTACGTGCGTCCGCCCACCGGTCCGATTTCGCCGTTGCAAAAGAAGCCCGCGGCGGGAACCGAGGGGAAGAATCGGGCCAAGAGATCGGTGTCGTGGTTCGCGACGCCGTACAGACCCCGACCTCGACCCAGGCACGAGAACAACAGCGCCCCGCGGGCGTCGGGCGCGCGCGCGCGAAGCGCTTCGGCCTGTTGTTCGAGATCGGCGGCGGCGGATTCCGCGTCGCGAACGTGAAACTGCACCACGCTTCGCGGAGGCGGTACCGACGGAAGGACGAGCGCCCCGCTTTCCTCGTGCACGCCCATTAAGTTGCGCACAAGAAAATCGCCCCGGCCGTACCGGCTCTCGCCTTCCGCCATCCCGAGGCCGATGAACAAGGCGCTTTGGAGGAGTCGCCGCTCGCGCGGGTCTGCGGCGTCGAAGACTTCCTGAAGGACCTCGAGGGGAGGTCGTCCGTCGAGTTCGAGGATCGCGTTGCCCTCCGTGCGCGTCGCGAAGCTCGGCGTACCGACGGGTCGGCAACCCTGGGCGACCAATAGATCCATGCCCACCGGACCACCGACCGCGACTCCGACGCACCCTCCGCGTCGCACTTCGTCGTCCACCGAGACCCACATCGATTCGAGGCCGCCTTCTCCGCTGGCTATGCCACCCGCGACGGGTGCGTCGCACGAGACTTCAGCGAACTCTCCGAGCAGGCTTTCGACGCCCGCTGAGTTCGGATGAATGAGCAGGAGGAAACCTCGAGCCGAAGAGGGGTCGATACCCGCTTCCTCGAAACCCCGAGCGAGGTTGTCGGTACGGTCCGGCCGGTCCGAAGGAAGAGCGAAGGGTCTGAGATCGCAGTCGGGAAGTGCGCCCGCGACAATCGCCAGAGCGGACTCCCCCTCGAGCTCTCGACCTGCACCGATGGCGCTATGGGCGCTCGAGGCGAGGAGAGTCGCGTCGGGAAACGCGGCGCGGAGTGATTCAATCACCGCGCCCGCACGGTCCGAAAGCGGTTGCGTCACAAAGGCCACGACGAGCTGACACACGGCGGAGCCGAGCTGGTCTCGGGCCTTCCGTGCGACTTCTTCGACGGCGCGCTCGGCCTCGACCCGAGATGACACGGCGGACGCAAATCGCATGACGAGAGGGTACCCCGGTCGCTAGATTCGGAGCAGTCGTGAGTCACCACGTCATTGTCGTCGGGGCCGGTATCGCCGGCTTGGCCTGTGCGCGGAACCTCGAGCGCAGAGGAATTCAGGTCACGGTCCTGGAGTCGGATTCACGTGTCGGCGGGCGTGTTCGGACGGACAACGTCGAAGGCTTCTTGCTGGACCGGGGTTTTCAGGTTCTGCTCACGGGCTACCCCGAGTCGCGAGCCGCGCTCGATCTCGGCGCGCTCGACTTAAGACCTTTTCGGCCCGGCGTAAAGATCTGGCGAGACGGTCGCTTTCACCACCTGGGCGACCCTTCGCGTCGACCCGGCGACGTGTTCGCGACGCTGGCGGCACCATTCGCGTCACTCTCGGACATTCGCCGGTTGTGGTCTCTGCGCCGTCGATTGCTGCGTTCGCCGCTCGACGAACTGCTCAAGCGGCCGGAGCAGTCGACCCGGACGCTCCTCGACGAGGTCGGTTTCTCTACCGGGTTTGTCGAGGCGTTCCTCCAGCCGTTTTTCTCGGGTGTCTTTCTCGAGAGCTCACTCGCGACGTCCTCGCGATTTTTCGAGTTCGTCTTTCGCTCGTTCGCGATCGGAGACGCGTCGCTCCCCAATCGCGGAATGGCGAGCGTCCCGGCGCAGCTCGCTGCCGATCTCCGCTCGATACGACTCGGAGTGCGGGTGGCGAGCGTCTCCCCGAAAAGCGTCGCGCTCGCCGACGGCTCCTCTCTCGATGCGGACGCCACGGTCGTGGCCGCTGGCCCCCGAGCGTCTGCTGCGCTGCTCGGAGACTCCGAGCCGTCGATGAATGGGACGGTGTGCCTCTACTACGCCGCCAGTGAGCCACCTTACCGAGCACCTTGGCTGACCGTGAACGGAGACCGTGGCGGCCTCGTGAACCTTTGGTTCCCCGCGGAGCAGATCGCGCCGGGATACGCGCCTTCCGGTCGGTCGCTGATTTCTGTCACGCTGCGCGAGCCTTCGGACTTGCCCGATGCAGAGCTCGACGTTGCGGTTCGGCGTGAACTGTCCGCGCCCCACGGATCGGCGACGGACGGGTGGCGGCTCCTGCGCGTCGACCGCATCACCGGCGCGCTACCGAGGCAGGTGCCGCCCGCGCTCGAGCCGATCTCGCGCTCCGTGCGGCGAGCCGATGGGATCTTCGTCGCCGGTGATCACCTCGAAATGGCGTCCCTGTCGGGCGCGCTCCGCTCCGGGCGTCTCGCCGCCCGAGCGGTCGCCGAATCGCTCGCCTAGCCGACGGCTTCCATCAGGGCGCGGCGTTCATCGAGGATCGGCACGAGTTTTTCGATCGGTTCGGGCGGCAAGAGGTAGACGACGCGATCGAGACCGACGTCGCGAAGGGCTGCGAGCCCCTTTTCATCGGTGGGCGGCGCGAAGAGGGAGACTTCAAGCGCTTTGGGATCGCGCCCGGCCTCTTCCGCCATGGCTCGAAACTTCGGAATGATGACTTCGATCGGTTCCGGATCGCGCCCGAGGATCGGAAACCACCCGTCGCCGTAGCGAATCGCTCGGCGCGCGGCGCCGGGAAACGCTCCGCCGACGTGGATCGGGGGGTGCGGTTTCTGCACCGGCTTCGGCCACGCGTAGATCGGGTCGAAGTTGACGCTATCGCCGTGGTACTCCGCTTTGTCTTTCGTCCAGATTTCTTTCATGGCTTCGATGCGCTCGCGCATCACCTTGAAGCGGCCTTGAAACGGCGTCCCGTGATTCTCGATCTCTTCGGCGTTCCAGCCGCCGCCGATGCCGAACAAGAAGCGCCCCTTCGACACGACGTCGAGGCTGGCGACGTCTTTCGCCGTTTGGATCGGGTCCCGCTGCACCACGAGGCAGATGCCTGTCGCGAGGAGAAGGCGATCCGTCACGGCCGCCGCGGCGGCGAGGCCGACGAACGGGTCGAGCGCGTCGTAGTACATCTTCGGGATCGTGTCGCCGCCCGGCCACTCGGAAGTGCGATGAACCGGAATGTGGGAGTGTTCGGGCAGCCACAGCGACTCGAAGCCGCGCTCTTCCGTCGCTTGAGCGATCTCCACCGGGGTCGCCGAATAATCGGTCGGAAACAGGGAAATTCCGTACTTCATCTCTAAGCGATCTCCAGAGGCGCTTGCGGCACGTCTTTCCAGAACTCCGGGTCGTGCCCGAAGAAAATTCTCGCCCCGCGATCCCGCAGCTTCCGAAGCGTCTGCAGGGAGCGGCGCATTTCGTCGAAGTCATGCGCGAAGCTCGGTAGGCGCATCGATTCGAGCGTCTCGCGGAAGTAGCACGCGTCACCGGTCAAAACGATTTCGCCGCCGTCGAGTCGCACGCGGAGCGATTGATGACCGGGCGTGTGACCATAAGTCGGCACGCAGACCACACTGCCGTCGCCAAACACATCGTGCTCGCCGGTGGCGAGCACGACCTCGTGGCCCAAATCGTAATCGGCGGGATTGAAGCCGTTCTTCTTCTGTGCGTCGGGTTCCGCACCGGCCTCCCATTCGGGTTGCTGGATGATGAGCCGCGCGTTCGGAATCAGTTCATTGCCGCCCGCATGATCGAAATGCAGATGGGAGTTGACGACGATATCGATGCTGGCCGGGTCGACGTCGATCGATTGAAGACGAGCCGACACGTCTTCGCCAGCTCCGTAGTCGATCTCAAAAATCTTCGACATACCGCCCAGGCGTTCGACCGGATCCTCTCGAAGCGTCGGGTGCAAGCCGGTATCGAAGAGCAGGGTGCCCTTCGGGTGTTCGATGAGGTAGCTCGGAATGGGCAGGGTGATTCGGCCGGTCAACCCCTCCATAAACGGGCCGGCGTTACAGCTCAGGTGTCCGCAAGTCATGGCGCGCATTCGAATGCTCATCGCGGCATGATACCCCTGGTCGACGCGCGGGGCGCTACACTTCACGCGGCGATGATTCTCAACCGAAGAACGTTCTTGAGAAGCACGACGGCAACGGGTCTCGGTCTGGCGATTCCCTCTGGGGTCGGCGCCGAGGGCTCACCGACCGTGAAGCGCTACGTCCCGCTCGGCCGCACCGGCCTGGAAGTCGCGGATATCGGATTCGGCGCGAGTCGTCTCCGCGGAGATGAATCCGTTGTGCTCCGCGCTCTCGATCGAGGCATCAACTACTTCGATACGGCCGAGAGTTACACCTCGGGCAATTCCGAAACCACGTTGGGCAAGGCGCTTGCGGGACACCGCGAGAAGATCGTTCTGGCTTCGAAGGTGCACTGTGGAGCGAGTACCCGCGAAGCTTCGCTCATGCGAAGTCTCGAAGCGAGCTTGCGGCGTCTGCGCACCGACCGTATCGACGTGTACTTCAATCACGCGGTAAACGATGTCGCCCGCTTGAAGAACGGAGCCTGGGGCGAGTTCGTCGCGAAAGCGAAGGCGCAGGGGAAGATTCGCTTTACCGGAATGAGTGGGCACGGCGGCAATCTCATACCGTGCCTCGACTACGCGCTGGATGAGAGCCTCGTCGACGTCATCCTCGTCGCGTACAACTTCGGCCAGGACCCGTCTTTCTACGAGCGTTTCACGAAGAGCCTCGATTGGATCGCCCGCCAACCCGATCTCCCGCGAGTGCTGGCCAAGGCGCGCCAAGGTGGGGTCGGCATCGTCGCCATGAAGACGCTCATGGGCGCGAAATTGAACGACATGCGGCCGTTTGAAGCCGGTGGCGCGACGTACGCGCAAGCCGCGTTTCGCTGGGTGCTCGCCGGAGGGCTCGTCGACAGCCTGGTGGTGACGATGAAGACGCCCGCGCAGGTCGACGAATACGTCGGCGCATCGGGCGGGACACCGCCCGGGCTCGCCGAGCAAGAGCTGCTGCGCCGCTACGTCACAGCCCAGAGTGACCGCCAATGCCGCTACGGTTGCGACGCGTGCAGCGACGCCTGTGCGGCGGGCGTGCCCATCGCCGAAGTTCTGCGCACCCGGATGTATGCCCTCGATTACGAAGACGAGGCTTTCGCTCGCAGCGAATACCGAGGTCTTACGCCAGATGCTTCGCCGTGTTTGTCATGCGCCGAACGCACATGTACAGGCGCTTGCCCCTTCGGCCTCTCTCTGGAAACGCTCGTGTCGGATACACACCGACGCCTGGGCAGCTAGAACGCTTCTTCCCAACTCTTGCTGAGTCGCATCGCGCAGATGATCAGGCCGACCATCGAGTAGGTCTGCGGAAAATTCCCCCAGAGCTGACCCGATCCGGGTTCGAGATCTTCCGAGAGAAGGCCCACGTGATTGCGCTTGTCGAGCATGTTCTCGAACAAGGAGCGAGCTTCATCGGTGCGTCCCAGGGCGGTCAGCGCGTCGATATACCAGAACGTGCAGATGTTGAACGCGACTTCCGGCGCGCCGAAATCATCCGGCGCACGGTAGCGGAAGAGATAGTCGCCGATACGGAGGTCCGCCTCGATCGCTTCGACCGTCGATGCGAATCGGGGATCGTCGGCGGGTAGGAAACCGAGCATTTCGATCAGCAACAAGCTCGCGTCGAGATCGTCGCCCTCGAAGCTTTCGACGAAGCTCTTCCGCTCTTCGCTCCATGCCCGTCGACAGATCTCGGCGTGGATGTTCTCCGCGTGGGAGGACCAGCGCCGCTCGGCGTCCGCGAGTCCGAGCTGACCCGCGATACGCCCCAGTCGATCACACGCCGCCCAGCACATGATCGCGGAAAAGGTGTGCACACGAGCGCGGGTCCGAAGCTCCCAGAGGCCGGCGTCGGGCTGATCGAACAGCTTCACCGCTTTCTCGCCGATCTGCTCGAGTCGCTCGAAGGATTCGGGGCCGCCGGGTTGGGTGAGACGCTGGTCGAAGAACGACTGTGCGGCGGCGAGGATCACGCTTCCGTAGACGTCGTTCTGGATGTGCTCATAGGCTTGATTACCCACCCGCACGGGTCCCATGCCTCGGTAGCCGGGCAAGTGATCCACCGTGGACTCGACGAGCTTCGCTTCTTGAGTGACGCCGTAGACCGGCTGGAGGTGTCCGGTCTCCGATCCCGCCACGATGTTGCTCACGTATCGCAGCAAACCCTCCATCGTCTTGGTCGCGCCCAATCGATTCAAGGCGTGCACGACGAAATACGCGTCGCGCAGCCAGCAGTAGCGGTAGTCCCAATTGCGCTCGCTGCCGGCGGACTCGGGAATCGATGTCGTCATTGCAGCGACAATCGCGCCGCTCTCTTCGAACGCGCACAACTTCAGTGTGATGGCTGCGCGGATCACCGAGGTCTGCCACTCGAAGGGAATCGACAGACTCCGCGTCCAGTTGACCCAGTAGTCGCCGGTGCGTTCTTCGAACTCCCGGGCGGTCGCGTCGATCGAGGCGGAAAGCGACTCGTCGGGACCGAGGATGAGTGAAAACGGTTCCGCGACAATGAACGGGACCTCCTCGAGGACGTAGGAGATCGGCGCGTCCGTCGTCAGCCGGATCGTCAGGTCCTCGAGGAGGTAGCGGATGTGGTTGCTGCCGTGGGTCGTCTGCGCGGATCGAGCGCCGTACTGAAGAGCAGGTCGCAGCCGGACCCGGACGCGCGGGGTTCCCGAAATCGGAGTCACGCGTCGGACCAACATCAGAGGGCGGTACATGCGCCCCGATTTGTGGAAACGCGGCGCGAAGTCGACGATTTCGATCGCGCCGCCGTGCTTGTCGTACAGGCGCGTTTCGACGACTGCGGAATTGCGCCGGTAGGTCTGCTCGCTGCGGTCGAAGTCGTCGAGCGCAATCTCGTAGTAGCCGCGTTCGGGTTGTTCTTCGCCGGCCAGGAGCGCCGAAAAAACCGGATCTCCGTCGAAGCGCGGGAGACAGCACCACACGATGCGGCCGGTTTGATCTACGAGGGCGGAGAAACTGCAGTTGCCGACCGTCGCGAGGTCGAGGCTCACCGGATCCCGTACTTCTTCTGCGCTCGCCAAGGCCCCCTCCGACAATTCCCAGTTTCGCTCGGGCGGGTGGAAGCCTAACCCAAGGAGGGCGCGTCTAGATCACCAGATGCTGGTGACGAGCGCGCGCGAACGCGTCGATCGCCCGCGCCGTTTCTTCGGGGGTTCCGGTGAAGCGCACCCCCATGCCGAGGGGCAGGTTGGTGCGTTTCAGGTTGCCGGGCACGTTCGTCATCACGACGCGCGCGGTGGTCGTCACCGAGCCCCCCGGAAGCGGGAGGGTGAGGTAGACGATCGCGTTACGGACTACGGGTCGATCGGTCGCGAGATAGGCCCCCGCGGAGGACACCGAATACAATCGCGCTTCCTTCTCGCGGCTGCCGATTCTCATGCGGATCGGCCAATCGGCCGGGACGCGGAGAGAGCGGCGCTCTTTCTCCGGTCCCTGGTTCTCGGCGAGGGCTCGGTTCAGCTGGAAGCGGAGCGTGTGATCGTCCATGGGATCGGCCAGGGCGAGGTCGACACCGGCCTCCCGCAACGCTTCACGTGTGACCGCGCGGGAGCCGCGGCGGCCGACCGCGAGGACCGGCAAACGGGAATGGGACGCGAGCTCCCGAATCGCCTCGACGGCACCGGAGAGGCTCGCGGCGGGCATGTCCGGCGTGATGACCGCGGCGCCGATGTCGTGACGCGGATCCACCAGGACCGCGTGGGCGCCTTCCGGTGTCTTAACGGTGACGACGCGAAATTCGAGGCCTCGCGCTTGGGATGCCAAGGCGCGCAGCGAGTGTTCGCCCGAATCCACCATCAGGATCTCGCGGTTGGGGACCATACTTGCCTCCGTCCGGGCTATGGGGGAGCGGCGGACCGAGTAGAGGTCTTGCCGCGAGCCGGCACTCGGGCTGCGTATCGGTCGAAAGGCCGTCCGGCACGAGTGACGCAGCTCACCGGCAGTCGATTTTCGGGGGTTTCGCGCTACAGAGATCCGGTCGCTCGGTCGATAAAATGCGCGGTAACCACGTGAAACTCGATCGTCTGCTCGAAGAATTGGCCGTTGCGCTCGCGCGCTTTGAGGACGGCGACACGTTCCCCCAGCACTGGGAGCGCCCGATCGCTCTCGGGGGCGTCTCGTTGTGCTCGCTTTCGGACTTCCCCGATCGGGTGACCCTCCCGAGCGACCCCGCCGATCCCGACGGTGAGACGTATCGAGGTTTCTTGGCGACCGTTTCCGAGCCGCCGATCGCGAGCGTGTTGTTCGCGGCGCCGCATCGCGACGGAACGGAGGCCGAGGCCGAACGGGCCCTGGTCTCGCTCCTATGCCGCGAAATCTTCCCCGGCGCCGATCCCCACGCGCACGAAGTCCGGCCCGTTCGGACGTTCGAGGGGAACCCGGTATTTGCCCTGCTGACGACGCATGCGCCGCCGGATTCCCTGATCCTCTCCCTGCGGATAGAACTCGGCAGCTCGTCGGCGATCGTCTGCGTGCTCTGCGACGGCAAGCACCGCCGTCGGCTCGAAGCGTCGGACTAGCTCAGGCGAGTTCGAGGTCGAGCAGAGCGCCCAAGTCCTCGAGCGCTCGTCTCGGTTCGGAGACCTTGATCGTGGTCATTCCGAGCTGGCGTGCCGTCTTGAGATTCGCGCCGATGTCGTCCAAGAACACCGCTTCGATCGGCTCGATGCCGAGCTCGCGGCACACGTGCTGGTAGATCCGCGGGTCGGGCTTTCGCATACCGAGCGCGGCCGATTCGAAAAACGCGTCGAAGTGCGGCGCCAGGGCCCGGGTGCCGTCGCCTTTGCCCCGCCAATTGTTGGTGAGGGCTGCCACCCTCAAGCCGACATTTCGCAAACGCGCGATGGCCTCGATCATCTCAGGCCGGGGATTCTTGGTAGCGCGCCCGATGCGCCGCATCAGTTCCCGGCCGGTAAACGGGAGGCCCGCGGCGTTGCACTCTGCATCGAAGGCGGCGCAAAAAGCGTCGAGTGCGAGCTCCCCGCATTCGAGGCGCGACCAAGCACCGTCACGGCCCGAGGCATTGATATGGCGCCCCAGGCTGCCTACGGGGCTTTCCACATCCTCTTCGTAGCGCCGAATGGCTTCGAGGGGAGAGCCTAGGACGACGCCTCCGAGGTCGAATACGATCGTTGTGATGGGCACGGCCCCCGACGATAGCGCCGTCCGGGCTCAATCGGACCGTCGCTTCTGCCGATTCAGCCCCTATGGCGGACACCGAAGACCTCGAACAGCCTCGCGCCTACCAGGGAGCCCAGCTCCAGGGCCTGGGCACCGCACTTCCCCACGTGGCCACCCGGTTTTCGTCGATGGGCTTGCTGGGTGTCGTGGTCGTCGACGCGGCGCGCCTCGAAGACATTGAACGCGCGTACGGTAGCGAGGCTCACGGCCGTTGCCTCTCCGCGTTGGGCGCCCTCGTGGCCGACGTCGCCGAGGAACAACTCGACGGAGAGACCATGGTGGTCGCCGGAGAAACCGGGCGTCACGAAATCGTCGCCTTGGTTTTCCGCGGACAGAACGACGGGGCCTTCTATCGCGATGAGCTGCCTCGCTTTACCACTCAGCTCGGGCAGGCGCTGCAGCGTCACGGACACCGGGTCGTGTACCCGTATTTTCGCCGGCCGCCCATCTTCGGCGTCGGCTACTCCGCGGTTCTCCGCAACCCGCACTTCGGGGCTGCCACGCAAGTTCGACAATCCTTGGAAGAGGCTCGGGCGGATGCTTCCCTCGCCGTCGGTATCGAAGCGCGACGTCGTCGCAAGATTCTCGTCGGACTGGTGATGGCCGGTGAAGTGAGCTCCGTCTACGAACCGATTGTCGACGTGACGAGTCGAACGGTCTTCGCCTATGAGGCGCTCGCCCGCGGTCCGGAGGGAACCGACCTCCACTCGCCACTTGCGCTGTTTCAAGGGGCCGAGGAAGAAGGCCTTCTGTTCGAGCTCGACTGCCTGTGTCGGCGAAGCGGCCTCCAAGGGGCGGAGGGATTGCCGTCGGGAACGAAGCTTTTTTTGAACGTCCGACCGACGTCGATCCACGATCCCAATTTCGCGCCCGAGGCCTTGATTCGAACGCTCGAACGCAGCCAGCTTTCTCCCAGCGACGTGGTTTTCGAGATTTCCGAACAGGAATCGATTCACAACTTCGACGTGTTCAAGGAATTCCGAGACGATTACCGCAAGCTCGGCTTCCGTATCGCGCTCGATGACACCGGGACGGGCTACGCGAGCCTGCAAGCGGTCATCGAGCTCGAGCCCGATTTCATCAAAGTCGATCGCGCCTTCGTGCACGACATCGACAAGGATCCGGCCCGCCGAACCCTGCTCTCGGCGTTGCATTCGGTAGCGAGCAAGTTCGGCGCGCAGATTATCGCCGAAGGCCTCGACACCTTGGAAGAGCTCGAGACACTGGGCGAGCTCGGCATCCCGTTCGGACAGGGATGGCTCTTCGGAAAGCCCACGCCCCTCCGCTCCAGCTAAGCTCACATCCCATGAGAGTCCGATCGGACGGGGCGAATCCTTGACCGGGATCCGCTTCGAGGGCGTGACGAAGTCCTACGACACACCGTCGGGCCAAACGTTCGCCGTGCGCGACGTTTCCCTGCGCGTTTCGCCGGGTGAGTGTTTGGTGCTGGTCGGTGGATCCGGCAGCGGCAAGACGACGCTCTTGAAGACCGTGAATCGCCTGGTCGAACCCACGGCCGGTCGCGTGCTCGTGGGCGACCGCGACGTCGCCGACGGAGAGCCGCACGAACTCAGGCGTCGCGTCGGCTACGCGTTCCAGCAAGTCGGTCTGTTCCCGCATCTCTCGGTCGCGGAGAACATCGCGATCACGCCGAAACTCCTCGGCTGGTCCAGCGAGCGCCGCGCGTCGCGCGTCGACGAGCTCCTCACCCTCGTAGAACTCGAACCCGGCACTTTTCGCGACCGCATGCCCGGGGAGCTCTCGGGCGGCCAACAACAACGTGTCGGGCTCGCGCGCGCCCTCGCAGCGGAACCCGAGGTGCTTCTACTCGACGAACCTTTCGGGGCACTCGATCCGCTCGTTCGAGAAAGGCTGCAGCAATTCTTTCTCGAAATCCGCCGTAGCCTGGCGACGACGGTGGTCTTCGTCACCCACGACATGGTGGAAGCACTGCTCTTGGCGGATCGCATCGGTGTGATGGACGAGGGAGAACTGCTTCAAGTCGATACGCCGGAGCGGCTGCTCGCCGCTCCTTCGGGCCCACGCGTATCCGAGCTACTCGCCGCTCCGGGGCGTCAGGCCGAGTCATTGCGGGTGCTGCAGGAAGGCCGTTCGTGACCGAGCAACTCGCGCTACTCCCCGAGTACCTGGGCGGTCATCTGCGCCTCTCGCTCGTCGCGCTGGCGGTCGGCGTCGCGATCTCGCTCCCGCTCGGCGTCGCGGCGACTCGGAGCCGGAAGCTCGAGCCGTGGCTCATGGGGCTCGCGGGCGTGGTGCAAACCATCCCGAGTCTGGCCCTGCTCGCGATTATGGTGCCCGCCCTGGCGCTCCTCGGCGCGGCGACCGGAATCGCGATCCCGAGTATCGGCTACCTCCCCGCGGTCACGGCTTTGGCGCTGTACAGCGCGTTGCCGATCCTGAGGAATACCGTCACCGGGATTCGGGGCGTGTCCCCCGCTGTGGTCGAAGCGGCGAAGGCCGCGGGGATGACCGATCTCCAGCGCCTGCGCACCGTCGAACTGCCGCTGGCCCTTCCCGTGATCGTGGCGGGGGTTCGGACCGCGGCGGTTTGGGTCGTCGGCACCGCGACCCTCTCGACGCCGGTAGGAGCGACGAGCCTCGGCAACTACATCTTCACCGGTCTGCAGACGCGAAACTTCGCGGCGGTCCTGATCGGTTGCGTCGCGGCCGCCGGGCTCGCGATCACGCTCGATCAGCTGATCTTCGGCCTCGAGCGCTGCCTCGACCGGCGACGACTCGTCTGGGTGCGCGCGATCATCGGGCTCTTTGCCGTGGGCGTGCTGTGGTCCGCGTGGTCGCTGCTTCCCGCCAGCGGAGAAGGAGCGCCACTTCGAATCGGTACGAAGGCCTTCACCGAGCAGTACATCCTCGGAGAGCTCGTCGGTGAGTGGGTGAGCCGAGCCACCGCACAGGATACCCGCCAAGTGACGTCACTCGGTTCCACGGTGGCTTTCGATGCGCTCAGATCGTCGGAGATCGATCTGTACGCCGACTACTCAGGCACGATCTGGGCGACGATCATGGGGAGAGAAACGTTCTCCGACCGCGCAGACGTTCTCCGCGCGGTGGAAACCTACCTGGTGGAGGAGCACGGGATCTCCGTCATCGCCCGCCTCGGCTTCGAGAACACGTACGCGTTGGCGGTGCGGCGAGCGCTCGCGGAGCGGCACGGGCTTGAAACGTTGACCGACCTGGCGGCGATCTCGTCCGAATTGACGATCGGCGGCGATCTCGAGTTCTTCGCCCGAACCGAGTGGAGCGCCTTGGTGGATGCCTATGGCTTTCGGTTTTTCGAAAAGCGCACCATGGATCCCGCTCTGATGTATCAGGCCGCTGCCATCGGCGAAGTGGATGCCATCAGCGCGTTCTCCACCGATGGGCGTATCGCCGGCTTCGACCTGGTCGTGCTTCGGGACGACCGCGCCGTGATCCCTCCTTACGACACGATGCTTCTCGCCCGCCCCGGTTTCATCGACGCGTTCCCCAAGGCCGTGGCCGCACTCAGGAGACTCGACAATCGGATCACCGCGGACGCGATGCGCGACGCGAACCTCGCCGTCGATCGCGATCAGCGCTCGCCCGCGGTCGTCGCGAAGGAGTGGGTCGCAGAGCTCAGAAAGGAATCAGCCGCCGGAGACGGCTTCTAGAGGCTCTTCGGGGCTATCGCCCGCCGCGTCGAAGAAGTTCTCGGGCAGCACGACCCGTTGCCGGCCGCCGCGTTTGCCGCGAGGGACGCGAAGCGCCGCGGTCGGGAAAGGCTCGTCGCGGTCGATGGTCTCGAGAACCGCGCGGAGTTCTTCGACCCGCGCCACGCGACAGAGCCTCTCGCGCAGCGCACTGCTCCCGGCGAAGCCCTTCGTGTACCACGTCGCATGCTTTCGGAACGCTCGCATGCCGGCGTGCTCCCCTTGCCAAGCGGCCAAGCTTTCGGCGTGTTCCAGCATCACGTCGGCGACGCCGCCGAAATTCGGCGGTGCCGTGGGCATGCGGCCGGCAAAGACATCCGCCAGATCGCGAAACAACCACGGGCGCCCGAGGCATCCGCGACCGACCACGACCCCGTCGCAGCCGGTATCGCGCATCATGCGAAGGGCGTCCCACGCTTCCCAAATATCGCCGTTTCCGAGTACGGGGATTCCACGGACACGGTCTTTCAGCGCGGCGATCGCTTCCCAGCTCGCCTGCCCATCGTAGAACTGCTCCGCGGTCCGGGCGTGAAGAGCGACCGCCGCACAACCTTCCTCTTCTCCGATTCGCCCGGCATCCAGGAACGTGGTCAGCGTGTCGTCGATGCCGATCCGGAATTTCATGGTGACCGGCACGTCGCCTGCCGCTCGAACGACGGCTCGTACAATCTGTCGGAGATGATCGGGCTTCGCCGGGATCGCGGCGCCGCCGCCACGACGGGTGACTTTGCGCACCGGGCAACCGAAATTCAAATCGATGTGGTCGACGCGACCTTCGCCGACAAGGCGCGCTACCGCTCGTTTCAAGTAGTCGGGATCGACACCGTAGAGCTGCAAACTCCTCGGTCGTTCGTCGGGGCCGAACCCCGCGAGGCGCTCCGTCTTCGCGTTTCCTTCGACGAGCGCTCGGGCGGTGATCATTTCGCTGACGTAGAGACCGGCTCCGAACCGTCGGCATAGCTGACGGAACGGCGCGTTTGTCACTCCAGCCATGGGGGCCAACACGACCGGCGGATCGACACGCAGACCACCGATCGCGAGTGGGCGGAACTCACCGGGGCCCGCGACACGTCGGGCGTCGAGAGGAAGCGGCTGCGAGGACAAGACCCGAGCTCCTACGGGGTTTTCGTCACCATCCGGTCGATCGCATGGACCGGCGGTGTGTTCCCCGCCATGAGCGGCGCGATGGCCGCATAGACCCGCTGTTGTTGTTTGACACGGGACAGGCCCTCGAAGCTCTGGGACGTGACCGTGACTTCGAAGTGTCCCGGTCCGCCGGCCGTCACGACGACTTCGGCGTCGGGCAGCTCCGCGAGAATTTTCTCCCGCAGTTGCTCGATGACGTCACTGGGTTCGGCGGGCGGCTCGGAGAGGATCTGAAGCGGCATAGTGAGGCTCAGTAGCGCGGGACGCTGGAATCGATCTCACGAGACCATGCGTCGATTCCACCCGAGACGTTGAATACGCGCGTGAAGCCCAGGCTCGCCACTTGCTCCGCCGCGCTCTGGCTTCGCCCGCCGTGATGGCAGAGAAAGACGAGCAAGGCGTCTCGGGGGAGGCCTTGGAGACTTCTCTGCGCTTCGGCATCGAACGGCGTCGTGCCCTCGATTCGAGCGGTCGCGATCTCCTCGGCGGTCCGCACATCGAACACGTAGGCTTGTTCTCCCGAGTCGAGCAATTTTTTGAGCTCGGAGACGCTCATCTGGGATACCACCGGCTCCCCTGCGACCTCGATCCGGAACGCCGGCCCGTTGGCGGTTGTTTCCGCATCGATGGAAAGACCTTCCGCGCGCGCTGCCGTGTGCGTCGTCATGAAGAGGTCGATCCCGTTCGAGCTCGCTTGGATCTCCCCCGGCTCGGCGGGTCCGAAGTAGAGTCCTTTCTGGAAACGCGCGTCAATCGCCAGGTGTAGTTCGCGCCCCGGAGCGTTGTTTGAAAGTTCGCGCAGCGCTCGGGCGGCATCGTCGGAAATCTCGATGCTCGGAACGGAATCGCCCGCGCGTTCGAGGCCGAGAGCATCTTCCAGCTCGCCGCTCTGGAACATCTCGGTGATGATGTCGCAGCCGCCGATGAACTCTCCCTCGACGTAGAGTTGCGGAATGGTCGGCCAGGTCGAAAAGACTTTGATGCCCTCGCGAACCTCCGGATCCTGCAGCACGTCGTACGTGCCGTAGTCCGGGATCAGCTGGTCGAGGAGCTGCGTCACGGTGGCCGAGAAACCGCATTGCGGTGCCCCGCGACGGCCCTTCATAAAGAGAAAGACGCGCTCAGAGGCGATCAGTTCTCCGATGCGCTCACGAACGGCGGGCTCTAGTTCCATGGTCGACTCCGATTGTTGTCCGATCGGTCAAGATAGCGAAGACGCGCACACCTGCGAAGCGATTCACTCACTGCAGCGAAGGGAGCTCGGCGGCTTGCGCTGGCACTCGAGACTCCGGGTTACGCCGCGTGCCACGACGGAGCAGGCACTCATTCGCGCACCTTGCTCGGCTTCGTCGCGGGTCGGCGCAACGGCCGTCGCGCAGTGTGCCTGGCCGCGAAAGTCCACGCACGCTTCGCAGTGAACGCCACGCGTCTCGCGGAGGGTGGCGATGACGAGCACCGCGAGCAGGGCCGCGATCGCGAGAACTGCGACCCAGGGTTTCAACGCGAGAGCAGGACGAGATCCGCAAGCACCCGGAGCGCTTCCTCGGTTTGCGGGGGGCGCTTGTCGTCGGCGTCGTCGTTCGCGGCCGCGTCCTCGGTACCGCCTTCGACGCTTTCCCCGTTACCGTTTTGGCGGTTCTCGACGAGTTCCGACAGCACGACGACACCGTCGTCTCCTTCGCGCTCGGCTAGATCTTCGACGACTTCCTGGAGCTCCTCGTCTTTCTCGACGCGAGCGCGCGAGCGCTCGGCCAACACCTTGACGAGGTCCGGCGTGACAGCTTTGAAGCGGTCTTGCTCCTTCTTGGCGTTTGCGCGATCGCTCAGGAATTCCGGGATCCTCTGCTCGGGAAGCACGTACCGCTGCTTCGATTCGCCGATGCTTTCGACGTCGAACCGAGACGGGATCACGAAGTGGCTGGCGACGCCCGCTTTTTGAGTCGAGTCGCCACCGGGGCGGAAAAAGAGCGCTGTCGTGATCCGCAATGCGCCGAGGCCGGGTTGCAGCGGGAACACGCTCTGTACGGTCCCTTTGCCGAAGGTCTGTGAGTCGCCGACGATCACGGCGCGGTTGTAGTCGCGCAGCGCGCCGGCGACGATCTCGGAAGCGGAGGCGCTGACGCGGGACACGAGGACGACCAGCGGACCGTTGTACAGCAGCTTGGAATCCGGGTCGGGCATCACCCGGCTCCGCTTGCCGCCGTCTTTCACGGCGACGATGCCACCTTCACGCACGAAGAGTCCGGAGATCGCGACCGCGTCTTCGAGCAGGCCACCGCCGTTGCGCGACAAGTCGAAGAGCAGGCCGTCGACCTTCGCTTCCCGCGCCTCTTCGAGGAGCGCGCGAACGTCGCGTGAGGACAGGCGTTCGTTGGAATCCCGGTCGCCGTAGAACGACGGGAGTTCCAGCACCCCGAGTTTGAGCTTGGTGCCGTCGTGCTCCACTTCTTCGATGTCGAGCTTCGCCGCCTGTTGGTCGAGATCGATCTTGTCGCGCACGATCGAGACCGGGAAGCGTTCCGCCTCGTCGCCTTGCCGAAGCACCGTCAGGTGAACCGTGCTGCCTTTGCGTCCACGGATGAGACGTACGACATCGCGCAGCGCCATGTCGATCACGTCGACGGCCTCGCCCTCTTCTTCGGCGACCGCGATGATCTTGTCTTGGGGCCGCAGGACTTCCAGGCGATCGGCAGCGCCGCCGGGGATGATCTGTTCCACGACGGCGTAGCCATCGCGCTCGGACAGCGCGACCCCGATGCCCTCGAGCGAGAGCTGCATGCCGATGCGGAAATCTTCGAGGTCGTCAGCCGAGAGGTAGCTCGAGTGCGGATCCAGCGAGGCGGCGAACGCGTCGAGAAAGGTGGAGAAGACCTGGGCGTTCGTCTGCTCGCGCAACCGCTTGACGCGAAGCTCGTGACGGTGCGTCAGACGGCGCTTCGCTTCGGCGAGTTCGAGATCGTTCGCCAGGTAGTTCGAGATCTGAAAATGCGTCAGGGTCTCGAGTAACGCCTTCCGCTCGGCGGCTGACTTCGGGCGTTCCCTTTCGTCGGGGTCGAGCACGAGTTCGGCGGTCTCGTCGACGGCGTAATCTTCTGCGCCGAGGATCGCCTTCACTTCGCTCTCGGTCCGCGACTGGAACGAGATCAGCTTCTTGTGGATGTCGAGGAGGCGTTTGCACTTTCCGGTGCGCGCGTCCTTGAAGGCCTCGCGCAAGGACTGGCGCAGCTTCTCGGCCTCGCCGCGGTCCACCAGACTGCGCTGAGGATCTTGCCGCCGCAGATACGTGTCGGCGGTGCGAAAGCCGATTTCGGGCCCGCCGGACGCGACCGCGACGTGCTTGCGGAAGTACACGCCCATCAAGTCCGGGATGTCCCGGCACCCGAGCGCTGCGTGAGCCTCCGAGACGGCGGCCAGGCTGCCGAAGCCAATGCCCGAAAGGACGAATGCCGCGGCGCACAGGCGCCGTCTCGAAAATGCTCGTGTCACGCGTTCGGTTCCGATCTGCCTAGTACCGATAGTGATCGGGCTTGTAGGGCCCGTCCACCGGGACTCCGATGTAGGCCGCCTGCTCCGGCGTCAATCGGGTCAGCTTGACCCCGAGGTGATCCAAATGCAGCCGCGCCACTTCTTCATCCAGGTGCTTGGGAAGCATGTACACCTTCTTTTCGTACTGCTCGGGGTGTTGGTGAAGCTCTAGTTGCGCGATGACCTGATTCGTGAAGGACGCCGACATGACGAAGCTCGGGTGACCGGTGGCGCACCCCAGATTCAGCAGGCGGCCTTCCGCGAGGATCAGGACGCTGTGGCCGTCGGGGAAAACCCACTCATCGTATTGCGGCTTGATGTTGTTGCACACGATCCCGGGGATCTTCTTGAGCCCGGCCATATCGATCTCGTTGTCGAAGTGACCGATGTTCCCGACGAGCGCCTTGTCCTTCATGCGTGACATATGGTCGGCTGTGATGACGTCGTAGTTGCCGGTCGTGGTGACGAAGATGTCGGCCTCGCCGACCACGTCATCGAGGGGCTTGACCTCGTAGCCTTCCATCGCCGCCTGTAGGGCGCAGATGGGGTCGATTTCAGTCACGATCACGCGGCAGCCCTGGCCGCGCAGGGCTTGGGCCGAGCCTTTACCCACTTCGCCGAAGCCGCAGACGACGGCGACCTTTCCGCCGAGCATCACGTCGGATGCGCGCATGAGGCCGTCGGGCAGCGAGTGACGGCACCCGTAGATGTTGTCGAATTTGCTCTTCGTGACGGAGTCGTTCACGTTGATCGCGGGGAAGAGCAGTGAGCCGTTCTCTTCCATCTGATAGAGGCGGTGAACGCCGGTGGTGGTCTCTTCCGACACGCCGCGGATCTTCGTCGCGATGCGCTGCCACAACCCGGGCTCTTCTTCCTGGAGCCGCGCCAACATTTCGAGCACGACAATCCATTCTTCGGAGTCCGTCTCGGGATTGGGCTTCGGGACCTTACCGGCCTGCTCGAACTCGAGGCCCTTGTGAACGAGTAGGGTGGCGTCGCCGCCGTCGTCGACGATGAGATCGGGACCGTTTCCGTCGGGCCAGATCAGGGCCTCGCGCGTGCACCACCAGTATTCCTCGAGGGTCTCCCCCTTCCAAGCGAAGACCGGCGTTCCCTCGGGCGAGGACGCCGTGCCGTTCGGTCCGATCACCGTGGCAGCTGCCGCGTGGTCTTGGGTCGAGAAGATGTTGCAGCTTACCCAGCGAACGTCGGCACCGAGCGCCGTCAGCGTTTCGATCAGCACGGCGGTCTGAATCGTCATGTGCAGGCTGCCCATAATGCGGGTGCCGGCGAAGGGCTTCGCATCGCCGTAGCGTTCGCGCAGGGCCATCAAGCCGGGCATCTCATGCTCGGCGAGGCGGATTTCCCGGCGCCCCCATTCCGCGAGGTCGAGGTCGGCGACTTTGAAGGGAGGGCGGCTATCGGTCACTGGAATTCTCCATTTGTTTGGGACGCAGAGCGAATGATTGAGGTTCAAGGAGAGGGGTGGGGCTGTCAACGCGTGGCTAAGGCCCTTTGGGGTTCCTCACCATCGAGGCCGCGCGGTGTCCTGGCTCGGCGCGGCGCACCGGCACCCAAAGCGCGCTCACCAGGACGAAGACGGCGCCCGCGAAGACTAGCAAGGTCGTGTGGTGGCCGAGCCTGGCGGCGCAGACACCCGCCAAAAAAGATCCCATCGGCGACGCGCCCATCAGGGCCATTTGGAAGACCGACAGCACGCGGCCCCGCTCGGCTTCGGGCGCCGCTTCCTGGAACAGGGTCCGGGTTGCGTTGATGAAGATCGAGGCCGTGAGGCCCCAGATGAGCGTCATGGCCAGCATGCCGATGTACGGCAAGCCGAGGCCGATCGTGCCCAGTGCGCAGGCTCCACCGAGTACGGACCAGAGCGCGGCTGGGCCCCGCTGACGCAAGCCCCCGCGGGAGCGGATCGCGATGGAGCCCAGAATGGTGCCGAGGGGGAACGTCATCATCGTGATCGACAGCATGAGGACGCCGCCGCCGAACACGTCCCGGACGATCAGCGGAAAAATCACGTAGAACGGCCCCGCGAAAAAGAACGCGACGCCAAACGAGATGAGGAAGCTCGCGCGCATTTGGGGATTTGACGCAACGATTTGGACCCCTGACACAACCTCGCGGAGGGAAAGGGCGCCCCGGGGGGATTTCGTTTTTCGTGGCGGCGCCGGCGGCACCCGGGCCGTGAGGACCGCTCCCAGGGCCAAGATGCACCCCTGAACGGCCAACATCGGCGCGCCTCCGACCCAACGCGCACCGCCCGCGAGCAGGTTGCCCAGGGCCTGCGCCGCGAACTGGACAATGGTCATTCCCGCCACCGCGCGAAGCATGTCATCGCCCGCGACGCGCGAGAGAAGCGTATCTCGAGCCGGCATGATGAACGCGGTGACGACGCCGACCCAGAGGCCGTACACCAGCAGCCAGCTGTAGGTGAGCTGTCCTTCGGCGACGAGCCATGAGAGCCCCAGGGGGCCCGCGGCCGCGGCCAGATGAAACAGGACGAGCGCCCTGCGGACATCGCTCCGATCCGCGACGGAACCGCCGATGAGTATGAGGAGCAAGGTGGGCAACATCACCGCGAGCTGCCCGATTCCCACCCGTTCTGGCGAGGAGTCGAGTTGCACGACGAGGAGCCACGAGAACAAGGCCGAGTGCATTCCCCAGGCGCCGAACCACGACGCGACTCCTCGGACGAAGGCCGGGTAGCCGCTTCCCTTCCCCTCTACGGGGTCGGAATCGCGCACTTCTTGCGGGTTTAGTGAGGACACGAACGGCCGAATGATACGGGGTTGAACTCTTGGCGGGGCCAGGGCGTCCCACTCGGGTGCAGGCGGTCCACCGCACGAGACGCTTAGGAGATTCGGATGATCAGGAAGCAGCTTTTCTACTGGACGCTGGCGTGTTCACTGGCCGCCCTTGTCGCCGTCACCGCGACGGCCGAGGGGGAGGCCCCCGAGGCACCTGCGAAACCCTATCTGGTCAAGGTGCACGCTGATTGGTGCACAAGCTGCGCGATGCTCGCGCTGACGTGGGAGAAGCTCGTGGAGCGACACGCCGACGACGCGAACATCGTCGTCCTCGACGTGACGGACCAGGAACGCAAAGAGGAGGCTGCCGCTCGCGCGAAGGAGCTCGGGATCGAAGAGTTCTACGAGGCGAACGTCGCTCGCACCGGGACCGTGGGAATTCTGATGCCCGATGGCTCCCCGGTCGAGCTCTTCAAGGGGCGCCTCGATCATCGCGACTACACCGCGGCCATCGAGGTTGCGAAGGAGAAGCTCGCCGCGCAGTGAGCGGACGCAAAAAAATCCGATCCGAGTGGAACCGAAAGCGCGTCTCGCCCGTCTTATCTGCTGAGTACGCAACGCTCCTTCCCTCGAGAGGCCCCGGCGGCGAGTGCCGACGGGGCCTCTTCTCTACGGGGCCCGATACGTCCCCGTCGGATTCCCGCGGGAGCCCCGCGAAAAACGGATCCGGTAACTTCCCCGCCCGATGCGCGAGAACCTGACCACGCTACAGACTCATCTAGCGCGGGGGCGCGCGGCGACCGACCTCGCCGGCGTGATCGGCGCGATCGCGTTGGCGGCCAAGTCGATCGCCGCCAAGGTCCGACGCGCGCGCATCGAGGACATTGTCGGCGCCGCCGGTGAATTCAACACGCACGGCGAAGCTCAGCAGAAACTCGACGTGCTCGCCGACGAGCTGTTGCAGCGCTGCTTGGAGGAGCGGGCCGACGTCGCTCTCTATGCCTCCGAAGAGCAGCCGGTACCCGTCGTTTTCCGCTCTCTCAAAGAAGGCGGGAAGTATTGCGTGATCGCCGATCCCCTAGACGGCTCGTCGAATATCGATGTCGCCGTAAGCGTCGGCACGATCTTCAGCATCCTCGCCAACGAGCAGGCCGACGCCGACACCGCCCAGGCCGCGCTCCAACCGGGGGACGCGCAACTCGCCGCGGGTTACGTCCTGTACGGCTCCTCGGTCGTTCTCGTTCTCACGACTGGCTCGGGCGTCGACATGTTCGTACTCGACCCCGAGTTGGGTGATTTCGTCCTCGTCTTGCCCGAGTTGCGAATTCCACCCCAGAAAAAGATCTACTCGATCAACGAGGCGTACTGGAACGATTTTCCCGACGCCATCCGCTCGTACCTGAGCTTTGCCCACGAGAATGGCTACGGAAGCCGCTACATCGGCTCCATGGTGGCGGACGTACATCGCACGCTGCTCAAGGGCGGCGTCTTCCTCTACCCGCCGACGCGCAAAGCGCCGGACGGGAAACTCCGATTGTTGTACGAAGGGAATCCGATGGCACTGCTCGTCGAGCAGGCCGGCGGTGCCGCTGCGGCGGCGAGCGGCAGGATCCTCGAAGTCACCCCTGACGAATTCCACCAGCGCACCGGGGTCGTCATCGGTTCTTCCGAAGAGGTCGCGCAAGTCATGCGCCACCTGAACGAGTAAGTTCGTCTGCGCGTTTTGATCGCGGGATGTGGTTACGTCGGCGCCGCTCTCGCCGCGAACCTCGCGCGCCAGGGTCACACCGTGTTCGGGCTGCGCCGCAGCGAAGCGCCATTGCCGCAGGGCGTGATCCGGCTTCGGGCCGATCTCTCTGATGGGGCGACGCTCGAAGTGATTCCCGAGGGAGTCGATGCCGTGGTGTACGCGGCGGCGGCGGACCGCTCTGACGAGGCGTCGTACCGGCGGGCTTATGTCGCAGGCGTGCAAAACCTCGGACGAGCTCTCGCCGCGCGCGCGAGGCTTCCGGCGCGCGCCGTCTTCGTCTCGAGCACGTCGGTCTATGGCGAAAGCGAAGGCGCGTGGGTGGACGAGTCGACGGCGAGTCTTCCCGAGAGTTTTCGCGGACGTTTGATGCTCGAAGGGGAGGCCGCCGCGGCCTCACTCGCGGCGCGCGCCGCGTCGCTGCGACTCGGCGGGATCTATGGCCCGGGACGCACGCGACTCATTGAGCGGGTCGCCCGTGCGGAGGTCACGCTGCGCGGTCGGCAGTTTACGAACCGGATTCACCGAGACGATGCGGCGTCCGCGGTCGCCCACCTCTTGTCCCTCGAGGAGCTGGGCGAACTCTACGTAGGCGTCGACCACGAGCCGGCGGAGCTCGGCGAGGTCGTTCGTTGGATCGCGCAGCAACTCGGCGTCGCACCGCCTGCCCCGGAAACCGAGGGATCGGCGGACATCGGCGGCAAACGCTGCTCGAGCGCGCGGCTCCGCGGGAGCGGGTTCGTCTTCGAGTACCCGACCTACCGCGAGGGCTACCCCGCGATCGTTGCGTCTTATCTAGCGGCGCAAGGAATCAGGAGACCGGAGCGTCGCTGAGTTGTGACTCGAAGCGCGCTTTTTCGGTCGCCTTCGCGTACGCATCTTCGGGGCTGATCACCCCGGCCGACAAGTGCGCGGCGAGTGCGTCGTCCATCGCGATCATGCCCTGTGCCCGCCCGGATTGAATGATCGAGTTGATCATCTGCGTGTTCGCTTCGCGGATCACATTGGGCAGCCCTTGAGTACGCAGGAGAATCTCGTTCGCAGCGACGCGTCCGCCGCCGACCTTGGGAACGAGCAGCTGCGACACGATGGCCGCGAGCGATTCCGAAAGCGACAAGCGAATTTGCGGTTGTTCGTCGGCGGGAAACGCGTCGACGATCCGGTCGATGGTCTTCGCCGCGCCGTTCGTGTGGAGCGTGCCGAACACGAGCATGCCCATTTCCGCTGCGGCGACCGCGGCGGCGATTGTCTCGCGGTCGCGCATTTCCCCGACGAGCACCACGTCCGCGTCCTGGCGAATGACCGTGCGAAGCGCCTTGGCGAAGCTCCCGGTGTGCACGCCGACTTCGCGATGAGAGAGGACGCACTGCTGGCCCTTGTGGACGAACTCGACGGGGTCTTCGATGGTCACCACGTGCTTCTTGTAGTCGCGATTGATCTTGTCGACCACGGCGGCGAGGGTTGTGGATTTACCCGAACCGGTGGGGCCGGTCACGACCACGAGACCTTTCTCGAGTTCGGAGAGCTTGGCGATCGCGTCCGGCAGTCCCAGCTCTTCGACCGTGATGATCTTCTCGGGAATCACGCGAAAGACCGCGCCGGAGCCGTGTTCCTGAGCGAAGTAGTTCGCGCGGAACCGAGCGACACCCTCGAGCCCGTAGGCAAAGTCGAGGTCATTCTTCGATTCGTACTCGTTCCACTGCTTCTCGTTCGTGATCGGTTGCAGAAGCGCGCGCAGCGCCTCGTCTGTCAGCGAGTCCCAGCCGTCGACCGCTCGCAGTCCGCCGGAAACACGGATTCGCGGAGCGAGACCGGCGGCGAGGTGCAGGTCCGATCCACCTTCTTCTTTCAGGTGGCGGAGTAGCTCGTCCAGTTGGGGCATCTACGCGCCTCCTAGCTTCTTGGGATCGTCGCAGTGACGAAGGGCCTCTTCCTTCGTGATCGTTCCGTCCGCGATGAGCGCGCGGAGCGAGTCGTCGAGCATGCACATACCCTGACTGCCACCGGTCTGCAGGATGGACGAGATCTGGAAGGTCTTGTTTTCCCGGACGAGGTTGCCGACTGCGCGGTTCACGATGAGCGTTTCGAGCGCCGGAACGCGCCGCGATCCGTCGGCCACCGGGACCAGCCGCTGAGAGACGACCGCGCGCAACGATTCGCTCAGCATGTTTCGGACTTGATCCTGCTGATCCGCCGGGAAGACGCCGACCAGCCGATTGATCGTGCGAATCGCGCTGTCGGTATGCAGCGTCCCGAGCACCAGGTGGCCTGTCTCGGCAGCAGTGAGTGCGAGCGAAATCGTTTCGAAATCGCGCAACTCACCGATCACGATCACGTCGGGGTCTTCGCGCAGCGCCGCACGCAGCGCCCGCGCGAACGATTCCGTGTGCCGTCCGACATCGCGTTGGTTGACGACGCAGCGCTTTGACGGGTGGAGGACCTCGATCGGATCCTCGACCGTCAGGATGTGGTCGTCGCGCGAGCTGTTGATGATGTCGACAAGCGCCGCGAGGGTCGATGATTTTCCGCAACCTTTCGGCCCGGTCACCAACACCATGCCCTGGTGGTACTGCGTCAGCTTGGAAAGCGTTTCGGGAAGCCCGAGCTCACCCAGATTCGGCGGGGTTTGCGGCAGCGCGCGGAGCACGAGATCCGTCCCGTGCTGCTGGCGGTAGACATTGGCTCGGTAGCGACCCACCCCGGCGACGGTGATCGCTAGATCGAGCTCGCCCGCCTCCTCGAAACGCGCGAGCTGATCGGCGTCGAGCACCGATTTCACCGCCCGCTCGATAAACGCGCCGTCGAGAGGCGTGTCGCCCTGGGTTTCGAAGGAACCGGCGACCCGGTGGTACAGCTTCACGCCGGCGTGGAGATGAATATCGCTCGCGTTTTGCTCTGCCGCGGCGCGAAGCAACCCGACGAGCTCCGGGTCTGCGTCGGTGGCACCGCCCACACTGGGCGAAGCCGAGACGACCGCGGGAGCGGGCGCCGTCGTTGCGGGCGCCTGCGTCGGTTTCGGCGCGGGCGTCGCCGGCTGCGCGATCTGTGCGGGGGCCGGCTCGGGACGGGTGGGCGCGGGCGTCGGCTCCGTCTGCTCGACGGCTTGTTGCGCGCGGTGGTGCGCGATGATCTGTTTTTGGGTGTCGACGATTCGTTGCAGCTGGTCTTCGTTGACCCAACCGAGGTCGAGGAAGATCTGACCAAGCGGGGTCGTTCCGCCCCGCTTTTCCTTTTCCTCGACCGCCTGAAGGACCTGCTCCGTGGACAGGATCTTCAGACGAATCGCGACCCGTCCGAGCAGAGGTAGTGATTTGTTTGTCGTCACGCCGATCTCATCGGCCGGTGCACGGCAGGGGATTAGCCGCCGGAATGTCACGGAGACGCGTACGCCGCGGCGGCAGAAAGAGCTAGCTTCCACGCCTCGGAGAAAACAAATGCTGTTTCAGACCGACGACCTGCGCATCGACAGCCTGCGGCCCTTGATCCCGCCCGCGATCTTGATGGAGGAGTTGCCCCTTGGGGAAGCGAGCTCCGCCACGATCGCCCGCGGGCGCGAGCAAGTGGAGCGAATCATTCGCGGCGAAGACGACCGCTTGCTCGTGGTCGTCGGGCCCTGCTCGATCCACGACCCGGTGGCGGCTCTCGATTACGCGAAGCGCCTCGGTAAGGTCGCGTTCGAAGCGCAACAGGATCTGCTGATCGTGATGCGGGTCTACTTCGAGAAGCCCCGCACCACGGTCGGTTGGAAAGGACTGATCAACGATCCGAAACTCGACGACAGCTTCGCGATCAACGAAGGCCTGCGATTGGCGCGGCGCCTTCTCCTCGAACTCGCCGAACAGGGCATGCCCACCGGGTGCGAGTTCCTCGATCCGATTACGCCGCAGTTCTTTGCGGACCTCGTTTCCTGGGGCGCGATCGGCGCGCGCACGTCGGAGAGTCAGGTGCACCGCGAATTGGCGTCGGGCCTCTCGATGCCGGTCGGCTTCAAGAACGCGACGAACGGCAGCGTGCAAATCGCGATCGACGCCATCGGTTCCGCGGTCCATCCGCACCGCTTTCTCTCGGTGACGAAGCAGGGCGTCGCCGCGATTGTCGCCACCCGGGGGAACCGCGATTGCCACATGATCCTGCGAGGTGGCAGCGACGGGCCGAACTTCGACGCCGAGACGATCGCCTCGACTTCCGCTGCGCTTCACAAAGCCGGGGTGACGGATCGCATCGTGGTCGACTGCAGCCACGCGAACAGCGGCAAGGACCACACCGTGCAGCCGGAGACTGCGGAAGCCGTCGCACAGCAAGTCGCCTCGGGAACCCGGGAGATCGCCGGCGTGATGTTGGAGAGCTTTATCGAGGACGGGCGACAGAACGTCGTGCCTGGCGAGAAGCTGACCTACGGCCAGAGTATCACCGATGCGTGTATGGGTTGGGAACGCACTGCCCCGGTGCTCACGCGGCTAGCCGAAGCTGCGCGCGCGCGTCGTGACCGCCGTTAGGCGGCTCCTTTCTCCGCGAAGACGGCGTCGGTGATCTCGAAGCTACCAGGCTCGAGATCGTCCGCGCTTTCCGCGTGATACTCCTGACAGCGAGCGGCGGCCAGGACGTCGTCGAGAACGCGGGCGAGTCGATCGAGATCCTCGCCGCGCCCCCGCACCGTCAATCGCTCGGCGGCGCGTCCCATCGATACCGAAGCGTCGGCTTTCGCTTTGTTCATGGCGGCGAGGGCCGCGCTCGCCGTGGCAAAGCTCGCTTCGTCGGCCGGCGCGGGGATTCCCTCGAAATCTCGGGCTGAGGGCCACGGCGCGCGGTGAATCGACGCCTCACCGGTCTCTTCGGCGAACGCCCACGACCAAACCTCCTCGGTGATGAACGGGAGAAACGGCGCGAACAGACGCAGGAGCACCGACAGACCGAGGCGGAGCGCCGCGATGGCCGAGCCCGAACCGGCACCCGCATGGTCGTCTTCGCCGCGGGCACGGACCTTCGCGAGTTCGATGTAGGTGTCCGTAAAGCGCGTCCAGAAGAAGCTCTCGGTATCCATCAGGACACGCGCCTGGTCGTAGCGGTCGAATGCATCCGTCGCACGCACGACGAGCTGGCGAAGCTCGTGCACGAAGGCCAGGTCGAGCTCGTCGCGGATCGGATGAACGTCTCCCTCCTGCGCGAGGACGAACTTCGCCGCATTGAACAACTTCGTGACGAGGCGCTTTCCGATCTTGAAGACCTTTTCGTCGAGCGCGGTGTCGACGCCCAACTTGGCACTCCCCGCCCAGTAGCGAACGCCGTCGGCGGTGTACGTGTCGATTAGCGGAACGGGCGTTACCACGTTGCCCTTGCTCTTCGACATCTTCTTGCGGTCCGGATCGAGGATCCATCCGGAGATCGTCGCGTGATTCCAAGGCACGCTGTCTTCGTGGAGCAGCGACTTCGCGATCGTGTAGAACGCCCACGTTCGAATGATGTCGTGCGCTTGCGGTCGCACGTCGGCGGGGTAGAGCGCAGCGTGGCGCGCCGGATCGGTTCCCCAGTGGGAGCTGATTTGAGGCGTCATCGAGCTCGTAAACCACGTGTCGAAGATGTCGCGCTCCGCGACGAAGCCTCCGGGCACGCCCCGCTGCGCTTCCGCGTAGTCGGGCGGGCAATCGCCCACGGGATCGATTGGGAGCGCTTCCGGTTTCGGGAGAAGCGGTCGTTCGTAGTCGGGCTGGCAAGCGTCGTCGAGCGGATACCAGACCGGGATCGGTACGCCGAAGAAACGTTGGCGACTGACGCACCAGTCGTAGGCCAGGTTTTCCGTCCAATCTTCGAAGCGGCGCAACATGTGCTCCGGGTGCCACTGGATCGCGCGACCCTTCGCGAGCAGTTCCGGCTTCTTGTCGAGCAAGCGGACGAACCACTGACGCGTTGGAACGAACTCGAGCGGCCGGTCGCCTTTTTCGAAGAACTTCACCGCGTGCTCGATCGGGCGCGGGTCTCGCTGCAGGGGGGCTCCGCGCCCGGTCGCGCTGCCGTCCGGGTCGGCGAGAAGTTCGACGATGCGGGCTTGCGCCGCTTTCACGGTCTTGCCGGCGAGCTCCTCGTAGTAGCCGTTCGCGGCGTCGGGCTTTTCGCTCGGGAAGTTCTCGCTGCCGAAGGTCGCCGGGACAAGCCGCCCGTTGCGCCCGATCAGCTGGCGGAGCGGGAGCCCCTCGTCGCGCCACCACGCGACGTCGGTCGCGTCGCCGAAAGTGCAGACCATCAGAATGCCGGTGCCCTTTTCGGGATCGGCGACTTCGCTCGGAAAGATGGGAACCGGAGCAAAGAAGAGCGGCGTGACGGCGTGCTTCCCGAACAGGGACTTGTACCGATCGTCGTCCGGATGAGCCGTAACTCCGACGCACGCGGGCAACAGCTCGGGACGGGTGGTCGAAATGACGAAGCCGCGATCTTCGCCCGCGACGCCGAATTCGATGTCGTGATACGCGCCGGGCATCATCTTGTCTTCGAGCTCGGCCTGCGCGATCGCAGACTGGAAATCGACGTCCCACAAGGTGGGCGCGTCGCTGCTGTACACCTGGTCCTTCTCGAAAAGGTCGAGGAACGACAACTGCGCAATGCGTCGGCAGTGGTCATCGATGGTTTGATACTGCTCGTCCCAATCGACGGAAACGCCGAGGCGTTTCCACAAAGCCATGAACTCTTTCTCGTCTTCTGTCGTGACGTGGTGGCAGAGCTCGATGAAGTTCTGCCGCGACACTTGTCGAGGCGGTTTCTTGCGGACCTTGGCGCTGGCTTGTTCGAGCGCCAAGTCCGGCTCGTAGGGTGCGCTCGGGTCGCACCGCACGTGGTAGTAGTTCTGGACCCGCCGCTCGGTGGGAAGACCGTTGTCGTCCCAACCCATGGGGTAGTAGATGTTCTTTCCGCCCATCCGCTGGTACCGCACCAGGATGTCGGTGTGGGTGTAGCTGAAGACGTGCCCCGGATGGAGTGAGCCGGAAGCGGTCGGCGGGGGCGTGTCGACCACGAAGGTCTCATTTCGGGCGCGACCGGGATCGAAGCGATGGACGCCCGCCGCTTGCCAGGCGGCGTCCCAGCGCGCTTCGGCCTCCTGCGCGTCAAAGTGCTTCGGAAGGCGGGAGGCATCGACGGAGCGGACGCGTTCGGGGTTCGGATCCTTCATCGTCGGAAGAACATAAGCATCGTCTTCCCCCAAGGCTACGCCGGATCGGGCCATCCATAGGACGCAGTGCTGCGCCGGGTAGACTCCCCTTATGACGAAGCTCCTGGTCGATCTCGCCGAGCGACGGCGCACCCAAGGTGAAAAATGGCAGCACTACCCGCCGGACGTTCTGCCGATGTGGGTCGCCGACATGGATTTCGGCACGGCGCCCGCAATCCGAGACGCGCTCGCCGATTGCCTCGAAATCTCGGATTTCGGATATCCACGCGCCCCGCACCAGACCGGCATCGCCGAACGGTTTGCGGCGCGGATGGAAGGGCGGTTCGACTGGCACGTCGATCCCGGAAACGTCGAGCTCCTGTGCGAGGTGGTTCAGGGGATCTACGTCGCGCTGCTCCAACTGACCCGCGAAGGGGACGGGATCCTCGTACAGACGCCCATCTATCCGCCGTTCCTGCAGGCCGTTCGAGAGACCGGGCGCCGACTGGCGGAGGCGCCGTTGGTGGACGCCCGGGACGGCTACGAAATCGACTTCGATGTGACTCGGGCCGCTTGCGACGATCGGACGCGGCTCCTCCTCCTATGCAACCCGCACAACCCGACCGGTCGCGTGTTCCGCCGTGCTGAACTCGAGGCCCTCGCGGAACTCGCGATCGAGCGAGATCTGACGATCGTGAGCGACGAGATCCATGCCGACCTCGTCTATCCGGGGGCGCGTCACGTCCCGATCGCTTCCCTCTCGCCGGAGATCGGGGCCCGTACCGTGACCCTCTACTCCGCGTCGAAGGCATTCAATATCGCGGGCTTGCGCTGCGCCGTCGCTGCGTTCGGGAGTACCGAGGCGAAAAGGGCGTTCAAGGCTCTGCCCGGCCACGTCCGCGGCGGGCTGTCCCAAATGGGCCTCGTGGCGACCCGGGCGGCGTGGGAGGCCGGCGATTCCTGGCTCGAGGAGGTATTGCAGGCACTCCGAGTGAACCGCGACTTCACCGTCGACGAAGTGAGGCGACAGTGGCCCGCAGCTCGGGCCCACGTCCCCGAAGCCACGTATCTGGCCTGGGTCGACGCTCGCGCCCTGGGCCTGTCGCCGTCGCCCTACGCCCATTTCCGAGATCGCGGACGGGTTGCGTTCAGCGATGGCGCCCACTTCGGAGAGCCCGGGCGGGGCTACGTGCGGATCAACTTCGCCACCAGCCCGAAGCTGCTCCGCGAAGGTCTCTCCCGGGCCACCAACGCCCTGCCTTAAGCGCGCGCACTGCCCAGAAAGGCAGCAGCTGCGGGCGAAATTCTGAGCAGCCGGGGACCTTGTTGCGCCCGTTGCGCCCGCGCACCCGCAGCCGACCTGGCACGCCCGTTGCTTAGTGGACCTACGTCTCAACCAATGGAGGTCCCACCGTGTTACGCGCCCTTACCGTAGTCGCCCTCGCTACGGCCCTTCTTCCCGCCGCCGCTGTCGCCGAAGAAGCCGCCGAGATCAGCGTCGGCCAATTCACAGCCAACAACGTCTGGATGATGCTCTGCGCGGGCCTCGTCTTCATCATGCACTTGGGCTTTGCGTCGCTTGAGTCGGGACTCACCCGAGCGAAGAACACGACGAACATTCTGTTCAAGAACACGTTCATCATCTCGGCGGGCATCCTGACCTACTACCTGTGCGGCTTCAATTTGATGTACCCCGGCGACTTCAACGGTTGGGTCGGTTTCGCCGGCATCGGACTCGATCCGGGAGCGGACGGCCAGTCGGCGGGTTACGCCGACGGCGGTTACACCTACTACACGGATTTCCTGTTTCAAGCGATGTTCGCCGCGACGGCCGCAACCATCGTTTCGGGTGCCGTCGCCGAACGGATCAAGCTTTCGGCATTCATGCTGTTCTCCGTCGTGTTCGTCGCATTCGTCTACACGATCGCCGGCTCCTGGAAGTGGGGCGGCGGTTGGCTCGACGGCATGGGCTTCTACGATTTTGCGGGCTCGACGCTGGTGCACTCGGTCGGAGGCTGGGGAGCACTCGCTGGCGCCTGGCTTCTCGGTCCGCGCCTCGGGAAATACACGAAGAGCGGCAACATGATGCCGATCCCCGGCAGCAACATGCCCCTTGCGACCATCGGCGTCTTCTTGTTGTGGCTCGGGTGGTTCGGCTTTAACGGTGGCTCGGTTCTCTCCGCAGACCCCGATCTCACGTCTCTTACGCTGGTGACGACGTGTATCGCGGCTTCCGCGGGTGCGATCGGCGCGATGTTCACCTCGCAGATGATCACCAGTAAGCCCGACCTCTCGATGGCGCTAAACGGCATTCTCGCGGGTCTCGTCGGCATCACGGCCGGCGCCGACGTCATGACGCCGTTCACGGCGACCCTGATCGGTCTCGTCGCGGGTGTTCTCGTGGTGCTCTCCGTCGTGTTCTTCGATCGCATCAAGATCGACGACCCGGTGGGAGCGATCTCCGTGCACCTGACGTGCGGTATCTGGGGAACTCTCGCCGTCGGCATCTTCTCGACGAATCCCGAGCACAGCTTCGTTACGCAGCTGATCGGTGTCGTGGCCTACGGTGTCTTCGCCTTCGGGTCCGCGATGATTCTCTTCGGCGTGCTCAAAGCCTCGATCGGAATCCGGGTTTCCGAGGAAGAAGAGATCGAAGGCTTGGATCTCGCCGAGCACGGTATGCACGGCTACGACCTCGGGAGTTCGGCCGGCATCTTCGACACCAGCGGTGCAGGCCGAGCGCAAGCCTCACCCGCAAACGTTCTCGCGACGAACGAGCAGTAGGAGGCGGTCATGAAAAAGATCGAAGCGATTATCAAGCCGTTCAAACTCGATGAAGCGAAGGAGGCGTTGGGAGAAATCGGTATCCAAGGCCTGACCGTTTCCGAAGTGCGCGGTTTCGGCCGACAGAAGGGCCACACCGAGCTCTACCGCGGCGCGGAGTACGTGGTCGACTTCCTGCCGAAGATTCGGCTCGAAGTGGTCGTACCGGATACGCTCGCCGAGAAAGTGACCTTTGCGTTGGTCGAAGCCGCTCGCACGGGAAAGATCGGCGATGGCAAAGTGTTCGTGTCGACCATCGACAATGCGATCCGCATTCGAACCGGCGAACACGGCGACGCGGCGTTGAGTTGAGTACGGCCCGACGGGTGAGGCATCCGCCTCACCCGTCGCGGCACGCCGCGACGAAGCTCGAGAAAAAGCGAAGTCGCAACTCCTTGGCCGATTCCTCCGGATGCCACTGCACGCCCACGGCTGTCCAGCCGAGACCCCGCTCGCTCTCGATCCCTTCGATCACACCGTCTGAAGAACGCGCACTGACGATGAATCCCGGGCCGGGGTCGCTGACCGCTTGGTGATGCCGGCTCCCCACTTGGATGCTCCCCGACGCACCGAGCCATGACTCGGTACGCGAACCCGCGAGAAGTTCGACCGCGTGCGTTTCGGGTGGGACCAGTTGGTGAGGACCCGCTCCGGGTAGATCCGCGGGGAGATGCGCGTAGAGCACTCCCCCGGCCTCGACCGCCAAAAGCTGCATGCCGTAACAGATGCCCAGCACGGGAACGGAGTGAAGGCGCGCACTCTCGACGAGCGCGGCGTCCGCCGCCCGTTGCTCGGTCGGGGCCAATCGGAAAGTCGCGCCCTCGTAGGGGCGGTCGGGAGGGAAATCGTCGCCGCCCGGGAAGATCACGCCGTCGAGGGTCTCGACGAGCGAAGCGTCGCGTGGCCCGGCCGGCAGGAGCACGGCCTCGGCGCCGGCCTCGACGACCGCGCGGAGATACAGATCGTCCAAGTAGTGGGTGACGCGGCCGGGGCGCAAGGATCCGTCGTCGCGGGGAAGAGCGATTCCGATTCGCGGCTTGGCGATCCTCGGCACGCCGAAATGCTACGGAAGCCCGTCGGAAAACGCTGTATGCTCGGCCTCCAACTCAAACCCCGGAGAATCGAAATGGCTATTCAGGTAGGTGACAAGATCCCCGCAGTGACCTTCAAGACGCTGACGTCCGAGGGCATGAGCGACCTAACGACCGCGGACATTTTCAGCGGTAAGAAAGTCGTGCTGTTTGCCGTTCCCGGCGCGTTCACGCCGACCTGCTCCAACAACCATCTCCCGGGTTTCGTCGAGAACGCCGACGCGATCCTGGCCAAGGGCGTCGACACGATTGCCTGCATTTCCGTCAACGATCCCTTCGTGATGTCGGCGTGGGGACAGGAGCGCGGCGTCGGCGACAAAGTGCTGATGGTCGCCGATGGAAACGGGGACTTCACGCGCGCCGTGGGTCTCGAGATGGACGGCAGCGGTTTCGGTTTGGGCGCGCGGTGTCAGCGATACGCCCTGGTGGCTGAGGACGGCGTTGTGACGCATCTGGCCGTCGAAGAGCCGATGAAGTTCGAAGTGAGCAAAGCCGAAGCCATCCTTTCGGTGCTCTAGCACCTTCGGTGGTCTCACCGCGCGCGGGGGGCGCGCCGAATCGCGGTAGCCGTGGCGACGCGCGCACGATCGTGTGCGACGGGGCTCGCGCGGCCGAAGCCTGGTTGTTCGAGAGGATTCGCGAAGACGCGGAAGTGCTTCGCTCGGAGCCGGGGCGCTGTGCTCTGCCGCTGCGCGTCGTCGTCCCGTCGCGCACGCTGCGCGTGCACCTCACGGCACGCATTGCGGAGGCGTGCGGCAGCGTCCTTGGCGTTCGGGTCCAGACGCTAGGGGCGCTCGTCGACGAGATCCTCACGACGGAAGAAGGGGCCGGCCCCGCGGACGGCGAGCTGCTGTTTCCGCTCCTGGTCCGTCGCGTCGCGGAAACCCTCGCGGGCGAGGGAGACGCCGGCACCCTGCGACGCGCGCTCGCGGGTTTTGAAGACGGCTACGGAGCCCTTGGACCGACCGTCGCGGATCTCCTCGACGCCGGTTTCCGCGCCGAGCACTTCGAAGCGTGCGCCGAGCGGTTGGCGCTGCTCGGAACCCAAGCCGCGGGCGAGACCCTGGCGATCCTTCGAATCGCTCTCGGTGTGCGTGAGGCGTTCGGGCGGCTGGGGTTCGCACATCGATCGGATCGTTTCGAGCGAGCGGCGGCGATCCTTGAAGATGGCCCGGAAAGGCTCGCCGCGCGCGCCGCCGTGCTCTACGGCTTCGCCGACGCCACCGGAAGCCAAGCGCGTTTTCTTCTCACGCTCCTGCGGTGCGAGTCGGTGCGCGCCGTGTTCGACGTTCCGGAGAACGCGCCACCCGAAGCGCTGCGCTTTGCCGAGCCCCTGCAGGTTCGCTTTGCTGGCATCGCCGGTACGGCTCGGGGCGCCGCGGTTCCCTCGAGCACCGCGTTGGGGATTGCCGCGCGCAATCCCGCAGAAGAACAAGCACACGCGGTCGCCGCGGTAGCGGAGGAGATCGCGAGCGGGACAGCCCCCGAGCGAATCGGTCTGGTCGCGCGAGATCTCGAGCCGTACCGACGAGGGCTCGAAAAAGCGCTGCGCGCTGCGGGCATTCCATTTTCCGGTGCGCCGGGTGAACACACCGCTGCGGGGCCTTGGCGCCGACGGATCCGCGCGCTCCAGGCGCTCCTCGCGCTAGGACCGCGCGCGCGGCTCGAAACGTGGCTCGCCGCCCGGGATGCTTCGCCCGACGCGATGGGTTGGGTCTCGCTTTGGGCATCGAACCGACTCGTCGACCTGCCCGAACAGTGCCCCGAACCCGCGCGTCGGTCGACGCCGGAAGCGGGTCGAAGCGAGGCGACCGCCCTGTGGCGCGACGCGCGCCGCTTCGCGGCCGACTTTTCCGGTCGCGGCTTCGACACCCGTGTCGCGCTCGCCATGCGGGCACTCGGCAAAGAACGTGCGGACCGAGAGGAGCCCCACGCGGCGGTGCGCACCGCGCTCGATGAGATCCGCAAGGGGCTCCCGGACGGGATCGCCCTCCGCCCCGAGGACTTCTCGCTCCTTTTCGACCGCGCGTCCGAGAATCTCGGGCGCGTCTCGCTCGGCGGAAACGGGGGCGGCGTTCGACTCCTGACGGTGATGGAGGCGCGCGGTCTCCGGTTCGATCGCTTGTTCGTTCTGGGAATGAACCGCGACATCTTCCCACGCCCGGTCCGCGAAGACTCCCTGATGGACGATTCCGTTCGCCTGAGCCTGCGGCCGCTCCTCCCGGACTTGCCGATCAAGGAACGCGGTCACGATGAGGAGCGCTATCTCGCCGCGCAACTTCGAAGTGCTGCGGATCGTGTGACGTTCTCCTGGTCGATGTTCGACGCAGAGGGGCGACCTCTGCCGCGATCACCTCTCATCGAGACGCTGCGGATTTCGGAGGGCGCGGCTGGATCGACAGCGTTGGATCGCGAGGCAGCCGCTCGCGCGGTCGAACTCGCCGGCCGCGATGGATACGTAGAAGCGCTGGGAGAGGCCTTCGAGGCGGCCGCCGGTGAACGCGGTACGACGGCGGACGGAGCGGCACTGGCTCTGCGAGTCGTCGGCGGATCGGCCGCTCGCGGCGAGCTCGATTGGGGTTTCGTGCCGCCGCCCGCTCCGGCGAGCGGGCTCTACGTGACGGCGATGGAAGGCCTGCTCCGCTGTCCCTGGCGCTTCTACGTAGAGCGAATCCTGCGGGCGCGACCGCGGGAACAAAGCCCCGGCGCCTTGCCGGGCTTGGACCCGCGCCTCGTCGGCAACTGCGTGCATCGCGCACTCGAGGCCATCGGCGTTCGGTCGGGCGTCGCCGCAGACGCCGAGCTCGAGAGTTTGTCGGCGGAAGACGCCCGGAAGGTGGCGTGGCCGGTGGACGCCGAGCTCGATGCGCTTCTTCTCGAGGTGGCTACCGCGTGTAGCGGCGAAGCCGGTGTGTTGTTGCCGGGCTTCGCGCGGGCTCTCGCCGAAAGAACCCGCCGCCATCTCGCGCGAATTCGCGAGATCGACACGGCGGAGGGTGATGCGCCGTGGCTCGCGGTGGAGACCTACGGAGACGTTGCCCTCGAGGATGCGCCCGGGGGTCGCGTCCGCTTTCGAGCCGATCGAATTCAGCGCGACGGCGAGCGCTTTACCCTGACGGATATCAAGACAGGTCGTCCCCCGAAGCCTCCCGCGCTTCAAGCTGCCGCCTACGCGTTGGCGCCGGAAGGCCCCGCGACGGGGCGTTACTTGATGAGCCGACCCGAGGCATCGCCGGACCGTGCCATCACGTCGCTCGACGGAGCGGATTCGGCGACGCGCGCGTTGTTGGAAGACGCCGCGAGCGCCGCGCTCGCCGTGTGGCGACAGGGGAGCTTCTTTCCGCGCTTGACCACACCCGAAGGCCGCGAACCCGATGCCTGCCGGCTCTGCGACGTCGCCGCGGCCTGCAACCGATCCGGAGATCGCGAGCGCCGCGCACTGCTCGAACGCATCGAACGGGTCACATCGGACGACGCTTCGCAGGACTGGTTTCGCGCGTGGGAACTCGGGTCGCAATGAGCGCGAACACACAACCCCATGCCGACCGAGACGCGCGACACCGCGCAGAGGCCGATTTCTCCACGCCGATTCTCCTCGAAGCGGGCGCCGGAACGGGAAAGACGGCGGTCCTCGTCGCGCGTCTGGTTCGCTGGTGCACCGGCCCGGGCTGGGAGCGCGCTGCAAGTCGAGAAACCGAAGCGGATATCGCCGCCCGCGCGGCGCGCGTTCTCCGCGGCTGCGTCGCCATCACGTTCACGGAAGCTTCCGCCGGAGAAATGGCACAGCGTCTACGCGAAGCGCTCGCGGCGTTAGCCGAGGGTCGAATCCCGTTGGGCATGGTCCCGGAGGGGCTCGAGGATGCGCGCCCGCGAGCCGCGGCGCTGCTCGCGAGTTTCGAGCATTTCTTCGTTGGCACGATCCACGCGTTCTGTCGACGCATCCTCCTCGGTGCTCCGCTAGCTGCCCGCCTACACCCGGAGTTTCTGGTCGACGCCGATGGTTCGCTCGCTCGCTCGGTCGTCCGCGAGGTGATCGAGCAGGGCTTGGCCCGCGCGTTCGCGGAAGGCGCCGATCCGGATTGGCGGCGAATCGCGACCCACGGCGTGGGGCCGAAAGAGCTGGAACAGGCGCTGTTGACCGTGCTCGCGGCGGACGACGGGCCGCGCCGACTCGCCGACGATCGCGAAGATCCCGGGCCGGCCTTCGCGGAGTCGTTCCGCTCGGCGTGTCGCGAGCTCGTGGCTGCGGCGGAAGGGCTGCCGGGGAGCGTCGCCGCAGCTCTCGTTGCAGCCGCACGTCAAGGTGCGCAGCCCGACGCCGACGTGTTGGCTTCGCGCGGGGAGGGCTGGGAGCCCCGATTCGTCACCCGTTTGTCGGCGTGGTCTCGTGCGCGCTGGACGCGCTCCGAGGAGCGCGCCTTGGGCGGTGACGCTTCGCAGTTGGCGCGAGCCGCCGCCGCGCTGCTGCCTCGGGTGCGAGCGCTGCGGAGCTACGACCCGGAGCGCTTTCACGCGACACGCCGTGTGTTGGCAACGCTCGCCGCCGAGGCAGCCGAGCGACTGCGGGCGAGGGGTGTGGTCACGTTCGATGCACTGCTCGGCGAAACCCGCTCTCTGCTCGCAACGCGCGCCGACATTCGCCGTCACTGGCAGGGACGCCTCGAGCAAATTCTCGTCGACGAATTTCAAGACACGGATCCTGTGCAGTGTGAAATTCTCCGATACTTGGCGTTCGATTCCGCGGGTGGTGAACGGCCCGGCCTCTTCGTCGTCGGCGACCCCAAACAGTCGATCTACGGGTTTCGCTCCGCCGATCTCCGAGCGTACGAGTCCTTTGCCGAGGAGCTGCGATCTCGAGGAGGCGCGCGCCTCGCGCTGACCGTCAATTTTCGATCGGTGCCCGGGGTGCTCGACGAGGTCGAGCGCATCGTCGGCGCGGTGATGCGCGCCGAGGCCGGGCGGCAGCCGGCCTTCGAACGTCTCCTTCCGGCCCGGAAAGAAAGCGAGGCCGGATCGGTCGCACATTGGGTCCTATGGGACGAAAACGATCGTCCCCCCCGCGTCGATGAAGCGGCGCGAATCGAGGCGCGTGCCGTCGCGGCGGACGTCGCGCGCGCTCATTCGGAAGGCACGTCCTGGTCGGAGATCGCCCTGCTGTTCCGAACCGGTGGAGATCTCGACGTCTACTGCGATGCGCTGCGCGACCGCGGCGTGCCCTATCAGGTCGCGCGGGAGACGGCGGGTGTCCCCCGACGAGAGATTCGCGATGCGCTCGCGCTTCTGCGCTGCGCGATCGGTTCCGAAGATCGTTTCGCGCTGGTGACTTGGTTGCGATCGGCTTGGGTCGGCGTTCCCGACGCGTCACTCGAGGCGCTGCTTCGGGCGGGCCTGCCCGCGCTCGTGCGCACCCTGCGCGCGTGGGATACCGACACGGAACGGCGTGTCGAAGCACTCCTGCGCGAAGCCGCCGGCGATTCACTTCCCGACTGGGCCCACTCGTTGCGTTTTGCTCTGAGCGCGCTCGCGCACGTCCGCGAGAAGGCGGAGCGAGAACCCCCTGCACCGTGGCTCGACCGTCTGCGTCGCGTGTTCGTTCTCGATGCCATGACGGCCGGTTGGTCCCAAGGCTCCCACCGCGTCGAGCAGCTGTCGCGCGTGTTCGCGCTGGTTGAGGAAGGCTTGGGGGAATCGAGTCGAACGCCGCTCGCGGTCATCGACGAAGTCGAACGCATCCTCACCCGACCCGACGACGTGGAAGCGGAAGCGGTGCTCCCGGCCGACGGGAACGCGGTCACGCTTTCGACGATCCACGCGGCGAAGGGGCTCGACTGGGAGCGCGTCTATCTGTTGCGCACGCACCGGGGCATCCGAAACGCGCCGCCCGAGACCCGCCTCTCGCGGCCCGGGGAGCCGCCGGGCATGCGGTTTGCGGGTGTCGCGAACCTGCCTGATTGGGAGCTCGCCGAAATTCGCGACGCGAACGAAGCGGCGGAACAAGTCCGGCTCCTCTACGTCGCGATGACGCGCGCGAAGAACGATCTCGTGCTCTCGGGCATCTGGCCGAAAGACCGGGCGAGCGACCTCCGCTTCGCGCGCACGACCGCGGACTTGATCGCGATGGGAGACGTCCCCGACCACGAGGAGCTCGAAGCGCGTCGCGACTCCGGCGCACGCTCCGACGCCGAACCGGGTCGGACGTTCGCGTTTCCCGCGCTTTGGCGGCCCGAGGGCGGTAGCTCCAAACCACCGCCTGCGCCCGTGTCGAGCGCCTCACTCGATGCCTGGCGGACCGAGTACGCGCGGGTCCTCGCGCGTCGTCGCGAGGCATCGTTGCGAGAGGAGCGGCCTTGGGTCGGCATCGCGTCCGAGCGCGCGGAGCTCGACGAAACGCCGGCGTTGAAGAAACCGATGACCTCGGTCGCGTCGCTCTCGCGGCCCGAGGCCCTCGCGGTCGGCGAAGCGGTTCACGCGGCGCTCGAGGAGATTCGTTCCGTCGCCGATCCGCGGGACGCACGCACCGCACTTGTTCGAACCGCACGCCACAACCTCGAGGCGAACCTTCCCGCCGAGTCGATCCGCGCAGCGCGAGCGGAGGTCGAGGCGATTCTCGAAGGCTTCATCGAAGGGCCATTGTTCGCGCGTCTCGAGGCCTTGCTGCCGAACGTCATCGCCCGCGAACTCCCCATCATCGCCCCGTCGACTCCGGACGATCCGGCGCTCGCGGCGATCGCCGGTGCCATCGATCTGGTCTACCGAGATGCGTCGGGGCGCATTGTCATCGCGGATTTCAAGACCGACCGCGTCGAGCCGGGTACCGAGTCGCTGGCGGGGGAGTCCTACCGGCGACAAGGTGACATCTACGTTCGCGCCGTCCGCGAGGCGTTGAATCTTCCCGATTCTCCGCCCTTCGAATTGTGGTGGCTCCGGACTGGAACCGTCACGAGGTTGTCGGCGGAGACCGGTCGCGTCGCCGCGTCGCAACTCGATCTGTTCGCGAGCTGAGTCAAGGGCGATAGGTGTAGCTGGCGGGTCCCAGGAGCTCGTTCAGGAGAGGCGCGTGCCAATCGATCCAGCGACACAACTCGCGGCGCGTGTCGGCGGGATCGATCAGGTCGTGCACGGCGAACGCTTCGGCGCGCGGAAAGGGCGAGCGCTTGGACGCCCAGCTCTCTTCCAGCTCGGCGCGTTTCGCGGCGGGATCGTCGGCGTCCGCAATCTCGCGCCGATAGGCCACCGCGATACCGCCTTCCAGGGGGAGGGCGCCCGATTCGGCGGACGGCCACGCCAGGACGATCCCGTCCGGTCCGTAGTGGGCCGCCGCTGCGACGCCGTAGGACTTCCGGACGACGACGCTGATCCACGGGACGCGCGATTGCTGAACAGCGAACAGGGCGGCCGCGCCGTGGCGGATGGTCGCATCGCGCTCGGAATCCGGCCCGATCATGAAGCCCGGTTCGTCGACGAAGCTCACGATGGGTAGATGAAAGGTGTCGCACAGATCGACGAAGCGGCGCACTTTCTGCGCGCCGTCGGCGGTCATCGCACCGGCGTAGAAGCGACAGTCGTTCGCGAGTACGCCCACCGCGCGGCCGCCGAGGCGCGCCAACGCGGTTACCTGGGAACGCCCGAAGTGCGGCGTGAGTTCGAACACCGTATCGCGGTCGAGGACCGAACGAAGCAAGCGGCGGGTGTCGTAGACCTTGCGCCGATCCCGAGGAACCAGCGCGCGCAGCTCTGGAATGGTGCGCTCCGTGTCGTCTTCGCACGGCACCACCGGTGGAAGCTCCGAAACGTTCGTCGGCATGTAGGAGAGAAAGCGGCGCATCTGCGCGAACGCGTCGTGTTCGTCCTCCGCGATGTTGTCGACGACGCCACTTCTCGCGTGGACTTTCGCACCGCCGAGCTCGTCCTTGGTCAAGCTCTCGCCGAGCGCGCGTGCAACCAACGCCGGGCCGCCGATCATGACCTGCGAGTTCTCTCGCGTCATGACCGAGAAATGAGAAGCGACGAGCCGCGCCGCGGGGAAACCGGCGACGGCTCCCAATGCGGCCGAGGCAACCGGCGCGATGCCGAGGATCTGCCCGATGGACCGAAACCGCGGCGTGGTGAAGACGGGGTCGCCCGCGGGTCGCCCCTTGCCCGCGGGCCCGGAGACACTTCCTCCGCCGCCCTCGAGAAAGCGGATCAAGGGTACGCGCATCCGGACGGCGAGGCTCTCCGCGTAGACACTCTTGCGAAGGCCCGCGGGAGACGGCGAGCCCCCGCGTTGTGTGAAATCTTCGCCGCCGACGACGCAGGGCCGTCCGTCGAGCTTGGCCAGACCGAGGACGTAGTTCGCGGGCGCGAAATCCGTGAGTCGACCCTCGGCATCGGTTTCGCCGTGGCCGGCAATCGGCCCCTGCTCGTGGAAAGAGCCGGGATCGACCATCTCTTCGATTCGATCTCGGACGGTGAGTCGACCCTTCACGCGGCGCGCTTCGACGGCTTCCCGACCGCCGAGCTCACCCGCGCGCTGGCGGCGGGCGGCGATTCCGCCGAGCTCGTCGGCCCAGGGCCCGTTTCGATCGGCGTGGTCGTCCGCTGACAAAGGCGCCTCGGATGTTCGCAGGGGTTCGCGGGTGGCGAGCTATTGTACCGAGCCCAGGAGAGAGCACCCATGGCAGAGACCCGTTACACCGATCTGTACGCGAGAGCCCAGGAAGATCCCGAAGGGTATTGGGCGGAAGCCGCGCGCGACATTCGCTGGGAGCGCGCACCGACGCGCATTCTCGACGACAGCGCGGCACCCCTCTACCGCTGGTTTCCGGACGGTCAGCTCAACACGTGTGCGAACGCGCTCGATCGGCACGTCGCGGAAGGCCGGGGCGAGCAGGCGGCGCTCATTTACGACAGCCCGGTCACGGGCACGCAGCAGGTCATCACCTACGCGACGTTGCTCGCGCGCGTCGCTCGGTTCGCCGGCGGACTGGCAGCGCGCGGTGTGTCGAAAGGGGACCGCGTGCTGATCTACATGCCCATGGTTCCCGAAGCTGCGATCGCCATGCTCGCGTGTGCGCGCCTCGGCGCCGTGCATTCCGTCGTCTTCGGCGGCTTCGCGTCGAACGAGCTCGCGACCCGCATCGACGACGCGAAACCGGTCGCCATGATCACCGCGTCGTGCGGAATCGAAGTCGATCGGGTCATCCCCTACGAGCCACTGCTGCGCGGAGCCGTCGAGTTGGCGCAGCACAAGCCGGCGTTTTGCGTTTGGCACGAGCGCCCCGAGCAATCCGTCACCCTCGGTGGTGACGACGTTGCTTTCGCAACCCTCGAAGAGGCCGAAGAGGTGCCGTGCACACCGGTCGCCGCGACGGATCCGCTCTACGTTCTCTACACGTCCGGCACGACGGGCGTTCCGAAAGGAGTCGTGCGCGACAACGGCGGGCACGCCGTGGCGCTCCGCTTGAGCCTTTCGCACATCTACGGCATGTCACCCGGTGACGTGTTCTGGGCGGCCTCCGACATCGGCTGGGTCGTCGGTCACTCCTACATCGTGTACGCCCCGTTGTTTCTCGGTTGCACCACGATTCTCTACGAGGGCAAGCCCGTCGGAACGCCGGACGCCGGAGCCTTCTGGCGTGTCATTTCCGAACACAAGGTCAACGCGTTGTTCACCGCGCCCACGGCCTTCCGCGCGATCAAGCGCGAGGACCCGCGCGCGACCCACATCGAGAACTACGATCTGTCGTGCCTGCGTACGCTGTTTCTCGCGGGCGAACGGGCCGATCCCGACACGGTCCAGTGGGCGGAGAACGCTCTCGGAGTCCCGGTCATCGATCATTGGTGGCAGACGGAAACCGGCTGGCCCATCGTGGCGAACTGCATGGGCATCGAGCCACTCCCCGTGAAGCACGGCTCCCCGACACGACCCGTTCCAGGGTACGACGTGCGCGTGCTCGACGAGGGCGGGGCAGAAGTGCCGGCCGGCGAAACCGGAGCGATCGTGGTCCGGCTGCCGCTTCCGCCCGGGTGCTTGCCCACGCTCTGGAACAACGACGAAGGCTTCAAACGATCGTATCTCGAGCGTTTCCCCGGTTACTACGAAACTGCGGACGCGGGCCACATCGACGAGGACGGTTACGTCTGGATCATGAGTCGCACGGACGACATCATCAATGTCGCCGGACATCGTCTCTCGACCGGGGGAATGGAAGAGGTTCTCGCCGGCCATCCCGACGTAGCGGAGTGCGCTGTCATCGGCGTGGCCGATTCCCTGAAAGGCCAGGTGCCCGTCGGCTTCGTCGTTCTGAAGGCCGGCGTCGATCGCAGCCACGAGGATGTGGTCAACGAGCTCGTTTCGATGGTTCGGACAACCATCGGCCCGGTCGCCGCGTTCAAGACCGCGTGCGTCGTCGAGCGCTTGCCCAAGACCCGATCGGGGAAAATCTTGCGCGGAACGATGCGGCGAATTGCCGACAGCGAGCCGTTCAAGATGCCGGCGACCATCGACGATCCCGCGATCCTCGACGAAATTCGCATCAGCCTCAAGTCGCTGGGCCTCGCCGACGGCTAGGACCTGCCTCGGTCTGCAGGTCAAGCCCGTCGGCGGGGACGCCGATCCACGCCCTATGGCCATCCCGGTCGCGAAACTGCTGCGACGCCTCCTGTGCGGCGCCGGGGCGGTCGCCGTCGTCGCGGCGGCGGCGCTGGCTGCGAACTTCTGGTGGGCGGCCGGCCCGAACAGTTGGAATCCCGATTCGATCTTCACTTCGAAGACGCTGGAGCGATTCTACGCACTGCCGGAGCTCGCAAAACACGCGGCTCGTTCCGGGAACACTCGCGAGGCGGAAGCACTATCGGACGAACTGCTCGCTCTGGCGCCCGAGTTTCCGAACAACTGGAACTACGGCAACGCCGTTCACGACGGCCACGTCGTGCGGGGTTGGGTGGCTCTCGAACGGGGCGACGTCGGACGCGCGCGCGAAGAACTGATCGCCGCCGGCAAGAGCCCCGGCTCCCCCCAGCTCGATACGTTCGGGCCGACGATGTTCCTGGCCGAGGCCCTCCTCGAACAGGGAGAGGTCGATGCCGTGATCGAATACCTCGACGCCTGCGGCCAGTTCTGGGAAATGGACAATGGCCGCCTCGCACGATGGACCGAGACGGCCCACGCAGGGGCGATGCCCGAGTTCGGCGCCAACCTGGCTCACTGAGCGTCAGCGTCGCTTTTCGACACGGTCGTCGGGATCGGGTTGTGATGGCAACCCGGCGAGGCGCTCCCGATACCACGCGGGCAGGCCGTGTTGCTTCGCACCGTCTCGCATGAGTTCGACGTACCAGTCGTAGGCGATCGGCTCGCGGGTCAGGAACGTCGGATCTTCGCAGCAATAGGTCGTGACGACGCGCCGATCCTCCGCCACCGTGACCTCGATCTCGCGTCGTGTGTAGCCGCGTTCGAATGCGTCGAGGGTGGTCCAATCGTCGGTATCCAGGGCAAACACCACGCCGAATACCGCTTCATCGCGAGCCACTTCGATGTTGGCTTTGGCCGAGCCGTCTCTCCCGCGCTTGTTCATCACAAGGCGGTAGTGATCGAGCTGTGCGCAGCCGAGCGGGGTCACCGACGGGACGCGGTCGGCAATGCGCTCGGTCTTCATGTTTGATCCGTACGCGAAGTAGAGAACGCGCACGGTCGCTCAGGCGACGGTGAAGAGCTGGACGCTGAACCAGTCGCGTTCGTCGGTCCAGAGCTTCGCGGGACGGAAGCCCGCGTTCGCAGCGAGCGCTTCGAAATCCTCCACGCGGTATTTGTAGGAAGACTCGGTGTGAATTGTCTCGCCCTTCGCGAACGAGATGGCGTGATTTCCCAGAGTGACTTGCTGGTCACGCTCGCTCGTGAGATGCATTTCGATCCGACTCTCGTCCGCGTTCCAACGCGCGACGTGAAGGAAATCGGGCAGGGAGAAATCCGAGCCCAGCTCTCGATTCATGCGCTCGAGAAGGTTGAGGTTGAACGCGGCGGTGACGCCTTCTTCGTCGTTGTACGCGCGCTCGAGAATCGTGCGGTCCTTGACGAGATCGACGCCGATGAGGAGTCCGCCTCCTGTACCGCACAGGTCCGCGATGCCTCGGAGAAATTTCCCCGCCTCCACCGGGGAAAAATTTCCGATGGTCGAGCCGGGAAAATAAACGACGGTTCGCCGGGTCCCGGGCACTTCGGGAAGCGGGAACGGTCGCGTGAAATCGGCGCATACCGGGAGGACACGCAGCCCGGGATAGAGGCGAGACAGTTCCGCCGCCGACCGGGTCAAGTGCTCTGCGGAAATATCGACCGGGACGTAGGCGGCCGGGTCGCGCAAGTGATCGAGGAGGATGCGCGTTTTGATGCTGCTGCCGCTTCCGTACTCGACCAGTCGCACCGATTCGCCGAGTTCCTGCGCGATTTCGGCGGCCGCGTCGCGCATGATGCGGAGCTCGGTACGCGTCGGATAGTACGCGTCGAGCTCGCAGATCTCGTCGAAGAGGCGCGAGCCCTCCTCGTCGTAAAAGTACTTACATGGCAGGGTCTTAGGGTTCGCTGTCAGTCCTTCGGTCGCGTCGGCAAGGAACGCGTCGCGGCCGGGATCGTGCCTCTGCGTCGCGCCGAGATCAGGTGCGCTGTTCATCGAGCTCCCCAAAAGGCGGCACAGTGTACGCCGACTTCCGCGACATTGCGAAAGGCGATCGGGTTACGTTCTCGATTTGCGAAGGAGCTCCATGGGTTACGAAACACTCGACGTTCAATGCGAAGACAATATTCTCACCGTGACACTCTCCCGTCCCGACCGGCTGAACGCCTTCAACGGGCAGATGCTCGACGAACTTCTCGATGTGATCGATCGCATCGACGAAGATGACGAAGTTCGCGTGGCGATCTTCACCGGCGCGGGGCGCGGCTTTTGCGCCGGGGCCGATCTCGGGAAGGGCGGCGAAACCTTCAATTCGTCGAAGACGACGCGTTTGGAAGAGCATCGCGACGGCGGCGGCATTCTCACGCTGCGCCTCTTCAACGCGAAGAAGCCGCTCATCGCGGCGATCAACGGTCCGGCCGTCGGGGTCGGCGTCACGATGACGCTGCCGATGGACGTTCGGATCGCTTCCGACGCGGCGCGGTTCGGCTTTGTCTTCGCGCGCCGCGGACTGGTGCCCGAGGCCTGCAGTTCGTGGTTTCTTCCGCGTGTCGTCGGAATCAGCCAAGCGATGGAATGGGTAATGACCGGGGAGGTGTTCCCGGCGGAGGATGCGCTTCGCGGCGGCCTCGTCTCTCGCGTGGTTGCGCCCGACGCGTTGCTCCCGACAGCGCGCCGACTCGCTGCCTCCTGCGCGGGAAACACGAGCGCCGTCTCCGTGTGCGTCGCGCGGCAAATGCTCTGGAAGATGCTCGGCGAAGATCATCCCATGGACGCCCACCGCGTCGATTCGAAGGCCATCTACGAGCTCGGACGCGGCGCAGACGCCCGAGAGGGCGTGACGAGCTTCCTCGAAAAACGGCCTCCGGCGTTTCCGTCCCGCGTGAGCCGGGACCTGCCCTCGTTCTACCCCTGGTGGCAGGAGCCGCCTTTCGAGAGCTAGCGGCTTCACTGACTTCCGCGTCGCGCCGATACACAGGCATCACCCGGCTCCGGTGGGGAGGTCTCCGATGCGCAACTTCGGCGCAACATGTTCGATTGTCCTGCTCATCGCGGGTTTCTTCGCCGCGGCCGCCGCGGCAGGGGACGAGCCTCCGCGCGGCGAGTGCCACCGGTTGACCCGCCAGATCGCGCGCTACCAGGGCGACCTCGCGCGCGCCGAGAGCCGCGGAAACGAGCTCTGGGAAGAGGCCACGAAAGCTCAGCTGCGGCGTCTTCACCACCGGCTCCGTGCTCGCTGCCCGGAGCATGTGCCCGCACCGACCCTCGGGGAACGGTTCGGGGAGGCTCTCGATCTCGCCGGCCGAGGTGCGCTCAAGGTCCTGCCCTTCCTGCAGTAATCGCCTGCGGGGAGACACCCTCGCGAGCCCGCGCGAAGCCCCTACACTCCTCCCGGTCGGGGAGGGACGATGAAGCTTCACGAAAGCACGATGGCGCCGAACTGTCGGCGCGTGCGGATATTCCTGGCGGAGAAAGGCATCGAGGTACCGCTCGAGCCGGTCGACATCGCCAAGGCGGCCAACCGCGAGCCCGCGTTCACCGCAAAGAATCCGATGGGAACGGTGCCGGTTCTCGAGCTCGACGATGGGAGCTTCATCGCGGAGAGCGTCGCGATCTGTCGCTATTTCGAAGAGTTGGAGCCCGAGCCGCCGCTCATGGGAGTGGGCGCCGAGGACAAAGCCCGGGTCGAAATGTGGCAGCGCCGGATGGAATTCGAGGTGCTCCTCCCCATCGCCCAGGTCTTTCGGAACAGCCACGAGTTCTTCAAGGGCCGGATCGAACAGGTGCCCGATTACGGCGCAGCCTGCCGCCGCCAGGCCGAGAAAAGGCTCGCATGGCTCGACAGCGAGCTCTCGGGTCGCGAGTTCATCGCGGGCGACCGGTACACGATCGCCGATGTCACGGCCCTGTGCGGAATTGACTTCGGTCGCGTCAGCAAGATCGGCGTCGCTCCCGAGCAGAAACACCTCGCCCGCTGGCACGAAACCGTGTCCGCTCGCCCGAGCGCCAAGGCTTAGCCGCACGCATGGCGGGTGGCGTGATTCGCGAGGGGGCTCCGGTCCGGCGGGATCCGTTCCTGAACTCTGCCGACCCGTCCCTCTACGTGGCACGGCCCGCCGCCGAAGAAGCCCTCGACGCGATGCAAAGCGCAATCGACGGTGAGGACGATCGGCACCCGTTCCTGGTGGCACCGCCGGGTTATGGAAAGACGCTGATGCTCCATGTGCTCGCCTGTCGGCTGGCAGCGAGCTGGGCGCCGGTCTACCTGCCGTATCCGATGCTCACCGCGGACGAACTCTGTCGTTGGGCACTGCTTTCCCTGGGAATCGATGATGAGCCGGATCCGGAAGGGGCCCTGCTGGCGGAGGCGTCGAGCGATCGTTCCGTTCGCGGCTTGATCCTACTCATCGACGAAGCCGATTCTCTGCCTGCGGAAACGACCCGCCAGTTGTTCGAGTTCGCCGACGCGAGCGAGGGCCGGCTCCGGTTCGCGTTCGCCGCCGTTCCGTGCGAGGCGTCGTCGCGCCTGTCCGCCCATTCGGCCGTCGAAAGCGTCAACTACACCGCGCCGCTCGCCGCGAGCGAGTGTGTCGCGTACGTCGATGCGAAGCTTCGGCGCCTCGACGCAACGCGGCGGGACGTGTTTTCGGCCGATCGCGTTCACGCGATTTGGGCGGAGAGCGACGGCTGCCCCGGGGCCGTCGACTTCGCGGCGTCCGACTTGTTGCTGCGAGGCGCAACGCCCAAGGAGGCGCCGCCCTCTGAGCCGCGCCTCGCGGCGCGTGCTCCGAAGCGAACGGCCCCACAGCGCAAGACGCCGCCGCGGCGTCCGAGTGCGACGCGGCCACCGTGGGCGCCGCCGCCCGGGCTCGCTACGGCTGCCACGGATCGGAACTTCTGGCGCTTCGGTTTGGGGGCGGCCTCGGGAACACTGATTGCGATCGGTCTGGTGGGGTTGGCGGACCCGTTTTTTTTCCAGCGTATGGCCACGCCGACGGCTTCGCCGGCACCTTCAGAGACGGAAATCGCGTCTCTCGTTCACGAAACCGATCTCGCGCCACCTTCCGTCTCGTTTCGCCCCACGCCTGCGCCCGCCGCCCGTGGGGCGGCGGCGGAGCCCGACGGTCAGGCCCTGGAACAGCCCGCGATCACGGAAGATCTCCGCGTTGCAGAAGCCCCGGTTGAGGAGCCTTCCGCCACACTGCCGCCTGTCTCGAGCCCGCCGCCGCCCGGGCTCGAAGATTCGCAACAACGACAACGTGCTGACGCGGAGGACGGGATCGAGGCACCCGCGGCGATCGCGCCGGTCTCCGAACCGGACCGCTCGGTCCGCGAAACTCCGCCCGCAAGGGTGTCCGTCGAGGCGCCCGATGGGACGTTGGTCGAGGTCGCAGGGCGCTTGTTCGGGCCCGCGCCGTTCTCGGGACCGCTCCCGATCCCACCGGGCTCTCAGCGCTTTATCGCGCGTCTTCCCGACGGCAGCGTCATGATGCGCAGGCAGGAGGCACGCGACGGTGCGCGCGTCGTCTTCTATTCCTCGCGCTAGCTAGCGGCCGATGAAGCGAGGCTCGCGCTTCTCGATGAACGCCTTGGCGGCTTCGGCGGCGTCTTCGGTCTGACACGCCCGTTGGTGGCGCTCCGCTTCTCGATCGAGGGCCTCGCTGAAGGACAACCGCAACGAGTCGTTCAGGTTTTCCTTGATCCCCCGCACGGCGATCGGCGCGCGGGCCGCCAAGCGGGCGGCGACTTCGTGGACCCGGTCCATCAGCTTCTCTTTGGGCAGCACTTCTGAGACCAGGCCGATTCGGTGAGCCTCGTCCGCTGGGAAGGGTTCCGACAGCAAATACAGCTCCCGCGCCTTCGCCGGTCCGACGAGGCGGGGAAGCGTCCAGGTGCCGCCGAAGTCTCCGGTCAATCCCGCGTTGAGGAACGCCGTCGAGAATTTCGCACCTTCTGCGGCGAACCGGAGATCGCACGCGCACGCCCACGAGAAGCCGGCGCCGGCGCACGCGCCGTTGATCGCGGCGATGGTCACTTTCGGCATTTCGTGAAGGAGCTGGGAGGTGCGCATCCAACTGCGGAGCTCGCGCACCTGGGTGTCGATCGGGCGCGTCCCGCCGAAGCCGCCGCCGGCACCTTCCGAAAGGTCGCCGCCGGCGCAAAAGCCCCGACCGGCTCCCGTCATCACCAACACTTTGACGTCGTCGTCTGCGGCGGCTCCTTCGATCGCCAACAAGGCCTCCGGAAGCATCTCGCCTCCCATGGCGTTGAGGCGATCCGGGCGATTGAGTGTCAACGTGGCGACGCCGTCATTCTGCTCGTACAACACATCCGACACAGCGTTCTCTTCTCCTATGCGACGCGCTCGAGCTGAATGCTTGAGTACAGACGGAACGCGCCGTCCTGCTCGACTTCGAGCCGTTCTTCGTAGCCCCGCTCATTGGGGATCAGCAACTTGCGCGCGGTCTTTCGCGCTGTGGCCATGTCCCGGTGGACGATCCTCAAAGTAGAGCGCTCCCGTCTGTGGGTCGACGGCATACCGGTATTGCCGCGTAGCCCCTCCGTCGGTGATGGCGTAACCGAGCCAGAAGTCCCCGTCGCGTTCGGGTGTGACCCACACGCACGCTTCGTGGGCGTCGACCCCGCCGCGCGGGAGCGGGTAGGCGACTTCCATCCGCAGGCAGAGCGCGGCTCCCGAAGCCTCCCAGCGACCGATCACTTCCTTGTGAAACGAATGTTTTCCCACCGCGTAGTGGCCGGTCCCGCGGAAGTGACCCTGGAGGAACGCGAACGCCGACAGGTCGGGGCCATGCTCGGCGTGCATCGGGTCGAAGAGGAAACTGCGAACGGCCCCGTCTTCGACCAGCGCCGTTCCTTCTTTGGCACAGCGCCCGGCGAACACCTCGACGGCGGCCCAGGCATCGGGCGTCCCGAGCCCGCCAAAACTTCGCGAAGCGCCGTCGAACATCAACGTCGCCATCGGCGCGTGCTCGCAATTGCCTTGGCAGCCCGTGTCGATGACCGGAAGGTCCGCCCGCACGTCGACGGACCCCGCGGCTTCGCGGCACGCCTCACCGCGGCAGCGAAAGAGCGCGCGAGGGGCGTCGGCGAAGCGCTTCGCCGCCCGTTCGATGGCGACCAGGGCTTCCGCCGGACGGGCTTGTTCGTCGGCCCACGCGCTCGCCGCCGAAGCGGGTAGATGCCCGCGCAGCTTGACGACGTGCCCCAACGCGATCTCGTCTAGATCCTGGCTCATACCGCTCTCGTTCCTGCGCGCCGTCGCGCGACGACCCGAAGCCCGAGCTCGGGGTCGCGTTCGACCGTGCCCTCAACGCCGAAATAGCGCTCGAGCACCGATGAGTGGAGCACGTCTTCCGGGGGACCGTCCAGCGCAATCGTCCCTGCGTCGAGCAGGAGGAGGCGATCGCAATACCGCGCCGCCAAGCTGAGATCATGGAGCGCCGCGAGCGCGGCCCGGCCCGGTGCCTCACGGGTGTGTGCCCGAACGCGCTCGAGGGTCTCGAGTTGGTGGACCAGATCGAGATTCGAGGTGGGTTCGTCGAGCAAGAGCATCGGCGCTTCCTGGGCGAGGGCGCGGGCAAACAGCAGTCGTTGTCGTTCACCCCCCGAAAGTTCGGTCACGCGACGCGTCGCGAGGCGCTGAAGCTCCGTCGCTCGAAGAGCGGAATCGATGCTCGCTCGATCGGCGTCGCTTTCCGGCGCGAGCGGTGTACGGTGCGCATAGCGGCCCATGGCGACGACGTCCCGCACACGGAAGTGGCTGCCAAACACACCGTCTTGTGGGAGGAGGGCAACGCGCCGTGCGATGTCTTTGCGACGGAGTTCGCGAATCGGTACGCCCCCCACGCGCACTTCTCCGGCGCGCATCGGAAGTAACCCCAGTGTCGCGTGGAGCAGCGTGGTCTTGCCCGCGCCGTTTCTCCCCAGAAGACCGACGAATTCACCCGCCTCTACGGTGAAAGAAGCACCGGTCAGCACCCGGACATCACCGTACTGAACCTCCGCATCTTCGACGGACAGAAGCGGTGTCGTCACAACAATCCCTCGCGTTTCTTGGCGAGAAGCAGCGCCAGGAAGAACGGTCCGCCGATCGCCGCGGTGACGATCCCCAGGCGCATTTCTTTCGGCGCCCACACGCTGCGCGCGAACAGGTCGGCCAACACGAGAAACGCAGCGCCGCCGACGAGCGACGCGAACAGGAGCGCGCGATGTCGAGGTCCGATGAGGAGGCGCAGGGCGTGGGGAATGACCAAACCGACGAATCCGATGACGCCGGCGACGGAGACCGCGGCGCCCACCAACACCGCCGACGCGGTGATCACCCGGTGGCGCAAGGCGCGCACGTCGACACCCACCGATGCCGCTTGCGTTTCTCCCAGCGACATCGCGTCGAGATCGCGCGCGTGATAGAGGAGCAATCCCGCTCCGATGAGGGTCGAAGGCGCGATGAGCGCAACGTGACTCCAGCCGCGCCCCTCGACGCCGCCGAGACTCCACTGAACGATCTGCCGTCCGACGTCGAATTCTTCGAGCGCGAGAAAGAGCACGAGGGCGAGACCCGCCTGTGCGATGGTGCTCGCCGCGATCCCCGCGAGTAGCAACGTGGCGAGCGGGGTTTGGCCGCGCACCGAAGCGACGCGGTACACGAGCACGCCTGTTGCCAAGGCACCGGAAAAAGCGGCCAAGGGAAGCGCCCACGGCGATAGCGTCGCGAGCCCGAGATAAAGACACGTCACCGCGGCGAGCGCGGCTCCCGAGGAGACGCCGAGGACGCCGGGGTCTGCCAAGGGATTGCGGAACAACCCTTGGAGCGCGCACCCGGTGACCGCGAGGCTGCCGCCGACAAGGGCCGCGCACACCGCCCGCGGCAATCGAATCTGAAACAGGATGGTGTCGATCCAGGCCGGCACGGGCGGGGATTCCGCACCGAAACGCGCCGCCAGCGCGCTGCGGATTGTTTCCCCGTCGAGCGGCGCGGACCCGACCCAGAAGCTCGCGAACAGAAGGCCCGCGAGTGCGGTCACGCACGCGAGGCCGACGCCCGCAGCGCGGTTCACGGCGCCGACTCGCCGTGGAGCCAGGCCGCGACCTTTGTCACGGCGCCCGCAGCGTGGTGGGACGTCGATAACGCAAGGGCTCCGGGCAGAGCGAGAATGCGACCCTCGCGAACCGCATCGATTTGGCTCCAGCGCGGATCGGTGCGGAGCGCGTTTGCAGCGACGTCTTCGCCGGCGACATCCGAGGACGTGAGCACGAAGTCGGGCCTCAAGGCCAGCGCGATTTCGAGCGACAGGGGCACTGTGCCGCGGAGACCGACATCACGCGCCGCATTGGTGCCGCCGCCGCGTGTGATGATTTCGTCGATCAGCGTTTCCGTGCCCGACGTGTAACCCGCCCAGCTGAGAAACAGAACGCGTGGGCGAGGGCGCCCCGTCACCGCTTCTTCCGCCGCCGTCAACCGCTTGTGAACCGCCTCGCGCAGTCGGTCCGCCTCTCCGCGCAACCCCACCGCAGTGCCCAGCCTTCGCAGTGTTTCGTCGATCGCGGCGAAGGTTTGGGGGCGGCCGAGGCGGAAGACCGCGATCCCCGCTTCTTCGAGTAGCGCCACGTGTTCCGCGTGGGTGTAGCCCGAAACGATGGCGAGATCGGGCTCCAGTGCGAGGACGGATTCGGCATCGCCGTAGAGTCGAGCGACCGAAGGGGGAAAACGGCCGATTGCGGAAGACGCCCGGGGATCGTCTACGAAGCGACTCACGCCCACGGTCCGCGAGGCCGCGCCCAGGTCGGCGAGGATTTCGTCGGACGTCACCGCGATGGAGACCATGCGGGAGGGTGGCTCGGAGAGGACGGTCGTCTGCGAATCGTTTCGCAGCGTGATGGGAAACGCGGCACCCAGGACGCCGGTCGCTTCGGGCACTACGCGGAGCCCTCGAAGCGCGGCCTCCCCGGGCGCCAGGAGCGACACACCGAGAAGCACGGCTCCCGCGCACAGCGCCGCAACGCGGAGTGCTTGGTGATCGACGGCGGTTCGCCACGAGAAGTTTCGGGGTGCCGGCATGAGCGGCCCCCAAGCGTGCCCCAGCTTGACAAAGAAGTCCTGTGGCCCTCACTCTACGCCGAGCGAGGAAGCGCTCCGGGAAAGGCCCGGAGCCGGCGCGCTCGGGCGCGCCGCGGGAAGCCGGTGAAAAACCGGCGCGGGACCGCCGCTGTAACCGGGGACGACCGCGAGACACAGCCACTGGGTAGGCGACAAGTTGCGCCACACCCGGGAAGGCATCGCGGGAGGCTGAACCGGGAGCCAGAAGACCGGGCCTCGCAGGCACGTTGAATGGCGCTCGGAATCGGCGCCGAGGTGGATCGCTTGTCCCTAGTGCATGCCGTGCGCCGAGCGCACTGGCTCCCTCTTTGCGTCGTCCTGTCTTCTGTCGTTTCTCATGCTTCGCTCGCGTCCGACGAGCGCGTCGGTATCGGCTCCCTCACGCCGCGCGCCGTGATCGAGCTCGGAAGTTCGGTCACGGTGATCGACCGTGAGGAAATCGAGCGCCGAGGCGTGCCTTTCGCTTCTGATCTCTTGCGCGAGGTCCCCGGTGTCGCGGTGAGCCGAACCGGTAGTTTTGGCTCGCTCACCCAGGTCCGCATTCGAGGCGCGGAAGGCAACCACACCCTCGTCATGATCGACGGTGTCGAAGTGACAGATCCCGCGCTGAATGACGAGTTTGATTTCGGCAATTTACTCGCCGATGACATCGAGCGAATCGAAGTCTTGCGCGGCTCACAAAGCGCGCTCTACGGCAGCGAGGCGGTCGGTGGAGTCATCAATATCGTAACTCGAGAGCTTCCCGAAGGCGTTCACGCAGGAGCGCTCGTTGAAGCTGGCACTTTCGGTACGCGCCGCGCTCACGCCATTGTCGGTGGAGGTGGGGTCGACTGGCGGTTGACGGGCTCCATCAATTTTCTCGATACCCACGGTATCAGCCATTCGCCCACTGGCGGCGAGCGGGACGGCTATCGCAACCATACCTACAACCTTCGGGGCTCCGCGCGGTTGGCACCGTTCTTCCGAGTCGGTGGTTCCGTCCGCTACAGCCGCGAGGATCACGAACGAGATACACAGGATTTTGTCGGGCCGTCTACCTTCGGTTTGATCGTCAATACGCGCGAGAACTCGGTCAGCGAACACGGAACCGGACGCGCGTGGGCGGAAGTAAGTCTCTTGGAGGGTCGGTGGACCCATCGCGTAGACATCTCGAAACTCGATACGAAACGCGACGAGCGTGACGATGGGTTCCTGCTCTCGGAGACCCGGGGAGATAAGCGCCGCTATCGCTATCAAACGACCGGCGTGTTCGAAGCCGGAGGCCTGTCCCACGTTGTGACGGGCGCCTATGAGCACGGACGTTTGCAATTCGTCGGTTCTCTAGGGACCGAACAAACTCAGACGCTCCGCGAGAACAGTTGGATCGGGGAGTATCGGGTCAACTTCGACGAAACCCTTTTCCTCTCCGGAAGCGTGCGAAGGGACAACAACGATGATTTCGACAACGCGACGACATACCGAGCGACACTGAGCTATGTCCTCCCTTGGGAGAGCACTCGCTTGCATGCGAGCTGGGGCGAAGGCGTCAAGAACCCCGGTATGTTCGATTTGTTTGGTGAGCTGCCGAATTTCTTCGGTCCCGGCTTCTTCTTTCGGGGTAATCCGAACTTAAAACCCGAGACGAGTGAAGGATGGGACATCGGATTCGAACAAGAGCTCCTCAACGGGGCAGCGACTTTCGGTCTTACGTATTTCGAGAATGACCTCGAGGACGAGATCGACGGTTTTGTTTCGACGGGCGGAGATCCGGCTTTCACGGCAGACAACGTGATCGGGGAGAGCGAACGAGATGGATTCGAAGCCACCCTTCGTATCGTGCCGTGGACCGGGTTCGATCTGACAGCCACCTACAGCTACGTCGATTCGGATCAGACGACGTTGTCTTCGGACAAGTTGAGCGTCGTGGAGACGCAACACGAGATTCGGCGACCCAAACACACCGGCTCCGTAGCAGCGAATCTGCGTTTTCTGCGAGACAGGGCGAACATCAACCTCGCCGTCCTCTACAACGGAAGTCAGCTGGACACGGATTTCTCGACCAACGAAGAAGTCAGACTCGGTGCCTACACGCTGGTGCAGCTCACTGGCTCGTACCAGTTGAGCGATCGCATTGAGATGTTCGGACGCATCGAGAACCTGCTCGACGACGACTATCACGAAATCGCGGGCTACGAATCCCCGGGCTTCGGTGCGTACGCGGGCTTTCGCTTCCGCTACTGAGCCATGGCAGAACCGGTATGGCTCTGGTGGAGCAGTGGCAAAGACAGCGCGTGGGCGCTCGCTCGGTTGGCTCGCGATCCCCGCTACCGCGTGACCGGCCTCGTGACAACGCGCGCGGAGCGAGACGGGCGCGTTCCCATCCACGGCACGCCGTGGGAATTGGTCGAAGCGCAGGCTCGGGCTGTCGGCCTGCCCCTCCACGTCGAGTCGTTGCCGACGCCGTGCCCGAACGACCGGTACGAAGCCGCCGTGGCGCGCGTTGCGGCGGTCGCGCGCGCGGCCGGCGTCGGGTCGATGGCGTTCGGCGATCTTTTTCTCGAGGACATTCGCGACTATCGAAGGTCACTCTTTGCGCCGCTCGGGGTCGAGCTCCTGTTTCCGCTGTGGCAAAGCCCGACGAGAGCCCTGGCGGACGAAATGCTGGATGAGGGGCTTCGCGCCGTCGTGACCGCCGTCGACACGACGCGCCTCACGGCCGATTTCGCAGGGGCGGCCTTCGACCGGGCGTTTCTCGCTGCCTTGCCGGCATCGGTCGACTCCTGTGGCGAACGCGGTGAGTTTCACACCTACGTGTGGGACGGTCCGATGTTCGAGACGGCAATCCCCCTGGCCAGGGGCCCGGTGCGCCTTGAAGGCGACCTCGCCGTCGTAAACCTGCAAGTCGAAGACGGAACGGCCCGCGGTTTCATGTAGGATGGTCGTTCAAGCGGAGGCTTCCCGATGAACTTGGCAGAGATGCTTCTCGACAACCCCGAACTCGTGAAGAGCGTCGCCGGCTCGCTGGGCCTGGGCCAGAGCGACACGCGCTCCGGAATGGAAGCACTCCTGCCCGGCTTGGCCCGTGGCCTGCAGCGCAACGCGAGACAGCCCGGCGGCCTCGAGAGTCTCCTCGACGCCCTCAAGGGCGGCGGGCACAGCCGTTACGTCGACGATCCGCGGGTCCTGGGCCAGCCGTCGACGCGAGACGACGGCAACGCGATTCTCGGGCACGTCCTGGGCAGCAAAGACGTCAGTCGGAACATGGCGGGACACGCCGCTAGGCGCACCGGGCTCGACAGCTCCCTGCTGAAAAAGATGCTGCCGCTGTTGGCGGCGGCAGCAATGGGCGCTTTGAGCAAGCAGGCCACCGGCGGTGGCTCTTTGAGCGGTCTTTCGCCGAACGAGCCCCGCAGCCAAGGGGGCGGCGGGCTGCTCGAGGCGTTTCTCGATTCGGATCGAGATGGCTCTGTCATCGACGATGTCCTGAATCTCGCGAGCAAGTTCCTCTAGCCGGCAGGCGAGGAGAAAATCAAAGCCGCCGCCGCCACCTTTGCGCCGAGGGTGGCACCCACCGGGATGGCGGTCGACCGAACATCGACAGGGCGGATCGAGCGACGGGAGCGCATCCACGCACTCACCCTCCGCCGCCAGTTCTTCGAGAAGGAACGTCCGATCGTATTCGGCGGAGCTGCGGACCACTGGAAAGCCCGCGACCGTTGGTCCGGGGGCTACCTACGCGCGCGCTATGGCGAAATGCCGATCCCCTGCGGAGACGGCGAAGTCCTGCTCTCGGACTTGTTCGAGGCGCTGGACGACGAGATGTCGCCCCACCTGTGGGGCGTCGCGGTGCGCAGAATGTCGCGAGAGCTCTTCGAGGATATCGACGATCTGCGCGGGATCGATCGCTCCTGGTTCCCTCACCCCCTCGTTCCGAACGGCTGGGTGGGTCGCATCGACCCCGAGCCGGAACTCGAACTCGGCGGAGCCGGCAGCGTCTCGCCGCTCCGTCGCGAGCCCTTGGGCGCTTACCGTCTGGAAACCCAGCTCGTCGGGACGCAGCGCGTCGCGCTTCTCCCCCCGGAAGCAGCGCTGGCGCTCGGACCGATGCGGAGCGTGCGCGGCGGGTTCCGCTCCTCGCTACCCGAGCTCGATCGTCTCGACTTTCGCAACTACCCGGCACTCGGACAGTTTCGAGCGATCTCCGTGGAGCTCGAGCCAGGAGACACGATCTTTGTCCCGGGGTGCTGGTGGCACGAGGGAAAGACGCGCTCCGCGCTCTCTGTTTCGGTCGCCCGTCTGGGTGTTTCCGCGTCGAACTACTCGCGGTTCCTCCGCGAGCTGTGGCAGCACGAACGGGACGAACACTTCGTGCGAGGCGTCGTCGCTCAGGTGGTGCTGCGGCTTTTCGGCGTCCTTCGCCGGCGACGGTCATCCCCTCCGAATGAGCGCATCGCGAGCGTTTCCTGAGGCTCTACAGCAGTTGAAGCGCCAGGGAACTCGACAAGTTCGCCTGGGCCAGCACCGACACGGCGGCTTGCTGTAGGACTTGGTTCCGGGTCAGTTGAGCGGTTTCGCTCGCCACATCGACGTCTCGAATACGCGATTCCGCTGCGGCGGTGTTCTCGACAGCGACGGCAATCGAGCGGACCGTCGATTCGAGCCGGTTCTGAGCGGTACCGAAGTCCGCGCGCAAACCCGTGAGAGAATCGATCGCCGTGTCGATCGTCCCGATGGCCGACTGGGCGTTCGTGTCGGTCGTGATGTCCGCAGCGCCGATCGAGAGACCCGTCGCCGTCGCATCCACGCCCGAAACCGAAATGCGGTCGTTCGCGCTGTTGCCCGCGCCCACCTGGAATGTGACCGAGGTCGCGCTTCCGTCGAGCAGTTGGATGCCGTTGAACTCGGTCACCGCCGCGATGCGGTCGATCTCGGAGATCAGGTCCTGGAACTCCTGATCGAGCGTGGCGCGCTCCGCCGATCCCAACGTGCCGTTGGCGGCCTGGACAGCGAGCTCTCGCATCCGAACCAAGATATTGCTCGATTCGTTGAGCGAGCCTTCGGCAACCTGAAGCATCGAGATGCCGTCGTTCGCGTTGCGCTGCGCTTGCTGGAGGCTCCGGACGTCGGCCCGAAAGCGCTCGGAAATGGCCAACCCCGCGGCGTCGTCAGATGCGCGCGTGATGCGCAAGCCGGACGACAGCCGATCAAAGGATCGACTCAGACTCTCCGTCGCATTGGAGAGATTGCGCTGCGCATTGAGCGAAGCGACGTTCGTATTCACTCGAAGTCCCATCAGTTCTTTCCCTTCCCTGGTACTCAGGTGTTGTTTTTACGCCCACGCCCGTTCAATCGAGCGAGGCGGCGAGGCGTAGCGCTACCTGGCTATCACCTTGAACGCGGGGTTTGTGCAACGCTGGTGCCATCAGGCCCCATCGAAACATTGCCGTTCAATCTCAAGAGAAAAATCGAGGGTCTTTGCAACCAGCTGCCGCTAGGGACCCTGCGGGGGCACGTTTCGCTCTGAAAGAGGTGTTTCAGAACGAAAGGGGAGACGCTTCCAGTTTGAAACGCCGGCTACGCCGGGAAGTAGCCAGCGGTCACGACGAGGTCGCCGCTCCGGCTGTGCACGCCGCGAAAATCCGACCAGGGAAGGTCGCGCGAGCGATCGGACGCCGACGAGACCGACCACCGACCGGCGTCGAACTCGAACGCGATCGACACGTCGAGAAAGCGCAAATTGCGTCCAAACAGCGGCGAGACGTTCTTGTGGATCACTTCTTTCGCACTGAAGGCCAGGCCCGCGCGGACCGCGCGTTCTTCCGGTGCAACGGCGCGTAGCTCTTGCGCCTCGCCAGGGGTCAAGATCCGCTCCTCGAGCCGCTCGCCGAGGCGCGCAAAGCGCTCGATATCGATTCCGACGCTGCGAATCGAACGCGTCCGGGCTGCCACGGCACACACCGCGTCCGCGCAGTGGGAGACGCTGCCGACGTAGCCCTCGGGAAACCGGGGCGCACGGTTCTCGCCTATCGGGATCGCCGCCGGCGGTTCTCCGAGTGCGGCGAGGCATTCGCGGGCCAGCGCACGGCCGAGACGAAACTCGCGCACACGGCGCTCGGCCGCCCTCGAGATCGTCTGTTCCTCCTCGGGAAACCCTACGGGCGCAGCGACATCGGCTGCGCAGACGCGCACCGCGATTTCCGCCGGCAAGAGCTCCTCGAGTCGGCCCCGCACCTCGTTCACGGGACGTCGAGTCGATCGAGGAGTTCGCGCGCGAGGACCGCCGCAGCGCGATCGAGCTGATCGAAGCACGCCTCAAAGACTTCGGTCGGCAGACCGTAAGGGTCGGGAACGACGAGGGGTACGCCTTCTGCGACAGCCGGCGCGCAAAAGAACATCGTCTTCCGCAGGAGCGAGGGATCGATTGCCGCAACTCGTCGGCGATGCGAAGGGTCCATGATGAGCAGTACGTGCGCTGCGAAGAGCCGTTCGGGGTCGGCGTCTCGCGTGCGATGTTGCGTCAGGTCCACGCGCCGCCTGCGTGCGACTTCAGAACCCGTCGGGTGCGCGGGCTTGCCCGGCGTGGTCAACAGGCCGGCCGAGCGTACGCGGACGCGCCGTTCTTCGGGGTCGCCGAGCGCCTCGCGCAGCTTGGCTTCCGCGTAAGGGCTGCGGCAGACGTTGCCTTGGCAGAGCACCAGGACGTCGATGGGTCGGGTCGCCGGGAGTTCGGTCAGCGCCCGAAAGCCGGCGGAGCCGCGACCCAGCCGCTCGCGAAAGCGGGCCAAAAGGTCGTAGGCGAGCGCTTCCATCTTGCGGATGCGGTGGTGCAAACGCGGTCCCAGTCGCTGTAGCTGTCCGAATCGAAGTCGGACGCCGGTTCCGGCACACCTTAGCGGGTCGCGGAGGCTCTACAGGGCCTTCGAGCGGATGACCCAGAGCTTTTCGGTTTGCATGTCTTCGAAGGTGTGGGGGATCCCGCCGACGCCGTAGCCCGATTCTCTCAGTCCGGCGAAGGGCATCCAGTCGACCCGGAAGGCGGTGTGATCGTTCACCATCACGGTTGCGGCGCAGAGCCTCTGACCGACGTCGAGTGCCGTGTCGAGCGATTGCGTGAAGACGGCCGCCTGGAATGCAAAGGGGAGGCGATTCGATTCGCGAATGGCCTCGTCGACATCGTCACACGGGTTGATGCTGACCACCGGCCCGAAGATCTCTTGCGAATTGACGCGGGCTTCGCGGGGGGCGTCGCGAAGGATCGTGGGGTGGTAGAACGACGGTTCGAGCGGCTGTCCGCCCGTGACGACGCGGCCCCCTGCGGCGCGCGCTTCTTCGATCCAGTCATGGACACGGTGCACTTCCTGAGGCCGGATGAGGGGTCCGACATCCGTGTCGGGGAGCAAGGGGTCACCCAGCTCGAGTTTCCCGCACGCCGCAGCGAGCCGATCCGTCAGCGGATCGACGATCCTCCGGTCGGCGAAGACGCGCTGCACCGAGACGCACACTTGCCCGGCGTGATACATGCCGCCTCTCGCCAGCAGGGTCGCGGCTTCGTCGAGATCGGCATCGGCAGCAATGACCACCGGTGCGGCACCTCCGTGCTCGAGGGCGCACCGCGTTCCCGGGGCGAGCTTGCTGCGGAGCGCCCAACCGACGCGCCCGCTTCCGATGAAGGTGAAGAACGCGACGCGTGGGTCGGCGACCATTCGGCCGGCGAGGTCGAGGTCTCGGGTCACGAGCGCCTGACACCACGCTTCGGGAAGCCCCGCATCGAGGAACATCTCGACGATTCGAAAACACGAAAAAGGCGTCGCGTCGGCGGGCTTGACGATCACCGGGCAGCCGGCGGCGATCGCGGGTCCGATCTGATGGACGATCAAGTTGAGCGGGTGGTTGAAGGCGCTAAACGCCAGCACCGGGCCGATCGGCTCCTTCCGGGTAAACGCCACGCGACCGAGCGACGCCTCGTTTACGCCCATCGGAACTTCTCGACCTCCGTTCCCGCGTATGAGCTCGGCGCAGTTCCTGACGCCGTCGATCGCGCGATCGACTTCGACAAGGGAGTCCTTGAGAGGCTTGCCGCCTTCTCGTGTCGCCTCCTCCGCGAGCTCCTCGCGCTCTGCTGCCATCCGCCTCCCGACGCGATCCAGGATGTCGACGCGCGTCGCGGGTTTGAGCCAGCCATCGCGGTCGTCGAAAGCGCGTCGCGCGTTCGCGAGCGCCAGCTCGACGCCGGCGTCATCCGCGGTTTCGACCTCTCCGATCACGGACAGATCGAACGGGTTTGTCACCGGCATCGGTTCCGAGGGTTTCGCTCCGGGAACTCGCAGACGCTGTCTCCGCACGATCAGATCCGCAGCTCGAGCTGGCCCAGCTTCTCGGTGAGCTTCATGTTCTCCGAGTAGTCCACCGGACAGTCGATCACCGATACGGTGTTGTCGGCCAGCGCCTGTCGGAGCGTCGGGACGAGGTCGCCCGCGCTTTCTACGCGGTACCCCTTCGCTCCAAAGCTCTCGGCGTACTTCACAAAGTCCGGGTTCGAAAAATCGATATGGCTGCTTCGGCCGAACTTTCGATGTTGGTGCCACTCGATCAGTCCGTACTTCGAGTCGTTCCAAATCAGCACGACAAACGGTGTCCCGACGCGCAGTGCGGTTTCGATTTCCTGAGAGTTCATCAGGAAGCCGGCGTCACCGCAGACCGCGACGACCTTGCGGTCGGGATGAATCCGCTTCGCCGCGACGCCGCCCGGTACGGCGATGCCCATCGATGCGAAACCATTGGAGATGATGCACGTGTTGGGCGCCTCGGCTTCGTACATCCGGGCCATCCACATCTTGTGCGCACCGACGTCGCTGAGCACGATATCTCTCGGATCGAGGACCTTCCGGAGGTCGGACACGATTTTTTGCGGCTTCATCGGGAACGAGAGATCGTCCGAAAATCGCGACAGTTCTTCGACGACGATTTCCCGCAAGGCCCGCACCGGGCTCGCATCGCAAGGTTTCGCGATTTCGGCGACCGCTTCGAGTACGGCCGCGATGGAACCGACCACGCCGGTTTCAAGGATGTAGTGGGCATCCACTTCGGCTGGGGACGCGTCGAGGTGAATCAAGCGGCTCGTTCCGTTGGGATGCCAGAGCCGCGGGTGATACTCCACCATGTCGTAGCCGACACACACGATGACGTCGGCTTGCTCGAAGCCGCAATCGACGTAGTCCCTCGCTTGTAGACCCACGCTCCCGAGAGAGAGCGGATGCGAGAAGGGAATCGCGCCTTTCGCCATGAACGTCGTTGCGACGGGAATGTTGAGTTTTTCAGCGAAGGCCTGAAGCGCCTGACACGCGTTTCCTCGGATGACGCCGTTCCCGGCGAGAATCATCGGAGAGCGCGCCGACGAGATGACGTCCGCCGCTTGTCGGACCTTGCCCGGATGTGGGTACGCCTGGGTCGCTTGTTGCGGCCTGAGCGGCTCGCCGACGGCCGGGGCGTCGGCGACATTCTCCGGAAGTTCTACGAACGAGAGTCCCGGTTTTTCGCCTTCGGCGACCTTGAAGGCCTTGCGCATCACTTCCGGGATGACCCCGCCTTCGCGAATTTGGGTGACGTACTTCGCGACCGGAGCGAAGAGCTGGGCGAGGTCGACGTGTTGATGACTCTCTTTGTGCATGCGGCCGGTGTCCGCTTGCCCGGCGATCGCCACCATCGGCGCACGGTCCATGTTCGCGTCGGCGGCTCCGGTGACGAGGTTGCACGCACCGGGACCGAGGGTCGCCAGGCAGACTCCGGCTGTGCCCGTCAGTCGGCCGTGAACGTCGGCCATGAACGCCGCGCCTTGCTCGTGGCGCGTGGTGACGAATTCGATCGTGCTGTCATGGAGGGATTCCATGACGTCGATATTCTCTTCGCCGGGAATTCCGTAGATGGTGTCGACGCCTTCGTTCTCCAAGCAGCGGACGAAGAGATCCGATCCTTTCACAGGGCCTCCAGTGCCACGTTCGGGCAGCTTTTGTCGGAGTCCACGTCTTCGGAAGAATCGGCACGGTTCGAGATCGGGCGTTTGCCGTACGATGGGGGAGAGTCCCAACAAAAAAAGGCGGGAAGCTCACGCTTCCCGCCTCTTCTTCGAACGAAGTCCCCGCGTTATTCCGCGGCGGCGGCCTCGGCTTGCTGAAGCGCGTGTTCGATGGCCATGTCATCCGGGAAAAGCTCGTGGGCCTTCCGACAGACTTCGAGGGCTTTTTCCCAAGCGCCCTCACCGGCGAGCTTGCGGCACACATCGGCGGGGCTGTCCGCGCCGAGCGCGCTAGCTGCCGCGCCGAGCATGCCCTTCGCGCCTTCAGCGCCTTCTTCCGCCTTTTGCTCCACGGCCTCCGCCGCATTCGATGCGGCGTCCGTCGCCGCGTTCATGGCGTCCGAGGCGGCGTCGCCGGCTGCGTCTGCCGCGTCGGAAGCAACATCGGCAGCCTCGCTCGCCGCTTCGCTTACGGCATCCGCGCCGCGCTGCGCGTCATCGCGGCTGCAGCCCGAAAGCGCAGCCAGGGCAACCGTCATTCCGATTCCAAGCGTGATCGCGATGATTCTTTTCATCGTTCCTCCAATTCCCGTCGCATGACTGCGCGGGTACGATCGCAGTTACCCCCCTTATGATTGGGGAGGGATTCGCAACACCTGCCCCGGATAGATCTTGTCCGGGTCCTTCAGCATGGGCTGATTCGCTTCGAAGAGAACGGGGTACTTCATCGGATCGCCATAGAACTGCTTGGCGATCTTCGAAAGCGAATCCCCACTCTTTACGCGGTAGTACTGGGATTCCGGCTCCGGCGCGCTGACCTCGATCTCGTCTTCGACCTGGGCGATGCCGGGCGTATTGCCCGCGGCGAGAATGGCTTTCTCGCGATCCGCCTGGTTCGCCGCCTTGCCACGCAGCACCGCTTTTTCACCGTCGACGTCGACCCGGAGTCCGTCGACGGAGATTCCCAGATCGCGGACACGCGATTCGAGCGCTTTCGAGTCCTCGTCTCGGCTCTTGCCCAGCGCTCCGATGAGGCCTTCTCCGGCCTCCTTCACGAAGTCAAACAGTCCCATTCAGTCTCTCCTTGCATGACAGCTTCGGGGTTTTCTCGCCGCGTTTTGCAGTGGGCCAAAGCCGGAGACGCAGTCTATCCGGGCGTAGAGACACGCCTCAAGGGAAATGCGACGCCGAGTGTTGCGGCTTTGATCGCCGGAAGGCGTGAGCAAGATCACTTTTTCGAGCACGTTCCACCCCCGGCGTTTCGATTCTGCGTAGAATCACAGACGAAGTAGGAGGAGCCGATGTTCAAAGTCGTCGGGATTTTGAAGCGCCCTGAAGGAATGCCCATCGACGAATTCCGCAGCTGGTGGCTTTCGGAGCACGCGGAGAAGGTGAAGCAGTGGCCCGGCTTGGTTCGCTACTGCATCAACCTCTCGACCACGGACGACCAGGCCTACGATGGCGCTGCAGAAGTGTGGTTTGAGAAGCGCGAACACATGGAAGCCATCTTCGACAAGCCCGAGGGCCAGCGCGCCAGGAAGAGCGCCACAGACGGTTCGGGAGACCTCGTCATCCTGCTCACCGAAGAGCACGTCATGGTGGACGGCTAAGACGCCGGCGGGTGGCGCTCGCGCCAGCGCGCCGCATAGGTGGCCATGGTGTCAAAGCGCACGCCTTCGCGCCCGGCCATGTCGTCGAGCAGACGTTCGAGCATGAGCATCCGGTGCCCACGCCCGATGGTTTGGGGGTGCATCGTCAGCACGAATACGCCGGAGCCGATCCTGTCGTACAGATATCGGAATTCGTCGCGCCAAATCGCGTAGACCCGGTCCGGGTCGGCGAGGCCCTGCTGGATGCCTCGCCTCGTGGCGGTGTATTCGAAGGCGGGGAAGTCGTCGAGGTTCCACGAGAACGGTAGCTCGACCAGATCCACACTCCGGCCGAATACAAAGGGGCTGTCAACCGGCGCCTCATCGCCGACCCGGCAGTAGTAGGGCGAGAAGTCGTCCCCCATCATGCTGCTGTCGTAGCGGAACCCGAGCTCCGTCAGCAGGCCGATGGTTCGCCCGCTGAAGCTGCCGGCCGGGGCGCGGTAGCCGACGGGCTTCGCTCCGCTCAGTTTCTCGATGAGAGCGGAGCCCCGCAGCAATACGTTCCGCTCTTCTTCATCGGAGAGGGAGCGCGGATTCTCGTGGCAGTAGCCGTGGTGGCCGACTTCGTGCCCGTCTTCCACGACCTGGCGGCAAGCTTCGGGGAACGCTTCGATCGTGTGGCCCGGGATAAACCAGGTCGACGGGATTCCGCGCTCCCGCAAGAGGTCGAGGACGCGGTGTGCACCGACGCGCCCGAACTCTCCCCGAGAAAGCGCGTTTGGGGAGTCGGTCTTGAAACTCGAGATCCAGACCGACATCGCATCGAAGTCGAACGAGAGGCAGACCGTGACGTCTTTCGGCATTCGTCAATGATAGGATGGATCGACGAACGCACCGATCGAGGAGGTCTTGTGAAGACTGGAAGTCTCGGAATGTTTCTCTACTCCGATGCGTTTACAGGCGCAGAGCTCTCCGCGACCGCTCGCCGGGTCGAATCCCTGGGCTATGAGACGCTTTGGTACGTCGAGGCGCTTCACCACGAGAGCTTCGCCTGCGGGGCACACTTGCTGGCCTCGACCGACACCCTCGAGGTCGGCTCCGGCATCGCGAACGTCTACGCGCGCGATCCGATGGCGTCCGTACAGGGTGCGCGCTCGCTCCACGATTTTTCGGGCGGCCGTTTCATCATGGGCCTCGGGGTCTCACACCGAGTTCTCGTGAGCGAAGCGCGCGGACACACCTACGAAAAACCGCTCACCTTCATGCGGAACTACTTGGACGCCATGGACGCTTCAAAGCCCGCGCTGCCGGGGGAGGATCCGCCACTTGTCCTCGCGGCACTGGGGCCGAAGATGACCGAGCTCGCCGGGTCGCGAACGAATGGCACGATCCCCGCGAACTGCCCGGTCGAACACACCGAGCGTTCACGCAAGATCTTGGGGCCCGACAAGTGGATTTGCACGATGCAGCACGCCGTCTTGTGCGAAGACCCGGATCGTGCTCGCGCGATCGGTCGACACACCTTGAACTTCTACGCGCAGGCTCCCAACTACTATCAAAACTGGTTCCGCTACGGATTTAGCGAAGCCGACCTCGACAACGGTGGGAGTGACGCGTTGGTCGACGCCCTCGTGGCGTGGGGCACGGTCGACGACATCCGCCGACGCATCGCGCAACACTTCGACGCCGGGGCGACACAGGTGGCGGTGAACGCGGTCGCATCGGCCGAGGGCGGACAACCCCTCACGCCGAAGGTGCACGGAGTCGAGCTCGGCTATGCGTGCGTTCCGGATTGGGCGTTGCTCGAAGCGTTGGCACCCGCGAACGCGGGATAGGGCTACCAGGCGCCCGTGGCACCGTTCCCGGAAATGATGACGTCGAAGGCTTCTGCGTCGGCGGCGGGAGTGGTCGCGGCGCTGGTCATCCCGATGTCGGGAACGGCCTTCGTCAAGAGCGCACCGGCGGCAAAGCTCGCGATTGAACTCACCACGAGGAGCGCCAATGCCTGTTGCCACGAGAGCTTGGTCACACCGGGAACCTAGCGCACGTCCGGACCCGCTTTGCCGAGAACAACTGGGAGCTCGGTGTAGCGGTGCCACCCGACGGTGTTCGCGAGTTCGAGGGAGCCCGGAAGGCCGGCCAGTCGCAGCTCCGGGCTCCGCTCGAGAAGCACGCGCAGCGCCACCGCGGCCTCCATCCGCGCGAGCTGTGCCCCGAGACAGAAGTGTCGACCGAAACCGAAGCTCAAGTGCCGGTTCGGCGTGCGCGTCACACGGAATTCGTCGGGATCATCGAACACCGCAGGGTCGCGGTTCGCCGCGCCAAGGAGCGGCATGACGGCAGTGCCCCGCGAAATGCGCTCCCCCTCCAAGGTAAAGTCTTGCGTCGCGTACTGTGGTTTCGTTCCGTGGATCGGGCCGCGGAAGCGCAGGATTTCCTCGACTGCGGAGCCCATGAGCGAAGGATCGCGACGCAACGCATCCCACGACTCCGGATGTTCGAGGAGGACGGCGACGCCGTTTGCGATGAGATGCTGCGTCGTTTCGAATCCCGCGATGATGAGCAGAAAGACGAGACTCACGAGCTCATCGGCGCTCAAGCGATCGCCGTCTTCCTCGGCGCGAATCAAGTCGGACAGAATGTCTTCGCCGGGATCGCCGCGCTTCTTCTCGATGAGCTCTCGGAGAAAGCGACCCGTTCTTCGCAAGTCAACAAAGAGCGTCCGAACGAGTCCCCAGCCCGAGAACCCGTCCGAGAGCACCCGCAGCGTGTCTTTCAATCGGTCGACCTCTGTTTTCGAGACGCCGACCATCTCGGCGATGACACTCGTCGGAATCGGTCGCGCGTAATCCTTCAAGAGGTCGACACGGTCTTGGGTCGGCAGGCGATCGAGGAGCGCGTGTGCGTCGGCTTCGACGCGAGCTTCCAGCCGGGTTACGGCGCGACGCGTAAACGCCTTGTTCACGAGATTGCGCAGGCGGCGGTGCTCCGGGTCGTCTTCGACGATCATGCTCTTGGCCAAGGCGGCGACGTTCTTTGGAAGCGGAAAAGGCAACGGGCCGCCGCGTCCTCTCGCGCGCCCGCGGTTGCGAAGGAGCCGCGGGTCGGCGAGTACGGCCTGGCAGTCTTCATAGCGCGCGACCAGCACGAAGCGGAGCCAGCCGATGCGCCCCCGACACACGGGCGCATGCTCGAGCAACCAGCGGTAGGTCTCGTACTTATGTGCGCCAAACGCTCTGCCGGCGAGATTCAGCGGGAGTCGCGGCGCCTTGAAACCGCTCATTCCCTTAGATTCGCGACGCCCAGGGGATCCGGTGGCGACGATGGACCGCTTTCTCGGGAGGCACTCGCGCCGGATCGTCGAGGCTTCCCACCGTGATGTCGATGCGACCCGGATACTCGTCACTCACCCACGCGATGGATGTTCCGCACGCTCCGCAAAACAATCGCTCGATTCCGGGGCGGATGCTGACGCTCGCGAGCTCGCCGTCGACCACGCGGAAGCGGTCCGTCGCCACGAAGATCCAGGCGACGGATTGTGCCCCGATCGCACGCCGGCAGTCCGGGCAATGACAGACCACCGTCTCGAGCGGCTCCGACGTCACTTCGAAGCGGATCTTGTCGCAATAACAGCGGCCGGAGAGCGGTTCGAACATGATGGAAGGATCGCTCACGCCCGTAAGGGATCCAGTTAAAAAGCGAAATTAGAACGAAAGTGTGCTAACCGATCGCATGATCCAACAGCGTCCGGCGGACCCGGAGAATCAGCCCGACTGGCGGGAAAAGCTCCTCGACGCCGTCGCTCGCGAGCTCGAACGGCGGGCGATGAGCGGCCCCGCGTCGCCGGACCTGCTGCGGCGGCTCGCCGCCCGGATCCGCCAGCGAGTGCACGAGCGGAGGGGAGGCTCAGCCTGAGCCCGAAGACGGGTCTTCGCCCCTACAATCTTTGACCGTGCGAGCCGAACCGTCCAGCCGCTGCGCGATTTATACGGTCGCGATCGGCTCCGATCCGATCTTTCGCTACACGCTGCCCGCGATGCGCCACTACGCGGCGCGGATCGGCGCGGATTTCATCGCGTGCCGCGAGGCCTCCGTGTCGCGACGGTTCCCGCCGCTAGGGCATCCGGCCGCCTCCGCCGTCCTCGAGAAAATCCACGTACGGAGCCTGCTTCGCGACTACGAGCGGGTGCTCTACGTCGACGGCGACGTTCTCATCGCGCCCGAGGCGCCGGACATCTTCGAAACGCACCCGAACGCCGCAGCTTGCTACCTGCTCGAAGAGGGCCGCCACGCCGATCGATCCCTCGACGTCGCGACGTTGTGCGAGGCTCTCGGGCCACTGCCGAACTGGCCGCGCCACGAAGGCCGGCCTGTCTACTACAACTCCGGTGTCATGTTGTTCGGCCGAGATGCGACGTTTCTCGATCACCTCGTCGAAGAGGAGTTCCTGCGCGCGGTCCTCATCGACGACCACTGGGACCAGACCTACTTCAACCTGCTGATCGCCCGTCACGATTTCGAGATTCGGCCGCTCGCGGGCGAGTTCAACTGGATGAATCTTTTTGGCCGCGATGCTCGCGTCCGGCGCTGTGCGCACTTTATTCACTATGCGGGTGAGGGCTTCAGCCGACGCGAGCTGCGCTTCTGGGATTGCTTTCGGGATTTCACAAGTCTGTACGCGGCGAGCGAGCATCCCGACTTCAGCGTTCCGTGGCCCGAGCGCATCGCGATGGCGGGGCGGTTGCTGGCGGTCCTGCCGCGGGCGATCGAGCGCCGTGCTCGCGACGGCGTGCGATCGCTCGCGCAGAAACGCGGCGCGCGCACTACCGGTGCGAGTCTGTGGTAAGGCCCTTCGCTCGCCCGACCCAGTGGTCGATTCGAAAGAGAAGCGATTTCGCGGCTTCCTTGCACCGCCCGGCGGGAACCCGGTTGGCCAATCCGCGCAGTACCAGCTGCCGCCGCTGCCAGCCGTTGCCGCGGAGCAACGCCCCGAACTCGGGCGAGCGATCGAGTTGCCATTTCTCCTCCATGCGCTCGATGCTCTGGAGAAGCCAGGCGTCGCTCCAACGCAGCAGGAAGAAGCGAGCGTCGCGGAGAGTGAAGGATTTCGGACCGACGTACGTCACGACCGAACGCGGTGCGAGAAAGATCCGACCGCCCTGTTCGCGAACGCAAAGCGAGAGATCGGCGTGCTCGTGCAATGCCGGAAGCTTCTCGTCGAGGGGCCCATGCTCCTCGAAGAACGCCGTTCGCGCGAGGAGCGTATGGTATTCGACCGTCTCCATTTCGAAGGGCTCGTCCCCACCGGTAAACGACGAGAGCGGCTCCCCTTGGCGGCCGGCCCAATCCCTGAGGACGCGTCGGCCTTTCTCGTCGATCTCGATACAGGTCGTGCCCGCCAGACAATGGATCTCCGAGTGAAGGGGTTCACCCTGACACGTGATCGGAGAAACGAGGACGGCACCCGTGTCTTCGGCGCAGGCGACGAGCTCTTCGAGCCAGCCTTCGCGGAACCGCACGTCGTTGTCGACGAAGGCGAGGTACGGTGTCTCGACCCGGGCGAGTCCGAGGTTGCGCGCCGCATTGGGCGACAGGAACGAGTCGATCCGAAGGAACATGCCACCGCGCGCTTCGACACGGCGGCGAAGCGCGGTCGACATCTTCTTCGGCCCACCGGCATCGACGTACACCAGCGCAAACGGCTCGGAAGTGTTGGCCAGCAGGGAATCCAGCGATTCGAGCGATCCGCTAAAGCGCTCGCGCTGCGTGACGACGACGGTGACCTTGGGCGTTTTGTCAGCGGCCATGGGACGGTGAAATATAGCGCCGCCGGCAAGCGAAGATGAGTCTCAGCGCGATCGTCTTTTCGCGCGATCGCGCGGCACAGCTCGACCAGCTGCTTTCCTCGATGTACCGCTACGGTCGAGACAGCGCGGCGTACGCAATCAACGTCCTCTACAAGGCGACGGACGTGCAGTTCGAGCGCGGATACGAACGCGTCGCGAGCTTCCACCCAGAGGTGCGCTTTGCGAAGGAAACAGACGCGCCGCTCAATCGACAGCTCACGGCACTCATCGACGCCAACCCTCGCGAGTTCTTCGCGTTCTTCGTCGATGACGACGTGTTGCTGCGCGACTTTTCGACAGACGATCGCGAGTTCCAGCGCCTTCGCACCGAACCGGATCTCCTGGCCTTGTCGTTGCGTCTCCACCGGGGAGTGGTCTGGTGCCAACCGATGGATTGGATCACGCGTCCCCCGTTCATGCGCCGTGGGAGAACCTGGCGCGTCCCACCGCGCGCCTCCGCAACCTACGTTCGACGCGCTTGGGCGCACTATTCGAAGTGCCCTCGCGGCGACTGGGAAGTTCGCTTCTCGGTGGACGGGAACGTCTTCCTCACAGAGCGCTTCCGGCGGCATCTCGATTCCGTTCCGGTGTTTCAGCACATCACGAGAATCGAACCCGAGCTGCAAGCCAGCGAGCCCTGGGCAGACCGAATGCTCTGCTACGCCGCCCCCCGCCTGGTCAATTTGGCGTTCAACCGCGTGGATGAGCTGCACCGCTATCCGAGCGGCGACGTGTCGCCGGAGGAGCTCAACCGGCGTTTCCTTGCCGGTGAGAGACTCGCTTTCTCTTATTTGGAGAATCAGCGCTTTCGCAGCTGCCATCTCGTTCGAGATCCGGTGTGGCGCTAGCCGAAACCGCCCGAGCGTGGAAAGATCCGGCCCAACGCAACCACGAAAGGAGACGCATGTCTCGGATTCCCCTGGTCGAAGAGAGCGCTGCTTCGAACGCGCAACGAGCACTCTTTCAGCGCATGGAGACACTCGGGTTCTCCGTCCTCAACGTATTCAAGTTGTGGGCGCACAACGAAAAGGCCGCGGAAGGGTTTCTCGGAATCGCCGAGGCGCTCTACGGCGAGCCCACGTTGGCGCCGCGCCTGCGCGAACTCGCCTACCTGCGCGCCTCGCAAGTCAACAGTTGTCACTACTGAATCCCGACCCACGTGATGCTCGGTCGGAGCGTCGGACTGACGGATCGAGAGATGGCGGCCATGGCGGCCCCTGAAACCTGCGAGTCATTGGATGAGAAGGACCGCTTGGTGTTGCGGTTTTCCGAGGAGCTGACTCGGCACAACCGAGTGAACGACGAGCTCTATGCAGCGCTCGAAGCCGCTTTTTCTCAAGAGGAGCGGCTGGAGCTCGCCATGACCGTCGGACTCGCGGCGATGGTCAACCGCGTGCACGCCACGTTCGAGACCGACGTCGACTCGAGCACGCGCGAGTCGGTTGCCGACGCCCCGGCGTGTCCGATCGGTTAGCCGTGAAAGTAGTCGAAGTGGTCGGTGCCGGCGTACTGGGCTCCTCGGCATGAACGAAGCAAGAACGCCGGTCATCGCAGGCGTGGGCCTCGTGACCCAGCGAACAGAAAATGCGCTCGAGGCGGATGAGCCGATCGAGCTCATGATCCGCGCGGCGAAGATCGCGGCGGAAGATGCCGGAAACCCCCGCATTCTCTCGAACCTCGAGCGCATCTACGTTCCCATCGGTCGTTGGCGCTACCGCGACCCCGGTGGATTGATCGCTACTGCCGTCGGTGCGGAACGCGCGAAGACGGTGAGCGCGCTCGTCGGTGTCTCGCAGCAGACCGTGATCGCCGATGCGTGCTCGCGCATCGCCGACGGCGAAATCGAGTGTGCCCTGGTCGCGGGCGGTGAAGCTGGTTATCGCTTGCTGCGCGCCCGCATCGATGGCGTTGAGCTCCGCGACCGCGAGAGCGCCGAGCCTTCGGATGTTGTCTGGAAACCCGACAAGGAAATCGTCCCCGCCTACGAACGCGAGGCCGGGCTCGGCAACGATGCCGTGGGCTACTACGCCGTTCTCGAAAGCGCTTACCGCGTGGCGCGAGGCATTCCGCGCGACGAGCGCGCGAACAACGTGGCCGCGCAGTATCACGAGCTGTCCCGGATCGCCGTTGCCAACCCCGACGGGTGGGATGACGAAGTCGTCTCGCAGCAAGCGATTCTCGAAGGACGGCCGCTCGCCGATCCCTACGGCAAGTTCCACGTCGCGAACTGGAGCGTCGATCAGGCCTCGTCGCTCCTCTTGATGTCCCACGCGGCGGCGAAGCGGGCGGGCGTGCCGGCATCCGATCTCGCGTTTGCCATGAGCAGCGCCGAAGCGAACCACATGGTGAACACTTCGGCGCGGGCCGAGCTCGATCGGTGTCCGGGCGCCGAGGTCGCGGCGCGTGCCGCGCTCGAGGCGGCTCAGTGCACGGCAGCAGAACTCGACTGGGTCGAGCTCTACAGCTGCTTCCCCGTCGCGATGGATCTCTACGCTGAAGCGCTCGAGCTCCCGCCCGGTGCTGCGCGCAGCTTCACCGGAGGCATGCCTTTCGCCGGCGGTCCGTTCAACAATTTCGTGATCCATGCGACGGCACAACTCGCGAAGCGGCTCCGCACGCGGCCCGGTTCACGCGGACTGGTGAGCACCGTTTCGGGAGTGCTGACGAAGCAGGGGTTCGCCGTCTGGGGCCGTGATCCCAACCCCGAAGGTTTCCGCGCACAGGATGTCACCGGCGAAACGCGACGCCGTTTCGCCGAGATTCCGGTCGCGAGCGACTACAGCGGCCCCGGTCGCGTCGCGGGGTGCACCGTCATGCACGACCGCAAGGGCCCTACCGCCGGTGTTGTCGTCGTGGATACTCGCGACGCGCGTCGCGCCGTGGCGCGCAATGACGATCCGGACGTCATGGCCTCTATGGTGGCCGAAGAATGGGTCGGACGGAGCGTCGAAGTCGAAGCGGGCCGATGGACCGTTGCACCTCGCTAAAGGAGAAGCCTTGACCGCGGAACAAGATCCCAAAGCTCACCTTTTGATCGACCGGAGGGATGACGGGTGTGTCGTGTTGACCCTCAACCGACCCGAACGCAAAAACACCCTGACGCCCCAGATGATGGTGCGTTTGGCCGACGCGTGGGCCGAGCTCGCGGAAGACGCGGATGCCCGCGTCATCATTATCACCGGTGCCGGCACCGACGCCTTCAGCGCCGGGGCCGATCTCGGAAGCCTCATCCCGCTGATCACGAAAGCGCGCGAACCGGAGGACGAGTGGGACGAGCGCTACGTCAGCGATCGCCGGCTCCTCGACAAAGTTCTGCTGAAGGATCGGATCTTCCCGAAACCCGTCATCGCCGCCGTGAACGGCACTGCCCTGGCGGGTGGGGCCGAGCTCGTACAAGCGTGCGATCTCCGGCTCGCGGTACCGACCGCGACACTGGGTTTGCCCGAACCGAAGCGCGGCATCGTGCCGGCGGGCGGATCCCAGGTTCGGCTCCCGCGCATGATCCCCTTCGTCAAGGCGATGGAAATGCTCCTCACCGGCGAGCGTTTCTCCGCCGAATGGGCACTCGAGTGCGGCTTCATCAATCGCATCGTCGAGCCCGCTCAGCTGCTGCCCCAGGCGATCGAACTCGCGGCGACCATCGCGGCGAACGCGCCGTTGGCGCTCGACGCGATCAAGAAGACCGTGCTGGAAGTGCAGGGAATGGATCTCGACGAAGCGTTCTTGACGGAATCGCGCAATGCGAAACCCGTGGTGACCTCACGCGACGCTCGTGAAGGGCCGCGTGCGTTCATGGAGAAACGCCCGCCGGTTTGGGAAGGACGGTAGGCGAATGGACCTCGATTACGGAAGCGAGCTCGAGAGCTTTCGCGAAGAAGTTCGCGCTTTCCTGCGCGACAATTGGCCGCTCCGCGGGGCCGAGGCCGATCTGCCGAAAGGCGAAGCCGTTGCGCTCTTTCGCGAGCGCGCGGTGGCGGCGGGGCTTCTCTATCGCGGAATTCCCAAGCAGTACGGCGGTTCGGAACAAGAGGCCGACGTGCTCCGCGCCCAGGTCATTCGCGACGAGTTTGCGGCGCAGCGCGCGCCGCAGGAAGACACCCGGATGGGTACGGCGATGCTGGTGCCCACCCTTCTCGAGCACGGCTCGGACTGGCAGAAGGAAAAGTTCATCCGGCCGACCCTCAGCGGCGAGATCACATGGTGTCAGGGATACAGCGAGCCGGGATCGGGCAGCGACTTGGCGAGCGTGAAGACGCGCGGAGAACTTCGCGACGGCGAGTGGGTGATCAATGGGCAAAAGGTGTGGACCAGCGACGCTCACATGGCCGACTACATGTTTTGCCTCGTGCGCACCGAGCCCGAGGCGCCGAAGCACGCCGGTATTTCGTACCTCTTGATCGATATGAAACAACCGGGCATCGACGTGAGACCGCTCCGCATGATGACGGGCATTTCGGATTTCAACGAGGTCTTCTTCCACGACGTGCGGACGCCCGAAGATTGGATCGTCGGCGAACGCGGCCAGGGGTGGAAGGTCTCGCGAACGACGCTCAAGCACGAACGCAACCTGGTCGGGACTTCACGGCGAAGCCTCGAAGCATTTCGGCGTCTGGTGAAACTCGCGCAGGAAACGCAACTCGGCGGACGCCCCGCCATCGAAGACGAAGGCGTTCGCCAAAGGTTGGCCGAGCTCGAAGGCTACGTCTGGGCGCACCAGGCGTCGGGACTTCGGCAGTTGACCGCAGGCGCCAAAGGCGAGGGCGCCGGGCTCTTGACCATGATGGGCAAGCTCTACTCCACCGAGATCGGACACAAAGTGTCGCGCATCGCCATCGACCTACTGGGCGACGACGCGCTCGTCGCCCCCGGCGAACTCGGGCTCTTCGGCCGACCGAAAGACCCGCCCGGTTGGGTCGCGAACTACTTCACCTCACTCGGGCTCGCGATCGCCGGCGGCACGAGCAACATCCAACGCAACGTCATCGCCGAGCGTGGGCTGGGCTTGCCCCGCGACCGCGCGGCGGACCGCGGAACGTCGAAATGAATTTCGATCTCAGCGAAGAGCAACAGCTTCTCCAGGAAACGCTCAACCAATTCCTCTCGGATCGGTGCTCGCCGCAACAGATCCGCGATCTCGCGGAAAGAGACACGGGCCTCGACCGCGAGCTGTGGAAAGGCCTCGCGGAGCTCGGAATCGTCGGTTTGCACGCTCCTGAAGCGCACGGCGGAGCCGGCCTCGACGTACTCGACCTGGCGTGCGCCGCGGAAGTTCTCGGTCGCTACGCCGTGCCCGGTCCGTTTCTCGGCCACGTTTTGGCGATTCGCGCACTCACCTTGGGCGGGAGCGCGGCGCAACAGGAGCGCTGGCTGCCCGGCTTGGCGTCCGGCGAGCTCGTGGGCACTGTCGCGTTGGCGGAAGCTTCGGGCGGCTGGTCTCCCGCCGGTTGGACCCTCGACGCCGCGACTCGGATCGACGGAGCAAAGACGCTCGTGCCCCACGCGGACCACGCCGATTGCATCGTCGTCGGTCTCGCCGGCGGACGCCTAGGAATCGTCGAAAAGGGCGCGGACGGATTCTCGTCCTCTTCCGTCGAGGCGGCGGATTGGACGCGACCCTTGGCAAACGTCACGTTTCGGAACTGCGCGGTGGACCTTCTGCCCGACCACTCCGATCTCGCACAGCGGGTGATCGACACCGGCGCCGTCCTGCTCGCAGCGGACGCGTTCGGCGGCGGGAAGCGACTCCTCGACATGTGCATCGACTACGCCCTCACCCGCGAACAGTTCGGTGTAAAGATCGGAAGCTTCCAGTCGCTGAAGCACGAGCTCGCGGACCTGGCCCTCGAAATCGAACCCAACCGCGGGCTCTACTGGTACGCCGCGTACCTGAACGACCGAGAAGAAGACGAGGCATCGCGTCTCGCATCGGTTGCGAAAGCGCACAACGCCGATCGCTTCGCCGATATCGCGCGGGCCGCGGTCGAGATCCACGGCGGGATCGGCTTTACGTGGGAAGGCGATGTCCAGATCTGGTGCAAGCGCGCGCTCTTCGACCGCGCGTTCCTCGGCGCGCCGCGAGAACACCGCCGACGTCAGGCCGAACTCGGAGGTTGGTAGCGCCAAGCTACAGGCGCTGGTTGAACTCGATGAGGTTGCCGCTCGGATCCCGGGTGAACGCCTGTAGGCACACCCCCGAGATCTCGCTGGTCTCGGAGCACGAGTGCCCCGCGGCCGCCAAGGCCTCGCGCACCGCCTCGAGGTTCGCGACCCGGAAGGCGAAGTGCTGCTCCTTCACCGGCGGTCCGGAGTCGATGCCGATCAAATGCACTTCTTGCTCCCCGGAGCGCAGCCAGGCGCCGTCAAAGCGGAAGTCCGGGCGCGCCAGCCGCTCGAGCCCCAGGACGTTCTCGTAGAAGTCCCGGGCGGCTTGCACGTCGGACACGTTGATGGACACATGGTGGATGCCGTCGAGCATGAGAATCTCCTCGGCGAGCCGGCAGTGCTAGGTTGAAGGAACCCACCCACCAGGGAGCCCGCGATGCACGACCTCATTCTACGCCACGCAGAGATTGTCGACGGTACCGGAAGCGACGCGTTCTCCGGGGATATCGCCATCACCGGCGGGCGCATCACAGACGTGGGCAAGGTCGAAGGCCGCGCGAAACGAGAGATCGACGCCATGGGCCAGCTGGTCACCCCGGGCTTTGTCGACATTCACACGCACTACGACGGCCAGGTGTGTTGGGACAAGCGCGTCTCCCCGAGCTGCTGGCACGGTGTCACCACGGTGGTCATGGGGAACTGCGGAGTGGGATTCGCGCCGGTCCATGCGGGCAGCGAGAACCAGCTGGTCGAGCTGATGGAGAGCGTCGAGGACATCCCCGGTACCGCACTCCACGAGGGCATTCCGTGGGGTTGGGAGACCTACGGTCAGTATCTCGATGCGATCGACACGCCCTACGCCGTCGATATCGGTTCGCAGGTTCCTCACGTCGCGGTGCGCCACTACGTGATGGGCGATCGCTGCTACGACGACGCGACGCCGGAAGACATGGCGCAGATGGCGGCCATTACCGAGCAGGCGCTCCGCGACGGCGCGCTCGGCTTCTCCACATCCCGCTTCTACGGTCACCTCGACAAAGAGGGCAACCTCGTTCCCGGGACGAACGCCAGCGCCGCGGAGATGATGGCGATCGGCGACGCTTTCACCGCGGTCGACCACGGGACCTTCGAGATCATCTCGGATCATCTCGATACCGAGGAGGAGCTCCGCTGGATCGAGAGCATCGCCCGGAAGACGCGGCGGCCGATGACGTTCTTGGTGACGCCCGACGTCAACCGGGGGATCTGGGATCTCGCCGCCCGGCTCAACCCCGAAGGGCTTGAGATTCGTCCTCAGGTGGGGGCGCGACCGGCCTCCGTGCTCATGACCCTCGAGGGCACCGTCAATCCGATGCGACAGTTCCCCTCTTACGGTGCGATCAAGTCCCTGCCCGTCGAAGAGCAGCGCCGGAAGCTCCGGGACCCGGCCTTCCGGGCCAACGTCATGGCCGACGAAGCGAAGGTGTCTCGCTACCGCGACACCAACCGCATGATCTCGACCTGGGACAAGATGTTCGTGCTGCCCGAAGACCTGAGCTACGAGCCGAGCTACGCCGACTCCGTCGCCGGTCACGCCGAGGCGAAAGGCTGCCATGTCCGCGAAGCGTTGATGGACGCGATGTCGGAGGGGCGGCCTCTGCTCTACCTGTTCGGCAAGTACCGCGGAGATCTCGAACAACAGCGTCTCGCCATCGAGAACGATCTGTCGGTCTTCGGCTTGTCGGATGGCGGCGCGCACTGCGGCGTGCTGTGCGACGCCAGCGTTCCGACCTACATGCTGGCCTACATGGCGCGCGATCGAACGAAGGGACCGAAGCTCTCTCTCCCTTACACTGTGCACAAGATGACGCAGGACACCGCGCGGCTCTATGGTTTGCACGATCGCGGCGTCGTCGCTCCCGGCTATCGCGCGGATCTCAACATCATCGACTTCGATGCGCTCGCGCTCGAAGACCCGCAGATGGTGTACGACCTCCCCGCCGGCGGTAAGCGCTTGATCCAAAAGGCCCGGGGTTACACCGCGACCATCAAGAGCGGCGAAGTCACCTTCGAGGGAGGCGAGCACACAGGAGCGCTCCCCGGGCGTCTCGTTCGCGGCGGGGCTCCCGCCTAGCTCTGTCGCTCGGTGCGACCGTCGGCATGAACGGCGAAGCGCCCCTCTTCCCGGGCGTGTACGGGCGCATCGGTCGGCCAGGGCCAGCCACCGAAACCCGTTCGCTGGTAGTCCGCGAAGGCTTGGCGCAGTTCCTCCTCGCTGTTCATCACGAAGGGACCGTAGTGCGCTACGGGCTCTCCGATCGGACGCCCCTCGAGGAGCAGCAGCCGCGCGGTTTCCGAGCTGTTTTCGAGCGGCACCTCGACGTCGGGGCGCAGCGCGACCATGTGGTTCACCGGAACGCGCGTGTCGGCGATCGAAAGCGCATCCCCGTCGTAGAGGTACAGGGTCCGATGAATCCCCGCAGAGGCCTCCGGCAGCCTGAGGCGCTCCCCGGCCCCCATCTCGATCGTCCACACGTTGACGTCCGCGCCGGGTTGTGAGGCCCAGGAAGAGGGCGGGGACGGTGGCGCCTTCGCCGATCTGTAGCGTCCGGCGACCACCCGAACGCGGGTATCGCCCGATCGCACTTCGGGAATCTCGTCGCGCCAGAGCATCGTGAAGTAGGGGTCGGCGAATTTGTTCACCGCTGGCAGGTTCAGCCACACCTGAAACAATTCGAGCGGGTTCTCCGCGTCGCGCTCTCGAAGCGGGAACATCTCCGAGTGGACGATTCCGCGACCCGCGGTAAGCCACTGAACGTCCCCCGGTCCGAAACGGGCCGTCGCTCCCAGGGAATCCGAATGGTCGACGTAGCCGCGGTTCACGATGGTGATCGTCTCGAAACCGCGGTGCGGGTGCTGTGGGAATCCCGGCACGACCGTGCCGTGATACATCCGCCAGCCACCCCGAGGATCGAAGTCTTGACCCAGGTGTCGCCCCGCCAGCGACGTCGCCGGCCCCTGGTGTTCGCTTCCCTTCGGGTAGTCATCTTTGTGGTAGGCGCAAAAGAGGAAGGGATCTCGCGTCTGCCACGGGAATCCCAAGGCGGTGATGGATTCGATCACGGGGTTTCTCCTCACAAGACGGTCGCACGATGCGGGGCAGGGGGCCACGCAACCGGGTACGGCGCGGTACCATGGGCCGCCCTGGAGGACCCATGTCGACCAAGATGACGGAAGACGAACGCAATGCCTTTCTCGCCGGATTGCACGTCGGGGTGATCGCAATTGAACAGGAGGGCGCCCCGCCGCTCTCGGCACCGATCTGGTACGACTACACGCCGGAGCGCGGCATTCGGGTGATCACCGGGACGCGCTCCGCCAAAGCGCGCTGCCTCGAGAAGGCCGGGCGGTTTACGCTGGTCGCACAAACCGAAACTCCACCGACGTACCAATACGTGAGTGTCGAGGGGCCGATCGTCGAAACTCGACCTGCCGATGTCGAAGGCGACTCGCGGCCTATGGCGCGGCGTTACTTCGGGGAAAAGGGCGGGGACGCCTTCGTCGAAGCGACGAAGTCGGAACCCGCGACGGTCTATGTCATGCGCCCCGAGCGTTGGCGGACGGTCGACTACGGAAAGTCCGAGCTCGCAAACCTCTAGCCTCCAACCGATGGAAAGCCGGCATGCCCCAATCAATCCGACGCGTCGTAACCGGACACAATGCGGGAGGCCGCTCGGTCTTCCTCTCGGACGGCGCGGTCTGCCTCCGACCGGGCGACGTGCTGGTGCAACGCGGCACCAATCACGCGTGGAGCGTTCGGACTGAGGAGCCGTGCCTGATCGCGGCGATCTTGGTGAGCGCCGAGCCCGTCTAGAGCGCTTCAGCCGCCGAGACCGGCGAATACCTCGTAGCCCGCCGCCAGGATTCCCGGCGTGCCGCCGAGGCGTTCGAGCTCGCCAAAAATATGCTCGCTCGTCTCGGCGAGCTGGCGACTCGCGCTTTCCGCACCTTCGACGACGCCGTCGCGCTTCACGAACTTGCCATCCACCAACACGTGGCGCAGGGCCTCGGGATTTCCGTGAAGGATCAGGGCAGCTTCCGGTTGGCTCGGGTCGTAGCCCACCATGGTCAGGTGTCGTGTGTCGTGCAACAGGATGTCGGCTCTCTTCCCGGGGGTCAGCGAGCCGACGCTTTGTTCGAGACCGCAAGCGCGCGCGCCGTCGAGGGTTCCCCAGCGAAGCGCGTCGGCGCAGGACAGGTCGAGGCCTTGCTGCGCGATTCCCGCGATGCCGCCGTTCTCGGAGCGGCGATGGCGTTCCGCCTGGAGGACCATGCGAAGGGCGAAGCGAAGATCGGCGCTGTTGTTGGAAACGATGTCGATGCCGAACCCGAACGGAATCCCCTTTTGCTGCGCCCGTTCGATGTTGGGGAACGCCATCCCCATCTGGAGTTCCGTCTCCGGCGTGAAGCTGAAGCTCGCGCCGGCATCGGCGACGCGATCCCACTCGGTGTCGTGCGATCCGCCCATGTGCACCAGTGTCATGTCCGGACCGACCAGGTCGTGCTCGGCGATCGCCGCCACGTCAAGCGTCGGCTGTCCGGTGGCGGATCGACTCGAATTGCAGTGCCAGAAGACGCGAGCGTCGCAAGCGCGCGCAAAACGGAACTGCTTCGCACCGACGGACGGATCCGCCTCCCAGAACAAGCTCTCCTCCGGACATACACCGAGGGTGATCCGACTGTCGCGCGACGAAAAATGCCGGGACGCGAACGCCTCGAGAAAGCGCCCGCGGGCGTCGACATCGGGAAAGGCTGTCTCGGCTCCGGGGGGTGTGTTGAAGCCGTAGCACCAGATCGAGCGCGCGCCCGAGTCGATCGTGCCGCGCAGCGCTTCCTCCGCATAGTCGGGGGAGAGGATGTTGTGGCAGTAGTCGGCCGTCGTCGTCACACCCACGTGTAACGCTTCGACGAGGCCGTGCCGGGTCGCGGCGTACATGTCTTGCGGCCGATAGCGGGTGCTGGCGACGACGCGAATTCCGGCAACGTAGTCGCCGAGACTCCAGTCGGCGGTCAGGGAACGCATGGCGGTCTGCCACACGTGGTGGTGCGTGTCGACGAAACCCGGCGACGCGATGTAGCCCTCGGCATCGAACACTTCGTCGGCGCTCGCTTCGAGATCGGTCCCGATCTCGGCGATGCGTCCATCCTCGATCAAGATGTCGGCGCGGGGAAGGTTCCCGATAGACGAGTCGATGGAGACGACCGTCGCGTTACGGATCAGGCAACGTGTCAAGGATGGCTCCTTGGGCGCTCTAGCCCTTCACTACCGATGCGAACGCTTCGAGCTCGCGGGCGATGTCCTTGCCCGCCGGCTGGTAGGCGATCTCGGTCGCTCCCTCTGCTTCCAAGGCAGCCAGACGGTCGCGCCACTGCGCGCGATCGAGCGCGTGTCGAGCGACGTGGCGAAGGCACGGGCGAGTCGTAGGGCCATGGGGAATGCTCCAAATCAAGGGAGCGCGATCGTAGCATGCGGGGGCGGGGCTCCTGTTCCCCCGCGAGCTCGACTAGACCTTGTTATGGCGCGAGGGGGTGGCCACCAACACTTTTCATACAGAAGACCGACAGCTTGGTACAGCTGCTTCTCAAACCCGTCGCGGGTCTGCTGCCCGGATTGACACAAACGATACGCTTCGTCGCTCGCCTGTCTCCGCAGCGTTCTCACGCATTCTTGAAGTCCCTTTTCGGTTGGATGACCGAAGGTTCTGTGACCCGTCAGGTCCCACCTGAAAACACCAGGCGACGGCTGGCCCGATCTTGATCGTTGATCCGCGATCGCGCATGTCACAAGCACCGTGTTGCATCCGATCGCGCACCTCGCACTCGTCTAGAAGGAAAGAGAGATCCGGCACGAGCCGCTCCGGAAGCGGATCAGCGATCTCGAAGAAACAATCGGTCCCTCCGTAGGGACTGGCCGGAATCCCCGCTCTGTAGTGATACGTACAGGAAAGCGAGCATGGGTAGGGCGATACGTGGTCGTTCCAGTGTCGACCATCCCAACTGCGCACTTTGCAGCGGCGTTGGCTCCACGAGCATTCGTGTTTCGACGGATTGAGAATTGAGATCACGCAGCTCGGCGGACTTATGTCCCGGCACGTCGGCTCAGCATCGAGAGCCGTCGAAATGTCTTCAATCGTGAAACCGCTTTCCGCCAAAATTCTTAGGAAACGCTCGGTCTGTTCACGGTTGGGAGTGAAACCGACGCAAAGGAAGGCAGCAATCGAAATCACCACGAGACGAAGCAGTGCGGACATGCAATGACAGATACGTCGCGCGCTCAGAAGTAGATGTCGCTTTCGCGCTCTGTCGATTGCACGATTAAACGCGGACTGATATAGTCTTCGTTATGCCGCACCTTACAAGCGGAGTCGAATATGGGCTTCACTGCCTGCTCTGGTTGGTGGACGCCGGTGTGGGCCAACCGAGCACCCGCGATCTCTCTGAGTTGCAGGGCGTTTCGCCTTCCTTCGTCGCAAAGATTTTTCCCAAGCTCGAGAAGGCAGGAATCGTGTCCGGTGCCGAAGGCGTTCATGGTGGCTACCGGCTGGCGCGCCCGCCCTCCGAGATCACGGTCCTCGACGTGGTGGACGCCATCGAAGGCGACAAGCCGCTCTTCGAGTGTCGCGAGGTCCGCGACCGTTGTGCCGTCTTCGGCGATTCGGCGCCCCGGTGGGCCACGCAAGGGGTGTGTTCGATCCACGCCGTCATGCTTCGCGCAGAAGCGGCGATGCGCGAGAGCCTTGCGGAGGAGACGCTCGCTGGCCTGGCCGCCCGCGTCGGTCGGAAGGCTCCGCGCCGGTTCTCGGAGGACATCCGCGGTTGGCTCCATGAGAGACAATTGGGCCGCGGCGCCAAGAACTCAGCGCCGCACGGAGGACGAGAGTGACTCAGAAGATCGTCGTAGCAGGTTCGGGATTCGCCGGAATGTGGGCCGCACTGGCAGCTGCACGCGCAGTCTCGATGGCAGGCAAAGAAAGCGACATTGCGATCGCCGTCGTGTCGCCGAAACCCGAGCTTCATATCCGGCCGCGTTTCTACGAGACGGCGTTCGACGAGATGGCTCCCGACATCGGCCCTTTGTTCGACGCCGTTGGTGTGGAACACGTACCCGGATGGGTCGAAGCCATTCGGCCCGAGGCACGCCAGTTGGAGGTGCGGTCGCCCGACGACGAGCGCGTCGTTCTGCCCTACGACCGCTTCGTCCTGGCCGTAGGCAGCACCGTCTTCCTGCCGGAAATTCCCGGTCTGCAAGAACACGCTTTCAACGTCGATCAGCTCTCGAGTGCCGTCGCTCTCGACGAACATCTCCACTCGCTCGCTGAACGGCCGGAGAGCCCGAGTCGAAATACGGTGGTGATCGCCGGTGGCGGGTTCACCGGAATCGAGACGGCGGCCGACATGCCGAAGCGGCTGCGCGCGATCCTCGGTGACGACACGGCGCTTCGCGTCGTTCTCCTCGAGCGTGCGCAGGAGATTGGTCCCGACCTCGGGCCGGGACCGCGACCGTACATCGAAGAAGCGCTCGCGAGTGAAGCGGTGGAAGTGATGATGTCGACCGCTGCCGTGTCGGTCGACGCCGACGGGGTGACCACCGCATCCGGCGAGCGAATCCCGGCACAGACGGTGGTCTGGACGGCGGGGCTTCGCGCGCATCCCCTAGCCGCCCAGATCCCCGGTGAACACGATTCCTTGGGTCGCGTTCACGTGGACCGCGAGCTGCGCGCGAAGGGTGCCGGCGAGGTCTTCGTAGCAGGCGACACGGCGTTGGCCGCGACGGACGACCTGGGGAACACCGCCCTGATGTCGTGCCAACACGCCTTGAGCCTCGGGCGTTACGCCGGGCACAACGCGGCCGCGGACCTTCTGGGTCAGCCCCTCTTACCGTACAGCCAGCCCAAGTACGTGACGTGTCTCGATCTCGGTCCGTGGGGAGCCGTCTATTCCGAAGGCTGGGAGCGCGAGGTCAAGATGGTGCGCGAGGACGCCAAGGCACTCAAGCGAAGCATCAACACGGAGTGGATCTATCCGCCCAAACCGGATCGCGAGACGGCACTCGCCGCCGCCGATCCCGCGACGGTAATCGTGGCCTAGACGGCATTCCTCAGATCGGCGACGCGCCGTTCACCAACCCGAGACCTTCCGTTCGGAAGGCGAGTAGCTCGAGGAGGGTATCCGACGCGCTCTGTCGAACGTTCGGGTTGAGCGAGAGGAACCAATTTTCCTGGGTGCGGTAGATCGGCAGCGTGTACCAACCGAATACCCCGCCCCGATACGAATCGCGCGTCTGGTTTGCACCGGTCCGGTGCCAGACGCGCGCCTCCATGACGACCAGGGTTCCGGCCGCACCCTCGAGCGCCACCGTTTCCGTTTCGAGTTCGTCCTCGCGCGGTATCCGGTTCAAGCGGTGACTACCCGGCACGATACGGGTCGCCCCGTTGGCTTCGGTGAAATCATCGAGCATCCACACCGCGTTCGCGCCGTAAGCCGCCGACCACGGCTCGGGCGAGAAGATCTGATCGGCGTGCAGCACGCCCGCGTCACCGCCGGGCCCGGTGATGTTTCCGCTGATGTTGCAGAGCAGCATCGGCCAGCCCAACACGGAACGGAGTAGCTCGAGGGCCACGGGATGCTCGGCCATCTCGACAAACTCCCAGCCCTTGTTGAGGAGCGCCCACACGCGGCGGTTGCTCGCGTCGACGTCGAGCACAAATGGATCGCCCGTGAGCCCCCGCTGCGCGTCCCACTCGGTGGCCTCGTAGAGGCGCTGTCGCGTGCGCGCCAGTTGGTCGCCCGTGAGTACGTCGGGGATGACGCACAGCCCGTACTCGACGATGTCGCGCTTCGCGCGTTCGAAATCTTTGGTGGGTTTCGGGAAGGGCGCGGAGTCCATGGTGGTCCTCAATGATGCCGGTACGAAAGCTTCGCAAGCGAACCGATCGGTTGGCGCGGAACCCGCAACCTAGCTTCATCGCCCGGCTGAGACCATTCGCTCGCCAACGTCAACCCGCAGCCGAAGAGTCATCGCTAGACGTCGTTGAGCGACCCCGGCCGCTCGAAGATCAGGAACGAGACAGCGGCGAGCAGTACGGCAAAGGCGATCGGAAGGATGCGATGTACCCGCGGGCTCGGCGACACCACGCCCACTACCGCGAGCGTGAAGCCCACAATCTGGGAAGCCCGCGCGGCAGTCATCCACGGGATCTCGAGGAGCACGTAGGACGTCGTCGACACCGTGACGAAGAACGCACCGAGCGCCAGAAAGAAGCGTCTTCGCGCGAAGAAGAAGTGTTCCTCCCACGACGCGACCTCGCCGGGGCTCTCGGGTACGAGAGCTGCGCCCATGAGGTAGATCGAGCCTGGCGCTGCCAGCACCATGAGAAACCGAAAGAGGTTCCAATCAGCGTCTCGGAACGACCAGAAGTTCCACCATACGAGTGCCGAGATGCCGAGCACCATCACGAGCCAGGCCGCGTGCACCCAGAACCGCCGCCCTTCCGCGAACGCCACCGAAAGTCCGCCCAACACCCGCACCGCCGCGAGCGACAGCACCAACGAAATCGCGACGGATATGTACTCGAAGAGGGTCATTCGCGAGAGATTCTAGCGGTGTGACGATTCGAGGCGGCTCGTCGAGACGCAGCGTCCCGCTCTTTCCGCCCGTCCGGGAACGTGGGAGTGAGCCCCGAGCATCCAGTTCTCGGCGTTGTCTGTGCCTGACTAGCTTGAGATGGGAATGAATGGTGGCCCAGGGCAGAATCGAACTGCCGACACCCTGATTTTCAGTCAGGTGCTCTACCAACTGAGCTACCGGGCCAGGAAGCGGAAATCTACCGGCTGGATGCGGGGTGGGCTAGGGCGCGTCCTCGCCGGCGATGGGTTCTTCGTTCTTTGCCAACGCCGCGGTGCCATCGGAGATCTGCTCGATTCCGGCGATCACCACGTTCTCGCGCGGCCGATCGGGCGGGCCGTAGCGTCCGTAGACGTCGCGCGGGGTCACGCTGATCTTGTCGACGACGTCCATGCCTTCGATCACGCGGCCGAAGACGGCGTACTTCCCGTCGAAGTGCGGTTGGTCCTCGACCACGATGAAGAATTGGGAGCCGGCGGTCTTCGGGTGGCCCTTGTTGGCCATGGAAACGATGCCGCGGCGATGCGCGATCTGTGTGTACTCGTCCTCGATGACGTAGCCGGGGTCGCCGGCGCCGTCGTTGCGCGGGTCGCGATCTTTCGAGAGCGGGTCGCCGCCTTGGATCGCGAATTCCGGGATCACGCGGTGGAAGGTGGTCCCGACGTAGAAGTCTTCGTCGGCGAGTTTCAAGAAGTTATCGACGGTTTTGGGCGCGACGTCCGGGAAGAGCTCGATCTGGATCGTCCCGAACTCGGCGACCTCGACCGCCACCACGGGTCTCGGGCCGGTCGCTTCGGGTACGGGGACCGGAACGCGGGTCAGTTTCGGCGGGTCGGGCGGCGGTTCTTCGGCGCCACAGGCGGCGATCACCAGTGAGGCTGCGAATAGGGCGACGGTAAGTCGCGATAGTGTGAGCGGATTAGGTCGCTTCACCGGATTCTCCTCGCCCCGCGTGTGTTAGCGTCGCGCCGTGTCGGCTCGTCATCGCCAGTCACTCGGCCACCGGAAGCGTCCGCTGAAGCTTCTCGTTCTCGCTCTCGTCGCGTTCGCCTATCCGGCCTTCGGTGCCGCACCAGCGCCCGTTGTAGGCACGCGAGGCATGGTGGTTACCCCACAGGTCGATGCAAGCCGGGCGGGTGCCGCCATCTTGCGAGCGGGTGGAAACGCGATCGATGCAGCGGTCGCGATCTCGTTGGCGCTGTCCGTGAGCGACCCACACCACTCCGGAATCGGCGGCGGCGGCTTCCTTCTCGTTCGACTCGCGAGCGGCGAGGTGTACGCCGTCGACGCGCGAGAGACGGCGCCGGCCGCTGCTTCGCGCGACATGTACGTCGCCGAGGGTGTCGCGAAGGACGCGTCGCGGTGGGGTGGGCTGGCCGTCGCGACCCCAGGGCTCGTCGCCGGCCTCGAACTCGCGCGGGAGCAGTGGGGGAATCTCGAGTTTGCGACGCTGGTCGAGCCGGCGATCCGAATCGCGGAAGAGGGCTTCGCGCTGGGGCGCAGCCACGCGCGCTCGCTCGCGTTCTGGGACGACCGACTCGCCGATCGGTTCCCCGCGACCGCGGCCATTCAGCTGCCGGTGCGCGGTCAGCCGCCGGAAGCGCTCGTGGGAACCGTGCTGCGCCAACCCGAGAAGGGGAAGACCCTCCGCCACTTGGCCTCGGCCGGTCCCGGCGCTTTCTACAAGGGGGAGCTCGCCGACCGGATGGTCGCGGCGGCCCGCGAGGCGGGGGGCATACTCACCGCACAAGATCTCGCTGCGTATCGCCCAGCCGTTCGAGAACCCAGCCGCGGGACATATCGCGGCTACGAGGTCCTGTCGTTCCCGCCGCCGTCCTCAGGCGGCCTGGCGCTGGTCTCGATGCTTCAGATTCTCGAAGGCTTCGATCTCGCCGCACGCGGGGCGGGCTCGTCGAAGAGCCTCCATGTGATCACCGAAGCGATGAAGCTCGCGTTCGCCGATCGCGCTGCGCACTTGGGCGATCCGGACTTCGTCGAGATCCCCGGATGGCTCGGCAAGGCCACCTACGCCGAGAAGCTGCGCGCGCGGATCAACCCGCCCCGCTGGAGCCGTTCGCCGCTCACCTGGCATCTCGACGAGGTCGCGATCGAAGTCGCGGGCCCGGGTGAGGCGCCCCACGACGGAGGCACGACGCACTTCTCGGTCATCGACGCCGCGGGCAACGCGGTCTCGGTCACCCAGACCATCAACTTGTTGTTCGGTTCGGGGATCACGGTGCCGGGCACCGGCGTGGTGCTCAACAACGAGATGGACGATTTCTCGATTGCCCTCGACACGCCGAACGCGTTCGGCTTGGTCGATACGCGCGGTGCGAACGCCGTCGCACCGCGGAAGCGACCGCTCTCGAGCATGACGCCGACGATCGTGCTGCGCGACGGAGAACCGTTCCTCATCACCGGCAGCCCCGGTGGCCCTCGCATCATCACGACGACGCTGCTCTCGATCTTGAACGTGATCGACTACGGGATGGACGTGCAGGCGGCGGTATCGGCCCCGAGATTCCATCACCAGTGGCTCCCCGATCGCTTGCTGGTCGAGCCCGACGTCCCCGCGGATGTCATCGAGGCCCTCCGCGACCGCGGCCACAACGTCGAGGTGTCGGGGCGCTTCTGGTCGAGCGCCCAGGCAATTCACGTCGACGCAGGGGGAGGGCGCTTTTTCGGGGGCACGGATCCACGGGGCGACGGCCTGGCCATCGCTCCCTGAAAGCGGCTACGGCCGAATCGCCGCCAAGATCGAGCGGTCCATATCAAAGATGCGTTCTGCGACGCGGCGGACGTCATCTTTCGACACCGCTCGCACGCGTTCCGGGGTGTGTGTCGCGTTGTCGACGCCCAGTCCGTAGCGCGCGTCGAGCGCCATGTGGAAAGCGCGGGCGCCGGCGCGCTGGCTTTCGATCGCGAAGCTCCCGACGATCTGCTGCTTGGCCGCGTCGAGCTCGGCCGCGTCCGGAGGCTCGTCGAACAAGCGCGCCACTTCCTCATAGAGCCCGCGCTTCGCGTCTTCGAACTTATCGGGAGCGGTCGCGATCATGAACGCGAAATAGCCCGGGGCGAGCCCTTCCGCGGCGAACGCCGACACGCTGTATGCGAGGCTGCGCTTGTCGCGAAGCTCCATAAAGAGCCTGCCCGCCTGCCCGCCCAACACCTGAGACAACACGTCGAGGGCATAGCGGTCGGGGTCGTCGAGGCGAAGCCCGGGAAATCCCAGAACCAAGTGCGCCTGCGCGCGATCTTTCGTCGCGACCACTTCGCGGGGACCCTCCGGAACCGCGTCTTCTTCGGGCAGCGCAAAACCGGCTCGACCCGGTTCGAGCGCCGTCAGGCGAACGGAAAGTGCCAACGCCAGTTCGTCCGGATCGACGTCGCCGACACAGGCGATATCGAGGTTACCGCCGCGAACGATTCGGTCGTGCAGTGCCTGTTGCGCTTCCGGCGTGAACCGGTTCACAGCGCTCTCGGTGCCGAGGAGCGGAAAGCGATACGGATGCGTCGGGTACATCGTTTCGCAGAAGAGGTCGAAGACGCGCGCTCCGAGGCGATCCTCGCGGCGCGCGAGCGCGGCCAAGGTATCGCTGCGCTCGCGGTCGAGCTCTTCTTCTGAAAAAGCCGGTTCGAGAAGCGCTTCCGCCGCGAGATCGAGAAGCGGGAGCAACCGATCGCTCGTACCTTCGACGGTCAAGCCGATGCTGTTTCGTCCGGAGAACCCGTCGACATCTCCGGCCAGACTTTCCACGTTGCGAGCGAAGGTCGCGGCGTTGCGTTTCTTTGTGCCGCGCATCCACATCCCGGCGAGGAAATGGGCCGCGCCGGCGGTGGCGGCGTCTTCCGCGAGGAGCCCGCCGAGCATCGCGAAGCGGAGCGCGGCAATCGGGAGCTCGCGCCGCGGGACGACGTGAAGGCGCGCGCCGGAATCGAGCTCGAAGCTCACGACGTCGCCTACGGGCGCAGACCGTCGCGGTGTCCGGTAACGCCGCAAGCACCGCTCCGTGCCTTCGCTGAGCGCTTCTTTCAGGTGAGCGTCTTCGGTGTCGGCGTTTTCGGGGAGGACGACGCCGAGTAGCGCTCGCTCCGGAACCAACCAACGGTGGGCGACTTCGAGAAGATCTTCCGGCGTCGCGCGGGCGACGCGCGCGAGATAGTCGACTTCGCGATCTGCACTGCCGGCCAGGAGCTCAAAAGTGCCGAGCTTGCGCGCTTGGCCCGAGACGCTCTCGCGCTCCCAGTGCTCCGCTGCCAGGAAGTTTGCGCGCGCCTTGTCGAGCTCTTCCGCTCTCACCGGTTCGTGGCGCAATTGTTCGATCTCTTCGGCGAGGCGCGAGACGAGGTCGCGGGTCTGGGCCGGATCGAAATCGGCGCTGGCCCCAAACAAGCCCGCATCGAGGGGTGTATAAGAGGAAGCGTCGATGCGATCCGCGACGTCGGCGTCTTCTTTCAAGCGACGGACGAGTCGGCAACTCTCGCCCTCGCCCAGGATAAACGCGAGTAGATCGAGCAGCGGCGTATCGGGGTGGTCGAATGAGACGCTGGGCCAACAGAGCTCCAAGCAACCGCGCTCGAACGGGCGGCGCACGATCCGAATGCGCGGCGCGAGAACGGCCGGTTCCGCCTTGCGCGCCCGAGCGCGCGGCGCCGACACATCGCCTGGGAAATGCTTCGCCACGGTTTCGACGAAACGGTCGACGTCGAAATCACCGACGCCCACGACCATCAAGTTGTCCGGGCGATACCAGCGCCGGTAGAAGTCGGCGACGCGGCGGCCCGTCATGCGACGGACGCTCTCCGGGCTGCCGAGAATCGGCCGGCGATAAGGATGCTCGCGATACGCCGTTTCGAAGATGGCGTCACCGAGCACGTGGTGCGGCGTGTCTTCCGAGCGACGGATCTCTTCGAGGACGACTTCGATCTCCCGCTCGACTTCCTCCTCGGCGAAGACGCTGTGCTGGGTCGCGTCCGCGAGGACGTCGATGCCGACGTCGACCGCTTCCTTCGGCAAGGTCGCGTGATAGACCGTGACGTCGAAGCTCGTGTAGGCGTTCAGGTAGCCGCCGCGCCCTTCGATATCGCCCGCGATTTCCCCGAGCCCGCGCCGCTCGGTGCCTTTGAAGAGCATATGCTCATGGAAGTGGGCGATCCCGGACTCGTCATCGGCCTCGTCCGCCGAGCCGACCTTGGCCCACACCTGCACTTCCGCGACCGGCGCGCGTCGCGAGGTGCGCGCGAGCACACGCAGACCCGACGGCAGAGTCTCTGCTCGGAGCTCGGAGTTCGATGTGGAGTGCTCGAGGCTTGCGCTCACCCGGGACGAGGGTACCGGAGGTCCAGTACGCTGTCCTCGGTGAGCGACGTCGGCGTCTATTTCCACATTCCCTTCTGCGAACGCGTTTGCCCGTACTGCGACTTCGCGGTGGTCCCTCGCCCGACGCTCTCCCTGGGAGAGGAAACGCGCTACCTCGACGCGCTCATCCGGGAGCTGCGACAACGGGCCGGAGATTTCGCCGGCGCCCGCGTCGCCACGGTGTATTTCGGTGGCGGAACGCCGTCTCTTCTCCGCCCGGAGAGTGTGGCCAGGCTCCTCGACGCGGTGGGCCGACACTTTCCCGGGCAACCGCGCGAAGTGACGCTCGAGGTGAACCCCAGCACGCTCGAGCGAGAGCGTCTGCCGGCGTTTCGCGCGCGCGGAGTGAACCGCTTGTCGATCGGTGTTCAGTCCTTCGACGACACGACGCTCCGGCGACTCGGCCGGGCCCACCGGAGGGACGCGTGCGACGCGACCCTTCGCGCCGCCCGTGACGCCGGCTTCGACAACGTGTCTCTCGACCTGATCTTCGGCGCGCCCGGCCAAACGCTCACATCGCTCGAGTGCGATCTGAACCGCGCGTTGGCGTTCGCTCCCGAACACATTTCTGCATATACCCTGACGATCGAGGGCGACACGCCTTTCGCGCGCGCCGCCCCGCGCGGCAAGCTCGCGCTGCCCGACGAGGAAACCGGCTACGCGATGCTCGAAACCGTGTGGGAGACCCTCGAGAGGGCGGGCTACCGCCACTACGAATTGTCGAACTTCGCGCGCCCCGGCTTCGCTTCGCTCCACAACCGGCGCTACTGGGAGCGACGCCCGGTGTTGGCGCTCGGCGTCGGCGCGAGCTCGTTCGATCCAAACGGGTCGTCCGCGCCGTACGGGAGACGCCCCGAGAATCCGCGCCTCTTGGAAGAGTATTTTCGGCGAGTGGAGGACAATGGCCACGCCGAGAAAAGCTCTCCGGCTCTCTCTCGGGACGAGGCGATGCGGGAAGCGGTCTTTCTCGCGCTGCGAACCGACCGCGGCCTCGATCTCCGCGCGTTCCGCCGAGAATTCAACACGGACGCCGGCTCGCTCCTGCGCGCGCGTCTCGTCGCGCTCCAGGCCGCGGAACTCGTCGCAGTCACGCTCGGGCGACACCTCAAATTGACGCCTTCCGGACGCCGCATCGCGGATAGCGTCCTCCTGGAACTGCTCTGACCACACGGGAAAATCGCGGCTCCTGGAACTTCGGTCCATGGTGTTTGACCTACGAAAAACAGGGTGTTACGACTGAACGTCCGTTTTGCCGATAGGACGGCGAACGGTTCGTTCGATGGAGAACACGTGAGTCAGGGCGACGTCCACGACGACGACAGGGTGAACGACGGCGACGCTTCCGACGAGGCCTCGGGCGGGACTCTTCCGCCGAACCCGGCGCTCGAGGAAGCGCTCCGCGAAGCGGCGGAAGCGGTCGGCGCGAAAGAATCGGGCGGTGATGCGGGCGATTCCGACGGTCGGCTCGAGGCCGAACTCACCGAACTGCGCGCGGCCCACGAAGCGCTGCAGGATCAATACATACGCCTTCAGGCCGACTACGAGAATCACCGCAAACGGGTGATGAAAGAGCGGCAGGACGCCCACAACTACGGCCACGAGAATATCGTCAAGGACCTTTTAGGAACGGTCGATAATCTCGAACGCGCAATTGAGCACGCGCGAAGCAGTGCGGGCGGTGACTTCGAAGCGATGTTGCAGGGTGTCGAACTCGTACAAAGAGAATTGATTCAAGCGCTCGATCGCCACGGCGTGACCGTGATCGAAGCGGCGGGGGAGGCGTTCGATCCCGCAGTCCACGAGGCGATGGCACAGCAAGAAGATGACTCGGTTCCGCAGAACACCGTCGTTCAGGTGTTCGCGAAGGGTTATCAGCTTCGCGATCGCTTGTTGCGACCGGCGAAGGTCATCGTTTCGAAGAAGAGTGAAACCCCGCTCGCGGAACAAGCCGCCGCGCCCCAACCGATTGCGGACGATATCGCGACCGTGCCCGACGGCGCCGACGAGGTTTCGTCGAAAAGCGAAACCGGCGACGAAGAGGTTTAGTGATGAGCAAAGTCATCGGCATCGACCTCGGAACCACGAACTCTTGCTGCGCCATCATGGACGGTCAAGAACCGCAGGTGATTCCCAATGCCGAGGGCGGGCGCACGACGCCTTCGATGGTGGCGTTCACCGATCAGGGCGAAAAACTCGTCGGTCAAATCGCGAAACGCCAAGCGGTCACCAACCCCGATCGCACCGTATTTGCGGCGAAGCGTTTGATCGGACGTCCCTTCGACTCGCCCGAAGCCGCCGAGTTCGCGAAGATCGCCCCGTTCGGCATCGAGGCCTCGGACAACGGTGATGCCTGGATTCGCCTCGGCGACAAGCTCGCGCCGCCCCAGGAAATTTCCGCGATCGTGCTCGCCAAGATGCGCGAGATCGCGGCGGACTTCGTCGGCGATGCCGTGACCGACGCCGTGATCACGGTTCCCGCCTACTTCAACGACGCACAGCGCCAAGCGACGAAAGACGCGGGCAAGATCGCGGGGCTCAACGTCCTGCGGATCATCAACGAGCCGACGGCTGCCGCGCTGGCCTACGGGCTCGGGCAAGAGACGTCCGGGTGCATCGCGGTCTTCGACCTCGGTGGCGGCACATTCGATATCTCGATCCTCGAACTCGGCGACGGCGTGTTCGAAGTCCGCAGCACGAACGGTGACACGTTCCTCGGCGGCGAAGATTTCGACCAGCGCATCGTCGAGCACTTGATCGAGGCGTTCCTGAGCGAACACCAGATCGACCTGCGACCCGACACGATGGCACTGCAGCGACTCAAGGAAGCGGCCGAGCGCGCAAAGCACGAACTCTCGTCGACCGAAGCCACCGACATCAACCTGCCCTTTATCAGCGCCGACGAGTCCGGTCCGAAGCACCTCAATTTGACGCTGACGCGCGAGAAGCTCGAAGCGCTCGTCGCAGACTTGATCGATCGACTGATCGAGCCGTGCGAGACAGCGCTCGAAGACGCAGGGCTTTCCAAGGCCGATATCAAGGACGTGATCCTGGTCGGCGGCATGACGCGCATGCCGCGCATCCAGGAGAAGGTCAAAGAGATCTTCGGCCGCGATCCCAACAAGACGGTGAACCCCGACGAGGTCGTCGCCGTCGGCGCGTCGATTCAGGGCGGTGTGATTCAGGGCGACGTCGAAGACGTGTTGCTGCTCGATGTCACGCCCCTGTCGCTCGGCGTCGAGACCCAGGGCGGTGTCTTCACGAAGATCATCGAGAAGAACACGACGATTCCGACGCGCCAAGCTCAGGTATTTTCGACGACGGAAGACAACCAGAACGTCGTGCGTATCCACGTGCTCCAAGGCGAGCGCGAGATGGCCGAGGACAACAAGACCCTCGGTCGCTTCGAACTCGTGGGGATTCCGCCGGCGCCGCGCGGTGTCCCGCAGATCGAAGTCGCCTTTGAAATCGACACCGACGGTGTCGTCGCGGTGTCCGCCAAGGACCTCGGTACGGGCAAGGAACAGGCCGTGCGCGTGAGCGCGAACGGCGGCTTGTCGGACGAAGACATCGCGCGCTTGGTCGAAGAAGCGTCCGAGCACGCCCAATCGGACCAGGAGCGCCGCGCGAAGACCGAGCTCGTGAACAAGGCCGATGGCCTGATCTACTCCACCGAGCGCACCGTCGAGGAATACGCGGACCACATCGCGGACGATCAGAAAGAAGCGCTCCGAGGCGCGATCGAGAAAGCCAAGGCCGAGATCTCCTCCGGTGACGAGCAAGCTCTCGCCGCAGCCGTTGACGAACTCTCGACGCTCTCCTACCAAATGACGGAAGCGCTATACGCGAGCCTCGGTGCGGAAGAGGCCTCTGACTGAGCCCGCGCATCGGTCCATCGAATAACTCCGGCGGAACGCAACGAGTCACCATTTGGCGAAGCGGGACTACTACGAAGTATTGGGAGTCTCCCGCGACGCCGACGCGGATACGCTGAAGAGCGCGTACCGGAAGCTGGCGCTTCAGTACCACCCCGATCGCAATCCCGACGACGCCGTCGCCGAAGAGAAGTTCAAGGAAGCCTCCGAGGCGTACGCGATCCTCGCCGACAACGAGAAACGCGCCATGTACGACCGCTTCGGCCACGAAGGCGTAGCGGGCGCCGGCGGAGGCGGTGGTTTCGCTCAGGGCGGCGATTTCTCGGGTTTTGGCGACATCTTCAACGACCTGTTCGGCGATCTCTTCGGTGCCGCAGGTGCTGCTGGCGGCCGACGCGGACGCGGACAGCGCGGTGCGGATCTCCGTTACAACCTCGAGATCGACCTCAACCAGGCCGCCGATGGCCTGGAAGCCAGCATCGAGATTCCGAAAACCCTCGCGTGCGAGGCGTGTCACGGCTCCGGTGCCGCACCGGGCACAGAGCCCGAGCGTTGTGGGTCCTGCGGTGGATCGGGCCAGGCCATCTTCCAACAGGGCTTGTTCCGCATCAGCCGGCCCTGTGACCAATGTCGCGGCGAGGGGTTCGTCGTCCGGAATCCCTGCGGCGAGTGCCGCGGAGCGGGTCGCGTCGAAGGCGAGCGGACGCTCTCGGTTCGTGTCCCCGCCGGTGTCGACGACGGCATGCGCCTCCGAGTCTCCGGGGAAGGTGAGGCCGGCGTGGCCGGCGGACCGCCGGGAGACCTCTACGTCGTGATTTCCGTGGCACCGCATCCACTCTTCGAGCGCGACGGCCCGGATCTCCACTGCGAGCGCCCGATCCCTTTCACCCAGGCGGCGCTCGGCGGCGAGATCGAAGTACCGACCCTCGAGGGGCGGGTCCAGTTAAAGATCCCCGAGGGCACACAGTCGGGCAAAACGTTCCGCCTGCGCGGAAAAGGGCTGCCAAACCTGGCCGACGGGCGCCGAGGCGATCAGTTCGTGCGAATCTTCGTCGAGGTGCCGGCGAAGCTCACTCGGAAGCAGCGGGAGCTTCTCGAGGAGTTCGCCGAGGAGACCGGCACCGACACGTCACCCGTGACGAAGGGCTTCCTCGACAAGCTGAAAGATCTGTTCGATTGAGTAGACACGACCTGAGCCGAATCGCGATGTGCGCGACGCTGTTGCTGGCCACCAGCTGCGCGGGCCCGCCGTTCCGCATGCCGACTCCGTCCGAGCCTCGCACCGGTACCTACGAGGCCGGTACGTCCGCCGATCGAGAGGCCGAGAAACGCGCGCTCGCAGAATTGATCGAGACGCGTCCCCGCGATCCGCGGGCGCCGAAGGCGATGCTCGACCTGGCCGAGCTCCAACGGGAAGACGGAGATCCCGAGACGGCGACCGCGACGATGCGCGAGTTGTTGCGCCGCTATCCCCGCGCTCCTGCGAGCTTCGACGCGCGGCTCGCCCTGGCCGAGATCGAGGAATCGTCCGGCGATCTCGATGCCGCCTACGCGACGCTGTCCGGCGCGCGACTTTCGCAACTCGATCCCGAACGACGGGGCATCCTGCGTCGCCGGCTCGCAGAACTGGCGGGACGCCGGAACGATCCCCTCGGTCAGCTGCGCTGGTTGGCCGAGCTTCGCGGGGAGCAGAACGAAGTCGACGCGGCGGCGACCGACTCGCTCATCGACGACGTCATTCGCGGCTTGCCCGCCGGAACGGTGCCACCGCTTGCGAAACAACTCGGTCGCAGCTTCCCGGCCGGTCGTCTCTGGTTGGAAGAAGCGTCCCGCGCGCTCGCGGCGGGCGAACCCGCGCGCGCGGAAGACGCGTTGCGACGGGCCGGCGCCCTCCCGCTTTCAGCGGAATCGGGCGAGCGGTTGGCGCTGCTGCTGTCCGAGCTCGAAGGCGGAGGCGGCGCCGGCGCGCGCGCGACGGCGCTCCCCTCGATTCGCGAAGCTCGTTTTCTCCCGCCGACCGATCCCGAGCGTGAGTCGGGCAGGGTTGGCGTTCTGCTACCGCTCTCCGGGCCGTACGCGAGCGTCGGCAGAAAGAGTCTCGAGGGGATCACACTCGCGACCGGAATTTTCGATGCGCGCGCGCGCCACGTGCGAGGTGGCGTCGAGCTCCTTGTGCGCGACACCGGTGGCACGGCGGCGGGCGCGGAACGCGGCGTGATGGAGCTCGAGCGCGAAGGCGCTTCCGCCATCATCGGACCGCTCCTCGGCAAGGAATCTCAAGCTGCGGCCCGTGCGGCCCAGCGCGCGGGAATTCCCCTGCTCGCTCTGTCGCGCCGCGAGGAGATCGCGACCACCGGCGATCGCATCTTCCGCTTCGGCCTGACGCCGCGCGCGGAGATCGAAACGCTCGTCACGTACGCCATGGACGAGCTCGGCTTGTCGCGTTTCGGCGTGCTGTATCCGCGGGATGGATACGGGCGCCAGGCGCGCGGTCTTTTCTGGGATGCCGTCGAAGCCCGGGGCGGCGAAATCGTCGCTGTGGCGAGCTACGAAGCGGGAGCGACCGACTTCGCGGATCCAATGCGCGCGCTGGTCGGCTACCGCTTGATCAGCAACGCGGAACTCGGAGCGATCCGCGCGCGGAACCGCCTGCTCCGCGAAGCCAAGCGGAAGTCGCCCGAGACGGCGGCGGAGCTTCGTGCAAAAGCCGCCGAAATGGAGGGGCCCGGCGGAGAGCCGTTGCCGCCTTTCATCGACTTCGATGCGCTCTTCATTCCCGACACGCATCAGAACGTCGCCCTCGTCGCGCCGCAGCTCACCTTCCACGAAATCTCGGGCGTGCGCCTCCTCGGATTGTCGGATTGGAATCACCCCGATCTCGTCGCCATCGGACGCAATCACGTCGGCGGTTCTGTTTTCACCTCCGCTTACTACGACGAGAGCGAGCATCCCGCATTGGCCGCTTTCGGCAGCCGGTACAAAGCGACGTTCGGTCAACCCGCCGACGCCTTTGCCGCCGTCGCCTACGACACGGCGCGCCTGCTCCTATCGCAGTTGCGCGACGGTGACGGCGGATCTCTCGCTGAATCACTGCGGGGGACGGGCATCGCTGCGGGGGTTTCCGGAGTGACGAAAGTGCTACCCGACGGAAACGCTGCGAAGCGACCACACCTCCTCGGTGTGCACCGCGGGCGCATCATCTCCGTCGACGAAGCGGGCACCGCTCCCCATCTGCGTCCCGCGAAGCAAGAGCTCTCCGTCACAGAGCCTTAAGGCTGTCTCGGAGACGTCTCCCGCGCCTCAAGTCGCGCGGAGGCTCCGACGAAACAACGAAGGATGGACGATTCCTCCGACGTTGTGATTCCCGACGAGCTGCCGATCCTCCCGCTCCGCGAGCTGGTGATCTTTCCGTACATGGTCCTCCCCCTGTTCGTCGCGCGGGAACGCTCCATCGGCGCGCTCGAAGACGCCCTCGCCGGGGACCGGCTGGTCCTGTTGGTTGCGCAACGCAACGGTGATATCGAGGAGCCCGAAGGAGAAGATCTCCACCGCGTCGGAACCGTCGCGATGGTCATGCGGATTCTGCGCTTGCCCGACGGGCGCGTGAAGGCGCTCGTCCAAGGGCTCTGCAAAGCGCGCATCGACTCGTTCGTCGAGAACGAACCCGCTCGGTGGGCGTGTGTTCATCCGATCGAAGAACCGGAAGAGCCCGAGTGGTGCGTCGAAACCGAGGCGCTCATTCGAGCTGTGCGCGGGCACGTCGAGGAACTGATTCCACTGAAACACCTGCCGCCCGAAGTTCTCTCGGTTACGGGCAATATCCAGGATCCGGGCCGTCTCGCGGACCTCATCGCATCGAATCTTCGCCTGCGCCTCGCCGAGGCCCAGGAAGTTCTCGAGATCGCCGATCCGATCGCGCGGTTGCGTCGCGTAGACGCGATGCTGCGGCGCGAGCTCGAAGTCACCACGGTCCAGGCTGAGATCCAGTCGCAAGCGAAGGAGGAGATGTCTCGCGGTCAGCGAGATCAATTTCTCCGCGAGCAGCTGCGCGCGATTCAACTCGAACTCGGCGAAGTCGATCCCCGGATCGAAGAACTCGCGGAGTACCGTCGCAAGATCGAAGAGAGCGGGGCGCCCGGCGAAGCGTACGAAGAAGCGATGCGGCAGATGCTTCGTCTCGAACACATGCATCCGGACGGTCCCGAGGCACAAGTCGTTCGGGGCTACCTCGATTGGTTCGTCGCGCTGCCCTGGTCGAAGGGATCTCCCGATCGCCTCGATCTCGTCAACGCGCGCGCCATCCTCGACGCCGACCACGCCCACCTCTCGAGCATCAAGGACCGCATCCTCGAGTTTCTAGGCGTCCGGAAGCTGCGCAGTGATTCGCGCGGTCCCATCCTGTGCTTCGTCGGACCTCCGGGCGTCGGCAAGACTTCGCTCGGGCGCTCGATCGCCCGGGCCATGGGCCGCGAGTTCGTTCGCGTCTCCATCGGCGGCACGCGCGACGAGGCGGAAATTCGCGGCCATCGACGGACCTACGTCGGGGCACTGCCGGGACGCATCATTCAAGGCATCAAGCAGGCCGGGACGCGCAACCCGGTCTTCATGCTCGATGAGATCGACAAGATCGGCGCCGACTACCGGGGCGATCCGTCAGCGGCGCTCCTCGAAGTGCTCGATCCAGAGCAGAACGCGCGCTTCAGCGATCACTATCTCAACGTTCCGTTCGATCTCTCGGAAGTCTTCTTCATCTGCACCGCGAACCTGATCGAGCCGATCCCGCGGCCGCTGCGCGATCGGATGGAAGTGATTCGACTCTCGGGCTACACGCCGGAAGAGAAGATCGAGATCGCGCGCTCGTTTCTCATTCCGCGAGAGACGAGCGAGGCGGGTCTCCCCGACGATCGCATCCACTGGTCCGCCGCCGCACTGACGTCGATGGTGACGGACTACACCCTCGAAGCGGGGGTGCGCGAGCTCAACCGTCAGGTCGCCGCCGTGTGTCGCAAGGCCGCGCGTCGCGCGGCGGAAGGGCAGACGTCGCTCGTTCGTGTCAACCAGCGAACGCTTCCGACTTTGCTCGGCCCCCCCAAGCACGTCCACGAGACGGCCATGGCCGAGGGCGAGACCGGGGTCGTGAACGGCCTCGCGTGGACCGAAGCCGGCGGTGAGGTCCTCCGGCTGGAAACGGCGCTGACCCAGGGTCGGGGGCTCATTCTCACCGGTCAGCTCGGCGACGTGATGAAAGAATCGGCGCAGACCGCGCTCACTTACGTCCGCTCATACCTCGAGGGCATCGGGTGGGACGCCACGATGTTGTCCCGCCGGCAGGTGCACGTTCACATTCCGGCGGGAGCGATTCCGAAAGACGGTCCTTCGGCCGGAGTCACGATCGCAACCGCGTTGGTGTCGATGGCGATGGGTATTCCCGTTCGGCCCGATATCGCGATGACGGGAGAAGTGACCCTGCGAGGGCGGGTGCTCCCGGTCGGCGGGATTCGGGAAAAAGCCCTGGCCGCGAACCGGGCCGGTGTGACCACGATCCTGATCCCGGCTGCGAACATGGCGGACCTCTCGGAAATCCCGGCGGAGCTTTCGCGGAAGATGCGCTTTGTTCCCATCGAATCCATGAGTGAAGCCCTCGGGGTCGCACTGGAGGAATCGCCGGAATCTCAGGGCACCGCGCTTCGTCAGGAGCGCCACGCCGGGGTTCCCGCGCCGGTGGCCCGCGCCGACAAGAACTGAACCGCTTCGGAGCAAGCTAGCCTCTCCGCGATGCAGCTCCGGGAACTCGGCGAATTCGGCCTCATCGAACAGATCGAGCGCGAGGCGCGCAAGGACGCCGAGGCTTCGTCGGGAATCCACCTGGGCATCGGCGACGACGCAGCGCTGCTGCGCCCGAAGCCCGGCGAAGATGTCGCTCTGAGCGTCGACGCCGTCGTCGACGGAGTTCATTTTCGCATCGACGCCGAGCGACCGGCACGGATCGGCGCTCGCGCGCTGCGGGGCGCCCTGTCCGATCTCGCGGCGATGGGCGCGCGCCCGTTGGGCGCACTCTTGTCCCTCGCCGCTCCGCCCTCAAGCGATGCGGCGCTCGCGCGGGGTGCCTTGCGCGGCGCGGCGCGCGCCGGGCGATCGCTCGGTTGTCCCGTGGTCGGCGGGAACGTCACGCGAGCGCGGCAATTCTCCCTGCACACGACGGTGGTCGGAGCCGTCTCGCGCGGCACGGCCCTCACGCGATCCGGTGCTCGGGTCGGACAGCGAGTTTTCGTGACCGGTCGCCTGGGAGAGGCGGGCCTCGCCCACGCGCGGCGAGCCGCCGACCCCGGGCGGCGCCCGGCGCACCGCATCCCGCTGCCGCAACCGCGCGTCGAAGCCGGTCGACGCCTGGCGCGTCTGCCGGGCGTCGGCGCATGTATCGATCTCTCCGACGGGCTCTTGTCCGACCTGGCGCATCTCGCGAAAGCCTCTCGAGTCGGCGCGGAGATCGATCTGGCGACGCTGCCGCGGCGGCGGGGTTTCGATCGCGCCTGCGAACGGCTGGGAAAGCGGCCGCTCGATGTATTGACCGCTTTCGGAGAGGACTACGAGTTGCTCTTCACCGCGTCCCCGCGCGCCGGGAGCGAGGCCAGCATCGCGGCTCGGATCGGTGTGCCAGTTCGTCAGATCGGGATCATCACCGCGCGAAACCTCCGTTACCGAAACGGCCGCATTCGCCGTGGCGCAGGCTGGCGGCACTTCTAACGCAAGTTCCGGCGAGAGCACCGTCGGTCAAGCACCCCGGCGAGGTCGCCGATAGACCTCGTTGTGCGGCTATCACTCACCCATAAGTTCGTCGCTGCGACCGTCGCCATCGCGTGGCTCGGCGCACTCACGCCGTGGGCGACCCGGGCGATTTGGGCGGGGGCGCCCGCTTGGGTCGGGTTGATTCTCTGCGCGGGCCTCGCCGCCGCCGCCGGATTCGTCGCGTCTCGCGGTTTCCTGCACCACCAACACGAGCTTCTGGCCGCTGCGGAACGGATGGGAGCAGGCGATCTTTCGGACATCGCCGCACTGCGTGCGTCGCCGCAGTTTCCCGACGAGCGACACGATTTCGTGGCCGGTCTTTCGAACATGCTCGAGGCGCTACGCGAACTCGTGCGCGAGGTCCAATCGACGTCGGAAGGCGTTTCTTTTGCCGCCGCTCACCTGGCGAGTGCCTCGAGTTCGATCAGCAGCAGCGGCGAGGGGATCTGCACCACGGTCGGCGAAGTCGCGGCGGGTGTCGCACAGCAACAGCGCCTCATCGAGGACGTGACGCGTCTCGCGGGCGAAATGGCGAGCGCCATCGAGCTCAACGCCGGACGGGCGCGCGAAGCGTTTGGCTTCGCGGCCGAAGCGAATCAGAAAGCGAACTCGGGTGTCGACGTCTCGCGGCTCGCGATTGAAAAGATGCGCAGTGTCTTCGAACGCGTCGAGCAGTCGGGAGCGATGGTCTTCCAGCTCGAAGCGAAAACCCGACACGTTCACCAGATCACCGAGATCATTACGAGCGTCGCGTCGCGAACGAACCTGCTGTCGTTGAACGCGTCGATCGAGGCCGCGCGCGCCGGCGAGGCGGGGCGCGGCTTCGCGGTCGTCGCCGACGAGATCCGCAAGCTCGCCGAGAGCGCCGCACGAAGTGCCGACGAGATTTCGAAGCTCATCAACGAGATCGAGGGCGACACGCAGAACGTGGCGGACGAGATGCGGGAGTCCGGCCAGGTCATCGGCGAGGGTCGCGAGGACGTGAACACGATCGCTCTCTCGCTGGAACAGATTCGCGGTGCCGTCGGCGAAGCCGCGGCGCGCGCCGAAGAGATCTTCAACGAGGCCGACAATCAGTCGCAAGACGCCGAACGCATGGTGCAGTCGATGCAGGAGATCGGCCGGGTCGCCGAGACGAACGCAGCGTCGATGGAAGAAGTCGCCGGAGCGTCGAAACAGCAGCTCGACTCCATGGGCGAGATCGTCGGCTCCGCCGAAGCCTTGACGCAGCGCGCGGACGCGATGCGGACACTGTCGCAGCGCTTCCGAGCGGGAAACGGCAGCGAGTCATGAACGGTCCGGCGGCGCGTCTCTTGTTGTTCGAGGTCGACGAGACGACCTACGCCCTTCCCATCGCATCCGTCGCCGAGGTGGCAGAGCTCGGTCCGCTCGCGTGTATCCCCACGGTCCCGCCTCGAACCGGAGCGATCACCAATCACCACGGCGATGCGCTCCCGGTAATCCACCGGGAAGTCTTGTTCGAGATCGATCGCAATGATCTCGAGACGCCGGAGCACCTGCTCGTCCTGGCCGAAGCCGAGGAGAGCGCTCGGATCGGCGTCCCCGTCGACCGCGTCTGCGGTCTGGTCGACGGCCACGCCTCGCGCGCGCGGGACGGTTCGATCGTCGCAGAGCGTCGGCCCATCGATGGGCGCGTCGTGCAAATTCTGGATCCCCAGAAATTGATTCAACAAGTCGGTGAGATTTTTCGGCGCGGCGTCGTCGGAGAGAGCTCGCTGCACGGAGGTTTTTGATGAAGCGTATCCTCGTCGCCGATGACGCATCGTTCATGCGGCAGATGATCCGAGACATTGTGGAGCCGGAAGGTTGGGAAGTGGTCGGAGAAGCTTCCGACGGCTTCGAAGTCGTCGACAAGTGGGAGGAGCTGCACCCCACCGTCACGATGATGGATATCGTGATGCCGAAGCGATCCGGAATCGATGCGGTCAAAACCATCGTGAAGGTCGATCCCAACGCGGCGATCGTGATGTGCAGCGCGCTCGGCCAAGAGTCCCTCGTCGCCGAGGCCCTGGAAGCCGGCGCGCTCGACTTCATCGTGAAGCCGTTCAAACCCGAAGCCGTAATCGCGACGCTCGGGAAGGTGCTCGAGAAGAGCGAGTAGTGGATCTCGAGAAGTATAAGAAGCTCTTTCTCGAGGAGGCGACGGAGCATCTCGCCGAGCTCTCGAGAGAATTGCTCGCACTGGAAAAAGATCCCGACCGAGCGGAGGCGATCGACACGGCCTTTCGAATGGCTCACTCGATCAAGGGGATGGCCGCCTCTATCGGTTACGACAGCATCGCCGACGTGGCGCATCGCTTGGAAGATCGCATGGACGCGTATCGCACCGAGGGACACATAGACGAAGCGGGCCTGTCCGCTCTCTTTCACGGACTCGAAGGTCTCGAGGGAATGGTGGCAACGGTTCGCGAGGGCCGCGAGGTTCCGGCCGCTGGCGCCGAGCTGCTCGAGGCGTTGGCCGTGCCGGTCGTTCCGAGCGATGAGCCGCCGATCGAAACCCACGAGCGGCGAGAACCAAAAAAAGCGCCCGGGCGTCGGTAGGTCCAGCCGACGCCCAGCCCGCGAAAGGACCGACGGCGACGCCGAGCGTCCGGGTCCGCACCGAGACGTTGGATCGCTTTCTGTCGACCGTAGGCGAAGTCGTGCTGACGTCTCGGCAGGTGCGTATCGGTTCCGAAGAATCCAGCGGGACGGTTTCGTCGGGGCTCGACCGCATGGATCGAGCGGTCAGTGAGCTACAGCGTCGGGCGCTTTCCCTGCGGACAGCGCCGCTGTTGCGCGTGCTCGACCCCCTGCCGAGGGTGGCCCGCGACGTCGCGCGAGCCGCCGGCAAGAAAGTCGAAGTGGTCTTCGAGGGTGCGGAGCTCGAGCTCGACCGCGCCATTCTCGATCGCCTGAGCGATCCCCTCGTTCACCTCGTGCGCAACGCGGTGGACCACGGAATCGAGGACCCCGATGAGCGGGTCCGCCGGGGCAAGAATCGCGTCGGGCAGATCGTGGTCTCGGCCCAGCGCGAAAAAGACTCGATTCGCCTGGTTGTCCGTGACGACGGGGGCGGGATCGACCTCGAATCCGTTCGCGATCGCGCCGTCGACGCCGGCCTTCTCCACGCCGATTTGGCTGAGGATCTTCCGGCGAGCGAAGTCGCAGCGCTCGTCTTCCGCCCCGGTCTCTCCACGCGCGATGAAGTGTCCGAGATCTCTGGTCGGGGCGTCGGAATGGATGCCGTCAAAGCGACTGTCGAGTCCCTTGGCGGCTGGGTCGAGCTCGAATCGCAGCTCGGCGTCGGCACGTCGACAGCCCTCGGTGTTCCCGTCACCGCCGCCGTCCAGCGCGTGCTGCTGGTGGGCGTTTCGAACGAGATGGTCGCGATCCCCATCGGCAAGGTGGAGCGCGCGCTCGAAGTGACGCAGGAAACGATCGAGCACAGCGGGCGGGAAGCGTTCGCCTTGATCGATGACGAGCCCGTACCGGTGATCGACCTGGCCGAAACCCTGGCGCTCCCGTCCAGCGATCCGGGAGACGGGCCGGCGATCCTGGTTCTCACCGAAGTTCGCGGCGCGCGGATCGCGCTCCGGGTCACCCGGCTCGCGGGCCAAGAAGAAATTTACGTCAAGCCCGTGCCGGCGTTCCTCGACGCGGCCCGAGCGCTCGCCGGGCTCACTGTCCTCGGGAACGGCAGCCCGGTCTTCACATTGGATCTCCACCACCTCCTATGACGCAACTGTCTTGCCACGTTCTGTCCGATCGGGTCGATCGCCTTCGTGAGATGGTGAACGTCGGCGCGGGCCACGCCGCGGATGCCCTCGCCGTTCTTCTCGAAAAGCAGTGCTGGATGGATGTCCCGCAGGTGTTGGCTCTCTCCGCCGTCGGTGCGCGCGATCCGGAACCCACGTGCGCTGCTGCGTTCTTTGAGATCGAAGGGCCCGTTCGCGGAACCGTTGCGATTCGTTTTCCCGAAGGTACCGCCGCTCGCCTCGGCGAAACGCTGCTCGGACCCGACCATCGCGAAGCGCTCCGCGTTTCGGCGCTTCAGGAAGTGGCGAACATCCTCGCCTCGCACTTGATCGGCGCCATCGGAACGCTCTTGGCGCTAGACCTCCGGCCCTCGGTTCCGGTGCTCGTTCCGCGCGACGGAAGTATTGCCCTCGAAGCGGTGTCGGCCGTTCGCCGTGGCACCGGCAGCGTGATGCGCGTGGAAACCGCCGTGCGCGACCGCGAAGGGCTCTACCGCATTCCCGTCACGCTCTTCCCCGAAGAACCGTAGGCCCCGGACCATGGGCCGCACCGTGGCCCTCTGATAGGGTTCCGTCGGTGCAAAAAGAGCAGTTGCTAGAACTTCTCGAGCGCGTCCAGAGGGGTGCGCTTTCCCCCGAGAACGCGATGGTCGCGTTGGCGGAGCTTCCGTTCCGCGACGTTCCGGGCGCGCGCGTCGATACCCATCGCGCGGTTCGACAGGGCCTGCCCGAGATCATTTTCGGCGCCGGAAAAACCCCGGAGACCTTGGCCGCGGTTGCACGCGGGCTGCGCGATTCGAATCAGCCCGCGCTGGCGACGCGCGTCGACGCCGAACTGGCTCGGGATACGCTCGCGCTCTTTCCGGGGGCGGAATACGACGCGGCGAGCCGCACGCTTTGGTGGGGGCCCGGCGAAGTCCCCATCACCGGGGTCGGCACCGTGCTCGTCGTGAGCGCCGGGAGCGCCGATGCACCGGTCGTAGCGGAGGCCGCCGTTGTCGCACGCCGCCTCGGCAACAAAGTGGAATGTGTCGAGGACGTCGGTGTCGCGGGCCTCCACCGCCTGCTCGACCGTCTCGCGCAATTGCGGGCTGCGCACGTGCTCATCGTGGTCGCGGGTATGGAGGGCGCGCTGCCCTCCGTTGTGGCCGGGCTCGTGGACCGCCCGGTGATCGCGGTGCCGACGAGCACGGGTTACGGCGCATCGTTCGGCGGCGTGGCCGCGCTCCTGGGCATGCTTTCTTCCTGTGCGTCGAACGTCAGCGTCGTGAACATCGACAATGGAACCAGCGCCGCGGTCGTGGCTACCTTGATCAACCGCGAGCGATGACGGCCGCTGCAACCCGGGTAGGCCGCGAGTCATGAGTCGGAAGAAAACGAAGGGCGCCGCTCGCGGCGAACAGATCCTGCACCTCGACACCTTTTCCGGCATCGCGGGCAATATGTTTCTCGGCGCTCTTTTCGACCTCGGCTTGTCGCGCAAAGAGCTCGTCGAGGGCCTCGACGGGTTGGGCGTCCCCTTTTCGCTGCGGGTCCGCAAGGTGATGCGTGGCGCGATCGCCGCTCGCTACGTCGCTGTCGGCGGCGGCGGCAAGCCCGTCGGTCGGCGCACACTCGAAGAGATCGGCAACCGCATCGAGGGCGCGAAGCTCGAAGAGCCCGTTCGCGAGCGGGCGCTGGCGATGTTCCTCGCGCTCGCTCGGGCCGAAGCGAAGATTCACGGCGTCTCGGTGGACGACATCCACTTTCACGAAGTCGGCGCCGTCGACGCGTTGGTCGACATCGTCGGCGCGGCCTTCGCGACCCACGCGCTCGGGATTCGGCGGATCACAGCGACGCCGCCGAGCCTCGGGCACGGCCAGGTCGAGACCGCGCACGGCACGCTGCCGGTTCCGGCACCCGCCACGCTCGAACTGCTGCGCGGCATTCCGGTGGCCCCGGCGGACATCGCTTGGGAGACGGTCACGCCGACCGGGGCGACGCTCCTTCGCGTGTTGGTCGACGAATTTCGGCAGCTCCCCGAGATGGTGATCGACCGCGTCGGCTACGGCGCGGGCAACGAGCGGGAAGGCTCGCTGCCGAACGTCCTGCGCGCCGTGCTCGGCCAGGTGCCCTTCGCCCGATCCGATCGCATCGGCGTGATCGAGACGCAGCTCGACGACCTTCAGCCCGAGCACTACGACTACGTACTGGAGCGGCTGCTCGATGCGGGAGCCGTGGACGTCTCCCTTACCCACACGATCGGAAAGAAAAACCGGCCGGGCTTTGCGCTGCGGATCCTGTGCCCGCCGGATCGGCGTCAGCCTGTGGCCGAGCGTCTGTTTCTCGAGACCGGAACCTTGGGCGTCCGCTACGGCGAGTCCGATCGGTGGGTGCTCGCCCGGGAATCCCGACGCGTCTCGACGGAGTACGGGGCGGTGCGGGTCAAAATCGCCCAAAAACCGGATGGTTCGGCCTCGGTGTCCGCGGAGTACGACGACTGCAGGCGCTTGGCGCTCCGCCACGGCGTAGCGATCACCGCGGTGGTCCGTGCGGCGGAAGCAGCGGCCGGGGGGACCTAGCCTCAGGGATCGTGTTGACGGAGCGGTTTCCCGTTCCTAGATTCCGCTCGCCCCCACCGGACGGTCTCCATAGGAGTGACCCATGGGTGATATACCCAACGCTGTAGTAAAGCGACTGGTCTCGAAGCACGGCGACGGCCTGCGTGTTTCGGGGTCGGCGATCGAACGTGCGGTGAGCGCGACCGAGGACTACCTCGCTCGTCTCGCGCGCGAAGCACACGCCTCCGCGATCGCCGACAAGCGCAAGACGATCATGGACGCGGATATCGATCGCGCCCGAGAGAAGATGGGCTGATTCTTGTACCGGGCCTCGCGTAGGCCTTGACTTTCGTCGTAGTTTCGCCACTGTTCCGACCGATCAGGCGGAGGAGTTGTGGCGCTTACACGACGACAGCACGAAATCTTCGACTACATCCGTGACTTTGTAGCCGACCGAGGGTATTCGCCGAGTCTCAAGGAGATCGGCGAACACTTCGGGCTGTCATCCGTCGCGACCGTACACAAGCACATCCACCACCTCGTTGCGAAGGGCTATCTGCGCAAGTCGTGGAATCACTCGCGTTCTGTCGAGCCGATTCAGCGCTCGGCAGACAGCACCATGGAAATCCCGCTGCTCGGCTTGGTGGCCGCCGGCGCGCCGATCGAGGCGATCGAAGTGCAGGAGACCTTGTCGGTGCCGCGGGAAATGGTGCACCGACCCTCGGAGACGTTTGCCCTGGAGGTGCGAGGCGATTCGATGATCGAGGAGCATATCCAGAGCGGCGATTTCGTGGTCGTCGAGAGCACGAGCCAAGCGAGAAACGGCCAAACCGTCGTCGCCCTCGTGCGCGACAGTGAGGCGACGCTGAAGAAGTTCTTCAAGCGCGGCAACAAGGTGACCCTCGAGCCCGCCAATCGGGCACTGCGCCCCATCGAACTCCACGCTTCGGAAGTGACGATCCGCGGGGTCGTCCGCGGCCTCCTCCGCAAATACTGACCGGCGTCCCGCGCTTGAATCGGGCGCCTAGGCGTTGCACTCTCGGAACCTTTGCCGGGAGGGCCCGTGAGTAGCGATTCCATCGAAAGTTACGTTCGGGAGGTCTTGACGGAGCTCGGAGAGGACCCCGACCGAGACGGGCTGCAGCGCACGCCGTCTCGGGTCGCGAAGTCGATGCGCTTCCTCACGAGTGGCTACGGGCAGGACCCGGTTTCGATCCTCAACAACGCGCTGTTCGAAGTCTCCTACGACGAGATGGTGCTGGTGAAGGACATCGGGTTCTACAGCCTCTGCGAGCATCACATGCTCCCGTTTTTCGGCCGCGCCCACGTGGCCTATATCCCGAACGGGAAGGTCGTCGGTCTATCGAAGATTCCCCGTCTGGTGGAGATGTTCTCCCGGAGGCTCCAAGTCCAGGAGCGCCTCACGATGCAGGTCGCGGAAACCCTCGAAAGCGTCCTGAATCCGCGTGGTGTCGGGGTGGTCGTGGAGTCGATCCATCTCTGCATGATGATGCGCGGGGTCGAGCAGCAGAACTCGTTTGCCGTGACGAGCTCAATGCGCGGCGCCTTCCAGGAAGATCCCAAGACCCGAGCCGAGTTCATGGAGCTCATCCGCCACACGAAGCAATCTTTCGCCTAGCCGCAAGGACCGGGCGACCTGTGACGCGGCGCACAAAAAGCCGTCGATCGCCTATTGCCTCGTTTTCTCACGGGAATCACGCGAACGCAGATTTTCATCTTTTTTGAGCGGGGTGGTGGCAATACAGCCGTAGCTGAGCTACGGCTGGTTGAGCCCCTCTAGCGGGGAGACCCCCCTGAACCCCCACGAGTCGATACCCAGGCCCGCGGAGGTGTTGCAGGAAGCGCTGTAGGTCGCTGTCGATAAACGGAATTTTGGGTCGAGGGCTAGTTTTTCTCGACCTTGATGCAGCGCGTCGCAACTCAAGCGGCGCTGCGGGTTCCAACTCTTCAGGTCCGGCGCGAGGTTCACAGCCCCCCTGTGAAGTAACCGGGACGCGCGACTCCGCCCAAGAAGGGCGCTCGGTCGCAGTCACCCGAACGAGAGAGGCCGACCGCCGTGCGGTTGGGAAGGGGACACACATTGATTTCGGATAAACCCGCGGAGCGCAAGCGAGCCACGAAAACCCGCGCGAAGCGCGGCCTCCGCAAGAATTCAGGCGTCGAGGTCGGCACCGACACCGACGCTCAAGCGGCGCGCAGCGCGGCGGCAAACACGAAGAAGCTCTCGGTCGACCCGAAGCGCCTCAACACGACCGGTGAGCCCGAGCGTTCGAGCGACCGCGGGTCGCTGGTTTCGTATTTCCGCGACATCGCCGACATCCCGACCTTGAAGAAGGAAGAGGAAGTCATGTTGGCGAAGGAGATCGAGGCGGCGACGCTTTCGTTTCGCGAGAACATGATCGCCATTCCCTGGAGCGCGAAGGAAGCGGTGCGCATCTGGAACAACCTCCGCGCGGAGAACCGCGCGACGGGGAAGATGTGCGAGTCCTTCGGGAGCGGCTCACCGGAGGGCGAAGATCTCGGAGCGCGCGTCGACGCGTCCCTGCAGAAGATCGAGAACCTGCTCCAGACGCGGGAGGCTCACCTCGAGGCCGGGCGCACCGAAGCGGTGCTGCGCACTGAAAAGCGTGCCGCGCGTGTGCTCAAGGAAGCGGATCTCTCGATGCAGCTTCTCGGACGCATGCGTCGCGAACTCCTGGCCAAGCGCCGCTACGTCAAGCGCGAGATGCGGACGATCTCTCGACTCAAGTCACCGAAGCGGATCGTGCGAACCGAACAGGCGCGCAAGCGACGCGAAGACGATCTCGCGACGGCCGAGCACCGCTTGGCCGGTGTCGAATACGAAATTGGCATGGAGCCCCAGGCGTTTCTCGACCAGCTGGGTCTGGCGGAAGACGCCTTCGAGCGACTGTCGGAGGTGAAGAACACCTTCGTGCAGCACAACCTGAAGCTCGTCGTGGCGATTGCGAAAGACTTCCGCAACATGGGCATCGCGTTCCAGGATCTCATCCAGGAAGGCAACATCGGTCTGATCCGGGCGGTAGAAAAGTTCGAGTATCAGCGCGGACACAAGTTCTCGACGTATGCGGTTTGGTGGATTCGCCAGGCGTTGATCCGCGCGATCCAGAACCACTCGCGAACCATTCGCATCCCGAGTCACGTGCACGACACGCTGCTCAAGTACTACCGCTCCTACAACGCGCTCGAGAAGAAGCTCGGTCGCGACCCGACCACGCGCGAGATCGCCGAGGATATGGGGATCGAGGAAGAGCGCGCCGAGCAGCTGCAACGCATGGTGCGGGAGCCGGTGAGCCTCGAGAAGGAAGTGCCCGGCACGGACTCGAAGAAGGTGAAAGACATCGTCGCGGACTTGAACCCGGTTTCGCCGCTCGCGGGTCTCGATCACTCTCGACTCGAACGCGCGTCGGACGACTCGATCGGGCAGCTTTGCGAGCGTGAACGCAGCATTCTGCGCTGGCGCTTCGGTCTCAAAGGCGAGCGCGAGCACACGCTCGAGGAGATCGGTGGCAAGCTCGGTCTCTCGCGTGAGCGGGTGCGGCAGCTCGAGGCAAGGGCTCTCGCGAAGCTGCGCCATTCCGAGTATCGCGAACGGCTCGAAGCGTTCGTCTACGGGGAAGACGGCCACACGCTGTAGACGGGTGTGGCCGGCCGCTTCCTAGGGCTCGAGCATTTCCGGGTTGATGTAGAGCTGCCCGGCATCGGCAAGTTCCTGCCGACGCTGGTCGATCCACGCGATCTCGAATGAGTTCTGCCGGTCGCGGAGCATCTGCCCCCGCGTCTCGTCGAAACTCACGGCGAGTTCCTCGTCGCTCGGAATGCGCCGGTCGAGGACCTCGACCAGCACCTTCTGGCTCGCCACGTCGAAGACCTGGTTCAGCGAACCGACGTCACCACGCGCGAAGAGGGCTTCGACGAGCTCGACCGCGGAGCCGAGCCCTTCGATGGGGTTGTTTCTCCGGAGGGGAGCCGGCCGCTCGAGGGTGAGGCCGCGATCGCGCGTTGCCTCCGTGAGGCTCTTGCCAGAACGGATGTCCTCGAGGAGCTGTTCCGACGCTTCTTCCGCGTCCGCTCTGGCGCGTTCGAACTCGAGGAGCTCGCGGGCGATCCGATCCTGGGCTTCCTCGAGGGGGACCACCTCAGGAGGCAGTTTTTCGTCGACCCGGATCAGATGGAATCCGTAGTCGCTTTCGACCGGCTCGCTCAGCACACCGGGCTCGAGGGAAAAGGCCGCCTCATCGAAGGCCGGCACCATCGTGCCGCGGCGGAACTCGCCGAGATCTCCGCCCCGCTTCCCGGAGCCCGGGTCTTGCGAAACTTCTCGCGCGACGTCTTCGAAGGCCTCTCCGCCGACGATCCGCTCGCGTACCGCCTCGATCTGCTTGCGGACTTCCGCCCGTTCTTCTTCGCCTTGGGGAGCGGTCAGCAGGATGTGCTTCGCGCGCACGCGTTCCGGAAGGTCGAAGCTGTCGATGCGCGCTTCGTAGGATTCTTTGATCCGAGCGGCGTTCTCCTCGATAAATTTCTCGACCTCGGCGTCGGAGAGCACCGTTCCTTCCGGCAGCTTGCTCTGATCGAAACCGATCCACGCGATATCGAGCTCCTGCTCCGCATAGCGAAGCGCGTCGCGGACGTCGGCGTCACTGACGGAGACACTCCGGCGCAATACCCGGGACAGCTTGTTCGAGAGAAGTTCGTCGCGTAGACGCTCTTGCAGCCTGCGGAGGCTTCCGTACTCGCGCTGGGCGAATTGAGTGACCGCATCCCGGTCGAGGACCTCGCCGCCGCCGAGGGAGTCGCGCAAGTAGTCGCGCACCTCGGCGTCGCTGGCGGTCATTCCCAGACGCTCGGCTTCCGACGCGAGCACGCCGACGCGTACCAACGTGTCGGCCGCCATTTGTTCGAAGCGGCCGCTCTTGACGAACTGCTCCACCGCCGGCCCGTACTGCTCGCGATAGGAGCGGATTTGCGCGTCGCGGATGCGCTCGAAGTCGCGGCCATTGAAAGAACGGCCGGCGACAAACACGGCGTCGGACACGCCCGCCTGGGGCGAAAAGCTACCACCTACGCCGAACGTGAAGGCGAATACACCGCCCACGCCAATGATGACCAGCCACAGCAGCCAACGTTGACCTTCTCGCAACACGCGGAGCATCGAGCCCTCCTGGTGAAAAACACTTTATCGGCTGCAACGCCGCCGGAAAGGAGGAGCGAAACTAATTGGCTCGCGAAACGCGTCAACCCGTGTTTTGCTTGATCCTCACCCGCGGGGTTGGTAGGCTGATCCGCGGAGAAAACGCGAGGAATACCGCAGCCTAACGGACGAGGCTTGCCGCTCGCAGCACACGTCGCGAGCGAGTTTTTCTCCGAGCGCACCGGGCGCCAAGAAGGGGATCGCGTGTTCGTCGATCGCATCCTGGGCTGGTTCTCAAACGATCTGGCCATCGACCTCGGGACAGCCAACACGCTGGTCTACGCCAAAGGCAAAGGCATCGTGGTGTCGGAGCCGTCGGTGGTGGCCGTCGTGAAGGATCGACGGGGCCCGGACAAAGTTCGGTCGGTGGGGCGCGCGGCGAAAGACATGCTCGGTCGGACGCCCGGCAACATCGTCGCGATTCGGCCGATGAAAGAAGGCGTCATCGCCGATTTCGAGGTGACCGAAGCGATGCTTCGGTACTTCATCGAGCGGGTCCACAATCGATCTTCGAGCTTGGTTCGCCCCCGGGTCGTGATCGCGGTTCCGTCGGGGATCACGTCCGTCGAGCAGCGAGCGGTGAAAGAATCCGCGTTGTCCGCCGGCGCCCGCGAGGTCTATCTGATCGAGGAGCCGATGGCGGCGGCACTCGGCGCGCAGCTTCCCGTGACGGAACCCTCGGGGAACATGATCGTCGACATCGGGGGCGGTACCACGGAGGTCGCCGTGATCTCGCTCTCCGGCGTGGTCTATGCCAACTCGACCCGGGTCGGCGGCGACAAGATGGACGAGGCGATCATCAACTTCATCAAGCGGAAGTACAACCTGCTGGTGGGCGAGCGCAGCGCCGAGCTCATCAAGATGGAGGTCGGCACCGCCTATCCCGAGCCGGAGATGCGGGTCATGGAAGTGAAGGGCCGCGATCTCGTCGCCGGCGTCCCGAAAACCCTCGAGGTGAAGTCGGACGAGGTTCTCGAGGCGCTCCAAGAGCCCATCAATGCCGTGGTGGAGAGCGTCAAGGTCGCTCTCGAGCGGACCCCTCCCGAGCTTGCGGCCGATATCGTCGACAAGGGCATCGTGATGGTGGGGGGCGGTGCCCTGCTGCGAAATCTCGATATCCTGTTACGCGAGACGACTGGATTGCCCGTCATGATCGCCGAAGACCCCTTGACCGCTGTGGCACTGGGGACCGGCCGCTGTCTGGATGAGCTCCGGCTGCTGAAGGACGTCTCGATCCAGTCCTAACGGCCCCCTAGAACGGCGGATATGCGCGAATTTCTGCTGAGGATTCGCCTGCCGGCGCTTTTTGCGTTCCTCGTGACACTGACGCTGGTGTCGATGGTGAAGGAGCGCGCGCCCAGCGGCGAAGATGCGGAAGACCGAAGTTGGATCCGGGGCGTTCTGTTCGAGATCGCGGTCCCGATCCAGAAGGTGCTGACCCTTCCGGTTCGTGCGACGACCGATGCCTGGCGCCGCTACGTCGCGCTCGTCGACCTCGGCGCGGAGAACGAACGCTTGAAGCAGCGCATTGCCCTGCTCCAAGAAGAAGCGCTCCAGTACCGCGAAGCGCTCGTCGCGAGCGGGCACCTGCAACGCATCGTCGAAATGCGCGAAGACTTCGACATTCCATTGCTGCCTTCCGAAATCGTCGGCCAGGACGTTTCCCCGTGGTTCCGCTCGGTGTTGCTGCAGCGGGGCAGCATCGGCGAAGTGCGGTCCGGGATGCCCGTGGTCGCGGATTCCGGGTTGGTCGGAATCGTGACGGCGACGTCGCCGCGCACGGGCCGCGTAATGCTCCTGCTCGATCGCCAGAGCGCCGTCTCCGGAATCACGCAACGCAGTCGCGCGCGGGGCATCGTCCGCGGGCTCGGCACCGGAGAACTCGAGTTCGTGCTCATGGTCCGAGGTGACGACGTCGAAGTCGGTGATGTCATCGTGACGTCGGGCCTCGACGGCGCTTATCCGAAAGGTCTTCGCATCGGAGAGATCGAGGCCGTGCAGCTCGCCGACGATCAGTTGGTGCACACCGCGAGTGTCAAACCGTCGGTGGATTTCGGTCGCCTCGAACAGGTGTTCGTGATGAAGCGGCGCGGTCCGACAATGCAGCTCTTGTACGAGGGCGAGGGCGACCTCGCGTCCGAACTGTCGCGTACGAATCCGGCGGGCAACGTTCCGTGATCCGGCGGGCGGTCGCGCTTCTGTTTTTGGCGATCTCGGCCTTGATTCTCCAGAGCGCGGTCTCGTCGGTCTTACCCTCGGCGTACGTGCCCGATCTGGCTCTTCTCCTGGTTGTCGCTGCCGCCCTGTACGTAGAACCCATCTTGGGGCTGAGCCTGGCATTCGTGGCGGGCTACGGAGCCGACATGTTGTCCGGAGCGCCGGCCGGCCACCACGCTCTGCTTCGAATGCTGGCCTTTGCCGCGACCGCCGTGGTCGGCATGCAGTTTCACCTGGCGCGCCCGCTGGCGCTGGCGTTCTTCGTGCTGATCCTGTCGGTCGCCGATGCTGCGGGAACGGCAGGACTGGCCGCGCTTTTTGGCGGCCGCTTCCCCCTCGACCTCGGTGTTGCGCACGATCTCGGCATTCGCGCCCTGGTGAACGCCGGTTTCGCTCCGCTCGTCTCTTCGACCTGCGCGGCGGTGTTGGCATCGATCAACGAACGCGAAACACGCCGCGCCGTACGCATCGACGCGAAGTCGGATCGGCGTTGAGCGCCCGCCCATGAATCGAATGCTCGGGCAAGGTCCGGAAGTGGTTCTCCAAGGCCGCCTGGTTTTCTGCGCCGTGGTGATCGTCGCTGTGTTCTCCGTGTTCGGCGTGCGTCTGTTCCAGTTGCAGATTGTCGAAGGCGAAGTCTTGCAGCGTCGTTCGGAGCAGAACTCGATTCGCACGCTGCGCCTCGAGGCGCCGCGCGGGGAAGTGTTCGACCGCGAGGGTCGCATTCTCGCCACGACGCGTCCGTCGTTCGGGCTGTGGGCCGTTCCGTCGGACATGCGCCGCCCCGACCGAACGTTCCGCGTGCTGGCCCAGCTGACGGACCGCGATCCCGAGTGGTTTCGCGAACGCATCGAGAGCTTGGGCCGGCGCAAGCGACACCAACAAGTGCTCCTGGTCGACGATCTCCCCTTCGACGTGTTGGCGCGCGTCGAGGCTCACCTGTATGCCTTGCCCGGCATCACCACCGCCGTGCAACCTCGTCGCCACTATCCGAGTGGAGCGATGGCGGCTCACCTGCTCGGGTCCATCGGCGAAGTTCGGGCGGATCAGCTCGCACGGGAAGTCTTCGCCGACTACCGCCCGGGCGAAGTGATCGGACAGTCGGGCCTCGAGAGTCGTTTCCAATCGCATCTGCGAGGCCGCGCCGGCGGTCGCAACGTCGTCGTCGACGCGGCCGGACGAACGGTCGAGGTGGTCGACGAGATCCCGGCGGTTCGCGGCGGGCGCCTGATCCTCACGCTCGATCTCGACCTGCAACGCGAAGCCGAAGAAGCGTTCGCGCCGAGGCCCGACGGCGAACTGAAACCCGGCGCCGCCGTCGCGATCGACGTCCGCAACGGTGACATCTTGGCGATGGTGTCGCGCCCCGGTTACGACCCGAACGCGTTCGCGGGGGGCATCGACGCCGATACGTGGGAGGCGCTCAGCAACGATGAATGGGAGCCGCTCCAGAACCGGGCGACGCAAACGCACTATCCGCCGGGCTCGACCTACAAGGCCTTCGTCGCCGCGGCCTTGTTGGAAGACGGCATCGTCGATTCCGAGTCGAAAGTATTCTGCCCCGGTCATTTCCGTTTCGGCCGTCGCAACTACCGCTGCTGGAAACGGCCCGGGCACGGATGGGTCGATCTCAAACGCGCGCTCAAAGAATCGTGCGACGTCTTTTTCTACACCTACGGGGTGAAGCTCGGAATCGATCGCCTCGCTCACTATGCGAAGGGCTTCGGCCTGGGTCGTCGACCGGGGCTCCTTCTCGGGCAAGAGGCGACCGGCTTGGTCCCCAGCTCGACTTGGAAAGAACAACGCTTCTCACAGCCGTGGTACCCCGGCGAGACGGTCTCGGCCTCGATCGGGCAGGGCTACAACCTGATGACTCCGCTCCAACTCGCGCAGTCCTACGCCGCGATCGCGAACGGCGGCGTGGTCTGGAAGCCGCGAATTCTGTTGCGTGAAGAGACCAACGACGGCGAGCTCGTGTCGAAGACCGATCCCGAACGCGTCGGGGAGGTTCCGGTATCCGCGGAGCACCTGGCGTTGGTGGTCCGCGGTCTCGAGGCGGTGGTCGGCGAACCGCGCGGGACCGGCGGCCGCGCCCGGATCGACGGTGTTCGCGTCGCGGGGAAAACCGGCACCGCGCAGGTGGTACGGCTCGACAAGACCGAGAGTTTCGAGGAAGAGACGGACATTCCGGTCCGGTACCGCGATCACGCGTGGTTCGGCGCGTTTGCGCCCGTTGAGGCGCCGGAGATCGCCGTGGGCGTTTTCGTCGAGCACGGTCTTCACGGGAGTTCCGCCGCGGCACCCATCGCGGCTCGCATCTTGAAACGCTACTTCGACAAGAAGAACGCCCGAGACGCTCTCGACGAAGTGCAGGTCGCCGAAGGAACGCACCGTGGTCGCGATTGATCGCCGCTCCATCCAGCATTTCGACTGGTTGCTGTTCGGGTGGATCCTGCTGCTCGTCTGCATCGGTCTCGCGAACTTGTACTCCGCGACTGCAGCGGGCGCGAGCGACGGCATGGCACCGGAGTTTCGACGTCAGCTCATGGCCCTCGGTGTCGCAGCCGTCGCGTTCAGCGTCGCCGCGTTCGTCGACTATCGAAAGCTCGAACGCTTGGCGACCCCGATCTTTATCGCCACCTTGATCTTGCTGGCCTCGACGCTCGTGTTGGCTCCGGTCACGCGGGGCAACCGTTCCTGGTTGATCTACGGCCCCTTCAGCTTGCAACCCGCCGAGCTCGCGAAGATCGGTCTCATCATCGCGATGGCGCGCTATTTCCACAATCACCCGCCGACCCAGGCGATCCGCGTCCGCGAGCTTTTCGTTCCGACGATGATCGCGATCCTCCCGGTGGCGATCATCGTCTTGCAGCGCGACCTCGGTGTCGCCGTACTCACGGCCCTCATCGCCGCGACCTATCTCCCGTTCCTGCGCATCCCCATGGGCGTCTGGGTCGTCATCCTGCTGGCGGGGATCGCGGGGATGGCCGGGCTCTGGCAGTTCGCCCTTCGCGACTACCAGCGGGATCGAATTCTGGACTTCCTCGATCCCAGCCGCGATCCGCTGTCCTCGGGGTATCAAGCGATCCAGAGCAAGATCGCGATCGGCTCCGGCGGCCTTTTCGGTCGCGGCTACCTCGAAGGGACGCAAACGCAGCTGCAGTTTCTACCGACCCAGCACTCGGACTTCGTCTTCTCGGTTCTGGCGGAAGAGTGGGGCTTCGTCGGGGCGGGCACGACGTTATTGCTCTACACCGGGGTCCTGCTGTGGGGGCTCGTCGTGGCCCGCAACGCGAAGGATACGTTCGGGGCCATGCTCGCCGTCGGCGTGGTGGGTGTCCTGTTCTGGCCGGCCGTCATGAACATCGCCATGGTGCTCGGTCTCGCGCCGGTGATCGGCGTGCCGCTCCCGTTGTTCTCCTACGGAGGGTCCGCTCTGCTCGCCGCGTTGATCGGGCTCGGTTTTCTGATCAACATCTCGATGCGCCGCTACATTTTCTGAGATGTCGCACCGAGAGAACGGTCGTCCCCGGGCCGGAGCGTTCTTCGACATGGACAAGACGCTCATCTGCGAGAACTCCGGCACGTTGTACATGAAGTACCGCTATGAGCGCGGCGAGGTCAGTCGTTGGGAAATGCTCTCCGGCCTGCGCGCGTATCTCCAGTACAAAGTCGGCCTCCTCGATATTCACGCGTGGACGGAGGAAGCGCTGTTGCAGTTCCGCGGCCTCCGCGAAGCGGAACTCGCAGCCGATGCGGCCGCCTGGTTCGAGGAATGCGTCGTCGACACCCTCTACCCGGAGGCGGTCGCGCTGGTTCGCCAACATCAAGAGGCCGGCGACGTCGTCGCCATCGTGTCCGGCGCGACGAAGTTCGTCGTGCGCCCGCTCGCCGAGCGGCTCGGAATCTCACACATCCTCTACACCCGCCTCGAAGTCGAGGACGGTTGCTTCACCGGACGCGTGATCGATCCGATCTGCTTCGAAGAAGGGAAGATCTACTGGCTGAATCAGCTCGTGGAAGACGAATCGATCGATCTCGCCAAGAGCACGTTCTACACCGATTCGATTACCGACTTGCCGCTGCTCGAGCTCGTTGGGCACCCGGTCGTGACGAACCCCGATCCCAGGCTTTACCGCGTAGCGGTCGGGCGGCACTGGCCCGTCCGCTTCTTTCAACCGCCGGAACGCAGCGCCTCTAGTCGATGAGTCGTTTCACCATTTCTTCGAAGGCGCCTTTCGGCTTGGCGCCGGTGATCTGCTCGACGACCTGACCGCCCTGGAACGCCAAAACCGTCGGAATGGCGCGAACGCCGAACTTCCCCGGAGTTCCCGGATTGTCGTCGATGTTCATCTTGGCGATCACGACGTCATCCCCGTACTGCTCGGCGAGGTCTTTGATGATCGGTGTGATCGCGCGGCACGGAGCGCACCACTCAGCCCAAAAATCGAGCACCGCGGGCTTGCCCGAGTTGGCGATTTCAGCTTCAAAAGTCTGGTCGGTGACTTCGATGACGTCGGCCATGATTTCTCGCTCCCTGCGTTTGGTCCGCCCACACTAGCGTCCGCCCGGAGGCGTCGCCTCTCCCCCTGGGTGGTCCGGCCCGCCGGCGTTTCGGGTCGAACGACCGTTTCCTAGACTTTTGTCCCACGCGCTCTCTCGAGGTGTCCTCCATTTCGAATCGTTCTTTCGACGCAGCGAATCACATGCGGAACGTCCTCGCGGAAGGGGCGCGGCTGCGGACCGAGATGTCCGAGGGCATGGTGCAGCCGGTCGTCGCGGCGGCGGACGTCCTGTGTCGCACGTTTCAAGAGGGCGGCAAGGTGCTGTTGTTGGGCAACGGCGGCTCCGCCTCGGACGCGCAGCACGTTGCAGCGGAGTGGACCGGCCGCTTGCTTTCGGACCGTCCGGCGCTTCCCGCCTTGGCTCTCACCGCGAACAGTTCCGATCTGACGGCGATCGGCAACGACTACGGCTTCGACCGCGTGTTTGCGCGCCTGGTGGAAGCGCACGGACGCGATGGCGACGCGTTGATCGCGATCTCCACGTCGGGAAACAGCGGCAACGTGCTAGCCGCGGTGACCGAGGCGCGCCGGCTCGGTCTGCGCACCATCGGCTTGACCGGGCGCAGCGGCGGGAAGCTTCGGGACGAGGTCGAAATCGCGCTCCGCGTTCCGTCGGACCACACGGGCCGGATTCAGGAGGCGCATATCGCGCTCCTTCACACTCTGTGCGAGATCGTCGATTACACGTTGTTCCCGGAGCTGCGGCCGGAGTGACGAGGGTCACCCTCCGAGAGGGCGACACGTCGTGACGGGGGTCACTCTTCGAGAGGGCGACATCACCGACGAAAGCGTCGACGCCATCGTGAACGCAGCGAATACAGCCTTGCAGCTCGGCAGCGGGGTGGCCGGGGCGATTCGGAGCAAGGGCGGGCCCGCGATCCAGGAAGAATGCGATGCCCACGGCCCCGTCCCGCTCGGAGGCGCGGCGATTACGGGAGCGGGAGACTTGCCGGCTCGCCGCTGTATCCACGCGGCGGGCATGGAGCCCGGTGGCGGTGCCACGGAAGAGAGCGTTCGCGCTTCATTGCGCGCGAGCCTTCTGCTGGCGAACTCGGAACGCCTCGAAACGGTGGCCGTGCCGGCGATCGGCGCGGGCGTAGGCGGGCTCACGCTACAGCAGAGCGCCGAGGTGCTCCTCGACGAAGCGCGTCAGCATTTGGCAGGCGAGACTTCCGTGCGCGAAATTCGCTTCGTGCTGATGGGTGAACCGGCGTTTCGGGTCTTCGAGATGGTGAACGACGCAGCGAAGGTAGCGGCCCAAATGGCACAACTGCAGGCGCGTCAGAAGCCCGGCGGTGGGGCGTCGTAGCGCCATGCTCGACATTTACGGACTCACCGCGCTCGCGTACTTTGCCGCAGCGGTCGCCGGAACGCTGGGCGTCGCCCAAGGCTCGTCTCGTCAAACCCGCGTCGCGGCTTGGCTCCTCGCGTTGGGCGCCGTCTTCCACGCGGCTGCGTTCTACTCGTTGCATCTGCGCGAGCCGAAACCTTCTCTGGCCGACCCCGTGGTGGTTCCGTCACTCGTCGCGTGGGTGGCCGTGTTGTTCTTCTGCGCGTTCTTGTCCCGCGGGCGCAGGGCGGGGTTCGCCGTGCTGGTTGCACCGCTCGCGTTCTTGTCGGTAGCCCTGTTGGTGGGGCAATTGCCGGGGCTCACGCCGGACCCCGGCACGCCGCACGCCGGTTGGTCCCACCTCCACGTGCTGCTCTCCGCTTCGGGCATGGCCCTTCTCGGCGTCGCGGGCGGAGCCGGGCTGATCTACATCCTTCGGTATCGCCGACTCAAGCAGAAGCGCGACGTCGCCGGCAGCGTGCTCCCCTCCCTCGAGTCGCTGGATCGCATCAATGTCATCTCGTTGGCCGTCGGGTTTCTCTTGTTGTCGCTCGGTGTGGTCACCGGTTTCTTCTGGACCTCGGCGCGCTCGGGCAGCTTTTATCCGCAGAGCCTGCACGCGTCGGCCACACTCGTCGCTTGGGGCATCTACCTGGTGTTGGTCTTCAGTCGCTTCGGCGTCGGTCAAGGACCACGACCCGCCGCAGCCGGAGCGATCACAGGCTTCGCTCTGCTCCTGCTCGCCTGGGCCGGCGCCGGGGTGCTGTCGTGAATCTGTTTCTCGTCGGTATGAGCCACCGTACGGCGTCGCTCGCGCTGCGCGAACAATTCGCGGTGGACGACCCGCGGCCTCTTCTCGACAAGCTGCGACGCGGCGGCGACATCGACGAAGCCGTGCTCCTCTCGACCTGTAACCGAGTCGAGTTGTGTGCGGTGGGATCTTCCCGCGAAGCCGCCGCCCTTCGGATCGCGGGTTTCTTCGGTCGCGAACTCTCGCAAGACGTCGACGCGAAAGAGCTCGACGCGGCGCTCTATCGTTACGAGGGCGAAGAAGCGGCGCGCCACGTGCTGCGTGTGGCTGCGTCGATCGATTCGATGGTGGTCGGCGAGCCACAAATCCTCGGACAAGTGAAAGACGCGTACCGACAAGCGGCGGAAGCGTCCGCGTGCGGACCGGTCTTGTCACGGCTCTATCAGATGGCGTTTGGCGCCGCGAAGCGGGTGCGCAACGAAACGCGCATCGCGGAGCGCCCGGTCTCGGTCGCGCGCGTCGCCGTCGAGCTGGCCCTCGGCGTGTTCGAGCGGCTCGAAGACAAGGCCGCGCTACTCGTCGGCGCCGGGGACATGACCGAGCTCGCACTCGAAGCGCTGCGCGGCGCGGGGCTCTCTCAAATACGGGTCGCGAACCGCACGCCGGCGCGAGCGGCGAGGTTGGCGAGTCGCTTCGACGCGTCGGCTCACGGGCTCGAAGAGCTCCCCGACTTGTTGGTCCGTTCCGATGTCGTGTTGACGTCGATTGCGGGTCGCGAACCCCTTTTTCGCCGGGACGAGGTCGCGCGAGCGCTATCCACTCGGCGCGGCCGGCCGCTCTTTGTGGTCGACATCGGCGTGCCGCGCAACGTGGCGCCGGAAGTCGACGAGCTCCCCAACGTCTTTCGCTACGACATCGACGACCTCGGCGCGGTGGCCGAGCGAAACGCGCGGGATCGCCGCGGCGAGTCTCAGCGGGCCGAGCAGATCGTGGGCGAAGAAGTCGTGCGTTTCCAGGACTGGCTCGCGGCAAAAGCGTCGGTCCCCGCCATCCAGGAGCTGCGCGCACGCGCAGAGGCGGTGCGACTCGCCGAACTCGAGCGCTACGCCAGGAAGCTCGCCGCCACACCGGAGCAGCAGGAGCACGTGGAGGCGCTCACTCGGGCGCTGGTGAACAAACTCCTGCACGCGCCGCTCTCCCGGATGCGCGCCGGCGGCGAGGACGCCGAGGAAACGCTTCTGGCGGCGCGTCATTTGTTCGCTCTCGACGAGGCACCCGGCGGCGAAGACGAACCCGAATGATCCGAGGTGTTCGGTGAACGCGCTCCGCATCGCGACGCGTGGCAGCGCGTTGGCGCGCTGGCAGGCGGAGCACGTCGCGTCGCGCCTGCGCGAAGAATTCGGAGCCCCTTCCGAATTGGTCATCGTCACCACCTCAGGCGATCAGTTCGTCGATCGCCCTCTCAGCGAAGTCGGCGGCAAGGGCTTGTTCGTCAAGGAGATCGAAGAGGCGTTGCTCGAGGGGCGGGCGGATTTAGCGGTGCACAGCGCGAAGGATCTGCCCGGTGAACTCCCTCCCGGCCTGTCGTTGTCGGCGTTTCCGGCGCGCGCCGACGCGCGGGACGCGCTCGTTTCGGCGGACGGGTCGTCGCTTTCCGAGCTTCGCGAAGGAGCTCGAGTCGGCACCGGATCGGAGCGGCGAGCGTGCCAGCTACGAGCCGCGCGACCCGATCTCGAGATCCGGCCGCTTCGCGGCAATGTCGACACGCGTTTGCGGAAGCTCCGCGAAGAAGGGCTCGACGCCGTCGTCCTCGCCTGCGCAGGGCTCGACCGTCTGGGGTTCGGGGATCACATCAGCGAGCGGTTGCCGGTCTCGGTGCTGCTGCCCTCGGTCGGTCAGGGGTGCTTGGCGATCGAGACACGCGATCGCGGACCCGCCCGCGAGTTGGTTGCAGGCGTCGACGACGAGGAGAGCCGCTGCCGCGTCCTCGCCGAGCGCGCTTTTCTCGCTCGAATGGGCGGCGATTGTCACGCACCGCTCGCGGGCTACGCGGAGCGACGAGGCGAGAGCATCTACCTGCGCGCGCTGCTCGGCGACCCGCGGAACGGATCGCTCCTTCGCGCACAGGCGACCGCGCCGGCACGCGATGCGGAACAGGCCGGTGTTCGCGCCGCGGACGAGATTCGCAACGCGGGCGGATCCGAGGTACTCGCCGCCTTGCGGGCGTCATCGACATGAAAAGCCCTCTCGCAGGTCGCCGGTTCCTGATCACGCGGCCCGCCGTGCGCGCGACGCCTTGGTGTGAGGCGTTTCGCGATATCGGCGCGGTGCCTGTCCTCCGGCCGCTCTTGCGGAGCGAGCCCCTCGATCCGCCGAACCTCGCGAACGAGGTCGACGCGTCCTCGTGGGTCGCGTTCACGAGTGCGGAAGCCGTTCGCCGGTTTCGCGAGGCTTACGGCGGCGCGCTTCGAAGGGATGTGGCGTGCGTCGGCTCGCGCACGGCGGCCGCCGCCGAAGAGGCGGGATACGCCGTTCGGCTGAAGCCCGAAGATGAGAGCGCGCAGGGCCTCGCGTCGGCTCTCGCGGCGGAGTCGCCCCGAGGCGCAGCGGTGCTCTTCCCCTGTGCCGAAGGGGCGAGCGACACGTTCGAGCAGGGTCTCGCCGCGGTCGGCGTCGAAGTCCGCCGCGTCCATCTCTACCGAACAGCGCGCGAAGACGTCGACGGTGACGAACTCGCGAATCTCCTCACCTCGGACGCCCTCGACGCGTTTCTCTTCGCGAGCCCGAGTGCGGTCGACGCTTGGTTTGATGCCCTGCCCGCCACGGTCCATCCCCTGGCGCGGCGCGGGCCCAACGCCGCGCTCGGCCATGCCACGACGGAAGCCCTTCGGAAATGGGGCGGGTCGGCCGATATCGTTCCAGAGCGACCGCACATTCGTTCGCTCATCGGCGCGCTGGAGTCGTATTTCGGCGCCTGACACGTCGCCGCGGGAGGGCGCCTGTTGGAAACCCTGTACAAGGTCGTCGAGCTGACCCACGTCACGGACGAAGAGATCGAGCGAACGCTCAACGAGTGGACCACGGACGGTTGGAAGTTCGACAGCATGCAGTTCGCCATGCGCGATTCCTCGAAGCGACCCGCCATGGCGTTTCTGACTTTCACGCGGTTGTCCGATCCCGGAGTCGTCTAGAGCGAAGCGGGGATGACTTCCTCGGCGAGTAGAGCGAGCGATTCTTCGCATTCCTCCTGACTCGCCGTCGGCGGATGGGCCCGCACGACCAAGAGATCCATTCCCAACCGCTCTCGGTAGAGGGCGATCGCGTCGGCGGTCTGGCGCACGTCACCGACGATGGTGCGCTCGTCCATATCCCCTTCGGCAGCGCGCGCGAGAGCGGCCGGTGCCTTCGCCTTCGGGCGCAGAGCGTCCTTTTCGAGCGCTTCTCGGACCCGGCGACAGCGGTCGGCGTCCTTCGACACGAAAATCGTCCGCATCACCGGCGCCCGCAGACTTCCTTCGGGCAGCGGTCCAGGCAGATGGTCTTGCCACACGTGGAAATTCTCTTCCAACACCGGAAGGGTCTCGAGAGGGGAGGCCAAGTAAGGGAGGCAACGCGACGCGGCCTGCCGGAGCCCTTTGGGCCCAAAGGCCGCGACGACCAGCGGCGGATGCGGCCGCTGCAGCGGGCGAAGCGCCACCCGGACGGGCTTGCCTTCGAGACTCGCGTAGAAGGTTCCGTCGAGTTGGAACGGTTCTCCGGACCAACTGGCCAAGATCGCGTCGAGCGCCTCGTCGAACCGATCGCGTTTACTCTTCTGAGCGACCCCGAACCCCTCAAAGATCGGGGTCTGAAAGCCACGCCCTAAGCCCAAGATCACGCGTCCACCGGAAAGCGTGTCGAGGGTCGCCACTTCCGCGGCGACCCGAAGGGGGTGGTGGATCGGCAAGAGGATCGAAGTCGTCGCCAGACGGATGCGCTCGGTGCGCGCGGAGAAGGCCGCCAGGCCGGCCAACGGAGAGGATGTGGCGCCTTCGCGAAAGTGGCCCTCGGGGAGCCAGACGGAGTGGTAGGAGAGGCGTTCGGCCACCTCGACCGTCCGGAGGGCTCGTCGCCAGTCGGACGCCCCCGCCTGACCCGTGAGCGCGATCCCGAGAAGCATGGCGGGAACCTAGCGTGCTTCGCTGCGTCGTATCTTTATTCTTGTCGAAAGCCCGCCCGCCAGGCATAGATGAACTGTGAGGAAACGCCCCGAGGACACCCTGGTCTCCGAGATCTGCCATCGATCGGTGGTTACCATTTCCGCCGGCGAGCGCTTGTCCACTGTCGACGACATCATGACCTTGGGCCACCTCCGCCACATGCCGGTGGTCCACGGCGGCCGGCTGGTCGGGGTCGTATCCGAGCGGGATCTCCTGCGGGCCTCGCTGTCCAACCTCTCGAGCCACCGCACCGAAGAGAGGCGGGCGTTCCTCCACATCGTGTCGATCGAGGCGGTGATGTCCTCGCCGCCGATCGTCGTGTCGCCGGAAGCGACGGTGGATCAGGCCGCGAAGACCATGGCCGAGCGCAAAATCGGCTGCCTCCCGGTCGTCAAGGGAGAGCAGCTCGAGGGCATGCTGACCGAGACCGATCTCCTGCGGTTCGTGGCCGGCCTCGAGCCCCGGCCCTAGCCGCCGGCCCCCGAGCCCAACTTTCCGGTTCTCGCGATTGACATTTCCCGCGGGGCTCTCTTACTCTCCATTCCTGAGGGGAGTCCAACCGCGTGGCACATCTCGAACCCATCGAGTTCAGACCTAACGCGGCGCGCATCGTGCGTCCGACGAATCCCGTAACCGGAGACGCGCTCGCCGACGTCGAAGTCCACGACGCGACCCGCGTCGCGGCTTGTGTTGAACGGGCGCGGGCGGCGCAGACCGCGTGGGGAGCGCTGCCCGTCGAAAATCGCGCGCGTGTGCTCGCCCGTGCAAATCGTTTGCTGCTGGATCTTCAAGAGGAATTCGCCGAGGTCGTCCATCGCGAGACGGGAAAACCCCTAGTTGAGGCGCTCGCGATGGAAGTCGTCCCGTCGCTCGACCTGCTCCGCTTCGGAGCGAAACGAGCGCCGCGGATTCTCGCCGACGAGAAAATCGCACCGCACCTGCTGAAGACCAAGCGCCTGCTTGTGTCTTACCGACCGCGCGGCGTCGTCGGCGTCATCAGTCCTTGGAATTTCCCCTTCTACCTGAGCCTCGCAGCGACCGTCCAGGCGCTCGTCGCGGGCAACGCCGTCGTCCTGAAACCCTCGGAATGGACGACGCAGTCGGGCCTGCTCGTGTCGGAGTTGTTCCAGGCCGCCGATCTTCCGGAGGGGTTGTTGCAGTGCGTGACGGGAGACGGCGAGACAGGCGCCGCGCTCGTCGAGGCGGACCTCGATCTCGTCTGCTTCACCGGCAGCGCCGCGACGGGGCGACGCGTCGCTCACGCCTGCGGCCAGCGGCTACGCCCCTTTATCCTCGAACTCGGCGGCAACGATCCCATGATTGTCTGCGCCGACGCGGATCTCGATCGCGCGGCCTCGGGAGCGGTCTACAGCGCCTTCGCGAACGCCGGGCAAGTGTGTCTTTCGAGCGAGCGTGTCTACGTGGTGGATGAGGTCGCGGACGCGTTTTCGCGCAAGGTCCTCGAGCGCGTCGCGGAACTGCGTCAGGGCGAAACCGGAGAAGTCGACGTCGGTCCGATGACGCTCCCGAGCCAACTCGCCGTCGTCGAGCGACACGTGGAAGACGCGGTGGCGAAGGGTGCGAGGGTCCTCGCCGGCGGGAGGAAGAATCCCAGCTGCGGGCCGCAGTTCTACGAGCCCACCGTGCTCGGGGACGTCCACCACGGAATGGACGTTATGCGCGAAGAAACCTTCGGGCCGGTCCTTCCGATCATGCGTGTACGCGACGAAGACGAGGCCGTCCGTCTCGCCAACGATTCGGAGCTCGGGCTTTCCGGAAGCGTCTGGACACGCGACAAGCGCAAGGGAATCGAGCTCGCGAAGCGTCTCCAGAGCGGCTCAGCCGTCGTCAACGATTGTTTCATCAACGTCGCGATGCCCGAAGCGCCCTTCGGCGGGCGTCGAAACAGTGGCGTGGGCGTGGTCTCGGGCGAAGCGGGCTGGCGCGCGTTCGCGCATCCCCAAGCGATTGCGATCGACCGCTTCGGCCTGAAGCGCGAATACCTGTGGTTCCCGTACACGGCGCGCAAGCGCGAGACCCTGAAGCGCATAGCCCGCGCGATCTGGGGCACACCGATAGGCAGGCTCTTCTCGTGAGTGGCTGCACAGAGCGGAGGGGGCGTTCGATGCGTTCCGGCCCGCGGAGACTCGTATGACCGAATCGATCCTCATTGCGACCGACGGCTCCGAAGCGGCGCAGGCCGCGGAACGCTACGGCATTGCGATGGCTGCCAAGCTCCAGGCGCGCGTCGTCGGTGTGACAGTGATCGAAGAGCGCTGGACGCAGACACTTCGAGCGGATGCGCTCGGGGTCGCGCAGCCGGCCCTCGAGCCCATTGAGGCGTTTCTCAAAGCGCGGGCCGAAGCGGCGTGTCGCCGGCTGGCCGATCTCGCGCGATCGATGCGGGTCGATTGCACGACGGACACGCTGCGCGGCGTAGCGGACGACCGCATCGCGGAGCGTGCCCAGGGCGTGGATTTGATCGTGCTCGGGCGCGATGGGCTGAGCGCGTCGTCGCGCTCGGGTCTCATCGGCAGCACGGTCGACGGCGTGCTTCGAAAAACCACGAAGCCGTCCATCATCGTCCCGCGCGGTGCCGAGTTTGGCGGCGGTGTCGTGCTCGGGTTCGACGGTTCTCCCGGATCGCGCGTCGCGGCGAAGATCGCAATCGATCTCGCCCGCAAGCTCGGCCAGGTGCTCCACGTCTTCGTCGATTCCAAAGACAAGGGTCGCGCCGCCGCCCGTTTTGATGAGATGCGTCGCCTGTTGTCGACGAGCGATGTGCAGGTGCGGGAAGCGTCGTCGACGCTCGGTCGCCCCGACGTCAAGATCGTCGACACGGCGCGCTCTTCCGGCGCCGGGCTCATCGCGATTGGCGCGTTCGGCCGCAACCGGATCAGCGAGTACTTCATCGGGAGCAACGCCGCATCGATTGTGCGCACCTCCCCCGTTGCGGTCCTGCTCGCCCGCTAGTGGTGTCCACGGCGACTCGCGCGGCCGACTTAGCCGTTCGTCTCGGAAATCGCGAATGCCGCGGTGACGGGGACGTCGCTATCCGCGGTGTCTCGGAGCTCCGCACGGCCGGGCCGTCGGACTTGTGCTTTGCCAGGACACGCAAACACTGGGAAGAAGCCGGCTCCCCTACGGATTGCGTCGTGATCGTTCCCGAGGGCGTGACCCTCGGCGTCGTTGCGGAAATCATCTCCCCGAACCCGAGCCTCGATTTCTCCCGTGCTGCGCGCATGCTCGCGCCCGCACCTCCGCGACCTTCGGGAATCCACGGGTCCGCCACGGTCGACGCGACCGCTGCGTTGGGGAAAGACGTCGCTGTCGGGGCGGGAAGCGTCGTCGGCGCCGGTTGTGAGATCGGCGCGCGCAGCGTGCTACACGCGAACGTCACGCTCTACGACGGCGCGCGAATCGGCGAAGATTGCGAGCTCCACGCCGGCGTGGTCGTCCGAGACGGCGTCGTCCTCGGAGATCGGGTCACCGTTCATCCGGGTTCGGTGCTCGGGGGAGACGGCTTCGGATACGAGTTCGACGAACGCGGGCTTCTCGAAAAAGTGCCGCAAGTCGGCGGGGTGTGGGTCGGTGACGACGTGGAGATCGGTGCGAATACCACCGTCGACCGCGCGCGTTTGGGAACCACGCGCATCGGACATCGTTGCAAGATCGACAACCTCGTCCAGATCGCGCACAACTGCGAGCTCGGCGACGACACCGTCGTGATCTCACAAGCCGGACTCGCCGGTGGCGCGCGGACCGGTCGCGGAGTCGCCATCATGGCTCAGGCCGGTGTGCTCGGGCACTTGAGCGTCGGTGACCGCGCGGTGATCGGCGGTCGCGCCGGCGTGCGGGAAGACGTGCCCGCCGGCGCGAGAATGTTCGGGGCCCCCGCCATGGACGGCAGCAAGTGGCACCGGAGTGTGAAGCTGACGGAACGGTTGCCCGAGCTCTTCAAACGCCTGCGCGCACTCGAGCGACGCGCCGGCCGCGAAGACGCGGATTCGTGACGGATCGTCTCTCGCTCTCCGTGCTGCGAAAGGAACTCGGCGACGCACACGACGAGCGCTCGCTCACTTCGTGGATCGCTCGGCTTCGCGACGATCCGCGCGCTGGCGCGACCGCTCTGGCCGATCAGGCGCGACGCCGGCTCGAGAGAATTCGGGGCGCGGCGGAACGGCAAAAGGAGTTGCGCCGGATTCGCCGAGCCCTGCGTCGACGCGGCGTTCTTCACATCGCAGGCGTCGATGAAGCGGGCATGGGCCCGCTCGCGGGGCCGGTGATCGCAGCCGCGGTGATTCTTCCGGATGGCGAAGACCTGCCGGAACTCGACGACTCGAAAAAGCTCACAGCCGACACGCGAGAGCAGTTGGCCGCGGCAATCCGCGGGGAAGCGACGGCCTGGGCGATCGGTCGCGCGGAGCCGACCGAGATCGATCGGCTCAACATCTACCACGCCGGACTGCTGGCCATGCGCCGCGCGGTCGAATCGCTTCTCCCGCGCGCTGAGCATGTGCTGGTCGATGCGCGGCGAATCCCCGGCATTCGGATTCCTCAGACGTCTCTCGTGCGGGGTGATGCGCGCGAAGTGAGTATCGCCGCCGCTTCCATCGTGGCGAAGGTGGCACGCGATGCGGAAATGGCGGAGCTCGATCGCCGCTTCCCCGGCTACGGCTTCGCCCGGCACAAGGGCTATCCGACTCCGGATCACTTGGCGGCGCTCGCGAAGCGGGGTCCCTCCGCCGTTCATCGACGTTCTTTCGCACCGGTCGCTCGCGCCGCAGCGCCGTGACACTCGAACTCGCGAGGCGCCCCGAAGACTTCCGCGTCGACGAAGTCGCGCTACGAGAGCCCGAGGGCGCGGGCGAGCACACGTATGTTTGGGTCGAGAAAACCGGCGTCACCACCGAAGCGGTGGCCCTCGCGTTGGCGGAACACGCAGGTGTCGAGTCCCGTGCGATCGGCTACGCCGGTCGCAAGGACCGCCACGCGGTGGCGCGCCAGTGGTTCTCCGTTCCGGGTCTCGACCCCGACGCAGCGGCGTCGTTCGAGCTGACGAGCGCGCGCGTGCTGCGGGCTGTGCGCGGTCGCGAAAAACTGAGGACCGGCCAGCTCTGCGCCAACGACTTCGAACTCGTCGTGTACGGCCCATCCACCGACCGGCTTGAGCGCGTTCGGGCGCGCGCGCGCGAGCTGCGCCGATCGGGGATGCCGAACCGTTTCGGAGGTCAACGCTTCGGCGGGGACGGTCGCAACGCGTCGCGAGGGCGAGAGCTCCTTCGCGGCGAGCGCCGGCGACGCGGCCATCGGGACGACCGCTTCTACCTTTCGGCGTGGCAGTCGCTGCTGTTCAATCGGGTACTCGCGGAGAGGCCGGCAATCGATCGGCTCGAAATGGGCGACATCGCGTACGACCACCGCGACGGCAGAACACGGCGGATCGACGACCCCGCCGCGTTCGAGTCGCTCCTCGCGGAACTCGCCGTGAGTCCCAGCGGTCCACTCTTCGGCACGCGCGCGCCGCTCGCGTCCGGCGCGCCGGGTGAGCGCGAGCGCGCCGTCCTCGCGTCGGAAGGCTTTGCTGCGCCGGCTGCGATCCGGCCACCTCGCGGAGTGCGGCTTCCCGGCGCGCGGCGCCCGCTGCGCGTCGATCCCGGCGCCGTCGAGGTCCGGGTCGAAGCACCGTGCCGCTGGCTTCTCCGATTTCGGCTGCCGCCCGGGAGCTACGCCACGGTTCTCGTCGAAGAACTCTTCGGCGATCGCGATCTTCGCATCGGGGCGTCCGGGTGACACCGGAGGAGGCGCCGAGGTAACCTCCCGGGGCCACCAAGTGAGGACCCCATGAACGTCGTCTCCAATATCACCGAGTTGATCGGGCGCACGCCGCTGGTTCGCTTGAACCGCGTCACCGAGGGCGTCTCCGCCGATATTCTGGCGAAACTCGAGGGCCAAAACCCCGCAAATAGCGTCAAGGACCGAATCGGCCTGGCGATGATCGAAGACGCGGAGCGCTCCGGGCAGATCTCGCCCGGGAACACGACGATCGTCGAGCCGACGAGCGGCAACACGGGAATCGCTTTGGCGTTTGTGTCGGCCGTGAAGGGTTACCGCTGCATTCTCGTGATGCCCGACACCATGAGTCCGGAGCGACGCGTCACGTTGCGCGCGTTCGGCGCGAAGCTGGTCCTCACGGAGGGGGCCAAGGGCATGCGCGGTGCGATCGATCGCGCGAACGAAATCGCCGCCGATATTCCGGGCGCCTTTGTTCCTCAGCAGTTCCGCAATCCGGCGAACCCCGAAGTCCACCGCAAGACGACTGCCGAAGAAATCTGGGCGGACACCGACGGCGCCGTCGATACGCTGATCGCCGGCGTGGGCACGGGGGGCACGATCACAGGCGTCGCTCAAGTGCTTTCGGAGCGAAAGCCCTCCTTCGAGGCCGTTGCCGTCGAGCCCGAAGCGAGCCCGGTGCTCTCCGGTGGATCGCCGGGCCCGCACAAGATCCAGGGCATCGGCGCCGGCTTCGTACCGGAGGTGCTCGAGCGCGATCTCGTGAGCTCGGTGATCAGCGTCAGCAACGAAGCTTCCTTCGAGATGGCTCGGCGTCTGGCCCGAGAAGAAGGCATCCTGTGTGGCATCTCCTCGGGCGCGGCCGTGACAGCAGCCCTCGAATACGCGAAGAAGCCCGGCAACGAAAAGAAAACGATCGTGGTGATCATTCCGAGCTTCGGAGAGCGCTATCTCAACACCGATCTGTTCGCGCCCTATCGCTACGACGGGAGCGACGAGGTCTCCTGAGGCCATCATGACGTCCCATGCAGCGGGGGCGACGCCCCGCGCCGGGAGAAAGGCGGCATCGCGCCAGAAGATCCTCGACGCCGCGCGCGAGGTGTTCTTCCGGGACGGTTTTATGGACGCGAACCTCGACGACGTGGCGACCGGCGCCGGGCTCGCGAAGGGCACCCTGTACCGCTACTTCGAGAACAAGGCCGAGCTCTACGTGGCGGTGCTCTCGGAAAACGGCGAAGCGTTTCTCGCCCGCTTGCGGGAGGCGTTGGCGGGACAAGACGACGCGCGAGCGCGAATCCGCTCGCTGGCGCAGTTCTATCGCGAGCACTGGCACAAGAACCCCGAGTACTTCCAGATCTTTTGGGCGGTTGAAAACCAGCCGATCATCGGCGAGTTGCCGCGCGCCGTCGTCGACGAAGTCACGCGGTTGTGGCGGAGCTGTTTGCAGGAGTTGTGCAGCGCGATCGAAGCGGGCGTCGAGAGCGGAGAGTTCGCGGATTGCGATCCGTGGCTGCTGGCCAACCTCTTGTGGAGCTCGGCCAACGCCTTGATTCGCAGTGAGGAAGTGCCCGCTCGCCGCGAGCTCCGTCGAAACTCCCTCGACGACAGCTTCGAGGCGATGGTCGAGCTCTTCCTCCGCGGACTGCGCCGGACCGACTGAATGCGCCTCGTCGTCATCGACGCCGCGAACTGCTTCTACCGGGCGTTCTTCGCGATCCCGCCGCTGCGCAACAGCGATGGCCTTCCGACGAACGCGCTTCTCGGTTTCACCAATATGGTTCGCAAGGTGCTCCGAGAAGAGGAGCCGGACGGGATCGTCATCGCGATGGATCCTTCGGGAGGGAGTTTTCGCAACGATCTCTACCCCGAATACAAAGCCAACCGGGAAGCTCAGCCCGAAGATCTACGGGCCCAATTCGCGGTGTTGCCCGAGCTCGCGGAGGCACTTCGCATTCCGATCCTCGAGGTGAAGGGGTTCGAAGCGGACGACGTCATCGCGACCCTGGCTGCCACGGCGCCGAAGGGTGGCGAGCTCCTCGTCGTATCGACGGACAAAGATTTGATGCAGCTCGTTTCGGGGAAGGTCGTTCTTCTCGACACCATGAAGGATCGGCGCGTCGGACCGACCGAAGTCGAGGAACGCTTCGGCGTTCCACCGGACAAGCTCCTCGACGTGCGCGCTCTCGTCGGAGACCCGAGCGACAACATCCCCGGCGTGAAGGGCATCGGCGAGAAGGGCGCCGCCAAGCTGATCACGGAGTGGGGCACGCTCGAGAACTTGTTGGAAAACGCGGGCGAGGTAAGCGGCAAGAAGGCCCGCACGGCACTCGAAGAGCAGGCCGACGCCGCGCGTCTGTCGAAGGAGCTGGCGACGCTGCGTACGGACGTGCCTGTCGCGTGGGACAAGAAGCAGTTCGTGTGTCAGGAACCCGACGCCGACACCCTGCGCGCTCTGTTCACGCGGCTCGAGTTCACGCGTCTCCTCGACGAGTTCGGTGCCCCCGCCTCCGAAACGACGAATTCCGAACTTTCGTGCACGACGGTTTCGACGTCCGGCGCCGCGAAGAAAGCGGCAACGGCGCTTCGCAAGTCACCTCGCATCGCGTTGGTAGCCGCGGGCATCGACAGCCCGGGGGGGCTACCCGCAGATCCGGTGGGCATCGCGGTGGTCGGAGAAGAGGGGGTCGCGTTCTACTTCGACGTCAACGAAGAAACTTCGAAGCTCACGCGGGACGACCTCTGGGGCACGGTGTCGAAGGTCTTCTCGGGTCGCGGCGCTCCCGAGTGGGTGGCCTGGAACAGCAAGACGCTGCTGACCCTCTTCGCCGAAGCCGGCTGTTCCGTTCCGGCACCGGCGTTCGACGTCGAGCTCGGCGGTTTCCTCCTCGATCCGGCCGCCCCGCGAACGCCGAAAGCACAGGCCGCGCGATTTCTCGATCGAAGAATCGACGCGTGGGAGGACGTGGCCGGGAAAGGCGCGAAGGCGACGCCCGCTCACGAGCTCGATCGTGCGGACGTAGCGGCCTGGGCCGCGAATCAAGCCGCGGCCCTTCTCGAACTCGCCTCGCACCAAGCGCCGCTTCTCGAGCGCGATGGGCTCGATTCGCTCTTTCGCGAAGTCGAGATGCCTCTTTGCGAAGTGCTCTCCGCGATGGAGCGCCGCGGTGTGCGCATCGACGAAAGCGTGCTCGGCCGGCTCGAGAAGGAGTTCGACGACGAGCTCGCGCGGATCGAAGCGCGGATCTTCGAGCTCGCCGGCGAAGAGTTCTCCGTCGGGTCACCCAAACAGCTCCAGCACATCCTGTTCGAGAAGTTGGCGTTGCCCGTCATCCGGAAGACGAAGACCGGCTACTCCACCGATGAGGGTGTTCTCGAGCAGCTCGCGGCGCACCATGAGCTTCCTTCCTACGTGCTGGCGTTTCGCCGATTGTCGAAGCTCCGCAGCACGTACGTCGTCGCCCTGCCGCCTCTTGTCGACAAACGAACCGGACGGATCCATCCCACGTTTCATCAGACTGGCGCGGCGACGGGGCGACTCTCGTCGTCTCACCCGAATGTTCAGAACATTCCGATTCGAACTGAGGACGGCGTGCGTATTCGGGAAGCTTTCGTTCCCGCCGAGGGACGGATCCTGATGTCGGCCGACTATTCCCAGGTCGAGCTCCGGATCCTGGCGCACTTCTCCGGGGACCCGAGTCTGATCGACGCGTTTCAAACCGGCCAGGATATTCATCGGCGCACCGCCGCCGAGGTCGCGGGCATCGCTCTCGAGGACGTCGACGACGACGCGCGGGCTCGGGCGAAGGCCGTGAACTTCGGAATCATCTACGGCCTCTCGGCCTTCGGGCTCGCGAACCAGTTGCACATCGCCAGCGCCGAGGCTCAGGAGACGATCGATGCGTATTTCGCGCGCTACGGCGGGGTGCGCGACTTCATCGAGGAGACCCGCGAGCGCGCGAAAGAAGAGGGGTATGTGACGACGCTCCTCGGGCGGCGGCGCTACTTGCCGGATCTGCGCTCGAAGAATCGCGCGCTCCGCAGCGCGGCCGAGAGAATGGCCGTCAACACGGTGATTCAGGGAACCGCGGCCGATCTGATGAAGAAGGCGATGGTGACCATCCATCGCTCAGTAGCGGACGATCCGCTGGAAGCTGCCTTGATCTTGCAGGTCCACGACGAGCTGGTGTTCGAAGTGTCCGAGAACGATCGCGAGGCTCTCGAAGAGCGGGTCCGGGAACACATGGAGGGCGTGGCGGAGCTCTCCGTCCCGCTCTCGGTGGATGTGGGCGTCGGCTCGAGCTGGCGAGCGGCTCATTGAGCGACACCCCTGAGAAAGCGCGAATACCCAAGGCGGGCGGCCCGTCTCAACTCAGTAAGGAGGATGAGCGAGGCCCCGCGGGCTGGTCGGACGCCGAGGTCGTCCGTCGGGTGAGAGCGGGCGAGAGCGATGCGTTTCGGGTGCTCGTCGATCGCTATCAAGGCCGCGCGCTGGGGCTGGCCCGGCGCGTGCTTCGGGATGAGGACGCTGCGCGCGACGCCGTTCAGGAGGCTTTTCTCAAGGCGTACCGCTCGCTTGGAAAGTTCGAGGGCCGCGCGAAATTCTACACCTGGTTCTACCGCTTGGTGATGAACCAGTGCCTCGACATGAAGCGGAGGGCCCGGCCCGAGCGCTTCGCGGAGTTCGAAGATGCCGACCCCCTGGAGGTCGCGGCGGGGCAGATGGCGCCGCCCGAAGTTGCGGGCGTGGCCTTCGAGCCGGCCGCGGAAACGCTGCGCGGAGAACTCCGCGAGCAGATCGCGAAGGCGGTGGCGCTACTCCCCGAAGGTCCCCGGGACACGTTGGTGATGCGCGAGGTGGACGGATTGAGTTACGCAGAGATCGCCAAGGCGCTGGGGATTCCGAAAGGCACGGTGATGAGCCGCTTGCACTACGCGCGCAAACAAGTGAAGGCCACGTTGCTGGCGGCCGGGATCAGCCCGGGAACCGTTGCGCCGGAGGAGGGCGAATGAAGCTCTCTCGTCGAGAACGTCGGCTCCTCGCCTATCACGACGGAGAACTCTCGGGACTCAGTCGTTGGTGGGTGGGCCGCAGCCTGCGCCACGACGCGTCGGCCCAGGAGGAGCTCGCGCGTTGGTCTGAAGTAGGGGAGGCCCTGCGGGCCGACGCGCACGCGGAGCCGTCCGTCGATTTGTGGGCGGGGATTTCCGAGCAGCTCGAGTCACCGGCTGCGGCCGCCGCGCCGAGCTGGCACTGGCGCTGGCCGGAACTGGCCGCCGGCGCAGCGGTCGCTTGTCTCGCGATCGGCTGGTGGCTGCTCCTGCCCGGGAGCGGTACTCCCTCGGTCGAGTCGATTCGGTGGCTCGACGCCCGCGGGAAAGCGGTCATGGTCTTACAAGATGACGCCGAAGCGACCATCATCTGGGTCCCCGGGCCGGATCCCGAGGAATTGTCCCAGAGGAGGATCGATGGACTGGGTTAGCCGAAGGCTCCCCGCCGTTGCCTTTTTCGCGCTGCTCTTGCTTGTGGTCGCTTCCGCGGCTCGGGCCGGCGACGTGCAAGTTTCCCTGACCGTCGCCCTGGTCTCCGAGTCCGGCGCGGGCGTCGAGTCGACGCCCGCCGCTGCCCGCGCTCACGCGATCCTCGGCAAGCAGCTCCGGTACTCCTCGCTCAAGGTCCTCGAGAGCAGCCGCCACCGCATCGCCGAAGGCCAGCTATGGAGCCATGGACTCCCGAACGGAACGTCCGTCAAAGCCCGCGCCGGAGACATTTCCGATGCCGGCGTCTTGCTGTCGGTCGATTGGAAAGGCAGTGCCCAGGGCGATTTCCGGGTCCAACGCGGCAAGCCTCTCGTGATCGGTGGGCCGAACTATCAGGACGGGCGGCTCGTTCTGATCCTCCAGCCCGACTTCTAAGCGCCCGAAATCGACGTTTTCCCCAAATGGAGAGGCCCGGAACCGCAGAGTGCGGTTCCGGGCCTTCCTGGGAAGGGGATATCTGGCTTTGCTGTACCGGTAGTGGCGAAAAACGGCGGGAGGTAGCAGAGAATCTTTCGCTTTTTCGATTTTGTATCCCGCGGGGCCGATGGCTAGGATTTTCCGCAACCCGGCCGGTGGCCGTAACTCCGCGTGGTGGCAGAACGTATGAGCGATGAGACGCAGTCTCAGGAGGACCCGCGCTGGCGAGAGTGGATGGCCGCGGCCCAAGGCGGCGATCAGGCGGCGTACGCCCGACTGCTCGAAGATCTCGTCCCGTTCGTTCGCCGTGTGGTCCGCGGACGTGTCTCCGATACGAGTGCGGCGGACGACGTCATGCAAGAAGTTCTGCTTTCGATTCACACGGCGCGTCACACCTACCGCCCCGAGCGGCCGCTCGGCCCGTGGGTTCGGACCATCGCGCGCAACGCCGCGATCGACTGGGGCCGTCGACAAACCCGTGACCTGAAACGCCATGTCGACGTCGAGAACGTCGAGCCCAAAGCTACGGGACCCTCCCCGGACGAGTTCGAGCGCGGTCTCTCGCCCGAGCTGTCGCGCGCGCTCGCGTTGCTGCCGGATGCCCAGCGCGAAGCGGTCATCTTGCTGAAGCTCGAGGGCTTGAGCGTCGAAGAAGCGGCAAACCGAGTCGGTGTGAGTTCTGGCGCGCTCAAGTTGCGCGCCCACCGCGGCTATCGCGGCTTGCGCGACGCACTCGGGAACGAACGATGGTAGTGGGCGGGGGCGGCGACGATCGTATGACGGGCCCGGACGATCTCATTCGCGCATTGAGCGAAGACCTCACGCCGGTTCGTCCGATTCCGCGGCTGCGCACGATGGGCGTGGTGGTCGTCGCCTTTTGGTTGTTGGTCTCCCTGATCGGTGCGTTTGTCCTCGGCGTGCGATCCGACTACGCCGACGTGCTGTTGATGGACAAGGGGCTTCTCGCGGTGTTTCTGGCGCTGGGCGTGGCGGGCCTCGGAGGCGTCATCGCCGCGCTGGCGGCCGCGGTGCCGGGCCGCGAAGCGGCGACTCGCGCCGGTTTTTTCGTCGGGGCCGGCGGGCTCGGCGTAGCGGCGGCCGTCACGTCGTTGCTCATCGCCAACCGCCCGGAGACCGTCGCGTCGGCGCCCTTCGCCGCACATCTGACGTGCCTCATCATGGCCTGTGTCGCGGCTCTATTGCCTTCGGCAGCCGCGCTCTGGTTTGCCGGGCGCGCCGCCGCCATGCGGCCGGTGTTTATCGTGATCGCCGCAGCGGCGGGCTCGGCGGCACTGAGCACCATAGCGAGCATGACCCACTGCACGTACGACGATCCCGTTCACTTGTTTCTCGGTCACGTCCTGGCACCCGTCGCGGGCGCGATGCTCCTCGTCACGCCCCTGCTGTTCGCCTTGCGCAAGTTTTCACGAGAGGCATGAAACCGGGCTTCTTCGAGCTGGCGAGGCGACCGGACGTGGTCCGCCGCGCGCTCCGCATCGCGGCCATCGTGGGCACGCTGCTCATCGCCATCAACTACGGCGATCGCATTCTCGCCGGCCGGATCGAAACGGCCGATGTGCTGAAGATGCTCCTCACGATTTTCGTGCCCTACGGCGTATCGACGGTGTCGAGCGTCGCGGCGCTTCGCGACGCCGGAGCGAAGTCGCGCGAAGGCTAATCGCGCCCCCGCCGGATGAGCTCGGCTTCTACGCGCGGAACGTCCGCCGGAACGTCCACCGGAAAGCTTTGCCAAGCCTCGATGGTCGCCACTTGAATCCGATGACCGTGTTCGAGTACGCGTAGCTGTTCCAGCGCTTCGCCCTTCTCGAGGGGCGTCGCGGCGAGCTTGGCGTAGTCGAGAAGAAACGCGCGACGATAGGCGTAGAGACCGATGTGTTGCAGGACGGGAGCCGCAGCGTCCGCGTTTCGTCGGAAGGGAATCGGTGCGCGTGAGAAGTAGAGCGCGCCGCCGCGCTGATCGCACACGACTTTGACACGGTTCGGGTCGTCCTGTGCGACCGCGGGTAGCGCGTGGGCGAGTGTCGACATCACCGCATCGTTTTCCTCGCGCAGGGCGTTCACGGCGGCGTCGATGACAAAGCCTTCGATGAGCGGCTCGTCCCCCTGGATGTTGACGACGATCTCGGCGTCCTCGCGGCCGGCAACTTCCGCGATGCGGTCGGAGCCCGTGGCGTGGTCCGCACGCGTCATGCAAACCGCTGCTCCGAAATCGCGGCACGCGTCGGCGATCCGAGCGTCGTCAGTCGCAACTCGCAGATCGTCGAGGCAGGTCGCCTCGGCGGCGCCGCGGTAAACACGTTCGATCATCGGAACACCGAGGATCGGCGCCAGCGGCTTTCCGGGAAACCGCGTCGACGCGTAGCGAGCGGGGATCAATCCCAAGACCGACATCGCGGCAGCCTACCAGAGCGGCCGGCGTTTTTCGTGCCTCGACCCCTTTCGGTTAAGCTGACTCTGTGACCTCGACCCCCCGAGCGGTCATAGCGGTGTGCTCCAACAAAGGCGGCGTCGGGAAGACGACCCTCGCGACGAACCTCGCCATTTATTTGCGGGCACTTCGGGAAGAACTCCCGGTTCTGTTGGTCGGGCTCGACGACCAGCGGGTGATCGATCGGATGTTCGCGCTTCAGTCGCCGGACGGCCGACGGGGGAGCGAGCCCGGGAACTTGAAACACGCCTGGGCCGAGCGGAGCTTTGAACGCGTCGCTCGTCTCGGCGAGTACGGCGTGCACTACGTGCCGACGCCGCCCGACACGGCACTCCTCAAGGCCCGGGCGGCGGATCCGAGAATCCTCCGGGAGATGCTCGATCGCAGCGACTGGCCGGGTATCGTGCTGATCGACACGAAGAGCGACCTCGAAGCGCTGACGCAAAACGCGCTTGTTGCGGCAGACCGCATCTTGCTCCCGGTTTCGGATCGCACAGCGCTCGACGAGGCTTTCCGGTTGGTCGATCTGCTGACACGACTTCGCGTTCCGGTGGCTCGGGCGAGGGTCGTGTTCACATTGGTCGACCGGCGGACCGAGGCTTCCTCGCGAGGGCGGGGGTTTTTCGCCGACCTTCGCGCCGAGGTCGTCGAGCGGGGCTTGGCCCACTACGCCGCCAGCCTATCGCGCAGCCCGCGGCTCGAAACGCTGAATTCGGCGTCGGCGACACCCGGCTCCATCTTGCATCACGCACGCGGCACGCGAATTTTCGACGAGATGCGCGCGCTCTCCGAAGAAGTGCTCGCGGACCTGTCCGCACCGGCGGCGCCCGTCGGCAAGCCCGGCGTGCGCACGATCAAAACGACGCTTTTGCACGGACTTCGCGGAAGTTCGTGAAACGGATCTATACTGCGCCGGGTTCCACCCGAGAAGCTCGAAGGACGGCCGATGACAGACAAGAAACACACCCAAGTCGCCGGAAAACAAATGGCTTACGTCGAGATGGGAAGCGGCGACCCGATCGTCTTTCTCCACGGCAATCCCACGTCGAGTTACCTGTGGCGCAACATCATGCCCCACCTGACCGCGCAAGGGCGCTGCATCGCGCCGGATCTCATCGGCATGGGAGATTCCGAAAAGCTCGAACCGAGCGGCCCCGACCGGTATCGCTTTGTCGAACATCGCGATTATTTGGACGGCCTGCTCGACGCCCTGGGCGTAAAGGAGAACGTCACGCTCGTGATCCACGATTGGGGTTCGGCGCTGGGCTTCGACTGGGCGAACCGCCACCGCGACGCCGTGCGCGGCATCGCATACATGGAAGCCATCGTGAGGCCGCTAACCTGGGCGGAGTGGCCCGAAGCACCGAAAAAAGTGTTTCAGGGTTTTCGCTCACCCGCCGGCGAAGCGATGGTCCTCGAGCAGAATGTGTTCGTCGAGCGCGTGCTTCCGGGCTCGATCCTCCGGAAGCTGACCGACGAGGAAATGGATGCTTATCGCACACCCTTCCGCGAATCCGGTGAAGATCGCCGCCCGACGCTCACGTGGCCCCGTCAAATACCGATCGACGGTGAGCCCGCCGACGTCACCGAGATCGTCGACGCTTACGCGAATTGGCTCGCCGCGAGTCCGCTCCCCAAGCTGTTCATCAACGCGGATCCCGGTGCCATTCTCATCGGGCCCCAGCGCGAGTTCTGCCGCAGCTGGCCGAATCAGCGCGAAGTGACGGTGAAAGGCTCCCACTTCATCCAAGAAGATTCGCCGGACGAGATCGGTCGCGCGGTTTCGAGTTGGCTCGCAGAGATCGCATAGGCCCTTCATGAACGTGTTGCTCGAGGGCGCTCGACGCGCGGGTGCCGCGTTTTCTCGTGTGACCGAGCGCTGGGTGCCGGACGCGTGGGTCATCTGTATGGCCTTGACGGCGCTGGCCCTGGTGTTGTCGATCACGGGCGGCGGCGCGACGGTCGCGGAAGCTCTGTTGGCTTGGGGCGACGGCGTCTGGCTGCTGCTGACCCTGGCGATGCAATTCTCGATCGCCATGGTCGCCGCGAGCGCGTGTGTCGCATCGAAGCCCGTGTTCCGCCTCCTCGACCGTTTGGCTTCGGTCCCCGATCCGGAAAAGCCCCTGCAGGCGGTCACCCTGGCCGCGTGTTTTTCGTTCGTGACGGGCTACCTCAACTGGGCGCTTTGCCTGGTCGCGTGCGCGCTGTTCGTTCCGTTTCTGTGCCGCCGCAATCCCAAAGCGGACGTGCGCATCATGATCGCCGCCTGTTACATGGGAATCGGCACGGTTTGGCACGGCGGTTTTTCGGGTTCCGCGCCCCTGATTCTCGCGACACCGGGCAATCCGCTGCTCGAACCCGCGACGGGTGCGCCCGTTGTCGACCGCCTGTATCCGGTGACCGAAACGCTCTTTCACCCGTTCAACCTGGTCTACCTGCCGATCATCGCGCTGACGGCTTGGCTCGCAGCGATTGCACTGCATCCATCGCGCGACGCGAAAACACTCGGCCCCGAAGAACTCGATGCCATTCTGCCGACCCCTCCCGAAGATCCGCCGGATGATGGGACACCCCGCTCGAAGCTCGAACGCTCGCGGATCTGGGTCCTCCTCGCCGTCGTCCTGTTCGCCTACCCCCTCGGACATTCGATGATCACCCGGGGTTTCGGCACGAGTTGGACGATCAACGCGTACAACACCGTGTTCCTGGTGACGGCGATGCTTCTCCACGGCAGGCCGCTTCCATTCCTGCGCGCTTGTCGAAACGGTGTGGATTCCGCTTGGGGCATCATCGTGCAGTTCCCGTTCTATGCGGGAATCTTCGGTTTGATGATTCACACCGATCTCGGGCACTGGATCGGCGATCTCTTCGCGCGACTGTCGACGACAGAGACCTATCCCTTCGTGGTCTACGTCTATTCCGGCTTCATGAATCTCTTCATCCCGTCAGCGGGGTCGAAATGGCTGATCGAAGCGCCGTTCCTACTCGCCGCGGCGGAGAAGCTCGACGTCTCGGTTGTCACGACGCTCTTGGCCTACGCGTACGGCGACTCGACGACAAACTTGATCCAACCGTTCTTCGCGATTCCGATTCTCGCCGTGACGCGGATGCGCTTTGGCGAGGTCGTGGGGTACACGTTCCTCATCGCCTTGGCGTGCGCCGCGGTGAGCACGGTCGCGATGTTCCTGATTCCCCCGAGGCTCTGAGGGCGTCGTCTAGAGCTTGATGCGCTGGCGGCGGCCGCGGCCGGCGAGACCGCGCAAGATCGCGCCGAGCGCCATGCCGGTCGAGAGGATGAACGCGCCGGTGATCCACTCCGGCCATCGCGCGCCGGCCTTGAGCTCGGCATTCTCGAGGGTCAAGCGATCGATCTCGGCTTCTTGGGTCTCGTCATTGCCCGAAAGATTCTCGTTCGTGGTGCGTAGGCTTTCCGCCTCGCTTTCGCTCGCAGAGAGCTTTGCCGTGAGTTCCTCGACCTGTGTGCTCAGCTCCGCCGCTCGAACCTCGGCCGGCGGTGTGTCCTCCAGGTAGCCCCCGGGGATATAGCCGACGACGCCTTCAGAATTCCGGATGCGTGTCCAGCGTTTACCGCGTTCGAGGACTTCGAGTTCGTCCCCGGTCTCGAGGCTTCCGAGAATCCGATACTCGTTGCCCGGCCCGCTCCGAAGATTGAGCCGGACGTTGCCGCTGATCCACGCGGCGTCGGCCGCGGCTGCGAACACCAATCCCATTGCGCAGCAGAGCCCCACAGCGCGCGTGGAGCGCCAGAGGACGGACGTTGTCATCGGATTCTCCTCACCCCAGGGAACGCCGTTAGCATGAATCTCTTCGAAACGAAACCCTGAAACCTTTAAACCGACCGGCTCGGGGCGTCTCGACCCCGGTGGCGTGCCCGAGTACGCTCTTCTCGTGCCCGCCCCGTTCTCGCTCGACGACAAGTACGTGAAGTCCGAAGGGCGGGTTGCCATGACCGGAATCCAGGCGCTGGTCCGCCTTCCTCTCGACCAGGCCCGCCTCGACCGCGCTGCCGGACACCGGATCGGAACGTTCATCACCGGCTATCAGGGCTCGCCGCTCGGCGAGTACGACAAACAGCTCACCCGGGCCGCGCATCACCTCGCCGAGCACGACGTGGTTTTTCGGCCGGGAATCAACGAGGAAGTCGCGGCCACAGCCCTCTATGGGGCACAGCTCCTCGAGCATTTCCCTCACGAACGGTACGAGGGAGTCGTCTCGATCTGGTACGGGAAGAGCCCCGGGGTCGATCGGACGGGCGACGCGTTCCGTCACGCGAACTTCCTGGGGACGGGGCCGTTGGGCGCCGCCGTGGCGCTCGCCGGGGATGACCTCGCGTGCAAGAGCTCGACGATTCCGGGCGACAGCACGGTGAGCTTCTACGATCTCTCGTTTCCGGTGCTCTACCCGGGAAATCCCGAAGAAGTCCTTTCCATCGGCCTGCACGCCATCGGCATGTCGCGCTACAGCGGCTTGTGGAGTGCGCTCAAGATCGTGACGAACGTCGCCGACGCGGGCGCCACCGTGTCGCTCGCGCCGCCTCAAGCGCCCCGCATCCCCCGGTTCGAGATCGACGGCCGGCCCTTCCGCAAACAGCAAGATCACCGGCTGCTCCCGCCTTTTAGCGTCGAGATGGAGCGCCAGATCTACTACGAGCGCACCGCCGCGGCACTCGCTTACGCGCGGGAGAACGAGCTCGATCGCGTGATGGTCAGCACGCCGGAAGACCGCATCGGGGTGGTCGCGGCGGGGAAGACTTACTACGACCTGGTTCACGCCTTGGATCTCCTCGGCTTGTCCGAGGAGGATCTGCGCCGCGCCGGCATTCGCGTCTACAAGCCGGCCCTCATCGCACCGTTGGAAGAGCAGGCACTGCGCGCTTTCGCCGCAGGACTCGCGGAGATCGTCGTCGTCGAGGACAAGCGGGGTTTTCTCGAGACACAGATCCGCGAAGCCCTCTACAACTTGTCGGCGCGCCCGTTGGTCTTCGGCAAGCGGGACGCGCGAGACAACGTGTTGTTCGCCGCGCACGGCGAGCTCTCGGCGGATGGCATCGCCGTCGCGCTCGCGGACTTTCTCGCGGAGCGGTTGCGATGGCCCGCGCTGCGGGAACGAACGGAACGCCTGCGCGCGGTCGACGAGCGCTCCTACGGCGATGTCATGTCCCGGACGCCCTATTTCTGCAGCGGTTGTCCGCACAACACATCGACCAAGCTGCCCGAGGGCTCCGATCAAGCGGGCGGCGGCATCGGCTGCCACGCGATGGCTACGTGGATGGATCGCGGCGTCGCGTGGCTCCCGCAGATGGGCGGCGAGGGCGCGTGCTGGATGGGTCTCTCGCCGTTTACCGAAAAGGAACACATTTTTCAGAACGTCGGTGACGGTACGTTCGCTCATTCGGCCAGCAAGTCATTCGAGGCGTGCGTCGCGGCAAACGTGAACATCACGTTCCGGATCCTCTACAACGCAGCCGTCGCCATGACGGGCGGGCAGGATGTCGTCGGGCTCGGGACGCCGACCTCCTTGGCGCGGCAGCTCCAGATTCAGGGGGCTCGGCGCGTCGTCGTGATCACCCAGGATTTCGATCGCTATCCGCTCAGTGACTTGGGGCAACGCATCCAGGTTCGGCCGCGCGACGACTACGACGACGTGATGCGCGAGCTGCGAGACGTGCCCGGCGTCACCGTGATCATCTTCGATCAGCAGTGCGCCGCCGAGAAACGACGAGAGCGGAAACGCGGCTTGCAGGAGACGCCGCGCAAGCGGGTCTACATCAACGAGAGCGTGTGCGAGGGCTGCGGCGATTGCGGCGCGAAGTCGAATTGCCTCTCGGTGGTTCCCGTAAAGACGCCGCTCGGACGCAAGACGGCCATTCACCAGAGCTCGTGCAATCTCGACTACTCGTGTCTCCAAGGCGACTGCCCTTCCTTCATGACCGTGACCTGGGGCGACGACACCCGCCCTGTCGCGCGGGCAGCGGACCGCGTACCGCCCGAAGAAATTCCCGAGCCGACGCTCCCGGCCCTCGACCGCCCCTACAAGACGATGCTGATCGGAATCGGCGGGACCGGTGTCGTGACCGTCGACGCGCTGCTCGTGACGGCCGCGCTGCTCGACGGTCGTCATGCGGCTCATCTCGATCAAACCGGTTTGTCCCAAAAAGGCGGGGCCGTCCTGTCGAACTTGGTGGTGTCGAACGCTCCCATTCGCCACGGCCCGAAGATCGTCGCCGGCGAAGCGGACGCGGTGCTGGCTTTCGACTTGCTGGCGACCGCGGCCCCGGACAACCTCCGGCGCTTCGCACCGGATCGGACGCGAGTCGTCGCCAACACGGCGCGCACGACGACCGCCCAGCTGGTCATGGACGTCACCGCTCGGTATCCGAGCCTCGAGGGTCTGAAGGAGCAGTTGGCCCCGCATTGCCGCAGCGAAGACGCTTACTGGGTCGACGCCGAAGCGGCTTGTGAGGCCCTTCTCGGCGGTAGCGCGACGAGCAATGTGTTCCTGCTCGGCGCGGGCTATCAGCGGGGCTGCGTCCCCGTAACCGCCGCATCGATCGAGCGCGCGATCGCGGCGAACGGAGTCGCGGTCGAAGACAACTTGCGCGCGTTCCGCTGGGGGCGTCTCTCGGTCGCCGACCCGACCGCGTTCGCCGATCTGGAGAATCCCCCGTCTCCGCGGGCATTGGCAGTCGCCGAGGCGAGGCTCGACCGCTACGCACCGAAGGAGCGACGCGTTTTCGACGAGCTCCTCGCGTCGGCTCCCGACGAGCTCGAGGAGGTCCTGGCGCCGCGCTTGTGCGAACTACTCCTCTTTCAAGGGGAGAGTTTGGCGCGCTCCTATCTCCGCTTCGTCGTACAAGTCGACCAAGCCGAAGAAGCGCAAGCCGCCGGCCGCACCGGGCTCGCGCAAGCCGTCGCCACGTCCTACTACAAGCTCCTCGCCATCAAGGACGAGTACGAGGTGGCGCGCCTGTGGCTGCAAGATCCGCTCTACGAGAGCGTCACCGAATCGTTCGAGGGACGAATCACGCGCCACGTTCATCTCCATCCGCCGCTTCTCCGCCGCATGGGCTGCAACCGAAAGCTCGTCCTTGGCGAGTGGGCGACGGGTTTGTTCCGCGCGCTCTACGCAATGCGCTGGGTTCGCGGCACGCCTCTCGATGTTTTCGGCTTTACGCGACACCGCAGGCTCGAACGCTCCCTCGGCGCGTGGTATCGGAACCTCATCACCGAGGTCTTGGCGCACCTCGACGCGGAGAATCACAACACCGTTCGAGATATTGCGCTCTTGCCCGATCGAATCCGCGGGTACGAGGGCGTGAAAGAGCGCGGCATCGAGCACGCCCGGGAAGAAGCGCAGCGCCTCCTCGACAAGCTGGGGACGCCGACCGAAGCGGGTGCCTAGGGCGCTGGCTCTTCCCGCAGCACGATTTTCACGACGCCCTTCACGTTGGCACAAGAGGAAGGCACGCCCTCGGTCCCATCGGGAATGAGAAGCCGAAACGGCCCGCCTTGTTTCGCGGGGAGCGGCTCGCCCTCCTGGGAATGGAGCAGGTAGCCCCGCCGCAGCGCTCGAACCGGAATGGCTTCGCTCGCGAATCCGTCGGATGCGACGACGACCGCGAGGCCCCGGTCCGAAAGTGCGAGCGACGAGAAGAGCGCGTCGACGGAAGCCGCTTGGCCTGCGCGTTTCGGGAAGAGCGAGGCCGCGTCGTCGAGCCCTTCGGGCAGTGCGGACAACGTATCGCGGGCGACGAGCTTGGCTTCTCCCGAAGCCGGCGCGATCTGGATGCGGTCGGCGGGCAGTGCCAGTTCATCGTCGGAGAGCCGCGCGGCCTCGAGCCATTGGCCGATCTTCTCGAAGCTCGCGTCGTCACCGTCGACCAGAATGGCGTCCGCACGGCTGTCCCTGCGGTACGAGGTCAAGCGGTCGTGCAGCACGTCCCCCGCAATTTCGAGGAGACTCGTTCCCTCTTGCGTTCGAAAAATGCCCTTGAATCGGGCGAGTCGTCTGCCCGAATCGCCGGCGACCGCGCGGGCGAGCGCTTCCTGTAGACGCGGGTAGGCGAAGACCGCATCGGCCGGCCAGCGCCACGAGCGGGCGCGGAACCCTTTGGTGGAATCGCCGTGCTCGTGGGGATGCGCGTGGTCGTGCCCCTCGGAAATCTCGACTCTGCGCGAGGCGCGAGCGCCTTCGCCCTCCGGCCATTCCCACGCGCTCGGGGGGATGGCGCCAAACTCGGTGCGATGAACCGCCAAGGGTCCCGGCCAGAGTTCAGCGGCGAACGCCTCGAATCGCTCGAGCTCCTCGGGCGTGGCGAGGTCGCAGCGATTCGCCAGCAGGATGTCCGCGGCTTCCGCTTGCTCGCGGAGGAGCGCTCGGGTCGTTTCGTCCGGGGACGCGAGATTGTGGGGGTCGACGAGGACGATCACCGGTAGAAGCTCGATCGCCGATCCGTGGGGCGAGCGCCGCATGGTGTCGATCAAGTCTTGGGGACGCGCGAGGCCGGTGGGCTCGATGACGAGTCGGTCGGGCCCCTGCTCGAGGACCGCTCCGAGCGCGTCGACAAAACCTTCGGGCGCGGTACAGCACACACAGCCACCGGGGATGTTCTGGATCGCGAAGGGCTTCTCTTCGCTGAGCGTGACCTCGTCAAACGAGGCCTCTCCGAAATCGTTCACGATGAGCGCGATCTGCTCGTCCCCGTTTCTCTCGAGGAGTCTGCGGATCGTCGTGGTTTTACCGGCGCCGAGAAAACCGGAGACCAGGTGGACGGGAGTCGGGGCTTGCATCGCCTTTTACCGTAGCGCGACCTGCAACGGGGAGGGATGGAATCCCTCGGGCGGGTCGAACCCCAGAAGGTGGAGCGTGGCGCCCGCGACGTTCGCCAGCCCGAGCCCCTGGGTCTCGGTGAGCTCGAGGCGGTGTCCCGGGGCGTAGACGTAGAAGGGGACCGGGTTCAGGCTGTGGCTCGTTCGGGGTCGGTCGCGTCCCGCGGCGTCCTGCCGCACTTCGCCCGTCTTCCCGTCGATCTCAAACATCTCGTCCGCGTTTCCGTGGTCGGCTGTCACGATCAGCGCGCCTTCGAGCTGTTCAATGACCGGAAGGAGACGCCCGAGCTGCAGGTCGAGCGCGGCCACCGAAACCACCGTGGCCTGGCAGTGGCCGGTATGTCCGACCATGTCGCCGTTCGCGTAGTTCACGCGGGCGTGGCGGAAGCCGCCGGATCGAAGCTCGCCGATCAGTCGATCGGTGATCTCGGCCGCCTTCATCCACGGGCGTTGTTCAAAGGGGACGCGGTCGCTCGGGATCTCGACGTATCGCTCGAGATCCGGATCGAAGGCGCCGCTTCGGTTGCCGTTCCAAAAGTAGGTGACGTGCCCGAACTTCTGGGTTTCGCTGATCGCCAACTGGGACAGACCGTTCCGGGCGAGATATTCGCCGAGGGTCCGATCGATCGCCGGCGGCGCGACGAGGAACGACCGCGGGACATGGGTGTCGCCGTCGTATTCCATCATGCCCGCGAAGGCGACATCGGGTCGGGCTCCTCGGGAGAACGCGGAAAAGTCCTCGTCGTCGAAGGCGCGGCTGATCTCGATGGCGCGATCACCGCGAAAGTTGAAGAGGACCACCGACGCACCGTCGCGGATCCGGCCGACGGGCTCGCAATCGTCACCTTCGACGACGAACGCGGGGAGAAACTGATCACCGACCCCCGGAGACTCGTCCCGAAACGTCGAAATCGCCTCCCGCGCGCTCCGGAAGCGGCGGCCTTCACCGTGGACGTGCGCGTTCCAACCGGTTTCGACGATCGACCAATCCGCCTCGTAGCGGTCCATGGTGACGTTCATACGGCCGCCGCCGGACGCGACGCGGTAGTCCCGATCACTCTTGCGCGAAATCGTCTCGAGGAGCTCTTCCAAGGCGTCGACGTAGCCGAGCGCGCTTTGCTCCGGCACGTCCCGGCCGTCGAGTAGCGCGTGAACCCGAATCTTGCGGACTTCCTCGGCATCGCAGCGGCGGACCATCGCGACGAGATGATCGATGTGACTGTGCACGTTGCCATCGGACAGGAGCCCGATGAAATGCAGCGGCTCGCCGCTTTCGCGGACGCGTTCTGTGAGACGCTGCCAAACGTCGCCGTCGAAGACGCCTCCGGACGCGATGGCGTCCGCCACGAGGCTCGCGCCCTGCCGAAAAACGCGCCCGGCGCCGAGCGCGTTGTGACCGACTTCGCTGTTGCCCATGTCCTCGTCGCTGGGCATACCGACCGCGGTTCCGTGAGCGGCGAGCTGACCGGCCGCAGCATGCGCAGCGAGCCAATCGAGGGTGGGTGTCGGCGCCATGTAGACCGCGTCCGTCGCGTCTCTCCGGCCGATGCCCACACCGTCCATCACGCAGACGACAACCGGTCCGCGAACTCCGGGGAAATCGCTCCGCCGCGCGAGTTGCCAGCTCATCGGGAGACCGAGGTCCCGACGGCTAGAGACGCGCGGTAGGCGCAGCTCTGACCGGAGGTTTCTTCCACTTCGACCTCGAGCGCGGTTGCGCGGCTGCCGCGAAGCGTCGTCGCGATCTCCTCCCACAACATCGCCGCGAGCAGCTCCATCGTTAAGTTGACCAGCGGCAGCAAGACGACGTCGCGTTCCGGCAGCCGGTAGAGCCGATCGCCGAACCGCACCTCGACTTGGCCCTTGAGAACCGAGACGCCCAGGAGCTGGCTTTCTGTCGGGATCAACGTGTGCTCGTCGTAGCGTGCACACATCGCGCGAACGTGTTTTTTGAGGGCGGCGATGTCGACCAGAAGTCCGGCCTCGTCGAGCTCGTCGCCGTCTACGGCCACACGAACGGTGTAGTTGTGGCCGTGGAGGAGCTCGCCACTGCCGTCGGGGAAGAGCGTGAAATGGGCGGCGGAGAACTTGAAATCCTCTTTGCCCAACCGAAGCGAGAACGAAGAAGCCAAGGCGGGACTAGGACTCGTCGTGGAGCCGGGCCGCGGCGTCGAGCGCACCGTACGTGAAGATGACGTCTGCGCCCGCGCGACGCAGGGTCATCAGACTTTCGAGTAGGCACGCCTCGTAGTCGATCCACCCGCGTTCGGCGGCCGCGCACAGCATCGCGTACTCGCCGCTCACGTGATACGCCGCGACGGGAAGATGCGTGTGATCCCTCACGAGTCGAATGATGTCGGCGTAGGGCAGGCCGGGCTTGACCATGACCCAATCCGCGCCTTCGGCTTCGTCGAGCCGGAGCTCGCGCAGCGCTTCGCGCGCGTTGGCGGGATCCATCTGATACGTCTTCTTGTCGCCACCGCGAGGTGCGCTGTCGAGCGCGTCGCGAAATGGCCCGTAGAAAGCGGACGCGTACTTGACGCAGTAGCTGCCGATCCCGACATCCGTGAAACCGGCCTCGTCGAGGGCATCTCTCATCACGCCGACCCGGCCGTCCATCATGTCGGACGGAGCGACGATGTCGGCTCCGGCCTCCGCCTGGGTGACCGCCATCGCCGCGAGGATCGGGAGGGTCGCGTCGTTGTCGATGCGGCCGTCGACGAGCACGCCGTCGTGACCGTCTGACGAGTAGGGATCGAGCGCTACGTCCGTGATCACCAGCAGCTCCGGGTGCTCTCGCTTGAGGGCGCGGATGGTCCGGGGCAGCAGCCCGTCGGGCTTGGTCGAGGCACTGCCTCGAGAATCTTTCTCTTCGTCGGGGATCGCGGGAAACAGGGCGAGCCCGGAGAGGCCGAGGCGCGCGGCCTCATCGGCTTTTCGGAGCAGGCGGTCGATCGACAGCCGGGCGTGGCCGGGCATGGAGGGAATCGGCGTCTCCGAATCGGTGCCTTCCTGCACGAACACCGGAAGCACCAGATCTGAGGGAGAGAGGGCGGTCTCCCGGAGCAAACGGCGCCGGGTGGCATCGGCTCGGTTTCGGCGCGGTCGTTGGCGCATGGGGGGAGGGTATCAGAGCGCGGGCGAGCCGTCGGCTCTGGTGCGCGGCTCGCGCTTCACTACCTTCCGCCCACCGAGGGCACCATGAGCGCCGATCCGTTCTACATCACAACGCCGATCTACTACGTCAACGATCGGCCGCATATCGGGCATATCTACACGACGACGATCGCCGACATCGTCGCGAGGACCCGCCGCCTGGCCGGCGAGGACGTGTTCTTCCTCACCGGAACGGACGAGCACGCCGCCAAGGTGGTCGATGCCGCGGCGGAGCGAGGCCTCGAGACGCGCGCTTGGGCGGACCAAAACGCGGCAGCGTTTCGCGACACGTTTGCCGAATTCGGCATCGCGAACGACGACTTCATCCGGACGTCGGAGCCGCGTCACATCGGGTTTGTCGAGAAAGTCATTGCCGACCTGGTGGCGAGCGGCGACGTGTATCTCGGGGAGTACGAGGGTTGGTACGACGCCAGCCAGGAAGAGTACGTCCCCGAAGCACGGGCCAAAGAGTACGACTACTGCTCGCCGGTGACCCGAAAGCCTTTGGTCCGACGGACCGAGGAGAACTACTTCTTTCGCCTGTCCGCGTACGCCGAGCCGATGCTGGCGCTCCACACGCGGACCCCGGCCTTCGTGAGACCCGAGGCGCGCCAGAATGAAATGATCTCGCGCATCAAAGAGGGCCTCGCCGACGTCCCGATTTCGCGGACCGGGGGCGGCGATTGGGGCGTGCATTTCCCCGGCCACCCGGATCATTTGATCTATGTCTGGATCGACGCGTTGCTGAACTACGCGTCGGCGGTCGCCACCGACGAACGTCGGTTTCGCTGGCCTGCCGACATCCACCTGATCGCGAAGGACATTCTCTGGTTCCACTCGGTGATTTGGCCGGCCGTCCTGATGGCCGTCCAAAAAGTCGCGGGCAATGAATGGTTGGATGTGCCGGGCATGATCTACTCGCACAGCTTCTGGATCAGCGAAGGCCAGAAGATGAGTAAGTCCCTCGGCAACTTCGTCGATCTCGAACAGTTACACGACTATCGCGACACGTTCGGGCTCGACGCGCTGCGCTTCTACCTGGCGACCCAAGGACCGATCGAGACCGTCGACAGCGACTTCGCCCGCGCGCGTTTCGTCGAGGTCTACAACGCCGAGCTGGCGAACACGGTTGGCAACTCTTGGAGTCGCATCGCGAACATGACGGGCCGCTACTGCGAAGGGCGGCTTCCGAGGCGCGTCGATGGAGCCGGCCTCGGCGAAGCGATCGACGCGATCACGTCGCGCGCCTCGAGCCAGGCGCTTGGGCTCGATCGCATCGAACAAGGTGTCGATATCGTGAAGGCGATCGACGGCTACATCCAAGAGACGCAGCCGTTCAAGTTGGCCAAAGAGGCGGCGAATCAGGCCCAGGTCGAGGAGATCCTCTACCGCTGCGCAGAGGCCTACCGCATCGCGAGCCTCTACCTCTGGCCCGCGCTGACTACGAAGATGCCCGAGGTCTGGCGTCGCTGTGGTCTCGACTACGAGAGCGCACTCGCCGACCGCGGACGCGGCGATTTCGCCGCGTGGCGTGCATGGGGCGGACTGACCGACGGTACCGAGCTCGCGAAGGGCGACGCGCTGTACCCCCGCTTCGTCGAGGACTGAGCTGCGTCCCTACGCGTCCCGAAAACTCGGCATCACTTCTTTTGCGAACAGCTCGAGCGCCGCTGTGCCTTTCGCCGGATCGAGTCCCGGAAACTGCGTACCCATGATGAAGTCCGTGCACGCGTAGTTGTCGCAGAATTCCTGCATCCCGCGGGCGACCGTATCCGGAGAGCCGATCAGCATGCCCGCGCTAGCGGCGGAACCGCGGATGCCCTCCGGTGAATCGAAGGGCAGGGGCTTCTCGTCGCCGGCCGCATCCTTCGCTTCCGACAGGATGTCTTGGTAAAAGGTCAACAGGTGGTAGAGATGGTCTTGCACGTCGGCCCACGCTTGGTCGTCGGACTTCGCGGTGTAGACCATCCGCAACTGCGCGATGTTGAAGGCGTCGGGGTTCCTCCCTTCGTCTCGAAGCGCATCGCGGTACGGAGGCGCCGGGTCCGGACCGATCGTTCCCATCAGGTGGTAACCCATCTTCGCGGCGCGACGAATCGCTTTCGGTCCCCGCGCGCCGATCCAGATCGGCGGATGCGGCTGTTGAACGGGTTTCGGTGACAGTGTCAGGTCTTTGATGCGTGTGAACTTGCCGTCGTAGGTCACGCGATCTTCGGTGAAGAGCTTCTTGATGATGTCGATGCCTTCGGCCATGCGTTCGCCGCGTTCGCTGCGGTCGAGACAGAGCGCGTTCCACTCGTGATATGAGTAACCCTGCCCGATACCGAAATCGAAGCGGCCGTTCGAGAAAAGGTCGACGCAGGCGACGTCTTCCGCGCAGCGCACCGGGTGTTGATAGGGAAGCAACAAGATGAACGTGCCGATGCGGATCGTGCGGGTGCGGGTCGCGATCGCAGTCGCCGTCGGGAGGAGCGCCGGGTTGTAGCCGTCCTCGGTGAAGTGGTGTTCCGTCAACCAGACATTGTCGTAGCCCGCTGCTTCGGCGCGCGTGATCTGCTCGAGAATCGCTTCATAGAATTCGGGAAACGGGCGCCGCCACTTCACCGGGTTGCGGAAGTCCTCCATGAATCCAAAACGCACGTCCTTCTCCTTTTTTCGACGGACGTGGCATCCTATCACGATGTCGACGAACTCCCTCGGATCCCTCCTGCCCGATGCCGCGTCGCTCCTACCCGACGCCGTCTCTCTTCGGAGACAACTCCACGAGAAACCGGAGCTCGGCCTCATGCTGCCCGAGACTCGCGCGGCGGTGGAGGCGGCGCTCGCGCCGCTCGATCTGAAGCTGACCCGGTGCGAGACCACGTCGGGCCTCATCGCCGATCTCGAAGGCCACCGACCGGGCCCGACGTTGCTCCTCCGGGCGGACATGGACGCCCTGCCGATGCCCGAAGATACCGGCTTGCCCTTCGCCTCGAAGCGCGAGGGTCGGATGCACGCGTGCGGTCACGACGCGCATACGGCGATGCTGGTGGGCGCGGCAAAGCTCCTGTCGCGCAAGCGCGACGCTTTTTCCGGGACGATTCGCTTCGTCTTTCAAGCTGGGGAGGAGGGTCACTTCGGGGCGAAGTACATGCTCGACGAAGGGGTGCTCGACGAGCCCGCTCCGAGCGCGGCGTTCGCGATCCATATCGATCCGCGACTCCCGGTGGGCCGCGTGGCCGGGCGTCCCGGTCCGTTCCTCGCGTCCGCCGACGTGTTTACGCTGGTCGTGCGCGGTCGCGGCGGACACGCGTCGATGCCTCACGATACGCGGGATCCGATTCCCGTAGCCTGCGAGATCGTTCAAGCGCTTCAGGCCTTTGTGACGCGTCGTATCCCCGCGCACGATCCGGTCGTGCTCACCGTGACGAAAATCGCCGCGGGTACGACGAACAACGTCATTCCCGAATCCGCCGAACTCCTCGGAACCATTCGGGCGACGTCGGAACGCGCGCGCGCCGACGCGATCGCCGGCCTGAAACGCGTCGCTCGGGGAATCGCGTCCGCGCACGAGCTCGAGGCCGAAATCGATATCGACCCGGGATACCCGGTCACCGTCAACGACGCGGACTTCGCGGGCTTCGCCCACGGCGTGGCGCGCGAACTGCTCGGTGCAGAGCACGTCTTCGAGCTTCCCGCGCCGATCATGGGCGCCGAAGACTTTTCCTACATGCTCGAGCGCTGGCCCGGCGCGATGGTGTTTCTGGGTGTCGCGCCCGACGACGGTCGCGCCCCCGCCCCTTGCCACTCGAATCGGATGCGACTCAACGAAGACGGCATGGCCCAGGGCATCGCGCTGCACGCGGCCGTGGCACTTCGTTACCTGTCCGGAGAAGCGGACTCGCGGTAGCCATCGGTCGCGCGAACCAACGCGTCGACGGTGCCCCGTTCGAAGGCCGAGTGTCCAGCGTCGGGGACCCATTCGAGCGTCGCTTCGGGCCAGGCCCGGTGCAGGGCCCACGCCGTCTCCGGCGGACAGATGACGTCGTAGCGCCCTTGGACGATCACCCCGGGAATACTCCGGATCCGGTCGATGTTGCGAAGTAGTTGATCCCGCGGCTCGAAGAAGCCTCCGTTCACAAAGAAATGCGACTCGATTCGCGCGAACGCGAGACTGAACTCCTCTTCGCCTGTGTGCGCGACGAAGGCCGAGTCGGGCAACAGAAAGCTTGTTCCGCCTTCCCACTGACTCCACGCTCGTGCGGCGACGCGCCGCACGTCGGGATCGTCCGACGTCAGGCGGCGGTGGTAGGCGCGAAGCAGGTCGCCGCGCTCTTCCGGTGGAATTGGATCGAGATAGCGTTCCCAGCTGTCCGGGAAGAAACGGCTCGTGCCCTCTTGGTAGAACCACGAAAGCTCGCGTTCCGACAGGAGGAAGATCCCGCGTAGGACCAGCGCGCGGACGCGTTCGGGATGGGTTTCCGCGTACGCCAAGGCCAACGTGCTGCCCCAAGACCCTCCGAAGACAAGCCAGCGATCGACGCCCAAGTGTTCTCGCAACCGCTCGATGTCCTCGACGAGGTGCCAGGTTGTATTGTCTTCGAGGCTCGCGTGCGGCGAGCTCCGACCACATCCGCGTTGATCGAACAACACGATCCGGTAATGCTCCGGGTCGAAGAAACGCCGTTGGTTCGGGTCGGTCCCGCCGCCCGGACCCCCGTGGAGAAATACAGCGGCTTGTCCGTCGGGCCGCCCCGAGACTTCGAAATACAACTCGTGGTGTGGTGAAACGCGCAGGTGACCGCTGTGGTAGGGCTCGATGGCGGGGTAAAGTTCACGCCTTTTCGTTTTCACAACACCTCCGGAACAAGGCTGTAGGCCAGTGCGTTCTCAGTGTCTATCCCTGTTGACTCTCAATCTATGGCACGACAATCCGCCGGCTGAACGGCGAAGCGTTCAACGCGAAAACATCGAAGCCTTGGCACCGGACATCATCGCTTTTCAAGAAGTGCTCCGAGGACCCGACTCGTGCCAGGCGACGTCGCTGCTCGAAGGCTTGGGATATGACGTCGTCTTCGGCGACGTGGTTCCGTTTTGGAAAGACACACGCCTACGTTACGGGAACGCCGTAGCCAGTCGCTGGCCATTTCGCTCCGAACACAACCACGAACTTCCCACCGGCGGAGAAGCGGAACGGCGAGCCGTGGTCTGCACCGAGATTGAATCGCCCTTTGGCTCGTGTTTCGTCGCCTGCTCGCACTTCCATCATCGAGAGCCGGCGATTCGCGCCCTCCAGGCGGCAGACGCCATCGCGGCGTTCTCCCGTTTTCGGCGCGAGCGCGGCGCGGGTCCCGCGACACCTCACTTTTTCCTGGGCGATCTCAACGCCTCTCCCGGGCACGAGTTGACGCCGCTATTTGCGCCGCACTTCGACGATGCGTTCGAGCGCGTGGGGGCGGGCCCGGGTTTGACTTGGTCGAAGGAAAACCCCTACGCGATCGTGAGCGAGCCTCCTGGCGTCCGCATCGACTACGTCTTCGCTGGGCGCGGGACGAACATTCGGTTTCGACGATGTGAGGTGGTTTGCAACAGACCGCGCGGCGGTGTTTTCGCGTCCGATCACTTCGGCGTCTACGCCGAGATCGAGCTGCCAGCCGCTTAGCGGCAGGTCTCGAGGCATCGCGCGATGCGCGCCAGAGTCGCCTCGCGACCCAACAACGCCAGCGTCTCGCCGAGTGGCGGGCTGGCGGCGCTTCCGGTGACGGCTACGCGCAGCGGTTGAGCGACCTTTCCCATGCCGACGCCGAGCTCCTCGGCAAGTGCGCGAACGCGGTCTTCGATCGTATCGGGGGCAAACCCTCCCAGATCGCGCAGCGCGGATTGAACGTGCTCGAGCAACGAGAACCCGTCCGGTTCGCCCTTTCGGAGATGCTTCGCGACGGCTTTCTCGTCGTACGCGATCGCGTCGTCAGCGCGGATGAGAAACGCGCCCGGCCCATGGAGGGACGTCACGTCGGCCAGGGTCTTGCACCGCGACTTGAGCGCCGCTGCCATCTTGCGCCGCGTCGGTTCGTCGAAGCGTTCGGCGACCCAGGTCGCGTACCGCGCGCACCACGCTTCCCACGCTTCGAAGAACGCGTCGTCGCCGAGTGCAGCGAGATCGTCGGCGCTGAACGCGAGGAGCTTCGCGCGATCGAAGCGCGCGTTCGAACGGCCGACACGCGTCGCGTCGAAGCGGGAGGCCAGATAAGCGCGATCGAAGCGCTCGAGATCTTTGCCGTCCGCGTCTTTCTCACCCGGCGAGAAGCCGAGCAGGCCGAGGTAGTTGCATACGGTTTCGGGCAGGTACCCGTCGCGTCGGAAGTCCTCGACGGAAATCGCGGGGAGTTCCAGTTCGAGGCACTCCGCCAAAGCCACGAGGACGTCGGTGTCGAGCTGGCTTCGTTTGTCTTTGGCCCACGAGGCGAGTGCTTCGGCAGAGAGCCCCGGCACATCGCCGACGGGGTCGCCATCCCACTGCTTGTAGGCGGCACGCGCCGCTTTGTCCTTGTCGCGCTTCGACATCTTCGATCCGTCGGCGTTGAAGATGAGGGGTACGTGGAGGTAGTGGGGTTCGGAGAACCCGAGCGCGCGCTGCAAGGCGACGTGGCGCGGTGTGTTGTTCAAGTGCTCCTGTCCGCGCAGAACATGCGTGACACCCATGTCGTGGTCGTCGACCACCACCGCTAGATGGTAGGTCGGAAAGCCGTCCCGCTTGCGGATGACGAAATCGTCGAGGTGTTCCTCGGTAAACTCGACGGCGCCGAGAATTTCGTCTCGCACGTGAACGGGCTCGGTCGGCATCCGAAAGCGAACGACATGCGGTTCGCCCTGCCGCTTCCGCGCCGCTTCGGCGTCGTAGTCGGCCGGCCGTCGGTAGCGAAAGTTCTCTTTTGCCTCTCGGGCGCGGGCCCGCATCGCGTCGAGCTCGTCCGCGGTCTCGAACGCGGGATAGGCGAGGTCGCGCCCGATCAACTCGTCGATCACCGCGTTGTAGCGGTCCAGGCGTTGCGATTGGAAGAAGGGGCCGACGCCGCGCGGGTCGCCACCTTGCCCCCCGAATTCCGGGCCGTCGTCCCACGCGATCCCGAGCCAGGCGAGATCCTCGAGAATTCCCGAGACCGCATCCTCGGACGATCGGGCGCGGTCGGTGTCTTCGATGCGAACGAGGAAGCGGCCGCCGAGCGCGCGCGCGAGTGCCCAGTTGAAGAGCGCCGTGCGCGCGCCGCCGACATGAAGATGGCCCGTGGGCGAGGGGGCAAAACGCGTGACGGAGCTGTCGGACACGGACTCACGCTAGCAGAGCGGCGCTTGTGATAGGGTACGCAGGTGCGCCGGCGCCCCACTACGTACGTACTCGTCCTCTTCGCGCTGCTCGCCTACGCGAACGCCGTGGCGCTCCCCTGCCTCGACGTCACTCCGTCCGGCGCGACCTCGGTCACGTCGGGAGGCGGCGGGGACGGAGCCGATGAGCCGGAATACCGCGCCGCCTGTCCTTGCGGCTGTTGCAAGGCGCCCCCGGCGACTTCCGTCGCGGGGGTCTACCAGCTGGTCCCGCCGGTGAGCGCGGCGCCGAAGCTACCGCGACTCGCCGACTACACAGCGACGCGCACCGTTGACGAGCCGAAGTTCGTACCGGCTCCTCCCGACACGGTCCCCAGAACGTCTCTCTCCCACGTCTAGCTGTTTTATTCGTCACGAATGAATTCGCGAGCGGACAGGGCCTGTCCGCTTCGAGGGGTTGAGAATGCGTTGTTTCAAGGGATGGATCGCGCTTGTCGCGATCGCATGCGCCGCCGTTTCGGCCGCGCACGCCGAGATGCGAGCGGACGGCCATGCGCCGATCGGCGTGATGGGCGACCACATGCACAAGAAGGGGGAGTGGATGCTCTCCTATCGATACATGTTCATGAACATGAACGGAAACCGAGACGGGACCGATCGGTTGGGGACCGACGCGGTCAACGCCGATTTCCCGGTAGCGCCTTTCGACATGGACATGGAAATGCACATGCTGGGGCTTATGTGGGCGCCGAGCGATCGCGTGACGGTGATGGGGATGGCGCCGTTCGTCCGCCTCGATATGCAACACCGCACGCGCATGGGAACCGGATTCGAAACGGAAACCAGTCATCTCGGCGATATCAGCTTGACCGCCATGGTCCGTCTCGCCGATTGGACGGGCGCCGCTTTCGGCACCGAAGTTCGCCACCATGTTCACACGAACCTGGGCATAAGCTTCCCCACCGGAAGTATCGACCTGAAGGACGACACACCGATGGGGCGCGTTCGTCTGCCGTACCCGATGCAGATCGGCTCCGGGACCTATGACCTCTTGCCCGGCCTGGTCTACACCGCTCGGACCGATCGCTATTCCTGGGGCGCGCAGGCCCGCGCGAACTTCCGCACCGGAACCAACTCGAAGGGCTATCGCCTCGGTCATCGGTTCGGCGCCACCGCTTGGCTCGCGCGGCGGTGGATCACAGCGTTCTCCACGTCCGTTCGCTTGGACTACCACGACTGGGGCGACATTCGCGGGGACGACGACGCGCTCAATCCGAACCTCGTTCCGACGGCGGACCCCGATCGTCGAGGCGGGCGCCGCCTGGACGTCTGGCTCGGCGCGAACTGGCTGTTCACGAAGGGACCACTCCGCGGGCATCGCCTGGCCGCCGAAGTCGGAAGACCCGTCTACCAGGATCTGAACGGCCCCCAACTCGAAGTGGACTGGACGGCGACGGTCGGTTGGCAGTTCGCCTTCTAGTCCTACGCTAGGCTCGTCGGCACCGAGGAGCCGATGTCGATCCGCCGTTTTGTCGAGCACCACTATCGCCACTTCAACGCCGCCGCGTTGCGCGACGCCGCCAGGGCTTACGATGCGCACGTCGGCGGGGGTGGGAAGATGCTGTTGGCCATGGCCGGTGCCATGAGCACGGCAGAGCTCGGGATCTCCCTCGCGGAGCTGATCCGCCGCGACAAGGTCCACGCGATCTGTTGCACCGGGGCGAACCTCGAAGAAGACGTGTTCAACCTCGTCGCTCACGATCACTACGAGCGGATTCCCCACTACCGGAACCTGACGCCAGAGCAGGAAAAGGACCTCGAGCGCCGCGGGCTGAACCGCGTGACCGACACCTGCATTCCGGAGGACAAAGCGTTCCGCGTAATCGAGCGGCCGATTCTCGCGTTGTGGCAGGCCGCCGAAGAGCGCGGCGAACGACGATTTCCCCACGAGTTCATGTACGAGCTCCTTCGGGAAGGGCACTTGCGGGACGCGTATCAAATCGATCCCTCGCACTCGTGGTTGTTGGCCGCGGCCGAACGGGATCTTCCGATCTTCGTCCCGGGTTGGGAAGACTCGACCCTGGGCAACGTCTTCGCTGCGCACGTCATGCGCGGACATCTGAAGTCCTACGCCACAGTCCGCGGCGGTCTCGAAACCTTGGGGGCGCTCACCGATTGGTACGCCCGGGAGACGATGGGTGCTGCGGTCGCCGACCTTCCCGAAGTCGGCGGCGAGCACGATCACGACGCTGTTGCGATGCGCGCCGTTCCCGCCTCCGAAGCGCAGAACACCGTGGGCTTTTTTCAGATCGGCGGCGGCATCGCCGGAGACTTTCCGATCTGCGTCGTGCCCCTGATCCACCAGGACATGCGTCGCTCGTGTCCGTACTGGGGCTACTTCTGCCAGATCAGCGATTCGACGACGAGCTACGGCTCCTACAGCGGCGCGATCCCCACGGAGAAGATCACGTGGGGCAAGCTCGACGTTGCGACGCCGATGTTCGTCATCGAATCGGATGCGACGATCGTCGCGCCGATCATCTTCTCGTACCTGCTCGACGCTTAAGGCGCTTCGATACCGAGCACCCGGCGCGCTGTCGCGCTGGTCCGGGCGAACACTTCGGCCTCGGGAAGCTCCCAGAGCTCCGCGAGTTTTCGCGCCGTGTGTGCGACGAACGCGGGCTCGTTTCGTTTGCCGCGGCACGGAGTCGGGGCGAGGAACGGGCAATCGGTCTCGACCACGACGTCGTCCGGCGACAGCGCGCGGGCCGCATCGCGAATCGGCTCGCAACTCTTGTTCTTGAACGTGATCTGGCCCGCGAAGCTCACAGCGAAACCGAGCGCCTTCCATCCCAGCGCCTCTTCGACCCCGTCGCTGAAGCAGTGAGCGAACCCCTTCCAGCCGTTTGGCAAGACGTCGCGGATGACTTCCTCACACAGAGAAAACGCCTCGCGGCTGTGGATGCAAACCGGAAGGTCGTGACGTTCTGCCAAGCGCAGCTGCGCGGCGAACGCCTCTTGTTGAACGTCGATGGGGACTTCGGCTTTCACCGTATCGATGCCCATTTCGCCGACGAGGATCACCTCGGGTTCTGCCAACAAGGCGTCGATTTCGTCTAGGGTCTCCGCATCGAGCTTGCCCGCGTCGTAGGGATGACACCCGACGGAAGCGAAGACACGCCCGGGGTGTTCGCGCGCCAGCGCGAGCGCCTCTCGCCCGCCGGCGGGGAGCATGCCGACGCAGATGATCGTGTCGACGCCGTTCTCGCGTGCGCGAGCGAACATCGCGTCGCGGTCGTCGTCGTAGCTATCGAAGTTGATGTGGGCGTGGGTATCGATCAACACGGCCGGCTAGGACTCTGCGCGCAACGGGCGAATGTTGGCGTCGCTCGGTGGCGGCATCGGGGCCGTTTCGACGACCTCGAGTCCGAAACCCTCGAGACCGACCAGGCGCCGGGGATTGTCGGTCAGCAGCCGCAGCCGCCGGATGCCCAGGTCGGAAAGAATCTGCGCACCCGTGCCGTAGTGGCGCAGCTGGGCGTCCGACGCTGACGGTTCCGATGCGGGAAGGTCTTCGGCGAGGCGCGTGACGACATCGGCGAGCCGCTCTCCGCTCCTTCCTGCGAGGCAGACGACGACGCCGTGTCCCTCTTGGTCGACGGCGGACAGCGCGGTAGCGAGGGAACTCCAGGCACCCCGCTTCAAGAAGAGCAGCGCTTCGAGCGCGATTTGAACCGACTGCACCCGCACGAGGGCCGGCTGGTTCGCCGCCGGCTCGCCTTTTACGAACGCGAGGTGTTCGAGATCGTCGTAAGTACTGCGGTAGACGACGACGCGGAAGTCCCCGTAGATCAGCGGAAGCGCGAGTTCGACTCTGCGCTCGACGAGCTTTTCCTTTGCCCGCCGGAACGCGATCAAGTCCGCGAGGGAGACGATGCGCAGTCCGAGCTCTTGTGCGAGTGCCTCGATTTCCGCCCGACCGGCGACGGCCCCGTTCTCCGCCAGGATCTTGCAGGTCGTGGCGGCGGGCCGCAGCCCGGCGAGCCGCGCGAGGTCGACGGAACCCTCGATGTGACCCGCGCGCGCGAGAACACCGCCGGGGTGCGCCACGACGGGGAAGACATGACCGGGCGAGCGAACGGATCGCGCGGTGTTCGCGGGATCGACGGCGGTGAGAATCGTGGTGGCCCGGTCGCCCGCGCTGATGCCGGTCGTCACGCCTCGCGCCGCTTCGATCGAAACCGTGAAGGGTCCGCCGTCCGTGCCGTGACCTTCGCCCTCACTCACCATCGGGCGCAGTTGCAATTCTTCGGCGCGTTCCCGTGTGAGGGAGAGGCATACGAGGCCGCGAGCGTGCTTGACCATCAAGTTCACCCAATCCGGGGTGATTTTTTCCGCCGCAACGACGAACTCGCCTTCGACGTCGTGTTCGTCGCCGTCGATGAGAATCACCGCGTGACCACGACGGAGCTGGTCGAGGGCGGCCTGGACGCGGTTGATGGGCATCGCGCTAGCGTAGCGGGCCCTCTCGGGTTTTCAGCTAGCGTCCCCGCGTGAGCGAGAAATCGATCGTCGCGCTGCGCTTGTTGTTCGCCTTCGTCGTCCTTTCGGGAGCCACGATCTACGGCGTCGCGACGACCGCAGAGCGTTCGGAGCTGCGCAAACTCGACCACCTGGGCCGGCAGATTCTTCGCTCGATCCAAGAGGGGACGCCGCTCTACGAACGAGCCCTACGCGAAGCCGACCGGAGTCCCTTGGCCGACGTTCACGAGGAACTGTCGGGTCGCATCGTACTCGCGCACAAAGAGAAGACCGCCGAAGACTGGCGCGTCGGCTACTGCTTCAAATCCGGGCTCTATGCCGAGTTTCGATTCGCGACGCCGCGGGAGCAGCCGCGGCTCACGCTCGATACCGCTGCCGAACGTTGTCTTCAGCGCGACGATTTATGAGGAGGCGTTCGGCGTGGCTCCCCGGGTAGGACTCGAACCTACGACCCAGCGGTTAACAGCCGCTTGCTCTACCAACTGAGCTACCGGGGAACGGGCCGATCAGTCTAGTTGGTGCCCTCTTTCGCGCAATGCGTGACGGACTTTCTGGGTCGGTTTAGGGGGTGTTCGCCGGGACTTCGGGAATGTGCACCTCGACGGGCGCGGACGGCGGCGCCCTCGTACCATCGGGGCGGATTCCCACCACGCGGTAACGGTACCGAGACCCCGGCTTGACGTCGCGATCCTGGAACTGGTGCGTCTTGGCCCAGCCGAGCTCTCGTGCACCGAGCCCGCCTTCCCGGAGAACCAACGTCGATTGAAAATCGGCCTGGACGTCCGGGGCCCAGCGGAGCTCCGTCGCGTTCCCGGCCGAGGCCGCCTCGAGGCCGTAGCCCTGACCGCGGACCTCGATAAATTTCGATCGAACGCTGCGGAGGCCGTCGACGTCGACGGCGACAACGGAATATCGCACCAACTCACCGGCCCCGACTTCCCGATCGTCGGCCTGTGGGGCGGCGCCGGCGCGGACCTTGGCTACGAGCTCGGGTTCCTCGGACCCGCGCCGCCGCCGCAGCAGCTCGTAGTGCCGGATGTCGGGCTCGACGTTGGGGTCCCAGCGCACCTGATTGTGGCCGAGCGCTTGATGGGCGACGGCCAGGCCGATGGGCGGCAGCGGGTTGGGCTTCGTCACGCCGCGAATCGGGGCGCTGGCTTCCCCCTCGGCTCCCACGCGGTTGACCGCCGCGACCCGGTAGTAGAACACCCGAAGGGACTCGAGGTTTCGGTCGGTGAACGTCGTGTCGTAGCGGTGATCGACGCGGCCGACTTCGGTGAAGTCACCCCTGGCGCTCGGGCTGCGGCGGATGACATAGCCGCGCACCGCCGGGTCGGTCACGGCCGTCCAGGAAAGTGCGATCGCCCGGGGCATGCGCGAGTAGGCGCGCAAATCTTCGGGCGGGGTGGGGCGCGGCGCTGTGGTCGCGGAGCTCGGGGCGGAGGTATCGGCGGCGATCATGCCGTCTGCCCGGTAGCTGCGCACCCGATAGAGGTACATTTCTCCGTCGCCCAAGTCGGAAACGAGGCGGTCGCGGCTCTGCTTGGGCCCGAGGTCCGCACCGCGGTCGATATAGGTCGACTCAAAGCGTCCCGGCACGACGGCGATTCGCGAGAACGGCTGTTCCGGGCCCAGAGACCGCTCGAGGACATACCCCGCAACGTCGGGGCCGAGAGACGGATCCCACTGCAGGGGGACCTCGCGGAGCTCGCCGGAGATGGCGCGCAGGTTTTGGACGGCTTCGAGTTCGCTCGTCGTGGCGTCGCTGATGACGGGGATCTCGGGACCCTTCGGCGTACGCAGGATTTCCCGCGCCCGCTCGATATCGAGGGTCGAAGTGCAACCGACCGCGAACGCGACGAGTGCCAGGGCAGCCACGGCTCGGATCCGCGACAAAGGCTCGCCCCTACCGACTCGACACGGCGGGAGTGCCGGCGCGCAGTTGTTCCAGGTTCTCGAGGAGGCGCTCCGCGCGGGACACGTACTCGCGCGTCTCGGTGTTCTTCGGGTCGATGAGCAGGACGCGTCTCCACTGATCGAGCGCGTTGTTGAGATCCTCCTGCTGGTAATACGCGCGTCCCGACTCCATCAGCGGCGCGATTTCAGGGCGAAGCCGGCGCCGCAGGGCCGCCAGGTGAAGCTGGCTCTTGCGATGGTTCGGATCGGCTTTGAGGGCGCGCAAGTCGTGGCGAATCGCCGCGTAGTCGCGGCCGTCTCGTTCCGCGGCGAGGGCGTTTTGGTGGAAGCCCTCGGCCCGAATCTGCTTTTCCGTGAGGGGCTTCCGCACGGCGACGGGATCTCCAGGAGCCGGCTCCTTCTCGTTGTCGAGATCCCGAATCAGCGACCGGTAGCCCCGCGCGGTGCCGTTCTCCGGGTCGAGGGTCAGCACCGCGACGAATGCCTCATCGGCGTCGGAATACGCTTCCTTGGCAAACGCGTCGCGCCCGCGCTTGAGCAGTCGATCGACGTCGCCCTGGAGCGCTTCGCGCAGCCGGCGCTGATCGGAGAGCAACTGGGCGTCGAACGGATCGAGGGTTTCGCGTTCGACCAGGTGATTGCGCGCCACCGCCAGGTCGCCCCGCGCAAACGCTCGGTCGAACGCTTGTGTTCGGTTCGCTTTGCGCTGCGCGAGATCTCGCACGAGCTGTTGCAGGCGCGCGAGTGCGGTCTCGTCGGAGCGAAACTCGAGGGCCAAGCGATAGTTGAGCGCGGCCTCGGCGAGTCGACCCTTGCGTTCGTAGTAAGCCGCTCGTTTCTCGTAGCGGACGACGAGCTGCTCGAACTCGTTCTCGACGTCCGCGATGCGGCGTTGCACCGCCTCGTACTCGTGGCTGCTCTCACTGACCTGTCGCCACGTGGCGAGCGCGCCCTGTCGATCGCCCTCTCGGTAGCGCCGCTCGCCGATGTGGCCCGGCGTGGTGCACGCGAGGAGTCCCCCCGCGCACAAAGCGCCGAGTAGACCGACCGCGGTGACGCGCCTCGCCACGACTAGGCCGTGTCCTTGCCAGAGAGATCCACGGAATAGACGTGGACCGGTTCGAGGCGCCCCGACAGTTGGCGCTCGCCTTCGAAATTGAGTTGGCAAGCTCCTCGGACGCGTCGCTGAACGGCTTCGGACACCAGAATCTCTCCCGGCCGTGACAACTTCTCCAGGCGGTGCGCGACGTTGACCGCGTCGCCGATCGCCGTGAAGTCAGACCGCCGATCCGAGCCGATCGTTCCCACAACCACCTGGCCGGTATGGATCCCGATGCCGACCTCCACGCGACCGGACCGCTCGCGATTCGCGTTGCGGGCCGCCATTGCGCGCTCGGTGTCCATGGCGGCCCGGACCGCCCGCAGTGCGTGGTCGCTGTGGGGCACCGGGGCACCGAAGTACGCCATGACAGAGTCGCCGATGAACTTATCGATGGTTCCCCCGTGGGCGAGAATGCAGTCCGACGCGAGTTGGAACACCTCGTTCAAGAGTGCCACGACGTCGGCGGCCTTCATCCCCTCGGATAGGCGCGTAAACCGGCGTATATCCGCGAACAGGATGGTAACCTCGCGTTCCGCTCCTTCGAGACCGCCTTCCTCGGGGCCCTCGAGCAGCTGATTGAGGACGTAGTCACTCGCGTAGCGTCCGAAGGCGTTCTGGATCCGCTCTTTCTCCTGGAGCGACTCGCCCATCTGGTTGAACGCGCGGGTGAGCTCGCCGACCTCATCGCCGGAGCTCGGCGGAACGCGCGCGCTGAAATCCCCTCGAGCCAGTCGCTCGACCCCGGCCCGCAAGCGTCGGAGCGGCCCCACGAGGAGGGCGACAAAGCCGATGCCGCACGCCATTCCGAGGATGACGACGCCGACCGCGAGCATGCCGAGTTGGCGCTGGCTGTCCGCGATCACGGGCTCGACGAGGGCGTCCAAATCGAGGGCGATTTGCGCCTCTCCGACGAGAACGTCACTCCAGCGCACCGGCGCCGCGGCGAGCACGCGGTTGCCGCGCTGCTCGACACTCGGCCCGTCCTTGGCGAGGAGCTCCACGGCGTCGACGACGACGGTCGCCGACCCCTCTTCCGAAGCCCCGACGACCTTCCCCTGTACGTTCAGCAGGCGGACCGCGACCACGCCTTCGATCTCGCCGACTTGTTGGGCGAGGGAGCCGACACTCAAGAGATCCTCGGCGAGGAGCGGTTCCTTGGCATCTCCGGCGAGATTGCGCGCGAGGTCGAGGCCGCGGCGTTCGACCTCTGCAACCAAAGCGGCGCGTTCATGTCGGGTTGCGAGCCAGGCCAAACCGATGCACGCCACCGCGAGGAGGGTCACAACGAGTAGGCTGAATTTGACCTGAAGAGAGCGCATGGAACCCGGCCCGAGCCCGTGTCGGTCGGCCTCATTCGCCCCGGGGATCGAGGCGGCACGCCTCGAGGCTACACAAGCGCTGCGGCGGGTGGCAAGCGCGCTTCCCGAGGGGAGGTGACACCGCTTCAGACGAGATAGCGGACCGCCACAATGTCGAACTCTCGAACTCCCTTGGGGACTCTCACGCGGACCGTCGCGTCCTCTTCTTGACCCATCAGCGCCCGCGCGATCGGCGATGTGACGGAGATCCGGCCTTGTTTGGCGTCCGCTTCGTCCTCACCCACCAACGTATAGGTGGTTTCTTCGCCCGATTTGGTGTCCTCGAGGGTCACCGTGGCTCCAAACCGGATGCGCCCGTCACCCGGGTCGTTGATCTCGATGACTTGAGCGCGCGCCAACCGGTCTTCAATGGTGACGATGCGTCCTTCGATATGACCCTGCTTCTCTTTGGCGGCGTGGTATTCCGCGTTCTCCGAGAGGTCTCCATGAGCTCGCGCCTCTTCGATCTCACGCACGATCGCGTGACGATCCTCGGTTTTCAGGCGATTCAGTTCCTGCTGCAGGGCTTGGTAGCCGGTGGGCGTCATGGGAACGCGGTCAGACATAAAGGGGCCTTCCGGGGAGACAACGTCGTTGCGACGGCAGCGGCGCCGCTTTTCGGCGAGACTTCGCCGACCCGGAAGCTAACCGCGCCCCACCTCGGGTGCCATCGAGAGATGCCTTGACCCGATGAATGAGCGACCCGATGCCAACAAGCTGCTCGTCTGGGCGAGCGCGTTCTACGGCGCGCTTCTCCTTCTCGCGTGGTTCGTCTCGATGTGGAGCGGACTTCCTCTTCGTCGCCTGGCCGAGCCTTGGGCGACGTGGGAAATGGCCCCCGCTGCAGTCGTTGGCGCACTCTGCGGGTTGGCTCTCGTCGCGCTTTCGCGGGTGTTCACGGCTCGGACCCGCGCAGGAGCCGCGCTGGCGGAAGGGCTCCGTTCCTTGCTCCCGCCGCTGGCCCGGAGCGAGGCGTGGCTGTTGGCATTGGTGAGCGGCGTCGCCGAGGAGACTTTGTTCCGGGGGGCACTGCAGCCTTGGTTGGGATTGATTCCCAGCGCGATCCTGTTCGGCGCCGCGCATTTCGTACCCCGCGCGCCCTTCGCGGTGTGGACCCTCTTCGCCGTTTTCGCCGGCTTCTGCTTCGGGGCGCTCTACTTGGCGACGGGCCACTTGGTGGCTCCCATCGCGGCCCACGTCGTCGTCAACGGCTTGAACCTGTACTGGCTCCACCCGAAGAAACGCGGCGCCTAGGCGCTCGGGCTAACGCTCGGCGATCGCGTCGATCTCGATCTCGGCACCGAGGGGCAGGGCGGCGACTTGGACGGTGCTGCGCGCCGGAGGCGGATCGCTGTCGAAAAACTGTGCGTACACGGCGTTGACGCGGGCGAAGAGTCCCAGGTCGGTCAGGTAGATCGTCGTGCGAACAACGTCCGCAAGGGAACCGCCCGCGGCCGCCATCACCGCTTCGAGGTTCCTCAAGACGCGCTCCGTTTGCGCTTCGATCTCGCCCGTGACCAGCTCGCCGGTCGCTGGGTCGAGCGGAATTTGACCGGAGAGATACATGCGACCGTTTTTCTCGATCGCCTGGGAATACGGGCCGACGGGGTTCGGCGCGTGCTCACTGCGGACGGCGCTCGCTCCGCTCAGGAGGTTTCTTCCAAGGCGTCGAGTACGCGTTCTTCGAGCACACGGATCAGGTAGCCGACCATCATCAGGTTCGGCAGTCGCTCGGCGGTGCGGCCGGTCATTTTTTCGGCCGTCGCAAAAGACTCGGCGTAGGAAGCGAAGAACTCGAGTGTTTCGAGTGGGATGTTCTTCGACAGGAGCTCGTTCATGTCGGCCGTAGTGAAATCGCCGAAGAGCTCGGCGAATTCCCAGGCCAGCTCGGTTCGACTCGGTGCGGGGGGCATGATATGGGGGGCTCCGCGGCGCGTTCAGCGCGCCAGTCTTCGGGTTTCAGTCGCGGGGCTATCCTCGCGAGCAATCCATGCTGCCAGAGCCCTTAGATCGATGTCAATTCGTCGTGAGAACTGTGGTCGCTGTGCGACACGTCGTGTCACTCTCCGCCGATGCGCAACGGATTGTGCAACGTACCGGAATGAGAAGCGCAGCGGATCCTCGAAGGTTCTGTGGGCGACGGCCGATTCCTTCTGAATCTTTTTCGCAAACGTGAGCCCGCTGGCCGTCAGCTTTCTCTTTCGTCGGTGTACGGGACCCCCTGCGATACCGCACGCGCGGCCCGAAAGAGCGCCGCCACGTGCGGACCCTTGGGTGACACGTCGAGTAGCGCCTTCGGCGCTGTGAGCGTCAAGGCGTAGGCGGGATAACCGTTCGAATCCCAGACCGGTGCGCTGATCGCGTGGAAGCCCGGCAGCTGCTTGACTTCTTGGATTGCGTAACCCTGTTCGTTCACGTGCGCAGAGATGCGATCGAGCAAAGCGTCGCATGCTTTCTCGCTCATGCCTTCTAGAGCGGCTTCTCGTCGGGCGACGTCTCGGGTGGTCTCGCGCGGGAGCAACGCGATGAAGATGTTGCCTCCGCCGGTCCACAGGATCGATACCGGCCCGTTGCGCAGTTGGAGCGGCGATCTCATTTCTCCGGCGACGTTGTACAAAATGATGGGACCGGTTTCGGCCCAGGTCAGCACGGCGACACCGACGCCCGTCTCCTCGCACAGTGCGTTCGCGCGCATGCGGACGGCATCAAAGCCGTCGACCTGTCGCGCTGCCGTGATGCCCAACGCCGCTAGGGCGGGGCCGAGGCGGTACAAGCCGCGACCCGAGGACTGGACGAGCCCCGTGCGGATCATGCTGGCCAAATAGACATGGACGGCGCTGGGTGCCATCCCGGCGCGCTCGGCGATGAGGCGCAGTGGCATCGGGGCGGGACCCTCTTGGATTGCCGTCAGGATTCCGTAGCCGACTTCGATCGACTTGATTCCGCGGCTGGGCTTTTGCTCTGACATGAGTTAAATTTAATATATAATAATTTTTTGATAATATCAAAATTTTGATGACAACTCAAAGGAGACACGAGATGGACGCGAACGCGAGCTTGCTTCGACACCACCACATCACGTTGTGCACGGGAAGCGCGAAGGAGGACTACGCGTTCCACACGAATGTGCTCGGCCTGAAGTGCGTGAAGAAGACGCTTCTGTACGACGGACAGACTCCCATCTACCACCTCTATTACGGAAACGATGTCGGCGACGAGAGCACCCTCGTGACCTCGTTCCCGATGCGGCACACCGGGCAGAAGTCGCGGCCGGGGACCGGGCAGATCTCGGAGGTCACGCTCACGATTCCCGAAGCCTCGATCGACTATTGGCGCAAGCGCCTCGGCGAGCACTCGATCGACTGCCGCGAAGGCGAGCGCTTCGGCGAACGCACACTGCACTTCGCCCACCCCTGCGGAATCGGTTACACGCTCACCGAGGCGTCGGCCGACACGCGCGCTCCTGTCTCCCACGGTCCCGTTCCCGGCGACTACGCGATTCGCGGGACGCACACCTACGCCATCTCGACCCGCGACGTCGAAGACATGGAAGCGTTCCTGCAGCTGGGATGGTCGGCACGCCGGCTCACCGACGAAGGCCAGGACGCCCGTTATGAGGTCGGCGAAGGTGGCCCCGGCGCCCTGATCGATCTCATCGTCGAGCCGGAACGGCCGACCGGTTCCTGGTTGTTCGGCGAGGGCACCGTCCATCACGGCGCCTTCCACATCGCAGATTTCGACGGTCAGGGCGCGATGAAAGACGGCCTCGAGGCGATGGGCTTTACGGACTGTTCAGACGTGAAGGATCGCGGCTACTTCCATTCGGTCTATGTGCGCACGCCGAGCGGCGCGCTCCTCGAAGCCACGGTGTCGAAACCCGAAGGGTTCGCAATCGACGAAGACCCGGATCGACTCGGCCGAGAAGTGATGATCGCGCCGCAGTTCGAGGGTCAGCGGGCCGAAATTCTCGCGCAACTCGAAACCCTTCCCGAATAGACGCCGGTAAGAGAGGCTTTGACATGCGCTTCGGCATTTTCGACCACATGGACCGCAACGGGCTGAACCTCGGACAGCAGTACCGAGACCGTCTGCAACTGATTGAGGCCTACGATCGCGCTGGCTTCTACGCCTATCACCTGGCCGAGCACCACGGATCGCCGCTCGGGCTCGCCTCGGCTCCCAGCGTCTTTCTCTCGGCCGTCGCCCAGCGGACCCAGGCACTGCGCTTTGGTCCCTTGGTCTACACGCTCAGTCTGTACCACCCGCTTCGCGTTCTGGAAGAGATCTGCATGCTGGATCAGCTGAGTGGCGGCCGGCTCGAACTCGGTATCGGTAAAGGCATCTCACCCATCGAGCTCGGCTTCTACGGCGTTACCGACGAGGCCAAGGAACTCTACGAAGAAGTTTTCGCCGTAATCCTCGCCGGGCTCGAGAACGATCATTTGAACCACGAGGGCAAGCACTTCACGTTCAAGGACGTGCCGCTCGAACTGCGCCCGATCCAGTCCCCTCGGCCGCCTCTCTGGTACGGCGTGGCTTCGCCCGAAAGAACGCCTTGGGCGGCTTCCCACGGGATGAATATCGTCACGAACGGCACCGCGAGCTCGGTCCGCGCGATCGCCGACCGCTTCCGTGTGGAATGGCACAAGTCGCCGCACGCAGGTGATCCCATGCCGAAGATCGGCGTGAGCCGGCACATCGTCGTGGGACAGACGGATCGGGAAGCGAGGGCCGCCGCAGGAGAGGCCTACCAGCAGTGGTACAAGAGTTTGCTCCACCTGTGGCGACTTCACCGGATCAAGATCCCGGTGAACTTTCCAGAAGATGTCGAGGAGGCACACGAATCCGGCCTCTGCATCGCAGGGTCGGCTTCGACCGTGCGCGACCGCTTGCTGAAAGACGTCGAGGCGTCGGGGATCAACTATCTGCTCTGTCGACTCGCGTTCGGGAACCTCACACTCGAGCAATCGCTACAGTCCGTTGCGCTGATTCAGCATGAGATCATGCCGGCGTTCACGCTGCGCGAGTTCGATGAGATCGCCGCCTAGATGAGGCACCTATGATTATCGACCCGAAATCGATCAAGCCCGTCGAGAACTACAAGCTGTTGATCGGGTCGATCACGCCGCGGCCGATCGCATTCGTCTCTTCGGTCAGTGAAGAAGGGGTCTACAACCTCGCGCCGTTCAGCTTCTTCACGGCGGTCAGCGCGAACCCACCGGTGATCGGCTTCAGTCCGATGGTCAATCTCGAGGAGAATCGACGCGACACCCGCAAAAATATCGAAGCGACGGGTGAGTTCACCGTGAACGTGGTGTCGGAGGGATTCGTCGAGAACATGAATGCCACGGCGGTGGATGTCGCGCCGGACGTTGACGAGTTCGAGTTGTCCGGCCTGACTCCGATCGCGTGCGACGTCATCAAGGCCCCCCGCGTGGGAGAAGCGCATATCGCCATGGAGTGCCGCCTTCTCGAGGTCGTGGAGGTCAGTCGTGAGGTCTTCGGGGGCGCGTTCGTTCTCGGCCGCGTGGTTCGCTTCCACGTCGACGACGCGCTGTTCGACAACTACCGGATCGATCCCGACGGGCTGGCGACGGTCGGTCGCATGGGCGGCAACAGCTATGTCCGGACGCGGGATCGCTTCGATCTGCAACGCCCGTCGCCGCCGGAACGCGGCGCCACTCGCTAGAACCCGCTACCGGCGCAGCGCAAGCGGCACGAGGCCGAGAAGCAGAAGAAGAGCGGTTGCGGGCTCGGGGACGGCTCGTACGAGATAGTGGCCGACGCCCTCCGCGGTGAAGCTCGCATCAATTTCGTTCATAACGGTCTTCTCGAGCCCACCGGTCGAAAAAACGAAGCGACCGCCCAGAAAATCAAAGCCTCCGAAGGCGGCGGGGTCCCCCGCATTCGCGCCGCCGAGCCCGCTCGAAAAATCGACTTCGACGCTCGCGAGCTGGAAGTCGCCGTCGACGAAGACCACAGCCGTCGGTCCAAAGCCGAACAACGTTCCGTGACCGCCCACAGCGAATCCCAGCTGAGCGCGCCGGTCGGTGTCGCAGTTCGTCGTACAGCCGAGTAGGTCGAGGAGTTGCGCAGCTGCCCCGAAATCTTCCACGCTGAGTGAACCCCGCTCGGAGATTCCAGCCGCCGCAAACAAGCCGCGGACTTCTTCTATGCTCGCGTGGCGGAACCCGAGATCGCGCCAACCACCCGCGTTGTGGAGCGCGATGTCCACAAAGGAGACACCCGTCGTCTGGTCGACATCGAGCCACTCGAGTCCTGAATCGACTTGCACGGTGAGCAGGCCGTCACCCATCGCGAGAAGATCGGCTTGAACCAGGGACGTCGCGTTCCCGGGAGTCGCAAGCGCCACCAGCAGCACGAGCAGAACGGTAAGTCGACCATCCGTCATCGCCCCATTCTACGCGAGGCCATGCCATTCCGACTCTTGGCGAGAATCTCAAGGAGCGGAAATGGTCGGGGCGACTGGATTCGAACCAGCGACCTCTTCGTCCCGAACGAAGCGCGCTACCAACCTGCGCCACGCCCCGACACTTCCTGAGCCCGCGAATATGCCTAGTTTGCGGGCTCCCCTCAACCGGGGACGGAGGAGGCTTCTCGGGCCCCTCGAGCTTCTTCTCGGAGGCCGGCGATCGCTTCTTGATAGGAGGGGCTTCCAAAGACCGCCGTTCCGGCCACAAAGGCGTTTGCGCCGGCTCGGGCCGCCCGGCCCGCCGTGCCGGCGCCGATGCCGCCGTCGACTTCGAGATCGACGTCCAGATCCCGTTCGACGATCCAGCGCCTGAGAGTGGCGATTTTCTCGAGGCAGGCCTCGATGAACTTCTGTCCGCCGAAGCCGGGATTCACCGTCATGACGAGGACCTGATCGACTTCGGGAAGGACGGGCAGCACGCTTTCCGGCGGCGTGCCGGGGTTCAGGGTGACCGAAGCGCGCGCGCCGGCTTCGCGAATTTGATGGACGGTGCGGTGGATATGCGGGCAGGTCTCGATGTGGACGCCGATGGTGTCGGCGCCCGCTCGGGCGTACGCCTCGATCGAGCGCTCGGGTTCTTCGATCATCAAGTGGACGTCGAGCGGCAACCGGGTGCTGCGCCGTACGGCCTCGAGGATCGGCGGTCCGAGGGTCAAGTTCGGCACGAAGTGCCCATCCATGACATCGACGTGCACCCAGTCGGCACCCGCGGCTTCGATGGCGGCGATCTCTTCGCCCAGCGCCGCGAAATTTGCGGCGAGGATCGAGGGAGCGATTTTGATGTTGCGGCTCAAGACGAGACCTCGAAACGCACCGCGAAGAAACCGTCGCCGCCGCCGCGGTGAGGGAAGGAGCGGAGGTAGCCCGCGTCGTCGAGCCACGGTGTGAGGGAGCGGGGCAGTTCTTCTTTCGGGAGCACGCGCACGCCTTCATGCGCGGCCGTGAAGTCCGCGACCACTTCGTCGCATTCTTCGGGCTCGAACGTGCAGACGCTGTAGACCAGCGCGCCACCTGGGCGCACCCAAGGCAGCGCGCGCTCGAGGAGCTTGCGCTGGGTTTCCGCGAGTCGTTCCGGATCGTCGGGCCGTACGCGCCAGCGCGCGTCGGGGTTGCGGCGCAGCGTGCCGAGACCCGAGCACGGCGCATCGACCAGGACCCGGTCGAAGGCCTCGGTATGTCGATCGCGCAGCTGCTCGAGCTCGGCCGAAGCATCGAGGCAACGGGTGCGCACGTTCGCGAGGCCCAAGCGACGCGACTCGCGCCCGACGAGGGAGAGGCGCCGCTCGTGCCGATCGGTGGCGAGCACGAACCCCGCCTCGCCGACGCGCTCTGCGATCGCGTTCGCTTTCGTTCCGGGCGCCGCACACGTGTCGAGCACCCGCTCGCCCGGTTGCGGATCGAGCAGATCGATCACCGCTTGAGACGCCTCGTCTTGAATGCTCCACAGGCCGTCGCGAAACGTGGCCTCCTGCCCGGCGTGAATCGGTTTGCCGAGGCGCAACCCCAGGGTCGAGACCTCGCACGCCTCGACGGCCGGATACCGGTCGCGAAGTGCCGCGGCCAGCTCTTCCCGGTTGGTCCGCCGCGGATTCGCCCGCAGGGTCGTCGGCGGGCGTTCGTTGCACGCGCTCGCGAGCGCCGCGGCTTCCTCGGGACCGAACCGCTGTAGCCACCGTTCGGCGAGCCATTCGGGAAGCGACAAGGCGTGAACCAGGTGAGAGAGAGGATCGGTCGTCAAGCCCGGCGGGATCAAGGTGTCGCACTCTCGCACGAGTCGACGCAGGACGCCGTTTACGAACCCGGACGCCCGCGCGGCACCGGACGCTCGCGCGCAGCGCACCATTTGATCGACGGCGATCGCGGCCGGGATGTGATCCATCAGCGCGATCTGGTAGGCGCCGATTCGCAGGATCGATTGCACGACGGGTTCGACTTTCTCGAGATCGCGGTCGAGCACGCGCCCGAGTAGATAATCGATACGGCCGCGCCAGCGAAGCGTTCCGTAGAGGAGCTCGGTCGCGAGCGCCCGATCCTCGGGGGCGAGGCCGCTGCGAGCCAGGGCACCGGAGAGCGCGAGATCGGCGTATGCGCCGCCGCGCGTCACGCGTTCGAGTACCCGCAGAGCGAGAAGACGCGCCCGGGTCGGCCGCAACATGGGCCGCTCACGGGCCGGCGCCCAACGCGGCGGATGCCGACGGCGCTTCGCAGCCGTGCTCTTGATCTCACCGTTTTGGCTCACGAGCCCCCCGAAGCGTCCGCTTCTCGACTCGAACGCTGTGAAAGTCTAGCAGCGCTGCCCACCGGATTGAGTCGTACACCGTCGGAAATCGGATGTCCGCGCAAGAACGCATCGACCGCGAGCGCCTTGCCGCCCGGACGTTGCAGGATGTCGGGAAGGAGCCAGCCCGACGCGGTCGCTACGGCGATCGGCACATCGGGAGAGGAGCGCACCGTGCCGGGCGGGCAGTCGACGGTGTCATCACTCGCCCTCGCTGCCAGGATACGCAAGGGACCGTCGGGTCCTTCGCAATACGCTCCGGGCGACGGTGACATCGCGCGCACCCGACACTCGAGTGCGCGCGCCGGCTCGGAGAAATCGAGCTCCGCATCCTCGCGTGTGATTTTCGGGGCAGCGGTCGCGCGAGAGTGATCTTGCGGGACAAAAGTCGCGAGTCCGTTTTCGATGGCTTCGAGGCCGGCGACGATGGCGTGCGCCGTGAGCGTTGCCACACGGCCGGTGAGGGTTTCGGCGGTGTCGTCCGGTCGGATTTCGGTGCGCTCGGTGAGGAGGACAGGACCGGCGTCCATCTCGCGTTCGACGCGCATGACCGAGACACCCGTTTCCACCTCGCCGTCGAGAATCGCGTGGACGATCGGCGCGGCGCCGCGGTATTTCGGCAGCAGGCTCGCGTGTCCGTTGATCAAGTAGCCGCACGAGGGGAGCTCGCGAACGCGTTTCGTCAAGAACTGGCCGAAGGCGACGACCACGCCGATTTCCGGCGCTGTCTCGTGCAGGGTTGCGACGGAATCGGCGGCGCCGACTTTCTCCGGGCGGAAGAGCGGCAGACCCTCGGCCAGCGCAAGCTCCGCTACCGGAGCGGGGGAAGTGCGTCTTCCGCGTCCCCTTCGGCGATCGGGCTGGCAGACCACCCCGCAGACGGTGTGGCAGCTCTCGATGAGCGCGCGCAGCGTCGGCACAGCGAAATCCGGGGTCCCGAAAAAGAGAACGCGCACAGCCGGCTCCTAGCCGGTGGAGCTCCGCCCTTCATCGCCCAGGCGGATCGCTTTCTTGCGGCGTTTGACGTAGAGGCTTCGCTTCAGACGGCTGATGCGGTCGATGAACAAGGTGCCGTCCAAATGATCGATCTCGTGCTGGAAACACACGGCGCGTAGGCCTTCGGCTTCTTCTTCTAGCGGATCGCCGTCGAGTGTCTGGCCGCGGACCTGCACGCGTTCGGAACGCTCGACGTCCGCCGTGAAATCCGGGACGGACAAGCACCCCTCGGTCCAGACAATTTTGCCCTCTCGGGAGACGATCTCCGGGTTGATGACGACGAGCGGATCGCGCGACGCGCCGTCTTCGGTCCATTCGGTGTCGAGCACGATCATGCGGACGGCTTCGCCCACCTGCGGTGCGGCGAGACCGATGCCCGGCTCGTCGTACATGACTTCCGTCATGTCGCGAGCGAGGTCGCGCAACGCCTGATCGACCGACTCGACCGGTTTGGAAATTCGCTTGAGGCGAGGATCGGGGAACTGGAGAACTTCTCGGAGAGGCACGCGGCGAGCATAGGGAATGGAACGCCCCGTCGTTAGAGCATATCGACCGGGCGCAAGTCGAGGGTGCAGCGCACAGAACCGCGGAAGTCGCGCATCGCCGGCAGGAGCTTCGACGCCACGTCGCGAAGCCGCTCCCGGGTCGACGCCTTGAGCAGAAGCTGTACGCGGTGCCGACCGCGCAACCGTGCGAGCGGTGCCGGAGCCGGGCCGAGCACGTTCGCACCGTCGTCACAGAAGGTTCGCGCCACCTTCGCCAGTGAGGTCGCCGCCTCTTCGGTCTCGGCGAGCTCCGGTGCCGAGACGACGATGTGAGCGAGGTGGCCGAAGGGCGGATAGCCGAGCTCGCGGCGCGCTTCGAGCTCGCGCCGGAAGAACGCCTCGTAGTCGTGGCCCACCACGGATTCGAGCGCATAGTGATCGGGCGCGTACGTCTGGATCAGGACGCGCCCCGGTTCGCGCCCCCGCCCCGCGCGGCCCGCAACCTGGGCGAGCAGCGCAAAGCAGCGCTCCGCGGCGCGGAAGTCGGGGAAGTGGAGGGCTTGATCGGCATGGATCACGCCCACGAGGCGGACGCCCGGAAAGTCGTGCCCCTTGGCGACCATCTGCGTTCCGACGAGCACATCGACGCGGTGGTCGCGCAGATCGGCGAGCACGTTCTCGGTGGCGCCCCGTCGCACCGCGACATCGCGATCGAGTCGGGCGACGCGCGCACCGGGCAGCGCCTCGCGAACGGCTTCTTCGACGCGCTGGGTCCCGAGCCCCAAGAGCGCTCCGTCCGCTTCGCCGCACACGCTGCAGGTGTCCGACGGTTCGCGTTGGTAGTCGCAATAGTGGCAACGGAGTCGCTCGGCACCCGCGTGGTAGACGAGGGAGATGTCGCAGTCCTTGCAGCTCTCGACGTGGCCGCAAGAGAAGCACGCGATCTGGGTCGCGAATCCCCGCCGGTTGAGAAACAGGATCGTCTGGCCGCCGTCGTCGAAGACCTCGCGCATTCCGCGGGCCAGCGCGTTCGAAAGGATGAGCTTGCGGCCGCGGGGCAGGGAGGCGCGCTCGCGCACCAGGTCGACCAAGGTCACTGCGGGGAGCGGTCGTCCCGCGACGCGGTGGGGGAGGACCAGCCGCGTGATGTCACCGCACGTCGCGGCGTAGCGCGTTTCGAGCGCCGGCGTCGCCGAGCCGAGAACGAGCGGGCAGCCTTCGGTCTTCGCGCGGAGCGCCGCGAGCTCGCGCGCGTGGTAGCGAAAGCCTTCGCCGTTCTTGTACGCGCTGTCGTGTTCCTCATCGATCACGATGAGACCGAGATCGGAAAGCGGGGCAAAGAGAGCCGAGCGCGCACCGACAGCGACCGCCGCCGCACCCGAACGCAGTTGCTCCCACTGTTCGAGGCGTTCGCTCGCCGAAAGTCCGCTGTGAAGGACGGCGAGATCGTCGCCGAAGCGCGCGCGCAAACGCTGAACGAGCTGATGGGTCAACGTGATTTCGGGGACCAGCACCAGCGCTTGTCGACCCGCTTCGCGGGCTGCGGCGATCGCGCGCAGATACACCTCGGTCTTGCCACTGCCCGTGACGCCGTGGAGAAGGAACGTTTCCGGCGCGCGCCGCGAAACCGCATCGACCAGCGCGTCGACGGCCGTGTCTTGCGCGGGGGTGAGTCTTGGCGGTGTATCGCGCTGGGGCGCCAGGCCCAACACATCCCGGGGCGCTGCGCGTTCCTCGAGCGCGACCCAACCGCGCTGTACCAACTCGCGGAGCGCGCGACCGTCGGCGGCGTCTTCCCGAATCGCGCGCGCGGGCACGGAGCCTTCGTCGGCGAGGCGCGTCAGGACCGCGAGCTGCCGTGGTGCACGGGCGAGGGCCTGCTCCGCGGCAGCTCGGTCGATCCCCGGCGCGAGGGCGGCATAGTCGACGGTCCGGGAACGCGCACTCGGCCCTTGTTCGATCGCGACGCGTCGGAGGAGCCGCTCGCGCAGCGCGGTGTCCGTCAGTCGATCGCCGTGCGCACGGCGGATCCGCGCTTCGGCTGCGGCGGTTTCGCAGGCGCGGAGTAACGCCAACAGTTCGCCAGTTGCGGCGCCGCTCGATGCCGCACTCGCACCCCGCGTGGTTTGCACGACGCCGGCGGCTCTCCGCGGCGCGCTTCCCGATGGGAGCGCGGTCGCGAGGGCGATACCCAGCGGGCAGAGGAGTTCGTCCGCCGCCTCGCGGATGACCGAGAGCAGGCCGGGCAGCAGCACGGGTTCGGCGTCCAAGACTTCGGCGATCGGGCGGAGCCCCGATGGCGCGCCCTCGCTACGTTCGACCACCACGCCGACGAGGCTTCGACGGCCGTTGTCGACCCGGACGCGAACGCCGGGCGCAATCTCCTGCGCGAGCGCGTCGGGAACGGCATAGTCGAACAGCTCATTCACGGGCAACGGGAGAGCGACGCGTGCGAGAACAGACGCAGGAGCTGCGAACAGGTCGGCCGACATGAGCGCAGTGTACCGAGCTGGTTCCCCGCGGCCGCGCGTATCGGTGCGAACGCGCGGCAAGCGCCGCGAGCTCCGCATCGACGGCACCTTTGCGTCAGCCTACGGACCGCGCGGCGAGAGCGGCCCGGTGTGGCAGGCGATGGCGAGCGGAGTCCTCACCCTGGCCGCACAGAAACCGAAAGTTCTGGTACTCGGGCTCGCCGGCGGCAGCGTCGTGCGCGGCATCCTCGCGCTGCGTCCCCGCGCGGAATTCGTCGGTGTCGAGATCGATCCCGACGTGGTTGCCGCTGCGAAGCGCCACTTCGGCCTCGACCAGCTACCCCTCGAGATCGTCGTCGAGGACGCGCTCGCCTATCTGGCGAAGACACGCCGCCGTTTCGACCTCATTGTCGAAGACGTTTTCGTCGGTCGGGGACGAGCGCTTCGCAAGCCCGCCTGGCTTCCCGAACCGGGCTATTCGCTCGCGAAGGGGAGGTTGCGGCCGGGCGGAGTGATCGTTTCCAACGCACTCGACGAGGCGTCGTCCCAGTCGCGCGCGCTCGGGCGCCACTTCCCGCGGATCCTCACCCTGTCCCTTGCCGGCTGGGACAACCGCGTATTGATCGCTTCGACGAGAGAGCTGTCGGCCCACGCGTTGCGCGGCGCGATGGCGGAAGAAGCGTCGCTGGCTGAAACCCTCGAGGTGCTCGCCGTCCGCGCGCGGCCTCGTTAGGACAGCTTTTTCAGGTCGTTCAGGACACCCTTGGCGGCGGCCTTGAGTGTTTCAAAGACGCCCAACCCTTTGGGTGCGCAGGCTTCGAAGTCCGGCACCTTCCACGGGTTGATCAGCCTGCGGAGCTCGTCGACGGGCGCGGCGTTCGGAAGATCGCGCTTGTTGTACTGAATCACGAAGGGAAGCCGCGAGAGCTCGAGGCCCTGCTCGCGCAGATTGACTTTCAGGTTATCGAGGCTTTCGACGTTCGCTTCCATCCGCTCGATCTGACTGTCAGCGACGAAGATCACGCCGTCGACGCCTTTCAGGATGAGCTTGCGACTCGCGTCGTAGAACACCTGGCCGGGCACCGTGTAGAGGTGGAAGCGCGTTTTGAAGCCGCGGATCTGGCCGAGTGCCAACGGGAGAAAATCGAAGAACAGCGTCCGCTCGGTTTCGGTCGCCAGCGAAATCATCTTGCCCTTCAGGTCGGGATTCGTCTTGTTGTAGATGTACTGCAAATTCGTCGTCTTCCCGCACAAGCCGGGGCCGTAGTAGACGATCTTGCAATTGATCTCGCGCGACGAATAGTTGATGAAGGACATGGGCGGTCAGTCGGAGAAGAGGTTGTCGATATCGTCGTCGGTGATGTCGGCAAACGGGCTCGGCGGTGCCCCAGCGCGTTGCGAAGAGCCGCGTTGTCGTTGACCGAGCTCGGACTTCTTTCGAATCTCTTCGAAGACGCGGGCGAGTTCTCCGCTCGCGCGTTTCACGCGCAGGCGAACCAACCCGAGGGAGCTTCTCTCGTCAAAGACGACCACGAGGATCAAGCGGCCGGCCACGATATTGATGTGGAGGTTGTCGCGCTGCCCCTGGTGGAAATGAATCGGGAAGTCGTCCTCGCCGATCAGCCGCGCGAGTCCGCTCGTCGCAGCGACACTTCCGGCCGTGAGCGACGCCAGACTCGTCGTGTCGACACCCTGGACCTCGCCGGCCTCAGCGATGAGCTGGCCATTGCGGTCGACGACGAAAACACCCTTGGCGCTCGCATCGCGAACAAGCTTTTGGATCACCGCCAAGACCAGGCGGTAATCCTCTTCGTGCATCACCAACGAAGCGTTGAGCATGCAAGCGCCCCTACAACCCGTTGAACAAACTCGGAGTTTTTGGCCCCCGAGGGAACTCTACCGCGACTCGCGGCGAGAGCAACGCGCCGCCCTTGAATCGGCTTCGAGTCGCTCGCCCTTGAGCGTCTACCTGAAAACCGGCAGCTAATCGAGCTCTCGTCGAAAACGTAGGGAGCGGCCTACGGTGACTTGGTCTGCGTACTCGAGATCTCCACCCATCGGCATTCCGGACGCAATGCGCGTGACCCGTGCCCCGCAGTCTTTCAAACGCTGCGCGAGCAGGTGGGCTGTTGCGTCGCCCTCGGCGGTCGGGTTCGTCGCGATGACGACTTCACGGATTTCCTCGCTGCGCGCGCGGCTCTCGAGCTCACGAACCCGCAATTCGTCGGGGCCGATGCCATCGATCGGCGAAAGGGCGCCGCCCAGAATGTGATAGCGCCCGCGGAACGAGCCGCTGCGTTCGACGGCGGCGCGGTCCGCCGGCTCTTCGACGACGCAGAGAAGCGACGGATCCCGCTTGGGATCACTGCAGATGGCACAGGGCGACGCCTCGGCCAGGTCGAAGCAGATCTCACAAAAGACGACGTCTCGCTTCACGCGAGCGATCGAGCCCGCGAGCTCATCCGCCAATTGCTGGGGCGCCGACAGCAGGAAGAACGCCAAGCGCGTCGCGGATTTTTCCCCGATGCCGGGGAGTCGCCGCAAGCTCTCGATCAATCGTTCGACCGGCGCCGGGACCGCCGTCATCAGGAGTTTCCGAGCCCGCCGAGGAGCGCGCCCATGGGGCCCGCGTGCTTCTGAATCTCTTCCTGCACCATGCGCTGCGCGTTCGCGATGGCGGCGTTGACGGCCGCGGCCACGAGATCTTGCAGCATCGCGCGATCGCCGCCGGCGATGAGCTCGGGCTCGATTTCGATCTCGAGGATGCGCAAGCCGCCCGTCGCCGTCGCGGTGACCATGCCGCCCCCGGCGCTGCCGGTCACGCTCCGCTTCATCAGTTCGCTCTGCAAGCGCGCCAGCTCACTCTGCATGTCTTTCGCTTGGCGCATCATCTGCTCGAGGTCGGGTCCGCTCATGACGTCTCTCCCAGGGCCCGGATGTCGACAATTTCCGCTTCGAGTATCTCGAGCGCCGTGTTGACCGCGTTGTGACGGAGCGCGGCCTTTCGCGTCTCGCGAAGATCCGGCGCGCCGGCAGACGTCGAGGTTCCGTTTCCGGGCGTCGGCGCGGACTCCGCGACGTCGAGCTCAACGCGCATCGGCCGATCGAAAAACTGCGTGCACACGGCTTCGAGGTCCGCTTTGCGGCCGCGGATGCGCTCGGCGGCGATGCCCGCCGGCAACGCGATGCGGAGCGCGTCCTCGCTGTGGTCGAGGAGCGCACCGCGATCGAGTCCGGCGAAGAGTCCGCGGTTGCGCTCCTGCGCGAATTCTCGCAAACGATCGAAGACCTGTTCCTTCGGTGCACTCGCGACCGGGGCCGCGCTCGGGGGCTCGGCGTTCTTCTTCGGGCGCGCCGCTTTACGGGTCGGCGGTTCCTTCTCGCTCGCCGGAGCGGCCTTTGCGGCGGACCCTCCGCCGGGACCACCTCTGCCTCCGGGCGGCTCGCCCCCTTCCCACGCATCGAGGCGCGCGAGGAGTTTTTCGACGTCGTCGCCAGAGGGAAGCATGGCCAGGCGCACGACGGCCATGTCGACGACCGCTTGCGCGTCGGGTGCGAACGCCAGATCTTCCTGTTCGCGGAGCAGCGCTCGAAACATGCGACGCAAACGCAGGGGCTCTTCGCGCTTCGCGGCTTGGCGAAGCCTCTCGAGTTCATCTTCGGAGGCTTCGATGAGTGCGTCTTCATCCGGCGCCACCCGCAGCACGACCAGATCGCGGAGGTTTCTCATCAGCTCGGCGGAAAAGCGCCGCGGGTCGATGCCCGCGTCGCTCGCGCGTCGACAAGCGCGGAGCGCCGCACCGGCATCGCGATCGACGCAGGCCTCGATCACAGCGAGGGGAAACGACCGGTCGACGAGGTCGAGCACTTCGGCGACGCGATCGTCGGAAACTTCGCCGCCGCCGGCCGCCAGGAGCTGATCGAAGAGCGTCAGCGCGTCGCGCAGCGAGCCTTCCGCGGCGCGAGCCACCGCGCGCAAGCTCGGTTCAGAGATCTTCACCGACTCGGAGGCGGCGACTTCGGCGAGCCGCCCGGCGATCTCGTCGATGCTGACCCGACGCAGGTCGTACCGCTGGCAGCGCGACACCACGGTGTATGGAATTTTCTCGACGTTCGTCGTCGCCAGAACGAACAAGCTGTGGGGCGGCGGCTCCTCGAGCGTCTTCAAGAGGGCATTGAACGCCGCCGTGGAGAGCATGTGGACCTCGTCGATGACGAAGATCCGGGTCTTGCCCGGCGTCGGCGCGTAACGGACCGATTCGATGATTTCGCGCACGTCATCGACGCTGGTCCGACTCGCCGCGTCGACTTCTTGGACGTCGACGGAGCGTCCGCCAGCGATTTCTTCGCAGGCGGAGCACACGCCGCACGGCGCGTCGGTGGGGCCTTCGTCGCAGTTCAGGCAACGGGCGAGGATTCGTGCCAGCGTGGTCTTGCCGACTCCGCGCGGGCCGGTCAACAGGATGGCGTGGGGGACGCGATCGCTCGCCAAGGCGTTGCGAAGCGGGGTGGTCACGTGCGCCTGGCCGACCACCTCATCGAAGCGCGTCGGTCGCCAGCGGCGGGCGAGAACTTCATAGCTCATGGGGGACCTCGTCCGTTCCCCGCGCTCGGGCTACCCCGAGACCCGGGGCACGCGGAGAAGGGATCGCAGGGCGCCCCCGCTCACAACGCAAGGCTCGCTACCGCTGCTTCCTTCCGGACCTGACGGGGTTCACGGTCCCCGCGCTCGAGCGGGACCCTGCGATCGCCTCTCCGCGTGCGAGGCGAACTTACGGCCGCGACGGCGTCGGCGCCAACCCGTAGGCTCAGCTCGGGTTAGAACGACTCGTAGGAGCCGCCTCGGCCCGCGCCGCCGGCAAACCGACTCGCCCCCTCTCGTGCCTCCTGCCGCAGCGGCTCGACCCCGCCCCGACCTTCGGCGCGCAGGGCGTCGGCCAGGGGCAGCCCCCACTGCTCAATCGCGGATCGCCGGTCCGCTCGCATACAGATTTGCGGAAAGCGCGTCAGGTCGTGGGCGAGGGCCACCGCTTCTTCGAGGGCTCGACCGCGGGGGACCAGTCGGTTCGCGAGGCCCCAGGAGAAGGCTTCTTCGGCGCCGACCCCGCGGCCGGTCAGGATCATGTCGAGCGCACGACTCTGGCCGATGAGTCGCGGTAAACGCACGGTGCCCCCATCGACGAGCGGCACACCGAACCGCCGGCAGTAGACCCCGAAGGTCGCGCCTTCGGCCGCGACCCGCAGATCGCACCACAGGGCCAACTCGATACCGCCCGCTACGGCGTGACCTTCGACCGCAGCGATCGTCGGTTTCGACAGCAGCCAGCGACTGATGCCGAGCGGTCCTTCGCCTTCCGGTTCATAGCGCGGGAGCCCCCCGTCCGAGAGCGACTTCAAGTCGAAGCCCGCGCAGAACGTGTCGCCCTCGCCACGAAGGACTGCGACGGAAGCCTCCGCGTCGTCTTCGAACGCGCGGAACGCCGCCTGCAAACCTTCCGCTGTCTCCGGATCGATGGCGTTGCGACGCTCGGGTCGATCGATTGTGATGATGCGGACCGCGCCGTCGCTCTCGCTGCGTACTTTCGCCGCCATGGTGCAAACCTCCTGAGTTCCTCCCGATGGTATATTGGTAGGCCGTTCGGAGGGTCCATGGCACGCGGAAAAATGGTGATCGTCGGTGCATCGGGGTTGGTCGGTTTCGAGGCGGTCCGCCATTTCGAAAGGCTCCCCGGTTGGGAAGTGGTCGCTCTTTCGAGGCGAAAGCCCGCCGGACTGACGTCCGCCCGGCACATCTCCCTCGACTTGACGGACGCCGACGCGTGTCGCGAGGCGCTATCCGACATGTCGGATGTCACCCACATCATTTACGCGGCGGTCCATGAGATCGCCGGAAACCTGGTCGAGGGCTGGCAGGCGAAGGAGCAGATGCAGACCAACCTCGCCATGCTCGAGAATTTCTTCGAACCGCTCGAGCGAGCGGCTACGGGTCTTCGACACATCACGGTGTTGCAGGGGACAAAAGCGTACGGCGTGCACATCGAGCCGTTTCCCGTTCCGGCGCGCGAGCGATGGCCGCGCCACCAACACGAGAACTTCTACTGGCTCCAAGAGGACTACATCCGGGAGAAACAGCGGGGGAAGGCGTGGAACTGGACCATCTTTCGACCGCAGCTGATTTTCGGCGAAGCCATCAAGGGCAATCTCAATGTGTTGCCCGCGGTGTGTGTCTACGCGGCGCTCGAGAAGGCCGCCGGTCGCGACCTCGCGTATCCGGGCGGACCTCCGCTCCTCTTCGAAGCCGTCGATACAGAGCTACTCGCCCGCGCGTTCGAGTTCGCGGCGAACAACCCGGCGTGCGGCGGTGAGCACTTCAACGTAACGAACGGCGACGTCTTCACGTTCGAGAACCTGTGGCCCACCATCGCGGACGCCGTCGGTATGAAGGTCGGCGAGCCGAAGCCGCAATCGCTCGGCGAGTCGTTGCCCAGGCGCGATGCGGAGTGGGGCGCGCTGGTCGACAAGTACCACCTCGCGTCGCCGCGCACGGTCAAGGAATTCGTCGGCGAGTCCGCGGAGCTCGCGGATTTCTCGATGGCTCACGGTGCGAAGCAGCCCCCGCCGCCGACCGTCGTAAGCACGATCAAATTGCGCCAGTACGGATTCCACGACTGCGTCGACACCGAGGACATGGTCCGCAAGTGGATCCACCGCTACCAGGAGCTGCGGTTGATCCCTCCCCGAGACGCTTAGGGTAGGTCTGCGAGAATCGTCTCGAGGTGCGTGCCGGGGTCGACCTTCGGGTAGGCCAAGAGGACCTTGCCGTCTTCATCGATCACGTAGCTGATCCGCTTCGCGTAGCCGCCTTTGCCGGCTTCGCCGGCTCCGTAGGGCACACCGATTTTCTTCTCGGTGTCGCACAGGAGCGGGTACGGGAAGTCGAATTTCTCGGCAAAGGCCCGGTTGTCTTCGACGCTATCGAAGCTCACACCGACGACGGCGACGTTCTTCGCCGCGAGCTCGGCTGCTTGATCTCGCAACGCGAGACCTTGCTTGGTTCAGCCAGGCGTGTCGGCTTTCGGGTAGAACCAGAGCAGCAACCGCTTGCCGCGGAATTCATCGAGCCGCCGAATCTTTCCGGTGTGGTCCGCGACGGCAAAGTCGGGTGCTTGATCCCCTACTGCGAGCATGTTCTCTCCCCATCGGATGACCGTGTGAGGTTACCACCAAAGGATCGAGTACGGTAAGGACTGGAGGGACCTATGAAACTTGGAATGTTCCTGCGGGTCGCGGGCCCGGAAGCGGACCGCAACCTCTTGCTCCGCTGCGTTCAAGCCGCCGAGGCGGCCGGCATCGACGACGCCTGGGTCTTCGATCATGTGGCGATCCCCAAGGAAGACTCCGAGGGTTCCGACGGGTACTACCTCGATTGCGAGGCGACGCTGGCGTTTCTCGCCGGGGCAACGGATCGCATCGGCCTCGGGACCGCGGTGTTGCTGCTCCCGTTCCGCGATCCGCTCCACACCGCCCGGTGGGCGGCGGCGCTACAAGTGCTCTCCGAGGGACGGCTGCGCTTGGGGATTGGCGCGGGATGGATGGAGGCTGAGTTTCGCGCGCTCGGCATACCGCGCGCGGAGCGGGGCGCTCGTACCGACGAGTCGCTGGCGTTTCTCCACACCTGCTTCGACAACGACGAAGTCGAGCGGAACGGCCAGAAGTTCCTGTTTCGGCCGCGGCCCGCGAAGCCCGAGATCCTGGTCGGCGGGAACTCGGCGGCGGCCCGGCGCAGAACCGCGCAATACGGCGACGCGTGGCTTCCGATCGGCTTGGACCGGGATGCGCTCGTCGCCGGTCGCGCCGAGATGGAGGCGCTCGCGAAAAACTACGGTCGCCCGACACCGGAGACGGTGGTCGGCGCCCGGCTTCCCCTCGCGGAACCCGCGAAGGCGCTCGACGCGGTCCGTGATCTCAACGATCTCGGCGTCGCGGGCGTCGTGCATACCGGCGGGACGAAGACGTACGAAGATTTCAAGCGAGAAGCGGACGCACTGGCGGAGCTCCGGGAACACCTCGCGTGAAGGCGGAGGTCATTTCTGTACCATCCGCTCTGCGGAGAGGTGGCGGAGCCTGGCTGAACGTGCTCGACTCGAAATCGAGTGATCTCGCAAGAGATCCGTGGGTTCGAATCCCACCCTCTCCGCCAGCTTTGTGGTCCCGGCGCGGCTGAGCCGCGCCACCCCGCTCCGCTCGCGTTCCGCTCGCTGCGCGCTCGCACCGTGCTTCGCACGGCGCCCGCTTGCGGGTGTTGTGGTCCCGGCGCGGCTGAGCCGCGCCACCCCGCTCCGCTCGCGTTCCGCTCGCTGCGCGCTCGCACCGCGCTTCGCACGGCGCCCGCTTGCGGGTGTTGTGGTCCCGGCGCGGCTGAGCCACGCCACCCCGCTCCGCTCGCGTTCCGCTCGCTGCGCGCTCGCATCGCGCTTCGCACATCGCTCGCTTGCGGGTGTTGTGTGTGCGGTACGATTCTTCGGATGGAGGGCCGATGATCCGGGACGCAGAGCGGGAGGCCTACGAACGCGACGGTGCGATCCTGTTGCCGGGCGTCGTCGACGACCGTTGGCTCCAACGACTCGACGCGGCAATCGAACGTGACATCGCGAATCCGAGTCCGTGTTTCCACGGCTACGAGATCGAAGGAGGTGGCCGCTTTCACGGAAACATGCGGGTCTGGGAGACTGACCCGGATTTTGCCGCCTACTGCCTGGAGTCGCCGCTCCCCGCTCTCGCGGGCGACCTCCTCGGCGTCGATCGCGTCCAGCTCTACTACGACCAGCTCTTCGTAAAGGAAGCCGGCACCGACGCACCCACCCGTTGGCACAACGACCTCCCTTACTGGCCGGTTCGCTCAGAGCACATCATGTCGTTCTGGCTGGCCCTCGACCCGGTGACCCGGGAGAGCGGGGCGCTCGAGTTCGTCCGCGGGTCCCACAATTGGGGCCAGTTCTTCCAGCCAGAGCCTTTCGCGACGGGGGGTAAGGCCTACGAGCGCAATCCCGACTACGTGGACATCCCTGACATCGATGCACACCGGGAGCAATACGAATTCGTGTCTTGGGACATGCGGCCCGGCGATGTCCTCGCTTTCGATGCCATGACCGTGCATGGGGGGCCGCCAAACCGAAGCCGCGGACGTCGTCGCGGTTACACGGTGCGATACGCAGGCTCCGACATGACCTACTACGCGGGCCCCGGCACCAGCCATTTTCTGCACGATCCGGAGCTGTCCCACGGTGATCCGATTCAGGGGCCCCGCTACCCCGTCGCTTACCGGGAGTAGGCGACGGGCTACCTGAGCTCTCGCACGATCGATCGCCTGATGGTTCCGGTTTCGCCAGTCACCGGAGACGTCCACAGTGTGCTCGTCGCGTACGTCGACCGTGGAGGCCGCTCTAGTCCCAGGTCGCGTTCCTCCGGAGCGCTATCCCTGAGAACAGGGGGCTCCAAGCGTGTCGGTCACACAAATCCGCGCTTTCGTGCGTGGTTTCCCTGTTGTTGTCGCTAGGGCTGCCCCCCGCCCCCAGATCCTGTTCTGGTAAATGTTGCCCGCTGGGGAAAGAACTGAGGCCGCCTCCACTAAGCTCCACCACCTCCTTCCATACTCGGATCTGAGCGCTTGTTCATCGGGTGAGCCGCAGGCCCCGAGCTGGAACGACGTTTTGCATCTGCGAGGTGGCCCAGTGACCCCTAGACACCGTATTCAATTCCCGCCGACCGACGTCCGCGAACTTTGTCAGGACGAGGTGTACTTCTACCTCCAGGACGGCGGAACGCGCGAGAAGCTGAGGCTCCACGACTACGATCGCATTTATTCGATCCCGGGCCTGTACGAGCAGGTGGTGTATGACCGGCTGAGGTGCCAGTCCCCGTCCGTGGTCGCCGAGGTCCTCCGCTTCGCTGTCTCCCAATCGAGCCAACGGCTCACGGAGCTGCGCGTCCTCGATTTGGGGGCGGGGAACGGGGTCGCAGGGGATGAGCTGAAGGGGCAGGGAGTGTCCCGGCTCATCGGGGTCGACATCATTCCCGAGGCACGAGATGCGGCCGACCGGGATCGGCCGGGGGTCTACGATGCATACTACGTGATGGATTTCTCGGATTTGAGCCCGGACGATCGGGACGAGCTCAAGTCGTGGTCCCCCGATTGCCTGGTCTCCGTCGCCGCACTCGGCTTCGGCGACATTCCGGCCAAGGCCTTCATCGAAGCCTTCAACCTAATTGGCAAGGAAGGCTGGGTCGCCTTCAACGTGAAGGACACGTTCCTCGACCGTCGCGACGATTCCGGATTCTCGCACCTGATTCGAGAACTCATCTTCTCGGAGTACCTCGACGTCTACCAACTGCAGCGCTATCGCCACCGGTTTTCGATCGAAGGAGAGCCGCTCTACTACTTCGCCCTGGGTGGCGCAAAACTCGCCGATGTCCCTCCCGACGTGGTGGATTCGCTTGACCTTTCAGTGTGATCGAAAGAACGTCGGTGTTGACCTGGCCTGGATCTCACGTCCGAATCGGCCTCAGGGCTCGTTGCCCAGCTTGAGCGGAAGACTTTCGTCGCGAACCCATTCGGACATTGAACCGTCGTAGACCGCGACGTTCTCCTGCCCGCACAGGCTGAGCGCGAGACAGTCCATTGTCGCGGAGATCCCGCCCCCGCAGTACGTGATGACCCGATCGCTCGTCAGGGCTCCACTCTCCTCGAAAAGCGTCATGAGTTGTTCGGGCGGGAGGAACTCTCCTGTTTGTGAGTCGATCAGAGTTCCGTAGAAGACGTTGTGCGTCCCGGGAAGGTGACCTGGGCGGCCATACTGGTTCTTTTCTCCGCTGTAGACATCGGGGGAGAGCGCGTTGATCGTCGTGGGTTCGCCCGACTCGACGACATCGAGCATCTGTGAGCGGTCGACCCACATCTCGGGGCGGTAGTTCACAGTCAGCCGCCCGGGCGGAAGGTTCGGTTTCTCGGAATCGACGGGTCGTCCTTCACGCAGCCACTTTTGAATTCCACCGTCGAGAACCGCAACATCCTCGAATCCAATCGAACGGAGCATCCACCAAACGCGGGTCGCCCACATCGGAAGTCCGCGGTTGTAAAGCACCACCGCAGTGTCGTCTCCAATGCCTCGATCGGCCATTCGCGAAGCGAAGCGCTCCGGTGACGGCATCATGAACGGGAGGTCTGCCTCAGAATCGGATAGGTCGTCAACGATGTCGAGAAAGCCCGCACCGGGGATGTGCTCCGCTTCCCACTTCTCGCGTCCACTCGTCGGCAGATACCCGAACCCTCCCGGATCGTGCTCGAGGAAGACCGTGGTGTCGTAGACGCGTAGCGCGGGATTGTCGAGGTTGCTGGCTAGCCACTCCGTGGACACCAGAGCTGAATCGATTCGCATGTCGCACCTCTCTGCTTGGTTCCCGCCGCCGTCTAATGGCTGCGCTTTCAGCAGTGCTAGCGGGGGCCGCGAAGAAAATGACACATAGCCCACTCCTGACGGAGGCCCACCTCGGACGAACGATGCCGTCGGCGTGCACACGCGGTTGCTCGAGGCCCTGGAAGCCCGATTAGCGACGGCCCCATAGTGGGTCTGTCCCCCCGATTTCCGGGCGCTCGGTTTCGCCGGCGAACTCGAGCGCGCAGACACCCGCAAGTCGGCTGCTTTAGCCGGCGTTTCAGGCGACCGAAAAGCCTCAAAGGTTCTTAGCCCACCAGGTTTAGAGGTGGCCGCGTGCCGCATGCTCGAGAAAAGAGCCCCAAACAACCTCTTGTGTTGATCGCCGAACGCGATCGAGAACACAGGACCTGGCTTCGGCAGCTCCTCGAGCAACAGGGGTTCGAAGTTCTCGATACGAACCAAGGGAAAGAGCTCCTCCAACGGCTCGGACCACGCACCAATCTCGTGCTGCTCGGCTCCGATCTGGAGGATCCGGGCCCCGCTGAACTTTGCGAGGCCGTTCACAACCGATACGCCGGCGATGTGCCGGTCGTCGTGCTTCGCGACTCGGGTGACGTAGAAGCAGCGAAGTGCATGCAGCGAGCGGTAGCCACCGACCTGATCGACAAGACAACTGAGCCTGACCTTCTCATCTATCGAATTCGCTCACTGATCGGTGCGGCGCTGGAACTTGCAGTCGCTCGCCACGAGTCAGGCCGCCTCCGGGACCTTCAGCGGATTGCAGGACTCGCAAGCTTCGAGGTTTCTCTGGAGGACGGGGCACTGGCCGCATCTCCCGAGGCTCGTTCCATGTTCGGGTTGCCGCAGCGCAAGGAATCCCTGTCTTTCGCCCATCTCTGCGAACGCGTCGATCCAGTGGACCGCGCACACTTCGCCGCCGCTTGGGAGTCGATGCTAGACACACACGAACCGTTTGCCGTAGAGCACCGCCTCGTGGACTCCGATGCCGGAGGCATCGTCGTAAGCTCACGCGCGGAGCTGGTTCAAGAACCGGGGCGCGAACCCCAGGTTGTGCGCGGCGCTTCCGTCAGCATTGGCACTCAAACGGCGATCAACTCACCGCGCGACCCCGCTTTCTACGACAAGCTAACCGGGCTCGCGACGCGAGCACTTTTCGAGGGAGCGCTGCGAAAAGTGATCGATCAAGCCTCTCACCGAGGTGGTTCCTTCGCGGTGCTGCACATCGGTCTCGACGGGCTCCGAAAGATCAACGACGCCTTCGGGCGCTTCGCTGGCGATAGCGTGCTGAGACAGATCGCGCACCGTTTACTCTACTCGGTCCGGACTGGCGACTGGGTAACGCAAGTCTCCAATGCGATCTCCCTTCCCACACCGGCACGCCTCTCGGGGGACGAATTCGCGCTCTTGCTACCCGAGCTCCGCGGTAGCGACGCACCTCGCAGGGCCGCTCGCCGAATCATCGATGAGATCGCCCAGCCCATCGCAGCTGGGGGTCGCGATGTGATCGTCACGGCTTGCGTGGGTATCTCAGTCGGCCCGGAAGACGGGATGGAGGTAGACGGCCTCCTTCTCAACGCTGTAGAGGCGATGCAAGGAGCGAAGCGCGAGGGACGGAGCCATTGTCAGTACTGGGCGGAGTCTCGCAATCGCGAAGCCTACGCGGCGGTGGTGTTGGAGTCCAAGCTGCAGAGCGCATTAGAGAACAACGCGCTTGACCTTCACTATCAGCCGAAAGTGGAAGCACAATCAGGCCGAATTTGCGGCGTAGAGGCACTGCTACGGTGGAACGACCCAGAACTCGGACCGATACCCCCGGATCGCTTCGTAGCCCTCGCCGAACAGGCCGATTTAATCGTGCCCATGGGCTTATGGGTCATGAGACAGGCCTCCCAAAGAGTCGTGGCCTGGCGGGAAGAAGGGATCGCGAACTTCCGGATCGCGGTCAACGTTTCACCTCGACAGTTCAGCAGAACCGATTTCGTGGAATCGATCTTGTCGGCGGTCAACGAAAGTGGCGCCACGCCCGAAGATTTCGAGCTCGAGATCACCGAAGGTTGCTTGCTGGACGGAGACGCCTCTGTGGCGACTCTGACGAAACTCAAAGAACACGGTTTTAGCATTGCCATCGATGATTTCGGTACCGGCTACTCGTCGCTGCAATATCTCCGCGACCTCCCCATCGACTGCATCAAAATCGATCGTGTCTTTATCAAGGACGTCGTGGAGGACGAGCGAGCGAGGAGCCTCACCTTGGCCATGATCTCCATCGCTTGGGGACTCGGCCTACGTGTCGTCGCCGAAGGCGTCGAGGAACAGGAGCAGTGGAGTCTTCTACGTGATCACGGCTGCGACGAGATTCAGGGCTACTGCTTCAGCAAGCCGAAGCCGGCGGCGGAGTTCGAAAATATGCTGCGGAATCAGCAGGCAGAATGGCAACAGGAGAGCGAGAAAGTCACCGACGCTTGATGGAGCGGTCGCAAGCGGCCGACTTTAGAAGCTCCTCGGATAGAAGCCCGACTTCTTCTGCGGCTCGAATCAGGTCTTCGATCATAGACGGATCGTCACTCAATTCTCCGACTTGGTGGGCTGCTGATGACACGTGATGCGCCGCCTCCGCCAGGGCTTCGGCAATCCTTTGTACGTTGGGATCTGCTCCGTCAAGTTGACCTCTGCCACTCGCGGACTTCATCTCCAAGAGATCCCGCAGTCGCCGGTTCTCGCGAAGTGTCTTGACCCGTTCCAGAACCGAACCGACGGTTACGGAGAGCTGGTCGGGTGGGCACGGCTTGCTCAAGTAGGCGTGAACCTGCGCTCGGTTGATCGCGGCGACGGTGTCCACAGTGTCCGCATACCCCGTCAGCAGGATCCTTCCCGTATCGGCAGATGCTTCCGCGATGTTTGCGAGGAGATCGACTCCGGAGATGCCAGGCATGCGCTGATCCGAAATCACCAAATCGAAGTCGGAGCTCTGGAACAGCTCCCAGCCCTCTTCGCCCGACATTGCCGTGTCGACGTCGGCGATCCGGCGCAGGACTCGCTTGACGAGCTCCACGCCACGTTGCTCATCATCGACCGCGAGAATCCGGGCGCGCCGCTCCATAGTACCCGAGCCATCGACCTTTCGCGGAAGCCGCATGAGGGAAAACCCGCCGATCTCCTTTGCGGCTTCGCGCTTCCAGGAGATTCTGCGTACACGTTTATGTGTCTTGTTCGGCCGTTGAGGGGATTACGAGGAACTCTCCTGTCTGGCTGCCCTCTCCTGTGAACGCGCGCGGAAGTTCTACGGAAAAGCGCGTCCCCTGGCCCTCGTCGCTGGTGACCTGAATCTCCCCACCGTGGCGCCGAATAATCCCGTAAGTGATGGCCAGGCCCAGGCCGGTTCCGCTCCCAACCCCCTTGGTTGTGTAGAAAGGGTCGAAGATGCGCGCCAACTGCGCCTCGGGTATGCCGCATCCATCGTCCTCGATTTCTACCCGAATGCTGGACGGACAGGTTCGCGTCCGTATGGTGATCCTTCCATGCCCGTCTACAGCATCGGCGGCGTTTGCGAGGAGATTCATCCAGACTTGGTTCACCTGACCTGCCAGACATTCGACGGAGGGGAGTTCATCGAAGTCGCGCACAACCTCGATACCCCGGAGCCGACTGTTGAGGAGAGCCAAGGTCGACTCGATCCCATCGTGGATGTTCACCGTCGCGGTTTCGCCGCAGTCGTGGCGGGAAAAGGTTCGGAGATCCTGGATGATGGTGGTCGTGCGTTCTACGCCCTCTTCACAGCCGCTGAAAGCGTCCTCGAGGTCATCGAAGATGTATTCCACGTCGTGCGTATTCCGAAGGTCCTCGAGCTTTTTCTGGACGTCTGAATCATCCGGATCGATCAACTCCGTAAGGCCTAGCAAGTAGCACCGCAGTGATTCCGCATAGTCCTTGAGGACGTGCAGGTTGCCCTGAACGAAGTTGATCGGATTGTTGATCTCGTGAGCGACCCCGGCCACGAGCTGGCCCAGGGAAGCCATCTTCTCTTGATGTACCAACTGTGATTGAGTCTCGCGAAGCTCGGCGGTACGGTCCTGGACCTTCTGCTCGAGGTTGCGATTCAACTCCCTGAGCTGCTCAACCGCCAACGCATTGTCGATGGCAACGGCACCCTGGTGAGCCAACGTGTGCAGGAGGCGTCGATCATCGCCACCGTAGTAGCGCCCCGACAGTCGCCGCCCGACCACCAGGACGGCAACCATCCAGTTGTCGATCCGGAAGGGAATGCCGAGCCCGTTTCCGGGAACGTCGAAAGGGCCGGCCTCTGCCTCCGCGGTCTGTGCGACCTCCATCGCCGTTTCTAGCGATCCTCCTTCGGCCAGCACCGACTCGAATGCGGGGCTGGTCCGTCGCCGAACCAAGAGGTGAATGCCATCGGGCTGGAGGGCCTCGACGACCGCGTTTCTGATCTGTCCTGCGACCACGTTCAAATCCGTGGCCGACGTCAGTCGCTCACTCGTGTTTTCAACGAGACGTCGAAAATCCCAAGCCGATCGGAAGAAGAGGCGATCTACCGTGGACTGGAGGCGATTGCGCAACGGGAGGAGCACCATCGCCGAGACACCCGCGAAGCACAGGACGAAGAGCCCTCGCGCCCACTCCCAACGGTCGACAATCAACGACTCGAAGCCCGTGATTGCCCCAGCGTAAGCGAGTGCGACGACCGCAGTCAGCAGGATATAACCAATCGACCGACGGACGAAGCTGTCGACTTCCAGCAGGTCATCGCGGAGAACCGCATAGCCAATCGATACCGGGAAGAGGACGCCGCTCCAGCCCATCAGGTTGAGGGACGCAGCACCGCCGCTCGCCGCCGTCGTGGCGAGCAGGACAAGCTGCGGACTGAACGTGGCGAGTGATCCGATCACCAAGACCTTCACCCGCTGCCGCGCGCGGAAGTCCGGCGGCTTGAAATAGGCCTGCACCTGCATCGCGATGAGCACGACCATAGAAACGGCAAGCGCCTCCATGGAGAACAGGTGGGTGGCGACATACGTGTCGGGGTCTTGCAGGCCTATCTGCGTAACGAGAGCGAGCGCGCCCGCAGCGCCGTACGGCACGGCGAGCAAGGAAGGCCTTCTCGCCAACCATGCACGCCTGTAGGGAAAGACGAACGCCAGCTGAAGGGCGGCCGCAAACAAGAAACACTCTAGGAACGAGTGAAGTCGGAAGAGCCTGTAGGGGCCGTAGAGATCTGTCGCTGTGAGCGCCCACATCCCCATGAGCCACAGGCAGAACGCACTGCTCGTTGCGGAGCGATCCTCCCGCCGCATATATCGGATCGTAAGTGCCACGATCCCGAGTCCAAGCCCGGCGAACAGATAAGAGCCGAACAGGAGGGCGTAGTCCACGCCGCTGAAGCGGCGTGTGGCAACGACGTATTCTGTCGTAGTTCCGTCCCGGTTCAAGCGGTAGGAGACAGGAGTCCCGGGCGGCAACTGTTCTACGTAGGCATGCAAATCGGCCACGCGCGCGAGCGAAGTGCCATCAACCGCGACGACTTCCCGCTGGTAGATCTCGCCGCCCTGCGTCGCGGGCCAGTCGCCGAGGCCGGCGGATGCGATGACCCGGTTCTCGAGGACGAGAAATCCAGGGAATGTCTTCCCGATCCAGGCGCTCGACTGGACGCCGCCGATGACGGTGACCGCCAGCAGACTGAATGCAGCGAACAGAAACAACGGGTCGTGGCGCCGGCCCATGAAGCGTCCATTCGGCAACCCGGCACGGTCACTCAAGGTGGCTTCGAAAGGCGCTCCGGCGTTTAGCTGCCTAGATGCGTCTCGAAGCGAAGGCGTAGAAAAATCCGATGGACCCTACCCGCGGGCAGTCCCGGTCGTTTGCGTACTGACCGAAGAGCCCCCCGGTAAACAAATCCGCCCCCACGATGAAAGAGACGGCGTCTGACACGTTCCACGTGACGGAGGGGCGGATCATCGAGTCAGATTCGTTGAGGCCGTAGATCGCGGGAGCGATCGGTCCTGCCCGCACGGGCTGTTGACACCCCTAGACCCCGATCTCCCGCAGCATCTGGGAAAGTTCGAACAGCACGGGGCGGATCTCCTGCTTGGCGAAGTAGCTGCGCATCGGGTTGCGTCGCTCGAGGAACTCGGCTGTTGCTTCGCGTTCCTTGAGTGGGCGCGACACACAGCCCAGCGCCGCGTACGAGTCGATCAGGCGTGGCGGAAGAAACGCGTATACCCACTCGATCTGATTCTCGCGCATGCACCAGTAAACCATCGTCAGGAGGCCCAACATCGGTATGCGCTCGCCGCCCCGGTACCGAGAGTCGATAGCCAGGCGGCCGAACTCACCCAGCCGTTGGCGGTTGATGGGCGGGGGTTCAATGTTGAACAGTTGCTCCGTCACGTAACCTCGTTCGGAGGGCAGGACGAAGCGAGTCGAGCCGACCAACTCGTCTCCAGGGCCGAATACAAGCAGCTGCGCTGATACATCGTCAAACGCGTCGCGGAATCGCCCGTCTGGGAAAGCCGCGGCTTCGATGTAGCCCGCCTCGGAGAACACGCGATGTCTCAGACGGTACGCGTCTTCGAGTTCTCCCTCGCTCTCCGCGTGCCGACACTGGAAACCACCGTAGGACAAGACCTTCTGCGGTGATCCCCTCATCAATTCCGCCAACGTACTCGCCACGATCTCTCCTACGACTTTCCCACAGAACGGGTCACAGGGGTTGCAGAAGTATCAGCGCTTTCGGTCTCGAGCTCCGGTAGGAGCCTCAAACGAAACTCACCCGACAGAGCGTCTTTCTCCAAGCGCCCGCGCTGGTGCCGCGCGTCCAACAGACCTTCCAGAACCAGATCGCGGTCTCCAAAATCAGGAGATAGTGGCCCGAGAGGTCGCGCGCAGTATTCGTTCGCACCCACGGCTTCGAGATCGAGCGCTGTCGCGAAGCTCCCATTGTCCGCTAGCACAATGCTGCTCCCACAGAGCGAGCCCGAACGCCAGCGAGCCCCCGCAAAGAGCTGGGCGGGGAGGATGAACAGGTCGGCGATCAGGCAATAGACCATGGTGGCGGCCGTCAGCACGCCGAGTTCGACCACGGAGCGAAAACTGGACAAGACGAGTAGGGAGAATCCCGCGACCACGACAATGCCGGTCACGATGACCGGGCGGCCGGTGGTGAGGATCGCCGCCACGATTCCCGCCGACGGGGAACCGTGCTCGCGCTCAAGACGACGAGCCGACGCGAGCAGATGAACGGTGCTATCGACGGCTATCCCGATGGCGACCGCGGAGATCACCGAAGTGGTCTCGTTGAGGGGGATGCCGAGGATTCCCATCACACCGAGGTTCAAGAGAATCGGTGCCCCGTTTGGCACGGCCATCAGTTTGCTGGCGGAGAAAGATCGGAAGCCGACCCCGACTGCGAGGAGGATGAACGCAAAAGCTCCGGTGAAACCGCGAGTCTGTTCCCTGGACAGGGTGTCGGCCGCTCGAGACAACGAGATCTCGGTACTCAGCACGGCGGGCGGCCACTCGGGATCCGAAAAATACAGTCGCGCCAGCTCGGTGATACGCTCCCGAAGATCGGCGCTCGCGCGACTGGATGTGACCGTCGCCTTCAGCAGAATGCGCGCCTCCCCGTAGTGCAGATCTACAAGGTCATCGAAAGCAGCCGAGTCTCCCGACATGGAGTACAGCAGGAGATACTGGGCCACGGCACCGCGACTGTCGGGGATGCGTTCGTGAGCGGGATCGTTCTCGTGCCAAGCGCGATTCATCAGCGGGATGTAGTCGGCAATGGACAGGGACGCGTCGATCTCGGGCAGATTCTCGAGGTCTTCTTGGAGACGCTGCACTCGTCGTAGAACTTCCGGCTCCTTGAATGCGCCAGGCGGGCCTTGTAGGTAGACATTTTCAACGACGTCCCCAGAGAGCTGGGAGCGGTAGAATTCCGAGGACACCCGGAAGCGGGAACCTTCGGAAAATTTATTCGGTCCGCTCGAGTCGATTTCGAGGTGCAACGCGCCAATGATCGACAGCAGCAGGATCAAGCCGGTAGAGACGAGCACGGCGACGGGCTTCCTGGCGGTGATCTGCGCGATTCGGAAGAGTGCGATTCCGAGCCTTCGACTGGAGCTGAAAGCGCTGCGCTGCCTCACGGCGGGTCTCTTCCAGGCGAGTGCTGCGGGCAAACAGACCGTGCCGATCACTACGATTCCAACCATTCCCACGGACAGCACCAACCCGAAGCTCCGGATGAAGGGCACTTGCGAGAACCACAGCGAACCGAAGCCCACGGCCGTCGTGGCCCCGGCAAGGACAAGCGGTCGCCGGCTATGGGAAAACGCCCGGTGCAAACTCGCTTCCGGGGACCGTTCATCCCACTCTCGCTCGTAGACGGCACCGACGTGCATGAGGTAGGCCGTGGCGAGGGCGAGGAGGATGGTCGGCGCGGTGTTGGACACTGCGGTGAGGGGAAGGCCCAGCCATCCCATTCCGCCGAGCATCCAAACGACTGCAAGCAAGGCGCCGCCCAGCGTCAGGGCCACGATTTGGCGCGACCCGGTTACGAGAAGTGCCAATGCCGATATCACGAGGATCGTGACCGGCAAGAAGATTCCGAGATCGCGCTGGATGGTGCGGCCTATCTCGGACTTCATGAAGGGGTGCCCCGCGAGGTGGTAGGCCCGGCTCCCGAGCTCCTCGCTGAGGATCGCGTCGATGGCCGCGATGACCGCCTGACGCTCGGCGTCGCTACCGTGGCTCGCGCTCAAGGTGACCTGCAGGGCGGCCGTCCGACGATCCTTGGAAATGAGGAAGCCCGTCCAGGGCGCGTTGGCGTCCACGCGCTTGCGAATTTCTTCAACGGATTGGGCGTCGAGCATCGCGGGATCGATGCCGCGCGCTACGAGTGGCTCGACCCGGAGCTCGTCGGCATGGCCGATGATGTCGTCTACGTTGGCGACGCTGTCGACTCCGTCGACGCCTTGCAGTTTTTCCAAACGCGTGGTTATCCGTCGCAGTAGCGAGAGCGCTTCCGCGCCGAGGGCATCGCCGAAGGGGATCGCGACCGAGAGGATCTCGTCCGATCCGAAAATCTGCTTCTTGCTCTCGAAGGCGGCATGTTCCGGGTCGTTCTCCACGATCATCGACTCGATCGAAGAATCGATCCGCAGTTGGGGAAGGCCCGCCACCATCAACACCGTCCAGAGTGCCGTCGCGAGGAGGGTGAGCCCCGGTCGTCCTACCGGCAGAGCGATAAAGCGGTTGGCCACCTTCACACGCTCACAATGGACGCAGCCGCTCCGGCAGGTGGGCCCGTAGGCCGAAAGTCGGAGATGAACATTTCGTGAATAAGCTGAGTTCCCAGCACCAGTACCAGATTCCATTCGAGCTGCACGCGGCGCAGGGTATGCGTTGGAACGGACCGAATTTCTTCTCGCATCCGCTTCACGACTTCAGGGGCGAAGACGCCGGCCCGTCGAAGCGCTGCTTCTCCAAGGGCGTCGTCCACGTATTCGGGAGCACCGTCCTGGAAGAACCACTCCGCCAAGGGCGTGTAGAACGGTCGCTTCGGTCGACGGCGAAGCTTTTCCGGAAGGATTCCTTTCATCGCTCCGCGCAGAAGGGACTTATCCGAGAAGCCTTTCATCTTGAGGCTCGGGTGGAGGGGCGCGAGAAACTCCACGATCTCGTGATCGAGGAAGGGAACCCTGGCCTCGACGCCTGCCGCCATCGAGGCTCGATCTCCGATGAGCAAGATCCAAGCGGGTAGGCGGGTCTCGATCTCAAGGGCGAGACCGGCGTCTAAGGGATGGAGGGACCGGTGATCGTCTCGGACCAGCGCCGAGAAACCCTCCGGCGCCTGGTCGATCGCCCTGACATCGCGCCCGTCGGCCGACAACAGAAGATTCCGGTCGAAGCCGTACGCGAAGGTGCTCCACACGTCGAACCACGGCGGAAAGACACCACCGAAGGCATCTTCGATCTCGCCCTCCGGGCGCGCTTGGTTGGAGAGCATGAGCTCGACGGTGCCTTCGGGAAACCCGTGCCACTTGTAGAGCTGACGGTACGCACGAGCCCGGAGCGAGCGAAGCCCCGGACGATTGAAGAGCCGGCGCATCTTGTCCGCCCGAAAGCAGTCGTACCCGCCCAGTAGCTCGTCCGCTCCCTCTCCCGTGAGCACAACCGGGAAACCTTCGGCGCGTGCTCTGCTCGCAAGTAGCGACAATGGGAGCGCCAACGGGAATTGCAGTGGCAACTCCGTGTGCCATAAGGCTGTGGGAAAATGATGTGGCGTCGTCTCATCGCACACCACGGTATGTGAGGGACAGCCGAGGGAATCGGCGGCGAGCTTCGCGAACTCGCGCTCGTCGTGTTGCTCGGACGCAAAACCGATCGTCAAAGCAGTCGGGGGATCTCCGGTCACGTCCTTCACGAGCGCCGCAATCGTTGAAGAGTCGAGACCTCCCGACAGGTACGTGGCCACCGGAACGTCAGCCTGGAGGTGGTCATATACCTTGCGACGCAACAGCTCTCGGAATTCCTCCTCTGCATCGCGCCGCGAGATGCGCCGGTGCTCTCCCTTGGGAACGAAGGGCGCTCGCCAGTAGCGCTGGATATCGAGCTCGGCTTCTCCCGCGCGCACGCTGAGCCAATGGGCGGGTAGGAGTTGTTGAACACCTCGAAAGAGGCTTCGAGGAGGGCACGGGTAGGAGAGGGAAAAGAGATCGTCGATGCCCTGCGGATCCAACGCTCGGTCAATCAGCTCGGAAGCGAAAAGGGCCTTGACCTCAGAGGCAAAGAGGAAGAAGTCCCGCGTCACCGCCCAGTAAAGAGGTTTGATCCCGAGGCGATCCCGCGCGAGAAGCAGTCGACGGTTGCGTGCATCCCACACGGCGAGGGCAAACATGCCGCGAAGCTTTTCGAGCATCGCAGAATCGTGATTCTCGTAGAGGTGGGGGATGACGACCCCATCGGATTCGTTCGCGAGTCTGTGGTGATCGACTCTCAGTTCTCGTCGCAAGTCGTGGTGGTTGTAGATCTCACCGTTGAAGACACAGGCCGTCCGGTCGTCGCAGCCGAGGAGAGGCTGCTGGCCGTTCTTGAGATCGACAACGGCCAACCGCACCATCCCGAGTTGAACGTCATCGTGCAGAAACTCGCCTGCATCGTCCGGGCCGCGGTGACCTAGGGCGGCCACCATCCGACGCAGGGTCTGGGGATGCGGAAGCGGTCTTTCGCTTCTTCGGAGGAGTCCGGCGATACCGCACATGCCGCGAGAATCCTTTCACGTCACTTCGCGGACTGTCAAGTTCCCTCGCGCATTCAGATACTTAGATGTCACCGTCGAAGGTCGAGCGCGATCACCCAACGGAATGTGTCCTTACCTCGCGTACGGGTGGGGCCCTCCGTGAGGGAGGGTTGGGCCTCCTTGCAGGCGATCGAAGGGGACCGTTGGCGAGGCTGAAGGATCCCCAAGGGGTGTCATCTGCATCGCACTTCGCCATTCCCGTGGGGCCGGGCACGGGACGCTGTCGGTCAGGAGAGTTCGTGACGGAGACCGCTGAGTCAGCTGCGAGGGCGGACGTCCGGGGTGTTTCGATTGCTGAAGTTCCGAGGCGGCGTCGACTCGCCCGCTTCCAGAGCCCGCGGAACGGTTCCTATCGGCGGTCGAGCGGCTCGAGTCGGTGAGCGAGTGGTGCCAGCTGGCAGCGCAGGACCCCGTTCGGCGAAATGCTCATACGATTCGAATCACACGCCCCAGTTGTCGAGAAAGCGCCAGGTCGGGTTTTCCATCATGGTTGCCAACTCATCCATGACGCCGGTCTCAGTTCTCCAATCGAGATAGTTCTCGTAGTGCGCACGGCTTTCCCAGAGCTCGACGATGACGATTTGCGACGGATTGTCTTGATCCTTGGTGATGTAGATGGAGTTGATTCCCTCGTACGCACGAGTGGCCGGTAACAACTCGACAAACCTCTGGCGCAATTTGTCGTGACACCCGTCTTTGATTGTTGCTTCCAAAAGCACTTGGCAAGCCATCTCCGCCTCCGCTGTTGACGCACAGCGGATCATCCGCCAGCGCTCTTCTATCTCACCTACAGCGCAGCACGCGCAAGCGGACCCCGAAGCAGTTGTCCCGGGTAGGCCCCCGTGTGCTCGCCGTGGCGCAGTACGACTTCACCGTTGACGACAGACGCTGCAATTCCGTCGGCACCTTGCTTGAGACGCTTCGCGCCCCCGGGGAGATCCGTGTCGACGACTGGCATTCGTGGCGCGATCCTCGTGGGATCGAAAACGACGACATCCGCAGCCAGGCCTTCTCGCAGTAGGCCGCGGTCCCCGAATCCCCACTGAGTCGCCGGCACCAACGTGAGCTGACGTACGGCTTCCTCGAGAGTCATCGCCTCCCTCTCGCGCACCCAGTGGCTGAGAAGGTGGGTCTGCAGCGACGAGTCCATGATTTGCGAAACGTGTGCCCCTGAATCCGAGAAGGTCACCACGGAGCGCGGGTGCTGCATCATCTCGAGTACGTGGTTCTGGTCTTCGTTGGCCAGGGGCTGGAGGAAGAACTGTTTCAAGTTTTTCTCCAGCGCCAGATCGATCATGGCTTCGACGGGGTCAACCCCACGCTCGCGAGCGATGTCGTTGAGAGAGCGGTGTGGCCCCTCGATCTTCTCGAGCACAAACGTCCAGTCATAGTCGGGGCGCCGCGCTTCGGCTCCAACCGCCCGCGCCCCGTGCGTTGTTCTTGCGGCCTCCACCAGCTTCTTTCGCAGCTCCGGATCCCGGAGGGCGGCTTGCTGCTCGCCCAGAGATCGTGCGCGCACCTCCCTCCAGACGGGGTATTTGTCGAAGGGCATTCTCGTCTCAAAGGAGAGCAGCACATTGAGTGAACGGCTGTGAACCTGCGCAAACATCCGCCCGCCACGCGCCGCAGTCTCATCGAGAAGTTCCATGTAAGGGCGCCAGTAGTCGGGAGCCTTGCGCGTGCTGAACATGCCCCACGTCACCGGGACACCCGTATCGACAGCGAGCGCACTCAAACGGTCGAGGTAGTCCTGAATTCGCTCAGGGTCGAGACCCGTATCCTCCCCGGCAATCTCGAAGATCCCCGCGCCGGCGTCCCCCATGACGCCCACCAGATTTCGCACTTCGTCCCAGGACGCGACACGGCTCGATACCGGGCGCCCGTCGGGCGTCTGGTGGTTCCGCGTCCGAGAGGTCGTGAAGCCGAGCGCTCCCGCGCGAAGTCCATCGCGCAGTTCACGCCGCATGATCGCCAGGTCGTCTTCGGTAGCTTCATCGGTAAACGAGCGCTCCCCCATCGCGTACGTTCGCAGCGCCGAATGGCCCACGTAGCCGCCGTAGTTGATGCCCTTCGGAAGGTTGTCGAGCGTGTCGAGGTACTCCGGGAAGGTTTCCCAGGTCCAATCGATCCCCGCGTTCATGGCCTCGGGCGAGATATCCTCGGCACGCTCGAGATTCGCCATGACGAGGTGCTTCTCGTTCGGCTTGCATGGAGCCAAGGTAAAACCGCAGTTGCCCATCACCACACTTGTGACTCCGTGCCAACACGAGCAAGTGCCGAGGGGGTCCCACGAAACTTGGGCATCCATGTGGGTGTGCCCGTCGATGAACCCCGGTGCGACGACGTGTCCCTCGGCGTCGATCACTTGCCTCGCCGCGGCGCGAATCCTCCCGATCGTCGCGATCCGCCCGTGCACGATCCCGATGTCACCCTGGAAGCGCGGCATCCCTGAACCATCGATCACCGTTCCGTCTCGGATCACCAAGTCGTACATGATTGCTCCATGTCAAATTAAGCAGGACGGCGGCGACCGGCCGCCTCGCCCGAGCGTACCAAAATCGGACGCACAGCGATCAAACGACGCGGAAATTCGTCGACCGCAGATACACTCGCGTGCGTTACCGCGCTCATCGGTTCGGTGGCACCCGCCTAAGCCTCACGGGCGTCGGCGTTGCGGCCCTCGCGGCCCAGTCCCCCACGCCACATAGACCGCGATCAGATGACCTTCAGTTCCTCGGATAGATAAGACACGCAAGCTTCGAGATCGACGAACTTCAGCTCGTCGGGCCGAATCACCTCGAGGTAGCGCGGCTCGGCGAAAGCGCGTTGCATCGCTTCCACGTCGTCGAACCAGAGCTCTGCGATGCCGTCCCAGTCGCTTTCGGCGCCGAATGCACCGGCACTGTCGACCCCGTGGCACTGCACGTAACTGCGGACATGCCGCGAGAACTCGGTCGTCGCGCGGATCAACGGACCGTGCTGGTCGCGCCAATAGGTATCGAACTGTTCGTGTGTGAGGTCGTCGCGCCGGCGCGCACAGATAGTGAGTTTGACCATGATCTCCTCGCTCGCTCGGACGCGATCCGCCGCTAATCGGTGCGTTCGATGACGAACAACGGGATTTCGCGACGGGTACGGGCCTGATAGTCGTCGTAGGGCGGAAACACGGCAGTCACGATGGGCCACAGGCGTTCGCGTTCGCGCCCCTCAGCCCGCGTCGCGCGGCCCGCGAAGGTGTCGGCACCGACCTGAACCTCGACGGAGGGCTCGGCGAGCAAGTTGTGTACCCACTGCGGATTCGTGTCGGCTCCGCCTTTGGAGCCGACGACGACGAAGCGCTCGCCGTCTTGGGCGTAAACCAGGGGATGCGTGTAGGTGTTCCCAGAGCGTCGGCCGCGCACGGTGAGCAGCAAGCACGGGACGTCGGAGCTGCCGCCAACGGCAGTCGCATCCCAGTGGTGGCCCTCGCGTCCCCCACTGGCGCGGTAAGCGGAGAGGTGCTCGGTGATCCAGGCCGGAAGGTCACCGCGATCGAGATCGTGGATCGCATCATCAACGATCTTTCGAGCCATGCTCTGCCTCCCGGTCGTCGTCCAAGCCGCGCTCGGATGTTCTATGCCGGTGGATCCAACGGCTGTATACCGGTCTCGCCCCCGCGCTTGGGGATATGGTCGTGGACCACGGTCCAGGACGCCCGCGAATCGTAGTAGACATGGAGTTCCGGATCGCGATCGATGGGACCCTGCAGCGCAGCCAAGGCGATGTCGATGACCTCCGGCGGTCGATCATCCGAGCGGACATGCCAGCAGAACAACTGGGACCCGCAGGTGCCACAGAACTGGCGGCGACCGTCGGTGGAACTCTCGTAGGTGCGCAGGCGTTCCTCGCCTTTCGTGATTTGGAAACGCTCAGGGGGAACGCCGGTCCAGGTGACGAAGCTCGCGCCGTGTGGCCGTCGGCACATCGAGCAGTGGCAATGGACACAGAACAACGTCGGAAGTGCGATCTCGAAGTTGACTTCACCGCAGAAGCAGCTTCCGCTGACGCGCGCTTCGCTCATCCGATTCTCCCGACGTGTTCGCCCCACGCAGAAACTACTCCAGCGCCAGACATCCGACGACCCAGGAGGTAGGATCCGGCGAGATGCGGATCTCTTGCGTGCGGAAAGTTCATGTCGAAGCGCCGGCCGAGACGGTGTTCGAGTCTTTGTCTGAGTCGGCGTTTCTGTTCTCGCTCAATGTCTTCCACAAAGCCGTCGAGTGTGAGACCCCATTTCTTCGCCGCGGGAGCCGCTCGCGCATCGATCATCGTTTCTTCGGCTTGTATCGGGAGCGTCGCGTCGCGCGCGTTCACCGTTGCGGCGACCTTCGCATCGCGTGGAGCGAGTTGGCAGACCAGGGGCGCGACTGGTTCCCCCACAGCCAGTCGTTCACGATCCAGCCGCTCTCGGACACCTCTTCTGTCGTGCGCAACGAGTTGCGCGGACGGTTCTTGTTCCGCGGCGCGCGGCTCTGGACGGCGATCTATCGCTTTATCGTCCCGCGGATTCTCGACGCGGAGAACCGAAAGCTGCGGGAGCACTTGAAATGACGAAACCGAGAAGTCGCGGAGAAAGCACCGACGCCGTCCACGCCGGCGAGCTCCGTCAGCAAGAAGCCCACTCGATAACGACCCCGATCTATCTCACGTCGACGTTCTGGTTCAAAGATTCGGCGGAGGTCATCGCGTACAACGAGGGCGAGCGCGACCGAGAAGAATACGGTCGCTACGGCAATCCGACGTGGCGGGCCGTCGAGCGAAAACTTTCAGAGCTCGAAGGCGGAGAGGAGAGTGTGCTCTTCGCTTCGGGGATGTGCGCCGCGACCACGACCTTCTTTGCGCTCCTGTCCCCGGGAGCGCATCTTGTCGTCACCAGCGATTGCTACCGTCGGACGCGACAATTCATCGATGGTTTCCTCGTGCGGTTCGGCGTCGAGACGACGGTGATCGAACCCGGCGACACCGAGGCGTTCCGGAAGGCCATCCGTCCCGAGACCGCCGTGTTCTTTACCGAATCTCCCACGAATCCGTTCTTGCGGGTTACCGATATTCCCTCGGTGAGCGCGATTGCGCGCGAACGGGGCGTCATCGTGATCGTCGACTCGACGTTCTCGACGCCGATCAATCAGCGCGCGCTCGATCTCGGCGCCGATCTGGTGCTCCACAGTGCGACGAAATATCTAGGCGGCCATAACGACTTGTTGGCGGGCACCGTGACAGGAAGCGCGGCCCTCGTGTCGAAGATTCGGCAGGCACTCGGAATCCTCGGCGGGGTCATCGACAGTCACGCCGCGTGGTTGCTGTTGCGCGGCTTAAAGACGCTCTCGCTTCGGATGGAGCGGCACAACAACAACGGTCTCGCGGTGGCGCGCCATCTTGAGTCGCACGACAAGGTGAGGCGCGTTTGGTATCCGGGTCTCGCCAGCCATCCGGATCAAAGGAGCAAATGCGGCGGCGGCGGAGTCGTGACGTTCGAGATCGATACCGATCTCGACGGTGCACTGCGCTTTGTCGACGCGACCCGCGTGCCGTACCAGGCGCCGAGCTTGGGCGGCGTGGAAAGCCTCATCGAATTGCCGGTGACGATGTCGTTCTGGGAAATGCCGCCGGAGAAGCGCCTCGAGTGGGGCATTACGGATTCGCTCTGCCGACTGGCTTGCGGCATCGAGGACGCGGCCGACCTGGTCGCAGACGTCGACCGGGCTCTCGAGTCTAGCGGACCACGAATCCAGCTGGGAGGGACGGAATTGACAGCGCCGCGTGACGATCGGAAGGCCCAGAACCCCTTCCATTTCGACATCGACGGGGGCTCCGATCGGCCTCCGCAGGAGTACTACGAGCGCATCAAGGCGAGATACGCGGAGCAGAGAGACCTCCGTCTCGCGTACCGCCCGCCCGGCACCGAGATCTACACCACCGAGCTCGAGGGAGACCTGGCGAGCTACGAGATCGACCCTTACTCCGGCGAGACCGCCCCGCGAAACCCGTTGTCGGACACCGTCGAAGTGCTCTTCATCGGGGGCGGGTTCTCGGCCCTGCTGACCGCGGCCCGGCTGCGAGCCAAGGGAGTCGAGAGCATTCGCATCGTCGAGCGCGGTGCCGACGTCGGCGGCACCTGGTACTGGAACCGCTACCCGGGCGTCGCCTGCGACGTGGTGGCCTACGACTACTTGCCCCTCCTCGACGAGACGGGGTACGTGCCCTCCCGGCACTACGCCGAGGGCCACGAGATCTTCGAGTACTGCCGGATGATCGCCAAGCGTTACGACTTGTACGATCTCGCTCTGTTCCAGACGACCGTCACCCGAACGATCTGGAACGAGCGAGAGCAGGTCTGGGAGATCGAAACCGATCGCGGCGACCGGATGCGCTCCCGATTCGTCGTCTGCGCCAACGGCACGCTCTCCAAACCCAGGCTGGCGAAGATCGAAGGCATCGAAACGTTCCGGGGCCACTCGTTCCACACGTCGCGTTGGGACTATGAATTCACCGGTGCGGAACTCGAAAAACTCACGGACCACCGGGTCGGGATCATCGGGACCGGGGCAAGCGCGGTGCAGGCTGTCCCCAACCTCGCGAAGAAGGCCAAGGAGCTCTACGTCTTCCAGCGAACGCCTTCTTCGATCGACATCAAGGACGATTGGGAGACCGACCCGAAGTGGGCGGCTTCTCTCAAGCCAGGCTGGCAGGCCGAGCGCCGGCGCAGGGCCATGGAAGGGCCGCAACTCACGGAAGCCGAGAGGGCGAAGCGGAAGGCGATCAGCCGAGAGGAAAAGATCCGCCGGCAGGAGAACGCCAACATCGATGCCATGATGCGCATCCACCGCCGCATCGACGAGGTCGTCGAAGATGAAGCGACTGCCGAGGCGCTCAAGCCGTGGTACATGCTGATGTGCAAGCGCCCCTGTTTCCACAACGAGTACCTGCCGAGCTTCAACCGCCCGAACGTGCACCTCGTCGATACACAGGGGAAGGGGATCACCGAGATCAACGAGAGCGGCGTGGTGTTCGAAGACAAGACTTACGAGCTCGACCTGCTGATCTTCGCCACCGGTTTCGAGGTTCAAAAAACCGGAATCTACAACCACATCGTCGGAGAACGCGGCCTCGACCTTCAGGAAAAGTATTCAACGGGTATCCGGACGCTATTTGGAATCCACACCCACGGCTTCCCGAATCTCTTCATCATGGGCGGCTACCAGGCGTCGTTCGCCTTCAACCTGACGCACATCCTCGACAGCCAGGGGGAGCACATCGCCGAATGCATCGCGTTCGCGCGTGACAACGGGTTGCGAAGTCTCGACGTCAAGCCCGAGGCCGAAGAATTCTGGGTCCAGCAGGTCATCGCCAACCGCGGCAAGACCAACCGCAACAAGGAATGCACACCCGGCTACTACAACTTCGAGGGAGCCGAGACGCGACGCCAGGACGGCAACTACAACGGCTCGTTCAAGCAGTACTACACCCACATGGCCCGCGCTCGCGAAGCGATGTCGGAACGGTTCACCTTCACCACCGCCGACGAGCTCTCGTAGGCCCCGTCGCGCTTTTCGATATCAGGCCCGGGTCAGGCTTCGATCGTCGTCCATGGCGTCGAGCTGGTTCCGGATGGCCTTGGTCCATTGGGGATGGGTCAGGATCCAGAACTGGTCTTTGCCCATGGCCTCAAGCACCAGGCGGCCGACCTCGTCGGGGTCCATGCCCTGCTCGAGTGCGGCCTGAATGCTGGCCGCGGTCTTGCCGGCGGTTCGACCGTCGGCGCCGGGCTTGGTACCGGTCGGTCGGTAGGTCACCGAGTTGCGACTGATGTTGGTGTTGATCGGTCCGGGGCACAGCACCGACGCCGTCACCGGGCTCTTGCGGCCGCGAAGATCGCGCGCGAGGGTGGCCATCAGCGCCACCACCCCGTGCTTGGCCACGTTGTAGGCTCCCATCATGCGGGGAGCGATCAGCCCGGCCATCGACGACGTCGTGTTGATGTGGCCCTCGCCGGCTTCCTCGATCAGGGGGAGGAAGACTTTGATTCCGTAGATCGGTCCCCACAGGTCGACGTCGATGATCCACCGCCAGTCCTCGAGTTTGAGGTCGTGGGTGGCGGTCGGGATGCCGACCCCAGCGTTGTTGCACAGTACGTTGACCTTGCCGAACCGCTCGATGGCTGCCTCGGCCAGCGCCTCGATCTCCTCGAGCTTCGATACGTCACAGCGCTTGGTCAGCACCTCGCCCCCGGCGGCCGACAGCTCGGTCTCCACCGCGGCCATGGCCTCGGGGTCGAGGTCGGCCACCACCAGCTTCATTCCCGCACCGGCCAGGGCGCGGGCGATTCCCAATCCGATCCCGCTAGCACCGCCAGTGACGACGGCCACGCGTCCTTCGAAGTTTTCCATCGCCGTGTCTTATCGCAGAATGGTCCCGGCCTACAGGGGGATCGCGAGCAGCGTGTCGAAGCTGCTGTTCTCGTACACGACGAGCTTTTCGCAAAAGCGCGCCGCGCCGTCGCGGAGTTCGATCCGATCGATGTAGACGCCCACGCTGAAGATTCCCGTGGCACCGTCGGCGAGGGTGCGAATCACCTGATAGTTGGTTCGCGCCTCGATCAGGCCGTCCGGAGAGACGGAACGCACCTGCGTGGGGCCGAGGAAGTGTCGGTAATTCTGCTTGGCGTAGATGTTCGCGTGGCGGAGAGAGAACACGCGGTCTTCCAGCATGCCCCGGCTATCGCAGTGAATGACGGCAACCGGCAAGCCCCGCTCGTGCGAGTCTCGGGAGAGGACGCGGTAGAGGCACGGATCGCTGAAAAAGCCGGGCCACTGCTCGAGCTCGTCGTCGTCGATGCACTGCACGTACTCCGCGAGGAGGGACTCCACCAGAAGTCTCGCTTCGGTGGTCGACGGAACTTCGCTCACGACAGGGCTTCTCCGACGAATTCGCGATAGGCGAGCCAGAAGGAGCGGAGGGCTCCCTCGGTCACGAGGTGATCCGCGTTTCCCGGCTCGCGACCCCCCATCTCGAGGACCGATTCGACCTCGGGATCCCGCTGTACAGCCCGCTGAACCAGCTCGGTGGCCTCCCCGTCTTCCATCGAGATGAGACCGGCGGGGCCCACGAAATTCGCTTGCTTGGTCCGCATTTCGGAAAGCGCCGGGTCATCGTCCGCAAAACCGTAGTAGGTCCACCGCAGCTCGAAGCGGTCGACGCCTTTCGGAAGGATCTGCCGCATGGCCAGTGTGTTCTGGATTTGTTGGATCACGAGGCTCGGAAAGACCTGCGCGATCACCAGGTTGGTCTCGAACTCTTTGCGCCCGTCGAGGAGCGATGCATCGGCGAGTCGGGTCCCGGCTTGATAACTCCGAACCGCATCGGACTCGTACTCGGAAAGGTCTTCCTCCTCGGTGGGAAAGAGCGTGAGGATGCAGTGGACACCGCGTTTGGAATCCACCGTGGTCGCGCCTTTCATCGAAGACCGATAGAGGCCAAACGTCGCGTGGAAGAGATGAAGCAGACTCGCATGGTACGGATCGCGGGTATTCTCGAGATACAGCTTCCAGTTGGCCCCGATCGTTTGACTGGCGTAGCCCAGCACCCGGAGGGGGCGCCCGATCAGCGGATCGACGTACCGTCGCAACTCCGGCCCCAGGTAGTCGGCCACAGGCTCGAGCTCCCGGTCGAAGGTCGCGAACACGAGCCCGTGGTAGCTCTCGACACGCAAGGGCGTCAGGCTGTGTGCCGTTAGATCGAAGTCTTTGGGCATTCCGCCCTTGCCACCGATTCCGCGGCGGAAGGGAAGGCCGACGAGGCGACCGCGCGTGTCGTAGCACCACTGATGGTAGACACAGGTGTGCGAGGTGGCGTTGCCCCGCGGCTCGCGGCAAACGATCGCCCCTCGGTGCGCGCAACGGTTGACCCACGCTGCGAGCGAGCCCTCTTCGGTACGCGTCACGACGACGGGGGTGTCCCCGACGAAGGTCGTCAGAAAATCCCCGGGCTCGGGAAGCTCCGCATCGAGCCCGAGATAGCTCCAGGTGGGCCCGCGATAGATCGTCTCCTGCTCGCACTCGTAGAGTGTGAGATCCGTGAAGACGCGATACGGAACCCGGGTCGCGTCGGGCGGTGACTGGGTCGACTCCATCGATCTCTCCATTCCGCGCTACGACTGCAAACAATCGGTCGCGCGGCTGTCGAAGTACTCTTCGATTCTCGCGACGCGACCGTCATCGCCGAGTTCGATCCGCATCATCGCCGGTAGACGAAGTGTGTTGCCAGACGTGAGCGGTGCTCGGAGGACATGCTGAACGAAGACGACGTTTCCCGAGTGAACGATCCGCTGTTCCTCGTACGCTACGGATTGACTCGCCGCATGAAGGTGGCCCAACACGGCGGCTACCGCGTCGACGTCTTGCTCTTTTTCGTCGTCGTTGTGCCAGATGAGCGCACCGGGGGTAAAGCAGGTTTTGAACGCCGCCATGTCGCCCCGCGAGATGGCGGCGAACATCCGTTCGACACAGTCGCTTTCCATACCGTCCATGAGAGAGCCCTCGAAACTGCGATATTCTCGGTACTCGCCATTGTAGAAAATTTCCGCGGATTCCGGCGATCCGCGAGCAGAGAAGCCGATGCCCACAACCGCACCTCCGATCCGAGGCGTTCATCACAGTGCTTTTCGATGCCGGGACGCCGAGGAAACCCGTCATTTCTACGAGGACGTCCTCGGGCTACCTCTCCGTGCTGCGCTGACGTTCGAGAAGGACCCGACGGGCAAGGATCAGCCGTTCATGCATCTCTTCTTCGAGTTCGGCGATCAGAACTTCATCGCGTTCTTCGACCTGCCGCACACCGTCGAGGAGGAGAAGTTCCCCATCCGGGATGGCCTCGAGGAGTTTCACGTCGCCATGGAAGTCGGCTCGCGGGAAGAACTGACCGCGTTCAAGCGTCGGCTCGAGGAGCACGGCGTCGCCGTCTTTGGACCGATCGATCACCACTTCTGTCACTCGATCTACTTTTTCGATCCCAATGGGCTCAACCTGGAGTTCACGGTGAGGGACGATCGTCACGACGCGATCCTCGCTGAGGAGGCCGCCAACGGACCGAGGGTCATGGGCGAATGGATTTCGCGTACCGCGGCGGTTCGCGCTGCGAGACTCGCGGGCGCCAAACGCGAACGGGACGAGAAGGAAGTACTGAAGAGCAAGATCGCCGAGGCGGCCAACGAAGGAATCGCCAAGGCCGGGCGTGCAAGCGGCGACCCGGGAGAGGTCCGCACATGAGCGAGCAGCAGTACGAAGTCGAGCGCATTCCCTTCCACCTCGTCTGGCAAGAGAAGAGCCCATTCAAAGAGACCTACGGCGGTGGCGCGGACGTGGTCGCAGTCGAGGGGCAGCACCATCGCCCCAAGGGCACCGACGCGAAGACGGTGCTCGTTTTCATGCATCCCACCGGGGTGATGAACCTGCTGCCGATGCCGAACGCGCTCGCGGCTGCGGGGATCCCGTGCCTCACCTGTGGCTCGCGGTATCCGCACAACGATTCCGCCCTGGTCATGGAGAAGGTCATTCTCGATCTCGGACAGTACGTCCGCTACGCGAAGGAGAAGCTCGGCTACGAGCGGGTCGTTCTCGCCGGCTGGTCGGGGGGCGGGTCGCTCTCGATGTTCTATCAGAGCCAAGCGGAGAAGCCTTCGATCGAGACGACTCCCGCGGGAGACCCCGTCGACGTGAAGGGCGCGAAGCTCGAGCCTGCGGACGCGGTGCTTCAGCTCGCGGCCCACGTGAGCCGCGCCATCATCCTCACGGAATGGATCGACGCTTCGATCCGTGATGAGCTCGACCCCAACGACCGCGACCCCGAGCTCGATCTCTACGATCCCGGGAATCCGAACCAACCGCCTTACAACGAGGCTTTCCTCGAGCGCTACGCCGCCGCACAGATCGCGCGGTCCGAGAAGATCGACGCCTGGGTGCTCGAGACCCTCGACTCGTTGCGACGCGCGGGGCGCCCGCACGAGGAACGCGGCTTCATCGTGCACGGGACGATGGCGGCGCCGTGCTGGCTCGACCCGAGCGTCGAGCCGAACGATCGCGAGCCCGGGGTTACCTATATGGGAGACCCGCGGCTCGTCAACATGATGCCGGCCGGGCTGGCCCGCTACTCGAGCTTGCGGGCCTGGCTCTCGCAATGGTCTTATCGACACTCGCGGGCCGATGGGCCGAAGTGCGCGGCGGACGTGTCGGTTCCGGTGCTCGTCGTCGAGAACTCGGCGGACAACGCGTGCCTGCCGTCCCACCCGAAGCGCATTTTCGCCGCGGTGAAGCACGCGGAGAAGGAGCACGCACGCATCGAGGGCGCCACCCACTATTACCTCGGCCAGCCCGACAAGCTCGCCGAGGCGGTCGCGTTGACGAAGACCTGGCTCGCGAAGAGAGGCCTCATCGACGTGAGCTAGCCTTGCCTCCCGGCCGCCCACAGCGGGCACAACACCACGGAGCCAACGATGAGAATCGGAATCATGACCGGCGCGCGCTCGAACAGCGCGGACGTCAACGAAATCGGTCGAAGCCATACGGTGGACGAGATCAGCGCACTCGCCAAGCGAGTGGAGAACGCTGGCCTCGACACCTTGTGGATGGCGAACGTGTTCGCTCTCGACGCTATCATGACGGTCGCTATCGCCGGACGGGAGACCCAGAGAATCGAGGTGGGAACGGCCGTCACGCCCACCTATCCGCGGCACCCCACGGCCATTGCGCAACAGGCGATTACCGCGGCGGCTGCCAGCGGCAATCGCTTCACGCTGGGGATCGGACTCGCGCACAAGGTCATGATCGAAGACGCGCTGGGTCTGTCCTACGAGCGTCCGGCGCGTCACATGCGCGAGTACCTCGAAGTGTTGGCACCGCTCTTGCGCGGCGAGCAGGTCAACTTTTCCGGCGAGCAGTATCGGGTCCACGGCCTCTCGGTAGGGGCCGCCGGGGTCGAACCGGTGCCCGTCGTCGTGGCGGCTCTCGGCGAGCAGATGCTCCGCTTGGCGGGTCGATTCACGCAGGGCACGATCACCTGGATGGTCGGGCCCAAGACGCTCGAGGGACATATCCGCCCGACGATCGCTCGGGCGGCGGAAGGCCGAGGCGCCGCGCCTCGTATCATCGCGGGCTTCCCGATCGCCCTGACCGATCGCGCCGACGAAGCGCGCGCGAAGTTGTCCGCGGGGCTCGAGGTCTACCGCACGCTGCCGAGCTACCGCGCGATGCTCGACCGCGAGGGCGTGTCGGACCCCGCCGATCTCGCGATCCTCGGCGACGAGGCAACGCTGCGGGAGGGCCTCGAGCGGGTGCGGGCAGCCGGCGCCACCGATCTCAACGCCGCAATCGCCGAGGTCGATCCCGAAGCCTTCGACCGCACCTTCGAGTTCTTGTCGAAGCTCTGAGCCGGACCGAGGAGGTCATCGCCCGTGGCAACGAAATTCTCTTGCGCTTTCGCGACGTCGCTCGAAACTCCGGAGCACACCCGCATCGCCGAGCAACTCGGGTTCGAGCGCGCCTGGTATTACGACTCGCCCGCCCTGTATCCCGATGTCTGGGTGCAGCTGTGCCGCGCCGCCGACTTGACGGAAAGGATCGGCCTGGGTCCCGGTGTGCTGGTGCCGCACCTCCGCCATCCGATGGTGACGGCGGCCGCGATTGCGACGCTGGTCGAGGCGGCCGGCCAGGAGCGGGTCTCGATCGGCGTCGGCACCGGCTTTACGGCTTGTCTCAGTATGGGGCGCCGACCGCTCACCTGGTCGTCTGTATCGAGCTACGTCGGGGTCCTCCGCGCCTTGCTGCGGGGTGAGGAAGCGGAATGGGAGGGTGGACGGATCAAGATGCTCCACTGGCCGGGCTACGGTGCGAAGCGCCCCATCGATGTGCCGATCGTCTACGCGGTGGGGGGACCGAAAGGCGTCGCCATGGCCAAGGCCGAAGCCGCGGGCGTGTTGTCGCCGTTCGAAGCGTGTCCCGACTTCGAGTGGAGCGTCGCGTTGATCGTCGGCACGGTGCTAGAAGACGGAGAAGACCCGGGGAGCGCGCGCGTTCTCGACGCAGCTGGCCACGGTGGCGCCGTCATGTTCCACTACGCCGTCGAACACGACATGCTCGACATGGTCGACACCGGCAAGGACTGGTTGCAATCCTACGAGGCGCTTCCCAGAGAAACGCGGCATCTCGTTATGCACGATGGCCACCTCGTCGGCATCAACGCCCACGACCGGCCGTTCGTGACGGGCAAGTGGCTCGCGAGCAGCGGGCTCGCGCTCGACCGCGCCGCTTGGCGCGACCGCATTGCCGCCATCGAGGCGGGCGGCGCCACGGAGATCGCCTTCCAACCCGCTGGAGCAGACATCCCGCGCGAGCTCGAAGCGTTCGCGTCCGTGGCCAGCGGCTAGGGCTGTCTAGCCGAGCCGTTCTTAGAAGTCGAGCAATTCCACTTGTACCAGAGCGTTCTCCCGGCGCCATCCGGAAACCTGAACATCGCTCAGCAACACGCTGGGTCCATCCACTCCGGCGGAGCACTGCAACTGGATCTCGATGTCGTTGCCGGGAAGAGCTTCCGAAGCGAGTTCTCGGGGTGTATTGATGAAGGAGGCACCGTCCGGCCCTCCAAAGCTTCCCCCCAGTACGTCGAAGGGACCGCCGTTGAAGTCGATGTCCAGCTCCGGCGTCTTGAAGAAGAGTGTGTGGCCGTCGACCTTGATCGAGCTGAGCTTGACGAAATCGTCAGCGTGAACGGTGTTGTCGATTCCAAGCCGGACCGAAGTCACGGTGAACGGCTCATTCGAGTTGATGACGAGGGTGTTGGTGTCACTCGAACCGCCGGGTGCATCGCACACGGTCGCATCGTTCTCAAAGCTCACGTTGTAAGGCACGTATTGCCGAGATTCGGTGAGCACCGGGTCTGTGGGGTCCGGTCGGAACCCGGGGGCCAGACCGTCGGACTCGTCGCTCACTTCGCCCGCGAAGGTGATTCTTCGGAAGGCGACCCGGAGCACCGGTGCAATATCGTTTGGCGAGACCACCAAGCAGTAGTAGTCACGTCGCGCGGCGTGAAGCGCTTGGAACGAGAGGGAGCCGGATTCGCTGGCTTCAATATTCGCGAAGCCAGGGGTCGACGCCACCTGTACACCCGTCATCGAGTCGACGATAAATATTTGGACATCCTGAGAAACACCGGAGCTGTTCACGACAACGCACTCGCCGATGCCGATGTAGTTCAAGCCGATGGCGGAGGTAGTCCACGGATTGGCTGCGGACGCGGTCGAGAGAAAAGCGAGAATCAGGACAGGGACTGAGCAGCGGGGGAAGTGCATGGCGACCTCTACGTCACGTCCAAGCTCGTCACCCACCCACCCTGGAATCCTACCAGGTCTCGTCGGTAGCTTCCCTAACTCTAGAATTCGTGTAAGTTCGCGCCGGCACGGGATGATCACTACGGAGGCTTGATTGAACGTGAAAACCCGACCGGTCTTCGCCGGCATCGTCGTCCTTTTGTTGGCCACGGCGGCTTACGCCGACAAGTACGAAGACCGCGGCACGCTGTCGCTTCTCGTCGAAAATGACGCACTCGCCGGGGGGACCGACCGCAACTACACGAGCGGTGTCCGGCTCGGCTACCTGACGGGCCCCGACCAGGTTTGGGGAATCGTCCAAGGCGCCGCCGGTCTCTTTATGGGGGCCGAAGACGAGGACATCGTTCGGTTCGGGTTTGCACTCGGCCAGAGCATGTTCACGCCTCAGGACATCAGCGCGACGCAGCCGCTGCCAGACCAACATCCCTACGCCGGCTGGCTCTACGCCGATCTCTCCATCGTGGTCGAGCGCCGCGGGCGAATCCTCGACACGCTCTCCCTTCAAGGCGGTGTGATCGGGCCCGACGCGGGAGGCGAATGGACTCAAACGAACGTCCACGAGCTGATTCACTCGGACGAGCCGCGCGGCTGGGACAACCAGCTCCGCCACGAGGCCGGGGTCGTCTTGACGTTCGATCGCAAGTGGCGCGCCCTCGCGGAGTGGGAAGCGGCGCGGATCGGAATCGATCTCACGCCGAACGCCGGGTTTTCTGTCGGCAACGTGCTCACCCAAGCGACCGCGGGCCTCACGCTTCGCATCGGCAACGATCTCGAAGACGACTACGGGCCGCCGCGGATCCGCCCGAGCCTGGCCGGCGGTGGGTTCTTCCGGCCGAGCGACAGCTTCGGGTGGTACATCTTCGCCGGCGCCTCCGGGCGCGCCGTGGCTTACAACATTTTTCTCGACGGCAACACGCGGCGCGACAGCCTCGAGGTCGACCGGCGACCGCTCGTCCTCGACGTTCAGGTCGGCATCGTGATCCAGTTGTTGCGGACACAGATCGCGTTCTCGGTCGTGGCGCGTACCGAAGAGTTCGAGACGCAGGAAGACGAGCAGATCTTCGGCGCGGTCAGTCTCTCGTTCAAGCTCTAGCGGCCTCGCGTGCCGAAACTGAGACCGGCACAAGTCACGGGCTTCTTCGTCGTCTTGCTCGTGCTCTTGACCCTGCTCGCGGGCGCGCTTGCGGTGGGTTCGCTCGTCTACCCCGACCTCGAGCGAGGGTGGCAAAGCCGCGGCTGGCCGAGCGTAACGGGCGACGTCATCGACCATGACGCGCGCCGTGCGAAGGGGCAGACGCTCACGTCGAGCATCCGTTACGCCTACACCGTCCACGGCAAGAGCTTCGAGGGAACGCGGCTCTCGTACGTCGGCGTCGGGTATCGTCAGCCGGCGGGGACGTTCGACGTGGGACGGACCGTCCGGGTGTTCTACGACCCGGGTGATCCGAGCGAAGCGGTCCTGTTCCCCGGGGCGATCTCCTGGCGAACGGTCATGGCCTTTTTGTTGGTGGCCTTCCCAGGTGCCGCGACCCTCGGCTGGATCCTGATCGGGATCCGTCGTCTTCGCGCCACGGCCTAGGGGTTCTTTGCCGTTTTCGTGACGGCTTTTCTCGCTTCCCGACGGACGAAGTGGAAGAGGGCGGTGATTTCTTCGTCGGTGTGGTCTTTGAAGCGAGGCATGCCCCGCTCGAGCACGCCGTTTTTCACGATGGCGCGGAAGCTCTCGAGGTTGAGCGCCAGCGGCGACTCGCGGAGATCCGGGGCGTGCCCGCCCGATACCGCTGCGCTGCCGTGACACCACAAGCACGACTCGGTCCAAACCTGCGTACCGGTCTCGACGAGCGCATCGTCGATGACGAAGTCGGGGACATCGACCGGCTTCGCGAACACCTTCGGCGCAAACTCAGGCATCGCCGCACTTCCGCCGATCTTGAACGTGAAGAGTCGGCGGGGCTGAGCGCGGTAGGCCCAGCCGTGTTGCGCCGCGTGGGTTCCAAACAGCAAGCCGCCACCGCCCCAACCGACGAGGAGCGAGACGTACTGTTCGCCGTCGACGCTGTACGTGATGGGCGGTGCAGAAATGCCGAGTCCCAAATTGACCGACCAGAGTTCTGCGCCCGTCGACGCGTTGTACGCGACGAAGTCACCGTCCGCCTGTCCCTGAAACACCAACTCGCCCGCCGTCGTCAACGTACCGGGGTTCCAGCTCGGCGGTAGCTTCACCGACCAGGCTTTCTTCTGTTCAATCGGATCCCAGGCGAGCAGTGCCGCAGAACCCCAATCTTCCGGTGCGTCGCCTTCGAACGTGACGCCGAAGTGCATTCGGAAGTTCTTGCTCCGCCACGCCTTGAGGTCGATCCCGGCATCGCTGAAGAGTCCGGGCATCTCGATGGTCGGGATATACGCCAACCCCGTTTGCGGGTTGTAGGACATCGCGTGCCAGTTGTGAGCGCCCAAGGTGCTCGGCCATACGAGCTCTTCGCCGTCTTCGTAGCGGGCTTTGGGGTTTTCGACGGGACGCCCGGTCTCCATGTCGATGTGAGTCGCCCACGTGACCTTCCCGATTTTCTCAGCGGAAAGGAGCTTGCCGTCTTTGCGATCGATGACGTAGAAGAAACCGTTCTTCGGCGCGTGCATGAGCGCCTTCACCGGCTTTCCGCCGATCTTGAGATCCGCCAGGACGATGTCCATATTGGAGTTGTAGTCCCAGGTCTCGCCGGGCGTCGTCTGGTAGTGCCACTTGTAGTCGCCCGTCTCAGCGTCGAGGGCGACCAGCGAACACAGAAAGAGGTTGTCGCCGCCGCCGGGACTTCGGATCTTGCGGTTCCACGGGGTTCCATTGCCCGTACCGATGATGACCTGATCAAATTCCGGGTCGTACGTGATCCCGTGCCACACTTGACCGCCGCCGCCGAACCGCCACCAGTCACCGGTCCACGTTTTCGCGGCCATTTCCATTGCCTTGTTTTCGAACCCGTCTGCCGGATTTCCGGGAACGACGTAGAACCGCCAGAGTTGTTTCCCGGTTTCGACGTCGTAGGCCGTGACGTACCCGCGCGCGTCGGTGTGCTCCGAGCCACCGTTACCCACGATGACCTTGCCTTTGAAAACCTTGGGAAGTCCGGTGATATAGAGCGCCTTCGCCGGGTCGACGGTCAGCGTCTCCCAGAGGTGCTCGCCGGTCTTCGCGTTGAGCGCGACCAGTCGGCCATCGATCGTCGCGATGATGACCTTGCCCTTCCAGTACGCGAGGCCGCGGCTCGTATCCCACATGTTTTGAAGACGGTCGCCGGCGTGCTCGATCGACTTCGGATCGTACTCCCATAGGAGTTTTCCAGTCCGCGCTTCGACGGCGCGCGTCTTGCTGTAGCTACTCGTGAAATACAACACGCCGTCGATCGCGAGCGGTGTCGCCGTGAGGGTGCGGTCGTCTTCGAGGTCGAGGTGCCACGCGAGCCCCAGCTCCTTCACCGTCTTCGAGTTCACTTGAGTCAGCGGGCTGAAGCGTTGTTCGCTGTAGGTCCTGCCGAAGCCGACCCAATTCTCACCGTTGCCGCCGCTCGTCAGGGCCGCGTCATCGACCAGCGTCTGCGATCCCGCGGGTCCTCCGATGCAGAGCGTCAGTACAAGCCAGCTTCGCCAAAGTGCGCGCATGAGAATCTCCTCGAGGCGTTCGATCGGAACTCTAACCTGCCGAGGGGCGAACGGCAGGGTATTCTGACTCCCTGGAGAAGCGCCGTGCCCGAAGATCGCCTCAAGCTCGGAATCTTTATGCCGAGCTGCAAGAACCTGATGCAGCTCTCGACCTACAAGCCCGAGCCCGACGACTGGACCTTTGCGTCGAATGCGAGAATCGCGCTCGCTGCGGAAGACGCGGGGTTCGACTTCATCTTCCCCGTGAGTCGCTGGATGGGGTTCGGTGGCGAGAGTGACTATATGGGCGATTCGCTCGAGACGATGACTTGGGCGGCAGGGCTCCTCACACTGACGAACCGTCTCGAGGTCTACTCGACGGTGCACGTCCCCGTCTTCAATCCCGTCGTCGCCGCCAAGATGGGCGCCACACTCGATCATCTGTCCGGTGGACGATGGGGGATCAACATCGTCAGCGGATGGAACAAGCCCGAGTTCGACATGATGGGCATTGAGATGTTGCCGCACGAAGATCGCTATCAGCGGACGGGCGACTTTATTCGCTGCTTAAAGGGCTTGTGGACCGAAGAGCCCGGAACCTTCGATTTCGAGTCGCGCTACTACACGATCCGCGGCGGCTATACGAGGCCGCAGCCCACGCGACGCCCTCATCCGCCGATCGTCAACGCAGGCCAATCCGAGGACGCGCGCGAATTGGTCTCGAGCATTTGCGATTGGTGTTTCATCTGCCCGATGAACTTCGAAGCCGCAGAGGAGATCACGGCCGATGTCAAGGCGCGCGCCCGGGCGAAGGGGCGGGATCTCAAAGTCGTCGCGTCGGTAATGCCGCTCTGGAACGAAGATCCGGCGTGGGCGCTCGGCGAACGGGAGAAGCTCATTGCCGGGGCGGACCCGGTCGCGATCGAGAACTGGGCCTCGACCCTCGGCGTCGAAAGCGATTCCTTCGACGACGTGACCTATGAACTCTTTGCGTTTACCGGTGGGAGCATGCCGCTTCTCGGGACCGCGAATGACGTGGTCGACGGGCTTCAAAAACTCTCGAGCTTCGGAATCGACGGGGTCCTGATGACGTTCCTCCGCTACGAGCAGGACACCAAGCGGGTCGGCACCGAGATCGTTCCCCTGCTGCGCGAAGCGGGTCTTCGCAACTAGGTCCGCGGCTCACACACGAAGATCGGGATGTCTCGCGTCGTTCGGGCGCGGTAGTCCGCGTACGGTGCGTAGTGCTCGTCGCAAACGGGCCAGAGGGCCGGCTTTTCTTCCGCAGTTGCCAGGCGCGCGCGCAGTGACATGCGGCGACCCCGGTGCACCACTTCGACATCCGGGTTCTTCACCAGGTTGTGGTACCAGACGGGGTTTCGGGGAGCGCCGCCCTGGGACGCGACCAGAAGGACTCCCGCGCCATACGGAACGTGCATGAGCGGAACCGTGAGGGAGCGCCCGCTCTTGGCTCCGACCATTTCGACGAAGCACACGTCGTCGCCGCCGAGTTCGTTGAAGAGCTTGCCACCGCTCAGGCGATGGAGAGCCAGGTGAATTCGCGTCATGAGCCGGATCAGCCAAGGAGTCGGCGGTGCGCTCGCAGCCATCGATTCGCTACCCCGCCTGACGGTCGGCCACCATGCGGAGCGCGACCCGCAGATGCTGGTACTTCCACTCTCCGTCTCGCTTGACGTAGTCGTCGTTGTAGCGGAGCGCGAGCCACTTCTCTTCGTTGTTCTCGGTATAGGTCCAGGGCCCCATGATGTACCAGACACCCGTCGCGCGATCGCCGTCGACTTCGATGATCGGGTTCATGATGTTGTGCTGGGAGAAGTTGAACATCTTCTTGAATCCGGTGAAGAGCTCGCGGATCGCATCGTGCCCCTCGGCCTTGCCGAAGTCGGCGCTCTCCCAAATGGCGTCTTCCGCGAATAGCGACGTGATGCGATCCGGGTTGTGGTCGTCATCGCAAATTTCGCAGTAGCGGGCTTTCAGTTGCTTGATCGCCTCGATGTCCTCGAGGCGGGTGATGCGCTGTTCGAGTTCGGTGGCACCCATGGCGGACACTCCTTCGATGGACGGTGTTTGGCCATTGTGGATCGGAAGCCGCCGGAGAATCAAGCTCGCGATCGACGGCGCAAGCGGAGAAGGCCTAACAGACCTGCCCCGAGCAGGAGGCCCGAGCTGGGCTCCGGAACGACCGTGACTTCCGAGGAAGAGCTGATCATTACGTTCGTCAGGATGTTCGCCTCGGGGTCGCTGAGTAGGACGCTCGCGATCCCGACGGCACTCGTTCCCGAGCCCGATACGGGGGCGAATTCGAGCGTCGCCAACAAGAACGCGTCGGGTTGGCCGGCGTCGAGCTCGAAATCGAAGAGGGCGGAGACGACGTCGACAGAGACCGTTCCCGCTACCGAGTCGTCGAAACCGCTAAACGCTTCCCCCCCCGCTTCGTCGCCAAGAAACGTGCCGAACACCACATCGTCAAACATCAGAACCGCCGGGTCGAACGCGATGCCGATGTCGAAAGCCCCGAGCGAGGGCGCCACGCCGTTGCCCAACCCGGAGACGTGAAGGCCGATCGAGGCCTTCGCCGGAGCGGTCACGTCTTGCGTCACCGGATCGAGAAAGACGGTGATCGCCGCGGCCGGCCCAGACGCACTCAACCCGATCAAGACGAAGATGGCGCGGAGGCTGTTGTGTAGGCTCAAGAGCAAGGCGCACCTCGGGGGTTCGAGAACAGGCGTGCCAAGAAGCGTACGTCGGCCACGTTGACGACGCCATCTCGATTGAGATCCATCGCGGGGTCGCTACTGCCGGCCCGAACTTCCCGGAGGAGCTCGATGACATCGCGTCGGTCGACGCAGCCGTCGTTGTTGAAGTTGCCCGGAATAGGGCGCTCGCGAATGTTTTCGACTTCCGTCGTGCAGTCGTAGATCCCTCGGGTGTAGGGGATGGGGCTCAAGCCAATTCCCACACCGATACATCCTTCGCGCCCGATCTGGGTGTCTCGGTTCGAGAACGCCGTGAGCTTGGTCCGGAGAACGATATCGGAGATATTCACCGGCGAGAACGGAACCTGCCCCTCTTCGACGATCGCGACCGACTTCCCCGCCACTGCATCATAGTCGTCGTAGACGCCGTTGCAGCTAAACACCGGCTCGATCGCGATGTCGGCTTCGCCACCCACGCATGTCGTCAAGAAACATCCGGCCCGTCCGTCGGGCCCGTAGACGACACCGCGTTCGTACGAGATCCCGGCGGCGGCCACCACCTGTCCACCGGTTCCGAACGTTCGGACTTCGCCGGCATCCATAGCGGCTTGGTGAGCTTTCGCGCTGTAGGCTTGCTCGCATTCGCTTTTCGAGAGCCGTCCGTCGAACGCGTTCAAGGCCACGTCCGGAAAGCACGCCGTTTCGCCGTCGCAGCCGTTGCCTACACAGAAGTTGCAGCTCAGATCGCCCACGCAGGAATTGATTGCGCCCTGGGACCCGATGACGACGCCGATATCGCACGCTTCGCCGACCCCTTGGCCTTTGTTCTTGCACCGAAAGTTGGTTCCGCAGACGAGACCCGAGCCGCACGGCGTAAAGGCCGAACACGGTTCTCCGAGCCGTCGCGGCGAGTGTGCACACTCGAACTGCGGGAAGGTGCAGGAAAGATCCGACGCGCAAGGAGCGTCGGGGCCGCAAGCTTGTCCCGCTTGTCGAGGGGTGCGGCAGCGGAAGAGGTCGCTGCACACGCGGCTTCCGCAACACTGGTTGTCCGCGGTGCACGTTTGACCGGTATTACGGCACGACGCTTCGATGCAAATACCCGCCACGCAGACGTCACCACTCGGACAGTCGCTGTGCCCGAGGCAAACGCACGCACCCGCGACACACTCGAGATTTCCCGAACAGTCCGAGTCGCGAAAACAAAGCGCGGACGCGGAGGAAGCGCCGAACAGGACCGCTAGAAACAGGCCGGCCAACACCCAAGGGGGAAAACGCCAAGAGCGCTTCGAGCTCACGCAGTTACCTCGCGGGGGTGTGTTTGTCTGAGGTGATCGTAGCGACTGCGACTCCAAAATCGTGGGAAGAAACGCGCGCGTGTCATCGCCGCTTGAGTTCGACGAGAGCGCGGTCTCTGCGAGTGACATCGAGTTTGACGGTGGTCGGTTCGTAACCTCGGGCTTCGACGTGCGCCGAATAAGCGTCGTCTGCGAGGCCTTCGAATTCGAAGTAGCCGTCGGGACCGCCAACCGTCCGCCGCACGGATTGGCTGACGACCGCATCGTAGGCGTATGCCCAGCGAAGCTCGACCGAGGCGCCGGCAATACCGACTCCAGCGCTGTCCGTTATGCGGCCTTCTAGGGTGTTTTCGCCTACGTCGATGACGAGCTCAATGTCGTCGCTCACCGATTCGCGAGTCCATTCGACGTGACGCGCGGGTTCTGCTCGCGTATAGAAGCGAAGGCGACCGACCGGCGCCCGGGTTCGGAACTCACCCTGTTCGTCGCTTTCGAGCGTGGTCGCCCGCTCCGTCGGAGCCTCGGGGCTCGCAAGCCACAGACGATAGTTCCGGACTGGATGACCGGACCGGTCGACGAGCCGGCCCCTCACCGGTGCGCGGTCGAGTCGGTCGAGCGCGATTCGCAACTCCGCTCCCTCCGCGGCGACCATCAGCTCTTCGATCGTGTGGGTTTTGAAGGGTCCACGGGGAATTACAGAGACGCGATATTCGCCGAGCTCGACGCCAGAGATGGCAAAGGCGCCCTCGGGCGAGCTGTCGACACGGTAGATGGCACTCGTTGTGCGCGAGCGAAGGATGATTTCTGCACGACCCACGGGTTCGTGCCGCTGCGCGTCGACAAGAGAACCGCGAACAGAGGCGCCGCGTAAGTTGCGTTCGAGCACCACGTCGATGGGCCCCGGGTCATCGCCTACCGCGATTTCGACCGGACGATATCCGCCGAGGTGGAAGCGCAGCGACGTTCGAGAGGCGTCCGCCCCAGCGGCAGCCAAGCGCAGTCGGAACTCGCCGGAGCGATTCGTGTACACCGCGTCGTCGGGCTGCCCCAACGGGGTCACCCGCACGCCCTTCAAGCCGCGCTTCGAGGGATCGGTGACAGAGCCCTCGAGCGCAATTTCCCGATGCAAGGGAACGACGAGCGTGAGTGCCCCGGATCCGGCCGGCACGACTCGTTCGGTCACGGCGAAAGGAGCGCGGGCTTCGTTGCGGACTGCGTACTCGCCGGCGCGCAGGAAATCGAAGCGAAAGCGTCCGTTCGCGTCTGCAAGCGTTTGAAACTCCGCCCCACCCGGCTCGCCGGGTAGGGGTAGGCGTTCGGCGACGATCTCGAGGCTCGGAATCGGACGACCGGACGCGTCGCGCACAACGCCTTCGATCGTCATCGTCTCGCCGACGATCTCAGCAGAAGACGGGTCGTCCTCGCTAACCGTTGCAACCGGAAGTGTCGGATCCTTTGGCGGAGGGGCTGCGACATCCGTCAGCTGTTGCCGCGTTGGCTCCGGGAGAAGCCACGGACGCACCGCCCCCCAGAGAAGGCAGAGTTGAACGGCGATGAGACCCGCGACGACACACCGAATCGCGAGTTTCCGTCGGTCCATAGCCTGGGAGGCTACGCCAATTCTCGGGCGCCGAACCAGCGGGGCTTCGCGCTACCCGGTCCGACGGATTAGAGGCTCGCCGACGGAGCGACGAGCGATTCGGCAATCGATTCGAGCATCGCTCGGTATTCATCCGCGTTCGAGCCAAATCCGCCGACGATGACCTGGTCGACGCCCAGGTCGGCGTACTGCTTCACCTCTTCGAGGCTCACCGGCCCACCGAGTTGGGGTGATACGGCGTAGCTGAGCGCATCGGCGTCTCGCCCGGCGTCTTTCGCCAGCTGCCGAATCGTTCCCAGGTGCGTCTTCGCCGCATCTGGCGTGACGTTGACACCCCACCAACCATCGCCGATCTCCGCGACCCGTCGCAGGGCCGGCTCGCTCTCGCCACCGAAGATGAGCGGCGGATAGGGTTTTTGGACCGGCTTCGGGAAGGATCGAACGGAAGAGAACTTCGCAAACTCACCGTTGTGCGAACTCTCGCCCTGGGTCCAGAGGGCCTCCATGGCGGCTAGGTAGTCGCGGGTCCGTTGGGCGCGCTTGGGCCACGGCACCTCGAGCGCTTCGAACTCCTCGCGCATCCAACCGATCCCGATGCCGAAATCGAAGCGTCCGCCCGAAAGCTTGTCGAGGCTCGCGACTTCCTTCGCCGTCACGACGGGGTGTCGTTCCGGGACGAGGCAAATTCCGGTGCCGACTCGGATGGTGTCCGTTACGGCGGCGGCATAGGTCAACGCGAGGAAAGGATCGAGGAAGTCGACGTCCATTGTCTCGAAGGGCATTACACCGTCTTGGGTGTAGGGGTACTTCGCCGCGTACTTGTCGAGAAGGACAATGTGTTCCGGAGCCCAAAGAGAGTGGAACCCGCAGTCCTCGCAGGTCTTCGCGATCACCGACACAACTTCGGGGTCCGCCGCAGCGCCCGGCCCCACGAAACCAAAACCGATCTTCATCGTTCTTCTCCTCCTGCACCCACGGTGCTTCCGGATACCCTAACCCGTACCGGTTGCAGAAGGGCGCATTTTCGGTTCGCCGAACATCCGGTGTATGTGGGTCTGATCGAGCGGACGCGTCACGAGGGAGATCGACCAGGTCGCCGCGACCGAGGCGATCTCGCCGAGCGCCGCACAGGAGTAGGGATTGGGCCCTTCACCGCGCAGCCAGTCCACGACGGGTTCCGCCGGACCGAACCAGGCGGGCTCGAGGACCTGACCGTGTAACACGACGAACGTGCCCATTCCCGCGATCAGCCCCGCGAAGGCGCCGGCTCGGGTAACGCCGCGCCACAGGGCGCCGACCACCAAGGGACCGGCAAACGCCGCCATCAGGCCTCCGGCACCGACCCACACCAACAGGGCGATGTTCATATCCATGAGTGCCCACGCGAGTGCGGCGCATCCCACGAGCGTGACGGCGGTGCTCACACGCGAGATTCGGAGGACGCGTCGATCGACTTCCTCCTCCGAAAGCTCCGGGCGGAAGCGAGGTACGTAAGAGCGTCGATACAGATCGTTCGCGATCACTTGGGATGACGAGACCACGAGGCCATCGGCCGTCGACATGATCGCCGCCAAGATGCCGACGCCGACCAGGGCGGCTAGCCAGGTCGGGAAAAGAGCGATGAACAGTTGCGGCAACGCCTCGTTCGCGCTCCGACCCGCCTCGAGAAGGACGTCGCCCAGCACAGCGCGCGCGAGAATCCCCCCGAGCCCCATCAGGCCCAGCGCCAGTCCGACGCCAAAGGCGAGTTTGACGAAACGGCCGCGGTCTCGATCGTTCCGAAGAGCCCAAACTTTATTGCCTACGTGCGGCAGCATGCCGAGGGGAATACACGCGAGCGGCACGCAGACAATGGACCACCACGAGTGATAGAGCGGCGTCGAGGTGTTGAGAAGGCCCGTCAGATCCTCGTCGAGAGTCGCCAAGCGTGGCAGCAGAGAGCCGATTCCACCGTCCACACCGAAACCCGTTACAAAAAGCCCGATCGTCACAACCGCGACGAGCAGCATCATGAAGCCCTGCACACCATCGGTCAGGATGTCCGCGTGCGCACCGCCTAGAACGACGTAGATCAGGAGTACCGCCGTCGTGATGGCGAGCGCTGCGATGGGTTCGAGCCCGAGCATCGTTTCGAACATCACGAGGCCGGAGACGAGTTGACCAGCGATATAGAAAAAGAGGACGAGAGAAAGGAGAGAGACAAGGATCCGAACACCGTCGCTTTGGTACCGATCTCCCAAGTATTCGGGGATCGATCGGTTCCCGAACGCGTTGCCCGCCGATGCCACCAAACGGATCGAAATAAGAACGCCCAGGTAGACGCCGGCGGGATACAGGAACTTGCTCCACATCGACGCGACGCCGTACTTGTACCCCAGGCCCGGGCTACCGAGAAACGTCGCCCCGCTCGCGGTACTCGCCGCGAACGCCAGCGCGAGAAAACCGGGTCCGTAGGCGCCGCGCGCCGTAGCGAAATCGTCGGCATCGCGGACCCGCTGACTCGCGTACCACCCGAAGCCGAGCATCGCGCCGACATAAAAGGTGAGGAACAACCACGACCAACCGAGGAGAGACATCGCGCCGAAGCCTACCAGTGATCGTGGCGAGCGCGCGAGCTAGCCGTGAGGGTGCGGAGCGCGTCGCCGCACCGGGCCAAACATCTCGGCGAACTCGCTGAACGCCGCGTCACTCAGTTGCCGCAAGCGCCCGATGTGTCGCGGCGTTTGTCGCCGGATCTCGGCGGGGTCGATGCGCCCCCCCTCGCCGGCGATTTCTCCGGCAAGGGCCGGGTTGTCGAGCCACCGTCCGATCATGGGCTCGTCGACCTCCATGTGAAACTGCAGACCGTACACGTTCTCGGCGTAGCGAAACGCCTGATTCGCACACGTCGATCCTTGGGCGAGGTGAACGCAACCCGCGGGTAACTGGAACGTGTCGCCGTGCCACTGGAACACTTTTTCCGTTTCCGAGAAATGTTGAAACATAGGGTCGGTCTTCCCCGCTTCGGTCGGTACCAGGTCATACCAACCGATCTCCTTGATCGCGTTCGCCATCACGCGTGCGCCGAGTGATTTAGCGATCAATTGGGAACCCAGGCATACGCCGAGAACGGGCAGCTCGCGTCGCATCGCTTCTTCGATCTGCTCGAGTTCGAAGCGGAGGTGGGGAAATGCGTCGGTGTCGTCCACGCTCATCGGCCCACCGAGGACGACCAGCCCGTCGTAGTTCTCTACCGCCGGCCGCGCGTCTCGGTCGCGACTGAAGTTGACGTATTTGATGCGGAGCCCGTAACTCTTCAACAGTGGATTCAAGGTACACAGAGGCTCGTAAGCGACGTGCTGAAAGACGAGGACCCTGGGCATTATTTCTCGAGCACCCATGCGTAGCCGCGTTCGAGCTCGCTGCGTCCTCCCGTTTCGGATACCCCGCCGTGGGCGACGATGACGCGCTCGAAGGGCCACGAGAGTATCTGTTCGAGCGACTTTCGGAACGCAGCTCGATCTCGAACCAGCACCCGTTCGACGAACGAAGGCGACAAACGACCGTAGGAGCCGATGAAGCGAAACACCGCGCGCGTGAGGGGAGGGCTGGTCGATCCAATATTGAAAGCGAGATCCGTTGCGATGAGCGTGGTGGACGATGCGTGGAAGAACACGACTTCGTTGATGAGGGGCATCCCTTGCACGACGACTTGTTCGAGTCCGCCCGACCAAGACGCGCGGCTGGCTTCGTCGAGCACCTTGGCAGCTGCGAGATCCGGGCGTTTATCCAGTAGATCGGGCGCCACGTGTACAACCGCTTCGGGGAACGCATCACGCCAGGAGGACACGGACAAATGGTGAAAGCGGTTCGGCGCCACCAGGTGCGAGACGCGCCCCAACGACGCCACCTCGCCGAAGAGTGCGTCCGTCAAGGGAATCGGCGAGTGCACCCACAGCTCGTCGTCGGGAAGTCGCACCACCGTCATCCGCGCCCCGATTGAAAGCCCCGCGAATCGAAGCGGTGACTCCCCTACCCATAGATCCGCATCGAGTTGTCGCATTGCCTACGGGCTTCGCAGAAACTCGATGTAGAAGCGCACTGGACCCCGCAACTCGATCTCGTGTGTGACCTCCGGTTCGATCACGCCACTCTTCGATGAGTCGAGAACGTACTCGCCCGTGGGCTCCTCGAGAATACGGTAGAGCAGAGACCCCGAGATCACCTGGATGCGGCCCCACACCGAAGCTCGCGTTTGATGACCTTGTCGGAGGCCCGCTGGAACCGTGGCTTCCGTAAATTCGGTGGTTCGCTTGTAGGGAACGGCGTCAGGCGGAAGCGTTTTCATGGCTCGACGGTCAGGGAGCCGAGCCGTGGGGCAGCCTGGTCGTCATCCAACCGGTGAGCAACCAACCTTCGGGAGTCTTGGTCCATGTCTGAAGTGAGTTGGTAAACATCGACTCCGCTCCGCCGTCGATCGGCTTCCAGAAAAACAGCTCACCTTGGGCGATGACCGCGGTCGAGCCCGTGACGCGGGTTGTTCGTGGTCCGGTGGGAATCATTTGGACCTTTTCTGTGAATTCGAACTGCCCGCCGAGGAACTGCTTGAACCCGGCTTCGCCGGAGTTCAACACGGGGACGGGGTCGAAGAAGCCGAGGAAATTCTCAGACGCGAAGAGCACCGCTGCCTCTGCGCTGTTTTCATTGAACGCAGCGCGGAGGCGGTCCGCGGCGGTATTCACATCGTCGACATCGCTGGCTTGTGAGGAGATCGCTGCAAACACTATCGCTACGACGGTCGCGAGTTTCATGGGGCCTCCCGTTGGTTCGTGTGTGACGATCTTACATTTGAGGATACACGCCGCCTGAATCTTTGGGGGGGATCCAGCCGGCGAGTTTCAAGCCCTCGATGACTCGCGTAGCATGTTCGGGCCTAGCCGCGGCGTAATACTGGCGAATGGCTGCAGGGGACAAGTTGGGATAGAGGCGCGTGAGTTCTACCAGCGCCGTCTCGGCATCTTCGAGGCGGTTCAAGTACGCCAAGCTCGCGACAAGGATCTGGTAGGCATTCGTACCCGGCTGTCGCGCGATGCTCTTTTCGGCCCATTTCAAAGCACCCTCGTACTCACCGGCCGAAAAATAGGCGGACGCAAGATTGGTCAGGAACAGCGGAGCGCGCGGATCCTGGGGACTCAGGTCCAATGCTCGTCGCAGGTGCCCAATCGCTCGATCGGTCTCTCCGACGTGTCCGAGATGTGCTCCTAGGCAATTGTTCGCCATGGGATCGCTCGGGTTGATCTCTACGCTGCGCGCGAAGGCCCCGATCATGCGTCCCGTCAGGCCCGACATCGCGTAGGCGTGACCTAACGCGTGGTGGGCGGACGCGTCGTTCCCATCGATCTCGACCGCGCGTCGGGCGAACGCGACAAGTCGGTCGAGAGACTGACCCGGAGCGTCGCTCCAGAGATGGGCGCGATCTTTATAGTGAGTCAGGGACACGCCGGCGTGAGGTTGACCCCATGACGGATCCTGCTCGATCGCCCGCTCGAAAAACTCTCGAGCGAGCGCGTTGTCTTCTGGCGTCTCACGGTAGAAGTGCCACCACCCCCGTTGGGTATTGCTCCAGGCGTCCAGGTCTTCCGGGTTTTGCAGCGACGCTCGGCGGCCCTCGAGCTCCCCCAGGTTCGAAATCAGTGTCGCGGCGATCGCTTGGCTGATTTCGTCTTGGATCGCGAGGAGCGCGCCGTACGGCCGATCGTAGGTTTCAGCCCAGACGTGACTCCTCGAACGTACCTCGACAAGCTTTGCGGTGATTCGAACCACGTCTGCAGCGCGCCGAATACTGCCCTCCACAAAATAGTCCGCGCCCAGTTGCTCCCGAACAGCGCCGGCGTGACGCTCCGGCTCCTGTGTTGCGAACTCGACGATCGAGTTTCGTCCGATGACCGGGAAGTGCCGCCACCGCGCGAGGCGCGTGGTGAGGTCCTCCACCAAGCCACGCGCCAACAAGTCCTGCTCGGGGTCGCCACTCAGATTATGGAAAGGAAGGACGGCGATTGCGGGGCCAGAGAATCCTTCGAACCGTCGAGGGTGGGCCGAGCCGAGCCACACCAAACCTGCGATGAGTAGGGCAAGTCCCATGGTCGGCAGGAGCCAGGGTCGAAGCGCGTCCACCGGCGTCGCGGCTCGGACGACAAACGGAAAGGCAGCGGGACCTTGTTCGCGGACGCGAAGATCCTTGGCATCGCGCAAAGCCCTCCGGATCCCGGCGGTCGCTCGTACGGCGCCCTGGCAATCATCTCGCGTCAAGGGGATCGGTGCCGATCGCTCGAGGAGCAAAATCTCGCGCCCTGTTCCACCGAATCGAGATTGAATCCGGAGCGCGGCGCGCGCGGCTTCGTCCGCGTCCGCAAAGACCGCGACTATGTCGTCGTCAGCCCGGGTCTCAACACCACCGAAACCGCTGGCGATCGCGGTCAGCGTGTCGACATCCTCGGGTCGCGGTCGCACGATCAACTGCGAAGGCACTACTTGCTCCGCCTGAGCGCGTGCGGCAGCTTCATCGCGCTGATGCTTCAGGGAAATGAGCAAGGCCGCGATCCCGCCCAGCATCGCCAAGGCTTGGAGGAGCCCTTCATTCTGGTTCGCCCAGTCGATCGCGCGCGATACCCATTCCATGTGGGAAGTATCGCACGCGATGCATCAGCGACTGCTCGCTAGCCGCTGGTCGGCGCGGGAGCCTACCGTAATTCGCTTCGTCCTCGTTTATTCGAGGTGGCTTCGCAGCATCCAGGCGTTTTTTTCGTGGACCTCGATTCGGCGCACACCGAGGTCGGCACTCGCCTGGTCCCCCGCTGCCTCAGCAGCTTCAATGACGCGTCTCGCGGCGCTCGCAACGGTTTCTTGATCCGCCACGAGATTCCGGATCATGGTTTTCGCGTCCGGAGTCTCAGTGTCCTCGGCGATGGAGGACAGCTCTGCGAATTCCCGGTAGGTCCCCGGCGCCGGCGCTCCGACGGCGCGGATCCGCTCCGCGATCTCGTCGACGGCCAAAGCGAGCTCGGTGTACTCCGTCTCGAAGAGCGTGTGCAATGTGGTGAACATCGGCCCGGTGACGTTCCAATGATAGTTGTGCGTCTTCAAGTACAGGGTGTAGCTGTCCGCCAAGAGGTGGCTCAGGGTATCCGTGATCTCTTTCGTGTTGCGATCCGACATGGCTTCCTTTCTTCTCAATCGACTCGGTTATCGACCCTATGAAGAAAGAATCGGCAATCTGGTAATATTAGTCCAATTGATTGATCATAAGTTTTATATAATGATTAGTTATATTGATCGCACCCACCTTGCGCCAACTCGAATACGTGGTCGCGGTTGCCGATCACGGAAGCTTCCGCGCGGCCGCCGCCGCGTGTGCGGTCACCCAGCCCGGGTTGAGTCTTCAGGTGCGCCAGCTCGAGAGCGCTCTTGGCACAGTGCTGTTTGAGCGCAGCAAGCCCGTCGCGCTCACTGCCGCTGGGCAAGCCCTCGTGTCCCGCGCGCGGGCTCTCCTCGCGGACGCGCGGGCTCTGGAGGAAGCCGCACGTGGCTGGGGGAAACCCTTTTCGGGTCGACTGCGGCTGGGCGTCATTCCGACCGTCGCTCCGTACCTGCTGCCAACAGCGATCCCGAAGATCCGGTCCGCGTACTCCGACATCTCGATCGAAATCGTCGAAGCACAGACCGAGTCTCTCGTAGCAGAGATTCAAGCAGGGAGACTCGACGTGCTGCTCCTGGCCCTTGAAGCGGGTCTTCAGGGTCTCGAAACCGAGCCCGTGACGAGCGACGCATTCTCGGTCGTCTTGCCCGAGACGCACCCGTTGTCATCGCGGAAGTGGCTGCGTGAGAGCGATCTCGAACAGGAAGATCTTCTGCTTCTGTCGGACGGTCACTGTCTTCGAGACCAAGTGCTCTCCGTGTGTCGCTGGGCGCGAGAAAGCGGCGAGCGAGAAGCGTTTCGGGCGACGAGCCTCCCGACGTTGGTGCAGATGGTCGCGAGCGGCGTCGGTATCACGCTGCTTCCCGAGATATCGCTTGCGAGGGAGGGGCGGACCCGGGGCGTTATGATCGTGCCGTTCGTTCGGCCGGTGCCCCACCGGACTCTGGGGCTCGCGTGGCGCCCGACCTCGGTTTGGGCCGACGAATATCGCAGGCTTGCCAAAACGCTCGGACGGGGTCGGTAGCGCAACCATGAAATTCGGTATCACGGTCAGCCAAATTCGCGAGGTGGATCTCGCCGTTCGCGCTGAGCGAGCGGGCTATGACTTTTGTTGGGTGTGGGACAGCCCGATGATCCGCTCGAATCTGTGGGCGGTGCTCGCACTCGTGGCCGATCGAACCGAGCGAATCTCTGTCGGCCCGGGAGTCGCGATTCCAGCGCTACGCATGGCGCCGGTCACCGCGAACGGCATCGCTACCATCAACGCCATCGCGCCCGGGCGAACGTTCTTGGGCCTCGGCACCGGTAATACCGCGATGCGCGCCATGGGCCAGCGCCCGATGCGCGTTGCGGATTTCGAATCGCATCTGCGCGTCATTCGCGGGTTGTTGCGGGGCGAGAGCGTCGACTACGAGGCGAATGGGATTCACGAACGCATCGCCTTCCAGAGCCTGGAACTCGGTCACATTCATCTCGAGGACTCGATTCCGATCCACGTCGGTGGCTTCGGGCGACGCGCTCAGGAGCTGGCCGGCCAGTACGGAGACGCGCTGATTACAGGCATCCCCCGCGGCGGGTCAATTACCGAAGCGCTAGCGAACGTACGAGCTGGCGCGGAAGAATCGCAGCGCACGCTCGCGGGGTTCGAGGTCTTTGGGTTGGTGAACCTGCTCCTGCTCAAACCGGGCGAGGAGCTCACATCGGAGCGCGTTCTCGACGAGGTGGGGTCCTCCATCATGGTAAACCTCCACTTCCTATATGACCGTTTCCGCGAGACGGGCGTCGAACCGCCGACGTATGCGCAAGCGATTTGGGACGACTACGTCGCGTTTCGAACGAAGCGCGACGCGGACCGGTCCTTCACCGAAGCTCACGAAAGTCACTACGGTCACCTCGATCCCGAGGAAGCGCGTTTTGTCACGCCTGACGTCATTCGCACGTTCTGTATCGCCGGCCAACCCGACGAGATTGTCGAGCGTCTTCGAAGCCTCGAAGAAGAAGGGCTATCGGGCATCAACTTCATCGCCCCGGCCCACCGGCAATACGCCATGTGTGATGAGTTCGCGACTGAGGTAATCGCGCGCATGCGCTGAGCTCAGCGCAACCATCTCTCGGCGAGAGTTTTCGCTCTCTTCAGGCCCTCAAGGGCACCGGTACATCCAGAGTCACAGGCGAGCGCCGCTTCGAACTCGCGCACCGCCAGCTCTGCATCATTGGCGTCCAGCGCGAGCTGCCCGAGAACTTCGTGAGGCCAACTCGCCCGCGGCTCGGCGATCGATGCCTTGCGAGCCGCCGCCACCGCTTTTGCCCGCCGAAGGCGCAGGTCGTCGCCGCCCTGCCGGTACAGCACCCAAGCTTCGAGCATGCAGTATTCGGGCTCCGAGGGCTGGAGCGCGACGGCTTCTCGCGCGGTCGCCGCGGCTTCGGAGAGCTCACCAGCCGCCAGCAATCGGCGCGCTTTCTGAAACAGTCCCTCGGCCTGAAGGCGTTTCGGGTCCCGCCGGGTTTCCAGCGACTTATGCGTGACCTGCTTGAGTCGAATCTTGGCCAGCGGTTGGCGCGCCGGCGTCTTTTTGGGGAGCAGGGCCGGGAACGTCGCCTCGGCGCAACTCGCATCTCCGAGCCAAAGCAGCGCGGCAAGAACGTAGGCCGCACGTGGCCCTTGCAATAAATCAGGGAGCGTCCGCTCTCCGTCGACACGTTCGACGACCGCGCGATTCTCGGCCGACCACCGATAGCGCTTCTGCAGCTCGCCGATCGGGTGCTCGAGATGAACAGGGAGCGCCGGGCTCGCCCGCAAAACCTCCGCGACCGCTTCTTCGTCCACGTGAAACGCCAGTCCGCGCTGCACCATGGATTCGAGAGGGGCGACGTCGAAGGGCTGACTGCCGTCGGGCAGGCCGTCCGTGCACTCGAAATCGTGCGCGAAATCGCCCCGCCGGTAGCAACCCTCGATCTTCTCTTCGACCTGTTCCGCGAGCGCGCGGTAGACATCGTCGGAGGAGAGGATTCCCAGTTCGACCAAGACCTCTCCCATTCTCTGGTGCTCGTTGTGGATCACGCTGTCGGTCATCCGATCGATGACGCGTTCGTAGTCGTCTTCTGTGAGCTCGCCCTTCCGCAGTAGCATTCTGCCGAGGGTTTCACGCAGCGAACCCCCCTCGGCGTTCACCGGGCGACCGCGCTGGAAGTAGATTCGCGTGACGACGTCGTCCGCCGTGCCGCGAATTTGGAGAACGCCTGTCTGTTTGCCCGAGGAGAGCTCACCGAGAAGTTTCGTCAGCACCTCGCCTGTGGGCAGCGGCTCGAGTTCGAGCTCGTCCGGGGACGAAGCGAGCTCACCGAGCGAGGCGACAAGCTTCGACGCTTCGACGGGGCGGACCAGAACACGATGCGGGCGCATTTCGGCGGGAAGTGCGCGAAGGGCAGCTGAATGATCGGCGTCGTCGATGAGCAGGAGAGGGGGGGCCGTTGCGAGATCACGGAGTGCGGCGCAGGCCGCGAGGAGATCTGCGTCCGGAACGGGCGTCGCGAGGACCGTGGCATCGAACATGCCGTCGTGGAGCGCTTCGGCGGCTTCCGAAACCGAGCGCGATGAAACGACCTCGACACCTTCCCTCGCGAGGGAGTCGCCGAGCGCTGCGGCAATCGCATCGGCGTAGGCGACGAGGAGAAGGCGCGGCGGTAGTTCGACTTCTTCCAAGGGGCGCTCCTCTCGGGTTGAGGATTCTTTCGGACCGTGATCCAGCTCACGAGAGCGAAAAGGGACGGTTCTACACGTCGGCTGCGCACATTGCCGATCGACAGCGCGCCCGCTGCTTGTGCCTTGCCCTACGGCGCGGGATGCCTACGATCTTCAAAATGACGACGCGAAGAATTCTATGGGCTTACGCCGCAGCGTGCCTGATCGCGACATCGGGTGTCGGGTTCGGTTGCGCCGCGGCTGACGAAGCGGGCGAGCAGGCGGCTTCGGAGGTGTCTCAGGCTCCCGGACTGCCCGATATCGAACTCGAGCAACTGGGAGGCGGGAGCGTTTCGGCTGCGGCTTTGCCGAACGGCAAGCCGCTACTCGTGTGGTTCTGGGCGCCGTGGTGAGGCTCCTGTGCCCGGGAGGCTCCCGGCATGGAAGCGATGGCCAAGAAGCAGAACCAGTTCGACATCGTCGGCTTCGGCGGGGGCGCCTCGCTTCCGGAGGGCCTCGAGTTTGTCGACGACCACAAGCTCACCTTCAGGAACTTCTACGACGAATCCCGCGGTGGCTGGCAGGCGTTCGCGGTGAACAAGCAGCCGGCTTGGGTTCTCTATAGCGCCGAGGGAACAGAGCTCACACGCGGCGCCGGTAAGGTGAGCGAGGCCGACATCCTCGCCGCGCTCTAGCAGGCCGCGCGAAACTCATTTCTCGGCCTCGCTTCCCCCGAACGTTTCGCCGCCCTCGCGCAGATAGCGAGACTCCTCGGGCGTCGAGACGCGGCCGAGGAGCTCGTTACGGTGAGGAAACCGGCCGAACCGTTCGATCACACCGCGGTGCCGTTCCGCGAACGACTCAAAAGATTCAAATACGTCACGCAGGGAACTCGGCGCGCGGTCGGTGAGCCTCCGGAATAGGGAGACGCACTGGGTCTGCAGATCGATATCCTCAGCGTGCTCCAACGGAAAGTAGAAAAAAGCGGCTTCCACCGGGTGAACCTGCTCGTCCATCTCGTGCGAGATCGCCCAGCGGGTCGTATCGACGGCCGCGGTGTCATAAGCGAACGCTCGGCCGGTGTCGCGGAACAGGTTCCGGGGAAGCTGGTCGAGCGCGAGCACCAACGCGACCGTTTGACGCGGCGTCTCGCGCCATGCGGCGAATTCTCCGCGTAGCGCGCGGTCGGGGAGCGAGCCGAACCGGCGTTTCAGCGCTTCGTCAAACGCCGCGCCTCCTTCGAACCACGTGCGCACGCGCGCGACCACCGTTTCCCGAATGTCGAGATCGTCCCCGAACCAAACCTCGAGGAGCGAGTCGGATTCCGACGCCATGGGTTTTTCAACCGTCTGCGACCAGCTGGTCAATGGTGGCGCGAAACTCGGACGTCAAGGTGATGACGGCCTGGCGAGACCACCACTCCTGGCCCGCCGGGCAGGATAAAATTCTTGCGATGAACGGGCGCGTGAGCTCCAGGGTCTCGCGTTCGATCGTACCCAGCCTCGCTTGCTCGAAGTTGCTCTCGAGAGACATGAAGAACATGGACGCGGTCGCGTTGAAACGTACGGTTTCTTCGGGGGATAGCCCTTCGCCCTGCAGACCTCGAATCCAGAGCGACGCGAGCCCCTTATCCTGTGCGAGGAGACCGAACCAACGCATAAAGTTGTCGTTCGTCGCGTGGTACATGGAGGCGCGAACGTGCTGGGAATTCACTTCTAGATGTTCGGAGCTTTGTCGAATCTGGTGCGCGACGTAGATCAACGACACGACGACCGCGATGGCTCCGACGACTTCTCCAATCGCTCCGAGATCTTGCAGGCTCACGCGAGAAGGCTAGCGAACTTGCAAAAGCGCTTTTGTGATCTCGATCTGTGACGGGCCGGCACAGGATGGTTAGGCTCATCTCCTACGCGCCGGTCAACGGACGGATGCCCGTGCGAAAGGGAGACGAATGATGCGAGGCATTTCGATTGCAGCCGCCGCCTTACTTGCGCTTTCGGCGATCGCGGATCCAGCCGACGCCCGAGTCTGTGCCGGGGGGCGCAGCTCTCAGCTGGCTGCGGTTTTCTCGGTGGTTCATGCGGGCCTCGGCGAGTGGTACCTGAAAGGTTGGGGCTCAATCGAGAACGCGCCGCCGAACAAGTTCTGGCTGGGATTCATTCCGATCTACGGCTGGCCCTACTTATCGATTCGCAGCGCGATCGACTCGAGCCGCTGCGAGACGCTCGACCGGGCGTACTGACACTCCTTACGGCCGGGTCGGGTCGAGCTCATCAGCGAGCCTCGCGAAGCCTTTCTCGCGCGCCAGATCCGAGGCGGTTTTTCCGGCGAATCCCGGAGCGCCCGTCCCTTGCACGCTGAGATCTGCTCCCGCTCTCGCCAACAGCAGCGCGATGTCTTCGTGACCGGCGACCACCGCCAGCATCGTCGCGCTGAGCCCGAACTTCGCGGTTGCATCCAAGTCGGCGCCGGCTCTCAGGAGCAGCGAGGTCGGTTCAAAGTGGCCTGCGTGTGCCACTAGCATCAGCGCGGTCTGGTTGTCCGAATTGCGGACGTTCGGATCGGCGCCTTTCTCCAATAAAGTGCGAATCGCGCCGGAGTCGCCGGTCTTGGCTGCGGTCTCCCATTCGGGCGTCATTCGCAGGGAACCACGGTGACCACGAGACCGACTCGGTTTCGCTTGACCCCGATCAGGGCATAGAAGACGTCCGTCGCCCTGTTGCGGCTTCCGTATTTTTCTTCCATCGCCTCGAGCAATCCCTGGATTCGCTCCTCAGGAAGCTCCTCCACACGAGAAGCGGACGCGCACGCGTCCTCGACGCGGCCATCGCGCGTCACCGACAAGGACGCGCCCGCGAGGAGGGAGCTCGCGACATCGGGAGGAGCGTCGTAGTACATGACGGGCCCGTCGTCCGTGTCGAGCACCCACACCCGAGCGGTGTGCTCGTCGGCGACGTCGATCTGGACGACTTCTCCCGATTCCCACGTCGACACGACGTACATCCAAGTGGCGCCCCAGGCGGCGGCCCAGATGCCGAGCAGGGCTGCGGCGAGCGCGGCGTCTCGTGGCGACGGACGCCGCAGGAACTTCAGAAAGAGTAGAGAGCCGAGGACAATCCCGACCCAGGCTAGGAGACCACCGCGGTCGACAACAAGGAGCGTTGTCGCGATGAGCATGCCACCGGTCAAGCCGAAGGCGATCATTCGATTCGTGTTCACCGCGTCACTCCCCGGTCGGCCGGTTGCCTGAGAATCGAACGCACCCGCACGGGGTGCCCGACACGGATAGACGTTACCCTGGTGCGATGAAGTACGGCATCTACATCCCGACGTTCCACGACTTCGCCGACCCCGCGAAACAAATCGAGCTCGCGGGTGCTGCTGAGGCCGCCGGCTGGGACGGCTATTTCGTCTGGGACCACCTCGTCCTCGAACCGGATGGGAACCTTCCGATTTGCGATGCGACCGTTGTTTTGTCGGCCATCGCCGCAACGACCGAGCGGCTCTCGATCGGCCCGATGATTACGCCCCTCGCCCGGCGCCGACCTTGGAAAGTGGCCAAGGAAGTTTCGACTCTTGATCACTTGAGTGACGGCCGAGTCATTTTCGGCGTTGGACTCGGCGAGCCGCCGGAACTCGAGTTCGAGGCGTTTGGCGAGGACGGAAGCGCGAAGACCCGCGCCGAAAAGCTGAACGAAGGTCTTGAAATCCTCGGAGCGCTGCTCGAAGCCGGGAAGCCCTACTCGCACCAGGGGTCGCACTACCGTGTAGAGAACGCGCTGCTCGCGCCGCCTCCTCGACAGCGTCCGCGTCCGCCGATCTGGGCGGCCGCCGTGTGGCCGGCGCTGCCCGGCGTGAAGCGTGCCGCGCGCTGCGAAGGCGTCTTTCCGATCCGTTTCCCGGACGCCCCCCCGCCCGGCGGCTTCACGATGGCCGAAATCGACTGGAGCCAGTGGTGGCTCTCGCCCGAGGATCTCAGAGCCGTCGGGGAAACCATCTCAGATCTTCGCGGCGGCCTCGACGGTTTCGACCTCGTCGCGACGGGCCGCGCGCGGAGCAGCTCCGGAAGCCCGGCGCAGCTGGTCGAGTCCTATCGAGAAATCGGTGCGACCTGGTGGCTCGAATGGATCGATGGACGCCCCGAGAGCTTCGGGGAAGTGCGCGCGCTGATCGATGCCGGCCCACCGCGCTAAGCCGTCGCTGCACGAAATAGGCGGACACCATGAGCGACAGCCCGATCCGAGCGCATTTCATCTGTGGAGGCTTCCCGCCCGGATCCTCCGCGGGCCACGATATGGATTTCGCCCGCCGCCAGCTGCTGGAACTCCTCGGCGAGAACCCGCGGGTTGCCGCGACGACGGCCAATGACTTTACCGACATCGACAAGTGGCTACCCGGAACACAGCTGCTCATCAGCTACGTGGCGGGGCCTTACCCTGACCCCGACCAGTGCGAGTCGCTTGAGCGCTGGCTCGAAGCCGGGGGACGCTACTTGGCTCTTCACGGGACGAGCGGTGGCAAGGCGGCGAAGATCGGCGGCGACCCCCGACGCCGGCAGATGGTCAAGCTCGATCATCACCGCCTGCTCGGCGGCTTCTTCCTGAATCATCCGCCGCTGCGGAAATTCCGGGTCGACGTTTCGCAGATCGATTCGCCGCTTCTCCGCGGGTTGCCGGACTCGTTCGAGGTCGCGGACGAGCTCTATCTCATCGAGCTCCTCGATCGGGATGCGACGGAGATCCTGCTGACCTGCGAACTTCCGGAAGATCCTTCGCCCCGAGGCTTTGGCTTCGCATACGACACGGACACGGCCCTTGAAGCGGACGGAAAAACAAGGGTGCTGGCATTTACGCGAAGGGCCGGCCGCGGAGCGGTCACGTACATCGCCCTCGGACACTGCCACGCCCCGGCGTGCAACGTGCAGCCCTTTGTCGACGCGAGCATCGACCCCGAAGGCCGCACCCCGTTGACCTTTCGAGGCGGCTGGGAGAGCGACGCTTTTCTACAGCTCTTGCGCAATGGAATCGCGTGGGGCGCGGACGCCTAGAGATACCAGTATTCCTGAAGGGCGGTCAGCGCTTCGTCTTGATAGCGAGACTCCGAGGAGTACCCGATCGCTTCCAGCACGGCGACAACTACAGCTTTTTGCTCCGCCGAGAGTTCTCCAAACCTCGGAGGGTCGCGGTCGGGAGGACGGAGGGAGAACAGGAACGTGTCCACGGCCGACGACACCCCTGCCTCCATCTGCAGAAGGCTGTACTTGAGGAGAAGAGGCAAGTAGAAGAGCCACGAAACCGGGTCGAGATGATGGATGCCGAAGTGATGCGATTCGAAGTAGGCCCCATCCGCTCGGTCGAGTTCTGGATCGAATTCGGGCGCGATCTCGTAGCTGTCGATCGCGTTGCCGGCTCGGAGGGTCAGGGGCGGTGAGGCGACTTGAAGGGCGAACGAAGCGTCGATCCGACGATTCAATTCGTCGAGCTGTTCGGCGTCCATCTTCGCCCGCCTTTGAACCTCAGCTGCAGATGTCGTCGTCGGTGGGATCGGGCCGATCCTGGACTCCCGGTAGCTGGCTCAAAGGCATGCGCTGCATCATCGCCGACATGCCTTTCGTGCACTCGCGCAGCTTCTTGACCGTGGGGTCGCCGCGCATCTCCCGGCTCAAGGCGAGCGCGCGGGCGAGCGCCTCCTGCTTCTTTCCCTCGGCGCACAGTCGCTCGACTTCCGCAGAAGCCGCTTCGCCCCGCGTGCGCAGGGCTTCGAGCTTCTTCCGTTCGATGCCTTCGAGGCACTTCTGCGCCGCTTCGGCTTCCGCTGCCATGCGCTGCATCGCCTCGGGATCCTGAAGTCGCTTCAGCAACTCGGGATCGACACCTTGCGGCGGTTGGGCGAAGCCCGCGCTCGGCGCCAGGCCGAGCGAGAGGAGGAGCAGACCAGTGGACGCGAGTCGACGTTTCATTCGAGAACTCTCTTTGGTGCGAAGGGATCGAAGAGCCTAGCCCTCGGTCGATGCCCCGCTACTCCACCCGAAACAGGTAGAGGGCACCGCCTTCGGGTACTCGGGTAGGCCCTCCGGCAACCGCGGTGTAGAGGGGCTCCTGGCCCGCTCCGATCGCGAGGTGCGGCACGCCATCGAGTTCAAAAGCGACAGGCTGGCTGCGTACCGGAGAACCGAGGCGATGGCGCCAGACCTCTTTGCCGGTCTTCGCGTCGATGCCGAGGGCGAACCCTTCCTGATTGCCGGTGACCACGAGACCGCCCGCTGTGCTGAGCGTGCCGCCCATGAGAGGGTTCGGGTCGCGGTAGGCCCAGCGCACGGTTCCCGACGCTGGGTCGTAGGCGACCAGGCGCCCGTAGGATTGTCCCGCATTGCCGTCGATCGGATTGAAGCCGCCGCCCATATAGGGGTTGCCTTCGATCCTCACGGCGATGCCCTTGTTCATGGTTTGGCAGGCTTCGATGGTCGGGACGTAAGCGAGGCCTGTCGCCGGGTTGTACGCGGCGGTCCAGCCTCCGTTGAGGCCACCTTGCGCGCCGGGGCAGATCCGCTCGGTGGGGTTCTCGACGGGGACTTTCGCCGGATCGACCTCAGGTCGGCCGTTTTCGTCGAGCCTCTTCGCCCAGTTGAGCTGCTCGACGTAAGGGGTCGCGCGCAGAAACGCTCCGTTCGTTCGATCGAGGAGGTAGAAGAATCCGTTGCGATTGGGCTGAGCGAGAGCTTTCACCTCGCGCCCTTCGAATTCGACATCGATCAAGAACAGCTGCGTGTTCCCGTCGTAGTCCCACACGTTGTGCGGCGTGAACTGGAAGTGCCATTTGCGTTGCCCCGTGCGCGGATCGACGGCTAGAACCGAATCCGCATAGAGGTTGTCACCGGGCCTCACGTCGCCGTTCCAGTCCGGCGAAGGGTTTCCCGTCGTCCAGAACAGCGTGTCGGTACTCGGGTCGTAAGTCCCGGTGGTCCAAGCAGCGGCGCCGCCGGATTCATAAGATTCATTTCCCCAGGTCTCCGCCCCCGGCTCTCCCGCGGCGGGAACGGTGTAGTGGCGCCAGACGCGCTCACCGGAGTCCGCGCGGTAGGCGTCGAAGAAGCCGCGAACCCCGTACTCCCCGCCCGCGATGCCGATATACACCAGGTCGTCGACGACCAGCGGTGCCGCCGTGGCCGAAAGCCCGAGCTTGTAGTCCTCGATCGTCACCCGCCACGCGATCTCCCCGGTCCGTCGATTGAAGGCCAGAAGCTTGGCATCGAGCGTCGCCATGAAGAGGAGCTGTCCCGCGATCGCGACGCCGCGGTTCGGAACACCGCAGCAGATCCGAAGGTCGGGCGGCTGCGGATGATCGTACCTCCAGAGAACTTCGCCGCTGCGTGCGTCGATTGCGTAGAGGCGGTTTCTCGGTGTCGTCGCGTAGAGAATTCCATCGAAGTAGATGGGTGAAACCGCCAGATGACCCGTGGCCCCGGTCGGTAGAACCCAGCGCGGGCGAAGGCGACGGGCAGTCTCCGGCGTGAGACCCTTCACCGGGCTGTGCCGATAGCCTCGATAGTCCCCGTAGTAGTGAAGCCACGCCGACGGATCCGAGGCGGCGCCATCGAGCTGGTCTTTCGTGACCGAGGCTCCGGTGTCCCCCACCGGCTCGTCCGCCTTCCAGTGCGACGGAAGCGAGAGGTCGCCGTACTCGGGCGTCACATCCGTTGCCGCGTCAGTCGGAGACACGGCTGCCAAGCCCAGCAGCAGAACGCTGATACGTACGAAATTAGCTGAAGCCTTCACGGTGACTCCTTTGAGTGGCGTTGTCGATTGTTCTCGGCGCTACCGACGGGCACGCGTCCGCTGAACGATTAATGGCGTGAGACTTACGAGATTAACGCGAACTACGACCGGGCGAAGGCGTTTACCGCCGGTTACGTAGCGACCCCGTCCGTTCTGGGGTACTCACGAGGGCCCGCACCCAATCCGGTGCAACCCGAGAAGGGAGGTGCCCCATGGCACGCACAACCGACGAAGACCTCCCGCGCTTTCGAGACCACGAGTAAGCGCCGAAAAAGGCTACCCCAGCGAGACTCGTGTCAAACGAGGCCACCGAGTAGTCCACGGGAACAAGGAGCTTTACGAAAAGCTCGGGCGAAAAGACTTGTGCCCCTGCGGCTCGGGACGACGCTTTCAAGCGCTGTTGCCTGAAAACAGGTCGCTTTGACGGCACACCGAGGAACTACTACATCCGAGAGGACTAGCTGTTGAGGGTGGCCGGAGACGCTCCGGTCACCCTCAGCCCTCGAGGGGCTCTTAAGACGCGAGCGGAGCGGTCGCATTGGCGGGATGCATCACCGGCTCCTGCGCTACGCGAAATCAAAATCATCGGGGTTCGGCGCTCGTGTTCTCGACCAGAAGTCGACGAGGCGCCACGGCCAGTTCTGGGTCACGCGGCCCTTGCTGTTGCGGTACCAGCTCTGAATTCCGGGCATGCCCCAGGTGCGCTGAGCGTTCGCTTCATCGACGTCGCGGTTGAACGCTTCGTAGACGTCGCGCTTCGGCGTGAGAGAATCGTGCTGGCCTTCGAGCAGTAGTCCGATACAACCCATCACGTAGCGCACTTGGCATTCTGAGTGGAAGATGATGCTGCCGCCGTGGACGAGGTTCGTGTTCGGTCCGTACAGGCAGAACAAGTTCGGGAAGTCGGGCACGGTGATGCCGATGTAGGCCCGGGGATCGTCTTTCCATTGCTCGTTGAGCGGTACGCCCGATTCGCCGACGACTTCCATGGGCCACATGAAATCATTCGCTCTGAACCCGGTTCCGTAGATGATGACGTCGGCGGGGGAGGCGCCGTCTTTCGTGGCCGGGCCGTCTTCCGTGATCTCGACGACGGGGTTCGCGACGAGGTCGACGTTGTCCCGCTGCAGTGCTCTCAGCCAACTGCCGTTGTCGCGCAACATGCGCTTTCCGCCGATCGGATAGCTCGGGATCGATTTCTCGAGAAGCTCGGGATCGTCTTCGATCTGCGTCTTCAGGTAATCGATCAACAGGTTGCGCAGCTCATCATTCTCTGCGCAGGCGGATCGGTCGAGGTGCGGCCAGTCGGGGTCGACCGTGAGCACCGGCAGCAGCCCGTCGGACAAGGTCCAGAACAACCAGAAGCGGTACCACGCTGCGTAGAACGGCACCTTGCGCATCAGCCAGCGCTCGCCCTCGCCGACGTGGTCGTGGTAGTTGTCCGTGGGAAACATCCAGGGAGCGCTTCGCTGAAAGATTGTGATGTGCGAGGCATCGTCGACGATCTCCGGGACGAACTGAAACGCACTCGCGCCGGTCCCGATCACGGCGACGCGCTTGCCTCGCAAGTCGACGTCGTGGCGCCACTCGGCCGAGTGGAAGGCTTCGCCGCGGAAGCGATCGCGCCCCGGTATGTCCGGGAACTTCGGGCGGTTGAGCTGACCGACCGCTGAGACGAGCGCGTTCACCGCAAGCGTTTCGGTCTTCTCTTCCGGGCCCTCGAACGTCACGTTCCACCGCGCTGCTTCGCGATCCCAGCGCGCGGACCGGACCTCGGTTTCGAAGCGGATGTGTTGCCGCAGGCCGTACTTCTCGGCGCAGCCCTGGAAATACGCGAGCAGCTCGTCTTGGGTGGAGAAGTACTGCGGCCATTCGTGCTCCGACTCAAAGGAATAGGAGTAGTAGTGGTTCGGCACGTCCACGCGGCAGCCCGGGTACTGGTTCTCGAGCCAGGTGCCGCCGACATCGGCGTTCTTCTCGAAGATGACGAAGGGGATCCCGGCTTCTTGCAGGCGGATCGCCGCGAGAAGGCCCGACATGCCGGCGCCGATGATTCCCACGCGAAACGAGGCCCGCGCTTCGGGCGGCGTGTCGCCGGTGAAGCGCAGGCCGCGCGCGCGCTGATCTCCGAGGCCCATTTCTTCGAGGAGGAGCGGTACGTACTCGTCTACGTCGGCGCCGCCGGTAATGAATTTCATCATCTCGAGGAGCGTCTCATCACTTGGGGCCGCCGGAAGTGTGCAGCCCCGGTCTCGGTAGGCGCGCAGCGCGTCGCCAGCGACGCGTGCGATCGCCGCGCGGGTCGCCTCATCGAGGCCGCCTTGATCGTCGCCAAAGGTTGCGGTCGTGGGTTGGAACGCGGGCCGCAGGACGTCGGTGCTCCCCGTCAGGTGCACCAGGCTCATCAACAAGGTCGGCGCGTTCGCTTCCCGGAGGTATCGCGCAATGACCTCATCACTCTCGCGGATCGGATCGCTCATGATTCCCCTCGCACGCGCTCGATCGAAAAAGGCGCGTAAGCTACCTTACAACCGTGGCTAGAGACGATCTCATTCAAACGACCGGGCAGGTCGAAAAGATTCTCGGCGGCGGTCGCTACCAAATCGAGCTCGATACCGGGCAGACCATCACCGCACAGCTGTCGGGTCGCATGCGCCGTTTCCGCATCCGGGTCATCCCGGGCGACCGCGTTCAGGTCGGCGTCTCTCCCTACGATCCCACCCACGGCTTCATCACCTTCCGTCTGCGCGAAGGTGAGCAGCCGCCCAGTCGCTAGCGTGCCGCTCCGCGTCGCGGTTTTCGGTCAGGCCGCTTTTGGCAAAGACGTGCTGGTCCGCCTGCTGGAGGCCGGGCACGAGGTTGTCGGCGTCTACGCACCCCCGGAAGGCGGGCGCCCGGACCCGCTGGCCGAGGAGGCCAGTGAGCGCTCGCTCCCCCTATATCGTTATAAGCGCTTCCGCCGGAAGGGCGAGGCGATTCCCGAGCTCGTGAAACAGCATGCGGAGTTAGGGGCGGATCTCAACGTCCTCGCGTACGTCACGGCGATCCTGCCCCTCGAAATCCTCGATGCGCCGCGCGAGCGCTCGATTTGCTTCCATCCTTCTGTGCTCCCGGCCTACCGGGGCGGCGCGGCGATTCCCTGGCAGATCATCCTCGGGGCTCCCGAGGCCGGCGTCACGGTGTTCCGCCCCGACGACGGCGTCGATACCGGCCCGATCGTGGTGCAGAAGGCGGGCGTGCCGATCGCGCCGACGGACAATGCCGCGAGCCTCTACTTCGACAAGCTGTATCCGCTGGGCGTCGACGCGATGGCCGAAGCCGTCGACGCGATCGCGGCGGGGACCGCTTCGTTCGTGCCTCAAACCGAAGAGGGCGCGTCACACCAAGGCCTGATCGGCGACGCCGAAGCGCGCATCGATTGGGGCCGCCCCGCAGAAGAGCTCGATCGGCTGATTCGCGGATGCGATCCCCAGCCGGGCGCCTGGGCGGAGCTCGGGTCGGAGCCCGTCCGCTGCTTCGGTGCCTCACTTGAGCCAGCGCAAGCGGGAACCAAGGCAGGAACGGTGGTGGAAGTCTCCCCCGCGGGGGCACTCGTCTCGGCGAACGGGGGGAGCTTGCGGCTCGCCAAGCTCCGGGTCGGCGACGCGAAGAAAGTTGCCGCCGCGGAATCTTCGATTTCCCCTGGGGATATCCTGGCTTAACGTCACCGATCCGTTTGAATCGGGTGCTTGCCGATCTTCGAGAAGCATCTATCGTCCCGACACTCAACGGAAACCTGCGTTTTGCCGAAACCGGTTTCCGTTTCCCCGAGAGCTCGGAGTCGCTCGCCTGATAGCGCCGACCCGATCGTTCGATCCGGTCGAACGGATCCCTGTGATCAATCGTCGGAAGGGGAACCCGAATCGCACTTTGCGGGTCGGTCGGAAGGGGAACGCGAATCGCACTTTGCGGGTCGGTCGGAAGGGGAACCCGAACCGCAGATTGCGGTTCGGATCGATGGGGCGTCACCGGAGTAGGCCGAAAAGGCACTCCCTTTACGCACCTTGGGAAGGGGAGGCGATGGGCGCCTCTCCATGCGTAGAACTATCGCGGGGACGGGGCCGTCATGATTAGCGACCTCCAGAAAATTCGAAATATCGGTATCAGCGCGCACATCGACTCGGGGAAGACCACCCTGACCGAGCGCATTCTCTTTTACACGGATCGCATCCATCGGATTGCCGAGGTCCGCGGAAAAGACGGTGTCGGCGCGACCATGGACCACATGGAGCTCGAGAAAGAGCGCGGCATTACGATTACGTCCGCAGCGACGCACTGCGAGTGGAACAACCACCACATCAACATCATCGACACCCCCGGCCACGTCGATTTCACGATCGAGGTCGAGCGAGCCCTGCGCGTTCTCGACGGCGCGGTGCTCGTGCTGTGCGGTGTCGCCGGCGTTCAGTCGCAGTCGATGACCGTCGACCGCCAGATGAAGCGCTACAAGGTCCCGCGCCTGGCCTTCATCAACAAGCTCGACCGCTCGGGCGCGAACCCGCGCAAGGTCGTCCAGGGTCTTCGGGAAAAGCTGCGCCACAACGCGGTGTTGATGCAGATCCCGATGGGCCTCGAAGCGGATTTCGAGGGCGTCATCGACCTCATCACCATGAAGGCGATCACCTTTGGCGGCGACAACGGCGAGCACATCGTCGAAGGCGATATCCCGGCCGAATACGCGGCCGAAGCCGACGCCGCACGCGAGGAAATGCTCGACGCGGTGTCGATGTTCTCGGAAGAGCTGATGGAAGCGATTCTCGAGGAAGAAGTGAAGGAAGAGTTGGTTCACGACGCGGTTCGCCGCGGCGTGCTCTCGCTCGAGCTCACGCCGGTCTACTTGGGCTCCGCCTATAAGAACAAGGGCGTGCAGAAGCTCCTCGACGCCGTGACTTCTTACCTTCCCTGTCCTTCGGATATCGAGAACACCGCCGTCGATCTGTCGAATGAGGAAGCCCAGCTCACGCTGTCAAGCGAACCGAGCAAGCCGCTCGTCTCGCTCGCGTTCAAGCTCGAAGACGGGCGCTACGGCCAGCTGACCTACGTGCGTGTCTACCAGGGCACGCTCGAGAAGGGCACGAACATCATCAACACCCGCACGAAGAAGCGCCACAAGGTGGGCCGCTTGGTGCGGATGCACTCGAATCAGATGGAAGACATCGAGAAGGCGGGCGCGGGCGACATCGTCGCGCTCTTCGGCATCGATTGCGCTTCGGGTGACACCTTCACCGACGGCACCGTAGACGTCTCGATGACGGCGATGCACGTGCCGGATCCCGTAATTTCGCTTTCGATCGAAGCCACGGAACAGAAGATGGAGACCAACCTCTCGAAGGCGCTGAACCGCTTCGTGCGGGAAGATCCCACGTTCCGTGCCGGCGCCGATCAGGAGAGTGGCGAAACCATCATCTCGGGCATGGGCGAGCTGCATCTCGAGGTCTACATCGAGCGCATGAAGCGCGAGTACGACGTCGAAGTCGAAGTCGGCAACCCGCAGGTCGCCTACCGCGAGACCGTCTCCCAGCGCGCGGAGTTCAACTACACGCACAAGAAGCAGACGGGCGGTTCCGGTCAGTTCGGTCGCGTTCAGGGCTTCATCGAACCGAATCCCGACGGCGAGGAGTTCGAGTTCGTGAACGAGGTGCGCGGCGGCGCGATCCCGACCGAGTACATCCCGGCGGTCGAAAAGGGTTTCCGCCAGAGCCTCGACAAGGGGCGGCTGATCGGCTTCCCGGTGATCGGTGCGAAAGTGACGATCAACGACGGTCTGTCGCACTCCGTCGACTCGTCCGACATGGCGTTCCAGGCGGCTGCCCGCGGTGCGTTCCGCGAGGTCTACGGAAAGGCCAAGCCCATCATCCTCGAGCCGGTGATGAAGCTCGCCGTCGAAGGCCCTTCGGAGTTCCAAGGCGCTGTGATCAAGACGATCATGCAGCGCCGCGGCAACATCGTGGGCACGACGGAGGAGGACGGCTTCTGTCAGGTTGAAGCCGACGTTCCGCTTTCGGAAATGTTCGGCTACGCCACGGATCTTCGCTCCACGACGCAGGGCAAGGCGGAATTCACGCTCGAGTTCGCCAAGTACAGCCCCGCGCCCGCCGACGTCACCGAAGAGCTCAAGAAGAAGTACAGCTCGAAGATCGCCGACGACGACGAGTAGGCGGTAGCGCTGCGGCCGCGAGGCGGCCGCCCGACACGCCGGACTTGCGCCCTGCGCCGGTTGCGCGCACGCTAGGGCTACGTCCATCTGCGGGTGATGCATTCCGGAGGTCCCTTTGTACCGAAAATTCTTGAACGCCCGAAGTCCGCTCCGCTTGCTCGAGAAAGGGCTTCACGGCGGGCTCGGTGCCGGCAACGTGGGCCTCGTACTCGCGGGGCACGGAACCGGTAAAACAGCGTTTCTGGTCAGCGTCGCGCTCGACGATCTGCTCCGCGGCGGCCGCGTGCTCCACGTGAGTCTCGATCAGACCGTCTCCCATGTGCGGGCTTATTACGACACGGTGTTCGAAGACCTCGCGAGCAGCACCCATTTGGAGGATGAGGCGCGGGTCCACGCCGATGTCGACCGCTTGCGCACGATTCGCGCCTACTCCGCCGAGGGCTTCGGTCCCGACCGACTTCGCGAGGCCATCGCGCTCGAGCAAGAGGGCGCCGGTACGCCGGAACTCGTCGTCGTCGAGGGTTGCGATTTCGATGAAGTGTCGCGCGACGACGTGAAAGCGTTTAGCGAGATCGCCTCCGAGTTTGGCGGCGAACTGTGGTTCTCTCATGCGGTGCCGGGGGAGGGGACGGACACGATCCCGGATTCGCTGCGCGATCACATCGACTTGATCGAAGTGGTCCTCTCACTCGTGCCCGGCACCGAGACCGTCGGTCTTCGCTGCCTGAAAGATCACGACAACCCCGACACTTCCGCGCTGCACGTCCACTTGGATCCCAAGACGCTGCTCCTCGCCCGCGGTTAGGTAAAGGACCCACGTGGATCCGCTTCCCGTCGGCGAAGAGAAGTGGACGGCGGTCCGCGCGATGTTCGATCGGATCGCGCCTCGCTACGACTTGATGAATCGCCTCCTCACCGGAGGGCTCGACCAGCGCTGGCGTCGCCGGTTGCTCGGCGACGCCCGGGTGGGCGCCGGAGACCGCGTCCTCGACGTCGCGTGCGGGACCGGAGATCTCGCGGAGATCGCGCGACGACGGGGCGCCTTCGTTGTCGGACTCGACTTCGCGCGGGAAATGCTCCGCGGCGCATCGGAGCGCGGCGTCGCCGACGGGTTGGTTTGCTCGGACGCCGCCCGTCTCCCGGTCGCCGACGGTGGCGTGACGGTCGTCACTTGCGGTTTCGCGCTGCGCAACTTCGTCGATCTCGACGCGGTTCTTCACGAAATGGCGCGGGTTCTCGAGCCCGAGGGCCGGCTCGCGATTCTCGAAGTCGATCGGCCGGAAAGCACCTGGATCGCGCTGGCCCACGGGCTCTACTTCGACCGCATCGTTCCGCGGATCGGCGCCTTGCTCTCGGATCGCGACGCTTACGGCTACCTGCCGCGTTCGACCGCGTACCTGCCGCCGCCCGATGAACTACAAGAGAAACTCGAAAGCGCGGGCTTCGAGAACGTGCGGCGCGAGCGACTGCTCCTCGGCACAGCGCAGATCCTACTCGCGCGCCGCAAAAAGCTGGACCGCACGTGAGCCGGCTGCATCGGTTCGTCTCGCGCGGCCCGGAGCGACGCCTCTACGCGGAATCCCGCGGCACCGGTGCTCCGCTCTTTCTCCTCCACGACGAAACGGAAAGCGCTCGAGCGATGATGCCGATCGTCCAGCAGTTCGAGCGCGGGTTCGAGGTCATCTCGTGGGACATGCTCGGCCATGGTCGGTCGTCAGCGCCCAGCAACCGCGACGCGTACGCGTTCGAAGCGTTCATCGAAGACGCGCTCGCTGTCCTCGACGCGTTCGGTTACGAGAGCGCTCACTGGCTCGGGCACGGGTTTGGAGCACGACTCACGTTGTCCGCCGCGTCGGCACACCCCGATCGTGTCGCGTCTCAGATCCTGGTCGGCGCGATTTCGGAGCCGCTCGGAGAGCTCCACTCGATCCGGGTTTCCACCCTCCTGGTCGTGGGCGCCAAGGATCTCGCGGCGCGAGACGCGTTCCGTGCGTGGGCCACGCAGCTACCGAAGGCGTCTCTCTACGAAATCGAAGAGGCCGGGGACGCCGTGTACCTCGATCAACCCGAGATCTTCTCCCACGTGGTGCGCGAGTTTCTGCGGACCGCACCGCGCGCGAACGCGCGGGAGGCCGAAGGCCTCCTGGCAGGCGAGGCCTAAGAGGATTTCGTCTGAAATTCCGAGAGCTTTTCGCGGTAGCGGGACCGAACGGCGTTCACTTCGCTGCGCTTGAAACCGAGCTCATCCCCGATGGCGTAGATTTCCGCACTTTCCTCCGGCGAAATGCGCCCGTCCGCCGCAGCGACCTGGAAGAGTCGATCGAGGAGCTTCGCTCGCTCGGCTGGCGTCGACAGCTCGCGGAACTGACGCGTCACCACGTAGTTCTCCGTGCTGCCGAAAAGGGTCGTCTGAGACTTCGCGATCGTGACGACCAGTGTGCACTCGGCCTCGCTGAGTTCCGAGAGCCCGCTCACCGCGCGCTCCATCTCGGCGATCTCCGACTCATCGAATTGCAGATCGGCGTGCGCGACGCGCGCGAGGACGTAGGCGAACGCGGCGAGAAAGCGCGCTTGCTCCTCGGGTAGCGCCTCGAGTTGGCGCGCGATCTCGCGCACACTGGCCGTGTCGCGATTCGCGCTACTGCCGTCTTTCTCGAGTCCGAGCCACTTCCGCCACGACATGGTGCGAGGCTAGCGTGTTGTCCCGCGACTGCGCGCGTAGGCGCGTTCGAGGGTGCGGGCTGCGTATACCTCGAGGAGACGGGCCCGATAGCGAGCGGAAGCACCCGGGTCTTCCATCGGATCGGCCTCGTCGATCCGACCGCAAGCCTCACGCAAGACCTCGGAGCTCAGGGTCTGACCCGCGAGCTGTGCTTCCAAGCTGCGCGCGCGGAATGGAACAGGGTTCACGCCCGTGATGCCGATCGATACCCGGTCGCAGCGGCCCTTGCGATCCGTCGTCACCTGGACCGCCACGCCGACAACGGCGAAGCCCGACGCCGCGTGGCGAACCTTCAGATAAGCGGCCCCCGCGCGTTTCGTCTCGAGGGTGAAGGAAAGCGACGTCAGGATCTCGTCGCTTTCGAGAGCGCTCGTCATCATGCCGAGGAAGAAGTCGTCGGCAGCGATCTGTCGCTCCCCACCCGCGGAAGCGACCGTCGCCTCGCCGTCGAGTGCGAGGAACGCCGCCGGCCAATCTGCTGCCGGGTCGGCGTGCACCAAACTTCCACCGAGCGTGCCCCGCGCTTGGACCTGGCGATCGCCGATCACGTGGGCCACCTCCCGAAAAATCGGGTGCGGTTCGAGGAGGGGATCCTTCGAGAGCGACGCGTGGGTCACGCGCGCACCGATCCGGACGCGACCCCGGCGAGACTCGATGTCGCCGAGGCCGGGGACCCGACGCAGATCGATGAGCAGGGGCGGTCTCGCCAGGCGATGCTTCATGGCCGGAATAAGGCTCATGCCTCCGGCGAGGATCTTCGCACCGTCGACCTCCGCGAGTTTGGCGCGGGCCTCGTCGAGGGTCGTCGGCGTGGTGTAGTCGAAGGGTTCGGAAATCATGCCTTGCCCCCTCGCGCCTCGTCCATCGCCTCCCAGACCTTTTGGGGGGTCAGCGGCATGTCGAGATGCGTCACGCCGACGGGGCGAAGTGCGTCGATCAGCGCACTCACGAGACACGGAGTCGAGCCGATGGTCCCGAGCTCGCCCACGCCTTTCGCGCCCAGCGGATTCAGGGGCGATGGCGTCACCGTGTTGTCGAGCTCGATGCGCGGGAACATGTGCGCGCGCGGCATCGCGTAGTCCATCAGGGTGCCGTTACGGGGCTGACCGCTCTCGTCGTAGGTGAACTCTTCACACATCGCTTGGCCGAGACCCTGCACGATCCCGCCAATCCGCTGCCCGTCGCATAGCATCGGGTTGACGACGGTCCCGACGTCATCGACGGATACGAATCGATCGATGGTGTAGGCACCGGTTTCGGGGTCGACGCTCACCTGACAGAGATGAACCCCAAAAGGGAAGGTCGTGCCCGTGGGTTCGAAACGCGCCACGGCCTCGAGCCCCGGCTCTTCCCCGGGGACGGGGACGTTCCAGACGTGGGCGGCCATCGCCACGTCTTGGAAGCTCATCTCCCGGCTGCCGCCTACCGTGCGAAAGACGCCTTCTGTGAACTCGATTTGAGCCTCCACGGTGTCGAGCAGGTTCGCGGCGATGCGGGTCGCTTTGGAAACGATCTTGCCGAGAGCCATGTAAACGGCGGTGCCGCCCACGACGAGCCCCCGGCTCCCCATGGTGCCCACTCCGGCGGTCACGACATCGGTGTCGCCGTGGATGACGGACACGTCGTCGATGTCGACGCCGAGCGCGTCGGCCACGAGCTGCGCGAAGGCCGTCTCCTGGCCTTGTCCGTGAGGCGACGCGCCGGTCATCACCGCCACCTCGCCGGTTGGCTCGACCCGTACCTCGGCGGACTCCCACATGCCGGAACGGAACTCCGCCGCCTGGTTGGTGCTCGGCCCGAGCCCGCAAATCTCGGTGAAGGTCGCGACGCCGATGCCCACCAACCGGCTCTCTTGTCGCGCACGCTCTTGTTGCGCGAGGGCCTCCGAATAGTCGAAGCGTTCGAGGGCTTTGTCCAAGGTGAGCAAGTAGTCGCCGCTGTCGTAGACCGCTCCGGTTGGGCTGGTGTACGGGAACTGGTCCTTCGGGATGAGATTGCGGCGGCGGATCTCGACGCGATCGAGGCCGAGCTCGGCCGCTCCAGCATCCATCACCCGCTCGATCAGATACGCGGCTTCCGGGCGCCCGGCGCCTCGATACGCCTCCGTGGGCGTGGTGTTCGTGTACACCACGGCGAGCTCCCAGGCGATCGACGGCACCGCGTAAGGCCCGGGGGCCAAGAGGTGGGTGAACGTGGGGATGGCCGCGCCGAAGTAAGACGGGTAGGCGCCGAGATCGGCAAGGGTGCGCCCCTTCAACGCCAGCAATCGACCTTCCGACGAGAAACCCGCCTCGACCCACTCCACGTGGCCGCGCCCGTGCGAGGAGTTCAAGAGGTTTTCCGTCCGCGTCTCGACCCACTTGACGGGCTTCCCGATCCTTCGCGAAATCCAACCGAGCAGGCAGTCCTCGGCGTGCGTGGGGATTTTCTGGCCAAAACCGCCGCCCACCTCGGGCACGATGACCCGCAAGCGGTGCTCCGGGATTCCCAGGCACCGTGAGATCTGGTGTTTGTCGCCGTGGGGCGTCTGGCTGGAGGTCCAGACGGTGAGCTTCCTGGGCCCCTCTTCCCAATTCGCGATCACCCCGCGGCCCTCCATGGGCACCGGCGCCACGCGTTGATTCACCAGTCGCAGGGAAACCCGCGCCGCCGAATTCGATAGGGCCGTGTCCACAGCGGGATCCTCTTGCAGCGGCACGTCGAAGCACACATTGGTGCCGAGGGTGGGCTGAGCCAGGGGGGCATCGGCCGCCAGGGCTTCCTCCATGTCCGTCACGGCGGGGAGGGGATCGATCTCGACGGCGATATCCAGCGCGGCATCGCGCGCTACGTACCGATCACGCGCGACGACGGCGACCATGGGCTCGCCTACGAAGTGGACCGAGCCGTCCGCCAGGAGGGGGCGTTCGAGGTCGTTCATTCCCGGGATGATCCCAACGCAGGGGGTGCGACCGACGTCGTCTCTCATGTCGTCGTAGCGGAACACCGCAACCACGCCGTCGCGCGCTTCTGCCGCGCTGGTGTCGATACTCAGGATCGTTCCGTTCGCGTAGTCGCTTCGAACGAAGGCGACGTGCAACATGCCGTGCAGCTTGACGTCGTCGGTGTAGGTGGCGAGCCCGCGAACCAGTCGCGGGTCTTCGCGTCGCTTGATGCGTTGCCCGACCAGGCTCGGTTTAGCCGCCATTACTCACTTCCCGACGGCGGCGCGGTTTCACCTCGAGCGATGGCGGCCGCGTGCTGAATGGCGTCGACAATTTGCTGATAGCCGGTGCAGCGGCAGATATTTCCTTCGAGAGCCAAGCGAATCTCTTCGTCTGTCGGGCGCGGACTTTCCGCGAGAAGCGCACTGGCGCTCATGATCATACCCGGCGTGCAGTACCCGCACTGGAGACCGTGCTCCTCCCAGAAACCTTGCTGCAGGGGATGCAGCTGGTCTGCGGTGCCCATGCCCTCGATGGTCTGGATCTCGCTGCCATCGGCCTGGACTGCGAACATCGTGCAGCTCTTGGTGGGTCGGCCATCGACCAGCACCGTACAGGCACCGCAGATGCTGGTCTCACAACCGATGTGGGTCCCGGTCAGGTCGCGGTTCTCGCGTAGGTAGTGAACGAGGAGGAGCCTCGGCTCCACTTCGTCTTCGACCGCCTCGCCGTTCAGGGTCAATCGGATCTTCATGTCTCTCCTCGGCTTCTCGGGCAACGGCTTCGACAGCGGAGATTAACGCGGGACGGGTCCGGGAGGGTCGGTCGGCGACTATTCAGCTTTTATTCTCACCGAGCTAACGTCGCGGCATGTTCTTACCGTCCCCTGGAGATCGACCGGTTCTTCTTCACAATCCGCGTTGCTCGAAGAGTCGCCGCACCAAGGAGCTTCTCGAAGAGCGCGGCGCGGGGTTCGATGTGCGGCTCTATCTCGACGAGCCTCTCGACGAGGCCGAGCTCGAAGCGGTCGCGGCACGGCTCGGTCGCCCGCTCCACGAGTTCGTCCGCACAAAGGAGTCGGCGTTTGCCGAGGCGGGACTGTCCTCGGAATCGTCCGACGCGGAGCTCGCGCGCGCCGTCGCCGCGAATCCCATCCTGATGGAGCGCCCGATCTTTGTGACCGGCGATCGCGCGGCGATCGGTCGCCCTCCGGAAGACGTTCTCGAGCTCCTGTAGGGGCTCAGCGCCGCAGGCGCATCAACGCTTTGAAGACACGTTTGAGTCCCGGCGTGAGGCGGGTCTTGGTGAAGGCACCGGCCACCGCCTTGATCGCTTCGGCCTGGGTCGGGTAGGGGTGGATCACGTTCGTAAACGCGCCCAGGCCAACTCCCTGCGTGATCGCCAACGTGAACTCCGAGATCATGTCCCCGGCGTGAGAGGCCACGACGGTCGCCCCGACGATCGTGTCCTTGCCCTTCTTTGTGTGGACTTTCACAAAGCCTTCTTCTTCGCCGTCGGTGACCGCGCGGTTGTTGCGTTCGAGCGGAACCTGATACGTGTCGATCTCGATGCCCGCGGCTTCCGCATCCGACGCGTACATGCCGACATGGGCGATTTCCGGATCGGTGTAGGTGCACCACGGCATGACGAGTGAAGAGACCTTCTTTCGGCCGAAGAACAGCGCGTTTTGAACGACGATCTTCGCAGCCGCGTCGGCGGCGTGCGTAAACTGCCAGCGAAGTGCCACGTCGCCCGCGGCGAAGATGCGCGGGTTTGTCGTCCGGAGGTTGTCGTCGACCACGATGCCGCGGCGGTTGACCTCGACGCCCACGCGCTCCAAGCCGAGGTCTTCGACGTTGGGTGTGCGACCGACGGCGACGAGCAGCTCGTCGACCGCCACTTGCGACTCGACTCCGTCGCCGCTCGCGACGTGCACGATCCGCTCGTCGCCTTTCTTTTCGATCCGGACGACGCCGCGTCCTAGGCGTAGATCGACGCCGTCGCGAACCAGCGCACGCTGGACAATGGCAGCGGCGTCGGGATCTTCGCGCGTCAGTACTTGGTCCGCCTTCTCAAAGATCGTGACGGCGCTCCCCAGTCGTTGGAAGGCCTGCGCCATCTCGACACCGATGGGCCCTGAGCCCACCACGCCGAAGCGGCCGGGACGCGCTGTTTTCTCGAAGAGTGTCTCGTTCGTCAGGTAGCCGGCTTCCGCGAGGCCCTCGATCGGAGGGGCGACGGGGCGTCCGCCGGTGGCGATCACCGCCTTCGCAAAGCGCAGACGAGCACCGTCGACCGAGATCTCGTCGCCACTCTCGAAACGCGCGTTGCCCAAGAAGACATCGATGCCGAACTCGTCGCGGTAGCGCTCGGCCGAGTCTTCGGGGCTGATGGTTGCGCGGACCTCCCGTACGCGTCGCATCGCGGCATCGAAATCCGGGAGCTGCTCGACGGGCGGAGCCATCCCGAGTGGACCGAGTCCTCGCGCTTCGGCGACGCGCCGCGCTTGGCGTATCAACGCCTTACTCGGGACGCACCCCACGTTGAGACAATCACCGCCCATGAGGTGTCGTTCGATGAGTGCGACCTTCGCGCCGAGGCTCGATGCGACAAGCGCAGAGATCAAGCCCGCGCTACCCGCGCCGATGACGACGAGGTTGTAGCGCCCGGACGGCGTCGGGTTCTTCCAGTCCGGCGGATGGACGTGTTCGACGAGGGTTCGGTTGAACGCGTCTTCCGGTAGAACGCGAGGCGAGGGCATCTATGACTCCGATCCTTCCGTCGCTTCCGCGAGGGCCTTGCGGGCGATGCGCGTCACGAGAACGGTCACGGCGATCGTGGCGACGAAGCCGACGGCCAAGAGCGCGAGCTCGGCCGGGCTTCGTCCTTCGCCCGATCCTGAGGCAGCCGCCGCGACGTCCCCCGCGACCTTCCCTCCGTACACGTAAAGGAGGGTTCCCGGGAGCATCCCGACGGACGCGATCAACGTGTCGACGACGCGGACTCTCGTGAGTCCCAGCGCATAGTTGAGGAGGCCGAAAGGCACCGCGGGCGTGAGCCGCAAGAGGAAGACGATCTTTCTCCCCTGCTCCTCGATGGCGCGGTCGATGGCCAGGAAACGCGCGTCGCCCGCGATGCGTCGCTCGATCGAGCCGCGGGCGAGGTAGCGTGCAGTGAGGAGTGCCGCCGTCGACCCGAGGACCGCGGCGATGAACACGTACAACGCACCCCACCCCAAGCCGAAGACGGCACCCGCGGCGAGGGTCAGCGCCGAAGCGGGAATCAAGGCGACGACCGCTGCGGCGTACCCCAGGACGAAGACGACGGGACCCCAAAAGCCGAGAGAGCCGACCCAATCGGCAAAACGCGGGACATAGCCGCCGGCCTCTCGAGCGAGGAGCACGATCGCGATAATCCCCAGCGCGATCGCTCCCATGCGCAACCAGCGGTTCTTCGGCGGGAGCGGGGCGTCGATTTCTTCGAGCGATTCCATGGCGTGTTCCAACGGTAGGTGGCCTCTTCCTTCTTTTCCGCGATCTCGAACCGCATTACGCTCCAAAAAGTCGCTGGGTTACGAGAGAGGCAAGAAATGCAGTTCCACGTGGGAGAGGCGGCGGCGGTCACCGGCGCTTCGGTGGGAATCGGCCGCGCGTTCGCGATCCGATTGGCTCCATCGCTTCGCTCGCTCGTTCTGATCTCCCGAGACACAGAGCGCTTGAACGGTCTGGCCGAAGAGCTCAGGGCGCAGACGCCGGGGCTCGCGGTCGAGATCATGGCCTGTGACCTGTCACGGGAAGAGGCGTGCCGCGCGTTGTGCTCGCAGCTCGCGGGACGGCCGATCGATCTGCTGGTGAACAACGCCGGGTTCGGTACCTACGGCCCTTTCGCGGAGAGCTCGCCCGATGAAGAAGCGCGAGAAGTGCACACGAACGTCATCGCACCGCTGCGTCTCGCGCGGGCTTGCTTGCCCGGTATGCTGCAGCGCGGCCTCGGTGCCGTGATCAACGTGTCGTCTCTCGCCGGAGAGACGCCGTCGCCGCGCTCGGCGACGTACGGTGCATCGAAGGCGTTCCTCACGCATTTCTCGGAATCGCTGCACGAGGAAGTTCGGGGTCGCGGCGTCCGGGTTCAAGCTCTGCTCCCGGGCTTCACGCGCACGGAATTTCAGCGGCGGGCCGGGATCGATGCGTCGAAGATCCCGGCGTTCGCTTGGCTTAGCCCGGAATCCGTGGTCGAAGCATCGCTTTCCGCCCTCGCTCGGGACGAGCTGCTCTGCATCCCCGGCAAGCGCTACCGCGCGCTCTACCGTCTGGCCCGCCTGACGCCGCGATCGTGGCTCCGCAGGGCGTCTGGCGCAGGCGCCGATCGCTTCGCCTAGCCCAAAGCACCGGCGTTCCGCGCTACAGTGCAGCCTCGTTTTTGGGAGGACGGCATGGCAGAACTTCGTTTCGATGGACGCGTGGTCGTGGTGACCGGCGCTGGTGGCGGGCTCGGGAAGACCTACGCGTTAGAGCTCGCCCGCCGCGGGGCGCAGATCCTCGTCAACGACTTGGGCGGCTCGGTGGACGGGTCGGGCTCGGGCAGCAACATGGCGGACGCCTGCGTCGAAGAAATCGAAAAAGCCGGCGGCGCCGCTGTCGCGAACTACGATTCCGTCTCCACGCCGGAAGGTGGCGAAGCCATCGTGCAGTCCGCGCTCGACGCGTTCGGTCGCGTCGACGCCGTGATCAACAACGCCGGTGTCTTGCGCGACAAGAGCTTCACGAAACTCACGCCCGAAGAACTCGAGATCGTCCTCGACGTGCACTTGAAGGGCGCGTTCTACGTTTCGCAGCCGGCTTTCCGGGCGATGAAAGAGAATGGTTTCGGACGTTTCGTCTTCACGTCCTCCGCGGCGGGTCTGCTCGGCAACTTCGGTCAGTCGAACTACGGCGCTGCAAAAATGGGTCTCGTCGGGTTGGCGCACGTCCTCGCTCAAGAAGGGGCGAAATACGACATCAAAGCGAACGCGATCGCGCCGATCGCGCGCACGCGGATGACGGAGAGTCTGCTCGGCCCCTTGGCCGAAGCGCTCGATCCGGAGTGTGTGACACCCCTCGTCGTCTACTTGGTGTCCGAAGCGTGCGACGTGACCCATGAGGTTTTTTCCGTGGGTGGGGGACGCTTCGCGCGGATGTTCGTCGGCCTCACGCCGGGTTGGTACGCGGGGAAGGCCGCGAAACCCAGCGCCGAAGAAGTGATGAATCAGATGGATGCGATCCGCGACACCGAGACCTTCATCATCCCCGGCGGCATCGGCGACGAGATGAAGATGCTCGTCGACATGCTGAAGAGCTAGGCGAGAAGCGCTTCGAGCTCCGGCCAATCGACCGCGCGCTGCGCCGCGAACGCGCGCAGCAAGAGCTCCCGATCCGCGTGGGTGGCATCCTCGGGTTTGCGGAAATCCGCGACCGCCGAGGCGATCTTTTCGCCCCCGGGAGATTCGGGTTCCTCGCTCTGTAGGACGCCTTCTTCGTGCGCGAGTCCCAGAAGGTCGAGCCACTCGACCAGGAGGTCCTTCCGCACATCGATGAAATACGTGGCCAGCACTTCCTCCGCCATATCGTTCGAGCGGACACGGCCGAGCACCTTCCGGATCATGTCAGCGCGCTTTCCGGGCGTTTGCTTCAAAATGTACTGCGGTCTTGTATTGAGCGTCGCGCCCACGACGGCCATCGCTTGCGCGTAGACGCCGGGCGCGTGGCTCGCGATTTCCGCGAGCACGGCTTCTCCGTGCTCCGGATCCATCGCGGAAAAAACCTCGAACGCGCGCATGGCTATGACTCCCGGTAGAAACTGTCGTGAAGCGCCCGAGCTTCGCAGAGAATGAGCAGCGCGGCGATCCCCGAATGAAGCGCGGTGACCTCGACCGCCAGGGCGAAGGCGACATTCGCGATCCCGACCCCCCATTGCAACAGGGCGAGGCAAAGCGCCCCGAGCCACCAACGGCCGCCCGCCGTACCCCGCGAAAAAATGGCGGCCAGGGCGAGGGCGGCGACGAGCAGCACCGGGTTCCAACGGTGGGCCAAGTGGAGGCCGACCGAACCCTCGAATGACGGGAGAAACTCACCGCCGCTACAAGCCGGCCACTCCGGGCAGGCGAGGCCGGCGAACGTCGACGAAACGAGACCGCCGAGCGCGACTTGTAGGACCAGGAGGGCGACGGCGACGGCTCCTATCGTGCGCGCCGCCCGGGGCGCGGCGACCGGATGGGGGCGGGGAGCTCGGCTGCGGTGCGCCGCGAGGGAGAGCGCGACGTTGAACGCGTTGCCGGTCAGGAGGTGCGCCGTGACGGTCCAGGCCGCCAAGAGCTGCCAGACCGTGAGCGCGCCCAAGATGATCTGGACGGCGAGCAGCACGGCCGCGAAGCACAACGGGATCCGCGTGCGCCGCCACAACTCCGGTTTACGCCAGCAAAACCACAGGATTCCGGCAAAAACCAGCGAAACGCTGCCGGCCAGGGCGCGGTGGCTCCATTCGAAGGCGATCTTGAGGTCCATCTCCGGGATGACCTCGCCGAAACAGAGCGGCCAATCCGGACACGCGAGCCCGGCCTCGTGAGCCCGCACCAGAGCCCCCAACACGATGAGTCCGGTGGTGGTGGCGACCAGGAAGTAGATCGCCGCGGGTAGATGCCCCGCGCTTTGTGTCGAGTTCTCATCGCGCATCGGAGTCCAGTCTTCTAGCATCGCGGGCCCGTACGAGCACCGTGTGAAAACCGACTCTGCCAGGCATCAAGCGGCACCCCCCGCGTTGGTCTTTGAGAACGTCAGCAAGCACTACGGTGCGGTCCGGGCGTTGGTCGACCTGTCGCTCTCGGTGCCCGAGGGGGGGTGCTTCGGGTTGCTCGGGCCGAATGGTGCCGGCAAGAGCACGGCGGTCGGTATCGGAGCGACGCTTCTCCGCGCCGACACCGGCGCCGCGCGCGTGTTCGGCGACGACGCCGCCCGGGAACGCGCGGCCGTGCGACGCCAGATCGGCATCGTTTTTCAGGAGAACTGCCTCGATCGGGAACTCTCGGCGCGGGAGCATCTGGCGTTCCACGCGCGTCTCTATCATCTCGAGAATCGCGCGGCACGTGTCGAGGGCGCGCTTGCGTCCGCGGGCCTCCTCGACGCCGCCGATCGGCCGGTGCGCGGGTTCTCGGGCGGCATGGCGCGGCGCCTCGAAATCGCCCGAGGCATGCTTCCGCAGCCGCGACTCCTCTTTCTCGATGAGCCGACCCTCGGTCTCGACGTCGCGGCTCGGCGAGCGGTGTGGGATCAGATCGGAGCGCTCACGCGAGCGCAGACGACGGTCTTTCTCACGACCCATGCCATGGAGGAAGCCGACGCGCTCTGCGATCGCCTGGCCATCTTGGACGGCGGCAAGATTGTCGCGACGGGAACGCCCGAAGCCCTCAAAGCGGAGCTCGGCGGCGATGTGGTCCGCATTCGCCTCGCCAAGGCCGACGGCATCGCGGAGCGGCTCCGGGGTCTCGCCGGCGTGGTGTCGGTCGAGCGGGAAGAAGAAGACGACGGGGCGGCGGTGCTCCGCATCCTGATCGAAAACGGCCCAGAACGCTTGCCCGGTCTCCTCGACGGGCTTCGTCCATTTCGGGTGCTCGAAGTACATCTCGAGCGCCCGACGCTCGAGAACGTGTTCCTGCACCACACGGGGCACACCTTCGAAGCTGCCGAAGCGAGCACACCGTGAGCGCGCTCGTGATCGATGCGGCGACCATCTTTTGGCGCGAGTGGCTCCACTACCGGCGCGATCGGGCGTACTGGCTCGGGCAGCTGATCTTTCCCCTGGCGGTCATTGCCCTGATCGGCTTCGGCCTGAACGATGTCGTCTCGCTCCCCAGCGGAGCGAGCTACGTCGGGCATCTCGCATCGGGCGTACTCGCCCTGGTCGTCGCCTCCGGCGGCGTGGGCGCGGGAATGAGTCTCATTCAGGACCGCGAGGCCGGGCTCTTGCGGGCGCTCGCCGTGGCTCCCATCGCCCGCGGTAGTGTCGTCACCGGGAAGCTCGCGGCGCGGCTCGCGGTTTCCCTTCTCCTGGTGGGCACGCTCCTGGCGGTCTTCGCACTCTTTACCGATCTCCGGCTGGCGAGACCCTTCGCGGCACTCCTCGCGGTCACAGCGCTCACGGCGTTCTTCGTGGCGCTCGGGGTCGCGCTGGCGACGCGCCTGCGGAACTTCGAGTCGTTCCGGATGCTCGCCGGCCTGGTGACGGTCCCGATCTACCTCCTATCGCCCATGTTCTATCCCCTCGAGACTCTTCCGGACCCGACGCGCTGGGTCGCCTACCTCAACCCGTTTACGTACGGCGTCGACTTGCTGCGGGCCGGATTCCTCGATACCGCTGAGATTTCCATCGTTTGGAACGCATTGTTGCTTCTCGCGGGCAGCGGGCTGGCCGTCGCGGCAGCCATCGCGCTTTTTCACAAAAGCGAGGTGCAATAACTACAGTCGAGGGTAATTGCCGTCGATAGGGCTCAGGTGCTTGCCATAGAACCGAACGCCGAAGTTGCCAAACGAGACCCCCGCCGCCTCCGGATGCTGATGGAGCGCGCCGGCGAACTGATTCGCGAACACGACCTCACCGCCGTGTTCGTCGGCATCGCAGGAGAAGAGGGTGATCTACTCGTGCCCGAGTTCATCGCCTTCGTCGAAGCCTCGCTGCGCGTCGAAGACCGCGTGTTCGCGCTGACGCGCGAGCGGGCCGTCCTGCTCCTGACCGACGTCGGCGAAGAGCAGGCGCAGGAGATTCTCGCACGCGTCCGATCTGACTTTGCCTCTCGATTCCCCGCGGCAAACGATCTCGCCGTCTCCGTTCGCTTCCACGAGGTGGCGCGCGGCAGTGCGCATCCTACGGCGAAGGACATTCTCCCGGGCCTCTTCTCGCCAGAGCGCTCCCCGCAGGTATCATAGGCCCCCGGCGGGTCGAGGGCGGCCGCCGCAACGCGAGCTGCGTCGGCGGTTTCACACCGTGTCGAGGGCAGGGATCGCAGGGAGCACGGTAGTGGCGCGAGCGGGTCGCTCGATCGGGAAATTGTGGCGTCTTGCAGCGGCGATTTTCGCTCTCACGGGACTGGCGGTCCTGGCCGGAGCTGAGGCGAACCCCGTCTCCCCGGCGGAACCGGGGGCGTCCTTCCCGTTCGCTGAAGGCGATGTCGTCGGCCACGAGGAAATCGACGCCTTGAGGCCCTACTTGCCCGAGTCGTTCTGGGCACACAGGGACTACTTTTTCTATCCCGGTATGCGCCTCCAGATCGGCCCGGCGTTCCGCTCCTACAGCCCCCCCGCCGTCTACCGCGATGCCACCACGAGGTTCGCGGGGAGCGCGACGCTCGGCCCCGACGGCAGCTTGTCCGGGCACCGCGCAGGCCAGCCCTTCCCGATGGATCAGCTCGACTGCGCGAACGACCCCGACGCGGGCGTCAAGATCATCTGGAATTTCGTGCACCGTTGGGAGGGCTTCGGAGCCCGAGCCTCGTTTCAGTACACCTATTGGGATCGCGGTGAGCGCCGCCCCATCAGCTACCAGGGAACCACGACCGCGTGGCAGCTCAAATATCGGCCGGAGCCCCAGTTCGCGGAGACCGACGGCGATGTCTTCCCGCGCGAGAAGCGCGCGGTCGTGGTCGGCTTCGAAGTCGACGAGCCGGCCGAGGCACGCGGGACGCGCACGCTGACCTATCGCTACCACGATTCGTTCGGGCCCATGGAAACCGCGAAACCCGAAGACACCTGGATCTACTCGCGCGAGGTCCGTCGCGTTCGAAAGATCACCCAGCGTCAGCGGGCCAGCGCCGTCGCCGGTACCGATTTCAGTTTCGACGACCTGTTCTCGTTCTCGGGGCTCCCTCCGCAGTACCGCTGGAAGTGCCTCGAGGAACGCGAGGTCCTCGCGCCGACGAACACCCGCGTGAAGGGATACCCGTACACGGAAGACGCCGACTACGGACCTTCGGGACTCTCGTTCGCGAACGACCGATGGGAGCGCCGACACGCCGTGGTGATTGAGATGGTGCCTCGGGACGAGGAGCATCCTTATTCGAAGAAGGTCATCTGGATCGATCGCGAGAGCATGGAGCCGCTCTACTCGTTCGCCTACGACCGCACCGGCGCCTTGTGGAAAATTCTCTATCACAACCACCGCTGGAGCGAGGATGACCTGGGCGATGTCGCGGCCCAGGATTGGTACCCCGGTTGGGACGAGGTTCCCGAGCCGCGCGATTTGAGGACCGTATCCGACGCCATCGTCAACGTGCAGACCGCCACGGGGAACCGGCTCGACTTCTACGATTCGCGCGGCACCCAGCCGAACTTGCGCGCGCTCAGGCGCTACGTCGACGTGCGCCAGCTCTCTCGGAGTTTGCGCTAAGCGAGCTCTCTCGAGAGCGCTGCTTGCAGCTCTGGGTACGCATGTTCGAAACCGAGCGCTTCGAGCCGGGTCGGGACGACCCGGCGGCTGCCGAGGAGCTCACTCGCGAGCGGACCCAGTACGGCGCGCAACGCGAACTGGGGAACGCGCACGAACGCCGGGCGGTTTAGTTGGTGCGCGAGTTCTTCGGTGAGCTCGCGGTTGCGGACCGGGTGCGCCACCGCATTGATCGCGCCGCGGTAGCGCGGGTCTTCGAGGGCAAAGCCTACGACCCGACACAGGTCGTCGACGTGGATCCACGGCATCCATTGCTCACCGCTGCCGAGGGGCCCGCCGAGTCCGAGCTGGAAAGGCACGCGCATCATGGCGAGCGCGCCGCCCTCGCGCGCGAGCACGACGCCTATGCGCAAGCGAACGGTTCGAATCCCGAGCGCCTCGGCGCGGATCGCCTCGGCCTCCCAGGCTTTGCACACTTCGGCGGAAAACGTGGCCCCGGGTTCTTCGTCTTCTGAGAGCGTCGTGTCGCCCCGTTCCCCGTAATAGCCCACCGCGGAGGCGCATAGAAAAAGCTCGGGGCGCGCAGCCTCCGAAAGTCGCGTCAGCGCTTCGACAAAACCGCGCGTGCTGGCCACACGACTCTCGAGGATTCGCTTGCGCTGTGCGGCAGTGGGCAGCTTGCCGAAGATCGGCTCCCCCGCGAGGTGGATCACCGCACCGATGTCGTCGAAAGCGCCGGCGGGCGGCGTGACCCCGTCCCACTGGAGACGCTCCGGATCCTTGCTCGCTCGGCGACTCAGGCCTCGGACGCGGTGGCCCTGCTGTTCGAGAAGCGGAACGAGTCGGCTGCCGACGAGCCCGGTCGTCCCGGTCAACAACACGCCCGTCATCGACGCGCCGCCGGGGCGAAGGCTTCGTAGAGTGCGAGGGTCTCTTCGCGGTTGCGACTGACGGGGGACAGCACCGTCGTGGTCACGCCGTCTCGCACGAACGCCGCGAGTTTTTCGTGACAGGAATCGCGGTCGCCCAGGATCGCGATCTCGTCGATGAACGCGTCGTGCATCGCGGCGCTGACCGCATCGCGGTCGCGCGCCGCAAACCCGTCCGCGATACGTTTCATCTCGTCTTCGTATCCACACCATTGCAGGAAACGGTTGTAGACCGGCGTGGCGAAATAGCCGGCAAAGCTCCCGCGCACACGGGCGCGCGCTTCGCCCACATCGTCTGTTATCCCGACCTGATGGCGGCATACGACAGGCGCATCGCCCGCGCGGCCGCCGGCGGCGCGGCCCGCTCGGAACGCGCGGAGGATTTGCGGAAGCGCCGCGCGGGGAAACAAATTGACGATGACGCCGTCGCCGAGTTCTCCGGCAAGCCGAAGCATTCGTTCGCGCAGCGCGGCCACATAGATCGGGACCGGGCTCGGAGGCGTCGGCGTCACGCGGAAACCCTTCGAGCGGAACATTTCGCCGTCGTAGTCCGTGCGTTCGCCGGACAACGCCTGTCGGCAGATCGCGATGGCGTCCCGCATCGCCGCGAGCGGGCGTTCCAGCGGGACGCCATTCCAAGCGTCCATGATCGCGTGGCTCGACGTGCCGACACCGAGCACGAAGCGGCCTTCCGATAGCGCAGCCACCGTCGCTGCGGACATCGCCAACACGGCGGGCGTGCGGTTGTAGACGGGCACGATGGCCGTCCCGATCTCGATCCGCGAGGTGACGGTTGCCAACGCTGCGGCCAGGGAAAACGAGTCCGGTCCGCTGGTTTCGGCGAGCCAGATCCCGTCGTAGCCCCACTCTTCCTCGGCGCGCCGGGCGACCTCGAGGGATTCCGCGACGCCCAGGTGCGGCGCCGGCAGCGTGATCGCGAGCTTGCCGAGATCGCTCATCGAAGCGCCTAGCGGGGTGCCATCCGAATCGCTCCGTCGAGCCGGATCGTCTCGCCGTTCAACATGGGATTCGAAACGATGTGGCACGCGAGCGACGCGTATTCGGAAGGATTGCCGAGCCGCGAGGGGAAGGGCACCTGGTTGCCCAGGGATTCCCGCGCGGGTTCCGGGAGACCCATCAACATCGGCGTGAGAAAGAGGCCGGGTGCGATCGTGACGCAGCGAATGCCGTCGCGGGAAAGATCCCGCGCCACCGGCAGGGTCATGCCGACGACACCTCCCTTCGACGCGGAATAAGCCGCCTGACCGATCTGTCCTTCGAAGGCGGCGACCGACGCGGTGTTGATCAGCACCCCGCGCTCGCCTTCACCGTCGGGCTCGTTCTTGACCATCGCGGCGGCAGCGAGGCGGATGACATTGAAGGTTCCGATGAGATTGATTTCGACGACTTTCCGGAAGAATCGCAGCTCGAGCGGGTTGCCGTCGCGATCGATGGTCTTCCCCGGCGTTCCGACGCCGGCGCAGTTCACCGCGACGTGGACGCCGCCGAAGGCGCCGACCGCCTCGTCGATGGCCGCGCCGACCTGGGCTTCGTCGGTGACGTCGGCTGCGACGAAGCGTCCGTCGAGCTCCTTCGCGACGCTCTCGCCGTTCGACTGGGGCAGGTCGAGGATCCCGACGCGCGCTCCTTGGGAAGCCAGTGCCCGAGCCGTCGCCTCGCCCAAGCCCGAGGCGCCCCCAGTGATGACCACTCCCTTGCCCGAAATATCCATATCCGCTCCGATCGATTGAAAAAGGAACCGCAGCTTACCGCATGACGACGCCGCGTATCCCCTGGGCGCCGTATGGGGTCAGGCGTGCGCGTCGAGCAGGGCCGCCATTCGTTTCGCTCCGGGGCCCGGTTGTCCGTTGCCCACGAACGCGCCATCGACGCGAATGACCGCGATCGCGCCGTGAACCGCATCGGTGACGATGACTTCCCGTGCAGCTCGCAGTTGACTCACGCGGACGGGTGCCTCCCGTATGTCGGGGAAGCTTTGGAGGAGCAGTTCGCGAGCCACGCCGCGGACCGCCCCGGCCTCGATCGGCGGAGTCAAGAAGTGACCCTCCCCGGTGCGCACGAACACGTTGGTAAGGGCCCCTTCAACGACGTCTCCCCCCGGACCGATCAGAAGCGCTTCTTCGACGCCGAAGCGCTCCGCGCGTTCCGACGCCTCGAGAAGCACGGTGTCGCGGGCGCGCTTCACACCGAGGGGAGGGCGGGGACCGGGGTGAATTTCGCTGTGGAGGACGGCCCGCCACGCGTTCGTTTCGGGTCCCAAGGGGCGTCCGCGACCGACGAGATGGAGGATGCCGTCAACCCCGAGCGCGACGTCGAGCCGGACCACGCCACCACTCTCCCCAAAGCACTTCTCACCGATCTGTCGTAGTGCGTCGAGGCACGTACCGCGGTCGAGCTCGCCGCCCACCAAATCGTGTGCGTCGCGAACGAGTGCGTCGGCGAGGGACTCCGCGTGTCGAATCTGTCCGCTGGTGTAGCGCCCGGTCGTGTAGCAGCCCGCCCGGAGTGGCGGAAGCTCGGCGACGACCCGGCCGTCGAGCCACCAGAAATCGGCGGCCGACCCGAGAGGCCGCTCCGGGCCTTCTCGCACTACCGCTCGTCGAGCGGCACGTAGCGACGCTCGTTGGCTCCCGTGTAGATCTGGCGCGGGCGCCCGATGCGCTGCTTGTCGTCGTGCATCTCGAGCCACTGCGAGATCCAGCCCGGAAGCCGACCGAGCGCGAACATCGCGGTGAACATGTTCACCGGCGTGCCGATCGCCTTGTAGATCACGCCGGAATAGAAATCGACGTTCGGGTAGAGCTTGCGCTCGACGAAGTAGTCGTCTTTCAGAGCGAGTTCTTCGAGCTCCATCGCGATCTCGAGCAGTTTGCTCTGCACGCCCAGACGCGACAACACGTCGTGAGCGGATTTGCGCAGGACCTTCGCGCGCGGATCGTAGTTCTTGTAGACGCGGTGCCCGAAGCCCATCAGGCGACTGGTGTCGTCGCTCGACTTTGCACGCTCGACGAATTCCTTACCCGAGAGGCCTTCTTCGGCGATCGATTCGAGCATCTCGATCACTTCCTGGTTCGCGCCGCCGTGGCGGGGACCCCAAAGCGCGTTGATGCCCGCCGAGATGGCGCCAAACAGGTTGACCATCGACGAACCGACCAAGCGCACGGTGCTGGTGGAGCAGTTCTGTTCGTGGTCGGCGTGGAGGATGAGGAGCAGATCCACCGCTTTGCGGATCACCGGGTCGACTTCGTACTCCTCGCACGGGGTCGCGAACATCAGGTGCAGGAAGTTGCCGACGTAGGACCTTCGATTGTCCGGGTACATGAACGGCTGCCCGATCGAGTGCTTGTACGCGTAGGAAGCGATCGTCGGGAGCTTCGCGATGAGCCGGTGCACGGAAATCTCGACCTGGCGCGGGTCGCGGGGCTCGAGAGAATCGGGATAGAACGTGGCGAGCGCGCCGACCGCCGCGGCACACGCTGCCATGGGGTGTGCGTCTTTCGGAAGCGCACTGAAGAAGCGCTTGAAGTCTTCGTGGACCATCGTGTGGTAGCGGATGGATTCCGTGAAGGTCTGCAGCTCTTCCTGGGACGGCAGCTCTCCGTGGATCAGCAAGTAGCTCACTTCGAGGAACGAGCTGTGCTCGGCGAGGTCTTCGAGGGTGTAACCGCGGTAGCGCAAAATGCCCTTCTCGCCGTCGATGAAGGTGATCTTGCTTTCGCAGGAGCCCGTGTTGCCGTAACCCGGGTCCATGGTGATCAAGCCGGTCTTGCTCCGGAGGTCGCCGCAATCGATGGCGCGTTCGCCTTCCGAGCCCTCGATGATCGGAAGCTCGATGACTTTGCCGTCGTAGTGGAGTTCTGCTTTCTGGCTCATTGATTTCCCCTTTCTCGCGCTTGCGCCTCTCGTAGGCGCCCGGTTGCGTTGCGCGCGGGCTCGACGCGACCCCATCTCTCGTAAGCGGGTGCGGAACAGGTTCTCGACGCGCTGCAACGTGAACTGCCAAGCTAGCGAAGATGGGGCAGCGGGGCAGCACAACCGAGGGAACTCGCGTCGTTTTTCGCCACTTCTGCAAGCCGTGCTTACCGCACCGCGTCGACGCAATGCGGCATAAAGCCGAGTGTGGGGTGGAACCGCGCGCGGTCGGGCGTCAGCATTTCGCGCCATGCCTCGTGCACATCTCGATCATCGCGCGGGCTTCCTGATCTTGGTGCTGCTCGTTCTCTGCGGCGGTCGGACGGCCGCGAATCCCTTCGACACCTATCTCGAACGGCACCCGGGAAGTGATCCGGCGGATCTGCTCGAACCCGTCCTCGGCGATTCGCTCGAACGGACCCTGGCCGTCGTCTTTCACCCGGAGGCCGGTTTTTTGCCCGTCGCGAGCGAATGGGTCGCCGGCCGCGGGCCGCTCGCGCCGAGCACCGACCTAAGCGCCTTGCGGCGCCATCTCGACGGCGACCCTGAGGCCGATGCGATCGTTTCGTTCGAACAGCACTGCGGCGCAGCGGGTCGCCCCTCGTCTTGGATCTACGCGGACCGAGAAGGACTCCGCGCTTTCAGCCTCACACCGTTCGAAGCGTCTTGTGAGGCCGGGAGCGACTTGGTCGAAGCCTCGGATCACGAAGCGATGCGAACCGTCGGCGACCGTTTTTTCCGGCCGCGTCGCAAGGGTGAGTTCCGATACGGCCCTCTGCGGTACGAAACGTGGGACGAGGCGTTCGCCGCGCCGACGCGGGTGGCAACGCTCGCGGTGCTCGAGGCGAAGTTGCGGGCGTCCCCGGACGATGCGGAGGCTCGCAACCGCTACGCCGTCGCGTTGTATGCCGCGGGACGTCGCGACGAAGCGATCCAACAACTCGAGCGCGCGGCGGCGGAGCGACCGGACTGGTCGCGACCGAAACGGAACTTGGCCATCGCCTTTCGCCAACGGCGTCAACCGCCCGAGCGCTTGGCGGAGTAACCGAGCTCCTTCAGGGCGGCGAGCACGCGGTCGACGTGGTCGCCTTGGATTTCGACGTTCCCGTCTTTCGCCGCGCCACCGCTTCCGCACGCGCGCTTCAAGTCTCCGGCGAGTTCGCGAAGCGCTTCGCTACCGAGGGGCAACCCGGTAACGACGGTGACGGTCTTCCCGCGCCGACCCTTTTTTTCGCGCGAAACCCGTACCGCGCCAGGCCCTGCGGGCGCGGTCTTCTTGTCTTCCGCTTCGCGCGGTCGGGGCAGGTGGGATCCATCGCTCGAATACACGAGGCGGTCGCGTCGGGACATCGGTCTACCTTAATGCAGTTCTCCGCGGCGGGCGCGGCTCGCGAAGCGTTCGAACACGAGCGCCATGGTGCGCTCGTCCTGAATACCGCCGAAGGGCCAATCACCCAGCATGAAGGTCGGAACGCCCGAGACGAGCTGCTCGCGCGCGCATTCGGTCCGTCGCGTGAGTTCCTGAAGGGCCTCGTCCCACTCTTCGGGGTCGAAGGCGAGCCCCCGCTCTTTCAACCGCTTCGCGAGAAGGTCGCCGCGGTCGAGAATCTCTCCCCGCTCGAAATGGCTCGAAAAAATCTCTTCCCGCAGTCCGTCGGCGCGGGTGTCATCCTCGGCGAGGATGGCGGCGCCGTTCGCCAGCCGCGAATCGATCCACTGCGGCGGCATGACGAGGGGCACCTCGAGCTCTCGCGCGACGCGCTCGGCATTTGCGATTCCAGCGGCCGCAGGCGCGGCCCCGCGCCGTACGGCCGTGATGCTCGTCAGGTCCACCGGGGTCCAGCGCAAGGCGATCTCGAGCTCGGCCAGACGGGGCGCCAGCCGGCCCGCGACGCGATGGGCGACGAAACAAATCGAGGAAGCGAAGTCGAAATGGACGGGGACTTCGAGGGTCGTCATAGTTCGAGCCGATTTTCTCCTCGGAACTCTTCTCGCGGCAGCGGCATCTGTTGGGCCGAGCCACGAGCGTGGGAAGGAACACCTGCATGCCGTCGATCACACAGAGAGGTCCCGCGCCGCCCCGAGGCCCCGTCACGCCAGGGTATCGAAAAGCCCGCACCCGAGGAGTGGTGGCGGTCGTCCTCGCGCTGCTCTTGGCATCGCAGGCTCTCGCCGTAGCGGACGGGATCGAAGATCCGGCGGAGCGCGCGCGGGTCACCACGCTTCCGAACGGGCTCACGGTCTTGACCCTGGTCGACGAGTCCACACCGGTGGTCTCGTTTCAGGTCTGGGTCCGCGCCGGCTCCGGCGACGAGGCGAAATACACCGGGATCGCCCACCTGTTCGAGCACATGATGTTTCGCGGCTCGAAGAACCTGCCTCCGGAAGCGCACTCGAAATTCATCGAAGCGCGCGGCGGACGGGTCAACGCCTACACCTCGCGCGACGTGACGGTCTATTTCGCGGACATCTCCCGAGAGCATTTGCCCCTGGTCATCGAACTCGAAGCGGAGCGGCTCCGCAACCTCGACATTTCCGAGGAGAGCCTCGCGAGCGAACGCCAAGTCGTCCTCGAGGAGCGTCGCCTCCGCACCGAGGACAGTCCCCAGGGCCGTGCCTTCGAGGCGCTCTTCGCACTGGCATTTCAAGCACATCCCTATCGGCACCCGACGATCGGTTGGCGATCCGACGTCGAAGAAGTGACCGTGCGTGCTTGCCAGGAGTTCTTCGACCGGAACTACGCCGCCAACAACTTGGTCGTCGCGATCGCCGGTGACTTCGACGAAGAGGAAACGCTTCGCCTGGTGCGCGAACAATTCGGGCCGCTCGCCCGACGCGAACCGCCGGTGCGGAACCCGACCCGCGAGCCCGAGCAGAGTGGCGAGCGCCGAGCGGTCGTTCACTTCCCGGTCGCGAGTCCGGTCTTCGCCGTCGCCTGGCAGGCTCCGGCCACGGGACACGAAGACGCGGCCGCACTCGACGTCGCGAGCACCGTGCTCTCGAGCGGCCGAAGCAGTCGGTTGTATCGCCGGCTGGTGTACAGCGACGCGCTCGCGCTTTCCGCATCGGCGTACTACTGGGAGTTGTCTCGCGGCGGCGTGGTCTATGGCTTTTCCGGGGTTCGCCCCGGAACGGAGATCGAAGACGTCGAAGCCGCGTTCTTCCAAGAGATCGAGCGACTCGGTCGCGAAGGCGTGAGCGAGGAAGAGCTCGGAAAAGCCAAGCGCAAGCTCGAGGTCTCGTTGTTGGGTGATCTCGCGACGAGCCACTCCCAGGCTTCGAGGCTCGGGTCCGACACCGTCGCTTTCGGCCGCGTGCGACCCTTGTCCGAGCGCTTGTCTTCGATTCGCGACGTCACAGCGGAGGACGTGACGCGCGTCGTTGCGACGTATCTGACGCCGCACAAACGCAATGTCGTCTACGTCCTGTCTCCGCCGGAAGATTCCGTGGCGATGCGGACTGCCCATGAAGGAGGTCGACCGTGATCCGGCGTCCGGCGCTACTGGTGCTCCTCCTCGGGCTCGCGGCGTGCGCTTCGAATCGGGAACCCGCCCCCCCGGCCGAGCCCGCCCCGCGAGTCGTGGTGCTCCCGGCGTGGCAACGACCGGCGCCCTCGGTTCCCGACGGCGTCGTGGTCGACCCCGGCAAGCTCTATCGCGGGACCCTCGACAACGGGTTGCGTCTCATCCTGCTCACCGATCGGAGGCTTCCCTACGTCAGCTTGGGCATCACGGTGGCCCAGGGCGCATCGGCCGAAAGTCTCACCGAGGCCGGCTTGGCCGCGTTCACCGCCGAGCTCATGGAACGCGGCGCCGGCGCGCGAAACGCCCTCGACCTCGCGGAGACCATGGATGCGCTCGGAGCGAGCTTCGGAGTCGGCTCGGGTTGGGACACGACGACTGCGAGTGTCAGCGGTCTGTCCGGGGATCTGACGACGCTCCTCGAAGTATTGCGTGACCTCGTCCTCGATCCGCGGTTGCCGAGGGACGAAGCGGAGCGCGTTCGCGCGGAACAGCTCGCGGCGCTCGAACAAGAACAAGACCAACCGCGCACGCTCGGGAGTCGGGCGTTTGCACGGGCCCTCTACCCGGAGCATCGGTACGGGATTCCGGTATCGGGGACGAGCGAAACGGTTCGCGCGCTCGACGCCAAGGCCGCGCGGGCTTTCCATCGCAAGATCTTCGTGCCGCGGGACGCGGTGTTCTTCGCCTCGGGCAACATCGACGTCGAAGCTCTCGTCGAGAGCGCGCGCAGCCTCTTCGGCGGATGGGAAGATCGCGAGCCCGCTCCGCCGCCGCCGGCTCCGCCCGAGTTCGCCCCGGACACGTCGCGCGTCGTCATCGTCGACAAACCGGATCTCGGCCAGACGCAGATCCTGGTCGGGCACGAGGGGATCGCCCGCACCGATCCGCGGCGCATCGCGGCTTCGTTGACGAACCTGACCCTCGGCGGCTCCGGTTTTTCGTCACGCCTCATGCAAAAGATCCGCGCCGAAGCCGGGCTTACCTACGGAGTCTCTTCCTACTTCACCTTGCGGCGACACCCCGGTCCCTTTGTCGTGTCGACGTTTACGCGCGTGCCCGAAACCCGGCGGGTAGTCGACATGATTCTCGAAGAGCTTCGGACCTTGCAGAGCTCGCCGCCCGCGGGCGATGAGCTCCGCGACGCGAAGACGCTCTCGACCGGGCGCTTCGCGCTGGGCCTCGAGACGCCGAGTGCGGTCACATCGTCCCTCGTCGATCTTTCGGTTTCCGGCTTGCCCGACGATTCACTCGATACCTACCGCACGCGGGTACGCGACGTATCCGAGTCCGATACCGCGAAGATCGCCGACACATTGATTCATCCCGAACGCGTCGCGGTAGTGGTCGTCGGCCCGGCCGACGAACTCGCGCCGCAGCTGTCGGATCTGGGGCCAGTTGACGTCGTGACGCCCTAGACAGCCTCACCCGCTACGACTGGGCGCCCTCACCTATCACGGCCGGGCCCCGGTCTGCCGGGTTGAGGCTGGAATACCAGCACGAAGTGGGCTCGGCCGGTAGTGCGAAACCGCGCGCTCGAGTTCTGCGGCGACTTCTTCGCGCAGGGTCTTGGGCTCGAGCACTTCGGCTCCGGCTCCGAAGGAGAGCACCCAGTTGCGGAGCTCGAGACTGCCGCCCACTTCCATCGCGAGCTCGACGCGGCCGTCGGAGAGCACCTCGAGCTGTTGGCTCGGATGCCAGACCCGCTCTTCGACGTGAACGGCCCATTCCTTTTCGAATCGGATGCGCACGCGGACGGGCGGTTCCGACATCACACCGAACGAGGCTTCGGTGTACGCGTCGAAGTCGAAGTCTTCAGGTACCGAGAACGTTCGCTCTTCGAGCGCGACGCGCTCGATGCGGTCGATCGCGAACGTCCGGATCTCTCCGGAGCGGTGATCGTGGCCGATCGCGTAGAGTCCGCCGTTTCGGTACCAGATCCGGTAGGGATCGAACGCTCGATCGGCGACCTCACCGGTTCTCGCGGTGCGGTATCGCATGGTGACGCCGCGTCCGGCGATGACGGCGTCGTTGATCGTCCGGATGACTTCTCGGCTTCGGGCGTAGCGCTTGTGGGGGCCCGGCATGACGCGAAAGCTGCCCCCGAGCTTCGAGAGGAACTCCGCGAGCTCGGGGCGCAGCCCCGCACGGATTTTTGCCAGGGCCTGGCGGATGGAATCGTGGAACACCGTGCCTTCGAGGGCGCGCAAATGATCTTCGCCGAAGGCCAACGCGAGGACTTCGTCGGCAGTAAACGGAATGTCGCCGAGCCGGAACGAATCCAGAAAGCGGTAGAAGACCCGGGAATCCCGTTTTTCGCTCACTACCGGGAAGCCGGCGAACATCAGCGCGTCGAGGTCGCGGTACACGGTGCGACGCACGCAACCGAGATCTTCGGCGAGCTCGTCGAGCCCCACGCCCGCTTGGCTGCGCGCGAGGCGTTGGATGAGTTGCCACTGACGCGCGAGCTGGTCGCCTCTCAGTTCACCCGCTCCACGTATTCGCCGGTTCGCGTGTCGACGCGGAGCACTTCGCCCTCTTTGATGAAGAGCGGCACCTGAACCACCGCACCGGTTTCGATCGTCGCCGGCTTGGTAGCACCCGAAGCCGTGTCGCCTTTCACGCCGGGATCACACTGGGTCACGGTGGCTTCGATAAACGAGGGCAGCTCGATGTTGATCGGATTGCCGCGCCAGAAGAGCACGTCGACCTCGAGGTTCTCTTTCAAGAACTTCGCCGCGTCTCCGATCTGATCTTTGCTGAACGGGACCTGGTCGTAGCTCGAGTTGTCCATGAAGATGAACGAGTCGCCGTCGTGGTAGAGGTACTGCATCGAGCGATCTTCGACGTCGGCCTCGTCGACTTTCTCGCCCGAGCGAAACGTCCGGTCGAGGACGCGCCCCGTCTTCAGGTTCTTCACCTTCGTGCGTACGAAAGCGCCGCCCTTGCCGGGTTTCACGTGCTGGAAGTACGTGATGGTGAAGGGTTCGCCGTCGAGCTCGATCTTGAGCCCGTTCCGAAAACTCGAAGTGTCGACTGCCATGCGACGGAACGTAGCCAAGGCTAAGGCGCCGTCGAGCGCCGCGCCCCGGAACGCCCGCGCGCTCAGCCCTTCGCGGTCTTCACCGCCTCGGTCAGGGCGGGGACGATCTCGAACAGATCCGCCACGACGCCGAGGTCGGCGACTTCGAAAATGGGCGCGTCGCCGTCCTTGTTGATGGCGACGATGAAGTTCGATCCCTTCATGCCGACCAAGTGCTGGATCGCTCCCGAGATACCGCAGGCGATGTAGAGCTTCGGCGTGACCACCTGACCCGACGAACCGACCTGGTACTCGTGGGGAAGCCAGCCGGCGTCTACGACCGGCCGCGAAGCGCCCATCGCGCCGCCGAGTGCGTCGGCCAGCGGCTGAATGACTTCGGGGAATTTCTCCGGGTCGCCGACACCGCGGCCGCCCGAGACGATGATCTCGGCCTTCGTCAGATCGACGCCCTTCGATTCCGCCGTGCGGGTCTCGACAAAACGCGAGCGCAAATCGCCGAAGCTCACGTCGAGGGCCGAGACCGAACCACTGGTCGATCCCTCGTAGGGAGCCGTCGCGCCGGGCTGCATCGTGGCGACGACGCGATCGGCGTTCGGGACGACCCGCGCGTCGAGCTTGCCGTTGAACACGCGGCGCAGGAACACGGACTTTCCCCCGTCGTCCTCGATGTTGAAGCAGTCCGAGACGAAGGCGGCGTCGAGTGCCACAGCGAGCCTGGGGGCGACGTCCCAGCCCGAAGGCGTGTTCGACAGCAGCACGAGCTCGGCATCCGTCGCGTCGATGGCCTGTTTGATCGCTTGGTTGTAGGCGTCGGCGGAGTAGTTCGCGACGGTGTCGTTGTCGACGAGGCAGACGTCGCCGCCGCCTTTTGCCGCAAATTCTTCCGCGGCGGCGGAAACGCCCTGGCCCAGCACGATGCTCTTGACGGGTCGGTCTCCGGCGATCTTGTGCGCGAAGCTCGCGAGCTCGTAGCTCGCTTCGCGGATCGTTCCGTTCTGCAGTTCGGCGACGATGAGGATGGCGCCCATGGGGGTGTTCCTTTCAACGAGAGATGCGAATGGGACCAGGTCTTGTGGAAGGCCTTAGAGCAGGCCCAGTTCTTTGATCTTGCCGACCAGGCCCTTGACGATGTCGTCCGTTCCACCGGTGAGAAGCTCGGCGCCGTCGCCCTTGGGCGGCACGTAGATCTTTTCGATGCTGATCTTCGCCGCGCCCGCTCCCACCGCATCGCCCACGCCGAGGTCGGCGGCGGTCTTCGTATCGAGCGGCTTCTTCTTCGCTGCCATGATGCCCTTGAGCGACGCGTAGCGGACTTGGTTGATACCGGTTTGCACGGCGAGCAGACACGGTGCGTCGAGTTCGACGACCTGGAGGGCGCCGCCTTCGAGCTCGCGCTCGACCGTTACCTTGCCCCCGTCTTGAGCGACGCTCATGACGGCGGTCGCGTGGGGCATCCCGACGAGCTCGGCCAGCATCGGACCGACGGAAGCGAAATTGCCGTCATCGGCCATGAAGCCCGCAAAAATCAGATCCGGCGATTCTTCCTTCGCCACGGCGGCGAGAACCTTCGCGATGCCGAGCGAATCCGAGCCCTCGATGCTGTCATCATCGATATGGATCGCGCGGTCAGCGCCCATTCCGAGTGCGGTGCGCAGCGCCTGGGTGACGCGGCCGGGGCCGATCGAAACGACGACGACCTCGGCTTCGCCCGCGTCTTTGATACGCAGGGCTTCTTCGAGGGCGTACGTGTCATAGCTGTTGATTTCGAACTTGATGTTGTCTTCTTGGATCCAGGTTCCGTCGGAAGCGACGTCGAGTCGCGCGTCCTGGTGGGGAACCTGCTTCAGGCAGACCAAGATCTTCATGGGGGAGGCCTCCGATGCTTTAGGAGTGGCGGCCGCCGGCCGCCTCGAGCGGAGCGCGGAGACTAGCCTCGGGCGGCTGCGTTTTCAACGGAGCTTTCGCAAAAGCGAATAGGATTCAAGGCCTTAGGGGATCCCGGTCAAACCCCGAGGAAGGTCAGGAAGTTGTGGAGCTCCGTCACGCGGAGATAGGGGTTTTGGGTCTTCTCGCGACCGAGAGTCCCGGAGGGCTCCGGGGAGTACATGTGGCCGGGGAAAAGCAGTGTCTCGTCCGGTAGTCGGGCGAGTTTGTTGTGCAGGCTGTCGAACATCGCCTCGGGGTCGCTACCCGGAAGATCGACGCGCCCGCAGCTCCCGAGAAACAGCGTATCGCCCGACACGAGCCGCCCCGGCCCTCCCGCGGTTTCGACGAGGAAGCACTGCGATCCCGGCGTGTGGCCCGGCGTGTGAAGGAGTCGGATCGTCACACCGCCGAGCGTCAGCGTGTCGCCGCTCTCGTGGACTTCGAGATCTCGTTCCGACGCCCCCGTGACCTTGCACAGCCCGCGCGCTTCTTCGCGATGCACGTGAATGGGAACGGGTTGCCGGGCGAGGAGTCGGCCGAGTCCTTCGATCGTGTGGCCGAAGAGGTCCCCGCCCACATGGTCCTGGTGGTAGTGCGTCGCCAGGGCGCCGATCACCGTCATATCGTCGTCGGCGGCACGGTCGAGAAGCGTGTCGACGGACCAGGCGGGGTCGACGATGACGGCCTCGCGGGTGGAACGGCTGCCGATCAGGTAGGCGAGGTTCGCCATCTCGCCGACGGGAATCTGTTCAAAATAGAGGTCGGTTTCTCGTTCAGCCAAGGCCGCTACTCGCCGAGCACGCGCGCGATCCAGCCCTCGAGCTTCTGAAGGACCTCGCGTTGAATCTCTTCTTCAGTCCGTTCCGACTTCTTGAGGAGCTTGAAGGCGTGATCCGCTTCCCGCACCACGTGTAGATCCCAAGGCGCCCCGACCCGTAGCAGCGTGTTCTGCAACACGGGGAGCTCGCAGCTCCGATCGCGATCGCCCTGCACGAACAGCATGGGGCTGATGGCGCGGAATAGACGCTCGGCCCGGATCTCGCTCGGATCGCCTTGTTTGTGCAACGGATAGCCGAGGAAGAACAGTCCGGAAGCGCGAAGGCGCCCGTTGGCGGCGTGGGCCGCAGCGAGGGCGCCTTGGTTCTTTCCGCCGACGAAGATGTGCGCCGGGGCAGCCGTGGGATCGCGGCTCACGAGACTCGCCGCCGCCATGAACACGCGCCGCATGACGGCCGGCGGGTCGACGCGCTTCTTGTTCGCCTCGACGTGGGGAAGCAGGAATCGGAGCGTCAGGAACTTTCGTTCGGTGAGCTCGCGCGCAATGCCTTCGAGGAGCGGATCTTCAACTTGCGCACCGTGCGCGATGAGCAGGCAGATGCGCGAGCCGGTCGGCCACCACTCGGGCACCCCAAGCGTTCCCGACACCGCCTCGAGGCCGTGCACCGGCTCTCGAAGCGGAATCTTGACTTCTTCATACCGTGCGGCTTGCTCAACCAAGGAATCCCGCGCCTTTCTCGCCCCGATCCGCGGCCGTTTATACCCGCGAACGCGCTTTTGGGCTAGGGCGTGGGGCGAGATGGCTACGATCTGACGCGCGCCTAGAGCCGTTCGACGCACGAGGTACCTTTCTGGTCTGATTTATGGGACCGCCATGAAGAACGTCCTCATCACGGGTGTCGCTGGAAGCCTCGGACGACTCCTCGCCCGCCGGCTGCGAAGCGAATGGCGCGTCTGCGGTGTCGATCGCCGGCCGTGGCCGGGGCGCCCGACCGATCTCGCACTCCACGATGCGGATCTGCGCAAGCGCGCTTTCGAGGACGTGTTGCGCAGCGAGGCACCCGAAGCGGTGGTGCACCTGTCCCTGACATCCCGCGGTCCGGCGACCGGGCGGCAACACGACCACAACATCTCGGCGACACAGAAACTCCTCGCCCGTTGCGCGCAGCACGGGGTGGCGCGCGTGGTCGTACTGTCGAGCGCAGCCGCTTACGGCGCAGCACCGGAGAACCCCTTCGGAATGACCGAAGAGCATCCGCTCGCGGCATCTCGCGCGTATCCGGAGATTCGGGGACTCGTCGAACGAGACAGCCTCGCGTGCGCCGCCATGTGGAAGTACCCCGAGCTTTCGATTGCGGTGCTGCGGCCTGTCCACGTACTCGGTGAGTTCTCGAAAGGGCCCGTCGCCAAGTTGTTTCGCCGCCGGCGTGTACCGACCCCGATGGGCTTTGACCCGCCGATGCAGTTTCTCCACGAGCGCGACTTGGTCGATGCCATCGCCGTGGCCTTGTCCCACAAGCTCGCAGGCGTCTACAACGTCGTCGGTCCGGGGCAAGTGCCGCTCCACACCGCCGTTCACGCCTGCGGCCGCGAAGTCTGGCCGATGCCCGACTTCTTGGTACGCCCGATCTTCCGTCGCTTGTCGCCGTGGGGCGGTTGGCCGCCCGGCGTCATCGATTACTTCAAATACCCTCTCATCGTGTCCGGCGAGCGCTTCGAGCGAGCGACGCAGTGGAAACCGCTATTCGGCTTGCGAGAGATCTTCGAGGCGATGAGCGCATCATGAGCCGTTCCACCGGGATCCGACGAGCGATCGCGGACGTGGTGGAAGGGGCGCTGCCTCTCTCGGTCCGCGATCTCGATGCGGAAGTCGCAGACCGTCTCGCGCGGATCCCGACGCAGTTGAACGAATACGGTTTCGATCCCTTCGGCATGAACCCGGATTCGGCGCGACCGGCCCTGGTCCTCGCCGCGCTCCTCCACCGCCACTACTTCCGAGTCGAGGCGGTCGGGCACGAGAGCGTGCCCGCAGGTCGCGTATTGTTGGTTGCGAATCACGCCGGTCAGCTCCCGTTCGACGGCGTGATGATCGCCACCACCATGCTGCTCGAAGCCGAGCCGCCGCGCTTGATCCGCTCCCTCGTCGAATACTGGCTGCCGCGCATTCCGTGGTTCAACGTGATGCTGAACCGAAACGGACAAGTCGTCGGCACGGTGGAGAATGGACGCGCGCTCCTCGAGGCCGAGGAGAGCGTTCTCGTCTTTCCCGAAGGTGTCCGCGGGATCAGCAAGCCGTTTTCGAAGCGCTACCAGCTGCAGCGCTTCGGGACCGGCTTCGTGCGCTTGGCCCTCGAGACGGGGGCGCCGATCGTTCCGGTCGGCGTCGTGGGAAGCGAGGAGCAGCAACCGGGGCTCGCGAATCTTCACGGGGTGGCCAAAGCCTTGGGGATTCCGGCACTTCCCATCACGCTGGGCTTTCCTTGGCTGGGGCCGCTCGGTTTGCTGCCGCTACCGGTGAAGTACCACATCTATTTCGGGGAGCCGTTGACACTCGAGGCCGACCCCGACGGCGACGACCGCGCCATCGCGGCCGAAGTCGAGCGGGTGCGCGGCGCGCTCGAGCGACTCCTCGAACGCGGGCGGGCAGAGCGCGCCGGCATTTTCTCGTGAGGCGCCGGCCCCGTCGCAAGCGGATGGTTGGATGAGGCACGCCGCACGACTCGCGACCCTGGTTTTTGCCGAGCGCGACGATCGCGTGCTGCTCCGTCGCAATCCGCCGACAGCGAACCGCTTTCCCGGATTGTGGAACGGTTTGGGCGGGCACGTCGAAGCTGGAGAAGACATCGCGGTCTCGGCGCGCCGGGAGGTGCGGGAGGAAGCGGGCCTCGAAGTCGACGAGCTGCGGTTGCGGCTGGTCCTCCACGAGGCCGCACTGGAGAACCACGCGTACGTGGTGTTCGTGTTCGCGGCGACCGTCGTGCCGGGAGAACTCCGAGCCGAAGAGGGTTGCGAAGTCGCCTGGATCCCGGTCGGGGATCTCGCGGGTGTCCCCGTCGTTCCGGATCTGCCGCCGCTGCTGGTCGCCGCGAGGGGAACTGGAGAAGTGGTCTTCGGTTTCCAACAATACGACGGAACGGATCGCACCCTGGGACTCACCCTGTCGGGGCGGCCCGTCGCCTTGGATGAGCGATGAACGAGCCCCACATCGAAATCGAACTCAACCCCGATGAAGCCCGCTTGTACGACCGGATCCGGTTGCTCGTCGTGCGTCACGCGCCGGGAGCGCGCGCCGGTCTACCCGACGTGCTGATGCTCCTGCCGGACGTCGCGGTTCTCCTGGCTCGCCTGCTCCGCGACTCGCGGGTTTCCGTCGGCGATAAAGCCATCGCTTTGCTGGGCCTGGGCTATCTCCTGTCTCCCATCGATCTCCTGCCCGCGTGGCTGTTCGGGCCTCTCGGTGTGCTCGACGACCTCGTGGTTCTCTGCGCGGCCGCGTCGCGCGTTTTGAACCACGTCCATCCCGACGTCGTTCGGGCGAATTGGTCCGGCAGCGGGGACGCCTTGGCGAAAATCCGCGAGATCACTGCGTGGTCGGAACGCGAGCTCGGTGGGCGCGTCCGCAAGGCCCTGGGCTCGCGCCGCGACTGACCGAATTCAGCTTCTGGCGAGCGCCTGCAGCTCATCGCGCTGCGTTTTCGGGATCCGCCGAGGTCGGCCGTTGCCATCGACCATCGCGTGCTCGGTCGCACCGGTCGCGACGAGCGCGCCCGCGTGATGAATCGTGTAGGCGATACGAATCGACGCGCCTCGCGCCCACTCGAGGCGAGCCGTGATGTCGATTTCCGCGTCGAAGGGCAGGGGGAGGAGATACTCCGCTTCCGCCGAAGTGGTCGCGAAGTTGAGCCCTTCCGCCATGTACTCGGTATAGGGACGGTGATGCTCTTGCATCCACGCAACCCGCGCGAGCTCGAAAAACCGGATGTGGTTTGAGTGGTGGACGATACCCATGGCATCGGTTTCGTAGAAGGCGACGCGATGTCGGAACGTGGTCTCAGCCATGGCGTTAGAGCAGGGAGAGCTGTGATTCGCCGGTCGGTGGTTCCACCGCTGGCGACCGCGGCACGCCGGCCCGAGCGGGAGGCGCCGGCGCGGGTTCCCCGGCGTCGTTCCAGAGCGGGCATCGATCTCGGTACTCGCACCAGCGGCAGAGGGGGCTCTCCTTGGGAGCCCACTCGGTTTCCGTGCGTATCCGATCGATGAGCTCCATCGCTTCGCGCCGTACGCGCTCGAGCTCTTCGGGAGAACGCCGAGCGATGTAGCGACGATTCGGTGTGAGATAGAACCACACCAGGCGTACTTCACCGCTGTGCTGCCATTCTTTTCGAATCGCGATTTCGTAGAGCGACAGCTGACGATCGCGCTCGAGCACGCGGCGCGGTGGCATCCGAGCGCTCGTCTTGTAGTCGTGGATCTCGAGCGCGCCATCCGGCGCGCGTACCAGCCGATCGATGAAGCCCCGCACGCGGTACTCGCCTTCGGCGTCGAGACTGGCGCGGACCGGACGTTCGAGGCCTAGGGTGGTTTCGGCGTCGAACGGATAGTGGCGCCGGTAGTAGCTCTCGAGGCACCGCTCGCCGAGCGTCCGGTAGTGCGACAGCGGGGTGCCTTCTCGGACGATGCGAACGCGATCGCCGTCGTAGGCCGCGTCCCAGTTGGCGTGGTAGCGCTCGAGCACGCGGGCGAGCGCGGGCAACTTGCCGGTGTCGGCGAACTGGTACAGGCGCTCCAGGATTTCGTGCACGCGCTTGCCGACGAAACCCTCGATGGACTCAGTTTCAGCCGGAATCTTGTCGATGTATCGATACGCGTATTTCTTGGGGCAGTTCTCGAAGGCGCTGAGGCTCGAGTGGCTGAAAACGTCCTGCACGTTCGGAAGATAGCCGCAGACGCTCGGCCGGCACGTGACTTCCGGCCAGAAGGCAGCGAAGACCAAGACCGCTAAAATCCCGTTCTACCCGGGGGCCGCATGGCGATTCGAGCAGACGAAACAATCGGCGATCTCGAGCGAACGCTCTCCGCCCTCTCCGAGAGTGGCGAAGACGCGCTGTCGAAGGCCGATGGCGAGGGTTATCCCAACTGGGAGGAGGCCGTCGAGTGGACGGAGCGCCTCAAAGACGTCGTCCTCCACGAACGCGATCGCGCGACCCTGCGCTCCACACTCGATGCGCTGCGCGGCCGGTTTTTGTCGGTGATGAGTCAGGTCGGACTGTCCGGAGCGATCGACGCCGAGGCCGTGTGGGAAACGCTGCAAGCGAAGCTGCCCGAGATTCGCACGATGCTTGCCGAGGACGTTGAAGCGGCGTTCGAAGGCGACCCCGCGGCGAAGAGTTTCGGCGAGATCGTCGTCGCCTATCCGTCGATCTTCAGTTTGGCCATCTACCGGCTCGCTCACGTGCTCTACAACTGCGGCGTGCCGCAATTGCCCCGCATCATGGCGGAACACGCGCATTCCCGAACGGGTATCGACATTCACCCCGGCGCGAAGATCGGCCGGCGTTTCTTTATCGACCACGGGACGGGCGTGGTGATCGGCGAGACGAGCGAAATCGGCGACCGTGTCCGTATCTACCACGGCGTCACGCTCGGCGCGTTTTCGCCGCGGCGCGGACAGACCATCCGCGGGGTGAAGCGCCACCCGACCATCGGGGACGACGTCACGATCTATCCCGGCGCGACGATTCTCGGCGGCGAGACGCGGATCGGTTCGGGGAGCGTCGTGAACGGCAACGCGTTCGTGACCGAAAGCGTCCCCGAAGATTCACGCGTTGTCCCCGAGGCGCCGCGCCAGCAGGTTCGCGTGGCGCGTAGGGAGCAAACCGGCGAGGCCCTCACGTGGGACATCTAATTCGGGTGAGCGCGTTCTGGCTGGTGTGCTTGTCGGCCGGCGCGGTGTTCGCCGAGAGCGAAGCGAAGTGGGCGTACGAACTGTCCGACGAGCTGATGAGCCCGTACTGCCCCGGCCGGGCGCTGTCCGAATGCCCGAGCGGGAATGCCGACGCCATGCGCCGGTGGATCATTGAACAAGAGGAAGCCGGCGTTTCGAGGGCCGAAGTCGAGGAAGCCCTTTATGCACGCTTCGGCGATCAGCTTCGACAAGCGCCCCGCGCCGAAGGCGTCGGCATTGTCGCCTACGCCGTCCCGGCGGCTGCATTCCTCGTCGGCGGGATCGTTCTCGTCACGCTTCTGACGCGTCGCCGCGCCAGTGACGACAGCGCGCTCCCGCCGGAAGATCCCGAGCTCGCGCGAGAACTCGACGAAGAACTGCGCGCATGAAGATCTACACGCGGCGTGGCGATCGCGGTGAGACCGACTTGTTCGGCGGTCCGCGTGTCCGAAAGGACGACCTGCGCGTCGAGGCGTACGGCTCGGTGGATGAGCTCAACGCGACGCTCGGTTTGGCGATCACCGCGAGCGAACAAGGCGACGTGCGCGCATTGCTCGAGGAGATTCAGAGCGCGCTCTTCGACCTCGGTGCGTATCTCGCCACCCCCGAAGCCGCGCGTCGCGAAAAGAGCGGCGTTCCCGAACCGGACGATGCGCAGATCGAGGCGCTGGAAGCCCGGATGGACGCCTTTGAAGAAGAGCTCGAGCCGCTCCGCGCCTTCGTGCTGCCGGGTGGAACCCGGGCCAGCGCGGCGCTTCACCTCGGGCGCACGGTGTGTCGCCGCGCGGAACGGAGATGCGTCGCGTTGTCCCGCGAGGAGGCGCTCGACGCACCTGCAATCGGTTACCTAAACCGGTTGTCGGATTTGTTGTTCGTGCTCGCAAGGCTCGAAAACGCGCGCGCCGGCGTCGCCGATACGCCGTGGGTCGGGCGCAAACGCGAGTCGGCCTGAAGCGTCATGGCCGAGCGCGCCGATATACGTCTCCGGCGTCTCGAGTTTCCGCCGCAGCCAACCGCCGACGATCAGTCCGAACAGCGTCGAGACCAGTAGGTAGATTCCGAGCCAACGAAGCCATTTCATGGCGATAGGCATACCGGAGTCGCCTGGCTTCGTCACGGTGTGGGTCGAGCCTGTTTCGCAGTCCTCGCGAGGGCGCGCTCGAACTGCTCGCCGATCTGATCGAGCACTTCGTAAAGCGGCACGTCGGACATCGCCTTGAGGCGCGCTTCGAGTTCGCCGCTGCCGCCAAAGGCTGCGAGCCCGAAGGTTCCGTAGCGGTCGAGGAGCGCACCGCGAAGAAAGTGATCACGACCGCGCTGTCGTCGCGCGGCGAGTGCTTCGGCCCCGAGTGCCGCGCGGTGGTTGGCCAAGGCTGCGCACAGCGCGTCGATCCCGACGCCGTCCCGCGCCGACGTCAGAAGCACCGGCGGCTCCCAACCCGAAGTTTCGCGCGGAGCCAACGCGACGCCCGAGCGCAGCTCGCTGGCGGTTTGTGTCGCTTCCTTACCCAGATCGGATTTGTTGACGACGAAGAGGTCGGGCAACTCGACGATCCCGGCTTTCATGTACTGGAGAAGGTCCCCGGCCCCGGGCTGCGCGACGTAGACCAAGGTGTCGGACAGATGGACGATGTCACTTTCGGACTGACCCACGCCGACGGTTTCGATGAGCACCCAGTCGTAGGCCGCTTCGAGAATGTCGACGCTCGCTCGGGTTGCGGCCGCCAGTCCACCCAAACGGTCCCGGGCGGCCATCGAACGGAAAAACACGCCGTCGTCGCGGACTCCGGATCGCACGCGGATGCGGTCGCCGAGCAGCGCACCGCCGCTGCGTTGGCTCGACGGATCGACCGCGACAACACCGACGCGGTCCCCGCAACTGCGCAAGGCTCGAACGAGGGCGTCGAGAAGCGTCGATTTCCCGGCTCCGGGCGGCCCGGTGAGGCCGACGCGTGGGCTCGGGGGGCGCCCTGCCGCTCCCAGCGCGCGCAGTAGCGCGCGCGCTTCTCGTTGGCGGGGTTCGCGCTGGTCGTCGACCAAGTTGAGCGCTTCCGCGACCGCTGCGCGATCGCCTCGAAGCACGGCCCGCGCGAGCTCAGTCACCGACGGACTCGGCCACGACGTCGACGATCTCATCCATGATGCGATTCAGGTCGAAATCTTTCGGTGTGTAGACACGCTCCACACCGGCCTCGCGCAACGCTTCGGCGTCGTCTTCGGGGATGATGCCGCCGACGACCACGGGCAGTGGCAGACCGTGGCGCTTCAGTCCGTCCAGCACGTCGAGAACGAGCACACCGTGAGATCCCGACAGGATCGAGAGTCCGATGATGTGTACGCCTTCGTCGCGCGCGGAGCCGACGATCTCGTCCGGCGTCAAGCGGATGCCTTCGTAGACCACTTCCATGCCCACGTCGCGGGCGCGCACGGCGATCTGCTCGGCGCCATTGCTGTGTCCGTCGAGCCCGGGTTTGCCGACGAGGATCTTGAGCGGACGGCCGAGCTCTTCGCCGAGCTTCGCAACGCGCTCGCGGACTTTGCCGATGGCTTCGCCTTCGATTTCCGGCGTGCGGGCCGAGACGCCGGTCGGTGCGCGGTACTCGCCAAAGAGTGCGCGCAGGGTGTCGGACCACTCTCCCGTCGTCACGCCCGCGTGCGCGCACCGCAGCGAGAGCGGCATGACGTTTTCGCCCGAACGCAGGCCGTCTTCGAGAGCGCGCAGGCTGTCGCGCACGTCTTCGTCATTGCGCTTCGACCGGAAGGCCAAGAGCCGCTCGATCTGTTCGCGTTCAGCGGACTCGTCCACCGTGAGAATGCTGCGATCGCCGGAGACCAGCGGAGAGGGCTCCCCCGCCTCGAACGCGTTGACGCCGATGACGGTGATCTCGCCGGCTTCGATACTCCGGACCCGCGCCGTATGGGACTCGACGAGGTTCCGCTTCATGTAGGCGTTCTCGATGGCCGCGACAGCGCCGCCGAGCTCGACGACGCGTTCGAGCTCCTCGCGCGCGGCGTCCACCAGATCGCGGGTTCGGGACTCGATGACCTTCGAGCCCTCGAAAATATCTTCGTGCTCGAGGAGATCCGTCTCGTAGGCCAGCACTTGCTGGATTCGCAACGACCACTGCTGATCCCACGGGCGCGGCAACCCCAACGCCTCGTTCCACGCCGGCAGCTGCAGCGCACGACAACGCGCGTCTTTCGAAAGCGTGACACCGAGCGCTTCCAGCACGATTCGGATCACGTTGTTTTCGGGCTGTGCTTCGGTCAACCCAAGGCTGTTCACCTGAACGCCGTAGCGAAAGCGCAGACTCTTTTCGTCGGTGACGCCGTAGCGGTCGCGTCCGAGCTCTTCCCAAAGGGCAGTCATCGCGCGGACCTTGCACACCTCGTCGACGAATCGAATGCCCGCGTTCAGAAAGAAGGAAATGCGCGAGAAGACGCGGGGCAACACTTCTTCGGAGATGTCGGCGCGAGCGCGCACCGCGTCGAGCACCGCGACCGCGTTCGCAAACGCGTAGGCGATCTCTTGAACGGGCGTCGCGCCCGCTTCCTGGAGGTGGTAGGAGCACACGTTGATCGGGTTCCACTTCGGAATCGATTCGACCGTGTACGCGACCATGTCGCTGATCAGTCGCAGGGACGGCTCCGGCGGAAAGACGTACGTCCCCCGCGACAGGTACTCCTTCATGATGTCGTTCTGGGTCGTCCCCGAGAGCTCTTTCGGAGCGACGCCCTGGCGCTCGGCCGCGGCGGTGTAGAGCGCCAGCAGCCAGGCCGCCGTGGCATTGATCGTCATCGAGGTGTTCATGCGATCGAGGGGAATTCCGTCGAACAGGACTTCCATGTCCTCGATATGGCTGATCGGGACGCCGACTTTGCCGACCTCGCCGCGGGCCAGGGGGTGATCGGCGTCGTAGCCGGTCTGGGTCGGCAGGTCGAACGCAACGGAGAGCCCGGTTTGGCCCTTCGCCAAGTTGCTCCGGTAGAGCTCGTTCGAGGCGCGAGCGGAAGAGTGTCCGGAATACGTTCGGAACAACCACGGACGGTCGCGGTTCGCGGAGTTCGGGGAATTGGGGGCGGTTGCCATGAAGTCTCCTCAAGTGCTCGGAAAAACTACCGAATCACGTCGATCCCGGCCGATTTCCCGCGGCACCCGCTACCGTCATCGGCGTGACGGAGTTCTTCTTTCAGTTGACGCCCGAGGTCGTTCTCCAGGCAGCCGAAGGGGCCGGACTGCGGCCGACTGGACACTGTACGCCACTCACCTGCCTCGAAAACCGGGTCTACGACGTTCGCCTCGAAGACGAGCGCCACGTGGTGATGAAGTTCTACCGCCCGGGCCGCTGGTCGCGCCGTGCGCTCGAAGAGGAGCACGGTTTCTTGCGCGACCTCGTGGCCGCTGAAGTCCCCGTGTGCGCGCCGATCGCGATCGCCGCAGGGGGGGAGACGTTGTCGACCCACGAGGGGCTCCATTTCGCGGTTTGGCCACGGACCGGCGGTCGGTCTCCGGACGAGCTCGCGGACACCGACATCGAGGTGTTGGGGCGGCTGCTCGCCAGGCTCCACAACGTCGGTGCGACCCGGGGGAGCGAAGCGCGGCCCCACCTCGACGCGGCGTCCCGCGTACGCGTACCCCTCGCTTTCTTGGAGACCCACGAATGCCTGCCGCCCTCGTGCGCGCGGCGTTACAGCGAGGCGGCCCTCGCCATCGCCGATCACTACGACGAGATCGTACGTGACACGCCCCTGCATCGAATCCACGGCGATTGCCATTTCGGGAACTTGCTGCGCGGTCAGGAGGGCTGGTTCTTCCTCGACTTCGACGATTTTGCCGTCGGTCCGGCCGTGCAGGACGTCTGGATGATGCTGCCCGGCCGCGATGCCGAAGGCAGGCGCCAACGCGCGCTTCTGATCGAGGCCTATCGGCAGTTTCGGGAGTTCGACGACCGCTGGATCGCATTGGTCGAGCCGCTTCGCGCCATGCGTTACGTGTGGTACGCCGCGTGGATCGCCCGCCGCTTCGAAGATCCCGCGTTCCCCGATGCCTTCCCGCATTTCGGCACCGAATCCTACTGGCAACGTGAGACCACGGATCTCGAGGACCAGCTCGCCATCGTGCGCAAAGAGAAAGCGGTCGAGGAGGGCGACCGCGACGAAGCCGAGCCGGTCGAGGAAGAACCGGAACTCACGAACGAGGATTTCTTTTGGGACCTGTAATCCATCCCGACGAGCGAGGTCCCCTTCGAGCGCTCGATCACGTCGTGGTCGGTGTGCCCGACCTTCCTGCCGCCGGCCGGCGCTGGTCCGCCTTTCTCGGGCTCGCGCCGCTCCGGGAGACCGAAGCTGCGATCTCGTTCCGCTTCGAACGTTCGGGCATCGACTTCGTGCCGGGCCGAGCCGCTTCCGAACACGGCCTGCGCGGTCTGGTGTTCGGGTGCGACGACGTCCCGCGCGCGCGGGAGACGCTCGAGCGGCGCGGACTCGTATTCGAAGGCGACCGAGTGTGTGCCGGCCCGCGCGGAAACTTCATTTCACTGTGTGAGGCAAAAGCCACCGACGCGGCACCGACGACCGAACCTTCGGCGGTCAAATACCTCGACCACGTCGTCGTGAGAACGTCCGATCCCGACGCGGCCAAAGAGCTCTACGGGGCGCAGCTCGGGCTCAGGCTCCCGCTCGACCGCTCGTTCCCGGCGTGGAATGCGCGCATGCTGTTCTTTCGGACCGCAGGCGTCACCGTCGAAGTGACGGCCGCGCTCGACGGGACCGACCGGCGCGCCGTCGACGGGCTCTATGGTTTGGCCTTCCGCGTGGGATCCGTCGAGGACGCTCACCGACGCATCGAGAAGGCGGGCTTCTCAGCGCAGCCGCCGCGCCGCGGTCGGAAGGAAGGGACCTCGGTCTTCGAACTGGCGGATCCTCCCTCTGGGGTCCCCACATTGGTCCTCGGCCGCGCGTTGGCGAATACGGGATCTCCCCGTAACGTCTAAAGAAATGGACCGAAAGCGGAGGCTTCTGTGAGTCGACCCCCCACCTTGCTAGCGCCCGAGAAAACCGCCCGAGAGTCGTTCCCCGACGATCTCGAGGGCGCGATCCTCGAGCTGAAAGAGCAGCGCAACGCGGTGCTTCTCGCGCATTACTACCAGGAATCGGAAGTCCAGGATCTCGCGGATTTCGTCGGAGATTCCCTCGCGCTGGCTCAGGCCGCGGCGAAGGTCGACCGCGAAGTCATCGCGTTTTGCGGCGTCCACTTCATGGCGGAGACGGCGAAGATCCTGAATCCCGATCGGAAGGTCGTGGTCCCCGACCTCGACGCCGGTTGTTCGTTGGCCGACGGCTGTCCTCCGGACAAGTTCAAGGAGTTCATCGCGGCGCACCCCGGCGCGAAAGTCATTTCCTACATCAACACCACGGCGGAAGTGAAAGCGCTGTCCGACTTGATCTGCACCTCGTCGAACGCCGTCAAGATGGTGAAGCACTTTGGCGACGCGCCGCTCATTTTCGGCCCGGACCGTCACCTCGGCCGCTGGGTGGCCAAGGAGTCGGGTCGCGAGGACATGATTCTCTGGCCGGGCTCCTGCATCGTCCACGAGCAGTTCAGCGCGAAGCGCCTGGCGCAGCTCAAGGTCGAGCACCCCAAGGCCCGTGTACTGGCGCATCCGGAGTGCGACGACGCGGTTCTCGCTCAGGCGGACTTCATCGCTTCGACGACGGGGATCATCCGCGAAGCGATCGAGTGCGCGGAAGACACGGTCATCATCGCGACGGAAGACGGTGTCTTCCACCAGATTAAGCAGGAACTCGCGGAGCGCGGACGCGTAAAGACCATCTTGCAGGCGCCGGGCATGGACGAGAGTTGCGCGTGCAACCAGTGCCCGTACATGCGCCTCAACACCCTGGAGAAGCTCTACCTGTGTCTGCGCGACCTCGAGCCCGAGGTCACCGTGCCCGAGGAAATCCGGCTACAGGCGCTGCGCCCGATCGAGCTGATGCTCGAGCTCTCCGCGTCGTAGCCACTGGGCTGATGCTGTAGCGGTTCAGGCTTCGACGGCCGCGATCGCGTCGGCGATTGCGACGGTGCGTTTCGCGATCTCCGCGTGCAGGAGCTCGACCATGCGGCCGTTCAGGCTGATCACGCCTTTGCCCCGGTTTTCCGGCTCTTCGAACGCCGCGATGATCTCGCGCGCCGCTGCGACGTCTTCGGCCGGCGGTGAGAAGATCTCGTTGCAGGGACCCACTTGGCTCGGGTGGATGACAGTCTTGCCGTCGAAACCGAACTCGACGCCCTGTTGCGCTGAGCCACGGAACCCCTCCACGTTCTTGATGTCGTTGTAGACGCCGTCGATGAGGAGCACTCCGTAGGCGCGAGCCGCGAGGACGCAGATGCCGAGAGCCGTCACCAGGGGGAGCCGATCCTGGGTCTGGGTCAGACTCATCTCTTTGGCGAGATCGTTCGTGCCCATGACGAAGGCCTGAAGGCGGCTGCCCGGGGCGGCTGCCACGGCGGCGATGGCCTGCGCCGAAAGAATGGCCTGCGGCGTTTCCATCATGACCCAGAGCTTGATCTCTTCCGGCGCTCCGAGATCTTGGAAGCGCCGGTTGAGAGCGGCGACGTCCTGTGGGCCCGCGATCTTGGGGACGAGCACAGCGTCGGGGCCCGCTTGCACCGCCGCCTCGAAGTCGCCTTCGCCCCAGGGCGTGTCGAAGCCGTTCACGCGAATAATCAGCTCGCGGCGCCCGTAGCCGCCAGCCCGTACGGTCTCTGCGACGCGGTCTCGGGCCTCCTCTTTGGCGTCCGGACCCACGGAATCCTCGAGGTCGAGGATCAACGCATCGGCGGGCAGCGACTTCGCTTTCTCGAGCGCGCGGGCGTTTGCACCCGGCATGTACAGCACGCTACGGCGCGGGCGAATTGCGTATTCCTGAGCCATCGTCGATCTCCGTGCCCCGCTGGGGCCAAGTGAGGTAAAAAGCTGGCCGAATATATAGGGTGACCGGAACCGTCGCTCCCGGACCGCACGAGGAGACGAAAGCCCAGGCGGTGACTCTCAGTCCGCACAGGTCGCGTTACGGTTGGAGGGTTCCGGGACACTCACGGACATTGAGGTTTTAGGAGCGAAAGAATGCCCCCCACGCTTGCGCCTCTCGTCGAGGCGATTGAGGCCCGTGCCTCGTCAGACGAAATCCTGGGTCTGCCGCTACCCGAGCGGGTACGCGCCGTTACGACCCACCGCGATGAAGAACTGATCTTCGAAGGCCTCGAGAGCGACGAGAAGGATCCCCGCAAATCCCTGCACGTCGATGAGGTTCCGCTTCCCGACTTGGGCCCGAATGAGGCTCTGATCGCCGTGATGGCCTCGGCCGTCAACTTCAACACGGTGTGGACGTCGATCTTCGAGCCGATCTCGACCTTCGCGTTCCTCGCCCGCAACGGACGCCGCGACGAATTCTGGGCGCGCCACGACTTGCCGTATCACATCGTCGGGAGCGATGCGTCCGGCGTGGTGTTGCGCGTCGGACCCGGCGTCACGCGCTGGAAGCCCGGCGACCGCGTCGTGGTGCACTGCAACTACGTCGACATGGAGTCTCCGGACGGGCACGACGACTCGATGTTGGATCCGAACCAGACCATTTGGGGGTTCGAAACGAACTTCGGCGGTATGGCGGACGTCGCGCTCGTGCGCTCGAACCAACTGATGCCGAAGCCCCCTCACTTGACGTGGGAAGAAGCGGCCTGCAACGGCTTGACGAACTCCACCGCCTACCGGCAGCTCGTTTCCCGGAACGGTGCGGCCATGAAGCAGGGCGACAACGTGCTCGTCTGGGGCGCGTCGGGCGGCCTCGGCGGGTACGCGACGCAGTACGCCCTGAACGGCGGGGCGTTCCCGGTGGGCGTGGTTTCGAGCGAAAGCCGGGTCGACATCGTCAAGCGCTTGGGCTGTGATCGCGTGATCGATCGGAAGGCCGAAGGCTACGACTTCTGGACCGAGGACGGACAGATGGACGTTCGCGAAATGCGCCGCTTCGGCTCGCAGATCCGCGAGCTCACCGGTGGAGAAGATCCGGACATCGTGTTCGAACACCCCGGCCGGGCGACCTTTGCCGCGAGCGTCTTTGTCGCGCGACGCGGCGGGACGATCGTGACCTGCGCGTCGACGTCGGGCTATGAGCACGTCTACGACAACCGCTACCTGTGGATGAACCTGAAGCGCATCATCGGCACGCACTTCGCGAACTACCGCGAAGCGTGGGAGGCGAACCGCCTCATCGCGAAGGGTGCGATCCATCCGACGTTGTCGAAGACCTTCCCCCTCGAGCAAGCCGGTGAGGCCGCCCTCTCCGTGCACCGCAACGAGCACGAGGGCAAGGTCGGCATCCTGTGCCTCGCACCGCAAGAAGGTCTCGGCGTCCTCGACACGGAGCTTCGGGAGCGCGTCGCGGACCGCCTTTCGCTCTATCGCGACTAGGCCCTAGCCCCGGCCTTCCGCCCCGGCTTCGCTGCCGCCCCCCGGCCTTGAGCCCAGGCGTCGTCCGGTACACAATGGCCCGCTGGAGGGGCCCTTGCTGTACGAAGAACCGCGCTATCTCCCGGGCGGCGACCGCTACGTGTTGGTCGAGCTCGGCGATTCGATGTCGCTCGAGATCAACTTCCTCGCCCAGGGCTTGGCGCGGGCGATCGACGAAAACGGCACAACCGGCGTCATCGAAACCGCGCCGTGCTTCGCGACACTGTTGGTGCACTACGACCCGGATCGCGTGGGCTACGAAGATTTGTGTCGAGAGCTGCGCTCGCTGCAGTCGAACCTGGGACCCGTCGACGAGATCGAAGTCGCGAGTCGCCTCTTCATGTTCGAGACGATGTACCTCGATCCGTGGACGCGTCAGTGCATCGAAGACTACTGCCGTGAGGTCACCCCGAAAGAATTCGATCCGGATTTTGTCGCGCGGATCAACGGCTTGGAAGACGCCGATCATTTGGTGCGAGTTCACTCGGCGACGGAGTACTGGGCGGCAGCACTGGGCTTCTACCCCGGCGTGGCGTTTACGATGCCCCTCGATCCGCGTTCCCGACTCACCGCTCCGAAGTACAATCCTCCCCGCACGTTCACGCCCCAGGGCGCCGTCGGAATGGGCGGTGCGTGTACCTGTATCTACCCGGCGGAAACCCCCGGTGGCTATCAGATCTTCGGACGCACCCCGGTTCCGATCTGGGACACGGCGTCGCGCTACGACGTCTTCGACGGGGAGATCGTGTTGTTTCGAGCGGGCGATCGCAATCGGTACATCCCCGTCACCCAGGAAGAATTCGAGGAAGTGGAAGCGCGGGTCAAAGAAGGCACCTACGTGTACAACGTCGTCGAGTATCAGAAGTTCTCGTTGGGGCAATACAAGGCCTGGGCGTCCACCATCGACGCCGAACAGCGATTCTAGAGGCGATATGAGCATTTTCGTCGAAAAGCCGGGCATTCAAACCTGCGTGCAAGATTTCCCGGGGCGCATCGGTTACTGGAACCAGGGGTTCCCCCCTTCGGGACCGATGGATTCCTGGTCGTTCCGTCTCGCGAACCTGTTGGTCGGAAACGAAGCCGGGGATCCCGGGCTCGAAGTACAACTCATGGGACCGACGCTGCGCTTCGATGAGGAGGCGACGATCGCGCTGTGCGGGGCCGACGTCGCGCCGAAACTCGATGGTGAGCCGATCCCGATGTGGACCAGCGTTTCCGTCGCAAAGGGGCAGACCCTGGTGACCGGTCTCGCGAAGGTCGGGGCGCGCGCGTACTTGGCCTTCGCCGGCGGTATCGAGGCGCCGGTGCTGCTCGGTTCACGCTCGACGTTCGTCGGCGCGAACGTCGGGGGGTTCGACGGAGGTCCGATCCAAAAGGGTCAAGCGCTCGAATTGGGATCCGGATCGGGCACGCCTGGCAAACGTGTCGCCGAAGCACACCGGCCCCCGATCGCCACCGACAAATCCTGGACGATCGAAGTGGTTGCCGGACCGAACGACGATTGGGTCGATGCCGCAGGGCACGAACGTTTCTTGTCGACCGCCTGGAAACTGTCCGCACAAAGTGGTCGTTCCGGCTACCGCCTGGAGGGACCCGACTGGACCTTCACCGAGAAAGCGACGAACAAAGGACCCGAGCACGGCTCCGAGCCGTCGAACATTCTCGATCAGGGCTATCCCTTGGGCGGCATCAATCTCGGGGGGCAAACACCCATCATCTTGGTGAATGATGCACCGAGCATGGGCGGCTTCATTTGTCCCTACACCGTGCCATCGGGCGCGTTTTGGAAGCTCGGACAATCGAAGCCCGGAGATCTCTACCGGTTCGAAGTGCTCACCGTCGGAGAAGCGCAAGCGCTCCGACGCTCGGTCGACGGACACTGCACGTCTTCGAGCCTCGAACCGAGCGACTAGCCTGGAGGCGTTGTGGAAGAACCGAGTCGGGAAATTTCTTCGAGCGGGCTCGATCCCGAGCTGGCGGGCGCCCTCTGTTACTTGCTCGGCTTTGTCACGGGCATCTTGTTTCTCGTGCTCGAACGCGAGAGCCGCTTCGTCCGTTTCCATGCGTACCAATCCCTGGTGACGTTCGGCGCGTTCTTCGTGGCATCGGTCGGGACCTGGATGATCCCCCTGATCGGCCCCCTCGTCGGGTTCTTCCTGCCGATGGTGACGTTTGTCGTCTGGGTCATTCTCATGGTGCAAGCGTTCCGAGGCGAGCGCTTCAAGTTGCCTTGGGTGGGCGACTGGGCGGAAGAGCAGGCGAAGAGCCTTTAGCTAAAGCGGTCGCCGACCGGCGGCCAACCGTGGCCGTCGCATAGCACCACGGCCGCGTTCCGGCCGCTAGCGAATGAACTGAGCCGGCACGTCCCTTGCTCTCTTCGCGGCTCGTGTTGTCCGCGGACGAACGCCTCGCACTTCAGTTCGCCTGCTGGTGCGCCGCCTTCTGGGCGGGCGTCGCCGGATCGGCCGGCCGCCTTTCGCTTGTCCCTTATCTCGCGAGCATGGTGGTGAGTGCCGCGGCCGCGCGCGGCCTCGCGCTCTTCGCGGCGGGTGGCTGGCCACCTTCTCGCGAGTGGTTGTCGCTCGGCGGCGGGGCGACGCTTTTCGGATTGCCGGTCGGCTTCGGGGCTGTTGCGCTGTTGCAGCCCCGCGGCCGGCGCCTCCCGTTTATCCGCGCGTCACTCGAAACTCTCGCGTTGCCGAGCGCCTTGGCCCGGCTGGGCTGCATCGCCGGAGCTTGCTGCACCGCCGCGGGAGGCGCCTACGGGTGGGTCCTCGCCGAGTGCGCGGGTTGGCTCGCCGTACACGCCGCGGTGCGCGCCCTGGGCGGTGCCGCCTACCTCGTCGTCGGCGGTTGCCTGCGTGTCCTCCTTCAGATGCAGAGCGACGCCCCCGCATCGACATTCGTGTTCGTCGCAGCCGGTGTGTGGATCGCCGCCGGTTGCGCGGTTTCCCTCTCACCCGCTCTTCTCCGGTTCCGATGGTGACGCTTCATGCCGTGGATCGACGGTTTTCGCAGGGCCTGCACGGTTCTCTTACTCTGTTTCGCTTCGCTGTGGGCGAACCCGAGTGGAGCTGTTGTTCCCGAGCCCGAACCGGGCTTGCCCGACTACCAAACGCTACTGGTCCAACCGGTGCCCGGTGGCTTTCTCCATTTGGGTTCGGGCAATCTATTGCTCCGCCGCGCGGACCTCGATCTCGAGACACGGATCGGGCCCTTCGGCGTCGGCGGTTACTACAACACAGCGAATCAAGCCTGGCAGTGGAGTTTCGACCTCCGATACGACGGTGCGGAGTTTCGCGACGAAACCGGAGCGCGCTACCCGACGGCTCTGGTGGGTGACGGAAAGCCGATCCCGGGTAGTCACTGGGTGCGCGTCGACAGCCGCCGCGTGAGGACCAAAGGCGGCGTCGTCTACGTCTTTGACGTCGCCGGGCGACTCACGCACATACACCGCAGCGGCTCGGATCTTCCGAGAATCCGCTTCGTCCGGGACGCGGCGGGCGCCGTCGCGCGGATCGAGCAGGAACCCGTAGACGGCCCTCCTGAGATGTTGTTCTCTCTGGCGCGCGACGCGGCGGGTCGTGTCGTCACCCTGCGCGACCGCGCGGCTCGCGAAGCGCAATTCACGTATGACGCAAACGGCGATCTCGTGCGGTCGCGCGACGGGTTTGACGTCGAGGAGGGCACGGGCGGGGCCCGCTACGCATACGCCAATGGCCAACTCTACGGGTGGGCTACGCCGGACGGCGAGTACACATTGTTCCGCTACAGCGGAGCTCGGGTCGACGCGATTGCACACGGTCGTGGGACCTATCGATTCTGGTTCTACTCCGTCGTCGAGGAACCGTCCGGCGAGTTGTCGACGCACTGGACCGATCCCGGTGGCGCGAGCCATCGCGTCACGTTCGACCGTTCGATGCGTATCCGCTCGTACGTATCCCCGACGGGCGCGGCGTCCCGATGGAGCTGGTCGGGCCTACGGCCGGCGAGCTTTCGCGACCCGCACGGATTCGAGACGCGATTCGCTTACGAGAACGATGACCTTGCCGGGATACGACGGCCCGACGGATCCGAGCTTGCGTTCCGGTACGACGCGGCGGCGGAAAATCGCGAGCGACCGGATCGATCGGCACTCCGCGAAGCGACCCTCGAGGGCCAAGTGTTGGTGCGCCAGGGGTTCGACGCGCAGGGACGAATGATTTTTCGCGAGAACGGGGAGGGAGAACGGAGCACATTCGGCTACGACGCCGCCGGGAATCTCGCTTGGACGACGACGCCGTGGGGCGACAACGTAACCTTCGACGGGTACGGCGAGCACGGCCGGCCCACCCGGATCCGCTCGGGAAATTCCACCACGTATCGCGCCTACGACGCGGTGGGAAACCTCACTTCGGGGTTCGCGACCGCGGGAGACACCGCTTCGGGGAGGGGCGGCATTGTCGCTCGAGAATTTGACGCCGACCGCAATGTCCGGCGCCTCACCCTCGCGAATCTCAACCTCGACGGTTCCCACACCACGTCGTACCTGGAGATCGCGCACCGAGCGGACGGTAAGCGGCGCAGCATCACCCCGCCGGCAGTGAATGGAATCTCGGGCGAGACCCGATTCCGATACAACGAGTTCGGGGAGCTCGTCGCACGGCTCGAGCGTTCCGACGGACGCGTACGCGCGACGACCTTTACCTACGACGCGACCGGAAGAATCACGCGCGAAGATCGACCGAACGGAACGTCGACGTACTGGGAGTACGACGCGGATGGCAATCCCACGAGAACCGGTCACGAGGGCGCCGGGCGTCTCGAGCAGCATCTCACGTTCGACTACGACCGCGGTCGACTCGTGCGCAGCGCGGATCCCCGATCCGGTGTGTCGGAGTCCTACGCTTACGATCCGCTCGGCCGCCTGCGCGAGCTCCACTATGCCGACGGCCGCAGTTTGTGGGTCGAACGAGACGCAGCGGGCCGACCGGCCGAGGTTCGGCTCCGTTCCGGGGCCGATGAGATCGCTCGTCTTTCGTACGGCTACGACGGTGCCGGTCGGGAGGTCTCGGTTGCGCTCGGGGGCGTGTCCCTGATCGAGCGCCGCTTCGAAGACGGGCGACTGCGAGCGCGCAGCTACCGGAACGGCCTCACCCAAACCGTCACGTACGCAGCCGACGGCAGTGTGGGGCGGACGGACTTGCGCGATGCCAGCGGGCACGTGCAGATCGATCAGGTCTTTCGGACGCCGCTCACCGGGACGGAAGCGCAGCTCTACACGCTGCGCACGCGTTCGGCCTATCGAGGTTTGCAGGCGTCCTTCATCGCGAAACACTTCCTGGCGTTTCCCGGCGGCTTCGATCGCCCGGTCGCGTCGCGCCTCCGGCGTTGGTACGCGACGCGCGGCGACCGCGCCGGTGTGCACTACGCATTCGATGCTCTCGGGAATCGCTCGGGTGTTTCTTGGTTGATGTCCGATGGCCGGCAGCTCGTGCAGCCCGAGCCCCTCTACAACGCGGAACGCAACCGCTTGCAGAGATCCTCTCACGGCGTCGACTACGCCTATGACGAGGCGGGCCTCGCGGTCTTGCGCGGAGTCGAACCGCTTCGTTGGAACGCCTCGGGGCGCTTGCTCGAGCTCGGCGATCGCTACCGAGCCGAGTACGACGCCTGGGGGCGTATCCGACGAGAGCGGGACGGCGTCCGAGAGCGCCGACTCGTCTTCGGGGGATGGCTCGAGGTCGACGGTGCCGGTCGCCCGTCGGCATTGGAACTCGGGGAGATCCGGGTAGGGCTCGACGGTTCTGGGGATGAGTATCGCCACTTCGATGAGCGGGGACACGTGATCTCCGCAACCGACGCGGCCGGCCACGTCGTGTTTCTCGCGGACTACAGCCCGTTCGGGGAGGTCGCGAGGCTCGGTGACGGCGGGTACCGACCCGGTTTCGATCGCGGTTCGTCGGCGGGGCCGCTCCTGATCCTCGGTGGACGCCCTTACGATCCCGAGATCGGGCGGTTCTTGGCACCCGACCCCGTCCACCAGGCGATCAACCAATACACGTATACCCTGGGCAACCCCATCTGGTTCGAAGATCCGACCGGCAACAGCGCACAAGCCGCGTTTGCCGGAGCCGTCGGAGTCGCGGGCGTGGGTTTCGTGACGGGCGTCGCGATCGCCGTCGCCGCACCGACGATCCCGGTCCTCGCGGCGGGTGTCGGTCTCGCGACCTTCTCGAGCGGAGCGGTCATCGGCCTCGGCAGCGAGGTGACGCCGCTGGTCAACGACTCGCTCGAGGCCATCGGGACCGGCGTTGCCCTTCTCGGACCGCTTTCGGGTGCGAGCGCGCCGGTCGTCGCGATCGCCGCGGGGACCCCACTCGGTTTCGTCGCAGGGCAACGGGTTCGCCAGGCCATCGTGACACGGTTTCCCGCTCCGGCTGGCCTGCGCACACCGGCGCCCTTCGCCGGTAACCAGCGCAAAGAGCTCACGCTCGGTCTGGCCCCACCCGCGTTGCCGGTAGCACCGGGAGGGGGCGGTTGTGCTCCGACGGCGCTCGCCGGCCTACCCACCCCGCCGCGCCGTCTCGCATGGGCCATCGCGCTGAGCTTCCCGGCGCAGCTGTGTCTGGCCTGGTACTGGCTGGGGAAGCGGCGATCCGGAGCGCGGACGCAACATGGCGCGTAACCATGGCACCGCTCGTTCGGTCTCCCTCGCTCGCAGCGCCGACTTCGAACGGGGCGCGGTGAAGATGGGCGTCGCTCCCGTTCTTCTGTTGTCCGGAGTCGTCGGTTTGTGGAGTTGTCTCAACGGAGTCGAAGCTCCCGGCACCGTTGGCTGGTGGGCAAAGTTTGTGGTCGGCGTGGTTTCGGTCGCCGTCGCGGGCGCCTTCTACAGCGGGGGCCGTTGGGAGCGCGCGACCGCGGCGCTCCGCGGAGACGCGCCGTGATCGCGTTGCGAGCGGGGCCGCCCCTGGCACTTCTCGCCGGCGGTTGGTTGTGCTTGTCGATCACGGCGCTCGTCTCCGTATGGTTGCCGCCGATGTTTGCCACGGGTGTCGGTCTCGCCGGCGGTGCGGCGTGGCTTCTCCGCGAGGTTCCCCGCCAACGCAAGCGACCCGGCCGATGCGCCCAAGCGGTGCTCTCGGCTGCGAGCTTCGCGTTCCTGACGTACCCGTTGTGGGTCTTCGCGATCGCCTCTTGTTTTCGGTGGGCAGAATGGACATGCCCGAGCATCGAACCCACGGAACTCACGGCGATGAGCGCCCTGTGCGCCTGGTTTCTCGCCCCGCTGTTCGAGGAATGTCTCTACCGGGGTCGCCTTTTCGATGCCTGGTCGAAGCGGATGAGCGCCGCCGCAGCCGTGGTGGGGACGAGTCTCCTCTTCGCCGTTCCACACGTAGAACCCTGCCGGGTGGCAGCGAGTTTTGTCGTGGGTTGTCTCCTCGCTGTGGTCAAGCATCGGTGCCGAGATCTCGGGGTCTGCGTTGGCGTCCATTGCGGCTTCAATCTGGGCGCGTCCCTCTGGCCCCGCGTCGGTGCCTATGTCACCGGCTAGGGCTGCCAACGCGAATCGGGTCTCCGCCGCAGCGCTCTCTTTGGGCGTGCTCGCCGTGGCGAACCACGCGGTCCCGGAGGCCGGCCGGGCCGACGCGCTGCTCTACCGCATCGTCTTCGTCCTCGGCTACGGCCACCTCCTCGGCGCCGCTTTGCGAACCGGTTCCATCCGGATGTGGCGGGCCTCCCCCTGGCGTACCGGCGCTGCGGTGTTGGTTCTCGCGGAGGCGTTCGTCTTGTACGCGACAGCCGTGCGTGCGGCACCGGCGGTCGGGCTCGGGCTGTTGTTCGTTTCGACCTGGCACAGCATCGAAAACGACCGGGGCCTCAGCGGTCTCTATGCGCGCGGCCACATCAGCAGATTCTCGCCGGATCGAGCGGGCCTTGCGATCGACGGCGCGTGGTTTGCCGCAGCTCTTGTCGCTTTTCAGGCCGCGGGCGCTGTCGAGGCACTCGGCGTCGCATCGTGGCCGGGTTCGGCTGCGCCGGCGTGGTGGTTTCAAGGGATCGGCATCGCCTGTGTCGCTCTCGCGCGATGCAGCGGCGCATCGACGTGTTCCGCCGCCACCGCGTTGGTGGTCCTGTGCTGGGCGGAAGCGATCGGCAGCCGGTTTCGATTCGCGGAAGCGTTCGCGATGGTGACCTTGTACCACGTGTTTTCTTGGGCCCTGGTTTCCGCAGAGCGCTCCTGGCGAAGGGGCGGTTGGCACGGCCTCGCCCTTCGCGTGGGCATTCCTCACGGCCTCCCGGTGCTGCTTGTCGGAGCTCTCGGCTCGGTCGACGCGCTTCGCGGGTGGCACGCGGTGGTGCTGGCACCTCCGATCTACTTGTTCTGGAGCAGTCTGCACGTTTTCCACACGTTGTGGAGCCGCCGCACACGACACTAGGAACGGTTCTCGCGTTCGCAGAAAGCGCGAACGAGTTCTTCCCACCCGGCGACCATGTGGGACTCGAGGAGTGGGTCGCGCTGGTTGTAGGCGCGGAGCGTCCCGTCGAATGCCATGTAGACGCCTCCGGCCTCGCGTACGAGCAGATCCCCGGCACAGACATCCCATTCGTTTTTGGGCGCGAAGGACACATTGAGATCTGCTTCTCCCGACGCGACACATGCGAGCTTCCAAGCGATGGACCCGACCGCGGACAACGACGCGAACCAACCGCGGTGCTCGTCAAATCGACCGCGTGAAATCTCGGTGCGGCTCGCGATCACGTGGGCGTGCTCGAGCTGGGCGGTTCGGGTCACGCGAACGCGCTCGCCGTCGCGAAAGGTTCCATCGCCGCGACTCGCCCAAACGGAGACGTTCTGCACGGGATTCGCGACGGCGCCGACGACGGGTTCACCGTCTTCGACCAACGCAATCGACGTGCAGAACTCCGGCACACCATTCGTGAACTCTTTGGTGCCGTCCATCGGATCGACGATCCAAACGCGCGCTTTCGTCAGCCGGGACGAGTCGTCGGCAGTCTCTTCCGAGAGAATGGCATCGTCGGGAAATGCCCCGCGCAAGATGTCGCGAATGGCGACATCGGCATCGAGATCCGCTTGGGTGACCGGGTCTCCCTTCTTTTTCTCCCAAGCCTCCGCGCCGCGCTCGTAGTGCTCGAGGAGAATGCGCGCGGCTTCGGCGGCGGCCTCTCGGGCCGTATTGCACTCGCGTTCGTAGCTCATGGGTCGCCGAGTATACTCAGCCGCGATTTGCCGGACGGCTCGCGTACACGAGCGCCAGAGCAGTGACGCGGCCGCGCCGCACGTAACGCGTCAAGTGGACGTCGAGTGCGGCTTCGCGCCCGCGCTCGGTCACCGCAACACATCCGAAACGACGTTGCTCGCCGCCTTCGGCGATGGCATCGAGCTCCGCCTCGACAGAGGTTCGTTGGCCGATGGCGAGCCAGCGTGTGACGGGAGATCCGACGAGAACGTCTCGCGAGATTTCGAAGAAGGCCGCAGCCGCGGGATTGGCGTCGAGGATGGCGCCGTCGTCGGGGTCGATTGCGAGAAAGGGCAACGCGATGCGGTCGATCGCGGCGGTCACGAACCGCCTCGAAGAGCGCGGCCTTCCCGCTGCGGCTCGTCCGCGCGATGTTCCTTGGAGCGCTTCCTTGAAGCGGGCGCCGAGGGGGCGCAGATGTTGTCCCACGGTGGCGCCCCCGCTTCCGGCCTCCAAAACCGCGGAATCGATCCAAGCGTCGATCCAGGTCTCAGCGCGCCGGGGCACCACGCGAAGACCGTCGAGGGCCGGCTCCGCCGGCACGCCCCGCAGCGCGGACACGGCGAAACTGCGGAACCGGCGCAGGGCTTCGAATTCCACCGCACCCGGGTCGAGCGCGCGTCCGATCCGTGCGGCGAGGCGCGCTTCGAGGGCCGGTCGCTTCCCGTGGAGCCAAGCGGCGAGGGCGGGGAAGGTTCGTGTGCCCGGGGCGGTGTCGGCGTCGACGACTCGCCGCTGCGCGTCGGTGAGAGGCGAACTCACAGTGGAAGCTTAGCGGGAGAATGGGGGCCCTAGTTGCGCATCTCGGGTGGCCGGCAGCCGCCGCATGCCTCAATCCCAACCTGCCCCCGGCCGATAGACCCCCCATGGAATCCCAGGGCCCCAGGCGCCTCATTTTGTCCTACGCGCGAGAAGACGCGTACGTTCCGCTGACCCGCGCGATCCTCTCGAAGATGGGGTACTCGATCCTCAACGAGGAGGAATGGCGTTCTCTACGGGAGGCCGATCACGCCGCCCGACCGGATCTGCGGATCATCGACGAACGGCGCATGGACGAGCTCGAAGCGGCTGGAGACGGGGTACCGACAATCGCTCTCACCGGACGCCAGGGAGTCGACGGAGGGGACCCCCGCTTTATCGGCGCGGTTCGACGTCCGGCCGGCCTTCACGAGTTGTTCCGCTTGATCCAGCTCGCGCTCGAGGACGTCCCGCGGGCGACGCCGCGGGTACCTACCTACCTCCCGGCGACGTGCCGCGCCGACAGCCGCGAGTGGAATGCTTCGGTCCTATCGCTCTCGGAAAACGGGTGTCTGTTGCGGAGCCCGGAACCGCTCCACCTCGGAAGCGAGGTCGATCTTTCCTTTGAACTTCCGCAGGTCGGGACTATTCAGACCCACGCGGAGACGTCCTACCAGTTGGTGCCGGACCTGGGGCTCGTGTTCGCGGATACGTCGGCAGAGCACCGTCGAGCGATCGCGAGTTTCGTCGAGCAAACCTTGGCTGAGCTTTGAGCGCCGTCTCGCACAGCACCTCTTCGTAGACATCTTCCCAAGCGCGGACCGCGACGCGGATATCGAAGCGCCGCCGCACGTCTTGCGCAGCAGCTGCGCCGAGTCGCCGGCGGAGTGCGGCGTCCCCGCCGAGTTGGCGCAACGCTTCAGCGATCTCACTCGGACATTTGGGTGCGACCAACCAGCCGTTTCGGCCCGATGTGATGATCTCGGGGACACCGCCGACTCGGGTCGCTAGGCACGCCTTGCCGAGGGCCATGGCTTCGAGGAGTGCCAGGGGGTGGCCTTCGTAGCGAGACGGTAGGACGATCAAATCCGCCGCCTTCATCAATGCGAACACGTCGCTTCTTCTTCCGAGAAAACGAATCGATCGAAACGTCGCCGTGTCCAGATCGCAACGGCGACGCAGCTCCGATTGAAGCGGACCATCTCCGGCGAGCCACACCTCGAACGCGAAATCTCGGGTCGCGGAAAGTTCGGCGATCGCGTCGAGCAGGATGTCCTGTCCCTTGCGCTTCGCGAGCGTGCCCGGGACGAGAATCCGGAGAGCACCCGAGTCGTCACCGAGCGGTGGGTTCGGTCGCGCGTCGGCTTCGCGATCCAAACGGTCGAAGTCCACGCCGTTCGGAACGACGCGGAGCCGTTCCTCGGCGCTTCTTCCGATCCGTTTCGCAGCGTTACGCCCAACTTCGGAGGACACCGCGATCACGCGTTCCTGCCAGCGATAGGTCCGGGCGTTGAGCCAGCGCGACGCGGTGTGGTAGCTGTCCTGCAGATTGTGCTCGCTGTAGATCACCGGGACCAAACCGCGCAGCGCCGTTCGGGCGAGACAACCTGTGAGCGGCAAGTGCGCGTGCACCAAGTCGACCGACGCGCTGCGGACGAGCCGCCGCAAGGCGCTGTAGTTGCGCGGAGCGAGGGGCGAGGTGGTCGGCAACCGAGTGAACCGAAAACCCGCGGCGCGGACAGCGTCGGCGAGCGGACCGACGTCGTCGAGTCCAGCAAAGCGATAGTAAAAGCGCTCCCGGTCGAGGTACGGAAGTGCGTTCATGAGAACGCGTTCCGCGCCGCCCAATCGGGCGGTCTTTGTTAAAACCAGGACATTCTTGGGGAGCCGGCGCACGTCAGTCATCCGGCTATCCTCGGAGCGACCCATTCCGGGAGGATCCGATGTCCGCAATAGCCGATCTCAACCTGGTCGCTCCGACTCCGGAACACGAGATGCTCGCCGGGACCCTCCGCGAGTTCGTGAGCCGAGAGGTCGAGCCCCAGGCGACGGAATTCAATCGGGACGAGCGGTTCAACTTCGCATTGTTCCAGCGAGCCGGCGACTTGGGGTTCTTGGGCGTCACACTCCCCGAGGAGTACGGAGGCTCGGGACTCGATGCGACGGCCGCGGTGCAAGTCGCCGAAGCGCTTTCCACGTCGGATCCCGCGTTCGCGTTGTCGGTGCTCGCCCACGCGATCCTGTTCGCCCAGAACCTGGCCGTCAACGGCAACGAGCTCCAGTGCAAGCGCATCCTCCCCGAGATGGCGTCGGGAAAGCGCATCGGCGGCTTGTGCATGACGGAGCCGGGCGTCGGCACCGACGTGCTCGCGATGCGGACCCGGGCGCGGCGCGACGGAGCGGAATACGTCCTCGACGGTACGAAGACCTTCATCACGAACGGGGGCATCGACGAGAACACCTTGGGCGACGTCATGATCGTCTACGCCGCGACCGGGGAACGGCAGATTTCGAGCTTCCTCGTCGAGAAGGGCATGGACGGTTTTCGTCTCGGACAAAAATGGAAGGACAAGCTCGGCATGCGCGCCTCGTACACGACCGAGCTCGTCTTCGACGGCGTACGCGTCCCCGAAGAGAACCGACTCGGGGAGGAAGGCGCGGGCACGCTGCAAATGATGCGGAACCTCGAGATCGAGCGGCTGACCCTCGCCGCGATGTCGTCGGGAATCGCGCAACGTTGCATCGAGGTCATGCTCGACTATTCGGGCGAGCGCAAAGCGTTCGGTGTGCCGATCCGCGAGCACGGGCAGATCCAGCGCCACATCGCCGAGAGCTTTGCGGAATATCGGGCTGCGCGGGTGCTGATCTACGATACCGCGCGCCGCATCGATCTTCGTTCGACCGGGCAACGCGTGGATGCTGACGCCGCGAAGCTTTTCGCTTCCCAAGCGGCGAAACGCGCCGCCGACGCGGCGATTCAGGTTCAGGGCGGTAACGGGTACATGGGAGAGTACGTCGTCGAACGGCTGTGGCGTGACGCGAAGCTGATCGAGATCGGCGGCGGGACCCTCGAAGCGCATCACAAGAACCTGACCAAGGATCTCGCGCGCAACCCGATGTTGATCCGGCACTAGTCGGCTCCGGTGCGGGGGCGCTCCGTTGCTACGGGCGGGCGCCACGGGATCTCGTTGTTTCCCGCCGCTTTCCGAGCTCGCTCAATCGCTTGGATGCGGTCCTGAAGCATGTCGCGCCGTTTCGCGATCTCGATCCGGTTGGGCTCGAGTTCCAGGGCGTGGCCCAACGCGCGGAAGGCGCTCTCGTAGCGCTGCCCGATCTCCTCGACGTCGCCGAGGCGAATCCAGAGATCCACGCGCTCGGGCGCGAGCTCTGTCGCGCGCCCGAGTGCCTGCGCAGCGCGTCGCGTTTGTCCGGCTTCGAGAAGGAGTTCTGCCAGTTCCATCAAGCGATCGGGGTCGGGTTCATACCGGCTGGCGATCGAGAGTTCCCGGATCGCTTCGACATGCCGTTGCTCGGCGACGAGCCGGGAAGCGTTCGTCGCGGCCCGGTCCGCTGTGGTCGAAGGCCCCCCTGCGCAAGCGAGGGCGCCGAGGGTCAAAGCGAACGCTTGCGCGGTCTTCTTTAGGGAGAGGGCCATGCCGCCTGTATCGGCGCCCGCCAAAAAACGGTTGAGACGGGCGAGCTACCAGCTGAGCTCGCCCCGGAGGAATGCTTGCGCCTCAGGAGAACTCGTGCCCCCAAAGAAGTCACGTCCCGTGCGGACCTCCAACAGGCGTCCCCGGTGAAGGAAAAGAACCTCGCTCGCAATCCGCTCGGCCAGGCGCAGGTCGTGGCAGCTCATGACGATCTTCGTGCCACCGGCCGAAATCGCCCGGATCGCCTGCTCCAACCGATGCGCGGCGCCCGGGTCGACGGAAGCCGTGGGTTCGTCGAGGAACAACACCTCCGGATCGAGGGCCCAAGCGCGAGCGAGAGCGAGGCGTTGCTGTTCGCCTACAGACAGCGATCGCGCGCTTCGATCCGCCAGTGCGAGGAGGCCTGTCGCGGTGAGAACTTCTTCGGTTTTCGACATCCGCTCGCTCTTCGGAGTGCCCCGAACGCGCAGGGCATAGTCGAGGTTGGCCGCGACGCTTCGACGGAGGAGGACCGGTCGCTGGAGAACCATCGCCTGGTGAAGTGCGGCCTCGTTCGCCAGGCGGCCGTGCCAGACGACGCGCCCGCGGTCGGGCGTGAGAAGACCGTGACAAACCCGCAGCAGGAGGCTCTTGCCCGCGCCGTTCGGCCCGAGGATCAGCGTCGGTCCACCGGCTGCCAAGCGCACGTTGGGTACGTCGAGGAGCAAGGAGCTTCCGCGCACGACACCGACGTCGTGCAGCTCGAGTGGGAGAATCCGCTCGTTCGGCACGTCGGGTTCGAGCGGCGGGATCCGTTCAGTCGGCACGTCGGGTTCGAGCGGCGGGATCCGTTCAGTCGGCACGTCGGGTTCGAGCGGCGGGATCCGTTCAGTCGGCACGTCGGGTTCGAGCGGCGGGATCCGTTCAGTCGGCACGCTGCACCGCCATTTGGATGCCCTGGGCCGAGGCGTTCAGTCCCACGGAGATCAGGATCAGAATCACGCCGAGGGCCAACGCCATGGCGAGGTCGCCGCGGCTCGTTTCGAGGGCAATGGCCGTCGTCATCACGCGCGTCAAGTGCGCGATGTTTCCTCCGACGATCATTACCGCGCCCACCTCGGACACCGCGCGTCCCAAGCCGGCGAGAAGTGCGGTGATCAATCGGAAGCGCGCTTCGAAGAGCAGCGTGCCGATCCTCCGGACGGGACCGACGCACAGCGACTGCAGTTGTTCTTCGTACTCCTCAAAAAGATCTTCGATGGTCTGACGGCTGACGGCGGCGATGACGGGAGTGACGAGTACGACCTGTGCGATCACCATGGCCGTGGGTGTGAATAGAAGCCCGAGGGAGCCCAGCGGCCCCGAGCGGGAAACGACGAGGTAGACGAGCAAACCGACGACAACAGGGGGGAGACCGAGCAAGGCGTTCAGGACAATGATGCAAGCGCGTCGTCCGGCGAAGCGAGTCGCGCCGAGCAGGGCTCCGATGGGCAAGGCGATGGCGGAAGCGACGACAAGCGCCGCCGCACTCACACGCAGCGAGAGAAGGACGATCTCGACGAGCTCGGGGTCGCCCGTCGCGAGGAGGGACCACGCGACTCGGAACGCTTCGCCGAGCTCTCCCATCAGTAGCGCGCACTCCGTCGCGTCGCGTCCAGTCGTTCCACCGCGGCAGTTTAGCCGAGGCGACCTCTGCCGGTTTACGCGACACGCGAGATAGCGCAAGGTAGCGGGGGTGGACGAACGACTCGCTGCCATCGATTCCGCAGAAGCGTTCCTTCGCGCGAGCGCAGCCCCGTGGATCGCCGACTACGTGAAAGCATTGGGCGATCGCGGGCGCGCGCAGGCGTGGCTTGCGGCTTTGTCGGATCGGCAGGATTCCACAGGATGTTTTGCCGAAGGCCTCGATTCTGACGAGACACCCTTTGCGGCGACGCTATCGGTCTTGGAGCTCCTCGACGGGCTTGGGTTCCTCGATTCGGCGGCCGGCGAGTTGACGGTTCGTTACGTGACCGGTCAGCAAAACGAAGACGGGTCTTTCGGGATCGCGGGCCAGTGCGAAGAGCGGCTTGTGCAGACGGGCCTCGCAGCAGGGCTCTTGGCGAAGTCGCCGTTCACATCGCACCGCTCGCTCCGTCGCGTGAGTGCATTCCTCGATGAACAGTGGTCCGAGGCGCGCGTTCGAGAGGGGTCGCTCGCGGATATCGATGCGTATTTTCACTGGTTGACGAACTACCCCGGCGAACTGGCCGACGCCGCCTTGCAATGGTGCGGGCGCGAACTCGAGCGCGCGTACCGTTCGCGACGCGCGTCGCCCGTGTTTACCGCTCGCGTCTTTCTTCGTTGTGGGGCCCGGGCGCTCCCCGCGACCCAGTTGTCGATCCAGGAGCTCGCTTCTGCGGTGATCGCAGTGCAGGAAGCGGACGGAAGTTTTCGAGCCGGGCACGCGATGGGGACGGCCGCTGCGACCGTGATGGCGGCGCGCGTCCTCAGCGCGTTCTAGCGCAACGCCTCGAAAAAGCGGGAAAACGCTTTCGCGTCGGAAGAGAAGGGGCCTCGGCTTTCCCGGGATCGGACTTCGATGGTGAGTTCGCTGCCGGTACCCATCTCATCGGGCTCGGCGCGAACCTCGATCCGATCCGCGAAGCGAAAGATTCGCGTGGTTGCGTCGGCCGTAAACGTTCGTGCGAACTCGTCTTCGTCGAGGATCGTAAAGGACCGGCGATACGCTTCGTCGATGGCGGCAGCGTAGGCGGCGGAAGCATCCACGTCGAAAGCGGCCGTCGCCGACCGTTGGCTCGAGGGAGTTGGAGCGAGCGCCCCCAAAGTGAAACCGAGAATGCACGCAGCCAAACCGCCGCCGAAACCGAAACGCGCGATGCCGCGGAACGGGGAGTCGGCGGTTTGGCGGTAGAGCGAGATAGCGCCCGAAACGAGTGCCACCAGACCCTCGAGAAACCCAAAACAGAAGAGCCACATGAAGCCAAAGATCGGATCGACCCACTCGAGGTGCGCCAACAGCGGGCCGGCGGCGATGTGAAACCAAGCGAGACCCGCGAGGAACGCGGCGGCCAGACTGCTTCTTCGTCCCGTCTTCACAGCACTCCCAAGATACCAAGCCCGCGCTTGTGATAGCATCCCGCCGCTCGAAATCTGCGGGCATGGCAGCCGAAGGAGCAAAAGGTGAGCGAACTCGTACTCTCGGAAAAACGCGGCGACGTCGTCGTCCTAACCTTGAACCGGCCGGACGTACTGAACGCGCTCAATCCGCAAATTATCGAAGCGCTCGCGAAACGCATCGACGAGGTTCGCGCGGACGATTCGGCTCGCGCTTTGGTGTTGACGGGGGCGGGCCGCGCGTTCGCGGCGGGGGCCGACATCGGCGAGATGCGAAAGATGTCGCCGCTCGAGGGCGTCGCATTCAGTCGACGGGGGCACGAGGTCCTGTCGGGTCTCGAATCCCTCGCGATTCCGACCATCGCGGCGGTCAACGGCTACGCGCTCGGTGGGGGGTGCGAGGTCGCCCTTTCCTGTGACTGGATCTACGCGTCGAGCAAGGCTCGGTTTGGACAGCCGGAGGTCAATCTCGGACTCGTTCCCGGCTTCGGCGGCAATACGCGACTCGTGCGGCGCGTCGGTGTCGCTTGGGCGAAGGAGCTCGTCGTAACTGGCGAGCCGGTGGATTCCGAAACCGCCCTGCGGATCGGCTTGGCGAACCGCGTATACGAAGACACCGAAACCCTCCTCGAGGGTTCGGTGGCCATGGGGGAGAAGATCGCCGAAAAAGGACCCGTTGCCGTCGCGATGGGGAAGCGTCTCATCCAGGAGAGCCAGGACGCGAACTTGCATCTCGCGAACGCGTACGAGCAAGCGGTGTTCGGCACCATTTTCTCAACCGAAGATCGGATCGAAGGGAAGGACGCGTTTTTGGCGAAGCGCCCCGCGAAGTTCAGCGGGCGCTAGGTCGGGATGCCGCGGTATCTCGTCACTGGCGCAGCCGGTTTCATCGCGTCCCGCGTCGCGGCCGCATTACTTGAGGCCGGGCACGACGTCGTCGGTGTCGACAATCTGAACGACGCCTACGACCCCGTGCTCAAAAGACATCGACTCGAAGAGCTTCGTCAACACAAGGCTTTCCGTTTTGACGAGACCGATATCAGCGACGAGGGCGCGGTCGCGGCGCTCGAAAGCGAAGGGCCGTTCGACGCGGTGATCAATCTCGCGGCGCGGGCCGGCGTGCGCCAGAGCGTCGCCGATCCTCAGGTCTACATCGACACAAACATGACCGGAACGCGGTTGCTGCTCGATCTGTGCCGGCGCTGCGAAATTCCGAAATTCCTGTTGGCATCGACGTCGAGCGTCTACGGTGCGCACAATACCCGGCCGTATCGCGAAGATGCGGACGTCAGTCGGCCGCTCTCGCCGTACGCGGCATCAAAGCTCGGCGCCGAGGCGCTCTGCCATAGCTACCACCACGTGCACGGCCTCGATATTTCGGTGGTTCGCTACTTCACCGTCTACGGTCCGTCGGGCCGACCGGACATGAGCGTGTTTCGCTTCATTCAGTGGATTCGTGAGGGACGTCCGGTGACCGTGTTCGGCGATGGCTCCCAGTCGCGCGACTTTACCTTCGTCGAGGACATCGCACGCGGCACGGTCGCGGCGCTCGCACCCCAGGGATTCGCCGTGATCAACCTGGGGGGCGACGCCCCGGAGACGATCAATCACTTGATCGAGCTCGTAGAAGAGGAGACGGGCCGGATCGCGAATATCGAAAACCAACCGATGCATCGCGCGGATGTCACCGCGACCTGGGCGGACATCACAGCGGCGGGAGAGCGGCTCGGTTGGCGACCCGAGGTATCGCTCGAGGAAGGTGTGGCCGAAGCTGTCGCCTGGTATGAGGCGAACCGCTCTTGGGCGGCTGGCGTCAAGACCTAGCCCGCGAAGTCGCTCGTGTAGGGCAATCCCTTGGCCGTGGTGGCAATCTCGTCGGCGGCGTCGAGGAGGACGCCTGTGGCGTGCCACGTGCCCTCGAGGAGCTGGTTGCGCACGCCTTCCGGGATTTCCGCCCGGAACACGCCGGCCTTCGACGTCACCGTCTTCGCCTCCACGTCGATGGCGATTTCCTGGCTCGGATCGAGGTTTACGGATTCCATCAGTGTCGCAACGTCTTCGGGCGAGAGGCGCGCGCACACCAGGCCGTTCGCCGTGCAGTTCCCGGAGAAGATCTCGCCAAACGACACGCCGATGAACCCGTTGAACCCGCGTCGCATCAACGCTTGAGGCGCGTGTTCGCGCGACGAGCCGCAGCCAAAGTTCGCTTCCACCACCAGAATACTCGCACCCTCGAAACGATCGTCGTCGAAGGGATGATCGCCTTTCGCTTGCTCGCGGTCGTCTTCGAAGGCGAACTCGCCCAACCCGTCAAAGGTCACGCACATGAGGTAGCGCGCCGGAATGATCCGGTCGGTGTCGATGTCGTTGCCGCGCAACACGCAGCCCCGCCCGCGCACATGGTCGATGCGTCGCTCAGGCACTAGAGCACCTCTCGTACGTCGACGACTTCGCCGCGGATGGCGGCGGCGGCCACCATGGCGGGAGACATCAACAGCGTTCGGCCGGTGGGGGAACCCTGACGGCCCTTGAAGTTGCGATTGCTCGAGGAAGCGCAGAGCTCGCGGCCCTGGAGCTTGTCGGCGTTCATGGCGAGGCACATCGAGCAGCCGGGCTCACGCCAGTCGAAGCCCGCGGCGCGGAACACCTCGTGGAGCCCTTCGGCCTCGGCCTCGCGCTGAACCGCCTGCGAGCCAGGTACGACGAGAGCGCGGACATGCGGCGCCACGCGCCCCGTTTTGGCGACGCGCGCGGCTTCGCGCAGATCGCTGATCCGACTGTTCGTGCAGGAACCGATGAACGCGACGTCGATCTTCTTGCCGACGACGGGCTCGCCGGCCCGCATTTCCATGAACGACAGCGCTTCTTCATGACCGGGGCGTTCGTCCTCGGGAAGGCTGTCGGCGCGCGCAATGGGCTGATTCACGCCGACGGCTTGTCCCGGGTTGATGCCCCAGGTCACGGTGGGCTCGATGGTTTCGCCTTCGATCTCCATGCGGTCGTCGTAGTGCGCGTCGCGATCGCTCGCCATGCTCTGCCACCAGCGCACCGCGCGGTCGAAGGCTTCTCCCTTGGGAGCCCGAGGACGCCCCCTGAGGTCTTCGAACGTGACGTCGTCGGGGCTCACGTAGCCGACCCGCGCGCCGCCTTCGATCGACATGTTGCAGACGGTGAGCCGCTCTTCCATGGACATCGCTTCGAGGACCGGGCCGGCGTATTCGTACGCGTACCCGACGCCGCCCTTCGCACCCGTGCGTCGAATGATGTCGAGCGTTACGTCTTTGGCGTATACGCCACCGCCGAGCTTGCCGGTGACGTCGATGCGTCGAACCTTGAGACGCCCCATCGCGAGCGTCTGAGTTGCGAGAACATCGCGCACCTGGCTGGTTCCGATCCCGAACGCGATCGCGCCGTACGCCCCGTGGCTCGAGGTGTGGCTGTCGCCGCAAGCCACCGTCATCGCCGGTTGAGTGAGGCCCAACTCAGGACCGATGACGTGGACGATGCCCTGATGCCCGCTCGCGGTGTCGAAGAGCGTGATGCCGTTGTCGCGACAATTCCGCTCGAGGTGCTCCATCATCTCTTCGGCAATGGGATCGCCGAACGGCCGCGCTTGGTTGTCGGTGGGAATAATGTGGTCGACCGTCGCAAACGTGCGATCGGGGAACTTCACTTTGAGGCCCATTTCCGCGAGCATCTGGAACGCCTGAGGTGAGGTCACCTCGTGGATCAGATGGAGCCCGATAAAGAGCTGCGTTTGTCCATTGGGAAGCTCGCGCACAGTGTGCGCGTCCCAGACTTTGTCGTAGAGGTTGCGGCCGGCCATGGACTAGCAGGTGTAGCAGAGCCGCCGGCCTGTATGCTCCGGCCATGGAACTCCTTCACACAGCGCACGTACCCGCCGGCGACGGCCCTTTCCCCACCATCCTGGCACTGCACGGTTGGGGCGCTAGCGCCCACGACCTGCTGGGTTTGGCACCCATCATCCACGGAGGGCAGGCCGTCGTGCTTTGCCCCCAGGGGCCTCTCCGCGTCCCGATCGCGGAAGGCATTGAGGGCAGCGGTTGGTTCCCGCTGAGCGAGGATCGCGAAGTCTCTCTCGACGCCGTCCGCCGCGCGAGCGGGCTCGTGACGGATTTCTTGGAAGCGGCCTCGGAGTGCTACCCCGTCGACCGCCGGAAAACCGCTGTACTGGGATTCAGCCAGGGCGGGGTGCTCGCCTACGACCTGGCCCTCCGCGATCCGGACCGTTTCGCTGGGCTCATCGCCCTGTCGTCGTGGCTGCCCGAAGCGCTGTGTGCAGATTTTTCGGGAACGACCGCCCACGCGACCCTCCCGGTGTTCGTCGCACACGGCACCGAGGACCCGTTACTGCCCGTCACACTCGGTCAGGAATCGCGCGACCGACTGATCGCTCTCGGTGTTGCGCCGGCGTATCGGGAATATGAAATGCAGCACGAGATCCGTCCCGAAGCGCTCCGCGATCTCATTGGCTGGCTCGAAGACAAGGTCCTGCAGCCGGTCCTGCTCGCGTAGTCGACCACGCCGGCGTCCCCCTGGACGTGGTAATTTCGCGCGGACGGGGTGTAGCTCAGTGGCTAGAGCCTGACCTTTGGGTGGTCAGCGTCGTGGGTTCGAATCCCACCACCCCGACCAACAAGCACTTCAGAACCGCGTTCTAAGCGCCGGCACGTCGACGCGCTACTTTGCCGCCGATGTCCAGTGAATTTCCCCTCGCTCTTCGTGAAAAGATCGAAAACACGCTCCGCACCCTCGCGATCGACGCCGTCGAACGCGCGGGTTGTGGACACCCCGGCGCGCCGATGGGTCTCGCGCGACCCGCTTTCGAGTTGTGGGCGAATCATCTGCGCTTCGACCCGAGCGATCCCGAGTGGCCGTTGCGCGATCGGTTCGTTCTTTCCGCCGGGCACGCGTCGATGCTGCTCTACGGACTGCTGCACCTCTTCGAGTACGACGTCACGCTCGACGATCTTCGCGACTTCCGACAACTCGGCTCGAAGACGCCGGGCCATCCCGAGCACGGCGATACGCCGGGCGTCGAAGTCACGACGGGGCCGCTCGGGCAGGGCTTTGGGCACGGTGTCGGGATGGCGCTCGCGGGTCGACTCACGCGGTCGCGCTTCGGACGGGAAGCCGGCGGGCCCGGCGATCATTTCGTGTACGGCATTGTTTCGGACGGCGATCTCATGGAGGGGATCTCGTACGAAACGGCTTCGGTCGCCGGGCTCCTCGGGCTCGGCAACCTCATCTACCTCTACGACGACAACAAGATCACGATCGACGGCGCGACGGATATTTCCTTCGCCGAAGACGTCCCGAAGCGGTTCGAGGCGCAGCGCTGGCACGTGCAGTCCGTCGACGGCCACGACATCGACGCGCTCTCGCGCGCGCTCGAGGTGGCGCGCGGCGAGACGGAGCGCCCGTCGATCATCGTCGCCCGAACCACGATCGGTTTTGGCAGCCCCAATCGCGCCGGCAAATCGAAAGCGCACGGCGAGGCGCTCGGGGAAGAAGAGGCGCGCCTCACGAAGGAAGCCCTGGGCTGGCCCGCGGAACCGACGTTTTTCGTGCCGGATGACGTTCGCGGCGCCCTCGCGGAAATCGTCAAGGCGAAGCGTGCGGATCGCGGCGCGCGCGACGCGCAACTCGAGCGTTGGCGCGCCGCCGATCCCGACGCCGCGAGTCAGTGGGACGCCGCGCGCGCACAGAAAGTCCCCGAGAACCTCGGCGACCTCCTGTGCGACGGCCTCGAGGGCGTCGACGATGCGACGCGCAAACACTCCGGCGCGGTCCTCCAAAAGCTCGCAGAACACGCGCCGTTCCTGGTGGGCGGCTCCGCGGATCTCGCGGGTTCGAACAACACGACACTCAAGAGTGCGGGTGATGTGGGACCGGCCGCTGGCGGCGACGACCCCTTCGCGGGCCGCAATCTTCACTTCGGTGTTCGCGAGCACGCGATGGGAGCGATCCTGAACGGCATCGGGCTCGACGGAACGTTCCGCGGTTACGGTGGGACCTTCCTGGTCTTCAGCGACTACGTCAGGCCCGCGATCCGGCTCGGCGCGCTGATGAAGGTGCCGACGGTCTTTGTCTTCACGCACGATTCGATCTTCCTCGGTGAAGACGGTCCAACCCACCAGCCGATCGAGCACCTGGACGCGTTGCGCGCGATTCCGGGACTCACGTTGTTCCGCCCCGTCGACGGGATCGAGACGGCGATGGCGTGGGCCTGGGCACTTCGAGAAGCCCGCGGTCCGGTGGTTCTCGCCCTGACGAGACAAAAAGTCACTGCACCGAAGCGGCCGAGTAGTTTCCAGAACGCCGACGTGTTGCGCGGCGCCTATGTCCTCGAGGATTCGCCCGGGACGCCCGACGTCGTGCTCGTCGCGTCGGGTTCGGAGGTGCCGACGATCGTGGGCGCGGCAAGCGAACTTCGCGACGGCGGAATTTCGGCTCGCGTGATCTCGGCGCCGTCGCTCGAGCGGCTCGCGGCTCAAGACGAAGCCTTCCGCGTCTCGCTCTTTCCCGAAGGCGTTCCCGTGGTCGCCGTCGAAGCCGGACGAGGCGAAGCGTTCCGTCCCTACGCCGGCCGCGACGGCTTGATCTGCGGGATCGACCGCTTCGGTGCTTCAGCCCCTTACGCCGATTTGACCGATCACTTCGGCTTTACGCCAAAGGCGATTGCCGAGCGAGTCCGCGAACACCTTCGCTAACCGCCTGTAGCGCGACCGGACGCCGCGCGAACAAGCTGGGTATCGCGAGGCCGGCCCGGCCTCGATCCACGCAGTCCGTCCTAGGCCGCCGCCTGGCGCGCCTCGTCTTCCGCGTTCGGTCCTTCGACTTTGTAGAGCTTCTCCGCGTTGTCCCAGAGGATCTTCTTCCGGACGTCGGCCGGGCAATCGTCGAGCCCGGTCTGAATGCGCTCGTGTACCTCGTCGCCGAACAGAGAGGTCGGGTGCGGGAAGTCCGTTTCGAAAAGGATGTTGTCGACGCCGACCTTGTCGATCAAGCGGCGCGGGGCGATCTGCTCGAACCAATAACAGGCGTAGACGTTTCGGGCGAAATACTCCGACGGCAGCATGTCGAGATCTGCGCGCTGCTCGGGAACGCGGTTGCCGAGAAACTGGTAATCGAGTGCTTCCAGAGCAAACGGCACCCAGCCGATTCCGCTCTCGACGGACACGAATTTGATGTCGGGGAAGCGCGCGAGGACACCGGAGACGAGCAAGTCGGCGAGCTGCATGCCGTTCGTGAGGAAGATATCCACGGACAGCGCGGCGAACGCCGCCATTCGGCCGTAGGTCTTGATCTTGTCCTTGCGAAGCCCGATCTCGAAGTCGCCGGAACCGATGTGAAAGCTCACCGGAAGATCGAGATCGACGGCGGCCTGCCAAAGCGGATCCCAGTGGCGATCGCCGAGGACCGGCTGTCCGAAGGACTCCGGAGCGCCGGTGAACAGGATGCCTTTGTGCCCCATCTCCGCGCAGCGCTGCACTTCTTTCACGGACTCTTCGACATCCCAGAATGGCGTGGAGATCGTCGGCAGGAGTCTGCGCGAATCGGCCGAGGCCCATTCGGTCTGCCAGTCGTTGTAGGCCTGCACACAGGTCAGCATGAGCTCGGGGTCTTTCATGCGCAGGAAGGATTGGTTCCCGAATCCCCCGACATTCGGGTACATCACCATGGCCCAGATGCCCATCTGATCCATGTACTTGAGACGTTCCTTGGCGTCGTGGGAACCGGGGTGCGCCTCCTCGAGAGTCGCCGGCGGGTTCAACATGTCACCGACACCGGCGGTGGACGAGATTCCCGGGCTGCCGATGGTCTTGTCACCCAGGACCCATATCTGGCGCCCCTTCGCGTCCGTGATGACTTTCGGAACGCTGTCTTTCATGCGCTCGGGGACGCGGCTGGTCCAAAGATCCGGCGTCTCCGTAACGTGGGTATCGACATCGATGATGGTGTAGCCGCTCATAGGAACCTCATTCGGGGCAGGTCGCCCGGCGCAAATGAAGTTAGTTCAGGGCGCCGGTTCGTGCCGCCGAGTACCCTGGCCGGCCGTGACCGCACCGCACCGACCCGAGAGCGGCTTGAGACGCGCGTTCGAGTCGCTCGAAGTGCCGTATTTCGCGCGGGTCTACGCGAGCGGCTGGATCTTCAGCATCGTGCGCTGGGGGCTCAGTTTCCTCGGCACCTTTGTGGTGAACGATCTCACCAGCTCGCCGAGACTCGTGCAATTGTGTGGGGCTTTCATGTGGGGCCCGTTGCTCTTCGCCGGAATCCTCGGCGGCGCGATTTCCGATCGGTTCGATCGCCGCAAGACGGTGCTCGGTTTGTTCTCGGCGATGGTGCCGGTGACCGCGGCGATGGGATGGTTCGGGTATCACGACCAGCTCACCGTTTGGATCGTGCTGCCCTTCATGACGATCGTCGGGTTCGGTTGGGTGGTCGACATGACGGCGCGGCGAGCGCTCGTCTACGATCTCGTCGGACCCACTCAGATCGACAATGCCTTGGCGCTCGAGATGCTCTCAACGGCGAGCGGGCTCGCCTTGGGCTCGCTCATCGGCGGCTCGCTGATCGAATGGCTCGGCGTGGGCGGCGCTTACCTCGGGATCGCGGGTCTGCTCTCGGTCTCGGCGATTTGTATGTGGCGCGTTCCGAGCATCGCCAGTGCAGACGAACCGGCGCGTGAATCGTTCGGGAAGTCCATCGCCGCGGGCTTTCGGGCGCTTCCGAAGAACCCGACACTCGTCTCTATTCTCGGCGTGACCGTGATCGTCGATTTCTTCTGTTTCGCGTACACGCCCATCATTCAAGTCGTCGGCGAGCGGCTGGGCGCGACGCCCGTCAGCATCGGGCTCCTCGCGACATCGACAGGGGTCGGCATGATGGTCGGCTCGCTATGGGTCGCCGCGGCGAGGCCGCATCGCGGCTGGGCCCACCTCGTCGGGTCGTTGATCGCGATGATCTTCCTGTTCGGCTTCGTTCTTTTCGAGAGCTACGGCTTGGTGCTCGCATCGCTGTTCGCTTCATCGATCGGCTTCGGCCTCTTCGGCGCGACCCAGGGCGCGCTCACGATGACGGCTTCGGACGCTTCGATGCGCGGTCGGGCGATGGGTCTTCTCAGCATGGCGATCGGCTCTCTACCCTTCGGGATGTATCTCCTCGGCGAGCTCGCGGAGCGGACCAGCGTGACCACCGCCGTCGTGGCTTTCAATGTCATGGGTTTGGCGTCGCTCCTCGTTTGGATGGTCGTGCGACCCGAGACCCAGCAAACGCGCTAGCTAGCGGTAGTCGTGGGAATCGGGGAGCTTGCGCTCGGTACTCAGGGGCCGGAGCTTGCGGATGCGAACGTGGATGACCCCTTCGACGTTTTGAACGGGGCCTTCGATCTCGATCAATTTCGCGGTATGGAGCGGCGTTCGGAAGCGCTGAAACTGATCGGGTGTCAGCACGGCATTCGCTGTTCCCGTCTCGTCTTCCAGCGTGAGAAAACAGAAGCCCTTCGCCGAGCCCGGGCGCTGGCGCACGATGACGTGACCCGCAGTGGTGACCCAACGGCCGTTCGGCGCGGCGCGAAGCTCGCGGGCGGCGAGAACCCCGCGAGCGCGAAGCGACGTTCGAAAGTGTTGCATGACATGGGGGCCGACGGTGATACCGCTGGTCCGGTAGTCGGCGAGGGTTTCATCGAGCGGATTCATTTCTTCGAGCGGCGAAGTGGTCGACTTGGGGCGACGGCCGGCAAAGAGAGAATCGGGGTCGCGTTCGAGAACGGAGACCTGCCAGAGCGCTTCGCGGCGCGCGCGAAGTTCGGGCTCGATGCCGGCCAAGGCGCCGAGCTCGGCCAACGTGTCGAGTTCGGCGCGCTGCATCGGAACGCGGCGAAGGAGATCCGCGCAGTCGCGAAAAGCCCGTCGTCGGCGCTCGCGCACGAGTCGTTCGCTGACTTCTCGGCGCAGGCCGTGGACGTAGCGCAGGCCGAGCCGTAAGGCGGGAGATTCGCGACCCGGCTCGAGCGTGCACGCCCAGTCGGAGTGCGCCGCATCGATCGCGCGCACTTCGACGCCGTGGAGTTGCCCATCTTTGACCAACGTCGCCGGGTTGTAGAACCCCAAGGGATACGCGTTGAGCATGCCGGCTAGAAACGCGGCCGGGTAGTGGGCGCGTAGGTACGCTGAGGCGTAAGCGATGAGCGCAAACGATGCGGAATGAGATTCGGGGAACCCGTACAACGCGAAGGAGCTGATACCGCGAACAATCTCTTCCTGAGCTTCCCCGACGATGCCGCGCTCGTTCATGCCCGCACGAAGCGAAGCTTCGATGCGTTTCATTCGCTCGGCGGAACGCTTGAAGCCCATCGCCCGCCGGAGCTCTTCGGCCTCGCCTCCGCTCAAGCCGGCGGCGACCATCGCGACGCGGAGCAGCTGCTCTTGAAAAATCGGGACGCCGAGGGTGCGCTTCAAGATCGGCTCGACGCTCGGGTGGGGGTAGCGCACGGCTTCTCGTCCGGCGCGGCGGTTCAAGTAAGGGTGGACCATCTGGCCGACGATGGGACCGGGGCGAATGATGGCGATCTCGACGACGAGATCGTAAAAGCATGCGGGCTTCATGCGCGGAAGCGTCGCCATTTGTGCGCGGCTTTCGATCTGGAAGACCCCGATGGTGTCGGCGCGTTGGATCATGGCGTACGTCTTGGCGTCGTTCTGCGGCAAGTGAGCGAGGTCGACTTCTTCCCCGTAGTGCTCACGAACCATGGGCAAGGTCCGCTCCAAAGCGTCGAGCATGCCGAGGCCCAACAGATCGATCTTGATCAGTCCCAGGTCCGCACAATCGTCTTTGTCCCATTGGATGACCGCGCGGTTCTCCATGGCGGCGGGCTCGATCGGCACCACGTCATCGAGCCGACCCGCTGAAATGACGATGCCGCCGGTGTGTTGGCCCAAGTGGCGCGGAAGACCGCGGACCTGATCGACCAGGTCGAGTAGCAGGCGGATGCGCGGAGCATCGGGATCGACCCCGGCCTGGCGCAACACCGCTCGGAGCTCATCGAGATCTTCGCGGTAGGAAAAACTCGAGAGCACTTTCGCGAGCCGATCGACGGCATCGGGTTCCATGCCCAAGACCTTGCCCATCTCGCGGACGGCGGATCGGGTCTTGTAGCTGATGACGGTCGCGGTCATCGCGGCGCCGCGCTCTCCGTATTTCTCGAAGACGTACTGAATGACGCGCTCGCGTTGATCGCCCGATGGAAGGTCGAGATCGATGTCGGGCCACTCGCCGCGCTCCTCGGAGAGAAAGCGCTCAAACAAGAGCTCCATGGCGACGGGATCGACGGCGGTAATGCCGAGCGCGTAGCAGACGGCGCTGTTCGCGGCGGACCCGCGCCCTTGACACAGGATCTTCTGCTCTTTCGCGAAACGCGCGATGTCGTAGACGATGAGGAAGTAGCCGGCGAGATCGAGCTTCGCGATCAGCGCGAGCTCGCGCTCGAGCTGAGCGCGAACGCGAGGTGAGAGTGCGGATCCGTAGCGGTCGTGCGCCCCCGCAAACGTGAGTTTGTAGAGCCAGGAAGCGGGATCTTCGCCGGAGGGACACGGGAAGTCGGGGAAGCGGTAGCCGAGATCCGCCATGGTGTACGCGCACCGCTCGGAAATTTCTCTGCTCGCGCGAATCCACTCGGGGCGATCGGCAAAGCGTCCCGCCATGTCGCGCGCCGGCAACAGCGCGCATTCCCCGTTGCGCGCGAGCAGGCGTCCGGCGCGGTCGAGGGACGTCTTCTCGCGCAGGCAGGTGAACGCGTCGAGCAGGCGTCGGCCTTCGGGATACGCGCAGCGCACGTTTCCGGTCGCCACGATGGGAAGCCCGAGGGATTCGGCGAGTGCGGTGGCGAAAAGACCTTCGCCAAACGCGGATCGGTCCCGCGTGCGCGAAATTTCGATCCACAGCCGCTCGGGAAAAAGACTTCGCGCCCGGTCGAGAAACGCGCGATGGAGCGTCCCGTTGCCCGGCGCGAGCGCGACCAGGCCGTCGGCGTGTTCTTCGAGGTTTTCCCAGGTGGCGAAAGCGTCCCCTTTGGGCGCGTTGTGCTGCGCTCGCGTCAGCAGGCGCGAGAGGCTTCGGTAGCCGCGGCGAGATTCTGCCAAGAGGCGCAAGCGGATGGAGCCGGGGGCTTCCGCACGGCGGTCGCCGATTTCGAGGGAGGCGCCGACCAGCGGGCGGATGCCGGCCTGCCGCGCCGCGCGAAAGAAACGCGGCGCGGCATAGAGCCCGTCGCGATCCGCCAGAGCGAGGTTTCCGTGCCCCAACGCCGCCGCCCGGTCGACTAAATCTTCGGGATTCGAGACGCCTTCGAGAAAAGAAAACGAGCTTCGCGCGGATAGCTCCACATAATCTCGGGCGAGTTCGGCGACAGACATAAGGAGTCATTTTCGCCTTGTTTTCGCCTATCGACAAGCGGCCTTATCGAGCCGGAATCGGCGCGCTTTGGCTTCTGCTGGGCGTTGCGCTGTGGGCGGCGCCGTCTCCCCGCCCCGCCGACTGCACGCCCTGGGGGGAGCACGCGCCGTGGGGCGGGAGCCTTCGCTGCGGGTTCTCGCCGACCGTGTCCCGGGTCCGCGACGCCATCGTGCGGATTCGGATCCAGCATCCGGAAAGGATCCGAAAGGCCTCGGGTTTTCGCGTCGCCGAAGATCTGATCCTCACAGCCGCGCACACGATCCGGCACCCCGAGGCGACGGCGCAGGACGGACGCCCCCTCGACGTGACCTTCTTCGCCGACGACGGAACGCCCCACCGGTTCACCGTCCGCGACGTCTCGGTCGGTCCCTTTGATCCCCGTATCTATCGCTCGCGCGGCGATTGGGCCCTTCTCAAGATCGATCCGCCCGAGCGCTTTACCGCGCGTCTCTCGTTGGGCGCGCCGTGCGACGGAACCCTCCACTTGCCGAGCTACACCGTTCGGGGCGAGCCCCTCGAGGCCGTCTGCAAAACCGTCGAACTCGCGGCGTATCCGTACAACAAGAAGATCGCGATCTGGACGAGCTGCGACGCCGCCAACGGAATGTCCGGCAGTCCGATTGTCGAGGATCGCGACGGAGAGCCCGTAGCCGTCGGCGTCCTGTCCCTCGAGCTCGCCGGGAAGCCCCCTTGGTCCTTCGGTCCGGTGATCACGGAGGACCTGCGCGAAGAGATCGCGCGCTTTTCGGACTACGAGTTTCCCGGCTACCGCGGCTGCAGCAACCCGCGTCCATAGGCTTCGGCGCCGGTGTCGAAATCGAGGCTCGCGTGCTGAGCGCCGACTTGCACGTTCCGGAACGCGCGCTGGAGGGCGCTACCTCGGTACACCCCATGCGCTCCAGACCCGCTCCACAACCGTTCGACGGCGCGTCGACACAGGGCCGCGGCGTGCGAGACACGCCAGCGCGCCCAGGTCGTGTGTGCGCGGTCAAAGCGCTCCCCGCTCTCGAGGAGGCGATCGAACGCGTCGTACACGTCTTGTTGCAGAAGGTGAGCAGCTCGGAGCTCGCCTTCCGCCTCTGCGGCGCGGATCTGCGTCGGGGCATGTTCCGCTTTTCTCGCGCCGGTCAGAATGACCCGGCGATCCTTCGTCCGCTCGATGAAGGCGTCGTGGGCGTATTGGGCGCTGCCCAACACGGCGGTCGAAACCGACATCGACAGCATCGCTTCGGGCGACAAGCGATACAGGTTCGTCGCGTGCCCTTCGATAAACGGACTGCGCCCGCCGAACATCAGGCGCGTGTCGATCGCCCGGTGTTCCGGCACGAAGACGTCGTGTGCGACGACGTCTTGGCTGCCCGTCCCCTGGAGTCCCATCACGTGCCACGTGTCGTCGATCTCGATTTCCTCGGGTCGGACGACCACGTGGACGCGAGGGGCGTGGCTGTCGGGATCGGCGCACCCGAGCATCACCCACTCCGAGTGATCGACCCCGGAGCAGAACTGCCACCGGCCGTTGACGCGGTAGCCGCCGTCGCACGCGACCGCGTTTCCCTGCCACGAGAGCGTCCCGGCGACGAGTCCGTCGCGACCGTCGCCGAACACTTCGTCCTGGGCGTCTTCGGAGAACGTCCCCATGCAGAAGTGGTGCGCGCCCATCACCATGAGCACCCAGCCGCTTGCCGCGCAGCCGCGAGACAGCTTCGTGACGGCCGCGCCCAAGGTGCGCAGGTCGAGTTCATAGCCGCCGGTGCGCGCGGGCTGCGGAATTCGGAAGACCCCGGAATTCAACAGGATCTGCATGCTTTCGGGGGCGAGTCGACGCGCTTCGTCACAGCGTTCGGCCAGATCGGCGAGCTTCGGCACGATGGCGTCGACACGTTCCAAGACGGTGGCGGGTTCCATTCCCTAAGCGTCGCGCATCGCGGGCAAAGGGACTAGTTGCGAGCGGCGCCCGCTCCATCGGACGGGCGGTGCGCCGACGGATAGTGTATATACACTATATGTCGGACCCTGCGGAGATCGCTGCCCACTGCGCCTGTCGCAAGCTTCGCTCGGCGGCCCGTGTCGTCACCCGCCGCTACGACAAGGCGCTCCAACCGTGCGGCCTGACCTCGACGCAGTTCACCCTGTTGGTGGCGGTCTCCGAAGCGGGGCCGATTTCGATCTCTGCGCTCGCGGCGGCGCTGGCCACCGAGCGGACGACCCTCACGCGCAATCTGCGTCCGATGGAACGGGATGGTCTGCTGCATACCAGCGCCGGCCGGGGCCGGACCCGCCTGGTCTCGCTCTCGTCTCGGGGTCGCGCACAACTGAAGCGCGCCGCACCCCGGTGGGCCGAGGCTCAGGCCGCCTTTGTCGATGCACTCGGCGCGCGCCAGTGGAGTGCGCTGCAGGGCGCGCTCGATGAAATCGGGAGGTTCGAATGACAGCCGTTGTCCGGCAACGAGAGGTCGTGGGAGGGGCCGTCCTGGCGACCGGCCTCTGCGTGTGGTTTCTCGGGGCGCTCTTCCTAGGCTTTCGCGGCGTGTTCCAACAGGACGCGCTCGGCGTGCCCCTGACCCTTCTGCTCGGGATCACACTTCCCATCGCCGGGTTCGCCGCGGCGTTGGGGGTCCACTCGGGCTTTCGCGCCTGGGTAGAACGGATTGATATCCGCCCGCTCGTGCTTCTTCACACGTGGCGCATGCTGGGTCTCGGCTTCGTGTTTCTCGCGGCCTATGGCGTGCTATCGCCAACCTTCGCGCTTCCCGCTGGCCTCGGCGACGCCGCGGCGGCCATCGGAGCGTTCTGGCTCGGCGTGGCTCTCTACCGGGGCCGCGCGACGCTGCGCGCGATTTACGCATGGAGCGCTCTCGGTCTGCTCGACTTCACCCTGGCGATCGCACTCGGCGTGCTCGCGCGGCCGGGAGTGGGCGTGTTGCCCGGTCCCGCTACTACCGCGCCCATGGGCGAGTTGCCCCTGGCCTTGATCCCGGGCTTCGTCGTGCCGTTCCTGGTCATCACCCACTGGATCATCTTGAGAAACGCGCGTCGTCAGCTCGCAGGACACGGGGCGAGCTGCGAAGCCCCTCGAGACGAGTCTGCCTCTCTCTAGTGACGAACGACGAGGAAAGCGCCGCCGGCGACGAGGAGGGCGCCCACCGCTTTCGACCAGGTGATGGGGTCGACGGGCGAAGCGAGCCACCCGAAGTGGGAGATTACGGCGCGGCCCACCAACTGCGCCGCAACGGTGACCACGACGAGGTTGACCGCGCCGAGTCTCGGGATCAGATACGTATTCGTTCCGACGACCACGGCGCTGATCAAGCCCGGCAGGATCACGTACGCCGGGGGCACGTCGCGAAGCGAGGCGATCCCGCCTCGCTGACCCGACAGAAAGAGAACCGCCGAGATCGCCAGGAACGCGAAACCGTAGAAGGAGAACGTCGCGACGAGGGCGGACTGGACGCGGACGCCGAGTGCGCCGTTCAGCGGGACGTGGACACTTCCGAGGAGGCCCGCGAGCACCGCCAGCGAGATCCACAGCCAGAGTGACGTCACGAGCGCTGTCCAGCGCCGCGAAGCTCGGCGGCGAGCGTCTCGGCTTGGTCGAGGAGATTCTCGAGGAGATCGAGTCCGCCCCGCCAGAACGACTGCTCGGTAATGTCGAGGCCGACCCGGGACAACAGGGTCTCGGGTTTGTCCGATCCGCCCGCGCGCAAGAGCTCGAGGTAACGCGGCACGAAGACGTCGCCGAGCGCGTCGTAGCGCTGCAGCAACGCCAAGACGAGGAGTTCGCCGTAGGCGTACGCGTAGCAGTAGAACGGCGAGTGGACGAAGTGCGGGATGTAGAGCCACCAGCACGCGTAGTGTTCGCCGAGGTGCACCGAGTCGCCGAACATCGGTTCGTTCGCCGCCATCCAGAGTTCGTTGATCCGCGTAACCGCGAGTTCGCCTTCCTCGCGTCGAGCGCGATGAAGGCTTTGTTCAAAACGGGTCATGGCGACTTGCCGAAACACCGTTGCGAACGCGTCTTCGAGCTTTCCGCAGAGCAGGGCGAGTCGGGCCTCGGGATCGTCCTCCTGTTCCATGAGGCGGCGAAACACGAGCATCTCTCCGAAGACGCTCGCGGTTTCGGCTGTGGTGAGCGGCGTGTCCTGACCGAAGAGTCCCTGCTCGCGGGCCAAGTACTGGTGGACGCCGTGCCCCAGTTCGTGGGCCACGGTCATGACGTCTCGCATGTTGCCCGTGTAGTTGAGCAACACGTAGGGGTGCACGCTCGGGATCGTCGAAGCGCTGAACGCGCCGCCGCGTTTCCCCGGTCGAAGCTCGGCGTCGATCCAATTCGATTCGAAGAAGCGGTCGGCGATCTCGGCCATGTTCGGAGAGAACGCGCGATACGCGGAAATGACGATCTCGCGCGCTTCGTCGAAACGGAAGTCGCGATTCGCCGCCGGGAGCGGCGCGTAGCGGTCGTAGTCCTCGAGTTGCGAGAGACCAAGCAGCTCGGCCTTCAAGCGGTAGTAGCGGTGGACGAGTTCGTAGCGATCGTCGCAGGCGTCGAGTAGGGCGCGGACCGACTCGCCCTCGATTTCGTTCGCCAAGTTCCGATCGTCGATGGGATTCGCGTAGGCGCGCAACCGGTCGCTTTGCGCTTTGTCCTGAACGAGCGTATTGAAGATGAACGCGAGGACGCGCTCGTTTTCGTGCAGGCCTTCGGTCAGGGACAGCGCCGCGCGGCGTCGGGTCTCGCGATCGGCGTCGTAGAGGAGCGACAGCACTTCCTCTTCGCTGAGTTCCCGCTCTCCTTCGGGTCCCTCCAGTCGAAAGCGCGCGGCTGACATGACCTCGTCGAAGAGCCTCGAAAACGCTCGCCGTCCTGTGTTGGCCGTCTGTTCGAGAATCTTCTCTTCGGCCTCGCTGCGGAGATGTGGCCGGTAGCGGCGCATCGACCGAAGGTGGTGGCGGCGCTTCTCGAGAACGGGTTCGGCGAGGAGTGCGTCGACCACGTCGTCCGCGAGAGCGACCCATTCGAGCTCGAGGAACAAGAGCTCGTTGCGGATCGCACTGCCCCGTTCTTGCACTTTTTGATAGAGGGCGCCGTGCTCGGGCGGCGTGGTGTCTGCCGCGAACAGGAGCCCCGCGTAGGATCCCGCGCGCCCGACCTTTTCTTCGAGTGCTTCGAGACGATCGAGGGCCGAAGCGAGCTCCGACGCCGTGAGTGAGCCGACGCGTCCCCGTAACTCCGACGCCAACGCTTCTGCTTCGGCGAACGCGTCGTCGAGATCTCGTTCGAGTGTCGGGTCATCCGGGGCCGTGTAGAGATCGGAGAGATCCCAGGCGACCCCGGCCGCGGGGCCGGCCGTTTCTTCGCGCGCGATTTCTTGTGCCATCGGCGAACGATAACCGTAGGCTTTCCATGTGTCTCTCACGCCCGTCATCCTGCACGCCGACATGGATGCCTTCTACGCGTCGGTCGAACAACGCGATCGCCCGGAGCTGCGCGGCAAGCCTGTAATCGTCGGCGGGAGCGGCCCGCGCGGCGTCGTTTCGGCGGCGAGCTACGAAGCGAGGCGCTTTGGGATCCATTCCGCGATGCCCGGCGCCGAAGCGCGCAAGCGTTGTCCCCACGCCGTGTTTCTGCGCGGCGATATGGCGAAGTACAAACGCGAATCCCAAGCGATTTTCGCGCTGTTTCGCGAGGTCTCCCCGTCGGTCGAGGGTATCTCCCTCGACGAGGCCTTTCTCGATCTCACGGGTACCGAGCGTCTGCACGGGCCGGCACGCGGCGTCGGAGAGCGATTGCGGGAGCGGGTGCGTGCCGAGACCGGCTTAGCGGTCTCGGTCGGCATCGCGCCGATCAAGATGGTGGCGAAGATCGCCAGCGACTTGGCAAAGCCCGACGGACTCCTCGAAATCCGAGAAGACGAAGTTCACGCGTTCCTCGACCCGTTGCCCGTGGGCCGGTTGTGGGGCGTCGGTCCGGTGGCGGAGGCACGTCTCAAACGCGCGGGTTTCGCCACCGTGGGAGATCTTGCGCGCGGTGAGTCTCGACGCTTGCGGCGCGCGCTCGGCGACTGGGGGCTCGCCATCGCGAAACTCGCGCAAGGCAAGGATCTGCGCGAAGTCACCGCGTACCGCGACCCGGTTTCGATGAGTGAAGAGAATACATTCAGAGAAGATGTCTCTGACTTAGAAGTCCTCGATGCGACCATCGTGTCTCATGCCGAAGCCGTCGCGCGCCGGCTTCGGCGCAGCGGGTACGTGGCGCGAACCGCGGTGCTGAAGGTCAAGCTCGCAAAGCGGGTAGCCGCTGGGCCGCGCGGGTATCCGCTGCTCACACGGAGGGCATCGCTTTCGGACGCGACGGACGACGGACTCCTTTTGGCGCGAGAAGCGAAGAAGTTGTTGCGCCGGGCGTCTCTCGCCGAACCGGTGCGCCTGATCGGTGTCGGCGTCACCAATCTCCTTCCGGTGGAACGCGAGCAGGGAACGCTCTTTGACGTAGCTCCCGAACGGACACGTAATCGCCATTTGAATCGCGCGCTCGATCAGCTGACTGATCGGTTCGGCCAAGGCGCGATACGTCGAGGTGACGCGGAAGTGGCCCGGGCCGCCTTGACGTTCCAGCTGAAACACGGCGAGGAGGAAGGCGACGACGAGGACGCTCAATCGTAGACCGCATCGATTTCCCAGAGAGCTCGGATCAAATCGCGGCGGAGCCGGAGGACGTGCCCGTCGCTCGTAGCCACGTCGAAATGATCGAAGGCGAAACGTTCTTCCTCGGACCACCAAGCGCCCGTCGTGCGCCAGGGACCGGCGCAGTGCAGGACGTCTCCGTTGGCCACCGCGCTGCGCAGGCGTTCCGGAGAGCCGTGGGGTGCGTACACTTCGGCCCGCACGGGCGGTCGCAAGGCCCGTACAACAGGGATCGCAGTACAAGTCGCCTTGTCGTTCTGTGGAGTCGCCGCTGTCGCCTTGTCGTTTTGTAGCTTGCGCAAGCGGTAGCTGTCGGGCCGATGATCATCGGCCAATGCGGGGGCACCGACGCGACCTACGCCGCAGAGCGCTTCGAGTTCGGCGACGGTTTGTGAAAAAACGCGTGGCGCGGGGCCGGCGGGCCGAAAAAAATCCAGCTGATCCGCTCGCGGCGCGCGGCCTTCGGTTTGAAGCGATACGAACTCGATCGGCGCGCAGGGTGGGCGAGCCTCCAGGCTGAGCGCGACGAGCCGAAGGAGGACACGCGTGTCTAAAGTCGCCGCGGCGACACCGACGCGCCGAGCTTCGCGTTGCCCACCTTCGAGTCGGAGCTCGAGAGCGAGATCTCCGCACGCGAGCTGGCGGCAGCGCAATCTCGAGGTCAACCGGGAAACCATGCCGCGCAGAACAAAGATCAACGGCTCGAGTCGGTCGACGGCGACATCGAGCTCCGTGGATTCTTCAAACTGTGTAGACATCGCGAGCGGTGGACGTGGATCGGACTTGCGTCCGTGGGCGAGGTCGAGGATCGCCGCTGCACCCGATCCCAAACGCGTCGCGATTTCGTTTTCCGGAAGACGCGCTAAGTCTCCGAGACAGCGCAGCCCAAAGCGCGTCAAACGATCGGCGAGCTCATCCTCGAGATCGAGTAGGTCGAAAGACAGGGGAGCGACGTACTCCGCTTCGTCCCCCGCTTGTATGACGAGGATCTCTCCCGGTTCGCCGCGGCCGAGTTCCCGCGCGGCGAGGTGCGCGACAGCCCGACTGCTCGCGATCGCGACCACAGCGGGCACGCCCAAGCGACGCGCGCGTTCGGCGAGAGCGCTCGCCAGACCGCGCTCGCTTTGAAAAAGCGTTCCGCAACCTTCGGCATCGACGAAGACCGTCGCTTCGGCGGCATACACGCCGGAGTGAAGAGGTCCAGGAGCCGCTCGAGGAGACGTTGAAAGAGCGACGTCGAGAAGCGCTTCCCGCGCCGCGCGGGAAGCGGCTTCGGAGACTTCGCGGATCACCAAGTCGGCGCACGCCGCGCGCGCTTGCGCCGCCGTCTGAAACGGGCGCACGCCTTGTCGCCGCGCATGGGGAGAGGCCGCGAGAATTTCCGCACGCGCACCGGGCGCCGTAGCGACCGCGAAGGCTGTGCCTTCGAGTTCAGGATGCGTTCGAAGCAGCGCGGCGAGGGGAAGTTCGGGAACGAGGAGACACGCGATGCGACGCATGAGATTTTCCGCTACGCGGGCTTCACGCTGCGCGGATCTCGACGCGGCCGCCTTCGGTTTTCCAAAGAGCACTTTGCGGGCCGTGTCCGGTGCGATCGCGGGCGACGACGACTTCGCCCTCTAGGCCGGTGAAGAAAGCGGGAACACCGCGGAAGCAGGGGCGGGTTTCGCCCAACTCGAACGCCAAGTCGGCGAAGCTGTTGGCTACACGGTGCGTGCTGAGAGTGACGAAGGCGCTTTCGCCTTCTACGGCGCGTTTGCGCAAGCGCGGCCAGGCCGCCTGGGGAACGACGACAGAAGGGCGCTTGCTGCGACCGGGAGTCGCCCCGAGGTCGAGGATGACCGAAGCGAACCCCCTCGCTTCGAGGATGCGCTCCGCGGCTCGTAAGGATTTTTTAAGGCTCGGTGCCCGCACCCACAACACGCGTTCGAGAACGACGCCCGCAGCCGCTGCAGATGCGGGGTCGAAGGCATCGGAAACTTCGACCCAAGCAACCCATTCTCCCGCTTGTGTCGTGCGCGAGAGGAGCGCGAGGACAAAAGACGTGCGCCCCGAAGAGAGAGGGCCGGTGACTTCGGAGAGAAGGCTGCGCGGGAAACCGTGCTCGAGCAGCGCGGGGAGCGCCGCGCCCCTTCGACGCGGCTCGTGGAGGCGCGGGGCGCGGGAGACGCCGTCGATCCCCTGGGCGCGGAGCTCGCGTAAGAGCACGTCGACGCGCTCATCGATCGCGGCTTCGCCGCGGGCGGGTTGGGGGGCGATGTCCGACACAATCGCCGGACTTTCGTCTTATTTTCGCTTTTTGTCAACCGATGTTTACGGTCGGCCCCACCCCTCAGGCCTCGAGAACGGCCTCGTAGGTCCGGACTTCCGGGTGCCCGAGAAGCAATCCTTTCGGCATCCGAGCCCCGGCATGGGCCTTCTTGAACGCCTCCGACTGCGTCCAGGCTTCGAACGCCGCCCGATCCTTCCAGGTGGAGTGCGAGACATACCTCCCGGGCTCGTCGCCCCGGAGCAGGGCGAAGCGCACGAACCCCGGCACCTCGTCGAGGTGGCTGTCCCGCTTCCGCCAAACGTCCTCGAATTCCGCCCCGCGTTCGGGATCTACTCGGAAATGATTCATCGCGATGAACATCGTCGCTCCTAACGCCCCACAACGGAAACCAGACGGGTTACTCTAGCTCCATGCAACTTCTTCACACCATGCTCCGCGTCAAAGACATGGACGAGTCCATTCGTTTCTACACCGAACATTTCGGGATGAAGCTCCTGCGCAAGCAGGATTTTCCCGGTGGCGAGTTTACGCTCGCCTTTGTCGGTTACGGCGACGAGAAGGATCACACCGTCCTCGAATTCACTCACAACTGGGGCCAGAGCGATTACGAGCTGGGCGATGCCTACGGCCACATCGCGATCGGCTGCGACGACATCTACGGAACCTGCGAACAGCTGCGCAAGGAAGGTGTCAATATCAAGCGCGAGCCCGGCCCGATGAAGCACGGATCGACGGTGATCGCCTTCGTCGAAGACCCCACCGGCTACATGGTCGAGTTAATACAACATTAGGGTCCCGGGTCAGCAGAGCTGACCCACCCTGCTTCGCTCGGCTACGCCTCGCTGCGCGCGCTCCTCGTGCTTCGCACTCGTCGCGCTTGCGTGGTGCTATAGCGAGCACCCAGGCAAGCGGGGTGAGTGCGAAGCGCGAACGAACGCGCGCAGCGAGCGCCTTCGCAGTTCCCCTGCGAAGGACGCGAGCGGAGTGGGGGTGGCGTGGCTTTGCCGCGCCGGGACCTCCAAGGACAGACCACTAGAATTTATAGCCGTAGCGCAGGCCCAGGGTGTCGAGGCCCTCGTTTTCGTTTGCGAGGTTTGCGTTCGAGACGTGGTCGAACGCGATCGCTAGCCGATGGTGCTCTCCGATGCGCACGCCGAGCTCGATCGGGATGCGGAAGAGCACCCGCGAGCCGAGTTCTTTGCGGTCCGGGTCATCGGTGTCGAGTTCGCCGTTGTGGAGCGCCGCGCCGACGCCGGTGGCGAAGAAACCGCCCCAAGACGCTTCGATCTCCCACAAGAGCCCCGCGTATGCCTTGCTCGTATCGCCTTGATCGTTGACGGACACGCCGAGTTGGGGACGGACAGAGCCGCCGAGGAGAGACCAGCCCTCGCGATGGAAAATCACTTCGGCGTTCCAATCGATTCCGCCTTCACGACGGTCTCCGCTCCACAGGTCGTCGACGTCATGAGAGAGCACGGCGAAACGAATTTCCGAGAGCCATCGCGGAAGCGCACGCCGATCTTCGGCTTCGGCATGAGCGACGTTCGCGGCGGCCGAGAGAAGAAGCGCGCAAGTGAGCGAAGAGAAACGGGCCTTCATGCCCTCAACTATCGTCCACTCCGGTGACGATCTTGACGCGCCGGCCTTCGAGACGGAGCCGGCCGGTCGCGTAGAGCCGGATCGCTTCCGGGACCAGCCTGCGTTCGGCCGTCTGCACCCGGGCTGCGAGTTGTTCCGGGGTGTCGTCGTCGAGCACCGGTACCGCTTCCTGCAGCACGATCGGTCCGTGGTCGTATTCGTCGTCGACGAAATGAACCGTGGCCCCCGTCACACGGCAGCCTCGTTCGAGGACTGCTTCGTGAACCCGCCGACCGTAGAATCCCTGACCCGAAAACGCGGGGATGAGAGCGGGATGCACGTTCATCACTCTTCCGGCGAACGCCTCGCGAGGCTCAAAAGGGGAGAGGAAGCCCAGCAGCGCGACGAACTCGGTTTCGTGTTTGCGCAGGACCGCGTGGATCGCGTCGTTGAACGACGTGATGTCGGGATGCGATCTACGCGCGACGGCGACCGCCGGAATGCCCCGGCGCTCCGCGCGCGCCAAGCCGCCGGCGCTCTTGCGTGAAGCCACCACTACCGCGATCTCGGCGGGGACTTCCCCCGCGTCGATTCTCTCGGCCAGATTTTCGAAGCTAGTGCCCTCGCCGGACAAGAGCACAGCGACACGTAGCGGTTTGTCCATCGGCACGCGCCGACATTGCCGTGCAAACGCGCAGGGCACAAGGGCTCGGCGGCGCGGAGACGAGAGGCACTATAGACTGCGACCGCGGAGGAACCTGACTCATGTCGATTTTGGTCACTGGATCGGTCGCGGTCGATCACATCATGGTCTTTGGCGGGCGCTTTCGGGACATCATCCTGCCCGACAAGATCCATATGCTGAACGTGGCTTTCCACGTACCGACCTTGCGCAAAACCTTTGGCGGTTGCGCCGCGAACATCGCGTTCTGCTTGCGACGTCTCGGCGGGGAGCCCCTCGTCGCGGCAACCGTAGGAAACGATTTCGGAGCCTACGCCGAGTGGCTCGACAAGCAGGGGATCCGCCGCGACTACATCCGGGAGCTCGCGGATGAAGCGACGGCCGGCGCGTACATCACGACCGATCTCGACGACAATCAGATCATCGGGTTCCACCCCGGTGCGATGGACCGCGCGCACGAAGTGCGGCTCGATGAGATCGATGCTTCGTTTGACTACGGCATCGTCGCTCCGAACGGCAAGCAGGCCATGGTCGACTACGCGCGCGAGCTCAAAGCGCGTGGCGCGCACACGGTGATCGATCCCGGCCAGGGACTGCCGTTGTTCGATCGATCCGAGCTCACCGAGCTATTGACCGGTGCGTCGACGTACATCGTGAACGACTACGAGTGGGAGATGACGCAAAACACCACCGGTCTTTCCGAAGACGAGATCGCGTCGCGGGTGACCACCTTGATCGTGACGCTCGGAGAGCAGGGGGCGCGCATCCGTTCCGAGGGTCAGACGCTTTCGATCCCGAGCGTCAAGGCGGACGAAGTCGTCGATCCCACCGGTTGCGGCGATTCGTTTCGGGCGGGCTACTTGTTTGCGCTCGAGAAGGGCTTGTCGCTCGAGGTCGCCGGCCAACTGGGTAGCGTGATGGGCTCGTTCATGGTCGAGCGCGCTGGAACCCAAACGATCGACGCCGATCTCGAAGCGATCCGCGCGCGCTACGAGCGCGCTTTCGGAAAGGCGCCATTTTAGACGTCGATATCGTCGTCATCGGCGCGGGAGCCCTGGGACTCGCCTGCGCGGCGGACCTCGCGCGCCGAGGCCAATCGGTCATCATCGCCGAACGGCACGGCGGCATCGGGCGCGAAACGACGAGCCGAAACAGCGAGGTGATCCACGCGGGCCTCTACTACCCGCCGGATTCGCTGAAAGCTCGGTTCTGCATCGAAGGCCGCGAACGACTGTACGCTCGGTGCGCGACGCATCGCATTCCACACCAGAGGCTCGGTAAAACCGTCGTCGCGACGACCGACGCCGAGCGGGATCGCCTCGAACAACTGGCGCAGAACGCGGAAGCGAGCGGCGTGCACGACTTGGTGCCGCTCTCGGCGACCGAGCTTTCGAGGCGCGAGCCCAGCGTCCGCGGCGCGGCAGCGCTCCACTCTCCGAGCACGGGGATCGTCGACGCCCACGCTCTCTGTACGAGCTGGCTCGCGGAAGCGGAAGCGCACGGTGCAACCCTCGCGCTCGGAACGACCGTACGCACGATCGGGAAGATCACCGGTGGCTACGCCGTCGAGGCGAGCGACCGCGACGGGACACCCGTTCGCCTGGCTGCGGAGCGCATCATCAACGCGGCCGGACTCGATAGCGATCGCATCGCTGCGGCTGCCGGAATCGACATCGATCGCGCGGGCTACCGGATCCACCTCTGCAAAGGAGACTATTTCGCGCTTCGCCCGGGCGCGGCGCCCCGTTTTTCGGGTTTGGTCTATCCGCTCCACGGTACAGCCGGGCTCGGTGTGCACGTCACTTTGGACCTCGGCGGTCGCGTCCGTTTGGGACCCGACACGACCTACGTCGAAAGCCGCGATCTGCGAGTCGACCCGGAGAAGGCGAAAGAGTTCGCCGATGCCGCAGGTCGCTACGTGCCGGGTTTGTCCGCTGAGGATCTCACCCCGGATTACGCAGGACTCCGTCCGAAGCTCGCCGGGCCGGGAGAGCCCTTTCGGGACTTCGTCGTTTGCGAGGAAGCCGAACGGGGCCTCCCTGGCTTCGTCAACCTGATCGGAATCGAGAGTCCCGGACTGACCGCCGCCGAAGCGATCGCGCGGTGGGTCGGCGAGCGACTGGCGTAGTCCGTCTAGCCTTGGGTGCTCGCTCCGAGCCAGATGCTCGCCGCGCAGATGTTGTCGCCCGCGCGGTTCGATTCCTGTGCGTGAATCGCCTCGTCGATGACCCGGCGGCACGCCGCCAACGGCCGCATGCCCGGATCATCGAGTTGCGCCCGGTCCACCGCCTCGAGGACCGCCGACTCGGGGTTCGCGACGCCGATGCGCCGCTCCGACAGCCCGTCACTCGCGAGGATGACGGCACGCGTGTTCCGCAGGCTCACGCTTCCGATCTCGCATTTTTCCCGAAGGCTGTTCGCCGTCTCATCGCCGTGTCCGAGGAAGTACGCGCCGTCGTCCGAGTCTTCACGAACCGCAAGATCTTCGGCGTGTCGATCGGATACGCGGAAAATGTGGCTATCGCCGATTGCGGCGTAGTAGAGACGCTCTTCTCCCGGCACGGCGAGGGCCAACGCCAGCGTCGTTCGCGCACCCGACTTCTCGCTGTTCAGCACTTCCCGAAGGATGTCGTCGTTCGCGTCGGCGAAAACGGCCAGCACGTAGCGTTCCCACCGGCCCGGGTCCGCGATGCCTCCCTCCGTCCACTGGGGTGCGGGGTTCGTCGCGAGGTGATCGATCGCGACCTCGGACGCTTCAAAGCCGCGATGGCCGTCGGCCACCGCAACCAGACAGCCGATTTCTCCGAGCGCGTACAGCGCGACGTCTTCGTTGGGATCGGTGTAGGCGTAGGTTTTGGACGCACCACCCATGCACATCGCGATGGCGGCCGGACCTTCTCCGACGGCGGCGATCTCGCCGAGCACCTGGTGGTCGCGGCCGCGGAGGATCTCGGTCTTCACTCTCGCGCGGTGAGCGGGTTGTCCGCGAAGCGGAGGTCTTCGACGGGCTTTCCCCCGATGAGGTGTTCTTGGATGATTCGCTCGAGCGCTTCGGGGGTGCAGCGCGCGTACCATGTGCCTTCGGGGTACACAACGGCGATCGGACCTTCGCGACAGACGCGAAGGCAAGCCGCTTGTGTTCGGAACACACCGCCTTCCGCCTCGGAGAGTTTGAGTTGGCGGAGCCTGCGCTTCAGGAATTTCCAGGATTCCGTGCACGCCTCGGACGGTGCGCAATCGCCCTGCGTGCACAGGAAGATGTGTCGCCCGTAGCTGCCGATGCGAAGCGCACCCGCGACTCGCTGTAGAAGTTCGTCGTCGGCCATCGCCGCAGTAGGCTAGGCCGCTTCGCGCGTCCGGTCGATCCGGTTTCTTTCGAGCGCCGCTTCGCTCGGCTCGCGCAGGTCCCACACCAAGCCCACCGCCGCGAGGCCGCGCAGGATGTAGTAGGTGATGTCGACCTCCCACCAGCGGAAACCCTGTCGAGCGGAGCTCATGTAGTGGTGGTGGTTGTTGTGCCAGCCCTCGCCGAAGGTCAAGAGAGCGATGAGCCAGTTGTTGCGGCTTGTGTCGCTGGTTTCATAGCGACGGCGGCCGATCAGATGGCAAATCGAATTCACGCTGAACGTCGTGTGCCACAGGAGGGTCGTCGAAACGGCGTAGCCCCACACCAGACCCGGGAAGCCGCCGACGGCGTAACACAACAGAGCCAGGGTGGCCGGCGGCACGATGTGCCAGCGATTGAGCCACTGGATCTCCGGGTACTTCGCGAAGTCGCGGATCTGGTCGAGCGGGGTTCCGCCCCAGCGGTCGTCGAAGATCCAACCGCAGTGGGAGTACCAGAGGCCGTCCTTGGGGGAATGCACGTCGCCCGGAAGGTCGCTGTAGCGGTGGTGGCGACGATGGGTTCCAGCCCACCACAGCGGACCTTTCTGGGTCGCTGCCGTGCCGATAAAGGCGAGCAGAAACTGGAACACCCGGCCCGTGCGATACGTCTTGTGGGCGAAGTAGCGGTGGTAGACCCCCGTGATTCCGAAGACACGAAGGCAGTAGGTCGCCACGCCGAGGAGAACGGCTTCCATGGGTGCGCCGACGACGAACACGAGGAGCGACGATGCTTGGATCGCCCAAAACATCGAGCGGGAGAGATAGTTCGTCCGCGTGAGCCACCCATCGGTGGCGCCGAAATCGCCGTTACCTTCGGTTTCGATGTTGCCCGGTACGTCTGCTGCTGTAGACATCTGAATCTGCCCTTCCAGAGTTCGCGCGATCGCGAGCGCATTGTAGGAAGGTCTCGTCCCGACGTAGGGCCCGGCGTGTGAAACTTGTGTCAATCTCGAATATCGCTGAATTTGCAGGGCTTTTTTAGTGCGTCTTCAGCCGGTCGAGGCGGAAGCCTACGAAGCCGAGGGCTACTTCCTGCGGCGCCGGGTCTTTGGCGGGGAGGAGCTCGCCCGCTTGCGCGACGCGGTCGAGAGCGTCGTTGCGGTTCTCGAAGGCGGTGATCTCGCAGCCCGTCAGCGAGAGATCGACGGGCACCATTTCGTCGACTTGCCCGACGCGACGCTTCAGGTCGAACCCGAGAACCCGAGTCGGCTCCGGGTCGTCGAGCCCGTCGTCCACCGCCACCCGGGTCTCGATGCCCTGGTGGATGATTCCCGCTTGGTCGAGCCGATGGCCGATCTCGTCGGCGGCCCGGTGGCGCTCTTTACGGACAAGCTCAACTTGAAACGCCCGAGACTCGGCTCGGAATTCCGATGGCATCAGGACGCGCCCTATTGGGCGCACGTGTCGCCCCATCTCGAGCGGCTCCCGAACGCCATCGTGTTCCTCGATGCGAGCGACGGAAGCAACGGCGGCTTCCGGATTCTGCGCGGCAGCCACCGAAACGGGCCGCTTCGAAACTGTGCAGGAGAGGGCGCGTTGGGAACGCTATTCGTGCATCCCGATGTCGTCGCCGCCCACGAGTCCGTCGAACTCGACGCACCCGCCGGAAGCGTCTGTTTCTTTCATCCGTTCGCGGTGCACGGCTCGACACCGAACGGCAGCGATCGGGAGCGGCGCGCCCTGGTCTTGACCTACCAGCCGGCGGGGTTCCCGATGTTCAAGCGAAACGGAGAGCGCCCGGCGGGTTAGGCCGCCGGGCGCATCAATCGGTCTGGGTCTGGTGCGCGCTACGGGCAGGCGTAGGCGGGCACGGCCAGCGAACGGACGAACGCGACGACGTCCTTCAGTTGCTGCTCGCTCAGCACGCCGCCCCAAGGTGCCATCAGCGGCGACTTCCCGACGGCAGCGCCTCCTTCGGCGATCACCTTCGTCAGGTGTTCGTTCGTCAGCGCATTCATGTACTCGCCGTTGCTGTGTTTCGCGGGCTTGGGATCGAGCGCCGCAGCCGCCGGTCCGTCGCCGTCGCCACCCGGGCCGTGGCAGGACGAGCAGAACGTCTGGTACTGGGTCTCTCCGGCTTTCGGATCGCCGCCAATGCAGGCGAAGGCCCCACCATCACCCTCGTGATGGGCCATCGGCGTGCTTCCGGGGTTGGCCTGGGCCACCTGGACGGGTTTCGGGTCGGGGGTCGCTGCCGGTGCGGCGGCTTCCGGGGCCTTGGCGGGAGGGCCGGCCTCTCCGCAAGCCAGGGAGGCGATCCCCAGGGTGACAATCATCGAGAGAAGGCAGGTCACAAGGCGCATGTTTTCTCCTCAAAAAAACCGGCTAGCTGGCGTCTTCGATGCGCCGAGCCGCCGCGCGTAGCTCTGTATGCAGGGCTGCGTGGGTTTTGACGACGGGGAACTGCGGAAATTCACGAATCACGTTTTCCGGGGGCCGGAAGAGGATGCCCGCATCGGCCTCGGAGAGCATGCTCGTGTCGTTGTAGGAATCCCCCGCCGCTAAGACCTTGAAATTCAAGCCGTGGAACGCTTCCACGGCTCTGCGTTTCGGGTCGGCTTGGCGCAGGTTGTAGTTCACGATTTTTCCGCTGTCACTGATATCGAGGTCGTGGCAGAACAGGGTGGGCTGGCCGAGCTGCTCCATCAGCGGCATCCCGAAGGGGTAAAACGTGTCCGAGAGGATGATGAGCTGCGCCCACGAGCGGAGCTCCGAAACGAACTCCGCCGCTCCCGGCAAGGGCTCCATTTCGGCAAGCGTCTGCTGCACCTCTGCGATCCCCAAACCATGTTGATCGAGGATATCTAGCCGGTAGCGCATAAGCTTGTCGTAATCGGGTTCGTCGCGGGTCGTGCGTCGCAGGGCGTCGATTCCCGTGCGCTCGGCCACACCGATCCAGATCTCGGGGACGAGAACCCCCTCGAGGTCGAGGCACACGAGGAGCATGGGCTACTCGGGAGCAGGGCCCGGGTAGCGATCGCGCAGAATTCGCTTCAGGATCTTCCCCGACGGATTGCGGGGAATCTCGTCGACGAACTCCACCGCTTTGGGCTGTTTGAAGCCAGCGAGCTTGCCCTTGCAGTGGCCCATGACGTCGGCGGCGGAGAGCGTCTCTCCCGCTTTCACCACGACGATCGCTGCCGGAGATTCTCCCCACTTGTCCGAGGGCTGCCCGATGACCGCCGCCTCGACGACCGCCGGGTGGCCCACCAGGACATTCTCGATCTCGGCGGGATAGATGTTTTCACCCCCGGAGATGATCATGTCCTTCTTGCGGTCCTGGATGTAGACAAAGCCCTCTTTGTCCGTCGTGGCCAGGTCGCCGGTGTGGAGCCAGCCGTCGCGGATCGTCTCCGCCGTCGCCTCGGGCCGGTTCCAGTACTCCTTCATGAGGTGGGGGCAGCTGACGATGACCTCACCGATCTCGCCGGGGGAAACGTCCTCACCGTTGTCGGCGACGACTCGAACGGCGGTGTACAGGAAGCCCGGGCCCGTCGAGCCCGCTTTCGCCAGCGCTTCCTCGGGGCTGATCAAGCATGCGGGCCCACAGGTCTCGGTGAGGCCGTAGATCTGGTGGATCTCGATGCCGATCTCCGAGTACGCCTCGATCAACGTGACGGGAACCGGAGCTGCCCCGGAGAGAATCCAGCGCAGTTGTGAGAAATCGTATTCCGAAAGGTTCGGCACCTGCAGCATGAACTGCAGCATGGCCGGGACACCGAGGGCGATCGTGACTTTTTCCTCGGAGATGCTCTTCCACGCCTGGACCGGATCGAAGGCCCGCAGGTTGACGGCCGTCATGCCGCGGATCAGGCACATGGTGACCGGCATCAGCGCGCCCACGTGGAACATGGGGAGCATCTGGATGTAGCGGTCTCGGTACCGCACGTCCGCGGTCATCACGACGGTGCTGCAGGCCCAGACCATGGTGGCGTGGGTGTGCACCGCGCCCTTCGGCAACCCCGTTGTTCCCGAGGTGTACATGATGAAGAGCAAATCCTCGCCGCCGCCCACAATCTCGGGCTCGTCCGCACTCGCGGTGCTGCACTCACCTTCGTAGTGAAGCGCCCATTCGGGCGTATCCGGCGCCTCGCCGACGCGGACGAAACGGCCGAGATCGGTATCCAGGTTGCGGAGCTCACCGACCTGTTGATCGAACTCGTTGTCGTAGATGAGGAGCGTCGAACCGGAGTCTTTGAGGATGAAGGCCAGCTCTTCGGGGACGAGCCTCCAGTTGAGGGGCACCATCACCGCGCCGATCTTTGCGACGGCGTAGTAAGCCTCGATGTACTCGACGCCGTTCATCAGCAAGAACGCCACGCGGTCGCCGGGCTTGACGCCTTCCGCGACCAACGTGTTCGCGATTCGGTTGCAGCGCGCGTTGAGTTCCGCGTAGGTGTAGCGAGTGCCTCGCTCCACCTCGACAAGGGCTTCCACGTTGGGCGAAATCTGCGCCCGCTTCGTCAGATACAGACCGAGATTCTGTTGCATGGGCCGAATCATACCCGAAGAGCGGGCCCCGGAAGGCTCAGGAATGCGCAACTTCGGGCCGTCACGGAGATCGCCGCCGATTCGATAAACTCCCGGCGATGCACCCCTTCCGCCCCCTTCAGGGTTCACCCCTTCTCGGCCTGCTCATCCTCTTCGGGTGGGTTGCGGCTTGCGATCGGCCAGAGGCTCCGGAGGCCGAAGGCATGCCGCCGACGGTGGTCGAGATCCTCCGGGTGGAGCCCCGGGCGATCCAGCTGACCGCCGACATCCCCGGCCAGCTCGCGGCCGAGAAAAGCGTCGAGGTCAAATCGGAGATCGACGGCGTCGTCGCTTCGATCGAGTTCCAGGAGGGGCAGACCGCACGCGAGGGCGATGTCCTCTTCCGCTTGCGCGATCACGAGCAGCGGGCGGTCCTTCGAGAAGCGCAGGCCGCGCTCGCACTCGCTCGGGCAGTGCACAACCGCACCCGGGTGCTGACGGAGCGCGATATCTCGTCCGCAGCCCAGCTCGACAGCGCCCGCGCGGAGCTCGACGTGGCGAAAGCCCGCGTTGCGCGGGCCCGCGTCGAGCTCGATCGCACGACGATTCGCGCCCCGTTCGATGGCGCCGTCGGCGTCCGCTTGGTCGACGAGGGGGACCGGGTCAGCGCCGAGATCCCGCTGGTCCGTATCGACGCCGTGGATCGCCTCCAGCTGCTTTTCTCGGTCGTCGAGACCTACTCGGCGCGGGTCCGGCCGGGTATTCCGGTGAAGATCCGCGTCGCACCGTACCCCGATGAAACGTTCCCCGGCGAGATCTTCTTCGTATCGCCGACCCTCGATCCGGCGCTTCGCCGCCTGCCGTGCAAGGCCTGGATCCCGAACCCGGACGGTCGGCTCCGACCGGGGTTATTCGCGAAGATCGTCGCAGAGCTGGCGGAGCGTCAGGAGGCGATCATGATCCCTGAATCGGCGCTCCTGTACGGCCTCGAAGGGCCTTTTGTCTGGACTGTCGACGACGACAACCGCCCCCACACAACCCTGGTGGAGCTCGGCGAGCGTCAAGACGGCGAGGTCGAGATCGTCACCGGTCTTCGCCCCGGTGACCGAGTCGTCTCGAGCGGCGTTCACAAAGTGATGGAAGGCGCGCCCCTGTCCCCGGCGGAACCCGTCGAGACAGCCTCCCCGGAAATCTCCGAGGGCACGGGTTCGTGACCCCGTGAAGTTTTCCGAAGTCTGTATCGAGCGCCCGGTCCTCGCGACCGTGATGTCGCTCGTGATCGTGTTGTTCGGTGCGATCGCCCTCGATCGGCTCCCGAATCGAGAGCTGCCCGATATCGATCCGCCCGTCGTCTCTGTGACGACGATCTATCCGGGCGCGGCGCCGGAAGTGGTCGAGACGTCGGTGACGGAGCCGCTCGAAGATCAGCTCATCGGCATTGACGGCGTGAAGCACCTGACCTCCAAGAGCCGCGAACAAGTCTCGGAAATCACCGTCGAGTTCGAGCTCGGCCGCGACCTCGAAGCGGCGGCGAACGACGTGCGCGACCGCGTCGCGCGGTCGCGCGGCGCGCTGCCGGAAGAAGTCGAAGATCCACTCGTCGCGAAACGCGACTCCGACGCGAGCGCCATCATGTGGCTCGCTCTGTCGGGCTCGAATTACACGATGCTCGAGCTCACGCAGATCGTCGAGAGCCACATCAAAGACCGCCTCTCGAAGCTTCTCGGCGTGTCCGCGGTCATTATCGGCGGCGAGCGTCGCTACGCGATGCGCATCTGGATCGACAACGCGCAGCTGACGGCGCGGCGGCTGACCATCGCCGACGTCGCGACGGCGCTGCAGCGGGAAAACGTCGATCTGCCGTCGGGCCGTATGGAAGGCCCCGACGTCGAGTACACCGTCCGCAGCCTCGGCGAACTGCACACGGCCGAGGGGTACGGCGCGCTCACCATCGCCGTTCGCAATGGCGATCCCATTCGGCTGCGGGACGTCGCCCGCGTCGAGGTCGGGCCGGAAGACGAACGAAAGCTCGTCCGTTTCAACGGTCGGCCCGCGGTGGGCTTGGGAGTGGTCAAGCAGAGCAAGGCCAACACGCTCGATGTCGCCGACCGCGTCCAGGCGGAGCTCGCGAAGATCCGCCCGACACTTCCCGAAGGCGTGACGCTCGAAGCGGCTTGGGACGGCTCCGAATTCATCCGCGAGTCCATTCGCGATGTGACGCGCACGATTTTCGAAGCGGTTCTCCTGGTTGTGTTCGTGATCTATCTCTTCTTGCGCAGCGCGCGCGCGACGTTGGTTCCCGCGATCGCGATTCCCGTTTCGATCGTCGGCACCTTCGCGATCCTCTACTTCCTGGGCTTCACGATCAACACCCTGACCTTGATGGGGGTGACCCTCGCGATCGGGCTCGTCGTGGACGACGCGATCGTCGTCTTGGAGAACATCGCCCGATGGGTGGAATCGGGCGTACCGGCGCGCGAAGCGGCGGTTCGCGGAATGCGCGAGATCTCATTCGCGGTCGTCGCGGCGACGATCTCCGCCGTCGCGGTCTTCGCCCCGCTGACCTTCCTCACCGATACCACCGGACGCCTGTTCCGGGAGTTCGGCGTCACCGTCGCCGCGGCGCTCCTCATTTCCGGCTTCGTCGCGCTCACGCTCTCACCCGCGCTCTGCGCGCTGATCTTGCGGCGGCACGGAAAGGATCACGGCCTGAAGGCCGCGCTCGAACGGGGCTTCGACGCGCTGGCCCGCGGCTACGGGCATCTGCTCGGTTTCATGTTGCACCACCGGGTTTCGGTCTTTGCGATCGCTCTCGTCTGGGTGGCGGCCGGCGTCTACCTCTACCGCACCATCGACCAGGAGCTCGTGACTCCGAACGACCGGAGTACGGTGATGGCGTTCACCCAGGCGCCCGAGGGCAGCACCCTCGAGTACACCAACCGCTACCAGTTGCAGGCCGAAGCCGTCGCGCGGGGGATGCCCGAGACGCGGCGCGTGTTTTCCGTCGTGTCCCTCGGGCTGGACACGCCGGGCCAGGTGAACGAGGGCTTCTTGTGGATCCCGTTGAAGCCGCCCGAAGAGCGCGAGCGCAGTCAGTCGGAAGTCGCGAAGGCGCTGTTTCCGCCGTTTTCCACGATTCCCGGGATCACGGTCTACCCGTTTGAACCGTCTCCCATGCGTACGTTTCGCGGTGCCCCGGTGGAGTTCGTGATCCAGGGTCCCGACGTCGCCGAGCTCAAGAAGCTATCGAACGCGATGGTCGGGCGGCTCATGGCCACGGGCGGTTACTCGCAAATGCGTGACGACCTGTACTTGAACAAGCCCCAACTCGAAGTCCGCATCGATCGAGACCGCGCCGGAGACTTGGGCGTTTCGGTGCGGGACGTCGCGACGACGCTGCAAATCCTCCTCGGCGGCGTCGACCTCTCGACCTTCAAGCTCGGAGGCGAAACCTACGACGTCATGGCGCAGCTTCCCCGCACCGATCGGAGTCGTACGATCGACATGATGGGCCTCTACGTCCGGGGCAAGAACGAGCAGCTCGTCCCCATGGCGTCGGTCGTCGATGCGAAGGAAACCGTGGCGCCTCGCGCGCTGTCCCACTACGACCGCAGGCGTTCCGTCAAAGTGCAGTCGCGCCTCGGAACCTACGCACAGGGTGAAGCACTCGCACAGGTCCAGGCCGTCGCCGGCGAATTGCTCGACCCGGCCGCGGGCTACCAATTGGCGTTTGTCGGTGAGTCCGAACGATTCTTCGAGTCGAGCGGGTCGCTCGCCTTCGCGTACGTGCTCGCCATCGTCGTGGTATTTCTCGTGCTCGCCGCACAGTTCGAGAGCTTTATCGATCCATTCACGATCCTCGTCGCCGTCGCCCTGTCGTTCACCGGCGCTCTGGTCGCGCTCAAAGGGTTCGATATGACGCTCAACCTCTACAGCAAGATCGGCCTGGTGATGCTTGTGGGGTTGGTCACCAAGAATTCGATCCTGATCGTCGAGTTCGCGAACCAGCTGCGCGAGAGCGGGAGCGACGCGCGCGCGGCCATCTTCGAGGCGGCGCGCACCCGGTTCCGGCCGATCCTCATGACGGCGATCGCGACCATCGCGGGCATCACGCCGATCGCGCTCGGCGCGGGAGCGGGAGGCGAGACCCGCGCCCCGCTGGGCGTCGCCGTCGTCGGCGGCATGTTCTTCTCGACGGTGCTGACGATCTTCGCTGTACCCGCTACCTACCTGGCCGTAGATGGGTTGCGGCGCCGACTGCGCGGTCGTGCGCCGGTCGCCGCCGCCGGAACTTCCCCCCGAGAGCTCGGCACCGCCTAGCGAGCGACTCCCAGGCGAGTCGTTCTCGGGGGAGACACGTACATGGACGTCCTGACCGCCCTGCTGCTGGGGCTCGTCCAAGGGCTCTCGGAATTTCTTCCGATCTCGAGCTCCGGGCACCTGGTGATGGCCCAGGAAGTCCTCGGGGTCGAAGAGGGCGGGGTCCTCTTCGAAGTCGCTCTCCACGTGGGCACGCTCGCCGCGGTGCTCTGGTTCTACCGCGCCCGCATCTGGGGACTACTCGAAGGCGCGATCCGCCGGGAGTTCTCCGTCTGGATCTACCTCGGGAAGCTCGCCGCCGGCACCGTGCCCGCCGTGTTGGTCGTGCTCCTGTTTCGGGATTTTCTCGAAGGGCTCTTCGGTACGCCCTGGGTCGCCGGAGTCGCGCTGCTCGTAACGGCCGCCTTCTTGTGGACGACGCGTTACACCCTCCCCAAGGCTTCCGCAGGCGAGCCGAGCTGGCTCGCTGCCGTGTTGATCGGCTGCGCACAGGCGGCCGCGATCGTGCCCGGCATTTCTCGGAGCGGCGCGACCGTCGCCGCGGCACTGGCACTCGGCGTCCGTTCCGAGTCGGCGGCGGAGTTCTCGTTCCTCTTGTCCGTCGCTGCGATCGGGGGAGCGGCGCTTCTTTCGATCGGCGATCTCGGTGCGGTTGACGCGCGGACTCAGCTGACGCTGGGCCTCGGCGTCGTCGTCGCGCTCGTCTCCGGGGTGCTCGCGCTCACGCTGTTCGTACGCTTGCTCAAGACAGGCGCATTCCACCGGTTCGCCTACTACGACGTGGCCGCCGGGGCGCTGTTCCTGGTCTGGCTCGGCTTGCGCTAGCGCGCCCGACGATCAGGGATCGAGGATCGGATGTAGCCGCTGCGCCGGCGCGGTGTCGCGGAGCTTTTTCAGCGCCCGAGCTTCGAGCTGCCGCACGCGTTCGCGCGACAGGCCGAGCGACTGCCCGATCTGCTCGAGGGTGTGCTCTTCTTCGCCACCGAGGCCGTAGCGCAAGCGAAGGATCAACTGCTCGCGGTCCGACAAGCTTGCGATGAGGTGGCCGACGCCGACCCGCATCCGATCGTCATCGATTCCGCCGGTCGGCGCGATGTTGATCGGATCCGCGACGAAATCTTCCAGCCGCTTCTCCGTCCCCGCCACCGTGGACTCGAGGGAGATCGCTTCTCGGGACAAGCGGTCGAGGGCTTCGAGCGAATCCTGATCGGTGTCGAGCGCCGGAGCGAGCTCCGCGGGCGTGGGTTCGCGCCCGAGCTTCCCGGTGAGCTCGGCCTTGACGCGTTGGCTCCGCTGAAGGCGGTCGTGCACGTGGGAGGGCAGGCGGATGGTTCGCGAGTGATTCTGAATCGCCCGCACCAGCGCCTGGCGGATCCACCACACAGCGTAGGTCGAGAACTTGAATCCCCGCCGATGATCGAACTTCTCCACTGCGCGGATCAGCCCGAGGTTGCCCTCTTGGATCAGATCGGGGAACGAGAGGCCGAGGTTCCGGTAATCCTTCGCGATCGCGACGACGAGCTTCAGGTTGTGCTCGATGAAGCGGTTCTTGACGAGCGTCATGCGCTCGTGTGCATCTTCGACGTCGCCCACGCGAACGCTGAAGAGCTCTTTGTCGAGACCCGCTTCTCGTTCGTACTCGATCAACTTCTTCGTGCCCCGTCGTGTTCGGCGCACGTTTCGCGCGAGTCCGGTCACGCGTTGTCGCAGCTCGGACAGAAGAGCCAGCGACAGTTGGGCACTGTGGAGCTCTTTCGCGATGGACTTCTCGATACGCGTCAGGGTCTGCCGAGAGGAGCCTTGCTCCGTCAGCCGATCGTGCCGCGCCAAGTGCTTCCGCGTGCGCTGGACAGCCCGCTCGACGCGCGCGGCGACCTCGCCGGTGTCTTCGTCGCCGGCCGCTTCGGAGAGCTTGGCTCCGGTGTGGGAGAGGGCGCGCAGCCCGTCCCAACGCGCCACGACGTGTCGCGCGGCGACGGGGACCAGGTAAAGCGCGTCGCGGAGCGCAGCCGTAGCGTCTTCGAGCTCCTTCGCGAGAAAGACTTCTTCTTCCCGCTTGAGGGTCCGCGTCCCGCCGATTTCCTGGAAATAGGATTCGAGAGGGCGGCGCTCCCGGGCCGCATCCGAATCTTCCGCAGGGAGAACGACCCCGACGCCACTGCGAGAGGGGGTCGCCCCTTCGCGGGTCAACGCCTTGAACTTCTCCTCGAGCTTCACCGATGTACCTTTCGCTGTTTTGGCCGAAGCGCCCGCCGGCTCGACACCCACCGGAGCGGACGTCGAGTCGGCCTTGGTCTTGGACCGACTGACCTTGGTGCTGCCGGACCTCTTGGTCGACGCGCCCGTAGCTTTGGTCTGTACTTGCTCGTTCCGCACGGTTCCGTCTATCTCCGGATGCGCCCCGAGCTCACAAGAGTTGTTGTCTCGTGACCCAGTTGGTGGCGTCCCATTTTCTCGTTCCGCTGCTCGCTCGCCTTACCGAAGTGCTGTTTTCGCAGTCACCGCGGTCGTCATCGCTTGATGTTGCGGGCGGGGACTTACGCGCCAGCTCTAGCCAGCGGGTTCCCCGGCCGTTGATCTCACCCCGTGGGGCGCCTCGCGCGCCCCTGCGGCCTACGCTTCGTGCAGCGCCGGCACCGCGTGAGCGGAACCTGCCACGACAACCACCAGAACCGAGCCGGATTAGGGCGGCGAGCAGGGTTCACGAGCCGGCAACTCCGGCGCAGTGATTGAAAATAAGACGCTGCTCACGCCACTTGGGTTCGGGGGGCCTCCACGTGATCGGGTCATTTTCTAACCAAAACCCAATAATTTCCAGACCTTTTTTGCGGGTCCCGACGGCGAAGAGCCCGGCTGGCAAAAAAACCAACTAACCGGTCGTCTCGAAAGCAACGGCGGGTCTTTCAAAACGCGCGATGAGCCTCGTCACCCACTCAGAAAATGTTGCCCCTCGGGGATTCGGCGTCCTTCCCCAGTCGCGGCGCGGGCTTCGACGATGCGCGACATTCCGGCCATGTCGAGCCAGGGGCCCCGCCAAGCGTTCTCCGAACGTGCGTTCTACCTCCAGGAGTTTCGAGGGCGGACGATCGCTTTCGCGGGGGAGGCTCCCGATTGGGAGGAGAAGACGACTGGAGCCATCGCAGCGCTGCGCGAGGGAGGGGCGCGAGCCGTTGTCCTGCGCCTGGAGCGGGCGGGGCTCTCCGCCGACCAACCGGCGCTCGAGGCGGCGGTCTGGCGCGAGCTGACCGCACGCGGACGGGCAGAGATCGAACTCTCGGTCGGGCCCGGGGAGCACGCCCGGCTCGCGGCCCGACTGGCCTGCCGGTTGGGGGTTTGGAAGTGGGTTTGGCTCGATCGCGAAGGGGGCCTGCGGCGCGACGGTCGGCCGGCCTCTTTTGTCGACGGCGAAGAGCTCGAGCGGGGGCTGGCGAAGAACGGCCCGCTGGCGGCGGACGAGCGACGACCGCTGTGGCAGGCCATCTCCGAAGGGCTCGCGAAGGGCATTCCGGCGGTCAATGTCTGCACTGCGGAGGGACTCGACGACGAACTCTTTACCTACGCCGGCTCCGGCACGCTCTTTACGCGCGAGCGCTACGTCACGGTGCGCCCCCTCGGCGTCGATGACTACGACGCCGCGTCGGATTTACTCGAACGGGGCGTTGCCGAGGGCTTCCTCGTCGCCCGAGACACGCGAGCCCGCGATCAACTCCTGGTCCAGGGCTTCGGCGCCTTCGTCGGCGCTCATCACCTGGCCGGCATCGGCTCCCTCATCGACCGAGGGGACGGGAGAGCCGCGGAAATCGCGGGTCTGTACACATTGACGCGCTTCCAAGGTGGGGCCGGCATCGGCTCGCATCTCGTCGCATACGCCGCGGAGGAAGCGCGCGGCCGGGGACTCGCCGGCTTGTTCGCCTGCACGACCTCCGACGCGGTCGGTGGCTTCTTCCGTCGTCAGGGCTTTCGCCTCACCGACGCTGCGCACATCCCGGCGAGCAAATGGGAGCCGCCGGACGGTCCGCCCTACGACCCCGCCCGCCGCGCAAAGCTCAGCTGTTACTGGCTCGATCTCACACCGAGGTTGGAATAGCGGGGAGCGCCGGGGCTTTTCGCGCGATTGCTCGCACTTATGCCCCGACGCCGACGCCACGCGCCGGGTGGACGGTAAGCCGGGTTCTGTTCCCATCGCCTCGCGGCGCGGGCGGGGATCATTCATCTAGGCGACGCATTGCTGCGCCGCTCAAGCGCTCTCACCCGGACCGTCGAGGCTCGCGCCCGCTCGGCTGAGTCGACCGAAAGACAGTCCCTATTCGAGCTTGCTCCGGGAGGGGTTTGCCCCGCCGCCGGTCACCCGGCTGTCGCGCGTGGGCTCTTACCCCACGATTTCAACCTTACCTGTGCCTCCGCCGCCGGTGCCTCTCGCACCAGCGGTTTCACCGGCCATCGGCGGTGTGGTTTCTGCGGCACTTTCCCTCGGGTCGCCCCGGGTCGCCGTTAGCGACCTCCCTGACCCATGGAGCCCGGACTTTCCTCCCGCGAGAATCATTCTCGCCGGCGATCCCCTGTCCACCTCCGTTGCCAGGCTAGCGCGGTACTTCGCGTTGGCGTTTCACTTGTGGTAGCCACCCTTCGTGCGAGCCATCGACATGCGAGAACCGGGCGCGGAAGACGTGCTCGAGCTGCGAGACGTGCCGTCGCCGCCTTTAGGAGACGCCGAACTGCGCATCGCCGTCGCCGCGGCCGGTGTAAACCGGGCCGATCTGTTGCAGCGGCAGGGTTTCTACCCACCGCCGCCGGGAGCACCGTCGATCCTCGGTCTCGAGTGCGCGGGACGCGTCGTCGAAGTCGGCGCGAACGTCGATTCCTTTGCGCCCGGCGACCGGGTGATGGCGCTTCTCGCGGGCGGCGGGTACGCGGCCGAGGTGTGTGTCGATTCCGGCTGCGCGCTCCCGGTCCCCGACGCCATGAGCGATACCGAGGCCGCCGCGCTGCCCGAGGTCTTCCTCACGGTGTTTCTCAACCTGTTCCAGCTCGGCGGGTTGCAACCCGGCGGCCGCTGCCTGGTACACGGCGGGACGAGCGGGATCGGGACTGCGGCGATCGCCTTGGCGAAACGTGTCGGCGTCTCGATCGCGGTGACCGCTGGGAGCGCCGAAAAGTGCGCTCGCTGCCTCGAACTCGGCGCCGACTTGGCCATTCCCTACCGCGACGAGGAGTTCGAGATTTCCGTCCGCGAATGGACCGGGGGCCAAGGGGTCGATGTCGTGCTCGATTCGATCGGCGGCCCCTACTTTGACCGAAACGTCGCGTCCCTCGGTCTCGGCGGGAAACTGGTCCTCATCGGGTTGATGGGTGGGCCGAAGGCCGAGGTCGACCTCGGACCGCTCCTCTATCGGCGTATCTCGGTCCTCGGTTCGACGCTCCGGAGCCGTCCGCTCGCGGAGAAGCGCTCCCTCGTCAAGGCTTTCCTCGATCGCTTCGGCGCCGACATCGCTTCGGGCGCGCTCCGCCCCGAGGTATTTCGCGTTTTTCCCCTGGCGCACGCGGCTGAAGCGCACCGCCTCATGAAATCGAGCGAGCACATCGGAAAAATCGTCTTGTCCATGGAAGCGAACTAGCGCCGGACTTCTCGACTCGGCTAGGTTTCGGCGCCCGAAACGCAGTTGTTGGGAGCCGTGGTCATGGCGAAGCAGGAACGCACACTCTCGATCGTTAAACCCGATGCCGTCGCAGCCGGTCACACCGGTGAAATCCTCCGTCGCATCGAAGCGTCAGGGCTTCGCATCGTGGCGCTCAAGATGATTCACATGACGCCAGACGACGCCCAGGGCTTCTACGCGGTTCACAAGGAGCGCCCTTTTTTCGCCGACCTCGTTCGCTTCATGACGGAAGGGCCAGTGGTCGTGAGCGTCCTCGAGGGAGAGAACGCCATCGCGCGCTGGCGTGACTTGATGGGGCCGACGAATTCCTCGGAGGCGCCGAAGGGCACGATTCGCGGAGATCTCGGCACCGATATCGAACGCAATGCATCGCACGGCTCCGATGCTCCGGAGACGGCTCGAATCGAAATCGGTTACTTCTTCAACGCCCGAGAAATCTGCGCCGAAGTCGAGGCCTTGCCCTAGGGCGTTAGGCGTAGGCGCGCGCCATCAGCAACAACACGGCGACGTAGCCCAGGGTCAGCCACAGACCGTGATGTTTGAGCGCTCGCGTCACAGGACCTCCACCGGGTTCGCAAGGCGCCGGACGGCACCCGCGCGACATTTCTCGTTTCGTTCGCTTTCGGGGAGAACTTGAGTCGTTCGCGGAGCGCCGCGGTCGATCGGTGACCGCAATCACGAGCCGGCAACTCGGTCGGCCACAATTTTCCGGTAGAGCGCTTCATACGCTTCGGCGACTCGACTCGCGGAGCGTTCTACGACGGACTCCCGAATGGAAGCGGGCGTACCACGGGAGACGCGACCGCTGACGATCTCTTCCAGGACCTGCCGCAGATGGGCTCGATCGTCGGTCTTGAAAGCGACGCCACTTCGCGGGCCGACGAGATCGGGGCTTCCCCCGCTGTCGGCGACCAGCGCGGGTAGGCCCAAGGCGAGTGCTTCCATCAGCGCGACGGAACAGGGTTCGTTGCGCGAAGGCAGCACAAACCAGTGGGCTTCGCGAAGCCGCCGCGGAACGTCGTCGACCGCTCCGTGTAGGAACACCCGTTCGGCGAGACCGAGTTCGTCCACGCGTCGCTCGAGATCCGCCGCAAAGCGCTCCGATTCAGCGAACGGCAACACCGGGCCGTAGACGTGCAACTCGAGGGAAGACGTCGGTCCGAGGTCTGCGATGGCCTCGACGAGTAGGTCCCAGCGCTTCCAGCCCGTCAGGCTGCCTACGCCGACGAGTTTCGGCGGGCCCGCTCGGGGCTCCACCAGTTCGAGGTCGAGGAACGCGTCGTCGAAACACGCTGAGATCACGGAGACCCGACGTGAGCGGGGGTCGATGCCGTAGTAGCGCGCCATGTTCGGCGTGAGGACCACGGAATAGATGCGCTTTCGTCGCGCGAACCAGCGGTAGAGCCCGCGGCGTTTCGCGTAGTTGTGATTCGTGAAGACCACGTCCCGGCGGGCCCAGAGCGAGGCGAGCCAGGCGACGATCAGGGTGCCCCTCGAATGGGCGTGCAGGACGTCGAAGGACTCCCGCCGCAGGAGGAAGAGCAAGCAGAGCACAGCGGGGATCGCCCGGAGAGCGAGTCGCCAATGGGAGTCGGTTTCAGGGATTCCGTAGCGGGCGTAGCGGTAATCGAGGGACGGCTCCCGGGTCTCGCGGAAACCGCGGTCCACCCACACGACATGGGCGAGGGCAGGACGGCTTCGGGCGGACTGCAGGCTTCGGAGGACGGACAGGACGCCGCCGGTATCCGAGCGCCCCCCGACCAGATGCAGGACGCGAAGCGCGGGGGCGCTCGACGGCGGCTCTTGTGTCACGATCAGTTCCCTCCGGGCCACAAGCCTCACGGACGAGCCCGTAAACGTACGGGAGTCGCCGGCTCTGGCCCACGAGCTGGCGCCTTCGTTTCACCGAGGTCCCCATCGCGTCGAAAATCCAGATCTCGTCGGCGGCCATCGGATTTTGGGCACGCAAAGGGTCCCTCGCAGTGCTCGATCAAGGGCTTATCGCGGGGTCGAACTTCGTGCTGAGCGCCGCCCTGGCTCGTTGGCTTCCCGCCGCGGAGTACGGAGCGTTCGCGATCGCGTTCACCGTGTTGATGCTCGTCGCGAATGTCTACCAGGCCCTTCTTCTTATCCCGTCGCTCGTGCTCGGGCCGAGCGTCTACCGCGAGCGGCTACGGGCGTACGTCGCGACCTTGTTCCGAATGCACGCGCTTACGGTGGTCCCGCTCGCGGCGGTGTGTGCGCTCGTCGCATGGGGCCTGCAAGCCCGGAGCGCTACGGCGTCCGAAGCGGCGTTCGGCCTGGCTCTGGCCCTGCCGCCCGTCGTCCTCTTCTGGTTCGCGCGAGGAGCTCTGTACCTCAATCTGCGATCCGGCGAGGCGGCTCTCGGCGCGGCCCTATACGCCACAGCGCAATTAGGCACCTTGTTCGGGCTGCGCGCCGTCGGCCACGCATCGACTTGGACGGGCTTCGTTTCAATGGCCGCTGGCGCCGCGACGCTCACCGCGTTTCTGTTGTGGCGCTTACGGCCGGATTTTCGCGGTACCACGGGGGAGGTCGTGTGGCGAGATGTCCTGACGCGGAGCTTTGCGCTCGGTCGTTACGAGTTCGGCGTCGCCCTCGTCATGTGGCTCCCGCAGAGTCTGTGCTTTTCCGTCGCGGCCGCTTTCCGGGGTGGCGAGGCGGCAGGCGCTCTTCGGGCGCTGTGGAACCTCGCCATGCCCATGAACCATGCCTTGATTGCGCTGCTCCGCCTCGCAACGCCTCACCTGGCGGCCCGCTACGGCAGCGAGCCGCAGGGCGTTCCACGCGCGCCGATCGCCGGCCTGCTCGGCCTGTGTGCCGCGGCGGCCGTACTTTACGTGCTGCCCGTCTCGTTGGCCGGTGAGCGCGTGATCGGCCTTCTCTACGACGGCAACTACACGAGCCATGCACCTCTACTTCCGTGGGTCCTTCTCACCGGGGTCGGCTGGGCCTTGGCCGAGGCCGTCAATGTGGGGTTGCGTGTCAATCGGGTCCCGCAGCGGATCTTTCTCGGTTACGCCGCCGCGGCCGCGCTGTTCTTGGCCGCGGTGTGGCCCCTCGCGAGTTCCCTCGGCTTGCCCGGTGTGGTCGTCGCGATGCTCTCCGCCGCGGCCTTGGCGCTCGGGGGTGTAGCTGTGCTGTTCTTCCGGGTGCGACCCGCGGTAGTGGATTGAGAGCGGTTTCAGCGGAAGTGGAGCGGACGCGAGAATGACGAGCGACGGAGCAGTGGGCCCGATTCGAGTCGGGATTATCGGCGCCGGGGACATCGTGCGCGCGGTGCACCTGCCGGTCTTGCACGCGATGCCCGAGGTTGCGGTCGCCTGGCTGACCGATCTCGACGCGACGCGGGCTCGGGAGCTCGCGCGCGCTTACCGCGTGCGGGATGTCGTCTTACCTTCGGACTTGTCGAACCTCCCGACGGCGGACGTCATGTTGCTCGCAACCCCTTTGGGTGTGCGCGACGCGTATTACGACGCCCTGGTGGAGCGCAAGCAGGCGCTCTACGTCGAAAAACCGTTCGCGATCGATCTCGCACAACACCGCCGGACGAGCTCCCGGTTTCCCGAACACGCGTTGGCTTCGGGGTTGATGATGCGCGCGTTCGGTCCGACCCAAGGCCTGCGGCGGTTACTCGACCACGGGCTCTTCGGGCCGCTTCGTTCCGTGCGGGTGGGTTTTGGACGACCCGGTTTGGTGACCCACGGCCGCTTTTACTTCGACGCGAGTCGCGGCGGCGGTGGCTTCGTGTCCGAAGTCGGCATTCACGGCATCGATACACTGCTATTCGCGTCCGGCGCCCGGGCTTTCGCCGTGCGCGAGCTTCACGTGATCCGCGACGATGACGGTTTCGACCTTCACACCCACGCCGAGCTGTCGTTGGATACGCCGCACGGATCGGACGTCAGGTGCGAGATTACGCTGACGGCTCTCGAGAATACGCGGGAAGAAGTGGTCTTCGACTTCGATCGCGCCGAGCTCTCGTACCCTTTGGTCGGGCAGGGTTATGCGTTGGTGGGTGACGCCGTGTCCTACGACATCCGGGTCCGCCCACGCGCCGGCGGCGCCGTGTACACGCTCCGGCCCGGTGAGGAGCCCTTTCATCCCGTCACCAAGTTCCAAACCTTCGCGGCGTACTGGTCCGACTATCTCGAAGGGGTGCGGAACGCGGTGGGGAATTACACGACCGCGACGGCCGCCGAACTCACCAGTGCGTTGGTCGGCGCCCTCGCCGGAGAGGAGGACGCGTCGTGAAGCGCATCGCCATCCTCGGAGCGAACGGTCAGGTCGGTTGTGAAGTGGCGCTCTTTCTGCGGCAGCGCCCGGACGTCACCGTGGTACCGATCTGCAGAAACCGCCAGGGCTCGGCATTCCTACGGCGTCTCGGGTTTGCGTGTCGGCACGGCTCGGCGAGCGATCCCGACGCAGCCAGTCTGTTCGAAGGTTGCGATGCGGTCGCGGACTTTACGCTCCCGACCGGGTCGGCGATCGAAGTTCGACGCGCGATGGACGCGATCATTCCGCCTGCCATCGCCGCTTCGCCCGCCGGCGTCCCCTATATCTATCTGAGCAGCATCACGGCGTTTGGATTTCCCGATTTTCGCAGCCCGCTCCGCCACTATCGATTCTCGCGAAACAGCTACGGGACGCTGAAGCGCTACGCAGAACAACTTGTCGACGCGAACTGTGAAACAACGGGACGACCCGCCTTCGTGATGCGCGTCGGTGTCGTGCACGGCGAACTCCAGGCGGTATCGCGAAAACTCCGACAGGAAGTGCGCGATACTTCGGGTGAGACGGTGTATGTGCCGGACGCACCGTCTTACTCGGTATTCGCTTATTCGATTGCGGACGCTGTCGCGGCCGCCGCTCGCGGAGACGAGCGACCCGGCCGCTACACCTTGGTGTCCGAGCCCGCGTGGAGTTGGGAAGAGCTTCATCGGTACTACGCCGAACTCGAAGGGGTTCCGTGTCGGATCGAAAAGCTTCCGCCCGATCCCGCGCCGAGTCCGCTGCGCGCTTTGGTAGAGAACACAGCGAAGCCAGCGGTCGCTTTCGTCTGGCGGCGGAAGGACATCATCGCGGGCTACTTGGGTTCGCGACTGCCCGTCTTCGAGGACGCGATGCGGGCGCGCTATCACCAGCGAAACGCGCTGCGCGAGCTCGCGGAAGGCCGCGCACACCGGCAGCTCCGCCCGTACAACAACAACCACACGGTCTTGCCTGGAGAGAGGCTCACGTCCCTGTCGGACAGCCGAGAAGCGATGACATCCGCGGCACGCATGCTTCGCAGCGAGCTCGCTGAGGCGGTCCGAGCCGAAGCTTAATCGGCGGGGCAACTCCACGCGACCGGCACCCTGCGCGGCAACACGCGACTGCCCTCTTCTTGTCCGAGCTCCTGCAGCGCGGAGAGCGGCAGCAACCGGTCGTTCCATTCGAAACGCGCTGTCTCCGGCCTCGACATGCGATAGCGATTGTTCGCGAACGCGACGTTCGTCGCGAGTCGCTGTGTGCCGGCGTCGAAATCTGTCGCCGAGCCTTGGTGGCCAACGGGTCCGCTAAATACGATTTCGTTGTCTTCGACGCGATGGCCCGCGGGCGCGAAGGCATCTTCGCGTTCCTGCCAAATGATCATCACGCCGTGCCCGTAGTCGGGTGCGACTTCGATGAAATTGCCGGCGGTGTGCGTGTTGCGCGATCCCGAGATCAATACGTTCGCGCCATAGAGCCAGCGGCCGCCGCGACCGTTGCGGCCGAGCCGATTTTGCCGGATTTCCGCGTTGCGGCTGATCTCGACGAAGATGCCCTCGCCGTCGTTTTCGAAGACCGTGTTCCTTAGAAATCGCGTCCCGCGCGCATCGACATCCACCCAGAGCCCGGGGCCCCGATTGTGGTGTACACAGTTTCGTTCCAGTGTCAGTTCGCGCGTCGCCGCGAATTTAGCGCCGCCCGCTTCCCAAGAAGCGTCGAACCCGGAAGTATTGTTGAAGGCAATCTCATTGCCCCGAACAGCAACGCCGGAGCCATCCGCTGTCGCTCCGAGTTGTCCGTTGTGGAGGATGGCGTTGTTCTGAATGATGCCGCCGTCGGTCACACTCACGCCCGCACCGTGGTTGTGACGGATTTCGTTGTCGACGACGCGCCATCCCGGGCCAGGGCCCCGCTCGCCGATGGCACCCATCTGAGCGGGATTCGCGTACTTCTCGACGACGAGCCCCTCGATCCGAACGTCGCGCGCTCGCGACGCGAAAGCGAACCGCGTTTCGGAGATCTCGACGCGCCGTCCGATCGGCGAATCCGCGAGGACGACACTCCTCGATTGCTCGTCGAGAAACCATCGGCCGGGGGCGAGCTCCTCGCGGACCGCGACGCGGTGGAGGCGTCGATCGTCCAGAAAGGCTTCCTCTGCACGGTCGCACCGCGGAAAACCGGGCAGGCAAAAGCCGTTTCTCTCCGCGTCGGGGGGGTCGTAGTCGGCGGCGAAGTAGTCTCCGGCTTGTCGGAAGCGAACCAGACGCCGCGCGCCGCGGAGTGTCGTCAGCCGCTCGCAAGTCGCGTCGCGATCTCCGTAGAAGCCGTCTCCATCGCGGGGTTCCACCCGCTGGAGCGCGTGGACGCCCGCTTCCAACAGGAAGCTCGTTCCCGGCGGATGGCGTTCGATCGTCTCCTGGATCGGTGTTCCCGGCGCAATGCGAACCGCCTCGGCGGGCGTCGCGCAGTGAGCGACGGCGGCGGCTTCCGGCGGTTCGGCGCAACCGAGCGTCGTCGCGAGCGCCGTGTAAAGCAGGGCGCGCTCAAACACGCGACGGAGCGGGAGCCGTCTCCCGCCGCGCGACGACGATGGCCGCCATGGCAATCCCCGTGACACACCAGAACCAAATGCCGCCTTGAGGACCCTCGAGGTACACGTCGAAACTCGCATTGACGAGGAAAGCGCTCCAGTACGCGAGCAAGAACAAGATCACCCGGGCCAGCGTTTCGTTCCCTCCCGCACGCGCACGTCGATAAGCCCCGATCTGGAGACCGGCGAAGACGACGATGAAGCCGACCCAGATGCCCAGGCCGGGCAAACCGCCCCGGGCGAGAAAGTTCATGTGCGCGCTGTGCGGACTGCGCAGCTTTTGATCGGCTTCCGCGTCTCCGAGAAACCCATCGACCTTCGCGAGATTGACCCCGTAGCCGCGGCCGGTAAAGCGTTCGGCACCGAACGCGGTGTCCTTCGCGATGCGGTTCCACCAGCGAAAGCGCCAGCGCACATTGTCACCGAGTCCATCTGTTCGCGCCGACGAATCGAGGATGCTCATGACGTTGTCGACAATCTGCGTCGTGGAGATGGACCGCTCCCACCGCGACGAAAAACCTGTATGGCCGAGGGACACGAGCAATACGAGCCCCGCAAATCCGATCGGAACCAGCCTCCAGAAGGCTCCCCAGGGCCGCGCCAGGAACACGACGAACAACGCAAAGGCCACGCTGACGAGCCCGCTTCGGCTCAGCGAGAAGACGATGGCCGTGCCGAGCGCGAACAGGGTCCAATTGACCCATGCCATCGGGCGAGACGGTTTTGTCGTGAGCCGTTCGTACAGACCCGCGCCGAGAAAAGCGCCGACGCCGGCCAGGTGAACGCCGATATCACCGAACTTGACGAAGAGAATCGTGATGCCGTGGCTCCCCGGGACGACCGGGAGCCCGCTCGCGAAGCGGATGAAGATCCACGACATCACCGGTACCGCGAGCAGGAAGTAGGGCACCGCGCGCCGGTAAACCAAGACGGCGCCGCGCAGTGAAGCGCGCCCGGAGAGTCCGGCGACGATGAGTGCGAACGCGGAATAGCCCCACAGTGTTGCGTCTCGAAGGGCGTCGAGACCGTAGCGGTCGATATAGGGCACGGTTCGGAGCGCGCCCCACAGTGCGAGGAGGAGGATGATCCAGGCTGCCGGAGCTTCGAGGGCACGTCGGATCCGTCCCGTGAATACCAGCGCGACGGCCCCGATCGCCAATGCGATCTCGCCGACATAGATCGGTGGCACGCCCAAGTGCGCAAAGCCCCGTCCGAGAAATGCATAGCCGGCGAGGACGACACCCAAAACGATCGCAAAAACCCGCGGGAGCCTCTCGACGACGTCGCGCCCCAACATGGAGAAACCCGTGAGCGCAGTGACGGCGGCGAGCGAGGGCAGGGGGTACCAGATGGCTCCGACGGCTCCCGCGATGACGAGCGGCGGGTACAACAGCGCGGCATAGGCCCGTTGTATTCCGCCCCGTTGTCTAGGAAGGGCGATTGCCACGGGCGTAGCTCAACAGGAAGAGCGTGTTGTTGACGAGGTACCGGGAGAACAGCCGACGGGGTTCGGTCGCGAGCCGAAACGCCCACTCGAGCCCCGCGCGCTGGAGCCAGGCCGGCGCCGTCGGTTTCGCGCCGGCATGGAAGTCGAACGCCGCGCCGACGCAGAGCTGTACCGCACGGACCCGGTGGCGGTTGCGCGAGGCGAACGCTTCTTGCTTCGGGCAGCCGAGCCCGATGAATGCCAAGCTCGCACCGCTTCGGTTGATGCGGTCGATGGTCTCCGTCTCTTCGATGGACGTGAGTTCGCGAAAAGGCGGCGATTCCGCGCCGGAGATCACGAGCCCCGGCGCGACCTCGGGGAGCCGTCGACACAACGCCGACAGGACCGCTTCGCTTCCGCCCAACAGATAGATGCCCATCTTCTCGGTCGCGGCACGGCGGCACAAACGGAGCATGAGTTCGGGGCCGTAAACCCGATCCTCGAGGGCGGTTCCGTGGAAGCGGTTCAACGCCCAGCGAACCGGCTGACCGTCGGCGGCGACCAGGTCGAAGTCGCAGAGGATACGACGGAATTCGGGATCTCGGCGCGCCAGCATCAATCCGTGCACCGACATGTGGTCGACGATGCCACCCCGGCGCTGCCGGGCAGCGGCGATGACCGCGCTTTCGGCGCGGTCATAATCGACCGGGCTTACGCCGACGTCGAAGACGCGGAGCTTCGGAGGCCACGCACCGCTTGCTTCGACGATCTCCATCAATACGCCCCCCGACCGGAGACCACCGCCGCCGGCGTCTTGGCGAGAATCTTCACGTCGAGGGCGAGCGACCACTCGTCGATGTAGCGGAGGTCGAGCTCGATCCACCGCTCGAAAGAAAGGGTGCTGCGTCCGCTGATCTGCCAAAGGCCCGTCAACCCGGGTCGAACGCTGAACCGGCGCAGATGGGGCAGCTCCTCGAAGCGGAGGTAGTCGCGAACCGGGAGCGGGCGTGGACCGACCAAGCTCATGTCGCCGCGGAAGACGTTCCAGAGTTGCGGGAGTTCGTCGATGCTGAAGCGGCGCAGCCATTTTCCGATCGGCGTGAGCCGCGGATCATCGCCGATCTTGAACACTGCGCCGTCGACTTGATTGCGATCTTCGAGCTTCGCGACCTCTCGTTCCGCGCCGTCGCGCATCGTTCGAAACTTGAACATCTCGAACCGTCGCCGCCGCAATCCGAGCCGCTCCTGAACGAAAAAGACCGGTCCCGGCGATGAGAGAGCGATCAGAAGGGCCGTTCCGGCTAGAAGCGGCGACGTCGCGATCAACAGAGCGGACGAAGCGACGATGTCGAAGGCACGCTTGGCAACCAAGGACCATTGATCGCTGATACTCGCGCTCGCGCTGATCACCAGGGCGGTTTCGTCTTCGAGATCCGGGAGCGCCGCGTGCAAATGATCGAACGCAGACCCGAGAATTCGAACATGAATCCCGAGGCTTCGGCAGGCTTGTAGGAGAGGGCCCATGTGTTCGCCGACGGCGGACAAGGGCGCCGCGATCACGACGTCGTCGACGACTTCCTCGCGCAGGAAGTCCGGAGCGTTTTTGAGATCCGAGACCAGGTGTTGGCCGAGGTTGCGAAACGCTTCCAAGCCGCGCCAGTGGTCGTCCACGAAGCCGACAACCTCGAATCCGAGTTCCGGGATGGAGCGAATTCGCTCCGCGAAATCGAGCGCGGCGTGACCGCTCCCGATGACGAGTACGCGCTGCAGACGCCGAGGGCTGCGCAGCGCGAGACTCAAGAGTCGCGCAAAGGACGCCCGACCGAGTGCGAGAGCGATGCCGACCGAGGGCGCGCCGATGAGTAGCGCCTGCGCGGAGACCGAGAAGTCGGCGACGTGCGCTGTCAGGGCGCCGGTTGCGACGGCGAAAACCGCGGCGGCAGCGAGACGCCACCCTTCGGGCCGCAACACGATGGGCGCTCCTGGGTAGAGACCGAGCGCGCGGAAGACCGCGTGCCAGATCGCCAGGACGAGCACGATGGCGAAGAGCCCGAGAGGACCGAGCGGAAAGGGCGCGCCTTCTCGCAACGCGGCGTAGAGCGCGAAGCAGCCGGCGACGACGATGAGGTCCAACGCACCGAGTGCTTCTCGAACGATCCGTTGACGCACCAGCGGTCCGAAGTGAAGACGCAGCCCGACCGTTCGCGCCGCCGCCCCTCTAGGCGCTGCGAGGTTCATCGCCTTACTTCGCCTCGCGGGACATCAGCCGTAGTACTCCAACACCGAAGGCGCGAAGGTGGGATCGTCCGGGCGGACGCGATTGAGCACGCAACCGAGTAGCGACGCACCCACGCCGCGGAGTCGCCTCTCGGCTTCTTCAGCGAGTTCTCGCGGTGTCTCGGGCTGATCGATGACCAGGACGACCCCTTCGACGAGGGTCGACATTACGACGCTGTCGGCGACGGGAAGAATCGGCGGACCGTCGATCAGGATGTACGCGTACTCCTCCTTCAGCGCGTCGAGGAGTTCCTGCATGCGTTCCGAGCCGAGGAGCGCCCCCGTTTGCGCGGCGGAGCTGCCGGCGGCGAGAAACGACAGTCCGAGTTGGCTCTTGACGATGGCGTCCGCAGCCTTCGCCTGTCCGGTGAGAACGTCCGAAAGTCCGGCCCTCGGAGAGAGGCCCAGGGAGTGCTGGAACGTCGGACGCCGGAAATCGGCGTCGATGAGGAGCACCGGTACGGCGTATTCCGCGAAGGTAATCGCCGTGTTCAGTGCCGTGACGGTCTTTCCCTCGCCAAGGCGGGCGCTCGTTACGAGGATCGTGCGCGCATCGCGGCGGCGGCGGTTGAGCATCAGGTTCGTACGGATCGTTCGGTAGGCCTCGGTGACCACCGATTCCGGCGCGGGCGACAGCTCGACGCCCGTCGAGACGCTTTCGGAAAGCGAAACTTGGCTGATGAGGTCGCTGTCCGAGGGAGCGAGCCCGCCCTCTGGCAGCCGACGGAAATCCGGAACCGAAGCCAGAACCGGGAGCCCCAGGGACTGATTCGCTTCTCGCGGTGAGCGGATGCTCCGATCGAAGGTCTCGAGCCCCATCACCGTCGATACCCCGAGCATCAGACCCACCAGGCTCGCCAGCGCGAGGCTCGTTCCGTAGCGAGGAAAGGAAGGCGACGACGGCTTCGTCGGCGGGTCGATGACGTACACGTGAGACGGATAGGTCTCGGCGACCAGGTCGATTTCTTTCAGTCGTTGCAACACCGTGTCGTGAAGCGAGCGCGTGGTCTCGAGATCGCGGGCGAGTAACGCGTATTGGAGCGTCGTATCTTTCTGCTCGAGGGCCATTTGTCGCTGCGCCTCGAGCTCTTCCCGCAACGCGCGCTCCTCTTCGAGGGCGGCGGCGTGCTTGGAACGGACGACAGACGCCAAGTTCTCGGTCTCCGCCGCGATTCGGGCGCGCAGGGAGTTCGCTTGGGAAGCGAGTTCGACCAAGCGGGGATAGGTCGGCTTGAGCGTTGCGCCGAGTTTCGCCTGCTCCGCCTCGATGGACGCGAGCTGCTGCTTCAAGGCCTGGATGGTCGGGTCCGAGACCACCGTCGGAAGCGTGGTGTTCCCGCCGTCGCGAAGGAGGTGGACCTGCGCCTCGTTCGAAAGTCGACTCACCTGCGCGGCGGTGAGCCGATTGTTGAGATCCGCCAAGCGCTCGACGACGGTATTTTCCTTGCCGTCGAGTGAGAGAATTCCGTGTTCGCGACGGTAGTCGCTGAGTTCGGCTTCGGCGTCGCGGAGCTCGGCGCGCAGGCGTGCGAGTTCGGCGCGAAGAAAATCGCGCGCCTCGGAGTTCGCGCGGGTGTTGCGCGCGAGTTCTTGCTCCAAATATCCCGTCAGATGAGCGGACAAGACGCGCCGCGCGAGCTCGGGGTGTGGAAGCGTCATCGCGACGCGCACCAGCTGTGTGTCGGCGACCGGGGAGACCGAGAGGAAGCTGTCGTTGTAGCGATCGACGAGGTCTGACGTGGCCGAGGCCTCGAGCTCCGGTCGTTCCGGTCGCAGCTCGAGAACCGGGTCGTACAAGAGGTTCTCACGCGCGATCACTTGCTCGGCGAGACTGCGGCTCCGCAGGAGTTCGTACTGCGTTTCGTAGAACGTCGTGACTTCACGAGACTGAAGTTCGGCTCGGGGCAGCAGCTGATGCGTGCCCTGCGCCGCGCGCGGCGAGATTTGAAGCACGGCGCTCGCCGTGTACACCGGTGTTGCCAACATCAGCAGACCGATCCCGGCGGCGACCACGCCGGCCCAGATGGCGACGAGCAGCCCGCGGCGCTTGCGCAAGACGTGGAGCAATTCCCGCAGACGTCCCGGTGTCAACCCGGGCTGCGCGGGCTCGGCAAACAGCGGCTCCGGGGCGGGCTCACGCGGCGCCATGCGTCGATCGGAGCTGCGCGGCTCGAGGGCGTTGTTCATAGGCCGATGCTCAAAAGTGAAGTCACGAGCTGGTACAAGCCCCAACCCGCCGCTTTCGGCGCCGTCGAACTCACATGAATCACGTCGCCGTCGGCGACGGGCAGATCGATGGCGCGTCCCTCTTCGACGGCTTCGAGGTCGATTTTCAGCTGATGCTTGTTGCCTCCCGAGCTGTTGCGCGCAACGTGGACATTCCGGTCGGCCGGATATTGCGTTCCTCCCGCCGCCGAAACGGCAGCGAGGACGGTCATGCCAGGAGAAATGGGATATGCGCCGGGGGCTTCGACCCAACCGGTCACCAAGACCTGACCGCGCTCGGTCGCAATCAGCACGTCGCCCGGGCGAACCGGGAGCGTTGCGTAGAGAGCGGCCGTGCCGGGTGCGCTCGCCGACAGGTCGATCGCCACCAGCTCGGAATCGGTTTCGCTCCCGGGTGCGAGCGGAGCGCTGGCCCCCGATCCGGAGGGAATCAATTGCAGCGTGGTCGACGCTTTCGCACTGAGCCCGCCGGCCGCCGCGACCAGGTCGAGTACGGAATCCATGGCATCGCGCATCGGGTAGTACCCGGGTTTCGCGACCGCTCCGATGACACCCACCATGCGGCTCGCCGCGTCGAGTACCACAACGCTGACACGGGGGTCGTACATGTACTGCTCGAGGGCTCGCTCGAGATCCTGAGTTAGCTCTGCGTCGCTGCGTCCCTCCGCCGGCAGCGGTCCGATCAGTGGCAACGACAGATTTCCGTCGGCTCCGACCACGGTTTCCAAGGGAGAAAACTCGGGCAGACCCGGGACGGAAATCCGCAGACGATCACCGGCGCCGAGGGGTAGCGCTGCGACCCGCGTCGCGCGGCGTTCGTTCCACAACGCGAGAAGAGCGGGGTTTTCGGCGGGGGGCATTTCCACCGAGGGCGCGGACGTCGGCGCGGGACGCGGAGACCGCGCGCACGAAACGACACACAGGGCCGCGATCAACGCGACGGCCCCATGGAATGCCCACCGCCTCATGGCGTTACCGACTCCGCCGCCATTCGTCGTAGATCCAGGCGTAGGTCCGCTCGAGTCCCTCGCGGAGCTTGATGGAGGGCTCCCAGCCGAATTCCCTGCGGATGCGCTCGTTGTCGCTGTTGCGCCCGTTGACGCCTTTTGGTGCGTCGAGCTTGTAGTGTCGCTCGAGCTCGATACCCGCGATGGCCTCGACCGTCGAAGCCAGTTGGTTGATCGTGACGAGTTCGTTGGAACCCAAGTTGATCGGCTCGGCGTAGTGACCGTTCGCGATCATCTGCGTGCCGTGAACGCAGTCGTCGATGTAAGCGAAGCTCCGGGTCTGCTCGCCGTCTCCCCAAATTTCGAGGACGCCGCTTCCCGTGTGCTGCGCCTCGATGATCTTGCGACACATCGCCGCGGGCGCTTTTTCGCGGCCGCCGTCCCACGTGCCGTGAGGGCCGTAGATGTTGTGATAGCGGGCGACGCGGGTCTCCATGCCGTAGTCCTCGCCGAAGTGGCGGCACATGCGCTCAGAAAAGAGCTTCTCCCAGCCGTAACCGTCTTCTGCGAGCGCCGGGTACGCGTCCTCTTCGCGAAGCGGCACGACCTTCGCGTCTAACTGTTTGTCGGCGTTGTAGACGCATGCCGACGAAGAGAAGAAGAACCGACTCACCTGGGCCTCCTGCGCCGCGCGCAGGAGATGGGTGTTGATCAGAACGGACAGCATGCACTCGGCTTTGTGGGCCTCGATAAAGCCGATGCCGCCCATATCGGCGGCGAGGTTGTAGACCTGCCCGACACCGCGGACCGCGGTCCGGCAATGTCCGAGGTCCCGCAGGTCGAGACTCAGGTTCTCCGCCCCGTCGAACCGCTGGTGCCATTCGTCAAACGGTTTTATATCGACGGCTCGAACAGAACAGCCTTTGGCGAGGAGGTCCGCCACCAAGTGGCCACCGATGAATCCGCCGCCACCGGCCACCAATATCTCACTCATGCGAAGCGCCCCCATCTCCCTATATCTGTGATCTACCTGGGGTTTTTAGGTCCCGAATCAAACTGAAACGCAGTCTCTAGACTACAAGACTTGTGGTATTGATCACACACTTCGTCGTGAAAAGTGTGGTTCTTGGATCAGGAGAAACACCTCATTTTTCGAGGTGGCGGCGCGGTCAGGAGGAGGATAGGACGCTGCGGTACGCGTCGAGTGCCGCGACAGCAGAGGTTTCCCAACGAAAGCGAGCACTTGCAGCAGCGGAACCCGCCCCGAGCGCCCGTATCCGCTCGGGGGCGTCGAAGGCGCCGGCGAGGGCCGCACACCAGGCGTCGACCCTCCCGGGCTCGACCAAAACGCCGCATTTCTCGTCGATCTGGTAGGGGATGCCGCCTACGCGAGACGCCAGGACGGCCTTCCCGTGGGCCAGCGCCTCGAGAACCGCGAGCGGGAACGTATCGGCGAGGGTGGGAAACGCGAAGAAATCCGCCTCGTAAAACAACGGACCGACGTCTTCATCGGCTACGAAACCCGTGAATACGATTTCCTGATCGGGACCGCACCGCGCCTGCCAAGCTTCGTAGTCAATTTCCGGCCGCGGACTTCCGCCCGCGATCAGCACGAACGGACGCTCGGTGCGAAGAATCGCTTCGAGGAGCAGTGGCAATCCCTTGTTGGCCGTGTGGTTCGCCAGAAACAGCGCTCGCGGTCGGCCGTCGCGTGTCGGTATTCCCAGTTTGCGCCGCGTCGCGGCGGCCTGTTCCTCGGTCACGCGTTCGGGCGGATCGATCCCGTTCGGAACGACATCGATCCGACGGTCCGGGACCCCGAGCTTTGAAAGCAAGGGAAACTCGGCCGGCGAAAGCGCCAGGATCCGCGACGCGTTCGCTACCACGTAGCGAAGCGGACGGGTCACCAAGAATTTCCACGCGAGGCGCCCGCCGGGGCCCAACCCGTAGGTGCGCCCGTCCGAAGCGACTTCCACGAAACCGTGGGTCGAGACGACATAGGGTTTCCCCAGAGCGACGCAGCGTTTCGCGACCCGCGCCATCTCGAGGGTCGGCATCGGGTTGTGGATGTGAACCAAGTCGAATTCGGCTGTCACGCACTGCGGAAGATCCGACCGATAGAGCGGCGTACGCACTTTGTTCGGCAGTCGCTGAAGCAGCGGTTCGGCGGGGAGGCGCGCGCGAACGTCGCGTATCCGGAGACCGTCCTCCTGCCTCGTACCGTCCGTCAACGCGAGGCGCGCCAACTCGATCGTGCAGTGCGGGGTCAAGGCGGCCGACAATGCGATCGCGGCTCGCAGACCACCACTCACGTCCATGTGAGGCGGAACGATGGCCGTGGCGAGAACTCTCACCGATTCGTTTCGAAGCGGTCCGCGTAGCGCTCGAGCAAGGCGGCGGGGAGGTCGCGGGTCTCCCACAGGTCGCGTACCGCATCGATGAGAAGTCGCTCGGGCTTCCACCCCAAGACGCTCTGCAAGTGGGCGGTATCCGCGCACAAGTTCGGTCGATCGACCGCGCGCACGCGCGCCGGATCGGTTTCGATCGCGATCTCGCTACCGGCGATGGTGGCGAGCATCGCGACGAGTTCTTCGACGGAATGCGCGCGGCCGGTGCCGAGGTTTACGACCTCCGCGCCCCCCGCGGCGACGTCCGGCGCGGTGAGCAGGCGCTCGAGCCCCTCCGCGACGTCTTCCACGTGGATGAAGTCCCGTTTGGGTTTCGTGTTCCCCAACGAGAGCGTTCGCGTGCCCGACAGCGCTTGCGCGACGATTTCGGGAACGAGATGAGGGTTCGTTTCGCCGGGGCCGACCACGTTGAACAGACGCACGATCACCGCCGAAAAATCTCGCTGCCTCGCGAAGTAGCGGGTGTAGGACTCGCCGTGGAGTTTCGTCAGCCCGTACATATCAACCGGCTGCTTGAGGGTCGCGTCGGTCTCGCGATGCGCTCGGTCCGAGGGTTCGTAGACCGCGGCGCTACTCATGAAGATCACCCGGCAGCCCGGCGGGCAGGCCGCGAGCAGGTTGACCGTGCCCGTGACGTTCGTCGCGAGCGCCCGCTTCGGATCGTCTTCGCACTCCGGGATGTAGTGGACAGCGGCCAGGTGAACGATCGCTTCGGGCGCAACGCGCTCGAGACACGCTGCGATGCCCGCCGCGTCGCCGAGATCGCACGGGTGCACGTGTGCGCCGCCTTCCTCGGCTGCGGCGAGGCGCTCCCGACCGAAGCGAAAGCTATCGAGGACGTGAAGCTCGTGTTCGGGCAACAGCCTGCGACACAAAGCGCGGCCGACGTAGCCGCTGCCGCCGGTGACGAGCACTCTCATACGCGAACTCGTGACACGGCTACTGGCCTTGAAACACCGGCGCGCGCTTTTCTTTGATGGCGGCGATGCCTTCGACGAGATCTTCGCTCTCGTAGTTTTTCGATTGCTCGGAAGCTTCGAAGTCGAGTTGTTCTGCGAGACTCGCGTGGGGGCTCCGAGCCAGGGCTTCTCGCACGCCGCGCACCGCGAGCGGGGAAGCCACGGCGATTTCTTCGGCCAAGCCCAGAGCGCAGTCGAGCACTTCTCCGCGCGGGACGGCTCGATTGACGACGCCGAGCCGAGCCGCCTCTTTGCCGTCCATCACGCGTCCCGTGTAGAGCATCTCGGCGGCGATTGCGTGGCCGACAATGCGCGGAAGGGTCCAGGTCGCCCCCATCCCGGGATGCATGCCGAGACGAACGAAATTGAGGCCGAGCTTCGCTCGCTTGCCCGCGACCCGTATGTCGCACGCCAGCGCAACGCAGAAGCCCGCTCCGATTGCAGGCCCGTTGATGGCGGCGATGGTGGGACACGGAAGGTCGCGAACGCGCAGGTAGAGACCGTAGAAGTTGCGCATGAAGTCGCGGCCGGCCTGGCGCGTCGCGCCCCCCGGACTGCTCCGGCCCGCTTCGCCTTTGGCGACGATCATGTCGAGATCGCCGCCCGCCGAGAACGCCCGCCCGGCGCCGGTCAGGACCACCGCTCGGAGATTCTCATCGTCGCGTAGCTCGTCGACTCGTGCCGACAAGGCCCGCCCCATGGCTTCGGTCATCGCGTTGAGGCGATCCGGATCATCGAACGTGAGAATGGCGATCGCGTCACGCCGCTCGAGTCGGACGTCGGGAGTACCCATGCCCGGAACGTGGCGCAGCCGCTCCGGGCATGCCAATCGCCCGAAGCGGCTGCTTCCTAAGCCCTGCGCTACGAGGTGGTGCTAGTCCGCGCTGCGTCGAAGAAACGCCGGCTCATCTTCCTCGCTGCGCCGACGCTTGCGCCTCAAGAAAGCCGGCACGTCGAGTTCATCCTCGGCGAACGGCGAGAGGAAATCCTCCGGCGCGGGGTCTGCGGGCGGCTCTTCGCTGGCGCGCGGCGCGAGCGGTGCGAGCTCCGGCTCTGCCACCGGACTCGCGGGCTCTTCGCTGCTCGCCACCGTCACATCGACGAGTGATACCTGCTCGGGCTCCGCGTGCAGCGGCGTGACGTTCGTCAGCTCGCCGTCCTCGACGCTCATTCCCCGGGTCGGGTGACGCCCGTCGTTCAGGCCCGTTGCGATGACCGTGACGCGCAGCTCGCCCTTCGGAAGGGTCTCGTCGATGACCGCGCCGAAGATGATGTTCGCTTCTTCGTGCGCGGCGTCTTGTACCAAGGTCGACGCTTCGTTGACTTCGAAGAGCGTCATGTCCGGACCACCGCTGATGTTGATCAGCACGCCGCGAGCCCCGTCGATGGAAACGTCTTCGAGGAGCGGGCTCGAAATCGCGGCGTGTGCCGCGTCTGCAGCGCGGTTGTCGCCGACGCCCATGCCCGTCCCCATCAGCGCCATGCCCATCTCGTTCATGATCGTGCGGACGTCGGCGAAGTCGAGGTTGATCAGCCCGTGGACCGTGATGAGGTCCGAGATCCCTTTCACGGCGTTCAGGAGCACTTCGTCGGCGAGCTTGAAGGCGTCCATGATCGCCGTTTCTTTTCCGGCGAGTGCCAACAGCCGCTGATTCGGGATCGTGATCAGGGTGTCGACGACGTCGTGCAGTCGCTCGAGCCCCTGATCCGCGTGGCCCAGTCGGACGCGACCTTCGAAGGGAAAAGGTTTCGTCACGACGGCGACGGTGAGCGCGCCGAGATCCCGCGCGACTTCCGCGATGATCGGAGCCGCACCGGTGCCCGTGCCGCCGCCCAGGCCGGCGGTGACGAAGACCATGTCGGCGCCGGACAGCGCTTCGCGCAGGCGGTCGCGGTCTTCCAGGGCGGCCTCGCGACCGCGCTCCGGGTTCGCCCCGCAGCCCAGTCCCCGCGTGACGGCGGTCCCCAGCTGGATCCGGCACCCGGCCTCGCTGTATTCGAGCGCCTGGGCGTCGGTGTTCGCCGCGAGGAACTCGACGCCCTGAAGCTTCGAGCGAATCATGGTGTTCAGCGCGTTCCCGCCGCCACCTCCCACGCCGACGACCTTGATCTTCGCGTGAAGCCGCTCGTTGGCCTCGAGCTCGAGCAGCGCCTGAGAATCGTCGTCTTCGGCGAAATTTTCGGCCGCTTTCGAGTTCTTCGTGGACGTATTTCGCTGATTTCGATCTTTCGATCGACCATTGGACGCCATCGTTCACCCCCCTGAACACCGGCGTTGACTGATGTAGGCAATCTAGCACGTTTCCCAATGCCCACGAGGGGTTGGCGCCTAGAACTGCCGTTCTATTTTGAAGCTTTGGAGGGGGCGGGGACGGCGGCGCAGGAGCGCACGCCGTCCCGGGGTCGGTCTACTCGACTTCGCCGTAGAACCAGTCGCGCATACGCTGTTTGACGCGGCGGAAAATGGAATCGTCGCGGATCCGGAAGCGCGTCGACTCGCGCTTTTGTCCCTGGCTCAAGCCGTAGAGCACCAGGCCCACGCCGGTCGAGTACATCGGGCTGCGGACGACGTCTTGCAGCCCGCCCACTCGGATCGGGAGACCCCGCCGGACCGGCGATTCGAAGATCTCCTCCGCCAGCTCGGCGAGCCCGTCGAGCGCGGAGCAACCGCCGGTCAGCGCGACTCCGGACGGGATCTTGTCCTCCAGCCCGGCCTTCACGAGCTCTTGCCGCGCGAGCGAGAGGATCTCGTCGACTCGGGGTTCGATGATCTCGCAAAGGATCTTCCGCGAAACCTCGCGCGGACGTCGGCCGCCGACGCTCGGAACCGTGATGACGTCGTCGCTCGCCAAGTAGCGCGACGACGCGACGCCGAAGCGCTTCTTGATGCGCTCCGCCTCGTCAAACGGCGTGCGCAGACCGACCGCGATGTCGTTCGTGATGTGGTAGCCGCCGAGCCCCAGAACCGACGTGTTCTGAATCGAACCGTCGGAGAACACGGCGACGTCCGTTGTACCGCCCCCGATATCGATCAAGCACACCCCCAGGTCGCGCTCATCGCCGGCCAAGACCGCTTCCGCCGACGCCAGCGGCTCGAGCACGATGTCGGCGACGTTGAGTCCCGCCTTGTTCGCGCACTTGACGATGTTCTGGGCGCTGGTGACGGCGGCGGTCACGATGTGGATCTTCGCTTCCAGACGCACGCCGCTCATACCGAGCGGCTCGCGAATCCCGTCCTGGTCGTCGATGATGAACTCTTGCGGGATGACGTGAATGACTTCGCGATCCATCGGGATCGCGACGGCTTTCGCGGCGTCGATCACGCGGCGGACGTCGTTGTCGGTCACCTCGCGGTCTTTCACCGCGACGATGCCGTGGGAGTTCATGCCGCTGATATGGCCGCCGGCGATCCCCGCATAGACCGAGGTGATTTCGCAATCCGCCATCAACTCCGCTTCTTCCACGGCCCGCTTGATCGACTCGACCGTGGCATCGATGTCGACCACGACACCTTTGCGCAGGCCGCGCGAGACATGGGTACCGATGCCCACAATGTCGATGCCGGTTTCGCTCCGTTCGGCGACGACGGCGCAGATCTTCGTCGTGCCGATATCCAGGCCGACGATCAACTCGTCCTTTCGAGACACAGTTCACCCCCCCAGGTGTTTTTCGCGACGCCCACGCGCCGCGGAGCGCCGCCTAGTGGCCGACGCCCCCGGTTCCGGACACCACCTCGGTCCTTCGAAGTGATGTCAGTGCGGCACTGCGTACCGCCTCGCCCCGGAGAACCATCCGATTTCCGAAGCGCAGATCGATTTCGGAGCCCGACAGCTTGGTGTCGAGGATCTCCGCGAAAAGTTGTTCCAGCCGAGAAAGCTTCTCGCGCAATTCGCCCGGGCCGATGACGACGCGGATGTCGCCGGCGAGGGTGATCTCGGGAAGTCGGTCCGGGCTGGTGCCTCCGACGCGAACCGAACGCAGCGCGGGGACGCCGTCGATCTTCGCCACAGCGTGACCGACGCTCACAGCGAGATGCAGCAGGCGATGTCCGCTCCCCGGTGAGACATCGGAGATCCCGACGAACTCGGGCACGTCCCGGTGTGCGTCGGCATTGAACGGCGCGAAGGCCAGGCCTCGCGCATCGACCCACCAGCGGTCGGTGCCGATCGCCACGTGTCCGACGGGCTCGCGCTCGACCACCCGAACCAGGAGCCGCCGCGGCGGCAGGGCGACTGCGCTTGCGGCGTCGATCCACGGGTGGCGCTCCACACGGTCGGCGACGTGACTCGCGTCGAGTGCTGCGAATGACGATTGGGCCGACACAGCGGCCGCGCGCAGCACGTCCCCGCTGGCGAGGGTATTCATCCCGACGACCGAGACGTCGGGCGCGGCGTGCTTCGCTTCATCCGTTCCGAATCCGAGCACCATGGGTTGCCAACCCAGTGCGAGACCGAGGACGTTGCCCAGGCCGAACAGGAGCGCGGCACGGCGCGACGTGAGGAGACCCGGCCAGCTCACGCGTCCTCTCCCAGGATTTTCACTTCGGTCTCGAGCAGGACCCCCGATCGCTCGTATACGGCTTCGCGCGCGCGGTCGATGAGTGAAAGCACGTCGGTTGCGCGCGCGCCTCGTCCCGTGACGATGAAGTTCGCGTGGAGGTCCGAAAAGGCCGCCCGCTCCGAGCCCTGGCCCTTCAAGCCCGCGTCCTCGATCAGCCGACCCGCGAAGTCGCCCGGAGGGTTCTTGAAGACCGAGCCGCAGGAGGGTCGGTGGATGGGCTGGGTCTTCGCGCGGGCGGCGAGTTGGGCCGCGACGCGCTCGCTCACAGCTTCCGGAGAATCTTCGGAAAGGTCGAAATGGCCGGCGAGGACGGCGCTGCCCTCGGGTAGCGTGATGCCCCGATAGCGGAACCCCAGGTTGGCGACGTCGCACGGGGACTCGCCGCGTTCGCTGATCAAGTCGATTCGCGTCAACACGTCGCGCATCTCGCGGTCGGGCACGCCGGCGTTCATCGCGATCCACCCACCGACCGTTCCGGGGATTCCGGCGGCAAACTCGAGGCCCGAGAGCCCGTGGGTGTTGCAGTAGTGGGTGACGCGGCTGTGGGAAACGCCGGCCTCGGCGACGAGGGGGCCGTCCCCGCGCCGTTCGAGACGCCGCAATTTCCAAAGCGCCAGCACGACGCCACGAAATCCGCCGTCGCGAACCAAGGTGTTGAAGCCCTTGCCGAGGATGACCACCGGGAGCTCGCAACGACGCGCCGTCGCGAGCACGTGAACCGCTGCGTCCCGGGAATCGGGAATCGCCAGGAGATCGGCGGGGCCACCGACACCGAGCGAGGTATGCCTCGAGAGCGGCGCATCGCGGCGCCATTCGCAATCGGCAATCGACTCGAGTTCGCGAAGGGCCGCATCTAGCACGGACCCCGCTCCGCGAGGGACCGCAGGATTTCCGGTCCCAGCGTGGTGATGCTGCCCGCGCCGAAGGTGATCACCAGATCGCCCGTGCGCAGTCGGGGTACCAGCACCCCGGGAACCGCTGCGAGTTCCGCGACGTGGCTCACCGCTCGGTGGCCGTGAGCGCGAATCGCTTCGCAGAGGTTGTCGGCGTCGCAACCGGGGATCGGCGCCTCGCCGGCCGCGTAGATGTCGGTCACGACGAGAAGCTCGGCGTCGTGGAAGGCCGTGGCGAATGCTTCGAGATGATCGCGCGTCCGAGTAAATCGGTGGGGCTGGAAGACGGCCACGATGCGTCCCGAGTGAAGCCCGCGGGCCGCCTCGAGCGTCGCGCGAATCTCGGTCGGGTGGTGCGCGTAGTCGTCCACGACGCGAATGCCGCCGCAACTCCCCTTCGTTTCAAAGCGCCGCTCGATACCGCGGAAGGACTCCATCGCTTCCGCGGCGAGCGGGAACGGCACGTCGAACTCGAGGGCGACCGCGAGGGCGGCCAAGGCGTTCTGCACGTTGTGACGTCCCGGCAGAGGCAAGTGGATCGCGCCGAGGCGCTCTCCCCTGAGCCGGGCGTGAAAGCGCATTCCACCTTGGTAGGGCTCGACCTCCGCCGCGACGAGATCGGCCTGGGTTGCGAACCCGTAGGTCAAGGCGGGGCGCGTGATCGCGGGGAGCGCGGCTTGGACGCCGGGATCGTCCAAACAGAGCACACACAGGCCGAAGAACGGGACGCGGTTCGCGAAAGCGACGAACGCCTCGCGCACGCGCGCCTCGTCCCCGTAGTGGTCGAGGTGCTCTGCCTCGATGTTCGTGACGATGGAGACCACGGGGGACAGGCCCAGGAACGACCCGTCGCTCTCGTCCGCCTCGGCGACCAGCAATTCTCCGCGGCCCAGTCTCGCGCCCGTCGGATCCGCGCCGGATCCTCGAACGCGACCGCCGATCACGGCCGTGGGATCGAACCCGGCGACTTCGAGCACGTGCGCGACCAGGCTCGTCGTGGTCGTCTTGCCGTGGGTTCCCGCGACGGCGATCCCTTCCTTGTGGCGCATGATCTCGGCGAGGAGTTCGGCCCGGGGGACCACGGGGATCTCGCGGCGGCGGGCTTCGATCACTTCGGGGTTCTCGTCCCCGACGGCGGACGAAACGACGACCACGTCGGTATCGCCGACCTGAGGACCGTCGTGCCCCTGGAAAATCTCGACTCCGAGTCCGCGTAGTCGTTCGACCGTCGGCCCTTCGCGCAGGTCCGATCCGGTCACCGTGACGCCTTGCACGTGGAGCAGCTCGGCGAGGCCACACATACCGATCCCGCCGATCCCGACGAAATGGACCCGTCGCACGCGTCGGAAGAGACCCTTCATCCCACCTGCCCCGGAGCTTCGAGGAGCACCAAGCATTCGTCGGCGATTTCGGCGGCGGCCGCCGGGCGGGCGAGCTCTCCAGCGCGGGCGCCCATCGTCGGCCATGCGCTCGGCTCTTCGAGCAGCCCTCGCAAGGCGGCGCGCCACGCGTCCGGCGTGCACGAGGCGGACGGCAGAACGCGGGCCGCACCCGCGGCTTCTAGAGCGCGCGCGTTCTCGATTTGCTCTCCCCCTCCGACGTGGCCCAGGGGGACGAGCAGCGCCGGTCGTTTCGCCAAGGCGAGCTCTGCGATGGTGAGCGCGCCGGCGCGGCAAACGACTAGATCAGACCAGCGATAGCGACCTGCCATGTCACTTTCAAATGCGAGCACCGTGGCGCCAATTCCGGCGCGCGCGTAGGCGTCGAAAACCGCTTCTCGATCGGCTTCGCCGGTCTGGTGAACCACCTCGAAGAACGAGGGGGGAAGGTCGTCCCCCAGGTCGGCGAGTGCTTCGGGGACGCCCTCGTTCAGCTGTCGGGCGCCTTGGCTGCCGCCGAAAACAAAGATTCGGTACGGAGGCTCCGGAACCCTCGCAGCGGGGGCATCGGCAAGCGTGGCCACGAGTTCGCTCCGGAGGGGTACGCCCAAGCAGCGGACGCGCGGATCATCTCGGTGGCCGATCAGCCGGCTCGCCGTGATGTCGAAGCCCGTGAACAGGCGCTTGGCGAACCGCGCCATCGCTCGGTTCGCGAAGCCGGGAAGCGCGTTCGGCTCGACCAGTGCGATCGGAAGCTTGAGCGTGCGCGCGGCGAGGGTGACGGGCACGGCGGCATACCCCCCCACCGAGACCACCAGGGCCGCCTCGAGCGTTCGGAGCGATCGCCGCGCAGCGACGGTCGAGCGGAGGAGCGCCCAGACCGCTCCCACGCGTTCCTTGAGCGACCGACCGACGAGCGGCCGCGAATCGAGGGTCTCCAACGGGAAGCCGGCGGCCGGCACCATGCGCGCGTCGAGCCCGCGCTTCGTACCGATCAGCGTGACGTTCTCTCCGCGGTCGCGAAATTGTTCCGCGAGCGCCAACGCAGGAGTGATGTGCCCGCCGGTCCCACCGCCGGCGACGACGATGTGCCGCTTCACGAAGCGCCCGAAGCGCCGGCGCGCCGGCCCCCGCTCGCTGTGTTCGCCCGAGCTACGCCCCAGACGATCCCGATCGCCGCGCAGCTCACGATGAGAGAGCTCCGACCGTAGGAAAGAAACGGCAACGACAATCCCTTGGTGGGAAGAACGCCCATCACGACGGCCGCGTTGACCAACGCCGGCACCACGACGAGGAGCGTCATGCCGAAGGCCAGCAGCGAAGCGAAGCGCGTATTCGCTTTGAGCGCGATCCGCAGTCCCGCTCCGAAGAGCACGGCGAACGCGATGAGGACCAAGGCCACGCCCGCCAACCCGAGTTCTTCCGCGACGACGGACAAGACGAAGTCGGTGTGCGCTTCGGGCAGGTAATGGAGTTTCTGCCGGCCGTAACCCAAACCGACGCCCAAGGAGCCGCCTCGGGCGAACGCGACAAACGACTGTACGAGCTGAAAGCCCTCGTTGCTGGGCGCCGCCCAGGGGTCCATGAACCCGACCCAGCGGCGCAGCGCGTAGGGGTGGAGCAGCACGAACAGGGCGCCGAGGGCCGTGCCGACTGCGCTTGGCAAAGCGAGCCACCGGAGCGGCGCGCCGGCCGTGAAGAGCAGGAGAAGCACGAGCATCAGAAGCAGAGCGGCGTTACCGAAATCGGGTTGCAGCACCAACAGACCCGCCGGGAGGGCACCCGCGGAGAGACACAGAATCACGTTCTGGCGCGTGATTCGCGGGGTCGCGTCCTCCCGGGAGCGCTTGGTCGATGCGGAGCCTCCTCGGTAGGAAGCGAGGACCGCGACCCACAGCACCGTTGCGAATTTGGAGAGCTCTCCCGGCTGGAAGACACCGACGCCGGGTAGAGAGAGCCAACGCTGGGCGCCGTTCACCCGAATGCCGATGAAAGGGACGACGGCGAGCGCCGCGAGGGTGGCGACGAACAGGACGGGAGCCGCGTATCGAAGGAGGCGGTGCGGGACGTGCGACAACATCCAGGCGGCAGCGACGCCGAGAATCAGACCCAGACCGTGGCGCGCGAGGTGCGGCGGGATGAAATCGCCGAGGGAGAGGGGCGCCGTGGTGCTGTAGACCATGATGCTTCCCAGGCCGAGCAGTAACAGAGTGGCACCGAGCAGTGTTGTGCTCGCCCCTCGTTGGGCATAGGAAGTCGCGACACCGGCACTCAACTCGAGCTCTCCAGTTCCCGGGCCAACGCGTGGAACGCGTCTCCGCGATCCTCAAAGCTCGCGAACTGATCGAAGCTCGCGCAAGCCGGTGCGAGCAAAAGTGTGTCGCCGGGCTCGGCCGCCGCGTAGGCCCGGAGCACCGCGTCTCGAAACAATGACTCGAATTCCGCGGTGAGCGCGGAGGCCGCGCCGAGGAGCGACGGCCCCGCTTCGCCGTAAAACACCGCGTGCCGAACGCGCTGGCTCGCCACGCGCATCAGGTCGGCGAAAGGCAGCCCCTTGTCGCGCCCGCCGGCGATCCACACCAGTGGTCCCGGGAGAGCTTCCAGGGCCGCCGCTGCCGCCGCCGGGTTTGTCGCCTTGGAGTCGTCGACGAAGAGCACCCCGTTCGGCCTTCCCACGCGCTGTAGGCGATGCGGAGGCGGCTCGAACGCCGGGAGCGCGGAGATCGCTGCCGCGGGATCGCAGCCGTTGGCTCCGAGGCACAGAAGTGCGGCCAGGAGATTCTGGCGGGGTGTCCGGCTCGTGTCCTCTGCGCTGAGCGGGATGCGCACCACGCCCGCCGCAGTGCGCAGGCACGCGACGTCGCCGTCCCACCACGCGTCGGCCGCGGAGTCGGCTCGGGTAAAACGAAGCCGCTGCGCCGATCCGGAGCGGGCGATCTCGACACAGCGGGGGTCGTCGCCGTTGACCACGGCGAAGTCGTCGGGACCCTGGGCGGCGAAGATCCGTGCTTTCGCCGCTGCATAGGCGTCGAGGCTTCCGTGACGGTCGAGATGATCCGGCGAGAAGTTCAACAGCACACCGACCTTGGGGCGAAAGGTTTCCGTGGTTTCCAGCTGGAACGACGACACCTCGAGCACCGCGACGTCGAGTGCTTCACCCACGAGGGAAAGGGCCGGTACGCCTAGGTTGCCCGCCGCTCGCACGCGAAAGCCAAGCTCACGAAGCAGCGCCTCGAGAAGTAAGACAGTCGTCGATTTGCCATTCGTTCCTGTGACGGCGATCACCGGAACGCGAAGCGCCTGGAACGCGAGCTCGACATCTCCCCAGACGGGACCGGTCGCGCCCGCGTAGCGGGCGGGTGGGATTCCCGGGCTCGGCACCACGATGTCGAACTCCTCGCGCGCGGGAATCGATCCCAGGACCACGGACACCGACCGCGGGAACTCGGGAACCGAGACGGTCTTCCGCTCGTCGGCCACCACCACGGTGGCGCCGCGCTCCGCACAGAACGTCGCCGCTGAACGTCCCGAAGCCCCCAGACCGAGCACGAGGATGCGCTTCCCCGCCAGGTCGGGTTCGCCCATTAGCGCAGCTTGAGAGACGAGAGCGCGACCAGGGCGAGGATCGCGGAGATGATCCAGAAGCGGACCACGATCTTTTGCTCCGCCCAGCCGAGTTTCTCAAAGTGATGGTGAATCGGCGCCATGAGAAAAACGCGACGACCTGTGAGCTTGAAGGACGCGACCTGGATCATGACGGACAACGTCTCCGCGACGAAGATGCCGCCGACCACGGCGAGCAGGATCTCTTGGCGAATGACCACGGCCATAGCGCCCAAGGCACCGCCGAGCGCGAGGGAGCCCACGTCGCCCATGAACAGTTGCGCTGGGTACGTGTTGAACCAGAGGAAGCCCAGCCCTCCGCCCACGAGTGCCCCGCACAAAATGGCCAGTTGTCCACTTCCGGGCACGTGTTTGATGGCCAGGTAGTCCGCGATGCCCGCGTGCCCCGCAGCGTAAGCGAGGATCAAAAACGTTCCCGCGGCGATCATCACCGGGCCGATCGCGAGTCCGTCGAGTCCGTCGGTGATGTTGACGGCATTGCTCGCCGCGACGATGACCAGTGCGGCGAGTGGCACGTAGCCCCAGCCGAGGTTCGGCGTGAAATCTTTGAAGAAAGGGACGGCGAGCTCTTTGTCAAAACTCGGATCGGTATAGATCAGCCACGCGACGGCCGTCGCCAGGAGAAACTGCCAGAAGAGTTTCGTCCGCGCCTTGATGCCGGCACTGTGGCGCTCGCGGACTTTTCGGTAGTCGTCGATGAATCCCAAGACGCCGTAGCCGACGGTCAGGCTCAAGACGATCCAGACAGCGCGATTCGTCAGGTTCGCCCACAGCAAAACCGAGACCACCAACGACAACAGAATGAGCAGCCCGCCCATGGTGGGGGTGCCCGCTTTGGATTGATGGTCGGGGCCGATTTCGCGAATGGGTTGCCCGACGCGCAGCCGCGACAGCGCGCGGATCAGGGGCGGACCGACGATGAGAGACAAGAAGAGGGCCGTCAACGTCGCGGCCGCGGTCCGAAACGTGATGTAGCGGAACACGTTGAACAGCGCGTACTCTTCGCCGAGCGGAGCGAGCAGGTGGTAGAGCACTAGCCGATCTCACCGGCGAGACGTTCGACGACTGTTTCCATCTGCATCGCGCGCGACCCCTTGACCAGTACCCAGTCATCTCCTTGAAGAACGTTGCGGATGGCCTCGAAGAGCTCGCCGTGATCCCGCGCGACGACGATGCGCCCCGGGTCCATGCCTCCCTCGCGGGCCGCTTGTGCCGTTTCGTCCGCCCATTTGCCGAGCGCAAACAGATAGTCGAGTCCGAGCTCGGCGACGAGTCGGCCGTTGCCGCGATGGCCACTCTGCGCAGTTTCTCCGAGCTCTCCCATGTCGCCGAGCACCGCGATCCCCCGCGACGCGCCTTTGAGGCGCGACAGACTGCGAAGCGCAACGGCCGTCGACTGAGGGTTGGCGTTGTACGTGTCGTTGATGACGATGATATTCCGCGGGAGCGTCACTTTTTCCATGCGGCCCCCGACGGGTTCATAGCGCGCCAATCCGTTGGCGACGTCGCGGAGCGGCATGCCGGTCGCGATTCCGGCGGCGGCTGCGGCGAGGGCATTGATGACCGTGGTTTCACCGAGGCCGCGCACGTGAACGGCGCAACGCTCTCCGCCGAACGCGACATCGAACGCAAAACCCTGCTCGCCGAGGGGTGTCACGCGTTCGCCGCGGACCGCGGCTTCGGAAGACAGCCCGAAAGAGAGAATGTGTGCTTCACACCGTTCGGCCTGTGCGATCACGCGCGGGTCGTCGGCATTCAGCACGGCGGTGGCGGTTTTCGGAAGTCCCGCGACGAGATCACCTTTCTCGAGGGCGATTTCGTCTTGGCTCCCCAGGAACTCGATGTGGGCCGTTCCGACGTTCGTGATGACGCCGACGGTGGGCGCGGCGATAGCGGCCAGCGGCGCGATCTCGCCGCGGTGGTTCATGCCGATCTCGACCACCGCGTTCTCGTGCGACGACTCGCGGGAAAGGAGTGTCAACGGGAGGCCGAACTGGTTGTTGAGGTTTCCCTGGGTCTTCAGGCAGGCACCGCGAATCGCGAGAACCGCAGCGGTCATTTCTTTGGTCGTGGTCTTTCCGTTGCTTCCGGTAATCGCGACCAGCGGGCCGTCAAACCGCAATCGATGACCGTGGGCCAAAGCGCCCAACGCTCGCGTCGAGTCTTCGACCACGACGATCGGTAGCGACTCGGGGACTCCATCGATGGCGGTTTCATCATCTACAACCGCGGCCAATGCGCCTTGTTCCGCAGCAGCTGCCACAAACCGGTGTCCGTCCAAGCTCTCGCCGCGCACGGCGACGAACAGGTCGCCCGGCGAAGTCGTCCTGGAGTCGATCGAGACGCCGGTCACGCGCACGGTGGGCGCCCCAGGCTTGGTCTTGCCGCCACACCACTGCAGCACATCAGCGAGATCGAAGGCTTCACTCACGCGATCGCTCCTTCCGCAGAGCCTTACGAGCTTCGTCGCGATCGTCGAACGGCAGCCGCTCGTTTCCGATGATCTGGTAGTCCTCGTGCCCCTTTCCGGCCAGCACGATCGTGTCGCCGCGCCCTCCGGCATCGATCGCGAGCTGGATCGCGGTTCGTCGATCGACAACCCGCACGGCCCCGCGCTTGGCGGTCCGGAGATCCGCGGCGGGAATGTCGGGGAGTGAGGCCAGCCCAGCCGCCATATCGTCGAGGATTCGCTCCGGATCTTCGGTGCGCGGGTTGTCGCTGGTCGCGATCGCCAAGTCGGCGTGTTCGGAGACCGCTTCCGCCATCAACGGGCGCTTTCCGCGATCGCGGTCGCCGCCGCAACCGAAGACGACCACCAGCCGGCCGCTCGTGAGCGGACGCAACGTTCGGAGCAGTTTGGACAGCGCGTCCGGTGTGTGCGCGTAGTCGACGAAAACATGGGTCGCATCCGAGGATGAGCTCAAGCGCTCGACCCGGCCGGGAACCTGCGGGCATTGCGATAGTCCCGTTGCGATCGCCGCATTGGGAACACCGTACGCCGTCGCGATTCCCGCGGCGAGCACGGCGTTGTCGACGTTGAGCGCGCCGATCAACGGGAGAGACGTTTCGAGAGGACCGCTCGGCGTCGCGATGCGAAGCAGAGTCCGCTCGATGCTGTGTTCGGCGCGCTCGACCCGCAGGTCGGCGTCGTCTCGACCCCTCGCCGACACGCGTAGAACGCGCGCTCCCCGCTCGCGCGCCGCTCCGACGAAGCGCTGCTCGCTGGGGTCGTCCGCGTTGATGACGGCCCAACCATCCGGTGCCAAGTAGTCGCTGAACAACAGGAGTTTCGCCGCGACGTACGTCTCCATGTCGCCGTGGAAGTCGAGGTGATCTTGCGTGACGTTCGAGACGGCGGCGACGCGGAACACGCAGCCCGTGACACGGCCCAGCACCAAGCCGTGTGACGAGACTTCCATCGCGACGACCTCGACGCTCGCCGTTCGCATGGATCGCAACGTGCGCTGGAGGTCGAGGCTCTCCGGTGTCGTGTTGATGCTGCGGATCCGCTCGTCTGCGTAGCGAATCTCGACGGTTCCGATGAGGCCCGTTTCATGCCCCGCGCGCTCGAGGATGGATTCGACCAGCGTGCATGTGCTGGTTTTGCCGTTCGTTCCCGTGACGCCGAGCAGTGCGAGTTCTCGTGCGGGATAGCCGAAGAAAGGCGCAGCAATGTGCGCGAGTGCCGCTCGGCTGTCGGAGACGACGACGCAGGGTACGTCGCTCTTCGCCGCATCGGCGGATTCGAGCCACACCGCTGCGGCACCGCTCGCGATCGCGTGGTCGATAAACCGATGGCCGTCGGTGCCCGATCCGCGAAGAGCGACGAACAGATCCCCGGGAGCGACTTGTCGCGAGTCGTAGGACAAGCCTCGAACATGGGTCTCGGGCGCCGGCTCTCCGATCCATTGCGCGGAAACGCGGTCGGGCAGGGCGGAGATCAGTTCCGCAAGCCGCACTAGCCGGCGTCTCCGGCCGCACGATCCGAAACCGGCATCGCGGCAAAGCCGCGTCGCAGAAGTTCGCCTTCGATGATTTCGGCGAAGAGCGGTGCGGCCACGGCCCCGCCGGTGTTGGCTTGACCTCTCGGTTCGTCAAGCATCACGACACCGACAAAGTGGTGGTCGCCCATCTTCGCCGAACCCGCGAACCATGCGAGATGCCGATCGTTCGCGTAGCGGCCGAGCTGCGCGTCGAACTTCTGCGCCGTGCCGGTCTTGCCGGCGACTCGCGCGCCCGCAACGGCGGCGCGTGCGCCCGTGCCGCCCGGTTCTACCGCGGTCTCCAGCATGGCGCTCACGGCCGCGGCGGTGCTGCGGCTCGTGCTGCGCCGCGTGACGCCCGGCGGGTCGGCTTCCCATGATCCGCGATCCCGTTTCCGCGCGGAGACGATGCGCGGTTCGCGCCAGACGCCTTCGTGGGCGAGGGCGCCCATGGCGCTAGCGAGCTGCAGGACGGTCACACTGACGCCGTGCCCGAACGAAATCGTCGCGTGATCCACCTCGCGCCAATTGCGCCAGTCCCGCAACAGGCCGGCGGACTCGCCCGGGAAACCGCTGCCCGTCTTCTCGCCGAAGCCGAACGCTCGCAGCGCTGCGTAGTGACGTTCCGCTCCGAGCGCGAAGCCGATCTTCGCAGCGCCGATGTTGCTCGAGAACCGCAACACGTCCGCGATCGAAATGACTCCGAACGCGCGCGCGTCGCGCAGTGTTTTGCCGGGAAGAGAGAAGCTCCCTCTCCCACAATCGATTTCGCTCTCGCGAGAGATCGCGCCGTTCTCCATCGCCGCGGCGACGAGGAAGGGTTTGAGCGTCGAACCGGGTTCCAAAGCGTCGCTCCAGGATTGCGCGCGAGTCTCCCGGAACGGAACGTCTCGAAAGCGGTTGGGGTTGAAGGTCGGCCGCTCGGCGAGCGCCAGGATGTCGCCGCTGCGAGGGTCGATCAGCAAAGCGATGCCGCCGCGGGACCCGGTTTCGCGGACCACGCGTTCGAGAGAGCGTTCGACGTGGGCCTGCGTGCCGGCGTCGAGCGTCAACGCGATGTCGCCACCCATTCCGAGTTCCGGGGCGAGCCTTCCCGGCGCGAGAGCGCGTCGCTTCGCGTCCCGTTCGACGGCGACCGTGTGACGTTCGCCGCGCAGCCAGTGATCTTCGAAACGTTCGACGCCTCGGACCCCTTCGCCGTCGATATTCGAGAACCCCAAGACCTGTGCAGCGAGTTCACCGAGCGGATAACGACGCCGCGGTTCGTCCGTCACGCCGATCCCAGGGATCCCCGCTTCCGCGACGCGTTGTGCGGTGTCCTCGGAAACCCAGCGCGAGAGAAACACGAAACCGTGGGGGGATCGCATGCGCTTCGCGAGCGCCTCCCGGCTCCGGTTGAGGAGCGGTGCGAGTGTGCGAGCCGCGGCGACGGGGTCGCTGATTCTGGTGGGGTGGGCGAAGACCGACGGCGCTCGCACGCTCACGACCAGCGCGGCCCCGTGGCGATCGTAGACGGAACCTCGCGCGGCTGGAATCGCGATGCTCGCGACGCCTTGGGCCTTGCTACGCGCGGCACTCCGGGTCTCGAACAGGGACAGGTGCGTCGCTCGCGCCCCCAAACCGACAAAACTCGCCGCCAGGAAGATCGAGGCGATCCGCATTCGCGCGCGCGATCGTGCGATGGGATCGCGCTCGGGGCTCTTTCGCGGGTTCTCGGGCGGGGCGTCGCGCCGCCGCCGACGTTTTGCCCCGTCTGCTTTTCGCCGATCGCCGCGGGAGCTTTTCTCGCGCTTCCTCACGGAGCGGCGTCCCGATCACCGACGCGCAGGATACGCTCCGGCGGAGCGAAGCCACGCTCGCGTGCGAGTCGTGAAAGCCGCTTGGGGTCGCGCAGGGCGGCGAGAGAGGCCCGGGCGCCTCGCTCGCGCGTGGCCAAGTATTGTTCTTCCCGAGCGGCGCGTCCGAGCGCGTAGCGCAAGCGGATCACGTGAATGCGAAGACCCACGAGAGAGAGCCCGCCGATCGCGACGAGTGCCCAGCCGATGCACTCGCGCCGGCTGAGCACGGGGAGCTGTGCGCGCGCCTTCGTTCTTCGCGCGTCCGAGGAGCTCCGGAATGAGAAGCGACGGTTCCGTCGGTTGCCCTTTGCCACGAGACCTACGCCGCTTCCGGAAGGCGCACGGCGGCGCGCAGTTTCGCCGAACGCGCTCTCGGGTTGAGTGCGATTTCCGCGTCGCTCGGCGCCACCGGGCGCTTCGTCAGGCGCCGATAGACGGGTTCCCGTCCGCATACACAAACGGGAATCTTCGGCGGGCAGACGCAGCCACGCTCGCCGTCGCGCAGCGCGTTCTTGACGAGACGGTCTTCGAGCGAATGGTACGAGATCACCGCGAGACGACCGCCCGCGTGCAGGCAGCGCGGGGCCGCGTCGAGCACACGGGCCAGGGCGTCGAGTTCTTCGTTCGTGGCGAGTCGCAGCGCCTGGAAAACCAACGTCGCCGGATGGTGCTTCCGTCCGCGACCGATCCCCGACTCTTCGATCACGCGGAGAAGGTCGGCCGCGGTGCGAATGGGGCCCGTCTTTCGGGCTTCGACCAGGGCGCGTGCCAGTCGTTTCGAGCCGGGCAACTCGCCGTAGCGCGAAAACCAGTCAACCAGCTCCGAGACGCTGGCGCGCGCCACGAGATCGGCGGCGTTCTCCGCACGACTTCGGTCCATTCTCATATCGAGGGCGACCGGCACGTCCGCGTCGCGAAAGCGAAAGCCCCGCTCCGCGGAATCGAGCTGGCGAGACGAAACGCCGAGGTCGAGGAGCAGGGCATCGACGCCGGCGAGGCGCTGCTCCCGCAGCACGAGCTCGAGTTCGGCGAACGACGCGCGTACCAGAATCACGCGATCCCCAAAGCTCGCGAGCCGGTCACCGGCGATGCGCAGTGCGTCGTCGTCCCAGTCGAGTCCGAGGAGTTGTCCGTCGGGAGCCGTCCGCTCGAGAATCGCTTCGGCGTGCCCGCCGTCGCCCAAGGTGCCGTCGACCACGAGTGCGCCGGGTCGTAGGGCTAACACGTCGAGGCACTCCTCGAGGAGAACGGGTTCGTGGTAGCTCCGCTTGCCGGTCAACGCAGCGACCTCGATTGCCCTAGGCGTTGCTGCGGTTTCGGGGAACGATGGGAAGAGATCGGGGTGCTCCGGAGCACCTTAAGAAGCAGAGCGGAAATCGCCCCCCAACAATCGCCGCCCGCTCACCGCGGGCGCTCCGGAGACACCCCATCTCTCGGCCGAAGGACTGATCCTTCGGGTTCCCCAAATGTCCAACCTCTTAGAAACCGGCCTCGGCCGCGACCGAAGCAATGTCTTCGGCCTCGTCCTGGGGCACATCCAAAACCGCGTCGAGCGCGGCGCGATCCCAAAGCTCGATGCAACGACCCGTTCCGAGCAGAACGACGTCGCGCTTGAGCGATGCCACTTCGCGCAAGGGCTGAGGCACCGAAATCCGACCGTTCTTGTCGATCGGGCAGTCCACCGCATGGCCCACGAGGAGCCGGCGTACGGTCTGGACTTTCGGTTGAACGGTTGACATCTTGTCCAGTCGTGCCTCGATCTCGGCCCAGCGCTTGGCTGGAAAAATTCCCAGGGCGGGTCGGTCGACGAGGCGCGTCATCACCGGCGGCCTACCGTCTGGATCGTCGAGTTCCACTCGGAACCCCGCCGGGATGCTGACGCGACCTTTCGCGTCGAGGGTGTGATCGTGTCGACCTTTTGCCATCGCAGAGGAGCTCGCCAACCAGCCGGATCAACGGGGCACCGGCTTTTTTCTCACCCCAAGGCGTTTGGCGGGACGACCCGGTTAACACCTGATCCCACCTGACCCCACCTAACGCCCCTGTTCTACCCGGCACCGACTGGAAAAACAAGCCGTAAAGTCGCGAAAACAAAGTTTTTTTTCGCTCTAGAGCACGACACAAGATATAGGGTTCAGACGAAAAAGGAGCCACAATATCCGGGGGCGCTTCGCGGGCCTGGCGAAGCTACTGCGAAAGCCCACGGAGGTTTTCTGCGCGTCGTCCGTCTAGCGAGCGCCGAGATCCGGAACCCGTCGGCCGTGAATACCCCGAATTTCCTCGATGAGGGCGAGGATCCGGGGGTTGGGTGGGTCCGAGGCCCATGAGACCTCGTCGTCACGATCCGCCAGCGCCGCACGCAGTACGGCGCGAGTGCCCGCCGCGAGGCCGCTCGGCGAGTAGCCGCCTTCGAGGGCGAAGACGAGCTTTCCGCCGCACAGGGTGTCCGCCAGCCCGCGGACCACGCCCGCCATCGCCCGAAAGCCTTCTTCCGTGACCCGCATATCCGCCAGCGGGTCGTCGCGATGGGGGTCGAAACCCGTCGAAACGAGGATGAAATCCGGCCGAAAGGCGCGCGCGGCCGGCGCGATCAGTCTTTCGAAGACGCAGGTGTATTCGGAGTCGCCCGCACCTGCGGCGAGCGGAACGTTCAATGTCGCGCCGACGCCCCGGCCGGCACCGACTTCCGTCGCGGCCCCCGTCCCTGGGTAGTAGGGATATTGGTGCGTCGAGGCGTAGAGCACGTCGGGATCGTTCTCAAAGCTATGCTGCGTCCCATTCCCATGGTGCACGTCCCAATCGATGATCAGGATTCGTTCGGCGAGTTGTTGCGCGCGCAGCGAGCTGGCGGCCACCGCGACCTGGTTGATGAGGCAGAAGCCCATCGCCCGGTCGGCCTCGGCGTGGTGGCCGGGAGGGCGGATCGCCGCAACGCCACAGTCCAGTTGGCCGCGCGCAACGTTCGAACACAGATCGATCAATCCGCCCGTCGCCAAGCGGGCGACCGAAAAACTCTCCGGTGCGAGGTACGTATCGGCATCCAGTTGCGCGGGGGCCCGCTCGCATCCCGAAGCCAGGCGCTCGAGATGAGACGACGTGTGGATCCTGCGCAATTCCCCATCGGTCGCTTCGCGGAGTGGCCTCGGGAGAAGCCCTGCTTGGAACGCGCTCGCGGCGGCTGCGACGGCGTCCAAACGCGCGGGGCGCTCGGGGTGGCTCACAGGCCCACGGTGCGCGGAAAAACACGTGTCGTACACCCATCCGACGCGTCTCGGAACGTCCGAAGCGGATACGGTCATGACGCGAAAGCGTACCGCCGAACGGGGTGGCGTTCATGACGGCTTCCTGGGCTAGCAGCGCGCCCGCCACCGTGGCGATCACCGGGCTCCGGACCGCTATCGGGCGTCGCGCCGCCGAGGCGCTCTGCGTCAGCGGGGTTCGCGTGGTGGGCCTCGACTTGAGTCGACCGCAGTTCGCAGGACCCGATCTCGAGCTCCGACGCATCGATCTCAGCGAGCCCACCGCGGGCAGCGCGCTCGCGGAAATTCTGCGGGAAGAGAAGGTGGAGGCGGTACTTCACACGGCGTTCCGGCGGGAGCCCGGGCGCGACCCCGAAGCCGACCACGAATTCGAGACGATCGGTACCATGCATCTGCTTCACGCTTGTGAAGCCTCGAAGATCCAGCGTCTGGTCGTCGCGTCGAGCACGATGCTCTACGGGCCGAAGCCCGACAACCCGAACTACCTCGACGAGAAACAGCCGCTGCGCGGACACCCCGCGGCGCACAACGTCTGCAACCGCGTCGAAGCAGAAGCCCTCGTCGCCGAGTTCGCTTCGCGAAATCCCGCCGTCGGTGTCAGCGTGCTCCGGACTTGCTGGATGATGGGTGCGAACGTACGTGGATGGATTCCCCGGTACTTTTCCCGCCGGCGCGTCCCCGTAGCCCTCGGTTACGACCCCCTGCTTCAGTTTGTCCACGAAGACGACGCACTGGCGGTGTTTCTCGCGGCGCTCGCAGACGACCACCGAGGGATCTTCAACGTCGTCGGAGCCGGCGTGTTGCCTTTGACGACACTGTTGCGGGTTGCGGGCAAGTCCCCCGTTCCCCTGCCGCGCTTCGTTCTCGACCGCTTCGCTCCGGGCGGACCGGGAAGCGGTCGGCCCGAAGGCTTTTTCGACTACCTCCGCTATCTGTGGGTCGCGGCCGGCGAACGCATGTTCGAAGAGTTCGGTGAACCGCACTACACGACGCGTGAAGCGTGGATGGCGTTTGTTTCCGAACAGCGATTGCGTCGCTATCGGTAGGGAGAAATGGGCGAAGGCACGGCACAGCGACAATTCGACGAGGCGTTGACTGCCCTTCACGCCGAAGTGCGCCGGCAACTCGACCGCCGACGCGAAGCGCCGGACCTCGAGACACTGTTCGACGCCGTGCGCCGACGCGTGCAAACCCTCGGGATGAGAGAACGCTCCGGCGAAGTCGATGATTTCGGGCTCGACTCCGTCGTCGTCGAGCGGAGCCGCCGCTACCTCGCGTTGCTCCGGCAGCACTATTGGCGCATCGAAGTACACGGTTCGGAACGGATCCCAACGGAGGGACCTCTCTTGTTCGTTGCGAACCGCTCCGGACTCCTGCCGTTCGACGGTTTGATGAGCGCGCAACTGATCGAAGAGGCGCGCCCGACGCTTGGACGTCCCCGTTTCCTCGTCGCCGACTGGCTGGTGACACAACCCTTTGCCCAACCGTTTCTCGCGCGCGTCGGCGGTGTTCGCGCCTGTCCCGAGAACGCGAGTCGGTTGCTCGCGACCGGACGCAGTGTCATCGCGTTCCCCGAAGGTGCAAAGGGGGCCACAAAGCTGTACCGGGATCGCTATCGCCTGCGTCGGTTCGGTCGCGGAGGTGTGGTGCGGCTGGCGCGCGAATCGCGGGTTCCCATTATTCCGATGGCGATCGTCGGCGCGGAGAAGATCTACCCGATCCTGACGCGCTCTGACCTCGTCGCCCGTTGGTTGGGCGTCCCGCTGTTCCCGGTAACACCGACCTTTCCATGGTTGGGTGCATTGGGCGCGATTCCCCTTCCGTCGAAATGGCACATCGAATTTGGAGAACCGTTCGCGTTGCCCGAAGAACCGCGCCCAGGGAGTTCTGATGAGCTGCTCGTCGTCGAGCAGACGGAAGCCCTGCGGCGGACCCTTCAGCGACGCGTCGACCGCCTCGCGCGCGACTAGTCGCTCTCGGGCGTGTTCTTCTCGGTTTCGCGCGCCGTTTCGAGGGCCGCGAGTTTGTCCGCGAGATCGGTCAACTTGTCGTTCAGGGTCTCGATGTCGGAGCGCCGCGGAAGGTCGAGCACGGCGAACACCCGCTCGACGGCCCCTTGCAAGACGCGATCGAGATCTTTCGGCGAAAACGCGACCCAATCACTCGCGCCGCCGTTCTCACCCTGAACGAGTCTGCGCACGCTGCGTTGGATTTCGTCGAGGCTTTCGCCGGCGTCACCGACGCCTCGGCGAATGGCGCTGTACAGAACGTCACCGCCGCGTTGGAAAATCCCCGACAGGAGGTTGCCCGAAACTTCTCGGCCGCCGCGCTCCGTGTCGACAAGGATCTGAGAAAGCGTGACCCCGGTGATGTCTTCACCGGATTCGTTGTCGACGACGCGTACGTCGTGGCCCTCTTCGAGGAGCTCCGCGATGCCCTTCAAGGTGATGTACCGACTCGTGTCGGTGTTGTAGAGCTTTCGATTCGCGTATCGCTTGATCAGGATGGCCATAACACGGTTCCCAAACCCCTCTCTAGCATACCCGTGTAACGCTACGCGTCACTTTCGGGGCCGGGGGCCGAGAACGGTCCCCCGCGGGAACTATCACTCTCAAGCAACAAGCCGTGGACTCCGAAGGAAACGGTGGGCCACGGGCTTGAGGAGTGGATCGTTGATCATCGCTTGCGAACGTTGCGAAACGCGCTTTCACCTCGACGACTCACGCATTCCGGACAAAGGCGTGCGCGTTCGTTGTTCGAAGTGCAAACACACCTTCCAGGCCCGCCGCGAGGGAGTCACGGAAGACCAGGCACTCCACGCCATCGCGGCCGAGACCGCCGAAACCGGCGGGCAGTTTGCTCCCGAGGCAGCGGAGGATCTTCCCGCGCCGGCGGAGTCCACCGAGCCGGGTGAGCAGGACTGGCAGTTCAACATCGATCCCGAGGATGAGCCGGGGATCGATCGCGAGGCCGCGGACGGGGCGCCGCCGCCGAGCTTCCTCGACGATCTGGGCAATCCGGAAAGTTGGGACCTCGTCGGAGAAGCTCCCGATACGGCGGCGCCGCTCGACGCCGCTCCCTTGGCGGAAGATGAGATCGCCGCGGCGGAAGAGGCCCTCGACCCCGATTTCGTCGACGAGGAGGAGGCGGCGGAGCACGCGCCGGCTCCCGGTCCCTTGGTCGGCGCGGACGTCCCCGTCGTCGATCGTGGGAAACCCGTAGCGGCGGTTGGAGCTGTGGTGAGTTGGCTCGCGGTGACTTTGATCGCCGCGTTCGCCGTGTGGCAAGCCTTGCCCCTCGGCGGCGGTATCGACCCACGGGTTCAGTTCAACCTCACGCCAGACACACAAATTCCCGAGTTTCGATTCGGTGACGTGACGATCGCCTCGGTCCAGGGCGTTCGCAGCGAAAACCTGTGGAAAGGGCCCACCTTCGTCGTGACGGCCGAACTGCGCAACGAATCCGGACGCGGCTCGACGCTCGACGGCGTCCTGCGGGCCGAGGTCGTCGATGCGATGGGGACCGTTGTGGCGAGCGCCGCAATGACACGCCACGACTCGGCGGACCTTCGCCAGGTCGAGCCCGTGGCCTACGCGAGTCACGTCGAGGGGCAGGCTCTCGACCTCGGGCGCCGCACCTTCAGACCCTCCGAGCGCGTCGCCGTTCGCGGCTTCTTTCAGCAGGCCTTGCCGGACGCGGTGGGGCTTCGCTTCGCGCTGGATCCCCTGCCGCCGCCACCACCCGATCCCGAAGTCACTCCGGAGGTTCCGACACTCGACGAGGACCCGTCGGGCGGAACTCCCGCCGCCGGCTAGCTCTTCGGGGCGTCGTTGTCGCCCGGCTTCGGTGTGACGTCGATCTCGTCTTTGCCCGAGACGCCGGCTTTGAAGTTCTTGATGGCCTTGCCCATGCCCGACCCGATTTCGGGGAGGCGCCTGGCGCCGAAGATCAGCACCAAGATGCCGAGAATGAGCGCGACTTCGGGAAGTCCCAAACCAAACACTGTGCTTCCTCCGTCGGCTCGTCGGCCGCCTCTCGTTGCTCGCGAAGAGTCGCCCCACCGCTTATTCCGGTCAAGCGACGACCCCCAAGGGGTCCGGTACCCTCCCGGACGTGACCATTTTCAAAGCGTATGACATCCGAGGGCTGGTTCCCGAACAACTCGGAGCCGCCGACGCGCACCGCATCGGCCGGGCCGTGGCTCGTTTTTTGGACGCCGGCCCGGTGTGTATCGGTCGCGACGCGAGAAGCTCGTCGCCCGAACTCTGCGACTCCTTGGTGCGGGGCATCACCGAATGGGGCCGTGACGTCGTCGACATCGGTTGGGTCTCGACGCCGATGCTGTACCACGCCGTGGTCGCGACCGGTGCCGCGGGAGGCGTCATGGTCACCGCGTCCCACAACCCTGCGGCGTACAACGGGTTCAAGATATGCGGCCCCAATGCGGTTCCCATCGGCGAAGCGAGTGGGCTGCGCGAGGTCGAAAAGCTCGCGGACGAGAACCTCGATCCGCCCGCGGGTCGCGCCGCCGGGTCCGTCGCCCACCGAGACGTCGCGGAGACCTACGCCGATCAGGCGCTGTCCATCGCGTCGCCGCGAACGCGGCGGAGAATCGTCTTCGACGCGGGCAACGGGATGGCGGCAGCCGCACTCGACCCGGTCCTGGCGCGTCTCGACCTCGATGTTCGGCGTCTCTACTACGAGCCGGACGGCACGTTCCCGAACCATCCCGCGGATCCGTTGCGCGCCGAGAATTTGGTCGACCTGCAGCGCGCGGTCGTTGCGGAGGGCGCCGAACTCGGCGTCGCGTTCGACGGAGACGCGGATCGCGCGATTTTCGTCGATGAACACGGCGAGGCCGTCTCATGTGACCTCGCGACCGGGCTTCTCGCACGAGCGCTGCTGGCGCGGAGTCCGGGCGAGACCGTGCTTTACGACCTCCGGTCGAGCTGGGCGACGGGCGAGGAAATTCGCGCGGCGGGTGGCGTCGCCGAAATGTGTCGCGTCGGGCATTCCTTCGTCAAAGCGCAGATGCGGGAAAGCGGTGCGCTGTTCGCCGGGGAACTCTCCGGTCACTTCTATTTCCGCTTTCCGAACGGCCTGATCGCCGACGATGCGGTCGCCGCGGTGGTGTGTCTGCTCGATGTCCTCGAAAGCGGAGCGTCGCTCTCCTCGCTCATCGCCCCCCTGCGGCGATACAGCGCGACGGGGGAGCTCAATCGCAGCGTCGACGATCCCCAGGCCGTCATCGAAGCCGTCGCCGAGGAGCACCGAGATGCGCCGGAAGTGTCGCGACTCGACGGGTTGCTCGTCCGCTACGAAGATTGGTGGTTCAACCTGCGCCCGTCCAACACGGAACCCGTGCTGCGCCTCAACCTGGAAGCGCGAGATCCCGAGCGGATGAGAGTCGAGCGCGATCGCTTGCTCGCGCGGATGGACGGCGCGGCGTCGGATTCTTGACCGGCGACTCATGCTAGGCGATGCGCTGGCGGCAGCGGCCCTCCCGATCGAAGCGTTTCAGCTGCTTCGAAGCGAACGGCATCTGCGCCGTCTGGCGTTCTATCCCGCGCTCCTCTCGCTTCTTCTCGTGGGCATCGTGTGCGTTCTGGCGATCATCTACGGATCCGACATCGCATCGGTCGTACACGGAACACTGCCGGCGCTCGAGGCCGACAAAGTGTGGCAATGGATCTACGTGGGTCCCGTGCGACTCGCGACCGCACTCGTGACCGCGTTGGCCGTGGTCCTGCTTTTCGGGGTGACGGCGCTCTTTGCGCTTCTTCTCGGCGGTGCGCTCGCTGCGCCGTTTCGCGATGCGCTTTCCGCCGCGGTGGAGCGGCACGTCGCCGGGGCGGTGCCAGAGCCGCCGGGCGGTGTATGGATCCTTCTGCGCGACGGCGGTCGAGCCATTCTCGAAGCCTTGGCGAGGCTCGCGATCTTGCTCGTCGTCTGGGGATCGATTCTCGTCCTGTCGTTTCTCTTGCCGATCGCGTCCTGGCTGTCGCCGTTCGCGCTGGCCATCGTCACCGCGTTGTTCGCGACCCTCGACTACTCGGCCCACTCGCTGGATCGCCGCGAACTCGATTTCCCCGCCAAGGCCCGTTGGGTGCGAAGCCACCGCAGCGGAGCCCTGGGACTCGGCGGCGCCTGTGTGATGTTGTCGGCCATCCCGCTCGTCAACCTCGTGATCGCGCCGGTGCTGGTCGTGGCCGGCACCTTGTTCGTGCTGCGCCGCCAGCCCGACGTTCCTGCGGAGAGCCGTTAGCTCGTTGCCGCCGACGTTCCTGCGGAGAGCCGTTAGCCTAGCTGCCGCCGAGAAACGCCCGCAGAGCAGGCTCCGAAGCGCGCAGTGGGGTGTTCTCACCTGTGTAGGTCACGTGATCGCCCAATGCCTGCTCGGCACCGCAGACGAGCACAGGTCGCGGCGTCATCGCGCGAACCGCCGCAAGCGGGTCGATAGGCGCCGGGTAAGCGCCACCGGACAACTCGGCGACCACACACGTCCGGACGCGCTCGTCTTCAGCAGCGAACCCCGCACCCAGGGCCGCGCCTAGACCGACGCCCATCCAGCATGCGTTCGTCGTGTCGACTTCCGGTCGGTCGGCCAAGACGTCGAGCGCACCTCGTAGGTCCGAGTGGGTCTGCCTGGCGAGGTCTCTCCATAGCTCGGCGTCCAGCGGATTGCGCGTCGTGCCCGGCGTGAGCGACGTAAGCAAGCGCGGAGAGAGCTTCGGGTTCTCTCGCGCGCCGTGGAGCGGCAGTTCCAACGCGACCACCGCGTAGCCCAGCGGTGCGACGGTGAGAGCGTCTCTCGTGACAGACGCATCGTCGCGCGCTCGCCCGGCCGGGCCGCACAACAACGCAACCGGTAGCGGCCTGTCGGCGTCCATCGGCAAGATCAGGTCGGCCACCGCTCGTCCGCCGCGGCTGTTCCACTCGAAGGTTTGTCGGGTCGTGCCCTCCGAATCGACGAGACGGTCGAACCAGGGCATTCGAAGTTCTTCGCTCACGAGGGGCAAGGTAGCTGAGCGGCCGGGGGCGCCCACAGGACGGGGCTAACGCGCGAGAAGGGCTTTCCGGACGCGGTAGAGATGCGACTTCACCGCCTGCTCGCTTTTCTCGAACCGCTTCGCGAGGTCGCGGACCGAGAACCGTTCCAGGTGGTGAAGCGAGAAGATCTCCCACTGTTCGTCGCTGAGATCGTCTTCGACCACGGCTTGCATACGGCGAATCCGCTCGCCGAACTCGTAGGCCTCGTCCGGCCCGGGCGCGATGCTGTGGGCAGAGCTCGGGAAATCGGAGGTCAGGGGTTCTCCCCCATCCAAGGAAACGGTCGGCCGTTCGCGTTTGCGAAACCGGCCGGCGATCACACGACGCGCCAGACCGAAGAGCCACGCGCCGAACGGTGCTTCTCCCCGGTAGGTGTGGATTGAGGAGAACGCCGCGGCAAACACTTCTTGCACGGTTTCTTCGGTGTCTTGGGTGTGGCGAAGGCGGCGATCGACGAAGCCGTACACACGGTGGAAATAACGGTCGTAGAGTTCGTTGAATGCGGCTCGGTCGCCTTCGCGCAGCCGTGCGACCCAGTAGCGATCGTCGCTTGCGTCGTAGTCGTCGCGGCTCGGCTGCGAGGCGGGCATGAGGGGCTCCCCGGGCAAAACGGGAAAACTCCCGATGCTTGGGAAGTGCCCAAACGCGGCACGCGGGTGTCGAAATGCGTCACTGCGGGCGTCTTAGCGGCAGAGTGGACGCAGTGAGGGATCGCGAAGCGGCAAGCTTCGCGCAGGAGGCCCGTTACTCAGAGGCGCGCGCTCTCGATGAGCTTGCGTGTCAGGTCATCGAGCTGACGAGAGAGAACGCAGTTCTCGGGTAAGCCGCGGCGAACGGCGACGGCTCGAAAGAGATCGTCGAGACACAACATGGCGTCGACGTCGCGTCCGCCGCTTCGATCCACCGAGACCCGAATCTGGCGAACGCCGGGCAGTTCGCACTCTGTGTGAGCGACATCTTTCGCAGCGTTCCCGCAGGCGAACCGGAGAAAGAGATCAAGGCGCAGCCCCTTTGCAGCGGCGCGGGCGAGTCGCGCCCAGGGAAGCGCGATGAAAACGACCTGCGCGCGATCGACCCTCGCCATCTCGGCGGCGAGACGCACGTCGGAGCGAGGCGCCCTTCGAAGGCAGAGACCTCTCGGCGTCTCTTCCCGCGGCCACACAGGGCTCGTCGTCGGGCTGTCGCAGAACAGTGTCACGGAGTGGCCGGATCGCGCGATGCTGGCGGCCGTGTTCCAGCTGAGGTTTGCGCAGGTGAGGTCACCCGCTGAAACCGCGGTAGCGATGGCTAAGGGGTCTCGCGTGTCGGGTCGCGCCCGAGCCGTGTCGGGGACGAAGAGGTCAAAGACGTCGTCGAGTTTCTTGGCCATCGTTCCCGACCCGAGAGGTTCGACCTCAGGAGACCACGAGCAACGAGATCCGTCCGCCGACGCGCCCGGGAATTCCTCGCGGATTCTCGGGATCTTCGCGCCACTCCCCGTCGACGACGTAGCGGTACTGATAAGTGCCCGGCGCCAGGGTCAACACTTTGGTCCACACGCGTTCCCCGGCTTCGGAGTGGACCCGACTCGTGACGTCTTTGTCCGGAACCCAACCGTTGAAATCGCCCGCAATGCGCACGTCGCTCGCGCGCTCGTCGCGGTAGTGCACTTCGACCGTGCGTTCGGGCTCGCGAGGAGGCGGCTCGGCGAGGAAGGTGTCGGTGAACAGGTCTTCGCTGATCTCGTCGGCGGTGACTTCGACCGCGAGCGCATTGTAGTCGAGCGCGCCGTTCGATCGGGGGGACCAGGTGACGATCGGTTGACCCTTTTCGGCCGCCTGCCGGAGCCGAACGTTTTGGCGGATCACGGTATCGAAGCACAGGGCTCCGAAGCGTTTGCGCAACGTCGCAAGGGCTTCCCGCGCGTAGCGCGTCCGACCGTCGAACAAGGTCGCTAGCAACCGCACGCGGAGGGAGTGTTCGGCTCGCTCCGCCAGCAAGCTCACGGTATCGAGAAGCTTCTCGACGCCGTGTAGTGCGAAGAAACTGAGCTCGACCGGGACGATCACTTCCTGCGCGGCACGCAAGGCGTTGATCGCGAGGAGCCCGACGTTCGGAGCGCAGTCGATCAGCGCGATGTCGTATCGCCGAGCGATCGTGGCCAGGGCGGCGCCGAGCCTGAGCGAGCGATCTTCCGCCCGATCGAGCGTCAGCCGTTGCTCGAGCGCCGTCATCACGATGCCCGAGGGCGCCAAATCGAGGCCGTCGGAGACCGGGCGAATGATGCCCGGAAGCTCTGCCGCGCCTTCCGTGTCGATGAGGACTTCGTAGAGATTGGCGTCGATCTCTTCGGGATCGACTCCCAAGGCGAGCGTCGCGTGGGCCTGAGGATCGACGTCGACCACCAACACCTTGCGCCCGAGTTGCGCGAGCGCGCCCCCTAAGTTGACCGCGGTTGTGGTTTTCCCGCAGCCACCTTTTTGATTGATGATCGCGATCGTGCGCAGGCCCGACGGGCCCGTCTCTGCGGTCGCCAAGAGACCCCCCGATCTCGGAGCAGAATCTAGACTTCGCAGCGGGCTCGAGTCAACGCCTTCGAACGCTCGCGTGTATCAAAACCAATCGCGTTTCCGGTGACTTGGCTCGGACGAGACGACACCGATCGGAGTTCCGGCAGAGGCGTTCGCGGGAACCCTGGGGTAGTTTCGACGGGTGAGCGGTCAAAAGCGCGCAGATCGCGAAGAAACGGCGATCGGACGACGGTCGGGTCGCGTGTACGTCACGGACGCGCACGGCGAGCGCCCGTTTATGCGCGGCATCATGGTTCACTCGCTCACCGGCAAGGGCTTGGCGTTCGACGAGGCCGTGAAAGTCGCGAATCGCGTCCGAGACAAGATTCGCGGTCAGAATGAGGTGACGCGCGAGGAACTCGCCCGCCTGGTGGCGGACGTAGCCTCGGTCGATTTCGTGATTCCGGCCGCCCAGATCCGCGTGGTGGGGAGCGGTTCCGGCATGCCTTTTTCGAAGGGCTTCCTTTCGCAGTCTCTCCAGGCTGCTGCGATCGACCCGACCGACGCTTTTGAGGTCGCACGAGAGATCGAAGGTCGTTTGACGGCCCAAGGTGTTTCCGAAGTGCATCGCAAAGAGCTGCGCGATCTGGCGTTTCGGTCGCTCTGCGAGCGGGTCGGGGAGAGAGCCGCCGAGCGCTACCGAGCCTGGCGCCGCTATCAGGATGATCCGGTCCGTCCGGTCATCTTGCTCATCGGTGGAACCGCGGGAGCTGGCAAGACGTCTCTAGCTCGTGAGGTCGCGTATCGCCTGGGGGTGTCTCGGGTGATTTCGACCGACTCGATCCGACAGGTCATGAGGATCATGTTGTCGCCAGAACTCATGCCGGCGCTACACCGCTCTTCGTACGACGCCCACCGGGCATTGCCCGACATTCCCGTGGACGATGCGATTATCGACGGGTTCCGCTCTCAGGCCGCTTCGGTGGCGGTGGGCGTACAGGCCATGATGGATCGAGCGATTGCCGAGAACGAGAACCTGATTCTCGACGGTGTATCGCTCGTCCCGGGCGCGCTCGATTTGGCGCCCTACAAAGACCGCGCAGAAATTATCTTCCTGATGATCGCGAGCTTCGATTCCGAGGCTTTCAAGAGCCGGTTCGCGACGCGTGGAGAATCCGCGAAGGATCGTCCGCAGCATCGCTATCTCGAAAACCTCGACGCGATCTTGCGTATTCAGGACTACTTGCTCGAACTATCCGAAATGCACCAGGTGCCCATCGTCGAAAATGACTCATTCGAGCGTTCCGTTGTTTCGATCATCCGCAGCGTCACCGAGAGCCTTCGGGAGAGAAGTCAAGACCATGCTTCGTAGGTTTCTCGCCCTCGGCGCCACCGTGCTCGCTCTCGGCTGCGCGACCATGACCGTGGAGGACGAACGCGCCGCGGCGGACCAGTTCGAGCGGCAGATCAAAACTCAGGTCGTACTCATGCGTGACCGAACGGTCGTCGACTACGTCGATCGGATCGGGCGGGAAATCCTTCGGAGCATCGGCCCCCAGACCTTCGACTACGAGTTCCAGGTGATCGAAAACGAAGGGATCAACGCCATGGCGGGTCCTGGCGGGAAGATCTTCGTCAACTCCGGGGTGATCACGACGGCCGACAATGTGTCAGAGCTGGCGGGAGTCATCGCGCACGAGATCGGCCACGTCGCCGAGCGCCATGTCGCGGAAAACTACGCGCGGCGCCGACCGGCGAACCTCGGAAAGAACGCCGCGGTGATCCTGGCAGGGGTTCTCGGCGGAGGCGGCGTGGCCCAGGCGACGCATGTCGCCGGCACGATTGCCGAGATGAGCTACATCAACAAGTTCGGCCGAGAGGCTGAGGCAGAAGCCGACGCATTCGCCGTCGATGCGCTGATCGCCGCGGGATATGACCCGACCGGGTTGGTGACGTTCTTTCGCAAGCTCGAGGGGAAGGGGGGCTCGAGACCTCCTGAGTTTCTGTCGAGCCATCCGACGACGGGCAATCGCATCGCCGCCACGAGCGCGCTGATCAAGCAACGCTCGCTTCCCGGGAGCCTGCGCAAGAGCGACAACGGGCGTTTCGAGATCGTGAAGCGGCGGGTGCTGCTCCTGACCGGGCAGACGACACCGGGAGAACCGCAAGCGGTGAACTGAGGCCGCCACCGCGGTCGACTACTCTCTCCCCCATGGCGCGCAAGATGAAGCTCGATATGCCGGGCCCGGACCTCCGTGTCCCGATCGAGGAAGTCCGCGAGAAAGGTTGGCCGGCGGTGTTTGGAGACGACGCGCCTGCGCCGCTCGAGCTCGTCGTCGAGCTGGGCTTTGGCCGCGGGGAGTTTCTCGCTCACTTGGCGGAATCTGCACCTCGAACCGCTCACGTCGGAGTCGAGCTGTTGTACAAGCGCGTGCTGAAAATGGCCCGGCGAACCGCGCGGAGCGAACTGCGCAACCTGCGATTCGTTCACGGAACGGGTGAAGCGGTGGTTCGGGACGCGCTCGAAGACGAGAGTGTCACGACGTTCTGGATCAACTTTCCGGATCCCTGGCCCAAGACCCGTCACCATCGGCGCCGTATGTTGACGCGCCCGTTCATGGAGCTCTTGTGCCGCCGCCTGCGTGTCGGCGGGCACTTGGAAATCGCGACGGATCACATCGGCTATGCGGAGTGGATCGATGAGCGGCTCGCGGCGGTGCCCGGCCTCGAAAACGCGCTCGCTCCCGACCGTTTCGTGCGGGAGATGCCGGGGCGGCTGCCGACGGCCTATGAACTCATGTGGCGCGAAGAGGACCGAGCGCTCCACTTCTGGCGCTACCGGAAGACGGGCCGGTGAACGAGGCGCCTCCGTACCTGAAGGACTTCGATCGCGATTCGCTACGCGATCGATTCGCGGCGCAGGGGCTCCCGGCCTACCGGGCGGATCAAGTCTCGGCGTGGGTCTACGGTCGCGGCGTCGAGGATCCCTCGGCTATGACCGACCTCGATCGCGCCACGCGATCGTGGCTCACCGAGAACTACCGGATGGCGGCTCTCGACGTCGAGCGCGTCGACCGCGCGCACGACGGAACGGTGAAAGCGATCCTCACCGCCGACGACGGGCAACGGATCGAGTCGGTGCTCATCCCCGAAGACGAACGCCTCACGCTTTGCGTTTCAAGTCAGGTCGGTTGCGCGCTCGCGTGCTCGTTCTGCGCGACGGGCGAGCTCGGGTTCCGGCGCAACCTGAAAGCGGCAGAGATCGTCGATCAGTTTTGCGTCATGCGGCGGTTCGCACCGGAGCGGCGACCCATTACCAACGTCGTTTTCATGGGGATGGGCGAGCCGCTTCTGAACCTGCCGGCGGTGGTTCGGGCCGTCGGTACGTTGATCGACCCCAAGGGCGTCGGTCTCGCGCCTCGGCGCGTCACGGTGTCGACGGCAGGTCTCGTTCCGCGGATCCGCGAACTGGTCGAGCGCGTACCGATCAACCTCGCCGTTTCCCTCCACGCTGCGACCGACGCGGTGCGCGACGACCTGGTCCCGCTGAACCGGCGTTTTCCGCTGGAGACGCTCTTTGAGGCGCTCGAGGCACTGCCGCGGCTGTCGCGCCGACATCCCGTGTTCTTCGAGTACACGCTGCTCGCCGGGGTGAACGACGCCCCCGAAGATGCCAGGCGGCTCCTGCCCTGGCTCCGGCGCGTTCCTTCCAAGTTGAACCTCATTCCCGTAAACCCCCATCCGGGCTCGCCCTATCGAGCACCCGACGAAGCGACCGTCGATGCGTTCATGGGCGTGGTGTCGCGGGGTGGAATCCCCATAACGCTGCGGCGAAGCCGGGGATCTGAGATCGGCGCCGCGTGCGGTCAGCTCGCCCTTCGCAGCGAGGGCTCGAGACGGTCAAGTAGTGCTTTCCACCAGACGAAAAACCGTTCTGGAGATGCTCTACGCCATCGGTGATATTCACGGCGAGCTCGACAAACTCGACGCGCTGCTCGACAAGCTCCCGCTCGGGCCGGGAGACCGTCTGGTCTTCCTCGGCGACTATGTCGACCGCGGCCCCGACTCATGCGGGGTGGTGTCCCGCCTCGTCGCTCTCGCCGATTGCTACCCGTGCGTGTTCCTACTCGGCAACCACGAATCGATGTTTCTCGACTTCCTCGGCTGGAAGAACGAAGCGTATTTCGGAGGCGACGCGTTCTTGATGAACGGCGGGGATCGAACCCTCGCGAGCTACGGCTTCTTCGATTGCAAGCGCGAAGATCAGGCGTTCGAGCTCCCCGATGATCACCGCCGCTTTTTTGAGAGTCTGGTCCTACACCATCAAGACGGGGACTACTTGTTCGTCCACGCGGGCCTGGGTCGACGCGAGCTCGAATCGGGCGACCTGCTGTTCGCGATGCGCAAAGCGCGACCCGAAGACCTCCTGTGGAATCGGAGTACGACGGAGCTGACTCACACCTTGGGTGTCACCGTCGTGTACGGACACACGCCTCGAGCCGATTTCGCGGTTCGCTGGAACGAGCCGTGGAGCCTCGGAATCGACACCGGAGCCGTCTACGGAGGGCCGCTCACGGCGATCCGTCTGCCCGACGAAACGATCTTTCAGGTTATTTGAGGGGGCGCCTAGGAGCCCGCGGGAGCCACGCGCGGGATGTGGAGCCGCTCACCCGCGCGAAGCGACCCGAGGTCGACTTGCGGGTTGTGCGCCTGCAGGAGCCAGACGGGAATACCGCCGCCCTGACGCGAGATCTGCCACAGGGTTTCGCCCTTTTTCAGCACCCGGACCTCGGTTCCCGAAACCGTGAACGCCGAGAAGAAAGCTTCTTGCAGCGCCCGGTGGTGGGCGAGGCGCCGCGCTTCGAAGGCGTTCGCGTCGACTCTCGAGAGATCGAGGCGCACGCTTTGTCCGAGCTGCAGCGTGCGACCGGGAGGCATCCCGTTCAAGCGGCGCAGTCGGGTCGCGGAGACCCCGAGCCAGTCCGCGTAATGCCCGAGGGTCTCCTCGGGTTGCACGCGCACGTGCCCATCGAGAACGCGGTAGCGACCGCGGTCGCGCGGCAGCGTCCCGCTCTCGGTGATTGAGAGGAGGGGGGTCGTCGCCGGGGCGTCGCCCGAAAGCGCTGGGTCCGGGGAAGCTGGAAACGCGGCTTCGAACGCGTGGTCGACCGCTTCGGGCGAATCAACGAGGAGCGGCTCGGTGGGCGTCCGCGTCGCAGCGTTCGGCGCCGAGTCCGGGGGTTGCCCCAACGCTGTCGGCGCCGAGTCCGGGGGTTGCCCCAACGCTGTCGGCGCCGAGTCCGGGGGTTGCCCCCAGGACGGCCGCGGCGCCGGCGTGACCGGCTCGCCGGACAGGGTTGGAGTCGACGCTCCGGAGCGGCCCGTCGACGTATCGAGGGTCGGCATCGACGGGTCCGCAGGGAGTGTGAGCTCCTCCGAGGTGGCTTCCTCCGCCCCGTCCGGTTCGGCCGTCGCCGCCTCGTTTCGAGCGGTGGTTTCCGCCGGTTGGGACGTCTGCGCCGTCGCTTCGGCCGCCGTCGCGACGCTCCCTGACTTGCCCTCGGGCCGCAGCTTCAAGCGTTGTCCCGGATGAATGATGCGGCGGCGCCCGATGCCGTTCCATTCGACGAGCTCCGCAATCGTCACGCCGAAGCGGCGCGCGATGTGGTGCAAGCTGTCGCCGCGGCGGACGACGTACACGTCCGGCCGTTCCGCCGGCGCCGGTTGCGGCCGGGGCGCGGCGGTGTGACCGGGAATGCGCAGCACCTGTCCGGCGTGAATGCGGTTTCGATTGCGGAGCTTGTTCTCGCGCTGGATCGCGCCGATCGTGACTCCGTGGCGTTTCGCGATGATCGCCAGGTTGTCACCTCGACGCACGCGATAGGTCGTCGGACCGACCTGAGCGAGCTTCGCACCGGGTGCCTTCGCGAGCACCGGGACATCGACGGGAGCTCCCGCACGCCCCGGAATTTCCAGCCGCTGCCCCACGCGGATGCGGTGCTTGCTGCGCAGCGAGTTCGCGCGAACCAGCGACCGCTGGGACACGCCGAAGCGACGCGCGATGGTGGAGAGCGTGTCGCCCCGACGCACGCGGTAGTAGCGATCGCGAACTTGCTTCGCGTAGCGCACCGAGCTCGGCAGCGCGGCGATCTTCGGGGCGGGATCGATCGATGTGGGCACGCGCAGGAGGTACCCCTTCGGCACGTGCTTCTGCCCCGACCAAATCGGCTTCAGCAGCGCGGGGTTCAGTTGCTTCAGGACGTCGACCGGTGTTCCCAACGCCTGGGAGAGCGAAGACACCTGGTAGTAGGCGTCGAGCGCGACCACTTGCCGGGGCTCCGCCGAGGAGCCCGAAACCGACGGAAAATAACGTTCGGGATTCTTCTCGATTTCGAGCGCCGCGAGGAAGGACGCGTAGAAGTTGCGCGAAGCGAAGCCGAACGTTCGACTCGTGTACTTCTCGGTGATCGTTCCGATGTTCCGGGTGCCCAAGCGTTTCGCGGCGCGGCGCATGCCCGCCGCTCCGTGGTTGTAAGCAGTGATCGCGAGCGGCCAGCTCTTCGTGATCTCGTAGTTGCGTTTCAACAGGCGCGCGGCGGCGACGGTCGCGAGAAACGGATCGCGGCGTTCGTCGATGTAGTGGTTCACGCGCATGAACTGTCGGCCGGTACTGCGCGTGAACTGCCAGATCCCCGACGCGCCGGCGTGGGACAATGCGTTCGGGTTGTACGACGATTCCACGTGGGGAATCGCGATCAACTCCTCGGGCAAGTTGTGTTCGCGAAGGACATCGCGAATGTACGGTTCCCACCGTCCCATACGCACCAGGCCTTCGCGGAACCGGTCCGCTTGACCGAGCTGAAAGCGAACGCGCTGCGCGGAAGCACGGAACGTCGCGTTGGACGTACCCGGCGGAAACAAATCCAATACGCGCTGTTCTTCTTTCGAAAGGCCGGTTCGCACGCCCTTCCCGAGCTTCGTGAGGATCTTCTTGTAACGCGAGCGTGCGGGCTTGACTTTGCGCTCGCGGACACGCGGCGAAACCTTGCCGACGTGAATTTTCTCGTACACGATGCTGAGATCTTTCGCGTCGTGGAGATAGCCGGAATTCGTTTCGGCTTCGGAGTAGACGCGTTTCCAGAACTCGACGCGTTTCGCGACGCTTTCCGGTTTCGGAAAGCGCTCGTCCGCGCCGGCCGGCGCAGCGCCTGGGAAAAGGAGGGCCAGGGCGAGAACCAAGAGGAGCCTGGGCCCGATTCGGGTCGGGTCGTGCATGAGTCGCGTCGCGTCCATCTTCGGCTTTGTATCGGCCGCCAGCCGTCCGACCTGATGCAGCCTGGCTAGCGCTTCCGGCGCTTTTTCCGGTCCTTGCGCGCTTGCTTCCGCTTCCGTTTCTGTGCTTGCCGGCGCTTGTTGTCGACCCGGGGTGCAGCTGCGCCCCCGAAGCCACCGAGCATACTGGGATCGCCCATCCCGCCGGCCCCGGCGCCCGCCAAACCGCCGAGTCCCATCTTTCCGAAGGGTCCCTTACCGGAACCCAGTTGTCCCATCAGATCGCGCATCTGCCCGAACCGTTCGATCAGTCCGTTGACGTCCTTCTCGCTCCGCCCGCTGCCGCGGGCGATGCGCCGGGCTCGGCTCGCGTCGATTTCCTCCGGGAGCTTGCGCTCTCGCGGTGTCATCGATTGGATCATGGACTCGACCCGGACGAGCTCCTGGGGGTCGACCTTTTCGGCCATGTCGCCAAACATGGGCAACTTCCCGAGGACGTCTCGCAGCGGCCCCATTTTTTGGATGACGCGGAGCTGGGAGAGCAGGTCGTCCATTCCGAAGCGCCCCGACAGGAGCTTCTCCGCGTCTTTCTCCGCCTGATCGGCGTCGACGACGGCTTCGAAATCCTGGACGAGCCCGACGACATCCCCCATGCCGAGGATGCGCGACGCAAGCCCTTCGGGGCGAAAGCTCTCGAGACGATCGAGGGCTTCACCGGTGCCCAGGAACTTGATGGGCACACCGGTGACGGCCTTGATCGCCAGCGCCGCCCCGCCGCGTGCGTCACCGTCGAGCTTGGTCAGGATGAGACCGTCGAGCGGCAGCTGCTCGTGGAACGCCTTGGCGACGTTGACCGCGTCACGGCCCATCAGGGCGTCACACACCAACAGCGTGTGGGCCGGCGCCGTTTCCCGATGGATTTCCGCGAGTTCGGCCATCAGGGACTCATCGACGGCGAGCCGCCCGGCCGTGTCGTAGATGACGGCGGTGAATCCCTCGCGTCGAACCCGCTCCCGAGCTGCGGCGCAAATCGCGGGCGGCGCATCGCCGGGCGCGCCCGTGTGGACCGGGATGTGGATTCGCCCGCCCAAGGTGATGAGCTGGTCGACAGCCGCCGGTCGGTAGGTATCCGCTGCGACGAGGAGAGTCTTCTTTCCCTGATCGCTGAGGTGCTTCGCGAGCTTGGCGGCGACTGTGGTTTTACCCACACCCTGCAGGCCTGCCAGCATAATCGACGCCACGCCGTCTTTCGGGGAGAGCTCCGGATCGACGGGGCCCATCAGCTCGGCGAGCTCTTGCTCGCAGATCGAGACGAAGTGCTGACCCGGCGTGACCCGATGGACCCGGCCGGCGGCGTCCTTGACCCGGGTCTTCACCTTCTCGCCGAGGCTCCGCTCCTTGACCCGCGCCAAGAAGCTCTTCACGACCTCGAAATCGACGTCGGCCTCGAGAAGTGACATGCGCACGTCGCGAAGCGCTTCCCCGACGTTCTCGTCGGTGAGCTGGCGGGCGCCGGCCAGGCGCTCGCGGGCATTCTTGAAGCCCGTGGTCAGGGTCTCGAGCATGAAAACTCCGGACCCTCGAAGGTAGCGGCCACCTCGTCCCGGCCAAGGCTCGGCCGCGGGTTATGCTAGGCGCGCGACCTAACGAGGAGGTGCGGAATGGCGACGGAGGTGGAGGCCCAGATCACGGGCAATGTGTGGAAGATCGAGAAGGCCGTGGGCGACAGCGTCTCCGAGGGAGACATTCTGATCATCCTCGAGTCGATGAAGATGGAAATCCCCGTCGAAGCGCCGTGCGATGGGCGCGTGGCTGAATTTCGCGTCAACGAAGGCGACAGCATCGAGGAAGGGGCGATCCTCGCGCTGATCGATTAGGTGTCGTTCGACCCCGTGATTCGGAGGGCCAAACCTTCCGATCGTGAAGCCATCCTCGATCGCTTGAGGCGCCGCTCGCGAGACAATCTGCTGCTCATCGATGCGGCCGAGCGCATCGGACGCCCGCCGCAACCCGGCGAGCCCGAAGCGCAGGTGCTCGTAGGCGAATCTCCGTCGGGCATCGGTTGCGTCGCGACGCTTCAGCCCCTGATGGCACTCGAAGTCGACGCGGCTCCCGATTGGGTCAGCGCGTTTCTCCCGTACTTCGCCTCGACGACCTCGGGTCTGATCAAGGCTCCGGTGACGCAGGCGGACCCGCTGTGGTCGGGGATTCGCGCTTCCGGCCGGCGCAAAGCCCTCGACCGCATCGAGTGGGGGTACGCCGTTCGTCCCGACACCCTGAAGGAGGCACCGCTGCCCGAAGGTGCCAGGGGGCGAGCGGCAGAGAGGAGCGACCTCCCGGAGCTCGTCGACGCGGCGCGGCAGAGCCTCCGCGAAGAAGATCGTCCCGATCCGTTTCGCGGTGACCCTGCGGCGTTTCGATCCTGGGTCGCGGCGCGGCTTCCGCGCGCGCAGGTCCTCGAGCACAACGGCGTCCTCGGTTTCGTCGGCTACGCGGACATCAAGAACCCATCGGGTTGGCTGCTCCAGGGTGTGTACACGCCGCTCGACAAGCGACGGCACGGGCTCGCTGCGGCGGGCGTTTCGCAACTGTGTCGAATGGCGTTTGAGGCCGGCGCCTCCCACGTGCAGCTCGCGGTGGTCGAGGGCAATCTCCCGGCGCAGCGCCTGTACGAGGGGTTGGGGTTCGCGAGGTTCGCACGCTTTCGAACCATTCTCTTCGCGTAGTTGATTGCTCCTCCGGGCGCCTCGTGCGACCTTCACGTCGCATGAAGGATCCGCTCTGGGCAAAGAGCGACACGCTGTGAGAGATCCGCTCTCGGCGATGACCGAGCGCTTCAACTGGCCGCTCAGGGCTTTTGCGAGGCGCTACTTCCGACATTTCCGGCTTCCCGACGCGGATCTCGAGCGCCTGCATGGGCTCGAGGCGGCGGGTTCGATCGTCTACGTCATGCGCTACGCGAGCCGGCTCGACTACTTCCTGTTCAACTTCCTGTTTCGCCGCGAAGGGCTGCGACTGTCGCAGTACGCGAACGGCATCCGCTTCTTCTACTACCGCCGGTTCTTTGACGCGCTTCGCTGCTGGTTCCGCGGGGGCGATCGCTCGCCCGAAGCGGTGCGCGCCCGCGTCTCTGGGATCGTCGGCGAGGGGCAGAGCCTGTTCCTGTTTCTCCGAACGGCGCGCCTTCGCGATCGACTGAGGAGCCGGCGCGAAGAAGTCGAGCGCGGCCAACGCCGTCTCGACTTGATGGCCGAAGTCCTGCGCGCGGCAGAGACGGCCGAGCACGAAGTGCACGTCGTCCCGATCGCACTGTTTTGGCGCAAAGGTCCTCTGCCGACGCGTCGCTTTGTGAACTTGCCCTACAGCAGCGTTTCGAGGCCGTCTGATCTCGCGAAGATCTCGTCCTTTCTCATCGCGTACCGCGATCTCGCGATCAAGCTCGGTGACGCGATCTCGATTCGGGACTTTCGAGCCGGGCTCGGAGCGACGTCGACCCGCACCGCCGTCCGGTCTCTGCGGCGCCGGACGATGCAGTTCTTCGCCGCCGAAGAGCGCGTCGTCGAAGGGCCCAGACTCCGGCCAGTCCATCGCGTGCAGCGCATCGTGCTTCGCGATCCGGGCGTGCGGCAAGCGATCAGCGAACGCATGGAGAGCCAGGGGGGAAGCCTCGCGTCGAATCGAAACGAGGCGGAGAAGATCGTTCGGGAAATCGCGGCGAACTTGAACCCGAGTCTCATGGCGTTCGCGAACACGTTGACCGGCTGGATCTTCCGTCGGTTGTTCGCCTCGATCGACGCGACCGGGCTCGAACGAGTCGCGCAGTACGCGCGAGAGCACCCGGTGATCCTGGTCCCGAGCCACCGCTCGTATTTCGACTTCCTGATTCTGTCGTGGCTGTTCTACCGGAACTATCTCGTTCCGCCTCACGTCGCCGCCCGGGAGAACATGGCGTTCGGTCCATTCGGGTTCCTGTTCCGACGCCTTGGCGCGTTTTTCCTCCGCAAAGATTTTGGCGACGACTTGTACAAAGCGGTGTTCCGCGCCTACCTCGCTCACTTGGTTCGCGAGGGGTACACACAGGAATTTTTCATCGAGGGAGGTCGATCGCGCACGGGGAAAAGCCTGGCGCCCCGCCTCGGCATTCTTTCCTGGATTCTCGAGGCGTTCGTCGACGCCGGCCGCCGCGACATGTTCTTCGTGCCCATCGGGATCAGCTACGAGCGCCTGGTAGAAGAGAGCAGCATGATCGAGGAGCTCGAGGGCGGCGAGAAGAGCGAGGAGAGCGTCACCGGTCTTGTCCGCGCGCGTCGCTTCCTGCGCAATCGCTTCGGCTCGGCGCACGTTCGCTTCGGCGAGCCCATCTCCGTCGCCGATTTTCTCGCGCGACGAGGGGGCGCTTTCAGGGCGGCGGGAACTGAAGAGGCGAGGCGTTCCGCGATCGAAGAACTCGGCAACGAGATCGTCGAACGAATCAATTGGTCGATGGTGGCGACGGGCACCGCGGTTGCCGCTTCCGCCTTGCTCGGCGGCAGCCCCCGAGGCCTGTTCCGGACGGAATTGGTGGTGCGGATGCGCGAGATCGCCGATCTCTTGCGGTTGCAGGACGTGCCGATGACGTCGTCCCTCGCCGCAATCGAAACCGAGTTCAAAGAGTCGATCGACTTTCTCGTTCGCGCCGATCTCGTGAAAGTCGAAGAAGATCCGCGCGGCGAGATCGTTTACTTCGAGGAGGGAAAACGTCGCGCTCTCGACGTCTATCGAAACGTCATCGCGCATTTTCTCGCCACACCGAGCTTCGCCGCGCGGAGAATCCTCTCGGGAGTCTCGCGCGCTGAGCTTCGCGACGACCTCCAGTTCTGGCTCGAGTTCTTCTACAGCGAGCTGTTCGCACCGACCGGAATGGTCATGGCGCTCCACGTCGATGCCTTCCTCGACTACTTCGAGCGAATCGGTGCACTCGAAGTCGTCGACGAACGGTTGTACCCGACCGAGAAAGGCCGACCGTATTTCCGCTTCCTCGCAGAGCAGACCCGGAGCTTGATCGAGTCGTACCACGTGTCCTTGCAGGCCGTTTCGATGGCTGAGGACGGCACGTCGGAGAATGATCTCGAAAAGACCGCGGAGCTCGGTTTCCAAAGAGCCGCTCTGCTCGGCGAAGTACAACGACGGGAGGCGTGGACGAGCGTCGGATTCCGCAACGCGCTTGAACTTCTCGTTCGAAGGGAGGTCTTGGTCCGCACGAGTGGGGACAAGCCGAAAGAGCGCCTGTACGCGCGAGGCCCGCGCTTCGAGGATCTTCCGGGTTTGCTCGAGCGGCTGGCAGCCTCCCTCGGCGCCCTGTAGATTCGCCGCCCCAATGGACTTGAAACCCTCTCTAGAAGCAGGCGCACTGACCTCGGGCGTGCTCGATTTCGCGAAACGAGACGGCCTGATCACCGCTATCGCACAGGACGACGCCACCGGAGAGATCCTCATGGTGGCCTACATGAACGAAGAATCGCTGCGAAAAACGATCGAATGCGGCGAGGTCGTCTACTGGAGCACGTCGCGGAAACGCTTTTGGCACAAAGGTGAAGAGAGCGGCAACGTGCAGGTGGTCAAAGGGATCTACGTCGACTGCGACGGGGACGCCGTGCTGTTGCGTGTGGAGCAGCGCGGCGATGCCGCCTGCCACACCGGCAAACGCAGTTGCTTTTTCAACAAACTCGAGGCGACGGGATTCCGAGATGTCGGTGTTCAAGTGTTCGATCCCGCCGAGGTGTACAAGAAATGAGCGATGGGCCGCTGCGACTCGGTCTTCCGAAGGGCAGTCTGCAGGACACGACGGCGCGGTTGTTTGAACGCGCCGGCTATCAGATCGAATTCCCCTCGCGTTCCTACTATCCCCGAATCGATGATGACGAGATCGAGTGCGTTCTGATCCGTGCGCAGGAAATGGCCCGGTACGTCGATCAGGGCGTGCTCGACGCGGGCATCACCGGAGTCGATTGGGTTCGCGAGACCGGGGCCGATGTCGAAGAGCTCGCGGACTTGAAAGCGCCGTGGTCGAACTACCGAACGGTACGCTGGCTCCTCGCGGTGAAGGATTCCTCGCCGTTTCAAGACCCGAAAGATCTCGAGGGCAAGCGAATCGCCACCGAGGCAGTGGGCCTCACCAAGGCGTATCTCGAAGAGAGGGGCATCCGCGCCGAGGTCGAATTCTCCTTCGGCGCCACCGAGGTGAAGCCGCCGGTCTTGGCGGACGCGATCGTCGATGTTTCGGAAACCGGTTCGAGTATCCGCGCGAACCAGCTGCGCGTCCTCGACACGGTGCTCGAGAGCACGCCGCGCTTCATCGCGAACCGGGACTCCTCGGCCGATCCGTGGAAGCGCGCCAAGATGGATCGCCTCCTGCTGCTGATCCGCGGGGCGATCGCCGCCGCGGACCGCGTCGGTCTCATGATGAACGTGCCTCGAGAGCGGCTCGATCGCGTCCTCAAGCTCCTGCCTGCGCTCTCGGCTCCCACCGTGTCGAACCTCGTCGACACCGACTGGGCGGCTATCAATACGATCGTGTCGGAAGCCGTCGTGCGCGAGCTGCTTCCGGAACTGGTCGAGGCCGGGGCCACAGGCATCGTCGAGTACCCGCTGAACAAGATCGTCGGCTGACCGGTCGTGCTCGTACGACTCGGGCGCTTGCTCCAGGTCGTTCCGCACTACGCCTACAACGCTTGGGAGGGTTTCTTCGGTCACCGATTGAGCGGTCCGTCGCGCGTCGCCCAAGGCGTCATCCGCGATGGCGACCGCGTGCTCCTCTCGATGCGATCAAACCTGCGCGGCTGGGAATTGCCCGGCGGCAACGTCAACGAAGCGGAATCGCCCGAAGAAGGCGTTCGCCGCGAGATCCTGGAAGAGACGGGCTTGCAGGTGCGCGTCACCGAACTCGTCGGGCGCTATCACCGCACCGGTTTTCTCCCGCACACGGCGTGGGTCTTTCGATGTGAGTGTTCGGGTGGAGAGCTGACACCGAGCGCCGAGACACCGCGACTCTCTTGGTTCGGCGTGTCGGAGCTCCCGGACACGATGTTTCCCTGGTTCGCTGGTCCACTCGACGATGCGTTGCGCGGCGCCGTGGAGGTCGAGCGTCGCGAGCACCAAGGCCTTGGCGCGATCCTCGCCGGAGCGCGCATCGATCTCACGAATCGGCTTCGGGGGCTTTGAGGGCTAGCGGCTCATTTCCCGCAGCCCGCTCTGTTCGAGTTCGCGTCCGAGCTGTCGGACTTTTCGCTGGAACTCATCGAACGGATCATCGAACGACAGGATGATTTCCGTCGTCCGCGGGATCTCATCGCCGTTCAACAACCCGCGGTACCGGTTCAGGTTCGCGAGGATCGCCTCGGCGACCTTCAGCGCCCGTTTTTCGGTTTTGATGAGCGGCGACTGCAGCGTGTAGACGTTGTTGCGGCCCCAGAGGCTCTCGTCGCGCACGATCGCAATCTCGCGGTAGACGCCGTTGATCGGATCGAAGTTGTACTCGACCCGGACCTCTTTGAAGATGTCGGAACTTCCGGTGTAGAAACCGCGTTCCTTTTCGACCTTCCCGAGCTGTCGACAACGGGGGCAGTAGAAGGTGTCCCCGTGGTTCAGAAGAAAGACGCCCTTAGCGTAATCTTCACAGTCGGTGTTTTCGCAATACCCAACGCCGCGTTTCATACTGGCCATCGCTTAGATGTGCCTCCCGGGCCCGGAAAGGTTACGCGGAGTGTTTACTCGGCAGCACTTTTCACCCGGGCCGAAGGGGGAAGTGATCGTCTCTTGCCGGTGTTGTGCTTCTGTTAGACGGAAGCATGCGCGCGCGATGCGGAGCGGTGCTCTGAACGAGCGGGAAGCAGCGTGATTCGGACTTCTCAAGCTGGGGCCTCCGGCGTTTGGCGCGACGGCCCTCCAAGGGGAGGGGGGAACAATTCTTGAGCAAACACTATGACTTAGAAGCCACCCTCGTTATAGGCGTCCGCTCTTCTGCTTGTCAACCACGATCTCGCTGCGCCGCGTCTTCGAGCTCCCTGCGCCGCTTCTGCAGCCAGCCGGCGTACGACGCCAGACCGGCGATGACCAATCCGTAGGCGGCGATCACGTAGCTCACGAGGGGACCTCTCTGGGCGAGGCGGCGGTCTGTTGGGATAGCCCCGCGACCCGAACCCGCAACGCCCATAGGTAAACGAAAGCGATCAGGGCGGAAATAACCCCCAAAAGGAAGGGAAGTCCCATCCCCTCGCCGAGGCTTCCCCGCTCGAGGTTCTCGGGGTGCATCGAGCGGCCGCCGGCCAGGTCGATGGCGAAGTAGTTGAGGGGGATGACGAGGAGTCCGGCGATCCCGTAGACCGCTGAGAATCGCGCGGCCCGCTCATTGCCCTCCGTGAAGCTTCGGAGCAGGAGGTACGCCAGATAGATCAGGAACAGGAGCAACGTCAGGGTCAATCGGAGGTCCCAGGACCACCAGCGCCCCCAGGTCGCTTTGCCCCAGATAGGCCCGGTAACGATCATCAGCGCGCAGAACAGCACCCCGACTTCGGCGGCTGCGGCCGCGGCGCGATCGTACGCAGCGCGATCTCTCGCGAGAAAGAGCGCCCCGTAGACCGCGGTGAGCGCAAACCCGGCGTAGGCGGCAAACGCGCAGGGCGGATGGACGTAGAGAATTTTCTGGACGATGCCTTGGACGCGGTCCATCGGCGCCTGCACGACGGTGAAGAAGTAGACCGGCAGGATTCCGAGCAGGACCCAGCCCGAGATACGCGCGATCTGTTCGAAACATCGCTCGAAGCGCGCTTCGTCATCCGGAAGTGAGGCCACGACTCCCCCTTGGCTCATGCTGGGTCATTCGTCGAGAACGAACTCGAAGCTCAAGAAAGATACGATGAGGTAGAGGCCGTCGCTCACCAACAGCAACCGGAGTGCATCCTCGGGAACCGGCCCGCCGGCGAGTAGCGCTTGGGTCGAGCGTGTGGCCCCGATGAGGACCGGCACGAGGAGCGGCAGAAGGAGGAGTGGGAGGAGCACCTCCCGGTAGGCCGTGCGTACGGCCATGGCCGAGAACAGCGAGCCCAAGCAGCAGATCCCAAAGGTGCCGAGCCCGGCGACCGCCGCGTAGCTTCCGATGTTTCCGGCAAACGGCAAGTCGAACATCAGCGCAAACACGGCGGTCTCGAGGGCGACCACGGCGCCGACGAGGAGCGTGTTGGCCAGGGCCTTCCCGAGAAATAGAAAGCCCCGGTCGGCGGGCGCGAGGGCCAAGGCGGACCACGCGTCGTTCTCGAGTTCCAAGGCAAAGGACCGGTTGAGCCCGAGGATCGCAGCGAACAACGTGGCGACCCACAGGAGGCCCGGCAGGTGCGCGCGGCTCGCAGCGTCGTCACCCGCGGGCGCGGCGAAGTGGAAGATCACCGCGACGAGTACGGCGAAAACAGCCATGGCGACGACCCGTTCCCGGGTGCGCCATTCGATGACAAGATCCTTCCAGAGAATCGTGAACAGGGTGTTCATGACGCTTCCATCGCGAGCGCGTCCTGGCTCTCCGCGTAGAGCCGGCCCATGGCACCCTCGTCGCGGGAAACGCGGCACTCCCGGTGAAGGCCGCCCCGCAAGATGAGCGCGCGGTCGCAGAGGCGCGCGGCGCTGGCGAGATCATGGGTGACGAAGACCAGCGCGCGCCCCCCGGCGCCCTGCGCCATCAGACTCTCGATCCGGGCTTCGAGAGCCGGCGCCGCCTCGGGATCGAGCCCCGAGAACGGTTCGTCGAGGAGCAGGAGCTCCGGTTCGTGCATCAGCGCGCGCGCGACTGCGACACGCTGTGCGACCCCTCTCGAGAGATGCCGCACCCGCCGCTCGGCGAAGTCCTCGAGCTTGAGCTCACGAACCAGGTGGGCCGCGCGCTCCGCGGGTTGGTCGACGCCGTACAAGCGCCCGGTGAACACGAGGTTTTCCGTCACCGTGAGCGCCGGATAGAGCAAGCTCGCGTGACCCACGTAGCCGACGCGGCGGCGCAGCGCGGGGCCGCGCCGCGCACGGGCGACTCCCGGCAGCTCAATCGATCCCGCCGAAGCGCGCGCGAGTCCGGAAAGAAGCCGCAGGAGTGTCGACTTGCCGGCGCCGTTCGGTCCGAGGACGGCCACGCGATCACCAGTGCGGAGCGTCAGGTCGAGCGGTCGCAACGCGTGTTCGCCACCGAAGCGCTTGGCAATCCCTCGGACCTCGAGCAGGATGTCGCTCACCAAAGAGCCGGCCCGCCCGGGAGTGCGTCGCTCACGAAAGAGACGTTCCACACTGCTCGCAGTAGCGCGCGGACGGCGACGGAATGGCATCGCACGACGGGCAGCTCGGTTCCGCGTTGTCCACTCCCTCCGCTTCCTCCGCCTCGCCCGCAGCTCTCGCGGCGAGCGCACGGCGGCGCAGCACACTGCGGAGTCGCTCGTGATCGGCCGCCGAGATCTTTCCGGTCTCGAAGTCGTGTTCGAGATCGCGCAACGAGGCGAGCAGGGAGAGCCGCTCTCGCTCTGCCGCGGACTCGACATCCGGTGTGAGCGAGCCCTCTCGCCGGAGAAGCGGTGCGCTGACAAGCCACCCGATCGCCAGGGTCGCGACGCCGAGGCCGGCCAGGAACGCCGGGCGCGGCAACGACAAGCGCGGGGCGAGCGCGGCAATCGACACCGCTACGCGCTCATCCTCCTCGATTTCGAAGCCCTCGAGATGGATGTAGTTGCGATCGGAGGATCGAACGGGCCTGCGCCGATGGAGCCGTTCGGAGGTTGCACGCGTCCGGCCGTCGTCCGTGACGTAGACTGCGAGGAGTCCGACGTGGGACGCGACATTTCGCGACAACACGGTCTCCGCGGCCGCAACGGGCACCGTGTAGCGCAGCGACAGGGTCGTCTGACCCGGAGGCAGTGGCCCCAACACCCCGAGGCCACCGTCGGGATGTGGCGTCAGCTCGACCCCCGACGTGTCACTCCCGAAACGCAGCGCTTCGGCGTCGTCTGGAAGCGCGAGGCGAACCAGGGGCTCGTCGGATTCCGCGACGACGGGCTCGGTGCCGTCCACCTCGATCGCGTATTCCTCCCGCAGGGCGAGGCGCGCGACGTCGACGTCGATCACCCACTGCGCCGAAGACAACCGAAGTCGCGACGCGTCGTGGCTCGCCTTGGGGAGCCCGAAATGAGCGACGACGCGCGCTTCCGGACCGAGATCGACGGCGTTCGCCGAGAACCTGCGGTAGCTCCGTTCTCCCACCTCGGCCGAGCCGTCTTCCCGAAGCGACGTGTCCACTGCGGGGCCACTCGCCGGGACGAGGAGCTCGACGCGGCCCGCGTCCGCCGGAATCGGCAACGAGAGCGAGACGCGCTCGTCGCGCGGTCGAAGGGTGTAGCCGAACCGGAGTTCCTGATCGTCGCCCGGGTGAATCGGACCGAAGAACGCCAGTGCCTCTTCGCCCTGCACGATGCCTTCCGGCGCAACGCCGAACGGGAACTCGACCTGCGCCTCGCCCTCGGGCAGTGGGATCGACACAAAGGGCTCGCGGCCTTCTCTCTGGTCCGGAGCGACGAAAAGGGTCTCGTCGTAGCCGTGCCGCAGCGACACGACTTGACTGACCAGGAGCTCCTGCCCTCGCCAATCGAGGCGCACGTTGACCGTCGGAACGATGACGGTCGAAGCCTCGGAGCGGATCGGTGAGATCGGCACGGTTACGCGCGCTTCCGCCTCGCCGGCTCCGAACGTCACCCGCGCTCCGGGGAACGGGACACCGCCGACGCGCGCACCGACGAAATACGCGATGCGGGCGGACGATGAGATGGCGTCGAATTGGAATGATCCATCGGGATCGCTGGTCGCCACCCGCAAACCGGGCAATCCTTCTTCGGTCAGGGCGTAGAGCGCGACCTCGACGCCCGCGATTCCACGTTCCGGTTCGGCTCGATGCACGACGCGGCCGGTGATCCGGGCGTCGCCTGCCGGAACATCTGGAGGACCGTTCTGGGCGAATGCGGCGGTCGTCAGAAGAACGCCGACGAAGGCCCACCGCAACTTCGCTGCGACGATCGTTGCGCGAATCACGAAACGACGGAACGTCCGTCGCGCGTTCCGTGCGGCCACAGAATGGCAAACGTGCCGAGCACGAAGGTCAGGCCCCCGAGCCAGATCCAGTTGACCAGGGGATTGCGGTAGATCTTGAGCGTCGCCGACCCGTCGTGTTCGATGCCCGTGAGAATCACGTACAGGTCTTCGCGGAGCGTCGAGTAGACGGACGGGATCGAAGCCGGTTGTTGCTCGAGCCAGTACATCCGCTTTTCCGGGGTCATCACGACGCGCGGTTCGCCGCCCTCGCGCAAGGCCAGTCGCGCGACGGCGCCGCCGTAGTGTCGTTGCGGTAGAGCCTGCGCCGTCATGTACTGGAGTTCGTAGTCGCCGATGGTGACCGCCCCTCCGGGTTGTACGTTTTCGAGTCGCTCTTCGTTGAAACCCGCGCCCGCGATTCCCAGCAGAATAAACACCACGCCCAGATGGACGATGTAGCCGCCGTAGCGCCGTTGATTTTTCCGGAGGAGCGTCGCCAATGCCGAGAGCACGCCGTCACCGGCACGTCGGCGAACGGCGATCGCTCGCCAGTATTCCTGAGCGATCGTCGTGGTGACGAACGCGCACAAACTCCAGGTGACGTGCGGGTAAAACCCGATCCGATCGCCGAAGACGACGTAGAGCGTTACAGCCGTTCCCGCGGCGACCGAGGCCGGCCACAGAAATTGTCGGCGCAGGTTGGCCGCCGACGCGCGGCGCCACGCGATGAGCGGACCGACGCCCGTCAGGAACAACAGGAAGAGGGCCAAGGGCGTCACGAGGCGATTGAAGAATGCGGGACCGAGGAGGATCTCCTTGGCCGTCAGCCAATCGGAGATCTTGGGAAACAGCGTTCCCCAGAACACGATGGCCAGAATGCCCATAAAGACCCAGTTGTTGAGCAAGAAGCCCGACTCGCGGGAAACCACGGATTCCAGGCGTTGCTCGCTGCGAAGTTCACGACGTCGGCGGAACAGCAACCAGCCGAAGAGGGCCGCGCTCGCGATGACGTAGCCGAGGAACAAAACCCCAAAGATCTTCGTCTGCGCGAAGGCGTGGACGGATTGGACGAGGCCGCTGCGGGTCAGCATCGTTCCGAACAAGCACAGTGTGTAGGTCATGCCGACGAGCGCGAGATTCCAGATCTTCAGCATGTCGCGCTTTTCCTGGATCATGACCGAATGGAGGTACGCCGTTCCCGCGAGCCACGGCATGAACGACGCATTCTCCACCGGATCCCACGCCCAGTAACCGCCCCACCCGAGGACTTCGTAGGCCCAGCGGCCACCGAGCAAAATGCCGATGGAGAGGAACGCCCATGCGACGAGGGTCCAGCGTCGCGTGGTCCGCAGCCAGGCGGTGCCGAGTTCGCCGGTGATGAGCGCCGCCACGCCAAAGGAAAACGGCACCGCAAAACCCACCATGCCGGTGTAGAGCATTACGGGGTGAATCATCATCACCGGGTGCTGTAAGAGCGGGTTGAGACCCGAGCCGTCGGACATCAGGGCGCCCACGGGAACGCGCTCGAAGGGATTCGAAACGAAGTTGAGCAGGACCAGAAAAAACGCTGCGTTTCCGAGGAGAACGGCCGCGACCCAAGGCGCCAAGTTGCGGTGGCTCTTCACACACGTGCGGATCGCCAACGCGCTGTAGGCCGCGAGGACGAAGAGCCAGAGGAGGAGCGACCCGGCCTGGCCTCCCCACAGCGCCGCCAAGCGGTAGGGCAGGGACATACTTCGCGCCGACTGCGCCGCCACGTAAGCGAAACGGAAGTCCGACTGCGCGAAGGCCCAGAACAGCACCGCCATGGCAAAGGCGCAGAGCAGGAAGACCACGAGAACGCAGCGTTCGGAGACGCGCGCGTAGTCTTCGCGGGCGCGGAATCCGGCGAAGCAGCCGGCGGCGACGCCGACTCCGGCGATGACCAGCGCCAAACGCAGGGCGTAGAAGCCAAACTCCGTGATCACGAGGCGGTCCCCTCTTCGGGTCTATAGTGAGCGTTCGGGCGGGGCGTCACCGCCAGCTTCGAACTTCGACGGACATTTCGCGAGCACGTTGCTGGCGTGGAACGTTCCGTCGGCTCGCAGCGCGCCCTCGACGACCACCTCGGCGCCGTCTTTGAAGAGATCCGGCGTTTCGAGGCTCGCGTACACCACGCGCAGTGGATCGTCTGCCGCGTGCCCGCCGTGGGGCGGGTCGTTCTGTACGCGGAAGGCGACCCGCTTGTTGTCGACGTCTCGCTCGATCGAGCCCATGGCCACGTAGCCGTGGACTCGAGCCGATTCGCCGACCGCCTGCGCAGACGTGAACTCGTCCAAGGTCTGGTAGTAGACGAACGAGCCTTCGCGGATCTCAGCAGCGCCGAACCAGCCGAGGAGCAGTGCCACGAGGGCGGCTCCGATTGCGATCTTGACTCCCGTCGACATCAAAAACTCCCCGGAAAACGAGGCTATCCAGCGCTCACGACCGCGTCAAACGATCCCTCGTCGACGGGAAGCCTCTTTTTCGTTTGACACCCCGAGAGGCCGGGGCTACCCCGCCTCGCGTGACACAGGGAGCCCTCGCGGCACGGACCGAGGTCGTCGAAGCCTTCCTCGCGATGGAAGTCTTCGAACGCGCTGTGGCGCTCGAGCGGGAGGGCCGCGACATCGTCCATTTCGAGGTCGGCGAGCCGGACTTCCCGGCGCCCGCCCCAGTCGTCGAAGCGGCGCAGCAGGCACTGGCGGCGGCAGATACGCGCTACACCGACAGTCGAGGCCTGCACGAGTTGCGCGAGGCGATCGCCGCCGACAAGGCGCTGCGGGCTTCCGGCTCCGTGGACCCCGAAGACGTCTTCGTCGCTCCCGGCACGTCCCCGGCGATGCTCCTCGCGTTCTCGCTCCTGGTATCACCGGGAGACGAGGTGCTGGTCCCGGCGCCCCACTATCCCTGCTACCCGAACTTCATCCGCTTTTTTGGCGGAAGGCCGGTGCCCGTGCCGTGTGATCCAGCCGACGGATTTGCCATCGACCCCGCCCGGGTGCGCCGAGCCGTGACGCCACGCACAGCCGCGATCGTGTTGGCTTCGCCCGCGAACCCCACGGGTGCGGTCCAGTCCCAAGCGGTCTACGACGAGATCGCCGACCTCGGCTTGCCGCTTCTCTCCGATGAAATCTACGACGGGCTCCAGTACGACGGTGGGGAAGGTGTCACCGCGCTCGGGCGAGGTGACCAGTCGTACGTGCTGGACGGTTTCTCGAAACGCTACGCGATGACGGGTTTCCGCCTCGGGTATCTGATCGCGCCGCCCGAAGCGAGGCGAAGGCTCCACGTACTGTCCCAGAATTTTCTCATCTCGGTGAGCGCGTTCGTGCAGCGCGCTGGCATCGCGGCACTCCGCTATGGCGGACCGACGCTCGAGGCCATGCGCACGGCCTACGCGCGCCGCCGCGACATGATGGTGGACGGTTTGCGGACCGTCGGGTTCGAGATTCCCGAGCGACCGGGGGGCGCGTTCTACGTGCTGGCGGGCGCGAGGCGTTGGGACGGGGATTCCCACCGGCTCGCCTTCCGGCTCCTCGAGGAGGCCGGTGTCGCAGCGACACCCGGAATCGACTTCGGAGAGCACGCCGAGGGTTCCCTGCGCTTCTGCTACGCCGTTTCGGAAACATCGATCGAAGAAGGGTTGAACCGACTCGAGCAAGTGCTCGGGGGACGATGAAGATCAAGCGCGCCGAAATATGGGCGAGCGCCGCGGCGCCCTCGGGATTTCCGCAGCCCGAGTCGCCGGAAGTCGCGTTCCTCGGTCGATCGAACGTCGGCAAGTCATCCCTCCTCAACAAGCTCGTCGGCCGCAGGCAGCTCGCGTACACCAGTTCGACGCCGGGGAAAACGCGGCTCGTTCATTTTTACCGCGTGCTGCGTATGCACGACGCGCTCGCTTTCGTCGACTTGCCCGGGTACGGGTACGCCCGTGTTTCGCGCAAGGAGCGCAACCGCTGGAAGCCCCTCGTCGAGGGCTACCTCGACAGCGATCGCCCGATCGCGCTCGCTGTACTCCTCCAGGACGCGCGCCGTGAACCGGGCGAGGACGAAGCGCTCCTCCTCTCATGGCTCGACGAGCGGAACATCGCGACGCTGGTCGTTCCGACGAAGGTCGACAAGCTGAAGCGCAGTCAACGCGCGAAGGCGGTCGCCGCGATCGCGCGTTCGCTCTCGGTCGCGGCCGACACCTGCATCGCCACGTCGGCGCAGTCCGGCGACGGACTCGACGCGCTCTGGAAGGCGATCGATCGCCGGGTTCGTTCTGCGCAACCCGGTGACGACTGACTAGCGAAAAAGATCTTCGGACGGATCGCGAAGAAGCTGCGAGACGTCGCCGTCGCCCACGAGGGGCACGCCGTGGACGACGACCGCGGGAATCCCCGAGTCCTTGCGCATCAGCATGCCGGCCGCCGCCGCCAGCTGGTCGACGGTCGCGGCGGTGGTGACGACGAGCTCCCGGCCGGCCAGATCCGCTTGCCCTCGAAAGTCGTCGAGGGGGGCGATGCCCGACGAACCGATGGCGACGTCGACCAGGCCGTCTCGCCAAGGACGTCCGAAGGTGTCGGTTACGACCACCGCGAGCGGGCCGTGCCCCTTCTCTTCGAGGGCGCTCCGAAGTGCCCGAGCGGAGGCGTCCGAATCTTCCGGGAGGAGGACGGCGACGTCTTCCGCCGGAGCGTTCGAGAGATCGACGCCGGCGTTTGCACACACAAAGCCGTGTTTCGTTTCGCTGATGATGACACCGCGACCGCGGCGAACGATGCGACGACTCTCGCGCAACACGACTTCCACCTGTCGCGGATCCTTGTCGTGCTCCGCCGCAATCTCGACGGCTTCAGGGCTCGGGGTGACGTCCTTGAGCGAGATCAACCTGCCTTCGGCCTTGGATATCACTTTCTGACAGACGACGAGCACACCGTTCGAAAGCGACACGCCGCTTCGCTCCGCGGCCGTGGCGAAGAGCGCACCGAGATCGTCCTTCGGCTGGATCATCGGGATGTCCGACAAGGGGTACAGGGAAATTGCCGGTCCGCTGTTCACGATTTGGGCTCTCCCCCGAGGCCCAGGTCCTCGAGAAGTTGGCGGGTGCGGCGAGCGCCGTCCGTTCGCAGGAGGCCCGGAACGTCGCGGAGCTGGTCGAGGTCGACGGCCAGAGAAGGGAGCACGAGCTCGCGAAAGGGGACGCCGGCGTCCCGCGCGAGCGCGCGGTGCGCGTCCGCGCTGTCGCGCCCGAAGCGGTGGCCGATGAGGTCGCCCGGCGCGCGCAGCAAGGCCGACGTGCCGCCGTCGTTCGCCGCGGCGAGGACGACGCCTGTTCCGCCGAGCTCATCGAGTGCGCTGTACATCTGCCCGACGTCACCGGGTGTCGCCCCCGCGACGTCGCCGAGAACCACGAGCAGCTCCTTGGCGCCTTCATCGAGGAGTTTCTGGCGGGCGGCATCGAGCGAGAGGTTCAGCCCGGGATCTCGCAACACGAGGGGGTCGGCGCCGGACTGCTTCGCGAGATCGGCGATGTCGGAATCCGGTGTCACGACGACGATACGGTCGAGGCGGCCGACGCCGTGCAGGCAGTCGAGCAGGTCCGCCAGCATGGCGAGGGTGATGCGATCCACCGCGTCCCGCGGCAGATCGCGCGCGAGCCGCGACTTGGTGTCGGCGAGTTGTTTCACGGGGATGACGGCTGCGCTTTGCATTACGAGGGCGATCCCAGTGAGCGGGCGACGTCGAGCGCGGCAAGGGCGACGGCTTCGGAGCGCGCTTGATCGACCATCAACGTATCGAGTGTCTCACACGCGAGGCCCAGAGAATCGATCTCCGCGCGGCGGTCGTGGTCTCGTTCGTCCATGACGAATCCGCCGATGAAGTCGCGGTACAGCTTTGCCACGCCAACGGGAGACACCTCGCTCCCCGCCGCCTTGAGAAGCCGGTCGGCCGGCCCTTTCACCGGGGCATCGCCGATGATGGGCGACACCGCCACGATCGGCGCCGGGCTCTCACGCAGCGCGTCGCGGACGCCCGGCAACGCGAGGATCGGCCCGATCGAGACGATCGGGTTGCTCGGGCAGACCAGGATGCAGCGAGCGTTTCGGAGCGCCCCCAGAACGCCCGGTGCCGGGGCGGCGCGCTCCGCGGCTCCGAGGTCGACCCGACGGACCGCGTCCGGCGCGCCGTCCCGTACCAGATACTCCTCGAAGTGGACTCGCGCGCCGTCCGCCAGCTCGACGAACGTCGGACACGGATCGTCGGACATCGGCAGAAGTTTCGCCCCGACGCCTACGGCGCGCCGAAGATCGTCCGTCGCCTCGCTCAAGGTCGCGCCGTCGTCGAGTCGCAGCGTTCGGTGGAGGCACCCCGCGAAGTCTCGATCGCCCAGGCGAAACCACGCTTCGCGCCCGAAGTCCGCCAGCGTGTCGATGACGTTGAACGAGTCACCGGCGAGTCCGAAGCCCCGCTCGGGATCGACGCGCCCGGCGAGCGTGTAGGTCACGATGTCGAGGTCGGGCGAGACGTGAACGCCATAGAAGCGGCGGTCGTCGCCGGTGTTGCCGATGATGGTGATCGATTCCGGATCCCGCACCTTGACCAGACCGCGCAAGAAGCGGGCCGCTCCCACGCCTCCGGCCAGTGCGACGATTTCGCGATCGGCCGCCATGTCGGTTCGGACGCCTCGCTAGGGCGCCAGCGCGTCGCGCTCAGCACGCAGCGCTTCGAGTTCCGCCAGCAGTCTGGGCAGGCGGTCACCGAGATCACGCAGGAGGGCCGCGTCTCCTTCTCCCGTCGCCACATCGCCGCCGCTCACCAGCGCCGTCAGCGTGTTCTCGTCGTCGGCGATCTGCCGCTCGAGCGCCGCGATCCGCGCGTCGAGATCAGCTGCCCGACTTTCGGCCGCATCGAAGTCGAGTTCTCCCTCGACAGCGGACTCTTCCACGGTCGGCCGCGCGTCGCGTCGGAAGCCCGATTCTGCCCCCAGTTGCGTTTCGCCCCTTTGTACTTGGGGCGCTTCGAGCGGTTCGCTCGCGGTGGGCGCGTTCCCGATCTGTCGGCGCAAGCTGCGGGGAACCCGCTTCGGATCGGTTGTGTAGTGGGCGACCCCGTTTTCGTCGATCCACTTGTAGATCTTGGGAACGGGGGATGCCGCCGCGTCCTCCGCACCGGCCGACGCGGCGGGCAGCGCGACGCACCACGTGAAGGCCAGAACGAGGAGGAGACGCATCGCGCGAAGTGTTCTGGAGCTTCCTTGGGCCGTCAAGCAGCGCGCTGTGTACGACCGTCGTTGACGGTACATCGCCCGTGGTCACGGATGCCGGCCGATGCGTGGTGTCCGTCGCGTACGCAGTGGCCGCTTTCTTGCAAACACGGTCGACCATGAATTCGGAAAGACGGCTGCGCGCAATGGCCGCGTTGGTTTTGATCGTGGGGACTTCCTCGGGGAGCGCTGCCTCGTGGGTACCGGTTGACACTGGAGCACCACTGCGAGACGCGGCGAACGTCGCGGCGCGGGCGCGGGAGACGGTGGCCGTCGCGACGCCGCGCGGTCTGTGGCTCTTCGACGGGACGACGCTCCGGAGGCGTTGGTCGCCCCGCGCCCCGGTCCACGATTTGGCCTTTGACGCGCAAGGGACGCTCTGGGCGGCGACCGGAGCCGGGGTCCTGCGCTTTCTGCCCGATGCCGAGGCGGGGACTCGCGAGACTTTGGGCACGGGGGCCGCGCGTCGCGTCGCCCGCATCGCGTTCTCGGGCACGTCCCCTAATTCGTCCTCGGGCGGCTGGGCGGCCGCTGCCACCGAGGCCGGTGTCTGGTTGCGCGAGGGCGATCACGGCGCATGGCACCGACCGCTCGGGTTGCCCCATCGCCCCTCGAGTGCGGTGGCCTTCATCGATCGATCGGACGCGCTCGAACTCTGGGCCGTCGTCGGCGGGAGCTTGTATCGACTGACGCTCCACGCGAACGCGCCGAAGCTCCTACCGGTTTCGCTGCCGGTGCTCGGCGAGCGCGCCACGATCCAGGATCTGACCGAAGGACCGACGGGCATCGCGGTCCTTCTCCGACATGAGTTATTGGTCCGCCGCGAGGGGCGTTGGTTCCGCGTGCGGCTCGGCCTTCCACCCGGCGCCGTCGCGACGCGCGCCCGGTTCGACGGCGATCGCTACTGGGTGTGCAGCGATCGGGGGTTGTTCTCGCTTCCGGCGCCAAGCACCCCGCAGCGTCGCGCAACCCAGGTAGTCGCCGAAATCCAGAATCAGGCGATCGCCGACATCGCCCCGGGTGCGCGCTTCGCGGTGGGGGAGCGGGGGCTTCTCCACCGCGAAGCTTCGCGCGCAGCGGATATACCGAAGAAGCCGGCGGCGGAGGCGTCGGTGGAAGAGAACGTCCCCGACATCGTTTCGGTCCAACGCGTCGCCCTCCGCACCGTCGGTCTCGACGGCACCACCGTCCGCAACCTCTTTCGGGGCGTGCGGCGCCGCGGCTGGCTTCCCACGTTCGAAGTGCGCGCCGGTCGCGGTCGGGATGCGCTGCGCGAGCGGCGCTATGACGAAGTCTTCAGCTCCGGTGCGACGCGACAGCTACACGACACGACAACGGATCGACATCGTTCGCTCGATGTCGACGTCGTCCTGCGCTGGGATCTCGGCGATATCGCCTACCACCCGGAGAGCATCGACGTCTCGAGGGAGACCCGGGAGCGAATCGAGCTCCGCGATGAAGTCCTCGATGAAGTGACGCAATTGTATTTTGAGCGCCGCCGTGCCCGGTTGGCGCTCGGCACTGCCGCGCGCGACGAACGGCCCCGCCTGCGTCTACGAATCCGTGAACTCGACGCCGGACTCGACGGTTGGACGGAGGGTTGGTGGAGCGCGCAGCGCTCCGCCGCGGCACGCTAAAACAATCGATGTTTCAAACACTCACTCCATCGCGGTCCCGATGGATCCAAGCATGCGCAAGAACATGTTCGCGCTCGTCGCCGTGTCCTGCCTCGCGGCGAACGGCGTAAAGGCGATGCCTCTTATCTCCGAGGTGTTTTACGACGCGCTCGGAAGTGACAGCGGTCAGGTCTTCGTCGAGCTCTTCGGAAGCCCAGGGGTGTCTCTCGCCGGACTGACTCTCGAGGCCGTCAACGGAGACAACGGCGCGGTGCACGCCGCTGCGGAGCTCTCGGGGGTGTTCGGCTCTTCGGGCTTCTTCGTGGTTGCGGATACGCGCGCGGACGGAACTTCCGACGTGACCCCGGCGGACTTGCTGATCGAGTTCGACCCTCAAAACGGTCCGGACTCCGTGCGACTCGTCCAGGGGACGACCGTGCTCGACGCTCTGGGTTTCGGAGTATTCGCACCGGGCCAATTCTTCGCCGGCGAGGGGGCGCCCGCCGAGGACGCGCCCGGTGGCGAGAGCCTCCACCGCGTTTTTGCAAACGTCGATACGGACGACAACTCGGTCGACTTCGCGCGCGGCGCGCCATCTCCGGGGTTTGGGGTGACCGCGGTTCCCGAACCGGGGAGCGCACTTCTCGCGATGGTGGGCTTGCTGGGGCTGGCTTCGTTCGGCAGGAGGCGAGCGGCCTAGGAGTCTACGTCCGCTTCGAGGTTTTCTCGGAAGAGATCCTTCGCCTCTTCGTAGGAAGGGCGCTCGTTCAGAATTTCCTCGTAGCGTTGCCATTCCTCCGGGGCGGCGCCGGGCTTGGGCATCTGACGGGCGAGGAGATTGATTCCTCCGAGAACGCGCGCACCACCGGCGGCCACGCGGCCGGTGGTGCCGCGAATCCAGAACAAGGGGTGCAGCACCGCATCGCCGACCGCGCCCACCAGACAGCGCGGGCACGTTTCACCATACACCGGCAGGATCAGGTAGGTGCCCTGGGGAATGCCGTAGAAACCGAGGGTTTCACCGAACGTTTCCGGGGGCTCCGGCGGGATGTTGAACCACCATTCCGAAGGGCGCATCAGGCCCGCGATCCCCACGGTCGAGTCGACGACCAGGGCTCCCAAATGTGCCCCCGCCCGCCGCGGCTTCCCCTGCAGCAGGCTCTGCACCGTGTCGCGCGGGCGCTCGAGGTTTTGGAGGGCGTTCCGGACGCCGGCCTGGGCCGGCTTGGGCATGACGAAGTTGTATCCCTTCGCCACCGGCTCGAGCACGTAGTCGAGCAGCCAGAAATTGAAGGTTCGGCTCGCGCGATTGACGCCGTCGACCGGACCCGCCGCGCCACTGGTCGCGCACAGACTCACAGCAACAACTGCGGGTAAGCCCCAACGGCGGAAAGCGCTGTCAGACCATTTGGTTCTCGCCACAGGGTTGTCCTCCTTTTCGCAGCCGGCGCGGAGCGGCCGATGTAGCGCCCCCGGTTTTAGCCCTCTCTGGGACGTTCCGATACCTCTACGAGGCCGTGGCGAGTCGGGAAACGCGCCGCCTTTCTCTATTGGCACCGACATCCCGAATCGCCACAATGCCCTCCGGGTGAGCGAAGGATTCACCCACACCGGAGCCGAGTTTCGCGGGACTCGGCGAGGGGAGCAGGATGGTTCCCGGCTTCAACACGAACGTCGAACGACAGGGGGTGATCTTTCATCTCCAAAGCGAAGACAGCGGACGTTCGCATCCCCATATCATCACGCATCTCTATCACGGCGGGACCATTCTCGCGTCGGAGAAGCAGAGCTACGCGGACGCCGTCGACCGCCCCGACCTCGCGACCTATGTCCGCGGTCTGATGGAGGCGCAGCACGAGGCGTTGCTGTCTCGGCTCGAAGGCGGGGCTCTCGATCGACAAATCGCGGAGCGCCTCGGAGAGGACGTGTTTTCCGTCGCCGACCTCGGAGACGCGACGCCTCCCGAGCCGGGCTCGGCCGGCGCGCCGGGACAAACTGCATCCTCCGCGCCTATCCCTGCGGCACAGGACGAACGTCCCCTCGACGAATGGGTGCTCGATTATCTGATCGAGCGCTCTCAGCGCGACAAAGCGCGCGTCTCGTGAACCGGGGCGCGGCGGCGCCTCTTTCCGGCGATGCACTCGTACGCCTGTTCCACGTTTCGAAGTCCTACCTCCCCGGGAGCTGGGCGCTCCGAGATATCAGTCTCGAGCTGCGACGCGGTGAATTCGCGTTTCTGACCGGCCCGAGCGGCGCCGGAAAAAGTACGTTGCTCCGGCTGTTGTTCGCAGCCGAACGCGCGAGCGAAGGTCAGCTCGTCGTCTTGGGACGCAACACGGCGGGCTTGCGCGCCCGCGGTGTCGCCGCACTGCGGCGCCGGATCGGCATCGTCTTCCAAGATTTCAAACTGCTGCCCCGACGCACCGTCGAAGACAACGTCGGCCTGGCGCTGGCCGTCACCGGAACGCCCCGACGCGAAGCGAAGGACCGAGTGTTCTCCATGTTGAAGCGCGTCGGGCTCCATCATCGCCTCGATCAGCGGACGGAAACGCTCTCCGGAGGAGAGCAACAACGCGTCGCCATCGCGCGCGCTTTGGTGACCGAGCCGGATATTCTGTTGGCGGATGAGCCCACGGGAAACCTCGATCCCGATCTGACGTACGAAATCATGGATCTTCTCGTCGGCGCTACCGCGCGTGGCACGACCGTGCTCGTCGCGACCCACGATCTCGCGTTGGTCGATCGGTATGGAAAGCGCTGTCTTCGTTTGCACGACGGGCAGCTCGAGAGTTCTGGAGTCGAGCGTCCGTGAATCATCCCCTCGGTTGGATGCGCTACGCGGCTCTCGCGGCCTTCCGCGGCCTCCGCAGCAGTCCCGTCACGTCTTCTGTCGCCGTTGTGACGGTCGCGGTGACGCTCCTCCTATCGGGGGCGTTTTCGCTGCTGCTCGGCAACATGCAGCGCTTGATCGATCGATTCGGAGAAGAGGTGAAGCTCGCGGTCTACCTGGACCCCGAGCTCGACAGCGACGCGCACGAGGCGCTGGCAGCGCGGCTCGCCGCGCTAGAAGGCGTCGACAGCGTGTCGTTCGTCTCGCCTGAAGAGGCACTCGAACGTTTCCGCAGCGGGGTCGGCGAGCGAAGCGATGTGCTCGACGGCCTCGAAGAAAACCCGCTGCCTTCGTCTTTTGAGCTGACGCTTTCGGCACAATCCCGGGACGCCGATGACCTGCGGCGCGTCGGCGCCCTGGTGTCCGATTGGCCCGGGGTCAGCGAAGTGGGCGCCGGGGCGGAGTGGATCGAGGGATACACCCGCGTGATCGGAATCGTCCGCATCGGCGGCATCGCGTTGGGCGGGACCCTGCTGGTCGCCACCCTGTTGATCGTGGCGAATACGATTCGGTTGGCGCTCTACGCGCGCCGAGACGAGATCGAGATTCTCCGGTTGGTCGGCGCAGCGCCGGGCTTCGTCGCGGCCCCGTTTCTCATCGAAGGGGTCGTCCAGGGCGCAATCGGCGGAGCCATCGCCTGGGTCGCCCTGTTCGGTTTGTTTCACGCGCTGAAGCCACTGCTCGCCAGTGGTCTGACGTTGCTGATCGGTTATGTCGACCCCGTCTTCCTCGACGCGAGCGCACTCGTCGGCATCGTCCTGGGTGGTGCGGCGGTCGGTTTCGCGGGCGCGGTCCTCGCGGTCGCGCAGCGGCGCGCGTTCTGATGGCGCGCGCGTTCCGACGGGCTGCGTTCTTTCTCGCGGTTCTCGCCTTCGCGACCAGCGCTGCCGGAGACGAAGACAGCGAAGAGCTCGAAGCGCTCCGTCGTTCACTCGCCGAGACGCGCAGCCAGGTCGAGCGCTACGAGAAGGAGGAACGAGGACTTCTCGCGGCCATCGAAAGCCTCGATCGTCGCGCCGGCCTCTTGGCGGAAGACGAAGCCCGCGCGCGCAAAGAAGTCGAAGAAGCCGAGCGCGCGCTCGAGGAGCTCGCTCCCCGTGCGGAGGCGGCGAAAGCCCGGTTGGCGGAAACTCGCCGCGTGCTCGCGGCTCGAGCCGTCGCTCTCTACAAGTGGGGAGAACTCGGTCCCGTCCGTGTGTTGTTCGGGGCGGGAAGTCTCGAAGGGGCGCTTTCCGAAGTTCGCGCGCTGCAGTGGCTCCTCAAACGAGATCGGGAGCTCGCCGAGCGCCACAGTCGAGATATCGCGGCCGTTGCGGACGCGCGCGTCGAGGCGATCCGGATCGCGACGGTCGGCGAACGCGCGCTGACGCGCTTCAAGACGCGTCGGTCCGAGCTTCGAGCGGATCGACGTATGCGGCGAAATCTGCTCCGCGAAACGCGTCGCGATCGCCAACGCGCACGCGGCGCGCTCCGCGAGCTCCAGGCCGCGGCGCGCGCGCTGGAAGAGCGCTTGTCCGGTCTGCGCTCGCGCCGACCGGGAGCCGACGACTTCGCCGCGCTGCGCGGCCGCCTACCGCTCCCGGTGGAGGGGCGACTCATCGGTCGTTTCGGGCGCGTCCGCGACGAGTTCGGGACTGAGACCGTCCGCAACGGTCTCCTTTTCGGAGCCTACCGAGGCGCACCGGTGTTTGCGGTGGCCGACGGCGAAGTGCGTTTTGCCGGTTGGTTTCGCGGCTACGGACGCCTGTTGATTATCGATCACGGCGCCGACCACTTCACGGTGACGGGGCATTTGGACAGCTTCGAGGTGAATGTCGGCGAACGCGTCCGGGCGGGAGAACTCGTCGGACGGGCCGGAGACTCGGGTTCCCTGGCGGGTCCCCGGGTGTATTTCGAGATCCGTCGACGTGACGAAGCGCTCAATCCGACCGCTTGGCTGGGCCCGGGCTTGTTGCGCTAGCCGGCGCGGCACCGACCGCGGCGTTGCGGTGTCTCGTGTCTTTAAAGGTCGAGCTCCGAAACACCGATTGTTACGATTCGGATCGCTTCGGAAACGATCCAACGGCTCGAGAGGCCCATATGCGTCGTCGCTTCGATCTTCGATTCACGCTGGGATTTGCCGCCGGCCTCGCAGCCTGCTGCGTGTTGCTGCTCACGACGGGAGCGGTGACGAGCATCGCCGCCGGCCGTTACGAGAGTCTGGCGCTCTTTAGCAACGTCTATCGCCTCGTTCGCGATCACTACGTCGAAACCGTCAATGAAACGGACCTCGTCCAAGGTGCGGTTCGCGGGATGTTGGCGTCGCTCGATCCGCACTCGTCGTACATGGACGCGAAGTCATACCGCGAGATGCAGATCGACACGCGCGGCGAGTTCTATGGTCTGGGAATCGAGATCTCCAAGGAGCAGGGCGGTTACGTCGAAGTGGTCTCGCCGATCGAAGGCACGCCGGCGGAACGGGCCGGCTTGAAGGCCCGCGACCAGATCACCGACATTTGCCCCACGCAAGTTCCCGACGACTGGGTCGAGCCCTGTCGAGGGACCCAGGGACTCGACCTTCACGAAGCGGTGACGCTCATGCGGGGCCCGAAGGGCTCGTCGATCAAGATCTTCATCTTGCGCGACGGGTTCGACGAACCCCGGCAATTCGAGATCGTGCGCGACATCGTCAAGGTCGCGTCCGTAACGAGTCGCGCGCTCGAGGACGGCTACGCGTATTTTCGCGTGCGCTCCTTCCAGGAACGCACCACGGCAGAGCTTCGCAAGGCGATCGAGAAGCGCCTCGAGGCAAACGGCGGTCCGTTCGTGGGAGCGGTTCTCGACCTTCGTGACAATCCGGGCGGCCTGTTGGATCAAGCCGTCGGCGTAGCCGACCTCTGGCTGGAAGAAGGCCTCGTCGTCTACACCGAAGGTCGCGACGAGGGGAGTCGCCAAGAGTTTCGCGCGACCCCTTCGGACCAAGCGCAATATCCGATGGTCATTCTCATCAATGAGGGGAGCGCGAGCGCTTCTGAGATCGTCGCCGGGGCGCTCCAAGACCAACGTCGGGCACTCGTCGTCGGTATGCCGAGTTTTGGGAAAGGCAGTGTTCAAACCGTCTACCCTCTGGAAGACGGGTCGGGGCTCCGGCTGACGACAGCGCTTTACTACACACCGGCGGGACGTTCGATCCAAGAAGTCGGGATCGCGCCGGATATCGAAGTCGCGGCCTCGGTCGACGCACCGGTCTCGACGACACCTCGAGTTCGCGAAAAGGATCTCGACGGGCATTTCCGCCAGCCCGGCGCCGAAGTGGACGACGAGGACGACGACGCGGCCGATCCCCAGTTGGCCCGGGCGATCGAGGTGTTGAAGAGCTGGACCTACTTCGATCACCTCCGCAAGCCTCCCGCCGACGAATCGGTTCAGTCCGCCGAGGCGCGCTAGCCCTCCCGCTCGTGAAACGCGCCGAAGCGCGCTAGTCCTCTCGCCGTGGAGCGTCGCACGGATCGAAACGAAGTGACCGCGCCCCGCGTCTTTACCGTCGCGGAGGTAGCGGCCGGCATTTCCGCGCTGCTCGAAGAACGCGTGGGGCGTCTGTGGATCGGCGGCGAAGTGATCAACGTCCACCATGCCGCGTCCGGCCACGTCTACTTCACACTCAAGGACGAATCGGCCCAGCTGCGTGCAGCGCTCTTTCGAAGCGCGGCGCGTCGGGTGCCGTTCGACCTCGAAGACGGGCTCGAGGTTCGGATCTTCGGAGAGCTGAGCGTCTATCCGGCGCGGGGCGACTTGCAGATCATCGTCCGCGAAGTGGAGCCCCGGGGCGTGGGCGCCCTGCAGCTGGCCTTTGAGCAGTTGCGGGCGCGACTCGAGGCCGAGGGCCTCTTCGACGAATCCGAGAAACGCGAGCTTCCGGCCCACCCGAGGCGTATCGGTGTCGTGACCTCGGCCCATGGAGCGGCGATTCACGACGTGATTCGCGTCCTCGAGGAGCGCGCCCCCGATGTGCCCTTGCTGCTCGCGCCGGCGACCGTCCAGGGCGACGCCGCGCCGGCGGAGATCGAATCCGCGCTCCGCAGCTTGTCGGAGCAACCGGACGTCGACGTCGTCCTCCTGGTGCGCGGCGGCGGTGGCGCTTTTGATTTGGCCTGCTTCAACACGGAGCGGGTGGCTCGGGCGATTCGCACTTGCCGGCTGCCGGTCGTGAGCGGGGTCGGGCACGAGGTCGACGTGACGATCGCCGATCTCGCCGCGGATCTCCGCGCTCCGACGCCATCGGCGGCAGCCGCGCTGGTCACTTCCGATCGGGCCGAACTCGCTTCGGACCTCGCCTCGGCCGAGCGCCGGTTGGTTTCGGCGCTTCGGTCACACTACGAGCGCGCAGCCGACCGGCTCGCGACCCTGACCGAGAAACTGCGCCGGGAAGCGCCGAGGGCGAAGCTCGAGACCCGGCGCCTTCGCCTCGAGCGCGCCGAGGCGCGCCTGCGCGACGCCGTTTCCGAGGCGACCCGACGATCGGATCGAAGGTTGCGCGAAGCGGTCGCGCGGCTCGAAGCGCTGTCGCCGCTCGCGGTGCTGCGTCGCGGCTACGCGATCGCGACCCGACCGGACGGTGGGATCGCTCGGCGGGTGGCCGATCTCTCCGTCGGCGACACCTTGACGCTTCGCCTGCACGAAGGGCGCGCCGACGTGTCCGTCGTCGCTGTCGAGGACGACGAGCCCTGAGGCCAAGGCTCCGGTTCGCCACGGCATTCCGCGAAAAGTGGTAGCTTCGAAGCGTGCCGAAGACGTCCCGCCGAACCCAAGCGAAAGAGACGCCCGCCGATCCGGAGGTTCCGCTAGAAGCGGCCCTCGAGGAGCTCGAAGAGCTCGTCGCATCACTCGAAGATGGGGAGATGCCCCTCGAAGAAGCGCTCCGAGTCTTCGAGCGGGGCGTCTCCCTCTCTCGCGCGTGCGCGACCCGCTTGCGAGAAGCGGAACAGCGGGTCGAGGTTCTCCTGGGATCCGGCGACGACGCCAGTCGCGCACCGTTTGAGGAGTCGGACGAGGAAGCTCCGCTCTGATGGACGTCGAAGGATATTTGAAGGAATGCGCGACACGGGTCGACGCCGGCCTCCGCCGGGCGCTTGCCGATGCTCGCGGTCCCGGGGATCTCTCCGGAGCCATGGCGCATCTGCTCTTCCCCGGCGGCAAGCGAATTCGCCCTGCGGTGGCCTTTGCGGCGTGTCGCGCGGCGGGAGGGGCGGCGGACGCTGCCCTGGCGCCCGCCGTCGCCGTCGAGTTGATCCATACGTACTCACTCATCCACGATGACTTGCCGTGTATGGACGACGACGCGCTCCGGCGCGGTCGCCCCACCGTCCACGTGGCGTACACCGAAGCGCTGGCGGTCCTGGCCGGCGATGCGCTGCAAGCGCTCGCGTTCCAGTGCATCGCGGACTCCGGATTGCCTTCGGAAGGCGTGGGAGAGCTCGCCCGTGCAGTCGGGGCCCTCGGGTTGGTGGGCGGGCAGGCCGACGATCTCTCGTTTTCCGGCGGCTCGGCCGACGCGATCACGTCGGTCCACCGGCGAAAGACGGCGGCGCTCTTCGAGGTCTCGGCTTCTCTCGGGGCGCGATGCGCAGGCGCGGACGAGGCGAAGCGCGCGATCATCGCGCGCATCGGGCTCGCCCTCGGCCTGGCGTTCCAGATCGCCGACGATTGCCTCGATCGAGACCGGGATGAGCCCTGTTCAGTGCTACGTGTATACGCGCCCGACGAGGCGCTCGCCTGGGCCGAGAGCCTCGTCGAGGAAGCCCTCGGCGAGGCGGAAGATCTCGGCGAAGCGGCGCAGCCGCTGCGTATGCTCGCCCGATTTGCTGTGCGGAGAGACCGTTGAACAAAGACGCTAAGACCGACACCCCGCGGCGCTACCTGGACGGAATCGCTGAGCCTTCCGACCTCCGGGCGCTGCCCCGCGAGGCTGTGGAAGCCGTGGCTCGGGAGCTCCGCGACGAGATCGTCGAGCGCGTGTCGCGCACCGGCGGTCACTTGGCTTCGAGCCTCGGCGCCTGTGAGCTCATCACGGCGATTCACTACGTGTTCGATACGCCGAACGACCGGCTCGTCCTCGACGTGGGGCACCAGGGCTATCCCCACAAGATGCTCACCGGTCGACGCGGGGGCTTCGATCGCATTGGGAAGACCGGCGGGATCGGCAAGTTCCTGCGCCGAGAGGAATCACCGTACGATCATTTCGGCGCCGGGCACGCTGGAACATCGATCTCGGCGGCGCTGGGGATGGCGCGGGCTTTCGAACACCAAGATCGCGACCACTGCGCGATCGCGATGATCGGCGACGGCGGGATGACGGCGGGCATGGCGTTTGAAGCGCTGAACCACGCGGGCGATTTGTCGCAGTCGAACCTCATCGTCGTGCTGAACGACAACGAGATGTCCATCTCTCCAAACGTCGGCGCGATGTCGTCCTACCTGTCGAGAAAGCTCTCGGGTCCGATGATCCGGCGCATGAAAGGCTGGGCGAAGGAATTCTTGGGCACGATGCCGGGCGACATGCTCCACTGGGCGCAGAAGGCGGAAGAGTCTCTCAAGGTGTTCTTCTCCCCCGGACTCCTGTTCGAAGCGCTGAACTTCAAATACGTCGGTCCGATCCAAGGGCACCGCATGGACGTTCTCCTCGAGACCTTCGAGAACGCGAAGAAAATGGTGCACAAGGGTGAGGGACCGGTGCTGATCCACGCGATCACCGCCAAGGGTTACGGCTACGAACCCGCTCAGCGCGATCCGTTCAAGTACCACGGCGTCGGCGCTTTCGACGTCGCTTCTGGCGCCTTCCCCAAGTCGAAGCCCGGGCCGCCGAAGTATCAGAACGTGTTTGCCGACACCTTGATCCGACTCGCGAAGGAGGATTCGCGAATCGTCGGCATCACGGCGGCGATGGCCGACGGCACCGGCCTCGACCGATTCAAGCGCGCGCACCCCGACCGCTTCTACGACGTCGGAATCGCGGAGCAACACGCCGTGACGTTTGCCGCTGGGCTCGCCGCGGAAGGCATGAAGCCCGTCGCGGCGATTTACTCGACGTTCTTGCAGCGCGCCTACGATCAAGTCGTGCACGACGTCTGTGTGCAAAACCTCGACGTGACCTTGGCGATGGACCGCGCCGGCCTGGTGGGAGCCGACGGAGCGACGCATCAGGGGATGTATGACATCGCCTACTTGCGGAGCCTCCCGAACATCATCTGCATGGCTCCGAAAGACGAGAACGAGCTCCAGCACATGCTGTGCACCGCGGTGATGCACGACGGTCCGGCCGCGATTCGCTACCCGCGCGGCAGCGGGCTCGGGGTCCCGCTCGACCCCGACATCAAGGCGCTTCCGGTGGGCGAAGCCGAACTTCTCCGCGACGGCCGCGACGCTGTCATCGTCGCCTACGGCAACACGGTGCACCCAGCTCTCGAAGCGGCGGAAGAGCTCGCCGCAGAAGGCATCGACGCCGCCGTCCTCAACGCGCGCTTCGCGAAACCCCTCGATATGGGCCGCATCGAACCTCTCGCGGCCCGCACTGGCGCGGTCGTCACGGTGGAAGAACACGCCGTGGCCGGCGGCTTCGGCAGCGCGGTCCTCGAAGCCTTAAGCGCGGCGGGCCGAAACCCGCGCGCACGGAGCCTCGGGGTTCCGGATCGTCTGGTCGAGCACGGCGATCCGTCGGAGTTTCGAGCCGAGTTCGGGCTCGACTCCGCTGGCATCGCCGGCGCAGTTCGCGAACTCGTTCGGGGCGCGGACGAGTCCACGCGCTGAAAGGGACCCGTCTCGACGAGCGGTTGGTCGACTTGGGTCTGGCCGAGACCCGCAGCCGCGCCGAAGCGCTCATCCGAACGGGCAAGGTCCTCGTCGACGACGCGCCGGTCGACAAGCCGGGGACACGGGTCAAGGAAGGCGCCCAGATTCGCATCCGCGGCGGGGTCCGACGCTTCGTCTCCCGGGGCGGCGACAAACTCGAACCGGCACTCGACCATTTCGCAATCGATCCGCGCGATCGCGTCTGTGTCGATATCGGAGCGTCGACGGGCGGATTCACCGATTGCCTCTTGCAGCGCGGAGCCGCTCACGTCATCGCCCTCGACGTGGGCCACGGTCAGTTGGCCGGTTCCCTGCGCCAGCATCCGCGGGTCACGGCGCTCGAGCGGCGCAACGCGCGAGAACTCGAGGCCGGCGATCTGCCGATCGACACGACGCTCGTCACCATCGACGTCTCGTTTATTTCGATCCGCCTCATCCTCCCGTCGTTGTCGCGAGCGGCGCCCGGCGCGGAGATCCTGGCGCTCGTCAAACCGCAATTCGAGGTCGGCCGAGGCCAGGTCGGGAAAGGCGGGGTCGTCCGGGACGATCGCCTGCGCGCGTCCGCCGTCGCCGAGGTGCAGGGCGAGGCGGAACGGCTGGGCTACGAAGCGCTGGGCGCAATTGATTCCGCCGTCCCCGGTCCCAAGGGGAATCGGGAAGTTTTCCTCCACCTCCGGCCCCCGAGATTCTCCCCTGAATAAAATCGGACAAGACTGGTCCAAAATAGAGGTTGAGCTATCTTCCCCGATGCCGAAGAGTTGGAGAACCATGTCACTCGTGATCGTCACTGAAGAGGCCGCGAACCAGATCAAGACTCTCCTCGATCGAGAGTCGAAGACGGAAACCCACGCGCTGCGCATGAAGGTGGTGGGCGGCGGCTGTTCCGGCCTCCAGTACCAGCTGGCCTTCGACGAAAACGTGGGCGATGCCGATACCGTGGTCGACTGCAACGGGGTCCGTGTCGTCGTCGATGAGAAGAGCGCCCTCTACCTCGCGGGATCGACCCTCGATTTCGTCGACACCCTGATGGAATCGGGCTTCAAGATCGAGAACCCCAACGCCGCTACGACCTGTGGTTGCGGCAACTCGTTCGGCGCCTAGCAGGCACTGCGTCCGCTCGCGGCGGGAGCCGCTATGAGCCTCCCGATCTACCTCGATCACCACGCGACGACCCCGGTCGATCCGCGCGTCCTCGACGCCATGTCGCCGTACTGGAGCACGGATTTCGGGAACCCGGCGAGTCGGGCTCACGTGTACGGATGGCGCGCTGAAGCTGCCGTCGACGCCGCGCGCGCGAGCATCGCTCGAGAAATCGGAGCGTCGGATCCGTCGGAAATCGTGTTTACGAGCGGCGCGACCGAGGCCAACAACCTCGCACTGTTGGGCATCGTTCGCCGTCGAGCGCGGCACCGCACCGCGCAGGTCATCACCGTCGCCACCGAGCACGCGGCCGTGCTCGACCCTTGTCGCGCCCTGGTCGAGGAAGGGTGTACGGTGAGCCTGCTCTCCGTCGACGCAGACGGCTTGATCGACCTCGACGAACTCGCGGCCGCGTTTACGCCGGAAACGGTCTTGGTCTCCGTGATGGCTGCGAACAACGAAATCGGCGTCCTGCAACCGCTCCCGGAAATTGGCGCACTGTGTCGCGAGCGCGGCGTGCTGTTCCACACGGACGCGGCGCAGGCGGTCGGAAAGATCCCCCTCGATGTGCGGGACGCACAGATCGACTTACTCTCGCTATCCGGCCACAAGGTGTACGGCCCGAAAGGTGTGGGTGCGCTCTACGTTCGTTCGGGCCGGCCCAGAATTCAGGTCGATCCCCTGATGTACGGCGGCGGGCACGAGCGCGGTTTGCGCTCCGGAACGGTGCCCACACCACTGGTGGTGGGTCTCGCGCATGCGCTCGAGCTTTGCGCGGAAGAACGCGACCGAGAAATGGACCGACTCGCGAAACTCCGGGACGCCCTCTGGTCGAGGCTCCGCGAGCGAACCCGCAATGTCTGGCTAAACGGTCATCCGACGAAACGACTACCCGGCAACCTCCATGTCTCGTTCGCCGGCATCGAGGCCGATCAGCTCGTCGCGGATCTTCACGACGTGGCGCTCTCGACCGGCTCAGCTTGCTCTTCCAGCGAGCCCCGTCCGAGTCACGTCCTCGAAGCCCTCGGGGTCGGCTCCGAGCGCGAGCGGAGCGGAATTCGGATCGGCCTCGGTCGGGGTACCTCCGAGGAAGAAGTCGAACGGGCGGCGGTTTCGATCGCCGAGGCCGTCCGGAAGCAGCGGACATAAGTCGCTAGTTTGGAGATTTCGTCGACCTGTTCTTAGTCCGAGGCCTTAGCGCGCCGAAGAGCACGGACGGAGGATCTTTGAGGCGACACAAGGGCATGACCGACGGCAGCCGAGAGCGCGGCAAAATCCCCTCTCTGGGGATGGCGCTGTGCGTTTGTCTCTCGCTGGGGTCGGCCTGCGCGCACGTACCGCGGGTTGTCGCACCTCCGCCCGTCGACCGCTCGCTCTCGGCGGACGCTTCCCCGGAGCTCGCGTTTCTGGTCGGCCAGGAGCTCATCGCGGAGGGCCGCGTCGAAGACGCGCTGGCGGCGTACGAGCGGGCGATCGAAGCGGATCCCTCGGACGCCTACCTCTTGCGCCGAGCCGCTGAGCTCGCGGGCCGGCAGAATCGCATCGAAGCGGCGGTCGGCTACGCCGAGCGCGCGTTCGAGCTCGATCCGGATCACGACGGTCTCCGCGTCTTTCTCGCGACGACCTACCGCTTGACGGAGCGCCCCGACGACGCGAAACGGGTGTTGGTGGGCGGCGACGGGCGACCCGTGAACGCCGACGCCGCGGTTCTTTTGTACGGGCTGCTCTCCGATCAAGGCGAGAACGCGGAAGCGGTGGAAGTTGCGCGTCACCTGATCGAACTCGAGCCCGACGGCCTCCGAGGCTACTACGCCTTGGCGGATCTTCACGATCGAAACGACGACGTCGACGCTGCCGAAGGGGTGCTTCGCGACGCGTTGCTTCGCCATCCCGGGGAACTCCAGATCTACGGCGCGCTCGCGCGGCTCTTCCGAGATCGGGATCTTCACGGGCGGGAAGCGGCCGTCTACGAGGAGATCCTCGATCAGCGGCCGGACCACCCGAGCACGCTGCTCGCGTTGGGTGAAGCGCAAATGGAGCTCGGCGACCGGGAGGGCGCGGCCGAGGTGCTGGCGCGCGTCGCTGAGCTCGACGTCGAAGATTTTCGGATCGTGTTGCGCTTGGGCTTTCTCTTCTTTGAACAGCGCGACTACGCGGCCGCCGTCGAGCAGTTCGAGCGCGTGCTCGACGAAAACCCCGAACAACACGAAGTCACCTACTTCGCGGGCGTGAGCTACCGACGGATGAAGCGTCACGAAGAGGCGGAATCGCTCTTCGAGAGGATTCCGGAATCGAGCGAGCGGTACGCCGAGGCCAGGACGCAAATCGCTTCGATCTACGAGGCGCGCGGGGAATACGAAACCGCACTGGCCTACGTCGACGAGGCGCGGGCGATTCAGCCGACGCGCCCCCTCGATCTCTACACTGCGAGCCTTCGAGCGAAGAGCGGTGATTTCGACGGCGCTGTGGCTTTCTTGGACCGCCTTCTCGAGGAAGCGCCCGAGGATATCGACCTCCTCTACAACCTGGGCGTGCTGCACGGCGAGGCCGATCGCGATCAGCGCGCGATGGACTACATGGAAGACGTGCTCGCGCGGGAGCCCGACCACGCCGGCGCTCTGAACTTCGTCGGCTACACGTGGGCAGAGCAGGGCAAGAACCTCGTACTTGCCGAGGAGTACATCACCCGAGCGCTCGAGAAGCGCCCGGAGGACGGTTTCATCACCGACAGCCTCGGTTGGCTCTACTACCAAAAGGCGCTGCCCCTCATCGAAGGCGGCCAGCGAGAGGACGGGCTGGTCTGGTTGGAGCGCGCGAAGGAGCAGCTCGAGCGCGCAGCGGAGCTCACCGGCGGAGATCCGGTGATCGCCGAGCACCTGGGCGACGTCTTCTTGTTGATGGGAGATCGTCAGACGGCTCTCGAGCACTATCAAGAGGCGATCGACCTCGTGCCCCGCGATTCCGAGCAGCCGCAGCTTCGCGACAAACACCGGAAGCTTCTCGAGGAACTCGGTCAACCGTGATCGCCCGCGCACTGGCCTTCGTGGCGCTCGCCGCCGCCCTCGGTTGCGCGACGGGCGGCTCGGATCGGAGCGCCGATCGCGCGCCGTCTCCCGACGAGAAAATGATTCAGCGCCTGGTCGGCGAGCAGCGCGCGGTCTTCGCGGCGCGCCGTGGGCTACGCGCTCGAGCGCGGGTGTCGCTCTCCGGTGCGGTCGGCGAATCGTTTGCGAAGCAAGTCGTCCTGATCGAACGTCCCGCCCGGTTGAGGCTCGAAGTTGTCGGCATGCTGGGACAGCGACTGGCCATCCTGGCCACCGACGGGGAGACGTACGATCTCTTCCGTCGCCCCGAACGGGGCATCGCTTCGGGATCGATTCACCCGGGCATCTTGTGGGAAGTCGCCGGGGTGCCCCTCCAGCCGGAACTCGCGGTGGATCTGTTGCTGGGCGTACCGCCCATCCCGGACGACGAGGCACTGGGTGACGCCGTGCTCGCCCAGACCCCCGACGGCTTCCGGGTACGCACCCAAGATCGCGCTTCCGGGTTCCAATCCCTCGAATTCGGTCGCGAGGGCGACCTCACGGAGGCTCGTTGGGAGAGCGCCGGGGGTGAGAGCCTGCTCGAAGTGCGCTACGACGATTTCCGTGCCTTGGGGGGGCAGCGTTTCGCGCACGAGATCGAGATCGTCTTTCCGAGAGAGCGGGCCCGCGCCGTTCTCTCCTACCGAGAAGTGGAGCTCAATCCCGAGCTGCCGGCGGAGCTCTTCCGCCTGCGCGACGCGAACACCGAGGACGCCGGCTAAGCCGCGCAGGGGGAGGGCCTCATGTGGGTAAAGCGCGTCTTGCTCCTGGTGCCGCTCGTTCTGGCTGCGTTCCTCTTGCAGTCCTACTTCTGGGTTCCGTCCTACGAGAAGCAAACCACCGGAAACCCGGCGCGATTACAGCAGTTCATTGAGGCGACGAGCGGCGACGCGCGGCTCCTCAATCCGATCGTGTCCGCCGACAGCGCGAGTAGCAGCGTCGTCTCCTATGTGTTTGACAGCCTGCTCGAGCTCGACGAGAACCTGGAGCTCAAGTCGGGTCTCGCGCGGTCTTGGAACATCTGGGCTTTCGCGACTCTCGCGGTTCCGGAGGGAACGTCGGCGGACTCCGTACTGCGCCGAGTTCGCCCCTACCTGCCCAGCACGGTGACTTCGACGAGCGTTCTGCCCGCGCAGGAAGAGGACGTCGCTCTCGACCCCGATGGCCCCGGACCGTTGCCCGAGGTCACGGCCACGCTGCTCCTTCCCGAACGTGTGCGTTTCCAACTCGATCGCGTCGACACCTCGATTTTTGACGCGATCGAGCCCGGTCTGCCGGCGGACTACGGAGCGCGTCTCGCCGACCGGCAACGCGCTCGTCTACCCGCCGATGCGGCGCCGGAACATCGCACGGCCGCGGCGGCGCGGGTGCTCGACCGGCGGATCCAGCCGGTCATCGACTTCGTGTTGCGCGAGGACGTGCGCTTCCACGACGGCGAGCGCCTCACGGCGGAAGACGTGCGGTTCACGTATGACGCGATCATGGACCCGAAGAACCTGTCGCCCCGGGCATCGGATTTTGAGCCCATCGAACGAATCGAAACGACCGGGGATTACGGGGTTCGGGTCATCTACAAGCGACTCTTCTCGCCGGCGATCGCGGCGTGGACGTACATGGGCATTCTGCCCGAGCACCTGCTCAACGAAGAGGCGTTGGCGCGTGAGATGGACGAGCGCGGGCTCGGCGAGGACGCCCGTGCGGCGTTCGGGATTCGCGACAGCCAATTCAATCGGTCCCCGGTCGGGACGGGCGCGTTTCGGTTCGGCTACTGGCGAACCGACGAGGTCATCTACTTGACGCGCAACGATACGTACTGGAACGGGCCCCCGGAATATCGCGAGCTCTACATTCGCGTGATCCCCGATCCCGTCGCGCGCGAAGTCGAGTTTCGCGCCGGTGCCGCCGATATCTACGACGCCCTTCCTCATCAAGCGGCGCGCTATCTCGAGGACCCGGCGTACCAACCGTTTCAGTCGCTGGGCCTCGGTTACTCCTATATCGGCTACAACATCCGACGCAAACCGTTCGACGACCCGCGCGTCCGTCGCGCCCTCGGCATGGCGATCGATACCGATCAGATCATCAAGTACGTGCTGTACGGCGAAGGAGAGCGCATCACCGGGCCGTTCCCGATCCAGACGGATTGGTACAACCCCGACGTCGCGCCGCTTCCCTACGATCCCGACGCCGCGCTCGCGCTGCTCGAGGAAGCGGGCTTCAAAAAGAACGCAGACGGCTGGCTCGAACGCGACGGCAAAGAGTTCTCGTTCCAGCTCATCACGAACAATGGCAATCCCCAGCGAAAGGCGATCCTCGCGATCGCGCAAAACGCCTGGCAGAGGATCGGCGTGCGCTGCGAGACCGGCTTGTTCGAATGGTCGGTGTTTCTCAAAGACTTTGTGAACAAGACGGAGTTCGACGCGGTCGTGCTCGGTTGGGCCCTCTCCCCGGTCGATCCGGATCTTTTCGCCCTGTGGCACTCGAGTCAGACCGGCCAGGAGCAGCTGAACTTCGTCGGCTACGAGAACGACGAAGTCGATGAGCTCATCGTGGGCGTGCGGCGGGAATACGATCGGGATCGTCAAATCGAGATGACGCGACGACTCCATGAAGTCATCGCGGAAGATCAACCATACACGTTCCTCTACGTCGGCAAGCGCACCACCGTGGTCGATCGCAAGATCGTGATGGTGACGCGGGACGACGAAGGCGAGGTCACCGGGTACGAGCCGCTCCGGCCCACGCCGACGGGCCTGCTCTCGTACTACTTCAAGCGCTGGACGAAAATCGACGCGGTGCCGGAGTTCTGATGGGTCGCTTTGTCGCTCGAGCTTTCGGCGAACGATTGGTGTTGCTGTTCTTCATCTCGGTGATCGCTCACGCGGTGGTCCACCTGGCGCCGGGTGAGCCTTCCGAGGTCGATCCCGCAAACCCGCAAATGAAACCCGAGGACATCGCGCGTATTCGCGCGGCGTTCCATTTGGACGATCCGCTCTACCTCCAATACTTCTACTGGATGCGAGATCTCGCGACCGGGGAGCTGAAATCGTTCAAGGACAGTCAGCCGGTCTTGCCGAAGATCTGGGAGCGTTTTCTCAACTCGTTGCCGCTGTTCATCGTCGGCACACTGATTGTGTGGTGTCTGTCCTTCCCGACCGGGATTCGCGCCGCGCTCGGACGCGGGTCCCGGTACGATCGAACGACGACGTTTGTAAGCTACACACTCATCTCCTTACCGAGTTTCTTTATCGCTTACGTCCTGATCTTGTGGGTGGTCAGCGCGTTCGGTGTCCCGGTCCTCGGGATGCGGACGTTCGGAATGGACGGGGCCCCGGCGCTGTCCCGATTCATGGACCGGATCTGGCACCTGGTGATTCCCTCGGTGCTCGCCGCGATGAGTGGAATCGCGGTCTTGTCGCGCTACGTGCGTTCCCAGATGCTCGAGGTCATCGGGCAGGACTACGTTCGGACCGCCCGAGCGAAAGGTCTCGAAGAAGACGTCGTCATCTACAAGCACGCGCTCCGCAACGCGCTGCTCCCCTTCGTCACGATGTTCGGCCTCATGCTGCCCGGGCTCGTCGGCGGTTCCGTCATCATCGAACAGATCTTCGCCTGGCCCGGAATGGGACGCCTCGGCTACGAAGCGATCCTCGCCCGAGATTTCCCGGTCATTCTGACGCTGAACTTCATCGCGGCCGTGCTGACACTCATCGGGACCTTTGTCTCCGACGTGCTGTACGCCGTGGTCGACCCGCGGATACGCGTTTCATGAGCGAAGAAGCTCTCGAGAGACCCGTCGGCGAGACGCCGGTCCAAGAAGCGTGGCGCCACTTCAAGCGGAACCAGCTGGCCGTGGCCGGCGGTGTGGTGCTGATTCTGCTCTTTGCACTGGCGCTCGGCGGGAAGCTTCTCACCGAGTGGTTCGTCGTTTTCGACCCGGAGACCGTGCGACTCCCGGAGAAGCTCTTGCCTCCGATGAGTTCGACCGGCGCGGAAGAGATCCCGCCGAAAGATCGTCCCCTCGGCGGCCTCTACATCCTCGGCACGGACGAGCTGGGTCGAGACGTCTTCGCGCGGATGCTGCAGGGTTCCTTCGTCTCGTTGTCGATCGGCTTCGTGGCGGTCGGCATTTCCGTGACCATCGGCATCATTCTCGGTGGGTTGGCCGGGTTCTACGGAAGTCGCCGCTTGGGAATCCTCTCGGTGGATACGCTCATCATGCGTTTCACCGACATCATGCTGGCGTTTCCGACGTTCTTTCTCATTCTCACGGTGGTCGCGCTTCTCCCTCCGAGCATCTACAACATCATGATCGTCATCGGTGCGACGAGCTGGATGTCGACGGCCCGTTTCGTGCGCGCGGAATTCCTGTCGCTGCGAGAGCAGGATTTCGTCGTCGCGGCGAAAGCGCTCGGGCTACCGGAAGCGCGGATCATCTTCCGCCACATGGTCCCGAACGCGATTGCCCCGGTCTTGGTGTCTGCGACGCTCGGCGTCGCGTCGGCGATCCTCACAGAATCCGCCCTGTCTTTTCTCGGTTTCGGCGTTCGCCCTCCCTTCGCGACGTGGGGAAACATCTTGGCCGACGGGCGGGGCTACATCTTCGACGCGCCCTGGCTGTTCTTTGTGCCCGGGCTTTCGATTCTCATCGTGGTGCTGGCGTTCAACCTGGTGGGCGAGGGGCTGCGCGAAGCGCTCAACCCGAAGCTTCGGAGAATCCGATGAGCGTGTTGTTCGAAGCGTCGAATTTGCGCGTGACTTTTCCGACGGATGACGGCGACGTTCCGGCGGTACGCGGCGTCGATCTCGCGATCGGCCGCGGAGAGAGCGTCGCGTTGGTGGGGGAATCCGGCTCCGGGAAGTCGGTGACCGCGCTCTCGATTTTGCGGCTCGTCGGGGATCGCGCTCGGGTCACCGCGGACCGGATGCAGTTCTCCGGTCGCGACCTACTGACACTTTCGCCGAGCGAGATGCGTTCGATCCGCGGCGCCGAGATCGGGATGATCTTTCAGGAACCGATGAGCTCCCTGAACCCTGTTTTTCGCGTCGGCGATCAGATCGCGGAAGTTCTCGAGCTACACCGCGGGCTCGGCCGGGATGCCGCGATCAAGGAGGCGATTTCGCTCCTCGATCGCGTCGGTATCCCGGCTCCGAAAAGTCGGGTCCGTCAATACCCGCACGAGCTCTCCGGTGGCATGAAGCAGCGCGTGATGATCGCCATCGCGCTGGCCTGCGATCCCGAGCTGCTGATCGCCGACGAGCCGACCACCGCCCTCGACGTGACGATCCAAGCACAGATTCTCGACCTGCTCCGCGAGCTGCGTCGCGACCTCGGCATGGCGATCCTCTTGATTACGCACGATTTGGGCGTCGTCGCGCAGTTTTCCGAACGCGTCATGGTGATGTACGCCGGCGAGATCGTGGAGCACTGCGATACGCGAACCCTCTTTCAGCGTCCGGAACATCCCTATACCCGCGCGCTTCTCGGGGCGCTGCCGCAACCGGACAAGAAACGCCGCCTGGCCGCGATCGAAGGCACGGTGCCGTCCCCGCTCAACTACCCGAGCGGCTGCGCTTTCGCGGATCGCTGCGGCGACGCGATGAGCCACTGCAAGGATCAGCCGCCCGAGAACAAAGACCGCGGATCGGGGCACCGCGTTCGTTGTTGGCTTGACTGAGCTGAGGGATTCGATGGCCGTACCGCTTCTTTCCGTCAAGAACTTGAGCAAGCAGTTCCCGGTCCGGTCGGGTGCGTTCTCAGGACGGACGCGGTGGCTTCGCGCCGTGGATGACGTCAGCTTCGATCTTTCCGCCGGCGAGACGCTGGGGCTCGTCGGTGAATCGGGTTGTGGAAAGACCACGGTCGGCCGGAGCGTCCTGCGTCTCATCGAGCCGAGTGGCGGCACCATCGAGTTCGACGGGGTGGACATTCGAAGCCTCGACCCCGCAGAGATGCGTGTTCTTCGCCGCGACATGCAGATCGTCTTCCAGGATCCCTACGCTTCGCTGAACCCGCGAATGAACGTCGGCGCCATCGTCGGCGAAGCGCTCCGGGTACACGGCATCGCACGGGGCAGAGAGCTCGAGCAGCGGGTCGACGCGATCCTGGACCGGGTCGGTCTGCAACCTTCCTATCGCTCGAGGTACCCGCACGAGTTCTCCGGCGGGCAACGCCAGCGAATCGGAATCGCGCGGGCGCTGGCTCTCGAGCCGCGGCTGGTGGTTTGCGACGAGGCGGTCTCGGCGCTCGACGTATCGATCCGCGCACAAATCTTGAATCTCCTCGACGATCTCCAGGAAGAGTTCGAGCTGGCTTACCTGTTCATCTCGCACGACCTGAACGTCGTGCGGAACGGCTCGGATCGCGTCGCGGTGATGTACCTCGGGCGCATTGTCGAGCTCGCTACCGCCGAGGCGCTCTTCGGCGATCCGAAACACCCGTATACGCAGGCGTTGATGTCGGCCAATCCGGTCCCGAATCCGGACGCGACCCGCGAACGGATCATCTTGCGCGGCGAGGTCCCGTCGCCGCTCGATCCGCCCGCGGGTTGTCCGTTTCATCCACGCTGCCCGGCCGTTCGCGACGTTTGCAAAACCGTGAGGCCGCCCGCCCTCACCTTGGGGAGTGGGCCGTCCGCGACCACCGTGGCGTGTCACTTGTACGACGACGCACCGGGTGCGTAGCAACGGGGGCGCCCCGTGATCGATCGCGCGCTTCTCGCTCTGGTGGTGGCGCTGTTCGGAGCCGCCGGGCTCGTCGCTTTCGGGCTTTCTGCGGGGAGTCCCGAACCCGCGAGCTTCCGCTTCGTCAATGGGACGGAGCCGCGCACGCTCGATCCGGGGCGCATGACCGGTGCTCCAGAGGGCCGGATCGCGAACGCCGTCTTTGAAGGGCTGACGACGCGGGATCCGGCGACCCTCGGCATCGCACCGGGCACCGCTGTCCGTTGGAAGATCTCGGACGACGGTCGCCGCTACGTCTTTACGCTGCGCGAGGACGCACGGTGGTCCGACGGATCACGCGTTGTCGCCGAGGATTTCGCGTACGCGTGGCGACGATTGCTGGCTCCGGACGGCGGTTCGGAATACGCGTACATCCTTCACGGCCTGACGGGCGCCGTGCCTTGGAACCTGTTTCCGGCCCGCGCCGAAGCCCTCGATGGACCGCTTCGCGCGGCACTCGTCGCCGCGTCCGAGGACGCCGACCGAGATTCCTGGGCGCGTTTTCTCGCCGAGCATCGCGTCGCTGAACTCGTGGGCGAGGCGCGGCATGAAGAACTCGCCGCACTCGCGAACCGAACCGGAGCGCCCTCACCGGACGAAGTTCCCCGAATCCTGAGCGCGATCGACAGCGAAGTTGCGCGGTTGCGCGCGCGGGCCGCCGAAGCCGCCGAGTCCTTTGGGAAGGACAGCGGCGTCTTCGCGCGCGACGATCGTACCTTGGTCGTCGAACTCGAGCGCCCGATTCCGTACTTCCTGGAATTGACGTCGTTCTTTCCGACGTTCCCTGTGAAGCGAGCGCTCGTCGAGCAACCCGGGCTCGAAAACCGCTGGTATCTCCCGGAGACCATCATCGGCAACGGTGCGTTCCGCCTCGCATCGTGGCGCGTCGGTGAAGCGATCCGGCTCGAGCGCAGCGAGACGTACTGGAACCGCGAACATACGGCGCTCGATTCGATCGACGCGCTCCCGGTGGAGAGCGCGCACGCCGCCCTGAACCTCTACTTGAGCGGCGCGGTGCATTGGCTTCCGTCGCTGTACCCCGGTGAGCTGGTGGACGAGCTCCGCGAGCGGCCCGACTTTTACAGCGGTGCCGGGATGATCGTCTACTTCTACCGGTTCAACACGCGAAAGCCGCCCCTCGATGATCCGCGCGTTCGCCACGCGCTGGCCCTCGCGGTCGACCGCGAAGCGATCGTGCGCGACGTACTCCGATTGGGGCAGCTCCCCGCGCGGCATCTCGTTCCGCCGGGCATGCCGGCTTACACGTCGCCGCCGAGCGAGCTCGCCTTCGATCCAGAGCGGGCGCGCTCGCTGCTCGCCGAGGCGGGCTATCCGGGGGGCGCGGGTTTTCCGACCTTGGGTCTCTTGTTCAACACGAGCGAGATGCACAAACAGCTCGCCGAAGTCGTCGCGGACAGCTGGCGCAAACATTTGGGCATTGAGATTCGCGCCTACAACCAGGAGTGGCAGGCATATCTAGCCAGTGTGCGCCAAGGCGATTTCGACATCGCGCGTGCGGGCTGGATCGGCGATTACCGCGATCCCAACACGTTCCTCGACATGTTCGTGACGGGCGGGGGTAACAATCAGACGGGTTGGGGAGACCCGCGCTACGACGCTTTGATTGGTGTAGCCAACGATCCGGTCGGCGCCCTCGCGAACCGGGACGCGTTGCGTCGCTTGCTTGGGGACGACGAAGCCTGGCGCGAGATCGAGGACGACCTGCGAACCGATCGGGCGTCGGGCGTCGAGGCACTCCGCATGGCTTCGTTTCGCGCGGCCGAAGCGCTGCTCGTCGCCGAGGCGTTTCCGATCATGCCGCTTTACTTCTACGTGGTGAGCGGTCTTGTCGCACCCGAAGTCCGCGGCTTCTACGCGCAGGTGGAGCTTCCGGGCGGGGGGCTCGGTCCGAACCTTCAGGACCTCCACCCGTTGTGGGCCCTTTCACTTGCGGAGAAGCGACGGTGATGGAAGCGCTGGTCGCTTGCGGCGGTCTCTGCGCGATCGCAGCGTTGTCGTGGCTCCCGGAATCGGCGCGCCGGATGCTCGGTTCGTTCTTCCTCGCGGTGGCGATTGCCCTGATCGGCCAGTGGCAGATCGGGACCGTGGCGGCGTGGGTACTCGGCATCGCGCTCGGTCTGTTGTTTTGGCGCAAGGCCTCGACGGAGGTCGCCAGCCGGATCGCGTCCTTGGTGCCATCCCTGCTGCTTCTCGCATTCGTAACGACCTGGCTGATGTTCTTGGCGCCGGGAAGTCCCTTTGCCGCAGAGCGGGTTCTCGTACCGCACGTCGAAGCGGCACTGCGGGATCGGTACGGGATCCCCGAGAGCGCGACAGAGTTCTACTTCCGCTACGTGCGGGCGTTGGTGGTCGACGGCAGTCTGGGGCCAGCGCTCAAAGTCGAGGGGCGGACGGTGGGCGAACTGCTCGCACCGGCGATCCCGGTCAGCCTGACCCTCGGTCTCGCCGCGCTCGTCTTCTCCGTCGCGATCGGCTTGCCGCTCGGCGTCTGCGCAGGCGCATTCGCGCGGCGCTGGCCCGACTACGGGGCGAGTGGGTTGGCGACCCTCGGTCTCTCGGTTCCAAACTTCGTGATCGGCGCGGCGCTACTCGCGCTCTTCTCTCTCGGCCTCGGTTGGTTTCCGGTGGCGGGTTGGGGAACGCCCGCGCACCTCTGGCTCCCCGCTCTGACCCTCGCGCTCCCCCACGCCGCCGTTATCGCGCGACTCGCGCGCGGCGGACTCGTCGCCACGATGGGCGAGGACTACATCCGCACCGCACGCGCGAAAGGTCTCTCCGAAGTCGCGGTGGTGCTCCGCCACGCCCTGCGAGGCTCGCTGCTTCCTGTCCTCTCGTTTCTCGGACCGGCCGCTGCGGGAATTCTCACCGGCTCCTTCGTGGTGGAAAGCCTCTTCGGCATCCCGGGCGTGGGGCAATGGTTCGTGAAGGGAGCCGTCAACCGGGACTATTCCGTCGTGCTCGGCACCGCGCTCTTCTACGCAACCCTTGTGACGACTCTCAATCTCGGCGTCGATGTCGTGTGCCGCTGGGCGGACCCGCGATTGCGAGCCCCGTCGTGAGCCGCCGGAACTTTGGGAGCCGTCGCGCGCTGGCGGACCCGCGGGCACGGCTCGGTTGCGCGGTTTTCGCGGCAATCGCCGGCGCGTGTTTCGTCGCGCCGCTTCTCTTCGTGCTGGACCCGCACGCGACGGATCTCGCCGCGCGTCACCGACCCCCGTCTCTCGCGCACTGGATGGGAACCGATGCTTTGGGTCGCGACGTTCTGGCGCGGGTGCTCGTCGGGGGACGGACGTCGCTTCTCGTCGGTGTCGCGGCGAGTCTCGTCTCGGTGTGCGTCGGGACGCTGTACGGCGCTTTCGCAGGAGCGCGCGGTGGCGCCGTCGACGATGCCATGATGCGGCTTGTCGATTTCTTGTACGGCCTTCCGTACATGTTCCTCGTCATTCTGATCACGATGCTTTTTTCAGACACGGCGCGCGGCGAACCCCTTCCGGTCTTCATCGCCTTAGGGTTGGTGCAGTGGCTCACGACCGCCCGCATCGTTCGCACCGAAGCGTTGTCGCTCGCACAAAAGGAGTTCGTCGAAGCCGCACGGGCGTTGGGGGCTTCCGAAGCGAGGATTCTGTTCGCGCACATCATTCCGAACTTGATGGGCACGGTTCTGATCTACGCCGCGCTCACGGTCCCCGCGGTCATCCTGCTCGAGTCCTTCCTGTCGTTCCTGGGGCTGGGCGTCGCGCTCTCGTGGGGCGAGCTCGTCGCGGAAGGTGTGTCGGTGGTGAATCCGATCGCGTCGCGCTGGTGGTTGCTCGCGTTCCCCAGCGGTTTTCTCGCGATGACGCTCCTCAGCCTGAACCTGATCGGCGATGCGCTGCGCGACGCGCTCGACCCGAGGCGCTAAGCCGCGCGTGCGCGTAGCCCGGGTCGGAGGCGAGCGGGCGTCGTGCTCAGAGTTCCGGCGCTCGGGGTTCCCTGCGTCGTCGGGCCTCGAGGGCGCCTCCACATTCCGCGCGCCACCCGCTCGCCTCCGACCCGCGCGGCGCGGGTGCTCGGCGAAAATCTTCGTGAGCCTCTAAGGGACGAGTTCGCGGATGATGTCGGCCGCGGCCAAGCCGAGCATCGCGTGGGTGAACTCGTTGATGTGGCGCTGGCCCCCTGGCACATGGGTGTCGAGAATGCCCCGGTAGCGCGACAGCACCGCCTCGCTCGAGACGAAGGCATCAGGCAGAGCGGTGATCTCGACTTCGAGGCTTTCGGGAATCGAGCTCGAGAAACCGTCGGCGGACAACTGAGGGATGTCGAGAATGACGAACAGGGCTCCGTTTTCTCGACAGACGTGCCTCATGCGCTGAAGCAGACTCACGAGAAGGCGCTGTGTGTGATCGTCGAGCGCTCCGTCGGCGATGGCGTACTCCGTCGCCAGCTCCGCTTCGCGCTTCTCGAGAAGGAGGTCTTTCGCGTACTCCCACGCGGTGTTGAACGCGAGGGAGTAGAGGTAAGAGTTCTGGCTGAGCCAGGGGAGCCCGGGGACGCGGTGGATTCCGTCGAGGATTCGGACGCCCGGAATGTGACTTCGTTTTTTCGTCTCGAGCTTCCCGTCCTCGAGCGCGAACAGGCCCGCTTTCACGTTGTCTTCGAAATCGTTCGCGAAGAGGCCGAGCACGACGACGTCGGGGCTGTACCGAATGCCCTCATTCTCGAGAAAGACCAGCGCTTCCGCCGTGCTGAACCCCGAGATCCCGGTGTTCATCACCTGACTCACGCGTCCGGAACGGACGAGTGCGCGCTCCATCACTTCCGAATATGTAGCGCTTTGCCTCACCTCGAAGCCCTGCGTGTGCGAATCGCCGAGACTGATCACACGCAGGAGCTTTTCACTCTTGTCGTAGGTGTATTCGTCGGTGTCGCGAAACCCCTGACCGTTGGTCGCGAAGGCCCACGTGCCATCACGGCTCGTGTGGTAAAAGCGCTCATTCGAGCGCAGACGACGGATTTCGAAGTCGCCGTAGTGGGCTGCGGTATGAAAACGCGGGAAGAGCAGGATGTCGTCAGCGAAGAGCACCCGAACCAAGAGCTCGCCCGCACCGACGCACAGCGCCATCGTCGCGAACAACACTGCGAGCTTCGGGACAACCCTTCTCGGTTTGCGGCGCAGCGCCACTAGAACAAGGTGTAGATGAACGGCGCCGCCGCGCCGCCGCCCAGGAGGACCAACGCTCCGAGAACGAGAACCGAAGCGAGAATCGGCCCGAGCCACCATTTCCGGTTCTCGCGCAAGAACTGGAGCATCTCGCTGGCCAAGCTGTCGCGCTTCGCCTCGCCGCGCGCCTGACTCGCAAAATCGTTTTGGTCTTGATCCTTACTCACAGCCGTTCCTCAGAACTGTTTGAAATAGCTTTCCGCCGGCCGCGCTGGCCGGGCGTCGACCCAGTAGCTCTCGGCGTCGGGGAGAAACGCTCGCTCGAGCGGGTCCTTTCCCACGAGCCGCAACAGCACGCTTACGCCGGCGATGATGACATAGAACAGCAGGCCGAGAATCACGTAGGACAGGACGAAGCCGATCGGCGCCGCCAAGAGCGACAGGCCGACGAAAATGGGCCGATTGCCACTCGGCCAAAGCCAGCCGAACAAGGCGCACAACACGCCGATCGCCACGAAGGCGGCTGCTGTCGGGACTCGGGCGTTTTCCGGGATGTACGCGAAGGCGAGCACTCCGAACCACGTCCCGAGCGCCATGAGCGAGAAGCCCACGAGCGCGATCGGCCCGAATTGGCGAAGGATCGTCGGGCTCGGATTCCAGTTGATGTCGACGAGTCGGCTCATCGGTCAGTCCAGGGCGAATTCGCGCAGGTAGGCGTCGCGATCGATTTCGTGGGCGTCGGGCTGATCGCTCTTGCGCAAAACGCAATTCTCGAGAACGAGCGCGTCCATGTTCGTATTCATGAAACAGCGGTACGCCTCTTCCGGAGTGTTCACGATCGGTTCACCGCGCACGTTGAAACTGGTGTTGATGACCACCGGGCAGCCCGTCTTGCGATAGAAGGCGTCGAGGATTGCGTGGAACCGGGGATGTTGCTCCGCATCGACGGTCTGGACGCGCGCGCTGTAGTCGACGTGGGTCACAGCCGGGATGTCGGAGCGCGCGACGCGCAGCTTGTCGAGGCCGGTGGCGCTCTCGTCGGCGGCTTTTCGAAGACTGTCTTTCACCGGAGCGACGAGCAGCATGTAGGGGCTGTTCTCCTGCGAACGCATCTCGAAAAATCGGTCGACGTGCTCCCGCAAGACCGCTGGCGCAAACGGGCGGAACGACTCCCGAAACTTGATCTTCAGGTTCATGACGGATTGCATGTCCGTCGAACGAGCGTCACCCAGGATCGAGCGCGCTCCGAGGGCGCGCGGGCCGAACTCCATCCGCCCCGCGAAGTGGCCGACGACGTGTTGCGAAGCGATGAGCTCGGCGATCTGATCCATCAGCTTTTCGTCGTTCTCGTAGATCTGGTAGATCGCACCGGCACGGTCGAGGAACTGGCAGATCGCAGCGCTCGAGAAAGAAGGTCCGAGCAGCGATCCCTCTTGCCGGTCGCGCCCCGTGTGAGCGCGAGGTTCGCCGAGTAGCTGGTGATGGACGAACAGGGCGGCGCCCAGGGCTCCGCCGGCATCGCCCGCGGCGGGTTGGATCCAGACGTTCTCGAAAGGGCCTTCCCGCAAGATCCGACCGTTGCCGACGCAATTGAGCGCGACGCCACCGGCCATCGCGACGTTCGGAAGTCCGGTCAGTCTGTGGGCGTAGCGCGCGATCCGGAGCATGATCTCCTCGGTCACCGCCTGGATCGACGCCGCGATATTCATCTCGCGCTCGGTGATCTCCGATTCCGGAGAACGCGGTGGACCGCCGAACAATGCGTCCATTTTGGGCGACGTCATCACGTCGCGATGGGTGTATGCGAAGTAGGACATGTCCATACGAAAAGAACCGTCGTCTTTCACGTCGAGCAGCTTGTCCCACATGAGATCGCGGTAGACGGGTTCGCCATACGGCGCCAGCCCCATGAGCTTGTATTCGCCGCTGTTGACCCGGAAACCGGTGAAGTACGTGAATGCGGAATAGAGAAGCCCGAGGGAGTGCGGGAAGCGGAGCTCTTTCAACATTTCGAGGCGGTTTCCGCGCCCGACGGCGATGCTTCCGGTGGTCCATTCGCCGACACCGTCCAAGGTGAGGACGGCGGCTTCGTCGAAGGGGGATGGAAAGAACGCACTCGCCGCGTGAGATTCGTGGTGCTCGAGAAACACGTAGCGTCCCGCGTAGCGGTGCCCGAGAGCGCGGTCGAGCTCTCGGGGGATGTGGAGCTTCTGCTTGAGCCAGATCGGCATGCCCTTCAGGAACATGCGGAAGCCGCGCGGCGCGTGGGTGACGTAGGTCTCGATGAGTCGGTCGAATTTCAGCAGGGGCTTGTCGTAGAACGCGACCATGTCGAGCTGCTCGAGAGAAAGCCCCGCTTCCTCGAGGCAATAGTCCACCGCCTGCGCCGGGAAGTCGGCGTCGTGTTTGCGCCGGGTAAAGCGCTCTTCCTGTGCGGCCGCGACGATCTTGCCGCCCTGCACGAGACAGGCTGCGCTGTCGTGGTAGTAGGCGGAGACGCCGAGGATGTTCACGGGCGTGGCCTCATGAGCCGGAGCCTAGCAGAGCCAATCCGGCATTTTTGGGTGGTTTTACTCCCATAATGACCTTCCCTGGGGGATTGTGCTGAGGGTAAGGTGAAACGCGCGGCTCTCCGATGTCTCTCGCGTAAAGCCCACACGCGAGAGGGAGTTAGCGTTGACGGACCGCCCGAAGCTCGGCCAGGTACTGATCGAGGCCGGTGTCATCGACGAATTGCAGCTGACCGCCGCGCTCGGAGAGCAGTCGCGCTGGGGCGGCCGCTTGGGGTCGGCACTGGTCGCCCTGGGCCATGTCGAAGAGGATCAGCTCGTCCGGGTCCTCGCGCGCTCGCTGGGCGTTCCCGCAGTACGGCTCGAAGGGAAGCGAATCGACGCGTCCATGGCCGAGCTGGTCGATGGGGCGTACGCGGAAAAAAACGCGTGCGTTCCGCTCTTTATCGCCAAAGAGGGCGGCAACCGCGTCTTGTACCTCGGGATGGAAGACCCCCACGATCTGTCCACCATCGACGATCTCCGCTTCCGGCTGGGTTTCCGCGTGCGGCCGGTCCTGGTCGGTCCGGTACAGCTGCGCAACGCCACCACAGCGCTCTACGCCGGTCACGTCACGGGAGCCGAACCCCCGGTCGAGGTCGAGGATGTCGGAGAGACATCCGCCCCGGACGTCGTCCAGGCCACCGAGGTCAGCCGTCAGGACGAGGATCGGCTGTTTTTTCCGGCCGCCGATCGGCGCGAAGACGAGCCACAGCCCGAAGCGCTACGGTCACAGCCCAAGGCGGACGCCGACGACGGCGATCGGGCCGGCCAGGTACCGACGCGACAAATTCTGCGCGCTGTAACCCGCCTGCTCTTGGCGAAAGGCGTGTTCACGCGCGAAGAACTCTTGAAGACCGTAAGGCTGGTCGGCGAGGCCGAAGAAGCGGAAACCGGCGACGGGTAGCCGCACGCACTCTTGACACGACGAATCCGGGTGGGCACTCTGCCCCCGAGGGGAATCCATGCGTCTCGAATACACCTTCGAACTCAGTCAGGTCGACGTCCCGCGCTTCGCCGTCGAAGCGGTGGAGGGCATCGGCAAGGTGTTCACGTTGTCGACACTCGTACTGAACGTCTTGGCGGTCAAGAACGAGGTCGAACTCGTCTTTCACGGGCTCAATCCCGACGATCCGGCCAGAAAGATCGAGGCGTTCAAGCGCATCATTTCCGGCGCGAAGCTCGCGACGCTCCACTACGAGGACGGGGAGGGCGGCGCCGTTCCGGGATCGTCTTCCTACTACCAGTGGTTGCGGGTCCGCCGAGACTAGGGCGTCGGCGAACATCCCTGGCCGGTCCACCGATGTCGCTTCGCGAGGCTCCGCCGGGTGACTTCGCGCAACTGCGCCGCGCGATCGCCGCGCCAGAAAGTGGCCCGTCGATACGTGTCAAAAGCCGCGAGACGCACCGCGGCGGAGATTCCGTCGGGAAGGGACGCATTGAGCTGCGCCAAGGCTTCGATACGCCGCTCGTCGCTGAGCGCACCGCGGATCCGCAAACTTTCAAGATCGAGGATCAGCGCTTCCAGCGCGTCTTCCGCGGGTTGCAATAGAAAGTTGGTCGCCTTCACGTCGCCGTGATCGATGCCGCGGGCGTGTAGGTCGACCAGGACGCGGATCAGCGCGTCGACGGCGGATTCGGGTTGCCGTTCGGCGGCGGCGAGCCCGTCTTCGAGCTCCGGGTGTCCCTCCGCGACGAGAACCGAACGTCCGATACCCATGCCACGCGGGAATTCGAGGAACGCGAGCGCGGTCGGTGCACCGATGCGCTGGGATTCCAGGGCGTAGTGGGCGCGAAAGGCGCGACGGGCGGCGCTCCCCCGGACGCGGTCCCACAGTGAGCGGGGCAGTCCACCGCCGGACGTCTCCTTCACGAATACCGATTCGCACAGCGTGATCCGGCTCCGCCCCTCGTCCTTTCGCACCGCGTCTCCGCCCGCTTCTAGAGCCTGCCAGTGCCGCGTGAGCGCGAGTTCGATTTGCTCGCCCGGGCAGGTGCGGAGACGAATCCCTCGGGCTCGGCCGACGGAGACGCGCGCGAACCGACGGCCGGGGCGGGTCGCACGCAACGCGCGACTCTGCATGTGCCGGCTGGCGCGTCGCTTCGCCGCGATTCCCACGGCGCGCACGGCGGTTCGAACATCGCGTGTCTTCCCGAGCGCCGCGCGACGAAAGATCATTCGGTCGGCCATGTTGGAGCGCAGCCAAAGCGAGTAGTCGAGGTGCCCGAGATCCGCGATCCGCTTGCCGCGGTTCGAGCTTCGCGCCGCGCTTTGCAGGTCGATGAGGACCGGTCCCCGGCGGGTTATCAACACGTTGTCCGCGTGGAGGTCGCGGTGGACGAAGCCGCTCTCGTGGAACGCCGCTACGCAGCGACCGATCGCCGCGAAGAGTTCGCGGCGCCTGGGACCGTGCTCGGGAACGCATTCGGGAAGCGCTCCGCCTTCGAGCCACTCGGTGCACAACACCTGGTCGCCGCCTGGGAGCTGCGCCCAGGCTTCGGCGCGAGGGACCGACACGCCCGCGCGCCAGGTCGCGCGCAGCGCTCGCCACTCGCGCTCGGCGGGGCCGAGGCGCAACCGGCGCTTGAGACGAGCGCCGAGTCGATTCGCTTGGCGAAAACGCTTCGCGAGCACGCTTCGGCCACCGACATCGAGCCGCACGACGGTCCGGCGGGGCCCGTCGCGAAGTACCGCGGCGGCGTTCTCCTCACCCCGGACCCAGGCTTCTACCGCACGGTGGATCTCAGCGTCGCCACCGACCCAGCGGGTTGCGCCGCTCACGTGGCGCCGTCCGCCCGGGGATCGGGAGGTCCTTCGCGGTAGAGCGCGCGCAACGCGTCGATGTGTCGAGGCCAGCTCGCGTCTTCGGCTCGTCGTCGCGCCGCTGCCGCCAGTCGGAGTCGCTCCGAGGGTTCCGCCAGTCGGTCGAGCCATGTCGCGAATCCGTCGACATCGGTCGCTCCCACCGTCGCACAGGCATCGCCGAACCATTCCGCCGCACCGTTTTGCGGGGTCGTCACCGGGAAGCACCCGCTCGCCGCCGCTTCGAGGGTGACGTTCGCGAACGCGTCGTAGCGCGTCGGCAGGATCAGCGCGTCGGCGGCAGCGTAGAGGTCTTCGACGTCGCGCCGCGGTCCCAGAAAGCGAACGCGCGAGCGTACGCCGATGTCCTCGGCGAGGCGCTCCCAGGCGTCCACCGGGTCGCCGCCCGCCACCCAAAGAACGCCGCTGGACGTGCGTGCCGCACGGACCGCTCGGAGCGCGGTCTCGAGGCCTTTGCGCCGAAAACCGCTGCCGACGAAAAGCCACAGGGGCGTGTCGGCATCGACGGAGAGCGCTTTCCGGGCCTCGGCCCTGCGTCCCGGACGGAAGCGCTCGAGATCGACGCCGTTGGGAATCATCCTACAGCGCGCGGCCGCCCCGGGGACCCGCGCCCCGATTTCCCGCGACACCATGGCGGAATTGCACAAGATCCATTGGGTGGGATCCGCAAAGACGCGACGTTCTATGCCCAGCAGGACACGATGACGCGGTGAGACGTGCCGCACCCAGCGGGCGAACCCGCGGAAGCTCTGATCGAGGTAATCGGCGTGGCTCCCGCCCCCCGCTCGGAACACGTCTTGATGACGCGTCCGCGAGAAACTCTGCACGGCGTCGAAGGCGTCGCGGGGAGCGGCCCGCGCCGCTGCCCGGGAGAACGCGAGGACTCGCCACGGTTGCCAACCCCTCGGAACGTCTAGCCGGTGGATCCGAACGCTCGTCTCTTCCGCGGCTTCGCGGGCGAATACCGTGACCTCGTCGCCGACGGCGGCCAGGCCCCGCGCGACCTGCCAGGCGACGGCTTCGACGCCTCCCGTCGGGACGAAGCGCTCGATCACTAAAGCGATCCGCATAGGTAGGGCCCGAGGTTAGGTGTTTTTCCAGCGGGGCCGCAGGGGAGAGCGTCTCCGGGTCTCGGGGTTGCAGGGGGAGACCCCCTTCGTATATTGCGAGGTCATCCAACCGAGCCGCGTCGACGTATCACCCGGGAGCCCAGCCTGGTGGGCTCGGGAACGCCGGAGGAGCCATCACGGTGACAGAACAGCCAGCAGGGGCCGACGGAGGCGACGGTCAAAACGCGCCGCAGATCGAGGCCCGGGGCCTCGTCAAGCGCTACGGCGACTTGCTCGCCTTGGACAACGTCTCATTCTCGGTGGGCGCCGGCGAAGTGGTGGGGTTTCTCGGGCCCAACGGCGCCGGAAAGACCACGACCATGCGGATCCTCACCGGCTTCATTCCAGCCACCGAGGGCAGTGCTTCCATCGCGGGCCACGACATCTTCAGCGATCCCTTGGCCGCCCGCCGAGCCGTCGGTTACTTGCCCGAAGCCCCTCCGGTCTACCCGGAGATGGCGGTGCGCAGCTACCTCGACTACGTGGCCAAGCTGAAGGACGTGCCGCGCGCAACGCGCAAGGACGCGGTCGATCGGGCGCTCGAACGCTGCGGGCTGACCCATGTCCATCGGCGGGTCATCGGGCAGCTGTCCAAGGGTTACCGCCAGCGCGTCGGGCTCGCCCAGGCGATCGTGCACGAGCCGCCGGTTCTGGTGCTGGACGAACCGACCGTCGGGCTCGACCCGATCCAGATCGGAGAAATTCGCGAACTCATCGGAAGCCTGGCGGCGCCGGGCAAGGTCGGCGGCCAAACCGTCATCCTCTCCACCCATATCCTCGCCGAAGTCGAAGCGATTTGTCGGCGGGTGTTGATCGTCAACGGGGGTCGCAAGGTGCTCGATGAGCAGCTGTCCGATCTCGTCGGCCGCGGCGAGCGCCTCGAAGAAGTGTTCACGCGCGCCGCCCATGGAGAACTGCAACACGCTGCCGGAGCAGCGGGAGCTGCGTCGTGAAACACATCCCCGCGATCGCCGGGCGAGAACTGCGCTCGCTCTTCGTCTCGCCCGTGGCATACGTGACGTTGACGTTGTTCGCACTCCTCGCCGGCTTCTTCTTCTTGGCGGGTGTGTTGTCGTTCGATGCCCAAGCCGCCGAAGCACAGAGCATCGGCTACACCGAGTTTCTCGATCGCCTCAACCTGAACGATTCCGTACTCGGACCGTTCTACGGCGTGATGTGGATCGTGCTCCTGTTTCTCATTCCCGCGATCACGATGGGGCTCTTCGCCTCGGAGAAAGCGAACGGAACACAGGAGCTCCTCTTGACGAGCCCGATCACCATCTGGGAGTTGGTGCTCGGGAAATTTCTCGCCGGCGCCATCTTCGCGATGTGCCTCATCGGCGTCGTCGGCTTCTTCACGTGGGTGTTGTTCCTGTACGGCGACCCCGAAGTCTGGCAGGCGGTGTCGGGGCTTCTGGGGCTGCTCTTTCTCGCTTGGAGCTACGTCGCCGTCGGGACGTTTGCCTCCTCGGTAACCCGAAATCAGTTGATCGCGTTCTTTCTCACGCTTGTCATGCTCCTGATCCTGTGGATGCTCGCCATCGTCGCCGATCTCGGCGCGGCGGGCGGAGCGATCGGCGCGAAGTCGACCGTCTCGGAGGTGATGCGCTTCCTGTCGGCGGCCGACCGGTTCGACCGGATGGTGCGCGGGTTGGTAGACACGCGAGATCTCGCGTACTTCGCGTTCATGATTGGCGTGTTCCTGCTGTTGACGAAGACCTCGGTCGAATCCGCGAGGTGGCGTTAGATGCGTTGGTCGGGACTACTCGGTTGGCTCGGGGCGGTCTTCATCGTCTTCGGCCTGCTCTCCTTGCTCCTCCAGCTCGCGACGGGTGGCTTGTTCATCACCCGCGATCTGCCCTTTATCTGGGGGAACTTCGGCCTCGGCTTGGTGCTTCTCATCGTCGCGGCGGTCACCAATGCAGACAAGATCCGCGAACGGTTGTCGACCGGAGGCGCCAAGCGAGCCGGCAAGTACGGAACGAGTGCCGTCGTCAGCACGTTGCTCGGAATCGTGGTGCTCGCGCTTCTCGCGTTCTTGACGACGCGTTACCACCAACGCTGGGACTGGACCGAGAGCGGTGTGCACACGCTTTCGGAGCAGGCGCGCAAGATCGTCGAGGGCCTCGACGAGGACGTGGCGTTTACGGGGTTCTACACCGCCGTGAACGAGCCGCCGGTGAAAGACCTCCTCGACCGGTTCGCGTACGCGAGCGATCGCGTCAAGCTCGAGTTCGTCGATCCCCAGGCGAACCCCGGTCGCTCCCGCGCTTTGGGCATCGAGGACGAGAAGCTCGCGAACGGTTTGCTGCACGTCGCGCTGGGCGAGGAGTCGACGGAGATCGAAGACGTGTCGGAAGAGAGCGTCACGAACGCGCTGGTCAAACTCACGCGTCAAGGAACCAAGCGGGTCTATTTCCTCGAGGGCCACGGCGAGCGCGCCGCCTTCAAAGAAGCGGCTGAACAACCCGAAGGTCTGTCGCAGGCGATCGACGCGCTGCGGAATGAGAACTACGAAACCGAGAGCCTGCTCCTCGCCGCAACGGGCCGCGTCCCCGAGGACGCCGATGTCGTGGTGATCGCCGGTCCGACCCGGCCGCTCCTCGAAGCGGAGCACAAGGCGTTGCGCGACTACGCCGAGGGCGGCGGTGCGATCCTCATGATGATCGATCCGCGGGCCAACACCGATCTGTACCCGCTGATTTCGGAGTGGGGGATGACCGTCGGTGAGGACGTCGTTGTCGATCGCGTGCAAGGACTGTTCGGGCGGCCGGTTTCGCCGTTTGCCGCGCAGTACGCCGCGCACCCCATCACGGAAAACCTTCGCGAGGCGACCTTGTTCCACATGGCCCGGAGCGTCACCGTGAAGCCCGGCGCGCATCAGAGCCTCACACAACTCGTCCTCACCGGCGAAGATTCCTGGGGAGAACGGGATCTCGACGAATTCTTTACAGCGGGTCGCGCCGAGCTTGGGCAGAACGACTTGCGCGGACCGGTGCCGGTGGCGGTCATCGGCGAACTGCCGCTCGCGAAGTCGAAGGCGGGCGAAGCCGACGGAGAGGGCGCGACCGCCGACGACGGCGGGGAGGAGCCGGGCACGCGGATCGCGGTGTACGGCGACTCCGACTTCGCGACGAACTCGATGTTGCGTCAGTTTCGGAACCGCGACCTGTTCTTGAATTCGATCAACTGGCTACTCGGCGACGTCGAGGCGATCTCGATTCGACCGGCGACGACCCGCGCGAGTCGGCTCGCCTTGAACACCGAACAGTTCATGCGGTTGCGCATGCTCTCGCTCTTCGTCCTCCCGCAGATCATCGCCGCATTGGGGGTCTTCGTCTGGTGGTGGCGCCGGCGGGATCCCGCACAGGCGTGAGGCTCCTTTGAATCCCCGAACTACGCTGGTTCTCGCCATCGTCGCCGCCGTTCTCGGCGGTTTGATCTACTTCTACGAAATTCGCGGCGCACCGTCGCGAGAAGAAGCCGCCGAAGCCGAGGGGCTCGTGTTCCCCGGAACGAAGCCGAGCGACGTCCTTTGGGTCGAGATCGAGACCGAAGACGGCTACTCCGCGCGCGTCGAGCGCACGGACGACGCTTCCGGCGAGAATGCACCGTGGCGCGTCACGGCTCCGATCGAGTTTCCCGCGGACGAGGTGACCGCGGACGGATTGGCGCGCGCGATTGCGACCCTCGCCCGGGAACGCGAGTTCGATGATCCGGCCGCACTCGAGGAATACGGCCTCGAAGGCGAGGCGCGCTTGCGCTTTGCGACCGAAGCGGGCGAGCACACGGTGTACGTCGGCGCCGACGCGCCCTTCGGAGACGTGACCTATTTGTCGATTGACGACCGCACGCGAATCTTCGCTGTCGCGAATACGGAGGTCGCCCCGTTCGAGCCCACGCTCAAGGCGTTACGGGACCGGCGCATCGCGGTGTTCGATGCCGATGCGATCGACGCGGTGGAAGTCGCGTGGCCGACCGCACGCGCTCGAGGCGAGCGTGACGGCGAGCGCTGGGTCCTTCGCGAGCCGCTCGAGACCGGGGGCGATCGAGACGCGATCGAAGGTCTGATCTCGCAGATCGAATTCCTCCGCACCGTCGATTTCGTCGATGCTCCGGGCGAAGCCGAGCTCGCGACGCTTGCGGCGCCGGATCTGCGCGTCGTTCTGTCTTCCGAGAAAGGCGAGGAGGTCGCACTCGACGTCGGCGTGCCGGTGGGCGACCGGCGCCTGTTGCGGATCGCGGGTCGAGACACGCTGTTCTCGATGCCGGCGACGCTCCTCGACGACTTTCCCGAGGGCCCCGTGGCACTTCGCGATCGCAAGCTCGGGCGCTTCTCCACCCTCGACGCCGCGAGTTTCGAGCTCGCACTAGAAGACCCGGATCGGGCTCAGACATTTCGAGTGACGGCGACGAAGGAATCGACGCGCTGGTCGACACAGCCGGCGATGCAACCGGGTAAGGCATCGCGGCTCGTCAGTGAACTCGCCGGTCTCGAAGCACAAGACGTCTTGGCGGAATCGATGGGCGAAGGCGAACTTCGAGGCCTCGGACTCGCGCCGCCGCGCGTCGCGCTTCGTGTCGAGGGCGGGCAACCCGAAGAAGACGGCGCGAAGCCCGCCGTCTTGGCCGAGCTCGAGTTCGGAACGCCGGATCCCGAGCGCGGAATCCCGGCCCGAATCGTCGGTTCCGACACGGTCTACTGGGTCGAGCCCGAACTCGCCGACGTGATGCCCGTGAACGTCGAGGCGTTCGAGAACCGCTTCGCCTCGAAGGAAGCGAAGCCGGAATCCGAAGTGGACGAAGCGCCGGAAGCGGCGAACTAGTCCGAGAAGAGTGCGTCCCGCGCGAGTTCGAAGCGTTCGCGGAGCCCCGCGAAGCCGTCCGGTCCGAGATCGGCCCGCAAGTTGCCGGGCGACCAGTCGACGTACATCCGCACCTGCTGCCCGCGGGCTACGTAGCCCACCGCGAACCCTTCGCCGGTGCGGATACGACCTTCGCGATCGATGTTGTCGGGATGATTCGCATGGGCGAGCTCCGTACCCATGAACGCGAGACCGCGGATCACAGCGTCGATCTCGTGCAGATCGAGATACGAGTACCGGTTCGCGCCCGTCAGTCCGAAAGCGTTCCAGTCGAGGCGCAACCCGAGCAGCCGGTTTTGCTCCGCACCGGGTTCGAAGACGCTGATCGATTCAACGCCGACCATCTTTCCCTCCGCCGTATCGATCGGGGCGACGGCCTCTCGACGCTGCAAGATGACGGCTCCCGAGCGAGCGATCTGCTGGCGCAACTGGCTCGAAGCCCCCATCAAGAACACGCAGAGCAGCGCCAGCGCGATCACCGCGCGACGCCTTCCCGCAAAACGCACGACGTCAGGGCCTCGACTCACGCAAGACCTCGAGCATCGCGTCGTGAATCCGTCCATTGCTCGCTACGACCTCTCGCCCAGATGAAAGCGCGGCGCCGCCCGCCAGGTCGGAAATCCGGCCGCCTGCCTCTTCTACGATCAAATACCCTGCAGCGACGTCCCAGGGAGCCAGCTTGAGTTCCCAGAAACCGTCGAGTCGTCCGGCGGCGACGTAGCAGAGATCGAGAGCCGCACTCCCGTCCCGGCGCATCGCCCGCGCCGCTTGCAGGAACGCGGCAAAGTGCTCCACGTTCTCTCGACGGCTCTGGCGTCGATCGTAAGCGAAGCCCGTGGCCAGAAGCGCGCGATCGAGCTGCGCCTCTCCCGACACCGAGATGCGCTCGCCGTTTCGCGTGGCCCCGCCGCCTCGCACAGCGGCGAACAGTTCGTCGAGGAGCGGATCGTAGACCGCGGCCAGCTCTCGCCGCCCGCCGCGCTCCGCGCCGATGGACACGCAAAAGCGCGGATAACCGTGGGCGTAGTTCGTGGTGCCGTCGAGGGGGTCGACGACCCAACGCCAGGTCGCGTCCTCGCGGTCTTCGCCGCGCCCCTCCTCGGCGAGAATCGCGTCGTGAGAGAACTCGGCGCAGAGCGCGTCGACGATCAGCGCCTCACAGGCGTGGTCCACTTCGGTGACGAGATCGATGTCGACACTCTTCGACTGGACGTCGAGCGAAGTGCCGAAGCGCTCTCGCTGGATCGCACCCGCGCGTCGGGCGAGTTCTTGCGCCAGCGCAAATCGCGGGGCCCGGTTGTCAGGCTCCGACACGGGGTCCTTCGGAGCTCGCTTCGAGGCTGCGCGCGACGGCAAAGAGCGCACGCTCGGCGACCATCTGCGGATTCGCGTTCCGCTGCGCGAGAATCTTTCGGCAGTGGCGCAGCTCTCCCCAGGCCTCGAGGAACGGCGCACAAGATTGTCCTTCGGGAACCGCTCGCTCGGTGACGCGATGGTGGACCCAGTGCGACGCGTGGGCCAACAGTGACGCGACGCCTTCCGCTGCGACGCTTCGCGAGCCGCGGAACTCCTCGGCCCACTCGAGAACCGCCGCCGCTCCGGCACCGGTGAGCGCTTCGAACTGCGGGTACAGCGCTTCTGCAGCTTCGGTGTCGTCTTCGCCATGAGCTCCGCAGGCGACTTGCTGGCAGCGCGAACGGACGGTGGCGAGGAGGGCGGCAGCGCTTTCGCACAGCAAGACGAACGTCGTTCCCTCGGGCGGTTCCTCGAGTGCCCGCAGCAAGGCGTTCTGCGCCTCGAGGTTGAGCCACGACGCATCCGCGATGACGCACGCCCGCCGCGACCCGCCGCGCAGGCCGAGCGTCTGACACGCCGCTCGGACCTGTCCGATCCGGACGCGTGTGTCGTTCGGTCCCCGCTCGACCCAGATCAGGTCGGGATGATCTCCGACGTGTCGGTAGAGAGGGCCCCGTTTCCCGGTGCCGTCGATTTCCGGTTCAACGCGGTCGGCGCCTCGGCGACAGTCGTCACAGCTTTCGCACGGTCGCTCGGCGGGGGGGGCGGCGGTGCAGACGAGGGCGCGGACGAACCGCCGCGCCACCCGGCCCGTATCCGGGCCGGCGCCTGTCAACAAGTAGCCCGAGTGCACGCGCCCGGACGCCAAGGCTTCGTCGAGTCGTTCCGGGAGCGCTTCGCTCATCGCGCGGCCATTTTATCGCCGGGTCGCCACCCGCCACAGGGGGACGGAACACCCGGACCGGGGGGATCGCCCAGGCGCACCGCATCGGCAACTCCTCTCAAGTCCGGCTGCTCGGAGACCGATCCATCTCCACACACCCGATCTTCGTCGGGCGAAGGAGGCGGCAGCTATGGCATTCGGACGAAAAGGTGAGGAAAACGGCACACCGATCGATCGGCCCGCGAGCCCGCCGCCGTCCTCGAGCAACGCCGGTGGTCTCACGGCATTCATCGATCAAGGTTCCTCGTTCGAGGGCAAGCTGTCGTTCAAGGACACGGTTCGGATCGATGGCTGCTTTAACGGAGAAATCGCGAGCGAGAACACGCTCATCGTCGGCGAGACGGGCGAAGTCCATGCCGACATCACGTCGAAGAGCGTCATGATCAGCGGCGCCGTCGTCGGCGACGTTCACGCGAGCCGCCAGCTGGTTCTCCACAAGACCGCTCGTCTCATGGGCAACGTGGAAACCGGTTCGCTGATCGTCGAAGCGGGCGCGGTCGTGAACGGCCAGATCGCGATGAAGGCGCCGGGCTCCGAACAGACGGCAAAGGCCGGCAACCTGACCGCGGTGGACGGCGGCCAGAAGGGCGATTCGCCCAAGAAGTAGCGGGGCGATTCGCCCGAGAAGTAGCGCTCCGCTAGAGCGCGGCCCCGACCGGGAGCGGCGCGAATACCCAGCTTCGGTGCTGAAGCCCCACCAGCAGGCCCTCGGGCGCGTGCTGGAAGGACAACCCGCGTTGCTCGACGCGCTGGTCGGGCAGGAAGAAGCGTCGATCCTCGGAAGGGACCCCAGCGGAGACGCAGTCGCCCTCAAAAGCGATCCAGAGCGGAGCTTCGCAACTCGGGCAGCCCCCTCGTAGCCACCGTCGGTCGGGCTCGACCCCGGTGCACGCATCGAACCAGGCGAACAAGCTCGACCGCTCCCCGCACCCGGTGCAGGAGAGGCTGGCGACGCGGCGCAAATCCATCATCGACGGCTTCATCGGTACGCGCCCGGGCTCGCTAAACTGCCGGGCGAGATGCATATCACGGTTCAATTGTTCGGATCGATCCGCGAGCACGCCGGAAGCAAGGAGCTCGCGCTCGACTTGCCGGACGGCACGTCGGTGGCGCGTTTGCGAGCTCAGCTCGCCGAAACGCTCCCCCCCGTCGCCGCGCTCGGCGATCGGCTTCGCGTCGGCGTCAACCGCGAAGTCGCTTCCGAGGACACGATCCTGGCCGAGGGGGACGAAGTCGCGCTGCTGCCCCCGGTTTCGGGTGGCTCGGCGAGCGGTCGGGCCACCCTTTCGGAAACTGCCCTCGACGTGGGCGAAGTGGTCCAGCGTGTCGTCGGTCCCGACGCCGGCGGGCTGGTGACGTTCTGCGGGGCCGTCCGCAACGCTTCTCGGGGGCACGACATCGAGCATCTCGAATACGAGGCCTATCCGTCGATGGCGTTGTCGGAAATGGACCGCATTATCGAAGAGGCGGAGGGGCGCTGGCCCGGAACCCGGGTGGCGCTCGCCCACCGAACGGGTCACCTCGAGATCGGCGATCTAGCGGTCGTCGTGGTCGCGGCGGCTCCCCACCGCGCCGAGGCGTTCGAGGCCGCGCGCTGGTCGATCGACGTCCTGAAGGAGCGCGTCCCGATCTGGAAGAAAGAGATCGCCACGGACGGCGCGTATTGGGTCGATGACCACGCCTAGCTCCGAGCGACCGTCGCAGGCTCCCGCGTGAGCATCGACGAACATCGCGCGGCCGGGCCGGGAGCGATAGCGACCGCCGTGCTGACCGTGAGTGACTCACGCACCCTCGAAACCGACACCGGCGGAGATCTCGTCGTCGCGCTGCTCACGCAAGCCGGACACCCCCTGGCGGGCCGAGCCCTGGTTCCGGACGACGCCGAGGCGATCCGGCGGGCCGCGCTGGACGCGTTGGGCGACGCCTCGGTGGGCGCCCTCATCGTCACTGGCGGGACCGGGGTGGCGCCGCGGGACGTGACACCCGAAGCGCTCGCGCCGCTCCTGCAAAGGGAGGTCCCGGGGTTCGGCGAGCTCTTCCGCGCACTGTCCTACGAGGAAATCGGCTCGGCTGCGCTGCTTTCCCGAGCGCTTGCGGGCCTTCGGGACGGCCGGGTCGTCTTCGCGGTCCCGGGCTCGCGAGGCGCGATTCGGCTGGCGATGGAAAAGCTCATCCTCCCGGAGCTACCTCACCTCGTGGGAGAGGCGCACAAGGCCTCCTAGGCCGAGGAAAGCCCTCTTCACGGGCTACGGCCCATGCGGGGTTCTGCCGATGAACCCCGCGTGAAACGCGTCGCCGGATTCAGCTTGTTGGCCTTCGTGGTGGTCGTCCTCGCCGGGGTGTTCTGGCCGGCGAAAATCGAGGTTTGGGTCGATGACGACGGCCACCCTCACCTCACCAACGAAGAAGCGAACCCACGATCCGAGTCGCGGCACATCGCACCTGGAGAAGTTCTAGCGCTGTGGGGAGGAGACCCCGCTGGCACGCCGCTTCTCACGCCGCGCGGCTCGACGAGCAGCTCCGACGATCGGACCTACCGAATCTTGCGCGGCGCCGTCGATGACCTCGGGCGGGGTGAAACGGCGCGCGCGTCTGTCGCTTTGGAAGAAGTCCTCGAGCGGGATCCGAATCGCCCCGAGGCGCACTGGTACCTGGCGCTCCTCAACGGGCAACGCGGACGGCTCGACCGATCGGAAGAACACCTGCGACGCTTCCTCGCGACGGCCGGCGACGATCTCGCGACATGGCGTGCGTCCGCGGAGCGCCGACTCAAGCAAATCGAAGACGAGCGCGAGCTCCTCCGCCCGCCGGAGGGGGCGCTGTCTCTCGTCGGTTTCGAAAGCGGTCATTTCCGGGTTCAGATGGATCGCGCACTGCAAGAACACGCACCCGACTTCGCGGACCGCGTCCTCAAGTACCTGGAAGACGCGCGCGGCGAGATCGGCGCAAACCTCGGGGTGTTCCCCGAAGAAGCCACCGGGGTCGTCCTGTACGGCAAGGCCGCTTACATGCGCGCCCACGCACATCGCTTCTCCTTCCAGACCGTCGGGTTCTACGACGGACGGATTCACGTCGTCTCGGCCGCTCATCCGGCGGGTGAGCTCAGAACGCTCCTGTTCCACGAGTACACGCACGCGCTCTTTCAGGAGCGCACCGGTGGACATCGTCCGTTCTGGCTCAACGAAGGTCTTGCGGAGCACGCGGAACGCGCGTCGCGAGGACTTCCCGCGTTGTCGCGCAGTGAGAAAACACTACTTCGACGGAAGATCGAAGTCGGTCAGTGGATCCCGCTCAAGCGCTTGTCGCAAAGTTTCTCCGGTCTCGACAACGAGCAAGCGCGCCTCGCGTACTTGGAATCGACCGCGACCGCCGCGTGGCTCGAGCGGCACACCACCAGCGAAATACGTGGCTATATCCTCGATGCCTTGGGCGATGGGCTGAGCATCGACGATGCGCTGTCGAGCGTGCTCGACATCGATACCGAAGGCCTCGAGCGCGCGATCCAGAAAGAGATCCTGGACGAGTTCCCGCCGACGCGCCCTGCGGCGGTAGAACCCGAAGAAGAAACGCCCAACGAGGAAGAGACGGCGAAACCGGCGTCGCCTTCCGTCACCGACGACCAGAGCTAGGAAGAGAACGCGTCGCTTAAGACGAGCGGTCGAGGCGGCAAGACGCTTCGAGCACGAGCTCCGTCAAGCTCGCTTCGACGGATCGATCGGGCGCGGGGTCGCCCGGCCCGAATTCGAATGCACCCTCCGACGCACTGACGAGATCGATCGCCGCTTCGAAACCATCCTTGGTCGCGGTTTCCGCGTGCACGGGGCGACCGTCTTCGATCCACAGCTGTCCCGGCCGGTCGCTCTCGCGGATGATGAGCGTGCCCGACCTGGCTCCGAGCTCGAGCATTTGCACCAAAGCGAACGCCGGTACCGCTCGCAGGTCGCCGTGGACGCGATCGACGGCCGAGACGGGCGCGACCTCCGCCAAGATGGTCTTCGCCTCCTCGCCGGGGCTCGGGAGCATGTTCGCCACCGCGTCGTCGACCTGGCAGTAGCGGATCGCCGCGCCACCGACGCCGATCCGATCGCCGGGCTCGAGTTCGACTTCGCCTTCGAGGGGGCGTCCGTTCAACGTCGTGCCGTTCGTACTGCCCAAGTCACGAATGCGATAGCAACCGTCGTGAAAGCGAACCGCCGCGTGGTGGCGCGACGCCTCGGACGAGTGGACGGGGAGGTCGCAGTCCGTGCTGCGCCCCAGAATCACTTCACCTGCCGGCTCGAGCGCGAGCGGCGCCAGGGGCGGAGCGAAGAGCATGACGCGGGGTGAACCCATGTTTGACCGTTCGGCAGAGTTCGGGGCGCTCTTGACCGGCGGGGATCCCCATGGGTCGTCCCCTGGGTATCTTCCGCTGCCGATGGATTTCTTAAGCCGTCCTCTATCCGCAAAATCGGCTCGGACGCTCTACAACATCGTCGACGCCGGAATGGAAGACGGCGAGTTTCTCGAAGCCGATTTCGCGGCTGCCTTCGAGCGGGAGTTGCGCCACGCCGGCGTCTCCGCGGCGCGGCGCACGTGGCTCTTGCTGTGCTGGATCGAATGGGGGGGCGTGCTCCGATCGCGCCCGCTGGCCTCATTCTCGGCCTCGGAGCGAAGCGCGCGTCGCCGAAGACTTCGGCGCGTCGAAGCGAGCCGTTGGCCCGGCATACGCCATGCCCTTGCGGTTCTACGCGACCGGATCGCTCGGGCCCGAGCCGCGGTTTCGGCCGATCAGTCCTCTTCGGCGTAGTACTCGAAGTCGACGACGTTCTCCCGCAGATAGTCTCGCAGCGCGTCGACGACGCGTCGTTCGAGTTGGCGAACCCGCTCGCGGGATACGCCGAACTCGGTTCCTAGCTCCTGGAGCGTCGCCGGTTCGTCCGCTAGCACCCGCCGATCGATGATCGCGCGCTCGCGGGGCTCGAGTTCCTCGGCGAACTCGCGCACGTGTTTCATGAACGTCTCGCGAAGTTGCTCGTCGGCGACGTGTTCCTCGGCCCCCGTTGCACTCGATGCGACGAAGTCGCCGACTACGGCGCCTTCTCCGTCTCCACGCGCGGACACCGGAGCGTCGAAGGAGACTTCTCCTTCGCTGAGACGCTGCTCCATGGAGACCACATCGTCTTCGGTGACGTCCAATCGCTCGGCCAGGAGCTTGGGTTCGACCTTGAAGCCCTCGCGTTCGAGTTGACGTTTTTCTTTGTTGAGACGGAAAAACAATTTGCGCTCCGCGCGAGAGCTGCCCATCCGCACCATTCGAATGTTGTCGATCAAGTGCTTGAGGATGAACGCGCGAATCCAGTACACCGCGTAAGACGAGAGCTTCGTCCCTTGATAGGGATCGAAGCGCTGCACCGCCTGAACCAACCCCAGGTTCCCTTCCTGGATGAGATCGAGGACTTGCGTCCACGAACGCCGGTACTCCATGGCGATCTTCACGACGAGTCGGAGGTTCGAAAGCACCAACTGGCGTGCGGCTTCGCGGTCACCTTCTTCGACCCAGCGCACCGCGAGCGCGTGTTCCTCTTCTCGCGAGATCGGCTCGTGGGCGGAGAGCGCCGCCATGTACTGACTGAGCGCATCGGACGGAGCCGGGAGACGCTCCCCCACTTCAGCGCCGTCGGAGACCGCCGGCAGCACGACGGGCTCGTCGTCGGTTTCCTCGTACGCGTCGAGGACCTCGGCTTCGAGCACATCGTCATCTTCGACGGCTTCACCGTCGGCGGTGGGTGTCGTCGGTTCTTCTGGCGTTCGCTTCTTGCTCACGCGTGAAGGGTACCCCGGCGGAGGCTAGAGCGAGAGGTCGCGGAAGTTGCGCGCCAACTCGACGAGGGCGCGCACCCCGAACCCCGTCGCGCCTTTCGGTTGCCCTGCCGACACCCGCTCGGTGTTCGCGGTTCCCGCGATATCGAGGTGAGCCCAAGGCGTTTCGCCGACGAAGTGCGAAAGGAAGGCCGCCGCTGTGATACTGCTCGCCTCCCGGCCTCCGACCTGGCGCACGTCCGCGATGTGACTCTTCATGTGTTTGCGGTGGACGTCCCAAAGCGGGAGCTGCCAGAAGCGCTCCCCGGTCGCTTCGCCCGCTTCCCGGATCGCCTCCGCCAAGCCGTCGTCGTTCGACATGATGCCGGCGCAGTGGTTCCCGAGCGCGATCACGATGGCGCCGGTGAGCGTCGCGACGTCGATCATGGCCGCGGGCTTCCACCGCGTGCGCGCGTAGTGAAGGGCGTCGGCGAGGACCAGGCGTCCCTCGGCGTCGGTATTGCCGATTTCGATGGTCTGACCGGAAGCCGACGTCAGCACGTCGTCGGGTCGATAGGCCGTGCCCGACGGCATGTTTTCGACGGCACCCACCACGCCGACGACGTGGATCGGGAGCTTGAGCTTCGCGCACGCGCGGAGAGCGCCGATCACCGTCGCCCCGCCCGACATGTCGTGCTTCATCGTCACCATGCTGGGGCTGGGTTTGAGCGAGAGGCCGCCAGAGTCGAAGGTGACCCCCTTGCCGACCAAACACAGGGTCGGGCGACGTGTGCGTTTTCCGCGGGCCGGCGCATTGTGCTCGAGCACGATGAGCCGCGGCGGATTCGCGCTTCCTTGGGCGACCGCGAGCATGGCGCCCATCTTGAGCTTGCGAAGGGCGGCGGGTTCCAGGATCTGACAGCGCAGCCCCACTTCCCGGGCGACGCGGCGCGCTTCCTTCGCGAGGGCGACGGGGTTCAAATCGCAAGGCGGTTGGTTCGACAGATCGCGCGCCAGGTTCTGCGACTCGGCGATCGTGACGCCCGCCCCGACACTCGCACGCGCCTCGCTTGTCACGGCGTTGTCCACCAGGATCGTCGCTCTCCGCGGGCTTTTCTTCGGCGTTGCCGACTTATAGTGATCGTAGTGATAGACACCCAAAGAGAGGCCTTCTGCCGCAGCCTGGAGGGCCCCTGCCGAACGCAATTTGCGGGCGGAGGGAAGCCATAGAGACAGCGAACCCGACTCTCGGCGCGTCGCCTCGGCAGAGGCGGTTTGCGCGGCCTCTCGCAGGGCGGTTTCGTCGGCCTTTTCTTCCTCGCCGAGGCCGATCAAGAGGATGCGATCCGGCGCTCCTTTTCCTCGACCGTAGATCAGGAGTGTTTCCCCTCGCTTGCCTTGAAAATCACCCGTCGCCACGATCTCAGCGAGGTTCCCGCCAGCCCAGCGGTTGAGCGCGCTCCAAGTTGTCGGCACCTTCCACTTCTTCGAGTCAAGTTGCGTGGCGGGTACGGCGAAGAGCCCCACCGATTGAACACTCGCAGAGCGTCGTGCGACGGAAACCTGCATCTGTTTCTCCTTTTGCCTGACCTACAAACGGTTGCTAATTCCACGACTCGGATGATGGGGGCTCTGACACTCATGATGGCACGCTTGGCCGTTCTCGGGCCCGGTTCGGCCTTCCCTAGTATCGGCTCGATCGCGGGGGACTCTAACGGTCTCGCAGAAGCGGTCGATGCTTTGTCTCTGGCGGCCCTGGCACCGCTCGGGTCGACCCGCATGGCGAGCATGGACCCGCTCTCCTTGATCTGGGAAGCGTCGTGGCTGGTTCAGGGCGTCATGGCCCTCCTGGCCGTGTTCTCGATCGTCTCTTGGGCGGTGATCTTCGTGAAATCCCGCGAACTCAAGTCGGCGGAACGCGACAGTGACTTGTTCCTCGAGATCTATCACGAGGGGTCGAGCGACGCCGCGTACGAGGCCGCGCGCGAGCTGCGGCGCAGTCCGTTGGCGAAGATCTTCCTGGCGGCGTACCGCGAACGAACCCGCATCGCGAAATACGCACAGGCCGGCGCCGGCAACGGCCTCGACGTCGATCAACGCCACCGTTTGAGCAAGCACATCCTGTGGAATGCCCAGGAGGAAGCGCGTCGACTCGAGAGTCGCCTGACGTTCCTCGCGACGACCGGTAGCGCGACGCCGTTCATCGGTTTGTTCGGGACGGTCGTCGGCATCATCAACGCGTTCACCGGAATCGGCGCGTCGGGTAGCGCGAGCTTGGCCGTCGTGGCGCCGGGTATCGCGGAGGCGCTCATCGCTACGGCGCTCGGTCTGTTCGCCGCCATTCCGGCGACGATCTTTTACAACGGCTTCGTCGGTCGCTTGCGGGGCGTTCACGGTGCCATCGAGATCTACGCGAACGAGCTCGAGGGAGACCTCGCGCGACCTCTGGGGTTCGCCCCGAGCGAACGTCAGGCAGCGAGGCGATAGCCCGTGGCGGTTCGGCTCAATCGCGAGCATGCGGCGCTCTCGGAGATCAACGTCACGCCCTTCGTCGACGTGATGCTCGTCCTCCTGATCATCTTCATGGTCACCGCACCGATGATGCAGCAGGGGCTCGACGTCGATCTGCCGGAGACGACGACGCAGCCACTCCGGTTGCAGGACGAGACGCTCGTCCTCACGGTCTTCAAGGACGGGACGGCCCGGATCGCGGAGACGCCGACGCCGCTGCCCGAAATCGAGGCCAAACTGCGCGCCATTCTCGAAGGACTCGACGACAAACAGGTCTTCCTGCGAGCGGATAAGGAAGTGCCTTACGGCGTCGTCGTGAAGGCGATGGCCGCTGCCCGCCAGGCCGGTGCGAAGCAGTTGGGAATCGTCACGGAACCCGAGTGAGACGGAGACGCAAAAACCACCGGGCAGAGCCGGCGCCGCCGGAAGATGCTCCGCGCCGTCCCCACGCCACCGGACGCGTCAAGACGCCGCTTCCGATCGCGGCCATCCTGTTCTCCTTCGCCGCGCACCTGGGACTCGCGCTGTTTCTCAACTGGAGTCCCCGTTTCCCGAGCAAGACGCATTTGCCCGCGGTGGTCACGGTCGACCTCGTCGCGGCCCTACCCCAAGCGAAGGCACCCGCGGCGGCATCCAAGCCGAAGCCCCCGCCTCCCCCGCCCAAGCCCAAGCCGGAAAAGAAGCTCCTGCCGACGCCGGAACTTCAACGCACACCGAAGAAGGCGAAGAAGCCGAAACCCAAACCGAAGCCGAAGAAGGCCAAGCCGAAGCCCGAGCCGCCGCCCCGAAAAGAACCCGAGCCGGAGCAAGACCTCTCCGATGTGCTGGCCGCACTCCGCGAGGAAGAGGGGACGAAGGCGCCGTCACCCGCCGTCGATCGCCGGCAAGACGCCCGTCCCGATGGCCGCGGCGAAGTCGGCGTGCGGATTTCCCCGGAAGAAGCGGGTTGGCGCCGACGCGCCAAGAAGCACGTGACCCGCAATTGGGTGTTGCAGCCCGGCTTCCGGCGGCAGCTCCTCGAAACCGAGGTGCACGTGCGGCTGGCCGCCGGCGGCGAAGTCATCGATATCGATATCAAGCGACGCTCCGGGAACCCCTGGTACGACGAGAGTGTCGAACGCGCCATCCGAAAATCGAATCCGTTGCCCGCCCCCGAGCGGTCCGGGAATTGGGTGTTCATTTTCCGACCGGAGGACCTCTGAGTCATGCCCAGCCGACAAATAGGCCGACTACCGCTGCTCGCGATAAGCGCTCTGCTGGTTTTGGGCACGGTATGGCTTCCCCATCGTGCCGCCGCGCAGTCTCAGGCTCCGATCATCGTCCAGGACCCGTCCGCGTCGAGCTACCGCGCCGCAATCCAGCGTTTCGTCCTCGGCGGTGGGACCGCGACGGCGATGCAGACCGAACTCCACACGGCGATCGAGCGGAGCCTCACTTTTTCGGGGTTGTTTTCGAACATCGACCCCCGGGCTTTCCTCGATTCGCAACAGAGCGCGCGCCTGGCCGACCAAGGCGCTGTCGTGTGCCCGAACTGGAAGCAAATCGGCGCGGACGCGCTGCTCCAGGGAGAAATCAACGAAGAGCAAGACCGGGTTCGCGTCGAATTCCGTCTCCTCGATGTGCAGCGCGGTTGCCTCCGCATGCTCCGCAAGCGCTACACCGGCACGCCCGCCGAGCTGCGCCGGATCGGACTCGCGATCGGCGACGACATCGTCGCCGCGTTCACCGGAAAGCCCGGTGTGTCCGACACGGAGATCGCCTTCGTATCGACGCGCGGCGGTCAGAAGGAAGTGTTCGTGATGGACGCCGACGGTGGCAGCCTGCGCGCCGTCACGCAGAACGGCTCGATCAACAGTTTTCCCGGTTGGTCGCCCGCGGGCGATTCGATTGTCTACACGTCCTATCGACACAAGAACCGGCCGCGCGTTTTTCTGCTCACCCGGGGACGCAAAAGTCCCGGACGCATCCTACGCGACGTACCGAACAAGGGGCCCATCTACCGGGCGGTCTTCCACCCCGAAGGAGCGCGCGTCGCATTCGCGATGAGCATTGCGGGCTCGTCGGAGATCTTTGCCGCGGGGCTCGCCGGTGCCGACGCCAAGCAACTCACGCGCAACGGCGTGATCGATGTCGCTCCGAGCTGGTCTCCCGACGGAAAGCGCATCGCGTTCGTGTCCGACCGGACCGGTGCCCCGCAGATCTACATCATGAACGCCGACGGCAGCGGCCAGCGGCGCCTGACCTACAACGGTTCCTACAACACCCACCCGGCCTGGTCTCCGGACGGGCAGTGGATCGCTTATGAAAGCCGCGTTCGGAGCCAGTTCGATCTGTGGCTGATCGACCCCGAGGGAACGACGAACTATCCGCTCATCGATCACCCCCGCAGTGACGAATACCCGGCGTGGTCCCCGGACAGTCGGAAGCTCGCTTTCAGCTCGACGCGAAGAGGGACGGCCGACATCTACGTCGTCGATGTGAGTGGAAAGAACTTGATTCGGTTGACCGAGGGAAAAGCCGAGAACACCAACCCGGCGTGGGGACCGTACCGGCGCTAGGGGCGCCGACGGCACCGATCTGCGACAAGGAGCTACACCATGAAGAGCTTTCTCCTGTGCGCGCTAGTCGCCTTTTCGACCGGCTGCGCCACCGTGGCCGAGCAACGCAAGCTCGAGTACGAAGTCGATCAGCTCCGCAAACAGACTTCCCTCGGCAGCAACCCCCGGGCCCGGCAGGCCGAGCTCGTGGCTGAGATTGCCGCGCTCCGCAACGAGGTCCAGCAGCTGTCGGGTCGCGTCGAGGTCGCCCAGCACACGGCGGAGAACGCCATGCAAGAAGCGCGCGCCGCCCGCGAAGACGCCTATCGGACGCGTACCGAGGTCGAGGAGACGGAACCTCCCGACGGTGGGCAGGTTCCCTCTTCGGCGACCGCGACAGAACTGACGGAATACCGGAAGGCCTACGGCGCTTGGCGGGGAGAAGACAACGAGGCTTGCATTGACCGCTTCCGAGGGTTCCTGCAAACTTTCCCGTCCTCCGAATACGCCGACGATGCGACGTATTGGATGGCGGACTGCTACCTCCGTCAGGGAGACCTGAAGACGGCGATCCTGCGATTCGACGACGTCGCAGGGCGCTATCCGACGGGAAACAAAGCGGCGGATGCGCTGTATCGGCAAGGGGAAGCGTTGTTGAAGCTCGGACCCAGCTACAAGACAGCAGCGCGCAAGGCCTTTGAGCGCGTCGTCAATGAGTATCCGGATTCGCCCCGTGCCGAAGAGGCCAAGGGGCAAATCGAACTACTTCAAGCCGGCTGAGCGCGGAAGCCATCAGCGGAGGATTCACGGGTGAGAAAGCGCGACCAAGAGAAGTTCCGAAAGATCCTGCTCTCCCAACGCGAGCAGCTCGTCGGGAACGCAAAGCGCGCTGTCCAAGGCGATGTTCATCTCGACCCCGACGACTTCCCGGACGAGATCGATACGGCCGCTTCTGAGGTGAACCTGGCCTTTACGGGTCGCCTGCGCGAGCGCGAACGCGGCCTGTTGTCGAAGATCGACGAGGCGTTGGCGAAAATCGGCACCGGTGAATACGGCGAGTGCGAGAGCTGCGGCGAAGACATCGGCCTGAAGCGACTCGAGGCGCGGCCGGTCGCGGAGCTCTGCATCGACTGCAAGTCGGAGCAGGAAAAGCTCGAGCGCGGGATGGGCTGAGCTGCCTCCGGTGTCGGTCGCAACCCCCCGAAGCACCCAAGACAAGAACACCCTGGTCCTCGGCATCGAGAGTTCGTGCGACGAACTCGCGGCCGCCGTCGTGCGGGGAGGCGACGAGATCGTTGCGAGCGCGATTCGGGGTCAAGAGGACGTCCACGCGGCGTACGGGGGTGTTGTCCCCGAGCTCGCTTCCCGGGACCACGTGCGGGGCGTTTCCGAAGTCGTGGCGAGCGCCCTCGAAGCATCGGGCACCTCGCCGGCGGACCTGTCCGGCGTCGCCGTGACCGCCGGCCCGGGACTCATGGGATCGCTGCTGGTCGGACTCTCCTTCGCGAAAGCGCTGGCATTCCGCTTTCAGTTGCCCCTGGTGGGCGTGCATCATCTGGCCGGCCACCTGGCCGCGGCGGAAATGGTATGCCCGGAGCTCGAATTCCCATACATCGGGCTCGTCGTGTCCGGAGGGCACACCGCGCTGTACCGCGTCAGCGATGACGCGCCGCCGAAATTATTGGGCGAGACCCGGGATGACGCCGTCGGCGAGGCCTTCGACAAGGTGGCGAAGCTCTTGGGGCTGCCGTACCCCGGCGGTCCTGCGGTTTCCGCGCTGGCCGAGCGGGGCGACGAGACGGCGATCGACTTTCCTCGACCCCTCGAAGGCCGGCCCGGACTCGATTTTTCGTACAGCGGTCTCAAGACGGCGGTTCTTCTCGCGATCCGACAACGCGCTCCTCTCGGCGAAGCTGAAGCGGCGGATCTCGCCGCCTCGTTTCAAGCCGCCGCCACGGACGTTTTGGTGAGCCGCGCCCGTCGCGCGGTCGAGCGGGAAGGGTTGCCGCGCGTGGCCGTCGTCGGAGGCGTCGCGGCGAACGGGCGCTTGCGCGACCGCCTGCACGCCGAAGGCGAGACGCACGGGTTTTCCGTCTTCGCGCCACCGATCGCGTTGTGCACCGACAACGCCGCAATGATTGCCGCTGCCGGCACGCGGCTGTTGGCCCGCGGTCAACGCGATGGCCCCGCGCTTCGCGCTTTTTCCCGGGTGCCGCTCGGAGAAGAACCCTGGCGGGCCGGCGCGTGAGCGCCGGGTCGGTCCGAGCCCAGCTGGAACGCCATGGGCTCGCGGCCCACCGAGATCGGGGACAGAACTTCCTCGTCGAGTCCTCCATCGCCGATCGTCTCGTCGAGCTCTCGGGAATTCGCGCCGACGAGACCGCGATCGAAGTCGGGGCCGGCCTCGGAATGCTGACCCGGGCTCTGGCGGCGCGCGCGAAGCGCGTCCTCGCCCTTGAGGTCGACGCCGGATTGGTCCGCGTGCTGCGGGAAGAAGGGCTACCGCCGAACGTGTCCCTCGAGCACGCCGACGCGCGCGCCGTCGATTTCGGGGCCCGGGCGGCGGAGCAGGACGGCCCGACGCGGGTCGTCGCGAACTTGCCGTACTCGGTCGCGACGCCGCTCCTGCGCCGTTTGTTGGACGCGCGCCAGTCCTTGGTGGGCTGGTCGGTCATGCTGCAGAAGGAGGTCGCGATCCGGCTCGACGCCGCGACCGGCACTGCGGCCTACGGCTCACTCAGCGTGCTCCACCGCCTCCTCGTCACCCCGCGCAAGGGCACCGAGCTCCGCCCCGGTTGCTTTTTCCCGGTTCCCGCGGTCTCTTCTTCCTTCGTGTCCTTCGAACCGCGCAGAGAACCCGCGATTTCCGACACGCAGCTCCGCAAGTTGGAGCAACTCTTGCGCACCGCTTTCGGGCGCCGCCGGAAGACGGTCTGGAACGCGCTTCGCGCCGGCGGCTTCGAGGACGCGGCCCTGGAGCCAGGACTCGCGGCTGTGGGTATATCGAAACAGATCCGACCCCAGGAGATCCCTCCCGAAGCTTGGCTGGCGCTTTCCCAGCGGGATGAGATTTGGGTCGCGTCCCGATCGGCCGAAAAGGACGATCGTGAGTGAACCTCGCTTCCATTTGCCCATACCGATCCCGGTTCGCCTCGAGCGGGCCGACGGGAGGGCATCGACGGAGTACGCCCTCAATCTCTCCGCGGGCGGGTTGTGTCTGCAGCTCCGCGATCCCATCGCGCCCGACGAGAAGGTGGTGGTTCGCTTCCGGGTGCCCGGAATCGACATGACCGTAGAGACCTGGGCACTGATGGTCTGGAGCCAGGAGGTCAAGGCCGACGCCCACGGTGGAATCCACATCGAGACGGGCCTGCGCTTCGAGGGCCTCGACAACGCGACCCGGCAGCGGATCTACGACTTCGCGAGTCAGCCGAGCGAAGCCGGGCGCTAGGTATGGAGCGGGCGGAAGTCTTCGGCTGCCTACTCGATCTCGCGCGCGAACACGGAATTTCCGTACACAAGCAGCAGGCATCGCGACACGGGGAGCCCGACCTAGCGCCCCGCAGCGGCTTGTGTCGCGTCAACGGAGAGCAGTGGCTCGTGATCATCGGGCAGGAGTCCCTCGAAGATCGCATCGCGGCCGCAGCCCAGGCGTTGGCCGCCGTGGCAGGCGACGCGCTGGAGGAGCGCTACCTGCCGCCCGCGGTTCGGAATGCGCTCGTGTCCCCGGGAGAGACCCCTGGGGAATGAATTTTTTTTGACTTTTTCCGTCTCTCTCAGATAGCGTCGCGCCACTAACGACAGGAACTGCGTGGCAGTTTCTTTCGAGCGAGGGGAACCACACGGTGTGGTCCCCTACGTCAACGGGCGCCGGTCGTTCAGTCCGAAGTTTGCGGACGACTGTCGGCCCAACATAGGAAGCACCGAACCGAGTCCCGATCGCGCCCGACGCTCGGATCCTCACTGGACCGAGACGGGAAGCCGGCGAAGATCGGAGAGACGGCTCGGGGTCATTCGCTAGCCCCCAGGCCGCTATCCCCCTTCTGCCAGCGTGGTCCGATCGGGTCCCACCAACGGGAACTCGCGCACGTGCAGTCTTGCTGGGCAGAACAGTTGATTCGAGTTTTTGCGCTGAAACTTCGCACCTGAATGAGACGGTCCCTCGGGCGCGGCAGATTGCTGCATGTGAGGGGGTTTCATGTCGACAGTAACCAAGGCTTCGCGGAGAGAGCATCGCGTCACGGTGCGTTCGCTTGCGCGCGCGAAACGGCGCGCCGAGCCGATTACCATGCTCACGGCGTACGACTGCACGTTTGCGCGTCTGTTCGATGACGGCGGAATCGACGTTCTGTTGGTCGGAGATTCGCTGGCGAACGTCGTGCAGGGCCGGGACACGACGCTGCCCGTCACCCTCGAAGAAATGATCTACCACACGCGCCTGGTGGTTCGCGGGGCAACGCGCGCGCTGGTCGTCGCCGACATGCCCTTCGGCTCCTACCAAATCTCTTCCGACGACGCCGTCCGGAGTGCCGTGGCACTCATCAAGGACGGCGGTGCGCAGGCGGTGAAGCTCGAGGGCGGCACCGCGATCGCCGACACGATCGCCCGCATCGTGGCGGCCGAAATCCCCGTGATGGGACATGTCGGATTGACGCCGCAGTCGGTTCACAAAATGGGCGGTTATCGCGTGCAGGGGCGCGGCGACGCCGGCCGTGAGCAAGTGCTGGCAGACGCGCGGGCGGTGGAAGAAGCCGGTGCCTTCGCCGTGGTCTTGGAGGGCGTGCCCGCGCCGCTGGCCGCAGAAGTCACGGCCGAATTGTCGATTCCCACCATCGGGATCGGTGCGGGCGTCGGTTGCGACGGACAGGTCCTGGTGATGCACGACATGCTCGGGCTCAACGACTGGACGCCGACCTTCGTAAAGACCTACGCCGATCTGGGCGCTCAGGTCTCAAAAGCGGCCCGCAACTACATCGACGACGTGCGGAACCGAAAGTTCCCCGCCGAAGAACACACCTACGAGTAATTCGATGAAGATCATTCGAACCGTACGGGACTTGCAGGAACTGTCGGATCACGAACGCGCGTCCGGGCGACGTATCGCACTGGTTCCGACCATGGGCGCTTTGCACGAAGGACACGTGTCGCTGATGCGGGCCGCGAAACAGCACGCACACGCGGTGTGGGTTTCGATCTTCGTGAACCCGACGCAGTTCGGGCCGAACGAAGATCTCGACGCGTACCCGCGAACCTTCGAAGCGGACTGCGCGGCGTGCGAAGCCGCGGGAGTTGAAGTCGTTTTCGCACCGACGCCGACAGAGATGTATCCGGACGGAGCCAAGACATGGGTGGACGTCGAAGAGCTCTCCGAGCCTCTGTGCGGCGCCTCGCGACCCGGGCATTTTCGCGGCGTCGCGACGGTAGTGGCGAAGCTGTTTCTCGCCGCGAAACCGCAGGTCGCGGTGTTCGGTGAGAAGGACTACCAGCAGCTGGCGATCATTCGAAAGATGGTGCGCGATCTCGGGTTCAATCTCGAAATTGTCGGCGTGCCGACCGCCCGGGAATCGGATGGCCTCGCGATGTCGAGCCGCAATCGGCGTCTCACCGCGGAAGCGCGTCGCCAGGCCCGCGTGATTCCGGCGTGCCTTTCGGCTGCGGAGCGCGCGTTCGCGAGCGGCGAGCGCAGGCCCGGCGCCTTGCGCGAGCTCGCGCTGCGCGAGATCGAGAAAGCGCCGCTCGCGAGCGTCGATTATTTCGAAGTTCGCGATCCCACGACGCTTGCGGAATCCGCGGAAACGGGCGGCGAGTCGTTCCTCTTGGCGGCTGCCGTGTTCTTTCCGTCGGAGGACGGCGAAGCGCCGGTTCGGCTGATTGACAACCGCGTCCTGGGCGTCGGCTAGGAGAGTTCATGCTGCGAAGAATGCTGAAGAGTAAGATCCACCGGGCGACGGTGACCGAAGCGAACGTCGAATACGAAGGCAGTATCTCGATCGATACCGACCTTCTCGAAGCGGCGAACATCTTGCCCTACGAAGCCGTCGACGTTTGGGACTGCACGAACGGTGCGCGCCTGTCGACGTACGCCATCCCCGGCGAGCGCGGTTCGGGCGAGATCTGCATCAACGGCGCGGCGGCCCATCTCGTAAAGCCCCACGACCTCGTGATCATCGCGAGCTGGGTGCAGGTTTCCGAGGAGGAGTTGCCGGGCTTCACTGCGACGCGGATCTTCGTCGACGAAAAGAACCGAATTCGCGACTGAGGCGCTAGATTCGCCCGCCATGGCGGGGAAGGGCAAAAAGCAGAAGGGTGACGCGAAGGCCCAGCGCCTGATTGCCCAGAACCGCAAGGCGCGGCACGAATACGAGATCCTCGACCGTTTCGAGGCCGGGATCGCGCTGCTCGGGCCGGAAGTGAAGTCTCTCCGGGAGGGCCGCGCGAACCTCGCCGACGCCTACGCCGATATCGAGCGCGGGGAAGTCTGGCTCCGCAAACTGCACATCAGTCCCTATGAGCAAGCGGGTCGTGAAAACAGCGAGCCGATGCGGCCGCGCAAGCTCCTGCTTCACCGGAGCGAGATCGCGAGGCTGGCGGGCCGTGTCGCCGAACGGGGACTCACCTTGATTCCGCTCGCACTCTACTGGAAGGACGGTCGCGCCAAGGTCGAGCTGGGCCTCGCTCGGGGGCGCCGCCGCTACGACAAACGCCAGGCGATTCGCGCGCGAGAAGACGACCGCGAAGCCAAGCGGGCGATGCGACGCCGGGAGCGCGACGAACCGTGAGGTTGCGGGTTGTCGAGCCGATGCCCTTCGCCGACATCCTCGCCGAGGCGCTCGCCTTGACGCGGCGCGAACTCGCTCTCGTGTTGGCGCTCGATCTCTCGTTCGTGCCTTTCTTCGTGCTATCGGGCTCGGCCGATCCGGCGGCGGGGGGAGCACTGGAAACGGCCATCGCCCTCGCGCTGCTGGGAATCGCCCTCCAGACCGTCGGCGCCACGGCCACAACCCACGCGATGGCCCGCGCCTACCTCGGGCAACCGGTCGAGATCCGCGAAGCCTTCGCCCGGGGTGCGGCGCGCGCGGTTCCCCTGTTCGTGACCCAGGTCCTCGGAGCGATCGCCGCTTTCTTGGGGTTTCTCCTGTTCATTCTTCCCGGGGTGTACTTGAGTCTCGCGTTTCTGGTCGTCGGGCCGGCGGTCGTTCTCGAAGGCGTCGCGGGCGCCCGCGCTCTCGGACGCAGCCGCGCATTGATGCGCGGCCACTTGCTGCGGAGCGCGGCTCTCCTGGCCGTCACCTTCGTCGTTTTCATGCTCGTCGGTTCCGTCGGCTTGTTTTTGAGCGCCCTTGCGCCGCCCTTGGCCGAAGCGATCGAGGTGATGCTCAACGCGATCACCGCGGGGTATTTCACGACGGTGATCACGATCTTCTACTTCGACCTGCGCTGTCGAAAGGAAGGTTACTCGGGCGCCTCGCCCGCCCCGAACGCGGCCCCGGCGCTGCCGGACCCGATCGCGTAACCTCCCGGCCCACGCCCACCGAAGGAGATGGCATGGCGCACAAGCCCGAGACCCTGGCCCTGCACGCAGGGTACCGCGCGGATCCCACCACTGGATCGGTCGCGGTCCCGATCTACCAGACCACGAGTTATCAGTTCAACGACGCCGAACACGCTTCGAACCTGTTCGCGCTCAAAGAGCTCGGCAATATCTACACCCGGATCATGAATCCGACGACGGACGTGCTCGAGCAGCGGCTCGCGGCGATGGAAGGCGGCGTCGCCGGGCTCGCCGTCGCATCGGGCCAGGCGGCTTCTCTCTACACGATTCAGAACATCGCCCGAGCGGGGGACAACTTCGTCTCCTCGACGAACATCTACGGCGGCACCTGGAACCTCTTCAATGTGACCGCGCGCGACATGGGGATCGAAGTGCGCTTTGTCGATCCCTCGGATCCGGAGGCGTTTCGCAAAGCGACCGACGACAACACGCGCGCCTACTACGCGGAGACCCTGCCGAACCCGAAGCTCGAGGTCTTTCCCATCTCCGAGGTCGCGGCCATCGGCCAAGAGTTCGGGATCCCGCTGATCATGGACAACACCGCGGCACCGATCATCTGCCGACCCTTCGATCACGGCGCGGCCATCACCATGTATTCGACCACGAAGTACCTGGGTGGGCACGGTACGTCGATCGGCGGCGCGATCATCGACAGCGGCAAGTTCGATTGGGAAGCACACAAAGAGCGCTTCCCGCTGCTCACGCGTCCCGATCCGGGGTATCACGGCGCGGTCTGGCTCGAAGCGGCGAAGCCACTCGGCCCCATCGCCTACATTCTCAAGGCACGCGTTACGCTGCTGCGCGACGCGGGCGCCGCGATGTCGCCGTTCAACGCGTTCCTGTTCCTGCAAGGTATCGAGACGGTGGCGCTCCGGATGCGGCAGCACAACGAAAACGCGAACACCGTGGCGGACTACCTCGCGAAGCATCCCAAGGTGACAAAGGTGATTCACCCGAGTCAGCAAACGGGTGAGGCGCGGCGCCGCGCGGATGCGTATCTCAACGGCGGCTACGGCGGGTTGATGGGTATGGAGCTCGAGGGCGGCAAAGAAGCGGGCCTCAAGTTCATCGACAACCTGAAGATGCTGTACCACGTGGCGAACATCGGCGACGCGCGGAGCTTGGCGATTCATCCCGCGACGACGACGCACAGCCAGCTGAGCGATGAGGAGCTACTCCAGGCCGGTGTGACGCCGGGCTACGTGCGGCTCTCGATCGGCATCGAGCACGTCGACGACATCATCGAAGACATCGATCAGGCGCTCGCCAAGGCGTAAGCCATTGTCGGCACACGTCCGATTCGAACGGCGAGGCTCGTTGGGCCTCGCCGTTCTTTCGCGTCCCGAGCGCATCAACGCGTTGCACCTCGATTTGCTGCGTCCGCTGGAAGACGGCCTCCGCCGGTTCGCGGATGACCCGGCTATCGCGGTGGTGGCGATCCGCGGCGAGGGCGATCGGGGTTTCTGCGCCGGCGGCGACGTCCGCATGATTTGCGAGCACCTGGCGAGAGGCGGGCCCGTGTACGGCCTCTCCCTGTTCGCCGCCGAGTACCGCATGGACTATCTCGTGTACCGGTTTCCAAAGCCGGTGGCGATCTTCGGACACGGCGCGGTGATGGGTGCGGGATTCGGCCTGTTCGTCGCCGGCGGCCTTCGCATCGCGGACCCGGACGCTCGGTTCGCGATGCCGGAAGTGAGCATCGGCTTGTTTCCCGATTGCGCCGCAGCGCGTTTTCTCTCCGCCCTGCCGGGCGGCGTGGGTCGTTTCTTCGCAGTGACCGGAACAACGATGGATGCGACCACCGCTTGCGCCTTCGGTCTCGCCGATCGGATTGTGCCGCGCTCCGCATGGTCCACTGTCGAGGGTTCGCTCTCGAAGTGCGATCCCGGTGTGTCCGTCGCCGAGGTCGCCTCGGTCGTCCCGGAAGTCGAGTCAAAAGGGGCGTCCTTCGAACGCGTCTCTTCGGTGATTGCGCAAAGAGACTTCCCCGAGTGTCTTTCCGCACCGGAAGCCCACGCGGATCCTTGGCTCGCCGCGGGAGCGGACGCGTTCGCACGGGCTTGCCCGACCTCGGTGCGGATCGCGGACGAAGCGCTGCGCCGAGGCGCCTCGATGAGCCTCGCGGAGGTGCTTCGCCAAGACTTGACCCTCGCCGCGCAGTGCATGAGACGAGGCAATTTCCCCGAAGGCGTTCGCGCGCGGCTCATCGACCGCGACAACCAACCGAACTGGGAGCCCGCCGAGCTAGCCGATGTCGACGACGCCGTGGTCGCCGCGCACTTCGAGGAGCCGTTCGAAGGGCGCCATCCGCTGGCGGAACTATCGGACTGACATAGCCTTGACGAATGGTCTCGCGCCCGAGTAAGGAAACACTGCGTCGCGCTCTCGAGGCCTACCGGGCCGGCCGCTCAACCGAGGCCGAAACGCTCGCGACGCGGTTGTCTTCCTCGGAGCCCGAACATGAGGGTGCGCTCTATCTGCTCGGGGTGATCCGAAGCGACGCGGGTGACCTTCAAGAAGCGCGCGACTATCTGCGTCGCGCCGTCGACTCCGCCCCGGGGCGAGCGACGTTCCACATCACGCTGGGCAACGTCGAACTCGCGCGAAACGATCCCGATGCCGCCATCCCGTGCTTCCGCGCCGCGATCGCGATCGATCCCCGTTTCGCGCCGGCCTACGCGAACCTCGGCACGGCGCTAAAACAGAACGGTCAGATCGTCGAAGCCGTGGCGGCCTTCAGGACGGCTCTTCGGCGATTGCGCGCTTCCGAGTGGTTCGCGCCCTCAGAACTCGGGACCTTCGACGCGAGCCAAAATACGACGTTCGAGGCCGCCTCCCGGGCGAAACTCGAGCACGACCTCGAGCAGTTCCGCTACTTGCAGGATCGGTCGCTTCTCCCTGCCGACTTCTCGGCACAGATGGATGGCTATGAGGCTGTGCTCGCAGAGTTCGGCAGACACGATCGACCGTCGGAACCCCGCGCGCTCACGCCCCAAGAAAAAGCGCGTATCGGTCGAAGCTTCAACCGATTGGTCTATTTGCCTGCCGATGAGCCCACGCCGGCCCAAGTGCTCGGCGAGGGTTTCGACGATGCGGAGATCGAAGCCCGCTACAGGACCGATTCATCGCCCATCGTCGTGATCGATGACTTCTTGTCTCACGACGCGCTGCAAGCCGTTCGACGCTTTTGTCTCGAGGCAACGGTCTGGTTCGATTGCAAGGTCGCCGGCGGCTATCTGGGCGCGTATTGGAACGAAGGCTTCGACCATCCTGTTCTGTTTCAACTCGAGCGAGAGCTGCGCCTCCGCCTGCCAAACATTCTTCGCGGCAACGCGCTGTCGCAGATGTGGGCCTTCAAATACGCGACGGAAGGTTTCGGAACCCGAAAGCACGCGGACCAAGCCGCCGTGAACGTGAACTTCTGGATCACGCCCGACTCCGCGTGTCGCGACGCCGAGCGCAGCGGGCTGCGGGTGTACCCGGTATCCGCGCCACCGGACTGGAATTTCGATCGATACAACCGTGCGGAAGACGAGCTCGATTCCCTGGTCGCCCGCGCCGGCGTCCGCCCGATCGAAATTCCCTACCGATGCAATCGATGCGTACTCTTCGATTCGAGTCTCGTTCACGAGAGCGGAGAGCTGCGTTTCCGTGCGGGATACGAGAACCGCCGGACCAACGTCACGATGCTCTTTGGAGGCCGGGAGGAGGAAGCGAACGCTCGTTAAGTGCGGAGCTCGCTCCGCAGCGCGTCCGTCGCCTCGAGGTCGACCCGCAGGCTGTCGTCCTCGGTCTTGCCTGCGATGACAACCCCGTACACCGAGCGCGCGATTTCTTCGCTGATGTAGCGCTCGGCCACGTCGTTGAGCACGCGTTCCGGCTCGCGCTCCGTGGGTACGCCGTACCCGCCGCCACCTTGATCTCGCGCTTCGAGCAGGTCGCCCTCGTCGAGATCACAGACCATGACCGCGGGATACTTGTGACGCGATCCGTCCTTCGCGATCCGGACGTTCCCGCCGAGCTTCGACGCAGTTCCGCCGCGAACCCCCTTGGGAGAACTCACCAAGCCGTTGCAGACGTGGAGGATCTTCATGCTGTCTTTGCGCGGCCCCATCACCACTTCGGACGCCGGCCCCCCCCGTCGGCGACCGTGCCCCATCGAGTCGGTGGTGATCTTCATGCGTTGAACCAGGACGGGGAAGCGCTGCTCGTTGATTTCAACGCTATCGCGGTACAGCAGGCCGGCAGCCACGGGAATGAACAAGTAATGCATCCCGTCGTGCTCGGCGGATGCCGGACCACCGCCGCCCATCATGAACATCTGATTGATGTAGACTTCGCCGCCCCTGCGCCAGTCCGTTCCCGAAGCGACACCCGCCGCGGCGGAGTTGCAGTAGTTCCCGTGCGCGAATCCGAGACCTTCTTCGAGGTCGGCAAACGCAGACTGCGTCACGTTGACGATGACGTCGGTCAAATTCGTGGTGGCGACGGAACAGCTGTGGGGGAACTTCGGGATGCCGACGATGCAGTTCTCGCGGAGCAGCACGCGAATTCTGCGCAGCGTCCCGGAGTTCGGCGGCAGATCTTCTCCGAGACACGTCAACACCCCCTGCGCCGCCGCCATCGTCGCCGTGCTCTCGGTGAGGTTCAATCCGGCGTCGATACAATCGATGTTGTCTCGCAGGTCCACGGTGACCACGGCTTCCTCGGGGTCGATGTCGATCTTGACGTTGACCGGAATCCCCTCTGGAACCCAGGGCTCGATGGGGTCGTGGGCTTGGTGCTCTTCCATCTGTCCTTTGGGAAGCCGTTTGATCGCTTCGATGCAGCGCCGCTCGGAGTAGTCGAACCACTCGCGGACGAAGGTGCGGACCGTGTCGCGACCGTATTTCTCGACGAAGCTTTTGAGGCTTCGCTCGCCGATGCGGGCGGCGCCGACCGCCGCCATGTAGTCGCCGCGCCACTGTTCGGGCACGCGGATACGCCGTTCGCACATCCGGATGATGTCGTCGATATCCCGGTAGTCGCTCTGGACTTTGACGGCGGGGAAAATGAGCGCGCCTTCTTCGTACACGTCCCCGGCTTGCGCCATGTACGTCGTGGGTAGGCTGTTTCCGATATCGGCTTGGTGGGCCTTCACTGCGGCATTGAAGAAGTGCTCGCCCTCGTAGAACACGGGCACGATCAACGTGTGATCCGCCGGGTGCGTGTTGCCGAGGTACGGGTCGTTGTGGAGGTACGCATCGCCTTCCGCGAGATCGGGATGCAGCTCGCGCATGGATTTCGTCTGCAGATTCATCCCCCAGACGTGAATGGGAAAGCCTTCCGCTACGGCCAACACTTCGTCATCCGATGTGATCACCGCGCACGAAAAATCGCGCGCCATCCCGATGACCGACGATCGCGCGGCGAGGAGCATCGTGTTCGTCATTTCGCGGCAGATGGCGTCCATGCGGTTCGCCATGATCGCGAGGAGCACCGGGCTGAAGCGTTCCGAGTTGTCGCTGCTCATGAGGACGCCCCCGTGTCGAGCAAGTAGTTGTGGCCTTCCGTGACGTCCGCCTCCGTTCCGGGGTAGAGCACGATCGTGGTCGTGGGCTCCTCGATGATGGCGGGGCCCACGAGATGGGCGCCCGGCCAGAGGGTTTTGCCCAAGAACACCGGGGCCTCCACGCGATCCGCCTCCCCGAAAAACGCCTTTGCGGTTCGGTCCGGGGTGGGAACGCCGTCGCGCCGAGCCAGGGAAGGTAGGGTGGGGCGATCGAGGACGGCTGTGATCCGCCCCTTCCAGTTGACGCACTCGATGGCGCCGTCTTCCTCCTGCACGGCGTACCGACGGAAATGCACGTCGTGGAACGTGTCGACGAGACGACGCACGTCTTCTTCGTCGGAGAACGAGTCGAACGACATGGGGATTTCCATTTCCCACTGCTGGTTGAGGTAGCGCGCCTCGACGAACCACTCGCGGCGGAAGCGATCGATGCCTCTCTTCCGCAGATCGTCGGCGAATGCCTCCATCCGCGTCTTGATGTCGGAAAGCACCCGGTCCACGCCGTCGAAGTCGAAATGGTCGGAGTGCGCGTATTGGCTTCCGCTGAATTCCGAGACGATGTCTGAATACTGGCCGCCACAGGCGCTGAGCGCGCCGGCCGTGCGCGGCAGCAACACCTTTCGGCATCCGAGCGCCTCGGCGATCGGCAAGATGTTGAGCCCCGCGGCGCCGCCACCGGCCACAATGACACTTTCGGCGGGGTTCACACCGTCCTGCACGGTGATCTCTTGAATGGCTTTGATCATCTGCTCACCGGCCAGAGCGATCACTGCATACGCCGTTTCATCGAGGGGCAGTTCGAGCGCGGAGGCGAGTGGCTTGAGCACCGCGGTGGCCGCCGTCGCGTCGAGCGCCATGCGTCCGCCGAGAAAATGTTCTGGATCGATGTAGCCGAGGACCACCGCGGCGTCCGTCACCGTCGGTTCGAGTCCCCCGCGCCCGTAACACGCCGGGCCCGGGTCGGCCCCCGCGCTCTTCGGCCCGACGCGCAGGAGTCCGCCGGGATCGATCCAGGCGATCGAGCCTCCGCCGGCTCCCACGCTTCGCACGTCGACGGAGGAGAGCCCCAAGTTGTGCCCGATCCATTCCCCCACGAGCCAGGTTTCACGCGTGTACTTCACCTGGCCGGCGCGGACCATGCTGACGTCGAAGGTCGTCCCACCGGTGTCGACGATGATGACGTCGTCCCCTTGCCCTTCCGCTGTCGCGTACGCGATCCCGGCGAGCGGACCCATCGCCGGCCCCGATTTCACGGTGTAGATCGGCTTTTCGACGACGGCGTCGACGTGCATGACACCGCCGGAGCAGGTGCTGACCAAGATTTCGCCGGAGTAACCCGCACCTCGAAGATCCGATTCGAATTCCTCGAGGTGGCGCTGCATCAGCGGTTTGAGCGACGCGTCGATCGCAGCGGACGAAGTCCGCGGGTATTCGCGAATAATGGGATTGAGCTCGTGGGAAAGCGTGTACGGAACGTCGGGTAGGAGCTCTTCGATCAATTCGCCGAGACGTCGCTCGTGTGCCGGGTTGACGATGGACCACAGCAAGCTGACCGCGACGGCCTCGATGCCCTTCGGTTCGAGGCTCGAAATGATTTCCCTGGCTCGGCTCTCGTCGAGAGCGCGTTCGACGCCGCCTTCCGCGTTCACGCGCTCGGGGATCTCAAACGTCAGGCGCCGAGGCACGTAAGGAGGGGGGAACTCCATCGCCAACCGCAAAGGATCCCGCTTTCCCCCCTGACGATAGAGGAGCGTGTCGGGGAACCCTTCGGTGGTGAGCAGCGCTGTCTTCGCCGCTTTCCCTTCGACGAGAGAGTTCGTGGAGCGGGTCGTGCCATAGACGAGAACCGAAGTGTCGCGGAGGAGCGTCGTCGCCGTTTCGTCGAGCGCGTTGCCGGCGTTCTCGAGCGCCGAGCGAAAACCCTCGAACGTCCGATCGGGGGTCGTCAGGGATTTGCCGATGGTCAGACGCCCGTCGGCGTCCGCGACCACGACATCGGTGAAGGTCCCGCCGGTATCCACGGCGATGCGATAGTGCATGAAACGCTCCCGTTCGCGTTGGGTTCGACTCGGCGGCCTCATCCTATCATCCACGCCGCGGTGTTAGGTGCCCCCTCGCAGCCCCGAGAGCTTGATCGCGTGAATGGCGAGCGCTTCGTCCCCGCCGAAACGTCCGACCAGCTGAGCGCCGATGGGAAGGCCGTTCGGCCCCACGCCGGCGGGCAGCGTCAGACATGGAAGTCCGAGCAACGTCCAAATCCGATTGAAGAGCGGATCCCCCGTGGCTGTGATGCCACGCGGCGCTTCTCCCGGTGCGGCCGGGGTAAGGATGACGTCCGCTTGCGAGAAGACCTCGCTTTCTAGAAAGGCGCGCGCTCGCGCGAGGGCACGGTTGAGCTGCGACGAGAAGTTTTTGGGCACGCGGGCCCCCGTTTCGAGAAGTTCCCGGGTCTGTGGGCGCACCTTCGTCGGATCCATCGCGACAACGGGCCCCAGTACTTCGAGTGCTTCCGAGGCCAGACGGTGGTTCTGGAGCTCCGCAAGGCCCTCGAGCGCCCGCGCCTCGAACGGAAGGACGTAAACCCCACGACCCCGTAGCGACTCGACGAACGCTTCGAGTGCGCGGCGCATGGCGGGTTCACCCTCGGACCAGTGGGAGGTCGCCAGCCACGCGACGCGGGGCGACACCGCGCGGCTCGGGCCCGGGCCCCAGGGTGCGAGCACGGACGCGACCAGCGGAACGTCCTCGAGTTCCCGGCAGAAGAAGCCCACGGTGTCGAGCGACGGCGCGAGAGGAAGTACGCCTTGGATCGGGAACCGTCCGTAGCTCGGTTTGAATCCGATGACCCCGCAGAAACTCGCGGGCCGAATGATGGAACCGGCTGTCTGAGTGCCCAACGCGGCCGGTACCTGGAAGTCGGCGACGGCGGCTGCTGATCCACTCGACGAACCGCCTGGCGTGTGCTCGGGATTTAACGGATGGGTCGTCGGACCGGGAGCGAAGAACGCGAATTCCGTCGTCACGGTTTTCCCGAGAACGATCGCACCCGCGTCGCGCAGACGCGCGACGCAGGCGGCGTCGACCCGCGGCCGCCGTCCTTGAAACAGCGCAGAACCCCGCTCGGTCGGGAAGTCGTGCGTATCGATGATGTCCTTCACGCCGATGGGGACGCCGTGAAGCGTACCCCGAGGACGCTCGCGATCGCGGCGGCGCGCCTCGGCGCGCGCTCTCTCGGGGTCGAGGTGCACCCAGGCCCGGACCTTCGGATCGCGCGCTTCGATTCGCTCGAGGCACGCTTCCACCAGGGCTTCCGACGTGGCGGCGCCCGACGCGATGGCTCGCGCGCATGCCACTGCTCCGACTCGAATCAAGGCCTCATCGGTCATCACTCTCCTCGCCTCGGGGACGGTGATATGCTGGCAGCATGAAGGCAATCGATTCCGGTGTCACGCAACTGGGTTATGTCGGGCTGACGGTTTCCGATCTCGGGGCATGGGAGCGCCTCGCGACTTCGGTATTCGGTATGGAGGCGCGACCGGGCCGAACCGACGACGAGTTGTACCTCCGCATGGACGACCGCACACACCGGCTCGTACTCACGGCGGGGGCGACCGACGGGCCGGATTTCATCGGCTGGGAAGTTCCCGACGCGCGAAGTTTCGACACCCAGGTGAGCCGCCTCGCCGAGGCAGGCGTCGAGATCACTCCCGGGACCGCGGAAGAAAAAGAGCAGCGCCGGGTGATCGATCTTGCGAAGTTTCGGGATCCCGAGGGATTCCCCGGCGAGATCTACCATGGCCCGACGATCGATGGTTCCCCTTTCAGCGCGGGCCGCCCGATTTCGGGCTTCAAAACCGGCAGCCTGGGAATGGGACACGCCGTCGTCACGGCGGAGGACCCGGACGCGCTCGCCGCGTTCTACACCGAGCATTTGGGGTTCCGGGTGAGCGAGTACATGGAGTTCGGCGGCGGTCGCATCGTCTTCTTGCACTGCAATCCCCGCGAGCACTCGTTCGCGATTGTCGGTCCCGGGCTCGGCGCGCCGCCGGGAGTGCTCCATCACCTCATGGTGGAGCTCAATTCGATGGACGATGTGGGACGGGCGTACGATCTCTGCAACGAGAGCGGGGTGCCCCTCGTATTGAGCCTCGGTCGTCACAGCAACGACCTGATGACGTCGTTCTATTTGCAGACGCCGTCGGGGTTCGCCTTCGAGTACGGCTACGGGGGCCTCGAAATCGACGAGGCGACGTGGCAAGTGCGGCACTACACCGCGCCAAAGCTCTGGGGACATAACCCCGTCTAGAGGCCGAGCTCTGCACGCGTGCGAGTCAACGTATCGACGACGACGTAAAGGATCTTTCGCGCGCACGTGAGGAGATCCGGGACGTAGGTCACCCCCATCCCGCCGAGCCCTTCGGCGAGTTCCGCCGGGCCGCCTTCGTAGGGCCAGGGCCAGCCGACCCGCGCCGTTGGAATCCCCAAATGTCGGAGGGCTGCGCCGTCGGTCTGGCCCGCCATCAGCGGCGCTGCGCCGTGCGGTTTGCCTTCCACTTCTTCCCAGCCACGCATCGCGGATTGCACGATCCAGTTCGCCGGGTCGGTGCTCCCGCTCGGAGTTGCCGCGGTCATTTCCCATTCGAGTTCGATCTCGGGGTTTTTCGCGAGAATCGCGTCGATCGCTTCACCGAATTGCCGTTCGACTTCTTGGGGAGGCGTCCGCGGTGTGATGCGCAGGTCGAGATAGATTTCTGTGAGGGCGCTCGGAAACGCCGGCTTGTCGGGCCAGCCGCCTCGGACGCTTGAGATCCAACCCCACGGTTCGATCTGGCCCGACGTGTTGCGCGCCACGTAGCGCGGAAGCCACTCTTGAAGTTCGAGGATGACCTTCGCAGCGGGAACGACGGAGCTGTCCCAGCCCGGCGTTCCGTGGGGAACACCCGCGTAACCGTACGTTCCCTTGACCGCGACGCGAAACCAACAAAGCCCCGCTTCTTCGTAGTAGACCGCGTTCCACGGCTTCATGACGAGGGCGAAATCGGGGCTCACCCCGTGGCGAATCAAGTGGGTGACACCATCGGAGAGGCCGGCGTCGGCGCGCCTCGAATGACTCCAAGGCATGCCGCCCCCGGCGAATCCCAGGGTCAGGTTGCCGACCAGGGGGATGTCCGCATCGAGAACGGCCCGCGCGACTTCGGTCATCGTTGCGACCATGGCTTTCGGATTCGAAGCGCCGAGGCCCACGACGAGTCCGTCCTTCACGAAGCCCCGTGGAAGCATGTCCGCCCGCAGTGTCGGTCCGGCCCAGGGAAGATCCTCCTCCGGCTTCCCCTCCATGTGGGTATCGATGGGTTCGTAGAGAAGGAGGTTGGCGCCACCCCCCGTTCCCCGGATGCGACCGACCGCGTTCGCGCGCTCGGGCCCCATCGCTTGCAGTGTGGTTTCGATGCCGCTCGTGGCGAGCGACGTCACGACGTACTCGCTCGCGGCTCGCTCGGCCCCCGTCGGACTGTGGATACTCGTCAGCTCGACCAAGAACTCTGTCAGCCGGCGCTCGTCGAGCCTGTCGCAAGCGTGCTGATACCAGGCGCGCTGATCGTCGCGAAGGGGCAGCGATTCGACTGCAAATTCCCGCGGCGGGGAAGGGTTCATGACTCGTGGACTCCGTTCCCGGTAGACTACCACTCTCTAAGGCACACACCGTGTCCGTATCGGAGTCCGCCATGGGTGACATCGAAAAGACGCTGCTCGAAGAAACCGCCGACTGGGTCGATCAAGAGAAGGCGAAGACGGAACGCACGAAGAAGCCCTGGGGCGTTTGGATCGATGCTGAGCTCGGTCTGCGCAACCACTGGTATCCCGCGGCGCTGTCGAAGGACATCCCAGAGGGTGGGTTCAAAGCGATCACCTTGCTGGGTGAAGACATCCTGTTGACGCGCCAAGACGGCGCCCTCTACGCGCTAGAAGACCGATGTCCGCATCGTGGCGTGCGATTCTCGGCGCGTCCCCTGTGCTACACGCAAGAGACACTGACGTGCTGGTATCACACGCTGACGTTCAATCTCGATGACGGTGAGCTCCGCACGATCTTGAACGAGCCGAACTCGCCGCTTATCGGGAAGCTCCGCATCAAGAGTTATCCGCTTGAAGAGCAGAAGGACGTGGTGTTTCTGTTCGTCGGGGATATCGAACCGCTGCCCCTCGCGTATGACGTCGCCCCGGGTTTCCTCGACGACGACGCCGTGGTGTACGCTGCCGAGCCCTACGTCATCGAAGCGAACTGGCGGTTGGCGTGCGAAAACGGGTACGACCCCGGGCATCAGTTCATCCACAACTGGTCGCCTTTCAGCGAGAAGAGCGGCATACCGATGTCGTTCGGGTGGGTATCCAACAAAGAAAGCGTGCTGCGCACGACGCAGTATTTCGACGCCGACGACGGCCCGAAAGGGTTTACGAGAAAAGCCGCCGAGACCCACATCGTCCAAGAAGCGAGCATCCCGATGCGCGACGGCACGTCGGTATCGGTGGTTCTGCCGGCGGCGGAGGGCAAGACGTCCGAAGAGCTCGACGAGATCGCATCGTACGCGCACAACTGCGAAGTGGGGTTGTGGATGCCGTGCATGTTGAAGGTCGATCCGTGGCCCGCGAAGCCGTCGATCCACTACGAGGCCTATGTGCCGCGCGACGCGGGGTCGCACATGTACTTCCAGTTCGGCGTCCTCAAGACAACCGACGCCCGCGAGGCGGACGCGTGGATGAACGGACGAGCGAAAGAAGAGTGGGAAGGGCCGACCGTGGAGGACTTCACGATCGACGACGCGTTCGCGCGCAAGGAGCTCCAGAAGTTTTACGCCGAGGAAGACGGTTGGCTCCGCGAACGACTCTACCGACCCGATCTCGAACTCACGATGTGGCGCAAGTTCGTGACGAAACACGCGCGCGGCGTCCAGACCCGCGATCATGCCCGCGGCTACTTCCCGCGTTGAGCGCCTTCGACCGCCGCTAAATGGGTGACTTCGAAGGAAAAACCGCGCTCGTCATCGGCGGAACATCCGGCATCGGTCGTACCGTCGCATTGCGTTTCGGACGCGCGGGCGCGCGCGTCGCGGTCGCGGGACGCAATGCCGAGCACGCGGAGGAGGTCGTGCGCGAGCTCGACGCCATCGGTGTGGCGGGTTTTTTTGCTCGCACCGACGTGCGGGAAGCGAGCACGGTGGACGCTGCGGTCGCCGAAACCATGGCTCGATTCGGGCGGCTCGACTGTGCGTTCAACAACGCGGGCTGGGAAGGCAACCCCGGGCCGGTCGAGGCGATCCGCGACGAAGACTGGTCGCGAATGATCGACCTCAAACTGAGTGGCGTGTGGCGCGGGATGCGGGCGCAGATTCGCACGATGCGGGAGCAGGGAGGGGGCGCCATCGTCAACATGGCGGGAAGCTTCGGCCTGATCGGCTTTCCGAACTTCGCCTCCTATTGTGCGGCGGCGCACGGCATCGTGGGACTCACGCGTGCTGCCGCACTCGAAGTCGCCGCGGCGGGCGTCCGCGTAAACGCCGTGTGTCCCGGCGCCGTCGACGCGCCGATGCTCGACCGCATGGTCGGGGGCGACGCTTCCGCGAAAGAAGGCTTTGGCGAAGCGTTGGCGATCGGCCGGATCTGCACGGAAGACGAAGTCGCGAACGCCGTCCTGTGGCTCTGCTCGCCGCACGCGACCTACGTCAACGGAGTCGCTCTTCCGCTCGACGGCGGCGGTTAGTCTCTCGCCTCATCGCGCGCGAGCACCGCGTGGAGCAGCACGTTCGCACCTGCTTCGAGGTCTTCGGGGTCAGCACTCTCCGCTTCGTTGTGGCTCAAGCCGCCGAGGCACGGCACGAAGATCATCGCCGTGGGGGCGACGCGCGAAACGTAAACGGAATCGTGGCCGGCTCCGCTCACCATCGCGTGGTGGGCGTAGCCCAGGTGGGTCACCGCGCGGCGCACCGCATCGACGCATCCCGCGTCGAAAACGACTGGCGGGGAATCCCAGTTTTTTGAAAGGGAGAAGTGCGTCCCATCGGCTTCGCAGACGGCGGCGAGTTCTCCCCGGAGCGTGTCCTCGAGGCGATCGAGGTGCGCGGGCTCCGGGTGGCGTAAATCGACGCTCGTTGCGACGCGGTGCGGAACCGTATTGCGGCTCGCAGGCTCGGAACGCAGGACGCCCACGGTGGCTCTCGCTTCTTCTCCAAACCCGTTAAGAGCTTCGAAGAAGCGGCTGAGGGCGACGAAGAGAGTTTTGGCGGGATCGTTCCGTGCCGCCATCGGCGTGGTCCCGGCATGACAGGAAACGCCGTCGATGGTGAGGTCGTACCAGCGCATCCCCTGTACGCCCACAACGACGCCAATGCGATCGCCGCGATGCTCGAGGACGGGTCCTTGCTCGATGTGCACTTCGAAAGCGCCGTGAATCGGAAACGGTTTCGCGGGTACCGAACCGCGATAGCCGATGCGTTCGAGCTCGCCTCGAAACGATGCGCCGGCGGAATCCGTTGCTGTGTATGCGTCCTCCTCGACCAGAGCGCCCGCCCAGACACCGGAACCGACCATCGCGGGCGAGAATCTCGCCCCTTCTTCGTTGGTCCAAACGACCACTTCTAGTGGGCCGTCGGTTTCGAGCCGGCCGTCGTTCAGAGTCCGCAAGACTTCGAGGCCTGCGAGTACACCGTAGACACCGTCGAACTTTCCGCCGGTCGGTTGGGTATCCAGGTGCGAGCCCATCAACACCGGTGCCAGGTCGCGTCGACCTGAGCGCGACGCGAAGATATTCCCCATCGTGTCGACGCGAATCGAAGCGCCGGCTTCCTTCGCCCATCTACAGAAGAGGTCCCGTCCCGCGCGATCCTCGTCCGTCAACGCCTGGCGGTTGCATCCGCCCGAAGAGGTGGCTCCGATTCGGGCCATCTCCATCAGGCTCGCCCAGAGTCGCTCCCGGTTGATTCGCGAGTCCACGAGCGACTACTTCAGCAGGTACGCCAGGTGTTCGTCGTTGAACCGCTCGGGCTCTTCCCATTGCGGCCAGTGGGCCGAGTTCGGGAACACGGTGAGCTCCGCGTTCGGAATGAGCGCCGCCCCTTCTTCTGCGACGGGCAAGCGTTGGCCGGGATTGTGCTGGGTCCACAAAACCAGCACGGGGCACGCGATCTGCTTCAGCAGGCCACCGTGCGTCCACTCCGCTGCAACGGCGTCGTCCATCAAGGTGGCGAGGCTCGCTTTGCCGATTTTACCGATGTTCTCGGCGCGGCCGGGCTGCGTATAGATTTGAAAGCGCACTTCCACCAGTTCGTCCGTCACGCTGTGGTCTTCGTGCACGAGCCAACGCAACCGTTCGCGAATGGCGTCTCGCGTCGGCGCGCCGGTCGCTTTCTTCGTGAGTTCGAGAAACTCTTTGAAGTCTTGGCGGCCGAGTTCATCGGGTGGGAGGAGCATGCCCGTGTTCATGACGATCTTATGCACGCGGTCGGGGTGTTGGATCGCGAACCAGGCGGCGACTTGCGCTCCCAGGGATTCGCCGGATACGTAGATCTTCTCTTCACCGATCACGTCGGCAAAGTCGCGAAGAAAGTCGATGTACACCTGCGGTCCGTAATCGACATCGGGCATCGCGGAGTAACCGTGGCCCACCATGTCGATCGCGAGGACTCGGAAATGTTTCGCGTGGGCTTCGAGATTGCGCGCGTAGGCCTCGGCGTGGCCGCCGGTCCCGTGCAGGAAAATGAGGGCCGGTCCCTCGCCGGCTTCGATCACGCGGGTCGAGACCCCGCCGGCCTCGACGAAGTACTGCCTGAAGGGGACGCCTTGCAGTGTGTTCCAAAGGGTCGTCATCGCGTTCCTCGTGTTACTTGGGTCCAAACTTCGGGTCGTAGCCCCGGCCGTCCGGCGACCAGCCGCGGGTCGGCGCCCAGGTACCCCAGGTCTGGATTCCGCGCATGCGCTGGGCGACCAGCATGCGCCAGCGCACCACGATGTAGTCCGGTCGGAACAAGCGCTCGCGGTGCCAGAAGTCTTCGTAGTGGTAGACGTGGTGCATCTGCTCACGCCCCCAATCGTCGAAGTTGTTGAAGCCCCAGCCGGAGCCGTCGCCAACCGGGGAGTCCGGGTCGCCTTCGCCGCGCCACACCAACGGCGCGAGCTCTTCCGTGCAGCGCGCTCGAAACGCCACTTCCTCATCGGGGCCGTCGCACACGGCGGCGTGAGCGATGATGTAGAGATGGTGGTCCTCGTCGATCGGCGTGTACCACTCGAAGTGCAGCACGCCCGGAGCGGGGAAGTAGTCGACTTCCAGGCCACAGGGCATGAAGAGCCCGACTTCGATATCCCAGTTCTCGTGAGTTTCGCCGGGCGACACGTTGGGCGCCGTCACGGGATGGCCGTCGACTTCGGCGTGCCAGATGTTGATGTCGTCAAATTTGACGATGCCCCACGGGCCTTCTTCCCCGTTGACTTCCGTCACCTGGTCTTTGCGACTCGGGAATGTGGAGAGTGGAACCGGGATATCGATCTGCTCGAAGAGCCCGGCATTGCGGTGGGCGTAGAGGTGCGCGGCGTCGTAACCGTTTTCGGTTGCGAGGCGCCAGTTCGCGCGGGACTTGTTCCGCGCGACCGGTTGGCAGACGAGCCCCGGGCGGAGGAACTTCGGTTGGATGTCCTGTTCCACCGGCGGCGGAGGATCCATGTCGCCGATGAAGAGGAACACCACGCCGTTGATTTCACGGACGGGATAGGTCTTGTGTTTGAGTTTGCCGACGAGTTTGCTGCCGGGTTCCGTCAGAATTTCGACGAGGGCTCCGTCGCGCACATCGAAGGTGAAGCCGTGAAGCCAGCAGGTCAGCGTGTTCTCGCTGTAGCATTCGGGGCGTGCGGTGAACGAAGCGCCTCGGTGCGGACAGCGGTCTTCGAGGGCGTAGAGGTCCCCGCCGACTCGCTTGAAGACGATGCGTTCGCCGCAGACCATTTCGCCGCGCACCTGGCCTTCTTCGAGCTCACTCCCGAAGAAAACGGCGTACCAGTGATTGCGCAGTCCGAGCTTCGCCTCGACGTAGCGCTCGTACGGCTTCTTTCGCTCGACACGATCGACGAGCTCGTCCGTGTCCTGGGCGTCGCCTAGAAGAGAGTTGTCTTCCGCTTCGGACATTCCGCCTTCTCCGGGACGGTACTGTACCATCGAGGACCGGGGTGTTCCCGGAAAGGCAGGCCCCGGTGCACACAGTCGACTCGCTTCGCGGGTGGGGCGTGGTTGCGGCGACGTTCATCGCGACGACCACGCTCTTCAGCATCACCTACAGCTTCACAACCTTTCTACGGGCGATGGCTCTCGAGTTCGGCACCGGGAACGGGGCCACGTCGCTCATGTTCGGTCTCACGATCTTCTTTCTGTTCATGTTGAGTTTGCCGGCGGGCCGCGCCAGCGATCGGTTCGGACCCCGACCGGTCGTGTTGTTCGGTTGCGCGTCGATGGTTCTCGGTTTGTGGCTGACGTCCCGCGTCGAGGCGATTCACTGGGGCTACGCCACGTACGGGGTAGGGCTCGGTGTGGGCGTGGCGTGCTGCTACGTGCCCATGGTTTCGCAGGTCTCCGGTTGGTTCGAACGCTACCGCGCGCTAGCGCTGGGCATCGCGGTGTCGGGCATCGGGGTCGGCACCTTGATCGGACCGCCTGTCGCAAACCATTTCATCGAGACCATTGGTTGGCGAGGGACTTACGAATGGGCCGCGATCGTTGCGCTCGTCGGCCTACTGACTGCGGCCGCCTTGGTCGCGCGGGCGCCCGGGACCGCGGAGGCTGCCCCGGTGCGATTGGCGGCGCTCTGGCGGATGCCGTCGTTTCGTTCCATGTACGGCGGCTCGCTCTTGATGACACTCGCGCTCTACGTGCCCATCGTGTTTCTCGCGCCCTATGCGGTCTCAAACGGCATCGGGAGCGGGGAGGCGGCGGCCTTGATGAGTTTCCTGGGATTCGGGTCCTTAGCGGGTCGTTTGTGTCTCGGCGCGTTCGCCGATCGCTTCGGGTTGCTCACGCTCTACCAGGGCTGCTTCGTCGTCCTCGGCGGTTGCTTCGCGCTCTGGCTGTTCGGGGGTGACCGGTACGTGCTCCTCGCCGGCTTCGCGCTCCTCCTCGGTCTGGCATACGGCGGTTACGTCGCCCTCACGCCCGCGGCCGCCGCTTACCTCTTCGGCACGGATGGCCTCGGCACCACGCTGGGGGCCTTGTACACGGGGTGCGGCTTTGGCGGTCTCATCGGGCCGGTCGCGGCCGGCTGGCTGATCGATCGAACCGGCGGCTTCGCCGCGGCTATTGTCGGTGCGATGGTCATCGCCGGCGCCTCCGTCGTCGTCCTTCGAGGCGCCGTTCGCGCCGGCACGAAGAACCTCGCCGCCCCCGCTCGCTGACGCGTAGAATGGCGAGCGGGGGAGACAGGAGCGATCCGTGGACGAATTGATGCGAAAAAGCGTCGTCGAGCAGGCGGAGCTGGTGCGAAGGGGTGAGGTCTCGGCTCCGGAGCTCGTCGACGCCGCGATCGCGGCCGTGGAAAAGCTCAATCCCGCGCTCAACGCCGTCGTGCACCCGATGTTCGACCACGCCCGCGCCGCGGTGAAGAACCTCCGGGGAGACGAACCCTTCTCCGGTGTGCCGATGCTCCTCAAGGACGTGCTCGCCGAACACGAAGGTTGGCCTATCACGGAAGGATCGCGCTTTCTCGAGGGCTTTGTCTCGCCGCGTGACAGCGAATTGGTCGCCCGCTACAAGCGGGCGGGCTTTATCCCCATCGGGCGGACGAACTCTCCAGAGTTCGCTTCCAAGCCGACGACGGAGCCCACCTTTTACGGCCCGACGCGCAACCCGTGGGATACGACGCGGTCGCCCGGCGGATCGTCGGGCGGTTCGGGCGCCGCAGTCGCGGCCGGCATGGTCGCGCTCGCCCACGCGAACGACGGGGGCGGGTCGACGCGAATCCCGGCATCGGTCTGTGGGCTGGTCGGACTCAAAGGGACCCGCGGCCGCAATCCGCTGGGGCCCGACTACGGCGACGTCGGCGGTGCGGGTCTTCTCAGCGAACACGTGGTGACGCGGACGGTGCGCGACAGCGCGCTGGTCCTCGACGTCACGGCGGGTCCAGATCTCGGGGCGCCACACTACCCGCCGCCGCCGGTGAGGCCCTTCGCCGACGAGGTCGGCGCCGATCCGGGATCGCTTCGCATCGCGATGAGTACCGAACCCATCACGCCCGCCGACGTCCATCCCGATTGCCGACGCGCCGCGGAGGAGACCGCGAGTCTTTGCGAATCGCTGGGTCACCAGGTCGAGATCGCGAAGCCCGATGCCGACGGCGAACACTTCAGTCGTTTCTTCACGACGATCTGGCTGGGGATGCTCGCCTGGATGATTCGCGATTGGTCGAAGCGGACCGGGCGGACCCCCGAGCGCGATTCGTTCGAGCCCCACACCTGGAAGATGTACGAGCTCGATTCTCGGACGCGTCCGTCGGACTTCCTGCTCGCCCTCGACGACATGCAGCGGTTCGCTCGCGAAGTGGCGCCGTTCTTCGAGCGCTATGACGTGTGGCTCACGCCCACGATGACGCAACCGCCGGTGCCCCTCGGCTACTTCGATCACGATCCCGAAGCGCCGCGGCAAGCGACGAAGCGGATGGAGGACATTCCGCGCTTTACCGCCATCGCGAACGTGACCGGTCAGCCCGCGATTTCTCTTCCGCTTTGTTGGAACGACGCGGGCCTACCGATCGGCGTGCAGTTGATGGGGCGTTTCGGAGATGAAGCCAAGTTGCTGCGGCTCTCGGCACAGCTCGAAGTGGCCCAGCCGTGGGCCCATCGCTGGCCCGATCTCCCCCGCTAGTTCGCGTCTTCTTGCGGGACCGCGATCATCGCGAAGAGAGCCGGCGTGTCGCTGACCACCCGCGAGTCGTGCCCCTTCCCTCGCACGTCTTCGAGCAGGACGACGGAGCCGGGGCCGAAGCGACGCGACTCGCCGGTTTCAACCGTGATCTCGACTTCGCCCTTCATCACGAGCACGTACTGAACGCGCGGGGTCGGATGCCAGTCGCCGACCCACGCGGCATCCGCGCTCGTGAAGGTGAGTGACTTCGCATCCCGCAGCGCGGCCACGCCGAGGGGCCCGGCCGGAGGCGCGAAATTCTTGACTTCCAACGTTTCGCGGACGTCGGCGAAATACGATCGATCGTTTTCGTCGAGGGCGACCCGCGCGTAGCGAAGCGGTTCGGGCGTCCATTCTTCGGCCCAAACCGAGGTTGCGGCCAGCAACAGTGCCAGAGCTAGGGGTGCGCAGGATCGCATGGTGACCTCAGTTCTCGGTGAAAGCTCATCCCCAGCCTAGCGCGAAGCGAGAGACGGGCGCGTCGGTGAGAACAGATCCACGGGGTGAGCGGTCTCTCCCTCGAGTGCCAGGTCGGCACAGATTTCTCCAACGACCGGGACGAACTTGAAACCGTGCCCGGAGAAGCCGGCGGCGAGTACCAAGCGGTCGTTCTCCGGATGCGCTCCGATGATAAAGTGCTCGTCCGGGGTGTCGGTGTAGAGGCAGATCGTCGCTTTGACGCATTCACCAGCGAGCCCCGGCACGCGATCGCGCAAATGGGAGCGCATGGCCTCGATCTCGTCGGGCCGAACCTCCCGATCGACACTTTCGGGAGTGCATACGTCGCCGGCCCTGAAGAACGCGACCTTGACGCCGCCGTGCGGATCCCCGTGCGCCGGGAAGCCGTAGAGTCGCAGTCGCTCCGCATCGTCCCACACGTGGACGGGAAATTCGCCGACGGTATACCGATCCCAATCTTCGGGGCGAAACCAGAACATGCCGACGCGCTTGACGGAAAGTGCCTCGGACCAGCGCGGCATGAGCTGCCCGGCCCAGGGCCCGGCGGTGACGATGACGCGGCCGACGGACCAGCGCTCTTCGGCGACCTCGATCTCGACGGCGTCCGCGGTCTCGCGGAGGTTCGCTACGGGAGTATCGAAAAAGAGGTCCGCTCCGGCCTGCCGCGCCAATGCGCAATGAGCTCTCACCGACTTCTCCGGCGGAACGAAACCGCTGCGATGCTCGAAGAGCGCGATCTGATCGTCCGTCGGCGTCATCTGGGGCCATCGCCGACGGATCTCCCGCGCGTCGAGGATCTCGTGCGCGATGTCCCACTGGCGGGCGCTCGAAATACTGCCCGCGACCACCGCATCGCCTTCGCGGCCGATCATCAAGCCCCCGCACAGCGTGATGAGTGACTCGCCCGACGCTTCCGAGGCCTCGGCCCACAAGTCGTAGGCGCGGCGCAGCAGCGGCACGTACGCCGGGTCTTCGAAATAGGCCTCGCGGATGACGCGGGAATCACCGTGACTCGAGCCGAGCGCGTGCGCCTCACCGAACTGCTCGAAGCCCACCACCGAGGCGCCCCGTCGCGCGCAGTGAAAAGCGGCAGCCGTTCCCATTCCGCCGAGTCCGATGACCGCGACGTCTTTCGTTCGCATGGAGCCCTCCCCGAGGTGCCGAGGGCTTCTCGGCGCTTCGCTAGTCTCCGCCCCATGACCACCGTACGCAAATCGATCGGCGACGCGACCTACGACTACGCCACAGCCCACAGCCAGGCACCCGACGAAATAGCTCAGGCGCTCATCGACGAGACCCGCGCGCTGGGAGGCGTCTCCCGAATGCAGGTCGCCGCCGAGCAATCCGCCCTGTTGACTCAACTCGTCGCGCTCACCCGCGCCCGATTCGCCGTAGAGGTCGGCACCTTCACCGGTCTTTCCGCGCTCGCGATCGCGCGCGGTCTCCCGCCGGGCGGACGGCTGCTCTGTTGCGATGTGTCCGACGAATGGACCCGCATCGGGCGGCCGTACTGGGAGCGCGCGGGCGTCGCCGATCGCATCGATCTGCGGATCGGCCCCGCCGCGGAGACCCTCGCGGCGCTGCCCGCCGAGGAGGCGATCGACTTCGCGTTCATCGACGCCGACAAACCGAACTACCGCACGTACTACGAACTCGTCCTCGAGCGGGTCGCGCCGACGGGCCTCATCTGCGTCGACAACGTTCTTTGGAGCGGGTCGGTGGCGAAACCACCGTCGGAGGAGGACGACGAGAACTTGACGGCGATCCGCGCGTTCAACGAACACGTTCTGGCGGATCCACGCGTCGACGTCGTCATGATCTATATCGGCGACGGCATGAGCTTGATCCGACCGCGTGCGAAATCGTGACGCGACACGGCGGTCAGATCCTCGCGGACCAACTTCGTATCCAGGGCTGCGATCGCGTCTTTTGTGTGCCGGGCGAGAGCTTTCTCGCGGCTCTCGATGGGCTCCGCGACGTTTCCGAGATCCAAACCATCGTGTGCCGACAAGAAGGCGGCGCCGCCATGATGGCGGAAGCCGCGGGGAAGCTGACCGGGCGCCCCGGCGTCTGCATGGTGACCCGTGGGCCGGGGGCCACCAACGCCGCTTCGGGTGTACACGTCGCGTTCCAAGACTCCACGCCGATGATCTTGATCGTCGGCCAAGTCGCGCGAGGTGCTCTCGATCGCGAGGCCTTTCAAGAGATGGACTACCGGCGTGTGTTCGGCGAGATGGCCAAATGGGTCGCGCAAGTCGACGATACGTCGCGCATTCCGGAGTACGTAAGTCGCGCGTTTCACGTCGCCGTCGCGGGCAGACCCGGCCCGGTTGTGCTGGCGTTTCCAGAAGACGTTCTCACGGGCACGGCAGAGGTCGAGGATTCCAAACCCGCGAGGCCGGCCCTGGCCAAGGTGTCGGACGAGGATCTCGAGACGTTTCGCGATCTCTTGAATGCCGCGAAAAAACCGATGCTGATCGCGGGCGGTGGGGGTTGGAACGCCGACGCGGCGAGGGATCTGGCGCGCTTCTCCGAGCGGAACCACGTTCCCGTGTGTACGTCGTTCCGGTGCCAGGACTACTTCGACAACCGGCATCCCAACTATTGTGGTCACGCCGGTATCGGCATCCATGCCAAAACCGCGGCCCGTATCCGCGAGTGCGATCTGCTGATCTGTCTCGGCGCGCGGCTCGGCGAGATCACTTCGAGCGACTACAGCCACGTCAAGATCCCCAACCCGCAAATGACGTTTGTCCACGTCCACGCTTCGGGTGACGAAATCGGTCGCATGTATCGCCCCGATCTCGGCATCCACTCGTCGAGCCCGGCGTTTGCGAAAGCGGTCGCTGCACTTGCGACCCCAGCGGCGGCGGAGTGGGCTGCGTGGACCCGCGAAGCGGCCGCGGAGTTCCGCGCCGCGCAGGCGCCGATCGCAACTCCCGGAGCCTTGCAACTCGAGCATGTCGTCGCGCGCGTGGGTGACGCGCTGGGGGAGAACGACATCGTGACGAACGGGGCCGGAAACTACGCCGCGTGGGTCAACCGTTACTACCCGTATCGCGGTTACCGCACGCAGCTGGCGCCGACTTCGGGATCGATGGGCTACGGGCTTCCGGCGGCGATCTCGGCCGCACTGAGGCACCCCGATCGCCGCGTCGTGTGCTTTGCCGGCGACGGCTGCTTCTTGATGACGGGGCAAGAGCTATCGACCGCCGCGCGTTACGAGCTGGGAGTCGTGGTGATCGTCGCGAACAACGGGATGTACGGGACGATCCGTATGCATCAAGAACGCCGTTACCCCGAGCGCGTTCACGCGACGGATCTTTCGAACCCGGATTTCGCGAAGCTCGCGGAGAGCTACGGGGCGTTGGGGCTACGCGCGGAAACGAACGCCGAATTCGCTGCGGCGCTTCCGCGCGCGTTGCAGTGCGCAGAGAGTCGGCGACCCGCGCTCATCGAGGTCATCGTCGATCCCGAGGCGCTATCGCCCGCGACGACGATCCAGCAGATCCGCTCCACCCGAACCGGGGCTAGCGACGCCACCACCAGCTGAGGCGGCGTTTCGGCGCTCGTCGGTGATCCTTCACTCGGAAGACATCGCCCGGAATCTCGCGGCCGATCGTGGTATTGCGCCGGATGACATCGGACAGTCGGGTGCCCCGAACCTCCTCGAGGTCTCGGCCTCGAAGCGTGCGTTCGTACCAGAAGCGGTCGCCGTCGCGCAGGGCCGTGAACTGGTCGACGAGGATCTCGTAAGCGAGTTCTCCGACCTGCGCATGAGGCATCGGGTCTTCCGATAGACAGCCGACCCAAGCGTCGACGTCGTCGACGTTTTCGTACGTATCCGCGAGCCGCGCGCGGATTTCCGGATCCGAGCTGATGTCGGAGAAGTCGCTCACGGGTGCGAGCCCGTACGCCGTGCGGGCCGCGTTGAAGGAACCGAGACCGTGATCTCGGCCGCGCTGCACGTTCAAAGCCGCGAGATCGAAGCCCCCGTGCCCCGGCGGACCGAACAGGAAGTTGCGAACGTCGTCGACGATGAACGCATCGATTCGCTGGTGACGCTGGTAGGCGAGGCCGCGGAGAATCGGTTCGATACCTCCTTCGTCGCGCACGCGGTCGGGATTGAAAAACGCGTCGCGCAACGCGACGTGCCCGTCGACCGTTTCACGGAGCTTGCGATCGAGACGTAGAAGTCGCGGCGAGAGTGCGCTGTGGCCGAACCGGTAGCCCGCCGTCGAGAACTCATTGGCGATACGCGCGTCGACCCATCGGTCGTAGCCTCGGTATGGCGGAATGGCCCGAGGGCCCAGGAGGGCCGGCAAGAACTCGTTGTACGTGATGGCCTGCATCAGCGCGCCCACGATTCGCCGGGCGCGTTCGTAGACCTCATCACCCGAAAGTCGCCGGTGGCGCCGGCGGATCCGGTCGGCGAGGCGATTGTGCTCGCGAACGAACAGCGTGTGAAGTGCCGTGAGGCCCACCTGCTCGTTGGCGCGCACATCCCCCGCCAGAAACATCACCTGGCTGGAGCCTCCCGTGGCGTTCGGCAACGTACCGTCACTGTCGGGGAGGAGATTCCCGGGGCCCGTCGCAAGACGGCCCGTACCGTCGTTGGCTCGCAACGCGGAAGCGCGCACGCTGTCGGAGCCGTAGACGTTCGAGCCGTCGATCCATCCCGTGATCTCGTTGATCTGCTCGCGAGGGTTCTCAGGGTTCGTACCCGTTTCCAGGTCGTGGATCGAGCGGTTGAACGGGATCACTTGTGAGCCCGTCCAGTCGGGGTCGAAGAAGGGATCGCCGACCGGGACGGGGATCCCCGCGAACTCGGGCGGGTCGCTGCCTTCCGTCAGATCGATGTCGTGGTCGAGGAATTGCCCCCATTGCCACAGGTAGTCGCTGGTTCCATACGGGTTCGCGACGAGCGCGGTTTGGGCGTGCACCCGGTTGCTGACTTCGCGGGCGCTGGGCCGGTCAGGGCCGGACATGGCCGAGACGCCGTCGGCGTAATCGGCCGGAACCATTCGGATGAGCGGGGTATGTGCGGCGTTGCGCTCATGGTGGTCGCGATGGTTTCCACTGCCGTCGATGCTGCGTACGGACGCCGGGTGCCTTCTCCAGCGGTCGCCTCGCGGGCGGTGGTCCCGAGTTCGCGGCTCGATACGGCGGGAAGGCGAAACGTCGTTCCTTCCCAGCTGCACGCCGGATTCCGAGCGATCGTCGGCCCAAGCCGGGAACGAGGCGGCCATCGCGCAGGCGATCAACAGAGATAGGCAGCGGTTCGGCATGGCGGAGACTCCGAGGGAAGAAGCATAGAGAACTTGTGAAAGTGTGGTCTTTCGAACACCACACGTCGCTCCATGCCCCTCGGGGGATCTCCGTTCTGGCGATCCTACATCGCGCGGCCGCGCGTATGCAGCGCTGCTAGCCCAATCGCCAAGCCAAACAGCAGGGCACTCGACGGCTCGGGGATCGCCGCGCTGATCTGGCCGCGGATCTCGCCCCCGTCGTTCGGCGGTGTGTGGAGGTTGAAGTACGTGTCACCGGACAGGAGCTGCGGGATCACGCTCGCGTCTACGGGAATCCCCATCGCCGAGACGTCGAATCCCGTGGCGGTGTCCGTGAAGAAGCTCGCCTCGCTGAACGGGACCACGATGCCCCCGTTTGTGCCGGCAGCTCCGGCATGAATGTGGAGCGGCCCGAACGTCCCGAACGCGAGAGGGCCGCTCGGGAATGTGATATCCGCGACCGAGAGACCTTGCACGGATCCGGTGAGATCCATCAACAGCGTGGTGTCGTCGAGGGTGAAGCTCAGGGTTCCCGATGCGGCCGTCGCCACCGGGGGGACCTCCTGGTCACCCGTCAAGGTGGCGCTGCCAACAATGGTGGCGGCGCCGGAAGCTGCAGTGAGAGCGAGCGTCAAGGCGAACGACGAGAGAAGAGCGAGGGGGCGCATGGACGAATTCCTTCCTGTGAGGAGCGCTCAAACACGGGCTCCTATCGTAGTGTTACGCCACCAATTGCCGTCGGGATTCACCTCGGTGAACGAAACCCCGGCCCGCGGGGCGACAGGAAAAGCCCGATCCAGCACTCCCGCTCCGAATCCGATAACCGGGGTCGATGACCGATGTCCGTCCCCTGCGACTGCTCTTCGTCGACGACGAACCCGAGGTAACGCGCAGCATCCGAGCGCTGCTTCGCCGGTCGCCCCATACCGTGGAGATCGCCGACAGCGGAGAAGAAGCCCTCGAGAAACTCGCCGCCGGACGTTTCGACATGGTGGTGTCGGACGAGCGGATGCCCGGGCTCCAAGGCTCCGAACTGTTGGCGCGGGTTCGCGAGGAATGGCCTGAGACCGTCCGCGTCATCCTGACCGGCCAAGCCGACATGGCGGCCGTCGCGAACGCGATCAACAAGGCGGAGATCTTCCGCTTTCTCATGAAGCCCTGCGGCGCGGAAGAACTGCGCGACGTCATCGATGAAGCGGCTCGATTCATCAGCCGTCGCGACCTCGAACAACCGAGTCGCGCGACCGCAGACGACGGCGACGCAGACCGGTTCGAGCTCGCCCTTTCGGGCTTGTGGCTGGCGGCGCAACCGATTGTGTTCTCGAGCGAGACCGGTCGGTCCTTCGCGTACGAAGCCCTCATGCGAGTCGAAGGCATGTCTCCCCTCGAGCTCCTCGCACTCGGAGAAGGTCTCGGCGGGATCGATCAGATCGACGAACGCGTCTGGGCTTGTGTCTCCGCATTGACCGAGGATCTCCCCGACGGCCGGTCGCTTTTTGTGAACGTACATCCGCGTTCGCTCGAGCACGCCGAGTTCTTCGCTCTCCTCGAGGAAGCTTCACACCGCGATCGAATCGTGCTCGAGCTCACCGAACGAGAAACGCTCGGCACGATCGTCGACTTCGATGAGAAGGTGGCCCGGATCCGCTCGCTGGGCTTCCGGCTCGCCATCGACGATCTCGGAGCGGGCTACGCCGGGCTATCGAGCTTCGCGGCCCTGGAGCCCGACTTCGTGAAATTCGACATGGAGTTGATTCGGGGGGTCGAGGCCGGCTCGACAAAGGGCCGCTTGATCGAATCCATCTGCCGGTTGTGCAACGAGCTCGGCATTCAGACCGTCGCTGAGGGCATCGAGACCGATGCGGAGCGCGCGACGATACGAGCGCTCGGGTGCGACTATCTCCAGGGCTACCTCTTCGCGAAACCCGGGAAACCGTTTCCCGTGCCCTGTGGCGAAAAGCCTTCATAAATCACGGAGCTGGCAACGCGCCCAGGCTTTAGTTCCAGTGGGAATGGTCCGACTCCAGTCTCATGGCAAACCCCGTGTGCGTATGGAGCTTCGCGCTCTTGCTCCTGATCGGTGGGATACCCAACCCGTCGCGGGCAGAGGTGGACTGGCCGAGCTTGCGAGTGCCGCTCCTCGATCGTCAGATCGATCGTTTCGAGAACCTTCGATTCACACTCGATGCGAGTCAGCGCTTCGTCTATTCCGACGAGCGCAGAGAGACCGCACTCGAGTCTTTCTTGGGCTTCGACGCCCACAAGGTCGTGAGCTCGCGCGAGCAGGACATCGGAACTCTGACGCTCCAGGGCTATTTGACGCGGATTCACAATCAGCCCGCTCATCCTCCCTTTTTTGAGGACGAAGACGACTGGGAGTTCGTCTATCGCATCTTCAATTTCAACTACACCGGACTCACCGGCGGTCGCCTCAATTTTCGGGTCGGCCGGTACGAGGTTCCCTTCGGTCTCGAGCACTCCATCAACACGAACGGAACCCTTCGCGACTACACCAGCCCAGAGAATCTCGGAATGAAAGCGGACTGGGGCGCCTCGGTGAACGGCGTATTGCCATGGCTCGAATACGAAGTCGGCTGGCAGCGCGGCAACACCGATCAGCGTCACGGCGAAGCTTCGGGCATCGTCGCCGGGCGGGTCGGAACTTCCTCCGAACGTCGCTTCGCGGTGGGCCTATCCGGCTTTCATGGACGCGTCTCGAATGAGCGCGCAGTCGGACTGTGGAAGCGAGGTCTCGCAGACCCAGGAAGCGAGGCCGATATCGAGCACATCCTGCGGCGAACTCGTTTCGGGATCGATGCCCACTACGAGTTTTCGCGCTTCACGCTGCTCGGCGAAGCTTCGCTCGGCGACGACCGGGGCCAGGGCGTACGCCTCCTCCTGCTCGAACTCGACTGGCACGCATCGGACGATCGCACCGTGGCGTACCTCCAGCTCAAGGCCCACGAGCGGGACTGGGATTCCGGTTGGGAGGACCAGACTTCCGGCGCCTTCGGGATTCGGTTCGCACCGGACCGACACTGGAGTGTGAGCACTCAGATCTCACAACAGTTCACCACGTTCGGAGACGGCGAGCGAGACACGTTGTGGGCGTTTCAGCTGCGGTACCGATACTAGGAGGGGTCGTGGGCCCGACGAGATTCACGCTGATGCTGCTGGTCGCGATTTCGTTCCACGCGGAGATCGCCGAAGCCCAAGCCTACTGCGCACTACGCGATCCGGTGAAGCTGATCTACGACATGTTCCCGGATGCGAACGGCTACCAGTCGATCGTTCGGAAAATCGACCGGGATGTCGCCGCCCGCGTCGAGGAGGCTGTTCCGTTTCCGCTTCACCGGGCAGAGCTGGGGAAGCACACGCTCTATGTCGCGACCCGAGCGGGGGAACCGCTCGGATTCGTGCACGTCCGATCCGAGCGAAGCCGTTGGGGACTCGTCGAGGTCGCGTGGGGTCTCGAGCGGGATCTCAGCATCCTCGACTACCGAGTCCAGAAATGTCGCAGTCGACGACGCACGGTCATCGAAAGCGACGACACTCGGGCGAAATTCCGCGGGCGGACGCTGGCCGATCTCATCCGGTGGTTCGAGCCGGAGGATCTCGCGTTTCGCGGCGAATCTATGGGGTTCCCACAGGATACGCTCGGACTCATCGAAGCGGTCGCCCGCTCGGGAATCAAAACCATCGCGGTCACCGAGGCCGCATGGGGAGAGACCCTCGGTTCCTTGGCCGCGACCCCCGCAAACGCAGATCCCAACGCCGCCGACGCTCCGTAATGTCCCGGATTGGCCAGCACGTTGCCGGGGCCGTCCTCGCCACGGCAATCCTGGGCTTCACGGTCTTCTACGCCGCGGATCGCGGGTACCAGCGGGTCGATCGCCTCGCCCAAGACGCCACCCAGGCGGCGCTCGCCGAGCGCGATTTCGAGTTCCTCGAGGCGCTTGTCGCGCAGTGGTTGGTTTCCCTGGATTTGCTCTACGGCCACGGGGGCGCCTACTACTGGGAAGGCGCGAACCAACAAGCGATTTCAACCACCGATCTCATCGCTCGACTCGCCGAGGCGCAGACGATCACCGGTGAAGACGCCGCGCGGGTTTCTGAACTCGTCTCGTCGGCCGACGAAACGAGCCGTGAGTACGCTTTCTTGTCCGAGCCCATGCTGCGCGAACGCGGCGAGATCCTGCGGGTTCGCTCGGACGAACTCACCGGTGATTTCGTCGCATGGTTGGAGTCCGCGCGGGAAAACAGCTCCGACCGCTTCGAGAACTTGACGCAGCGAGTGGTCGATCAGCGCCGAAGAAGCCTTCACCAAGCGATCGCGAGCTCCCTCGTCTACGCCGCGGTGTTGTCGGGGATCTGGCTGTGGCTGTCCCGTCGCCTCGTAACCCCGATCGAACGCCTGACGGACGCGGCGCGGCGCGGTGAACCGCCTCCGCCGGCAGACGACGTCCGCGTGAGCGAACTCCGAAGCCTCAACGAGACGCTGGCGAGCTACGTCGGCCAAATACGGGCGGAGAGCCGAGCGGCCCGCGAAGCGGAGGCCATCGCGAAAGCGCTGAGCACCGAGCTCGAGAGCATCCTTTCGACAGCTCCGTCATCGATCCTGACCTTCGACGGCGATCGGCGGGTCGCCACGGCGAACCGGGCTGCGGAAACCGATTTTCGTCGCAGTCACGACGAGCTGATCGGTGCGCCCGTCGACACGCTGCTCGCCACGATCGAGGGGGACGATCCGCTCGCAGAAGGGTCGTTCGAGGTTCAAGGGCTGAGAGGTGACGGTGACTCTTTTCCGTGCCTGCTCGCGGTGTCTTCGACGGCGGGCCGGGAAGCGCCGCAGAGCTTTACGGTCGTCGCACGCGATATCAGCGCGCAGCGGAACCTCGAAATCGAGTTGCGACAAGCGCAAAAACTCGAGTCGGTTGGTCAGCTCGCCGCGGGAATCGCCCACGAGATCAATACTCCCGTCCAGTTCGTGAGCGACAGCGTCACATTCTTGGAAGAGGCCTTTACCGATCTCGTCGGTGTCCTCAACTCCTACAAAGACACGGTGGCGTCTCAAGGCCTTGCAGCGGAAGCGACGAAGTCGCTCGTCGAAGTCGAGGAAGAAGCCGACCTCGAGTTTGTACTGAGCGAAGGCCCCGAAGCGATCAAGCGAAGCCTCGACGGCCTCTCGCGAGTCGCGTCGATCGTTCGAGCGATGAAAGACTTCGCCCACCCGGGAAGCAAAGAAAAAGTCGTTTCGGATCTCAACCATGCCATCGATACGACGCTCACGGTCGCGCGCGGCGAGTACAAGTACATCGCCGAACTAGAACTTTCGCTCGGCGAGATTCCCGGGGTTCCTTGCCATTTGAGTGATCTCAATCAGGTTTTTCTCAACCTGGTCGTCAACGCAGCGCACGCGATCGAAGTCGACCGGGCAGGGACCGGCGAGACGGGAGTCATTCGCGTGGAGACCCGACGCAGGGACGGCGAAGTGATCGTGTCGGTGTCCGACGACGGCTGCGGTATCCCCGAAGACGTGCGGGACCGTGTCTTCGATCCGTTCTTCACGACGAAAACCGTGGGTAAAGGCTCCGGGCAAGGGCTGGCGATCGCCTACAACTGCGTGGTCGAGCAACACGGCGGACGTCTCTGGTTCGAAACCGATACAGGGAAGGGGACGACGTTCTATATCGCGCTTCCTCTCGAGGACGCTCCATGATGCGGGTCCTCGTGGTGGACGACGAAGCGCAGGTCCGCGAAGGCTACCGACTCGCCTTTCGTCGAAAGCGAGGGCAATGGGAGCTCGACCTCGCGGCAAACGCGAATGAGGCCCTCTCGAAGATCGCGTCCGAGCCGGTGTTTGACATCATCATCTCCGAAATTCGCATGGCTGGGATGAGCGGCTCCGACCTTCTCGAACGGTTGCAGCGAGAGCATCCCCACATGCTGCGCGTCGTGCTGACCGGTATGGACGATTCCGACGAAGCGCATCGCGGTGTGGTTTCGGCTCACCGTTGGTTGATGAAGCCGTGCCCGCGCGAGGTTCTGTTCGCGACCTTGGAAGCGTTCGAACGAGCGCTCAGCCGTTTGGGCGAGGGACGCGTTCGAAACCACATCGGCGCGATCTCGTCACTTCCGTCGACCGGGGCGTCGTACCAGGCGGTGACCCAGGCGGAGTTCGCGGCCGAGGATGTCTTCAAAGCGGTCGCTGACGCCGTCGAAATCGACCCCTCTCTCAGCGCGAAGCTTCTGCAGATCGTCAATTCGGCCTACTTCGGGGTGCCGCAAACGATCGTCGCGGTTCGCGATGCGGTGGCGTTCCTCGGTACCAAGGCGATCAAGTCGATTGCTCTCTGCGACGGCCTTCAGCTGGCGGCCGCGGGGGGATCGATGGAGACCAAAGCCTTGGCCGCAGAGATCACGCGACACAGCAGGGCCGTCGGGCAAGTCGCCGCCGCACTCGCACGCGAGTGCGTTCAGGCCGAGCGCGGCGAGTTCTTGACCGCTTTCGCCGGCGGTATTCTTCACGACGTGGGTTGGCTGGCCCTCGCCGCCAACGGGTCGGACAACATCAAAGAGATTCGGTTGGCGAACAGCCGGAACGACGAAGCCCGCGTGTTCGGCGCCGACCACGCGAGCGTCGGAGCGTCGCTGCTCGAGCTGTGGGGGCTGCCGTCCACGTTGGTCGAGGCCGTCGCAAGCCACCATGAAATGCCGGCTCTGCCGATCAAAAACGCGATCGGAGCGGTGGCCGCGGCACATCTCGCGATCGAAGCGCTTCGGGATGGAGAGGTGCGGCGCGATCTCGAAGCCGCGTTTCCGGAAGAGTGGGAGGGTTGGCTTCAGACCGCGGCTGAGAACACGTAAGCGGGTCTCAATATCCTTTCACCTGGGCTTCCGCATCAGGTCGACCCGAATGGGAACGTGGAAGACGTAGCCCTCGGGACCCGCGTTCCTTTCAAATCGCTTGCGCACTTCTAAGAGAACTTCTGGAGACACGCGGTGCTCGGTATGAGTCGCGCCAATCATGGATTCTTCGAAATGCTCGAAGCTCTCCATGCGCATGCGCGTGTAAAAGAACCGCTGCTCTTCGAGTTCGAGGGCACCGTCTTCGACCGCTTTGACTTCCGCCGCAAACGCCGCGCTTCGCACGGTCGACTCGTCATGGAAGAGCCGAATTACTTCGTTGAAGTCTCCCGCGAAGACCGGCTCGGAGATGTAGGCGAGACCGCCGGGTCTCAGAACGCGGGCGATCTCCCGCAAAGCCGCGTCCATAGAGGCGACGGGCACGTGATGTAGCGACTTGAACAGGAGCACGATATCGAACGTGTCATCCGGTGCTTCGATCGCTTCCGCCCCAAAAGCCGCGAACTCGACGGTCGGTAGATCCGTCCGCTCGAGGTTTTTCGCGTGCTGGATCGCGTCGACCTCGGCCGCGACGACGCGCGCGACCCCTGTCTTCTCCGCGATGGCCCGGGTTTTCTCCGCGGCTCCGCAGCCGAGCTCCAACACCTCTGCACCGTCGAGCGGAAGCAACGACGTGAGCAGCTCGAACTCGTCGCACGTCGGTTGCCCTTCGGGCCCCGAGATTTGCACGGCGGTGCGCGCTTAGTACTGCTCGGCGAAGGCGACGGGCTCCGGGATACCACTGGAATTCAGCGGCGTGCTCCCCGGCGCCTTGTCGAAGGGCGAGCGCAAGCCGAGCTCTTTCCCGTATTCGCGCAGCGCGGGAATGACTTCCTCCGACAGCAGCCGCAAACACGTCCTTCGCTCCGCCGGCGGGACCGGACCGTCGATCCAGAAAGAGAAGATGCCGGGGCGCAACACGTCCATCACCTTCTTCACGCGGGGAATGACGTATTCCGGCGTGCCGGCGATCATCTGGCCGTCTTCCTGGGCGGCGTCGAATCGGTCGTAGATGCGCTTACGGATCTTCTCGACGTCTTTTTCGTCGGCCCAGTCGGCGCCCATGGTGCGACCCGGGAGATTCGGGTTCGCGAACTGTCGCGCCAGGCGCGCCGTCGCCTCCTTCGAGTTGTAGCCGGGCGGGAACATCCACTCGGGCCGTGCGAAGTGCGCGAAGTGACCGCCGAAGAGGAAGCGCTTGCCCATTTCCTCGGCTTTCTCCTGCGTCTCTCCCACGAAGATCGGCTGCAAGTAACCGAAGTTTTCGGAGCCGGCTTGCCAGCCACCCTTTGCCGCTTGTTCCGCGTAGATGTTCCACAGCTCCGCGGTGGGTTCGGGGTAGGTGGCGAGCGCCACGTAGGGGTACTTCTTCTCGGCGCACCACCTCGCGGTGTCGGGGCTCACCAGGCCCGGGATCCAGATCGGCGGATGCGGCTCTTGGAGCGGCTTCGCCCACGGGTTCACGTGGCGGTAGTGATAGTGCTTGCCCTCCCAGCGGAACGGACCGTCGTCGGTCCAGGCCTTGATGATGAGATCGTGGCCTTCCTCGAAGAGCTCCCGGTTGTAGGCCGGGTTCGCGCCGTTCGCGATTTGTTCACAGCCCGCGCCGCGCACCCAGCCGGGAATGAGGCGGCCCCCGGAGATCAAGTCGATCATCGCGAGCTCTTCGGCCAAGCGAATGGGGCTGTGCACGGTGGGGATCGGGTTGCCGAGGAGCGCAATCCGGTAGCGATGGGTCATCTTGGCCAGGATCGAGGCTTCGACGTCCATCACGGAGCCCAGGCAGAAGGGCGTCGCGTGGTGCTCGTTCAACATCACGCCGTCGAAGCCGTCGAGCTCCTGCTCGGACCAAACCTTCTCGTCGATATACATGTTCAGCATGTCCGACGCGTGTTTGCGGTCGAAGAACTCGTTCGGCGTTCCGAAGAAGCTCTGCTTGCGGAGGACCTCGTTCTCGAGAACGCGATTCTTCTCAGCGTCTTCGTAGTGATAGGCGCGTTCGGTAAACCAGGAGATAAACATGTTGGTTCCCTTTCTCGGCGACTAGGCCAGGAAGCTCTTGAGGGCGCTCAAGAAGGCTTCGGAATTCTCGATTTCGGGGCGGTGCCCGGCGTTCGGAATGACTTCGAGCTCCGATCCGGCGATGGCGGCTCGGTACGCCTCGCCGACGCTCCGCGGGACGATCGCGTCTTGTTCTCCCCAGATGAGAAGCGTCGGAAGATCGGTCACGGCTTCGAGCAGGTTCGGCAGGCTGCGGTTGAACATGTACGGCTTCCAGGCGAGCCGCGCGGTCTCTGCGCGCGCGTCTTCGAAAGCCTCGTACTGCTCCGGGCTCTGCTCGATCCCGTAGAGCGCGCCGAACTCTTCCGTCGCAGTCGGTTCGATTACGGTCTTTCGCAGGTAGTCGTCGGCCGTGACCATGAAGAGATCGAAGATCTCGCCGGCCGGGGGCTGGATGCCCGCGGCCCCGACCAGGGCCATGCGCGAAAACAGCGACGGATCGTTGACCGCCATCTCGGCGGCAACCCACCCGCCGAAGGAGAAGCCGAGGACGTCGACCGGCGCGAGGCCCTGGCCGCGGAGGTACCACGCGTAGAAGCAAGCCAGGTCGCGCATCGATTCGATCCACGGGACGCGCTCGGTTCGGCTGAAGCCCGGGTGGTGCACCTGCAGGAGCGTGTGGCTCTTGGCCATCTCTTCCTGCCAGCGCGTCGTGCCCGGGCACCCCAGCTCTTCGTGGAGGAGCAGCAGGGGGGCGCCGCTACCCGCGCGTTCGACGACGAGGTCGGCATCTCCGACCCGGACCGTTTCCTGTGTCCACTTCAGTGTCATGGCCACCTCGCTTTATGTGCCGAGATTGTCTCACGTTCTCGGAGGCGACGCGAGCCTACAGGACGTAGAAGCGCACCGCGTTGTCGCCCAGCACGAGCCGCTGCATGTCCTCGGGGAGCGGCGCGATGCGCTCGCGGAGCTCCTTCACGACGCCCATCGACGCGTCGATGTGCGGGTAGTCCGACGCCCAGATGAAGTACTCCGCGCCCACGTGGCGGACGACGTCCGCGGTGAGCGATTCGTCGGGGTCGGCGGAGACCAGGCATTGCCGCCGGAAATAGTCCGACGGTTTCATCGTCAAGATCGTCGATGCGTGCATGACTTCGAACTTGTGATCGAGGCGGTCGAGCCAAGCGGAGATCCAGTTCGCTCCCGTCTCGAGCACCGAGATCTTGAGGCGCGGGAACTTCTCGAGCACGCCCAGCGAAAGAAGCTCCGTAAAGCCCGCCATCACATCGATAGCGAGGAAGGCAAAGTTGAAGAGACCGAAGCGCGGACTGTCCGCTTCGAAAGGATCGAAGTAGCTCGTCGTCGGTTGATCGCGGACCACGACGTGAAAGCCCACTGGAAGTTCCATCTCTTGCGCCGTGGCCCAGAAGCGATCGAGCGATTCATCGTCGAAGCGCTTGCGGGCTCTCGCGAACATGTCGGGCGAGAGATAGATGCCGCGACACCCCGCGGCGTGTGCGCGCTCGAGCTCGGCGACCGCGAGCTCACCGTCGAGCAAGTTGATGTGCGCGATCGGAACCAGGCGCTTCGGGTCATGGCTGCAGAAATCGACGATCCAGCGGTTGTACGCCTCGGTGTACGCGTGAGCCAACGCGGCGTCCTGGGTGTGCCCCTCCCAGCAGATGCCGATCGTCGGGTAGAGGAGCGCGACGTCGATCCCCTCCGCATCCATCACCTCGAGTCGCGCCGCCGGATCGAAGCTGCCTTTCGGACAGCCGTCCTCGTAGGCGTACTTGCCCGTCGTAAGTGCATCGCTCGGGTCCATCTCGATGCCGCCGAGCGCCGCCAACCGCCCGCGCACCACTTCGAGGGGTTTCCCGTCGATGAGCAGGTTTTCCTCGTCGTTTGCATCGCGCTCGATGCGAATCGCGCGGTCGCGAAAGCGCGGCTCGATGTAGTCGAGCCAGGTGTTGCGGGGCTCCAGGACGTGACCATCGGCGTCGACGACGAGGGACATCGGGCTCCTTCCGATTGGGAGGTGGGAGGCATCTCCATTCTATGGGGGCCGACTCGCTCCCGTAAAGGAGGCATTCATCCCCAAGGGGGAGCTGCGGGTTGCATAACCCCCCGCCGTACATAGACTTTTAGGTATGGGGGCGATCGGCTTCGACGGGTGGTCGAAGGCTATCGCTGCGTGCCGAGGTCGTCACAACCCTCGTTAAACAGGTGGCATGTTGGTAGCTGATAACTGCCGACGACAACTACGCACTCGCTGCTTAGTTAGAAGCTAAGCCAGCGACGCCCGTCCCTGACGTCTCCTAGGGGACCGCGGGCGTCATTCAGGAGACTGTGCCCCCGGCCGTTGGTCGGCCGCATCCGGGGGCGAGACACACGTCGACCTGGATCGCACTTCTCCTGGCATCGCGACTGGTGTGATCGAGATCGAGCGAAACCTACGCACGTAGACGCGGCAGTCCGAAGCCATGCGGACGCGGGTTCGATTCCCGCCGCCTCCACCACTAAGTATCCGGAATTGTTGGGTTTTCCGAACTCGAAAATAGCCGGGACTCACACGGGACTCACAACCTCGGGGGACGGTTGCTCTTCGGCTCTCCTCGTCGCATGGTACGTCAGTGGACGAGCTCCGATCCCAAATCACGGAGACTCTGGCAACACTCAGCTCAGTGGGGAGCGAGCCGAACATCCCAGAGTATTTACTCCCCGCCGTCTATGACGAGCTTCGCCGGCTGGCGAAGGGTTCCCTGAACGGCGAGCGAGCGCATCACACCCTTCAACCCACCGCACTTGTTCATGAGGCCTATGAGCGCCTGGTTGATCAAACCCGTGTCGACTGGAAGGGTCGCTCGCACTTTATTGGCGTCGCTGTCTTCGACCTAGCGGACCTCAAGCGCCACGGCGACGCCATCATGCGCTGGCCCGCCCCATCGATTGGGGCAATTCATATCGAATGCGAAAAGCATCAGTTCCTTGGGCATTGCGGGTCTCCTCAATATCCCGGATCACATCACTCAGGGAGCGCTGCTGCCGGTCGCCTACTTCGCAGACGATGACTTCAAGCCCGGAAAGCGCATCCCCGGACGCGAGCGAACTTATTGGGAGACGTGGGAGGCGACGCACTAGGGGGGCGGGGCTTCCGCGGTGTCGGGCCCGTCGAGGGCACGGGACCGGGATTTCGCTTCACATTCTCCGCTGCGCACTTCACTCCAAAAGCGCGCGCGTTCGGCGGCTGTGCGACGTCGCGCTATCGCTGCGCGAAGCCACACCGACAATCGCCGCATGCTACTGCTAAACGCGTCGTGCATCGGCAATTACTCTCGTAAGCCCTGAGTCGGCCGGGGGTTGTGGGGGCGGTTCGCCCTTGTTTTCATTCTGCTAATTATACCACGCAATGATAAATATGAAATGCTGTCATGCATATTGCTTGATATGCCAAGCAGTTTGTGCGAAGTTGTCAGAGTAGGGGCGGGGCGCGTGGCGAAGCGGGCAGAGGGAAGTCAAAACAAGAAATCCGGGCGACGTGCCTCCGGTTTCGTGGGTCATCCCAGCGAGCTCGGGACGACCCTGGCAGATCTGCGGAAAGCCAAAGGCCTTTCGTTGCGAGAAGTTGAAGAAGCGACGGGGATGGCCGTTTCGAACGCGTATCTGAGCCAACTTGAAAACGGCAGGATCAGGAAGCCCTCTCCGCATGTCCTGCACAGTCTGTCCGGCGTTTATGGCGTGCCTTACGAAACGCTGATGGAAAAAGCAGGGTATCTGCTTCAGCCCGAGAAAACGGGTGGACGGCGCAGGAGGCTCGCCGCGTTCGCGATTGACGACCTCACCGCCGAAGAGGAGGAAGAGCTCCTTAAGTACTTGGCCTTCCTCCGCTCACGAAACTCGTCATGAGTGTCGAGATTCCACCAGGAGATTCATTGTCCGTAATCCGTCTATTCCCTCGGAGCGCCCGCTCCCCCAGCGAGTCTGCACAACTGCGCGGTCTGGCAGACACGAATCCCGAAACGCCCCCTATGCGTCGAAAACCGACGCGGTCTGAAACGGCCATTGTTTACTGCGAGGGGAACTTCGGAGCGATCGACGGGAAAACAGCGAACGGGCTCGTTCGTCACTCCGAGAAGTACAAAATTCTGTCGGTGATCGACAGCGAACAAACCGGTTTGGACTCTGGCGAGGTGCTCGACAAAAAGCCGAACGCGATTCCGATCTGCCGAAACCTCGCGCACTCGCTGGAGCACGCCGGAGGCGTGCCCGACTACTTCATCTTCGGTATGGCACCTGCGAGCGGCATGCTGTCTCAGCAGGAGCGCCGAATCGTGCTCGAGGCCATAAGCCTAGGTATGAATATCGTCAACGGTCTTCACGAGTTTCTGAATGACGACCCGGAGTTCGTGAGGGCGAGCGTGGTGAGCGACGTCGAGATGCTGGACGTTCGGAAACCTCGCGCCAAGAAAGATCTTCGAACATTCAGCGGCCATATCTCTCGCGTTACCTGTCCTCGTATCGCCGTGCTCGGGACCGATTGTGCGATCGGAAAACGCACGACCGCCTCGATTCTGACGCAAGCGCTAAATGAACAGGGCTTGCGGGCCGTGATGGTGGGGACCGGACAAACCGGGTTGATGCAAGGGGCTCGCTACGGTCTCGCCCTCGACGCTGTGCCCTCTCAGTTTTGCGCCGGTGAACTGGAGGCGACGATCGTTGACGCGTTCGAAAGAGAGAGCCCGGACGTCATGATCATCGAAGGGCAGGGAGCACTCAGCCACCCCGCTTACTCTACGACGTCGTTCATACTCAGGGGAAGCACTCCCGACGGCGTCGTTTTGCAACACGCACCACGTCGCTCTCATCGCTGTGATTTCGAACGAATGCCAATGCCCATCCCCAAAACCGAGATCAACCTGATCGAGACCTTCGCCGCGACGCGGGTGATCGGCCTCACGATCAACCACGAAAACATGAGCCAGGCTGACGTCTCGACATCGATCGAGCAGTATGAACGCGAGCTGGGCATACCCGTGACCGACGCGCTGACCCGGCCGACGGACCGGCTTGTGGAGATGGTTCTTTCCGCATTTCCCCGACTGAAGAAGAGCTGAGTCGGCGCCGGGTGCCCGCTCCGCGCCTCGAGATCGATCTCGGAAAAATTGAAGACAACGCCAGCGCACTGGTGACGCGTCTAGCGACGCGCGGCATCTCGGTTACCGGTGTAACAAAAGCCACCCTCGGATCTCCGGAAATTGCCAGCGCTTTCCTTCGCGCTGGTGTCACCGATCTCGGAGACTCACGCATCGCCAACATCGAAGCGATGCGCGTCGCGCAGCGAGAGATTCCGATGACGCTGATTCGTTCTCCGATGCGAAGTCAGGTGGACCGCGTCGTGATGAGTTCGGACATAAGCTTCAACACAGAGATCGAAATCATCGGACTGCTCTCGCATGCGGCGGAGAGAGCCGACCGAACCCACGGGATCTTGCTGATGGTTGAGCTGGGAGACCTCAGGGAAGGAATCCTTCCCGGCGATCTGGTGAGTACTGTGCAGAAGACGATCGGGCTCCCCAACATCGTACTAAAGGGGATCGGAGCCAATCTCGCTTGCCGAAACGGGGTCTGTCCGAGCCCAACCAACATGGCGGTCCTGTCCGAGTTGGCCGACTCGGTGGATGACAAGTTCGGGATCGTTCTTGAGACGGTCTCCGGAGGCAACTCGAGCGGCCTCTCGTGGGCGCTCGATTGTCCGGATACCGGACGTGTGAACAATCTCCGATTGGGCGAATCGATTCTACTCGGTTGCGATCCCCTCGACCGGAAGCCCATCGAGGCGCTTCACACGGACGCCTTCGAGCTCGTCGCCGAAGTCATTGAATCCAAACGCAAGCCCTCTGCACCATGGGGGGAAACCGCTCAGAACGCGTTTGGAGAGACTTCCTCTCCAAGTCGCGCCGGCACGATCTCGCAGACAATCTTTGCAATCGGTCGGCAAGATACGGACCCCGAGGGTCTCCGCCCCCCATCAGGGATCGAGATTCTCGGAGCGAGTAGCGATCACCTGATCACGGACACCGGCTCCACCCACCGCGCGCCCGGCACAGAGGCGAGGTTTCAGCTGAACTACAGCGCGCTGGTGAGGGCGATGACTTCGCCCTTCGTTACGAAGGCGTTCCAAGGCGCTCGTTGAACCTTCGAGAAACGGGCCTTGCTGCCGCTGAGCGACCACCACGGCAAATTATTGAGCAAAGGCAATAGTTGAGTAAAATCTTCGAGAGCGAAGGAGGCCCCCCATTGCCCACCAGCGCAGATCGCGCCGCGTCGCGTCCGACTACGCCCGCCGATCTTCTCGAGTTCTTCTACCCGGTTCACTACCAGATGGGCACGGCTCTGGAAGAGGTGCTCTCAGGCGGGGTTTTGTCGCGTAAGCAAGTCGCGATCCTGTGGCTGATCCGGTCCGAGGGACAAGACGGCCAGGTGATGCGCCGCAAAGAGATCGAGCGCGCGCTCCAGACCTGGTTTGAGATCTCGCCGTCGGCGGTCTCAAAGGCCCTGCGCGAAATGCACCGGCCGCCTCTCGAATACGTCGCCATCGAAGAAGACCCCGATTCCGGGCGCGAGAGGTTGGTGTCGTTAACCGCGTCTGGGCGACGCTTTCTACGCGAAACCACCGCGCGCGGCGTCGGTTACGTCGAGAAGCTTGTAGAAGGCATGACACCCCAGAGCCTCGACGGCGGCGCGGAATATCTGCGCGGTCTGACCCGAGGATATCAACGGCTGTCTCGAAGCGGCGAGTTGCGCGTGGTGCGCGGCAACCGGGAGCTGTCGCCGGGCCGAACGAAGGGGCACTAGGACCATGACGAGCGCCACGGTCATCGACGCGTCGACCCTGCCGAGCCGAGCACGCATCGCCGCATACGCGATCTCGGACAACATCCGGCGGCCGAGCCCGAGCGTTCCGAGCGATGTCCCCTGGCACGGCGAGGCGGTCACGCCGGAGTGGCTGACAAACGTCGTGGGCGCGGGGACCCCGGGCGCCGAGGTCGAACGCGTCGAGGTCGTGGGCGGTGACAACGGCTCGAGCGCGCGCCGCATCCTCTCGGTGACCTGGAACGAAGCCGGGCGTTCCGCAGGACTCCCCGATCGATTGTTCGCGAAAGCGACCCCAACACTTCCGATGCGACTGTCCGCAGGAAAGTCGGCGCCCTCGGAGGGCCGCTTTTTGACCGATCTCCGACCGGCTCTCCCCATCGAGGCGCCCCGCTGTCTCTACACGGCGCGCGACGTACGCACGGGTCGGTCGTTCCATCTGATGGAAGACCTGACCACCACTCGGGGCGCCGACTTCTGCGAAGTCGTCAACTGGACCATCGACCAAGACCAGGCCACTCAGGTGGTGGATACGTTGGCGACGTTGCACGGAACGTTCTTGAACCCGTCGCACGCGTACGACGTCGGGTTCCTGCGAACCTACGAAGACTTTTTTCACGCCGCAGCGAGAAACCGAATCGAGGACGGACACGACCGAGCGATGGAACGGGCGGCCGACGTGGTCCCCGCCGGGGTGACCGCACGAAAATCCCGGATCTGGCCCGCCGCGGTGGAATCGCTTCGAATGCACGACGACCACCCAAGAACGGTGATCCACTCCGACGTGCATTTGGGCAATTGGTACGTCACCGAAGACGGTCGCATGGGGCTCAGCGACTGGGCGCGGGTCTGCCGGGGCCATTGGGCGCGGGACCTTGCCTACGCTTTGAGCACAACCCTCACCGTCGAGGACCGGCGCGCCTGGGAAGAGAAGCTCATCGAACACTACTGTGCGCGCTTGGGAGAGGTTTCGGGCAAGACCATTGACACAGCCACCGCGTGGGATGGGTACCGCCGACAAACCTTTGCCGCGCTGCTGATGTGGACACCCACCTTGTGCCCACCGCCCACGCTGCCTGACATGCAACCCGAGTCGATTTCGATGGAGATGATTCGGCGGATCACCGTTGCGATCGACGACCTCGACGCGTTATCGGAGTCGTCGTGAAGAAGACCGAAACCGTGGACGATCCGGTCATCGCTTATCAGGATCTCGGCGAAGCGATCCTGGACGAGGTGCTCGTCCGCGCGGGCATCGATCAGGCGCGTCGTCCGGGAGACGCCGAGATTCGCTTAGCGCTGAATTTTGTTGTCAGTGTGGACGAAGAGCAGAACCACTTGGTGATTCGCTCGGAGCGGATCGGGCAATCCGCGCTGGAGCTTCGTCTCGAAGTTGGAGAGGCCCCCGCCGAATGGCGCACCTCCGCACGACCGGCCAAAGGCGGCCTCTCGCGACTCAATCAGAAGGACGCATTCAATGACACAGACGTATGACGCGATCGTAATCGGTGCCGGGGTTTCCGGCCTCTACTCGCTCCACTGCCTGCGCGAGCTCGGCCTCTCAGCTCGAGTCTTCGAGGCGGGAACCGGAATCGGAGGCACCTGGTATTGGAACCGCTACCCGGGTGCCCGATTCGATTCCGAGAGTTACAGCTACCAGTACTCGTTCTCGCAGGAACTCCTCGATGAATGGGAGTGGAGCGAGCACTTTGCTGCACAGCCCGAGATCGAGCGCTACCTCCACTTTGTCGCCGACAAGTTGGATCTGAAGCGCGATATCGAACTCAACGCTCGCGTTCGCACCGTGACTTACGACGAGGCAGAGAAGCAATGGGAGATCGAGACCGAAGACGGTCAGCGCGCGCGGGCACACTTCGTGATTGCAGCTACGGGGTTGCTGTCGGCTCACCAGCTCCCCGACTACGAGGGGGTTGAAAGCTTCGAAGGGTTGTCGCTCCACACGGCGCGGTGGCCCAAGGAGCCGATCGATTTCACCGGAAAGCGGGTCGGCGTCATCGGGAGTGGCCCCACGGCCGTTCAGGTCATCCAGGAGGTCGCTAAAGAAGCGGAACACCTCACGGTGTTCCAGCGCACGGCCAACTGGTGCACGCCGCTGCGCAACCGCCCGATCGATCCGGAGGAACAGCGCGAACTGAAAGAGCGGGCGCATGAGATCTTCGATGTGTGCAAGCGCACCTTCGCGGGTTTCATCCACGGAGATGACTCCATCCCCAGCGAAGGCGTGCCCAAAGCCGAACGCATGGCGCGCTACCAGGAGCTCTACGACCGCGGCGGGTTCGCGCTGTGGCTCGGCAACTACACCGACACGTTCACCTCCGCTGAAGTCGCGGGAGAGGTCTCGGAGTTTCTGGCCGAGAAGATCCGAGAACGGGTCGACGACCCGGAGATCGCTGAGAAGCTCATTCCCAAGAGCCACACCTTCGGCACCAAGCGCTGCCCGGGAGAGCGGGACTATTACGAGCAGTTCAACCGCGACAACGTGGCGCTCATCGACCTGCGCGCGACACCGATCTCAAAGATCACGCCTACCGGAATCCAGACGGGAGACGAGCACCACGACCTCGACATCATCATTTATGCCACCGGCTTCCAAGCCCTCACCGGCGAGCTGATGCGGATGGACATTTACGGCGAAGGAGGGCGTTCGCTTCGCGAACACTGGTCCGATGGGCCCAAGACCAACCTGGGCGTTCAGTTCTCGGGCTTTCCCAACATGTTCGCTGTCATGGGTCCCCACAACCCGGCGACGTTCTGCAACATCACGCGTTGCGTTGAGAACAACGTCGAGTGGATTGTCGACTGTATCCGCTACGTGCGCGAGAACGGCTACAACAGCATCGTCACCACGGCCGAAGCGGAAGAAGCCTGGACCCAGCGCTGCTACGACTCCCTGAAGGGTCTACTCATCGAGGAGATGCAGGACTCGTGGTTTTTCGGAACCAACAACGACGAGAACGTCCGCGGTCGCTTCCTGCTCTTTGCGGGAGGTGTGCCGCTCTACCGCGAGATCTTTGCCGACGTCGCCGCGAAGGGCTACGAGGGGTTCGAGCTCCGCTAGGGCTGCAGCTGGCGGTTGATGTTCGGCATCACCTCTTCAGCCATGAGACGCATCGATCGCTTCATTGCGTCCTTGTCCTGCCAGTCGTGTGCAGCATAGAGGAGGGTGCCGAAGTCGCCGATGCGATCGCGCATTTGAAGAACCTTCTCGGCAACGGTTTCGGGGCTGCCGTGGATGACACAAGCCTCACGCATTGTTTCGGGGTCTAGAGTCTCGGGATCGTCATCGCGGTGCGCGACGAAAGGGCCTCGATATTTCGAGCGGTCGAAGATCTTGAACAGATATTCGTAGTAGTAGGCGTACGCCCCACCGCTTTGGTCCACGAACTGCTCGGCCTCGGCATCCGTTTCTGCGACATAGATGCTTCGCGCGACATGCCAATCCTTCGGGTCCGGGGTAAGACCGGCGCTCTCGGCCCCCTCCGCGTAGGCGGGCCAGTGCGTCTCCAGCACCCAGTCGGCAATGAAGTTCGCCGAAACGGGCATGAACCCCTGGGTCCCCGCGTAGCGCAGCGATCCAGAAGCAGGACTCACCGCTGAAATAGCAATAGGCGGGTGAGGTTGTTGGTAGGGACGCGGGAGGTAACCGAGTTTGATGTCGTGCTGCGTCCACTGGCTCATCTCAATGTTCCAGTGTTCCCCCGAGATCTCGTAGGGCGGCTCCTGCGACCACAGCGCGAGGATCTGTCGGATGGATTCCTCAGCCATCGCCATACGATCCTTCTTCAACACGCCAAACAGCTCGAAATCCGAAGGGAGGCCACCGGGACCGACACCCATGATGAAGCGGCCCTCGCTCAGGTGATCAAACATCGCGGCTTGCCCGGCGACCACGGCGGGGTGGTATTGCGGCAAGCAAATGACGCCCGTCGCCAGCTTGATCTGCTTCGTCCTCGCGATCAGGTTCGCGTGGAAGAGGAGCGGGGAGGTGATCTGTTCGACAGCGGCCGAGTAATGTTCGCCTACCCAGGCTTCGCTGAATCCGAGCTCATCCGCATACACCACCGCTTCGATATCTTCTTGGAGGGTGTCGTGGTAGATGCTCTCCGCATGGTGCAGCGGCATCATGAAATAGCCGAGTTCCATTCGATTTCCTTCTTTTCGCGAGTGGTGGTGGAAAAGTACCCGATCTAGGGTTTCTCTAGGGCATCGCGAGTTATTCTGTCCCGGGCTCTAGTACCGATGACTTCCAACGCACGACCTCTCTTGTCGTATGGCGTCCCGTTCTCGCAACCCGTGCGGGCTGTGATGTGGCTGATGCTGTACAAGCGAACCCCGTTCGAAATGATTTTGATCAACCCGGGCTCGGAGGGAGAGTCCGGAAGCCGGAACCCGAAGTATCTCGCGAAGAATCCTGCAGGGACGATTCCCATGATCGAAGAGCCGGACACCGGCTTCGTCCTCGCCGAGGCGCACGCGATCATGGGATACCTGAGTCGCAAGTACGGGTGGGCGGACGTCTATCCCGAGGATCTCGAGCGCCGAGCCAAGGTGGATTGGTACTTGCACGCCCACCATCGCAGCGTTCGGGAAGCCTCCATCGGTCTCGTTGCTCCCAAGATTCGAAAAGATCTCGATATTCCCGAGTCGACTCAGCGCGCCGCGGAAGCGACTCTGACACGGGCACTGCAAGGGATGGAAACCGGCTGGCTGGCCGAGTCTTCTTACCTGGCGGGGGAAGATCTTTCTTTGGCCGATTTCGCTGCGTATGTCGAGATCGGTCAGCTGCAACCCGGCTTCACAAACGTCTACGACTTCGATCCCTATCCGAAGGTCCGCGGTTGGATGGAGAGGATGAAGCGAGTCGAAGGCCACGACGAAGTTCACGTCGCGCTCGCCGAGCTCGGTGATATCAGCGAGAAACCGCCCACGATGGAAGCGATCAAGGGTGCGAACAAGAACGCTTTACGCACCCTCAAGTCGAAACTGGGTCAACTCGCTCGCGCCTAGGTGACTACGCTCGCGCGCTCGTTGGAGATCGAAGGTTGGTTGCAGATGTCGAGTCGTTGCTCGTGTCTTTCTTGGCTCGACAACTCCCGCACGCATCGGAATTGAACGTTGGCGAGGTGGAGCGAGTCTCGACGGGCTTGTCCCGCGAGAACTGGATCTTCGATCTCAGCTGGGTTGAAAACGGCCAGACCCACACTCGACCCCTCATCGCGCGACGGGACCCGGAAGGGGGTCTGCTCGAAAGCGACCGTCGAACCGAGTTCGCGGTTCTCCAGGCGATCGAGCCAAGTTTCATTCCGGCGCCGCGGGCCCTCTGGCTCGATCCTGACGGGAGCGAGCTCGGACGACCCTCCCTTATTATGGAGCGCGGAACCGGCCACTGCGATTACTTCGCCATCAACGGCGCATGGCCACTCGAGCGTCGCGTCGCGTTGGCCGAACGACTGTGCGACCTGTTGGCCGACATTCACCGCGTCGATTGGAAAGCCCTCGAGGTCGATGCGGTTCTTTCCGATCCCGGGCCCGACGCGGCCCGGGCCTCCCTCGACCAATGGATCGGCGTCCTGCGTGCGGACCAGATCGAACCGCTGCCCGAGCTCGAGCTCATGATCGACTGGCTGGCCGCCAACGCCCCGCGTTCCCAGCGAACGGTCCTGGTGCATGGCGACTTCAAAGCGGGGAACATTCTTCTCGACGAAGACGATGAAGTCGTTCTTCTGCTCGACTGGGAGCTCACGCACCTGGGCGATCCGCTGGATGACATCGGTTGGATCACTCAACCTCTGCGCACCCGCGAACATCTCATTCCCGGCGCGTGGGAGCGGGAGCAGCTCTTCGAACGTTACGCTGCCCGCGCAAACATCGAGGTCGACCTCGAGGCCGTGCGCTGGTGGAACACGATGGCGTGCTTCAAGACGGCGGTTATGCAAGTCACCGGCCTCCGATCCTATCTCGCCGACCGAACCGAGATCATGTACCGGCTAACCAACGGCTGTGTGCTGGCCGGGCTCGACCTGATGGAGTCGTAAGGAGATCCGGCATGCACCCGACCATCGACGAGCAACTCGAGGGAATTGCCCGATTGATCGATCGGACACTAGAGCGCCATGCGGACGACCCGTCTGGGGATCGGTTGCGCACGGCCGCGGGTACACTTCGGCGCATCGCCGGTTCGTGGGCGGAGATGTTGCCCTTCTTCACCTGGGACAATGCCGCGACGTCGGAGCTCTTGGAAAGGCTCGCCGATCAGCTGCCCGAGGAGATCGCTTCCCGCATTCGGGCCGCGCCCGAAAGCGCGATCGATCCGCTGTCAGCGCGCGCCGCTCACGACCGCAACAAGGAACTGCGCGGTCTACTCGCCGAGGTGATTCAAGCCCTGCCGCCCCAGTCGACGGCGGCGCGCGCCGAAATCGCTGCCCATTTACGAGAGAGGATCGCTCGCGATCCCTTCGCTGGCCGAACCAGCCGATGACGAAACCTATCCACGAGGACCCGCAATGACATCCGACCGCTCGCAGCAGCCGAAGCTCACGATTGGCGACGACCCGCACTTCGCCGAGCAGTTCCCACTCTCGCCAATCGACGACTTCATGATTCATCAGACCACGGATCCGATCCGCGTGATGATGACAAGCGATCCGCGGGCCTACGAGCGGTACTGGATGGTCTGCCACGACGACGGCGGTGAGATTCTCGTCGCGACGGGCTGCAGCTTCTACCCGAACCTCGACCGCGCCGAGGCCTACGCCATCGTCAATTACAAGGGAGTCCACCGCACCGTGCGCGCTTTCCGCCGCCTTGGCGCGGACCGGATGGACATGCGGTTGGGGCCGATCGCGCCTCGGGTGCTCGAGGGGATGCGTCTTTGGCGTTACGTGCTCGAGCCGAACGAATGGGGCATCAGCTTCGAGATCAACTTCACCGACACGACGCGCCAAGTGTTCCGCGAGCCCACGCTTCCGATCGATCGGGGCTTCCCGAAGGGCCGCCGTCCCGACGTCACCACGGGCTTTGAGAGCTTTGGCGAGGTCGAGGGGTGGGTCGACATCGAAGGGGAACGCGTCGAGCTGAAATCGGGTACGGCGCGGGGCACCCGCGATCGCCATTGGGGAATCGGTCGAGGGGTGGGAGGCCCCGAGCTTTCTCTCGGTGGACGGATGCACGTCGGGGTCTCCGGCAACAGCTTCGTGGCTTTCAAGAACTTCACGATCTGGGGCGACAAAGCGTTTTACCACTTCGGGGATTCGCGACCGGGAGCGGGCCGTGTGGTCGAGGTCGACCGACGCTTCCGATTTGAGGAGGACACGAAGATCTTTCTCGCCGGACTCGTCGACTACACACTCGACTCCGGTGAGGTGAAGCGGCTTGAATACGAGCGCATCGGGAACCAGACGGCTTACCTTCGCTGTGGGATGTACGGTGGTACTCCCGACAAAGGAATCCACCAGGGCGGCTATACCGGCGAGGAAGAGCTCATCGAGGGCGATGTCTTCGACGTGAACATCCCGGAGGTCCGAGCCTCGTTGGTCGGTCTCGACGAGCACCTGTGCCGAGTCACCTGCGAAGGCGAGACAACGACCGGACTCATGCAGCCGATCGACCCGAACGCCTACAACGCGTGCGCGTCGCCCACGCGCAAGGGTTGGACTTTCTGGGAATAGACGCCGCCCGCGGAAGAACTATCCGAGCCCGATCCGCTTCGCGATGATGACTTTCATGATCTCGTTCGTTCCGGCGTAGATCGACTGTACAGCCGCATCTGCGTAGTCTCCCGAGATCGGATACTCCGTCATAAAGCCGTAGCCTCCGTGGAGCTGCAGGCACTCGGCCGCAACTTTCTTCTGGAGGTCCGTGGCCCAATACTTGGCGCCGCTGACCTCGGTGACGATGTCGTCTCCCGCCACGTGGGCGGCACACAAGCGATCGATGAAGACCTGTCCGATCTCAACCTCCGTAGAGAGTTCGGCCAGCTTGAACTGCGTGTTCTGAAAATCCGCGATGCGTTTGCCAAAAGCTTTGCGCTCTTTCACGTACTCGATGGTGTCATCGAGGGCGCGCCGACAGGAAGCGATGGATCGAACGGCGACCACCAACCGTTCCTGTTGGAGCTTGTCCATCAGCATGGCAAACCCTTGGCCCTCGCCTCCTAAGATGTTCTTCGCAGGGACCCGGCAATCCTGAAAGAAGATCTCGCTGGTGTCCTGCGCGTGAAGGCCCAGTTTGTCGAGCTTGCGCCCGCGCACGAAGCCCGGAGTCGACGCTTCTACCAGCAGCAAACTCACTCCCTTGTGACGGGGAGTCGCGGAAGGATCGGTCTTCGCAACGACGACATACAGATCACCGATCTGTCCGTTCGAAATGAAGGTCTTCGAACCGTTCAGCACGTAGTGGTCGCCATCGCGAAGGGCGGTGGTCTGTATACTGGCGAGGTCCGAACCGGTGCCCGGTTCGGTCATACAGATGCCCATGAGAATCTCGCCGGAGATGGTGCCCGCTAGATAGCGCTCTTTCTGATCGTCGCTGCCGAAGGAATTGAGATAGGGCACGCACACGTCGGCATGAAGGCCTGTGTCCAGGCCGTGGGCGCGAGCGTAAGTCAGCTCCTCCATCACGATGACCGAGTAGAGAAAGCCGGCGTCGGCTCCCCCGTAGGCTTCGGGCAAGTTCACACCGAGCAGGCCCTGTTCGCCCGCGCGCTTCCACGTCTCGCGGTCGCTCATGCCCGCTTCGTTCCATTCTGGGAGAAGCGGCTCAACTTCTTCTCGAACGAAGCGCCGCACCTGTTCGCGGAAGAGATGATGTTCCTGATCAAAAATCTCACGTTTCAAAGATAGTCTCCCGAGGGCTCAAGACGCCTCTTAGCCATGCTGTTCTCGCAAAAACCGGACGTGCAGCTTGCCCGGAAGTTATCGTTGTCAAAATAGCTCTCGCAGTGGGAGTTTCATCGGGCGGAGCGAATCGGCGAATCGACCCTCGAGATGCCGCTCAATTGGAAAATCGTGAACGACACCTTCGGCGAGATCTACCACTTCAACGGCCGCAGTGAGTCCGCGCTCCACCATCTCCACAACAACTATCGAACTGCGCTGGGAATGCCGCCCCTCGAAGCACCGCCCGAGTTGATCGCGGGCGGACCCATCTCTGCGATAATGCCCGCAGTGGCAATCCGGAGCCTGCGGCGTCGGCCTGGAAACGCAGGAGCTCCTCTGCTTTTCAAGGGGGGTGGACCAGATCCGTCGCCTCCTTCGGAAGACCCCCTCCATTAAAAACGGAACCATGGGGGCAGCGCCTTTTACCGGACGCCTGGCGAGCCAGTAAGTGCAGGCGTTTCAGGTGCGCAACTCAGATGCTCCTGTGCCGAGCAACCCACCGCCTCGTCGGACACTTAAGGCAAAGAGCAGGTTTTCGCTGCTGTTTGTGCTCTTCCCCCGGCCCCGAAATACCGGTGGCCGAGGGTCACGAGTCCCGAGTTCTTCGTTTGGCGGAAAGCTTGCCAGCGTCACAATTGACGCTAGAGGCCTTCTCGAGGTTCCTTCGCACGATCGGCCGGGGCACTCTACCCGAGGCGTTCATCGTTGTTGCTTCGATACTTGAGCGAGGGGACGCGGAGACGATGGCGTCGAGCTGGGGGATAAGGTTTAACCTGGAGGCGACCCTGCCGAGCTTCGTTTGCGGAGAGCCCGGGAGGCTGAAATCAAACCCCAAGTTGCGTGCGTCAGTTTTGCTCATCCTAGACGCCCTTGTCTCTGGAGGATCGTCCTCGGCGTATAGGATGAGAGACGATTTCGTGACGCCGCTCAACGTTGGGACTCACACCGGACTCACAACTCCAGCCTCGTAAGGTACCGAAAACAAAACAGATTATTTCTCAAGCGACGGGTTCGATTCCCGCCGCCTCCACCAATAACTAACCGGAATCTTTGGGTTTTTCGAGTCCGAATAAGCCCTGGACTCACACGGGACTCACAAACAGCCACCTGTGCAGTGAAGGCCAAAAACTCCAAGCGCTCTGACAGCTAGCGCTAGGTGCGAAAGCCCTTGGGATAGTATGCCAAGCGCATGGTGCCGAGAGCCCGCCTCATCACTGTTCTGTTGACTGCGATCGTCTTTGTCGCCGCGTCGGCGGTACCCTGCGCAATATCCGGCAGTTACTCGTTTTCTAGTGAGTCGGATGGGACCTACTTCAAGGTGTCCTGTCCCTGCGGATGCGACAGGCTCCCCCGCGCGAGCGGTGCATCGAATGGTTTCGACCCGGTGTTGAGACCCGGGCTCGAAATCGCAGCCCTTAAGCTGTTCGAACTGGCACCGCCGGCGCCAGACATCCGCCCGACCTCCTTGAGCCCAGAACCTGAGGATTCCGTCCCGATAGCCGCCTGAGCTTTCGCACCCGTCCGCCTTGTGGATTCGCTTCGAAAACTCACAACGCTGGGGATACCAATGTCCACACGTAGGCTGCTATTCGCGGCCGCACTCGTATTGATCATTTCATTTTCACCGCGAGGCTCCGAAGCTTGCTCGATCTGCCAAGCCGGAGACGCCCGGTTCTCGAGTCACGGAACGACCGCGCTCACCGAGGGAGACGTCTCCGTCTACCTTGAATTGAAAGGCTGGCAAAAGGAGAGTGGTGTGCTGCCCGGCGGGCACGGCCACGAGGAGGACGGCGACGATGAGCATGGCGATGAGGAAGGAGAGACGCATGACCGAGAGAAGAACGACAGCCGGCGTCTCGACCTCTTCGTAAGCTGGTCACCCTTTGATCGTCTCACACTCACGCTCGACGTTCCCTTCATGATGAACAAGATCACCGAGTTCGAAGGGGACGAACGCCAGACCATTGATCTGGATGGCCTGGGAGATATCTCGGTCAGCGCCAACTATATGCTCTGGCGAAACCGGGACGTTCTGCCCTCGACATGGCTCGAGGGAACGCTGTTCTTGAAGGGACCTACGGGAAAGAGCAGCCGTAGCACGCGAGGGTTGACCGATCCGCATCTCCAACTGGGGACCGGGTCCTGGGACTTCGGCGTCGGGCTCGGCGGGGTCCATCGCCTCGAGTGGGTATCGCTCTACGGGAGCATTTTCTATCGCGAGAACACGAAGGGAAGCCTGAAGTACGAGTATGGCGACATCGTGCTGGCCAACCTTGCACTCGAGCTTCCCGTAGGCCATGCCCTAGGCAACCGTTCGCTGGACTGGTTGACCCTGGGAATGGAAATGAACTACCGCTGGGCAGATTTCGACGAGTTTCGAGGCCTCCGTTATCGGGACAGTGGGGGGTCGATCTTCTACGCCACGCCGTCGATCAAGATCCGGATCCCGTGGGTTGAGAAGAACCGCGGCCCGCTGCTTCGTGCCGCAGTTCAACTACCGGTCACCGACTCCGCGTTGTACGGACGTCAGGACGAAGATCCGATCTGGTCGGTAGGTTTTCAGTATGCGTTTTAGCCCGCGTGTTGCGTTCGCCGTCCTTGCAGCTTCGTTAGTCGGTGCGTCGCATGGGGGCATCTCCCTGACGACACTCCACGGGGAGCCGCATGTCGCCTGTGCCTCCGGGGGAAAGACCACTGAGCTGCTGCACTTCTGGGCGACTTGGTGTCCGTCGTGCCGCGAGGATCTGTTGTCACTGGAACGAGCGCGCCGCAACTGTGGAAACACAGTTCAGATCCTGACCGTCAACGTCGGCGAGGCAGCGGACGTTATCGAGGAGTTTTTAGCGGGGGAGCAGCTCGAACTTCGGATGCTCCGGGACGCGACAGGCGAAGTCTTTCGAAAGGTGGGCGGTCGCGGACTGCCCATGAACCTCGTGTGTCGAGGGGGTGAGCGGAAAACTCTCGTTGGCCCCCTCGACGTCGCGGGTTGGCGGGATCAATTGCGCGCGCTCGGCTGCAACGAACCCTAAGTCGCGAGCGGTTACGCCCCCGACCTCGTCAATCTCCCATCCATACTACTGCCGCGGGGCCACCCGCTGAGCCCGCAGCGGCTTAGATCGCTTCCCTCCGGCTAGCGGACCGCTCTTCCTCACGCAGTGCGGCAAAAAACCGGCATTTTGTGCGCTCTCTCACCTCATTTTTCCATTGACATCGACGATACATGGGAAATAATCCCAGGTAATGGGAAAGATTCCCATGAAGGAGATCGGTCAATGAAGAGATGGTGGACTTCGCTGGTTGCAACATTTTTCGCGCTCTCGATTCCGTTGGGAGCGGCCGGAGGCGACGACCGGGAGCGCCTAGAGACCCGCATGCGGGCAACCGTTGACGCGGGCGACGTGAGTGGAAAAGCGCGTTGGGAGGTACGCGAAGGTCGACGGAAGTTTTCCGTGGAAATCGAAGGCTTCACGCCCGGCGAGGCCTTCGCTGTCTTGGTCAACGGAGTGGACACCGGCGTCTTGGTCGCGGTCGACAACTTCGGAGTCGGGGAAGTCGACCTCGACGATCGAGCCGCCGAGGAGGTCGGGGACCTGCCTTTCCCGCCGAACTTCCCGCCGGTGAATGCAGGCGACGACGTCGTCGTGGGACCTCTCAAAGGAACTTTTTTTGAGGACTAGCCGGGACCGCCGGCCCCGAGAGGGCCGGCGGCACCTTTACCTCTAGCATCGAGGATTTTCTGATGAACTACCGAACCTACTTACTCGCCGTGATCTTTGCATCGTTCTTCGCAGCCACTGCGGGAGCACAGAGTCCAAGGGACGATTTGACTCCGGAGGGCGTTAAGCTTCGCGGCGACGGAAGCATTGATGACAGTCAGCCCCTTCGCGATCGACCGAACGGTGCGGACGCGAGAGATTTTCCCGAGATCGACCTACGGACCATTGATGACGACCGCGACCGCGGCGCGGACGGGAGCCGGCGTCGGGAGCGCTTCCAAGTCGGCACCGACCCGGTGACGGGAATTACACAGGAACGGCACGAAGTTCGTGAGCGAAATCCGGATGGTTCTCGATCGCGGGTTCGGGTCGATCAGTTCTTCGATCAAGATGGGAACTTCCTTGGTGAACGGGTGCGCCGAGACGGGAGACCCGATCGCGCGGACCGAGCGGACCGGGCCGACCGAGCGGACCGAGCAGATCGTGCGGAGCGGGTGGATCGACCCGAGCGCGCGGAGCGGGCGGATCGACCCGAGCGCGCGGAACGAGCGGATCGGCCCGAGCGCGCGGAGCGGGCGGATCGACCCGAGCGCGCGGAGCGGGCGGATCGACCCGAGCGCGCGGAACGAGCGGATCGGCCCGAGCGTGCGGAACGAGCGGATCGCGCTTCTCGGGACTAACTGACTCTACAAATCAGAGGGGACAATCATGTGGAAATCAAACCATACGCTTGCCGTGCTGCTGCCTTGGGTCGCTGTATCTCTAGCCGGCGCATCCTGGGCGGACGACGCGGACGACCGGCGGCGCCTGCGGATCAGCTCCGGGGTCAACTTTACCAGCGGCGACTACGGGCAAAGCGATGACACGGACATTCTCTACGTACCCGTGACCATCCGATACGATGCCGAACCTTTTCTCTTTAAGGCCACCGTGCCGTACATCCGAATCGACGGGCCGGGCGGCGTCGTAGCGGGGACCGATGGAAATATCATCGTTGATGAAGATGCGGTCGGAACAGAAACCAACTCAGGTCTTGGCGATGTCGTGCTTTCGGGCAGCTACATCCACTATCCGGAAACCGATTCCGCTTGGCCGATTCTCGAGCTGACAGGCAAGGTCAAGGTCCCGACGGCCGATGAAGATCGAGATCTCGGGACAGGCGAGGTCGACTACACCGCACAGGTCGACGTCTCCAAGAATTTCGACAAAGTGCTCGCCTTCACGACGGTGGGCTACCGCTTCTTGGGGGATCCGTCCGATTTTGACCTCGACGACGTGTTCTTCGCGTCGGTTGGCGCCGGTTATCGCCTAGCGCGCCGCACCCAAGTTGGTCTCGTGTACGACTACCGCGAGGCAGCGAGCTCGGGAGCCTCCGATTCTCACGAGCTTGTTCCATATTTCTCCTGGCGATTCGCGGACCGCTACATCCTGAGTGGGTATGGAGTCGCGGGTCTCTCGGAGGGAGCCGCTGATTGGGGAGCGGGAGTGTCAATCGGGATCGACTTCTAGGGTATGGCGCGCGGATCGGAGACGGGTCCTTCAGTTCCCAAGAAACTGCTGTTTTCTCTGGGGGTGATTTGCGTCTTCTATCTGCTCGTAGAAGCCATCTTGTACGTTCTCGGCACGCCGGTGCGAACAGCCCAGGAGGATCCCTACCTCGGGTTCGAGGGCAGCCGCTTGCCGGTCTTTGTCCGCGAGTCCGGAAACGCTGATTGGTTCGTCACCGCCCCAAACAAGCGACGGTGGTTCAACGTTCAGCGTTTCCGGGTGGTGAAGCCGGCCGAGAACCGGCGCATTTTCTGCTTAGGCGGCTCAACAACGTATGGGCGACCGTTCGACGATGGGACCTCGTTCTGCGGTTGGCTGCGCCGCTTTCTCTCCCTGGTTGAACCCGAAGCGAAGTTCGAGGTCGTGAACGCCGGGGGGATCAGCTACGCGAGCTATAGGGTCGCGAGACTCATGGATGAGATCGCGCATTACGAACCCGACCTCGTCGTTCTCTATACCGGGCACAACGAATTTCTAGAGGAAAGAACTTATCGGGAACTGCGTGACTCACCACGCTGGATACGGTCCGCCGACGAAGTTCTGAGTGGAGCGCGGACGTATTCGTTGCTCCACCGGGCCGCTTCGAGGCTTCGCGGTTTCACCGAATCAGGTGGCCTGAGGGACGACGTTGTCACGGTGCTTGACTCGAGCATCGGGCCCGATGCCTACAAGAGGGACGATGCGAAGCGAGCCGCGATCCTAGAACACTTTCGCTTCAACCTGAGCCGCGTCGCCGACCAAACTCGGAGATCGGATGCTCAGCTGTTGGCCGTCGTTCCGGCGTCGAACTTGAGAAGCTGCTCTCCGTTCAAGTCAGAAGCATCGAAGAACGTCTCATCCGGGGAACTGAACGCGGACGATGAGATGGCAATCTCAGAACTAGAGAAAGCGCTCGAGATTGATCCTCGGCGGGCCGACTGGTTGTACCAACTCGGGGAGCGACGGCTTCGCGCGGGAGACGAGTCGAGTGCCGAAGCAGCCTTTGTCGGTGCACGAGACGAAGATGTTTGTCCGTTACGTGCTCCCTCGGAGTTTGTGGAAGCCGTCCGGGAGTTCGCTGAAGCACCGAGCGTCTGGTCGGTAGACTTCCCGCGCCTGCTTCGTCGGGATCGTCATCAGATTCCCGGAGAGGAATCTTTTCTCGATCACGTGCATCCCAACCCAGAGACTCACGCGATTCTCGGTGCCGAGATCGTAGAGACGCTGGTACAGAAAGGGTGGGTATCCGCGAATACCAACTGGGATCGCGGACTCGCGCTAGAGCTCGCCGAGAAAGAAATTGCGAGTATCGATCTTTCCGAGCACGGACGATCGTTGAGAAACCTGGCGAAGGTGCTGGCTTGGGCTGGAAAAGATGACGAGGCCGAGCGCGCGGCGCTCCGTAGTCTTGAAATTGATGCGACCGATGCAGAGAGTCTCTACATCCTCGGTACCATCGCTCAGAATCGCGGACGTGACGAAGACGCCATGCGGTACTACGAGCGCGTGCTAGTCGAAGATGAGGAGTTCGTTTCTGCGCGCCACAACTTGGGTGTGGTCCTGGCTCGTCGCGGCCTTTGGGCTGAAGCCGAAGAGACCTACCGAAAGGTCCTCGCCGTTGCGCCCCGTCATCCCCATGCGAGTTTCAACCTCGCTCGTGTCTTGGTTCAGCAAGGCCGCCTTGTTGAAGCGGAGGACGAGTACCGTCGAGTCGTCGATCGAGACCCTAGGGACACCGACGCCTGGTTCAATCTCGGAAGGTTGTTCGCCCAACAAAGTCGTAACGACGAGGCGCGAGACGCTTTTCGTCGGGCGCTCAAATTGGATCCCGGGGCAGCTGACGCGAAGCGAGAGTTGGAGCTCCTCGGGGCGAACTAGTCCCGTCCAGCGCGTTCAGGTCGTTCTGCACGCTCCGGTCTTTCAGGACGTTCGGTCCGTTCAGGTCGTTCCGGTCTTTCAGGGCGTTCTGCCCGTTCTGGACGCTCAGGCCGTTCCGATCGCTCGGGTCTTTCAGCGCGTTCGGACCTTTCGGATCGCTCGGCCCGATCTGCTCGCTCCGAACGCTCCGTTCGATCCGAGCGATCGGACCGGCCGCGCCCGGATCGGTCATCGGACTGTTCGTCTGACGAGTCGATTTCTTCGTCGCGGGCCCGAGATCCCCTTGTCCGGAATCTCGTCCCCTCAGGACTCACCCTCACTCGCCGAACTTCAAGTGCATCGAAGCGGCCCGGGCCTGTGGGACGTGCTCGCACGACGACGCGATCGCCTGCGCGAATTCCGGTAAGGCTTTCGGCGCGCTGAGCCGTGACGTTTCCATAGGCGAGTTCGATCGCTCCACTTGTCTTGTCGAGCACGAGGCCTTCGAGCGACAGTTCTCGCGCGTTCTTCGACCCCGACCAAGCGTCCGAAACATCGGTGACATCAATTCGCCGTTGCGTTCGCGACCAGCGCCCCTCCGCGACGACCAAAGCACCTGTAGGCTGGATCGGCGCTCTCCCTGACACTTCGATCCCGCCGATTTTCACACTCCCTCGCCGCGAAATTCGGCCAAACGCACGAGCAGGTGTTTCAGAGGGAACTCGTTCGACGCGACTCGCGACGACAGCACCGGAGGGTCCCATGAGTCCTCGCACGGCTACGGTGGCGTTAGAGACTTCAGCACGGGTGAGAGATCGCCCAGTCGCGCGATCTGCAAACACAGTACCCGGCCCCAGGGAAACCGCGGTTCCCATAACGCGCAACTCTCGTGAGCCCGGTGATGTGGAATCAACCGGACCGACAAGGACAGACTGCACATGGATCTTTCGGGCGCGCAATTGCTTTCCACGGCGGTCCGCTTCAACCCACACGGTGTCTCCGACCTTGAGCGCATTGGCCGAGGCCGGAAGCCCGTCGACAGCTACCGGTGTCGAAGGTTCGTAGTCCACCTGCAAGCCGTTGACGCAGATCGATCCAAAACCCGTGATCGTTCCGAAGATGCCGGTACCCCCAGGACCCTCATCCCCTGGTCTCTGTCCTGTTCCACCAATTCCTTCGTCGCCTCCGTAGCCCGTTCCGCCGGTGCCCTGGTCACCGCCGTAACCCGTTCCACCGATGCCTTCGGGATCGCCCTGAATGAGCACGTCCGGACACGCGGCGCGGCTTCCTTGAGGCGCTGCGACCACGATCAGCGCGATGGCCAGCAAGAGCGCGGGCTTCGGCAATCGGGTCGTCACGCTTCACCCTCGTCGTCTTCAGAGGGCGCTTGCTCGGAGTAAAAATAAACTCCAAAAGCGATTCGCTGGTCTGCCGATGAGTCGTCGGCGTCGCGCTTCTTTAGCTCGTGTCCCTTTCTGTTGATTTGCTCAAGGGCATCGGAACCGATCTCGCGTGCGAGAGACGAAAGCTCGCGCACAGAGGTAGGAGTGAGCTGCAAATAGTTTACTTCGCGCTCGAGAAAGGGCTCTGCTCGTCCAAGAACGTTCGCGGACGCAGCTGACAAGTGATCGCCAACGTTACGCCCGAGAAAAAACACCTTCTCGTCAAAGCCGCGCTCGGGTACGTATGCGTCGCGGGCCAAGACAACGTTCCCATCCGCATCAATCTCTGCGACGCCAAGGCGAAGCCACTCGTCGAGAATTGAGCGGGGCCACACGTCTTGGGTTACGGCTGTTACGAGATCGTCGAAGCCGGGCGCGTCTGTCGACTCTTTGGATCGTGCTAGCGGACGGGGTTTTCCGTCGGCGGTTGTAAAGCGAGGATCGGTCATCCAGAGGATCACGACTTGGGAGCCCAGCGAGACGCTCTCAGGTGCGGCGGATGACGGAGAAGGCTCTGCCCACAGGCTCCGGACATCTTTGCGGTGTACGCCTGTAAGAATCGAAACTCTACTCTGACTCATCGGTCGGTCGTCGAGGCGAAAGTCCTCTCGGGCGACTTCCACGTAGAGACCCTTCAACATCTTGGCGAGCGCGGGAAACGTCACCTGATTCGCGATGAGCAGGTGAACAAGCGGGCGGAGTACGCGCGCCCCAGCGCTCAGGAGAGCTCGCGAGACTGCCCCGGGGGATCTCGATTCGTTCGGGTCGTCCACATGGGAAAGTTTACCAGGTGTGTTCCGGACCGGCTAAGCGCCTGAGCCTTGACTCCGGCCTGCGAGAAACAACCGCCGGCGAGACAGGCGACGGATTCGATTCCCGCCGCCTCCACCACTAAGTATCCGGAATTGTTGGGTTTTCCGAACTCGAAAATAGCCGGGACTCACACGGGACTCACAAATTCCAGAGCCCCTCTATAGCTATCAACCGACCTGAGACTCGGTTTCACAGTTCGGCCACTCGACCACCGTGCGCCAAGCCGTGTCGAGTGTGGGCGCTCCCACCGACAATGATCTCCTGCAGAAAATGTTGGTTCAAAAGCGACTCGTTACGCGCGGTCGCCGGGACCCCACACCCAAATGGAGTCACGGGGAAGGCCCTGATGCTAAGTCGTGTGAAAGCCCACCATGCGAATTCCTGATCGGCATGAGAATTGCGCTAGGGGCATCGCATGAACGCACCCCAAATCGTCGAATCTCTTTTACTCGCGATCGTACGTATCGACACCTTTCTGGGTGACACGACGCTTACGAATGGAACGGGGTTCTTCTTCAAGCGCGACGAGCGATTGTTCTTGGTGACCAGCCGCCATGTCCTGATTGACGAGGCGAGCAATCACCGCCCCGACGCCGTACGGATCGATCTCCACAACAATCCCGAGAACGTCGTTGAAACGAAGAGCTTCTCGATTCCTCTGTATCGAGATGGCACGAGCCTATGGCGCCAAACCGAAGACTCCTCCGGCATGATCGACGTCGCAGCTCTGGAAATTGATCGCGGTGCGCTTCCAGACCCGCTGGTCTACGACATGTTCACGCCCGAACACCTCTTGGCTGACCTTGGGCGGGTCGAAGTCGGCGCGTCGTTACTGGTCGTTGGTTTTCCCCTCGGCTTTCGCGATACCCTTCACCAGATGCCCGTCGCGCGACACGCGATTGTCGCGTCCTCGTTCGGGCTGCGATTCCAAGGCAACGGATACTTTCTCACGGACGGACGTACCCATCGCGGTATCAGCGGAGCGCCCGTGGTGATGCATTCCGGAGCCGGTCGAGGATCTCTTCCTTGGGTGCTGCTGGGGATACATTCCGCTCGCATCGACCTCGGTATCCGGGATGCGGAACTCGATGAGCCGCTCGGATTGAATTGTGCCTGGTACGCGGACGTATTGCTGACGCTCACCGACGGTTGACACGTCAGCGGGTCGGGCCACGCGAGTGTCGCAACTGGTGCTAGGAGACCTCGGGTCGGTTGAGGATGACCCAGATTGCGTGGATGATCCCTGGCACGTAACCCAGGAGCGTCAACAGCACGTTGAGCCAGAAGTGGCCCGTCAGCCCGACCTGAAGGAACACGCCAACAGGCGGCAGTAGAATCGACAAGAGAATGCGGAGCAGGTCCATTGGCGTCTCCTTGGCGTAGTACTGCGGCGCGAATCCCGGCCCACGAGACGTTCGACGTCCCGCCGGCCGGTGTTTCAGCGCGTGCCGTTCTTTACAGCGGATCCGCTAGCGGCGTCGTCGCCGCAAAGTACGAAGCGTTCCAGCGACAGCCGCAGAACCCAGGCCCGTGGCGACGAACAGCGGGAGCAGGCTCGCCGTATCCGGAAGGCGCGCGACGTTCTGTTGGCGACCTATCTCCGAGTTCCGTCGGTTCTGCGCGACGACATCGGTTCGCGGGCTCGGCGCAGCGGACTCCGCGCGGGCCTCAGTGCCTCGAATCCTTGTTTCGGAAACGCGGATTCGCTCCGAGCGGTCGATCGTGCCCTTCTTCTGGACGAAATCGCGGTAGGCCGGGTCGTTCTTCCCGAGGATCTCCACGAACTCGACGCGGGAATTGACCGAGTCAGGGGCTCCGACGAAGATCACGCGGACGGCATCACCTACCTCGAGGGAGTCCCGTCCTGTGAGTCCTCTGTTCTCCTTGCCGAAGCGTGTCACAACGGTGTAGTCGACCTCGATCTCTCCTGCCTCCGTCAACATATGAGCCTCACGAGTTCCGCGATCGATCTTCGTGATCTCGCCGACCAGTGTCTTCGATTCCGGAATGGCTTGGGAAAGTGCGCCGGTACTTATCAAGGCTGCCAGCAGGCTAGTAAAAATTACAACTCTCATCGCGTCTATCTCCTTTGCGGGTTGCCGGGAGGCGATCCGCTTGGTTTTCGACGGAGAGCGATTGCAGATTGCGTGCCAGACCGACAGGCACGGGAAATGCACGGAGGGAGCCGTAGAACCACACGATGGAGTCGGTCGCTTCCATGAAACAACATCTCGCTTCGTTCGTTATCGCTCTCATGCTTTCCACCAGTTCTCTCGCAGCCGACCTGGGCACGTTGTCGCTCACCGTCGAAAACGACGCCGTTGCCGGTGGAACCGATCGCAACTACACCAGCGGCGTCCGACTCGGCTACCTCACCGGGCCCGATCGTGTCTGGGGCATCGTCGACGGGCTCGCGGGTCTTCTCCTCGCTGCGGAAGAGGAGGATGTCGTGCGCTTCGGAATCGCCATCGGGCAGAGCATGTTCACGCCGCAGGATATTGAAGAAGAAGCGCCGCTCCCCGATCAGCATCCATACGCGGGGTGGTTGTACGCGGACTTGTCGATCCTGGTCGAGCGAGAACACAGTCTCGACACACTTTCGCTGCAGGGGGGCGTGGTGGGTCCCGACGCAGGCGGGGAGTGGACTCAAACGAACATTCACGAGCTTATTCACTCCGACGAGCCGAAGGGATGGGACAACCAGCTACGCCACGAAGCGGGCGTTGTCGTGACCTTCGATCGAAAGTGGCGTGCTCTAGCGGAGTGGGAGGCTGTAGGTCTCGGCGTTGACATCACCCCCAACGCGGGGTTCTCACTCGGCAACGTCCTGACCCAAGCGACGGCGGGCCTCACGTTGCGCCTCGGAAACGACCTCGCCGACGACTACGGACCTCCGCGTATCCGTCCGAGCCTCGCCGGCGGAGGATTTTTCAACCCGAGCGATGGCTTCGGGTGGTACGTCTTCGCGGGCGCCGCCGGTCGAGCCGTGGCCTACAACATCTTTCTCGATGGGAACACAATACGGGACAGCCTCGAAGTCGATCGTCGTCCCTTCGTGCTCGACGTACAGGTCGGCGTCGTCATTCAGTTGCTGCGGGCTCAACTCGCCCTGACGGTGGTCGGTCGCACGGAGGAGTTTGAAACACAAGAGAAAGAACAGATTTTCGGCGCCGTCAGTCTGTCCTTCAAACTCTAGGAGAATTCCGATGACAGGAGTCAGGCTGGGACCGAGCGCACGAGGCATATCCGTCGTCGTGCACGCCCGTCCGAACGACGCGAACCATCCCCCGGAAGAAGCTGACCGGGCCGAGGATCGCCTGCGGTTTGATCGAGGCGAAGCGAAATTTCTCAACGCGGGTGCTCACGCGCCTTGTAGGCGTTGCAACGGGCTGTGTAACTCCGCAGCCAGAGTGCTAATCCGCGGAGGCACATGACGAGCTACCTCTACCGACTCGTTTTTCGTCCCAGGCCGGGTGAGGGGGATCCGTGATTTTCGAGCTCGCGTCGAGTGGGGAACCTCGGGGTGTCTCGCAACTCGATCCTAAGTTCCTCGAGCAGCTTCGCCTCGAACGTGCGCTCGGGTATATCCAACGCATTAGCTGGTGGATGGATGCCGCTTGGCGCGTGCCCGGCACGCGATTCCGAGTCGGTTACGACGCTGTGCTCGGCCTCATTCCCGGGGTGGGCGACCTCATGGGCGTCACCGTCACCTTGTACCTGATCATCGAAGCGTCCCGGCTCGGAATCGGAGTGCGGCCGATCGCGAAGATGCTCGGGAATGCGGCGATCGAGGCGACGGTCGGAAGCGTGCCCTTGCTGGGAGATCTATTCGACGCCGGTTTCAAGGCGAACCTTCGCAACCTGCGAATCCTCGAGGCCGCCTTGCGTGACCGGGTCGATCGCGGCGCGGCGAGCACTTGACTGGAACTGACTATCGCTTCGCCCTCCCGCGGTGGGGGTGTCCTAGAAAGTGCGGGGAGGCGCCGTGAACATGACCGAAGCCAAGCATCAGGACGTCACAGACTTGCTAGCGGTGTTCCACGAAGCGACTGTCCAGATCTTCGTCGATGAGGATCTTGACCTTCACATTTTCTTGATCCAGCCGGCACCGGAGCAGACGCTTCGGCTCGAAGTTGCCAACGAGTGGTTGGAGCGGCACGACTCCGACGCGATTCGCCGCAAACTCGAGCACTACGATATGATTGGGAAGCTTCGCACCTGCGGCGGTGTTCCTGGCTGGATCGACCGATCGACTTGCCCCTAGAAAGCGGAGGTTCTCGTCGACCGCATCCTCGCATTGCGTGTGACTCCTAACTCAGGAACGCCGGCTCGAAGCGGAGGTCAGCATGAACCTCGTTGAAGGCGAAACATGCTGGCGACGGGCACAAGCGGATCGCGCGGCCTTTCTGATCGACGCCGCTGCGTACTTTGCGGCGCTCCGCTGGGCCTTCGCCCACGCGGAAGAACGTATTCTCATTCTCGGCTGGGACATGGACAGCCGGATCGCCTTGGCCCCCGATGCGGACGACGGCCCTCACTCCCTCGAGCATGCGCTCGCGGCGGCGATCGCTCGAGCTCCGAACCTCCGGGTCTACTTGGGAGTGTGGAAGGCTCCTTGGCCGCTCCGGCTCGATCGCCAATGGTTCACGCGACAGCGCCTGCACCGTCGCCTGGGTGATAGAGCCAGCGTGCACTACTTCGATGCGGGTTCACCGGGGGCATGCCACCACCAGAAGCTCGTCGTCGTTGACGACGAGCTCGCATTTGTCGGAGGTCTCGATCTGACGGCCGGCCGGTGGGACCGGGAAGAGCATCCGGCCGAATCGGAGGGTCGAACGGATCCTTGGGGCACGCACTACGAGCCATGGCACGACGCGCAGGTCGTGGTGAGCGGAGGTCTGGCACGCGCTGTCGCGAGTCACGCGCGAGAGGTCTGGGCGGGACAAGCGACCGAAGAGCTCCCGGCAGTACGCCCGCGGCGCGACGATTTCTGGCCAGCCGATGTCGTTGCCGACGTATGGGACGTGCCCGGTGCCGTGGTGCGGACCATCGGGGCCTCGGCTCGGGATGAGCCGGTTCGCGAGACGGAAGCGTGGTATCGGGAGGCGGTTCGATCGACGCGGCACTGGATCTACTTGGAGAACCAATACTTCGCCGCTTCCGAACTGGTCGATTGGCTGGAGGCCCGACTCGACGAGAGAGGTGGGCCGGAGATTGTGTTGGTGCTCTCAAACTCCTCTGACGGTTGGCTCGATACGCTCGTCATGGGCAGCAAGCGGGCCCACTTTCTCCAACGTCTGGCGAAACATCCCGCTGCAAGTCGCCGGTTGCGGGTCTACGAGCCGCAGCGACGAGAAGGATCTGACCCGCACTCTATCTTCGTGCACGCCAAGCTTGCGATCGTCGACGGAAAACATGTCTTGGTGGGCTCGGCCAACTTGTGCAACCGGTCGTTCGGCCTCGACAGCGAACTCGGCCTGGCGCTCGACATCGGGGTCGGAGCCACCTCGGGCCGTCCGCTTCTCCTGGAGCGTCTTCTAGCCGAGCACTTGGGAACGAGTCCGGTAGCGGTGCGAAAGCAGCTCGAAGAGACGGGATCGTTGATCGATGCCATCGAGGCACTTCGGGGTGGTGAACGAACGCTCGAGCAACTCGACCTGTCAGAACAGCAAGCGACGCTCGACTGCGACACGGCGAACGCTCTCGATCCGGAGAAGCCTACGTCGCTCCGAGAGATCGTTCGTCGAATCCTGGGTGTGGCGGGGGGCAGACGCCGCCGGCTTATCACAGGCGCCACGGTCGCTTCGGCGCCGATCGTCGCGATCGGTGCCGTCGTCATGTGGCTCAGCTGCTCGTAAAGGGCCCCGCCGGAGTTCAGTCTGCGCGCTCTGGAGCGTCCGAGTGCGAGTTGACGCCGAGTTCGCGGAATTGCGCTGGCAGGACTAACTCTCAGGCGGACTCGAGGCCCTTTTTTGTCCTCCGCGTTCCCCGCTGAGTGCAACTTCCGGTGCGCGACGCGGCCGACCATCAGCAATCCGACAAAGAGAAGCGCCAGCAGGGCAATCAGATTCGACGGACCCCTCCCCGTTTGGACGCTTCTCACAACTGTGTCCGCGGCGCCCACGTAGAAGATGGTGCCGGGAAGCAGCATGTGACGGCCTATCGGAAATTCTCAAGCCCGACGGCTTCACGTGATCCCATCCCTTGCGAGCGGTTGCAGTGCAGTTTTTACAACCGACGAGTGGTGTATCGCGCTCATCCGTACTCCAGCAGTGCGCGCGTTTGGCACGGTTGGTGCACAACCGGTAGTCGGGGAGGATTCGACATGCTCGGTTGGGCACTGACGTTTTTGATCCTGGCACTGGTCGCGGGCACGCTGGGGTTTTCCGGGCTCGCCGGCGCCTCCGCGAACATCGCTTGGATTCTCTTCGTGGTGTTCCTGGTCTTGACGGTCGTCGCGGCCGTGGCTCGCGCCGTCCGCGGACGACCACCGACGTAGCGGGGCGCGGCGGAAGATCCGCCTCGCGCCATTCAGGGTTCACAAACACTTCACGAACGGAAGAGGAGGTTCATCAGCGATGAACTGGCATCAACTCGATTCTGCGAACGGCTTTAAAAGAACTAAGGGAGATACGATGAGATATCTACGGCGAAAGCTCTTCAGCGCGGCGATGGTCGCGCTGCTGATGACGTGGGCAGCACCCGCTCTTGCAGACCAGCCTGAAGACGCTTGGATCACGACCAAGGTGAAGATGGCCCTGCTGACCGACGAGACCGTGGGGACGTTCGACATCAACGTCGATACGTTCGACGGCCGCGTGACCCTTCACGGTCAGACGGCCACCGACACCGAGAAGGCGGTCGCAGAAAAGCGAGCAATGGAAGTTCGCGGCGTGCGCGAGGTGCGCAACCTCCTCGCCGTCGTCCCGGGCGAGGCGCGGGATACCATCGAGGCGGCGGACGACGAGCTGCAGGAACAGCTCGAAACGGTGCTCGAACGGGATGACGCCCTCAAGGAGAGCGACATCGCTGTGAAGTCCGTCAATGACGGCATCGTCGTTCTCTCCGGGGAGGCAACCACCTTGAGTGCGCACCGTCGTGCCTTGGAGGACGCGCGCAGCGTCGACGGTGTGCGTCGCGTGGAGAGCGAAATCCTCAGCCCCGACGAGCTCGGCGACGAAGAGGTTTGGTACGACGACGAAGCGACCACGACATCCGAGCGCGCTGAACGTGCGGTTTCCGATGCCTGGATCACCACGAAGGCCAAGATGTTCCTGATGGGGGAACCGGGTCTGTCGCCCTTGGCGATCAACGTCGATACCGATGGCGGAGTGGTGACGCTCTTCGGGATCGTAGGAACCGACGATGTGAAACGCCGCGCGGGCGCGGAGGTCGGAAAGGTCGACGGGGTGAAGTCCGTTGAGAACGAGCTCCAGGTAGTTCCCGATGTCGCCGCGAACCGCGTCGAGGCGGCGGACGATGAAGTCCTGGCAGCGGTGCAGAAACGATTGAAGGACCACCAAAGTCTCAGCGACGCCAGCATCGATGTTGAAGTCAAGAATCGCGCCGTGCGGCTCACTGGGACGGTCGCCAGTCAGCGCGATCGCGTCACTGCCCTGAGCACCGCCAGTGCGACGGAGGGTGTGGACTCGGTGATCGATGACCTGGCGCTGGAACGTCCAAGGAGCTGATGATGGCGTACCCGAAGCGAAGGGTTCGAACCCTGGCGTTGTCAATCGTTGGATCCACCGTCCTCGGTCTGGCCAGCCTTGCCGTCACGGCATGCGACGACGGAGGGCCGTTGGAAGAGGCGGTCGAAGAGGTCGAAGACGAGGCCGAAGACGCGGGAGAAGAGCTCGAGGACGAGCTCGACGATCACACGTAGGAAACGGGCCGCCTCAGCGTGGCATTTGGGAAGGGCGCGCCATAAGGCTGCGCCCTTCCTTCTCCCATTCTTTTCTTGCCAGCCCCGAGTTTAGGACTGTCCCTCAATCAAGCACCCGCCCCTCTGTACAACGTCGCCCGATCGTCGGGCTAAGTGCAGCGAGGAATCGAGTCTCTTGATGGGCATCGCAGACCTGCCGAGAGATCTCTGCAATTCAAACAAGGGTTTGTACGATTTTCAGCTCGCGACGCCCGAAGCATCGCCACAGCTCCGCAGGCATCCGTCCAGAAGCCAGCGGCCGTCGATCAACATGGCACGAAATGTGCTCTGTCTCCCATCGATAACCGTATCGCGCGAGGCGGATCCTGCCCGATCCCAGCTCGCGACACACAGGAGACAATCGATGAATTACCCGAGCCAACCTCTTTTGCCGGCCGTGCGCGATCTCCAGCGCCTATTGCGGCGCACACCCGTGCGCCACTGGGGGCGCCCTCCCGCAGGCGCGGATCCCCGCTTCTGGGCAGGCGTCGGCTTTGGTATGGCCGTCGGCGGCGCGCTCGGAACGCTGCTCAATCCGCGCAGCGGCCCCGAGACACGACAGCGTTTGCGCGAGCGCTACCAGCGGGTCCGCGAGCAGGTGCAACTGTCGGACTCGCCCAGCAACATCGAAGAATCGATCGTCCTCGAGGTTCCCGTGACGCAGGCCTACAACCAGTGGACCCAGTTCGAGGAGTTTCCTCGCTTTATGCAGGGCATTCAGAGTGTCCACCAGATCGACAACCGTCATCTGCACTGGAAAGCCGAGTTCGCGGGTCAAGCACAGGAATGGGACGCGGAGATCACCGAACAACTTCCGGATCGGCGCATTGCGTGGCGTAGCACATCCGGTCCGATTCGCGGTGGCGTCGTGACCTTTCACCGGCTCACCGACGAGACGTGCAAGGTGATGTTACAGATGGACTATCAGCCGGAAGGAGCGCTTGAGCGCCTGGGTGACACCCTCGGTGTTGTGCGGCGCCGAGTGCGCGGCGATCTCGAGCGTTTCCAAGACTTCATCGAGGAACGCGCGGAGCCAACCGGAGCCTTCCGAGAGGAAATCGGCTAGGCGGAGCGCGCTGTGGAACCGAGAGCCGTGTCAAGCCGAGACGTCGTCGGCGCGGCGGAGAGGGTGTATGACAGTGGGCAGAAGCTGCTGCTCGCACGCATCGACCTGCTCGTCGCCGAGATTCGCCTGGTCAGCGAGAGCGCTCTCCTCGGTCTCGGCGCCCTTCTGATTGCGGTGGTCGCACTCTTCTGGCTGTCGTATTCGGGGGTCGAGTTGCTCTCCGACGTGATGTCGCGCGCGGCGGCAAGTGCCCTCGTCGGTCTCGCGGACGCCATCCTCGCCGCGCTTGCCGTTGCTTTGTCTCGACGTCGGGCGCAAAGGCTGAGCTCCGAAGGCGACGAGCGTGCGAGGCCTTGAGCATGGATGAGGACATCGAGCAGCTTCGACGTGAAATGGCCAGGCGCCAAGTCGAGCTTCAGGTGGCGGTCGAGCGCTTGCGGACTGCGGCGCGGCGCTCGGTGCGAGCGCGCGAGTGGATTCGACGGAAGCCCCTGTCCTGGGCCGGTGGCGCGTTTCTCGCGGGCTGGTGGCTTGGACGCAGATAGGAGAATGCATTGAGCCAACCAATGACACAGCGAGAGACGGTTGCGCAGCCGCGTAAGCTCGCCGGGTTGCGAAAATTGATCCGTGAGCATCCCGTCGCTTCCCTGACCGGCACCTTCGTCGTCGGCTTTCTCGCCGCGAAACTCACTCGAGTCGGACGGCGGTCGTGACGAAGTGGGACCCTGCGCGACCGTCACCCCCTGACGAGGAGCAGCTCGCCGAGTGGGCCGAGATCCGAGAAGAGGCGGCACGCCTCGCTGAGGACACCGGCGGGTTCCTGCGCCGCCGCGTGCAGGACTATCCCATTGGCGCGGCGCTCGTCGCGGCGGGACTCGGTTTCGCCGCGGGAGGCGGTCTCCCGCGGAGCGCCACCACGATCCTGCTCGGTGTAGGCGCCCGCTTTGCGGCGAGCTTTCTGAGCGAGGAAATCAACGCCGCGCTGGGTGATGCACCCGATCCCTGAGAGCGGTCCATACCGGAGGATCTTATGTTCTTGTCCAAGCTCTTACTCAACGCGCCGGCCGCGTACGCTGCGGCCGAAGAGATCTTGGCTCAATCTCGGACGGCACGGCGGCGACGAGCCCTCGCCGGAGCGGGCTTCGTCACCCTCGGATTGGCGATCGGCGTCGCGGCAGCGCGTCTGCTCTCGTCGGACGAGAGCGACGGGCGGAGTGGGAACCTTCCCCGCCCACCGGTCGGGAAAACCGGCGAGAGTCCGAGAAACCCGCTAACGAGGCGCAACTGATAGGAGACTCTGACATGGACTTCTCCGGGCTCAACGCCCTCTACCTGAACTGCAGTCTGAAGAAGGACAATGCTTCGTCTCATACCCAGACGCTCTTGGATCACTCGATCGCAGTGATGAGCGACCGCGGCGTCGCCGCCGAGTCGATTCACGTCCAGGAGCACGGCGTTGCCTTCGGGATCGCCCCGGACATGACCGACGAAGGGGTTGAGACGGATGACTGGCCACGGCTCTATGAACGAGTCATGCAGGCGGACATCTTGGTGGTCGGGACGCCCATCTGGCTCGGTGCGATTTCGAGCGTCTGCGCGCTCGTACTCGAACGCCTGTACAGCAGCAGCTCGAAGACAAACGAAGCCGGCCAGTACGCCTACTACGGGAAGGTGGGAGGCTGCCTCGTTACGGGGAATGAGGACGGGATCAAAGCATGCGGCAGCCGGATCCTGTATGCACTTCAGCATATCGGCTATTGCATTCCACCCCAGGCGGACGCGGGTTGGATCGGCGAAGCCGGCCCTGGCCCCAGCTACGGCGACGCCGACGACAAAGGTGCGACGCCAGTGGGCTTTGCCAACGACTTCACGAACAAGAACACGACGATCATGACGTACAACCTCATGCACATGGCGCAGATGCTCAAGGAGAAGGGTGGCTTTCCGGTCGGGGGCAATCAACCGAAGCGATGGGACGATGGCGATCGTTTCGGATTCCCACTCGACCGTGAGGGTCGACGAAAGCACCTATCTGGAGACTAGGCCTCGCTTCCGGACTCATCGCCCGGGTCGGGGCTCCGCGAGCGCTCGAAGGGCGTTCGACGCGGATCGGCCGAGATCCAGGGTTCGGATGGGGAAGGGAATCTCGAGATCGGCTTCTCGGAAGGCCCGCCGAACGGCAACCACGGCTCGAGACCGCGCCTCGAGAAAGTTCGCTCGGTCGGAGCCGAGATCGATCCAAAAGCGTATCGAAAGACCGATGGCACTATCACCGAACTCCGTGTAGTAGAACTCGACCTCTCGCTCGGGATCTCGATAGTCGAGGGCCTCGACCGCAGAGACTGCGACCTGTCGCGCACGCTCGAGGTCGGCGTCATACGATACCCCCAAATCGATGTCGACCCGACGCTCGCCCGTGCGACTGTAGTTTTTTATCGGATTCTGCAAGACATCCTTGTTCGGAAGAATTACCTCCTGGCCGGTGAAAAGACGGAGGACTGTCGCCCGAAGGCTCACCCGCTCCACGGTGCCCATGTAGCCGTGGGTCTCGACCAGGTCGCCGAGCTGGAAGGGCTGGCGAAGAGCCATGATCGAGCCCGACATAAAATTCGCCGCGATGTCCTGGAACGCGAAGCCCAAGGCTAGTCCGACAATTCCGACCCCGGCGAGGAGCGATGTCAGCGCTTTGTCGAGATTCAGGAGCCCCAGGCCGATAAAAATTCCGACGGCGACGAAAGCGAGTCGGATGGCCACCGAGGCAAGGGCAGCGAGCTGATCGTTGTGCGCAACACGTGCCAATCCTTTCCGCACGAGCCGCCCAACAATGCGCCCGGCGAGCGCGAAGGCAATTACTACCACCAAAGCGACGACGATGTTGGGAAGCAACTCGAAGAATGTCTGACCCCACTCGTGGAGTCGCTCGAGGATCCGTTCGAGAGCCCCGTTGAACGTCAGGGGCTCGGGGTCCGGAACCTCTGCCGTCGCGCTTTTTTCCGGTTGTTCGTCCATCGTTACTCCGCGTTTCCGTCCTGTGTGAGCAAGTTTTCATCCCCCTCCTGCTCGTCGCGCACGAGCTCATCGAGGTGCGCATCGCGGGTAACGTCGCGCGCCTCGCCCTCGGGTTGGGGAGGGGGCGGGGGTGCGACCGAGGCGAGTTTCTCGAGGCGGAGCCGGTGAATCGGCTCGGGCATTTCGATCCCGCGCCGGTCGAAGGCCTGCTTCACCAATCGCGTGGCTTCGCTCTTGACCTTGAGATAGTCAGAGGCGTTTTGATCCACCCAACCGTAGAGCGTCACGAGAACACTCGAGTCACCCAAGGCCTCGATCTGTGCGGTCGGCCCGGGACGCTCGAGCACCCCGTCCATCTGTCGGAGCGTCTCGACGCCGAGATCTTGCGCTGCGACGAGATCCTCATCGACACCGACGCCCACGGCGATCGAAAAGCGACGCTCCGGCTTGCGCGTCATGTTCACGATCGTCGATTTGAAAACGGCCCCGTTCGGGATCCGCACGTGATTGCCTTCGGCGGTGACAAGAATCGTCGCACGAGAAGTCAGGCGTGCCACGCGCCCTTCGTGATCGCCGATCTGCACCAGGTCGTTGGGCGCGAACGGCTGGCGCAAACTCAGAAGCACGCTCGCAATGTAGTTCTCGACCAGATCGCGGAACGCAAACCCGACGGCAAGGCCCACAACCCCGGCGGCGCCGAGCACCGCACCGACCAGGGCGGTGGCATCGAGGATTTCTAGGGCGAGCAAGACCCCGATCGAGAACACCGCGAAGCGCAGCAGCTGGCGGAGCAGGTCGCGGACGAAGGGGTTGTCCGACAGCCAGTCGAGAAGCGCTCCCCAGCGGGCGAGCAGCCGGGCCGCGATCCATGCGAGCACCACCACCAATAGCGCCAAGATCAATAACGGAAGCGATTCGAGGAGGATCCAGGTGCGACTTTCGAGGCGTTCGAGAGCCACAGACAGACGGCGAGATACCGAGCGGCTCTCCTCGATGCGGTTCGAGACCGCAGCGACCTCCGAAATCTGGGCGGCCAGCTCTCCCGCGAGCTCGCGGCTGCGACCGCTGTCCACGGAGCCGCGGAGTGTCACGACCCCGGCTTCGACAGAGACGGCGACCGGCGCAAGATCGGGCAGCGCGCTGAACGTGGCGCGCAACCGTTGTGCGATCGCTTCGTCGGAACTCCGGTCCAGGGCAGTCTCGAGTTCTTTGTCGGTGACCTCCGCATCGTCCTGGGCAAGGACTTCCAGCGCTCCGCAAGTGAACGAGAAAATTAGAAAAACGAAGAAAAGAATCTTGGACGCGCTCACGCGTCGGCCTGCCTTTCTATCCGCGCACGATCCGTCGCTGCGGAGATTTCCGTCATCGCGGTTTCGAAGATCTCTCGGCGAAACTTCTCGAGAAACGCCCTTCGTTCTGGCCGGCTCGCCGCGATCGTGACCTCCACCGCTCGGAACAGCGCGAGAACGACATCGACGTCGCTCCCTCCGTAGTGACGAATCGGGCCAAGCGTTTCGGCGACAAGTGTTTCGAACTGGAACACCGGGCTGACGACACGTACGATGCCGCTCTCGTCGCGTCGGTGTGCACCTGGAAATTCCCGCGATGCCAGCGTCTCGAGCACCGCACCCAACCGTTCGGTGCAAGCCACGGCCGTCTGCGGATCATTCGTACCTGGTGAGAGTGCGCGCACCGCCATTTCCGTCAGTTGCCCCGTCAAGAACGGCAGATCTTGGACCGGTGTTCTCCGCAGTCCGATGGCAAACGCGTCTCGAATCTCCGTCTCGATCGCTCGTTCGGGGTCGCAACCCCAGATTCGGGCAAGAACGGTAGGTCTCGAAACGAAGGTGCCCGGTGGGCATTCGATCCAGACCAGGAGGTCGCAGTCCCTAGCCACTCGCAGCAGGCTGTCGGCACCGACGACCCGAACGTAACCCTCCCGTTCGGCGGTGACCGGCCAGGCGGCGGCATAGTTCGTCTCGATCGTGCCGGCTGCCTGCGCGGAGATCGGAGCTTCTTCGCCGAGTGTCTCGGGAAAAAGTTCGGGAAGGATTTCGTCGATCTCTCGGACGACGTTTTGCACGACCTCCGCCACTTGGATCGAGCTGGCGGCGTGGTGGATGAAGAAGATCAGGACGAACAGGCTGGCTACCCCCAGGAGCGCGGCGGCGGCCATCGATAGGTACGGAATAAATGGTTGCTCGCCGGGCGCGATCGCGCGCAAGACGATCAGGCTGAAGAGGAAGGTGGCGACGAAGGTGCCCATCACAGCCTGGCTCGCGCGATCGCGCATGAAGTTGCGAAGGAGTCGGGGGCCGAACTGGGAAGATGCGAGGGTCAGGGCCACGATCGTGATGGAAAACACCACGCCGGTCACGGTGATCATCGATCCCGCGATCACGCTCAGAACGGAGCGGCCCCCCTCGGCCGTGGTTGTGTAGATCCAGGGCAGCCTCACCACCCAGTCGCTGTCCACCGTGGCATCGATGCGAAGCATGGCTGCGGCAGCGATCACTGACGCGATCGCCATAACCGTGGGCACGAACCAATAGCTCGCACGAATCGTTTCCCAGACGCTCGCTAGCTGGGCTGCCCATCGAAAAACGCGCATCTAGTTGGTCGTCCCCTGATGATCGTGCTGTGCGGTCGCGATCCGGACCGATCGCATGGTCACCTCCATTGCGCAAACGCCACTGGTGCAATACCGGTGCCGTTGACAGTGTCGTTTCTTCAATTCGCTTGGTACAGGTTGCATTGTCCGGGCCCTCGGTGCCGTTCCAAAGCGCCTCTGCGCTTCTGGCACAACACTTGCTCTCACTCACGGACGAGCGCGCAAACGACTGCGCGCCGCACAAGAGGATACAAGATGATGCAACCGACCGTTCTATCCGCGAGCTCTGTATGCGGAGATTCGGTGGTGAACAACGCTGGCGACGATCTCGGAAAGATCGAAGAGATCATGGTCGATGTTCACGACAACCGAATCGCCTACGCCGTGCTTTCTTTCGGGGGTTTCTTGGGAATCGGCGACAAGCTCTTTGCAGTACCCTGGCAAGCGCTGGCGCTCGATGCCGACAACAAGCGCTTCGTTCTCAACGAGTCCAAGGAACGGCTCGAGAACGCACCCGGGTTCGACAAGAGCAATTGGCCGAACATGGCCGACCGCTCGTTTGGTAGCCAGATCTACGACTACTACAAAGCGGATAAATACTGGTAGTCGATTCTCAGAGGGGCGTCGCGCTCTACCCTCCAGGGGCGGCGGCGACAAGACGGGCCCGAGACGCAGAAATGCGTCTCGGGCCCCTTCTGTTGTAGGGGTGTTTGCGACGCCCGCGGGTGCGGGGAAGGGCGATCAGGCGGGGGTGGCTACCTCACTTCGATTTCGTTCCGCACATCCGTCACGCCACCGGTTGCCCGAGCAAGGCGTTCCGCTTCTTCCTTCGAAGACGCTTCCGACACCACGCCGCGCAGGGTGACCACGCCACGGTCGACATCGACATCGACATCGATATTGATGGCCGAAACCTGAGGGTCGGCGGCGAGCTTCGACTTCAGGCGGGCCGTGATCCGGGCGTCGTTCACGACTTCGGACGCACTGAGATCTCCCATCTGGATGTTGTTGACAACCCTCTTCACGCCGTTCGTGTCGTGAGCGAGGTCTTCCGCCTCGGCGCGTTCGGCCTCGGTCTCGACAAAGCCACTCAAGGTGACCACGCCCGCTTGCGTGTCGACGTCGATTTCGAAGGGGTTCACTTCCGGATCGGCCGCGAATTTCGCGTTCACGGTCGAGGTAATCGACGCGTCGGACACTTGCTCGCCGATCGACCGGGTCGTCGAGCAGGCGGCTAGGGCGGCCCCGATCAAGATCAACACAAGCTTCGCTAGGCAACGAATCGTTGTCATTTTTCCTCCCTCAGTTGTTGATTTTTCAAACGCTGCGCCTCACAGGCGGAATGCCCACAAGCGCAGGGATTGACCTCGATCTCGTCGTCGACGTGTTGTATCTCGCAGTAGTCGCAGCAGAAGGCACGCCTCCCGTCACCCCCGCGGCAAAAGCAGGCGGGGTTCAAGCAGGTCGGTTGCGGTACGTTGGATGACATCGGGACCTCGTGGTCCGAGTTGTGCAAGGGACGTGCCCGCTCGCCTGGAAGGAGACGAATGCACATCGCGCACATCTCAGACCTCCACTTCGGCGACCCGGTGGTGCCGGAGGTTTGCGAGGCATTGGTGCGGCGCGTTCACGAGCTCGGACCGGATCTGGTCGTCGTCTCCGGCGATCTCACCCAGCGCGCGAAACCGCGCGAGTTCCGGGAAGCGAAGCGTTTCCTGACGCGCTTTTCGGGAACCCCTTTGACGGTTCCCGGCAACCACGACATCCCGCTCTACCGCGTATGGGAGCGCCTACTTTCTCCCAGGGCGCTCTATCGAGAGTTCATCCACCCCGAGACCAATCGAGTCCTCACCTTTCCGGACGTCGTGCTGGTGGGCCTCGATTCTTCGGATCCGTACCGCTCGGTGGCGAACGGACGGCTTCACCGCTCGCAACTCGATCTCTGCCGAGCGACCTTCTCTACCGCGAGCTCCGACGCGTGGCGGGTCGTCGTCTTACACCACCACTTGGTTCCCGGGCCGACCTACGAACGAAGCCGTCCGATGGCACGGGCGAAGCGCGCCCTCGAAACGTTCACCGAACTCAAGGTGGATTTGGTTCTCTCCGGTCATCTTCACCGGGCCTATCTGGGAAACTCCCTCGACGTGTACGCCGGTGCGCGCCGCGATCACGGGATCATCGTCGCCCAGTGCGGTACCAGCACTTCGCGTCGTGGCCGTGGCCTCGAACGCGAGAGTAATTCCTTCAACTGGATCGATCTCAGCGACGAAACCGTTGAAATCACGCACTACTTGTACCTGGGTGACCCTCGGTCTTTTACGCCCGTGAGTCACCACCGTTTCGCGCGTCCGAGTGGCGGTGAGCTTCGCACCGGGATCGACGGGGCAGCCTCGTGACGCGAAGACGTATCGCCCTGGTCGTGAATCGTCTCGCTTCCCGCTGTCCGGCCGATCTGGAACATGCGGTTCGGAACCTTCGGGACGGAAGTGAACTCGAGTTGATCTCCGTCGACACGCCGGAGAACTTTTCCGACCACATCGAAGCGGCGGCGGCGCGCTGCGATTGGCTAATCATCGGGAGCGGCGACGGCACGATTGCGCGGTCGGCCGGGGCGCTTGTGGCTGCCGATCGGCCGGTAGGTCTGCTTCCCTTCGGCAATTCCAACGATCTGGCCCGTGGTCTCGGCATGCCGCTCCAAGTCGAAGATGCCTGCTCCGCTTTGCGGAACGCCAAGACGGCGCGTATCGACGTCTCCCGAGTCAACGGACACTACTTCTTCAACGCTGCGACCGTGGGAATCGGCGCCGCGGTCTCGGCGCAGATGGAACCCGAAGCCAAGCGACGCTGGCGCCGCTTTAGCCAGGTGACCCGATTCATCACGGCACTGCGCCAGCGCCGACGCTTCCGCGTCGAGCTCGAGCTCGACGGTTCCCGGGAGATCTTGGCTTCGGTTCATCTAGTGGTCGCGAACGGCCGAACCCACGGAGGTGGGATCGTCATCTCCAACGACGCCTACCTTGACGACGGTGTGCTGCATGTCTCAAGCATCCGCCCGCAACGGCTGCTCCGTCTTCTCGCCTTGGGGCCGCGACTGGCCCGCGGCGACCGCGATCGACAGCCCGGTGTGGACCAGAGAAGCGCGCGCCGAGTCGGGCTCTCTACTTCACGACGTCTTCCCGTAGCGACCGACGGAGACATCGTCACGTTTACGCCTGCGACCGTCGAAATCGTGCCGCGCGCTCTCGAGGTCCTGATCCCGACGGAGCCCGAAACAACGCTGGCGCTAAGTCGCGACTAGCTCCGTCGCGCCCGCTCGAGGTTCGCCGCGGCGAACTCCCAATGAATCAACCGATCGAGGAAACCCTCGATGTAGCGCGGGCGCTCGTTCTGATAGTCGAGGTAGTAGGCGTGCTCCCATACGTCGAGTGTGAGAAGTGGCGTGTGCCCCTTCTGGAGCGGGTTTTCCGCATCGGAGCTGCTCGTCACGCGAAGGCGTCCCCGGTCGTCCAGAACGAGCCACGCCCATCCCGAACCGAACTCTCCGGCGGCGGCCTCTGAGAAGCGGTCCTTAAACTCGGCGACGGACCCGAAACCCTCGACGAGGGCGTCCTTGAGCGCTCCCGCAGGCTCCCCGCCTCCGTCGGGACTCATGCTCTGCCAGTAGAAGGTGTGATTCCAGACCTGGGCCGCGTGATTGTAGAGGGCTCCGCCAGCGGTTTGGATAAGGTCCTCGAGGGATTTCTCTTCATCGGGCTTGTTTTCGACAGCCTTGTTCAGCTTGTCGACGTAACCCCGGTGATGCTTGTTGTAGTGAATGCCGACGGTGCGCGGGCCGACGGTAGGTGCCAACGCATCTTCGGGGTAGGGAAGTTTAGGCAGTGAAAAACTCATTCGGTGGTCTCCGGTTCTTGTCGTTTCGTTTGGTCGGTCAGGGATTCCAGAGCAAGCGGCTCCTTGAAGGTGAGCGTTCGATAAGGGAAGGGAATTTCGATGCCGGCGGAATCCAGGGCCGACTTGATTGCCGTAACTACTTCGCCTCGCGACCGCCGCACACCGAGGGGAGTCGACTCACACCACCAGGCCACCTCGATGTCGATGCTCGATGAGCCAAACGCCTGGGGGAAGATCTCTACATCATGACGACGGTCGACGGTTTCACAGCCTTCCACTGCCGTCTTGATCACGTCGACGCTGTGGGCGACGTCTTCGCCGTAGGCAACGCCCGTGATGATTTCGATGCGCCGCGTCTCGTCGCTGGTGAGGACCTCGACGGGGGACTTGAACAGAATCGAGTTCGGGAGCACCAAGAGCTCGCCGCTCGGACGGCGAAGCTGGGTCATCCGGATCGTGACGTCCTCGACGCGACCGACGATGTTCTCGCACTCGATGAAATCACCGCGCTCGAAGGGGAAGCGCCACAGAATGAGGATGCCCGCAAAGAAGTTCTCAAAGATGTCCTTGAAGGCGAATCCGACGGCGACCGATGCGAGTCCGAGTGCACCCAGAGCGCGGGTGGGAGTTAGGCCGGGGAACACGACCATCGCCGCGAGCATCAGCCCCATCGTCCAGAGGGTAATGATCGCGAGGCGTTCGATCAGATCCCGCAGTGAGCCGCGCAACTCCGTTCGCGCCAGGAGTCGATGGGAGAAACGGCGAAACACCGCGACAACGGCCCAGGTGAAGAATAGGACGAGGATACCGGCGATGATCAGCGGCAGATGAGCGACGAAGGCCAGGCCGACGTCTCGGATGGTCGCGAGCAGCGTATCGGCCACGACATTGACGGCTTCGGCGGTCGTGTCCGGAATTTCCGGCTCCAAAGGAGCCGGCTCCCCGACTTCGGAGCTCGCCGGTTCCTCGCCTGCAGTCTCTAAAGGGTTCATGGGTACCCCATCGCCTCACCTAACTCTCGCGTTTGCGATCGGGGTCCGGCGGGAGCCGCTTCGGATCTCCATCGCGTGCGGGCGGGGCCTTTATCGGACGGTCATCGGGTTGCCGGCCGGGAAAGTCAGCTTCCTCTTCGGGTTTCGGATCACCGACCGGGGGGTTGTCGCGCTTTCGTTCGGGCATGGCCTAGGAGAAAGCACGATGCGTGCCAGCTAGGCGCACTTGCCGCGTCGGTCGGCCGCGTTGTAGGCGTTCAGACGGTTGTAGAGGGTCTTGAGGCTGATGCCGAGCAGCTCGGCCGCTTGCGGTTTGTTCCCTTCGAGATCAGCGAGGGTCGCGAGAATCAGGCGGCGCTCGGCCTCATCGATGCGTGAGCCGACTCGAACCCGAAGATGCGAACCCGTTTCTTCTTCCTCTTTCTCGAGAGGCTCGAACAGAAGGTGCTCGGGTTCGATCTGGTGATCGGCGAGAATGTGGGCGCGGGCGATTACGTGGGCGAGTTCACGGACGTTACCTGGCCAACCGTGCGTGCGAAGGGCAGCGAGCGCCGACTCGCTCATCGTCTTCTCCGCCTTGGCGCCCGCGTTGCAGCGCTCGAGGAAGACCTGGGCGAGTAGCTCCACATCCCCGGTACGGTCCATCAGCGCCGGGAGCTCGATGGGAAAGACGCGCAAACGGTAGTAGAGGTCCTCGCGCAGTTTTCCCTCGGAAACGGCTTTCTTCGGGATGCGATTGGTTGCGGCGATGACCCGCGTGTCGACTGATTGCAGGGTTTCAGAACCCAAGCGCTGCACCTTGCCCGTCTCCAAGGTGCGCAGCAGCTTGACTTGCATGTCGGGCGGCATCTCGGTGATCTCGTCGAGGAAGAGCGTCCCCCCCGAAGCGCGCTCGAAGAGCCCCTGCCGACGGCGGTCGGCGCCGGTGAACGCGCCCTTTTCGTGTCCGAAGAGTTCCGCCTCGATCAACGTGGGTGCGATGGCGCCGCAGTTCACGGGTACGAAAGGCTTTTCCGAGCGCTCACTCATCTGGTGGACCGTTTGGGCAACCAGCTCTTTGCCGGTTCCTGTCGGACCGCTCACCAAAACGGTGGCGTCTGTCGGAGCGACGCGCACGATGAGGTCGAAGACGCGCTGCATGGCAGGAGAGCTGCCGACCAGCGGCCCGAGCCGTTCGGCGTGTACCACTTCGCGGCGTAGGTTTTCGATTTCGGCTCGCACGTCTTGGGTCCCGAGCACCCTACGGAGTGCCTCTCGCAACGCGCTGGCGCGCACCGGTTTCTCTAGAAAATCGCTGGCGCCGCCCTTGAGCGCACGAACCGCGGAATCGACCGAACTGTTGCCCGTGACAAAGATGACCTGGGTCCCAGCGCGTACCGAGAGTTCTGGGAGCAGTTCGAAACCCTCTCCATCCGGGAGGTCGATGTCGAGGAGTGCAACGTCGACAGGACTCCGTGCGAGCCGGTCGCGTGCCTCGGCGAGGGTCACGGCGCTCTCGACGCGCAGACCTTCCCTTGCCGCGATCATCGATACGACCTCAAGTGCTTCGGGGTCGTCCTCGACCACTAGCGCCAGCGGTTGTTCCGCCACCACCGCGCACCTCCTCGCGGGAAGGTTGCCGCATTCCCTGGCACTTCGCTCCGCCCCAGCCCTTCGGGCTAGGGAATCGTGCAAATTCGTGTAAGAATTACACGAAGTGGAAGAGATACCCGCTTTCGCAGACTGGTTCGCTGCACGGCTCGCTAGTCAGGCCGAGACCATCTGCCACAAATGGCTCGAACGGCTCCTCGATCTGCTTCCCGAACAAGCCCGAGAGATTTTCCCGACCGAGACCCTCCTCGATCACGTTCCCGTCGTGCTCCGCGGACTGGCGCGCGATGTGGCTGCACCGTCGACCCAGGACGTTGCTGTCGCGTCGTCCGTCACAGAAAAAGCCCGAGAGCTGGGTGATTTGCGCTTCAGCCAACGGGCGAGCGTCCACCAGATCATTCGGGAGTACGCGATTCTCGCGGAACTCTTGTCAGCGTTCCTCGAGGAGAGCCTTGAGGAGGCGCCCGAGGGGCCTCCGGCTCCGACTGAGGCTTTGTGGATCGCGGAACGTCTCAATCACGGGATCCGGATCCTGATGCAGGCTTCCGTCGACGCTTTCAGCGAGCGCTACACGGATACGATCGAGCGACAGCGAAAAATACTCGAGAGCTTCAACCGGATGGTCACCCATGAAATTCGCAACCCTTTGAACACACTCGAGATCGGGGTCGATCTCCTCACTGAAGAGGACGTCACACCTGCTGGCACGCGAAAGGTCGCGGATCTTCTCCGCCGCAGTGTCGATCGTATCACCCATCTCCTGCGCAACCTCGAGGCCTTGGCAACTGTTGATGAAGATCCCGACGGTCCCACGCGGCAGGAACTCGAGCTCTCGGCCATCGCTCTCGATGTCGTCGACCAGCTCTCCGACATGGCCGACGCGCGCGCCGTCGAGATTCGGGTCGACGAAAGCCTCCCACGGATTGTCAGCGACCCGCACAGAATTGAGATGATCCTGCTCAATCTGATCGCGAACGGAATCAAGTACAGCGACCGCGAGAAAGAGAAGCCGTGGATCACGGTGGAGCACCTCCCGACCGGGACGGATGACGCGATGGTGACGCTGCAGGTCCGAGACAACGGGATCGGGATTCCCCCCGACCAGCAAGAGGCGGTCTTCGGACGCTTTTTCCGCGCTCACAAGGAGCGCGACAGCGAACTCGGGGTCCGTGGGAGCGGGTTGGGCCTGTCGATTGTCTCCGAATGTGTGAGGGCCCTCGGCGGTGAGGTCGAGCTCGATTCGGTCGAAGGCGAAGGCACCACCGTAACCGTGCGCTTCGCCGCAGAAGCAGTCCCGGAAGACTAGACTCACCGCGCTTTGCGTTCTATGCGCTCGCCAACGCTATCCCTGAACCCCCTTCTCGATCCGAGCGCCGAGTTCATCGTCGACGCTGCGCCAGTACAAGAAAGCGCGCTCCAGAATCGGCTCCGTCACACCGGCCGACAAATGACCCGCCGCATTGGCGACGAGGCGATCTCGCGCTGCGTCGTCTAGCACGTTTCGAACCAGGGCGCGGGCTTGTCCGAAATCGTCGTCCTCCTCGCGCAGCGTGTACGCAGCCCGGACGAACTCGCCTTGGGTTTCCCAGGTGGCATTCTCCGGGAAACGAGCGCTGTCGGCGCTCGGACCACCCTTCGAGTTCGGCGCGTACACTGGGTCGGTCACCGTTTGGAAGCGCATGGCGCCGTCTTTGCTGTAACTGTGAACCGGGCACATCGGTCGATTCACGGGAATTTGCTTGTAGTTCACCCCGAGCCTGGCGCGGTGCGCGTCGGCGTAGGCAAAGACACGGGCCAGGAGCATCTTGTCGGGGCTGATACCCGTCCCGGGTACGAGGTTGTTGGGCTCGAAGGCGGCCTGTTCGATCTCGGCGTGGTGGTCGGACGGGTTCCTGTCGAGCGTGAGCTTGCCCAGCTCGTGGAGCGGGTAGTCCTCATGGGGCCACACCTTGGTGAGGTCGAAGGGATTGAAGCGATAGGTTTCCGCCTCGTCAAAGGGCATGATCTGCATCTTCAGGGTCCAACTCGGATGGTCGCCGCTCGCGATCGCTTCGAAGAGATCACGGGTGTGGTAATCGCCGTCCGCACCCGCGAGGCGATCGGCTTCCTCCTGGGTGAGGAACTCGATGCCCTGATCGGTCTTGAAGTGATACTTCACCCAGAACTTTTCGGAGGCGCTGTTGACCCACATGTAGGTGTGGCTCGAGTAGCCGTTCATGTGACGCCAGCTCTTCGGGATTCCTCGATCGCCCATCAACCAAGTGACTTGATGGGCTGATTCGGGAGAGAGCGTCCAGAAATCCCACTGCATGTCGTGATCGCGCAGGTTGTTATCTGCGCGGCGTTTCTGTGAGCGGATGAAGTGTTGAAACTTCATCGGGTCGCGCAGGAAAAACACGGGCGTGTTGTTCCCGACGAGATCGAAGTTTCCTTCTCGAGTGTAGAACTTGACGGCGAAACCGCGAGGATCCCGCCACGTATCGGGGCTTCCACGCTCTCCAGCGACGGTCGAAAAGCGAAGAACAACGTCAGTCCTCGTTCCCGGCTGAAACACGTCCGCTTTCGTGTATTGGCTCAGATCCTCGGTCACCTCGAAATGCCCGAATGCGCCGCTGCCTTTCGCGTGCGGTTGCCGCTCGGGGATTCGTTCGCGGTTAAAGTTTGCCATCTGCTCGATCAGGTAGTGATCGTGTAGGAGGAGGGGCCCGTCAGGGCCTACTGTCAGTGAGTGCTCGTCACTGGGGACGGGAATCCCCGCATCGGTTGTAGTCCACTTGGTTCCGTCACTCATGGTGTGTCCTTCCTCGTCGGTAGGGCGCGTCCTGGTGCAGCATCTATGCCACGTCGTTCTCGGCGATATCGGGACGACTACGAGGCACCGACTGTAAGGATTGCAACCGCCATACGAGGAATTGCAGGATCGAGTCGCGGCATCGGCGATGGCACAACGCTTGCTGTTAAGCGGCGCGAAGGAGCTAACCGCCGTGGACTACCGAACCACTCTCCAACGTAATTTCCCGAGCTTCTTTCGAGGGGCGCTCGATGTCCTCGGAGACGAGGAGCAGGCAGCGCTCGTAGCGCAACACATGGTATTGGATCTGTACCGAAAACAGTTTCGAGCTGATGTTCTCGTGGACGTCTAGCCGCGAGAACCCGTATTCCGATTGCGCTCCCTAGCGATCGCTCTCCTCGCCGCGCACCGTCAGCACCGGGCAGGGGGCGGAGCGCAGGGTGCGCTCCGCTACGCTGCCTATGAAAGCGTGCGCGAGCCCGGTCCGACCGTGCGTCCCCATAATGATGAGGTCGGCCTTCAGCCGGTCCGCCGCCTGACACAGGGCCTCGGAGATGTTGTTCCCCTCAACCACCTCGACCCTCGCAGGGGGGGCCATTTCTTCAGCGATCTCTCCGAGAGACTTTCTCGCTTGTTCTTGAAGTTCTAACAGGTTCGGAAGCGCGACTGCCGTACCGGTGCCAGCGGGCGCCGGATACCCGTACGCATAAGCCGGCGGCTGGATGATGTGAACGAGGGAGATATTGCCGTCGAGCTTCTGTGCCAGTTGCGTACCAATCTCCAGCGCGGCGCGAGCGTGCGGAGAGAAATCGTGGGGAATCATCAGTGACTTGAAGTCGGTCATGGGATCTCCGTCTAACCCGTTGCTGGCTTTCCGCGGTAGACGCGCTCTGCGCCGCACTGGCGGAGGTGACGCTCCGCGGCTTCGCTGCGTTGTTCGGATGCGGGAACGCCGACGAGGATGACGCCCTCTTTGAGTCGGTCGGGGATCGTCACGTCCTCTTCCCAAAACGCGAGACCCGCCAACGCACCAATGAGTCCGCCGCCGGCCGCCCCCGTAGCTGCCCCTTGGAGCGCCGCGACGAGCGGGCCCGACGCGAGCAGACCGATACCGGGAGCGGCCACGGCGCCCACAGCGACCAGGGTTGCGCCTGCAGCACCCAACGCCGCTCCCAGGGCGCCGCCCGCTTTGCCACCGACAATCGCTCCCGTCTTATGCTCGAGCTCAACGGCATGGGCACCAGCCTGGTCGGCGGTGACCACGGAGATGTCGGCGGGGGCAAAGCCCTCTTCGACAAGGGCGCGTACGGCTTCCCCAGCTGATTCCTCGTTCGGAAACAATCCAGTTGTGTAGAGAATCTTCATGGCGCTCGTTACTGAGCAAGCCACGTGCCAAGGCGAAGCGCTACAGGTTCTTCGCGTCTTCGTCGAGGGTAAAGCCGACCTTCAAGGTGACCTGCCAGTGCGAGATCGCGCCGTCCTCGATATGTCCGCGGGTTTCGGTGACCTGGAACCAGCGAAGGTTGTGGAGCGTTCGACGCGCTCGTTCGATGGCATTTTTTACCGCGTCGTCGGCTCCGATCGACGAAGATCCCGTGAGTTCAACGACTTTGTATACGTGTTCGGACAAGTTGGCTCCTCCCGCTGCGAACGCTCTCCCGTTCTCCAACATTTGCAAAGGTTCGTGTAAAGCTTGCCACGCTCAGCCAAGCCGAGGTCAGTCCAACGCGCGCTCCTGTGAGGAATCCTCGAGCTCCTCGGCGGCGCGGCGAGCCGCTTCCTCGACTTTTCCGCTCTCGGCGTGGTCGCTTGCAGCGTTGCGATAACGACGGTCGGCTTCGCGATTGCCCTCGCCCTGATTCTTTTCTTTCTGGTGTTTTTCTTCCTGGCCCACGATGTGCTCCTCGGGTTTGTGTGACGGAACCTTTTCAGTGCAAGGCAGGTGCCAGTCAGCGATTTTCTTTCTCCCGCAGCTCCTCGAGAACGCGTTCTACCTCGCGACGTCCGGAAGGTTCGCTGTGTCCTCCCGGGCACTCGAACTGCATTCGTCGTGCCAGGTCGCCGGCGGCCTGGGCATCCCTCTTGCAGCGATAACGTTTGAAGGAGTCAGGTTGATCGGCTGGGCTGTCGCATTCTTCGTCTTGGGGGCCGTCGCGCAAGTGAGTTCGCTGGCTCGAGCTTTTGGGATTCCGGCCGAGCTCGCCCACTGGCTCTCGGGGGGCTCCTTCGTTGCCGCGGCAGTCCTGGTCTACCGCGGCCGGCGGAGCCGCCCAAGAATCACGTGAGGAGAGAAGCAACGATGAAACAAGGCTCCATTCTCGCCGGGCTGCTGGCTCTCGCGCTCACACCCGCGGAGGCGGTGGAAGCGCCGATCGACGACGACGCCATCGTCCGGGCGATCGAGTCGACGATCGTCCGCGCCGCGGGCGTATCGTTGGATCCCATCGATGTGACCTGCGAGGGCGGCATCGTATTGCTCGAAGGCGAACTCGGGAACTACCTCGCGGAGAACCGGGCCCTCCGGATCGCTCGAACGACACGCGGAGTTCAAGGCGTCGTGGACAATCTGACGGTCCGGGCCGCGGAATCCGAGGATGCGGAGATCGTCGCTGCCGTGGAGTCCGCACTTCGCTCGGACTCGGCGACTCGAAGGCTTTCCGTGGCCCCGACGGTCGCCGACGGTATCGTGACGCTCAAGGCGAACGTCGATTCTTACGCGAAGCGTCAGCTCGCCGAGACTGTCGTTTCCCAGGTGCGGGGTGTACGCGGGGTCGAGAACTCGATCGTGGTATCGAGCGTCGATCGATCCGATGCTGAAATACGAGACGGAATCACGAAACGGCTGTTGCGCGACGCGCGACTGGGACGTTCAACGATCGTCGCGACCGTGGAAGACGGAGCGGTGCGCCTTTCCGGAAACACCTACAGCGTTTACCACCGCGATCTCATCGAAGGCCTCACGTGGGTCCCCGGCGTGAAGAGGGTGGACAGCGACGGCATCGAAATTCGTGTGCTTCCTCCGAAGACTGACGCGAAACCTTTTGCGCAGCCAGAAGATCATGAGATCACCGAAACCGTTTCGAGCGCACTGCGGCTCGACCCGCGGGTCGAGCCCTTCCGCATTCAGGTCCACAGCCACAACGGCGATGTCACCCTGCGCGGCGTGGTCGACAACCTGAAGGCGCGCCGCTCCGCGTCCCAAACCGCCGCGAACATGCGCGGTGTGCTCTCCGTGAAGAACCTGCTGCGCGTACGAAAGGGTTCGACAATCGCAGATTCCGACCTCCAGAAGGCGGTTCAAGATGCGCTCTTACGCGACTCCGTGCTCTCGCTGCAGGACGTCCGGGTCGTCGTCGTCGACGACGGTTCCGTTCGACTCCACGGCGAGGTCGACAGCCACTTCGAGCGCTTGCAAGCGGAGGACGTAGCCGCTCGCGTCGAGGGCGTGAGCGACCTGCAGAACTGGATCGAATCCCGCTCACCCTGGGCCGGCGTTCGCCACCCTTGGATATACGACTGGGATCCCTACGAGCGCGATATTGGCGAAAAGGAGCCGGCAAAAGCCAGCAGCTCGGACCGCGATCTCCGGCTTTCGATCGAGAGCGAATTGTTCTGGTCGCCTTTCGTCGATAGCGATCGCATTGATGTGACCGTCGAGGACGGGGTCGCGACCTTGAGAGGGACTGTCATGTCGAGCCTCGAGAGAGGCTGGGCGATCGAAAACGCTTACGATGGTGGCGCCGTCTCGGTCAAAGATCGCTTGGTGCTCGACGAACCCAGCTTATAACTGCGTGGCTCTGTAAGATGATGTTCCGCAAAAGCACATATGCCGCAACGATATGCGCGGCCACAACCGTTGTTGCGGCCACACGAGAGTCATCAGCGGCGAGGGTGTTCGCGGGTTTCACAGCTACCGCACTGACCGGCCGACGGGTCAACACTCGGGGAGCGACGGACCACTCTCGGATGTGGGTATCCGCTCTACGATCCGACATCAACGCGAAAGAACTACGCGTCCGCGACGTGCTGGCAATCCACCTCCCGTTCGTCATGACGGGGGAGGACGCGATCGACCTCGCCAAGGGTTCGATTCCGGACTCATGCCACGACCACACCTGGCTCTTGACGGAACCCGTGCTCGAAAGATCTCTCTCGATTCCGATCTCGGGCGAAGATGCCTTCGTCTTTGTTTTCGACCCTGAAGGGCGGACAGCGGTTCGGGTAAGAGGAGAGCCCACGGGGCGCAAGCTCCGTGAACTCAGAGAGGTGGTAGACGGGCTGCGTTAGCAGTCCCTCAGCGTGCTGCTCGATCCGCATCCCTAGATCTACAAGGGACCGTGTAATCCATACAAGCGTGCAATCCGATCTCGTGGGACGTCTGCGATGGGCTGGCACGGGCGTTGCAGAACGAGTTCACAGGAGGTGTCCGACATGCTTGGATGGGCAATCACGTTCTTGATTTTGGCTTTGATCGCGGGAGCGCTGGGTTTCGGCGGAATCGCGGGGGCCGCGACGGGGATTGCGAAGATTCTCTTCTTTGTGTTCCTCGTTCTGCTGGTCGTTTCGTTTGCCGCCAACGCCATACGCGGTCGGCCACCCGCCTAGAGATGAAAGGAAAAATATGAATTGGGATCGAATCGAAGGAAACTGGAAGCAATGGAAGGGCAAGGCCCAACAGAAGTGGGGCGAGCTCACCGACGACGACTGCGACGTGATCGCGGGCAAACGGGAAGAGCTCATTGGAAAAGTCCAAGAGCGCAAAGGAGTCGCGCGAGACCAGGCGGAGCGCGAGGTCGATGAGTGGTCGCGGAGTTTGTCATGAACCGTCTCACGGAGCGCCCCTGGGCCTTACTCGCCATCGGGGGTGTCGCGGCTGCAAGCCTGTCCCTCGCGGCTTGTCGCGTGGAGCAGACCCGCGAAGGGGCCCTCCCGGACGTCGATGTCGACGTCAGCGCGGGACAACTTCCCGAGTACGAGATCCAGCAAACGCAGGAAGGCCGGATGCCAGACGTTGATGTCGACGTCAGCGCGGGGAAACTGCCCGAGTACGAGGTGGAAACGCCGGATATCGAGGTCGAGCGGAAGACAGTCGAGGTTCCGTACCCCGATATCGATCTCGAAATGCCCGGTGAAGACGAGGCAGAAGAAGCAGCGGAGGCGGTCCGCGAACGAGCGAACTAGCTCCGCCTTCTCAATCTGCAGAAGGGTCGGTGCTCACTGGTGGTGCCGTCGCGTCACGCGCGACGGCACCACTCGCGCTGAGATCGTTGTCGATCTCCCGAACGCCTGCGATCTTCGAAATCAACAGCTCCACGCGATCTCGATCCTCAATGCTCGGGACCTGCCCACTTAGTGTGACGCGCCCGTTTTCGACGCGGACCGCGATATCCTGCGTCACCTGTTGCTCTCGAAGTTCGCCCCGTACGCGCTCCGCCAGCTGTGAATCACGAGGGTCAGAACCGCCATCGAGCGCATGACCGTTTCCACAACCCACGGCCGCAAGAATCGCAGCCGCGGCCCAGATCGAAATCTTCGTCCCGCGCTGATGTCCGTTCATCAGGCTACCCGCGCCGGTCCTCGGGCCAATACCAACCAGACGGCGTGGATGACACCGGGGAGATAGCCCAGGATCGTCAGCAACAGGTTGAGCCAGAATTGTCCCGTCAGTCCGACCTGTAGGAACGCGCCGAGCGGCGGGAGCAGAATCGAAATCAGTATACGAATTAGGTCCATGTCGACCTCCTTGATACACATTGACAGCAAACAATGTGCCGAAGCCCATCGAGGACACCTCAAGATGGCCGTCGCCGCGCTTCGCAGACATCGCGAAGGGTCGAGCCCTCCCGCCCGCCTATTTTTCGCAGCTCGGGTTGCCGCAGTGGCAAGGACCGTCCTGGAGCCTGCCGTCGCGGTGTTCTTTCTCGCAGTGGTCGCTGCAATACGGACGACCCCTTTCCGCGGTGCAGGTGCAGGGCGCGTGAAGGCATTGCGGGCGTTGTTCTGTCATCTCGACCTCCCTGTACCCCGTCCTAAATTCGTCCTGTGAGCAATAGCACCAGCAGGATGAGGAGGACTAAGCCGCCCACGCCACCGATGGCGACGTTGCCGAGCAACGCCGCGACGATCATGATCACCAGTACAAGGCCGAGTATTCCGTAAGGCACAAGCAGCTCCTATCGCACTTCGCGGGAAACGTTGACGGCGTAGAGGCGCTCAACGCTGCCTGCGCCGAGCATCCCACCAAAAATCGCGGCGCACAGTCCGAGTGCTCCGGCGATGAAAGCGGTCCAAAGCACCGCCTGTCCGTAGTCCGATGCGGTCTCCATGACGCGCTCGGCTTCACCTCGGAACTCTTGGATGCGCTCTTCCACTTCTTGATCGACGCCATCGACCACGGCCTCGATCTGCGCTTCGTCGAGCGAGGTATTCGCCGCGAGCACGTTCTTGGCGCTTTCGGGACGGCCCGCTACCAACTCGAAGGCTGCTTCTCGTAGGGTTTCGCGGTCGAGTTCCGACACGGCCGTTCTCAGTTCCGTGGAAGAGACACTCGGGCCGGCGGTGCGACTGGCGCTGTTGTAGAACGCCGTCACCTGCCGGTCGATCTCCTGTCGCGCACGTTCCACAACTCGGGTCTCGTCTCGCAGCTGCTCGCTCATCGCCGCGACCTGGGAAGAAAGACCTTCGACCAGCGCGCTGACTTCGCCCTCCGAAAGCGTGGTATCTCGCGCGATAATCTCCTTCGCGCCGTTCGGATTCCCCTTGACGAGGGCGATCGCAGCATCATTCAAGGTGTCGCGGTCGATCTCTCGCGCGGCTTGCCGCACCTCGGAAGCGGACACCTGGGCACCCCCGGGCGCGTCCAGCGACGCGACGGACCGGCTCGCCCATCGCTTCAGTCGCGCCTGCACTTCGTTCACGAGTTCGGAGTCGGAGGCGGCAGCCGCTGCATCGCGGAGACTCTGGGCTCCATCGACCGCGGTCGACGCGATGGAGGCTGTCGCCGAAGCAGTGCCCCGAATCACCGCCTGACCCGTTTCCAGTGCGCCCCCAACTCCAAAGAAGCCGAGAACGAGCAGAGCGACACTCGCGAAGCTCCAGAGTGTCACGCCGTGGAGCATTCCCGCCCACGCCTCCGGACGAGCGGCCAAGCGCGCCGTCAACAAGGCACCGAGAAAGTAGGAGACCAGGGCGCTCACCAACGTCCACAAGATGGCTCCCAGGCCGAGCCCGGAACCCATCGCGCCCGCGTCTGTGGCATCGAGAATCGATGCTCCCAGAGCGGAGCCCAAAAGGACCAACAACCAGCCCATCGCGATGACAAAAAAGAAGCCGCCGAACACGGCTCCCCAGCTGATTTCCGGTCTCCTCCTCAACTCGGCGATCGACGCTTTTTCAACGATTTCAGGCATCCCGTGCTCCTCTTCCTGGATAGATGAGAGAGCACTAAGCAATTCGCATGCCCGATGAAGGCGCGTGAGGGAGAGGAAAATCTACGAAGATGTGTACCGCTTACAGCTCTTTCGTAAGAACGACGAGCGTTGGTCCATCGAGGTAACCCCTCTACCGAAATCGCCTTCGGCCCACGACTTGCAGCGAACGATCGGCGATTTCGGCGCGCGGCGTGCCGGATAGGGGAACCCTATGTCTGGTTCAGGGGCGCGCAACCAAAGGGAGGGAGGGGGACTCGGCACGTTCGGCGGGGTCTTTACCCCGAGCGTTCTTACGATCCTCGGCATCATCCTGTTCTTGCGCCATGGCTGGGTCGTAGGGAGCGCAGGGCTCAGCCGCGCTCTGCTTCTGATTTTCCTCGCGCACGCAGTCTCAGTTCTGACGAGCTTGTCCCTGGCCGCGATCGCGACCAACCGGCGCGTAAGGGGTGGCGGCGACTACTTCTTGATCTCGCGCAGCCTCGGCCCCGAGTTCGGAGGCGCACTCGGGGTCGTTCTCTTCCTCGCCCAATCGGTATCGATCGCGTTCTACTGCTTTGGCTTCGGCGAGGCTCTAGCGCCAATGTTCGGCGAGCTTGCCCCGAATGCCAGCTCCAGGCACATCGCGGCGGGCGCGGCGGTGTTCCTGTTGGTGATCGCGTATGTCGGGGCGGACCTCGCGACCCGTTTTCAATTCTTGATCATGTTCGTGATGGGTGCGGCACTTCTGTCGTTCTTCATCGGGGCCGCTGGACGAGCGGAGGTCGAGCTCTTGTCGAACAATTGGGCGCCACCAGAAGCGAGCGTCAGCTTCTGGGCGCTCTTTGCCATCTTTTTTCCCGCGGTGACCGGTTTCACGCAGGGCGTCAGTATGTCCGGAGACCTGGAAGATCCGAGCCGGAGTCTTCCGAGCGGCACTTTCGCAGCGGTCTCTGTGTCACTCCTCGTCTATACGGCAGCCGCGCTCCTGTTTGCAGCCGGAGCGCCCGCCGCCGAGCTCGCAGCCGACTACCAGGCCTTCCGGGACTTCTCTTTCGTTCCGGTACTGTTCGACGCCGGGGTCATCGCAGCGACGCTCTCCTCTGCCCTCGCGTCCGCCCTCGGAGCGCCGCGCATTCTCCAAGCGATGGCGCGAGACCAGATTTTCCCCCTGCTGAGACCCTTCGCCGCGGGCACAGAAGGCAGGGACAATCCACGAAGAGCGGTGTTGCTGGCGGCCCTCATTGCTTTGGCCGTCCTCGCGGCGGGCAACCTGAACGCGGTGGCGAGCCTGATTTCGATGTTCTTCCTGATCTCCTATGGGCTGTTGAACTACGCCACCTACTTCGAGGCTCACGGCGCGAGCCCGGCTTTCCGACCGCGCTTTCGCTTTTTTGACAAACGGCTGTCCCTGCTGGGTGCTGCGCTCTGTGCAATCTCGATGTTGGCCATCGACCCCTGGGCGGGAGCGAGCGCGATCGTTGTGATGACAACCCTCTACTTCTATCTGCGGTCTCGGGATCTTCCCGTGGGCTGGGTGGACAGCCGTCCGGCACACAACTTCAGAAAACTGAAGCAAACCGTTCGAGAGATTGACCGCTTGCCGAACCACGATTGGGGTTGGCAACCGAACATCCTGATCTTTGGAGAGAATGCGGAGCGTCGCGATCTATTGACTCGTTTTGGTGTCGCTCTATCCGGGACATCGGGGCTCGCGACAAGCGTCGGCGTCGTCCGCGGCGAGGGCGATTTCGAAACCAGTCGAGAAGCGTGCGAGGCTTTGGCCGGCGAACTCCGAGAAGAGATCGAGTCGCAGGGCCTCGATGCGTTTCCGCTCACCTTGGCGGCGCCCGATCTCCGAGTGGCGGTGAGCACGCTCCTGCAGACCTGGGGAATTGGCCCCGTGCGCGCGAACACGGTGCTCCTCGACTGGTGGGAGCACTTACCGAGGGATGCGGAAGGTGCGAATCCGCTTCGCTACGGACGTCAACTGCGTTCAGTACTGCGACTCGGCTGTCATGTGTTGATCTTCGATGTGACTGGACGTGAGTTCCGAGCCGTCGAATCGCTTGCGTCCGAAGAACGCAGGATCGATGTGTGGTGGTGGGAGGATTCGTCCTGCCGTTTGTCTCTGCTCCTCGCGTATCTAATGACCCGATCAGAGAATTGGGAGGATGCGACGATTCGCGTACTGGCTCCGTGCTCACCGGATCAGGATGAAAAAACCCAGCGAAGCCTCCAAGTCGTCCTCGATGAGGCGCGTATCGACGCCTCGATTGTCATGGTTCCCGACGCTGATTCCGCGAACCTGATCGAGTATTCGAAAGACAGTTCGCTGGTGTTTTTTCGAATGGGACTCGAGGGCATGAAAGTGGTCGGCCCTTTCGGAGGTCCTCTCGAGATGATCCTGTCCGAGCTTCCCATCGCGTGCGTAGTCGGTGCAGCGCGATCGGTCGGCCTACACGAGAAAGAGTCCGTCCCTCTCGAGAAAAAAGGAGAAGCCGAAGCAGAGGGAAAGGAAAATGAATCCAAGACGAACCCGGCTGACGTGTGCGAGGGTTAGAGCGAGAACAACCGAGGGTCAGGCGCGCGGCCCGGCATAGCACTTGCAAACTTCGACCAAAACGCCGGACGGAGAGATTCACTGAAACTCTTAATCGTGGATGATGACCCCGATTTCCTAGCTGCACTGGCTTATGGTTTCCGGAAGCGCGGGTTCGAGGTCGAAGAGATCCAGAACTACTCCGACGCTGTAGAGGCGACGAGAACCCTGGTTCATGGCGCCGTGATTTCCGACATCGATCTCGGCCCGGGACCCAACGGCGTCGATCTTCTAGCCCATCTCCGGCAGAGCCACTCCTACCTCCCAGTCATCCTGGTGACGGGCGCTTTGGAGCCGAACGTCCAAGCGGCTGCGCTCGCGCTCGACGTCACGGCGATCCTCGAGAAACCGGTGTCGGTTCGTCAGCTCGCCGCGCTCATTCGGGCGGCCTGAAGCCGCAGCCGCTACGCGTCCGTGTCGGGAACTGAAGGCAACAGCGGACAGAGCACCTCAGGTCCATCGAGCACGGCGGTGAAGCTCTCTTCGAGATAGAGCCGAACTTCCGAGCTGTCGTGGGCTTCGTAGCCGATCGACGCATCTCGGCCACAAACGAAACGCAGATCGCCCCCGCGACGGCTCACGATCAGCCCGCCGAGCAGGTGGGGTGCCCAAAGGACCGGACCCTCGAGAAGGCGCTCGGTGTGATCGAGCACGGGCTGGCCCCCGTCGACCGTTGCGCGGGCGAGTTCGCCGTAGTGCGCGGGCGAGAGAGCCAACGCGTAGGGGCCCGAGACGCCCTCACTGCGAAGTTGTTCGAGCCCTTCGACGACGGCGGCCGGTAATCCCTCCCCCGAATCGGGGAGCGCTACTCCGGAACAACCGGCGTCGGTGACGAGGCCGGGAACGTCCGCGTCGGCGTAGCCCTCGAAAAGCGCCACGTCTTCGGCGGCCGCAAAGCGTTTGGCTGCTTCGGTCAAAGGGCGGAGATCGGGGTCGCCGGCTCCGCGGTCGATCCGCTCGATCTCGTTGCGTTCAAGGGAAAAACTGACCCGCAGCTCCACCAGCGAGCGCACCCGCCGCCGACGCAGCCGTGCGGCGTCTTCCGGCCCACCTTCCAACGGCTCGGATCGACCGAGATCCACCGAGGAGAACTCCCAGCCGAGTGGACCCTCGAAATCCATCATCCGACGAGCCGCTAGATGGAGCTCCAGCACCCTGCGGGCCTCTTCATCGATCTCTTTCCACGCCTTGTCGGAGATCGGCGCCAGATCGCGGTGAAGTGCCATGACTATCTCCGATCCAGCGCGCCAATGCCGAGATCCCCCTCGGCAGGCGCTCTATCCGCGTGCTCTGCACCGACGATTGACTCCTCGCTCCAGAGAAACTTCTTCAGAAACCCGTCGAATGTCGGATCTCGGCGGCGAATCCACTCGAGGGTCATACAAGCATGCTCCTTTTCTTCGTCTCGGTTGTGGGCGAGGATGCGAGCGAGCTCGGCGTCCTCGCTCGCGTCCACCCGTTGTGCGTACCAGTCGACCGCTTCGAGTTCCTCGATCAGCGAAGCGATCGCGCGATGCATCTCAATCGTTTCCTCGCGGAGTCGCTCGCGAGGCTCGTGAATCGTTCCAGCCATCCGGCTAACGTCGCTTTCGCGCGATGCGAAGTGATCCGGCGACCGCTGCGGAACCGAAGGCGACGCTTACGAGCAGCGGGAGAACGCTTGCGGTGTCGGGAAGGCGCGCAGCCGTCCCTTGCTGCTCCGAACGGCGGCGTTCGCTCGTCGTCCGATGTTTGCTGATGGGATCGCTGTTCCGGGCGAGATCCCGCGGCGGAGGCGTGTTGCGCGGGGCAATTCGTGTGATGGCAACGGAGATCACCTCCGAGCGATCGATCGTATCTTTCTTCGAAACGAAGTCGCGATACGCGGGATCGTCCTTGCCGAGTACCTTGACGAACTGGACGGTGGAGTTCACCGCGTCGGGCTCGTTCAAAAAGATGACGCGCACGGCGTCCCCGACCTCGAGGGAATCGCGGCCGATAAGCCCCTTGTTCTCTTCCGCGAAGCGGGTGACGATGGCGTAGTCCACTTCGAGCTCGCCCGCCTCGGTCAATAGATGTACCTCGCGGGTACCGTGATCGATCTTGCTGACCTCGCCCACCAAGGTGCGCGAACTCGGCACTGCCTGCCCGAAAGCCTGGGCGCTTGTCAGGAATGCCAACAGGCTTGCAAAAGCTACAAATTTCAAAGCGACCTCCATTGCGCGGCGACCACCGGCGAGGCAGCCGCAGCGTTTTGAGAGGGGCAAACGCAAATTGCGTGCCGCCGTGGGCGGGCACGAGAACTGCAGTGCTTCCGGCCATGCGTTCCGGCGTCGGGTCTCTAGTCGCGTCTATCGAGCGAGCTGCTTGGCTTGTGGCAGCCGCTGCATCCTTGCTCGCATTGTTCGGATACGGCGTTCCGCGACTCGTCGGCTTCGCGGAGCGGTCTCGACTCGAGGCGGTGTTTCGTGCCCCGCAGCCGGCGTGGGCAGATTCGATCGACTCCGTCCCGAACCCCACGGTTCGAAGGACCGACCCCCCGGACGCAACAGACATGAGCGAGTGGTCTCCCAGTCGCATCGATCGCTTTCGCCGTTCCCTCGACCGCAGCGACGCGTCGCCCCGAGGTGGCATCCTACGGAGCGCTGACGGGCGAATCGACGCGCTCATCCTCGAGGGGACCGGGGAGTGGTCCCTGAACCGAGGCGTGGGTCGCATCGAGGGAACGGCACCCCTCACTTCCTCGACCGGGAACATCGGAATCGCCGGTCACCGGGACGGCTTCTTTCGAGCGCTACGCCACGTTCGCGAGGGAGATCGCTTCACCATCGAAACCGCCGGTCGGATCCGGACCTTTGCCGTCGAACGTACGATCGTCGTCGACCCCGAGGCTGTTCAAGTTCTCGAACCGACGGAATCTCCGACGCTGACCCTTGTGACTTGTCATCCGTTCTACTGGGTGGGACGCGCGCCTCAGCGCTTCATCGTGCGCGCCCGCGAGGTCTTCTCAGAGGAGAGATTATGAGACCGAATGGTTCGTGGAAGTTGTGGACACCCGTGATCGCCAGTGTAGTGGTCATGTTTCTCGGCGCCTGCGCATCGACGCCTCCGCCGGACGAGGCCTTGGCTCGTGCCGAGGCGCAGATTCGCACGGCGCGGCAGGACGGCGCGGCAGACGCGGCGCCGCTACCGCTGCGCAAAGCGGAAGACCACCTCCAGCGCGCCAAACAGGCGGCTCGAGATGAACGCTATGACGAGGCCCGGCGCCACGCTGAGAAGGCGCGGGCTGATGCGGAATTGGCGTCTGCGGAGGCCGAGCGGGAACACATGCGAGAGGCGGTGACCGAGCTCGAAGAGACGGTGCGAGCCCTCGAAGGAGAGATCACTCATGATTCGCCCCAATAGAATCGCCATCGCCGCGGTGGCGATCCTGACCCTAGCGGCCGGTTGCGCCTCCGGTCCGAACCCCATCGTGGTCGATGCCCGTCAGCGCGTAGCCGCGACCGAGAACGACCCGAAGACGGAAGAGCACGCAGAGGTCGCGGTCTACGAGGCGAAACGTGCGCTCGATCGCCTCGAGCGGGCGGAGCGGGCCGGCGCGTCCGAAAAGGAACTCGAGCATCTGGCATACCTCGTCGATCGCAAGCTCGAAGTCGCACGCGCCGCCGCCGATCGCTCGATGTTGCGGGCTTCGCTGGGGATGTTGGGAGATCGGAGGGACCGCATACGGCTCGACGCGAGGTCCCGAGAGGTGGAGTCCGAGCGAGTACGAGCGCTGACGGCCGAGCAGCGTCTCGTGGAGCTCGAGGGTGAACTCGAGGCGTTGCGGAGCCAGAAAACCGATCGCGGTCTGGTCCTCACCCTGAGCGACATTCTCTTCCCCCTCGACGAAGCCGCACTCAAGCCTGGTGGGCAGCGGGTTCTCGATCGCGTGGCCCATGTCCTCGCCGAGCGGCCGGAGCAACGCGTGCTCGTCGAAGGACACACGGACGGGCTCGGAAGCGGGGCCTACAACCGATCGCTTTCCCGTCGGCGCGCCGACGCGGTAGCCAACTATCTCGTGCGCCGCGGGGTGCAGCCCGACCGGGTGACCACGCGCGGCTGGGGCGAAAGCGCTCCCGTTGCGTCCAACGACACGCCGGCGGGTCGACAGCAAAACCGGCGCGTGGAGATCATCCTTCCTAACTAGCGGAGCGCGCATCCGTAGCCCGAGCTCTTCGTTCCACCGAAGGGAAGGTCTGTCTGAGAGTTCGCCGGCTGACGACCGGGTTCGTCTTCAGGTTTACGTTGAGGAGGCATATCTATGCTACGACTGCCCGTGTTGGTCATCTTTTTGTCGTTGATCGCCGCGCCCCAGGCCCTGCCCGCGGAGGTGACGAGCGACGATGACTCGGCCGAATCCTGGGTAGCGCGGGTCAACGACGCGTTGTTCGGAGCGCGCGCCCTTCGCGGGAGAGGCCGGATCGCCACGCGGGATCATCTCGGCGGTGGGATCGACCTGGCCTTCGATTTCATCCGCTGGAGTGATGCGAACAGCCCTGTAGCCCCGCGCCTAATAAGTGCAGGCGCTTCTGGTGCGCGACTGAGACGCACCTTCGCCGGGTAAGCCGCCGACACGTCAGATGATTCAGGCGAAGAGCAGGGTTTTGCTGCTGGTTCTCGCGACATCGCCGGGCCGGTTTCGAAAAAGCAGCGAATCTCTGCTTGGTAGGCAGCTGGGACTCCCTATATACGAGGGGCCGAGATCAATAACGCTCGGTCGAGTGCACTCCCTGGATGCCCGCCTCGGGGCAGAACGCGGGCACAGGGCTGCCCCTGCTAGCGGAACGCGACGTCGTAGTCGTCCTCGATGATCCAGGCTCGCATGGAGGTAGCGCGGTCGAGTAGATCCAGCCGACGCTTGATCGACATCGTAAAGCCAAGCGGGTATTGGTAAGAGGTGGTTGTGTAGACGAGCCTCGCTTTGGGCAGTTCGAGCGAAACGCTCGGGTTCAATCCCTCCCGGTCTACAGGAACTTCCGTTGTGCGTAGCCCGGCGAATCGAAGGGCCGCGCCCGCGACGGGACAGCCCGGGTTTTCCATCCATGCGAGATCGCCAGGTTGGGGCAGAACCCTTGAAGCCAAAAGGATCGATTGGGCGGCACCCGCGGTTGTGAACACTTGCTCCGGCCCAGCGTTGACACCGCGAGACACAGCGAGGTGACGTGCAATCGCATTACGCAGCGGTACGTAACCAGCGCAGAGATCGGGAGTAACTACTGTCGAGATACGAACTAGGTGCTCTAGACCACTCCATACGCGAGCATGGCATCAGCGACTTTGAGAAAGCCGGCGATGTTGGCGCCATCGATGTAATTGACCCGTCCGTTTTGGCGCCCGTGTTCGACGCAGCGGGTGTGAATCTCGGCCATGATCTTCACGAGCGCCCGTGTTCGACGCAGCGGGTGTGAATCTCGGCCATGATCTTCACGAGCCGCTGATCCACCTCTTCTCGGGACCAACTGAGGCGCATCGCGTTCTGGCTGAGCTCGAGCCCGCTCACCGCGACGCCACCCGCATTCGAGGCCTTGCCTGGCGCGTGGAGCACGCCCGCCTTGGCGAAGAGTTCGGTGGCTTCGATCGTCGTCGGCATGTTGGCCCCCTCGCAGATCGCCGCGACGCCCGCTTCGATGAGGGCTTTGGCGTCCTCGGCATCCAGCTCGTTCTGCGTGGCGCAGGGCATGGCGATATCGCAGGGCACCCGCCACGGCTTGCATCCCTCCACGTACTCCACGCCCTCGAATGCGTCGGCCATTTCTGAAATTCGCCCCTGCCGTTCTTCTTTGAGCTGCTGCACGCCTTCGAAGTGTTCCTCGTTAAGGCCGTCAGCGATATGCACGAAGCCGCTCGAATCACTCAGCGACACGACACGAGCCCCCTTCTCCATCGCCTTTTGCGCGGCGTAGAGCGCCACGTTGCCACTTCCGCTGATGGCGATCCGCTTTCCCTCGATCCCCTCGCCCACCTCTTCCAGCATGTCCTCTAGGAAATAGACACAACCGTACCCGGTCGCTTCTTTTCGCACGGCGCTCCCGCCGAAGGCACAGCCTTTTCCGGTGAGAACGCCCGTCCAACGATTCTCGAGCCGCATATATTGACCAAAAAGGAAGCTGATCTCGCGCGACCCGACACCGATGTCGCCCGCCGGTACATCGGTATCCTCCCCGATATGCCGGTGGAGCTCGGTCATCAGCGACTGGCAGAAGCGCATCACTTCGTTTCGGCTCTTGCCCTTCGGGTTGAAGTTCGATCCTCCCTTGGCACCACCCATGGGAAGACCTGTCAGGCTGTTCTTGAAGATCTGCTCGAAACCCAAAAACTTGAGGACGCTCTGATCTACACTCGGGTGGAAGCGCAGGCCACCTTTGTAGGGCCCCAACGCGTGATTGAATTGAACGCGCCATGCGCGGTTGGCCCGGATCTCGCCCCCGTCTGTCTGCCAGGACACGCGGAACGACACGATGCGGTCAGGTTCGGTCAGACGCTCCAGAATCTGCGCCTTGTGGTAGTCCTCTCGATCCAAATACGTCGACATTACCGATCGAGCGACTTCCTCGACCGCTTGATGAAACTCGCCTTCGTGCGGGTTGCGCTTGCGCAGACCCCTCATGAACCCCTCGACGTGTTTCTCAGCCATCCACTTTCCTTTCTGCGATCGATCAGAGCGGGTGCTGTGTTTACTGCGAGCACATCCCTCGCAGAGCGACACCTCGCACACCGGTCGTGGCTCGGAGCAAAAACTGTGCCGCATCAGTTAGCCCGATGCCGTGTGTCGCCCAGCGCGTGGCATCCGCGAGAAACCACTCGGAAACGTACGAACCGCCTTTTTCGAGTTGTAGAATTTACAACGTGCGCCGCAAAGTCACCGCACCACGTCGTCTTTGGCGCGCGTAGCGCGCGCTATGACCTTCGCCGGGTAAGCCGCCGACACGTCGGAGCATTCAGGCGGGGAGCAGGGTTCTGCTGCTTGTTTCCGCGACACCGCCGGGCCGGTTTCGGAAAAGCAGCGAATCTCTGCTTCGCCGTCTGACCCTCGGTCTGGGGCGCACCGGAAAGTACCGGTGTCTCCGGCGCGTAAGCCACGCTCGTGTGGCGAGGAACCCGCCGCCACGTCGGACAGTTCACAGAAAGAGCAGGTTTTCACCGCTTCTTCTGAGGGGAGGCGGGTGGGCTGAACCAGCCGCTCCCTATAATGTAGGGAACAGGAGCCCCCGCTCTCAGAACGCCCGACATCAAAAACGCTAGGCGAAGGGCGCGCTCCCTTTCGCTCCTCATCCCTCGGGCGCACCGGAAAATATCGGGCGCTTCCGGTGCGCAGGTCTGACGCTTGTGAGGCGAGGAACCTGCTGCCACGTCGGAGCATTCAGGACAAGAACAGGTTCTCGGGCGCGCAGCAGATCCCTGCTGGCGCCGGCCGCTAGCGCGCGCCCCTATGTTATGGGGATGGGCCCAAGATCAAAGAAGAGCTCTCGAGCTGCGTACCTCGGGTACCGGCCCGGCCCCACGCGTCCTCCGCGGGGGCCAAGATAATCGTTGCCGTTTCCCCCGAGAGGACTTATGAGCTTTCGACCGTTTTGCGTGGTCGTAGGCGTAAAAATGTGTCAGCAAGATTTCCAGCACTGTTGCGCGTTGTCTGCCACCCGCTGGACAGGGGCGACGTCAGGCGGAAGGCGCTCTTCAGAACGGAAAGTACCCGCGCTTCCGGTACGCAGGTGAGACGCTCGTGTGCCGAGGAACCCGCCGCCACGTCGGACAGTTCACACAAAAGAGCAGGTTTTCTCTGCTTTTCGGAGGGGAGGCGGGCGGGCCGAGATGGTCCTCCGTATATAGGGACCCGCTGTCATTCAGAGTTCTAGATCAATGACGGGGCGGCGAGGCCAGACCCCAGGGCGTCAGAAACTCAATCCATTTTTCGTAAAAGAGCAGATTTCTGCTGCTTCGCGGCAAGGCTGGAACGGCCTTGGCGGTAGGGCGCGGTCGCCTCCGGCTATAACTTCCCCACACGGGCCGACGTCGGCGCGGACACGGGCAGTGTTGGCGCCCTTCGCTGCCTCTCCAGCCAACCCTTGCCGGGCGCCGCCAAACCGAACGTGATGCTCGGGCCATTCCCCAACTCATGGGAAGTGAGTTGCTTTAACTCCCCCAAGTGTCGAAGGAATGGTCCCCTAGTAGCACCAGCGCGGGTCGCCAGCCGGGAGACGCCAATGCGGCCGGAGGCCCCGTTTCCCTAGCAGCAGCTGACCTGAGTTGGGGGAGCTAACCCAGGCGGGGTTCTTCGAGGAACCACACCGCGGTCTGTCCCCGCCCCGCCGAGCCAATAAAACGATCCTTACGCGCGCGATCCCATGTCGAGTTTGTCCATTCGTGTCCGGCAGCCCTCGCTGCAGCCTTCACGTTACTCGCAACCTCGCGCTTGCCATCCGAGAAGTACCTCCCCAGCCATTGACCGCAGGCGCGTCTTGCCTCTCCGCGCTTTTCGGAGTCCGGCGTGTACGCCACCAACTCGTCGGCGGTCAAGTCGCAAGTCGCGAGCCACTCGATCTTGGTCACGTTTGGTTCGGGCTCGATGATCCTGTAGCGAAGGCTTGTAGCGCTCGGACCCAAATTACCTTTCGTATGTGCGAGAACTCCTCGGTTGCGATCGTCCCAATGCTTCGGATCCTTCGCACAGAGGAGAACCGACCGCGCAAAGGCAGTGAACGCGATGGAACCGCCGCCCGCGAAGGCCGCGATTGACTTCTCTCCTTTGTGGAGGTGCCGCGTCGCCAAGAACTGGGCACCAATACTACGAACCCCGCAATCAATCTCATGCAGCACTTCTCGGACACCGGCGTCGTTGTGCGTGTTAGCGTTGCCACCGATGAAGGACATAATCGAGTCGAAGTACACGAACCCAACGCCGGCTTTCCGAGCATCGTTTAGCACTCTGCCTAGCACGCTGAGGGTGACCGGGACCTCGATCCCATTCGGCTTCGTGTATTCGTAGAACCCGACGCTTCCGAGGTCAGCATCGGCGAGGCGAAGGCGGGGCCTGAGGACATCTTCAACCGTATCTTCCGGGGCTACGATGAGAACTTTGGTTGGTCGGTGGGAAGCCTCTTCCTCCCCGGGAAAGGCTCGTCCGGTAGACAGCCGCGCGAACAAGTCCAAGGCTATGGTCGTCTTCCCGAGGCCTGGGTTGCCTTCGAGGATCGCTGCTTTTCCGCGAGCCAGCCAAGGACGCCACAGCCAAGAAATCCGTTGTTCCGCGATACCCTTCGCCCACACGATTCCGCCGCTGCCATGTTCTGGCTGATGACTCTCAATCGGAACTCGATCAAACACCTCCTCGGGATCCGGGGCGGGGATTGAGCCGCCTCTCTCGCGGACATGATGGAAGAGGGTGCCGACTGTTATTCCGCCAGCCTTGTTCGCTTCGAGCGAATCCCAACGTTCTCGAATCAGCTCGGTATGGCTCGAATACAAAGGATCGGCAGTGCTCCACGATTCGAAGATCCCGCGCCCCTCTAGGCATCCACCGGTCGCAGAATGAAATGCAGTCATCAGCTCGAACCATTCGTCGTGAAGTCGATACTCAAGGACGTCGAGCTGATCGAGACACGCCTTCGCCCGAGTCGTGCTGATTGGACCCTCATGCCCTATTTGGTTCCTCTTGGGACGGCGCCACGCAAGAAGCATCCTGGTATTAAGATCGCCAGCGAGACGGGGTGATGCTTCGATCCATTGGTACATCCTCCCGTTTGGATGACGTGACCCGGCGGCTACGACTTGGCCGCCTTCTTGTTTGATCTCAAGGCCCGGAAAGTCGGGATGCTCTCTCCTGAGGCGACTGCCCTCAGGGACCCGAGCGTATCGATGCCAGCCCCCGCCGCCGGTTCGAACGCCCGGAAGCGATTCGAGGAACGATCCATATTCGAGCTCGAGCATGTCCGGTGTAAGCCCGTCGGGGTCATTTCGAGGGTCATAGTCTAATACGACCCAGCCGTCTTTGATTCGGACTCCAGTGTTTCCACCCTCGGCGACGTTCTTCAAAATGTCGCGATCGGTGTAGTCGACTTGCCGCCATCGCCCGCGCGGAACCTTTCCCAATGCCCGTCCGTGTGCATCAGCCGAGTTCCATGGGTAAAGAGTGATCAGGTCGTGACCGCAGTCTAGATGGCGCTGCAACGCTGTACTGAAAGGCGGGAGAGGATCCTCGACGCCGCTCGGGCCTACGACGGCAGCTCTCTTGGGGCCCGATTCGAAATTCGCATAGCTCATGGTTGAATCCTTTTTTGCGTTTCGGATTCATGGAGCGAACGGGAACACCCCGCGGCTCCGTGAACCCGTTTGGTCCCGGTTACCGCAGTTTTGTCCCAACGATCTTCGTAGATTGGTTCGAACAGCCCGGTGGCGACTGCGTTACCACCTATGGGCCCTAGCAGGACTATCGCGCACACAGCGCTCAACCGAGTAAGTGCCCGTCCGCATCGATTGGTGTCAGCGAAGGCAACGAAGTGGGCCGCTCGGTGTCGAGTGGTCGCAAGACATAGCCGAGCGGCCCGAGGCTATGCGGAAGGCGACACACTGTTCGCTCGCATTCGGGGGCACAGCAAGTCCTTTCTTTGGACTTTCTCGCGACGCAACATTCTTGCCCCCGAGTTGCGTTGAATTTGCGCGTTCACCCGAACCCGCGTCCGTCCGATGTGGGAAGAATGGGGAAAAGGCGCCCCGATCCTGCAGATTCCGCTTGGCTGGCCTCCCAACTGCACGGTAAGACGTGGGCCGACATGGCCGCAAAGCGGGCAAAGCTGGGCCGAGTCCGCGAAAGGCCGGGAAGCCGTAAGGGCTCCTGGCGGATCGACTTCGGGCGGAAGTGGGGGCCTCGCTTTCTCCATTCATTCCGCGGCATCAAGTTTGAGAGCCGGGACATGGCGGAGGCCCTCCTGGCTCACGTCGAAGTGTCGGTCGCGCAGGGACGACTCCTCGACGACGTGCTCTCTGAACTAGCACCCGAAGCGGGAGGGGCGTCGGCGATCGAGCCGTTGGTCCACCGGTGGATTGAGGTGTTCGAGAAGCGCGTCGAGGTCGGGAAGCGCCAACCGCGCACCCTCCGCGAGTATCGCCGCTGGGCCGGCCTCGAAGGAGAGCAGGGCGCCTACTTCACCTACTGGCGCGACGTCTCGATCTTCGAGATCACGACGGCCTCTCTCGAAGAGTGGAGCTTCTGGCTCGCCGAGCACGGGATTTCACAGAAGACAGTGAAGAACGTGATGGCGGGGTTCTCCTCCTTCCTTCATTGGATCGCGCGCGACGTGCGCGTCGACTACAAGGTGCCGACTTTCCCGTGGCCCGAACCGGACGAGCACCAGCCGACCATCGTCTCGAGCGAGATCCAAGAGAAGATCCTGAACGAAATCCCGGATGCGAAGCGAGGGATCTTCCTGTGCATGGCCTACGGGTTGGTCCGGCCGAGTGAGGCCCGTGTGCTTCGGGTGCGGGATCTTGCGGGGGATTCGATCCGTGTGTCGCGAGCGGCGAAAGATCGGAAGACCGGTGGCGTTGTGCGGGGCCTCAAATCAAGGAACGCGAAGGTCGTCCCGGTCGATCTGACGCTCGATCTCTGGTTCGGTGAGTATCTTCCGCTCGAGCGAACGCTCGAGGACCCCGATGGGCCGCTGTTCGTCAACCCTGACGGGCGCAAGCAAGGGTGGTGGAGCGAGACGGCACTTCGGCGGACGTGGAAAGCGGCCGCGAAACGCGCCGGCGTACCCAACGTGAGCCTCTACGAAGGCACGAAGCACTCCTATGCCACCCACCTAAAGGCTCGCGGTGCGGATGACCGGCTATTGGCTCACCTCGCGGGACACCGCGATCCTCGATCGATCGAGAAGTACGCTCGTCTTCAAGACGGAGCGGTTCGTGCAGCACTTCACCGACTTCAGGTTCCCAAGGACAAGAAACAATAATCTGCAGGGTCGCGCCTAGCGCGCGGGCTTCTTGCGGGTTGCCCTTCGCTTGGGTTCTAGCTTCTCGAGTGCCTCGCGCATGACCTGGCTCCGGCTCACACCCCGTCGTGAGGCCTCCGCATCGTAGGCGGCCTTCGTCTTGGGGCTGACCCATACATCTACGGGCTCGAGGGGTTCGTCCCCCTTCGGCGGCCTTCCGGCTCCCACACGTCTCCCACCCCGCGGCATTCGGGGATTCTAATTACCACCGCGGAAAATTCACGCTGCTTGTAGCACCGACTGTTTTTGAATTTCACTGTGCAAATCATACGCAGAGAAGCCCGGAAATCAACTCGAACCCGGGGGAGGGCTTCATTTCTCAGCTCTAATGCCTCAAGTCCTCACCGGGAGAAGCCGTAAGTCACGTTGATTAGAGGGGGTTATATTCAAAATTAAAGAAGGAAACGGAAACATGAACGCAACCAAGACGAAGCGCCAATTCAGGGGGCTGGTACTTGCCCTGGGACTAGCATGTCTGCCCTATGGAGCATCTGCCCAGGACGACGAGGAGAAAGTCTTCGACTTCGGGGCCTATCAACAGAAGATGAGAGAACAAGCGGCTAGTCGAGCAGCGGAGGAAGCTGAGCGTGCCGCCCAGGAACAGCGCCGTGCCGCGTTGATCGAGAAGATCGGGTACCAACCCGGCCCGTCGATCATCAAGCGAGGACTGAGGCGCCTCGTAACGGACCCCGACTCGGTCCGCGTCTATCGCTGCGGTCAGGCCCGGGACACCAAATCGCACTGGGAGGTCGTCTGCGAATGGGGCGCGAAGAATAGTTTCGGCGGGATGGTCAAGAAGACGGACAAGTTCATCGTTCGGAACAACATCGTTGGCATCGCAAAGCGGTAGGCAGAGTTTCGATGTCGACGCGTGCTCAAACCCAGAGCTCAAGCATGAATCAGTAGGATCCCCACCCGCCCCGCGAAACCTGCAAGTGCACGCGTTCCGTGGGGCCCCCGAAGCGGCGCTCCGGGAACCCGGAAACTTACCGATGTCCGCCGCGATGCCTACCTCGGCCGGCGAAAGGCAAAGTAGGGGACTGCCAAAGCTACCGAGGAGGTTGTGCGGACGGAGGGTTTGGCATTGACACAGAGCTAAGTGGGGCTTTCGGCTAGTGGTTCGAGAGTACGGTCCAATAGGCCAGTAAGCAGCTTCCTTGCTGCCTCCTTCGCACGGAAGACTGTGAAGCCAAAGGAATGGAGATCGTATACGGGCGATGCGGTTTGGAGGGTGTTGATTGAGCCAAAATAGGACTCCAGCCCAAGTGTTCGCCCCGAATGAGCTGTGATCGAGCGAGGCCGGTAGACGTCTTCTTTGAGTCTACGTGCTTCCTTTCGACTCATAACACGAGCGAACGCCTTCTCCAGCAACTGGACGCGGGAGTTCGCCAGCGGTTTCTCGCAATTGGCACAGTTCTCTACCCGGGGTGTTTCAAACAAGCGCTCACCGATCTTCTCTGAGACAGAAGTGAATGCGACAAGTGAGTAGGAGGGGTGTGTTCGCTCGAGGAGACAACCCTCGTAGTAGCCATCCACCAGCCTGTCGAGTCCGGCGTCCTTGGAAAGATCTACCCACGCTTCTGACATCCAGTCAGGAAAAGCGAGCTCGTCCCGCGAAGCTGATTCCTCTTGGGCGATCCGAAGCGAAGAGCGGTCCAACTCTCGTGGTTCCCAGCCTGCCGGGCGTGGACTTTGCCGGAGCGTCCAAGCAGTGTCGTCCACGTCAGCCACGGTTAAAAGTGCGCACAGCCGGCATAGGTCCCTGGTTGCCGATGTCATTCCCACAGCAGTTGTAAATCCCCTGGAACTCCCCTCTACCCGCACCGGGTTCCAGCGTCTGATTGTGGCCAGGATCATTTCTCGGCTTCCGGGGACCGGTTCTTCTACCAGGTAGGGGCAAGAGCGAAGGGTGAGGCTGCCAACTGACATGGGTCGCGAGATGAATCGTGGAGTTCTGTACTGCTGACGGTCGAGAATCGCCCACCAGTCGTGTTCGGCTTCGTCTTTGGTCAGATCGTCTAGGGCCTCCGCAAGAGCCTTGGCCCAGGGTGTGATCTGATCATTTTGTTCGGTTCCAGCGCCGATCACCATCGCAGCGAAATGCTTGTCCTTCAGAACTACCAGGTAGAGACTTGAAGTCAGCGAACACTCTGAAAGTGTCAGGGCGATCTGGCGATCCCTACGTCCCCGTCTGTCAGGGTCAAAGCGTCGCTCGCTCTTGCTGTTACCGGTAGCTCCGGTGCTTGCAGCGACACTCCGAAGTATTTCTGAGACGAACCGGTCACCCAACGCGCGCCAATCAAGCTCCGCAAGGCCGTGCGACAACTCGTACTGCCAGTCGCAGACGGGCTGCCCTGTTTCGTCCCATCGAACTTGGGTGGTGTTGGCGGACACGATGGGTACCTCGGCGTGGAAACAGTTGGGGGAGATGTTAGTCGTGCCGATCACTCGTTCAAGATACGAACGGTTGATGAGCGATCCTCCTCCGCCTGCGCCGCGCACCAGAAAGTGCAGGTGCTCCCAGTGCGCAAGTCAGACGTTCCCAAGTCGAAGACCCCGCCGCCACGTCGGACAGTTCAGTTCTTACTGCAGTTTCTCGGGTTCGCTGAACAAGAGGAGAGCCCGGGCCCGCGCAACCTGAAAGCGCAGGCGCACGCACGTGCGTAAGTTCGACGCTTGTATCCCGTGGAACCCGCAGCCCCTTTCGGGCAAGGAAGACTTCCACCCGAACGGGCGAAAGAAGGAAGAACGGGGTTGGAGTCCACGACTCCCTCCCCCGAATCCGCCGGACAAGAAACCCGAGAAGAAGGAAGAAAAGTACGCACTGGCCAAAGACGAGGACGTCAAGAAGGCCGAACCCACCTCAATTGAGTTAGGCGCCGCGTGCAAGTCGCTTGGGTATCGGGTCGCTGTTGCAGTCTGACAAGAGCTGTACGCCCAGGAGTCGACGGCGGTCGGCGGCGGCACTGTCGCCCCCTTGGGATTTACGTGCAGTAGTTCCGACTTGATCTGACACATCTTCGAGCGAAGAAGGTGGGGTTACCCTGGTTGTGGACCAACACAACCGGAGACCACGGTCTCCTGAAAGGGCACCCCCCGATGAGTACACAACAGAAGATTATCAAGAACAAGGTCGGCCTCCTGAACCTGGCAGAGGAGCTCGGCAACGTGTCGCGCGCTTGCAAGGTGATGGGCTACTCGCGCGACACGTTCTACCGCTACAAGCAGGCGGTGGAAGAAGGCGGCGTGGAGGCGCTGATCGAGAAGTCGCGGCGCAAGCCGAACCTCCGCAACCGTACGGCTCCCGAGATCGAGCAGGCCATCGTGGCCCTGGCGGTCGAGGAGCCCGCCTTCGGCCAGGTCCGCGTGGCGAACGAGCTGCGCAAGCGCGGGATGCCGATCTCTCCGGCCGGGGTGTGTGGCTTCGCCACGACCTGCAGACCTTCAAGCACCGCTTGGCGGCGCTCGAGAAGAAGGTCGCCGAGGAGGGGCTCGTGCTGACCGACAGCCAGGTTCAGGCGCTCGAGCGCAAACGCCACGACGACGAGTCGGCGGGCGAGATCGAGACGGAACATCCCGGCTACCTGGGCTCCCAGGACACGTTCTACGTGGGAACGATCAAGGGCGTGGGGCGGATCTACCAGCAGACCTTCGTCGACACCTACTCGAAGGTGGCCTTTGCGAAGCTCTACACGGCGAAGACGGCCATCACGGCGGCGGACCTCCTGAACGATCGCGTGCTGCCCTTCTTCGAGGAACGCGGTGGGAGACTGCTTCGTCTCTTAACGGACCGGGGTACGGAGTACTGTGGCCGTCTCGACGAGCACCCCTATCAGCTCTTCCTCGCGATCAACGACGTGGATCACACGAAGACGAAGGTGAAGAGCCCGCAGACGAACGGGATCTGTGAGCGCTTCCACAAGACGATCCTTCAGGAGTTCTATCAGGTGACGTTTCGGAAGAAGCTCTACAGCGACCTCGAAGAGCTCCAACGGGATCTCGACGACTGGCTCGTGCGCTATAACGAAGAGCGCACACACCAGGGCAAGATGTGCTGCGGCCGGACGCCAATGGAAACGTTCGACGACGGCATGAAGATCTGGGAGCAGAAGGAGATCGGCGAAGCCGCCGCTTAGATCGGATCTAACAGACGGTCCACAACCAGGGCGACTGTCAGATTAGATCGCGACTACTACAATTTACGACGTTCGGAATACCTCCCAAGGTACTTCGATAGCATTGCGTCGACTTTTTCGTCGAGGACTTCAAAGCCTCCGCGATCCGCGCAAAACTGATACTGGTTCCCCCACGCCTGGAGCTTTCGATTGACGATTGCCAACGTAGGGACCAGAGCCCCTCCGAATCGAGGAAGCGCGGGCGGGTTCGCCATAGCGGCGTAACTGTCGTCGAACAGCTCTTCGAGGTCTTCGAGGAGCCGCTGCTTCTTCTTCTTTGTCGGCCTAACGATTCCTGGACGGATCTCGCAGCCCAGAAACTCGAAGCCATGTTGAGCTCGACCGAAATCTGCCTTCTCGGAATCAGTGAAAGGATCATATGCGCGCAGCCCAAACTCATTCAGAAGTACTTGAGCGTTCGCAAATGCTTTCTTCGTGTACTTCTCGTTTGGACCAAGGATGAGGAAGTCGTCGACGTAGCGGAGACAGCGGACCCCGCGCGCGTTCATCTCGTGATCGAATTTGGCAAGCAGGATGTCGCCAAGAAGCGATGATAGAGCGCAACCCTGGGCAACGCCGTATTCCTCGTCCGGGAACAGGTCGGCGTCTTCTCCAATAGCCTCGAGGTTTTCCAACTCCGAGTTGGTTGCCTCACGGAGCAACGATAGGAACGCCTGGTCAGAGATCGACTCGGCAATCGTACCCAACGGACGTGCACGAGGTATCCGAGTAAAGAAGCCGACTATGTCTGACCGAATGAAGAAGCTGAACTCGCCTGAAATGATGAGCCGGTAAGCCTCCTCGATTGCCGCTGGTGCCCCCTTTGTCCCGTAACTCGACGGTACGGAGAAGTGGTCCCGCATCGCTGGTTCTTCAACCAGTGCGTTGAGAATGCTTCTTTGAACGATTCTGCTCTCAAGGGGGGCTACGACGATAGGCCGAGGAGCCTTGCCTTTCCGTTTTTTCCGAATGGCCTTGGCTGGTGCAAATCGAAAGCGACGTTCCAGAAGCTGGCGGTAGATTCTGTCGACATGCCTGTGCGCGTCTTGATCGAATCGTTCGACGGCCAGGCGGTTGGATCGAGACTTCGATCTCAGGCCGTTCTCTCGCACGTGCCGCCAGGCACGCAGGAGTGAGTTTCTCGATCTTACTCTGTTGTAGATCGGTGGGCGCTCGGTTGCGCCCGCGTTCTGCCTATTGGGACCCCGCCGGCTCACCCGGGTCCGCGCTCGCAGGTTCGACTCATCCCCTGGGAGTACCCCTTTGTTTGTGGGGCCCGGTCCAGCCGTGGGGCGACTTCTTCGCCCCGTGTCCTCCGCAACCCGTGTCGGCGAGCGATGCTAGACCGCACCCGCACAGCGCGAAAGCCAGGATGGTTGCCAAAGCCAGGCGGCCCAGTTGGGACGTCGGCTTGGCACGTTTTTGCATGTGGCTCGTCGCGACACTGGGGCCTCCAAGACCGCTTGCAGCCCGACACTTTGCCACCCCACCCGGACCCGGAAACGAAATCTCGCGACCGCCCGGCGGGGGGTGAAGCCGTTGTCGGCTTTCAGATCCCAGGTTGCAGTCGCTTCTACAGCGAGGCCCGGATGGCATCCCCTGGGAGTACCCCTTTGTTTGTGGGGCCCGGTCCAGCCGTGGGGCGACTTCTTCGCCCCGTGTCCTCCGCAACCCGTGTCGGCGAGCGATCCGAGACCGCACCCGCACAGCGCGAAAGCCAGGATACCCTCCGAAGATCGATCGGCCCGGAGAGTCTGTCAATGTGGATCCGACTGCCCTCGGATTTGAATCACACACGTAATGGCATGTCATGCGTCTTATGGATGTGGCTTCCCGAATCTGGCGAGCGACTGCCTCCGGCGAGCTTCATCAAACAAACATCGTTAGCGGCTCAATGAGAAGAGCCTCGCAGAACGGACTCACACGGGACTCACGCCTCGGACTCTGTAAGTGTCCGTAAAGACTAGGTTTTTGTCTCTGAGCGACGGGTTCGATTCCCGCCGCCTCCACCAATCTCTTTCCGGTTTCATAGGGTTTTTCAAGCTCGGAAAAGGCCGGGACTCACACGGGACTCACAGCTGGGTGAATTCGGTCGGGGATTCTCGGCCCGTGTACGTAGCGGTCCTCCATCGGCCGGGATCTGAAGCACTCAGGCCCCGCGGGCAGAAGAGCGCCTAGAAGTGCAGGTACTCCTACGCCTGCGATCGAGTTCAGGAAGCACCGTCCCACTGGGAGATCGTGTGCCAGTGGCGCGTCCTCCTCCTGCGAACGAGATGATCGGGGTTATCACGGTTCCGAGTCTCCTCGACTCGTTGCGGTCGCGGGCGGATCGTTGTCCGGTTCCTGCCCTCCACCGCTTAGTACCCTGGTTTTTTGGGTTTATCGAACTCGGAAGCGGGCGTGTCGCAGCGCCCTACCTCTGTAGGGCACGTGCCAAGGCAGTCGTAATGTTGGCCAGAATTGGTACTACCGATAACATCGGGCCAGTCGTAGAGAGGTGCTTAAAGTGCGATGGGAGGATCAGCGCATCCGAATCGCAGTCGTCGCATTCGACCGCGTTATCGCGTTCCATCTCTCGGTCCCGAGCCTCGTTTTTGGCGACGCGTTCTTTGAGCAGAGCCCTTTTGAGGTCGTCGTTTGCGCCGGCGAGTCGGGGGCACTCAAGACGACGGCTGGATTCGGGCTCACTGATCTTGCTCCGCTCTCGGTGGTCAGAACAGCCGACGCAATTGTCATCCCAGGGTGGCGGCACACACTAGACCGACCGCCTCCACGCTTGCTCAAAGCGCTCCGCGACGCACACGCAGCGGGAGCGCAGATCGTCGGCCTGTGCCTAGGAACCCATGTGCTTGCAGAAGCCGGCTTGCTCGATGGTCGCAGAGCAACGACCCATTGGGAGTACGTCTCGGACATGGCTGCATGTTTTCCGGACGTGGAGTTCGATGCCAACGTACTGTATCTCGAAGACGGCAACATCCTGACATCGGCCGGCACAGCGGCGAGTCTCGACGCTTGCCTCCATGTTTTACGCCAACGTCTGGGTGCGACCACCGCGAACCGTGTAGCACGGCGTCTCGTCATTGCTCCGCACCGGGAAGGAGGACAGGCCCAGTTCATCGAGCACCCACTACCGAAAGCAGATCAGGACCACCGTATCGCTCGGTTGATAGAGTCGGTGCGCGGTCGTGTTGGCGAGTCGCACAGCCTCGATACCCTGGCCGATGAGGCATGTATGAGCCGCCGCAGTTTCACCCGGCACTTCAAAGCGCTGACCGGGACCACCGTTCAGAGCTGGCTTCTCGCGGAAAGACTCGCACAGGCCCAACAACTCCTCGAGGGCTCCAAATTGTCAGTGGAGCAGATCGCCGAGGCAACAGGATTCGGCTCCGCTGCCTCCATGCGGCAGCATTTCCGTCGCTCCGTGGGGCTGTCGCCCAACGCGTGGCGGCAGGGCTTCGCTGCAATCAAGATTCCGCTTTCGTAGTCGCCAATGTGAGAACCGATGTACAGGAAACTAGCTGGCGCCCGCACTCCCCGCTGATTCGTAGGCACATTCGCCGTCGACGTAGGTCATGGTGACCTGCGTATCACCGATCTCGTCGGTCGGACAGGTCACGATGTCGCGGTCCAGTACGACGAGGTTGGCTCGCTTGCCAACTTCGATACTGCCTTCTTTGTCTGCCCGGTTCGAGGCGTGGGCGGCGTTGATCGTATACGCGCGCAGCGCTTCGGCTGCAGTGATGGCTTCTTCGGGGTCGACGTGCATGCCCTTAGAGGAAACCCTGTTCACCGCCGTCGATATGATTTCAGCGGGCGAAAAACTTCCGCAAGGATGATCGGAACCGAGGCTGACGCGCACACCGGCATCGATCATGCTCCTGGTAGGAAAGAGTTTCAGATGATGTTGATTCTCGCCCCGCCACATGTCGAACACTTCACCCCATAGCCAGGCAAGCCCCGGGTTGACCACGAGGTCAATACCGAGATCCGCCATCCGCAGCGCTTGCGCTGGTTCGGCCACGAACGCGTGTTCCAGTCTCAGGACCGCATCGGTGCTTCGCCCGCGCCGGCTTGTCTTATAAGCATCCATGACGGTGTTCACCGCACAATTGCCCATGCCGTGGATCGCTGTGGCGATGTCGAGTTCGACTGCGCGTTGCGCGAGGCGCCCAACCTCCGCTTTCGGATAGAAAGCTGCGCCGGTATGCGCACAGCAGCCATGATGCATCTTGTCGATGGCCGGCGATGGGTAAGCCCGGTCGACGAAGATCTTCATCGTCCCGCCAATCAGGCGCTCGCTGGCGGGTTCCTTGATACGGTCGATGATGTCCGACCGGCGCAGATCGTGGGTATCGAAAAAATGGTCCGCGGCGTGCAGCATCTGGACACCGAACGGCAGCTTGCCCTGACGATCCGCCAGGCGGTAGAGCTGTGCGGATCTCGACGTCACCATCGCGTCGCCGACGAAGGTGATGCCAACCGCCAGGTACTCCCGCATTTTCGAGTGGAGTAGTTCGACCGAACGATCCCAGTCACGCTCCGCGTACTCGTTCCACGAGTGTGAGTGCAGCGGATTCGCTGCGTTCTCGTACAGGGAACCGGTCGGGACGCCCGTTTTGTCCCGTTCGATTTCGCCACCCGCCGGGTCCGGCGTGTGCTCGTCGATGCCCACACGGGCCAGCGCCGTGCTGTTGACGAACCCGGCGTGGCAGCTCGCGTCGATGAGAAAGACGGGGTTGTCGGGAGCGACCTCGTCCAACTCGAAGCGGGTGGGATTTCGCATTTCCCGGACATGCGTCAGGTTGAAACCCATCGCGCGGACCCATTGACCCGGGGGCGCGCTCTTGCAGTGATGTTCGATGGCTTCGAGGACCTCTGCCAGCGTGGATTTCGGTGGTGTCGAACAGTCGACGCACTCTGGCGCAAAGGCGGCGATGCTTAAATGATTGTGTGCATCGATAAAGCCGGGAACCACCGTCGCCCCGCCCAAGTCGATGATTTCGGCATCGGGACTGGCGGTACGTCTGACTACAGGTCCGGGGCCGACCGCGGCGATACGCCCGTCGCGAATCAGCACGGCCCGAGCGACAGAGTCCCCGGTATCGACGGTGCGGACGACCGCATTGATGAGGGCTAATTCCCGCCGCTGGCTCAAGAGCAGCTCCTTACGTTCGCGAGATGGCAAAGCTTGTGCGGGCAGCGCACTGCGCTCTCTCTACGCGGCCGGAGCCCTAGGCAGTTAGCTGCCGATAGATGTCGCCGGTATCGAAGTGGGCACGCTTCTCGACGATCTTTCCGTCTTTGATGGTCAGCAGCATGAGCAGCGAGAAGCGACAGTCGCTGCCCTTCGGGCTGGCGCCGACGCACGGACCGATCTGATTGCGACCCTCGAAGATCATGTAGGCCGCAACCTTGTCGCCCTCCGCAATCAGGGTTTCGATGGGAAAGCGGAAGCTTTCAAAAGCATCGAAGTTCCTCTTCTCCGCGGCAATCAGGCCTTCGACCCCCGGATGCGGCGTGTCGATCTGGTTGTAGAAAACGAAGTCGTCATGGCACATTTCATCCAGCGCATCGAAGTTTTTCTGCTCAATAGCCTCGTAGAAGCGCTTCACGAGTACCTTGTTTTCCACCGGTGTCGTCATGGCGGGCCGACCTTGTTGAAAGTGTGAAAACCGCTTCCGGGATCAGAGTCTGAGAGTCTCTCCATCGGCCGGAATGATGATGCGATCTTCCATGTGATTTTCCTGAACAAACGTCCGCAATTCGGCGCGAGTGAGCGCCGCATGATTGACCGCTTCCATGTGGCTGGCGATCAGTGTGGCTTGTGGCGCCGCTTCGTAGACGGATTTCACGTCACCAGTGTTCATGATGATTGAACCGAGCCCAATCACCTGGGCGTCGCAGCAATTCATCACCACGATATCCGGAACATAAACGGCGAGGTTGGCGGCGACATAGTCGTTGTAAACCGTGTCGCCGGCCAGGTAGAGAGACTTTTCCTCAGGGTGACGGAACAGGACACCACAGACTTCGCCCAGGATGTCGTAGGCGGCCTGCAGGCAGCCGTCGGATCCGTGCTGTCCGGGTGTTCGTGTGAGCTTGACCCCGTTGAAGGTCGGGTTGCCGACTAGCGCATGAACGTTGGTGAACCCAGCAGCCTCAATGGTCGCTCTGTCGCCGAAGTGCTGGACGAAGAAGGGGATGTCTTTGCGCAGCGCATCCGCGGCGACCTCATCCCAGTGGTCCGGGTGGACATGGGTGAGAACCACGGCGTCGATATCAACGAGTTCGGCGACGGGTACTACCAGTTCGGCAGTCGGGTTCCTCAAATGACTATTGAGTGTGCCTTGGAAGCCCGGTTGGCTTCCCTTCCCAGCGAACCACGGATCAACCAGGAAGCGCGTGCCGGCGTATTCAAGCAACAGGGTGGCGTTTCGGATCTGGCGAAGATTCATGCGGACAACACCAAGACTGAAGAGGCGACACGGTAGTGCTTACTCGGGACAGGTGACAGTGGCCCGAGGGGCAATTGCCGTACTAATCGGGCCAACATCGGTTCCTCCTGCTCGGCTCGCGTTGGAGCAATTGCCTAGGGCTTCTTCCGCGGCGCCCTTCGAAGCGGCTGTTTCGATTCCCGCCGCCTCCACCACTAACTATCTGAAAACGTTGAAGTTGTGCCCGGCGGCAGGCCGCCCGGGCGCCGGGTTTCCTGGACCTCCCCGCGTAGCTGATGGCGCCAGACCCGCGGCCAGCGATCGCCGCAGAGTCCACAGACGAAGTTGCCCTCCGCGGTCTGATGGCGTTTCGGTGCTTGCAGGGACTCTCTCGCCCGTGAAGACGGTCGCCCATTGGTCCTCAGGGAGCCAGGGCCTCATCCTTGAGGTGCGGCGATGCCGCTATATCCGGGATTTTCCGTCTGCCTGCGTTCGGCGGCGCTCGGGAGTGCTCGCGTCCGCAGGCTTCGCTCGGCGCCGCCTCCGCCGCGATCGGGGCTTCGGCTGCACCGGTTCGAAGTCGATCCGGCGCTGCTCCATATCCACGGCCGCCACCCGCACGCGGAGCGGCGCAGCGAGCTGGTAGGTCTTGCGAGTGCGGGCGCCGACGAGTCGGTGCCTGGGAGCGTCGAGCTCGTAGTAGTCGTTCTCGAGGGACGTCACGTGCACCAATCCCTCGATGAAGACGGCCTCGAGCTGGACGAAGACGCCGAAGCTCGTCACGCCCGTGATCACGCCCTCGAACACTTCGCCGACCTTGTCGCGCATGAATTCGCACTTGAGCCATGCGATCGCGTCCCGGGTGGCGTCGTCGGCCCGCCGCTCGGTCATCGAGCAGTGCTTGCCGAGCCCGTCCATGTCCTTGGGTGAGTAGGGGAAGCGTCCCGGAGGCTCGCCCGACAGCACGTGCTTGATGGCGCGGTGGACGAGGAGATCGGGATAGCGCCGAATGGGGGAGGTGAAGTGGACGTAGTGGGAGAGGGCGAGTCCGAAGTGCCCGAGGTCGTCCGGCTGGTAGGCGGCGCGCGCCATCGAGCGGAGCAGCAGCGTCTCGACCAACGTGCGGTGGGGCCGGTCCTTGACGCGTTCGAGCACCCGGGCGAAATGCCGAGGGCGGAGATCCTTGGCTTTCGGAAACGGGACCCCGAAGGTCGCGAGAAAGCGTTTGAGCTCCTCGAGCCGGTCCGATGCGGGCCCGTCATGGACGCGGTACAGCGCGGGGATCTCGTGGCGGTGGAGGAAGCGCGCCGCGGAGACGTTGGCTGCGATCATGCACTCCTCGATCATGCGATGCGCATCGTTGCGCTCGTAGGTGCTGATCGACTCGATCCGGCGATCTTCGCCCAGCTCGACGTACGCCTCGGGGATGTCGAAGTCGATGGCGCCGCGCCGGCGGCGCCGTTCGAGGAGCGCGCGAAACACGTCGTTCAGGTCTTCGAGGTGGGGGAGCAGCCGGGCATACCTCCGGCGGAGCTCGATGTCGCCGTCGAAGAGCATGCGGGCGACCTCCTGATACGTGAGCCGCGCCTGGGAGCGCATGACGGCTTCGAAGAAGCGTGCCCGCGAGATCCGACCGTCGCGTCCCACCCGCATCTCGCAGACCATGCAGAGGCGATCGACCTGGGGGTTGAGCGAGCAGAGCCCGTTGGAGAGCGCCTCCGGCAGCATCGGGAGGACTCGGCGCGTGAAGTAGACCGATGTCCCGCGGTTCCGGGCCTCCTCGTCGAGCGGCGACCCGCGCTCCACGTAGTGCGCGACGTCGGCGATGGCCACGTAGAGCCGCCAGCCCTTCCCCGCCGGCTCGCAGAAGACCGCGTCGTCGAAGTCGCGGGCATCGGCGCCATCGATGGTCAGCAATGGGAGCTGTCGCAGATCCTCGCGCCCGCGCTTCGCCGCCGCCGGCACCTCCGCCCCCAGCCGCCGGGCCTGCTTCTCGGCGGCTGCCGGCCAGTCGGTGGGCAGCCCATGGGAATGGATGGCGATCTCGATCTCGATGCCCGGCGCGCTCGGCTTGCCCAGAACCTTGACGATGCGCCCGATGGGCTGGGTCTCGCGGGTGGGCTGCGCCGTGAGCTCGACGAGCACCACCTGCCCCGGCCTCCCGCCGCCCGCCGCGTCGGCGGGCACCACGATCCGATGCGGGATGCGTGGGTTCTCGGGGGCGACGAAGCCGACCCCCTGCTCCCGGCGGTACTTCCCGACCACCGAGCGGGTGTTGCGCTCGAGCACCTCGACGAGTGAGCCTTCGGGACGCCCTCGTCGATCGTGGCCCCGGATCCGGACGGCCACCCGGTCTCCGTGGATCAGCTCTCGCATGGCGCGCGGGGAGAGGTAGACGTCGTCGGCTCCCTCCTCGTCGGGGACGACGAAGCCGAAGCCGTCGCGATGCGCGCTCACAGCGCCGGTGACAAGATCGAGGCGATCGACCAGGCAGTACTCGTTCCGGCGGTTCGGGAGGATCTCGCCGTCGCGAACCATGGCCTTCAGTCGGGCGTTGAGGGCCCGCTCCTCCCGGCGATCCAGCGCGAACGCCTCCACGAGGGCGGCGAGCGGAACGGGAGCGCCTCGTTCGTTCAGGTACCGCCGAAGGTACGTCCGGCTCGGCACCGGATGGGCGTGGTTGCGGGCCTCGGCCCGCGCCTCCGGATCGCGGCGCTCCCACGCGCGCTTCTTCGGCATGGTCGGAAGAGTAGGGGACCCGCCCGGCCGATCCTCACGGGCTTCAGGGCTCAATCTTCGGTCAGGGTCAACAGGATGTCCGCGTACCACGCACAGTTCAACCCAAGCGCCTCGTCCTCGTTCAATTCCCGTCCGCCCACATCGAGCCGCGCGGAATGCACGCCGAGGAGCCTCCAGGGAAGGGCGGGGTCGTCCACTTGGGGCTGCGCCGTACGCATCACCACCGGCGAGCCACTGCTGCCGCGATGGGTCCGCGCATCGGTCAGGAAGTACCCCTCGCCCTGGAAGCGCAGGCCGAACGACGACGCAACGATCGCCTGGCGCGCCACCGGGATGCGGTGGAGGGCGTCGTGGAAGCCGAGTGGAAAGCCCAGGATCAGGACCGGAGTCCCGATCTCGACGCGCTCGTCCCCCGGGAGCAGGTGGTCCGGCGTGAAGGACCGGAACGCGGCCGTCTCGGGCAGCGCGGATCGATCGATCTCGATCGTTGCCACGTCGACTCCGCCCGCCCCATCCCGGGCCTGACGCCAGAGGCTCCGGCGGTCGCGGTAGAGGGGGATGGAGAAGCCCGTCGTCTTGGCGACGTTCTCGAGGTCGGTGTGAATCTCGATCTCCAGCCGGTCCGGGTAGTGGCTGCTCGCTGCATCCACGACGACGTGGCGGCTCGTGACCAGGAACGTCCTTGTGTCGCGCTCGAAGAAGAAGCCGGTGGCGTTGGTCAGAGGCTGGCGGCCGGTGTACGTCGCGATCGGCACCGTGCTGAGGAGAATGGACTCGATCATCACGCGTTCTTGCCGTCGCGCTTCTTCGGCCCCGCGGCGGCGCGGCGGTGCATGAGGATCTGGCTCTGGAGGATCTCGGGGGTCCAGCTGTACATGCCGTCCCCGGGCTTCGCGGTCGAGGGCCTCGTGCACATGGGCTCGCGCCGGCCCCAGAGGAGCACGTAGGGCCGCTCCTCCTCCTGGGCGATGCGAAGCTCGGCCGCCACGCAGCTCGAGAGCTCGGTGTGCTCGCCGCAGAGGACGACGACCTGGTCCACCTTCCGGATCGAGCGTCGCAGCCCTTCATCCCAGAGATCCGTGAGGTGCGCGGTTCGATGCGGCATCGTCGATCGGCCCGAGATCTCGAGTCCGGAGGTCGACTCCGATACCTCTTCGACGAGTCGATCCATCAGGTCCTCGTCGTGCTCGCAGTCGTAGCTCACGAAGATCCGGACCTTGCCCGGTGCCGGGGCCAGAAAGGAGAAATCCGACATCGCAGCTACCTCCGTCGGGCGTTCTTGTTGCACACGTCTCCCTCCTGCCGGTAGCCGGGCCACCCGTTTCCCGAATGGGTGATATGCGCATTGGCCGGCGGCTCGAGGGCCATGCACGCATCGTCCGTCTTCTTGAAGCCACGATCGCATTCCCAGCCGCGTCCCGAAGACGCGAGGTAGCCGTTCGCGGGTACGTCGACGGCAACGCACCCGGCGTCACGCTTCACGAACCCGCGGTTGCATTCCCAATCGAGCGCGGCTATCGCAGGGCCGGGAAGTCCTGCGTGGCGATAAGCGCGCGGCGCTTCCGAGGAACCCGCTGGACGTGAACTCGGCCCACTCTCCGAGAGCCGCGACGCCCAGGCGAGCGTGCTGCTGCCCCACCGCGTGGTGAAGCTTGAAGACGAGGGCGCCCCGAGCCTCGGTCAAACCTCCGATCTCCCACAGCTGCCAGAGGGGACGAGCTCGATCGAGGCGCTGCGAGGCGACCCGGGCCACCAGATCAGCGAGGACGCGGTCCGAGCCCGGAGCGGGGGCACGCAGTCTCTGGACGTGGCGTCGAACGTCGAACTCGGGATCGTCGATCCGGATCGAATGGTCGAGACGGAGCGGCATGCGAATCATCCGGCGTCGGAGGGGGGCCAGCGTGGGCGGACGGGTCTCGACGCGCTCCAGCAATCGCTCGTACGAGTACCCGCTCGTGCAGGAGGCATCGAGCACAAACGTCCCCAGGATGTTCATCGGCGTAGTCCGCGTCTCCAACGAAAGGAACGCGGAGTCCAAGCCGGACAGGGACAGGTACGAGCTCATGCGGGCCTTCGGCAGCGCCGCCTTCGGGCTCCAGTGGATTGCGTGATGGTGGGCAGCTGGCTTCTCTAGAGGTGAGCAGGAGTCGGAGGCGCCTCGTTGTCGAGCGCCCGGCTGCCGCCGAAATCGTCGTAGTTGCGACACTCCCTCTCGAACGCGGCCTCGGCGGAAGCCGCGTAGCTGAAGGCGAAACGCGTGTAGCCGGTGTCGGCGTTCGTCACGGTCCCGAGCGCCGGGGTGGTGATGGGAGCGCTCCCGCGGCGGCGTACGTCCCACGACGTTTTCGCCTGGGGAGCGTATCTCTCGAACCGGCTCGGCATTCCGACCCATTCGTGGAGGCGCCGTCTCACGTCCGATGCCGAGCGCCCGACGTAGAACACCACGAACGCATCGTCATCCAGGTACCCGAGGGCGTAGTTGCCCGGGGACTTCTGGGTCAGGGCCGCGTCGATCGCCTCGTCGTTCAGGGGGTACGATCCGCTCATGCCGAGCGATCCCAGCGTCGCGAGCCTGGTCCGGCACGTAGAGCAGACGGAAAGCGGATGTTCCCCCTGGTGCAGTTGCTCGCACCAGAAGCAGCTGACGAGCCCCGTGGCCTCGTCCGACCCGTTCCGCTCTTCGGTTCCTTGCATGGTCCCCCCTGATGGCTTCATCGCCAGAGTAGGTTGTATGGCTTGCTAATTGTACTGAATTCGCTAAACATGTCAAGCGGTCGAGCAAACTGCTTGCCTGACCAAGCAGGTGAGGCGATCTTGGGACTCGTGACAGAGGGCAGAAAGCGTTCGCGGCGCAGACGTTCCGAGTTCGTTGGGCAACCGAGCGAGCTCGGAGTGCTCTTGGCGGATCTGCGCAGGGCCAAGGGGCTCTCGCTCCGCGACGTCGAGGAAGCCACGGACAAGGCGGTCTCGAACGCCTACCTGAGCCAGCTCGAGAACGGGAAGATCCAGAAGCCCTCACCCCACGTCCTCCACAGCCTGTCCGGGGTCTACGCCGTGTCCTACGAGACGCTGATGGAGAAGGCTGGCTACCTGCTGCCGCCCCAAGAGGGGGGAGGCCGCCGCCGCCGGCGGCTCGCGGTGTTCGCGATCGACGATCTGACCGCGGAGGAGGAGGAAGAACTCCTCAAGTACCTGGCGTTCCTTCGCTCCCGTGCCCCGTCGTGAGAAACCGCGACGCCGGTCGCTCGACTCCGTCCGGCCACACAGCGAAGCGCAACCGGGATGAGTGACGACCTGCGCCCTGCGGAAGCGGCTCGCCAGTACGCCACGGCGTATGCATCGCACTATCGGGAACGTGACCTGGCACTGGCGCTCCGGCTCTACGCGGAGCTCGTCGCTTCACACGCCGATACTCGCGAAGCTTCATATGCTCGTGTGCAGCTCCAGAACATCGTCCATGCAGTGATTCCCACCGAGGAGCTCCTCGAGGTTCAGGTGGAGCTCGCGCGTACGCGCCTGTCCGGTGGAAATCCGCCCAACGACCGTTGAGCAGGTCCCCTTGGCTCACCCCGTGGATGCGCTCGGTCGAATGCCTGCTCTCTTTTTGGCCCCCAGGGACGCGGCCAGGCACGCTTCGGCGACAACCTGGCGACAAGCGTTCACTCGTCGGTCTCGTTGTCTTTCGAGGCGTTAGGCGGCCCGGAGCCGGGTTCGATTCCCGCCGCCTCCACCACTAACTATCTGGAATAAATGGGGTCTTTGGACCCGAAAAGGGTCTGTACTCTGTGCTAATCGAACCCGCGGCGTGGAAGTGCAGGCCTTCCAGGTGCGCAACGCAAGCGCTCCTTGGCCCCTAACCCGACGTTGTTTCGAAGGTTTCTGCGGAAAGCAGGAAACTCCTGCTCGATTCGCATTGGTCGTACTGCTTAGGGCTTCTTCCAAGCCGCCCTCCGCTTTGGCTCCAAGTTCTCCAGGGCCTCGCGCATAACCCGGCTGCCGCTCACACCGCGCCGGGAGGCCCCCGCATTGTATGCGGACTTCGTCTTCGCCAGTTCAGGAGGCATTCGGCCTCAGCTCCCTAAGGAGCGATGATCTCGAGTCCGGGGAAGTACGTGCGGTAACGCGTCGCATCCCGGGTAACCAGGGTCAGTCCTGCGACGGCCGCGTGGGCGCCGATGTAGAAGTCGGGCAGGGGAGATCTCCGCGGGCCGCGTCGACGCCGATATCGTACGAAGCACTTCCCGGCCAGGAAGGCGGCCTCCCAGGGCAGGGGGAGTCGGAGGAAGTCGTCCTCGGAAAGGGCGTCCTGGAGCTCCTCGATCCGCTCGAACCGGATCGACACCTCGGCATAGATGAGCGGATTGATCGCGAGCGACGAGCTCTCCGCGCACTCGGCGAGGGTCTCCCCGGACCAGGAGGACCATTCCGGATCCTCGGTCATGATGTCGAGCAGGACGTTGCTGTCGACGAGGACGGTCAGCGATCGCCCCGGGTCAGCGCCAGGATCTCGTCCGTGCTCATGCGAACGGATCCGCGGCCACGCAGTCGCTCGACGATGGATTTCCCGCGGCGCCCCGCACGCCGGACCTTCCGCATCCGGACGGCCTTGCCGACGATCTCGAACTCGACCTCGGTGTTGGGCAGCAGTCCGAGCTTCTCGCGGATCTCGACGGGGATGGTCACCTGTCCCTTGGTGGTGATCTTCATGGTATTACCTCGGGAAGTAATACTACAGAAGACCGGGTACGCTGGCATCGCCCGGGTGGCACTTCGTCGTCCTCTCCAGCGCCCAATCCGAGCGCCGATCCGGACTTGGAAGTGCCCGATTTCGTTGGCTTCTTGCCCGCCTTGCGACAGGTTCGATTCCCGCCGCCTCCACCACTAACTGTCCGGAGTTTTTGAGGCTTCCGAACTCGAAGAGCGCCGGGACTCACAAATGTGTTTCCTCTTCGCTCGACACCCTGATCGACGCAATAGTCCCATCAGCGGGTTCAGAGCCCCGACGAAGCTGCCTGATGCGGCAGAAGGCTCCAGATGAAGTCCGGTACACAGGTGACTTCCCTCTATTTTTCCTGGAGCGAAAGGATGGCTGCGGATGCGCAGGCCGGTTGATCCCGGTGGAGGCAGCAGGATGCGCGACCTCAGAGACGGAACGGAAATGAACACATTCCATTCTGCCTCGGTAAGTGTCTGGCCAACTCGAGTGGATGCGAAAGGGAAAACTCCGTCGGGGGTGTTTGCTCCGGGCGGTAACCACCGCTCGGCCATCCAGTCCATGCGATGACAGTCCACACCAGCACAAGGACTCCTTGGAACGGCCTCAAGCGGACTGCTCCTCGGGTCGATAGCCTGACGAGATCCTCGCGCGGCGGCTCATTGGTAGGAGTTGCGGAGGCCGACTAGAGTAAGTGAAGCAATGGAAGTGACGCGACACCGACGAGGGTTGGAGCGTGAACCTCGGCGGCGGGGCTCGGCTTTCCTTCTGGTTGTCGCATGGATGATGTCCGGCTTCTGGGATGTCAGTCACGCGCTCCACCATCTACACCACGCACACGAGAGTTTTCACGAGCTAGAGCTACACGATCGAGAGCGATGTGCCGCGAAGCATGGTCACGACCATATGCACCCGGACTCTCCGCTCACGCTCGCGATTGCAAAGAGCCCGATAACTGACTTCGCTCCGGCGTATTCGGTCTCCGTCGAGCCCAGTCTCTCAAAGACATCCCCGTCATGGATCCCCGCCGTGGGGCCGTCTCTCCGTAGTACCGACCGCGGTGCGGTCTCCGGCCCAAGGGCCCCGCCGAATTCCTAGTTGATGTGAGCTGGCGTGTCGCGTGCTTCGCGCGGCACCGCGTAAAGACGCAGCTACGAGTTTTCGCTCGCAGCAGCGAGCATCTTCCAGGAATGAACCATGCTTTCCAAAGTTTCGTCGATCCGTTGGGTTGCGATCGCCTTAGCGCTTTTCCCTGAGACAGGACACGCCCTTGCACTGGATGAAGCCCTCGAGCGAGCAGTTTCTCACAACCCGGAACTCGCAGCGTTCGAACATCGCCTGAGAGAACAGTCTGCTCGGGTCGCACAGTCCGGGCTGCTTCCCAATCCAGAACTCAATCTCGAAGTCGAAGATTTCGCCGGGACCGACTCGTTCTCGGGTTTCGACCGCGCGCAAACCACAATCAGTCTCGGATGGGTACTCGAGCGCTCGATTCGTCGAAAGCGGGTCGCAGCGGCCGAAGCGCGCTCATCGCTCCTCGTTTCCGAGGCGACGATTCTCCGGCTCGAGGTGGCCGGGGAAACGGCAGAGCGGTTCATCACGAATCTCGAGGAGCAAGAGCATCTCGAAAAGGCTTCGGAAGCAGTCACCTATTCCGAAGAAGCTGTCGCCGCGGTGCGCCGACGCGTGCGAGCGGGAAGAACACCCAGGGCGGAACTCGCACGCGCGGAGGCGGAGCTCGCCAAGGTTCAGTTGGCTCGAGATGATGTCGTACACGAACTCGAGATCGCGCGTCGTCGTCTCGCCGCCCAATGGGGGAAGGTGAAGCCCGCGTTCGATCGGGCTGATGGGAGCATCCTTCGCGTTCCCACGCCTCAGCCCTTCGACGCATTTCTGGCGCGGGTCGATCGGGGTCCGCAGGTGGTGCGCCTGCTCTCAGCAGAGCGCGTAGCCAAGGCGAATCTGCAACTCGCCCACGCGCAGCGCTGGCCAAAGTTCAAGCCGCGGCTCGGGATTCGCCGTAGCGAGGCCACCGATGACGTGGCGTTCGTCGCCGAAGTCAGCGTTCCATTGCCGGTTTTCAATCGGAACCAGGGTGAAATCGCGGCGTCGCGCTCGGCCATCGCACGAACCCAGGCTGAAGCAGAAGCCGCGCGTGTCAAGACGAGCACAACACTGTTTCAAGCCTACGAAGAGCTCGAGCATCACATTCATCGCGCAGAAACACTGCGAGAGGAAGTCATTCCGCGGCTCGCTCGCGCACTGGACGAAACCCTCCGTGGCTACGAGCAGGGTCGCTACAGCTACTCGGACTGGCGGGCCGTCCGGGTCGATCTTCTCGAAGCCGAAACAGAACTCATCGCAGCGAGCGCGGCGGCACATCGACTCGTGATCACCCTAGAACGCCTTACCGGGCAAGGGGTCGCCGCGTCATGAGGTGGTTCATCAGTTTCGTCGCCGCACTCGCGATGGCCTGCGGTGAAACCGGAGAGATCGGGGAGCACGCCGATCACGATCACGCCCATGGTCAGCACGAAGACTTCGAAGGCCGAACGCGAATCGCTCGAGACGTCGCCGAGGCGCTCGGTATCGAAACGGAGATCGCGGGTGGAGCGGTCATTCCGGACGCGGTCGAGGTCTACGGGAAAATCGTGCCCAACCGCGAGCAGGTCAGGGAACTGCGCGCGCGCTTCGGGGGTGTCGTTCGGGCTGTGCACGCTGAGATCGGGGACCGCGTGTCGAAGGGCGACACACTCCTGACGATCGAGAGCGACCGAAGCCTCAATCGATACAACGTGGTCGCTCCCATAGCCGGCGTCGTGACACAGCGAGACGCTAACCCCGGGGAGCATACGAGCGATCGTTTGCTGATGACGTTGACGAATACGTCTTCGGTGTGGGCAGAGCTCTTTCTGTTCCCGAAAGATCGGGCGCGCGTACACGTCGGAAATCCCGTCGTGGTCACGCTGACCGGAGGTGGGCAGGGAGCAGCGGGAACGATCTCGGCTATTGACGTCGTCGCCCAGCCAGACCAATCCGTCATTGCTCGCGCGGTGCTGGATAACCCGAACGGTGTCCTCGTTCCGGGGGTTTTCGCCACGGCCCGAATCACCATAGCCGAACACGAGGTTCCGCTCGCCGTGCGGCGGGAAGGCCTTCAGAAGTTTCGCGAGTTCACGGTCGTATACGCCCAAGTGGGGGAGGAATACGAGGTTCGCATGCTCGATCTCGGGCGGCGTTCCGCGGAGTGGGTCGAAGTGCTTGGAGGTCTCGAGCCCGGGACCCGGTACGTGACGAAGAACAGCTTTGTCGTGAAGGCCGACATCGAGAAAGCCGGCGCCTCTCATGACCACTAGGAACCGACCGTGCTAGCGGCAATCCTCAAATTCTCAACGCACTACCGCGTGCCTGTGCTCTTCGGCGTCCTCGTCGTAGTGCTTCTCGGAACGTGGAACTTCGCCCGACTGCCCATCGACGCCGTCCCCGACATCACGAACGTCCAAGTCGCCGTAAATACCTCCGCACCCGGCTACACGCCCCTTGAGGTGGAACAGCGCGTGAGCTTTCCGGTTGAAACGGCCATGGCCGGCCTTCCGAAACTCTCCTACACGCGCTCGATCTCGCGGTACGGGTTCTCGCAGATCACGGTTGTCTTCGAAGACGGAACCGACGTTTACTTCGCACGTCAGCAGGTCTCAGAGCGGCTGAGTGAGGCGAAAGCGTCTCTCCCGGATTCTCTCGAGCCTCGCTTGGGTCCGCCCGCCACGGGCCTCGGCGAGATCTTCATGTTCACCGTGGATGCCGAGCCCGGAGCGACTAACCCGGATGGGACGCCGGTTACTCCGATCGATCTCCGGTCTACACATGATTGGATCATTCGGCCGCAGCTCTTGCGTGTGCCGGGCGTGGTCGAGGTGAATCCGGTCGGCGGGTTCAAGAAGCAATTCATCGTCGCACCGGATCCGGCGAAGCTCCTCGCTTTCGGTGTCGGGCAGCGAGATCTCGTCCGCGCACTGAAGGAGAACAACGAAAACCGCGGCGCCGGATTCATCGACCACAACGGAGAGCAATGGTTGATGAGAGTCCCGGGACAAGCGACCAGCATCGACGACCTAGCGGCTGTCGTGGTGCGGGAACGGGACGGGGTTCCGGTTCACGTCCGCGATTTGGCGAGTATCACCATCGGCGGGGAACTCCGGAGTGGCGCGGCGACCCAGAATGGTCGGGAAGTCGTGATGAGCACGGTGTTCATGCTCATCGGAGAAAACAGTCGGACCGTCGCGAGATCCGTGGCCAAGAAGCTCGAGGAGATTCAACCGAGTCTTCCCGCCGGAATTAAGGCCACAGCTGTCTACGACCGGACGAGCCTCGTCGACAAGACGCTCGCGACTGTGCAAAAGAATCTGCTCGAAGGGGCACTCCTCGTTATCGCGGTGCTGCTCTTACTACTGGGAAACTTGCGGGCTGCACTACTCACCGCCGCGGTGATCCCGGTGGCGATGCTGATGACGATCACGGGAATGGTCCAGACCCAGACGAGCGCCAATTTGATGAGTCTCGGAGCTCTTGACTTCGGGCTAATCGTCGACGGCGCCGTCATCATCGTCGAAAACTGTCTTCGTCGGCTCGGCGAGGCGGGCAAGCGTGCCGAGCGGCTCGCCGATCGCGCGTCCATCGTGTTCGATGCGACGAGAGAAGTGATCCGGCCGGCGATGTTCGGTGTTGCGATCATCACGGCTGTCTACATCCCGATCTTCGCTCTGACGGGCGTTGAGGGAAAGATGTTCCACCCGATGGCCATGACCGTCGTCATCGCACTCTTGAGTGCGATGGTGCTCGCGGTGACGTTTGTCCCGGCCGGCGTCGTACTGCTGTGTCGAGGGAACATCCAAGAGAAAGAAAGCCGTGTCGTCGTGGCATTTCGCGGAGTCTATGAGCCCGCCCTGCATTGGGCGATCCGTTTTCGCGCCGGCGTGGTCGGTTTCGCCGTGCTCGCGGTCGTCGCCAGCGCCGTGCTCGCAACGCGCCTCGGGGCCGAATTCGTTCCGAACCTCGACGAGGGCGATATCGCGATGCACGCGTTGCGAATTCCCGGAACGTCTCTCGAACAGGCCATTCGCCTGCAGCAGAGTGTAGAAGCCCAGGTTCGTGAGCTTCCCGAGGTGGACCGGGTGTTCTCCAAGTTGGGGAGCGGCGAGGTCGGAACCGATCCCATGCCCCCCAACGTGGCGGACACGTTCATCATCCTCAAGTCCCGTCGGGACTGGCCTGATCCGCGAAAGACCAAACAGGAGCTCGTTTCCGAACTCGAAGGGAAAGTCACCCCGATTTCGGGCAACCGCTACGAGTTCCTCCAGCCGATTCAAATGCGGTTTAACGAGCTTATCGCGGGTGTGCGCTCCGAGCTCGCCGTCAAAGTTTTCGGAGACGACTTCGATACGTTGGTTGCCCTCGGCCATGCCGTCGAAGAAGCTGTGTTGGCTGTACCCGGTGCGGCGGACGTCGCCGCCGAGCAAGCTACAGGGTTGCCCGTGCTGACGATTCAGCCGAGGAAAGAACAACTGGGCCGTCTCGGCCTTTCGATCACAGATCTTCAGTCGGTGGTGTCGACCTCGCTTGGCGGCGCGGTCGCTGGACAGATGTATGAGGGTGATCGGCGATCGAACATCGTAGTTCGGCTTCCGGAAGCCCTCCGAACGGACACCGACGCCCTTGCGAGACTCCCCGTGGCTCTTCCGGGCCGAGGCTTTGCGCCGCTCGGTGAGCTGGCCACGTTGGGCGTGACGACGGGCTACAACCAGGTTTACCGCGAGAACGGAAAGCGACGCGTCGTCGTTGGTGCCAACGTGCGCGGGCGCGACCTCGGCTCGTTCGTTGGGGATGTGCGTCGGAGCGTGGAAGAGCGAGTCGAGATCCCACCCGGCTATTGGGTGGAGTATGGCGGAACCTATGAGCAGCTCGAATCCGCTTCGCGAAGGTTGGGTGTCGTCGTACCGGCGACCCTTGTGTTGATCGTCGGCCTGTTGATGTTAGCGCTCGGCTCCCTGCGAGACGCTGGGGCGATATTCTCAGGCGTTCCGTTGGCGCTCACAGGCGGAGTTCTCGCCCTCTTCGTCCGCGGTATCCCGTTCTCAATATCAGCTGCCGTCGGATTCATCGCGCTGTCCGGAATCGCTGTTCTCAACGGTCTCGTCATGGTCAGCGTTTTTCGAACTCTCCGAGGACAAGGGCGGCCTCTCGAGAAGGCCATCGTAGAGGGAGCGCTAAGCCGTGTACGGGCAGTACTGATGACCGCACTCGTCGCGGCTCTCGGCTTCGTTCCGATGGCACTTAACACTGGGATCGGTTCGGAAGTGCAGCGGCCACTCGCGACCGTTGTCATTGGCGGTATCGCCTCGTCGACCGTACTCACCCTCGTGGTGTTGCCCGCTCTGTATAGCCTGCTTCATCGCCGCGAAACGAAGAGCGTCTAGATCAGCCAATCCCTGGCCGGCGCCCAATAAGTGTGGGCGTTTCAGGTGCGCAAGTGAGGCGCGCCTTCGCCTGACAACCGCGCGACACGTCCAAAAGTCGGACACCTGGCTCTTCCCTCTTCGTCCGGAGCGCCCGAGGTCACACTTGGAAACGGCTACGCGCCAGAAACACAGGGCTTCTCGGCGGTGGGTGCCAGGTTCGATTCTCGCCGCCTCCACCGCTAACGCTTAAACCTCGAAGCGACAACCCCCGTTCCGCGTGCGAAGGTGGCCCGCCGTCGGCGTCGGGTAGTGGGTGCCGATCACGAGCGTGCCAGAGTCGGCGTGCTCGCGGGCGAGACGGCGTCGTGTGTCGGCGGCGCGCGCCGGGTCGACGTCGGCGGAGATGCCCCAGGTGGGCTCGGCCCACTGCACCGGGTGGTGCGTCATGTCGCCGGTGATCACAGCGTGCTCGCCGCCCGACTCAATGTGCACCGAGACGTGGCCCGGGGTGTGGCCCGGAGTCGCCTCGAGCCGCACCTCGTCGGTGAGCTTGTGGTCGGTCTCGACGAGGTCGGCGAGCCCGGCGTCGATCACACAGGTCACCGTTTCGGCAAGGGTCGAGGTGAACGGGGCGTCCTCTTCGCTGTGCCAGTGGTCCCACTCGGCGCGAGCGAAGAGGTAGCGGGCGTTCGGGAAGGTGGGCACCCAGCCGTCGCCCTCGCGCATCGTGTTCCACCCGACGTGGTCGAAGTGCAGGTGGGTGCAAAGCACGGTGTCGATGCTCTCGCGGGGGAAGCCCGCCGCGGCGAGGCGATCGAGGAAGTCGTAGGACGCGGGGTTCAGGATCTCGAAGCCCTCGATCGGTTTCTCGCCCACGCAGGTGTCGACGATGATCTTCCGCCCGGCGGATTCGACCAGCAGCGCGTGGACCGAGAGCGTGAGGGTGCCGTCGTCGTTGAGGAAGTGCGGCCGCAACCACTCCTCGTAGGGCGCGAGCGCCTCGGGGCTCGCCTGGGGCAGGAACTCCTCGAAGGGAAGCTGGGCCTCCACCTCCACGATGCGGGTGATCCGGACGTCTCCGATGGTCCATGTGATGTTCTGCATGGGTCCTCCTGGCGGCCATCCTACCGAAGCTCGGGGACTCCGGTGGGGGCAATCGCGGGGGCCCCTTCGCCCTCTTCCCCGTGGCTCAGATAGGCCTACCGGCCGGAAGCCTCCCGCAGTCGCCCCTCGAACTCTCGAAACCGCGCCTCGCCATGTGGCCGCTGGTTGCGCGCCCACCGCGCGATGCGCTTCAGATCCACGCGATGTCGCGTCGCAACCTCCACCGCTTGTTCGAGACACTGCGTGTCCGCGTCGTGGAAGTACCAGGCGAGCCGGTCCATGACACACTCCGTGGGGGCCAGGAGTCGCAGCGTCCCCATCCGTGTCTCGCGCTCCGCAAAGTCGCGGATGGTCTCCTCTCCGATCGCGACGGGACCGGGCGGGAACTCGACCCAGTAGCGGCTCTTCGGATGCGTCCAGTGGCGCTGCGTCTTCTCGAAGCCGAGGCCCTGCATGGCGGCGTCGACCTTGCGGGCGAGCCCGATCGGAACGAAGTCGAGGTCATACGAGACGTACTCCGTGTCGGAGTAGATCGAGACGACCGCGCCGCCGGAGAGGACGACCGAGATGCCGTGCGCTTCGAGCGTCGAGCAGACGAGGGCGGCCAGATCCTCGAGAGAGGTGCGCGCACTGATCCGAGGCTTCTTGCTCAAAGAGGCTTGCCCGTTCTGCGCGGCCGTCTGCGCTCAGTGAAATAACGCTTGCGCTCGGAGGCCGGTAGCTGGTCGAGCGCCTTACGCAGGAGAGCGCGTAGCTCGCGCCGAAACGGATAACGGGGATTCCAGGTGTAGAGGCGGGTGCGTCCCTGGAGCGAGCTCACCAAGGCTCCGGCGCGCTCGAAACGCTCGAGCTGCCGCTGCGCCATGTTGAGCGAGAGGTCATCGAAGGTTCGGGCGATCGCTGTCGCGTAGCCTTCCTCATACTGCTCGAGATAGAGCAGGATCTTCTCGGCGCTGGCGTTTCCGAAGATGCCTTCCAGCATGTTGACCGACCGTATCGGGGAACCTGTAGGATAACCCAATTATTGGGTCGTATAACCTCAAATTTGGGTTGTCTGTCCAGGAGGCCCGCAGGAGCCTATTTCGGGCGTAAGTCCCTGAGTTGATTGAATCGCACGCGGGTTCGATCCCCGCCGCGTCCACCAGTAACTATCGGATCTATTTGGTTTTTTAGGGCCAGAACTAGTTTCCGCGGCGATGATTGGTTCACGTCCGACAACAGGGCCTAAAGATTTATCATTAGCGCCGACACCTTTGCCCCTCTCGGTCCCTTCCTCGCCACAGCTCGGTGACATCCATGCGTTGCGAATGTGGTGAAGGTGAATGGGGAGATGAAGCAAGACGGCACGACCGCGGATCTCATCTTCAACGTGCCGACCTTGATCAGCTACGTCAGCCAGTTCATGACACTGCTACCGGGAGACGTGATCTCGACGGGCACTCCGGCTGGCGTCGGACTCGGCATGAAACCGCCCCAGTTCCTGAAAGCCGGGGGCGGCATCGAGGGGCTCGGTGAAACCAGGCAGGTCGCCAAGGCCCACGGGAGCCGAGCGCGCCGCCTCCGACCCGGCGCATAGAAGACTGCGCACTTCAAGAGATTTCGAACGCCCAACTTGAGGCGATCCCGCGCGTCAGGGACGCGTGAGAACGGCCTAGTCGCGCGAGAAATCGAGCGGATCGACTCCGGTTGTCGGTTCGGCCTGAAGCGCCCCGAGGATCGTCGGTCTCGGTGAAGACGTGGGGTCGACTAGCGGCGGCGGTTTCCAAACCAAACGACTCCGCCGAGACCGGCCACGAAGAGCAGCGCTGCCGACGGCTCGGGAATGACCTCGACGTCCAAGGTCACGACCAAGGGAACCTCATAGGTGTCCTCTTCGCGGAAGTAACAGCCGACGGCAACCAGCGTGCCCGTGCTTCCCGAATTGAAGCCATTCGTAAACGCGGAGCCGGTCGGGATCGTCGCACCGCTGGCGGACATGTCGAAGAAGCCCCCGAGGTCCGCGTTCGCACAGCCGATGTTGTTCGACGGGCCGCCGCGGGGGAACGAGCTTCCGTCGGTCGAGAGCGCGAAGCTGAAATCTTCACCGATGGCTTCGGCACCGAAGATATTTCGGGCGTACGATTCGACGTATTGCGTATTGCTCGTCACAAGCCCGTCCGGGCCGAGTGTCAGCTCGATGTCCGAGGTTCCGTTGCTGTAGGGAAAGCTCGGATCGATTAGAGCGCCACTTGAGTCTTGCATCCGCCACTCGCGCGTTGTGCTGAGGATCGGGGCAGTTCCGATGTGCGAGTTTGTCGCGCTGTCACCGAACCAAAAGTCTTTGATCGTGCACCGCGACGCGGAAGCACAGTCGAGGTCGAAGTCGGAGAACGAGTTTCTGTCGATGACGGCGAAGACCGTTCCGACGCCTCCGTGGTCGTGACCAATCGTTGCGCTGTTGATGCGGATCCCGAGGGCGCTGGCTGAGGTGCTGGCAAACGCGAAGAGAGCGAACGACAGAAGCAGCAGTGCCGTGTGTAAGGGCAGCATGTCCGGTCCTTATCCCTCCGGGCTAGAATCACTCGAGGAGCACAGGGTACAACAGCCGGGGCGAGTCGGAGGACATTCGTCTTCGCAAGGAGTGGTTTCCGAGCCAAACCGAGTAGGAGGTTTCAGGCCCATGGTCATCGATCGCTTCGATCCGAGGCGAAGCGCCGTCATCGTGGTCGCTATGCAGCACGACTTCTCCGTCGACTCGACCCGGGCCCAATAAGTGCAGGCGTTTCTGGTGCGCAACTAAGGCGCACCTTCGCTGGGTAAGCCGCCGACGCGCCGGATGGTTTAGGCGAAGAGCAGGGTTTTGCTGCTGCTTTCAGACGATCTAGCGGTCGCGGGCGCGGAGTGCGGCGAATCTCTGCTTCGCCGATTGCGAGGTCCCCCTATACAGGAGAGCCTGACATCAAAAACGCAGCGGTGAGGCTCGACCCTTTGGCAGACCTTCGACCGGGCACCAGAAAGTACCCGCGCTTCCGGTACGCAGGTGAGACGCTCGTGCGCTGAGGAACCCGCCACCGCGTCGGACGGATCAAGCAACGTGCGGGTCGGGACAGGCCAGGCGCGTTGCGCGCTAGAGAACTGTGACGAGGACGGCCAGATCCTCCAGAGGGGGTGCGCTCGCCGATCCGCGGCTTCTTGCTCAAGGAGGCTTGCCCGCTCGGCGCGGGCGAGAGGTCGCGTCCTCCGCGGCGCACAGGTAACAAGAGCCAACCGAAACGCGTACGACGCAGGGAGCTTCTCATGGCAGTCGGACAAAAAAAATCAGTCGATGGTATGAAGCTCGACGTCGCCATCATCGGGGCGGGTGTCGGCGGGCTCTACGCGCTCCAGCGCGTACGAGATCAGCTCGGCATGAACGCCGCAAGCTTTGACGACGCTCCGGGCGTCGGTGGAACCTGGTTCTGGAACCGCTACCCCGGATGCCGCGTGGACACGGAATCCTCGGTGTACGCGTACTCTTTTGACAGGGAGCTACTCGCGACGTGGGAGTGGACGGAACGATACGCGCGCCAGCCTGAGGTGCTCAAGTATCTGAACGCTGTCGCTGACAAGCACGACCTCAAGCGGTCGATCCATCTCAGCACGCGGATTGCCAGCGCAAAGTGGAGCGAAAATAACGGCCGGTGGCTCTTGACGACCGAGGCAGGCGAAACCATCGCGGCCCGGTACGTCATCGAAGGAGTCGGTCTTCTTTCGTCTTCCTACGCGCCACGCTTCGCGGGCCAGGAGAAGTTCGAAGGCAAGGTCCTACTCGCTTCGAAGTGGCCAGACGAAGAGCCGGATCTTTCCGGAAAGCGTGTCGGAATCGTCGGCACCGGATCGACCGGTATTCAGCTCGTCACAGCGCTCGCGGATCGCGTCGATCACCTCTATGTCTTCCAACGCACGCCGCAATGGTGTGTCCCGTTGGGTCTGGGCCCATTTCCGGACGACACACGCCAACGCATTCGGAAGGATCCCGTCGCATTCCGAGATTGGGCCCTAGATAGCGGAGCGGTGTTCGGGTTCAAGGAGAGCACGGTGTCAGCTCTCAGCGTCTCGGCCGAAGAGCTCGAGCGCGTCTATGAAAAGGCCTGGCAGAAGGGCAACGGTTTCGCCTTCATGCTCGAGACCTTTTCCGACATCGTCGTCTCTCCCGAGGCAAACGACACGGCGACGGACTTCATCCGCAAGAAGATCCAAAGCATCGTGCGAGATCCCGCGACCGCAGAGCTCCTGACGCCCAAGGACTACTACGCCAAGCGGCCGCTCGCTGCAGATGGCTACTACGAAACCTTCAACCGAGAGAATGTCACCCTGGTCGACGTCGCGTCGGCGCCGATCGAGGGCTTTAGCCGCAACGGGCTCGTGACTGCGGATCGGGAAATCGAACTCGACGCGGTGATCCTGGCGACCGGTTTTGACGCGGTAACCGGAAACTATCTGAAGATCCAGACCGCTGGCCGGGAAGGGCACACGCTGCAAGCCAAATGGAAGGACGGACCGCACGCATACTGCGGAATGTCGATCGCACAGTTTCCGAACCTCTTCATGATCTTCGGTCCTTTCGGCCCGTTCACGAGCCAGCCCCTGGTGCATGAGTGGCAGATCGACTGGTTCACCGAGCTCATCATGGAAGCGGAAAGGCGGGGAGCCGTCGTGGACACGGACGAGGCTGCCGAGCGCGCGTGGGTCGAGAAGTGCCAGGAACAAATGGCAGGGACGCTCTTCGCGGTGACGGATAGCTGGATCAACGGGACCAATGTCCCGGGCAAGCCCCGCAGTTCGATGTTCTACATGGGCGGGATGGCTGGATATATGGAAGAGATGAACGCCATCGCCGCCGATGGGTACCGAGGTTTCAGGTTTAGCTAGGCGCGAATCAAGCCGCGCTTTGTCGCGTTGCCGTTGCGAGTCGTCCTAGGCCACGATCGACGAGAGCACCATGTCGGCCAGTTGCTGGTGCCGTTCTGTCGATCGGCTCTCCTCGAGGAGCCCCGTCGACAGGAAGGCGTAGAAGAGGTCGCGCTCTGGATCGACGAAGAAGGTTGTCGATCCCGCGCCGACCCCGCCGAAGGTGCGCGGCGTTGCCAGGGAACCGAAGGGGGTGGGGTGCGTGCCTTTGCCGCGCAGGAAGAAGCCCAGCCCGAGATAGGCCGGGAAGACGGGCCAGCCACGGGCTTCGACGGCGTAGTTCCACAGGTCGTTGGGCATCCGCCCCGTGTAGTTGCGCGTCGCGAGGTCGAGGGTCACCGGGGAGAGCCAACGCACGCCGTCGATCTCACCGCCGGCCCGGAGTGCCTCGGCGAAACGCGCAAAGTCGCGCAGGGTCGTGACGTAGCCGCCGGCGGGGATCTCGCTCGACGCATCCAACGCGTTGCCGAGGCTCTCGACGAGCTCCGGAGGGAGTAGGCCCGGAGATCGGTCGCGCACCACGACCGGGCAGCGTCGCTCGGCAAGCGTGTTCGGCACGCCGAGCGAGGTTTCGCTCATGCCGAGCGGTTCGAAGATCTCGGCCGCGACGATCTCGCCGAAGCTTCGCGACCCTCCGTCGACCCGGCGCATCATCTCCGCCATCACGGCGTGTGCCGTCAGCACGGAATACTTCACCGCCTTCCCGGGGAGTGTCTCGGGTGCCATGCCGCACACGGCGGCGACGACCTTGTCGAGGCGCATCGAGTCCTCGGGCGGGAGGGGAGGCGGATAGGGCGGAATGCCGCTCGTGTGCGTGAGCAGTTGGTGGAGTGAGATCGTGCCCTTGCCACAGACGGCGAACTCGGGGATGACGTCGGCCACGGGTTGGTGAAGCTGCAGGAGACCGCGCTCGACGAAGCGCAAGACGGCACAGGTGGTGAACTGCTTGCCGGAGGAGAAGGTGACGAAAACGTCGTCTTCCTTCAGCATGCGCCCCGATGCACGTTCGGCAAAGCCCTGCACTGAATAGAGAGCCAGCGAACCATGGCGTCCAACGGCGAGGGCGGCTCCGTCGTAGCGTTCGCTTTCAATGTCTCGAGCGATGGCGTTTTCGACCTGGGCGAGCCGACTGGCATCGAGGCCCAGATCCTTGGGGTCGGACTGCTGAAGCGGCATGGCGTCTCCTTCTGCCACAATATACACCCCGCGATGCCACCAAAATTCTCCGCTCACGCTCGTGTATAATTCTACGCCCGAGGCCACCCGAGCCGATCATCAGGAAGTACCCCCATGACAGCGCAACTCCACAACAGCCCGATCCCCACCCCCGAAGAACTGGGATTCGATCCGCAGGAGCTCCGTCAGCGCTACGCGATGGAGCGCGACCGGCGCATCCGCGTCGACGGAAACGATCAATACCGGGAAATGGTCGGGGAGAACGCGCACTACAACGAAGATCCGTATGTCGAACCGGGCTTCACCCGTCAGGCCATCGACGAGGAACTCGATGCGTTGGTGATCGGCGGCGGTTTCGGCGGGCTTTTGGCCGCGGCGCGGCTCCAGCGCGTGGGGATCGACAATTTGCGCATTCTCGAGAAGGCCGGCGATTTCGGGGGCACGTGGTACTGGAACCGCTACCCCGGCGCCCAGTGCGATATCGAGTCCTATGTGTACCTGCCGCTTCTCGAGGAAACCGGATACATCCCCAAGGAGAAGTATTCCTTCGGTCCGGAGATCCTCGCGCACGCGCAGCGCATCGGACGGCACTTCAACCTCTACGAGAAGGCGTGCTTCCAGACCCAGGTGAAAGAAGCCCGTTGGAACGAGGCCACCTCACGCTGGGTCATCACCACCGATCGTGGCGATACGTTCAGAGCGCGCTTCGTCTTGATGGCGAGTGGCCCGCTCAACAAGCCGAAGCTGCCGGCGATTCCGGGGATCGAGAACTTCGAAGGGCACACGTTTCACACCAGCCGCTGGGACTACGCGTACACGGGCGGGGATTCGACGGGGGGGCTCACAAAGCTCGCCGACAAGCGCGTGGGCATCATCGGAACCGGGGCCACGGCAATTCAAGCCGTGTCGCATCTCGGTGCCCATGCGAAGCAGCTCTTCGTATTTCAGCGCACGCCTTCGTCCGTGGACGAGCGGGGCAACATGCCGACAGACCCCGAATGGGCCGAAAGCCTCGAGCCCGGTTGGCAGCACCGACGCAGCGTCAACTTCTGCTCGATCCTGGCCGGCGTGCCCGTCGAGGAAGACCTCGTGAACGATCGCTGGACCGGTCTCTTCAAGAACCTGTCGAAGCTCATGTCGAGCGCCGACGACTCGGATCTTTCCGATGAGGAGGTAGCGGCGCTTTCGGAGATCGCGGACTTCCAGAAGATGAATGAGGTACGCGACCGCGTATCCAATACCGTAAGCGATTCGCAGACCGCCGAGAACCTGAAGGCCTGGTACGGCCAGTGGTGCAAGCGCCCGACCTTCAACGACGAGTACCTACCGACCTTCAATCGGCCCAACGTGACGTTGGTGGATACCCAGGGCCAGGGTGTCGAGCGTGTCACCAAGACCGGGGTGGTCGTCGACGGAACCGAGTACGAGGTGGATTGCTTGATCTTCGCCACCGGTTTCGAGGTCGGTACGGCCTACACCCGCCGCGCTGAGTTCGAGGTCTTCGGTCGCGAAGGTCGCTCACTGACAGAAGCCTGGGCCGACGACGGGATGCGTACGTTCCACGGCTTCTTGAGCGTCGGTTTTCCGAACCTCTTCCACATGGGGCTCACGCAGACGGGGCTCGCGCCGAACTTCACCTTCATGTTGGACGGTCAAGCCCAGCACATCGCGCACATCATCGATCAGATGAACGGACAGGGTGCGAAGACGGCCGAGCCCACCCCCGAGGCCGAAGAAGCCTGGGTGAAGCTCGTCACCGGACCGAGCTTCATGCGCGACTACCAAGCCAAGTGCACGCCCGGGTACTACAACGCCGAGGGCAAGAGCGACGGCAACGGGTTCCTCGAAACCTCCTACCCCGACGGCGTGATCGCTTTCTACGAGATGCTCGCCGACTGGCGCGAGAAGGGGCGTTTCGAGGGGCTCACCATCGAGTAGGCGCGCCCGTCAGCTTTGAATAGCCGCCATCTGTCGCTCGAACTCCGCGAGATCGAAGTAGTCGCGCCATCTAGCGATCTTTCCGTCGGCGAGTTCGAAGGTGCCCATCACCGGCAGCGAGATCTTCTTGTCGCCGAAGGCAAAGGTATCGACCCGCTCGGTCAGGACGACGCCGTCAGCGTCTTCAGCGATGAATTTGACTTCCCACTCCACCGCCGTCACCGGGCCGAGGAAAGGCTCGATGAACTTTCGGATGCTCTCTTGGCTCGTGAGCGGTTCCATCGGGATGTTGTGGTAGAAGGGCGCGTCGCTGAACATCGCCAGGATGCCGTCGACGTCGCGGGCTTCCCACCTGCGGATAAACTCGCGAACCGTGTCGGTGTTGCCCATCGTTTGGATTCTCCTCCAACAGAAGTGTGAGCTTGATTTCCACTCGGTACCTTAGCCCAGGCCGGAGGCCAAACCGTGTCGCCCAAAACCAGAGAACGATTCGCTCCCATCGAAGGCCCGAGTGCGTGGACCGGGGAGAGCCTACGCGACGATCCGTCTTGGGCTATCACACTCGAAGATGCACAGCGCAACGAACTTCGGCGCACGCTCGAGTGCGCGTGTGAGAGCGGACTGTCACTGCTCGAGATCGAGCGCGACGTGTTTCCGCTGCCGAACTGCCAGCCGCTGTTCGCTGAGATCGCGAGAGCTCTGCGTACCGGTCGCGGTTTTGTTCTCCTGCGGGGTTTCCCGATCGAGGGCCTCAGCCGAGAGGAACTCGAGAAGCTCTATTGGGGCTTCTGCTCCCATCTGGGTACGGGCGTGACGCAAAACAGCGACGCCACCCTGATCCACTACGTGACCGAGGGAAGACTGCGTCCGAACCAGGGTACGCGCGGAGTGGGCGACCCGGGGCTCGTCTCGCTGCACGTCGATCTCGCTGACGTCGTCTCTCTCCTCTGCGTGCGACAAGCGGCCGATTCGCCGCGCAGTCGCTTGTCGAGTGCGGCGACCCTTCACAACCGATTGGCCGAACGCAACCCCGCGGGCCTCGCCCGTCTCTATGAGGGGTTTGTTTGGGACCGACAGAACGAACACGATCCGGCCGAGTCCCCGACCACCGACTACCGGGTGCCAATGTTCAGCGAGAAGAACGGTCAGGTGTCGTGTCGGTACAACCGGAACTGGATGGTCAAGGCCCTGGAACGTCGCGGCGAGTGTCTCCGCGACGCCGATCGCGTGCTGCTCGACGAAGTCGACGCGATCAACCACGAGACCTGTGTCGAGTTCGACTTCGGTCCCGGGGATATCCAGTTTGCCAACAACTACACGGTGCTTCACGGTCGCGCTCCACACACCCCCGCCCGAAGTGAGGAGGAGACGCGGCTGCTCCTTCGCATCTGGTTCAACATGGAAGGTGTTCGCGAGTTCGAGGATGAGGCCATTGTTCGTCACGGAATTCTCAAGCACGGCAAGCTCGGCTGGACGGCGCGCGAACTCGCCGCTGGACTCGACGGCAGGCTTCATCCGCGGCGCGCGTCCGACGGTGCGCCGGCCTGCGAGTGATTCATGGCTGAACCGTCGCGAAGCGACCGAGTCGTCGTCGCGTATGCCCGGGCTCTCGTCCGATGGCGTTGGCTGGTACTGCTCGCCTCACTGATCCTGGCCGCGGTTGCGATCGCAGGCGCGCGTCACCTGACGATGATCGCGTCCTACAAGTACCACTTCAGCCCCGGCGACGCGCAGCTCGAGGCGATGATCGACATCGAGAACACCTACACGAAGACGGACAACGTCCTCTTCGTGCTCGCGCCGGACCGCGGCGACGTGTTTCAGAAAGAGGTCTTGCAAGCGGTCGCATGGCTCACCGAAGAGAGTTGGCAGTTGCCTTACTCGATTCGGGTCGACTCCCTGACGAACTTCCAGCACACCTGGTCCGAAGGCGATGAGCTGATCGTCGAGGACCTGGTGGAGGACGCGGCGGCGCTCGGAGCCGAAGACCTCGGGCGGGTGCGCGACATCGCGTTGTCGGAGCCGCTTCTCGTCGGGAGCCTCGTCGCGAGAGATGCGCGGGCCACGGCCGTCAACGTCACCATCCAGCTGCCGGATGAAGGGGGCGAGGTCTTCGTCGGCGCCCGGGCCAGGGAAATCGCAAGTGCGGTCCGCGAGCGTCACCCCGATCTGCGCGTGGCGTTGACCGGGTTGGTCATGTTGTCGGACGCCTTCGAAGTCTCGGCTGCCGAAGACCTTGCGACCCTCGTTCCCTTGATGTTCCTCGCACTCGTCATTGCCATGCTGCTGTTTCTCCGCTCGGTGTGGGGCACCTTGGGCACGATCCTCGTCATCCTTCTCGCAACCGCCGCTGGTCTCGGCCTGGCCGCGTGGGCCGGGATCCCGATCACGGCACTCTCCTCCGCAGCGCCGACGATCATCATGACCATCGCGGTCGCGGACGGTGTGCACATCCTGGTCACGCTGACCCAGCAAATGCGGGGCGGGCGGGGGAAGCACGAGGCACTGGTGGAGAGCCTGCGCGTCAACTGGCAGCCGGTGTTCCTGACGAGCCTTACGACGATCGTCGGGTTTCTCAGCTTGAACTCGAGCAGTGTCCGATCGCTGAACGATCTCGGAAACATCACTGCACTCGGCGTTGCCGCCGCCTGGTTCTTTTCCGTGACGGCGCTGCCGGCCTTTGTCGCGATCGTCCCCTACCGGGTCCGCCCAGCCCGCGTCATCGGCGGGTTTTCCATGGAGCGCTTCGTCGAGTGGCTCATCGCGCGACGGGTGAGCGTTCTGTGGACGAGCGTGGCCGTGCTGCTCGTTTGCTGCGCCCTGATCCCGAGAATCGAGCTCAACGACCTCTTCGTCGGCTACTTCGATCGCTCCATGAAGTTCCGACAGGACACGGATTTCACCAGCGATCGCCTTACTGGCATCTATCAGATGCACTTCTCCCTCCGCGCCGGAGAAGAGCAGGGGATCAACGATCCGGCCTACCTGGCCCGGCTCGACCGATTCACCGCCTGGCTACGCGAGCAGCCCGAAGTCGATCACGTCAGCACGCTCTCGGACACGATGAAGCGTCTCAACAAGAACCTCCACGATGACGACGCGAGCTTCTATCGGCTCCCGGAGCACCGCGACCTCGCCGGGCAGTACCTCCTCCTCTATGAGATGTCTCTCCCCTACGGACTCGACATCAACAACCAGGTCGATGTGCCGAAATCCGCCACCAAGGTCACCGCGACGATCAAGAGAGTGGGCTCGAGGGACCTGCGCGCGATCGAGGAGCGATCCGAGACCTGGCTCCGCAACGAGCTCCCCGGCGTCATGCACACCGAAGCCGCCGGGCCTGTGTTGATGTTCTCGAAGCTCTCTCTTCAGAACATCAAGAGCATGACCGGCGGAACGCTCATGGCGTTTCTTCTGATCGCCCTCATTCTGATCCTGTCGCTCCGAAGTCTCCGCCTAGGGCTTCTCAGTCTCGTCCCGAACATCGTTCCGACGCTGATCGCCTTCGGCGTCTGGGCCGTCATCGTGCGCGAGGTCGGGATGAACGTCGCGACCGTGGTCGCGGCGAGTCTCGGGATCATCGTCGACGCGACGGTTCATTTCTTGAGCAAGTACCTCCGCGCTCGCCGCGAGCAGAACTCCACCCCGGAGGACGCTGTTCGCTACGCACTGTCGACGGTGGGAGGTGCGCTGTGGATCACGTTCATGATCCTGATCGTGGGCTTCAGCGTGCTGGCCCTGTCATCTTTCAAACTGAATGCGCATTTCGGGCTCCTGGTCGCCATCACCATCGGTGCGGCCCTACTCGCAGATTTCCTGCTGCTGCCGGTGCTGCTGATGCGGATCGACCGACGGAGCCGGCAGCCGTCACCGACGGGTGCTTAGGCAGCGGGATCCAGCATGACCTTGCAGGCCGTCTTGTCGGTCTTGAGGCCTTGGAAGGCGTCGGCGAACGACTCGAACCCGACCGTCCGCGTCAACATCGGGGCGGGATTGATGTGTTCGCGGTTCAAGGCGTCGACCGTCAGCTCGAACTCCTGACGGGTATACATGTAGGCGTAGTTGACGCGAAGTTCCTTGGTCACGGCCTTGACGGGCTGGATCCGATCCGGCGCCATGCATACGCCGAGTACGACGATGCGTCCGTCCATGGGCGCATAGTCCATGGCGAGCTGCTGGGTGCCGGGGACACCGACGCACTCGATGACGACCTCTGGCCTTCGTCCGGCGTGGCGCTTGCAGGCGCGGGGTACGTGTTCGCTACGGGGATCGACCGTTGCCGTAGCACCGAGCTGCTCCGCCACGGCGCGGCGCTCGGCGGAAAACTCGGCGACGATGACCTCGCGCGCACCGAAGTGGCGCGCCCAGGCGACGCAAGCGAGTCCTACGGGTCCGGCGCCCATAATGAGGACGCTCTCACCTGGGGCAAGTCCTGCCGCGCTGACTCCGTGCAGCCCCACCGCGAGCGGCTCGACGAAAGCGCCGAGGGCATCGTCCACACCGTCCGGCAGGCGCAAGGTCTCGGCCGCACCCACGCGCATGTACTCGGCATAGGCACCGGGTTCCGCGCCGAGCGCGGTGTAGCACGCCTTGGCACAGCGATAACCGTAACCCGACAGGCACGGCTCACACCGACCGCAGGCGATGTAGGGCATCGCGGTGACGCGATCACCGACTTTGAAGTCACCGGCCTCGCGGCCGACCTCGACCACCTCACCGGAAAACTCATGGCCCATCACCGTTCCGGGCGGGAGTGGCGCCATGCCGGTATCCGGGCCTTGCATGTCGGCCATGTGCAAGTCCGATCCACAGACGCCGCAGCGACGCACCGCGATGACGAGGTCGCCTGTCGAAACCTTGGGATCGGGGACCTGCTCGATCGTGAGTGGGGCTCCCGGACTGTGAAAAACGGCCGCGCGCATCGACGTTGACCTCCCGGCGAGGCTGAAGACGCTTCGATGCTAACGGATCCCAGAAGCCCGGGCGCCTAGGCGGCCGAGGCGCGGTCGCGGCCCGGGCGGCGCAGGACGCCGCTCTCGATGCCGTATCGCTCACCGACCCGGTCGAGGGTGGCGCGACAGTGGGCGCTGTAGCGGGCGGCATTGCGCTTGAGTACGGCGAAGTCGTACAAGCGCCGGTACGCCGGGAACCAGAGGTCGAAGTTGAGTCCGAAATCTCGGAGCACTTCGGGCGGGCTGTTCAGTGCGATGAGAATGGTGTTGTAGAACGCTTGGGTTGCGCAGGTCGGAGCCCAGGCGCGTTTGTTCTTGAACGCGAGGTCCTGCTGGTTGAGTTCGTAGAGGGGGAGCGTCTCGAGCGATCCGAGCATGAAGTGGTGTGTCAGGAAGTAGGACGCCATGGTCGTCAGGAAGTGCACGGCGGACGTGGGTTGGATCGAGAGAACCGCACCGTCATCGGACAAGTACGGCTCGTAGGGCCGCGGCTGCTGCGCGAGGTGGCCGCTGGTGTTCACGATCCAGCTACCGGACGGAATGACGAGCGACTCGCCGCTGCGGAACTGGAGGCGCACATCGGGGCCTTCGTCGATTGCGTCGGCGAAGTACTCCATGTGGAGCCCGGCGAGGCCCTTCTTGATGATGTCGTTCTCGTGCTGCGAGAGCACACCGAACATGAACTGCTTGCATTGATCGTTCAGAGAGAGGCCGTGGGTTCGGCGGAACCAGTCGGTGGCCTCCAGCTCGTTGTCGCCGTCGAAATGCAGCGCCAAATCGCGAAAGATCCGGAACCCCGTGTGGCCGCCCAGATAGCGCCGCGCTCCAGCCGGGAAGTTTCGGTCGCGATCGGAGAAGACCGTTCCCCCTCCGGCCAGCAGGTGCACCGCGCGCCCGGGCAGACGTTGGACAAGGTCGTAGACCGTATCCATTCCGGTTTTTCCACCGCCCACGACGACAATCGGCGCATCGCTTTCGGCCAGCTCCGGTCCGAACAGGGCGGGGTCGTGGGGCGCCAGCGAGTGCACCCGCTCACTCGAGACCGGCAGGGGGTCGTTTTGCTCGATGTCATAGCCGATCGCCTTGATCAGCCGATCGGCGTGGACGTCGAGGGTGGCACCGGCGGCGTCGGTGCAGCGTACACGGACGAGGGTCCCGGAAGCGCCCGCACTTTCGTCGTGATCGACGTAGTGGTGACCGTACAGCTCGACGAGATCCACACGCTCGCGGAGTACGTCAAGGCAGTGCTGCAGGTGCCCCAACACCTCGGCTTTGCTCGCCAGGTGGGCCGGCTCGCGGCCGAGGGTCCAAGGGATGTTGCCCGCGGTGAACATCGGGTGGGGCTGGTGGAGCCTCACATAGTCGTAGGTCTCGGTCCACATGCCCCCGACCCGCGGATTGCCCTCGATCAACACCACACGGTCGCTCTTGCTGAGATGGACGCTCGCCGAGAACAGCGCGTTCAGCCCCGCGACGCCACCGCCGACGATGCAGACGGCGCAGCGCTCGGGGGCTCGCGTGCTGGAGGTCGCTGCGTCCTGTTCGGAGTGCGGTCGGGTCATCGCGTGGATCCTCGTGACTGAGTAGACGGGAGGGTAGCTGACGCGAGACCGCGCTCCGCGTAGGGACCGCGAGCTGCCGGCCCGTCACCTAGAGCAGTCGAGTGCAGTGTGGGGACGTACCCGCCTTGTAGCGCCGCAACCGACGTGGGCGGGGTGAGAACGGTCGCGACGCTCTTGTTGACGAACGGTACGGGGTCGTTCCAACCATCGAAAGAGAAGCGAAGCAGTCGCTGTTCCTTCTTCAATCGCGCGGCGCCGAGGTGGTCTACGACGACGGCTCCGTCGGGGAGATCGGCGAATGGGGTCTGCCACAGAAAGCGATCGCTTGCCCGGTGGAACCCGCGGCCCCGCCGCAACCGCTCAGCAGATAGACGGGCGTTCAAGTGGGTTGCGAGGAGGCGCTCCGACACGCCCAGCGTTCGGGCGATTGCGTCCCGGTAGGTGTTGTATTCGTCACGTCGACAAGACGCGCAGGGCCGGTGCCCGGCGGCTAGTGCGACCGCCTCATCCAAAAAGAAGATCGGCGTCCAGCGCTTTGGTCTCGCCAGGGGCCAGCGCCAGCCGCGAAACTCGGTCTTGCAGGTGATCCAAAGCGACGAGCCGTGGTGTCGCACCACTCGTTCGCGGTCGTCGACGACGCAACCGCGGTTGCCGGTGAATAGGCCACGTCCAGATGCCGCGTGCAGATCTCCCCACGGGTCGACTCGGTTGCAGCGCGGCACGCTAAGTGCCCGCGCTCGCTCGACCGATCCGCGGATATTTCATCATCATCGCCTGACGATCCGCGCTACAAAGCGGCATTGACGGGCTCCAGGTGCTCGACCGACACACTATCCCTTCGTGAAGCGCGACGCATTGCCATCAAAGCGCAGTGCGTGCATCATGGCGCAGAGCGCAGCAGGAGCGCTCGCACCGAAGTGCGTCGGCTCGTCGATCAAGTCGGTGTTCTGCAAATTGACTGGGTCAACGTGCTCGCCCGCGCGCACACGTTGCCCATCTACTTGTGACTCGGCGTCTATGATCTCGCCGATCTCGATCGTCTCGCTTATGTCGGCAATCGAGAGGCGCAGGCCACCTTTCGTGGTCGGTCGCGGCGACTGCTTAGCCTGCCGCCGCCAGGTAAGCCGCCTCGTCGAAGGCCGCCGGGTAGTCGAAGTCACTGACCTCGATTCGCCCTTCGCGGATGAGCTTTTCGGCGTGGTCGCCGCGGTTGATCATCTTGAGTGGTCCGCGGGCTGCACGGCGTTCGGCGCGCAGCGCTTCGGTGGCGTCGGCGTCGATGTCCCACACCCGCCGCGGATCGCCGTTCGCGTTCATCACGACGCCATAGTCTTCCCGCGCGCCATCGACCGACACGATGCCGCGGACCACGTCCATGCGCACCCATTCGGGGACACGCGCCAAGGGGTCGCCCCAGCCGCCGCCACCTGGCGTGAGGATGCGCACGATGTCGCCGGCCTTGACCGGCACCGCTTCGCGCTTGAACAACACGTGCTCTTCGTGCGGCGTGTCGGGATTGATGATGGCACCGCCCGAGCGTCCGGCCTGACCGCCGTTGACGCCGAAACAGGAAAAGATGGTGCGGTAGGAGACCGTGAGAAAATGGCCGTCGACTAGGATCTCGACGTCTTTCAGGTAACCCAGGCCGCCGCGGTAGGCGCCGGGGCCGCCGGAGTCCTGGAACATTCCGACCCGGTGCACGATGACGGGGAAACGCTGCTCGATGAACTCGCTCGGTAGGTTCTTTGATTCGGGAACGAGGTCGACGGTGTCGGTGCCGTCGGCGAACGGGCGCGCGCCCGAGCCGGCACCGAAGATCTCACGATAGAGAAAGTCCTTGCCGTCCAGATCCTGGCCGTAGAAGCCGTAGAGTTGAATGCACTGCGAGTCGCCCACCATCTGGCCGTTGGTGGCTTTGGCCATGGCCGCCATGTAGGCCCCGATCATGCGCAGCATGCAGTCCATGCGATCGGCACCCGCCGCCGGGTAGTCCGCAGACAACACGGTGCGCGGTGGCAGGTAGGTCTTGAAGACCTCGGTCAGGCCCTCATTCACGATCATCCCCGGCACCTGTGCCTTGACGAAGCCGCCCAGCCATTTGGAGTAGTGGCGGCCATCCATGACCCAGTTGACCGGCCCGGCGGTCTGCGCATCCGTACCGGCGAAATCGACGACGAGTTTTTCGGGATCCTTGCGTACGGTGAGCTTGATCTTCACCGGTTGCTCGAGGTCGATGCCGTCGGTTTCGAGGAAGTCCTCGCCCACGTACTCGCCGTTGGGTATGTGCGGCAGCGCTTCGTCGCGCACGATCTCGGTGCAGCGATCGATGATGCGGTAGAAACCGGCCTCGACGGTGTCGGTGCCGTAGCGCGCGCACAGCTCCTTGACCCGCCGCTCGATGATGCGCGTAGCGCCGACGAAGGCGTCGATGTCGCCGCGCAGATCGTCGGGGTAGCGGCTGTTGCGCAGGATGATCTTCCAGGCCTCGTCGTTCCGTTCGCCGCGCGAATAGAATTTGATCGGCGGCACCTGGATGCCTTCCTCGAAGACCGTGGTCGCGGTCAGCGGCCAGGAGCCTGCGACCTTGCCGCCGACGTCGTTGCAGTGGCCGAAGAGCTGCGCGAAGCCGATCAGTCGACCGTCGGAGAAGATGGGTACGACCACGCAGAAATCCGGTAGGTGGCCGATGGTGCCACTCGACTCGTGGATATCGTTGTAGAGAAACACGTCGCCATCGTGGATCTCGTCGAGCGTGTAGTAGTTGCGGATCGGATCGGCAGTCGCCGCCCACGAGACACGCGTGACGCTGTTGCAGTCCACGGTGTTGAGCGAGGCGCGGTAGTCGTGCTGTTCGCGCACGATGGTCGACACCGCCGTGCGCTCGACCGCCGCCTCGCCCTCGTCGATGGCCGCTTCGAGCGCCCATTCGAGGACGTCCAGGGTGACGCTGTCAATGTCGGCTTTCCGCTTTTCGATGCGCGGCCAGTCAGCGTCCTCGCGGCTGAAGCTGGCCTTGCGTCGCGGCGCGTACGCATCGGTGAGATAGGGCGTTTCATCGAAGATGATCGGCGCGGTGCCGCGGGAGTCGAGGGTGGCTGACATGTTCTAGACCTCCGTTCCCTGCTGAGAAACGATGATTTGTCCGTTGTCGTCGAGCACCGCACGCCAGCCCGGGTCGAGCACGAACGTCGCGTCGTATTGCTCGATCACGGCGGGGCCGTCGAGCGGGGTGTCGAGCGGCGCCTGGTCGCGATCATAGACGGCGAGGTCGACCTCGCCGAGGCCGCGGAACACGCCGCGGCGGACCTCACGACGCGCCGCTTCCCAGCTCCGGTCGTCGCCCGCGGCCGGTGCCAGTCGGAGTCGGGGGAACATGCCGAACCCGGTGGCGCCGATGTTGACGATTTCCACCGGGTGTTTGCCTTCGTACTCGTAGCCGAAGCGATCGTCGTGGGCGCGGTGGAAGGCCTTGATCGCCTGGCGGATGGCGGTCTCGCTGAGCGTCCCGTCGAGGATGGTCGCCGGTACGCGTACCTCGTAAGCCTGGCCCACGTACCGCATGTCGGCGAAGGCGCTGATGGCGATTTCGTCCGCGCCGAAATCCTCACGCTCGAGGTCCTCGCGCACCTCGCGGTAGACGCTCGAGAACTCGGCCGACAGGCGCGCGACGTCGAGCTCGTCCTCGCGTTGCACGTCGGTGACGACTCGGTCGGCGCGCACGTCGGTCGCGAGCAGACCCTCGGCCGAGGTCACGCCCGGTGAAGGCGGCAGCACGATGGTGCGAATGCCCAGCGCGTCGGCCACGAGACAGGCGTTGAGGCCGCCGGCGCCGCCGAAGGCCATCAGCGCGTAGTGACGCGGATCGCGCCCGCGTTTCACCGATACGACGTTGATCCCTTGCGCGATGTTGGTTGTCGCGAGATCGAGGATGCCGAGTGCGGCTTCCTCCACGCTCATCCCGAGCGGCCCGGCGATGTGTTCGTCGATGGCGCGGCGCGCCGCGGTGGCGTCGAGCTGAATGGCGCCACCGAGCAGGTAGGGCGATACGCGCCCCAACGCGATGTGTGCATCGGTCAGCGTCGGCTCGGTTCCGCCGCGCCCGTAGCACACGGGGCCCGGTTCCGCGCCGGCGCTCCGCGGGCCGACGCGCAGACTGCGCCCGGCCGCGAGCCAGGCGATCGAGCCGCCGCCGGCGCCCACGGTGTGCATGTCGATCATCGGCGTCTTGATGTTGTAGACGTCGATGCGGCCCTCGGTGAGCATGTTCGGCACGCCCTGGTCGATGAGGCAGATATCGGTCGAGGTGCCGCCGATATCGATGGTGATCAGATCCGGGTGGCCGGCCGCCTTGCCGTAGTAGCTGGCGGTCACGATTCCCGCCGCCGGTCCCGACAGCACCGCCGCGATCGGCTGGGGCGCGATATCGGCGGCGCGGATGATGCCTCCGCTCGATTTCATGACGAACAGACGCGCGTCGACGCCCACGCCGTCGAGGCGCTGGCTCAGACTGTCGATGTAGGTCGTCACCAGTGGCATGAGACCGGTATTGAGGCACGTGCTCAGGGTGCGTTCGTACTCGCGGTACTCACGGATCACGTCCGAGGAGATCGACACGAAGCAGTCGGGATGCTCCGCTTGGATCAGCTCGCGCGCGCGGCGTTCGTGCGCGGGGTTGCGATAGGAATGAATGAACGACACCGCCACCGCATCGATGCCCATGGCGCGAAACTCCCGCGCCGCCGCGCGCACGCCATCCTCGTCGAGCGGCGTGTGCTCGTGACCGCGGAAATCGAAGCGGCCGCCGACCTCGCGTACCCATTCGAGCGGCACGACGCGGGGCGGTTTGATCCACCAGGTGATGTCACCAAAGTCGCCCGGCACGGTCTGGCGCCCGACTTCGAGCATCTCACGGTAGCCGCGCGTCACCAGCAGGCCGAGGCGGGCGTACTTCGATTCCAGGATGGCGTTCGTGGCGACCGTTGTGCCGTGGCTGATGAAGCTGACCTCACCGCCATCCACACCCACTTCCTTGAGCAGCTCGCCGATGCCGTTGCTGAACGCGCGCGAGGGGTCGTCCGGTGTCGAAGATGTCTTCCACACGAAGCGCTGCCCGGTTGATTCGTTGACGGCGACCACGTCGGTGAACGTACCGCCGGTGTCGACTCCGATGCGCCAGGCCATGCGGAAAACCCCGTTTCTGCGTACCCGTCAAGTGTACGACAGGTGTCCACTGGGCTTCATCACCCCTGGCGTGGTGTCGCTGCTAGGTTCACCGGGCGTCCGAGCGACCACCGGAGGTTCCCGTGACCCGACCTTTGATGTTCTCCGCGTTCGTGATGGACACGGCATCCCACATCTTGCAGGGCTTGTGGCGTCAGCCCGGCGCGCGCCAGGTCGAATTCAACTCACTCGATCTCTGGGTCGATCTGGCGGTTACGCTCGAGGAAAACCGGTTCGACATGATCTTCTTCGCCGACGTCGCCGGGCTCTACGAAGAGTTTGAAGGGTCTCATCGCGTGTACGTCGAGACGGGTCTTCAGATCCCGAGCAACGACCCTTCCGTCATCCTGTCCGCGTTGGCCTACAACACCGAGCACTTGGGGCTGGCGTTCACGAGCAACATCCTGCAAGAGCATCCCTTCAACTTCGCGCGCAAGATCTCGACGCTCGATCACGCGTCTCGGGGACGGATCGCGTGGAACATCGTCACCAACCTCCAACGAAACGGAGCGCGCAATTTCGGCCAAGAGCTGACCGAGCACGACGCCCGCTATGAATGGGCGCGCGAGTACGTCGATGTCACCTACAAGCTCTGGGAAGGGTCGTGGGACGAGGGCGCGATGCTGCAGGACCGCGATACCGGAGTGCATGCCGACTTCGACAAAGTCCACAAGATCCACCACCAGGGCGAGCGCTATTCGGTCGAAGGCCCGCATCTCGTCGCGCCCTCTCCGCAGCGGACGCCGTTGCTCTTCCAAGCGGGCTCGTCGGATGCGGGCAAGCGGTTTGCGGCGGAGCACGCGGAGGCGCAGTTTCTCGTCGCGCCGACTCCTGAGTTTGCGGCCTCGTCGATCGAGAAAACCCGGCGTTTCGTCGTTCAATGCGGACGTCGTCCCGACGACCTCAAGTTTCTTCAGGGGCTTTCCTTTGTCATCGGGAGTACCGAGGAGGAGGCCGCGAGAAGGGCGCGCGATCTCGACGAAGCGCTCGACTACCGCGCCTTGATCGCTCATCTGACAGGCGCGATGGGCGTCGACCCGGGGCCTCACTCCCTCGATCAACCACTGACCGAATGGAGCGCCGCGGGTGTCCAGAGTGTTTTGCCAGGCGTTCGCGCCGTCGTCGGGGACCGGGAGCCCACGGTTCGCGATCTCGCCATCCTGATCAGTCAATCGAGCCGCGTGACCGGAACGCCGGAGCGCATCGCCGATGAGCTCGCGCGGTGGCAGGCGGCCGGAGTCGACGGAATCAACGTGATCAATGCGACCATCCCCGGCAGCTACACGGAATTCGCACAACACGTCATGCCGGTCCTTCGAAAACGCGGCCTCGCCAAGGAGACGTACACCCCGGGCACGTTGCGGCGCAAGATCTTCGGGCACGACCGACTCCCCGATAGCCACCCCGCGGCGGCGTACCGTGGCGCGTTTCGCGGATCGCGATCCTGACGTGATGCGTCGAGCTCCCATCAAGATCGGCTTGTTCATGCCGAATTGCCGCTACAGCATGTCCATCAGCACGTACAAACCCAACCCCGAGGAGTGGGAGTTCGAGCACAACGTTCGGATCGCACAGTTGGCCGAGGCTGAGAACTTCGATTTTCTGTTCCCATCGGCGCGTTGGCGGGGTGTGGGCGGGAAAACAAATTATCAGGGAACCAACATCGAGACGTTGACCTGGGCGGCGAGCATGCTGCAACGAACGGAGCGTATCGGCGTGTATTCAACGGTACACGTCCCGGTCTACCACCCGTTCCTCGTCGCAAAAGTGGGCGCCGGCCTCGACTACATGAGTGGTGGGCGTTGGGGGTTGAACGTCGTGAGCGGCTGGAACCAGCCCGAGTTCGAAATGATGGGTCTGGAAATGGAGGGCCACGAAAAACGCTACGAACGAACGACGGATTTCATCAAGGTGATCAAGGGGTTGTGGACCGCAAAACCCGGGACGTTCGATTTCGACTCCGAGTGGTATCGGATCCGGCGCGGATGGATCTCGCCGATGCCGAAGTCACAGCCGCATCCGCCCATCATCAACGCGGGCACCTCCGATGCGGGACGAAACTTGGTCGCCAACCATTGCGATTGGTCCTTCATGATCCCGCCATCGATCGATCTCGCCGGTGAGATGATCGGCGATATCAAGCGCCGCGCGGCGAGAGCCGGTCGAGAGGTTCGCTGCGTGGCCGCCCTGTTCTTGATCCTGGGCAAAACGCAAGCCGAGGCGGACGGCACGAAGCAGAAAATTGTGGACGGCGCCGACACGGAAGCTCTCGAGAACTGGATGGCCGGCGTTCAGATGGACAGCGAATCGTTCGATGCCCACACGTTGGACATGTTGTGCCTCAGTGGAGGGTCGCTGCCCGTCGTTGGGACGAGAGAGACCATCGCGGAGGCCATCATCGACCTCTACCGAGCCGGCATCGACGGCGTGCTCCTGAGCTTCCTCGACTATCTCGAATCCACCGAAGACTTTGCGCACAAGGTCATTCCGTTGTTGCGCGACGCAGGAATTCGCTAGCCGCGCGCTAGCCGGCGTTTGAACGCGACCTGGACAGACGCGAACGACGAGTCATCGGCCGTATCGCTCAAGAAACTCGTCGACGATCGTCGCCGCGATATCGGCTCGCCCGCGAAGCGGGGCCGTCTTCACGCCATACATCCGCGCAAGCACCTCACGGTGGAGAAGCGCGCCGAAAAACTGATCGGTCGCTCGTGAGGGATCCGCGACCGCGAGCTCTCCTGAGTCAACACGCCTCCCCAAAAAGTTCTGAAAGTTGGCGTAACTCTGTCCCGGCCCATGCTCGTAGAAAGCTTTGCCAAGCTCCGGGAAGCGATTGACCTCCGCAGCCACGATCCGGATCAGACGGATGTAGCGTGGCGATAGGACGACCTTCAGATGTTGGTTTGCAACCACGAGGAGAGCCTCGCGAACGGACAGCCCGCCAAGGTCGAGCGTGTCTGAGAACGCGACCGTGTCCTTGAGCAACTCGTCGACGATGGCCGTGAACAAACCCGCTTTGTCGCCGAAGTGGCTGTAGATCGTAGTCTTGGAACCTCCGACGCGGCGAATCAACTCGGATGTGCTCGCGGCGCCGTAACCTTTCTCCAAGAATAGATCCGTGGCGATTTCGAGAATTTTCTGACGCTTAGCGCTCGACAACGATGGTCACATTACTCCTCGACAAGCTCGCCGACGCAGAAGTGCTCCATGTGTCGCTCGGCCGATCGGCTGTGATAGTCGCCGAATTCGGCCGTGGCATCTTTCCCCGCATGCATGCGTGCTACGAAAGGCCCACCGGGATGGTGGTCCTTCCATTCGCTGATGTCGTACACCTTGCCGCGGATGATGACCCAGCAATCTTCGAAGGTGTTGTGTTGTGCGACCTCAGACCGCGTGACTTCGCGGTCGCCAGCCAGGGAAACAGGCGGCTTCCACAAGTTCTGCATCACGTCGCGGCGTGCGCCGAGTGCGGCCTTGCGCGACCGAAAGTCCCAGGGACCCAGCTTACGGCGTGGGAGCTTGTCTCCGATCTCGCGCGCATCAAACGCGTAGATCCACGAATCGTCGGAGCCGGCACGCTGGTCGTGATTGAATACGGGATAGTCGCGCTCGTCGAGCGCTTTCAGGATCTGTTGGCGCTCCGGTGAATCCTCCGGCTCCAGGTGCTTGAAGAGGAACTTCGACCCGAATTGGAAGCGGGTGGCTCGGTAGTGGCGGACCCGCTCGTAGTGAAGCAGCGCGCTGTACACATCGTCTCCGTGGAGCTCGAAGCAGCGACTCAAAGCGGCACCGTCTTCGAAGGCCTGAGCGGCCCCTTGACCGAAGGTCGGCAGCATCGGGTGTGCTGCGTCGCCCAGTAGACAGACGCGACCCTCCTGCCAGTACTCGAAGGCGTCGCGATCATAGAGCCCCCATTTTGTCGGGTTCTCCATTCCGCCGGCCAAGGCCATCACATCGTCATGGCGCGGGTCACCGGTGAAGGCCTTCCCCATCTTCTCCTTCATTTCCGCGTGATCGATGGGGAACCAGTCGCCCCAGTCCTCTTCGAATTCGGCGGAATTGGGCTCGTAGTAAGCGAGCCAGACGTTGAGGAGTTCGCCGGACCGGACCCAGTAGGTCAGGGCCCAAGCGGTCTCGTGTTTCCGAACGTCCATGCTGAAGGAATCGATCGGATTGTGGTCCATCGCGCTGCCGTCGGGCTTCGTGAGGTGTGCGACCTTGTCGCGCGGGATGAGACCTCGGTAGACGGTGACTTCGGTCCAACGGCGTGGCGGCGTATCCGGCCATTGGAGCTTCAGCACCGCGGAGTTCAGACCATCTGCGCCAATCAGAACGTCGCCGTCGGCGTTCGTACCATCTTCAAAACCCGCGGTAACAGCCTCCGCCGTTTGATGGAGCGACGTGAGGCGTTTGTCCATGTGGACCTGGATCGGACACTCGGAGACTTTGGCCGGCGCAAAATCGAAGGCACGCTTGTAGAGGCACATCAGCAAGTCGAGCCGATGCATGTGATGAAAGCCCGCCCCGTCCTTGGCGGAGGTGTCGTGGTCGAAGGGCTTGGTGGACACCTCTCCATCCGCCCCGATGTTGCGGGTGGAGTCGAGGATCGCTGCGCGGCCGCCGTCGACGGCACCATGCGGGCCTTTGGGATCGCCTCCGTCAAGGTCGACGCCCAGCCAGCGACAGAGTCGCGCTCCGTTGGGCGGGATATTGAGCCCTGCACCCGCGGTGCTGGGTTCGCGCGTCTGCTCGTAGATGTCGATCGATGTAAAGCGGCCCGACTGCCGAAGTGCGAGTGCTGCGAACAAGCCGCCCATGCCCGCACCGATCACGATGGCTCGCATCCGGGTACTCCTTTTCGAGAAATAGTACTGTACGGTACGGTACTATCCGAAGCCGGTCGGCGGCAACGACAATATCTGGACCTCCCCGCAGTTCAGATCACGCCGCGCTCGCTGAGATCTGCGAGAGCGCGGTCGTCGAGAGCCAACAGCCGTTGGTAGATTTCGGCGTTGTGCGCGCCGAGTTCCGGCGCCGGCTGATCGAAGTGCAGTGAATGACTCGTAAACTGGATCGGGAAGCCAAATCCCTTCACGCCCGGCACGGGACCCTGCGTCGGGTGTTCGAGCTCGGTGAACATGTCGCGAGCTGCCAGCTGCGGGCTCTCGGCGGCTTGGTAGAGGTCCTGCACCGGCCCCGACGGAACCTCCGCCTCTTGCAGTGTCGTCACAGCGTCGTCGGAAGTGCGGGTCGCCATCCAGTCGGCGACCGTTTTGTCGATCACCTCGATGTGGCGACGGCGCGCGAGGCGATCGGAAAACCGGGCGTCGTGAAGCAGCTCTCGTCGGTCGAGGGCGGTGAGCAGGCACGCCCAATCCTTGTCGGAAACGACGGCCACCGTGACAAAGCCGTCGAGCGTTGGATAGGTGTTGAGCGGTGTACCCACAGGATGGTCGTTGCCCCGCCGTTCAGGAGCCAGTCCGCCGTTCAAGTACTCGAGCAGCTCGGGCATCAGAAAGACCGATGTGTCGAGCATCGCCACGTCGACCCAGTCGCCTTCCCCGGTGAGATCGCGGCGCCGCAGCGCCGCCTGAATTCCGATGACGCCAAAGAGCGGACCGACGACGTCGCTCACCGCGGCGCCGCAGCGCACGGGCGGGCGATCCGGGAATCCTGTGACGCTTGCGATCCCGCTCATCGACTGGATCACGGGATCATAGGCGCGACGATTCTTTAGCGGCCCGGTCTGGCCGAACCCCGAAATCGAGCACAAGACAATTCTCGGATTCCGCTCCCGCAACGCCGGGTAGCCAAGACCCATCCGTTCGAGCGTGCCTGGGGAAAAGTTTTCGACGACGACATCGACCTTGGGACACAGGTCGTGGAAAAGGGCCACGCCGTCGGGATCCCGGAGATTCAACGTGACACTCTTCTTGTTGCGCGCCCGGTGGAGGTGCGTGAGCCCGATATCGTGTTCCTGTTGGCGTTCGTAGGCGGCGCCGGCAGCGCCACCGTAAGGTGGGTTGTGGCGGTGCAAGTCGCCCCGACCCGGAGATTCGACCTTGATCACTTCGGCGCCCAAACCACCGAGCAGCAACGTGCAATAAGGTCCCGCCAGATAGCGCGTCAGGTCAAAAACGACGATGCCTGACAGTGGTTTTTCGGACATAGGTGAACTCCTCTTTCCCCGAGTCTAAACGCGCTAGGGTGGGAGAGACAGCCAGGGGAGTCACATGGATCTCGCTTCGATCGACCATCTTTTGACCACCACGCGATCGGTTCGGAAGCGCCTCGACCTGAAGCGCCCCGTCGACCCTGCGGTCGTGCAGGAATGCATCGATCTCGCCACGCAAGCTCCGGACGGCGGGAACCTCGGGCTCTACCACTTTCTCGTCGTCACGGATCCCGAGAAGCGCTCGGTCATCGCGGAGTGCTACCGGCGCGCATTTGCCGCATACCTCGAAGGTCAAGAGAAGGTCTACGGGAAGCGAATGTACGATTCCGCGACCCATCTCGCCGAACACTTCCACGAAGTCCCCGTGCACATCATTCCCTGCACGGAGGGTCGCGTCGAAGACAAAGGCGCCTTTCTGCAAGCGACGCGCTACGGGTCGATCCTGCCCGCCACGTGGTCGCTGATGCTGGCACTGCGCTCGAGGGGGCTGGGATCGGCGTGGACCACCCTGCATCTCGCGCACGAGAGAGAGATCGCGGAACTCTTGAACATCCCCGACCACATCACTCAGGGAGCGCTGCTTCCGGTCGCCTACTTCACGGGTGAAGACTTCAAGCCCGGTAAGCGCATCCCGGGGCGCGAGCGAACGTACTGGGAGACGTGGGAGGCGACTCACTAGGGGCGGCGCGCGCCCCAGGAGGCTTCGAATGAGCATCGATTGCGGTTTTCTGTTTCCGTTCCGGAATCCGGAGTTCCGGAGGCGCCCCTGGCCCGAGCTGTATCGCGACGACCTCGAGCTCGCGGTCGCCTGCGAAGAGCTGGGCTACGACCACGTGTGGCTGACCGAGCACCACTTTGTCGACGATGGGTACTCGCCGGCGCTGATGCCCATCGCCACGGCTATCGCGAGCCGCACGCAGCGAATCCGCATCGGCACCTACGTGCTGCTACTCCCGATGCACAACACGGTCCGCATCGCCGAGGACGTCGCGACCGCCGATGCGATCAGCGGCGGTCGCATCGATCTCGGGGTCGGCCTCGGCTACCGGCTCGGAGAGTTTGACGGTATGGGCATCTCGCCGCGCGAGCGCGGCCGTCGCTTCGCCGAGCAGCTGCCGCTCTTGCGCCGGCTGCTCGACGGGGAAACGGTCGATTTCGAGGGGCGCTACCACAACTTGAAAGGCACGCGGATCATGCCGCCTGCCCACCAACAGCCGCTCCCCATCTGGGTCGGCGCCCGCGGTGACAAAGCGCTGGATCGCGCCGCGCGGCTCGGCTGTCACTTAGCCGGTGTGTCGGCGGAGCATCGCTTGCGCTACCGGGAAGCCCTGGGCCGCCACGGTCACGATCCCGATGAGTTCAAGGTCTGCCAGATGGTGCTGGTCTACGTGGCAGAGACTCGTGAACAGGCCTGGAAGGAAGCGGCACAGCCGGTCCACCACATGCTTTCGCTCTACCGGGATTGGGCCGCCGAGGCGGGAGACGACAACAACGACGATCAGGCGACCCGAGCCGTACCGACCGCCGAAGAGATGATCCGCGACCAATCCGGGGATTTCTTCGGGGAGCCCGCCTTCATCGGTACTCCGGACTTCGTTCGAGAAGGCCTGCTGGGCCTGCTCGAACGCTCTCCCTGCACACACCTCGTGCTGATGGGCGTGCTACCGGGGGCCCCGGTTGCGGGGACTCGGCGCAGCGTCGAGCTCTTCGCACGAGAAGTGATGCCAAAGCTCAAGGGTCGATGAGGCGGTGCACATGAAGCATCGCCGGGAACTGCTGGCGGCGAGCGACGAAGCGATCGAAGAGGCGATGGCCGTCGCCGACCCGATGGTGCTCCGGGGCTTGCTGTATCAACTGACGGGCGATCACGAGATCGCCGCCATGGAGGTCGTGGACCGAGGGGGTCGCGGCCTGCTGCCCGTCAAGGGGCTGGGGCGCGAAGACGCCGCCTGGATCCGCGCGAAGGCGGCCGCGTTTCTCAAGGCCTACCGGGATGACGGGGCGGGGGACCTCGACGTCGGACCCAGCGACCGTTTGCCGGAGAGCATGGAGCTGGTGATCGGAAGTCCACTCGAGCCGGGGTCGCTCGAACTATGGCTCGAAGAACTCGCCCTCGATCCCTGGGCGCGCGGCCTCGAATGGTCGCGAGAGCCCTCACCTGCGAGGCTCGACGATTTCTCGGTCACCATCATCGGTGCGGGGATGGGGGGTCTGAACGCGGCGATCCAACTGAAGCGCGCCGGGATTCCCTACACCATCATCGAGAAGAACGACGGCGTCGGGGGCACGTGGTATGAGAACCGCTACCCCGGGGCGCGCGTCGACACACCGAGTCGGCTCTACACCCACCTCTTCGGCCTCGACTTTCGGTACCCCTACGCGTTCTGCCCCTGGACCGAGAACCAGAAGTATTTCGACTGGGTGGCCGACACCTTCGACGTCCGCAAAGACATCGCCTTCAAGACCGAGGCGCGCTCGCTCGTGTGGGACGACGCGGCGTCGATGTGGGAGATCGAAGTCGACGGGCCCGGCGGTCGGCGCACGTTGCGGTCGAACGCCGTGATCACCGCCGTGGGATTCCTCAATCGCCCCAGTGTCCCGGAGATCCCCGGTGCCGAACGATTCCGCGGACCCTCGTGGCACACCGCACGATGGCCGGCGGATTTCGACCTCGAGGGAAAGCGCGTCGCAGTCATCGGCACGGGCGCGACCGGAATCCAGCTGGTACCCGAACTGGCGCTCGAAGCCGCGCACGTCACGGTGTTCCAGCGCACGCCGCAATGGCTCTTTCCGGCGCAGCGCTACCGCTCGCCGTTCCCCGAGCAGATCCCGTGGCTGGACCGGAATTTTCCCTACTTCGCGAACTTCATGCGCATCCGAAGCGCGGCCGGATTCGTCGCGGGCTTCTACGCGCTCGCCAAGATCGATCCTGCATTCGAGGACGAGCACGCGGTCAGTCCGGTCAACCGAGCCGCGCGCGACGCATGCATCGCGTTCCTCAAGCAAAAGCTCGCGGATCCGAAGCTCGTCGACATCATGACGCCCGAGCACCCGGTGCTCTCGGCGCGGCCGGTTCTCGTGGACCCGGCGTACAGCTATCTCGACGCCATTCAGCGCGACAACGTGACACTCGTCGTGGACGGAATCCGCCAGATCACCGAGACGGGCGTCGAGAGCGAAGAGGGCACCGTGCACGAGGTCGACGCCATCGTCTACGCGACGGGGTTCCGGGCGACGGAATACCTCTTCCCGATGTCGATCACGGGTCGAGGCGGACAGACCGTCGAAGCGTTGTGGTCGCAGACGGGTGCGGGTGGCTACCGGGGCGCGATGATCCCCGGCTTCCCGAACCTCTTCACGCTCTACGGCCCCAACACGAACGGGGGCCTCTTGATCCCCGCGTTCCAGGAGATGGAAACGCTATTCGCGCTGCGCTGCATCGAACGGCTCATCCTCGAAGACAAAAGCTCGATCGACGTCAAGGATGAGGCCTATCGTCGCTACAACGAATGGATCGACGAACGCAATCGGGCGATGGCCTGGAGTGACCCCCGCGCGGACAACTACTACTGGACAAAGTTCGGCCGCTCGGCGACACAGAATCCGCTGACCTCGCTCGAGATGTGGAGCCTCCTCCGGGAGCCCGACTTCGACGACCTCATCGTGCGCTGAGGCGGTAGGAGCGAACGCTGGAACATCAAGAAATCCTTCATGCGCTCGCGGAGATCGCGACGGCCTTCGCGGGGTTCACGGGTGTTGTCGTCGTCCTCGGAGGGCGCACCGATGGGACGAAGAAGCCCGGCGACGCTCCGACCCTGGTCGGGCTGTTGGGCTCGAGCCTCGGCGTCGTCGTTTTCGGCTTCGTCCCCGATCTAGCGCGCGCTGCTCATCTCGCGCCCGGCGAGGTATGGCGCGTCTCGGGCCTACTCTTGGCTTCGTTTCACCTGGCGATCATCGTCGCGACGTTCTTCGGCAGGCGGCGGGTGCGCGCTCGGGGTGAATCGCAAATCGGCGGCTCGGGTTCGCTGTTGACGGTGTACGCCATCGGATCCTTTCTGGTGCTGGCCCAGGTTCTCACGGCGGTTGGCTTCTTCTCGGGGTGGCTCTTCTTTGTCTACCTGCTCAATCTCTTGTGGCTGCTGCTCATGGCCGCCTACGCGTTCATCCTCGCCCTCGTGGAAAAACGCGGTCAGATCCCTGCTTGATCAACCCGGGGCTTTGACGTGTAAGCTCCGCCTATGAAAACCACTACCGCACTTCGCGTCGACCGCCCCGCGGATGGCATCGTTAGCCTGACCCTCGACGGACCCGAAACTCGCAATTCGCTCTCTTTCGATTCCTTTGTGGAGCTCGCAGAAGCCGTGACCGACGCGGATCGCGCTCCGGGCACGCGGGTCATCATCCTGACCGGCGCCGGAAAAGGATTCTGCAGCGGCTTCGACCTCTCGTTGGCGGCGGATCTCCCGGCACTGCCCGTCGAATCGATGTTCGAGATCCAGCAACGCGCTGCGGCGATGATCCTCGCGGTGTGCCGCACCAGCACGCCCGTCCTTGCCGCCGTCGGCGGGGCCGCGGCCGGCGCCGGTTTCAGCTTGGCCATGGCCGCCGACGTCTGTCTCGCGACCCCCGAAGCGACGTTCAACGCCGCGTTCGTGCGAGTCGGCTTCACCGGTGGAGATTGCGGCAGCTCCTGGCTGCTTCCCCGGGCCGTCGGGCGAGGGCGAGCCAGCGAGATCCTGCTGACCGGCCGGATGGTTCGCGCCGACGAGGCCGAACGGATTGGTCTCGTCAGCCGGGTGGTGCCGCGGGCCGAGCTCGAGACGGCCACCTTGGAACTCGCCGACCGGATCTGTCGCAACAGTCCCTTCGGCGTGGCCCTAACAAAGCGGGTGCTGCAGACGAACATCGACGCCCCCTCCCTGGAAGCGGCGATGGAAGTCGAGAATCGCAATCAGATGCTCGCCATCCGGTCGACCGATTTCGCCGAGGCGCTCGCTGCGTTTCGAGAAGGCCGTGAGCCCCGTTTCGCGAAGAACGGCCGCTGAAGCCCAGTCTCATGAACTACGGAGGCCTTCCGTGCCGATCTCTTTCGACGAAATCAAGCGCCGTTTCGAAGCCGAACAGGCCAACGCGATCGTTCCCACGACTTCGGACCACATTCCGACGAGCTACGAATCGATCACTCCCGAGTGGCTGACCGACGTGCTCGGCGGTGGCACGCAGGGTGCTGCCGTCACTTCCTTCGCGCTGGGTCCTCGCGACGACGGGACTTCGAACCGGCGCAAGATCCGTGTCGAATGGAATGAAGCGGGTAGGGCAGCCGGCCTGCCGGCGAAGCTCTTCTGCAAGGGAACGCAGAGCCTCGAGAGCCGTTACATGCTCGGAATGAACGAGGGCGTACAGGCCGAGGTGAACTTCTACAACCTGCTCTACCCCGATCTCGGTGTCGTCGCGCCGCAGCCCCACTTCGCGCGTTATGACCGCGAGACGCTCAACTCGATCATCGTGCTCGAAGATCTGAGTGACACGGTCGAATTCTGCACGATGGAGACGGATCTCTCCTACGAGCACTGCCAGAGTCAGATGCGGCTTCTGGCGACGCTGCACGGCCGCTATTACGAGAGCCCGCTTCTCGAGAAGCGGCTCGATGTCTTTTCGAAGTGGGAGACCTTCTTCCGTATCACCGCTTTCGATGCGGGGTTTCACGACTCCTGCATTCGCGGTTTTTCTCAAGCCGAAGCGGTAATCCCGCCCCGGCTGTTTTCACGAGAACCCGAGGTCTGGCCCGCGACGCTCCGATGTGTCGATCTGCACGAGACGATGCCGCGCGGCATGGCGCACAACGACGTTCATCTCAAGAACTGGTTCATCACGCAGGAAGGCGAGATGGGAGTAAACGATTGGCAGAACGCAGCCCAAGGCAACGGCAGCCGCGACCTGGCCTATTGCATCCCGACGGCGGTGCTTCCGGAGAAACGCCGCGAATGGGAACGGGGCCTCGTCGCCTACTACATCGACGAGTTGGCGACGCGCGGGGGACCTGTGCTCGATTTCGATCTGACGTTCCAACGCTACCGCCAGCAGCTCTTCGCGGCTTTGGCCTGGTGGTCGGGGACGCTCGGTCAGCCGCCCGATGCACCGAAGATGCAGCCGCCTGAGACCTCGCGAGAGTTCATCCGGCGCATCACGCTCGCCATCGACGATCTCGATGCGCTCGATAGCTTCGAATGACAGGTCGAGTTGTCGAGTCGTCGCTCGTTTCCTTCCTGGCGCGTCGGCTCCCGCAGGCATCTGATTTAAATGTCGGGGACGTTCAGCGGGTCGCGACCGGCTTGTCGCGCGAGAATTGGATCTTCGACCTCACCTGGACCGAGAACGGCGAGTCCCGCACCCGACCTCTCATCGCGCGGCGCGATCCCGAAGGAGGGCTTCTCGAAAGCGATCGCCGAACCGAATTCGCGGTTCTCCAAGCGATCGAGCCGAGCTCCATTCCGGCGCCTCGCGCACTATGGCTCGATCCCGACGGAAGCGAACTCGGCCGACCGTCCCTCATCATGGAGCGCGGAACGGGCCATTGCGATTACTTCGCCCTGAACGGTGGGTGGCCGCTCGAGCGACGCGTCGCGCTGGCCGAGCGGCTCTGCGACCTCTTGGCCGACATCCATCGCCTCGACTGGAAAGCCCTCGAGGTCGACGCGGTGCTCCCCGATCCAGGGCCCGATGCCGCACGGGTCTCCCTCGACGAATGGCTCGCTATCTTGCGCGCGGATCAGGTCGAGCCGCTTCCCGAGCTCGAGCTCGTAGTCGACTGGCTCCGCGCCCATGCGCCGCGTTCCCAACGAACGGTCCTGGTGCATGGCGACTTCAAAGCGGGGAACATCCTGCTCGATGACAACGACGAGGTCGTGCTCCTGCTCGATTGGGAGCTCACCCACCTGGGGGATCCGATGGACGACATCGGTTGGATCACCCAGCCCCTGCGAACGCGCGAACATCTCATTCCCGGCGCGTGGGAACGGGAGCAGCTCTTCGAACGCTACTCGGCCCGCGCGAACGTCGAGATCGATCTCGACGCCGTCCGCTGGTGGAACACGATGGCGTGCTTCAAGACAGCGGTCATGCAGGTCACCGGCCTCCGGTCCTATCTCGCCGACCGCACCGAGATCATGTACCGGCTGACGAACGGTTGCGTATTGGCTGCGCTCGATCTGATGGAGCTGTAAGGAGAACGGCGTTGCACCCCACCATCGACGAGCAGCTCGAGGGAATCGCCCGCTTGATCGAACGGACCCTCGCGCGTCACCCGGACGATCCTTCCGTCGATCGGTTGCGCACGGCGGCCGGCACGCTTCGGCGTATCGCCGGGTCGTGGGCGGAAATGTTGCCCTACTTCACGTGGGACAACGCCGCGACGCTCTCGCTCCTGCAAAGTCTCAGCGATGTCTTGCCCGAGGAGATCGTTCGCGGCGTTCGTGCCGCTTCCGAAAACCCGGGCACTCCGCTGGCCGCCCTCGCCGCTCACGATCGCAACAAGGAGCTGCGCCGCTTGCTCGCCGAGGCGATTCAGGCCTTGCCGCCCGAGCGGGCGGACGCACGCACCCAAATCGCTGCCCATCTTCGCGAGCGGATCGCGCGCGATCCCTTCACGGGTCGAGGCAGAGGCTAAAGAAACCCACATACGAGGAACCGCTATGACATCCCACGGCCCGCGCTATCCGAAGCTCACGATCGACGACGATCCGCATTTCGCCGAGCAGTTCCCGCTCTCGCCGATCGATGACTTCATGATTCACCAGACGACCGATCCGATTCGCGTGATGATGACGAGCGATCCGCGCGCTTACGAGCGGTACTGGATGGTGTGCCACGACGACAGCGGCGAGATCCTCGTTGCGACGGGATGCAGTTTCTACCCGAACCTCGATCGCGCCGAGGCGTACGCCATCGTCAACTACCAGGGCGTCCACCGCACGGTGCGCGCGTTTCGCCGTTTGGGAGCCGATCGCATGGACATGCGGTTGGGCCCGATCGCGCCTCGGGTGCTCGAGGGGATGCGCCTCTGGCGCTACGTACTCGAGCCCAACGAATGGGGAATCAACTTCGAGATCGATTTCACCGACACGACGCGCCAGGTCTTTCGCGAGCCCACACTACCGATCGACCGCGGCTTCCCGAAGGGTCGTCGTCCCGACGTCACCACCGGCTTCGAGAGCTTTGGCGATGTCGCGGGGTGGGTCGAGGTCGAGGGCGAACGCATCGAACTCAAAGCCGGTACCGCGCGAGGTACCCGCGATCGCCACTGGGGGATCGGCCGAGGCGTAGGAGGTCCGGAACTCTCCCTCGGCGGACGGATGCACGTCGGTGTCTCGGGCAACAGCTTCGTGGCCTTCAAGAACTTCACGATCTGGGGTGATAAAGCGTTCTACCACTTTGGCGATTCGCGCCCGGGCGCCGGCCGTGTGGTCGAAGTCGACCGCCGCTTCCGTTTCGAGGAAGACACCAAGATCTTTCTCGCCGGTCAGGTCGACTACACCCTCGATTCCGGCGAAGTGAAACGGCTCGAATACGAGCGCATCGGAAACCAGACGGCGTACCTGCGGTGCGGTATGTACGGCGGAACCCCGGACAAAGGGATCCACCAAGGCGGCTATACCGGCGAGGAAGAACTCATCGAGGGCGATGTCTTCGACGTGAACGTTCCCGAAGTTCGCGCCTCGTTGGTCGGGCTCGACGAGCATCTGTGCCGGGTCACCTGCGAGGGCGAAACGACCACCGGGCTCATGCAGCCCATCGATCCCAACGCCTACAACGCGTGCGCGTCGCCCACGCGCCAAGGTTGGGCTTTTTGGGAGTAGGGCTCAGCCGAGCCCGAGCCGCTTCGCGATGATGACTTTCATGATCTCGTTCGTTCCGGCGTAGATCGACTGAACCGCCGCGTCCGCATAATCCCCCGAGATCGGGTACTCCGTCATGAAACCGTAACCGCCGTGTAGTTGCAGGCACTCGGCCGCGACCTTCTTCTGGAGATCCGTGGCCCAGTATTTGGCGCCGCTCACTTCGGTGACGATGTCGTCTCCCGCTACGTGGGCGGCACACAAGCGATCGACAAATACCTGCCCGATTTCGACTTCCGTCGCGAGTTCGGCGAGCTTGAATTGCGTGTTCTGAAAGTCTGCGATGCGCTTGCCGAACGCTCTGCGCTCTTTCACGTAGTCGATCGTGTCGTCGAGAGCACGCCGACAAGAAGCGATGGATCGGACCGCGACCACCAACCGCTCTTGTTGGAGCTTGTCCATCAACATGGGAAAGCCTTGGCCTTCGCCTCCCAGGATGTTCGCAACCGGGACCCGGCAATCCTGAAAGAAGATTTCGCTGGTGTCCTGCGCGTGCAGACCGAGTTTCTCGAGCTTGCGGCCACGCACAAAACCCGGGGTCGATGCTTCGACCAGGAGCAGACTCACGCCTTTGTGGGGAGGCGTCGCGTTGGGATCGGTCTTCGCAGCGACGACATAGAGATCACCGATCTGCCCGTTCGAAATAAAGGTCTTCGAACCGTTCAGCACGTAGTCGTCGCCGTCGCGAAGGGCGGTGGTCTGGATATTGGCGAGGTCCGAGCCGGTTCCCGGTTCGGTCATGCAAATTCCCATCAGGATCTCACCGGAGATGGTGCCGGCTAAGTACCGCTCTTTCTGGTCGTCGGTTCCGAAGGAATTGAGGTAGGGCACGCACACGTCGGCGTGCAGTCCGCTGTCGAGGCCGTGAGCGCGGGCGTACGTGAGCTCCTCCATCACGACCACCGAGTACAGAAAGCCCGCGTCGGCTCCGCCGTAGGCTTCCGGCAGATTGACACCGAGAAGGCCCTGTTCGCCCGCGCGTCGCCAGGTCTCGCGGTCGCTCATGCCCGCTTCGTTCCACTTCGGGAGTAGCGGTACGACTTCTTCTCGTACGAAGCGCCGAACCTGATCCCGGAAGAGGTCGTGCTCCCGATCGAAGATTTCGCGTTTCAACGGATTTTCTGCGGAGCATGCCAATCCGCAGGTGCCTCACCGAGATCGAGACGGACTTCGAGCGGTGACTGGCCGATTCGCTCGCCGCGAATGACCAACTGATCGCTTTCCGCGTCTACGCTGACGACGAAGTCCAGCGCCAGGCGGAGTTCTTTTCCCTGTGCGGTTCGGGCTTGATCGATGCCAGCCCGGACGAGTACTTCTTCGAGGATCGCTTCGCCGAGATCCTGATATGCGATGACCTGATCGTCCACGGGTCCGGTTCTCCTCTATGAGTCCGACAGTGCGTCGAGATCGTCGATCGCCACGGTGATCCGCCGGATCATCTCCATCGAAATCGACTCGGGTTGCATGTCGGGAAGCGTCGGCGGTGGGCACAGGGTCGGTGTCCACATGAGCAGGGCGGCAAAGGTCTGCCGGCGATATCCCTCCCACGCGGTCGCGGTGTCGACCGGCTTTCCCGAGACTTCTCCGTGCCTCGCGCAGTAGTGCTCGATCAGGTCTTTCTCCCATGCACGACGGTCTTCGACGGTGAGGGTCGTCGACAAGGAGTACGCGAGATCTCTCGCCCAGTGGCCACGACAGACGCGCGCCCAATCGCTGAGCCCCATGCGGCCGTCTTTCGTGACGTACCAGTTGCCCAGGTGGACGTCGGAATGAATCACCGTCCTCGGATGCTCATCGTGCATCCGAAGCGATTCCACGGCTGCCGGCCAGATGCGATCTTTCCGCGCGGTCACTGACGCCGGGACCACGTGGGCGGCCCGCTCCATCGCGAGGTTGTGTCCATCCTCGATCCGGTTCCTCGCCGCCGCGTGGAAGAAGTCCTCGTAAGTTCGCAGAAAACCCACGTCGTACTTTCGCGACGGGTTGAGAAACGTGCCGTGCAACGTCGCGAGGGTATCGACCACCTGCGTCGCCTGATCCTTGTCGATTCGCCAGTTGATGGCCTCGCAGAAATCCGCTCCGTGCGTAGACGTCAGGTCCTCCATCAGGTGAAATGATCGACCCGACCGGACGTCGCGCGCGGTGTAGAGGCACCGCGGCGCCTCAATGGGAAGATGGGGCCGTAGGTCGGTGAGGAAGCGGCCCTCGGACGGCGCCGACTTGCCGGCGGAGAGGCGCATCGGAAGGGTAGGGGTCGCTTTGCCGAACAAGCGCTCGTGCAGTCCGGCAGAACGCCCCGCTTCGTTCCAGCGAATCGCGAGGATGCGGCGTGCACTCGATCCGTTGTCGCCGCCGAGGACTTCGACGCTCTCCACCGCTGCGCCCGGGGTCTCGGCACCGACGACTGCCGTCAACCATTCCGCGGTCACGGCCTCGCCGTGCCACGGGACATCGCTCGGGGCTTTCGGACTCGGCCGCCGGATGTTGTCGGCGATGGCATAGGCGGCGATGCGCGCCCGGCTGGGCAGGTTCGACGCGTCGATCTCTGCGAGTTTTAACATGGGGCTCTCGTTCGAAGTTGACAGGCAACCCACTATAGGCTGGCCCGTTCAGTTCTGCGCGGCCGGCATTTGGGAGAACACCGCATCGGCGTCGTCGCCCGTGTTCCAGATGAATTCGAGCGTGGCGTCGGAGATCTTCCATCCTTCTCGAGTCTTCGCGAAGGACCACGTGTACCGACCCCCCGACCGGTAGCACCGCTCGGGTCGGGTGCCGTCGGGTACCGCGGTAAAGACGAGATTGCCGTGTCCGGTCGCCGATTCTTCGCCCGAGAACTCGAAGTCGAGATTCACCATCACGTGCTGCATGGAGTCGTAGACGGAGTCCATGTTGCCCTTGCAGGTGTCGTGGATTTCTCGCCGCCCTCGCATCAGGCCGAACGTGCCCGGAAGGTTGAAGGTGGCGTCCTCGGTGAAGCACTCGGACCACGCGACCCAGTCGAAGTGGTCCGCATTCCAGTGGTAGGTATGGATCAGCTTCTTGAGGGCCTCGAGCTGCTCGATGCGTTCGAGCCGGGTGTTGAGATCGTTCTCAGCCATTCGTTTCTCCTTCATCGCGCGCGATCACGACCGGCTTCTATACTATCTCGGTCGGCACCGTAGGAGGGACACCGTGCGCTTTCATCACATGGCGGTCTTTGTTTCCGACTTGGAGGAGGCGATCCGCCTCTGGCGCGACGTGATGGGGTTCGAGCTCGTCGTTCACACCGAGATCCCCGACGGGCCGAAGGCCGGCCCCGAAACCTACATGTACCCGGAGCTCCTCGACGACATCTTCAAGGTCCGGGGAGCACGCTCGAAAATGGCTCTACTGAGCTCGAAGGACGGCGCGCTCATCGAGCTGCAGGAATGCCAGACACCCGCGATCGAAAGCACGCCACCGGAGAAGCTGCGCTACGGGCATACGGGCATTCACGAATTGGGACTCCTCGTCGAGGATATCGACTCGTGGTTCGACAAGGTGCGGGCGGCGGGTTACGAGACACAGACCGAGTACGTTTGGCAGTGCGCAAGCATCGGCCGGTCTTTTCTGTTCTATGACAGCGACGGCAACATGATTCAGCTCTGGGAGAACCCGGGCGACGAGGCGCGGTGGGCCTGACGGCCCGGCGCCCAGACGGAGGAATCGAGGGATGCACGTCGGCGTGTTTTCTTTCAACACGGAAACGATGATGCGGATCGATCGACTCGCGGTGGCCGCGGAGGAGCGGGGCTTCGAGTCGCTGTGGGTGCCGGAGCACACGCACATCCCGGTCCCCCGAGCGGACGAGCCGAGCGACCCGGAGACCGGGATGCCGATGAGCCCAGCGGACTTCTTTTTGCCGGAGGAGTACCGCCACATGTCCGATCCCTTTACCGCCCTCGCGGCGGCCGCGGCGGTGACGCAGCGTCTGCGGCTGGGAACCTGCATCTGTCTCATCAACCAACACCACCCGATCAATCTCGCGAAACACGTCGCGACGTTGGATCAATTGAGCGAGGGACGGGTCATCTTCGGGATCGGCGCGGGATGGAACGTCGGCGAGATGGAACACCACGGCGTGCGTTTCCCAGAGCGTTGGCCGCAGCTTCGCGAGCGGCTAGAGGCGCTGCGTTGCCTGTGGAGAGAAGAACAACCGAGCTTCGACGGGAAATTCGTTCGCTTCGATCCGTGCTGGCAATACCCGAAGCCGTTCACGGCAGAGGGGCCGCCCGTCGTGCTCGGCACGATGAACACGCCGTTTGGCCGCGAGCAAGTCGCTCGCTACGGCGAGGGCTGGCTGCCGCTCGCCTTCGACGTCGACGAGACGAAGCAACATATCGATGAGGTCCACGCGAGGATGCGAGATCTCGGCCGCGATCCGGCCGGGCTCGACGTATCCCTCTTTTTCTTGCACGACGAGGTCCAGTCCGACGGGACGCTCAGCAGAGCGCGCGACACCGGTGCGAACCGAATGATTCTGCGCCTTCCGGTGGCGGAGGAGGATGCGGTGTTACGAGTGCTCGACGACTACGCGCGGCGACTCGGCTAGCGAAGGTCGGCTCATTTCCGCTGGCGCTCCTCGGCGGCGTTCAGCGCGCTCATATCGGTCTCGTAGTCTTCCATGATGAGGAATCGGATCGACGACTTGTCGAACAACTTCTCCTCGTCCTCGCCGATGATGCGCGCCGTCTCGGGTTCGGTCAGGTAGGCCATAAAACGCTGGAAGTCCGCCTCGTCGTCGAACCAGATTTCGGTCGCGACGTCGTAGGGCGGCTCGGGATCGGCGGCGTAGACGTCATTACCGTAGGGATGCAGGAAATGGCGCATGTAACGCTTCATGTTCGGCGCCTTGCTCGAGCCCAACGGTGCATGATTGTTCTCGTAGTAGGCGATGAAGTCCTCCTTGCTCATGCCCGGTTTGCGTTTGATGAGGATCATGACTTTAAACATCGGATGGCTCTCCTGTTCGCGCGGATTCTCCGGCGGGAGACACGACTTCCCACTGTGGAATCCGCAAGGTCTCGCCGTCGGGGTCGGGCACGATCTCGTAGACCGCCCGCACGGGATCACCGATCGCTAGCGCATCGGCCGAGCGATTGCGCACGTTCCCGAGAACTCGCACACCCGGTGCCTGGTCGAGGGAAACGAGAGCGACCGCGTAAGGGACCGCGGGTTCGAGCTTGGGGTGTACAGCCCGATGTACTACGACAAAGCTCTCGATATGCCCTGTCTCGCCGCACTTCTGGAAGGCGAGGGATGTTCCCTGACATCGTCCGCACACGTCCTCGGGCGGGTGTTGCCAGTGTCCGCACGCCTCGCAGCGCTGGATCATGAGATCGCCGCGGGTAAACCATGCGCGGTTGCGGTTGTCGAGGAGCGGCAGTGCCCAGTCATTCCCCAGAAAGCGGTCCATCGCGATGAGTCTCCTGCGCGCGCCGGTCAGTCGGCCGCGAAAAGCACGGCGCTTCCCGGCGCATAGCCGGGTCCTGCGACGACGAGCGACAACGCGACGTCGTCGACCTGACAGGTGGAGTCGCCTCGCACTTGGCGGACGGCCTCCGTCACCAGCTCGAAGCCGTGGATATAGGCCTCTCCGAGATTGCCGCCGCTGGTGTTGAAGGGGAGGCGAGCGTCGGGGCCTTCGAGCGCACCGTTCGAAACGAAAGACTCGACTTCCTCGGGAGCGCAAAAACCCATCTCGCACAGCGCCATCAGGACGGGACCTGTGAAGTTCTCGTAGAGCTGCAACACGTCGACGTCCTTCGCCTGCACGCCGGCGTTTTGCCACAGTGCTTGACCGACGCCCGTGTAGTACATGCTGGGGAACCACCGATCCTGAAAAGCGGCGAGGCCGGAGCTCGGCCCGAGTCCTTGCGCTGCCGCGAGGATGGGAACCGGCTTTTGGCGGAGATCCGCCGCTCGCTCCCGGCTCGTTATGACGATGGCGGCGGCGCCGTCGTTCTCCGGGCAGCAGTCGAAGAGATGAAACGGCTCGACGATCCACGGAGAGCCGTGGTAGCGCTCACGGGTCAAGGGCTTGCCATAGCGGAGTGCTCGGGGATTGCGCTGGGCGTTCGCGTAGCAGGCCATGGCGACGTCACAGAGCGCTTCTTGGGAGATCCCGTAGTCATGCATGAAGCGGCGGGTGTGGAGCGCGCAGTCGTGGGCGGGGGACAAGAACCCGTAGGGCGCGCGCCAAGCCTCAGCGCCGGCGGCGCGTTTTCCCAGCCCCTCGGCCTGTCCAAACCGGCCGAATTCGCCCTGGGCGATCGCGCGGAACACGACGACGTTGCTGGCGTAACCCGCTGTCACAGCGGCATCCGCGAGCTGCACCGCGCCGCCGACATTGTTCCCGCCGCCCCCCCAGGTCGTGGCCGACCAACGCAACGCTCGAAAGTTGAGTGCGGCCGCCAGTCGGAGCGGATCGTTTCGCGAGTCCATGTACGAAACGACGCCGTCGATTTCCGCGATATCGATCCCGGCGTCCGCGGCGGCGCGCTGTATGGCCGTGCAACCCAATTGGAATTCACTGTCGGGAGAGCGCCCGCGAACGTAGTAGGCCGACTCACCGACCCCGACGACGACTGCTTGGTTTCTCACGGAACTCCCGCCTTGCACCCATTCGACCGAGCTAGTCGGCGAGGGACCGCATGTTGACGATGCGACGGTGAAAAAAACGCCACTCGCCGCTTCGCTTGGTCAAGACATCTCGGTAGAGCGCGCGCAACTGGATCACCCGACCGCTCTTGCGGACATGGCAGTCCGCATCCACATAAGTCTCGGCCTCCGCGCGATCGCCGTCTACCGCGATTCTCGGCACGTAGATGAGGTGGCGAAGACCCTCGACCGGGTCCCGCGCGGTCTTGATCCAGTTCTCGTAGCACTGGCGGATGGCCTCGCCGCCCTCGTGGAGGCCGTTGAACTCGAGTCGGGCGTCTTCCCAAAAGAGCGCGGCAATGTCTTCGGCCGACGCGCGGTCGACCACGAAGCAATACGCGGCGAGATGGTTCTCGATCTGGTCACGGTCGGATTGCGTTACGTCCATGTTTAGTGTGCGTGAGCCCGCACGGGAAGGGACGAGAAACCGTGGATGATGTTCGAGCACACCCGCTCGGGTTCGCCCAAGACTTCGATGGCGCGGAAGCGCTTCAGGATCTCCTCCCACGCCAACCGCAGCTGGAGCTCGGCCAAACGCTTACCCACGCAATGGTGGATGCCGTGACCGAAGGAAAGGTGGCGTCCCGGCTGATCGCGGTCGATCACGAAGTCTTCGGGGCGATCGATCGCGCTTTCATCCCGGTTCCCCGAGATGTACCACATGGCCACCCGGTCCCCGGCCCGGATCTTTTGACCGCGGACCTCGATATCCTCTGCGGCGGTCCGCGCCATATGGGAGATGGGGGTCACCCAGCGGACGATCTCGGGAACCGCCGACTCCAGGAGGCCAGGGTTGGCGCGGAGCTTGTCGAGCTGATCCGGGTGACGATGGAACGCCAGGACGCCCCCGGTGAGGGAATTGCGCGTGGTGTCGTTCCCGCCGACGATCAGGTTGATGAGGTTGCCGAGGAACTCCTCGGGCGTAAGCTCGCGGGTCGTCTCCGAATGCGCCATGAGCGAGAGCAGGTCGTGGCTCGGCTCGCTCGCGATGCGTTCCTGCCAAAGCTGCGAGAAGCGCGTGAAGCAGTCTTCGAGCTCCGTGCGGCGCTCCTCCCAGCTTCCGACGATGCCAAAGCCAGGCTCGGTGACGGCTACGTCGGACCACCGGGTGAGTTTGCGACGTTCCTCCCACGGAAAGTCGAAAAGGGTGGCGAGCACTTGGGTCGTGAGCTCGATCGAGACCCGCTCGACCCAGTCGAAGGGCTCGTTCCTCGGAAGTTCATCGAGGATCTGCGCACAGCGCGCACGAATCGCGTCCTCCATCTCGCGCACACTGGCACGCGCGACGATCGGCGTGATGGCCTTGCGCTGCGCGGTGTGCGCGGGTGGGTCCGTCGACTGAAACATGCGCGCATCGAGCCCGTGTTGGCGGAACATTTTGTCGTAACCCAGGACGTGCCCACCGACCTCGTAGTGGGAGATGAAGCCCCGATGGTTGCTGCTCACGCTGACGATGTCGTCGTACCGCGTGATCGACCAATAGGGCCCGTAGTCGCTTTCCGCGCAGTAGTGCACCGGCGCTTGCTCGCGTAGCCGCTCGAAGTAGCGGCCGATCGTGTCGTTCTGGAAGAGACGCGGATTGCTGACGTCGATTTTCTCGAGCGGCATCGCGTGAGCTTCGGACTGGGCCATCTTGCTCTCCTCGTCTACACCCCATAGAACAGTTTGCCACTGTCTGTCGGACCGTCGAATTTCGGCCCTACCGCTTGTCGCCGGAGCGTCGGGAAGTGCGCGCAGCGTCGCCGCCTGAATCTCTTCTCGATCCGACTTCTGCGCGTCATTGGCAATGCCGACGCCCGACCCTTCGTCAGTTCGACGTTTCTCATGAGACGGCTAGCGCCCTAGCCTTTGTCCGCGGCGCGCGTCATCCGGAGGAGGTTCTGCTTGAGGGCGTAGAGCGTTCGGGCCGTCGCCCGCACGTCGGCCGGATCGATTCCGGCGAGGATTTCAGCGTTCGTTTTCGCCGCAATCGCGCGTTGCTTCCTGACCACCCGCCGACCCGCCGCGGTCAGGAAGACGCGCTTCACGCGGCGGTCACCGGCGTCCGGACGTCGTTCGACCAACCCTGAGGATTCGAGGCGGTCGACGAGCCCACCGAGCGCCACCTTCCCGACGTCGAGCTGGGCCGCGAGCTCCGACTGGGCCATGCCGTCCTCGCGGGAGAGGTACGCGAGTAGCCATCCCTGCGAGCGGGTGACACCGGCGGGGCGAAGTGCGACGTCGTAGACCACCCGCCGCAACCGGGACGTGTCGTGGATATGGAACCCGAGACGGATCGCCCAATCTTCGTCCTCGAGGTCATCGGACTCGACTTCCGGCCCGAACGCCCGTTCTTCGGCGACTCGATTCTCGGCGTGGGCTCGTGCTGCGAGTGTGTCGACCTTGGCCATGCGCTTACCTACGTTCCGGAAGTCAAATAGTACGCATGCATACTGTACGCATGATAGCATCCCTGGACTCTCGAGGAGGATCCCCTTGGACTTCGATCTGACCGACGACCAACGCGCCATACGCGAAGCCGTGGGATCCGTCGCCCGAAAATTCGACGCCGACTATTGGCTCGAGCGGGACGACGACGGCGAGTTCCCCCACGCGTTTCACACCGCGATGGCCGACGCCGGCTGGCTCGGGATCACCATGCCGGAGGTGCACGGCGGCGCCGGGCTCGGTGTGACCGAGGCCGCGATCATGATGCACGAAGTGGTCAGCCACGGCGGCGGGATGGCCGCGGCTTCGACCGTTCACATCAACCTCTTCGGGCCGCACCCGATCGTCGTGTTCGGCACGCCGGCGCAGCAGTCGCGCTGGGTACCGCGACTCGTGTCGGGCGAAGACAAGTGCTGCTTTGGCGTGACGGAACCCGACGCCGGCTTGAACACCACCCGAATCTCGACCTTCGCCGAGAAAGTGGACGGAGGCTATCGGGTGAAGGGGCAAAAGGTTTGGACTTCTACCGGCCAGGTAGCGAGCAAAATCATGCTGCTCGCTCGCACGACTCGATTCGACGAGTGCGACCGCCCGACCGACGGCATGAGTCTCTTCTATGCCGACGTCGATCGCGAGACGATGGAGATCCAGCGCATCCCGAAGATGGGGCGCAGAGCGGTGGATTCAAACTCCGTCTTCATCGATGGCCTCTTCATCCCCGAAGAAGACAGAATCGGCGAAGAAGGAAAAGGTTTCGGTTACCTCCTTCACAGCTTGAACCCCGAGCGCGTACTCGTCGGAATCGAGGCGATCGGCATCGGTCAAGACGCGCTGCGGCGGGCCTCCCGCTACGCGAGTGATCGGATTGTCTTCGATCGCCCCATCGGTCAGAACCAAGGGGTACAGCATCCGCTCGCGGAAAACTGGATGGAGCTCGAGGCGGCCTTCACGATGGCGATGAAGGCGGCGTGGCTCTACGACAGCGGGCGACCCTGCGGCGCCGAGGCGAACGCCGCGAAGTTTCTCGGAGCGAAGGCGGGGCACCAAGCCTGCCTGCAGGCAGTCCTCGCCCACGGCGGCTTTGGGTACGCGAAGGAGTATCACGTGGAGCGTCTCCTGCGCGAAGTCCTGGTGACCCGAATCGCTCCGGTGACCGAGGAGCTGATCAAGTCGTTCATCGCAGAACGCGTGCTCGATCTGCCGCGGAGCTACTAGTGCTCGAACGGACGATTTTCGACGAGGAGCACCACCAGTTCTGCGATGCTGTCCGGCGCTTCTTCGCGGCGGAGCTCACACCGAACATTGCCCGGTGGGAGGCCTCAGGCCAGGTGGACAAAGAGTTCTGGCGGGCTTGTGGTGCCCAGGGCGTACTGTGCCCCGACATGCCCGAGCCGTACGGTGGAGCCGGGCTCGACTTCCGCGCCAATGCGATCGTACTCGAAGAGACCTCTTTCACGGGCTCCGCCGCACCCACGTTCGGCCTGCACTCCGACATCGTTGCGCACTACGTGTTGAAGCACGCCAACGAGACCGTGCGATCAACGTGGCTACCGCGAATGGCAGAGCATCAGCCGCGCCATCTAGCGCGAAGCGGAAACACCCATGGAACTCGGATGGTCCGGCAGCTCTCGCTTATCCATTTTTACATCGCAAGGAACCGAACAACGATGAGCAACTTCGAAGACATTCTCTATGAGGTCGAGGGGAGAACCGCGACCATCACGATCAACCGGCCGGAAAAGTACAATGCGTTCCGTCCGCGCACGGTCGTCGAGCTGATTGACGCGTTCATGACGGCTGGATGGGATCAGAATATCGGATCCATCGTCTTCACCGGTGCCGGAGGCAAGGCGTTCTGCACGGGCGGGGATCAGTCCGATCACGAAGGCGGCCAGTACGGCAACAACGACGCACGTGGCGCCGTGGGTATGCCAGTCGACGAATTCCATTCGGTGCTGCGCGACATTCCGAAACCGGTGATCGCGAAGGTCCGCGGCTACGCCATCGGCGGTGGGAACGTGTTTTGCACGATCTGCGACCTCACGATCGCCTCGGACAACGCGGTGTTCGGCCAGGTGGGTCCCAAAATGGGTTCCGTCGACCCGGGTTTCGGTACGGCCTACCTCGCGCGCGTTGTGGGCGAGAAGAAGGCGCGCGAGATGTGGTACGTGTGCAAGCGCTACTCGGCGGAGGAGGCCCTCGCTATGGGCTTGGTCAACGCCGTCGTGCCCGACGACCAACTCGACGCGGAAGTGCAGAATTGGTGCGACGAGATCAACCAGCGGAGCCCCACCGCGATCGCGCTCGCCAAGAAGAGCTTCAACACGGATACCGAAGCCATCCGTGGGGTCGGACAGTTCGCGATGCAGGCGCTACGCCTCTACTACAACACCGAGGAGTCGCAGGAAGGCGTGAAATCCTTGATGGAGAAGCGGGAGCCCGATTTCATGAAGTACTACCGCTGACGCTCCGTCGCTAGGCGCCTGCACCGGAGAGCGCGACGTCGATGCTATCGAGGTCTGCCATGGCGATGCTGATGCGCTCGATCATGGCGAGGGAAGTCTCTTCGGTCTGCATGGCCGGCAGGAAGCGCGAGTGACAAAGGGTGATGGTCCACATCCAAAGGGCGTGCATCATCTGGCTGCAGTAGGCGTTCCACGCGGCGTCAAACGAGGGCGGCTCGACCTCGAATTCGGAGAGGCCGGCGAGGTAGCGCTCGACGAGCCCGCGCTCCCACTCGCGGCGGTCGGGCGGCGCGAGGGCGGCCGAGAGTGCGTAGGCCAGATCTCGAGCGAAATGGCCCTGGGTCAGACATTGCCAATCGTAGAGCCCCATACGATCCTCCGCGTCCCGATACCAGTTGCCGATGTGGACATCGGAGTGGAGCAGGCAGCGAGGGTCTCGCCGATGGATCTCGGAGCTCGCCTCGATGGCCGGCCAGACGCGCTCTCGACTTTTCAGCACGTCGTCGGGAATCACCGGGGCTGCGCCGTCCAGGGCGCGCGCCGTGTACTTCCGCGTGTGCATTTTCTGCGCCCCGACGGAATACCAATCCGCGAAGTTGGTCACCCAGCGCCAGCGCGCGGAGAGGTCGGGATGGTTCCAGGTCGAGCCGTGCAAGCGCGCGAGGAGATCGACCATCCCCTCGGCCATCTCCCGATCGACCGCAGTTCGGTAGTCGCAGAAGGTGGCTCCACGAGTCGTCGCGATGTCCTCGATCACGTTGAACGCCGCGAGCGATTCCGGGTCGAAGCCCGCGTGGTACCCGCGAGGGGCTTCGATATCGAGATGCGGTCGGATCTGTAAATAGAACCCGCCCTCCGCCCGCGCCGTGCCGTTGTATCCGCCGATCATCCGGTTGACGAGCGTCGGCAGGGACTTCGTGAACACGAAGCGGGGGAGCTCCGCCCTCGTCCCCGCGTCGTTCCAGGTCAATTCAAAGCGGTGGCGCGCGTGCGTTCCGAACGAAGAATCGACGGAGCGAAAGGACGTCAAAGCGGCCCCGGGAACGTCGGCGCCGAGGGCAGACGTCCACCAATCTTCGGTGAGCGCTGCAACCGATCCCGGAACGTCGCTCGCCGAAACCGAACGGGGTCGCGAGAGACGTTCCCCGAGCCGGCGCGACGACACCCGCAGGGCAGTGAGCAGCGGAAACGGCGACGAGCGCATTCGCGGCCTCAGAGTGTCCTTTCCCGAGCGGTCACTTCGTGTCGCGCGGTAGGGACAACGACAGTACCGCGTAGGCCAGGATGCCAGACAGCAACGAGCCGAGAATGATGCCGAGACGTTCGTCGAACAGGACCGACGCGTCGCTCATCTGGTTCTCGAATGCCAGTGAGCCGATGAACAGGCTCATTGTAAAGCCGACACCGCAAAGCACCGACGCCCCGTAGAGCCCGGCCCAGCCCGAGCCATCCGGCAACCGTGCCCAGCCGAGCTTGATCGCGACGAAGCACAGCCCGAAGATCCCGACCTGCTTGCCGACGAAGAGCCCGGCCGCGATTCCGAGCGGCACCGGGTGAAGCAGCTCGGTGAGCCCGATGCCGCCCAAGCTGATGCCGGCGTTCGCGAAGGCGAACAGCGGAAGGACGCCGAACGCGACGAGGCTGTGCAGGTCGTGCTCGAGCTCCGAGAGAGGCGACCGCTGCGGGTCGTTCCTGTCGCGCATTGGAATGAACGCCGCCAGAGCGACGCCCGCGAGCGTCGCGTGGATGCCGGATTTGAGAACGGCCACCCACATCACGACACCGACGAAGATATAGATCGAGACGGAGCTTATGCCGGCGCGATTCAGAACCGCCAGTGCGACGAGACAGATCGCCGCCGCCGCCAGTGCTGTTGTCGACAGGTCGCCCGAATAGAAGACCGCGATGATGAGGATGGCAGCAAGATCGTCGAAGATCGCGAGCGAGACGAGAAACACCTTCAGGGCGACGGGGACTCGGCTGCCGAGTAGCGACAGGATGCCGAGCGCAAACGCGATGTCAGTTGCTGCGGGTATCGCCCAGCCGTGCATCGCGACGGCATCGGTGTGATTCACCGCGGCGAAGATCCCGACCGGCACGACGATCCCGCCAACAGCGCCGATCGCCGGCAATGCGACGTTCGCCGGCCGCGACAGCTCACCTTCGAGTAGCTCGCGCTTGAGTTCCAGCCCGACGAGAAAGAAAAAAATTGCCATCAAACCGTCGTTGACCCACAGGAGCAGCGGTTTCGCGATTTTGAGGGCGCCCACCTGTACGGCGACCGGCGTATCCAGGAACAGCGCGTAGAATCCCGCGGCCGGAGAGTTCGCGGCGAGGAGCGCGAGGAGCGCGGCGAACATCAGGATGATGCCGCCAGCAGATTCCATGCGCAGGAAGTTTCGTATCGTCGCTTTCATCTGGCGGGTGCGGGATCGGCTTGTAATCCCTTGGCGTACGGCGTGCTCACAACCTAGCTCCTCGGTCTGCGCTCAGGCGTCAGCGGCTTTGCGGTGGATCTGGAACAGCTTCTCGATGTCTTCCGCAGAATACGCGCGCCCGATCCCGCATTCGGTCGCGATCCCGAACCGTTCGATGTGCTTCGAGGCCGCTTCCATGCGTCGGAGTGTTCCCTCGACGCCGTCCTCGAGGTGGACCAGGCCGAGGAAGATCTCCGTCTCGTCTCCCAACGCCAAGTCGTCGAAGGGCGCAAAATAGGCGTCGTCGTCTCGAGCGATCGGGACCGGAAGGTGCAGCCAGTTGAGAGGGCGCGGGCATTCACTCGCGACGAGGTTCGCGAGCTCGCGAGCTCATCTCGAGGGAGCTGCGCGCAGATCGTTTCGATCTCGGTGAGCATCGCCGCTTCGTAAGCTGGAGCGACCTGCGGGATCGCCTCGGGTTCGACCGCGTCCAGCAGACAGGCGAGCGGGATGGGCAACGACACCTGAAACCGAAGATGCGCGGGAATCCGACCGGTTTCCTTCTCGGCGCGAAACCAGGCAAAGGAAGTTTCTGCCTCGCGCCCGTAACCGAGCTCGGGGAACTCGATGTCCTCGGGCTGCACACCTTCCCGCAGTACGCGATTCGCCAAGATCTCCATCTCCGGCGTCCCGCTGGTCGGCGTGGTGAGGAATCGGTTGTGCGCGAACAGGGGGCGTTGGTAGAAAACCCAGCCACGGCGCGGGCCCGGCTCGCCGTCGGGCAAGCGCACGAGTCGTTCGCCCAGAATCGACACGGCCGTTTCCATCGATTCGACCGCGCTGGGAAGGTTGATACTACCGACGAGATGAATCGGACGGGGCATCGCTACAGCGTGGCCAGATCGATCTGGTAGAGATCCGCGACGTTGTCGCATAGGATCCGTCGTCGCTGCTCTGCCGAGAGATGCTGCCCATGCTCTTCGAGCATTTCCTGCGACCACGGCCAGGTGGAGTCGCTGTGGGGGAAATCGTTGGCCCACATCAGACGCTCGTGGTTCATCAGGTCGGCGGTCTTGAAGGCGACCCAGTCGTCCTGGAACGTGGTGTAGATATGCTCGCGGAAATATTCGGACGGCAGCTTCGAGAGTTCTTGCCCGGCCTTCAGCCAGTTGCGGTGGCGCTTGTACGCGTGATCCATCCGGTACATGTAGTGGGGGACCCAACCGGCGTCCGCTTCCACACACACGACACGGAGATCGGGGTGGCGTTCGAAGACGCCGCCCAGGATGAGTGTTCCCATGATGTCTTGGCAGCCCCGGATGATCGACAGGAAGCCGTTCATCTTGGGTCCTCGGGTTTTGAAATTGTCCTGAGAAGAGGTCAGGATGTGCCACGAGAGCGGGATCTCGAGCTCGATGGCCTTCTCCCAAAACGCGTCGTAGATCGGAGAGTCGTAGTCTGCCTGGGCCGGGTTGCCGGGCATCATGACCCCCCGCAGCCCCAGATCAGCGATGGCTTTCAAGTCTTCGATGCCTTCCTCGGGCGAGCGCATCGCAGTCTGGCCGCAACCCAGCAAGCGGTTGGGATGGGCGTCACAATACTCCGCGATCCAGCGGTTGTAGGCCTCGAAGCAGGCGCGTTTGAAATCGAAGTCCTCGTGGTTGCAGAGCACCATACCGACCGTCGGGTAGATCACCTCGGCGGAGACGCCGTCGCGATCTTGGTCGGCCATACGCGCCTCGGGGTCCCAGCCGCTGCGGTGTAGGTCCTCGAAGAGGCCACCCGGCTTCAGCTCTTCCGGCGGTTGTCCCGCGGCGGCCACGAGACCCATCGGGATGGTGCGGTCCATGCCCTCGACGGCGTAGACGTCGCCGTACTTTTCGTGGCGCACGATCCGCGGGGCCCGATCTTTCCATTTGGCGTCGATGTACTTCGTGTAGCAGTCCGGAGGTTCGGTGATGTGGGAATCGGCGGAAAGGATCGGATAACTCATTCAGTATGGCTCCTCGGAAACGGTATCCTGAGTCTACAGCAACCAACGTTGTCCGGTGCTCGTCGCCTTCGGGGGACGCGCACGACGGGAGGATACGATGAGCAGTGACAAGCCGTTCCTGACAGTCGACGCCGACGGCCACGTACTCGAGCCGCGCGATACCTGGAAGAAGTATCTCGAGCCGAAGTATCGCGACCGAGCCATCCGAATCGAGGTCGACGATAAAGGGACCGAGGCGCTGCTCGTCGACGGAAAGCCGGTCGAAATCCTGCGTCACCAGCTTGCTGCGCTCGGCGGCATCGAGCTCGACCCCGACGAGCTCTTCAACAATCCGAATTTGACCTACGAAGATGGTTGCCCGCCCGGCAGCTACGACCCTAAGGCGCGTCTCGAGGTGATGGACCGCGAGAACATCGACATCTCGATCCTGTACCCGACGATCGGTATTTGTTGGGAGGGTCCACTGCAGGACGGCGAGCTCGCCACCGCGTATACCCGCGCCTACAACCGATGGCTCGCGGATTTCTGCCGGCACGATCCCAAACGTCTGATACCCGCCGCGCACATTTCGTTGCTCGACGCCGAAGCGGCCGTCGTCGAGTTGGAAAGGGCTCGTGAAGACGGCTGCCGAGGCATCTTTCTTTCACCCGATCGCGCGTCGCGGGGCGGCCGTCATCTGAATCACTCGGATTTCGATCGCTTCTGGTCGGCTGCGCAGGATCTCGACATGCCCGTGGGCTTCCATGTCATCGTACGCGATCAGCCTTCGTTCAATTACATCGACCCCTTCGCCGACGGCGGAACGGACTTCGGCTTGTTCAACTTCGCGTTTCTTGCCATCGATGTGATGGCGGCGTTCACGGAGCTGATCTCCGTCGGCGTGCTCGAACGCTATCCGCGCCTCAAGGTTTCCGTGCTCGAGACCGGGGCGAACTGGATTTCCGCATGGCTCGACCGTCTCGATCACAAGTTCGAGGTGACCAAGAGCCGCTCGATCAACAAGTTGAAGCCGAGCGAGTACTTCTATCGCCAGTGTTTGGTGTCCGCGGACCCCGACGAGTCTCTCACGGCGGCGGTCGTCGACCATATCGGTGCGGACTATTTCATCTGGGCGTCCGACTACCCGCACATCGACGCAAGCTTCGATGTCGTGAAAGAGTTACGCGAGCGAATCGCGCCGCTCCCGTTGGAATCCCAACGCAAGGTGATGGGCGAGAACGCCGTGCGGTTCTACGAACTCGATGGCTAACCCGTAAGACCTCAGAGGTCGACCGTCGCCGGCATGACGTGCTCCGCAAAGAGGTCCAGGGAGCGTCGCACTTCGCTGGCGTCGAGGTCGCCCCATTCGAAGCCCAGTACGAGGGGATCGATGCCCAGTTCGGCGCGTTCGGCGATGAAGTCGACCAGCCGCGACGGGGATCCGGAGAAGGCGGTGCTCATCGCGATCGCCTTGTCGAAGTCACCGTCGGCATTGGGGTTGAACGGCAATTCGGACAGGCCGAAACGACGCCACAACTTGGTGATGTTCGCGTCGAAGTGCTTCCAGGCGCTCCGGCCCCGCTCGAGCGACGCGTTCTCGTCCTCGGACAGGATGACCTTGACCGCTGCGCCGATGGACGGTGTCGCGCCGCCGTTCACCCCGTCCTCCGAGGGGTGTTGAGCCGTCGCCGATTCCGAGAACTCTTCGACGGCCTTGGCGAGATAAGAGATGGGACCCGCGGTGATGGTGTGGAAGCCGCGACCTCCGGCGACCGCGAGGTTCCCCGGGTACCACAACGGTGGATACGGCTTCTGATAAGGCTGTTGCTCGATAGGCACGTCATCGAAGTTCCAGAAGTCGCCGTGGAAGGTCAGCGAGTCGGTCGCCATCGCTTCGAATAGGACCGCCAGAGTTTCCTCGAAACGGTCCCGAGCCTCGCCGGGATCCATGCCCCATAGCTCGTGCTCGGGTGGGGCGATCCCTCGACCGACGCCCACCTCGAGGCGACCGTTGGACAAGTGATCGAGCGTCGTGATCTCCTCCAGCAGTCGCAAGGGGTGATAGAAGGGGAGGAGGTACACCAGAGCGCCGACCCGCAGTTTCTTCGTGCGAGCCACCACAGCCGAGAGCCAGGTGGATGTGCTCGGTGCCATGTCGAGCGAGGTGAGGTGGTGCTCGGACTTGAAGTAGCCCCAGAAGCCGGCTTCATCGGCAACCTCGAGAAGCCGGAGCCGATCCCGAAACATCTCGGCAGGGGATACTCCTCGATTCTCCATCTGATCAAACATTGCGAACCGCATGACTACTCTCCGTCCAGCTTGACGCGAAGGATCCGGTCGCCGTGAAACGTGCCGATGAACAGGTCATCGCCGACGCGCAGTCCGACCGTGCCGGCTCCCATGGGCGCACCGTCGGTCGCGTACAGCGTTTCGACGATCGTCATCGAATCGGGATCGAGTGCGACGATCTTGAACGGAATGCTGCAGGCTCCCCGATCGATGCTCACGCAGGCCGCGAAGTCCTCTCCCGTGAGTTCTCTGGCCAGCGACGAGATGAGAATACGTCCGTCGGGGGCCCAGCGCGCGTTGTCGGGCGAATCGACCGTTGCACGGTCGAGCTCGCGGCCGGTCGCGACCTCGACTTTCCGCACGCTGTGCTCGGCCGATGCAGCCATGTAAATAAAGCGGCCGTCGGGCGAAGTGACGATCCCGTTCGGCATCGCGCCGTCGGTCCCGCCGATTTTCCGAAAGGTCGCGTCCGACTGGGACCACGCGAATGCGTGACCCGTCGTATGGCGGGGAATGCCTTTCGTAAGATTGACGGCCGGCTCGAGCGGAACCATCTGCGTCGTGTAGAAGTCGCCATTGGAGACTCCCGCGACACTATTGAGTGACGCGTTCGGCGGCGCCGGTACGCAGCCCCGCCACGCCACCCGCCAGTCGGTCCCGGCACCCATCACCTCGAACAGCTCGATGGCCTCGCGGCTGCCGTGTTGGATGACCAGCAGCTGCAAGCGTCCGTCGTCCCGGCGGACGAGGTCGATTCCATGGCTGTTGAAGGCATCTCCGGGTGGCGTCGTGCAGGTCGGATCCCCCCAGCCCGCCTCTGCAGCGCCTTTCCCTTGCCCGCCGCGATACGCCGTGTGTTGCTTCTCGCTCTCGAGCTCGAAGACGACGAGCCGGCCCGTGGCCTCCGCCGAGGCACCGTATTCTCCGATCAGGATCGCCTCGCCCCCCGGTAGAGCGACCATGTCCTCGGGGTTCGAGAACGCACAGATCGGTCGTGCGTTGCCTTTCGGTTCGCAATCGATGATGGGCTCCGCTTGGATCGCTCGGCTTCCGAGGAGCGAGACGGCCAGCGCGGCAAAAAAGAGCGACGATCGCATGATGGACCTCCTTGCGTTCGCATGACGGGTTGCCATGTCTTCGCGTCTAGGCAGCTTCCAGCGCGGGCTTCACCTCGGATGCGAACAGCTCCAAGGTTCGCTGCGCTTCGCCGAAGGTCATATCACCGGTCGGAATCTGGAGCACGAAGTAGTCACTCAGCCGACTTTCGACCAACGGACCGAGGCGGTCTTGAATCTGGTTCGGCGTGCCGGCACCGGCGCGCACCGCCACGTCGATGTTTTTCGAGATCTTGCGAAGCGGCTCGAGGGCGGCGTCTGCGCCGGCCTCGCCCAGGATCTCGGCATCCCACTGGTGGACCGCGTGCGTTCGGCGCATCAGGCCTTTTACGGCGCGCTCCGCCGCATCGAGCGCCTCGCGTTCTGACTCGGCGAGGGATACGAGGAGCACGCAGCCCACCCGGGGCTCGGCACCCGGAGCTTCGAGTCGAAGAGCGCCGCCCCGGTGCTTCTCCCAAGATTGCGCGTAGAGATCGTAGGCCTCGGGCTGGATCGGTCCGGGCCACATGAGATCCATGCCGAACTTGCCAGCCGTTGCCGGGCTTCCCGGGTACCAGAAACGGATGTGCTCCTGCACGGGTCGAGTCGACATCGGCATGGTGCGAAAGTCGTAGTACTTGGAGCCTTCGGCGCTGATCTCCCCGCTTCGCAGCGCGCGGACCAAGATTCCGAGTGCGTCCTCGAAGCGATCGTTCGCCTCGTCCCAGCGCCCCCCATACCAATAGTGCTCGACGGGTGCGACCCCACGCCCGACGCCGAACTCGAGACGACCGTTCGTCAGGTTGTCGAGGATGCAGAGATCCTCCACGACCCGCACGGGGTGATGGAGCGGTAGGAGTTTCACCATCGGCCCCAGGCGAATGGATTCCGTAATCTGGGAGGCCGCCGCGAGAAACACCTCTTGGTTCGGCGCCATGCACAAATCGGTTCCGTGATGCTCGGCGAGGTGGAACCCCTTGAAACCCGCCCGGTCCGCCAGGCGAATAAGCTCCAATCGGTCCCGATAGAGTTGCACCGTCGATGTTCCGGGTATGGCTTCGATGTGATCGAAAAGTCCAAAAGAGGGTCGTGACATGGCGGTCTTTCGCTTGGAAGATTTTTCAAGCCCGAGGCTCGTCGCGAGGTAGCCTACCGGCTCGTTCCCCCCGAAATCAAACGGATATGCAGGAGGTCGGGCAATGCAGGGCGATCGCGACAATCGGAAACCGATCGGAATGGTACTCGGGATCGCTCTTCTTCTCGCGGGTTGCGGCGGCGCCGTCGACACCCATTGGCAACGCGAAGCTGCGGTGCCGGGCTCGCACTTCCACGGGGTGCACGGGCTCACCTTCGACAAGGACGATCGACTCTTCGTCGGAGACGTCTTCGGGCAGGCGATTTACGAGGTCGATCTCAAAACCAAGAACGTCAGCACGTGGGTCGGGCCGCCGGTCGGTGAGGCCGACGATCTTGAGTTCGGTCCCGACGGGACCCTTGTGTGGACGGCGTTCTTTGCGGGCGAGGTTCGCGCGCAGCGGCCAGACGGCGAGATCGTCACCTTGGCTTCCGGGCACCCGGGCTTTAACTCCCTCGCCTTCGCCCCGGACGGCCGCCTCTACGCGACCACGGTTTTCCTCGGCGACGAGCTCTACGAGATCGATCTCGAGGGGAAGAAGCCCGCGCGCCTCGTGGCCCAAGGCTTCGGTGGCCTCAACGGGTTCGATTTCGATGCCGACGGGAATCTCTACGGTCCGCTGATCTTCAAAGGGAAGGTGGCTCGGGTCGACGTCGAGAGCGGCGAGGTCACGGTCATCGCCGACGGATTCGGTGTGCCCGCCGCGGTGAACTTGAACTCCCGGGGCGAGATCTACGTCAACGACACCGCGCGCGGTGAGATGGTGCGTGTGCATCCAGAAACCGGTGCCAAAACCGTCGTCTCGAAGGGCGCCGCGATGATCGACAACTTGGCCTTCGACTCGAAGGATCGCTTGTTCATCACCAACGCGAGCGACAACGCGATTCTCGAGATCGACGTCGCGACCGGCGCAGAAACGGTTCATCTCGCGGGCCTCCTGAGTGTTCCCGGCGATCTCGCTTTCGACTCCGAGCGCAACCGGCTCGTGGTGCCCGAGGTGTTCAGCATGATCGACAACCTGGTGCCCGAGGTGTTCAGCATTCGCGCCGTGGAGCTTCCCGGGCACGGGGTCTCCGAACTCGCGCGGGCGTTCCAACAGCCGATTCATTTTCCGTACTTCGTGGCGGCGGGCTCGGATTGGTTTGCCGTGGCCGGAGTGCGCTTCGGCGACACCGCTCCGGGTTCGGTGCAAGTCTTCAACGTCGCGAGCGACGAGGAGCAGACCCTCGATGGTTTCGACACGCCGCACGGCATGGTCTTCGAGGATGCGAACCGACTCCTGGTCGCGGAGTTCGCCGCGGGAACCGTGGTGCGTGTGGACATCAGGAACCCGAGCGAGCCCGAGGTGGTCGCCCGCGACCTGCAGGGACCGGTGGGCCTCGCACTCCACTCCGACGGTTCGCTCTACGTGAGTGAGCTCTCCGCCGGCACGCTCAGCCGACTCGATCTCGTCGCGGGAACGCGCGAAGTCGTGGCCCGTGGCCTTGCCCAGCCCGAAGGGATCGACGTTTTTCCCGACGGACGCATCGCGGTGGCCGAAGTGGGCGCGAGGCGAATCGTGGCGATCGATCCGGCGAGCGGCGAAAACACGGTATTGGCGGAAGACCTGCCGATCGGCCTCGATCTTCCCGATGCGTTACCGCCGGTAGGCATGCCGACGGGGGTCGCCGCGGTGGACGACGACACGGTCTACTTCGTGTCGGACGAGGAGACAGCGATCTATCGCCTGACCCGCCCCGGCCGCTAGCCGGCGCCGGGCCGACGATCCTCCAGCACGTAACCGAAGCCCTTGAGGGTGTGGATCAGCTTCGGCTCGAAGTCGCGGTCGATCTTCTTGCGGAGGTTGTTGATGTGCACATCGATCACGTTCGAGTACGTGTCGAAGCCGTAGCCCCAGATGCTCTCGATGATCATGGTGCGCGAGACGGCCTGTCCGCGGTGTCGAAGCAGGTACTCGAGAAGCTGAAATTCTTTTTGGGTGAGATCGACGCGAGCGTCCCCCCGACGCGCCGAGCGCCCCTCTAGATCGAGGGTCAGGTCCGCTACGACGAGGTTCTCCTTTTCGCCGTCTGGTAACGAACGCCGCGCGATCGCACGGATCCGGGCCAGCAACTCGGCCATCGCGAAGGGCTTGGTGAGATAGTCATCCGCGCCGAGGTTGAGCCCCTCGATCCGGTGCTGGACCTCGCCCTGTGCGGAGAGAAACAGGACCGGCGTCCCGACGCCGGCGCTCCGGACCCGGCGCATCACCTCGAAGCCGTCGAACCCCGGCAGTCGGACGTCGAGGACGACCACGTCGTAAGCTCCGGTCGTGATCATCTCGAGACCGGAATCACCACGGTCCGCGGTGTCGACCACGAAGCCGCGTTCGCGGAGACCGCCGGCCACGTACTCCCGCGTTTCGGCGTCATCCTCTACCAGCAGTACGTGCATGCCGCAGGCGAATCTAGATGAAGCTCCGATGAACGTCGAAAACGCTCTCTCAGTCCGCGGCGGCTAGTCTTACCGAGAAGCGGGAGCCGCCTCCCGGTGCATCCGACACGGAGATGGTCCCACCGTGAGCTCTCACAATTTCCCGTGCGATGGGGAGACCCAGGCCGAAGCCCGGCTCCCCCGAGTCGGTGCCTCGCTCGAAGCGCTCGAAGATCCCCTGCCGGCGCTCGATCGGGACGCCCGGACCCGAGTCGGTCACCTCGAGGATCACGTCCCCCGCCTCTCGGGCGGCTCGGATCTCGACCCGACCACCGGCCGGGGTGTACTTGATGGCGTTGCCGACGAGATTCGAGGCCAACTGCCGCAGCCAGGTCTCCTCCCCGTGGACGAAGCAACCGTCTGCCACGATGGTGGACAACTCGAGGCCGCGGGCTTCGGCGTCCGGTCGGAAGAATTCGCCCACGAGGGAGAGCGTCTGTCCCAGATCGACCCGCCGTCTCCGTCCCTCCGGAATCCCCTGCTCTACGCGAGAGAGCTGCAGAAGCGCTTCGATCTCCCGGGTCATGATCGCGACACTCTCGGCCATGGTCTCGAAGGATTGGCGTTCGGCTTCCGATCGCGTCGGGTCGGACAACAACCCCTCGATCTGCTGGGCGATGCGGTGCAGCGGCGAACGCAACTCGTGAGCTGCGTTCGCGCTGAAGCGCTCAATCCGCTGCATCCCGTCTCGGATACGGGCGATCATGTCATTGAGGGTTCCCACGAGCTGATCGAGCTCGTCGCCGCTGCCCGATGTCGGAATCCGGGTATCGATGTTCGATGCGCTGATTCGCCGCGCGGTGCGATTGATCTCGGCAATTGGTTTCAGGGCGCCACGGGAAAGAAACCAGCCTCCGAAAGCGCTGATCGCAAGCACGATGGGAATCGAGACCAGGAAGATCCGGCGGATCTCACGAACATTGTCCGCGAACTGTTCCGTGTCGACCGCCACGCGCAGGAAGCCGTCCTCCACAGGCGCTGTGGCCACGAGGTACGCGTAGCGTCCGCCGAGGTTGGCGGCGCGGACACTGCGCTCGAGCTCGGCGCCTCGCAACCTGTGGTCGAGGGGCAGACGATGTCCGACAAGGCTCCCAAAGCTTTCGAGGCTTTGGCCGTCGCGGTCCAACAACTCAATGCCCAGTCCGATTTGGGGGTCCGCATTCGACGCCAGGAGACCCGCATGTCCGGAAAGCCAAGCGCGCGCATGAGCGCCACCTTCACTTCGGGTGTGGCCGTCGAAATCGTCGACCAAATCGACCAGCTGCAGACGCAACAGGAACTCGGCCTGGCGGTTCACCCGGCGTTCGACCTGCGCCTCGACGAGGGCGGCGAAGAGCAACAGGGAAAAGGCCAGGGCCGCGCCGTAGCGCAGTGCCATGCGGCTGCCGATTGAGATGGGACCCATGTGTCGTATCTATCGCGATCCGCCGCGAACCTTAGCCTGGCTCGCGCTGATAGGGTTGCTCCTCGGCGGCGGCTCGCCAGCTCGCGCCGCGGATCGCCCGCCCTTTGGGATGCTCCTCGCGGAGGACGTCCGATTCGCGGGTCTCGATATCGACCGGCTGCACGTCGGCGGATGGCTCGACGCCTCGTTTCAGGACAGCTCCCGAAGCGGAGACGCGAGCCATGTGTCGCTCAACCACATGAACGGCTTCCTCGATCTACGCTTTGCTTCGCACTGGCAGCTCTTCCTCGAGAGCGAGGTCGAGTACCAGCCCGAGGTCGCTACCCGCGAGCGCGAGAGCGAGCTCGAGATTGAACAGCTGTATCTCGATTATGGACGCGGGGACGGCATGCATGTTCGGCTCGGGTCGTTTTCGACTCCCTTCGGTTATTGGACGCCCGTTCATTGGACGATCGCTACGGATACGGTGGCGCCGCCGTTGTTCGAGGAGCGACGCTATGTACCCGAGCAGCAGCTGGGTGCACAAATCCACGGCGGAAGGCTCTTCCGCACCCGCGGCCTCGAGATCGAGACCAGCTACTCGGTATTCGCCGGGTATGGCTCGGAAGCTTTTGATGCGGAAAAGGCGGAAGGTCTCACCGGGGGAGGGGACCTCCGCGCGGAGATCGATCAGCTCGGGTTCCTGGGTTTCTCGGTCTATACCCAGAAGAACCAAGAGCGCCTCGGACGACGCGAGATCTCGGCGATCGTCTACGGAGAGCTCGCGCTTCCTTACCGGTTCACCCTTCGCGGGGAGTTCATGACCCAGCGTTCGTCACTCGGCGATCGCTACCGACACGCGGGATACGGCAAGATCCGCTGGAATGTCCTCGAGGACCTCTACCTGAATTACCGCTTGGAGCGCGCCGATGACGAAGAGCTCGGTCCGGCTGCTGAGCAGTGGGTGCATCGCGTGACGGTCGCGTACTGGCCCACGGCGCGGACCCGTCTCAAGGCGGAGTTCGCGCGGCACGATCTCCGCCACAGCTTGGAGTCTGACTTTTCGAGCTTCTCGCTGTGGTTCGGACTCTTCTTCTAAGCCGGTTGGGCGATTCTTGAGTTCGCGCCTCGCCGCCGCACTATTGACCCTCTCGCTCGCCGCCGCGGAAGCCGCTTCGGCCGCGCGAGAGCTGATCGTCCTCGCCCCGGCGAGCTGGACTCACGGCACCTCGATCGAGCTATCGACGCTCCGCAGACTCTTCCTCGGAAAACGCGCATCGATCGGCGCCGGAAGTGTCCAGTGCATCGACTTTCCTCCCGGGAGTGAGAGTCACGATCGTTTTCGGCGACGCGTGTTGAAGATGAGCGAGAGGCGTCTTTCCGCTCACTGGATCGAGCAGGCACTCCAAGGCGGGGCTCTACCGCCGGAGGAAGTCGAGGATGTCGAGGCGCTCTACGTGCGGTTGCGGGGCCGGGGCACCCCGCTCGGCTACGCATGGATCGATCCCGAGACGGAACCTCCACCAGCCGATCTCCTGGTCCTCAAGGTCACCGAGGGCGGTCGGACGCTTCGACTGACAGCAGACTGAAGGCAAGAATCGAGGCAAGCGCCCTTTCCCGAGCGGCTTTCCGGACTTCATGTCGCGTTCATACGGGCTTAAGCCCCGCCTCATTCGCGTGTACGAAGATCTGGGCATGCTGAAACGAGGCCTGGCCCTGGCTCACGAGGGCGAACACGTTGCGCGCACGCTACCTCGAGTCCGCTGGGTCCCCCCCGGCGATCCTTTGCGGGGGGCCTGCTCTTCCTTCGTTCGCGAGCGCTTCCAAGCGACACACGGGGTGGCCGACTACCGCGTCCCTCGAAATTTGATCGCGCTCGTCGACGCAGAGGAAAAGCCTCTCGCGACGGCGGGAGTTTCGTTCGCCGCCGACGGCCCTCTCTTGGCAGAAAAGTATCTGTCCGGGGCGGTGGAGTCGGAGCTCGCCAGACTCTGCGCGGGCCCGGTCTGTCGCACGCACGTCGCCGAGGTCGGCGCGCTGGCGGCGACGAACTCCCGCGCGGCGCGTTGGATCGCGCTGCTCTGCGTCCCGTGGCTCGAAGCGCGAGGGGTTCGCTGGGGAATCTTCACCGCTACTCGAGTCGTGCGTCACCACCTGGCGTGTCTCGGACTGCTGGGATCGGAGCTCGCGGTCGCCACCCCCGATTGTCTCACTTCCGACGAAGCGGCGAGGTGGGGTCGTTACTACCAGAGCGACCCCAGAGTGATCGCAGTGAGCCTCGGCCAAGCCCAGGGCGCGCTTCGCGAAGTCGGGGCGCCCCGCCGCTGCGGCCCTCGCGCCGAAACTCGGGTCTTGGAAGCGCGATGAGGAAACTCGTCGCCGCCATTCAAGCGCACGGCGCACGGAATCCCCGGGCGGTCGCTCTCGACAGCGGGCGCGGGCGGACCGTCCTTTATGCGGGGCTAGCCGATCAACTGCGTAAGCTCTCGCAGCGCCTCGACCGCAGCGGCTGTCGGGTGCTGGGTCTCCACGCCGACAACAGCATCGATTGGGTCTTGCTCGACCTGGCGGCGGCGGTCTCCGGGATCCCGGTGGTGCCCCTTCCGACCTTCTTTACCGAGGCCCAGCTCGGGCACGTGGTGGTGCTCGCCGGAATCGACGCGATCGCGACAGACCAGGCAGAGGGATGGCTCGAGAGAGGCTTCTCGACGGATGGCGAACTCGGACCCTCCCACCGACTGTTGCGCGCGCCGGGTGCGCCCTGTCGGGAACTCGGTCGAACCGGAAAGATCACCTTCACGTCCGGCACTACGGGTACGCCGAAGGGTGTATGCCTTTCAAACGCCCATCTCGAGGTGGTCGCAAGCGGCCTTGCCGCAGCGACGCAGAGTCTGACAAGCGACTCCCACGTCTGCTGTCTGCCACTCTCGATTCTCCTGGAGAACATCGCCGGTGTTTGGCGCGCGCTCTACGCCGGGAGTCAGGTCGTGGTTCCGCAACTCGCGGAAGTCGGAGTGCGCGGGGCGGTCGAGTTCGATCCCACGCATTGTTGGGCGAGCCTGCGCCAGCATCGAGCGAGCTCCGCCATCGTCGTACCCGAGATCCTGAAGGCGCTTGTCGCGAAAGCGACCGAGCCCGTCGACACACTCCGCTTCGTCGGAGTCGGCGGAGCGCACGTAGGCGCTGCGTTGTTGCGGGAAGCCGAAGAAGCTCGCATACCCGCCTTCGAGGGCTATGGCCTGTCCGAACTCGGCTCGGTGGTGGCTCTCAATACGCCGGGGAACGCTCGCGCCGGTAGCTGCGGTCGCGTGCTTCCCCATCTTTCTGCGCGCATCGCAGACGACTCGGAGATCGTCGTCACAGGGCCGCACCACTTAGGCTACCTCACACACGAGGGACTCGAGATGTCCGCCGCCGACGAGTTTCGCACCGGCGATCTCGGAGAGCTTGACGCGGACGGCTTCCTCAGCGTGACGGGCCGCCTGCGAAACGTCCTGATCACATCTCTCGGCAGAAACGTCAGTCCCGAATGGATCGAGGGCGAGCTGTCGGCGCACCCCGCGGTGGCTCGTGCGCTCGTCTACGGCGACGGAGCCCGACGTCCCTCGGCCGTACTGGTGATGCCCGGTCTGCAAGAGGGCATTGGAGCCTTCGTGGAGCGAACCAACCAAAAGCTCCCGGACTACGCGCAAATCGAGGGCTGCATCGTTTCGCGGAACGCGTCGCTGCTCGACGACCTCGGAGATTCCGCGACGGGGGTCGTCGACCGCCTGAGCGCGTCGAAAGGCCTGGCGGCTCACTTCACCCAACTTTTGCAAAACCCGGAGAGAGAGACATGGGCTTTTACCGTCAGCTCGTAAGCGAAACCAAAGCGGACCACGAACGCCTCTTCCAGGTTCCGTTCGTGCGCCAAGCCCTGGCCGGTGAGCTCACCCGGGAGGGCTACCTCGCTTTCCTCGAGAGCGCTTATCACCACGTCCGTCACACCGTACCGCTGTTGATGGCGACGGGAGCGGCACTCGCCGATCGACACGCGTGGCTTCTCGAACCTCTTGCGACCTACATCGACGAAGAGATCGGGCACGATGAGTGGATTCTTTCCGACATCGCAGCAAGCGGCGGCGATCCCGAACGGGTTCGCGCAGGCACCGCACCGTTCTCCGTCGAGGTGATGGTCGCCTACGCCTACGACGTGGTGACGCGTCGGAACCCCATCGGTTTCTTCGGCATGGTGCATGTGCTCGAAAGTGCCAGCGTCGCGGGCGCCGACCACGCGGCCGACCGCGCCGGCGAAGTACTCGGTCTCCCCGAAAAAGCGACCCGCTATCTCCGGAGCCACGGCGGGCTCGACCAGGACCACGTGGCGTTCTTCGAAACGCTGATGGACCGGGTTCGCGACGAGCGAGATCAGCTGTGGATTCTTCACTGCGCGCGCCGCTTCGCGCGCCTCTACCGCCAGGTCTTCCTCGACCTTCCGGATCCCAACGAAGAGGACAACACCGAATGGGCGAATTGAACACACCGCGAATCCTGCTCACCGGCGCTGCGAGCGGTATCGGCCGCGAAACGGCATCGCTTTTGGCCGCCCGGCCCGTGGGGCTTACGCTCGTCGACCGCGACGCGGCGGGTCTCGACCAGCTCGCCACAAGTCTCGGGCGTCCGGTGGATCCGATCGCGTGCGATCTCGCAGACGCTGCCGCTCGCGACCGACTGTGCGAAGCGCTCACCGACGATCCTCCGGACATCCTCATCAACAATGCCGGCACGTTGAACTTCAGCCCACTGGAAGCTCTTCCCGAAGAAGCGGTCGAGACTGAATTCCGGGTCAACGTCCTCGCTCCGATCGTCCTCAGCCGCGCCGTCCTCTCGGGAATGCGGCATCGGAGGAGCGGAACGATCGTGAACGTCGGATCGATCTTCGGCTCGATTGGCTTTGCCTACTTCACGACCTACTCGGCCACGAAGTTCGCGATGCGCGGGTTCTCGGAAGCGTTGCGCCGCGAGCTTCACGGCAGCGGGATCAGTGTCTGCTACGTGGCGCCGCGGGCGACGCGTACGAAGCTCGCCACGCAATTCGGTCGCATGGCGGAGCACGTCGGGATGCGGATGGACGACCCGTCGAAAGTGGCGCAGGCCATCGTCACCGCGATGGACTCCCGGAGGCCCGAGACCTACGTCGGCTTTCCCGAGAGCTTCTTCGTCCGAGTCAACGCACTTCTCCCGCGCTGGGTCGACAGGGCACTCCGCCGCCAGAACGACGAGACCCGGCCCTTCGCGAGGTCGGCCATCGTCGAGCGCTTTGGGCTCGAGGCGGAGTGAGCATGGAAAGTGTGCGCGCGCTCCTTTGGAACGGAGAAGGGCTGACGTCATCGCTCGTGCTCGCCACGACAGCGGGTCGATTGCTGCTGACGCTGTTCTTCGTCTACCTGGCCTACCAGAACCTATCGGGCAACCCGGAACTGGTCGCGGACTTCCGGCGCTGGGGTTACCCCGACTGGTTTCGTATCGCGACTGCGCTGGCGCAAATCGTCGGTGCGATACTCCTCGTCGCTCCGTCGACTTGCTTTCTGGGAGCGTTGCTCCTCGCCGTCGTGCTGATCGGCGCGGTGGGAACACATCTCCTCCACGATCCCTGGACGACGAGCCTGTCGCCGCTGCTCGTACTGTGCGGGGTGACCCTTTCGAGCGTCTGGTTCAGACCGTCTCTCTTTCAACTCTAGGAGTCACAATGCTTCGGATAACCGTTTGCCTGACCACATGCCTCGTGCTGGGGGCGGCGGACTATGCGTCCGCTTCCAAAGACTTCGACTCGTCCCTTCAGTCCATCATGCGCGACTGGGCCTCCATCAAATACGAAACGCCGAAAACGAAGCAGGCCGACCGTTTCGAAGCGCTCGTACAGGAGGTCTCGACCCTCCGCGCAAGTCACCCGGATCGCGCTGAGGCGAAAATCTGGGAGGCGATCGCTCGGGCGAGCTACGCCGGGTCGATGGGAAGGATTCAGTCACTCTTTTCGGCGCTGCCCGAGGTGACCCGAGCGAGGGACCTGCTGCTCGAGGCCGAAGCGATCGACCCGACAGCGCTCGATGGCTCGGTCTACACGACCTTGGGATCCCTCTACTACATGGTGCCCGGTTACCCCCTCGGCTTCGGAGACAAACAGCTGGCGCTCGAGTATCTCGAGAAGGCGGTAGCGCTTTCTCCAGACGGCATCGATGCCAACTTCTTCCTCGGCGACTACTGGCTCGAGCAGGAGCGATACGATCTCGCTCGACGCCATCTCGAGCGTGCCCTGAAAGCGTCCGACCGTCCCCAACGTCCGCTGGCCGACGCCGGACGACGCGCCGAAGCTCGAGACAAACTGGCTCGGATCGAGCGCAAGGGCTGACTCCCGAGGCCGCATGAAGAGTCTGGTTCGCGGATTTCTTCCGTGGCTCTCGGCCACCTTGCGGAGCGCCAGCGGGCGGCTGATCCCATTTCTCCGCCTCTGGGCTGCTCTCCTGTTTACGCTCTTTGTGTCCCGCGTTTCGCTCCTGGGCTACAGCCATCTGCGGGAAGGCCTTGCGACGAATACGCCCTCGACCGCGAACTGCATGCGACGATCGGCGCCCAGTACCTCACGATGGGTCCGGTTTTGCTGGGGCTCGCGTGCTCGCTTCCGACGATGTGCCACACCTCGCGCCGCTCATCTACCGCAAGCAACTCTACGCTGCTCGTGTCGATGACCGATTGACGGTAATGCTGCCCGAGCGGTTGGAGACTTTCGTCGTGTGTGACTCCGAGACTCGCCCCGCACCGCCGTCGCGGGATCACGAGGCCGACGCGAAAAGGGCTAGCGCGATGCTCAACCTCGCAGAGCACCTGCTGAAGGAGCGGCGCTACGTCGACCACTAGGGCGCAAAGGGGAGGCCGCTCGATCAGCGCGGAACGAGGGGGAACGACGTGAAGCGTGTGTCGGTGTAGAACTCGCGGCTGTACTGACCACCCTCGCGTCCCAGCCCGCTGTCCTTGAGTCCGCCGAAGGGTTGGCGCAGATCGCGATCGAAGCCGGCGTTGATCCAGATCATTGCGGTCTGAAGGCGCTGACTCACGTAGTGTCCCGTCGATTGCGAGTCCGTCCAGATGTACCCCGCGAGCCCGTAGCTCGAATCGTTCGCGATCCGCAGCGCGTCGTCGGCGTCATCGAAGGGCATCACCACGGCGACCGGGCCGAAGATCTCCTCTTGGCAGATGCGCGCACTGTTCCCGGCGTCGACGATGCAGGTCGGCTCGACGAAGTAGCCCCGGTCGAGACCCGCGGGTCGCCCGCCGCCGAACAGAATGCGCCCTTCTTCCCGGGCCAGATCGAGGTAGCCCTGGATGCGCTCGTGCTGTCGTTTCGCGACGAGCGGGCCCAAGCGCGTCGAACGGTCGAAGGGATCCCCGGGCTTCCACGTCGCAGCGGCCTTCTCGAAGCCCGCGAGGAATTCGTCGAGAATCGGTCGCTGCACCAAGATGCGCGAGCCCGCGATGCAGGCCTGACCCGAGTTCATGAAGATCGACATCGCGGCAGCCGGGACGGCCCTTTTGAGATCGGTGTCGGCGAAAACGATGTTCGCGGACTTGCCGCCGAGCTCAAAGGACGTGCGTTTGAGAGATGTCGCCACCCGCCCTGCGATGTCGCGCGCCGTCGCGGGCGATCCCGTGAAGGAGACGCCCGCAACGTCTGGGTGCTCGACGAGAGGCGCGCCGGCCTCGGCCCCGTAGCCTTGCACCATGTTGTACACGCCTTCGGGAAGACCCGCTTCGAGAAAGATCTCGCAAAGCACTTGGATGGAGAGCGGCGAGAGTTCGGACGGTTTGTGGACGGCGGAATTCCCGTAGGCGAGGCAGGGCGCCATTTTCCAGGTCGAGAGCATGAAGGGACCGTTCCACGGAGTGATCAGCGCGAACACGCCGGCCGGATCCCGCATCGTGTAGGTGAGGAGAGAGTCATCGCGGTTGAACGACTCGTTGCCCGCGAGCTCCTGCTCCTCGGCGAAGAAGCGAAAGTTCCACGCCGACCGCGCGATCACCGGGTGCGGTCCTTTCGTTTCGGGACCGAGGGGGGCGCCCATCTCGAGCGCCTGGAGTCGAATGATCTCGTCGGAGCGCGCCTCCATCAGGTCGGCCGCTTTGAACATCACCTCGCGCCGGAACGCGGGCTTCGCCCGGGACCACGCGCCGTCGTCAAAGGCTGCTCGGGCGGCACCGACGGCGGCGTCGATGTCGGCGGCATCGCCGCGCGCCGCCGTCGTGGTGACCGATTCCGTCGCCGGATCTACCGCGTCGAAGGTCGCCCCCGAGCGAGCGGAACAAAACGTGCCCCCGATGAAGTGCTGACGCGGTGAAACCTCGGGGCGCTCGACGGTCCTCATGACTTGGCGCTCATATCAGGGTGCGTCACCTCGGGGCGGAAGTCATGGCCGTAGGTGTCGCGCACGTAGTATTCCGACTGGTGCGTCGCGGGACGCCCGCCCCAGCCGATCTCGCACATCCAGCCCGACGGATTGAGGACGTAGAACGAGTACATGTGGTCGTTGGCGTGCTTGCCTGGCGTGATCGCGATCGGGATCTTCTCGCGCTCGACGATCTCGTGGGCGAGCCCGACGTCGTCCATGTTGTCGACCTCGAGCATCACGTGGTGAATGCGCTTCTCGCCCGGCGGTCCGAACGCCACACTGTGATCGCGCGTGTTGCAGTGCATAAACAAGATGTCCATCGGCGTACCACCCGGGCCGGGGACGCGGTACTCGATCCCGCCGCGCATGCCGAGTAGCCCGTAGAAGCGGTGCGTGACGTCGAGGCCCGCGTGATTCAAGATGCAGTGGCCGAGCCCTCCGTCGCCGGTGACGAAGCGCCCGTGCATGCGGCGACCGGGGTAGAAGGGCTTGTCCGGCTGGATCAGCGGTCCGTGGAAGAGCTCGATCGGATTTCCGGCCGGGTCTTCGAGACGCATCATCTCGAGTACTCGACGTTCGTCGGCCTCTTGGCGGCTCGCCACTCGGTAAGCGATGCCGGCGTCCGCGAGCGTTTTCTGCACTGCCCCAAACTCCTCGGCGCCCGCTACGCGAAGGCCGCAGGCGAGGAGGTCGTCGCTCCCGTCTTCCTCGACGACGATGCGGTGGTGCCAGTAGTCCATTCGCAGGTAGCAGCGCCCGGGCTCGCCATCGTCGACGACTTCGAGCCCGAGGATCCCCGCCGCGAACTCCTTCCATTGCGCGATGCTCTTGACGCCGATGCTTAGGTAACCGAGTTCGGTCACGGCCATGGCTCTACTCCCTTGTGGATCAGACCTTGCGGAAGTCGCTACCGAGGGCGACTGCGCGTACGCCCTTGCTATCGGTGGGCTGGTGCCCCACCGCATGGGTGGGTGCCGGCGATTCGCCGACGGTGTTGGCGAGACGCCCGATGCCCGTCACCTCGACTTCGACGATGTCGCCGAGCGCCATCGGGCGTGAGTTCGCCGGCGTACCGGTCAGGATGACGTCGCCCGGAAGGAGCGTGATGTGGCGGCAGAGGTCGGCGAGGATGTAGTCGATAGGGAAGGTCATCTCCGCGATCTTGCCCTCCTGCACGACCTCGCCGTTTAGGTAGGTGCGCAGAGTGCTCTCGCGCACGTCGACGCCGCGCACGAGGCCGGGCCCGATTGGGCAGAACCCGTCCTGTCCCTTGACGCGCAGCATCGATCCCGCATCGGTGTCGCGGAAGTCGTGTGCACCCACGTCGTTCGCGGGCGCGAAGCCCGCGAGGAAATCCCAGACGTCGTCGCGCGCGACGTTGCGCATCGGCCGCCCAACTACGGCCGCCACTTCGCCCTCGTAGTTCAGGTACTGGCAGTCCGCCGGGCGGCACAATTCGCCGCGGTGGGCGTTCAGTGCCGTCGTGGGCTTCTGGAAGTAAGTGGGCGTTACGAGCTCGGGCGCCTGGAACTCGATGCGTCGCGACTCGTAGTTCAGGTGGATGCAGAGAATCTTCGTGGGGTCGCAGGGCGCTAAGTAGATAGCGTCCGTCTCTGGGACCCGTCGCCCATCGGGAAGGACGAGCGCGTCCCCCGCGACCTCGACCCAGACCGGGACCCCGGCGTGCAGGATGCGCCGCGTCTCAAAACGCGGACCGGCGAGCACTGACATCATCGACCCTCCTCGCCAGGTCATGATACCGCCCCCGCTCGCGCAAGGGCGAGGTCTCACGCGAGCGGGTATCCGCGGCCCGGTCTAGGTGTTGTCGTCGATTTCGTCCTCGATTTCTTCCTTCAGGTCTTCGGCCTCGTCTCTTACCTCTTCGACGGCTTCATCGAGATCGCTGCTTTGCCTTTCGCAACCGCCGAGCGTGGCGGCGAAGACCAGCAGGCCGAGGCTCAAGATCAACGTATTCAATACGCGTCTCATCCTATGGCTCCTCTATTGACGGCCCGCCTAGAGCCGACCCATCAAGACCAGAACAATGACGATGACGAGGATCAACCCGACGCCACCGGTGGGGCCGTACCCCCAGTTGCGACTGTGAGGAAATACCGGGAGTGCACCCACAAGAAGAAGAATCAAGATGATCAGTAGTATGGTTCCCATGTGAGATCGTCCTTTCAGCTCTCAGGGGTCTCGAGGTCGAGACCGTCGACCACCGAATCGATCCCGTCCGTCGTTCGAGCCAGGGTGAGTACCGTCAGGCGATCTCGCTGGCTCTGCACGGTACCCGTGACATGCGCCACCCGATTCTTGACCTCGACGTCGATGCTCGCGTCGCCGAGCGATTCTCTCGCGGCGACCCGCTCGCTAATCGCTTTTTCGAGATCCTCGTCGGTTTTCGCGATTCGCTCAGCCGCCACATCGGGAACGACCTGCAGATAGTTCTCGACGTCTTTTACGCCGTCGAGCTGCGCGACGGTCGCGGCGGCGCGCTGTTTCGTTTCCTCGGCCTCGACGATTCCAAACAACGTAACGACGCCCGCCGATGTATCGACGCTAATCGCGAGGGGTGAGAGACCCGTTTCCGTCATCAGTTGCATCTTTGATTTCGTCGTGAGCCATGCGTCCGATACGTAGCGCTCGACGTCGTTCGCAGTGTCCGACGGGTCGTTCCCCTCCCAGAGTTCGGCGTCGCCGAGCTCGTCGGGGCTCTCGATCTCGCTCGCGACCTGACGTACGCCGTCGACCTCACGCGCTGTTTCGAGCGCGCGGTGGTGCGCGCTCAGCGTCTCCGCATTCCCGGCGACGACGACGACTCCGTCGTTGACCGACTTCACGTCGACGTCGCTCGCTTGGAGCGCACGATCTGCAGCGAGTGCTGCTTTGACATCTTGGGCCAGGGCTTCATCGGCAACCGAGGTTGCTTCGCGCGCTTCGTCGGGAATGACCGCGATCAGATTGCGAACATCGCCTACTCCCGCGATCTCACCGGCGCGTCGAGCGGCGCGGGCCTTCTCGTCCTCGGTGGATGCCTCGCCGTGCAGCGTGACCTTCCCGTCGGTGGTGTCCACGTTGATATCGAGCGCATTGACGTATTCGTCGGTCAAGAGCGCCATCTTCACCTTGGTCGTGATCCAGGCGTCTTCGGGCTGGTCTGCCCAAACCGGGGTGGCAACGGCTAGAGCCCAGAGCGACACCGAAATAGCGAGCCGAGTCGCGCGTAGTCTTTGCATATGTGTTTCTCCCATCGGCGTCTTCCGTGCGCCCGAACGTTGGGCGCGACAGAAAGCACGTTGCGTGCCAAGTCGATGACGTCGAAGGTGCGCGATACGGTTTCGCGAGAGACCAGAGAATGAACAAGTTACAAACGCGACGACAAACTTACGTTTCGTTCCCATTCGCGCGGATTGCACGGGGGCCTCGTCAGGAGTTCGAGTCGGCCGTGCCGATGACCACCTTCATGAACTAGGATCGGTCGCGCGGAGGCCATGATGTCCGATCTGACGAACGAGCTACCCGAGGAGGTGCGACGCGAGATCGCGGCGCACCACGAGCAGTACCGACAGGACCCCGAGGCAGCGCATTGGTGGGACCCCGGCGTCATCGGCGTACCGGGCGGCCCGGTTCCGTGTCTCCTGCTCTTCCATCGGGGACGGAAGTCCGGTCGCTCGCGCAACTCGGTGCTCCAGTACTACGAGAGGGACGGTCAGTACGCGGTGGTCGCGTCGAAAGGCGGCCTTCCGAACCACCCCGTCTGGTATCTGAACCTCCTCGCGCAGCCCCGGTGCGAGGTCTGGATCGGTGCGCATCGAAGCGAGGCCACGGCTCGTACCGCGACCGGCGAAGAAAGGGCTCGGTGGTGGAGTCACGTCACCGCGGAGCAGCCGGTTCAACTCGAGTATCAGACACGGACCGAGCGCGAGATTCCGGTCGTGATCGTCGAACTCGACACCCCACCGAAGAGAGAAGGCAGCCATGGAAACGAGTGACCGAAGGAACGGTCTCAACACCCGTCTGCTCCACACGGGGAAGATCGAAGAGAATGCGTTCGACTCTGTCGTCACACCGATTTTCCAGAGCGCTACGTTCTACGCGACCGACTACAAAGACGTGCGGTATCCGCGCTTCAACAACACCCCCAATCAGCTCGTGTTGCACGCGCGGCTGGCGGACGCCGAGGAAGCGGAGGCTTCCTTGGTGACTGCGAGTGGCATGGCCGCCATCGCGACCGGTGTCCTGACATGTGTGCAATCGGGTGATCATCTGATCGCCCAACGATGTCTCTACGGAAACACGTTCACCCTGTTCGATACCCTGCTCCCGAGGTTCGGGATCGAGGTCGACTTTTTCGACACGGGTGACGCGAGCGAATCGATTGCGCCTTTGATCAAACCCAACACGAAAGCGGTCTACGTCGAGTCACTGAGCAATCCCGTGGTGTCCGTGACCGATCTTCAAGGCGTCGTCGATGTCTGCAAGTCTCACGGGCTGCTGTCACTTGTCGACAACACGTTCGCCACCCCGGTGCTCTTCAAGCCGATTCCGTTTGGCTTCGACTTCTCGATCCACAGCGCCACCAAGTACTTGAACGGCCATTCCGATCTGACGGCAGGCGTGGTGTCTTGTCGCAGCGAGCTGATGGAAACCGCCAACCTGCTTTCCAAGACCCTCGGCGGGAACATCGATCCACATGCTGCGTTCTTGTTCGAGCGCGGATTGAAAACGTTGGTATTGCGGGTGACCGAACAGAACAGAACCGCCAGCGAATCGCCGAGTTCCTCGAGTCGCGAGCCGAAGTCGGGAAGGTCCACTACCCAGGTCTCAAGTCTCACCGGGATCACGAGAAGGCCCTCACGTATTTTGGCGGTTCAGCGGGCGGGCTACTCAGCTTCGAGCTCCGAGGCGGAACAGCTCAGGCCAGGAAGTTCGTCGAAGCTCTTCAGGTGGTGTCTGCTTCGGCGAGCCTCGGCGGCGTCGAGTCGCTCGTGATGATCCCTGCTGTCGTGTCGCACGCTCTTGTTCCCGCAGAGGAAAGGCGTCGCATGGGCGTAGAGGAAAGTCTTGTGCGACTGGCCGTAGGGGTCGAAGACGCGGACGATCTGATCGACGACGTCGCCCAGGCGCTGGCTCAGTCGTCGTCCGGATAGGACCGGCAGGATACCGGCTCAACATACCGTTGGCGCTAAACTTTTAGAAACACTCCGACATCGCCCGGGCGAGCCGATCGCCGCGACGCGGAGCCGACCATGCCCTTTCGTTGAAGAGCGACCCGAGAGCCGCCGAAAACAGGATTCTGGCAAGGACAACCCCGGAGACCCATGGCCGACGAGCGCGCTGTACAAGCGACCATCGTACTTCCGACGTATAACGAAGCGGAGAATATTCCGGTGATTGTCCCCCGGATCTTCGACGTCCTGGAAGCCGCCGGAATCGATGGTGAGGTGGTGGTCGTCGACGACAACTCGCCCGACGGAACCGCAGGCGTCGCCCGGGACCTCGCTGAGACGTTCGCCGTTCGAGTGCTCTGCCGGATGGATGAGCGCGGCTTGGCGACCGCCGTTCTCTCGGGGTTCGCCGCCGCCGACGGCGAGGTCTGTGTCGTCATGGACGCCGATATGAGCCATCCGATCGAGAAGCTGCCCGAGATGATCCGGCCTCTTCTCGACGGTGAAGCGGACATCACGGTGGGTAGCCGCTATATCGCCGGGGGTGGTTGCGACAGCTGGCCCCTGCATCGAAAAATTGTCAGCCGCGCCGCTGGGGCGCTCGCCCTGGGCTTCACCAAGCTCTCCGATCCGACGACGGGCTTCATGGCGGTGAGCAGGACCGTGATCGAGAACAACACGTTTTCGCCGGTGGGTTGGAAGATCGTGCTCGAGGTCGTCACCCGAGCGGATGCCCGGGTGCAGGAAGTTCCGATCGTATTCGCCGATCGACTCCACGGCGAGAGCAAACTAACCGGTCAGGTCCAGCTCGACTATCTCCGTCACCTCTGGCAGCTCTACGATTTCAAGGTCCCCACGGTCAACGAGTTCATCAAGTTCTGTCTGGTCGGGTTGTCCGGACTCTTCGTCGATACCGCGCTGCTTCTGATCGCGGCCGAGCTCTTCGGGCTCGATCCGAGGCTCGCCGCGATCATCGCGTTCTCCGGGGCGGTGACCTCGAACTACGTGCTCGATCGCGCCTGGACGTTCAAGTTTGGCCTCGGGTTCGGTCCCGGTCGTCGTTACGGGAGTTTTGTACTGATCTGCCTTGTGGGCCTCGGCCTTCGCGTCCTCGTGATGCACGCGCTGATCGAGAACACGTTCATGGGCAGCGGACGCTGGTACATCCTCGCGAGCATGATCGGCATCGTGCTTTCGACGATCTTCAACTTTGTCGGAAGCAAGACGCTGGCCTTTCGACGCTAGGGCTCCTCGACGACTACCCGGTAGATGATGATGCCTTTGTCACGCGGAAACTCCATGGCTTCTCGCACGACAAAGTACTCCGCCAGGCCTTCGACCACGGACTCATCGGCGTAACGCGATCGAACAATCCAGCCGCTCTTGTAGCTTCTCAACTGTTCGAGAAAGGAGCGCCACCAGTCGGTCGCAGGATCGAAAACAAGGCGCCTCACACGCAGGGTCGGGTGTGACTGACGAGCGTAGTACTCAAAGCAAATACCGATGTGTTCCGGAAGAAAGACGATGACGTCGTCGGGCTGCGCGCGCTCTTCCACCCACTGCGTGGCTTCACGCCACTGATCTCTTCCGAATCGCGGGTTGAAGTAATAGTTGTAGAGCGCCACGAAACTCAGGACGGAAACGCCGAGGGCGAGCGCAACGGCCCCGATCCGCGGCCAGCCGCGCCACTCCATCAAGGCGGTGGGGAGCGGAGACAACACAAAGAGATAGAGGGGGACGGACGATCCGATCAGGTAGCGTTCTTCAAGAATCATCAGCTTGAACGAGATCACGAAGGAGAGAAGGAGAGGCAGCAGACCGAGGCAGAGCATGAGGGCATGTCCACGCGGAAAGCGCTTCGTCTGCAGCAGTGCCAGGAGCCCCAAGGCGGCGAAGACCAGCGTGCTCGAGATCAGCGCCGGAGCGTGGGAGACGAGCGTCCCCCGAACGTCGTTCACGGCCCGCTCGTCGAGGGGGATCAGCGTGTCGGTCGCGAGCATGCTGAAAAGCGACTGCGGGACCTTGAGCAGGAAGTGTCGACGGTCTCCGAGACCCTCGCCGGCGGCGGCCTCCGACAACATGACGGCAAGCCACGGCGCGAACAGCAAGAGGATCAGGATCTGTACCACGATCCACGGCACGAGCCGATGACGGTGATCTTTCCAGAAGAGAACGAAGAAGACGTTCTGCGCGAAGATGTAAAACGGGGTGTAGAAGTGGCAGTAGCAGGCGAGCGCGCTCGTCGCGACGTAGCCGATGCCGGCGAGGACCAGGACGCGTTGCGAAGAGCTCCGGAGGAAGATGTCCATAAGCAGCGACGATGCGAGCAGCAGCATCAGCACCAGTGCGAAGGTCCTCGCTTCTTGGGCGTAGTAGATCTGGAATGAGGACAACGCAGTAAAGAGCGCCGCGGCGAGTCCGACGTAGGTTCCGTAAAAGCGGCGCCCCAGTGCGAACGCCAGGAAAATGCTGACGCTTCCCACAACGACCGATAGAGAGCGGGCCGCGGCAGCGCTATCTCCAAAGGCCTTCATCCAGAAGTGGAGAAGGAGAAAATGCAGTGGCGGATTTCTGCGCTCGGCTTGAAGCACGGAAGAGAGGTCTTGAAGCGCCAGCCGGATCGAAAAGACCTCATCGAACCACAGGCTTTCTTTTTCGAGTAGGATCGACCTGAGGACGATCCCGACCAGCAGGATGGACAACAGCGCGACGATCTGCCGAGGGGTGATCCCGTGAACTTGGTCGCCGCGGGCGGCGCTCACTCTCATTCTCCTTGCGTCGTGATCGCCGAGCCATTGTGCCAGAAGCGCTGCGCGGTGGCCCATCGAGAACCGCAATCGAGATCGCGGAACGGCGGAACCCGCGGCTCAACAACGCGCTCGATGTCGCGACTTGTCCGCGGAGCGCGTCGTTTATCGGAAGCAAGTCCGCCGAGGCCCGCGGACGTCGTCGCCTACACCTTCGGAAGGATCTCCTCGACCAGGCGGCGCATGTCGACGATCGTCTTCGCCGTGGGCGTGCCGCTGAAAGGAGGCCACAGCAGCGGCATCGTCAGCCCGGCGTCCTTGTAGCGCTTCAGGTTCTCGGTGATCTGCTCTGCCGTGCCGACGAGGGTCGGGGTGAGCTTTCCCTGGTCGGACTGGTCCGTCGGCTCGCGAGTGATTTCGAAGGGCAACATGCTTGAAATTTCGAGCGTGTCGAGTGCCCCTGAGTTGCCCACGGCGTCGAGCTCCTTGCCGATCGCCTCTCGCCAGGTCGCGATTGCATCGGGCGTATCCATGATGCCGATCCAACCCTCGAGGCCATATTTCGAGATGCGACTCGCCGCAATTTTCGGAATACCGAGCCCACCGTAGAACATCGGAGGCCGGGGTTTCTGGACCGGCTTCACGCCGAAACCGCACTTGGGGAAGTCGGCGAACTCACCGTGGTACTCGAAGAGTTCGTTGGTCCAGATGCCCTGCATGATCTCGATCGTTTCGATCACCTGCTTGTTGCGGCGCTCGTAGGTGTCGGCCGCACTCGATGCGGCAAACTCCTCGGGCATCCAGCCCGAGCCCACGCCCACATTGATTCGGCCACCGGCCAAGTGATCCCAGGTAGCGATCTCGGCGGCCAGAACACCCGGCGCACGGTACGGCGTCACGATGATGCTCACGCCGAGACGAATACGGCTGGTGATCGCCGCGAGGTAGGGGACCAGCGGTAGCCCGTGTAGGAACTCTCCCCGAGCGCTCACCGGTAACTGCTTCGGGAACTCTTTCATGAAACCGAACGGCTTCTCGAGCTTTCCTTGGTCCGACGCCTCCGGCACGACGATTCGGTCGAGCGTCCAGATCGAGTCGAACTCGAGCTCTTCGGCCTCGTGGGTCAACATCACGAGCTCTTCGACCGTGACCCGGTCTCGGAAGTTGGGAAGATAGAGGGCGAGTTTCATGTGCTTATTCCTCGGGAGGGCCACGGAAAGCCCGAAAGCGTGCTAGGCGGCTCGGCTACTTCGCGGGCGTTTCGGCTTGGCGGCTTTGCGGAGGTTCGCGACCTCGTCGCGAACCCCGTGAAGCAGCTCGGTGACACTGGCGAGTCGTCGCTTCAGGTCGGTGAGCTCGCCTTGGGCGATATCGGCGCGGCCGTTCTTTCCGGCGAAGTGCTCGGCACGGCTCTTCACACGCACGGTGTCGAAGTCGATGTTCGCATTGACGACGGCGAGAATCTCGAGGTTCTCGTCCCCCGTATTGTGCACGGCGTGAAACTCGCCCGAACGAACCAGCCCAACCGATCCGGGGCAGACCTCGAACCATTCGTCTTCGATCTCGAATTGACCCCGGCCCGACTTCACGATCATCAACTCTTCGACGCCTTCGTGGCTGTGTTCCACGCAAGTCTCGCCCGGCGCGACACAAAGCGGCACAGCGCCGAGCTCGGCGATCGTTCCTTCCGTCACGAATTCGCCGTAGCAGCCCTCGAAATCGTCAAAAACTCGTCCCATGGTGTTCTCCCGTGGTGAAGCGTTCGTCAACCGTTGAGCAGCGTGCACGCGTCGTTCAGGAACTGGATCGTGGATCGCTCGTCCTGGAGAATCGTCCGAAGCAAGAACTGGGTCTCCGGGTCGGCGTCCAGGCGGTTCGCGAAATCATCGAACGGCTTCAGGAAAACGTCCATGTCACCGACTTCCTCGACCAGCGCTTTTACCTTCTCGGCGTCGCTGCACGTCGTCCCGCCAAAGGTCTCCCGGTAGCGCTTGCGATCGGCCGCGGGCAACTCGCAGCTGCAGTCTCCGCCGAGCTCTTTGATGCGGCTCTCGAGGAGTTCGGCGTGCATCGCCTCGCGTTTTTGGACGGTGCGCAGGCCACCGCGCAGGCAGTCGACGTCGCTGACGTCGATCCAGGAACCGATCCAACCCACCGCGTCCGCTTCGGCGGCCCGGAACTGGTCGAGGAACGCAACGGTCTCCTCGCAAGAAGGAGCCCCGGTCGCCGTGCGCCGTTCGAGCTGCTCCACTTTCTGGCAGATCGCGGCTTGGGTTTCGCAAATTTCCGACAACAGTTTTTCGATCTTTTCGAGTCGCTTTTCGCTCATGATTTTGTCTCTCTTTCTCGATCAACGGATCTCTAGGCCGGCGTACTCTCCGGCGGCCCGCCACTCGGCGAGCATTTCGTAGAAGCGAAGGCCCCCCTCAGGGTAGTGCCCCTGCAGGAATCCTTCGTCGTGACCTTTGCCCTTGCCTTCCGCGTTGTAGTAGCCGGGGGTGCAGGCGGCGAGGTAGTCGGTCATCTGATTCGGCTCTGTCACGAGCGCCACCCAGTCGGCTTCGGCCTCGGCCGTGGGTTCCATCGCGCGAATACCTCGCTCATTCGCATCCTTTACCACCGCTGCGAGATGGCGCGACTGGTTCTCGGTCATGTAGGTAAAGTTCGGTGTGTAGCCCGTTTGGGTGAATCCCATATGGAAAAGATTCGGGAATCCATGGCTCATGAAGCCCTGGTACGTGCGCATGCCATCCGCCCAGTGATCCCCAAGCGTTCGGCCATCGCGACCGATGATTTCGAGATCGGCCTGGTGGGTGTAGCTGGCGCGGTTGACTTCGAAGCCCGTCGCGAAGATCAGACAATCGACCTCGTACTCGACGCCGCCGACGATCACGCCTTTCTCCGTGAGGCGCTCGACGCCCTTGCCGTCGGTATCGACCAGGGTGACGTTCGTGCGATTGAAGGTCGGCAGGTAATCGTCGTTAAAGGTGGGCCGCTTGCACCAGGGCCTATACCAATGCTTGAGCTTGCCGGCCGTTTCGGCGTCGCCGACGGTGTCCACGACGCGGTCTCGTATCCGATTGTCGTGCTGGAAGTCGACGATCTCGGCGAGCTCTTTCAATTCCTCCGTGGTCCATTGCGCGTCGTCATCGCCGGCCAGGAGTTCCCCCAGCGACTTGAAGAGATCGGTCCATCCATCGTTCACGAGGTCTTCTTCGACTTCTTGACCGACGAGGAGTGCGGTGAAATTATCGTTGCGCGCAACTTGCCAGCCGCTCTCGAGGGTCTTCCACCAATCGGGGTCGGTGGGTTTGTTGCGGCGCTCGTCCACCGATGAGGGCGTGCGCTGAAACACGTAGAGGTGTTTCGCGCTCGCGCCGAGATGGGGAATCGACTGAATGGCGGTAGCGCCGGTGCCGATGATGCCCACTCGCTTGTCGGCCAGCTTTTCGAGCTCCCCCTCCGGCGATCCCCCTGTGTAGTCGTAGTCCCAGCGACTCGTGTGAAACGTGTGGCCCTTGAAATCGGCGAGCCCCGGAATACCGGGAAGCTTCGGTCGGTTGAGAGATCCGGTCGAGATCATGACGTAGTGGGCACGGATCGTGTCGCCCCGGTCCGTCCGAACGACCCAATGGTTCTCGCCTTCGTTCCAGCGGAGTTCGGTGATCTGCGTCTGAAGGTAGGCGCGTTCATAGAGATTGTAGTGGCGCCCGACCCGCTGGGCGTGTTCGAAGATCTCCGGTCCGAAGGAGTACTTCTCCTTCGGCATGTAGCCGGTCTCTTCGAGAAGAGGCAGGTAGATGTAGGACTCGACGTCGCACTGAGCACCCGGGTAACGGTTCCAGTACCACGTTCCGCCAAAGTCGCCGCCGCGTTCGATGATCCGGAAGGAGTCGATTCCCGCTTCCCGGAGACGGGCTGCCATGTAGAGGCCGCCAAAGCCGCCGCCGAGGATCGCCACCTCGATGTCCTCGTCGACCGCGTCGCGCGCAAGCGGCTCCGTGACGTGCGGATCTTCGTTGTAGCGCTCGAACTGGCCGTCCGTCTGCTGGTACTGCGCTTCGGCGTCGGGTCGCAGACGTCGCTCGCGTTCCACCGCGTATTTGCGGCGCAACGCATCGGGATCGAAGCCGAGTTCGTTCGCCGTCGGAATGCGGGGCTTGTCACCACCGACTTTGGGAGCCAACGCCATGGAAAGGTCTCCTAGAGCTCGAGACTCGGACCGCCGTGCTGGGTCCAGTGCTCGTTGTCGTAGTACTCACGCCATTCGTAGATCTTGCCGTCGTCCGTGAGCTCGAACATGCCGCACACGGGGAGCACCAGCTGCCACGTTCCGCTGCCATCCCAGTCCCACTGGTCCCGGCGTTCGGTAATGACCTTGTTCCCGTGGCCGAAAATGTTGTGAAGGATGAATTCGACTCGCTTCGCCGGCTCGAAGATCGAAGCGATCATCGTGCGGACGTCCGGGCCTTTGAGCGGAGGGAGGGGCTTGTTCCAGTACACCATGTCCTCGGTGCACTGCGACATGCAGAGGTCTACGTCGCGCTCGTCCCAGCCCCGAAGAAAGGTTCTGACGACCCCGATATTGCGTTCGATCGTGGCTTTTTCGTCCATTGGGCAGTTCCTCTCAGTCGAGATGAAGGATGGGTCCGCCGTTTTCGAACCACATGCGGTTGTCGAAGTAATCGCGCCAGCCGCAGATCTTCCCTTCGTCGTTCACGTCAAACATGCCGATGCAAGGGAGCTTCAGGCCCCAGCCCTTCCCGTCGAAATCCCAGTGATCGAGACGTTCGGTGGTGACGACGTTGCCGTGGCCGAAGATGTTGATGAGCTCCCAGTGAACCTTCACCGAGAGCTTCATGATGCCGTCGACGATTCTTCGAACGTCCTTTTGGCCGATGAGGGGCTCGAGGGGCAGGTTGATGTACTCAATATCATCCGACAGGCAGGCCATGGCGGCATCGCAGTCGACCGCACCCCAGGCGTCGATGAACTCTCGAACCTTGGCGACGTTTCGCTCGACAATCGCGGGGTCAGACATCGCAGCTCCTTTGCGTTGCACGGCAACACGCCGCTTGGCCTCGGATTCTACGGCCGCGCCGGCCGCGAGCGCGAAATCATCTCATGACAACATTTGTTCTTTTGGTGACAAAATGTGCGAAAATGGCACCTCATGGACAGAGGTGTTGTCGAAGGCCTACCCATGCCCGCCACCTACGGCCGCCATTTGCTGCGCCTCTTCGATGCCGACCAGCTGCTCGCACACACCGGTCTCTCCGCCGAGGAGCTCGAAGATGCTGAGCGCCGCATTACCGTGCGTCAGGCGCTCCAATATATTCGCAACACCGAGGCGCTGGCCCGCGACCCCGCCTGGTATCTCGCCTGGTCGAGCAGCCTGACAGACCACTTCCACGGCCCGATCAGCATCGCGCTGCTCTCGGCTCCGAATCTGGGGGCCGGGGTGGATGCGTTCCTGCGGTTCTTTCCGAGTCGTGTTCCGTATATGCATATGCAGGGGCGCAGCGAAGAAGGTCGCTTCCTCGCGGAACTCTGCCCGGTGATTGATCTCGGCGGATCGCTCCCGCTCCTGGTCGAGACGCCGCTCCTGATCTTGCAGCAGCACCTCGCTACGGTCTACGGCGTCGATTTCGCCGAAGCCGAGCTGGTCCTGACGTATCCGCCCACACCCCACGCCACGCGCTACGGGGAGTTCTTCCGCTGTCCAGTTCGCTTCGCGTCCTCGTGCAATGCGTTGGTCTTCCCCGCGAATTGGCGCTCGCTTGAGAATTTGGGATTCCACGCTTCGACGTGGAGCTACGCACTCACCCAGTGCGAAACCACGATGGCTTCCTCGCCGGAACGCGAGACGCTGGGTCAGGTGCGGAGTTTCTTGTGCCGCGCCTTCGAGGACGAGAACCGAACGCGACCGCTCCCCACGCTCCCCGTCGTCGCCGACTACCTGCACATGGCGCCGCGAACCTTGATCCGGCGGTTGCGTAACCTGGGTACCAGCTACCAGGCCATCACGGACGAGTTCCTTCAGGTGCGCGCCTCTGAGCTACTCGCCAACGACGAGATTACGATCAAAGAGGTGGCTGGCGCGTTGGGTTTCGACAACCCCGCGAACTTCGGGAAGGCGTTTAAGCGCTGGTTCGGAATCTCACCCGGGGCGTACCGCGGTCGTCGCGCAAGCCCGGTCAGCTCTTGAGCGCCACGGGCAGGGAGTGGTAACCCGGCGCGTGGAGATGCGGGTTTCTGACCGGCGGACCGGCCAGTTCAAGCCTCGGCAAGAGAGGAAGGAGCGACCGGAACGAGGCGCGCAGCTCAGCCCTCGCGAGATGAGCCCCGAGACAGAAGTGGGCCCCGTAGCCCCCGAACGCGAGGTGGGGGTTCGGGTCCCGCGCGATGTCGAAGCGGTAGGGGTCGGGGAAAACTTCTTCGTCGCGATTGGCCGACGGGTAGAACATCCCGACGGTGTCTCCCGCGTCGATTTTCACGCCAGACAATTCGTAGGGTTCCGTGGCGGTCCGAAAGAAGTGGTAGACCGGCGAGGTGAATCGAAGGATCTCCTCGAGCGCCGAATCCAACAAATCGGGCTCTGCGCACAGGCGCTCGAGTTGGTCCGGGTGCTCGAGGAGCGCCAACAGGCCTCCGGTGGTGGCCGTGCGTGTCGTCTCGTTGCCGGCGGCGATGAGCAGCACGAGGTACCCGTTCAATTGCTGTTCAGTCAGAGGTTCGCCGTCGACTCGTCCGGCGATGACTTGGTCGAGAAGACTGTCGCCGTCGCTCTTCTCGCGACGGCGGCGCTCCACCAGCTCGTTTAGGTAGCCGCGAAACTCCTTGAGCGCCCGGACACTCGCTTCCGACGAGAGTTCCCCCTCGCGGACAAACCCCTCTTCGAAATCCCCCGTGGTGGCGTTCGTCCAGGCCAGAATCTGGCGCCAATCGTCGGGGGGCAGCGAGAACATCTCGCCGATCGCCGCGAGAGGGAGCTTGACTGAATAATCGCGAACAAAATCTTTCGGGCCCTCCGCCAGCTGACGTTCGAATTCCGCGGCGAACACCTTGGCGAGGTTCAAGAAATGGGGCTCGGATTCCTTGATCCGCGCGGGCGTAAAAGAGCGGCTCGCGATCGCACGCATCTTCTTGTGGCGCGGGTCGTCCATGAACACGAAGTCCGACGGCTCGTTGGGGTCCCAACCCTGTTCTTCGCCGAACGGGTCGAGAAACCGCAGCGGTTCGACCTGTCCTTTGAGCATGAACCGCAGACGCGGCCCGCCATTGATGAAGATGTCCGAACGCTTCGAGACCTCCAACACATCGGCGTGTTTGGTGACCGCCCAGAAGGGCTCGACTTCATCGTGCTCGTACCAGAAGACCGGAGCTTCCCGCCTCAGTCGGTCCCACCCTTCCCAGGGGTACCCGTGGGTGGCCATGCGCGCGAGATCGTGAAGATTCACATCTCGAACCGATTCCTCCATTGGACCTCCTCGCTTATCCCAGGTCGTAGACGGTAGCGACGTTCTCCCACAGGATTTGGCGTCGACTCCGGTCGGAGAGCGGCGCGACCAACTCCGCGAGTTCGTTCATGTAGTCGTCGCCGTGATCGGGGTGGGGGAAGTCCGAGGCCCAGAAGAAGCGGTCGGAGCCCACGTGATCGATCACGCGGGAGAGCGCGCGTTCATCGGGGTCCGCGGAAATCCAACATTGCCGGTTGAAATACGTACTCGGCGATTCCTTCATATGCGTGGTCTGCCCGAGGCCGGTGCGGAAGACCGCGTCCATGCGGTCGAGCAAGAACCCGATCCAACCCGCTTGGGATTCGAGCACCACCGTTTTGACGGTGGGGAATCGATCGAATAAGCCGTAATGGAAGAGCGAAACGAACGATTGCATCATCCCTTGCGAGACCAGTACGTCGAAATACCAAGTGAGGTTCAAGTTCGGGCCATTCTGCCCGAGTTCGTCGAAGCGCTTGTGTACATCGAGCGGCGCTGGGTCGGCGGTGGGATGGATGGCCAAGGGAACGCCGAGCTCTTCGGCCTTCGCCCACAGCGGGTCGTAGTCGGGGTGCCCCGGCGACTTCCTTTTCCAGGTGAAGGGGAGAAAGAAGCCTCCTTTGGCGCCGGCTTTCACGCCCCGTTCGAGCTCCGCGGCCGCCTCCTGCGGATCGGTCTCAAGTGAAACCTGTACGATCGGAACCAATCGTCCGCCGCTTCCCTTGCAGAATTCGACGATCCAACGGTTGTAAGCGCGGCAGTGCGCCGTGAAGAGCTCCGGGTCCTGAATTTCGCCGAGGAAGAGGCCGAGCGTCGGGTAGAGGATGGACTTGTCGACCCCTTCGGCGTCCATCCGCTTGAGTCGCGCACCCACCTCCATCGCGGCCGGAGGTGCGGAACCTTCGTAGGTCACGTCCGGCCCGGGAATGAGATCTTCGCGACCCATTCCGCCGAGTAGGCCGGGAAAGCCCGGGTATCCCGTCCACGTGGGCTTGCCGTCGATCTCGATGACTTCGAGTCCTTCGGCGTTGGTTCGGATTCGCAGGGCGCGGTCGCGATACCTTTCTTCGAGATAGGTCTCCCAAAGATCCGCAGGTTCGAGAATATGACCGTCGGCGTCGATGGCGCCGGCCACGGAAGCGGGGGGTGTCGCCATGGGAATCCTCCTGTGGATACAAACCACCTTGCCACACGAGTGCGCGCGAAAGCCACCGAAACTCGGTGTACTCCGTCTGCGGTGGTTACTCGTCGCTCGCCAGGCTGATGGCGGCGCTTGAGAGCCCCGCCGTCACGCCGCCATCGACCACGATCTGCTGGCCGTGGATCATCGCACCGTCATCGGACGCGAGGAACGCCACCGCGCCGGCGATCGACTCGGGCTCGAGGAAGCCCTGGCCCGAAGGTGTGAGCTCGGTCCACTTCGCCTCGTACCCTTTGAGGGCGCGTAGGTCGGCGTTGAGTGGTGTGCGGACGTTGCCCGGCGAGACGGCGTTCACGCTGATTCCCAGCGGAGCGAGCTCGGTCATGAGCGCTCGCGTCGACGACAGCAACGCGCCTTTGGCAGCGCTATACGCGACGGTTCCGGGAGCGCCGAAGTGAGCCGCGACCGAGGTCACGTTGACGATGCGTGCGGCGTGGCTCTCTTTCAAATGGGGGAGGGCGGCGCGGCAGAGAAAGATCGGCGCGCGCGCCAGGACGCGGTGGTGGAGTTCCCAGATCTCTTCCGAGAGTTCTTCGAAAGGCACGCCCCGAAAGAGACCCGCGCAGTTGACGAGGACATCGAGCCCGCCGAGCGCTTTCGCGCCGTCATCGACGGCGCGCTCGCAGGCCGAAACCTCGGAGAGATCGACACGCAGGGCGTGCGCTTCCCCACCGCGACCGCGGATCTCGTCGACGACGGTCTGTGCATCGTCGCGATCGACGAGCCCGACTCGCGCACCCTCTGCCGCAAGTCGGCGAGCGATCGCCGCGCCGATTCCACTGGCGCCACCTGTGACCAACGCTTTCCGGTCTTTGAGTCTCAACGCCCGACTCCGCTGTGCTTCAGTTCGATCAGCAAGACACGGCTCGGCCGCCCTCCGACGTTCTCTGCGCGGTGCGCGTGGCCTCCCGCGGGCTGGGCCGCGTGCAGGACCGTGCCGGCACTGAATCGAACCCGCTTGGTGTCGTCCGTTTCATCGGTCGCATCGAGGAGGCCGGCGAGTCGTTCGTACACTTCCGGTTCCTGCGAAAACGATTGGATCCGAAGCTCGCCCTCGTCGAGCGCGACGGCGATGTAGTCTCGCACGTGACGGTGCGGCTTCGTCGGCGTCCCGGGCTCGAAAACCTCTTCCCACACGGCAATGTCATCGTTTTCGAAGAGCAGGCGGTCGCCGTGCCCATCGTAGGGAGCGATCGGGTCGTTCTCGTTCATCGCTTGGGTTCCTCTCTTCGTCCTCTCTTAGCCGGCCTGCCACCCCGCACCGATCGCCACTCCGATGATGCGACACGGTTCGCCGAAGGGGTTGCGCCACGCGTGCATCGTGCCGCTTTGAACCACGCAGTCGCCCGCGCGGAGCTCGGTCTTCGAACCGTCGTCGAGCTCGAGGATGATACGGCCTTCGCCAGAGCGGTGTCATTTCGAGACCCGGTAAGTCCTTCGGTCGAAGCGCGGAGACGACCGCGTCGCTCGCGATGACAGAACGACCGGAAGCATCGTGACCGGTCACGACGCGACGGATAGAGGACATCGAACGTCTCCTCAGCTCGAGCATCGACGCACGATGGTGACGCCGGCGGCGGCGTATATAGCTCACATGGGAAGACCGCTCTCAGGATGCGATCACGCTACGCTGAAAGGGCTATGGGACACATCCATATTTGTGCTTTCTCCCAGTGCTCTCCCTGTCCTCAGGCGAAGGGGCAGTGGCGCAATCCGAGAGATCGCTCCTCCCCGGGATATCGCGACGTCGAGTTCTGGTTGGATATCGCACGGACCCTCGACCGCGGATTCGTCGATGCATTGTTCTTCGCCGACATTCACGGGGTGTACGACATCTACGGTGGCTCGATGGACGCGGGGGTTCGTCACGCCGTTCAGTTCCCCGGCAACGATCCGTCGGTGTTGCTTCCGCTGCTCGCGAGGGAAACCGAGGGCCTGGGTTTCGTGATCACCCACTCGACGACGTACTACCCACCCTTTCACACGGCGAAGCTGTTCTCGTCGCTCGACCACTTCACCGGCGGACGGGTCGGCTGGAACATCGTGACGAGCTACCTCGAGAGCGCGTACCGCAACGGCTTGGGAGGGGAAGCGCTTCCTCACGACGCGCGCTACGACCGCGCAGATGAATTCATGGAGGTGGTCGGTAAACTCTGGGAGCAGAGTTGGGACGAGGGCGCGGTCGTTCGCGACGCGGCAGCGGACGTTCATACCGATCCCGCTCGGGTCCACAAAATCCACCACCACAATGAACACTTTGCGGTCGAAGGGCCGCACATGTGCGAACCCTCACCGCAACGCACGCCCTTCCTGGTGCAGGCTGGCACCTCACCACGAGGCATCTCCTTCGCCGCGCGCCACGCCGAGGCGATGTTCGTGACCTTGGGGGGTGGACCCCACCCGCGCGCGACCAAGGAAGCCGTCGTCGAAGCCACCGAAGCCGCAGGCCGTGCCGCGGATTCCGTGAAACTCCTGAGCGGTCTGTGTCTCGTTGTTGGCGAGACAGAAGCCGAGGCGAAGACCAAGCTCGACGTGCTCCGCGCCCACGGAAGTCCGGAAGGCGCGTTCGCGTTGTTCGGCGGCTGGAGTGGGATCGATCTGGCTCCCTACGCGATGAGCGATCCCATTCGAGATTTCTCGAGCAGCGGCATCGAGTCGGTCGGCGGGCTTCTCTCGAAGCTCGCCGGCGGGCCGGACGCGACGTTTGGCGATCTCGCGGAGAACGTCCGCCTCGGGGGCATGCAGCGCGTCATCGTCGGGACCGCCGAGCAGGTCGTCGATCGCATGGAGAGGATGGTCGAAGACACGGGCATCGACGGGTTCAACGTCCTTCCGAACGTCCAGCCGGGTGGTTTCGACGACCTCGTCGACCTGGTGATCCCCGAGCTCCAGCGGCGCGGTCGTTTCCGTACCGCGTATGAAGGCAAAACACTGCGGGAGCGCTTTTCTGGCCCCGGATGCCCGCGCCTCTCGGACGACCATCCCGCAAGAGCTTTCGCCAATGAGAGATCGGTGGGCGCATGACAGCGCCGCCGCACGGGCCGTTTACGACGGGCGGTCCGCGGCAACCGGGTTCGCTTCGGCGTCCCAGCGCACCAACAACCGCTGAGGGCCGCGGAACGAGGTGTTCGCCGAGTACGACCACGACTGCCCCTCGACGAGCTGCATGTGCGGCAGGCGGCGCGAGAACTCTTCGAGCATCACCTTGAGCTCCATCCGCGCGAGCGGCGCCCCCATGCACAGGTGCGCACCGAAGCCAAACGACAGCGACTGTCTCGCGTTCTCTCGGGTAATGTCGAAGCGATCGGGGTCCTCGAACACGTTCTCGTCGCGGTTGGCGGCGCCGCTGTAGATCAGCAAGTTCGCTCCCGCCGGAATGTCGACGCCGCGGACGGTGACGTCCTTCTTCGTGCGGCGCCTCCACGCAATCACCGACGAAACCGCGCGGATGCACTCATCCACCGCGCTCTCCGCGAGGGACGGATCTCCGCACAAGCGCTCCCACTGGTCGGGGTGCTCGAGAAGAATCCGCAGCGCGTTGCCGGATTGACTGGTCGTCGTCTCGTGCCCGGCATAGAGAAAGTTCGGAAGCAAAAACGCGATGTAGGAGATCGGCCAGGTTTCGGGATCTTCCTGGTGAGCGCGCAGCATGTCGCTTGCAATATCGTCGCCGAGGTTCTCCTTCAGCCGTTCAAGATGCCGACAGGCGTACTGGTAGTACTGACCGACCATCTCGACCAAACGGTTCTGTTCGGCTTCGCTCGGCTTGCCCCAGCCAAAAAGTGCCAGCGGTCCGGCGTAGGCTTTGACCTCTTCGACTTCATCGTCGGGAATGCCGAACAGTTTGAACACGACCAATGCCGGGAGCTCGTAGAAGAGTTCGGCCACGAGATCCGCCTCACCGCGTTTTACGAACCGATCGATGAAGCGGGTTGCGAGGTCACGGACAAAGGGTTCGAGGGCATGGATGCGCTGTCGCGAGAAGGCCTTTTGACAGCGCTGACGCCGCGGACGGTGGAGCGGCGGGTCCTCGTTGACCATCGATGGACCGGGCGCGAGCTGGTACTTCTGCATGATCTCGATCGTCGACGGGAAGGGCGGGACGATCGTGTCGAGCGCCGGCGCCGCGGAGAAAGCGTCTTGATCCATGAAGCAGCGCTTCACGTCCTCGTGCCGGGATACAATCCAGTAATCGAGGTCCGGGGCGTAGAATACCGGCTCTTGTTCTCGGACGGCCCGCAAGTGTGGATACGGATCTTGCAGGTAGTCCTCGTCATAGGGGTCGAAGTTCCGGGCTGCAGCGCTCATCGGGCAACCCGGCGTGTCACGTCGTTCGCTCATCGCGTCCTCGCGTAGAAGGAGGCTGAAGACGTCCTCTTCGAGGTAGATTATCAGAATGACACATCGTGAACGCATCGAAGCGTACTTTCGCGCGTGTTCCGAAGGCACCGCGGACGACATCGCTTCGCATTTTACGAGGGACGCGGTCGTGTTCGACACGAACCACCCGCCGGTCCGCGGCGCCGCGACCATCGGCGGATTCTGGGCGAAGGTGCGCGACCGCTGGGAAGGTGCGGTGTGGCTCGTCGATACCTGTGTGAGCGACGGCGACACCGCGGCAATCGAGTGGACCATGACGGGTCGCTCGGCCCACGGAGATTTCGCGGTTCGTGGCTCGGAGCACTACCGCTTCGAGGACGACCGAATCGCAGAGATCCGCCAATACTGGACCTTCGATCGCGAGAAGCTCGACACCGGTCTCGTCGACTTCCCATACGGGTCCGGATTCAACAAGAGGAGCGGTAGGTGAGGGTCTCCTCTGGCAGCGCTCGGCGTCCTGCGCCAGCGTGTGAGTGCAAAGCAAACGGCGCGCTGGATGCCCGCCGTCAGGGTTAGGAGAGATCATGGCAAAGCAAGTCCGACGCGTTATCACGGGTCACAACGCACAGGGTAAATCCATCATCTTGAAAGACGGCCCGGCGCCGAATTCTATGGAGATGGCTGCGATGCCCGGGCTCCTCGTGACCGACCTTTGGGAGACGAAGGGCGCCCCCGCGGACAACAGCGGCGACGCGGACAACGCCGACCGACCGATCCGCCTCGAGCCACCGCCGAACGGCACGGTCTTTCGCGTCGTCGAATTTCCTCCGGATTCGACTTGGAAGGACAACGTCACGTCCGGGCACGAAGGGTTCGATTCGATCGGCGCGGGACACGCCGTCGCCGAAGGCAGCGACGATCCGATGATGCACGTCACCACGACGACGGACTACGCCATCGTCCTCGAAGGCGAAGTCTGGGCGGTGATGGAAGAGGGCGAGACCTGCCTCAAAGCGGGGGACGTGCTCGTGCAGCGCGGAACGATGCATTCTTGGAGCGTTCGGAACGATGCGCCGTGTCGTGTCGCCTTCATCTTGGTGAACGCGGCGCCCCTCGCATGAAGCCCCTCGTCGGAGCCCACGTCCCCGCGATGACGAGCCGGAAGCTCGTCGCCGGCGCAGGGACCTACGTGGCAGACGTCAAGCTCGACCGCATGGCCCACGTCTCGATCGTGCGCGCGCCGATCGCCGCCGGGAGGATCCGCAGCATCGACAGCCGTGAGGCGAAGGACATCCCCGGCGTCCTTCTCGTCGTGACCGGCGACGAAATCGCCGAACAAATCGCGCCTCTCGATGTCGAGGCGATGGGAGCCGGCGTCGATTACAAGAAGGCCGGCGTGTATCCGCTTGCGCGCGGCCGCGTCCGGTTCTCGGGAGAGGGGGTCGTCGCGGTGGTGGCCGACGATCCCTACACCGCGAAGCACGCCGCATCGCTCGTCGACATCGACTACGAGGAAAGCGAAGCCGTCGTCGATGCGCACCGTGCGCTCGAGGAAGGGTCGGCGTTGGTCGAGCCCGACTGGGGCGATAACGTGCTCTTCCACACGCGGTTTGAAGCCGGTGATGTCGACGCCGCGTTTGCTCAGGCCCCACACGCAGTGGAAGGCGAGCTGCGTCATCACCGCTACACCGGCGCTGCACTCGAACCGCGCGCCTATTTGGCGGACTACGACCCGCATCGAGGCGAGCTCACATTCTGGGCGTCGACCCAAAACCCGCACCCGCTGCGTACCCTCCTCGCGGCGACCCTCGGCTTGGCCGAGAACCGCGTGCGCGTCGTGCAGCCGAATGTCGGCGGTGCATTCGGCTTGAAGATTCCGTACTTCCAGGAAGAACCCCTCATCGCACAACTCTCTCGCCTGCTCGGCCGCCCGGTGCGCTGGGTCGCCGAGCGCCACGAGGATCTCCTCGCCGGGGGCCACGCGCGAGAGGGCCATTTCCGCTGGTCGGCTGCCTACGAGGCGGACGGCCGCGTGACCGCGCTACGTGTTCGCTACGTCGCCGACGTCGGCGCACCTTCCGCACTGGCGGGGTGGGGGATGTCCTTCGTGACGGCGTTCGCCCTTCCGGGGGCGTACAAGATCAAGAACACAGACGTCGAGTTGTTTTCCGTCGCGACGAACAAGTGTCCTTGGAACGCCTACCGCGGCTACGGCAAAGAATCCTGCGCGTTCTTGATGGACCGCGTGATGGACGCCGTGTCGCGTGAGACGGGGCTCGACCGGGCGGAGGTTCGACTGCGCAACTTCATCCAGCCCGATGAGTTTCCCTACCCGCAGAACTCCGGCGCGGTCATCGATAGCGGCGACTACCCGAAGGCGCTTCGAAGCTTGCTCGAGCTGGTCGACTACGAAGGGTTCCCGAAGCTGCAGGCGGAGGCACGCGCCGAAGGTCGATTTGTCGGCATCGGTTTGGGACAAGAACTCACGCCCGAGGGCTGCGGACTTTCGGGTTCCCAGATGTTCGGCGCATACGACGGCGCCACGGTGCGCATCAGTCCTTCGTCCGAAGTCACCGTCCTGACCGGCGTGACGTCGCCGGGCAGCGGCAACGAGACCGCCATCGCTCAAATCACCGCCGACACCTTGGGTGTCGATCTCGAGCAAGTGCGCGTCATTCAGGGCGACACAGAAAGCTGCCCCTACGGGCTCGGCAACTACAGCTCACGAGGCGTGATGATGGGTGGCTCGGCGGCACACATGGCCGCGACAGAACTCCGGGAGAAGCTCCTGCGCGTCGCGGGAAGAATGCTCGAAGTTGCGACGGAAGACCTCGAGGTCGAGCGCGGACGGATCGTCCTCCGGGGCGCGCCGGCGCGGTTCATTTCCATCAAGGATGTCGTCTCCGAGGTCTACCGCGATTGCCACGGAGCGGCGGCTCTGGAAGAAGAGCCCGGGCTCGAATCGACGCGCTATTTCCGGCACGGCAACATCTACCACCAGCCCGAGACCCAGGGGCGCTACAACGCGTACCCCGCGTGGCCGAACCAATCCGTGGCCTGCATCGTCGAGGTCGATCCGGAGACCGGCATGGTGAAGGTGCTCCGCTACTGCGGCGTGCACGACTCCGGAGTTGTCATCAATCCGCTGACGGCCGAAGCCAATGTTCACGGCGCCACGGCGCAGGGAATCGGCGGCGCACTCTACGAACAGCTTGTCTACGACGAAGGCGGGCAGCTCCTCACCACGACATTCATGGACTACACGCTCCCGACGGCAGTCGAGTTGCCGAAGTATGAGATCGCGCACCAGGAGACGCCTTCGCCGTTTTCGCCTCTCGGCATGAAGGGCGTCGGCGAGTCGGGCGTCAGTGGTCCACTGGGAGCACTGTGCGGCGCGATCGAGAGTGCGCTCGCAGAGTTTGACGTTCGCATCGACGCGTTGCCCTTGACACCTGAGAAGCTATGGGCGGCGATCGCCAAAGCGCAGGAGCGCTCGGCGTGATCGGCGCCGAATTCGAGTTCTTCGCGCCACAAGCGCTCGATGAAGCGCTCGAGCTGTTGGCGCGTCACGATGAAGCCAAGGTCCTCGCCGGGGGCATGAGCCTGGTTCCCGTCATGGGCCTCGGTTTGGCCCACCCGTCCGCAGTGGTGAGCCTCAATCATCTTCCCGGTTTAGACGGTGTGAAGGAGGCGTCCGGTACGCTCCACCTCGGTGCGCTGCTTCGGCACAAGAGCGTCGCAACGGATCCGCTGATTCGGACGCACGCGTCCCTGCTTGCGGAAGCCGCCGCGAGTATCGGCGATGTCCAGATTCGGAATCGGGGCACCCTCGGTGGCAGCCTCGCCCACGCCGACCCGGCGGCCGATTACCCGCCGGCGATGCTCGTCCTCGGCGCACGTTTTCGACTCGCCCGCCAGGGCGAAGAGCGCGTGGTCGAAGCGTACGATTTCTTTACGGACATCATGACCACGTGCCTCTCGCCCGACGAGCTATTGGTCGAGGTAGAGATTCCGAAAGTGTCCGCGGACGCCGGGACCGCTCACGAACGGCTGCGTCGTGTCGAGGGCGCTTTCCCGATCGTGACCGCGTCGGCTCTGTTCGAGCCCGGCCGCCGGGCTCGGGTCGCGCTGGGCGGCGTAGGCCCCATCCCGGTCTTGCTGGATGTTTCGGATGTCGTCGCGTCCGACCCGAACGATGAGGCGTTCGCCGCGGTTGGCGAGCGCGCGTTTGCGGCGGCGGCATCGGCACTTGAGGATCTCAACGGAAGCACACCGTACCGCCGAGAGATGGCGCGCCTCTATAGCCAGCGAGCGCTTCGCAAGGCGCTCGAACGATCCGGGAGCGACGCTTGAAGTCCGTCCTCGAATTGACCGTAAACGGGCGCCGCGAGCAGCTTCTCGTCGATTCGCGCGCCGTGCTGGCCGAAGTCCTTCGTGATGAACTGCGTCTGACGGGCACTCACATCGGGTGCGGTACAGGCAGCTGTGGGGCTTGCACCGTGATGCTGAACGGGGAAACGACAAAGTCGTGCTGTGTTCTCGCGCTCGACGCCAACGGGCAAGACGTGATGACGATCGAAGGCGTTGCGGACGGAGCGGCGCTCCATCCGGTGCAAGAGGCCTTCGCGACGCACCAAGGGCTTCAGTGTGGCTACTGCACGCCGGGGATGATTCTCTCGTCGCTCCAGCTCTTGCGCGACAACCCGAATCCCAGTGAGGGCGACGTGCGTCACGCCATCGCAGGAAACCTGTGTCGCTGTACCGGGTATCACTTCATCGTCGATTCCGTTCTTGCCGCTGCGGAGAAGATGAGAGACGGAACCGAGTAGGGCGTCCCGAGCGTTCGACCGCTCGCGGATACGAACCACTACACGATCGTTCTCGGCGACGGCACTGCGGAAGTGGCACGCCGAATCGAACGCTTTGTTGAAGAGCTCGATTGAAGCTACTGGGACGCCCGCGCGACGCCGTCCATGAACCGCGCAGTTCGCAGCAAGCCGCCAAAGCCGAAAAAGTGGGCACCCGCGACGGAGTGATGGGGCCGCTCGTCGCAGAGACGGGCGAGCTCGTCGAGCTGTTCGCTGGGATCGGTGTGAAAGGCGAGGCGCGCAGCACCGAGACCGAGGTGTCGAGCCGCCCGGCGCGAAGCGTCTACGCCGCAGCGCTTCGCGTAGCGAAGCAGCGCCACGGGATCGGTGGGTCCCGCGATACCAATGTGCAGCGGCACGCGGGGAAGCCGCTCTTCCGATTCGCGCGCGAACGCCGCGACGCGTTCGGGTGCAAAGGAAAACTGCGTGACGACGGAGGCGTCCAACCCTTGGTCGCTCGCGAGGTTCACTTTCTCAGCGAGCAGCGACAAGCCATCGCCGTGGAAGGGGTGGCCCTCGGGATAGCCCGCGAGCCCGATCTCGACGACACCCTCACTCGCGAGCACGCCGTCGCGCAACAGCTCGTGACTATCGCGGTAGATTCCCGACTCTCGCGAATCCCCTCCGACCAACATGACCCGGCGAACTCCGGCTTCGCGTACCGCTGAGCGCAGGAACGCTCGGAGGGCGTCGCGCGATGTGACCTGGCGCGCGGCGAGATGCGGGACCGGGTGAAGCCCCGCGGCGCGAAGGGCGGTGATCGTCGCGAGGGTCGTGTCGAAGGATTGACCCGGCAGAGCGGGCACGTACGCAGAGCAGCCTTCCGGGAGAAGCGGCACCGACTCGCCGAGCTTTCGGAGCCGGCCCGCAGCGACTTCGACCGATCCGCGTGCGACGAGCCGCGCCTTGATGTCGCGAATTCGCGAAGGTCGTCCTCGTTCTTCCGCTCGAGCCTCCGCGCTCTCGGTCAAATCGCCGGCCTCAATCCCGCTTGCGCGAGACGGTGTAGGACTCATCCCGGAACCACAACTTGGCGTGGCGTCGGAGCACGTCGCGAGTCGCGTCCAAGTAACCTCGGTCGCCCATGACGGCGCCGAGCCGCTCGTCGTCGATTTGGGCGACGTACACGGCGGCGTTCCACGCGGCGAAGAGGGTCGAGGTGCCGATACTCGACTCCACCTCGCTCGGCAGCGTGTGCATCTCGTAGCGGAAGCGCGCTCGGGCGTCCGAGTAGGCATTGAAGTTGTAACGACGCGCGTCGCGCCCGAGCTCGGACTTGAGCGCGCGCAGTACATCGTGTCGCCCGTTGATGAACGGATCCTCGCCGGGCCAGACCTGTTGGACGATTTCGAGTCCGGGGTCGTCGCCGCACGAGTGAATGCCGATCAGACGGCCGCCGGGTCGAAGGGCGCGCACCAACGGCGCGATGACTTTTTGCGCTTTGAATTCCGCGCTCACGCGCGCGCGGTAGGGCTGCGAAGCGATCACCAGATCGAAATCCGCCAACGCAGCGCCTCGCTTCGGGATGACGTCGTTCAGAAGAAAGCGATAGTCCTCTCGGTAGAGAACCAGCGCCGTCGGGCGTTCGTAGATGGGGTTGCCTGTCCGCGGGCTGTGCCGCGCTTTCCAGGAATCCGTCAACAGCGGCTCGAGGGCGTTGATCTGCTCGGCGAAATCATGCGCTGTGGTGCCCGAGAGCGGGACCTCTTCCCACGTCATCGAGGTCGCGGCTTCGACTTTCTTGGGCGTGAGCCACGGGGCCTCGGAGTAGTACATGTTGGTCACGACCAGCACCGTGGCCGGGTGTTCGGCGAAGCGATCGACGGCCTTCTGCAAAGAGAGCCGAACGTCTTCCAGGCTGATCTCCTTGCCGACGATGTAGAAGGGCATCGTCGGGAAGCGACGGTGCATCTCGCGCATCACGTTTGCGAGCACCGAGCCGTCGCCCATCCCCGCGTCAAAAACGCGCAGCGCCGGTGGCTCCGGGTGAACGTGGCTGAGCTCGTGACCGACCCGTTGAGCGACGACCTCTTTTTCACCGCAGGTGTTGACGAACAGCAGATACTTTTGGCGATTGTCGAAGAACCGAAACGATCGTTCCGGGGCGGCACCGGCTCCGTCCGCGGCTCGATCGGGCGAAGCGACCTTGAGTAGGGGCATCAGTTCGGGTGGTGTCGCGCTGGTCTCCGGCCCCCCGTGTTCGCGGAGAAACTCGGTGACGCGAGTCAGCGTCTCGGGCGTGATGCGCGATCCATTCCGGAGCCGGGCAACGAATTTGCCGTCGTTTACCGCCTGCCGGCCGAAGGTCGACTCCGCGAGGCCGGTGGCGCGGCAGTAGCCGGCGATCGCATCGAGGAGGGTGGGCTCGGGGCTGCGGGAATCGGTCACGACGCTTCTCCCGTCCGGGGCAACGGCGACTCGATTGTTCTGCCGGAGCTGGTGGGACCGCAACCACAAAGCTGTCCATTGAAAAAGTGGGACGTATCCCACTCTGCACATTTTTTATTGATGATGACTTCAATAGCGCGTACGGTGACTCGGTCACAGGAGGAGACACATGGCGGCACCTGACCCCGATACCCTCGCCGAGTACGACCCGCTCTCTCCGGTGGTTCGATCCGATCCTTATCCCTACTACGCTCACTTGCGCGCCCACGAGCCGGTCAAGCACTTGCCGGGCCTCGACGCCTGGGCGGTGAGCCGTCACGCGGACGTCCGCCGGGTGCTCCTCGACCACGAGTGCTTCTCCTCGGCACCGTTGATCCGGATCGCGTTCGGGGCCTTCGACCCCGCGCCGGGCGCACCCTACATGATCGCCACCGACCCGCCGGACCATTCCCGTCTTCGGGGGCTGGTCAACAAAGCCTTCTCGCGTCGTTACGTCACCGGCATGCGCGACGAGATCGCACGACGCGTAGCGGAGTTCCTCGACGTGCTCGAGGAAAAGGGCGAGTTCGACTTCACCGGCGAGTTCGCGGCTCCGCTTCCCGTGTCGGTGATCGCCGACATGTTGGGTGTGGAGAGCGGGATGCACGCTTCCTTTCGGCGTTGGTCGAACAGCGTGACCGCCGGGGGGAACGCCGAAGCGCTCAACCATAGCCAGAGAGCGGAAATCCGGGGCGATGCCGACGAGTTCCGCGCCTACTTCCTCGATCGGATCGAGCGTTCCCGAAAGGAACGGGGCGACGATCTGATCTCGGCCCTCGTCGCGGCCGAAGAGGATGGCCAGAAACTCTCGGAGGACGAGGTGCTCGCCATGTGCGTACTGCTCCTCATCGCGGGGAATGAAACGACGACCAACCTGCTCTCCAACCTACTGGTCTGTCTTCGCGCGTTCCCGGACCAGGAAGCGGCCGTGCGGGCCGATCGCGCGCTGGTGTCTGGCCTTCTGGACGAGAGCCTCCGTTTCATCGCTCCCGTGCAGATGATCTTTCGCCAAGCGACGCGGGATACCGAGGTCGCCGGTGTCGCCATCCCGAAGAATTCGATTGTCGTTCCGATGTTTGCGAGCGCGAACCGTGACGAGTCGGTTTTTCGCGACGCCGACCGGATCGATGTCACGCGGAGCGAACTTCGTGAGAGCCTCGCTTTTGGATGGGGAGTCCACATGTGTCTCGGTCGCGCGCTTTCACTCGTGGAGGGCGACGTCGCGGTCAACGCGCTCTTCGACCGCTTCTCCCGCATCGAAATCACGACGCCCGAGATCGAGTGGTGCGACGCTTTCTACCTGCGTGGACCGAAGGCGCTGCCCGTCCGTATCGAGCGCGCAAAGGGGTAGCGTCATCACCACCCGAGTTGCCGAGAAGCGGCGCGCTCGCGCCAGTCGGATGGCTCCGGCCGAACGCCGTGAGCAACTCATTCAGTGCGCTCTGCGTGCGTTCACGCGTAAAGGAATCGGCGCAACGAGCCACACCGATCTCGCGCGCGAGGCCGCGGTCGCCCTTCCGACGGTATTCCATTACTTCCCGACCAAGGACGAGCTCGTCGAGGCCGCACTGCGTGAGGTCACGCGCTTTCTCATCGGTGAGATCCTCGAATCTCACCTCGAGAGCGACGTGTCGGCACCCGAAGCGATCGAGTCGGTGCTCATGACCTTCTGCGACGCGATCGATTCGCATCCACACCACGTACAGGTCTGGCTCGAATGGAGCATCGCGGTGCGGGAGGGCTTGTGGGAGCACTACCTCGCGTTCTACCGGGAGGCGCTTCGCGGGATTGAACGCCTCCTCGCGCGCGGCACGGCGGAAGGTTCGGTCGCTGCGAATCTCGATCTCGCCGACGCCGCCCGGGTCGTTGTGTCACTCGCTCACATGATCGTGCAGATGCGTTTCTCGGGAGCCGATCGGCGTCAGGTCGTTCACACCGTGCACTCGCTCGTCCGCGGTTATCTGGAAAGGTCCTAAGCATGCACCTCGCTTATCTCGATGCCATGCGCTCCTCCAGCGCCTTCTCGGCCACGCGACGTTCGCTCCTCAAAGGCGCCGGCGCCTCGCTCTTGATGGCCGGCCTGGGAGGGTCCGCGCTCGCCGGGCAGGCGACGCACCGAGGCTTCAGGGGCGAAGGCGCCATGGGGCCTTCCACCGGCGAAGATTGGATCGACACCTTCTTTACCGGCGGCGCCGAGGCCATCATCCACTACTACGCCGACGAGTTCGTCTTCGAGGACGTGACTCTCTTCCAGACCATCACGGACAAAGCGTCGCTTTACCGCGCGTTCCTCCCTTTCAACGACGCGGGGGCGGACGCGCCGGCCGGTATCCATCAGTTCGATGTGATCCGCTACGACGGGGGTGATGCCGGGGCGCATCGCGGTTGGAGACGCGACGAGGCGCCCGAAAACTACACGGCTCCCGAATGGGCGACCTGGAGCTCCGACACACGCGTCGGTGCCGACTACGATTACGACGAGTGGGCCGTCATGAACTGGGTGTGGAAAGCGAAGCACAACATGGATTTCCTGGGCTTCCGGCCAAAGGAAAGACCACCCACACGCGTGGCATGACCTTTCACGCCTACAAGAACCGGCGCGTCGTGCGCGAGTTCACTTACTGGAATTTCCGCGACGTGGCGATCCAGCTCGGCGGAGCCGAGCCCCAGGTGAAATTCTGGCTCGCGCCGCCGCCCGAGGAAGGAGAGGCTCCGCGATGAGCGTCGAATTCGATCCCACACGTCACGACGTTCAAATGGACCCGTATCCCTACTACCGCCGCTTGCGGGACGAGGCACCCGTCTATTGGATCGAGTCCCTCAAGGCTTTCGCGCTGACTCGTTACGAAGACTGCAAGAACACGTTCACGCATCCGGAGCAGTACTCGGCGCGCGACTTTATCGCGCAGGCGTTTGGCGATTTAGATCCCGTGCCGGAAGTCCCTTCGATCATCGCGATGGATCCGCCAGCACACACGCCCATCAGAAAGCTCGCTTCCCAGGGATTCAAACCGGCGCTTATTCGCGACCTCGAGCCCGAGATCGTTCGCATCGTCGACGGTCTTCTCGACGGCGTCGAGGGCCCGGACCGCTCGTTCGATTTCGTGAATGACTTCGCGGCCTACGTGCCGGTAAGCGTCACGGCGGAGCTCCTCGGAGTCGACCGCGGGGAGCACGAGAACTTCAAGAACTGGACGTCCGATCTGCTCAAGGCCGCGAACCGGGCGAGCTTGCCGGACTCCGAGGTCGAGACGATCCGCGCGAGCGTCTCGGAGTTGCGGGCCTACCTCGAAAAGGAAATCGCGCGACGACGTGCGCGGCCGACCGACGACTTCCTGTCGCTTCTCGTCAAGGCCGAGGAAGAGGGGGACACGCTGTCGCCGATTCAGGTCCTGAGTATCGCGATCTTGACGCATTTCGGCGGGTCGGAGACCCCATCGCACCTGATCAGCAGCTCCCTCATCGCGCTGTTCGAGAATCCTCCGCTCCTCGACGCCGTGCGCGACGACCCGGCCCTCATTCCCAAACTGGTTGAGGAAACCCTCCGATTTTGGTCTCCTGTTCACCTCGTGTTCCAGACGGCGGCGCAAGAAATCGAGCTCCATGACGTCAAGATTCCCGAGGGCGCTTATGTCTTGTCCTACATCAGCTCGGCCAATCGCGACGAGCGTTTCTTTCTCGACCCCGACCGCTTTGATATCGAGAGGGACACCCGCGGTCACCTCTCGTTCTCGCACGGTCCACACTTCTGTCCGGGGGCGGGCCTGGGTCGACGGTTGGTCGCGATCGCCCTCGAGCGCGTCCTGGCTCGCATGCCCGACATCCGACGGATCGACGAAACGACCGACTGGCTTCCGACGCTTTGGATCCGTGGCGCGCGTACCCTGCCGGTCCGTTACTAGGAGGATGCAATGAACGAATACGATGCCGACACCGAAGAGCTCGAGGCACTCATCATCGGCGGAGGGGTGACAGGCCTCGCTCAACTCTACTTTCTGCGCCAGGCGGGAGTGAACGCTCGGATCTTCGAGGCCGGCGACGGCGTGGGCGGTACCTGGTACTGGAACCGGTACCCCGGGTGCCGCTTCGATTCAGAAAGCTACTCCTACATGTACTCGTTTTCCGACGAACTCCTCGAGGAGTGGGACTGGAAGGAGCACTTTTCAGGGCAACCCGAGAACGAACGGCTCCTCAACTACTTTGCCGACAAGTTCGAGCTTCGGCCCCACATCCGCTTGGGGTCGCGGATCGCCCGCGCCGAGTACGACGCCGACGAGAACTGCTGGAACGTCGAAACCGAAGACGGGCACCGCGCGCGCACGAAGTTCCTGATCGCCGCCGTCGGGATTCTGTCCGCCACGCAGATGCCGAACATCCCGGGAGTCTCCGACTTCCGAGGCGAATCCTTCCACACGTCTCGGTGGCCGAAGGATCCGGTCGACTTTTCCGGCAAACGCGTCGGTGTGATCGGCACCGGCGCGACCGCCGTGCAACTCATCCCCGAGATCGCTCCGCAGGTCGGTCACTTGAGTGTTTTTCAGCGTACGGCGAACTACTGCTGTCCGCTGCGCAACGGGGAGATCGACGACGAGACGCAACAGCGGATCAAAGAGGACTACCCCAAGACCTTCGAGGTCTGCGATCGCACCTTCGGCGCGTTCATGCAGGAATTCGACCCGCGGAACACTTTCGACGTGCCACCCGAGGAGCGCCTCGCGTTTTACGAGGAGATCTGGGCCAAGCCCGGGTTCCACAAATGGTTCGGCTGCTTCCAGGACGTCATGACCGATGAAAAGGCCAACGAAGAGTACGCGAAATTCGTCCGGGACAAGATCCGGGCGCGCGTTCACGATCCGGTTGTGGCCGAGAAGCTCGTGCCGAAGGACCATCCGTTCGGCTCGAAGCGCATCCCTCTCGAGACGAACTACTACGAGGTCTACAACCGCGACAACGTCCGCCTCGTCGATGTTCGAGAGGATCCGATCGCTCGGGTTACGGAGACCGGTATCGAGCTCGAGAGCGGCGCCCAACACGAGCTCGATGTCATCATCTACGCGACGGGTTTCGACGCGGTGACCGGCGAGCTCGCGCGCATCGACATCCGCGGCGAAGGCGGGGAGTCCTTAGGCGCTAAGTGGGCCGATGGCCCGAGCACCTATCTGACGCTCCAAACCGCAGGGTTCCCGAACCTCTTCATCGTGAACGGGGCCGTGTTCTGCAACTTCACGCGCTGCGCGGAATTCGTCACAAAATGGGTGAGCGATTGCATCGAGTTCATGCACGAGAAGGGCTTTCGGCGAATCGAAGCGGATCCGACAGCGGAAGAGGCCTGGACGGAGCACGCCGAGTCGCTCACCGAGGGAATGATCTTTACCAAGACCGATTCCTGGTTCATGGGAACGAACGTCCCGGGGAAGAAACGCACCTTCCTTTTCTATGCGGGCGGCGCGCCGGCCTTCCGCGAGAAATGTATCGAGGTGGCGTCGCAGGGTTACCCGGGCTTCGTGTTGGGCTAGGGGACGGCCGCCGAAACTTCCGAGGACTCGAGCCTCCGCGGCTCGAAGCCGAAAATCCGCGCCGCGTTCCCGCCGAGAATCTTGGCCCGTTCCCCGTCGGCGAGTCCACTCATCGTCCGCTCGATCGCCGCGGGCGAGTGCGGCCACGTCCCCTCGTGGTGGGGGTAGTCGTTGGCCCAGAGAAAGTTCTCGACCAGGTCGAATTCCCGCGCCACGGCGAGCCCGGCTTCGTCCTCACCGAAGGTCGCGAAGCCGTTGCTGCGAAAATACTCGCTCGGCAATTGCTTGAGCTTGGGTCGCACCCACATGTGGTGTTTCTTGTAAGCCTCGTCCATCGCCTGAAGAGCCCAGGGGATCCACCCGATGCCGGCCTCGACCGTGCCGAAGTGGAGTTCCGGAAATCGTTCCAGCAAACCCGAAGCACAGAAATTCGCGATCGGCTCGATGGTCGGCGAGAGAGAATGCACCGCGTAGTTGACGACCGCTCCGCCGTTTCCTCGCGCCGTGCGGGGATCTCGGCCTGTCGAGATATGAAAGGTGATGGGCAGGCCGACGTCCTGGATCACCGACCACAGAGGATCGAACTCCGGAAGGTTGTAGTTGGCCTGCTCGTGGCTCGGCGGTCCCCACACGGGCTTGCAGGGGAGGGACACCGAGCGGAACCCGAGCTTCGCGGTGCGCTTCACCTCGTCGATTGCGCCGTCGAGATCACCCGGAGCGATACAAGCGACGGGAGAGAGCCGGTGGTTGTAAGGCCCAAAGGTCTCCCACGCCCAGTCGTTCCAGCAGCGACAAAGTGCGCTCGCAAAACGCGCATCCGGCGTCGCCCACATGGCGAGGCCCTTGTTCGGAAAGATCAGCTCGGCGTCGATGCCGTCGCGCAAGTGATCCTGTAGGCGTTCTTCGGGCGTTCTTCCGGCTGCGTTCCGCTCCCCGTCCTCGCCGTCGTACTTGACGTCGCGTAGACGCAGGGGGCGAAAGCCTTCCGTAATCTGGAAGGTCGCTCCCATGCTGTCCCTTTCGACCCGGGGAAGCCGGTCGCGGTACGCCGCGTCCATGCGTTCGTGCCAAAGCATGCCGGGCTCGTTGGCGTGACAGTCGGCGGACGCGATGAAGAACTTGTTCGGGTCGTTCGGGCGAGCCGTGCGCGGCCAGTCGTCGGCCCCCGGCGTCTCGCTGCGCCACGCCCAGGGATCGATGTGTAAAGGCTCGGTCATCTCATCCTCCTGCAGGCCCCTTAGATCATACCAGCGGCGAGTTCGGCTCGAGCCCGAGCCGGTGCCGGCCGTAGAGTTCCGCGGAGACTTCCCAGTCGATGAACGCGTGAGAAGCGAGCGTGTTCATGTCGCGAAAGAAACGCTGTAGGGGTGCATCCAGTGCAAAGTTCTTCGTACCGGCTCGCGCCATCATCGCGTTGACCCCCTCGCGACAGGTGTCGCCGATAAAGCCGGCGAGGAGCTTGAGCTCGAGGCGTCGGTCGAGGGTGAAGCCCGACGCCACGGCCGTGGCCATGGTGTCCGAGACGAGACGGTCGTACAAGAAGGCCGCGGCATTCGCGCGCGCGTGGGCGATGCCGAGGTTCACCTGCGTCGCTTGCTTGCCCGCGATTGCGTCGCCGCCCCAGGTCATCGTTTTCTCCAGAACATGCGCTTCGTAGACGGCCAGAGCGCCCGCGAGGCCGCCGGTGTAGACGCCCATGACTTCGCAGTAGATAAAGGGCAGCAAGGGGATGTGGTAGAGCGGATTCGGGTGAATCGAATCCACTGTGTTGAAGACGTCAGCCGCGAGCATGGTCCGGTGCGCCGGGACGAACACATTCTCGACGACGACGTCGTTGCTTCCGGTGCCGGCCATGCCGCTCATGAACCACACATCATCGACTTCGCAATCGCCAACGGGTACGACGAAGGCACGCGAGTCCGGTGCGCCGGCTCCGGCGATGATCACCCAATCGGCGTGCATGATTCCGGAGCTGAAGCTCGAGCGGCCGGTGATCTCGTAACCGTCTCGCACTTCCTTGGCGACGATGCCGGGTGACGGCTGGATCGGCGTCAGCGTGAAGGGCCGATCGGCAAAGACGTCGCGCTGTGCTTGTTCCGGAAACTTCGTGAGCATCCAGTTGTGGCCGATATAGAAGGCCGCCACCCAGGCGGTGGACATACAGGCACTCGCCAGACGACGTACGATCTCCGCGTGCGTGTCGAGGTTCAGTTCGTGCCCGCCGTAGCACGCAGGGACCAACGACTGGAAGATCTCGGCGTCGATCAGCTCGCGGATCGTGTCGTCGTGAGGTCGCCGCTGCTCCTCGCTCTCCCGCGCGCGCGCGGCGATTCCGGGCAGCAGCGCCTCGGTACGTTCGATCAGTTCCCCTTTCGTGACGGTCAACCCTGGTCCTCCAGAAAGCCCGCGCTAGAACCCGCGCTCATAGGCATCGGTGGCTCGCGCATACGTTTCGATCGGGAGCTCGAGCGTCGAGCCGGCCCGTCGGGCGCATTCGATCGCCCAGTTGGGGTTGCGGATCAGTTCACGGCCGACACAGACGAGATCGACGCGTTCCGCTCCGATGATTTCTTCCATGAGATCCGCAGAAGCCAAGGAGCCCACCGTAGCGACCGCCAATCCACTTTCGCGCCGGATCTTCTCCGCATACCGAACCTGGTACCCCGGGTAGACGGGCGCCGAGTATTCCGGAATGAGGTTGCCCGTCGACACATCGAGGAGGTCGACGCCGAGTTCAGCGAGTCGTCGAGAGAGCCACAGGCCTTCCTCTTCCGTGACGCCGCCTTCGTGGTGGTCGATCGCCGTCATGCGGACGGCCAACGGTCTTTCGCTGGGCCACACGTCGCGCACGGCCTCGACGATCTCGAGCACAAAGCGAGCGCGTCCGGTGAGATCGCCGCCGTACGCATCGGTGCGAGAGTTCGTCAGCGGGCAGAGAAAGCTATGCAAGAGATAGCCGTGAGCCGCATGGATCTCGATCAGGTCGACGTCCGCCGCTGCCGCGCGCTTGGCCGCTGCGACGTAGGCTTCGCGAAGTACAGCGAGGCCGTCCTTATCGATCGCTTCGGGCACATCCAACCCGGGATACGCAACGGCCGATGGCGCCTGTGGACGGCCGCCGGCTGCCGACTTCCGACCGGCGTGTGCCAACTGCACGCCGAGTGCCGTTCCGCATTCGTGGAGAAAGCCGCAGACGCGCTTCACGCCTTCGATCTGACGGTCGTCCCAGAGCCCGAGGTCGCTCGCGCTGATCCGCCCCCTCGGCGACACGGCGACGACTTCCGTCAGGACGAGACCTACACCGCCCAGCGCCCGGGCACCGTAGTGAACGAAGTGACGATCGCGGACGCGGCCGTCCTCGCCGGCCATGTACATCAACATGGGAGACATGGCGATACGGTTCTTCAGCGTGAGCCCGCGCAGCCCGAGGGGCGAGAACAACGGAGAGTTCATCGGAGAACCGGTCTAGAACGGGTTGTCGAGGCGAAGCGTCTTCCGCGCGATGAACCACGCGTCGCCTTCCTTCACCACTTCGTCGTGGTAGGTGCCGGTGCAGACGACGCTCAGGTTTCCGTTCTCGACCGCGGTCAGCAGCAGGTAGGACTCGACCAACGCCTTGTTCGGCGTGACCTCGCGGAAGATCACGTTCGTCACGCAGTGACGCCGCTGGTCGTTTTGGGATTCCATCACCGAGCCCATCCAGTCGAGGATGGTGTCCCGGCCCTTGTAGGGCCCCCAGCCTTCGTGGCCCTCGAGAAGGATCTCGAACACAGCCTGGGGAGCGAAGCACTCACCCATGAGCTCGAGGTCCCGCGTGTCGTAGCTCCACGCGTACCGGTTCACGGTTTCGAGAATCTGCAAGCGCGTCGAGAAGTCGTCCGTCATGACAAGCCCCAGTTGATCAAGTCTCGCCCATCCTACCGCGGATCGTGCCTCGAGGGTCAGTCCCGAACGCCGACCTGCGCGTACTCGAGAACGGTTCCGTCGGGATCCCGGAAGCACAGGACTTTGCTGCGCAGACCGTTGGGCTTGGTCACGATTTCCCCAACCGGGCCCACAAGCTCGACGCCGCGGGCGATCAGGGCTTCTTTCGCGGCCTCCAGATCGTCGACCTGAAAACACAGCCGGTTGATGCCCAAATGGTTCAGTGAGGGGTAGGGCGAACCCACCGGCTCTGGGTCGAGAAACTGGATCATGTCGAGCATGGGGGTGACCTTCGTGCTCCTCCCCGGAATGCGCAGGAACGCGCCCGCCAGACGCCCGGCTTCGAGGCCCAAACTCGCGAAGATCTGTGGGTCCTTGATGATGCCTTTGCTGATCACTTCGAATCCCAGCTTCTCGTAGAACGCGATCGATCGGTCGAGATCGCTCACGTTGATCTGCGCGTGGACGAACCCCGTGATCGCTCCAACCGTCGATGTCATGTCCGCTTGCCTCCTGGGACACGGGTAGCAGACCCAGGGTACCCTCGATTCATGCCGGAGGAGCCTATGCCCGAACGACCCCAAGGACAGGTCTTGATCACCGGTGCCATCGGCGGGCTCGGGACCGCGATGGTTCGCCGCCTTCTCTCCGAGGGTCATACGATCATCGCCTGCGACCGCGCGGAGGAGAGCGCGCAAGGATGGCTTGCGCAATTCCCGTCCGACCAACGGAGCCGACTCGGCTTTTACCCACTCGACGTCGGTCGAGAAGAGCAAGTCGTCGACCTGGCCGACGCCTTGCGGGCCGACGACGCGAACGTCGCATACCTCGTGAACAACGCCGGTATTCACGGGGCGGGTCAGGAATCGCGGGTGTGGGCGAGAACGATGCGGGTGAATTTGGATGGCACCTTTTTCCTGACGCGCGCGTTTGCTCCCGCCATGAAGGACGCCGGCTTCGGACGCATCGTGAACATCGCGTCGCAGTCGGCTTATCAAGCGGTCGGGGAACAGGGCCCTTACGCCGCGGCCAAGGCCGGGGTGACCGGCTACACGCGGTCCGTCGCCCTGGATCTGGCGGCGCACGGCGTCACCGTGAACGCCATCGCGCCGGGCCTGATCCTGCACGATGGTCTCAAGGCCGCGTTCAACGATGCGGAGATCGAGGAGATGGCGCGACCGATACCAGCGGGCCGGGCCGGAAAGCCTGCGGAGATCGCGGCGCTCGTGTCGTTCCTGCTGTCGGAAGACGCGGCCTACATCACGGGACAGACGATCCACATCAACGGCGGCGTCTACCTACCGGGCTAGCGATTCGCCAAGAGATGCCGTGGTAACCTTCCCGCAAAAGGGGAAGGCATGAAATTCATCCTGCATCTCGGGCCCGTCGTTCCTGGAACTCCCGAAGAACGCGCCGCGCTCCGGCCGATCGCGCACCGAACCGATCGCGTGCAGCAGATGATCGACGAGATGGTCGAATTGGCGCAGCTCGCCGAGCAGGGCGGGTTCGAGATCCTCACCTACTCGGAGCACCACTTCTTCTCCGACGGGCTGATCGCTGGGAACAGTCCGACGCCGCACCTGATGAACCTGGCCGCACACACCGAGCGCATCAAGATCGGCCCGCTCGGTTATGTCCTTCCCACCTGGGATCCGATTCGCCTGGCTGAGGAGATCGCCTGGTGCGACCAAATGACGCGCGGACGGAGCGTCGCCGGTTTCGCGCGCGGTGTGTTCCCGCACTGGGTGAACACCCTCGGGCAGCGCTACGGGGTTCAGCCCTCCGTGCTCGGCAACGAAATCGAGCTTCACAACCGCGAAGTTTCTCAGGAGATTTTTCAGGTGATGAAGCTCTGCTGGGGAGACGAGCCCTTCTCTTTTGCGGGAAAGCACATTCAGGTTCCGAGCCCGCCCGAGGGGATGAAGTGGCCCGCGGCTGACGCGGCGCGCCAGTTCTGCGCCCCCGGCGAAATCGACGACGACGGCTGGTTGCGCAAGGTTTCGCCCATTCCGAAACCTTTCCAGAAACCGCACCCGCTGCTTCTCCAAGCGATGACGCTCACCCAGGAGACGATCGGTTGGAGCGCCCGGGAAGGCATCGTGCCGATGATCTTCTTGCCGTTCCCCGACGTCGCGATCCAGGGGGCCGAGTTCTATCGCAAAGAAGCGCAGGCGGCGGGGCGCGACCTCAAGCTCGGCGAGAGTGTGGGCCTGGCCCGCATCGTGTCGATCGGAAAGACCCGCGAGCAGGCGATCGACACGGCACGGCGCGGCATCATGTACCTGCTGGGCATGTATCACTCGCGCTTCTATCCGAACATCCCCACGACGATCGAGCCCGTGATGGAGGCGGGCGTCGGCTTCGTCGGCACGGTCGACGACGTGCGGCGCCAGCTAGCGGCGGTCAAGGAACAGCTCGATCCGGAGTACTTCCTGGTGTTTTGCGATCAGGGGCTACTACCGATCGGCGAGGTCAAGGAGCAGGTCGAGGCATTGGCAAAGCTCATCCCCGAGTTCTCGAGCTGATGCCCGACGAGGTCGTCGTCACGGGTTGGGGGCACGCGACGCAACGGAAAGATGCGCAGCCCCCGTATCGAGACCCCGTCGATTTGATGGAGGCAGCCGCTCGCGAAGCGGGCGCAATCGCGGGCGTCGGCGTTCTCGAGAGCATCGATACGCTTCTCTTGGTTCGCACCCAGAGCCGCAATCTCGCCGATGTCGGTCGCGAACTCTCCGCTCGGTTGGGGGCGACACCGAAACGTGTCCGGGTCTCGGGGATCGGGGGACAGGTCCCGCAGCAGTTCGTCAACGAGGCGGCAGGCCTACTCGCGCGCGGCGAAGCCGAAACGGTTCTGATCTGCGGTGCAGAGACCTACTACCCCCGTTCTGCGGACGCCGTTCGCGGCGAGCAAGCCCTCATTCAGGGCGTTCCGAGCGACTACGACGAAGAGGACGCGGTCGGGAGTAGCGAGCTCGAGGCGCGCCACGGTCTGACGCTTCCGATTCACGGCTTCCCGTTGTTCGAGAACGCGTTGTGGGCGCAATCGGGTCTGGATCGCGACGCATGGTTGGCGCGCGTCGGGACGACGTGGGCGGGGTTCAGCGAGGTGGCCGCTCGCCATCCCAACGCGTGGACGCGTCATCCGGCTACGGCGGAAGAGATCGTGACGCCCGGTCCCGACAATCGTCCGATTGCTTTCCCGTACACCAAACGGATGGTTTCGCTCGTGATGGCGGACCTCGGCGCCGCGATCATCCTCACGACGGAAAAACGCGCGCGGGCGACCCGCGGAGGCGGTGGACGCCCGGTCTACTTCCTGGGCGGTGGCTACGCCAAGGACCGCCAGCGCTTCATGGTCGAGAAGTCGGATTTTACTCGGAGCCCCGCGATGGCTCGGGCCGCCCGATTGGCGGAGGAGCGCGCGGGTGTTCGCGTGGAAGACGTCGATTGCTTCGACCTTTACAGCTGCTTCCCCTGCGCGGTGTCGGTCGCTCGCCGCGAGCTCGGCATCGACGACGGCGACCCGCGTCCGCTCACACTCACCGGCGGTCTCGGGTTCTTCGGTGGGCCGGGTAGCAACTACGCACTCCACGGAATCGCGACCACCGCGGAGGCGATCGCCGACGGCCGCTACCGACTCGGGATGACCACTGCACTCGGCTGGTTCATGCACAAGTACGCCGTGGGAATTTACGGCGCGACCCCGCGCGGCGACGGTCCATTGGGAGGAGACCTCGAAGATGCGGCTCGGCCCGAAGCGGGGGACCCGCCGGTCGCGATCGACGACGCACCGGAAGGGCTCGGAACGATCGAAACCTACACGGTGATCTTTGCGCGAGACCGAACGCCCGTGCGCGCCATCGTCTACGGGCGGACCGCCGAGGGCGAGCGCTTCGTCGCTAATGCGCCGGATGATGCCGATACGTACGCCGAGCTCATGACCCGGAATCAAATCGGGCGGTCGGTGCGCCTCCGTTCGGGCGCAGACGCGCTCAACCGAGCGGAACTCGTCGCCTGACTTAGCGCGCCGTCCAACCGCCGTCGACCGTCAACACGCTCCCGGTGACGTAGCTGCCCGCAGCGCTGGCCAGGAAGATGGCGGCGCCCTGGATCTCTTCGAGCCGTCCGAAACGCCCGAGTGCAACGTTTCGCGCGATGAACTTGAGCGTCGGCTCGGAATCGGCGAATGGCTCGTTCATCGGGGTGAGGAAGGAACCGGGGCAGACGGTATTCACGGTGATCTCGTAGGGCGCGAGCTCGAGCGCTAGAGCACGGGTCAGCTGCACGACGGCCCCTTTGCTGGCCGCATAGGGGGTCCGGTTTTCGAGGCCGACGAGCCCCAGGGTGCTCGACAAGTTCACGATGCGGCCGTAGCGCGCTCGCTTCATGTGAGGCACCACGGCACGACTCAGAAGCCACGTTCCGTCGACGTTGGTCGCTTGCGCTTCGCGAAACGCTTCATACGGCACTTCGTCGATCGGGCCTCTCACAACGATTCCCGCGTTGTTGATCAGGATGTCGATTCGGTCGAACGCGTCGAGGGTCTGCGCGACGAGGGCGTCGCAATCTTCCGGCGACGTGACGTCCGAACGGAACCCGAGCGCGCGGCGACCGAAGTCGGCGCCGATGGCTTCCGCGGCCGCGGTCGCCTCTTCGGCGTCGCGACTGCTCAGCACGACGTCGGCGCCCGCCGAGGCCAGACCCGATGCGATCGCGAAGCCCAAGCCCTTCGACCCACCGGTGATGATGGCCGCTCTTCCGGTGAGATCGAACTGCTTGACCCCGGGAAGCGGCATGCCGCGCTAGTGCCCGTTCTTCGAGCCGTCGCCGTCCCGGTCGACGACGACATGGTCTTCGAGCACCACGACGTCGTGACGTCCGAGAAAGTTCGGAACGTCCGCGAGGGCCCGCTGCCCTTTCTCACTGGCCCAGCCGGCTTCCATCGCCTCGACACTTTCGTAGTCGAGGACCGCGAAGCCGTCGATGCCGAACTCATTGTTGGGCTCATCGCCTTCGGGAACGATATGCCGCTGCACGTAGCGGCTGACGCCGGGGACTTCGGCCGCAATCGGTGCGTGCACCTCTCGCCAGTAGCGATCGAACTCCTTGAACGACATACCGGGGGCGCGCCCGAGGATTGCGATGGTTCGTACGGTCATGGTCTCGACTCCTCATCGGGGGTAACGCGATCGTGGGATCCGAGAAACCGGACGAGCGCGCACCTCACTCGGTGTAGCATGGGAAGCGTCGCCTTGACCAGCGAAGGGAGCGCGACGGTTCATGAAGACAAGCATTGTAGGACTGGGACAGACCGAGTTCTCGAAGAACTCCGGTCGGAGCGAGCTGCGACTGGCAGTTGAAGCGATTGTCGCCGCCCTCGGTGATGCCGGGCTCGAAATCGATGATATCGATGGACTGGTCCGCTACACCTGGGATCACACGAGCGAAGCGGCGATCGTCAACGCGCTCGGTCTGCCCTCGATCAAATACTACGGCGAGACCGAGTTCGGTGGCGTGAACTGCTGCGGCGCCGTCGCGCAAGCTTCCGCGGCGATCGAGGCCGGCCTGGCCAGCTGCATCGTTTTCTACCGGGCGCTCAACGCGCGGTCGGGTGTTCGGCTGGGGAGGGGTGAGCGGGTGCTCGACCCCAAGGATGGTTGGCTCATCAGTCGCGAGCCGGAGCCGCCCGGCGACATTTATTCCGCACCGTTCGGCCTGCTGGTTCCCGGACAACATCACGCCCTCTACGCGCAGAGCTATGCCGGAAACTACGGCCTCGACGAAGAAGCGATGACCGAGATGCTCGGGTCGGTGGCCGTGACCCAGCGGGCTTATGCCAATCGCAATCCCCGCGCACTGCTCCGGGATCGCACGCTCACCATGGACGACTACCGCGCGGGTCGCGTCATCAGCAGCCCGCTTCGCATTTACGACTACTGCCTCGAGACCGACGGAGCCATGGCCATGGTGATCGTTTCCCGCGAACGGGCGCGTTCTCTTCGCGCGAAACACGTCGATGTCCTCGCCGCGGGTCAGTACGCGTACCCGGGTTCGGTTCCGATGCTGCTCTACACGCCGAAGACCTACAGCCTCGCGCCAGAAGAGGTCGGAAAGGAGCTCTTCGGAAAAGCGGGAATCTCCCCCTCGGATATCGACGTTGCGATGATTTACGATGCGACGTCGATGATGGTGCCGATCGCGCTCGAGGACTTTGGCTTCATCGGGCGCGGCGAAGCCGCCGACTTTTTGACGTCGGGCGGCCACGCCCCGGGCGGAGCACTTCCCATCAATACCCACGGCGGTCTGCTCTCAGAAGGGTACTTCCACGGCCTCAACACGATCGCCGAAGGGGTTCGCCAACTTCGCGGAGAATCCCCCAACCAAGTCGAGGCGGAGACGATCTTCGTCACGCTGCGCGGAGCCAGCTCCATGGTGTTGGGGCGCGCATGACCGTCATCCGACCGAGCGACGAGTATCTCGACATGCCGTACTGGCGCCACTTGGCGTCGGGAACGCTGCATCTCAAGTTCTGTGAGGATTGCGGTGCGGCGCATCATCCACCGGGGCCGATCTGTCCGAAGTGCCGATCCTTCAACACGGCGTGGAAGCCGGCTTCGGGCAGGGCGACGCTGGGCTCGTTTACCGAGGTGCAGCATCCCGTGCATCCGATGCTCGCACCGCAGGTTCCTTACTTCATCACGCTGGTCGATCTGGAAGAAGGCGTGCGCATGGTCAGCGGGATTCCCCCCGGAAGGGAGGTCTCGCTGCGCGTGGGGATGCCGCTTCAGTGCGAGGTCGTCCGGTTCGACGACCGCTTCGCGCTTCCGTACTTCTTACCTGTTGAAGGCGAGGCGCCTTCTTAGACGTCACCCTCGATCAGCACGCCCGATTCGCGGAGCGAGGCGATTTCGGCGTCGCTCTTGCCGAGCCACCCCGAGAGAACCTCGCGATTGTGCTCGCCGAGAAGCGGGGCTTGATAGCCGGGGTCACCCGGTACGCCCGAGAAGCGGATTGGATGACCGGGAATATCGAACTCGCCGGCGATCCGGTCCTTCACGGTACGGACCGTGCCGCGTGCCCGAAGATGCGGGTGGTTGACGGCCTCCGCGACACTCAGGACCGGCGCGCAGGGCACCCCGTGCTCCTCCATCTTCCTCACCGGAGTATCGGTGTCCGGAAAGCCCTTTAGCCAGGCCTCGACGATCTCGACGACCTCGGCCTTGTGCTCGACGCGGGTCGCGTCTTCGCCGAAAACTTCGTGGTCGAGGAGATCCGGTCGCTCCATCGCGGCGCATAGGTCCTTCCAGTGATTCTGGAACGCCATGATGACGACGCAGCCGCCCGTGCCCCGGAAGACGCCGGCGGGCGACAGGTACGTGACGTGACGGCCCGTACGGGTGGGCTCGATCTCGCCGCCGCTTCCCGAGTACTGGTGCACGTTGATCTCGTGGCAATGGAAGTAGACGTCGAGAAGACCGACGTCGACGTGCTGCCCTCTTCCAGTCTGATCGCGATGACGGAGTGCGGCCATCACGCCGAGTGCCGCGGTGACGCCGGTGTTGACGTCGCCCACGCCGACCAGGGGGATGTAGGGAGCGTCGTCGGGTTCCCCGATCATCGAGGTCACCCCCGCATACGCCTGCGCGATGTAGTCGTAACCCGGCTTTGAAGCGAGCGGACCACTCTGCCCGAGGGCCGAGATCGAGCAGAGGATGATGTCGCTTTTCAGCTCGGTGAGATCCTCGTACGCGAGCCCCATATCGGCCATCACCCCGGGCTTGTAGTTCTCGACGACGACGTCGACGTGAGGAACGATCTCTTTGATGATCTCGAGCGCACCCGGCTTGCGGAAGTCCAGACAGACGCTCTTTTTGTTCAGGTTCTGTTGGATGTAGTAGAGACTCCGATCGTTCTTCTTCGAGTAGTTGCGGGTCATATCACCGCTTGGGCCCGCCTCGACCTTGATCACCTCCGCTCCCATCTCGGCGAACATGCGCGTGCAGCTCGGGCCAGCGAGGGCCCGGGTGAGGTCAAGAACCTTCATACCGGAGAGGACGTGCGTGGGAAGCTCGTTCATGATTGAACCGCCTATTTTCTAAGTGGCTCTAGGGCGAGCCGGTTCCCGGCACGTCTACGCGACACACTTCGACGCGCGCCCCTTTGTGGCCCGCGACGATATCTTCCAGCGTACCCTCGAAGGTCATGCAGAAGAGGGTTTTCCCGTCGGAGCCGCCCAACGTGCAAGCCATGGCGCGTTTACCCGGAACGGGAATGACGTCGGTGATGTTGCCACCTTCCTCTACCCGGACGAACTCGCCGGTCAGGAACGATGCGGCCCAAACCGCGCCCGCCGCATCGAGGCAGATTCCATCCGGGGTGCGGTCGCCGAGCTCGGCCCAGACGCGCCGGTTGGACAGCGTTCCGTCCGGTGCGCGATCAAATGCGGTCAATCTTCCGACGAAAGTCTCGGCGACGATCAGCATCCCCCCGTCCGGGGTGATCACCGTGCCGTTCGGAAAATAGACACCCTCGGCCGCTACGCGACATTCTCGTTCCGGCGTGACCATGATCAGCGTCGCCGGCTCGGGTTCGGCGTCGTTGTAGAGGTCGTAGCCGAAATGTCCGGCGTAGATGTTGCCGAGTTCATCGCAAACCGTGTCGTTCAAATCGTACTGGGCGAAGGGTGTCAGATCTGCGTACACGCTCAATTCCCCGTCGTCGCCCACGAGCATCAACTTTCGGTTGGCCTGGGACACCACCACGCACCGGCCGTCCGGCAGGATGCTGATTCCAGCCGCGCGTCCCGGAACTTTCGCAATGAGCGTGCTCTTCCCGTCTTCGGTCATGGTGTAGACCGCTTCGCCAAAGACGTCCGACATCCACAGCCGGTCGCCCCGCCAGCGCGGGGTCTCGAGGACGACGAAGCCGTCGGCAAGGGTCTGGAGTGCATGTTCTGTCATAGTTCCCTCGGTGCGTGGTCTCTTTGCGCAAGCATTGATCAGGTGCCGCCCCAGTACAACCGCTTTTACGAGTCGGCGCGACGACTCACTTTCGGGGCGCGGTCTCCGTCTTCGAGAGCCTCCAAGAAGCCCGTTACCGCAACGTGGAACTCATCGGAGGCTTCGATGTTCACCGAATGACCACCCTCCATCGGCACGACGCGGAGGCCCGCATAGCGCGACTCGAGGTAGGCCACGTCTGCCTGAAACGGTTTCTCGTAAACACCGTTCGCAAGCATCACGGGTGTCGGCACTGTGTCGAGACGCTCGCGAAACGTGAGGTCGCGCAGGAGGTTGCCGCTCTGGGTGATGGCGCGGCGCGGAATGAGGTCGGCCTTTGCGACCATGGGTTCCTTCACGTGCGGCGGAAGACGGCGCGCGTGTTTCGGGTGAAAGGGGAGCTCGTGCAACGGAACGTCGGGATCCATCAATGGAACGTTGCGCTTGTCGGGCCGCGCGGCGCGCTTGGCCTCCGCTGCGCCAAAGGCCGAGCTCGAGTTGGTGGTGATGACCGCGCGACAGGACTCGGGGTGACGGAGCGCGTATTGAAGCATCAGGCCCGCACTGTAGGACTGGCCCACCAGCGTCCACGCCGCGGCCCCCACGGCGCCTCGAATCGCTTCAAATTCGCGAACGTATCGGCCCACCGTGTAGGCGGCCGGATCTTGCGGAGCCGGTGAGCCTCCGTGACCCCACAGTTCGATCATGACGAGCTTGAAATTCCGCCCGAGCACTTCCTCGTTGACCAGCCACTGTGCGTTGCAGGACATGAGACCATGCGAGAGGGCCAACACCGGGCCGTCGCTTCTCCCCGCAACGCGGTAGTGGAGGCGCGATTGGTCTTCACTCACCTCTGAAAACCGGAGCACGCTTCTCCTGGAATGCGGCGACCGCTTCCAGGTGATCGTCGGTCGTTCGCAGCATGGCCACGAGCGAAGATGCCTGGTCGAGATGCGTCGCCAGATCGGTCTCCAGGCCCTGGTAGAGAGCGCGTTTGATGTAGCCGACGGAGAGAGGAGCTGCGCGGGCGATGCGGAGCGCGAATTCGTGCACGCGCGCGCGGAACGCATCGTCGGGATAGACGTGGTTGACGAGACCGAGATCGAGCGCCTCTTCGGCATCGAGAAAGCGCGATGTCCAGAGCAGTTCGAGTGCCTTCGCCGCACCGATCAGTCGCGGTAGGTAGTAGGCGCCGCCTACACCCGGGAAGAGACCGAGCTTCGCATAGGTTTGCGCGAAGACCGCGCTCTGGCTGGCGAGTCGGATGTCGCACATCAGCGCGACGTCGAGTCCACCCCCCGTGGCCGCTCCATTGACCGCCGCTATCAGCGGTTTGGCGAACCCGCTCACTTTTCGCGGAAGAGCTTGGGTGATCTTCGAGATCTCGCCTTTCGCTCCGACGGGGCCGTGGGCCGCCTTCTCCTTCATGCGGCCGATGTCACCGCCGGCGCAGAATCCACTTCCGGCCCCGGTGATGACGACGACTTTGGTCTCGGGGTCTTCCTGGCACGTGTCCAGCATTCGGACCCAGTCGAGGAGCATGTCGTCGGTAAACGCGTTCCGCTTTTCGGGTCGGTTCAAGGTGATGGTCGCGATGCCATCTTCGACGGTCAGTAGAATGTCTTGGGACACGTTTCCCCGCGATGTGCCATGGTTAGATGGTCAATGACAACGACCTCCTCATCTTCCGACTTCCAGGCGCTCGACCGCATCTTCAAGGCAGAGAGCGTCGCCGTGGTCGGGGCGTCGCCGGATCGTGGCACCCCGCGCAACTCGATCGTTCGCGTATTGGTTCAGACCGGCTTCCCGGGAACAGTCTACCCCGTCCACCCGCGGCATCGGGAAGTCGAGGGAATTCGGTGCTACCCGGACCTTTTGGCCCTGCCGGAGGCTCCGGACTTGGCGCTGGTGATCACTCCGTCGCACACGGTGCCGGACGTCATCGACGCGTGTGGTGCGAAGGGAATTCCCGCAGCCGTCGTCTTTAGCGCCGGTTTCGAGGAGATGGAGTCGGGCAAGGCGTTGGCTGCGAAGGTGCTCGAAACCGCCAACCGCAATGGTGTCTCACTCCTCGGAACCAACTGCCAAGGCGCTTGGTCCGTGCGGCGGAAGACGGTGCTGTCCTTCGGCGCGGCCGCCCTCCGTCTCGAGCATCTGACCCACGCGCCGGTTGCGATCGTGAGCCAGAGCGGTGCTCTCGCCGGAGCCATCGGCTTTCAGCTCCAAAGCAGCGGCATTGGCTGCGCCTACATGGTCAGCGTCGGTAACGAAACGCAACTCGGGCTCCTCGACTTCCTCGACTGGATCATCGAGCAAGAGGACGTTCGGGTCGTCGTGCTCTACGTCGAAGGGCTAAGGGGAGGTTCCCGAATACTGCAGATCGCCGAGCGCGCTCGGGCCAACGGGGTCCAGATCGTGGCGCTCAAGTCCGGCAACTCGTCGCTCGGTCAATCGGCGACCCGCTCGCACACCGGAAAGGTCGCCTCACCCCACGCGATCTATCGTGACGTCTGGGAGCAGGCGGGCATTGTCGCCATCGAATCGCTCTCAGATGTCGTCTCCGCGATTGAAGCGCTCACGTACCTGTCCCCTCCGCGCGTCACGGACGACCTCCGCGGCGGTGCATCGGCCCTGAGCCTGTCCGGCGGTGCCTGCGCGCTACTCGCCGACCACGCGGAGCAGCTCGGTGTTCCGATGGCGGAGTTCAGCCCTTCTGTCGGCGCAGCTCTCGAGGCGCTGTTCCCGGATTTCGCCCGGGCGGAGAACCCGGCCGACATGACGGGGCAGGTGCGGGCGCAGCCAAAGATGTTCGACGAGAGCCTCGAGCTCATCGCCGACGATCCCCGTACCGAGGCGTTCATCATGCAGTTCTCGAGCAGTGGACGGCGCGATCTCGACGAGAAGGGAGAGCACTTCAAGGCCTTGGCGCGGGACAAACGACTGCCCGTCGTCCTGAGCTTTGCCGGCGAGGGACCGCCCGAGGAGCCGTTGCGGGCGTTGCGCGAGGCGGGCGTCCTGGCTTGCCAGGATCCAATGGCCGCCATGAAAGCGCTCGAGTGGCTCTACCGAAGTGCGAGGTATTTGGCGCGACCGGACGCAGAGGTACGCGCACCGCAGACGGAACGGCCGGGCCCCGGAAGCTGGGAAGAAACCATGGCCGCTCTCGCGGACTGCGGAATCGGCACACCGAGGTGGAGGGTCCTCCGCAATGGCGATGGTGCTGCGGAGTCTTGCCACGGTCTCAACTGGCCCGTGGTGGTGAAGGCGTTGCCCGGCGATGCCGAACACAAGACCGAGCTCGGCCTCGTCAGGTTGCGGGTCAGGTCGCCGGAGGATGTCGATGCACAGGCCGACGCTCTCAGGCGCATCATGGGCAAGCCGAACGCCGAGATCCTCGTCCAGGAGATGGTCGAAGGAGGCGTCGAAGCGGTTCTCTCTTGCCTCCGCGCCACGGATTTCGGACCCGTCCTGACGATCGGCCTCGGCGGCGTCGGAATCGAGCTATTTCGAGACGTGGCCTATCTGGCACTGCCCACCGATGCTGCGCAGGTACGCAGGGCCCTCGAAAAGCTCAAGCTGTCGATGCTGCTCGGAGGGTTCCGCGCCGCGCCGCGCGCAGATATCAACGCACTCGTCGATTCCGCGGTTCGGTTCGGCGACATGTTCCTCGCGATGACCGAGGTCGCCGAGTTCGAGATTAATCCGCTGATGGTGATGCCCGAAGGGGGCGGTACCTTGGCGGTCGATGCACTGGTGACGGCGGTCGAGGACTAGCTGCAGCGGTGGAGGAGCATCAGTGAAGGGAGTCGTCTTTCTCGGTGATCGAAAGCTCGAGCTCAGGGACTTCCCGGACCCGACTCCCGGGCCACGCGATGTCGTCCTCGAGATTCGCGCTTCCGGTATCTGCGGCTCTGACCTCGGCTTGTACCGTCGGCCGTCAAGCGACGTTCCCGAAGTTCTGATCGCTGGGCATGAGCCCTGTGGCGTCGTCGCCGAGGTCGGCTCGTCCGTCTCAGAACGCGAGGCCCGGATTGGCGATCGCGTCATGAACCACCACTACGAGGGGTGCGGTGCCTGCCGGCACTGCAAGACCGGATGGACTCAGCAGTGTCTCGATGGAGCCGTCGTCTACGGGAATCGCGGAGGACACGGCGCACACGCGAGGTACATGCTGGTGCCGGCGCACACCGTGGTGCCTCTGCCGGATGATCTCTCCTTCCAGTCGGGCGCGGCGATCGCTTGCGGTACCGGCACGGCCTACGGCGCGCTCAAGCGCTTGGGCCTCGCGGGTGACGAGACCATCGCGATTTTCGGCCAGGGCCCCGTCGGTCTCTCCGCGACCCAACTCGCGGTGGCCATGGGGGCACGGGTCGTGGCGATCGATCCGTCGCAAGAACGCCGCGAGATGGCGCGCGTCCGAGGGGCGGATGTCGTGATCGATCCCGTCGCGGAGGACCCCGCAGAGGCGATTCGCGACCTCACCCACGGCGAAGGCGCGGACAAGGCTTTCGACGCCACGTCCTCACCGGACGCTCGGCGCAATGCCGTCCTTTGTACGCGAGCGTTCGGGGCCGCTGTTTTCGTCGGTGTCGGAGGGGAGGTCACCTTCGATGTACTGACGGATCTGATTCGGCGCCAGATGACGCTCGTCGGTCACCAGACCTTTTCCAAGGTCGGGCAAGCGGACTGCGCTCGGTTCGTCGCCGGGCGCAAGATCGACATCGACAGCCTGTTCACACATCGATGGAAGCTCGACGACGCGGAAGAGGCCTACCGACTGTTCGACGAGCAGAAGACCGGAAAAGCCTTCTTCGAGCCATCCTAGAAAGGAACGTCCATGGACGAACTGCTACCCCCCGAGATCGCCGCGATTCGCGAGAACGTCAATCGGTTCATGGAGACCGAGGTGAATCCGTACATGGACGAGATCGAGCGCAAGGGCGAGTTCCCGCGCGAGCTCGTCAAGAAAGCGGGTGCTGCGGGTCTTTTTGGAGCGGTGTTTCCGGAGTCGGTGGGCGGCACGAACTTGGGCTACGTCGCGGCCTCCGTGGTCACCGAAGAGCTCGCCCGAAACGACGTGCGCTTTGCCGCTTGCAACAACCAGCAGGGATCGAGCTGCCCGCACTGTATCTACGCGGGCGGCACCGCCGAACAAGTGATGAAATACGTCCCGTCGCTCCTCGCCGGTGAGACGATCGGGATGATGGCACTCACCGAATCCGGGGGTGGCTCCGACGCGGTGGGCGCCATGAAGACGACGGCGGTGCGAGACGGCGACGTCTACAAGCTGAACGGTTCCAAAATGTACGCGTCACTCGCGAACGAGACCGATGTCGGTGTGCTGTTGGCAAAGACCGATCCCGCAGCGGGAGCGAAGGGCGTAACCGCTTTCATCGTCGAGCCGAAGAAATATCCGGGCTTCGAGGCGCAACCGATCGAGATGCACGGCCTCTCGAAGGCACTCCGCACGACGGCGGTCTTCCTCGACGACTTCGTCGTACCCGTCGAGAACCGGCTCGGTGAAGAGGGAGAGGGGTTCAAGATCGTCATGCGGGCGCTCCAGCCCGGAAGAGTGACGGTCGCGGCGAAGGCGCTCGGCGTCGCCCGAGCCTGCTTCGAAGACGCCGTTCGTTACGCCAACGAGCGCGAGCTGCGCGGCGCTCCCATCGGCAGGTTCCAGATGATCCAATCCGACATCGCCGAGATGGCGGTGGCCGTCGAGTCGAGTCGAGCACTCGTCTACAAAGCGGCGCAGTATATGGACGCGGATCTCCCGTCGAACCGAATCGCGTCTCTCGCGAAGTACCACGCTTCGGAGGTGGCGAAGACGGTGGCCGACAAAGCGCAGCTCATCTTCGGCGGCTACGGCCTCTCGCTCGAGTACCGCGTGTCGTGGCTCAAGTCCTATGCGGACCTCTTCTTTACGGGAGAGGGGACGGCCAACGTCCAGAAGATCCTGATCGCCGAGGACGCGCTCGGCTACAAGGTCGCCGACCGTCACCACGGTCGCACCGGGCTCCGCGATCCGCGGAAAGACGACGTCGCGCAGGAGCTCGCGACTTAGCGAGCCCAGAGCCGATCGCTCGCGATCGCAGCACCGGCGGCGAGCGTCTCGAGCTTTGCGTAGGAGATGTCGGCGTCGACGCGTCCGTAGGTCGCGAAGGTCCCGAACCCGCAATCGGTGCTCGCGATGACGCGCTCGCGCCCGACGATGTCGGCGAACCGGCCGAGCCGTTCTGCGACGTATTCCGGGTGTTCGATAAAGTTCGACGTCGAGTCGACCACGCCGGGCATGAGGACCTTGTCGTCCGGAATGGAAGCTTCGCTCCAGCTTCGCCACTCGTGCGCATGGCGGGGGTTGGCCGCCTCGAAGGAGATGGCTTGCGGCTTCGCCCGCGTGACGACGTCGACGATCTTCGCGACATCGATGTCGCAGTCGTGGGGGCCTTCGTAGTTTCCCCAGCAGAGGTGTAGCCGCGCGCGATCCGCGGGCACGTTCTCGAGGGCGGCGTTCAGAACGTCGATGTTCATTTCCGCCCGCTTGACGAAGTCCGCGTCGGACAGCTCCTTGTACCAGATGTGTCGCGCCATCGCGAGATCCGGGCAGTCGATCTGCAAGAGGAAACCCGAATTCGAAATCGCTTCGTATTCTTCTCGCATCACGGCTGAGAGCGCCTCGAGGTAGGCCTCCTCGCTCGGGTAGTAGCGATTGGGGAGAAAGGCGGCGATGACGCCCGGCGACGCGGCGTTCATGAACGCAAAGGGCGCGTCGATCTCATCGAGGGCTTCGCGAAAGAACCGAAGGTCGGTTTGGAGGGCCGTCCGATCGCGGACGGTGATCTCCCCCGTGCACATGCGACGCGCGATCTTTGGCGCTTGCCCTTCTTCGACGGAGCGCTTCATGTAGTCGGGGAATCGGGCGAGATCCGCCGGCGGGTTGCGTGGGCTTTCGCCCGAGAAACCCGTGCATCGGTCGGTGATGTACGTGGCGTAGCCGATCTTGCTCATCTCGCCGTCACTCACGATGTCGATGCCGATTTCGCGTTGACGCTTCACCGCGGCGAGCACGGAACGTCGTGTTTCAGCTTGATACTCGTCCGGGTCGAACGCTTCGCCGAACTCCTTGGCGAGGAGGATCTCACTGAGGCGCGGTGGACGGGGTAGGCTGCCCACGTGGGTCGTCAGAATTCGATCGCGGCTCAAGTGCATCGGGCGTCTCCTATTCTCCGGTTGGCTCACCGCCACAGTTTGGCACTTTTGGGCGACTTCGCGCAGCTACTGCTTCGATTGACATCCGAGTGCTCCTTGGTGCTTGATAGCCCGCATGGAAATCGACCTCCTCTCTCCGGCGAGCTTCGACGGCGGGCAGCCCCACGATCAGTTCGATTGGCTTCGCGCGAACGCACCGTTCTACCGACACCACGAGCCCGGCGGCGCCGGGTTCTATGCCGTCACACGGTACGACGACGTGCGCGCCATCAGTCGGAACGCCGGCGACTTCTCCTCGGAGCCGAGCATCCTCATTCCGGATCCCGAACCCGGTTCGCTGCTGAGTGAGAGTGCTGGCCAGATGATGCTGACCATGGATCCGCCCAAACACACAGCGTTTCGCAAACTCGTCAGCGACGCTTTCAAACCGCAGCCCGCGCGAGGTATGCGGCCGCGAATCGCCGAACTCGCAACGCAGATCGTCGACGAAGTCATCGAAAGAGGCGAATGCGAATTCGTGTCCGAGGTCGCGGGCGAGCTGCCTTCCTACGTGATCGCCGAGCTGATGGGGCTGCCGCTCGAGGACGGTCGTAAGCTGTACGAGTACACCGAGCAGGTCCACGCCGCGCCCGAGACCCTTCCCGAAGGCGCCCAGATGAGAGCGGCGCAGGCGCTCACCGACTACGGCCTCCGGGTCGCTCAAGAGAAGCGATCGCACCCTGGCTCGGATCTCGCTTCTCGACTTCTCGCGGCCGAGGTCGACGGGAGGAAGTTGACCGATCCGGAGTTTCAGCTGTTCTTCGCGCTGTTGGTGGACGCTGGTGGCGACACCACGAGGAATCTCGTCGGGGGTGCACTGCTGACGCTCCTGCAGAATCCCGGTGAGCTCGATCGGTTGCGAAGAGAACCCGAGGCGTGGCCGGCGGCACGGGAGGAGCTGCTTCGCTGGCAAAGCCCTGTGGTGTACATGCGAAGGACGGCGACGCGAGACGTCGTGTTCCACGACACGCAGCTCAAGGCCGGCGACAAGGTCGTCCTCTACTACGGTGCGGCGAACCGCGACCCCGGTGCGTTTGACAGCGCCGGCCGTCTCGATCTAGGCCGCGACCCGAACCCTCATGTGGCGTTCGGGTACGGCACGCATTTCTGCCTCGGTTCCCATGTGGCGCGGATCGAAATCGATGCTCTCTTCGATGAGATCCTTCGCCGCATGCACGACATCGAGCTCGATGGAGAGGTGGCGTGGCTCGCGTCGAACTTCATCAGCGGTCCGACCCGAATACCCGTTCGTTTCCGACCGGGCCCCAAAATGGATCGGGAACGCCCGTGACGCAATACGCGACCAAGCCACTCAGTGCGAAGACCTGGCGTGACTTCGCGCGTCTGGTCGACGCGAACAACGGTGTTTGGGGCGGGTGCTGGTGCATGTGGTACCACGGAAAGGGCGAAAGCGCGGACGACGACGCCCCAGCGGTCAAGCGCAAAGCGAAGCAGTGCCTTGTTCGAGAAGGGCGAGCTCATGCGTCGCTTGTTTTCGATGGCAAGGATTGTGTCGGTTGGTGCCAGTTCGGTTCGCCCGAAGAGCTTCCGCGAATTCACAATCAGCGCGCCTACCTGTCGATCGATCCGAAGCTTCCCGACTGGCGGATCACGTGCTTCTTCTCGGGCAAAGGGTATCGGGGCAAAGGTGTGGCGTCGGCCGCGCTCGAAGGTGCAATCGATCAAATCAGGAAGCTCGGCGGCGGGCGGATCGAGGGTTACCCGGAGAACATCGAGGGCCGGAAAGCCTCGCCCGCGTTCCTCTTCAATGGCGCTCTGTCGACGTTTGAGCGTCTGGGCTTCAAGCGCTCGCGGCAGATCGGAAAGCACAAGTGGGTCGTGACCCGAACGGTTCGGCGTTCTACGGCGCGATCCCGGCGCTAGAGATCACCGAAGAGCTGCCCCTGCGCGCCGCCGATCGGCGCACCTTCGATTGAGAGCATCTTCCGTTTTGTCTCGATGCCGCCGTACGCCGAAAAGCCCGTGAGCTTGTCGTTCGCGCCCACCACGCGATGGCACGGAACAATGATGGGCAAAGGATTGCGACCGAGGGCTCTGCCGACGTCTCGCGCCAGCTGCTTGCCGCCGAGTTGTAAAGCGATCGCACCGTAAGTCCGCGTCTCGCCGGCGGGAATGCAGCGCGTGGCCGCGTAGACCTCGGCCGCGAACGAGTCCACTCCGCGGAAGTCGCAGGCGATCTCGGTGAGGTCGGCCTGTTGCCCTTCGAGCAACGCGGTGATCGACGCGATCGCGCGTCCGATCTCGGGCGGGGGCTCCCCGTCGGAAGCACCGGTTCGCGCCGCCAATCGCGCAGCCGTCGCGGCAGAAGTTTTTTCGGGCAGCTGTGTCGCGACGACCGCATTGTCACGCCACGCGATACCGCAGTCGCCGAGCGGCGTTGGGAAGAGAGCGAGATGGGACACAGCCGACGGGTACCCGGCCTAGCCGAAGCTTCTTTCGAAGAGATCTGCGATGGCGTTCTCGCCGTTGGCTTCGAGGAAGCGGGTGCCGGTCCCGGTGAAGTGCGGGTGCTCTACCCGCGGCGACTCGACGGGCGCCCAGTCTTGCTCCGTCCAGTGAAACCACGCGTTCTTGGACTGATCGAAGACAAAGAGCGGCTTGTTGCAGAGTTTGGCGAACTCTGCGCCCCAGCCCGTGCCGCCGCGAACGGTGCCGTCTTGTAGAATCGTTCCGACGACGTAGATCTCCTGCCCGCTATTGATCTCGTGCCAGATACTCTGGAGAACCTTCTTGAACAGCGGCGTATCGCGGTACTTGCGATGCATCAGGTTGCTGACATAGCGCAGACTGACGTCGCCTTGCAGAAGCTCAGCTTGGGTCAGAACGCGGAGGCCGCGGGACCGCGCGTCCTTGTGTCCTTCGAACGTGTAGTTGACCTCTTCGATGCCGAATCGTTCGGCGGCGGCGCCGAAGCAAGCTTCGGCACCGATGGCGGCACCACTGAACAGGACGCATTCTTCCGGTCTCATTGTCTCACTCTGCCTTTTGTGATCGTTCCATACAGGGTAGCAACCCCTAGCGGAGCCGTTCGCCGCGGATGCTAACCTCCGTCACAGAGGTCCGAAACATGGCCGACATCACGGTCCGAAAGCTGCGCTTCGACTTCGCCGACAATCGGGGCCTCGAGATCATCCCGGGGGAGTACCGAAGAAGATCTGGAAGCCGACTACCAACGCTTCACCGCGGAGAAGTCGCTTCGGCTCAATATTGGGTACGGCGAGGGGTTCGAGGCAATGACGTCGGCCATGGCGCTCACCTGTTTCGCGGTCGACATGCCCGAGACGTGCACCCCGGATTTTCGGCGGCTTTTCGAATGGCACTTGGCGGAAGAGGTCGAGCATCGGACCGTGACCTTCGAAGCCTATGAGCACCTCGTGGGCGGCCACCGGTTCTCGACGTGCTTGCTCTCGGAGTTGGGTGCGCCCTCACGCGCGCCGTACATTCCGCTGATGCCGAATGTCGTTCCACGCTATCTGCGGACGCTGACTCCGTGGTACCACCCCGGCAAGATCGAGGCCCCTGCGGCGGTCACAGAAATTCTCTCGAAGTACGCGACCTAGAGCGTCCTCAGGCGCTAAGCCGTTTCGAGCCGATATCGAATCGGCAGGCTCTTCAGGCCACCGACGAACGGCGTCTTGGAGGCGGGCGCCGGTCCGGCGACCTCTAGAGATGCGAGGCGCGGCACGAGATGCCCGAACAACGAGCGCAGCTCCATGCGCGCCAAGTGAGACCCCAGACAGAAGTGAACGCCGTAGCCGAACGCGATCTGGCGGTCGGCGTCGTCCCGCGCGACGTCAAAGCGCAGCGGATCCTTGAAAACCTTGGGGTCGAGGTTCGCAGCGAGGTAGGAGAGGTAGATGCGGTCGCCTTCTCGGATCGGTTGTCCCGCGATTTCTGTGTCTCGGGTGGCGGTCCGGAGGAAATGCCGGACGGGGCTTGTCCAGCGGATGATCTCTTCGATGGCGTTGGGTAGCAGCTCGGGATCGGCACGCAGCTTCTCGAGCTCCGCGGGATGTTCTGCCAACGCGTGGAGCCCGCCGGCCATCGCGCTCGACGTCGTGTCGTGCCCTGCCGTCGCGACGATCAGGTAGTAGCCCATCTGCTCGAGCTCGGGCATGTCCTCGCCGTCGATCTTCCCGTTCGCGATCAGCGTTGCGAGATCGTCTGTAGGATTCGCCCGGCGCTCCTTCGTCAGTGCGGCGAAGTAACGGTAGAAATCGGCGATAACGTCGGCGAGCTTCTCGGGGCCCAAGGACTCTCGTTGAAGATCGGGGTCGTCGGCACCGAAGAGTTGTTGCGTCAGCACCAACATCCGCCCGTAGTCCTCTTCGGGCAAGCCGAGGATTTTCAAGATCACCTGCAGCGGGTAGGGCAGGGCGATCTCCTTGGCGAAGTCGCACTCGCCTCCGAATCGTTCGAGCGTCGCGAGAGCTTCGACGCTCAAGGCATCGATGTCGTCCGCCATGCGCCGGATACTCGCCGGCTTGAACCAATCGTTCGTGAGGCTTCGATACTTGCGGTGCTCGGGGTCGTCCATGTGGATCAGCGACTTGACCTGCCCACCCTGCGCGAGTTGTGCTTCGCGATCCGCGGTACGGGCAAGCACCGGTTCGGGTCGGTTCGTGAAGAGGTCCGCCTGGCGTTCGACCTCACGAAGTTCCTCGAGATCGATGACCGCCCAGAACGGCACGAAGCCGTCTTCTTCGACCCGATGAATCGGGCCCCTCGCGTGAAGATCGAGGGCGGCCCGGCGCCAGCCGTCGAGATCGCCGAAGCGGTGAGGGTTCGTGAACAGATCGGTCATGCTGGGCCTCGCAAAAAACTGGCGAACCAGCTTATCTTAACGTGACCAACCCGTAGGGCCTCGCGATATCCCTCAGCAACCGCGAACGCCGGGGAGTCGTCCATGCTAACGACACGCACTTGTGACCCTGCATTGCTCGAGAAAGATCTCACGGGTCGAGTCTACGTGGTCACCGGAGCCAATTCGGGGGTAGGCCTCGCTACGGCCGCTCAGCTCGCTCGTCAGGGGGCGACCGTCGTTTCCGGATGTAGGCGCGTCGCCTCTGGGGAGGAAGCGATCAAGGACTTGGGCGAGCTTCGAGGATCGATTTCGGTGATGGCACTCGATCTCGGCGATCTCGCGTCCGTGAGAAAATTCGCGAGCGAGTTTCTCGCTCCATACGACCGGCTCGATGGGCTGGTGAACAACGCGGGTATCATGGCCTGTCCGGAAGGCAAGACGGCCGATGGGTTCGAAACGCAGTTCGGCGTGAACCACCTCGGGCATTTCCTTCTCACGGAGCTCCTGCTGGATCGTCTGAACGCGAGCGCTCCCGCTCGCATCGTCTGCGTGTCGAGTGTCGCGCACGTCGGGATGAGCAAGCAGGCGGGCGAGATCGATCTCGAAGATCCCCATTTCGAGCGGCGACCCTACGACAAAACGGCTGCCTATTGTCAGTCCAAGCTGGCGAATGTTCTGCACGCGAGCGAACTGGCGCGACGTCTAGAGGGCACGGGGGTTTCCGCGTTTTCCGTTCACCCCGGTTGGGTGCGCTCGAACCTGATTCAACACACGGCTCCGACGTGGGTCCAGAACGTCTTGATGCGGCCGTTTAGCGGCCTTCTCGCGATCATCTCACCAGATGAAGGGGCCCAGACCACGCTCCACTGTCTGCTCGACGACGAAGCACCGAAGCACAGCGGCGCTTACTTCAGCCAGCACAGCATCCTCTACCCGGAAAAACAGGATCGCCCGGGTGGATGGCCCATGCGTTCCCCCAACCCGCACGCACACGACGCCAAACTCGCGGAAGCACTCTATGATCGGAGTCGCGAGTGGGTGGGGCTGCCTCGGCCGAGCTGAGCCCGGGGGCACCGCCCGGGAGGAAAAATGCACCCTGGAACCTACGCCCAGAGCTCACCCGACAAGCTGGCAGTTGTGATGGCGGGTCGCGGCACGACCACGACCTACAGAGAACTCGACGACCGAGCGAATCAAACGGCCCAGCTCTTCTGGCAGCGCGGGTTGCGACCCGGCGATCACGTCGCGCTCTTCATGGAAAACCACCCGCGATACTTTGAGGTCTACTGGGCTGCGATTCGATCGGGGCTCTACCTGACGACGGTCAATCGCTATCTGACAGGTGAAGAGGCGGCCTACATCGTGGACGATTGCGGTGCCGACGTCGTCGTGACCTCGAGTGCGCTTGCTGACGCGGCGGGCGAGATGCTTGCCGGTGTTCCCAACTGCGCTCATCGCTTGATGGTGGATGCGGTTACTCCCGGGTTCGAGTCCTTCGAGGAGGCCATCGCGGGCCTACCGACCGAGCCACTGCCCGAGCGACCTCGAGGCGCGACGATGCTCTACAGCTCGGGCACGACTGGACGGCCCAAGGGCATCTTGCGCCCGCTCACCGGTGCGAGTGTCGACGACCCCGATCCGGCGCGAGATTTTTTTCGAGGGCTTTTCGCGTTCGACGAAAGCACGGTTTACCTCTCTCCGGCTCCTCTCTATCACTCGGCGCCATTGGCCTTTACCACGTTTGTCCAGAGCGTCGGGGGCACGGTCGTTGTCATGGAGTCGTTCGACGCGGCACGTTCCCTCGACGCCATCGAGCGCCATCGCTGCACACACGCCCAGTTCGTGCCGACGATGTTCTCTCGCATGCTGAAACTCCCGGAGGCCGAGCGGGCGCGCTTCGACACCAGCAGCCTTCGCAACGCCGTCCATGCGGCGGCGCCTTGTCCCGAGCGCGTGAAGCAGGACATGATCGATTGGTGGGGCCCGATCCTCACCGAGTATTACGGAGGGACGGAGTTCAATGGGCTGACCTTCCTCAACTCCGAGGAATGGCTCGAGCACAAAGGATCCGTTGGCCGGGCTGTTTTCGGCACGCTCCATATTTGCGATGACGAAGGCAAGGAGCTCCCGCCGCGGGAGACCGGCGTCGTGTATTTCGAACTGCCGCAGATGCCGTTCGAGTACCACAACGCGCCGGAAAAGACGCGGGAGGCCCAACACCCCGAACATCCGAATTGGTCCGCGCTCGGGGACGTCGGCTACCTCGACGAAGACGGCTATCTCTACCTGACCGACCGGAAGACCTACATGATCATTTCGGGCGGAGTGAATATCTACCCGGCCGAGATCGAGAACATCCTGATCACGCATCCCCAGGTCGTCGACGTCGCGGTGTTCGGTGTACCGAACGAGGAGTTCGGAGAGGAAGTGAAGGCGGTCGTTCAGCCGGTCGACGGGGTGACGGGTTCACCCGAACTCGAGGAGGCACTGATCGCCTTTGCCCGCGGACACCTGGCTTCGTACAAATGCCCCCGCTCGATCGACTTCGAAGCGGAGCTGCCGCGTCTTCCGACCGGGAAGCTTTACAAGCGCCTGCTTCGCGACCGCTACTGGGGCGTCCAGAATTCGCGGATCGTCTGACCCGCTTTCTCGGGCTAGCCCGCCGCGAGCTTGTCGAGTTGCTTGCCCCACTCGGCGTACGGTCGAAGTGCTTCGACCTCGAGCTCGACCATATCCTGGAAGCCCTCCTGCCAGATCGGCAGGGAGTGGAAGGCTTCGTCGAGTTCTGATTCGGAACCAACCTCGATGATGAAGACGACTTCGTACTTTCCCGCCACCTTGTAGATCGGCAACCCTTGCTCGGCGAGCTGGCGTCCGGCGACGCTCTCACGCTGCCAAACCCCGTAGAACTCTTTGTTCGAGACGTCGCGGGGCTTCTTGATCTTGGCGCGAACCAGAAAATGCATGTTGTCCTCCTGTGGCGTTCCAGTAGCTAACCGACGACGGCCTGCAATGCCGCGACGGTTTCTTCCGGCTCAGGGCGTACCGTGTAGTCGGCATCGGCTTCCGAGTAACGGACGACCCCGTCACGGTCGACGACAAAGCGAGCGGGCACGGGCAGCGTCCAACTCGAATCGCCGTTGAACTTCGGAAGATTAATGCCGAAGCCGTCGTACACCTCGCGCAACCGATCCGGAAGTGCAAAGGCGAGCCCGAGTTGCTCGGCGTACCGGTTGCCGGGGTCGCAGAGAATGTCGAAACCGACGTTCGTCTTGTCGGCGATGGCCGCAGCGTTCTCTCGGGTCGAAGGAGAAATGGCGACCAAGTTCGCACCGAGTTGTCGGATCCGGTCAAGCACCGCCTGCAGAGCTTCCAGCTCCGCATTGCAGTAGGGTCACCAAACACCCCGGTAGATGGTCAGGACCAGCGGGCCGGTTGCGAGAAGCTCGGCACTTCGGACCGTGTCACCATGCTGGTTCGCGAGTTCGAAGGGTGGAAGCGTCGCACCGACGGCGATTGCGCGATCCGCAAGCCCGCTGGCCTGCTGCTCGGCGGTTACTTCGTGCATGATCGCGAGCTTGTCTGCGGGAATCATTTTGGCGGCTCCCGCCCGGATCTGATCGAGTTTTTCTTTGAGGGACATCGCGTGAACTCCTATCGCGAATATACCGTTTCCATCCTAGCTGCGGGCGGGAAACGCCTTGGAAGCGACTTCGCCGAGGAGCGCGATGCGCTCCGGTCGGTGCGCGTTGGCGGGTAGATCCGCGGTCACCCCATCGAGCCCGAAGCCCGCGAGCCGCTGCATCACTTCTCCCACGGTATCTGGGTCACCGATCACAACATCGTCACGCAGCCGCAGACGCTCCTCAAATTGCTTGGGAGACCAGCCCTTGGCGGCAGCCGTCTCGGCGATATCGGCTTGTGCGTCCTCCATTGTGGGCGCCACGACGACGAGCACGAGCTTCGTGACGGCGATTTCGGAACGGTCCCGCCCCAGTCGTTCGCAGTGCTCGGCGAGCACGTCGAGTTTCCGCGGCACGTCGCCGTTGTCGCAGATGAGATTGGACTCGTCGGCGTACTGGGCGACCATCCGGAGCGTCTTCTTCTCTCCGCCGCCACCGATCATGACCGGGATGCGCGAAACGGGAGCCGGCTGGTTGATCGCTTCTGTCACTTCGTAGTGTTTGCCGGCGAGGCTCGGGCGTTCTCCGCGAAGCATCGGCACGATGATCTGCAGCGCTTCCTCGAGCTTCTCAAACCGCTCTGCAAAGGTGCCGAACCGAAACCCCAGCGCTTCGTGTTCCTGCTCGAACCATCCCGCACCGATCCCGAGTGTGGCGCGGCCACCCGATACGTGGTCGAGGGTCGTGATCGTTTTCGCCAGAAGCGCCGGGTTGCGATAGGTGTTGCCCGTGACGAGTGCAGAAAGGCGCACCGTCGAGGTATGTTGGGCCAGAGCCGCGAGGAGCGCATAACACTCGAACATGGCCTCGTCGGGCTCGCCTAGCCGGGGGAGTTGGTAGAAGTGGTCCATGACGAAGACGCGGTCGAAACCGGCGCGCTCCGCCGCGCGAGCCTGTGCCACCACAGTCTCGAAAATCCGATCCTGCGGAATGCCCGGGTAAGTGAAGTTCGGAATTTGGTAACCGAGACGCATCGTCGATCTCCTCTCCTATCGAAACTAGCCTCTGCTGTGCGCTTGTGCCTTCTCGCTGCGTTCGCTCAGGTAGAGGTGGCCCACGCCAGCCCGTGCGATACCGATGATGGAGGCCTCAAGCTCCCAGACGGTTTTTGCGCGAAGGTCTTTGCGACGGATACGGGGCCCGTCCGCAATCTCGCCGTGGCAGAAAACGGCGACGTGTTTGCCGCGCTGCGAGCACGCGGTCGGCATTCGGGTGGTGTCATGGCCCTGCGCGACACCACGGGGGACGGCCGAGCGGATGAGCGGCATCGTTTCGGCCGCGGCAGTGGCCACGGGATCGCGCTCTCGACGCACCACCTCTATTACGCTGCGCACGATGCGGTGCTGCGGTGGCCGTGGAAAACCGGGCAGCTGACACCGCGATCGAAGAGTGAGGTCGTGGTCAGCGGATTCCCCGAGCAGCGCAGCCACCGCGAGAAGGCCATCGTCCTCGGTCCCGACGGAGCGCTCTACGTCTCGGTGGGCGCTCCTTCGAACGCCTGCCAGAAGAGCTCGCGAACACCGGGTTCGCCCGGACTCGATCCCTGTCCGCAGCGCGATTTGCAGGCCGGTATCTGGAAGTACGCCGCGGACCGGCCGGGACAGCGACACAACGCGTCGGGACGCTTCGCGCTCGGCCTGCGGCATACCCTCGCCATGGCGGTGCGACCTGCTGACGGGTCGCTTTGGGGCGCAGTCAACGGACGGGATCAGCTCGCGTCACTTTGGGGCTTTTCCGCGCAAGCCAACGCGGAGCTACCGGCAGAGGAGCTCGTGCGTCTCACGCGCGGTGGCGATTTCGGGTGGCCCTACTGCTATTTCGACGGCATCGAGGGCCGCAAGGTGCTGGCCCCGGAATACGGCGGTGACGGCGAGAAGGTCGGTCGGTGCGGCGACGCCGAAGCGCCTGCGCTGGCGTTCCCCGCGCACTGGGCGCCGATGGCAATGACCTTTTATTCCGCCGAAGCCTTCCCTTCGCGCTACCGCGGGGGGCTCTTCGTCGCGTTTCGAGGCTCTTGGAACCGGGCACCGCGACCCCAGGAAGGTTACCGGATCGTGTTTGTCAGCTTCGATTCCTCGGGCGCGCCGTCGCGCTTCGAGACCTTCGCCATCGGCGCCGCTAGCGAGACCCAGTTCAGGATGACCGGACTCGCACTCGGGCCGAAAGGCGCGTTGTACGTCGCCGACGACACCAACGAGCTGATCTGGCGCGTCGTGGCGCGGCCGACCGCCGGATCGCAGGAACCCGGGCCTTAGGGCGCACCACCCGCGACAACGCCGGTGTCGTGGAGCGCGCCGATCTCGCGTGTCGTAAGACCCAGCACCTCCTCGAGGATCTCGTCCGTGTGCTCGCCGAGCTTCGGTGCGGGTTTCGGCGGCCGTCGCTCCATCCCTTCGAACGCCAGAGGCGTGCGAGGCACGAGAATTCGGCCGACGCCGGGTTGATCCACCATCGCGAACATCGGATTCGCCGTGGAGCAGCGCGGATCGTGCTCCACGAGCTCTCGGAAGGTCTGGTAGGGCCCCCAACAGACGGCGTGTTCGTCGAAGATCGCCCGCAGCTCTTCGAGCGTGTGACGTGCGATGAAAGGCGCGATGAAGGCGGCAATGGCGTCGCGCGCTCGGAAGCGATCGCCCTCCTTGCGAAGGTCGACACCCAGCGCCTTTTCGATGGCCGGAAGGTGGTCGTCGATCTGCGTCGCTTTCGCGAGACTCGTCCACTGCCGGTAGCTGATGGCGACCACCATGACCCGCCGCCCGTCTTCGGTGGGGAAGTCGCGTCCGAAGGCGCCGTACAGATCGTTGCCGACGGGAACACGGTCTTCGCGGGTGAGCTGCGCCTGCGCCAAGTAGCCGAGGTTCGCAACCATCGCGAAAGCGACATCGCTGAGGGAGAGGCGCACGAGCTGCCCGTCACCGGTTCGCGCGCGGTGTCGCTCGGCGGCGAGCAGGCCGATCGCCGCGGTGAGGCCCGTCGCGGTGTCCCAGGCGGGGAGCACGTGGTTGGTCGGCATACGCGAGCCGCTCGGTCCCGTCGCCATCGCAAAGCCCGACGAAGGATTCACGGTGTAGTCGACCGCGGTCGAGCCGTCTGGGTTGCCGATGATGTTCACGTAGATGAGATCTTCGCGGCGGCCTCTTAGGATGTCGTCGGAGAGCCACCCGCTCTCGGGGAAGTTCGAGAAGAAGATTCCCGCCTCGGGACCCGGTGCCGTGATGATTCCGACGACGAGCTCCCTCCCTTCCGGGCTGCGCAAATCGACCTGGATCGATCGTTTGCCCTTGTTCAACCCGGCCCAGAAGAGGCTCACGTCTTCACGCGTCACCGGCCAGCGGTGATAGTCGAGGCCACCGCCGATGGCGTCGAAGCGGATCACGTCGGCGCCCAACTGGGCGAGGGTCATACCGCCCAGGGGAGCCGCCACGAAGGCGGAGCCTTCGATGATGCGCAGACCTTCCAGCGCAGGGGTCATCGCACGCACCTCCTCGGGGGGTGCGTAGCTCAGATCCGTTGCGGTGGCCCGCGCCAGTTGGTGAGCGGAGCCGCGGAGGGCCGGGTGGGAGCGTCAGCACCCCCGCATGGCCACGAGCAGCGCCCGGTATTCTTCCTCGCATTCGGGGCAGGTCTCGATGTGATCGCGCACCAATCGGAGCGCTTCCGTCAAGCTGCTGCCGACGAGGTTCGCTTCGGCGAATTCCGACATGTCGCGCAGGCAGGCGTCGCAGTCGATCTCCTGGTCGCGCGTTTTCGCGACAGCGGAAACCAGCGTCCGGATCTCCCGATCGGATAAAGCCATCTAGTCGCTCCCCCCGTCAAAAGCATGCCGCAGGACATCTGGCGAGATCCCTTCCGCCTCGAGTGTGCGCCGGAGCTTCTTGCGAGCATCGTGGGCAAGCTTATAGACCGCGTTGCGCTTCATCCCGAGGCGACGGCCGATCTCCTCTTGGGGCATGCCGCGGATCTCGGCCACGAGAGCGGTGCGCTGTCGCTCGGTGAGGGCGCTCTCGATCGCTTGTCCCAGCGATGCGAGGATCCGCCGCTGCTCAGCTTCTGCGTCGGGGCTTTGCGGACCCCGGGAGAGCGCCTTCGGCAGGGTGGTCCCCGCGGTCATCTGGTCCAGGGACACGTCGCGCCATTGGCGCATGCGTAATTCAGTGAGTCCGACGCGGATCGCGATGCTGGTTGCCCAGGTTGTAAAGCGACTGCGCCCCTGAAACGTTTCGAGCCGATCGACAATGCGAAGCAGTGATTCTTGCACGATGTCTTCCAAGATAGGCGGGGGGAGTTGCCCGTGATTCCCGAGCCCGGCGGGCAAGACACGGAGCAATCGACGTCGAAGAGCCTCGAGTGCGACGGACTGCTCGTGTCCGTCGCTTCGCAAGGCGTCGAGCCAAGCTTCGTTGCTATCGGGCTCCCGGGTCACCGGGGCAGCGTAGGTCGCGTTTGTCGGGGAAGCAGGGGGAGCAGGGCCGGAGGGATGGCCCCGCTCCCGCGGCCGACTACAGTGCGGCCGGATCCGCATGCTCGATCTTCGGCCAGTTGGCCTCGGACTTGCGGATATTGCCCTTGATGTCCTTGGACCACGTGTTCTGAATCTTCGTGTCGAGATTCAGGTACAGGCGCCCGTCGACGATTCGCCAGACGTCGGGATCGCCGACGAACTTCTTCTTCACGGAAACGCCGTAGGCGCAGTAGCCTCCGTAAGCCGGCAGGTACCGCTCGGGATTCCGCTCGAAGGTTTTCTTGTTGGCCTCGTTCACGAACAGGTAGTCGACGCCGTCGTGGGTCGCCTTGTGATTGCCGTTTCCGCGCTGGGGCTTTTCGCCCGTGTGAAACGAGACGAGGTCATAGCCCGAGACTCCCGGTGTGCTGTACTCGAATGCGGCGATGCTCGCGAACGGGAGCGCCACAAGCGCAACCGTAAGCGTGACCAGGCAGAGGGTGCGTTTCATGATCATCACTCCAACTTGCGGGGCTGCGGCCCCTGGGTTCATGCGTGAGACGCGGCGGCGGCGCCGATTCTTACGTAGTTTTCTCGGGAGCCTGCGTCACACGCGAGGGCTGCGCCGCGGTTTGGGCAGGTGGCATGTCGAGACGCATCTGACAGACGGACCGGTTCGGCGCTGTTGGCCAGATCTGGTGAGAGGACCAGGATCACCTCCGCGGAGGTGCGCATCAACTTGAGAATGAGCTCCTCCGCGGCGTCATCTCGCCCAATTGCCGGCCATTCAGAAGCCTTGGGGAAGAGAGCGGTCGGGAGCAGCCATCATTTCCTTCTTCAGCGCTGCGGCCCATCCAGCCCCTACGAGGATCGCACGCTCAAACGTCCGTTTGAAGTCGCTCGAGGAGGGCTTTCAGGGAGCCGGGATGGGGGAGGCGTTCCACACACGCGAAGATCTCCGCGCGGCGCTTCTCGCTGAAGATCCCCTCCGTCAGAGCGCGGAACTTTGCGTGCAACTCGTCCCGATCGAGCGGGTTCTCCGGGTCGCCTTTGGGGTAATCCGTGCTTGCCCCGAAGGTTTCGCCGGCCTTTGTCGTCACTCGCGCCCAAGCAGCCCATTGCTCCGGGTAGGTCCGATCGAGTTCGGGATCGACGACACACTCGACTCTTTCCATCAGGTCTTTCAGCTGGGGATCCCCAAGGCGATCGACATCGTGCTGGGCGAGACCGGCGCACCCGTCGGCTAGAGCGACGGCCGCGCCGAAGGGCAAACTGAACTGCGCGTCGACGACGGTCTGCGGATTCCGCTTTTGCGATTCCGGGCGCGCCACGATGTCGACGGCTGCACTCATCAGGCCGAGCCGCACCTGCGCGACGTCGCCCGCCCTGAGACGCTCGCGGTTGCGGATCTCGAGCAGGCAATCGATGGGCCCCTGGTTGTAGCGGCAGCAGGTGTGCGCCTTCACGCTCGTCGTCGAAAGCTCGGAAGGACCCGCACCCAACCCGTTCAGTAGGCGATCCGCGTCGACGCGATCGGAATAGGTCTCGAGGAAACCGCGGGCGCCGGCGACGGGATCCTCCCCGCCAAAGGCCCCCGCCCGCGCGAGAAGCGCCGCCTCGACCCCGGCGCGCGCCGCCGCGGCGGGATTCAAGTGCTTGGTCGAGGAACCATCCGCGGCGAAGCGCATACCGCCTCCCGCAACCGTGGCCGCGAGGCCGAGCGCCGAGACCGTTTCGGGTATGGACAGACCGAGCAATCGCGAAGCGGCCGCCGCTGCCCCAAGGCCGCCGCAGGTTCCTGTGGGATGGAAGTGGCGCTCGTACTGAACGCTCGGACGGGCGGCGCGACCGACGCGGCACATCACCTCGTAGCCGACCAGCACGGCTTGGAGGAAGGTGTCTTCGTCACAGTCTGCAAAGGACTGCGCTGCCAAGCTCGCCGGAAACACCACGACTCCGGGGTGCGTCGAGGAGCTGTTGTGAACGTCGTCGTATTCGATCGAATGGCCGGCCACCGCGTTCGCGAAGCAAGCCGCGAGCGCTCCCGCCTGTTGTCTTGATCCGATGATGGGAAGGGAAGGGCCTGTAGAAGGGGCGGCTCGCGCAAGTTCTTGAGCCGCCCGCGCGCTCGGGCGTTCCGCGCCCCGGGCGGCCACCCCAATGTGATCGAGTAGGAGCCTGCGGACGGCGTCGAGGTCGCCGTCCCCGAGGCGCAGGCCGAACGCTCCTTCGACCAGCTCGAAGCTCGCATTCATGGCTCGAGAGTACGCGTTGCTACCGGTACGAACAACCAGATATCCTGGCCACTTCGCTCAGTCCCCGTCCGAGGAGGATCCCTGTGACGCATCTCCGTGTCGCCGTCGATATCGGCGGAACCTTCACTGACTTATGCATCCTCGATGAGCGGACCGGCGAGATCCGCATCGGAAAAGTGCCGAGTACGCCCGATGACCCGATTGAGGGGGCGCTCGAATCGCTCGAGAAAGCCGGGGTCTCGCTTGCCGAGGTCACCCTTTTTTCTCACGGGACTACGGTGGCGACCAACGCGCTCATTACGCGCCGTCTCCCGCGCACGGCGATGGTCGTCACGAGCGGCTTCCGCGATGTGATCGAGATCGCTCGTTCGACGAAAGAAGACTTGTGGGACGCGTACCAGGACAATCCGGCGCCCTACGTGCGACGCCGAGATCGGCTCACGGTGAACGAGCGTGTCGACACGTTCGGAAAGATCGTAACGCCGCTTGACGAGACGGGTGCGCGTGAGGTGGCCCGCATTCTCCGCAAACGCGGAATCGAGACCGTCGCCGTGTGCTTCATCAACGCCTTCGCGAACCCCGAGAACGAGAAGCAAATGAAGGCCATCCTGGAGGAGGAGCTACCCGGGGTCACGATTTCGACTTCTTCCGAGGTGCTGCCCGAGATCTTCGAGCACGAGCGCTTTTCCACGACGTTGGTGAATGCCGCACTCCGGCCCGTGGTGGGCGAATACGCGTTGCGCTTCAACGAAGCGCTCAAGGATCGCGGCTACCAGAGCGACTTGTTGCTCCTCCACAGCGGAGGCGGCGTGATGACGCCGCAAACCGCCGAGGAGCACGCCGGTCGCCTCGCCGGTTCGGGAATCGCCGCCGGAGCGATCGCGAGTCGACACATCGGCAATCTCTGCGGTTTCGACAACACCATCGGTCTCGATATGGGCGGCACGAGCTGCGACGTGTCGATCGTGCTGGACCGCGAGTCGACGATCACGCGCGATTGGTACATCGAGTACGGCTCGCCGATCTGCTTTCCGAGCATCGACGTTAAGACGATCGGCGCCGGTGGCGGCTCGATCGCCTGGAATTGATGAGGCAGGGTCGTTGCGCAGTGGTCCGCAATCCGCAGGTTCGCAACCTGGACCGGCGTGCTACCGGCGTGGCGGAGAGTTGCCCACCAACACCGACGCGAACTTGTTGCTCGGGCGCTTGGGGACCGAGCTCGTCGGCGGTGACCTCGTCCTCGACCGAGAGGCGGCCGAGCGCACCATTCGCGAGCAAATCGCGCAGCCGCTGGGCCTCGATCCCTACGAGGCAGCGCGTGCCATCTTGCGTGTATCTAACGCCAACATGGCCGATGCCGTCCGTCTGGTCTCGATCATGCGAGGCCACGATCCGCGCGACTTCGCGCTCTTGGCGTTCGGCGGCGCCGGGGCTCTACACGGTGCCGACCTGGCGCGAGAGCTCGCGATCCCGACGGTGATCGTGCCTCCTTATCCGGGGGTGACCTCAGCCCTCGGATGCCTCCTCGTCGACATTCGACACGACCTGGCGCTGACCTACCTCGTCGGAACGGACGAAGCCGACGCCGACGCACTGGAGTCGGCCTTCGCGGGGCTCGAGCGAGAAGCGCGAGAGCGACTCGATCACGAGGGGGTTGCACCCGAGCGCGTTGTTCTCCAACGCTCGATCGACATGCGCTACTTGGGACAGTGGCGGTCGATCGCCGTGCCCGTATCGTCTCCGCTCAGCTCGATCGGTGCCGCGGTGGAGGATTTCGGCGCGGCGCACCAGCGCGAATACAACTTCCGGCGTGACGATGCAGCCATCGAGATCTTCAGACTGAACCTCACGGCAATCGGGACGACGCCGAAAGCGGAGCTCGCGCGCGGAGACGCAATTCACCGCGCCGTCGCGCCGCGCACCAAACGTCCCGTGCACTTCGACAACGCAGAGGGTGCGCTCGAGACGCCGATCTTCTGGCGTCCCGAGCTCACGGTAGGCTCGCTCATCGAAGGGCCCGCCGTGATCGAGCAGCTCGACACGACGACGGTGGTGCCACCCGACGCCCGGGCAGAAGTGGATACCTACGGAAACCTTCGACTCCACGTAGGGGGTGCATGATGAACGCGAACCATGCCGACGGCCTCGACCCGGTCACGTTCGAAGTCCTTCGCAACGCCTTTGTCACGGTCGTCGACGAGATGGCCGAGCAGGTGCGACGAACTTGCTACTCCTTCGTCGTCTACAACCGCGACTTCTCGAACGCATTGTGCGACGCCGAGGGAAACACCGTTGCACAGGGCAATCAGGACCTCGCCGCCCACGTGGGAACGCTCCACTACACCTGCAAGGCGGTCATCGAGGAGTTTGCGGGCGATATCCATCCCGGCGATGTGTTCCTCGTGAACGACCCCTACGTCGGAGGTACACACTTCAGCGATACGCGCGTCGTGTTGCCGGTCTTCTCAGAAGGCGAACTCATCGCCTGGACACAGGCCAACGGTCATTGGGCCGACATGGGCGGCAGTGTCCCGGGATCGTTCGACGTCACGGCGAAGGACATGTTCAAGGAGGGCATCCGTATTCCCCCGGTACGGATCTGGGGAAAGGGAGAACGCCGCCCCGACGTGGCGAAGCTCATCGCGAAGAACACCCGCGATCCCGATGCGATTCTCGGCGACATGGAGGCCCAGACCGAAGCTTGTCGTCTCGCCGAGCGGGAGATCCTGCGCCTGGTCGACAAGTACGGGCGCGACGTCGTCGTCGCTGCGATGGCGGAGGTGCAGGATTACGTCGAGCGCGTGGTGCGTCAGCGCATCTCCGAAATTCCCGACGGCAGCTGGGAGACGATCGATTACGTCGATCAGGATCCGACGGCCGAAGAGGGCATGATCCCGATCCGTCTGAAGATGACCATTCGCGGTGATCAGGTGGTCGTCGATTTCGAGGGTTCCTCGCCGACGATCAACTGTCTCTACAACTCCGCCTTTGGCGCGACCTACGCCGCCGTCATCTCGGGGATCAAGACGTTCTTTCCGGATGTGCCGCTCAACTCCGGCTTCTACCGCGTCGTGGATGTCGTGGCGCCCGAAGACAGCATCGTGAGCGCCCGGTGGCCCGTAGCCGTCACGGGCTTCGTGATGGTCTTCGAGAAGATCATGAACTGCGCGTTCGAGCTGTGGTCGGGAATCATGCCGGAGCGCGCCATGGCTTGTGCGTTCAATCTCGAATATCTGCAGACAGGCGGGTTCGATCAGCGCACCGATGGCAAGCCGTATTTCATGCTCTACGACTGGCTCTCGGGAGGGTGGGGTGGCCGTAACGGCCGAGACGGTCACAGTGTCACGGCCTCGTGTTTCGGTGTCGGCCTGATGATTCAACCGGTCGAAGGTCAAGAACGCCTGTGTCCGATCCGGACGGACCGCTTCGAGATCGTGACGGACAGCGCGGGTCCGGGCCGCTACCGGGGCGGTGTCGGCGCCGACAAGGACAGCACGCTTCTCGAGTCCGACGGGACGGTGATCTCGTATTTCTGCGACCGGGAGCGCTCGGTGGTCTGGGGGATCGAGGGGGGGCTCCCCGCGCGCCCGCACGGACTATGGCTCGAGCGGAACGGAGAGGACAAGTTCCTCGGAGCGGTGTTCTCCGACGTGCCTGTCGGGCAGGGCGACCGGTTCCGACGCGGAACCGCCGGCGGCGGAGGCTACGGCGATCCTCTGCTTCGAGATCCTGCGCGCGTTTGTGACGACGTCGCCGACGGTTACGTCTCGATCGATCGCGCGCGCAAGGACTACGGCGTTGTGATCCGCACCATCGACGAAGACCTCGCCGAATACGACGTGGACGAAGACGCGACCCGCGAGGAGCGTCAGCGGATCGCCGGCGCGCGTTCGGGCTGGCTCGATGAGGATCCCGAGGCGGTCGCCGGGCGTTTTCGCCGCGGCGAACTCGACGAGTTCGATCTGGTGCGCCAGTACGGTGTCATCGTCGACTGGGGTACCGGTGAGCTTCTCCCCGACACGACTCGGGACTTCCGCGCGATGATGAAGCGACGATCTGCCGCGCATTGGAACGGGGCCGGAGCTTGAAGGGGCCGACTATGACCACGGAAATCGTCCATCGAAGTTGTTCGTTTTGCGAAGCGCACTGCGGAATCGCCGTCGAGGTCGATCGATCGGCACGGCGTGTCATCACCGTTCGCGGCGACGCGAACGACCCGCTGAGCCGGGGCTACATCTGCCCCAAGGCCTACGCCCTCAAGGGGCTCGATGAGGATCCGGACCGTCTCCGCCGTCCGTTGGTGAAGATCGATGGTGAGTTCCGAGAGGTCTCGATGGAGGAGGCCCTCGACCGCGCAGCGGAGGGACTTCTCCGCGTGCGCGTCACCCACGGCGCGAACGCTGTCGCGACCTACTTGGGAAACCCCAACATCCACGACTATGCCTCGATGCTGGTCAACCCTACCCTGCAGCGCGCGTTGGGAACGAAGTGGCGCTTCTCCGCCACGAGCGTGGATCAACTCCCCAAGATGCTGAGCTCGGGTCTCATGTTCGGAAGTCCCTCGATGCTGGCGGTTCCTGACATCGACCGCACCGACTTCTTCTTGGTGCTCGGTGCCAACCCTCTCGTGTCGAACGGGAGCTTGATGACGGCACCGGACTTCCCCGGCCGGCTTCGCGCACTGCGCGAACGCGGCGGACGACTCGTCGTCCTCGATCCACGCCGCAGCGAAACCGCCGCGGTAGCGGACGAGCATCATTTCCTGCGACCCGACGGCGACGCGTTTTTCCTGCTCGCCGCCCTCCACACCGTTTTCGATGAGGGGCTCGCCGCACCGGGACGACTCGCCGGTTCTCTGCGCGGAATCGAAGCGCTCGAGGAAGCCGCTCGCTCCTTCGCACCGGAGAGCGTCGAAGCCGTCACGGGAATCGCCCCAGCGACGATTCGGGACATCGCCCGGCAGTTCGCCGGGGCGCGACGCGCGGTTTGCTACGGAAGGATGGGCACCACAACACAATCGTTCGGCAGCTTGGCCAGCTGGCTCGTCGACGCGCTCAACGCCGTGACAGGCAACCTCGACGAAGCGGGTGGCGCCATGTTCCCGCTCACGGCCCACGATTCGAACCGCGTTTCCTCGCGCCCCGTGCCTTTAGGCCGCTGGACTAGCCGCGTGCGCGGGTTGCCGGAGTTCGCCGGCGAGCTTCCGGTGGCGGCTCTCGCCGAGGAAATCGATACGCCGGGGCCAGAGCAAGTGCGCGGTTTGCTGACTATCGCGGGTAATCCCGTGCTCTCTACGCCCAACGCGACACGCCTCGACGAAGCCTTGCGCGATCTCGAGTTTATGGTCTCGATCGATCTCTACCTGAACGAGACGACTCGGCACGCAGACGTCGTTTTGCCCACGACAACAGGCCTCGTGCGCGAGAACTACGGACTCGCCTTTCACGCCCAGGCCGTCCGGAACTTCGCCAAGTACTGCCCGCCGGTCCTCGATCCCGAACCCGGGCTTCTTCATCCCTGGCAGGTCTCCCTTGAACTCGCGTCGCGACTCCGCGGTGAATCTGTCGCGCAACTCGAAACCGAGCTTCTCGCGGGCATGGCGAAGAGCCGTCGAGTTGACCCGAACTCGGTTTCCAGCGACGAGAGCTTGCCGCAGCAGCTCCTCGATCTGATGCTCCGCAGTGGTCCGCATGCCGCGACCGAGGACATGTCGCTCGCGAAGCTACGTCAGTCACCGCACGGGATCGATCTCGGGCCGCTCACGACAGCGCTTCCGGAGCGGCTCGCCACGGGCGATGCAAAGATCGATCTCGCTCCCGACGCCATGCTCGCCGACCTCCCGCGTCTTCACGAGAAGCTCGCCGAGTCGCGACCCCCGCTCGTCATGGTCGGACGACGACAAATGCGTTCGAACAACTCGTGGTTCCATAACCTTCCCGCGTTCGCGAAGGGCAAGGCGCGCTGCACCCTCTACATGAATCCGATCGACGCGCAGCGTTTGGGTCTCGAGGCCGGGAAAGACGTATGGGTGGCTTCAAGGGTAGGGCGGGTCAAAGCGCCGCTCGAGATCAGCGATGAGATGATGCCCGGCGTGGTGAGCCTTCCCCACGGATTCGGGCACGACGGACGAGGCGCTCGCCTTTCGGTAGCGGAGTCGCTCCAGCCCGGAGCCAACGTGAATGCGCTAAACGACGATCAGCGGATCGATCCGCTCACGGGGACCGCGGCGTTCAGCGCACTCCCGATCACCGTAGAAGCGGGTTGAGCGCGTCGTGCTACGTGGCCGAGCGCATCACTTCTTCCAGAAGCGTGCGGTCAAACACCTCAATGACGAAGTCGTAGAAGATCTCCGGCGCGTCGACCCAGAGCTCCCGCGGAGACCACTGGCCGAGGGTGGTTACGAAGCCCCGCGACGCGAGAAACTCGCGAATGCGTTCGCGGTCCCGCTCGGGGTTGTCCGAGACGAATCCCACATGCGACAGCTGCTTCTTCTCCTGAGCGCGTAGGGCCGGTCTTGCGATCAGCTGGATGGCGACGGAACCCGTCTCGGCCTGAAGAAAGGAGGTGCCGGGGAGACGAAAGATCTCCTTGAGATCGAGAATCTCGGTGAATAGCTCGACCGCGGCGTCGAGGTGCTCGGATGCCACCTGGCCCGATCGGTGGTGTAGCTCGATGGCCGTTTCCTCCGTCTTACTCGAACCGCACGTACTCGTAGTCGACCGGCCGTCCTTTGATGCCACTCTTCGGAGGAGCGATCCAGTTCGCCATTTGCCCCGGCTCTGTCACCGGCTTCTGCATGATGCTTCGAACGTACGCGTAGTCCGATTCCGTGGGCAACCACGCGTCGCGCTGGGCTTGCCAGGCTTCTTCACTCGTGGGTTCGCCTTCCGGCGTGAAAAAGAAGTCCGCGTAGAGGCCCTGTTTGCGATTGAAGCGCGTCGAGGGGAGCGTGAACCGATAGTCGATTCCGTTTCGCTCGAGAACGCGGTTCCACTTCGCGACGCCGCGTGCGGAATCCTCGGCATAGGCGTCGCGCAAGACTTCGTTCATCGCGTTGCGCAAGGGGACATCTCGGTCGACAAGGCCCCCGCCTTCGGGCACAGCGATTCGGTGCGTCGCGTCGAGCGCGACGTGATCCTCAAAGCGCTCTTCGTAGGCGCGTCCCTTGATACCCGACGCGAAATACGCGGCGGCATTGCTCGACACCTCGCCACCGAACAAGTCGAGCGAGATCGAATACCAGAAGTTCATGTAGCGCTGCAGAAGAGGCAGATCGAGACAACCCATCGCGTGGAGGTCGGCATCGGGATTCTCCTGCAGGACTTCAGCCGTCCGTTCGACAATGCGCTGGACCCCGGTTTCTCCCACAAACATATGGTGCGCTTCTTCGGTCAGCATGAAACGAGTCGTTCTCGACAGCGGGTCGAAAGCGCTCTCGGCGAGCGCCAGCAGCTGGTACTTCCCGTCGCGGTCTGTGAAGTAGGTGAACATGAAGAAGGAAAGCCAGTCGTCGATCGGCGCGTTGAAGGCGCCCAGGATTCTCGGGTTGTCGATGTCGCCGCTGCGTCGCTCGACCAAGGTTTCCGCTTCTTCGCGTCCATCGCGGCCGAAATACGTGTGGAGGAGGTAGACCATGGCCCAGAGGTGCCGCCCCTCCTCGACGTTCACTTGGAACAGGTTGCGCAGGTCGTAGAGGCTCGGACAAGTCTGCCCGAGCCTTCGCTGTTGCTCGACGCTCGCGGGCTCGGTGTCTCCCTGGGTGACGATGAGCCGCCGCAGCGTTCCCCGGTGCTCACCGGGCACTTCTTGCCACACCGGCTTCCCGAGCTCGTCTCCGAAGCCGATGCGGCGATCGGGCTCGGCATCGGCGAGGAAGATGCCCCAGCGATAGTCGGGCATCTTGACGTAGTCGAAGTTGGCCCAACCTCCGGGTTCGGTGCTGATGGCTGTTCGGAGGTACACGTCGTTGTCGAGGAACCCCATCGGCCCCATCTCTCGCCACCAGTCGAGGAACTTCGGTTGCCACGCCTCGAGGGCGCGCTGCAACCGTCGGTCCTCGGAGAGCGCGACGTTGTTGGGAATCTTCTCGTTCAGTTCGACTGCGGTCATGGCGTAACGTTCCTCCGCGACTTCTAGGTCCGCCGCGTGTCAAATTCGGGTCGCTGGGTGGAGCCGTAGCGCGACAGTGCACCGGCTTCGCCCACCGCGTTGGGGCGCTGGAAAATCCAATTCTGCCATGCGCTGAGGCGGCCGAAAATCTTGGTTTCCATCGTCTCGGGTCCGGCAAAGCGCAGGTTCGCTTCGAGACCGGTGAGGGCATCGGGCGAGAAGGACGCGCGCTCTTCGACCGCGAGTCGCACCTCGTCCGCCCAGTCGATGTCGTCGGGTGCGAAGGTGACGAGCCCGGCGTCGAGGGCTTCCGCGGCGCCCCGGGGCCCGGTCGACTCGCGAAGCTTCTCGAGGCGTTCGGGTTCTCCGAGAAAGCGCGTCTCGAGACGCGACAGACCATTCGCCATCGGCAGGGGACCGAAGGACAGCGGCGACAGAGCGATCTGTGGGCCGTCAGCTTCGTCGAGCATGAAGCTCCGGTCCGCGGCGAGCGCCAGCTCGAACAGAGATCCGGCAAAGCAAGAGCCGGGCTCGATCAAGGCGAACACCGTGCGCGCGCTTTGATCGACGCGCTTCAGCACGCGGCGCGCGTGGAGAAGGATCTCGCGCGCGAACCAATCGTCTTGCGCGAATTTCGCCAGCGCTTCATCCCACAAGCGCACCCGATCGAGATCTCCCCGCGTCGACAGGACGACGACACCGACCTCGGAATGGTTCAGACGCAGGTCGAGAACCGCGTCATCCAATTCGCGGAACGCGCGCAGCGACCACGCATCAGCGCCGATGGCGCGCAGGTCCTCCACCCGGTTCGGCGGAGGTTCGGCGGGACCCTCAACGCAGAGGTCCGCGACGCGGCCTCCCTCGCGCAGGCGAATACTCACGTGGCGGTAACGCGTCTCGCCTTCGCCGCGCGTCGGGTTGAGGGGCGTCAGCTCGATACCGGGCTCATCGCGTTCCGGGATGCCCGCAACCAGGTTGCCGACGATTTCTTCCAGCGCGTCTTCAAAGCGGCTCTTCGGAGCCGCCGCGTCGACGAGCCCCCAGGCGACGGCGCGTTTACCGCGTACTCCTTCCGCGGTAGTGGAGAAGAAGTCGGCGCGATCGCGCCGGACCTTTCGCTTGTCCACCAAGCGCGTAAGCCCTCCCGTTCCAGGGAGCACACCGAGCAGCGGAACTTCCGGGAGACTGACGGCGCTGTTCCCATCGTCTTGCAACAGAATCTTGTCGCACGCTAGGGCGAGTTCGTAGCCTCCCCCCGATGCCGTGCCGTTCAGTGCGGCGATGGTTGGAATGCGACTCTCGGCGGAGAGCTCTTCCAGGTAGAGACGTGTCTCGTTCGTGAACTTGCAGAAGTTCACTTTCAGTCCGTGGCTCGTATCGCGCAGCATGTAGATGTTCGCGCCGGAGCAGAACACGTTGTCGCGGGCGCTGCGAATCACGAGCGCGCGCACGTCGGGTTGTTCGAACCGGATCCGCTCCAGCGCATCGGCCAACTCGATGTCGACGCCGAGGTCGTAGCTGTTCAGTTTGAGCTCGTAGTCCGCGTCTTCGGCGAGCGCCCCGGTTTCGTCGACCGCCATCGCGAGGGTGGCGATGCCCTCGGCGACGCGGAGTTGCCAATGGCGGTATTTGGAAGGATGGGTGTCGAAGGCGATTCGCTGGGCCAACCTGATTACCTCGATCCGAAGTTGCAATATAATACATGTTCGGCATTATATCGCCAATGAGTTCGGTAGAGGCCCATCTCCGACACCTGGGCGAGCGTATCCGCGGCTTCCGGGCCGCACGCGGAATGACGCGCCGCGATCTTTCCGTCCACGCCGACGTTTCAGAGCGCTATCTGGCCGACCTCGAGCGGGGCGCAGCCAACCCCTCGGTGGGTGTCCTGTGGCGAATCGCCGAAGCGATGGGTGCCCCGTTCGATACGATCCTCGCGACGGGCCCGTCGGGCGCCGACGCGGAATCGGCGCTCGATCGCTTGCTCGCGAACCTCGGGGCCGAGCAGCGAATCGAAGCGCATGAGCTCCTCTCCGAACACTTCGCAGGGAAAGCGCCAACGAAGCAGGGCGTCGCGCTCATCGGCCTGCGCGGCGCGGGCAAGACGACCCTCGGACGTCGCTTGGCCCAGCATCACGGCGTGCCGTTTGTGCGTCTGAGCGATCTCATCGTTCGCATCGGCGGGCTCGAGGTCGACGAAGTGTTCTCCGTCGGCGGCCAACGCGCGTATCGGCGCCTGGAACGGGAGGCCCTCGAGGACACGATCGCAAAGCATCCCCGCGCCGTGGTAGAGGCGGGCGGTAGCCTCGTCAGTGAGACGTCGACGTTTGCTCGGCTTCGCGATGCGTATCTCACGGTTTGGCTGCGGGCCGACCCCGAAGATCACATGCAACGCGTGGTCCTGCAGGGTGATCTGCGACCGATGCGCGGGAACGCTCGATCGATGGACGATCTCCGTCTCATCCTGGCGGAGCGAGAGCCGAGCTACAGCTTGGCCGACATCCAGCTCGAAACCAGCGGACGCAGCGCCGACGCGTCTCACGAAGAGCTGGTGCGTCTTTGCGCTGCGGTCCTCGAGAGCGCGGACGTCTGAAGCGCATTGGCAACGGAGTTGCTCCTAGGCCAAGCTCCGCGCGACTGAAGGGTGGAGTCACGTCATGCTCAAGTGGGGCCTCGTCTTTTCCGGTGAGAATTTGAGCCTCGACGAATGTCTCGCTTACGCGCTGGACGCAGCCGACGCTGGCGTGGACAGCCTGTGGACGACCGAGCTCGGACGGGACGCGTTCACACCGCTCGCTGCCATGGTGAGCGTTGCGCCCGGCGTGCGCTACGGCACGGCCGTCGCCACGTTTGCCCGCCCGCCGATGCTGGCCGAGACGGCGGCGCAGACCATGGCGGAACTGACGAACCAGAATTTCATTCTCGGTCTCGGCACCGCGCCGCCGGCGTGGAACGCAGACTGGCACGGGCTCGAGGTCACGCAGCCGGTCGCGCGCATGCGCGATTACATCGCTTGCATCCGCACGATGTGGACCGGCTCTCTCAACGACCCCGTCGACTACGACGGCAAGATCATCCGAGTCCGCGGATACCACCGTTTCATCCCGGCGCCCTTTCCCGAGGTTCCGATCTATCTGGCGGCGGTCCAACCGAACATGCTGCAGCTCTGCGGCGAAGTCGCCAACGGGCTGATCGCCAACACCCTGAATACGCCGCAGTACTTTAAAGAGATCGCGCGCCCGAACGTCCAGCGCGGTCTAGCGCGCGCGGGAAGGGACGAGGAAGCGTTTGAGTACACCACCCTCAAGATCTGTGCGGTGGATAGCGATGCGGCCGCGGCGCGGCGCCTCGCGCGACACGCGATCGCGTTCTACGCCACGCTTCCCTATTTCGACATCGTGCTCGATCCGCTGGGGTTCGGCGACGCGAAGGAAAAGATCCGGGGCGCGTTCGCCGCCGCTGACGTCGAAACGATGATCGACAGCGTGACGGACGATATGGTCGAAACCCTTGCGTTGGCCGGCACTCCGGATGACGTGCGGCGACAAGCGCGAGCCTTCGAGGGCCTCGTCGACACGCTTCTTCTTTACTCGCCGACGTTTTCTGTCCTGCCGGAACAGACGAAGGCCAATCACGCAGCGATCATCAACGCATTCTCGGCATGGACTTCCTGACCGATCAACCCATGAGGACACCATGAAGCTCATCGAATCCTACGGCCCGAACCCTCGGGTCGTTCGCATGTTCTCGGAAGAGAAAATCGATTTGATGCAAGAAGAGAGCGCGGGCGGGCGGCCGAGTGCTACCGCCAGTATTCACCTCTTGAGCCGAGAACTCGGTTGGGCGAGTTGAGAACGCGTATGGAACGACGGAAGGCCATCACGGCCGAAACGATTGCGCGGGTCGCCGCGGAGAACGCGGGTCACCCGATCGAAGCGGCGCGCGCTGCGGCATACGCCGAAGCGTTTGAGCCCATCCTGCAGCTACTCGATGGTTTGCGCGCCTTGCCGCTCAAAGAAGTCGAACCGGCGACCGTTTTTCGCCCGGAGGCGACCGATGAAAGCGACTGAGTTGGCAGCCCTCGAAGTGCATGAGCTGGCTCAACTGATTGAGGCGCGCGAGGTTTCACCGGTCGAGGTCACTCAGGCTTGTCTCGATCGCACCGAGGCGTTGAACGATTCGCTGAATGCACTCGTCACGATTGACGCCGAAGGCGCCTTGTCGGCCGCGCGGAAGGCGGAACGGAGCATCGGCGACGGAGCGTATCGAGGCGCTCTGCACGGGGTCCCTGTCGCACACAAGGATTTGTACGCCACGGCGGGCCTGCGCACGACAGGCGGTTCTCGGGTCCTCGAGAACCATGTCCCGAGCGAGGACGCCACCGTCGTCAAGCGGCTGCGTGAAGCCGGCATGATCACGATCGGCAAGACGAACACCCACGAGTTCGCGTACGGACCGACCAACGAGGTGTCGATGTTCGGGCCGGTAGCGAATCCGTGGGATACGTCCCGCATTTCTGGCGGTTCAAGCGGTGGATCGGGCGCCGCCGTCGCGGCAGGTCTGGTTCCAATCGCGAGCGGTAGTGACACCGGTGGATCCATCCGCATGCCGTCATCCCTGTGCGGCCTCACCGGTCTCAAGCCGACCTACGGGCGCGTGTCACGCGCCGGGGTATTGCCCCTGTGCTGGAGCATGGACCACACCGGGCCGCTAGCGCATTCGGCCCGCGACGCAGCGCTTTTCTTGCAGGCGGTTGCGGGTCAAGACCCGGCCGACGAGGCTACGTCAGCGGCGCCGGTCCCGGACTACGGCACGCAGTTGACGGGTGATGTGTCAGGGCTGCGAATCGGTGTGCCCCGTTCGATGTTCTTCGATCGGGCGCAGGCCGAGGTCGTCGCCTGCGTGGACAACGCCCTCGAAGTGCTCGTGGCGCAGGGCGCGCGACTTGTGCCGATCGCCGTGGCCAACGCGGAGCATGCCGCCGGTGCGGCGCTTGCGATCTACCTCGCCGAAGCGACGGCCTATCACGACGACACGCTCGGCGACCGCGCCGAGCTGTACAGCGAACAGGTGCGGGCCTTCCTCGAGCTGGGCGATCAACTGCTCGCGAAGGACTACCTTCACGCGCAGCGGTTTCGCACGCTCTTCGGGAAAGAGCTGGCTCGGCTGTTCTCGGACGTCGACGTGATCGCGACGCCCGCGACGCCGATTACCGCGACGCCCATGGGCCAGGCGACGGTCGAGGTCAACGGCGTAGACGACAGCGTGTTTGGCGCGTTGCTCCGCAACACCGAGCCGTTCAATCTCACGGGTCTCCCGGCCGTTGTCGCGCCGTGCGGCCGGGACTCGGACGGCTTGCCGGTAAGCCTGCAGATCGTGGGGCCGGCCTTTGCCGAGGGTCGGGTGCTCAACACCGTGCACGCTTTTCAGTGCGCAACGGATTGGCATCGCGCGCGACCCGAGCTCACACGAGCATCGGGTTGACGCGGGGAGCGCTCAAGCTGGAGACCGAGACGAGGAGCCTGTTCTAGTCGTCCTCGGCCCGCGCAAGGGCGACCGCTGCCTTTTCCCCGATTCCCGACGTGCAACCCGTGATCAAGATCGAAGTCATCTTTCTACCTCACACGCACTCAGGTTCAAGCGGCGGTGGCGCGGCGGATCGCCTCGGCCCAGACATCGAGGTTTCCCTCGTCGCGGGTGATACGCAGCGCCAGGCTGGAAATGACCCATCCCGCGGAACGGCGTCTGAACCTGTTTTCGTACACGCCGAACATCGTGTAGCGCGCCGGCCCGCGCAGACCACTCAACCAGTGTTCCGCACGCATCACGGCCCTGGCCTTCGCTTCATCCCCTTCGAAGCTCACCTGAACGTTCGTGATCATGTGCTGGGTGGCGTCGAACTGGTCGATCACGGACCGCGCCCCGGCCACATGATCGGCGCGCGATACCGTGGCTGGCGCAAAAGCGGGATCGATTCCCGAGAAATCCGTAGCGAGCGGATCGTCGAAGATCGTCGACCACGCGTCCCAGTCCCGCTCGTCGACGCCCGCGCCGTATTGATCCATCAGCCGTCGAATCGCGAACTCGTCTTCAAAGGAGTGCATCAGATCATCCTATCGCGAAGTGAGGCATGACTTCTTTCGCGAAAAGCTCCATAGAGCGCCGCGCCTTTTCCGCGGGCAGACCGGGAAGCTGCATCCACATCACGAGGTGCGTCACGCGCGTCTCGGCGCGGTAGCGTTCGATCTCGGCAATCGCATCGTCGGGAGTCCCGACGATGAGCGGAGCTTGGAAGAAGGACAGGTCCTTCAGGTGACGAAGCTCCGCGGGAGGCGGCACTTCCGGCGCGGTCATCGTCTCTTTCGCCCAGGGTAGGTCGTCCGCTTCCTTGTAGCGTTTATCGTAGCTGCTCATCATGTAGTGCAGGTGATCCTGGGCGTCGTCCCAGGCCTCGTCGCGGGTCTCCGCGATGTAGACAGCACGCAGCTGCGAGATCTTGTGAGCCTTAACGTCTTTGCCGAGCTCGACCAGCGCGCGGTCGTACATCTGTTGTAGATCGGCGCCCCCACTACCGGCGAGGTGGCACCCCAGTTCGGCGGTACGCCGCACGGACTTCTCCATCATCGCTCCGATCCAGATCGGCGGGTGCGGCTGCTGAACGGGCTTGGGCCGCATCTCGATTTGGCGGAGGGTGTTGAAGCGGCCCTCATACGAGAACGATTCTTCGGTGAAGCACTTCTGAATGATCTCGATGCCCTCGCGCAATCGTGGGACGCGCTGGTTGCGCGGAATATTGAAGCTCGCGAATTCACTGAGCCAGTAGCCGAGACCCAGGCCGAGCTCCAGGCGCCCTTTCGAGATGATGTCCACCGTCGCCGCGTCCTCTGCCACGCGGACCGGATGGTGAAACGGGAGGACGATCAAAAATGTGCCGAGGCGAATCGTCGTGGTGCGCGCCGCCATCGCCGCGAGTATCGGAAGTAGCGACGGTGACCACTCGTCTTCCGCAAAGTGATGCTCCGTGGTCCACACGGTGTCGTAACCGAGAGCCTCGGCGTAGACCGCCTGCTCGATGTGATCTTCGTAGAGCTGCTCCCGGGGCTGCGCCCATTGAGGCGGGTTGCGAAAAGCCAGCAAGAGACCGAAATCGATGGCGTGTGACATGCGCCCTCCTAATCCACATCGAAGCGATAGGCATTGCCATCGCGCACCACGTGACCGGCGGTCGGCGTTGCGAAGTGGGTGCCGATGATGAGCACCGGCTGGTCGGCATAACGCTCGTAGAACGCGCGTCGGGTGGCCGTCGACTGGACCGGGTCGTAGTCCGCACGGGCCGCCCATTCCGGGTGCTTCATCTGGCACGGGTGGTGGGTCATGTCGCCGGTGATGATGGCGTCTCGTCCCTCCGAGCGGATGCGAACGCTGATGTGTCCCGGTGTGTGACCGGGGGTCGGTTCGAGCCAGACCTCGTCAGTCAGGCGATGGTCCATCTCGACGAGCTTGGCGAGACCCGCGTCGACGATCGGGCGAACCGAGTCTTGAACGACCGGTCCGAACTCGGTCTGCTCGTGTTCGCTCCAGTAAGCCCACTCCTCCTTCGCGAACAGGTACTCGGCATTGGGGAAAGTCGGCACCCATTGCCCATCTTCGAGCATGGTGTTCCAACCGACGTGGTCGACGTGCAGGTGCGTGCAGAGCACGGTGTCGATGCGGTCGCGGGGGAAGCCCGCCGCGGCAATATCGTCGAGAAACGGACCGCTGCGCATACCCCAGCCGTCGACCAAGCGCTCCTTGTCGTTCCCGAGACACGTGTCGACGATAATCCGACGGCCTTCGGACTCGATCAGCAAGGCGTGGATGCTGAAGAGCATGTGACCCTCGGCGGTCACGAAATGCGGATGCAACCAGTCGATGGACAAAAGGTCCGACTTGCTGACCCCGTCGAACATGAAGCGCACCGAAGTCGGCGCGGAGAGTTCGACGATCCGCGTGATCGTCACGTTTCCGATTTTCCACTGGAGCAACGCTTTTTCTCCTCAAGGAACTCTGGGGTTTTCTCCGGGGCCGGTCTCCCGCAGCGCGAGGAACAACAATCCGGCGGCCGCGTAGCAGGCGCCCCAAAAGGCGAAGCCCAGAAGCGGATGCTTGGCGACGAGCGGCAAACCCACGAGGGGCATGATAAACCCGCCGAGGAACCCCGCCGTCAGCGCCATTCCCACCGCCGCCCCGCCGAGTTCGGGGCCCACTCGCGGCATCTCTAGCGGTGCGACGAACAACAGGGGCACGACTCCCGCCGCGAGTCCCCAGCAGACGAGCGCCACGGCCAGGCTCGGTCCGGTCGGTAGCGCAGAAAGAAACAGCATGGCGCCCGCGAGGACCATCGCCGGCGCGAACACCGTTCGACGAACTCCGATGCGATCGGACCATGCGGGAAGCAGCAGCGCGCCGGCGACGAAGGCCCACAACACCAACGAGATCATCAATCCAGCTCGCTCCGAGCTGAAGCCTTGCTCCTGCACGAAGTACGTCGGTGCGTAACCGTAGGCCCCCAAGTAGCCACCCAGGAACAGCAGGTAGCAGGCCGCGAGGATCCAGACGTCGCGCACGCGCATCACGCGCCGAAGGCCATCGAAGAGGCCTTGCCTCGGCGCGTCAGCGGTCGCTCTATTTCGGATCCCGATCAGCCACAGCACGGACAAGATCGCCACGACCCAAGCGATCCCGGCGGTAACGGGTCGCCAACCGCCCGCGGCGGAGACCCAGTAGGGGGTGAAGATTGCACCGAGAGCGATGCCCGCACCGTTTCCGCCCAGCGCGAACCCGTTCGCCATTCCGAGTTCCCGAGCGGGGAACCAGAGACCGATGGTTTTTGAGAGGTTTGGCATGACACAACCGAGGGAGAGGCCAAACACGCCCATGCTTGCGAGCAGGACTGCGTAGGACTGGGCCTCGCTCCGCACGAACAACGTCGTTGCCATCAAGAGGCCGCCAACGCCAACCACTTGCCGGACGCCGTAGCGGTCGCCCAACGCGCCTCCGATGACCGCCGAGGCCATGGCGCCCAGCGAGATCGTCGACCAAAGCGCTCCCCAGTCCTCAAAGCCGCGTCCGAAATCGGTGACGAGGGGGGACGCGACCAATGCGACGTAGGTCCAGGCCATGCCGGCCGGCACGGCGTTCATCGCGACCGCGATAACGAGGACGACCCATCGGTAGGGACGAGAATCTAGTTCCACGAGGCGCTCGACTGGCTCAGAATCACGGAATCCTCCGGAGGAGACGATATGCCCATTATCGACGGTGACAGCCATTTCATGGAACCCTTCGATTTGTTCGAGCTTCACATCGATCCGAAGTTCAAGGATCGCTGCGTAAAGCTCTCACGCGACGAAGGGACCGGGGAACGGGGGCTCGTCGTCGACAACAAGCCCATGCTGTTGATTGACGTCGAAGAACTTCTCGGCGCACTCGTCGCCTATAGCCAGAAGGAAGAGGGAAAAGACCTCAACTCCTTCGACCGCTACCTCATCGAAAACAGCCAGTGGCAGGATATGGACGCCCGCGTTCGTTTTCTCGACGACGAAGGCTTTGACAAGCAGGTCCTGTATCCGAGCCTCGGTCTCGTCTGGGAGGGCTCCGTCGGTGACCCCCTCCTCGCCGATGCGCTCTGCCGCGCCTACAACGATTGGGCCTTCAGTTTGACGGCCGATCACAAGGATCGCCTGTTCCCGGCGGCCCATCTTTCGTTGCGCGATCCGGCGCTCGCCGTGAAGGAGATCGAGCGCGTCGCAAGAATGGGCGCACGAACCCTCTTCGTCCCGGCGATGCCCGTCGCCGGCAAGAGTTTGGGTCACGAAGAACTCGACCCGGTTTGGGCGGCGGCCCAGGCCGCGGACTTGAGTATCTCGCTGCATCTCGTCGGGCACCCGCGCTACACGGGTCATCAATACTACGAACATCGGTATCCCGGCTTCATGTTCGTGACGATGAACGTGATTCAAGACCCGCGGATGGCCCTCACCACGATGGTCTACGACGGGGTCTTTGAGCGCTTTCCGAAGCTGCGTGTCGCCACCATCGAAGCGATGGCCGGTTGGGTCGGTGAGTGGCTCGAGCGTCTCTCCTACCGCTTCGGCTACATGAAGGACACCTCGCAGATGAAGCGCACACCGCAGGAGTATTTCGCGAACAACATCTGGATCTGCGGAGATCCAGAGGAGAAGATGTTCCCGCTGATCGTTCAGTTCGCGGGCGACGAAAAGTTCTTCTTCGGCTCGGACTATCCCCACGCCGAGGGGTTCGTTCGTCCCATCGCGACGCTTCGCGAAACGCTCAAGGATCTCCCCGTGAAGTCGGTGAACCGGATCGTTGAGGAGAACGCGCAGGATTTTTTCCGCTTCTAACCTACAAGTTGTGGAGCTTCGCCATCTCGTCGATCAATTCCCGCTGCAAGGCTTCCGCCCGAACGTTCGGTTGCCAGGCTTCGAACATCTCGAGCATGGGGTCGATGACCTCCGTGCGTTCGCCGGCGAGTGCTTCCGTCACGGCGTGCACGCAAAACGGCACGTAGGATTCGGCGTATCCCCCTTCGTGCACCATCACCAACCGCCCATTGCAGTGGCTGTCCGCGAGCGCCATCACCTGCCGTGTCAGCTCTCGATAGGACTCGCTGTGGAGGAGCATCCGTGCGAGGGGATCCACGCTACCCGCGTCGTAACCCGATGCGATGACGATGAGGTCGGGGCGATGGCGTTCGATTGCGGGAACGACCATGCGTTCCATGGCGTACATATAGGCCGCATGTCCTCCGCCGGGCAGAAGCGGCACATTCATGTTGAAGCCGAGCCCCTTGCCGTCGCCGCGATCGTCGGCGCCGCTGTAGGCCGGCGGGAAACAGCCTTCTTGATGTAGAGAAATCGTCAGCACGTCGTCGCGCTCGTAGAACACCGTCTGCGTGCCGTTGCCGTGGTGCACGTCCCAGTCGAGTACCACCACGCGTTCCACACCGTGTTTTTCTCGCGCCGCTTCGATGGCGATCGCGATGTTCGCCAACAAGCAGAAGCCCATCGGTTGATCCGGAAGACAGTGGTGTCCCGGCGGCCGCGACATGGAGTAGGCATTCTGATAGTCGCCGCTCAGAACGGCGTCCACCGCGGCCACCGCGAGCCCGGCGGAAACCTTGGCGATGTCGTAGCTCCCCGGGCCGAAAGGCGCGAAGGGCCCGAGCTCGCCGCCCTGCGCGTCGGACAGCTCGCGAAAACGATCTAGATAGGAACGGGGGTGCACGCGCAAGAGTGTCTCCTCGGTAGCGGTCGGTGCGCTCTGCAGCGCTACCGCGTCCGCGAGACCCGATACCTGCAGCAGCGAAATGGCGCGGCGTTTCGATTCAGGGGACTCAGCGAGACCGGCGCCAGCCGGCGGCTGAACCCAGCCACCTACGGGTAGGACCAACGCGAATAGCCCCTGCGTGCTGTGCCACAGACATCGCTCGTCGTGAAAGAAGGCCGTTCGCTTTTTCATGTCGTTTCCTCGCAGGTGTGCAGCCAAATTCACTCCGCATTGTGCGGCAGCGTCATTCGAGGATCTATAATTTAGCTAGTGGAAGAAGGAGACTGGATGGCATCGCGGTATAGCAGGTTGGGCTTGGTTCTTTGTCTCTTGCTCTCGAGCAGTGGCGCGCCCGCGCTCGCCGAAGAGGAAGCCGAAGAGGCGGTCCTGGTTGGGCGCGCTTCGTATGAGCGGCACTGCGCGACGTGCCACGGTCCGGATGCCCGGGGTGCGGGCGAGTTCGCGAGCCTCCTGAGGGTGCCGCCGCCCGATCTCACGGCGATCGCGAAGCGGCGTAGCGGAGTATTCGAGGCGGACGAGATCGCGCGCATCATCGACGGTCGGTCCCGGGCTCGGGCCCACGGTTCGGCCGAGATGCCGATCTGGGGGGAACGCCTCGGCGCGGGCGGCGAGAAAGACGAGTCGGAAGTCGCGGGCGAGATCGCACTGCTTGTCGCGTACCTGCGGAGCATTCAGGTCGGCGTCGAGCCCGCGCCGTCGCGAGAGACCGAGAAGCGGGACCGAACCGTGGCCCAGGTCGGGCAGGAGCAGTTCCGGAAAAACTGCGCGGCGTGCCACGGCAGCTCCGGACGCGGAGACGGCTACCTCGCAGAGATGTTGCAGGAGGCCCCGGCTGACCTGCGCTCCCTCAGCCGCCGCAACGGCGGAAAGTTCCCCTCGAGACGGGTGGCTGCGGCGATCGACGGCCGGGAGAAGGTTCTGGCCCACGGCAGTCGCGACATGCCCATTTGGGGCGAGCGATTCCGCCGCCCCGGGGGCATGGGGGGCGATGCCGCGGCGCGCGGCGAGATCATGCTCTACGTCGCGTACATCCGTTCCATTCAAGAGAGCGAGGAGTCGCCCTGATCCCCGCGCTGCACCGCTAGCGGGCGTCGAGCTGACAAGATCCCTCGCCCCGCGGCCCCCCGTTTTGGGGGAGCAGGCAGGTCAGCACCACGGTGAAGCGCTGCCGGGCCACGCGCGAGTGGTATGCGAACTCCCACACACAGGTCTCCGCCTCGGGGTCGGGCTCACCCTCAGCCAGTGGGCCGCAGAGTCCGGTGCCGGGCGGGGCTCCGTAGCAAACGGGTGCACCGAAGGCGCTGGCGAGTTCTCGCTTGGAGTGTCGCGGCGCGACTTCGCGATCGAGAAACTCATCGACTTCGGCCCGCATCGCGTCCCCGACGTCCCGGGCGTTCTCCGAGTGGAGGACCCAGCCCTGTTGCCGCATGCAGAGGTCATAGGGCTCGCGCGGGCTCGCTCCTTCTCCCTCGCCTCCCACGAGGAGCGCCGCCTGACCTCGCTCGAGAAGCGGACCGCACAGTGTCTGGGCAATTTCCCGGGAGACCCGGGCGCCTTCCTCGGCGGGTTCCCAGCGCTCCTCGATGGTCGGATTTCCACATCCGAGAGCGAGCGCGAGAACGGGCAAGAGCCGGGTCGGGCGGCCGAACGCGTTCACCGCGCCGGAGCCTTGCGCCGTACCTGCGCCTCGACGGGGAGCCGCGTTCCATCATCGAGCGTGAGCCACAGCCGAACCATCTGACCCTCGCGGAAGGTCGGCGGTCGGAGAAGCATCAGGTGGATGCCGCGAGGTTTGAGTGTGACGGATTGGCCACCGGGGATCTCGAGCCCGTCGAGCTTCCCCATCCGCGCGACGCCGTCGCGCTCCACCGTCTCGTGCAACTCAACCGCGAAGCCATCCGCACTTTCGGCGGTCGTCACGCGACGCAGCGTCGTGCCGTGGTTTTCGAGTGTGAGGAACGCGGCGGCATTGGAGCCCGGAGGTGAGAGGCGGATCCAAGCATCGCGCGCCGTGAGTTCCTGCCCCGCAGAGCACGCGGCGACGAGAGCTCCGAAGAGGGGCAGCACGGAGCGGCGCGCGAAGCTCATCCCGACGCCTCCGCAATCATCACCTTCACGCGTGCGAACAGCTCGGCAAAGCGTCGAGGCTCACCGGGAGCGTCGAGGAGGGCCGCCAAACGGCCCTTGGGATCGACGAGAAACAGGGATGAGGCGTGGCTCACCAGGGGATCTTCGCCCTCCGCTCGCTCATGCACTTCGAAGAACGCCCCCGCATCGAGGGCAAAGGCGGAGATCTCGTCCGGGCTCCCGGTTACGCCGACGAACGCGGGGTGGAAAAAGTCAACGTACTCACGCAGGCGCTCGGCGCTGTCGTTCTCCGGGTCGACGGAGACGAAGAAGACCTGGGGTTCCTCGTGGTCCTCCCCTGTCGAGAGCAGCGGCATCACGTCACCCAAGCTCTGGAGCGTCACCGGGCAGATGTCGGGGCAGTGGGTGTAACCGAAGAACAGCAGAGTCCAGCGGCCGGTGAGGCGCGCCGGAGTAAAGGCTCGGCCCTCGTCGTCGACGAGATCGAAATCCTCGAGCAAGTGGGGGATCGAGAGCAGCGCCGCCCCTTCCATCCGGTTCGTCGGCGCGATGGGGGTGAAGCTCGCTCCGCCGCTCTGGCTGTAGAGACCGAAGCCCGCGATGGCCGCCAGGGCAAGCAGCGAAATTCCCACCGCCCAACGCAGCGCGCGTGCGCTCAAAACTGGAAGGTCACACTGAAGACGGTTTCATGGCGGCTCTGCTCAGTGGAGCCCCAGATATCGCCGAGCGCCCACGGTCCCGGATCGCCGCCGCTTCCGCCCCAGTAGTAGTGCTGTTCTGCGCGGAACACGATGTGCTTCGACCAGAGGTAGTTGAAAGCGAGCTGGGTGTAGCCGCCTGTCGAGATGGGATCGTAAGCGACCACGAAAAGCGGCTGAAAGAGTCCGGCCGAGCCGTAGCTCGTCGAGGCCGAGAACGTGATCACGAATTCGTCGCGGTCGATCTCGTCGGTATTCACGCTCACGAACCGGTCATCGATTACGGCGCCATTGATGACAGCCGGCTCTACCGCGGGAATCCCACGGTAGTCCGAGCTGTAGTCGATGTAGCGGCGCCAGAAGATCTGGGTCGAGATGAAGAACGTGCGCGACCGATTCAGTGTGCGGATCCACGTCGGACGGTCGACTCCCAACATCACCACCGTGCGCTTGGCCGTGTCGAACTGATCGAGGCCCGAGTCGACGGTCTCCGGTGTGCCCGCCGCGTAGCTCACGGGGACGCCGGTCGTGAGCGTCGCCTCTAGGCGGATCACCGATTGGGTGTAGATCTCCTCGGAGTAGTTGGCGGTCACGCCGAACACATGGGTGCGGGGGTTTACGAGATCCACCACCGAGGAGATGGTGTTGCCCTGGGTCGTCCCGAGATCCGAGCGCACCTTGGCACCGGTATCGGCGGAATAGCCGTAGAAGTAGTTCAGGCTGAAATCGATATCGCCCCAGATCGCCTTGAAACGCGCACCGCCCTGGCCGTGCTGCAGTTTTCGCCGCGGGCCGCGATCGCGAACGTTCACCTGAAGATCGAACAGATCGTTTCCGATGACGACGCTGTTGGCGAGCTCGTTCAGACCGGCACCCGTGAAGGCCCAGGGGCGGTTCGGATCGCTCTCGGTCTTGTTGCGGCGGAAGTCCGCCGGGATCCAGATCATCTCGAGGAAGGATTCCTCGAAAGGACCGATCTTGCCGATATCGTAGATGCCACGGGCCATCCACAACGGGATGCGGATGTCCTCCCACTGCTCCCGGGACCAGTGCCAACCGAGGTCGAGCGGGTTGATCACGTCCAGTGCCCTGAAGTTGTCCGTCTCCCCCCAGACCACTTGCTGGCGCCCGAGACGCAGCGTGAAAGGCGGCAACAACAGGTCGACGAAGGCCTCGCGGAGGGTGAACTCCGGGTTCTTCGGTTCATCGAAACTGTCTCGGGTGTCGTACACCGAATCGTAGACAGCGCGCCCGATGAAGGTGAAGGTCGCTTCCTCGAGTGGTCCCGTTGAAAAGCGGCCGAAAGCCTTGCTGTCCCGGAGGAAGTAGTACTTCCCTTCGAGCTGCGCCGTGTTGCGCTGCATGATGAATTCGGTGTCGCGGAAGCGCGGCGTGCGCAGGATGTTCTGAACCTTGAAGATGCCCTCGAGCTCGATGGTTTCCGTCAGGTTGATGACCGCGTCCGCGCGGCCGGCTTGGACCAGGAGGAAAGCGATCGCGACAACGGTACAACGCCGAAGAATCGTTCGGTTCATGATGTCTGGCCTAACGCCGGCCGCTCACCATGTTGCGCAATGAGTAGAACTGCCTCGCGCGGGCCGGCGAGAACTCGCGCTTCTTCGTGAAGCAGTGTGTGATGGTCGCGTGGGGTTTCTTGGCGTTGATATCCGTCTCGCCGAGGTGGAGAAACACCTGGTGTCCCACGTTCACCGAGTAGTCGTGCTTGACGTACGGCGCCTGACTGACTTCTTCGTGGGCGTAGCTCTCCGAGTATTTCAGGTAGTGCTGGTTCATGCGAAGCATCTCGTCGTCTTCGCGATCGAAGCCGAACATCCAGTGGGTCCAGTAGGTCTCGGTATCGATGAAAATGATCCGATGGCTGTAGGGATGGTTCGACACCGTGGGCGTCACCAGCACCACGTGCGCATCACGCACTTCCCAGCGTGCCTTGTGCGGCACCCAGAGGTGAGGGCCGCCGATCTCCGGGTTGTCGCGCACGTTGATCGTGGCGAAGACCTTCCGCGTACCGAGATATTCCCAATCGTTTTCGAAGACTTTTCCGCCGAAGCCGTTTAGGTCTTCGCGAATCATGTCCATGCCCATCAGCTCGCTGGTGCGCTCGGAGGCGAGGGTGCGCCGGGGCTTGCGCTGGGCCGGCATGTAGAGCCAGCCGGAGTTCTCCTTGTAGTGGTCGACGTACGTGATGGCCATGTCCTTCGCGCCGGCCATGTCTCGCGGCGAGCGGAACTCCATCACCCGCTTGCTCTTCACCTCCTCGTAGCCCGGCACGAGGCTCTCCCGGCCGCGCGCATACATGGAGTTCACCGACGTGTATTCGAGTTCGCGGTCGAGGCGCCCGTTCTCACCGCGCAGCCAGGTCACCATGGGCATGTCGTAGTCGTCGCTGCCCGGGCGCCACAGCATGTTCCAGACCACCTTCTGGCCGGCGAAGGGGTCGGTTGCGTCGATCTCGGGGAAGGGGAAGCCGCCGCCCCGAAAGTTCAAGAGGACGCCTTCTTCGTCGAGGCGGTAGTCCGAGGGAACCTCCTCGCCCCAGCCGGGCGGGGCGGGGTAGTGGCCCGTTTCCGCAATCTCCATCTCCATGCCGTCGAAGATGTAGTAGTCCCAGGCCGAGTGCGGGATGTAGCGCTCGAGGAGCTCGCGGTCCTTCTCCGTCAGCCGCGTGCCCGGCGCGATGGGTTCGCTCGGTCCTTCGTTCGCGATCCAGTCGCGCAGCGATTGGTAGCTGCGATCCGTCTCGGCGGTCGCCATTGCAGAGAGCCCTAGAAGAGCGACGATCCAAACCGGCTGGGCGAGCCGGCGCAGCGCGCGATAGGCGCAGTTCTCGTGTTGCATCTCGGGTTCCTCAGTACTTCGATTGGGATACGATCCGAGTACACAGTGTATACTAGGCGCAACGCACGAATCAATCGCTGTGAGGTGGGAGCGAGATGAGCCCTCGTCAAACGGGTGGACCTTCCGGCCGCGGCGACGTCAAAGCGAAGCTCCGACAGGAAGCCCGGGCCAAGGTCCGTGACGCGATCCTGGACGCGACCCGGGAACTCTTCGCCGAAGGGGGACTCGCCGCGATCTCGATGCGCCGCGTGGCGGCGCAAGTCGGCTACTCGCCTCGCACGATCTATCTGCACTTCGCGGACAAAGATGACCTGCTGTCCGAGCTCATCGAAGTCGAAGTGGGCCGCCTCGCGGATCGGCTCGAGGTGGCGCTCGCGTCGGAGGAGGACCCGCGCGAGGGGCTACTGTCGGTGGCCCGGGCCTATGTGCGCTTCGCCCTCGATCGCCCCCACGCCTACGAGGCGATCTTCCTGATCCGTTCGCACCCTTTCTCTCGGGAAGCGGCTACCGCCAAGCAACACGTTCAGGGGAAACGCATGCTCGACGCGCTCGCCGCTGCGGTGCAGGCATCGGGACCGCCCCCGGACGGCGCGGGTAAGGAGGAGCGGGTGCAGGCATTTCGCTGCGCACTTCACGGCGTGGCGTCGATTGTCGCCCTGGGACGCGATCTCGGAGGGATTTCCTGGGAGACCCTCGTTACGCAGATGGTCCACCGGATCGCGACGGGCGAGCCCCGGGGCGGCTAGCGGCGCTCGGACGGCCCGACTTCGGAATCTTCCCAGAAAAACCCGTCGAGACTCGGTAGGACCTCCGCGTCGACGAACTCGCCGAAGCGCCCACCGAAGGTCGTTTTGTAGTGAGGCCACATCGGCGCGAAGATCGCGAACGTGCGCCGCATGCGTTCGACGCGGCTCATCCACAGATCTTCTTCTACGTCTCCTCGCTCATGGGCGTAGAAAAGCGTCTCGTAGTAGTTGACGACAGCCGCGAGGCGAAAGCCGATGAGCCTCCGATCCGTCGCCGACAGCTCATCCCACGACGTCGGGATTCGCGCCGCCAGCTCCACTTCCTCACGGTTCGTTTGCATTCCGAACTCAGAAGAGATGCGCGACGTCTCCTGGTGAACTTGTGCGCTTGCGAGCCGGTTCGACTGATTGACTTGCGCGGCTAGGTAGATCAGGGTCGCCAACACACCGAGCCCCCCTACCAGCTCACCGATCGCGCCCACTTCGACAAGGGTCATCCTCTACCTTTCGTTCGAGTCCGCGATGGCCAGCACGGCGTTCTTCAGCGTCCTGCACAAACCGTCGAGATCTTCGCGGTTCGAAGCACCGTATTTGAACCCTTTGCCGGCCGTTGCGATGAAGTGCGCGAGCTCTTGCACGGTGTGGCCGGACGCGTCGATGCGCTCGGTGTCGGGCGCCAAGATCTCCGCCAGTAGCGCTTCGTGCCGTTCGTGAGACCTGGCAAGCTCGGTGCGCCCGGCCTCGTTGTGACCCGAGATCAAGTCCTCCGCGTCGGCGGCGTTCTGGAGGAGCTCGAATGATTTCACGACGGTCCCGAGGAGGTAGACGTCGAGTCGTTCGGAAAGCGTGGCGCAGCCTTTCAAGCCCTCGCGCACGTCGGCCAAGGAGCGCTCGGTGACGGCTCGAATCGACGCGACGATCAGCTCGTCTTTGCCACCAAAAGTCGCGTAGAGCGTCTGCCGCGAGACCCCCGCCGCTTCCGCGATATCGGCCATCGCGGTCTTTCGCGCCCCGTAGCGCACGAAGGTGCGGATCGCGGCCTCGACGATTTTCTCTTCCGTGTCGCCCATCTCCGCCGTTTCGACTCCCGCTCTCGGTACCTCGGACCCGTTCGGACTTTACCACTTGACAAGATCTGTCAGGTGGATTTACAACCTTACAGAAGTCGTCATTTTGTATCCATCCCATCCGGAGGAGTCATTTCCATGACTGCGCAACAGGACAGCACAGTTCTCGTCACGGGTATTTCCGGTTTCGTCGGCCTACATACAGCGCTCGCGCTGCTGAGGGAGGGGTACCGCGTGCGCGGCACGCTTCGCTCTCAAAAACGCGCCGCACCGCTGCGCGAGGCTCTGGCCCGCCATACCGATGTCGCCGACCGGCTCGAACTGGTCGACGCCGACCTCTCGAGCGACGACGGGTGGGCGGACGCCGTTCGCGGTTGCCGCTTCGTCCACCACATCGCTTCCCCCATCCCGGCGGAACTCCCACGCCACGAGGATGAATTGATCGTCCCGGCGCGCGAGGGAGCACTCCGCGTGCTTCGCGCGGCATCGGAGGCGGGCGCGCAACGCGTGGTCATGACCTCTTCCCTCGCAGCCGTGGTGTACGGCCATGCGCGCGACGGGTCCCGCACCTTTGACGAGGGCGATTGGTCGATCGTCGAAGGGCTCGCCCCCTACGAAAAAAGCAAGACTCTGGCCGAGCGCGCGGCGTGGGATTTCGCGAACACGTGCGGTCTCGATCTCACCACGATCAACCCCGGCCTCATCTTGGGGCCACTCTTGACGGGCGACTCACCGCCGACGTCCTCCGAAGCCGTTCGAAAGTTCATGGCGAGGGAGTTCCCCGGCGTACCGAATCTCGGCTACGCCACCGTCGACGTTCGAGACGTGGCGGCGGCCCATGTCGCCGCGATGACCGCTCCGGGCGCGGGCGGGGAGCGGTTCTGCTGCGCCGGGGAACACACCTGGATGGCAGAGATTGTCGAGATCCTGAACCGAAACTTCGCCGACCGCGGCTACAAGGTTCCGACCCGAAGACTCCCCAACTTCGCGATCCGCGCGGCATCCCTCTTCGACAAGACCGTGCGGCTCGTCGTTCCCGAACTCGGCAAACGTCAGGACATCGACACCACGAAGATCCGGGATCGCCTCGGCTGGAAGCCGCGCAGTCTCGAGGAAATGGTGGTCGATACGGGTGAAAGCCTCATCGCGCACGGGCTCGTCTGACCGGGGAGGGCGGAGCATTCCACCGCGTCATTCGGCTTCGGGTACCCTCGGAGGCATGGGCGCCCACTTCGATGTCTTGATTCGAGGAGCCCGGGTCGTCGACGGCACGGGCGGGCCGTCTCGCGAAGTCGACGTCGGAGTTGCGGGTGAACGCATCGCTTCGGTCGGCGCGCCCGGCAACGCAACGGCACGCGAAGAGATCGACGCTTGTGGCCTCGCCCTCGCCCCCGGTTTCATCGACGTCCACACGCATGACGACTTCGCCGCCTTGGTGCATCCGGATATGGGCTTCAAGCTGCGCGGAGGCGTCACCACCTGCATCGTCGGAAACTGCGGCTTCGGACCCGCTCCCTTTGCCGAAGCGGTCGCTCTCGCCGAGGCCCTGACGCCGGGCATTGCCATCGAACCCTTCGACGGGTTTCGCGGCTACGTCGACCGGGTCGCCGAAGTGCGGCCCGGCGCGAACATCGGTGTCCTCGCCGGTCACGGCACGTTGCGCCTGGCAGCGATCGGGCGAGAGCCGCGGCAGCCCGAGCGGCGTGAGCTCGACGCGATGAAGGCCCAGTTGCGGGAAGCGGTCGAGGCCGGTGCGCTCGGTCTTTCGACGGGCTTGATCTACGAACCGGGTCGCTACGCCGAGACCGAAGAGATCGCGGAGCTCGCTGCGGAGCTTCGAGGAAGCGGCGCCCTCTACGCCACCCACATGAGGGACGAGGCGAGTGGCTTGCTGCGCTCGGTTCGCGAAGCGATCGCCATCGGTGCCTCGGCCGGGATACCCGTGCAGATCTCCCACCTGAAGGCCTCGGGACGCGAGAACTGGGGACTCGTGTCCGAAGCACTCGCGCTCATCGAGGCGGCGCAGGCGCGGGGTGAGAGCGTGCACGCGGATCAGTACCCGTACACTGCGGGGAGCACAATACTCCGCGCGGTGATTCAGAACGACGTCTTTTCGGAAGCAGCCAGCGGTTCCGGGATCGGAGCGGTGCGACCCGAGGACGTTGTGGTCGCGGCCTCCACTGGACATCCGGAGTGGGAAGGACGGACGATCGCGTCCCTCGCGGAGTCCTTCGGCCTTTCGGCAGTCGACGCGGCCCACCGGATCGAGCGCGAGGCGCCCGGGACGACCGTCGTCCTCCATATGATGAGCGAGACCGACGTCGAAACCGTCCTGAGGCACCCGGCGACGATGATCGGCTCCGACGGGGTTCCCACACTCGAGGGAAGACCTCACCCGCGCCTTTACAACAGCTTCGCCCGGGTCGTCGGCCACTATGCGCGGGATCGCGGGTTGCTCTCGCTCGAAGAGGCGGTGCACCGCATGACGGGTTTCTCCGCCGCGAAGTTCGGTTTGGAGGGCCGCGGTCTCGTGGAAGAGGGCGCGTTCGCCGACCTCGTCCTCTTTGATTCCGAGCGCATCATCGATCGAGGTACCTTCGAGGATCCAAACTGCTACCCCGACGGGATCGCTCACGTCTTCGTGAACGGTACATGGGCAGTGAGGGACGGTGTGTTGACCGCCGAGCGTGCGGGGCATGCGCTTCGGCGTGCGTCGTAATCGGCGCTGCGGCGCGTGTTAGCCTTACCGAAGGGGAGGCACGGAAATATGAGCGAAGTGAATCTCGCGGCCCGCATCACGCGGCTCGAGGATATTGAGGCCATCAAGCAGTTGAAGGCTCGCTACTGCGACGTCTGTGACGACATGCACAACCCCGACCGCATCACCTCGTTGTTCGCGGAGGACGGCGTCTGGGAGAGCCCGGACTTCGGCCAGGCGCGCGGTCATGCGGAGATCCGAAAGCTATTCGAAGGGTTTCGCGACACGTTTAGCTTCTCGCAGCACAACATCATGAACCCCATCATCGAGGTGGACGGCGAATCTGCGACTGGCGTGTGGTACATCATGGGCCCGTGGACCCGGAGCGCCGACGATCGCGCTATCTGGATGACCGCTCGTTACGACGACGACTACGTCAAGATCGACGGTGAGTGGAAGTATCAACACCTGCGCGCCCGGGTCCGCATGGTGTCGGACCGCACCGCATCAAAAGAGATGGGCTGACCTCGTCGCGACCTCTCAGTAAGGCGCGCAAGACGCCGCCAAGCTCGAGACCGCGACCTGGCGGCGCGCCATTCGGATCTCGTTGCGGTCGTAGCCGTTCGTCAAGTACCCGAACGAGATTCCCGTCGCGGGGTCGGCCCAGGCGCACTGGCCTCCGAATCCCGGGTGTCCGAACGACTCGGGCGAGTTGGTGCGCCCGAAGCTCCGCATGTTGGCCTGGCCGTCGTCGCCGGCAATCACGATGCCGAGGCCGCGGTTGGCGCGGCACCCGATCACCGGATCCCGCAAGTCCCCCGTCCGAATCCGCCTGGCATCGACCAACGTCTCTTTGCGCCAGACCTCGGTTCCGTCGTGTGCCAAGCCATCGGCCAGGAGTGCCTGGTAGAACAGGGCGAGGTCGCCCGCCGTGGTGATGAGCCCGCCAGCGGGATAACCGAGCTCTCGAATGGGACGTTCGTTGAACTCGAGCACCAGCTTTTCGTCGATCGCGGCGATCACAGGATTGCCTGGAATTCCCATCGCTTCGTAGTCCTCGGAGGTGAGGCTCGTTCCCACCCACACGAGGTCCGCGACCCGTACGTCGTCCTGCGACCGAAGACCGAGGCGCAGACCCGGCAAGCCGAGTGGCTCGGCGATCCGCGTCCGAATGAACTCGGCTAGGGGCTGCCCGCTGATCTGCTCGACGATCATCGCGATCGGAAGAAAATTTGCGGCGAGGTGGTAGCGAAACTGCTCTCCGGGCGGATGCTCCAGTTGCCAGTCCGCGAAGCGTTGCCGGAGCTTCTGCGGATCACCCCAATCATCGGTTCGATGCCGCGCAAAGGGAATCCCCGCGGTGTGGGCGAGCAGGTGCTCGAGCGTCGTCGCGGCCTTATCGAAGCTCCCGTACTCCGGCAGATAGTCGACGACGCGATCTTTCTGGCTGAGCTTTCCCTCCTGCATCAGGATCCACGCGGCGGAGGCGACCACGGCCTTCGTGGCCGACATCGCGACGAAGTTTGTCTCGTCATCGGCGGTGCGCTCTTCACCGTCCTGCACCGCGGATCCAAACGTGCGCATCGCACCGATCTTCCCGTTTCGCGCGATCGCCACTTGGACGGCCGGGAGGAGCCCTTCCGCAACGTCTCGCTCGGCGCGTGCGAAGAGCGCCGCAATCTTTTCGGAGTCGAGCCCGACCTCTTCCGGAGCGCTCGCAATGAAACTCGGTGCAGGCATGGGATTCCTTTCGGCTAGGGCCGCTCTTGCTGATGTGAAACGACTTTGACGGTTGTCTCTGCAGTCGCGACCGCGACTGAGCCGTAGATGGGTCAGCGAGACTTCCAGGTTTCTACCAGGTACTCCGCGTCCTTGTCGGTAACGCCCCAGAGCTCGATCTCGATCCGGATGGCGTCATACAGGGTGAGGTCGCTCGGGACCTTTTCCATATCGCGCCACGCGCTGACCGTGACGTCCATACTGTGGAGCGGACGCTCTTCAGTGCGCGCGATCCGTTCGGTGAGATTCACTGCGCAGGCGGAGAGCCCTGCGCAGAACAGCTCGCCCGCGCCGACCGCATCGCCGCCGGTATCGTCGCTCACAAAGTGGTGGTGTCGTGCGTTACAGATGGAACGCCCGGTAATGCCGCTGCTGTAGCAACGGCCGCTGTAGGCCATCGTCGGCTCACCCATGTGATCCTCCTCCGCAGGCAGCCCGCATGTTATCGAAGTCGAGAGCCTCGTCGTGGTGAACTTCTAGCGAGCCTCCGGCGTCAGAATGGGCAACGAAAAGGAGCTCCGATGTTCCGTCTCTTTCGCTGGCTTCCGTCCGCCTTCGCCCTGCTTGTGGTTGCTTCCGCGGGGCTTGTCTCCCAGCCGGGCTATACGCAGTACCGGATCCCTATCGGAAAACCCGGAGCGCGATCGCTGATCGTGAAAGCGCAGATCCTCGACGTCGCGCTTGAGCTGGGCGAGGAGCTCGCGGAAGCCACCGAGCGCGCCCGCTTCGAACGCCTTTCAGAACTGGCCGAGGCGCGCGAAGTCGAGCACATAGCGTCCATCGACCGCGGCACAACCTTCGATCAGAAGCTCCGATTGGCTCTCCCGGATGGAGAACTCGCCATCACCGTCCTTCAGGAGCGACCCCGTCGTGAGCTTCGCGTTGAGCTCGTCCACCAGAATGAGCGAGGAGACGTCGTTCAACGGATCACCGAAGCCCGGAGGGAGCTGACTGTGCGCCCGACTCGAGCCATCCGCGCAGAGCCCCTCGACGATTCGAATCGATGGTTGCTCCTCGAAATCCGCCTGCCCTAGGGCCGACGAGGAGCTAAATCGTTTCGCGATCGAGATCCGGCAAGTTCGGGAAGGACCGGACGCCGCGGGTCAGCAAGTCGCCTTCCACGTAAGGACAGAGCGCGAGGCGCTTGGCGATTCGCCACCGGTTGTCTCGGCGCACGAGTTCGTCGTGGTAGACGGCGCCGATGACCCATTGGTTGTGTGAGCCGTCGTTTCGAACCTGTAGATGCAGGGCATGCACCGGCGTTCTGGCAGTCGCGCGGTCGCCGTCGATCGAGAGGACATGAGGCGACACCAGGTGTTGGGTCCAGTAACAGAGATCGTGGAAGGATTTCACTTTGCCGGGACCTTCCGGCATGGAAAAGTCGAAGCGTTGTCCGCGTAGGCGGTACAAGACGCTCGCGTCGTCGGTGAATACTGTCGGCAACAGCTCGTGATGCAGCTTTTCGTCAAAAGCCCTCGCTACCTCTTGAATGGTGTGGGCAATGTCAAGCTGATCCTGTGTGGTAAGCGAACCGGGCATACGATCCTCCGTGTGTCATCTCGCGGGCGGCATGGGTTTGAAGTGATGGGTTCCGTCGCGCTCGAGTTGCTCGATGAGCCCGAACTCCCAATCGAGATACGCCTGCATCGCTTCGGGACTCGCGTCGGTTCCCTCGTAGGGTCTCCGGTAGCGGTCGATGGGCGAGGAAGCCAAGTGGACCTCACCGGATTCCAAAGGATGGCCCGCCTGCGCCCACGCGGAGGTTCCGCCTTCCAGCACGTTGACCTCACCCTCGACCCGTGGGGCGAGTTCCGGAGCGACGAGCTCTGCCAATAGGCCATCGCCGCTCGTTACGACATAGCGCGGAGTGTTCGGGAGCAGCGGGACGGCTTTGGAGAGTTCGGAACGGAGCATGTACCACGCGCCCGGAACGTGGCCGGTCCTGAACTCAGCGAACTTTGCGACATCCACGACGGTCGCTTCGCACGCGAGTAGCCACTCACGTGCCGCGTCGGGGGTGACTCTGCGGTTGTTGGGCAGCGGCGGAAGAGGTGGGACCCACGGACCCTCTTCGCTGAAATCCAACGCTTGCAGGCCATCGACGACGTAGACGTCCCAGGCCATCTGGGCGAGCCACGAGGCCGACATGTTGGCGCGCACGCCGTCATCGTCGGCCAGTGCGATTCGCGCGCCTCGGACGGGGGCGTACATCTCCGTCTCCTGGACGAGTTGACCACCGGGGACCGAGAGGAACCCCGGAACGTGGCCGTCCGCGTATTCCGTTTCGGTGCGGACATCGAAAGCGTAGGTCGTGCGGCCCTCCTGCTGAGACCAGCGCGCGAGGGTTTCCGTGTCGACGCGTTTTACGGAAGCCCGGTCCGCCACAGCCCGGGCGCGGCGACGCGCGACTTCTTTCGATGTTTCTGGCAACGAGGCGACGGAAGTTCGTGCTTGTCCGAAGTCCAACGACTGGCCCGCTAGGGTCCACCCGATCGTTCCGTTGCGCAGCGCCACAACGGGGTTCGGGATCTGGGCGTGAATGAGCGATTGGCAGCCGATCAAGCTGCGGGTTCTCCCGGCACAGTTGACGACGACCCGGGTATCCGGGCGAGGAGCGAACTCGGGCGCCCGCAACACGACCTCCGCTCCGGGCACATGGATCGCCGTGGGGATGCACATCGTCTGATACTCGTCGAACCGGCGCACATCGACGATGACGATGTCTTCTCCGGCGTCGATCAGCGCCTGAACTTCCTCCGCCGAATACGAAGGCGTACGGCAGACGGATTCCATCAGCTCGCCAAAGGCTTTGCTCGGCACATTGACATCGATGAACACCTCGCCCCCGGCAGCCTTCCAGCCTTCGAGTCCGTCTCGGAACACACTGACATCGGCGTATCCGAGGTTCTCGAGGCGCTCGCCAGCCGTCTCTGCGAGCCCCTCGCCAGCGTCGAATGTCACGATTGGAGCATCGCGACGCGGCAGCTTGGTGTACGCGTCGAGCTCGATACGGGTGGCGGGAAGGTTCGCGGCGAACAGGGGGTGTCCCTCTGCGTGGCGCGCTTCCTCTCGTACGTCGAGGAATGCGATTTCTTCCCGCCGCAACAGCTTCGAACGGACCCACGCGTAGTCACGTACGTTCATCGGGAATCCAGGCTAGTGATCGCCGTTTGTATACCCCGAGACGAATAGCTTCGGAGCGCCGCCCTCGGGCGGGAATACGTGGCGCCGCACCTTGCCGATGTTGGCGCCGTAGGCGTGAATGCTGATCGAAGGTGCACTCCGCGGATTTCTGACTTTGTGCACGTCGCCGACCCGCGGTGAAACGAACTCGACGGCACCGGGCGCGAGTTCGACAGCGTCACCCGTCGCGCAAGGGACCCCGTCGACCGAGATCTCGTAGCGTTGCGAGATCTCGGCGCCGCGCAGGACCCCGATTACGCCCCAGACGGTGTGATCGTGAATCGGCGTTTCTTGGCCGGGCCCCCATACGAAGCTGACCAGAGAGAACCGGTCGTCCGGCGCTGCGTAGATCAGGTATTGCTGGTAGTGCTGTGGGTGCGGTCGGGCGAGATCCTCGGGGAGCCAGTCATCGGTCGAAACCAATGCTTGCATGGCTTCGCCAATTCGGGGCAGGAACTTCTCCTCGGCTTTTGAGCTTTCGAGCGACTGCGTTACCCGTTCGACGAATCGCGCAACCGGTTCGGGCGTCTCGGGCTGTGGCACTTTGGTCTCCGAGTTCGAGTCGTGGGGGCGGCGCCACTGTAACACCCCTCGCTCACGACTCTCGCGCGCTTGTTAGACTCTCACGACTCACTCGAGGTGAAGAAGGACTATGTGGGATTTTTCGACGGAACCCGAATTCCAAAAGCAACTCGACTGGATCGATCTGTTCGTGCGGGAGCGGGTCGAGCCGCTCGACCACATTCTCGGCAGCCAGTGGAATATCCACGACCCTCGGTTCGAGAAGCTCGTACGCCCGCTGCAGGCGGAGGTCAAGGAGCGCGGTCTATGGGCTTGCCACCTCGGGCCCGAACTCGGCGGGCGTGGTTACGGCCAGGTCAAGCTCGCACTGATGAACGAGCTGTTCGGCCAGTCGCGCTTCGGCCCCATCGTCTTCGGAGCGCAGGCGCCGGACACGGGCAACGCGGAGATTCTGTCGCATTACGGGACGCCCGAACAGAAGCGGGTTTTCCTAGAGCCCCTGCTCGACAATCGGATCGTGTCCTGTTTTTCGATGACCGAACCGCAGGGTGGCGCCGACCCTCTGGTGTTTAAAACGAGTGCTCATCGTGACGGAGACGAGTGGGTGATCGACGGCGAAAAATGGTTTTCGTCCAATGCCCGCTACGCCTCGTTTTTCATCGTGATGGCTGTGACCGACCCAGAGGCCGAGCCGTACCGGCGGATGTCGATGTTCATCGTTCCGGCGGACACACCCGGTGTCGAGATCGATCGCAACCTGACGTTTTATGGCGAACCCGAGTCGACACACGCGTACATGAGATACAACCAGGTCCGGGTGCCCCACGAAAACATGCTGGGCGAACGCGGCGATGCCTTCGTCGTCGCTCAGGTCCGCCTGGGCGGTGGGCGCCTACACCACGCGATGCGGACGGTGGCGCAATCGAAGCGCGCGCTCGAAATGATGTGCGAACGGGTGCTGTCGCGCACCACGAAAGGCGAGCAACTCGCGAGGAAGCAAATGGTCCAGGAGAAAATCGCCGATTCGTGGATTCAGCTGCGCCAGTTTCGGTTGATGGTGCTGGAGACTGCCTGGTTGATCGATCAGGGCCACGATTACAGGGCGGTGCGAAAACACATCGCTGCGGTCAAGGCGACGATGCCCAAGGTGCTGAACGACATCGCCTCACGCGCGTTGCACTTGCACGGCTCCCTCGGTATCAGCACGGAAATGCCGTTCGCCGATTGGGTGATCAACTCCTTCCACATCGGGCTCGCGGACGGCCCGACCGAGGTCCACAAAGTTACGGTTGCCCGTGAAGTGCTCAAAGAATTCAAGCCGGGCGACGAGATATTCCCCGACTACCACGTGCCCGCCGCTCGAGATCGAGCTTTGGCCTTGTACGAAGACCTCATGGATGCCGAAGCGGGGCGTGCGTAATGGAAGACTTCAAAGACAAAGTGGCAGTGATCACCGGTGGCGCGAGCGGTATCGGTCTCGCCACCGGGCGGGCGTTGGCTCGCGGGGGCGCCAAGCTGGTCCTCGCTGATATCGAGCAGCCTCTGCTCGATTCGACGGTCGATTCCCTACGTCGTGAAGGCATCGAAGCGTGCGGTCTCGTGACCGATGTCGCCCAGCGGGAGGCGGTGATCGGTTTGGCGGACTTCGCCTGGGATCGGTACGGCCAGGTCGACATTGTTATGAACAACGCGGGGGTCGCTGTTTTCGGTCCGACGCATGAGATGACGCATCACGACTGGGAATGGCTGATGCAGGTCAACTTGTGGGGGTGTATTCACGGGGTCGAGGCGTTCCTTCCCCGAATGGTCGCTGCGGGGAACGGAGGTCACGTCCTGTTTACCGCGAGCTTCGCCGGGCTCGTGCCCAACCGTGATCTCGGCGTCTACAACGTGACGAAAGCCGCGACCGTGGCGCTCGCTGAGTCGCTACACAAGGATGTGCGCGACCAGGGCATCGGGGTATCGGTGTTGTGTCCGATGCGGGTCACGAGCAATATCGATTTCAGCAGTCGCAACCGGCCGGATTCTCTCGGCGGCCCCACCGCAAACCGTACGTATACGGAGGAAGAGCGCGCGAATCTCGACGGCGCCACGCTAACCGCGGATTCCGTCGCGGAGTTGGTGGTGGGCGCGATCCGGCGCAATGAGCTGTACATCCACACGCACAAAGACGCCGCCAGGTACTTCGAGCGCAGGGCGGACCGAATCAGCCGCGCGTTTGATCACGCCTTGTGACGTCTACATGCGACGCGTCGCTTAGCTGAACTCGACTCCTTGGTAGCCGCCCTCGACGGCCTTTCTCAAGTGTTTCGCGTACTCGACGCCGCCCGTCCCGAAGATATTGAATCGCGTGTGGCCGTATTCGTGGCCCTTCAAGTTGGAGTTGTAGCCGGTGATCCAGCTCTGCGCCTTGCTCGCAAGTAGACCCTCGTAGCTCGATTTGACCTCCTCGAACCACTCTTGTTGCGAATTCTTCTTCGCGTTGAACCGCGTGAAGCCGTTGTCCCACATGTGCTGGAGCAGCGGGAGGACCCAATCGACGGCCACTTCGGAGCCGCGCGGGAAGTTCGCTGCAGCGCTCTGCGGACCGCCGAGCATCGCCATGTTCGGGAATCCGCTGACCAGCATCCCGAGGTAGGTGATCGGCCCGTTGGCCCACAGGTCGCGAAGCTTCTGGCCACCGATTCCTCGGATATCAATGTGATCGTAAGCCCCCGTAAACGCGTCGAATCCCGTCGCGTAGATGATGACGTCGAACTCGAACTCGCGGTCCGACGTGCGCAACCCGTTCGCTGTGATCCGCTCGATGGGAGTCGCCTGTGAGTCGACCAGCTCGACATTGTCGCGGTTGTAGGTCTCGAAATACCCGCTTTCGAGGGGGAGCCGCTGGATCCCGAAGCCATGGTCCTTGGGGATCAGCTTCTCCGCGATCTCCGGGTCGTCGACCCGTTGGCGGATTCGATCCGCGATGTAGTCGGAGATTGCGGCATTGGCTTCCTCGTCGATAAAGATCTCGGGGAAGTTTGCGAGCCAGATGCTGAATCCGGGTTCGTCGTAGAGACGATCCCAAAACTCGCGGCGCTCCTCAGGCGAGACATCGTAAAAGCTCCGGTTGTCCGGCTTGTGCTCGAAGGCCGCGGGAGATTGCGCGCAAGCTTCAAAGATCTCGTCGTAGCGCGCCCGGATCGCCTCCATTTCTTCCTCTGTGATCGGCCCATTGTTGAGCGGAGCCGCCCAGTTCGCTCGGCGCTGAAAGACCGTCAGGTGATCCGCTTCCTTGGCGACTTCTGGGATAATCTGGATCGCCGTGGCGCCCGTGCCGATGATGCCCACGCGCTTGCCCGCGAGTTGCAAGGGCTCGTGGGGCCAATTCGCGGGATGGAACGACGCTCCCTGGAAATCGTCCATTCCCTCGATTTTCGGCAAGGTCGGCGTCGACAGCGGGCCCAACCCCGTGATGACGACGCGAGCGTTGAGGACGCGTCCGTCGCCGAGTGAGACACGCCAAGTGTCGGTCTTCTCGTCGAACACCATGGACTCGACCCGACAGCCGAGCTGCATCTGGTCTCGAAGGCCCCACTTGTCGACGACGAAGTTCAAGTAGCGCAGCGTCTCGGGCTGGGGCGAGAATCGTTCACTCCAGTGCCACTCGTCGAGGATTTCTCGATCGATGGAATAGCCGTAGGTGTAACTTTCGGAGTCGAATCGCGCCCCGGGGTAGCGGTTGTTGTACCAGGTGCCGCCAAGGCCGTCGTTGGCATCGATGACCGTCGCGTTTACGCCGAGGTCGCTGAGCCGCTTCAACTGGAAGATCCCGGAGACCCCTGCGCCTATGACGATTACCTCGTAGTCATACGCTGCCGCTCGCAGCGTGGTCTCGTGGGTTGCTGTTGTGGCCATGGTGGTTTCCTCCTCAATGCGGCTCCCGGTCAGCGGCACCTCTTGCGAAGCCCGTCAGATCATAGCCCGAAGGTGCCTGGAAGATACGCAGGTCGAATTGCGGAGCGACCGCGAGGAGGTGGTCAAAGACGTCTGACTGCACGTCTTCGTAGACCCCCCATTTCGTCGATCGTGTAAAGCAATAGACTTCGATGGGCAGCCCTTCGGCCGTGGGGTCGCGCTGGCGCACGAGCAGCGTCATCCCTTGATGGATGGCCTCGTGGGATCTCAGGTAAGCGACGATATAAGCGCGGAACGTTCCGACATTCGTAAGGCGGCGGGATTCCCTCTTCGAAGCCGGTGCCTCTTCGTTGTGGCGCTCGAGCTCGGCCATTTTTTCCGCGATGTACTCCCCGAGGAGCGGATGCGTTCCGAACGCCTCGATCTCGGATTCCGTCAGGAAGCGCACGCTCTGAACGTCGATGTTGAGCGCCCGTTTGATGCGCCGGCCGCCCGATCGCGACATCCCTCGCCAGTTCTTGAACGAGTTCGAGATCAGCGCGTACGTCGGGATCGTGGTGATCGTCTTGTCCCAGTTCTGGACCTTGACCGTGTGGAGCGCCACGTCGATCACGTCGCCGTCCGCGCCGAAGGAGGGCATCTCGATCCAATCGCCGACGTGGATCATGTCGTGACTGGTGAGCTGTACGCTCGCGACCAATGAAAGGATCGTGTCGCGGAAGACCAGCATCAGCACAGCAGCCACGGCACCGAGTCCGGAGAGGAAAAGAAGCGGGGAGCGATCCATCAAGGTCGCGACGACCAGGAGCCCCGCGATGAACACCAGTACAAGCTTCGCGACCTGCACGTAGCTCTTGATGGGTCGGTGTCGATTCTCCGGGTTTTGCGAGTAGACCGTGTTGACCGCGTTGAGGAAGCCCGAAATTCCGAGCACGACGACGACGATCATCACGGAGACCGCGACGCGCTCGACGATCAGCCGGATCGTCTCGGGAATCTCCGGAAAAAGGCCGGTTCCGAGGAAGAAGACCAGAGCGGGGGCCAGGTGTGCGAGGCGCCCGAACACCTTCTCGCGGACAAGCGCGTCGTCGAGCTTCGTCGCCGTGCGCTGTATACCGGCGCGGATGAGGCGCAGGACAATGCGGTGAGCGACGAGATACGCCACGGCGGCGAATAGGGCGAGGCCGGCGAGACCCACGAGCTGGCCGGGCAGGGCGGCGAGCTCCTCCGCCGAGGCGGAAAAACCCAGCCAACTGAGCCATTCATGCCACGTACGAGTTGCGTCGTCGATCGCGAAGCCTCCGTTTCGACGTGGAAACGTAGTACCGGTCTCCTACCTAAGCGACACCGAGTATATTGAGCGCTGCGCGAACCGGATCTGGTTCAAAGAAGGAGGGCGGCGGCCATGAGCGACGGGACATTGCAGATCGAGGGCAGCGAGCCGTTGGCGCCCGAGACATGGGATTGGAAGGGTTGGGTCGATTCGCTGAACCGACTGCTAAGGCTCAAAACCACGCCCATTGGAATGAAGCTCTTCGAGAGCGTCGAGGAGATGGAGGCCTTGCCGAAGGTGCGCCGGCCCAAAGACATCCATACGACGGATCAGATCGTCGCTCAATCGGCCCGCCTCGGTTGGACCGTGGGCATCACTGCGGATGATCTCGTCGGTCAGCAGTGCGGCGCGGTCCTCGGCCTGATGCCACAGGATGACGCCTGGCTCTCCGGTGAACAGATGGAGGGCGTGTGGTTCAAGACACGCCAAGACTCTGCGGCGCATCAGCGCGCGATGGATTGCGTGCCTCACGGACGCTACCGAGCGATGGCCGTATCCCCACTGACCTCCGGTCGACTCGATCCACCGGACATCTGTCTCATCTATGCGACGCCGGGTCAGATGATCCTCTTGATCAACGGCTTGCAGTGGTCGGGATACAGCAAGCTCGAATTTGGCTGCGTCGGCGAATCCGCTTGTGCGGACTCGTGGGGACGCGCGCTCGCAAAGCGAGAGCCCAGTCTCTCGATCCCCTGCTTTGCAGAGCGGCGGTACGGCGGGGTTCTAGACGACGAGCTCTTGATGGCCATGCCGCCGTCCTACCTCCCGGTGGCGATTTCCGGGATGGAGGCTCTGTCGCGAAACGGACTGCGGTATCCCATTCCGCAGTACGGGATCCAGAGTGATGCCAGGGCGGGGCTCGGAGTCAGCTACGCAAACCGACGCTGATGCTCAACGGCTTCGGGGAGCGGGGGAGCTGGGAGGCAGCCTGCCTTCGATTTCCCGGTGGCGCCTCGAGATCGGTTCGTCCCACACGTCGTCGGTAAAAAGCCAGAACTGATTGTCGAGGATCGCGTCGTGTACGAGATCCGCGACCTCGGCCGGCGGTTTCCCCGTCTCGATGAAGTGTCGGGCCTTCTCGACAAACCGAGAGCCTCCGGAGTCCTGGTTGCCGCGCGGTTCGGGACGTCCGCCCGGTCGGTTGCGGGCGGAATCGAGAATGTTCGTCGCGACGAAGCCCGGGCACAGGCACGTCACCCCGACACCGCGTTTTTCTCGTCGCAGTTCGGTGTAGAGGCCTTCGGACAAGGTGACGACACCGTGCTTGCTCACGTTGTAGGGAGCGCCGTAGGGCGAGGAGATATGACCCGCGATCGACGCCGTCGTCACGACATGACCGTCATCGTGTTCTAACAGGTGGGGAACGAAGGTGCGGACGCCGTGAATCACGCCCCACAGATTGACCCCCAAGGTCCACTCCCAGTCCTCGACGGACAGGTTCCAGCTGCTCGCGTTGTCCCCGCCGACTCCGGCGTTGAGACACACCACGTGGACCTGGCCGAAAGTGTCGAGGGCTGCAGCGAGTACGGATTCGTGGTCTTCGGACCGGGAGACATCGCAGGGCACGGCGATGGTTTTGGCGCCTCCGGCGCGCAGGGCGGCGGCGGTTTCTTCGAGGGCATTTTGCTCGACGTCCGCGGCGACGATGTTCATGCCGGCCCGCGCAAAACGCTCGCAAAAGGCCTTGCCCATTCCCGACGCGGCTCCTGTGACGACCGCGGTCTTCCCGACGAGTGATTCCATCCGGTCAGGATACAAGCAGCGCGCGACGGCGGGTACACGGCGATTCGATAAATTTCCGGGATTCGAGACACCGATCCGAAGCACAGCGACGAGGAAAACAATGGCGAATCGGCGGCGGAAATTCTGGGGTTGGGGGTACGAGGACGATGGCTTGGATGCCAAGGAAGTGGGGGCTCTTCTCGAGACCTTCGCTACCGGCTTCGGCATCCGGCCGACAACGGACGGCAAATGGCCGGGCGTCGACGACGTCCCGCTGGCCGAACCGCGTATTGAACCGCCGCAAGCGCTGGCAACGATCTGTCGCACCGATCCCTACGAGCGGGTCCTACACAGCTTTGGCCAGTCGCAGCCGGATTCGATCCGCATGTTCGCCCGCGACTACGCACACGCACCGGATGTCGTGGCGTATCCCAAGGACGCCGACGATATCCGTCGACTGTACGATTGGGCCGGCGAGGTGGGCGCCGCCCTGGTTCCCTACGGCGGCGGATCCTCGGTCGTCGGTGGCGTGACACCCGACGTCGGTGACCGCAGCGCCGCCACCGTCACGGTGGACATGGAACGCCTCGACAAAGTGCTCGAAGTCGATCCCGTATCGCGCGCAGCGCGGATTCAGGGCGGTACGTTCGGGCCCGACCTAGAAGCGCAGCTCAAACCTCACGGACTCACCCTGCGCCATTTTCCGCAGTCTTTCGAGCAGTCGACTCTGGGAGGCTGGATCGCGACCCGCTCCGGCGGTCATTTCGCCACCCTCTACACGCACATCGACGATCTCGTCGAGAGCGTCACGATGGTCACACCGGCCGGCGAAATCCAATCGCGCCGGTTGCCCGGTACCGGCGCTGGTCCCAGTCCCGATCGGTTCATGATCGGGTCGGAAGGCGCCCTCGGTATCATCACCGAAGCCTGGGTGCGCCTGCAGGGACGCCCGACCTACAAGGCGACCGCGGGGTTTCGCTTCGCCGACTTCTTCGATGCTGCTCGAGCGGTCCACGCGGTTTCCCAAGCGGGCTTGTTCCCGGCCAACGTGCGGATCGTCGATGGCGTCGAGCTGCAAGTGAACGGAGCCGGAGACGGATCGTTCACGCTCATGGTCGTTTCGTTCGAATCGTCCGATCACCCGGTCGATGCTTGGATGGCGCGGGCCGAGCAGTGCTGCCTCGACCACGGTGGCGTGGTCGACGTCCCGTGGCGCGACAACCCGGACGCGAATCTGCAGGGGGCCGTCGGCGCGTGGCGCACCGCTTTCATCCGCATGCCGTACAACCGAGAGAACCTGACGCCGCGCGGGATTATCTCCGATACCTTCGAGACCGCGATCACGTGGGACCGATTCGAGGCGTTCTACCACGCCATCAAAGAAGCCACCGCGGACGCCCTGCGTCGGGAAACAGGCAAAGAAGGTGCGGTGTCGTGTCGCTTCAGCCACGCCTACCCCGACGGACCCGCTCCGTACTTCGCGTTTCACGGCGAGGGACGGCCCGACGGCATGCTCGAGCAATGGCGGTCGATCAAGGAGGCGGCGTCAGACGCCATCGTCGAAAACGGCGGCACCATCACCCACCATCACGCGATCGGTCGCGATCACCAGAAGTGGTACGAGAGGCAGCGCCCGGAGTTGTTCGGGGATGTCTTGACCCTCGCCAAACGCCGACTCGATCCCAAGGGCATCATGAATCCGGGCGTGGTCGTCGGCGCTTCGCAGTCGGGCTAGAGAGCTCGCCCCAGTTCGTCGGCCTCGTGGATCACCGCCTCGAGAGAGCGGGGCGTGAGACAGTCGCCGACGCGGTGAAGCTCCGGGCCCGCACCTTTCAACGCATCGAACAGGTCTCGCTCGGGTTGGCGAAAGAGGGATAGCACCACCGTATCAAACCCGTCCTCGGCAAACGGTTCGCCGCCGAACGTGTTGTACAACAGCACGTCTTTCTCTCGGATTTCCTCGACGAAGTGCTGGGCTCGCCAATGGACGCCCGCCGCTTTCAGCTTGGGAAAGACATGCAGCATCTCGAGGATCTTCAATGTGTCTCCTCCAACGACAGCGCGCGGTGACACGATCTCGACCTCGACGCCGGCTTCGGCGAGAAGCTGCGCCAGTGCGAGCGGCGTATAGCTCTCCGATTCATCGACCATGAGGACGCGTCGGCCCAGTGCGGCAGCATTCTCGAGCGCGCGTGACGCCGCAGTGCCGAGGTCGAGGACATGGTCGCGATCGTGGCCGGGGATGCCGTTGCGATCGGGGCGATAAGCGGAGAGACCTTGGGCGTCCCAATGCGACCCGACGGCCAACACGACGACGTCGGCGCCGGCATTCGTCACCGAAGCCGCGTCGATCTCGCGACCCAGCGATATCTCGACTCCGCGGTCTTCGACGGGACGCTGTAGATTGTCGATCGCCACCGACCAGCCGCGTCGGTCGGGGAGGCGTGCCCAAGTGCGCAGATGCCCACCCAACGCGTCTTCCTTCTCCCAAAGCCGCACACGATGACCGCGCGCGGCGGCGGTGGCCGCGGCGCGCATCCCTGCGGGCCCACCCCCGACCACCAGGATGTCGCGGGGCGTTGTCGCCGGTTCGAGGGTTCCTCGAGTGTCTTCGCGACCCATCGACGGGTTCATCACGCACGTAATCGCGACGTTGTCGATCAGACGTTTCACGCATACGTTCGCGCCTACGCAGCGCGTGATCTCACGCTCTCGCCCCTCGCGCGTTTTTCGCACGATCGCCGGATCGGCCATGTGGGCACGCGTCATCGCCACCATGTCGGCGGCGCCCTTGGCGACGATCTCCTCGGCCGTGCGGAGATCGAGCACGCGACCGACGACGAACACCTTCCCCCGCTCGCCCACCACACGTTTGGCGCGCTCGGCCGCGGGGGCCAAAAAGCCCTCCGGCATGCGATCCATCGGAGCCACAGCGATGTGGAGCGTGTGATAGCCACCGCCCGAGATGTCGAAGAAGTCGTAGAACCCGGTCGCGGCCAGCACGTCGAGCTGCTCCTCGGTCTGCTCCAACGTGATTCCCGCGCCCCCCAGGTATTCATCGGCGGAGAGTCGAATCCCCAGGCAAAAATCGGGCCCGACGCGCTTCCGGATCGCGTCCCCGATCTCGATCGCAAGTTGGCAGCGGTCGCGGACGCTACCCCCATAACGGTCGCTTCGTTTGTTGAACGCCGGGCTCAGGAATTCGCCGACGAGCTGGCTGTGGGCCGCGTGAACCTCGATGCCATCGAGACCGGCGAGCTTTACGTTCTCTGCCGAGAGCGCAAAGTGCTCGACGAGCTCATCAATGTGCTGCTGCTCCATCGCGAGGGGTTTTTCATTGGAGATCGCAGAAGGGATCCCCGAGGCCGACCAGAGCGGCGAGAAGTGATCGATGTACTGGGTGCTGCGACCTTGCGCGCCCGAAGCGAAGAGCTGCACGAACTGCGCGCAGCCGTGGGGATGGACCGCGTCACCCAGACGTTCGTACCACGGAATGACCCGCCGCTCCCAGGAACCGCATCCCGCGTGATAGTTCATCACCGCCGGATGAACGCCTTGCTGCTCGAGCACCAGGAGCGCCGCTCCACCGGCGGCTCGGGCCCGGTAGTAAGCGATGTGCCGATCCGAGAGGGTGCCATCTTTCCCGTAGAGCTGGGTGTGTCCAGACACCATGATGCGGTGCTTGAGTTCGACCGGTCCGACGCGAAGTGGCTGCCAGATATGTTGAAGATCATTCGTCGTCATAAGTGCCGACCAATATACAACGGCTACAACGACGGAGTAGAACGGCAGAGTACGACGGCGGCAGGCAACCCGATGAGTCTAGGTGACGGCGAAACCCTCGTAGCCGCTCTTCGCTACGCCCTCGCAAATCTGCCGATAGTTGGCAGCGCCACCGATATAGGAGAGCAAGCGCCGCGGTTTGCCTTCGATGTTGGCGCCTGTGTACCACGAGTTCGTGCGCATCATCAAAGTCGCGTTGGCGACCTCGTCGTGATGCTGCACCCACTCGTTCTGCTTCTCCTCCGTCGGTTCAAACGCATGGTGGTCGTGGTCGAGCATCCAGGAGATGCAGTCGGTGATCCAGTCCGCCTGTTGCATGAGGCAGGTGGTCATGTTGCAGAAGGCCGTCGAGGGGGCCAGGGGACCGGCGACAGTGAACAGGTTGGGGAATCCGTGCACCGCGAGCCCCATGGTCGAGCGGATGTCCTCCTTCCACTGCTGGGTCAGCGAGGCTCCGTCTCGGCCCGTGATGTTCATGGCCGATAGTGAGCCCGTCCCGGCGTCGAACCCGGTCGCGAGAATGACGACATCGAGTTCGTATTCCGCGTCGGCGGTCTTCAGGCCCTTCTCTGTGAAGCACTCGATCGGCGCGGTCTTGACATCGACGAGCTCGACGTTGTCCCGGTTGTAGACATCGTAGTAGCCCAGCTCGAGCGGGACGCGGTAGGTGCCGAACGTATAGTGGTAGGGGAGCAGCTTCTCGGCGATTTTCGGGTCGTCGATGCGCGCGCGGATCTTCTCGCGCACGAACTCTGACATTTCTTCTCCCACGGTCTCATCGGTCAGCACCTCGGGAAAGCTGCCCACCCACATGCTGAGCGAGCCGTCGGCCCAAATTTCTTCGAGAATCTCTCGACGCTTTTCCGGTGTGTGATCGAACCACGATCCGTGATCGAGATCGAAATCGAAGCCCGCAAAGGTGCTGTGCACACGCTCGTACAGTTCTTTTGCCTTCGCCTTGTACTTCGCGCGGTCGGCGTCGGTGTAGTGCGGGTTGCGCATGGCGACGGCGTACTGCGGCGTGCGCTGAAAGACCGTGAGTTGCCCGACCTCATCGGCGATCGTCTGAATGACTTGGATCGCCGTAGCGCCCGTACCGACCACGCCCACTTTTTTTCCCGCGAGCTCGATGCCCTCCCGCGGATATCGCGCGGTGTGCGCAACCGTCCCTTTGTACGCTTCGCGACCCGGGAACGGCGGGACCATCGGAGCCGAGAGCATGCCGGTGCAGCTGATGAAGAAACGCGCGGTCAGGTCCTCGCCCTTGTCCGTGTGCAGAATCCAGTGGCTCTGCACTTCGTCCCAGTTCGCCGATGTCACCCGCGTGTTGAACTGGATGTCCTTGCGGAGATCGAGCTTGTCGGCCACGAAGTCGAGGTAGCGCTCGAGCTCGGGCTGCGTCGGGAAGCGCTGGCTCCAGTTCCATTCCTCGATTAGGTCGTCCGAGAACCAGTACTGGTAGATATAGGACTGGGAGTCGACCCGCGCGCCCGGGTAGCAGTTCCAGTACCAGGTGCCCCCGACGTCGCTCGCCGCGTCGATCGAGCGAACCCGGAGCCCCTTTTCGCGAAGCCGGTGGAGTTGGTAGAGCCCGGCAATTCCGGCTCCGACGATGATCGCGTCGAAATCCGTGCCAGTAGATTCGGTAGCATTCATATCCGTATTAATCGCTCAATCTTGTGGTGGTTTCCAGTCACAAGGGATCCTATCGGTTTCGATGACGCTCCCTATGACCCCCGTCATACTAGCCGGCCAAGCCGGAAGTGTCGGAGGAGTTGGCCGTGCTGATTGTTTCCGTTGAGTTTCAGTTCGTGCCCGGAGGCTTTGATCGGGTCAAGCACGCGGTGGAAGAAGCGATCGGGTACTCGCGCAAGGAAGCGGGCGCCCAGATTTACGACTGGGCCATCGATGTTACCGAGCCAAACCGCGCGATTATCTTCGAGGTCTGGGACGATCAGGCGGCGCTCGATGAGCACTTTACCCACCCTTATATGGATCGCCTCGTAGCGGCTCTCAGTGAGTCCAACATTCGCGGCGACATTCTCCACTATTCGGCGGAGATCTATGACGTTCGCGGGAAGCGCGACATGGGCTTCACGCTTCCCACAAGGTAGTTGCGTCAGGACCGCCGGCGCAGCCACTGATTGAGTCGATGGCGGGCGCGCAGCGTACCTTGCCGAAGCATTTGGTCGAGTCGCCCCGAGTAGGCGTAGTCTGGGGCAAAGTCGAACACGCCACTGCGCCAGCTCGACCAAAATCCCGTGCGCCCGGTGTGTTGAACGACCGAAGGCGTCGTCGCAAAGAAACGCAAGGTCTCGGGACCCGCGTGGTCGGCCAACGCGCGGTCCCAACGCATGTCGCGGAGCGTCTCCCGGACGTGGGACGCATAGACGGCGGCGTCGAAATAGAGATTGACGCCGCCGAGGGATGCCTTCTCGGCGAGGGAAGGCGTCTCGGCTAACACCTGGTGCGAGGGTGCGTTGAAGCCGCTCACGATCCGCTGACCGTGTGTCGTCGTCGCGTCAAACGCCGCTTCGAGGCTGGCCAGAAAGTCCGGTTGTACAAGCGTGTCGGCATCGAGGCAGAGAAGCCGCTCGCAGCCGTATTCGGCCACGAGCTTGTCCCAGGCGAAGCGCAGGTTTGCCGGAAGCTGACAATCGTCGCGTAGGCGCCGCACGGCCGTGATCACCGAGGCAGAGGGATGTCGATATTCCTCGACGAGTCGCCTTGTCTGCTCGGAACTCGCGTCGTCGACCAACAAGAGCACGCAGTTGCTGAGCTCGACACGGCGGAGCGTTGCCAGCAACCGGCGCAGCAACCGCGGACGGTCGTACGTCGTTACGACGAGACCCGTCCGAGAACGACACGAGCGGTATGATTCGTCCCGCGCCGGGCGCGTTGTCAGGCAAAAGAGCGAGTCCGGGACTTCCGGTAGCTGCAGCTTGTCGCTCACGAAACGCTCGCGGTTCCCCGGCCTCTCAGACGATTTCGACGATCTGCGAAACCTTTGCCAGGAAGCGGACACCGGCCTTCGCGTCGTCCACGCTCAAATGCTCGACCATCGACGCGATGAATTCACGCCCGGCCACGACGATCCGATCGATTTCAGTGTGGCCTTTCGCCGTGAGCCGAACGCGCTTCTCTCTGCCGGATTCCGCATCCTCGAAGATCTCGACGAGATCCAGTGGGGGCCGCGTCAGCGAGCGAATCACCTTCGAGATGGCCGAGCTCTTGATTTCGAACCAACTCCCCATCGCACGCTCGATGTCCTTCCGGCGGATCTCGGTGCCTTCGTCCCCTTCGGTTCGGATGAGCCACAGGACAGCGACTTGGTGACGCGAAAGTCGACCGCCACGCATCCCATCCTCGATCTTCATCCCGATCTTGTAGTGGACCGGGTAGAAGAGCTCCAGGAAATCGGCTGCGAACTGCGCCTTCTTCACGGGTGGAATGGCGCGTGCTCGGGGAGGGGTTTTCGGAGGCATCGCTTCGAGATTAGCCTTGAACCAATTGTTTCTCTAGGACATAGTGTCCAAAGGACATATTTAACCGAGGAGAGACCGTCGTGGAGATTTCCCAAGCATCCGACCTGACGCGTCCCGAAGTCATCGCCGATCCGTATCCGGCTTACGACGCGCTGCGCGCGGCCTCGCCGTTGTGGGGCCTCCGGGACTTTCCGCCGGGCACGGTGCCCGGCCAAGACGAGCCCGTCACGGCGTGGGTGCTTCTCCGCTACGCCGATGTGGACCGCGCTGCTCGGGACAACGTCCTGTTCTCTTCGCGCGACCCCAGGCAGGACGCTTCCGACGCGCCCACGCTCATGCTCGTGAATCACGACGAGCCGGAGCACGCGCCGCTTCGGCGTCTAGTGAGTGCCGCGTTCACCCGGAGACGTATCGAGGCGCTTCGCCCTTGGGTGAACGAAGCCCTAACGCAACTCTGGGACGAACTCGGCGAAGGCGAGGTCGAGTTCGTGTCGGCCGTCGCCGCGCGTGTTCCGGCCCTTGTAATGGCGCGGTTGCTCGGCTTTCCCGGATCCGACGCACGGCTGCTGGAGTCTTGGGCGCCAGCGTTCATGCTTTCCGCCGATCTCACGCCGGAGGAGCGGAACGCGAGCAACGCGCAGATGGTGCAGTACGTGATGGAGCACGTCGCGCGCGTGATCGAGGGGAAGGGAGAGTCTTGGGACCATCTCACGCGGGCGCTCCTCGACGCGGAAGTAGATGGCGAGCGCCTGACACCGGAAGAGGTGGCTCGTTTCTGCATCACGTTGCTCGTCGCTGGCGCCGAGACGACCACTGGACTCATCGCGAACGTGGTTTTTGAGCTGGCGCAACGCTCGCCGCTTCGCGATCGGGTCGCCGCCGACCAGAATCTGATCGGACCGTTCATCGAAGAGACGTTACGCCTCACGGGTCCGCCACAACGGCTGTTCCGAATTGCGACGCGCGACGTGGAGATCCGCCACGCAAAGGTTCGCGAAGGCGATTGGGTCGCGCTGTTCTACGGCGCCGCCAACCGCGACCCCGAAGTGTTCCCCGATCCGGACGCGTTCGATATCGATCGCTCGAACGTGAATCAGCACCTGAGCTTCGGCCGAGGCGTCCACTTCTGTTTGGGTGCCCATCTCGCCCGTCTCGAGGTTTCCGCCGTCGTGGCATCGCTGCTCGAGCGTTTTCCCGAAATCGCGCTCGGTGCCGCCGCGCCCCGGAAGCAGCAGGCGAATCTACTGACGCACGCATTTGCGTCCCTTCCCATCCGGCTGGCCTCGGCCGGGAAAGGAAAACACCGTGGATGAGAGTCGAAACGTAGAAGTGACGCGCGCGTTGTATCGCGCGGTGCCGGCGGGAGACGCGGAGACCGTGTTCGCCTGCATGCATCCTGACGTCGAGATCACTTACTACGGCACGGAAGCCATTCCGTACGCCGGGACCTACCGGGGGACCGAAGGTGTGGGAGCCTTTCTCCAGGCGGTCGCCGGTTCGGTCGAGGTCGTCGAAATGGAGCCCAAGTTGTTCATCGAGCAGGGCGACGACCTCGCGGTCTGGGGAAGTCAGTTGTTCCGCACAAAGCGAGCGGGGCGCGAGTTCCGCTCCGACTTCGCGCACATCATCACCATGCGAGAGGCCAAGTGGTACCGCTTTCGGGATTTCGCGAATAGCGCTCTTGCCGCGGAGATCTTTGAGGAGGAGCGCGCATGATAACGGTCGTCGAGCGCGAGCGGATGTGAGATGGTCTATGGACCAACCCACCCAAGGAGAGCCGCCATGGCTGCCAACACTCCCGAAGAAGTCAACGTGCAACTCATCGACGCGATCAACCGAGGCGACCTCGAGGCCGCCGTTGCGCTCTATGAGCCCGAAGCCGCTTTTGTGACCGAAGAAGGCACGGTCACAGGGACCGACGCAATCCGCTCGGTCATGGAGGCGTTCATCGCGACGAAGCCGAGTCTCACCATGGAGCCGAAGGAGACGATTCGGACGGGCGATGTCGCCGTAACCCGCGGCACTTGGAAACTCGTGGGCACCGGGCCGGACGGTGGCTCGATCGAGATGAGCGGGCGTTCTGTCGAGCTGGTACGTCAGCAATCGGACGGCACCTGGCTTTTTGCGATCGACGCTCCGAACGGCGCTGAAGACTAGACTGATCGCCGGCGAGTTCTCGCCGGGTCACGGTTCGGGGATCGTGATACCCATCTTCGCGGCCCGTTCCGCCCAGCGTTCTCGCGCGACCTGTTGCATATCCATGTTTTCGTCGACCTCGTCGACGATCTCGAGACCGAGGAGCGTTTCGATAACGTCCTCCATCGTGACGACGCCCGCCGTGCCTCCGAACTTCCCTACGACGAGGGCGATGTGTTCGCGACGCTCGAGCAACCGATCGAAGAGCTCGGGCAACGAGAGCTTGTGAGGAACTGCCAGGATCTCGCGGCGGATTTCGAGAAGCTTCGTTTCGGGCAACCCCGCCGAAAGCCGCTCGAGTACGGCGTCTTTCAGGACATAGCCGGTCACCTGATCGAGATCGTCGTCGTAGATCGGGATACGAGAAAAGAAAGGTTGGCGCTCCACGAGCGCCGATACCGATGAGGTCTCCGGGGCGGCGAATAGCACGGTTCGCGGTGTCATGATGTCCTGGGCCGTAAGCTCATTGAAACGCATCAGGTTCTTGAGGATCCTGGCTTCGCGACGTTGCACGACTCCCTGCTCGGCGCCGAGTGTCGCGAGCGCGACCAGCTCGTCCCGGCTGACGGATTCTGACTTGGAGCCGGGAGCGATGAGGCGCGTGATCCACTGCGAAAGCCAAACGAAAGGGATGAGGACCCGGATGAGAACGGCCAGCACACGGCTCGTTCCGGGGGCGAGCTCGCGCCAGTAGACCGCCCCGAGCGTCTTCGGGATGATCTCCGAGAGAACGAGAATCGCGAGCGTCAGCACCGCAGAGAAGACGCCGATCCACGCGCTTCCAAACACCGAGGCCGCCTGAGCCCCGGCCCCTGCTGCGCCGATCGTGTGTGCGATGGTGTTGAGACTCAAAATCGTCGCCAGCGGGCGATCGATGTCCGCCTTTAGTTTCCGCAGTCGCTCGGCCGCTCGCGGCCGCTCTTTTTCGAGGACACCGATATAGGCCGGCGTGACGCTCAGCAGTACGGCTTCGAGTACCGAGCAAACGAACGAGACGCCGATCGCCAGCAGGATATACAGAACGAGGAGAGTCATGCGGTGGCTCAGCGACTACCGAAGCGGAGAAAAGTTCGATGGCACAAGGATCTTGTTCTCCTGACTCGCGACGAGTTGCTGCGCTTTGGGCCGGAAAGCCGCCAGCGTCAGATCTTCCGCCTGCAGCCGGCGGGAACGCTCGCGGTGCGCGAGGTCATCGTAAGACCACAGATGAATTACTTCGTTGAGCGGACCGATCTCCGTCGACCACCAACCGACGAGTGTTCCGTATTTCGTCAGGTGAGGCAGCGCCTCGTTTTGAATGAGTGCCTCAAACTCGGGGACCTTGCCCGGGTGAAGGGTATACGTGCGCATCTCATAGACCACCGCGGCCTCCTTTCGCGTCGCTAGTGCCGACTCATCAGGGAACCGAACCCGTAGATCCGGTCGTCCAAGCCGTTCTGCCGATAGGCGTGCCACAGGGTTGCGGTGTTGATGGCGATGACGGGTTTCCCGAGCCACCCCTCCGCGTCGTCGGCGAGACGGATCATCGAGAGGTTCGTCCCGCACTGAACGATGGCGTCGATATCATCTCCGTCGAGCTCTTTGAGGACAGGTCGCAGCGCCTCGGGGCGAATCTCGGCGATGGCCGTCGCACTTTCGCACCGCAAGTCCTTGTAACGCGGTACCTCGAAACCGCGCTCCTCGAAATAGCGAACGATCTGTTCCCTCATGATGGGCTGGTATGGAGTGAAGACAGCGATTCGCTTTGCGCCGAGCGTCTCAAGCGCCGCCGAGCAGGCTTCGGAACCCGTCGAGATGTCGAGTCCGGACAATCGTTTCATCTTTTCGGAGAAGCGGAGGCTGCCCTCGGCGCCGCCCCAAAAAGTCGGCGCCGACATCCCCATCACGAGGTAATCCGGGAGGCACGTGAGTACGTCGCGCGCCGCGATTTCGATGGCGCGATCCACCTGCGCGAGCAGCTCTTCCATCGCCTCGTCCGAGGAGAGATTCGGCTGTCCGATGTAGATGCGACCGCTGTGGAATGTCACGCCCGGAATCCTCAGTTCCGAGAAGTCGGACTCGACGACCGTGTTCGTGGAAGGGATGATCACGCCCATCTTCGCGCGAAATCCGACGACGTCCGGCATGCTCTCTCCTACGCGAGCGCGTCGCGGCGCGCGTCCATCCGCGGTTGGATGTGGGTTCCGAAATCCTCGATATCCCGTACGAAATCGGGAAAGGCAAACATACAGGCATCGAGGCGCGCCTCTCGGTGCAGTCGATCGAGGTAGTTCGCGACAGTCTCCCACCCGCCGACCAGCGTCGGAAGGCCCATGAACATGGACTTCCGTTTCAAGCTCTCCGACATGCCCTCGGACGGGTCGAGTTCTGCTTGGTCGACAAGGTTCGCCAGGGCGGTTTCGTCGGCGCCCTCGACAATGTAGTCGAACCGACGCTTTGCCTCCGCGTCGGTGTCGGCGGCAATGATATTGAACAAGCCGATCGTTCCCACTTCGCGGTGGAGCGCTCTGGCCTGTTCCTGTAGCTCGGTCGTGATGTGAAGCAGCGCGCGGATGTCCGCCTCGATGTCGTGGGTGTTGCCGCCCGCAATCACGAAATTCCGATCACCGCACTCGGCGGTAAACCGGATACCCCGAGCGGATTGGCCCGCGCATACGAGCGGGATGGGCGTGCTGGGTTGCGGTTTGATCTCCGCGTTCTCGAGCTCGAAATAAGTGCCTCGAAAATCGCAACGACCCGTATCCCAGAGAGAGCGCAAGACCTGCACGTATTCGGTGGCGTAGTCGTATCGGCTCTCGAAGTGCTGGTCACCCGGCCACAGCCCCATCTGTTGGAACTCGTCTTTGTACCAGCCCGAGACGATGTTGAGCCCGAATCGACCCGGGCATACGGCTTCGATCGTGACCGCCATCCTCGCGCTGACCGCAGGGTGCAGGGTGAGATTCGTGACCGACGGAATCAATCGGATCCGAGAGGTCATCGCCGCGAGTGACGCGGTCAGCGTGAAGGAGTCCAGTGCGTAGTCCCAGTACTCGGTTTCTCCGCCGAACCCTCGGAACTTCACCATCGACAGAGCGAAATCGAAGCCCAAGGACTCGCAACGGAGAGTCACGTCGCGATTGAGCTCCCAGGTCGGCCAGGTGTCCGGCACATGCCGCGACACGATGAATCCACCCTTGGCGATCGGTAGAAAAATCCCGATCTCGAGCATCAGCAGCCCCCTGTTGGTGGCAACGCGCGCGCTCAGCGCAGAAACGGTCCCGACGGATGGGCGCGGGGAAAGTCGCGCAGGAACTTGAGGTAGCGACCCAGCGTTGTATCGCCTTGCGTCAGCGTTCCGGGGCGGTAGTGGATCGTGTTGAGGATGTCTCGATCTTCATTGATCGTCCGGTGCATCAGCTGCTCGGCTCCGGTGAAGAGTTCCTCGTGAAGGTTTTCCTCTCCACCACCGTCGCGGATCGCGAGGGCTGCAAATACGCGGTGGCGGCCCGGTTCGAGCATCGCGAAGCCTACCAATCCGCCGAGCCAAGTTTCCCCGTAGAGCCCTTCCTGCCAGAAGATGCTGGTTCCGCGAATCCCGACCTTCCAACGGATGGGCGTCCCGTCCTGGTGGTTGGCACTGAAGCCGTAGCGGAATCCCCAGCGCTGCCAATCCACTTGCTTGTGCGGGTCCTCGTCATCGAAACGGATGCCGTGGACGACTTTGAAGTGCTGCATGTCGGGCGTATTCGCCGCGAACACGAACGGATCGCATTCAAAGGCTTCTTCGAAGCGGTAGGAGCGGATGAGCAGATCGCCGTCCGGGTACTCGAAATCCGGGAGGTCAAAAAGAGGCTCGTTTCCATTGAATGCCCAGACAATGCCGAAGCGCTCTTGCGATGGGAACTTGAAGAGGCGCGCTCGCGCCGGGGGATCATCGCCGATGGCGGTCTTCACGCATCGTCCGTTCGTGTCGTAGTGCCAGCGGTGAAACACGCATTCCACGTGGTCTCCGACCACGCGCCCGATCGAGAGGTCTGAACCCAGGTGCGGACAGTATGCACTCATCACGCGCGCGACCCCGTCGGAACCCCGATATACGATGACCTTTCCATCGAGAAACGGAACGCCGAGCAGATCGCCCGGCTTCAGCGCCTCCCCGAGACAAAGCGGGAACCAACTTTGGGTGAACAGGCCGTCTTCCCCCTCTTTGGGGACCGGGTTCGAGAAGCGCTCTGTCGGGTTGTGATCCGGCATCTCAATGTGACCGGTGCTCACCGAATTTGAAGCCATGTGTCAGCCCTCCGTCGATTGGCGACGCGAGGAAGCGTAACGCGTTCCGCCGTACATGAGCGAACACTTGACGGACGGGGTTCGCGGGTGGTCCGATGGCGGTTGTGGCACGAGACTGTGCTCGAAGGAGGAACGATGAGCAGAAAACTCCGGTGCTGGGCCTCGATCACCTCGTTGTTGGTCCTCTTCTCCGGAGCCGCAGTTCATGCGCACGGTGGCCACGGCGGAAGCGCACAGCTCCAGAAGCACAACAACGATCGCGCCATTGCAGCGCAAGTGTACGGCGGACTGCACGAAGATCGAGGCAAGGTCACCATCGCTTTCTACGGCAATATCGCCTTTGAAATCACTTCGCCGCGCGGCGTTCAGGTGTTCATCGATCCCTGGCGAAACGACATCACGGGGATGTACCCACCCTGGTACATGCGCGACATGCCGGTTCAGCGAACGGATATCGGCCTCGTCACCCACGCGCACTTCGACCACGATGCGATTGATCGACTCCACGCCGACATGGTGATGGAGCGGATGGCCGGGGTGTTTCGCCTGGCGGACGTCAAGATCACGGGCATCGCCGAAAAACACGTCTGCGAAACGCAGAGCGACATCGAATATCGGAAGCTCGTGAAATCTCTGATCGACGAAGACCCGTGCCCGCCGAACGAAACCCTTCAGTGGGACAACAGTCTTTACGTGGTCGAGACCGGCGGACTCCGCATCTTGCACTGGGGTGACAACCGCCAGAATCCGCCCGAGCACGTTTGGAAGATGATCGGCGATATCGACGTCGCGATTCTAGCGGTCAGCGATGAGGGGCACATCCTGAGCCAGGATTGGGCGGACGAGGTCATGAAGAAGACGAAGGCCAACATCGTCATCCCTGGCCACTACTACGTGGAGGGCGTCAACATCCCAGGCGCCTACGGGTTGCTCGCTGCGGACGAGTGGGTAAAACGCCATCCGCACACGCTGCTCGACAGCCACACGATCACACTCACCAAGGATGAGGTCGGGCAGTTCGATCAACACGTCTTCTACTTCAAGGATCATGTCGCGTTCGAAACGGGAGGTGACCCAGCAACACCGCCCAGCGTGCAGCCACCCCTACCGGAACCGGCGCGCGCGTGGGAACGCTTCGCGCCGAAACAATAGATCCCGGTGTTCGGCCCTCCGTCGGAGCGCGGGAAGAACTACCGGCTGCATCTGCTCTTCTTCGTGTGCCTCGCAACCCTGTTTGAAGGCTATGACCTCCTGATCATCAATCTCGCGCTGCCGTATCTCGGGACCGAGTTCGGCGCGAGCTCACAAACCCTCGGCGCGGCGGTCGGGATCATCAACGTCGGGACCATCGTCGCGTTCATCCCGGTGCGACTCGCCGACCGCTATGGTCGCCGGGCGGTATTTCTCACGGCGATCGCCGGCTACACCCTGTTCACCATCCTGAGCGCTTTCGCGGCGGGGCTTTACGACTTCGTTGCGTACCAGTTCGTCGCCCGGATGTTCATGGTGACGGAAATTGGGTTGGGGGCGATCATCCTCACCGAAGAGATGCCCGCGCGGTGGCGCGGCGCCGCTGTGACGCTGATGTTCGCGGCGAGTCTCGCGGGCGGTGTGCTCGGATCGGCGGTGTTCCCTTACCTCGTCGACACCGAGTTCGGGTGGCGCACGCTGTACCTGATCGGCGGTGCGCTGTTCTTTGTGCTTCCGGTCTATTGGGGGAGACTCGAAGAAACACAGCGGTTTACTCGCGAGGACGACAGGCCCGAGGAATCGCTCGTTGCGAGCTTCAAGACACTCGGGGTCTTGCTTCGGCCGGCGTACAGGAGACGCGTTCTGGCCGGTACCGCGATCTGGTTTACCCTGAATGCTTGGAGCTCGTGCTGTCTTTTCTTCTTCTCCTACTACGTGACCAATGAGCGTGCCTGGGAACCCGCCGCGGTTAGCTACGCCCTGACATTGGCCTACGCGCTCGCCGTGATCGGCTACGTCACGGCAGGCCCGATGCTCGATTTCGCCGGAAGGCGGCTCACGGCCACGCTCTACTTCGCGGTCGGAGCGACGGCAGCCTACGTGTGCTTTACCGCGGAGGCGGCGGCAACAATCACGGTGGCTTACGTCGTGGTGCTTGCGATGCACGCGTTGTGGCCGATCGCCGCGACGATTACGAGCGAGATCTTCCCGACGGCCATCCGCGGCACGGCGAACGCGGTGGTCAACAACCTGCTCGGCCGTACCGGGATGGCGCTCGCTCCTGCGATCGTAGGGGGGCTCTCTGCCGCTCTCGGGTCGGTCGGACAAGCCGTAGCGTTCGTGGCCCTCGTACCTTTTGTGTGCATACCGATCATCTTGGTCGTCGTGTCCGAGACCAAGGGCAAAGAGCTCGAGGAGATCAGCTCCTGAAGCGGATCGCGAGTCAGGGAAAGCGCTGGCGGCCGGGCATCACGACGCGGGGCAGGGTGGTTTTGTCCAGACGTTCGTCGGACGGGATGACGTTTCCCTCCGAGAGGATGTAGGCGACGACTGCGTAGACCTCTTCAGCTTCGAGCGATCCGGGTGCGTCGTAGGGCATCGCGCGACGCACGTAGTCGAATAGAGTCGTCGCGTAGGGCCAATAGGTCGTCACCGTGCGAAGTTCGCTTCTTGGGTCGGCGACGAGGGCGCCTGCTGGACCCCCGCGTCCCGCGGGCCCGTGGCAGGCCGCACAGCGTTGCGCGAACAGGTTCTTTCCGGCGGCTGCGTTGCCAGAACCGCGAGGCAGACCCGTGCCGTCTGGGAATACGACCGTCTGCAAGTTCTCGATCTCGCGGTCGGTGAGAGGAGAGCCCGGCGGCTGAAAGCCGCTCGGTTCGGCGGCCGGGCCGCCCGAGGCGACGAACGAGAGCGCGAAACCGATACAAAGTCCGGGTAGCAGGCGGACCATACTAGGAGAGCGCTGCCTGCACTGCGCCCGTCTCGTCGACTCGCCAGAATTGCAGGGCGTTGTAGTGGTATATGTGGGCCGATGCGTATCGAGACTTCCACTCCGCGTGTGTCGGCTGCACTGCACCCGACTCGTCGGTCGCACGACTGACGAGTGTCTGACGCTGCCCTCGCCAAACCCACGGAAGACGGAAGCGGACCGGGGCGAACGCGAGGTGAGGCGGATCGAGCTCCGCGTCGCTCCACGTCGCACCGCCGTCCGCTGAGATCTCGACCTTGCGGATCTTTCCCGCACCCGACCAGGCGATGCCTTCGAGCTCATAGACGCCCGGGCGAGGTAGGCGCGTCCCGACGCAGGGGGAGATCAGAAGGGACTTGACTCCCATTTCGAGAGTGAACTGCGAGATGCTCCCGTCCGCCCGTTCGTCGCTGTATTTCGAGGTCTCGTCCCGGGCCTGGGCCGGTTGCGTCGAGAGCACCAAGCTCCGCACCCATTTCACGCTGACATTGCCTTCGAGGCCACCGAAAAAGAGGCGCGCCGGGTAGCCCTGCTCGGGACGAAGCCGCTCGCCGTTTTGATACAGCGCGAGCATCCCCCGCTCCAGAGCGAGGTCGAGCGGGATACTCCGAACCATGCGCGCCGCGTCCCCGCCTTCGGCGATGAGCCAACGCGCTTCGGGTTTGGGTCGGACCTCACCGAGCAACCGCCGCAGCTCGATTCCGGTCCACTCGCTCGACGAGAGGAGCCCGTGAAGTTCTCCGCACGTGCGCCCGGAGACGTCGCCGATTGCGTTCCAGAAGCTGTTGCCCGAGCACTCGAGGAAGTTCAGCCGACTCACCAGGGGGAGCTGCTCGAGAGCGGCATGGGAGAAGGCCTGTGGCGCGCCCACCGCTCCGTGGATAAAGAGGCGGTAGCCCGACGGGTCCACTGCGGGAACACCGCTGTGATGCCGCTCGAAGTGGAGTCCATTCGGAGTGAGCGTCCCGCGCAGCGACTCGAGCGGCGTAAACGAGACCCCCGCGCCCGGCGTGAGGGAGCCGTACTCAGCGAAGACCTTGCGCGCGACGGACGCCTCCTGGGGAGCGGGAGAGCCGTAGGAGCGCATCGGTTCGCCCGGCGCCTTCATCCAGGGCGCGCGGTCTGCGGCGGCGTCGTCGACCTGGGCGAGAACGGGCGTCGCCAAGGGAAGTGCCAAAGCGCCGCGCAACAACGCGCGCCGGTTCAGAAGCCCGCCGGCGGGAGTCTCCCGCAACCGGCCATCTTTCCGCGAGTCCATCCGGCCTCCAGCGCGTCGAGCGCACGTCGAAATTGCCTGTTCCGCAGCGCGGATTTCATGAAAGATATCGGTTGGCGGATCGAAAGCGATCTGAAAACCGACGAATTTCGAGGTGACGCGAAGACATCGCGACCCTCGACAACTTGTGCGGCGGGCGCCTCACGCTCGGCGTGTCGCCGGGATACGTGTCCGAGGAGTTCGAAGCGTACGGGTCAAGATCGTCGCGCAATCGGGCCTGAGCGATACGTTCACATTGTTTTCACAGCTCGGATTGATCGCCTTGCCGGTTTCCGGTTGATCGAGGTCGGCGCGTTCTTGGTGGTTGCTGCTGAACGGCCATGTGTTACCCGGAGGCGACCGGCGACGTCTTCAGAAACGCGTCGACGACCGCGACGTAGCGCTTCGCTTCCTCCACGTGGGCTAGGTGCGCGCTCTCTTCGAAGATCACCATCTGGGAGCCCGGGATGCCGCGGTTGAGGGTTTCGGCGCAAGCAGGCGTAACTTCGTCGTAGCGACCGACCGTGATGAGTGTGGGGACACGAATCTCGTCGAGGCGATCCGTTCGGTCCCAATCCTTCAAGTTGCCGATGGTGGTGAACTCGTTCGGACCGTTCATGGTCTCGTACACGGGGTTGTGCTCGAGATTGGCCACGGTTCGCAGGACGCAATCCGGCCACACCTCTAGGCGGCATACGTAGCGCTGGTAGAAGGCTTCGACCGCGTGTTCATAGTCCGGGTGATCGAACTCTCCACGCCCTTCGTGTCGATCGAGGGTCGCTTGAACCGAGCTCGGAAGTTCTTTGCGGAGCCGACGCGTCTCTTGCGCGAACTGAGGAATGCTCGACGAGGTGCTGGCTAGAATCAGTCGTTCGACGCCGGACGGTTGCGACAGCATGTATTCAATGGCGAGCCACCCGCCAAACGACTGGCCGAGCAGGTGCACGTTCGCGAGTCCGAGTTGGTCGCGCACTTCGTCGATCTCGCCGACGAAGCGCTCGATTCTCCACAAATCGGGATTGTCCGGGCAGTCGGACCTCCCGCAGCCCAGTTGATCGTAGAAAATGACCGGTCGCGAATCCGCGAGCGCCGAGAGCGGTTCGAGGTAGTCGTGGCCTGCCCCAGGGCCGCCGTGGAGGAGAAGGAGAGGGGTTTCTCCACTTTCGCCCAAACGGCGATACCAGACCGATAACCGTTTCGGAGTTCGAGAAAGCCTTCGCGAACAGGAGTTTCTGTCATGCCGTCGAGGCCTCCTTCCATACAATAGACGCTGAGCTCAATCGAGGTGGAGTTTTCGTGACTCGGAGCAACTGGCAACTCGACAAGACGGAAGCCGTGGGCGAGCGGGGCATGGTCGCCGCGAATCACCCGCTGGCGGCGGACGTCGGCGCCGACGTCTTGCAGCGCGGCGGCAACGCGGTGGACGCCGCCGTGGCGATGGCCTTCACGCTCGCGGTGGTCGAGCCCTATATGAACGGAATCGGTGGCCGCGGTTCCATGGTCGCATACTTGTCGAAACTCGAACGTACCATCGTGGTGGACTACAACATCCGGGCGCCGCTCGGTGCACATCCAAAGATGTATCCGCTCGCCAGCGGAGATGAAACGCGCGGCTACTACGCCGGCGTCGAAGGAGACGCGAACTTAATCGGGCACCGCGCGGTCGGAGTACCGGGAACCGTGGCGGGACTCTGCTTGGCTCTCGAGAAGTTCGGCACGTTGTCTCTGGGCGAGGTGATGGAACCAGCCATCCACTACGCCGAGCAGGGCGTCCCGTATGATTGGCACCTCCGCCTGATGGTGGCGAAAGAATGGGGAGCGCTCTCTCGATTCCCCGAGACGGTGAAGACGTTCATCACCGGTCACTTCGATTTCAATCCGGTCCCTTTTTCTCCGGCCGATCGATTGGTGCAGGAAGAGCTCGCAGAGACACTTCGACGGATCGCCGATCAGGGCGCAGAAGCGTTCTACACCGGTGAGACCGCGCGGCGTATCGCGGCGGATATGGCCGAGCACGGCGGCTTGATCGATGAGCGGGATCTGTCGGAATATCGCGCCACAGTCTACGAGTCGCCGCTTTCGCACAGCTACCGAGACGTGCGTGTCTTCGGATCGCCCGGTCCGACAGGCAGCCGCACACAGGCTCAGATGCTCAACATCCTCGAGAACTTCGATCTCGCTGGCTCGGGCCCCCAGACACCCGCGACGCTTCATCTGTTGATCGAGGCGTTGGGCCGCGCGTACGCGGATACCTTCGCCTATATCGGCGATCCGGCGGTGATCGACGTTCCCTACGAGGGACTGCTCTCGAAGGAGTACGCCGCGTGGATCGCTGAGCGCATCGATCCACGTCGCGCCTCGTTTTCAAACACGGCCGGTGATCCCTGGGTGCATCAAGGACAAGCCGGCGGTGAGCCCATGCCCTCGCCCGCGGCAGAACGTCTCGGACTCGACAGTCACACGACTCATCTCCAGGTGGTCGACGAAGAACGCAACATGGTCTCCCAGATCCAGACGCTCGGAGCGTTGTTCGGTTCTCGCGTCGTTGTGCCAGGGACCGGCATTCTCCTCAACAACAACATGATGTCTTTCAACCCCGATTCAAACTCGCCGAACTGTCCGGGTCCGGGAAAGATCACGTGGTGGCCGGCCACGAGTACTCTGGTCTTTCGGGACGGAAAACCCTTGATGACCCTCGGCGCCCCGGGCGGTCTCCGTATCGTGACCGCCGTTCCGCAGGTCTTGATGAATGTCGTCGACCACGGCATGGGCATGCAGGAGGCCGTCCGTGCGCCGCGCCTTCACTGCGAGCGGGAGGCCGCCTACCTAGACGATCGCATCCCCGAAGCGACGTGCGAAGCACTCCGGGAGATGGGCCACAGCGTGACCACGACGAAAGAGTTCGTCGGAACATGGAACTACGCGATCCCACTGGGAATCCTCGTCGATGAACAAACCGGAGAGCTGCGCGGGGGAACCGACATCTTCTATCCCGGCGTGGCCATCGGCTACTGAGACGACGGGCCCGGGAGCGCTATCCCATCGGATCGACGTCGCGGAACCCCAGAACCGTTTGGCCCAACAGCTCGTAGCTACGCTCACTGACCATCAAGTGTTGTGCGGCGACCTGGAGGTCGCGCATGCAGCGCTGCATCGCGTTGGACTCGAAGATCGACGACGCGCCCGACAGCCGAAATGCCTCGGTCGTGATCTCGGCAGCGACCTCCGTGCAGTAGCACGCGACACCGCGAAGCTGTAGCGCGAGCTGCGGGCCGATCGCGTCGCCGCGCTCGATCACCGCCATCGCTTCTCGGTTTCGTTCGAGCGCGATGGCGCGCGCGGCGCGAAGTTGAAGGTCGCTGCGACCGATGAAACGCTGAAGAACCTCGCGGTCCGAGAGAGACTTCGGCGCCGGTCCGTAGCCCCGTTTCTTCGAGCGGGCCGTTTCGATCAGGAGATCGAGGGCGCGCCGCGCAACACCCGTCGCGAAACCCGCGTGTTCGTACGCTACAAAAGCGGGAATTCCCAGGCGGTAGAGCGGGCCCCCGCGTCGTGGCGGTTGCGTCTCGACCGCCCACGCGCACGATTCCGGAACCCAAAGATCCTCGACAGAGATGTCACAGCTTCCGGTGCCCCGCAGGCCCAGCACCTGCCAGTTGTCGTGAATTTCGACCTCGGAGGCGGGAATGACGAACATGTGGAGCACCGGTTCTGTTCCATTGCCCAGCACCGGAGCTTGCGCGCAGATCCATTCGGCGTGATGGATACCGCTCGCAAAAGCCCACCGCCCCGAAAGGCGATAACCTTCTCTCGTTCTTTCCGCCTGTCCGGTGGGCATGATCACGACTGCAGCTCGAGGAATGACGCCGTTTGCGAACATCCGCTCGATTCCCGCGAAGGGAAGAAACGCCCCCGGCAGGGCGATGCTCGTAGCTCCCGCCATGGCACACCAGGCGGCGGCGGGGTTGATGCGTGCGATGGACTCGAGCACTTCGAGCTGCGTCGGCAAGTCGGCCTCGAAGCCTCCGAGTTCCTCTGGAAGTTTCATCCGCAGGATACCCGCGTCGTAAAGGGCATCGGAGCTGGTCTTCGACAGGCGGGCGCTCTGTTCTTCGTCGTCGATTTGCGCGGCGAGCGTCTCGCGCATGGCGTCGACTCTTCCGAGCAAGAGCTCTCGGACTTCGTTCATCGGCGTTCTCTCCGTGTCAGCTCCCGGAGCACGGTCTTCGCTTCGGCGACGAGATCTTCGACGATGGACGCAGCGGGCTTGAGCTCCGTGATCAGGTTAGTGGACTCTCCGGCGTAGAGTGCCGCGTACTCGATGTCGCCCTCGAAACCCGCCATCGGATTGAATACGGCGTAGCGAGGGATCTCGGTCAGCGCGCCTCCCACCGGCATCTTGCCGATGCTCGAGCCTTCGCCAGGGCGCTGGCCCACGGGCGGTCGCCCCGCCGCTTCCCACTCTTCGATAGCCTTGTTGCGAAGCACGCGATGCGCGGCATCGGGCCAGCCGATGTCAAAAAGAAGGGTGTGTACGGTGTCTTCCGAACGCGCATCTAGAATCCGCTCCTTGTAGTCGGCGGAGGCCCGTGACTCCTCGCTCGCAAGGAAGCGGGTTCCCAGAGAGACCGCCTGTGCCCCGAGAGCGAGAGCCGCGACCAGCCCGCGCCCGTCTGCGATGCCACCGGCCGCCACAACCGGCACGTCGCCAACGGCTTCGACGACGGCCGGGACCAGCGTCGAAAGAGACGTCGTGCCGCGTACGTGTCCACCGGCTTCAAACCCCTGCGCCACAACGACATCAACGCCTGCGGAAACGGCTTCACGCGCTTCCTTTGCGGAGCCCACTTGCGAAAACACCGGGATGCCCGAACGCTTCGCGTCGTCGACATACGGCGCCGCGTCGCCCCAAAAGAGGAGAAGCGCCGAGACACCTTCCTCAATGCACGCTTCGATCTCGCCCCCTTGAAGGAGCGGCAAAAGAAGCCCGGCGCCGAACGGCTTCGAGGTGCGGCCGCGGGTATCCCGAATGAGCTCCCGAATCACAGGGGCGGGTAGGCCACCCAGACCGAGGAAGCCGAGTCCGCCCGCATTGGATACGGCGGCCGCGAGTTCGGGCCCGGCGTTGCCTCCTCCCAGTGGGGCACACATCACCGGATGGTCGATGCCGAGCGTCTGGCAAAACGGCGTGTGCAGCATTTCATTCCTCTTTCGAACGGGTTTGCGGTCGGTCTTTGACGTCTTCCGATTCGAAGTTTGCGAACACCTTGCGGAGGGTGTCGTTCAGTCGATGGATCTCGCCCTCGCTCACGCCTCGAAAGGCCCGCGCGAACGCGCGGAAGGCCTGTCGCTGAGCGACGATACGCTGCCTTTTTCCGAACGCGGTCAGTCGGACCTCCGTCACGCGCTGGTCCGACGGACGCACGCGGGTTTCGACGAGGCCTTCATCTTCCATTCGGTGAATCATGCGTGCCATCGTCGATCGCTTGATAATCGCCTCGTCGGCCAGTTCACCGACGCTCTTCGAAAGCGTTCCGTGAAGTTGTCCAAGGACGCGCCAACTCGGTATATCGAGTCCGCTCTCCTTCAAGTTGCCTTCGAGTACGCTCAAATAGCGGTCGCTCGTCCGCGTGATCCAGTAAAACGGCCAGTTTCGGAGGTCGAAGGCCGCATCGGTCGGCTCGCGGAACCTCATCGCAAGTAGAGGCCTCCGTTCGCATCCCAGGTCGCTCCGGTGACGGAACGGGCTTCGCTCGATACGAGCAACGCGACGACTTGTGCGATGAACTCGGGGTCGCCGAGGTGACCCACCGGAATGGCTCGCTTCAGCGCTTCGACCGTGTCGGAGGAAAGCAGCTCGTGCACGAGAGGAACGTCGAGAGGACCGGGCGCGATCGCGTTCACGGTGACGCCCGAAGAGGCGAGTTCTCGCGCGAAGATCTTTGTCAGCGTGAGGATCCCACCTTTGGAAGCGGCGTAGTGGGCGCCGGTCGCCGTGCCTCCGGCTTGTCCCGCGAGCGAGGCGAGGTTGACGATGCGACCAAAGCCCGCTTTCGCGAACTGAGCTCCGAAGACCTGGCACCCGAGAAACACGCCTCGCAGATTGACGCGGAGAACTTCCTCGAACTCGTCCGGGGAAATGTCAAAAAGCGGCGTCGCGTGGGTCACCGCAGCGTTGTTGATCAGCGCAGAGACCTCCCCGAAGACCTCGCTCGCACGTTCGAGCGCGTCTTCGAAGTCATGTTTCTCGCGAACGTCGAGGCGCAATCCGAGCGCCGTCGCGCCGCTTCGGTCGAGTTCCGCGGCGAGCGCTTCCGCACGGACCGCATCGATATCCGTGACGATGACCCGGTGGCCTTGGCGATGCAGGTGCCTGGCAATCACCCGCCCGAGGCCGCGTCCGGCGCCCGTGACGATGCAGACGGAGGCACTCATCAGAGGAGGTAAGCGATCCCGGTCAGGCCGTCTTCGCCGCCGAGCAACTTGACGATTTTCCGGGTGTAGAGGAGTCGATCACCGTCGCGGCGAAATTCGAGCTCGAGGTTCGCCGGCCGAAGCGCATGATGCCCGCCACTGTACTCTGCGAGAAGCTGTGACGCGCGGACCGACAGGGTTTCGCCCCCTCCGCTCGTCGCAACGAAGCGCGAGACCGTACGTACGGTCGTCGCAGCAGAGCTCGCCGCAGCAGAATGCGGGGACTGCAATCGCGCAACACGCATGCGCCGCATGTCTGCGTCGTCGTAGATGTAGTTGAGGGAGTTTGCGTGATCTTTTGCTTCGGTGTCGGTCGGAACGATGTAAAGGCCTTCGGGAGCCCACAACTCGAGCCACTCTTCGTAAGCCCGGCGGTCCAGAAGATCTGCCTCGCGCCACACGAAAGCCGCGGCTTCCTCCAGTGCAATCGCGCGGCTCACGAAACCATCATCCGCTGCCACATCCGGTACGCCGCGCGCATACCCGTTTCCGCGCTGACGTCGCCTTGCGCACCGCGTCGACCCGCCTCGGCGACGTCTCGCCCGCGGTTCAGAAGGATCCAGAGATCGGGCCCGCCCTGGGCGCCTCGTTGGACGCGGTCCCACACCTCGGCGTCATCCGTTGTTCCGAACCCCATCGGTCCTTGGAAGTGTTCGTGAAGCCGAAGCCTGGTTTGGTTCGCAGCTTCCGGCCCACCGTCCATCCCGAGTGCCACGTGTCGAATCTCGGTTTCGCACACGGAGATCGGACGCAGCACCCGAAAGAACGAGAGGGAGCACGCCAAGTTCGGGAACAAGTTCAGGTTGAACCCCGTTCCTCCGACCGCGCGCACAATCCTTCGGACGTCGTCTTCCCCGTGTTCGCGACGGAGCGCGTTGGCGAGAGAATCGAAGCGATCGGGAATCGGCGCATCGAGGTTCGCTTCGAGGTCGACGAGTTCCGGGATCATCACCATCACACTGTGACCGTTTCCGAGGCTCCGGACGTAGCCGTCTCCGCGGAGAAACGAAAACAGATCTTCCGTCTGCTCGTCGAGAGAATCGAGAAACGATCGATGGACGACGGGAAAGTGATAGGCGTCTGTGGTGTTCTCAAGCTGGATCTTCCAGTTGCCTGGAAAGCGGAAGCGGTGCTCGCCCGCAACCTTGATCGGGAACCCGGCGCCTTGCTTCATGAAGAGATCGAGCCAGCCGGCTGCGTCCCCGAGAAAGTCCCGGAGCGACTCTCCGTCGTGGGTGAACGTCGCGAAAATGAGGCCCGCGTAGGTCTCCACGCGAAGTGAAAGGAGCGGATAGTCCTCTTTTTTGAAGTCGGGCCCGTAGCTTTCGGGATAGGGCACGCCTCGCAGTGCGCCGTCCAAGCTGTACACCCAACCGTGGTACGGGCAGGGAAAGTTCTTCGCACTTCCCAGCCGAGCTTCGCACAAGGCGGCGGAGCGGTGCCGGCAACGATTCACGAGCACGTGGAGTTCGCCGCTGCGGTCGCGACTCACGATCACGGGCTGCAGCCCGACGTGGGTCGTCAGATAGTCGCCGGGATTCGGGATCTCCGATTCGTGCGCGACCCATACCCACGTGCGATAGAAGATCCGTTCCATCTCCGACTCGAAGATTTCGGGGTCCGTGTACAGAGAAGTATGAGCGCGATCGTCTCGGAAGAGGTCTCTCGTATCGGTCATTCGTTCCCTTTCGACGTACGCATCGGTACCGGCAGCGCGGCCTCGAGTTCCCAGCCGCCCTCGATCGGGCGCGAAAACAAGTTCGTCGTCGAGAAGCGTTCGATGCGCCACGCGTCGGAATCTCGGCGAAAAGCTACGCGCAGTCGTGCGGCGAGAAGAAAAGAAGACCCGTCCCGGAACGTCGGTGTTTGCAGCATCACCCAGCTACCGTGAGCGCGCGGGCCGCGAACCTCGATCTGCTCGCTCGTCAAGAAATGGGCGTTGCTCTCAAAGTGGGCCTCTGGCTCTCGATAGCTGTTGAGGAACGCGACGATGGTGCGGCGCCCCCGATGACCCCCGAACGCATCGCCGTATTTCCCGCCGCGCCCTTCCCAGACCGCGTCTTCGCAAAAGAGCTCACCGAGCTCAACCATATCGGTTGTGGCGTCCAGGCTGTCGCAGAGCTCCATGTAGCGAGAGAGCGTGCGTCGGCACTGGCTCTCTCCTTCGAGCGCCGCGACGCGCTCGCGCAGCTCCCGATCATCGCGGGCCCCGCTCATCGGGGAGGCGGAGGAACGAGCGGCCGGCCCATTCGAGCCTCCACGGACAAGTACTTCCATAGCCGATGCTCGCTTTCGCCGACCGGAGTCGTGCGAAACAGGTTGCACGCGGCGCTCACGGTCTCGCGGTCGGGCACGTCGGCGAGAACGTAGGCCGTGGGAAATCCCGCGACAGAGCGACCGACCATCGTCTCGTCATCGTCGAGCGTGCCGATGATCTCAACTCCGGGGAGTGCTGCGAGGCCGCCCATCATGTCACCCACGGCCTGCCATACCGCGCCCGTCTCGTCGGCCGGCAGGTCGAAGAAGTTCTGACCGACGGTGATGCAAAAAAGAGTGCGAATGGTCTCGGCCACGTTGGCCTCCCGGATGGTTATGGAAATCCCGGCGCAGGTGCGTGGCCCGCGAGGATCTTCCCCGCGGACAGAAACGACCCCTCGGCGATAAACGCGTGCTGCGCGACGACGGACGCGTCGGCGACGTAACGCGACAACGGACTGTGTTCGTAGATTCCGATCGTTCCGCACACCTCGTAACAACCGCGCGCGACCTGGGCGCCGACTCGGGCCGCGTGGGTCGAAGCGAGCCGTAGGTCGACCGTCTGCTCCTGCGACGCTGAACCTCCGTCCAGAAGTGCGGCCCAGGCACTATCGGTGACTTCGTAGAACCACGCGCGGGCCGAACGGAGCGATGCCTCCATTTCCCCGATTCTCAGGTGCGCGTGTGGACGATCTGCGATCGATGGGGCACCGGTGATCGAAGGCGCGCTTGCCGCATCGCCTATCACGTACTCTAGAGCGGCTCGCGCAACGCCCAAGCCGCACACGGCGAGGACCTGCGAGGCCATCGCGAGCGTCGGATAACGGTACGCGGCGGTGTCGAGAGTCGGCGGCGAGCCACGGACGAACGTCCAGGCGTCGGGAACGAACACGTCCTCGACGATCAGATCGTGGCTGCCTGTTCCACGCATGCCCACCGCATTCCACGTTTCGTCGATCTCGGCTTTCTCGGCGGGCATGACCGCCATCCTGGGCAGGCCTCCGTCATTCTCGGAGTCTGAGAGAATGCCGACGCCGAGGATCGACGCACCGTTGCAACCGCTCGCGAAGGGCCACCGCCCGCGCACCACGAACCCGCCCTCGACGCGTCGCGCCGGCTGGGGAGGAAAGACACAACCTGCAAAGACGACGTCCGGCCCTTCCGCGTAAAGCTCGCGGAGGGTTTCGGCGGGCAGCGATGCGAGATACTTCGACGCGAAAGCGAAGCTCGCGACCCAACCCGCGGAACCGTCGGCACACGCGATGCGTTCGATCAGCTGCAAGAAGTCCGTCGGGGCCATGCCGGAACCGCCGAACTGTTCCGGTACGAACGCGCGATAAAGGCCCAACGTCCGAAGCTCTTCGATGATGTCCTGGCTGACGTGTCGCGCGCGATGGAAGTCGTCGCGCCGCTCTTCGATCGTTCGGAGCAGCGTCTCGAAACGCCGCTCATCGAATGGACTGGAGGAAGAGGCGAGGTGAATCGGCGTCGCAAGCGCCACGGCTTACCTCCCTTGTACGCGTTAATCAGTGAAAAATCACATAAATAGGATACACGGAAAAATACGGAAACGCGTTCATCGATACGATAATTGGACTATATTAAAATTATGGAAAAGCAAGACGCGCTCGCGGCCCTCGCCGCATTGGCTCACGAAACCCGTCTCGACGTCTTCCGACTCCTGGTCCGCGCGGGCCGCAAGGGCCTGGCCGCCGGAGCGGTCGCCGACACGCTGGGTATCCAGGCAGCCACGCTGTCGTTCCATCTCAAAGAGCTGAAGAACTCGGGGGTTGTCCGGTGCCGCCGCGACGGAAGGTCGCTGATCTACAGCCCGAGCTTCGAGGTCATGGGCTCACTCGTCGATTTCTTGACTGAGAACTGTTGCGAGGGAGAAGGGGGCGCGGACTGCGGCCAGCCCACTGGGAAGGGCCTACGCAGCTGATGGGGGTCTTCGAGCGATACCTCAGCGTGTGGATCGCGCTTTCGATCGCGGGCGGTACGGCGTTGGGCGCTCTCTTTCCCGACAGGTTCAGCGTCCTCGCGAAGCTGGAAGTCGCGGGGGTCAACCTGATCGTCGCGGTTCTGATCTGGATCATGATCTACCCGATGATGATGAAGGTCGACTTCGCGTCGCTCCGTCACGTCGGTGACCGTCCGAAGGGTTTGGTGATTACGCTCGTCGTGAACTGGCTCGTCAAGCCCCTCACGATGGCTGGCCTCGGCATCGTCTTTTTCGAGGTCTTCTTTCGCGCATGGGTCGAACCGAGCGATGCGCGCGAATACATCGCCGGGATGATCCTGCTCGGTGCAGCGCCCTGTACCGCGATGGTCTTCGTCTGGAGTCAGCTGGTCAAAGGCGACGCGACCTACACGCTGGTTCAAGTGTCGATCAACGACGTCATCATGGTTTTCGCGTTTGCACCCATTGTGGCGATGCTCCTCGGCATCGCAGAAGTGCTGGTGCCGTGGTCGACCTTGCTCTTCTCGGTTCTCCTCTATGTCGTGGTGCCGCTCGCCGCGGGAATGCTGACGAGGGAGCAATGGATCGGGGCTGACGGCGACACTTCGCGATTGGAGCGACTCGGCGCAAAGCTCAAACCTTGGTCCGTTGTCGGGTTGCTGGCCACCGTGGTCTTGTTGTTCGGGTTCCAAGGGGAGCGGATTCTCGAGCAGCCGGCCGTGATCCTGCTCATCGCGGTGCCCCTGACGATTCAGAGCTATGGCGTCTTCTTCATCGCCTACGCCTGGGCGTGGTTCTGGCGTGTGCCTTTTTCCGTGGCGGCTCCCGCCGCTCTTATCGGAACTTCGAATTTTTTCGAGCTCGCGGTGGCCGTCGCGATCAGCCTGTTTGGCCTGGGGAGCGGTGCCGCCTTGGCGACGATTGTCGGCGTGCTCGTCGAGGTTCCCGTGATGCTCTCGCTCGTCGCTCTCGCCAACCGCACGCGCGACAAGTTTCCTTCGGAGCGCGGCCTGACAACCGAACTCGGAGCTCCTACGTAAGCAGCGATTCGGCCCGAACCGCGTAGCGGCGGAGGCCCAACGCCCGAAAGATCGCCAGGGCGGACTGTGCGTAGGATCGATACCCGTCGTCCCCCTTGGCTCGGGTGAGCATCGCGAGACCGAGGAGGGCCCGACCCGCGATCGATCGCGAACCGATGGTCTCGGCGAGCTCTCGGCTTCTCAGGAAGTGCCGTTTCGCCTCGGGGTACCGGTCCTTGCCCGAGTTCAGCGCGACGAAACCGAGGCACAGCTCGTTGCGAGATTCGTTGAGTCGGCCTCCGGCTCGCTCCGCGCCGGTTTCGACGATGCGTCGCGCACGATCGACTTCTCCGATTCGGATCAACACCTCGGCGATGAGATCGATGCTCATGCTCGCGTCACCGGTCGAGCGCGTACCGCGCTCGATGGCTTCGAGCTCGGAAAACGCGACGCTCGAAGGATCTCGTTCGTGTCGGATTCCCTGCAAAACAGCGGCGCAGGACAGCATGGCCCACATGTTGTCGATTTGCTTCGCGGTCTCGAGGCCGCGCTCCGCGATGCGCTCGGCTTCCTCGTGTTCACCCCGGCGGAAGTACAACGAAGCGAGCTGCGCCGCGGCGCTGCTCTCGATCGTTCGGTTGTGGTGTTTTGTACCGAGTTCGTAGGTCTCGAGCGCGCTTGCAAGCGCTTCTTCGAACGCATCGCTCTCGAAGAGGACGCGGTTCTGAAAGAACCGCGCACCCAGGTAGGTATCGCTGACTCGCTCTCGTTCTCCGAGGCGCTCGAGTTCCTCGAGCGCCCCTGCGATACACGTGCGTGCCTCTTCGAAACGTCCGTCCTTCAAGTAGGCCCACGAGAGCGAGCGTGAAAGTTGAGCGACGGATCGATCGAGTCCCGCGCGCTTCGCCGCTTCGATGCCTTTCTCGATCCAGGCGATTCCCTCGGAGAACCGGGCACGGTTGTAGTTGATGATCATCGTGCCTTGCGCGACGAGGAGCGAGGCCACGGCCTCGGCATCCGAGAGTTTTTCGGCCAGCACCAGGCCCCGTTCAAGTGCCCGCTCGTTCTCTTCGAAGTGGACGTCTCCGTAGATCGTCGCTGAGTTCAGGATGCCCTGAATCGCGCGCAACGCGCCTCGGTCGGTTTCGTCGTCTCGGCCGTCGTCGGTCATGCCCTCGGCGAGGTCGAGCGCGTCTCGGTAGAGCCGGATCGCGTCACCGTAAGAGGGCAGCGCCGCGGCTCGATCGGCGGCCTCCAGGAGGTTCGCGAGCCCGAGATCTTGTCGCGAACTACGAGCGAAGTGGTAACCGACGAGAGCGAGGTCGCCTCCTCCGTCCGCTTCCTCGAGCATCCGTCCCACGCGTTCGTGAAGAGACTCGCGCTCGCGCAGCAGCAACCCTTCGTACGCCACCTCTTGGGTGAGGCTCTCACCGAAGCGGAACTCGTCGCTCGATAGGCCCTCACGGTGAAGGACCCCGCTGCGTTCGAGCGCTTCCAACGGCCCTTCGATCGGATGAGCGGAGTCACTACCTCCGTTCGAGAGGACAGTCTCCAGGTGGGAACGCTTGAACTGACGACCGAACACCGAGGCGACCTGAGCGACCCGCTTGGCTTCGGGTTCGAGACGGTCGAGCCGTGCGCCCAAGAGCTCCTGCACGGTGTCCGGGATGCGGATCGAGTCGATTGGGCGCGTGACCCGGACGCCGCCTTCTCCCCGAACGAGCGATCCTTCTTGCACCAGCGCACGAGTCAATTCTTCGAGGTAGAACGGGTTGCCTTCTCCGCGTCGGAGGATGCGCTCTTCGAGCACGGGAGGAAGGGGCCCACCCGCTTGGCTGCGCACGATCTCTCGGGCTTCCTCATCCGCGAGAAGTCGCATGCGAAGGCGCGTGAAAGCGACGGAAGCGGGCGCCTCGAGCTGAAAGTCCGGACGGTGGGTCACAACAAACATCACGCGTTCATTGAGACACGACGCGACGACCATCTCCAAGAGTTCGACCGAGGCCCTGTCTGCCCAGTGAAGATCCTCGATGAGGAGCAGCGTCGGGCCGTCGCGAGCGACGAGGGCCACGAGCTCAGCGATCGCCGGGAAGAGTGCATCGCGGCCGATCGCAAGCGCGGGCTCCGCGCGAGTCGAGACCCCCGGCATCGAAGCGACGAGCCCAGAGAGTTCCTCGGGTCGATCACTTCCCAGCCTCCGCAATTTCGACGCGAGGAGAGACGCCGCCGAATCGCCGTCGGGCGCACCCAGCAGCCCGCGAACGATCTCTGCCCAAGGCGCGAAAGGCACCCCTCGCGTGAGGGAGGCGCACCGGCCTTCGAGGATGTGGGCGCCTTCGCGACACAATTGGCGTTTCGCTTCGTGGACGAGACGCGACCGCCCCGTACCCGCTTCGCCGACGATCGTGACGAGTTGCGCCATACGATCCTCGAGACGTCGGAAACACGCCGCGATCTGCGCGAGCTCGGGATCGCGACCGACCAGAGGGGTCATACCGCGGGCTTCCGCGATGGCCATCGGGGTGCTCTCTATGGTTTCGAGAACCTCGTAGGCAATCACGGGCTCTGCTTTGCCCTTGACCTCGTGTGCGCCGATCGAGTCCGTCACGAAGTGGTCTCGGATGAGAGCATGGGTGTCTTCGCTCACCAAGACCGCGCCGGGGTTGGCCAGCGCTTGGAGCCGCGCCGCGAGGTTGGTGGTGTCGCCGATGGCGGTGTAGTCGGTCTTTAGGTCATTCCCGATTGTTCCAACGACCACCGTTCCCGTGTGGATCCCGATTCGAACCCGCAGTTCGGAGCCGCCTTGCCGCTCGCGTTGGTTGCTCAGTTCTTGCACCGCGTTGAGGATGTCCAATGCGGCGCGGACGGATCGTTCCGGTGCGTCTTCGTGGGCGATTGGAGCACCGAACAGTGCCATGAACCCGTCGCCCGCCATCTGGTTGACGATACCTTCATAGCGGTAGACCGCTTCGAAGCTCACTTCGAGATACGCATCCAACAGGTCACGGTAGGATTCGGGATCGAGGTGCTCGGCGATCGCAGTCGAGCCGACCAGATCGCAGAACAGGACGGTCGCGCGCTTGCGCTCTCCAGAGACAGCGCCAGCGCGCCGGATCTTCGCCGCCAACTCCTCAGGGACATGGCGCGACAAAGGGTCGCCGGAAGGTTTGGCGCGCTCGGCCGCTTCAGCCGCGGTGCCGCACTCCGGGCAGAAGCGGTAGTGCGCCTCGAGAGGCTCTCCACATGCGTGGCATCGATTCGCCGCCGGCGAACCGCATTGGTGGCAGAATTTCTTGGCGGCTAGGAACTCCGTCCTGCAGCGAGGGCACACCACTCACGCCAGGGTCGGGCTCCACATCGGGGGTGTCAATGGCGGATCGGGTGGACGCGACGCGATGGGTGCGGGGGGCTTGACAGGCGAACGGCTGTAACCAGTCTTCTGGCAAGAGGTCCGTAGAGAGAGGGGACGTCGCGAGGGCGCTCGCGCTCGACCGGCTCGAACACGCGCGGTTCACGATCCGAGGACCATCGGCCGCGGGTTCGAGCGTCGGGCCGCTCACGGTCCAGTTCTCAGAGCTTTCGCAGGGCGACTATGCCGGGGCCTACTCGCTGAGCGTCCTTGAGCCTTTCGATCTTCGCGGCAGCAACTACCTGATGAAAATCTCAAGTCCGTTCTCAAGCAGACGGACTGGAGCAAGGCGCAGCTCGAATGGGCCGATCGCAGCGAAGAAGTTCACCTGGTCCACGAGATTCCTTCAGCCTGCGGAAAGCTGCGCGCGACGTTCGATTCGGAGACGGGACTCATCCACGAATTGGAATTCCTCGGAGTTCGAGGTCGAGCTTGCGGCCGCGTCGAGACCTCGATTCGAAATTTCTAGCTAGTGGATCTTGACAGCGGATCGGCTGTTCACAGCCTCGCAACAGAGCGGATGGGTAGGGTTTCCATCCGCTGGCCCAACCGAATAGGGAGAAAGGAATGGCTCAGTACACCGTGTATCGCCCCTGGGCCTCGGACCCGTGGCGAGATTTTTCACTGCTTCGTCGGGAGATGAACACACTCTTCGATCGACTCGGGCGCGATACTGCGACCGCGCAACGAGGCGCCTACCCGCCCGTGAATCTCTACGAAAACGAGGAAGGCTTCGTGCTGGCTTGTGAGCTACCCGGAATTTCCGCGGAAGACATCGAAGTCAAACTCGAAGCGTCCAAGGTGACGCTCCGAGGGGAGCGCAAGATCGACCACGCCGTGGGTGACAACACCGCCGTCCATCGGCTGGAGCGACAAGCGGGGCAGTTTCAACGCTCGTTCGAGCTTCCTTCGACCATCGATGGAGACAAAGTCGAAGCGGCCCATCGCAACGGCGTGCTCATGATCAAGCTTCCGAAAGCCAATGAGCACCGAGCACGGCAGATCGCCGTGCAGGGTAGCTAGGGGGACGACAACATGACCGATGCACAGACGCTGCAGGTACGCGGGAAGCGCGAGGTCGACGAAGAGCAGACCCGACCCGGCCCCGTCTTCAGGCCCGATATCGACATCGTCGAAAGTCCTGAATGCTATTTCGTCTATGCCGATATTCCCGGTGCCGATGAGAAATCCATCTCGGTACGTCTCGATGGGGGCGAGCTCAAATTGCAGGCGGATCTCGCTTCCGGGCCTCAGAGCGGTTGGAAGCCCTTGCACACGGAGTTCGAGTTCGGCTCCTATCGCCGGAAGTTTCGAATTTCGGATCAGATCAACGAGCAGCTCGTCGCCGCAAAAATAACCAACGGGGTTTTGGAACTCAGATTGCCCAAGAGTGCCGAGAGCCAACCTCGATCCATTCCGGTCCTGGCCGGCTAGATCGGCGCCTTTCGCGGGCCCCGGCGACCCCTGCCGCCGGGGCCCCGTTTCTCCCCAAAGTCGACCGCGAGGGTGCGACCGCTCGTCGCCTATCATGACCCTGGGCCGTGCGCCCGGAGGACACCTATGACAAAGCGACCGCGTCGTCCCGTCAACGATCCGCCGTTCGCGCCGGTCTACCCGATGGACGCCGCCGAGACCCTGGCGGCAGCGGCCCGTCTGATCGATCCCACCCGGCTCGTTCGCCAAACCCTCGAGCTCCAGCGCGAGCTTTGGGACATCACCTTTGGCGACAGCGAGCGGGCGCCCGATCCACGCGACTGGCGCTTTCAGGACCCCGCCTGGTCGAGCAACCCGATGGCCCGCCGACTCGCCCAGAGCTACCTCGCTTGGGCCGATGCGCTGGCGGGCTCGATCGATGACAGCGGGGACGACTGGCGCGATATCGAACGCGCGAAGTTCGCGGCCGAGCTACTCGCGGCAGCCGCCGCTCCGACCAACCAGCTCCTCACCAATCCCTCGGCGATCAAGGAGATGATCGACAGCGGAGGCTTGAGCGCTCTCCGCGGCTTCCGCAACTGGGCGGATGACCTGCTTCGAAACGGCGGGATGCCGGGGCAGGTCGACCGCAGTCGCTTCGAGGTAGGCAAAGACCTCGCGGTGACTCCCGGTGCCGTTGTGTTCCGCTCCGAACTCGTGGAGTTGATTCAGTACCAACCTGCGACGCCCACCGTGGGTGCCCGGCCCACACTGCTCGTGCCCCCTCAAATCAACAAGTACTACTTCCTGGATCTCGCGCCGGGACGCAGTCTCACGGAGTACGCGGTGAGTCGCGGCATCGCGTTCTTCACCGTAAGCTGGCGCAATCCAGGGCCCGAGCACGCTGCTTGGACACTCGACACCTACATCGAAGCGCTTCTGGAGGCGATCGATGTGGTGTGCGAAATCACGGGGAGCGACGACCTCCTGACGCTCGGGGTCTGCGCCGGCGGGATCACGACGGCGGCGATGCTCGCCTATCAGGCGACGAAGGGCGACCGCCGGGTCGCCGCAGCCTCGTTTACCGTGACACAGATCGATTGGGAAGAACCCACGATGATGGGGATGTTCGCCCATCCGACGGCGGGTCCTCTGGCGAAGTCGATCTCCGAGCGTCGCGGCATTCTACCGGGAGAGAATCTCGCTCAGGTGTTCTCGTGGCTCCGGCCCAACGAGTTGGTGTGGAACTACTGGGTCAACAACTACTTGATGGGCAAGACGCCACCCGCCTTCGACATTCTCTATTGGAACTCGGACAGCACGAACCTGCCCGCCGGTCTCCACAACGACTTCGTCGACGTCTTCAACGACAACCTGCTCGCGGCGGGAGCTTTTTCAGTACTGGGGAAACCGATCGACCTGCGCAGCATCGAGGTCGATCACTTTGTCAGCGCGGGGATCAACGACCACATTACTCCTTGGCGCGGCGCCTATCGCACGACCCAGCTCTTGAACGGTCGTGGTGAGTTTGTGCTCAGCCACGCGGGACATGTCGCGAGCGTGGTCAACCCGCCGGGTAACCCGAAGGCGCACTATTACGCCGGGCCCGAGCCCGGGGACGACCCCGATGCCTGGTTGCGAGCCGCCGAGCGTTGCACAGGTACCTGGTGGGAGCTGTGGGCCGACTGGATCCTCGCCCGCTCTGGCGAGACCGTCCCCGCGCCGGCGGAGCTCGGAAGTTCGAGACATCCAGTCCTCGACAAGGCCCCCGGGAGTTACGTTCTCGAACCGGCCTAGTCTCGTTCCATCGGGGAAAACTGGATCGCACGAGCTCCAAATCTGTGCGCGACCCGGGGTCGCAAGTCCTAGAGTCGACCTTGCAGGAAATCGATGTGGACCCGATTAAAGTCGTCGACGATTTCCCACTGCGGCCAGTGGCCGGCGCCTTCGAGAATCACTTTCTTCGAGTTCGGGAGAAGATCGGCCATCTTGTCGGCGACCGTGGTCGGCGCCGTGGGATCGTGGACCGTCCATAGGACGAGTGATTCGTGACGCGTGTTGCGAAGCTCCTCATCGGTGATGCGGATGTTTTTGCGAATCTCGGGGACCTGAACATCGAGCATGCGTTCCACGTTCTCGCGAAACTCAGGCATCGCGTAGATCCGCATGCGAACGTCCACTAGTTCTTCGGTGACCTTGGACTTGTCCTCCATGAGCCACTCAAGCCTTGCGCGCACCTCGTCGCGGTTTCCATTCATGACGGCGGGGATCGTAAGCTCGCGGATGCGCTTAAAAAGGTTCTCGTCCCAGTTGTAGCCGCCGCAGGTATTGAGGACGAGCTTGTCGGCGCGATCGGGGTGGCTGGTCGCAAGACGGAGCGCCGTCCATCCGCCGTTCGATTCGCCGGAGAAATGGGCCTTCTCGATGCCCTCGACATCCATCACGTTGATCAGGTGCTCGACGTAGTCGGCGATGAGGTACGGCGTTTTCGGCTTGTCACTGAAACCGCAGCCGATCGGATCGATGGCAAAGGTATGGAAGTGCTGGCCGAGCGGGCCCACGTTCCGGACGTACGCCTCGAGGTGCCCCGTTTGCCCAGGGAGCAAGAAGAGTACCGGCATGCCGCGTTCGCCGGTTTCGAGGACGCGGGTGCGGACCCCTTTGGCGTCGATGAAGCGCTGGGTAAAGCGGACGTTTTCGAGGTCTTGCCAGATGGTGTTCGCCATGAGGGCTCCTAGCGGTCGTGGGTCGGTTCGAGAGGCGGGAGGCAGGAAGAGGATGTCAGCTGCTTGTGTCCCCACATCGACGCCGTTTTTTCTACCGTGGTGACGTGCTCGCCCGGTACGACATCGATCGATCCCCAGCCGTATTCGATATCAAAACCCGACGGAGTTCCGAGATAGCACGACACGGTGCGGTCATTGGGGTGGCGGCCGAGTGTGCGGCGAATCGGAATTTCCAACGCTTCGCACCCATCGAGGGCAAAGCCTACATCGTCTAGCGATTCGACTTGCAGCATCAGGTGGAAAAGGCCCGGGTTGGGGACTTCGACCACGGCCACACTGTGGTGACGCGGATTTGTATGGAAGAACAGGATGCGAAAGTGCGCATCCATCTCGTCGCTCACAGAGAAGCCCAGCACGTCGAGATAGAACCGCCGGGCTGCTTCGAGATCCCGAACGCCCAGGGCGAGGTGACCCAGGCCACGCTCTCCGGTGACAAAACCGGAGTGCGGTCGCCCGGGATGGAAAGAGCGAGCCTTTCCCTCTTGTCCGTAGAAGAGCTCGTGTCGAAAACCGTCGGGGTCGCGGAAGTGCACCATGGCGCGCACGCGGCGCGTCGCGAGCTCTGAAGGTGTCGCTGCAGCGATTGCAACCCCGGCTTTCTCGACCTGCTCCGCAGCGAGCGCGAACGACTCCGCGTTGGGAAGCTCCCAGCCGCTATAGGCGATGCCCTCGGGCTCACCCGGGTGGATCGCCAGGCGGTGCGCACGATCGTCGACGCGCAGGCGTACGACATCGCCCTCGGCTCCCTCGGCGCACTGCATGCCGAGCGCTTTCGGACCGTAGTCTCGCCACGCCTCAGCGCGCGGCGACTGGATGCCGAGATAGCCGAGACCCGTGATTGCTGTGCTCATCTCTCATCCCCTTTCGTTTTCGATCGTTTCCTACGCCGACGCCTGTTCCGCGCCGGCGTCGCCTTTCAGGTCCTTCAGATTCTGGTGCATGCGTCGCAGTGCGCGAAGCAGCCGCGTCCGCTCTCCCTCGGAGACCCCGTCCAGCGCGTCGTCCGTGAGCCGCGATGAGATGTCCGCCAACTCGGGAACGAGTGCCTCACCTTGCTCGGTGAGTTGAATACCGACACATCGACGATCCTCGGTGCTTCGGCGTCGGCGGATCAAACCCTTGGCTTCGAGTTGGTCGAGCCGTCGAGTCATCGCCGCAGGGTCGGCGTCGAGACGCCGCGCCAAAGCCGCGGGAGCGTCGGCTTCGCCGCGTTTCAGCGTGATCAGGATTGCCCAGAGCGGCGGTGTCACGTCGCGCGCGGCGAGTGCGTCGGCAAACCGCCCGTGGAGGAGATTGGAGACCTCGCGAAGCCAGAAGCCCAACCGTGAGTCGAGGCCGACCAACGGATCTTGCGCCATGGATAGAGTATTTGCTTGAAGTCAATTATTGTCAATTACAAATATAGGGCACGCATACCGCCGAGCGGCTCCCCGCTCGGCGTACAATCGCGCCGTTCGATACGGTCAGAGGAGAGGGCCCGTGACGGCAAAGTCTCAGCACATCGCAGTCGACGGAGTAAAAACCCACTATCTAGAAGCGGGGAACGGCACACCGCTCGTGTTGATCCACGGCGGCGGTGCAGGGGCGGACGCCCGCGGCAACTGGTCCGCCTGCATTCCGAGCTTCGCAGAACGCTACCGGGTGCTGGCCGTCGACATGCTCGGCTTCGGTGACACCGACAAACCCGATCCGGCGTCGTTCGAATACAATCAGAGCGCTCGCAACCGGCATCTGCTGGGTTTCCTCGATGCGCTCTCTCTCGAGGCCCCGGTTCTGGTGGGCAACTCGATGGGCGGCTGCACGGCACTGGGAGTCGCGATGGACGCACCCGGGCGTCTCCGCGCTTTGGTCTTGATGGGAAGCGCCGGGCTCAACTCCGAACTCTCCCCCGCGATCCGCACCATCTTGAGCTATCAGCCGACTCTCGAGAATATGAGAACGATTATCGAGACGCTGACGGCCGACGGCTTCGAAATCGACGAAACCTTGGTTCGTTACCGATACGAACTTACTCAGCAGCCAGGTGCTATGGCGGCCTACGGCGCCACGATGAAATGGATCGGCGAGCAGGGCGGTCTCTTCTATCCCGAAGACGCGATTGCCGAAGTGAAGACTCCCACCTTGCTCGTGAACGGGAGCGATGATCAAGTCGTACCGAAGGAACTCGCTTGGCGCTTCCACGAGCTCCTCGAGCATTCCTGGCTCCACGTCATTCCTCATTGCGGTCACTGGGCGATGATCGAGCAGCACGAGGAGTTCACGCGACTCGTGAAACTCTGGTGTGAGCTGCGAGGTATCTCCTAGCCCGCGAACCTTGGAGGCGTTGGTTGTGACACGAGAGCCCTTGGTCGATCCGGACGTCGTGCGAAAGTGCGCCGCATTCCCCGAGTACATCGAAGCGAAGCTCGGATTCCGCAATCATTGGTACCCGACACTCTTCTCCGACGAGGTTCGCGAGGGCGAGTTCGTCGCGCATCGCATCCTCGGCGATCGCGTGTTGATGACCCGGGTCGATGGTCACGTCTACGCGATTCGCGATCGCTGCTCACATCGCGGCGTTCCCTTCTCGCGCAAGCCGGAGTGTTTCAAGAAGGGAACGGTTACCTGCTGGTATCACGCATTTACCTACAGCATGGAGACCGGAGAACTCGTCGCGATCCTGACCTCGCCCAACAGCAATCAGATCGGTAGGAGGCGCATCCCCACGTTTCCGGCGCAGGAGGCCAAAGGGCTCGTGTTTCTGTTTATGGGAGACATCGCTCCACCGCCGCTCTCGAGTGACGTGCCGCCGGGATTTCTCGATGAGGAACTGGTCGTTCGCGGGGTGCGCCGAGAAGTGGCTTCGAACTGGCGCATTGGCTGTGAAAACGGCTTCGACAGCACCCACGTCTTCATTCACAAAGATTCGGTTCTCGTCAAAGGCAACGACATCGCTCTCCCGCTCGGGTTTAGCCCGACCGGCAAGGAGGCGTTTCGTGTCGTCGACGAAGAGGAGGGTCCTGCGGGCGTCTACGACCTGATCGGCGAACACTCGGAGCCGGTCTTCGAAGGCACCCTCGACGGCGAAGTCGTCCGCTGCGGGCACATGGGGCAGACCCGAGTCGCGATGGACATCTCACTCTGGTTGCCCGGAGCCCTTCGTGTCAACCCGTGGCCCGATCCCTCGCTCGTCCAGTACGAATGGTACGTCCCCATCGACGAGGATCACCATTTCTACCTAGCGACCCTCGGTCGTCGCGTGGCCAACGCAGAAGAAGCGGACGCATTCTTCCGCGAGTTCGACGAAAAATGGCGCGAACTCGCGCTAGCGGGCTTCAACGACGACGACATCTGGGCGAGAGAGGCTCAGCAAGAGTTCTATTACAACGACGAGGCGTGGTTGCAAGAACGTTTGTTCGAGCCCGACGCCAACATCGTGCAGTGGCGAAAGCTCGCCAGCCGACGAAACCGCGGAATTCAGCAACGAGAACACCTCCTCTGACCGGAGTCTCAAACGTGTCATCCGACAATTTTTCTCAGGGGCTCATCGAAATCTATCAGGGGGAAGTCATCGGCGAGGTGGCTTTCAACCGGATGCTCGCTCAGTTCGATGACCCAACGCACCGCTTCAAGATCGGTGTGATGCTCCAACTCGAAACGGAGACCAAAGCGCGCCTTCGGCCTCCCATGGCAGAGCTCGGTCTCGATCTCGCAGAAACCGAGTCGGCGCGCGCTACCGGGCACGAACTGGGGGATGTCTTCGAGGGGAAGACGTGGCTGGCGGCCATGGAGGCACTCCGAGACGGTCTGGCTCCCTACGTCGAGCGGTACCGAGCCATCGCCGCCGAGGCTCCGGCTCGCTACCGCGAACTCGCGAATTCCATGGTGGTTCACGAGGAATCCCTCTACCGCTTTGCGGAGCTCGAGATCGCGGGGGAGGGCGAGAAGTCGCTCGACGGAATCACCGCGCAGCTCGTCTTCCCGCTGCCGAATCCATGACCCAGACGTTCGAAGCGCTCACGGCGGCCGCTCGCGCAGAGCTCCGCGACCCGAGTCGCAGCTCGACCATCGGCGATTGTCTGGACGAGTCACCCCGGTTCGAGCTCTACCACTTCGGTTTCTCCATCTGTTCGCAAAAAGTTCGGACGGCTCTCGCGGAAAAGGGTGTCGGTTATCTCGCCCACGAACTCGAGCCGACCGAGAACTACCGCCCCGGCTACGTTCGGCTTCGCCTCTTCGCAGCGGGCGAGCAGGCCTCCAGGCTGGCAGAAGCGCACACGATGCGAACTTCAGTCACCACCGAGGGCTTCGATGCGTGCGTGGTGCCCCTCCTCGTCGATCGAGAGCAAGAATGTGCGGTCGTCGATTCTGCGCAGATCCTCGAGCATCTCGAAGCGGCGCTTCCGAAGCCGCGTCTGATACCCGAAGAAGCCCATCGCGCCGCCGCCGTTCGTCGGCAGATCGAGATCAACGACCGCATCCCACACCCGGGGATTCTCTACGGTTTCCACGCTAACGATCCGAGGCCGTCCTTCTGGATTCAGGCGATGGACGGCGTCTATGACCGCAAGCGGCTTGTCTTGGAGACGCACATCGAGGAGAACCGGGACGATCCCGAGTTGGTCCGTGCCTACCGCGCGAAGATCGCGAAAGAGATGGCGGGCAAGAGGATCCAAAAAGACCCGGCCGTGATGGAAGGAATTATCAAGGAGTTCGAGACGATCGTCGCCGCGCTCGACGCCGAACTCGAGCAGTCGCAGGGCCCTTGGGTTGTCGGCAGTGAGTTCACCCTAGCGGATTGTCTCTGGGGTGTGAGTCTCTACCGCGTCGAGTGGTTGGGCCACGCATCCCTGTGGGCCGATCGTCCGCGGGTTCAAGACTACGCCTCGCGCCTCTACGAGCGCCCGTCGATTCGAAGCGCTGTGATCGATTGGCCGAGCTCGATGCCGGACTCCCCGCATACGCGGGACATCGATCGCCGGTAGCTGTCTGGTAGGCTTGCGGGACAGGGAGGTTTCATGACACCCGAAGAAACCGTCGCATTTGCCGAGAAAGTTCACGCCACGATGGATGTGGAGCAGATGCTCCAATGCTTCGATCCGGCAGTCGTGGCCTACCCGAGAGAAAGTTGAAAAGACCATGAAGCTCTACGATTGCTTGATCGCGCCGAACCCGCGTCGCGTCCGGATTCTCCTCGACGAGAAAGGGATCGAGGTCCCGAAAGTCGAGATCAACATCCTTGTCGGCGAGAACCTCAAACCCGATTTCCTGGCGATCAATCCGCGCGGGGTCGTTCCGGTTCTCGAACTCGACGACGGGACGCGGATCGACGAAGCCGCCGCCATCTGGCGCTACTTCGAGGAAGTGCAGCCGGATCCGCCGCTGATGGGGAGAACGACGGTCGAAAAAGCCCTGGTCGAAAGCTGGGAACGCCGCGCCGATCAGGACGGAATGCTCTCCGCCCGCGATTTCATCCGCAACCAGGTTCCGGTGTTCGCGGGCCGGGGGCACCCCGGCCGAGGGATTGATGCGCAGATTCCCGATCTCGTCGAGCGAGGGAAGAACGGCATGCGAGCTTTCCACGATTTGCTGGAGGACCAGCTCGAAAAGAGTGAGTTTGTCGCCTGCGACAACTTTACGGTCGCCGATATCACGGCGCTCTGCGCTGTCGATCTAGGAATCCTCGGCGAGTTTCCGGGCCTGGACGGCTACCCGGCGATTCGGCGTTGGCACGACAAGGTGTCGGCTCGACCGAGCGTCGAGGACTGGGTCAGCAATATCCAATCCGCACTCGCGTCGTTGACATGAAGTTGGAAAAGGACACCCGAGTCTTCGGCGTACCTTGGGAAGACTACCCCTACGTACAGGCCAACCGGGTCGGCGAAACGCTCCACCTGTCGGGTCAGATCGCACACGATGAGGCCGGCGAGATCGTCGGTATCGGCGACATGGCGGCCCAGATGCGCCAGGCCTACGCGAATGTCGGAAGGCTGCTCGCGGAATACGGGGCGGCCTTCGACAACGTCGTAGACGAGATGACGTTCGTCACCGACATGGAAGCGGCGCTCGCCTGCGCAACGGAAGTCCGGCGCGAAGCTTATGGAGGTGACCCCGTTGTGACAAGCACACTGCTCCAAGTCTCGGGTTTGGCTTTTCCGGAGCTGCTCGTGGAGGTCCGCTGCACCGCAAACCTTTCCGTGTCGAGGTAGTCGCCTCTACGTCTTTCTCTCGAGCGCGTTTCCAATCACTCGTTTCCGTGGGACAGCGCCTCGATGGCGGGCACGGTGGACGGACCGAGCTCGACCGTGCGAATCGGGAACGGTATTTCAAGCTCCGCATCCGCGAACGCGCGACGAACGGCTTCGATCCCCCGGGACCGTGCTTCGAGAAAATTGGAATGGTCGGAAGCTAGATCGAGCCAAAAGCGTACCGAGAGGCCGACCGCGCTGTCTCCGAACTCGGTGTAGTAAAACTCGGGTGCTCGCTCGACGTCCCGGTAGTCGATCCCCTCAATCGCCGAAACCGCGACTTCTCGAACCCGCTCGAGATCGGAGTCGTAGGCGACTCCCAGGTCGATGTCGACCCGACGCTCGCCCGTGCGGGAGTAGTTCGTAATCGGATTCTGAAGAACGTCCTTGTTCGGAAGGATCACTTCCTGCCCTGAGAACAGGCGGAGCACGGTTGCCCGCAAGCTGACCCGCTCGACCGTGCCCAGGTATCCATGGGTTTCGACGAGGTCGCCGAGCTCGAAAGGCTGACGAACGGCCATGATCGAGCCCGACATGAAATTCGCTGCAATGTCTTGGAAAGCGAAGCCCAGAGCGAGCCCGACGATGCCGACCCCGGCCAAGAGCGAAGTGAGCGCTTTGTCGAGATTGAGCAAGCCCAATCCGATCAACACACCTACCGCCAGGAACGTCAGGCGAGTTGCGGCGGACGTCAGCGCAGCGAGCTGTTCGTTGTGCGCGACACGCGTCAGTCCCCTGCGGACGAGATAGCTGGCGAAACGTCCAATCAGCGCGAACGTCACCACGACACTCACGGCAACAACGATGTTCGGGAGCAGCTCGATGAACGCTTGCCCCCATTCTTGGAACCGTTCGAGGATTCGGCCGATGGCCGCCTCGAAGGTCAGGGGTTCCGGATCCGGGACCTCCGGACGCTTGTTTGGGTCGAGCTGATCCACGGCTACTCTGCGATTCCATTCGGAGTGAGCAAATTCTCGTCTCCGGCCCGCTCGTTTTCCACGAGTTCGTCGAGATGCGCATCCCGAGAAACGAGGCCATCGCAGTTCTCGACTCTCGGGAACGCAAGTTGTGTGCCGTACCGACTGGGCACGGGAACTGCAATCCCATTCTCCTATGCGGTTCGATGTCGGAGGTATGTGTTCACGGGTCGAACGCGTCGCGTGGATCGCGGCGGGCGCCGCGGCCGTGGTTGCGATCGTTGTCTACGCCCTGCCTCGTCTCGTCGGTTTTGTCGAAAAATCCAGATTCGAAGCGGCCTCTCGCTCGTCGCAAACCGCTTGGGCGAAGCCCCTCGATGTCGCGTCAGACGACCGCGTAGACGCCAAGGCTTACGCGGCCGACACGACCGAATGGTCTTCGAGTCGCATCCGTCATTTTCGCCGTTCCCTCGTCCACAGCGACGCGGCGCCCAGAGGCGGAATTCTACGGAGTGCCGACGGGCGAATTGACGCACTCATCCTCGAAGGGACCGGGGAGTGGTCCCTCAATCGAGGCGTGGGTCGGATCGAGGGAACGGCACCCCTTACCGCGGCGGTGGGCAACATCGGGATCGCCGGCCACCGGGATGGTTTTTTTCGAGCACTCCGCCACGTGCGCATGGGAGACCACTTTACGATCGAGACACCCGGGCGGACGCGGACCTTTGCCGTCGATCTCATCCGTGTTGTCGAACCGGAAGCCGTTCACGTCCTCGATCCCACGGCCACGCCTACGTTGACCCTCGTTACGTGTTACCCGTTTTACTGGGTCGGCAGCGCCCCACAGCGATTCATCGTTCGGGCACGGGAGATCGATATCTAGCGAGCTCGGGGGCGGCCTCGGAGTTGCTCCTCGATCGATCGCGTTTTGTCTGTCACGACACCTCCGGTGTGAAGGGTTGTCTTCCGCTCGATCAGCAGGATGTGACATTCGGATTCTGCGATCGGGTTGTGCGGGGTGCCTTTCGGGACCACGAAGAGGTCGCCTTCGTCGAGCTCTACCGTTTCGTGCTCGAGTTCGATCCTGAGGCACCCTTTGAGCACGTAGAAGAGCTCGTCTTCATCGTCGTGGCTGTGCCAGGCGAGGGTGCCTTCGACTTTGGCGACCTTGATGTAGGCGTCATCGACCTCGGCGAGAATTTGCGGGGACCAGAGGTCGGTGAGAGTCGCCGCAATCTTCCTAGGCGTATGGACTTTCGACATCGAGTTTCTCCCGAAGCACGCCGCGCAGACCGTAGCCGCCCCCGCCAGTTCCGGCTCGGCTAGGATCACAGGGAAATGCGCCAAGCCTTCTTTGCCGTTGTTTGGTTCTTGCTTTCGCTGCCGGCGCTGGGCGAGGACGCCCCTGCCGAGGACGGCCCCTCTCTCCCTCAGCCCATACCCGTTGCGGAAGTCGCCGAGCGTGCGGAGGAAACGGCGAGCCTACTGAGACGGTCGCGGGCCTTGGCAGAGCCCGACGTATCGATCGAAGCTGTCAAAGATCTTCTCGCGGGGGCTATTTCCGAGCTGGAGCGACGACGGGTGGAGACCCAAACGTTGCTGAAACATCGGCCGGCGCTCGCAAAGCTCAACTCTCTGGAACGCGATTGGAGGCGGCAGGCCAGCGAACTCGAAGCGTGGCGCACCACGCTCACTCGGAGGGTCGCGCGACTGGGACGGGAAGTCGAGAAGCTCCGGTCGCTCGACCAGGTCTGGTCCGCGAGCTTGACGTCCGCAAACGAAAGGGGCGCGCCCGACGAAGTCATCGCGGCGATCACGCGCTCCGAGGAGGAGATCAAGGACGTCCGCGAAGTCGTCTCGAGGCGTCGCGGCGAAGTCTTGGGTTTGCAGAACCGGGTTGCCCAGCAGGAACTTCTCGCTTCTGAGGTCTTGGAGTCAATCGATGAATCGCGAGCCACGATTCGCGATCGCCTATTTGAACCCGACAGTGCGCCGATCTGGTCGGCGCTTTCCGACAGCGACGCGAAACCGACCGCGAACATCGCGACCGCACTCAAAACGAATTGGGTCGCGATCCGCGGGTTCGTCGGGGAGAGGCCTCGCCACGTCGGTTTGGTCGCCCTTTTCTTCGTGGTCGCGTGGCTCGCTGCGCGTAATCTCAAGCGGAGTGTTGCGGCGCGTCGGGCGGCTGGCGGGAAAATCGAGCGGTCCGCGGAAGCGCTCGAGCACCCGTTGGCGCTCGCACTCGTCGCGGCACTGCTATTGACGTATTGGATTTTCCCACTCGCTCCCAGTGCGTTCTTTGATGGTGTGGGTCTGCTTCTGCTACTGCCGCTCGTGGTGCTGCTTCCGCGTCTCACGCACACCGAATTCCGCCCGGTCTTGTACGCCGTCGCCGCGTTCTATGTCGTCGACCGCCTTCGCGCCGCGTTTCAGGGTGCCGCGCTCGAGAGCCGCGTGATTTTCGCGATCGAGTGTGTGGCGGCTTCGTGTTTGTGCATTCTACTGCTGCGACCCGCTCGTTTGGCGAAGGTGCCCGACGCCAATTCGGTCCCGCGTTGGCTCGGTACCGCCGTCCGCGTCGCTCTCGTCGTCTTCTCCGTCTCGTTTCTCGCGAACGTTTTGGGCTACTTCTCACTCAGCAAAGTGCTCGGAGAGGGCATGCTTGCGACGGTTTATACCGCGATCGCTGTGTACGCCGGCGTGCAGATTCTGTGGACCGCAGTCGATGTGGGTACGCGGACTGCGCGCGCACAAAAACTCCAATTCCTGCGCGCCCGTCGCGGCGTCGCCGTGGGTTGGATCCTCAGAGGGATCTCGATCGCGGGCGCGCTGCTGTGGGCCTACCTGAGCCTGGGGTCGTTCGCTGTCCGAGATCCCGTGGTCGCCGCGGCCAGAACGGCGTTGACGACATCCGTCACTTGGGGTGAGGCCGCGGTGTCGCTCGGAGACGTGGCGGCTTTCGCGATCACGATCGCCGCATCCATCGTCTTCTCCCGGGTCGTGCGCTTCCTCTTGATGGAAGACGTCTTCCCGAGAATACGGACCGGACGGGGGATACCCCACGCGGTTAGCGCCACGGCACAGTACGTGATCTTGTTCCTGGGCTTTCTTCTCGCCGTGGCGGCTGCCGGCATCGACCTGAGCCGGTTTGCTTTGTTGGCTGGAGCGTTCGGCGTGGGAATCGGTTTCGGCTTGCAGAATGTCGTCAACAACTTCGTGAGCGGAATCATTCTGCTCTTTGAACGTCCGATCCAAGTCGGAGACACGATCGACCTGGGGAATCAACTGGGCGTCATCCGTCGTATCGGAATCCGATCGAGCACCCTTCGAACGTATCAGGGCTCCGAGATCATTGTTCCCAATGCGGATCTCATTTCGCAGCAAGTGACGAACTGGACGCTTTCCGACAAAACGCGTCGGGTCGACATCCCCATTGGCGTGAAGTACGGAACAGAGCCCGACCGCGTCCTCGAGCTTCTCCGGGGCGTTGCCGAACGCGAAGAAAAATCGCTCAGCTACCCGTCGCCGGTGGCGCTGTTTCGCGGGCACGGGGATAGCTCGCTCGATTTCGAACTTCGCGTTTGGATCGCGGACTACGACGACTGGTACGTCGTACAGTCACGGATCAACACGGAGATCAACCGCGCCCTCACGGAAGCCGATATCGAGATTCCGTTCCCACAGCGAGACCTGCATCTTCGCAGCATCGACGTCGATGCCGCGAGGGAGCTCTCGGGCAGAGGGAAGCCGTAGGCGGCTTAGCTCGCGGCGCTCGGTCGCGAACTCACCGCCGCGTGCCAGCGCGCGACGTTCTTGCAGGCGTCGGGTATCCCCATGCCCACGGCGTTGCCGAAGTCGACTGCGCACTGAGCGGTGATATCCGCCGCGGTGTAGCGACCCGCGCCCAGGTATTCCGATTCGCCGAGGCGCTTGTCGAGCTCGGTATAGAACCAGCCCGCGCGCTTCTTGCCACGCTCCACCAGGCCGGGAATCAGTTCCAGGCTCGTCGGGCCGGGCATCCCGCGCCCCTTGAGCGCATCGGTCTGGTTGCGAAAGAACTCGCCGATCGCACCGATACCGTTCTGCTCGGAGAATCGCTCCCAAGCTTCGATCTCCGCGGCCTCGCGCGGATCGCTGCCCATCAGATTGGGCTCCGGGTGTTGGGATTCGAGGTAGCGCATGATCGCCGGTGCTTCGCGGATGACGGTGCCGTCGTCGAGCTCGAGGGCCGGTACGGTGCCCCATGGGTTGATCTTTAGGTAGTCGCCGGCGTTCGTTTCACCGCCGAGAATGCTGTGCTCAACCATCTCGCAATCGATCCCCTTTTCTGCGAGGAAGATCCGGGCGCGGCGGGGGTTCGGTGCCATCTGACAATCGTGAAGTTTCATGGGTTCCTCCCTTTAGGGGGCACAGTATACGCGGTCGTGGGTCGCGTCGTGCCGACCGCTAGTATAGGACGGGCTCTCAAAAGCCCGAGAGAGGAGGTCGGTGGTGACCGTCCGCATCGAAACCCTCGTCCCGTGTCAGAACCACCTCGGGGAGAGCCCGATTTGGGACGACCGCGAGAACCGACTCTACTGGGTCGACGGGACGGGACCCCGCGTCGGAAATCCGTCGCTCTGGCGCCTCGAACTCTCGACCGGAAAGATCGATTCTTGGCGGACGACTCAAGACGTGGGGGCCATGGTGTTACGCGAGTCGGGCGGCGCTGTCCTCGCGATGAACGACGGTTTCTATTTCTTCGATTTCGACTCGGGAAGTGAACCCGAGCTAATCACGAAAATCGAAGCCGACGAGCCGCGAACCCGACTCAACGACGGAAAGGTCGATCGACGTGGCCGCTTCTTCGCGGGTGGCATGGACGACAAGGAGGAGCTCGACCTCTGTGGGTTGTGGCGCCTGGATCCGGATCTCACGACGACCCGGGTCGACAACGGGATCATTTGCTCGAATGGTCCTTGCTGGAGCCCAGACGACAAAACGTTCTACTTCGCGGACACGTTCCGCGAGGAGATGTGGGCTTACGACTATGCGATCGAGACCGGCGAGGTCTCGAACCGTCGGGTCTTCGCCTCGAGCAAGGAGATGGCGGGTTTGTACGACGGTTCAACCGTCGATTCCGACGGCTGCATCTGGAACGCGATGGTGATCGGCGGAGAGCTGGTTCGGTACACGCCCGACGGTGAGGTCGACCGCATCATCGGCATGCCCGTGCGCAACGTGACCAGTGTGATCTTCGGCGGCCCTGACCTCGACATCTTGTTCGTGACTTCGATGGCACGCGTCAAGCACCCGGCCGTGCACGATCGGTTCGCGAAGCAAGTGAAGCCGCAGTTTCAAGCCGGATCGGTCTTTGCGATCTACGGGTTGGGCGTACGAGGCGTGCCAGAGCCGCGCTTTGCCGGCTGAAAACCAGGCCTCCACCCCGGCGACTAACCGGATGAAACTAGGCTTCCACCTCGGCGAGGTAGTCCCGCTCTTCGCCGAGATGAGGGATGCCGTTGTTGTGCCCCCCAAAAGCCTCCGTTCCTTTCAGTACGGCGGTGCGCCGATTGAATTCCACGGAGATCTCTCCGGCGAGCACTTTGCGGATCGTCTCGTACTGCCACGCACTCACCGCCTTGCTCGCCGGCCGCGCCGACATGCGCTCGAACCACGCGGTGATGCGGCCATGCTTTTTCCAGACGTTCTCGGGAATGATGTTCCCCGCGTCGTGCGACACCAGCTCGTGGTAAGCGGCTAGATCCGCGTAACTCACTTCTTCGCCGCACAAGTAGTCGCTGCTCTTCAGCCAGTAGTTCTCTAGCACCTCCAGAGACTCGTAGAGGACGTGATATCCCTTCCTCCGTTCCGCGGTGAAATCTTTGTCCGGCCCATAGATCATCGGAGCAAAGATCGTCCAGTGGAACGCCCCCCCGCCGAGTCGCAGTGTGTACGCGTACCACTGAACGAATTGGTTGATCTTCGCCCGCTCTTCCAGGCTGGAACCGAACCAGTGGCTTTCGCACTCGAATTTTTCATCCAAGTACCGCCCGATCGCGACGTTCTCCCACACCACGAAGTCGCCGTCGACAAGAATAGGCACTTGCCCCGTCGGGTTGTAGCGATCTCTGAATTCTTGGGTCTCGTTGATGTTCGTCGTGATATCGATGATCTCATCGACATGAGCGATGTCGTTTTCGATTAGGAACTGGCGCGCCGCTCGGCACGGTTGTGAGGCGGGATGGTGCAAGAAACGCAGTTTCTCACTCATGTGGTTCTCCTCGGGCCCGGTAACCTAGAGTATACGGCGAACGCACAACCCTGGTTTCGCGAAGTGAGGAACCCGATGTCCGATGCCCGATCGATCGAAACGAACCACCCCGCGAAGAAACAAAAGGTCGACGTCCACGGACTGGAGATGGCCTACGTCGAGATCGGTTCCGGAGAACCGATCCTGTTTCTACACGGCAACCCGACCTCGTCCTACCTGTGGCGAAACATCATGCCCCACCTGGCGGATCGGGCCCGTTGCATCGCCCCGGATCTTGTCGGAATGGGTGACTCTGAAAAGCTCCCCGAGCCCTCCGTGTTCTCCTATACGTACGCGCAGCATCGTCACTACCTGAACGGCTTCATCGATGCGCTGGTACCGGAAGGTCCGGTGACGCTGGTCATTCACGATTGGGGCTCGGCCCTCGGCTTTGAGTGGGCACGACAACACCCCGATCGCGTTCGAGCCATTGCGTACATGGAGGCCATCGTGACCCCTCTCGAGTGGTCCGATTTTCCGCCGGAGTTCGTGGGGCTCTTCGAAGGCTTTCGTTCGAATGCCGGAGAGGCCATGGTCCTCGAGCAAAACGTGTTCATCGAACAAGTTCTACCCGCCGCGATCCAGCGCAAGCTCAGCGACGAGGAGATGAACGTCTACCGCGCCCCGTATACCGAAGCCGGAGAATCCCGGCGGCCGACGCTGACTTGGCCGCGCCAGATCCCGCTAGCGGGGCAGCCGACGGACGTGGTGGAAGCCGTCGCGGCAAACGCCGACTTCATGAATACCGCGGCGTTCCCGAAACTGTTCATCAATGCGGAACCCGGCGCGATCCTGGTCGGTCGGCCGCGGGAGATCTGTCGGGCCTGGCCCAACCAGCAGGAGATCACGCTCCCCGGCATCCATTTTCTCCAGGAGGACTGTCCTCACGAAATCGGAGAAGCCATCCGGGAGTGGTTGTCGAAGGCCGCGTCCGCGTAGCCCGAACTACGCGCCTGGGTGGATCGGGCAGGTGTCCTCGCGATCAGCCAAGTCGAAGCAGAACAAGAACTTGGCAAAACCGCAGAGAACGGCCATCACCATGCCCAGCTCGAAGATCTCGCCGTCGGAGAAGTGCTTCTTCAGCGCCTGGTAATGTCCGTCCTCGAGCATGCCGTGGAGGTTGGTGAGGACCATCTGTTCGGCCGCTCGTAGGACCGCCCGTTCTCTCTCCGAGAATGCCTCGTTCTCGACGTCGTCGGGGAGAGCATCGATCTGAGCCTGCGTCACTCCGTGCTGCCTCGCCGAGGCAGTGTTCACGCGGTTTCAGAGAAAGCAGCCGTGGGTCTTCGACAGCTTGAGGCGCAACAGCTCCTTCGTTCGAGCGTCGACACGGCCATCGTAGAAGACCTTTCCGTAGAAGCTGTTGAAGTACCAATCGAGGAGTTCGGGAGCGTTCGCGCCCGCTTCGACAAACCGCGCATCAACGCCTTCCTTCGTCAACTGGTCGTGAAGCGCAACCAGTTCCGGGGTGAGCTCGGACCGAGGGATTCGAGTGAGTTGCGTCATGGGCTCCTCCGCTCAAGCACCGGCCGCGTCGAACGTGCCGCCGATCGAAGCGGTGTCGTTGTATTCGCGGAGGTAGGTGATCTTGCCATCCTCGGAAAACCGAAACTCCCAGACGAACGGCATGTCACAAGTGCGTCCGGTCGACAGAGCTTTGCCGTTTTTCTCGACACCGGTCGCTGCCAAGATGCTCGTTTCGGAATCGAAGATGAAATCGAGAAACACGAGCTCTCCGATCACCCAAGTCGCTGACAGTTGTTCGAGGTACTTCTGAAGGCCGGAAGCGCCTTCGTAGCGTCCGCCGAACGGAACATGTGAAGGCAAGAAGTTCTCCCACACGAAGTCGTCGGAGAGCATCTTCAAGCACTTCGGAAAATCCGTGAGGAGGAGCTTCATAAACTGGTTGACGGTGTCGATCGCTTGCTGCTTCGTCACGATGCCTCCGTTTCGATCAGGCGCTGCTTCGCGAAACCTTCTTCGTAGGGCGACAGCGCCTTGACGTCGAGCTCAAGGAGTCGGAACAACCACTGATCTCCGGATCGCACGTATTGTTCTCGGTACTTCGCGACCAGCCAGAGAGCGGCGGGACCTTCGGTCATCACCATCGGCTGCCACAAGTCCCAACGTCCAGTCGCCGAATCACCGTCGATGTCGATGATCGGATTGGTCACGTAGTGATTCGCGAACTCGACTTGTTTCGACACGTCACCGAAGAACTGGCGGATCCCGTCGCGGCCCTCCGCGCGGCCGAAAGGCCCGCCTTCCCACACGCCGTCTTCGGCGAAGAGGCCGGCGATGCCTTCGGGGTCGTATTGTTCGTCGCAGTACGCACAATAGCGGTGCTTGAGCTGCTTGATCTGTTCGATGTCAACGAGCCACCGAAGCATGGTCTCCTGCGTCATCGCAGTTCCTTTCGTCCGAGAACGCTTTCTCCTCGCGAGCGCTCTCTCGCCTTGGTCTCCCTAAAGTCAGCGTACGCAGACAGGCAATCCTCCGCCGCACGCGCCCAGCTGAATTCTCGCTGGACTTTTCTTTGCGCATTGGCGCCCAACCGGCGCGCGAGTGCCCTGTTGTTCAGCATCTCGATCAAACCGCGAGCCAGTGCGTCCGGTGTTGGTTCTGAAACAATAAAGCCCGTGCTCCCGTGCTCGATCACTTCGGCCCCTCGTGCGAAGGAGACGACGGGAAGCCCGGCTGCCATGTAGTTCAACAGCTTTTGCGGCATTCCGGCGGAATCCGACCGCGGATTGACGGCGATGTCGGCCCGGTGCAGGTAGGCGGGCAGTTCGCGAAACGAAGCGTTGATCAGCTCGATCTCTGCTGGCCAACCCACTGGGCGCGTTCGATCTTCGGTAACGACCTGAAGTCGCGCGTCCGGGCGGTAGGAGCGAACGACCTTGAAGGCCTCCGCAAGCAGCTGCAGACCTTGGTAGGGAGCCAAATTTCCCGCGAATACGATGGTATTGCCTTCGTCGGTTCCCAATCGAGTAGGGTCGATGGGGGTAAACGCATCGAAATCTACGCCGTTGGGGATCACTCGAATGCACTTCTCCGGGCCAAAATTCCGCTCGAGGAGTTCGTCTTTCATCCCCTGGGTGCCGACAATGGCGAACTCGGAAAGCCTCGCGAGATAGCGGTCGAACGTATCGCCGAGCCAGCGCCCCGGGGCTTTCATCCAGCGCGGAAGGTAGTGGGGGAGCTCCGCGCCCAGAATCGTGTGCGCATCGTAGATCACGGGGCACTCGGAATCGGGACTTGCGAACAACGCGGTTAGCAAACCCTCGCAGTGATGGGCATGAATCACGTCGGGAGGGTTGCGCCGGATACGCGAGCGGATCTTCCGCATCAGCAACGGGTCCATCACCACCAGTTTCTGCAGGGAGGGTCCCGGCCGATAGCGCACATACGTCGCCACGCGCGGGGTCCGGTAAACCGAAAAGCTCGGTTCGGGCTGCGCTCGTCCCAAGTGATAAGTGACGACCTCGACTTCGATTCCGGCCTTGGAGATGGCCTCGGCCAATCGAAAGCTCCGAATCGGGGTTCCGCGGTTCGCGGGGAACGGACAGGCAGCGACCATGAGAACGCGGCGGACTGACATCGAAGATCCAGAGCACGGGGTCCGCCGGCCATGTTAGTGCATCTAGAGGATTCTCGAGCAAAGGCGCCAATAGGCTGCGAGGACAGCGTTGACGAAGCGCAACGCGGCCCGCTCCCCGCGGCGGGTCAGTAGTCCCGGATGGAATGGCAACTCTCCGCCGACCCAAAGCTCGCGATCGGAGACGGTCCGCGCTGCGCTTGCGGCGCGGCGCTTCGCGAGAAGTGTCCGCCGGTTGGAGAGCACCCACTCCGCGGCGCGTGTCCATTCTTTGAACCAACCCTTGCTTACGACGCCCGCGAGTTGGAGAGCTTCGTAGAAGAGCAGGCAGGGCGCCAAGAGACACAGGGATCCGAACTCGTAGTTCTTGAGGATGAGTTGCCAACGGTTACGGATGTGGAAGTAGACACGCCCGGTCGGATACGAGCGTCCAGGGCGATACGACAACCCGGGCGTGCCCCCTCCGTGAGAGCACACTGCGGCTGGTACGCCCACAAGCTCCCATCCGGCAGCGCGCGCTCGAAGGCCGAAATCGTGATCTTCGTAGTAGATGAAGAAGTCTTCATCAAACGGATCCGACCGCCCCCAGCGAGAGCGATCGAGCAGCATACAGGCCGACACGATAGATCCGATGCGCCGCATCTCATTTCCCCTCTGGTGCTGGACCAACATGAAACCCAGATAGTGAGAATCTGCTCCATCGCACTGAACTTCCCCCGTATCCTCGAACCGAACACGGGGCATCGCCGCGACGATGCGTTCCGAGTGCGCGAGAGCGTGTCGCAGCTGCGCGGCGCAACCTGGCTGCAGGCGGACGTCGCCGTCGACAAATAGGATTCGCTCGTATTGTGCCGCCCGGAATCCCGCGTTTCGGGCTGCACCGGGACCGCAATTGTCTTCCCGCCGGACGAGCTTGACGGAAGGGTGGCACGCGAGGGCCTTTTCGGGGCTACCGTCGTCCGATGCGTTGTCCACGAGAAGAACCTCGGCAACGATGTCCCCCTGTTCCATGATGGACGCCAATGTGTTGACAAGCGCATCGCCACCGTTTCGATTGATGACGCACACGCTGAGCTTTTCGGTCATCGCGTCACCCACGTCCTTGTATTCGGGGCCGTCTGGCAAGAAGTTGCGATCGGCGGTTTCATTGTCCCGAACTACCCGGCATCGAATCGATTCGGCTCGGCGCTAGGGAGAACGCGGTTGTCCGAGACGGCGGAGGCATCAGCGGACGGGCACCAGCCGAAGCCCCAGAAGGAAGGAGCGCGGCTGTGGCCAATCCTTGCGACGATCGCCGTTGTCCTCGCTTTGGCGTCGTTGGCCAATCCCTATGTGCTCCTCGCAACGCAGCTCGCCGAACGGGGCACGCCGACCCACGTCCTGCGCGACATCACGGTACCCGATACTGGGTGGTGCCTGGCGGGGGATTTCCAAGCGTGGGATAGCGCCAGTCACCCGATGAACGATCGAGGTCTCGACGCTGACGAAGAGGCGGGCGACGGGATCTATTCGGCGGAATTTCGATTTGACGCGGCCGGCCACTACCTCTGGGTGGCTGTCGCGTGCGGCGATTGGCGCATTCAGATCCCACCGCAGGCGTCCTGGGCCGTGGTTAAAGAACCGGGCCAGGTCGTCCGCTTCAAGCTGGTTCAGCAACGGACTGCGAGCGGTCAAGCGAGCCGGATCTTGTTGGTTGCCGAGGACGGACACGATGCCTACACGGCGACGGGTGGTTTCCAGGGCTGGAGACACGACGAAGGACGCACGGCGCTGACACCGTTCGGCGCGTCGAAGTTTCAGTTCTACACGCGTGTGGCGAGCCCAGCCACGTTTGAGGTCCGGATCGTCGGAACCGGGACCTGGCACAGCGTCGGAGCGAATGGAAGAACTGTCGACATCGAAGGTTTCGAGGTCACGACCGTTCGGGAAAATGAGCCCATGGTTTTTCGACTGAACGCGCAAACCGGCGTCGCTGAAGTGATCTACGGATTTCCGAGCGCGTTGGCCTGGCTCGCATACGAGGGTGGCGCCGGAATCTTAACTGCGGTCTTCCTGGGCGCTCTTCTCCTCGTCCTGTGCGTCCCGGCCAAGCACTGGGTCCTGAATCATCCATCGCTGAGCCGGCACGGCGGCTGTCCGCGGTGCGGCAGCCACCGGATCGAACGAATCCCTCGCACGGCCAGAGACCGAAGCCTCGAGCGCGTTGGTCTGCGGTTTTACCGATACGAGTGCACCGAGTGCCCGTGGGAAGGGCTCCGCGCCGCGGATCCCGCTCCCGGGCCTTGACCGAGTCCGGGCATGTCTGAAGCGGATCGCCACGCGAGCCACTCCGCGCTTGATCCGGAACGTTGTGCGCGTTCTAGGAGGCCCGGGATTCTCGGGTCCGCTGAAGCTTCGCGGATACCGCCCCAATAGCGATCCGCGAGAACCAAGCGTGAGGATAACATCCAACGGAAGTCGTAGCGGGCGCGGGATCGAGTGAGGAACCGAGTAGCGAGAGCCAGCGCGCGGCCGCCAAACCATCGCGGCACCGGGGCCAGTCCCGCGCGCCGCATGAGGACAGCGACCTTAGTCGGATGCTTCCACGCGAAAGCGACGTCAGCCCGACCACACGCCCGAAATCCTTCGAGCCATTCATGGATGCTCTCGCAACAGGTCTGGACGGCCCGCGCAGCCGCTTCGTAGTGGAAGGCGGCGCCGGCATCGAGCAAGCGCTGTCCCAACTCGTAGTCCTCCCGAGCGGGAAACGTCACATCGAATCCACCGCAACGCACGAGGACGTCGCGACGGATCGAGACATTTCCTGTTGTCAGCTGACCGAACCAGCTCGGCTCGTCCGTCGCCAGTCTCTTGAGGTGTGAGTCCCACCAAAGTCGGGTGAGGCGCACATGGGGTGGTTCGGCATCCCGCGCCTCAAACGGGCAGCTTCCCAAAATGACCTCCGCACCGCTCCGCTGCTGAGCTTCCCGATGGCGGACGAGCAGCTCGGGGGCAGGGCGAACATCGTCGTCGAGAAAGAGCACCCATTCTCCCGTGGCGACGCGCCAGCCGTGCTCGCGCGCGGCCGCTGCACCCAACGGCCTCTCATGGCGCACGACCCGGGTTCGCTTCGGGGCGGTCCGTTCTAATTCGCTCCGTCCGACGGGCTCTGCGGAACCGTCATCGACGATCACGACCTCGAATCGTTCGGGCGGCGGAAAGTCGACGCGTGACAGGGCTTTGAGCGTCAACGCGAGCGCTTGCGGGCGGTTCCTGGTAGGAATGACCACACTGAGGTCCGGCTTCTCAGGTATCGCCGACTGGGAGTTCACCCGGCGGGTTCTCCAGTCGGAAACTTCGCGTGCTGATAGGCCCGGGTCACCTCTTCGACCTCTCCCGCGGCCGCGATCGCGCCATTCTCGAGCCAGATGACCCGCGTTGCGAATTCGCGCACAATGCCGAGGTCGTGACTTGCGAGCAGCGTCGTCGTTCCAGCTTCCTGGAAGGCGCGCAGCCGAGCCACGGAGATTTCTCGGAAGCCGACGTCCCCGACGGCGAAAACCTCGTCGAGCAACAGAATATCTGGGCGGATCGCCGTTGCGACGGCGAAGCCGAGTCGCGCCCTCATCCCGGAAGAGTGGTGCTTGACGGGGCTGTCCATGAATTCGGCGATGCCCGACATTCGGACGATGTCGTCATAGTGCGCTTCGAGAACGTCACTTGGAATCCCGAGGATCGATCCGTATAGAAAGACATTCTCACGACCTGTCAGCTCCGGATGAAACCCGACGCCGAGTTCGATCAATGGGGCCAAGCGTCCACGTGTCATGACCGACCCCTCGCTCGGCCAATAGATCCCCGCGATCAGGCGGAGTAGCGTGCTTTTTCCCGCTCCGTTGTCGCCGATGATGCCGACACTCTCGCCGCGTGCCACTCGGATGGAGATGTCTCGTACCGAGAAGTAGCTCTGTGTCGTGGCTCGTCGCTTCGCTGATCGAATGAAAAGGTTTCGCAGCGTGCGCGGGGTACCTTCGTAGTGAACGAATCGCTTCGTCACGTTGCATAGCCCGACAGCAACGTCGTCGGCGAGCTCCAAAGTCTGGCGCGGCTGGCGGTCGATCACAACAACTCCGCAAAGTTGCGCTTGTGACGGTTGAAGAGCCAGTAGCCGGTCCCCGCGATAGCAATGCCGCCGAGGACGGTCAGCCCCAGCTCGGCCGAGCTCGGAAGCACGCCCTTGTAGAGGGTGTCGTGAAACAGATCGATCAGGAACGCCATGGGATTCAGTGCGAAGAACGCGCGCAGCGGCTCGGGAACGATGCTCAACGGGTAGAAAACGGGCGTCGCGTAGAAAAGAGCTGCGATCGCCAAGGGCAAGGCGTGGACGGTATCGACGTAGTAGACGGCGAGTGCGGCGATCGGAAAAGCGACGCCGATGACAACGATGAACAGAGCGGGGACGATGATGGGCAGAGCCAGGTAGGAGGCGGGAATGGCGCCGTGATGAAAGATTGCCAACACGACCGCCACGATGGTCATCTCGATGGCGAACTCGAGGAAGCGCGCGATTCCGGCGGCGAGCACCAGCGATTCCTGCGGAAACCACGCACTGCGGGTCAGATAGGCGTTTCCTGCGGCGCTTTGGACGCCACCGGTGAGCGTCTGCGCGAAGAATGACCACACGAAATAGCCGCTCAACAAAAAGGCCCAGTAGCGGTCCACGGGAATCCGCACGATCTGTGAGAAGACGACAACCATCACGCCGATCGTGACCAGGGGGTTGATCAACGTCCAAAGAAAGCCCAACCACGAACCCTGATACTTTGCTTTGAGATCCCTTTGGGTGAGTCGCCAGACAAGCTCGCGGTGGAGCCACGTGTCGATGGCCTGTGAGCGGGCGTTCGGCGGACGACCGCCATGGCGCCGGACGTGCCGCCGTTGGCGAGCTTTTGACAACGAGTAGCTACCCAGCCCTGCGACGGCTGCCTTCGACATAGCCGCGAGTGTGCGCGGCGGAAGGGGATCGAGACCCACACAGGAGCGCAACAACCGAAGTGGATTCTTGACAAGACGCCAGATCAGGAAGAGTACGCCGCCGAGTCGCGCGATTCCGGAAGCGCCCGCCACGCTCTTGACCAAGTAGGCGACTCCGGCGCGGTGGTGGCCCGCGAGCTGCTTGTCCATGGCATCGAGTGTTCGGCGGTGTCGATGTCGCACCAGAGCACGCGGTTCGTAGAGGATGTCGTGCCCGGCTTGGCAAACTCGCAGAAGCGCGTCGAGGTCTCCGCCTCCGGGCAGTGGAGGCCCGGCGTCAAGCGCCGGATCAAACCCGGAAACGGCGCGCAGGACGGACACGCGAAACGCCATGTTGCAACCATTCCCACTGTTGAGCACTCGGGCGGGAAGTGGACGCAGTAGCTCATGCCACATGCCCTCGTGCCTCCGAACGCGTCGGACTTCGAACCCGCGTCCGTATCCACCGTTGGCCTCGAACAAACACTGGGCCGTCGTCTCGAGCTCGAGGGGCATCGTGAGGCCGGTCAAGGCCCCGATTTCCGCATCGTTCGCGAACGCCTCGACAATGCGGCCGGCCCATTGCGGATCCGCCTCGGCGTCGTCGTCGAGAAAGGCGATCAGGTCACCGCCCGCGGCCATCAGGGCGCGATTGCGCGCAAAGTCCAAACCGGCTTCGGGCTCATGCAAGAAGCGCGCGGAGGGAAGACAGCGCTGCACTACCGCGCGCGTCTCGCCGGCCTCGCCGTTCTCGACGACGAGGATTTCGAGCGGCGGGGTCTCCTGGCGGGCGAGAGTCGTTAGCGCGGCAGCGAGCTCTCGAGGCCGATCGCGAGTGCAGACGGCGACGCTGAGTGTCGGGATGATCCCGGGGGTTCGGGCTGTTCGGTCGCCCTTCGGGAAGGGTGGACACGCCTTCCGGATCGCCTCGGCACGGAGCCTCGCACTCGGAGCTAGGAGCCGGGCTCGGCCCACAGGAACGCCCTGGTCGCGGAAAAGCACCTCGACCGCCCCATATGCGGCGAGCCCCTCAAGACTTTCCACGCGTCGCACGTCTACATCACGGACGGCGACCCGGCTTCCGTCGGACATCGCCCTACAGTACCGCCTTCTGCACCGCGACCCGGGTGTTGTCTGGCGGCCTTGACTGTGTTGTCATAGACGGTCACCTGCGGAGTTCTCGCGTTGTCTGTAGCCGCTGTTCGCGAGGTTCAACTCGCCTCCCTTCCGACGGAGCTCCACGACCTCGATCCGTATCCGGAAGCTTTCGTCGTGTTTCGCCAAGACGAAGCGGTGGTCGGCCAAGCTTGGTTGCCCGTGCGAGACGGCCGACTGGACGCGGAATCCCTCGATCAGGCCGCCCGGCGCTGCGCCTGGCCCGCATGGCTGAGCAAGATCGAAGAAGCCGAATTCCAGTCCGGAGGACCCACCGATCTGTCCGTCGTCGTATGCACCCGCGACCGGCCCGAAGACTTGGCGAGATGCCTTGACGGCCTACTGGCGATGGACCCGCCGGTCTCCGACATCCTCGTCGTCGACAATGCGCCGAGCGACGAGCGGACCCGGGCCCTCGTGGATCGCACGCCGGGGGTTCGGTACGTACGGGAGCTGCGCCCAGGGGCGGCGGCGGCTCGCAATCGCGGGATTCGGGAGACTCGGACCGAGCTCGTCGCGTTCACGGACGACGACGCGGTTCCCGATTCGAGGTGGCTCACACGAGTTTCGCGGTGCTTCGCCGATCCGCTCGTCGCGGTCGTGACCGGTGCCACCATGCCCCTCGAGCTCGAGACCCCCGCCCAGGTCTGGTTCGAGAAGGCCCACGGATTTTGTCGCGGCTACGAGCGGCGAGAGTTCGATCGCCACCAGCTGACACCTCTCGCAGCAGGTCTCGCGGGGGCCTCGGTCAACATGGTGATACGACGCTCGGCGCTCGACGAGATCGGAGTCTTCGACGAAGCGCTCGGCCCGGGGACACTCACCCGCTGCGGTGAAGATCACGAATTTTTCTACCGCGTTTTGGCGCGCGGCCTTCGGATCGTGTACGAGCCGCGGGCGCTCGTTTGGCACCGCCACCGCAGCGACGAGCAGGCGCTATCCGACGTTTCGGCGGCCTATGGCTCGGGCGTGTTTGCGTGGTGGACGCGCGCCCTACTCGAAGAGCGAGATTTTGGCGTCCTCAAGATCGGTCTCGCGTACTTGTGGTCGGGGCCCGGGCGGGCCTTTCTTCGCTCGGTGATCGGACACCCGGGGAGCCCACCGCTTCGCGTCGCCGCGGCGGAGTTGTTCGGTGCCTTCGCCGGGCCGCTTCTCTATCTGCGATCCCGGCGCCATCTGAAACGCCAGACCGCAATCGGAAAGAGGAGTTCCGGCGGCGAGGCTCCCCCATGTTGAGCGTCGTGATACCGACTCACAATCGATCGGAGTCGCTGCGCAGAACTCTTGACGCCCTCGCAAAACAGACGCTCCATCCCTCCGAGTTCGAAGTCGTGGTGGTGGCTGATACCTGCACGGACGGCACCGCTGACTGGGTCTCGGCGCTCGACGACGTTTCGTTTCCGTTGAGGTTGACCTCTCACGACGCGAGGAGTGCTGCGCGCAGCCGGAATGTCGGCGCCGAGCACGCCCTCGGTGAACACCTCGTGTTCCTCGACGACGATGTCGAGCCTTCTCCCGAATGGCTTGCGGCGCACCGTGACGCATTGCGGAGCAGCTCGGTGGTCGTCGGGTACTCGAGCGCCGTCCTTCCCGAAAACCCCAGTTGGTGGCAGCTCGATGCTCGGATGTGGTGGGAGGACCGTTACCGAGAGATGCGTCGGCCCGGACACCGCTTCAACTACCGGGACGTCTTTAGCGGAAACCTCGCGATCAAACGCGATGTATTTTTCGATGTCGGGGGGTTCGACGCCCGCTACCGGAGGATCGAAGACTACGAACTCGGACTTCGGTTGATCGGGCGGGGGACGAAGATCCGGCACGAACCAAACGCGCTGGCATGGCATCACGAGTCGGTCGATTTGCCCGAATGGCTGGGCAGACTGCGCGCGGAAGGGCATGCCGAGGTGCAGCTCGCGGAGGAGTACCCAGAGTTCCGTGGACACTTTTTTGGAAGCATCGACGCGCACGGACCGAGGTTCGTCCGTTCCGCGCGACGCCTCGCGATGTCGGACGCGAAACTGGGAAGGGCGCTCAAGTCGGCGTGGCTCCGCTGGTCGTTTTGTTGTGAGTCCCTCCGTCTTCGAAGCCGCTGGCGTGAGGCCATCGCCTGGCTTCGCGAATATCACTACTGGAGCGGCGTGTCCGAGGCACTTGGCGGCAGGGGATTCGCCTCATGGGTTCAGGATGGACCGCTGCCGCGCCCCCTTGGATGCGATGTCGTGGAGATCGACCTCTTGGACCTGCCGCCTCCGGACCTGCTCGGTCCGCTCCTTTCGAGTGGCACCCGGAATGGGCTCCGCATTCGCGTGGACGACGTAGAATGCTTGGTGCTCGGGCCGGAGCCCGGCGTTGAGCCGATCGGCGAGGCCCACTTGCGGGGCGCTCTGCGTGACGCCGCGCGCAACCGATTTGTTCCAGGGCTTGCCCTCGCTTGGGCAAAGGGTCAGCGCCCCGAGGTCGACCGTTGCTGACCCGCGTCGCCACGATCGACCTGTCTCGCCCGCTCGAGCGGCTCTTCATCGACTGGCGGTATGACCAGCTGCTCGCCACCTTTACTTGGGGCCCGCTTCCGCTGGGCAACGTGAGCCTCGAAGCACCACCCAACCGACAGATCTCCCCCCGAGCTCTCCGCCAATCAGCAGCGGACTACCTCGGTTGGGAGCTGCTCGAACGGAGTACCGCTGGCACACTCGAACCGGCGATCTCCGACAAGCCCGGGATCAGCGTTGTCGTCTGTACGCGCGATCGGCCTCTCTCGCTGAAACGGTGTCTCGATGCCCTCGCCGGGCTGGACTATCCGGACTACGAGGTCGTCGTCGTCGACAACGGATCGAAAGAACCAGCGGTCGCTCAGACGATCGCCGCTGCGGGATTGCCCCATATACGCGAAACGCGTCAAGGGCTCGACTGGGCGCGCAACTGTGGCATCCGAGCGAGCAAGAATCCGATCGTCGCTTTCGTCGACGACGATGCGATCGCGTCGAGAGGTTGGCTCCTGGGCATCGCTCGAGGATTCAGCGATCCAGAGGTGAGTGTGGTGACCGGTCTGGTACTTCCCGCCGAGCTCGAGACGCAGGCGCAGCTCGACTTCGAACGCTACGGGGGGATGGGCAAAGGGTTCCGACCGTTCTCCATACGGCGCGAGGAGCTTTCAGCGTCCGAGCGGTACTGGGCGAGCAGTTGGGGTGTTGGGACAAACATGGCCTTCCGCCGCAGCGTGTTCGAGGCAGTCGGGGATTTTGATGTTGCACTAGACGCGGGTACACCCACTCGCGGCGCCGGTGATATCGAATTTCTCGAGCGAGTTGTCTCCTCAGGGCGCATGCTCCGCTACGAGCCGATGGCCTTCGTTCGCCATGTGCATCGACGGGATCTGTCTTCCCTGAACCGACAGATCTACGACAACGGTCGCTCGTTTGCGTCCTACCTAATGACCGTGTCGCGTCGTTCCCCGGGCGAGCGACGGAACGTCGCTCGCTTCGCGTTGCGGGATTGGATTGGCGGCTGGCTTCTTCGCCGCATTTGGCGAGGGGTGCGGTATCGCGACCGCGAGACATTGAGACTCGCGTCTAGAGAGCTGCGCGGCATGCTGTCCGCGCCGATCGCCTACCGGCGCTCGCGTCGCATGGCCGACCGGCATCGCCTCGAAGAAACTTCAGACGAATCACGGCTTCCTCAGTAATACGAGATCCTGCGCACCGATCCAGCGCGACGTGGCCCCCGACCAGAGGCCCGGGATGGGTTCGCGAACGAGCTCCAACCCGGCTTCCGTTGCGAAGTCCCGCACCGTCGAGAGCCAGTAGGCCGTCATCTGATCGGGCGTGTCGGGAACGACGGTCGCGAAACCTTGGGACTCGGGCGTTTCCGGAAACTGGAACCGCTCATGATCGAAGCCCACCGGTCGCCGACGGCTCGGATCGTAGTGGTCCAGCAGGAAAAAACTGAAGAGAGCGTGCCCGCCTGCGCGGAGTACGCGTTGCGTTTCACCGATATACCGTGCCACAGCCGCGGGAACCATGTGCGTGAAGACCGAGGCGGCGTACACGACGTCGAACCGGTCGCCTTCGTAAGGAAAACGGTACGAATCCGCAGCAACGGTTCCCTGCGGGTTGTAGAAACCGTTGAAGACATCGGCCCATTCGAAGCGGAAATTCGGGTGCGCCGGCTCGAAGTGGCGCTTCAGAAACCGAACCTTCTCTTCGCCTATTTCGAAGCCACAGTACGACCCTCGATCGAGCACATACCGCAGTGCAAACGCTACGCGACCGAGGCCGCAACCGATTTCAAGGACGTCGCTGGTGCGTCCGAGTCCGGCGTAGACCCGCAACAACACACTCCATTCTTCTGCCCATCGAAACCAATCTTCCGCTACCTCGATGCCTTCGGAACGCGTCAAGGAAATCGGTGGGACCAGGTCGGGTTCGTAGGCCAGGTGGAGTTCGGTCGAATCCGCGGAGGGTTGCTCCCCAACGCGCTCGAGCCAGAGACTCGTTCCAGGTTGCCTCGCGACCTGGGGTAGCTCCGCCGAGAATCGGTCGAACTCGATGTGGGCTAGATAGGAAGCAAAGAGACGAATCGCGAAAGCCTTGTTGTAGGAAAGGAACGCCCGAAGGAGATAGGTCTCCGTCCAAGCGCGTCCTTCGTGGACCCACTCTCTCGGGTACTCGAACGGGTACGCGATATCGTGGAAGTGGATCCACACACCTTCCGACAGTCGGGGAAGGATCTCGAAAACGAGATGGTTGACATCGCTCCCGACCTTCGAGACATGTGAGGAGTCAACGAACAGCACGTCGTTGGCTTCCAACGCGTCGAACACCGCCATATCCACGTCTTGTACCGGTGTTCGCAGCAGTTCGATACTCGTCTGATCTTCCGGGCGCAGCAGACGACCCAGCAACTCCGGGTACGGCTCTACGACGGTGTGTTCGAGAGAGCCATTGAAATAGAGTTCGTTGGTGTCGAGAAGAGCACAGGTGGTGTAGCCCGCTCCCACTTCAACTACGCGTCGCGAGCGAAGACGGCGAATCACCGCCTGCAGGAGCACGGCCTCGCCCAAACCGAAATTCGGGTTGCTCGCACGAAAGCGCCGGGCCGAAGATCCTTCCCGAAAGGGTTGCTCCTCGCAGAACGGCGCGAGTTCGGACAGGAGGTCGAGTTGAGCCTGTCTCCTGAGATCAATCCCAGCCAGCGCAGGCGGAGGTGGTCCGAAAAGGCGGTCCTCCCGTTGACGAAGCTCTCCGAGCGACGGAATCGGAGAATAGAAATGGCCCGGCGGAAAACCTTCGGGTGCAGCGTCGCTCGGGGAACCCGGACGGCTTGTTCTGCGCATGGAGAGCGTTCCTCATGGCCGCGTGCTCGCGCCATTGAACGCGAGCTCACCGGGAATCGCAACTCTCACCGGATCTTCGGCACAGGGCTTCGCTTCCAGACGACCATGGAGACGGCACGCCGATCGATGCGGTGCGCGCGCCGGTAGTACACGCGCTCGGCGTGCCGGACGAGCCAATCCTCGAATGCGGGCGCGTATCCGGTTCGCGGAAGCTCGTGGACGAACCAGACAGTCCGGTCTTGTTCCAGGTATGCGTCGAGGTGGGTCTTCCAGTCGAAGGTTCGGTCGTATGGCTCCGCCAAATAAGGGGCTTTGACGACATGACTGAGGTCGACCGACTGGGGGAACATACCGTCGACGACATCACCCGGAGCTGCTTGATCTGCGACGAGTGCGAAGGCCTCTTGCGGAGAAATGTTGCGCCGTTCCAGAAAGTGCGAGGCGAGCGAAGGAAGCTGGGCGGCGATCAAGACAGCTGGCATTGCGAGCGCGACGCAAACGCTTTCGGCTCGGACTCGCTCGTAGATGTGTCCTGAAACTGAGGCCAGGCTGAGAAAGAACCACGGCATGATCGAGGTGAGATAAAGCAACGAGAAGTTGATAAAGAGGTTGGCGATTGCCAACACGGCCAACCCACTCGCCACAGCGAGGGTCGCGAGCAGACCCACCTTGGGAACATCTCCGGTGAGGAGCGTCCACAGGCCGAAGCCCGCTGCAACGAACACAGGAACGGTGTAGTGGTTGAAAGCCAGCAGGGGGATCATGGCCCAGGGTTGGTTGTCCCATCGCCGGTCGACGACCCACGCCGAAACGATGTCGCTCGGAAAGATCACGTAGACGCCCAGGACCGCGACGACGCCGGCAACCCACACGATTTTCCTCGCACTCGCATGCGGTAGGAGATCGCGGAAGATCAAACCCAACAACGCGTATCCCCCGGTCGCGACGAAAACCAACGCGGCCGCTGGGTGGTTCGCGGTCGCAGCGATTCCGGCGAGGGCACTTCCCACGAAGGACGCAACGGAGCCCGTGCGTACGAAGACGAGAAACAGCCACCCGTTGAGTGCCGCAAACATGAAAACCGCGGAGTAGTACCGGGCGAACTGTGAGAGCTCTACATGATGGTGACTGAACGAAAGGACCAAGGTCCCCAGAATCGCCGAACGATGACCGACCGCCTCACGCGCGAACACGAAAAACGCCCCAAGGCCGAAAACACCTGCAACCGCGGCGGGAAGGCGGACAGCGAGGATCTCGTTTTGAAAGAGCGGAAGGAGTCCCGCCACCACGTAGTAGTAGAAGGAGAAGAATCCCCGCTTCCCCGGATCGGTCTGGGCGTAGCTCAGCGTGAAGAGTTCGTCTCCCCGGAGCTCCCAGGTGCCAACGCCATAGGCGCGCAGCGCTACGCCGATCGCAATGGCACCGACGAGAATTGGGAGGAGAAGCGGATCGGGTTCTGCGGAGGCGACGTTTTTCACGAGGGACTCGGCGTCCTAGCGATAGGGCCGATCGAGCGCACGCTCCATCATCTCCAGGCAATCCTGCGCGTAGAACAACTCCAACGCTCTATTTCGCGGCCAAAGAAATACGCGACATGTGCTGCGGAGCGAGCCCGGAACGGTCCGGCGCCGACGGTTTCGACCACACGGTCGAGGTCGATCAGGCGGTGAGCGACACGTCTCCCATGGCTCTTCACCAGGGAGAGAAAGCGAGCCGAACCCAGGTAGGCAAACGCCGAGTGCGCGGAGTAGAAGTACTCGATGGTGGGCTCCGTCACAGGCGCCACCTACTTGTACTCGACCAAGACCTCTCGGTACGTCGTCGTGCCCGCGTTGCGCGCTTTGTGGCGCGCCGGGACCCGCGTGCCCTTGCCGGGCTCGGACAGAACCTCGAGTTCACCGTTGTCGAGCTTTAGCGAGAAGGTGGCACCGGTGGGGACATCGAGCGTCCCCAGATCCTTGCCGTTCTCGTCAAAAACTTGGAGGGGTGCGCCAGAGATCGCGTACCACATGTAGCTGTGCTCGTGGGTGTGCAGGGGCGTCTCGGCACCCGGGCCGAGTTCGAAATTCCAGACGATGACTTTGTCGTTTTCGAAGACCTTTTCGGTTCCAACGCCGGACATACTGCGACCTCCTCGGATCGTGACTGCGAATTTGTGATCAAGAGTATTATATTTTTTCCCCAGGAGGAGAACAGCATGGCAGCCACGCTCGCGGCAACCGGAAACGCAGTTTCAGAAGACACGATTCGACGTCTCGGCTTCGACCCCGCGCGCCTCGATCGCGTTGGCGATCGGGTCCGCGAGGACATCGAAAAAGGCCGCTGCCACGGCGTGAACATGATGGTCGCCCGCCGGGGCGAAGTCGTCCTGAACTTGACAGAAGGCTTTGCCGATCGCGCCGCGGGGCGACCGCTCGAAGCGGATTCCGTATTCGCGACGATGTCCGTGGCGAAGCAATTCACGAACGTTCTGGCTTTGTCGCTCGTGGAGCGCGGACTGCTCAAGCTCCACGCCCCGGTTGCCGAGCTCATTCCCGAGTTCGCGACCTTGGGCAAGGAGAAGGTGAATCTCTATCACCTGCTCACCCACACCAGTGGTGTGATGTCCGCGATCCCCCCGGTGACACCCGACGTCTTGACCAACATCGAGAGTTTGGTGGAGTACGCCTGCGGACTTCCGCTCGAGTCTCAGCCCGGGGAGCGGGTCAACTACTCCATTCTTCTCGGTCATTCGATCATCGCGGCGCTCTGTTTGCGCGTCGACGGAAGAGGCCGCAGCTACGGCCAGATGATCGCCGAAGATCTCTTCCGACCCCTCGGCATGGCCGATACCAGCCTCGGCGCGCGCGAAGACCTGATGTCGCGGCTTTGCCCGGTGAAGGTCGCTTACAAGGACATCCCCGCTCTGCTGCCGCCGGAAGCTGTGGAGGGGATCGGCGAGCTGCTCGCCACGCCGGGCTGCGAAATTCCGGGCGGCGGCTGCATCACGACCGTTCGCGACGTCCATCGCTTCGCGGAAGCCTTGCGCCGCGGCGGAGAAATCGACGGACACCGGATTCTGTCCCCCGGAATGATCGACTTCTGCACGCACAATCACTCGGGCGACGGTCGAAACATCCTCTTCGACATGTGGACCGGCACGCGGAACTGGTTGTTCTATCCCGCCAATATCGGAGTCGGGTTCTTCATGCGAGGGGAGGGGAACATTCCCGGACTCTTCAGCGTGATGAACTCGCCCCGCACGTACGGCGGTTTCGGCGCCGGGTCGACGGGCTTTACGGTAGATCCGGAGCGGGAGCTCACCTTGGCCTTCCTCTCCACTGGGCTCATGGAAGACAGCTACCACTTCGAGCGGATCGGGGTGATGGCGACGCTCGTGCTCGCGGCTATGACCGACGGCTGAGGTTCCGGAAGTGTCCGAACGATTTGTCATCGACATCGCGGAGGAAGAGCTCGCTGACCTGCGTGCTCGTCTCGACCGCGCGCGGCTGGCACCCGACTTTGCGAACAGCGATTGGGTCTACGGGACACCCGATACGGCACTGCGCGAGCTTTGCGACTATTGGGCTCGGGATTTCGACTGGCGTCGGCAAGAACAGGCGATGAATGAGTATCAGCACTTCCGTACCCGCGTCGAAGGCATACCGATCCACTACATCCGCGAACCGGGGCGGGGGCCGGCGCCCATCCCGCTGATTCTGAGCCACGGCTGGCCGTGGACGTTCTGGGACTTCCATCAAGTGATCCGGCCTCTGAGCGATCCAGCGGCCTTTGGCGGAGATCCCGCCGACGCGTTCGACGTCATCGTTCCCTCTCTTCCGGGTTACGGCTTCTCGAGCCCACTCGAGAGCACGGGGATCAACTTCTGGCGGACCGCCGATCTCTGGGACCAACTGATGCGGGACGAGCTCGGGTATGAGCGTTACGCCGCCCAGGGTGGAGATTGGGGGGCGCTGGTGACCACCCAGCTCGGTCACAAATACGCCGAGCACTTGATCGGAATCCACCTGAACCTGGTGGCGCCCCTCGACCTTTTCCTGGGGGAATTGCCGGACGAGAGTCTATACGGCGACGACGAGAAGCATCTCATCGAGAGAAATCAGAGCTTCTTCGTCGACGGTAGCGGCTACTCCGCGATCCAGATGACGCGCCCCCAGACCTTGGCGCACGCCTTGAACGACTCGCCCGCCGGCCTCTGCTCTTGGATCCTCGAAAAGCGCCGCGCGTGGAGCGACTCGGGGGGTGACGTCTACAGCCGCTTCACACGGGATCACCTGTGCACCACGATGACCCTCTACTGGGTGACCCAAACCTATGGAACCTCCGCGCGCTACTACTACGAATGCGTGCACAACCCCTGGCAACCGAGCCACACCGAGACCCCCGTCGTCAAAGCTCCGACTTCCGTTGCCGTCTTCCCCGGCGAAGTCGTGCTCCTGCCGAAACGATGGGCGGAGTCGTACTACAATCTAAAGCGCTGGACGCCCATGCCGTCGGGCGGGCATTTCGCACCGATGGAAGAGCCCGAAGCGCTCGTTGCGGACATTCGCGAGTCATTCCGCGCGCTTCGTTAGGAAAGTTCCGGCGCCAAGCGCTCGCGGTCAGAACTCGACGGTGAGGTTGCTCGTAAAGCGCTGCTTGAAGATCCCCTTTGGCTCGGTCACCGGTCGCTCGTACGCGAGGCTGAGCGTCAACCGATCGGTCAGGGCGAAGTGCACACCGCCCGCCACCGTGATGAGATCGAGATTGTCCACTCCGTTCGAGCCGAGGTTGAGGACATCGGCTCCCTCGAAGCGCTCGACGCCGAGCACGGACGTGACGGTTTCGATGGGGAGGGTGACCCCGATATTCAGGTCGACCGGTAGCGATCCGTCTCCGTCGTTGAACCAGCGAAGACCCGAAACCTGCACGAAAGGCGTGATCTTCTTCGCGAGCGCGTAGCCCGCGTAGAGGTGGTAGAAGACCGAGCTGCTCTGTTTGCCGGAAAAGGCGAGCTGCAGCCCGAGATCTCCCATCACGCTAAAGGAGCCCGGGCCCCATGCGCTCGAAACCGAAAAGAGGCCGACGCCGCTGCCCTGACCCTGCAGCACGTCGGAGCTTCCGGAATCGATCTCGACACGGGCGATGCCCGAGAACATCAGCGGGCGCTCTCGATCTTCCCAGAGGATGTATTTGAGCCCGGCACCGAGGTTCATCCAGCCCTCTTCGTCGTCCAGTAGCGGGAGTTCGGGGCGGAGCCATACGTATCCATCCTTGGTGGCGACGAAGCCCAGCCTTTCCGTAAGCGCCAAGCGCAGTTGGAGGGCTGCGACGTGAGCTTCGCCCCCGCCCAAAGCCGACCGATCCGGAAAGTCGTGGTGGATGTAGTAGAGCGATGCCCCTGTCGTAACGAAAGGATCCTCAAACAGATACGGGGCAACAATCGGTTTGCGGAATCCCTCCCAACGAGCTTCGCGTTCGCAACGGAGATCGGGAAACCAAGTCGGGCAATCATCGGCGGCAGCAGCGGCTGCCCCGTGGAGAACCATCAAGAACGAAACAAATACGATCGAACCCGCAGACACGCGCTCCTCCAATGACGACGTACGTTGCTCGAAAAGGCAGCAAAATGTGTGCCGGGCATTGAAGGTTTCTTTTCGGCGCGAGGAGGCTCCAGAAGTCCGGGAGCGGGCGGAACCGGGACTTCACGCCACAGCGGTGAGACATCGCGCGCGTGGCTTACGCCGGACGCGCGGTCTCACAAGACTGTGTCGCCCGGCTACCCGCCGTAGAAGGTCTTTTCGCCTAGATCGCGAAGCGCCAGGGTTACGTCGTCGGGGCGTCCGTCGATGGGCTTCGACAGCCCGGCATCGACGACTTCTCCCACGAAGAGAGAGTGATCGCCAATTTCGACGGTTTCAGACAATCGGCACTCGAGGAAAGCGCGGGCATTCGAAAGAATGGGCGCGCCGGTCGCCCCTGCGGAGAAGGGTTCCCCGGCGATCGTGTCACCTTCGCGCTCCGCGGGCTTGAAGAACGAGAAAGCCATCGATTCTTGGCCTTTGCTGATGACGTTCAGGGCAAAGCTCTTCGACTCCTTGATGATCGAATGGGCTCCCGAATCGGTCTTCACGCCGACGGCGACAAGCGGCGGTTCAAACGACGCCTGCGTTACCCAGTTCACCGTCGCGGCGGCGACCTGACCATCGGCAGAGGCGCCCGTCAGGACGTACAGCCCATAGGGAATCATGCGCAAGGCCTGTTTCTTGTGGTCCGCATCCATTTTGCGAGTTCCTTTTCGCTAACTCACCCCTCACAACGAGTTTAGCGGGAAGCGGAGGTACGAGACCCCGTTGTCGTCGGGTGGGGGAAGTTCTCCAGCCCGGATATTGACCTGAATCGAGGGTAGGATGAGGTTCGGAACCTCGAGGCTGGCATCGCGTTTCTTCCGAGCCGCAGTGAACTGTTCTCGGGTCGTCTCGCCATTCAGCGCGACGTTTGAGCGGCGCTGCTCGCCGATCGAGCTCTCCACTTGGAGAACGCGCCCTTCTGGTTGGTAGTCGTGACATAAAAAGACGCGTGTCTTTGGGGGAAGCTCGTAAAGCCGTGTGATCGAATCGAACAGTGTCTCGGCGGAGCCGGCGGGGAAGTCGCAGCGGGCCGTACCCGAGTCGGGCGCAAACAACGTGTCTCCTACGAAGAGCGCGTCGCCGATCTGATACGTGACACAAGCCGGTGTGTGTCCCGGGGTCGCGAGGACCCGGATCTGCAGCGAACCGAACGGCAGTTCATCGCCATCGTCCAAAAGGCGATCGAACTGGCCGCCATCGACCGCAAAGTCATCCCCCAAGTTGAAAAGCTCGCGAAAGGTCCGCTGAACTCCTGTGACCCCGCGGCCGATGCAGGTCCGCGCGCCATAGCGCTCTTTGAAGAACGGCAACCCACTCAGGTGATCGGCGTGGGCATGGGTATCGAGGACGAAGGGGATCTCGAGTCGCTCGGCGTCGATCTTCGCTGCGATTCGTTCGCAGGCGTCGAAGGCCGTTCGTCCGCTCTTCCAATCGAAGTCGCGAACCGAGTCGATCACGACCCCGACGCGTTCGATCGAGTCGTACACGAGGTAGGAGAGCGTCCAGGTGGGTTCGTGAAAGAAGTGTTCGACGACCATCGCCATGGGAGTCCTCCAATTGTGGTGGCCTACGTCGCTGCTAGGGTAGTCGTCGTCGTTCGAGCCCCCTATGACGTGGGTCATAGGCTTCGGGCGGGGATATGAGCGGCGTCATAGGTGCCGATCACGTTTGCGGCGATAGTGCCGGTCGGACCGGGCGTGCGTCACCCCGAAAACTACGGAGTCGTCAGATGAAATTTCATTGGTTCAACCTCATGCCGTGGCCGTACTTGCCCGACGACTTTACGGAGGCGCACCGCAGCGTCTGGGTCGACGTCGATTCCCGATTGTTCGACCCGGTGAAGGCGAACAAGGTCTACAACGACTACCTCGATCTGCTCGAGTTGGCGGAAGAAGTGGGCTACGACGGGCTCGGCATCAACGAGCACCACCAGAACGCCTACGGGTTGATGCCCTCTCCCCAGTTGATGGCGGCGACCCTCGCGCGGCGTACCCACCGGGCGGCGATTCTCCTCCTGGGCCAGTCGCTCGCGCTCTACGATCCCCCGACACGGGTCGCCGAAGAAATGGCGATGATCGATTGCATGTCAGGCGGCCGGCTGATCGCCGGATTCCCCGTTGGAAGCTCGATGGATGACAACTACGCGTGTGGTGTCAATCCGGCGACCCTGCGCGAGAAATACCACGAAGCGCACGATCTCGTCCGCAAAGCCTGGAAAGACCCCGACGTCTTCGCTTGGAACGGCAAGTACTACAAGCTCCGCTACGTCAACCTGTGGCCGCGACCCATCCAGACACCGCCACCGATTTGGATTCCCGGCGGAGGATCGCTCGAGACCTGGGATTTCTGCGCCGAGAATGATTACAACTACAGCTACTTGTCGTTCTCGGGCTACGTGCGAGGCGCCCAACTGATGCAGGGCTTCTGGGATCGCATGGAAGCGCTCGGAAAGGACTTCAACCCGTACCAAGCCACGTTCGCCCAACAAATCTGCATCGCCGACAGCGACGCCGAAGCGAAACGCCTCTACGAGAGTCACGCGCGCTATTTCTTCTCGCGATGTCTCCACGTCCATCCCGGGTTCGCAGATGCGCCGGGCTATCGCACCGAGCCGACCATACGCGCAGGTCTCGCATCACAGATGGCCGGCCAATCGTCGGCGCTGAACCAGGCGGCGGCCTTGTCTTGGGAGGAAATGATCGAGCGGGGCTACATCATCGCCGGTAGCCCGGAAAACGTGGCAGAACAGATCCACAAGCTCGCGACGTCCCTACAGATCGGCCATTTGGTGTGCCTACTGCACTTCGGTGACATGCCGAATGATCTTTGCCAGTACTCCACTCGAATGTTCGCCGAGAAGATCGTTCCGCAAATGAAGGGGCTTTGGAGCGACTACGAGGACCGATGGAGCCCGAATCCGATGCCCGCAGAGGATCGGGCCGTGCCACGGGCCGTCGCTCCCGGGCCGAACGCATTCGGTTCTACGGGGGCACAGCGATGAGGCTCGAAACAACCCAGGTCGGACCCGCGGCCCGCGAGGTTTTCTTCCATCGAGCCGGCGCCGGCGAACCGCTGCTCTACCTTCACGGGTTGCTCGGTCTGACGGGCTGCGAACCCATCCTCGCTCGCCTCGCCGAGCATTTCGAAGTCCTCGCTCCATGTGCACCCGGTTGGGGCCCCGCCAAAGATCAGCTTTCCGACTTTGACGAGGGTCCTTTGGATCTGACGCTCCACCACATCGATCTTCTCGACGCCTTTGGCCTCGATTCCGCCCACGTCGTGGGAATCGGGATCGGGGGATGGATGGCAGCGGAACTCGCGGCGATCGCGCCGAGCCGGGTGGGAAAGCTCGTTCTGACCAACCCTCTCGGTTTATGGCTCGACGATGTCGGGGGCGAAGATCCCTTTGCGCAACATCCGGGCTGGCCTTCGCGGCCGCTGTTCGCAGAAGCGGACGGCCGGGAGAAGCATTTATTGAAGGGACGGGATCGGATGGATGCGCATGTCGAAGAACTCTTGAGCTTGCGTTCCGCTGCCAAGTTCTTGTGGCCGATACCCGACACGGGAGTTCGCCGAAGACTGCCGCGCGTCAAGGCCGCAACCCTCGTCGTGAGCGCGAGTGAAGACGTGGTTGTTCCGTCGCCCTACGGAGACGCCTGGCGAGAGGCCATCGAGGGCTCGATCTTGACGACGCTTCCCGAGGCCGGACACGCGGCGGATCTCGATCGTCCCGACGAACTGAGCAAACTCATTGCGGGCTTCATCGCAGACGGAGCCATCGCCGAAGTGGCGTGAGCTTCGCGTCACCGCGGAGGGCGCGGGAAGAGAACGGGAGTGCGCTCCTGGTACGCGCGGTACTCGTCGCAGTCCCCCCACCGTTCCAACGCGCGCGATTCGAGTAGTGGGACGCCGCTCACTCTCGTGAGGAGGAGGTAGACGAACAGCGGAGAGATCAGCGTCAAGTGCTGAAACCCCTGTAGTGCCGGAAGCGCGATCAGCGCGATTCCGGTCCACAGCACAATCTCGCCGAAATAGTTCGGGTGTCGCGACCAAGCCCACAGCCCCGTGTCGATGAAACGCCCTCGGTTCGCCGGGTTTCGACGGAAGCGGCTCTTCTGGTAATCGGCGGTGACTTCGATCGCAAAACCCGCGAGCCACACCAGAGTTCCCAGTAAGGCAAGCGAACCGAGAGGCGCAGGGGCCTTGGACGTCATGGCAGCCAGTGCACAAGCGAGCGTCAGCAAGACCCAGAGTCCCTGGAGAAGCCAGGCCAACAGGAAGCGAGAAGCGCTCGGCTTGATCTCGTCGAAACGCCCGTCCTTTCCGACACTTCGAATTCGGACGAAAAGGAACGATCCGAGGCGTGCCGCCCAGATCGCGACGAGAACGGCGAGCAAGACCGCACGGGCGTCGAGGGCGCCGAGAAAAAGCCCGGTACCCGTGACCGCGATGTACGTGAGACTTCCTGCCAGGTCGTAGTAGTGTTCCGTTTGGCTCCGATAGGCGGGAATGAAAGCGGCCGCGTTGATGCCGAACGCGAGGACGCCGCCGATGGCGAACACGGGGAAGGCGCCGACCTGCTTCCCGCCCGCCGCGCCGAACCAGCAGACCACCGCCCCGACCGCTAGAACTGCCGGAATTGCGATCAGGGCTTGCGAATCGGCCCGGGTCATTCGGACCGCGCACTTGGGGTCATCGTGGGACCATGCTCCATCGTATAGATCATTTCTAAGGCCCTACCCGCAACGAACCCACGCGATGCTCGAGCGCCTCGAAACTTGGAATCGCGTGGGTCCGCCCGCCCGCGAGGTCGCGACAGCGGGGCCCGCCGATCCAGATCTCGACTCCGGGGGCGAGCCGCTCGTCGAGCTCAGCGAGGAAGCGCTGCGTTCGCTCGGCTCGCTGATGGGCGATCCCCATCGCCAACGCCTGCGCGCGCGTGTCCGAAACGGTTCGCGCCAAATCCGCGGCGGGAAGGTCCGCACCCAGGTAGGTCGCTCGCAAGCCCAGCGACACGCCGACGACCGCGGCGGAGAGCGTTCCGAGCTCGTGATGTTCGCCTTCTGGCGTAGCAAACACGACGTGTGGCGCATTCGCGTCGGCGTTCGGCGTAAGGAGGGCGGTGCCGAGCATGCTGCGGAGGAGCGAACTCGCCAGGTGTTCGCCGGCGATCGAGCACTGTTGCGCCGCCCAGCCGTCGCCCACGCGCTGCAGCAAAGGGAGAGCGAATTCTTGAACGAATACAGGGGCGCCGAGACGAGCGAGCTCCGCCTCGGCGATGCGTCGAAGCGCGGCGGCGTCGACGTCCCGGATCGCTTCGAACGCTGGTCCGAGTTGTCCCGGCAGTCCTCCGCGCTGCTCGGCGACCCCGCGGATCAGCTCGTCGTCGCTTAGACCGGCCACCTCACTGATGCGGCGGCCTGCGTCCACCGCGGATTTCAACAGGCGGAGCCGCGCGACGTCCGAATCTCGGTAGCGCCGGGTGCCGCCCGGACTGCGCATCGGTTCAATGGCCCCGTAGCGGCGCTCCCACGCGCGCAACAGCTCTGCCGAAAGCCCGGTGGCGCGGACCACCTCTCCGAGCGAGTGGGTCGTAGCTACGACGTCAGAAGACTCCATCCCATCCATTCTAAGAACTGTTGGCCGGCGTCGACCTGTCGCTTTCTCGGTTTGCCGCGGCCCTGTCTATTTGTATAGATATTATCTTGACAATCCAGCGGACGCTAGACAACCTCTGAGCGGCCGGAGGATCTGTGGTGACCCCCATTGAAATCGCGGAAAAAGGCTGGATTCCGGACTCCTGGATTCGGCTCGCCATCCGCAGGCTCCTCGCTCGACGGTTGACTGAGCTGCAGTCGAACGGGTGCGAAGTCGAGCAGGAGGAACAAGAGGCCTTTCTACGAGACGCGTCGCGAGGCCCCATCGCGATCGCGACAGACGCGGCGAACCGACAGCACTACGAAGTTCCCGCCGCTTTCTACGAAGCCGTTCTCGGGCCCCGCCTGAAGTACAGCTGCGCCCATTGGCCGAACGGCGTGACGACGCTCGCCGACGCGGAGGAGAGCATGCTGGCGTTGACGGCGCACCGGGCGCAGATCGAAGAGGGCGCGCGCGTGCTCGATCTCGGTTGCGGGTGGGGATCGTTCTCGCTGTGGCTCGCCGAGCGATTTCCGAGCTGCCAGGTGGTCGCGGTTTCGAATTCGAAAAGTCAGCGCGAGTTCATCCTCGGTCGCTGCGCCGTCCTGGGTCTCGAGAACGTCGAAGTCGTGACGGCCGATATCAATCAGTTTGAACCCGAAGGCCGCTTCGACCGCGTGGTGTCCATCGAAATGTTCGAGCATGTGCGAAACCACGCACTTCTCATGCAGCGAATCTCGCAATGGCTCGTGCCAGCGGGCCGACTCTTCGTCCACATCTTTTGCCACCGCCGCTCGAGCTACCCGTACGAAACGAAGGGCGAAGCCGACTGGATGGCCCGCAACTTCTTTACCGGCGGGATGATGCCGAGTGACACGCATCTGCTCCATTTTCAGGAGCGACTCACGGTCGAGCATCACTGGCGAATCGGCGGACAGCACTACGAGAAGACCAGCGAAGCGTGGCTGCAAAATCTCGATGCGCGTCGCGAACGGCTCGTGCGCGCTTTCGAGGCCGTCCCAGGGACGGACGACGCGGAGATCCGGCTGCAGCGGTGGCGCATGTTCTTCATGGCCTGCGCCGAACTCTTCGGCTACCGAAACGGAAACGAGTGGTGGGTGTCGCACTACCGGTTTCGCCGCGCGGACCCCACCCCGTGAAAATCGCTGTCGTCGGATCGGGTATCTCCGGTCTCGTAGCAGCCCACACCTTGCGGGACCGCCACGAGGTGCACCTCTTCGAGAGTGCCGACCGTCTCGGGGGGCACGCGCACACCGCGGACGTCGAGACCGGCGGCCGCCTCATCGCCGTCGATACGGGCTTTATCGTCTACAACGAACAGACGTATCCGGGCTTCGTCGCTCTCCTGCGAGAACTCGCAATCGAGACCCAACCGACGGAAATGAGCTTCGGAGTCGTCTGCGAGCGGACGGGTGTTGCGTGGGCGAGCCGCGGATTGTCGTCCGTGCTCGCCCGTCCCGGGAACCTACTGCGACGAGAATTCCGAGACATGCTGCGGGAGCTGCCTCGGTTCAACCGCGAGGCGTCTCAGTTGCTCGATTCCAACGACGGGAAGGCCTCGCTCGGAGAGTGGCTCACCGGTCGCGGCTTCTCGCCAGGCTTCCGGGACCTCTATCTCCGGCCGATCGGAGCCGCGATCTGGTCCGCATCGCCCGGCGACTTTCTCGATTTTCCCGCTTCGACCTTCGCCCGGTTCCTCCACAACCATCAGCTGCTTCGAACCAAGAACTTCCTCCCTTGGCGCACCGTGGTCGGCGGCTCTCGCAGCTACGTGAAGGCGATCGCCGATCGGCTGTCCGGTCGAATTCATCTCAACCACTCGGTTCGATCCGTGGTTCGGTCGATCGCGGGGGTTCGTCTGCTGTTCGCGGACGGGCACGATCGGACTTTTGATCGCGTCGTCTTGGCGACGCACAGTGATCAGTCCCTGTGGCTTTTGGCCAACCCCACGCGCGATGAAGTCCGCGTGCTCTCGGCCATTCGATACCGAGAGAACGATGCGATCCTCCATACGGACGACACGATTCTCGGGAGCGCCAAGCGCGCATCGGCGAGCTGGAACTACCGGGTGACGGCAGACGCGCGGCCACGTGTCCTTGTGACCTACGACATGAACCGCCTGCAGTCGATTCCGAACCAGCAACGGCTTCTCGTCACGCTCAACGCCGAAGACCGCATCGACCCCGCCAAGGTGCTGTCACGCGAGACGTACCACCATCCCGTATTCGATTCGGACACCATCGCCGCCCAGTCCCGATTCGACGCCATCGACGGCGGGGGCGGCGTGCACTTTTGCGGAGCCTACTGGCGCTACGGATTCCACGAGGACGGTTTGTGGAGCGCGAAACGCGTCGCAGAGCGAATCAACCGGACGGCCTAGGCGTGACGAGCTGTCTCTACGAAGGACGCGTCCGGCACCGCCGCATCGTTCCGCGTCCGACCGCCTTTACGAACCGCCTCCTCATGGTCTACCTCGACCTCGAGGACCTCGATGAAGCGCTCGCGACCACACCGTTTCTCCGGCGCGGTCGGTTCGGTTGGGCTTCCTTTCATCGACCGGATCACCTCGGGGATCCCCACCGTCCACTCATCGACTGCGCACGAGAGCTCGTCGCGGAGCGCACGGGCCGAAGGCCCGAAGGACCGGTGCGTCTGCTGACCCATCCCCGCCATTTTGGCTTTGCGTTCAATCCGGTGAGTTTCTTCTTCTGCTTTGAGACGGCGGACGGACCCCTCCAGGCCGTGATTGCGGAGGTGAGCAACACGCCGTGGGGAGAACGGCATTGCTACGTGTTGACACCCGACGTCGCTCTGTCGGGCCGATTCGCACGCGTCGCGAAAGCCTTTCATGTCTCCCCCTTCATGCCGATGGAGCAGTGCTACGACTGGATCGTCCACGAACCGGAAGAAAGCCTGCGCTTGGCTATCCTCTCGAGTGAGGCAGAGGAGGAGGGTCAGCAACGAACGGTGTTCGCGGCGCGACTCGTAATGCGACGCCTGCCGCTCCGCAGAACCGCCGCTTGGCTCCGGTTTCCCGCGATGACGCTCCAGGTCCTGCTCGGGATCTACTTTCGAGCGCTGCGCCTGTTCCTGACGCGATTGCCCTTCCACCCTCACCCCCGCCGGAGGAGTCGCACGCTAGGGAGCTCGTCATGAGCGAAGGGATCCTCTCGTCTGCGCCCCGCGCCACCCATCGTATGAGCTGGCTCGAAAGCCGGTGTCGATCGGCGGTCATCGCCCGGTTGGCCGGACTCCGATCCGATGCGATTCGCCTTCACGAGGGCGATCAGAGCTACGTGCTCGGCGCGGGCGGATCTGCAGACCCCAACGCAACGCTTCGTGTGACAAACCCGCAGTTTTGGCCCGCGATTGTCTTCGGCGGCACGTTGGGCGGCGCCGAAGCCTGGATGGAAGGGTGGTGGGACACGGAAGATCTCCCCGGCATCATCCGCCTCCTCGCCCGGAATCGCGAGGCCGTTGTCGGTCTCAACCGGGGACTTGCGAGATTCCAGGCGCAGGCGCTGCGCTTCGTGCATTGGCGGCGATCGAATTCCCGCCGCGGGAGTCGTCAGAACATCGCGGCTCACTACGACCTCGGGAATGGTTTCTTCCGCAGCTTTCTCGATCCCTCGATGACTTACTCGAGCGCACTGTTTGCACACCGGTCTCAATCGCTCGAAGACGCCCAAGCCGCGAAATATGAGCGTCTGTGTCATCGCCTCGGCCTAGCCGAGCGACACCGGTTGCTCGAGATCGGTACCGGTTGGGGCGGCTTCGCGCTCTACGCGGCGCGAACTCGCGGCTGTCACGTAACGACGACGACGATCTCGGAAGAGCAGCACCGCTTGACGACCGAGCGCGTTCGCGCGGCTGGCCTCGGCGAGCGCGTCACGGTGCTCCTTCGCGACTACCGGGATCTCGAGGGTCGTTTTGATCGTTTGGTGTCGATCGAAATGGTCGAAGCGGTCGGGCACGATAACCTCGCCACGTACTTTCGAACTTGCTCGGACCGTCTCGAAACCGACGGCGCCATGGCGATCCAAGCCATTCTTCATCGTGATCAAGACTACGAGCGGTCGCTTCGAAGCGTGGATTTCATCAAGCGATACATCTTCCCGGGCGGTCAACTCCCTTCCGTCGGCTCGCTGATCGGAGCCATGGGTGAAAGCACCGACCTTCGTTTGACGGCGCTCGAAGACATCAGCGCGCACTACGCCGAGACACTACGTCGTTGGAGAGAACGCTTGACCGAGAAGTGGGAAGGCCTCCGTCAGGCGGGCCTCAGCGAAAAATTTTTGCGCATGTGGGCATTTTATTTCGCCTACTGCGAAGGTGGGTTCGACGAACGCGTGATTGCGGTCTCGCAGATCGTCTTTGAAAAACCCCGCTCGCGTCTACGCGCCGTTCCGTCGGCGCGGTGAGATGAGGGCGGTCGCGTCGAGCTGCTCGCGGACGCGTCGATGTGTGTCACGCGTAACCGGGAACTGCCACAGGAAAAGGGCGCCGAAGGCCATCAAGCAGGCCGGCACGCCTCCGTACACCCACAACAGCGCCTGTTGTGCGTCCGACGTGAGCGGGAGCGCTGTGGCGTCGTACCCCGCGAACGCCGCAAGTCCGGTTCCCAGCACGACCCCGAGCCCGACGGCCGTTTTCGTCGCCATGCCCCAGACAGCGAAGTAGGCACCGCTGCGCTGCCGACCCGAGGCGAGCGTATCGACGTCGATCACGTCGGCCGCCAGCGAGTTTGAAAGCAACAAGATCGCACCGAAGCTCGAACCGCGGATCGCGATCAGAGCCACGTAGCTTCCGACCTCTCCGGGCCCGAGCGCGACGAGCGGCAGGCTCCACGCCGCGAGCCAAGTCGCGGCGCCGGCGAGCGCGCGATGTTTCCCCACGCGCCGGCTCACGCTGAGCCAAATGGGGATCGACGCAAGAGCAGCGGTGTTCTCGAGCAGCAGCACGGTGGCGAACCAATCCTCTGCTTTGATGACGTCGGCGAGGACCATCCGGTGGAGCGTCCCCTGCATCACGACACCGGACACAAAGAACGCGACCACACCGAGCATCCGCAGGAATGCCGGATTGCGGAAGATGAGCCCGAGCGCTCGCCCGGGACCGAGGCGGCCCTTCGCGAAGCTGTCGTTTCGACCCTCGGGCGCAAAGCGGACGGCGACAACCGCGCAGGCAGGAAGCAACACCGCGACTGAAATTGCGACGGCTCGAAGCTGCGCGGCCGAGCCGGTCAGGTCCCACGCGCTCAGGCTGACCAGGCCCAAAAGGACCACGACTTGTCCGAGGGCTCCCATGGCTTCGCGCCAGCCTGTGATGCGTGAGCGACCGTCGTAGCTCTTTGACAGCTCTGCACCCCAGGCGCGATAGGGCAGCTCGACTAACGTTGTCCCCAAGAAGAAGACAGCCGCCCACACGAACAGGTATCGCTGATCGGCATCGGCCGGAGGCACGAACAGTCGCCACAGACCGAGCAGCAGGATCGGCACTCCGAGAAGCAGCCAGGGTTTCCGGCGCCCGCCGGGCAGCAACGCTCGGTCACTCATCCAACCGACGAGCGGGTCCGTGATCACGTCAAAGATGCGCGAAGCTGCGATCGCCAGCCCCACCGAAGCCAGCGGGAGCCCGAGATCCCGGCCGTAGAATGCCGGGATGAAGAGCGCCAAAGGTAGGGCGGCAAGTGACGTGGCGAACCCGGGAAGCGCGTAGGCCAGGAGCTGCCCCGTCCCGATCTCCCGGTCGTCGGGGGCAGTCACCGGACCGCGCACGAGAGGATCCTCTGTGGGGGCTAGGATTCTTCTTCCGGCCCCACCCGGTAGCCCGTCGCGCTCTCGTGCTGGTCAATCTCGCGCATGACGGCGTCCATCGCGGAACCCATCAGCCGGTCGTGCCCCGCCCGCGCCCATTCCCGCGAGGCCACCGCGCGGTCTGCTGATCCCTGGAAGCGGGGGAACACGTGTTTCGCGAGAAGCTCATAGGAGCGCAGCATGGCTTCGCGTTCCGCCCAGTCGTTGGCCATGCATAGAAACGCGCCGAAGCCACCGCTCTGCTTCTGAATTCGTTCGATTTGGGCGGCGGCGTCGTCAGGTGTTCCAATCACCGCCGTACCGCAGTCGACCAAGGCGCGAACCCATTTCTTGGGATCGTCCTCGGTAGGCCCTAGCGGGAGCACGACGACGTTCTTGAAGTAGTCGATCCATTCGTGAATGCCGTACTCGACGTCGCGGAAGGCCTGTTCTCGGGACTCGGCGACGTGCATCGCGCCGACGGCGCGCCAACTGCTGCGCTGCGCTTCGAACCCGGCTTGCTTCGCCGTGTCACTCCAGACGCGCCAGTGGTCCCCCAGCACCTTGAACCCGCCGGCGCTCGTCGCGCCGAGGGAGAGCAAGCCCGCGCCGAACCTTCCGGCCGATCGGGGGCCTGCTGGCGACACCGTGGCTGCGACGGCGACCTCGAAATGCGGATAGCTGTACGGACGCAGTTGTAACCGCGCATCGCGCAGCGTGAACCAATCGGTTTCCATGGTCACCGGCTCGTCGGAGCGCAACAGCAGCATGATGGCTTCGAGGGATTCCTCCATCCGCCGGCGTTGATCCGCGGGATCGATCCCCATCATGTGCGCGTCGGACGGCAGCGCGCCGGGGCCGACCCCGAACATCGCGCGTCCCCGGGTCATATGGTCGAGCTGAACCATGCGATCCGCGAGAATCAGCGGATGGTGGTAGGGCAGGGAACTCACCCCGGTGCCCAAGCGGATGTTCTTCGTTCGCTCGGCCGCCGCCGCAATGAAGATCTCCGGCGAGGCGATGATCTCCAACCCAGCCGAGTGGTGCTCGCCGATCCAGGCCTCGTCGTAGCCCAGTTCGTCGAGTCGTACGACGAGCTCGAGATCCCGTTCGAGCGCCAGGGTCGGATTTTGCCCGGACGGGTGGAACGGAGCGAGAAAGATGCCGAAGCGAAGCGGTGCGTTCATGAGTCCTCTCAGAGTTGGTCCGGTCAGGGTACCGCTCGGAGCGCTCAGGGACGAATCGCCGCGGTTTCGAGTTGGACCCAGGTGCCGCGCCATGAGATCTTTGCCCCATGAAGTTCGATCTCATCATGACCGGGGGAAATCCGGCGACCTATCAGTCTCCGTCGGCGCGCTTTTTCGGGACGACCATCGACTTGGCGGTGCTCGCGGAAGAACTCGGCTACAACGGCATCTGGACCGCCGAGCACCACTTCAGCGATGGCTATTTCTCGCAGCAGATGCCGGTGTTAGCGGCGATCGCCGCCAGGACCCACCGAATACAGGTCGGGACCTACATCGTCGTCTTGCCGCTCCACCATCCCATTGGCGTCGCGGAGCAGGCGGCGACACTCGACGCGCTCTCGGACGGCCGCTTCCATCTCGGCGTGGGGCAGGGCTACTACGTCGACGAGTACGCCGCTTTCGGCATCCCCCACAATCAGCGACCTTCGCGCCTCGAAGAAGGGCTCACCGTGATCCGCGGTCTCTGGGAGAATGATCCGTTCGGCTTCGAGGGGCAGCGCTACGCCTTCGAACCGGTTTCGTTGCGACCGCGCCCCACGACTTCGGAGCTGCCGATCTGGGTCGCCGCGTTGGCGCCCGGTGCGATCGACCGCGCGGCGCGTTTCGGTTGTCATCTCGCCGGCGCTGGGAGCCCTGAAGTCATCGCCCTCTACGAGGAGCGGTTGCGTCACTACGGGCACGACCCGTCAGAATTTTCGAAGGGCACGCTGCGCATGGCCCACGTGGCCGAGACCCGCGAGCAAGCCTGGCAGAACGCCGCCGTTCACATCCACGAGATCTTGACCACCTACCTTCGCAAGCTGAACGAAGCCGGGGTGCCGGCGCCGCCCGGCGGTTTCTTCGGCCCCGATCCCCTTCCGGCGCCGGAAGAACTCGCCGAAGCGAAGGATCTACACTTTTACGGTGCACCGATGATCGTCGGAACGCCGGACGACGCGATTCGAGAACTCGAGCGCTCGGCTACCGCTTCGTCGGTGACGCACCAGGTCCTCTGGATGCAAATCGGGGGCATGGATCCCCGCCTGACTGAGCATTCCATGCGCCTCTTCGCTCGCCACGTGATCCCGCACTTTGAGTAAATGAGGAGTTCCTTGTTGCACTACTTCGAAGACTTTCCGGAAGGGTTCCGCTACGAGACACCGAAGCGGACGATCTTCGAGACCGACGTCGTCAACTTCGTCGCGCTCGCGGGTCTTTACGAAGACCTCTTCTGCAACATTGAATACATCGAGAACGAGAGCCCGATCCGCGGCGGACGCTTCGCTCCCGCCGCGTTGGTGTGGGGCATGGCGCAGGGTCTCGGGATCCGCACCGGTCTGTACGACAAGACCTTTGTCGCCATCCTCGGCGTCGACAAGATGCGCATCCCGATGCCCATCCTGGTAGGTGACACCATCCACGTCGAGGTCACCGTGCTTTCTGCGCGAGAGACGAGTAAAGGAGACAAGGGCGTGCTGAATTCGCGCTTCGATATCGTCAACCAGCGCGCAGAAGTCGTCATGCACTACGAGATGCAACATCTCGTACTCAAGCGCCCAGCGACGAACTAGTCCCCGGCGCTAGGTGCTCCGCTTGGTTTGGAGCCCTTCGATGTATTCGATCAGGACGTCGATGAGTTGGTCCTTGAGCGATTCGAGGTTGGGCCCGGCGGGATCGGCATCCTTGAAAAAGTCACGGCCCCAAACCGGCATCTCACGACTGTGCATGAAGAGCATGGAGCGTCCGTCGATGTGCTCGGCCAGCCTGTCGCGGTCGAGCGGCGTGCCGTATCGCTCCCAGAGTTTGGTGAGATCCGTGGGCTGCGTGCTCAGCGCGGATGCCACCGGCCCATCCCCGGTGCCGGAGGATCCGTGGCAGCTTTCGCAGTAAGTCACGTAGAGCATGCGCCCCGGCCCACTTGGCCCTGTCGCAACAGACAGCGGGACTTCCACGTCGCGCGTACACGCCGCGAAGAGACATGCGAGAACACCACCCATCAAGAAAACAAGGCGTGAGGTAGGCATGCGAATCGCTCCTGTTCGCCGACTCGAAATGCAGTTTCGAGGCCAACGTTCGGAAGTCACCCGGTCCATGGGACAAAGCGCCTCGCTTGAGGCGCGTTGTCCGGCACGGTAGGTGCAGCCGAGGGCTACGCGAACGTGCACGTGCGATGTGCCGACGGAACGCTGGGATGGCCCGAGGAAGCGCCGTTCGACGGCATCGTTGTCGCGGCCGGCGGACCGAGGGTGCCCGAGTCGCTTCGCGAACAGCTCTCCGTTGGCGGACGCCTCTGCCAATCTCTGCTGCGGATCCCGCGGATCGACGAGTGTGAGTTTCGCAGAGAGGATCTCGGTGGCGTGTGCTTCGTTCCTCTCATCGGGCGTGAAGGATGGGATTGGCACGGAGAGTGCAGAGGAACGCACTGACTAGAGGAGGAAGTCCGTGGTGAGACGCACCTATACGACCGTTTCGTTATTGCTCGCAGCGATCGTTGGAGCGGGATGCGCGACGACCGGCGATACCGATCAGATCAACCGACGGCTCGACACGATCAGTCAGCGACTCGATGCGCTGGACAACAAGATCGAGTCCGTTGAGGCGGGGGCGCACGCAGCCGAGGAGCGCGCAACGGCAGCCGAGAGAATTGCAGAGCGTTCCGCGCAACGCGCGGATGTGGCAGCGGGCAGGGCCGACGACGCGGCGCGGAAGAGCGAGGCGATCTTCGATAAGTCCGTGTCGAAGTAGCCGACGAGGCTAGGGCGCTTCGGGGTTCGGAAGCGTACCGACGAAGACTGGAACCCCACTGGCCCGTTCGATCGCTGTCCAAACTTTTGCGACGTCGACATCGTTGAGGAGGCCGAGCTCGCGAATCGGGGCGAGCGCCGCCGCGAGCTGGTCGGGTACGCGGACGTACCGGTCCGGGTGAGCTTCGAAAAATATCCGCGGGCCGTCACGCCCCCACTTGTAGGGCCGGTAGACGATCTGGAGCGGTGTCCCCTCTGGCGTCCGGTCGAAGAGCTGCTTGACGTCCTTTTCGTAGAGGCGAACGCATCCATGTGTGGCGGCGCGCCCAATGGACCAACGGAGGTTCGTACCGTGGATTCCGCATGACGTCTCGCCGATCCTCATCCAGCGGCTGCCGAGCGGGTTGTCGGGACCCGGCGGAACCTCGGCCGGGAGTTTCGGTTTTTCGCGCCGAATCGAACTCGGCACGGTCCACACGGGATCCTTGCGCTTCTCGCCGATCTCGAAGGTGCCTGTAGGGGTCGGGTCTTCGGCGTCTCCGACAGCGGCCGCGAAGACTCGCGGTTCGCCCTCGACGGTGAAGTCGAACAAACGCATTTCCGGAATGTTGATCACAAGCCCGACCTCCTGGACGGCGGGAAGGATGACACGGGACGGGATCACGATGATGGTGCCGGGCACGGGGACCCAGGAATCGACGTCGGGATTGAGCCGAGACAACGCCTCGAATCCGACGTTGTGGCGAACGGCGATGTCGAGAAGGGTGTCGCCGGGTTGAACGAGCTCAGAACGACTCTGGCCGACGATTCGCCGGAGCGGCGACGTCGCTCCGGGCTCTAGGCGCTCTGCGGCGGACGCGCAAACCGTGCAAAGCACCGCCACGAGAACAGGGTTCAAGATTAGCGAGCGCACCTTCACCCTCCGGGCGGTCTGCAAAGGCGGTGCCCGCGGTCCCCCTCGCCTGCGAGACGAAACGGCTCACCCTTGAGGCGGTGCGCCTCAGCGGCACAGCGACACCACGGCGGCATGCAATTTGCTCCTCGGACGTTCGGCGGAAGCTTCCATGGACGACACCGATGAGTGATATCGATGCCTACGCTCCGAAAGAGATCGCCGAGCGGGTCCGCTCGGCCGGGTTGGCGAAGGCGGAGCTCGACGCATCGAGTCTGCTGGTGTTGGCGGTTCTGGCGGGAGCGTTCATCGGCCTCGGGGCAGCGTTTTCGACGGTCGCATCGACCGGGTTCGACGGGATTGGGTTCGGCGCGGTTCGGCTTCTCGCCGGGATCGCGTTCTCACTCGGCCTCGTCCTGGTCGTGCTGGCGGGTGCGGAGCTCTTCACGGGGAACAATCTGATCGTGATGGGCTGGGCAAGCGGCTCCGTGACCGGGAGGCAACTGCTCCGCAACTGGTTCGGTTGCTACATCGGAAACGGGCTGGGCGCGCTGGCGACCGCCGCGCTCGTCTGCGTCTCGGGCGCATGGCGGTCGGCGGATTACGGCGTCGGGGCGACCGCGGTCAAGATCGCTGCGGCGAAAGCGAATCTCGAGGTGATTCCGGCCTTCTTTCTCGGGATCCTCTGCAACGCCCTGGTCTGCCTTGCGGTTTGGCTGTGCTTTGGAGCGCGCGGCACAACGGACAAGGTCTGGGCGATTCTCTTCCCCATCACGGCATTCGTCGCTCTAGGCTTTGAGCACAGCGTGGCGAACATGTACTTCTTCGGAATCGCATTCCTACTCCAGGGCGATCCCGGGATCGTCGCGGCGAGCGGCGTGAGCTCGATCGCAACCAGCGGCGCGATCCGCAATCTCCTCGCCGTCACGTTGGGGAACGTGGTAGGCGGAGGGGGGCTTGTGGCCTTGGTGTATTGGTTCGTCTACTTGCGCCCGCGCACTGGGTCTGTGGACACCTAGTCTTCCACGACGACCAGTCCGAGGTTCGCAAGACGTGGCACCATGGCCACCGGGAGGCGTGAAAAACCGATGAAGATTGAGACGATCCTCGTTCCGACCGACTTTTCGGAGGATGCAGACAAGGCGCTTCGAGTCGCCACGGAGCTCGCGGACAAGTTCGACGCTCGGATTGAGCTATTGCACTGCTACCACGTCGAGCTACCGATCGCGACGCCGATGGGTGGTGGCTTCGCGCTTCCCGACGGCTTTCTCGAAGGTGTTCGAGCGCATGCCGAGGGGAAGATCTCGCAGATCGTCGATGAGGCGAGCGGAGCGGGAGTCGAGGTGACCGGACGCGCGAGGGAGGGAACGCCGAGTGAGACGATCGCGGACGAAGCCACGCGGTCTTCCGCAGATCTCATCGTGATGGGCACCCGCGGCCTGACGGGCCTCAAGCACGTCGTGATGGGCAGCGTGGCCGAACGCACCATTCGGCTGGCGCCTTGTTCCGTCCTCGCGGTGAAGACCGAAGCGTAAAAGCAGATCGGGGTCCAAGGTGTCCGAATCCTCGGTTCGTCGCGTGGCGATTCTCGGAGCCGCCGGGCGCGATTTCCACAATTTCAATGTCTGCTTTCGGGGAGACCCGTCGGTTTGCGTGATCGCATTTACCGCAAACCAGATTCCCGGGATCGCGTCGCGTCGTTACCCCGCGGAACTCTCGGGGCCGGGTTATCCCGACGGAATCCCCATTGTGGAGGAATCCGAACTCGAGGCGCTTTGCGCAAGCGAGCGAGTCGACGAAGTCGTTTTCGCATACAGCGACGTGCCACACGTCGAAGTGATGCACCGAGCGTCGCGGGCTTTGGCCGCGGGGGCCGATTTCACGTTGCTCGGCCCGCGCCGCACGATGCTCGAAGCGCGGGTTCCGGTGATCGCCGTGTCCGCGGCGCGTACAGGTTGCGGAAAGTCGCAAGTCTCGCGCTGGTTGACCAAGAGGCTTCTCGAGAAGGGGCGCCGTCCGGCTGCGATTCGGCATCCGATGCCATACGGCGATCTCCTAGCGCAGCGCGCACAGCGCTTTGCCACACGGAAGGATCTCGAAGAGGCGCACTGCACCGTAGAAGAGCGCGAAGAGTACGAGCCGTATTTGGAGATGGGCGCGCAGATCTACGCGGGAGTCGACTATCAAGAGATCCTCGCGAAGGCGGAGGAGGAAGCGGACATCATTGTCTGGGACGGGGGAAACAACGACTTCCCTTTCCTTCAACCCGATCTTCACATCGCCCTCGTCGATGCGCTGCGCCCAAACGACGTCGACTCGCACCACCCCGGGGAGACCTGTCTGCGGAGCGCCGATATCGTTCTTGTCAACAAGGTCGATTCGGCATCGAGTCGGGAGGTACAGCACGTGACCGAAGCGGTCCGCGTCCTCAACCCTTCGGCTTCAATCATCCGAGCGCGATCTCCGGTTGGACTCGATCGACCCGAACTCGTCACGGGGCGACGCGTCATCGTCGTGGAAGACGGGCCCACGCTTTCCCACGGTGGCATGTCGTACGGAGCCGGATATGTGGCTGCCGTGGACGCTGGGGCGGCATCGTTTGTCGATCCACGGGAGTCAGCCCCCGCCGAGATCGCTGAAGTCTTTGCAGCGTACGCTCACATCGGATGCGTTCTTCCGGCGATGGGCTACAGCGAGCAACAACTCGAGGCTCTCCGCCAGACGATTGTCGGCTCGGGCGCCGACGTCGTGGTCGCGGGAACTCCGATCGACCTGGGTGCACTCATAAAGATCGACCGGCCCGTCGTGCGTGCGCGCTATCGCTTCGAGGAAGCGACAAGACCGGGTCTCACCGAAGCCGTGGACGCGTTTCTGCGCGACCTTCGCGTCGAGTGAAGCGGGATGCTGGTCGTCGTTGCCCTGGGCGGGAACGCACTCATCCGAAGAGGCGAGCCGGCGGACGTAGAGACCCAGCGACGAAACGCCGGCCGAGCAGCGCGCGCCATCGCTTCGCTCACGAAAGAACATCGCGTTGTGGTCACCCACGGCAACGGGCCTCAGGTCGGACTACTCGCACTTCAATCCGAGGCCTACCCCGCGGTCGCACCGTATCCGCTCGACGTGCTGGGAGCGGAGAGCGAGGGGATGATCGGGTACCTACTCGAGCAGGAACTCCGCTCCGCGATGCCGGACCGCGAGGTCGCGACCCTGCTCACTCAGGTTGAGGTCGATCCGGCCGATCCCGCTTTCCGCGAACCGAGCAAGCCGGTGGGCCCGATCTACGGCGCCGGCGAGGTGGAAACTCTCGCGGCAGCGCGCGCTTGGCGGTTCGCCGAGGACGCGAGCGGCCAGCATCGGAGGGTGGTTGCGTCACCGGAACCCAAGGCCATTCTCGAATTGACGACCATACGTCTCGCCGTTGCCGCCGAGGTCCTTCTGGTGTGCGTGGGAGGCGGCGGGATTCCGGTCGCGGTCTCGTCAGAAGGTTCGGTTCGGGGCGTCGAAGCGGTCATCGACAAGGATCTCGCTTCGGCACTTCTCGCGACGAGTCTCGGCGCGGACGCGCTGCTGCTTCTGACGGATCAGCCCGCCGTATTCGCGGACTGGCCGGAACCGGCAGCGGAACCCATCCGCGTCGCGACGCCACAGGAGCTTCGCGCCCTCACCTTCGAAGCGGGCTCTATGGCGCCCAAAGTCGAAGCGGCGTGTCGCTTTGTCGATGCGACGGGAGGCCGGGCGGGCATCGGCGCGCTGGCGGAGGCGGCGGAGATTCTCGCGGGGAACGCGGGAACCAAGGTGATTTCGAGTTCGTGAGATCACTCGGTGAGAGCGGTGACGCGAACCCCGTCGGAGATCGCCTGGCCGGGGTGCATGATGACCGTTTCGCCCGGAGCGACGCCGCGAAGGATCTCCACGTTGCGCGGGGTTCTCGCACCGATCTCGACGCTGCGAAGCCTGGCCCGTCCGGCTTCGACAACAAAAACGCCCCAGCCGTCTCTGCGACGGAACAAACTTCCCGACGGGACGTGGATCGCGTCCTCACATTCGGAGACGACCACGCGCGTCTCCACGCGAAATCCGTCCGCGAGGGATTGTCTTCGTGAAAAGGGCGTCACCAAATCGATGATGATATTCACTCGTTGCTCTTCGACGCCCAGGGCTGAGACTTTCGTAAAGCCGGACGGTTCGACGCGTTGAACACGCCCCTCAAGTGTTTCATCGCCGCCCCAGCGCTCGATGAACACCCGCGCACCGGGCTGAATCCGAACGGCGTCGCGCGACAGGTAGTCCGCGACAATTTCCAGATCTTTCGGATTGCCGACCTCCAGCAGCGGTTGGCCCGCCGAGACGACGGACTCGCTTTCCTGGATCTTCCGGAGCACGACGCCATCGATCGGGGCGCGGAGTTCCAGGGGATCGGTCGCCGAGCGCCCCGGATCGCCGAGGTTGAGCAGGCGCGCGCGGGTACTGGCGAGACGGTGTCTCGCGCTCACGATCGCTTGCTCGGCTGCGGCGAGCCCCTCGACGGCTTTCGCCTCAGCGAGTTCGGAGATATCGAGCCTCTCCGCGGACAACACTTCCCTCTCCGCGAGATTGCGATCTCGGAGGCACTTCATCCGCGCAAACTCGAGCTCTGCACGTGCGCGATCGCGTTCGTGTTTCGCGCGCTCGACTTCGGCTTCGAGCGCTCGGACTTCCGCGCCGACCTCGGAACGGGTTCTGGGATCGAGCGGCGTCGGGTCCTTCGGTTGAAAGACCGCGAGAACGGTCGATCCGGCGGCAATGGGGTCTCCGGTCGATAGTTCGACCCGCAGAATCTTCCCGGCGACGGGCGCCGAGATCACGAACCGTTCGCGAACACGCGTCGTTCCTTCTTCGTCGAGCGTCACGACGAGCGGGCCGCTCGCCACCCCGGCGACTTCGACGCTCTCTGCGCGAGGCCAGAATGCCCAGGCGAGTACGGCCAGCAGTGCGCTGAGGGCCAACGCGATCGTCACCCATCGTCGCCCGTCGCTTCTCATCGTCGATCCCTCATTCGCTGACTTTCAAGGCACCCACGAGGTCCAGTCGTCTCAGGCGCCGTTGGACGAGGATTCCGGACAACAGGGAGGCGACCAGAATGACGAGAACCGACGCCGCGTAGGTCGATGGTTCGATGATGAGCGGGATGCGGTACAGCTCGTTGTCGAGCAACGCGAGCGTCAGCCACGAGAGTCCGCGACCACAAACGATGCCGATCGGGATCGCGACGAGGGTCACGGCGGCCAGTTCGCCCAGCAGAATGACCGAGATCTCCATGCTCGAGAATCCCAGTACGCGGAGGCTGGCGAGATCACGGGACCGCTCCGAGAGCGAGATTCGCGCGGCGTTGTAGACGACGCCGATCGCGATCACAGAGGAAAACAACACATTGAACACGATGATTCGCATCATGTTGGCCCGAATGGTATCCCGGAAACTGAGGATCGCGGCGCGGTTCATGGAAACGCCTGCGACGTCCGGGGTGTGCTTGAGTGCCGAGAACAACGGACCCTCGAGGGATGGATCCACAGAAAGGAATGCACCGGAGAAGCTGCTGTCCTCTCGCATCAACGAAGCCAGCGCATCGGATCGCATGTAGGCGGAAAGCCCGAGAAAGTCGTCGACCACATCGGACACGACGACTCGTTTGATGGGTCGCGCCCCTTCGATGACCTCGACGGTGATCGTACTACCACGACCCGCACCGAGCAGGGACGCGAGCGCGGAAGACAACACGAGGCCCTCCTCCGGAAGCACAACCGGTCCGCGTTTGCGATCGATCACCCGATTGAGCTCCGGATGCTCCGCGAGGCCGAGAATCGCGACGCGTCGCGTGCGGTGATCGTGTCGAAGCTCGACCGGGACACTGCGGAACGGCTCGACGCGAGTCACACCTGGGAACCTCGCCAGCGCGTGGCGAGAACGCCAGGAACGCGGCTCCACGAACGTCACCGTCATATCCTGGCGTTGGGCCGAATCGAACTGTACGGAGATCAAATGGTCGATGGCATCGATGAAGAACGCACCCAACACGAGCAAAGCGATCGACATCGCGACGCCCAACGACGAAAGCGCGAAGCGCCACGGCCGACGAGCGATGTTGCGCAGCATCATCCGTCCGGAAGCACCCAAAACCGAGCCGAGGCCAAGCGCCTCGAGCCAGGTCGGTCGGAAACGGGCGGGAGGTTCTGGTCTCATCGCTTCCGCGGGGGGGAGCGCGAGCGCGCGCCGAACAGCTCCGAGGGATCCCAGCGACGACGCGACGAAGCTGATCGCCGACGCGGCGAGGAGAATGCGAGGCGCGACCTCGTAGGTATAGTCCGGCAGGCGAAAGTAGTGGGCGTAGATTCCCGTGAGTCCTTCGCCGAGTCTCATCCCCGCTAGGCAGCCGGCCAGCGTGCCGAGCCCTGCGACGAGCAGGCCGATCGCGAGGTAGTGCGTCGCAATCGTCGGATTGTCGTAGCCGACCGCTTTGAGCGCCGCGATCTGCGTGCGCTGGACCGCAACGGCTCGCGACAGCACGATATTCAGTAGGAAGGCCGCGACCCCGAGAAAGATGGCGGGCAGAATCGAGGCCATGGTTCTGAGCTCACGCATCTCGTTCTCGATGAACCAGTGTGACTGCTGGTGACGACGTTCGATGGCTCCGAGGCCCCCGTACCTCTTCAGCAAGCGGTCGAGCTCCGCAACCACCACCGCCGTCCCGCCCCGCGCCGTGTCGCCAGCGAGGCGCAGGCTTACGTGGTTGAAGCCGCCTTCCATGTCGAACGCTGCGGCGAGCGCACGACGGCCCATCCACAGGATTCCGAACCGCCGGTGATCTGGAACGACGTCACCCGGGCCGATGACGTAGATGTACTCCGGAGAAAGGCCCACCCCCGCGATCGTGAGCTCCCGCCTTCGACCGTTGACGACCGCGGCGATCCGGTCCCCTGGTTCGAGGCGCAATTCATCGGCGAAAGCCTCGTGGATGAGGACCTCGTCGTCGGCCTCGGTCGCGATATAGCGGCCCCGCCTGACAACGACGTCGTTGAGGGTGGCGCGATCGACTTCCGGAATCGACAGGAGTCGCCCCCGAACAGGCTCGGCGACTTCCGGAACGTCGAGGGTGACATCGACGACGACGCGGTCCTCGACTTCCGCAACGTCGGGGATCTCCTCGATCCGCTCGACAAGCCAGTTGGGTGCGCGTTTGCACGCCGCGAAGACATCCGCGAACCGCCCCGTGTCGTAGTAGGAGGCTTGGGAACGGGCGAGCGAGTCGAACGTCGACAGATACATGGTGAACATCGCGACGCCCGTTCCGATCACAGCGGCAATGGCCGCCGACTGCGACTTCATGCGCCACAGGTCGCGGAGGAGCTTTCGATCGAGTGCGCGCACCGCGCGTCACCACGCCAAGTCGCGGGGGGACGAGCGCGCTTGGCTCCTTGTTTCTCTTTCAATGCGCCCATCGGCCATGAAGAGCACGCGGTCCGCGACGGCCGCGATCGCTGCATTGTGCGTGATCACCGCCACCGTCGTGCCGAGCTCGCGATTGACTCGATCGATGGCCTCGAGGACGACGATGCCGGTCTGAATGTCGAGGGCGCCGGTGGGTTCGTCGCACAGGAGCACTTCCGGCCGTTTCGCAATCGCTCGCGCGATCGCGACGCGCTGTTGCTCACCTCCCGACATCTGCGCCGGAAAATGATCGGCCCGATCGGTCAGGCGAACCATCTCGAGAGCATCTTCAGGGCTCATCGGATCGCGCGCGATATCCGTAACAAGTGCAACGTTCTCGCGGGCCGTGAGGCTCGGAATGAGGTTGTAGAACTGGAAGACGAAACCGATGTGGTCTCGCCGATAGCGGGTGAGCTCTGCTTCGGAAGCCCGCGTCAACTCGCGCGAGCCGTAGTGGACTGTCCCCGAGCTCGGGATGTCGAGTCCCCCCAGGATATTCAGGAGTGTGGATTTGCCACTTCCGGACGGCCCGAGGAGCACGACGAATTCGGACCGCGCCAGGTCGAGATCAACCCCGCGCAACGCGTGCACCTCCACCTCGCCCATGCGGTAGACCTTGGTGATGCCGCGGGCACTGAAGACCGGCCCCGGTTCCAGAGCTATCGCGCTCGAGCTCACGACGTTCCGTCTGCCTCCCGTGGCTTCTTAGAGCACTTCCCGTGCCAACGGTCTCAGTGGCACACTGTCACGTCCTGAGGCGAAGCGCCCCGTCACTCGGGCCGTGCGCCGCTACTAGGGGAAGTAGGAAGGCTCCTGGATGAGTTCGTATTTCGACTGCAGGTAGGTCGTCAGATCGATGAGCTGCGCCACGGTCATGAGGTCGTTGAAGTTTTTCATCTTGGAAACGTCGCCGTCGGCGACTTCCTCTCGGGGGTAGCGCCTCGAGATCTCGTGCGAGGGGTTGACGATGGAAGTGACGAGCTCACCGTAGGTCTCGACCCGGTTGACTTTCCCGCCCAGAACCACGATTCCCTCCTTCTCACCGGCATCCGGCGTTCCGGCGACTGCGTGGCAGGTCGGGCAACCCAAGTCGTGAAAAGCCGCTCGCCCGCGTTGTAGGTCGCCTTCGGGAAGGCGAAATCCACGGCCCGACCGCCGCCCGATCTCACAGGCTGAGAGCGTCACGGCGAGCAGGGCCATTGCGAGAACAAAAGCCAAACGCATCGGGCACCTCACTCACGAGAAGACGTGGTGGGTCTTTTTGCAAAGCTCGTGCCGCGCCTACATCAGAAGCGCCGCGATGAGCGTGACGATTGCCGCGAAGGCCAAGTTCAGACGCAGCCCGATGCGAACCATGGTCCGCTGCGGGAAGCGGCCCGTCGCAAAGACAAGGGCGTTGGGGGGTGTGGCTACGGGCAGCATAAACGCGCACGAACAAGCGATTGTCACCGGAACTACGAGAGCTTCTGGGGGCATCCCAAGATCGACACCCGTCGCCAGGAAGATCGGGACAAAGACCGCGGCGCTCGCCGTATTGCTCGCGACTTCCGTCAAAAAGATGATGAACAGGACCAATACCGCCGTCATGAGCACCGGCGATACGTCGCCGATCGACGAGGTCAGCAGCGACGCCAAGTAGCGACTGGCCCCGGTTGCGGTAAGGACTTCACTCAACGTGAGCCCCCCTCCGAAGAGGAGGAGCACGCCCCAGTCCGCGGTCTCGTCGATGTTCTTCCATGTCACAAGTCGCAGCGCGACCAGGAGAACGAGAGCACCGATACCGACCAGACTGTCGACGTATCGCTCGATTCCAAGCGCAGAACCCAGCGGACCGCTGGCCAACCAACCTGTCGCCGCAAGACCGAATACGCCGAGAGTCATCCTTCGGGGTCTCGTGAACCGAAAAGTCTCGTGCGTTTCGAATTCCAAGGGGGCGAGGACGCGAGGTCGGGCAAAAAGCCACAGAAGGGCGAACAGGCTGGGGAGGAGGATCATCACCGTCGGAAGCCCGATCTTCAGCCAGTCGGCGAAGTCGTAGCCGAGGCGGGCCGCGGCGATTGCATTGGGTGGAGTTCCGATCAGCGTTCCGATCCCTCCGATGCTGGCGGAGTAGGCGACACCGAGAAGCACGAACGGAGTCGTTCGCTGAGCAGCCTGCTGTCCGGCCGTCGCTACCACACTTGCGAGGATCGCGAGCGCTACCGGCAGCAACAGCGCCACTGCAGCGGTGTTCGAGATCCACATCGAGAGAAACGCGGACACGCAGAAGAGCGCGAGGGACGACGCCAGGAAGTTTCCGCGGGCGGATCGAACCAAGCTCATGGCGAGCCAGCGATCCAGGGCCTGGTGTGAAAGCGCAGCGGCCAATCCGAAGCCGGCGAGGAAGAGAAAAATCAGCGGATGCGAGAACTGCGCGAACGCCGATCGCACATCGAGAACCCCGGAGACACTCGCAACGAGCGGGACGAGGAGCGCCGTCACCGCGAGGGGCAACGCTTCGGTCAGCCACAGGCCCGCTGTCAAAACCAAGATTGCCAGCCCGGTCCGGACGAGGCTCTGGTCGAGTGTGAGGGCTGGCAAGGGCAAAGGCCCGAAGACCGCAGCGGCCAGGGCTACGACCACGACGACGATCCGGAACTTGGGACGGCTAGCGTTCTCGGAGCGTTGCAACGGGGTCCCTCGCTTGCACGACAATTCTGCGCTGCAGCACCCGGGCCAACTTCGCCGTTGGGGCAAATTGCCACGGTACGTGTCAGATGGGCACATGTCACACCGAGCGCGCGCTCACTGGCACGTACCTTGCTGAACGGAGGCCAAGGTGACGTTTATCTCCTCGATCATTGTTGCCGTCGACGGCTCGGCACCCTCCGCTGCTGCGATGGCTCGCGCAATCACCATTGCGGGCAAGCTCGGAGTGGAGTTGCACCTCGTGCACGTCAAACAGAAGCCCGCGACCTGGGACGAGTGCGAGTCCGATATCCGGGAGGAGGTCGAGAAGCTCGCGATCGAGGCGGGCCGGCACGGCGTGTACACAACGACCGACATTCGGGAAGGCGACATCCTGGAGTGCCTCAAAGAAGCGGCTCACGACCATGCCGCCGGGATGCTGGTCTTGGGAACTCGAGGCCACGGCCAGGTACATCGACTCGTGGTCGGCAGTGTCGCTGAGAAAGCGATGCGAGAAATCGAGATCCCTGTTCTCGTAGTCGGAGAGAGCCTGACCGCGGCCCGCGCGCCGATCGAGAAGATTCTCTTCGCTTCTGATTTCTCCGACACGGCCGACGACGCATTGTCTCTGTCTCTCGATCTGGCGAAGCGGTTGGGTGCGTCCCTCGAAGTCGTCCACGTTGTCAATCCCGCGAGCGAGATCACCGGCCCCTACGGCGTGCCGGCGTCTTCGACAGCGATCGCGGGACGCGACCGCGAGGTCGCGCTCCAACTCGAGAAAACGAGGGAAGCCATGGCAAACGCCGGAGTCGACGGTACGACCGATGTGTTGCGGGGCTCTGAAGAGTCGGCAATTGCCGATCGGGCCTCAGAGACAGGAAGCGGGCTCGTCGTCGTCGGAGCGACTTCGCACACGAGGTTCACCCACGCGCTACGAGGACACCTGGCGTACCAGACGCTTCTCGCAGGATCTTGCTCCGTGCTCGTGGCGAACGGGCCCAGGACATAGCCTGCCGCGAGAGGGCGCTCCCTCGGCGCGGGGCTTATGATTCCGCCAGAATTCGGAGGCGAGCGATGGCCAAGGGTGACGACTTCAGCCGTTTCAAAGAGAATTTCGATTGCGAGGACCCGGCGTTCGCAGAGCGCTTCGAAGACGTCATGGAGCACCTGGTAGCGAAATGTCCGGTGGCGCACGGGGGTAACGATCCGGGCTATCGGGTTTTCAATCGCTATCGGGACGTGCGCCAATGCGGGCGAGACTGGCGGACGTTCAGCAGCACCGACGGCTGGATGCTGAACCCGCCCGAAGGCAACCTCCAGATCATCCCCGAGGATACGGATCCCCCGTACCACACGAATTGGCGACGCGTGCTCAATCCGTTCTTCACCGCGGCCGCGGTGGGAGACATCGAGAGTCACGTTCGCCGCTACGCCGGAGAGCTGATGGACACCTTCGCCGACCGTGGGCACTGCGAGTTCATCTCTGAGTTCGCGGCGCAGCTCCCGGGACTGGTGCTCTTCCAGCACCTTCTTCCGGTACCCGTCGACGACTTGCCGGGCCTTTTCAAAGACGTCGACACCTATTCCTTCGGAGATCCCGAAGAGCGGACTCCGGCGTTCGAGCGGGTTTACATCTACCTCCAGAAATTTCTCGAAGCGCGCCGCAAAGAGCCGGCCCGGAACGACTTGGTCGACGTTCTGCTCTCGGGCGTGGACCGAGACGGAGAGACGTGTCCCTGGGAAGACAAGGTCCACACCGCCCTCGACGTGGTGTTCGGTGGTCTCGCGACCACGACCCACGCGATCGGCGGCGCGCTCTACGAACTGGCGAGAAATCCCGCGGCTCGCCGCGACGTGCTGGCCGATGCCGCGTGTCTTTCCACAGCGGTTGACGAAACCGTGCGTCTCCACGCCCCCGTGGTGGTCGTGGCGCGCACAGCACGCGCAGACGCAGAAGTTGGAGGCGTTTCGGTGCGGGAAGGAGATCGCGTTGCCTTGAACTTCGCCGCGGCTTCGCGCGATCCCGAGGTCTTCGAGGACCCGCGCAAGTTCGACGTCCACCGGACGGAGGTCGCGCACACGGCATTCGGGATCGGTCCGCACCGTTGTATCGGGGAGCACCTGGCGCGCCTCGAGATCAGGGTTTCGATCGAAGAGTTTCTCGCGCGTATCCCCGAGTTCGATCTCGAGTCAGGGACCGAGCCGGAGTTCGAAAGCGGGCAACTTCGCACGATGAAGACACTCCACCTGCGATGGAACCACCGCTAAGGCAGAACATCGGGCATGTGGCAGTCGTTGCACCCACGCGTGGGCCCGGCGGGTTCTCCCTCGGCTAGCCGGCTCGCATGGCAGCCTCGGCAAAGCCCGTGGAACTGCTCTTCGATTTGCAGGGCGACGCGGGCGTCTCTTTTGTGGCAATCGATACACAGGCCCGGTCCCGTATCATCGGCGAAATCGTGGTGACAGGCGATGCAACTGACTTCGGTGTGGTCCTGGTGCGCAAACGTCAGAGGCAAGAGCGGCGCATCCGCGACCGGCGGCGCACCGCACGCGATCGGCAGTAGGAGCGGCAAGGCCCGGGCAGCTCTCCTCACGCGACGACCTTCAACAACACGAAGCCCATCACGGCCATCGCCGAGAGCCAAACGAGCCGCTGGCCGGTCGCAGACCGGAGACTGCGTAGGTGCACACGCAAACGGGGCAGGGCGACAACGACGAGGCCGAGACACGTCAAGAGGAACGCTTCCGTGGGATCGAAGTAGAGGCCCGAGGCGAGCACGTGGTAGAGACCCGAAGCGAGCGCCGCGATGGCCAGCAACCCGTGGATCGATCGGAAGTTCTCGAAGCCTCGAAACCAGCCGCGATGCTCGGGCTCGGCACTTTGCGCAAGTACGAAGAGGAGGAGCGCCGAGAGTAGGCCCATGCCAATGTAGAGCGGTCCGGAGAATGAGAAGTACTCAAGAGAGACGGGGTGAAGCAACGAGAGGCCGAAGGCGTGGGCAACGACGAGGAATACCGCTGCCCAGCCGATCTTCCGGTGGATCGTCAGGCGACCACCTCGGCCGGTATCGACGAAGAGGGCGGTGACGAGCGCCAGTGCGAGAAGTCCGAGTCCGTTGAGCGCGTCCCAAGCCCAACCTCCGGAAACGCCCGCCGCGTGAAGGAGCGAGATTCCAAAGCAGATTGCAAAGAGTATGAGATAGACGAGCAAACGGACTCCCGCCGGGTGTTTCCGGGCGCGAACTTCAGTGGTTGCGAGCTCTCATGAAAAGATAGAGAGGCCAACCGATGAGCGCTGTGAGTCCGCCGTAGAGCGCCTGGTAGGGCTCGCGCGCGACGAGGAAGCCGGCCGCCCCCAACGTGAACAGGATGAAGATCGCTGGCGTCCACGGGTAGCCCGCGATCGGCACGCGCGCGGGACCCTCGAGTCTGCGGAGACGCGCGGCAGAGAAAACGGTCAGGGCGGCCGAGAGCCCGAGCGTAAACCCCAGATAGCCGAGGAGCGAGACGAGATCGCTCCACACGTAGACCAGCAGCGCAACCCCGGTTTGCAGCGCAACGGCCACTGCCGGAGTGTCGGCGCCGCCCGCGAGCCACTGCGGCATGAGACCATCACGAGCCATTTGGGCATACACGCGCGGACCGGACATGAGCATCGCGGAAATGGACGTCGCCAAAGCGAGCGCGACGAGAACGGCGACGCCTCGTGCGGCTGTCGGACCACCCAGTGCCGCCGCCGCGGCGGACGCGACGTCCGGTCGGCCCGAAACGGCGTCGATCGGTGCGAGTGTCACGAAGACTGCGTTGAGTAGGAGATACAGGAACGCCACGACGACGGTGGTCATCCACATGGCGCGTCGGACGTTTCTTTCGGGATCGCGGATTTCGGCGGCGAGATACACCGCGCCGTTCCACCCCGAGTAAGCGAACGAGATCCAGACAAGGGTGACCGCGAAGCCGGCGACGCTGGCTCCGGACTCGGCCGCGGGCGCGGGCGTCGCTGACACCGCGCTCGAGCGCAGAACCGCCCACGCGACGAAGCCCAAAGCACCTGCGATCTTCAAGAAGACAGCCGCGTTTTGTACGCGAACGCCGGCGCGGAAACGGAGCCCGTGAAGGAGGCCGAAGAGAAGAATCAACGCCCCGCCGACCGCGGGTGGTCCGTCGAACGCGGAACCCAGGTACGTCTCGAGAACGAGCGCGGCCAGCGCGATCGGTGCGGTAAAGCCCGCCAAGAAGGACACCCACCCCGCCATGAACCCGATCCCCGGGTGCAGCGCTTCCGACAGGAACGTGTATTCGCCGCCCGAACGCGGGATTCGCGTCGCGAGTCCTCCGTAAGCGAGAGCGCCGCAGAGCGCGACCACGCCACCGCAAAGCCAGGCGGCGAGGACCCAGCGCGGATCTCCGAGTTCGGCGAGGGAAAAACCGGAGGTCGTAAAAACGCCCGCACCGACCATGTTGCCCGCAACGAGAGCCGCGACACTCAGCGGACCCAAGCGACGACGCTCCCAGGTGGCAGCAGCGCTCGCCGTGCGCGCGGCTATTGGGGACGCTCAAACCGAAGGAAGTAGTTTTCCTTCAGGCCAGGCACGGCCACTTCTTCCAGGAAAGAGAATCCAGCTTGCTCGATCTCGGCGCGAAACGTCGTTTTACCGGCACGCACGTGGTTGAGGATCCACTCCGGGGATTCTCCGGGAATGCGTTCGAAGTCGATGACCACGAGTTGGCCGCCCGGTCGAATGGCTTCCATCAGGCTCGAGAGGCTTGCCGCCGGATACTCGAAATGGTGGTAGACGTCGCACACAAAGGCCAAGTCGACGGACGCCGGCGAAAGCTCAACGGAACGCTCGCCGCCGAGCACCACTTCGACCCGCTCGAGATTCTCGTTCTGAACGCGCTTCTCCAAGTGCGCGACGAAAGTCGGGGAGATGTCGGTGGCGTAGACGCGGCCGCTCGCGCCAACTCGCTCGTGTAAGAGCGATAGGAAAAGACCCGTGCCCGAACCGATATCGGCGACGGCGAATCCGGGACGGATCCCGAGAGCGTTCGCGATCTCCCGGCGTTGAGTGAAAATCTCGCGGGATTCGACTTCGAAACGATCGACCCATTCTTCAACATCGAGGTTTTCCGCGAGGAAAGGTGCATTGATCCCCGGGCGCACACTCTCTTGCTCGACGTTCGCCGGCTCGAAGACCAGGAAACTCTGACGCGATAGGAACTCGTGCGCCGCGACACGGCGATAGCCCGCTTCCACAAGTTCGGCCTCGATCACGGACGGCTCCGTCAAATGCCCGCGAAGGAGAAGGCGCTGCCAAAGTCCAGCGGCGCGCTTGAAGTCGATCACCACGAGACGGCCGGCTGGTGCCAGGCTTCCTGCAAGCGAACGGAAATAAGTCACCCGGTCGTCGATGTGGTGATAGGTATTGACCGTGATGATGAGATCGACCGGCGGCTCCGGAATATTCGGGTCGTCCGCACTCGCGAGCACGGTCTCGACATTCGAGGCATTGGCATCGCCGAGGCGCTCTTCGAGGGAGGCCAGCATCGGTTCGTCGACGTCGACTGCATAGACCCGACCCGACGGTCCGACGGCCTCGGCCAAACGAAAGGTGAAGTAACCGCTTCCCGCTCCGAGATCTGCCACTCGATCCCCAGGCTCGAGTTCAAGGGTCTCGATCACACGCTCGGGTTGTTGCCAGTCGTCGCGCCCAAAACCTTCGTAGGCGCACTTCTTGATCGGCGTGCACGCCGTGAGAAAGGTGACAGCTGAAGACAGTAAGAGTGAGCGAATCGTCAGCATGAATTCATCCCTAGGTCCGCGCGCCCCACAATTCCTCGGACGCCAGTCGCGCACCCGCTACCAGCGCTTCGAGCTTCGCCCATTGGACTTCCGGGTGGACCCGCGGAGAATTCCAGCTCTGTGAGAACCCACAATCCGAGCCGGCGATGACGTTCTCCCGACCGACGAGGCGGGCAAAGTTCTTGATGCGGAGCGCGACGAGCTCAGGGTGCTCGACGATGTTCGTCGCGTGGCTCAACATACCCGGGATCAACACTTTGCCGTCGGGCAGCTTGACCTTCTCCCAGATCGTCCACTCGTGCTCGTGTCGCGGGTTGCACGCCTCGATCGAATAGGCGGAAGCATGCACCCTCAGGACGAGATCGAGGATGTCTTCCAGGGCCGGATCGCGTAGGTGTGGAATGTTCTGACTACCGAAGCAAACGTGGTAGCGAACCCGCTCTTCGGGAATGCCCTCGAGCGCCCGGTTGAGTGCGTCCACACGGAGTTCCGCCCAGGCAAGATACGCCGACAAGCTGCGATCCCGGAACTTCATAAAGCGTTGCATCGGAAGAATTGCGTCGTCGACTTGGAGTAGAAAGCCCGCGTTGACGATCAGCTTGTATTCGGCGTTCAGCGCGTCAGCAAGCGCGAAGAGATAAGTCTCCGGATCGCCGTAGTGGCGGTCCGGAACGATTTCGACGCTCGCTGGCGCGACGACCGGCATAAAGACTTCTTCGGCGGGCCGATCACTCAATGCCGCGCGCAGGTTTTCGATGTCGCGTTCTACCGGTCCCGGACGATATTCGAGGGGGCCGCTGCAGACGACGGTCAAGTACTCCGTTCCTTGGCTTCCGTCATACCGTGCTTTCGAAGGTGTCTCCGGCAACCACTGGAGCGTCTCGTAGCGATCGTAGGTTCGGTAGAAGTCGCCGAACCGGTCCTGGTCGGGCCATGAAAGCGAATAGCTTCGTTCGGGCGAGCGTTCTCTCGGAATGCGCGTCAGGCCGTTGATGCGATCGGAGAGGTAGTTGATCCAGCTGCTCTTGCCGAACTCGCCGTCGTCAATGACATCGATACCGACCTCCGTCTGTCGACGGACGACGTCGGCGACGCATCGGCGGAGATCGGCTTGGAAGTTCGCTTCATCTAAGGGTTCTCCGAGATGAGCGCGGATCATCGCTTCCGTGATTTCGGGCGGGCGCACGAGGCTACCGGCGTGAGTTGTCAGGATTCGGTGGCTACTCCGTTTCATCGATTGGATCTCCGTTGGCCGGTCCGAGCCAAGCATGAGAAAAAGCGGGATCCGCGTTCTCGCGGCGAGCCAAGCCCTCCGCGGAAAATTTGGACCGGATCAGCGCAAGGTGCTCGCGGCCAAAGAGTCCGACTTGTCGGTCCTTGGCCGCGTCGCGAAAGACGTAATGCGGTACGCCGACGAGCCCTGTCGAGTCGGCTTCGGCTTGGTAGCGAGCGAGTTCCCGGTCGGCCGGACCGTCGGTTACGACGAAGTCCTCGAGGCCGACCACATCACCACCGATGTCGACGAGCGACGCGCGGAGCCTATCGAACGACTCGAGCTCGTAGTCTCTCCAACCGCTGCCCCAACCGCGAAGGTAGACGCTCATCACAAACGGCACTTCCAGGCCTTGTCGCTTCGCGAATAGAAACACTCGGTGAGCCATCGCGGAATCGAGCAGTCGATGCGGACTGCGAAGAGGGAGGCCCTGTAGGGCGGTGTACTCGCGCGCTGTGGCGTAGTACATCCGCGCTTTTCGATCGGCAGCGGGGGACGCGGGCCTCCGCTGCTTGTCCGGCGCGACGTCGCGACTGATGCCGAGCTCCGTATAGCTCAACGCATACGGTCGGAAATCAACCTTGACCCGGTAGTCGCGGGCAAGTTCCAAGCTGGGTCGCACGGCGATGTAGGCGTGCGGGGACTTCATGTCGAGATAAACCGCAACGGACTTCTCACCGGGTAACGACATGACGCGGCGCCAGTCGTCCGCTTCACCCATCACCCTCCGGACGGCGTCTTCTAGCGATTCGCTGTGGTGAGATACTGAACTCATCGTGAGGCGGGTATTCTAGGCTCCGTCCGGAACCTCGAGTGCGAGATCCGGCCCCTGCCGCAAGGTCTGGTAGATCACGCAGTAGCGCTCGGTGAGGGCGATCAGCCGTTCGTTCTTGGCGGCGTCCGCATCCGTGTCGAGCTCAAAGCGCAGCGTCACGTTCGTCAAGCCGACCGGCGCTTCTTTGCTGACACCGAGCGTGCCGCGTGCGTCCCACACGCCTTCGGCAGAGATCCGTGCGTCCCTCACGGCGACTCCCATCGCTGTGGCGACACTGCGCAAGGTTACCCCGGCGCAGGCGACCAAGGATTCGAGCAGCATGTCCGCGGAGCACGCTTTCGAGCCGTCGCCTCCGGCTGCAGAGTGAATCCCCGCGACCACCGGCCCCGCCCACCCGTCTACCGTGCAGGTGATGTCGTCACCTTCGAAGCGGCCCTCGGCGCGCGATACGACGCGGGCGCGCTCGGGTTCGTCCCTGAAGCTTTTCTTGATCGGCGCTTGTCGCGCTCGAAGTTCGGCGGCGTCCATCGTCACTCCTTTGATGCCCACACATCGTGGCTGATCGCGGTCCTCGCACCCAACAGTACTTCGCGTCAGGGCGATACGACAAACAGCGAGTTGAACGGATGGTCGATGGGGACGCGACGTGTTGCGCTCCAACCCGCGTCTCGGCACATTTCGGCGACTTTCGAGTCCGGCAGGCCGCAGGTCCCCAGACCCTCTCCGCCGCCGGCCATGGCCGTTGTCATGCAGAAGTGGAGGCTCGCGCAGAACTTGAACACCGCCATCGGCCCCTCGTTGTCCGCGGGATCCTCTTCGCAAGCGACGTCCATCAGCACGTAGACACCGTCGTCTTCGACGGAGTCTCGCAACACGCGAAGGCCCACTTCGGGGTGGGCCATGTCGTGGATGACGTCGAAGGTCGCTACTACGTCGTAGCGCCCGGGAGAACCGTCCGCGAAATCAAAACGGCGGAACGTGACGCGATCGGAAAGTCCCGCGCGCTGGGCCTTTCTCATCGCTAGCTCGACGTTTTTCTCCACGAGATCGAACCCCACGAAGGTTGCGGCCGGAAACATCTTTGCGAGCTCGATCGTCGATCCCCCCGCGCCACAGCCGAAATCCGCACAGCTCCCGCCGGCCTCGAGCCGCGAGGAGACTTCCGGCATCAGGTGCATCCATTCCTTCGTGAGGAGGTGGGTGTATCGGACACAGGAATGGCGCTCCAAGTTCGTCCACATGCCTGGGGCATACGCTTCGTACTGAACGCCACCGCCTCGCTTGAACGCTTCGATCACGTCGGCGTAGGGTTTGAGAAGCTCGTGAACCACGGTGACGGTGCCGCCCATAAACTGGGGGCCGCACTCGGTCGCCAACACCGGAATATTCTCTTCTGGGATCGCTACTTTACGCGTGACTTTGTCGAACGCGAGGTAGCCAGCCGCACTGATCCCGTAGATCCACTCGCGCACATAGCGTTCGTTCAAATCCAAGCGGGCGGCGAGTTCTTCACTGGTCGCCGGCCCATTGTCGGCGAGGTCCTTGAACAGGCCCAATTCGTCACCGATGACCAGCAGGCGGATGGCACCAGCGCCTGCGATGTCCCCCGCGACTTTACCCATGAGCTCTCGGGTCAGTTCGCTCGTGTTCGTCATGTCGGAGCCTCCCCAGCCGGACGGCCCGCCGCGCCCGCTTTCGTGAGATGATGGGGCAGGGTAGCGTCCAACGCGTCACGACCCTTCGGAGAAACGACGATGAGATTCGGCATCATGTACGACTTCAGGAACCCGGCCCGGTGGCACATCCCGTCACCGGAGTTCTACCGAGCGATGCTCGACCAAATGGTCGTGGCCGAAGACCTCGGCTACGACCACGTGTGGCTCACCGAGCACCATTTTACAGAGGACGCCTACAATCCGGCCTCGCTGTCCATGGCCGCCGCCATCGCGGTGAAGACCCGTCGCATCCGGATCGGCACGTTTGTCCTGCTCGCGCCATTCATCCACCCGGTCCGGGCGGCGGAAGATGTGATTTTGGCGGACATCCTGTCGGAAGGGCGGTTCGATCTCGGCATGGGCCAGGGCTACACCCACGACGAGTTCGACGCCTTTTGCGTGGATCGCAAAGAGCGGGCGCCGCGGCTGAAAGAAGGCGTCGAACTCATTCGTCGGCTCTTCACGGAAGAACGCGTCAGCTTCGACGGACGCTTTACGCAAGTGAAAGACATGACGCTGATGCCGCGGGCCGTACAGCAGCCGCATCCGCCCATTTGGATCGGGGCACGCGGTCCGAAGGCGATTCGCCGCGCTGCGGAGCTCGGAGCGAACCTGATGACAACCCTCGGGCCCGATCCGGCACCGCTCTATTTAGAGACCTTACGAGAGCTTGGGCACGATCCCGAGGCTTTCAAGATCGCGCAGCTTCGTCTGCTGTACTGCGCCGAAACCGAGGAGCGGGCTTGGTCGGAATCCCAGGAGCATCTGGCGCACGTGTTCGGCTACTACGCCCGGGTGCTCGGTGAGGCGAACGATGTCGAAGGCGACGACCAGGCGCTCCCGCCGCTGCGACCCGAAGAGATCCGACACTCGGATCTCGCCGAAGGGCTGATGATCGGAACGCCGGATCAGGTGGCCGAGAAGTTCGCGTCTTTTGCCGAGAACTTCGCGTGCACGGATTTCATCCTTTCGACACATTTCGCGGGTATGGATCCCGCCAAGAGTACGCGCTCGCTCGAGCTGTTCGCCCAAGAGGTCATGCCGAAGTTTCGGTAACCGCAACCCTCGCGGATCAGCTTCCCAGGGGTCGGTCGGATTGCGAAGCGGCGTACGTCGCGGCGTCGAGCTCGAGGCCCATGCCGTCCGCGAGGCGGGTCAAGTGGTTGAAGATCCCGACGATGTGAGCGACTTCGAGGAGCGCGGTGTCGCCGAAGCCCTGGCGACGAAGCGGCTCCCAGTCGCCTTCCACCATCTTGGTGGGCTCACGCGAGAGTTTTTCGGAGACCGCGATGAGCGCACGGGCCCTTTCGTCCAACCCGGGTAGTTCTCGCCACGAGCCCGTCCGCAGCGCGTCGGCAAGTTCCTTCGTCCCGCCTTCCATACGCAGAAACTCTGCGTGCGATTGCGTTCAGTAGAAGCAATCCTGGGCCGCGGTCGCCGCAGCGGCGACCATCTCTCGTTCCGCACGCGTGAGAGCTCCGTCTTTGGGAAACATGATCGCCTCGTACAGCGCGGAGAAAGCGGGGCCGATGCTCGGATGGGAGGCGATCAACCTCCCCATCGCGGGAACAAAACCCTTGGAGTAAGGATGCTGGCTCATCGCTTCGTAGAGCTCGGCCTCGCCGGGCATCTCGACCCAAGCGCGCGGTTCTCCCGCCGCGACGCGACCGTTGTTGGCGCTAGACATGGGATCCTCCTGGGTGTTCGAACTCGGCTACTCGGTCTTTAGCAGGGATCTACAACAGTTCGCGAATCCGCCGCAGCAATTCCTCGGTCGAGAAGGGCTTCTCGATGAGTTGCACGCCGGTGGTCACAAAGTGGTGCGCGTACCCCGACATGTAGAGGGCCTTGAGGCTCGGACGAAGCTCGGTGCACCGCTCGAACAGTTCTCGACCGTTCATTCCTGGCATGACAACATCAGTCAGCAGAAGATGGACTGCATCGCGGTAAGCGGAAAGTTGTTCGAGCGCCGAAGAACCGTTTGCGTGGGCCAACACGTGGTATCCATGCTGCTCGAGAGTGCCTCGCACAAGCTCTCGCACCTGGGTGTTGTCTTCTACGAGCACGATGGTTTCGGTTCCCCGAAGGTCCGCCTTCCGAAACGTCGGGCGCACCGGGTCGACCGGCTCCCCCCTGGCAATCGGCAGGTAGACACGGACGGTCGTCCCGACGCCTTCGCGGGATTCCAACTCGACGCTACCCCCATGTTGCTCCGCTACACCGAAAACGGTCGCCAACCCCAGGCCGGTGCCCCCGTTGCCTTTTGTCGAAAAGAACGGGTCGAAGGCCCGTTGCTTAGTCTCTTCGTCCATTCCATGACCGGTGTCGCGAACGGACAACACCGCGTGACCGCGCTCGGATGACGCGCCGGAGTTCTCGGTACCGGCCATCGCGGTCGCAATCGAGAGTTCGCCACCATCGCGCATGGCATCGGTCGCGTTCACGGCGAGGTTCAAGACCAAGCGCTCGACCTCACCGGCGTCGGCAAGAACCGGTCGTAGGTTCGGCGCCAGCTCGGTGTTGACCCGCACGTCCTCGGGGACGGTCCGCCGCAGCAAGTCTTTCACGCCGCGAACGATCGTGTTCAGGTCGACAGCGCGGAGCTCCAAGCGCTGTTTCCTGCCGACCGCGAGTAGTTTCTTAACGAGATCTCGGGCGCGCAAGCTCGCTTGAAAGACTTCATCAAGCGAGCGTCTCTGACGAGGCGTGATCTGAGGTTCGTGGAGGAGAGACTCCGTGTAGCCCAAGATCGGAGTGAGCAGATTGTTGAGATCGTGTGCGACGCCACCGGCAAGGCGGCCGATGGCCTCCATCTTCTGGTCTTGATGCAACTTGTCCGACTGCTCGGTGGGTTCGCCGAGCTCGCGGTTGCGCGTCTCCGCCAGATCTCGTTTGTTCCTCTCCGTTCGGAGCCGGATCTCATCCATCGCTGCGTGTGCGAGCTCTTCAACCACAACGATTTCCTCATCGGTCCACTGTCGCGGACGCGTGTCAATGACACACAGTGCGCCGAGCACGTGGCCCTCCGACGTGACCAAGGGAAAGCCCAAGTAAGCGATGAGCGGAAGCATCTCCGTTGCGGGGTTGTTCCGCAGGATGGGATCGGAACGGGAATCCTCCACGACCATCGGCCGGCCCGCGAAGCGATTGTACTGACAGAAGGAGAGGTCGAGCGGGGTCTCCCGCAACTCCTGGAATTCAGTCGGCAGCCCGAGAGAGCTCATGAAGAACTGCCGGTCGGAGTCGATGAGCGTGACCAGCGCGACAGGCGCCCTCGTGAAGCGGGCGGCCAAGCGTGTCAGTCGATTGAACGCCTCCTCCTCCGGCGAATCGAGCAGGGCGACTTCACGCAACGCTGCGAGTCGGAGCGGATCTTGGATGTGCGTCGTCAGGTCAGCAGTACTCGTCATAGCCACGACTCACCTATGGTACGGGCGGCGCGGAAAACGGTTACCCCTGCGGGAAGCTTGCTAAAATGAATCGACACAACACGCCTTCGGAGGTTGCCCGTGAGACTACTGGATACCGATAGTTTGGATTGGGTACGTCTGGAAGGAGGGGATGGATTCGAATACCCGATCGATTATTCCTTCTCCGTCTTGAGTGCCCGACCCGACGGGCATATCGACGTCGCTTTCCGGTGGGAGCCGAATTCCTACTGCCACTTTCATCGGCACCTGGTCGACACGACGACGACCGTACTTCGAGGGGAACACCACGTCATCGAGATGGCGAAGGGCGTCGAGCTCGATCACAAGGTACGCCTCGCCGGCGACTATGCGCACAAGCCCGCGGGCGACGTCCATATGGAGTACGCGGGATCGTCGGGATCGGTACTCTTGTTCAACATGTACGCTCCTGACGGTCGCCTCTTCGAGATCCTCGACAAAGATGAGAACGTGCTTTCCGTGGCCACGGTGGAAAACCTCGTCACGGGTCGCTTGGACTAGCGAGCCGCGACGAGTGACGTGCTCGCGCCACCGGCCTCGATGGCCTCGGCGATTCGCCGAAGCGCCCGGACATAGGCGGCTTCTCGCACACTGAAGTCTTCGCTTTCGTGAAGTTCCCAGATCGCGTCAAACGCGGAGACCATCGTCTCTTCCAGGCGCTCGCGAACCGTAAAGAGACTCCACGCTTCGCCGATGCGGTTTTGGACCCACTCGAAGTAGCTGACGGTGACGCCGCCCGCGTTGACGAGTACATCGGGCAAGACGGTCACGCCGCGTTCGCGGAGAATCGGATCGGCAGAGCTCGCGATCGGGCCGTTCGCGACTTCGGCGATGGTTTGCGCGCGGATGCGGCTCGCGTTTTCCGCCGTGATGACCCCTTCGAGCGCGGACGGTATGAGGAGCTCGACATCGAGTTCGAGAAGCTCCTCGTTCGAAAGAGGTTTGTGCTCGCCCAGTCCACCCTTGGCGCGCTTGTGTTCGATCAGGCTCGGGATGTCGAACCCGTTCTCATCGTAGACTCCACCCCGGGAATCGCTCACCGCGACCACCCGAAAACCGTCGGCGTTGAGAAGGTGTGCGACGTGGGTGCCGGCGTTTCCAAAACCCTGGACGGCGACCCGCGTCTCCGCGGGCGTCATGTTGCGACGTTTTGCGAACTCGCGGATCACGAGGAAGGCCCCCCGGCCGGTGGCTTCGTCGCGGCCGAGGCTCCCTCCGAGGACCACGGGTTTGCCGGTCACGACACCCGGGGCGCGGCGCCGGTGGATGGACTGGTACTCATCCGCCATCCAGCCCATGATGCGCGCGTTCGTGTAGACGTCGGGCGCCGGGATGTCGCGTTCGGGCCCGATGAAATCGGCCATGGCACGCACAAAGGCCCGAGAGAGCCGTTCTAACTCGAGGGTCGACAGCTCCCTGGGGTCGACGACGACGCCACCTTTTCCGCCACCATAAGGCAGACCGACGACCGCGCATTTGATGGTCATCCAGAGTGCGAGAGCCTGGACTTCGCTTCGGGTGACGTTCGGGTGAAAGCGCACGCCGCCTTTCGTCGGTCCGCACGCATCGTTGTAGCGAGTGCGAAATGCAGGGAAGTAGCGCATGGATCCGTCGTCCATGCGCACGGGCAAGCTCGCGGACAGCGTCTCGAGAGGCTCTCGCAAGGCGGCGAGCACGTCAGAGCCGACTCCCGCCCGGGCTCCGATCGTTTCGACGCGTTGGACGGCATCCTGGAAGACTTCGCGCGACATGTTCTTGGCTCCAACTAGGTCTCTGCCCACGTGAGGGTGCATGGTACCTTTCATACGAACCGGATCAGCCGTTCGTTACTCGCCCGACCACCCCTTCCCGAGGAGTTTTCATGACCGAGACGTCCTACACGCCGCCCAAAGTATGGAAATGGCAATCTGGGAGCGGTGGTCGTTTCGCGAATATCAATCGCCCGATCGCGGGAGCGACGCACGAGAAGGAGCTGCCGGTGGGGAAGCATCCGCTGCAGCTCTACTCCCTCGGAACGCCGAACGGCGTCAAGGTCACCGTGATGCTCGAGGAGCTCCTCGCGTTGGGGCACAACGGCGCGGAATACGACGCGTTCCTGATCAAGATCAATGACGGTGACCAGTTCGGCAGTGGCTTCGTGGCGGCAAACCCGAACTCCAAGATCCCCGCGATGGTCGATCACAGCACCGACCCCCCGACGCGCGTGTTCGAGTCGGGGGCGATTCTTCTCTACCTGGCCGAAAAGTTCGGCGCGTTCCTGCCCAGCGAGCCGTCGCAGCGCGCCGAGTGTCTGAGCTGGCTCTTTTGGCAAATGGGCAGCGCACCCTACCTCGGAGGTGGTTTCGGCCACTTCTACGCGTACGCACCCGAGAAGATCGAGTACGCCATTGACCGCTTCACCATGGAAGTGAAGCGCCAGCTCGACGTGTTGGATCGGCGTCTTGCAGACAACCCGTTCATCGCCGGTGCGGACTACTCGATCGCCGATATGGCGATCTGGCCCTGGTACGGGGCGCTCGTCGAGGGGCTTCTCTACGAAGCCGGCGAGTTCATCGAGGCGGAGAGCTACACGCACGTCCAACGCTGGACGCAAGCGATCGCCGAGCGCCCGGCCGTGAAGCGAGGACGCATGGTGAACCGCGTTTGGGGGAAACCGGAGTCCCAATTACCGGAGCGACACGACGCGAGCGATTTCGAAACCCGTACAGCGGATAAGCTCCCCGCGGAAGGCGACGCGTAGCGCGGCACCGATCCGGCGGGGTGTAGCGGCATCCGACGGTTTCTCGCAGTTGGCGTCACTCGTCGCTTGATTTCGAGTTTTGTACCCACGGCATCTTCTTGCGGGAGCCGAACGGGTTGTCGCGGTCGAAGAACACGTGTCCCAAATTCGCGACCATGTAGGCGGAATGCCCGGCTGAGATCGCCAACCGAAAGCCCATGGCATCCTGCGCTTCATTGACCTGCCGCTTGATCATTTGCGCGGCCAGAGGGTGAAGGCTGGCGATTCGCTCGGCTTTCGCCATGGCGACCGATTCGAGCTCTGCCGATGTGCAGATTTCCGAAACGAAACCGAGGTTGTGCGCTTCCGCGGCGGTCAGGTGACCTTGCTCCCACAAGAGATCCTTGGTCCGCCGTGCGCCGATATCCCAAGGGGTCGACTGGTACTGCAGCAGAAACGGGAGAAACTTCGCGTCGTCTGCTGCCACGATGAGGTCCATCGCTGACGCCACCATGAACCCGCCGTAGATGCACATCCCTTGGACGGCGGCGATCGTCGGCTTCGGAAGATCGCGCCAACGCATCGTGTTCTCAACGTTCCAGTCCCAACTGCGCTGATGGTGGCCGACGACACCGGGCGGGTAAGGCCGTTCTTTTCGGTCGGCCATTTCATCCGGAGTGCCCAGGTCGTGGCCCGAGGACCAATGGTCGCCCGCACCGAAGACTACGGCGACGCGGATGTCCTCGTCGCGCATGGCCTCGCCGAACGCCGCGTCGAGTTCCTCGAGAAGAACGCGCGATTGCGCGTTCCTGTAGCGGGGGCGGTTTTTCGTGATCCGAGCCACAGGCCCCACTTTTTCGTACAGCACGGTCTCGGACATCGGGGCGATCCTACGCTTCCGCGTCGGGAAGGCTCGCGATCGCCCGAAACGCCTCGACGACGGGCTCTCCGTGATCGCGCCGAAGCTGCTCCGTGATAGCGGCTGGAACGTTCACGTCGTCTCGCGCGTCGGGGTCGCCGTTGATCACGGTCAAAAGCACGGCCTGATCCGTATCGCTCGCATTGGTGAATCCGCGGTAGACCTCAGGCGGGCAACTGAAACTGTCCCACCGTTGAAGCGTCACCTGCTCTTCCTCGCCGGGGTCTCCGACCCGGAACGTGATTTTCCCTTCGAGGACGACGAAAGTTTCAAACGTGGCGTTGTGGGCGTGCAGGCAGGGGCCCTGGCTCGGCGGAAGCACGGAGATATTCATGGTCATGCCGTTCGCACCATAGATTGCGCCGGTGTCGCCAAACGGATTCTTCGTACGCTCCATGATGACCGGCATGATCGTGCGGGCAAAGATCACGTCCATTGCGTCCTGAGAAACGACCTCGCGGTCGATCGGGACGTTCATCGGCTCGAGATCGGTGTAACGAGCGGTCCGTTCTTCGATCTCCTCCTTGGTCATGCTTCGTTTCATTCGACGGAATCCTCCCCAGTGCGGTCCTGGTTTGAGCCCTACAAGATAGCGAGGATCAGGGACCGACGAAGGTGGCCGTATGCTACCCTCGCGCCCCCGTAGAGCCTGTTTCACAATGTTTGGTAGAGGACGAGAGAGGGTTTTCCGATGGCCATGATCGCTCACGAGCCGACCTCGATAGCCGACCCGGAACCGGTGCGACCCACGCTACGGGAACAGCTCGAGCGGCGGGACTCACTGACGAACGAGACCGGCCACTACTACGGAGTCGAGGAGCTCTCCCTTCGCGACTCCGACCCGATCCGATACGAGCGCTTCTACTCCAAGATCCACTCGGCCGTGCTCGCGGCTCGCGAGTCCGCTCGCTTTGTCGCTGCGAGCCCCGGCTCTCGTGAGATGGGCGAGGTGCTCTGGGGGCTGGCCACACCCGAAGGCGATGCGCTCGCGGTGTCGCTCGGTTTCCTCTCGCACACGGCGATCCTTCCGGTCGCCATCCGCTACATGGCGGACAACGACTACGACCTGAAAGACGGCATCGACGACGGCGATGTCTACGCCGTGTCCGACGGTCTGACCGGTGGTGTTCCCCACCCAGGCGACTTTTACACGTTCGTACCCATCGTCATTGAAGGCGAAGTCGTGGCCTGGTCGGTCGGCATCAATCACCTGATGGAAAACGGTGCACCGGTCGCCGGCAGTTGGGCGACGTTCTCGGTCGACACGTTTATGGACGGCTTCGTGTGTCCCCCGATGAAGACGGGGAAGAACCTTCAGCAAGCCGCCTGGTGGAAGGCGTTGTGGGAGCGGCGCACCCGCGCCGCCACGATGAACATCTTGGACGACAAGATGCGCCTTGCGGGCTGCACCATGATCCACGAGGCGACCCACAAGCTCATCGAAGAGTTCGGGCTCGACTACTACAAGCGCGCGATTCGTGAGATCGTCGAAGAGAGCCGCCGGCGCGTCGTCGACAACATTCGCGAGACCACCGTACCGGGGACCTACAACGGTTGTGCTTTCCGGTTGGTGAAATACGAAGGCCTGCAGAATGTCTGGTCCCACGCGAACAAGAACACGCTGATTCACGTGCGCGGTTCGGTCGAGCCGGGGCAGGATGGCCTGCTGCTCGACACCGAAGGCAGCTCGCGCTGGGGCTACCACTCCTACAACGCCACCCCCGGTGGTGTCGACTGCGCGGTGTTCCTCGGCATGATCAACTCGTTCTCACATAACACGAAAGTGACGGGCGGGATCGACCTGGCGATCAAGCGCCACTATCCGAAGGGCAGTATCTACAACCCCGACAATGAATTTGCGAGCAACGCGAACCTCTGGGCCCAGACCGTGTCGATCAACAGCATCGGGTTCGGCGCGGTCTCCCGGGCGATGTTCTCCCGCGGCTACCTCGAGGAGGCGTTCACCGTCGACGGTTGCTGGGGCGCGTTTCAGGGCGCCGGCACCGCCGCAGACGGCACGGCCTACGGCTTTACCAACTTCGAGTGGTTGGGCGGCACGGGGCGGGGAGCGTTCTGTTACCGCGACGGCGAGCCGCTCGTCTGGGCAGCCTGGTCGCAGCTCGCGACCATCGGTGATGCCGAAGAGTTCGAGAGCACGATTCCGCCGCTCTTTTACCTGGGTCGCAAGCTTCTCAAGGGCTACTTCGGGTACGGGAAGTACCGGGGCGGCCCGGGCAATTCGGCCGTCCACTGGTGCGTCGAGCCGGGGCGCCATATCGCGCTCACCCGGCCGAACGGCGGGCTGTCTTGCACCGCGGCAGTGGGCCTCGGTATGAGCGGCGCGTACCCCGCGCCGGGCTGTTTCATGATCTCAGCCCGAGACACGAACTTGGGCACGCTGCTCGAGAGTGGCGAGACTCCCCGCGACGCGCGAGATCTGCTGGAGATGGTCGACGACGGGCGCCTGGAGGTGGGGAACCTCGAAATCTGGAAGACCGATTGCCCGGAGCTCGCGCTCAAGGACAACGATCTTTTCGTCGACGCCGCCGGCGCCGCCGGGGGATGGGGCGATCCGCTGGAGCGCGATCCCGCATCGGTGATCCAAGACTTGAACGAGGGGATGACCCCGAAGTACGAGTTCGTGCGCGCGATGCACGGCGTCGTCGCGCGTCGGGACGAAAAGGGTGCGTGGCAGCTCGACGCGAAGGCGACGCGGGAAGAGCGCGCGAGGCTCCGCGACGAGCGCCTGGCCGAGTCGCGGCCTGCCGACGAGTGGTGGGCCGAAGAGCGTCAGCGCGTTATCGCGAAGAATTTCGTGCCCGAAGTTCACGAGATGTACGAGCAGAGCTTGTCCTTCGACAAGTTCGATCGCGAGTTCCGCGGCTTTTGGCAGGTGGACGACGACTTCGCGTTCGAGCCCGTGGGTGACGCGTAGTGGCCGATCAAGAAGTCGACAAGGGCCTGGTGAAGCAGCTGGTCGACGGCACCATCGACCCGCAGGACGCCAACCGACTCCTCAAGATGGAGCGTAAGGATCGCGACCGCTTTTGGAAGTACCTCGAGGTACTGCAAGAGCGCGTCTCCTGGGAGGACACGATCCTCCTGCGACTCGCCGACAAGCTCTACATCGTGCGAGACGACGCGGGCCAGCGCGTCACGAAGTGCGAGTGCGGTCACTCCTTCGGCGACTATCGCAAGAACTGGAAGCTCGGGTGTCGCGTCCGGACGCGCCGAACGACGGAAGAGATGAGCGCGGTCTACGACCCCGCGCCCGCGGTGCCCGAAGCGGGCTGGCAAGAGATCCGCGAATTCTTCTGCCCCGACTGTGTTACACAACTCGCGGTAGAGGTGGTGGCGCCCGGTTATCCGGTGGTGTTCGAGATGTTGCCCGACCTCGACCTTTTCTATCGCGAATATTTGGGCGAGCCGCTCCCCGATGAATCCCCGGATTGGTACCGGGACGCGAGCGCGGAACAGACCCGCGCTTGGGCCGAGCGCCGGTAAGCCCCTTCCCACAATCAAGCCGAGGCGCCCCCTCTATGCCCGACCGGAAGTACATCCTCGCCCTGGACGCGGGCGGTACCATGACCGACGCCATTCTCGTACTGCCGGACGGCAGTTTTACGGTCGGCAAGTCGATTACGCGGAAAGATGACGAGCCCCGCAGTTACCGGGATTCCGTAGCTGATGCGGCGCAATCGATCGGAATGAGTTCCGAAGCGGTTCATGCCGCCTGCGGTGCGGACATCTACTGCGGTACGGGGATGCTCAACACCGTGCTCACGGGGCAGGGGCGACGCGTCGGTCTTCTAGTGACCCGCGGCTTCGAGGACATCACGGTGATGGAGGGAGGCTTGACCTACTTGGGTCAGAGCCAAGCGGAAGCGCTTCATCAGCAGCTGCATCGCCACACCGTGCCGCTCGTCGACCCGGGCGATGTCGTCGGGGTTTCCGAGCGCATCGGCGGGGGTTGTTATCAGGGAAACATCCATCTCCCGGCGGGCCACGCGCTCATCCCGCTCAACGAAGAGCACGTTCGCGAGGGGGCGAGGACTCTCATCGAACGCGGGGTCGAGGTGATCGGAATCCTCTTCGTCTATTCCTTTGTCAACCCCGAACACGAACACCGCGCGAAAGAGATCGTTGAAGAAGTTCTGGCCGAGAGCGGCCGATCGCTTCCCGTTGTTTGTTCCGCGGACGTGGCTCCGGTCGCCAAAGAGAACAACCGACTCAAGAGTCTTCTGTTTCAGTGTTTCGCTGCAGAACAGGTACGCGAGTCGCTTCTCAGTGTCGAAACCGAGGCGAAGGGGCGCGGCTACGCCGGGCGACTGTTGACGCTGTTATCGTACGGTGGCGCGGTCAATATGGAATACCCGCGTCTCTACGAGACAATGATTTCCGGACCCATCGGCGGTCTGATCGGCGCTCAGTTCATCGCCGAGAAGCTCGAGCTCGACAATCTCGTAACCGCCGACATGGGTGGAACGAGTTTCGATGTGGGTCTGCTCATCGATCGAAGAATGGGCATTACGAAAAGCGCGGACATCGCGGGACACCGTCTGGCGCTGCCGATGGTGGAGATCGACTCCGTCGGAAGCGGGGCGGGTTCCGTGGTTTCCGTGGACGAATACAAGCGCCTGCATGTCGGCCCCGACAGTGCCGGAGCCAAGGTCGGCATTTGCTACGAGTTCGACCGACTGACTGTCACCGATATCAACGTCGCGCTCGGGTATGTCGATCCCGATTATTTTCTCGGCGGCCACGTGAAGCTCGACCGGGAGCGCGCGCTCGCCGCTCTCGAAGAATGCGTCGCCAAACCTCTCGATCTCGACGTGTACCAAGCCGGTGCCGGTGTCCTCGACATCGTGAACGCCGAGATGGGAGACCTGCTGCGGACCATGGTCGCATCGAAGGGCTACGACACACGAGAGTTTACGATGCTCTACTACGGGGGCGCCGGCCCGGTGCACATGTGGGGGTTCGCCGAGGGCATCGACTTCGCCGATGTCATCACGTTGCCCTGGGCGGCGGGTTTCTCCGCCTTCGGCGCGGCGTGCGCCGAGTACATGCATCGCTACGACCGCGGTTCTCGCATGTTGTTGCCAAACGGGATGAGCGACGAAGCGAGTGCCGCGGCGGCTCGGGAAATCGATGGGACTTGGCGTGAGCTCGAGGATGAAGCGCGGGAGGAGATGGCACGAGAGGAGGTGGATACCTCGAAGGTCACGTTCCGCTACGGCGTCTCGGCGCGCTATATCGGGCAGTTGGAGAGCTTTGAGACGCGGCTCGATTTTGGCGAGATGAAGAGTCGAGCTGACATCGACCGGATGATTGCAGCGTTCGAGACGATGTATCGCAAGCTCTACCCCGAAGGCGCGCGCTTTCCGGACGCCGGCTATTCGCTCACCGCGATTCATCTCGAAGCCATCGCTCCGAAGCCGCAGCCGATCCTACGCGAGCTTCCGCTCGAGGGCGCGACGCCGAAAGACTCGGCTTACGTCGGGACCCGAGAGGTCTATCACCGCGGCGCCTTTACACCGTTCCGCGTTTACGAGATGCAAGAGCTGGCAGCGGGGAATACCGTCGAGGGCCCGGCCATCATCCGCGATCCGATGACGACCGTCGTCGTGCCCCCCGGCAAGCGGATGGAGCTCGACGCTTACCGTATCCTCCACTACCGCTAGGGAGGGAATCGAGAATGGGCGAGAAACTACGCGCGGGTGAGAAGCTCCCGCAGATCGAACTCGGCCTGGTCGGCGGTGGCTCGCTGACGCTTCCGGACGACATCCAGTCCGATTTCGCTGTTCTGCTCTTGTATCGCGGCCACTGGTGACCGTTTTGTCGGCGGCAGTTGGTCGCATTCGAACAAAAGAAGGACGAGCTCGAAGCGCTCGGTATCAGCGTCTTTGCTGGGAGTGTCGACACGGGTGACCACGCGGAAGACGTCGCCGGGGAGGTGTCTTTTCCGGTCGCTCAGGGTGTCAGTCGCGAGATCGGGGAGAAACTCGGGTCGTGGTGGGAAGAGCGACGCCAGATCGTACAACCCACCGAGTTTGTGATGAGGGGCGACGGAACCATCATCAATGCGAGTTACTCCGATGGGCCTCTCGCGCGCACTGACGCCGGTGACGTCTGCGGGCTCGTGAGTTTCATCAAGAAGTCTTAGCGTGTGGAGGGATCGGCGATGAACCTCGAAGTCCATCCCCTTTCTGAAGCTCTAGGGGCCTGTGTCGAGGGCTTCGAACCGGGTGAATTTCTCGACGCCGACGCCAAGCAATTGCTGATGCGGGCACTGCGTCGACATCTGGTGCTGGTTTTCCGGGGGCAGGCAACGCCGAGCGCGGAGGAGTTCGTGCGCTTCGGCCGAGCATTCGGGCGGCTCGCGCCGGGCGCGGAGATCTTCGGCGATGTTTCAACGCATCCAGAAATCATTCCGATTACCAACGAGCAGAACGAGCGGGGCGAGCCGGTCGGCACCGCGAGTTCGGTCGCTCTCAGTTGGCACCACGACTACTCCTATCTCGAGCAAACTGCGAAGGAGACCTTTCTCCAGGCGCTCGTGATTCCCGAAGCTCCGTGCGACACGCATTTCTGTGATTCCTACGCGGCTCTCGAGAGTCTGCCGGCGGCGTTGGCTGCACGCGTTCGCGAGCTCAAAGCATTTCATGACATCGACGGCAGCGTCCCCCAGGAGGATCAGGAGTTTCTCGGCGCGGAACTCCACAAGAAGCGTGAGCGCCACCGCCGCGAAGGGCGTCGCCAACGGGGCAACTGGACTCAAGTGCATCCCATGGTGCGCCGCCATCCCGAATCCGGTCGAGACGTGCTCTACGTGAGTCGGGGCATGACGTCGCGCATCGAAGGGCTAGCGGAGGCCGAGAGCGACGAGCTCCTCCATACCCTGTTCGAGCACCAAGAACGGGCCGAATTTATCTACTCGCATCGGTGGCGTGCGGGCGACATGGTGTTGTTCGATTCCTTCGGAGTGCTTCACGCGCGGGATCGCTTCGACCCCAAGGCCAGGCGCTTCCTGCGGCAGATGAGCACCGTCGTGGTCTAGGGACCCCCTGCGCGATCGCGTAATCCCGCTTTCGACGCGAGGCATCCCGGCCCTCTCGATACCTATGCAAACGTCCGTATGGATCGGCTCATCGTAGCTTTCGACGATGGTTCGAGAGTTCTCGCCAGCGCTCGTCGGCCAGCACGACCGACGTGTCGATCTGGCGCTCTGGCACCGTCCAGTAACGGCGCAGCAGCCGGTCTTTCTCATCCCGATCGACGAGCTCGAACCCGTGACGCCGGTAGAACTTTACCGCGCGGTGCGCCGCCGCCCAGGTTCCGATCAGCATGGGTTTTTCGGTAGAAAGCCGCCATTCCGCTAGGAGAGCAGCGCCAATCCCGCCGCTCTGCGCGCGACTCCTCACGTAGGCATGGCGAATGAGCACGACGTCGTCGACGTCTTGGAGTCCCATGACGCCGGCGATGCCGTTCCCGTGATCGAAGACGCGGAACACCACACCGGAATCGATTTCGCGACGCAGCTCGTCTTCCGGCATGTACGGATCGTGCCAACAGTCGTCCGGAATGACGCCGCGATACGAGATGGCCGCATCGTTGATCGTGGACAGGATCGCGTCGAAGTCGGTGGCGGAAGCGAAGCGGGAACTCATGCGGATTCTACGAATCAACCGGACTTGAGCCGGTCGTACCGGGCGAGAGCCTCGCGTCGCTCTGCTGCATGGTCGACAATCGGTGCGGGGTAGCCCGCCGGCGCTCCTGCTTTTTCGGTCCACGGCGCGTGGATCGATCGGTCCGAGAGATGTGCGATCTCCGGTATGAAGCGTCGCAAATACTCGCCTTCCGGATCGAACTTCTTGCTTTGAGATACGGGATTGAAGACGCGAAAGTAGGGCGCGGCGTCGGTGCCCGTCCCGGCGACCCACTGCCACCCGTGCTGATTCGATGCGAGGTCTCCATCGACGAGGAGGTTCATAAAGTGCCGAGCTCCTCGGGTCCAGTCGATGTGGAGATCCTTCAAGAGGAAGCTCGCCGCGATCATCCGCACGCGATTGTGCATCCACCCTTCGGCAGCGAGCTGCCGCATGCCGGCGTCGACAATCGGGTAGCCGGTCTGACCGGCACACCACGCATCGAACTTTTCGTCCGCCTCGGGGCCTGTGTCGGTCTCCATTCGACTCATCTTCGCGACGTAGGCCTTCCGGGCCGAATCGGGTCGCGCGTAAAGCACTTCGGCATAGAATTCCCGCCAACAGAGTTCACTGCGGAAAGTCTCCTCTCCGGGAGAATCGCCGAGCTCGTGGAGCAGTTGGCGCGGGTGCAGTGCACCCCATTTGAGATAGGGCGACAGGCGCGATGTGGCATCCCGGCCGGGTTGGTCTCGAGTCTCGTCGTAACGCTCGACGCTTTCGGCGAGAAACCGGCTCGCCGCCTCTGCCGCGGCCTCTTCGCCCGCGTCGGGAAGTGAGGCGGAATCGGCGCGCGCGTCCGGAAGCTCCCATCGCGCCGACCCGGTGCGGTGCCACGAAATCGACGGAGCCTCGATCGGGGCTTCCCAGCCGTGGGCTTTCCAGGCGCGGAAGAAGGGCGTGAAGACCTTGTACGAGGTCCCACTTCCACTGCGAATCGAGCCCGGGCGTACCGCATACGGCGAGTCGAGGAGGTGAAGCTCAATGCCTCGATCGTCTAACGCTTTCGCCACGCGCTCGTCGCGGCTGCGGCCGTAGGGCCCGAAGTCTTCCGTCGCGAAGACGAACGGGGCACCGATCGCCTGAGCGCGGTCGGGAAGGACGTCCTCCGGGTTCCCCGCGAGCACCTCGAGCGCGCCCTGGCTCGCGTCACGCAAGGACGCGAGGGAATCGACGAGGAAGGAGCGGCGATTCGCTCCGGCCGGTTTCCATAGCGCGTCATCGACGACGAACACGGGAAGAACGGGGCCGAGGGCCGCTGCGGCCGCGAGGGCCGGGTGATCCGCGAGACGCAAGTCTCTGCGAAACCAGAACACGTTCGGACGATCACTTCCAGACACCGTCGGCAAACCTTACGCCGTCGGTAGAAGCTTGCCACCCGGCTGCGCAATGCGAGTGTCCAGCTGATCAAGTAGTTTCCGCGGTCGTGGAACCCGTTACCCAGGCTTTGTTGGGCGCCGCCGTGGGGCAGGTCGGCTTCGCGCATCGCTTGGGATACCGCGCCGTCGGCTGGGGCGCGCTTATCGGGCTTCTCCCCGATCTCGACATCCTGGCCGCGTCGCTGCACGGCGGCTTCGGCGAAATGGTCTATCACCGGGGAAGTACCCACAGTCTCTGGTTCGGTCCCGTTGTCGGTTCTGCAATCGGATGGCTGCTTTGGCGCTGGCGGGACGGTGCGCCGGAACATCGCCTCGCGTGGATTGGACTCGCTGTCCTCGCGCTCTTTACCCATCCGCTTCTCGACGCGTTTACGCCCTACGGCACGCAGCTCTTCGCGCCGTTTTCCCGCGAACGCTTCGCGTGGAATGGCATCGGAATCATCGATCCGATCTACACCGCGTGTCTCGTCCTGGGCGTTGCGGGGGGGTGGTGGTCTGTTCGCAAGAGGCGACTGGCCGCCGCACTAGCGCTCGGGGTTTCGACCGCTTATCTGGGATACGGGGTTCTCCTCAATCACGTCGCTGGAAACGATCTGCGCGAGACGCTCGCGACTGACGCCGCGCCGCTCGAGATCCGGGTCTATCCGACACTTCTGCAACCGTGGCTCCGGCGGTTCGTCGCTCGGACACCGGACGAAACGCGCGTTGGTCTCTACACCATGTGGCGTCGCGGCGAGCCTTCGTCAAGCGCCTTCGCGAACCCTCCTGCGGACGCGCGCGTCGACGACCTCCTCGCGACTTGGGAGGGGCGCACGTTCGTCTGGTTCGCCATGGAGGAGATCACGTGGCGAGTCCGGCTGGATGGCCCCTACGCGACAGTCGAAGTCGACGATCTTCGCTATGGCTGGCCCAACAACCGGCCGAGCGAAGGGATCTGGGGCATCCGCGCGGTATACGACGCCGAGGGTCGCCGCGCAGGCCCGATCGTCCGGTATGGCCGCAGAAGGAATATCCGTGTGGGAGAGGTCGCAAGATCTCTCTGGCGCGCCACCTGGGGCGACTTCGATCGCCCCTAGGACGAGAGCGTCGGCAACGTCTGAAAGAGGCGTGAGTCCTTGAGTCCCTCGCTTCGAAGGTGAGCGATCGACTGGTAAGCCTCGCTCTGCAGCATGCCGAGGAACCGTTTTCGATCGGGGTATTCGACGAGGATGACTTCATCCCACCCGTCTTCGCCGATCACGTCGGGGCCCGCATCGCCGCGGTAGACGATCCGCCCTCCGGTCTCGCGAATCAGCGGCGTCACCGCCGTGGCGTATTCGCCGTAGCGCACGCGGCCGTGCTCCCCGTCGTATCGGAGCAGGTTCACCATCACGATAGGGCCGATGTCCGGAGACTCGGCAAAAGCGCGCAGTTGTTCGGCGGTCGGTTCGATCGAGGGCATGCTTCCTCCGTGGCGTCTGCCCGCAGTATGTCATAGCTCGGTGTGCGAAGTTCCGCGTCGTGGGCTTCACTTCTGTAACTTCTCAGCAGGAGCTTGCGATGAGTATCAACGAGAGCGGCGATCTCACTTACTGCACGGAAGGGCCTGAGGACGCGCCCGTTCTGGTCTTCCTGCATGGGTGGCCGGATGACGCTTCGTTGTGGAGAAACCAGGTAGCGGCGCTGCGGGATCGGTACCGTTGTATCGTTCCGACCTTTCCAAACTTCGGGGGCGCCCCGATCGAATCCGGCGGTTGCGACTTTCCGGACCTGATTGCGCGACTTCACGCCACCCTCGCGACGGTGACGACAGAGCCGATCACACTCGTGACCCACGATTGGGGGGCATACATCGGCTACCTCTACGAGCAGAAGTATCCCGAGCGCGTTCGAACGATGGTGGCGATGGACGTCGGGGGTCACTTTGAACCGTCGACTTTCCGGGATGCTGCCCTGTTCGTCAGCTACCAGTGGGCGTTGGCGAGCTTCTGGCTGATCGGTGGCGCGATCCCAGCGGTCGGCACCGGGTTGACCCGGCTCCTCGCTCGTCTACTGAACGTCCCTGCCCGTCAAGCCGACAGCGTTCGGTCGCGGTGCAACTACCCGTATTTCTATTTTTGGCGTTCGACCTTGCTGCCGAAGATGCGCTCTCGCCTGTTGGGCGCGTACACGCCGACGTGTCGGGTGCTGTACCTGTACGGCGGCAAGAAACCGCTGATGTTTCACACCGACCGTTGGCTCGAAATCGTGGAAAAGTCCGGCGGACGGAGCGTCTGCCTCCCGCGCGGCTCTCACTGGTTCATGGAGGAGGAAGTCGAGCACACGAACGCGCTGCTTCGCGACTGGTTGATCGACGCGTAGCGGGCCTAGCTCTCGGGAGGAGGGGCCGCTCCGAACACCGGCGATGCATCGACGTAGATGTGATATTCGCTGATGAGATCGCCCGCCAGGCAGAACCGGTTCGCGAAGGGCACACAGATGGGGTCGGCATCGAACAGGTGGTACGTCACCGTACCGTGGCAATAGATGGTGTCTCCCGATCGAATGGTCTCGGCGATCGCGTGTTCCAGGGTCCGAATCTTGGGCGACATCTGCTCCCAGACGGTCGCGAAAGTCTCTCTTCCCCGACCTTCCGGGTAGCCGGCGAAGCGAAACAGCACGTCTTCGGTGAGATAGGGGAACAGGCCCGGCACACCGTCTCGGTCGAGACAAGCGAACATTTCGCGGATCTCACGGTCATGGTCCATGTGATTCCTTACCTCCTAGGAACACGCCCAAAAAAGCGTACCGGCGAGTACGGCGTGAGTTGAGAGATTCCAGATGACGTTGCCCGTGAGGGCGGCAATCGGAGTCGGGTGTTCCGGCTCGAGAAACGCCCAGCGAAACGCAGGGACTAGAAACAGCGTCGGGAGACACGCGAGCAAGCAAACCGCCGGGAGCCATCCCATCGCGACGCTCGCCGCAATCGAAAGGGGCGCAGCGAGACCTGCAGCGGCGTAGACCCACGCGGCATAGCGCCGACCCAACAGGATGACGAGGTGCCGCCGGCCGCCGAAAGCATCGGCCTCGGTGTCGGGGAACTCCGCGAGCAGCAGCAAGTTGAACGTCATGAAGAAAGACGGAACCGCGATCGCAGCGGCTTCCTGTGGGATGACCCCGGATTGGATCATGCTCGCGCCGAGTACCGGAAGTGCACCAAGACCCAGGCCAGCAAAGACTTCACCCAAGCCGACTCGCAGCAAGAGGTGTGTATAGGCGAGGACCGAGACCGCGCCGAGCGCCAAGATCGGGAGTAGGGCAACGCCGACCCGCAGCAAGAACCAGACACCAATTCCCGCGCCGATGGCGCAACAGACGAAGCCCCACAGGTAGGCGCCTCGCGCGCTGATCGTCCCGGCCTGAATCGTTCCGGTGCCCCCGCTAAACGGGGTGCGCACCGTTCGATCGTCAATACCCGAGATCGCATCCGCGCCTTCGTTGATGGCATCGACGGCGGCGTGAAGCGCCACCAAACCGATGAGCGCCAGCAAAGCGGAGCCCAGCGACCACGGACCCGCACAGCGTGCGGCAGCCGTCGCCGAAGCGATGAGCATGACGGACAGCGTCAGAAAGTTTGGACGCGAGACGCCGACGATTCCGGGGAGCACAGACATGGCGAGATCTTAGCGTGTAGCGAATCGCTACGAGAAACGCGGAAGGACCCTCTCCGAGAACGTTTCAAGCGTACGCTTCACAATGTCGTGGTCGAGGAGCCCATCGCCCAACAGGAAAAACATCTCGTCGGTCCCGATCTTCTCGGCGCGCTCGATTTGCCGGGAAATCGTGTCGGCGTCTCCGATGATGTACTCCGGCGTGCCCAAGCCGAACGGCACGCCCCACTGGCTCCAGAACCAGTCCGTGTCGTTCTGAATCGCACGCGCTTCGGCGTCGCTGCGCGCCAGCACGAGCTGGCCGCCGAGCGCCAACTCCGTTCCGGGCGTCACACAGCGATCCGCCTTCTCCGCTTCTTCGCGGAGCGCGTCGCGTAGCTTCGCGCAGAGTTCTTCGTTCAGCAGAATCACGATCGGCTTTCCGCCTTCGCGTCCCCAGAAACGGACCGACTCCGTACTGTGTGTAAAGCCCGCATAGAGCGGCGGGTGCGGTGACTGGAACGGCCGGGGCGCGATGCCGACTTCGTGGATCTGCATCGCATCGTCGACCCCGGCTCCATAGCGGGTGTACGCATCCATGGGATGCGGGTTCTTCGCTCCCTCCGGCGGAATCGTCCAGAACTCACCGCGGTGAGAGAAGGTGTCCTCGGTCCAGGCGCGTTTAACGATTGCGACCGCTTCCTCGAAAGCCCGCCGATTGCGGCGGTCGTCTTCGCTCTGCTTGTTCCACGGGCCGACCGGGTGAAACTCGGCGCGCGTGGCGTAGTTCTGCACCCAACGCGCTTGGTAGCCGCGAACAAAGGCGACGTTGAGCCGGCCTTCCAACATGTGGTCCATCATCGCGACGTCCTCGGCGACCCGCAGCGGATTGTGGGTGCTCATGACGTAACCGAGGATGTCGACCTTCATCCGCTTCGCGTGCTGGCCGATGAACATGCTGAGGATGCCTGGGCTTCCCGTCGCCTCCATGCCCTCGATCTGCAGGTGATGTTCGGGGTGCCCGAAGCCTTCGAAGCCCCCTTCATCACAGATCTCGATGTATTCGCGCAAATTGCGGAGCATGCGCTGGTAGAGTTCGGGGCGCTTACCCGCCATGCCGAGTTCAATTTCGGCGCGGGTGCCCATCGTGCAGTAGACGATTACGTGGAATTTCATCGCGCCGGAGTGTAGCCCGCCGCAGGGGACCCTAAAGAACCCTAGGCAGCGGCCTGCTGGGCTTCCCAAAGAGCCATGACGTCGTCCATCGTCACGGTCGCGGCGACGGTCTGATCGTCGTTCATCACCTCGAACAGTGCGGCGTTTCCGTCGGAGCGAACGCTGTAGAAGACGACGGCGCCATCGGGGCCGCCCCCCTCGCTGTGGACATCGTTCGTGGTACCCGGGAAGTAGTGTCCAGCACTACGGGCTTCGCGTACCGAGCCGTCGGGCTCGTACATCCGAAGCTCCCCTTGAATGATGAACATATTGGTCGGGGCGAGATGATTGTGCATCGTCACCGTCTTGTTCGGTGCAAAGCGCACCACCAGGTCCACGATACCGCGCCTGGGATCGACGTCGCACAGAGAGAGCTCGAGATTTTCGATCCCGGCGAAGGGTTGCCAGCTGATTTCCTGGTCATAGAGGCTGAAAGGGACGGTAGTCATCTTGGACCTCGGGGCTTGGGTGATTGGCGCCGAGCATTCTACCAGACTCGAGGGGTCGGGAGAGGCCGGGTAAACTAGCGGGGCCTTTCGGGCCGGAGGAGACAGGGAATGCAGTACGACGTCATTGTGGTCGGAGCGGGTTTTGCGGGGATGTACTCGCTCTACAAGTTCCGGGGGCTGGGCTTTTCCGTCCGAGTGCTCGAGGCGGGCTCCGGCGTGGGCGGTACTTGGTACTGGAACCGCTATCCGGGCGCGCGCTGCGACGTCCAAAGTATGGACTACTGCTTCTCCTTCGACGAAGAGCTCCAGCGCGAATGGAACTGGAGTGAGAAATACGCGCCCCAGGCGGAAATCCTCCGCTATGCGAATCACGTCGCCGACCGTTACGACCTTCGGCGCGATATCCAATTCGATACGCGGGTCTCATCGGCTCACTTCGACGAGGAGAACACGTGCTGGCGGATTCGGACCGAAGCGGGCGAGGCGTTCGAAGCGGCGTATTGCGTGTTCGCGACGGGCTGCCTCTCCGTGCCGAAAGAAGTCGATATCGAGGGCCTCGAGAGCTTCGAAGGAGAGGTCTACCACACCGCTCGCTGGCCCGAGGAAGGCGTCGATTTCAGCGGGATGCGCGTCGGTGTCGTCGGCACCGGTTCCTCGGCGATTCAATCGATTCCCCTGATCGCGAAGCAAGCGTCCGAACTCACCGTCTACCAACGCACGCCGGCTTTCAGTCTCCCGGCCTATAACCGCGAACTTGCGGAAGACGAGCGCGAGGCTTGGAAAGCGCGCTACCCCGAACATCGTCACCGTTCGCGCCATTCCTCGTTCGGCGTGCCCGATGCCCCGCTCGATACGGGTGCGTTCGAGGTCGACGCCGCCGAACGCGAGCGCAAATACCAGGCGGCTTGGGAACGGGGCGAAATCGTGGCGGTGATGCAGCAGTTCAACGATCTGCTCATCGACAAGGCTGCGAACGCGACGGCTGCGGATTTCGTGCGGGGAAAGATTCGTGAGGTCGTGCACGATCCCGAGACGGCGGAACTGCTGTGTCCGACGAGTTTCCCGATCGGCACGAAAAGAATCTGCCTCGACACCGACTACTACGCGACATTCAACCAATCCCACGTAAAGCTCGTCGACCTTCGCAAGACGCCGATCCAGCGCATCACCGAGGATGGCGTGCAGACGTCCGAGGCGGAGCATCCTTACGATGCGATCGTGCTGGCGACGGGTTTCGACGCGATGACGGGTGCCGTGGAGAACGTCGACCTCCGCGGCAAGGGCGGGCGCCCCCTGAAGGAAAAATGGAGCGAGGGCCCGCGCACCTATCTCGGGCTCGCCGTGGAGGGATTCCCGAATCTGTTCATGATCACGGGACCGGGGAGCCCTTCGGTCATGTCGAACATGATTCTGTCGATCGAGCAGCACGTCGAATGGATCGCGGACTGTTTGGTCTACCTGAGAGATCACCGGCACGATGTCATCGAGGCACTCCCCGACGCCGAGCAATCCTGGGTGGATCACGTCAACCAAGTCGCCGACGCGACGCTCTTTCCCGAGGCGGCGTCTTGGTACGTCGGCGCGAATGTCCCTGGCAAGCCGCGTATCTTCATGCCGTACATCGGAGGTATGGCGGTCTACCGAGAGAAGTGTGACGAAGTCGCCGCCTCGGGCTACGCCGGGTTCCAGCTGGGCTGACGGCACGGCGCGTTGACTCAGCAATCGCTGTTCGCGGTGGGGGCTGCTTCCGCACAGAAACAGTCGATCGGTCTGGCTGACGCCGAGTTGGATTACTACCCACGCGCGTTCTCCGCGGCGGAGTCCGATCGATTTTTTGAGTCGCTCCGCGCCGAGACTCCCTGGCGCAGCGATCGGATCCGGATTCACGGAAAACTTGTGCCGATTCCTCGCCTTCAAGCCTGGTATGCGGAGGAGGGCCTGACGCTTTGCTACTCGGGTCTGCAGGTCGAGCCCCTTGCCATGACCGACCCCCTCAATGCCATTCGGGAGCGCGTGCGGAAGCTCACGGGGGTTTCGTTCAACGGCGTGTTGGTCACGCTGTATCGCGACGGGAACGACAGCGTCGGCTGGCACAGTGACGACGAGAAGGAGTTCGGGGAAGACCCGATCATCGGCTCGGTGAGTTTTGGAGAGACCCGCGATTTCGTGCTCAGGCACCGTTACCGGCGCGAGCTTCCCCACGTGAAGTGCGCTCTCCGCCACGGTTCTCTTCTGCTCATGGGGCGGGGATCACAGACGCGGTGGGCCCATCAGTTGCCGAAGCGAAAGCGCATCGCCCGCCCGCGGATCAACCTGACGCTTCGAACGGTCTTTCGGTAGTCGGTTAGGCGATTTTTCCGGACGTAAAGTCTTCGACGGTCGCGGTCTTGAGAATCCGGTCGTTGTCCCCGACGACGTCGAACACCTTGCCATCTACGGCGAGGCAGCTGAAATAGACCAGGGTGCCGTCGGGGCCGCCGTACTCCATATGCAAGTCACCGCCGGGGTTCGTGGTGAAGAATCCCGGTCGCCGCGTCTTGTGAATGGTCTCGGTCTCGGTCGTCTCGACGACGTGATGTTCGCCCTCGAGGACGAGAAGCGATGTCTCTCCCAAGTGGCGGTGGTAGTGACAATAGGAGTCGGGCTCCCAGCGCGAGAGGAAGTCGATCCGTCCCGCTGCCTCGTCAACGCCGAGCACCGCGACCCAGTAGTCGATGGGATACGTGAAACGGGGTGTCCCCGTAACGCGAATCCAGTCGAGCTTGTCGGTGTCGTACGTATCCGCGAACTGCGCGGGCGTCGTGGGTATGTTCACGATGAGCTCCGTTTGATGGGTCGCACGCCATTGTAGGGAATCGGCTCCCGACCGTCTCTGGGAATCCAACTCGGCTAAACTGCCTCGCGATGAGCCTCACCCTCTACACCGCAGAAGTCTGTCCCTACGCGCAACGAACACGCATTGTCCTGGGAGAGAAGGGGATCGCCCACGAGCAAGTCGAGATCGATCTCGACGACAAGCCGGACTGGCTGATCGAGCTCACGCCGACGGGCCGCGTTCCTGTCATCCGCCACGGCGACTTCGTCTTGTGGGAATCCGCGATCGTGAACGAATACCTGGACGGCAGCTTTCCCGGCGAGGCGCTGCGCCCGGGCGATGAGCGTGGACTGGCCGTCATGCGGGGCGAGATCCGACATTTGGACAACGTGTTCTTGCCGGTGCTCTATCGCATGCTCTTCTCGCAAGAGCCCGCGGAGCAGGCGGAGCTGCGCGGTGAGGTCGAGGACGGGATGCGATTTCTCGAGGGGCGCCTCGAGGCGCTTCAGGGCGACGGACCGTACTGGCTGGGCCCGCAGATGAGCTTGGTCGACGCGGCCTTCTTTCCGTTCTTCGAGCGCGTCCCTGTTTTCGAGCACTACCGTGGCCTACGGATTCCCGGGGACTGTGCCCGCTTGCGCCGCTGGCTCGCGGTCGTGGCGGAACGGCCCGCCGTCGCCGAGACCTGTCACGATCTCGCGTACTTCATTCCGCGTTATGCACACTACGCGGGAGGAACTGCCCAGGGGCTCTCCGCACAGGCGTTTCGCACGGGTGCCGCGAACTAGCCCGAGGGCTCGCGCTGCAATCCCGCCCCCGATAGGCCGATCCGCGCCGATTGTGTCACGATGTAGGGCACCCGATCGGAGACCCGCTCATGGATCACGCCGAAGAAGCCTCGGCATTCGTACCGACCCTCGAGCTCACGGAAGGGCAGCCACCGCCCATCGCGGCGAACGGTGGGCTCTCGTACATGTCCCTCGACCGAGGCGGCGACGCAGGCACGGAAGCGGCGACCCGCGCGGCGCTCGACCAGATCGCCAGTGGGGAGGGTCAGGCCGTCACCGACATGATCGAGAGCGCTCCGCCGGGGCCGATCGAGACGAAATGGGGCCTCGGCTTCCGCAAATGGGCCGAGTGCGTCGACTACATCCGCGAGAGTGGCTTGACCGCGCCGGAGGGCGGCGTCGTGCTGCCGCTTCGCTACTCGATCTTCGAGGCACCTTCCTATTCCGTGGTTTCGTCGAACGCCTTGTGGAGGGATCCGGCCCGTGAAGCGGACGCACACGCGCTCCGCAAGGACGAACGCGACAACGACCGGCGCTGTCTCTATTTCCCGCAAGTCCTGCGCGACGCGCGAAGGATCGCGACGTACTATCCCGGTCTCTCGCCCAGCAGCCCGGAATGCATGGATCGCCTCGGTGTCTCTTTGGCCCACTGCGAGTCCAAGTGCGAGAACTTTTACGACGCCGCGGAAGTCGAGCGCGTTTTCTACCCCGAGATGGAGAAGCTGCTCCTCGAGTTCTTCCCAGGGGCGACCGACGCGCTCGTCTACAACCACGACGTCTTCGACAAGGATTACGAGGGCGACCGCACCGAGGATCAGGACAATAAGAATCCGGGCGTCAACAACTTCTACGCCAACATCGTTCACAACGATCTCAACGACAACAGCGGGCGCGTCCGCTGTCGCGAGCTCCTGACGAAGAACCTGCGAAACTTCGGACGCGAGCAGCACTACACCGAAGCGGAAGCCGACGCGAAGATGTCGCGCCGGTTCATGTCGATCAACTTGGCCAAGCCCATGGAGACGGTGGAGCAGTACCCGTTTGTGCTGTGTGCGTGGCCTTCGTTCGCGGACCAGCCCTACATTACGAACTATCGCATCTACGACGACCGCGTTGGAGAAACGACGCGCTTCACGCACCGCCCCGACCACGAGTGGTATTGGATTCCGCAGCAGACTTCCACCGAGGTCTCCATGCTGAAGTGCTACGACTCGGTTCGCGACGGCTCGGTGTCGCGCTGGTCCTTCCACTCCGCATGCGTCGATCCGACGGCACCCGGAGACGCGCGGTGCCGCAAGAACGTCGTGGTGAGGTCGTTCGTCTTCTTCTAGCCGGGGTCGTTCTCCAAGGCGAGCTTCTTCGCCTTGGCGTAGGTCAGCTTCGCGCGGATTTTTCCGTCGGCATCGAAGTGCAGGATATCGAGCCCACGCCAGCTCGCGGGGCCCTGTCGAGTGTCGAGGGTGCAGCGCCACCGAATCAGTGTCTTGCGCTGTTCGGGATCGACAAACGCATCTTCCTCGAGAAACTTCATCTCGCCGAAATCACCCCGGAACTGGGGCACGAGCGCGTCGCGAATCGCCTCGAGGCCGTCCGCGATCCGACCATCGAATTGCTCGTAAACCGCTTTGTGCTGCGCAAAGTGCGACAACACCGAATCCAGGTCGTTTCGGTTGAAGGCGTCCGTGAATTCTCGAGTCGCCCGAGCTAACTCGTCGCGTGCGTGATCGTCCATAGCGGGAGCATACCGCGGACTCAGCTCTCGGAGCTGACGAACTTGTCGAAGCGAATTCGCGTCGAGAAGAGGCCCTTTCCGCGGAGTACGTCGATCGCCGCGTCGATCATGGCCGGCGGGCCGCACAGATAGGCCTCGCTCCCTCGCAAGCTCTCGCAGCGCCGGTCGACAACCTCGGTGACGAGGCCGACTTCACCCGACCATTCGTCTTCCGGACGCGGATCCGAGATTGCCGGGACGTAGGTGAACTCTGGCAGTTCGGCTCCCAGCGCTTCGATTTTGCGCGTCCAGAAGAGATCGCGCACGGACCGCGCGCCGTAGAAGAACGTTACCGGGCGCTTCGAGCCTTCGGCGACCAGTTGTTCGAGCATCGCCCAGATTGGAGCCATGCCGGAGCCACCGGCGACCATGACGATCGGCGCCGTGCCCTCCGTGAGAACAAACTGGCCGAAGGGACCGCGAAGGTCCAGCTGATCGCCCGAGCGGATCGCAGATGCGACGTGTTGGGAGAACAGCCCGTCCGGGAGGATCTTGAGGACGAGGTCGAGCTGTCCGGCGTCGCTCGGTGCGTTGGCCATGGAAAATGCGCGCCATTCATCGCTTCCCGGCACGTTGATCTCGACGTATTGGCCCGCTCGGAACTCCATGGGAGAAGGGTCCGTCACCGTGAGCGCTAAGTGCGTGATGTCGTGGGTCAACTCCGTCACGTCGCGGACCTGCGCTCGGAAGTCCCCGACCGGGATTCCGCCATGCAAATCCGCTTCTTCGTAGTCATCCGCGAGCGCGATCGAGATGTCCGACAGTGGATAGGCCGAGCACAACAGCGCGAGTCCCTGGGCGCGCTCGTAGTCCATCAACGCGAACGTCGAAGCTTCTTCGACGTCCACCTCTCCATCGGCGATCTGGGCTTTACAGCTCCCGCAGCCTCCGTGCTTGCATCCGTAGCGAAGTTGTATGCCTTGGCGAATCGAGGCGTCGAGAATCGATTCGTCCTCTTCGCACGCGAAGGTGATTCCGAACGGTAGAAGCGTAATCTCGTGTGCCAACGCGAGCTCTAGGACGCGACAGCGGGCGGGGGAAGCGGCGGGGCTTCGACTTGATACTGGCAGCGGCGAATGTCTTCGAGCGTCCACATGCGCTTGGGCTCGAGCACCGGTTGCGCGATCAACGTCTCTCCATCAGAGCGAAGGTAGCCGAGGTCGCGTATCGCATCGGCCAGATCCTCCCCGTTGTACAAATCGTAGAAGCTCCTGAATCCCGAGTAGTGCAGTGGATCGTTCAGAAAAATCTCTTCGCAGCCTTGGGAGCAGGCGACGTAGGTCTTCCCGTCGTGCTCCACCGAGCGGCCGGTGTTCGCATCGGGTCGCGGAAAGACGGTGGGCAGTTGGCAGACCTGGCAGAAGTTCGGCAGACCTCCCAGCTCTTTCAAGATGAGAGTCGCGTTGTCGGGATCGGTCATCTGGTTATAGGCTTCCCAGAATCCGCCGAAGTGCGAGTACCAGCCCGGGTACTTCTCCTCAAACCAGTCCATCTCTTCGGGCGTCAGCGGGTCGTAGCGGTGGTAGAACGCGGGCCAAGCACCGAACAGGTAGATCGCCGCTGCGTGGGAGATGGTGTCGAGATCCGAAATCATGCGGTCGAGGTGCGGCGGCGGCTTGATTCCGTAGCGCTCGAGCTTCTGGTAGAACGCGCCGTAGAACTCGTCGAAGACCCAGCGCAAGGCCATCTCTTTCGACGATTCGGTTCGATTTCTCACAAAATAGTCGCCGAACAGCGCGTTGCCGACGCCGAAACTCACATGGCTTCGCCAGGCCCACTTGTCGAGCACCTGTTGAATGAGCGGCAGGTTCCGGTCGTCCTGCAGGAGCGTCGCGAGGGTGGTCCAGCCGTTCGCCATGTGACGCGACTCGTCGGATTGGATGGTCAACATGGTAGAGGCGAGCGCGTTGTCGCCGTGCGCCGCCGCCGCCGTCGACATCCCGACGAAAAAGAAGTTTGTGTACGCCGTTTCGATAAAGATCTGGAACCCGAGCGAGGTCTCCACCGGATCGGCGGTCATGAAGTCCTCGATCAGCGAGCGGAAAATGCCCGCTCCCACGCTGTTGCCCGACGCGTGAAGCGCGATGTCGTAGCCCGCCGGATCGCTCCACGTTCTCATGTGGTGGCGCAAGGTGTTCATCTCGAGTTGCGAGTGCCGGATCTCGTCGAGCACTTGCATCATGTAGCCCTGCCGGAGCTCCATCGGCGCAACGCTTCGAACCATCCGGCCCATCTGCCGGCCGGCGGAATACTCGATGGCGATCAGGTTCGAGAGACCGAACTTCATGCTCTCCATCCAACGCGGATGGGGGCTTCCCGATTGAAGGCGACTCGCCGCTTCGAGGATCGCGTAGTGACGGCTGTCCTTTTCGCGTTCCATGTTGAAGTACTCGCGCAGAGACGTCTTGAACGGATCCGCCGGCGTCAGGCCTTCGAGATGGAACCGCGTCGTCTCCGTCATCTTGTCGGATGGCGAGATGTGGGTCGGCTCCCAGTCAATGGCTTTCACCCGGTCGTAGGCACGCGTGAATGATGTGGACAAGGCGCGGACTCCCTTTGCACTAACCGCTCATTGCTTCGCGGATGAGAACTTGTCGATCTTGCACGTCGACTTCCCCGGTGTAGCTCGACAAGACGACCTGAAACGCGGCCACGTCATACGGGCGGCCGAGTTCGAGCGCGATGTCTTCCATATCGAAGACGAGCTCGCGCTCGGCTTCGATCACGAGGTACGCCCCGTGGTCCTCGACGACGGCGGCTGCGTTGCTCGAGAGCACGGCATCGGCGATGGCTTCCGCTTCTTCGCCCGCCATGAGCTTGGCGCTGACCGTGTGCTTCTCGCGGAGCTCGGTGGGGCTCATGAGCGCTCCGCCGGGCAGGTCAGCCCGAGTTCTCCGAGGTTCGCTTGCCACTCATCGACCACACGGGCGAAGGCTTCTGTGAACGATTGTGGTGGGTGCTCAGGAGCGGTGAAGAACGGCTCGAAGGCTCGGCAAGCATCGATCATCCGAGGGCTCCAGTTGGCGAGCCAGCCGTCGATGATGTCTCGGTTGCCTTCGTCCTGCGCGACGATGAAGCGAACAAACTCCCGGGTGCTCTCTGCGCGTACCGCGCGGTCGGCCTCGGCGCCGGCGACGATCACCGGCGTGACCGAGTCGCCGTGGTGCGGCGCAAAACGCAGCACGAGCTCTCGCGCAAACAGTGCCGCGGCCAAGGGCTCGTAAATCAGGTTGATCGCGAGATTGATTTCTGCCCAGTCTCGCGCGGCGAGGAGTTCCTCGATGAAGCGGCGCAGCGGTTGCCACTCCGTTGACTCCATCCAAACGGCTTTGCAGTCCGCGTCGCTGAAGCCCGGGATGGCGTCTTCGAGCTCCATGCCGTAGAGGGCGATGTCCTGAGCGTGTCGATCCTTCTCGAGGCCCTGGAACATCAAGGGACTCGCGACGACGTCGGAAAGCGCTTCACGCTGCGCATGACTCAGACAGAGAAAGAGCCCGTACTCGGGGAAACGGTAGGCGGCGTAATGAGTGCGAAGAAACTCGATCCACTTGGGCGTGAAGCCGTGAAACACGCCGCTTCGCTTCGCGCCGTCTACCGCTTGTGTAATCGAATCGCCGACCGACGCCTGCCGATTGACGAACGGGCGGAACCATTCCTGGCCTGGATCCCGGTAGCCCCACCAGTTCTCGGACCGGAGCTCGGTCGAATCGTCGTGCCAAGCTCCCCGTCCTTGGGAATCGAGGTTGAACCATCCCTGTGCGGCGTAGTTCTTCGGGTCCCACTGGGTGTGGACGGTGACTTCTTCGTACTGCGACGCGCGCTTCTTGGCGGGTTCGAAGTAGCGAAAGTGCGGCTGGCTACCGCGCTTGCGTCCGGGACGGGGGCACATCAGCTGCTTTCCTTCACGGTTGAATGATAAAATTATCACTCGATCTCGGGTACTCTGCAAGCGATGAGCGAAGACGCCGCTTTCGTCCGAAAAAGGGCACCGAGTCTGCCCCGGGGGGAAAGGCGCGACCAGCTGCTGGGTTGCGCGATTCGCGTGTTCGCTCGGCAGGGGATCGGCTCGGCTCGCCACGCGGCCATCGCCGCTGAGGCCGGCGTCGCTGTGCCGACGGTTTTTTCCTACTTCCCGACGCGCGCGGAGCTCGTCCGGGAGGTCCTGCTCGAGGTCGACCGGTTCCTCATCGAAATGATTCAGGATGTCGTCGCCCGCAAGGAAGGCGCCGCGGACACCTTGCTCGCTGTCGTCCGCGAGTTCGCCCATCGCGCGGAGAGCCACCCCGATCACATCAAGGTGTGGCTGGATTGGAGTACCGCCGTTCGGGACGAGATCTGGCCCCTCTACGAGGACTTCCAGACGCGCGTCATCCGGTCCTTCGTCGAAGTGATCCGCAAAGGCCAGGCATCCGGGGAACTCATGCGGACGGTGGATCCCGAAGCGGCCGCCTATCTCGTCGTGGGATCCGGGAACATGATCGCTCAAATGATGTTCACGCGACGAGATCCGGCGCGGGTCCAGCGCTTTCTCGAAACCGTGATCTACGGTGCCCTTCGGCACCGTGAAGGAGTTGCGCAATGAGCGGTCCGCTCTCGGACGTCAGGATCATCGATCTCTCCAATGTTGTGTCCGGCCCGATGGCCGTTCAGGTCCTCGCGGACCAGGGCGCGGACGTCATCAAAGTCGAACAGCCCAGGGGTGGCGACATCTCGCGCCAGATGGGCGCCGTGCGAAACGGGGCTGCCGCGATGTTCGCGGTGCTCAACCGGAACAAGCGGTCGATTGTGATCGACACGCACCAAGAATCCGGTCGCTCGCTGCTCATCGATCTCGTGAAGACCGCGGACGTGGTCGTGCAGAACTTTCGGCCGGGCGCGATGGAGCGAATGGGGCTCGGCTACGACGTGCTCCGCGCCGCCCGGGAAGACATCATCTACGCTTCGATCAGCGGTTTCGGCGCCGACGGGCCCTATGCGGACCGCCGTGTGTACGATCCGGTGATCCAGGGTTTGACCGGCTTCGTCGACGTGCAGAGCAGGCGCGGCGATGCGCGGCCGGAACTCGTGAAGAACATCGTTTGTGACAAAGCGACAGCGTTGAATGCCGCGCAGGCGATCACGGCTGCACTCTACGCGCGCGAACGCGGCGCCGGGGGACAAGCGCTCGAAGTCACGATGATGGACGTCGGCCTCGCGTTCTTGTGGCCCGACGGCATGTGGAACCACACTTGGCTCGGCGAGGGCGTCCGCCCGATGCCCTCGCTGGGCGACATCTACCGGGTCGCCCGAACGCTCGACGGAAGCATCACGTACCTCACCGTTTCCGACGACGAGTGGCGTGGAATGTGCCGGGCGATTGGCCGCGACGAACTCGCCGAGGATCCGAAGTACTCGACGGTGGTCGCGCGGATTTCGCGAATCGACGAAGTGGTCGAACTCCTCGACAGCGAACTCGCGAAGTGGAAGACCGATGAGATTTGCGCCCGCCTCGACGCTCAGGAAGTTCCCTTCGCCAAGGTTCGACGACTGAGTGAGGTCCACACCGACCCGCAGATCCTCCATCGAAACAGCCTGTTTGAGGCCGAGCACCCGGCCGGCGGCCCCATGCGCATGGCCCGACCGACCGCCCGTTTCGAAGCCACGCCCTCGGAAGTACGCTTCATGGCGCCTGCGCTGGGCGAGCACACGGATGAGGTTCTCCGGGAGCTCGGGCACGACGACGCCTCGATTGAGCGACTGCGAAGCTGTGGAGCGATCTCCTAGCTACGCCATATGTGCTGTTGGCGGGGTGAACCGGATCGGTGGTCACGCAACACCGATCCGGCTCGAGCACTGTGCGATCTCGTACAGCACGCAAAGCGCGGCAGAACCCCCATTCCGCGACGCCTCGCCCCCCCTCTGGAGCTGTGAGACTACGAAACGTGTGTGGCAAGACGATGGCTCGTAAGCGGAATCACCGCGCATTGCGAGAGGATTCGTCCTCACGGAATAGGCGCTAGCGTCGAACGGATGATGTTTCGCGCGCTCGTTCTTGTAAGCGTGGTTCTCGCCACCGGCGCCTGTGTGCGCCTTGGGCCGGTCGCGGACGTAGACGTCTCGGCGCCGCGTCGCGACGACGTGTGCGGTGAGCTCGCTCAAGCGTTTCGCATCGTCGCCGCTGGAAAAGCGCGCGGTGAGTCGCGACAAGAGCAGATTGAAATGGCACGGGAGAGCGTGGACAACCCGTTTGTAAGCGACCGGGAGCGCACCCTGGGAGCCCTGCTCGAGATCATCGATCTCGTCTACGCGAGCCCGGGCTTGGGCGAGCGCGACATCGAGGCGAGTATTGCCGAACGTTGTTACGTGAACGAGCGCGGGGAGGCGGTTGTTCCCCGGCTGTGGCCGGTCCGTTGAGCTGGCGTTACAAAAAAATCGCAGAGCCAGCGGAACGCCGTCTCCAACGCCTTCGTCTCGCGATCTGCGATGCACGCCCGAGCGTGCTTCCCGGCACAGACAGACCGAAATGTTCTCGCAACAAGTCGGAGACCCATTCGTCTCGCTCGGGTTTCGGAATTTCGCGGAGGCAGGAGTCCAAGCGAACCGTCACGTCTCCGGCAGGTCGGGGCACGCTCCGGTCGGACAGAGCTTCGAGGCACTCATCGATGGCGCGCTTCGACAAGCGCCCATCGCCCACGAGTCGAGCCAGCACGGGTCCGGTCACGATTCCCCCTTCGATTCCCTCCGATACGCCGGTGAACCTACCGAACGCCTCTTGAGCGCGCGTGACGTAACCGGGATCCTTTTGCGGCATTCATCGTGAATCGGGGGCCCGGAATACTGCCGCTACGCCACAATGGCTTCACCGGCGAGCCTGGGCGGTGGCTCGAAGCGCCGCGCCGGTCCGGCATATGCTCCCCCGGGAGGAGACGATCATGTCCGCGGGAACCCTTCATCTGAACGCATTTTCGCAGTGCTCACCGTGTCCGCAGTCGAAAGGGCAGTGGAAACATCCAAGCGATCGCTCGGTGCCCGGTTATCGCCAGCTCGACCATTGGATCGAGCGCGCGAAGACCGCCGAGCGCGGATGTCTGGACGCCTTCTTCTTCGCCGACGTCCACGGTACGTACGACATTTTTCGGGGCTCTCGACACGATGCGATCCGCCACGGGGTGCAGATTCCGTGCAATGACCCGACCGTCCTCATTCCTGCCATGGCGCGGGAGACCCGCCACCTTGGATTCGCCAGCACCTACAGCACCTCCTACTTCCCGCCCTACTTGACCGCGAAGCACTTTACGACCCTCGATCATCTGACGAACGGGCGGGTGGGATGGAACGTGGTGACCTCGTACTTGACCGACGCGCAACGGCAGGGCTTGCCGAAGCAGCTTCCGCACGACGAACGATACGACCAAGCCGATGAATACATGGAAGTCGTGTATCGGCTTTGGGAGGAGAGCTGGGACGACGGGGCGATCGTCTACGACAAGGACGGAGACTGCTTGATCGATCCCGCAAAGGTTCACGAGATCAACCATGTGGGGAAGTACTACAGCGTCGAAGGACCGCACCTCTGCGAGCCTTCACCCCAGCGCACCCCGGTTGTCTATCAAGCGGGGTCTTCGGAACGCGGCATCGCTTTCGGGGCGCGTCACGGAGAAGTGCTCTTCACGGTCTTCCCGAACCTCCGTGTCGCCCGGACCTACACCGACCGCTATCGCGAGGCGATTCGTGGAGAAGGTCGCGCACAGGATTCCGTGAAGATTCTGATGGGCGTCGCCGTCGTTTGTGCGGCGACCGACGAAGACGCCTCGAAGCTCTGGTCGGAAGTTGCGGCCATACGGAGCCCAGAGGGAGCCCTCGCCTTGTTTGGCGGCTGGACGGGGATCGATCTCTCGAAGTTCGCTCCGGACGACGAACTTCGATCGACCGAACGGGACGGGATGCAGTTCTTCTCGGACTACTTTCAGTCCATCGACCCGACGCGCGTTTGGACCTTTCGCGAAGTCGCCGAGTATCTCTCCGTGGGAAGCATTACGCACGTCGTCGTGGGAGGGCCCCGTCGCGTCGCCGACGAACTCGAGCGCTGGGCGGAAGAGGGCGGAGTCGACGGATTCAACCTCTTGTGTCCCGTCGAGCCTTTGGGCACCGAGAACTTCGTCGAGTTCGTCGTCCCCGAGCTTCAACGGCGCAACTTGTTTCGCACGAGCTACGACGCCGCGACACTCCGGGAACATTATTTCGGAGTCGGGCAGGTGGCACTCGCGGATGATCATCCGGGAGCCCGGTACCGAGACGTCCGGAAAGCCCGGTCTTGAGACGGAACGATGGATTGGTTCTCAAGCCTCGCCGATTGGGCCAACCAAAACGAGGGTCTGCTCCAAGTCGTCGCCATGCTCGGGGGCGCGGCGACTCTGCTCGTTTCGCTGCGCAAACAGCGCGCGAGCCTCTCCGCCCGGGAGCCCGTCCCCGCAACCCTCGTCGTAAGGCCAGTTCCTGCGGATCGCTCGCGGCTGCTTTCGCTCCTCGGCGGTTTTGGCGGGCAAGCGACGGCCGAAGACGACGAGGTCACCGCGACGTTCGCCGACGCGGATGAGGCGGCGCGTGCGGCACTCGAGGTACACGCGGCACTCGACCTCGGCAAAGGCAGCGAGACCACGGTTGTGATCTTTGAGCGCGGTCGGCCGCGGCCCGACCGCGCGGACGCAGCGAGCGGCGCGGTCCGTGTGACGGACGTCATTCGCCGCGCTCTGCTCGACGTCGACGGTCTCCGCGTCCTGCGACGCGGCACGGGATCCGCTCCGTACGTCCTCACGGCGGGGACGAGAGGCCGGGGGTGGCGTTGGGCGATCCCAGCGATCGGCATTGCCCTACTGATTGCGGCGGTGCTATCCCTGATCGATCGATCCGACAGACCGTCCGCGAGTCGCCCCGAGATTGCCGTTCTCCCGTTTGTCAATCAAAGCGGCGACACCGACCAGGCCTATTTCAGCGATGGCGTGACTCAGGACGTGATCGCGGCACTCGGCCGCTTTTCCAATCTGCTGGTGATGTCGTGGGACGCTGTCTTGCCGTACCGCAACGAAGAGAACGCTCTCGAGCGGGTGAAAACAGAACTCGGTGTTCGGTACGTTGTTCGCGGCGCCATCCGACGGTCCGACGAACGCGTGCGGGTGGCCGTCCAGCTCAGTGACGCGGCCCGCGGCGTGCTGCTTTGGTCCGAACGCTACGACCAGAAGATCGACGACATCTTCAAAGTTCAGGACGAGATCACCGAGGGAGTTGCGAGTCAGCTCGCCGTCAGGCTTACCGCCGTCGAGCAAGCGCGCGCGTCATCGCGGCCCACGGAGAACCTCGCTGCTTACGAATACGCTCTCCGCGCTCGTCAGTTGCTGAAGGAGCGCACCCGTTCCGGAAACCTCGAAGCGCGGAGCTTTCTCGAGCGCGCGGTAGCGCTCGACCCGAACTACGCGGCGGCGTACGCGCGGTTGGCCGAGACCTATCACGACGACGCGGCAGACGGGTGGACGGAGTGGCCGGACCGCGCGCTTGAGCGCGCATTGGCCTTGGCTCGAAAGTCGGTCGAGATCGACGGGAACCTCGCGCACGGTCACGCGATTCTGGGCCGCGTTCACAGCGTGCGCGGCCAACACGAGCTCGCGCTAGAACAAATCGATCGTGCGATCGACCTGAACCCGAACGATCCGTCCAGTCACGCGATGCGTGGGACCGTCCTCGTCTATCTCAGTCAGCCCGACGAAGCGATACGATCCCTCGAGAACGCGCTTCGCTACGACCCGAACCTCGAGGCGGGTCATTTTGCCGACCTCGGAACCGCGTACTACTTGGCGGGCCGCTTGGACGATGCCCAGCGGACCCTAGAGGGGAGCGTCGCGCAGAACCCCGATTTCGCTCCGGGCCACATCGTCTTGACCGCTGTCTATGCCGAGCAGGGGAGACTTGAGGAAGCCAAACGCTCGGCGGAACAAGTCAAGCGGTTGAGCCCGTTCTTCGAGGTCGAGATGTTCAGCAACTACGGGCCGTTCAAGGACTCCGCCCATCGCAGCCGGTTAGCCGTGGCGCTCCGCAATGCGGGGCTTGAGTGAGGGGCTATCGCTGTCCGAGGGATTCCCAGTTGGCATCTGCCTCTTTGATTTTGGGCCCCGGATCTTTTGCAAAGTTGTCTCGACTCTTCTTGTCGTAATTCAAATAGAGCTTGCCGTCGACGATGACCCACGCCTGGGGATCGATCGAAGCCTTGCGTCCCAGGGCCATACCGCCGGCGCAGTAGCCCCCGTATCGCGGAGCAAAGGCTTCCGGGTCGGCGGCGAATCGATCGCGATGCGACGCATTCACAAAGCGCCAGGTTGCGCCTTGCCACTCGTGCTCGAAATCCGACGAACCCTCTACCGGTTCACCCATCGTGAAATAAGCAACCGGGTCGTAGCCTCGGATCGCGACACCCCACCAGTTCTTGTTGACGTCTTCCTCTGCACCCGCCGATGCGCCGATACCCGACGCGAGCGCGGCAAACAGGATCGCCGCGATTGGCTTGTCGTAGCGTCGTCTCATCGTACGCCTCCCTGGGGTTCACACGCGGAGTCGGATTCGAACACCCGTTCTTTTCAGCAGGTTCTTTTTGTCGAGATCGCCGCCCTGGGCCTCGTTGTCGACGATGTTGTCACCGGCTAAGTCGCGCGTCGTTTCGTTGCGCAACACGATGACGAGCTGGGTGTCGGCTTCGAGGGCGAACGGGAACTCGTGCCAAGTTCCGACGCGCATGCAGAAACCCGAGCGGCCATCGAAACGGAACGCCTCAAGCTGATCGAGTTCAGGCATGTCCCCTTCGTTCGGGGCACCGAACACGGCGACGAACGGTTTGCCGCCGAGCGGAAGGAAAGTCTGCGTGTGCTTGAAGTGGCGCTCGAGGTAGTCGATCTCGAGCGGACGCGGCTGCACCGTCGCGAGCGACAGGCAGGTGTCTTCGTCTGAGACGAAGGACACCGGTTCGTGTATCGAGACGGCGCCCTCGTAGAAATCGCCGATGTGATGAGCGATGGGCCGATCGGGTCCCAGTAGCTCTCCGTAGGGTGCTAGCGCTGCCGGTGAAGCCGGCTGTACGTTGAGTTCGCGGATGTTCATTCGTCGCCCTCGCGATCAGCGCCCGATGAGTCGAAACAAGTACGCTTCGTCCACGTTCTCGTTTCGCGGTCTTCGATCGTATTTCTTCTCATACAGGTCGCTAAAGCGGTCGAACTCTTCCTGGCTGTCCACGCGCGTCGCGGTGAGTTCGTAGATCTCGTCATCCACGCGGAGGCGGACGTTCGGATCCGACTCCATATGCTCGACCCAGGTGGCTCGACTCGCGCCTGCGTGAACATAGAGCTGCTCACCATCGGCAATGACCCAGAGGTTGACGGAATAAGGGTCTCGGGGATTGGTTTCGAGCTGGATCGTCTGGATCGCGTCGGTGGCGGCCCAGTTGTCCGGCGTCGGCGCGACGCTGCCCTCGAGGGCGCCGCCGGGCAGCAGGACGAAGGGGCCGCTACAGGCGAGCGCTCCCGTGATCAGCGCGAGCGCGAGAACCGCTCGGCTCCAAGGCTTGCTGGCTGAGATCATGAGAACCTCCGGGAGGAGAGGATATCGCGGTAGCATCGCGCGGCACGGTCGCTCCCGGTGCTTTGTTATAGGAGGTCGCATGAGATTCGGCGTGTTCTACGAACTGCAGCTCCCCAAGCCTTGGGACGACGATGCCGAGCACCGTCTGGTCCGCGAGGCCATGGAACAGGTCGTCCTCGCGGACAAGCTGGGCATCGACCACGCGTGGGCCGTCGAGCACCACTTCCTCGACGAATACTCGCACTGCTCGGCCTCCGAGGTCTTCCTTTCGGCATTGGCCGCCAAGACGGAGAGGATCCGGGTGGGCTTTGGCATTCGGCAGGTGATCCCCCTCTACAACCACCCGGCTCGCACCGCCGAGGCGGTCGGAATGCTGGATCTTGTCTCGTCCGGCCGCGTCGAGTTCGGGATCGGTGAGAGCGCGACGCGGATGGAGCTCCACGGCTTTCAGATCTCCGCGAAGAAGAAGCGCGCCCTCGCACTCGAAGCGGCCGAGCAAATCGCGAACATGATGGCGATGGACCCCTATCCCGGCTACGACGGCGAGGGCTTCTCCATGCCCGCACGAAACGTGCTCCCCAAACCCCTGCAGAAACCACATCCGCCGATGTGGATGGCCTGCACGAATCGATCCACCATCGAAACGGCTGCACGCAACGGCCTCGGCGCCCTCGCGTTCAGCTTCGTCGACCCGGACGAGGCGAAGCGCTGGGCGGATATCTACTACGGGACGATTCGAAGTGAGGCCTGCGTCCCTCTCGGACATTGCGTGAACGCGAACATCGCCATGGTCGCTCCGTTCTCCCTGCATCATGAGCGCGACGAAGCGGTTCGTCGCGGAATCGATGGCTTTCGTTTCTTCAACTACGCGATGGGAGCCCTCGTCACGAAGGACAACGTGCCGGGGCGGACGACGCTTTGGTCGGACTACAAAGCGCAGTCAAAGAAAAAGACCCTGAAACGCGCCGCGCCCGGAATCGGCACGCCGAGCGACTTCGCCGAGCTTGTGCGCGCATACGAGGACGTCGGTGTCGATCAAGTCATCTTCCTGCAGCAGGGCGGGAACAACCGACACGAGCATATCTGCGAGAGCCTCGAGCTCTTTGGGGATCAAGTGCTGCCCGAGTTTGTCGATCGTCGTGAAGCTCGCGACGCCCGCAAGGCCGACGAGCTTGCGCCTTTTATCGAAGCTGCGCTCGCGCGAAAAACCTGGATGGAAGCGCCCGCGGACGATGCAATTCCCGTCGTGAGAGCCGCACGGGCGAAGGCGGAGATCTACCAGTAGTCGCGGCTATTGCGACGTTCGAAGCCAGCGTTGGACGTTCGCGAGGACGCCGGCATCCCGAAGAATGCCGAAATGGGTAAGGGGCTCAATCACAGAGATCTCGACCGCTGGCGCGTGTCGTGAAACGAGTTCTGCGAGCGGCTTTGCGTCGACCGCTTCGTCTCGGCCGCCGACGATCACGAGGCTGCCCGGCGCAAGGCCCTTGAGGTCGCCTCGCAGGTCCCGCCGCGGGTGGTAGGAGAGATTCAAGCGGTGGGAGTATGAGAGGGTCTCGGACCCGTCGCGCAAGGCTTCGGGCACATTGAAGGCGATGATCGGTAGGCCGTCGTAGCGATGGACGCCGAATTGATTCAGAAACAACAACCCCACCAGCCGTTTCCAGTGAAGCGTGGCCCAACCCCCGGCACCGGGCGCAAGCGCCGGCGTGCCGGGAATCGCCGGTGCCAGGAGGAGGTAGCTTTCGACGAGCGCGCGGTGCTGCCCGCCCGCGAAGCGCAGCGCCAGTCCACCCCCGCTTGAATGGCCGGCGAGGAAGACCGGTCCATCGTGTCCACGCTCGCGCAGGTGCCCGATGAGGTCCGCGATGTCGTCTTCCAACTGGCCGATGTAGGAGACGTCGCCCCGGGTGTCGCCCGACTGAAAGTGTCCGCGCAGATTCGGCAACACGATCTTCGCTGTATCCGAAACACTGAGCGTATGGGCTTGCAAGTGATAGCCACCGCCGTGGTAGCTCGAGCCGTGCAGAAGGATCAGGATGCGGTCCGACCTGGCGTCGTAGAAGCGGTAGGGAAGAGCGGCGCCGTCCCGCGCCGGATAGCGGAGGAGGGGTGGCAGGTTCGGTCGCGGGAGGGAGGCGAGCTCGGAGAGGCCGAACACGTCTACCGTAGCGTCGGGTTTCGGGGCATCGCTGTGAGCCAGAAGGACCCCGCCGCCCAGCGCAACGCCCACGATGCACAGGAGTGAGGCCAGCGCGCCGAGTGCCCACCGGAGGCGCATCCGGCGCTAGTCGGAGCCTTCCGGACGCTTCAGCTCGACGAGCACTGCGCGAAAATCCTCGCCGTGGTTGACGGCGGTCTCGATGTGTCCTTTGGGGATGAAGACCGACTCGCCCGGTTTCGGCACGAACTGAAACGATTCTCCGAGCTCACCTCCCGTTCCGTCGTGAAACGTCACATCGATGGGGCCTTCGCCGGCGACGTTCAGGAGGAAATAGTCGAGCTCGTGTTCGTGGCGTTCGATACGCCCCCCTTTCGGTACGTGCTGGTGCCAGACGCGCACAAACTCATCTTCGTAGACCATTCGAGTGGCGATCGGGTGCAGTGTTTCGCTCATGGTGACTCCTGGTTGAGACCTGAGTTTATCCGGAACCGCCGAGCCTCGCGAAGTGGCGGGGCGTAAGGTACACCCGCACGAGGAGGATGTATGGAACTCGAAACCGTTCGTGTCGAAGGCGACGGACCGATCCGTCATTTGGTGCTGAACCGCCCCGCGGTCCACAACGCCGTAAACCCACAGCTGATCGCCGACGTGACGACGGCGGCCGCGGCACTCGATCGCCTGCGCGACGTTCGCGTGGTGATTCTCCGGGGAGAGGGGAAGAGCTTCTGCTCGGGGGCCGATCTCAAGGTGCCTCGCATGAACACCACGGAATCGATCGACATGTCGAAAGCGGGTGCCCGAATGGCCGACCTGTTGACGAACCTCTCGCCCATCACCATCGCTTGTATGCACGGGTACTGCATTGGCGGCGGAGCCGTGCTTCCGGCGACTTGCGATTTCCGGCTCGCCGCTTCGAGCACGTCGCTGACGATCAACGAGGTGAGCATCGGCTTCAACTTAACTTGGCACACGATCCCAGCCGTGATCCAGCTCGTCGGACCCGCGCGAGCGAAAGAGATGATCATCCTCGGCCACACGTACGGCGCCGAGCAGCTGCTCGACTACGGCTTCGTCAACGAAGTGGTGGCGGAGGATGCGCTTCTCGCGAGAGCGACCGAGTTGGCGGAGGAGATCGCACGGCAACCCGCCTGGCCGACCTTCAGCACCAAGGCGTCGATCAACGCCTACGCCAAGGCCCTCGACCGCTCGATTCACCACCTGGATCACCTCTCCGCTGCCCTGATGGGGCACAGTGAGAACAGCCGGATTGCCCGGGAGACCTATTTTTCGAAGGCACCCCGTCACTTCGTAGAGGAATAGGTCGCTCGCGCCAAAATTGTATTGACAAAGTTGTCACCAGGTTCATCATGAAACTGGCCACAGCTCTATCGTGAGGGTCGCAACGACCCTATGGAGGAAAGCGCTCCGTGAAGAACCTCGTCGAAGCTCACAACCGCGTAAAGGACTTTGATTGGGAACCCACGTATCACACGAAGCCCGAGCGCTATCCCACGAAGTACAAGATTCCCGCGAAGACGAAGGACCCGTTCCGGCACCTGATCCGCGACTACTGCTCGATGGAGCAGGAAAAGGACGACCGGCAATACGGTGCACTCGAGGACGCGATTGCCCGCAGTGGCTCGACCGGACAAGCCGAAGAACGCTGGACCGAGATCTTGAAGATCGCGTTGCCGGTGCTGACCTTCGGTGAGTACGGGGCGATGAAATGCTGCGGCCAACTCGTCGACACGGTGGACAACGCGGCGCTCCGGCAGGGTTACATGGCGCAGATGCTCGACGAGGTCCGCCACGTCAACCAGGAGACGTACCTGAACCGGTACATGGCGAAGCACGCTCCGGATTCCGAGGGCTTCGATCGCGCGATTCCGCTGAAAAGCCTCAATGTATTCGGGCGCGCCAGCCAAAGTGCGCTCGAGTGCTTTTTCGTGGGCGATCCCATCGAAGGCGCGCTGAACCTTCAAGTCGTCGCAGAGACGGCGTACACGAACTCGATCTTCGTGGCGATGACGCAGATGGCCGCACAGAACGGCGATCAAGCGACTCCGACCGTGTTTCTCAGTATCCAATCGGACGAAGCGCGCCACATGGCCAACGGGTATTCGACGCTCGCGGCGGTCCTCGCCGAGCCCGACAACCTGCCCATGCTCCAGCAGGACTTCGATCGTGCGTTTTGGCGCCAACACGCGTTTCTCGATCCCTTTGTGCACGTGGTCTACGACTACTTCCAGAAGGAGCGCGGCGATTCCTACCTGGAGAAGTGGAACGAGTGGCTCGCGGAAGATTGGGCCGGTGCTTACATCGCCAAGCTCCAGCCCTTCGGATTGAAAGTCCCGCGCTGGTTCGACTTGGCCAAGGAAAGAATGTCGTGGTCGGGTCACACGGCTGCGATGCTCGCTTTCGCCGCTTGGCCCTTGAGCTATTGGCGCTTCGATCCGCCCACCGAAGCCGATATGGATTGGTTCGAGAAGAAATCCCCGGGATGGTACGAGCGCTACGGGGCGTTCTGGAACCAGTACCGCGACCTCTGCGATCCGGCCCAGGGCACGTGCTCGATTGAGGGCTTCGAGTCGTTGCCGACACTGTGTCGCGTGTGTCAGATGCCCTGCGTATTCCCCACGGTCGAGGCATCCCACGGTCGCGTGCGCACCCACGAGAGGCGGCTCCACGCGTTCTGTTCCGACGCATGCGAATACATTTTCAGTGAAAGCCCGGGCCGCTACCTGCACGCCCTGGCATTCGACGAAGTCTACGACGGCTGGAGCTTGTCGGAGTACATCCGCAAGAACGGCCTTCTGCGTGCGGACAACAAAACGCTTCTCGGCCAGCCACATCTCGACCGCGATCGCATGTGGACGATCGACGATATCGACCGGATGGATTTTGAGATCAAGAATCCGCTCCGTGTGATGGAGGAGGAAGGCACCGTCGCGCCGCCCGTGATGGCAGGAGAGGAGGCCGTCGCGTCGTGAGCGTCGACGCCCCTCGAGACATCACCTACGTCAAGCCGTCGCGGCGGCGGCTATCGGACTATGAGGCCGTCTCGACCTACGTCCAGCCGGATCCAGATCAGCCTTACACCCAGTATTACATGCGCACCGAAGAAGGGCGCCCGGCGTGGCGCCCGGAATCGACGCGGTTGCGTCACCCTCACTGGTACGATTTTCGCGATCCGGGTCGCTATTGGCAGCGGAGCTACGTTCGTATGCAAGCCGAGCAGGAACGAGCGATTGCGCGCCTGGTCGACGACGCAAAAGCGGCGGGGTCTCTCCGAGCCTTCGATCGCGACTGGGTCGAGCACGTCTTGCGGGATCACTACCGCGTCTGGTCGTTCTTCGAGTACGGACTCTTTCGGAGTTTCGCGGTGGCGAATCGCGAAGCGCTCTCCGACCCGATCGGGCACGCGATGGCGTTTCAAGGCTTTGACCACATGCGGCACGCCCAGGCGATCGTGCTCTTCATGCTGGATCTCGAACAAGAAATCGAAGGGTTTGCCGATACCGGCGCGAAGGATCGCTGGCTTTCCGAAGCCGCCTATCAACCGCTCCGGTCGCTCGCCGAGCGGGCGATGGCACTGGAAGACTGGGCGGAGCTGTGTGTCGTCACGAATTTCGCGGTGCTTCCGGTGGTTGCCGACCTGGGTGTCGGTTCGCTCTTGCGAGACAACGCGCCGGTCCACCGAGACTTAGCGACCCCGGTCATCGCGCTGACCACCGAGCGAGACCGCCGGCGCAATCAGGCGGTCGCCGGTGAGCTCGTTCGAATGGCGATCGCCGACGAGAATCCCGACGCGGCGGGAAACCGCGACGTGATCCGAGAGTGGTTTGCGGCGTGGCAAGCGCCCGCGCTGGAAGCGGCCAAGGCGTTGGAGCCCGTCTGGAAGGATATTCCCCGCCCCGTCCGCTCATTCGATGAAGCGTTCGACAACGCGCAGAAGAGCCAGCGCGACGTTGTCGAGTCGTACGGCCTCACGGAGTTGTTCGAGTGAGCGAGGCGATTTCCCGGGTAGTCCTGGTGCTGATGAAGAGTCCCGAGACCGACGCCACGCTCGACGTGCTCCGAGAAGATCACCCCGACGTCGCGATCGAAGACAAAGAGACGTATTGGCAGCTGACCCACGAAAAAGAGATCCGGATCGATCTTCATCGTGTCGGGGAAGAGCTCGGCGAGCCGATCGAGCTCTCCGAATGGCTGGTCATCATGAGTTCGTTCGTCGGCCGCGTCGAGACCGAGCCCGACAGTTTCCTCGTGACGACGGCGATGCTCCAGCTCTCTGAAGACTGAGCGATGGCCACTTCCTTTCGCGTTCGGGTAGAGCCCGGCGGCGCGACGTTTTCCGTAAGACCCGGCGAGACGGTTCTCGACGCCGCGCTCCGCGAGGGCGTACCGCTTCGCTACGGATGCCGGCAAGGCAGCTGCTCTTCGTGCAAATACTTCCTCAGCCAGGGGGACGTGGATTTCGGTCGGGCTTCGACGTTCGCGTTGTCCCGGGAAGAGCGAGAAGAAGGTTTTGCTCTCCTGTGCTGCGCGGTACCGCTCGAAGATCTCGAGATCGAAGCGGAAGAGGGCGACGACGCGCGGAGTCTCCCCGTCCTGACGCCGACCGAGACCATGACGCGTGTCGCTTCGGTAGAGGCGCGCACGGAGACGCTGTGGCGGCTCTCCCTCGAGCCCGATCAGCCGATCGCGTTCTATCCCGGCCAGTACGTCGAATTGGGCGTACCGGGAGCGGCTTCCGCGTGGCGTGCGTACTCCATCGCCAACCCGCCGAGCGACGAGGGCAGACTCGATTTCCTGATGAAGCGGCTGCCGAACGGCGCTTTCTCCGGACAACTCGATCGGCTGTCCGCAGGCGCGGAGATTCCACTACGAGGCCCGTTCGGCCAGAGCTATTTGCGGGAAGGCGATCGGTCCGTCCTGTTGGTCGGCGTTGGGTCGGGGTTGGCGCCGCTCCTCTCGATACTCGCCGACGCGGCGGAACGCGAGGATCGGCGATCGTTCACGCTGTTTTACGGAGCGCGCACGCGAGCCGATCTCCCCTACGAGGCCGAGCTTGCCGACTTCGGGCGGCGCATCGATCTCGATTACCGTCCATGTCTTTCCCAGCCCACCGAAGCGTGCGGTTGGGACGGGATCGTCGGTCGGGTCACGCAGGCGATCCAACGCGAACTGCCCGACGCGAGCGCGCTCGACGCTTACTTGTGTGGCGCGCCCGCCATGTGCGACGACGTCACTCGGCTACTCGAAGCGAAAGGGATCGGCGACGGTTGCGTGTTCTGCGATCCTTTCCACCCAGCGGAACCCCGTTGAGATGCCCTACGCCACGGCAACCGAACGAGCGGCACAACTCGCTAGCGGGGCGATTTCCGCGGAAGAGCTGGTTCGAGAAACACTCGAGATCATCGAAGCGAAGAATCCGGAACTGAACGCGATTGTGACGCTGTGTCCCGAGCGTGCGCTCGCTTCCGCCCGGGCTGCCGATGCGCGGCGCCAGCGCGGGGATCCCCTCGGCCCTCTCCACGGGCTGCCCATCGCGCACAAGGATCTCGTCGACACAGCGGGCATCCGGACGACCTACGGCTCGCCGCTCTTTCGCGACTTCGTTCCCGACGAAGACGCCCTCATCGTCACGCGGTTGCGGCAAGCGGGCGCGATCAGCATCGGCAAGACGAATACGCCCGAGTTCGGGGCCGGGTCCCAGACCTTCAATCCCGTCTTCGGGGCGACACGTAATCCTTTCGATCCGACCAAGACGTGCGGAGGTAGCAGCGGAGGCGCGGCTGTTGCGCTCGCGTCGGGCATGCTCTCGATTGCCGACGGAAGCGATATGGGCGGATCGCTGCGAAACCCTGCAAGCTTTTGCAACGTCGTGGGTTTGCGGCCGACTCCGGGACGGGTGGCCAACGTGCCGGCGACCTTGGCTTGGTCCGGGCTCGCGGTGCTCGGGCCGATGGCGCGCAATGTCCCGGACTGCGCGTTGCTCCTGAGTGCGATCGCTGGGCCGGACCCTCGCGATCCTCTTGCACGGCCGGAACCCGGGTCGGTATTTCGCGAACCGCTCGGTCGGGAGGTGCGCGGGATGCGACTCGCTTGGAGCGCCGATCTCGGCGGGCTTCCCGTGGATCGGCGGGTGCGCGACGCTCTCGAGCGCAAACGGGGCGCTCTCGACGCTCTCGGTTGCCGTATCGAAGCGGACGAACCGGACTTCGACGGCGCCGATGCCATCTTTCAAGTCTTGCGGGCGTTTCACTTCGCGGCGAGCTTTCGAGAACTCACGCCGGAGCAGTGCTCACAGCTGAAGGAGACGCTTCTCTGGAATATCGAAGTGGGTCGGGCCCTCACCTCGGATCAAATCGCCGAGGCCGAGATTCAGCGCGGGATTCTGTACCAGCGCTTCCTTCGGTTCCTCGAGCCCTACGACTACCTCCTCGCGCCTGTCGTGCAGGTGCCGCCTTTCGATATCGAGCAGGAGTGGATTCGCGAAATCGACGGCGTACCGATGGAGACGTACATCGACTGGATGCGCTCGTGCTTCTATATCTCCCTGCTCGGGTGTCCGGCGATTTCGATCCCCTTCTCTGTGACCCCCGAAGGCCTACCGGTCGGTCTCCAGATCATCGGTCGGGTCGGGGACGATCGTGGCGTGCTCGAGATCGCGCACGCCATCGCGGAAGCGATCGGCCCCGTCGAGCTCGGACGTGCCGCCGTTTAAACGCGTCCTGCGACAACGAGAAGTCATCGCGCTGGCCTTCGGTGCGATCATGGGCTGGAGTTGGGTTCTCCTGACCGGCGTTTGGATCGCGCGCGCCGGCTCGCTCGGCGCGGTCTTGGCCTTTCTCGCCACGGGAATCGCGGTTGCGCTGATCGCATTGACCTACGCGGAGCTCGCCGCTGCACTTCCCAAGACCGGCGGCGAACACGTCTACAGTCTTCGCGCCTTCGGCCCGGGGGTGTCGTACGCGTGCACCTGGGCGTTGCTCCTCGGCTATGTCTCGGTCGTCGCCTTTGAAACGGTCGCTCTTCCGGTCGCGGTCTCGTACCTGTTTCCCGAGTTTCGGATCGGGCGGCTTTGGACGGTGGCCGGAGAGGAGGTCTGGGCGAGCCATGTCGCCCTCGGGATTGGCGGGGCCGTCGGGCTCACCGTCGTCAATGTGCGCGGGATCGCCACTGCGGCACGGCTTCAAAGTGCCGTGACGGCGGTGATCGTGCTCTCCGGCTTGGTTCTCATCGCCGGCGCGGCGGCGGGCGGCTCGTCCGACAACATGGCTCCACTGTTTGACGGCGGCCTGTCCGGGGCACTGGCTGTCGTTGTGATGCTCCCCCTGATGTTCCTCGGTTTCGACATCATTCCCCAAGCGGCGGAGGAGATCGACTTGCCCCCGAGGCGCATCGGCGTCTTGATCGTCGCGTCGATGATCTTTGCCGCACTCTTCTATATCGCGATGATCCTGGCCGTTGCGTACGTCCTCGACGGAGAGGCGCGAGCTGCGAGCGATTTGACGACCGCCGATGCGGCGGCGGCGGCGTGGTCATCGCGGTGGGCCTCAACCATCCTGATCGTCGGAGGCATCGCAGGGATCGTCACGACGTGGAACGCTTGTCTCGTCGGATCGAGTCGCCTGGTGTACGCCCTCGCTGAGGACGCGATGCTCCCAACGCGGTTCGCCGTCCTTCACAAGCGCTACGCGACGCCGTCTATCGTGTTGTGGTGCATCTGCGCGGTGTCGTGCCTCGCTCCTTGGTTCGGGCGGCCCGCACTCGTGTGGCTCATCGACGCGGGAAGTCTTGGAGTCATCATCGCGTATGCGATCGTCGCGCTCGCTTTCTTGGTCCTCCGCAAGAAGGAACCGTCCCTGCCGAGGCCATACCGGGTTCGGTTTGGAACGGCCGTGGGCGTTCTCGCGTTTGTCTTGGCGCTCGGGATCATCGGGCTCTACCTGCCCGGGAGCCCCGGTGCACTGATCTGGCCCCAAGAGTGGGTCATCTGCGGCGTTTGGGTCGCGATCGGGTTGGTGCTTTATCCCTTCCGGCGAGGAAGGGCGCACTAAACCCGAGCGAGTGGGGTCGGTACTCCGGCGACCCCGGGCCGGCAGCGAAAGACGGTCCCACCGCGGCTGGCATCGTCCAGGTTGTCGGCCGTGACGATGTAGAGATCGCTCATCTCCGGTCCGCCGAACGCGCAACTGGTTACCGCTTTCGCGGGAACGGGGATCTCGTCGAGCTCGTCGCCGTCCGGCGACAGCTTCACCACCCGCCGTCCGCCGACGTGAGCGACCCATAGATTTCCAGAGGTGTCGACACACATCCCATCCGGGATGCCTCTCGCGAAACTGTCTCGACCGATCAGCCGTCTCCCGGACAGGGCTCCCGCGGAATCGACGTCGTGGGTGATGACTCCCTTCCGCGTTGAATCGACGTGGTAGAGCGTGGCGCCGTCCGGCGAAAAGCCGATGCCGTTGCTGATCTCCACACCATCGTAGAGATCGTCGACCGTTCCATCGAGCTCGATCCGAACGCACTCACCGGGGATCTTGTCGGCCTTTAGGTCATTGACGTCGCTTCGAATCGCCCCGACGACGATCCGGCCCGCTTGATCGGGATGGAGATCGTTGAATGAGACGACGCCTTTTCGGGAGAGGAGGGTGCGTACTTCTCCGTCCTTCCAGTGTGCGACGGTCGGTCCGGACATCACGAAGCCACCGTCGGCATGGAGCGCGAGCCCTCCGACCATCGATCGGTCGCGGATCAGGGTCTCGAGGTCTCCGTTCGGTGATCGACGCAGCACTTTCGAGCCGAACGCGTCGGTGAAATACAAGTTGTCTTCGGAATCCGTGCGCGGCCCTTCGACGAGTTGATAGCCCCAGGCGAGAACTTCGAGTTCCATGGTGACCCCTCAGAGGGAAATGAGTAATGCAAACAACACCGCGCCGACGAGCGTGGCCAACCACATGCGAGTCCGCAGCGCAGCGGCGGAAAGACCCAGCCAGGCACCGCTCAGGACGACGGTCAACAAACCGGCTGCGGCTACGCGTTGATACTGTTTGAAGAGTTTCGGGCCGTGGCCCTTGTGGAGTTCGATGAGGCGCTTTTGGAGATCGGGAACGTGGTGCGTCGCTTTCAGGCCTTCGTTCGAAACGCGGAATACGTAGTGCGGGCCGGAGCTGGGACGCGTGATCAGCGTATTCCCGTTTCGTTTGATCGTCTCGAAGTCGTGGGCGATCCCAGCGCGCTCGAGGACCCGACGGACATCCTCGCCCAAGGTGTCCGAAGCCGGGTCGAGCGAAACGTCCGTCGGTAAGTGAACCGCCGTGGCCTCCGTCCTGCCCTTGACACCGACGAGGTAGAGACCGCCGGAAATTCCGACGAGAAGGAAGGCCGGCGCGAAGAAGGCAGCGACGTAGAGATGTACGAGAATCCAGAATTTTCGTCTCACATGGAACTCCTCGAAGCGCGTGGATACGCTAGCGCTTCAGGCGTTCGAGAATCGGAGCGAGTGCCTCGACGGAAGCGGGGGTCGTCGGCTCGAGACAAATCTGAATCTGCGAAATGCCTCGCGCGTGATAGAGCGCGAACTGCTCGGCGAGCTCGTCAGCGGAGCCCGAAAGCGGGAGGAGGGGCGCAGCCCCTTCCAACTGCTCGACCGGCAGGCGATCCCACCACGGGTCGGCCGTTGCGTCCGCGACGAGGAGGGTCACCGTGCGCTCGAGCGTGCCTGGGTCCCGCCCGGCTTCGCGGCAAGCGGCGTCCACCGCGGGTTGGATACGTTCGAGCCCCGACACTTGGTTGTGAATATCGTCGTAGTACGCGTTCCACAAGTCGGCGTAGCGCGCAGTGAGTCCGAGCATCCGGGGTTTGGCCGTTCCGATCAAGATCGGAGGACCATTTGCACGCGGACCGCGGGGGCGGAGTTCGCACTCGCGGGCGGTGTAGTAGCGGCCCTCGAAATCGACCGCTCCCTCGCGAAGCAGGCTGTGCACGATCTGAATACCCTCTTCGAAACGGCTCACCCGGTGATCGAACGAGAATCCAAAGGCTTCGTACTCGCGTCGGTGGTAGCCCGCGCCGAGGCCCAGAATGAGCCGACCGCCGCTGATCTCGTCGACGGTATCCGCCATTTTTGCGAGCAGGGTCGGGTTCCTCCATCCCATCGCGAGGACGAGCGTTCCGAGTTCGACGCGCTTCGTCGAGGCAGCGAGGGCTGAGATGAGCGACCAGACTTCCCAGCAGCCGCGTCCCCGATCTTCGCCTTCCAACTGGTACAGCAAGTGATCGCTGACCCATAGAGAATCCATGCCGATGTCTTCCGCGACCCGGGAAATCTCGAGGAGCTCGGACCAACCGCGTACCGAAGGACCGCGCAGCCCCTCGATTTGGGGAAGCTGAAGACCCACTTTTAGGGTCTGATGAGCCACGAAAGTCTCCTTGTTGCCCGCTCGCCGGCTGAATCCGGCACAATAGCGTGTATGGAACCGACCCAAACCGAATCCGAATTCACTGAGAGAGCACGCCGAGTTCTGCCGGGGGGAGGTTTCGGGAACCTCTCCTTTGACTTCGGCGTTCGCGAAGGGAAGGCCGGGCGCGTGTGGGATGTCGCCGGCCGGTCCTATGTCGACTATTTGCTCGGCTCGGGGCCCATGCTCGTCGGTCATGCGCACCCGGAAGTCGTCGCGGCGGTCCAGGCGCAAATTCCGAAGGGAACGACGTTCTTCGCGAACAATGAGCACGGAGTCGCGCTGGCGGAGCGCATTGTGAACGCGGTCCAGTGCGCCGAAAAGGTCCGCTTCGTCTCGAGCGGTTCCGAGGCCACGCTCTACGCGATGCGGGCGGCTCGGTCTTTCCGGCAACGCGACAAGATTCTGAAGTTCGAAGGCGGCTTCCACGGGATGAACGACTACGCGCTCATGAGTATGGCGCCGAAGCGAGCAGTGGCCTTCCCCCAGGCGCTACCCGACTCACCGGGGATTCCCGCGAAAGTTCCCACCGAGGTCCTGATCGCGCCGTTTAACGATGCACCACGGGCGAGCCAATTGATTGCAGAGCACAGCGAAGAGCTCGCCGCTGTAATCGTCGAGCCGATGCAGCGTTTGATCCCACCGGAGCCGGGTTTTCTCGAAGCGCTCCGAGAAGTCACCCGAGAGCACGGCGTGCTGCTCGTCTTCGATGAAGTGGTCACGGGGTTTCGGCTCGCGTACGGCGGCGCGCAGGAATACTACGGTGTCGTCCCCGATTTGTGCGCGCTGGGTAAGGTCGTGGGGGGAGGTTTTCCGCTCGCGGCGATCGCCGGACGGGCCGACGTCATGGCCCATTTCGATGTGGATGCGGTCCCGTCCGGTCATCACATGACCCAGATCGGAACGCTGAGTGGCAATCCCGTCGCAGCGGTGGCAGGCCTCGCCACGCTCGACATTCTCGAGCGGCCCGGCGCTTACGAAAAGATCTTCGCCACAGGCCGCGCCCTGAAACACGGAATCGAGAATCGCTTGAAGTCGCACGGTGTGGCGGGGCAAGTGGTTGGAGAGCCGCCTATCTTCGATGTCCTGTTCGACGTCGAAGGTGTGAGGGACTACCGCGACACGGCGCGCAGCGATGGATCGAGGCTCAAGCGCTTCAATCAGGTGCTACGAGAAAACGGCGTGCTCAAGGGAGACAGCAAGTTCTACGTCTCCCTCGCACACACGGAGGACGACGTCCGCGAGACCTTGGCCGCGGTGGACCTCGCACTGCAGCAGCTCTAGCTGTTGAAGTGCGGAATGATCTCCTCGCCGAAGAGCTGGATCGATTCCATGATCCGATCGTGGTCGAGCCCGCCGAACTGGTGGAAGCAGATGAACTGATCCGCACCGTAGCTCTGCACGCGCTCGAGTTTTCGGATGCAGCGCTCGGGATCTCCGGTGATGATGAGCGGGTGGTTATCCAAGTCTTCGAACGACGCGTCTTTCGGCTGGTGATCCATATCGATCATGCCGCGTAGGTACTCGTAGGAGTGGCTGTCGCTGTCCCGCAGCCCGATCAGAATCTCCACCACTTTCTGCATGAACCACCGCGCCGCTTCCACGCCGCGCTGTCGGGTATCCGCATGCGTGCCGCAGTGGCTGATCGCGAGAGCGGCGAAGTTTTCGTTCACGAAGTCGCCCACGGGTTTCGCGTTCTTCACCGAGCTTCGATAGTTCTCGTGGCACAGAAGAATGCCTTCTTCCGAGAGCTGGAAGCAGAGAACGCCAAGGCCTTTCTCTCCGGCGACGTGGAATGTGTCGGGGCTCGTCGCCGCCATCCAGAGCGGCGGGTGCGGCTTTTGGAGTGGCTTCGGCCAGACCTCACGCTCCGGGATCGAAAGCCTTTTCCCCTCGTGCACAATGGGTTGGTCCCGCCAGGCTTTGAGGACGACCTCGAGGCCTTCTTCCCACTGCTCCCGGGTCTCATCCGGATTGATCCCGAAACCCCCGAGTTCGATCATGGTGGTCGAACGCCCACTCCCAAACTCGACGCGTCCATTCGACATGATGTCGAGAGCGGCCACACGCTCCGCTACGTGCAGGGGATGGTTGTAGTTGAAGGGCAGGAGCACGACGCCGTGGCCGATTCGGATGTTCTTCGTGTGTTGCGAGACCGCCGCCAAGAAAACTTCCGGTGCGGAGGAGTGGGAATACTCTGTGAGAAAGTGGTGCTCGACCTCCCACACGATGTCGAACCCCATCTCGTCGGCGAGCTTGATCTGCTCGAGCGCTTGCATGTAGCAGTCGCGCTCGGCCGTCGCGGACCACGGCTTCGGAATTTCGAGTTCGTAGAGCAGGGAGAATTTCATCGGTGCCTCCGTGCGGTTTACCCTATCACGATTTTGGCGCCTCGCGGCCGCTACTCGGCCCGTTGGTAGTACGACTCGCGTTCTCGTGACGCCGCGACGACCGGTATCTCATCATCGCGGAGCTCCGGCATCCTCTTCTTGCGCGCGAGCGCGGCCTCGATGTACGGAGCGAGCTCCTTCGCTTTCTCCGCTTCGCGCTGATCGCGCTCCGCCGCAAACTCGGGATAGACGTCCTTGCCAAAGTGCTCGAGGCTTTCGCAAATATGCTCATGGCGGTTCTTGCCGCCCTGCTGCAAGAAAATAATCTGATCTACGCCGACGTTGTCGAACTCTCGAACCAGGCTCCGGTAGTTCTCCGGCGTGCCGATACCGGGCGCGTCGAGGATCGGGAGATCGCGATCGCGCAGTGTCAGGTACTCGTCCCACAGGCTGCTGCGACCCGGCTTCGTATCGTTGGCCACGAGCGCGTTGACGGCGTACCGGAAGAAAGCAAACCCGTCGACGCCACGCCGGTGCGCTTCTTGCGCGTCGGGATGAATCGAGAAACCGGCCACCATCGCGATGTTGGCGTTGACGCTATGACCCAGCGGCACGCACTCTTCGGATTTGATGATGGAGTAATACGTGTCGGCCCACGTCTTGGCTTCTTCGGGATCGACGAACGTGAACGCCAGGGCGCCGAGACCATTGCGCGCCGCGATCTCGATCGTCTTTCGATTCGTGCACGCGATCCACATCGGCGGGTGGGGTTTCTGGCGCGGCTTCGGAAGCACGTTCCGACACGGCATGGAGAAACCTTCGCCTTCGTAGCCGGGGTAGGGCTCCATCACCATCATGTTGGCGATCTGTTCGGCGGCTTCGAGCGAGAGCGCGCGTTTCCGGCGAGACGGGATGTCGTACCCGTGGAGCTCGAGCCGAGTCGCTCCTTCGCCGATGCCGAACTCGACGCGGCCGTTCGAAACGAGATCGAGCATTGCCACGGCCTCGGCGGAGCGCGACGGGTGGTTGTAGTTCGGGATGACCTGACGAATGCCGAAGCCCAGCCGAATGTTCTCCGTCTTCGCGGCGAGCGTCGACAAGAACACCTCGGAAGCGGAGCAGTGGGAATACTCCTCCAGAAAGTGGTGCTCGACCGCCCACGCGTGTTCGATGCCGATCTCGTCGGCGAGCTGAACTTGTTCGATCGCCTCCTGAATGAGCCGGTACTCGGCGTCTTCGTCCCAGGGCTTCGGCAGTTGCAGCTCGTAAAACACACCAAATCGCATCGCAGACCTCCTCGGTTCCCGAGTTTACCGGGTTTGGGCGGGCGCCGACCCCTCCGCTAGTTTCGCCTGCAGCCTCGACCGGGACCACGAGGGGAGTGACGCTTGGCGAACGAGAAATCAGCTCGGAAACTCCGAATCGCAGTGATCGGAGCCGGCATGGCCGGGATCCTGACGGCGATCCGTCTGAAAGAAGCCGGATACGAATTCGCGGTCTATGAGAAGGCGGATCGCCTCGGGGGAACCTGGCGAGAGAACACGTATCCGGGCCTCGCCTGCGACGTTCCCGCGCACCTCTACACCTATTCCTTCGAACCGAATCCCGACTGGAGCCATATGTTCGCTCCCGGGCCCGAGATTCAGGCGTACTTCGAATCCGTCGCGGAGAAGTACAGTGTCACGCCGTTCTTCCATTTCGGTGAGGAGGTGACGAGCTGCGAGTTCGAGGACGGACGCTGGCACCTCGAAATGAGTGGCGGTAGCCGCGACACCGTCGATGTCGTCATTGCCGCGACGGGCGTGTTGCACCACCCGAACATCCCGGACTTCCCCGGCATCGAGACATTTCTCGGTGCTTCGTTTCACAGCGCTCGATGGGATCACGACGTTCCTCTCGACGGCCGTCGGGTGGGTGTCATCGGCACGGGATCGACGGCCGTGCAGATCACGTCCGCTCTCGTGCCCCGGGTGGCGCACTTCGCGTTGTTCCAACGCAGCGCCCAGTGGATCATGCCCGGCGACAACCCGTCGTACAGCGAGGAGGAGAAAGCGGCCTTCGCAAGCGATCTCGAAGCGCTCAAGACGATGCGCGAGGAGATGAACACCCTCTTCATCGATCGCTTGGCGAACGCCGTGATCGACGCCGATTCACCGGCTATGAAGTTCATCGAGGACGCTTGTCGCGACAATCTCGAAAAGAGTGTGCGGGATCCCGAGCTTCGCGAGCGGTTGCGACCGGACTACCGAGCCGCGTGCAAGCGACTGATTTTTTCACCCGATTTCTACCAGGCCATTCAACAACCGAACGCGACCTTGGTGACTTCCGGGATCCGCCAGATCGAGCCGCGGGGCGTTCGCACCGAAGACGGTGTCCTCCACGAACTCGACGTGTTGGTCCTCGCGACGGGCTTCTTGCCCGATCGGTTCATCCGACCGACGGTCGTGAAAGGGCGCGGAGGCCGCGATCTCGATCGCGTCTGGGCGCGCCGGCCGGTCGCGTACTTGTCGATTTCCGTTCCGGATTTCCCGAACTTCTTCATGTTGAACGGTCCCAACGGCCCGGTCGGGAACTTTTCCCTGATCCAGATCGCCGAGTTTCAGCTCGCCTACGTTCTTCAGCTGATGGACGAACTCCGCAGTGGACGCTGCCGCGAAATCAGCGCGAGCCCGGAGGCGACCCACACGTTTGATGCGGATCGCATCGCGGCATCGAAAAAGAGCATTTGGGCGACCGGCTGCAAGAGCTGGTACCTCGACAAGGACGGCGTCCCCGCGAGCTGGCCGTGGAGCTACACACGCTTCGAGGAAGAGATGCGGGAGCCGAAGCTCGAAGCATACGATCAGCTCTGACCTGTAGTGGATTTACCCGACGACGGTGATTGAGCCGTCCGCTACGCCTTGCCTATGAATTGGGCGTGGCGCCGGTGGCTGCTGCATTACCGCCGAACGCGGTTGCAGCGCCTCGATGAACGCGCGCTCGAGCGGGCCTCTGGGCACCTCGGGCGGGGCTGTGGGGCCCGGTGGCTGTTCGCCGTGCCGCTCCGCTTCGCAGAGCGGAAGCTCCGCCTCGGGAGCCGCTAAATCGCGTCGAGGAACGGGCGGAGCGCTTCCCCGATTTCCGCATCCGTTCCGTACACCTCTTCCACGTACTCGCTGTGGATCAACGTCTTCGTGATGCGTAGTGGAATCTTCTTTGTCGAGCTCGATTCCAGAACCGATTCCACGACCTCCCGGGTCAGCGGCTCGAGGTTGTCATCGAGGACTTCAATCGTGCCGTTCTTGCGCAGGGCGGCCAGCGCTTCGGCCAGCACTTTCGCCACGGTCTGCGCAAACGGATTCGCTTCTTCGACCTGAGACGGAGTCTCGTCATCCATGGTCGTCCCCCGAGTTCGCCCGCATCTCGCGCAGCGAGCCGGGGTGGTAACAACTAACCCGGCGGGCGTCGAGCGCCCAGCGAGCCCCCGGCCTCGGTCGGTGCCGACATTCGACGGGTCGCGGTATGGTTCGAGCCATGGCGAATCACACAGTCGATCCCGGCGTCGCTGGGGCCACATTCAGTTCACACGAGTTCTCTTGGACCTGGGAAACCACCCAGCTCATCGCCCGGGCGGCGGGCTCATCGATCGACGATGAGCGAGATCGTCCGTGGATGCTTCGAGACCCCCAGCCGACCGGACATCCGATGGTGCTCTTCAACGGGGCGCTCGCAGCGCGCAATCGCGCCGAGGTCATGGATCGGCTGATCGGCGGGTATGACGTCTGGCAGCAAGTCGGGCGCTGGGGCTCGGGTCGGGTAGCGACCGCGGCCCCCATCCCGCCCGAGGGAAGTGCCCGGGTCAACAGCGGTTTTTCGGAAGTCGGGGCTACTTCGAAGGGCCACGCACTGGTCCGCTTCAACTTTGACATCGAGGACAGCGCGACGGGGACGCGCCTCATGGACGGCTGGATGCTGCTCTTCCTCCTGGGCTGTGGCTCTCCGGACGCCGGCAAGCTTTCGCCGCCGCGTATCGCCATCCCGGACCGCGCGGCGGATATCACCGTGGCTCGCCCCACCGCCAAGAACATCACCTTCGACTGGGCCGTCCCCTCGGGCGACTGGAACCGGACCCACTTTGTCGTCCAGGAACCGAACCCCGCCCCGCTGACCCATGGGCCTCGGAACATGGCGCTCGTGATGCAGGACGCGGCTCGCGAGGTGGTCAAGGGTGACGTTTCCCGGATTCAGTCGATCACGGTGGGGGCGATGCCCGCGCCCCATTTTCCGCCGGAGCCGACGGAAACGCGGCTCTGGAAGGACGCGGAGAGTCGTCTCCTCGGCCGATTGGTCGTACCGGCCGCGTCGCGGACCGACGGCGGCGAAGGGGACAAGACGGTAATCGATCAGATCGAGATTGAGATCGCCTAGCCCGGCGGATGATCGCGCCGGGCCAGGCGTCTGTGCGGTCTAGACGTCGAGGCGGTACGCGTCGCCGTCTTTCACGAGCTTGCCGGCTGTCGGGCCGGCGAAATGCGTCCCGATGATCAGCGTCGGAGAATCCGCGTATTCCGCGAACACGCGACGCCGCGTCGCAACCGCGGCGTCGTTGTCGACGTCGAAGGGGCTGCACAGCCCGGGATCGTGGAACTGCACCGGGTGGTGGATGAAGTCGCCGGTGATCATCGCCGACTCGCCAGCCGATTCGATGAGGACCGAGCAGTGCCCGGGGGTGTGGCCCGGCGTCGGGATGAGCCGGACCCCTTCGCACACCGGCGCGGGGCCCTCGATCGGCTTGGCGAGGCCCGCGTCGAGGACCGGTTGCAGCGAGTCCTGGAAGACCCTCGCCTGAATCTGGAAGAACTCCTCTTCGTGATTCGGATCGACGGATCCCCAGAAATCGAGATCTTGCTTGCCCATCAGGTAGGACGCGTTCGGGAAGGTCGGTACCCACTTATCGCCTTCGAGCCGGGTGTTCCATCCGACGTGATCGAGATGCAGGTGGGTGCACAGCACGTAGTCGATGCCCTCGGGCTGGTAACCCAGAGCCTTCATGTCTTCGAGATAACTCGTCGACAACATGTGCATCACCTCGAACGGGTTTCGATCGCGGTCGTTGCCGATGCAGGTATCCACGATGAGCTTGGCACTCGGCGTCTCGACGATGAGAGAGTGGATGCTGAGGCTCAATACGCCTTCCGGCGTCACGAAATGCGGGAATAGCCACTTGACTTGCTTGACGAGCTCAGGCGTCGCTGCGGGAATGACATCCGCGAACTCGGGATAGACGATTTCCTCGAGCTTCGTGATCGTGGTGTCGCCGACTTTCCATTTCAGTGCACTCATCTAGTTCTCCTCCTAGTCCCAGCGGAACGAGGCCAGTCTACCAGCTTCTGGCTTTAGGAAGTCGACAAGCTCGCCTGAATGGCCGCGATGCTCTCGGCTCGGATCCCGAGTTTATTCCCCGCGTAGGCCTGGGGCGGGTGTTCCGCAAGGGTCGCAGCGTGAGCGAGCGCCGTGTCGAGGACCGCGTCCGGGGCGACGACTTCATCGAAGAACCCGACGTCGCGCGCCGCGGGCGGGTCATAGAGAGTGGCTTGAACGACCGCAGCGGTCTGGGCGCGCTTCGAGAGCCGGGATTTCGCCAGCTCGAGGCCGAACACGGGCAGGGTCATCCCGATGGCGGTTTCGTTGAGCCCGATCTTGAAGGCGCCCTCGGCGCCGATTCGCGTATCGGCCGCGAGGAGCGTAAACGCGCCGGCCGCGATGGCGTGTCCCGTGCAGGCGGCGACCACGGGCTGCGGGTGGCTGAAGATCCGCAACAACATCGCCGCACCTTTTTCGACCAGCGCGATGGTGGCCTCCTCGCCCTTTTCGAACTCTTTCAGATCGAAACCGGCGGAGAATACGCCGGGGCGACCCGTCAGCACGCAGGCCTTCGCGTCTTTCTGCGAGCGATCGAGTCCCTCGTTGACAGCCTCGATAAACGCGTGACCGACGGCGTTCGCTTTGCCGTCGTCGAGTGTGACGAGCGCAACATCGCCTTGCAGTCCGTAATTGAGCATAGGACCTCCCGCGGTTGACTTTACCGCGTCCGGAACTCTCCTACCCTTTGTCGGTGGCCGACGAACCGAAGACATTGCCGATTCCCCGCGATGCGCTTGCCGCGGACACGGTGCGTGCTCTGGTGGAAGAATTCGTCACTCGGGACGGGACGGACTACGGGCGGGTCGAGCGCAGCCTCGACGAAAAAATCACCGACGTCCTGCGCCTTCTCGACTCGGGCGACGCCGTAATCGTCTTCGATACCGAAACCCAAACGGCGAATATCGTCCTCGCGCGAGACTACCCAGACGCGTCGTAGCCGACACCGCGGTTCAGATGTTCTTCTCGAGCAGGATGCCTTCCCGGCGAAGCTCGTCCAGTTCTTCCGGTGTTCGACCCAGTTGCTCGCCGAGGACTTCCGCGTTGTGCTGGCCCAGCGTTGGGGCCGTGAGCGGGATGTTGCTCGGGTGGTCTTTCCACTTGATCGGCATTCCGGGGATGTCGACCTTGCCGTGGAGCGGGTCGTCGACGGTTCGCACCGTGCCGCGAGCACGCATGTGCGGGTTCTGCGTCGTTTCGGCGACGGACAGCACCGGTGCGCACGGCACGTCGAAAGCTTTCATGCGCTCGACCGCGCTCTTGATGTCGGCAAAGCCCTGAAGCCACTCTTCGATGAGCGCCGTGAGTTGTGGCCTCCGAGGTACGCGAACGCTGTCGTCTCGGAAGTCCGGGTGCTCGATCAGGTCTTCCCGGTCCATCGCGCGACAGAAATCCGGCCAGTGATGGAGAAACGCCATGATGACGACGTAGCCGCCCTGGCCTTTGAAGATGCCGCAGGGAGCGATGGGCCCGAAATGCGAGCCCTGCCGCGTCGGAACGAGTTCGCCTTCCGAGCCGCTGTAGGCGTGCACATTGGCATCGTGATAGCTGTAGTACGTGTCGAGAATCGATACGTCGAGATGGTCGCCCCGACCTGTTCGATCGCGGCGTCGGAGGGCGGCGAGGATCGCCAGGGCCCCGTGGACCCCGGTGCTCGCGTCGCCGATCGCCGCGCCGGTGAGCGCCGGCGTCTCATCCGGCTCGCCCACCATGGACGTGATGCCCGAGTAGGCCTGCGCGATGAAGTCGTAACCCGGCGTCGCCGACAACGGTCCGCTCTGTCCGAATGTCGAGATCGAACACAGGATGATGTCTTCCTTCAACTCGCGAAGCCGGTCGTAGCCGAGTCCGATGGCATCCATCACGCCCGGTCGAAAATTCTCGACGACGGCATCGACCGTCGGAACGAGCTCCGCAACGAGCGCGATGCCTCGCGGATCCTTCAGGTTGATGCAGAGCCCCTTCTTCCCGCGGTTTTGTTGCATGAAGTAGAGGCTTCGGTTGTTGCGAAACACGGAGATCGACCGCGCGAGATCGCCCCCCGGTGTGGGCTCGACCTTGAGGACTTCTGCGCCCATCTCGACCAGCATGCGGGTGCAGGTCGGTCCGGCCACCGCCCGGGTGAGATCGAGAATGCGCAGGTCGGAAAGGGCCAGGTCTTTGTTGGATTCACGGGTTGTCACGGTTGCCTCCTCGGTCGATGAAAACACGGAAAGCCACGCAGTTTCAAGTAGTTCCAGCGACGCGGAAGAGCGCCTAAACTGTTGGTCGACGAGGAGCCCCGCATTGTCCGAAGCGCCGAACGCAGACGCCCACCCCGACGATATCCGGAACTGGCGCCGCGAAAACGTCCCGATCTTCAACGACCAGCCGTTCAAGCTCGGCACCTTCGGTCAGAACTGCAGCAACGGCTGCACGATGACCCACGCGGAAACGACCTTCGAACCCACCTACGAGCACAACGTGAAGATCAGCCAACTGGCGGACCGGCTCGGGATGGAGATGCTGATTCCGGTCGGGCGTTGGAAGCATTTCGGCGGTTCGACGCGTTTCAACGAGAACAACCTCGAGGTCTACACCTGGGCCACGGCGATGGCCTGCAACACCGAGAACATCATGGTGTTCGCGACGTCCCACGTCCCAACGGTGCATCCGCTTCTCGCCGCGAAACAGTGCTCGAGCATCGACAACATCTCCGGGGGGCGCTTCGGTCTGAACATCGTCTGCGGATGGTTTCGCCCCGAGATGGAGATGTTCGGAGTGGAGATGCGAGAGCATGACGAACGCTATCGCGTTGCCGACGACTGGCTCACCGTCATGAAACGCACCTGGACGGAGCAGGATTTCGATCACGCAGGCGAGTATTTCGAGATTCGCGGCGGCTTCCTGTTGCCGAAGCCTATCCAACAACCTCATCCGGTCCTCGTCAACGCCGGCGTTTCGGACGCGGGCCGCGAATTTTCTGCCAAGCACGTGGACTTCAACTTTATTGGGATTACGAGCCACGAGGAGACGGCGAGCAACATCCGAGACGTGAAGGCGAGGGCGCACGAGCACGGCCGAGAGATCGGCACCTTGAGTATGGGTCTCGTCATGTGTCGCGATACCGAAGCCGAAGCCCAGGAACTCTGCCGCCGCATCCTCGACCAAGGAGATTGGGAAGGTGCGGACAACATCATGGCGCTGCTCGGCGTGGAGAGCGGTTCGTTTGGCGACGCCGAAAGCATCCGAACGCTGGCTTCGCGCTTCGTCGCGGGGTGGGGCGGCTACCATTTGATCGGCACCCCGGAGCAGGTGGTGGACCAGCTCCTCTCACTTCATCGACTCGGGCTCGATGGGTTGGCGCTATCCTGGCTCGACTACCACGAAGAAATGAAATACTTCGGCGAACGCGTCATGCCCTTGATGCGCGAGGCCGGCCTTCGCAAATAGAAACGGAGCAGCGGATGAAACTTCGGATGGGCGGCTTTCTCCTCCCCAGCGTGACGGCGCCGCCGGAGGAGATCGAGAAGGGTTTTGCGGGACAAAACCCGAATTTCTACCAGCGCGGTTTGCGCGACGGGGCGCGACTCATTCGCCAGCTCGAAGAACTGGGTTTCGACTTCGTCGCCTTTTCCGAGCACCACTTTCACGTCGAAGGTCTCGAGGTTTCGAACAATCCGATTCTGCTCGGTTCCTGGGCGGCGGGTCTCACGAAGACGCTGCGGATCGGGCAAATGGGCACGGTGTTGCCCGCGAGAAATCCGATTCTCGTCGCGGAAGACCTCGCGATGCTCGATCACTTCTCGGAAGGGCGCATGTTCGCCGGATTCGCGCGCGGCTACCAAGCACGCCATGTACGAACGATCGGCCAGAAATACAATGCGTTCTCGACAGCACCGAACGACCCCGAATATCAGGAGCACGATCGGATCAACCGAGAACTGTTTCAAGAAAACATCGATATCATCCGCCGCGCTTGGCGCGAGCCGTTGTTCTCCCATCACGGCGAACATTGGGATATTCCACCGAAGGGAATTTCATGGGATCACCCGGCGACGCGGAGGCTCGCCCAGGGGATGGTCGACGCTCGTGGTGAGGTGACACAGATCGGAATTGCGCCCCAGACCCTGCAGGATCCCGACGCCATCGAGATCATGGTGCCGTTCACGATGAGTGCGGAGACGATCGAATGGTGCGCGCGCGAAGACGCACGGCCGATCCTCTTTACGCCGATTCCGGAGTATGTCCGCGGAGCGCTCGACGGCTATCACAAGGCGGCGAATGAAGCCGGTCGCGACGTGCCGTGGGGCGCCGGGGTCGGACACTTCCGGGAGATCGTCGTCGCCGACACGGACGAAGAGGCCGAATACATTTCGGATCAGGGGCTGGGTTACGTCTGGACGAGCTGGCACGATTGGTTCGGTTTCAACGAGGCCCTCAGGCGACCCGGGGAGCAAGGCGCCATTCCGAACACCGCCGCTTCGGTCCGCGAGCGCGGCTATTCGATGGCGGGCTCCATCGATACCGTCGCTCGGAAGCTCGAAGCGATGCTCGAACTGACAAAGACCGAGCTGCTCGTACCCTGGATCTTCCAAGGCCCGGCCCCCATCGACGGGTTGTTGCGGAGCAACGAGCTGCTCGTGGAGCGCGTTCTGCCGAAAATCGGCGTTGAGCTCGAGCGGAGAGAGCCGACGTTGCGCGCCGGTGCAACCGAACGATGGCGCCACTGAGCGTCGAGGGAGAACCCGACCGTGACAGAATCGATACCGACACACGACGATCTCGTCGCGCGCGCCCGGAAAGTCGCCGACGAAGTCCGTCGCTACGAGCTCGAAAGTGACGAGCGTCGCTCGCTTCATCCCAAAAGCATCGAAGCCATGCGCGACGCGGGACTCTTCAAGGTGATCCAGCCCCGGCGAATCGGTGGGTATGAGCACGGCCTTCCGACGCTCCACGCCGTCTCGGAGGCGCTCGGGGCGGGCTGTACGGCGGCGTCCTGGGTCTACACCGTGACGGGGGCACACACGTGGGTGATGGGCATGTATCCCGAAGAGGTCCAGGACGAAATTTTCGAGGACGACCCGGACACGCTGATTCCCGGGACCCTCGCCGCGCAGGGGAAGGCGACGCCCGTGGACGGCGGTTTCCGCCTGAGCGGCCAGTGGCAATTCGCGAGCGGCTGCGACCACGCTCGTTGGGGGCTGTTCTGCGCCCGTCAGACGGATTCTGAGAAAGGCGCACCGAAGCACATCCACGCGATGGTGCCGGCCTCGGACTACGCGATCGAAGATACGTGGCACGTGATGGGTCTTCGGGGCACCGGCAGCAAAGATGTCGTGATGAACGACACCTTCGTTCCGGCGCATCGCGCGCTCCCCACCGGCGATCTCTTTGACGGCGCGACCCCAGCAGCTTCGCGGCACGCGACGGAGATCTACCGCTATCCGATCCTGCCCTCCTTGACGTATCTCCTGACGGGACCGGTCCTGGCGATGGCCGATCGGATCTACGAAGCGCACGTCGAGCGAACCGCGGGCAGACGCGATCGCTACGACGGCGCCTCGAAGGCGGACAAACCGACGATGCAGTTGCGGGTGGCCGAGTCGTGGGCCGAAATCGAGTCTGCGAGGCACTTCGTGCGCGCCATCGAAGCCGATTACAGACGCTGGCTCGCCGAGGGTGTCTTGCCGAGCGACGAAGAGCGCGTTTCGGTCAAGTGGCGCGCCGCCTATGCGGTGAAGCTCTGCGCGCGAGCGGCGGAACGGCTGTTCGAGTCTTCCGGCGCGAATACCGTCTATGAGCGCGAGCCGATCCTACGGTTGGTGGAGAGCTTGCGGACGGCGTCGCATCACGCTGCCGCGGACTTTGACAACAATGGAGCGAGCTTCGGAAGCTTCGCCCTGGGGCGCGGGCCGGGAACCTTCTTGATCTGACATGCCCTACGTAGACGGTGCCGCGGGAAAGATTTACTACGAAGCTGTCGGGGAGGGGCGCCCGGTGGTGCTCGTCCATGGCTGGAGCGCGAACCACGTGTTTTGGGAGCCCCAGGTCACGGAGTTCGCTTCCTCTTACCGAACGATTGCGATCAATTTGCGGGGCCACGGCCACTCGGACAAGCCGGCCACGGGGTACGCGTTCGACGACCATTGTCGCGATCTCAAGTGCGTCATGGAGGCGCTCGACGTCGAAAACGCGACACTCGCGGCCTGGTCGACAGGAGGCGGGATCTCGACGAAGTACGCCGCGACGATCGGAGAACATGTCAGCCAACTGGCCCTCGTCGGACCGACGTCACCGCGTTTCGTCTCGAGCCCCGAGTACCCCTACGGCCTCGCGGAAGCGGACGTCCGCGCGGTGATCGCGGGCGAGAAAAACGACCGGCCGGCGAATCGACGCGTCGTGATGGAGCGATGCTTCCACAAATTGCCGAGCATGCAGATGCTCGACTGGGTCTGGCAGAACTCGATGATGTGTCCGGCGTACGTCGGGATCCAGCTGATGGAAGCGCTGATCGCGGAAGATTTGATCTCGTTGCTGCCGAGCATTCCCGTTCCGACAGCCATCTTCCAGGGTCGCTACGACGCCTTCTGCCCGCCGGACGGTGCGGAGTTCATGGCCGAGCGCATCCCGAATGCTGAAGTCGTGATGTTTGAGGCGCTCGGCCACGCGCCACACCTGGAAGATCCGGCAGCCTTCAACGAGCGCTTTGGCGAATTCCTGGCGCGACAAGACTAGAGCAGGAGAAAGACCTCATGCGTGAAGAACTGTCGAACTACCCGGCGGTCTTGGAAGTCATCGAGCGGTACATCGACGGATGTGCCGGGCCGGATGACGAGAAGATCCGTTCCACCTTTCACACCTCCGCTCAGCTTTTCGGTGTGTTCGGCGGCAAGACGGTCGTTTTTCCGATCGAAGCGTGGATCGACCGGGTGATGGGCGATCCGAAGCCCGCAGACGACGCGAAGGTCACCCCGGCGCCGGTGAGCTCGCCGGCCTGGTGGGTCGAGTCGGCAGACGTGCGCGAGAACATGGCGCGCGTCATCGTGGTCTCGCGCTTTCTCGACGTGTGGTACACGGACCTGATGACGCTCCTCGAGACCGAAGAGGGCTGGAAGATCGTCAACAAGACATTCACCTACGAGAAGAAATAGATCTTCTCAGGCGAAGTGCTTGTCGGACAGCGTCGCTGCCACGGCGTTCTCGTGCAGGTGCGAGAGCGATTGCATGTCCGCATTGACGGCGTCGAGACCGTGGGCCAACACGTACGCGTAGCTGCGCTGGAACGCGGATAGGCCCGCGCGCATGAGTTTCTCATCGTAATAAGGATCGAACGCCTCGGGCTTGCCGCGGCCGAAAAACCGTCGGCCGGCGAGGGCGCGGCCGGCCTTCATGCCGATCAAACCCATCCCAGTCTCTCGCGCCCGATCGAGGGTGGGTCGGATGTCTTTCATCGGCGGTGATCCGACCAACACCGCGCGCTCTTTCCAGTCGTACCAGCCGGCGGGGGTGATGGCGATCATCGCCAAGTCGTAGATTCCAGTAGCAGCGGCTGTGGTCAGAACGCTCTCGGCGTTCTGATGGGTGCTGAGCCCGAGATAGCTCACTTTTCCGAGCCGCTTCGCGTCCTCGAAGGCCCGGCGGATCTCGTCGCTCGCTACCAGGTCCGTGTTGTTCGCGGCCATCACGTAATACGCGTCGACGCGCTCGACCTCGAGCTCTCCAAGGCTTTGATCGAGCTGCCGGGCCCAGTTTGCAGCCGCTTCTTTCCGTTGTGCCGCGGGGAGTGCGTCGCCGGGTTCGAGGTCGCGCATCGGGATCGCTTTCGAGATGAGGAACACGCGATCGCGGTGACGCGAAAGAAAGCCCGCGAGGTTCGTTTCCGCGTCCCGGTAATAACCGCGGAAGCCCACGTCGAAGACGTTGATCCCCGCGTCGAAGGCCATCTCGAGAAGATCATCGCGAGGTCCCCGCGACAGCGCGGCGCCGCAACCGAAGACGAGCCGACTCGCCCGCCACCCGGTCCGTCCGAGGGGCCGGTAGGTCATCTCGGGCCAAGCCAATTCGCGGCCCAGTGTGGATCGCGCGGCGTAGAGCGCTGCCCGGGCGTCGCCCGAATGCAGGAGGGTCCGGCCGCCGGCGAGCAAGAACGCGGCGGCTCGAAGGAAACCGCGCCGATCGATCCGAATCACGCGGCGTTGCCCTCGAGAATGTGGACGCCACATGCGGAAGCGAGGCCGATGACGTGAGCGAGGCCGATCTTTGCGTTCTCGATCTGGCGCGGGCCCGCCTCGCCGCGCAGGTGGTGACAGACTTCCCAGATATTCGCGATCCCGGTAGCGGCGATGGGATGCCCTTTCGATTGCAGCCCGCCGGACACGTTGACCGGCATGCGCCCGTCTCGCGTCGGGGCTCCGGATTTGAAGAAATCGACGGCGTTCCCTTCGCCGCAGAGCATCAAGTTGTCGTAGTGAACGAGCTCTGCCGTTGCGAAGCAGTCGTGTAGCTCGACCAGATCGAGATCTTCCGGGCCGACGCCCGCCTGTTCGTACGCTTGCTTCGCCGCGTTCTTCGTCAAGGTGTTGACGTCCGGCAGGACCTGACACGCTTCTTGGTAAGGATCACTCGTCAGCACGGAGGCCCGAATCTTGACGGCGCGCCGCTGTTGTTCTCGCGAAAGCGTCTTCAGTTTCGAGCCGCTCACGACAACCGCGGCAGCGGCGCCGTCGCAGTTGGCGGAACACATCGGCCGCGTGTTCGGGTAGGCGATCATGATGTCGTTCATGATCTCTTCGAGCGTCATCGCCTTGGTGTACGCCGCCAAGGGGTTCAGGGTCGAATGCGCGTGATTCTTTTCCGAGATCTGCGCGAATAGCTCGAAGCTCGCGCCGCCGTACTTGTGACCGTATTCCATGCCCACCTGAGCGAACACGCCGGGCATGGTTTCGGTGCCGATGCGACCGTCGACGCCGGCGACGGCGCCGTAGCGACCCGAACGTTCCCAGGTCTTCCCGTCTTTCTTCTTCGTGCCGCCGGCGAGGAGTCCCGCTCCCGCGAGCTTCTCCACGCCCACGGCGAGACCGAAATCGGATTCGCCGGCCTTTACCGACATGCACGCGACGCGGAGTGCGGTGGCGCCGGTCGCACACGCATTCGAGACGTTGTACGCCGGGATACCGGTCTGTCCACACTGCTTCTGGATGAGCTGCGCGATGGGCGTCGCCCCACCCATCAAGTTGCCGGCGGCGAGCACACCCATCTGGTCCATGGTCACGCCACCGTCCGCCAAGGCGGCCAGCGTCGCTTCGCTCGCCAGGTCGAGCACGTCTTTGTCGTGGTGCTTGCCGAACTTCGTCATGTTGATGCCGAGGATGTAGACGTCTTCCGAACCCATGATGCGCTCCTCTAGGCCGCCGGCTCGAAGCCGAAATTGATTGCTTCGACGCCTTCTTGATCGGCGCCGATGGGGAAGGTTGTGAGGCGAACCGGCATACCCAACTTGACGTGGTCGGGATCGGGCTCGACGTTCACGAGGTTGGCGCGAACGCTGGTGCCGTCACAATCGATGATCGCGGAGACGAACGGAACCTCGATTCCCGGCGCCGCGAACGCGACGATGGTAAAAGAACGGACCTCGCCGTGCGTCGCGATATCGACCGCGCGAAATGCGGTCCCGGAACAGGACGCGCAGGCGTTGCGCCGGTCGAAGAAACGAGCGCCACAGGATTCGCACTCTTGCGCCACGAGATGCGGGGAGTCTCCCAGAACCAGGTAGTCGACGAACGGGATTTGATCGGCCACGGCGTCTCCTTGCGAAGCGTCTGTCGGGGACTATAGGGGACGGGGGCTCCGGACGGAAAGCCGAGGAGGCGAATCCCACGCCGAACGGGTTTCGGTACCCTGTCCATCGGAGGCATCCGATGAGCAATTTCTACTCGCCACAGCAACGCGCTCTGCAAGATCAGTTCGGTTCGCGTGCGCTCGCGGATCGCGTCGCTTCGATCACCGTGCACGATTTCGTGAGCGATGAAGAGCGGGCCTTTATCGAATCCCGTGACATGTTCTTTCTCTCGACCATCGATGAACGGGGGATGCCCACCGTTTCCTATAAAGGCGGTGATCCCGGTTTCGTGGCCGTGACCGATCGAAAGACCCTCGAGTTTCCCATCTTCGATGGGAACGGGATGTACCTCTCCACCGGGAACGTCGCGACGAACGGCAAGGTCGGTCTGCTGTTCATAGATTTCGAGCAACCCCACCGAATCCGCGTCCACGGTTCGGCACGGGTCTCGACCCGAGACGGGGCGCTTGCCGTTCGAGTGTCGGTCGAAGAGGTCTTCATCAACTGTCCCCGCTATATCCATCGTTACAAGAAGCTCGAGGCGTCCGAGCACGTCCCGCGCCCGGGGGTACCGCAACCGGTCGCTCCGTGGAAACGCATCGAAATGTTCCAAGATGTCCTCCAAGGCGACGAAAAAGAAAGGGTTCGCGAGGCCGGCGTGTTGACGATGGAGGAATACGAGCAACTGCAAAAGTCAAAGGGGTCGTTTTGATGCAACTCCACATCACGAAGCTCGACGGGCCGCTGGGGGCACAGGTCGAAGGCTGGCAACCGGAAGAGCTACTCGACGCGGACACGCGCGCGACGATCGAGGCGGGACTTCGCGATCACTTGGTCCTCGTCTTCCGTGGACATGCCCAGCCGAGCGACGAAGCGTTGGCGCGGTTTGCCGCGAGCTTCGGTCCGCTGATCAAGGGGTCGGAGTGGTTTCGCGATTCTGGAGAACGTCCGGAGATCTTGCCCGTGAGCAACGCGCTGGGAGAAGACGGCATTCCGCTGGGAACAGGCGGCTCGGCCGAGCTCGAATGGCACGCGGATTACTCCTATGTGCCGAAACCCGGCCTCGAGAGCTTCCTCAACGCCGTTGAACTCCCGCAGGACGGGCCGCGCACCCACTTCTGCAGTCAGTATCGCGCGCTCGAGGACCTCCCAGAAGAGAAGGTACGAATGTTGCGGAAGCTCCGAGCGCGCCACAGCATTTCGACCTACTACTCCGGCGATTCCGATCTCTCTCCGGGCTATGAAGCCAAGCGCGAGCGGGACGAGCGGGAAGGCGTCGAGCGCCCACCGATTCCCGAGGCCGAGCATCCGGTGGTGATGCGCCATCCGAAAACCGGTCGCGAGCTACTCTACGTGAGCAAGGGCGCGACGCGGGGCATACTCGGAATGCCGCGCGACGAGAGCAGTGCGCTACTCAAAGAGCTCCATCTTCACTCGACGCAGCCGGACGCCATCTATTCGCACGAATGGGAAGTCGGCGATCTCGTCGTCTTTGACACACTCGGCGCGTTGCACCGCCGCGACGCCTTCGACCCGAGTGGTCGCCGCGTGATGCGACAACTGAGCACGAGCTGCTAAGGCGCGGTCGAAGCGGTTTGAAGGCCGACCCGCGCTTGTTGGCGCACGTAGTGGAAGATGCCCTCGATCTCCTGGTCGCTCAGCTCGGGGTAGTGCGGCATGCCGAGCGGGCGACGTCCCGCGCGTACGACTTCCCGAAACGAGTCGAGCTTCAGTGAGACCTGCGATGCCCGCAGGTCGGGCGCTTTGCCTCCGGAGATCACGCCGCCGCCGTGGCAGATGACACAAGTGTCGTTGTAGATCTCCGAACCGGCGTTTGCGAGCGCTTCGTCAATCTCAAAGTCCGCTACGTCGACCGGCGTCGGAATGACGGGAGGCGGCGACGGTGGCATCGGTGTATCGCCGCCCAGCGCGAAGGTGAAAAGGCGTCGCGGGTGAGCCCGGTAGGCCCAACCGTGCTGGTTGTGGAGAACCCCTCCGAGTGCGGGGCCGGCTCCTCCCCAGCCCGCGAGGATCGAGATGTACTGTTTGCCGTCGACGCTGTAGGTGATCGGCGGCGCCGAGATCCCAGTTCCCAGTCGCTGCGACCACACGGTTTCGCCCGTCCGCGCGTTGTACGCCACGAACTCGCTATCGGCGCGACCCTGGAACACGAGATCGCCCGCTGTGGTCATGGTTCCGGGGTTCCAGTTGTTGGGAAGCGGGACCGTCCACACCTTCTTGTGGCGGATGGGATCCCACGCCATCAGGGACGCGGTGCCTTCGTCTCCTGGGTCGAGCGATAGACCGAACTCCACGCCGACTTCGATCGTGAAGCTCGGCGGGGTGTACTCTTTGAGGTCGATGTCCGCATCCCGGAACAGGCCCGGCAGCTCGATGATCGGAATGTATGCGAGCCCGGTGTTGGGGTTGAAGGACATGGCGTGCCAGCTGTGGGCGCCGTACGGGCTCGGCCAGACCACGGCTTCCCCATCCTCGTACCGCGCGTCCGGGTTTTCGACGGGACGCCCGGTTTCGAGATCGATGTGCGAAGCCCAGGTGACTTTCGCAATCTTCTCGGCGGAGATCAGCTTCCCGTCCTTCCGGTCGATCACGTAGAAGAAACCGTTCTTCGGAGCGTGCATGAGCGCCTTGACGGTTTCTCCACCGATCTCGAGATCGGCCAGGACGACGTCCATATTGGAGTTGTAGTCCCAGGTCTCGCCCGGGACCGTCTGGTAGTGCCACTTGTATTCGCCGGTGTCCGCGTCGACGGCAACCAGCGAGCAGAGAAACAAGTTGTCGCCGCCGCCGGGGCTTCGCACCTTGCGGTTCCAGGGAGAGCCGTTGCCGGTTCCCATAATGATCTGGTTGTACTCGGGGTCGTAGGTGATGCCGTTCCAGGTATTGCCGCCGCCGCCGAGCTTCCACCACTCGCCGGTCCAGGTCTTTGCCGCCATCTCCATGGCCTTGTTCTCGAAGCCGTCGGCGGGATTGCCCGGTACGATATAGAAGCGCCACGCAAGCTCGCCGGTCGCGGCGTCGTACGCCGTCACGTAGCCCCGCGCCGCCTCGAACTCCGTGCCGCCGTTCCCGATGATGACCTTGTCGCGAAAGACCTTCGGAGCGCCCGTGATGTAGTACGCCTTCTCGGGGTCGATGGTCATGGTCTCCCAGACCTTCTTCCCGGTCTTCGCGTCGATCGCGACCAATCGCCCGTCGATCGTGGCGATGATGACTTTGCCTTTCCAAAAAGCGAGACCACGGCTCGAATCCCACATGATGCGAAGTCGATCGCCCGCGTGTTTCGTCGACTCGGGGTCGTAGGTCCAGAGGAGCTTCCCGGTCTTCGCATCGACGGCTCGCGTGCGGCTGTAGCTGCCGGTGAAATAGAGCACGCCGTCGACGGCGAGCGGCGTCCCGATGAGCGTGCGATCGATCGGAAGGTCGAGGAACCACTCGAGCCCGAGGCCGGAGACCGTCTCGAGATTGATTTGCGACAGCGGGCTGTAGCGCTTCTCGCTGTGCGTCTTGCCGTACGCGAGCCAGTTCGCGCCGTCCGACTCGTCGGCGATGGCTGCGTCGTCGACGACGGTTGCCCCGCCGGCGACCCAGGGACCGGCCAAGACCAGTGCGGCCAGAGCCAGTTGACGAATTCCCGTACGCATCGTGTTCTCCTCGATCGGTTGGCGCGGATTAGAGGGGCTTTGTCGCGGTGTATTCGCACACCGGCGAAACCACGCGCAGGTTCGGCTGGTCAAAACCGACGTCGGACATAGTCTCGAGAATTTTCTCCGGTCGGACGCTCTGTTCCACGGTGTCCCAGTAGAATTCCATGAAGGTCTTGGCCTCCTGGCTGCGCGTGGCCAGGTAGGTCATGCCCGGCACGACGCGCCCCATGAAGAACCGGGTCACCCGATTGCCGACGGGGTTCTCGGGAGAGTGCCCTTCGAGGATCCAGACTTTGCCGCCGGGCTTCAGAACGCGGTGGTATTCGGCAAAGGTCTTGCGCAAGTCCGAGACGTGGCGCAGTGCGATGCCCATGGTCACGAAGTCGAAGAAGTCACTGCGAAAGGGGAGCGTCTCGGCAAAACCCCGGGTGAGCGGCCCGTCGAAGTTCTTTTTCGCTTCTTTCAGCATGCCCGGGCTCGGATCGACGCCGTAGACCTTTCCCGTAGGCCCGACCAGACGCGTGGCGCCTCGAGCCACCGCCGCGGTACCGATGGCGACGTCGAGCACTTTCATGCCCTTTCGCAGGCCGGCTCGACGCAACGCGTAGTAGCGATACCAGAGCCCGCCGTTCAGCAGCAGCGCCTCGATCGTGTTGTAGTGGTGTGCGGTCTTGTTGAAAAGATCAATGACGTAGGGGCTACGTGTCTCGTCGCTCTCATAGTAACGCGGGAGCGGCGCGTGGGGCGGAACCGGCGCTCCGCTTGTCTCGCCGCTCGGGGGCATGCTCATCGATAAACCTCCACTTCGATCTTGCCGAGGACGCGGACCGAGGGCAAGCCCATTTCAGACCGCCCGGGCTCGGATCGTTCGTTTGCCGAGCTGAGACATGTGGACTTCGTCGGGACCGTCGGCGATGCGACAAAAGCGGCTCAGGGCGTGGATTTGCGCGATGGGCGTGTCTTGGCACACGCCCATGCCTCCGAAGGCCTGCATCGCGCGATCGGCTACACGGTTGCACATTTCCGGTGCGACGATCTTCACCATCGACACGTAGTCCCGAGCGCTCTTGATGCCCTCGCGATCCATCGTGTCCGCGGCTGCGAGAACCAGCAGGCGACATTGTTCGATTTCGCTTCGAGATCGCGCGATGTCGTGCTGGATACTCGTCTTGGCGCCCAGCGGCTCGCCGAAGGCCACGCGTTCGGTGACCCGCTGGCACATGAGTTCGAGACAGCGTTCCGCCATGCCCACGAACATCATCGCGTACTGAAAGCGGCCCGGGCCGAGTCGCCCTTGAGCAATCTCAAACCCGCGACCCTCACCGAGGATCAGGTTTTCGGCGGGCACCCGGACGTCGGTGAGTTGAACCTCACCGTGGCCGCCGGGTGAATCGTAGTGACCGAGCGCGTAGAGGGGCCGGACCCGCTCGACGCCCGGCGTGTCGACGGGGACGATGATGGTCGACTGGCGGTTGTGCCGCGGCGCGTCCGGGTCGGTCACCCCCATCAAAATCATCAATCGGCAGTTCGGGTTGTAGATGTTGCTCGTCCACCACTTCCGTCCGTTGATGACGTAGTCGCTTCCGTCGCGGCGGATTTCGCACTCGAGGTTCGTCGCGTCCGAGGAAGCGACGGCGGGTTCCGTCATCGCGAACGCCGAGCGGATCTCCCCTTCGAGCAGCGGTTTGAGCCACTGCTCTTGCTGGTCTTTCGTCCCGTATTTCGCCAACACCTCCATGTTGCCGCGGTCGGGGGCACTGCAGTTGAACACTTCTTGGGCCCACGGGACGCGGCTCATGACTTCCATGATCGGGGCGAACTCGGCGTTCGTGAGCCCGGGGCTCCAGTCCTCGTATTCCGCCGGAAGAAACCAGTTCCAGATGCCGGCGGACTTCGCCTTCTGTTTCAGGCCTTCGAAGAAAGGCGGATACGTCCAAAGATTCGATTGGTCGTCGGTCCACGCGTAGTACTCGAGCTCGTGCGGGTAGACGTGCTCCTGCATGAATTGCTCCACCTGGAACCGGAGAGCCTGCACTTTGTCACTGAGTTCGAAGTTCACATCGCTCCAATCACGGCGCCGATCTTCGCGTACCGATCGAGCCAACGAAGGACGGTGTCCTTGTCTTCCGTGGGGCAGCGCGGGATGGCACGCTCGATACAGCCGATCTCGGCGTACCGTTTGAGGTCTTCTTCGGATGTCTCGAGAATGTCGAACATCGAGATCGGAAAATCCTTCGGATCTCTCCCGTTCGCACGCAACGCGTCGTGCATGTCCTCGATATCCGCCTCGATGTTGTCGTGGAGAGCGCCGACGGGGATCCACCCGTCCGCGTGTTTCGCCGCCCGGGCGCGGCCGTATTTGGAGGGCATCGTGCCGAGAATGATCGGCGGATGGGGGTCCTGATACGGCTTCGGGTAGGACCATACCCGGTCGAAGTCCACGTACTTTCCGTGGTACGACGCCTCTTTTTCGGTCCATAGCACCTTGAGCGCTTCCAAGTGCTCGATGCACACCGCCCAGCGTTCTTCGTACCGAACGCCGTGGTTCTCCATCTCGTCTTGGTTCCAACCCGCCCCGACGCCGAGGAGAAATCGACCTTCGGCGAGTCGGTCGACGGTGGCGATCGTCTTCGCCAACGCGAGGGGCTCGTGCTGCGGGATCAACGTGACGCCCGTTCCGATCTTCAAGGTCGTCGTCACGACAGCCGCGGCCCCGGCGCTCACAAAGGGATCCGACATGTGGACATATTCCTTCGGGAGAGGACCTCCCGCCGGGTAGGGCGTCTTCCGACCCGCCGGGATGTGTGTGTGCTCGGGGAACCAAACCGATTCGAAGCCGCGCGCTTCGGCTTCGACGGCGAGCTCGTCGGCCCGGATCGAGTACTCGGTATTGAAACTCATGACACCCAGCTTCACGGGAGGCTCCTCATTCAGTTCGCGGTTGAAACGGACGCGGCGAACTCGCTCTTGGGATCGCCCGCGATGCGCGCGTGATACATGACGCGCGCCTTCGTCATATCCCAGGGGCACGCCTGGTGCATGAGACAGCGGTTGTCCCAGACCACGGCGTCTCCGGGTGACCACATATGCTGGTAGACGCGAGGCGGCCGACACGCGAACGCGGCGAGCTCCTCGAGAAACTCTTCAGACTCGTCCGGATCCATTCCCGGAATGCCAAAGGCGTGTCGTCCGATCAGCAGGGATCGCCGGCCCGTTTCGGGGTGGACCTTGACGAGCGGTCGCAGCGGCGGATCCTGGTCGTGAAAGCCATACCCGCCGTAGTCGCTCTTTTCCTTGTCGAAGACGTGTCCGATCTTGGATTGGCTGTAGTGCAGCGAATGGAACGCCGACAGAGATGCGATCCGTTCGCGCGTCTCGGGGTCGAGCGCGTCGTACGCCGCGCGCATGTCGGCCCAACCGGTTTCTCCGCCTTCCTCGGGAACGACGTGCGCGGTAAACACGGCGCCCTTGGCTTGGACCGGCATATACGTGCTGTCGCAGTGCCAACCCATATTGCCTTTCAAGATCTTGATCATGTCATCGCGGTTGTCGTCGGGGCGAACCGTGCCGTCTTCCTTGACGTTGCTGATCGGCACCAGGTCGAACTCGAGCTCGCCGAAGCGCTTCGCGAAGGCGATCTGTTCCTCGTTGCTCATCCATTGGTCGGGGAAGATGAGCAGAGCGTGCTCGAGCCAGAGCTCATAGAGCTCCGCAAAGCCCGCGTCGTCGAGCGCGGCCAAGCGCTGTCCACGGAGGATGGCTCCGAAAGTCGCGTCGATCGGCTGGAGTTCGAATCGGCCGGTTTCCGGCATGGCGCTCCTCCTCGGCAGTCACCGCGATTCTAGCCGGGCTATCCTGAATTCGATCGCAAGAACCGGATCGCTTCATTTGGGAGATGTTCCACGCTTCCCGAGTGGGTCGAGAATGACTCATGAATTCCGAGGGAGCTCACCATGGCCGCTTCTCTGTTACCCGTGAATCGAACCGAGACGGACGATGATCGTTGGTCCGCGGTCCTTCGGCGCGACGCGTCCGGGGTCGCTTCCTTTGTCTATGCCGTCGAGACCACCGGAGTCTTCTGCCTACCGACGTGCCCGAGTCGGCGTCCGCGGCGGGAGAACGCGCGGTTCTTCGACACCCCGGAGGGCGCCCAGGCTGCCGGCTTCCGGCCCTGCAAGCGCTGCGATCCCGCGTCGGAGGCGGATGGCGCCGGGCTCGCGAAGATTCTCGCGGCGTGTCGCCACATCCAGACGAATGCCGGTCGGATTCCGACGCTGGAGGAGCTCGGGGGCCTCGTCGGGTTGAGCCCGAGCCATTTTCAGCGCGTCTTCAAGAGCGCCGTCGGCATCTCGCCCCGTCAGTACGCGGACGCACTTCGCCAAGGCTGCCTCCGGGAGCAGCTCGCAGGGGGAGGCTCGGTCGTCGAAGCGATCTTCGAGGCCGGATACGGCTCGACCAGTCGCGCCTACGAAACGGACCGCGCACGCCTCGGCATGACGCCCTCGTCCTATCGTCGGGGCGGCTCGGGAGAAGCGATTCGCTACGTCACCGTTCGAAGTCCGATCGGCGGTTATCTGCTCGTCGCGAGTACGGAACGGGGCTTATGCGCTGTACGCCTCGGCGAGCGGGCACGAGCGCTTGTTGCGGAACTGCGCGACGAGTTCCCCGGCGCGTCCATTCGCCGCGGCGAAGCGGGCCTGCGAGAACCGCTCGAGGCACTGCTGGCCTACCTCGCCGGGACGTCTCGACTGCCGGCGCTACCGCTCGATGTCCGGGCTACGGCCTTTCAACGCCGGGTGTGGGACGCGATCTCCCGCATTCCGGAAGGCGAGACCGCTTCCTACAGTGATGTCGCGCGTCGCTTGGGCAATCCCAGGGCGGTGCGCGCCGTCGCGCGAGCGTGTGCGACCAACCCGGTCGCTCTCGCCGTGCCGTGTCATCGCGTGGTTCCGAAGAGCGGGGGGCTCGGCGGCTACCGTTGGGGCGAGGAGCGTAAGAGACGGCTACTCGACCTCGAGCGAGCGCGTTGACGCTCGCCGCGCGCATCGAAGCCTTGTCGTGGCCGGCGATCGAAGCTGAGCTCGATGCCCGCGGGTGCGCGAGAGCGGGCCCTCTCCTCGAAGCCGCGGAATGCGAGGCGCTTGTCGCGTTGTATGGGGAAGATCGGCGGTTCCGCAAACGCGTCGAGATGGCGCGCCACCGGTTCGGCGTCGGGGACTACGCGTACTTCGACGAGCCTTTGCCGAAGCTCGTGGCGACGCTGCGCAACGGGCTCTACCGGCGCCTCGCCCCGACAGCGAACCGCTGGAATCGCGCAGTGGGCGAAAGGGAGAGGTTTCCGGCGCGATTGCCCGAATTTATCGAACGCTGTCATCGCGCGGGCCAAATGCGGCCGACCCCGCTACTTCTCCGCTACGAGACGGACGGCTTCAACTGTCTCCACCGCGACCTCTATGGGGACGTCGCGTTTCCACTCCAGGCGATGGTGCTGTTGAGCCGCCCGGGTCGGGATTTTCGCGGCGGCGAATTTCTCGTGGTCGAGAATCGAGCACGTCAGCAATCTCGCGGCGTGGCGCTGGCCCCCAGTTACGGTGAGCTCATCCTGTTCGCGAATTCGTGGCGGCCGGTGCAGGGGGCGCGCGGGATGTTGCGCGCGTCGCTGCGGCACGGCGTGAGCCCGGTCGACGCGGGCCGCCGCTTTGCGCTCGGCGTGATTTTCCACGACGCCGCGTAGCCGCGATCTGTCGAGCCGAACGAACGCCTCGCGCTATCGTCGGATACCAGCGCACGAGGAGGGGTTTCGTTGGCTACACAGACAGCGCCGGCGTTGACGGAAGAAGCACTACTAGCTCGATTGGACGACGCTCATCGCGCTGTCCTCGAAGCGATTCCGCGGGATTTTCTCGACCTCAGCGACATTCCGCGGACCCGTGCCAGCTTCGATGAATCGCGTCGCGCACTGCGCAAGGGCGAAGTGCCCGACGGCATGGTCGTCGAGGACCATACGGCTCCCGGACCTCCGGGTGATCCCGAAGTCCCGGTTCGCATCTATCGCCCCGCCGGACTCCCGGCGGAAGCCCCGGCGTTGTACTGGATTCACGGGGGCGGAATGGTCCTCGGCGCTGTCGATCACGATGACGATCTGTGCATCGCGCGCGCCGCGCGTCTCCGGGCGGTCGTGGCGTCCGTCGAGTACCGGCTTGCGCCGGAACACCCGTTCCCGGCGCCCGTGGAAGATTGCTACGCGGGTCTTCGCTGGCTTCACCAGAACGCGGGTCGCCTCGGGGTCGACCCGACGCGATTGGCGATCGGCGGAGCGAGCGCCGGAGGCGGCTTGGCGGCCGGATGCGCGCTCATCGCGAGGGACCGCGGCGAAGTCCCGCTGTGCTTTCAATTTCTGGTCTTCCCGATGTTGGACGATCGCAACGAGACGGCGAGTAGTTACGCGATCGTCGATCCACGCTTGTGGAACCGCACAGCGAATGAACTCGGCTGGTCGGCCTATCTCGCCGGCCAAGCGGGTGGCAAGGACGTCTCGCCGTACGCCGCCCCGGCCCGCGCGAGCGACGTTTCCGGTCTGCCTCCCGCGTACATCAACGTCGGCGATCTCGATTTGTTTCTCGACGAAGACGTCGCATACGCCCAGGCACTGATGCGCGCCGGCGTTCCCACCGAACTGCACGTATACCCCGGGGCCTTCCACGGGTCGAACATGTTCGTCTCGGAGTCGGCGCTTTCGCGGCGCTGGCGACAAGATGAGTGGGCCGCGCTCGAGCGTGCACTCGGGAGCTCGCCGGAAAACCCGTGAGCTCCGAGGTCGACCTCCCCGCGCGTGCACTTTCGGAAAGTCCCGCTCCACGCCGTCACTCGGTTCTCGCGACCCTAGCCACCGTCTTCGCGGTGGCCTACCCGCTGATCGTCTATACGGGATTGACACATTGGGGAACGCGTCTGGTCGCCCTGTGGCTACTCGCGGCGTTGGGGCTCCGGGTCGCGATCGTCGCTGCGACTCGCCGCGCGAACTCCCTCGGGTGGACCCAGGGGTTGGTATCGCTCGCGCCCGCGATCGCGCTCGGCGCGGTGGCGGCGTGGACGCGAGATGCCCTGTTCCTCTTGCTCTTCCCAGTGTTGATGAACGCGACCCTGTTGTTCATATTCGCGCGCTCACTCCGCCGGCCGACCACGCTCGTCGAAGACGTTGCGCGTCAGATCGACGGCGATTTGTCACCCGACGAGGTGCGCTACTGCACGTCGCTGACCCGAGCGTGGTGTCTGTTCTTCGCCGCAAACGGGGCTCTTTGCGCGCTCCTCGCGGCGTTTGCGCCGCTCTCCTGGTGGGCCTTCTACACCGGTTTTCTGGCCTACGTTTGGATCGGCTTGTTCTTCGCCGTCGAGTTCGTCGTACGGCGCTTCCTCTTCCGACGTTTCGGTCCCGGCTGGATCGATCGCAACCTTGCGCGCTTGTTCGCGGGCACCGCATCGGGCGACTGGATGTCCCGGGCGGAGAAGGGCGGAGTGCGGAGTGTGCGATTGGTGCTCTTCATTTGTCGCTACTTCGGGCGGGCACCGATTCGCTTCGTCCTGTGGTTCGTCGCTGCGTACTACGTGCTGACAGACCCGGAGCTCCGCAGAAACTCTCGCCGCTATCTGCGCCGCGTCGGGGTCCCCCCGACGCTCCTCTCGGTGTACCGACATGTTCGCACCTTTGCGTTCTGCGCGACCGACCGCATCTTCTTTCTGCGCGGTGATCTCGATCGTTTCAGGATCTCGCGCGTGGGCCATGAACACGTGGCGCGCCTGCGTCGCTCTGGCCAGGGCGCCATTCTCGTCGGGGCGCATTTCGGGTCGTATGAGGCGCTTCGCGCGGCCGCCGAGGAGGACGATGTTCCGCTGTCGATCGTGGCCTGGTTCGACAACACGGCGATGTCGTATGCGATCTTCGAGAGCCTCGCCCCGGAGCTCGCACGCCGTGTCATCCGCATCCGCCCCGGCGAAATCGACCATCTGCTCGAAGTACGTCGTCGGGTTCAAGACGGGGAACTGGTGGCGTTTCTGGGTGACCGCGTCGTACCGGGGGGAGAATCTGTTTCGGTGAACTTTCTCGGCAGCCAAGCGCGCTTCCCGACCGGTGCATTCTCCGTGGCTTCCGTCATCGGTTGCCCGGTACTCCTCGTCTTCAACGTCTACCGCGATCCCGACCACTACGAACTCCGGTGTGAGACTTTCTCCGACAGCATCGAGTGGCCACGACGCGGCGATCTGCCGGCGAAGACGGCCACGGTTCAGCGCTTCGCCGAGCGGCTCGAACATCACGCGCGAAGCGAACCGTTGAACTGGTTCAATTTTTACGACTATTGGGAAGAGGGGTCGTCCCATGAGTGACTGGCCGCTGCGCGACCGAATCGCGTTCGTCGGCGTGGGCACGACGTCCTACGGCGTCTTCCCCGAGACCGACGCGTTCGGGTTGGGATTGGAAGCGCTCAATGAGGCATGCGTCGACGCGGGAATCGGCCTCTCCGATATCGACGGATTGATCACCAACCGAATCCCCTACGAACGCTTCGCCGAAATGTCGGGCCTTCGGCCGCGCTTTACGGTGCCGACGCCCGGCGAGGGACGTTTCGCCGGGGGGTCCCTGCAATTGGCTACGAACGCGATCGCTTCCGGGGCGGCGGATACCGTAGCTTTGGTCTATGGGAACAACGGCAAATCCGCGGGCGTTCGGTACGGCGGCGAGGACGGACAATGGCCCTGGTCGCCGTGGGGCCTCACGTCACCCGGGGCGCTCCACGCTTTGATGTTCCGCAGGCACCAGATCGAGTTCGGGACGCGATCGGAAGATCTCGCGTCGATCGCCGTGGCGTTCCGCAAGCACGCCGCGTCGAACCCGAAAGCCGTGATGAGAACGCCCATCACGATCGAAGATCATCAGAAATCGCGCATGATCTGCGAGCCACTGCATCTGCTCGACTACTGCTTGATCAACGACGGCGGCGTCGCGCTGATCGTTACGAATGCTGCGCGGGCGCGCGACCTGCGTAAGCCCCCGGTTTATTTGAGTGGCTTTGCGCGGCAAGACGCGTTCGAGACCGCTTCCTACGCTCGGACGGACTACTGGTTTCCCGCGCTGCAGAACATCGGCAGGCAGGTCTACGAACGGTCGGGGATCGCGCAGGACGCGCTGTCGGGTTTGATGATCTACGACAATTTTACACCGACGGTGATCTTTACCCTCGAAGGTCTCGGGTTCTGCGAACAGGGCGAGGGCGGGGCATTCGTTCGCGACGGTACGCTCGAGCACGGCCGCGGGCGTTGGCCGACGAACACGAACGGTGGGCATCTTTCGGAGAGCTACATGCAGGGCTGGGCGCTGATGGTCGAAGCGGTACGTCAGTGCCGGCGCGAAGCCAATCTGCAGATTCCAGATTGCGAAGCCATCCAGTACGCGTGCGCGGCGAACATCTTGACCACCGCAATCCTGCGGAGGGCCTGATGCGCGCCGAGCGACCGCGTCCGGTGATGAACGCCTGGAACCGACCGTTTTGGAAGGCTTGCCGAGAGCGGCGACTCGTTGCCCAACGCTGCCTGACGACGGGCCGCTTTTGGTTTCCACCCGGACCGGTTTCTCCGTACTGCGGCTCCACGGATTTCGAGTGGGCCGAACTTTCGGGGCGCGGGGCGGTCTGGTCTTGGGGGCGGATGCATCAGGTTTATTACGAAGGCTTTCGTGACTACGTCCCGTACGTGGTGGCTCAGATCGCCCTCGACGAGGGAATTTCGATGATCAGCAATCTCCTGGGCATCGCTCACGAAGACGTGTGCGCCGATCTGCCGGTCGAAGTGACATTCGAGGATGCGGGCGACGGCCTGTGGTTGCCCCAGTTCCGACCGGTCTCGTAGTGAACCGGACATACATCTATTGAACAGCGACCGATCATTGGATGTAGAGTTGTTTCGAGAGGCAGCTCCGAAGTATTCTGTAACTATCTGATTTTAAAAGACTTTATTCTCCGGCACGCTTCCTGCTCTAGATCGCTCACGGAAAAGGAGAGAGCGATGAAGAGCCTGTGGACACGAGCCCGAACCCTTGCTGAGGCGACCCCTGCAAGCCGGAACCGAACCGTCGATTTCTTGCGCGCGATTTCCATCGCGGTCGTCATTCTCGGTCACTGGCTGGTCTCGGCGCCGTACCTCGACGCCGGTCGATTGGTGCCCGGGCACATGCTCGCTCTCGCACCCTGGACGCAGTGGCTGACCTTGTTCGTGCAGGTGATGCCGATCTTCTTCTTCGTGGGCGGCTACGCGAACGCGGTCGCGTGGGAGGCCGCGCGACGCAAGGGAACCCCGAAGAGCGCGTGGTTGGCGAGTCGTCTCGAACGCTTGTTCGCGCCCGTGCTTCCGGTCCTTTTGCTCTGGGTCGGACTCGGATTGGCCGTTGTCGCGATCGGCGCCGATCCGAAACTGGTGCACGAAACCACACAAGCGGCGCTCGTTCCGATCTGGTTCCTCGCCGTGTACATCGCGATCGGTATGACTGTCCCGGCCTGCGCGTGGGCTTGGCGCCGTTTCGAAATGGGCTCTGTCGCTTTTCTCGTCGCCGCCGCGATTGTCGTCGATGGTGCGGGCTTCGGACTGAATGTTCCGGGCCTTCGCTACGCCAACTACGCCTTCGTGTGGCTCGCGGTTCATCAGCTGGGCTTCGCATGGCATGCAGGGAGGATCCGTCGACCCCTTCTCTGGGCCGCGGGGGGCGCGCTCGCGACGGCTTGCCTGATCCGCTTCGGTCCCTATCCGCTGGCGATGGTTGGGGGGCCGGGCGAGATCGTTTCGAACTCCTCTCCCCCGAGCTTGGCGCTCCTCGCTCTGGGCGTGACACAGATGGGGATCGTGCTGCGCCTCGAAAACCGGATCGCCCGGTGGTTGACGAACGTGAACGCGTGGACGGCGACGATCCTTGTGAACGGGATGATCATGACGGTCTACCTCTGGCACATGACTGCGATGATCGTCGTGTTCGCGGCGGTGATGCTGCTCGGCGGGATCGGACTCGACGTCGTGCCCGACAGCGCGCTCTGGTGGGCTTCGCGTCCGGTTTGGCTCGCGATCTTCGCGACGGCACTCCTGGCGAGCGTTCCTTTTCTGGCGCGTTTCGAGCGGCCCCGTCCGCGAGCGGCCGAGCCCTCGGCACCGCGGTTGTTGATGGGCGCGGGTCTCCTCTCGTGGGGTTTGTGGCTCGTCTCCCAGGGCGGAGTCGTCGCCGCGAGCGGAACGTTGCGGGTCGTACCCGGGTTGTTGCCGATTATCGGTTCTTGGCTCGCCGGGGTCGGGCCTCTGGCGAGGCGTGCAACTGCTCGAGCCGCGCGCGGTCGATCTTCGCTTTGACCGTACGTCGATCGAGCCCGAGCACACGTGCCGTCGCTTCATAGCTTCCGACCCGCGCGTAGACCTGGGTGGCGTACTCCCGCAGGAGTTCTTCCGCCGTGGCTTCGCCGCGCTCGATGGTCGATGCGATGCCTGTTTCGCGTGCGGAACCGCCCGGTGTGTAGCGGCCCTGGACGAGAATGCTCCGCACGCATTGTTCGAGCTCTCGTACGTTCCCCGGCCAGGTGTAGTTCGGCGGCAGGTGCTCGCCGATCCAGGTGACGACTTCGTCGGTGAGGGCATCCGCTTCACTCGCGACGAACCGTTGCGAGACGTTTCGAACGAGTGACCGCAACTCGGACACATCGTCGCGAAGCTGGTCGCGAAGCGTGGGTGTTCGAATCACGTCCGCACAGAGCCGATAGTAGAGATCGTCGCGGAAGCGCCCCCGGTCGCGTTCTTCTCGCAGATCTCGGTTCGTCGCCGCGACGATCTTTCCATCGAAGCGGCGATCCTCGACCTCGCCGATCCGCTGAAACACGCGATCCTGCAAGACACGCAGCAATTTCACTTGAATCGAAGGATCGAGGTCGCCGACTTCGTCGAGAAAGATCGTCCCAAACGGACCGCACGATTCGAGCCATCCCGCACGGTCGATGTCCGCGCCTGTAAAGGCGCCGCGTTTGTGCCCGAACAGTTCTGACTCGACGAGCGATGAAGAAAGCGCCTGCAGATTCACGGCCTGGTGGCCTTCCGCAAAGTCCGCGACAAACGCTTTCTTGACCGGGTCGAACGGTATGTAGCGGCTCATTCCGATCGCGCGCGACACCAGTTCTTTGCCCGTGCCGGATTCGCCGAGCACGAGCGTTGGGATGTCCGACATCTTGTCGTAGAGCGAACGCCGGTAGCGGTCGATGTCGTGCGTGAAGATCGAGCGCCAGACGGCCGCCCGTAGATCGGCCATGCAGGCGGAACTTCCGTAGATCTGCCAGTAGATGTGGTGGAACGCGCGGCGTATCTGGAAGCCCCAAGCAAACACGTGGGCGGCGTCGATGGCGACGGGGAATTCAATTCCGTCGAGGACCAGAAAATGTGAGTAGTCCGCTTCGAAAGAATCCCAGCGCGCGACGCGTTGCGTCGCCTTCTTGCCGCGCTCGCGGTCGGTGATGAGTTCGGTGAGGTCGGCGTGGTACCGGTAGAAGAGCAGGTGTCGAACAAAGCCCTCGTAGAGCTGCAGCTCTTCCCGCGTCGCTCTCGCACCGGATAGGAGGCGTCCTCGTAGAGCTTCGGCGAGCTCCTCCGTCAGACGACGCAAAGGTTCGAGGTTGGGGTTGATCCCCTCGAGTCTGCCGTCCATGTGCCACACGGGCGCGTAGCGTACGAAGGCTTTCCCGAGCGCTTTCCGCTCGTCGTCGACGCGGTCCGGAAGGAACGGGTTCGATGTCGCGAGACGAGAGACGGCCGCGAGGACGCCGCGCTCGTTGTCGTCGACGAAGCTCCGTTTCGCCACGATTCGGCTTACGGCGCCGCGATGCGACCGATGCGGTTCCCCGCGAAGGCGCCCATGTAGATCGAGCCGCCGGTTTCGACGGCGACTGTCGAGCCTCCGAAGGGCGGCCCCGCTGACTCGAAGACCGGGGTCAGCCCGCCGTCCGCCGGGTCGAGATAGAAGAGGGCGAAGCCGAGCGCACAAAAAGGCCCCGCTTCGTTCATGCAGTCGCGGATTTCGCGAAGTGTGGCGAGATGCGCGGCGATGAGAAGTTTCCCGGCCGGAGTGATGCTCATGTTGTCGGGAGCACCCGGAACCTCGGTCGTCCAAATTCGTCTTCCGCGGACGCGGTCGAAGGCAATCGTCTGATCGCCCGAATAGTGATTGTTGTAGATGACCGAGCCATCGGGCGACACCTGTACCCCGTTCGGGAGGGCCCCCTCCGTACCTTCAATCTTTTGCCAACCGTCACCCGGTTTCCATGTGACCAGGTAGCCCGTCTCGACGTCGTCATTGGGTTTTCGGTCGAACAGCGTACTGGCCAGTTCACGAGGCATCATATGGCTTGCCACGAACCCGCCTTCCGGGAGCATGGCGACATCGTTCACCCAGAGCTCTTCGTCGATGATCACGCAGCCCTTCCATTCCGCGGCGTAACGACCAGCCGTGTCGCGGGAGACTTCAAACCATTCGATCGACTCGCGCCCCGTGTGATTCACGACGAGGAGCGTCTCGGTGCCAAACTCGTTTTGAGATAGGTGAATGCCGTGGGCGGCGAAGGAATCCGACGGACCCTCGCACGTGGGGTCGCCCCAGCGGGCCTCTGCCGGAACGCTGTCTCCGCCACGGTCGGGGGCGTAGATGATCTCCGCGGCCTCGTCGGCAAGGTAGAGAGCCCGGATGTCTCCGTTCGCATTGTCGAGACTGAACCCGCCGACGATGATTGCGTCTCCGGCTCCGGTGACCTCGAGGTCCTCGGGGGCCAAGAAACCGCAAATCGGAGTGATGCCACCCGCCGGTTCGCAGCCCTCGTTCGCGGAACGGCAGCCGGTCGCGAGAGCGAGGCTGAGCACAATCCAAAGAACCGATCGTTTCATGCCGGTCCCCCGCTAGATGCTGGGCCAGCGGACGAGGACTTCTTCAGCCGCGAACCCCGAGATCGCCGACACGTCGAGAAACAGCGACGCGTCGCTCATCGCGTCGACTGTGTAGGTCTCGGACTCCCGCACCGCCTTCAAGGCGGGGAGATTATCCACCCAAATTTGCGCGACGCCGTCCCAACGGGGCTCGCCGTACTGATAGGCTTCGTCGACGGTCGCGCTCTGTACGTAGCGTTGAATGCCCGGGAGGCGCAGAGCGATCGGCCCGTGAACTTCCGCCCAGTGTTTCCGGAACTCCTCGACGGTCACCCCTTCCTTGCGTTTGACGCGGGTGACGGTCTTGACCTGTTTTCCTGTCTGGGCGCCGTCGAGCACGACGTTGTCCCGGGTCACCAACCACTCGACACGCTTCATGTCGATGAAATTTGGCTCGTCGGCCAGCGCGCCCTCGAGGTACGCAGGGCTCGAACGAAGCGCTTCCAGGCTGCCGAAATCGTCTATCCACGCCTCGGCGGCCCCGTCAAAGTTCGAAGCGATCGACGTTCCGGGGAGCTGGTGACTCTGTTGGTAGCGCCGAAGCATGGGGATCTTCTCGACGATGGGTCCGTGGACCTCGCGCCAATAGCGGTGGAACTCTTCTTCGGCCATCGAAGCTTTGCGCGTGATGAAGTAGAAAAGGTGAAGCATGGGTCCGATTGTACCAGCCCTAGGTGATGCGAAGGTCGGTTCCACCCGTGACGGGGAGCGTCGCTCCCGTGATGAAGCTCGCTGCGTCCGAGGCGAGAAACACCACGGCGTCACCGATATCCCGGGTCTGGCCGAGACGTCCCAACGGGACTGTCTTCGCGTGGGCGGCGCGCTCGGCGTCCGTCAGCGAATCGAACATCGCTGTCTCGATGGGACCGGGCGCGATCGCGTTCACCCGGATCCGCTGGGGCGCGACTTCGTAGGCCAAGTCTCGCGTCAGCGACCAAATGCCGGCTTTCGACGCGGCGTACGGGATATGGGGTGTCGTGAAGGCGAACGCGGCGATAGAGGAAATGTTGATAATCGAGCCACCGCCGGTGCTGGCGATCTCCGGAATGGCTCGTTTTGAACACAGGAACGTGCCTTTCAAATTCGTATCGAGGACACGATCCCACTCGGCTTCCGACGTCTCTTGAATAGGCTTCAAAATCACCACGCCCGCGTTGTTGACCAGGATGTCGAGGCGCGAAAAGGTGTCGACGCTTTCCCGAACCAGTCGGTCGACGTCGTCCGCCCTGGTGACATCAGCGATCACGCTACGGCACGGCGCGCCCAGGTCTGCGATCTCCGTCGTTGCAGAGTCAAGCTCGCCTTGGGCGATATCCGACAAGACGACCGAACAACCTGCGCGTGCCAGTGAGCGGGCGATGCCCAGGCCGATACCCTGTGCAGCTCCCGTAACCAGTGCGACGCGATCGGCGAGAGACTCCACAGCTAGGGGCTAAAGGCTTCGGTTACGAGCTCGGTGTCCAAGTATTCCGTGACTTCGACGACTTTCGCGTCGCGAATTCGGAAGATATGACAGTAGGTGTTGTTGTAGTCCTTCGCGTAGACCGTTCGCGCGCGTCCGCGAGACTCCATCGCGACGAAGTCACCTTCCGCGATGAGATTCGTCGGCTCGATCACGGCGGGGCCGTCCATTTTCGCCATAAACGGCTCGAGCAACCCTTTGATCAGCGCTGTTTTTCCTTCATAGGTTCTCGAGAACTCGGTCGTTCCGATAATCGTCCAGCGAACGTTCTCGGCGAGACTGTCGAGAAATCCCTCGGGTTGATGCTCTGCGAGAGCGCGGTACATCGATTCGATGAGAGCTTTGTTGTCGTTTGTCTTTGTCACAAAGCGAAGACTACGGCGTCCACTAGGAGTGGGTCAACGCCTGGGTCGATACGAATCGATTCGCAATACTCCGCCGAGTCGTTGAGGGGGACATGTTTCGAAGCGCGCTACCGATACCGGTCGTCCTGGGCCTGCGCGACCTCACAGACTGGGTCACCCGGTCGAGCGCCATCAGCCGGTTCGCCTATCCCTTGGGTCGCGCTCTGGGGGCGCTCGGCGATTCGGAGCGAGCGCTGTCGCTGATCTCCCGGGCGCACCGCATGGCGCGCGTGCCGGGTATACGCGAGCGCTGTGAAGGACACCTGGAAGAACTCCTGCCTCTTGCCCACGCCGCCACCACCGGAAGCACCGTGCCTCTCGAGTCTGTCTTCGGCCGCCGCCTCCTGGTGTTGAAGGCCCCGAAGAGCGACGAGCGGGGAGTGCTGTTCGTCATGTTTTCCGAGCTCCTCTCGGCGATCGCTGCCCAACTCGATGTGCGGCGGCTACTCGACGACTACACATTGGTGCTCGAGCCGTCGTGGTCGGGCTACTTCGATCGGGACCTTCTCTACTACACGCAGTTCGACGATCCAATTTTCGTCTTGTCGGGCGAAGCAGGCGACTTCACGTTTTTGGAAAGGCTCGACAGCAATCTCGTTCCGATTCCACTCGGCCCTTGCGATTGGGTCGATCCCTCCATTGCCGAGCCCTACCTCGGGCAACCGAAAGAATTCGATCTCGTCATGAACTCCCACTGGGGGCCCTCAAAACGCCATCACGTGTTGTTTCGCTCTCTGACCGAACTCGATCCCACCTACCGGGTGGCTCTCATCGGCGGGCCTTGGGAAGGGGGGACCCGCGTCGATATCGAACGACTCGCGGAACACTTCGGAGTGCGCTCTCAGATCTCGTTCTTCGAGCGGATCCCGTTCGAAGAAGTCATGAATGTCACGTGCCGGGCACGCTGCTCTGTGCTGCTGAGTCTCAAGGAGGGAAGCAACCGCGCGCTATCGGAGAGCATGTTCTGCGACGTTCCGGTGATCTCACTCGACGATCACGTAGGCGGGATCCACAAGAATATCGTCGAAGACACCGGTCGTGTCGTTCCGGAAGGCCGTCTGGCCCGAACGATCGCGGAGATGGCACGCGGGGAGAATACGTTTCAACCGCGCGCTTGGGCGCTCGAGCATCGAAGCTGTCTCGTATCCGGAAAGAAGCTGAATCGCGTCTTGGCAGAATCGGCGCGCGAACGCGGGCAACCCTGGACGCAAGATCTGGCGCACCACGCGAACTCACCCGATACGGAATATCTCGACGTAGCGGATCGGGAGCGGCTGACGGACGCGAACGAGGGCCTGCGCGCTTACTTGAAGTCCATGCCCTCGTAGCCTCTGGTTCGGCGGAAGCTACAGTAGGAACGAAGAGGAACCGCCGTGGCCGAAATCCGGGCAAACGTTCGCTACTTGAAGTCGGAGTGGAAGGGTCGCGAAGAGCTCCCGCGGATCGGATCCCGAGAGAGCCGGCGGGAGATGACCGAGTTCCGCGAGGTCATCATCACCGATGCGCGCCCCCGGAGCGTCGCGGGCGAGCTCGATCTCGACCGATCGGGTTTCCTTCTCACACGCCACCGGACGGATGTTTCGGATTTCCGCAACGCCGAAGAAGTCGAGGGGCGCTACTACGCCGAATGGGCCGAGCGCGTTCGGGGGTTCACCGGCGCCTCGGAAGTACTCTTTCTGCAGCACGTCGTTCGAACGGAGAATCCCGAGGACTTCAACGACGCGTACGCGCGGTTCGTACACTGCGACTACAGCGCCGAGTTGGCTGTCGAGATCGCTCAGAGGATGTATGCGACCCACGTGGGGACCTCTCCGGACCGAGTCGCGCACCGCGATTTCGTCTGGCTCAACGTGTGGCAACCCATCGAGCGTGAAGTGCAGCAGAACCCGCTCACGCTGATCGATGCGGCGACTCTGTCGCGCGACGACTTGGTGGATTACGTCTACGCCGCCGCTGGAAGAGACGCTGTATCTTCGGTGCCGGTGTTCAACGCGAACCACCGCTTTTGCTACTTCCCGAAAATGCAGCCAGACGAGGCGATCGTGTTCAAGCAGTTCGATCCGCGTGCGGACCGCGCATTCGTGTGTCCACACACGTCGTTCGATGACCCGACCGCGCCGCCTGACGCGTTGGGGCGGCGCAGCATCGAACTCCGGATCCTCGCAGTGCTCTAGACCGCGATCTCCCTCCATTCGATGTGCTGCGCGGCTCCGACGCGCGCCTCCGCCTCCAGTGAAATGAGTATCGCCGGGTCCGCGTGATGGGAAACGCGGCAACCGAGGGCGACGGGTCGCGTCCCTTTGAACCACGAAGGCCCGTCGCCGTAGCCTCGGTTCATGTCGGCATCGGCGCGGGTGAAGTAGCGGCGGACGACGACATCATCGAGGCTGGCGCCGGCCTCGACGAGCTGGCGCTCCAACGCTTCTGTGCATCGGTCCCGTTGCCCTCCCCAATCTCCCACCGGGATGGCGTTGTCGGTGTCGACGCTTCCCGACGCCGCGACAAAGATCCGATCGAAGGCGCGCACGCACCGGGAGAAGGGCAGGAGATCGGAACCGCCGTAGTCCGTTCGCCGGGAACCTGCGCCGATAACCGCCTCGCCTTCGATTCGCACCGCCGCACCGCCGAGAGAAGAGACTCCGAAGATCGACCCCGCCGGTCGCACGCCATGGAGGGCCTCTCGCGCCGCGTCTCGGTAGCCCTTGAAGGAGAGGGGTTCCGTGACAAATGCACGTGCGCAAACCCAGTCTTCGAGCGCCGCGCCGGCATTCGCGAGCTGCTCCCCGATCGCTGCGAGGGTCTTTTCGACTTGTACTTCCGGCATCAGTCCGGAGCCGTCGGAGCGCCCCCCGACGAACACTCGGTCGCCCATTCGCAGAGTTTCCGCGGCCGGCCCGTCGCCTAGGCGGGTCGCGCGCTGTGAGGCATCGTCGATGGCCTCGAGCTCGATTTCGACGAGCTGTGACGGACGCGCGAGGCGACTGACCGGAACGACCGTCAGCACGGGTCGAGCGCCGTCGAGGCCGGCCAGGAGGGTCGCGACGGCGCGCGACTCCTCGGCCGATCCCGTCAGATGAAGTCTCGCGCGAACCACGTCCCGAAAGTTGCCCTCGGCGGCACCCATGCTCTGGCGCGCGAGCTCGAGGATGACCCGGACTTGTGTGGCGACGTCGTCCTCGCCGAGCACGTTTCCCTCGCGGTCGATCGATGTCGTACCGGACTGAAGGACCGAGTTTCCCACCCGCAGCGCGCGGGAGTAGTACGCCCTCGCTTCGAGGGGTCGCCCGGAGCTCACGTTGATGCGGCGAAGTGCGCTCACGAAACTCCGGCCGCATCCTTTGCGCGGATCTTTGCGGCAACGGTTTGGCGAACGACCTTGCCGTCTCGAATGAGAAACGTGTCGGTTCCGAGTTCGAAGAGGAGGCGCTCGCTTTCCGCGGTCCAGGTAATGAATACGAGGTCGTCTTCGACTTGCATTCGCTCCAGGTCGAAGCGGCAGCCCGGGGGCAGGAGATCGTCGATCCAGTGGGCGAAGAACTTCCGAATTTCGTCGATTCCTCGGGCCACCCGATCGTCGTAGATCACGATCGTCTCCTCGGTGTAGTCCTTCAGGATTTCGTCGATGTCACCTTCTGCGAATGCGGCCAGGTGATGTTGAAAGACAGCTTCGGCGTTGCTCATCCTTCCCTCCCGAGTGGGTCCGGTACATTATAGAATCGCGCGAGCCAAGCCGGACATTTGTCCGCACCCGAGGAGCATCCTTTGATCGTCGAGCAGATCTGGACTGGAAACGACTACCGCAACTTCAACTATCTGATCGCGTGCGGAGAGAGCGGGGAGGCGCTGGCGGTCGATCCCCTCGACTACGAGAAGTGCCTCGCCCGCGCGGAAGCCAAGGGCTGGCGGATCACTCAAATCGTGAATACGCACGAGCACGGAGATCACACCGGAGGGAACGGCCCACTGATCGAAGCCACGGGGGCGAAGCTCCTGGCCCACAGCAACGCCGGCCCGCGCATCAAGGGCATCGATCGCGGATTGTCCGCTGGGGACGTGATCCGCGTGGGCAAAACCGTCGAGCTTCTCGCTCTCGATACGCCGGGTCACACGATGAGCCACGTGTGCCTCCTGTCGAAGACGGATACACCGGCGCTCTTTAGCGGCGATACGCTGTTCAATGCGGGCGCTGGGAACTGCCATGGGGGTGGCCATCCCGAGGAGCTGTATGAGACATTCGCGCGGCAGCTCTCGGAACTGCCCGACACGACGTTGATCTACCCGGGACACGACTACATCACGAACAATTTGCAGTTCACCTTGGACCGCGAGCCCGACAACGAGACGGCAGCGGCCCTGCTCGCCGATCTCGAGAAGAACCACGACCCGGAACGGGCCCGGGTTACTTCCCTCGCGGACGAAAAGGAATTCAACACCTTTTTCCGCCTGACCAGTGCGAGCGTGATCGCGAGGCTCCGGGAGCGTTTTCCCGAGCTTTCCGAGAAGGCGTCTCCCAAGGAAGTGTTCCTGAAGCTGCGCGAGCTCCGGAACAGCTGGTAGGTGTTGTTGCGGTATACCCCATAGGGGTATAGGGTGTCGTCATGACACCCGAAGTCCGAGACCAAGCGGGGCGGCGTCTCCGGAAAATTGCCGGCCAGGTGGCCGCAATCGAACGCATGGTCGAAGAGGATCGCTACTGCGTTGATGTGCTGCTCCAGATCGCAGCCGTGCGGGGGGCTCTCGACAAGGCGGGCAAGCTGCTGCTCGAAGGGCACGTCGAGACGTGCGTCGCCGACGCCATCCAGAGTGGCCGCGCCAAGGAGCGCAGGGAAAAGCTCGACGAGCTGATCGAGGTGTTCTCCCGCTTCGCTCACATCGGGGGGCGTTAGTTGGCTTCCCTGCGCGATCCCGTCTGCGGCATGACGGTCGCTACCGGAGGAGACCACGAAACGGTCCACGCCGGCGAGCGCTACGCCTTCTGCTCATCGCGCTGCCTCGCGCGGTTTCTCGAGGACCCGGACGCGGATTTCTCCGCCCCCAAAGATTCGGAGGGTCCCTTTACGTGTCCCATGCACCCCGAAGTAGTGCGCGATGCGTTCGAGAGCTGTCCCGTTTGCGGGATGGGCCTCGAGCCCTTGATGCCGACACGAGATGAGGGCCCTTCGGAAGAGTTGATCGACATGACGCGGCGGTTTCGCGTGAGCGCGGCGTTGGCGGTGCCCGCGGTCACCATCGCGATGCTCGATATGTTGCCCGGCCGACCGTGGATGAACGCCGTGCCGTCGACCGTGGCACACATCGCGCAAGCCGTCCTTGCGACACCTGTGGTGTTGTGGGCAGGAGCGCCTCTCCTCCAGCGCGGTTGGTCGTCGATTGTCGAACGGAACCCCAACATGTTCACCCTGATCGCGATCGGGGTGGGAGCAGCCTTCGGTTTCAGTGTCGCGGCCCTTCTCGTTCCGGACACGTTCCCCCCCGCTTTTCGCGCGCCGGGCGGCGGCGTCCCCGTGTATTTCGAAGCGGCGGCGGCCATCGTCACGCTCGTTCTTTTGGGACAGGTTCTCGAGCTGCGCGCGCGGCATCGGACGGGTGGAGAGATTCGAGCGCTGCTCGAACTCGCCCCGCGGACAGCGAATCGGCTGGAAGAGAGCGGAGCCGAGCGAGCGGTTCCTCTCGACGCGGTCGCCGTGGGCGATCGGTTGCGCGTTCGCCCGGGGGAGAGCGTCCCGGTCGATGGTGTCGTACTCGAAGGCACGAGTTTTCTCGACGAGTCGATGGTGAGCGGCGAGCCGCTACCGGTTGGGAAGGCCGTCGGCGCCGAAGTGATCGGTGGCACGATCAACACCACCGGTGCCTTGGTCATTCGCGCCGAGCGGGTGGGCCAGGACACGGTGCTGTCGCAGATCATCGCACTCGTCGCCACCGCCCAGCGAACGAGGGCGCCGATCCAATCGGTCGCGGATCGCGTCGCCGGGGTGTTTGTTCCGGCGGTGGTCGCCGTTGCCTTGGCGGCGTTGGTCGCCTGGGCTCTTTGGGGTCCCGAACCGCGACTGACTCACGGCATCGTCAGCGCCGTCGCGGTTCTCATCATCGCGTGTCCGTGTGCTCTGGGACTGGCGACTCCGATGTCGATGATGGTGGCGATGGGAATTGGAGCGACCCAGGGTGCGCTTTTTCGAAGCGCCGAGGCTCTCGAAGTCTTGGGCGACGTCGACACATTGGTGGTCGATAAGACGGGCACACTGACCGAAGGCAAACCCGCACTCGTTCGCACGACGACCGTGGGCCGCTTCGACGAAGCGAGGCTCCTGCAGCTTGCGGCGAGCGTCGAATCCCTCAGTGAGCATCCCGTTGGCCTCGCTCTCGTCCACGCGGCGAGAGAGCGCGGACTTCCGCTCGAGAAGGTCGAAGATTTCGACTATCAGCCTGGGCGAGGCGTGCGAGGGCGGGTCGCCGGGCATCGGGTCGCTATTGGCAAAGCGTCGTTCCTTCGCGACGGGGGGACAGATGTCCCGGAGCCGACCGGGGGGAGCGGCCCCGAGACGTCGCTCCCGGTCGCGGTCGACGGGCAGTTCGTCGGCGTCTTTTCCGTCGCGGACCCCCTGAAGGAGGGGTCGCGCGAGGTCGTGGCCGCCCTTCGGGCCGAGGGTTTGCGCATCGTGATGTTGACCGGGGACGATCTCGCCCCCGCAGAGCACGTAGCCGAAGCGCTTTCCATCGATGAGGTACGCGCCGGCGTGCTCCCCGCAGAAAAGGCGGCGGTGATCCGGGACTTCCGAGCCGAGGGCCGCATCGTCGGGATGGCCGGAGACGGGATCAACGATGCGCCTGCGCTCGCCGAAGCGAACGTGGGGGTCGCGATGGGAACCGGTACCGATATCGCGATTGAATCGGCAGGGGTGACGCTTCTCCGAGGCGATCTACGCGCGCTCCTTCGGGCCCGACGTCTCAGCCGTATGGCGATGGCGAACGTTCGCCAAAATCTCTTCTTCGCGTTCGTCTACAACGCTCTCGGCGTTCCCGTCGCGGCCGGCGCGCTCTATCCGATTCTGGGTGTGGTCATGAGCCCGATTCTCGCCGCGGCAGCCATGAGTCTGAGCTCGCTATCCGTGATCTCGAACGCACTTCGCCTTCGCAAGATCGCCGGAGCACAGGCGATATGAATCGACGACGTTTTATTCAAGGAGCCGTCGCCGCGAGCCTGCTCGGCGGACGTTCAACCGCATCGTGGGCTGGGCCCCTCCCCAAGCCATTCGACGCCCGTGTTGGGGCTGGGCGGGGTGCGCGAGAACTCGCGGTTCGCGCGGAAGCGATTTCGATTGCCGGCGGAACGGGCTCCGCGGTGACGATCAACGGCTCGGTTCCCGGACCGCTGATCGAGTTGCGCGAGGGCGAAGACGCGGTGCTTCGGGTGACCAACGAAATGGCGGTCGACACGTCGATTCACTGGCACGGCATTCTCTTGCCGTTCGAAATGGACGGTGTCCCCGGCGTCGTGTTCCCGGGAGTCGCGCCGGGAGAGTCGTTCGAGGCGCGCTTCCCCGTCCGGCAAAACGGAACGTACTGGTACCACAGTCACTCCGGGCTACAGGAACAATCGGGTGCGTACGGCCCGCTCGTCATTCACCCCGCCAAAGACGACGACCTTCACATCGATCGAGACTACGTCGTGCTGCTTTCCGATTGGACGTTCGAAGATCCACGCACCGTCGCGGACAAACTCAAGAAATTGAGCCACTACTACAACACGTCGAGCCAGACGCTCGGCGATTTCCTGAAGGACGCCGCGACGTCGGGTCTCGCGGCAGCGTGGAAGGATCGCGCTGCATGGAGTGCCATGAGAATGGACCCCACGGATATCGCCGACGTCACGGGTGCCACCTACACGTATTTGATGAACGGCGTTCACCCCGATGGCAACTGGACCGGCGCGTTCCGTCCCGGGGAGCGCGTTCGCTTGCGATTCATCAACGCCGCCGCGATGACGTTCTTCAATGTACGGATTCCCGGACTTCCAATGACCGTAGTCGCGGCGGACGGTCCTCGGGTCGAACCGGTCGAGACGGATGAGTTTCAGATCGGCGTCGCCGAAACATTCGACGTCGTCGTCGAGCCCACCGAAGATCGCGCGTACACCGTATTCGCCGAGTCGATGGACCGGAGCGGATTTGCGCGGGGCACGCTCTCTCCGGGTGCAGCGCACACCGAAGCAGCCGTTCCCGAGCTCCGTGAACCGCCCGTTCGCACGATGGCGGATATGGGGCACGCGATGGCACCGGGGCACCACGCGAGCCACGGCTCGATGGAGGCCGACCACTACGAGGGCCACCGCTCGATGGACGGTCACCATCCGATGGTCGATATGGGCGTCCCCCACGGCCCCGATCGTCACGGCTTCGGCAACATCGGAGTCGCCGAGTTTTCGCGAGATCGGCTCGGCGAACCCGGCATCGGCCTTGCCGGCCTACCGCACCGTGTGCTCGTGTATCGAGATCTCCGCGCCCTCGAACCGCCGCTCCCCGAGCGTCCCGTTGACCGAGAGCTCGAACTTCACTTGACCGGAAACATGGAACGGTACATGTGGTCGTTCGACGGCAAGAAGTTTTCCGAAGTCGATGGTCCGATCCGCTGGAACTACGGCGAGCGCGTTCGTTTGATCTTGGTGAATGACACGATGATGGAACATCCGATTCACCTGCACGGCATGTTCATGCAACTCGAGAATGGGCACGGTCCGAAGGCACCATTCAAGCACACGGTCAGCGTCAAACCCGCGGAGCGAATGGCACTTCAAATCGATGCAGTCGAACCCGGCCCCTGGGCGTTCCACTGCCACCTTCTCTACCACATGGAAATGGGCATGTTTCGAGTGATCGAGGTGGGCAATCCGCCCCGAGACGCTTCGTGACCGAGAAGTGCGCTGCGTTTTTGATGGTCGCCCTCTTCGTCGTGTGCCCGGAGGGCGCGGCGTCCCAAGCGACCCGGCATGGCGCTATGCCGCACGGCGACCGTCTTCTTCATTTCCTCATCGCCGAGCAGCTCGAGTTCCGGCTGAGTGACGGGGAGGAGCTGCTGCGTTGGGAGGTCGAAGGGTTCGTCGGTGGCGACCTCCACAAACTCTGGCTCCGGACGGAGGGCGAGCATCGCACATCGCGCGCCGCGGGGGGCGAAGCAGAGGTGCAACTCCTGTACGGCCGATCGCTGACACCGTTTTGGGACGTCCGTTTCGGGATTCGCCAGGATCTTGCTTTCGGGCCAGAGACCGACCGCGGACGTGCGTTCGCCGCGGTAGGCTTCCGAGGGCACGCGCCCTACGGCTTTGATCTCACGCCAGAGGTGTTCTTCAGCGACGACGGCGACCTCTCGTTGCGCTTGACCGCGGCGCGCGATGTGCGGATCACACGACGCGCAATTCTCGAGCCTCGACTCGAGATCGAAGGAGCGGCGTCGTCCGCCGATGAGTTCGGAATCGGCAGTGGCCTGAGTGAACTCGAGCTCGGCTTGCGTCTTCGTTACGAGTGGAAGCGGGAGTTCGCCCCTTACGTCGGCGCTCATTGGTATCAATTGATGGGCGGGACCGAAGACGCGGCGAGGCGTTCCGGCGAAGAACGGCGCGCCTTCAGCTTGGTCGCGGGCTTTCGCTTCTGGTTCTGACCCCCCTCGCGAGCGCTATCCTGCCGCGCGAACCCGAAGAGAGGAACACACCGTGACGCAGCAGATCCGAGATTTGATGGATACCTCGACTCTTCCCTTCGACCCCGACCTCCTGCGCGCGAAGTACCGCGAAGAGCGCGACAAGCGGATCCGAGAGGATGGCAACCGGCAGTACCAGGAGATCGCGGGCGAGTTCGAGCGTTACGATGAGGATCCGTACGTCGCCGCCGAGGCGAACCGAACGGCGCGAAGTGACGAGATCGAAGTCGCAATCATCGGCGGGGGATTTGGCGGTCTATTGGCGGCGGCGCGCTTGAAAGAAGCCGGCATCACGAATCTCTGCGTGATCGAAAAAGGGGGAGACTTCGGCGGGACCTGGTACTGGAATCGCTATCCCGGCGCGATGTGTGACATCGAATCCTACATCTACTTCCCCTTGTTGGAGGAGATGGGGTACGTCCCGAAAGAGAAGTATTCCCACGCGCCCGAAATCCTCGACTATTCCCGAAGAATCGCCCGCCACTACGGTCTCTACGACAATGCCTGCTTGCAGACCGAAGTCACCGAGCTCCGCTGGGACGCAGATTCGTCCCGCTGGATCGTGTCCACCGATCGCGGCGACCGCTTGCGGGCGCGTTTCGTCGCGATGTCAAACGGTCCCTTGAACCGCCCGAAGCTGCCCGGAATCCCGGGCATTCGGGAATTCAAGGGCCACACCTTCCACACGAGCCGTTGGGACTACGCGTACACCGGCGGGGACTCGGATGGCGGGCTCGATCGCTTGGGCGACAAGCGCATAGCGATCATCGGAACCGGCGCCACAGCGATCCAATGCATCCCCCATTTGGGCGAGGGAGCGAAGCATCTCTACGTCTTCCAGCGCACGCCGTCCTCGGTGGACGTTCGCGCGAACCGCGCGACGGACCCCGAGTGGGCGGAAACACTCGAGCCGGGTTGGCAGCAGCGGCGGATGGAAAACTTCAATGTCCTCGTGAGCGGTGGCTACCAAAAGGAGGATCTCGTCGGCGATGGCTGGACGGAGATCTACCGAAAACTCGCGCAGATCGTTCCGCCGGATGGCTACGAGAGTATGTCGAAGGAGCAGATCGCCGCGATGACCGAGATCGCGGACTTCGAAAAAATGGAGCAAGTTCGCAGCCGCGTCGACGAGATCGTAAAAGACCCGGTCACCGCAGAGTCGCTAAAGCCCTACTACCGCCAGTTCTGCAAGCGACCTTGTTACCACGATGAGTACTTGGATACCTACAACCGCGACAACGTGACGCTGGTGGATACGGGGGGGCAGGGCGTCGAGCGCGTCACCGAGACGGGTCTCGTCGCCCAGGGCATTCACTACGAGGTCGATTGCATCATTTTTGCCACGGGCTTTGAAGTCGGTACCGCGTACACGCGTCGTACCGGCTACGAAGTCGTGGGCCGCGAGGGGATGACGCTTACGGAGAAATGGTCGCACGGACCGCGAACCTTCCACGGGCTACACGTACACGGTTTTCCGAACTGCTATTTTATGGGCCTCATTCAAAGCGGCCTCTCGCCGAACTTCCCGCACCTGTTGAACGAACAAGCGAAACAGATCGCCCATACCATCGGCCAGACGCGTGAGCGCGGCGCCGAGACCGTGGAGGCAAGCGTCGAAGCGGAAGAAGCGTGGGTCGAGACGATCAAGCGAAAGGCGCGACTCGGTCGTCGTTTCTTTGCGGAATGCACGCCGGGCTACTACAACAACGAGGGGAACCTCGATGCTGAAAGCGGCTTTCTCTCGAACGTCTACGGCGGAGGGCCGGTCGAGTTCTTCGAGATCCTGAAAGCGTGGCGCGACGACGGCGGGCTCAAGGGGCTAGACCTCCGCTAGGCCCCTTCGGTACGGCGCGGTTCCGTCGCGAGCTCCGCGAGGTTCGCCGCGCGGGTCATCGCAAAGAACTGAGCGTTGCGAAACGGGGAGTTCACGACGACCCGGCCGTTTACATTGCGGTAGTAGGTTTCCATCCCGGGGTGCGTCCACACCATGTTTTCGTGGAGAGCATCGACGCGTTCGTTATACGCCTCACACACATCGTCGCGACATTCGACGCTCCCGAGCCCCTTCTCCAGCATGTTCTTCAGCACGTCCATTACCCAGCGAACCTGCATCTCGACCATGAACATGAAGCTGCCCCCGTGGCCCGCTTGTAGGTTCGGCCCGTAGAGGCTGAAGAAGTTCGGGAAATCGGGGATCACGGTGCCGAGATACGCCTTGGCGTCGATGTCGTTCCAGACCTCGCGTAGGGACTCGCCCGAGCGGCCGATCGCTTCAAAGGAGGTCAGATAGCGGAGAACGTCGAACCCGGTCGCCTGAACGAGGACGTCGAATTCGTAGGCCTTGCCGTCCTCGGTCCGAACACCGTCAGGGGTGATTTCGGCGATGGCGTCGGTAACCAGCTCGACCTTTTCATTGCGGAGCATTCGGTACCAACCGTTGTCCATCAGCAACCGCTTTCCGAACGGCGGGTAGGTCGGAACGACAGCGGGCAGGAGATCCGTGCGGTCTCCGAGCTCACTCTCGATGTACTGGGTGAAATACGCCCGATGTGCATCATTTTGACGGTTCAGCGAGCGATCGGCGTGGTCCCACTCCGGATCTTTCTGAAGGGCGCGGTGGATGCGGTCCCCGAAATTCCAACCGAGGCGCAGGCGGTACCAGGCGCGGTAGAGCGGAACCTCGCGCAGTAGAAAACGCAGCCCTTCCGGAATCGGCTTCTGAAAATGTTCGTGCGGCGAGACCCAGTGGTTTGATCGCTGAAAAATCGTCAGAGATGCGACGTCGTGTTGGATCGCCGGGGCGGTCTGCATGCAGCTCGCGCCGTTGCCGATGATTCCGACGCGCTTGCCCGTGAGTTCGAGATCGGTCGGCCATTCTGCCGTGTGGAAGCACGGTCCCGAGAACCGTTCGAGCCCTTTGATGTTGGGTCGCTTCATCGGGTTGAAGATGCCGACGGCGCTGATCAGGATGTTCGTCCGTTCCACCGTGGTCGAGCCGTCGGCCCGCGAAAGCGTAACCTCCCATCCCTGCGCTTCTTCGCTGTAGCGAGCTGTCTCGACTTCGGTTTCGAACTCGATGGAGGGGAGGAGATCGAAGCGGTTGGCGACGTGATCGAGGTAGTCGCAGAGCTCATCCCGAAGGGCGAAGTACATCGACCAGTCGTACGGCGCGAACGAGAACGAGTAGAGATGATTCGGGGTGTCGACACCCGCACCGGGGTAGCGGTTGTCGCGCCAGGTGCCTCCCAGCTTGTCCGATTTCTCGACAATTCGAAAGGGGATGCCCGCGCGCTTCAGGTTCACGGCTGCGCACAAGCCGGAGACGCCCGCGCCGATAATCAGGACCGAGAAGCCTTCGGGAACTTCGATCCGTTCGTGCTGTTTCGCGACTGCTTCCGGGAGCTCGACTTCGATGATCGGATCGTACTCGTCGGGAATCGGCTCGCCGACAGCGCAGCTCAGCATGCGAAGCCGCAGTTCGGGCGTGAGCTCGGGTAGCGCGATGGGGCGTCCGCCGCGCCACGCGAGAATCGCATCGGTTGCCGCGCGACGAATCTCGTCTTGAACCTCTTCGGGGAGCCCGCCGGAGTCGTTGTCTCCCATGCCGCGATCTCGGTTCGGGCGATACGGGGGATCGAGCCAGTGGAGCTCGCCTGTGAGCTGCACGAGCGTCATGAGGAGCGAGGGGATATTCGCAATTGCGATCGCTTTCTCGAAGCGCTCCTTTTCGCGTGAGTCGCTCATGACGCAATCCGCGCGACGATGTCGTTCAGGGTTTGGCTAGGTCGCATCGCGCGGTTCGCTTTCTCCGCGTCGGGCTTGTAGTAGCCCCCGACGTCCTGAGGTGCGCCCTGAGCGGCATTCAATTCGTCGATGATGGCTTTTTCGTTTTCGGCGAGCGCGGCAGCAATCGGTGAAAAACGCTCCGCGAGCTCGCGATTCACAGTTTGGTTGGCCAGTGCTTGTGCCCAGTAGAGCGCGAGATAGAACTGACTGCCGCGGTTGTCGAGCTCATTCACCTTACGCGACGGCGCTTTTCGGTTTTCCAGCAGCTCTCCCGTCGCTTGATCGAGCGTTTCCCCGAGTAGTCTCGCCCCCGCATTGCCGAACTGCTCTCCCAAGTGGTCGAACGACGCGGCCAGGGCCAGGAATTCACCGAGCGAATCCCACCGCAGATGACCTTCTTCCTCGAACTGCTGCACGTGTTTCGGTGCCGAACCGCCGGCACCCGTTTCGAACAGTCCGCCGCCCTTCATGAGCGGAACGATCGACAGCATCTTCGCACTCGTTCCAATTTCGAGAATCGGAAAGAGGTCGGTGAGGTAGTCGCGGAGAACGTTGCCTGTCACCGAAATCGTGTCTTCGCCTTTTCGTATCCTCTCGAGCGAGAACCGCGTCGCTTCAACCGGTGACAGGATATGGATCTCGAGGCCACCCGTGTCGTGATCGGCGAGGTAAGTGTTGACCTTTGCGATCAGCTGAGCGTCGTGAGCGCGATCTGCATCGAGCCAGAAGACTGCAGGAGCACCGGTCGCCCGAGCCCGGGTGACGGCCAACTTGACCCAGTCGCGCACAGCTGCGTCTTTGACCTGGCAGGCGCGCCAAATGTCGCCCGGCTCGACGGCATGCTCGATCAGCGTTTTGCCTTCGGCGTCGACGATTCGAATGGTTCCCGCCTCTGCCACCTCAAACGTCTTGTCGTGAGACCCGTACTCCTGGGCCTTCTGCGCCATCAGGCCGACGTTGGGAACGCTACCCATCGTCGCCGGATCGAACGCGCCGTGTCGCTGGCAGTCTTCGATCACGGCCTGATAGACACCGGCGTAGCTGCTGTCCGGTATCACCGCCTTGCAATCCTGGAGCTCCCCGTCGGGGTTCCACATGCCACCCGAGTCGCGAATCATCGGCGGCATCGACGCATCGATGATGATGTCGCTTGGCACGTGGAGGTTCGTGATCCCTCTGTCCGAGTTCACCATCGCCATGCTGGGTCGCGCGGCATAGCAAGCGGCGATATCTGCTTCGATCTCGCGACGCTCGTCGGCGGGGAGCTTCTCGAGCTCTCCCAGCAGATCGCCGAACCCGTTGTTGACGTCTACGCCCAAGCGGTCGAAGGTCGCTTGGTGCTTGTCGAAGACGGGCTTGAAAAACACGCGGACGGCATGTCCGAAGATGATCGGGTCGGAGACCTTCATCATCGTGGCTTTCATGTGAAGTGAGAAGAGGACGCCGCGCTGCTTCGCGTCGTCGATCTGCTCCTCGAGAAAACGCACCAAGGCTGACCGGCTCATGAAGGTGGCGTCGAGGATCTCGCCCGCTTGAAGCGCGAGGCCGTCCTTCAAGACCGTGGTCTCACCGCCCGCGGTCGTGTGTTCGATCCGCGCGGTCGTCGCGGCCTGGATCGTCACGGACCGCTCGTTGTGCCGGAAGTCGCCCGAGGACATGGTCGCGACGTGTGTCTTGCTTCCCTCCTTCCAGACCCCCATCCGGTGCGGATTTTTTCGCGCGTAGGCCTTGACGGCATTGGGAGCGCGACGGTCGGAGTTCCCCTCCCGGAGTACCGGGTTGACCGCACTGCCTTTCACTCGGTCGTAGCGGGCTTTCGCGTCTCGTTCTTCGTCGGTCGTCGGCTCGTCGGGGTAATCCGGGAGATCGAAGCCCTTCTGCCGCAGTTCGGCGATGGCCGCTTTCATCTGCGGGATCGAAGCGCTGATATTTGGCAGCTTGATCACGTTCGCTTCGGGGGTCTTCACGATCTCACCGAGCTCAGCGAGGTCGTCCGAGACTCGTTGAGCGTCGCTCAGGCGCTCGGGAAACGCGGCGAGAATCCGACCCGCCAGTGAGATGTCGCGGGTCTCGACCGGCACCCCCGCGGCCGCGGCAAACGCGCGGATGATCGGGAGAAAGGCATACGTCGCCAACGCGGGGGCTTCGTCGGTCCAGGTGTAGATAATGGGCGGAGATTGGCTCATCGATCATTCCTCAACGCGTAAAAAGCAACGGAATTCGAGCGGAGGTCTACCACAAAAAGGGGCCCGCAGCTGCGTGTCCTCAGCGCGCTAGGCTCCGCCTAACGCGGAGGCGCCCCGATGAAATTCAGCATCACCGTTCAAACGAAGATCGACGATTGGCAGGTCTACAAGGAGATCGAAGAGCTCGGTTACGACGCGGCTTGGCTACCGGACACTCAGATGGTCTGGTCGGATTGCTACGCCACCATGGCCTTGGCGGCTCACACGACGTCTCGGATCCGACTCGGTACAGGGGTGTCGATCGCGGGCACGCGCCTCGCGCCGGTGACGGCGCATTCGATCGCCTCGATCAATCAGATTGCCCCGGGGCGGGTGTTTATCGGCATCGGGACCGGGCATACCGCCATGCGCGTGATGGGTATGGATCCGATGAAGGTCGCCGATTTCCGGGAGTATCTGCGCGTTTTGCGGGCGCTTCTTCACGGCGAGGCCGTCGAGTACACCTTGGACGGCGTCACCCGCACGATCGATTTCATCCACAAAGACCTGGGCTTTCGCAACACGGAGCAGCCCGTGCCGATCTACGTCGCGGCGAACGGTCCGAAGGCCCTCGCCGCCGCGGGCGAGTACGGAGACGGGCTGATCGCAGCGTTCAACGAGGATCCGGAAGCGCTCGCGTATCACCTCGGAATGGTGAGAGCGGGGGCGGAAGCGGCCGGCCGCAAGCTACCCGACGACTACTACGCCTCGACGCTGACGAACGCGGCCGTTCTGCGACCCGGTGAAGCGGCCACGTCCGATCGCGTCGTCGAGAACTGCGGGGCTTGGACCGTCGCGATCTTGCACTTCGTCTACGAGATCTATCAGTACACGCGAAACGAAGAGATGATTCCCGAGTACTTTCACGGAGTGTGGGAGGAGTACTGCGACCACGTCGACAACATGGACGGGCCGAAAGACAGGCGGCACTTAAGGATCCACGACGGTCACTGTACGTTTTATCCGCCCGACGAGCGTCGGTTCATTACCGAAGACACGGTGCGCGGCGTGTGCATGGTCGGCGAGCCGGCGGAGATCGCCGATCGCCTCCACAAGGCCGAGGCGGCCGGGCTCGATGAGTTCTCGATTCTGCCGAGTCTCACCGGGCTGCGCGAGACGATGCGGGACTTCACCGAGGTGATGAAGATCTACTAGTCCGGTGTCGCCAAGTTTTTCGGCACGTCTCGAAACGGTTTCTTCGAATCCGCCGAGGGGCCACGGGGCAACCCGAGAACGCGCTCGGCCAAGATATTTCGCTGAATCTCGTCCGTGCCGCCGGCGATTGATTGCGCCGGAACCGAGATCAAGATCTCCGCGATCGTGCCGTCGAGCGGGGCGTCGTCTCCCGCAAGCAACGCAGAGCCTTCGGAAATCAACGTGTGGACCGCAGCGGAAGCCCGCGCGATATGACTCGTGCAGAGCTTGCCCAACGAGCCCTCCGGTCCGGGAGGCCGGCCGAGTTTCTGCGCCGCCTTGGCCCGCTGGAACGTCCACTCCGAAGCACGCACAAGCGCCATGAGCTTCGCGGTTTCCTGGCGCACCGTCGGGTCGCCGGCGCGTCCGGTCTCCTCGGCACGGGACAGGACCAGATCGGGTCGCCCCGCTCGTTGCGGGTACCAGACGTAGGGCTCCATCACTTCGTCGAGTTCCGCGCGGTATTCGTCGAGGGCGCGGCCCTCTCCCTTGACTTTGCGGCCGCCAATGCGTGACAAGCGGCGTTCGTGCGCGAGCGTAGTCAACGCGACGGTCCAGCCGCGGTTGATTTCGCCGACCACGTTTTGCGCGGGCACCCGCGCGTCCTCCATGAAGACTTCGTTGAACGATGCGTAGCCGTTCATCTGCCGGAGCGGGCGGATCGTGATGCCCGGCTGATGCATGTCGATCACGAAGTAGCTGATGCCGCTGTGTTTCGGAACGTCCCAGTCCGTGCGCGCGAGAAGCATTCCCCACTTTGCGTGGTGTGCGCTGGTGTTCCAGACCTTTTGCCCGTTGACGACCCACTCATCTCCGTCACGATCGGCTCGTGTCGTGAGGCCTGCCAGGTCGGAACCACTGCCGGGCTCGCTGAAGAGCTGACACCAGGAATCCTCACCCGTGATGATGGGCCGCAACAAGCTCCGCTTGAGTTCGTCCGAACCGTGCTCGAGGAGCGTCGACGCCGCGAGGCCGGCCCCGACGCCACCGGGAAGGCCGACGGCTCCGATCTTCCGGAATTCGTCCGCGACCGCGTCGCCGAGGGCGACGGGGAGACCGCGCCCGTACCACTCTTTCGGCCACGTCGGGGTGGCCCAGCCGGAATCTGCGAGAAGGTTTCTCCATTCGAGAAGCGACCGATTCGGATCCCAATGTTCTTCGAGCCAAGCGCGGACTTCACTGCGAACCACTTCTTCCGTGACGTCGCTCATTCGGCCGTTCCTCCCCCGATGGGTCCCATTCCGATGCACTGTGCGTAGCGCTCGCGGTGCATCGCCGGGGTACCGAGAAACACCTCCGATGCCTTCGCCCGCTTGAAATAGAGGTGTGCGTCGTACTCCCACGTAAATCCGACGCCGCCGTGAATCTGGATGTTCTCCGCCGCGGCTTTCAGATAGGCGTCCGAACACAGGGCCTTCGCGAGCGACGCGATCTCGCGAAGTTCCGGGTCGGCTTCGGCCACAGCCGTGGCTGCGTAGTAGGCCGCCGATTTCGCGAGCTCCACGTCGAGCAGCACGTCCGCGCACTTGTGCTTGATCGCCTGGAACGTCCCGATCGGCTGCCCGAACTGCATCCGCGTCTTCGCGTACTCGACGGAAGTTTCGAGCACTTTCGCCGCACCGCCGACGGATTCGTTCGCGAGGGCAACGGCGCCGATATCGAGCGCGGTAGCCAGTGCGCTTCCTCCGGAATCCGTTTCGCCCAGCACCTCAGCGGGAACGTCCGAAAAGGCGATCTCGGCGAGCTTTCGCGTCGGATCGAGCGTCTTGAGCAAGCGCCTTTCGAGACCCGGTGACGTAGCGTCGACCGCGAATAGCGAGGGCTCCGCGTCCACCGCGGTCCGAGCGGCGACGATCAGCCGCTCGGCGATATGACCGTCGGGGACGAAGGTCTTCGCGCCGTCGAGTCGGTACCCGCCGCCGCCCGCGTTCTTCGCGCGCATCGAGACTCCGGCGGTGTGGAAGCCGCCACCGGGCTCGGCCCAAGCCAGCGTCGTCAAGCGGGTGCCCGACGCGAGGTCGGGGAGCCACTCTTTCTTCTGCGCTTCGGTCGCACCGAGCAGAATCGCGTGCGCGGCGAGGACGGATGAGCTCAGGTAGGGCGCGCACAAGAGAGCACGCCCCATCTCTTCGAGCACGATGCACTGCTCGACAAAGCTGAACCCTTGCCCTCCGTACGCCTCCGGGATCGCCAACCCGGGGAGGCCCAGTTCCTCGGAAAGCTGCCGCCAGACCGCCGGGTCGTAACCCGCGTCTTCCTCCATCAAACGCCTGACTTCCGTCGGGGGTGACTTCTGTTCGAGGAAGCGCCGAACGACGCCGCGAAATTCCTCTTGCTCGTCGGAGAAGCTGAACGCCATGCCTCGAGTGTAGCCCCACTCAATCCGACGGAGCGACTAGCCAGTGTGGCTCGGCCGCCACCTCGTCGCCGAGCGCGAGGAGGAATACCACCATCGCGGCCACTTCTTCGTCCGACATCTCGAGCGGTATGAGCTCATGCGGCTCGCGTTGGGGCGGCGGCGGGTTTCGATAGTGCTCCATCACTTCGACGAGCGTGTCGAAGCGCCCGTCGTGCATGTAGGGCCCACTCTTCGCCAAGCCGCGGAGGGTCGGGGTTTTGAACGCACCCTGGAGTTCCTCGATGTGTCGCCGCGATACGAAACGCAACTCCCGACACTGCTCCGGAGCTGCGTCGCTGAACGGACCGGCGCAATTGAACGGATCGAGGAGTACCGCCTGGATACCGATGAAGCGACCGAGGTCTCGCGCGCCTTCGCCCTGGGACGTTGCGATCCGGTGAAAGCTTTGGTTCGTCAACAAAGGGCCGTTGTGGCAGCGAAGACACTGGGTGCGCGCGTTGTCGGCGAACAGGCGCGCTCCTTCCCAGACCTCGGGATCGAGGTGTCGAGCCTCGCTCAGGTCGCCTCGCGCAAGTGCGGCGATCGCTCGATCGAAAGGCCCTGCCTTCGGCAGAAGCTGCCGCTGGTACGCACCGAGTGCCTTGCCGATATTCGCGAACGCCGTGTCGACCGCGTGTTGTCGCGCCGGCGACACCGACGCCCAAGCCGATCGTTCTTTCGCGGAACCGAACGGCGAAGCCTCGGCTGGAAGGTCGCTGACCATCGGCGGTTCACCGAAGAGCGCAGCGTACGCCTCCGCGTGTCGCGACGTTCGCGTGACGTAGCGGACCACACCGAGGCGTGTTCCGCCCATTTCCCGCGGTGCTTCGAGCGGCGCGAGAGCTTGTGCCCACAGGCTGTCGCGACGGCCGTCCCAGAACTGCCAAGGGGCGTAGGCGGCGCCGACCAACGTCGGCGCGTTTCGCGTCATTCGACCGAGCCCCTGGGATTGGGGGAGCCCATCGGTGAAGTAGCGCGTCGGTTCGTGGCACGTCGCGCAAGCGACGGCCCCGCCCCGGCTGAGGCCGGGGTCGAAGAAGAGCGCGTGTCCGAGGCGAGCGGCCGCCGGATCGTCTCCGACGCGGTTCGAGACCGAGGCGGGCAACGGTTCGGGTACAGCGATGGACAGGCTACGCAAGATCTCGAGCTCCGCGGGATTCACCGGCGGAGCGCCGCGATCGCAGGCGGCGGCGATGAGGAGGAAAGCCGCGAGGAACGCTCTGACCGGCGCGGGGATCTCGCTCCGCATTCGCGCAGTGTATCGTGGCCCGGTGACGGTGTTCCGAATGAACCGTTGGTGGCTCGAGGCCGCGGTCGCGGTGGTGCTCTTGACCTCGGTCGACGCCCTATCTGAGCCATGGTCTCCCGCGCAGCGCGCTTTGCTCGCAAGTTTTTCGATCAGCGCGCTCCCGGATCTACCGGAGGCACCCGCTCCAGCTGTCGAATTGGGACGCCGTTTGTTTTTCGAGCCGGCGCTCAGCGGGTCGGGCGAAGTCGCGTGCAGTACCTGCCACATCCCCGAGCGGAGTTTTGCCGACGGGTTGCCGACCGCTCGCGGACTGAAGCCCCTCCGGCGCAACACGCCGAGCCTTCTCGACGTAGCCTTCTCCCGTTGGCTTCTATGGGACGGGCGAGCGGACAGCTTGTGGGCACAAGCGCTGATGGCGATCGAGGCGGCGGATGAGATGGCCGGGAACCGCGCGGCTGTCGTCGACTTCGTTCGGTCCGATGCGCGCCTCGAAGAGCTCTATCGCGCGAGTTTTGGGGCTTCGACGAGCGCGCATGGCGTGGACCTCGCCTTCGTCCATTTGGGTAGGGCGATCGCGACCTTCGAGAGGACCCTGCTGTCCCCGCCGACCCGCTTTGATCGGTACGTCGCCGCCGTAGCGGCCTCGCCCGACGAACCGCCCGAAACCTCATGGCTTGCCGGCGACGAGGTGGCGGGGCTGCGCGTGTTCATCAGCGGCGCCGCCGGTTGTGCGTCGTGCCACAACGGTCCCCTGTTTCGAGATGGGCGGTTCCACAACATCGGAACCGGTGATCTCGGCCGGCCGAGCGAAGACCTCGGTCGCGCGGCGGCAGCGTCCGCACTCGAAGTGTCACCCTGGAGTTGCATGAACGCGTCCGAGCGGTTCCAAATCGGCGGCGATTGCACGCCGGTAGCCCAGTCATTGAAAACGGAAGTGCCTTCGCTCATGCGCGGTGCGTTCCTCACTCCGGGCTTGCGAAACCTGAAAGCGACGGCGCCCTATATGCACGACGGACGCTTCAAGACACTCGCCGAAGTCGTTCGCCACTACGTTCGCCCTCCGGACAAGTCGCGTTCGAGCCACGAGCTGCCCAGTTCGTTGGCGATCGATGCAGGCCAACAACAACAACTCATCGACTTTCTCCACACACTGAGCGGCGAGTTGTAGTTTTTTTGCTTCTGTGGGTTTTTGCCCATTTCGAAATCCATATATGTCGAAATAGTCTCGTGTAGTCACCGGACGTCTCAGGAGGACCGGAAAACAGAGGAACGATCGAGATGCGAAAGCGACCCGCGATCTACGCGCCGCTGTGTCGGCGTTTGGTTCATTCGGTTTTTGTGCTGATAGCGCTCGTTTTTTCCCCCCACACATCCCGCGCTCAAGTCGGTCCCGCCGCGGTCGGCGCTTGGGGTCCCGTCATCGCGTGGCCCGAGATCGCCGTTTCGGCGGCAACCCTCCCGGACGGCCGCATTCTCACGTGGGCGTCCACCGAGATCGACGATTTCCCGAGCGGCCCGAACTTCACGTACGCATCGCTCTTCGATCCCACGGATGAGAGCTTTCTCAACGTCGACTCGAACTTTCACGACATGTTTTGCGCTGGGATTTCCCTCCTGGAAGATGGCAGCATCGTCGCGTCGGGTGGCAATCCCCAGGATTCGCGGACCAGCACGTTCAATCCCTTCTCGCTGCAGTGGCAGGGCCTCAGCGACATGACGACGGAGCGCTGGTACAGCACCAGCCTCGCGATGCCCGACAACGCGATCTTCCAGACCTTCGGGCGTGCGGCCGGGAGCACGTCGGAACGGTACGACCCCACGGATGACGTGTGGATCCGCACACCGGGTGCGGACATGCAGGACCTTCTCGACGAGCAGAACGCCGAGAACGGGCAGCCGACCGTCAACGCCGCATCGAACCTGCAGTGGTGGCCGCATATGGCCGTGATGCCGGACGGGCGCGTCTTCCACGGGGGGCCGACGCAGACCTGGCATCTCTTTGACGCCTCGGGCAGCGGTTCCGTACAAACGCTGGGTCAGCCTGCCGGGAATCGCACGCGCATGTGGGGGAACACGGTGGCGTTCGCGCCGGGCGAAGTCGCCCTGATCGGCGGCGCCGATCGCACGCAAAACCCGCCGACGACGAATGTCGTGTATCGGGTCGACCTGACCGGCCCGGCTCCCCAGACGACCACCGCGGCGCCGATGAACTTCCCGCGCGCGTATCATAATTCGGTGACCCTGCCGACGGGCGACGTCCTGGTGATCGGGGGAAATACCTCGGGCGTCGCTTTCAGCGATGACGGAACGGTCTACGCCGCAGAACTGTGGAATCCGACGACGGATACGTGGACGGTGCTCGCCGACATGGCGATCCCGCGAAACTACCACTCCATCGCCTTGCTCTTGAAAGACGGGCGCGTCCTCTCCGCCGGCGGCGGCTTGTGCGGATCGTGCAACGAAGAGAACCATCAAGACGGCCAGATCTATTCGCCGCCCTATTTGTTCGCGCCCGACGGCTCGCTCGCTCCGCGCCCTGTGCTCGATACCCCGCCCGCGCAGGTCAGCGCCGGCGAGACGGTCACGGTGACGGGAAGCGCGAACCTCGCGGCGTTCAGCCTCGTCCGGCTTTCCGGAACGACGCATGCGACGAACACCGACCAGCGCTTCATCCCGGTTTCGTTCACGTCGAACGGTGGGTCCTACGACCTCACGATGCACGCGAACGCGAACGTCTTGTTGCCCGGCTACTACTGGCTCTTCGCGATCGACGGCGCCGGCGTGCCTTCGGTAGGGCAGACGATCCAGGTTGTCCGCACCACAGCACCTCCGGTGGATCCACCGACGGGAGACATCGTCTACGCCTCGGATCTCACTTGGGTGTCGGAAACGAACGGCTGGGGACCGGCGGAGAGAGATCGCAGCAACGGCGAGCAAGGCGCGACGGATGGCGGAACGCTGACGCTAAACGGTGTCGCTTATGCCAAAGGAATCGGGGCGCACGCCGACTCGGAGATCGTGATCGACCTGGCCGGCGCTTATACGCGCTTTCTGTCGGACGTCGGGATCGACGACATTCAAGACGGCCAATGTGGTTCGGTGATCTTCCGGGTTTTCGTCGACAGCGCCCTCGCGTACGAGAGCCCGATCATGTACCCGGACTCCGCAACGCAGTCCGTCGATATCGACGTGACCGGGGCATCACAGCTCCGCTTGGTACAAGACAATGCGCAGGGCGATATCTGCGGCGATCAGGGCAACTGGGCAGGCGCGCGACTACTCACGGGAGAGCCCGTCGATCCTCCGGACCCGCCCGATCCGCCCGATCCGCCGGATCCGCCGGATCCGCCCGGTCCACCGCCGGGCCAGACGGTCTACCTGTCGGATTTGCCCTGGCTTTCGGAAACGAACGGTTGGGGGCCGGCGGAACGCGACCGCAGCAATGGGGAGACCGGTCCCGCCGACGGCGGCACGCTCACCTTGAATGGCACGACCTACGTGAAGGGAATCGGCGCTCACGCCGATTCCGAGATCGTGATCGATCTGGCTGGCAGCTACGTGCGGTTCCTCTCGGATATCGGCGTGGACGACATCCAAGACGGGCAGTGCGGATCGGTGCGCTTCGAGGTGTACCTCGACGCCGTGCAGGCGTTCACCAGCTCGACACTCGCGCCCGACAGCGCGACGCAGTCGGTCGACCTGGACGTCACCGGCGTGAACGAGCTGCGGTTGGTCGTCGACAACGCGCAGGGTGATATCTGCGGCGATCAGGGCAACTGGGCCGATGCGCGACTGCTCACCCCGGGTGGCGCGGGCGCACCCACCGCGTCGAGCACCTTGCTCCTCGAAGACAGCAGCGGCGCCGAGCGTGCTTGGAACGTCAACCCCGACAACGACAGCGTAGGCGTCGTAAGCGCGGCTGGCGCGACGCTCGCCGAAGTTCCCGTCGGCGCGAGGCCCTGGGCTCTCGCGAAAGCGCCCCTCGCCGACGAGGTCTGGGTGGCGAACAAAGGTTCGTCGACGATCAGCGTGATCGACACGGGAACGCTCTCCGTCACGCGCGTCGTCGGTCTGCCGCGGGGAAGCCAACCCCACGGGTTGGCGTTCGCTCCGGGCAGTGACACGCTCTTTGTCGTCCTCGAAGCGTCGGGGCAGTTGGTGCGGATCAATCGCGTCACGGGAGCCACGGAAGCCGCGGTTGCGATCGGTGTCCGCCCCCGACACGTCTCGGTGTCGGCGGACGGCTCGCGCGTCTACGTGACGCGTTTCGTCACGCCTCCGCTCATCGGCGAATCGACCGCGTCCGTGACGGTCGCCGGCGGCGGCGGCGAAGTGCTCGTGATCGATGCCTCGAGTTTGACGTGGCAGGATACGTGGTTGCTGCCGCACAGCGGTGCGCCGCCGACCGAGGTGAGCGGACCGGGCGTTCCGAACTACTTGAACGCACTGGTGATCTCGCCCGACGGAAGCATGGGCTTCGTACCCTCGAAGCAGGACAACATCCTCGCCGGCGCATTGCGCGGCGGCGGTGAGCTCGATTTCGATTCCACGGTCCGAGCCGTGACGTCGAGAATCGACCTCGCGACGGGTGCTACTTCCGTGGCTACACGCTGGGACCACGACAACGCGAGCCTGGCGACCGGCGCCGCGTTCTCGCCGGACGGCCGCTATCTGTTCGTCGCGCTCGAAACGAGCCGCGAGGTCGGGGTGCTGGATCTGAACGGTCCGTCCGAGATCGTGCGGATTCCGGTCGGGCGCGCGCCCCAGGGCGTCGCGGTCTCAGCGGACGGCACGCGTCTGTATGTGCACGAGTTCATGGATCGCTCCATCGGGATCCACGACATCGCGACCCTGGTCAGCGCGGGTGCACCGAGCGCGCCACGGCTCGTAACGGCTTCGGTCGTGGCGACGGAAACGCTGTCACCGACGATCTTGCTGGGCAAACAGCACTTCTATGATGCCGCCGATGATCGCTTGGCAACCGACAACTACCTGAGTTGCGCCAGCTGTCACAACGAAGGCGACGATGACGGCCGGGTGTGGGATTTTACGAGCTTCGACGAGGGCCTGCGCAACACGATCTCGCTCCGCGGCCGCGGAGGGGCGGCGCACGGACGGCTCCACTGGACCGCGAACTTCGACGAAGTTCAGGATTTCGAGAGCCAAATTCGCACCCTCGGCGGAGGCAGCGGGCTCATGACGGACGCGGAGTTCAACACCGGAACGCGCTCACAACCCCTCGGCGATCCCAAAGCGGGAATCAGCGCGGATCTCGACGCCCTGGCCGCGTACGTCGCATCGCTCGCGTTCACCGATTTCAGCCCGCATCGGAACGGGGACGGAACCATGACGACGGCGGCGCAGGCCGGCGAGGCGCTCTTCGGCACGGCGTGCGCGAGCTGCCACACGGGTTCGCAGCTCACCGACAGCGCGAGCGGGGTGAGTCACAACGTCGGTACGCTGGTTGTGCCCGACAGCGGAAGGCCCGGCGCGCCGCTCACCGGACTCGACACGCCCGGGCTCCGCGGCGCCTTCGGAACGGCGCCGTATTTGCACAACGGGTCCGCCGAGACGCTCGAGGAAGCGATCGCGGCGCACGGCGGCGCCGCCGGCCTTTCGGCACAGCAGCGGGCTGAACTCGCCGCCTACGTGCGGGAGCTCGATCCCGCGCCTTAGTGCGTAGGCGCTGCCTGGGGGCCGCGGATGAGGCGACCGGGCAGGGCCCCGGTCGCTTCGCCGTCTCGGTACGTCACCTCTCCCGACTGCACCGTCGCGAGGTAGCCGTCGGCTCGCTGTACGAGCCGGCGCCCACTCGCCGGGAGATCGTGTACCGCCTCGGGTGCGTGAAGGCGGAGGTTGTCGAGGTCGATCACATTGACGTCCGCTCGCATGCCCGGAGCGAGGAGACCGCGATCGTGGAGACCGTACGCAACGGCGGTGTCCCGGGTCTGAAGCTTCACCGCGAACTCGAGCGGCAAGCGTGGACCGCGCGAACGATCGCGTACCCAATAGCTCAACATGTAGGAGGGCGAGCTCGCGTCGCAGATCACGCCGCAATGAGCTCCGCCATCGGAGAGACTGAGCAGGGCCAGCGGATGGCACAACATCTCGCGGATCGGCTCAAAGCTCGCTTCCGCGTAGTTGATGATCGGGTAGTACACGAAATCGGTTCCACCGTTCGCGAGCATCGCGTCGAGTAGAACCGCTTGAGGCTCGCGGCCTGTCCGCGTCGCGATCCCGGCGATGCTCGCGTCCGCGGTCGGCTCGTAATCCGGAGGATCGCCGAGCGGGTACATGTTTTCGAAGTGTCGGATGAAGAAGGCATCGAACTTGCCCGTTGCTTCGGCGGATTCCCCCACGAGCCGCGCCCGAACTTCGGGCTTCGAGAGTGCGGCGATCCGATCTGCGAAGGGGAGGTGCTCGACGGCGCGATACGTCGGATGGCTCTTGAACGGATGCATCGGATTTCCGAAGTTGAGCAGCATGCCCGCCGGCCGTGTCGCCACCTGCGCGCGCAAATTCGCGCCCGCCGCGACAGCGCCCTCCAGCCAACGAAAGATCTCTCGCCACTCGTCGGGCTGATGGCTGGCCTGGGCAACGACGAAACTCACGGGCAGGCCCGTTTCGCGGGACAAATCGCGCATCCACACGACGTCGTCATGAAACCGGCCGCGCATACCGCCGATGCCGAAATCGCCGGCGAGTTCGAAGACACCGTGGCCCGCGCGACCGCACGCGCGACCCAATCCCATGAGTTCCTCGTGGCCGGCGAACGTCCCGGGAACCGGTTCGCCGTCTTTCGCGCGGTGCAGCATGGTGCGTGAAGACGTGAATCCCAAGGCGCCGGCGCGGAGTCCTTCCTCGACGATGGCAGCCATGGCCGCGATGTCCTCGTCGGTGGGGTCCTCGTTTGCAGCGCCACGTTCGCCCATGACGTAGCCACGGACAGCTCCGTGGGGAACCTGGGTGCCCACGTCAACGGCGCGCGGAAAGCGCTCGATCGCATCGAGATACTCGGGGAAGGTTTCCCACTCCCAGCGGATGCCCTCCGCGAGCGCGCTGCCGGGAATGTCTTCCACGCCTTCCATCAACTGAATGAGCCAGTCGCGTTTGTCCGGATGCGCGGGGGCGAAGCCGACGCCGCAATTGCCCATGACGACGGTCGTGATGCCGTGCCATCCCGAAGGCGACAGATGGGGATCCCACGTGGCTTGACCGTCGTAGTGGGTGTGTACGTCGACAAATCCCGGAGTCACCAGGGCTCCGTCGGCGACGATTTCTTGGCGGGCCGGGCCCGCGCGGCCCCCGACTTGTCGGATACGACCGCCGTCGATCGCGATGTCTCCCGTCTCACAGGTCTGGCCGCTGCCATCGACAATGCGTCCGGAACGAATCACGAGATCATGCATGCGGGTCTCCTCGGTCGGGCGATCGTCGGCCTGCGCCCGTCAGCGGGTTTTCTTCGCGAGCTGCGCCTTCATGAGCTGGATGATCGGTGCGGGCTCCGGGGGATGCCATTTCGTCTGCTTCGGTTCTTCGTGCCACCGAAACGGCAGGTGCGCAACTTCGCCCGGCGCGCGGCAGCGCGCCGCGAATTCGAGCGCGGCGCGCAGCACGGCCCGCTGTGTCTCCGCATCGCCGACGTCGCCAAAGGGACGACCGAACGGGTGTTCGACCGCCGCGACGCGCGCCATGCCGACGATTTTCTGGAAGCTCCAGAGCAAGTTGACGCACACCGTCGCAGTGCCCAGCTCCTCGATCCGTCGCGCGACCAGTCCGACCGACCGGCAGCAGTCGGGTCAGACCGGCGCCAGTGCCAGCAGATCGACGCCTTCTTCACGGCAAGAGGCGGCGATCTCGTCTGCGCTCTCGCGTACGACGCGCATCGGGTCGTTGCCTTGGAAACCCATGATCGCGTAGTGGCGCGAAGCAGAGGAGCCCACCACGCCAGCTGCCGCGAGCTCCCGCAGGCGATCGATCGGCAGGGCGACATTCAGATCGCGTTTCGCGTAGCCTGTGTCGATATGCAGGTGATGGATCTCGACGTCAGCAGGCGTGGCGTCCGCCCGAATCGCGCGCCAGCTCGGGTCGCCCCACGTCGGCCGCTTGCGCTCGCCTTCCATGTCGAACGGCGGATCCCCCCGCATCGAGATGCCCGCCGTCGAGAGCAGCGCGACCCTGGCCTCGGAAAGGGGCCTTTCGATCGGCGTCCAGGGGAAATCGGTGACCGGCTTCTCGGCTTCGATGCGTTCCGTAATCAGTCGCCCGATCGTGCGGCCCGTGAAACGCAGCGGATCGACGCGGTGCTCTTCCTGTGACACCCCCCGAGCGTAACACCCGCGCGGCGACACAGCCCCGGGCGACGCCGGTCGCCGAGAATGGCCGCGCCTACGCCGCGTTAGCGGAGCTCTACCACCGCTATCTCACCGGTTTGATCCTGGATCTCATCGTCGATCGCGGGCCGAGTCAGGCGGCCGACGTCCTGTTCGGGTTGTTTCGCCGACAACACCTTGAGCGCTTTCTGCCAGGGCTCGAAAAGCTCGGCCTCGCGGACGATCCGCCGGCCGTCGCATGCGCGAAATATCACTACCTGTCGAACCACTTGGGCGGGGTGCGAGTCGCCTACGTCCGGGAGACGGACCGGAAAGCCTGGGTCCGGTATCTGCCCCCACGCTGGATCTTCGATGGGACGGCGCTGGCTGCGATTCCCACGGACGTCGCTCGGGCGATGCTTTTTGCTTGGCACGGCCACAACGGAGTCTCTCTCGGAAACCCGAAGCTCGGCTTCGTGTGCACAGGTCAAACGATGGACGGTGCACCGGGACTCGAGGGCTACTACATCGAGGAAGACCGCCCGCTCGCTCCCGAGGAGCGCGTTCGCTTTCGTTTTGGGGAGATGTGTCCCCCGATCCGAGCGGAGGCGTTGCCGGAACTGCCGGCGTCGGCCTGGCCGCCGGAGCGTTTGGCCAAGGTCGAGCGGAACTACGCGATGGACTACATCCGGAATATCGTCCCGGTCCTCGCCGAGCGGCTCGGGCCCCTCGAATGTCGCACGGTGCTCTATCGCGTCGGACGGCGGATCGGAATGCAGTACGCGCAACGTGTCGCGGAGCTTTCGGAGGAGCGATCGCCGCCCGCACTCTTGGCGACCTTGCTGGCAGCCCACGGCGATGAGGTCACGCTCGAGACGAATGACGACGAAGCGCGCATCGAACAGATGAACTGGCGGTTGTTTCGCGGGCTCGAAGGAGAATGTCAGCCGGAGTGGTTCGAGGGTTGGCGCGGTGTTCTCGAAGGTGTCCTCGCCGTCCACGACCGCGACTTCCGAATCGACGTTTCCGATCGCCTCGATCTCGGCGCCTCGCGCTTCGTCTGGAAACTGAGGCGCCGCGGCCGCCCGGGCGCCTTCTGAGCCACCACCGCCCTTGCGCGTGTGCCCTACCGGTCTGGTGAGAGGCTCGTGATGACGCGCTCGAGCTCGCCGATCAGGTGAGCGGCGAGAGGGGGCAGGGCGCGGTCCTCCAGGGTCGCGATGATCAGTGGGACGCGGAGGAGCCTCTCCTGTTCGGGCTTGAGCTCGATCCGAACGAGCTCGGCGCGATCGAGATCCTCCTGCAGCGTCGCCAGCGGAAAGAACCCGACGGCGTCACTCCGGCGTACGATCGCGCGCACGGCCCAGAAATCGCTGACGATGACCGCTGCGTTCGGCAGCCGCTTGCGCGTGTCGGCTCCGCCGAGCGTTTCCGCCAAACGATTGAGATACCAACGAGGTGCCGCTCCCTGGGCGATGGGAAACTCGAAGACCTCACGGAGGTCTCGTCGCCCCGCAGCGGACAGCGCATGACCGGCGCGCGCGAAAGGAACGACGTGCGCCGTACCGACCTCTCGTAGCGTCATTCCCTCCGTCGGGCCGTCCGGGCGCAGTCCGAAGACGATATCGACCTGTCGTTCCCTCAATTCCTCGATAGCCCCCGCCGCGTCGGCCGGGTGCAGGCGGAAGCGCAATTTCGGGAAGCGGTTCAAGCTGCGCGCAATCGCGTCGGCCAAATACGCGCCGATCAGCGCGGGCTCTCCGCCCACCGCGAGGCGCCCGGATTCGGCGCCTTTGATCAGGCCCACCTCCCTCCGAGCGGCCACGAGCATCCGCAGGGCGCGCTCGGCGGCTTCTACGACCACCTCGCCGTACGCCGTCGGGCGTGTACCGCGACGATCGCGCGAGAAGAGGCGCGCTCCGTAGGAACCCTCGAGGCGGGTGATCGCCTCCGACAACGTCGACTGGGAGAGGCCGAGGCGTTCGGCGGCTCGCCGCATGTTTCCGATCCGCGCGGTTTCGACGAGGGCCTCGAGTTCTTCGCGGTGATCCACGGGGGTCTCCATTAATCGAAAAACCGATCGTAACGATCGCATTGACAGTGTTTACGGATCATAGGCCGAGGACTACGATGACTCCAACCTCCCGCCCGTGCGCCTGCCGCCGGCGGATCCTCAGGAGACCCCATGGCCCAGTACGACACCATCATTCAGAACGGCACCATCGTGGACGGGACCCGCGCCCCGCGCTTCCGCGGAGACCTGGCGATCCGAGACGGAAAGGTCGCGGCGATTTCCCGGTCGTCCCTCGACCCGGCCGATGCAGATCGCGTACTCGACGCGGAAGGCCTCGTCGTCGCGCCGGGCTTCGTCGACCTGCACACGCACTACGACGCGCAGATCCAGTGGGATCCCTACTGCACGCTCTCCGGTTGGCACGGCGTGACGTCGCTCGTGCTCGGCAATTGCGGCTTTGGCTTCGCTCCGGTTACGCCTGAGAATCGCGACCGCGCCATGCTCAGCATGTCGCGTGTCGAGGCGATCCCCTTCGACTCGATGAAGGCGGGCATGCTCTGGGATTGGGTGACCTTCCCCGAATGGCTCGATTCTCTCGAACGTATGCCCAAGGGTGTGAACGTCATTTCGTACGTTCCGGTCGGCCCGCTGATGATCTGGGTGATGGGTCTCGAAGACGCGAAGAAGCGCGAGCCCACGGCCGAGGAGCTCGCGGAGATGTGTCGCCTTCTCGAGGCGGGCCTCGACGCTGGCGCGTGCGGTTGGTCCGTCCAGCGTCTGGGAGACGGCTTTACGTCCGTCCAGCGCGACTTCGACGGTTCGCCGATGGTGACCGACTGCATGAGCGATGAGACGTGCTTTGCCTTCGCCGACGTGCTGAAGAAGCGCGGCGGAGGCCACATCCAGATCACCCAGGCGAAAGACGACTTCCGCGAGGATCTCAAGTTCTTGGCGAAACTCGGTGAGCGCTCCGGAGGTCCGATTCTCTTCAACGTCGTCGCCGCAAACAACTATCACCCGCACCAGAGCCGGCGCTTGCTCGATTGGGCCGAGGAGTGTCAGAAGCAGGGCATAAAGATCTACTTGCAGGCGGCCACGGCGCCGAACGACCTGACGTACACGTTCGAAGACTTCAACCTGCTCGACGGACAGGATGACTGGCGGGAAGTCACCCTCGGCACGGTCGAAGAGCGGATGCAGAAGATGCAGGATCCCGCGCTTCGCGAAGGTCTGCGGCACGACTACGATCACGGCCGCATGCCCGTCGCGTGTGGTCCGATTCGCGAGTTCACCGTTCTCGAGACGGTCAAGGCCGAGAACAAGAAGTGGGAAGGGATGAACCTGCAGCAGCTCGGAGAGGCCCAGGGTCGGCACCCGATCGACGCTTTCCTCGACCTTGTCGTCGATGAGAAGCTGCAAACCACGATCTTCACGCCCCCCTTCAACACGGATACGGACCTCAACCGCGAGATCTTCGAATCGAAGTACACCGTGCCCGGCGTGTCCGACGGCGGAGCGCACACGAAGTTCGTCACCCTCGGCGCTTTCACGACGGAGTTCATTTCCGACTTCGTGCGGGACCGGGACATGATGAGCCTCGAGGAAGCGCACTACCGGTTGTCGGGTCTTCCTTCGGAGATGGCGGGCTTCAACGATCGCGGGACGATCGCGGAAGGTCGACCCGCCGACCTCGTGATTTACGACTTCGAAAGCCTCCAGGCGACCGATCCGGAAGTCGCGCACGATTTTCCGGCGAACGAGTGGCGGAGAATCCGCAAGGCGACGGGCTACCGCTGGATCATGGTCAACGGAGAGGTGACGTTCCAAGAGGGCGACTGCACGGGCTCGACGCCCGGTAAGCTCCTGCGACACGGAAGCGCGTAACCCCTACCCAAAGAGATGGCGCCCGTGGAAATCCAGGGGCGAACCACGCTCGAGGGGAGGGGAGTGAGGCCGCTCACGCATTCGGAATCCACGGGCGCCGCGCCCGGTGATTCCAAGCAGCAAGAAACGAGCCAAGCTCGTGCGCGCAGTCTCGCACGCTCACAGGTGAGCTCGCCTAAAGAGCGATCAGTACCTGCCCGCCGTCTGTGCAGTGATCGCCGGGACATCGCGTCAGGAGAGCCCGTTCTTCGGATCACCGCGGAGCTATCGTATCCGGGGGGCAAGTTGAGGAGGCTCTGTGCCGGACCAAGTTCCGCCGGACATCGAGATCGCGCGCGATGCCACGCTGCGGCCCATCCAGGAGATCGGCGACGGGTTGGGAATTCCCGTTGAAGCGCTCATTCCCTACGGACACACGAAGGCCAAGATCGGCTTCGACTTTCTCGAGGAGCAGGAAGGCCGACCCGACGGGAAGCTCATTCTCGTCACAGGAATGACACCGACGCCGGCCGGCGAGGGTAAGACGACGACCTCCGTCGGGCTGTGCGACGGCCTGAACCGAATCGGCGCGCGCGCGCTCACGGCGCTGCGGGAGCCGAGCCTCGGTCCGTGTTTCGGCATGAAAGGCGGTGCGGCGGGAGGGGGCTACGCCCAGGTCGTCCCCATGGAGGACATCAATCTCCACTTCACCGGAGACCTCCACGCGATTACGGCGGCGCACAACCTGTTGGCCGCGTTGATCGACAATCACATCAATTGGGGCAACGCTCAAGGGATCGACTTGCGACGCGTTTCGTGGCGGCGCGTGCTCGACATGAACGACCGCGCGCTACGCCAGGTGAACGTCGCGCTCGGCGGGCTTGGCAACGGTTATCCCCGGGAAGATGGTTTCGACATCACCGTCGCATCGGAAGTGATGGCGATTCTGTGTCTGGCCGAGAACCTCGCAGATCTCCGCCGACGACTCGGCAATATCGTCGTCGCAAGAACCCGCAAACGCGAGCCCGTCACGGCGGAGCAGCTGGAAGCCGCGGGGGCGATGACCACCCTGCTGCGCGATGCGCTCATGCCGAACCTCGTCCAGACCCTCGAGGGAAATCCCGCCATCATCCACGGCGGTCCCTTCGCGAATATCGCTCACGGTTGCAGCTCGGTGATCGCGACGAAGGCGGGGCTCAAGCTGGCTGACTATGTCGTGACCGAGGCCGGGTTCGGCGCGGACCTCGGTGCGGAGAAGTTTTTCAATATCAAGTGCCGGAAGGCAGGACTGAAACCGGAACTCGCGGTAATCGTTGCGACGATCCGCGCCCTGAAAATGCATGGCGGCATAGCACTCGGGGAGCTGACGCGACCCGACGCCGAAGCGGTGCGCAAGGGCACCGCGAACCTCGTTCGTCACATCCGCAACGTGAAGTCGTTCGGGGTCCCCGTCCTGGTCGCGGTGAATGGGTTCTCAGGAGATACCGAGGAAGAGCGGCGCGTCCTCGAGGACGCCGTCGCCGAAGCCGGTGCTCGGGCGGTGCCCTGCACGCACTGGGCCGACGGCGGGGCCGGCGCCGAGGAGCTCGCGCGCGAAGTCGTCGCGTTGACCGAGCGGTCCGGGAGTCAGTTCGCCCCGCTTTACGACGATGAGCTCCCGCTCTGGGAAAAGATCAACACCGTTGCGACGCGCGTCTACGGAGCGGACGAAGCGATCGGGGACAAGAAGGTGCGCGACGAGCTGCGCCGGCTCGAGCGAGACGGCTTCGGCCACTTCCCGGTGTGCATGGCGAAAACGCAGTACAGCTTCTCAACGGATCCCAAACTGCTCGGTGCGCCCAGCCATCACGCCGTTCCGGTCCGCGAAGTCCGCTTGGCGGCTGGCGCCGAGTTCATCGTCGCGATTTGCGGCGACATCATGACGATGCCCGGTCTCCCCCGAGAGCCGGCCGCGAACCACATCGGGCTCGACGCCAAAGGACAGATCGAGGGTTTGTTCTAGGCGGCCGCGCGGACCGGCACCGAGACGTAGCCCGGCACATGAAGGTCCGGGTTGCGTATCGGTCGCCCGGCGAGCTCCATCTTCGGCAGGATCGGGCGCAGTGCCGTCAACGCCGCACGCAGTTCCGCCCGCGCCAGGTTCGCCCCGAGGCAGAAATGTGCTCCGTAGCCGCCGAAGGCGAGGTGGGGGTTGGGGCTGCGACCGACGTCAAAGCGGTACGGGTCGTCGAAAACGTCTTCGTCGCGGTTCGCCGAACCGTAGAAGACACACACCGTGTCTCCCGCCCGGATTTTCTGACCCCGGAGTTCGTAATCTTCGGTGGCGGTCCGCAGAAACTGATAGACCGGCGACGTCCAGCGGAGGATTTCTTCGATGGTCGTGTCGAGGAGCGAAGGATCTGCGCAGAAGCGGTCGCGCTGTTCCGGATTCTCGAGGAGCGCGATGACGCCACCGCTCGTGGCGTTGCGAGTCGTTTCGTTGCCGGCGCCGATTATGAGTAGGAGGTAGCCGATCAGCTGCTGATCGGTGAGTCCCTTTCCGTCGACCTTTCCACCGACGATGTTGTCGACGAGAGAATCCGGCCGATGGGAGTCCTTGGCTTTGCGCTCGGCAATGAACCCCTCGAGGAACGCGCGAAACTCGTTCATCGCGCGAGCCATCGTTTCTTCTTTGCTCTCTCCGGGCAACGCGATTTCCTCGACGTCGCCGACGATGGCGTTCGTCCAGACCAGCAGTTTCTCCCACACGTCTTCCGGCATCTCCATCATCTCGCAGATGGCGGCGACCGGAAGCTTCGTGGCGAGTTCGGGGACGAAATCACACGGGCCCGCGCTGAGCCGGTCAGCGAACCGCGCCGTGAACGCCTCGGCCAAGCTGGCGAAGTGCTCCGCTGAACACCGCAGGCGGCCTGGGGTAAACGAGCGGCTCGCGAGGGAACGGAACTTCTTGTGGCGCGGATCGTCCATGAACACGAAGTCCGGCGGCTCGTCCGGATCCCAACCGCGCTTCTTTCCGAACTCATCGATCCCGCCGCGCAGTGGCTCTGTCTGTCCCTTCAGCGTGAGCCGCAACCTCGGACCGCCATTGATGAAGATGTCCGAACGACGGGAGATCGTTTGCACGTCCTCGTGCTTCGTGATCGCCCAGAACGGCTCGACGTCCGGGTGTTCGTACCAGTACACGGGCGCTTCGCGGCGCAGGAGATCGAAGTCCTGCCACGGATAGCCCGATTCGAGCAAACGTTGTGGACTGTGGATTTCCAGGCGGTCAAAAGAAGCGGTCACGATGATCTCCTCATTCGTTCGAAGCGGGCGGAATCGGACAGGTCTCGCCGATCTCGAGGTCCAGGGCGCGAATCATTCTTCCGTAGCCGATAAACGCCGTGATACGGAAGGAGAGGTCGACGATTTCCGATTCGGTGTAGTGTTCTCGAAGTTCCTCGAATAGCTCTTCGGACGCGGCCTTGTGATCGCCCGCGAGCGTATCCGCCAGTGCGATCGCCGCCTTTTCGGCGGGCGTGAACGCGTCGCTGTCTCGGTAGCGGGGTAGCTCGGCGATCATCGCTTCCGTCAGACCTTGTTGCCTTGCCAAGGCAAACCGGGCGCCCAGTCACAAATCGCAATCGTTGTGTTCGGCCACCTTGATCCGCGCGAGCTCCGTGAGGCGCATGTCGACGCGGCCGCGAGTTTCCGACACGAGCGGAAAGTAATAATCGATAAACGCCCGGAACGTCTCCGGAGCGTGCGCGAGTACCCGGACGAAGCCCGAGCCGCCGAGCTCCACGTCGTATTCTCGCATCACACTTCGCAGATCGTCGCCGAGCTGGTCGAGCGGGAGCGTGCTGAGTCTTGCCACCGGGGAACCTCCTGCGAAGATTGTAACCTGCCGTATGGCGCGACGGGGGTGTTTTGGGACACGCTGAATCGGTCGACGACGTCGCGTTTTCCGCCACCGCAGATGCCTGGTGCGCCGAAACGAACTAGCGCTGCCGATCGCCTGCGCGCCCGCTGCGTTGACGTTTCACCCTCGCTCCAGCGCACCGCCAAAATCGCCGATACCGCGGATGTCCGGCCGATTCGGAGGTGCCGTATGCAGCTCGCCACTTTTCGTCTAACCCGTGCGATCGCAATCGGTGCCTGCGCGTTCGCGCTCAGCGCATGCAACGTTCTCAATCTCGAATCGTCATCCGGCGAAGGCGAGGGCGCCCTCGACGCGATCAAGGGGTTCGCAGGGCGCGTCCTAGACGACACTTCTCAAGGTGGCGAGAGCGCCTCGGCAACATCGAGCCCTGGGAAAACCGAGTACTTCCAATATACGGACGACCGAGGAAGCGTCCATTTCGTGAAGTCGATGCACGAGGTGCCGGCGAAGTTTCGCGATCAGGTGGGCCGGCTCGAGGTCGAGAAAGCACCGCCTCGACCCAAAGCGGCGCGGACCGCGGCCAAGGCACGCCCCTTTGCGGCGACGGCTGCGGCACCGGCTCGTGCGAGCGTTACGGTGTACACGACCCCGTGGTGCGGCTGGTGCCGCAAGACGGTGGAGTGGCTCGATGAGCGGGGCATCGCCTACGAGAACCGGGACGTGGAGGCGAGCGAGGCCTATCGCAAAGAACTCGTCAGCCACAGCGGCGGGACTTCGGTGCCCGTCGTCGTCATCGACGGCGAAGTGGTGCGCGGATTCGATGCCCATCGAATGGAACAGCTGATCGGACGGGGTTAGTTCTCCCGTTTTTGAAAACCCAGCGACTCGAGTTTCGCGGCGATGTCTTGCCCTGCGGTCTCGACCGAAACGTCTTTGTCGACCGCCTGAACCACGCCGTCCCGATCGATGTAGTACGTCCAGCGCTTTGCGTACAGGCCCCCCAGTGCGAGCACCCCATAGGCCTTCGCGGCCTTCTTCTCGGGATCCGAGAGCAGGACGTGACGCGCTTCGAGCGATTTCGCGAACTCGGCGTTCTTTTCCGCCGAGTCGAGGCTCACCATGAACACGACGGCTTCGTAGGCGGCGAGGTCGTCGGCACTGTCACGCAGCGCCGTGAGCTCTCGGGTTCAGCCAGGGGTGAACGCTTTCGGGAACCAGGCGAGCACGATTTCTCGCTGACCCACGTAGTCGGCCAGGCGATAGGTCTTTCCGTCCGAGCCCATCAGCGAGAAAGCGGGAGCTTTAGTGCCGACTTCGGGCACTTCCGCGGCTTGGGCCGCCCCGGCGGCGAACAACGCGACGAGTGTTCGAAGGAATCGCATCGCCCGAGGATAGCAAGCTCTGGCTACCCGCCGATGCGTCGGCTGGGCTCGCGCATGGTGACGAGCTCTTCCGCAGCGGTGGGATGAATTCCGATCGTCGCGTCGAACTGCGCCTTTGTGGCGCCACACTTCACGGCGACGGCAAAGCCTTGGACCATTTCCCCCGCGTCGGGTCCGACCACGTGAAGCCCGACCACCCGGTCGCTTTCCGGATCGACCAACAGCTTCATGAGACTCTTCGCGTCGCTCCCCGTCAGCGTGTCTTTTAGGGCCCGGAACGTCGAGGTGTACACGTCGAGCCGCGGGAACCGCGCGGCCGCCTCTTGCTCCGTCAGACCCACGGTTCCGATCGGAGGCTGGCTGAAGACGGCCGTGGCGACGTCGCGATGATCCGGCGCGGTGGGCTCACCGCCGAACAACGTCTTCGCGAGGCACATGCCCTCGTGGATGGCGACGGGCGTCAGGTTGAGGCGGTTGGTGACGTCCCCGATCGCCCAGATCGAGGGCACGTTCGTCCGAGAGTACGCGTCGACCTGGATCGCACCGCTCGCGTCGGTCTCGACGCCGACCTCCGCGAGGCCGAGCCCGGCCGTCTTCGGATGCCGGCCGGTAGCGAAGAGCACCACGTCGGTGTCCAAGTGCGTGCCGTCCGTCAACTCGAGGCGCAGACCGTCTTCGCGCTTCAGGATCGCCTCGACGTTGGTCTCAAACCGCAGATCGAGCCGCTGCTTTCGGAGCTCGTCGGCGAGGTGAGAACGAACTTCGTCGTCGAAGCCGCGCAGGAACAGCGGGCCCCGGTAGAGCTGGGTGACCTCCGAGCCAAGTCCGTGGAGGATGCCGGCGAACTCGACGGCGATGTAACCGCCCCCGACCACCACGGAGCGCCGGGGGAGCTTTTCGAGGTGGAAGGCTTCATTGGAAGTGATGGCGTGCTCGATGCCCGGGATGTCCGGGACCGAGGGCCAGCCGCCGCTCGCGATGAGGATGTGTTCGGCCCGGATCACCCGATCGCCGACCTCGACCTCGTGTGGGCCCCGCACCCGCGCCGTGCCCTCGATCCGCGTCACGCCGGCGGCGTCCAGGAGATCCCCATAGATTCCGTTGAGGCGCGCGATCTCGCGGTCTTTGTTCGCGATGAGCGTGGCCCAGTCCGCTGTCGCCTCGCCGACACTCCACCCGTAGCCCCGGATGGCCTGTTCGCGCTCTTCTCGGAAGTGGGAGGCATAGACGAGGAGCTTCTTGGGGATACAACCGACGTTGACGCAGGTGCCCCCGAGGTAGCGCTCCTCGGCGACGGCGACGCGTGCGCCGAGGCCCGCGCACATTCGACTCGCTCGGACTCCGCCCGATCCCGCACCGATCACGAATAGGTCGTATGCTGCTTCGCTCACAAAGCCTCCCGACCCCCAGCTTACCCGAGGGTACTTTCGGAGCCGCTTCCCCGGGGTGGCCCCGAGGGCATCAATCTCCGTTACACTACGCCGCCCGGGCTCCGTCCGTTTCCAGACGCGGCGAACGCCCGCTCCGAGGCTTAGGGGCGGCCAGAGCCCGATTTTCACGCAGGGAATGAAAACCGAATGGATTCCGATCGACCTGACGAGATCAAGGCCCGGTATCGCTCACTTGTAGATAGCGGAGAGGACCCGGGCGACTGGGCTTACGCCTGGCGGTCCGAGCTCAACCGCGGTGGCTTCCGCGCCGTCGATTTCCTGATGGAGGAGATCGTCGAGACAGGAAAGTGCGTAGGGTGCGCGGCCTGCGTGACGATTTGCCCGACAGACGTTTTCGATTACGTCGACGAGCGCCCGGTCGACACGCGCGAAGGGGCGTGCGTCCGGTGTGTGCTGTGCGCGGACGTCTGTCCTTCGCTGCGGCCTCCGGATCCGGACGCGAACGACGTCATCGGTTTGCGGAAACCCCAACAAGACGACGGTTTCGGTCCCTACAGCTACGAGTTCTTGGCTCGAAGCAAGCAGGACGGAATGGTCAAGGCCACTCAGGACGGTGGTTTCACCAGCGAATTGCTGATCCACTTGCTGAACGAGGGAAAAATCGAGGGCGCGGTACTCGGCGACACGTACGAGGACAATCCGCAACTCGGTTACCAGCGTCTGGCGCGCAACGCCGAGCAAGTGATGGATTGCGCCGGCTCCCGCTACACGTACTCACCCAACACCATGGCGCTGAAAGAAGCCATGGAGAACGACATCAAGCCCATCGCCGTCGTCGGGGTGCCCTGCCAGGTGAATGGGGTACGCCAGCAGCAACACAGTTCGATTCGTCTCGAAGTGAACAAGTGGTATCGGAAGAACATCTCCCTTGTCGTCGGGTTGTTCTGCTCCGAGGCGTTTACGCTCGAGTCCGTCACCTCGATCGCGGAAGACTACGGAGTTCCGCTGACGGACATCGAGAACATCAACATCAAGGGCAAGGTGATCGTGCGCTTCAAAGGTGGCCGCGAGGAAATCCTGTCCCTCTCGGACTATCAGAGGTACGCCCGGCCCGCTTGCCTCTACTGCACCGACTATGCGTGCGATCAGGCGGACATCGGCGTCGGCGGCATCGGTCTCGACAATTGGACCTACGTCGTCGTGCGCACGGAGGCGGGCCACAAGGCCACGCAGTCGCTGCTCGCGTCGGGCGCGATCGAGACGATTGAAGTCCCCGAGCGCGCGAAGAAGCTCCTCGGGCGTCTTTGCAAGAAGAAGGCGAACAAGCCGCTGCCCGCGCAGTTGCCGACCCTGCAAGAGCGCGTTGCGAGTGGCGATCTCGATCCGAAGAACTTTCAGGGCGCCGTCGCAGGCGGGAAGGACAAGTAGACGTGAGCGATCCGATTCGCATCGACGACGTCAATCTGGTGGTCTCCGGCCAAGGCGGAGACGGCTCGTTGACCGTGACGAACATGCTGGGCGACTTGTTGCGCGATCGCGGAATGGGCGTGTACACGGAACGCGACGTGTTGTCCCGCATCAAGGGCGGTAAGGCGGCGGCGAGCCTTCGTGCGTGTGTCCGCGAGCGATTGGTGGTTCGCGACCATCTTCAACTCGCAATCATCATGGACGAAGAGGGGCTTCGCGCCGTCGCTCGCAGGCTCGGTTCGGACTCGGTCCTCGTCTACGACGAGTCCGACGGCCCGATGCCCCAAGGCGTGATCTCCGACGACGTCAAGGTGGTGACCGCCCCGTTCGGTCGCCTCGCGGTGCGTCGACTGGGACGCATCCTCTACAAGAACTCGATTTCGACGGGTGTGGTCACGCGGATTCTCAGCATTCCCGACGATGACGTCCGCACGGAATTCCGCCACCGCTTCAAACGCCTCGGCGATGCCATCGTCGAGCAGAACGTGAAGGCGCTCGACCTGGGCTACGAGCTGGCAGATTCCATGGGCTTCACCAGTGACGGTGGCTTCTTCGAACTCGAGCGCGGCGATATCGGCGAACGCTTGCTGATGACGGGAAACGAGGCGATCGGGATGGGCTTCATGGTAGCGGGAGGCCGATTCATGGCCGGCTACCCGATCACGCCCGCGACCGACGTGCTCGAGTTTCTTCAGCGGCACCTGCCTCGGTTCGGCGGGATCGCCTGGCAGGGCGAGGACGAGCTCGCCTCGGTGAACATGGCGCTCGGCGCCGCGCTGACGGGGGTCCGGACGATGACCGGCTCGTCGGGGCCGGGGATCGCGTTGATGCAGGAAGGCATCAGCCAGTCGGGGAGCGGCGAGATCCCGCTTGTCGTGGTCGATACACAGCGATCGGGCCCGAGCACGGGCATGCCGACAAAGCCCGAGCAGGCCGATCTCAACATGGTCTGCTTCGGTGGCAACGGCGACTTCGAGCGCATCGTGCTGGTGCTGGGCGATCCCGAGGATTGCTTTTGGCTCACGGTCGAAGCGACCAACCTCGCGCAAAAGTATCAGATGCCCGTGTTCATCATTACGGACCAGGCCGTTTCGCAGAACACCGCGACCGTTCCGCGCTTCGATCTCGACGCCGTCAAGATCGATGTCGGAAAGCGGCTCTCTGCGGAGGATGTCGCGAAGCTCGAATCGTATCAGCGCTACAAGATCACGGACGACGGTGTGTCGCCGTACACCGTACCCGGCACACCCGGCGGACAGTCGCTGGTCACCGGCAACGAGCGGAACGAGTGGGGTCTGGTCTCGACGGACCCGAGCAACCGCATCCAGATGTCCGACAAGCGGTCCCGAAAGCTCAAGTCGGCGGCCCCCGATCTCCCGAAGGCGCGGCACTACGGCGATCCGAACGCCTCGGTCGGAATCATCGCCGTCTGCTCGGGTTACGGCGCGAGCATCGACACGGTCGACGAGCTCGAAAAGGTCGGCGTCGCCGCGCAGCTTCACAACATTCGAACGCTCTGGCCGCTCCTCGATGAGACGCTTGAATTCATCGAGAGCAAAGACCGCGTCTACGTGATCAACCAGAGTGCGAGCGCACAATTGACGGGCATCTTGATGCATGCCGGAGCGCCGAAAGAAAAGCTCTACTCCGTCCGGCGCTATGACGGAACGCCGTTGCGCCCGATCGATCTCTCGAAAGAGATTCACCGCGAGGAGTCACGATCATGACCGAAACGTTCCCGATGAAGCAGCCGATTTGGTGCGCGGGCTGCGGCCACTTTGGGGTTCACGCCGCCATCGACGCTTCGTTCGATCGTCTGGGGATCCCCCGTCACGAGGCCCTCGTGCTCGCCGGGATCGGGTGTTCTGGCACGGTCCAGAATCATCTGCCGAGCTACGGGTATCACGCGCTTCACGGTCGCGTCGTGCCTTCCGCGATCGGCGCGAAACTCGCGAACCCGGAGTTGACGGTGGTCGCCGCCGGCGGCGACGGCGACGGTTTTGCGATCGGCGGCGGTCATCTCATGCACGCGTTCCGGACCAACGCGAACGTTACGTACATCGTGATGAACAACGAGACCTACGGGCTCACGAAAGGGCAGCCGTCCCCGAGCTTCGGTGGCGGTTACCAGAACCAGAGCATGATGGATCCGGTCAAGATCGGGCTCACGATTCCCGGGACGACGTTCCTCGCCCGCGGCTACAGCGGAGCGCCGGATCAGCTGGCGAATCTGACCGATGCCGCCATCAATCACGCTCGCGCGGGCCAGGGCTTCGCCTACCTCGAGGTGATTTCGCCCTGCGTGACCTACAACGACAACTACCACGAGTGGCCTTCGACCCTCGTCGACGTCGATCAGGACGCCTCTTACGACGCGAGCGATCGCGTCGCGGCGCTGAACCGGTGTATGGAGCTCTACGAAGAGGGCCACGTGCCGTCGGGGTTGATCTACCGGGCGCCAGCCAAGCTCAAGGAAGCCACCGGAGAGCCCAAGCCTTCCCCCCTCGACGGGATCTACCTCGAGCAGCACAGGGCCGGCTACCAGGAAGTCCTCGACAGCTTCATGGGCTAGTGCGCCTAAGGGGCGCCTCGATGTCCCGCGCTAAGCGTCCTTCGTCGCCGCGACGAGGTTGAGCAGCACGCTCTTCGCGTCGCCGAAGATCATCATCGTGTTGTCGTTGTAAAAGAGCGGGTTCTCGATCCCTGCGAAGCCCGGGTTCATGCTCCGTTTGATCACGAACACGTTTCGGGCGTAGTCCACGTCGAGAATCGGCATTCCGTAGATCGGACTCGATTCGTCCTTGCGCGCGGCGGGGTTGACCACGTCGTTCGCGCCGATCACGAGCGCGACGTCGGTCTCGCTGAATTCGGGATTGATCTCGTCCATTTCGACAAGTTGCTCGTAGGGGACGCTCGCTTCGGCGAGAAGGACGTTCATGTGTCCCGGCATGCGCCCCGCGACCGGATGGATCGCGTAGCTGACAGCAATGCCGCGCTCCTCGAGGGTTTCGGCGAGTTCTTGCGCTGCGTGCTGGGCTTGAGCCACCGCCAGCCCGTAGCCGGGAACCATCACACACCGCTGGGCACTGCCGAAGATGATGGCGGCGTCTTCCACGGTACAGGAGCGGACGGTCCGGTCCTCAGCGTCCCCCGCCACCTGCTCGACCGGCTTGCCAAAGGCGCTGAACAGCACGTTTGCGAGGGACCGGTTCATTCCTTCGCACATTTGCTTGGTCAGGATCAGGCCCGACGCCCCGACCAGTGAGCCGCTGATGATCAAGCCGCCGTTGCCCAGGACGAATCCGGTGGCACACGCCGCGAGCCCCGAGTAGGAATTCAGCAGCGAGATGACGACGGGCATGTCGCCGCCGCCGATGGGCAACACGGCGAGGACGCCCAGCCCCAGGGAAACGACAAGGAGGGCGAAGAGGAGCGGCCCGGAGAACCCGGAGGTTGCCACCGCGTAGCCGAGGCCCAGGGCCGCCAGCAAGATCAGAGCGTTCGCGACCTGTTGGCCGCCGTACGTGATCGGCTGGGACGTCAAAACGCCGCGAAGCTTCGAAAAGGCGATCAGGCTACCGGTAAGCGTCAGGCCGCCGATCAGCAGCGACAGCACGATGGCAACCGACACCATGGTCGCGCCGTCGGAGGCGGTCTGCTGACGATGGATGTATTCCGACATACCGACCAACGCCGACGCCGCGCCGCCGAAGCCATTCAGCAGCGCGACCATTTCGGGCATGGCCGTCATTTCGATGCGACGCGCGACGACGGCCCCGATGACCGCGCCCACCGCGACACCGGTGACGATCAAGCTGTAACTCACGACGCGCGCGAGACTCAGCGTCGCGACGATGGCGATCAGCATCCCGAGTGCCGCCATGGCATTCCCCGACCGCGCGGTTTTCGCAGAACCGAGCCCCTTGATGCCGAGGATGAAGAGAACGGCAGCGGCGAGATACGCGAAGGCGGCCCACTGGCTCATGACTGGTTCTTGCCCCGGAACATCGCGAGCATTCGCTGGGTCACCAGAAAGCCGCCGACCACGTTGATCGTGGCGAGGACGATGGCGAGAAAGCCGAGCCACGCGGCCCAATCGCCTTCTCCGGAACCCGCCGCGAGGATCGCGCCGACCACCGTGATCCCGGAGATCGCATTGGAGCCGCTCATGAGCGGTGTGTGCAGCAACGTGGGGACCTTGGAAATGATCTCGACGCCGACGAAGAGCGCGAGCACGAGGATCGTCAGTGCGACTGCGGGGTCGTCGATCAAATCGAGGCCTCCTTGATGCGTTCGAGGACCGCTTTGGGAACGACCTCGCCGTCATGAGTCAGGACAGCGCCACCGATAATTTCGTCGTCGAAGTCGAGGTTGAGCTGCCCGTCCTCGGACAAGTGCTTCATCAGAGCGAGTAGATTTCGAGAATACATCCGACTCGCGCCTCGCGCGGATTCCGATGCGAGATTCGTCGGCCCGAAGATATGGACACCGCCGTGCACGACTTCTTCGTCGGCGCGGGTCAGCTCGCAGTTCCCGCCGTTGGGAGCGGCCAAGTCCATGATCACGGCCCCGGTATGCATTGCGTCGACCGCGGAGCGCTCGATGAGCACCGGTGCCGGCCGACCGGGCACGAGGGCTGTCGTCACGACGACGTCGAAATCGCGCAGGCGCTCGGCGAAGAGCTCGCGCTGACGTTTCAAGAACTCGTCACTTTGCGCCTTCGCGTACCCGCCTTCGGCTTCGCCGTCGGACGCATCGAGCTCAAGCTCGAGAAAGCGAGCTCCCAAGCTCTCGACTTGTTCTTTGACCGCGGGACGGGTGTCGTAGGCCTCGACCCGCGCTCCGAGCCGGTGGGCCGTCGCAATGGCTTGGAGCCCGGCGACGCCGGCGCCGACGACGAGTACCCGCGCCGGAGGGATCGTTCCCGCCGGAGTGGTCATCATCGGAAACACCTTGGTCTGATGGGCCGCCGCGAGGATGACTGCGCGATAGCCCGCAATGGACGCTTGGGAAGACAGCGCATCCATCGCCTGAGCACGGGTCGTGCGCGGAAGGAGCTCCATCGCGAAACTCGTCATGCCGCGCTTCGCGACGTCGGCGGCGTAGGCCGGATCGTCGAAAGGTCGAAGGAACCCCACCAGGAGCCCGTTCGCTCGAAAAGGGGCGAGTTCCTCGAGCGAGGGGGCACCCACCGCCAGCCAAACATCGGCCGATGCAATCAGCTCGCGGCGATCGGTTTCGATCGCGACGCCCTGCTCGCGGTATTCATCGTCGTCGAAACTGGCATCGACCCCGGCTCCGGCCTCGATGGCGACCTCGAAACCCGCCTGGATCAAGCCGCGCGCGCTCTCGGGCGTGATCGACACGCGTCGCTCGTTGGCCGCTTGCTCGCGTAGGCCGATCAGCCGCATGAACTGGGTCCCTCCGCCGGAAATCGGGGCAACGCCTACCTTACCATCGCCGACACGTGATTTGTGCGGCGCATCCAAGGTAACCTCGAAGTGGGCACGCGGCTCACGCGCAACCGCCGCGCCGGGAGAACACCATGAGTGAACCTTCGTCTTTTCGGATCGACGTACCCGAGACCGAGCTCGAGCAATTGCGCCAGCGCCTCGCGTTGACGCGCTGGCCGGACCGGGAGACGCCCGACGATTGGAGCCAGGGTGTACCGCTCGACTACGTGAAGGATGTCGCCGCCTACTGGGCCGAAAAGTACGACTGGCGGCGTTGTGAAAACGCGCTGAACGCGTTTCCCCAGTGGAAGCTCGAGGTCGATGGTTTGGGCATCCATTTCCTGCATGTCCGTTCGCCGAATGAGAACGCACTGCCGCTCGTGATGACCCACGGTTGGCCGGGCTCGGTGGTCGAGTTCATGAAGGTGATCGGCCCGCTGTCCGACCCGGCGTCGCACGGCGGCGAAGCGTCCGACGCTTTTCACGTCGTCTGTCCGACGCTTCCCGGGTACGGCTTCTCGGACAAGCCCACCGCCCCCGGCTGGGGTGTCGAGCGAATCGGGAGTGCGTGGGGCGAGTTGATGGCCCGGCTCGGCTACGACCGCTACGTGGCGCAAGGCGGCGACTGGGGTGCTGCGGTGACGACGAGCATCGGCATTACCGAGACCGAACACTGCGCCGGGATTCATCTGAACATGCCGCTCGTGAGTCCGACACCGGATCTTTTGGAGAACCTGACACCCTTTGAAGAAGCCGCACTGGCGAGTGGCCAGTTCTATTGGGATCACGACTCGGGCTATTCGAAAGAACAGAGCACGCGGCCACAAACCTTGGGCTACGGACTCGCCGACTCGCCGGTCGGACAGATGGCGTGGATCCTCGAGAAGTTCTTCCAGTGGACCGATTGCGACGGCCACCCCGAAAACGTGCTCACCCGCGACGAAATGCTCGACGACATCATGATGTACTGGCTCACGAATAGCGGCGCGTCGTCCGCGCGGCTCTATTGGCAGAGCTTCGGAATCCTGAGTGAGGAACTCCTTCCGGTGACGCTCCCCACCGGAGTCAGCATTTTCCCGAAGGAGATCTTTCGCGCGTCGAAGCGCTGGGTCGAATCTCGCTACACCGATCTCATCTACTTCAACACACTCGACAAAGGCGGTCATTTCGCCGCTTTCGAGCAGCCGGAGATCTTCGTCCGAGAGGTGCGCGAAGCGTTCCGCTCGCTTCGCTAGTCGGCGCGGGGTCGGTCGGTTTCCTTGCGTCGTATCGATGTCGCGGTGGTGGGAAGCGGGAACGCGGCACTGTGCGCCGCCATCAGCGCGCGTCGCGCCGGCGCCCACGTGTGTGTCTTTGAAGCGGGGGGCGAAGCCGATTTCGGCGGAAACTCCCGCTACACCGCTGGCGCGATGCGCTTCGCTTTCGCTTCACCCGAGGAGCTCGCGGCGTTAATCGAACCCGAGGCGGATTCACGGATCGGCCGCAGCGATTTCGGCGCTTATTCTGAGGCGCAGTTCCTCGCCGACCTCTGCCGGGGACAGGACGGAGGCGCGAAGCCCCTGCAACGGAGCCTCGTCGAGCGCAGCTACGGCGCGGTTGCATGGCTGTCCGAGCTCGGCATCGCGTTCGATCCGATCTACGAACGTCAGGCCTTCGAGCGCGACGGCCGTTTCCATTTTTGGGGCGGTGTCGTACTCGGCGCCCGTGGCGAAGGGGAGGGCTTGGTCGCAAAGCTGGCGGATATTGCTGCGGGTGCCGGCGTAGAAATCCGCTTGCGAGCGCCGGTCGAGGCTTTGGTCGTGCGAGACGACGCCGTCGCAGGAGTCGAACTCGCCGGCGGCGAGGTGGTCGCCGCGCGCGCCGTCGTTCTCGCATGTGGCGGGTTCGAAGCGAACGCGGAGCTTCGCGCCGCCCACTTGGGCGCGCCCTGGCGGCAGGCGACCGTCCGCGGGACACCCTACAACCGCGGAGCTGCCTTGACGATGGCGCGCGCGGTCGGCGCCGCGACGGAGGGCGATTTCGCAGCCTGTCACGCCGTCTGCATGGACGTCTCGACACCGAATTTCGAGGACTCGCCGATTCCCCACATCGAAAGGCGCAAGTTTCGAAAGATCAGCTACCCCTTCGGAGTGATGCTCAACGCCGAGGGACGCCGCTTCGTCGATGAGGGGGCGGATTTTCGGAACTACACGTATGCCCAGTACGGTCGCGCTGTGCTCGAGCAACCCGGAGCGTTCGCATGGCAGATCTTCGATGCGAAGAGTCTCCCGCTCCTCTACGACGACTACGCCGCGGAAGGCGCGACCCGCACACAAGCCGCGACGCTGCCCGCTTTGTGCGCCGCCCTTTCCGGCGTAGATGGGAAGCGGGCCCTGGACACGCTGCGCGCCTACAACGAAGCAGCGGGTCCGACGGATCGCTTCGATCCGACGAAGAAAGACGGTTGCGCGACGCGCGGGATCACACCGCCGAAGTCGAACTGGGCGTTGCCCCTCGACTCGCCTCCGTACACGGCGTTTCGCGTCACGTGCGGGATCACGTTCACTTACGGCGGGCTCCGGGTCGATCCGCGTGGGTCTGTTCTGCGGGGGGATGGTACTCCCGTGCCGGGCCTGTTCGCGGCGGGCGAAGCGGTCGGCGGCATCTTCTACTCGATGTACCCCGGCGGGTCCGGCCTCACGTCGGGAGCGGTGTTCGGTCGCGCCGCCGGAGAGGCCGCGGCCGCGCTGTGATCGACGCGGACGAAGCGCTCGCCACGACGCGCTCGGTGCGCAGACGCATCGATTTCTCGCGACCCGTATCGCCGCAGCTCCTCGAAGAGTGCGTCGAGATCGCGGTCCAAGCGCCCACGGGAGTCGGCCGCGAAGCGTGGAGATTCGTGTTCGTGACGGAGCCCGAGCTCAAGTCGGGACTGGCCGACCTCTATCGCCGCGCCTTCGACGAGTTCATGGAACTCCGCCTCAAGGAGATGCAAGCAGCGGGAAACGCTCCGGAAACACTGTCGCCGAATTATCGCTTTCTCGCCGACCGCCTGCAGGATTTTCCGGTGTTGATTCTCGTCTGTACCGAGGGCCGGCCCCCCGAGGAGCTGTCGCGACAGCTCGGTTTCTACGGATCGATTCTGCCCGCCGCATGGTCGTTGATGGTGGCACTGCGCACGCGGGGCCTGGGGTCGACGTGGACGACGCTCTTGGGCCGCCACGACCGCGAAGTCGCGGAGTTGCTCTCGATTCCGCCCCACGTAACGCCCACGGTCCTATTGCCCGTGGGCCACACGGCGGGCGCGACGCTGCGGCGCGCAGAGAGACGACCCGCGTCCGAGGTCATGTACTGGAACGCCTGGGAATCCAGCGACTGAGCTTTCATTCATCTGCCCGGATGAGCTCCGTGCCGGGATAGGCCGCGAACCAACCGAACCAGAAGGCGCGGTGCGCGGGCAAACGCTCGTGCGCCGTGCCGTCGGTGCCCGTCAGTGTTTGCTCGGACAGCGACCAAGAGCGGCCGGTCGCGTCTCGCGCGCGACGGCCGCCGTCGTAGGTCGCATCGTCGAAGCCCCCGACGGCGTAGATTCGGTGGGCACCGGAGCGGTCGGTGAAGACCGTGTAGTCGACACCACCGTGAGTTCCGCCGTAGATCGAGTGTGGCGGAAGTGTCGCGCGATCGATGGCCGCCGGGGCGGTTCCCGGACGGCCGAATCGAAGGACGAGCACTTCGTCCTTGTTCCGCAACCGCGAGTCGAGACGCGGTGTCGCGAACATGAGTTCATCGGTCGCGAAGTATTCACGGTAGGCGGCGCCTTCGCTGTAATCTCGAATGTGCCCGGTGTCGATGCTCAAGACCTTCGTCTGCGGATGGGCGTCTTTCCAAGCTCCCCACGTCGTGGTGACCGTCGGGCGGGGAACCAGACGAAGTGACGTACCGGCGAGGGCGCCTAGGACCGGCTCGCCCGTCAACGTCGACCAGAGCGACTCGGTCTCGTGGTCGTACATCAACTTGTTCGAGCGGTAGAGAAAACCACTGGTACCGAGGCGGAACCGACGCCCGTCGATCTCGCTCTCGTACGCGATCATGGCGCCGCACAGGGTGCAGTACACCCCGGTGATCTCGACCTCGCCGATTCGATCTCGAACGAGCTCGTGCCACGCGAGTATTCTCTTCGGGTAGGCCCGGGCCTCGCCGTCGATGAACAGCCCGAAGACGACGTCGGAGCTACCCAAGTAGCCGGCGGCATCGGCGGCAACGAGGTCCGGGTACTCGAGCGGAGGGATCCCGTCGCGCGCCACGCCTCCCCAGAGAATCTCGTCGAGGCGTATTCGAGCGTCGCCAACGCGGTCGAAGTGCACGGAAAAGCGGGGATCGATCTCTCCGTAAAGCTTCGATTTCCAGCGCGCATACTCCGGGTGCGGTTCGATCGGTTGATTCCACAGCCAGCGAAACGCACGGTGGAAATCGCCACCGAATGACTCGCCGGTCACTTTTTCGAGGCGGGCGAGGAGATCGTCGGCGTGGGGAGAAAAGCGCATTGCCTCGAGGACGAGCGGTGCGTTGGCGACATCCCATTCCGAAAAGATCGCGTTCGCCGCCGAGGCATAGACCGCAGTCTCTGGATGAAACAGCGGAAAGAAGAGATCGAGCGGCAAGACCTCGTTCCCGGTGGACACAGCGGTGCCCGACGGGGCTGCGTCAGCGCATGCGACGCTGCTCGCCAACAGTAGGCAGCCGAGACTCAAGCGGGCCCGAGCAAGGGTGGACGACATTCCCAGACCTCCGGCGTTCGCGTTCCATACGCGCGCGCAGTCCTTCTGGTTCCGCTCGAACAATCGCCGCTACACTGTGCGAAAAGGAGAGGTCATGCCGAAGAGCGTCGATTGGTATTACCACCGCAAGGGCTGAACGAGCTGCACGCGGGCATCCAAGTTCTTGGGTGCGAAGAAAGTCAAGGTCAAGGAGGAAGTCCCGGCGAGTCGGAAGTTGTCGAAAGACGATGCGCGAGCCCTTCTCAAGGGCGCGACTAAGCTCTTCGTCGCGAAGGGCAAGAACCGGGACGACATCGCCTTGGGCGCGCGAATTTCCGCCGACCAGGTCGAAAAGATGCTCGGGCCGACGGGGAATCTACGCGCTCCTTGCCTCAAGTTCGGCAAAACGGTGGTCGTCGGGTTCAACGAGGAATTGTACGGCGAGCTCTTCGCCTAGCTTCGGTCAACCCTCATGTGGCAATCGCTCCGTTCGGTTCTGCGCTTTCGAGAGTTCACGTGGAACGCCACAGAACGGCGGTTGGCCCGCTGCGCCAACGTCGACGATTTGCGTCGCGTCGCCGAACGACGGCTGCCGCGTGGGGTCTTCGACTACGTCGACGGGGCGGCAGAGGACGAGCGGACCCAGCGGCGCAATTGCGAAGCCTTTCACAGGCTCGAGTTTCGGCCGCGTGTCCTGCGCAACGTCGGCGATGTCGATACGGGGACGACGCTCCTCGGCCGCACCTTGCCCCTGCCACTGGTCATGGCGCCAACCGGGTTCACTCGTATTGTCGAGTCTCAGGGAGAGCTGGCCGTCGCTCGCGCCGCGGCGCGGGCCGGCGTTCCGTACAGCTTGTCGACGTTGTCGACGCGCAGCATCGAGGACGTTGCGGCGGTGTGTCCCGGGCCGAAGTGGTTTCAGGTGTACGCTTGGCGAGACCGCGGCCTCGTGAAAGAGCTCGTCGAGCGCGCGGCGGCGGCGGGTTACGACGCATTGTTGCTGACGATCGATACCGCGGTGCTCGGCCGGCGCGAACGCGACGTGCGCAGTGGCTTCACACTTCCGCCGAAAGTCGGCCTCGAAACCTTGGTCGACGGTGCGCTCCACCCGGCCTGGACGCTCGATTTCCTCCGGTCCGAGCCGATCGCGTTTTCCAATGTCGTGGGCCGCTCGGTCGGCGACGGAAGCGACGCCGTGTCCCTGGCGGACTATATCAACAGCCAGTTCGATCCCGGCCTCGACTGGGATGACGTCGCCTGGCTTCGCGGGATCTGGGACGGGCCGGTCATCCTCAAGGGGATCCAGTCGGTGATCGATGCGGAGCGCGCGGCGGCGGAAGGCATTCCGGCGATCGCTCTCTCGAACCACGGCGGACGCCAGCTCGACGGATCTCCGGCGCCGCTCGAACTCGTCGCCGAAACCGCCGAGCGGGTCGGGGATCGACTCGAGATTCTCTGCGACGGCGGGGTCCGGCGGGGGAGCGATATCGCGAAGGCAGTGGCCCTCGGTGCCCGCGCGTGCATGATCGGCCGGGCGTACCTCTACGGCCTCGGCGCGGGCGGCGAACGGGGCGTCGATCTCGTGCTCCGCTGGTTCGCCGAAGGTCTCGAGCGCACACTCGCTTTGGCCGGCGCGCGAAGCATCGGCGAGCTCAGCCGGGATTTCGTCCGCTGGCGCGACATACCCTGACCGGGTGCTACGTGTCGAGCGTTGGCGGCGCGACGCAATAGGATTCCGGACTCGCATCGGCGAAGTCGACGGGCTCAACCTGGACGGTCGCGTGGCGGATGCCGAACTCGCCACCCAACACTTGATGGACTCGAGACAGAAGCGGTGTGCAGCCGCCGTCCTCGGGAACCACGAGGTGGCAGGAGAGGGCGACCTGCTCACTGCCGACCGTCCAGACGTGGAGGTCGTGCACGCCGAGCACACCTTCGATCGCCTCGAGGGCGCGGCGGATCCGCGGGACGTCGAGATGCCGAGGCGCCGCTTCCATCAAGACGTCGACGACATCACGCAGGAGCTGCCAGGCGGACACGACGATGAGCGACGCGATCAGCAGCGAGGCGACCGGGTCTGCCCACGTCAACCCGAAGAAGTAGATCATGCCACCGGCGAACATCGCCCCGACGCTGCCCAATGCGTCGCTCGCGACATGGAGCCACGCGCCGCGAACGTTCAAGTTGTGCGCGCGGTCGCCCTGCAACATCCCGAGCGCGATGAGATTGACGATGAGACCGCCCGTTGCGACGAGGAGCACCCCGAGCCCCGAAATTTCGGCCGGCCCGTCGCTTCCCAACCGCGACACCGCTTCAAAGACGATGAGAATCGCGGCGGCGAAAAGCGCCACACCTTGGGCAAGCGCCGCCAGCACTTCCGCCCGACGGCGCCCGTAGGTCCAGCGCGGGCCCGCTGGCCGGCTCGCGACCCATGCCGCGAACAGGGCCAACGCGAGGGCCGCGACGTCGGAGGTCATGTGGCCCGCATCGGCGAGGAGTGCGAGGGAACCGGTCATGAGGCCGCCGATGACCTCGACGACCAGGTACGTCGCGGATAGGACGAGAGCTGCGCCGAGCGTGCGTTGCGCCGTGCCCGACGCCGGTTTGCCGTGCGAGTGTTGATGGCCCATCGCGCGTCGGAGTCTAGGAACCCGCGCCGCCGCTCGCTTATCGGGGCGCAAAACGGAGGCTGGGCGTGCTAAACGGCGGCTGGCGCCGCGGCAGACCAGAGCGGCGGGTACTCGGCGGCGGCTTCGACGCCGAGTCGGCGTCGCACGTCTTCGAGCGGCTGCGCCAGCAGGCTCTCCCAATCCGCGGCGGGGAGCCACGCCGCTCTCCGGCCCGCGCGGTAGGCGCGCCGGATCATCGCCCGCTCGAACGGCTCCGTTGCGTTCACGTAGGACATCAGTGCGATGAACCCGACGCCCCAGCTGCGCGCCTGCGCGAAATCGAATGCGAGGAGCGCCGACTCACCGCGCAGGTCGCGGCCGTAACCCGTCACGATGTGATGGAGATCGTGGGTGTCTCGTCGGCGTGTCGCGAAGTAGAGAAGGCCCTCGTCGGCATCTTCCCAGCTCTCGCGGCCAACGCTCGCATCGACCAAGCCGCCTGCATCGAGGGCTTCCTCGTCCATGAACGCCGCGTAACAGCGCCCGAGCGAACCCGCCGGCAGCGCCCGCAGCGCTTCCCGGTCGGCGAGGCGCGAGAGAACATCCGGACGCTCTCGAAGCAGACGCCCCCCGGTTTCGGTCGCGCTGAAGCGGCGATACGCCCGCTCATCCGACCGACCGCGCAGGGCTTCGATGATCTCGAAGACCGCCGCGGTGTCGTCGGGATTCTCGTAAAGTCGCTTCCACGAGCGGTACGCGTCGCGCCAGCGCATGCGCGAATTACGGGGCGGAAGGGTCGTCGGGGAGATTGAAGTCGACATGGTGTTAACAATATTGTAAGGAAATCATCATGTCAACCACCAAGACCGCTCGCTCGAAGAGCCGCCGCTGGGAATCCGCCGCCCAGGCGCGCGAAGAAATCCTCGACGCCGCGCAGGCGCGCCTCGCGGCGGGGGGGCCTGAAGCGGTGCGGCTCCAGTCGATCGCGGCGGATCTCGGGGTCACCCATCCGGCTCTGCTCCACCATTTCGGCAATCGGCAGGGGTTGATCGACGCGCTCGAGGAGCGCGCCCTCGTCCGCTTGAGAGACGACCTCTTGGCCGATGTCGGGCAAGGAACTGAAAACGCCCTCGACCGGGCCATGGCGACCCTGGCGGACGAGGGGCAGGCACGGCTCTGGGCGTGGCGGGTGCTACGGGAGCCGGATCTGTCCCTACGACCCGAAGAGCGGCTGCTTCTGCCGCTGACGCGTGCGTACCACGCCGAGCGGACGGCTCGTTGCGCGGCCGACGGGTTCGCGGAGCCTGCGTACGAGGACACCGCCTTCTGCGTTCGTCTGGCGGCCCTGGCGATGTTTGCCGAAGCGCTGATCGGTGATCAGCTCACGCAAAGCGTTGAGCTCGGGGAACCCCGCGCGGTCGCGCGTCGGTTCCGGCACTGGCTCGCCGAGCTGATCGAGGTGGAGCGTTCCGGGGCCCGCGAGAGACCGGAGGAGTGACCTCCCGCGGACCCCGGTCGGGTTCGCCCTAGAAGGCGAAGCCCATACCGATACTCACTTCGTCCGCTTCGGCGCCCTCATCGGCCTGGAAGTTCCGGTACTCGGCTTTCAGCACGACATTCGGATGCGGTTTCCACGACAGACCGGTGGTGTAGAGCCATCGCGTACGGTTGTCGTTGGCCGTAAACCCGGACGGCACTTTGTTCTGCGGGTCGATGTACTCGACGCGAAGGAACGGTGCGAGATAGCGATCCGGCCCGAACAGGAACGGGGCGATGTTGTAAGCCACCTCGCCGTAGCCGCCGATCATGCGCTCGGCAATCGGACGATTGAGCGCGCGACCGAGCGCGAGGTTCAGCTTGTCCGCACTCGCGAGCTGATTCACAGCGAAAAGGGCGCGTGTCTCGAGTCCGCCGACGCGATACTGCGCATGCACCTCGTACATCGTCAACCGGGCGTCCGGCAGATCGACACCGCCGAGTTCTTGATCTTGTCCGGACCCCCCGGTGTAGAACGAGCCTCCGAGGAGGAGGGACGGGATCGGCGTCCAATCGAGCCGTGCGACGAAGGCTAGATCCTCGGCGAATGCGCGGTTGCCGTTTTGGCGACCGCCCCGAATGCCCGCATCGCTGAAGCCCGTGGCGTTGAAACCGGTCGTTACGTAGGCGCGGTACGCGAGGGTCTCGTGCAAGTTGCCGAAAATTCCCGCACCGTTTTCCCGCCATGTGCTCGGGATGATGCGCCGCTCGACTTCCGGCCGCTGCACACCGTGGAAGAACGGGGGTTCGTGGACTTCGTTGATGAAGCCCATCGGAAGGAGGAGCATCCCGGCTCGCGCGTTCACGTAGTCATTGAAGAAAAAATCGAGCGCCGCGAACTCTACCGAGACACTGCCCGAGCCAGCCGAAGGAGTCGAGCTTCCCGTCCTTCCATGTTCGAACTCGATTTCCGCGTTGAACACGATGTTTTCGTTGAACTTGTACCCGAGGTACATCACGAACCGCAGGAAGTCGGAGCGATCGAGGTCGTGATCACTGACCAGCGTTCCCGAGCCGTCGCGTGTGCTTCCGGACGACGCGTCGCTCAAGAAATTCGTGTAGAACGCCTCGCCGTAACCGCCGATCGAGAGACCCCGCTCCACGCCGTAGATCTTGGACGCCGCCGGTCCGAGCCCGTACTGCGAGGCGAGCTCCTTGTCTTCCGGCACTGCGACTTGGGTGCGGACTCGACTGAGCTCGCCGACCAGCTGATCGACTTTCCGCTCGAGATCCGCGATCCGGTCGTCCCGTTGTCGGACGGCGTCGGACTCGTGGTCGTCCGCCCACGCGGGTCCTGCCACCGCGAGAAGCAAGCAGGCCGCTGCCCATGCGGCCCTCGACAGATCGTTCATCGAAATCGACTCCCCTTAGAGTGAAAACGAAAATCGTTTTCAAAAAGAGGAATAAGTCTGTCGCGGTGGCGGGGTCAAGGTGAAAATGAAAATCAAAGTCAAAAATGCCCGTGGGGATACCCATCCGGAATTCATTCCGCTCTCCCAGGGCGAGTCGTACACTGGGCCGAGACCCCCAAGACAGAGGTATCCCGTGAACAACCCGTCAACCGCGATTCAACGTCACCATCACATCACGCTGTGCGTCGGAGGGGCTCAGGAGGACTACGACTTCCACACCCAGCTCCTCGGGATGAAGAGCGTCAAGAAAACGCTGCTCTACGACGGCCAGGTGCCCATCTATCACCTCTACTACGGGAACGACCGAGGGGAGGAGAGCACCCTCGTGACGAGCTTCCCGATGCGTCAGACCGGGCGAAAAGCGCGGCGGGGCTCGGGGCAGATTCAGGTCCTGTGCCTCTCCGTCGCGCCCGACGCGCTCTCCTATTGGGAGACGCGCCTTCGCGAACACGGCTACGACCCGAAGACCCGCGAAGCCTTCGGCGAGCGGCGTCTCGCCTTCGAGCACCCCTGCGGCATTCCGTACGAGCTGGTGGGTGTCGAGAACGATACGCGCATTCCCCACACCGGCGGACCGGTTCCGACTGAAGTCGGAATTCGCGGGATTCACACCATCGTGGTCGCCGTTCGCGAACAAGAGCTCAGCGAGGAATTCATGGTCGACGGGTGGGGAGGAAGCCGCACGGTCACCGACGGCTCTGTGCAGCGCTACGCCGTCGGGAGCGGCGAAACAGGGGCGCTCGTCGATTTTTCTCTCCAGCCGAACCTCGCCGCGGGTAGCTGGGCACACGGCGAAGGGTTCATTCATCACTCCGCGTTTCAGGTCGGGGACTTCGGCGAGCAGGATGCCGTGAAAGGGCACCTCGAAGGACTCGGGTACATCGACGTGTCGGACCGCAAGGACCGCGGCTATTTCGATTCCATCTACGTTCGGACTCCGGGCGGGCCGCTCTTCGAAGCGACCGTCAGCAAGGCCAAGGGGTTCGCCGAAGACGAACCGCCCGAGTCGATTGGCCGACAAATCATGATCTCGCCTCAGTTCGAGGAGGAACGAGAAACGCTTCTCGCACAGCTCGAAAAGATCGACTACTAAAGCGCGATGAAATTCGGCGTCTTTCTACCCAACGGAAGCAACGGTTACCTCGTCACCAAGGCGATTCCGCCTTACTTGCCGACGTGGGAGCTCAACAAGGCGGTGACGCTCGAAGCCGAGCGGCAGGGTCTCGACTTCGTGTTGTCCATGATGAAGTACCGCGGGTTCGGGGGGGAGACCGGGTTTTGGGACGCGTGTATGGAGTCCTTCACCCTGATGGCGTCGCTCGCGAGCGTGACAGAACGCATCGGCCTCATACCGACCACAACCGTTCTGGCACTCCATCCCGCGTATGTCGCGCGCATGATGGCGACACTCGATGATGTCAGCAACGGGCGCGCCGGGTTGAACATCGTGACGGGTTGGAACAAGCCCGAGTACGAGCAGATGGGTCTGTGGCGCGGTGACGCGTACTACGAGCAGCGCTACGAGTACGCGCTCGACTACGTGAACATTCTGCGCGAGCTGTGGAGCCGGGGCCGCGTCACGCACAAGAGTCGCTTTTTCGAGCTCGAGGATTGCTCTTGTCTTCCGACGCCCGAGCATGAAATTCCGATCGTCGCTGCGGGTCAATCCGAAGTGGGTCGCCGGTTCGTCGCGACCATCGGCGGGCACAACTTCGTCATGTCGCACCCGGAGCGCGTTCACGCCCTCGCCGCCGACTTGAAGGAGCAGGCTGAAGCCACGGGTAACGACGTGGCGACCTATGCATTGCTCCACCTCGTCGCGGAAGAAACCGACGAGAAGGCGGCCCAGACCGCTCGGGATATCGCCAAAGGTGCCGACGTCGGCGCGATCGAAACGATGATCGCTTCGGCGAAGCTCGACACGGTCCAGGACGGAACTACGGAGCAACTGCGCAAGACCGTCGAGGAAGACCTACTCGCGGGAGACCCCGAGGAAGGCCATATGGCGTTCATGGGAATCCCGGCGATCGTCGGGTCCTATGAAACGGTCGCTCGCAAGATCGACGTGCTCGCCGCCGATCCGAACGTCGAAGGGATCCTCTTCAGTTGGCCGGACTGGGTGGACGGCATCCGGCGCTTCGGCGAGGAAGTGATTCCGCGGCTCGAGTGTCGGAAGGGCTGGGATCCCGCGCGGGACGGTGGTTTGCGGGGGCTGGGACGGCCTTCCTAGCTCCAGTGTACCAGGGGTAGACCGGCCACCGGCGACCGGAAGTAGGGGATCGTCGTGCCGCGCAAGCTGCCGATGTAGACGGTTCGGAGGTCGGAACCGCCAAACGTGATACTGGCCATCCAAGGCGCGACCTGCCCGCCGCACGAGAGTAGAAGCTCCGTCGTCGCTTCATCCCGCTGAAACGCGGCATCGACCTTTTGGATTTCCTCGGGTGTCGTGTCGTCGAGGAGGATGCGGAGTTCTCCGTCGGGCGTGATGGCAAAGACGCGGTCCGTCATGACGTGGGTTCCCCACAGGTTGCCGTGCACATCGAACGCGATCCCGTCGAGAAAGGTCCCGTGATCTTCGGGGCCGAAGATCTCGCGGCGGGTGAGCGAGCCATCGTGTTCGATGCGGAAGCGCAACACGTTGCGACCGCAGGTTTGCACCACGTAGAGATGTTCTTCGTTTGCGTCGAGCTTGCATTCGTTCGCGAAGTGAATGCCGTCGGCCACGAGGCGCACGACTCCCCGGTCGTAGAGCAGAACGCGGCCGTCGATGATGTTCGGACTGATCGCCGACGGCCAGTCGTGGATCATCGTCGACACGGTGATCCAAAGGCGGTCTCGACTGTCGCGTGCGACGAAATTGACCTTGCCGATGGGCTCGCCCTCGAACGTATCGAACAGAAGTTCGGTCTTCCCGTCGCGGGTCATGCGCTCGAGACAGTCGGTCCCGAAGTTCGAGATCACGATGTCGCCGTTGTCGGCGAATGCGAGGCCGTTCGGGAGCGTGCCCTCGACGAAACGCGTCGCGTCATCGGAAGCCTCGGAAAAAGACGACGCGTGGCTCTGCGTGATGATCGTCTGGCTTCCATCGGGAGCGATGCGGACGACACCGCCGCGGGCATCGGCGGACCACAGCGTCCCGTCGGGCTCCGCCAGAATGCATTCCGGGCGTTGCAGGTCCCGACCGATCGTCGCGAGTCGGCCGGGGTCGATCGAGAAACCATCGAGGGGGTTCGGTGCCATGGGTCCTCCTGGGAAAACCACTTTAGTTGAACTCTGGTACGCTGACCCGCCGGCCACTGGAGGATCCTGTGAAGACGTATCAATTCTCTGAGCCCAAAGGCATCGACGCCCTCGAGGTCGCCGATGTCGCCGAACCCGAGCTCGGTCCGGACGACGTCCGGGTCGAGATGAAGGCCTGGTCTCTCAACTTTCGCGATCTCGGCGTTCCGAGCGGCGGTTACGCGCGGAACGACAAGATCGTGCGAAATCCTCCGCTCGTCCCCCTCTCGGACGGTGCTGGTGAAGTCGTCGAAGTGGGTTCTGCGGTGCGCGACTTCCGCGTCGGCGACGCCGTCGCGTCGTGCTTCTTTCGCGACTGGGAGCGCGGCAACGCCAGCGAAGCGGATTTCTGCAGCGCGCTGGGCGGCGGGATCGACGGCACCCTTGCGGAACGCGTCGTCCTGCCGGAACGCGGTTGGGTGCACGCTCCGAAGCACATGTCCATTGCGGAGGCCGCGACGCTGCCCTGCGCGGCCGTGACGGCCTGGCAAGCATTGACCGCCGGCGGTCTCACCGCCGGCCAGTCCGTTCTCGTACTGGGGACGGGAGGCGTTTCAATTTTTGCGCTCCAGCTCGCCAAGGCCGCCGGCTGCCAGGTCGTCGCGACGAGTAGCTCCGACGACAAGCTCGAGCGCGCCCGCGCGCTGGGGGCGGACGAGACCATCAACTACCGCGCGACGCCCGATTGGGAGCAAGCGGTCCGCGCGTGGTCGGACGGGCGCGGTGTCGATCAGGTCATCGAGGTCGGCGGCGTCGGGACGCTCGAAAAGTCGATTCAATCCTCGGCCATCGGCGGCACGGTGAGCCTGATCGGCGTACTGACCGGAATCGAAGGCGGCTTTACGTCGATCGACACGATCTTGAACGCGATTACGTTGCGCGGAATCTTCGTCGGAAGTCGCGCGATGTTCCGCGATATGAACCGCGCGATGGAAGCCTCACGCCTACAGCCCGTGATCGACCGACGCTTCGATTTCGGCGATCTCGCGGACGTCAAGGCCGCGTACGCGCACCTCCAAAGCGGTGCGCACTTCGGCAAGGTCGTGATCGAACGCGGCTAGGGCATCGGAGAAGCGCAAACCACAAAGTGATCCGAATCGGGTTGGTAGGCCCCGCCACTAAAATCCCCATGCACCGACAGCGGCGCTAGACCCGCTTCCGTGAAGACTCGATCGATCTGCTCGCGAAGCAAATAGCGTTGAGGAAGAAACGCCTCGATGCGCTCGCCCGGGCCGCGAGGGATGTGTTCGTAGTGCGCTTCGACCACTTGAGAAGGGCGGTCCCAGCGCCCGTGTTCCAGCACGTCGTAGACCCGGCCCTGAAATTCCACCGAGCCGACAAACTCCACGGTCTCGGCGCGCGCCTCTTCCTCGCTGGCACCGTAGTGCTGCGCGTCCGCGGCGTATCCGTCGAAAATGAATCGCCCGCGCGGGTCCAAGTGATCGCGCACGCGCGTCAGACAAGCCAGCAGATCGTCTTCGTCGAGTAGGCAATAGAGTGTGTTGTAGGGAGCGATGATTCGCTCGAACCGGCGACCCAGCGAGAAGTCGCGGAGGTCCGCGACCTCCGCGTGGATGCCCCGCGTTCGCGCGATCTCGACGCGCTCCCGATCGAGATCGAAACCGACGACGGACGTTCCACCGTTGGACAACGCGCCGGCCACCCGACCGGTACCGCAACCGATTTCGAGCACGCAATCGATGCCTTCGCAGGCGCGCCGATAGAACGCGACATCTCCGGGGTTTCCGCGGTGAATCCCGTCGAACAGAGGTGCGGGATACGGGGAGGGCTTCGCCGTCACTTACGGAAAACGCGGCAGCACATTCGTGCCCAACCGCTCGGTTGCGCGCAGTACCATATCGCGACTATAGCCCGAAGGGAGTCCCGCTATGGAACGACAGCCCATCACGTTCGATTCGGACGGAACGCGACTCGCAGGGTGGCTCACGCGACCCGGGGGTGAGGGGCCGCACCCGGTGATCGTTTTGAGCCATGGACTCTCCGGTATCGCCGCCCTCGACCTGCCGCGCTACGCCGAGGCGTTTACGGCCGCGGGCTTCGCGTGCTTTGCCTATGACCACCGCAACTGGGGCGACAGCGGGGGGTGGCCGCGGTGCGAGAGTGACCCCTGGCGCCAGGTCGCCGATATGCGCGAAGCAATCTCGTTTGTCAGGTCGCTCCCGGGCATCGACGGCGACCGCTTGGGCCTATGGGGAACGAGTTACGCCGGCGGCCACGTCCTCACCGTCACCGCCCTCGATCGGCGGGTTCGGTGTGCGGTCTCACAAGTGCCGCTCATCAGCGGGCGGCGCACGTTCGAGGCGTGGGTCCCCGAAGAGAAACGCGCGCGTTTTTTGGAACGGCTGTCGGCCGATCGCGACGCCCGCGCAGCGGGCGGGGTGCCCGCGACGACGCCCGCCGCGGTTCCGGGCACCGAAACCGACGAGTGGATTCAAGCCAACGACGTCGATGGCCGGTACGTGAATTGCCTCACAGTGCGAAGCTTCGATCTCTTGCGCTCCTACGAGCCTCAATCATTTGTCGCTGACATCGCACCGACGCCGCTCATGATGATCGTCGCCGACAACGACACGCAAACACCGACGGCGTGGCAGCTCGAAGCGATGCGAGACGCGGGGGGGCAGAACGAGCTGGTGCGGATCGATTGTCGCCACTACGACGTCTATATGAAGGACCTACCCACCGCCGCGGCAGCCGCGACGCGCTGGTTCGCTACGCATCTACAGGACTAGCCGGCGCGCTCTTTCTCGAAGACCACGAGCTGGTTGTTGGCCGGCATCTCGAACCGTTCTCGCAGCGTCAATCCACGGGTAGACGCTTCCTCACGGACGGTTTCGAGGTCTCGAACACCCCAGCGCGCATCGCGCTTCTTGAGCGATGCGTCGAACGCGGCGTTGCTCGGGGCGGTGTGCGCGCCGCCGATTCGGTAGGGCCCGTAGAGGACCAGTGGGCCGCCGTGAGGCAGCGTCCGCTGGGCTCCGTCGAGTAACCCGAGACACGACGCGAATGGCGAGATGTGGATCATGTTCGCGCAAAAGATCGCATCGGCTGACGCCACCGGCCAAGCCGGCTCGGTGGTGTCGAGGCGCACGGCGCGGGCGACGTTGGCGACGGCGTGCTCTCGAGCCCAGGCGTCGATCGAGGCGAGATTCTCCGGGTCGACATCGCTCGGATGCCAGCGCAGGTGCGGGAGCGCTTCTCCGAAGTACGCCGCGTGTTGACCCGTGCCGGACGCGATTTCGAGTACGGACGCGACATCGCGGAAGAGCACGCGGAGGTGCGTCAGAATTGCGTCTCGGTTGCGATCGGTCGCCGGCGCGTGGCGCTTGTGGTCGAGCGAAGCCGTCACACAGCGAGGTTGGCCCGCTCGTCGCGGGTTGCCAACCCCTCGAGGTCGTTTGTGCCGCGGGCGACGAGATCGATTACGGTCCACCGATGGCAAAACGACAAGAGCAAGAACCGGCCCGTTCCGAAGTGACCGAGGTCGGACCGAACGTGCTCCGCATGGAGCTGCCGATTCGCATGCCCGGGCTCGGGCACGTCAACTGCTACGCGCTCATCGATGGCGAGGGCGCGGCGCTCGTCGATCCGGGGCTTCCCGGTCCGTTCAATTGGTACGCGCTCAAGGGACGGCTGCGGCAAGCCGGGTTGCATGTCCGGAACATTCACACCGTCATTGTGACCCATTCGCACGCAGATCATTTCGGTGGTGCGACGCGGCTGGCGAAAGAAGCGGGTGCGGAGATCGTCGCGCATCGGAGTTTCCGATTCGGGGTCGCCGCACCGAGTCACCCCGAGGTCTCGGCGGACGATCTCGCGGATTCCCGCGATGCGCGTGTCCATGAGGGCGGAGCGCTCCAAGGGCGGACGCTGCGCGATCCGCGGGATGTGTGGGATCGTCCGGCACCGTGGGGTGGTGCACCACCGCGCCCGACGTGGAAGACGCGCCTCAAATGGGCCGCGTTCTCAACGCTGCGCGGGAGCATCGTCCCGCCGATTTCCCGGCCGGTGAAAGCGGGCGACGTGCTCCGTTTGGCCGGCCGCGAGTGGCGAGTGGAGCACACCCCCGGCCATACCGAAGACCACATTTGCCTGCACGATCGCGAGGAAGGCGTTTTCCTTTCGGGAGATCACGTCTTACCCACGATCACGCCGCACATCTCGGGATTGGCGCTGGCGGCCGACCCGCTCAACGCGTTCTTCGATTCACTCGATCAGGTCGCCGAGCTTCCGGATGTCGATCACGTGCTTCCCGCCCACGGACACCCGTTCGAAGACCTGGCCGCGCGAGCGCGCGCGATTCGCGAACACCACATCGACCGGCTCGCCCGCGTTGAGGACATCGGGCGCGAGCTGGGCCCGGCGACTGTCGCGGCCTTTTCCCGGAAGCTCTTTCGCAAAAAAGCGTGGGGATCGATGGCCGAGAGTGAGACCTACGCTCACCTCGAGCACCTGCGGCAGACGCAAAAAGCGTCACGCCACGAGAGCGCTTCAGGAGAACTCATCTACGAAGCCGGCTAGTCCCCGCGCGGAAGACGTCTACTCCGGTGCGATTTCGACGACGAGTTTTCCGACGGCGCGGCGCTCCCACAGATCTTCGAGGGCGTCGGCAAACCCCTCGAGTGGATAGGTCCCGCCGATATGGGGCTTGAGCGTGCCTTTTTCGAACATGGCTTGCAGCTCCGCGAGGTTCTTGGCGGCGCCTTCGGGATCGCGCCGCGTCCAATCGCCGAAGAAGACTCCGACAACGGAAGACCCCTTCAGCAACGCCAAGTTCGTCGGCACTTTGGGAATTCCCTGAATGAAGCCGATCACGAGCACGCGACCGTCCCACGCGACGCAGCGCATGCACTGATCGAACAGGTCGCCGCCGATCGGGTCGTAGATGACGTCCGCTCCCTTGCCGTCCGTCAGTGCTTTCACCTTTTCCTTGAACTCGCCGTCGCTGTAGTTGACGAGGTCATCGGCCCCCGACGCGCGCGCGATTTCGAGCTTCTCGTCGCTACTCGCGCCGGCGATGACACGCGCGCCCATCGCCTTGCCGAGCTCGACGGCGGAAAGGCCGACGCCTCCCGCGGCGCCCAGGACGAAGAGATCGTCGCCGGGCTTGAGGTTGGCGCGTTGCTTGAGCGCGTAGTACGACGTCCCGTAGGTCACGTTGATGGCCGCCGCCGTGGACAGTGCCATACCTTCTGGCACCGCGCGTAGCTGGTCGGGCTTCGCGACCGCTCGCTCCGCGAGTCCGCCCGCCCACACCGTCGCGACGACCGGCTGACCCACGCTGTAGCCGCTGACGTTCGCGCCGACTTGGCGGATGCGCCCGGCGATTTCCGTCCCCGGACTGAACGGGAAGGGCGGAATCGCTTGATACTTTCCGAGGCACATCAGGACGTCGGGATAGTTCATGCCACAGGCCGCGACGTCGATCAGCACCTCGTCGGCGCTCGGCTCGGGATCGTCGATTTCTTCGATCTTAAGGGACCGCGGCGGTCCAAACTCTCGGCACAGTACAGCGCGCATGGTTTCCTCCCTTTCGGGGGATCCTGTAGCATGAATTGCCATGAGTTTCAGAGGACGCGCCGCAATTGTGGGTGTCGGGGAGCTGGCACCCCAGAAGTACACCGACGACGAATCCACACTCGACCTGATGGTCCGGGTCGGGCTCGATGCCATCGACGACTCGGGGATCGGCTTTGACGAGGTCGACGGACTCCTCGTCCACCCCGTCGGCGGCATCTCCATGCTCGTGCCGTCGACCCTGATCGAGCTGCTGGGCACCCCGGCGCGCTTCGCCGAAACCGTCGACCTCGGGGGAGCCACCGGCGCGGGCATGATCTGGCGGGCCGCTCAGGCCATCGCTTCCGGGATGTGCGAAACGTGCCTGTGCATCACGGCGTCCCGGCGCGGTCGCCGCCGCAGCTACGGGATCGAGGGGATGCAGGATCACTCTGCCTACTCGGAGTTCGAAGTGCCTTTTGGAGCGGTCGGCGCGAACTTCGGTTACGCCCAGATCGCGATGCGCTACCAGCACGAATACGGCGTCGCGCCGGAAACCCTGGCCAAGATCGCGGTCGAGCAGCGCGACAACGCGTGTCGAAACCCCGCCGCCATCTTCCACGGACAGCCGATCACCGTCGACGACGTCTTGTCCTCGCCGATGATCGTCGATCCGTTGCACCTGCTCGAAATCGTGATGCCGGCGGGCGGGGGTGCCGCGCTGGTCGTCACTTCGGCCGAAAAAGCCCGGTCGCTCCCGAACCCGCCCGCGTTCGTGCTCGGGGCCGGGGAGAACGTGACCCACAAATCGATCACCTACGCGCCGGATCTGTGCCACTCGGCCGTGACCGCTTCGGCCGAGGCGGCCTTCGCCATGGCCGGCGTTTCGCGTGACCAAATCGGGCTCGCGTCCCTCTACGATTGCTACACGATCACGGTCCTCTTGACGCTCGAAGACGCCGGTTTTTGTGGGAAAGGCGAGGGCGGCCGATTCGTGGAAGAGCACGATCTCCGGGCAGCCGGTGATTTTCCGCTCAACACCCACGGCGGGCAGCTGTCGTTCGGGCAGGCCGGGATCGCCGGAGGGACCAGCCACATCACAGAAGCCGTCCGCCAGATCCAGGGTCGCGCTGGTGAGCGACAGGTTTCGAACCTCGAGTTCGCGTTCGTCAACGGGAACGGCGGAATCATGAGCGAGCAAGCGAGTTTGGTTCTCGGGGCGAATTCGTGAGTCGGCCGATGCCGATGCCGCGGCCGACCCCGCTGTCGCAACCTTTCTGGGACGCAGCGGCGCGTCAGGAGTTGGTCATCCAGCGCTGCGATCGCTGCGGAACCCATCTCTTCTATCCGCGGCACAACTGTGGCTCGTGCGGATCGCGTGTGTTGAGCTGGGTGCCTTCGAGCGGCCGAGGGACCCTCTTCACCTACACGATCGCCCGCCGCCCGACGCATCCGGCCTTCGCGGAACGCGTCCCCTATGTCATCGCCGTGGTCGAGCTCGACGAAGGGCCGCGGATGACGACGAATCTCGTCGACTGCCCGCTCGAAGACGTATCCATCGGCATGCCACTCGAAGTGACGTTCAGCGAGCTACAAGACGGGCTGCGCCTTCCGTTCTTCCGACCTCGCGCTTCCGCATGACCCGTTCTCGGACGGAGGGCCGGAACACCCGCGCGGAGCGGGTCCGTCGCGACATGGGCGGGGCGGACAAAGTCGCCCGGATGCGCGCTTCCGGCGATAAAACGATTCGCGAACACATCGATGGGCTCGTCGACGCCGACAGTTTTCGCGAACTCGGGACCTTCTCTCGTTCGATTCGCCCCGAAGTGCGCGACACCACGCCGGGCGACGGGAAGATCGGCGGCCACGCCCGAATCGACGGCCGTCCGATCGCGATTTTCGGAGACGACATCACGGTCTTGCGCGGGTCGAGTTCGATCGTAGGCACCCGCAAAGAAAGCCGTCTCTACGAGCGCGCGCTCGCGATGAGCATCCCGATCGTCCATTTCGGCGAGACCGGCGGTGGGAGGATTCCCGACCTGATGGGATCGGAGGGGATTTCCGAACCCGGCGGCTTGTTCGACGTCGCGAAGCGCCGGCATCGAGTCCCCATGGCGACTGCGATCGTCGGCCGCTCGTTTGGCGGGTCGTCGTTCCTGTCCGCGCTTTCGGATTACGTCGTGATGGTTCGCGGCTCGTGCCTCGCGGTGACGTCGCCGAAAGTGTTCGAAATTGCAACCGGCGAGAAAGTCTCCTTCGAAGATGTCGGAGGGGTCGACGTCCACGCGAAGAAGACGGGGCAGATCGATCTCGGGGTTGACACGGACGAAGAGGCCTACGCCGCGATCCGGCGCTGGCTCTCGTACCTGCCGACGAACGCACGAGAACCCGCGCCGCGGATGCCGGTCACCGCGCTGCCCGAGCGCGATCCGCAGCTCGAAACGCTCGTGCCGGAGAAGCGGACCCGCGGCTACGACATGCGCCGACTGGTTGCGGCACTGTGCGATCCCGAGAGTGTTTTCGAAATCCAACCCACCTACGCGCGTAACGTGTGCTGTGCCCTGGCACGGCTCCACGGTTACTCGATCGGTATCGTCGCGAACAACCCGATGTTTCAAGCGGGGACGCTCGATCCCGAGGCATGCCACAAGATCATCCGGTTGCTCACGGTTTGTGATGCGTTCAATCTGCCCGTCATTTTCCTGGTCGATGTTCCGGGGTTCATGGTGGGCACGCGGGTCGAGCACGACCGCATGCTCCATTGGGGCATGCGGATGATGCAGGCTCTGCAGAATGCGACTACGCCGACACTCACGGTGTGCATTCGCAAGGCCTTCGGACTCGCCTGGCAAGCGATGAACGGTTCGCGTATGGCGAACCACGGCTTGTACGCCTGGCCCGGCGCGGAGATCGGTTTCATGGACCCCGACGTCGGCGTAAACGTCGCATTCGGAAGCAAGCTCGGAGCGATCGAGGACGACGCGGCGCGGGACAAGGCGCGCGCAGATCTCTTGCGCGAAGTCTCCGAAGCGACGAGTCCCTACGAGGCGGCCGGTACGATGCGGATCGACGAGATCATCGACCCCGCCGACACCCGCCGGGTTCTCGCGGAAGATCTCGACATGTTGTCCACGCGGGACGTGCCGCCCCCGGAGAGCCGCCCGCTCTCGTATTGGCCCACCTGCTAGCGCTTCGCTTCCCGCCCGAACATAATGCCCGCGACGCGCCGGATCTGAATTTCCTCGGCACCCTCGGTAATCCGGTAGCGCCGATGGTGGCGGAAGATGTGCTCGAAGGGCTGGTGGCGGGAGTAGCCGACCCCCCCGTGGACCTGCATGGCTTGATCCGCCGCATCGCAGACCAGGCGGTTCGCCCGGTAGTTGCACATCGACACCTTGTCGGTGACGTCCATGTGGTGTTCCTGATCGAGCTGCCACGCGGTCTTGTAAACGAGGTTTCTCACCATCTCGCACTCGGTTTGCAGTTCCGCGAGCGGAAACTGAATCGCCTGATTCAGCCACAACGGTTTCCCGAAAACCTGGCGCTCTCGCGCGTAGGCCACGCTCCGGTCGATGCAGAACTGGGCGGCGCCCACGCTCGACGCGGCTTGTCGAATGCGGTTCTCGTGCACGAAGGTCTGCGCCAGAGCGAGCCCACGGCCTTCTTCGCCGAGGATCGCGGAGTCGTCCACGCGAACGTTCTCGAGAGAGACCTCGGCATGGTCGCTCGGCATATTGAACGTCCACCACATGTATTCGACCCGAAACCCCGGAAGCTCCGTCGGGACCAGGAACGCGGTAATGCCGTTGGCATCGCCCTGCTTTCCGGAAGTGCGCGCGAAAATCATGTCGTGGGTGGCATCGTGGAGCCCGGTATTGAAACGCTTCTGGCCGTTCAGCACCCACTCACGGCCGTCGCGGACGGCCGTCGTCTCGAGCCACGTCGCGTCGCTCCCGTGGAGGGGCTCGGTGAGACCAAAACCGATCGACTTGGCGCCGGTGATGATGTCTTCGAGGAATTCCTTCTTTTGCGCATCGGTCCCGAATCGGTGCAGCATGATCGCGACGGGAAAATTGCCGACGATCGAAGACTCGTTCTGGAGATCGTTGTGCAGCCCCAAGCCTTTCGCGGCGAAATGTTCCCGGATGACGGCCATCGCGAGATTCGAGCCGTCGGATCCACCGAGTTCTTTCGGAAGTCCGAAGCGGAGATGACCTGCGCGATCGGCGCGGCGCCGCATCTCGAGGAGTAGTGCCTCCCAAGCTTCGTCGGGCTGCCCGTCGTTCTCCCAGTCCGTTCGGGCCCACTCTCTGCGGTGGTCGAAGTAGCGCTCGTTGTCGTTCGACGCCTGCAAGGGTGCGATCTCGCGTTCGATGAAATCGTCCAGTTCCCGCAGTTTCGCCTGGATATCGTCAGGAATTTCGAAGTTCATGGGTCCTCAGAAGGGCTTGGGGTCGAGGAAACGGCGCACCACGTTTTCCGTGATCCGCGAAACGTTGTTGTCGTAGTCGGCATAGGCAAGCGCGCCGCTCCACGCGATCGAGCTCGTCGAGAACACGGCGCCGCCGTTCGGTGTTTCGAAGAACACCATATCGGCCCGCACGTGCGGGCAGGTCTCTCCGGTAATTGCCGGGTGCGCGTGGCGATGCTCTTCGGCGACCCAGACGTAACCCACCGAAAAATCTGTGGCCTCGGCGACGATCAGGGCGTGCGGCGGGGTGCCGAGTGCGAAGTCCGCGCGATCGACTTCCCAACCGGCGGCACCCCCGCCCATCGCGCCGAAGTTCCCGATCACTTCGTCGTCGCCGACGCCCTCGAAGATGAACGCCGCTCGAGGATCGAAACTCGCCGCCGTGCGCCGGAAGTGCGTCGACGAATCGAACCCCTGTGCGGCAAAGCCTGTGCCGCCGATGGCCTGGGGTGGCATGCCGTTGCGACACCAGAGGCCCGACAGCTCTCCGCTCCACGCGTTGTAGTACTCGCCGGGCTCGGCCAGCCAACCGCGAGAGCCGTCCTCGGCGCGCCGCATTTCGATGGCCCCGGGGAACGTCTCGTTGTAGTCGACTTTCCAGTAGAAGCCGTTGCCACCCATGTACATGAGGCGTCCGCCGCTCGCCTTGTAGGTCTGCAGCGCGTTCATCATGTCGCGCGAATAATATTCGGGGTGCGTCCCGGTCATCACGCATTGATAGGGCTCGAGAAGCGCAAAGCCCTCGCGGTGAAGGTCGTCGTCCGTGATGACATCGAACGCGATCTCCTTCTCTTCGAGCCAGTCGAGCAGATGCGTATCGGCGCAGAACTGCCATGACCACGTATGGGGCCGCATGTTGATCACGGGGCGAAGGCGTGAAGAGAAACAGACGCCGCTCCCGTCGGTGTGGGAATCGTAGGTCGAGACACCGAGCTCCGCGTGGGTCTGGAGGTAGTGCGCCTCGGCGTCGAGCACCGTGAAGAAGTTGAGGATGTGTTCCGAGAAATCCCATTCCGTGTTGATGTGGAAATTCGCGTAGGCGTAGTAGCTCGCGGTCGGAATGAGAAGGGCCAGCTTGTTGCGAGCCGCGCCGGGGGCGGGCCGCACGTAGAACGGGAGATATTCTTCCTGCGATCCCTGGCTGAGTTTCGCCGCGTAGAGTCCCGACGCTAAGTCCGCGGGAATTTCGTACGCAAAATCGGTGTCCCACTGACAGTCGTAGAGATCGTCTTCGTGGAAGTGGATCGCCCCGTAGTGATCCGGCGCTTCGGTGAAGCGGTGCTCTGTGCCGTCCCAGCGACGTCCGCGGACGGCGCGCGTCGGCAGGTTCTCGGTGGTCCCGTGGAGTTTTCTCGGTCCGGCGTCGACCACGCGCCGGCCTTCCGGTTGCTGCGCGAGATCCCAGGACGCCACCACGTCGCCGTCGCCGCGATGTGCCGGTCCCGCGGCGGCCACACGCTCGATGGCGTTTCGATCGAGGGCACGCGACATCACCCACGGATCTTCGAGCTTTCCGTTGAACGCATCGCGGGGCAGGCCATCGGCGGCCCACGCCGCCATTCGAAGCGCTGCGCCGGGCGCCGGCTGCGCCACGCCATCTCTGCGTGCCGAAGCCGACTCGGTCCCCACCGCGTACTCGAATTGAGGAATCTGATAGATCTGCCCTTCGCCGCGCTCCGCGTCGTAGCTCGCCGCGATTAAGTACCAGTGGCTCGGAATGAGCGGCTCGCCGGTGGAGATCAGCGAGCGCTCTCGGCCGTCACCCACGAACAGCGCCGGGGCGCCGGTGGCGTCGAGGCCAAGGCCGAAACCGGTTCGGCGATCGGGGTCGTAGGTCCCCAGAAGGGCCTGTTCTCGTTCCCCGGGCGTGGTCGCGAAGACCATCGCACCGAGCGTAAAGCTCGCGAGAGCGAAGGCTTCCGGGTGGGAGACCTCGACGAAGGAACCGATGCCGATCGGCTGTCTCCGCCCGGGGTGCTCTCCCTCAAACGCAGCCGAGAGCTTCGTCTCTTTGAACCCCGGTCCGCCCGCATCGCTGTCGGCGCAGCGCAAGCGCACAAGCTCCGCTCGATAGGGCTCGCCGCTCGGGGACGAGACTTTGAACGCGATCGTCTGACCCGCAAAAACACTGATTTCATCGCTGTAGCCGAGTAGGCGTTCCATCGCAGTCTCCTACAGTTCGAGAGAGCGGCCGGTCGCCGCCTCCCAACGCGCCCGGAACAATGCCCACAACGCGTCGCCCATGTTGTCGAACGGATCGCCCTCAAAAGCGATGGCTTCCCCGCGACGCCCTGGGTTGCGGCCCAGTCTCCATTCGCGATTCGGTTCGGTGCACACCACGATCGGCTTGCCTTTGAGCGGTTGCCAGCGCATGACCGACAGCAGTTGCTGCAACTCTGCGCTGTGCGGTCCCATCGGCGCTTCGCGAAACTCCCGAGCGAGGTCGGTTCGATCGGGGTCAATCGTCTTCATCGGGGTGTCTCCGCTTCCTCGGAGCCGAACACGCGTTCGGCCCGTAGTCGTTCGATTTCGTCGTCGCCGAGACCAAGCTCTCGCAAGATCTCGTTTCCGTGTTCACCGTGGAGCGGCGGGCGCCGCGTGATTTCGCCGGGAGTCTCCGACAGCTTGATCGGCAGTCCGGTGGTGTGAAAGGTTCCAACCTCCGGATGCGGCATCGAGACGAGCATGTCGCGGGCGAGTACTTGCGGGTCGCTAAAGACTTCCGCCACGTCGAGGACTGGCCCGCAGGGAATCCCCGCTTCGTTCACGACCGAAACCCAGTAGGCCACGTCGTTCGCCGCCAGGACGGCCTCGATCTCTCGAGTCAAGTCGTCACGATGGCGCACGCGGTCGCCGGAACCGGCAAAGCGCGGGTCTGCGATCCACTCCTCGTGGCCCAACGCCCGCGCCAGCTTTTCCCACATGGAGGGGTTTCCCGCGGCGATGTTCAAGTAACCGTCGCGTGCTCGGAAGCGCCCGTAAGGCGACGCCAAGGGGTGGTGTTGCCCGGCCGGGCCGGGCGCTTCGCCGCGCTCGAAGAACATTCCGGCACCCCACGAGAGAATGCTGATCACCGCTTCGAGGAGCGACGTGTGGACGACCTGGCCGCGTCCCGTTCGTTCCCGCGCGAACAATGCCAACTGAACGCCGTGTGCGGCGAAAATGCCCCCGAGCAAGTCGGCGATCGCGATCCCCGCGCGCGTGGGTCCTTCGGCGGCGGTACCCGTGAGACTCATGAAGCCACTCATTCCCTGGGCGATCTGATCGAACCCCGGACGGTTCGCGTACGGACCCGTCGCCCCGAAACCCGAGATCCCGCAGTAGACGAGGCGCGGATTCCGCTCGAGCAACGCCTCCGCACCCAGGCCGAGTTTTTCCATGACGTCGGGCCGGAAATTCTCGAGCACCACGTCGAACGAGGGGATCAGCCGTAGGATCAGTTCTCGCGTCGCCTCGGCCTTTAGGTCGAGTGTGATCGACCGCTTGCCGCGGTTCGCGGACAGGAAGAAGTAGCTGTCGCGATCCTTTGCCTGTCCTCGGAACTCGCGACCCGACGGGGATTCGACCTTGATGATGTCGGCGCCGTAGTCCGACAGGAGCATCGAAGCGAAGGGCCCCGCCAAGTAGCGGGTCAGGTCGAGCACGCGAATGCCATCGAGCGGGGGCCGGCCTGTCACGAGATTCCTCCGAAGAGCCAGCCGCAGCATAGCCCGAGGGCGGGCACCCACGGGGAACCTTTGTGTAGGATGTACCCATGGCCACTCTCCGAGCGTTGATCCTCCTCACCTGTGTGACGGTCGCCGGGGCGCCCGCGGCCGAGGCGACACCGCAAGCCGGCGATCTCGAGCCGATCGGCGCGGGAGACTGGAACGAGCGGCGCGCTGCGCACTTGCTCGAGCGCGCCGGCTTCGGCGGCACGCCGCGCGAAATCTCCGCACTGGCCGCGCTGACGCCTCGGCAGGCGGTCGCGCGGATGGTCCGCTTCGAGGGCGTCGACAAGACGCCGCTTCCGGCTTTCGATGCTTCGGGCGTGCACGACCCGGGGCTCGAACCGTTCCCTCCGAGTCGGCCGGCCGCGACCGAGCTCGCGAAGAAAACCGGGACCGCGATGGGTGTGAAGGTGAAGCCGACCGGCAACCGCCGGCTTCAGCCCGTTGTCGATCGCTTCTTCTATTGGCTCCGAGCGAGCTATCTCGAAACCCAGCGTCTCGCTTATTGGTGGGCGCAACGCATGCTCGTCAGTCCGCGTCCTCTCGAAGAAAAGGCCGCGCTCTTTTGGCACGGACACTTCGCCGTCCACGAAACGAAGGTTCGGGACTATCGAAAGTTTGAACAGCAACTCGCGGTGTTCCACGAGCACGGCCTCGGGAATTTTCGAGATCTCCTCGTCGGCGTGTCCCAGGGACCCGCGATGTTGTCCTTCCTCGACGCCGGCGTGAACGTCAAGGGTTCGCCGAACGAAAATTTCGCCCGAGAGATCATGGAACTGTTCACCATGGGCGTCGGGAACTACACCGAGGAAGACATCCGAGAGGCGGCGCGTGCATTTACCGGCTGGAACTTCCGCGATTTGGATTTCGTCATCAACGCCGATCAGCACGATGCCACTGAGAAGACCGTGCTCGGTCACACCGGGAAGCTGAGCGGCACGGACGTCATCGATATCATCCTCGAAGAGCCGGCCACCGCCGAGTTCATCGCCAGCAAGCTCTACCGCTATTTCGTTCGCGACGATTTATCGCCGGAGCTTCGGACCGAGCTCGGCAATCGCTTTCGCGCGGGCGGCTACGACATCGCCGGGCTCTTGACGACGATCTTCCTTTCGAACGATTTCTACAGCGCGCCCTCCGTCGGGACACTCATTCGTCCGCCGGTTCCCCTCGTCATCTCGACCTATCGAAAGCTCGAGCTCGAGGAAGTTCCGGGGGTGCCGGATTTCAACGACGTCACGAAAGAGCTCGGTCAACAGCTCTTCTGGCCACCGACGGTGGCCGGCTGGGCACACGGGCGCTCGTGGATCACGCCGGGGCTACTGATCGCGCGGGGGAACTTCGCATACGACGTGCTGTTCCCGGACATCAACTTCGTTCCCCACGATCGATTGCCGCGAGACCCGAAGATCCGCGAAGTACACACGCGGATCGGAGCCGGTTACGACATCAGCTCCGCCACCGTACCGGCGGAGGACGGCGGCGGGATGATGTCGATGGCGAACGCCATGGCGGACCGCGACGAGGATTTCAACACGCGGTTCGGGAGCTACCGAGGGTGGCAGATGGCGATCGAGAGGGTAAAGCCGATCCCTCGATCGCTCGCGAACCCCGATCTCGCCGGGATGGTTAGGGCGGCCGGGGCGACCACGGCAACCGAAGCGGTCGACCATCTGCTCGAACGCTTCTTTCCTGTCGAGCCGCCGGTCGGGATGCGCGCCCGGTTGATCGCCTTCCTCGTGCAGGAGCTCGGCACGGAGAAGCTCGGCGAGGCGGAGACCTATCTCGATCGCCCGCTCCGCGAGGTGTTGCATCTCATCCTGAGCGCGCCGGGGTATCAACTCGGTTAGTTCGGAGGCTCTATGACGGACCCGGTTATCGATCGACGATCTCTGTTGCTCTCACTCGGCGCAGGCTTGTCCGCGGCGTGTTGGTGGCCGATCGCGGCGCGCGCGGCGGAGTCCGGTCGAAAACTGGTGGTGCTCGAACTCTCGGGAGGTAACGACGGCTTGAATACCGTCGTGCCTTACGGCGATGATGCGTACTATCGGCAGCGCCCGAGTGTCGGAATCGCCGCCGAGAAACTCCGCAAGATCGATGACCACTACGGATTGCATCCTTCGATGGCCGGTTTCGAACGGCTCTACAAGGAAGGCAACGTGGCCATCGTCCACGGCTGCGGCTACGAAAACCCCTCTTTCTCGCACTTTACGTCGATGGCGTACTGGCACACCGCGGCGCCCAATAGCGGCGAGGAACTCGGTTGGGTCGGACGCCTGGCAGACGTCATGGCACCGAAAGACGCTCGCGAAGTGATCGTCAACATCGACGCTTCGCAATCGCTCGCCGTTCGCGGGCGGCGACATCAGCCCGTCGTGTTCGACGATCCGGTGCGATTCACTCGGAAAGCCGGGGCGGCGCAGAACGCGGCGATGCGAGAGCTTCCGACACAGGCCGCGACGTCGAACGCTTCCCACGCCTTCCTACGCGACGTTGCGGCTTCCGCACAAAGCGCAGCGAGTCGTGTACGCGAAGCGTGGTCCGCGTATGACTCGCCCGTCGACTACGGCCTGCTGCCCTTGGATCTCGAAAAGATCGTGTCGCTGATCGCGGCGGAACTACCGACGCAGCTCTACTACACGTCCTTCCGCAACAATGCTTTCGACACCCACGTGTACCAACCGAATCTACACGGCCGCCTGCTGACCTACACGTCGGATGCGATCGCGGGATTCTTCGCGGACCTCAAGCGCATCGGACGTTCCGAAGAAGTCGTGATGCTCGTGTTCTCGGAATTCGGCCGACGCGTGCCCGAAAACACGAATCTCGGTACGGATCACGGTGCTGCCGGCCTCATGTTCGTGATCGGCGACGCGGTCAAGGGCGGTCACTACGGCGATCCACCGAGCCTCGTCGAACTCGATCCGGGCGACAACTTGCACTTCACCACGGACTTCCGACGCGTCTACGCAACGGTGATCGAAGGATTTCTCGGGGTGTCTTCCGAAGCGGTTCTGGGTGCTCCCTACGAACGTTTCCCGATGTTCGCGTGAGTTTCACGACGCGGCCGACATTGCGGGGCTATGGGGGTGCCGTAAGCGCCGGTCACTACGCGGCAAGCGCCATCGGCGCGCACATTCTCGCCGAAGGAGGCAACGCCGCCGATGCGGCCTGCGGCATGGGATTCGCGTTGCAAGTGCTCGAGCCCCATATGAACGGTCCCGCAGGTGAAGTTCCCATTCTCTACTGGGACGCTCGCGAAGAAACCCCGCACGTGATCTGCGGGCAGGGCACGGCGCCAGCACGCGCGACGCGGGAAGCTTTTGTCGAGCTCGGCCTCGATCGTATTCCCGGAAGCGGCTTGCTGGGGGCGACGGTGCCCGGCGCCTGTGACGCGTGGTGCACACTGCTCGAAAGGTTCGGAACGATGCGTTTCGAACGCGTCGCGGCCCCGGCTGTGAAACTCGCACGCGAGGGATTTCCCGCCTACGGGTTCCTCCGCGACACGCTTCTGCTCCTCCGCGACAAGTTCGTGCGCGATTGGCCGACCAGCGCCGCGCTCTACGTTCCGGTGCTCGGTGTCGGGGAGCGGTTGCGCAACCCCGCGTGGGCCGACACGTTGCAGTCGCTCATCGACGCAGAAAAGAAAACGTCGGGGACGCGGGAGCAGAAAATTCGCGCCGCGAGAGACGTGTTCTACCGGGGACCCGTCGCCGAGGCGATCGAGTCGTTTTTGCGGCAACCCGCCGTCGACGACGTGGGGCAACGGCACGCGGGGTTGCTGAGCGCTCACGACTTGGCGAACTACGAAGGCACGGTTGAGGCTCCGGTCGCGGCGGCCTACCGGGGCGCGTCGGTCTTCAAGTGTCCGCCATGGTCTCAGGGCCCGGTGTTTCTCCAACAACTTCGCTTGCTCGAGGGCATTCCGCTGGGGGAGATGGGTGCCGGAACCGCAGACAGCCTCCACACCCTTATCGAGGCCGCGAAGTTGGCGTTCGCCGACCGAGAGGCGAACTATGCCGATCCAAACTTTGCCGACGTTCCGCTCGAAACACTACTCGGGGCCCCGTACAACGAAGCCCGCCGGCAGCTGATCGACCACGACCAGGCATCGTTTGAGCAGCGACCGGGTGTCGGTGCGTTGCCCGAGGGCTGGCCGTGGGTCGCCGAGGAAGGAGCGGTCGTGGCGGAGCCTCAGGCATTTGCCGCCGCGAAAGGGCGGGGTGACACGACCCATTGCGACGCTGTCGATCGAGAGGGCAACCTCGTGGCGGCGACGCCGAGCGGCGCATGGATCATGAGCTCGCCGGTGATTCCGGAACTCGGCTTTCCGATCGGGACGCGCGCGCAGATGTTCGCCCTGGACGCGCGGCACCCGAACGTGGTCGCTCCGGGAAAGCGCCCGAGAACAACGCTAACTCCGAGTGTGGCTCTGCTGCCGGATGGGCGCCGCATCGCGTTCGGGACGCCCGGGGGCGACCAACAGGATCAGTGGACCCTGCAGTTCTTCCTACAGCTCGTCGATTGGGGTGAGCGCGACCTGCAGGCCGCAATCGATGCGCCGACGGTGCACTCGCTCCACATGCCGAGTTCGTTCTACCCGCGCACCGCGCAGCCCGGGTGGGCGGCGGCGGAATCGCGGATCGCGTCCGACGTCGTCTCAGAACTCACGAAGAGGGGGCATCGGATGGCCGCGAGCGGCCCCTGGGAGCACGGGCGGGTGATGGCCGTGACGCATCACCCGGAAACCGGACTCTGCGAGGCGGCGAGCTCGCCCCGGAGTCAGGTCGCCTACGCATCACTTCTGCCCTAGACGCCCTCGACGGCCAGGAACTGCGCGTCGGCTGCGCCCACGCGCTCGAGCTTCGCACGCTCGTAGTCCGGCGAGTGGTAGAACGCCTTCGCGGCCTCGATGGAGTCGAATTCGAGCACGACGAGCCGACGCGTCTCCTCCGGACCTTCGAGGGTGGTCACCGCGCCACCCCGAACGATGAAACGCCCGCCAGCTTTCTCGATGGCTGCGGGCGTGAGCGCCATGTAGTTCTTGTACTTCTCGGGGTCGGTCACATCGACGCGAGCGATGATGTATGCGGCCATGGGTGCCTCCTCAAGATCCGATGGGCTTGCCGTCGAGCGTGTCCCACGTCGCGAAATCGCGGACCGGGTTCCGACGAAGCTTCGTCAATTGTTTCTTCGGGCGCCCCAACGGGACCATCGCGGCGACCGCGTAGTGATCCGGGAGGTTGAGCGCCTTCTGAACTTCCTTTTCTCCGGCCACGAGAAACGTGGTGAGCGCGCCGCCGTAGCCGGCGTTGCGCGCCGCGAGGAGCAAGTTCCAGACGAACGGATAAATCGACGCGCCGCTGATCACGCCGACTCGGTCGTGGTCCTTGTCGAAAGAGGCGGTTACCGAGAGATCGAGAGCCACCACGAGGAGGACAGGCACCTTGTCGAGGTTCTCGAGCAGCGGGAAGTTCACTTCGACGCGACGCACTTCTTCGGGTGTGAGTTTCGTCGGGTGGACCGTGTTCCACGGGCTTTCTCCCGCATGTACCTGGGCCAAGTAGCGTTGGAACATCGGGTGGATCCACTTCGCAAACTGCTTCCGGAGCTCCGCGTCGCGAACCGCGATGACGTGCCAGCCCTGGCGATTGCCACCGCTCGGCGCGAACCGCGCCTGCTCGAGGATCGCCGCGAGGTCGGCTTCGGGGACCTCTTCGTCGGTGAATTCTCGACAGGTAAAGGTGGTTCGAACCACATCGTCGAATTCCATCGTGTCTCCTATTGATCCCAGGTGCCGCGAACGGTGACGCCCGCCGCCTCTTCGAGGGATTTGATCGTGGCCAGCACGTCTTCCTTCGCGAAGCCGTTTTGCTGGAAGTTCGTCAGCAGCTCTTTCGCCTTCGCCACCATGGTGAGATCGACGTCCATTTCTTTCGCGAGATCCGCGGCGAGGCCGATGTCCTTGCACGCCAGATCGACCGTGAAGGTCGGCGCCAAGCGGTCGCGCAGGATTGCGCGTGCGCCGCCTTCCCAAGTCATGCTGTTCCCGCTGCTCGTGCGGATGATGTTCCAGAGGACGTTCGGGTCGACCCCGGCTTTCGCACCGAGGACCAAGGCTTCGGCGTTCGACATCATGATGGCGAACGCCAACATGTTGTTGACGAGTTTCGCGACGTTGCCCGCGCCGATCTCGCCGACGTGAAAGATGTTCGCGCCCATCACCTGGAACACAGGTTCGAGGCGCTCGAAGACGGAACGGTCGCCGCCGACCATGATCGCGAGGGTTCCCTTGCGGGCGCCGCGCACACCGCCGCTCACCGGAGCGTCGAGAAAATCGATGCCTTGGGCCTTCGCGTCGCTCTCGATCTTCTTCATGAGCGACGGCGAGTTCGTACTCATGTCGACGAGTGTTTGACCCGCCCGCATGTGCGGGAGCAATGCCGACGCGACCGCTTCGACTTCTTTCGGGCCGGGGAGCGACAAAAAGACCGCGTCGGCCCCGTCGCACACACCCGACGCGTCGTCGCACCAGGTCGCGCCCGCTTCCTCGAGGGTCGCTGTGGCGCTCCGCAGCGTGTCGTGCACCCGCAGGGCATGGCCCGCGGCCAGGATGTTCGCCGCCATCGGGCCGCCCATGTTTCCCGTGCCGATAAATCCGATCTGCATTTCGTCATCCTCCGGGCGTCAGGGTACGCCAGCTTCGACATCGCGTTTCGCGGCGGCGCGGAACGCGTCCGAAAACGGGGCGGCCCGGCCTTCTTCGTCGACCGACACTGCCACGATCTTGCCCGTTACAGCTTCGACACCGTCGCTCACGCGGACCACGGAATACTCGAAGGTCAGCGAGGTGCGCCCCACTGTTGCCACCCGCGCCGTGCAGGCGATCTCCTCTTCCCAGGACAACATGGCCGCGAAATCGGCTTCGACGTGGACGCGTGGGAGCATGGGCCGCGGGCCGTCGACGTCTTGCATGATGGCCCGCATCAGCGCGTGTTCCGTCGCTTCGAAATAGCGCATCGCTGCGGTGTAGTGGATACGACCGCTCAAATCGGTGTCGACGAAGTTCACGCGAAGGCGGTTGGTGTAGCGGCGCACATTCGACCCCGGAGTTCTGAGGGAGTCCGTGATCCTACCAGGGTCGGGCAGGGCTGGGATACCCTGGCCTCCCATGAGTTGGAAACGTGAGATCGATGAGCTCTCGAGGCGTCGAGCCCTCGCCGAGGAGCTCGGCGGAGCGGAGCGCGTCGAGCGACAGCGACAAGCCGGCAAGTTGACGATCCGCGAGCGCATCGACGGCATCGCGGATCCGGGAACGTTCCGAGAATCCGGCGCGACGGCCGGGGCTGCAACGTACGACGAAAGCGGTCAACTCGTGGGCCTGCTCCCGGCGAACTTCGTGTGCGGGGTAGCGGAAGTCGACGGGCGGCCGGTGATGTTGTCAGGGGACGATTTCACGGTCCGTGGCGGATCCAACGAAGCGCATATCCCGGCGAAGAGGCACTTTTCGGAACGCCTCGCGGTCGAGCTCGGGCTCCCCCACGTCCGCCTGGTCGACGGCATGGGCGGAGGCGGCTCCGTCAAGATGATCGAAACCCAAGGCCGCACATTGATCCCACAGATGGCCGGTTGGGAAACCGTCGTCGAGCACTTGTCGGTCGCCCCTTCCGTCGCCTTGGCGTTGGGTTCCGTCGCCGGGCTGGGGGCGGCGCGGGTCGTGACGAGCCACTACTCCGTCATCGTCGAAGACACCGCGCAGATGATGATCGCCGGTCCGGCTCTCGTTGAGCAAGCGGGACAGCGCGAAGTGACGAAAGAGGAGCTCGGGCACGCGCGGGTTCACACGCGCAACGGGGCGATCGACGACGCGGTGAAAACCGAGGCCGAGGCGTTCGAGCGGGCGCGGCAATTTCTTTCGTACCTTCCCCGAAACGTCGAAGAGCTGCCGCCGCGCAAGGACCCCACCGACGATCCCGCGCGCCGAGAAGAGCGCCTGCTCGACATCGTGCCTCGAAATCCGAGGCAGGTGTACAAGATGCGGGACGTCATCGACGGAATCTTCGACGACGAGAGTTTCTTCGAGATCGGGCGGGCGTGGGGTCGCTCCGCGATCACCGGGCTCGCGCGTCTCGACGGCTGGCCCGTCGCGGTGTTTTCCGAAGATCCCTACGTCTACGGCGGCGCCTGGACGGCAGACGCGAGCCAGAAGATCACGCGCCTGCTCGATCTCGCGTCGACTTTTCACTTGCCCGCGATCCACCTCGAGGATTGTCCCGGCTTCCTGATCGGGAAGCAGTCGGAAGACGATGCGACCATTCGCCACGGTTCCCGGGCGCTCGCTGCGCTGGGCCAGTGCAGCAGCCCGTTTTGTTGCGTCGTGATCCGAAAGGCCTTCGGCGTCGCCGGGGCCGCGAACTCGAAGCCCGGTTCCACACACCCACGCTGGTCGTGGCCCTCGGGAGACTGGCACAGTCTGCCCGTGGAGGGCGGTATCGAGGTCGCGTACCGCCGCGAGCTGGCCGGCCTCGAGGGCGCCGCGTTCGAGGCCGAGCTCGCCTCGATCCGCGAGCGCCTCGACCGCTACCGCTCACCGTTTCGCGCGGCCGAGTTCTTCGAGGTCGACGACGTCATCGACCCGCGGGACACGCGTCGCGTCCTGTGTCAGTGGGCGAATCTCGTGGCGGACTCCCGGCGGACCGGGGCGCCATCCTTCGGGTACCGGCCCTAAGCTTTCGGTGCCGTTCTGGTAAACTCGCCGCGAGACAAGGAGGCCCCCATGAAGGTCGGTTACACCGCCATGTTCCAAAACCCGGAGAATCAGATCTCCGACCGCGCGCTGTATCGGGAAGAGCTCCGCATGGCGGTGCGGGCCGAGTCCCTGGGGTTCGATTCCGTGTGGGGCATCGAGCACCACTTTACGGATTACATCCTTTCGCCCCACGTGCCGCAGTTTCTGACATACGTCGCCGCGAAGACCGAGCGCGTCGAGTTGGGCAGTGCGGTGGTGGTCCTGCCCTGGAACGATCCCATCCGCGTGGCCGAGCAGATCGCGACCCTGGATCACATGTCCGACGGGCGCGTGATCTTCGGTATGGGTCGCGGTCTGGCGCGCGTCGAGTTCGATTCGTTCGGCGTTCCCCAGGGCGATTCGCGGATCCTGTTCAACGAGCGGATGGAAGCGATCTTGGAAGCCCTCGAGACCGGCGTCATGGAGTACGACGGCACGCTGGTCAAGGTTCCCCACAGCCCGATTCGTCCGGAGCCGTTCAAGAGCTTCAAGGGTCGGACCTATGCCGCGTCGATCTCGCCGGAGACCGGTGCGATTCTCGCGAAAGCGGGTGTCGGGCTGCTGATCATCGCTCAAAAGCCGTGGGATCAGCAGTTGCAGGAGCTTGCGGACTATCGCTCGATGTATCGCGAGGCAAGCGGCGGGCAGGAGCCGCCGCCCCCGATCGTGCTCTCACACTGCGTTTGCGCCGAGAGCGAAGCCGAAGCCGAAGATCTCGCGCATCGCTACATCGAAGGGTACTACCACACCGTCATCAAGCACTACGAGGTGGAGTCCGATCAGTTCGGCACCGCACGCGGCTACGAATCCTACAAGGCGATGCAAGAGGCGCTCTCCGAAATGGGTGCCGATGGGATGGCCGCGTTCTACAAAGACCTCCAGGTCTGGGGAACGCCCGAGCAGTGCGTTGAGAAAGTGATCGATCTCCGAGAGAAGACCGGCTGCACGCATACCGGGTACGCGTTCGGCTTCGCGGGGATGCCGTACGACACGGCGACGCGAAGCATGGAGCTCTTCGCTTCCGAGGTGCTTCCGGAGCTCCAGAAGCTCGACGACTGAGCGGCGTGCTCGACGCGGAACGCATCGAGCGGTGGATTGCGCAGACCAGCTACGAGCGGGGGCGCGACTCGCACCCGAGCGACTTTCCAGAGCTCCCCGACCTACCGGCCGGTCGCTACGCAGACCCCGCATTCTTCGATCTCGAGCGAGAAGGCCTGTGGCGGAAGACGTGGCTCTATGCCGGACACGTCGATGAGCTGCCCGCGTCTGGCAGCTACTTCCTATGGAACAAGACCGGCACGCCGGTCGTCGTGCTGCGCAACCGCGAGGGGCAGTTCCGCGCGTTTTACAACACCTGTCGCCATCGGGGAGCGCCGATTCTTCGCGAAGAGCGAGGAACGCTCGGAGCGACCTTCGCGTGTGGCTACCACGGATGGACCTACGATCTAGACGGCGCCTTGCGCGCGTATCCGGATCGACGGGACTTCAGAGAGTTCGACCGTTCGCGCCGCGGTCTGCTTCCGGTTCGCTGCGAACGTTTCGGCAACTGGATTTTCGTCTGTGAAGATCCCGATGCGCCGCCTCTCGAGGATTTTCTCGAGCCTGTCGCGCGATTCTTTCGGCATTTGCCGATCGAAGACCTGCGCCTCGTTTCGCAACGCACGACGCCCGTCGCCTGCAACTACAAGATCCTCCTCGAGAACTTTCTCGAGGCGTACCACTTCAGGTTGCTTCACCCCGGGACGACGGATCGAATCTTCGAACAGAAGGCGACGGGGGTGCATTTGTGGGAGGGCGGTCACTCGATGATGCTCTCCCCCTACCGCAGAGAAGGGTGGGTCGACCCGGGCACGGTGGGACTCCGCGAACTCGAGGGAACGACTCCGATCGAAACCGAGCACCTCCCGAGCTACGGGCTATTTCCGAACTTCATCCTTCCGGTTCAGGCGAGCGGCATCGGCGCCGTGTTGATTTGGCCTGTCGACGTCAGGAGCAGCCTTCTCGATGTGGTCTGGTTCGGGCCGGCGTGGGAAGGCGACACCCGTCCGCCGATCTGGGATCGCCGCATCGAAAACTTCGACCGCATCGTCGCCGAGGATATTTCGTTCGCCGAACCGATCCAGGCCTCGGTCGAGAGTCCGGGCTTTCGCGGTGCCGCGTTGAACTATCAAGAGCGGCGAATCTACCATTGGCACGAGGAGCTCGATCGGCGGATCGGGCGAGATCGCGTTCCCGAATCGCTTCGCGTCTCGCCGCTCCTCGATGACTTCCTAGAGAGGTAACGCATGGAATTCTTTGAACTGGTCGGGAACGTACGCGCCATGCGACGTTTGAAGAAAGACCCCGTGCCGATGTCCATGGTGCGGAAGGTTCTAACGGCCGCTGTCGGCGCGCCCAGCGGACAAAACACCCAAGCCTGGGCGTTTGTCGCGGTGCAGGATGCCGACGCGAAGGCGTGGCTCGGTGAGAAGTATCGAGAGGCCATGGAAGGGCGCTTTCCCGGCGCGTTCGAGACGGACCCCGATGACCAGTCACCGTGGGCGCGGGTGGTTCGCGCCGTGGCCCACCAGATCGAGCACTTCGCGGACACGCCTGTTGTCCTTCTCGCCTGCGGCAAGCGAGATTGGCCTTTTGCCGTCAAGGAAGAAGACCGCGTCGGCAAGGCGCCTCCGTCCTACGGGTCGGTGTATCCCGCAGTTCAGAACATCTTGCTGGCGTGCCGGGATCTCGGGCTCGGCGCAACCCTGACGACGATGCACCAGATGTTTGAAGCGGAAATGCACGCGCGTTTTGGCATCCCCGAGGCGTTCGGCGTCGTCGCGATGATCCCCATCGGGTTTCCGATGGGGAAATTCGGTCCCACGAGCAGGACGCCCGCAGAAGAAGTGACTCACTTTGACACGTGGGGGCAATCGGAACCCAAGCGCTTCGTCGGGCTCAGCGACTCCTGATCGCTCAGTCGTTCAAGCCGTCTTCGCCGTAGCGCGACGCGGGCCCCGCGCCGCTTTTGCCGAGGCGCCCCCGATCGCCGAAATGCCCGCGTCCGGGCACATGATTCACTTCGATGCGCAACCCGTCCGGGTCTTCGAACAAGACCGAGTAGTAGCCGGGAGCGAACTGCGAACCGTCTTCGGCGGCATGGATGATATTCGCACCGAGCTCCTTGACCGCGAATTCGTGCACGGAATCGACGTCTTCGACGCTGCGCGCTCGAAAGCAGATGTGATGCAAGCCGGGCCGGTCTTGGTCGAAGGCTCGGTCGCGTTTGTCTTCCGGAGCACCGCGTACGAGGATGCCGGTGCGCCCGCCGATGCAGTAGATCGAGTCGTCGCCGCGCAACAGTGTCTTCATTTCGAAGAAGTGAAGCAGCTTCTCCCAAAAAGGAAGGCAGGCGTCCGGATCGCGGACCGTGAGTTGGACGTGGGCAATGCCGTTGATCGCAATCGTCATTTCGAGCTCCTCAGGGAACCATGCCGCTCACCCGCTCGCCGCCGCCCCATACGTTGATCTTTTCCCCGGTGATGTATGCGGCGCCTTCGGATACGAGAAAGCACACGGCGTGGGCGACGTCCTCGGGCTGACAGATGCGACCGAAAGGCATGTCTTTCGCGATTTCTTGGATCGATTCAACACCGCATACCGCCTGAATTAACCGATCTCCCATATCGGTCTCGACGATTCCGGGTGCAACGATATTGACGTGAATCCCGTGTTGGCGCACCTCGCGAGCGAGGGTCAGTGCGAGTGATTCCATCGCGGCCTTGCCCATGTTGTAAGGAGCGCCCCCGGCTGCGTTGCCCAGGGTAGCGACACTCGAGATCATGATGATGTCACCGCGGGGCCGTTTCTTCATCTCCGGAAGGACCAGCTGGCAAATGTGGTGGGGGGCGAGCGCGTGAACGCGGATGACGCGCAAGAGCTCTTCGGGATCGGTTTGCTCGACGCTGTGGCCCCGGCTCGCGATGCCGGCGTTGTTGACGAGCAAGTCGACAGGGCCGCGGTCGTCTCGAATCGCGGCGAGCATTGTCGCCACCGAGTCGGCGTCGTCGACAGGCGCTGCGTACGCACCACCCACGCCCCCGGCGTCGCGGATGGACTGAACGGTCTCTTCGGCAGCGCCTCGATCTCGCCGGTAGTTCACCGCGACCCAGGCGCCGCGCTCGGCGAGGGCCACCGAGATGGCGCGACCGATGCCGCGTCCTCCACCCGTCACGAGGGCGATGCGGCCGGCGAGGTCGCCCTCCACTAGAAATGCCAAGTCAGTCGCGCGGAGACGAAGCTATCGCGGGCGAAGCCAATGGCTAGGCTGTCGCGCTCGACGTCGAACAGCCAGCGCACTTCGACTTCGAAGAGCCAGCTGTCGCCCAAACGGTGGGCCGCTTCCAGGATCGCGAAGGTTTCACCGGTTCGCGTGTCGACGATGGCGCCGCCCAAGAGTTGGGTGTCCGACACATTGTTCGCTGCCCAGCGGAACCCGGCGAAGACGTCGTGCTCTGCTCGGGTGATCGGCGCCTCGCTCGGATCTCGAGGCCGGCCATCGTAGAGGTATTCCACGAGAAGCCCGAGGTCTCCGTCCGTCCCCGCGATCTGGAACAGGGTGTATTCGAACCCGGCGACGAAAGCGCTGAACGTATCGGCGTGGCCGTGTCTGACGATACCTTCGAACTTCCACAGCCAAGCTTCGTGCGTCCACTGCCCGTCGAAGCCGATTTGATCGATCACTTCGTAGCGAGGACGCAGCGTGAAATCGCCCGGTGAGCCACCGAAACGCGGCTCGAAAATCGGCTCGCGGCTGGTGCCGCGAAAATAGGACAGGCCGAGGTCGAACTCGCCCAGGGTATGGGACCAGCGCACGGCCCAATCCGGATGCCACTCTTCGAGATCCGAGTCGTATTCCGCATCTCCGCGGACGGCGAAGGGCCCGCGCAAACGCGCATCTTCGTCCGGGAACTCCCGCTCGCGAAAGTAGGGCAGCAGGAACACATCGATCGCGCCCCAGTCGCGGAGGAAGGTGACATTCAGCATCGGCTGACCGAGCTTGTCCTCTTCGTCGATATCTTCCACGACGTCGGTCTGGTTGATGATGTCCACCAGGTGACGCGATTCGGCGACGCCCCAGAACACCTTGCCCACGCCGAGCAGAAACGACCAGTTCTCCTCCTGGTGGATCCAGTGCAGTTCTCGAATGTCGAAGTGCGATCGGTGGTCGTCGTGGGCGTCCCAGCGCGCGTAGGGGACAAACGTCACTCGGTCGAGTCCGTCGTTCCACTCGCCGAGGAGCTCGAGTTCCAGGTGGATGGAGGGCGACGCGACCGCTCGCTCTTGCTCGTCGTAGAGGGGCTCTCTCGGGAACGAGCGAACCTCGGCGCTGATCTCGCCGGTGAGGCCCCAGTCGAACGGGAACGCAGCTTCGGCGCTCCGCCCCGCGAAAAGCAGGGCGAACGCCAAGACGCTATGGACTGCAGGCCTCAACGGGCTCGCTTGAGCCTTGCCGGCGTGAACTTCGCTTCTTGCTGGCCCGTCTGGAACTTCCAGTCGTCAAAGAACAGATCGGTGCTCTTGCCGGTTTGGTGGTTGACCATGCGAAGTTCGGAAGGCCGCCAGTACTGACCGAGATATTCATTGTACCCGTGGTACGTCAGCGTCTTCAGCCGCGAGTCCTTGCGGTCGTAGAAATCGATCTGCTGCACCCGGTACTCGGTCTGGTCGATCCACACGATCTGCCGCGTGTAGCCGGAATTCTCGTACTCGGGGTAGGCCTCGACGACGAAACACTGGAGATCCCCGCACGCTTCATCGCGGAGCCACTTGTACGTGTACTTCTCGACTTCCTGAGAGAGGAGATCTTCGTACGCGAACTCGCTCCCGACGAACGGCCCGGACTTGTTTTTGGAAGAGATGCGCTTGACGCGTTTCAGCGCCGGCAGAAACAACCATTGGTCGTCCGGCTCGAGCACCTTGGTGTGGGACAACAACGCCGTGCCTTCCACGTCTTTCGGGGAATCGAAAATCGTGAGACCGCGATCCCCGAAGCCTTTCTCGGGAACTTCGAGCGCCGCTTGGCGCAACTGTCGCGTGCTTTCCTGCCCCTGTTTGTTGCGCAGCACCATCCGCATGGTGGATTCGCTGTCGCCCCAGCCGAGGTCTCGCTTGTCGGCCTCGACGATGATGGCGAGCCCCTTCTCCTCCGGGGTTTCCGCGCCGGCCCAGGTACCTACCGCGAGCGCGGACGCAACCAACAGACAAAGCGTGCTTTTCAAAGGGTCCTCCATCCCCACCTAAGCGGCGGGCTTTTCCTTTTCAACGGTGAGTGACGAGGCGGCTCCGGCCGCGAGATCTCGCGCGGTCTCGTAGCTCAAGATCTGCACGACAGATCCGTTCTCGTCGTAGAACACCACCGGTCCGTAGGAGTTGAACGTGATGATCGTTTCGACATCGCAGGTGGTGGCTTCGTGCACGGCCCCCAAAGGTTCGTAGCCGTAGCAACCTTCGGAGGCGCGACCCCCGCGATAATCGAGGGCGCCCTTCAGCACGTAGAATTCCGCGGCACCCAAGTGCTTGTGGGGCGCAAACTGCGAGCCGGGCTCCATGCGAATCATGGAACTCCAGAACCCGGTCTCCTCGCTGACCCGCAGAATCTTGATCGAGACTCCTTCGCCCATGGTCGACCAGGGCAGATCCTTCGATTGGACCAACAGGTCCTCGGTTACGTCGTCGTTCGCGTTGGGAATATTCATGGAAATCTCCGTCAGTTCATTCGCGCTGTGACACGGATTTCGACGAGCCCGCCGGGGATCGCGAGTTCCGTGATGCCGATCGCTGTCCACGCGGGGTAGGGATCCGCGATGAAGCGGTCCTTCACCTTCATGAAGGCCGCCATGTGCTCTTGGAGCCCCACATGGAACGTGGTCATTTCCGTAATGGCCGACGCGTCGACGCCCGCTTCGGCGAGGACCGCTCCAAGGCTCTCAAACGCCTGGGTGAACTGGGTTTCGGGATCGCTCGAGCACTTGCCATCGGCTCCGGTGCCGATCACACCCGAGCAGCGGAGGTGGTCTCCATCGATGACCGCCGGGGCAAAGTGGTAGGACTCGTAGTAAGCCTTCATCGAGGCGGGAATGATGCGCTTGACGTTTGTCGACATTAGGGAACCTCCTGGCGGGAGGTTACCAGGTGTCGATACAGGGCCGCTTCTTGGACTCTCGGGGACCCGCCGGGGGCGCCACTTGCAGGCCCGTGGTGATCCAGCGCCGGGACTCCGCGGGATCGATCACGTCGTCGATTTCAAAGGCGGTGGCCATACTTAGGGCTTTTCCGTGTTCGTACATCCGGGCCACCATCTCGTCGAAGAGCGCTTTTCGCTCCTCGGGGTCCGTCTTCTCGAGGAGCTCCTTTCGGTATCCCAGTTTCACCGCACCCTCGAGCCCCATGCCCCCGAATTCACCCGTTGGCCACGCCACGGTGAAGCCCGGCGCCTTGAAACTGCCGCCGGCCATCGCCTGGGCACCGAGCCCGTAGCCCTTTCGCAAGATCAGCGTAAAGAAAGGGACGGTCAGGTTGGCACCGGTCACGAACAGCCGACTGCAGTGCCGGACGAGGGCGGTCTTCTCGATCTCCGGTCCGACCATCATCCCGGGGGTGTCGCACAGGAAGACGAGGGGGATGTCGAAGGCATCGCAGAGCTGCATGAAGCGAGCGGCCTTGTCCGCGCCGTCGCTGTCGATGGCCCCGGCCAGGTGCCCCGGGTTGTTCGCGATGATGCCCACGGCGCGTCCTTCGATGCGCGCGAGGCTCGTGATCATTCCCGCACCAAACCCCCGGCGGAGCTCGAGAACAGAATCGGTATCGGCGAGCAGGCGAATCACCTCGCGCACGTCGTAGACGCGCAAGCGATTCTCCGGAATCGCGTTGCGCAGGTGGCGTTGATCCGCGCAGTCCCACGAGGGCAGGGGGCCCTGGAAGAAGGCCAAGTACCGCTTCGCGGCGGCCACGGCTTCCGCTTCGTCCGCAACGAGGATGTCGACGACGCCGTTGCGCGCCTGGACGCTCATCGGCCCGACTTCGTCGGGATGGAAGACGCCGAGACCGCCGCCTTCGATCATCGCGGGCCCACCCATGCCGATGCTCGAATTTTCCGTGGCGATGACGACGTCACAGCAGCCGAGCAACGCCGCGTTCCCGGCAAAACAGCGCCCGGAATTGATGGCGACGAGCGGCGCCAAGCCCGAAAGCCTGGCGAAGTACTGGAACGCCAGGCAGTCGAGGCCCGCGAGGCTCAAACCATCGGTGTCGCCGGGGCGACCGCCGCCCCCCTCGGTAAAGAGGACGAGCGGCGCGCGCCACTGCTCGGCGAGCTCGAAGAGGCGATCTTTCTTGCGATGGTTCTGCCATCCCTGGGTGCCCGCCAAGACGGTGTAGTCGTAGGACATCACGACACAGCGCGAGGCCTCTTCACCGAACAACTCGCGGTTGATGCATCCGACGCCTCCGATCAGTCCGTCCGCGGGGGTGCGCTCGATGAGTTCCTCGACGCTGCGACGTCGCCGCTGCGCGGCGATCATCAGGGATCCGTATTCGATGAACGACCCGTCATCGCAGAGATCCGCGAGGTTTTCCCGCGCGGTCCGCTGACCCGTCTTCCGCCGTCTGGCGACGGCATCGGGGCGCGCCGGGTCGAGACCCTTTTCGTGCCGCACGAAGACTTCGGCCAAGTCCGGTCGCACGTGCTCGAGGTCGACCTGTTCTTCCGCTGTTCGAACTTCGCCGAGGTCCGCCATTTCTTCGAGCCGGAGGAGGGGATGGCCTTCGTACACGGTGTCACCGGGCGCGACGGCGACGTCGAGCACTTGACCCGAAGCCGTCGCTTCGATCAGGTGCTCCATCTTCATCGCCTCCATCACGAGGACCGCTTGTCCGCGCGCGACGCGGTCTCCGACCGCGACGTCGATGCTGACGATCGTCCCCTGCATCGGCGCGCGCAGTACCTCCGCGTCGTCCGATGCCTCCGCGACCGGAAGCGTCGCCGACCGGGGTCGCACCTGGCCGTGCGCGAGCACGGCGAGCGGGTCATCACTGTCGACGCGGGCGCCGGCGCGCCCGGCGGAGACCGGTTCCGGTGCGACATCTCGGAAGTAGCGCGCCGGATGGTCGCCCGGAGCGCACAGCGCAGCCGCGTTTTCCGCGAGGAAGCCCGTGTGTGCGCGTCCCGAACGAAAGGTCGGATGGCGGAGCACGTTGCGCAGGTAATCGAGGTTCGTTTCGACACCGTCGATCCGAAACTCACACAGCGCGTGGTACAGCCGATCGGCCGCGGTTTCGAGGCTGTCACCCGTCGCAATGACCTTGGCGAGGAGCGAATCGAACGCGGGGTTCGTCGCGTAGCCCGCATAGCCGTAGCCGTCGACTCGAATCCCCGGCCCGGACGGCGCTCCGAAGGCGCCCAGGATTCCACCCGTCGGTTGAACCCCACCGGACGCGTCCATCCGCTCGGTGTTCACTCGGGCCTGCAACGCGACTTTTCCCGATGACAACGGATCGTTTCCCAGCCGTTCGACCGACGCGCCGTCGGCCAGTTCGAACTGGAGGCGGACGAGGTCGAGGCCGGTCACTTCTTCGGTCACCGTGTGTTCGACTTGGAGTCGCGGGTTGACTTCGATGAAGAAGAACGCGCCGGCCGGGTCGACCAGGAACTCGACGGTGGCGAGCGATCGCAGGTTCGCCCGCGCGCACAAACGCTCGGCCGCTTCCCATAAATCGCGGCGCAGACGATCGTCGAGCCACGGACACGGTGCCATCTCGATGATCTTTTGGTGACGGCGCTGGACGCTGCAATCGCGTTCGCCGAGGACCGCGATGTTCGCGCCGTCGCCGGCGACCTGCACTTCCACATGGCGCGCCTCCGGCACGAAACCCTCGGCGTAGAGCGCTCCGTCCCCACAGGCCGCCAGTGCTTCCGACTCGGCGCTGCGAAACGCGGTAGCAAGGTCTTCCCGGTCGGAAACCACACGGATCCCGCGGCCGCCGCCCCCCGCCATCGCTTTCAACACGACGGCACCGACCCGGTCGAAGAGCTCTGTCGCGCCCGCGAGGTCCGTGGCGCCTTCGGTACCCGTTGCCACGGGCAACGCGAGCTCGCGCGCGAGCGCTCGGGCACGGGCCTTGTCGCCGAACAGTGCCAGGTTGTCCGGCGTCGGTCCGACCCAACGCACGCCGCTCGAATCGCACCGCTCGGCGAAGGCCGCGTTTTCCGACAAGAAGCCGTAGCCCGGGTGCAGGAGTGAGCAGCTTGCTGCACTCGCGGCCGCGAGAACCGCTTCTCCGTCGAGGTACGCGGCCGCGCCGCGCCCGGGGAGGGCTTCGGCGCGGTCTGCACAGCGCACGTGAAGGGCGGTCGCGTCGTCTTGCGCGTAGACGGCGGCCGTCTGGAAGCCCATTTCTCGCGCGGTGCGCATGACGCGGATCGCCACTTCACCGCGGTTTGCGACGAGGACCGTACGGCGTTCCTCCGAGGTCATACGAGGACCATCCCGCCGTCGAGGAGCACCGACTGTCCGGTCATTCCCGCCGAATCGTCGGAGCCGAGAAAGAGCGCCACCCGCGCGACTTCCTCGGGTTCGATGAAGCGGCGCATCGGAACGCGGGCGGTCGCCAGCTCGCGAAACTGATCCACCGGAACGCCGACGATGTCCGCGTGAGTCTGAAGCTCTTCCATGAGATCGGTCTCGACGAACCCCGGGCAGACCGCGTTGATCCGCAAACCAGCGGCAGCCGTTTCGAGTGCCACGCAGCGCGTCAACCCGACCAGCCCGTGCTTCGATGCGTTGTACGCACTCTGGTTCATCGATCCCCACTTGCCGGCCGTGGATGCCACGTTGACCACAGTGCCCGCGCCCTGGGTCAGCATGCGGCGGACGACGAGCTGGAGAACGTGGAAGGCGCCGTACAGGTTGACCTGCAGGATGCGATCGAATTGCTCGGGTGTGTAGTCGATGAACCGAGCCGGCTTGTAGACCCCGGCATTGTTGACGAGGAGGTCCACGGTGGAAAAAGCGTCGAAGGCCGCTCCGACCATGCGTTCCACCGCCGCACGATCAGCCACATCCAGGCCGAAACGCTCTACTCGGGCGCCGAGAGCGCCGGCCTCGTCGGCGACCTCGGCGAGATTGCTCTCGCGGGTGGCCGTCAAGAACAGGTCTGCTCCCTCGGCGGCATAGGCCAGGGCGACGGCTTTGCCGATCCCCCGACTCGCTCCGGTAATTAACGCGGTGCGTCCCAACAGACGACCGGCTCGGTCGGCCATGGTCTTCTCCTCAAAACAGTGTTTCGGATCGGCACGGAGCTGGCCCTTCGGGGATTGTCATTCTTCGATGTGCCGCATAACGTCCGGAGACGTAGACTACGCCTGCTGCATCACACCGGAAAGGCCGGAGTGTGCGGCTTGGCTGCCGCGGGTTCGTCCCCGATTGAGACATGAAGAACACGCGGCGAGGAACATGCATTGGGCAAGAAGCTTTACGTTGGCAATCTCCCTTTTAGTACGAGCGAAGACGAACTTCGCACCGTCTTCGAAGCGCACGGAACCGTCGCGTCGGTGAACTTGATCTCGGATCGCGAGACGGGTCGCCCGCGCGGCTTTGGCTTCGTCGAAATGGGAGAAGAGAGCGAAGCGGAGTCCGCGATTCGCGCGCTCGACGGTACGGATCTCGGTGGGCGAACCGTTCGCGTGAACGAAGCGCAAGAGCGCCGCGGCGGCGGCGGTGGCGGTCCGCGAAGAGGACCGCGCTACTAGAACCGGCGGAGAGGGGCGGGCTCTGACCCGCCCCGCCGATTCCATTCGATCCACGCCTCGAATCCCGACTCGAGCATGAAGCCGGCGCCGGACACCAGCGCGGTGAGCCCACTTGGCGCTCCGGCGACCCTCTCCCACTCCATACGAAGGTAAGCGATGCAGCTTCTCGAGCGCTGGTACGGCCACTCTCTTCGAGATGTCGGTGCCGCGGCGCGACGTGCGGAAACAAAAGGGGTCACGGGCTTCGTGACGATGGAGAACACTCACGAGCCCTTCTTGCCGCTCGCGATCGCGGCGGAACATACCGACACCCTCGAGCTCTGGACCGGCATCGCCATCGCTTTCGCGCGCAGTCCGATGGCGGTGGCCAACACGGCGTTCGATCTCCAAGAAGCGTCGCGGGGACGATTCGTGCTGGGCCTGGGGCCACAAGTCAAAGGCCACAACGAACGTCGCTTCTCCGTACCGTGGAGTCCGCCGGCCCCGAGGCTTCGTGAATACGCCGAATCGCTTCGAGCGATTTGGCGGTGTTGGGAGTCGGGTGAGCCGTTGGCGTTCGAGGGCGAGCACTATCGCTTCACGCTGATGACACCGAATTTCTCGCCCCCGCCCACGCGACTTCCGATGGTGCCGATCACCCTCGCGGCGGTGGGCCCGGGCATGCTGCGCTTGGCGGGCGAAGTCGCCGACGGCGTCCAGCTCCATCCGTTTTGCACGACGCGCTATCTCGACGAAGTCGTGATCCCCGAGCTCGACGCGGGACGGAGAAACGGCGGCCAAGCCCGCGAACACTTTCACGTCACGGGCGGTGGCTTTGTCGCGACCGGACCGGACGAAGAAACCATCGCGAGAATCCGCGAATTCGCCCGCATCCGCGTGGCGTTCTACGGATCGACAAGGACGTACTGGCCTGTCCTCGAAATCCACGATCTGCTCGACCTGGGCGCGAAGCTCCACGCGTTGTCGAAGCGCGGTGCGTGGGATGACATGGCGGCGGAAGTCAGCGACGACGTGCTGGACCTTTTTACCGTGACTGCCACCCATGATCAGCTCGCGAAGGCGCTGGGGGAGCGGTTCTCCGGCCGCATCGACCAGCTGATGCCGACCCAGGCTCCCGATGCCGATCCGTCGCTCACGCCCGAGGTCATCGCGCAGGTTCGCGCGTTACCGACGCCCTTTCGCGGCTTTGCCGATCGCTTCTAGAGACTCGATCCGCATCACCAACTCGTGGCTTCGACGATCTCGATTTCGACGTCGTCGATTTCGAAATCGATCGGGCTGAAGCGGGCGACGGCCCGGCGGTTGTCGCCCTTGCGGATCGGTCCGACCGCGACCCGTTGGCTGATGCCCTTCGCGCCGGCGGCGCGAAGACCGACCCGTGCGACCACCATGGAATAGTCGCGGTGGGTGCCGTTCGTCACCGCGAAGTCGACGAGGATCGAGCCGTCGTCTTTGTGGCGCACGTCGGTGTAGCTGTAGCTGAACGTGCCCGGTCGTGGGAACGGAGACTTCCCGATGGGCACAGCGCGATCGTACGAACCCGTACCGACGGGTGCCGCGGACGGTGCGCAGGCCATGGCGAGCACGGCCATGAGGTAGCCAGAGAGCACACCGAGGGTTCCGGAGCGCGTCGGCTTCTTCATGGTTCCTCCACTTCCCCTACGGAAGGATACGCCTCACGACCGTCGAAGGATTACCCCCGCTCGCCACCTTCGTCGAAACGTCGCCTGAGCTCGGGAGAGATCACCGGACAGGCGTCGGACGGTTCGCGGAAGATCCGCTTGCGGGTCTCGGCGATCCGGTCGTAGAGAAAATCGAGGACGCCCCGGGGAATGGGTGCGAAGCACCAGCCGACCACGCGCCACAGTCCGCCCAGTCGATCGAGCGTGGCGAGGACGGCGCTCGATCGGAACTGCAGCTCCCCGTCCTGGCTCTCGAGAATCAGGCTGTCGGGCAACGGCTCCGGCCCGTACCCGTCCCGAAGACGCTGACCTAGCGGACTCGCGAGGGATGTGAACACGAACTGCCGACCCGTCGGGTCTTCGGAAAGCACGAAGCGGACGGCGCGGTGACAGAGCCCGCAATCGCCGTCGTAGAACAGGCGCATCGGTCCGTCGCTCCGCGGTGCGAGCCAGCGCGGGTCGAACGTCGCGAGATGCAGGATCATCATGCCCACCGAGAGCTCGAAGAAATCGATGACGAGCGCGAGGCCTAGATGCATCGACAACAGGGCGAGCCAGATGATCGGGCGAGTCCTCGCAAAGAGGGCCAGCGGCAGGAAGAGGAGTTCGGCGAAGAGTGCTCCCCAGGTGGCGAGGCGGAGCAGGACATCCGGAAGCTCGAGCAACCACGATCGCAAGGCTGTCGGTCGCGCCAAGGGATTGCTCAACACGTAGCTGACGGCGGAGCCGTCGATCCACGACGGGCTCACCAGCTTCGTGATCCCGCTGTAGCTATAGCCTGCCGCCATGACGACCCAGGTCGCCGCGAACGCCGTTGGCGGCCGATTGAAATCGCCGCGGGGGTCGTCCCGCCCGCGCGTGTCCCACGCGCCGTAGGGGCGTGCTGCCAGCGCACTATGGGCCAGCAGCAGCCACCCGATGAACGGAAGGCTCGGATTCGAAATCAGGGGGTTGCGCGTGAACGTGCAGGCCAGGACGTACCAGACGAAGAGCGCGGCCACGCGATCGCGGAAACCCGCTGCGAGTAACACGCTCGCCCCGCATGCGAGGAGTAGCAGAGCGAAGACGGCGCCGGGCGCATCGAAGGCAAACCAAAGGTTCGGAAACCACGGAAAGAACGGACTCGATGTCGCGTGTTCGATCATCCCGCGATCGGAGAAGAGCTCCGTGCCGTAGGGCAGGAGCGCCGCGAAGTGGATCGCCAGATACACACCCAACGCGGCGCGATAGAGGCTGTACTGACCTCCGGTCCAGCCGTTTTCCTCAAAAAGCGACGACGCCATCACAGGCACCTCGGGTCGAGCCGGCGGTCGATCTCGGCGGGCGTTCCGGCCTTGGGCTCCAAGACAACCGTGAGGTTGCGGTGATCGGTCGGTAGCCCGAGTTCTCGAAGGAGTGGGCTATCACCGCACAGCGCGAAGCGGGAGATATCCCGAAACAGCGCGCGTGTCCGCTCGGAAGCGGCGAGGATCGGGCCGTAGGCGACGGCCGCCCCGTACGCGTTCCTCCGGTTGTACGGTCCGCGTATGCGCGCGTAGCGCTCGGGCGTCAGTGCCATGGTTTCGCGCTCGCCCTCCGCATCGAACTCCAAGAAGAATCGCGTCGAAAAGGTCTCGAGACCGTCCCGCGCCGAGAAGACCCGCGGTGCCGGCGAGGCGTTCGTACTCGCCGCAAGCCCTCGCAGCGGCACGACACCCGCGAGATCCGCCGCCATCTGGATCAAGCCGAGCAAGAGAAGAAGCCACCACCTCATGGGTTCGCGCCGGGGGCGTCCTCGAGGAGGCGTCCGCGAAGCATGTCACCCAAACGAAGTTCGTTCTCGATGCCGAGTCCGCAGGTCGCTGTCCACGCGCGTGGATTCTGGAATGTGCCGAACAGCATGTCCCAGATCGGCAAGTCCGCGTAGTTCTTGTCGTGCAGCCCGCGTTGGTGGTGTACGCAGTGGCTCTCGGGTCGCTGCACGAAGTAACCGAGCCAGCGGGGTGTCGCGACGTTCCAGTGGTAGAAGAACTCTGCGAGGCCCGTCGCCATCACCGCAAGGGCCGCGGCTTCGGGCCGCGTGCCGACGAGCACGTAGAGGATCGCGCTCGAGAGGAGGGCGTTGGTCACGATCTCGAACGGATGCTTGTAGAAGCTCGTGATGATCTCGATGCGAGCCGGACTGTGGTGGACCTGATGGAACCACCGCCACAGGAACGGAACGGCGTGCCGGGTGCGGTGCCACCAGTAGTAGATGAACGTGATCGCCAAGTAGCCGACGACCGCTTCACCGACGAGTCCCAGGGATGCGAACGGTCCTTCGACCGAGCGGGGCCACCAACGATCCCAGGCATAGGGTCCGACAAACGCGGCGATTCCCTGGACCCCGTTCAGGGCGAGCGCGCGCGGCCACCAGTGCGGCACGACCGGCCACCGTCGGGCCCCGATGAGACGCTCGACCAGCATCATGCCGAGCCCCGCGCCGAGCACGAGGACGGGAATCACGCGGCGGGTGCGTAGAAGACCAGCGTTCTGGCCTCAATGCTCTCGCGCGGCGCGGCGTCGGGAGGCGCTGTCGGATCCTCGAAAGCCGAGTGTGCCGTGAATCGCGCGCGATCGGCTTCCGAGTCGTAGCACTTGAGCAGCATGACATCGGTCGGCTCCATGTCCGACACGAAAAACCAGCGGTGTCGTGCCTGGTAGCGCACCGAGTAGATCTCGCCTTTTCGGTCCGCGTAGACGAGGTCGGTCGGGATGAAGTCGTCTTGCTCGATGGACTCGGCATCGCACACCGCAAGCGGCGTGTCCCGCACCGTGTGGTGGATGGGCCGCCACACGTTGACGACGGCAAAGGGGTGCCTGAGCAGGCGCTCCGCTTCCTCTCCGCCGACGAGATCGCGGACGCGTTGCGGGCCGGAGCTCTCGGTGTAGTCGTTGTGGACGAACGTGACCGGCGCGCTGACACCGGGCTGCTTCGCCTCGGCTTTCGGGCCACAGCGCACATTGTGATCGAACACCAGTACGCGCGACGCGCCGGTGCTCTCCAGAACGAGTGCTTCGACTTCGGGGTAGTACGTGTCGACGACGTCTTGCGGATCGTAGAAGTCGCGGACGCGGCTCTCCTGCTGCGTGAGTTCGACACCTTCTCGATCGAGCGACAGCGTGTCGCGAACACGACGCGCGTCGGTCACTCGCATCGCGTGGGGGCTGGTCTTGGGCCGCCGCGGTTTCGGCCTGTCCTTCGGCGTATAGAGGTAGTAGGCCGGTCGATTGCCTTCGGGATCCAGGTAGTTGAAAACGGCGTCGACATCGCGCTCACTGGCCAAAGGGCTTCTCCTCGAGAATTCTCGAGATGAGATTAACACCCCGCCTCTCGACGAGCTAGTTCCCTACGAAAGGAGTTCGCGAATCGCCTTTCGGTAGAACGCCATGTCCGGCGGGTTCAACCAACTTGCCGCGAAGTGTCCGTAGATCGAAGGAAAGGGCCGCAGTTCCGCGTTGGGCATGCTGCGCGACTTCGTACGCAGAGTCTTCCGGGGGGAAGTACAAATCGGTCTCCCCGGGCATCACCATGGCGCGGGCTTCGATCGCGCCCAGAGCCCGATCGAAATCACCTTCGAAGACCGGGTTGTTGCTGATATCGCCGTCGGCCCACGTGTTCATCATCGCGAGCAAGTCATTCGCGTCGTGGGAGAGGAGATAGGCTTCCCACAGACCCACGACGAAGTCTTCGACCGACTCGAAGCCCAACGCGCGGTAGGCACCTTCTCGGAAAAACGCCTGGCTCGTGCCCCAGCCCGCATAGACCCGAGCCATCGCGCGAATGCCGCGCTCCGGCTGCTCCTTGTACCAGCCGTCTTGGAAATCGCGATCCGCGGTCAACGCCGCTCGCAGCCCGCCGAGCATCACCGCGTTGTGGGGAGAGCACCGAGCGGCCCCGCAAGTGGGAGCGATCGCCTCCACCATTTCCGGGTAGAGGCAGCCCCACTGGAAAGTCTGCATCGCCGCCATGGACCAGCCGAGAACGAGCTTGAGACGCGAGATCTCGAGTTCTTCGGTCAGCAAGCGGTGTTGGAACCGCACGTTGTCGTAGAGGCTTACGAGAGGAAAGCGGCCGGCGTTCCACGGCGCGTTCGTGTTGCTCGGGGAAGAAGACTGCCCGTTTCCGAACAGGTTGGGGACGACCACGAAATAGCGGTCGAGGTCGATGCCTTCCTTCGTGAACAACCACTCGACGTCCCAATGCCTGCCTCCGTACCAAGTCGGGTGGAGGATCGCGTTGTCGCGTTCCGCCGACAGGGTTCCGTACGTGGCATAAGTCAGCTGTGCGTCGGGCAGCGTGACACCGGATTGCAACGTGCACGGACCCAGTGAAAAGACTCGGGGCGCTACTCGGTTCATCGCAAGATCCTCAGGGGTTTCACGTAATCGGCCAGTTTAGCGTCGCACGACTGCCCGAGTTCTGTAAAGCGCGTCCCGCGAGACGTCGACGTAGTCCGCATGTCGGTGCGTCGCGCGTTTCTTCTGCTTTCGTTGTTTTTGACAGTCTCCCTCGCCGGGCTGGCGTTGCTGTGGCCGGCCGCACTCTGGGGGTTCGCCGTCCTCGGCCCGGTGATCGCGCTGGGGCTCGAAGACATGCTCCAAAAGAAGAAAGCCGTTCGGAGGAACTTTCCGCTCCTCGGTCGCGGTCGCTACTTGATGGAAGCGATTCGCCCCGAGATTCAGCAGTACTTCGTCGAGTCGAACATCGACGGCCGTCCCTTCAACCGCGAAGAACGTTCTCTCGTCTACCAGCGCGCAAAGGGGGCGCAAGACACGCTGCCCTTCGGGACCCAGCGTGACGTCTACGAACCGGGTCACGAATGGATCAACCACTCCCTCGCGCCGGCGAAAGTCCCGGCCGAACCTCCGCGTGTCACGGTGGGGGAGTCCACCTGCGAAGCTCCTTACGCGGCGTCACTCCTCAATGTTTCGGCCATGAGCTACGGCGCCTTGTCGAGTCGCGCGATCGAAGCGCTCAATCGCGGTGCGGCCGAGGGGAAGTTCGCGCACTGCACAGGCGAGGGTGGCATCAGCCCGCACCACCTACACGGTGGCGACCTGATCTGGCAGGTCGGCACGGGCTACTTCGGTTGTCGCGACGACGAGGGGCGTTTCGATCTCGATGCTTTCGCGAGCCGGGCGACGACGGAGCCCGTGAAAATGGTGGAGATCAAGTTGTCTCAAGGGGCGAAACCCGGCCATGGCGGCATCCTGCCGGCTGAGAAGATCACGCCCGAGATCGCCGAGATACGCGGTGTCCCCCTCGGTCGAGATGTTCTCTCACCCCCCGCCCACACCACCTTTGCGACGCCGCGGGAGCTCATGCACTGGCTCGGTTCCCTCCGGCAGGTGTCCGGCAAGCCGATCGGGATCAAGCTGTGTCTCGGAGAACGCCACGAGTTCATGGCGATGTGCCGCGCGATGGTGGAGACAGGGCACCACCCCGACTACATCACGGTAGATGGCGCAGAGGGTGGAACCGGCGCGGCCCCTGCAGAGTTCTCGAACAGCTTGGGGACGCCGCTCACCGATGCGCTGGTGTTCGTTCACCAAGCGCTCGTTGCAACGGGTTTGCGGGAACGCGTGCGACTGGTCGCCTCGGGGAAGATCGCCACCGGTTTCGGAATCGTACGGATGTTGTCCCTGGGAGCCGATTTCTGTTACTCGGCGAGGGCGATGATGCTCGCACTCGGTTGCATCCAGGCGCGCCACTGCAACAACAACCGCTGTCCGGTCGGGGTGGCGACTCAAGATCCACAGCTCGTGGTCGGGCTCGACGTAGGCCACAAGACGGACCGTGTGGCGCGCTATCAGCGGCAGACCGTCCACGCGGCGCTCGAGCTCATCGCGGCGGCGGGTCTCACCCATCCGTCGGAGCTCACCCCGCGGCATATCCTGCGCCGCCTGGGAACCCGCGGTGTCGAGAGCTTCGAAGATCACTACGACTCGGTTGAGCCCGGCTCGCTGTTGGCGGGGCGGCCGCCCGCAGGGCTCCGCGGCGCGTGGGAAGCGGCATCCGCCGAGACCTTCGCCGCACAGAAGCCCTACGCGCCGTCTGGAGCCGCAGCTCTCTCGGCGTAGCCGCTATGTTCCGGCTGTGCAGGTCAACTTCTTCGCCACCTTGCGGCACGCCGTCGGTCGAAAGACGGCGGACATCCCGTGCGAGCCCGGGGATACCGTTGGAGATCTCCTTGAGCGCGTCCTCGCGACGTTTCCCGATCTCGTTCCGTTGATGCTCGATGACGACGGGAAGCTCTCGCGCTACGTCCACGTTTTCGTGAACGGGCGAGGCGTCGTGCACTTACCGAAGGGCCTCGCGTCGCCACTGCGCGAGACGGACGCCATCGATTTCTTCCCGGCGGTGGCGGGCGGCTAACGGGTCCGAACGTTACACGACACCGAGCTCTTTGAGCTTCGCGTCGGGCACGACACCCCGTTCCCAGCCGCGCGCGGCATAGTATTCGCCGAGCATGTCGTCGAGTTCCGCCACGTGTCCTTTGGAACCGCCGAAGGTCGACGGCTCTTCCGTGAAACGCTTGGGGAGGGTGTCCGAGCCCTCGCCGAAGCCCGCCAGATTGTTGTAGTGCCGCTCGAGGTTGTAGATGCGCTCGCCGGCGGTCATCACGTCATCCATTGAGAAGTCGACGCCCATGGCAACTGCGTACTGTCGCGCGTAGAGCTCCGCATCTTCGGCGAAGGAACTGAACTTGCAAAGATCGAGGCTGTCAGCGAACGCGGCCAAGTCCTGGAAGGTCTTCAGCAGTTCGCCCTTACCACGCCACTCCACCGGGTCGAGACCCATGTCGAGGACGCCGAGCTCTGCCGCAGCGGTGTAGCCGCGCAAATGACACGCACCTCGGTTGCTCGTGGCGTAGCCGAGCCCCATGCCTTTCAAGCCCCGCGGATCGTACGCGGGAATCGCCTGGCCTTTGACCGCCATCGCGAGATCGGCGTTGCCAAAGTGTTCGGCCACCCGGGTCGCGCCCTCGGCCAGGATGTCGCCGATGCCGTCGCGTGTCGCGATGCGCTCGGTCATGGCGACCATCGACGCGTGATCGCCCCAGGAGAGCGACTCGCCGTTGGTCTGGCCGGTTTCCGTAGCTTCCATGAACGCCGAGAAGACACCGCCGAGCTCGATCGGATCGAGACCATAGTCGTTGCACTGATCGATCAACTTGGCGATCGATCCGATGTCCGGGTTGTCGCAATTCGCGCCCAGGGCCCAGGCCGATTCGTACTCGATACTCTCCATGCGGAGGCCCTTGTGAGGGCCCTCTTTGATCTCGACTTCCTTCTTGCACGCCACCGGACACGCGTGGCAGGTCGGATTCCCGGTGAGCAGGTTGTCCGTGACGAACTCGCCGCTGATGCCTTCCGCCTTGTCTCCGAAGGATGTCAGCTGACTGTTGCGCGTGCCGAGGGCGCCGATGGTGTTCGTAACGTTCATCAAGACGTTCGTCCCGTACACCGAGAGGCCGCCCTTCTTCGGGCTCGTGATATGTGCTTCGTCGCGAATCGCGTCGAGTGCGGCCGTGCGGACCTCGCGGAAGGCTTGCTCGTCCGCCACCTGGCTCTTTTGGCGCTTCGCGCGAATCACGATCGCCTTCAGGTTCTTGCTTCCGCCGACGGCGCCGGTGCCGCCCCGTCCGAACGCGCGGTCGTCTTCATTGACCCAAGCGGCGAAGCGCGAACGTGTTTCTCCCGCCCGGCCGATGGCGCATACCGAGAGATCTTTTTCGCCGTAGCGTTCCTGAAAGAATGCGACGGTCTCGTGAATGTCCTTGCCCCATACGTCCGTCGCGTCGCACAGCGAGATTTCGCCGTCCTCGACGAACGCGTACACGGGCCCGTCCGCGCGCCCGGTAAACACCAAGCCGTCAAACCCCGCCCAGCGGACCCGCGCCGCGGTCCAGCCGCCTTGGTGGCTGTCGGTCACGGTCCCTGTGAGGGGCGACTTCGTTACGCACGCCCAGCGACCGCTCATGTTGAGCTCAGACCCCGACAGCGGACCGTTGATGAAGCACAGCGGGTTTTCCGGCGAGAACGCATCGACGTCGGCTCCCGCTTCGAGGACGTAGCGCACGCCCAGACCGCGTCCCCCGATGTACTGGCGGACCCATTCCGTCGGTGCGGGACGTGTTTCACACGTTCCCTGGGTCAGGTCGACGTGGCCGATGCGATCGCCAAACTTCGCGAGTTCCATGAGTGCTCCCTCGGTTGCGGGTTCGCCGAATTATAACGAGGGCGCTGCCCCAAGGGAAAAATAGGCCTACCTTGAGGAGCGATGACGGACGAGTCGCTTCGCGCCACCTATCGAGAACAGGGCTACATCGTGGTTCCGGGAGTCCTCTCCTCAGACGCGATCGAGCGCTACCGCGCGCGGGCGCGCGAGGTTGTGCACGGAGACGTGCCCGACGTCGCCCGAAGCCGGCTGATGCGCGACATCCGCGTGGCGAAAGGCCTGGTACCCGAGCCCGCCGACATCGAGGACGGGATGTGGAAGATCCTGAACCCCGATCGGTTCGACGCGACGTTCCGGGAGTTCCTGACGACGGACGGCGTGCTCGATGTCGCCGAGAGTTTGATCGGGCCCGACATCTTCGCGTTCCTGCTGATGTTCATCTACAAGCCGAAGAGAGTGCCGAGTGTCCACCCGTTCCACCAGGACGCCTACTACTTCCCGTTCGGGCCCGACGATCGCATCGTCGGAATCTGGGTTCCGCTCGACGACACGAGCGCGGCGAACGGGGGCCTGACCGTCGTTCCCGGTTCGCACCGCGGACCGGTCCTCGAGCACGCGATGCCCGAAGAGCTCACGAATGCGCGGGCGTACGGGATTCCCGACGCGGATGCACACCCCGACGCCGTCTCCCTCGAAGTGGCCGCTGGAGACGCCGTGTTCTTTCACTCGCGTCTGTGGCACAAGACGGGAAGCAACACGACTGACGGCCACCGCCGCGTCTTGACGATGCACGCGTGCAGCGCGCGCTGCACGATGACGCACGAGGCCACCATCGACGAATTCGGGATGACCCTCGTGCGAGGGCAGAGCTACGACGGCTGTCTCCAGCCGACCCAGGCACCTCGAATGGACCTGAACCTCTCGGATGAGGTCACGTTCCGAGAGTAGTCAGCGGTGTACGCCACCATCGACGACGAACTCGCTGCTGGTGCAGTACGAAGATTCATCGGAAGCCAAGAAGAGCGCCAGGTTCGCGACTTCGTCCGGTCGCGCGTCGCGCCGCATCGGGATACCGCGCACGATTCGATCCTTCTTGCCGGCCTTGATCCACGGGATCTCCTGAAGCATCTCCGTATCGATCAGCCCGGGATGGATCGAATTCACGCGAACGTTGTGTCGCCCGAGTTCCGCGGCGGCGACTTTCGTCATGCCGCGCACGGCCCATTTCGTCGCGCTGTAGGCCATGGTTTGCGGCTGTCCCTCCAGGCCTGCGACCGACGAGATGTTCACGATCGATCCCGACTGCTGTTCCTTCATCGGCGGCGCCACGGCTCGCATACCGAGGAAGACTCCGGTCTGATTGACCGCGATCATGCGTTCCCAATCGGGTAGCGTCGTTCCTTCGAGCGAGGCGGCTTGGAAGATGCCGGCGTTGTTGATCAGGACGTCGACCCTTCCGTGAGCCGACAAGACCTCTTCGACCACGCGTTGCCAGTCGCTCTCGCTCGTGACGTCGTGGTGGAGGTAGCGACCGCCGATCGCCGCCGCTTGTTTCTCGCCGGCTTCGTCGAGAATATCCGTCAAGACCACCCGCGCGCCTTCGCGCGCAAAGATCTCGCCTTCTGCCGCGCCCTGTCCTCGGGCACCCCCGGTAATAATCGCGACCTTGTCCTTCAATCGTCCGCTCATGACGTCTCCTCTTGCGTCTGGCGCCTATGGTTGCACAGACGCCCCTGCGGAGGACCCGCGAAGTGACCCGAAGCGCCTCGCGTAGACCTGGGTGAACTCGGCACCGAAGAAGAGAAGCTGCGAGGAGTAGTAGATCCAGAGGAGGACCACGACCAGAGAGCTCGCCGCGCCGTACACCGAAGACGCCGAAGAGTGACCCAGGTAGAACGAGATCCCGAGTCGACCGACCGCGAACAAAACGCTCGTAAATGCGGCGCCGATCCACACGTCGGTCCACGGAATCCGGATGTCGGGCAAGATGCGGAACATCATGGCGAAGAGCAGCGTCGTGGTGGCGAAGGAGACGGCGACGTCGATGCCGCGCGCGAGCAGGTCGCCTCCCGGAATCCACGAGGAGAGCGTGGCGGAGAACACGCCGATGGCGCTGCCGATCGCGAGCGAGACGAGCAGCAGGAACCCGATCACGAGAATCATCGAGAAAGAGGACAGCCGCGCCCACAGCACCGCGGTGAAGCCCTTCCCGGTGCGCGGCGGCGCATCCCAGATGATGTTCAACGATGATTGGAGCTGGCCGAACACCGAGGAAGCGCCGAAGAGCGTCATCACCAGCCCGGAAAGTGTGGCGATGATTCCCGACCGAGGTGCGCTCGCGCGCTCCACCATGCCGCGAATCGCCTTTGCGGCTTCGGCCCCGGCGGCTTGCTCGATACTCGCCATCAGTTCGCCGCTCGCGAGTCTCTCGCCGAAGAAGAGCGCGGTCAGCGCGATCGTGATGAGAAGCAGCGGCGCGATGGAGAACAGCGTGTAGTACGCCAAGGCCGCGCCGAGCTCGAGGCAGCGGTCTTTCTGCCACTCCGCGAACGTTTCTTTGAGGAGCTGCCAGAACTCGCGGCCCGAGGGCTTGTAGATCTCGGGCATTCCGGTGTCGACGCTGCGCTAGGCGGCGGCCTTCGCCTCTAAGTGGGTCAGCTTCGGCGCGACTTCTTCCATGATCATCTGGAGCGACCGATGCCAGGCCTCCGCATGATCGACATAGTCGAAGCCGAAAACGCACAAGGTGCCGAATCCGCCGACGGTCTCGTACATCGCTTCCGTCTTCTCGATGACCGTTTGCGGCGAGCCGATCAACCAGTTGTGCTTCGCGCAATAGGCCGCGTCGACTTCGGAATCCGGAACGGCGGGATCGTGCTTCAAGAACTCGAGGAAGCCGAAGTTGCCGAGAAGCGGCAACAGGTACTCGTTCATCATCCGACCCATAGGGCCGTTGACCGACAGCTCCCACGCCTCCTCGTCAGTCTCGGCGACGAAGATCTCGCGAACCATCCGCCAGTCCGAGCGCTGGGCCGTCCGACCCGCCCGGTCGGCGCCCTCCGCGACGGAGGCCCAGTGGCCTGCCACGTAGGCTGGGTTCAGGTTGAGGCTCATCGGGATGAAGCCGCGTTCACCGGCCAGAGCCAGCGTGTCGGATTTCTGGGAGAGGCCGGCGACCCCGATCGGAGGGTGCGGAGACTGGACCGGCTTTAGATGCGGTCGCAGCAACCCGAACATCCCGTCCGTCTTGCTGACGTTCCAGTACTTCCCCTTGTGATCGAAGGGTTCATCTTCCGTCCATAAGCGGAGAATGATCTCCAGCGCTTCGCGCGTCATGTCGCGGTTCTCGCCGGACATGCCGTCGACGTTGAACATGGCCCAGTCGCTGGGGAGGCCGCTCGCGGCGATCCCGAAATTGAAGCGGCCCTTCGACAAGTGGTCGAGAACGCACGCGCGGTTCGCCAGTTCGCCCGGATGGTGGTACGGGAGCAGGAAGCCGCCCGGTCCGATCCGGAGATTCTTCGTTTCGCGAAAACCCTGCGCTACCAGGAGGTCCGGCGCCGGGTTCGGTTCCCACGGCGCGGTGTGGTGCTCACCGATCCAGGCCTCGGTGAAGCCGAGTTCGTCGAGCCAACGGAGGTTCTGAAGATCCCATTCCATTCCCTGCAACAAGTCGCGCTCCGGCGGGTGGGACGGCATCGTGAAAAAACCGAAATCCATGCGTCTACTCCTGGTGAAAGCGCGTACAGCCTAGCCCACGCGTGCGCTCTGGCCCCCATCGACCGGAAGGGCGACGCCGGTGATAAAGCGCGCTTCGTCCGAAGAGAGGAACAGCGCTGCGTGCGCGATGTCCCACGCCGTGCCCATCTTGGCTCCGAGGGGCACTTGTGCGTCTCGTTGCGCACGAAATGCGTCTTTCGCGATGCCCCGCGCGCGGGAGGGGCCTTCGATGGCCATCGGTGTATCCATCAGCCCCGGCATGATGACGTTCGCCCGGATGCCGAACCGCGCGTTCCCCAGGGCCAACGATTGGGTGTAGGCGTTCACTCCGGCCTTCGACGTCTTGTAGGCGATGATGCTGGTCGAGCAGACGGCGGCGATCGACGAGATATTGGTGATCACACCGCCTGCTTGCTCGCGCATGACCGGCAAGACCGCTTTGCAGGGCAGGGCGACGCTCTTCAAGTTGACGTCGATGATGCGCTCCCAAGCCTCGAGCGCAACCGACGCGGGCCCGGCGTCTCCGTCTCCGATGCCGACGTTGTTGTGCAGGATGTCGACGCGACCGAACACGTCGACGCATCGCCCGACCATTGCGAGGCAGTCGTCTTCTCGCGTCGCGTCCGCCTGAAACGCCTCTGCGCGTCCGCCTTCGAGAGCGATGGCTGCGACGGTCGCTTCGGCCGCTTCCCGGTCTCGGTCGATCGCGAGTACACGGGCGCCTTCGCGTGCGAACAGGATCGCCGTGGCGCGCCCGTTGCCGATCGTGTCGCCGGGCGTCTGGCCAGCGCCTACGACGATGCCCACCTTGCCTTCGAGGCGATTCGCCAAAGGACGCTCTCCGCGATCGTCGGCTCAGACGGCCGTGTAGCCGCCGTCGACGGGAATGACCGCGCCGTTCATGAACGAAGCTTCGTCGCTGGCCAAGAAGATCGCCAAGTTGACGACTTCTTCGGGCCGACCGAAGCGACCGGTCAGGTGGGCCTGCTCGATCATCTTCCAGATTTCGTCGCGCTGGTCGGGGAACTTCTCGAGGTATTTGTGAGGCATCGGCGTATCGATCGCGCCCGGCGCCACGGCGTTGACGCGGATTCCGTAATCCTTCAGGTCGTTCGCCAGGGATCGCGCCAGCTGAGCGACGCCGGCCTTGGAGGCGCCGTAGCCGGACATATCCTGAAAGCCGACGAGTCCACCCGTCGAGCTGTTGTTGATGATCGAACCGCCGTCGCCCTGTTTCACCATTTGCGCCGCGACCAGCTGCGTCAACCGGAACGTGGCGCGCACGTTGACATTGAGCACGAGATCGAGCTCTTCCATGGTGTGTTCGAAGAACGGGCTGCCGACCATGGCGCCGTGGTTGTTGTAAAGCACGTCGATGCGCCCAAACTCCCCGAGTGCGGTGCTGACGATGCGCTGGAGATCCTCTTCTCGCGTGACGTCGGCGTCGACGTACGCGACCCGGTCCGGGAACTCCGAGACCGTTTTCGCGATCTGCTTGTCGCCTTTCTCCTGACAGTCGCTCGCGAGGACCTTGGCGCCCTCGCGGGCGAAGAGATCGACCGCGACCTGGCCCTGGCCGCCGGCGGCCCCCGTGATGATGCAGACCTTGTCCTGTAGGCGTCCCATAGCACTTCCCCTTCGGTTACGTGCTCCGGATCGTATCATGTCCCCTCGGGGTAGTGGCGGCTTCTCGGTCTTCAGCGGGGGCGCCTACAGGCCGATTCCAGGGGAACGCCTCTCCCCGCAGACGGCCCAGGTCACCGATGAACGACGAACGAGATCAGCCCAGCCGAAGCGGCCTCGGGGCGGCGCTGGGCGTCGCGCTGATCCTCGCGTTGTGGAGCTTCGTGCTCTACGCACGGGCGCTCCATTTCGACTTCGTCGATTTCGACGATCGCACGATCCTCCTCGCCCACCCGAACCTCTACAACCAGGAATCCCTCGCGGCGAGCCTGCGAGCCATTTTCGTCGACTACTTTCCGCGCGAAGAACCCCTGCTCGTGCGAGACGTGTCTTGGGCCGTGGACGCGCGGCTCTTCGGCTTCGAGAACCCCTTTGGCTACCACTTGGGGAACGTCCTACTCAACGCGCTGAACGCCGCGCTGGTGTTCCTCGTCGCCCTGCGGCTGACGCGCCGCTTCGCTGCGTCCGTCGCCATCGGTACCGCCTTCTCCGTGTTGACGATCCACGTCGAAGCCGTCTGCTGGGTGATGGGACGCAAGGACCTTCTGTCGACGGCGTTCATGCTGGCGGCGCTGCTCTTTCAATCGCACGAACTCGAGCGTACCGGCCGTGCGCGGGTCGCGTTCTGGAGCGCATCGTTCCTAGCGACCCTGGCCGCGATCCACACGAAAATGGGCGCGATCGTCTTTTTCGCCGTGTTGCTGCTCCACCGGTGGTTGGCACCCTACCTGTCGGGAGAACGGGCCCCTTCCCAAGCCTTCGGTCCGTTGCGCCACTACGCAAAGAGCGCGCTGCCGCTGGTTCCCCACGCGACGGTTTCCGTGGTTTCGTTCTTGTGGTTCCGCGGTGTCATCGAAGCCTTCGGCGTCATCGGTTGGCGAGGCCCCGGCCCCCTCGACCCCAGTCATCTCGCCCGCGTCGCGGAGTTCACGCCGCTCGTGTTGCTCGAATACCTCAAGCACATCGTGTGGCCGGATCAGCTTTCGGTGTTCTACCGGTGGCCACACGTTGAAGTTCCGTTGGCCAGCGGCGAGAAATGGCTCGCGGCGGCATCCTTCGTCGCTTGGGCTCTGGCCCTCGGGTTTTGCCTGCTTCGCCGTCGGGACCTGCTTTTCTACGTACTGGCATTCCTCGTCCTACTCATTCCGTACCTGAACATCGTCTACGTCTCGATCTGGGTGGCCGACCGCTACATCTACTTCGGTTCCTTCTTCTTGCTCTGCGCTTTGGTTTTGGTCCTGTTCGAGTGGGGTGCCGCGAATCGACACCTCCGGGTGGCGACCACAGCGTGCGCATCGTTCTTCGTCCTCTTCTCCGCCGCAGCGACGTTCGTGCAGCAGGACGTGTGGCGGGATAACGAATCCCTTTGGCGACACGAGGCGAGCCTCGACGCCCCGTCGTTGTTGGCGCTTCAAGCTCTGGCCAAACACCATGTCCGCTCGGCTCGCCGGGCGGAACCCGCGCTGCGGCACGAGCTTCTCGCGGAAGCGCGGAGCTTGATCGAGCGCGGACTCGAAAGAGAGCGGCTATTGGGCCGCGTTGAAACGCCCTACCGGACTCCCGAACAGCTCCATCTCGCGCGACTCTACTACCTGCAAGCGCGCATCGGCGCGCTCGAAGGGCGCCGCTTCGAAGAACAGGTCGCGCAGCTCGAGCGCGCCATGTCGATCGCGCCGGATCCGGCATCCGCCCGTCGACTTTCCGAGACCTACCTCGCTTGGGGGTTGCAATCCGAGGGAGAAGACGCCCGTGCTCGCGTTCGCCGTTCGCTCGACTATTTCGACGCGAGCCTCCGCATCTCACAGCGCGATCCGGTTCGGATCGCCAAGGCCTTGCAGGTGTTCGAGCGCACCTACACCGGTCGTTTCCCGTTTCTCGAAGAGGAAGTCGCCGCCGTGAAGGATCGCTACCGATGAGTGAATCGGCCTCGTACTGGGGGCTCTATCCCGAGCTGCGGTCGCGGGGTGGTGTCTGGCAGGAGATCGCCCGCTATGTCGCGCGAGACGCGCCGGGCGCTGAGCGCGTACTCGAGCTCGGCGCGGGCTACTGCGATTTCATCAACGCGTTTCCTGCGGCCGAGCGCTCTGCCTTCGACCTGAACCCGCGCATGGCGGGTCACGCGGAGCCGACGGTCCGGTTCTTCGTGGGGGACGCGGTGCGGCTTCCGGGAATGGCCCCGCGGAGCATCGATCTGTGCTTTGCGAGCAACTTCCTCGAGCACCTCGAGGCCGACCAAGTCGATGTCCTACTCACGCGCGTTCGCACCGTGCTCGCGCGGGGTGGTCGCCTCATCTTGCTTCAGCCGAACTATCGACTGTGCAGGGAGCACTACTTCGACGATCCGACCCACCGCACCGCGTTTGACGATTGTACGATCCGATTGCTCCTCGAGAAGCAGGGCTTCGAAGTGACGCGGCTCGTCCCCGGATTGCTTCCGTTTTCCATGAAGAGCCGGCTGCCGAAATGGTCGTGGCTCGTGCGCAGTTATCTCAATTCTCCCTGGAAGCCCTTGGCAGCGCAGATGTACGTTGTCGCGGAGGTGTGCTGATGTGGTGTGGCGAACGCGTGTCGCTCATTCTGCCGACCTACAACGAGAAGGAATCGATCCGGGCGTCGATCGAGGAATTTGAAGCGACGGGTCTGATCGACGAGATCATCGTCATCAACAACAACGCCGCGCCGGGTACGAGCGAGGAAGTCGCGCACACCAGCGCCCGCGAAGTGCTCGAGCCGATTCAGGGCTACGGGGCGGCGATCCGGCGCGGCTTCCGGGAGGCGACCGGGGACTACATCATCGTTTCCGAGCCAGACGGCACGTTCCGGGGGCGCGATACGCGCAAGCTCCTGGCGTTCGCCGAAGACTTCGAAGTCGTCTACGGAAGCCGCACCGTCAAGGAACTCATTTGGGAAGGGGCCAACATGGGCCTCTTCCTCAAGTGGGGGAACTACGCGGTAGCGAAGCTGATGGAAGTGTTGTTCAACACGACATCGCTGACCGACGTCGGCTGCACCATGCGTTGCGTCCGGCGCGAAGCCCTCGAAAGGATCGAACCGTATTTCACGGTCAACGGTTCGTTCTTCGGTCCCGAGATGATGGTGCTCAGCATTTTGAAGCGCATGAAGATCGTGCAGGTGCCGGTCAATTACACGAAGCGAATCGGAAGCTCGTCGGTCACCGGCAACCACTGGGTCGCGTTTCGTCTCGGGCTCCGGATGATCGTCCTCATCCTCTCCTACCGGTTCCGCGGCTGGGTCGTACCGGGGCGGTTTCGCGACCCCGCCGACGCGGCGCCGAGTCTCTAGAGCGGGTACCGTCCGCGCATGTCATTGCGCGGACTTCCCGACAGGCCGACACTCGAACGAGCGGCGGGGCGCGTCGCAGACGTCATGGGCACGACGCCGACCCGCAACTGGCCGTTGCTTTCCGAACGCTGCGGGTGCGCCGTTTTCGTGAAGCACGAAAACCACACGCCGATTGGAGCGTTCAAAGTCCGTGGCGGCCTCCTGTACCTCGAGTCGCTCCGCAGGGAACACCCGGAGGTCTCGACCGTGGTTGCCGCGACCCGCGGCAACCACGGTCAAAGCATCGCCTGGGCGGCGGGGCGCGTCGGGCTCCGCGCCAGGATCGTCGTTCCGCACGGTAACAACCCCGAAAAGAATGCGGCGATGCGCGCGTTCGGAGCGGAGCTCGTCGAGTTCGGTGCCGATTTTCAGGAGGCCTACGACCACGCCCGTGAGCTCGCCGACGGGAGCGGCGGTCACCTCGTACCCTCCTACGACGCGGCTCTACTCTCCGGCGTCGCGAGCTACGCGATGGAGTTGTTCGCCGACGCGCCCACACTCGACGCAATCTATGTTCCGATCGGTCTCGGCTCAGGGATCTGCTCCGTCCTCGCGGCGCGAGAAGCCCTCGGGCTCCGCACCGAAGTGATCGGCGTGGTCGCGGACGGCGCCCCCGCTTACGCGCTCTCCTTTGACGCGGGGAAGCCGGTCGAGACCGGGCTTCCCGACACGCTCGCCGACGGGCTCGCGGTGCGTGTTCCTCACCCCGACGCGCTCGAGGTGATCCTCGCCGGCGCTTCCCGCGTCGTTGCGGTTACCGACGCCGCCATCGAGCTCGCGATGGCGAGCTATTTCCGCGACACCCACAACATCGCGGAAGGGGCCGGCGCTGCCCCGTTGGCGGCACTCTTCGGTGAGAAAGAGCGAATGCGAGGGAAGCAGGTCGGCCTCGTCCTATCCGGCGGCAATGTCGATCGCGCGACGTATCTCGCGGCACTCGAACGGGGGGGCGTCGCCCTCGACGAAGCGGTCTGATTGCCACCCGCCGGCATCTGGTGTGCACCGTGATTGCCACCGGCCGGCATCTGGCGTACACCGAATCGGATGCAATTCGAGCGGACGGGTGCATGGAGTGATCGGGTGGGGGCGTGGCTCAGCGCGGCGTGCGCGATCCATTGCCTGCTCCTGCCCATTGTCGTGGGCATCCTGCCGTTCGTCGGCTTGCAGGTCCTGGCCTCCGAGGGCGTGGAATACGCCTTCATCGGCGCCGCAGTCGTGATTGCGCTGCTTTCTGCGCTGTGGGGTCTCAAGCGGCACGGCTTGCTGCGAATCGCCGCCGCGTTCGCCTGTGGCATCGGCGTCGTGCTTCTCGGGTTCACCATCGGAGAAGAGAGCGCCCAGGGCAGGATCGTCATGGCGATCGGAGCCGTCGGTTTGATCGCGTCCCACCGAATGAACCGACGTCTGTGCGAGTCGTGCCCGTGCGACGCTCCGGGCGAGCCGGACGCCTAGGCGAACGCCCTAACCGGCGAAGGTCAAAAAGCGACCGGCCGCGAAGGAAATTCCGGCGGCGACGCTACACAAACCGGCGACCAGGACACTGCCGCTTCGCTCGCGCGCGTAGCCCGCGACGAGGCCCATCAGCAAGGTGACGCCGAGAGTCGGCAGGGCGGGCGCCAGACCGAGCGCGGTGACCAACACCGTAGCGAGCGACGCGGATAGCGCGGCGGATCCACACATCGGCCCGGAGATGAACCGGCGTCCGCCCGGTACCTGAATGTGGTGCGCGTACGCCAGGGTTCCGTGCACGAGCCCGCGAAACAGGCATTCCCATCCGAACAACCCGAGGGCTACGCCCAGCGCAACGGGCCATGTGGGCCAAGGGGTCGCCGCAGCGAAATCCGTCTGCAGCGCAAGCGCCGCGCCCATGGCGCCTGCCAGCGGGACCATGAGAAGCCCCTCGGTTCGGTGGGGCGATCGGAGTCCGTAGAGGCCCGGCCGGCGATGGCCGGCGATGAGAAGCCCGCCGCCAGAGAGAGCGAACAAGAAGGCGCCGAGCAAGAACGCGAGCGGATGTCGGACGGACGCAGACGCGAACTCAGCGAGGAGCCATACCGCGGGGAGGAGCACCGCCGGCGCGACGAAGCTGCGGGCGAACGCGGACAGGCGCGTCGCCAAGGTGCGCCGGTGGGCGTCGCGGCAGGCCAACGCGATCTCGCGCGGCGAAAGCGCCGTGCCGTTTTCGCGCGGCGATCCTCCAATATCCGTGGACCCGCCCCAGCGATCGGCGCTCGCGGCTCCACCGGAACGCGCGTCGACGAGATTCAGACGGTCGTAGACGCGATCCAACCCCACCGGAAGGCACGGATCCACTTGGCGGATGCTGTAGTTCCGCTTGTCCTTCTGGAGGACGATCAAACCGAGACGGTCTCCGTGATAGCGGCGCAACTCGCGTTCGACTTCGTAGATCCCCGTGCTCGCGCGACATACCACCGCGACGGAACCGCCCGTGAGCTCGCAGCGCGCGAGCTCTCGGACGTCGACCGCGTCCTCAAAGTCCGCGGCCCGGTAGACCATTCGATCAATCTCCCGCAATCGATCGGCGATGAAGGAAGCGAGGTCCACCTTGTCCCATCGCCCACTGGACTTCGCGTCGATCTCGCGCCGGCGAAGGGTCGACATCTGCCGGTCGGCGCGAGCCATGTCGTCTTCCGACAACCCGCAGAGATCTCGGCACTCGAGTCCCCAAGCGTCGATCGCGCCCTCCAGACGCAGGAGCGGGAGGATCGCCGCCCGGAGAGCCGGGTCTTCCGCGAGACGCAAGTGGTTGAGCAACACCCAAATCGCGAGGACCGCATCGAGGTCCGCATCGTTCGCGTGCAGCGTCCAGTCGCGCCGCGCGAGATCCAGGCGCTTGCGGACGAGCACCATGGCCTGCTCGCACGTCGCCAACGTAAAAGCGCGCACGCAACCCTCGTGGTGGTCGAGGTTGTAGACCGCGCGCGCCGGGTCGGCGAAGGGCTCCCCCTGCGCCGCGCCGTCGAGGAAGATCGTTCCGGGACTCGCCGACCGCGCTTGGGCGGCGGGGACCGAGCGGTCGCGCTCGACGCGCACCCGGAGGGTCGGCGCCTCGGTGCAACGAATGAACCCGACGTTTCCCGAGCGCTCCGTCCGGTAGCGGTTCGGAAGGACGGGCGTTTCGACCGCTCGAAGTCGCGGCGCGTCGGATTTTCCGTTGGCGGGACCGTCGCGCTTCGCGTCAGGTCGCCGAGCCAGTCCACCGCGAAGCGGCGCCAGGGATCCCGCAGGGGAGGGCGCATGGAGGACTTCGGGGGCTTGCATGGCGCTCCTCATCGAGGGTTGCAACAGGTGGGTCGGAACAACCCCGGGAGACCGCGGTGACGACCATCACACCCGCCTCGCGGCGGGCGTTGGCTCGCCCTACGCTCCCCGACATGCCCGCTAGCGCGATCCTCGGACTCGTCGCGTTGCTCAAGATCGCTCTGCTCGTGGGGCTCGGCGTGTGGCTCTACCGGCGGACTCGGAAGCACGAACTCCGAAAGATCAGCTGGCGGCGCTGAGGCCCGCCTCCTACCCTCGGACGCCCTGAAAACGACCTGAGGAGTGCCGCCTTGGCGAGCAGCAAGAGCAAGCAAAAGAGAAAGAAACACCTGAATAAACAACGCCATCGGCGGCGTCAGCGCCGGAAGAAGGCAGAGCGCCAGAACTAACCCAGGGCTCCGCACCGACTTCGATGGGCTACCTTGCCTCCCCGTTCGAAGGAGCCCCCTATGCGCTGGAAACCCGGCCGACGCCGAAGCGAGAACCTGGAAGACCGCCGCGCGGAAACCGGCGGTCGCGGCCGCATGCAATTCCCGTTTCCGTTCCCGATGGGGCGCGGCGGCGGAGGTGGCGGCGGGATGCGCGCCCGGCCCAAGCTCAGCCTGGGCAGCATCATCATCATGCTGATCCTGTTCTTCCTTTTCCGAGGAAACATCTTCGGCGGGGGAGCGGGGAGCCCGGGTGGCGCCGGCTTTCCCGAAGGTCTGCAGATCCCGCGCTTGCCGGACGTCGCGGCACCGCAGTTCCCGAGCGGCTCCGGACCGAGTTTTCCCGGCACCGGGGTGTCGCCGGGGGCCACGGCGGGATCGCCGGACGAAGAGCGCATGGTCGACTTTGTTTCGTTCGTCCTCGACGACATCCAGGAAATGTGGGGAGAGGTCTACCCGAACTACCGCGACGCAAAGCTGGTGTTGTTCCGCGACGCGGTCCGATCGGGCTGTGGATTCGCCGCCGCGCAAATGGGCCCCTTCTACTGCCCGGCCGACGAGAAGGTCTACATCGACCTCGACTTCTACGACGATTTGCACCGGCGCTTCGGGGCACCCGGCGATTTCGCTCAGGCGTACGTGTTGGCCCACGAAATCGGTCACCACCTGCAAAAAGTCTCCGGAATCGAACCTCAGGTCCGCCAGGCTCAAAAAGCGAACCCCCGCAACGCCAACCAGCTGTCGGTGCGGATGGAGCTCCAAGCGGATTGCCTCGCCGGCGTATGGGGAGCCGCGGCGGCGCGCAAGGGCATCCTCGAGCCGGGCGACATCGAAGAAGGACTGACGGCCGCCGCCGCGATTGGCGACGATCGGATTCAGCAGAAGACGACGGGCCGCGTCCAGCCCGAAGGTTTCACCCACGGCTCGTCGGAACAACGCGTCGAGTGGCTGCGCCGCGGCCTCAAAGACGGTACGCCGAACAGCTGCGACACGTTCTAGAGACTTCGAGGGGAGGTTTAGGGATGAGTAGGGAATACGGCGTCTTCGGGGACATCGCTGTGACGCTGAACGACGACTTCGTGGCCACCGCCGAAATTCGCCGCGGACCGCACAACTTTTTCGACAAGCAGATGATCGCCGACCTAGCGACGGCGTTTGAGGGTCTCGACGGGGAACCCGGGTGTCGCGCGATCGTCCTGTGCGCGGAGGGAAAGAACTTCTGCGCTGGAGCGAACTTCGCGTCCAAGGATCGCGGCGTCGAGGACGACTCCGGTCGCCACCTGTACGACGAGGCGGTGCGCCTGTTCAGCACGCGCACACCGGTGGTGGCGGCGATCAACGGGGCCGCGATCGGCGGTGGGCTCGGCTTGGCGCTGATGCCCGATTTTCGGATCGCTTCTCCCGAATCGCGCTTCGCCGCGAACTTCGCGCGCTTGGGCTTCCACCATGGGTTCGGTCTCAGCGTGACGCTCCCGCGCCTCGTCGGTCAGCAGCACGCGATGGATCTCCTGTACACCGGCCGACGTGTGAAGGGAGACGAGGCGGCAGCCATGGGGCTTTGCGACCGCCTGGTGGCTGCCGACCAGATCCGCGATGAAGCGATGGCCTTCGCGACGGAGATCGCGATCTCCGCACCGCTCGCCGTGGACTCCATCCGAGAGACCCTCCGCGGTGATCTCGCGGAGGACATCCGTCGGGCCACCGATCGCGAAAAAGCCGAACAGAACCGCTTGTGGTCGACCCAAGATCACAAAGAGGGCGTTCAGGCGACGGCGGAACGGCGCAAGCCGAACTTTGTCGGCGCCTAGTCCGCCCGAGGAGAGTCTCTTCGGTGTGGCTCCCCGGGCACTGCCCGGAGCCGACCTCCTCTGCGTCAAGCGCCTTCACCTCCCCGGATCGGTGCCGCCCTGGACGGACTCCGGAATCTCTCTCGTACCCGGCCAGTGGATCACTCTCCTGGCCGGCGGCCGCGTCACGTGGACCCACCGCGGTCGTCCGATGTGGGCGGGCGCGAAGCACCACTTGTGGGGTCGAATCGGTCCCGAAGGCCAGATCTGGAACCCGTCGCAGGACACCACCAGCCGGCGCGTCGAAGGGTCGGGTCGCTTGTTTCTGAGCCTCCTCCACGGCTTCTGGGCGAACGAACGCGGGGTCTTGGCGTCACCGGAGAGCGCGTACGAAGGCCTGGGTGGCGGGATCGACGTGACCGTCTTGGTGTGGTCCGCCGAACCGACCGCGGCGGTGGTGGCCCTCGCGCGCGAGCTCGATCATGAGCCGCTTCGAGCGGAGGCCGCGCGCCTCGCTGACCCGGTCCCAGTGCCCGAGGGCTGGCAGTACCTGTTCGAAACCGGCCACGCGGACATCTACCGGGCGGACACTTCCGAAGAGCGGCCGACGATCCGCGTCCACTCCGAGAACGATCAGGGCATCATCCGCCGACCGGTTTCATTTCCGCTGACCGACGACGCGGAGCTGTCCTGGCGTTGGCGCGTGGACGAATTCCCGAGCGACGTGGCCGAAGACCGCGTGGCGACGCACGACTACGTGTCGATCGCGTGCGAATTCGAGAACGGGCGCGATCTCACGTGGTTCTTCAGTTCGAGTCTGCCCACCGGGCACCATTTCGGTTGCCCGGTTCGGAGTTGGAACTACCGAGAAGTGCATTGGTGTGTGCGCAGCGGCGTTGCTGATCTCGGAACGTGGTGCGAGGAGCGGCGCCGCGTGCTCGCCGACTGTGAGGAAGCGCTCGGGCACCACCCCGGCGCGATCCGCGCGATCTGGTTGATCTGTGTGAGCAGCTTCCAACACCGGACAGCGCGTGCGGCGTTTTCGGATATTCGCTTGAAGGGCGGTGGCCAGGAGATCCGGATCTTGTAGCCGTGGCTACCGGTTGTAGCCCGGGTTGCTTTCTCCGATGGCTTCGAGCAGTTCCGCCCGGCGCTCCTGTACGTCGAGCATTTTGACGGCCCGGTAGCGGGCCACCTCTTCCTCGCTGAACGGCTCGGCGTCCGAACGCGCGAACTCCTCGAGCATCCAATTGAGGAGCGCCGCGGTCTCGGCGTTGGAGAGCGGGGACTGGGACGATCCGGGGACCTGAACCAAAAACGCCCGGCCCGCCGGCAGGGCGGCGAAACGGCCCATGAACGCGGTCAGGTCGGGGACGGACCCTTCCTGACCGCGGCCGCTCGGCAAGTGACAGCCCGAGCAGTGGATCAGGAAATCGATCCGGGGAGAGCCCGCACTCGCCGAGCCGGCGAGAAGCATCGCCAGCACGCCGGCGAAAACCGGTCGATGGAGCTTGATTACGCGTCCTCGGCCACACCGACGATCACGGCGACGGAGCAGTGGTAGACGTTGGTCGTCGTCCCGAAGCACCAGTTGATGTCGTTGTTCTTGCCGGGCTGGTAGATCGGCGTCTCGCGCTCGTTCGTGTTGCAGAAGCAGCGCCCACAGCTCGATTTGCCGCAGCAGTCGTTGTAGGAGATCACGTAGGACTGACCGTCCCCGGGGTTCAAGCACGTTCCGACCCAAGTGATGGCCGAAGGTTCGGTGCCCGGCGGGCACGCAGATTCCGTACCGCCGCAGCAGCTGCAGAGGAATCCGTCGATTCCGCAATAGCGCCAGTAGTCGCAGGCTTTGGGGTCTCCGGGATCGGCGCCCTCAGCGCTCGCCCGGGCGACCGGGAGGGTCGGAAGCACGGCGCCCCCGACGAGTGTCGTGCCGAGCCACGACAGAAAGCTCCGCCGCGAGCTGCGCCGGGCGATTCCCCGTGCCACGGTCTCGATCCATCCATCCGGGAAGCCAGCTCTGTGGGTCATCGGTTCTCCTATGCCACCCGAAGGTCGTCGCGTTCCGAGAGATATTCCGACACCGACGCGACACCGCGCTCCATCGCTTCGAACAAACTCTCGAGATGCTCGCGGGAATTGATGAGGCCTTTGGCTCGCAGCACGCCACCCTCGTCGATCAGCGCCGCGTACGGGAGCTTCGCCACGTGGAAACGCATACCGAGGTCGCGGGACAACACGTACGGAAACGCTTGAAGCTCCTGGCGTTCGCTGAAGCTCCGATGTTCGGCCGGTTCCCCGTCACTCGCGAGCACGACCTGAAGCCACCCTCGCTCGCTTTTCGCGACCGAGCGAAGGATCGGCAGCAGCGTGTCGCAAACGGGGCAGGTCGGGGAGAGGAAGAAGAGCAGGGTGCTTCGATGGTCCGCGGAGGTGCCGCCGACTCGGATGTCGTCGCCCGCGAGCGTCGGGAGGACGAGCTCGGGCGCGCGCTCGCCGACTTCGAGCCCACCTTGGAGCGAGAGCGCGCCGGCCGGAGCGATCCGCTCGTGCAGGACGCCGACTTGCCGCGCCAACGCCACGACGGCCGCGGCGAGACCCACCACCAGGCACCAGAGCAAGAGGTTGGAGATCAAGAGCGCGTCAGGCATCGGAAACCCGGAAGCGTGCGCCGTTTGCCAGCAGCTGGTCCGCCGCGGCGTAGAGAAGCACCAGGACCAACCCGGCGACGGCGCTCAACGCGAGCACCGCCGGACCGAACGTCGCGACCGAAACCGGCTGCAAGGCCCACAAAGCGGCGGCCATGAGCGCCGCATTCCGGCCGAGAAGGCTCGGCCGAATTCCCTGATCCGCTCCGAACCCACCGCAACCACAGTCGATTTCCGTTCGGCCGCGTCTCAGCTGGAGTGCGATCGCCGAGCTGTAGATCGCGAGGAGCCCCGCCGCGAGAGCGCCGCCCAGGGGGCGTGTCGGTGCGGCGAGGAGCATTCCGGCCGCGACGAGCTCAAAGACCGGAATGCTGCGCGCCGTCGCTTGAATCGCCCACCCGGGGAGCATCTGATACTGCGACAGGATGCGGGCGAAGCCCGCGACATCCGTCAGTTTGTGCAGCGCGCTTCCGGCGAGGACCAGCGCGAGGGCACCGCATACCGAGACGTGAAGGACGGCGACAAACTCGGTCACGGCTGAGGCGGGACCTGAAGCAGGAACGGCGTGGTACCGACTTCATCCACCGTGCGGAGGTGTTTGCCGCTCTTCGCGTCGTACACGTCGAGTTCCGCCGTGATAAAGGAGGCGCCGAGGAGCAGCGGCGAGGCGTCGTTCGTGACGGTCATTGTCGAGGTCAGCTGGCGCAACGCGATGCGGCCCGTACGCCGCTTCTCGGAGAGATCGAAGGTCCAGATTTCCGTCCCCGGGTCGTCGTGGGACCAATCGCCCCCTTGGTGCATCAGGGCGTACAGCGTGTTCGTCGGGGCGTGAACTGCCAGCGGCTGCGAACCGCCGACCTTCCAGGAATCGGCGCGATCCGCGTCACTGATGAGCGACCAGCGCTCCCCAAACGAAGGAGCGCCACTCGACGCGTCGAAGGAATGCATCACCCCGCCATAGGAAACGAAATACCAGGTGTCGCCCAGGCGAACGGCGCGTTCGAGAATCGGGTCGCCTGCGGCGTCGAAAAAGCCCTCGCTCCGCTTGCGCTCGCCGGGCTGACCGTCGTCGCCGAGCGACACCGTGAGAATGCCGCCGTCGCCACACAGGAGATTGAGTGTCGCGTCGCCCGTCGCGTACAGCATGGCGCACCCGCCGCTGTCGAACTCTCCGACGACCTTCCGCTCCGCGACGTCCACCACCGTGGCCGACCACGCCGGAGTCATGTTGAACACGACGAGGAAACGTCCGTTCCCGGTGAGCGTGGCGTTGGCGGTACTCGGCGTGTTCGTCATGCGCTTCGCGGGGATGACGATCTCTTCGGCGAACGACAGATCCTTGGGGTTGTAGATCGAGACGACGTCCGTGCGATCACCGCGGGAGCCTCGGGAATAGTAGGTCTGGACGGAGTAGATCTCGCGATAGTCCCGGGCGAATTTGAGCGCATTGTGAAAGTAGCCGGTCGGGATGAGGCCCAGCACGGTGCCTCGATCGGCGTCGATGAGATACGCCCGACTGTCCATCATGTTCTGGAACGCGAAGTCGTTGACGAACACCCAGTGCGGCGAGGGCTTCGCGGGGAGCTCTTGCGTCGTCTGGGTCTCGACGGGCAGGTCCGCCCGCGCGGCGGCCACCGACAGCGCCAAGACGGCGGCCGACACGAGCGCGCCTGCGGCGTAGACCAGCGGCGCAGATAGGATCCTTCGAAGTGTCGCCATCCCGTCCCCTCCGGAGCTTCGACCGGCCCATTGTACACGGACCGGCTCGGGAGGCGGTCAGTTCACGCGCTCGAGCTTCCAGACGAAATGTTGCGCCAGCAGACCCTCGACGGGCCCCGGGACGAGGTAGCGGTACTTGAAATCCTTCCCGCGCCGGCGACGCAGGAGCTTCGTCAGCAGCGCGTTCTTGCCGAAGGAACCGCGCTCGCGGAGCTCAAAGCCGGCATCGGCGAGGACCCTTCGCAACAGCGCTTTCGTGAAGAAGCGGTAGTGATAGCCCTCTTGTTTCGGCGGGTGGCCCGTCAGCGCCCGAACACGGTACGTCCAGTGGACGACATTCGGCGTCGTCAAGATCAGCCAACCGCCGGGTCGAATCACCCGGTGAAGCTCGGCGAGCAGACTCTCCGCCTGGATGATGTGCTCGATGACCTCCACCAGCGTGGCGCCGGCGAGTGCAGCGTCCGCGAAGGGCAGGCCCCGGTTGAGGTCGCCCACCAGGCTGTGGGCGCCGCTTCGCAGGGTCGCCTTCGCGTTGTCGCGGGAGACGTCGAGCCCCATCCCGCGCAGGCCGCGTCGGCGCGCCTCCTCGAGGAGTTCTCCCTGGCCGCAACCCAGATCGAACCAGGTCCCGCGGGCGTCGGCGGGCAGGAGGCGATACGCATACCGGTACCAGGGCCGGTCGGGGTTACGATCCCGAGCGAGCCCCGCGATTCGTTCTCCGTGCGCGCTGACTTCGGGCGGTCGTTGAATCGCTTGAGCCACGGCGTGAGGATGACACACGCAAAGCCACGGACGTACCGCAGGGCGAAACACGCAAGGCGACGGACGTACCGCAGGGCAGCACACGGCTGGAGGATGCCTTTTGTCTGAGATTGTCTGGCGACCCGACGCTTCGATCATCGCCCGCTCCCACACCCAGAAATTCATGGATCGCCACGGGATCGGTGCTTACGCGGACCTCGTGGCCCGGTCGATCGCGGAGCCGACTTGGTTTTGGGACGCCGTGGTCGATTACCTCGCGATCCCGTTCGAGACGCCTTACCGGGCGGTCTACGACGGAAGCCATGGCGTGCCATTCGGCCGCTGGTTTGTCGGAGGCGAGCTCAACCTCTCCCGAGCGTGCGTCGATCGCTGGGCCGATCGGGATCCCGACCGCGTTGCGATTCGCGCCGCCCGTGAGGACGGCGCGCGGCGATCGCTGACCTTCGGCGAGCTACGGGACGCCGTCGCTCGGGTGGCCGGTTGGCTCCGAAGCGTCGGCGTCGGCACCGGCGATCCCGTCGCCTGCTTCCTGCCGATGAGTCCCGAAGCCGCGATCGTGCTGCTGGCGACGGCTCGCGTCGGCGGCCTGTTCGTTCCGATCTTTTCGGGTTTCGGCGTCGACGCGATTGCCGCCCGCGTGTCCGACGCACGCCCCAAGGTCCTGGTCACGGCGGACGGCGTCTCGAGGCGCGGCCGGGTCGTCCCGATGAAGGAGACGGCGGATGCGGCCCTCGATCGGGTCGGACTTCCCCTTCGCGTCGCAGTCGTCGACTACGTCGGGCGAAGTAACGTGCCCTGGGAGGACGGCCGAGACGTCGCGTGGGCTGAGATCCTGGCGGCTGCCGAGCCCGCGGCGCCGGTTCCCGTCGACAGCGAAGCGCCGTTTCTCCTCGGCTACACGTCGGGCACGACGGGAAAGCCCAAAGGCATCTTGCTTCCCCACGGCGGCGCCGCGATCAAGATCATCCAAGAAGGGGCGTTCCAGCTCGACTACCAACCGGACGACGTCGCGACGTGGGTCACCGATATGGGCTGGATCATGGGCCCGTGGCTCATCACGGCCGCGCTGGGCAATGGCGCGGCGATCGCATTGATCGACGGGGCGCCGGATTACCCCGATCCCGGTGCGCTGTGGCGGCTCGTCGACGAGCTTCGCATTACGGCGCTCGGGGTATCGCCGACGCTCGTCCGCGCTCTCGCGAGCCACGGCGACGAACACCTGACGGGTGCGAGCCTCGATTCTCTGCGGACCTTCGGTTCGACGGGTGAGGTGTGGAACCCATCGCCCTGGTGGTGGCTGTTCGAGACGGTTGGCGGAGGCAAGCGGCCGATCATCAACATGTCCGGTGGCACCGAGGTGGGCGCGTGTTTCCTCGCTGCGAACCCCCATCAAGGGTTGAAACCGTGCTCGGTCGGCGGGCCCTGCCTCGGGCTGGCGATGGACGTCTTCAGCGAGGATGGCGAGCCCCTTCGAGGTGAAGTCGGAGAGCTCGTCTGCAAGGCCCACTGGCCGGGTGCCACGCGTGGCTTTTTCGGCGATCGCGAGCGCTATCTCGAGACTTACTGGAGCCGGTGGCCCGACGTCTGGGTCCACGGCGACTGGGCGACCGTCGACGAGGACGGTTTCTGGTTTCTCCACGGCCGCTCCGACGACACGCTGAACATCGCCGGTAAGCGCATCGGTCCGGCGGAGATCGAGGACGCCGCGGTGGCCCATGGCGGGGTCGCGATGGCTGCGGCCATCGGCGTGCCGGACCCCGTCAAAGGCGAGGTCATCGTGACCTACGTCGTTCCGGCGCCCGACGCGGCGGCGCCTGCGTCGCTGCTCCCCGAAGTCGAAGCACAGATCGTGTCGGTGGTCGGCAAGGCCTTTCGGCCGAAGCGGATCCTCGCGGTTCCGGACCTCCCGCGAACCCGCTCGCAAAAGATCATGCGGCGCGTGATCAAAGCCTTGGCACTCGGGCGCGCACCCGGCGATCTCTCGAGCATGGAAAACCCCGAATCGCTCGACCACATCGAACCGCTGGAAGGGGTGGACGCGGCTAGCTGATCCAGTCGAGAAAACGGAGTCCCGCGCCCAGGAAGGGCCGGAACCACGGGTCCCCGCGGTGGAAAAAGCGCGTCGCGTGCGGGATCTCGAGGAAGACGCTGCTGTCGCGCTTGCCGGCGATCCACTGCGCGGCGTGTTCCGCCAGAACGATTGAGAGCGCCACGCCGTGCCCCCCATAACCCAGTGCGTAGTGGAGCCCGTTTCGGCGCCCGATGTGTGGAAGGGCGTCGAAGGTCACGCCGAGCCGGCCGCTCCACGAATGGGTGACCCGCGTGTTACGAAGGCTCGGGAACATGCGCACCATGTCGTCTCGAAGGAGGCGCGCGCTCCGGTGGAGATCCTGATCCGGCGAAATGGTTGTCCGCCCACCGAAGAGCATCCGCCCGTCAGGGGTTAGCCTGAAATACTTCAAGAACCACTTCGAGTCGTAGAACATGCGCCCGCGCGGCGACAAGCGCGTCCCCACGGCTTCGGGAAGCGGATCCGTCGCGATGATGTAGCTCCCGACCGGGATCACGCGGCGTTGGATGCTGCGATCCAGCGGACCGGTATATCCGTTCGTCGCAATCAGGATCTCACGGGCGACGACGTCCCCGGCTCCGGTTCGCAGACGGAACCCCTCGGCGCGGCGAATGATCGATGTGACAGGCGTCTGCCCACAGAGCATCGCGCCGGCCCGAGCCGCCGCGTGCGCGAGGCCCCGCACCCACTTTGCCGGGTGGATCCCGGCGCTCGGCGGGTCGACCGTGGCGCCGAAATAGGTGTCCGTGCCGATCTCGTCCGCCAGGTCCGAGCGGGCCACGTCCGTGCGCGCATAGCCGAAGTTCGCGTCGAGCCACTCGCTCTCGCGGCGCATGGCGTCGAAGTGCGCGGGTTTCGAAGCGAGGTAGGTCGAGCCACAACGCTCGAAATCGCAGTCGATGCCTTCTTCCAGCGCGAGTTCTTCGATGCGGTCGATGCCCTCGAGCGACGCGCGCCACAGGGCTTCCCCGACCGTCGGCCCCAGTTGTGCAACGACGTGCGATGCGTCGTGCTTCAGGCCCACCAGCGCTTTGCCGCCGTTGCGCGAGGATGCGCCGTGGCCGATCGGCAGAGCGTCGAACACCACGGCCTGGATTCCCATTCTCGAGAGCTCACGAGCAGCGCCCAGACCGGTGTAGCCGCCACCGATGATCGCGACCTCGCAGCGCTCCGGCGGCGCGTCTCGACCCAAGTCGTCCGGCAACGGCGCTTGCTGCTGCCACAAAGGCACTTCGGCGAGGGTCGTCGGCACGAGAGCTAGGCCCGATCCGACGCGCCGACCAGTCGCGCTCCGAAGAGCTCCTCGCTCAAGCCGATTTGATCGAGATAGAGGCAGATCCCACCCATGAAGAACGGCCAACCCGCGCCGAGGATCATGCAGGTGTCGATATCCCGCGCGTCCGCGACGACGCCTTCGTCGAGGAGCCGCTTCGCTTCGTCGGCCACCGCGCGAAGCGCGGCGCGGCGCACCTCTTCTTCGCTGCTGGGCTCGCCCTCGGTTTCCCACAGCGCCCGCGCGTCTTCGTTGATCTTTCCGTCGAACCCATAGACGCCGGGCAGTCCGGACTCCGCGAGGCGCTTTAGATTCGCGTCGGTCCCAAAGCGATCCGGGAACGCCCGGTGAAGCGATTCTCCTGTATGTACAGCGATCTTCGGGCCCACCAATCCGATCAACTTGAAGGGACCCATCGGCATGCCGAGCGCTTCGATGGCGCGATCGACCGTCTCGAAGGAGGTTCCCGCGGTCGCGGCCTCGAGACACGGCGCCAGAAAACGCGTGAGCAAGCGGTTCACGACAAAGGCCGGTGCGTCGGCGCACGCCACCGCGCTCTTACCCAGCCGCGCCGCCACCTCGAACGCTGTCGAGAAGGTGACGTCGTCGGTCTGGCGACCCCGCACCAATTCGACCAAGGGCAGGACTTTCACCGGGTTGAAGAAGTGAAAACCCACGACGCGTCCGGGATGTTCGAGCTCCTCTGCGATCTCGGTGACCGACAGGGAAGATGTATTCGTCGCGAACACACAGGTCGGCGCCACGACCTCTTCGAGCGCGCCGAAGATTTTGCGCTTCAACGCGACGGACTCGAGAACGGCCTCGATGACGAAATCCGAGCCGGCGAGGTCCGCGTCGTCGGTGGTGTACGTGACGAGGGATTTCAGAAACGCCGCCTTGCCCGCGGCGAGCCGGCCTTTCGCGACACGCTCATCGAGCGTTGCCTCGATGTGCTCGCGCGCGGTTCCGAGCACGTCGTCCGCGATGTCTTTCATCACGAGGGGCAGCTCGGTGCGCTGCAGGAAGAGGGCGCCGAGCTGCGCGCCCATCAGGCCCGCGCCCACGACGGCGACTCGGCCGAGCGGATGGCCCGCGACGTCGGGCTTCCAGGGCTGTTTCCCGACGCGCTGTTGCGTCAGCTGGAAGCTGTAGGTCGAGGCTTGGGCCTGTCTCGCCGGCAGGAGCTCCGCGAGCGCCTCCCGCTCGCGCTCGAGTCCGGCGTCGAGATCCCCGCCCGAGGCGGCGAACTCGATCAAATCGATGGCGAGCTCGGGCGCGCGGGTCGCGCCGTGGACCTTCGCTTCGGCAAATGCCCGCGCTCGGGCAACCGCTTCTTCGAGACTCGTCGCGTCGTCGGTGCGGTCTGCAGCCTCGCGCTCCGGCGTCTCGCCGCGGGCCAAGGACTCGAGGATCCGCAACGACTCTTCGAGAAAGTCGACCGGTTCGATCAACCAATCGGCCAACCCGAGCTCGAAGGCCTGCTCTGGACGCAAGGTGCGATTCTGGTTGAGCGCGTTGTGAACGATGACTTCGAGGGCCCGGGGACCGCCGATCGCGCGCGGTGCGAGCTGCGTCCCTCCCCACGCCGGCACGATCGAAAGGAAGACTTCCGGGAAGGCGAGGGCGCGCGCATTGCGGGACAAGGTCCGGTGATCGCAATGGAGAGCGATTTCCAGGCCGCCGCCCATGCAGACGCCGTTGATTGCGGCGAGGGTCGGAACGGGCAAGTCGCGGATCCGGCCGAACAACGCATGCCCGCGGGCACCCGCCCGACGTGCGAACGCGGCGTCGGCACCGATGAACTCATCGAGGTTGGCGCCGGCGGCGAAGATGAACGGCTTGCCCGTCAGGAGCAGGCCGCGAGGTTCGTCCGCCTCGATCGCGTCGAGCGTTCGTTCGAGGTTGTCGAGCGCCGCCTCGCCGAAAGTCGTCGGCTTGGTGTAGTCCTCGCCGTTGTCGATGGTCAGGAGGGCGAGGCGGCCCGCTTCTGGGCTGTCCCACCACTTGAGCTTGAAGTCGGTGACGGGTTCGCTCACGCGCGCTCCCAAAGAACGGCGGCGCCCATGCCGAGGCCGACGCACATGGCGGTCAGACCGAGTTTCGCGCCCTCGTTGCGGTCGAAATACGACGCGAGTTGCATGGCCAGGCGCGCACCCGACATCGCGAGTGGATGGCCCAATGCGATAGCGCCTCCGTAGGGGTTTACTTTGCCGCTCTCGAGAGGCAGGTCGAAGTGGTCGAGGAACGCCACGCACTGGACTGCGAAGGCCTCGTTCAGCTCGATGACGTCGATGTCGTCGATCCCCAGGCCGGCTTTGTGCAGGAGTTTTTCGCACGCGGGAATCGGCCCGTAGCCCATGGTCTCGGGGGCGACGCCGGCGAACGCGAACGTCAGCATGCGCATCCTCTTGCGCGCCTTCATACGATCCGCCGCGGCGTCGCTCGCGAGGAGCACGCACCCGGCGCCGTCGTTCAGGCCCGCGGCGTTGCCCGCGGTGACCCGCCCGCCCGCACGGAAGGGCGAACGCAGCCCGGAAAGTTCCTCGAGGGTCGTGCCGGGCCGGGGATGTTCGTCCGTCGCGACGACGTGAATTCCCTCGTCGGACCAAACCGGCATGCGGATCAGGTGGTCGGCGAACACGCCTTCCGCCTGGGCTTTGGCCGTGCGTTCCTGAGAAAGGAGCGCGAACTCGTCGGCGCGTTCGCGGGTGATCGCCGGCTGCTCGTCGTGGATGTTCTCCGCGGTCGACCCCATCACGAGGGCCGAGGGATCGACGAGCCCCTCGGCGAGGAAACGCGGATTCGGGTCGACCTCCGCCGCCATGGGGTGCCGGCCCATGTGCTCGACGCCGCCGGCGAGAACCACGTCTTGGCCGCCCACCCGGATCGCGTTCGCGGCGTTGACGATCGCGGTGAGCCCACCCGCGCACATGCGGTCGACGGCGTAACCGGGTACCGCTTTGGGAAGCCCCGCCAGGACGCCGACCGAGCGGCCCAAGGTGAGTCCTTGGTCACCGACTTGCGCCGTGGCGGCGATCACGACGTCGTCGATGTCGATCGGGTCGAGCCCCGGGTTGCGCTCGAGCAGCGCGCGCACGGTCCGGACCGCCATGTCGTCGGCGCGCGTCCCGCCGAAATACCCCGACGCACGCGCGCGTCCGATCGGGAGGCGGACCCCGTCGATGTAGTACGCGTCCTGGAGTTCCATCACGTAGACCTCTCGGTGTGGAAGTTCCGAAGGCTAGCTCCGATTACAGTGAAGCGAGAAAACCCAGGAGTTTCTCGGTGACGGTTTCGGGCGCCTCGACCGGAACCCAATGCCCGGCACCTGGGACGAGGTCCTTGCCGACCAAGTTGGGGACCCATCGATCCATCGCGCCGAGCCAGTCGCCGGGGAATGAGAGCACCGGGTCGCGCTCTCCGGCCAGAAAGTAGGCCGGCTGGGACACGGTCTTTTCGCGCAACATCGGCGTGATCTCGACGTTGCGTTCGAGGTTCCGGTACCAGTTGAGCGGTCCGCGAAAGCCGTTGCGAGCGTACTGCGAAACGTAGTAGTCGAGGTCGTTCTCCGAGAGCCACGAAAGCTCGCCCGTCGGTTCGGGGATGCCGTCCAAGAAGCCAGCACTGCTCGGTTTTTTTAGATCGACAAGCGATCCTGAAAAGTCTCCCGATGCCGCGAAATACGTCAGGCGGAGGGAGCGCCGGAGATCGGCGTCGAGCTCGGCTTCCGCTCGCCCGGGAGTCTGGAAGTAGACCGTGTACCAGAACCGGTCGCCCCAGAACTCCTGACGGGTCAGGGCTTGGGGCGTTTCGAAACGGGCGTAGGGGACCGCCAGACCGGCGACGGCGCGGACCCGGCCTTCGTGGAGGAGGGCGGTATGCCACGCCACGGGCGCGCCCCAGTCGTGGCCGACGACGACGAATTCGCGGTGTCCGAGGGCGTCGGCGATCGCCACGACGTCGTCGGTCAAGTGGAGGATGTCGTAGGCCTCGATCGGTTCCGGTGCGTCGCTCCCGCCGTAGCCGCGCTGATCCGGGACGGCCACTCGGTAGCCCGCCGCCGCCAGCGGGCCGATCTGGTGCCGCCACAAATACCAGCACTGAGGGAAGCCGTGGAGAAGCACGACCAGAGGGCCATCGCCTTCGACCACCGTCCGGAGCGAAACCCCTCCGCTCGTGATCGTTTCGAAGTTCGGTGAAATCATGCGTTCGAGCGTAGACTGTCCCGAGGAGATCTTCATGAGTCAGCCGAACCCCGAGCGCACGCCCGTTCTCGTCGCCGTCGGTCAATCGATCGAACGCGAGAACTTGACGTCGGCCGTCGAGATGGCGGCCCGGGCCGCCGAGCGTGCGTTCGACGAAGCGCCCGCCCTACGCGATCGCGTCGACCGGGTCACCGTCGTGGCCATTTCGTTCTCCCGCTGCGGTCCCGACCCGGCCGGGGAGCTCGCCGCGGCGTTGGGAATTCGCGGCGCTGCGTGCGAACTCTCGAGCCACGGCGGGAACATGCCCCAGTTCCTGGTCAACCGAGCCGCGGATGACATCGCAGCCGGTCGCCTGGGCACGACCCTCATTGCGGGTGCCGAAGCCACGCGTTCCCTGCGCGTCGGCGAACCGAACGCGAACTTCCTCGAAGTGGCCAATGCGAATATCGAGTTCGAAAAAACCGGCCGCACCGTGGGCCCGACCCTCGAAGGGATTCTGGGTAAAGCCGAGGTCCGAAACGGCCTGAACGTGCCGTCGACGGTTTATCCGATGTTCGAGAGCGTCTTGGCGAAGCGCGCCGGTCGCTCGCACGCCGAGCAGCGCGCGGCCATCGCCCCCCTGATGGCGCGCTTTACCGAAGTCGCATCCCGCAACCCCTACGCTTGGTTTCCGAAGGCTCAGACCGCCGAAGAGATTGCGAGCGTCACCGACGCGAACCGTTTGATCGCCGAGCCCTACAACCGCTCGATGAATTCCTTCCCGAACGTCGACCAGGGAGCGGCGCTCGTCTTGACGAGCTTGGCGATTGCCCGGGAATTGGGAGTTCATGACGGATGTGTGTTCCCCTGGTCCGGGGCCGCCGCGAAGGAGCTCCCGCCGTCCGCCAGGCCGGATCTCGGGACTTCCGCCGCGATGACCGCAACGTCTCGCCTCGCGCTTGAAGCCGCCGGCCTTGGCGCCGACGATTGCGCGCACATCGACTTGTATTCCTGCTTCCCGGTGGCCGTCGAAGTGGCGGCAGCCGGTTTGGGTATCGACCCCGGGGACAGCCGCGAACTCACGGTCACGGGCGGGCTCCCGTATTTCGGGGGGCCGGGAAACAACTATTCGACCCACGCCATCGCCTCGATGGCCCTGCGCATTCGGGAGAGCGGCGAAGTGGGCTTTGTGAGCGCGAACGGCGGCTACATGTCGAAGCACGCGGCTGGGGTCTACGGCGCGAACCCGCCGAGTGCCGGGTTCTGCCTCTCGGATTCGTCGAAGGATCAGGAGCGGATCGATCGCAGCGCGGAACCGGTGGTGCTCGAGGCTTCGGGCGAGGCCACGGTCGAAGCGGCGACGGTGGTGTACGGCCGCGGCGGCGACGTCGTCGCGGCACCCGTCATCGCAACGCTCGCAGACGGGTCGCGCGTCACGGCTCGCGTCTCGGCCGATGCGGCCAAGGAGTTGGCCGGTCGAAACCTCGTCGGCGAACGCGTTCGCATCTCCGGCGACCGTCCGACCTACGTCCCCCTCTAGCTCAGTTGCGGCCCTTCTGGAGCTCCGGCATCACCGTTGTCGCGAACGTTCGAAGGTTTCTCTCCGCCGTGTCGTACGGCATCCCTCCGTACGCGAACACGCCGAAGAACGCCTCGGACCCGAGCCGCTTCGAGATGTCCTGGATCTTGTCGTAGCACTGGGCCGGCGTGCCCCAGACTTGGAGGCTCAAGAAGAAGTCGATCGTCGCTTCGAGGGCTTCAGGCGTCGCAACCGCATCCTGCATGGCCTTGTAGGACTCGTAGCCCTTGATGTGGCTCAGGTGGTCGCCCTTGAGCTCGTAGTGCTTCACCACGGAGTGCCAGTAGTTCCCGATCCATTTGCGCGCTTCTTCTTCCGCGCGTCCCGCGTCCTCGTCGCAGAACACCCAGCCCGCAGCGTACGGCGCCGGCGCCTCGCTTCCGTTCGCGTCGCGAAAGATTTCCCGGTAGGTCTTGAGCTCATCGGCGACGTCTTCCCAGGGCTTCTGGGGAATGATCAACATACCGACCCCGAGCTTCGCCATGACCGCCGCCGATTCCGGAGAGACGGCCGCGGCGTACACACGGCCTTTGAAGCTCTTCTGCGGCCGAGGTCGGATATCGCGCCGCGGCTGCTGGATCAAGCGTCCGTCGTACTCGCAGTAACCGCGCTCGAGTCCCCGAAGGATCATCTCTGCGGACTCCACGAAGTACGCGCGGCTGTCGTTCATGTCCGCTCGGAATCCTTCGAACTCGACGCGACCCAAGCCCCGGCCGATCCCGAGAATGAGGCGGCCTCCGCTCATCGCGTCGACCATCGCGACCTGCTCGGCGACCCGCATCGGGTCGTGCCACGGCAGCACGACCACGGCGGAACCCAGGCGAATCTTCTCGGTGCGACCCGCGAAATACGTCAGGTATTGGAGGACGTCCGGACACATGGTGTAGTCGGTGAAGTGGTGCTCGACGCCCCAGAGCGAATCGAAGCCCAGCGGTTCCGCCAGGTCTCCCAACCGCAGTTCCTGCTGGTACACCTCGACGTCCGGGATCCGCTCGTCCGGGTTTTGAAAGATCACACCCATTCCGACTTCCATGACAGCTCCTTTGGCTCGGGTTGCGGCAGGTCGAACCATACTTCCGGTTCGACGGCGTCCGCAATCGGGGCGATCTTGGGGCGATGTCCGACGATTCCGAGATCCGCGCGCCGGTTCGCGAGCTCCGCTTCGAGTGGAGTCGCAGCCGTGGTCCCGGCGGTCAGCGCGTGAACAAGGCGAATACGCGCGTGACACTGCGTTGGAACGTCGCGGCCTCGCGGGCGTTTACGGCCGACGTGCGCGAGCGGTTCAGCGCGCGCTATCGGCGGCGCATCAACGCCGAGGGGGAGCTCGTCCTTCATTCGCAGCGCTTTCGAGACCAGGGGCGGAACGTGGCCGATTGCGTGGGAAAGCTCGAAGACATGTTGCGGGATGTGGCGAAAGCGCCGAAACCGAGACGACCGACACGGCCGACACGCGCGTCCAAAGAGAGGCGTCTGCGGCAAAAACAACGCGATTCCCGGGTCAAGCGCGATCGAAGACCGCCGCGGCGAGAGGACTAGCGGGTAACGGGCTTCAGCCCTGTCGGCGCCGGCCGAAAAAACTCCAACCGATGAAAATCGGGCTCGGTGATTCCCGGGCCGGAGACCGGATAGGCCGCTAAGTATCGACGGCTTTCACCCACGCCGTGGATTGCGTACGCATTGAGTGACCACGGCCACAGCGGTAAATGCGACGCCGAGAGAAGGAACTCCGAGTGAACGCGCGGCCCAGCCGATTCGAAGCGAAAATGATCCGGCGCGAACTCCGCATCGACCTGGCGGTAGGCCGACAGCAAGAGCCCCAGGTGGTGACCGCGGGGACCCCACTCGATCTCCAGGTAGTGACCGTCGGCGCCCGCGATGAAGAGCTCGAGAACTTCGTGCTCCCAGAGTTCCGGGGTGCGCCCGGGTGGGTGAGACGGGAGCGGGTCGCCGTGATCGGGAGCGTCGCTCGACACCCGGAGCCCCTCCGGTACGCGCCAGAGGCGAATCCGCGCGCTTTCATCGGGGCGCGCTGGGTCCCCTTGCCACGTCTTCGCGATAGCGACCTCGATGACTCGCTCGGACAAAACCACGCCCTCTCTCTTGGCCGGGTAGCCCGGTGAGTGACCGGACAGCGCTCGCGGAAGCGCTCGCGGCCTATGAATTCGTCGGTCCGCCGACCGCGACACCGCTGCGCGAAGGACTCATCCATGAGACCTACACCGTGCTCGACGGCGAAGCTTCGTACATCCTACAGCGCATGCACCCCGACTTCGGTGCACCGGTCCTAGCGAACATCGAACGGGTCACCCGACGTTTGCGAGAGCGCGGCGTACGAACCCTGCGCTTGATTCCGTCGCGCGCCGGGTCTCGTTCGACGATGACCTCAGACGGCGGCCGTTGGCGTTTGATGACGAAACTCGACGGAGCGTCGCGACCGGCATGCGACAGCCCCGAGCTCGCTGCAGCCGCGGGCGCACTGGTCGCCGAGTTCCACTCGGCACTGAACGACTTTGACGAGAGGCTCGAACCTCTGGGCTTTCCGTTTCATGATTGGGACTCGCACCGGAGCGATCTGAAAGACGCCTTGCGTGCGCTTCCATCCCACCGTTTGATGAAGCCCGTAGCGGAACTCGCCGACGAGCTGCTCTCTACGCCACCTGAATGGGATGCGCTCGGTGCCTTGCCCGATCGGGTGGTTCACGGGGATCTCAAGTTCAACAACTTGTTGTTCGTCGAAGACGACGGGCGATACCAGGGCCACGCACTCATCGATCTCGACACCGTGGGACGACGCCCGTTGTTTGTCGAACTCGGCGACGCGTGGCGTTCGTGGTGCAACCGGAGCGCGGAGGACACCGCTTCACCCGAGATCGACCTCGACGTGTTTCGCGCGTCGATCGAACACTATCTGGGGGCGATTCGTTTCCAGCTCGAGCGCGCCGAGCTCCGCTCACTCGCTTTTGGCATCGAGCGGATCAGTCACGAATTGGCGATCCGGTTCGCGGCCGATGCACTTCGCGAGCGTCACTGGACCTATGACCGATCGCGCTACCCCGGAGCCGGAGAACACAACCTCGACCGAGCGCGCGCACAGTGGGCGCTTTGCCTCGCCGCGCGAGAGGCCCGAGGCGATCTTCTCGCGATCATCGCGGACGCCGCGGCGACGACTTCCTAGAGGTCGTAACCGACCTCATTGTGCTGTGACAGGTCGAGGCCGATGGACTCCTCGTCCTGATTGACACGCAAGCCGACCAGTGCGTCCGTGATCTTCAGCAGTACGAAGCTCGCAACCGCAGTAAACAACGCCGTACCGAGCCCCGCACCGATCTGGACGCCGAGCTGCCGACCGATCGCCAAGTCACCCTGGTTGCCTCCGAACACCGCCGATGCGAAGACCGCGGCCAATACGGTGCCGATGAAACCGCCGACGCCGTGGACTCCGAACACGTCGAGAGAATCGTCGTAGCCGAGGGCGTTCTTCAGCGACGTCGATGCGAGGTAGCAAAGCGCGCCCGAAGCGAAGCCGATGCAGAGCCCCCCGACCGGACCGATGAAACCCGAAGCGGGAGTGACCGCCGCGAGACCGGCGATCGCTCCGGTCGCCAGGCCGAGCATGCTCGGCTTGCCGTGGCGGAACCACTCGATGCTCATCCACGTGAGCGCCGCCGTCGCGGCGGAGATTTGTGTCACGACCACCGCCATCGCGGCGGATCCGTCGGCGGCGAGTGCGCTGCCGCCGTTGAAGCCGTACCAGCCGACCCACAGCATGCCGGTTCCGATCACGCACATCGTGAGGTTGTGAGGAGGCATCGGAGTCCGCGGGTAGCCTTCGCGCGGTCCGATCACCAGACACGCGACGAGCGCCGCTACACCCGCCGTGATGTGGACGACGATACCGCCGGCGAAGTCGAAGACGCCCAGGTCCGCGAAGAATCCACCGTCGCCGCCCCAGGTCATGTGACAAATCGGGGCGTACACGACAACCATCCACAGCAGCGAGAAGATGAGCATCGCCGAGAACTTCATCCGTTCCGCGAACGCGCCGACGATCAGGGCCGGGGTGATAATCGCGAAGGTCATCTGGAAGCCGAAGAAAAGGACTTCCGGAATCGAACCCGACGGCGTCTCGGCCGTGACGCCCGAGAGAAAGGCCTTTCCCAACCCGCCGATGAACGAGTGGATGTTCGTCACGCCGGCTTCCATTCCGGTGCTGTCGAACGCCAAACTGTAGACCGCGACGAGCCAGGCGACGGTGACGGCGCCGGTCAACGCGAAGCACTGCATCAAGACGGACAGGACGTTCTTGGTGCGAACGAGGCCGCCGTAGAAAAGCGCTAGACCGGGAATGGTCATGAACAGCACCAACGCAGAGGACGTGAGGATCCACGCCGTGTCGCCCGCGCTGATGCCGTCCTCCGCTTGTGCAGCGGACGCCATGAGCAACGTGGGGAAGGCGCAGAGAAGGCGGCGAAGGGCGGGGGGCATGCGATCCTCGATTCGATTCGGGGAGAACCCGCCTTTTAAACGCAACGCAGGAGAAAATCAACGATATCCTGGCCCGAGATCCTTACGGAGACCCACATGGCGGCCGCGTTTCCCGAAGGTTGCGCCTACGTCGAGGGCCGATACAGCTCGATCGACGACGCGCGAATTCCCCTGACAGATCTCGGATTCCTCAAATCCGATGCGACCTACGACGTGGTCGCGGTGTGGAAAGGGCGGTTTTTTCGCCTCGACGCGCACCTCGAGCGGTTCGAAGCGAGTTATCGCGCGCTCTACATGGAGTTGCCGCTCGATCGGAACGAGATCCGGGACGTGCTGATGACATGCGTGCGCCGATCCGGGTTGCGCGAGGCCTACGTCGACATGATTGCGACGCGCGGCGTCGCACAAGGAGGCAATCGCGACCCGCGGCGATTTACCAATCGGTTCTACGCCTACGCGGTTCCCTATGTGTGGATCGTGCCGCCCGAAGAGCAGGAAAAGGGTTCGCACCTGGTCGTCGCCGAGGAGACGATCCGAATCCCGTCACAAGCCGTCGATCCCACGATCAAGAACTTCCACTGGGCCGATCTCACGCGGGGCCTGTACGAGGCGTATCGGCGCGGTGGACAACACGTCGTCCTGCCCGACGCGGAGGGAAATCTGACCGAGGGCCCGGGCTTCAATATTTTCGCGGTCGCCGGGGGTGAATTGATGACTCCTCCGCACGGCGCCCTCGAGGGCATCACGCGCCGCACCGTACTCGAATTGGCGGAAGAGCAGAACATCCCGACGCGTATCGCGCCGATACCCGCACAGTGGCTTCCCGAAGCGGACGAGGTGTTCGCGACGAGCACTGCCGGCGGCGTGATGCCGATGACGACGCTCAACGGGGCTCCTGTCGGCGGCGGTGTCCCCGGCGACGTCACGACCTGGCTGCGCAATCGCTACTGGGAAGCGCACGACGAAGATCGCTACTCGACCCCTGTCGATTACGACTGACTTTTCTCGCGTGAAACCTTGCGACGTTTCGGGCGGCGGAACGTCGCCCTCGAGCGCTCACACGACACGCGCGACGCGCAGCCTTCGACATGATCGTTCACCAGTCCCATCGCCTGCATGAAGGCGTAGACGGTCGTCGGGCCGACGTAGGTGAAACCGCGCTTCTTCAAGTCTTTCGAGACCGCGCGGGACGCAGCGGACTCGGTCCAAGCGCCGAGCGTCTTGCGATCGAACCGCGTCGGCCGATCCGCCTCGTCCGGCTCAAAGGACCAAAAATACGCCGCGAGGCTTCCACACTCGTCGCGCAGGTCGCAGGCGAGTTTCGCGTTGTGGATCGCCGACTCGATCTTGCCACGGTGGCGAACGATTCCGGCATCTCGGAGCAGGCGTTCCACGCTTCGCCGGTTGAAGCGCGCGACGCGCTCGAAGTCGAAGTCGGCGAACGCCGCGCGGAAGTTCTCGCGCTTGCGCAGGATCGTCAGCCAAGACAGGCCGGACTGGAACCCCTCGAGGCAGATCTTCTCGAAGAGTCGGCGGTCGTCTCGGACGGGCATTCCCCACTCCTGATCGTGGTATTCCGCGTAGTCGGGGTGGCTCGCTCCCCACCAACAGCGATTTCGGCCGTCTTCGCCACGAATGATCCCCTCGTCCATAGCGCGATGTTAGGCTGGCGCGGCCGAAACGGCTCTATCGCGGTTCACCCGGGAGGTTCCACATGACCGGCTCGCCGGATCACGAGAAGCGCTACTCCGACGCGTACGTTCGCTACGCGCTGGGCCTGTGCTTCGTCGTGTACACCGTCAACTTCATCGACCGGCAAATTCTGGCGATCCTGTTGCAGCCCATCAAAGAGGAACTGTCGCTCGCGGATTGGCAGCTCGGTTTGCTGTCGGGGACGGCGTTCGGGCTGTTCTACGCGACGCTCGGCATTCCCATCGGACGCTTGGCGGATCGCTACTCGCGGCGCGGTGTCATGGCCATTTGCATCGCGATCTGGAGCGTCATGACGGCACTCTGTGGCACGGCGCGAGGCTTTTCGCAGCTTCTTGTCTACCGCGTCGGCGTCGGGATCGGCGAGGCCGGCGGCAGTCCGCCGGCGATCTCGCTGATCAGCGACTATGTCGAACCCGCGAAGCGAGCGACGGCGCTGGCGATTTTCTCGCTGGGTGTTCCAGCGGGGATTCTGATCGGTTACCTCTCGGGTGGCTATCTACGCGAAGCGTTCGATTGGCGCGTGGCCTTTCTGGTCGTCGGCCTTCCGGGCCTGCTCGTCGCGATCCTGGTTCGATTCACGTTGCGGGAACCGCCGCGCGCGGCCACCGAGCAGCCCGCGTTCTGGCGTGTCGCGCGTTTTCTGTGGGAACGCCGCTCTTTCCGCCACCTCTCGTTCGCCGGGGGCCTCTACGCCTTCGCCGGCTACTCGTTCGCGTTTCTCTTGCCGTCTGTTCTCGAGCGGAGTCATGGCATGACTCCCACCGAAATCGGGATGGCCTCGGCCGTCATCATCGGAGTGGGAGGAGCGATTGCGACGGTCTGGGGCGGCAAGCTCGCCGACGTCTGGGCGCGAACGGACCGGCGCTCGTATGTCCTCGTCCCCTGCATTGCGATGGCGGGGTCTCTCCCGTTCGCGGTCTTCGGTTGGTTGACGGGCTCGCAGTGGCTGTGCCTGACGCTTTTGATGGGCGTCGGCCTACTCGGACAGGCGTACCAAGGACCGGTGCTCGCCGCGAGCCAGAGCCTCGCGCCGACGACCATGCGCGTCACGGCCGCGGCAGCCTTGTACTTCGTGATCAACATCATCGGGTTGATGTTCGGTCCGTTTACGACCGGGTTGGCGAGTGACCTCCTGGCGCCGCGCTACGGCGTCGATTCTTTGCGCTACGCGCTCGCGATCGTGTCGGGCGTGATGTACGCGTGGTCCGCCTTTCATTTCTGGGTCGCATCGCGTTCCATCGAAGAGGACTTCAGGTACGTGCGGGAGATCGACGAAGCCGGGGGCAGCGCTTCATTGTGAGCGACGCGTCGGAACCGCCGCTTCCGAAGCTCTATTTCGACGGGCCAGAGCAAGCGGACCACGGCGTGATCCTGACCCACGGTGCGGGCGCGCCGGTGACTGATTTCTTTCTGCAAGTGCTGACCGACGGGCTCGCGCAACGCGACCTTCGCGTGGTGCGCTTCGAATTTCCCTATATGCAGAAGCGCCGCGCCGACGCCAGGCGGAGGGGGCCCGACCGAACGCCCGTACTCGAGGCGACCTGGCGCAGTGTGATCCAACATCTCGGGGGCGGGTCGCGTTGGGTGATCGCGGGCAAGTCGATGGGGGGCCGCATCGCGAGCATGATTGCGGACGAGGTCGGTGCACGCGGCCTCGTGTGCTTCGGTTACCCCTTCCATCCGCCCGGTAAACCCGCTGTGTTGCGAACGACACACTTGGAAGATCTGCGCACGCGGACATTGATTATCCAGGGCACTCGGGATGCGTTGGGTTCGCGAGAGGAAGTCGACGCGTTGCGCTTGTCATCGCGGATCGAGTTTCTGTGGTTGTTGGATGGAGACCACTCTTTCAAGCCACGAAAACGCTCGGGAGAGACGTTTTCGGCACATCTCGAAAGAGCCGTTGAGTGCACGGTGGACTTCGTTAACGATCTCGATTGATGAGTCGACCGATCGCACGCCTCCGAACTCGGATACTCCATCCGATCATCTCGCGGATCTTGAAGTCGCGGTTTCACCCGCTGCTCTCGAGTTCGGTGCTGGTTCTTCGCGTAGCGCCACTCGGTGCGGGAAAGCCCGAGGAGGTCCCGGTGAGCTACGCACCGCGCGGGCCCTATCTCGATATCTTTCCGCCGACGCAGTGGACCAAAGAGCTCGAATCATCGCAGTGTGTGGAACTCCTGCTTCGCGGCACCCGTTGCAACGCCCTGGTCCGCGCCGAGCGGAATCCCGTGGCGGTGGGGAAGGCGCTGCGTCGTTTCTTGCGGGTGGTGCCGCGCGAGGCAGCGACTCACAAGGTGAAGATGCGACGAGGGCTTCCCGACGCATTCGGAATTGCGCGCGCCGCCGAAGAGCTCTGCTGGATCGAACTCGACGTGCAAGCCGGAGACCGGTTGCTACCGGAATCTGCCGATCCCGAGATGTCGTGGGTGTCGCTCCACTCGCGCCCCGAGGCTCGAGCGATCAGATAACGCGCTGTTCGCGCAGTTCGCGAACCTTCTCGGCGGACAACCCCAAGAGCCCTTCGAGAATTTCCTCGCAATGTTCGCCGAGACTGGGCCCCAGGTGATGGATTTCACCCGGCGTTTCCGAAAGTCGGGGAACGACGGACGGCGTGATCACGGGCTCCGGTAAGCGTTCGTCTGCCATCGGCACGAGGTTGCCGCGTTCTGCGTAGTGGGCGTCCTCGAAGATGTCTGCAACGGAGTGGATGGGACCGGCGGGTACCGAGGCCTTGCGGCACCGAGCGAGCACTTCGTCTTGCGTCAGGCTCCCCGTCCAATCCGAGACCACGCGGTTGACTTCCTCCCGCGCGGCGAGTCGGGTGGCGACCTTTCCCCATCGATCGGGGTCCGCGAGCCCTGGCGTCTCCATCGCTTCGGCGAGTCGCGCAAACATCTTGTCGCTGGTGCACGCAATGGCGACCCACTTGTGGTCGCGCGTCGCGTAGTGGCTGTGGGGTACGACGTTGACGGTATCGGCGCCCATCCGCTCGCGTACGGTCCCGTTGTAGGCGTAGGCCGATGCCATCTCGTCCAGATAGCGAAAGGTCGGCTCGTAGAGAGCGAGGTCGATGTATTGGCCACGTCCACTCCGCTCCTTCGCCCGGAGCGCCAGCAATACGCCGAGGGCGCCGTAGGTTCCGGATGCGTAGTCGGCCAGGCTCGTCGAACCGGGCATGAGTGGTCCGCTCTCCGGGGTTCCGGCGAGGTAGGACAAGCCGCTAAAGGCGTGGGCGATGCGGGCGAATCCCGGTTCGGCGGCTTTCGGTCCCGTCTGCCCGTAACCGCTGATTCGAAGCATGACCAGGCCGGGGTTGACGGTCCTGATGTCGTCCCAGCCGAGCCCCCAACGCTCGAGCGTGCCCGGTCGAAAATTCTCGAGCAGAACGTCCGATTTTTCGACGAGGCGCTTGAGAAGCTGCGCGCCTTCCTCGCGGCGCAGGTCGATGGTGATCGACTTCTTGTTGCGCGCCTCCGTGAGCCAGACGAGCGAGTCCCCAGCCGGCGTCTCGGTGCCGAACTTGCGGAGCGGATCGCCGACTCCGGGTTGCTCGACCTTGATCACCTCGGCGCCGAACTCGGCGAGAATCGTTCCGCAAAAACCCGCCGAAATGAACGTTGCGAGGTCGAGGACACGGATTCCCTCGAGCGCCGGAGTGTCCGTCACTGGGCAGTCATGCCACCGTCGACGGGCATCGCGACGCCCGTGACGAGCGAAGCGGCGTCGGACAGCAACCACGCCACGGCTTCGCCGATCTCTTCGGGTTCGCCGAAACGACCGATGGGCTGCTGGAGGAGGGTCGTCTCTTTCGGGACCTTCACGAATGAGAGCAGACGGTCGAGCATCGGCGTGTCGATCATGCCCGGACACACCGCATTGACCCGGACGCCTTTACGCGAGAACTCGACGGCCGCGACTTTCGAGAGCCCGACGACCCCGTGCTTGCTCGCCGCATAACCGGAGAGACCGCGACTCCCGACCAGTCCCGCGGCCGACGCGGTGTTCACGATCGAGCCGCCGCCAGACGCGAGCATCGCGGGGATCTGGTACTTCATGCACAACCAGACACCCTTGAGATTGATCGCGATCGTCCGGTCGAAGGCCTCCTCGGTCCAGCGCACCGTGTTCGCCGTGTCGCCTTCGACACCGGCGTTGTTGAACGCGCCGTCGATTCGCCCGAAGCGGGCGACGGTATCCGCGACGAGCTTTTCGACCGATGCTGCCTGGCTCACATCGCAGGCCGCGGTGTGGACCGTCGCGCCGAGCTCGGTTGCGCGCTCGGCGGTCTCACCGCAACCGTCGGCGTTTACGTCGGACAACATCAATGAAGCGCCGGCGCTCGCGCAGCAAAGGGCCGTGGCCCGTCCGATTCCCCCGGCAGCTCCGGTGATGAGAATGGTTTTGTCGATCAGTCCCCGGACCATGTCATGTTTCTGTGTCACAGCGTTTTCCTACTCGGCCACCATGCCGCCGTCGACGGGCAGGGCGACACCGGTGACGAAAGACGCGTCTTCGGAGAGCAGCCAGGCGACGGCATCTCCGATCTCGCTGGGTCGACCCAAGCGTCCGATCGGCTCCTTCTGGACGAAGAAATCCGTCGAGATGCCGGCGTCATCGAGCAGCCGGCCGACCATCGGCGTTTCGATTACCCCGGGACAGACGGTGTTCACGCGAACACCTTTCGCGGAGAACTCGAGCGCCGCCGTCTTTCCGAGCCCGACGACACCGTGTTTGCTCGCGGCGTAGGCACCGCCACCCTTCAGAGCAATCAATCCGGCGACGGAGGCGGTATTCACGATCGATCCGCCGCCGCTCTTTCGCATGGCGTCGATCTCGAACTTCATGCAGAGCCAGACGCCCTTCAGGTTGATGGCGATGGTCCGATCGAAGGCTTCCTCGTCCCAGTCCGTGATCCGGCGCGTCGACTGGCCCTCGACGCCCGCGTTGTTGAAGGCGCCGTCGAGGGAGCCGAGCGCTTTTTCCGCGTCGCGCACCATCGCCTCGACACTCGCACCGTCTGAGACATCCACGCGAAGCGCCGTCGCGGTTCCGCCGGCGGCTGCAACCTGCGAACAGGTCTCCTCACATCCCGCCGTGTCGATATCCGCTAAGGCCAGGCGCGCGCCGTGATTCGCACAGCAGAGGGCTGTCGCGCGGCCGATGCCGCTCCCGGCCCCCGTGATCAAGATCCCTTTGTCGTCGAGTCGTCGGTTCATGGCGTGTTCTCCACGGCGGCTCAGTATGCACGAAGCGATGGGCCCCGACCAAACCGCCCCGCGCTTGCGGAATCCCGACGTTTGGCGACGCTCAGGTCCGCACGCATGAAGATCCTGGTTACGAACGATGACGGTTTCGACGCCCCGGGGATGCAGGCGCTCGTGCGGGTCTGTGCGGAGTTCGGGCGCGTCGTCATGGTCGCGCCGCACGGGCCGCAAAGCGGGGTCGGTCACGCCGTGACGACGAAACAACCGCTCGAACTTCGCGAGCACGGCGTCGATCGGTATTCGCTGTCCGGGACACCCGCGGATTGCGCCCGGGTCGCGCTACTCGAAATCGCACCGGACGCGGACTGGGTTGTTTCGGGCATCAACGCCGGCGGGAACCTGGGCGCCGACGCGTACACGTCCGGGACCCTCGCGGCGACTCGCGAGGCGGCGCTCCTCGGCTATCCCGCGCTGGCCGTCTCGCAGTACATCGCCCGGGGGCTTGCGCTCGACTGGGAAGCCACCGCGCGCCGAGCCGCTCGCGTGATCGAAGCGGTGCTCGAGCGGCGCCAGGACGCGCACGCGTATTGGAACGCCAATCTCCCGCATCCCGAGGACCCGAGCGAAGACTGCGCCATCGTCGAAGCGCCGCTCGATCCGAGTCCGATGCTCGTTCGCTACCGGCGGAGCGACCAGCAATTCGAGTGGGACGGCGACTACCACGGGCGTCCGCGCGAGGCGGGAAGCGACGTCGACGTGTGCTTCTCGGGAAACATCGCGTTGACCCGCCTGTCCCTCCGCGTGCCATAGAAATCCCCGGGGTGAGCAGGGCGTCGCGAGGCCGGGGCAGGTGGGGCACCGCGCGCAGTTCCGCAGCGCCGCTAACTCGTCCGAAGCGACCTGGTTGCCTCGCCGGCGCGAGGATGTTTGAGCACGGTGCCCCACCTGCCCCGGCCCGACCTCGGTCCAACGCGCAGCGGCCCGCTAAGCCCCCAGCTTCTTCAGCTCCTCGGCAAAAGCCAGCGTTCGCTCGGCCCGCGCGATGTGTGGCACGTCGACCATTTGGCCTCGGAACGTAAACGCCTGCAGTCCCTCGGCACGCTTCTCTTCCGCGAGCTCGAGAAGCTCGCGACTCTCGGCGATTTCTTCGTCGCTGGGGCTGAACGCTCGATTCACGACATCGATCTGGGTCGGGTGGATCGTCATCTTCCCGGTGAAGCCAACGGCCGCGGCCTCGTCGCACTCGTTGGCCAGACCTTCGAGGTTTCGGAAATCGACGAATACGGTGTCGAGCGGTTGTACCCGCGCGGCCGTCGCGGCGAGCAGGGTCATCACCCGGCCGTACGCGAACACATCGAGGTAGGCGCCCGACGCGTCGCGGTTGCGACGCGCGCCGATCGCCGCCGACAAGTCTTCCGCACCCCAGGTGAGCGCGTCGACGCGAGGGCAAAACGGCAGCTGGCGGATGTTCAAGGTTCCCAAGGGCGTCTCGGTCCCGAGGACGAGAAGCGAAACACTGCGAGCGCGATGCCCGTAACGCTGCTCTTCGGCGAGGATCCGCCGGTCGAGTTCGTGGAGCTCGTCCGCGCTGTTCACCTTGGGGACGAGATAAGCGTCCGGCGGGTCGACCATCGTCTCTTCGACGTCGGCACGTCCCCACTCGGTGCCGATCGGGTTCATCCGCACCACGCGTTCCTTGCCGCGGAAATCCGCATCGCGAAGCCAGCCGGCGACGGTCGCGCGCGCCGACGCTTTGTTGTCGGGGGTGACCGCGTCTTCGAGATCGAGCACCAACGAGTCGGCGGCACCGTCGATCGATTTCAGGAGCATTCTTTCGTTCGCTCCGGGAACGAAATGGCAGGAGCGGCGCAGGGTCATGCTAGGCCTCGGGCTGGCGCAACATCATGCCGTTGCGCACGCAGGTACAGACGATCTCGTCGCGCTGGTTCGTCCCCCGGTGTAGGAAGGTCACGATGCCCCACTGGGGACGGGACTTGGATTCGCGCTTCGCCGTGATCTCGGTCTCGACGCGAATCGTGTCGCCGATGAAAACCGGGTTTGGAAAACGCACTTCGTCGAAGCCCAGGTTGCCGACGGTCGTACCGAGGGTGAGCTCACCGACGGAAAGGCCGACCACCACGCTCAAGGTGAAGCAGCTATTGACGAGGATCTGACCGAACTGTGCTTTCCCGGCGAACTCCGCATCGAGGTGGAGCGGCTGGGGATTCATGGACATGGTCGTAAACAGGAGGTTGTCTGCCTCCATGACCGTTCTTCCGGGCTCATGTTGGTAAATTGACCCGATCTCGAGTTCTTCGAAGTATTTTCCCGCCATTGCGTGCTTCTCCTTGCGCTTTTCTAAGAGGCGATCGGTTCAGTTCTCTCTGCACCGGTCGCCAATGCTACCCTCGACGCGCCCGAAACGGGTGATCGATCGACGCACAGCTGCGTGTGTGCGGCGATCAAACCCGATCGGGACAGTGATCTCGGAGGTTTTCGTGCAGATCCCCCCCTCTGCGCTCGTCGCCAAGCTTCGACGCGTCCTTGCCACCCTCGTCATCGGCGCCCTGTGCACCGCTCCGGCCGCCGGGGCGACGACGCTCGAGGCCGTTCGGACGACGATCGGGTCCAACGGGACCGTGATCGAGGTCTGGCTCGATGGCGAGCTGTCCCACACAGCGCCGCTTCACCTCGACAATCCGCCCCGTCTGGTCGTCGATTTCTACGGCGCAAAGAGCGCCCTCAAGACGCATCGCCTCCAGATCGGCACGCCCGAAGTCGGGGCGCTGCGCTTTGGGGAGCACGCGGACAAAGTGCGTTGGGTGGTGGACGCGGGGTTCGACGCGAACCAGCTGCGCGGCGCAAAACTCGTCCGAACCGATCGAGGCGTCGCCTTGCTGATCGGCGACGTTCTGAAGCAGGCCGCGCGGGACCTGCGCGGTGACCTGACGTTCAAGGTGGCCGCCGCCCCGAGCCGGAAGAGCGCGGCGCCTCAGGCAAACGCGACACCCCCTGCGCCCTCACCGACGCCGCAACAGCAGATCGCGCCTTCCCGCGAGCCGGAATCCCTCGCGGCCGCGGAGCCTCCGCCGCTCCCGCTTCCCCGCGAGGTTGAAGTGCCGCCGGCGCCGGAAGTGCGGGCCCCCGAGCCGTCGCCCGCGCCCGTCGCGGCAGTGTCGGAGCCGGCTCCCGTACCCGCCCCGGTCGCTGCGCCGGAACCCGTGCAGGTCGCTGCGTCGGAGCGGGCGCCGGAACCCGTGCAGGTCGCCGCGTCGGAGCGGGCGCCGGAACCCGTGCAGGTCGCTGCGTCGGAGCGGGCGCCGGAACCCGTGCAGGTCGCCGCGCTCCCCACGGCGGATCCGACAGCCGGAGCCCCCGGAACTTCGGGTTACACGTACGCAGACGTCTTGGACTGGGTGAAACGCAACCGCGGCGCGCAGCCGCAATTTGGCGCTGGTGACTACATCCGGCGCGCGGATATCGAAAAAATCCGCCCGTTCGTGCCGCCCGGATTCTACGAGCAGTTCGTGTTCGACGACGTGGTCCTTGAAATCCAACCGACGCTCGACCTGGCGCCCCACGCGAGCTTCCGCGACGCCACGTTGCAGTACGGCCCACAAACCGAGCTCGCGGCCGACGGAGCGATCCAGAACTACGTGGCCGGCCGTCCGTTTTCCGAAGACCGCATCGTCTCCGCTTCGCCGCGGGACGGCGGCTACATGGCGGCTTGGAACAACGTCTACCGCTGGCAGTTCACCGGATATCGCAGCGACTCGATCCCGATGGCGTACATCGCCGCTGGAGAGGCCAATCCGCGCGGTCGGCTCGAGCGGGACGTCTTGCAAGGCGGAGGCAACGTCGAGCGCACGCTCGTCGTGCAGTACCAGCGCGTCTATTTGAGCCACGTGGCGTCTCTCGACGACTATGCCATCGACGTCGCCGACGCCGACGCGCAGCATTTCAAAGACTGGATGCAGTTCACGGAACCGTTCGACATGCGCGGGATGGCGTTCGTTTTCGAGCGATTCCGCGATCCGCGAGAGCCCGATCAGGTGAATTCCTATCTCCCCACCGAGCGTCGCGTACGGCGCTTGTCGGCGAAGGAACGTTCGGACAGCTTCGTCGGGTCCGAAATGACGATGGACGATTTCGAAGGCTTCTCGGGCCGGATTCTCGACTACGACTGGAAGTACATCGGCCAGAAGGACGTGCTCTACGTGACCGATTCGAAGCACGCCCACTCGAAGTTCTTCGGCCCCCAGAGCCACATCCCGAACGATCAATGGCAGCTGCGCCGTTGCCACGTCGTCGAGTCGCGGCCGCTCTACGACAAGCACCCGTACGGGCGCAAGCTCACGTTCTTCGACGCGCAGACGTTCAACGTCGCGGCGAACGTCATCTTCGATCGAAACGACCGGTTGCTGAAGATCTTCTACACGATCTACAACTGGCCCGGCGGCAAGCCGAACGACGATCCCGCCGAGACCGTCACGGAATGGCGTTCGAGCATCGGGATGAATCTCCAGGAAATGCGCAGCATGGTGACGTGGGGCTTCGACATCCATGTCCCCGAGATGAAGGCTTCGAAAGTGCGCCGGCTGTTCAGCGTTTCGAACCTGACGGGCGGTCGCTAGCCCGTCGGTTTCGTCCGGCCGACGCGTTCGAAGTAGCGCTCGGGAATCCGCTCGGGATCTTTGTAGATCAGGAAGGAGCAGTGCTCGCGCCCGATCTCGTGGGCCGGCTCGACGATCACGAACGGGTGTCCGTTGTCGTCGATCGAGACCTGCTCCATCGGCGGCTCGTGGGCACAGTAGACGGGGAAGCTGTCTCGGCCGTAGGTGAGCGTTTGCGCGCCCTCGATCTGCAGTAGCGCGTCCGGACCTTCGTAGCGCCCTTCGAGAACCAGCCGCCCCCCGCTGCCGCACGGCCGCATTTGAATGACGATCTTTTCGTCGTCTTCTTCGATGTGCATGGGCTGCAGGTGCCCCCGAAGCCCGGCGACAAACATACGGACCCGCTTTGCCAAGTTGCTTCGATCGCCTCGTCCGAGGGTCTTCGAGAAGGGCCCCCACCAATCCCGGACGCCTTCCTCCATGACCGCCTCGAGCTCCTCGTCGCCGTGCCGCCGCCCGATCGAGGAGAGGGTGGCGGCGATCCAGTCGCGGTAGAGGTCGTGCATGGCCTCGAACTCGTTGTACATCCGCTTGGCGACCGAGCGCGCCTCGTCGAGGTTGCCACCGTCGATCGCTTCGAGGAGCCGATCGAGACTTCTCTGCTCCATCTGGCGCAGCTCTTCATTGCTGAACAGTCGATCGCTCACGAGTGCTCCTCCTTCGCTACTTCGGGGCGAGAACTTCGATCGCGCGACGGGTCGCACTCAGACGATCTTCGTTCACCGGACTCACAGCGAGAACGGGCATCAGCGCGCCCGCTTCGTGAAACGCCGCGAGCTGATCGCGACACTGGTCGGCACTCCCGAAGACGCATACCTGTTCGACCAGCGCATCCGGGACACACGCTGCGGCTTGCTTTCGATCCCGCTTTTCCCACGCCGCCCCGAGCGCATCGACGGCAGCGTCGAAACCGCAGCGTCGCCACTGCCGTCGGTAGAACGGCAGCTGCGCGAAGAACGCGAGGTTGTAGCGCGCGGCAGATCGTGCGGCGTCTTCGTCGTCTGAGAGGAAGGTCGGGATGCTGACAATGCAGTCGAGATCCGGATCGCCGCGTCCGCTCGCTTTCGCCGCTTCCGCCGCCGCCGTCCGCAGAACGCCGATGTAGTCGCGCGTCGGCAAGAAGGGCATCAACCCGTCGGAGACCTCGCCAGCCACCGCCGCACTTTCGACCGTGAGCGAGGCGAGGAGCACCGGTACCGGATGCTTCGCAGCCTTTCCCTCGAAGAGCCGCGCGACCTTCTCGCCGGCCAACACGCGCCGCACCGTGTCCGCGTAGTTCCGAAGGGTCTCCCGCGGATCTCCCATATCGATTCCGAGAGACTCGAGGAGAGGGCGGTGACTGACGCCGAGGCCCAACACCAGCCGCCCACCCGAGAGATCTGCGATCGTCGCCGAGGTGTGCGCGGCCAGGTAGGGATGGCGGAAGTAGATGTTCGCGATGTTCGTGCCGACGCGGATCCGCTCGGTGTTCTCCGCGATCGCCTGACTGCAAGCGAGCGCGTCGCCGCGCCCTTCATTCACCAGGACGGCTGCGAAACCATGGTTTTCGGCGAGTTGGCCGAGCTCGACAAAGCTCCCGACGCCCGCGTCGACGACCGTGGAGAGGACGATTCCTAGGGGATGCATCCCCGACAGGGTAGCCTCGTCTTTTTCTCCCAGGCAACGAGGCCTCGGTCGCGACGCAACGCGGTGAGATGCGGCGGAGGATCCCAGGCGGGCCGGCCGTCTCGCGTCGGGAAGAGGTCGGCGACCGAAGCTTCTCCGGCCGCGAAGGGCTCCGTTCCCGGCACGTATTCCACCAGCTCGGCCGCGACTCCGCCGAGCACGAAACCTTCGCCATTGAGCCAGCCACGGATGCGGAGAGGCAGTCGCCTGGCGTCCCGCGTGATCCAGACCTTACCCGCGCCGTTCCCCGCGCGTTCACCATCGACGGTGTCGCGCGGTATCACACGGATCGCTTCGACGGCGCCCAAGGCCTCGGAGTCGATCGTCTCGACGCGTTCGTAATCCAGATGAAAACCGTAGATCTTCCGGGACGCGTAGATGGGAATCTCGCGTCGGTCCCCGACGTCGTCGCGCGCGGCTCGCATGGCGTAGAAGGCGTCGAAGGTATCGTGGATGTCGGGTCCGAAATCGAAGCCGATGTCGTAGTGCTTCTCTTTGTGCCACTTCGTTCGCGAAATCGCGACGAAGTGCGTCTCCCAGTCGAAGTTGACTTCCTCGGATACCCGCTTGCGCGCGTGCCGGGTCTCGGTCCGCGTCCGGAGCGTCCGCTGAGATGCCAAGTCGATCCAAGCTTCGCTTCGATCTTCGACGCGGTAGAGGCGCGAGAAGACGGCGTTGGTCTCGGCTACGGCGACGACGTGAGCTACCGCACTTCCCGTCGGAAGGTGCCCGACACTGAGGACACCGATCCGCGCGTAACCCACCGGAACGCCCAAGTACGAGACCCGGTAGCGAAGGCATTCGCCCGGGGCGAACAGGAAGCGTGCGCTCTCCGGCGCTGAGGTCTCGGGCGCGGCGAGGAGCGTCTCGCCCTGGGGCAGGCACGGGCTTTCGCGTTCCGCGGCGTCGGCCAGGCCGGCCACCTGCAGAGCCAACAGCACGTAGAGCCACCACAAGTATCGCGGACCGGTTCCGAGCACGGTGCGCCGAGCATAGCGATTGGTTCGTGGTTTTTCCCCTACGGTCGTGGAGAATCTCATCGCCAGTTTGACGCGGAAACGGCGCCGCGCTTCAATTCGCGAGCTCCGGCCCGCTTGTCGGCCGGAAACCCCCGAGGAATCCCATGGGCTACCCGGGTCGGGCGGACGGGTCGAAACCCCGGCTCCGATGCCCGCGAACGATATTTCTCGCGTCCATCGGCGTGGCGGTCTGGTTAGCCACCGGAGTCCCCGCGGCCGCTGAGGTCGCACGTCTCGGAAACGGGGAGGAGGCCCGCGCGGAAGTGGTGCGGATCGACGTGTCTCCTCGCATCGACGGCCGCCTCGATGACGAGGTCTGGAGGAAGATCCCGCCGATCGGCGACTTCACCCAGGTCGAGCCGCGGGAAGGGGTCGAGCCCACGTTCCAGACGGAAGTCCGGCTCGCTCACGACGGGCGCTACTTGTACATCGCGGCGCGCTGTTTCGACGACAACCCCGCCGCGATCATCGCGACGAAGCTGGCCCGAGACGCCGAGCTCGATTCCGACGACCGCGTGACCTTCCTGTTCGACACCTTCCACGATCGCCGCAATGGCTTCATGTTTCAGGTGAACGCGAACGGGGCGCGCCTCGATGCCCTCACCGAAGCGAATCGCGTGTTTCGGCGGGAATGGGACGGGATTTGGGACGGGAAGGCGCAGATCGACGCCGAGGGCTGGAGTGCAGAGCTTCGCATTCCGTTTCAGACGCTGAACTTCGACCCGGATAGCTCGATCTGGGGCTTCAATTCCATGCGCGTGATTCGGCGTCACAACGAGCGCACACGGTGGACGAACTTCTCTCAGAACCGGAGTTTTCTCGACGTCGCGAACGCCGGCGTGCTGACGGGGTTGGTCGGTCTCGAGCAAGGCTTGGGCCTCGATGTCGTGACGTCCGGGACGCTGACACAGCAACACGAACACCCGTCATCCCGGGACTTCACGTCCTTCGACCCTTCCCTCGACATCTTTTACAAGCTCTCCCCCGGCATCACCGGCGTCGCCACGCTCAACACCGACTTCGCCGAGAATTTTCCGGACGAACGACAGATCAACGTCACGCGTTTCGATCAGTTCTTTCCGGAGACACGCGACTTCTTCCTGCAAGACGCCGGGATCTTCGAGGGCTTCGGAGGGTTGACGGAAAACGGCCGACCGTATTTCTCTCGAAAGATCGGCTTGTTCTTCGAGGAAATCGGACTCGTCGAGCCGGATCCTGTGCCCATTCGCGGAGGGCTCAAGATTTCGGGCCGTGAAGGACCCCTCAGTGTCGGTCTGTTGGGAGCGCACACCGATTCGATCGCAGATATCGAACGGAAGAACCTGCTCGTCGCACGCATGAGCTACAACGTGTTCGAAGAGTCGACGATCGGCTTCGTCGGCACACGTGGCGATCCGTCGCAGAATCGGGACAACCATCTGTTCGGTGCGGATTTTCGCTATCGGAACAGTCATGTCTTCGGGAACCGCGTCGTCGCCGCGGACTTCTGGGTGCAGCGGTCATCGACGTCGGGCCTCGCCGGCGACTCCCTGGCGTGGGGTGCGCAGCTCGAGTACCCCAACGATCGCTGGGACATTCTGCTCGGCGTCCAAGAACTCGAGGCGAATTTCTTCCCCGGCCTGGGGTTCGTCAATCGGCTCGGAATTCGCCGCTATGACGCCGAAGTGCGTCGACGTTGGCGCCCCGAGGGCTGGCTTCGCACCGTCGATACATCCTTCGACGGAGATGTCACGACAGCGGACGGTTCGGAGATTCAGTCCTCAAGGTTGTTGTGGCGCATCATCGATCTGTCGAACCAGGCGGGCGATTCCTTTGCCGTCGAAGTCGTCCGTCGCACGGAGGAACTCGAAGCGGCGTTCGAGATCGCCGAGGGAGTCACGCTGTTGCCCCAGCGGCAGAGCTGGTGGGGCAACAAGTGGATCCTGAAAACCGCCGACTCGCGCCCGGTGAACGTCGAGTTCGAATTCGCTTGGGGCGATTTCTGGAACGGAGAGCTCGTGCTGTGGCGGGGGACCCTGGGCTTCCGACCGTCAAAGCATTTTACCGCGAGCGTTTTCTACGAAGAGTTCGACGTCGCCCTCGAAGAAGGGGACTTCACGAAGCGGCTCCTGCGTGTGCGTACGACGATCGGAATCAATCCCGATATCTCCGTCGAGACGCTGACCCAATACGACAATGTCACCCGGAGCATCGGCTTCCAAGCGAGGCTCCACTGGATCGTGCAGCCCGGCGACGACTTCTACCTGATCTTCGGCCAGGACTTCGATGCCGACGGAGATAGGATTCGCGGCACCCGAACGCGGGGCATCGGAAAGGTCGCGTGGACCCACCGCTTCTAGCGATCGGTCGCTAGATCACGCGCGATGACCATGCGCTGAACGTCGCTCGTTCCTTCGTAGATCTGGCAGACCCGGACGTCGCGGTAGATCCGCTCGACCGGGTAGTCGGCGAGGTAGCCATAGCCGCCCAAGGTCTGGATCGCGCCGGAGCAGACCTGTTCGGCCATTTCCGAAGCAAACAGCTTTGCCATCGACGCTTCTCGTAGGCACGGACGGCCAGCGTCGCGCAGTGTCGCGGCATGCAACACGCCCAGCCGGGCCATCTCCACCCGGGTCGCCAGGTCTGCCAGACGGTGCCCTACGGCCTGGTGCTCGATGATCGGCTGGCCGAACGACTCGCGGTCTCGCCCGTACTGAACCGCAAAGTCGAGTGCCGCTGACGCCATCCCCACGGCCTGTGCCGCGATGCCGATGCGACCGATGGACAAGTTCGCGAGCGCGATCTTGTAGCCTTGGCCGGGAGCTCCGAGCATCGCGTCCGAGTCGACCTTCAGTCCGTCGAGAACAATCTGGCAGGTATCGGACGAGTTCTGCCCGAGTTTCTTCTCTTCTTTCGCGACGATGTAACCCGGTGCGTCCGTCGGCGCGAGGAAGCAACTGATTCCGCGCTTTCCCGCTTGGGCGTCCGTTACGGCGAAGATCATGGCGAGGTCGCCGGTCCGACCCGACGTGATGAACTGCTTGGTGCCCGAGAGGGCGTAGCCGCCGCCGTCGGGCACTGCTTTCGTCAATAGCTGCGATGCGTCGGACCCCGCTTGGGGTTCCGTGAGGAGAAACGCACCGATTTGCTCACCGCTCGCCAGGACCGGTAAGTGCGTCCGTTTTTGTTCCTCGCTTCCGTAGCCGAGGATCGCGGCGCACATCGGCGAATTCTGCACGCTCATGATCGTCGAGACCCCGCCGTCGCCTCCGGCGATTTCCATCAGGGCGAGGACGTAGGAGACGGTGTCCGCTCCGGCTCCTCCGTATTCTTCGGGGACCACCATTCCGAGAAAGCCCAGTTCTCCCATGCGCGACAGCACGTCGCGGGGGAGTTTTCCAGCGCGGTCCCATTCCGCGGCGTGTGGGGCGAGCTCGGCGCGCGCGAAATCGCGCGCCGTGTCTCGGATCAGCTCCTGTTCCTCAGAAAGCAGCATGGCATTCTCCGAATAGCCGAATAGGGTTCGTCCCGCCCATCATAGGGCGTCTCGGTACGCGGTACGGACGACTTCCGCAGATCGTTGGAAGGACAGCATCTCCTCACCCGAAAGCTCGGGATGGAGTTGCCGCACGACGCCTGCGCGTCCGATCACCGCCGGAACCGAAAGGCATACGTCGTCGACGTCGGCAAAGCCATCGACGGGCGTCGAAACCGGAAACGTGCGGCGCCCGTCGTCTCGGATCGAGGCCAGCAACAAGCTTGCGGCGATTGCGATCGCGTAACTCGTGTATCCCTTGCGCTGCATCACCTCGTGGCCGAGCCCCCGCGCTTTTTCGAAGAGCGGGCGGGCTGCCTCGGATCCGCCGACCCACTCACCGCCAGAGCGGGCGACGGAAAGTGCCGGGAACTGACTGTCACCGTGTTCGCCGAGAATGTACGCGCGGATGTCTTCGGGGTGAATGCCGACCTCGGCCGAGAGGAGGCTCCGATAGCGAGCGCTATCGATCAGGGTGCCCGTTCCGATAACGCGCTCACCCGGGACGCCAAGGCGCCAAACGTGGGTGGCGATCACATCGACGGGGTTCGTCACGACGAGGAAGATCGCGCGCGGACTCGCTTCGATGAGGGCGGGGATGAGTTCGTTCATCAGCGCGACATTGCTACGCGCGAGCTCGAGCCTCGAACGGGCATCGGGCGCGACCGGCGTCGAGGCAGTTACCACGACAACGTCGGAGCCCGCGCTTCCCACGATGTCGCTCGCGACGACCCGCGGCGGGCGATCGGCGAGGGCGCCGGCATGGCTGAGATCGAGCGCCTCGCCTTCGCAGCGATCCGGGGAGCGGCCGAGGAGTACCAGCTCCTCCGCGAGCGAGCGCAACACCACCGCAAAGGCCAGCGCCGATCCGACCTTGCCCACGCCCGCAATCGAGATCCGCATGCGCCGAGAGTAACGGAACACGCTCTCCCCGGGGCGGTTACAATGCCCGCCGAGGAGAACATGACCGCCGGCGACGACGGACAACAACTCACCCCGGTGCGCACTGCGCATCGCTTCGATGAGAAGGCCCTCGAACGGTATCTCGAGCGTCACGTACCGGCCGTGTCCGCGCCCCTGCGCGTCCTTCAGTTCGAGGGCGGTCAATCGAATCCCACCTTCATGCTGGAGTCCGGAGAGACTCGCTGGGTGATGCGGAAGAAACCCCCCGGAGAGCTCGTCCCGTCCGCGCACGCCGTCGATCGCGAGTTCCGCGTCATCGCCGCCCTGGCGGGTTCCGGCGTGCCGCTTCCCAAGGTCGAGCACTTCTGCGACGACCCGGATGTCATCGGGACCCCGTTCTACGTCATGGAGTTCGTCGAGGGACGTATCGAGCGCGAGGTTACGCTGCCCGACCGCAGCCCCGCCGAGCGCCTTGCGATATTCGACTCGATGAACCGGACCATCGCGACACTCCATAGTGTTGACTACGCTTCGGTGGGGCTCGAGGGCTACGGGAAAGTGGGGGGTTACATCGAGCGGCAGGTCGCGCGCTGGGTACGGCAGTACGCGAAGTCGAAGACCGAGGAAATCCCGGCCATGGAAGCGCTCATGGCTTGGCTGCCGAATCACATCCCCGCGGACGACCGCACGTCGATCGTGCACGGCGACTTTCGCCTCGAGAACGTCGTGCTCCACCCGACGGAGCCCAGAATCCTCGCGGTGCTCGATTGGGAACTGTCGACGCTGGGCCATCCCTACGCCGACTTCGCCTACAACTGCATGCCGTTTCACCTGGCCCCGGGAGAGGTCGGGAGCCTCGGCGGTCTCGACCTCGAGGCGTGCGGGTTCCCGCAGGAGTCCGCCTACGTCGCCGACTACGCGCGCCGCGTGGGACGCGACTCCATCCCCGACTGGCCGTTCTACATGGTGTTCTCCATGTTCCGACTCGCCGCCATCGCCCACGGCGTGTACGTGCGCGGTCTGCAGGGCAACGCCGCGTCCGAAGAGGCGCTCGAGCGCGGTGCTCGCGCCCGCTCGCTCGCCGAGCGCGGCTGGGAGATCGCGCAGACCGAACTCGGGGCGTGAGAAGGCGTCGTCGCTTTCCCAGCGGGCGCCGCGCGCGTACAATGGGCCCGAACGCGCTGCCGCGTTCCCTAGGAGGTTCTCCGCATGAGTTCACCGGTTCCGGTGTTGTCCGGGTTACGCGTCGTCGAGATGACGGTCTGGGTCGCCGGCCCTTCGGCAGGCGGCATCATGGCGGATTGGGGAGCCGACGTGGTGAAGGTCGAGCCTCCCGTGGGCGACCCGCAACGCAATTTGTTCAAGTCCATCGGCTATCGCGAAGACATGCCGAACCCGGCGTTTGCGATCGACAATCGCGGCAAGCGCAGCGTCGTGCTCGACCTTCGGCGGGAAGATGGCCGCGCGGCGATGGACCGCCTCCTCGAGGGCGCCGATGTATTTCTCACAAACATGCGACCCGCGGCACTCGAAAAACTCGGCATGCATCCCGACCAGGTCACGGAGCGCTTCCCCAAGATCATCTACGCCACGGTGACCGGGTACGGCCTCGACGGACCCGAGGCGCATCGGCCGGGCTATGACATCGGTGCATTCTGGGCGCGCGGCGGCATCGCCCGACACCTCGTCGCGAAGGACGCGGCTCCGGTCGGGGTACGCGCCGGCCTGGGGGATCATGTCACCGGAATCAGCACGGTCTCGGGAATTCTCGGCGCTCTCTACGAGCGCGGCCGAACAGGGAAAGGGCGCGTCGTCGAGACGTCGCTCTTGCGCGCCGGCGCGTACACGATCGGAGGCGACATCGGTATTCAGCTCCAGTTCGGCCGAATCGAGTCGACCAAGGCGCGCGACAAGAATCCGTTGGCCCTCGTCAATTGCTACGAAGCCGGCGACGGCAAGTGGCTGTGGTTGATCGGCCTCGAAGCGGACCGTCACTTCCCGGGCGTCTTGCGCGCCATCGGTCGCGAGGAACTCGCGGAAGACGAGCGCTTCAAGGACGCGAAGTCACGCAAACGCCACAGCGAAGCCCTGGTGGCGGAGTTCGACCGGACGTTCAAGACCAAGCCGCGCGATTATTGGGCGGATCGCTTCGACGAGGAGGACGTCTGGTGGGCGCCGGCGCAAAGTCTCGCCGAAGTCGTCGAAGACCAGCAGCTCCACGCCGCCGGCGGCTTTATCGAGATCCCGGCGGGTGAAGTCGAGGACACGATGACCGCCGTGGCGTCGCCGGTGACGTTCCGCGGCGATCCGTTGACCCACACGGGGCCTGTTCCAGCGCTCGGGCAGCACACCGAAGAAGTCCTGCGCGAAGCGGGACTTTCGCGGGAAGAGATCGAGTCGCTGGGTGAATCGGGCGGCTGAAGCGGGCCGATCAGGCGAACCGCAATCTCGAATTGCGGCTTCACCGTCAGAACGCCTAGCAGGCGGATGATCTCGAGCCCCCAATCCCGGTAGTCGACGGCGACTCGCGCGTCGACGGTCCCGACGGCCTCGCTCAAAGAGATCGCTACCGGAACGCGCACCGGGCGCAAAACACCTGCGACCTCGAGGGATCCCGACGCGAGCAGCGAACCCGGAGTGCCCTCGAGTTCGTTCAACTGAAACACAGCCTCGGGGTGGTTCGGATAGTCGATCCAACGGAGCATGTGGGCGTTGCGGCGATCGATCCCCGTGTCGAGATCGGCGAAGTCGAAGCGCAGCGTACCCGCCGCACGTCCGCGCAAGTCGGAATCGAAGTGAAACGATGCCTCGAACTTCTCGACACGACCGTCGAACGCACCGAGCGTAGACGTCGCGTCCACCCGGATCTCGGAGCGCGACGGGTCGGGCACGAACCGCACCGTCTCGCCGCGAGCGCTCGCCGCCAAAGCCAGGGCGAGGAGAAGGCTGTATACGACCGGCAGGCGGGACCTCGGGTTGATTCACGGCGCTGCCCGGGGAGAATATCGCAATGACTTCTCGCCGCCGTTGGCCGCACGAAGGTGTGTCTCGCGTCCCCTACTGGGTTTATACCGACGAGGAAATCTACGCGCGCGAGCAGGAGCGCATTTTTTCCGGCCCGCATTGGAACTACGTCGCTCTCGCTTCCGAGGTGCCCAACGCGGGTGATTTCAAGCGCTCTTTCGTCGGTGACAAGCCCGTCGTCGTGACTCGAGACGCGAAGGGCGCGATTCACGTGTTCGAGAATCGTTGCGCCCACCGCGGCGTGCAGTTCTGTCGAGAATCACTCGGCAACACGAAGCGGTTCGTCTGCCCCTATCACCAATGGTCTTACGATCTCGACGGTCGCCTCGTCGGCGTACCTTTTCGCCGAGGCGTCAAAGGGCAGGGCGGCATGCCCGACGGGTTCGCGCGTGAACAGCACACGCTGCGAAAACTCCAAACGAGCGAGCGACACGGCGTCGTGTTCGCGTGCTTCGATCCGTCCGTCGAGCCCCTCGAGGCGTATCTCGGGGAATCCATGTTGGGCTACTTCGACCGTGTGTTTGACGGGCGGGCCCTGACGGTGCTCGGCTACCAGAAACAGCGAATCCCCGCGAACTGGAAACTGATGTTCGAGAACATCAAAGATCCGTACCACGCGAGCCTCCTCCACGTCTTTCTGGTGAGCTTCGGCCTATTTCGCGCCGATCAACCCTCGGCGGTAAAAATGGACGAAACCGGCCGTCACGCGGTCTTGGTCTCTCGGAAAGGCGAGCAAAGAGCGACGGACGCCACCGAGGACATCCGCAACCTGCGAACGGATCTCGTCCTCAACGACGATCGCCTCCTCGATCCCGTCCGCGAGTTTCCCGGCGACGCGACCGTGGTCATGCAGACACTCTGGCCGAACATCATCGTGCAGCAGCAATCGAACACCTTGGCGCTACGTCACATCGTTCCCGAAGGCACGGGTGCGTTTCGGCTGCACTGGACGTTTTTCGGCTACGCCGACGACAGCGAAGAGATGACCACCCGGCGTCTTCGTCAGGCGAACCTGATGGGCGTGTCAGGTTTCGTATCCGCCGACGACAGCGAAGTGATGAAGTTTAGCCAGGAAGGTCTCGATCCCTACGCCGAGGGAGCTTCCGTGATGGAAATGGGCGGCCGCGATGTGCACGATGAAGATCACATGGTCACAGAAGCGGCGATCCGCGCGTTCTACGCCCACTACCGAACCGTGATGGAACTCGATTAGTGGGACGAGAGGATCGCCTCTGGTTGCGGTTTTTGGTGAGCGAGCTCTTCGAGGGTTACGCCGCCTCGATCGATGCGTTCGATTGGGACGGGTTTCTCGACCACTTCGTGGACGACGCCGACTACCGTGTGATCTCCCGTGAGAACGCCGATCGCGGGCTTCCTCTTGCGGCGATCCGGTGCGAGAGCAAAGACATGCTCCGCGATCGGGTGCGGGGATTGGAAGAGACGATGATGTACGAGCCCCGCTACGTGCGGCACATGGTGAGCGGTACCCGTCTCGAGGGCGAGCCCGGTGCGGTCGTCCGCGCCGGCGCGAACTATTGCGTGTTCGAGACGTTGGTTGACGAGCCGACGCGCGTGCTTCAAGTGGGGCGCTACGACGCGGAGATCGAGCGCGCGGGAGAAACGCTGCGCTTCCGACGTCTGCACTGCATTTTCGATTCGGTGCTCGTCCCGAATTCTCTGATCTACCCCGTTTAGCTCGGACTAGATGAGCCCCGCCCGGTCGAGTACGGCATCGAGTCGCGTTTCGAGCTCCGCTGTGGCAGGGACCATGGGGAGCCGGTGCTCGTTTCGCGGAAGGAGTCCCATGCGCCGCAGCATGTACTTCATCGCGATGGGGTTCGTGTCGTAGAAGACGGCCTGATTGAGTTCCCAGAGGTCGCGATGCAGAGCGCGCGCTTCATCGAGCTTTCCGGACGCGACGGCCTCGTACAGGTCGGCGACCTTGCGCGGAGCGAGGTTTCCCACCGCATTCATCATGCCGCACGCACCGACGGCGAGCATCGGGAACGACAGATCTTCGAGGCCGACGAAAATGCGAAATTCGTCGCCGAATGCGAGAAGCGCGTCAGTGACGAGGTTCAAGTCCGTCACGGCGTGCTTCATTCCGACGAAGTGATCAGCGGTGTCCGCGATTTCTCGCAACGAGTCGAGGGTGACGGAAACCGCCGTCCGGCCGGGGATGTGATAGATCATGAAGGGCAGGGACGTTCGCTCGCCGAGATCGAGATAGTACTCTACGAGACCGCGCTGGGGCGGGCGTACATAATAAGGTGTCACGACGAGAAGCGCGTCGGCTCCGGCGCGCTCCGCGTAGTCCGTCAACTCGCGGGTCTCCGCGAGGGACTGCGAACCGGTCGCCGCAACCACTGGGACGCGCTTCGCGGCGGCGTCGACGGCGAGCGAGACGAGCTGATTTCGCTCCGCGACCGTCAACGTCGACGGCTCCGCCGTGGTGCCGTTCACGAGAATGCCGTGGGAGCCCTCCTGAATTTGGTGATCGACGAGCCGCGCGTACGCGTCAAAGTCGACTTCCCCGTCTCGGAAGGGTGTGACGATCGGAGGGTAGGAGCCCTTCAAGAACCCCGGTGTGAGCTCGATCATCCGCTACCCCGTGGCGCGCTCGCGGTTCGTGTCGAAGCCTTCTTCGACGCCCAGTACCGCGAGAGGTTTCTTGAGATCTTCCTGCCAGAGGAGAGACTCCGTTGCGATGTGTAGCGGTTGGTCCTGGACCGTGAGCTCGTAAACGGGCTCGTCGTCCGAAGCGTGGTTGTGGACGCCCCAACCCGGCGCCGACAACATGAGGTCGCCCGCCTTCCAACGAAAGACTTCGCCTTCGACCGTGCTGCGGCCGCTTCCCGCAAAGTAGTAGTTGATCGCCGCGGAGACGTGGCGGTGCGGACGGTCGACGATACCGGCGGGGCGCACGCAGATCGTGGCGAAGAAGTTCGGCGTCGTTCCGTTGGTCCCAGCCGTTCGCGGGTTGTAGCAGAGGTAGAGACGTCGCCCGACGTAGTCTTTGCCCAGGGCGGTCAGCTCATCGAGGTGGCGTTTGAAGTTCTTCCAAGGCCAGTGGAGCGCCTTCGACTCGACGCTCGGAGGGTTGATGAGCGTCTCGTAGGGCATCATCCGGGCGCCGTCGTCGCCCAGGGGAAACGTGCCGAAGGGGCTCTCGCGGCGGGGATCGCGAACCGAAGGCTCCGCGACCGCTATCGCCGCGACGGGCGGAGGATCCTCCTCCACCACGTGCACGTTCATCTTCTCGAGAAGCGCCGCGTTCGAGTACGAGAAGCGCACCTGAACGTCGTCGCTGTCGTTCACGTGGTGATAAGTGTGCCAACTCGGGAAGTTCCAGACGTCGTACTGCGCGAACTCGATTCGCTTGCCTTCGACGACGGAGTGGCCACGACCGCGGATGCAGAAATTCACTTGCGTCGAGTTGTGTCGAATGCGTTCGGTGCGTTCGCCAGGCAGCAGCACTTCCAAGGTGACCCGAATGCCGGGAGCGAGGCCCAAGCCGGGTTCCGTCGCCAGCGGGTGGGCGATCACGCTCTGGCGCCGGCCATTGGCCGGGCGCGGTAGCGAGGCGAGCCGCTCGGCCTCGGCGTCGATCTCTTCCTTGGTGATGATCACCGCGGGCCAGAGCTCGAGCGGACCCGGCGAGGCGCCACTCGTGTCGACAAAGCGCGCTTTGGTACGGCTCATCGGGAACTCGCTCCAAAGACCTTTTCGGCCGCGAGATCCGCTCCCTCGCGCAGGGTTCGGAACTTCGCCCACGTGACCTTTGGCCCGACCATCTCCCAGCCGGCGAATGTGCCGAAACCGCAATCTGTGCTCGGTAGGATCCGCGAAGGGTCACCCACCGCTTCGACGGCTTCGAGAATTCGATTGCAGCAGATCTGTGGGTGTTCGATGTAGTTCGTGGTCGAATCGAGCACTCCCGGCAGCAAGACCATGGAGTCCGGTAGCGGGTTCGCCTTGATGGCGGCGTACTCGTGCTGATGGCGGGGGTTCGCGAGTTCGAGGGAAAGCCCGCCGATCTTCGCTCCGTAGAGAATGGGCAGGAGGTCTGCCAGGGGCGGGTCCCAATCGTGAGGCCCGTCGTAATTCCCCCAACACACGTGCAGTCGAATGCGATCCGCGGGTATGTCGGCTACCGCGTGATTGATCGCGTCGACGTGAAGGGCCACCACATCGAGAAACTCGGCGTCGGTGTTCTTCTGAAAGAGACCGCCGCGTTCCATGGCGAGATCCGGACAGTCGAGCTGCAGCAGGTAGCCCCGCTCGTGGATCAGGTCGTATTCCTTCTTCATCTCGCGCGCGATCGCTCGGACGTACGCCTCGTGAGAGTCGTAGGCTCCGCCGTTTTGGCAGGTCGTCGCCACGATGCCCGGAGAGGCTGCCGTCATGAAGCGCTCCTCGAAGCGGCCTTCGAATTCTTTCGAGCACTCGTCGAAGAGATCGAACTCGAACCGCGCGTCATCGAAGCCGATGTATTCGATTTCTTCCGTCGCGGCGGGGGCATCGAAGACCTTGGAGGAGCTCATCTGGCGTTTCTGAAAAATCTCCATCCAGTCCGGGTAGTCGGAAAAATCCTGAAAGACCATCCGCTCGGTGACGCCGCCGTAGCCCTTCATGCGCTCCGGGACGTAGGTCTGAAACCCGACCCGGGACTGCTCGCCGTCGTTCACGACACTCATCCCCGAAGCGATCTGCTGCTCGAGGACGTGGCGGATTCCTTCGGCTGAGAGACGCCGGTATTCCGATTCGTCGTAGGGCTCTTTCGCCTCCCGAGCGATCAAGATATCGGAGAGGGCGCGCGCCCTGGGGAGTGACCCGACGTGGGTGGTGAGAAAACGACCTTCGGAGTGTTTCACGATAGACCTCGGGAATGTCGAGGGTCCCCTCGACAGCGTTCAAGAAGCGTCCGCCAAATCGGCCATCACCGGGGCGTGGTCCGAGGCGGTGAGTCCTTCCTTCTTCTTGCGGTATTCGCGGTCGATCTCGACGCCGCGAAGCCGTTCGACGACAGGTGGCGAACCGAGCAGGAAGTCGATCCGGAGACCGTGCCCCCGGTGGAACGCCCCGCCGCGATAGTCCCACCAGGAAAACGTCTCGTCGTCCGGACGGAGTTCTCGGAAGAGATCGCGCAAGCCCCACCGGTGGAGCGCGGCAAAACGGTCGCGCTCCTCGTCGGTATGGAAGATCTCGCCGCGAAACTTGGCTTCGTTCCAACTGTCCTTCGCTTCGGGACAGATGTTGAAATCGCCGCAGAGGACGAAGGGAACGGCCGGGTCGTAGTGCGCGTCGAGATGCGCGGCGAGGGTTTCGTACCATGCGAGCTTCCGCGGGAAATCGGCGTGGCTGGTGCTTTTCCCGTTGGGCGCGTAGACCGTCGCGAACGACAGGCCACCCGCTTCGACCGCGAGAAAGCGCGCGCCGAAATCTTCCTGACCCGGCAGCCCCGCTTCGCGAAGCGCCGCGTCCCCTCGCGCGAGTACCGCGACGCCGTTCCAGGCTTTTTGTCCATGGACCACGGCGCGGTACCCGTGCGCCTCGAAGATATCGTGGGGGAACTGCTCGTCCGTGAGCTTGAGCTCTTGCAGCCCGACGAGGTCGGGTTTTCGCTCGTCGAGCCAATGCGCGACGAAATCGATCCGCGCCCGGAGGCCGTTGATATTCCAGGTCGCTATGCGCACTAGGCGTCGGGCTCCAAGAGAACCGGTAGTGAAGTCAGGCTGCGGGAAAGAATACTCGCTTCCCACGTCGGGGTGTCGGTTTCGATGCGAAGTCGGGGATATCGACGGAAGACTTCTCCGAGCGCGATTTGCCCCTCGACCCTCGCCAGAGGCGCGCCCAAGCAGAAATGGATGCCGTGCCCGAAGGCGGCGTGGGTGCGGTCCCGACGTGTCCAATCAAAGCGGTCGGGGTCCGCGAAACGATCGGGGTCGCGGTTCGCGGCGGAATGGACGAGAAATACCCGGTCGCCGGCTCGGATCGTCTTGCCACGGAGTTCTCGATCTTCCTTCGCGACGCGCACCATCAGCTTGAGAGGACCGTCGAAACGCAGGATTTCCTCGATCACCGGGGAAATCGCGTCCGGGTCCTCGCGAATCAACTGCACGACCTCGGGCCGCTCGGCCAAGAGGAGAATTCCCGTGGAAATCAGATTCGTCGTCGTCTCGTGCCCGGCGAAGAGCAGCAGCACGCACGTGCCGATCACCTCGTCTGCGGTCAGCTGGTCGCCGGCGTCTTTCGCTCGGGCGAGCGCTGAGAGCAGGTTGTCCCGGGGCTCATCGAGAAGCTCGGCGAGGATCCCTTCGAAATACGCGCGCAGGGAGGACAGGCCCTTTTCCGCGCGGGCTCGTCGCCCTTTTTCATCGCCGATGCCGAAAATGAGATGCTTGAGCTCGTTCGACCAGCCACGGAATCGGTCGCGGTCTCGTGCCGGAACGCCGAGCATTTCCGCGATGACGGTGGCGGGCAATGGATACGCGAAGCGTTCGACGAGATCGCTCGTCGTGCCGGGATCGATCTCATCGAGCAGTTCCGCCGCGATCGCATGGATGCGAGGGGTGAGCCCTGCAACGATCTTCGGCGTGAAGGCGCGCTGCACCAATTTTCGGAGTCGCGTGTGCGCCGGCGGATCCCGAAACTCCATCCAGCCCGCGAGAACACTCGCGTGGCCCTCGGGATCGCCCTCGGAGAAGAGTTCGCCGACGTGTTCGGAAGACAGTGCGAGGTCGCGGTAGCCCGCGGTCACGTCGTCGAATCGGGTCAGGATCCAGGCGTGGTGCCGCTCGCTCCAGTGAACCGGGTCGAGCTCGCGGAGGCGGCGGAAATGAGGGTGGGGATCGCGGACGACATCCACGGCGAGCAGATCCATCCGTGGCAGGTTACCACGAGAGCCGAGGCGCAATGGACCGGTCAATAGATGATCGGAACCCTGCATAGGATGTACGAAAGCGCGTAGAGAACTCGTGTATTCCAATCAGCAACTTCGCGTCTAACTAGCCGAAACCGATACTGATTATTTGAAATCTCCGTTTCCGGTACGGGGCTTGCTCTACAGCCCGGGTACCGGGACTGATCCCGGTCTAGAGGAGATCGCAATGAATCGTTGGCAACACCTCCGCGCGGGGCTCGTCTCCCGGGTCGACTGGATGGTGAGCATGATCGAGAACCACGAAGCGTTGGCGGACAGCGCCATCGGAGACCTTCAGCGGCACGCCGCCCGGGCCAAGGTCCAGATGGGGCGGGTGCGGGAGGACGGCCGGAATTTGCGCGAGCGACTCGACGAGGAGCGGGCGGGTATCGCCCGCTGGCGCGACCGCGCCAAGCGGCTGGCGGATTCGGACCGTGAACGCGCTTTGGCTTGCCTTGCGCGCAGCAAGAACGCGGAGCGGCGCGCGAAGGAGTTCGAAGAGCGCGTCTCCGAGCACGAGCGGATCGAAACCCAGCTCGCCGGGGATATCCGGCGCGTGGAAGAACGCCTCGAACAGCTCCGGACGCAGCGCAATCTCATGCGCACGCGCCAATCCCGAGCGGAAGCGCTGGCAGCCGTCGGGGAATGCTCGCCTGGAGCCGAACTCGACGAGGTGTTCGATCGCTGGAACGCGCGCATCACCGAGCGCGAACTCGTCGCCGGGTGCAGCGACTCCGGGGATCGTCTGGCTTTCGAGCTGACACAGGAAGAAGCCGACGAAGCACTGCGCGACGAACTCGAGGAGCTCCTCGCGTCGCAAGAGAACGACGAGCCCAAGACGCCGCGCGCCTAGACAACTCTCTTTCCCGAGGTACCCCCATGGTCGAACACAATGACTGCGACAAACAGCGATCCCTGTCGTCACCGGTGCGACGGATTTCTTTGCTTACCCGAGTTCTGCGGGCCTCTGGAGCCGCCGTGGTGGTTGCCGCAGCCGGGACCTTCCTGTTCCAGCACTGGGAGCGAGGGAACGACCTCACGCGCTACTTCACGCTCCTCGCGCAGAGCGGCGTGCTGTCGGCGATCGGGCTTTTCTGTGCCGTGCAAATCCGCGAGAGCAAAGGCGCAAGGACGTTCATGGCGCTCGCGGTCGGGATCGTGCCCGCGCTCTTCTGCATCTTGGGCGGGCTCGTCTACTCGCAGTTCAGTTGGGACGGCGCCACCGGCGACGTGGCGCGCTACGCGAAGTGGGTTGCTCCCGGTCCGATACAAGCTCTTGCGACCGTCGCTGCGACCCTGGTGGTCGTCACACTGATCGGATTCCTGTCCATGCTGTCGCTCGTGAGAACGAAAGCGCGACCGCTGACCGCGGTGTTTCTGGTGGCGAATGCGGCGCTGCTCATTCCGACACGGGCACCCGAAGCGATGGCCGCGCTCTTGGCGATCCTCCTCGCTGCGATCGCGACGCTCGAGTGGAAGCACTGGAGTCGCGAGCCGGCGATGCGCACGGGCGAAGGTTGGATCGTGCGCGCGATGCTCGCGCTTCCGCTCGCCATGCTCGTGCTACGGAGCGTTCTGCACTACGAACTCTCCCTCTTCATGGTCGCTGTCGCGTGCTTGGCGGCGTCCTCCCTGTTCTTCTTGTGCGCGTACGGGTGGGCGAAGGAACGCTTCGCGGCGCTCTGCGAATTCGCAGCCGTCGTCTTTGCGGCTCTCGGCTGGGGCAGCTTCGCCATCGCGGCGCACCTTGCGTTCGCACTGCCGTCGGCGACGTTCCTGCCGATGGGCGCCTTCCCGATGGCGGGGACGTTCCTCGGCATGTCGCTCGTGCAGGCGCGTCACGCGAGCACCTATCGGAACGCGGCCGTCGCGGTCGCTCTCGCAGCCGTCGCGGGAAGCCTATTCCTGGCGCCGAGTGTGTTGGCGAGCTTTCTCGCGCTGGCCGTCGGTATTCTCGCGGCCGGCTACGGCTTTTTCTTCGAGCGGAACGCGCTTCTCCTGTGCGGAGCGCTAACCGCCCTTGCGGGGCTCCTCCGCCACGTCGCTCAAGCCATCGAGTTGTACGGCCATTGGACGAGCCTTTCGGCTCTGGGGATCTCGGTGATTCTCGCCGCGTCGCTTCTCGAACGTCACCACGAAGCGATCGGTAACCGCGTGCGGGCCTTGCGCGAACGAGCGCGCAACTACCGGATGGCCTGAAGGCTACGCGAGGGCGTCGCGGAATTGCGGGTGGGCAATCTCGCGCAGGGCCTCGGCGCGCTCCGGCACGGTGAGCCCGCGAAGGCGGGCGACACCGAATTCGGTCACGACACGGTCGGCCAGGTAGCGGGGCACGGTGACGACGGCGCCCGGCTCGAGTTCCCGGACGATCCGGGACCGCTCGCCGCGCGTGGCGGTCGAGGGGAGCGCCAAGATGCTGCGCCCGCCCGGTGCGATCGAGGCGGCGATGGCGAAGTCCGGCTGGCCTCCGGGGCCCGAGATCACGCGACGCCCAGCGGTTTCAGCGGCGATCGTGCCGTCGAGAGTAATTTCGACGGCCGAATTGATGGCGGTGAAGCGGTGGCATGCGGCGAGGGTCGGGGCACCGTGGCTGTACGCCGCGGGAACCATGCACACCGCGGGATTGCGATGGACCCAATCGAAGATCTCTCGGTTGCCGATGACCTCGGCCGCGATCAGCGCGTCGCGGTCGGCGGTCTTCTTTCGCCCGGTGATGGCTCCGCTTTCGAGGAGCCTCGCAACTCCGCTGCTGATCATTCCGCCGTGGATCCCGAGATCGCGGTGGTTCTCGAGGTTTCGGAGAATGCTGTCCGGCAGGGCGCCGATTCCGAACTGGAGCGTTGCTTCGTCTTCAACCTCTTCGGCCGCAAAGGCCGCGATCGCGTGGGTCGTTTCGTCCGGTGACGGTGCCGGCATTTCGTGGAGCGGCTCTTCGATGTCGACGAGGTAATCGAACGCGGACGCTTCGAGCTCGCCGGCGCCGAACGTGTAGGGCATTTGCGGGTTGACTTGCGCGATGACGAGCGGTGCCGAGTTGACGATGTCGATCGTGCCCCCGACGTTCGTCCCCAGGCTGTAGCGGCCCTCCGGACCCGGCGGGCTGACCTGTACGAGCGCGGCATCGACCGGGCGATCGCCTTCCGGTCCGTAGAGGTGCGAGAAGTTCCAGTACCGACAGGGAAGGACTTGGCAGTGTCCGGACTCGATCAAGGGACGCATGTAGCCCGACGCTTGCAGCGTCGTGAAAGTGAAGGGCTCCCCGGGATGGTCGAACACCGCGAGCGGGCCCAGGTGAAGGGCGGAAACCAGCTCGAGGGCCGTGAAGCGATCGCGCAGGCGGTCGAGTTCGGCGGCGAGTCCGCTCGGCGCGCCGCAACCCGCACCGAGGAACACACGGGAGCCATCGCGAATCGCTTCGAATGCGGTCTTCGCGTCGGTTTTTCGACCGTCCCTCGGACCGCGCGAGGGGAGCGTATAAGCGGCGAAATCTACCAAGGCTTCGCAGCGAGCGGCGTGGGGCCAAGCGGGGTGCCGCCGAGCTTGTCGGTCACCGCGATCAACGCATCGGCTAGGTCGTCCATGTCGCGACGACCCGATTCGCTCGTCAGTGCGCCGTCTTCGAAGTCGCCGTTCTTTAAGTAGACGCTGTTCGGCAACGTGAGTGCGCCGAACCACGCCAAGACGAACCGCATGTGGCTATCGACGCCCAGGAAGTGGTGATCGCTCGCGGCCATGGCCACCACGCCCACGGGTTTGTCGCGCAGCGCCTCGACGGGCAAGTGGTCGAGGAGATTCTTGAGCGCTCCTGGATAGGTCGCCCGGTACACCGGCGAACCGAACACGACCGCGTCCGCTGCGCCGATGGTCGAGATCGCCGCGCGGGTATCGGCCCCGTAATCCTTTTCCGGGCGGCCGTCGCAGATTTCCACGCAGCACTGCGATAGGTCCACCACGTCGACGCCCGTCACTCCGGAGCCGCCCCGAAGCCGGTCGGCCAGGTACTGCATACCCGCAGCCAACCGACCGGGCCGGGTCGCGGCTCCGATCACACACGTGAGCTTCACCGGGCTCAGCCGCGAAGGTGCTCGTTGAAGGTCGCCTTCACCCGTGTCCAGGCGTCTGCGGCGGAACTTTCGTGGTAGCTGTCGCGCATGTTGCAGAAGAAACCGTGATCGGCGTCTTCGTAGACCACGACTTCGTGATCCGTACCGGCCGCCTGCAGCGCGCTGCGGACGGCGTCGACCTGGTCGAGGGGGATGTGCTCGTCCTTCGCCCCGTAGAGGCACACGATACGGCCCGAAATCTTCGGCGTGCGGCTCACCGTGGAGGGGCCGCCACCCGGGCCCTGGGGCGCGGAAATTCCGCCTCCGTAGAACGACACGGCCGCCGCCACGTCGGTTTCCGCAGCCGTCAGGTACGTCATGTGCCCGCCGATGCAGAAGCCCATGACACCGACCTTATCCGTCGTGTCGCCGCGTCCCCGCAAGTACGCGACCGCCGACTGCGCGTCGTCCGCCATCTGCTCGGAGACCAACGCGGTCATGTGCTTGATGCCCTCGGTGAAGCCGTCTTCGTCGTAGCCGAGTTCGAGGCCCGGGGCGGAGCGATGAAAGAAATCCGGTGCCAATGCGACGTAACCCTCGGCAGCCACGCGCTCGGTCACGTCGCGGATGTGGGCGTTGACGCCGAAAATCTCCATCCAGACGATCACGGACGGGTGGGGGCCGGGTCCTTCGGGCGTGGCCAGGTAGCCTCCCATCTCGGAACCATCGGATACTTGAATCGTTACGCGCTCAGTGGCCATTGGAGTCTCCTCTTCGGGGCGTTGCGGCGGGCATGCTCTCGCAGAGGGGCCGCTCGCGTCAAGAAAGAAGGGGCCGGAGCGCGTCGTCGCGCCCCGGCCCCTTATCGTGACTTTCTGCGTCGGCGCCTAGCCCTGGCCGTGCCGCAGGAGCTTGCCCGGGGTGTTCCCCGTGCACTCCCCGTCTTCAAACGTGACTTCCCCGTTCACCATGATCCAGCGGTAGCCGTCCGCCTTGCGAATCCGACGCCATTCGCCGGCCGGGAAATCGTGAGCGATCTCGGGCTCCGTCGATCGCAATCGCTCGAGGTCGTAGACGACGACGTCCGCCGGCTTGCCCTCGGCGAGGACGCCCCGATCGTGGAAGCCGGCCATCTTCGACGGCAGAGCGGACAGTCGGTAGTGCGCTTCTTCGAGGGAGCAGAGCTCCTTGTCTCGCGTGAAGTCCGCCAGGAAGTCCGTCGTGAACGAGCCCAGCGTCACGAACTTCGTGTGTGCGCCGCCGTCGGAGACCCCGGGCACCGTGTACTCGGAGTTGAGCAGTTCCTTGTTCAGCTCCGGCTCGTCGTTGAACGGCGGAGTGAAGATGACGGTCTGCAGATCTTCGTCGACCACGATATCGAGCAAGGTGTCGATGGGGTGTTGCCCGTTCATCGCCTCGAGCTCGCGGAGGTGCTTGCCCTCATATTTCTTGTTCGCGGGCTTCTTGCATTCCAGGATGATGAACTCGGGCACCGGACCCGTCGCGATCGGCATGCGACCGTGATCGTAGTCGTGGCGCAGGGCTTCGCGGTTCTCGGGAATCTGCATCTTGGCTTTGCGCTCTTCCACGGTCCCGAGGGTGACTTCGCGCCAGCAATCGGTTCCGTCGAGAAGGTTGAAGTCTTCGAACGTGTAGGTGAGGTCATTGCCGGTGGTCAGGAGTTGCCCCCAAACCTGGTTGCCACGCGCCTGACACTCGTTCACCCACTCGATCATGCGACGGTGCTGCACCGGGTGGTAGTTGTTCGCGAAAATCGCGTTGTAGAGGACCGGGCATCCCGACGCTTCCGCGAGCTTCTCGACGAACTTCATGTCCTCGCGAATGTCGTCCTTCGCCTGGGTGATCTGGATGTGTCCGTCGCTGCCGCGTCGCTTGAGGACTTCGGCGAACGCCAGACACAGATCGTCGTCCATGCAGTCCGTCACCATCGGCGTGCCGTCGAAATCGCGCTGCACGGACATGAAGCCGTCGCCCAGCCGCTGGACGGACCAGCCGCACGCACCGGCGTCGAGCGAGATTTCCAACAGCCGGCACATCTCCTTGACTTCCGCTTCCGTCGGCTTGCGCTTCTTCGCGTCCTCGAGGCCCATCACCCAGATCATGAGCGGACCCACCGGGACGTAGGACAGGACGTTGACACCCTTCGGAATCCGATCGAGCGTTTCCAACCATTCCGGGAACGTCACCCAGTCCCAGAGCATGCCCGCCTTCATTGCGTCGAAGGGAATCGCCTCGACGCGCGACATGCTGAGCATCGCGCGGTCGCGCTCTTCGGGGCGCACCGGTGCGAACCCGAACCCGCAGTTTCCGAGAACCAACGACGTCACACCGTGCCAGCCGGACAGCGTGGCATACGGGTCCCACTGGATCTGCGCGTCGTAGTGTGTGTGGAGGTCGACGAATCCGGGGGCGACGATCATCCCCGAGGCGTCGAGTACGCGATCGGCTTGGCTCGCGTCGAGGTCACCGCGGGTGAGCGCCGCGATGGTTCCGTCCTTGATGCCGACGCTCCCGCGGAAACGGTCCGCTCGGGTCCCATCGACGATGGTGCCGTTGAGGATGACAGTGTCGAATTGTGCCATGGCTTACTCCGAATCGATTCAGTCGGTTGGCGAGCCCAGGCTCCACCGGGAACGCGGGCGCGGTCGCGCGGAGCTGCATCGGCTCGCCGCGCAGGGGATCAGTCCCCCGTAGGATAACTCCGGGACGCAAGAATTGGGACGCCGAAAACGACTTCCCTTGGGGGCTAGGCCGGCACCGCAAGATCGAGCAGCGCGTTGGCCCGTTCCAGGCTTTCCACGCGCTCGACCGCTTCGCGCAACGACTCGGTTTTGTCGCCGAGAACAGGCCGGGCGAGGGTCCCGAACTTATGGACGAGCTTCTTCCACTGCTCGTCCAGGTTTTTCGCCGGAACGCCGGAATCGCGCGTCGCTTCGACGGCCCGGTCACCGAGATCGAGGACAACCGTGGCCTCGGTCTCACTCTGCCCGTCCACGGTGGTCAAGCGGACCTTGTCGCGCGCCGCCACGTAATCGGGCGCCGTGACCTGCGCATCGCTGAAGCGATGGCGATCCGACGTGTCGATGCCGAGGAGCGCCATGGCGATGGTTCCTCGCACGCTGAACTTGCCTTCGAGACCGGTGGCTGGCTCCGGGATCGCGCACACCTTGAGGAGCTCCGGCGAGATCTTCACCTCGACGCCGCGCACGTCCTGCGGCCGGACGCCTTCGGCGAGCAGCGCATTCGTCGCGTCAATGCCGGCGTGGGTCAGGTAGCAGGCGGCGTGGAACTTGAAGAGCGTGTCGCGGATGAGGAACTGATGGTCGAAACGGGTGATGGCCTCGAGCCCGCGACCGCTCCCGTGGTAAGCCGCCGCGAATCCTTGGCCGGACTCGAGGATTGCCAGATTGCCGGTGAACCCACCGCGCGCGAGGAGCGCCGCCGTGAGCCCGGCTTGGGCCGCTGCGCCCGCGTGGAGCGGCTTCGCCATCGAGCCAAAGCTCGCTTTCAAGCCCGCGGCTTGCGTCGCCCCGAGAGCGAGCGCGTGGCAGAAGCGGTCTTCATCGAGGCTCATGGCGCGCGCACAGGCGGCAGCTGCGCCCACCACACCGAGCGTGCCGGTGGCATGGAAGCCCGACTTGTAGTGGTCGGGGTTCATCAACGCGCCGAGTCGCGTCTCGGTTTCGATGCCGACGACCAAAGCGGTGACGAGTTCGGCACCGGTGAGCGGACGCGTTTCAGAGAGCGCCAGCAGGGCGGGTAGCACCGGGACGCTCGGGTGACCGGACATTCGCATGTGCGTGTCGTCGTAGTCGAGCGCGTGGGCGGCGGCGCCGCTCACCAGTGCCGCGGTGCGAGGCGAAGCGCGCTCCGTTCGCCCGACGAGCCGCGCAACCTGCGAGCCTTCCGTGGCGGCCACCTCCGCGACGAGAATCTCGGTGAGCTCTTCCGAGGCGCCGGCGACAGCGCAGCCCAAGGTGTCGAGGAGGCAATGCCGCGCGACTTCGCGCGCTTCGTCCGAAAGATCGGCCAACTCGAGTCGACCGACCGATCGCGCCAGTGCCCGGGTAATCTCGTGGCCAGCCACTACGACTCCTTCAGCAATTCTTCGGCGATGATGATCTTGCGGACTTCGGTGGTTCCGGCGCCGATTTCGAGCAACTTGATGCTTCGGTACAACCGATTGAGCTCGGTTTCCCAGATATAGGAGTAGCCGCCGTGAACCTGGGAGGCCTTGTCGAGCAACTGGTTCATCGCGTTGGCGCAGTACATGACGGAAGCCGCCGACATCTTGTGGGCCCAACCGCGGCCCCCTTGTCCCGCAGGTAGTTCGTTCAACGCCGACAAGCAGCGCGCGTTGTAGACCTGCATGGTGTCCATCGCGACGTACATGTCGACGAGATGAGACTGCACCATCTGGAAGTTCGCGATCGGCTCGCCGAACTGTTCTCGCTCTTTGGCAAACGCCACGGTGAGATCCAGGGCGCGTTCCGCGATTCCCACGCAGATGGGTGAAATCATCGCGCGCTCGAGATCAAGTCCGCTCATGACGCACTTCACGCCTTCGTTCACCTTGCCGACCAAGTTGGCCGCTGGGACGCGACAATCTTCGAAGGCGATCTCGGCGGTCGGCGAGCCTCGGAAGCCCATCTTCGTCAGCTTCTGGGTGATGGTCACACCCGGGCTGTGCATGTCGACGACGAAAGCCGAAATGCCGCGCGCACCCCGCTCGGGATCGGTCTTCGCGTACAGGAGGATGACGTCGGCCACCGGGCCGTTCGTGATGTACAGCTTGCGGCCGTTCACCACGAAGTCGTCGCCGTCCCGCACCGCCGTCGTCGCCATGCTGCCGAGCGCATCGGAACCCGCGCCGGGCTCCGTCAGGCCGAGGGCGCCGATCAACGTACCGTCGCACAGTCCGGGAATGAAGCGTCGCCGCACGTCATCGTTCGCGTTGCGGTAGATGTTGTTCATGCAGAGGTTCTCGTGGGCGACCCAGGAGAGACCGAAAGCGTGATTCCAACGCGAGAAGGCCTGTAGGACGAGGCCGCTCGACCACAAGTCGAGACCCGCACCTCCGAGCTCCGGTGGCACCGTGATCCCCAGGTAGCCCTCCTTGCCGAGCGCGCGGAACTCCTCCATCGGAAACCATTCATCTTCGTCCATGCGAGGCGCGAGCGGCGCCAGGCGCTCTCGCGCATAACGGTCAGCCGCTTCGAGAATGAATTCCTGATCTTCGTTCAGTGCGTACGCCATACCGCCTTTCAGAACGTCACGGGGGTGCACGTGGTATCGATGCTCACCCGCTCCCAGTTGGCTTGTGCATTCTGAGCGTCGCCGGTCACCGAGAGTTGAAACAGCCCCTCGGCAAGGGTTTCGTCCGGTTGCGCCAGCAGCTCGAGCACCGAACGCGCCGCTTCATGCGGTTCGAGCATGCGCGACTGCCAGCGTCCGTAGACCGCTTCGTTGTCCGCGTATTCGTCGGTCATCGAGGTCCGCACGAATGGGAAGAGCAGGCAGCACGCGGTGACCGAGTCGGCCTGCCGGCCCAGGTTGACGGACAGAACGCGGGGCAGGGCGAGAACGGCCCAGTTGGAGAGGGCATAACCGGGGACGCTGCGACCCGGGTCGATCGCTTGTCGCGAGGACATGTAGACGATGCGCAGGGGTGTTTTGTGATGGACCGCTTCGCCGGCCCACAGGTGAGTCGTCGCGAGGAAGCCGTCGATTTTCGTGTCGAGGACGAGCTGCGATTCTCCCAGGTTGTCGAGGAAGTGCTGGCGCACCCGCGCTCGGCGCATGGCGGAGCTCTCCTCGGGTTCCTCCCGGAGCGCGCGCCCGAACGCGTAACCGCGTTCTGTCAGACCGGAGTTGCAAATCAGTAGATCGGGCGGCGATCCTTCCATCTGCTCGATGACGTAGCTCCGGGTCGCCCAGAGGTCGCCCAGATTGTTGACATCGGCCTGAACGGGGAACGCCCGGACACCCTCCTTCTGTAGGGTCTCCACCAGGGCGAAGCCGTCCTCGATACTTCGGTGGAAATGGACGCCCACACTGTGCGCGCCTCCCAGCCCGGCGGCCAGGGCGAAGGCCTGACCCAGTCCTCCGTCGCGGCCGGCCCCGGTGATGAGTACCCGGCGTCCGCGGACGCCGGCTTCGAGGTCGGGAAATCGAAACTGCGCGAGCGGTGCGGTGAAACCGATGGGGCTACCTCCAAGGGGTTGGGCAACCGAGGATCCGGGTCGCCCGACTTCGGCTAGCTTACCCGATCGGAGATGACGACAGTGAGACGGGTCCTGATCGCGAATCGCGGCGAAATCGCGGTGCGTATCGCGCATACGCTGCGCCGCATGGGTATCGAGGCGGTGGGCGTTGCCCACGAAGACGAACGGGACACGCCGGCCATGACAGCCGTCGACCGCGTCGTCACGCTACGCGGCGCGCAACCCGTCGCCGCTTACCTCGACACCGATCAACTCATCGACGCGGCCCGGAGTTCCGGCGCCGACGCGATTCACCCGGGCTACGGCTTCGTCTCGGAAAACGCCGCGTTCGCTCGGGCGGCAGTCGCGTCCGGGCTCTGTTGGATCGGCCCCGCCCCCGAGACGATGGAGCTCATGGGGGACAAGATCGCTTCTCGCACGTTCGTCGCCGAGGCCGGGTGTCCCGTGGCTCCGTCGGTAACGCAGGAAGAAGACCCGGAGAATTTCGCGGAGCGCGCGGCGGCCATCGGGTTTCCGCTGGTGTTGAAGGCGTCCGCCGGCGGCGGCGGCAAAGGCATGCATATCGTTCGGGAGCCGGCCGAGTTGGCGGAAGCGGCAGCCCGCGCGAGCAGTGAGGCACAGCGCTACTTCGCCGACGGGCGCATCTACGCCGAACGCTACGTCGAGAAGCCGCGCCACATCGAAGTCCAGATCCTGTCGGATCGGCACAGGAACCACGTGCACTTGTTCGAGCGGGAGTGCTCGATCCAGCGCCGATTCCAGAAGATCATCGAAGAGGCGCCGTCTCCGGGCCTCGATGACGCGCTTCGGGCGCGCATCTGTCGCACCGCGGTCGATATCGCCCGCGCGGCAAACTACGAAAACGCCGGCACGGTGGAATTTATTCTCGCTCCGGACGGCGAGTTCTACTTCCTCGAGATGAACACGCGCCTCCAGGTGGAGCACCCAGTGACCGAAGCCGTCACCGGCCTCGACCTCGTCGAGCTCCAGGTCCGTATCGCGTCCGGCGAGGAGATGCCGTTCCGTCAGGAAGACGTGGCGGTAAACGGGCACGCCATCGAATGTCGGATCTACGCGGAAGATCCGTCCGAGGATTTCGCACCGGCCATCGGCCGAATCGTCGAGTTCTCACCGCCGGGAGAGGCGCGTTTCGATAGCGGGGTCGCTGACGGGAGTGAAGTCACGCCCGATTTCGATCCGATGCTCGCGAAGTTGGTCACCCACGGATCCGATCGCGCAGCCGCCATCGCCGATGCGCAAACCGCCCTGCGCGAACTCGCGATCTTGGGCGTAACGACGAACACGTCCTATCTCTCGCGCGTCCTGGCCCACGAGGCGTTCGGTCGCGGCGAGCTGCACACGGGCTTCGTCTCCCAATACGAGAGCGATCTTCGAGAACCGGAACTCTCGCCCGCCCGCAGGAGAGCGCTTCTCGCGGCGGCGGCTCTCGCGAACCGCGACTTTTGTGAGCGCGTCGCGGCGGTTCCCGAACCTTACGCGTCGATCGGAGCGTTTCGAAACTGATGGCCGGCGAATTCGTTTTGCAGGGAAGAACGAGTCGGGTGGTTCCCGTGTATCGCACCGAGGGAATCGGGCTCGAAATCGATGGAGAGCGCGTTGACGCGGTGCTCGAGGAGCTCGGCGACGGAGAGTTTCTCCTCGAAGTCGATGGTGAAGTCACGCCGCTCCGCCTGGTGACGGATGGCGACGCGACCTTCATCCACGACGGGCACGGGAGTTTTCGTATCGATGCGGTGAACAGTCTCGAACGCGCTTCGGAAGAGGCGGCGGGGGTCCGCGGCGCCGATCAAATTACGGCACCGATGCCGGGAGTCGTCGTCGCGGTCGTAGCCAGCGCATCGACTCGCGTCGCGCGCGGCGACACCGTGCTGACCATCGAGAGCATGAAGCTCGAAACAGCGATGACGGCGCCCCGCGACGGCGTCGTCGGGGCGGTTTTGTTCGAGGCCGGTGCGAGTTTCGACAAAGGCGCTGTACTCGCGACGCTCGAGCCGCTTCTGGAGGGCTCGTCATGATGCGACGTATCCGCAGTCAGGTGGACACCCGGAGCGCTTCCTTTCGCCGTTACCGCGCGCACAACCGAGAGCTCGTCGCAGAGTTCCGCCGGCGGCAGGACGAGGCGCGGTACGACCGCCCCGAGCGTGATATGAAGCGCCTCGAGCGCTTGGGAAAGCTCTTCATTCGCGACCGCATCGAAAAGCTGCTCGATCCGGGCACGCCGTTCCTCGAGTTATCGAGTTTGGCGGCGAACTCCGAGTACGAGGGCGAATCGAAAGGAGCGAGCGCGGTCACCGGGATCGGAATCGTCAGCGGCCGGGAAGTGATCATCCGCGCAGACGATCCGAGCATCAAAGGCGGTGCGTGGTACCCGCTGACGATCAAGAAGATCGTCCGGTGCTTGGAGATCGCGATCGAGAACCGCTTGCCGGTGATTCACTTGTGCGACAGCGCCGGCGGGTTCTTGCCCCTACAGGCCGAGCTCTTCCCCGACAAGTATCTGGCGGGGCGAATCTTTCGCCACCAGGCGATCCTGTCGAAGATGGGCTGTAAGCAACTCTCTCTAGTATTCGGTCACTGTACCGCCGGCGGTGCGTATATCCCTTCGCTTTCGGACTACGCCGTCATCTTGCGCGGCAACGGCGGCATCTTCCTCGGCGGTCCGCCTCTCGTGAAGGCGGCGACGGGGGAAATCGTCGACGCCGACACCCTCGGCGGGGCCGACGTCCACACGCAAGTGAGCGGCACGGCGGACTACGCCGCGAATTCCGAAGAGGAAGCGATCCTTCTCGGGCGAGAAATCGTTTCGCAGTGGACGCGCCCCGAGAAAACCGGGATCGAGTGGCGAGAGCCCGAACCTCCCTACTACGACCCGGAAGAGCTCTACGGGGTGATCCCCGACGACATCAAGGTTCAGTTCGACATGCGCGAAGTCATCGCCCGCATCGTCGACGGCAGCTACTTCCACGAGTACCAACCCGACTACGGAACGACGCTGGTCACGGGCTTTGCGCACATCTGGGGTTACAAGGTCGGCATCTTGGCCAACAACGGAGTGCTGTTCAACGACAGCTCACTCAAAGCCGCGCACTTCATGGAATTGTGTAATCAGAACCGAACCCCGCTTCTCTTCTTGCAGAACATCACCGGCTTCATGGTCGGGCAGGAGTACGAAGCGCGCGGCATCTGCAAAGATGGAGCGAAGATGATCATGGTGCAGTCGTGCAGCGAGGTGCCGAAATTTACGGTGATGGTGAACGGCTCGTTCGGCGCGGGAAACTACGGCATGTGCGGCCGCGCTTACGACGGTCGCTTCATCTTCAGCTGGCCGAACCATCAGATCGGCATCATGGGCGCGGAACAGGCGGCCAATACCCTGGCCGACGTGAAGATTCGCCAGCTCGAACGAGCCGGCGAGAAGCTTTCGGAATCGGAGATCGCGGCGATCAAGGAACCCATCCTCGAGTCCTATGGGCGCGAACTGTCGGCCTACTACGCCACTTCGCAGTTGTGGGACGACGGCCTCATCGACCCGGCCGATACGCGAAACGCCCTGGGTGTCGCGATTGCCGCGTCGCTCAACGCCCCGATCGGGGAGCCGCGCTACGGAGTACTCCGCTTGTGAGCGACGCACCGCGCTTCACCATGACGGACGAGGAGATGTTCGCCCTTCCGACCGTGTACCGAGACGGTCTCCTCGATGGACGTGTCATCATCGTCACCGGGGCGGGCACGGGGATCGGGAAGGCGACGGCCAGCCTCTGCGCACGTCTGGGCGCCGACGTCGCGCTGTGTGGCCGCACCCGCGAGAAACTGGAACGCACCCAAGTGATGGTCGAACGCGCGAAACGCCGCGCTCAGATCGTCGAGATGAACATCCGCGATCCCGAGCAAGTCGAGGCGATGTTTGGCGAGGTCGGTGAAACCTTCGGGCGAATCGACGGGGTCGTGAACAACGCGGGCGGCCAGTTTCCTCAGGACGCGATCGATTTCTCCGTGAAGGGCTGGAACGCCGTCGTCGACACGAACCTGAACGGCACCTGGTACATGATGCAACAGGCGGCGCGCTACTGGCGGGACGCGGGCGCACCCGGCGCCGTCGTCAACATCGTGGCTCCGTTTCAACGCGGCATGCCCGGCGTGACGCACACCGTGGCTGCGCGCGCCGGCGTGGTCTACGCGTCGCGCAATGTGGCCCTCGAGTGGGCGCCCCTCGGCGTGCGCGTCAACTGCGTCGTGCCGGGCCCGATCTTGACGGAAGGGATGAACGTCTATCCGGAGGAAGCGTTCGAAGGCCTCAAACGAAGCAATCTCATGATGCGTCATGGAGACGTTCAGGACATCGCTGAAGCCTGCGTCTACCTCATCGCTCCGTCGGGAAAGTTCATCACCGGTGAGACGGTGACCGTAGACGGCGGCTACCAGATTTGGGGCGAGATGTATCTCGCCGGACAACCCGACTATTTCAAGCATCCCTCGCTTCGCGACCGCCGCTAGGAGAAACGATGGCCGACCAACTTCTTCGTATTGCGAACATCTCCGGCTTCTACGGCGACCGGCTCGGCGCCGCGAGAGAAATGCTCCTCGGCGGCGAAGTGGACGTGCTGACGGGCGACTACTTGGCTGAGCTCACGATGTTGATCTTGCAGAAAGCGACGCGGCGGTCCCCGGACACCGGCTACGCGGTGACGTTCCTCAAGCAGGCGGAAGAGATCCTGGGCGAGGCCTGCGAGCGCGGTATCAAGATCGTCGTGAATGCCGGCGGCTTGAATCCCGCCGGTCTCGCGACCGAGGTGCGCAAGCTTGCCGAAGGGCTCGGTGTCGCCGCCAAGGTCGCCCACGTCGAAGGCGACGACTTGCTGCCGAGGCTTGGCGAGCTGCAGCGCAAGGGACACGACCTGGCGCATCTGGATCGCGGCGTCCCGCTGTCGACCCTCGACGCAGAGCCGGTTTCTGCGAACGCCTACCTCGGCGCTTGGGGCATCGCGCACGCGTTGGGGGAAGGCGCCGACGTCGTCATTTGTCCCCGCGTCACAGACGCTTCGGTCGTGGTGGGCCCCGCCGCCTGGCACTTCGGGTGGGCGCAGGACGACTGGGACGAGGTCGCATCCGCCGTCGTCGCGGGGCATCTCATCGAATGCGGCCCCCAGGTGACCGGTGGCAACTACGCGTTCTTTCAGGAAGTGCCGAGCTTGGCGAAACCCGGCTTCCCCCTCGTCGAGATGGCGCGGGACGGCAGCTTCGTCGTGACGAAACATCCGAACAGCGACGGTCTGGTGAGTACCGGAACGGTCACCGCGCAGCTTCTCTACGAGATCGCCGAGCCGGCCTACAAGAACCCGGATGTCGTCGCGCGTTTCGACACCGTCTCACTGGAAGATCTGGGGAGCGATCGGGTGCGGGTTTCGGGCGTCCGGGGTGAGCCGCGGCCCGACGATCTCAAGGTCTGCATCAACTACGTCGGCGGCTTCCGCAACACAATGACGTTTGTGTTGACCGGGCTCGATATCGAAGAGAAGGCGCGCATCGCCCTCGATGCGTTGGTCGGTCACTTGGGCGGGCGCGAGCGTTTCGCGGCCTTCCACTCCAATCTGGTACGCAGCGACCGGCCGGATGCTTCGACCAACGAAGAAGCCAGCGCGTATCTGACGGTGACCGTGATGGATCCGGACCGACACAAGGTCGGTCGAGCGTTTTCCGGCGCCGTCATTCCGATGCTTCTCGCAAGCTACCCGGGCATCTACACGACGACGCCGCCGTCGAGCGAGAAAGAGTACGGGGTGTACTGGCCGTGCTTGGTTCCCGCGACGGAGGTGGTGCACCGCGTAGTCGACGCCGGCGGTTCGGCCACGGAAATTCCGCACCCTCCGAAGCCCGATTCATTCGAACCGATTCCCGAGCCGCAGGCGCCGAAGACGGCCCCGCCCACGGGAGCGACCGTGCGGATGCCGCTCGGCACGGTCATCGGAGCGCGTTCCGGAGACAAGGGTGGCAATGCGAATATCGGCGTTTGGGCTCGAAGCGACGCCGGCTACGCGTGGTTGTCGAGGTTCCTCACCGTCGAGCGACTCAAGGAACTCTGCCCGGAAGCCGCGCCGCTCGCTGTGCGCCGCTACGAGCTACCGAACGTCCGGGCCCTGAACTTCGTGGTTGTCGGGATCCTCGGGGAAGGTGTGGCGTCTTCCATGCGGAGCGACCCGCAAGCGAAGAGCCTGGGCGAGTTCCTTCGCTCCCGCGTGGTGGATCTGCCCGAGGCGCTCCTCGAGGATCGTCCGTAGCCTAGAGCGGCCGCTGGCCGAGCCTCTCTCGCAATGCTTCGATGCGGTCGCGGACTCCCCGCGCATAGGGGTGGATCGCGAGGACGCGCTCGTAGGCTTCGAGCGCCTTCTCGAGTTCACCGCGTTCTTCGAAGATGAGCGCGCTCCCCTCGATCGCTCCGAAGTGCCGCGCTTCGAGGGCCAACACCCGGTCGATATCCGCGAGGGACTCTTCCCACTCGCGCCGCAGAAAACGCACCGTAGCTCGCTTGTTGAGGCCCTCGGAGAACTGGGGATCGAGTTCGACGACTTCGTCGAAGCGGCGGAGAGCCGTTTCGTAGTCGCCCATCGACATCGCCGCCCGGCCGAGCGCCATCAGGCGATCGACGTCCCGCCGATCCGCGGCGTTCCAAATGTCCCAGATGCGTCGCTCGACCATGAAGGCGAGTTCGGGACTCGTACTTCCGCGCAGTTCGTCAAAGAGCTTCGGGAGGTCGGAGTTGTCCTGACGCGCCGCTCCCGCCGAAGCCAAGAGGGCGAGGGCGCCGGCGACCGCCGCCACCAGTCGGTGTCGCGAATTCCGAGCCGCCATGAAGGGACCTCCCCAGAGTCGGACGACCCGTATAAGATGGCGGGCGAACGGGCCCGCGTCACGGGCGGCCGAGGTCGGGAAGGGGAGCGATGAAAGCCTTGGTCTTCGAGGAAAAGCCAGGTCGCGAAGTTCGAGATCCTCGCTTGCCGGGACTTTCCCATCTGATGTTTCGCGAGATCCCCGAGCCGACCCTCCCAGGGCCGGATTGGGTGCTGATCAAGAGCCGCGTGAGCGGTATTTGTGGGAGCGACTTGGGTTTTCTACAGGGAAAGGAGCTCCCTGCGGCAGAACCCTTCTTCGCGTTCCCATTCGTTCCCGGCCACGAGCTCTTCGGCGTCGTGGCCGCCGTGGGATCGGGAGTCTCCCGGTTCGCCGAGGGCGACCGGGTGGCTATCGATCCGACGTTGGCCTGCCGGGAGCGCGGGTTCGACCCGACGTGCGCCTTCTGCGCGGCCGGTCATCCCAGTCGTTGCGAGCGCTATGCCGAGGGCCACGCGGGACCGGGCTTCCTCATCGGCACGACGGGTGGCGCCGGCGGCGGCTGGAGCGAAGCGTACGCGGCACCGAGCTGGCGATTGCACCCCGTACCGGACACGGTCGAGGATGAAGAAGCCTCGCTCGTCGAGCCCTTGAGCATCTGTCTTCATGCCGTACTGCGCGTCCCTCCCGCAGCCGGGGAGCATGTGCTCGTCCTCGGCGCCGGAAACATCGGCCTGTTGACGGTCGCCGCGCTCCGAGCGACCGCGCCGAAGTGTCGCATCACCTGCGTCGCGAAGTACGATTTTCAGGCCGAGCTCGCGGGCGCGCTCGGCGCGGACACGGTCGTATCCGCGGGCGGCGATGATCCCATGGAAGCGATTGCACGCGCTCTCGACTCGGGGACCTACCCACTCTTTGGGGGTGGGCGTCTCTTGCGCGGTGGCGCCCACGTGACGTACGACACGGTGACGAACACCGCAACGTTGAATCAGGCGCTTCGCGCGACGCGCGCCGGCGGTCGCGTCGTCATGTTGGGACTGGCCGGCGTTGCCGAGGGTGTCGACTGGACGCCGATCTGGATGCGCGAGCTGTCCGTAACCGGGTCGTTTCTGTACGGAACCGAGTCGTTCGGCAATCGCCCGCGCGCGAGCTTCGACGTCGCGGTCGAACTCCTCGGGAACCGCGCCCTCGACCTTCGGCCCATGCAACCGAAGCTCTTCTCGCTCCGCGAGCACGACGCAGCGTTAGCTCTCGCTGCCGACAAGGCGAGCTCTCAGGCCGCAAAGGTCTCTTTCGCGTTCTAGAGAGGTGAAGCGCCGAAGCTGGGCGTCCCACGGCCCGACCCCGGTCTACGCCCTTAGCCGCGTTCGACGAACTCGAGGACGTTTCCGTCCGGGTCTCGCACCATGGCGATACGCGTTCCCGGACGAATCTCGGTCTCCGGGATCTCGAATGGAACACCGGCGGCGGTCAGTTTCTCGGCCACTTCGTGCAGGTTGGAGATCACCATCGTGAAGTAGCGGAAGCCCTGTTGAGCCTGTAGCCCGACCGGACTATCCCCGACCGGCTGCTTCGGGACCAACAGCTTCACGTCGCTGTTGCCGTACTTGAGTCGATGCAGCGTCCCGAGCCCCATCGTCACTTCCTCGGTCTTTTCGAGTCCGAGCAGATCGCGGTAGAAGGCCAGTGCTCGTTCGGGATCGTTCGTGACGATGCCGAGATCGATGTTCTCTTTCACGGGTTTCATCAACATTTACGTCTCCTAGATTTCTCAGAACTTCTTCGGTCGCGGCGGGAGATCGGCGAACTCGCCGCGGCGTTTCTCCGCGTTGGCTTTGAAAGCCTCGCCCATTTCACTGGGTTGCAGCATACTGGCGTTCCAGAGGCCGATGTAGTCGAGGGTGTCCGCCGTCGAGTGGTCGCGCGCGTAGTTCATGATGCGCTTCGTACCGTAAACTGCGAGGGGGGCTTTCGACGCGATCTCCCGCGCGACGTCCATCACGCCCGAGATCATGTCGTCGCGGTTCGCGAAGATTCCATTCACGAGACCGACTTCTTTCGCTTCCTGCGCCGGCATCCGGCGACCGGTGAACGCGAGCTCGCGGGCAACACCGTCGGGAATGAGTTGCGACAACCTCGGGAAGGTCCCGACATCGGCGGTCATGCCGATGTTGATTTCCTGAATGCAGAAGAACGCGTCTTCGGTCGCGTAGCGCATGTCGGCCGCCGTCACGAGATCGACACCGCCACCGACGCAACCGCCTTGGATCGCGGCGAGGACGGGCATCCGGCAATTCGCGAGAGAGCTGACGGTGCGTTGCGCGACTCCGACGAGGTCGTACACCGTGGCACCTCGGGTGACGCCCCTCGATTCGCGGAGCGAATCGTTGGACGAGAACACCGAGAGGTCCATGCCGGCGGTGAAGTGCTTACCGGTTGATGAGATCACGACGGCCCGGGCGGAGCCCTGACTGTCGATCTCTTCGATGATCGCGGGAAGTTCGTTCCAGAACTCCGGCGTCATGCTGTTCAAGCGATCGGGACGGCAGGCCTCAATGCGGGCCACGTCGTCCTCGATCTCAACTTCGAAACAGGTCGGATTCATCGAGTGCTACTCCTCGACTGCGGCGCCGACGGCGCGCAGGGCTTTCTTCTTGGCCGCTTGGACATCGAAGGTGCGGTTCATCATGACGCGTTGGGCGAGCAATCCGCCGCCCGCCTGGAGGGCCACGACTTGTTGCCAGCCGCCGTAGGCGTCGGCCGTCAGGTCACGGATGCCGTTGAAGACGCGCATCCGATCTTCGATCGCGGTCCCTTCTCGAGTGTGGAGGTACTTCCTGAGCAAAGGCCCTGCGACGGGATGATCGAGGTCCGCTTTCTTCGGCAACGTCAAGACCAGTCCGCCGGAGACGTCCTGCAGGTTGCGCACCATGTCGTGGAAGTGTGCCGCGTAGTGATACTTCGCCACATTCACCGCGAGGACGTTCGGCGTGACCATACCCGAAGGCGTGCGTTCGTAGTTCCTCACGGCGTAGTCGAGGGACATGCGCAGAAGCTCGGCGTATGCGATGAGCTCTGCAAGGGTGTTCTGCACGTCGGGTTTGCGCTCCTTCCCCTGCTGCTCGGTGACGAGCGCCGCCAACCCGACGATGATCTGCGCGTGTTCGACAGCCTCGGCGAGCCCGAGGGTTCGCTCCCACAAGCCGAGCGCGCGGGCGAAGTGACCGGCCAGGTGCGTTTCGCCGGCGAGGAAGACCCGATCCCAGGGAACGAACACGTCGTCGAACACGACGAAACCTTCGGGCATGCTCGCGCGCGCACTGAACGGGTAGTCGAAGGCGTCGACGGGCTTCTCCTCGGCGAAACTCCGATTGATGATCTTGACGCCGGGTGCGTTGGTCGGGATCGAAAAGGAGACCGCGTAGTCGCTTTCCTCGGGGCGCATAGCCTTGGTCGGCATGACGACTTGCTCGTGGACGAGCGACGCGCCCGTGATGTGGAGTTTCGCACCTCGGACCACGATGCCTTCGTCGCTGCGGTCGACAATCCGCACGTAGAGGTCCGGATCGTCTTGCTCGTGGGCGCGCCGGCTGCGATCGCCCTTGGCGTCGGTGATGACTTCCGCCGCCCGCAAGTCGCGGCTCCGAGCGTTCTCGTAGACCGAAACGATGTTCTCGGCGTATCGGGGCGAGACTTCTTTGACGTCGTCAACAACCGAGAGCAGGGCCATGTAGACCCCGGTAACGCCGCCCACGAGCGAGAGATGCTCGGCCATCGAAAGCCGCGCGAGGAGATCCTCTTCGCTTTTCGGCACCTGATACACGCGGTGCGCCAACTCGCCGAGCTCCGTCTTGTAGACGAAGTGCTCCCGCTTTGCCGGGTCGTCGTAGTCGTAATCGAGGGCGGCCACCTCCAGCGGCAGCGCGAAGGCCGGGTGGTCGTTGACGTCCTCGATACGCTCCCCGTCCCAATAGATTTCGCGCCCGTCGGACAGGCTTTCGCGGTATTGCTGCGGGGTCATCAGTGCCATGGCGTTTCTCCGTACAACGGCCTTCCGGCCGACCGCATGCTACCAGACCGTCTTTCCGACGCGGTCCGGCTGTGGTTCCCTGTGGCCGAGGAGGAAGTTATGCCGGTCGTCGATTTCGAACGCGTGGGAAACGTCGCCATCGTGCGTCTCAATCGCCCGGACGCCCGCAACGCGATCTCACCCGAGGTCGCCGTGCGGCTCTACCGGGCTTGGCACGAGGTGCGCGATGACGACAATATCCGCGTCGCCATCCTGACGGGCAAAGGGGAGAAGGCGTTTTCCGCCGGCGCAGATCTCGGAAAGCTGATTCCGCTCTTTTCCGGGGCTCGCGAACCGGAAGACGAGTGGGACGAAGAGGTGGTGAAGAACCCGGCAATTACAGGGATCGCTCTGCTGCGCGACTTCGATGCCGAGAAGCCGGTGATCGCCGCGATCAACGGCCACGCGATCGCTGGGGGGATGGAGCTCGTCCAGGGGACCGACATTCGCGTGTCGGTTCCGGAAGCGCGCTTCGGCGTGCAAGAAGTGAAGTGGGCGATCTTCCCGGCAGGCGGCTCGACGGTGCGGCTGCCCCGGCAGCTCCCCTACGCGAAAGCCATGGAGCTCTTGTTGACGGGGGACCTGGTCACGGCCGATCAGGCGCTCGAGCTCGGCTTCCTGAACTACGTGGTGCCTCGCGGAAAGCTCGTCGACAAGGCGATGGAGATCGCCGAGAAGATCGCGGCGAACGGGCCCATCGCCGTCAAGGCGATCCGTCGCTCCGCGCGGCTCTGCAGTGGGCTCACCGAAGAAGAGGGCATGAAGCTCGAGACGAAGCTGTCGACACCCGTGTTTAAAACCGAGGACGCCAAGGAAGGCCCTCGAGCCTTCATGGAGAAGCGAAGCCCTGTGTATCACGGGCGCTAGGAGACGAACATGGCGAGTGTGAAAGTGATCGAGCGCATCGACGCGCCGGTGCAGAAGGTGTGGAAAGTCGTCGAAGACTTCGGCGACCTCAGTTTCGTCGGGGACGCCGTGAAGTCTTGCACGGTCGACGGGACCGGCGTCGGGTGCGTCCGTCGCCTCGAGATGGCGGACGGCGGTGGGGTCGTGCTCGAACGCCTCGACGCGTACGACGCCGCCGGCTACCGCTTCGCGTACACGATCGTGAACGACGATGAGTCGCCGCTCCCGTTTCAAGGCTACTCCTCGCGATTCTCCCTTCGGCCTCTCGGCCCCGACGCAACCGAGCTCGAGTGGGCCGGGGCGTTCGAGCCGAAGGGCGTGAGCGACGAAGAGGCCAGCGGGGTCGTGAACGCGATCTACAGCGGCGGCGTCGAGGGGATCAAGGGTGCGCTCGGTCTCTAGGGTGCGCCCTAGCGGCTCAGCACGAAGATCGCCAAGTCGGCGTTCCGGTTCGGGTCGTCGGTGACGCGCTCGTTCCTTCGCTGATTGAGCGCGACGACGTCGTGCACCTCGATCTGGCGCGCCTCGCAGAACGCCTCGAAATCGAGGATCGAGAAGAGCCGTAGGGGCGGAGAATCGTGCCAGCGGTGACGCTCGGGCACGACCATGTCGGGAACCCGCCCTTCGTCGAGAAGGGTTTGGCGATGTTCGTGGAAGGCCGCGTTCGGGAAGGTCACGAGCGCGCGCCGGCCGACCCGCAGCAGTTCCGCGATCACACGCTCCACGTCCCGCACCGCTTGCAGGGTCTGTGAGAGCACCACCGTGTCGAAGTGCCGATCCGGAAAGAAGTCGAGGCCGTTGTCGAGGTCGGCCTGAATCGCGGGAATTCCCCGGTCGGTGCACGTCAAGATCGCCTGCTCGGAGAAATCGACGCCCATCACTTCGCGGTGGCCGCGCTCGCGGAGACGCCGAAGCAGGCTACCCGAGCCGCACCCGAGATCGAGGACGGAAGCACCCGGAGCGATCAACTCGACCAGGTGGTCGTAGTCGCGTCGCTCCCGAAATAGATGGGTCGGCGACAGCGCCTCGCCGGCGGTTTCGACGTCCGGACCCTCCCGAACACCGCCGGACAAGAAACCCCGCACGAGTTCGCCGTAGATCGGGAGATCGTCCTCGAGAAGGAACGCGTCATGGCCGCAGGGCGTGACGACGTTGCAGTAGGTCACGGACTCGCGGATCGTCACCAGCGCGCGCACGATTTCTTCGGATTGCGACGGCGGAAACAGCCAGTCGCTGCTGTAGCTCACGATGAGGAAGCGGCAGTCGGCGCCCTCGAGGTTTGCGGCGAGCCGGGCCGAATCGCCCCCGAGATCGAAGAGATCCATCGCCATGGAGAGCGTGATGTAGCTGTTGGCGTCGAAGCGCTCGACGAATCGCTCGCCCTGATGCGCCAGATACGAGCCCACGGCGAATTTTCGCTCGAACTCGCTCCGTTCTTCCGTTCGCACCTCGAAGCGGTGTTGTTCGAAGCGCTCGGACATCCCCTCCGGCGACAGATACGTGATGTGCCCGAGCATCCGCGCGATCGCCAGGCCGACGTCGGGCCTCCGGTCGCGATCGTAGTACTGCCCGTCGGAAAAGTGCGCGTCGCGTTGAATAGCGTTCCGAGCGACGACATCGAAAGCGACGCCCTGGCTGGTCAGTCGAGGGGATGTCGCGAGCGCGACTACCGCACCGACCCGGCCCGCGTGATGGGCCGCCCAAGCCAGCGCTTGATGGCCTCCGAGGGATCCGCCGACAACCGCAAGCAGTCGTCCGATGCCGAGTTGCTCGACGAGCGCCACTTGAACATTCACCATGTCCTCGACCGTGATCGTCGGGAACTCGAGTCCGTAGGGTTTGCCGGTTGCGGGGTTCGTGCTGTTGGGTCCGGTGGTGCCGCGGCACCCGCCGAGGACGTTCGAACAGATCACGAAGAAGCGATCGGTATCGACCGCTTTTCCGGGGCCGACCAGTGCGTCCCACCAGCCCGGATCGTCCTCCTCCGAATGCCGCGCGACGTGGGAATCTCCAGAAATCGCGTGGCACACCAAGACGGCGTTACTCGCGTCGCCGTTCAGACTTCCGTAGGTCTCGTACGCGACCTGAACTTCCGGAAGGCTCCCGCCCAGGGTCAAGGCGAGCGGTCCCGGGAGGGTTGCCTTCTGCAGTTGCGCCAGCGGGCGTGCGTGCCGCCGGGAATCGCTGCTCTCGAATTCGGGTTCCGCCACAGGCCCCTAACCGCCCTCTGGCATGGGTGCCAGGTTCCGGTAGTCCACCTTCAGGCAGCGATCCATGACCACGGCCAGGCCCGCGTCTTCGGCGATGCGCTTCGCCTCGGCACTGATCAGACCCTCCTGGAGCCAGAGCGCCTTCGCACCGACCCGAACCGCGTCCCGAGCGACTTCCGGGAGTGCCGGGGGACGGCGAAATACGTCGACCAGGTCTGGCCTCTCGGGTAGCGCTTGGAGACTCGGATAGCAGGGGCGGCCGAACACCTCACGCTCATGGGGATTCACGAGGTCGACTTCGAAGTGACTGTGCGTGATGAGGAAGGCGGCAACCTCATGGCTCGGCCGGGTGGGTTCGCCCGACACACCGACCACGGCCACGCGCCGGATGGCGCCAAGGAGTTCGCGAAGTTCCTGCGGACTCTCCATGGCCGGGAAGGTACCCGTCTTCCCCTCCGGGAGCTTGCGGTACAATGACGCCGCGGCGCGCACGGCGCCGCGATCAAGGAGAGAAGCGAAGCATGCTCGATGCGCGATTTGCGTCGCCCACGTCTGTCGACGAGGCGGTAGCGGCGCTGGCCGCCGACGGCGCCGGTGCGGCGGTTTTAGCAGGAGGCACGGACCTCCTGGTCCAGGCTCGGACGGGGCTCCGAAACCCCGGTCTGTACGTTGACATCAAACGGATTCCGGAACTGATGGCTCTCGAGATCGACGCGGGGGGGATGCGCCTCGGCGCGTCCGTGCCGGCGGCACAGATCTACGAGAACCAAGCGGTCCGGTCGATGTATCCGGGATTTTCCGAAGCGGTCGACCTGATCGGGTCATCCCAGATTCAAGGTCGGGCCACCGTCGGCGGGAACTTGTGCAACGCATCTCCCGCAGCGGATACGGTGCCGAGCTTGATTTCGCTCGGAGCGAAGTGTGTCGTCGCCGGACCGAACGGACAGCGAGAGATCGCAGCCGAGGACTTTACGACCGGTCCCGGCCGCAACGCGCTCGGCGACGGCGAATTTCTGGTTCGGCTCGACTTTCCGCCCCAAGGTCCGGGCGCTGCAGACGCGTACTTGCGGCTGATCCCGCGCACCGAAATGGACATCGCCGTAGTCGGCGCCGCGGTGAGCGTGAAACTTGCGGCCGACGGAACGTGCGAAGCGGCGCGCGTGGCGATCGGCGCTGTAGCGCCGACCGCGCTCCTGGTGCCCGACGCGGCGGCCGCGCTGGTCGGGACAGCGCTCGACGACGCGGCCATCGCCCAGGCCGGCGCCGCGGCGGGCGCCGCTGCGAATCCGATCGACGACAAGCGCGGGACAGTGGCGTACCGGCGCCGCGTTGCGTCCGTGTTGACGCAACGTTCGGCGCGAATCGCCGCCGATCGCGCGCGGGAGCGACAATCGTGAGCAAAATGCACGTGACGACACACATCAACGACGAGCCGACGGAGTTTCTGTGCGAAGCCGGCCAAACCCTGCTCGAGGTGCTGCGCGACGACCTCGGTCTGACCGGGACGAAAGAGGGTTGTGGCACCGGAGACTGTGGGGCCTGCTCGGTGATGCTCGACGGTCGACTGGTCTGCGCTTGCCTGGTCCTCGCGCCCGAATGTCAGGATCGCCGGGTCGAAACCATCGAAGGTGTGGCCGACGGCGAGACGCTGCATCCCATCCAGCAGAAGTTTCTCGAGCACGCCGCGCTGCAATGTGGCGTCTGTACGCCGGGGTTCATCGTGGCGACGAAGGCTCTGCTCGAGAAGAACCCGGACCCCACGGAAGAAGAGGCTCGCTACTACCTGGCCGGAAACCTCTGTCGGTGTACCGGCTACGACAAGATCATTCGCGCCGTGCTCGACGCGGCTGCTGAGATTCGAGGAGAAGCCTGATGAGCGAAGAGAAGAAGCTCAAGTGGATCGGCACGCGTCCCATCCGCCACGATGGCGTCGACAAGGTCACGGGGAAAGCCAACTTCGGAGCGGACTTGAACTGGCCGGGCACGCTGTGTGGAAAGATTCTGCGAAGCCCCCACGCGCACGCTCGAATCGTCCGCATCGACACGTCTGCAGCCGAGGCCATCGATGGCGTCGCCGTCGTCGTGACGGGGAAGGATTTCCCCGATCCGCCGACGGGCGCGGGCGCGGGCGAAGGTCCCCAGGATTTTCGGGACATGGCGCGCAACGTGATGGCGCGGGACAAGGTTCTCTACAACGGTCACGCGCTGGCCGCGGTGGCGGCCAAGACACCGCGCATCGCGGAGCTCGCGCTCCAAGCGATCGAAGTGGAATACGAAGTCCTCGAGCCCGTCTTGAATTTGGAGCGCGCTCTCGCCGATGACGCGCCGATCTTGCACGAAGACATGCGCGCGAAGGGCGACGACCCGCTACCCGAAGGGCCGACGAACATCGCGAACCATTCCTTCATGGGTTTCGGAGACGTCGACGAAGGGTTCGCGAACGCCGATCACATCGTCGAGCGCGAGTTCACGACCGAGACCGTGCACCAGGGCTACATCGAGCCCCACGCGGTGATCGCGCGCAGCATCGCCGACGGTCGCGCCGAGGTGTATTGCAGCACCCAGGGCCACTTCATGGTCCGCGCCTACAGCGCGAAGGTGCTCGACATGGACCCGACGCAGATCAAAGTCGTTCCGGCCGAGATCGGCGGCGGTTTTGGCGGGAAGACGGTGGTGTACGCCGAGCCCGTGGCGATCCTGCTCGCGAAGAAGACCGGGCGACCCGTCAAGATCGTGATGTCTCGCGACGAGGTGTTCCGCGCGACGGGGCCGACGTCGGGCAGTCACATCCGCGTGAAGATCGGCGTCAAAAAGGACGGAACGATCACAGCCGCCGACGCCACCCTGACCTACGAGGCCGGCGCATTCAAAGGGTCGCCCGTCGCGCCCGGCATGATGACGATCTTCGCGCCGTACAAGCTCGAGCACGTGCGCATCGAAGGCTTCGACGTGGTTGTCAACAAACCGAAAGTCGCGGCCTACCGCGCTCCCGGCGCACCGATGGCCGCGTTCGCTTCCGAGACCGTGATCGACGAGATCGCGAGCGATCTCGGCATGGATCCCATCGACTTCCGCTTGAAGAACGCCGCGACAGAAGGCGATCAGGCGGCGTACGGCCCGAAGTTCAAGGTTCACGGGTTCACCGATACGCTCGAGGCTGCGAAGAATCATCCGCATTACAAAGCACCGCTCGGCCCCAACCAGGGACGCGGCGTCGCGTCGGGCTTCTGGTTCAACGCCGGCATGCAGTCGAGTGCGAGCGTCATGCTGAACGAAGACGGCAATGCCATCGTCGTCAGCGGCAATCCGGACATCGGCGGGTCACGAGCCTCGATGGCGCTCATGGCGGCCGAAGAGCTCGGAATCCCGGTCGACCAGATTCGCCCGGTCGTCGGTGACACGGAGTCCGTCGGCTACAGCGATCTGACGGGCGGTAGCCGCGTGACGTTCGCGACGGGAATGGCCGTGGTGGAAGCGTCGCGGGACGTCGTGCGCCAGCTGTGCGAACGGGCCGCGAAGATCTGGGAAATCGATGTCCAAGACGTCGAGTGGCGCGAGGGCGCGGCGATCGCCGTGAACGGCTCATCCGGTCGCGATCCTTTGACCATCACCGAGCTCGCAGCCTCCGCCGCCAAGACCGGCGGTCCGATCCAGGGGCGGGCGTCGTTGAACGCCCGGGGCCCGGGGCCGGGCTTTGCCACCCATATCTGCGATGTAGAAGTCGACAAGGAAACCGGTCGCGTCGACGTTGTCCGCTACACCGCGATCCAAGACGTCGGGCGCGCCATTCACCCGAGTTACGTCGAAGGGCAAATGCAGGGCGGCGCCGTTCAAGGCATTGGCTGGGCGTTGAACGAAGCCTACGTCTACGACGCCGATGGACAGCTCGAGAACCCGGGCTTCCTCGACTACCGGATGCCCGTCGCTTCGGATCTGCCGATGATCGATACCGTGATCATCGAGGTTCCGAACCCGACCCATCCGTACGGCGTTCGAGGAGTCGGCGAGGTGCCCATCGTGCCGCCGCTCCCCGCCGTGGCGAATGCGGTGCACAACGCGACCGGGGTGCGTTTCCGAAGCCTGCCCATCTCGCCGCCGCGAGTCCTCGAAGCACTCGACGACTAGCCGTGCAGCGCTCGGGAACCTGAGTCGGCGTGGCCTCGGTGGTGTTGCCCGCGACGTTGCGCGAAGCGGCGGGCGGCGAAGAACGCCTCGAGATTGAGGCGCGCAACGTTCGCGAGCTCTTCCGCGAGCTTCGCGAACGGTTTCCCGCCCTACGCGAACTCACGGAGAGCGGGCTCGCTGTGTCCATCGACGGCGAGATCGTTCCCGACCCGATGCTCGAAGAACTCGAGTCGGACAGCGAGATCCATTTCCTGCCGCAGATCGGCGGCGGATGAGCACCCGCTCGTTCCGGTCCCTATGAGTTCGTGAAAGCCTACGTCGGTCCGCTGACTGCGATGGTCGTACTGCAGATCGCGGGGAGCGTCATGCTCTTCGCGGTCGCGATCCTCGCACCCAAGCTCGGTCCCGATCTCGGGATCGACGGGGCGCAGATCGGCTTCTACTCGTCGTTGGTCTTTCTCGGCGCGGCGATCGGCTCACTCTTTTCTCCGGCCCCCATCCGTCGCTTTGGCCCCATCCGGACCAGCCAGTTCGGCATGCTGGTGGCCGCCACGGCACTGCTCGCGCCGGGAGCCCACTCCTGGTCGCTGGCGCTCATCGGTGGGGTCGCCGTCGGTCTCGGCTACGGTCCCTTCACTCCGGCGTCCACGCAGATCCTCACGACAGTCACCGAGGATCGCGACCGGCCGTTCGTCCTGGCGGTAAAGCAGTCTGGCGCACCCTTCGGTGTCATGTTGGGCGGGGCGTTGCTTCCGACGTTCGCGGTCTGGTACGGCTGGTTCGCCGGGCTCGTGGCGGTATCGGTCTTCGCGCTGATCTGCGCCGCCGCCGTAGAACCGCTCCGCAAGACGACGGACTCCCATGCGCTCGGCGATCCCGGAGAGGGCATGCCCTTCGCATGGTCTCTCCTCCGGGACGACCCGGCACTGCGCAAGCTGACCATCGCATCGTTTCTGTTCGCCGGCGTGCAGATGTGCACCTTTACGTTCCTCGTGATCGATCTCGTCGATCGGATCGGGATGGACTATCGCCTCGCCGGCATCGCGCTATCGATCACCCAAGCCGGGGGCGTGCTGTCGCGCCTCGTGTGGGGCTACCTCTCCGAACGGTGGATCGCCGGTCGCCATCTCCTGCTCGGAATCGCGGTCTTTGGCGCGCTCGCCATGCTCGGGCTCGCGGCGATGCAGCCGGGATGGTCCTTTCTCCCCGTCGCGGGAATCGCCGCCCTGTCCGGGGTCACCATTGCAGGATGGAATGGTGTGTTCATCGCCGAGGTTGTCCGCGTCGTTCCGCGGGAACAACTCGCTACAGCAGTGGGGACCACGATCTGCTTCGTCTACTCGGGCCTCGTGGTCGGTCCGGCCCTGTTTTCCTCGGTGGCGAAGCACACCGGCAGCATGCCGTCGGCGTATACCGGCCTGGCGATCGCTTCCGCCATCTCCGGGATTCTGATCGCGAGAAGTGGTCGATCCGTGTGATTTAGCACCCGGCTTTGCGCGCCTCGGATTCCTCAAGTGTCCAGTGCGAGCGGACGATTTGGAATGGCGGTGTAACCGTTGCCGGAGAGATTGATGACCGAAACCCCGACCCTGTCGTTGCCGGAAGAACTCGCGAAGTCGGAGCATCTTCCGACGATTCCGGGCGTGGCTGTAGAGGTGCTTCGCCTCACTGCGGATGAGACCAGCTCGATCAACGATCTCGCGACGGCCCTCGCGCAGGATCCGGCACTCGCCGGCAAGATTCTAAAAGTTTCGAACTCCGGTCTCTTCGGCGTCGGTTCCGAGGTGACGACGCTCGAACGCGCGACGATGGTCCTGGGTCTCAAGACCGTCAAGTTGATGTCTCTCTCCTTTTCCCTGGTTGCTTCCTTACCGACGAAGGGTCAAGGCAACTTCAATTACGCGGAGTACTGGGAGCGCTGCGTCGTGTGCGCCGTCGCGTCCCGCGCCTTCGCGAATCGAGTCAAGCCCGTGGTCGCCGACCAGGGCTTTCTCGTCGGCTTGCTGGCACAGCTGGGTCAACTCGCCATCCAAGAAGCCATGCCCGAGCGCTACGCGGACGTCGTGTCGCAGGCGAACGACGTCTGGCCCACGGCCGAACACGAGCGCCCCGTGCTCGGTTTTACGAGCCCCGAAGTCGGCGCCGCGCTTCTCGAATCGTGGTCCATCCCCGAGGCGATCTGGGCGCCGGTGCTCGGTCACCAAGATCCCGCCGCAACGGCATCGGACACCGAAGACGCGGAACTGTTGGCGCAGATTGTCCATTGCGCGTGGTTGTGCGCGGACTTGTTCGTTTCGAAAGACAAAGGCACGGCCCTCGATCGGTTGGTGAACACGGCGGAGAGGTTCTTCGAATGGACACCCGAAGACTGCACCGAAGCGGTCTCGGGCCTCGAAGAGCAGGTGCGGGAAACGGCGATGGTCCTCGAGTGCCAGGCTTTCGATCGGGAGTCTCCGGTCGAGATTCTTCGCAAGGCTCAAGAGCAACTGGTACAGGTCAGCCTCGGGGTCGCAACCGAGATGCACGCGGCTCGCACCAAGGTACGCGACCTCACAGACAAAGCGACGACCGACGCGCTGACCGGTCTACCGAACCGAGCGGCGTTCGACGAAGCCATGGAGAAACACGCCACCGAGCGGATGAACGAACCCCTGGAGGGTGCCCTCGGTCTGTTGATGATCGACATCGATCACTTCAAGGCGCTGAACGATACGTACGGACATCCGGGTGGAGATGAGGTCTTGCGCCAAGTAGCCGCGCGCATGCGACGTGTCATGCGGCCCGACGACATCCCCGCGCGCTACGGCGGCGAGGAGTTCGCCATCATCATGCCGAACGCCAATAGCACGGGGCTCCGGGCTCTGGCAGAACGCTTGCGCGCCGTTATGGAGGACGAGGTCTTCGAGCTGCCGGGAGGCAAGAAAGTCAACGCCACCATCAGCCTCGGCGGCGCGTTGACGAAGCGAATCCAGTCACCCAGTGATATCGAGCGCTTGATCGGGGTCGCCGACCGGTATTTATATCAGGCGAAAAACGGTGGCCGAAACCAAGCGATGTTCTTTCCGGGAGACGACGTGACGGAGGGCGCGTAGAGTCGTCATGAAGGATCTCGAACAGCACCTGCGCGCGGAAGGGATCCCCGAAAATCTGGGGGATTTCGACCTGCGCGGCTGCGATTTGTCCAAGCTCGACCTCCGAAACCGCGACCTTCGTTCGTTGGATTTCACCGGGGCGAACCTGGACCACGCGCAACTCGCTGGAGCTCGCCTCGACGACGCTTGCCTCCACGAAGCGAGACTCTCCGGCGCCGAGTGCCTGGGCGCGAACCTATCGGGTGCCGATCTGTCCGGTGTCATCGCACCCGGGTGTGGCTTCGGCCGCGCCAACCTCGAATCGGCGGACTTTTCAGGCGCGGATCTCAGCGAGACGTCGCTCAGTCACGGTTCGCTCCGCGGTGCGCGGTTCGTCGGCGCGCGTCTTTCCGCGGCTCGGTTGGTGTCTGCAGATCTCCGCGAGTGCGACTTCAACCGCGCCGATATTCGCGGTGCCGACTTGTCCGAAGCCGACGTCGCGGGTGCGAGTTTCGTCGGAGCGAACTTGCAGGAAGCGGTGTTGGCCGACGTGCACGGGTTCGAGGGCGCGGACTGGGCCGAGGTCGATATCCGAAACGCCGATTTCCGAAGGGCACATCTCTTGCGGCGCTTCATCCTGGACGAGAACTACCTGCACGAGTTCCGCAACCGGAGCCGCGCTTCGGCGCTGCTCTACCACCTCTGGAAGATCACTTCAGACTGCGGTCGCTCCTTGTCCCGCTGGGCGTTGTCCATTGTCGTCTTGGTCACCTTGTTCGCGGGTCTCTACACGCTCTGCGCGATCGACTACGGCGCGCGAGACACCTGGCTCGCGCCGTTCTACTTCAGCGTCGTCACGCTGACGACACTCGGGTACGGAGACATTGTTCCCGCGTCTGCGGGTGCACAGGCGCTCGTGATCGCCGAGGTCTTCCTCGGCTACGTCGGGCTCGGCGGACTCTTGGCGATCTTCTCGAACAAACTCGCTCGAAGGGCGGACTAGTGCTGGGACGAAAGCGATCGAAGAAGAAGAAGCTCGATGCGCTCATCGATTCCTACGAGCTCGGCACGTTCGGAACCGCCGTACAGGACGCGCTCGCCGCTCTGCGCGACCCCGAGTCCGATCTGGCTTCGGTCGGTGCGGTGATCGCGCTCGACCCAGGGCTTTCCGTCGAAGTTCTCAAGATCGTGAATTCTCCTGGCTTCGGATTGCGCCACACCGTCGTCGACGCCGGTCACGCCTCCGCACTGATGGGTCGAGCGAATCTCGAGTCGCTCCTCATCACGGCGGGGGTAAAAGACGTGATGGCGAACAAGCGCATGCGCGGGTTCGATCCGCGGCGTTTTTGGCAAGCGGCCGCGCGCCGCGCTTCGGTAACGCGCGCCTTTTGCGGGGAGCTCGGGTTACGGGACGCGGCGGGTCTGTTTACGGCGGCCCTCCTGCAGGACGTCGCGATTCCCTTGTTGTGCGAGTGGCTCGGCGACCCGTACGGAGAAGTAGTCGAGCGCTGGCATCGGGGGGAGGCTCCCCTCCACGAAATCGAGCAAGCGACCTTCGGTTGGGATCACGCCGAGATCGGAGGTGCGATCGCCGATCGTTGGGGGTTGCCGAAAGAGATGCAGAAGGCCATCTCCGGGCATCACCCGAGTCCCGACGATCCCGATCCCGCACCTCTCCCGATCGTGCTGGCGGGCCTGTTGCCCGAGCTCGATTGGAACCGCGCCTATCCGGCGATCATCACGATGGCGAAGATGGTCGGAAAGCTCGAAGAGGACGAGGCGAGGGAAATTCTCGAACTCGGCGTCGATGGGGCCGGCGAGGTGATGGAGCGAATCGCCTAGGCGCGATCGGTCTTACGGCGGCCGCCGCTTCTGCGGTCGACCCGAAAATTCAGCGGGCGGCCGGTGCCGCGGACGTAAGCCTTGGGAAGGGGCCGCTTCGTTCCCAGGCGGAGAAGCTCGCTCGTCGTGTAGGCAGCGCACAGAAGCCCCGCCAAGTAGATGGAAACGCTCACCATGAGAGTGAGTGCCACGGGAAGTCGGTTTGGGTCAGAAATCCGGTCTTCCGCTGATTCGGAATTGCGGGGTTCTACCGATCGACCGGTCGTCGCGAAGAACCGATGACGCAAGCGTAGTACCGCCGACCGGCAAACCGTAGGAACTCGCGTCGATGGATCTGGCAACGGTAATTGGAATCGTTTTGGGGTTCGGGCTGATCATCGGATCGATGCTGCTCGGCGGCTCGATCATGATGTTCGTCAACGCCCCGGGCCTTCTGATCGTCGTCGGGGGAACGTTCGCAACGGTCCTGATCAACGAAGGCATGCCCCAGGTCATCGGCGCTGTGAAGGTGGCTCTCCAAGCCTTCTTCAACAAGACCGCGAGCCCGGGAGAGTTGATTGATCGGATCGTGGATCTGGCCGGGAAGGCGCGCAAAGAGGGGCTCGTGTCCCTGGAAAACGAGGAAATCGAGGACGAGTTTCTCGCTCGCGGCGTCAAGCTCGGCGTCGATGGTTTGAGCCCCGAGGTCATTACCGAGGCACTGAATTCCGAACTTGCGGCTCTGCGCAAGCGCCATTTGCGGGGCCAGGCGATCTTCAAGTTCGCTGCGGGCTCAGGCCCCGCGATGGGCATGATCGGGACCCTCATCGGTCTCGTCCAAATGCTCCAGGCTCTGGAAGACCCGGCGGCGATCGGTCCGTCGATGGCCGTTGCCCTCCTGACCACCATGTACGGTGCGATCATCGCCTTTGTCATCTGCAATCCGATCGCGTCGAAGCTCGAAGCTCGCTCGGGTGAGGAGACCCTGCGCAAGACACTCGCCGTCGTGGGCGTGGAATCGATTCTCAAGGGCGACAACAGCATGGTGATCCAGTCGAAGCTCGAGGCCTTCTTGTCTCCGACCGAAAGGGCCGCTTACCAGGAATCGAAAGAGTAGTGGCGGAAGAAGAAGAACAACCGCCCGGCGAAGAGGGGGTCCCGGCATGGATGGCGACGTTCGGCGATCTCATGAGTCTCTTGTTGTGCTTCTTCGTGCTTCTGCTGTCTTTCGCGAACATGGACGTCGTCAAATGGGCGGCCATGGTCGGCTCGATGAAAGACGCCTTCGGGAGCCAGAAGGAAGAGCCCGGACACCTCGATTCCCAGTCGTCTTCGGTCTTTGAGCTCACCGAGTCCGATTCCGCGAGCCGCCCGGTGATCTCGAATCCCACCCACCGCGCGTCGAAGCGCGATCCAGATCTGCTTCGCAAGATCGAAATGGCGGTCAAGGGCCGCAACCTCGAGCAGTGGGTCGAAGTCGAGGAGACCGATCGCGGTGTCACGGCTCGGGTGAAAGGCGAGCTCTTGTTCGAGCCCGGTTCGGCACAGTTGCGCGCGGAGTCATTGCTCCTGTTGGAAGAGCTGGCGAGTCTGGTACGAGACGTCGAAGAAGAGGTTTCCGTCGAGGGCCATTCAGACAGTCAGAAGCCCGGCGCTGGCGGCGACAATTGGAATATTTCCACAGCTCGTGCCGTGAGCACCGTGCGCTATCTCGTCGAGGTGGCGGGCGTTTCGCCGGAACGTCTCGCGGCGGCGGGCTACGCGCACTACCGACCGATCGCCCCGAATGACACCGTCGAGAATCGGCAGCGCAACCGGCGCGTCGAGATCGTGTTCCTCCACAAGAACCTGCGCGGTGGTCGCCCGTAGCCCGAAATCGAGAGAAACCCTTAGGGTGAACCCAGTGGGCAGGCTACAAGCTGCAACGCGGGATTTCAGTATTCGAAGAAAGCGTTCATAAATTCTTAAGAACTGCCGGTTCGTCGCCGATTCGAGAAAGGCTTACGGCGAAGTTGAAAGCGCACCCAACGCGCAAGAAAGGCGGTTCCCAGAATGGAAGTTCATTCGGAAGCGAAGCGATTTCAATCCGAACGCGAGCGAGTCAGTCGCTTTCGCGGAGAGTGGCCGGGAGTCGCGCTCGTTGTCGATGACGATATCGCGGTCAGGCGCTCGCTCGCTCGGGAACTTCGCCGACGTGGCTGGATCTGCGAAGAAGCCGGCGACGTCGAAGAAGCTTCGCTCGCTATCGCGGGTGCGAGCATCTCGATCGTCGTGGCGGACCAGGATCTTCCGGGAACGACGGGGATCGAGTTCCTCGCCGGTTTGCGCGCTGAGAACCCCGAGATTCAGCGAGTTCTGATGACCGCGGCTCCCGAAGCGCCCCTGATGCGAGACGCCATCAACCGCGGGGCGATCTCGTTTTTTCTGAGCAAGCCGTGGACCCACGAGGATCTCGATCAGATGGAGGGCGCGGCCGTCGGACCCACCACAGACCGCAGAGCGGCGCCGAGCGATACCCAGCGGCCGGGTCAGATCCCCGAGATCGTCGGAGAGTCCGCTGCGATCCGTGAGCTGGTGACGCTCATTCAAAACGTGGCCGACACGGAGAGCACCGTGCTGGTGACGGGCGAGACGGGCACGGGAAAAGAGCTGGTGGGTCGCGCCATCCACCAGATGAGCCGCCGCCGGGACCGGATCCTGTGCGCTGTAAATTCCGCCGCGTTCCCCGAGACGCTGCTCGAGAGCGAGTTGTTCGGGCATCGCAAGGGCGCTTTCACGGGCGCCGCCGCGAATACGAAGGGATTGTTCGAGCAGGCGGACGGGGGGACCGTCTTCCTCGACGAAGTCGCCGAGATGCCGTTGCCGATGCAGGCCAAGCTTCTGCGATTTCTTCAGACCGGGGAGGTGCGACCCGTAGGCGGTGAAGCGACCCGAATCGTCGATGTTCGGCTCGTCGCGGCCACGAACAAAGACCTGGAAGAAGAGGTCGCCGCCGGTCGATTCCGCGAAGACCTCTACTACCGGCTCGCTGTCATTCCCCTCCGCGTGCCTCCGCTGCGTGAGCGGCTCGACGATATTTCGATTTTGGCAGATCACTTCCTGGCGCGAATGTGCGAGAAGAGTGGTCGCTCGCTGCGGGGAATCGATCCGGAAGCGCGGCAACTCCTGCTGGCTTACCGGTGGCCCGGCAACGTTCGCGAACTCGAGAACGCGATCGAACGAGGCGTCGCCTTGGCTCGGACGCCTTTCCTCCAGGTCACGGATCTCCCGAAGCGCTTGCGCGCACCGGAAAGTCAACGAGAAGTTCCGGACGCGATCCAGAGTCTTCCCGGACTCGAACGTCAGCACATTCTCCGGACCCTCGAACGAGTGGGTTGGAATCGCAAGCGAGCAGCCGAACTGTTGCAGATTTCGACGACGACGTTGTGGCGGAGGCTCAAGGAGTTCGGCGTCGAAGCCCCTCGCGGAAACGAGATCGTCCGCGATGACTCGATACTCAGAGGCTAGGAAGGGATAACGAGGCGATGGCTGACAACGAAGAAACCGAAGCCTCCGAAGAAGCGGCTGCGCCGGGTAAGCCGTGGTTGCTCATTCTCATCATCGCGCTCGTGTCTGCGGGCGGCGGTGTCGGCGGCGGAATGTTCCTCGCCGGGAGCAAGGCGGCGGAGGCGGAAGCCGCCGCAGCAGAAGCGGCCGCCGAGGCCGGTGAAGAAGCCGAAGCTCCGGCGGAAACCGAGAAGTTCAGCGAGCGGGTCTTCGAACTCGACCCGTTCGTCGTCAATATAACCAGCGAGGGCTATCCGCGTTACCTCAAGCTGAAACTCGAACTGGAGCTCGACAAAACGGAGACGACCGAAGAGGCCGAACAGCGTCTCGCCCAGGTGCGGGACACGATCATTCTCTTGTTGTCGAGCAAGCGCCTGACGGACATCAGTGAGTTCGAAGGGAAAGCGCTGCTCAAGGACGACATCCGCAACCGAATCAACGGGATCCTACAAACGGGGCAGGTGAACTCTGTTCTGTTCACCGAACTCGTGGTGCAATGACCGCTGAAACCGAAGAAGGAACCCGCCTGTCCGCGGACGAGGTCGAGAGCCTCGCGGGGCCCGGAGCCGGCGGACCGACGGGCGTTCCCTTTGCGCGCGCCAGCGGCGGGGTCGATGACTCGGGCTACTTACGGAGCCTGGAGCTCATGGCGGATCAGCACTCGCGAATGCTGTCCACACTCTATCAGGCGATGATCCGCGTATCGCTTCTGCCCGAAGAGCCCACCACGAACGAGGCGTTTGTGGAAGCGTGCGAAGCGGAGGAACGGGTCACCCTCATCGGTTTTGCGGGTAGTCGCGCGAAGGCCTACCTGCGTTTCGAGCGGCCGCTCTTCTACGCGTGGTTGAACCGCGCATTCGGCGCCCGAGCAAGCGTCCCCGTCGTCATACCCGAGCGTCCTGTTTCGAGGGTCGAAGAGCGTTTCCTGCTGCGTATCTCGAGTGAGTGGGCGCAGCAACTCGCGTCCGCAGCGCGCGAGTGGAAGCCGCTCGAGATGCGGATCGAGAGTACGGCTAGCCCCGAAAAACTCGCGAGTGCGCCGCCGCAGGGAGCCATGCGCCACGCGAAGTTTCTGATGGAAGGCTTCGCGGAAACGGGGCACATCCACTGCTTGTTTCCCGCCGAGCTGGTTGGGGCGGCACCGGATCTGCCCGGTGACGAAGACTCCGCGACGTATAGCGGCGTCCAGGCACTCGTGCGGCAGACACCGATCGAACTTCGCGCGCAGCTCGCGACAGGCACGATTTCCCTGTCACAGATCGCGCGGCTCCGCCGCGGCGACGTGTTGCCGCTCGACGGCGGTCGCGACGGAGGCGTCGTCGTGTTCGTCGGCGGATGTCCCAAGTTCACCGGCGTGCCCGGCGCGGTGGGAGGCCAACGTGCGGTGCGGATCAGCGGGCGCGTGAGCGCGGAGTAGGAAGTTATGGCGGATCGAGAACAACAGCCGGAAGCCTCCGCACCCGAACCGTCGCCCGAGCCGGCGACAGGGCCCGCATTCGACTTCGTGATCGACGTGCCGCTGGCGCTGTCGGTCGAAGTGGGCGGAGCGAAGTTGTTGGTCCGCGAAGTCCTGCAGCTCAAGGAAGGCTCCGTGGTGGAGCTCGATCGAACGGCGAACGATCCCGCGGAGGTCTTCGTCAACGGAAAATTGATCGCCCGGGGCGAGGTGACTGTCGTCGACGAACGATTGGTCGTCCAGATCTCCGAGATTGTCGGGGAGCAGACCGGAAAGTCCGTAGCGGGGAAGGAATGAACGGGTCGACGCTCGGCGACATTCTGACGCCCATCATCTTGACCCTCGGGGCGCTCGGCGTGCTCCGGGCCGTCCTGTCGCGATTCCAGGCAAACCGTCGGGTCGCAGGGCAGGAGCTCGCAATCCTCGAAAGCCGCGCGTTATCGACCAAGCATCGCATTCACCTCGTCGAGTGCCGCGGAGAACCCCTGCTCATCGCTAGTAGCGATTCCGGAGTCGAAGTCCTTCGCTCGCGGCTTCCCAGCACGGCACCGGCACCGGGTGGCGGGGATCGCGCGGCGGGAGCGGCGCCCGAGTCGACCGGAACACAACGCGAGCTTCGGCTCGTGACGCTCGTCGTCAGCGTGGTGGCGTGTGTGTTGCTTCTGGCGACCGGTACGTCCGCAGAGACGATCTCCATCCAGATCGGGAGTGACGAGGCCGTGTCACCCGGTGGGCTGTCTTCGACGATTCAGACCGTCGTTTTCCTGAGTCTCGTGACGGTCGCTCCGTCCCTGCTCCTCATGGGGACGTGTTTCACGCGGATCGTCATTGTTCTGGCACTCCTTCGTCAGGCGATCGGGGTCCAGCAACTGCCGCCGAATCAAGTCCTCGTCGGGCTCGCCCTCTTCACGACGTTCTACGTGATGTCGCCCGTCGCGGAAGTGGTTCGGGTGGAAGCCTACGAGCCCTACGTCGCCGGAGAAATGGAACCCGAGGAAGCGCTCACAAAGGCGATGCAACCGATCCGCGGATTTCTCGCGAACTTCACGCGCGAATCCGATCTCGCGTTGTTTGAACGCCCGGTTGACGGGGACACCCGCCCCGACGCAATCCCGATGACGCAGCTGCTTCCGGCGTACATGATGAGTGAACTCAGAACGGCTTTCGAAATCGGGTTTACGATCTATCTCCCGTTTCTGGTGATCGATCTCGTGATCGCGTCGATGCTGATTTCGATGGGCATGATCGTCCTTCCGCCGATCGTGATCTCCCTGCCGTTCAAGCTGATGCTGTTCGTACTTCTCGACGGATGGAATCTCGTGATCGGATCGCTCGTCGAAGGATTGATGTGAGCGATGACCGTCGAGGAAGTCAGTACCCTGCTTCAAGAGACCGTACGGGTGAGTCTGCTCTTGGCTTCTCCGGTTCTCGCCATCGCTCTCTTCTCGGGTCTGTTCATCTCGATTTTTCAGGCGGCGACTCAGATCAATGAGCAGACGCTGACGTTCGTCCCGAAGATCGTGCTCACCCTGGCCACGTTCGCGTGGCTGTTCCCATGGATCATGGGCCATTTGGTCGAGTTCGGGACTCGGCTCATCGTCCAGGCCGGGTCGGCGGTGCCATGAACGTCGAGCTCCCGTCCGACTGGGTGCTGACCCACGCTCTAGCCGGTGTTCGCATCACCGCCGTCGTCTTTACAGCGCCTCTCTTCAGCCACCGAGCCATCCCCCGCAAGTACCGGCTGGCCTTGGCTGTGGCTTTCACGATGTCGCTCATCGGCGATCCGAGGCTCGCGATGGACGGCGGCTGGGATTCGCCGAGTCTGGTCGTCGCCGGATGGCTCGTACGGGAAGCGGTCATCGGAAGCGCGATCGGCATCGCGGCCGGATTCGCTTTCGCGGGGTTCGGCATGATGGCGGAGTTCATCGCGATCCAAGGTGGCCTCGGAGCGGCGAACGCCATCGATCCGACCAGCGGAATCTCGACCGTCGTCCTGACATCTCTCATTCAGGTCATCGGTCTTTTCCTGTTCTTGGCCGTGGACGGGCACCACCAGGTTTTGGCTGTGGTGGTGTCGTCTTTCGCCGCGCTGCCGATCGGAACGGCCTGGAGAGACCTCCACGGGGTATTCGCCGGTGTCGTCGCCCTGGGCCACATCATCTTTGAGGTCGCGGTCTCGTTGGCAGCGCCGGTGGTCGTCGCGATGCTGGCGTCGAACGTCGCCGTGGGGATCCTCGGCCGGACCATCCCGCAGCTCAACCTGATCGCGCTGCAACTTCCCGCTCATATCGCGGTGACCCTTTTGCTCCTCGGGCTGGGTGCCGGACCACTCACCGAACAGATGACGGCGGCGCTGACCACCGTCGTCGCCGACATCGGCTCGTTGGTCTCGGAGTAGGCTGTGGCCGAAGAGCAAGCGGAACGCACCGAACCGGCGACGCCGAAACGACGAGAAGAAGCTCGCTCGCGGGGTGAGGTCGCCCAGAGCCGAGAACTGAGCGCCGTGCTGGTTCTGGCGGCGATGTTCGCGGCGGTTCGAATCGCCGCCGAAGGCGGCCTGGGGACCGCGATGATCGGCGCCGCACAGCAGCTCTGGGGCGGCCAGTCGATTCGACCTTCGGAAATCACGGACTTTCACGCCGTTTTGATGTTCTACGCCGTACCGATTGCGGGCGCCCTGATCCCGATTCTGACGGTCGCCCTGGTCGCTGGGATCGCGGCCCCCATGGCGCAAACGGGCCCTCTGTTGTCGACGAAGGCGCTCAAGGTTCGCTGGGAGCGTCTGCATCCCGTTCGCGGTCTCGGGCGCTTGGTCAACGGCGACCGCCTTTTCGATCTCGCGAAGTCGGTCGTCAAGATGACCGTCGTCGGCACGGCTGCGTGGATGTTCTTGTCCGCTCTGATTCCCCAGATCATCGGCCTCGCCGGAACTCTACCCGGCCAGACCCTACGTTTCGTGAGCGAGCTCGCTTGGGAGCTGGCGGCGACCATCCTCGTGGTCTTGTTCTTCGCAGCGCTCGGGGATTTCGCGTACCAGCGTTTTCGAAACGAGCGCAAGCTCCGGATGTCGCGCCACGAAGTGCGTGAAGAGGCGAAACAGCGCGAGGGCAGCCCGCAGGTGCGTCAGCGGTTCCGGTCTCTCCACCGCGAATTGACGCGTCAGCGGATGATCGCGGCGGTCGCGGAAGCCGACGTGGTGATCACGAATCCGACCCACGTGTCGGTGGCGCTCACGTACCGGAGCGAGGCGATGGGGGCGCCGAGGGTGATCGCCAAAGGGCGGGGCCATGTCGCGCTGCGTATTCGCGAAGTGGCAAGCCAGCACGGGGTCCCCCTCGTCGAGAATCCGCCGGTGGCGCGAACGCTCTACCAGACGACCGTCGTGGGCAAGGAAATCCCGGAGAGCCTCTACCAAGCCGTCGCGGAAGTCCTGGCGTATCTGCACCGCGTCGGGCGGGGGAAGCAGGACGCGTGGGGTACGCAGCGATGAGACGTGCGTCGGCTAGCGAGGCGGGACGATGAAGTTGCAGCGCACCGAGTTGGGCTTGGCGGTCGCGTTCTTCTGGATCCTCGCGCTGTTGGTGGTCCCGCTCCCTCCCGTGGTCCTCGATCTCTTCTTGTCCGTCTCCATCACGGCTTCCGTGCTGATTCTGTTGATCGCACTCTATACGGAGCGACCACTCGACTTCTCGGTGTTCCCGTCACTCCTGCTGATGGTCACGCTCTTCCGTCTCGGGCTCAACGTGGCCAGCACGCGCCTCATCTTGGGCCACGGCGGCGAGGGGGAGGGCGCGGCCGGTGCGGTCATTCAATCGTTCGGCGATCTCGCCGTGGGCGGAAACTACGTCGTCGGCATCATTCTCTTTCTGATCTTTGTCGCCATTAATTTCCTCGTGATCGCCAAAGGCTCAGGACGCATCGCCGAGGTCGCGGCGCGCTTTACGCTGGACGCCATGCCCGGCAAACAGATGGCGATCGACGCCGACCTCAATCAGGGAATTCTCGACGACGCCGAAGCGCGCACGCGACGCCACGATATCCAACGCGAGGCCGACTTCTACGGTGCGATGGACGGTGCGAGCAAATTCGTAAAAGGCGACGCGATCGCCGGGCTCTTGATCATGGTCGTCAACATCGTGGGTGGTCTTCTCGTCGGCGTCGCACAAGGCGGTATGCCCATCGGCGAAGCGCTCGAGACCTACACGATTCTGACGGTCGGCGACGGGTTGGTCGGGCAGGTGCCGGCCCTGGTTGTCTCCACGGCCGCGGGTATGGTCGTCAGTCGGGCTGCGGGTGGCGAAGCTCTCGGCTCCGAAATTCGCGACCAGATTCTTTTCCAGCCGCGCGCTATGTACGGCACCGCCGCCATGTTGGGAACGCTCGCGCTCGTTCCCGCGCTTCCCTTCCTCCCCTTCGCGGTTTTGGCTGGGGCTGCAGCAGCCGCTGGATTTTTCGCGCCCGAGCCGGCGGCGAGCGACGCCGACTTGCCGGACACTGACGCCGGTGACGCGCAGCCCGATGCGGAAGACGAAGTCCGGGCAGCGCTGAATCTCGACGACCTCGAGCTCGAGATCGGCTACGGGCTCATTCCCCTCGTCGATGCTGGCCGAGGCGGCGATCTCCTTCCGAGAATTCGCGCAACGCGAAAGAAGCTCGCGAGCGAGCTCGGCTTCGTTATTCCGTTGATCCACATTCGAGACAACCTGAAGCTTGCCCCCGAAGAGTACGGAGTTTTAGTGCGCGGCAATCGCGTAGCCGGTGGTCAGATACCGCCCGGTCGTCTCCTCGCCTTGTCCCCCGGCGGCGACACGGCGAAGATCGACGGAATCGAGACGAAGGACGCGGCCTTCGGTCTCCCCGCGGTGTGGATCCAAGAGCGCGACCGGGAGCGCGCGCAAAATCTCGGCTACGCGGTCGTCGATGCGTCGTCGGCGCTCGCGACACACATCGCGGAAGTGATCCGCAGCCACGCACCAGAGCTTCTCTCCCGCCAACAGGTCCGCGAACTGCTCGACAGCTTTGCCGAGACGGCACCCAAAGTGGTGGAGGAGATCGTCCCCTCGGTTGTCAGCGTGTCGGTCCTACATCACACACTTCGGGCGCTGCTCCAGGAAAGCGTGTCGATACGAGACTTGGGGGCCATTCTCGAGACGCTCGCCGAATACGCGGGAAAACTCAACGATCCCGACTTGCTCACCGATCTCGTTCGAGAACGTCTCGCTCGCACCGTGGTAGAACCTCATCTCGACGCCGGGCGGCGACTGCGAGTGATCACCCTCGACGCACAGACCGAAGAGCAACTCGGCGCCGGGGTGAAGCACACGGAAGGCGGGTCGCTCCTGACGGTGGATCCGAGAACGCTCGATCGCGTCGTACGCGGAATCGAATCGGCGTGCCAAGACTCTTCGAGCGAACCCGACGGGCCGGGTCCCGTTCTGCTGTGTTCACAGGCCGTTCGGGCGCCGCTGCGGCAGCTCATCGCACGCGTCGCGCCTCGGCTCGCCGTCCTTTCGCACAACGAATTGCCGCCGGACGTGAGTGTCGTCGCGTCCGGACGGGTGGAGCTGGCCGATGCGCATCCAGCAGTTTAGTGGCGAAACCATGGCCGAGGCCATCGCGTCGGTCCGTCAGGCCTTCGGCCCGAATGCGCTCATCCTTTCCACGAAGACACGAGACACGGGCGGCGCGACGCGCGTCGAGGTGATGGCAGCACCGGAAGGAGACCAGCGCGAGGTAACGGCAGCCCCGGAAGGAGACCAGCGCGACGTGTCGCGGGCCGCTCGTGAGGCGAAGCCGACGGCGCAGTCGCTGACGGCGCTGATGGCTCCTCTTGAAGAAGAGATCCGCTCGTTGGCGCGCACCGTACAACACGTTTCGGGCGCCGCCGGGAACACGCTGTCCGAGGAGGTCGCAGCCCTTCGCGAGCTGACCGAGCAGTTGCTGAAGGAGCGCACGGCGGAGCCGTCCGCCCCGTGCCCACTTCTGGCCGCGGGACTCGATCTCGAAGTCGCCGAGCCGCTCCGAGAGCGGCTCCACTACTTCACCGCCCGAGGTGGGAAAGACCGCGCGCTGCGCTTGACACTGGAAGAAGCCCTCGAACGCCACTGCGTGACGCCGCTCGGTCGATATCGGCACGAGATTGTGGTCGGACCCCTCGGCGCGGGTAAGACCACGAGTGTCGCGAAGCTCGTCGGAATGCGGATGCGCTCGGGCGCGCGGGCCCTCGGGAGCCAACCCGGGCGACAGATCGGGGTGATCGCACTCGAATCGCGCGACGGTCGCGAAGCCGTTCTTCGCACCTTCTGCCACCGGAACGCACTTCCTTTCCAGCGCGTCCGGCACCTCGACGAGCTTCGGGGCGCACTTCGCGCGATGGGACGCCGGCACGTGTTCGTTGAAATACACGCCGACGCGATTCGAGATCCGGCGATGTCTGAACTCCGTTCGATCTCGGGGCGGCGTACGGGCATCCACTTGGTCGTACCCGCTACGACCCGTCGCGCGGAGCTCGAAGCCGATCTGAAACCGTTTCGAGAAATCCGAGCGGACACAACCATTGCGAATCGGGCCGAGAGCCTGCACGCCTGGCACGACCTCGTGAATCTGTTGCTCTCGGGCGCGCTGCCACCGCTCGGGTGGTTGAGCACCGGGCCCGACGTTCAGCAAACCCTCGGGCTCGCCGACCCGAAGCAATTGGCCGAGCTCATCGCGGAGCCTGGGTCATGAGCCAAAAGATCGCATTCCTCGGCGGCAAAGGGGTGTGGGCAAGACCAATCTGATCTTGAACGCCGCCGTTGCAGCTGCCGGGTTGGGGCGCCGGGTTCTTCTGGTCGATGGCGACTTGGGCTTGGCCAATGTCGATGTCTTGCTGGGTGTCGTGCCCAGGTGGGACATCGGGGACATCATCGACGGCAGGTGCCGCGTCGACGAAGCCCTGATAACCGGGCCCTCCGGACTATCCATTCTTCCCGCGGCGTCGGGTCGCGCCGATCTCGCCGCCGCGCGCGTTTCCGAAATGTCGGCACTGTTGGCGTCGATTCTCGCCGATTCCTGGACGTTCGACCTGGTTCTCGTCGACGCCGGTAGCGGCATCGGCGCCTCCGTTCGGGCGCTCGCCTCCTGCTGCGAGCGGGCCGTGTTCGTCACGACGCCGGAGCAAACGAGCATCACCGACGTCTATGCAACGCTCAAAGTCGTGCACCGCGACGCTCCGACGCTCCGCTCCTCTCTCCTCGTGAACCAGGTCGTCGGGGCCTACCAGGGGCACGACGTGGCCGTTCGGCTGCAGCGGGCGGCGCAGCGCTTTATCGGAACCGAAATCTCTCTGGAGCAAGAAGTCCCCTTCGATCATCACGTCGCGGAAGCCGTAGAGTGTCAGGTCCCGTGGGTCACGCGCTTTCCAAACGCGCCCGCCTCTCGGGCGATTACGCGACTCGCGGCTCGTTGGGCAAAGCACTCGTCCGGTGTTTCTCGGCACGACTCCATCGTCCCCGCACGTCAAGGAGTGACGTCATGAACGAAACGCGCATTCCGTCCACGCCTCCCGCTCCCGCAACGATCCCAATCGAAAAGCCGGGGCAGCCGCCCAGAGAGCGCCAGAAAGACGGCCGTCGCAACAAGCGCAAGTCGAAGGACGACAGCGCGGAAAAACCCGACAGTTCCGACGAGGACCGCGGAAAGAACCTGGACATTCGTGCCTAGGCGCGAGGAGAAAACGTTCAGGAAGGAATTGCGGATTTCATTCTGTCGGGTGTTCCGGAGGACTGAGGCGGTTTCCACCTGTAGAGCGGCGTGGAACGCATCGCGCGCAACGGCGACCGGAACCCAGACACGGCACAGCGCTTGCAAAAACACCGACAACCACTCCCCCGAGCGGTAGATGAGTGTCCGACAGCTTTTACGTTTCCACCGCCGGTGCGGCCGCGCGGCTCAAGCAGCTTGAGATCGTCGCGAACAATCTGGCGAACGCCGCGACGACAGGATTCAAGTCCGACCGCGTCGTGTTCGACGCCGCCCTCGAAGGCGCGATCCGCGACCTGGATGGCGAGCCAACGCCCGGCGCGACCGGGCGCGTCTTCGGTGCCGTAGGCGCCACCCACTTCGATCCGTCGAGCGGAACGATCAATCGCACAGGCCGCCGCCTCGACGTCGCGATCGATGGGCCGGGGTACTTTGCCATCGGGACCGATGAGGGTGTGCGCTACACGCGCGCCGGTTCATTCGTCGTGTCGCCGCTCGGCGAACTCGTGACGGCTTCGGGAGATCCGGTCCTTGGTGACGGTGGACCCATCGCAGTCGACGCGGAAAATCCCCGAATTCAATCCGACGGATCGGTCGTGGGTGACAGCGGTGCGGTATTCGGCCGACTGCAGGTCGTCGAATTCGATAGCCCACAAGATCTCGAAAAAGCGGGTGACGCTCTGTTTCGCTCCAAGGCCAACGCCGTCGATCTTCCCGTCGAAGCACCACGTCTGCTCGAAGGTTCGGTGGAAGGCAGCAATGTCGATCCGACTCGAGAGCTCGCCACATTGATGATCTTGCAACGGTCCTACGAGGCCGCGATGCAGGTGCTGCGTTCAGAGGATGAATCGCTCTCACGGTTGCTACAGGAGTTCTCCCAATGAAAGCTCTTTTTACCGCCGCTACGGGCATGGAGGCGCAGCAGTATCGCCTCGACACCGTTGCGAACAACTTGGCGAACGTCGGAACCACCGGGTTCAAGCGGTCGCGCGCTGACTTTCATGACCTCTTCTACGAGACGCTTCAGGCACCCGGGGCCGCCACCGCCGAGGGGCAATCATTGCCGACGGGCGCGCAAATCGGCCACGGCGTTCGGTTGGCGGCGATCAGCCGGGTGTTCTCGAACGGCGAGCGCGTCACCACTGAACGGGATCTCGATCTCTCGATCGATGGAGACGGGTTCTTTCAGATTACCCGGCCCGATGGAGACACGGTCTATACCCGAGACGGTGCGTTTCAGCTCGATCGCGACGGCAATCTAGTGAATGCGCTCGGCTATCTGCTCGAACCCAACATCCAGATACCTGCGGAAGCGGTCCAGGTGACCGTGCTCCGAGATGGAACCGTCTCCGTGACGGAAGCCGGCCAGACGCAACCGACCAACGCGGGGCAGCTCGATCTGGCGCGATTCTCGAACCCTGCGGGTCTCCGAGCGCTGGGCGGAAACTTGTTCGCTCCGACGGAAGCCTCCGGGGATCCCGAAACGGGCACTCCGGACCAAACGGGCTTTGGATCGATCGCACAGGGTTTTCTCGAGTCTTCCAATGTCAATATGGCGGAGGAACTGGTCCACATGATCCTCGCGCAGCGCGCATTCGAGGTGAATTCCCGGGTGCTCCAGGCGGGCGATGAAATGATGCGCACCGCCACGGTCGGCTCGTAGGGATCGATGATGCGAACCCTGCGCCGATTTCGCTGGGCGGTCGCCGCGGTGATCCTCCTCGTGCCGCCTCCGTCGATCGGAAGTGATCCGCGGCTGTCGCGCGAACTCGCCGAACGCATCCGCCGAGAGGTATCTCTCGCGTGTGTCGTGGTGTCCGAAGCTATTCAGGTTCCGGATGTCTCAAGGCTGGCACGCAGGATTCCGGCGGACACCCGACCCGTCGTCCGGGTCGCAGCCGAGGAGCCGTGCGGCGAGACCGTGGCGGTCGTACTCCAGTGGGAGCGGGGAACCGCGGAACGCGCTGTCGTGAAAGCGACGATCCGGCGCGCGCGACAAGTTGCTGTTGCGATCCGAGAGATATCGCGCGGCGACGAAGTTCGCTTCGACGACTTTCGCGTCGAGAGCCGGCACCTGAAGAAATCGATGTTGCGATCGGCAGCGGATCCCGAGAGTGTGATCGGGAAGCGAGCGCGCCGGAGAATTCCCCGCGATGCGGTATTGCGTTCGAACTGGGTCGAAATCGTTCCCGTGGTCGAGCGCGGACAGCGCGTCCGACTGGTCTTCTCGCGCGGAGATCTCGAGATCGAGTCCATCGGTCGAGCGGAGGAAGACGCCGGGGAAGGGGAGACCCTTCGAGCCATCAATATCGATTCGAAGAAGCGCGTTGTCGGTCGCGTCGAGCGCTCGGGGCTAGTCCGTGTCGATTTCTAGCCGGTGGATCCGCCTCGCGGCGGCGCTCGCACTGTCGCTTTTCGGGGTCGGATGCGTCGAGCACGCGATCCCCGAGCTCGTCGCCGGGCACGACTACGCGCCGATCCCTGAACGGATTGAGCCACCCCCGGATGAAGGCGCGATCTGGCGAGGCAAGACGGCTTCGGGGTCGTTCCTCTTCTACGACAGCAAAGCACACGGCCTCGGCGACCTGGTGACGGTGTTGGTGGTGGAGAGTATTTCGGCTGAGGGCTCCGCGGAGACCTCGCTGTCGAAAGCGTCGAGTATGGGCGGTTCGCTGAGCTCGGATATCGGTTTGGCGGGGATCGTCGAGAAGGGTGCGGAGAAGCTTCTCGACGTCATCGGAATCGACGGTGGAATCGAGTCGGCACCCGGAGACACGGTGAACGCCGTCACGTCATCGTCCACGAATGACTACGACGGCGACGGAACCACGAGCCGAGAAGGAAGCTTCCAAGCGGTCGTGACGTGTCGCGTCGTCGCGGAACTGCCGGGGGACGTCTTTCACATTCGGGGCAAGCGGACCATCGCCGTAAACCACGAACTTCAGGTCCTGACCGTCGAAGGACTGGTTCGCAAGGAAGATATCGGGATCAACAACACGGTTCCGTCGACCGCGCTCGCCGAAGCACGCCTCGTCTATGACGGGGTCGGAGTGATCGACGATAAGCAGCGGCCCCCGATCATGTCGAGAGTGATGCAATGGATCTATCCGTTCTAGCCCGGACGGCAATAGCCGTAATCGCGGGAGCCACAGTGCTCGTGTCAACACCGGCGGCCTCGGTTCGCGTGAAGGATATCGCCGCGGCGAAGGGGGTCCGAGGCAACCAGCTGATCGGCTACGGCCTCGTCGTGGGACTCAACGGCACCGGGGATCGCCAGGGGACAGAGTTCACCGTTCAGTCTCTCTCGAGCATGTTGACGAGACTCGGTATCGGGGTCGACGCGGACGCGATCAGCGTCAAGAACGTCGCCGCAGTCATGGTGACGGCGGTCTTGCCTCCGTTCGCTCGGACGGGTGCGAGGCTCGACGCGACGATCTCCTCCGCCGGGGATGCGACCAGTCTCGAGGGTGGAACCCTCTTGTTGACTCCGCTCTACGGCGCTGACGGGGAGGTATACGCCCTCGCACAGGGGCCGCTCTCGGTGGGTGGTTTTTCCGCGGGGGGCGGCGCGGGGTCATCCGTTCAAAAAAACCACCCGACTGTCGGTCGGTTGGCAAACGGCGCCACGGTCGAAAGGGAGCTCCCGTACACGTTGGTCGGCAAGCCGGCCTTCGACCTCGCGCTGTCGCACGCGGATTTCACGACGGCGAAGCGAATGGCGGAGTCGATCAACGAGAAACTCGGACAACCCGTGGCGCATGCGCCGGATCCGGCGACCGTCCGGGTTCGCATCCCGGAGCAATTTGCCGGCGACGAGGTCACGTTCATGGCTTCCATCGAGGAAGTCGAGATCGACCCGGATCGCGTCGCTCGCGTCGTGGTGAACGAGCGAACGGGAACCATCGTGATGGGAGCGAACGTGCGGCTCGAGCGCGTCGCGGTAGCCCACGGCAACCTGTCCGTCACGATCGCAGCCGAAAACGACGTGTCGCAGCCGGCGCCGTTGTCTCGAGGAGAGACCGTTGGCGTGACGAACGAAGTCGTCACCGCGGAAGAGGAAGAGGCGTTTCTCTCGGTCGTCGACGAGCCCATCACCATCGACGAACTGGTTCGGGGGCTCAACGCCTTGGGCGTCACCCCTCGCGACTTGATCGCCATCTTGCAAGCGATCAAGGCCGCAGGCGCACTGTCCGCCGAATTGGAGGTGATCTGAGTGAACCTCCGAGTTGACGCGCTCCGCGCGGAGAACGCCCACCACGCGAGTTCCGCGGAAGCCGCGGAGGCGGTCGCCGCGTGGCTGTGGCAACAGGCTTTCTCGACGGCGCTCGAGCCGGGCATCCTCTCGCCGGAGCCGCTCGGTGGCGGGAGCGCGACGAAGCTCTACCACTCGTTGTTCGTCGAAGAAGTCGCGTCGCGGGCGGCCGCCCGAGGAGCCGGCATTCGCCAAGCCCTCCAGCGTCAATTGCCGCCGGACGGGACGTCGTGAACGCAAAGGTGAAGTCCCTCGTCGATGTCCTGCGACGTGAAGAAGAGCTCTACCTCGAGGTACGCGAGCTGCTCGCGGCTGAGCGGCAGGCTCTCATCGCGCTTGACGCGCCAGAGGTCGAGCGAGCGACGAGGGAAAAAGATCTGCGCATCCGCGAACTCTCACTGCTCGAGCAGGCGAGGGCGCGCGTGACCCGTGAAATCTCGCGCGAGTTGTCCTTTTCGGAAGAGTGGCAGCCCAATCTCGGCGAACTCGCACAGGCTTTGGGAGCATCCGGTCGCGAGCTTCTCTCCGTGCGGGAGACGCTCCGCGCCCTCGTCTTGTCCGTAAAAGAAAGCGGCGAGGCGAACGCGAGTCTCGCAGAGCGAGGGCTCGCCGGCGTCCGATCGACGCTCGATGCCTTGGGCGGAGGCGGTGTCCATTCCGGCTCCTACAGTGCTTCCGGGAGATCGGCGTCCGACAGCGCGTCGGGTCGAATTTTCGAAGGGACCGCGTGATCCCGCAGCAGAGGAACTAGATGGCGAGTTTGTTCGATGCCCTCGATACGGCGCGAAGCGGCCTTGTGGCGAGCCAGCAAGGAGTTCGCACGGTCGGACACAATATCGCGAACGCGAACACACCGGGCTATTCGAGGCAGCGAGTGGAACTCTCCACGCGCTCGCCGAGAAAAGAAGCGACACAGATCGTCGGAACCGGCGTCGAAACCACGGGTATCACGCGAGCTCATGATCCGTTCATCGAGCAGCAGCTCCGGTCGCAGTCGTCGCGCGCTGGCGCAACCGATGCGCAAGCGCGGCAGCTGGCGCTGATCGAGTCCGTCTTTGACGAACGCGGCGGCCAACAGTTGGGTGAAGCCCTGGGAAGGCTCTACGACGCCTTCGCCGACCTCGCAGCAGCACCCAACCCAGGCGCCCCTGTGGAGCGAGAATCGGTGCGCGCCGCCGCGACCCAGGCGATCGATGCGATTCACGGGGCGGACACGGCGTTGCGCAGTCAGCAGACTGCGATCAATGAAGCGGTCGAAACCGAGCTCGGCGAGATCAACGGAATTCTCGAGCGTATTTATGAGCTCAATATCGAGATCGCCGGCGCTGAGGTTCGCGCCCCGGCGAACGATCTGCGCGATCGACAAGAGCTGCTCTTGCGCGATCTTGCGGGTCACATCGACGTCGATACCTATCGAAGTACGAACGGGCATCTCAACGTCATCCTGCCCTCGGGATTCGCGCTGGTTGAAGGATCCGATTTTCGGGAGTTGATCACCCAGCCGGATCCGGCGAACCCCTTCGGTCCACACCTCGGTCGCGTGTTCGTCGATGAGGGGAGCGCCGTCGTCGACGTGACTTCCGAGATCGGGGGCGGAACGCTCGGCGGAATGCTACGCGCCAGAGATACGCTCGTCGGCGGGGCGATTCGCGCCCTCGACACGGTGGCGTACAACCTCGCGACGACGGTCAATACCGTGCACCAGGCGGGCGTCGGGCTGAACGGAGTTTCCGGAGATTTCTTTCAAGGTCTCGCTGTCGTCGAGGACGCCGCGCGGGACCTCGCTCTCGACCCGGCGATCGCCGCCTCTACGGACGCAATCGCAGCCGGTCTCACGACGGGTGTGGGCGACAACCGAAACGCCGCCGCGCTGGCCAATCTCCGCTCGCAAGACCAGCCGATCTTTGTGGTCGGGGATCCTCCGGGCCCGGCGTCGGGGCCGTCGCAATCGATTCTCGACCACCTGGCGGGAATCACGGCCGACTTCGGTCAACAAAGCCGAACCATGGTTCAGGCCAGCGAACAACAAGCGAGTCTCGTGCTTTCTCTCGAAAATCAAAGAGAGGCGGTTTCCGGCGTTTCCGTGGACGAGGAAGTCACACGGCTGATCCGGTTGCAGGCCTCCTTCGAGGCGAACGCTCGGGTCATCGGGACCATCGAATCGATGATCGACGATCTACTGAATCTCCTGTGAGGCGACCATGGTTTCTCGCGTGACCGACACCATTTTGATGAATAACGCCTTGGCGGCGCTCAACGGCCAGCGCTCTCGTTTGGCAAAGGTTCAGGAACAGGCTTCGACGCTGCTGAAAATCAACCGGCCGTCGGACGATCCTGCCGGAGCGGCTGAAGCGCTTCTCTTGAGAGACGGTGTGCGGGCAGCGGAGCGGTTCCAGCAGATCGTGACGGTGACCCGCGGTCGTGTTCGTGCGGCGGAGGGAGCGGTAGACGCGGCGTCGAACATCTTGATTCGAGCCCGGGAGCTCGCGATCGCCGCCGGCAACGAAACGCAGAGTGCCGGAACTCGGCGGCTCATCGCGGTTGAGATCGAAGCCCTCCACGACGGACTCTTGGCGGAGGCGAATCGCCGATCGTCCGGCGCGTACGTCTTTGCTGGCTACGCTTCCGGTACCCCCGCGTTCTCCGCGGCCGGTAGTTTTTCGACCAACCCGTCCAGTCAGCCGACGGTGTCGTTCGTCGGCGACCCGAGTGAAATCGCCGTGGCGATCGACGAAGTCACGACGGTTCAGGCCACCGCGAATGGGCAACGAGTCTTCATGGGGGACGCCGACGGGAATGGTTCGCCGGATGCCGGCCGGGTCGACCTCTTTGAAACGCTCGCCGATCTCCACGCGGCACTCGCGAGCGACGATACCACGGCGATCGGCGCGAGCCTTGATGCCATCGACACCGGGATCGAACAGTTGTCCGGGGAACGGGCGGCGATCGGCGCGCTCGACAATCAGTTGACGGCGTGGCAGGAACGACTCGCGACCCGAGAACTCACTCTCCGAGAAACGCTTTCCGATCTCGAAGATGCCGACGCCGCCGAAGTCTTCTCGGCACTGGTGTCGAACGAGGCGGCCCTTCAGGCCTCTCTCGAGGCCGCCTCTCGCGTCATCCAACCGACCCTCTTGCAGTTCCTCCGCTAAATGCTCGTCTTGACCCGCAAGACTGGGGAGACGCTTCGCATCGGCACGGACGTCCGCGTGACGGTCCTGTCGATCAACGGAGGCCAAGTGCGGATCGGTATCGACGCACCGACGCGGATTCCGATTCACCGCGAAGAGGTATTCGCGGCGATCGAGGACGCCAACCGGCGCGCGGCCACGGCCGATGTCGACGACTTTGCGGCTTGGGCCGACACAGAGGATGGGAGAACTCCGGCGTGACGGACCAGAACGCGAATGTCGTCAAATCCGGCGTGACGGACCAGAACCCGATCGTCGTCAAACACCGACGGTGTGGGGAAATGTCGATCAACGCCGAGGACGTGCTCGAAATCTCGGAGATCGCCGGCTTCCCGCAACTGCGACGATTCGTGCTGGTCGAGCACGGAACGCGCTCACCGTTCGCGTGGCTGGCGTCACTCGACGACACTTCTCTCGCGTTCGCCGTCACCGACCCGACGTTGTTCTTTCCGACGTATCGACCGCAATGGAAGCGAGATCGGTTGAGCGGTCTCGGAATCGAAAGCGCGGCGGACGCGGCGGTGTTGGTGGTCGTCACGGCACGCGAAGAAGGCATCACAGCCAACCTCGCCGCTCCGATCGTGGTTGCGACAGCACAGCGGTGCGGTATCCAGACTATTCTCGACGGTGAGTGGCCGATTGCAGAACCGATCCAGCAATCGCGGCCCGACGACGAATCGCCGGCCTGGCGTCAGATCGAGTCGAAGCCCCATAAATAGAGCGGGAACCGCGGCGGAGCGGACTTCTGTTCCGGCGCCCCGAACAGATCCCGAAGGATTTCCGCCGGAGGTCCCAGCGCGATCTCCTCACCGAGGTCGTCGGTCAACCCTTTCGTCGAGAGGACGCGGGCCAAGCTGAAAGCGCCCCACGCGGCTTCGTGCCCATGCTCGAGCAGGCACTGCGTGAGTGGTTCCTCGCAAGGGCCCGCGAGCAAGTAGGCGCCGCCATTGGCTGTGGCGAGAATCTGAATACAGCCGAGCAAGGCTCCGACGTCCCCCGCCCATTCATGGATAACGCCCGCGAAGTCATCGCCGCGTCCCAGAACGGCGTAAGCGGCTGCGCGCTCGCCCCGGCGTGCCACGACCGTCCAGGTATCGGGCGCCGCGGTGTAGCGCGGCAACCAGCAAGGCGCGCGATCCGCCCGCGTGGGTTTCGCATCGTAGAGCTCGGCGAGCGCAACCCAGTCGTCGGGGCAGGGCGGGCCATAGGTGAGCTCGGAAGAGCGCGTCCCTGTAAAAGGCGCGCGCCGGGTCGTGTCGGGCGGAACGAAGAAGGTGCGCTCGATTCCGCACGGAGCGAATCCGAGCCGTTCATAGAATGACGGGCGGTCGCTCCACAACATCGCGATGGATCTGCCGCGCTCCCGCAGAAGCTCCACGCACGCTTCCACGCACTGCGAGGCGAGGCCTGCTCCCCGTTCGGCGGGTTCGGTGTAGACCAGGCTGATCAACCCGAGACGAATCGTGCACCCTGCGGCGGAACGCGCGTCCAAGCTGAATCCCATGGCGTGCGCAACGGGGTGACCTTCGCGCTTCACGACACAGTGGACGCGGGGCGCGTCTTTCGCGAGAGAGCGGGGAAACTCCGCTTCGAGTCGTCCGCGCAGCCCGCGCCGCAGACGGTCGTCGAGCCAGTTGAGCGTCGCTTCGAAATTTTGCGGAGCGACGATCGAGACAGGCCCGTCTTGTGTTGAAAATGCTACGCCGGAGTAAGCCACGTCTTTCATCAGGAGCAATTTCGATGCCGCGGCCGGTCTTCGTTTTCGCGCGGCGCGCCGGGTGTGCGCGTTCAGCCTGAAGGGCGGCGCCGCAGATTGAAAGATCGTGGACGCATCCCCAAAGCGCAGTTGATCCGCGACTCCGTCCCCAACGTGGGGTGGGTTCACTCGTTGTCGTCAACACCCGCGACGAGCCGTTTTCGATGGCATCGCGGTTGCAGTTCTCATCGTCGACCGATCGCGCGGTCAGTTCGATTCGGGATCCGAGTGGATCCGTGGATCGACGCGGAAGACGCAATGGAGCGCCCCCCGCCAGCCGCGTGCTTTCGAACGATCACGGATTGATCGATCGAGACATCATCAAGGAGGATCGAAAACACATGGGACTTCGAGTCAACACCAACGTCGCTTCGCTCAACGCGCAGCGCAACCTATCGAATGCCACGGAGCAGCTCAATCGTTCATTCGACCGACTGTCTTCCGGCCTTCGGATCACGCGGGCCGCGGACGACGCCGCCGGCCTCGCCATCTCGGAACGGTTCCGAGCCGACGTCCGCAGTCTTCAGCAAGCGCAGCGAAACGCGAATGACGGAATCTCGCTGCTGCAGATCGCAGAAGGCGCGCTGAACGAGTCGAGCGGCATTCTCATTCGAATGCGCGAACTCGCGATTCAGGCGGCGAACGGCACGCTGGGATCGGCGGAACGAGCCACGTTGGATCAGGAATTTCAGGATCTGATCGCGGAGATCGACCGGGTCGCGGCCGTGACGGAGTTCAACGGGACGTTGCTCCTCGACGGTTCCTCGACCACGGTGACGTTCCAGGTCGGCGCCAACAACACGGCGAACGATCGGATCGCGGTCTCCGGTGTCGACGCGACGGCAACGGGGCTCAGCATTGGAGCTGCCGATATCACAACCGACACCAACGCGCAGTCCGCCCTCGACACCATCGACTCGGCGATCGACACACTGACGGGGTTGCGCGCCGATTTCGGTACAGCGCAGAACCGCCTGGAGTCGACAATTCGGTCGATCGCGGTGTCGGTCGAAAACTCGGCCGCTGCGGAATCGCGGATTCGAGACGTCGATGTTGCGGCGGAGACGGCCATTCTGACCAAGAACCAGGTCCTCCAACAGGCCGGCGTGTCGGTATTGGCGCAAGCCAATCTATCGACCTCGTTGGCCTTGTCGCTGCTTCAGTAGGTCGGGAGGCGCATGGGGAGCTGAGGGCGTGAGGGCGCCCTCAGCTCCTATCGCCAGCCGTTCGCGGAAAGGGAGGAGCGATGGGAGTACGGTTCGACGGTCTGGCCTCTGGCCTCGATACGACCGCGATCCTGGGGGCCATCATCGACGTCGAGCGCCAGCCCTTGCGGCAGCTCGAAGCGCGGCGAGCCGGGCTTGAACAAGAGCGCGCTCTGCTGCAGCAATTCAACTCCGACCTCTTGGCGCTACGCGACGCCGCGAAAGCGATCGACAATCAGATCAGCACGCTGACCGCGCCGTCTCTCGACGAGGAGTTCCTCGCCTACACCGCCACGTCTTCGGATGAATCGTTGGTCACCGCGGTGGCTACCTCGGACGCAACGGTGGGTAGCACGAATATCACGATCAATCGCCTGGCCGACGTGGCCCGCGAGATCAGCACACCGTTCGCGAACCTGACGGACCCGATCGCATCCGTCGGCCAGACCCTCTCGATCGATTTCGGCGGCGAAGATCCCATCGATATCACCATCGGACTCGCCGGAGCGTCCCTCACCGAGCTACGCGATCTGATCAACAGTGACGTCGACAACAGCGGTGAGGTCCGGGCGGAGACACTGTTCGACGGAACGGGCTACCGCCTTATCATCTCGGGAACAGAGCCCGGCGCCGCCAACGACCTTTCCGTGACAACGACTTTGCAGGGCGAAGTCCCGCCCGATCCGTTCTTCGACTCCGCCGTGTCTCAAGACGCGACGGACGCATCCCTCACCGTCTTCGGGGTGGACATCACGCGGGAATCCAACGACGTGGCAGACGTGATTCCCGGCGTGACGCTCACACTCGTCAGCGATGGCGGCGGAGCGGGAGGCACCGTCGACATCGACGTGGCACGCGACGATGAATCCATCGCGGAAAAGGTGCAGGCGCTGGTCGACGGATACAACGCGATTCAAGAGTTTCTCGCTTCACAGTCCACGTTCAATGAAGAATCGGGTCGCGCCGGGCCCCTGTCGGGCGACGCGACCCTTCGCAGTATTCAGTTTGACCTCCAACAGATCGTCGGCGGCGTGTACACCTTCACCGACAATCCGTTCGCGAGCTTGACTCAAGTCGGCGTCGGATTCGATCGCACCGGCCGCCTCTCTCTCGACACGACCGAACTCGAGGAAGCACTCGCCGAGGATCCCCTTTCGGTTCGGGAGCTACTCGCGGGCGACGGAACCGAGGATGGCGTGGCGACGACGCTCGCCAGGGCCCTGGAACCGATCACGCAGGTGGGCGACGGGCTCCTCGCCACGCGAGAAGAGGGGATCGACGAGCGGATCGATTCTCTCGACGTGAGTATCGCGCGCTTTGAGGAGCGGCTCGAGCAGCGCGAAGAATTCTTGAGACGGCAGTTTGCACGACTGGAAACCCAAGTCTCGACATTTCAGGCACAGGGCACGTTCCTGGCGGGCGCCTTTAGATAGAGGTCTCCATGCGGTCTCGCTATCGGGAAATCGAAGTCGAAACGTCGTCACCGGAGCGCCTCGTCGCGAAGCTCTACGTCGAGGCGTTGCGGCAAATGGATATCGCGATCGCCGCGGTGGATTTGGGCGATCCGGAGCGGAAGGCACAATCGCTCGACCGCGCGCTTCGCATCATCGGCGAGCTTCGCAGCGCGCTCGATCTCGAACGCGGCGGCGAGATCGCGGCGAACCTCGACGCGCTCTACGAGTTTGTCGGACAACAGCTCTTGGAGGGCAGCGCGCGCAGTACCGCCGGGCCGATCCGGGATGCGCTAGGCGTCGTCACCACACTCTCCGAAGCGTGGACCGAACTGGCCGATCGACGCGAGGCCGCGGGCGGTTGATCTCCTCGGGCGATCGACTCGAAGCGATCGATCAAGCGCTGCGCGTCGCTCTCGGGAAGCTCGCTCTGGATGAGATCGATTCGCTCCTGCGCGATCGGGAGGCCGTGGTACGGGAGCTCGTCTCCGATACAACGCCCGGGCCCTCTTGGCTCGCAGCGGCGTTGCATCGTCAAGAACAGCTCGCTGCGGCGTTCGAGGAGACTCGGGATCGCCTCGCCGCCTCGCTGAAAGAAGCGCGGGATCGGCGCAGTGCCGTCGGGGGGTGGCGAGATGCTGACCGGCCCGACGCGCGATTCCTGAGTGAAAAGGTGTAGGTGCACTAGCGCTTATCCCAGAACGAGTTTCAGAGCGAACTCCGCAATTTTCGATCTGAAGCGTCCCGCTGACGAACCGGTCCCGAAGGGCCCCGAGCCGTGGCACGTCACTTGCGTACCGATGAAGCGCATGAACGAGCGAAGCACCCGGCAACAGGATGACGACGGCCGCGATGCACGCGCGTATTTCCGCGTGCGCACGCACATCCCCCTGCGGTTTCGGCAGCTGGGCCGAGAAGAAGTCGATTACGTATCCGCCGAGATTGCCGCAGGCGGAGAAGAAGGCATCGAACCGATTGATGCGGGTCTTGCGATATGGCTGACTCGCTTGGAAAACAAGCTCGACCAGATTCTCGCGGCTCTCGAGGTACCCGATGCCAACGGGCTGTCCCCGTTCCGACCGCGCCCCGCGGTCCTCTCCGGCTCCGGGATGCGTTTCGCCACGGTCGAGAAAGAACAAGGTACCACCGGATATTTGTTGATCGAGTTCGAATTGCCCGGCACGCCACCGCATACCGTGCGCTGCGTCGGCCTGGTCCTCAGCAGCGATCGCCTGGACGATGAATCGGACCTCGGTGAGAGCAGCATCGCGATTCAATTTGAATCGATTCGGGAGACCGACCGGGACGCAATCGTTCAGCACACGCTCGACGTTCAGCGGGCAGAACTGCGGCGGAGGCGAAAATCGTCGCGTGATTGAGCGGACGCGTCACGCGCTCAAGGTGTGCCTCTTTCTCTTCGTATGCGGAATCGGCGCGCCCGCGTGGTGCTTGCCAGCGAGTCCTTTCGTCTTGCTCGCGACGCGATTGCCCGAGAGTGGACCACCGGATTCCCTTCCGCTTTGCCTTCCCGAACGCGTGACCGATCTTCTGGGCGTTCGCGTCGTCGCACCGCGGGATGCAGATCTCGTCCTCGAAGCCGTCTCGGAGCTCGATTCGAACGATCCCGAGGTGCGAGCTGCGCTCGATCTCGCCCAGGCGATCTTGAGCGCGGCGAAAATCCCGCCCGATCGCGGTGATCGCGAAGTCGAAAAAGCCCTCGCACTCTCGACGCGTGACGCACCGGGGGCGCAGGAGCGAGCCTGTGGTTGGCTCGAGCGGGCTCGACTCGAGCTCGCGATGCGACGAACACCCGAAGCGCGGGTCGCCCTCGAAGCGGCGCGTCGCGAGTTCGCAAGCGCCCCCGACCCTGTCGATCTCGAACGCGCAGCGGACTACTACAGCGCAGAGCTCGTTTACCAAACCGAAGACGCGGATACGGCGCGCCAGTCTTTCGAACGGCTCAACGCCGGATCGGATGCGTTCGGCGATGCCATCCGGTTGAGACGTGCGGAGCTTGCGGCGGTGCTCGACCCGTCACCGGTGAGGATCCGCGCGTTTGGCAAGGCGATTCAGGAGGTTCACGGCGAGCGCGGTGGTGGAAGCGGTGTGCGAATCGCCGAACTCGCGTACCGCAGCGGCGAGTTGGATGTCGCCGAACGTTGGCTACACCGAGTCGAGATCGATCGCTTGCGCGACCGAGAGCGAGCTGCCGTCGCGATCCGGCGCGCCGACGTACTCGTCGCGCTGCGTCGGCGCCCCGAAGCCGGGGAGATTCTCCAAGGAGTCGCGACGGGCGAGTTGGGCACCCCCGCCGCCGATCTCGCAGGGATGCGACTGATCGAGCACGAGCTCGTCTCCCTAGACGATCCCGTCGGACAGGCGATGCTCGAGCGCGCCGAACGCAGCAGCTCGCCGTGGGTGTCTCGGAACGCACGCTCGGTCGCGGCCCATGTGTTCTTGACGCAGAACCGGATCGAAGAAGCCCTCGCACTCCTCGTAAAAGTGAGTTTCGACTCCCCCGATCGGGCGATCACACCGACATTCTTCGACGACACGCGACGCGTGGTCCATGTGCTGATAGGGGCGAGCGGCACGGGAGGCGTCCCCTGCAGCGAACTCTTGATCCGACTCGGTCCGCGCCGTGTCACGCTGTTGCGGCATATCGACGAGCACGAGCCTTACGCGATGCTCGCACGGTGCTACGCCGAAGTCGGCTTGCACGGGCCCGCCCTGGATACGTATCGCGCGATGACCCGTCGCTTTGGACCCGAAGCGACGGCAGCGTACGCGGTGGAAGCTTCACGTGCTTATTTTCTATCTGGAGGAAGAGCGACAGCGCGTGCCGCGGCGACCGCCGGGGCGGAGCGCGACGATTCCCAACGGGACGCGTGGCGCTTGCTCCTCGCGGAGATCGAGCTGGCCGAGGGACGCTACGCCGCCGCTGCGGATGAGCTGGCCGAGATCCGTCTTCAGGAGGTTCGCGGAACGCGCTTTCCGCGCTACCTCACCGCACTTACTCGGGCGACGAGTCGTGCGCCACGAGGCGCTCTTCGCAGGGCGTTGTTTCTCGCGCTCGCCCGACCGGAAGCGCGCGCCGCGTCGACCTTCGGCGAAGCTTCCCTCGTCGCCGCGCGCCTTCGACGAGTGGGGGGTGACGACGCGCTCGCGCGCGTGCACTACCGAGACGCACTGGCCCATCTACCCGACGGTCCTCTCAAGAATCGCGCGGCCTACTGGGTCGCTGAGCTCGCTGGAGAAGCGGATGGCGTCGGCGGAGCCGTAGCCCCCGAAGACTCGCAACGGGATCCCTGGGCCGAAATTCTCGCAGCCGAGCGCGAAGTCGAGTTCCTGCGTTCGGCTGTCGGTACCGCGGAGGTCCGTTGAATGACCGCTGACCCCGAAGCCCACGACAAACGGATCCTCAAGCTGCGCGAGCCTCTCTCGTGCATCAAGATCGCGCTCGACGAAATCGCTTGTAGCGCGGCGCCTCTCGATCATGCGGTGGGAGACATCGCTCGCGCTGTCGCCGAAATCGACCGGGAGATCGAGGCGTTGGTCGAGCGCGATCAAGGCGCGATCGATTCGCGCCCTGCGGCGCATGCCGGCGCACTTTTGGAAGAGGTTTTGCGGGATCTCCGTCCCGCACTCGCCGCGGCTTGTGTCACGGCAAGCGCCCGTGGGGAACCGCATCGCCAGCTATGGGTGGATCCGGTCGCATGGCGCGGCCGTTGTCTCGACGCTTTCCATGCGATTCTCGAGTGGGCTCCCCCTGGCTCAGCGGTCGAACTGTCCGTTTCGCCGGGCCAGCTCGGCGCCGAGCTCGGGATCGATCTTCGAGGAGACGACGCGCGCTGGCGCGAGTTGCGGACGGCACTCCGCTCGGTTCCGGGCGTATCCGCGCGGCACGTGTCGGGCGGCGCCCCGTGATCCGCGTCGCGTGCTACGGGTTGGCGCCCGGCGTCGAACGAACGCTTCGGCGCGCTCTTTCACGGGGAGACGTTCAACTCGTTCGCAGCTTCGGCGAACGGAGCGGTATGACGGCGGGTAGCGAGTGGCCGGAACCGCGTGAGGTCCATGTCGTCGTCGCGGTATGTGATGACGCCTGCCAACGAGAGCAGATGTCGACCCTGCGTCGAGATCGTCCGGATCTGGGCATGGTGGCGATCACGATCCATCGCGATTCGGCGACCCTGGTCGATCTGCTTCGTCGCGGAGTCGACAGCGTCGTGCCTCATCCGTTCGGAGCGGAGCAGCTCGCACGCAGTATCCGCGCGGCATCGGACAACCGGATGGGCACGCGCCTCGTCGAGAGCTTTACGAGCGACGAACAAGGCCTCCGGCGAGACCTCCAAGAACTCGATCGCCTGGCTTCGGCGGACGCAGCCATCGCGATCTGCGGTGAAACCGGGACCGGTAAGAGCACCTTGGCGGCGTGCCTCCACCACAGCAGCCGCCGCCGTCGAGGACCCCTCGTCAGCATCTTTCCGGGAGATATGGAACGACCCGAAGTGTTCGGGCCCGGCGGCGCTTTCCATCGCGCCGGGAATGGCACGCTGGTCATCGAGAACCTTCAAGAGCTATCCGACCGCAGCCAGACGCGAATCGCGGATTGTCTGGCTTCTCACGAATTCGACAGTCGGCTCATTGCCACGGCGGATCGTGGACTCGAAGCGCTCGTGCGCCGGGGCCAGCTGCGGCGCGACCTCGCGTACCGACTGGGAACGCGAGAAATCCTCCTCCCGCCTCTGCGCGATCGCCTGGTGGATCTCCCAAGACTCGTCGAGCGTATCGCGGCGCGCCTCGGCGTGACGCCACCCGCCCCGGGCGAACTTCCCGATCGGCTGTGGCGGGGAAACTTGCACGAGCTCACGGCGTGGATCGTCCGGTACGCGTCAGGCGTGACACACGAACGGACCGCGACGGTGTCGCGGCCTCCGATGCCGAGCGAGGAGCCCAAGTCCCTTCGCGAACTCGAGCGGATCGCGATCGAGCGAAGTCTCGCGGCACACGACGGGAATCGCACCCAGAGCGCACGCCAGCTGGGAATCAGTGTCCGCACCCTCCGCAACAAGATCCGCCTGTACGGTCTGGCCTGACCACCCGGAAAAAATCTCCCGGCCCAGCGTGCAATTTGCGACGTGAAATCAGACGAGCTTTCGGACTGAACGAATACAAGCCATAGGACGCGCGCTCGAGCCGTCAATCCGCGGCACGGTGCTTGCAGTTGTTCCTCCCGAGGCGAAACGCCGCGCTTGGGGGGAATCGATGGAAGCGCTCTGGGGAAACTCGCTGGTCGCGCTTGAGCAAGCGATGAAATTTCGGGTCGCTCGCCAGGGCGTGCTGTCCTCGAACGTCGCGAATTCCGACACACCGGGGTATCGGCGGCGCGAGCTTCAGTTCGCAGACCGGCTGGGGCAGGCCTTCCTCGAGATGTCGAAGCCCGAAGGCTCGACACTCTCGACCGCAAAGACACTGCGCGCGCGAATTGAACGCGGCCCGGTCGGGGACCGCCCTGATCGCAACGGCGTCGACCTCGGGCGCGAACTCGTCGAACTCAGCCGCAATTCCAGCGCCTTCACGGACCAAGCCCAGGTGATTCGCCGCCTGATCTCACTGCGGCGTACCGCGATCGCGGGTCAGCCGCGTTAGAAAGCGATGGGGTAGCAAGCGATGAAACTGGGTGACATCACGGATATCGCCGTCTCAGGCCTCGTTGCGCAACGCACGCGGATGGCGCTCGTCGCATCGAACGTCGCCAACGCCGAGACAACGCGCACGGCAGATGGCGGGCCTTATCAGCGGCGCGATCCCGTCTTTGCCACGCGGTCCGCGGCGAAACCGTTTTCGACGCGCCTCGAGCGCGCCCTGCGACAAGTCGACATCACGCGGGTGCAGGTCGATCCGCGGCCGCCCGTAGCGCGTTTCGCACCGGGACATCCCGACGCCAACGACCAAGGGTTCGTCGACTTTCCGCGCGTCAACCTGGTCGAGGAGATCGCGAACATGATGTCGGCCGGGCGATCGTACGAAGCCAACTTGCTCATCATGCGCAAGGTCCGTGACATGGCCCGCGCCGCGGTAGAGATCGGCCGCTAGCGATGGATCCGATCGATCGAATCTCATCGCTTCTGTCTCCGAGTACGTCCGCCAAGGAGGCGGCCCCGGTCGTTTCGGGAAAGCCCTTCGGCGACCGGGTCCGCGACACGGTTCTGGCCGCAGATTCAGACGTGCGCGCGGCGGAGCGCGCCGCGACGGACCTCGCGGCTGGCGAAAGCGACATCGTGGAGACGATGCTCGCGATCAGTCGCGCGGAATTGTCGCTCAACGAGGTGGTGGCTTTTCGGAACCGATTTCTCGAGGCCTATCGAGAGATCATGAGCCTGCAGCTCTAGGAAGAGGTGAACGGTGGCGGGCTTCATCGAGAACATCACAGAGCAGATTGGCGCAATGTCCCGTGGCAGACAGTTGCTACTGGCGGCGAGTGCCGTCGGGTCTGTCGCCTTCTTCAGCTGGATCATCTCGGGCGCCAACAAGCCGGACTATCGCGCTCTGTACCGGGGCCTCGAAGATCGAGAGATCGCGCGGGTCGCGGACGGCCTGGCGCGCGAAGGGATTCCCTACGAGCTGGCCGACGGCGGGACCACAATCCAGGTTCCCGCTCCGATGATCTACGAGGCCAGAATGCGCATGGCCGGTCAGGGATTGCCCAACGGCGGCAGCACCGGTTTCGAAATTTTTGACAAACCGGCTTTCGGTGTCACGGAATTCGTCCACCAAGTGAACTACGCACGCGCCGTCCAAGGCGAGTTGTCGCGCACCATCGAACAACTCGACCCCGTGGACAAGGCGCGCGTTCAGGTCGTCATCCCAAAACGACGCAATCTCGTAGCCGATAGCGATCGGGATCCGCGAGCGTCTGTCGTCGTCAAGTTGCGACCCGGTAGCGAGCTCGAGCGCGATCAGGTTCGCGCCGTCGTGTTTCTCGTCGCCTCGACGATCGAGTCGCTCAAGACCGAGCACATCACCGTGGTCGATGCGACAGGGCGGTTGCTGGCGCCTCTGGGAGACAATCCGACCGGGCAGCTCGCCGCAGGTGGCGCTCCGGAATACCAAGAGCGCGTCGAGGAAGAGCTCGCTGGGCGTATCGAAGCGCTGCTCGCAAAAACGGTGGGGCTCGGCCAGGTCGTGGCCCACGTGCGTGCTGAAATGGACTGGACCGAGAGCGAGACGACGGAAGAGGCCTACGACCCGGACTCGCAAGTCGCGCGAAGTGAACAGCGGTCGAGCGAAGAGGAGAGCGACGGGGCGGCCGCCGAGGGCGGACCGGCCGGAGTCGTCGCGAACATCCCGGGTGGCGCCGCTGGCGGAGGTCCGCCGGTCCCGAACAGCCGTCGAACCTCCGAGACGATCAACTTCGAGATCAGCAAGACGATCAGTCGAAGCGTCACGCCTATGGGGCAGATCAAGAAGCTCGCCGTCGCCGTGCTGGTCGGCGACCGGCCCGCCGAAGCACCCGACGCGGCGCCCGTTCCGTGGCCCGCGGAAGAGCTCGAGCGCTTCGAACAACTGGCGAAGCAGGTCGTCGGGTTTTCGGAGGAGCGGGGCGATCAAATCACCGTGACGAGCGCGCCATTTCAAAAGCCCGAATTCGTGGAAGAGGAGGACGGACTCCTCACACCGCAAACCCTGGTCTTGATCTCCGACGCCGTGCGCGTGCTGGCCGTGCTGATCGGCGTCTTTGCCTTCGGCAAGTTCGTGGTCGCTCCGATTGCAGGCAGTCTAGGTTCCGACGGCGCCGCGATCGCACGGGTCGCCGACCTCGAAGCGAGGTTGGCGAATCAAACCCAGGTCTCGGGCGTCGATGTCGCAGTCGGCGAAGGCGGGGAGGGGGCACCGCCCGAGCCCCTGACGCTTTCCGAAGAAATCGGACACGTCGCGGCGGCGGGTCCCGGGACCGGCGTAAACACGATCCGCAACTGGTTGAGTCAGGAATAGATGGAATACGAATCGCTCACAGGCGCCGACAAGGCCGCGATCGTGATCCTGTCGATGCCGTCGAACATCGCTCAGGATTTTTTGAACCAGCTCGACGACCGCGAAGTCGAGAAGGCGCTCGCGGCCGTCGCACGGATTGACGAGATCCCGCCGCGCCTGCAGGAACGCGTCTTGCTCGAGTTCCGAGACGCGCTCGGCAAGAAAGAAGAGAGCGTATCCGGCGGGCGCGAGCGCGCGATGGCCCTCCTCTCCGAGTCCGTCGACGAGGGACGCGCGGAGCGAATTCTCGAAGGCCTGGGGCGAGACCAGAAGCGCATCGATTGGACCCTGCGAGCGTTTCAGCCGTCGTTCATCGCCGAAGCGCTCGAGAACGAGCATCCCCAATCCGTGGCGTTGCTGTTGTCGCAGCTCCCGTCGGAACGCGCCGCCAGCATCGTCAGCGACTTGACCGAAGAGGTGCGTGCGGAGGTCGTGTTTCGTCTCGCGAACCTCGATTCCGTGACGACCGAGATCCTCGGAGATCTCGAACTCGGCGTCGCGGAGCTCTTTACGCGGCTTCCCGTGAATTCGACCCGGGTGGGCGGCGCCAACGTCGCAGCCGACGTCTTGAAGCGCGTGGCCAAGGATGATTCCGCATCGATTCTCGAGGGTGTCGACGAGCGCGATTCGGAATCGGCAGGCGAGATCCGCAAACGCCTCGTCAAGTTCGACGACCTCGTCAACATCGACCGCCGCGGGCTTCAGGTCTTGCTGCGCGAGGTGTCGAGCGAAGATCTCGCGGTTGCACTGAAAACCGCGTCGGACGAGATGCGCGACAAGGTCTTCGAGAACTTGTCCTCGCGGGCGGTCGATCAGATCAAGGAGGAGATGGACCTTCTCGGTCCGATGAAGCTCTCCGATGTCGAGCAAATCCAGGAGCAGATCGTGGAAGTCGCACGAGCTCTCGAAGCGGAGGGACGACTCACGATCGACCTCGGAGGTGGCGATGACCTCATGGTTTGAGCCGCGGCCACTCCTCGAAAACGACCACGTGTTCCGTCCCGATACCGGTTTTGCGGATCGAGTCGATGGAACCTTCGCGACGCCGGAGCCGGAAGCGGGAAGGACTCCTTCGGAAGAGGCCGCGTACGAAGAGGGCGTGACCGCCGGTCGGGAAAGTGCGCCCTGGGCCGAAATCGACCACGTGACGAGGCTCGTCGGCGAACTCGGGAACGTGCTCGAAGGCCTCGCGGCCGTGCGGCGCGAACAGCTCGAAGCGGGCCGGCGCTTCGCCATCGAGTTGGCCGTTTCGTTGGTGGAGGGCTTGCTGCGCCGAGAGTTCCGCGACGATCCGTCCACGCTTGAAAGGGTGGTCGCGGAGGCGCTCGCCTCGTTTGAGAATCCGGAAGCGTCATTCGAACTGGCGTTGTCCCCCGAAGATCACGCGGCGTTCTCACGACTCCGCGATACGTCGGCCCGCACGAGCGAGCTCCCGCCAGCCCTTCCGATCATGGCCGATCCCTCACTCGAGCGGGGATGCGCGGAGCTTCGCGACGGTGCGGAAGTCGCTCGCATCGACCCCTACGAGTTCGGCGCGCGGCTCCGAGACGAGCTGCTGCCGCTCCTCCAACACGCGGAAGACCCCGACGGCAGCGACGAGGGAGAATCCTGGTGAACCTGGATCGTGGCTTCTATCGCGAGTGCTTTGATCACGCGAGACGGGTGCCGTTGGTGTCCCGAGAGGGTCGTCTCGTCGCTTTGCGGGGAACCTTGCTCGTGGTACGAGGTATCCGCGGGCGCATCGGTGACCTCTATGAAGTCGAATCCGACGGTGCGCACGTCGCCGCGGAACTCGTGGCCTTCGAGAATGCGGACCGCTTGCTGGCGCCTCTCGGGGCCTTGAACGGAGTCGGTCCCGGCGCGCGCATCCGGCCGCTCCGCGCGATCGCGACCCGGCCGAAAGCCGCTGCTGCGATGGGACGCGTAATCGATGCGTTGGGTCGTCCGCTCGATGGGGGGCCCCCGCTCGAACTCCGCTCCGGGGACCACTCGGTCTACACGGACGTTCTGACGCGACAGCGAATCGATACACCGCTCGATATCGGCGTCCGTTCCATCAACGCCTTTGCCACGCTGGGGCGGGGAATGCGGGTGGGTCTCTTCGCCGGCTCGGGGGTCGGCAAGTCGACGCTGCTGGGCCAGATGGCGCGCGCCGCCAAGGCGGACGCGGTGGTCGTCGGTTTGATCGGCGAGCGAAGCCGCGAAGTGCGGGATTTTATCGAAGACGCCCTCGGAGAGGCGCGCGCGCGATCGATCGTCGTGGTCGCGACGAGCGACGAACCGGCGGGTTTGCGGCGGCGCGCCGCGTACCTGGCGACGGAGATCGCCGCGGACCTCCGCCGAGAAGGTCGCCACGTCCTCTTGTTGATGGATTCCTTGACGCGCTTTTGCACGGCGCAGCGCGAGCTGGGGCTCAGCGCAGGGGAGCCGCCCGCCACCCGCGGTTATCCGCCGTCGGTATGGGCAGAACTGCCGCGCCTCGTCGAACGTGCCGGAACTTCCGCATCGCGCGGCACCGTGACCGGAATCTTCACCGTACTCGTCGAAGGCGACGACATGGACGAACCGGTCGCCGATGCCGCGAGAGCCGCGCTCGACGGTCACATCGTCCTTTCGCGTGAGCTCGCGGAGCAGGGGCAGTATCCGCCTGTCGATGTGCTCGGGAGCGTGTCGCGTGTGATGGATGATGTCGTTGCGGCTCCGCAACGCGAACACGCTCGCGCCGCGCGCGGTTTGATCGCCGCGCTTCGCGAAGCGCGAGATCTGATTTCCATCGGTGCCTACGTGTCGGGCTCGAATGCCGAGGTCGATCGAGCGCGAGCCCTCGAGCCGTCGCTGCAGATGTTCATGCGCCAGGCCAAAGACGACGCGAGCGATCTCGACGAAAGTTTTGCGCGTCTACAAGCGCTCCTCGCCGGAGGCGTCTCATGAAGCGGCTGCGTTTCCGATTCGAGCGCGTTCTGAAACTCCGGGAGACCGACGCGAAGAAGGACGAAGTGGCGTTCGCGAAAGCGCGGAGCGCCCGGGACAGGGCCAGCCAACAGATGACCGAGGATCGTCTCGCAATCCATGAACGCAGTGCCGCGTTCGCCGAGCAGCTCGCAAACGGTGAAAGCGGTGCACGGGTTCTCAACCACGGCCGCATGCTCGAGTCCGGTGCGCGTGCCGTTGCGCGGGGAGCGGACGAGGTCGGACAGCGCCAGGCTGCGCTCGCGGAAGCCGACGAACGAAGGCAGCTGAGCCGTCTCAAGCTCCGAGTGCTGGAGAAGCTCGCCGAGCGGGCGCGGCGCGAGCACCGGAAGAAAAGCCAACGGCAACTGCAGAGGACCCTCGACGAGATCGGGCAACGCGGCCGGCGGTGGGGTTTCGCGCTGATCTGCGTGGCCGCCCTCGCGCATCCGACCCGAGCGGCCGACGAAGCGGTGGCGGAACCCGCGACGGACCTGGGCGTGGTGGCGCTTCTCGAGGAAGTTCGTTCTCGAAACGCCGAACTCGACCGCCGGGAGCGCGAACTCGAAGAGCGAGAAGCCGCGGTGGACGAGCTCGAGGCCGCGTCCCGGGAACGCATTCAGGAGATCCGCGAGATCGCGGCGACGCTATCGCGTCGCATCGCCGCCTGGGAAGAGGCAAACGGCGACGCCGTGCGCAGACTGTCGAAGATCTACGCGGCGATGCCTGCCCCTCGCGCGGCGTCGCTGATCGAGGAACTGGAGTTGCGCCTGGCGACTCAGATTCTCGCGAAAATGAAACACAAGGAATCCGCGAGTGTGCTCGCACTGCTCGATCCGATTCGCGCGCTCGCGGTCACTCGACACGTCGCCCATCCGCTGAGTACCGATCCGCCGAACGTTCCGGAGACGCTGCCGTGATTGCGGGATATCTACAGCAGGTATTCGACACGCTGGTCGAAGCGCGCGAAGCGGCGCTTCCTACAGAAGAGGCGACCGCTGAAACCGTTGCCGAGTTCGCGGCTGCGCTGCTGCAAGCCAGCGCCGTTCCGACCGAGCCTCGGGGCGGACTTCCCGGCGACACGGCGACGGTCGGTGAAGCCCGCCCCGCCTCATCCGACGGTAGCTCGGTTGGTCGATCGCCCGAACCGTCTCTCCCGCCGCAACTTCCGGCGCGGGACATTCCGGCGGGCGCGGGCACCGAGGTCGCGGCGCCCGAACCGCGCTCGCAGGTCGCAACGGTTTCGCCGACGCCGGCGGAGCCCCGCGCGACAACGGTTCCGCCGAACCCGGAGGTCCCGCAAAAGAACGATCTACCGGCGGAGCCGGCTCCGGCTCGCACCCTGCCTGCCGTCGAAGGCCGAGAGCTTCCGCCGCCGATCTCTCTCGAAACGCTCCGGCTCGAGCCCTCGCGGTCCCCGGCCCCGGAACGACGCGTCGAGCGCAGCCGCCCGGAGCTTGCGATGGAACTTCCGACCTCCACACAGTCGGTGCGACGCACCGCGGTCGAGGCACCGCCCCTGCGAGAGGAGCCCGAGAGCCCCGCGCTGCATCTGTCCGAGAAGCGAGAGGGAGCGCCCGCACCGCTGACACCCGTCGAGCGTTCCTGGACCCCGGAGCGGTCCCCGGTGGCCCCGCTCTCGCAGACGCTGCCACTCGAGTCGGTGTCAAGTGCGCGAAATCCCGCTCCGCTGCTTCCGCCCGAAGGGGCCTCCCGGATCGTGCAGGATGTTTCATGGCTGGCGAGCCGCGGGGGAGGGCAGGCACGCGTGCGTTTGCACCCGCCCGAACTGGGTGAGATCGAGCTCGCTGTCCGCGTGCGCAATCAAGACGTCGAGATCACCATCCGCGCCCACGACTCCCGTGCGCTCGTGGCTCTGACCGAAGGCAAGGAACTCCTCCTCGAAGGACTCGCGGGTCGAGACTTGCGTCCGGCCCACGTGCAGATCACGCGAGGCGGCGCCGACGAATCTCCCGCGGCGCGCGACGGAGACTCCCGCGGTTGGAACGACGCGTCGGGCGACCGGCCGGGATCTGACCGTGGACAGCACGACGCGGAAAGTCGCTCTCGATTGCCGAGGGCGTTTGGGGAAGCGCGCCCGGCGGATGTTCCGATGAACCGGCGGGCAGGACAAATCGACGAGCGCGCGCCATCTCGGGGCGCCGTAGATATCCGGATTTAGGAGGTCGCTGTGATCGAAGAAATTGTCGCCGCGTCGTCGGTAGACGAACCGCAGGAGAGCAGTCGTCAAGAAACGATCGGCCAACAGGATTTTTTGCGGATGCTGATCGCGCAGCTCGAGAATCAAGATCCTCTCGACCCGCAAGACGGCACGGAATTCACCGCTCAGCTCGCACAATTCACGAGTCTCGAACAGCTTGTCGCCATGCGCGAATCCATCGATCGGCTCGCGAACCCGACGGAACGCAATGCCACGCTCGAGGCCGCTGCGCTGATTGACCGCGAAGTGCTCGCGGAGTCCCCGGCGGTCGATGTCTCGGAGGGCGAGCGACCCCGACTCGCGGTGGAGCTCGCGCAGTCGGCCGACAACGTGACGGTCGAGTTGCGTAGCTCCGCTGGCGCCGTGGTCGGTCGCGCGGCACTCGGGGCGCTACCGCCTGGCGTGACGACGATCGAGTGGCCGGATGATTCACCGGTGCCCTCTGGAACGTACTTCGTCGAGATCTCGGCCCAGGCCGCCAACGAGGCCGTTGCGACAACGCCTCTGGTCCGAGGCCGTGTGACCGCGGTCTCGAGTGAGGGCGGGAACGTGACCGTGCAGCTCGGTGACCTCGGAGTCCCGCTGTCGGACATTCGCTCGATCCAGTCCCGGGAGGAATCTCGGTAATGCGCTTTTTGTTTTCGTGGCTAGGACGGCTCCGCCTCGGAACGCCGCGGAGCGAAGAGAGCTTCGCAAGCGTACTTCGACGCATGCTCCGGGAGGAGCCCCGGGTCACCCTGAGTCTCGCGGGCATCGAGCGATCGCTCTCTTACGAATCGGACCCTCACAACGTTCAGAACGCTTCACGCGCCCTCGCGCGGAACTAGCAGAGGACACCATGTCACTTTCCAACGCACTCTTTGCCAGCGTCACCGGGCTCGACACGTCGTCGACCGCGATTTCGATCATCGGTGACAACATCGCCAACTCGAACACCCCGGGCTTCAAGGGACGCCGCGCCATCTTCGCAGACGCGTTGGGTCAGTCCTTGAATCTCGCCGGCGGGTTCTCGCAAACCGGCGCCGGTGCAAAGGTCTCGTCCGTGACCCAGATCTTTTCCCAGGGAACGTTCGAGACGACCGGTCGAACCACCGATCTCGCGATCGAGGGCAACGGTTTCTTCGTCGTCGAGAGCGCGACAGGCCGCAGCTACACCCGGGTAGGGAATTTCAATTTCGATGATCGGGGGTTTCTGACGACGCCACTGCTGGAGCGTGTGCAGGGGTTCGGAATCGATTCGACGACCCTACAGCCGACGGGTGGTTTGGGTGACATCGCACTGGCGACGTCCAATCTCGATCCCCGGGCAACAACCGGGATGGAGCTGTCGCTCAACCTCAACTCCAACGCGCTCGTCGAGGAGCCTTTGGTGGGTCCCTTCGATCCCTCGGATCCCGCTTCCTCTTCGCATTTCCAAGCCGTTGTGACCGTGTTCGATTCACTCGGTAACAGCCATCCGGCCACCCTGTACTTCACGCAGACCGGGCCCGGCGGATGGGATTGGAATCTCACGGTGCCGCCCGCCGACACCACCACGGCTCCGGCGACCGCCGGCGATCCTGTCGTGGTACAAGGATCCGGCACCTTGACGTTTGACACGGCCGGAATCCTCCAGGGCGTGACGGGCAGCCCTGTGACGTTCGAGTTCTCGGGAGGTGCGACGCCGAGTCAGTCGGTGGAACTCGATTTCGGTGGGCTCGGCGGAATCGGCAACGGCGAATTCACGACGCAGTACGCCGACCGGACTTCGACGATCAACGGAGCGCGACAGGACGGCTTCGCATCGGGCTCTCTGCAGAACGTCGCGGTGGGCCTCGACGGATTGCTCGTCGGCCAATTCTCGAACGGAGAGTCCCGACCACTCGCGCAACTCGCGCTCGCGATTTTTCCGAACACCGAAGGGCTGACGGCGACCGGCAGCAACAACTTCATCGAGTCGAGGCAATCCGGCCAGCCGCTGATCGGCTCGGCGTTGACGGGCAGGTTCGGCACGATCCGTTCCGAAACGCTCGAACAATCCAACGTCGATCTGTCGGCGCAGTTCATTCGACTGATCATCAACCAGCGGGCGTTCCAAGCAAACTCGCGCACGGTTTCGGTCGCGAACGAATTGCTCGCGAACGTGGTGCAGTTAGGCCAGTAGGTTCTCCGTGAGTTTCCTTCGCGGCAAACGACGCCGGCAACAGGACGCAGAGCAGCCGCAGGTCGACGGCCCCAGCGACGCCCTGGCCGAAGCGTTGCGGCAGTGGGGGGGGCGTTGCGTTCCCATCGGAGAGCTCGACCCGGTCGCGTGGCAGATGCTGTTCGAGGCCTGGGCCCGGCACATCGTGCTCGGGACCGAGCCGCCACAGGCCGACGAGTTGCCCGAGGAGCTCGCGACCGAGGCCGATCCGTCGCGTCCGCGGGAATGGGCTCGCCTCATCGTCATGCTCCGAGAATCGCGAGACCGAGAGACATCCGAAGTGACGCGAGGTCTGGCCGACCTCCGCGAAGCGCTCCGGGTGTTTATCGAGAGCTTTCATCGCGCGTGCCTCGACGGGGAAGAAGATGAGGCGGGACTCGCGTCCGAGCTCGACCGCCTTCGCACCGCCGCGGACGAGCCCGACACGGACAAGCTCCGAGAGGAAGTTCGAGCTTGCGTCGGGCGCTTGGAAGAGGCCAGCGCGGAGCGTCGCGAACGGGAAAAGAAGCGGCTACTCGCGCTCTCCGACCGGGTCGACAAGGTCTCGAACGAGCTCGCCGCCGCACGCGAGCAGATGTCGACGGACGCCTTGACCGGCGTTTACAACCGCGCGGGATTCGACGAGCAAATGTCGCTCATCGTAAAACTCGGGAGCATCGCGCCGCCCAGTGCGTTCCTCTTCATGATCGATGTCGATCACTTCAAATGGGTCAACGACCGGTACGGCCATCAGGCTGGAGACGCCGTCTTGGCGGAGGTCGCTCGGCGACTGACCAACACGTTCCGTCGCAAAGCCGATTTCTTGGCGCGCTTCGGCGGCGACGAATTCGCGGCGGTCGTGCTCGATGCGAACCCCCAGGCGGCCCGGGCGATCGGAGACCGCATGCTGTTCGCCGCGCGGGATGCTGCGATTCGACACGACGGCGAGGAGATCCGTGTCGGGATCTCGATCGGCGCCGCGCCGCAACGCGCGGGCGAGGAGGCCTCCGCGTGGATCGAGCGCGCGGACCGCGCCCTCTACCGCGCGAAAGAGAAGGGGCGCGATTGCCTCGTCGTGGTGACCTGAGTCAGGCTTTGGTCTCTCTGTCGCGGAGTTCGCGCCGCATGATCTTCCCGGTGGTCGTCATCGGCAACGCATCCACGAACTCGATAAAGCGCGGCACTTCGTGCTTGGCCAAACGACCTCGCACGTCGTTGCGGAGCTCTTCGACGAGTTCCTCGCTCGGCGTCACACCTGGGGCGGGAATTACGAACGCCTTGATAACTTCGGTGCGAACCGGGTCGGGCACGCCGATGACGGCGACCATCTGCACCGCTTCGTGCTTGAGAAGGGCGTCTTCGATTTCTCCCGGGCCGATCCGGTAGCCCGAGCTCGTGATGACGTCGTCAGCGCGACCGCCGAACCAGAAGTAGCCGTCTTCGTCCATGGTTCCGGTGTCACCGGTGATGAGCCAATCGCCGATGAACTTCTCTTCCGTGGCATCGGGGCGGTTCAGGTACTCGAGGAGCATGACGGGATCGGGGCGTTTGACCGCGATGTGCCCGGGAGTACCTGGCGCGACTTCTCGACCGTCGTCATCCACGATGGCGCAGTGGTGGCCGGGAAGGGACTTGCCCAGCGAACCCGGCTTCGTCTCCATCAGCTTGCCGTTGTTCCCGAGCACCATGTTGCATTCGGTCTGCCCGAAGACCTCGTTGATGTTGAGGTCGAGCTCGCGCTTGGCCCAGTCGAGGAGCTCTGTGCCGACGGCTTCGCCGCCGGACATCACCGCGCGCAGCTTGAGATCGAAGCGCTTCTTGGGGTCCGGCACTTGGCGCATCATCTTGAGCATCGTCGGCGTGAGCAGCGCGATGCTGACGCGGTGCTCGGACAAGACGCGATACGCCTCTTCGGTATCGAATCCCTTCATGGCGGAAGCGACGACGGTGATGCCGTGAAACCAGCCCGGCATGATGATGTCCATCAAGCCCGCCATCCACGCCCAGTCGGCGGGCGACCAGATGACGTCGTTCGGCTGAGGAAAGAAGTCAAAAGCGAACTCGAGGCCCGGCATGTGGCCGAGCATCATGCGGTGCGGCTGCACCGAACCTTTGGGTAGGCCCGTCGTGCCGGACGTGTAGCTGATCCACGCGCGCTCTTCGGCGTCGGTCTCGACGTTGGTGAACGCGTCGCTCGCGGTGGCAATCGTGTCCCAAAAATTGCTGGCACCTTCGGGGCTGCCGTCGACAACGAACACGTGTTCGAGGGTCGGGCACTCGCCGCGAACCTCGTTCACCTTGTCGTAGTTCGCAGCATCGGTAATGAGGACGCGCGCGCCGCTATCGTTCAAGCGGTACGTGATCGCGTCGCCGCCGAAAAGCACCGACGTCGGACAGGAAACCATTCCGGCTTTCCAGCAAGCGACGTGCGCGATGGCCGCTTCCGGATCCTGCGCGAGCAGCAGCGTGACCCGGTCCTGTCGCTCGAGGCCGAGACCGGTCAGGGTGTTCGCCAACTGATTCGCGTAGCGCTGGATCTGACCGTACGTAAAACGCTCGACCTTTTTGTTCTCGTCTTCGTAGACCAGGGCGATCCGGCCTTCGTCCCCTGCCCATCGATCGCAGACATCGTTCGCGATGTTGTATTTCTGCGGAATGTCCCACTCAAAGGCGTTGTAGACATCCTCGTAGGTCGATCCCCGCTTGATCAGCATCGGTTTTCCTCACAGGCATGCACGTCTGCGGCTTTTCCCCTCGGGGCATCGCAGAGTGCTTTCGTCAAGACCGAAAGTCCCGGTAGTCTAACCCGGCGCCCCCCGCGTATACCGAAAGGATTCTCGCCATGCGCACCCCGATTCTGATGATGCTCGCGTTGACCGTGCTGCTCGGTCTCGCATTGGGGTGGTTCACGAAGGGGGTGAGCCCCGCTGCCTCACATGCGGCACGGGGCCCGGTCGTGCCTGAGGCCGCCGCACCCGAGACGCGCCCGGACGCGGCGGTCGCGGCCTTTCCCGCGGCGACGGCTGCGGAGACCGCGGAGCGGATCGAAGCCGCGGCGGCGGGTTCACGCCGGGGCGCGCCCGCGAGTCTTCAGGAACCTATGGACACACCGAGTGAGTCGGCGGAGCCCGCGGCGGATGCCGATCCTGTCGAGCCGGTAGCGCCACCCCGGGAGCCTTCCGACCCGGAGGTCATCGCCGCGCGCACTCCCTCCGAACCTCCTCCGGTGTCGCCGCCTCCGCGATCGCCGGGCGAACCGCCGGCATTTACCGCCGACCCTGCGCTCGCCGCAATCCCTCCCGACCCGGAAGCCGGAGATCTCTACGTGGTGAAGGAGGGCGACAGCCTGAGCAACATCGCGAAGCGCCGCTACGGCAGGCTGCGCGATTACCGGCGGATCTACGAAGAGAACCGCGATCGCATCGTCGATCCGAACAACATCTATCCCGGCCAGACTCTACTACTCCCGAACCCCCGGTGAGGAATCCCTATGCTTCCCGCTCCGCTCGAGGGCATCCGTGTCATCGAAGTCGCGCATTTCGTCGCAGCGCCCTCTGCGGGGGCGCTGCTCGCGGACCTCGGCGCCGAAGTGATCAAGGTCGAAGTACCGGAAGGCGAGATCTATCGACACGTTCGGCCCGCCTTCGCCGGCATCGACTCCGACTTCGACGCGTCGCCCGGCTTTCAACTCAACAACCGCGGTAAGCGCTCTCTCGCCCTCGATTTGAAGCAGCCCGAGTCCGTCGACGCGTTGCACCGCGTGATCGACACGGCCGATGTCCTGCTGACGAACACGCTGCCCGACCGCAGGCCGCGCTTTCGGCTCGACGCCGAGGGGCTTCTCGGGCGAAAGCCCGATCTCATCTACGCGTCCCTGACGGGCTACGGATCGAAAGGCGCCGATGCGAGCACCCCCGCGTTCGACTACGCCGCGTACTGGGCCCGCACCGGGTTGATGGACTTGATGCACGATCAGGGCACGCCGCCGGCATTCCTGCGACCGGGACTCGGCGACCACGCCGCCGGCCTGTCACTGGTCACCGGCATCCTGTCGGCGCTGCGTGTCAAGGAAAGGACCGGTCGCGGACAGTACATCGACGTTTCGTTGATGGGCGTCGGGCTCTATGTCTCCGGGTGCGACACAGCGATGGTCGCGGCCACCGGAAAGAACCCGCCACGCCACGTGCGCGAGGCGCCGTCGAACCCTTTGTGGAACCAGTACCGCACCGCGGATGACCGGTGGCTGTTTCTCGTGATGGTCGAGTCGGACCGTTATTGGCCGCTGGTCGCGCGGGCCGTCGGGCGCGAAAGGTGGCTCGAGGACGCGCGCTTTCGCGACGCCGAAAGCCGGGCCGCGCACAGCGCGGAACTCGTCGGCGAACTCGACGCCGTTTTTGCGACCGAGACCTTGGCCGCGTGGGAAGGCCGACTCGCGAAGGCGGGATTGATCTGGGCCCCGGCTCGCACGATGGCGGAGGCGTTGCAGGACGAGCAAGTCGCTGCGAACGGGTACACGACCCCACTCGAGGAGGAGGTTGCGGGCCGTTTTGATTCGATCGCCCCGCCGTTCTCGCTCTCGGAGCACACCGGGCCGAGCGGACGCGCGGCGCCTCGTCTCGGCGCCGACACGGACGACGTGCTGCGCAGCGCCGGCCTTTCCGACGACGAGATCGCGCGTATCCGGCGCGCCGACCCGTAGCGCCTAGCCGAGGTCTCCGTCGGCGGCGCGGAAACCGAGTTCGACGAGACCCTCGACGCGCTGACCGAACGTGCTGAAGCGCTCGTCCGTCGTCTGGCCGTTCTTCCAACGGATGTAGATTTGCTGCACCACGATCGCGAGCTTCCAGAGCGCGAAGCTCGTGTACCAGGCGATGGTTTCCACCGAGACGTCGCGCTGCCCCGCGTAGTGTTCCGCCAGCTCGACCGGCTTCGGGAAGCCCGCTTGTCCCATCAGCGTGACCGTCACGCGCTCGGGCTCGTATGCCTGGGATTCGACCCAGTAGCTGAGCACGGTTCCCAAATCGATCAGAGGATCGCCCAGGGTGGTCATGTCCCAATCGAAGATCGACTGGATTCGGTCCGGGTTGTCGGCGTCAAACTGCCCGTTGTCGAGCTTGAAGTCGTTGTGAACGAGTGTGGCTTGCGGGGAGCGGGGTTGGTCCGCCAAGAGGCGGGCGTGCAATCGATCGACCGCGGCGACCTCCCGATCCTTGGCGAGGTGCCACCGCTTGTGCCAACCCTCGAGCTGGCGATCGACGAAACCTTCGGGGCGGCCGAGGTCTCCGAACCCCGCCTCCTGGAAGTCGATGTCGTGGAAATCGACCATGGCGTCGATCAACGCCAAGCTCACGCGCCGTTCGACATCCTTGTGATGTCTCATCTCTTCGGGAATCGCGTTGCGCACAACCAGTCCGTGCCGGCGCTCCATCAGGAGGAACGTCGCGCCGATCACACCGGGATCTTCACAGAGCGCGAAGGCGCGGGGCGCGCGGTCGAAGTACCGCCAGAGTTTCGACAGGACCTTGTATTCGCGGACCATGTCGTTTGCGCCCGGCGGAATCGGCCCAAAAGGCGGTCGCCTGAGGACGAGCTCGCGTTCGCCGTAGCGGAGCAAGTACGTGAGGTTCGCGTGGCCTCCCGGAAATTGAAGGACTTCGAGTCTGCCGGTGAGCCCGTCGACGTGGCGTTTCGCGAACGCGTCGACCGCATCGTGATCGAATTCCTCGCCCGCGCGGACCGGGGCGAGTTCGGGCATGACGGTTTGTGTCGTCACGGGCGTACGCTACCGCGAAGGTCCGGAAGCGGGGAGGGGTTGCCGAAGCGACTTCACCTCGTGATAGGCTCGGGCCATGACGACACCGCAGTTCGACGTCTTAGCTCACGGTTTCGGCCTGCTCGAGGGACCCCGCTATCGCGATGGCGCTCTTTTCATGGCCGACGTCACACGGGGCGGCGTGTACGCCGTCGACGAGTCCGGCGGCGTCGCGACCGTGGTTCCCAAACGGCGCGGGGTCGGTGGGATCGCACTCCACGCGGACGGTGGCCTCGTGATGTCGGGTCGCAACATCTGCCATGTTCGCGATGGCGTGACCACCATCTTGCTGGAAATTCCGGAGGTCGGGGGATTCAACGACCTGTTCGCCGATGAGACCGGTCGCGTTTACGTCGGCTCGTTGCGCTCGAATCCCTTCGACCAGGGGAAGGATCGCATTCCGGGCGAGCTGTATCGGATCGATTTGGATGGCTCCGTCGAGGAGCTCTACGGCGACGTCGGCCTGACGAACGGCATCGGTTTCTCGCCCGACGGCCGCAAGCTCTACCACAGCGATTCGGCCGATGGAGCGATCATCCTCCACGACGCTGCGGAAAACGGGGAGGTGAGCGGGCGGCGCGTCTTCGCGAAGTTGTCCCGCGGACTGCCCGATGGGCTCGCCGTCGACCGCGCCGGGGACGTCTGGGTCGCGAACTACGACGGTGGGGGGATCGACCACTTCGACGCGTCGGGCCGCCACGTAGAAACCCTGACGGTTCCATCGCGAGCGGTCACGAGCTTGTGCTTCGGCGGCGAAGACCTGCGGGATCTCTTTGTCGTCACCGCCGACCACACGGAAGGCGCACTCGACGGATGTTTGCTTCGGACACGGGTCGAAACGCCCGGTCTGCCGGCGCCGCCTGCCCGAATCGCGATCTAGGGCCAACCGGTCCGTAGGGCTTGGTGAAACGCGCAGAGCTCCGGAGCGTCCTCATCCGCTCCGTCGGCCGGTCGGGTCGACGTCGGCGCGAGGCGCCACAGAAAGCGCGGAAACGCGTCTGAGTCATTTCCCGCGGAGCGCGTTCGGAGTACCTGCTCACCCCGGCGTCGCAACGCCTCGGCGAGCCGACCCGGGTGGACGTCGATGCGCTGAGCGCGCACGAAAGACCGTAGCTCCTGGCTCGAGAGCGGCGCGGCGCGGCGCAACGCTTGATCGAGTCGCGCGGTGAGAGTCCCGGGCTCGGCGCTGCCTTCGATCGTCAGAGGTGCACCGCAGCGAGCGTGAATGCGGCCGACCCGGGGCATCGCTCTGAAAAAGACGTCGCGGATCCGCAAGGGAGCGGCGTCGTTCGGAAGCGGGTGTTCGAAATGAATTGGAATCGGAAGCACGGTGATCGGGCTGCCGGCGACTCGGATCGTTTCCGCCGCGGCCCGCGTGTCGCTCGAGGCCGCGAGCACCGGCGTCTCATGCGCGCGGAGTGCAGCTTGCAGCCCCGCCGCGTCTTGCACTTCTCGCAGGTGGAGAAGGCCGAGTTCAGGTCGCAGGGACACGAGCAGGCGAACGATCGCGACATCGAGGCACCCGCCCGTCCGCGACGTCAGAAGGACCGTGGGCGCTCGCCCGAGATCGGACACCGCCTTCTCGAGGCCGCCGGGCTCGTAAGTGACGAGCGGAGCCACCCGGCGGAGCGCGGCGCGGAGCCAACCGACTCGGAAGCGATCCCGAATCGGAACCGGTAGGGACCGGGGAGCTTCGGAGCCGGCGATGGGGCATTCGGAATCGTCGCGCCGCAACAGATGCCGGTACACCCCCCGGCACACGATTTCGAGGTACCGCTCGCGAGATCCGCCCAGGTCGCGCGCGGATTCCGTTCGAAAAGTGAATTCCCGATGGGTGAAGTGATGGAACGTTCGGTTCAGCTGGCGCACGCGGTCGAGGCTCCGCAGCGCCGCGCCGGCGCGGACGGCGTCGCCGCGCAAGGAGGAGAACGCTCCGCGCAACCGAAACGGGACTTCGTGAAACAGCCAGTCGGCGATCCGAAAGCGCAATCCGTCGGGGCCGACGAAGCGGATGCGGGGTCCGAGGCCGACGGGGAAACGGAGGAAAAACCGAGCGATCTCGCGGCGGCACATCGCGATCGGAAGCGACCCCGCCGAGCCGGCCACAGCGTGCCGGATGACGCACGCGGAAGGATCGTCCTCGAAGCAGAGCGCGATCGCTTCCTCGCAGACCCGGTCGCACGGAACGATGTCGAGCTGCACGTCCGGTCGTGCACAGACGGCGCGCAGTTGTCCCGTGCCGAGCAATGTGACGAAGCCTGCGAACGCGGCGCCGCTGTCGATCCAGCCGGGAAACGGTCGCTCCGAGCAAGCGGAAACGATGCTCGGCCGCAGGATACGCACCCGAGAGCGCTCGGCGCGCTCGGCGACGAGATGCTCCGCCAAGCATTTGCTCCACGTGTAGGTGTTCGGATGACCGGTCTCGGCAAGCGCGCGCGCTTCGTCGCCGACGGCCCGGCTGTCCTCGTAGAGCGCGCGCGCGGGTCGCGGCAGGGGAGCGAGCCGATCCTCTGCGATCTCGCCGGTTTGGTGAGGTGTCGCGTAAGCCGTCGAAATGAGACCGAAGACCACCGGATGTCGACACGCCTCCGCGAGCTCGAGCATCGCGAGAGAGCCTTCGGCGTTGATCTGTACGGCTTCGCGTAGAGGGAGCTCGAATTCCACCGAGGCCGCTCCGTGGAGGACGTGCGTGACGTGTTCGAGGATGTCGCGCCGTGCTTCGGCCGAGAGGCCGAGCTCCGGGAGCGTCAGATCGAAGGCCGCGGCCGCAACCGGCGATCTGGCTTCGGCGGGCAGTCTCGAAAAGCACTCCGAGGAGAGCACCTCGTGTTCGAGCCGCGCGCGTGCCGCATCGTCGTCGTGCGCGCGAACGAGCGCGATCACGCGCTCGATCCCGAGCGCTTCGCGCTCCGCGAGGAGGCGTTCGAGCAGGACCTTTCCGACGAAGCCCGTAGCTCCGCTCAACAGGACGGTCCGTGTCACGAGAGCCCTTGGTTCCCCGCACCGAGCAGATTCTCGGGATCGATTTGATGTTTGAGCTCACGCCGAAATCTCAGCGCGGCGCCCGAAAAGACCCGATCGAGAAAGCCGGCTCGAAGTTTTCCGATGCCGTGGTGATGGGAGAGCGAGCCCCCGCTGGCGAGAATCTCATCCCTCGCCGCTCGTTCAATTTCAGCAAATAATTCGGAAGGTTGCGTGACACCTTGAAAATGGAACGCGAAGTAAAAGTAGACGCACACCCCGGTGTCGTAGAGCTGCGTCACCCGGCACGTCACGAACGGGCGGCCCGGTAGGCCCCGCTTGTCGTGTTCGGCGTAGAGCCGCTGCTTCACGTTCTCGCAGAGCTTTTCGAGATCGCTCCACGCGACCGATGTTTCGAACGACTCGCCCAGAATGAAGTGCTGCAGGGCGAAGTCGCGGATGTACGCGATGCTGAACGTCAGCTGGTAGCCCCGTTCGCCGTTTTCGGCGCCCCCGGCGAGACCGCCGAACTGTCGCGTCAGACGGGCTACACGCTTCTCCTGGTGCCTCACGTGCGAGGCGCTGCCTTCGTACACCAGGGTGCAGGCGGTCATTCGATCCGGTTCGAATCCTTTCACCCGGGTGACGAACCAGCGCTCGAGTTGTCGCTTGCGGGCTCGCCAGCCGTGGCTTTGCGGACGCAGCGCTTGGCTGAACTGGAACTGCAGGTTGTCGACGAGTCGCACGCTCGCGGGAAGGTCGCCCTCGGCGTTTAAGGCTTCGATGAAGCCCAGCCCGCTTCCGAAATCCCGGAAGACGACGGAGGCGTAGCGCTTCACCTCGGGCAGGGGAAAGAGTTTCACCACAGCGCAGGTGATGACGCCGAGGGAGCCCTCGGACCCGATCAGCCAATTCGCCGGATCGTTTCCCACGGACTCACGCGGCGCGGACCGCGCACGCCCGAGAGTGCCGCTCGGCGTCACCGCTTCGACGTCGACGACGAGGTCCTCGATGTTCCCATAACGGTTTTTCTTCATGCCGCTGGCTGCGGTCGCGATCCACCCGCCGAGCGTGGAGAACTCGATGCTGTCGGGCTCGTGTCCCAACGTGAATCCGTGCTCGGCAAGCGTCGCTTGGAGCGTACGGCCCACGGCGCCGGCCTCGATGCACGCCAGGCGGTTGCGCGGATCGATCCAGCGAACGCGATTCATGCGACGGAGATCGAGCGCGACCCAGGTCCGTGCTTCACCGGGTGGCGGAGCGAGCGCCAGCGTGACGTTCGTCCCGCCGCCGTAGGGCACGACGCACGCGTTGTGTTCTCGCGAAAGCTCGAGCACGGCGGCGATCTCCGCGCGGGACGCGGGCTCGACCACCACGTCGACGATTCTCTTCAACCCGCCGGTATGCAAGGCGAAAATCTCGTCTTGGGTGTGCCCATGAGAGCAGCGCAACCGGCGCTCGGGAGAGACGCAGACCCGTTCGGGCGAGAGGGCTTTCGCGAACTCGGCCAACAGCTCGGAGGACGCTCGCGGGTCGGGAACCGGCTGGCTCGATGCGCGCGGGAATCGGTCTGCGGGATCGAGATCGACCTTTAGGGTCTTCGCCATCCAGGGGAGAAGCTCCGTCAGCTCTTGCCCGGCGATGGCGTAGCGATCGCCCGAGAATTCCACGTGGCCGCGGGCGTTGACCGAGAAAGCGCTGTCGCGAAAACCCCAGACCGAGGTCGCTTCGAGATCATCTTCCCGCGGCGGAGTCGCGGCGGGGTGGATGACATCGCGCGGATCGCACGCCGGCTGCGGGCCTGCCGGGATCGCTGTATCTCCCAAAACGGTGGCTCCTCGAGCCGAAGCTTCGCCGCAACGACGGCAGCCGGTCAAGTCTCGAGCAGGTTCCGGATCGCATCCGCGCGTGCGGCGGCGTCTTCGCGACCGAGCTCGATCAACCGGCGCGTGTAGCAGCGATCGAACAGGAGGTAGGAGAGCAGATCGGCCTCCCGGCCGCCTTCGTGGATCGTTACGCGCCCGAGCCACCGGGCCACCGTGCCCATCGAGGCGGATTCCCGCTCGAAGCAAGCCGCGGCCAGCGCCCCCAAATCCTCGCTCGGGCGCAGCGCCTCGGCGTCGACGGGGCGGTAGCCGGCCCCGCGCTGGGCGCGGACCGCGACGTTCATGCGCTCGAGAAAATCGGCGCCGTAGACCGCTTCTCCCTGCGTGATCATGTTGTTGACCAACTCGAGGCGCTTCAGGTCGTATTCGAGCTGGTCGAGTGTCAAGGCGTTCATCACCTTGCCCAGCAGAAAAGCCGGTGAGGTCACGGCGGATTCCGGGTACGCAGGCCGGTCTTCGTCGGCTCTCGGCGGGTGCCTCAGGCACACGACGAAGACCCGGTCCGCGCCCAGCCGCAGGGCCGGGGAGAGCGGCGTATTCATCCGAAGCCCCCCATCGACGTAGTAGCGCTCGCCGATTCGAACGGCCGGGAACAAGAAAGGGATCGCGGCCGACGCCCGCACGTGGAGCGGGTCGACCCGGCCGGCCACGGCCCGGGCGTTCGGGTCGAAGGCCCAGGCGTCCTCCTGGGCGAGTTGGCCCGCCATGAAGACCACGACCTGGCCGCTGCGGACTTCCGTGCACGAAACGCACAGCGCGACCCGGTCGGTCTCCAGGCGTTCGCGAAGTTGGTCCCAGGGGATGCGTCCCGTGACGAGATCTTCGAGCCGCGAGACGTCGACGAGTCCTCCGAGCGTGCGTCCCGATACGGCGCGCTCGCTCCGCAGCCCGAATACGCGCAAGGGGATGCGCCACAAATCCGAGGCCCGCAGCGTCAGCATCTCCGCGAGGCGCATCGACTCCCAGGCTTCGAGGAGTCCGCGCGCACGCGCCGGGCCGGGCATCCCGCGCGTCGCCGTAGTGTAGGCCGCGTGAATCGCGCCCACGGAGGTACCGCTCGCGATCTCGAACTCGCCGTCGGGGCCGCACTCGGGGAAGACGTGTTCGAACACGTACGAGAGTACCCCTGCTTCATAGGCCCCCCGCGCGCCACCTCCCGACAAGACCAGGGCGCGTCGCGGGCTCGCTGTATCGGCCATTTTGGCGAAACCTCCTCCGGCCCCGAGCGTATCTTTCTCGGCGGAATCTGCGACGCTGTATTCTCAGCGGACCGCCGCGGAGGAACACATGACCAGCGAGCACCTCACACCCACGGCTTCGGCGGAAGACGCCGTCCGTCAGCGCTACAGCGCCGCCGCCGGGGCCCAGGAACCGAGCCTCTGTTGTCCCGTGGACTATGACTCCCGCTACCTCGAGGTGATCCCAGAAGACGTCTTGGAGCGGGATTACGGTTGCGGCGATCCTTCGCGCTTCGCCCGCGAAGGCGACACCGTTCTCGACCTCGGAAGTGGCGGTGGCAAGATCTGCTTCATCGCGTCCCAGGTGGTCGGCGCCAAAGGTCGCGTAATCGGCGTCGACATGACCGACGAAATGCTGGCGCTGGCGCGCGGCGCTGCACCGGTCGTCGCTGAGCGCGTCGGCTACGCGAACGTCGAATTTCGGCGTGGACGTATCCAGGACCTCGCTCTCGACATGGACCGCGTCGATGAATGGTTGCGCGCGAATCCCGTAACCAGCAGCCGCGACCTCGATGCCTTGACCGCCGTGTGCGACGAGCTTCGCCGACGCGATCCGATGATTCCCGACGCTTCGGTCGATCTCGTCGTGTCGAACTGCGTGTTGAACCTGGTCCGCGAGCAGGACAAAGAGACGCTCATCCGCGAGATCTTTCGCGTTCTCCGCGTCGGCGGACGAATCGCGATTTCGGACATCGTGAGCGACGAGCCGATTCCGGATCATTTGAAGAACGACCCCGCCCTGTGGAGCGGATGCATTTCGGGCGCGTTCGAGGAACGCGGCTTCTTGCGGTCGCTCGAGGCGGCGGGTTTCTACGGCATCGCGATCGAGAGCTTCGCCGAGGAACCCTTCGCGGTCGTCGAGGGCATCGAGTTCCGATCGGTCACCGTGACCGCTTCGAAAGGCAAGGAGGGACCCTGCTACGAGGCGAACGAGGCCGTGATGTATCGCGGACCCTGGAAGCGCGTCGAAGACGACGACGGCCATGTCCTCGAGCGAGGCGAGCGCGTCGCGGTCTGCGCGAAGACGCACAAGATCCTGACGAGTTCGCCCTACGGCGACGACTTGATCTCGATCGCGCCACGCGACCCGATACCCGAGGGCGAGCGAGCGCTATTTGACTGCAGTCGCACCACCCGCCGCGATCCCCGAGAGACGAAAGGCGCCGAGTATCGAGCGACCGTCGACCCGGGTGCGGCATGCGGCCCCGAAGGTTGCTGTTGAACGCCTTTGCCAGAGAACTCGAGCAACGGGGTCTGCCCGAGCTTGTCCGAGGTCGGGTCCGAACCCTGCAGCTCAACATCGGGAAGCGCTGCAACCTCGCGTGCCACCACTGTCATGTGGAGAGCGGCCCCAAGCGAACCGAGGCGATGGACGCTCGCGGAATCGAGCGCGTCCTCGAACTACTCGCGAGCAGCTCCGGCGTCGAGACGCTCGACGTAACCGGCGGCGCGCCGGAGCTCCATCCACGGTTTCGCCGTTTGGTCCGCGGCGCGCGCCAGCTCGGAAAGCGCGTGATCGATCGGTGTAACCTGACGGTGCTCTACGAACCCGGCCAGGAGGACACTGCGGAGTTTCTCGCGGACCAAGGCGTCGCCATCGTGGCGTCCCTCCCGTGCTACAGCCTCGAAAACGTCGAGCGCCAGCGCGGAAAGGGCGTCTTCGGGCGAAGCGTCGACGCGCTGAAGACGCTCAATCGGCTGGGGTACGGCCGCGACCCCGAGCTCAGCCTCGACCTCGTGTACAACCCCCAAGGCGGGAGTCTCCCGCCCGCCGAGGACGAGCTCGAGGCGACCTACCGCGAAGAGCTCGATCGGGCCTTCGGGATCCGCTTCAACCGGCTGATCGCAATCGCGAACATGCCGATCAGCCGGTTTGCTCACTCGCTCGAGAGGGACGGGGAATTCGAGGCTTATATGAGCCTCTTAATCAATCACTTTAACCCGGAGACCCTCGCCGGAGTGATGTGTCGCGAGCTCGTCTCCGTCGCTTACGACGGTTCGCTCTGGGATTGCGATTTCAATCAGATGCTCGAGATTCCATTCCCGGGCCGCCGAAGGACCATCTTCGACGTCGACGATTTGCGAGAACTGGCGGGCCAGCCAATCGGGACCGGAGCGCACTGCTTCGGCTGTACGGCAGGGGCCGGTTCGAGCTGCGGCGGCGCCCTGGTCGCGAACTAGGTTCCGATGCGCACGATTCTCTTGCCGTGGCTGCTGCGCTTCGCGGGACGTCTCCGTTTCCCGCAGCTGTTTGGCCTGGTCGCGAGCCTGTTCGTCATCGATCTGGTCGTGCCTGACATGATCCCCTTCGCCGACGAGATTCTCCTCGGGTTGGGCACGCTGCTGCTCGGCTCGTTGCGGAAGCGGCGGGACGGCTCAGAGGACGATCAGGCGGCGGGCTGACCGCGCGACGCCTCGAAGAAAACCGCGCGGATGGGCGCTAAACCGCGCGAAACCCAGGTGAGGGGTCTTCCGTGGCGGTTCGGGACGTTAGACGCCGATCTGCGTCAAAGCTGCAACTTCGAGACCTCAGGTTCCTTCTAAGTAGTGACGAGACGTACGCAGTTCAATCGCGACGAATGCGATCTATTCGCGCGAGGCTCACGCACGGAGGGCATTATGACGCCGCGTTTGGTCGTATTTCCCGTTCTCGCTCTAGGACTCCTGATCGGAGCGGGAGCAATCGCTCAGATTGGCCCCCCGGGCCGTCCCCAGCTCGCTACCCAGGGCGCGCCGCCGCCGCCTCCTGTCGTGGAGCGGGCTGCCGCGACTGGCTTTCCGGCCTCCTACGACACCACCTGCCTCGAGGACGCCACGGATGGCGAGGACGACACGCCTTCCAGCATCGCCTGGGTGGCGGACGACGGAGGCACCTCGAACACAGGCTCTTTCGACGATCCCTACGACTACAACGAGCAGCTCCTCGGCATCAACGCCGCAAGCAATGCGAACTGGATCGACTTGTGGGGCAACGGCGTTCGTACGGTTTGCTGGAAGAAGGTCCCGAGCAACTACACGCTCATCGATGGGCGCAGCGCCGCGACCGCTTGGAATCAAGGTCCGCTACTCAGCACATCCCCGACGCAGGGCATGGTGAACTTCGGCTATCCCGCGGCTCCTCTCAACGCAGGGAGCGACGCGGCCTTTGAAGCGACCGCGCTGATTTCAGGCAATGACCGACCCATTCCTGAGATCGACACGAACGATTCTCGAGCCCGAGCCGCCGGAGAATGGTACGGCTTCCGATTTGGCGAAAGAGGCACGATCGAGAGAGCTGGTTTTTGGGCCTGGGGATCTGGAGTCGGTACTCAGGACAAGACGATTCGGGTCGAATGGAACTACTTCGCTTCCTCGCTCGAGTCGGACTACACCGCAAGGGGATCGGGAAACGATTCTTCCGTCTATTTCGGCGTGTCCGACGGGGCGACCGCGAAATACAACTACTTCGCGCGGGTGGGCGTCAATCCCAACCGACCCAGCAAGTCTTGGGCCGGTGTGCGTTCGTACAATGGTGTGGGTATGGACGTGTCGAACAACACGTTCGCTGTCTGCGATCCATCCACGGAAACGAATAATGGCTGGGACTTCGTTTTCCCGAAGAGGGACAACCACGACTTTACTTTCGCCAGGAACGAGATGTACGTCCTGAATGGAGGCGCGTCCTGCAATGACCACATCGGTGTTTCGAAGTTCCAGGGGGCGGGCCACGACGAGGACGCGAATGTCGGACTGTGGGAGAGGAACCTCTACTGGAGTCAAACAACGGGAACTCGTTTTACCGCCTACACGACGAATTTCGGGTCCGATGATCAGACCTACCGCTACAACCTCATTTATCGGGCCCGACAAGGGTTCCAAAACGGCGACACTGCGGAAGCCTCATGCGACCGGACGAATACTGACCATCGACAGAACGTAAACGCCAAGTACGACGGAAACGTTTTTCTCGACGTTGGCGACTATTTGGTCCGCTGGTATTCGCACATCAACAACCAGCCCAGATCGATCGACGACAACGCGATTTGGTTTGTCGACGACAGGTTGGGGAGCTACGTCAGGGAGAGCCACAGAGGTGGTGGCACCTATATCGATTGCGGAGGCGCGACGACCGCCAACGTCAACGCGAACACGCCGAACGCGCCGGCCGGGATCGCGAACCTGAACGGCCTATCCTACGCCAGCGGCAACAACGATTCGGACCCTCGGATGGTCTGCCAGTACACGGGCGACAACAAGTGCAACGGCGGGACGCCCGCCGCCCCGGATGACATTCGCTTCTGCACCGGAGTCAACACACCCGTAGCGGGCTGTCCAGGAGCGTCACCGCACGTCGACGGAAGCGGGATCGCGCGGATTGGCCCCTACCAGGGGGAAAACATGAACGACGACCCCAGCACCTACACGGTGAAGATCGGGGCGACGTGGCTTCCGCCGGCGAACCACCGCTAGCGGACGTCAACGCCCCTGCGAGGCTCAAGGTCCGCTCCCGTTCTCTGCATCTTTCTTCGGACGTCGATCAAGCGACGAGCTGAATTCGTACCCCGCAGGCTTCGAAACTCGATTCGCGAGTCGGAAGGCCGCGCTCACGCGCCGCCTCGAGAACGGCGTCGGGGTCCGCCGCGCGCAGGTCGATGGCCGCGAGTCCCTCCCCGCGACCGTCCATCGCGCGTACGAAGCGAATCTCCCCGGCCGCGAGGGGCATCGCGAAGTTCTCGCCCCGGGCCTCGATCGGTCGATCGAAGAGGTCCGCCCAGCGGCGGGCGAGCCGTTCGGGGCTCGGCGACTGGAGTTCCGCCGCGACGATCGCCGAGACCCGCTCGGTCCGCCGATGGTCCGCCCAGTGGGGGCCTCCCCAACGCCAGGACGACGGCGGGACCGGCTGATCGAGCGATGTGATGGCGCCGCCGGTGTCCCCGGGATGCATGTGGAAACTCGCGATGTCGTCGTGCACAGCCTCCCAGACGACCCGAACGCCGAGCTTTTCGATCCGCGCGCGATCGCGGTCGATGTCGTCGGTCTGCACGATCACCATGTAGCCGCCGTCGCCGCCGCGCCGTTCCAGATACCGGCCGGCCGTGGTTCCGGGTCGGTCGGGAGAGACGACTTCGAGAAAGGTGTCGCCGACCGGCATCAGCGCGTTGACGAGTCCGAACTCTGCGATGCCCGGATCGCGAAAGCCCACCTCGAGGCCGAGGGTGTCCGTAAGTGTCTGCACCGTCGGCTCGAGCTCGGCGGCGACAAAGGCGATCTGACGAATGTGCATGGTCCCTCCGAGTGGATGCTATCAGTGAAGGACCACCTTCGGGAAGAACGGTAGGCTCTCGCGGAGGGGACGATGCTGATGAACCCGAATTTCTGCCGGATCGGTCGTTTGACGCGCTGGCTGGCACTTTTGGCCTTCATGATGGTTCCGGTCGGAGCCTTTGCCGACAGCGGGGCCGAGAAAGAACTCGTCACGTGTGCGCGCGGCAACCTTCCCGGCGATACGGCGGTGCAGCTCGTGGAGGCGACGACACGGGATCGGGTCGGAGCCACCCGCAAGCTCGAGGTGAAGTTCCACTTCAAGCGCACCGGCGCGGAAAGTTCTCGTTTCCGCGGTCGCATCGAGAATCCCGCCGAGTTGCGGGGCGCCGCGTATCTGATGATCGCGGACGCGGGTTCCGACACGATGTACATGTTCCTGCCGTCCGCGAGGAAGGCGCGACGCGTGACCGGCGGGATGATGAACACGCGGCTGTGGGGCACGGACTTCAGCTACGAGGACTTCCAACAGATCCAGGGCATCGCGCTCCGGGGAGAGCGGAGTCTCCTGCCGGACGCCGACGTCCTGGGACGTCCCGCTCGGGTGATGGACGTCGTGCCGGAGGGCGAGCAGGAGAGCCGCTACGAACGACTTCGCTGGTACTTTGACGCCGCCACCTGCCTTCCCATCCAAATCGAGTTCTTCGAGCCCGGGGACGTCTTGCGCAAGCGGCTCTTGGCCGAACCCGAGGACTTCGGTCAGGAGGACGGTCGTTGGGTCGCCCGGCGCGTCGAAATGAGCGATCTCGCCGACGGAACGTCGAGCACGCTCCGCATTGTCGAAGCCGACTACGGCGTGCCCATCCCGGACCGCGTGTTCCAACCGAACCGGTTGGGGCGCGAACGCTGAGCCTTGCTCGAGCGACTCGTCGCGACCGTCACCCAGCGCCCGTATGCGCTGCTCTGCGCCGTTCTCGGTCTCGCGGTGGCGGCGAGTATCGGCGCGTTCGAATGGCCGAGCGGTCGCCTCAAACTGTCCGTCGATTCGGGAATGGAGCGCCTGCTTCCGACCGGAGACGCCGCTCGCGTCCGGTACGACCGCACCGTCAGCCAATTCGGCAGCGACCGAAGTCTCGTCGCCGTAATGGTTGTCGACGACGTCTTCACCGCTCCCGTCTTCGAACAAATCGACGCGATTACGCGGGAGCTCGTTCGTTTGCCCGGCGTCGCCGACGTCGCTTCGCTTGCGTCGGTTCCGAATCCGAAAAGCGACGACGATACGCTCGACTTGGCGACTTTTACCGAATCCGGATTAGCCGATCCGGCACGGATGCCAGCCTTGCGCGACGACCTCGCGAACCATCCCCTCTACCGGGGTGTACTGGTCTCCGAGGATGCCCGGGCGGCCGCGTTCATCGTTTCGCTACGCGAGGGGAGCGACGCTGATCTTGACGCCGTGACGGATCAGGTGCGCGCGGTGGTCACGCGGGTCGCGACCGGGGCGGTCCATCTCACGGGCGCATCCGTCGTGAAGCGCGCGACGGCGGAGCTTCTCTTGCGAGAGCTCCGCTTCGCCGTGCCCGCGGTCTTCGCCTTTGCCGCGCTCGTCTTGGTGGTCGCCTTCGGCTCTTTGCGGGGGGTCGTCTTCGGCGTGCTGGCGATGGGCCTTTCCGTGGGGATGGTGCTCGGTGTGCTCGGCTGGCTCGAGCGGCCGCTCAATCTCGTTACCGTCATCGTGCCGCCGTTCGTCATCACCCTGGGTCTCGCCTACGCGATGCACGTGCTCGAGGCCTTTACCGAGACCACGAGCGGTACGAGACAGGAGCGCGCCGGGTACGCGGTGCGCCAGGTCGGTGTCGCTGTCGCCGTCACCGCGCTCACCACTGCGGCGGGGCTCGCCGCGTTGGGAATCCACCCTCTCGCTGCCATTCGCGAGTTCGGTTGGCTGGCGCTCCTCGGGATCGTCTTCTCCGGCGGGCTCTCCATCGTCTTGTTGCCCGCCCTGTTGGCCGTGGCCGGGCCGCCGGCGCGACGCGCACCGCCCGGAGCGGCGGGTTTCTACCGCGTGGGGGATCGGCTCGCCGCGTTCGCGCTGCGGAGGCGACGGGAAGTGCTGCTCGTCGGTCTCTTGTTTCTCGCGTTCGCGCTCCTGTCGCTGTTCCGCCTTTCGGTGGGGACGGCGTATATCGAGAACCTGCCCGAGGACCACGTCGCGCGCCGGGATTTCGAGGCGATCGATCGGTTCTTCGGGAGCGCGACCGGGCTCCTGGTCGCAATCGAAACCAATCACCGCGATGCGGTGCTCGAGCCCGAATTGCTGACGGAGATCGAGGCGTTTCAGAACTGGCTCTACGAGCAGCCCGAAGTGGCCGGGAGCGTCTCCATCGTCGATCACCTGAAAGTGCTCAACGCGGGGTTGATGGGTCCAGAGGAGGGATTCGTTCTTCCGGACAGTGCAGAACTCGCGAAGCAGTTGCTGATCTTCGGCGGCGGCGACGCGCTCAACGACGTCAGTGATGCCGCATTCCGCCGCACGTTGATCCGCGTGCGCGCGACGACGCCGGACACGCGCGAACTCGCGAGCCTCGTCACGCGCATCGAAAGCCGCGCTAAATCGCTTCCGGCGGGCGTCGGCGCGGCGATCACGGGCGAGGCTGTCCTGTTGGCCGAAACGTTGTCGAGGATCGCACGCGGACAGGTGCAGAGCATGCTGGCGGCGCTGCTCTTTATCTACATCGTCCTCGCGGCTTTGTTCAGTTCTCTTCGAGTCGGTTTGTTGGCGCTCCTGCCCAACGCACTTCCGATTGCGTTCTACTTCGGCGTGCTGGCGCTCGCCGGAATTCCATTGACGCCTTCGACGAGTCTCATCGCGTGCATCGCACTGGGGATCGCGGTGGACGACACGATCCACTACCTGGTTCGCTTCAACGCCGAGGCGCGACGCACGACTCGAGAAGACGAGGCGACGCGGCTCGCGCTTCGCGCGGTGATCCGGCCGGTCACCTTTACGACCTTGGCCCTGTGCCTGGGCTTTCTCGTCTTTACGGGGAGCGATCTGCAGAACCAAGTCCAGTTCGGCGCGTTGGCCGCTTCGACCCTCGCTTTCGCCTGGCTCATCGACGTGACGCTTACCCCGGCGCTCTGCTCCGGAGTCCGCATCGTCACGTTGTGGGACGTCTTGCGGCTCGACCTCGGCCCGGCGCCCCAGTCGTCGATCTCCCTGTTCGACGGCCTCTCGCCGCGGCAGACCCGACTCTTTGCGCTGACCGCCGACATCCAGAATTTCTCGGCGGGGGAGACGGTGCGCCGCGAAGGTGAACACGCCCGAGACATGTTTGTCGTCTTGGACGGCGAAGTCGAAGTCTGGACGGAACGAGCGGGCTCGCGCGTCGTCCTGCACCACGCCGCGCGCGGCGACATGGTGGGTGAATTCAGCTTCTTCGCGGAGCGCCATGGCGCGACGGTCGATGCCGTACACGACGCGCGACTGCTGCGCTTCGAAGATATCGATCTCGAACTGATGATGCGGCGCTACCCGCGCGCCGCCGCCCGGATCTACGCGAATTTGAACAAGATCCAGGCGGCGCGGCTGGTCGAGGCCAGCAGCCGGATGGAGAGCTTGTAGACGGGCTACTCTCCCGAACGAGCGGGGAGGAATGCCCATGGAACGATCCTTGGCAGGACAGGTCGCACTGGTCACCGGCGCCGCGCGCGGGATTGGTCGCGGAATTGCGCTGGGACTCGCGGACGCGGGTGCCGACGTCGTCGTCACCGATCTCGAGGGCGGCGGAGGCGGTCTGTCCTACGAGCTTTCGGACAAGAATGCCCTCGAGAAGGTCGCAGCCGAAGTGGCCGAGCGCGGCGTCCGCAGCCTGGCCGTGGCCTGCGACGTCACGCAAAAAGCCGCTGCTGCGAACGCGGTCACGGCGGCGGTCGAGAACCTGGGTCGCCTCGATCTGCTGGTCAACAACGCCGGCGTCGTGCACTTCGAACCGATGGAGACCTTCGACGAGTCTCGCTGGGATCTCCTGTTCGACGTGAACGTCAAGGGTGTTTTCCTGATGAGCCAGGCGGCGATCCCGGAGCTCACCCGGCGCGGCGGCAACATCGTGAACATCGCCTCGGTCGCGGGAAAGCGGGGCTACCCCGCCGGCAGCGCCTACTGCGGGACGAAGTTCGCCGTCGTGGGGATCACGCAATCGCTCGCCGCCGAGCTCGGGCCCGCCGGCGTGCGGGTGAATGCCGTCTGTCCGGGCATCCTCGACACGGCGATGTGGAGCGATCACCTGTCCGACCTGATGGGCGAGCCCGTCGGGAAGGCCGGGCGGGACGCGTTCGACAATGCCATCGGCCAGTTCATCCCGCTGGGTCGAGAGCAGACTCCCGAAGACATCGCCCAGGCCGTCGTCTACCTGGCTGGTGCGGAAAACGTCTCGGGAATCTCGCTCAACGTCGCGGGTGGAATGGAAGGCTGGTAGCGGGGTAAGGTACGCGGGTCGAGGGAGGAGCCAATGGCGAAAGAGTTCGAACTCACCGAAGAGATGAAGGCACAGATCGGCAAAGAGTCGCCGCCCTGGACCTTCGAATTGACCACCACGAGCGTGCGCGGTTTCGCGCGGGGTGTCGGATACACGGACCCGGTCTATTTCGACGTCGAGGCCGCAAAAAAGGCGGGCTATCGCAGCTTGCCCGCGCCGCCGACCTACCTCGGCACGGCGATTTTCATCCCCGGCCGTTCGAGCGATACGTTCTCGGGCCCGAGCGAAGGCCAACCCGTGGTGAAGCACGGTCTCCCGGGCGTCCTCGACGGGGGCACGGAAACCGAGTACTTCGAGCAGCTGTGCGCGGGTGACTCGCTCAGCGTCGTCACGAAGATCACGGCGCTCGACGTTCGCGAGAGCAAGGCGATCGGGAAGATGCTCATCATCACCACCGAGACGACCTATACGAACCAAGCCACCGGCAACGTGGCCGCCGTTCAGCGCGGCCAAGTCATCCACTACTAGGGGCGCGCGATATGGCAGTCACATGGGACGGCATCGAAGAGGGCAGCGAACTTCCGGAACTTCACAAGAAGCCGGGCGTCACGCAGCTGGTGAAGTACGCGGCCGGCGGCGGTGACTTCAACCCGCTGCACCACGATTTCGCGTTCCCCCAGGCGAAGGAGATCGGCTCGATCATCGTGCACGGTCGCTTCAAGTACGCGGCGCTGGGCGAGCTCGTCTCGAACTGGCTCGGTCACAACGGGCAGGTGCGCAAGCTCGCGTGTCAGTACCGCGGCATGGACATGCCCGATCAACCGATCATCTGCAAAGGGCTCGTGACCAAGAAGTGGGAAGAGGGCGGCGAAAAGCTGGCTGAGCTTTCCGTCTGGACGGAAAACGAGGAAGGGAAGAAGACGACGCCGGGAACTGCCGTCGTCCGCTTCAACTAGCCCCGCTAGGCCCCGTAGGCTTCCGCCGCGTGGGCGGCGGCCGACTTGTAGTCGGCCTTGCCGTTCGGCGCGCGGAACATCTTCTCCACCGCGAACACGCGCTTCGGGGTCTTGTAGCCCGCGAGTTGTCCGCGTACGAAGTCGCGCAGCGCGTCTTCGTCGAGAGCGTTTCCCGACGCGAGCTGGACGACCGCGACGACAGCTTGCCCCCACTTCTCGTCGGCGACGCCCACAACGAGGGCGTCCTCGACGGCATCGTGGGTTTTCAGCGTCTCTTCGACTTCTTCGGGGTAGATCTTCTCGCCGGCGGAGTTGATGCAATTGCTGCCGCGCCCGAGGAGGGTCAGGGTGCCGTCGGCCGCGACGGTGCACCAATCGCCGGGGATCGAGTACCGAACGCCGTTGATCGTCGGGAAGGTCTTGGCCGATTTCTCTTCGTCTTTGTAGTAGCCCATGGGGATCGGGCCGCAGCGCGCGATGAAACCGCGCTCCTCGCTCCCCGGCTCGACTTCCCGGTGGTCTTCCGTAAAGACCTTGCAGCGCTCCCCGATCTGGAACTTCGCGGTGCGCGACTCGCCTTTTGCGGTCGTGATCGACGTGCCAAAACCGATCGCTTCGGAAGAGCCGAAGAGGTCGACGAGCATCATCCGGTCGTGGTGTTTCAGGAGCGCCTGCTTGACGTCGCGGCTCCACATCACGCCCGACGACACGATCACTTTGAGCGACGAGATGTCCCAGCGATCGGGCTCGGCGTCGAGCGCGTTTTGCATGGGCTTCGCGAACGCGTCGCCGACGATGACCATCGAATCGGCGCGCTCGCGCTCGACGGTATCGAAGGCTTCCGCCGCATCGAACCCACGGCCGGTCAGTGTGATCACGCAGCCGCCCGCCAGCAGCGTATTGACCGCCGTGAAGAGCCCCGTGCCGTGCATCAGCGGGCAGCAGGGAATCTGGCGCCCGCCCGGGCCCGCCCGCAGGACGTTCGCGATGTGAGCGCCCGGGGTGGGCGGCATCTCACCGCGGTTCGCGGGGATGTTGGCCCCGCCGCCCAGGGCGAACCACAGATCCTCGGCGCGCCACATGACGCCTTTCGGCATGCCCGTCGTTCCACCCGTGTAGATGAAGAGGAGATCTTCGCCCGAGCGGTCGATTCCGAGCGGCGTTCCGTCGCCGCTCTCGCGCAAGGCCTCGAAGGACTCGGCGAAGTCAGGGGCGGTTCCGCCCACCTGGATCCAATGAGCGACGTCCGGCAGCCGGTCGCGGAGCTTCTCGACTTCCGGCTGGAACTCTTCGTCGTAGAAGACCGCCTTGGCGTCGGAATTGTCGAGGATGTAGGCGAGCTCGCGGTCGCGGTAGCGAAAGTTGACGTTCACGTGCACGTTGCGCGCTTTGAACGCGGCGGCCAGCGCCTCGGGGTAGGCCTCGCTGTTGCGCATGTAGAAGCCGACCTTGTCGTCGGCGCCGACGCCCCGGGAAGCGAGGGCCTGCGCGAGGTTGTTCGTGTGGCGAGCGAAATCGCCCCACGATACGCGCCGGTCTCCGTGGACCAACGCCGGCGCGTCGGCCGGGATTCCTGCCTCGAGGCCTTCGAGGATGTCACCGAAGTTCCAAGTCATTTCTGCTCCGCCACGAGATGAACGCCGGCTGAGGGTATACTGGGCCGCGCCTCGGGCCAAATGCAGACGGCCTGGAAGAAGGAGGCCACGTGGATCTCGCCAGTTTGCTCCTCGACCGTCCCGGCTGGGCGCTCGACGTCGGACTCCTGCTGACTCGGCTGTTTATCGGAATCTGTTTCATCGTCCACGGCCTGGGCAAGCTCGGTCTCGTGGGCACGGGAGACATGGACGGCTTCGTCGCCTGGCTCGACGAGCTCGGCGTACCCATGCCCGACGTGCAGGCGCGGATCGCGATGCTGTCCGAAATTGTCGGTGGAACGCTCCTTACCCTGGGTTTGTTTACCCGTCCCGCGTGTGCCCTCTTGATCGGGACCATGGTGATTGCGGCGCGGCTCGGGCACCGAGGCGCCGGCTATCTGATCACGAACGATCCGCCGGGCGCGGAGTACACCATCAACCTCGCGGTGATCTGCGGATTGATTCTGTTGCTGGGCCCCGGCGCCGTATCCTTTGACGCGGCGTTTTTCCTCGACTAGTCCCGATCCGCGAAACGCGCGACAAGTGCCTCGTGTAGCTCAGGCGTGACTCCGAGCGCTTCCCGTAGGTAGCCCTCGAGGGACCCGGCCAGGGCCGTCGCCTCCGCGAACGCCGCTTCGAGGTACGCGATGTCGATCCCGTACAACGGGTAGAGGGCTTCCGCCGATACCTCCGGAGCCCCTTTTTCTCGCCACTCGCGTTGGCTGTTTGCAATCTCCAAGTCGATCGGAAAACGGTCGGCAGAGAGTAGATAGTCTCGACGGATGTCTTCCAGTGAGACGCCGAGCACCCGTTGAAAAATCGCGATGCCCCAGCCCGTTCGATCTTTGCCCGCCGCACAATGGACCAGGACGGGGCCCTCGGGCGACTCCACGGCGAGGCGCAACGCCCGCGCGTAGTGCTCTGTGTAGTCCCTCGCGAGCTCTCGGTAGATCTCCAACATGAATCTCCGGGAACTCGCCGGCTCGAGGACGCCCGCCATGATCTCTTCGCGAAACCCGTCGGCGCTACCCGGCATGATGTCGAAATGCTCGGTTCGCGAGTGAGTGACCGGATCCACCCGGTTCGGATGTACTTCTCGTTCGTCGGCCAGGCGAAGATCGCAGACCAGGCCGATGGAAAGCCCTGCGATGTGTTCGCGCTCCGCCTCCGAGATGTTCGCCAAGTGGCTTGAGCGCAGGAGCGCGCGTTCCCGCACGCGTCCCCTCGAAATCCGTTGCCCGCCGGCATCTCGGAAGTTCGGGGCGCCCGTCAGACGGAAGTGTTGCGTAGGCGATGCCACGAAGCCGTACCCTAGCAGCCCTTCCACCGGGGTTCCGACGGTGGCAGAATGGTCGCCGAAAGTGAGGTGACCCTTGGACCTGACCCCCGACGACCTGCGAAGCGTCTACCGGAAGATGCGGACCATCCGCGTCTTCGAGGAAAAGCTCAACGATCTCGTGGTGGCCGGTAAGCTGGCCGGTTTTCTCCACCTCTACGCCGGGGAAGAAGCCGTCGCGACCGGTGTGTGTGCTCACTTGAGCGACGACGATTTCGTCGGCTCGACGCACCGCGGCCACGGCCACTGCATCGCCAAGGGCGTCGATGTCGGCGGCATGATGGCCGAGCTCTTCGGCCGCAGCACCGGCGTGTGCAAGGGCAAGGGTGGATCGATGCACATCGCGGATGTCGACAAAGGCATGCTCGGCGCGAACGGCATCGTCGGGTCCGGTATTCCGCTCGCCACCGGTGCCGGGCTGACAGCCAAGCTCAAGAAGAACGGCAACGTGTCGGTGGGTTTCTTCGGCGACGGCGCGAGCAACCAGGGCCAGTTCCACGAATCGCTCAACATGGCGTCGAACTGGAAGCTCCCGGTGGTGTACGTCCTCGAAAACAACGGGTACGGCGAGTTCACGCCCACGGAGTTCGTGGTTCCCGTGAAAGACATCGCGGTGCGTGCCGAGTCCTATGCCATGCGCAGCGAGATCGCCGACGGCATGGATTTCTTCGACGTGTACGAGAAAGCGGGCGAAGCCATTCGGCTGGCGCGCGCCGGCCACGGCCCGACGCTTCTCGAGTGCAAGACGTACCGTTTCTACGGCCATTACGTCGGCGACACGATGAAGTACCGCACCAAAGAGGAAACGGAGGAATGGAAGCAGAAGCGCGACCCGCTCGAGCGTTTCGAAGATCGCGCCGTCTCCGAGTTCGGGCTGACGAGCGATGAGCTCCGAGAGATCGACGGCGCGGTGGAGAAGGAAATCGAAGACGCCGTCGCGGCCGCCGAGGCCGCACCCCAGCCCGAACCGGGTGACGTCCTGACCGACGTTTACGTGAGCGTTTGATCATGTCCCGAAAACTCTCGACGATGCAGGCAATCAACGAAGCTCTTCGGATTGCGATGGAGACCGACCCGGACGTCATCCTGATGGGCGAAGACGTGGTCGGAGGCGGGGGCCGCGAAGGCGGAGATCTAGACGAAATGGGCGGCGTCCTGGGCGTGACCAAAGGGCTCGTCAAGACCTTCGGGCCGGACCGCGTGCTCGACACACCGATCAGCGAGATGGGACTGCTCGGGACCGCGGTCGGGGCGGCGACTACGGGGATGCGGCCCGTAGCGGAGCTCATGTTCTGCGACTTCATCGGCGTCTGCCTCGATCCGCTGCTCAATCAGGCGGCGAAGCTCCGCTACATGTTCGGCGGCAAGGCGAAGGTGCCGCTCACGGTCCGCACGGTTTCCGGCGCGGGCATGCGCGCGGCGGCACAGCACTCGCAGTCGCTCTACTGGATCACGACCGGCATCCCCGGGCTCAAGACGGTGATCCCCAGCAATGCGGCCGACGCAAAGGGGCTGCTGCTCGCCGCGATTCGCGACGACGATCCGGTGATCTTCTGCGAAGCGAAAGGTGTCCTGAACGAACGCGGTGAAGTGCCCGAGGGCGACTACGAGGTTCCGCTCGGTCGTGCGAACGTCGTGCGCGAAGGCAGCGACCTGACGCTCATCGGTTTCGGAGCGACCGTGAAGACCGCGTTGTCCGCGGCGGATCACCTCGCGGCCGACGGAAAGAGCGCGGAAGTCATCGACTTGCGGTCGCTTCAGCCGCTCGACGAAGACGCGATCCTGTCGAGCCTCGAGAAGACCGGTGCGGTGGTGGTGATCGACGAAGCGACTCCGCGCTGCGGCATCGCGAGCGACATCGCTGCGCTCTGCGTCGACCAAGGGTTCGACTATCTGAATGCGCCCGTGAAACGCGTCACGGCGCCGCACACGCCGGTTCCTTTCAGCAGCGTCTTGGAAGACGCGTACATGCCGTCGACCGAGCGCGTGCTCGAAGCGGCGCGCGGCTTGTTCTAGATGCCGGACACACCGATTGCGATGCCCAAGCTGGGCATGTCGATGGAAGAGGGGCGCGTGATTGCCTGGCCGGTCCCTCTCGGTTCCGCCGTCGCCAAGGGCGACATCGTCCTCGTCATCGAGTCGGAAAAAGCCGAGGTCGAGATCGAAGCGACCGGTTCCGGTGTGCTGCGCCACATCTACGTCGAACCGGACGAGACGGTGCCCTGCGGATCGCTCCTCGCCGCGCTGACCGAGAGCCAGGACAGCCCCTTCGATCCCGAGGCGTTCCACGCCGACCACCACCGACCGGAGCCCGTCGGTTCCGCCGGGACGGAACCCGCGGACGCGGCCGCCGCCGATACGCCGGCCCCGACGCGCGCGTCGGGCAGTCGCGGCGGGCCGGCCACGCCCGCCGCGCGAACGCTGGCTCGCAAGATGGCCATCGAGTTGTCCTCCGTGACGGGGACCGGCCCCGGCGGCCGCATCACGAAGGAGGACGTCGAGGCGGCCTCGCAAAACGACGAACGAGTTCCGGTCGCTGACGGGGTGAAGCTCGAAGTCCCCAGCGCGGGATCTGGGCAACCGGTGCTGTTCTTGCCCGGCTTTGGGAGCGACGCGAGTTCGTTTGCTCCGCAGACCGACGCGCTCGCCTCGGAGTTCACGGTGCGGGTCGTCCATCCGCGCGGAATCGGAGCCTCGAGCGCTCCGGAAACGGAGAGCTACGACGTCTCGACTTCTGCCTCGGACGCGCTCGCCTTGGCGGATACCCCCGTTCATCTCGTCGGTGCGAGTCTCGGGGCAGCCACGGCCATCGAAGCGGCCTTGTCCGCGCCAGACCGGGTGGCGTCGCTCGCGTTGATTACGCCCTTCGTGACCGCTTCTCACCGACTTCGCGCCGTCCTCGCCGCTTGGAGCCGAATCGTCGACGAAGCGTCGAGCGACGCCGCAGCTGGCACGCTGTTGCCCTGGCTCTTTTCGGAGGCGTGGCTCGCAGAAACCGAGCGACGTGAGCGGACGGAGCGGGGCCTGGCCGCCATGTTGCGCTGTACGACAGGCGCGGTTCTCGGGCGCTACGCCGCGGGGATCGCCGCGTGGTCCGGAACGCGCGCGGCGGATCTCGCAAAGATCGAAGTCCCGGTGCTGGTCGTGGGCGCGAAGGAAGACCTGCTGACCCCCGATGCCCGGCGTGTCGCCGACGGGTTGCCGAAAGGTCGCTTCGTCGAAGTGCCAGCCGGTCACGCCGCGTGTCTCGAAGCGGCCGGCGACGTCTGCGAAGCGCTGACGGCTCACCTGCGAGCGCTTGACTAGGGGTACCGCGCGACGCCCGTCGCGCCGCCGCTAACCTGTTTGCCGATGTCCCTCGGACTCGACCCGTTGAACTCGTCGATCGGCCTGTGAGCGCTCCGCGGATCGGTTTGATCGGCCCCCGCCGGTTGCGACAGGGGCTGGGGCCGTTCGTCGCACGCGAACTCAGCGCCGCCGGTGCGGTCGTTCCCGCGTTCCTGTGTTCCAAGCCCGATTCGGTGGAGCCCGCCGATGCGGAACTCCGGGCTCACGGAGTTGCTGCGCGCGGCTTCCACGCCGTCGAACCCTTTCTGGCCGAGTCACAGCTCGACGCCGTAGCCATTCTGTCGCCGCCGGAGACACACGCGCGATTTCTCGGGCTGGCTGCGGCAGCGGGGCTCAACGCGTTGTGCGAGAAGCCGTTGGTATGGGGCGACTCGCCCGCGGTTACCGCGCGCGGGTGCGTCGCGTCTTTCCAGGAGCGCGGACTCCTTCTCGTCGAGAACTGCCAGTGGCCCGACACGCTGCCCGCTTTCTCGGCGCTACACCCCGGGGCGCTCGACGAGAAGCCCGAGCACTTCTCCATGCGCCTCTCGCCCAGCAGCGCCGGGGAGTCGATGCTTGTCGATTCACTTTCCCACCCGTTGAGTCTGCTCCAATCCTGGGTTCCCGCGGCAGGCTCAAGACAGCAGGATCGTGTTGAAAAAGCCACGTTTGCCTCTTTCGAGGAGCGTGGTGACCCGGCGGTGACCGTTCGCTTCGATTTCCTTCGGGGAGATTTCCGGGTCGTTTGCCGGGTCGACTTGGTCCGCCAGCGGGAGCAGCCGCGGCGAGCGGGCTACGCCCTCAATCGCCGAAGGGCGGAGCGTCTGGTGGAGATGGCTGATTACTCTATGTTCTTCCGCGACGGAGAGCGTCGTGTGGCGATGGCAGACCCCCTCGCGACGCGGATGAGACTCTTCGTCGATTGGTTGCGACGCCAGATGGGCGGCCTTCCCCCAGACCCCGAACCGCACATGTCGCAACGCGTCACGACGCCCCTCGAGCTCGTGGCGCGTGTACAGATGCTCGAGGACCTCGTCGGAGCCTTTCGCGAAGCCGTTGGCACCACAGGGAAGAGGAAGTCCACTTGACTCACGCGATCCACGATTTCACCGGCAAACTCAGGCAGCCGAGCGCCGCGGGCCAGGTCCAGACGTACGTGAACTGGCGGCGCGCCGTCGCAGACGCGCGGGCACGCGGCGAGAAAGAGCCCCCGCCGCCCGAGCTTTCGCCGATCTCGATCAACCTCGACCTCACCACGGCGTGCAACTACCGGTGCACCCACTGCATCGACTGGGACATCCTCAACACGAAGAACAAGCACCAAGAAGCGGAGCTCCGCGAATCGATCGAGTGGATGGCGAAGCGCGGGCTGCGTTCGGTCATCTTGATCGGCGGAGGCGAGCCGACCCTGTATCCGCGCTTCCCGGATTTCGTGAAGTTCCTGAAGGAGCTCGATCTCCAGGTCTCGATCGTGTCGAACGGAAGCCGGGGCGACCGTTTGCTCGAGGCGATTCAGTACATGAAGGCGCCCGACTGGATCCGCCTCTCACTCGACTCCGGAAGCAACGAGCTCTTCGTCGCGATGCACAACCCCGTGAACAAGAAGTGGGACCTCGACGCGGTGTGCGAGTGGATCCCGCAGTTGAAGGAACGCAACCCCAACGTACGCGTCGGCTTCAGCTACATCATCGTGTGGGGCGGTGCGACGCGCGAAGACAACGAGCTGCACGAGAACATTCACGAGATTCGTCTCGCTGCCGAGCGTGCGAAGCAGTACCAGTTCGATTACATCGCGTTCAAGCCCGTCCTCGAAAGACAGGACGATGGCGCCGAGGTGATGGACCCCGATAAATCGAAGCGCGAGCTGAGTGCCGTCGTGAAGCGGATTCGGGAGGCGGTCGATTCGGCGAAAGAGCTCGCCGGTGACGGGTTCGACGTCTACGAGAGCACGAACTTGCGGCTCCTCGAAGAAGGCAATTGGCAAGAGGCGACGCGCCAACCGAAGACCTGCCACATGCAGGCTCTGCGACAGGTGCTGACGCCCACCGGACTCTTCAACTGCCCGGCGCACCGCGGGGTCGAGAAAGCGCGCGTCGGTAGCCGTACGGCTTATCGCGGCGATGAAGAGGCGCGCGCGACCGGTGATTCGCTCGCCGGTCTTCTCGATCGCTTCGACGCCAGTCACGAGTGCCGGGAAGTGACTTGCCTCTACCACAGCGCGAACTGGTGGATCGAGGGGTTGGTCGAAAACCCCGAGGCCGAGATCGAGCTGGCCGAAGAGCGCGAGGAATACTTCCTCTAGGCGATACGACGCGTCGTCGCCCATGGATCTCGCCGGCTCAAAGGTCTGGGTTCGGTCGCCGAACTGGGTCGGCGACGCCGTCATGATGACACCTGCGCTTCGGGCTTTGCGGCAGAGCGGGGTGGGGCAACTCGTCGTTTCGGGGAGGGCCTACCTCGCACCGCTTCTCGAGGGGCATCCACACGTCGATCGATTTGAGCCCGCACCGGAGCGCGGGATTCGCGCGCAGAGGCAGGCGGCTGCTTCTCTCGCCGAAGCGAACTTCGATGCAGCGGTCTGTTTTCCGGACTCGACCCGTGCCGCGCTCCTCCCCGCGCTGGCCGGCATTCCGGTACGCGTGGGCTATGCGCGAGAACCCCTCCGCCGCGCGTTGCTGACGCAAGCTCTACCGCCGCCCCGCGATGAAAACGGACGCCGGGTGCCGATCTCCATGATCGAGCGTTTTCTGCGCATTACGCGCGCGCTCGGTTGCGACGACGCGGGCGAAACGATGGAGCTCCATGTCGACCCGGGCGCACGCGAGCGCGTGCGTTCGCGCCTAGCGGCGGCGGGCCTTGGTCCCGGCACGGACTACGTCGTGGTGACCCCGGGAGCGAGTTTCGGCGCGAGCAAACTGTGGCCGCCGGAACACTTCGCGAGCGCGTGCGACAGGATGGAAAAGGAGCTGGGACTACGCGCGGTTTTGGCGCCCGGCCCCGGTGAAGAAGCGATCGCGCGGGCCATCGCGGACGAGGCCCACTCGGAACCGATCCGCCTGGGAGGGGCTTCCTCCGGCCTCGCCGATTTGGTCGCTCTGCTCGCCGACGCGAGGCTGTTGCTGACGAACGACACGGGACCGCGTCACATCGCGGTGGCTCTGTCGCGCCCGGTCGTGTGCGTGATCGGCCCGACCGATCAGCGACACACCGCGCATCTGCTAGAACGGCAACGCGTCCTCCGGGAAGAATTTCCCTGCAGCCCGTGTCACCGGAAACGGTGTCCCATCGACCACCGCTGCATGACGCAGCTCGCGCCCGCGCGAGTGGTCGCCGCGGCGCGGGAGCTCCTCGGCGCCTAGAACTCTCCCTCGATGAGGGTGCCGCGCTGGGCGAGGGCTTCGATTTCAGCGTCGCTTTTGCCAAGAACCCCTTTCAGCACTTCGCCATTGTGCTGGCCGAGCGTCGGCGCGACATACCCCGGATCATCCGGGAAACCCGAGAAGCGAATCGGATGGCCCGGGATGTCGAACTCGCCGGCGATCGGGTCCTTTATGCGGCGCACCGTGCCGCGCTCCCGGAAGTGCGGGTGCGTAAGCGTCTCTTCGACCGTCAACACCGGAGCGCAGGGGACGCCGTGCGACTCCATCTTCGCGATCGCCGAGTTCACGTCGGGGAAGGTCTTGAGCCACGACTCGATGATCTCGACCATCTCGTCGCGGTGCTCGAGGCGTTTCATGTCGTTGCCGAAGATCTCGTGCTCGACCAAGTCCGGACGCTCCATCGCGGCACACAGGTCTTTCCAGTGGTGGAGGAAGCCCATGATCATTGCGGATCCACCGGTGCCCTGGAAGATGCCCGCCGGTGCGACGTAGCTCACGTGGCGCCCTGAGCGCGTGGGCTTGATCTTGCCGTTGCTCGCACTGGCTTGGTGGACGTTCACTTCGTGATACTGGTAGTAGACGTCGAGCAGACCGATGTCGATGTGCTGTCCTTCTCCCGTCTGGTCGCGATGGCGCAGAGCGGCCAAGACTCCCACGGAAGCGGTGATCCCGGTGCTGACGTCTCCGAGACCGACGGCCGGGATGTAGGGCGGCTCGTTCGGGTCGCCGATCATCGACGTGACGCCCGAGTAGGCCTGGGCGATGTAGTCGTAGCCGGGTTTCGACGCGAGGGGGCCGCTTTGACCCAGCGCCGAGATCGAACACAGGATGATGTCGGGTTTGATCGCTTTGAGCTCGTCGTAGCTCATCCCCATGTCGGCCATGACACCGGGCTTGTAGTTCTCGACGACCACGTCGACGTGCGCCACGAGCTCTTTCACCAACGCGAGCCCGTCCGCGTCGTGGAAATTCACGCAGACGCTTTTCTTGTTCAGGTTCTGCTGGATGTAGTAGAGGCTCCGCTCGGAACCGATCTTCGACATGCCGCGCACCATGTCGCCACCCGGGCCCGCTTCGACTTTGATGACGTCGGCGCCCATCTCCGCGAGCATGCGCGTGCAGCTCGGGCCGGCGAGGGCGCGGGTCAAATCGAGGACCTTGAGGCCGGACAGTACGTTGGGGGTCGTCATTCGCGCGGCTCCTTACCGTCATCGGTTTTCAAAACGTCGGCACCGGACTCCCGCCAAGCCGTGAATCCGCCCGCGAGGTGGCTCACCTTCGGTACGCCCATTTCCTGCGCGGTCTTCGCCGCGAGCGCCGAACGCCAGCCACTCGCGCAGAAGAAGACGAACTCGCGGTCCTCGGCGAACACCGGTTTGTGGTACGGACTTTCCGGACAGACCCAGAATTCGAGCATTCCCCGCGGCGCGTGGTACGAGCCGGGGATGAAGCCCTCTCGGACGCGTTCTCGAATGTCTCGCAAGTCGACCACAAGCGCGCCCTGTTTGGCGGCGGCTTGGGCCTCGGCAGGGGTCACGCTCTTGACGGCGGCATCCGCCTCCTCGACGAGCTGCTTCGCGGTCTTTCGGGCCATTCAGAGAAGCTCCGCGGCGAGATCCTCGAGCTCGGCCAAGACGCTCTTCTCGTCCTTCGCGCTGAGCCACAGGACACAACCGTTCGAGCCCGTCTTCTTGAGCTCCGCCACCTCGGACGCCTTGCGGAAAAAACCCTCGGGCGAAAAGCACGTGACGTCGATCGACGCCGGGTCGCGGCCGGCTGCCTTCGCCATCGCGGTGAGTTCCTCGCGGCCCTTTGCCATTTCCGACGGATCGGTGCTGAAGGGCAACCACCCGTCGCCCCACGCGACGACGCGCTTCAGCACGAACGGCGAACCGATGCTTCCGAGCAGGACCGGCGGGTGCGGCTTGCGGGCGGGAGCGGGTTTGCAGATCACCGGCGGGAACTTCACGTACTTGCCGTCGTACGCGGCCTCGTCCTTCGTCCACAGCTCTTTCATGGCGAGGATCGCGTCTTGCGCCTGGGTCCACCGATGCGGGAAATCGCCGCCCATCACCGTGCACTCGGGCTCGTTCCAGCCGGCCCCGATCCCGAACAGGAAGCGACCTCCGGAATAGTGGTCGAGGGACGCCACTTCTTTCGCCGTGAGGAGCGGGTTGCGTTCGGGGATGAGGCATACGCCGGTGCCGAGCTCGATCTTCGTCGTGACAGCCGAAGCGCGAGTGAGTGCGATGAACGGGTCGGGCATCTTGAACAGGTATTCCGGCGGCGGCTCGTCGGCTTGTTTCCCCGGATAAATATCGGCGGAGCCCACCGGAATGACGGTGTGCTCCGGCGCCCAGTAAGACGAAAAGCCGAGCTCCTCCGCTCGCTTGGCGACGACCGCCGGATCGCCCGAGGGTCGGTCGTTGAGAGGCTGGAAAACGCCGATGCGAAACTGGTCAACCGCCACGAGAGACTCCTAACCGCGGCTCCAGGACATTGAGGCCGCTTGCGACCCCGTATTTGATGACAGACGGAGCCACAGCGCAAGCCTTTCTCGCTGACAGGCGGAGCCGCAGCGCGTGCCTTTTTCTGCGAGCGATCGGTCTACGTGGCGAGCTCGATTCCGTAGAGCTTCGCTGCGTTCTCGCAGACGATCTTCTTGCGGTCAGCGGGGGGCACGCCGCTGAATTTCTCGTCGACGAACTTGAGCGACTGGGGAAACGTCGAGGCTTGGTGCGGGTAGTCCGTCGACCACATCAGGTTTTCCGCGACGCCCGAGTAGTGGTAGATCGCGAGTCCCAGCGGATCGTCGATAAAGCACGCGTAGAACTGGCGCCTGAAGTATTCGGTGGGCGTGAGCGACAACGGGCCCGCGTCGTAGCCTTTCCCGAAGCGACGCGCGTATTTGTCGGCGCGTTCGAGAATGTGAGGAATCCAGGCGACGTCGCCTTCCGCCGAGACAAAGCGGAGCTCCGGGAACCGCTCGAGCACGCCTCCGAACACCAGCGTGAGAAACGAGTGCTGAATCTCACCCGGGCGAAGGACCATGCGGGCGTAGATCTCGGCGACTCCGGCGGATTCATCCTGCTGGCTCTCTTTGCCCTTGCCGGTGAGAGTGTGGAGCGAGAGCGGCATCTCGAGGCTCTGCGCCGCAGCCCAGAAGCGATCGTATTCCGGGGCGCTGTAGGGCCTGTCGTCCGGCGGCTTCGCCCAGATCATGGCGCCGGAGAGGCCGGCTTTCTTGCAGCGTTCGAGCTCGCGCGTCGCGCGCTCGACGTCGATGAGCGAGATCAGTCCGAGCCCGTAGAAGCGTTTCGGATCGTGGCTCACGAACTCGGCGAGCCAGTCGTTGTACGCGCGGAAGCACGCGTCCTGGAACGCCGCGTCTTCGACCCAGAACAAGACGAACCCGCACGTCGTGTAGAGCACCTCCGCCACGATGCCGTCCTCGTCCATATCGCGAAGGCGCGCCGTGGGATCCCAGCCGCCGGGCAAGGCGTCCTCCATCCCGGCTTCCATGAACGCCTTATCGAAGGTCTTTCCGGCCGCGAACGCGCCCGACACCCGGAAGGGCGGGAGGTCCTCGCACACGAAGAACGAGCCGGTCAGGCCTTTCGGGTTCGCGAGGATCCGCGGAGCGCGGTCGCGGAAGGGTTTGTCGATCCGCTGGGTCCACAGATCCGGCGGCTCGCACATGTGGGAATCGGCTGAAATGAGCTGATCGGTCATCGCGGGGCCTTCTTAGACGTGGAGCTCGATGACGCAGTTGTCTCGCTTGCGCACATCGACAAATTCAACGTAGTCGCGCACGGCGTTCGCGGCAGCGATCTTGCCCTCGAGCTCTTCCGCGGGAGAGATGCCTTCGCCGTCGTTCTTGCGCGTGACGTTGACGAACTGGCATTCGGGCTCGAGCGTCATCACGTTGTGCCAGGTGCCTTTCTCGATGAACGCGACCTGGCCCGGGCCGATCGAGAAGGCCGCGACTTGAGCGTAGTCGAGCTCGTACGCGTCCGGCCCGTCGCGTTCCCCCTCCTCTCGATTGGTCGGAGGGGGCGCCACAATCAGCACCATCGAGCCCCGCACCGGAATGAAGGTTTGGTTGTAGGTGAAATGGATCGCGAGCTGATCCACGATATCCGCGTCCGGTCGGTACTTGATCCGCAGACGCTCGAGCCCGACGCGGCCGAGTTCCGTCGCCGGGAAGCCCAGCGTGTCGTCTTCCACGACGCTTCCGTAGGGCTTGAAGGCAGCCGCCTCGAGCGGTTGAATCTTGACCGGGATCTTCTTTTCCATCTTCTCCTCGCTCTACGTTGTGGATGTCCGGCGACGAACGCCCATGTCTTCCAGCAGTGGAACCACCTCGCGGGCGTACGCCGCGAGTTCCTCTTCGGAGTGGCGAAACGCGGTGACCACCGCGTCGAAACCGACGTCCTGAAGGAGCGCCAGCTGCTCGGCGACCTGCTTCGGCGTGCCGATGTGTTTCGCGCTGCCCACACCGATGACCATACCGTCGATGATCTGTTCTCGCGTCACCCCTTCGGGAAAGTTGAGTGCCATGGTACCGATCGTCTGGCCCGACATCTCCTCGAGGAGTTGTGTCGCCGCCAGACTGTCTTGGTGGCCTCGGATCTCGGCGAGCTCGCGCTCGCATTCCGTTTCGCTGCTGCGGCAGAGCGTGAAGATGTAGGTGATGAACCGGATTTCGCGTCCCGCCACTTCCGCGCGCGACCGAACCTCGGCGATCTCCTTGCGCGACTGCTCGGGGTCCGCGGACCCGATGAAGTACCAGTCGCAGTGCCGCACGACGAAGTCCTTCGCCGCCGGTGAGCCGCCGGCGTTCACCAGGCAGGGGAGGGGGCTCGGTTTGGGTTCGCAGACACCGCCGGTCACGGCGTAGAACTCGCCTTCAAAATCGAAGAAGTCCTCGGTCCAGAAGCGCTTGAGCAGCGTCGCGAACTCCTCCGTACGTCGGTAGCGGACCTCGTGTTCCTCGAACGGGATGCCGAGCATGTCGAAATCGTTGCGCACCCAGCCGGAGACGAGGTTCAGCATCCAGCGGGGGCCGGCCATCTGGGCGAGCGTCGCGGCCGTACGCGCGATGAGGGCCGGGTGATAAAACGCCGTATGCACCGTCGACATGATGCGGATGCGCTCTGTCAGCGCGGCGAGGCCGGCGGCGACGGAGAACGAGTCGAGGGAGTGGCTCCAAAACCGGTTCGGTCCGAAACCGGCGCCACCGCGCTGGGCTTGAAAGAAGATCTCGAGGCCGGAGGTCTCGAGAAGCAGCGCGATACGCCGATTCGTTTCCCAATCGACGGGGCTCCGCTGCTCGACCTCGGAAACGAGCTGAAACGAACACGGACCGACGGGCGGCATACGGCCGATGGTCGGGGCGAAGACGCCGAGCTCGAGGTGGCTTTCCTTCATCGATGCGCGACGCCGCCGCGGAGGACACTGCCGGGGCGCTCGCCAGGCGGAAGCGTGTCCTGCCCGTCTCGTCGGACGATCTGGCCATTGCACAGCACGGCCCGAATGCCGAACGCGTCGGACACGATGCGCTCGGCACCGCCCGGCAGGTCGGCCACCCGCCGCAGCGGACTCGCACCGACGGTTTCCGGATCAAAGATCGTGACATCGGCCGCGAGACCCTCGCGCAGCCGACCCCGATCGGTGATGCCGTAGAGATCCGCCGGGCGGCTCGTCAGGTGACGCACCGCTTCGCCGAGGGACAAAGTGCCTTTCTCGCGGACCCAGCGCTGCAACAAATCCGTCGAGAAACAGGCATCGCACAGTTGGCTGGCGTGAGCGCCCGCATCGGAGAGACCGAGAACGGTGTGCTCGGACCGAAGGAGCTCCGCGACGGCCTCCTCGTCGGTATTCACCACGGCCATTCGGTAGCGCCCGGCGAGGTCGGTTTCGCGGCCGACTTCGATCATCACGTCGTACGCGTGGTTGCCCGCTTCGCTCGCGAGTTCGCTCAGCCGGCGGCCCTCGAGATCCTTGCGCGTCGGGTGGTAGGAGATCTCCGCGTCGAACCACCGCGCCTTGAACGGAGGCAGACCGTCGCCGGCTTCCGCGAGAAATGCGTCGCGGAGACCCGGGGCGGCGTAGAACGCGAGCTTGTCCGCGTCGGAGCGGAGCTTTCCGAACGCCTCGAAGCACGCGAGGCTCTCGAACAGGAACGGATCGCGCAGATTGAATTCGAAGTTGAGTGGCCGCCCCAAGACCTGGGGCACGATCATGAGGCCGTCGGCCTGCTGCGTTTCGACCGTGTCGAGCATCTTGCGATGCGAACCCGGTCCGCTCATCCCGGCGAGGAGCGCCGCCCAGGAGATGGGCCGCCCGCTTTCCCGAGCGATCATGGCCATCTCTTTGAAGAACAATCCCCGGCCCACCGACGCCATGACGATGCCGCGCTGGGTTTCTCCCATCGCCCGACACAGTGCGCGAATCTCGTCGAAGTGAGCCAGGCGGCTCGGGACGGGCTTGCCGTCGTAGCCCACGTGATTGGGAGCTTTCGACGTCGCGAACCCGATCGCGCCGGCCTCCATGCCCTCGCGCACGAGCTTTGCCATGGCGTTGACTTCGTCGGGCGTCGCTTCGCGTTCCGTCGCTTCCTCGCCCATGACGTACATCCGCAGCGGGGTATGACCGAGGAGGGCCGCGACGTTGATGGCGCTGCCCCGGGCCTCGATCGCGTCGAGGTATTCGGGGAAGGTCTCGAACCCCCAGTCTTCTCCGAGGCCTTGCCACAGGACGTCGATGTCCATGCCTTCGACGTTCTCGAGTGTGCGCAAGATCAAGTCGCGGTGAGTGGTGCGCGTCGGAGCGATGCCGAAACCGCAATTCCCCATCACCACGCTGGTCACACCGTGCCAGGGCGAAATGCTGAGCATCCCGTCCCACATCACCTGCGCGTCGTAGTGCGTGTGAAGGTCGATGAATCCGGGAGAGACCGCGTGGCCATCGGCGTCGATGATTTGCTCCGCGTAGTCCGGAGCGTCGCCCACGGCCACGAGTTGGCCGTCCCGGATGCCCAGATCGCCGCGGTATCCCTCGCCCCCGTCACCGTCGTAGAGGATGCCGCCTTCGATCTTGATGTCGTACGTCATTGAATCTCTCAGTTTTCGGGGCCTGGTATAAGGTACCGCCCATGATTGCGAAGACGAATCCGGCCGCTTACCGCGGCCCGTTGTCCGACCTCCGCGTGCTCGAACTCGGAATCATGCTCGCGGGCCCGTTCTGCGGGCAACTACTGGCGGATTTCGGCGCCGAAGTGATCAAAGCGGAGCAACCCGAGGGCGGGGACCCGATGCGGGCGTACGGCCCCGCGCGACACCGCGGTGAGGCGATCTGGTGGAACGTGTGCGCGCGGAACAAGAAGTCCATCACCCTGAACCTGCGAGAGCCCGAAGGGCAGGAGCTGGTGAAGTCGTTGGTCGCGCACTGCGACATCGTCATCGAAAACTTTCGTCCTGGCACACTCGAGCGTTGGGGTCTCGACTACGAAACCCTTTCGGCGATCAACCCCGCGTTGATCTTCGTGCGTGTCTCGGGGTTCGGTCAGACCGGGCCCTACGCAAAACGCCCGGGCTACGCGGCGATCGGCGAGGCGATGGGCGGGCTCCGCTACTTGATCGGTGAGCCGGACCGGGTACCGAGCCGGACGGGGACCTCGCTGGGCGACACGTTGGCGGGTACCCATGCCGCGCTCGGCGCCATGATGGCGGTGCACCATCGGGAGCGCACCGGCGTCGGGCAGGTCGTCGACGCCAGCATCTACGAATCGGTTCTGACGACGATGGAGTCGCTGATCTCCGACTTCCAACTCGCGGGACACATCCGCGAGCGTTCGGGCTCGATCCTCCCGAAGGTCGCTCCCTCGAACGTGTATCCGACCCGAGACGATCGCTTGATCCTCATCGCGGGTAATCAAGACACGGTGTTCCGCAGGCTGGCGGAAGCGATGGGCGAGCCCGAGCTCGCAGCACCCGACGTGTTCGGTCGACACGAGCTGCGCGCGGAAGGACAGGCGGAGCTCGACGAACGGGTCGCGGCGTGGACAAAAGAGCGCGATCTCGCAGAGCTCGAGCGCATTCTCGAGGAGCATGCCGTCCCGTTCGGCACCTTGTTCCGCGCGCCGGAAATGCTCGCGGACCCGCATTACGAGGCTCGGGAAGCGATCGTTTCATTGCCGATGCACAACGGCGACACGATCGCGATGCAGAACGTCTTCCCCAAGCTCTCCGCCTCGCCGGGTCGCGTGCGCGAGGTCGGTCCGAAGCTCGGAGCACACAGCGACGAGATCTACCGGGGGCTTCTCGGTCTCGACGACGCGCGCCTCTGCGAGCTTCGCGAGCGGGGCGTGATCTAGAAGGCGAGTTCGATGTCGGCGAGAATCGGATCGCTCGCCACGGCGATCTCGTTTTCGAGGAGCGAGCCGCAACCCGGGCAGTAGAACTGACGGAACTCCACCGGGTCGTCGATAAAACGCGACGGATCGCCGACCAACGGGTTGCTGGCGCCGACGTCTCGGGTCTCCTGCGCCGCGTGTTCTTTGTAGTTCGCTTCGAGCGGCCCGAGGTCCGCATCGCAACGGCTGCATCCCCAGAACGTGCCTCGGCTGTCGCGCTTTGCGGCCAGGAACTCGTTGGCCTGCGCCAGGATCTCGCCGCGCCTTCTCACCACCTCGCCCTCGAAGTGGCGAATCCGCTCGGCGCGCAGCGCGTCGCGACGTTTCTGCGTTTCCACTTCATCGACGAGCTCGCGCGAAGCGTCGAGGACGGCGCCGTAGATCGTCTCAGCGGCTTCGGGTGAGATGGCAAAGCTATCGAGATCGGCCTGCACCCGGGCGACGTCGCGCTCGAGTGGATCGCCGAAGCCGCCGCCGCCACTCCAGCGCACGGCGTACACATCGTCCGGGCTTTGATCGAAGTCCTGATCGCGCAATCCCAAGGTGACGGAGTTGCCCGACAGCTCTGCGGCGTCCTCGGGCATCCGTCGGTTGGCGAGGCGGTTCTGCACGTCGCTCTGGGTGACGAACGTATAGCCGTTCGTCACCGCGGGATAGCCGCCCATGATGCCGGGCGCGGTGGGTGTCGCGTTCCCAGAGGAGAGCGTGTCGTGGGTGATGCGGTCGACGTTGTGGGGGATGAAGCAGGTTTCCGCGGACATGCCTCCGCGAAACTTCCCAGCCCCTCCCGAATCGGGCAATTCCTTCCGGTACAAGAACAGGACCGGGAAGGTCTGTTCCGTGTGCTCGATATTGGGCAGCTGGCAGATCGGCGTCCGAGACTGCCCGCCGGTGTTGATACCGTCGCCGCCCGCGAAGGCGCCGATCGCCCCGCCGATCGGGTCGATCAGGATGTAGCCGTACGCTTCGCCCCATTGATCCTGCCCGCGGAAAATCGTGGCCGGCCACTGGCTCGTGCCGCCGATGCACATGATGTCGGGACGCAGCTCCGGATTCGGGTACAGCAGTTTCGAGAGGACGTTGTACGCCGGGTAGAGCGAGATCTCCATGGCTTGGGTGGGAGCCGTCGAGACGGAAGCCGGGAAGGAAGCGCAGGTAAACGAACCGGGTGTCGGATCGAACTCGATGTGCCGCAACGCGCCGCCGACGGCGAAATACTGATCCCAGCACAAGAGCTCGTTGATCGCGACGATGAGCGAGCCTCGCCAGCCCGAATACGTCGCATTCATCGCGCCGTCCTGGGGCGCCGTCCCGTCGTTCTGGAAGATGAGCTTTTGGCCCTCTTTGCGCAGGGTGAGACTCACGCGGTGGGTGCGGCGATCTCCTGGGCGACACGCTTCGACGTACGTCCGCTCTCGCCACACGCCATCGGGAAGCGAGTCGAGCTTCGCGAGAAACGCCGTCTCCGCGTTGTCGATGACTTTCTTCATGACGGCTTTTACGGTGCCCGCGCCGTAGCGATCGATCAGCGCGTGGACGCGATTCTTCGCCGTGAGGTTACCCGCCAGTTGCGCGCGAAAATCGAGGGCCACCATTTCGCGCTTGCGGGAAGAGCGGAGATAGAGTTCTTCGATGTCGCGTCGAACCACATCGTTCTCGACGATCTTGACCGGCGGAATCAAGATGCCTTCATCGAATGCGCTTTCGGCGGACGGGCAGAAGCTCCCCGGTGTGATCCCGCCGATATCGTATTGGTGGAGGCAGTTCGTCACCCAGCAGAAGAGCTCGCCCTCGTGAAAGATCGGGCAGATCAGCATCACGTCTTGCTGGTGCGCGGCCCCGACCCAGGGATCGTTCGCGAGAAACATGTCACCGGGTCGGATGCCGGGGTTCTCGCTGCGGTTTTCGAGGATCCATTTCACCTGGGTGTCGGTGACGCCCGACATGTACTGCATGTAGGGCCCGAAATACACGAACTCCGCGTCTTCGGTGAGGATCGAGGGATTCAAGTCGAGGGCGTACATCGCGACGGGGGAGCCCGAGATGCGCTGGATCGTCGCGCCGTGCTCTTCGTTGATGTTCCACAAGTTGTGGCGAACCACTTCGTAGGTGACGGGATCGAGCTCGCGGTCCCAGCGGGTGTGGAGCTTCAAGCTTTCGTGGACCCGCAGCTCCTTCGGAGGCACATAGCCGTGCCCGATGCCATCGAACATCTCGGGCGGTAGTTCGCTCACGCGGGTCATCCGTGGTGCTCCCCTTCGGAAAGGATTTCGAAATTGCCGTACCGATCGACACGAAGCCGTTGGCCCGGATGAACGACCACCGAAGTCGCCACGGTTTCGACGACCGCCGGCCCAGCGATCTCGTTTCCCGGGGCGAGACGTGCGCCGTCGAAGATGGCGCTCGAGACCGCTTCCGATAGTTCCGCCCAGTAGATGCTGCGCGGGTCCCGGCGCGACGCGTCGGAGGGCGATTTCGCACCTTCCGGCTGGGGATGGAGCACCGGTTTCGGCATCGGGGCCGTCGCCCGGGATCGGAACGTCACGATCTCGAGTTTCGCACCGGGCAACGCGGCGCCGGCGCCGTAGAGGAGCTCGTACCGCTGTCGGAAGGCTTCGCGGAGCGCTTCGACGTCGATCGCTTCGGTAGCGTCGGCTTCGACCAAGATCTCTACTTCGTTGATCTGCCCCTTGTGGCGCATGTCGAGGGAGAAGGCGAACGCTTGCTCAGCGGCGGCAATGCCGTCCTTTTCCAGTTGGGCCGATCCGCGATCGCGCAGTTCGAGAAGGTTGTTCTGTATGCGCCGGGCGTCGAACGGTGTGGTCATGATTTCGACTTTCTCGTCGACGTGGAGAATGTCCGAGGCAGCCGCGCCGAAGGCGCACCAGACCGAAGCGGTTTCCCGTTGCGGAACGATGACGCGCGAGATGCCGAGCTCTCGCGCGAAAACGCCGGCGTGCACGGGTCCCGCGCCGCCGAACGCGAAGATCACGAAGTCTCTGGGGTCGAAACCTTTCTGAATCGTGGTCTTGCGGATGAGATCGGCCATCTGGAATTCCGCGATCTGGGCGATTCCGCTTGCGCAGGCGTAGACGTCGATGCCCAGTTGGTCGGCGAGGGCGCCGATCGCACGGAAGGCCCCGTCTCGATCGAGGGGCATCCGCCCGCCCGCGAAGTTCTCCGCGTCGAGGTAGCCGAGGACCAAGTCGGCATCGGTGACCGTGGCGCGCGTTCCGCCGCGCCCGTAGCACACGGGCCCCGGGTCGGCGCCGGCGCTGTCCGGGCCGACCCGCAGCGTGCCGGTGACTTCATCGAGGCGGACGATGCTCCCGCCGCCGCTCCCCACGGTCTGGATATCGACTTTCGGCAGGTAGTACTCGTACTGGTTCACCAAGCTTCGATACGACGAAGCGGGTGCGCCGTCGTAGATGATCCCGACGTCGAAGGACGTACCGCCCATATCGGCGGTGATGACATTCGGCGTCCCGATCAGTTGGCCGAGATACTGAGACCCCATCACTCCGGAAACCGGGCCCGAATCGAGGGTCAGGAGCGGAGCGTCCATGGCCGTGTCGACGGAGATGGTTCCACCCGCGCACTGCGTGATCTGGAGCGGTGGACCGTACCCCATGGCTTTGGTCTCTCGGTCGACCCGGGAGAGGTAGTCGCTGGTGACCGGACCGATGTACGCGTTGAGCGCGACTGCGGTCGTGCGCTCGTACTCGCCCCATTTCGGAACCAGTTCGTGGGAACACGTGACGAACAGCCCCGGCGCTTCTTCCCCGATGATTTCCTTCGCTCGTCGCTCGTGGTCCGGGTGAAGGAAAGACCAGAGGAAGCAGACCGCGATCGCATCGACCCCGGCGGCGATCAGTTCTCGCGTTCCTTCTCGAACCTCGTCTTCGTTCAAGCCGACGACGACTTTTCCAAAGCAATCGACGCGTTCCGAGACACCTCGGATCAGGCGCTTCGGAATGATCGGGTCGGGCTTCTGGCTTTCGGGGATGTGTACGACCTTGCGGATATCCGTGCCGGACAATCCGCGCGAGCCGCGCATGATGTGAATGACGTCGTTGTGGCCCTTCGTGGTCAGCAGCCCGACCTTGGCTCCGCGCTTCTGGATGATCGCGTTGGTGCCCGTCGTCGTTCCGTGTGACAGCACGGAGATGTTGGTGCAGAGCGATTCGTGAGAGACACCGAGTTCGTCGGCCGCCAGACGCAACGCCTCGAGCATGCCTTCGGCGAAGTTCTTGGGCGTCGAAGGCGACTTGCACGTGACGAGCCGGCCCGCTTCGTCGATCACGACGCAGTCGGTGAACGTCCCGCCGATATCCACGCCGCAGAAGTACTGGGTCACTAGGGAAGCCCCGCGGCTTCGGACGGCGCGGTGCAGATTTCAATGCGGCAGCGGGAATCGCTTTTTGCCAAGCGCTCGACGTCGGTGTCTGCCGTCAACGTAAACAAAGTCCGGCCGTCGGGGCCGCCCAGCATGCACGCCACCCCGCAATCGTCGCCGACATCGATTCGGTGCGTGATTTCGCCGCCTTCGCGCACGCGGAGGTACTCACCGCTCATGAAACACGAGGCCCACACGCAGCCCTCGGCGTCGAGGCAGATTCCGTCCGGCGTGCGGTCGGGCAGCGAAGCGAACACGCGCCGGTTCGAGAGCGCGCCGCTCGCCGGGTCGACGTCGAACGCTGTGAGACAACTCGCGAAGGTCTCGGCCACGATGAGAGTTCTCCCGTCGGGAGTGATGACCGTACCGTTCGGGAATTGAAGGTCCGTCGCGGCAACGGTGACCTTGCCGTCGAGATCGACCATCAGTAGATCGGCCGGCTTCGGGTCTTCGCCGGCCAAGAGGTCGTAGCCGAAGTTCCCCACGTACGCGCGTCCCTGTGCGTCGACGACCATGTCGTTCGGATCGCCTCCGCAGTAGGGCCGCAGGTCGGCGTGGGTTCTGAGCTCACCGCCCTCGACCACGCACAGGCGGTAATCCATCATCGAGACGATCAAGAGGCGGCCGTCGGGGAGCCATCCGAGACCCGAGGGGCGCTCTGGCACCCGGACCACTTCTTCGATGGATCCCTGCATGTCACAGGTGACCACCCGGGTCGCGTGCATATCCGAGACCCAGAGCTTGCCGTCGTGCCAGCGCGGGCCCTCTCCGAAAATGAGGCCCTCGGCCAAGGGTTGCACGGTCAAGTTCTCCATCGGGTTCCTCCGCGTCTAGCGTAACCGGGTTGTACCACGACCCGGCCCCCGGCTCACCCGGGCCACGGTAGAATGGCTCTGCCGCGAGACGTCTCGGGCAGTGGGAGGACCTTATGGCACATCGAACACGAATGGACATCAACTGCGATATGGGCGAGAGCTTCGGCAACTGGGTGATGGGGAACGACAGCGGGATGCTGCCCCACATCACGACCGCTAATGTGGCTTGTGGCTTTCACGCGAGCGATCCGGTGACGATGCTCGACACCGTGCGGGACGCGAAAGCGCACGGCGTGGTCGTCGGCTCCCATCCAGGGCTGCCGGATCTCCTCGGGTTCGGCCGCCGGGCGATGAACATCACGCCGGAAGACGCGCATGCCTACGTCGTCTATCAGTCGGGGGCGCTGCAAGGCGCGTTGACCCTCCACGGCCTCGAACTGCACCACATCAAACCCCACGGTGCCTTCTATTCGATCCTCCGAACCGAAGAGGAGCTGGCCACCGCCGTCGCGGAAGCCGTTGCCGCGCTCACGTCGGACCCGGTCTTGTATTGGCCCGCGCCGACGGACGCGGCGCTCCCCGCGGCGTGCAAGAGGAAAGGCGTTCGCGTGGTGGGCGAGATCTATCCCGATCTCGAGTACGCGCCGGACGGGTCGCTCATCCTGCAGCGCGCGAAGCACGAGACCGATGTCGCGGCGGCGTGCGCACAGGTCGAGCGCTACGTGACGAAAGGCGTGGTCGAGGCCATCGACGGAACCCAGATCGAGCTCGATGCGGAGAGTCTCTGCATCCACGGCGACGGACCGAACTGCGTCGAGGTTGCCACCGCGATTCGCGAGACACTCAAAAAGCTCGAGTGCGACGTGAAGCCCGCCACGGCGTAGGAGACACGGCATGAAATTCGGCCTGCTGTTCGCGTTCCAGACCCCCGCCGATTCGGGGATCGCGTGGAACGAGCCCTACCGCGACATGCTCACGTGCCTCCCCGTGGCCGAGGACCTGGGGTTTGAATCCGCGTTCCAGGTCTCGCACCACGCACAGAAAGACGGGTTGTGCCCAGGCCCGCTGATCGCGTGCGCCGGGATGGCGTCCGTGACGAAGCGCATGAGAATCGGCACCGGCGTTCTCTTAGTGCCGCTCTACGCACCGCTCAAGCTGGCCGAGGACGTCGCGGTACTCGACAACCTCTCTCAAGGGCGGTTCGTGTTCGGCGTCGCGCCGGGCTACGTGACGAAGGAGTTCGAAGCGCACGGAATTCCGCGCGAGGAGCGGACCGGGCGTTTCGAAGAAGCTCTCGATCTGATGATCCGCGCATGGACGGAGGATCGGTTCTCGTTCGAGGGCCAGTATTACCGCGTGCCGGAGACCCAGCTCACGCCGAAGCCCATGCAGAAGCCCCACCCACCGATCTGGTACGGCGTCTCGGCTCCGAGTGCTTTGCGGCGAGCGGCTCGCCGTCATTGTGTGCAGATCATGTCGCCGCGCCACGGCGTCGCGGAACTGAAAGAGCACTACGCACCCTACGACGACGAGGCGAAGAAAGTCGGCTACGAGGTCACCGAGCGCCCGGTCATTCGGCAGGTCTTCGTCGCCGATCGGATGGATCTCGCGGAGGAGACCGCCGCGCCGGCGGTGAACTACTTGTTTCGCGAGCTCTACGGCGCGGCGTCCGCTGCGGGCGACCGGGTCTTGCGCTCCGATGACGGCAGCGCGATCACAGATTCCGACCAGGTCGGGTTCGAGAACTTCAAGGATCGCTACATCATTGGCGATCCCGACTACGTCACCGCGGAACTCAAACGTTACGAGGCCATCGGCGCGACGGAGATCGTCTGCTGGATGCACATGCCCGGCCTTCCGGGCGAGCAGGCCATGCGCTCGGTCGAACTCTTCGCGAAAGAAGTGATGCCGAACTTCTAGCGCCTAGAAGGTCTTCCAATCCCCCGCTTGCTCGAACGCGTGGGCGGCTCGGTAGAGCGTCGCCTCTTGCCAGTGCCTCGCGATGAGCATGAGACCCACGGGCAGCCCGTCTTCCAGTCCGCACGGGATCGAAATCGCCGGGTGCCCCGTGGTGTCGAACGGCGCCGTGTTGGGAATCATTTCGAAGCCTCGGGCGACCACTTCTTCTCGAGGGGCATCGGCTGCGGGGATTTCCGTGGCGACCATCGGCAAGGTCGGCATCAGGAGGACGTCGAACTCCGCGAGCGCCGCGTCGTAGCTCGCGCGCAAGCGCCGCGCGAGATTCTGTCCCTTGCCGTACCAGGCGCCGCCGTAGCATTGATTCATCCACTCACCGGTATACATCGACAGCTTGAGCGTTTCGGAGAGGTCGTCGGCCTGGTCGCGCCAGCGACTGTGCGCCTTCATCATCGAAGGCAAGTAGAGCCCCTCCCAATTCATCCCGAACCCGTTTCCGTGCATCATCTGCATGGTGAGGCCTTCGAGCCCGATGGCGGACCAGATCGCGGGGCCTTGACGGTGCATGGGGATCGATCGCGTCTCGACCTTGGCGCCGAGGTCCCGGAGCCGCGACGCCGCGTCGCGCACCTTCGCGTCGACGCCGGGCAGCGAATCGTCGAGCCCGAAGCCTTCCTCGACGACGCCGATGCGCAGGCCCTCGACGCCGGTTCCCAGCGCCTCGGTGTAAGGCGCCGTCTGCACGCCGATCTGTCGAGGATCGAGCCCATCCGTGCCGGCGATCACTTCCAGCATGCGCGCGTTGTCCTCGACGCTGGCGGTGATGGGCCCGGCGTGATCGACGGTGTTCTCGATCGGCATGATCCCGGTGTAGGGCACGAGGCCGTGGGTGGGCTTCATTCCGTAGACGCCGCAGTACGACGCCGGGATGCGGATGGAGCCGCCTTGGTCACCGCCAATCGCCAGGTCGACCTCTCCGGCGGCCACGAGTGCTGCACTGCCCGACGAAGACCCGCCGGCGCTGTAACCGTGGCGGTGTGGGTTGTGGACCGGGCCCGTCGCGTTGGTGTGACTGCCTCCGGAAAGGCAGAAGTATTCGCAATGCGCTTTCCCCACAATCGTGGCCCCGGCGTCGAGGAGTCGCGTGACGACCGTGGCATCGATCTCCGGGATGTAGCCCTCAAGAGTCGATGCTCCGTTCATCATGGGGACGCCAGCGAGACAGACGTTGTCTTTCAGCGCGACCGTGCGCCCGGCCAGAGGTCCACTCGAAGCCCCCTTGACCTCACTTTTGACGTACCAGGCGTTCAGCGGGTTTTCCTCCGCCGTGGGTACGTGCCCGGGAGTCCGCGGGTAGCGCGTCTCGGGGAGGTCCTCGGGCATGGACTCGATCCCGTCGAGGGCGCGGAGGGTCCCCTCCATCAACCCTCGGAACGACCGAAGATCGTCATCGGACGCATTGAGGTACAGGCGCTCGGCCAGTTCTCGCATCTGTTCGTGGGTCGGACGTCGTACCGGCATGGGGCCTCCCGGCGCGGCGGTCGCCGCGCATCCCGGGCCCGAGGCGTTCGACCCACCGGCCGCTCGCTCTTGGCCCGTTGCGATTCGCAGCCTAGCATTGAAGCAACTTGCACCGGGGATGATCATGAGCTCGCGTCACCGCCAACCCGATTCCGAAATTGTTCTGCGCGTGAAGGCCCTCGAAAAAGTCCTGGTGGACAAGGGCTTGGTCGACCCGACGGCCATCGACGCACTGGTCGACCGCTACGAGAACAAGGTCGGCCCCCAGAACGGCGCGCGGGTGGTCGCACGGGCGTGGACCGACCCCGCGTACAAGGCGAGGCTCCTCGAGAACGGCACCGAGGCCATTGCCGAGCTGGGCTTTGCCGGGATGCAGGGCGAGGACATGGTCGTCGTCGAAAACACGCCCACGGTGCACAACCTGATCGTGTGCACGCTGTGCAGCTGCTACCCCTGGCCGGTGCTCGGACTCCCGCCGGTCTGGTACAAGGCACCCGCCTACCGCGCGCGCGCCGTGCGCGATCCTCGGGGTGTGCTGGCGGAGTTCGGCACCGAAGTCGACGACGACGTCGAAGTACGGGTTTGGGATAGCACCGCAGAAGTGCGTTATCTGGTTCTTCCGGAGCGCCCGTCCGGAACCGAGGGCCTGTCGGAAGACGACCTCGCAAAGCTCGTCACCCGCGACTCGATGATCGGCGTGACCTCTGCCCTGGCACCGAGTTCATGAACAGTCTGCACGACTTGGGCGGCGTCGACTGGCAAGGTCCGATCGAGCGAGAAGAGGACGAGCCCGTTTTTCACGCCGACTGGGAGAAACGCGTCTTCGGACTGTTTCCCACCACGGTTGCCCTTCGCGCCTGGAACCTCGACGAAATGCGGCACGCCATCGAACGGATGCCCGGCGCGGCCTACTTGACGACGTCCTACTACGAGCACTGGCTGCACGCCTTCGAGACGCTGCTCGTCGAGAAAGGTGTCTTGACCGCTGAAGAGCTCGCGTCGGGTACGCCGACACCGGGCGCTCCCGTCGCGGAACCCGCCTTGCCCCGGGAAGCGGCGCTCGGCTTGTCGGTGGCGGGCGCGTCGACGAAGATCGACGCCGACGTCGCGCCGCGCTTCCGAGTCGGCCAGCGCGTCCGCGCGAAAAATGACCACGCGCCGGGTCACACCCGGCTGCCGCGCTACGCGCGCGGCAAGGTCGGAGAAGTCATCGCGGACCACGGCGTCTTCATTTTTGCCGACAGCCACGCGCGGGGCGACGGAGCGTGTCCACAGCACGTCTACGCCGTCCGCTTCACGGCGCAGGATCTGTTCGGTACGGCGGGACACGCCGCGGACTGTGTGGTCGCCGATTTGTGGGACGACCATCTCGAAGCGGTTTGACGGCTTAGGCGCTCGGTCCATGGCAGAAAGCGAAGATCAACCGGGGATTCTCTCGGGCGTGCGTGTCCTCGACTTCACGCAATACCTGGCAGGTCCGACGACGACGCGCCTGATGGCGGAAATGGGCGCCGACGTGATCAAGGTGGAGCACGCGCCGGACGGCGACCCGGCGCGGACGCTCCCGATCGTCAAGGATCGCCGCAGCGGCTACTTCGTTCAGCAAAACCGCGGGAAAAAGAGCCTGTGTATGGATCTCAAGCGCGACGAAGCCGTCGAGATCCTCCACGCGTTGCTCCCCGAGCTCGACGTCATCATCGAAAACTACGGCCTCGGCGTGATGGAAAAACGAGGACTCAGTTGGGAAGCGGTGCACGCCGCCAACCCGAAGATCGTGATGGCCTCGATTTCGGCGTTCGGCCGCAGCGGACCCTACAAACACAAGACGGGCTACGACTTCATCGCCCAGGCGTTTTCCGGAATGATGCACATGACCGGAGATCCCGACGGCCCGCCTTATCAAGTGGGCTACGGGATCGCCGACCAGACGGCCGGCGTTCACGCGTTTGCGGCGATCGGATACGCATTGTTCGCGCGCGGCCAAACCGGTCGCGGGCAATACATCGATCTTTCGATGATCGACGCCCTCTACCATATGCACGAGATCTCGATTCAAGGTCACGATCTGACGGACGGCGCGCTCGAAGCCGTGCGCGCGGGCTCTCATCATCCGCTGATCTGCCCCGTCGGCGCGTTCAAGAGCCCCGACGGGTACATCGTGATCTTGGCGCTACAACGCCAATGGAAGAACGTGTGCGACGCGATGGAGCGTCCCGACCTCTTCGAAGATCCGCGGTTCGCGGAGCAAGAAGCACGGGGGCGCCATCAAGGAGAATTGATCCCGATCATCGAAGCGTGGATGGCCTCCTTGAGGAGCGACGAAGCGGTGCTCGCGCGCTTGGAAGAGCACCGGGTGCCGTGCGCGCCCGTGCTTTCACCGACCGACGCCCTCGGTCACCCATACTTCGAAGGGCGCGAGATGATCCGCAAGGTTCCGGACGCCGTCTTCGGCGAGGTCACCATCCCCGGGTTCCCGTTCAAGTTTTCCGAGCACCCGAAGCTGCCGAATCTCGAAGCGCCGCTCCTCGGGCAGCACAATGAGGAAGTCCTGACCAGCGTGCTTCAACTCCCCGTCGATCGCGTGCGTTCCCTCGAGCGCGACGGTGTGCTGCACAGCGGCGACCGTTAGGGAGCCGAGCCGAGCAGGGTGGGCAGCTCGGACAGCCGGCCCAGCAGGATGTCGGGGCCTTCGGCACTGAGCTGCTCGCGCGTGGCAGTTCCGGTCGGGATCGCCGCCGCCGACATGCCGGCCGCTCGCGCCGCGCGAATATCCACCAGTGAGTCGCCCACGTAGATGCAGCGGCGCGGTTCGAGCGTCATGCGTTCGGCACACAAGAGCAAAGGCTCCGGATGGGGTTTATGACGCAGCACGTCCTCGCGCCCGACGATCGCCAGAAATCGGTGGCGCATCTCACAGCGGTCGAGGAACGGCACGGCGCGTCCCGACGACGTCACCAGCCCGAGGGAGAACCCCTCGGCGGCCAGGGCTTCCACCGTTTCGACGGCGTCGGGCAGGAGCTCGGCTTCGCGGTGATAGCGCGAGATGAAACGCTCCATATTCGCTGTCATCAGGGCTTCGACGCGTTGCTTCGCGTCGGGGAAATCGTCGGGGAGAATCTCGAGCAGGAGATCCGGCGTCGCGACGCTCATCAGCTCCCGAATCCTGTCCTCGTGGACCGGCGGCGCGCCAAGCTCTCGAAGGAGCTCCGCGCTCATTTCGAGAAACAGCGGCACGGAATCGAGGAGCGTCCCGTCGACATCGAACAGCACGGCATGCGGGCGTTCGGATTGCGGAGAGCTTCGGTCGTTCATCGGCGCGGCGCAGTATGATGGAAGCGCCCGGCACAAGCCACGCCACAGCCCGAAGAGGAGCCGCTATGAGCCGACCCGAAGCACAAGACCTCGAGACCCTCCCGCGCGATGAGGAGGGCCCGGTGTTTTCGGAGCCCTGGCAGGCCCGGGTCTTCGGTTTGGTCGTCCATCTCTGCGACGCTCACGGAATCCCTTGGAAAGAATGGGCCGACCGTTTTTCCGCAGAGCTCGCGGACGCCGCCGGCCCGGCGAGCGAGCGCGATCCCGCGGCGTACTACGAGCGCTGGCTCGACGCCTGCGAAGCTTGGCTGGCTGAGCGGGGCTTGGCCGCGGCGGAGGAAGTCGCCGTCGTGAAAGAAGCGATCGCGGCGGAACAGCGGGCTTCGCACGGCGATCACAGCCATAGCCATGAATAGCCCCTCGGGGTTGGCCGCCGCTTCCCACGATTCACAGGATGGGCGACACTGCGCCGCCGCTCCGCACAGACGGAACTCAACCTGAAGGAGACTGCATGCGACTCGCGACTTTCAGCCATGGCGGGACGTCCCGTGCGGGAAGAATCGAAGGTGATCAGGTGGTCGACCTGACCGACGCGGGCTTGCCTGGAAACGTGCAGCAACTCCTTGCGGCCGGCTCCGATGCCCTCGCAAAGGCAGCCACGGCGACGGGCACTGCGCACGATCTTTCATCCGTGACGCTACGCGCGCCGATTCCGGCGCCGCAGAAGTTCTTCGGTATCGGGCTCAACTACAGCGACCATATCGAAGAGACCGGAATGGAGAAGCCCAGCTCTCCGATGTTCTTCAACAAGCAGTCGAGTTGCGTCGCGAACCCGGGGGACCCCATTCATCGGCCGCGCGCTTCCGAGCAGCTCGACTATGAAGGCGAGCTCGGCCTGGTGATCGGTCGTCGCTGTCGGCACGTTCCTGAGGAGCGGGCGGCGGAAGTCATCGCCGGCTACTGCGTGGTCAACGACGTCAGCGTTCGCGATTGGCAGATGAGAGCGAAGACGTTTGTGCTGGGGAAGGGATGGGATACCCATGGTCCACACGGTCCGTGGCTCACCACCGGCGACGAAGTCGGCGATCCTCACACGCTGGGACTGCGGACCTTTGTGAACGGCGAGTTGCGTCAAGACTCGAACACCAAGCACCTGATCTTCGGCTGCTACAACCTCGTCGCGTTGATCTCTACGGTGTGTACGCTCGAGCCCGGTGACATCATTTCCACGGGTACACCGAGTGGTGTGGCGCTCGGGTTCGATCCGCCGAAATGGCTGGTTCCCGGAGACACGGTCCGGATCGAGATCGAGAAGCTCGGCGCACTCGAGAATCCGGTCATCGACGAACCGGCCGACACCACGCTCTTGTGACGTTCGAAACCCTGCTGTTCGAGGTCGAGGACGGCGTTGCGCACGTGACGCTCAATCGCCCGGACGCGCAGAACGCCATCAACCTCGCTGCGACGCGCGACCTCATGCACGCCGCGATCGCGTGTGACGAACGCCCGGAGATTCGCGCGGTTCTTCTGACCGGGAGCGGCTCGATCTTCAGCGTCGGCGGCGACATTCGCGAATTCTCGGCAGCCGGGGACGAGCTCGCTCCCCTGACGAAAGAAATGACGGTCTACCTCCACGCAGCCGTGTCCCGTTTTGCTCGGATGGACGCGCCGCTCGTAGCCGCGGTGAACGGAGTCGCCGCCGGCGGGGGTTTCGGGCTCGCTTGCATGGCGGACCTCGTCCTGGCGGGTTCATCCGCGCGGTTCTGTCCCGCCTACACGCGCTCGGGCCTCGCGGCCGACACCAGCACCACGTATTTCCTGCCGAGAATGGTCGGCATGCGGCGCGCGGCCGAGCTGCTGCTGACGAACCCGACGCTGTCCGCGGACGAGGCCGCGGCGTGCGGACTCGTGACGCGGGTCGTTCCCGACGAAACGTTGCTTGCCGAAGCGACGGCCTTGGCTCGCGAACTCGCGAGCGGTGCCACCCGCGCGTACGGGTTGGTCAAGAAACTGCTGCAAAGCTCCTTCTCGGAAACGTTGGAGAGCCAGATGGAGTACGAGGCGAGGGCGATCGCCGACTCCGCACGAACGCACGACGTTGCCGAAGGAATCCGAGCGTTTCAGGAGAAGCGAAAGCCCGAGTTTCAGGGGCGCTAGCGCGGGGCGATGGATCTTCCGCAACTCGAGATGCGGCTGCAGGCGTTCGCTGAGCGCGAACTCGGGCGAACGGTGTCGGTCGAAGGTGTCCACGGCTTCTCGGGAAGTCACGGTGGGCTTACCTACGGGTTTCGTTGGAAGGTCCCCGGCGCTTCTGCCGAACGCTTCGTCATCCGGCTCGCGCCCACAGGGGTCCGGCGCAGCGGCAACACCGACGTTCTGCGGCAAGTCCCACTGCTGACGACGCTTCGAGAGCACGGGTTTCCCGTCCCGCCGATCTGCTTCTACGGTGGCGAAGAAGACGGCGCGTTCGGGACGGACTACGTCGTCTTTCGCCACGTGCCCGGCCGCGCGTTCGTCGTGTGGCATCCCGATGTGTCGTTCTCGCGGGCCCCCGACGCTGTGGCGCCGCTGTGGGAACACGCGGTCGACCTCTTGGCGAGAGTCCACGCGTTCGATTGGGAACCGCACCTCGGCACCTGGGAAGCAGTGACACCGATCGAAAGCGAAGTCGAACGCTGGGATCCGATACTCGCGCAGGCCGCGGAACCGGAGTGGCAACGTCATGGCGAACGCGTTCGCGAGCGGCTCACCGCACTGGCGCCTCCGGCTTCGCCCATCGGGTTGCTCCACGGCGACTGTCAACCGAGCAACGTGTTGTTCCTCGAAGACGGTCGTGTGTCGGCCCTTCTCGACTGGGAGCTCTCGAGCATCGGCTCCCAGTACTACGACCTCGGTTGGCTCGCGATGATCGGGGATCGCAAGAGTTGGCACGAGGCATGGCAACCCGTGACACCGCTCGAGCCGGAAGCTTTGATCGAGCGCTACCGAGACCGCACCGGTCGGGATTGCGCGGGGATCGCCTGGTACCGCGCTCTCGCGAACTACAAAATGGCGGTGGTCACCGGGCTCTACGTGAAGCTCCACCGGACGGGGCGTCGCACCGATCCGGCATGGGAACAATTCGGTCGCGCCGTACCCCACTTGTTTGCAGGCGCAGAGCGATTGCTGGCCTAGGACCCGGCGCCCGCGCGCTCCGCGTACGTGGGATTCACGACCGAGAGCTTGTCTTCGACGGTCCTCAAGACGTGCTCGAAGGTCTCGGCGTGGCGATCGTCGAGCTCTCCGGCGCGAATGGCGCGAGCAAGCTCTGCGTTCAGGGTCTCCAGAGATCCGTCGGTCCCAAGGAGCCGAGAGAGCCGTTCGTGTTCTGCCGCGTCGAGCTTTGCGCCGTCCCGCAGTTCACGCGCGACGAGATCGAGGAGGTGAATGGAGACCCGCGTGTGAAAACGATCCGCGCCTTCGACTCTCGGCATCAACTCGCGGAGAAACTGCGAGACCGTTTCGAGAAGGTTCACGGCAGAGGGTCGGTCTTGTGCCATCAGTCGAACGTCCCGTCGAGGGTGCGGAGGAGATCGTATTCCATCTCCGCGCAGTTGCGGCCGCACGCCGCGAAGACCACGGAACTGCGGCCCAGCTCGACGTGACCGTACGCTTGCATCAAGTTGATGACGGCCCAGCGGATGAGGCCGAACACTTCCCAGTAGCGCGCGTCGTCTTCGTCGATGACGCTGCCCGATACGGCGCGGTAGCCGGCGTACAGCTCGGCGCGCTTCCCGAACCCACCGACGGGTAGGTCAAACCGCCCGAAACGCCACGACCGGGTGCAGAGCCAACCCAGGTCTTCGAGCGGATCGCCGATGTGACAGCATTCCCAGTCGAGCACCGCGCGAATGCCTTCGGGGCCGACGATAAAGTTGCCGTTTCTCATGTCACCGTGGACCAGGGTGCGAGAGCGCTCGCGCGGGCGGTTCTGTTCGAGCCAACGGAAGCCGAGTTCGAGCGCGGGGTGCGGCTCTCGGTACGTGTCGAGGCGATCTCGTTGCGCGCGAATCGGGTCGACGGAGTCGGGACTGTCGGCGAGAAATCCCAAGGCATCTTCGGAGCAGCGATGGAGCGTCGCGAAAATTTCGCCGCATTCGTGCGCGAGTTTCGGCCGCACGTCCGCGAACGCGCTGTCTTCGAGGATGGTTTTCGGCAACGTCTCACCCTCGACGCGCTCCATCGCGAAGCCCTGGCCCAAGCCGTCCTCCTCCTCGAACAGGAAAAACGGCTCCGGCGTCGGGACGCCCAGTTCTCGAGCGATTTCGATCGCGGCGTATTGCTTTTCCGAGGGGAGAAACGGGTTCCCCGGCCCCTGATACGTTTCTTGGCGCAGAACGGCTTTGCGCCGAGCGCCCGAACCTTCGACGATGTCGAGAAGCCAAGTGCGATTCGATTGTCCGAGGGTCGCCAAGCGGAGCTCTTCCGTACGCGCAGCGCTGCCGTAGCGGCGTCGGATGGCGGCCTCGATCCGTTCGGTGGATTCGGGATCGGCGGTCATCTCGGCGGGGCGCTCACCGACCTTTCCAGACTGGATCGCGTTTCTCGCGAAAGGCTTTCGGGCCTTCCTGGGCGTCTTCGCTCAGATACGCCTTTTCGAAAAAGCGCTCTCCCTCGGCGAGGCCGTCCATGAAGCTCTTGCCCAACGTCGCGTAGACCATCGACTTACCCGCGCGCACGGAAAGCGGGGCGTTGCGCGCGATGTGCGACGCGAGCTTTTCGGTCTCGGCGCGCAGATCCGCCGCCGGGACGACGCGGTTCACGAGCCCGACTTCGTGAGCCCGCGCTGCATCGATGGGGGCTGCGGTGACGAGAAGCTCCATGGCGACGCGCGGCGGGATCAGCCACGGCAGGGGAGCCGCCCAAGGCGCGCCGCGACCCCACCGGGCCTCGGTAATGGCAAACTTCGCGCCTTCTTCGGCCACGACGAGATCGCACATCTGCGCGAGCAGGAAGCCCCCGGCGTAGGCGCCCCCTTGGACCATGGCAATGGTCGGCTTGTCCGTGTGGACGGTGCGGTTCAAGTAGGGCATGAAATCCGGCCCCGGCACCTTGAGCTGCATCTGCGCCATTTCCTTGAGGTCGCCGCCGGCGCAGAAGACGTCGCCTGCGCCCGCCACGACCATCACACGGGCCTCGTCTTCTTCGGCGAAACGAAGAAACCCCGCGCGGAGTCCGTCGCGCACGGCCTCGGAGAGCGCGTTGCGGGCTTCGGGGCGGTTGATCGTGAGCCAAGCGACATGGTTGTCGCACTGATACGTGACGAGATCGTTCGACATGGCGCGAGTGTATCGCGGCCGTCGGTCATCTCACGGCGTCCGGTACAATAGCCTCCCTTGGAGGACACGATGAAGATTGCCTACATGCCCGACACGCACTTCGGCTACTACGACCAGCCGACGCCTTCGTCCGAGGAGGCGGCCGATGCGACCGAGCACCTTCTCAAGGAGTGCGAGCTGGCGGAAAAAGTCGGGTTCGACGGGTTGTGGTTCCCCGAGCGCCACGCCCGGTCCGAGACATTCTTCTCGTCGACCGAGGCGCTTCTCGCGGCGGCGGCCGTGCGGACGAGCCGGGTCGATCTCGTCCCCACCGTCATCCAGCCGACGTTTCATCATCCGGTGCACCTGGCCGAGCAGCTCGCCGCGGTCGACTTGCTGTCGCGGGGGCGTCTGATCTTCGGTGCGGGCGTCGGCTATCACGAGGACTACTTCCGGCTCTTCGGTGTTCCGGGCGCGAAGAAGGGCAAGCGCTTCGAAGAGGTGATGGAAGTGATCCGCGGCGTCTGGGAAGAGGAGCGGTTTCTCGTTCAAGGGCGAGTTCTTCGAATTCGACGACGTGTACCTCACGCCGAAACCGTTCCAGCGACCTCGGCCGCCGATTTGGATCGGCGCCTTCGCCGAGAAGCCGATCGAGCGCGCGCTCGACTGGGACGGGTGGGTCTGGTGGTTCCCGCCGACGTTCGAGGAGATGGCCGTCAAGGTCGACGAGATGCGCGACAAGGCGGCCGCCCGCGGCAAAGAGGATTGGGTCTTCGCGACCGGTCTCGAGGGATGGATCGGAGACGACGAAGCCGACGTCCGCAAGAAGCACGGCCACCGCTGGGTGCGAGAACTGGGGTTCTACGAAGACAAGTCGCTGGCCCCGGACAAGAAACGGGACGTCCTCGAAAACCTGGAGCGCGCGGCGCTGACCCTCGGTAACAAGCAGAAGTGGGTCGATCGGCTCGGGCAGATGCGCGAGATCGTGAAACCCGACTACATCTGCCTGCGCACGCGGACGCCGAACAATTCACCCGAGTACTATCCCTCGCGACAAGAATGCCTCGAGACGATCGAGCGCTTGGGCGAAGTGGTCGCCGAGCTCCGTTAGAAAAGGGACGTCACGATGAACACACTCGTCGAGCCGGTTTCGTACGAGGCCGCGAACGAAGAAGTACGCGCGATCTACGACGACATCATGAAAAGCCGCGGGATCGATTTCATTCCGAACTTTTGGCGCACGATCGCTCACGACCCGGCGCTCTTGCGCCGTACCTGGCAAAGCGTGAAGGAAGTGATGACACCCGGCGCCCTCGACGGACTGACCAAGGAAATGATCGCGATCGCCGTCAGCGCGACGAACGGTTGCGAATACTGCATCCGCTCCCATACCGCTTCCGCGCGGAAACTCGGGATGACCGATGCGATGCTCGGGGAGATGATGTCCGTCGTCGGCATGTTCAACGAAACGAATCGCCTGGCCGAGGGATACCAAGTCGAGCCGGACGCGGTCTTCTTTCGTTAGGGCCTAGCGCATCCCGAACGGGTTCGGGAACTCGTCGCTCGTGTTGATCCAGACGCTCTTTTCCTGGAGGAACTGCTCGATGGCCCGGGAACCGTTCTCGTGGCCGAGCCCGGAGCGCTTCCACCCGCCGAAGGGAGACGTCATCGAGACCGCTCGGTACGTATTCACCCACACGGTGCCGGCTTGCAGCGCTGCGGCCACTTGGTGGGCACGTGCCAGATTCTGGGTCCAGACACCCGAAGCGAGGCCGTAGAGCACGTCGTTCGCGATCGAGACGGCCTCGTCTTGGTCATCGAAGGGAATGATCGAGAGAACCGGCCCGAAAATTTCTTCCTGAGCGATGCGCATTTGATTGTTGACGCCTCGGAAGATCGTCGGTTCGACGAACCAGCCGTCCCCGAGTTCCGGTCGATCGGAAGGTCCGCCACCGAGCACGATTTCGGCGCCTTCTTCCTTACCGATGTCGATGTATTTGAGCACTTTCTCGAACTGAGGCGGCGTCGTGACCGGACCGACCTGCGTGTCCATCTGGCTCGGATCGCCGAGCTTCGCGGTGCGGGCGAAGTCGACGAGTTTCTCGACGAACGCGTCGTGGATCGATCGCTGCAGCAGCAGGCGCGAGCCCGCGATACAGGTTTGACCGCTCGCTGCGAAGATGCCCGAGACAGCTCCCTTTACCGCGTTGTCGAGATTGGCGTCCTCGAAGACGATGTTTGGCGACTTGCCGCCGAGCTCCAAAGTGACTGCCTTGAGACCGGCGGCCGCGGCTTGGTAGACACGCACGCCGCCCATCTCGGAACCCGTGAAGCAAACTTTCTGAACGCGATCGTCGACGACGAGCGGCTCGCCGACGTCGGGCCCGTAGCCCGTCACGACATTGAAGACGCCCGGCGGGAAACCCGCTTCCTCGAAGAGCTTCGCGAGCTCGAGCGTCGACGTAGAAGTGAACTCCGACGGTTTCACCACGATCGTGTTGCCCGCCGCGAGAGCCGGCGCGAGCTTGAACGACAGCAAGAGGATCGGGCTGTTCCAGGGGGTGATGCATGCGACGACGCCGAGCGGCTCGTGTCGGGTGTAGTTGAAGATGCCCGGCTTATCGATCGGGATGACACGGCCTTCGATTTTGTCCGCCAGGCCCGCGTTGTAGTAGTAGAACTCCGGGACGTACTGAAGCTGGCCGAACATCTCGAGCTTGAGCTTCCCGTTGTCGCGGACTTCGCAGTCCGCCAGGTACTCGGCTTTTTCTTTGATCAGGTCACCGAGCCGGCGGAGGAGGTGGCCGCGCTGGGTCGGGGTGTACGTCGGCCATTCGCCGGACGTGAACGCCCGGTGCGCGGCCGTTACGGCGGCATTCGCGTCCTCTTTCCCGCCGCGAGGAACGAGGGCCCAGGTTTTCCCGGTGTACGGGTTTTGGGTTTCGAACCATTCCCCGCCCGCGGCCTGACACCACTCGCCGTCGATCAACATCTTGAACTGATCCATTGCTCGGGCCTCCTGTACGACGCTCGTAGCGTAACGAAGCCATCCAACGGCTCGGTGGCGGGTCGGTTCGAATAACGCAACGCGCTAGCGCATCGCGTCATCGCAAATCGAGTTGACACACGGAGGCCGGATCGAGTCTACTTTTCGAGCTGTTGGGGCGGGGCTCGTCCGCGCCACTTCGCCGCGCCGCGCCCGTGCGCTATCGGCTTCTCCACCGGCCCACGATTCGGAAGCCGGCGGAGCGGACGCCGGCCGAGGCCAGCGCGGACCGGAATACGCACACGGAAGAGGACAAGCTGATGGCGATGTTCGACTCGGCCTGGGTGGGTCGTTGGCAGGAACAGGTCAACCGCGACGGAGTGATGGCCAACATCGGGAAGCACTTGACCGCCGATGTGCTCCTCGAATTCGGAGACGCGGGCCACGCGGTCAGCTTTCGGAAGGGTCGCATCACAGAGGTCGAGAGCGAGCTCGGGCCGGAGACGTGCTGGAACTTCGCGCTTCGGGCGCCCGCTGAGACATGGGAGAAGTTCTGTCAGGAAGTGCCGCCGCCCATGTACAACGACATGTGGGCCATGGCGCACCCGCTCCACGGGCGCTTGGTCATCGACGGCGACGTCAAGGTGCTCTGGCAGAACCTACGCGCTTTCACCTGGGCGCTCGCGCTGATGCGCGACGTGACGAACTAGAGCGAGGGATCCATGGCAAAGATCGAACCGATCACCGGCCGCTACGTCTACGTGCCCTACAAGGGCGTCGATTACCGGATTTTCTATGAAGAAGCCGGAGAGGGGATCCCGATGGTCTGCCTGCACACGGCAGGCACCGATTCCCGCGAGTGGCGGCACCAGCTCTGCGATCCCGACATCAACAAGCATTTCCGCGTCATCGCGCTCGACCTGCCGCGCCACGGAAAATCGATCCCGCCCGGAGACTGGTACTTAGAGACCGAGGAATACAAACTCACGGCCGAGTTCTACAGCGGCATCGTGATGGCTTTCTGTGAAGCACTGGAGCTCGACCGGCCGGTCATCATGGGGAGCTCGATGGGCGGCAATATCTGCCTCCACCTGGCACTCCACTACGAGAAGCAGCTCCGCTCCCTGATCGCCATCGAAGCGTGCGATCACTCGCCGGGTTGGCATCTCGACTGGTTGCATAACTCGCAGGTCCACGGCGGCGAAGCGTGTGCCACGTCCGTTTTCGGCTTGATGGCGCCGCAAAGCCCCGACGAGTATCGCTGGGAGACCTGGTGGTACTACGCCCAGGGCGGTCCCGGCGTTTTCAAGGGAGACCTCTACTTCTACAGCGTCGATCACGACTTCCGCGAGTTGTGCTCGAAGCTCTCGGGCGACATTCCCATCTACCTCATGACCGGCGTATACGACTTCGCTTGCACGCCCGAAATGACCGAGGACACGGCGAAAAAGGTAAAGGGCTCCGAGTGCATCATCATGCAGGAGATCGGGCATTTCCCCATGTGTGAGAATCCCGAAGTCTTCAAGAAGTATCTGATGCCCGTCCTCGATAAGATTCGAGCACAGGGCTAGGCGGGAGAAATCGTGGAAGTCGGAATTTTCTATTTGCCGAGCACGGGCTCCAAGAAGGAGCTCGAAAAGGGAATGGCCGGTCAGCGGACGGATCTGTACCAGCAGATGCTGGCCGACATGACCGAGCAGCTTCAGTACTGCGATGAGCACGGCTACTACGGTTCCGCGACCACCGAGCATCACTTCCACATCGAGGGCGAAGAGGTCTCGACGAACCCGATCCTACTCGATCTGTACTTCGGTATGCAGACGAAGCACCTGCGCTTCGGGCAGCTCGGCAACGTGTTGCCCTGCGCGAACCCGATCCGCCTCGCCGAAGACATCGCGATGGTGGACCAGATGCTCAAAGGGCGTGTTTTCGCCGGCTTTGCGCGCGGCTACCAGCCCCGCTGGGTCGACCTGCTAGGTCAGCACTACGACACGCTGGCCGATAGCACGACGGATCCGGCGCGCTACGAGGAGCTCAAGAAAGAGCTCTACCACGAGCACTTCGACATCATCAAAAAGGCGTGGGCGAACCCGACCTTCAGCCACCACGGCAAGCACTGGGACATCCCGCCCCGAGACAACATCTTCTGGCCCGCCCACGAAGTGACACGCGAGCTCGGGCAAGGCGTCGACGACGCGGGAATGATTCGCGAGATCGGAATCGCCCCGGCGATCTATCAGAAGCCGCACCCGCCGTTGTTCCAGCCCTTCAGCTTTTCGGAATCGTCGGTTCGCTGGGCCGCACAGAACGACGTCGTGCCCATCACGATCGTGTGCGATCCCGACATCTGCGCCGGCCAGTTCCGCGCCGGACAAGAAGGCGCCGCGGAGGTCGGCAAAGATCTCAAGTTCGGCGAAGGCTTGGGAATCATTCGCGACGTCATCGTCGCCGACACCGACGAAGAGGCGTACAACCTCGCGAAGGACGCGGGCGTCTACATCTGGCAGAAGTTCTTCCAGCCCTTCGGGTTCAACGCGGCCGTAGCGCGGCCCGGCGAAGACCCGATGAAGTTGCCGAAAACGTTCGAACTGTTGGATGAACGTGGGCTCGTCGTGTGTGGCAGCCCCGATACCGTGTCGCGCAAGCTCGAGGCGCTGTTCGAGGAGTTGCCGGCCGAGTACTTCTGGCTCTTCACGTACACGCAGCTCATTCCGCAGAAAGCGATGATGCGGCACTTCGAGCTGCTCACGGAAAAAGTCCTGCCGAACTTCACGGACAAGATCCGCTAGAACGACCCAACAACCACCCAACACTCACACGGACGACTTCAAGACCCCCATGACACAACGACACGCGCCCCTCGTATCGGTCCCGGTTCGCCGGGTACCGAGAAGCAAGGAACTCGTCCTGCTTCTCCTCCTCTGCATGAGCTCTAGCCTCGTCGCGTCTGCGTCGTTCGCCCAAGAGGCGGCACCGACGCCTTCGTGGGACCGACGGCTGCAGTTTTCGAACGATGTGATCGCTGCGGTTCAGCTCGTTGGAAGCGACCAGATCTTGGGCGTCGGCGAGTTCGGCATGGTCGCCCTCATCACGTTCAACGGGTCGGAAGTCTCGAAAGCCGAGCTCGTCGAGACGGACGTCACCGAAGACCTGATGGACGTCGTCGCCTTGCCCGATGGCTCGGCGCTGGTCGCGAGTGCGTCGGGCAATATTCTCCGCTTCGAAAACGGCACGCTCTCTCAGGTGCAGAACATCGGGAACGACGCCGTCCTCACCATGGGCGTGCGGCGCGATTCATCGGGCAACATCAGGTCGATCTGGGCCGCTGGCGGGCGAGGCATCCTCGCGGTGTCGCGCGACGGTGGAAAGACCTTTCAGGACGCCGCCCCGGATACCGTGAACCAACCCCCGCTGCCCTTCCCGAACACGAACCCGGGTGTTTGGTTCACCGGCGTCGCGAACATTCTCCGCGAGTCCATCGTACTCGCCGGCAACGTCAACGGACGCCCGGCCGAACTCGACAAGGATTTCATCGTCAGCGAGGACGGCGTCATCGAGATCGTCAACGAGCTCGACGCCGAGCCCGCGCCGACGATCACCTTCGACTTCCGGCCCGGCGCGGCGTTCCAGGCCGGCGACTTCACGATCAGCACGATGGTCTTCCAGGGAGACCTCATCACGGCCGCGGGTGAGTTCGGACTCATTCTTCAGAGCGAAGATGACGGCGCTACGTGGGCACGCCGCGGCGCATCGCTCTCCGCGCGAGACCCCGACCTCCCGTATTGGATCGATTCCACGGGGAAGGGCGACACCATCGTTCTCGTCGGAGCGGCCGGTGCCAACCAACGCAGCGACGACCGCGGCGTCACGTGGTCCTCGAGGCCGCAACCTGCGGGCACGGCGGGCATCTTCGGGACGCACCTCCTCGCGAACTCGTCGCCGCTGATCGTCGGCGCCGTCGGGTTGCTCGGAGAGGTCGAGGGCGAGGGGTGGAAGCTCGTCGACCGTTCCGCGCTCGAGCTCTATTCGTGGCTCAAGCCCATCCTCGTATTGGAAGACAACACGCTGCTCGCTCTCGGTGGGCGCGGTAGCTGCGTGTTTCGCAAAGGCAATTCCGGCTGGGAACGCTGCCAGATTCGTCTGAACGACGACAACGCTTAGGAGTATCGCACCATGTCAGACGATCGAACCTCAGGCTGGACATATAACTTCGCGAAGTGGTGGATCGAGCACCCCGTCATTTCGCTCATCTTGATGGCGATTCCCACGGCGGTACTCGCCTACAAGATTCCCTCGATCGAGGTGTTCTCGCGGTTCGCGGATCTTCTCCCGCAGCGTCACGAGTACATCCGCACGTACAACGAGATGCGCGACACGTTCGGCGGCGCCAACGTGGTGACGATGTCCCTCGAGGCCACCGGCGAAGACATCTTTACCGAGGAAGCGCTGTCGAAAGTTCGTTACCTGAACGACGAAGTCGACAAGATCAAGGGCGTGAACCACTACCAGGTGGCGAGCATCGCGCACCGCAAGATTCGCCGGATCATCACGACGGCCGGCGGCCTCGTGAAATCCGAACCGGTGTTGCCGCGCCGCATCCCAAAAAAGGATGAGGTGCTGAAGAGTCTCCGCGAGGAGATGTTCAACAACGACATCGTCTACGGCACCTACCTCTCCGAAGACGGAAAGGCTGCGATGGTGCTCGCGGGCTTCGATGAAGACCGCCTCGATTACAACGAGGTGTTCGGCAGACTGCGAGCGCTCCGCTGGCTCGTGGAATCCGACAACTTCTGGGTCGCGCGAGCACTCGACATCCTGGGTTGGCAGATCGACACAGGAGAGACCTCGAAAGCCAAACGAGCACTCAACAACTTCAAGAAGGTGATCGCCGAGCAGAACTTCGAAGTGGAGAGCGCTCCGCTCGATCAGCTCGCGGCGGCTTTCGACGCGGAGATCGCGGAAGGCGAAGATCCTGTTCCGGGTTGGCGTGAGATCTACGATCCCATGCACGAAGCGGTGATGGCCGCAAATGAACCGGCGGGCGAACCGAAGACCAGGCTCTACACCGCCGGTGAACCGATGCTGAAGGGTTGGATCTACCACCACTCCGATCAGCTGGCGTTCATCTTCGGCGTTACCGCAGTGCTCTTCGGAACCCTCCTCCTGCTCTACTTCCGGTCACTCCCGGGGCTGATTCTGCCGGTTATCTCGACGGGCCTGTCCGCGGTGTGGGGCCTCGGGTTCGTCGGTTGGCTCGGGTACAACCTCGACCCGCTGATCCTCGTGGTACCGATTTTGATCTCCGCGCGGACAGCGAGCCACGCGGTGCAGTTCCTCGAGCGCTACCGCGACGAGTTGCGGGCGGGCTACGAGCGCAAGCCCGCGGTGATCAACACGATGGGCGAGCTCATCACGCCGAGCTTCATCGCGATCTTCACGGACGCGGCGGGGCTCTTGGTGCTCGCGGTATCGTCGATCCCGATCATCGCGAAGCTCGGAATCTTCTGTTGCTTCTGGTCGGGCAGCAACATCGTTTCGGTGCCGCTGCTCCTTCCGTGGTGCATCGCGCACTTGATGGCACCCACGACCACGGCCGCTTCGGCGGGCCACCGCGCGGACGGTTCTCCCGAGCCGTTCGCCCAGCGTGTGATGTGGCATCTGGGGAACTTCCTGGTTTCACCGCGCTCGAACGTGCCGGTGGGAATCATCACGGCCGTCCTCGTGTTCGGCTCGCTCTGGTACGCGAAAGACGTGGTCGTCGGCGAGAACCTCCCGGGTTCCCCGATCGTCTTCCAGGACAGCGACTACAACGTCGCCGCGGCGGCGATCAACGATCGCTTCGCGGGAGCGAACCAGCTGTCTGTCTACTTGGTCGGTACCAAGGAGCACGAGATGAAGCGCCCCGACGTCGTGCGCACCGTCGAGAAGTTCCGTCAGCACATGATGGGCGTGCTCGGCGCGGGCGGTACGCGTGACGTGCCGACGCTGGTCCGCTCGATCAACCGTCTCTATCACTTCGACGACCCCCGTTGGTCGGCACTTCCCGAATCGGCCTCGGACATCGGCAACATTCTCTTCATGTACGAAGCGGGTGCGGCCATCCCCGGCGTCATTCTCGAGTACGTCGACTACCCGGCGCAGAAGGCGAACTTCGTCACGTTCTTCAAGGACGCGACGGGTCAAACGGTGACCCGCGCGGTCGCGGCCGTGAAGGAGTTCATCGAGGAGAACCCGCTCGAGGGGATCGAGTACAAGCTGGCCGGCGGTTACGTCGGAGTGACGGCGGCGGCGAACGAGGAGATCGAGCACTCGGAGCTGATCCAGACGGCGCTCATTCTGGTCGTGGTGATGGCGTCGGTGTTCATCACCTACCGGTCCTTTACGGCGCCGGCGTTGGTGTTCGTCGTGCTGATGATCGCCGTGCTGGTGAACCGCGCGTACATGGGGATCCGCGGCATCGGGCTCAACGTCAACACGCTTCCGGTCACGGCTGTCGGCATCGGGATCGGCGTCGATTACGCGATCTACATCCTCGACCGCATCCGCGAGGAGGCGCGCGAGATGTCCGTGAACGACGCCATCGTGAAGACGCTGTCGACGACGGGGGCTGCCGTGGTGTTTACGGCGATCACGGTCGTCGCCGGCATCTTCTACTGGATTGTGGGATCGGCGCTCCGCTTCAACTCGGAAATGGCGCTGCTCCTCACACTCCTGATGGGCGGCCACATGATCGGTGCGATCACGATCCTCCCGATGATGATCCGTATCTTCCAACCCAAGTTCATCAAGGATCAGGGAGCAGAGCAGGCCGGAGAGGCGGTACGCGAACCGGCCGGGGCTTAGACGCCCCGAAAGACGAAGAAACCCGCAAAAGATGCTTTAAATCCTTGCGGGGGAATGCTTTAATCAGCGAGCTGGCCGGACCCCGGGGGTGCCCCCCTCAGTGGTTCCGGACCGAGGAGGGGATTTGATGCTCGTTCAACTCATGGGTCGAGGCGCGACATTTTTGTTCGCCGCCGTCATGGCCGTCGCTCTGGGCGCCAGCCAACAGGCGCGCGCGGGTTACACCTGGGAAGTTCTCGGTGGCGAACTCGAGGTCGCCGGCTTCGCAGACGCGGAAGCTCGCATTCACACGTTTGAAGATGGTGGCTCCACCTACCTCAATCAGCTGATCACACGGCTCCAGGTAGAGGCGACCATCACCTGGGAAGAAGTCGGGCTGTTCGACGAGATCGCAATCACGACAGTGTTGCGACCTCAGTTCGACTGGGCGCAGTACTACGGTGAGGATATTTCGAACGGCCACGTGGGCCGGGACGCCGACAATACGCCCGCTGACTCGGGCCGCCTCTCCTACGGTAGCGACCCGGTTGCCTTCGGTGGTCTCGACTTCGCTGCCGGTCGTGCCATCGGGCAGCCTGCGATCACAGCCACAGGCGGTCTCGAGAAGATCGTCCTGCACGGGGTCGAGGGACCGAGCTTCTTCGAAGAGTTTGCCGTGCTTGAAGACGCAAACTTCCCGCTCACGTTTCCTCTGAGCGATCGAAATCTTAATTGTCCCAAGTGTCAGGACGTCGACGACGACCATCTCGACGTCGCCTTCGGGGCAACGGACTCGAACGGACGCCTGTACCCGGTGCGCGAGCTATACATGGACCTGCGCATCGGCGACGTCTGGATCCGCGCGGGCAAGCAGCAGATCGTGTGGGGAAAGACGGACTTTTTCCGCCTCCAGGACGTCATCAACCCGGTGGACTTTGGACAGCACTTCTTCTTCGATTCCTTCGAAGATATCCGGATTCCGCAGTGGATGATCTCGGCGCAGTGGCGCCCGGGTTCGATCGGGCCGCTGACCGATACCGCGATCCAGTTGATCTGGAACTTCGACCGCTTCCAGCGGGTAGGCGGCGGCGCGCCGTATCACGGCTGGGCATTCGATTTCTTCGGTCGCCAGATCGGAACCTTCGCGCTGTTCAATACCTACTTCAGCGTGGAACCCTGCGCTCCGGGCGGTACGGACTTCAATCCGGCCACGGCCGGTGACGGCCAGATCGCATGTGGTGGAGCCGATCCGGACGGTTTCGGCTCCGGTGTGTTGCCTTCGGGCTTTGGCACACCGGCGGGCCTGGCGGGCGGTGAGAACCTGCCGGCCTGGAAGTTCGACAACACCGAGATCGCGGTGCGCTTCGAGGCGAGGATCTGGAAGATCCGTTTCGCGCTCACCAACCACTGGGGCACCTGGGATACGCCTGAGGTCCGCTGGAACACGATCACACTGAGCCAGAACGTCGCTACCGGGATTCCGACGAACGACTGTCTGTGGTTCGACCGCGCCGCCGCGGCGGCCGCCGCAGCGGGCTGCTCGGCGGCCCTGGGCAACATCCCGGCCTTCGTCGGCTCGCCGGAAGAGGTCGTGGCCCTGGCGCAAAACTCGACCAACCCGGCCGTGGTGGCGCTGGCGAACAACGCCCACAACGATCCGCAGGCGTTCTATTCGGCCTTCGGCGGTTTCCTGACCCCGGGTGGCTCGATCTTCCTCGACTACAACAAGGTGAACACGCTGGGGCTCGCCGTCGACTACTTCGATGACTTCACCGGCATCGTGTTCCGCCTCGAGTCGTCTTGGAGTAACGACGTACCGATCACGAATACGAACAAGCTGAACTGGTTCGACGAGTCGGATCTCATTCAGTTCGCGTTAGGTATGGATCGACCGACGTTCATCAAGTTCTTGAACCCGAACCGGACGTTCTTTATTTCGAGCCAGATCTTCCACACGTACTGGAAGGACCATGAGGGGAACAACCAGAGCGGCATGCCGATCGACCGGCACAACTGGATCCTGACGCTCTTCATCCAGGGCCAGTACATGCGCGATCGATTGACGCCACAGGGCTTCATCGTTTGGGAGGAGGCCTCGGGGGCTTGGGTATCGGGTTTTCAGCTGCAATACCTGCTCACCAACAACTGGAGCATTCTCGGCGGCGTGAACGTCATCTGGGGGACCCCCCAAGAAGACAGCCATGCCATCGGACCTTTCACGGGGTTCACGGTCGATCCTCAAGCGGATGGTACATTTCTGCCGCTTGGAGATGGCACGCCCACGAACGTGCGAGGCGCCATCCAGGAAGGCCTGAGCAACATCCGGAACCAGGACGAGGTGTTCTTCCGGATTCGGTACTCGTTCTAAGCAGTCTTTCGCCTAGCGAAGGAAGCATCCTGGATAGGGGCTGGGTGGCAGGTGCCGCCCAGCCCCTTCCTTTTTGGCCCCGCGGACGGCGTCCAAACCGCGGTTCGAGGCGTATCTCCAGGAGGTGTAAAATGCCCGCTGGGAAGGCCTCATTCTGAACGGAGAATCCATGCGACGTTGCCAGCCCCTCCTTCTCTCTGCCGCTCTTTCGCTGCTTGTCTCGTTGGGTACGGGGTGCCAAGGACCGGACGCCGAGCTGCGCGAGCGCGCGCTCCAGGTTGCCCGAGATGCGTTGGCCCTCGAAGACGTCGACCGCTACGACCGCGTCGTCGCCGCAGGCATCCTCTTGAGCGGCGGCTCTGTCGAAGGCGAAGAGGTGTTGCTGGATGCGCTCACCAGCGGCGCGGAGCTCGCACGGCAAGCCGCGGTTGGCGCGGTGCTCACCGTGCGAGGCCCGCGTGCCATCCAGTGGTTCGAACGCCATTCGACGCAGAGCCCCGAGCTCACGCGCTCGGTCCTCGAAGGTCTTCGCATTACGCCGAGAACGGACGCCGTGGCGTTGATCGAGTCGGCGATCCGCACCGGTCAACCGAACATGCAGGTTGCGGCCTTGGACGCGGCGGCGAACTCGAGGAACCCGGAGCTACTCCCTGTCGTGGAGGAGTACATCTCGAAGCTGGACGATCCGCGGATGCGCGCCTACGCGATCTACGCGGCCTCTTCGCTGGGCAGCGCGAAGATTCCCGCAATGGTCGAGCCTCTGCTCAGAGCCAGTGGAGAGCTCCAGCGAGAGATCGCGGCAGCCTGCCTGGCGCTTGAGCCGACGGAATGGTCGCGGGATGCACTCGAGAAGCTCGCACGAGATCCCTCACCGCGGGTTCGCATCGCGGCTTCTGCCAGCCGCGCACGCCAAGGCGTCCGAGAAGCGAAGGACTACCTGCGCGGGCAGGTGCTCGGCAACGACGAGCGACTGGCATCGATCGCCGCGGGCGCGCTCCGCCGCTCGAGCGGCGACATCATTCTGGAGCTCGCGAACCTGGTTGTCGCCGACGGCTCCGTCGACGAGATCGCCGCCGGCCGGGTGATCGAGGCATTGGGATGGGCTCGCGACATGGAGGCGCGCGAGACACTCGCGCGCGGCGTCGAGCCAGGGCAGGCGGAGCATCTGCGGTTGCAGAGTTTGTGGGCCGTGGGCTGGCGAGGGCGAGCCGAGGAGCGCGAACTGGCGGCGGGCGCACTCGACGACACGAGCCTCCCGGTTCGAGTCATGGCCGCGTGGGCCGTCATCTACAACCAGGACGGCGGCTACGAAGAGGGGACGGGCGCGCTCAGCCCCACCCAGGCGCGACTCTAGTCGGTTCGGCGCGGCGGTCCCGGATCGCGCTCCGGACAGTGTTCGCGGTCGAGGAACAAGATCTCGCGATCGGAGACAGAAACAACGCGTTCCGCCGTGCGTCGGTAGCTCTTCCCGCCGAGATGTTGCCGAACGCCGGCGGGTGACATGAGCGGCGGCGGGTCTTCGCCGACGCCGCGCATCTGAAGCCCGCAGACCAGGATCTTGCCGCTCCCCGGCGGTCCTTTGTAGTAGAGGAGGTAGACGTAGCCCCCACCCGGGGCGACGAGCGTCTCGATCCCGCCGGAGCTCGGCTGTCGGCCGCTCGTGAGTCCAAAACGATCGTTGAGGATGTCTTCGGCGATACCCCGAGGCATTCCCAGCCACACTCCGGTTTCGGCGCGCATCAGGGATTCGACTTCCTGCTCGACGGCGTCGCCTTCAACCTCGGGGACGAAGATGTAACCGCCCTCATGCTTCTGGATGCCGCTGCAGGCGCTCATGACGAGCCACACAGCACCGATAGCGGCGAGCCTCATCGCTGACATCGAATACGCGTTCACCCATCCCATAACACGTTATACAATCATAACGCGTTATGGGATTGCGAGAGAAGCAGCAAGACGAGCGGCGCCGGAGAATCTTGAGCGCGGCGAAACGGCTCATCCGAAGGGGAGGGCCCGGCGGGTTGGCGATGCGCTCCCTGGCGCGCGAAGCCGGTGTCGGACTCGTGACGCCCTACAACTTGTTCGGCGGGAAGGGCGGAGTGCTTCACGCCCTATTGGTCGAGACGGTGGAGCGCACGGAGGAGCGGATTCAGGCGCTACCGGACATGCCGCCGGTCGATTTGGCGTTCGCGATCCTCGATTGTGCGATCGACGAGCAGACCGAAGATCCCGTGTACGGCCGCGGTCTTCTGCGAGCGCTTTGGGAACAGAGCGATCCCCAGCTCACCCCCCAGGTCTGGGCGCATTGCATCGACGGCATGGCGGAAGTCCTCCGCGCCGCGACCACCGCCGGGGATATCGCGCTCGGCGTCCGGGTGGACTTGCTCGCACGACAACATTTCTTCGACTATCTCATCGCGCTCGAGGCCTGGAGCAATGGGCTCCTCTCGACGGCGGGCCTGCGCGCGCAGTGTCGCTACGGGCTGGCCCTCGCCATCGCCGCCGCAGCGAGTGAGGCTTCGAGAGCGTCCCACCACGCGACGCTCGTTCACTGCCAGCGCGAACTTTCCGCGGCACTCCTGGCGTCGGGGCGCGGCGGTGCCGAAAGCGTCGTCCCGTCGTGAGCGAGCCCATGCAGACGCCGCGCGCGCCGGGTCCGTCTTCCTGGCAGACGAATCGTTGGGTCCTGCTGGGGCTCGCGTTCTCGGTGCTCCTTCACATCGCGTTGTTCGCGTACATGCGAGGCGTCAGGCTCGGGCTGCCCGGCGCACCCGAAGAGACGGAAACCGCGTTGACGCTGGCCCCCGAAGCCGCGACCTCGGCCGAGGCCGCACCGGAACCCAAGCCGATTCCCAGGCCGAAACCCAAAGTCACCACGGTCCGTCCCCTTCCGACGAGGACGTTCCGCCCCGACCCCATCACGGCGGAAGCGACCCAGATCTTCGAGTCTCAACCGAGCGCCGTGGCGCAACTGGCGCCGTCGTTCGGCGCGGGCCGCCCCGGTGCGTTCGGCAGCTTCGACGACATGCTCGACGAGATGCGACGCCACGGACTCGACGTCGTACTCGCCATCGACACGACGGGGAGCATGGGCTGGGTGATCGAGGAAGTGCGGGATCGCATCGACGAGCTCGTGCGCGTCGTTCGCGGCTTCGTGCCGAAGACGCGGTTTGGCGTCGTGGCCTATCGCGACTACGACTCGGCCTACGTGACGAAGGTCCTGCCCCTGACGTATCGGAACGCGCGCCTTCGCGAGTTCCTTCACGCCCTCGACGCCGAAGGGGGCGGAGACATTTTTGAAGCGATTGACTCTGCGATGGAAGCGGCGATCGAGAAGACCGGGTTCCGCTCGCAGGCGGTTCAAGTCGTCATCGTGGTCGGAGACGCGCCGCCACATCCCGAGACGATGGGGCGGCTCATCGACCGCGTCGGAGCGTTCCACCGGCGCGGTGGGGTCGTGACCCTGCTCGACGTGTCGTTGATCTCGAATCCCGAGGTCTTGCGAAAGCTGCACGGCGTGGAGCCGGCGTACCAATCGAGCGGACTCATTCCGCAGTTTGCCGAGCTGGCGAACGCCGGAGGCGGTGAAGTCGTCAATCTCGGCGGCACCGCTCAGGTTGCCCGCAATCTCGCGGTAGCCATTTTCGGAACGCAGTGGCTCGACTGGTTGGTTCCGTTTCTCGGAGGACTCGAATGAGAAGCAACATCAAGCCTTTCTGGCTCATCCTCGCCGTGCTCGGCGCGCTGTTGTCGACGGTGTCGATCAGTTCAGCGCAAGAGCCCGACTCGGCACCCGTCCTCGCGGAGCCTGCGGCTACACCGAGCGCCTCGGAAGAGGCGGACATCGATTTCGCCGAGGTCCTGGGTTACGGCGGTACGGTAGGCTACGCGATTCTCGCGCTCTCGATCGTCGGTCTGGCATTAGCGGCGGTGTTCTTCTTCGAGCTCCGCGCAAAGTCGTTGGTACCGGCGAAGCTCGCGCACGAGGTCGGCGAGGCACTTCGCGGAGGTGACGCCGCCGCGGCTCTCGCCGCCAGTCGGAAGAGCCCGACGTTTCTCGGGCATATCCTCCGTTCGGGCATTGAAGCCCTGGAAGACGGCCGACCCGAAGCGCGCAACGTGATGGCGGACGCAGCCGAAAGTTGGATGAGCGGCGTCGTACGCCGCGTCGAGTACTTGAACTTGATCGCGACCATTGCGCCGATGCTGGGTTTGCTCGGCACCGTGACCGGGATGGTGAAAACCTTTGCCGCCCTGTCTCAATCGACGGGCCCGGTGGATCCGGTCCAACTCTCCGCAGGTATTTTTCAGGCGCTCGTCACCACCATGATGGGGCTTTCCGTCGCGATCCCCATCCTGTTGCTCTACACGATCTTGCGCAACCGGGCGGATCACGTTCAGGCGACGGGCGTCGCAGCCGGGGAGAACGCAGTAGCGGCGCTTCCGGAAAGCCTGTCTCACGGCGGCCGTCGCGTTTCGGCATGAAGCGAAGTAGCTCCGCCGCATGGGGACGGCTCGGCGCTGTCCTCATGCCGTTGATCGACCTCGTCATGTTGCTCGTGCTGTTTTTCGCACTGGCACAGGGAGTGATTCAGCAGCAGCTGGTCCAAGTGGCGTTGCCCGAGGCCACCGAGGCGAAGGAAACCGACCGTCCGGGCGGCGAGCCCGTCATAACCGTTACGCGAGGCGGCGCGCTGCACCTTTCTGGAGAACCGACCGGACTCGATTCCATCGCCTCGGAGTTGTCGGCGCGGGGCGCGACGATGGTACGTCTTCGCGGCGATGGGAGCGTGAACTACGGAACGATGAAACGTGTGCTCTCGGTGCTTCGCGAGGAAGGCGTTCCGAACGTTCGCCTCATGGTTACGCCCGAGACGTCGGGGAGCGCGCGATGAGGAGATTGCGCGGGCGCCAGCAGGTTCGGCGCGCGCCCCACGGCGCGTCCGCGGCGTCGACCTCGGGCTTGACCCCGTTGGTCGATGTCGTCTTTCTTCTCCTCCTGTTCCTGGTGCTCACAGCTCGCTTCATCCCGAGGGAAGATCGTTTTGAGGTCCGTCTCCCCGAGAAGGAACCTCCGACGGTCGAGCAGTTTCTCGAACCCTACCGCGTGGCTGTGCGCAACACGGAACAAGGGCCGGCCTGGTTCGCGGCTGGAACCGCGGTCACCACCGCGGAGGAACTGGTCGCGCGTTTGCGCGGTCTCCCGGGCTCGATCCCCGTCGTCGTTGTCGGGGACGACGATGTGCCGTATTCAAAAGTCGTCGACGCCTACGACGCGGCGCTCGCGGCGGGACGCAAGCGCGTGACGCTCGGCGAGCTCGGAGACGTGCTCTAATGCTGCTCTTCGCGCGCTACCTCGTGATCGTCGGTTTGCTCACCGCTGTGCTCGCGGCACCCGGTATAGCGGCGACGGAGCTCGCGGGGCGCGCAAAGCGCGCGGCACAGTCCGGCGACTTGCCGGGGCTCAAGGCGGTCGTTCGCGACACGGCGGAGGTGCTCGGGCGGGGCGACGGCCTCCCAGCGGCGCGCCTCGAGGACGCCCTCGCGGCGTTGCAAAGCGCCCAAAGTGGGCTGACCTCACTGCGCGACCGGAGAGAAAACGCCATTGCGGACGACGAAGCGGCGCTCGATGCCCTCTACGGTTCTTCGGAGTGGCTGCAGATGGATCACCTGTCGGGCGAGATCGACTACTGGCGCGGTTGGGTGCTCTTTCGCTTGGGGCACGCTGCGCAGCGCAGTGGCGCGAGTCGCACACGCCAGCGCGGTTACTTTCAGCAAGCGCTCCGGGCGTTCGGTCGCGCACTGCCTCGCGTCCGAGACCCGGCCGTCGGTCGCGAGACGCTGCTCGCGGTCGCATCGTTGCAGCGCGGCCTGGGGCAGACCGCAAAAGCGCGCGCGACCCTGGACCGCCTCGGCAAGGTCTTCCGCGATGCGCCGCCCGATTTCCACGAGCGTGTCCGCGTCGAGCGGGCGCGAACGGCGGCCGCCGAGGGGAAGCTCGAGGAAGTCCTGAAAGAAACCGAGGGGACACGCAACGAAGAGCTCCTCCTGATGAGACTCGAGGCGTTCCTCGGTGCCAAAGACCGTGCGAAACGATCGTCGGCGATCAGCGAGACCGCCAAGGCGTTGATGGAAGGCAAGAGCGCCGGCCAGGCCACCGCGCACCTCGCCGCGGCGGGGCTCGACGCGGCGTTCTTGGACGGACTCGGTCTCGGCGCTGTCGGTTCCGCTCTAGCGGGCCTCGCCGCCGGAAAGGACGAACCATCGCGCGCGGCCGCGCACCTCGACCGGGCGTTGCGTGGAGGCCCGTTGCCCGGGTTGCGACGGGACGTCGTGGTCGCTCGGCTCGCGGAAGCCGAGTACCGCGCGGGACGGTTCGCACAGGCCTACGCCGCCAGTCAGCGTTTTCGCACCGATCATCCGCAGTCGTCGCTCCGGCCCGACGTCGCGCGCCTGGCCTATGACGCGGCGCGATCTTGGCAGGCGGAAGGCGGCGCGGGCGCGAACCGCGCCGTCGCCGACGCGTCGGCCTGGGTGGCCAAGGATGCTCCCGACAGCGCTGAGGCGGGGGAAGTCGCCGTCCACCGGGCGCTCGGCCGCGCGGCGGCGACCGCCAACCCCGATCGCGCGATTCGCATCCTCGAGCGCGTCGATACACGAAACAAGGCGGGAGGCGAAGCCGTCGAGCTTCAGAAGGCGCTCCTCTTGTCTTCCAAGCTGCAGTCGGAGCTCGAGCGTTCGCTGCAAGAGCGCGTCAACCTCCGCGCGCCGGCGCAGAAGCTCGCCCGCGCATTGCACGCTGTTGCGGGAATCCCGGCGGCCACAAAGAAGACCTACGCCCAGGAGCTGGGACTCGCACGTGCGAGGCAACAGATCGCGGAGGGGAAGGTGACACCCGCACTCGATACCCTGCTCACGCTTCGCGACGATTTCGAGACGACCCGCACGCGTCTCGTCGCGCTGTGGCGAGTCGGGCGGCACGCGGACGCACAAGATCGCGCGCGACGAATGCTCGAAGCGGGGCCCGGCGCGAAACGCGATCGCTGGCAGCTCGCGGCGATCTTCGCCGCCGTTCCGCCGGAAGCCGCGCCCAACCCGGCGGTTCACGCGAAGCTGCTCGCGGCGCTGCGCGCGAAGCGTCCTGACGACGTCGAGGTCGAGCTCGTCGCGGATCTCACCCTGCGTGAAGCCGAGGCGTCTTCGCGCGCGGGCGACATCGACGGAGCGGTGACGCTCCTCGACGAGACGCTGTCCACCGAGCCGCGCGCGCTCGGAACCCTTCACGGCGCGGCGACACTCTTTGAATCTCTCGACCTGCCCGACCGCGCCACGTTGATCTGGCACCGTGCGAGCCAACTCGTGCCGCCGGAAAGCGAGCAGTGGGCGGAAGCGCGCGTCGGCGTCGCCCGGACCCTCCGCGCCGCTCCGGGAAAAGCGCAGGACGGCTGCGCCGTGGCAGCGTCTTTGCTCGCGAGCGGGCGGGTTTTCGCCGATCCGGTCCGAGCCGAGCTCACCGAGATCGCGGACAGTTGCCCGGGGTAGAAAGGGCGGTCGGGCGCCGGCCCTACATGGTCATCTGAACGGCGACCTGCACGTCTTCGAGATCGAAGTCGAGGGTCGAGCGAACCACGACGCGTTCCGTGGCGCCTTCGAACAGAGGCCCCAGCGCGCGTCTCACGCGTTTGCTCGCACCGTCTCGGCCGAGAAACGTGACAACCACGTTCGCCGAGCGGAAGCCCCTGGCGGATCCGTTCATGAGGTCGATATCGAGAAATGCTTGCCCGCCCTCGCTCTGCTCGAGCGAGGAGATGCGATACGTGACCTTGCCCGAGCGCGGGATGTCCGATCGACCCACGGGAACGAGCGGCGCATCGCTGAAGCGGTCGATCCGCGGGCGGCGTGCGCTTTGTTGAACGCACCCCGCGTCGAGGGCAACCAGCGCGACGAGCGCGGCCACGAGCGCGGCGAAATGGCCTTTCACATCGCGCACTTTAGCACGCGGCCGGGGGCGTTTGCGGCCGCCATCCCTGTGCCTTCGGGGTAGATCCGGTCCGGCGATCGGTGTTACAAACGCGAACCTATGCCCGAACTCGACCCCGCACTCAAGACCTGGTCCATCGTCTTCTTGCTGATGTACATCGCAATCATGGTCGTGTGCGGGATCATCGGCATGCGGCGGGTCCGTAGCGGCGACGATTTCGCCACGGCGCGAGGCAGCTACGGGCCCGTTTTTCTGTCTTTCGCGTTGGTCGCGACGGCCGCCAGCGGGGGAACGTTCCTCGGGCTCCCGGCGATTGCGTATTCCGCCGGGATCTCCGGCCTTTGGTACGCGTTCGTCTACCCGGCCGGGGTCTACACCGGAATTCTCCTCTGTATGCGTGTCGTCCAGCGCGCCGGCCACGTGTTCGGAAACCGGTCCGTCCCCGAGTACCTGGGCGATCGCTATCAGTCGGAGTTCCTGCGCCTCGTGGTGGCGATCTTCTCGTTGCTGCTGCTCTTCTACCTCGCGGCGCAGCTGCTCGCGGGAACCGTCATGTTCGAGCAGATGATCGGCATCCCGAAGTTCTGGGCGCTGGTGATCACGAGTGCTGTGTTGCTCGTCTATATCGCGATCGGCGGGGCCCACGCGGACATCCTCACCGACGGTGTCCAGGGCGCCTTGATGATCGTTCTGGCCATCGGCGTCATCGGGATGTTCTGGGTCGGGTACGGTGTGGAAGGCGGGTTCTCCGGAATGGTCTCGCGCCTTGAAGAACTCGATCCACAAAACGTGGCGGTGTTGCGAGAAGGCCACCCGCTGGTGGGCAGCTGGTGGGGCGTCTTCGCGATCTTCGCGGCCCATTTGCCGCTCGGCATGCTGCCCCACGTGGGGAACAAGCTTTGGGCCCTCCGCGATGGCAGCAGCCGGCGCATCTTTTTGTCGTTGGCGTTCGTGTTCGGCTTCATCCTTCCGGGCATCACTTTGGGCGGCGTTCTCGCCCGAGCCGTCCTCGGTGATGCGCTCTTCACGGGAGATCTCGACCCGAACTATTCGATCCCCGCGCTCTTTATCGCTCTGCTCCCGACGTGGCTCGCCGCGCTCCTCGGAGCAGGGGTCCTGGCCGCCGTGATGTCGACGGCAGACGGGCTCGCCGTTTCGGCCTCGCAAATTTTCGCGAACGACATCTACCGCTGCTCGCTCGCACCGCGGTGGCACAGGGAGGAGGGCGCGGCGTACGTCGACCACAAGGCCCTCCAGATCAGTCGCGTCGCGACGGCGGTCGTGATGATCGCCGCGATGGCCATGGCCTGGGCGTTTCAAAAGATGAACGTCGCCCTCCTCATCTGGGCGGGGGTCGGGGGCATGATGGCAGCACTGTCCGGCCCGTTCATGCTGGGCGTGCTCTGGCGTGGGCTCACCCGCGGTGGCGCGATCGCCGGCTTCTTCGCGGGCGCGGCGGTGTTCATCGTTCTCAAGGTCGGGTGGATCACCGGAGACTCCGGCGTGATGGGCTGGCTGGCGGCCCAAGCACCGAACCCGTTCGCTTGCGCGACACTGGGCGGGTTCGCCTCGCTGTTGGCCAGCGTGGTGATCTCCTGGGTCACGGACGATCTTCCGCCCGAACACCTGCGCCGGGTCTTCGGCGACTAGTCCGCCGGCATGCGACCGGGTGGGCCCGGGACGCATTCAAACGACAAAAAACCTGCGTCAACCCCAATGTGCAGGGATCTCCATACGAGTGGGATTTGCCTCATTAAATTGGGGCAAAATCATCCGTCTGATGACCAGAATGGGTTGAAAACAACATAGTTTCGTGACTGAAGTCACGAGATTTCGACTTTCACAGGTCGAGTCAGGGGCATCGCTTCATCGAAAGGTGCCCCCGCATGAACCGATCCCTTGCGTTCATCCTGCTCCTCGCCTGTGCCATGGTCGCATCAGCAGCGAGCGCGATCACCGTCCCGGGAACGAGCGCTGAAGTCCGCTGGTTCAGCGCCTCCGGGCCCGTCGTCGACTACGCCGTATATATCTCCCGGGAAGGCGGCGCCTACACCTTCGAGCAGGCCGTACCCGGCACCGCGGTCACCGTGATGGGCCAGCCCGGCGAGAGCTTCCAGATCCGCGTTGCAGGACGCGACGCGGTCGGCGCCGAGGGACCGCTCTCCGATCCGTCAGACGTCTTTACCTTTGCGGCCGCGCCGCCTCCTCCTCCGCCGCCTGTCACGCCTCCTCCTTCGCCGCCTGTCACGCCTCCTCCTTCGCCGCCGGCAGAGGAAGAAGCACCCGCGCCGCCGCCCCCGGCTGAGGAAGAAGAGACGCAACCGCCCGCCAATCCGCCGGCGGAGCCGGACCCGCCCGCGCCGCCGCCGCCGCCCGTTGAGGAGGACGTGCCCGCGCCGTCGCCGCCGGCCCCGGCCGAGGAGGAAGCGCCTGCACCGCCCGTCGAGGAAGCCGCCCCGCTGCGCGGAAACGGAGACGCTCGCAACGATTTTGACGGCGACGGGATCGCGGATGTGCTTCGTACTGGGGGGGCCGGTCAGGTCACCCTGCGGCTGCTCGACAGCGACGGGGTCCGTGAAGAAAGGTCGCTTCCGCAACTCGGTCGAGGGTGGCAGATCGCGGCGCAAGGCGATTTCGATGGCGACGGCGACGCAGACTTGGTCGCGCACAACCGTAGGAGACACGCCTCGACAATGCTCATCCTCGAAGGTGGGCAATTGCAGGAGTCGATCGCTCTCCCGGGCAACAGCTTTGGCTGGGGTATCTCCGGGGCGGGAGACCTCGATGGAGATTCGATTTCAGAGCTGATTTGGCATTCCTCTAGAGTCGGAGGGAACGTCTACTGGCGCTTCCAGAACGGATCCTTTTTGGAACAGTTGCCGCTCCCGAGTTCCACGGCGGGATGGCGCGTCAAGGCGGTGACAGATCTCAATCGAGACGGCATCGACGAGATGGTGTGGCATAGCTCGTCACGCGGTCGCTCGGTGTATTGGACATTCTCGAACGGCTCGTTTGAAACCCAACTGCCCCTGCCGACGTCTACGATCGGCTGGAAGATCTCTGCGGCTGGTGACATCACCGGTGACGGGGCCGGGGATCTCGTCTGGCACAATCCACGCAGTGGCGCTGCGGTTTATTGGCGGCTGGCGGGTGGCCAATTCCAGCTGCAGCTTCCGCTCCCGTCAACCAGCCGGCGCGCGAGCATTCTCGCCGTCGATGATTTTGATGGTGACGGAAAGGCAGAAATTCTGTGGCGAGACAACCAGGGGCGAGAGCACCTTTGGCATTTCGACGCTGGCGCCTACACCCACACCACGACGTTCTGAACGGGCGTTATCCATAGCGGACGTCGAACCGCCGCGACCAGAGCGCGAGGTTGAGCCACCGCCAAAGGCGAAAATCGTAAGGAGAGCGACCCGTCAACATCTCCGCGGCCTGCCGCCTGGCGACGGACCAGTCGATGATGGATGCGCGCGCTGAGGCCTCGCGAAACACCTCATCAATCCAACCGGTATGAGGCGCGAGCCAGGCGCGTTCCGGCGTAGCGAAGCCAATCTTGTCGCGTCGTTTGCGGACGCTTTCGGGAATCAAGCCGACAGACGCGCTCCGTAGGATACTCTTCGTCTCAGCTTCCGCGGAAATGAGGAAACTCTCGGGGAGGGACAGCGCCAGAGAGACGAGCTTCGGCGTGAGGAAGGGCACGCGGCTTTCAATCGAGAAGGCCATGGAGTTCCGGTCTTCCCACTGGAGCAGCATCGGGAGACTCGTTCGCTTGAGTGCCGCGTCGAGTTGAGATCGAAGCGCCGAGCGGCCGACTCGGTGCCAAAGCGGTCGAGGGGCGACGCCACGGGATTTGAGCCAGTCCGAAGCGCACCAGCTCGGTACAAGCGGCTCGCCCCCGAGTAGTCGGGCGACTTCTTGCAAGCGACGCGGAACGAGATGTCCGATGACCCGCGACAGGAGAAAACCGTTTGTCACGCCCGGAAGGGCGCGGCATCGTGTCAAGAAGCGCGCCGCGTCGATGAGGCGGCCCTCGAGGATCAACGTGGCGATTCGCGCGCCCAGGTAGGTGCGGTAACCGCCGAACAACTCGTCCGCTCCCTGCCCATCGAGCACTACGGGCGTCTCGTATTGTGCGACGGCTTGAAACAGACGGCGTTGCGCAAGGACGCTCGAACTGCCCACGGGAAAATCGTGTTGATCGCACAGTTCGAGGACGTCTTTCGTGAGGTCGCCGGTTGGGACCCTCGCCCGGGTCGCGATGAAACCGGTATGCCGACAGACGGCGTCGGCGAATCGCTCTTCCGACAAGTCGGGATCATCGGGCACAAACGTGAATACTCTTCGACGCGTCCACTGCGAGTCGACTTCTTTGACCGCGCCGGCGATCGCCGAGGAATCGATGCCCCCCGACAACAAGATGCCCACGGGAACATCGCTTCGCAGATGCAGGTCGACACTCTCGAGGAGCGCCTCGCGAAGGGAGCGCTTCGCGTCTTCGTACGACCACTCGCATGGGTCGCAACACGCCTCGATGGGCGAGCGCGCTACGGATTCTCCTGTGCCTCGGAGTTCGAAGGTTCTGCGTTCGCCGGGCCGAATTTGACGAACGCTTTCAAAGAGTGTGCCTTCATCGTGATCGGTAACCCCAAACCTCAAATACTCGAACGCCCGTTGTGGGTCGATCGGCGGCGGTTCCGTATGAAAGTGTTCGACGAGAACGTTCGCCTGTGATGCGAAACAGTAGGCATTCCCCGCCCGACAGAAGTACAAGGGTTTGATCCCCATCGGGTCGCGCGCCAGGAGCAAACTGCCTTCGACAGCATCGACGAAGGCGAGGGCAAACATTCCCACGAAGCGCCCGATGCCTTCGGCGCCCCAGGTTGCAAGTGCGGCCAAAGCGACTTCGGTGTCGGAGGAAGAGACGAACCGCCAAGAGCTGGAGAGTTCCTTCCGCAGTTCTCGAAAATTGTAGATCTCACCGTTCAAGGCAATCGCGTAGCGTCCATCGACAGAGGTCATCGGTTGGTTCCCCGCCGCGGACAGATCTTGGATGGCAAGTCTGCGGAAACCGATGATGAGGGAGTGGAGCTCGGACGCCGGATAGGGTGACGCCCCAGAGCCGAATCGAGAAGCGGGTTGCGCGCCCAGGGAGACAAAGCCCTCCTGGTCGGGGCCTCGGTGCTCTAGTGCTCGGGTCGCCCGAAACACGGATTCGCCGAATGTCTCCGCAAGTTCGCGCGAGAACGCGCCTACGAACCCACACATTACGGATTGACGACGCTCTCGTAGCAGCTTCTCAAATGACGAGCGATGGACGTCGGGTCATGCCATCGCTCCACAAAGGCGCGGCTGGCCTTCCGGTGCGGACGCAGACCGTCTCGACCGAGAGCGACGGTCTCCCGAAGCACAGACGCGATGGTTTCGGGGGTCGCGCGAATCAGTGGAAGGCTGCGTTTCATTTCTGCGGGAATAGCGCCCAGGTCTTCGTCACGTACGTAGCACACCACCGGAAGCCCCAAAGCCATGGCCTCGACCGAAATGCCGCCGTACCAGCCGAGCAGGAGTTGATCGACAAGGAGATCGCAGGACTCGAGTTCCGTTCTGACCTCGCTGTGCGAAAGGCCTTGAAGCAGGCGAAACTCAAACTCGAGTCCGTCTCGTCGAAGTTGCTCGACGGCTTGCCGGACGAAAGTCGTTCCTTTGATCCCTTCGTGCGTTGGGGCATGTGCGATGACCAAGCGGTCGTTGTGCGGAGATACGGGCTTCCACTCGTTCGGGTCGACGTGAGCGTACGGCATGAACTGTGCGCGTTCGGGGAGGACCCGAAGCAGATCGGGATTGAGTGCGAAAATCAGGTCCGCGTACCGGTCGAAGCGACGTATCACGTCGCGGCGCCGCCGATCTTTTTCCGGCGAGTAGTAGCCCGGAGGAATGTGAGTTTTCGCCCCGTCTGCCGCCCACCGGTCCCCTTGTCGGGCGTCGTCTCCCTGAAAGGTCACGGCTATCGCTTTACCCGCTCTCTTCAACCAGGGAAGATCCCGAAACTCCAAAACTCCGGCGTAGAGAGAGTACGCGGATCGAACGACACGGCTGCTCGAAAGGGCGGAGACGGCTGCTTCGGACTCGAGGCTCGGTAGGATCGAGCGTCCGAAGTTGAAGTGAATGACGTCATAGTGGCGCAATGCCTGCCACAAGAGTCTCCAACGACGAACCTCGAAGCGGACGGGAGACATGCCTGGTTCGTGGAGGCTTTCGTCGGCGGCGTAACCAAAGGGGCTGCTACGAAGGATGACGGAGTGACTGTCGAGGCCGATCGCTCGCTCTGCCCGCGCGAGGCCCTGCGGATTTCCACCGACACTCGACGGACAGTGAAGAATCTTCACAGCGTTAAGAGGATCTCCGTGGAGACATGGTGTAGAAGCTCGACCCGAGCGAGTTCAGGTGAAATTTCTCATCGATGTCGAAATACTTCGAAACGACGTCCTCGAACCAGTCCCGATCAAAATGGAAAAGATGGTAGTCGTCGACGGGGGTGGGGTTTCCGCTGTAGGGCTCATAGCTGGCCGCGCCTTCGACAAAGGCAACCCATGCGACGAAGTGGCCGGCGGGGCGCAACACGCGGGTGATCTCGTCGAAAGTCCTGTCGAGGAGTAGGACATGGTCGAGCGAGGTCGCCGCCAATACGAGATCGAAGGTACCGTCTTCCCACGGGAGAAACTCCGCAACGCCTTGCGCGAACGCAAACGGATGGTCTTGATAAGGCAGCAGTGGGTCGATGCCTGCGATGCGGTCCGCAGCAACGCCGTCGAGATAGGATGGGGTGGCCTGCGGACCGCAGCCGATGTCGAGCACGGTCCCGCCCAACAAGGGAGCGATGAACGATGCGAAGTGTCTCGCAACCTCATGGCTGTCGACGCTGCAGCTGTGTGTAGGGAGCCCGCGATACGTGCGCTCGTTCTCGTGGAGAAGTCGTTCCCACTCTTTGTAGGCTGCCGGAGCCAGGCGCGAGAGCTCGCACATCGCTTCGTCCATTCGCACATCGCGCGTCACGGCGACCGAACGGGCTTGGCGAGGCGCCGGTGGCCGCTGACGTCTCTCTTCGAGAAGCGCGATACGCAGCTCTTGATCGCGTTCCGTTGCGCGAAGCTCAAGCTCGGCGAGTCGCTTGATGAGCTCTCGGTGCTTGTGGTGGATGTCGTCATAGCGAGATTCGAGAACCGCCAAGTGTTTGGCTCCGCTCCCAATCGCTCGAATTGCGTTCACTTGCCGAAACGCCGCGCGAGCGAAGGATCCGACGAAAGGAATGTCGAGGGCTCGCCTGAGTCGCGGGTGGCCCGCCAGAAAAGCGGAGGCCTGCTCGTGGGGGGAGCTCATCGGAGTACCTTTCCGTGAGTGGGCTTGACTCCGTTCGACGTGAACCCCAAGTCGACTTCGCCACTGAACGGCGCGACGCCGACAACATCGAACGTGCGCGCTTCAACGACGTGGTGGAGGAACTCGTGATCGAATGCGCTGTTCATTCGTGTCACTCCGGCGTCGAGGATGTATCGGCCTGGCGCGAGCGGGCAAGGGAACGTGAGTTCCCAATCAAACTCGGCACCCTTGGTTCCTTCAATATAGTGGTCATGAAGCTGGGTGTTCGTCGAATAAAGGATCGCGCCGTTGGTACGCGCGATACGAAAACCGATGTTCAGGTCTTCGACGGTCTCATTGCAGCGAATCCGAATTCTCGTGTGGTAGCGCTTGCCACTTTCGATCGTCTCGATCGGCTGCCCGGCGGTCGTCTCGATGGTGGCGGAGACGATCTGCGCAGGCGAATCGACTTCTTGCTCGACAAAGCCTCGCGAAACCGGTGTCGATGCTTCTTCTCTCGACGAGCTTTGGAGTACCCGTTCGTACTCGTAGCTCACTTCCCGTGGATCTCCTTGCGCAACAAGGCGACCGGCCTCGAGGAGTAGACACGAGTCGCACAAGTCGTACACGGCGGAGATAGCATGACTCACAAACAGGATGGTTTTGCCAGAGTCGGAAACCTCGCGGAGTTTTCGGAAACACTTCCGTTGAAAGAGCGCATCGCCCACCGATAGCGCCTCATCGACGATCAGAATGTCCGGGTCGACATGGATCGCTGTGGAGAACGTCAGCCGCGCTTGCATCCCCGAAGAGTAGGTCTTGAAGGGGTGGTCGATGACGGTGCCCAGCTCGCTGAACTCGACGATGTCGTCGATTCGCGATTCCGCATCCGCCCGCGACAACCCGAGGCAGATACTGCCCATCACGATGTTTTCCCGGCCCGAATACTCCGGATTGAAGCCGGTTCCGAGTTCGAGAATCGCGGAGACTCTGCCGTTGACTTCGACTTGGCCTTGCGAGGGCTCGAGAACGCCCGCCAGAATCTTGAGGAGCGTGCTTTTTCCCGCCCCGTTCCGGCCGATGATTCCGAGGACCTCGCCCTTTCTCACGGTGAAAGAAACATCCGAGAGCGCAGCGTTCGAGGTGTGTCTCTCGCGGCCGGTGAGTAGCTCGATCAGAAGATCCTTCGGATGCTTGAAGACACGGAAGTTCTTCGAGAGCGATCTGGCTGTGATCGCGGCCGTCACAGAAAATTTCCGAACGCGAACTTGAGTCGACGGAAGCTCATGAAACCGACCGAGAACACGGCGACCGACATCAGGGGGAAAACGACCCATGCGATGGGGTGCTCGATACGGCCGAAATAGCAGGCGTCTTGGAAGCACCAGACGAGGTAGCTGAACGGGTTCGCAAAGAGGACGGGTTTGAGAGCCGCAGGGACCCACTGCGGCAGGAAGAACGCCGGGATCAAATACGGTCCGATCAGACTGAAGACCTGCACGACGTCTTTCGCATCTCTGAAGTACGCACCGAGACCGGCCAGCAGCAACCCGACACCCGACATGGCGAGGATCTGGCAGAGCGCCAAGATGAAGACGAGGCCGAACGTTCCTGGAACGCTACCGAAGCGAACGAGTGAGTAGAGAACGAGCGCAACCATCGTCACGGAGAAAAACACCATGGTTGCGAGCACCGACCGAATCGGGAGGATTTCGATCGGAAACACGACTTGTTTAACGAGAGCACGATTCGAAACGATCGAGATACACGAGCGGTTCATCGCTTCCGAGAACGTCAACCACGGGATGAGCCCAGCCAAGATGTACGTGGCGTAGTCCCTGGGTAGGGTGTGTCCTTCAGGGAACCGAACCTGGAAAACGAACACGAAGATCACCAGGTAGGTGGACACCAAGACCAAGGGATGTGCGATCGCCCACAGGATTCCGAAGACCTGGCCCGCATAGCGATCTTTGATCTCTCGTGCGGTCAGCTCATAGAGCAACTCGCGATGACCGTACAAGTAGCGCGCCGCTTCACGAAGGGATCGCCAATGCTCCGCGGGGGAAACGAGATCCGCGAGCGTAAAGCTGTCACGGGTCGCGGAGTGCAGTGTCATCCTCGCGCCCTTGGGGGCACCCCGAGATCTCTCAGGACGCGCCCGAAGTGTCCGCCGACCGCCTCGAGCGAGTGATGGCGACAGACATAGGCTCGCGATTTTTGACTGAGCTCCTCTCGAAGGGCTCGGTTTCCAGCGAGTCGTCGCAGCTCGTCAGCGATCGTTTCCGGCGATGTGCGGACGATCGGGAGCTCACCTTCTTCAAGGAGCCCCGCACGAATGTAGAAACGCTCGAGATCGGGTCGGATATAGCAAAGAACAGGTTTCGCCATTGCCATGCCTTCCAACGCGAACATCGCGTACCACCCGATCACGAACTGATCCGCCACAACATCGGCTTCCTCGATGGCTTGAAGCACGGTTGTGTTGGGTTGTTGCTCGATCAGCGTGAGTTCTACGGCAACCCCCTCGGCTTTCAGCTCTTCGACCGCTTTGACCAGAAACTCGGTTCCCTTGATGGAGCGGTGGTTCGGGGCGTGAACGATCCGGAGCGGTCGGTCCGGGTGTGAACCCCCTTGGGGGCGAACGGCTGCGGTGTCGATCGAGAAGTGACCCAGGGTGAGAGAGTCCCAATGCGGTAGATAGTCGACCCAGTCGCATCCACCGATCACGTGGTCTCCGTGTTGAGTCCATAGCTCGAGAGACTTCTCGATGCGCCGTTGTCGTAGACGGTGGTCGGGGTAGTCTCGAGAAATCGCATCCTTGAACAAGAGATTTGGACAGCGCGACATTTCCTGGGCATCACTGCCGTACGGCAGGACCACGGTGTGAATCGCCGCAAGCCGATAGAGCCACGGCTCATAGCGCCAAGCGAAGCGACTGCCGCCTAGACACCCGCCAGCGAATGACACGAAGAGTGCGTCGAAGCGAAACAACGCGCGCCACAGCAGAAACCATCGCGCGAGGTAGCCCCACGGACGGGGCCAGTCGACAATGAAGTTGAAATCTCGGCTGATGTAGTATGGGCGGAGAGAAAACGTCTCGGCGTCGTAGCGAGCACCCTCGAGTGCGCGCTGGTGGAAGACATGGTTGATGAGCGGCTCGGGTCCGAAGCCTACTCGTCCGTCGGCCCGCCGTAGAAAACGCGACGCGCAGGCGGCGAGTCCGGACAGAGCGAATGCTACGGTCTCGCCGATACCCAAGAGTGTGTAGCCAAAAACCTTCAGTCGGACCCCAATCACCGCGGTCAGATTACCCGACGCCTCTTGCTTGGCCAGTGTTGACACGTCCTAAGGCTATTCCGAGTATACGAACACTCAGGGGGCTGGCACATGGTGAGCTTAGAGCGCGGGGCAGTAGACCCAGTGGGAGAAACTGCGAACCCGCTGGAAGACGAAAAGGTTCTCGTCATCGGCGGTGCTGGGCTCGTTGGATCGCACGTCGTCGAAGCACTGATACGAGAGCCGGTCCGGGAGATTGTGATCTTCGACAACTTCAGTCGAGGCGATCGGTCGAACCTCGACAAAGCGCTGCTCGATCGTCGCGTCCGAGTCTTCGATCTCGGCGGGGATATTTGCCAGCCCGACCTCCTCGGGCGCGCCGTCGAAGGCTGCGGCTCCGTCGTGCATCTCGCAGCGCTGTGGCTGCTGCACTGCCACGAATACCCAGAGTCGGCTTTCGAAGTGAACATCCGGGGCACGTTCAACGTGTTGCAAGCGTGCGTCGCGAATGACGTGCGGCGTCTCGTCTACTCGAGCTCGGCGAGTGTCTACGGCGACGCTGTGGAAGAGCCGATGGACGAAGAACACCCGTTCAACAACTGGACGTTCTACGGTGCAACGAAAATCGCAGGCGAGCAGATGCTCAAGGCGTTCCACGCGCGCTATGGGCTGAGTGGCATCGGTCTCCGATACATGAACGTCTACGGGCCGCGCCAGGACTACCGCGGCGCCTACATCGCAGTGATGATGAAGATTCTCGATTGCATCGACCGTGGCGAGCCGCCGACGGTCTATGGCGACGGATCCCAAGGGTACGATTTCGTGCACGTCAGTGACATCGCACGAGCCAACGTTTGCGCTCTGAAGGCGGACGTAGCCTACGGGATGTACAACGTCGGGCGCGGAATCAAGACGAGCATCAAAGAGCTGGCGGAGCTACTTCTAGAGCTCTCGGGATCGGACTTGCCGGTTCGGTACTTACCGTCGGAACAGAGTTTCGTGACGAACCGCGTAGGCTCGACGACTGCGGCAGCGCGTGACCTCGGTTACGACTGGCAAGTGGATTTGCGAGAGGGAATGGAGAGCCTCATTCAGTGGCGCCGGGCTCATCAAGGGAGAGTCGAGGAGCTACAAAAGGCGCTAGAGCCGGCTTAGGGGGTCCAGCATGTGCGGTATTGCCGGGATCCTTCGGCGCAAGGGCGTCCTTGAGCCGCGAGCAATTCGTGCGATGTGCGACTCGCTGAAGCATCGCGGCCCCGACGATGCAGGTTACGCGTTTTTCCGCGCCACCGAACAGCACGACCCCGTTGAGTTTGGGGACGCAGCCTTCTGGCATCTCAATCCGCGGCGTCCCGTGCTTGACGAGAAGCGTGAACATCTTTCAGACCGTGCGTTTGACCTCGCTTTAGGGCATCGCCGGCTCGCGATTCTCGATTTGTCCTACAACGGGCATCAACCGATGACAACCCCCGATCGGCGCCTCTGGGTCGTGTTCAACGGAGAGATCTACAACTACCGTGAACTCCGAGCGGAGCTCGAGGTTCGAGGAACGCGCTTCCAGACGAAGACGGACACCGAGGTCTTGCTGCACTTGTGGGCGCAGTTCGGTGCTCAGGCGCTTCCCTATCTCGACGGGATGTTCGCCTTCGCGCTGTACGACGATCAGAGCAAGAGGATCAGTTTGTGTCGAGACCGGTTCGGCGTTAAACCGCTCTACTACAGCGATACAGATGACGCCCTCACATTCGCGAGTGAGCCGAAGGCACTGTTCGCGTCCGGCTTGGTGGAAGCGGAGATCAATCCCTCAGCCTTGGCGCAGTACATGACGTTTCAAAACACGTTCGGTGGAGCGTCGATGTATCGCGGAGTCAATTTGCTTCAGCCAGGCAGTTGCGTCCAGTGGAACGTCGAGAGCCACGAAGCCCCGCGCGTCTACGAATTTCACGATTGGAACCGCGCCCGAGAGCCCTTCCAAGGAACATTCGGAGAGGCAGCCGAGCAGCTCGGCCACCTGTTCGACCGGGCCGTGCGTCGGCAGTTGGTGAGTGATGTGCCGGTCGGCGCCTACCTGTCTGGCGGGATGGATTCTGGATCGATCACGGCCATCGCGGCGAGAGAGCGAGACCGCCTGCCGACGTTTACGGGCGGTTTCGATCTGACGAACGTGAGCGGGATCGAGCTTGGCTTCGACGAGCGTCCCGAAGCGGAACGTTTGTCCCACCTCCTTCAGACCGAACACTACGCCGTCGTGCTCCATGCGGGCGACATGCCCGCCGTGATGGAGCAGTTGGCCTGGCATGTCGACGATCCACGCCTCGGTATGTCGCACCAGAACTGGTACGTCTCGAAGCTGGCTAGCCGGTTTGTGCGAGTGTGTCTGGCCGGCGCGGGAGGCGACGAGCTGTTCGGCGGGTACCCCTGGCGCTATCGGCTGGCCCTCGCGCACCCCGACACCGACAGCTTCGATCGGGCGTACTTTTCCTATTGGCACCGCCTGCTTCCGATCGACGAGCTCGGAGGCATCTTCCAACGGTGGATGCGGCCCTATCTGGGAACGACTTGGGACGCGTTTCGCGCGGAAGTCGATCAAGCTCGAAAAGGAGAGGGCGCGCTCGAAGAACAACTCGTGAATCGCGCCCTATCGTTCGAGTTTCGGACGTTCATGCCGGGTTTCCTGGCCATCGAAGATCGAATGAGCATGGCTCATGGGATGGAGTCGCGGGTTCCCTTCTTGGACAACGATCTCGCCGAGTTCTCTTGGACGCTCCCGCCGCGTTTCAAGATGGAATTCTCGGCCCTGAAAACTCCGAGCCAACATCTGGAGACTGCCGAAGGCAAGCTCGTGCTCCGGGAAGCGATGGAATCGGTTCTCCCGCGCGAATTCACTCGCCTGAAGAAGCAAGGCTTCTCGCCACCCGATGAGAACTGGTTTCGCGGCCCCTCGATGAACTACGTCCGAGACATTCTGCTCGATCCGAAAACACGAGGGAGGCCGTGGTTTGATCACGCGGCCCTCAACGACCGGCTCGCCGAGCATTTTCGGGGTGAGCGGAATCACCGCCTTTTGATCTGGTCTCTGTTGTCGCTCGAGTGGCTCCAGAGACACTTCGTCGACGCCGAGTGAACGAGGCGCTCTGCAGCGATGTGAAGGCGGGGGCCGGACGGCATGCACCTGCGCCGCGTGTCCTGCATATCGGCAACATCGCGAACAATGCGTATCTCAATGCACGAATTCTCAACGACCTAGGCTACGAGAATCACGTCGTGGTATCGAACTACTACCATGTGATGGCGTGGCCCGAATGGGAGGAGTGCTCGTTTTCTTCGGATGTCGGCGACCACTTTTCACCCCGCTTTCCCGAAGAGGTTTTCGCCCGTTGGCAACGTCCACAGTGGTTTGTCCAGGGGCCGCGCCCTCTGTGCCGCGGACTCCTCGCGGCGATGCAGAGCGGTGGCGTCAAGGAGAAGGGGTGGCGTTGGGCCGTCGATCGCGTGCTGCGAACGCCCGCTGTGCGCGGAGCCCACCGGGCCTTTCGCATACTTGAAATCATCGGTGAAATCGTGCGGGGGGATCGCCGAAGCCTAGAGCGCTATGCGCGCCGCTTGATCGCCGGCAGAAACCCCAACGCAACGAGACGCCGGCGATGCGGCAAAGCCGCGCCATCATGGGCTCGTCGACACAGAGTTGGCTGCGCGGCAAGCCGACTTGGCCCGATGGTTGGGTGTGCTCCGGGGCTACGACGTTGTCATCGGCTACGCGACCGAAGGATGGATGCCGCTCCTCGCTGGAGTGCCCTACATCGCTTACGAACACGGCACGATCCGGGCGCTGCCGTTCGAAGACAGTGAGGAGGGGCGTCTCTGCGCGGCGACGTATCGAGAGGCCGATCAAGTGCTGATCACGAATTGCGATAACGTCGATGCGGCCGAGGCACTCGAGCTTTCGCGATACCGCTTCATTCCTCATCCCATCAACGAGCGCACCTTGCCTCCTCGCGGCTTTCGGGAGGAACTCCGAGAACATTACGACGCGGACTTTCTCGTGTTCCACCCATCTCGCCAACATTGGGACGCTCGACGCGATCCATCCTGGGAAAAAGGGAACGACGTGTTCCTGCGGGGTTTCGCAGCGTTCCTCGGAACTGGGACGCCGCGGGCGGCCGCGATTTTGGTGAACTGGGGAGCGACCGTTGAGGCGTCGCGACAGCTGATTCGCGAACTGGGAATCGAAGGGCGAGTGCACTGGATCGAGCCGCAACCCCATCTGGCGATGGCCGAATACATCGAAGCTTGCGACGTTGTGGCGGACCAGTTTTATCTCGGCGCCTTTGGGAGCACCACGCCGAAAGCCATGTTCCTCGAGCGTCCCGTCCTGCTCAACCTCGACGCAGATCGACACCGATGGGCGTTCCCAGAACTACCCCCCGTCTGCCACGCTGAGACCGACGAGCAAGTCGCGAACCATCTGCAGCGCCTCGCGGACGATCCGGCCTACGCGAGGGATCTGGGCCGGCAGTTCGAAGCAGTGGTACGAGAAGTGGCATTCGAACCAGGTCGTGGGGAGCACGCTCGCAAGCGTCCTCTCCGCTGTATTGGATGGAGCATGAGAGTCCTTCTGTTCGGAGCGACTGGGTACCTGGGCAGTGCGTTGGCGAGCGCGACTCGTCGAAGCGGGACACGACGTGACCAGCTTGTGGCCGACAAGGGGGCAATGAACTCGAAGGTTGCCGGTCGATTCGTTTCGATTTGACGCAGCTTCGAGACGCCTCAGGTGGGGCCTCACGATGTAGCCGTCTACGCCGCACAGTCCAGGCACTACCGCGGTGATATCGATCGCGGCGATGTGGTGGCGGTGAATACGCTCGGTGTGGTTCGCGCGGCAGAACTCGCCACGTTGCCGCCGGGAGTCTCTCGGTTCGTTCTCACGTCCACAGGAAGTGTCTACGGACTCGGGGACCCTCACCACGTGGCTGCGGATTCGGCGCTCTCTAGCCGGAGGGTCCCTACGCGGTGAGCAAGCGGATGGGGGAGGAGGTGCTCGGCGTTCTTCCGGGGCGAGTTTGAGACGGTGATTCTCCGGCTGTTCGCACTCTACGGGCCGAAGCAGGACGGCAGGATGGTGCCCGACATCGTGGCACGCGTGGCGAAAGGCGAACCCGTGGTCTTGCAGCCGACACGCAGCGAAAGGTCACCCAACTGAAGGGCTACGTGTCTCGCTCCTTCACCGAGACGATGCTGTCCGCGTGCTCGAAGCGGCCCTGTCCGAACTCTCCGCCCGGGGTCTATCAACGTCGGCAACGCGATTCCGACAAGCGTCGCCAAAATCGCGCGAATGGCCGGGGAAGTTCTCGGAATCTCTCCGAAGTTCGAAATAAACGGTGTCCGCGACGGAGATCTCGTCGCGGACACCTCGATTCTGCAAGCGCTGCCTAACGCTATCGACGGTTCCCGTAGAGCAGGGGATCCAGTCGGTTTGTGACCACCTCTAGCGTCGGCGGCGGTCCGAGAAGCGATTGCCATGAGGCCCGCGCCGAGCAGAATGGCGGTCGAGGGCTCGGGCGTGTGTGCCGTCTCGTAGCTCATGTCGTCCCACACCTCGACCGCGCTCGTGGAAGTCAAGCGAATGCGTCGAATTCCTTCTGCCGAGATCGCGAGCACATCAAACTGGAGCGCTTCAGCGACATCCACGCCGAGAGAGTTTCCGGCGGCATCGAAGGCTTCAATCTGGACACCGGAACCGAGTAGGTCGACGCCGGGTCCGGAGAGAGCCACGATCGAGAAGGCGTCAATCTCGAAGTCGAAGTAGATATCACCGGCGCCGATGCAGGACGCGGTGATGCAGAGCGTGTCTTCCGTGGAATAGTAAGTTCCAAGGGGGTTGCTCAAGACCGACGTGTGACCGGGGGTCCTCCAGATGTAGGCGCCCGAGCTGAACGTAATACCCTCCGGTGCGTCGCCGAGGCCACTCATGTCGTCGAACGTCAGGGTGAGTGCCGAGGCCGCGCCGGGGAGGAAGAACAACACCGCCGCGAACGAGAGAGCACAGATCCAGCGTCGGGTGGAGAGACTGTTGCGGTTCATCATTTCCTGTACCTCATGCGTGGCTTCGCAGGACGGGCCACGCACAGCATGTCTGAGGGTGAGTGGCCGAAAGCAGGAATAGGTGACGCGCGTTTTTCGAAGCTTTTGCAAGGCGAAAAAAAACCGGGTGGCCCCAACGGGACCACCCGGCGTTAACTAGGCAAGTTCGGAGCAGCTCCCTAGCGAGCGCGCTTTCGCAGCATCACGCTGGTGATGCCGAGCCCAAAGAGCAGCGCAGCGCCCGGCTCGGGCATGTGCGGCGGTTCCTGACCGGACTCGGACTCGTAGGTCAGATCGTCGAAGACTTCGACGGCGCTGCCACCCGTGAGACGGATGCTTGCGATGCCGACTGCTGAGATCGAGAGCGTGTCGTATTGCACACCGCTACCCGCGAAAGCGATGCCCAACGAGTTTCCCGAAGCATCGAAAGCTTCGAGAGACGCCGCTGCGGAGACCACATCGCTTCCCGGTCCGGAGAGAACGGCAACCGAGACGAAGTCCATGTCACTCGAGAACGTGATGTCGACGGAGCCCACACACGCAGCTGATACGCAGAGAACGTCTTCGGTCGTAAAGTGGGTTCCCAGCGGATTCGTCAGCACCGACTCGTGGCCGGCCGTATCCCAGATGTAAGCGCTTCCGCTGAAGGTCAGGTCGGAATAGGCGCCCAGGCTTGCGGCGTCATCGAACGTCAGGGTGACCGCCGAAGCTGCGAGCGGAAGAGCAAACGCTGCGATTCCAAGTAGGGAAGCGAGTAGGGCTCGCTTGATCCGCGTAGTCGTTGTCATGGCAAGGTCCCCTTAAGGGTCGTAACAGAGAAGACAGCAATCATCGTCGACAGGCCTATCGGCCCGCCTTTCGACGGTCTGTAGGTGCACGCCCACACCGGTTAGGTGACGAATTTATTTCCCGAGGCAAGCTCGAGGAGACGAGTTTCCGTTCGGCTGCGCAACGAAACGCCGATGGAGTTGCCGGCTCAGCCTCCCGCGAGTGACGCGACGATCGGGCGCAGGGCAGCTGCCGCGCGCTCGGCGAGCTCTGCGTCGTTCGCGTCCTGGATAGGATGGGGCACGAAGACGCGTGCGACGTCGGGAAGACCCAGGGCTTCGGCCTGGGCGTCTGCCGCTTCTTCGAAGACGCTCGACGCGACGAAGACCGAGGGAATTCCGAGAGATTCGAAGTGGACCGTGTCGTGCACACTGCACGTCGTGCAGGAGCCTCAATCCGCGAGGGCTTCGATCACGAACCCGCACTCTTCCGCGATTTGCCGGCGGAGATCCGCCGGCGCCGGCCTCGCGAACGTCGGCTTCCGGTAGGTACGCACCTCGATATCGGGGTGCTCCCGCCGTAGCTTCGTGGGCCAGGTGCGCGAGAAACACGTCTCCCCGGGCCTTGCTGATATCGAGGAGGCCGACTACGCCGGAGAGGTTTCCGGGGCGCGGCGTGCGGTCGCGGGTCACGGGTTTTCGTTCGTCGGTCGGGTCGAGAAGCACCGGCATGAGAGCTCCTTAGGCGTCCGCGTCGATGACAGCGGTAGAAATCGAAGAACCCAGGGCGCCGGCCGGCCATCCCTGGAGAAGTGCCGCGAATTTGCCGGCTTCGCCGCCGGCGACCACGAAATGGATGTTGTCGGGAGACGGGAATTTCGCGACCGGTGCGTCTGGCGAGAACTTCGCCAGGATCGAATCCGGCGTGCCTTCTTCGCACTCGGCGTCGCGCGCGAGACGGCTCGCCGGCCGCTGACTGGCTTCCTGCATCACTTCGCGGACGTCGTCTTTTGTAAACCCGTCCCGAGCGAAGGTATCGACGTGTTCCGGCGGGACGATGATCACGACATCGGGCGAGAACAACTTGGGGTGCATGCTCGCCGCCACGGTCATCCCGTAGCTCGTTGCGAGCGAGCGACCGGTTCTCGAGAGCTGGTCGACGATCGCGATCGGGCCCGAACCGGCAAACGCCGTCACGGCGCTTGCGTCGTGCTGAAAGCCCCGCTCGACGTGCCAGGGCTCCCAGCTGCTGCGGGCCTCGTGCTCGGCGAAGCAAAAGCTGGTCTTGCCGGGTTGCCCCATCACGGCCCGATCGATTTCGCCTGGCCGGCCACCCCCGACGTTTTGGACCACGAGCTGTACAGCGCGGCCGATCGTTTGGTTGGCGCGGTTCCCCTGGCCCAAGCAGTTCCCACCGTAGTTCATGCACAGGGCGTCTCGGACCGGGCCGTTGACGACGAGAATCGGCGACGTGAAGAACGTCGTCGCGAGGACGCCGTGGAGGTTGAAGCGCTCGCTACAAACCGCTTCGACACCGGCGATCACGGCCGGGAGGTAGGTGGGCTCGCAACCCGCCATGACGGCATTGATCGCGATTTTTTCGACGGTGATCGGCGCGAGATTCGGGGGCACGGTAGCGACGACCGCGTCGGGTGATCGCGCCGTGCCTTCGAGCATGGCGAGAACGCGTGCAGGGGTCGGGGGGACGACGGGGAGTCCGTCGGTGAGCCCGCGACTTTCGAGGAACTCGTATTCGTCGACACCGTCGGCGACAAGTAGGTGCCGCGCTTCCAGGTGCTCGGAGCCGGGTGGCAGCTCGAGGGTCGCTGCGACCGCGGGGTCGAGATGCCGCGAGCCGCACCCGGGCCGCAGCGCGGGAAGCTCGCTCCAATCGACGCGGGCTTCCCCGCAGTTCGCTTCGCGGGCAAGGCGTTGAGAGAGCCCTTGCCACTCCGCTCGCTCGAAGCCGACACAGGTGACTTCCGCGTCGGCTCCCGGCGTCACCCAATAGACCGTGGGTACCGCTTCGGGCGCCAAGCGCATTGTGGCTTCGAGCGCGGCGTCGTCGAGAACCGGCAGCGGGCCGGCTTCGTCGACCCAGGCCGTCGCACCCTCTGCGTCCTGGGCGATCCAGAGGACGTCGAGCGACGAGCCGTACGCTTCGGCGAACGTGCGAAACACGGGGAACGCGAGGTTGCAGGTCGGGCAGTCGCGTTTGCCGAAGGCGATACACGCCGGCCGCCGGTCGGGGACCGTACGGAACTGCCCGGAAGCGTCGCGGAGCTTCAACGGTTCCACGAGCTCTACACCGAGACCGGCGCGCTAATGGCGGGATGGTGTTCGTAGTCGTGGAGCGTCAAATCCTCGAATCGGAATGCGTCGATGGTTTTCACGCTCGGGTTGAGCTCGAGGCGCGGCAGCGGCAGGGGGTCGCGCGCGAGCTGACGGTCCGCTTGCTCCAGGTGGTTGTTGTAGAGGTGGACGTCTCCGAGCGAATGAACGAAGTCGCCGACCCCGAGCCCGGTGACATGCGCCACGAGGTGCGTCAGCAGGGCATAGGACGCGATGTTGAAGGGGAGGCCCAGAAAGATGTCGGCGCTTCGCTGGTAGAGGTGGCACGACAACTTTCCTTCCGCGACGTAGAACTGGAACAGCACGTGACACGGAAGGAGGGCCATCGAAGGAAGCTCCCCGACGTTCCAAGCGCTGACGACGAGTCGCCGCGAATCGGGGTTGTTGCGGATCTCTTCGATGACCGCCGCGAGCTGATCGATCGTCTGGCCCGAAGCAGTGGGCCAGGAGCGCCACTGGACGCCGTAGACCGGACCGAGCTCGCCTTTCGAATCGGCCCACTCGTCCCAGATGGTCACCTTATGTTCGTGGAGGTAGCGCACGTTGCCCTCGCCGCGGAGGAACCACAGAAGCTCGTGCGCAACCGACGGCCAATGGAGCCTCTTGGTCGTGACGGCGGGAAAGCCCTGGTCGAGGGGGAAGCGAAGTTGCGCCCCGAACCGGCTCAGGGTTCCGGTCCCCGTGCGGTCGTTCTTCGGCGTGCCGGTCGTTCGGACGTCGCGGAGGAGGTCGAGATACGCACGCACGACGCGAGCTTAGTGCACCGCGGCGTGGCGCGCGCCGACCAGCGCCTGGACGGCCTCGCTAATTCCGTCGACGCTCAGATGGAACATCGGAAACATTCGCTCGATGATCCGCGTCGTATGCGTGTGTCCCCAGAGCTTTGGAGAATCCGGGTTGAGCCACACGCTTCGGTCGAAGTGATCCTGCAGCCGGTGTAGCCAGACCATGCTCGTCGTCTCGCTGACGAGCCGCGGGTCGATGTTGCCGAAGGGCTCGAGGAGCTCCGCGGGGTTCATGGCCGCGTCGCCCACGACGAGAAGCTTCCAACGCGTGTCGAGTCGCCGCAGGACGTCGCCGGTCGGCACGGATTTGTTCGCGTCGAGGGCCGCGGTCTCGTACAACCGATCGTAGATCGTGTTGTGGAAGTAATAGGTGCGGAAATCGCGGAGCCCGCGCTCCTCGTGGAGCGCTGTCAGAAGCCGACTTACCGGCTCATAGTAGGGATCCATGGTGCCGCCGACGTCCATCAACAAGAGCAGACGCACGTTGTTCTTGCGCTCGGCACGGAACTCGAGCTCGATCTCGCCCGCGTTCCGGCAGGTCGTATCGATGGTGGCGTCGAGGTCGAGCTGATCCTCGGGGCCGATGCGCGTGAGCTGCCGCAGCCGTTTGAGCGCCATCTTGGTCTGCCGCAAGTCCATCGTCAGGTCGGTCCGATAGCCCGTGTAGCGGCGCTCTTCCCACACCTTCATGGCGCTGCGATTGCGGCTCTGGCCGCCGACGCGAATACCGGTCGGGTGTTCACCGTTGTTGCCGTAGGGCGAACGCCCCCCGGTTCCCACCCAGCGCCCGCCGCCGTCGTGTCGCTCCGATTGTTCCGCGAGCGTCTCGAGAAACTTTTTCATCAGCTCGTCTTGGCTCAGGTGCTCGAGCATGGCGCGCTCTTCTTCGGTGAGCTCCTTGCGGTTCTTCGGGTCCTGCAGCCACGCCATGATCTCGTCGGTGACGTCGTACTCGCCTTCGACGCCGTGAAAGACGCGCGCGAATACCCGATCGAACGAGTCGAAATAGGTTTCGCTCTTGACCAAGCAGGCGCGGGAGATGTGGTAGAAGTGGCCGAGACTCGCCGCGTGCTGGCCTTCCGCAATGGCCTGCATCAGCATGAGCCACTCTTGGATCGCGACCGGGACCCCTTCGTCGCGCAGCCCGTAGAAAAGATCGAGGAACATCCGCGTCTCGCCCCCTACTGGTTGTAGCGCGGCCCGAGGTCGCTCCATTCCTTCGGGTACTTGCCGCCTTTTTCCTCGTAGCCCGCGAGGGCTTCCGTATCCTGCTCGTTCTTGAGCAGCGCGCCCAGGAACGGGATGTGCGCTTCGAGCTGGTCGAGTGTGATCCCGCCGCGCAAGAGCACCGAGATCCAGTCGATGAGCTCCGACGTCGACGGCTTCTTCCGCAGCTCGTCCTGCTCGCGGAGCCAGTAGAACTTGAGAAGGACCTGATCGAGCAACGTGTTGTCGAGGTTCGGATGGTGAACGTCCACGATCTCCTTCATGAGATCGCGGTCTGGGAAGTCGATGAAGTGGAACACGCAACGACGCAAGAACGCGTCGGGCAGTTCCTTCTCGTTGTTCGACGTGATGATCACGACCGGGCGTTGCTTCGCGCGAATTTCGTCGCCGGTCTCCATCACGTCGAAGCGCATTTCGTCGAGCTCGAGGAGGATGTCGTTCGGGAACTCGAGATCCGCTTTGTCGATTTCGTCGATCAACAGGACGTGTCGGTTCTCCGCGTTGAACACGCGACCGAGCGGGCCCAGCTTGATGTAGTGCCGGATATCCGAGACGTCTCCGTCACCGAAGCGCGCGTCGTTGAGCCGCTGCACCGTGTCGTAGACGTAGAGCCCTTCCGAAGCTTTGGACGTCGACTTGATGTGCCACGATTCCATCGGGAGCCCGAGACCATCCGAGACGTGCTGTGCGAGCAGGGTCTTGCCCGTGCCGGGCTCTCCCTTGATGAGAAGGGGACGCTCGAGGGCCAGGGCGCAGTTCACCGCGTCGATCAGGGGTTCGGACGCGATGTAGCCTTCGGTCCCGCGGAAGCGATAAAAGTTGGGATTCTCCGACATCAAGTTCTCCGGACGTATTGCGGGTGGGGTCGCGGCGAGACTCGCCGAGCCCGCCAGTCTCGGGGATATCCCGGACCCCCCGCAAGGGGCGTTTTGCTAGGCTCATACCCGGGTGGGGCATGGCCAAACAGCATTTGATCTCCATCGAAGGGCAGCATTCCGCCGGTTCGGCGCAACCGGCTCGGAAGCCCGATTGGCTTCGTGTGCGGGCTCCCTCCGGGGAGGAGTATGCCGCGACCAAGGCGTTGATGCGAGGCCTCTCCCTCAATACGGTCTGCGAAGAGGCCGCGTGTCCCAATATTGGCGAGTGCTGGTCGCAGCGCCACGCCACCGTGATGATCCTCGGCAGCGTCTGCACGCGAGCGTGTGGTTTTTGCAACATTCGAACGGGTCTCGGCGATCGCCTGGACCCCGAAGAACCGGAGCGCGTCGCCTCGGCGATCGCTGAGCTGGGGCTGCGTCATGTCGTCGTGACGTCCGTCGATCGCGACGATCTCCCCGATGGCGGAGCCGCGCATTTCGTCGAAACGATCGCGGCCATTCGGAATCGCACCCCTAACACGACGGTCGAAGTGCTCACACCGGATTTTCGCCGCAAAGAGGGCTCCATCGACGCGGTCGCCGATGCCCGTCCGGACGTCTACAACCACAACCTCGAGACGGTGCCGCGGCTCTACCGTCGCGTCCGGCCCGGTGCGGACTACCGCCATTCTCTCGAGCTCCTGGCGCGGGTGAAAGCACGCGCGCCGGGCATCTTCACGAAGTCGGGCATCATGCTCGGCCTCGGCGAGACCACGGAAGAAGTGCACGCCGTCATGGAAGACCTGCGGGGCGCGGATTGCGACTTCTTGACGGTCGGACAATATCTCCGGCCCTCGCCGCGGAACCTCCCGGTGGAGCGGTACGTGCCGCCCGCGGAGTTCGACGCGCTCGCCGAACACGCGTGGTCGTTGGGTTTCGACATGGTCTCCGCTTCGCCGTTTACCCGTTCGTCGTACCATGCGGACGACGACTTCCAGCGCCTGGTGAAGAAACGCGAGGGTTCTCTTGGCTAACGACCACGACATCGACGCCTTAGAAACACGCGAGTGGATCGACGCGCTGACCTCGGTGATCGACCGAGACGGTCCCGAGCGCGCGCACTTCCTGATCGAGAGCCTGATCGACAAGGCGCGGCGATCCGGCGCGCACCTGCCGCATCGTGCCACCACGGCGTACGTCAACACGATCCAACCGCAGGACGAGCAGCGCATGCCCGGTGAGCCCGGGCTCGAGCACCGCGTTCGCTCGATCATCCGCTGGAACGCGATGGCGATGGTGATCCGGGCGAACATGACGAGCAAAGAGCTCGGCGGACACCTGTCGAGCTTCGCGTCCGCCGCAACGTTGTACGACGTCGGCTACAACCATTTCTTTCACGCGCCGACCGACAAGCACGGCGGCGATCTCGTTTATTTCCAAGGCCACAGCGCGCCCGGGATGTACGCTCGCGCGTTTCTCGAAGGACGCATCAGCGAGAACCAGCTGCTCGCGTTTCGGCGGGAAGTCGATGGAGGAGGGCTGTCCTCCTATCCCCATCCCTGGCTGATGCCGAACTTCTGGCAGTTCCCGACGGTGTCGATGGGGCTCGCGCCACTCATGGGCATCTATCAGGCCCGCTTCATGAAGTACCTCCACAACCGCGGCTTGCTCGACACGAGCGGGCGCAAGGTCTGGGTCTTCATGGGCGATGGCGAGACCGACGAGCCCGAGTCCCTCGGAGCGATTTCCCTCGCCGCCCGCGAGCAGCTCGACAACTTGATCTTTGTCGTGAACTGCAACCTCCAGCGGCTCGACGGCCCGGTCCGCGGCAACGGAAAGATCATCCAGGAACTGGAAGGCGGGTTCCGCGGCGCCGGTTGGAATGTGTTGAAAGTGATCTGGGGCGGGCTGTGGGATGCGCTACTCGCCCAGGACAAAGACGGTCTGTTGTTGCGCCGCATGGAAGAAGCCCTCGACGGCGACTACCAGAACTACAAGGCGAAGGGCGGCGCCTATGTTCGCGAGCATTTCTTCGGAAAATACCCGGAGCTTCTGCAGATGGTCGCGAACATGACGGACGACGACATTTGGCGGCTCAACCGCGGCGGTCACGATCCGCAAAAGGTCTACGCCGCGTACGCCGCGGCGGCGTCTCACGAGGGGCAGCCGACGGTCATCCTCGCGAAGACGGTGAAGGGCTACGGACTCGGCAAGGGCGGCGAAAGCGTGAACATCGCCCATCAGATGAAGAAGCCGACCACCGAGGCATTGCAGGCGTTTCGAGATCGCTACCGAATTCCGATTCCCGACGAGAAGCTCGAAGAGATGCCTTTCTACAAACCCGCGGAAGACAGCGCGGAAATGTCGTATCTGCGCGAGCGGCGGGAAGCGCTCGGCGGTTTTCTCCCGGCGCGCACTCCGAGCGCGGAGACCCTCGAAGTCCCCGGTCTCGATGCGTTCGAAACCCTGACCAGTGGAAGCGGCGACCGAGAGTTTTCGACGACAATGGCCTTCGTTCGGATGCTGACGCTTCTCACGCGGGATGAATCGATCGGAGATCGCGTCGTTCCCATCGTCCCCGACGAAGCGCGGACGTTCGGCATGGAGGGTTTGTTTCGAACCCTCGGCATCTATTCGTCCAAGGGCCAGCTCTACGATCCGGTCGACGCCGATCAAGTCATGTACTACCGCGAGGATCGCGAAGGCCAGATCCTCCAGGAGGGGATCACCGAAGCGGGGTCGTTCGCGTCGTGGATCGCTGCGGCGACGTCCTACTCGTGCCACAACACGCCGATGATCCCGTTCTACATCTTCTACTCGATGTTCGGCTTCCAGCGCATCGGCGATCTCGCATGGGCCGCGGGAGACAGTCGCGCTCGGGGCTTCCTCCTCGGCGCGACTTCAGGACGGACGACCTTGGCGGGCGAGGGGTTGCAACACCAGGACGGCCACAGTCATCTCATGGCTTCGGCAATCCCCAATTGCCGCGCGTACGATCCCACGTACGCCTACGAGGTCGCCGTCATCTTGCAAGATGGTCTGCGACGCATGTATCGCGATCACGAGAACATCTTCTACTACGTCACGGTGATGAATGAGAACTACGCGCATCCGCCGCTGCCTGTCGGCTCAGAACGCGGAATCACGCGGGGCATGTACCTCTTGCGCGAAGGCGCCGACAAAGAGCTTCGCGTGCAGCTCCTCGGAAGCGGCGCGATCCTGCGCGAAGTGTTGGCCGCCGCCGAGCATCTCGAGGCGGACTTCGACGTCGCCGCCGACGTCTGGAGCACGACGAGTTTTACCGAGCTCGCGCGCGAAGGAGCGGAAACCGCCCGCTTCAATCTGCTTCACCCCGAAGAACCCAAGCGACTCTCTTATGTCGAGCAGTGTCTCACGCCGCGCCAGGGCCCGGTGATCGCGTCGACGGATTACGTGCGCGCTTATGCCGATCAGATTCGGGCGTTTGTGCCGCGCCGGTATCACGTTCTCGGGACCGACGGGTTTGGTCGGAGCGACACGCGAAAGAAGCTGCGGGAGTTTTTCGAAATCGATCGCACGTTCATCGTGGTGGCAGCGCTTCACGCCTTGGCGCAAGACGGTGAATTGCCCCGCGAAGTCGTCGGGCGCGCGATTGCGCGCTACGGCATCGACGCCAAGAAACCGAATCCAGCGACGGTCTAGCGATGTCCGAAGAGCACATCCTACGCGTTCCCGACATTGGCGAGTTCGAAAACGTCGAAGTGATCGAGCTCCTGGTCTCCGAAGGCGATCGCGTCGCGCTCGATCAGTCGCTGGTGACCCTCGAGAGCGAAAAAGCGACGATGGAAATCCCTTCGGAGCACGCCGGCGTAGTGGCGAAGCTCCACGTGACACTCGGGGATCTCGTCTCGGAAGGCTCTCCGCTGGTCACGGTGACCGTCGATGCCGAGGCCGCCGTGTCGCAAGAAGCCGGTGCCGACGCTCCGGCGCCAAAGGAGGAAGCACCTCGAGCCGTCGAGTCCCCGGCGCCGAAGGAAGAAGCACGTCGAGCCGTGGAGCCCCCGCCACCGTCGCCTGCCGTCTCAGCCCCGCCGGCCCGACAAGCGCAAGGGGCCGTCGCAGCGGCAGCTGCCGAAGCGCAAGGCGCCGTCGCAGCGGTGGGCGCCCATGCGAGTCCCAGTGTCCGCCGATTGGCCCGGGAGCTCGGAGTGACCCTCGAGCTCGTCTCGGGCTCGGGCCGGAAGGGCCGCGTCACGAAAGAGGACGTCCAGGGCTTCGTCAAGAAAGCGCTGCGTGAGCCGGCGCAGACTTCGCCCGCAGCCTGGCCCGCCGCTCCCGAAATCGACTTCACCAAGTTCGGCGCGATCGAAACCGAGCCGGAGAACAAGATCCGTCGCGCCTCGGCGCGCAACCTACACCGTTCGTGGGTCACGATTCCCCACGTCACCCAGTTCGATGAGGCCGATATCACCGAGCTCGAGGCGTTCCGGAGCGAGAAGAAGGCCGCAGCGCAGGAGCGCGGTGTTCGACTCACCCTACTGTCGTTCCTGTTGCGCGCCGTCGCGGCGAACCTGGCGGACTTTCCGCGCATGAACGCATCGCTGTCGCCCGATGGAGAGTCGCTGATCTACAAGCAGTACTTCCACGTCGGGGTCGCGGTCGATACCGAGAACGGGCTCGTCGTGCCCGTGATCCGTGACGTGAACCGCAAGGGGATCTGGGAGCTCGCGGCGGAGCTGGGCGAGGTGAGTGAACGGGCGCGTGCCCGCAAGCTCACGCCTGCCGACCTGTCCGGCGGCTGCTTCAGCATTTCGAGTCTGGGCGGGATCGGCGGCACGGCGTTTACGCCGATCGTGAACCCCCCGGAAGTGGGGATCCTGGGCGTCTCGCGTTCGCGGATGACGCCGGTGTTCCGCGACGGAAGCTTCGAACCGAGGCTGATGCTGCCGTTGTCCCTGTCCTACGACCACCGCGTGATCGACGGGGCCTTGGCGGCTCGCTTCACCGGCGCGCTGGCTGAGCGCCTGTCCGACATCCGGAACTTGCTTCTCTAGTGGCGCGCTTCGACGTCACCGTTCCGGACCTCGGCGAGTTTGATCAGGTCGAAGTGATCGAGATCCTGGTCTCCGTCGGAGATCGGGTCGCCGTCGAAGATTCGCTTCTCACGCTGGAGAGCGAGAAGGCGACCATGGAACTTCCGTCTCCGCGGGCCGGCCTCGTACAGGAAATCTGCGTGGCCCTGGGGGACCACGTGAGCGAAGGGCAGCTCCTGGTGCGCATGGAAGCGGACGCGTCGGAATCCGCAGAGCCGCCGGCCGCGCGGGAAGAGGAGTCCGCGACAACGGAAGCGCCGCCTGTCGCCGACGCACGACCGACACCGAACGACATGCCGCCGGCATCGCCCGGTTCCGAGTTCTCTCACGCCGACGTCGACGTCCTGGTGTTGGGCGCCGGTCCCGGCGGCTACACCGCTGCGTTTCGTGCCGCCGACCTGGGGCTTCGGGTCGCACTCGTCGAGCGTCATGCCGAGCTCGGCGGCGTGTGCCTCAACGTCGGTTGCATCCCGTCGAAGGCGCTCCTCCACGTAGCCGAAGTCTTGACCGAAGTCCGCGAGCTCGCCGATCACGGCGTTCGCTTCGGCGATCCGGAAATCGATCTCGACCAACTGCGCGCCCATAAAGAGGACGTCGTCCGCAAGCTCACCGGGGGGCTCGCCGGGCTCGCGAAGCGTCGCGGCGTCGAAGTCTTGCGGGGAGAGGGGCGTTTCGAGGACGATCACCGGCTCTGCGTGACGTCGGAGGAAGGTGACCGCGTCGTGACCTTTGCTCACGCGATCATCGCGGTGGGCTCCCACAGCGCGAAGCTACCCGGCATCCCCTACGACGATCCTCGGGTGGTGAGTTCGACCGGAGCGCTCGCGCTCGAAGACATCCCCGAGAAACTCCTCGTCATCGGCGGGGGCGTCATCGGGCTCGAATTGGCCGCCGTGTACCACGCCTTGGGCTCCCGCGTTTCCGTGGTCGAATGGCTCGACGAGTTGCTGGCGGGTGCAGACCGAGACGTCGTCAAGCCGCTCGAGCGCGTCGTGCGAGATCGCTACGAGGACGTTTGGACGGGGTCTCGCGTGGCGGGAGTCGAGGCGCAAGGAGACGGGCTTCTCGTGCGCTTCGAAGGGAAAGACGTGCCGGAGACCGCGTTGTTCGATCGCGTACTCGTCGCGGTGGGACGGCGCCCGAACGGCAGCTTCATCGGTGCCGACCGAGCGGGCGTGGACGTCGACGAGCGCGGGTTCATCCGAGTTGACGAGCAGCAGCGGACGAACGTGCCGCATATTTTCGCGATCGGCGACGTGGTCGGCGAGCCGATGCTGGCGCACAAAGCCACGCATCAGGGCAAAGTCGCAGCGGAAGTCATCGCCGGAGAGCCGGCGAGTTTTGATCCGCGCGCAATTCCCGCCGTCGCGTATACCGATCCGGAAGTCGCTTGGATGGGGCTCACAGAAACCGAAGCGCGCGCGACGGGCGTTCGTGTGCGGCGCGAACGATTCCCGTGGGCTGCGAGTGGGCGAGCCCTCGGCGTGGGGCGTCCCGAAGGTCAGACGAAGCTCTTGTTCGATGCGGAGAGCGGGCGTCTGGTGGGAGCCGCCATCGTCGGCCCGAACGCGGGCGAGCTCATCGCGGAGACCGTTCTCGCGCTTGAGATGGGCTCGGACGCCGAAGACATGTCACTGACGATTCATCCCCATCCCACGTTGTCCGAGACGGTCGCTTTCGCGGCGGAGATGGCGAACGGCACGATCACGGATCTCTATGTCCCCAAGCGCTCTGCGAAGGATCGCTCGGATCCCCCGGCGTAGAGGGCCCCTCCTGCGCGGCGACGTTCTTTCGGTACAGCGTTCGCACCGCGACTCCCAAGCGACTCGCCGCGCGGGTCTTGTTGCCATCGTGGGCACGCAGTACGTGCGCGATATAGCGATCGGATAGTTCGCGAACCGTCAGCCCGCGTTCCGACGCCCGCTGGAGGAGCGTTTCCCAAGCATCGTCGTCCGGGGTCGCGGTCGATTGCTCGTCCTCGAGCGGCAAGTCCTCCGCTTGAATGACGGCCTGGTCGGACAAGACGAGCGCTCGCTCGATCACGTTCTCGAGTTCGCGTGCGTTGCCCTCCCAGGACCGGCGAGACAGCAGCGACAGAGCTCCCTGAGAAAGCCCGCGCTTCTTGTCCGGCGACAATTTGTCGACGAAGTGCTGAGCGAGGGGCGCGATGTCTTCGGGCCGTTCGGAAAGCGATGGGAGATGGATCGGAATGACATTGAGGCGATAGAAGAGATCGCGTCGGAAGGTTCCTCGATCGATCGCGGCGCGAAGGTCTTGGTTCGAAGCGGCGATGACGCGCGCCCCCACCGGCGCCTGCTCCGTACCTCCAACGCGCCGGACTTCTCGGTTCTGGAGGACTCGGAGAAGCTTGGCTTGCAATCCCACGGGCATCTCGCCGATCTCATCGAGAAACAGCGTTCCCCGACCGGCGGCTTCGAACAGTCCCGGCTTGTCTCGGTTGGCGCCGGTGAATGCGCCGCGCACGTGGCCGAAGAGCTCCGTCTCGAGCAGATCCCTCGGAATCGCGCTGCAGTTCACGTCGATGAAGGGGTGTCCGCCCGTCGGGCCGGTCTGGTGGATCGCTCGGGCTACGACTTCCTTGCCCGTTCCGCTTTCACCGGTGACGAGCACCGAACTCCGGCTCTTCGCGAGGCGCTCGATGCGACGAAACACGTCCCGCATGACCGGGCTCCGGCCGATGATTCCCGCGAACGATTCGCCGTCTCCGAGCCGTCCCCGCAGTGTCCGGTTCTCGATCTGCAACGCGCGATGTTCCAACGCGCGTTCGATGACGAGAAACAGCTCCGCCCAGTTGAACGGTTTCGTAACGTAGTCGAACGCACCGGCACGGATGCCGCGCACCGCGGTCTCGATGCTCGGGAATCCCGTCACGAGGATGACAGGAGTGTCGGGTAGGGCGTCGCGCAGCGGTCCGATGGCATCGATTCCACTCATTCCGGGTAGGGAAATGTCGCAGACGACCACATCGAAACCCTCACGTTCCGCGTGGGCGATTCCCTCTTCGGCGCTCTCGTGAGGTGAAACGCTGTATCCCTGCCCCGATAGAACTTCGCAGAGCATGTTGCGTAGTTGCTCGTTGTCTTCGATGAGAAGGCAGGTGTTCTTGTCGGGCATGCCACGACTCCAGTCGGACATTTTGTCATACGCGATTGACAATACGGCCGACTCCGCATCGGAAACGCTGTGCGGGGACCCCAAGGTTACCCCGGTTTTTCGCGCAGCATTGTCTGTTTCCGCCGGCACGGTAATTGCTGACTTGTACACGAAAGTCAACCAAAGGGGGGAATGGTTGTGAAGAAGGTACTGCTAGCAGACGATTGTCCGGCGCTTCGTACCGGTGTTCGCTCGATCCTAGAACAGAGCGGGGAATTTTCGGTGGAGTCGGAAGTCGACAACCCGAGTGCGCTTCTCCGCGTCGCGCGCGAAAGCAAGCCCGATCTGATCGTCGTCGACGCCACGTTGGCGCGAGACAGCTCGCTCTCGGCGATTGAAGAACTTCGGGCCGACGTGCCCCAGTGTTCCGTGCTCGTCTTTTCAGGCCGTGACGAAGCGCGAGCGGTTCGGCGGGCACTGCGCGCCGGCGCGGTCGGCTATTTGCTGAAGTCCGGTTCGAACGACGAAATCCTGGGCGCCGCGCGACTGATCGCTTCCGGAAAATCCTATCTCTCGCCGAACATCAGCGATCACTTGGTGAACGCGATTCTCGAAGAAGACGAGAGTGAGAACGCGTTGTCGGGACTCACGCGTCGTGAGCGCGAAGTCCTTCGTTTGGTGGCGGAGGGCTACTCGTCGCGAGAGATCGCCGGCAACCTCGGTGTCTCCGCCAAGACCATCGAAACGCACCGATCCCGCTTGATGAGCAAGCTCGGGATCCACAAGACCTCCAAGCTCGTACGATTTGCGTTCGAGGCCGGGGTGCTCGACCACTAGTCGGCCGCGCACCCGCTCGGGCTCAGCGAGACCGAGCGGGTGTGACGCACATGGCTCGGAGCGCGAGCCTAAGGCGTCGGACTCGCGGCGGCGGGCACATCCACGGTACCCGGGACCTTGCGCGCGGCCTCACAGGTGCGTGCCGTGTAGAGCAGCGTTCCGTCGGAGCCGAGCGTGCGCACCCGGTAGCAATAGGTCTCGCCGGCGTTGAGCCCTCGGTCGACGTAGCGACGATCGCCCGGGTCGAGCGTCGCTACCGGGATAAAGCGCTCGCGCTCGCGATCGAGCCTTTCGACGATGATCTGTGTTGGGGTTCCCTCGACCGGGCCGCTCCAGCGGAGCTCGATTTCGGCAACCGCGGCGCTGCGGTCGATTCGCGCCGGGAACTCGGCCCTCGGTTCGGCCGGCACCTCTTCTTCCTGCGCGTAGGCGGCGAAACCGACGACACCGACGAGGGCGATGAGGACGAGAAGGGTCGAAAAGGGGAAACGCACAGACGGAGGGAAGCGGCGCTAAAAGCGGATGTCAATCCCGAGGTTCGAAGCGATCGAGGAGGGCCCCGAGACGGTCGGGGCGATTGCAGCTCGGGTCTCGGACAACCTCGTCGCGCAAGTAGCGAAGCGCTGCTCCCACTGCGGGACCCGCGTCACAGTCGAGCCGTTCCATGACCCACTTTCCGTCGACGGCGAGGTCCGCAACCGTGGTCGCGACCCCGGTTTCATCGATGCGAGCGAGCTCGGTTCGGAGATTGCGCACAAGGCCCCGACGGGTTCGCGCGGTCTCCCGGTCGGGAAGACACGCCAGGGAGCGCGCTTCGACGAGGTCCAACGCGTCGTTTACGCGATCGCGACCCAGGCGGGCTACGGCGTGGCGCACGCTTGCTGCGTCTGTCGCTCCCGCGGACAACCCTTCGCTTCCGGCCAGGGAGACGATGCGGCGGGTCTCTTCGCGCGAGAAGCGAAAGCGACCGAGCCAGCCTCCGGGATCTCTTTGGGGAAGCCAGAGCGCGAGCCTGAGTACCGGATCGTCGGTGAACGCGATCGGGCCGAGGGGAGAGCCCGCTCCCGGTGGGGTTCGCAGGAGCGTCGCTTCCGCGCCGCAGTCTCGCAGGAGTCGGAGTCCGGCCACAGCGAACCGGCCGGCGAGGAGTTTCTTGAGCTCGCTCGCGACCCGTTCCGGCGAGATTTCCTCGAGCGCGTCGGCGAACTCCGGGAGCGCAGCCCGGAGGGTCGGTTCGATGCGGAAGCCCAGGGTCGAGACGAAGCGGCCCGCGCGCAGGACCCGGAGCGGATCGGCGGCGAGGGTCGCCCGCGGCGAGGCGGGCGTGCGCAACACACCGGCAACGAGGTCGCGGCGGCCTTCGAGCGGGTCGTGGATCGCGCCGGCGAGAAGATCCAGGGCAATCGCGTTGCACGTAAAGTCTCGGTGACGCAGGTCGTCAACGAGCGCGGCACCCCGCCGATATGTTGTGATGTCGACCGGGCCGGCCGATGTAGGCACCATGACGGTGCCGTGGGACAAGCCTGTGGGGATAGCTCGCTTGAAGAGGGTCACGACAACGTTTGGCGCGAGGCTCGTGGCGATATCGAAATCGGCGGGTGGAAGCCCGCGCAGGAAGTCGCGGACGCACCCGCCCACCGCGAAGGCCGCGCCTCCGGCGGCGACGAGCGCGCGCGCCAGCTCGCGGACCGGCTCGGGGAAGACGCGGCGGAGCTCGCTCGGTTTGAACGGCATGGTTCCCATCCTACTGGTCGCCGTCAGCGTAATTCCCGCGTTGGGCGCTGTTCGGGGGGACCCGGGGATCGTCCTCGACGTGTCGCGCGCCCGTTTCGAGCTCCACGCGGTGGATCGACTTCACGGTCTGCCGGGGCCGGCGCTGACCGTCTCCGTGGGCTCCCCGGCCAACCCGACCCCAAGCGGCGAGTACGCCGTCCGCCGCGTCGTCGAGAACCCGTCGTGGACGCCTGGCCCGAAGGCTCGTCTCGGCGGCGCAGTCTTCATGGAGCCCGGCGAAGAAACGCCGATGGGGGTCGCAAAGCTGCCGTTCAGCGATGACGGCTCTCTCGCCATCCACGGCGGCGGAGCGGAATTGGTGCTGGGAAAACCCATTACATTGGGTTGTGTTCGAGCCGGAGACCCCGGAATGCTCGCCCTCCTCGAGTGGCTCGAAGCCCGTGGCGCGATCGCGCCCGCGCGCGGGTCCGCGAAGGGCGAGCGGCGTCGCCGCATGCTGCGCCCCATGGTCGTCCGGATTCGCTGAATCCCACCCAAACTCCCTTCCCCTAGGGGGTTTCGCTTTGTCAACACCGCGTGAATTCGGGATCCTCCGCTGGATTCCGTCGCTCCGAACCATCATTCTCGGGGTGACGGACTGGGGGGGTCTTGGGAATGTGGAGCCGAAGCTGGCGCCTGCGCGTCAGTGCACCCGTGTTGCTTTTCGCCTGCACGGCGATCCCGTCCTTTGCCGCCGACGAAGGGGCGGTGATCAGGCTCCGCGGCGAGCGCCTGGTTGCAGCCGGCAACTGTGGCGAAGCGATACCGGTCCTCCGGGAGGCCGCCGACGCGGAGCCCAGCGACCCGCGCGCTCCGTTTCTGCTCGGTCGCTGCCTCCTCAGTCAACGCGACTACGTCGCCGCAGAAGAGGCGTTGCGCACCGCCCGCCGCCTCGACCCCGACTTGCCGGATATCGATCTCGCCGTCGGCATCGCGCAGTTCCACCTCGACGATTTTGACAAAGCCCGCATCTCTTTCGCAGCGGCCGAAGGTCGCACGCAGGACACGGCTGCCCTCGAGCTCTACCGGGGCCTGACCCTGTTGCAGGAGGGCGTCGAGAATCGCGAGGCCGCCGCCGCTTTGGAGCGCGCTCGGCAAGCCAACCCCGATGCCGTCGAGCCCGTCGCCTCCTACTACGAAGGGATTGCGCTGGCGAACGCGGAAGAGGCGGACGCCGCGGAGGACGCACTCGAACGCGCCCGTGAGACGTCGCCCAACAGTCCCTGGGCCGATGCGGCAGAACGCGCGCTACAACGCATCAGCGGTTGGCAGGCAGGCGATGCGTGGGCAACCGTCACTTTTGGTGCGGAATACGACACTAACGTGGTGCTACGCGGGCGTGGTGTGACGCTCCCCGACGAGATCTCAGGTCGACACGACGTGAGATTGGTGTGGGGGGCTTCCTTGGGGAAGGAACTCTGGCGCAACCGCGACTGGTCTTTCGGAGCCATGCTCAACTACTCCGGATCGGCGCACGACGAATTGAACGAATTCAACTCACATTACCCGGTGGCCTCGTTCTGGATCGACCGCCGGCTGAGCGAACAGCTCACCGCCCAGTTTCAGGGCGATTTTGGTTACGCCTGGCTCGACGGCGACCCGTTCATGAACACGCAGGCACTCACGCCCGCGCTCCACTACCAATGGGCGCAAGGTTCGGTGACGCGTCTCTCGGCCCGCTTCTACCGCAACGACTTCATGTTCTCCCGCGGCGACGACATTCCGGACGGTCCCGGCGTGATCGGCGGCGTCTGTCCCGGCGGCTTCACTTTCTGCGGTCCGTTGGGCCTGAACGAACCGTCGTCGCGCAATCGCGACGGCTACGGACTCGCGTTGACGCTCGAGCATTGGTGGCCGGTGGAGGCCCTCGCGACGCGCTTCCACGCCGGCTACGTCTACCACTTGTTCGATGCCCAGGGGAACGAGTACTCCTTCATGGGACACGAGCTAAGGCTCGGCGCCCGCACGCAGCTGCCCTGGGAAGTCATTCTCGACACGTCCGGTTCCTTGCTCTACCGACCGTTCGACGATCCCACGTCGTACCCGGATCCGGCGGACGTCTTGGAAGACGGGACGCAATACCGACTCAGCTCCGCGAACCGCCGCGATCGCACGATTCATCTCTCCGTCGGCCTCGAGCGCGATCTCAACGAGCGCATGAGCGCGGCCCTTCGGTACCAGTGGATCGACAACGATTCGAACGCCGCGGTGTTTGACTACGACCGCGAAATCATCGGCTTGTACCTCACGCTACTTCTGCTTTGACTCAAGGAGCACCCATGTCACGACCCCTCAACCGAACTCGCTCGTCTCTGATCCTCTTGTTGGCGAGCGCCATGGTCTCCGGAGCCGCCTCTGCCGAACCCGCCGGCGTCGTCGCTGGCCTGGTCGGTAACGCGCGCGCCGTCGGAACCGATGGAAGCATCCGCAGTCTGTCGTGCGGAGACGCGCTGGCAGCGGGCGAAACCGTGAAGACCGGTGCCGGCAGCCAGATCGGCATTCTCTCGAACGACGTGTACACCCAGCTGGCTTCGACCACGAAGGCGCGGGTCGGCCAGACTGCCGACGGGGCGTTCTCCCTCGACCTCGAGGAGGGCAGCGCCCGGGTGCTCGACTCGGCCGAATCGGGGGCGCCGAGCCTCCTGCGCGCGGGAACCGTACTGGCAAAAGTCGACGGCAACGACACCGAGGCGCACCGCATCTCGGAAAAAGCGGGTCTCTACGCCATGGTCTGCGAATGGGACGAGCCCCTCTCCGTCGCCCGAAATCGCGAGACGATGGGCATCGAACCGGGCGACTGCGTGGTTGCAAAGGCGCGCGAGCGGCTCTACCGCGCCCCTGCCCACGCACGGCGAATCGATCTCGCGGGCATGGATCGATGCCAGATGAATCCGGGGGACTTCGCGCTCGCCGATCTCACCGAGCACTTCACGCCGGCTGACGTCGCCGCCATTGGCGCTGCCATGCCGGCCTTCCCCGGCCCCCTCGATATCGCGTCGCTACAGCGCGACGCTTGCGATGATCCGGGATCGGGGTGCATGGGATCGCAGCAGCCGGCACTGATGCCGCCGCCCGTCGCACCGCCGATGCCCCCCATGCCTCCGATGCCGCCGATGGATCCGGACATGGGCGGCGGCGGGCTCGACTGATCGCATGGTGATCGTCCGAGCCTTTCGCGGAATCGAACCGTGAGCGTTGGGAACTTCGCGTTCGCGACGCCTCGCGGCGACGCCCAGGGGTACCTGGCGGAGCCCGCCGGTGCTGACGGGTACGGTGTCGTCGTGCTCTCGGAATGGTGGGGGCTCGTCGACTCCGTGGTCGATATCTGCGACCGGTTTGCGCGCGAAGGGTTTGTCGCGCTGGCACCCGACCTCTATCACGGCGAGCGAACCGATGATCCCGATCGGGCGAGTCGGCTGATGATGGATCTCGAAATTCCACGCGCCGGCGAAGATCTTCAAGCCGCGACGACGGCGCTCCAGAACCATCACGCCGTTCGCGGCTCTCGCGTCGCGGCCGTCGGCTTCTGCATGGGCGGGCAACTGGCGCTCTACGCGGCGAGCTTCGATCCGCGCGTGCGCGCCGTCGTGGATTTCTACGGGATCCATCCGGCGGTGTCGGTCGATGCGACGGCGCTACGCGAAAACGAGACGCGGGTACTCGGAATCTTCGCGGAGAATGACGAGTTCGTGCCGCCGAAAGCCGTGCGCACACTCGAAAGCACATGGCGCGACGCAGGCGTTCACCACGCCGTCGAGATCTATCCCGATGTATCCCACGCCTTCATGAACGAGTCGCGCCCCGACGTATACGACGCGTCCGCCGCAGCGCGAGCCTGGTCGAGAATGCTCGCGTTCCTTCGAGCAGAGCTCGAAGTCAGCCTTTAGTAGGCTTCGGGTAGCGGCCGCACGACATCGATCGACAGAGCGAGCCCGCATTCCTCGCGGCACACCGCTACGTGAAGCAGTCCGCCTTCACATGGGGGATCGCAGAGAAAAGACAACGCGCGTGCACCTTCCTCGCGCGCGGCGGACAACTTGGGCGGAACGCGTGCCCAGTCGAGCAGAACGCCCGCAATCGATTCGGTGTCCTCGGCCCGCAATGGTCGGGTGTTCACCTGCCGAGCGACGCCGTGCCACGCGAGAAGCGGAAGCGAACCCGTGCGGAAATGGATGCGGTCCACGCCGTTTTCGAATGCGAAATCCATGAGGTCCGCGAGTGGTGCCTCGCTCGCAATTTCCGAAAGCTCGTCCACACTTCCCCCGGTGTCGCCTTTCGTATCGACAACCGGAGGCACGCGGCTTTAGCGTTTGCGGCGATTCGCCTCGAGAGTTTTCTTGCGGAGCCGAATGGCTTTCGGCGTGACTTCGAGCAGCTCGTCGTCTTCGATCCATTCGAGCGCGCGCTCCAGGGTGAGTGCGCGATGCGGCGTTATCAGCGTATTGTCGTCTTTTCCCGCCGCCCGGACGTTCGTGAGCTTCTTCGCGCGGCAGACGTTCACATTGAGATCGCCCGACCGCCGGTTTTCCCCAACGACCTGTCCTTCGTAGACGGGGTCTCCGGGGGGAATAAAGAGGGTGGAGCGTTCTTGGATGTTGAAGATCGCGTACGGCGTCGCGACCCCCGCCTCGGTGGCAACGATGGCGCCGACCGGCCGCCCCGGTAGCTCCGAGGAGAACGGTTCGTAGCCGCGTACGGTGCGGTAGAGGACCCCCTCGCCGCGGGTGTCCGATAAAAAGACGCCCCGATAGCCGAACAGGCCGCGGCTCGGGACACTGAAGTGGAGCCTCGTGCGATCGCCGCGCGTCTCCATCGAATGGAGAACGCCGCGCCGAAGGGAGAGTTTGTCCATCACGACGCCGGACATGCTCTCCGGGACTTCGACCACCACGTCTTCGACGGGCTCGCACCGCTTTCCGTCGATTTCGCGCACGATGATTTCCGGACGCGAGACGCTGAACTCGTATCCCTCGCGCCTCATCGTCTCCATCAGGATCGCGATTTGCAGTTCGCCGCGTGCGGCGACCAAGAAGCGCTCGCGCTCGCCGGTCGCTTCGATCTGAATCGAGACATTGCCGAGCGCTTCGCGCTCGAGCCGCTCGCCGATTTGCCGGCTCGTCAAGAATCGCCCGTCGCGCCCGGCGAAGGGCGACGTGTTCGCCGCGAACGAAACGCGGATGGTGGGAGGATCGATCGCGATCCGGGGGAGGGGATCGGGATCGCCGACGGAGCAAATCGTGTCGCCGATCTCCACGATGTCGAGACCGGCGAGGATCGCGATCTCGCCGGCGGGAGCGTTCTCGAGTTCGACGCGCTCGAGGCCTTTTGTTCCGAAGAGCTTACTCACGCGAAAGCTTTCGGCGGGCCCGTCGTCACGAACGCGCACGACGGTTTCGCCGCGCCGCAGGACGCCGCGTTCGACTCGACCGATGATGAGGCGCCCGAGAAATGCGTCCCAACCGAGCGTCACCGCTTGAAACTGCAACGAACCGTCTTCGGAGCAATCCGGCGCGGGGATCGCTTCGACCAACGTGTCGAGGAGCGGACGCAGGTCTTTCGCGGGTTCGCTCAAGTCGAGGGTGGCGGTGCCTTGGGAGCCCGAGGCGTAGACGACGGGAAAATCGAGTTGTTCGTCCGTCGCTCCGAGCTCGACCAACAGATCGAACACTTCATCGACCACGGCTTCGGAGCGCGCCTCGGGGCGATCGATCTTGTTGACTACGAGGATCGGCTGCAAGCCGTGTTCGAGCGCTTTGCTGACGACGAATCGCGTCTGCGGCATCACGCCTTCGACGGAATCGACGAGAAGCAGCACGCCGTCGACCATCCCCAAGACGCGCTCGACTTCGCCACCGAAATCCGCGTGTCCTGGAGTATCGACCAGGGCGATGCGATACGCGTTGTAATCGATGCTCGTGTTCTTTGCGACGATCGTGATGCCGCGCTCGCGCTCGAGATCTTCCGAGTCCATGACCCGATCGACGACTTCCTGGCCCTCGCGGAAGAGCCCGCTCTGCCGGAGCAGGGCGTCCACCAAGGTCGTCTTGCCATGATCGACGTGAGCGATGATGGCGACGTTGCGGCGTTGTTGTACAGACGTTGAAGTCGTCACGGAGCGCGGAAACTAGCGTTTCCGCGGCAGGGCACTAGTCACCCGCCCGTCAGGCGATCCCCAGGCGCTTCATTTTCTTGTAGAGGCCCTCTCGCGTGATCCCCAGGGCCCGTGCGGTTTGCGTGCGGTGCCCACCGTTGCGTTGCAAGGCCTGACGGATGACCCAGGCCTCGACGCGTCGCAGGGTCTCGCGAAGGCTCTCCACTTCCCAGCGGGTCTCGGCGACGACGGGAGCGACACCGCTCCTCACCCTCGCCGAGAGCCACTCGCGTCCGATCCGCTCATCGGGTGGTGCCATGGCGACGGCCCGCTGGATCTCGTTCTCGAGCTCTCGCACGTTCCCCGGCCAGTGATGGGACGTGAGGAGCGAAAGCGCCTCGGGCGTCAGTTCGGCCAGCTCGTCCGTCTTCGGGCGCCGATGAAGGCCCAAAAAATGGTCGACGAGGATCGGGATGTCCTCGCGTCGTTCTCGGAGCGGGGGGATGTCGAGCTCGATCACGGCCAAGCGGTAGTAGAGGTCTTCTCGGAAAGCGCCGGTACGAATCGCCTCGCGCAGGTCGCGGTTCGTGGCCGCGACGACGCGAACGTCGACGGGGTGTTCTTCGAGGCCGCCGACCCGCCGGATACGCCGCTCCTGAAGGACGCGCAGGAGCTTGACCTGGAGTCCCGGCGACGTCTCTCCGATCTCGTCGAGAAAGAGCGTCCCGCCTCCCGCGAGTTCCACGAGGCCGGGCTTATCCCGGAGCGCGCCACTGAATGCGCCCCGACAATGTCCGAACAACTCGCTTTCGAGAAGTCCTTCCGCGAAGGCCGCGCAGTTGACGGCGACGAACGGATTGTGCCGCCTTCGGCTCCCCCGGTGGAGCGCGCGGGCCAACCGTTCTTTTCCGGTTCCCGTTTCGCCGCGAAGCAGCACCGTCGCATCCGAAGCTTGGGCAAGCCGCGCCTCCCGAAACAGGGCCCGCATCGACGGGCTCGCACCCACCACGCCATAGAAATCCGCTCGATCACTCATCGCTCGTCCTCGCTTTCGCGGGTGGTGAGTGCAACACGCGTACCGACCTTCTCGCGCGCGGAGACGGGTTTGTCGGACGGAAACGGGTGGGGATCGGCGACCGAATGGCGGCCACTTACGACACTAGAGCTCTTTCCACAGAGGATCGAAGCCGCCACAGCCCAACGCGTCGAGGGCTTGCCCCGTCGCTCGGTCGCCGCCGAGCTCGGTCGGCGTCTGGCCGGTGAAGCAGGCATCGAGGGTGCCGTCGTAGTCGTCATCCTGGCACTGGCGCGCGACCTGTTCGCCTTCGAGGTATTGAACGACATCGGGGCGCGCGTCTCGATTCGTGTCGATCTCGAGCCGAACCACCGCCGGGCCGCTGAAGACCTGGCGCTGATCCCCCTGGCCATCGCCGTCGACGTCGATCAGGCCCTCATAGGGTGCGCCGTCCTTGAAGCGATACCGGAGATCGAAGGTGCCGTTCCCGTCGCTGTCGACGCACTGAGACCGCACGGCCCCTCCCGGGGTGAAGTACACCTTCGTGTCCGGTCGCTTGCCGCCGTTCGTCGTCTGCTCTTGGATGGCGATGTTGCCCGAGTCATCGAATCGGACCACCAAGGTCGGCTTGCCGCCCCCTGTCGCGTCCTCCGCTTGGGACGTAGCGACGCCGGCCTTGAACCTCGACCACAAATCGATCTTGCAGTCGCCATTTCGATCTTCGCGTTGGCGCGATACCCGCTCCTTGCTGTCGTAGATCTGCACGAGGTCGTAGCAGCCGTCGAAACGCGTGTCTTCGCGAAGGCGCGAAATCTTGCCGGCCTTGAACTCGACGATCAGGTCCGGCTTGCCGTCGAAGTTCTTGTCCTCTTCTCGTCGGAGGAGGTTCCCCGAATCGTCGACGACAACCCAGGTATCGGTCCTCCCGTCGGCGTTCTGATCGAGCTCTTGCTGTTGTCCGCCGCCCTTGGCCGCCGTGAACTGCTTTTCGAAGGTTCCGTCGAAGTCGTCATCCTGCTCCGTGCGTACCGCTTTTCCGCCCTCGAACGCGACGCGCACGTCCGGGCGGCCGTCTCCGTTTCGGTCGGTCACCGTCCGGACCACGACTCCGGCTTCCAACGTGCTCACCGTCTCGCGCTCGCCGTCGCCGTCGGTGTCCTCTTCGATTTCGATCGGCTTCTCGTCCGGACCGAACCGCGTGACGACATCGACGCGGCCGTCAGTGTTGCGATCTTCCGTCTGCAGGCGCTTCTTGCCGTCGGTGTACTCAATGGTGACGTCTTGTTTCCCGTCGTTGTTTAGGTCCTCTTCCGTACGTGCGGGGGCACCGTTTTCGAAGCGTGTCGACAGCTCGAACGTGCCGTCGAAATCCCGATCCTGTTCTTCGCGCGCTACGACGCCGCCGCTGTAGAAGCGTTTGAAGTCGATCTCGCCGTCGCTGTTGCCGTCGACCTCTTCGCGCTCGGTCTCCCCTTTGTCGTCGTAGTACACCAACTGGTCGAACGAGCCGTCGCCGGTCGTGTCCCGCTGTTGTTCCTGCCGCACGCCCGCGGCGAAAATGATGTAGGTGTCGAGCTGGCCGTCGCCCGTGGTGTCCTGGCGCTGCGTCGCGGGTTGGTCCCCCGAAAACGTGGTCACGATGTCCGCCTTGCCGTCGCCGGTCGTGTCCTTTTCTTCCCGGACCTTCTCGCCGTCTTCGAAGGCGACCTTCACGTCGAACGCCGCGCCGTCTCCGGTGGCCCGTTCCTCCACGGCGACCTTTCCGGTGGCGTCGAGGGAGCCGCGGCGGTCGATGCGTCCGTCGCCGTCGGAATCTTGTTCGAAGGTCGCCGGCCGACCGTCCCTGAAGGCGACGACGCGATCGACGGTGCCGTCGTAGTCGTTGTCTTCTTGCAACTGGGTCGTCTGACCCTTCGTGTCGTGGTCTCGCCAGGAATCGACCTCGCCGTCGAAGTTGCGATCGAGGAGAATCCGCTCTTCGGTGTCGGTTTCCACGTCGCGCGTGATCCACGTGTCGGTTTTCTCGTCGCCGTTCGTGTCCTGTTCCTGTTTTTCGAGCCGGCCCTTGGCGTCGAAGTAGTTGCGCAGCTCCTTCTTGCCGTCGCCGTCTTCGTCGAGTTCGACGTACTGGACCACGCCTTCGCCCCAGTGCTCGATGCGATCGGGAACGCCGGTCCCGGCGCGATCGATCTCCTTGCGCAGGATCTCTCCCAGAGAATAGATGACGGCGGTCTCGAACCGGCCGTCGAAATCGGCGTCGCGTTGCTCGAGGCGGAGCATTTCGCCATCCGCTTCGTAGTCGAACGCGACATCGACGGTGCCGTCGTGGTTTTGGTCCTCTTCCTGGTGGTGTCGCAATCCGTCTCGGTAGTCGACGAAGGTATCCTTGCGACCGTCCAAGTTGCTGTCGGCCTCGCTCCGGAGGGGTGTCTCACCCGAGAAGGTCGTCACGAGGTCCGGCTCGCCATCGCCGTTCTGATCCTGCTCTTCGAGCGTTTTTCGACCGTTCGTGTAGCTGCGTTCGAGATCGAGCTTGCCGTCGTTCGTGGTGTCGAAGGATTCGTGCTCCCGATCGCCGTTCGCCAGGAAGAGCACGATGGCGTTCGGTTTGCCGTCTCCGTCGGGGTCGCGGGTTTGGCGCCGCTCGTTGCCGTTCTCGTAGATCGACACCGTGTCGAACCGTCCGTCCGCGGTCGTATCGGCCTCGCGCCGGACGATTTTGTCGGCCTCGTAGAACGTGACGATGTCGGGCTTGCCGTCGTCGCGCGTATCCTCTTCGACGCGCGCGCGCTTGCCGTTCTCGAAAAAGATCGTGACATCGAAGCGACCGTTCGCGTCCGTGTCCTGGAACTCGCGGGACTTGTTGCCACCGGGTAGGAATTCCGCCCGCAGGTCGGGCTTGCCGTCCCCGGAATGATCCTCTTCGATCGTCTCGGGTTCTCCGTCTCGGTAGACGATCCAGCGATCTCGCTTGCCGTCGAGGTCGGAGTCTTCTTCGCGCCGAGACGGGAGACCCTCTTCGTAGTGGATCTCGACGTCCGGCTTGCCGTCGTAATCGTGATCGTCTTCTTGGTGCTCGGGCCTCCCGTCGCGAAAGGAGATCCACTGATCGGCGCGGGTATCGGCGTTGGTGTCGCGCTCTTGGCGCTCCGGTTGTCCTTCCGCGTCGTACTGGAGCCAGACGTCGATGGCCCCGTCGAAGTCCGAATCCTGCTCCGCGCGCTTGGGCTTCCCGTTTCGGTAGTGCACCCACTCGTCGAACGCTCCGTCGGCGTTCGTGTCGGAGCGTTTTTCCTTCAGCGCCTCGTTGTCGTCGTAGAGGAGAACCGTCGGCTTCCTGCGAGCGGGCTTGCCCTGTGCCACCGCGAGCGAAGCCGGGAGCAGGAGAAGGAGCGCTAGGAGTGCTGCGCTAGCGGTTCGCAACGGTGGGATTGCGGAACGTCGCGGAGATCGGTTGGCCAGCCAAGCAGCGCACCCGTTCCGGCATGTGATCAAAGGGAGAGGCCGACCGGAGCGCGGCCTGGGCGCTTTGCCCGAGCAGCGGATCCTCGGACTGAACCACGCCGACGGCGCTGGCACTCCCCGCGCGGTCGAGGGTGAAACGGAGCTTCACGGATTGGTTGCCGCGCGTCGAAGGCGGGAGCGACCAACGCGCCATCACGCGCGCGCGGATGCGCTCCATGTAGGCGCGCACTTCGGGGCGCGCGATGCAGTCCGACCAGGTGATGCCGCCGGGCCCGGTGCCATCGCCACCTGTTCCGCGGAGGTTTCCGTCGCCCACGGCCCAGTTCACTTGTGCGCGAACGCCGGTCTTGCTCCCCAGGACGTCGCGATTCGAGGCGATGCCGTCTCGGACCGATGACCCCGTACCCAACGCGGCCAGGTTATCCCGCCCGACGGTGGCGCCATTCGCGACTTGGCGAGGGCCCGCCTGAGCGGCGCCGGCCTCGGTCGCCTGGACCGGGCCGCGAATGGCGGGCGCGTTCGCGTCGACCTCGAGGGGAGACGTTGTCACCTGGACCGCGGACTGGAACGCCCGCGCATGTTCCACCACCCGGGCCGCGCGTTGCACTTCTCGCGGCGCTTTCACGGTCGCGACGGAAGCCATTTCGAGCTTGCGCGCCTGGACGACCGGTGCGGCGCGCTGAATCACGGCGGGGCTTCGGATTTGCGCGGGAACGGCCATCGGCGCCGGGTTGAAGCGACCGCTGGATTCCGCAATCACGCGAGGCGCCGGGGCCGGCTCCTCCCGGGCCACGTTGTCTTGAATCCGCGTCAACTCGAAGATGCGTTCCTCGACCTGCTCGGGCATCAGCCAAGCGGCGAGGACGAGCGCCAGGATGAAGGCGCCATGCAGTGCGAGCGCAACACTGCCACTGATCAGACGGCCCCGGACGGACTGCGGCTCGGCAATCTCGATTCCCGGAAAGTCTCCCGCACCCACAGCGACGGCCGCCGCACCCCCGATGCGTCGAGCGCGCATCGGGGAGACGCGCTTCGCACGCCGGTGATAGTGGAGCGGAGTTGCCATCGTGTTGCTGTCGACTCCCTACGCGGCCCGCGGATGGAGCCGTCGCCTGTAAACCTTAGTGGTCACGTCGCGCCGTATTCGTTCGAACCCAACCGCCGAGAGCGGGTTCAATTCGGCAGGTCGGTGAGATCTTTTAGCGTTGATGACCACACACTGAGCGGGGGTTCGTTTCCGCGCTGAAATATCGGACAACTGGGCGAGTTTTTGTAGGTCTAGCCCGTTGTTGCGCGCGGGTGCCCCGCGGGTCGCGGCTGGGGCCGAATCGCGACAGGCCGGACGCGCAGTATTTGATGGGGTAGAGGCTTACCGGTACCGTTCGCCGGCACTTATCGGCGAGCGCGTACACAGCCAAGGGAGAACTTGTGGATTCGAGTGAGCTTCTCGAACTGCTTCATCTGGGCAGACTGACGACGTACCCGTTGGGTGTGCTTTCCGTGGTGATCTTCACGATCGCCTTGGAGCGCCTGTGGCGGTTCCGCGGGCTCGAGGCAAAGACCCGCGACCTGGCGAGAAAACTCGTCGAAGCGCTCTCGCGCGGAGAGGTGGCCGCCGCACAGTCGCTTTGCGACGAGTCGCGGACGCCGATGGCGCGGGTGTTTGGCGAGGGGCTGCGCTGGCGAAACATCGCGCTCGAAGATTTGAATCAGATCCTCGCGACCGGCCGCAACGAGATGGTGACGGAGCTGCGACGCGGTCTGTGGTTCATCGGTACCGTCGGCTCGCTCGCGCCTTACATCGGTTTGTTCGGAACGGTGGTCGGCATCATGCGCGCGTTTCGAGAAATCGGAGTGACGGGCGACACGGGCTTCGAAGTCGTATCCGCCGGTATCGCTGAGGCGCTCATCGCGACCGCTGTGGGTCTCCTCGTCGCCATCATTGCATTGGCGCTCTTCAACTGGTTGCAGGTGCGCATCACGTCCATCGCCTCGACGTTCTCGCGGTCCGCCGAGCGGTTCGTACAAGCGCTCCTTTACGTCGAGTCGGGCTCAGGGACGCCTCCCGAGCAGCGACAGGACACCGGGGAGATGCCTCGTGGCGATCTCAGCCCAGCCTGACAACGACGAGGATCTCGGCGCCGGGATCGTCGCCGAGATCAACATCACGCCGCTCACCGACGTGTTCCTCGTGCTGCTCATCATCTTCATGGTGACGTCGTCGGTCATCAGCAACACCGGCAAGAAGGTGGATCTGCCCGAAGCGTCGGAGCAGAGCCAAACGCCTCCGAAGGCCGTCAGCGTTACGATCACGAAGGACGGAGAGGTTCAGGTCAACGAAGAGTTCGTGAAGCTCGAGAACCTGCGCGCGCATCTGGAAAAGTCGCTGGCCGAGACGGAAGACAAGATGGTCATCCTGCGCGGCGACAAGGAAGTCATCCTCGAGAAAGCGGTTTTCGTTCTGGATCAGGCGCAGCTGGCCGGGGCGCAGGGCTTTGCCCTGGCGACCAAGAAGCCACGCGGAGGCGGCTAGTCGGGCGCTAGGACCGCCCCCTGCGGACCCACAGCAGCGCGGCTGCGAGGAGCAACAGCTCCGGGACGAGAAGCCCCGCCCCGAAGAACGACACCAGGGTGTCGCCCAGTACGACCGGACGTTGCCCCGCTACTGCACGGTTGCTCTTGGGCCGGATCGAAATCCGCTCGCGATTCCCACCGACCCACTCGAGCGCGTTCATGACGAGATCGAGGTTGTAGACCGCTCGTAACAGACGATTCGACGCGATTTCTGCGTCGCCGAACACCACGACGCGTCCACCGTCTTCGCGCTCGGCGGCGACCACCAAGGGCACGAAGTCACCCGCAGCATCCCGGTCATCGCGCGGTCGACCGCCGATTCCGGTGAAGGCCAGGCCGAAGAGTTCGTCGGAGCGATGCTTCTTGTGGAGCTTGAATCCCAGGCTCTCACCGAAGAAAGTCGCATCGGAGGGGCCGAGGGGTCGCACTACCGGATGACGGCCGTAGTGGTAGAGCACCGTGCCCGGAACGCCCGCTTCCGCCTGCGGTGCGTCGGGGTCAACCACGGGACTCTCGGTCGCCCGGATGCCCAGCCCGTCGAGCCAGCGGAGGAGGGGATCGGGAGTCCCCGGGTCGAGGAACGCGGCGATCCGACCCCCGCGCTCGAGAAACGCATCGAGGGCGGCGATCCCCTGCGCGGTATAGGGCTTCTGGGGGCGGAGAATGAGGACGAACCGCGCTTCTTCGGGAATTTTCGCACCGAGCGCGGCCTGCCACGGCCGCGCTCGAAAACCGGCGTTGCGGATCGCGGCGCCGAGCCCCGTGTAGCCGTTTTCCCCGCGGTCCTCGAGGTTGCCTTCGCCCGCACCGGTAGCCACCAGGACGTCGCCCGCCGGGGTTTCGAGCTCGGCGGCGAGCGCTTCGTACAGGGCCCCCTCGCTGGGTTTCGAAAGGACGACGGTGGACTCGCCAACGGTCAGCACCACCTGGTTGCTCGGTGGCTCCCCCTCCGTGCGGACTTCTTCGAGCGTCAGCTCCGCGGCTTCGGCGACCGAGCGGAGCAGGGCCCGCGTCGCCGGGATACGCGGGTCGCGGGCGGCCGCGAACAACTCGGCCCGCAACGGAGGCGCCTTCGCGAGGAGCTTCTCGGTGATGGGGGACAGCGAGTGTGCGTCTTCGTGTACCCACGAAACAAGCGGCGTGCCGGAACCGCTGCGGGCGACGATCATGGCGAAGATTGCGAGACTTCCTGCGAAGATCACAAAGCTTCGATACCACTCGACGGTGGGCCGAAAGGGGTGTCGCGTGACTCCCCGAAGCGTGAGGATCAGTGCCGCGGCGAGGGCGGCAGCGGCGATGCCCAAGTGCGCGAGTGCGAAGCCGCCCAGTCCTCCGGAGATGTAGAAGGCGCCGAGGCCGAACGCCAAGGCGATGAGCGCTAGGGCTAAAAGCGAGCGGGTCATCCTGCGACCCGCGCCGTCGCGAGGGCGAGCCGCGTTGCGCAGAGACCGACGACACAGAGTCCGAGGAAGAACGCGACGTCGTCCGTCCCAATCCACCCGTCCGCGAAGTAGACGAAGTGCTCCTGCAGGGAGAGCCGCTTGAGAAATGGCCCCGCAGCGGGCAAGAGCCCGACGAGCCACGAGAGATCCCACAGGGCGAAAGATGTCGCCCAGGTGAGCACGGCTGCCACGAGCTGACTCCCCGTGCTGGCCGAAGCGGCGAGTCCGATGCCGGCGAGCGCGGTCGCGAACAGCCAGAGGCCGAAGAAGCTCGCCAGAAGCTCCGGCGCGGGGCCGCCATCCGCGATCAACGCGACCGCCGGATACAGGAATGCGATTCCGGCCGCGAGACCGACGAAGCCGAAGATCACCGCGAACTTCGCGAGCAGAATCCGCCACGCACCGGCACCGGTCATGACGAGCAGGGTGAAGGTGCCCCGCGCACGCTCCTCGGCGAAGACCCGCATGGTGAGCAGCGGCACCAAGGCGATCAGGGCAATGGCCAGACTGTCGAGCAAGGGGAGGAACACGCGCTGTCGGAGATTGAGCGCGTCGGGCAGGGTCGCCAGGTCGAAACCGCCGAGGGTGCTCGAGGTGTGCAGAAAGAGCAGCTGGTTGTAGGCCTTCAGATGATCGAAGGAGAGCAGGGCGCTCGTCAGTGCGAAGAGTGCGAGAACGAGATAGGAGCGCGGCGCGCCGAAGGTCACGCGCAATTCCTTCGCCAGTAGAGCGAGCCAGGGGCTCACGCCGGAGCGCCTTCGACTTGGGTCGGCCAAGAAGCCGACGCCAGAACGGCCGCAGTCGGCCCGCGCGAAGCGACTTCGCCCCGCCGAAGCAGCGCGCATTCAGTCGCCAACGCGGACACTTCGAGCAGGTCGTGGGAACACAGCACGAAGGTGCGGTCGCCCGCCTCTCGCAACAGTCCCTCGTGTACGGCCGCGCGCGCGTCGGGATCGAGCCCGGTGGTCGGTTCGTCGAGGAGGACGAGTTGCGGATCGCCGACGAAAGCCGCCGCGAGGGCCGTTCGTTGCCGAAGCCCCCGGGACAAGACGCCACAGGCCCGCTTGGCGTGATCTTCGAGACCGAAGCGTTCGATCTGAGCCGATACCGCGTTACGACCCGTCTTCCGAGACAGCCCGCGTGCTCCCGCGACGAATGCGAGGAGTCTCTCGATGGAGAGCTCGTCGTAGAGGGCGGGCTCTTCGGGCACGTAACCGATTCGATGTCGGACACGGTCGGGGTGCCGGACGGGGTCGAGGCCGAGCACTCGGACATCGCCCGAGGAGGGCGTGAGCAAGCCGGCTGTGAGATGGAGCAGCGTCGTCTTTCCCGCTCCATTCGCGCCGAGGATGCCGAAGAAGGCGCCCGCTTCGATCGTCAGGTCGATGTCTCGCAGGGCGCGGCGTCGACCGAAGGTTCGCGTCAGCGCCGATGTCTTGAGTGCCGCCGTAGCTTCCACGGGTGGTCCGTCTAAAGAGTCGACAAGAACTCGAAGTAACCGGGCCAAGTTTTCGAAACGCAAGCGGGATCTCGGATTTCGATACCCGGAATCCGCAACCCGGCCAACGCAAAGGACATCGCCATGCGGTGGTCGTCGTAAGTCTCGATCAGCGCCCCGCGATACGGACCGGGCTCGATCCGGAGGCTGTCGTCGTCGGCGCGGGCGTGGGCACCGAGGCGATTCAGTTCGGTTTCGAGCGCGCTCAGTCGGTCCGTTTCCTTGATCCGGAGGTTCGCGATGTTTCGAATCTGCGTCGGGCCATCCGCAAACAGCGCGACGACCGCCAAGGCGAGCACGGCGTCGGGGATGTGATTCATGTCGACATCGACGCCGCGCAGGCCCTCGCTCGGACCGCTGACCCGGACGGCGTCGGTCTCGCGGCTTACCGAGCAGCCCATCTGTTCGAGCACGGCGAGGAGCGCCAGGTCCGTCTGCTCGGAGCCCGCGGGGATGCCCCGGACGAGGACCGAGCCGCCCGCGATCGCGGCCGCACAGAACGGATAGACCGCCGACTGCGAGTCCGCTTCGACCTCGAATCGGGCCGGCCGGTATCCGCGGGCGGCCACGCGCGCGCCGCGCTTATCGAGCTCCGGGTTGGCGCCGAAGGCCGTCATGACCTGCGCCGTCAATTCGAGAAACGGCCAGGAAACCACTTTGCCGTCCTTGAAAATCAGCTCCACGTCGCGGCCGGCGCAGGGTGCCGCGAGCAGCACGCCCGAGACGTACTGACTCGATCGGCTGGCGTCGATTCGTGCCGTGCCGCCGGGCAGGCCGCCGCCATCGATTCGCACCGGCGGACAGCCGCCCATGCCTTCGATGTGCGCCTCAGCCCCGAGGGCGTGCATCGCATCGATCAAGTCCGCGATCGGCCGCTCGCGCATCCGCGGGCTGCCGTCGAGGAGCACGCGTCCGCTCGCGAGGCTTGCTGCGGCCGTCAAGAAGCGCGCCGTCGTTCCCGAGGCGCCCACGTCCAGACGGACATCGCGAGCCGGAAAGACGCCGCCGCATCCCTCGACCCGCCAGCCGTCCCCGAGCTCTTGAATCTTCGCTCCGAGCGTGCGCAGCCCTCGACGCATGGCGTCGGTATCGTCGTTTTCGCCCGCTCCGATCACTTCCGAGACACCCGGCGCCAGCGCCGCACACAGCAGGGCGCGGTTGGTCACGCTGCGAGAGCCCGGCGGACGGACGGCGGCCGAGAGCGGGCCCCGGGTTTCGATCGGATACGGATCTCGAAAGGTTCCCCGCTTCACCAGGCGGTAAAGCGTAGCGGAGGTAGGCTCTCCGACGGTGAAGCGACGTCGATTCCCGGCCGTGTGTTTGACACGCCGGCGGGGGTCGGCGAGCCTCCTCGGCCGGGTCGCGCCGACCCGGACCACCGAAACGAAGCGGCCCCCCGCTGCCGAAACGGGTCGCGCAGACGCGGCGCACGATGGGGAGCGCGTTTTGCCGAAAGTACTCGTGACCGACCGCTTGGCCGAGGAAGGCCTGTCGATCCTCGAGGATGCCGAGCAGCTCGAGGTGGTGAATTCGCCGGGCCTTTCGCCTGGAGATCTCCTCGAGGCGATCCGAGACGCACACGGTCTGGTGATTCGCAGCGGAACGAAAGTCACGGCGGAAGTCATCGAGGCCGCGGCCGAGCTTCGCATCATCGGGCGCGCGGGAATCGGCGTCGACAACGTGGACGTCGCCGCGGCGACCGAACGCGGCATCGTGGTCGTGAACACCCCGGAAGGCAACAACATCACGACCGGTGAGCACGCGCTGGCGCTGCTCGTATCGCTAGCACGTCATATCCCGCAAGCGACGGCGTCGATGAAAGCCGGTCAATGGGACAAGAGCCGTTTCCAAGGGCTCGAGCTCTACCACCGCACACTTGGCGTACTGGGCCTCGGCAACATCGGCCGCGTCGTGGCGAGTCGCGCTCAGGGCCTCGGGATGCAGGTGCTGGCGTACGACCCGTTTATTCCGCCGGAAGTCGCGAACAAACTCGATATCGAGATCGCTTCTCTCGAGGAAGTGTTCCGTCGTTCCGACGCGCTGACCGTTCATGTGCCGCGCACGAAAGATACGACGGGTCTCCTCGACGCGGCGGCCTTCGCGCGGATGAAACCCGGCGTGTTGATCGTCAACGCGGCGCGCGGTGGCATCGTCGACGAGACGGCGCTCTTCGACGCGCTCGAATCGGGGCAGGTCGGAGGCGCCGCGCTCGACGTCTTTGAGCAGGAACCGCCGCCGGCCGATCACCCGCTGATCGGGCACGACCGGGTGATCTGCACGCCGCATCTGGGCGCCTCGACAGGGCAGGCGCAACTGAACGTCGCGATCGCGGTGGCGGAGCAGGTGCGGGATTACTTGAAGGACGGGGTCGTGCGGAACGCGGTCAATGTCCCGTCGCTGTCGCCGGAGCTCATGGAACGCGTCGGCCCCTACATCCGATTGGCGGAGAAGCTCGGGAGCTTTCAGGGCCAGCTCGCGGGGGGACCCGTCGACGAAATCGAGATCGAATACGCCGGTGAAGTCGCGGAGTTCCAGGTGGAGCCCATCAGCGTGGCGGTGGTGAAGGGACTCCTCGAGCCGGTCAACGAAGGCGTGAACATGGTCAACGCGCCGGTTCTCGCCGCGGAGCGCGGGATTCGCATTGTCGAGTCGAAGTCGAGCCGCAGCGACGATTTCGCCAGTGTGATCACCACGCGCGTGCGAAGCGGCGACCGCATCCGCTTGATCGCCGGTGCGGTCTTCCACAGCGGACAACCGCGAATCGTTCGCATCGACGACTTCATGCTCGAAGCGATTCCCGAGGGACCGACGATTCTGCTGCACAATCACGATCAGCCGGGCGTTGTCGGAGTGGTCGGAAGCCTCCTTGGCGACGAAGGCGTGAACATTTCTCGCATGCAGCTCGCGCTGATCTCGGAACGGGGTGAGGCCGCGATGCTGGTCAACGTCGAACCCGCCCCCAGCGCGGAAGCCATGCGGCGTCTGAGGGATCTGCCGGCGACGATCGACGTGCGGCTTCTGGATCTCGGCCGATGACCGCTCTCGTCGCCGTCGGGGCGCAGTGGGGAGACGAGGGGAAGGGCAAGATCGTCGATTGGCTCGCGCTACGGGCACAGCTGGTCGCGCGTTTCCAAGGCGGCAACAACGCCGGCCACACGTTGGTGGTCGACGGCGAGCAAACGGTCCTCCACGTGGTCCCGTCGGGTGTACTGCAGGACGGGACAATCAATCTGATCGGCCCCGGCGTCGTCGTGAACCCGGAAGTACTGCTGCACGAGCTCGACGAGCTCAAGCGACGCGGCGTGCTCCGCGATCCGTCTCGGGTACGCGTGTCCGGGCGCGCCCACGTCATCCTCGATTGGCACGTGGCGCTCGACCAGGCGCGTGAACGCGCGCGCGGCGGGAGTGCGATCGGCACCACGGGCCGCGGCATCGGTCCGACCTACGAGGACAAGGTGGCGCGTCGGGGAATTCGGGTCGCGGATCTGCTCGAGCCGGCGCGCTTGCGCGAGGTCCTGTCGGCAGCGGGTGCCGACAAGAACCGCGAGCTGCGCGATGTCCACGGCGACTCACCGATCGATGTCGAAGGGCTGATCGAGTCGTGCCTCGAACTCGGCAAGCGCCTGGCGCCTTACGTCGATCACACCGGCCACATCCTCGATCGCGCCCTCCGCGACGGAAAGAACGTGCTGTTCGAGGGTGCCCAGGGAACCTTCCTCGACATCGACCACGGGACCTATCCCTACGTGACGTCGTCGAACTGCGTGGCGGGTGCCGTGTGCACGGGGTCCGGAGTCGGACCGACGCGGATCGACAGCGTGCTGGGCATTACGAAGGCCTACGCGACGCGAGTCGGGGGTGGCCCGTTCCCCAGCGAGGACACCGGCCCCCGGGGCGAGTGGCTCGGCGAGCGAGGGCACGAATTCGGCGCCACCACCGGCCGCAGGCGCCGCTGTGGTTGGCTCGACGCCGTGGTGTTGCGAGAGGCGGCAATCGTCAACGGATTCACGTCTCTGGCGGTCAACAAGCTCGATATCTTGTCCGGGCTCGATGAGGTTCCCGTTGCCGTCGCCTACGACATCGACGGCAAGCGGAGCGAATCCTTCCCGATGACGTTGGGTGAAGTGGAGCGGGCGAAACCGGTCTACGAGGTCATGCCGGGGTGGTCGGAAGACATCACCGGGGTGACGGAGTTCGACGGATTGCCCGCCGCGGCGCAACGGTACATCGAGCGCATCGAAGTGCTCGCCGGCGTACCGGTCGATCTGATTTCGATCGGCCCGGGTCGCGATCAGACCATTTGCCGGCGAGCGCCGTTTCCAAAACCGCGGGGGTAGGCTTCGAGCCATGGGTAAAGTCAGTGTGACGAAGACAATCTCGGCTCCGGCCGAGCGCGTGTGGGCGATGGTTTCCGAATGGGGTGGGACGCACAAGTGGATCCCCGGCGTCGGGCCGGTCCAGGTGGAGGGCGAGGGCGTAGGCTCCGTTCGCAGCGCCGATCTCGACCCGGCCACGGGCTTCACCGGTCGGATCAGCGAAGAGCTCTTGGCGTTCGACGACGACGGAATGAGTTTTCGCTACGCGGCGATCGGAGACAGTCCGCTACCCGTTGTCGACTACGTCGCCACAATGACGGTGGTCGCCGAGGGCGACCAAACTTCACGAGTGACCTGGAGCAGTACTTGGGAGCCGGTGGGCCAGCCCGAGGAAGAGATCCGCGAAATCTTCGCCACGCTCTACAACGTGTCGCTCGATAACGTCGCGCAGGCGCTGACTTAGCGGCGCTCTACCCGGAAGACCGAGGTAGGGCCGTGGCGGGTGGGGGCACCGTGCTCAAACATCCTCGCGCCGACGGGGTTACGAGATCCTTCGTACGGGTCGCCGGCGCTGCGGAACTGCGCGCGGTACCCCCACCCGCCACGGCCTCGGGACATCCTGCTGGTCTCGCGGCGCTCACCTGCGGTGGCAGCAGCCGCTAGCGCAAAGTTTTCGAAGGTGGGCGAGGGGTCGCGCGCCGATCTCCGCGGAGCGGGCGGGATCAGCTCGGCGAGTGGTGTCACCCCGTCAGATCTCGACCCAAGTCCGATACCGAGATCTAGCGGCAGAGGGGCACGTATCCGTGCTTCCTCTGCGGGCGTTCGCCGGGGCATCTAACCCGTGCGAACCCACCGACTGTTGCCCGCCCGCCTCCGCGGAGCGTGGCGTCTCGACCAGGTCGCTCTGGCCTGCAGCAGGACCTTCACCCGTACGGCGGGGCCTCTGAAGCAGAGGGGGGGACCCAATGGCCAAAGCCCTCGTTCGAGACCGGATCAACCTAGGCGAATGAAAGGCGAAAGTCAAGCGGCTTCGATCAGGCCCCTCGAAGAATGTCGCGCGCCTGCGCCCAGCGGTGGACTTCGGAAGGGCCGTCGTAGATACGAAACGCGCGGATGTCGCGGTACGTCGCCTCGACGATCGTATCGGCGGTGATGCCCAAGCCGCCGAGTACCTGGACACATCGGTCGACGACACGACACAACGCCTCCGACACAAAGACTTTCGCAAGGCTGCTTTCGCGACGGCCTTTGTGCCCTTGATCGAGGACCCAAGCGCAGTGCCAGGTCGCGAGGCGTGCCAGATGCAGGTCCGTCTCGTTGTCCGCCAGCTGGAACCCAACCCCTTCGTGCTCACCGATCGGCTTGCCGAACGCCGTGCGGGTTCGCGCGTACTCGACGGCGATCTCGTGGCACCGGACAGCCTGACCGAGCCAGCGCATGCAGTGGGTCAGCCGAGCGGGTGCGAGGCGAATCTGGGCGTAGCGAAAGCCCTTCCCGGGCTCTCCGAGGATCTGATCTTTCGGGACGCGGACGTTGTCGTAGGTGACTTCGCAATGCGCGCCGACGGTGTTGCTGTCCATCGTGTCGAGCGTTCGCACGATCTCCATCCCGGGAACTTCGCCGTCGAGGAGGAACATCGATGCTCCGAGGTCTTCACCCGAGGCGCTGAGCGTCTTCGCCATGATGATATTGAGGCCGACGCCCGGGGCACCGATTCCGGAGATCAGCCACTTCCGTCCGTTGATGAGCCACCCGTCGGCGTCTTCTCGCGCCTCGGTTCGGAGCAGCGACGGGTCCGAGCCCGCGCCGCCGTCGGGCTCCGTCATGTGAAAGACGGTGCGGATGCGGCCCTCGGCCAACGGTCGGAGCCAGCGTTCCTTTTGCGCGTCCGTCGCGACTTTGTCGAGGAGGTGGACGTTTCCCTCGTCGGGGGCCTGGATGTTGAGGGCCAAGGAGCCGAGCGGCGAGTAACAGGCGGCCTCGAAAACCAGGGCGTTGCCGATGTTGTCGAGACCCAGGCCGCCCCATTCGGCAGGCGCGTGCGGGGAGAGGAGCCCCGCGTCCCGTGCTTTGCCGACGAGATCCTGGCGCAGCGATTCCTCGGGACCATGAGGTCCTTGGCGGGGGTCCTTCTCCATGGGGACGATTTCGTTTCGGACGAACGTCGCGACTTTGTCGCGCAGGGCCAGGAGTTCGTCGGGCGGGCTGAAGTCGATCATGGTGTCCTTGGCTTTGGAGGTTGCGTCTCCCAGTCTACTGGACTTGTGTTCGCGCTTCCGGCGGGCGCCTCTGCTAGGGTCGGCGCCCCATGGGAGAAGCGTCCTCCGTCGACCGGTTCGCGAGGACGAGTCTCGTTTTTTGCGGCTTCTTGTGGGGCACAAACGTGGTCTTCGGTCGCGGACTCCACGAAGACGTTCCGCCCTATACCCTCGCGTTCTTCAGAAACGCGGTGGGTGCCGTGGTGCTGTTGCCGCTGGCATTGCGGGACGCACCGGAGAATCTCTCGCGGCTGCGCGACCACGCTCGGCTCGTGGCGATCGCCGGTGTTTTCGGCACGGCGCTCTTCAACGGTCTCGTCTACCACGCGCTTCACACGACGACAGCGATCAACGCTGCGCTCACGGTATCGCTGTGTCCAGCTGTGATTCCCGTCATCGCTTTCTTCGCTCTGCGTGAGAGGTTGCGCGTTTCACAAGCGGTCGGCATGGGGGTTTCGTTCCTCGGCGTGGTGCTCATCGCGACCCGGGGCGATCCGCGGCTCCTCGCGTCGCTCTCGTTCGTCCCCGGCGATCTCCTGATGCTCGGGGGAATGTTCTGCTGGTCGATCTACACCGTCGCTGTGCGCCGGAAAGATCCGGCCCTCTCTCCGTATCTCTTCCTGGTGGCGATCTACCTACTGGCGGCGATTTTTCTCGCGCCGTTCTTCCTCTGGGAGGTCGGCCAGAGGGGCTTCCCGGACGACACCCGGGCGTGGCTCGGCGTCGTCTATATCGGCGTGTTCCCGACCGCTGTTGCGTTCATCTTGTTCAACCGCGCGGTGGGCATCGTCGGCCCGAGCGTGGCGGGCTCGTTTCAACACATGGTCCCGCTTTTCGGGACGTTTCTCGCAATTGTCTTCCTGGGCGAGCACTTGGCAGTTTTCCATTGGGTCGGGGCGCTGGCCATCGCATTGGGCCTCGTGCTCTCGTCCCGAGTTCCTCGCGTGGCGGTCCCATAAGCCGGCGCGGCTCGACACCGCCGAGGCGCGGTGTTAACTCAGGGGCGTGGGCCGTTAGCTCAATTGGTAGAGCATCGGGCTTTTAACCCGCCGGTTCAGGGTTCGAGTCCCTGGCGGCCCACCACTAACGCATTCCCTCGACCGCTTCCCGGATCGTGCGCGCCGCCTCTTTGTTCGCGGTCGCGATCGCCCGCATCCCACCCTCGAGCTTCCGCGCATCTCCGATGCGGACCCACACGTCATGGGCTTCGTCGTGAAAGGGCAATCGCGCCATCTCGGCGAGCCATCGCCGGATGTGGGGGTAGGGACGGTAGTCGGTGCAGTTCGCAAACCGGGGCTGGTTTTGCCCGAGCTCCTCGTAGGCAGAGAGGTCTGCCAAGGTCAGCGATTCGCCCGCCAAGAATGGCGCCCGTTCGAGCAAGGTCTCGATGGTGCGGAGGGCCTGCTGGGCGACCTCGGCGTTGTTGCGCACGCCGACGAACGTGTTTCGGAGGTACCACGCCTCATCGGGATCGCTCTTACCGAACACCGTGGGCCAGAGGGCGCGACTCCACGATTCGACGAGCTCGCGGGTGTTGCGATGGTGGAAGTGGAGGTACTGGTTCACCTGCGCGCGCGCTACGAGATCCTCCGGCCAGAGATCCCGCCACCCGTGCTTTTCGCACAGGTAGATCATGATCGCGTGGCTTTCCCACAGAACGACGCCGTCGTCGTCGATCGCCGGAATCGTGCCCCGCGGATTCACGCGATCGAGATACTCGGGGCGTTTTGCGTGGTCGTTTTGGCTCGTCAGCCGAAGGTCGAAGGGCAAGCCCTTCATCAAGCAGAGCCAGACCACCGCACGCACCGGCTGAGAGTTCGGAACGCCGTAGATCACGAGCATCGGATTGCGGAGATCCTCCGCGCCCTGGCGGCTAGAAGTCGACGACGGTGCGGGCGAGCTCGCCGCGCTGCATCGACGTGTAGCCGTCGTTGATCTTCTCGAGGGGGATGTGTTGCGACACCATTTCGTCGAGCTTCAGTCGTCCGTCGAGGTACATGTCGACAAAGCGCGGCATGTCCTTGCGGAACTGGTTCGATCCCATCATGGAGCCTTTGAGCGTCTTCTCCTGCATGAAGATCTCGTAGCCCATGATCTCGACTTTCTCGCCGAAAGGCATCATGCCGATGACCGTGGCCGTCCCGCCCACGGCGAGCATGCCCCATGCCTGCTCTACGGTTTTCTTCAAGCCGATCGCTTCAAACGAATACTCGACGCCGCCGCCGGTGAGCTCCTTCACCGCTTCGACCGCGTCGACTTCTGCGCCGTTCACGACGTCTGTGGCGCCGAGCTCTTTCGCCTTGGCGAGTTTCTCCTCGGTGATGTCGACGACGATGAGTCGGCCCGCACCGGCGATCCGCGCGGCCTGAACCGCGGAAAGGCCGACGCCGCCCGCGCCGATGACGCACACGGTCGCGCCCGGCTCGATGCGGGCGGTCCGGAAGACGGCGCCCATGCCGGTCGTCACGCCGCAGCCGATGAGCGCGGCTTTATCGAGGGGCATCTCTTCGCGCACCGTGACCACCGCGTTCTGATGGACCAGCATCTGCTCCGCGAAACTCGCGAGCCGGGCGAACTGGGCGAGCTCGACGCCGGCTTTGTTGGTGAGGCGCCCTGGCGCGCCTTTCGGCCGCGCCGTCGCGGAAAAGTTCTGGCACAGGTTCATGCGACCGCCCAAACAGAAATCGCAGGTCCCGCAGAAGAGGGAGAGGCAGGTGATGACCCGGTCGCCGGGCTTCACGTACCGGACGTTCTCGCCGACGGCTTCGACGATCCCGGCCGCTTCATGACCCATCACCGCCGGCAACTTCGTCTGCCAGTGGCCTTCCATGAAATGAAGATCGCTATGGCACAGGCCTGCGTTCTTGGTCTCGATCAGGATTTCATCGGGCGCCGGCTTGTCGATCGTGACGTCTTCGATCTCGAGCTGGCCCGGGATTTCGTTCAGTACGGCGGCTTTCATGGATGGCTCCTCCTCGGCAGCTCACACTAGCGCGGATGCGCGTGCGGCAGCCTACCCCAGTTCGGTTGCGGCGTTTTCCGCGAGCGTTGCGGCGCGATGAACCCGCTCGCGGAGATAGTCGAGGTCGATGCCCTCGGTGCTCTTTTGACCCTGCACGTACCGGGCATACACCCCTTGAATAATGCACGCGGTCTTCCAGAAGTTGAAAGCGGTGTAGTAGCCGATTCCCGAGACATCGCGGCCGCTTCGCTGGGCGTATCGCTCGAGCATCTCGGCACGCGTGGCGAAGCCGGGCTCGTCCGTCGGGGCATCGTCTTTGAGGGTGACCGCGTCGCCGGGCTCGGACCACGTGTTGAGTGCGTATCCGAGATCCGCGAGGGGATCGCCCAAGGTACTGATCTCCCAGTCGAGGACAGCGGCGATGACACCTTCTTCTGCGGCGAGGCAGTTGTGGAGCCCATAGTCACCATGCACGACCCGGCCGGATTCTTGCGCCGGCACACGTGCCGAGAGAAGGTCGTGCAGCTCATCGACGATCGGGAGATCGATCTTCGCGGACTCCCGTGACGATTCCCAGGATCCGTACCAGCGTTTCAGTTGCCGGGCGACATAGGCGTCTGGTCGCCCGAGGTCGCCGAGGCCGATCGCTTCCGGGTCGAGTGCGTGAAGGTCGGCCAGCACGTCGATGAACGAAAAGCTGAGCGCGCGTCGTTTTTCAAGCGGCAGAGCCTCGAGGACGTCTTGACGTTCGTACAGGGCTCGGCCGGGCACGCATCCCATCACGTAGAAGTGCGCACCGGTAATGCTCGGGTCTTCGCAATACGCGATGGGCGGGGCGACCGGCACCGGAGTCGGCGCGAGCGCGGCGATGATCTTGAATTCGCGCCCCATGTCGTGGGCTTTGGGTAGGAGCTTGCCCTCGGGAGGTCGTCGAACCACCGCTTCGCGGCCCTTCGAGTCCTCCACGCGATACGTCAGGTTCGAGTGGCCGCCTTCCAGGCGCATCCAACGAAACGGCGGGGTGAGATCGGCCGAGCGTTCGGCGATCCAACGTTCGACCGCTTCTCGGTCGATGCCGGGGGGTGCGGAGTTGTCGGTCATGTCATCCAAGGTAGAGCATCGGCGTCGCGATGGGCGACCTAGCTGCCGGGCTTCTTCCAGATGTCGCGTTCGTGCATGAGCGCGATCTGCTGTCGGGTCACTTTCTCAGCGTATTCGTCGTGCTTCAAGGGCGCGCGGTCGAGATAGAGATTCTTCGGGTAGATCGGCTGCTCATAGATCAGCTGGATCATCTCCGTGCGGAGATCCTTCATCCAATTCGTCCACTTCGACGTCGCGCGATGGTGGCGAAGTGCTTCGATGTGAATCGGTCCACACACGCTCGTCGACACGCCACCGTACTCCTGGCGACCGACCACCTGGCCGCGGTAGTCGATGATGTACGAGTGTCCGCCGAACGTATCGATCGGCGTATCGGAGTCGGCGTCGAGGTAGTAGGTGCCCATGTTCGGTGCCAGGACGTACATGTTGTTGTCGAGCGCCCGCGCGCGACTCTGGACCTCGTAGTAGTCGTTCGACGCGGCGGGGTGGGGGATCGAGGCACGGTAGACGATCTCCGCGCCGTTCATGGCGAGCCCGCGCGCGTGCTCTGGGTACGAACCCTCGTTCGCCATCATGATGCCGATTCGGCCGATCTCCGTGTCGGCAACCGGCCAAAACGCATCGAGGGTGCTCCCGTAGCGCTCGATCCACCAATCGAAGACGTCGTGAGGGCACACCGAGTGCTCCACCGGGAAGAGCGGCGACACCTTGTAATGGCGCAAGATGACGTCGCCTTCGGGGCTCAGGATGAACCCGACATTGAAGAATCGCTTTTCGATCTCGGGATGCCGAGCCTTTGCCTGGCCGATGAGGTAGACGTCGTACTCCCGAGCGATCTCACCGAGCGCGTCGGTCTCTGGCCCCGGGATGTCGATGGCACAAGTCGCGGCAAACTCCTCGTGATCCGCGTCGAGCACTTCGTCATTGAACCCCTGCAACGCGCCCTCGGGTAGGGCGACCAGACGGACCGGCAGGTCGAGCCCAGCGAGCCAACACGCGGCCTTCACCATATGCCGGTGGTGTTCGATGTTCCGCATGATGTCTTCGCGTCGACGGATTCCCCGTACCGTCGGCACGAGACCTACCGCGTTGTAGGGCTCAACCACGGAGAGCTGCGACGGGTTCGGGCCTTACGCAGGCGAGCGGGGCAACCTTCATGCGTCCTGTCTATCACACTCGGGCGCCCCGCAGGGGGGTTGAATCGACCCTCGCCAGGTGTGACACTCCGCCGGGGTCTGGCGTACAGAGTGGGGAAAAGCACGATGATCGCTCCGGGCCCGGTAATCCAACTCGAACTCAACGAATTGACGCCACGGCTCATGTTCCAGTTTATGGAGCAAGGGAAGCTTCCCGGTTTTTCACGACTTTTCTCCGAGTCCGAGGTCTTTACGACGGACGCGGACGAGACCGGCACGAGCCTGAATCCGTGGATCCAGTGGGTCACCGTCCACACGGGCGCCACCCTCGCGGAGCACGGCGCCTTCCTGTTGGGCGAGGGCGGGCGATCGAGGGTCCCCTTCGTGGGCGATGTGCTCGCCGACGCCGGCCGGAGCGTCTGGCTGTGCGGCAGCATGAACGTCCGGTCGCGCTCGGACGCGACGACTTTCCTGCCCGACGCCTGGGCCACGGATGCCCGGCCGTCTCCACCCGAGCTCTCCGCCTTCTTCGACGTCGTTCAGCGCCACGTTCTCGAACACACCGGTGGCGATACTCGGCTCGGGGGGTCGGACTACGCGCGGTTCGGAGCGTTTCTCGCGCGTCACGGACTCTCGTCCGAGACGGTGTGGGCGACCGCGCGTCAGCTTCTACGGGAACGCGGCGGTCGCTTCGGCTGGAAGCGCGTCACCATCCTCGACCGGCTTCAGTTCGACTTGTTTCGGTGGTTCTATCGCCGCCAGCGACCGGATTTTTCGAGCTTCTTTCTCAACAGCGTGGCGCACCTGCAGCACACGCGTTGGCGAAACTTCGAGCCCGAGCGCTTCGATATCGCTCCGACTCCCGAAGAGCAGGAGGAATTTCGAGACGCGGTGCTCTTCGGGTATCAGGAAAACGATCGGATCGTTTCGCGTTTCCTCGAACTCGCGGGCGATAACGCCACTCTCGTGTTCTGTACCGCGTTGAGCCAACAACCCGATGTTCGGTGGGAAGATTCCGGCGGGAAGTACTTCTATCGACCCCACGATTTTGGAGCGCTCGCGGACTTCGCCGGGATCAAGGAGCGCCACGAATGCACGCCGGTGATGTCGGAAGAGTTCTGGCTGCAGTTCGACACCGAGGCGGCCGCGCTCGCGTCCGCCGAGGCGCTCGGTGGCCTACAGGTCGAAGGCGAGGCGGCCTTCCGAATCGATTGCCGGGGGAGGGAGCTCTACGCGGGCTGCCGCATCTTCGACAAGCTTCCGGACGCCGCCGAGCTCACGAACCCGACGTCGGGGCGACGCGTTCCTTTTAGCGATCTCCTGTATCGCGCTGCCAGCGTCAAGAGCGGCGTGCACCACCCCGACGGTCTGCTCTGGATCCGGCGCCCGTCTCGGACGCACCGGGAGCATCCGGGGAAGGTGTCGCTCAAGTCGATCGCGCCCACGGTCTTGTCGCTACTCGGTGTTGAACAGCCGGCCACCATGAGCGGGCGACCGCTTCCGCTTTCATCGGTCTAGCGGGGCGACTTCGCCGAACGCCTGTTCGGTCCTATCTGCCAAGAGCGGCGAGTGAAAACGCGTCCGGCACCACCACGAAGAGCACGCGAGCGGGTTCATCGAAGACTCGCGTGAGGTGCCCTCGACCTTCGACATCGTCCGCCATGAAGATGTCGCCCGCGCCGAAGCGTCGCCTCTCTCCGTCTGTCGTCTCCACCTCGAGTTCTCCCGTGAGCACCGTCACGAGCTGGCGGTTCGGCGCGTTGTGCCACCCCTGATCGAGGCCCGCCGGGAGTTCCACAAACACCGCGCCGGTGGGGGCCAGGGGGTGTGTCTGGTGCATGGTGTGCCCGAACTCGTCTTCTCGGGGTACGGGGAATCCGACCTCGACGTCTTCGAAAACGGACCCTCCGTCGGGCGTCGCAGTAAAGCGCGTGACTCTCATCTATAGGGGAGGTCGCGGCCAGATCGCCGGCAGTTGTGTCGCGAGCCAGTGGACCAACGCGGCGTTGACGTCGCGCGGTTTTTCCTGCGCCATCCAGTGGCCGGAGTTCACGGTGAATTCGGTCAGGTTGTCACAATACGCGCGCATCGGTTCGGCGAGTTTCGAGTCGACGCATTCGCAGACGAAGTCGTAAGCCGCCGTCAAGAACAACGCCGGCATGGAGAGGCGGCCTCCGTTCGCCGCGCGTTCGCCGAACTTCTGGTTCGCTTCGTGGTTCATGTACCAGGAGTCGGGGCCGAAGAACCCGTTGCGCTCGAGCGCGGCGGCGTAGCTCCGGAGATCCTCTTCCGTCACGACGTCGTCGTCGCGCGGCATGTCCGGCGCCGCGTCGAGCGGACCGAACCAACCGCCGTTTCGTCTGGTGAAGGCGGTGAAGGTCGGCTTGCCGCGGCCTTCGGGGTCGCCCTTTCGGAACAGGGCCCGCACGGTGTTGTACGGGTTCGCACCGAGCGTCTCTTGGGCGCGAGCGAAGTTCTCCTGGTAGAAGAGCTGGTAGTCCCATTGGCCGACCGGGAACTCGTCCTCGGGGTAGACCGAACGGTCGACCAGCGAGACCAATCCGTCAAAGCCTTGCTCGATGGTCCGGTACGGAACGCACAAACTGGCCACGCCATGGCAACGCTCTGGGTGGTGGCTTGCGACGCTCCACACAATCGGGCTCCCCCAATCGTGACCGACCCAGACGGCGCGCTCACGACCCAAGTGATCGAGCAGTCCGACCATGTCGCCGACGATGGCCTCGACGGTGTAGTCCTCGTGACGGTCGTAGACGCTCGAACGGCCGTAACCGCGCATGTCGGGTGCGACGGCTCGAAAGCCCAGTGCGGCGAGTGTGGGAAGTTGGTGCCTCCAGCTCAGACCGAGTTCCGGCCAACCGTGACAAAAGATGATCAGCGGGCCGTCTTCAGGGCCCGCCGCGAGGTACGCCGTTACGTGGTCGCCGGTCCGGGCGGTGTGTTCCGTCCAGCTCGGGGACTGCACCGACATCGTCCTACCCCCGCCCGTGGCGGAGCAATCGCCCGGGAGTCGCGCCCGTGCATTCGCCGGCGTCGAACGTGATTTCGCCGTTCACGATGATCTTGTCGTAGCCCTTGGCGCGCTGGACGCGCCGCCACTCGCCGGCGGGCAGATCGTGTTCGACTTCTCCGATCCACGGCGGGTCGATCGCGAGCTCTTCGATGTCGTAGACGAGGACGTCGGCCGCTGCGCCTTCCCGGAGCACGCCGCGGTCGCGGAAACCCGCGGCATGGGCCGGCAAGTTCGATAATCGGTAGTGGGCTTCTTCGAGTGTGACGACCCCTTCGTCTCGCACGAGCCAAGTCAGAAAATCGGTCGTGAACGCGCCACCGGTGAAGAACTTTGTGTGCGCTCCTCCGTCGGACACGCCGGGTATGGTGTAGGGCGAGTCGTTCATCATCTCGGCCATGAACTCGGAGTTCGATCCGCGATCCGGGCCGAGAAATTCGACCTCGAGATCGCCGGCGAGGGAGAGGTCGAGCATGACCTCGATGTGGTGTTTCCCCTCTTCGGCGGCGATGTCGCCGACGGAACGGCCGACGTACGACTCCAGTTCGGGACAGTCGCCGACCCCCTGGATCACCAAGTGCTTCGGGTTCCCACCGACGCCCGCCTGGATGATTTGCAGCCGTCGATCCGCTTCCTCCGCTTCTGCGATCAACGCGCGACGCAGCTCGGGATCGCGCATCTTCTCGATCTTCGACGACTTGTCGCCGGTCGTCACGTTGCGCCACGCCGGAGACGCGTCGTACAAGTTCCAGTGCTCGAGGGTAAACGCGAACCCGGCGCGGCCCGTCGCGCATTGCGCGTAGATCGGAAGTCCTCGGCTTCGACATTCTTCGATCCAGCGAAGCGGTCGCCGATGGACTTCGGCGTTTTGGCGCGAGGGCGCGACGACGTTGTGAAGGATCGGGCGCCCGGCGGTGTCGGCGAGGCGCTCCAGAAAAGCGAGATCTTCCTTGATCCGGCCCGCGGCCTGCGTGATCTGGATGAAACCCTCGTCACGCTCGCGCAACACTTCGGCCAGGCACAGGATGTCGTCGTCGCACATGGTGTCGGTCACCATCGGCGAGCCGTCGAAATCCGCTTGCACCGAATCCGGTCCGAGGCGCTGGATCGAGAAGCCACACAAGCCGGCATCCATGCCCTCGTTGAGGAGTCGTTGCATTTCCGCGCGCTCGGGTGCGGTCGCCGCGCGCGTTTTCGCTGCGTCGAGACCCATCACGTACGTCATGAGCGATGCCGTAGGCATGTACTGGATGCAGTTCACGCCTTTCGGGGAACGCTCGAGGGAGTCGAGATACTCGGGGATCGTCTCCCAATCCCACGCCATACCCGCCTGCATCGACGCGAAGGGGATCGCTTCGGTGCGTGTCATGGTCAGCATGGAGCGTTCGCGAAAATCGGGCCTCACCGGGGCGAAGCCGAAACCGCAATTGCCCAACACGACCGAGGTGACACCGTGCCAGCCCGAAATGGTGCACCACGGGTCCCAGCGAATCTGCGCGTCGTAGTGCGTGTGAAGGTCGACGAAACCCGGAGCGACGATCTTGCCCGTCGCGTCGACGCTTTCACGGGCTTCGCCGGGCGACCGCCCGCCGATTTGCGCGATGCGACCGTCCTTGATCCAGACGTCCCCGCGATACCGCGGTACGCGCGTTCCGTCGACGACGGTTCCACCGTGTATGTGAAGATCGTAAGGCGCTTGTGATGTCGGCATGGCGCTCCCTCGTGGCGGTAGGATATCCAATCCACAGGCGGCTGTGCGAAACTTGCGCGATGACCGAAACCATCCAGCCGTTTCGAATCGCCGTCCCCGAAGACGTGCTCACGGACCTCAAGCGGCGTCTCGAGGCGACGCGTTGGCCCGAAGCGGAGACGGTGCCCGACTGGAGTCAGGGGGTTCCGCGAAACTGGCTGCGTGAAGTCTGCGACTACTGGGCGAACGCGTACGATTGGCGCGAGCGGGAGAGGGCGCTCAACCGATTCGATCATGCCACGACGACGCTCGACGGCCTTGCGATTCACTTCATCCACCAGCGATCGCCTCACCCGCGGGCCATGCCACTCCTCATCACCCACGGTTGGCCCGGCTCGATCGTGGAGTTCCACAAAGTCATCGAGCCCTTGGTCGATCCGGTGGCTCACGGGGGCAGCGCGTCCGACGCGTTTCACGTGGTGTGCCCTTCGCTCCCGGGCTTCGGGTTTTCCCAGAAGCCCACGCGCGCCGGGACGGGAGTCGAAGCGATCGCACGGATGTGGGCCCAGTTGATGGCTCGGCTCGGCTACGCCCGGTACGGCGCGCAGGGGGGCGATTGGGGCTCCGCCGTCACGACGACGATCGGCTGGCAAGATCCCGAACACTGTCTCGGGATCCACGTCACCTTGGCCATGGGAGCGCGCCCCAAGGTCGACGGGGCGCCGACGCCGGAAGAACAACGCGCGCTCGATGGCTTGAAAGCGTACCGAGATTGGGACTCGGGTTACTCGACGCAGCAGCGCACGCGTCCGCAAACCGTCGGGTACGGTCTGGTGGACTCACCCGTCGCTCAAGCGGCCTGGATCCTCGAGAAGTTTTGGCGCTGGACCGATTGCGACGGGCATCCGGAAAACGTGCTCTCCCGCGACGAGCTTCTCGACAACGTGATGCTCTACTGGGCGACAGCAACCGGCGCGTCCTCGGCCCGGATTTACTGGGAGAGCTTCGGTTCGCTCGAACGCCAGCGGGTCGAGATTCCGACCGGAGTCGCGGTGTATCCCAAAGAAATCGTGCCCCCGGTGCGTCGCTGGATGGAAGAGGACTGGAGCGACATCCGGCACTTCGTGGAACAACCTCGCGGCGGGCATTTCGCGGCTTTCGAGCAGCCGGAGCTGTTCGTCGCCGACCTTCGAAACTACTTCGGGAAGCTGCGTTAGGCCGGCTCGCGAATCGGAAGCGCGGCGGTCTGGCGAACCGCGCGTAGCGCGAAGCTCGACTGGATCCGCGCCACGCCCGGAAGGCGCGTCAGGCGACTGTGGACGCGCTCGAAGTCCGCACTATCCCCTGCGACCACGCGCAGTAGGTAATCGAACTCCCCGGTCATCAAGTAGCACTCCATCACTTCCGGAAGTTCTTGGACCGCGTTCTCAAACCGCTCGAGGTCGGCCTGGTCTTGGCGTTGCAGCGCGACGTGGACGAAGACGTTGGTCGAGAGCCCCAGAGGACCCGGATCGAGTCGGGCGCTGTAGCCGCGGATGACGCCGTCCGCCTCGAGCGCGCGCACGCGCCGTAAGCACGCCGATTCCGAGAGATGGACCCGGCCGGCGAGCTCGACGTTCGAGAGCCGGCCATCAGTTTGAAGGGTTCGCAGAATTTCCCGGTCATGTCCGTCCATTGTGCAGAATCTAGTATTAAAAACGATCTTTTGGCAATAATCTTCGATTTAGGTCCGATTTATTCGAATCATCGCAACAATCCGTCTCCGAAGAGGCGTTAGTCTGCTCGATAGGAGGTGGAGGATGGACGTCGGGATCCCGCGCGAGATCAAGGATCAGGAGTACCGGGTCGCGATGACCCCGGCCGGTGTCCGCGAGCTGGTCGCCGCGGGGCATCGCGTGTTCGTCGAGCGCGGCGCCGGTTTGGGAAGCGGTGCCGACGACGCGAGTTATGTGGGCGCGGGCGCCACCGTGCTGGCGACGGCGGAGGAAGTGTTCCGCGAAGCCTCGCTCATCGTGAAAGTAAAAGAACCTCAGGCGGAGGAGTGCGCGCGGCTCGGGGAAGGTCAGGCGCTCTTTACCTTCCTCCATCTCGCCGCCGATCGCGAGCAAGCGAAGGCGCTCCTCGATTCGGGCGGCACCGCGATCGCCTACGAGACGGTACGCGCGAAGGACGGGAGCCTCCCGCTACTGACACCGATGAGCGAGGTCGCCGGTCGCATGTCGGTGCAGGTGGGCGCGGTTCACTTGCAGCGGACGAACGGCGGCGCGGGCGTGCTACTCGGCGGTGTGCCCGGTGTTGCACCGGCCAAGGTCGTCGTGCTGGGGGGCGGTGTCGCCGGCACCGGCGCCATCGAGATGGCGGTGGGGCTGCGCGCGGACGTTACGGTGGTCGATCTTTCCGTCCCTCGTTTGCGCGAGCTCTCAGCGCTCTTCGGTTCGACGATCAAAACCGCGTACTCCACCCGCGATACGGTGGAGAGTCTGGTACGTGAGGCGGACCTCGTCATCGGTGCGGTGCTGGTGGCGGGCGGTGCGGCGCCGAAGCTCGTATCGGCCGAAACGGTGAAGACGATGCGTCCCGGCGCGGTGATGGTCGACATTTCTATCGATCAGGGCGGTTGTTTCGAGACGAGTCGTCCGACCACACACGAGGATCCGACCTTCGTCCAAGACGGCGTCGTACACTACTGCGTGACGAACATTCCCGGCGCGGTGCCGAAGACATCGACCCAAGCGCTGATGAACGCGACCCTGCCGTACGTTCGGCGGATCGCAGACCTCGGTTGGGATGCCGCTATGGCCGAGGACCCGGGACTCGCGGAAGGCCAGAACATTCGCGCCGGGCGCGTGACCCACCGGGTTGTCGCGGAGGCTCTGGGGCTTCCTCTGGGTTAGCCGGCGGTGATGCCTGCGTCGATGACGAGTTCGGCGCCGGTCATGTAGCGCGACTCGTCCGACGCCAAGTACAAGACGCCATCCGCGATATCGCGCGGGTAGCCGACTTCGCCACCCGGGACCATGCCCGTGGCGATGGCCTTGGGGTCGACTGCAGGGGCCGCCGTTCCGGCGGGACCCGCCGCGCTCGACCAGATCGGCGTGTCGATGACGCCCGGGTGGACGGAATTCACCCGAATGCGATCGCCGGCGCACTCGAGGGCGACGGCTTTCGTGAACAAACGAACGCCGCCCTTGCTCGCGCAATAACCCGAGAAGTTCGGCGCGCCTTGCAAGCCGGCTACCGACGACATGTTGATGATCGATCCCCCGCCGCCTTGGCGCATGATGGGAACCGTGTGCTTCGTTCCGAGAAAGACACCGTCGAGGTTGATGGCGTTCTGCCGGCGCCAATCTTCCAGGGTGAGATCCGTTACCGGTCCGAGCAACCCGATGCCCGCATTGTTCACCAAGACGTCGATGGTCCCGAAGCGGTCGGCGATCGACTGGACGACTTCGATCCAGCGGGCTTCGTCGGTGACGTCCTGGCGCAGATAGCAAGCGCGACCTCCCGCCGCTTCGATCTCGGCGACCACCGCTGCGCCGGCTTCGTCCTGAATGTCGGTAACGGCGACAGCCGCTCCTTCTTCCGCCAACCGGAGCGCACATCCCCGGCCGATGCCCGAGGCTCCACCGGTGACCAATGCGACCTTGCCCTCTACGCGTCCCATCCTGCTCCTCTCGCAGTTTTCGCGCGGCGTTCTTTTCCTCGCCGCCTCTCCGAAACTCCTTGGTAGCATGCATCGATCTCAAAGCGAGGAGGCTGTATGAAGGAGATGGACGTCGTAGCGTCGGGGCTTCAATTTCCTGAAGGACCGATCGCCATGCCCGACGGATCGGTCATTCTCGTCGAAATTGCGCGCGGAACTCTGTCGCGGGTCTTGCCCGACGGCGAAATCGAAGTCGTCGCCGACTGCGGCGGGGGGCCGAACGGGGCGGCGTTCGGTCCCGACGGCCGCGTTTACGTCTGCAACAACGGTGGCTTCGATACCGAGGTACGGGACGGCCAGACCCGCATTCTCGAAACCCTCGAGAGCTACGTCGGCGGCTCGATCCAAGCCGTCGATATCGAGAGTGGCACCGTCGAGACGTTGTACACCGAAGTCGGGGGACACCCGCTCAAGGGACCGAACGACCTCGTGTTTGATCGCCAAGGCGGCATGTGGTTTACCGACCACGGAAAAACCTACGAGCGAACCGTCGATCGCGGCGGTCTGTACTACGCGAAACCCGACGGATCGTGGATTCAGGAAGTCGTGTTCCCACTCGAAGGCCCGAACGGAGTCGGGCTGTCACCGGATGAGAAGACGGTGTACGTCGCGGAAACCCACGTGGGGCGGGTCCGACGCTGGGAGCTCGAGGCTCCGGGCGTGATCCGGGGGCCCTACGGGAAGCGGACCCGTGGCGACGTCCTCGCGGGACTTCCCGGCGAGCAGTTACTCGACAGCCTCGCCGTCGATTCCGAAGGCCACATCGCGGTCGCCACGATTCGAAATGGGGGCATCACCGATGTCGACCCCAACGACGGGACAACGCTGCACATCCCGACCGGCGACCCGCTGACGACGAATATCTGCTTCGGCGGATCCGACATGCGTACGGCGCATATCACGTGTTCGCGATCCGGCACGCTGAGGCGCACGACGTGGCACCGCCCGGGGCTCCGCCTGAACTTCAATCCCTACTAGGCGGGAGGGCCGGTTCGAGGAGATCCAGTGCATCGGATTGGAGGAACAGGCGCCGCTGGACGTCGGCCGCGGCGTGGTTCAGCTCTTCCACGACGTCCGCGACGCCCATGACGTCGACGACGCGTCGCAGGGGGCGGTCGCCGGCGGGCATCTCTACCAGCTCGACCACCGCGTTCGCGACGAGCGAGACCGGCGGTGCCTCCTTTGCGAGCGCCTCCATGAAGGGGCCCCAGTACGCGTCGGGTCGTGCGGCGAGTTCACCGTAGCTGTCGAGGCGCTCCGCTTCGCCGGGCCCTTCCATTTTTCCGAGCAGCTCCGTCGCGAAAGCGCCGGGTTGAAGGATCGAGACCTCGACACCCGATCCGGCGAGGTCGTAGGCCAAGCTCTCGACGAGACCTTCCAGGGCGAACTTCGTCGCCGTGTAGAGTCCCGCGAAGGGCCACACGATGCGGCCCATCGTACTGCCCGAGTGAATCAGCAAGCCCCGTCCCCGCGCACGCATCCCGGGCAGCACGGCGCGATTCACGCGTTGCACGCCCACGACATTCGTGTCGAGAGCCCGAAGCAGCTGTTCGTCGGTGAAACCCTCGGAGATCCCCATGGGTGCGACACCGGCGTTGTTCCACGCGACATCGATGCCACCGTGGCGCTCTTCCGCACGAGCGACAGCGCTGCGAACGGAAGCGTCGTCCCTCACATCGAGATCGAGCACCGTCAACGTGCCCGGCCCGGCGTCGGCGGCGTCGACCAATGGCTTCGCGTTTTCCGCGTTGCGGCCTGCGAGGTCGCGCATGGTCGCGATGACGGTATGCCCACGTGCGAGCAGCTCGAGCGTCGCCGCGCGACCGAAGCCCGAACTCGTTCCGGTGATCAGGATGCGTTGATTCTGCGGCATGCGAGGCCCCCGAGCGCGTTTCGCTCGAAGCCTACCACGCGGGGAAGGCGGGGATCGCTAGCGCGCTGCCTTTTTGACGATTCCGGCGGCGCGACCCGTTACGTTGAGAAACGATTCGAAGCCTTCCGACTCGACGAAACTTCCGGACCCGTGTCGCGTCGAATAGAAAACGTAGTCACTGAGATATGGATCCCAAATGCCGAGGGCGAGCGCTTCTTGGCAACGCGGTATGACGATCATCTCTTCCTTGCCCTCGCAGCGCGGGCCATAGACGTAAATCGGCATGTCCTTGCCCGCTTCGAGATACCGCGTGTCGATGCGCTCGAGAAGCGACTTTCGCTCCGCGCTCACGACCGCGAGCATTCGGAACGTGTCGTCGTGACACAGCATTTGCCCAGGTCCACGCTCTTCGCAGGCCTGTAGATAGACTCGCAGGCGATCGCTCTTGTCGAGATGCGCCTCGACCAGACGTCCCACTGTGATCGGATAAGTGTGATGAAGCTCCGAAATGACGGCCTCTCCGGTGCCCAAGTTCGTTGCGCAACCGAAGAGCGCGATCGTCGAAAGCAAGGCAGGCAAGCAAGCAAAGCGCGACATATCCACCTCGATCGGTCCCCCCCGAGTCCTTCCTCTTTTCCCGTCCGTAAGTGGCCGGGCCGGGTGTCGAGGTGACGTCTCTGGCGCGCGAGGGGCAGGGCGGCGGCAAACCGCGCGCAGATACTGCACCTTCTTTGCCCGCGAACCGGAAAGGACACCGCATGGGAGACGTCTACGTCATCGGAACGCACTCGACGACGTTCGGAAAGAAACCGGAAGCCTCGTTCAAGGATCTCGCAGCCGAGACGTACCGCGGTGTCCTCGCGGACGCGGAGCTCGCGGGCGGCGACGACATCGGTTTCGCGTACTTCGGAAACTGCGCCATGCACGGGGCGAAGCAGGGAACGATCCGCGGCCAGGTGTGCACGATCCCGTTGGTCGACGACGGCAGCTTCCCCAAGCGCGTGCCGATCATCAACGTCGAAGGTGCCTGCGCCACGGGCTCGATGGCCTTTCACAGCGCGTGGAAGGACGTGCTCTCCGGGCAGTCGGATCTGGTTCTCGCGATGGGTGTCGAAAAGCTCTTCCTGCCGAAAGCCGCGAAGAGCCCCGAAATGAAGAAGCGCATGATGAAGGGCTTCATGAATGGGGTCGACAACTTCGATCTGCCGCGACTCTTCGCCGAATACGAACGCGCGGCGGAGCTCGCCGAGGTGCCCTTCGAGACCGGCACCGACCGCAGTTTCTTCATGGATACCTATGCGATTCAGGCGGCGCTGCACATGAAGCGCTACGGCACGACCCAGCGCCAAATCGCCGTCGGCGCGGCGAAGAATCACAACTACGGCGCGCTCAATCCGCTCGCGCAGTACCGGTTCACGCAGACCGTGGAGCAGGTGCTCGAGGACCGCGAAGTATCGTTCCCACTGACTCGCGCCATGTGCGCGCCGATCGGCGACGGCGCGGCATCGGCCCTGCTGTGCTCGCCTTCCTACCTCGACCGCGTTTCGGACGACGTGCGTCGCCGCGCCGTGAAAGTGCGCGCCAGCGCACTCACCGGCGGCTATTACCGCAAGCCGGACGAGCCTTCCCTCTCGCACGACGCGGCCAAGCGCGCGTACGCATTTTCGGGCCTCACGCCGGCCGACGTCGACGTCGCTGAAATTCACGACGCGTGTTCGTTCTGCGAGGTCTACCAGTCCGAGATGATGGGTTTCTGCGAATTCGGCGAGGGCGGCCGTTTCGTCGAGTCGGGCGCCACAGGTCCGGACGGTCGCCTGCCGATCAATACCTCGGGCGGCCTCGTCTCGAAGGGCCATCCGGTGGGCGCCACCGGCCTGTCGATGATCTACGAGCTCGCGACGCAGCTCCGCGGCGAGGCGGGTCCGCGCCAAGTCGAGGGCGCGCGCATCGCTCTCCAAGAGAACGGTGGCGGTGTGATCGGCCTCGAAGAGGCCGCTTGCTCTGTGATTCTTCTGGAAGGCCCAACCGGCTAGCGGGCGACGGGACGCCCCCGGCCCGCGGGCTCCTCGACGAGCTGGATCATGTTGCCGTCGGGGTCGTAGAAGAGAAACGACCGGGAGCCGCGAGCGACCTCCCAGATGTAGTCCGTCTGGGTCTCGTAGCCAGCATCGCGGATCGCGTTCCACCAGTGGTCGAGGTCGTCCACCTGGAATGCGAGCTCCTGGATGCCGGTCCATCCGTAGCGCCTTCCCTCCGAAGGCGTCGTTTGGACGCTCGGCACTCGGGGCTCCTCGAGTTCGAGATAAGCGCCGGTGGGCGAGGCCAGCAGCACCAAACGGGAGGAGGCGCCCGCTGTCTTGAAGATGTCGTCGAGGGTGCGCTGATCGAAATAATCACCGCCGTCGGGGATTTCGCGATCGATGAGCACGCGAAAGCCCATCACGTCGCGAAACAGCCGCAGCGTACGATCCGCGTCGCGAACGACGAGACAAACGTGGTGGTAGTCCAACGGAGAATCCTCCCGGTGCAAGTCACGCTAACGTAACGCGACCCATGGATGAGTCACCTGTCGAGATCTGTGTCGTCTACTTCAGTCAATTTCGCGGCGCTACGGAGCAGCTCGCTCGCGCCGTGGCTCGCGGCGCAGATTCCGTTCCAGGAACGCGAACCCATCTGATTCCCGTCGACTCCGTCGAGGAGCACTGGGCCGAGCTCCACCGTTCCGACGCCATTGTGTTCGGAACGCCGACCTATATCGGGAGCGTGGCGGCCCGGTTCAAGGAATTCATCGAGAAGCTCGCGGGCGAAGTCTGGCTCGAGCGGATGTGGGTCAACAAGATCGCCGGGGGCTTCACGGTCTCGGCGGGGCGCAGCGGCGACAAGTTGGCGTGCCTCCAGCAGTTGGTCACGTTCGCGGCGCAGCTCGGCATGCTGTGGGTCCCGCTCCGCATCACAGGTGGAAACTACTCGAGCGCGGGAAGCGAGAACGATCTCAACCGCATGGCCGGTTATCTGGGCGTCATGGCCCAAGCGAACATCGACGAGCCCGCGGCGGAGGCGCCGCCCAAGAGCGACATCGAGACCGCCGAACTCCACGGTAACCACATCGCCAATGTGGCGCGACAGTTCGCGCACGGCCGTCGCGCACGGCCCGCCGACTACGATCGCTTCGTCACGCAGCTCCCAGCCGATCACCGGCCCGCGACCCTGGCGGAGCTACTCGCCGAGTAACGATCCCATGGAGAAGCTTCGATGGTAAGACTCGCCGATCTCGAACCCCCGATGCAGGAAGCGCTTCGCGGACTGCCCTGCGAGCCCCTCGCGGGAGCTCCGTTCGTCGCGCCGCCGGCGCTCGGGGATTGCCGGGTTGCCATCGTTTCTACGGCCGGTCTCGGGCTCCGGGGGGAGCGACCGTTTCACTTGGGCGCGACGGATTACCGCGTGATCCCGGGAGATGTCGCCGCCGGTGATCTCGTCATGACCCACATCTCGAGCAATTTCGACCGAACCGGGTTTCAGCAAGATCGCAACGTCGTGTTTCCCCTCGACCGATTGCGCGAACTCGCGGAAGAGGGCGAAATCGGGAGCGTCGCCGATTACCACTACTCGTTTATGGGAGCGACTGCGCCGGACGCGTGTGAGGGAGCCGCCCGATCGCTCGCGAAGCAACTTCTCGCCGATGATGTTCGGGTGGTCTTGCTCGTCCCGGTCTGACCGTTCTGCACGCGCGCCGTGAGCGGGCTGGGTCATTACTTGGAAGATGAGGGGGTCGCGACGGTGTCGATCAGCTTGGTCCGCGAACACACCGCGGCGATAGGTCCGCCAAGGGCGCTGTGGGTACCCTTCCCGCTGGGGCGCCCTCTGGGCGCGCCCGGCGACGCGGCGTTTCAACGCCGTGTACTCCTCGCGGCGTTCGGCTTGCTGTCCCAGCCAGAGGGTCCAGTCTTGGAAGATTTCGCGGAAGAAGCGCCCGAAGTCGCCGCGGGCGATGGGGAGCCTTGGGCGTGCCCTATCGCGCTCCAGCCGACATCCACCGGAACCCCACTGGCGGACGCGTTCCTCGCCGAGATGGCGGAGATGTTGCCCTGGTACGAGCGCGTCGCAGCGAAGCAGGGGACCACGGTCGGCGCGAGCGGGCTCGCGCCCGAAGACTGCGCGAAATTTCTCGCCGCTTGTCTCGGCGGCGCGTCGGAGTCGCCGAACGACCGTTCGTTCGCCGAGATCACACGCGCCATCGCCGAGGACGTCAAGGCGCTCTATTTCGAAGCCGCGGCCGAACAACCGGCGACGCGACGCGCCAGCGCAGAGGAGCTCCTCGACTGGTTCTGGGGTGAGACTCGAGCCGGTAAGGTGTTGCTGACCTTGAAGAACCGATTCTCGGAGAGTTCGGACGAAGACATCGCACTCCTGGGCAACCTACTGCTCGTACCCGCAAGTCAACGAGATCGCGCCGAAGCCGTGCGCGCGGAGGGATCATGATGAGAATGCTTAATCGGCCCTGGAAACTCGCCGTGCTGGTCGGTCTGGCCTGCGTCCTCGCTCACCCGGCCGCCGGGGTCCGCGACGTCACGCGGGATCAGGTGCTGTCGTGGCTGACGGAGCATCGCGACGCCGTTCCGACCTTCAAGCCGGGCGACAAGCTGACCGCCGCCGATCTCGAGCGGGTCGAACCGTTCCTGCCGCTCGGCTACACGCCCGAGCTCGACTTCCCCGAGTTCCGGATGGAGATTGCGGCGACGGGAGACTACCCACCGCATCCGGTCTATCGCGACGCCACGCTGCAGTACGCGGCGCAGTGCAAGCTGGCGGAAGACGGTTCGCTCGAAGGCTACGTGGCGGGCCAACCGTTTTCGGAAGAAGAGCTGTCGAACGCGCCGGCCGACAAGGCGGGCTTGATGACCGCGTGGAACTACTACTACCGCTGGCAGCACTTCGGCCAACACGTGTTGCGCGCCGAGACCGTGTTCTTGACGGAAACCGACGGCGCGCAGCAGACCGATTTTTCTTCGTTGCCCGAAGGCATGATGTCCGGCGGTGGCGGGCTCGAGCGATCGGTTTCGGTGGGCTGGCGCCGAACCTACCTCTCGCACTTGCCGCAGCTCCACGAGACCGACTTCCGCTTTCCGTTTCGCGCGGCGAAAGGCGCGACCTTCAAGGAGTTGACGGAGTACTACGCCCCCTTCGAGTTCCGCGATCAAAAACTCCTGGTGGAGCGCTGGGTCGACCCGAACGAAGACGACACCGTGAACGCGTACCTCCCGAATGAACGCAAAGTGCGGCGGCTCTCATCCAAGGAGAAGGCCGACACCTGGCTCGGGTCCGAGATCACGTTCGACGACTTCTACGGGTTCGACGGACACGTTCTCGACAACACCTGGGAGTACCACGGACGGCGTCGCATCCTCGCCATCGCGAACTCGAAGCGCCAATTCGCCCATCACACCGGGCCCCAGTCGCGTGTGCCGATCGATCGCTGGGAGATCCGAGAAACCCACGTCTTCGAAGGGAAGCCGACTCTGGAGGGTCACCCCTACGGGAGCCGGCTCCTCTTTATCGACACCCAGAACCACCAGTTCCTGGCCGGCATGTATTTCGACCCCGAGGGGCGGCTGATGCGCGGAAGTGTCCCGGTCTACAGCTGGAGCGAGGACACGTTGGATCATCCGGAGGAGAACCGGGGCGCCCATGTGCTCATGTACAAGGGATACGCGGTCATCAACTACCTCACGGGCAACACCACCGTGACGAACGTGCTCGAATCGATCTACCCCAAGCCCAAGGCGTCAAAGATCCGCCGCATTTATGCGGTCGACACGCTGACCGAAGGGCGCTGAATTCTAGCGCCCCGCGGGGAGTGATTTTTCAAGTATTCCTGAAAACCGGTTTTATTTGCGGATCGACTTCACCTAAACTTGTTGTGCTTTCAACATGGTTGCTGTGATGGAGATTTTGTGATGTCCCGCCTACCCCTGTATCTCGCGCTGGCTGTAGCGCTTTGCTTCGGAGCCAGTGCTTCGTTCGCGACACCGATCCGGATCGTGTTGGCGGCGGGCGACAGCATGGATACCACTCCGACACCGACCGTGGATCTCGGCGTCGAGGAAGACGACGAAGAGGTGTTCATCGTCACGGAGACCCGAAGCAACGGCGTCGTCGAAATGGCGACGGCCACGGGGTCAACCGGCCCGCGAAACCAAAACATTCTTCGCACGTCGCAAGGACAAAGCGCCGGAGTTGCTCTGACTTTGGGCCGCGCCATCGACAACAATCTCGACGACTCGAGCCGTGGCCGTAGCCGGCTCGCGCGGGTGGCTTCCGGTCCGAGCAACGCTGCGAGTCCGTACAACGAAGGCGAAAAGAACGAAGGTGGCGAAGGTCTGCCGCCCGAAGAGCCGCCGCACATGCCGGAACCCACCGCCGCGGCGCTGTTTGCACTGGGCGTCTGGGTCGCAGGTCGACGCTTCCGCCGCTGAGCGCGCCGTCCGATTTCGCACACACGAAGCCCCGCTCGACGCGTTCGAGCGGGGCTTCTTACGTGAAGGTCCGCTGGAAGAGTTTTGCTATTTGCGTGGCGTTTCCGTGACGCGCACGCGTTGGTTCGCGCTATCGGCGATGTATAGGCGGCCCGCGGAATCGACATCGAGACCACTCGGGTACAACAGTCGATCGCGTCCAAAGCCCAGATCTCCGAGTCCCGTGACGGTTTCGATTTGATTCGTGTCGAGGTCGACCCGACGCACGCAATGGTTTGCGAGATCGGCGATGTAGAGGCTTCCATCGCCCTGGACGGCGAGCGCCGAAGGCGCCTGCAAGGACGCGGCGATCGCCGATCCGCCGTCACCCGCTAGTCCGGGCTTCCCCGTACCCGCAAACGTCGAAATGCGCCCATCGGAAGCGTCGACGCGTCGGATCCTATGGTTGTCGCGGTCGGCGATCAGGAGATTCCCGGCGGCGTCGAAGGCCAGACCGCTCGGCGAGTGGAGGCTCGCACGGTCGGCGGGCCCCCCGTCACCTCCGAAGCCCGGCCGGCCGTTGCCGGCCACCGTTCGGATCACGCCGCCCTCGGCGTCGATCCGCCGGACCCGGTGATTTCCTCGGTCCGCCACGAAGACGTTCCCCCGGTCGTCGACCAAGAGCGCCCGGGGTGCGAAAAGCCGCGCTCGGACCGCCGGGCCGCCATCTCCGTCGAAGCCCGCTTCTCCGTTTCCGGCGAGGGTCTCGATCGCCCCACTGGTTGCGCTGACGCGCCGCACCCGGTGGTTGTTGCGATCGGCGATGAGCAAGTTGCCCTCGGGATCGACCGCCACATCGGCCGGATTCCACAAAGCAGCGGAAACGGCCGGGCCTCCATCGGAGTCGAACCCCGGCGTCCCGTTACCGGCGACCGTTTCGATCACACCGGAGCGACGATCGACGCGCCGCACCCGGTGGTTCTTGTGGTCTGCGATAAAGACGCTGTCCGCGGCGACGACCACTCCGGTCGGCCCGTGAAGGCTCGCCCGGTCCGCCGGTCCGCCGTCGCCTGCGAACGTGGGTGCACCGTTGCCGGCGAGGGTGTGGAGCAAGACCTCGCCACGAACGGCGGGGGTGTCGCCGGCCGGTTCGCTGGTTTCAGCGTGGACGGCCCCCGTCATGACGCACAGCCAAGCGACCACGACCGCGCAGCGAGTTCCGAGGTTCATGTTGCCTCCGCTGCCGTAGGAGGCGTCATGTAGCCGCAAACCGGAGCGCGAGTAAAGTGCCAAGGCTCGGGCGGCCCTGTGTCGAGGGGGCCTACGGCCCGCGTTGCACCCAGCGGCCGCCGCTCACCTATAGAACGGCCCGCGTTGCACCCAGCGGCCGCCGCTCATATAGAACTGACCCACGGGCGTCCGCTCGACGAGCTTCTTTCCGGCGAGCACGGCGACGACCTCGATCGACGTTCCCTGATCGGCGGCGATCCGAGCGTAATGCGCGCGGCGCTGTTGGTTGATACTCGCGACGAGCTCGCGATCGGCGTCGCTCGCCGTCGCGGGTGTGACGAGACCGACGAAGCCATCGGGGCGCTCGCCGATCTGGCCGCGCGCTTTCGAGGCGTCGAGAGGCTGCCCCGTGGCGACCGTCGCCACAAAGAGACACGGGAGCAGCAAGAGCCTGAGCCAACGTTGCATCAAAAGATCTCCTCATTCTCGGCGAAGAGATCCTCGAGTTCGCGATCGACTTTGACGCGAATCTCGTGCTCGATCTTCACGTTCATGTTGATGGTGATCGGCTCGCGCGGCGCTTCAACGGCCACGCGATGCGTACACCCCGCGAGGGACCCGAGGGACAAGAGCGACAGCCATAAGGCGATGGTGCGCCAGTGCTTCATACGGGTTTCGACGTCGCTCCCTTGCCGCGCATTCATGGCGAACCTAAGGGAGCGACATTCCGAACGCCACCGTCTTTCGAGCGCTTGCGAAACAACTCGAGCTTTCGCTCGATGTGTTCGGGGACACGGTCGATCCATTCTCCGGCTCGCAGCAGGTCGGCGAGGCGCGCGTCGAGGTGGAGGTTCAGCTCGATCGGTTGTCCGTTCCGGTAGTTCGGGTTCGCACCATCGAGCTCGAGGCGAAGCTGCATGTCGCCGCGAAGATCGCCGTCGACGCCGAGCTCGAGCTTCTGAAAGGTGAGGTCGCGAAGCGCCGGCAGCAGAACGTCGAAACCCGCTTGTCCCTCGGCCAGCCCGTCGACGGACGCACTCGGTCGGTAGCGAATCTGTCCGCCGGGCTGCGCCCGAAGCGCACCACCCGAAACGCTCACGTTCTCGTCGGTGATCGACACCGGCAATCGTCCGCCGACGCGGCCCTGGCCATCGAGTCCGTCGAGCCGGACCCGGGACAGGAGGTCGCGTAGCGACAGGTCGAAAAAGCGCAGTTCGAGATTCCGCTCCGCCGCGCGCAAGTCGATCCTTCCGTCGGTTTCGATGGATCCACCGGCGAATTGCCAGACCGCGGAATCGATGTCGAGTACGCCTGCCGGATCGAGACCGAAGCGCACGCGTCCATCGGTCAGCTCGAGTCCGAGATCGACCCGGCGAATCGAGATTTCCTGGGCGGGTGGTGTTTGAGGCGGCCAGGGCGGCGAGAATCGGATGACGCCGTTGATCCCCTCGATACGGGCAGCATCGGTGCTGACCGAGACGTCTCGGATGGCGAGTTCGACGTGCCCCCGAAGCTTCTCTCGGGCATGCCATCGCACGATTCCGCGTGCTTCGAACTCACCCTCGGCGTCGCGGAAGACCTCGCCAAGCTCGGGCGCGATGTGAGCGGGTGTGAGCTTCGGCCCGCCCATCCGGACGGGTCCGGTTTGGAACTCGAGATCCGCGCTCTCTTCGGCTCTCTCGTAGCGACCGGAGAAAGCGACCTCGGCGCGACGCCGGTAGTCCCAGGCCTTTCCAGAGACGTCGATCACAGGCCGACGGAGCGCGATCTTCGCCTCGACCTCGTGCTCGCCGAGAGGCAGGGGCGCGTCCGGTCCGCCTCGAATCTTGCGAACGGATCCTCGGACGCTCCCCGTCACGATGGCTCCCAAGGCGAGGTCCGCATCGATCTGTATGTCGGCGACGCGGACATCCGCGACAGGAAGTGCTCCCGACTCGATCTCGGCGCGCAATTCGAGACGGGCTCTCGAGAGAGCGCCGAGCCCCTCGTGCCATGCCTCGGCCACGCGGACCAAGGTTCCGAGTTCCGCGTGCGTCCGGCAGGGCCAAACGCCGAGGGCGAGAAGAAGCGTCAGTGCCGCCGTGAGTCGCCGCGGGTTTTTCCGGGCGCGACTGGCCCGACAGCCGACAGTCGCTACCTCTCTGTCCTTTCGCTCGGGGGACGCGGGCGGGGGAGGGGGCGCGACATGTGCGGGATCGTTGGCATCTGCTCCCTCGGCACCGGGCGCGAGATCGATCTCTCCGCACTCTCCGCGATGAACGCGAGCATCACCCACCGCGGCCCCGATGAGGACGGAAGCCATCACGAGGTGGGCCGCGTCGGCCTGGCCATGCGGCGGTTGTCGATCATCGATCTCTCCGGGGGTCGGCAGCCCATCTCCAATGAAGACGAGACGATCTGGATCGTCTTCAATGGGGAGATTTACAACTTTCGGGAGTTGCGTCGGGAACTCGTCGATCGGGGTCATCGGTTTCGCACCGAGGCCGACACGGAGGTGATTGTCCACGCGTACGAAGAATGGGGCGACGCTTGCGTCTCGCGTCTGCGGGGAATGTTCGCTTTTGCGATCTGGGACGCCCCGAAGCGGCGCTTGTTCGCGGCGCGGGACCGGGTCGGCATCAAGCAACTCTTCTACACCGAAGTGGCCGGCCAGTTGATTTTCGGCTCGGAAGTAAAAGCCGTGCTCGCGCACCCGAGCGTCGCGCGATCGCTCAACCTCGCGGCGGTAAACCAATACCTCGCGTACCTCTACGTCCCAGAGCCGAGCACGCTTTTCGAGGGCATCCGCGAATTGCGGGCCGGCCATACCCTGGTTGTGGAGGAGGGCAGGACGGAAATCCGACCCTATTGGTCGCTTCGCTACCGCGTCGACGCGTCGATGACCGAAGCCGACGCGGTCGCCGGGATGAGGCGCGAGCTCGAGGAAGCGGTGCGCGTTCGTCTCGTCGCCGACGTCCCGCTCGGCGCCTTCCTCTCCGGAGGGATCGACTCGGCGACCATGGTCGCGTTGATGGCCAGGCACACCGATCGCGTGAAGACGTTCTCGATCGGGTACTCGAGCGGGGGTGAGAGCTTCGACGAACGCGTCTACGCGCGCGAACTCGCGGAGCGTTACGAAACGGAACACACCGAGTTCGAGATGTCGCCGGACATCCGCGACCTGGTGCCCCGTTTGGTCCGCGCGTTCGATCATCCCTGCGCGAACTCTACCGCCGTACCGACTTGGTTTCTGTGCGAGGAAACCCGCGCCCACGTGACCGTGGCCTTGTCGGGATTGGGCGGCGATGAAGTCGCCGGCGGCTACGAGCGATATCGCGGGGCGCTACTCGGTGAGCGTCTCTCGTGGCTGCCTGAGCCCCTGGTGCGTGGGTTGATTCGACCCCTCGCAGCTTGTCTCCCGGATCCAAAGAGCGGGCGGCAGTGGGCGCAACGACTGAAGCGCTTCACGGCATCGCTGTCTCTGCCCTTTGACACCCGCTACTTCGAGCTGATCTGCCATCAGAACCGCGCCTCCCGCGAAGCTTTGTTGACGGCGAGAGCGCGCGAAGCGATCGCGTCAGAAGAACCGAGGCATATCTACGAGCGCTACGTCGCCGAAGTCGCCGAGGCGGACGCACTTCACCGCGCACTCTACGCCGATCTAAAGCTCTACTTGCCCGGTGATCTCCTCACGTTGATGGACCGCGTGTCGATGGCGCATTCGCTCGAGGTGCGCGTACCGTTCCTCGACCACCAGCTGCTCGAATACGCCGCCACGGTTCCGGCGCACTTCAAGGTCCGGGGCATGCGTCTCAAGCACGTGCTCAAAGAGGTGGGGCGAGATCTCTTGCCCGATGGCTTTATCAACCGCCGCAAAATGGGGTTTTCCGCGCCGCTCGCCGTGTGGTTCCGGGGCGCGTTGCGCTCCTATGTCGAGGAGGTGCTCGCACCGGCCGAGCTCGCCAGGGCCGACGTGTTTCAGCCCGAAGCGGTCCGGAACATCCTCGATCGCCACTTCAGTCGGTCGGAGAACCTCGACAACCAGATCTGGGCCCTGATCGCGTTTACCGTCTGGCACCGGGAGTACTTCGAGGCGCGATGAAACGAAAGCTCCTGTTCCTGTGTCAGACGCTTCCGTATCCGCCCGATGGCGGGGTCTGGATCCGCACCTTTCACGTCTTGCGTCTTCTATCGCAAACCTTTGAAGTCACGGCCCTCTGTTTCGAGCGAAGCGGCATCGCACAGCACGCCAGTGGTTACGACCCGGCGAAGAGTGCGGCCGCGCTGAGCGAGTTCGCAGAGACCGAAGTGTTTGCGATCGCGCAGAACCACAGCCGAGCCCGCTTCGTGTGGGACCATCTTCGATCAGTGCTCTCTGGCCGTGCCTACACCCACTACTTGTACGAATCCGCCGCTTATGCGAAGCGAGTGCGCGAACTCTTGCGCGACGGCGCGATCGATCTCATTCACATGGACAGCCTCGACCTGGTCCGATATTTGCCCGACTGCGGCTCCGTGCCTGTGGTCTGCGTGCACCACAACGTCGAAAGCCAACTTCTCGCACGACGCGCTGAGGTCGAGGGTCCGCCATGGATGCGACGCTACTTCGCGCATCAGGCGAGACTGACCGAGCGCGACGAGGTGCGCTGGCTTCCACGGGTGGCGTGCAACGTCGCCGTTTCCGAGGAGGACGCGAGCAACCTGCGAGCCCTGGCTCCGGGGGCACGGGTCGAAGTCATCGCGAATGCGGTCGACACCGACGAGTTTCGACCCGACTCGAGTCGTCGCGACGGCGTGCTCTACATCGGCGGGACGAACTGGTTCCCGAATCTCGACGCGCTTCGCTTTTTTTGCGACGACATCCTCCCACGACTTCGCGAAACCGTCCCCGAATTGAGGGCGCGCTGGGTGGGAGCGTGCTCGCCGGAGCAGCAGCTCGAGTTTCGCGAACAGCACGGCGTGGAGCTGACGGGATACGTCGACGACATCCGTCCCATCGCCCACGACGCCTTCTGTCACGTCGTACCCCTCCGGGCCGGTGGGGGGACGCGACTCAAGATCCTGACCTCCTGGGCCATGGGAAAACCGGTGGTGAGTACGTCGGTGGGCTGTGAGGGGCTCGACGCGCGCGACGGGGAGAACATCCTGATCCGCGACGACCCGTCGAATTTCGCCGAAGCGGTGCTCGCGCTACGAGCCGACCCAGCGATGCAGGAACGCATCGGAGCGGCTGCCCGGGAGACGGCGCTCGAATCCTACAGCTGGCCCAGTCTCGCCCCGCGGATTCACCGCCTGTACCACGACCTGATCGGGTGAGCGGGCCGTGTACAATGGCGCTCCGGAGGCGACCATGACCGGCCAGTCCGCGATTCGGCAAGATTGGATGGAAACCGCGCGGGATCGCGCAAAGACGGCGATCCGCGAAGGGAGGACCGACGACGCCCTCGAGGCTGTGGACGCCATCTGGGAGGAAGGTCGCCCGATCCACGATCTGTACGGCGACATGTCCGCCGTGTTCCTCGATTACGTGCGGGAGAAGCTCGGCGAAGAAGCGGTGGAGGAGGCTTGGCGCTTCGTCGGCGAGCGGTTGTGGCGCCCGGTCCTTGAGGCCTACCGCGAAAAGGATCCCAGCGAGCTCGCCGCCGTCTACGCGATGTTTCTCCGATCTCACGGCTATCGCTTCACCTGCGAAGAAAACGATGAGGCGTTCACTTTCCGCTTTGCGCACTGTCCGAGCGGTGGGCGGATGCTCGAAGAAGGAAAAGCGGCGACGTCGACGCGCCATCCCGCCTCGTTCGGCGTCACCGAGCGAGCCTACGACTGGAGCTTCGGCGAGAAGAACGTCCTCTACTATTGTGCGCACACCAAGCTGTGGTTCGATACCCAACCGCGCGAGTGGGGCATGGACCTGTTTCGCGCGGAGTACGGCGAATACAACGAACTCGGCGAAGTGATCGGCCGGCCCTGCAGTGTCCGGATCGCGAAACGCGGGACCGCAGACGCCCATGAGTGACCACACAGAGCGACGTTGGGCCGAAGCTTACCCGTGGTTGGGCAGCGAACCCGTCTCCACGGAGCCGGTGATCTCCCGTGCGGTCTACGAGCGCGAAGTCGATCGCGTTTTCCGAAAGGTCTGGCTCTGTATGGGCCGGGTCGAAGAGCTTCCGGAAGTCGGTTCGTTCAAGCTCAAATCGCTCGCTTTTGCGAGCACGGGTGTCTTGCTCGTGCGGGGCAAGGACGGCGAGATCCGCGCGTTTCACAACACGTGCTCACATCGCGGAAATAACGTCGTGATCCCGGACGGCGACTGGGATCAGTGGGGGCGTGCCAAGGTCTTCACGTGCCGCTTCCACGCGTGGTCCTACGGAACCGAGGGGCAGCTCGCCGGCGTTCAAGAGGAGAAGCGCTTTCCGCCCAGCTTCTGCCGCGAAGAGAACGGGCTGACGGAGATCCACTGCGACGTGTGGGAGGGGTTTGTCTTTATCAACTTGGCCGATGAGCCCGCCCAGACGCTGCACGAGTTCCTCGGCGCTATGGGGGAGCACTTCGCGGGTTATCCGTATCACGAGCTGACCCACAACTTTACGTACTACACGGAGCTCAACTGCAACTGGAAGATCGGTGTCGACGCCTTCTCGGAGGCGTATCACGTCAACACGATTCATGCGGGATCGTTCCCCGGGACGTTCGCGACCGGGCTTCAGATGGTGAAGCTCTACGACGACCACCGGACAACGGCGATCTGCTTCAATCCGCCCAAAGATGCGCCACCGGTGGCAGCTTTGGCGCAGCAGAAGGCTCGGGGCTCGCTGGTCGAGAACGTCGAGGGCACGATGTTGCCGCCGACGATCAACGATGAGCGGCGAGACGATTTTTCGTTTGAACTCAGTGTGATTTTCCCGAATTGGCTGCTTCACGTGGCCGAGGGCATCTGGTTCACGCATCAGTTCTGGCCGATCGGTCACGACCGGTGCCTATGGGAAGGGAAGTATTACGTTCGACCTCCGCGGACCCACAGCGAAAAGTGGGCCCTCGAACACGCCATCGTGTTACAGCGGAACGCGTGGCTCGAAGACACCGCAACCATGGAAGGGACGTTCTTCTCGCTCCAATCCGGTGCAAAGACCCACATGCACCTCCAGGACGAAGAAATCCTGGTCCGACACGGTTATTTCGTGCTCGACGAATATCTCCGTGGGGCGCGGCCGTGAGCGCGCTCCCCGACGGTTTTGAGTCGCTCGAAGCGTGGGTGCCGGCGTGGTCGTTGGCAACCCAGAACGAGCGGTGGGACAAGCGGTTGGGCGCGACGTCCCAGGAGCTCCGAGCGTTCTACGACGCGGTGCTCCCGGAACTTCCCGCGATCCTCGACCATGTCGATCAGTTTCCGCTCGGCGCGCTACCCGAAGCGTCGCAACGGCTTTTTCACCTCGCTCTGATGCACGCGGAAATCGCACCGAACGTCGAGCTCTACGGGGGCGATCCGAACGTTCCATTCAGTTTTGAAGAGCGTCGCTTCATCGCGGCGCACGGTTCCCAGCGGGGCGGTGATTGAGCGCGACAATCGAGCAACAGGTCGCCTGGCTGGTCGCGCGGGAGCAGATCCGGGACGTGATTGCGGCGTATGCGCGCGCGGGTGACGCGAACAACGATCCCGATCAGATGGCGATGCTCCTCACCCCGGACGCCGTTTGGGAAGCCGAAGGCTTCGGGAGATTCGAGGGTCGCGACGCGATCTGCCGAGAGCTCGCGCAGATCGGGCGTGACCGGATCCTCTGGTCCCTCCACTTCCCCGTGTCCCCGATGATCGAGCTTTCGGCGGACGGCCGAGCCGCAGAGGCGTTCTGGTGGTTGTGGGAGCTGCTGACGATGTCAGCGGACGAGGTCGCGGATGAGACCCCGGTGCACAAATGGCTCGGAGCGACCTACCGCGCCGATTTCCAATGCATCGATGATCGCTGGCAGATCGCGCACCTCTCGCTCCGCATCGAGAAACTCGTCGCTTCCGGCGAAGGGCCGAACGAAGTGGCGCCGCCGCCCCGCACGGAGAACACGAGATGAAAGCCGACCACTACATCGAGATCGACCGAGCCAAGACGCTCGCCGAGGAACCGCACCTCGGACACAATCGCTGGCACCCCGACGTCCCTCCGGTTGTCGAGGTACGTCCCGGTCAAGTCGTCGGCATCGAAACGCGCGACGCCTTCGACGGGCAGATCCGCCCCGATACCGAAGCGGAAGCGGTCGGAAATTGCGACCTCAGTGTGGTCCACCCGTTGACGGGGCCGGTGTACGTGGAAGGTGCTGAACCGGGTGACATGCTCGAGGTGAAAGTCCACGAAGTCGCTCCCGAGCCATTTGGGTACACGGTGCAGGTACCGGGGTTTGGCTTTCTTCGCGACGTGTTTACAGAGCCCTTCATCGTGCGTTGGAAGATCGCGAACGGCATGGCGACCTCGGAAGACCTGCCCGGCGTGGCGATCCCCGGCGCTCCGTTCATGGGGGTGATCGGAAACGCCCCCTCGGCGGGTCTGCTAGACGAGATCGAGTCCCGCGAGAGGACGCTCGCCGAGGCCGGTGGCGTCGCTCTTCTGCCCGACCCCACGTGCGCCGTCCCGACGGATCCGGGAATCGCGGCGCGCGCCATGCGGACCGTCGCGCCCCACGAGTGCGGCGGCAACCTCGATATCAAGCAGTTCACCCGGGGAACGACGGTGCGGATTCCGGTGTATGTCCCCGGTGCGCTGTTTTCGGTGGGGGACGCGCACTTCGCCCAGGGCGACAACGAGAGTTGCGGAACGGCCGTGGAAATGTCGGCGACGTTCTACGGGAGTTTCGAGCTCCGCAAGGGCGAAGCCCGTGACAGAAAGCTCCGAAACGTCGAATTCTATTGCGACGACTACTTTGCGAACCCGGAACACGCCGCGCCGCGCCGCTTTTTCGCGACCACGGGGCAGTCCTTCACCCGCGAGGGAGTCGCGCGGTCCGAAGACGTCACCTTGGCGGCGAGGAACGCGCTACTCAACATGATCGATCACCTGGTGGACGTCCGCGGCTTTACCGATCAACAAGCGTATGCGATCTGCAGTGTTGCGGTCGACTTGCGCATTGCGGAACTCGTCGACGTCCCGAACATGGTCGTATCAGCGCTCCTGCCGCTTCATATCTTTACCGAGGGCTAGTCGATGCAGTTTGGAACGTACACAGAAATTCAGTGTCCTCCCGGACGGGATCACGCCGAACTCATCGATGATGTGATTCGGCTCGCCGAGCATGCGGACGAACGCGGGTTTGACGTCTTCACCACACTCGAACATCCCTTTTTCGAGAAGTTCGCGATCAACCCGAATCCGCTGGCGTTGTTTTGCACGCTGGCGCAGCGCACGAAGAACCTCCGCTTTCGGGCGTTGTGTCACACATTGCCGCTCCACAACCCGATGATCCTCGCGGGAGAGATCGCGCAGGCCGACATCCTGACAGGCGGTCGGATCGAGTGTGGCGTGGGTCGGGGCCACGCCTGGCTCAACGAACCGGCGAACATCGTGATGGAAGAGAACCAGGAGCGCTACGTCGAAGCGCTCGACATTCTCCTCAAGGCGTGGACCGAAGAGCGCTTTTCCTACGATGGAAAGTACTACCAGGTGAACGATCTCTCGGTGGTGCCCAAGCCGCTCCAAAAGCCGTACCCGAAGATCTTCCAAGTCGGCACGAGTATGAAGTGGTTCGAGCGAGCCGCGCAGTCGGGCTGGGGGGTATGCGTCGGAGGGCCGGCTCCGTCGTTCGTTTTCAAGGAGGCGGCGGACTACTACCAGTCGGCTTGCGCGAAAGCGGGCACGTCGCCCACGCTCGGTTACATCAAGGCGATCTATATCGACGAAGATGCCGACCGTGCTCGCGTCGAAGCTGAGGCAGCCGTGCGGAACTTCGTCGACTTCAATGTCTCGCCGATGGACAGCTTGGCGAGGACAACGCCCGAGGAAAAACAACGATTGATCGACGCGGGATATGCCTTCTACGCCGCCGATGACTTCCCGGCGCTGCGCGACCTCTCGTACCGGGAATTGCTCGACGCGGGCATCGTCTTTGTCGGGACGCCCGACGACGTGGGCCAGCAGCTGCTCGACCTGCACGGTGAGTTTGGTTTTCAGGAACTCATCATCATGAGCTACTACGGCGGTATCGATCGTTGGAAAGCGATGCGGACCCAGGAGCTCTTCTCGAAGCACATCATGCCGGAGCTGCGCGCGGCCGCGAAGCGGAGCGTCGCGGCCTAGCTCGCCGTCAGTACTTCGGAGCCTCGAGTTCGTAGAAGCGGAGCGCGTTCTCTCCGAGCACTTTCCGCTGAGCTTCCGCGGAGAGGCCGGCCAAGTGTTTGCGAATCTCGTCGACGACGCCGAAGTCCGCATCGACATGCGGGTAGTCCGAGGCCCACACGAAGTGATCGGCGCCCATGTGGTCGACCACGGCACCCGTGAGCGTTTCGTCGGGATCGGCGGAAACCACACATTGTCGATAGAAGTATTCGCTCGGGCGCATCTTCAGAATCGTGCTGCTCTTCACCACCTCGAACTTGTGGTCCATGCGGTCGAGCCAAGCGGAGATCCAGTTCGCCCCGGATTCGAGCACGGACAGCTTGAGTGTCGGGAAGCGTTCGAAGATTCCGAGCGAGAGGAACTCCGTAAACGCCGCGATCACATCGATCGCCAGAAACGCAAAATCGAACAGGCCGAACCGGTAGGCCCGCTCGTCCGTGGGATCGAAATAGCGGTGCGAGCGATGATCGCGAACGACCACGTGGAATCCGAGCGGCAGGGAAAGATCCGCAGCCGCGGCCCACACGCGGTCGAATTCGGGCGCGTCGAAGTAACGCATCCCTCGGGACGCGCGGTCTGGCGAGAGGTAGATGCCGCGGCAACCGTCCCTCGCTGCGCGTTCCATCTCGGTGACGGCGAGCTCTGGATCGAGCAGCGAAATGTGCGCAATCGGAACCAGCCGCGTCGGGTCGTGGCTGCAGAAATCGACGATCCAGCGGTTGTACGCGCGTGTATACGCGGCGGCTAGTGTCCCGTCGCGTACGGCACCTTCCCAGCAGATACCGATGGTCGGATACAGGAGGCTCACGTCGACGCCTTCCTCGTCCATGACGCGCAGACGGGCCGCCGGGTCGTAGCTACCGGGCGGGCAGCCTTCCTCATAGGCCATCGGGCCCGAGGGTCGCAGCAGCTCGGCGGGGTCCATATCGATCCCTCCGAGGAGTGCCATCCGGTTCCGCAGAGCCTCGATCGGCGTGTCGTCGACGACGAGCACTTCACCGTCTCCCTGTCGTTCGATCCGTATCGCGCGGTCGCGAAAAGTCGGTTCCAGGTAGCGGATCCAGGTGTCTCGCGGCTCGAGCACGTGGCCGTCGGCGTCCACCGTAACGATTCGATCGGTCGGTTCGGGCATCGAGTCTCCGTTCACGAGGACTTCATAGCGCGGCGGTATGGCCTTTGCCGGAAGGTGGTCGGGGTCCCTAACCTCCGCGCATGATCCATCAGATCCGCGCCTGGGTGCTCCCCGGCCTCATCAGCTTCGCCCTCATCTCTGCTCTCGCAACCTTTTATTGGCCGACGGCGCGTTGGGCGCTCGTTGTCGCGCTCGCTCTCCTGGGTGTCGCTGCTCACGACCTGCTACAGGAACGGCACAGCATCCTGCGCTCTCACCCGGTGATCGGGCATTTGCGCTTTCTCCTCGAGGGTGTCGGTCCGGAGCTCCGGCAGTACTTGGTGGAACACAACACCGAGGGTCGCCCTTTCAATCGCGATCAACGGTCGCTGATGTACCAGCGTGCGAAAGGCGTCCTCGACAAGAAACCGTTCGGGACGGAACGAGACGTCTACGAGGAAGGTCACGGCTGGTTCGTCCACTCGATGGCGCCGACCGAGCCCGTCGACGATCCCGCACGGAACCTGCGTGTGGACTTTGGCGAACCTTCCGGCAAGCCTTACTCGGGGTCGATCTTCAACATCTCGGCCATGAGTTTCGGATCGTTGTCGAGCCGCGCCATCGCGGCGCTGAATCGCGGCGCCCGCGAAGGGGGCTTCTTCCACAATACCGGTGAGGGAGGGGTGAGTCGCTACCACGAAGAGGCTTTAGGCGACCTGGTCTGGCAACTGGGAACCGCCTACTTCGGGTGTCGGCGATCGGATGGCCGCTTCGACGCCGACGCATTCCGCGAGACGGCGGCGCGGGACAACGTGAAGATGATCGAGCTGAAACTTTCCCAGGGTGCAAAGCCCGGCCACGGAGGGATCCTCCCCGCCGTGAAGATCAACGACGAGATCGCCGCGGCGCGCGGAATTTCCAAGGGTCGCGATTGTGTGTCACCGCCTTTTCACCCGGAGTTCGATACGCCTGTGGGCCTCCTCGAGTTCGTCGGACGCTTGCGGGAGCTGGCTTCCGGAAAGCCCGTCGGCGTGAAGTTTTCCGTGGGGGACCCCCGCGACTTGATGGCCCTCGCGCGGGCAATGGTCGAGACCGGGATCGCTCCGGACTTCATCGCAGTCGATGGCGGAGAAGGTGGAACCGGCGCTGCACCCATCGAGTTCTCGGATTCGATGGGGATGCCGGTGAAAGACGCGATCGTCTTCGTGCGCAATACATTGGTCGGCGCGGGACTGCGCGAACGCGTCCGCATCATCGCGAGTGCGAAACTCGTGACGAGCTTCGACATGGCGGCGGCGGTTGCCCTGGGTGCGGATACGGTGAGTTCCGCGCGGGGCTTCATGTTCGCGCTCGGCTGTATTCAAGCGCAACAGTGCCATCGCAACGTCTGTCCCGTCGGCGTCGCGACGCAAGATCCGGCACTGGTCCGTGCACTCGTCGTCGATGAGAAAGCGCGCCGCGTCGCGGCGTTTCATCGCAACACAGTCAAGGCGTTCGCCGAGGTTCTGGGTGCTGCGGGTCTCACGCACCCGTCCGAGCTCAAACGGAGTCATCTCTATCTCCGGGTCAGCCCTTGGGAGATCCATTCGATGGAACGGCTGTACCCGGACGTGCAGCCGGGCGAGCTGTTGGAAGGCGCGGGGAAGAGCTCGCTGCACGATCTCTGGCGGTCGAGCAGCGCCCGACACTTCGCTTCGTCGGCGTAGCGGCTATTCGCGGAGCTTGACGAGCAGGGATCCGTCTCGCACGTCCATGAGCTCGATCCCGTCGGCAAAGCTCTTCCAGAAGCCGGGTTCGTCGCCGAATTCGCGGATGAGATCCACGTTCTTCAAATTTCCGAGCCAGGCGTTCGGCAACGGCACGCCCATGACGCTGATTCCGCGAAGCTGAACGATCGGCTGCCCGTCGCGAAAGGCGAGGTGCAGACCGGCGTTCAGCTTCAGCGTCTTGCCGCCGACGAAGGGCAGGTCCGGGTCCATAGGAAGAAGGACCTTCGCACTGGCGAGATCCTCCGATAGATCGATTGCGACCCGATGGGCGAGGTCGGTGTTGTGGGCGAGGATCCCGTTGAGCTCGCGCTCGCTCAGCGCGATCTCGCGCCGCTCCGGATCCTCGGCGTAGGGTTCGGGCTCGAGCGGCGCGGGGCGCTCGCTGAGGGGCGCCTCGGCTGTCGTTGTGTCTGCCACGGTCCAGTCAACACCGAGTGCGCGGAGCTTCTGGTCGAGGGCTCGCTGTTCGACTGGGGCGAGCGTCACCGGCTGAAACGGTTTGGGATAGATCGTGCTCCGCAACACCCAATACGTGATGCCCGCCGTAGCGAGCACCGCCCCGAGGAGGAGGAGGACGACGGTCGTGCCGGCCACGCCGGCGTTTCGGTGCTTCATAACGTTCCTTGGACGAGGGGGGAGGTTCGCTATTCACCGAGCCCAGCGAACCAGGGAAAGATGATCCGCTCGTGAATCGAGTAGGGGATGGCGTGCCCCCAGTCAGGAAGCTCCGTGTACGTCGCCCGGTAGTGGATCGCTTCGAGCAGTTGATGCGTCGCGCGCGCCGTAGCGACGGGAAAAATCGGATCGTGGACACCGTGCACGAGATGGATCGGGAGCTCCTTGCCGGCTCCTTCGCGCAAGAGGACATCGAGCATCGGGTGGAAGCCGGCCGCGGCAATCGGCGCTAGAGCCGAAAATCGATTCGCGTGCCGAAGGCCGAGGAGGTACGTGAACGTCCCGCCGTCGGACAAGCCGGTGAGCAGAATCCGGTCGCGTTCTACGGCGAACCGTTCCTCGACCTCGTCGAGCATCGCGAGAACGGAAGCGAAATCCTGGTCGGGAATCGCGAACGACCAAGTGGAGCTCTTCGACTTCGCTGACAACACGATCTGCGCATGGCTCTTCGCCGTTCGCATCCACGACCAGAGGTATTCGTCTTCGCGCCCGTAGCCGCCGTGGAGACATACGATAAGGGGCCAGCTGCGATCGGGCGTGTAGGTTTCCGGGACATACATCGCGTATTCCGCGCGCTCGTCCGTGCGTTCCCAGGCTCGCAGTCCCACCGTCTCGGGATCTGCGGAGATGGCTTCGAGGGTGTCTGCTCGAGGGAGCGCTTGCTCTTCGAACCAGTAGGGACGCAAGGAGGGGATGCGCTCTCGCATTGCGTACAGGAGGGGCAGCGCGCGCGAAAAACTCCGACGCATCGCGAAAAACGACAGCGAGAAATCGCGGTCGCGGCGAAGGAACGCTTCTTTCGCTTCGACGAGCGAATCGATCGGTTCGCGAAGGTCTCGGCAGAGCGGGTCATCTCCAGCTTCGTCGAGCCAACGCACGAGCTCGTCCAGGGGCTCCCCCACCGCGACGTGGAGGTCGGTTTGCGCCGCCCCCGCCTGGTGAAAGAGCAGATGCTCTTGAACTTGTTCAAAACCCCGCAACACGCGCTCGAGGGGTTTTCCGATCCGTTCTTCTCCAGGCATCTGACCAGTATCGAGGACGTCCCTGCCGGTGTCAGCTGTTTTCGGGCCGTTAGAAGGCTAGGCTCACCAGATGGCAGACGAATCGCAGATTTTTCTCGCGGCGACCGTGCTCCTGGTACGCGACGGGTCCCAGGGCCTCGAAGTTCTCTACGTGCAGCGAAACGCAAAGCTCGCGTTCCACGGCGGGGCGTGGGTGTACCCCGGTGGTCGAATCGACCCGGCCGACTTCTCGAGTGAGCCGGATGATCTCGAGGCCGCAGCGAGGCGAGCGGCCGCGCGCGAAGCCCACGAGGAAGCGGGTGTCGCTACGGCTCCCGAGACCATGCTGGAGATCGCGGAGTGGACCACCCCCCCGGTGCGTCCCAAGCGTTTTCGGACCTGGTTTTTCCTCGCACCGGCGGGCTCGGGCGAAGTCACGATCGACGGCGGCGAAATTCACGATCATCGCTGGTTGCGACCCGCCGATGCGCTCACGGCACAGGCGAAGGGCGAGATGGAGTTGCCCGCGCCGACCTACGTCACGAGTCACTGGCTCGCCGAGTTTGCGGGCGTCGACGAAACGTTCGCAGCTTTCCGCCAGCGCGAAGTCCCGCGTCATCTACCGCGCACCGCGAAGGTGCCCGGCGGGGTGGTGTCGATTCTCAGCGAAGACGCCGCTTTTGCGGGGGGTGACCTCGATCAGCCCGGGCCGCGCCATCGGGTGTGGATGCTCGAGGGTGGCTGGCGTTACGAGCGATCAAGCGATCTCGTCCCGCGCGGCGCGTCCTAGGCGTTCGGGAGGCTCCGCCTCCCGAACGCGGCCCAGCGACTAGCTCGCGAGTCCGACCAGGTCTTTGGCCCAGTTCCGATAGTCGCGCAGTGGGATCAGCTGCGTGTTCTGCACCATCTCGTGGTGGCCCATCGCCCAGATCGGCAACTGGTGAAACGCCGCGTCCATCGTGTCGGCGTCCGGGAAATCGAAGACCCCGATCACTTGGTATCGACCCGCGGCCTTCCACAGGGCTTTGATGCCGCCCGAGTCGAGGCCGGCGACCGCCGCCTCGGACTCTTTTTGCCAAACCTTGAAGAACTCTTTGTCGCTCATGCCGTCGGGCTTGACGATGTCGCCGATAAAAAGGAATTCCATCGATATCTCCTTGCGCCGAAGCGGGGCGTCCGCCCGGGACTCCGACGGGTAGCGCATTTTGAGTAGCGGTGTGACGGCTCTTCACGGTGGTTCTGTACCCTGCTTTGATGGACCAAGGCCCGCTCGATCTATCGGAAATATTCAACCTCGCGTTCCGCGAGGAGGACGTCTTCGAGGGAAAGAGTCCGCCTTACGCCTGGGGTTTTGGCTACGGGGGTCTGGTCGTGGCCCAGGCTCTGTGGGCGGCGACTCACACCGTGCCGGAAACCCTGTCGCCGCATTCACTCCACGCGTATTTCGTGCGGGCCTGTTCTCTGCAGGAGCCGATCCGCTACAGCGTCGCGAGGGTCCGCGACGGTCGTTCCTTCGCGACCCGGCAGGTGACCGCGCGGCAGTCCTTCGGAGACATTTTGACGCTGATATGCTCGTTTCACGTCGACGAGAGCGGTCCCCGTGGCGCGAGCGCGAGCTTCCCCGGCGACCTGCCCGGGCCCGACGATGTGCCGGGGCGCTGGGACGCCGGTATCGAGCGGCGCGACACCGTCTTTTCGAACGATCCGCCGAGGGTGGCGACTTGGGTGCAGTTTCCGGGGGAGCTCGAAGACGATCCGCGCCTCGACGCCTGCGCCGTCGCCTACCTAACGGATCTGAGCCCGATCGATGCGGCGGTCGCGGCGCATCCCGCACCCCCCGAAGCGGGTCAATGGAGCGACGAGCACGTTTCCGTGAGCCTCGACCACGCGATTTGGTTCCACCGTTCGACTCGTGCGACGGACTGGCTCCTGCTCGATCTCATCGGGAGAAACTTCGACGGGGTACGCGGCTTGGCGAGTGGGCGCGTGTTTAGCCAGTCTGGCTCCCACGTTGCTACGGTCGCTCAAGAAGGCCTTTTTCGTCCGCGTAATTCGGACCGCTAGGCGAAGGGCGCCGAAGGGATCTCGTTGATGGACCGACACATCTCGCTGCCCGCGGAGAAACTGCCGACGGCGTGGTACAACCTGCGCGCCGACCTCCCGGAAGCCATTCCGCCCTACCTCCACCCCGGAACCGGAGAGCCGCTCCGCGCCGAAGATCTAGCGCCCCTGTTCGCGCACGCGCTCATCGAGCAGGAAGTATCGAATGAGCGCTGGATCGAGATTCCGGAACCCGTCCGGGAGAAGCTTGCAATCTGGCGGCCGACGCCGCTCGTTCGAGCGAGGTTTCTGGAAGAGGCGCTCGGGACGCCGGCGAGGATCTACTACAAGAACGAGTCGGTGAGTCCGGCGGGCTCCCACAAACCGAACTCCGCGGTACCGCAGGCTTACTACAATGCGAAGGAGGGTGTCGCGGCGCTGGCGACGGAAACCGGAGCGGGGCAGTGGGGCTCGAGCCTCGCGTTCGCCTCGAACCTGTTTGGGCTCGAGTGCCGGGTCTACATGGTGCGCGTGAGCTACGACCAGAAGCCCTACCGACGAACGCTCATGCAAACCTGGGGGGCGTCGGTCGTTTCCTCGCCGTCGGCCGAGACCCGGGCCGGTCGCGACGTCCTCCGTCGCGACCCCGATTCCACGGGCTCGCTGGGGATCGCGATCAGCGAAGCGGTGGAAGTCGCCGCGACGAACGACGACACGCACTACGCGCTGGGGAGCGTCCTTCATCACGTGTGCTTGCACCAGAGCGTCGTCGGTCTCGAGGCGCGCGAGCAACTCGCAAGCGTCGGAGAGCGCGCCGATATGGTGATTGCGTGCGCCGGTGGGGGATCGAACTTTGCAGGGATCGCGGCGCCGTTCGTCGCCGATCGGCTCGCGGGCCAAGAAATCGATTTCTTGACCGTCGAGCCGACGGCTTGTCCGACCCTCACACGCGGGCGCTACGCCTACGACTTTGGAGATCTCGCCGGTCTTACGCCACTTTCCGCCATGTTCACTCTCGGCCACGACTTCGTGCCCGCCGGGATCCACGCCGGCGGCCTGCGCTACCACGGCATGAGCCCTCTGGTTTCGGGCCTGTGTCACACGGGTTTGGTCGGAGCGCGCGCGTACGATCAGCGCGAGATCTTCGAAGCGGCGCTTCTCTTTACGCGCACGGAGGGCATTCTGCCGGCGCCGGAATCCGCGCACGCGGTCAAGGCCGTCATCGATGAAGCGCTTCGGTGTCGCGAAACCGGCCGCGACGCGTGCCTGCTCTTTAATCTTTCAGGCCACGGCCATTTCGATTTGAGCGCGTATGAGCGCTTCCTCTCCGAAGACATGGTCGATGTCGCGTTGCCGGACGCGGAGCTCGAAAAGCAGCTCGAGCGGCTCCCCGAAGCTCCGGATCCGGCTCTGGCGAACCGCTAGACGTCGAAACGATACGTGTCTCCGTCGCGCACGATCTTGCCGCCCACCGGGTCGGCGAAGTGTGTGCCCAAGACCAGCACCGGCTTGTCGGCGTAGCGCTCGAGGAACTGCCGGCGGGTGGTCCGCGCCGCGTCGTTGTCCGCGTCAAAGGGCGTCACCCAGTCGGGTCGCCCGATCTGACACGGGTGATGCATCATGTCGCCGGTGATGACGGCGTCCTCTCCGCCCGAGCTGATGCGCACGCTGACGTGGCCCGGGGTGTGTCCCGGCGTCGATTCGAACCAGACACCGTCTCCGACTTGGTGATCGTTCTTCACGAGGTCGACGAGTCCTGCGTCGAAGACGGGCTTCACCGATTCGCCGAAGACGTCTCCGAACGGATCTTCCTCGAGATCGCGCCAGAAAGCGAATTCTTCCTCCACGATGAGGTATCGCGCGTTCGGGAAAGACGGCACCCACTTGTCGTTGACTTTCTTGGTGTTCCAACCCACGTGGTCGACGTGAAGGTGCGTGCAGATAACAGTGTCGATCGAGTCCGGATCGTGGCCGAGCTTCTTCAAGTCGTCCATGAAGGGCAACTGGAGGTTGGCCCAGTCTTCGATGTTCAAAGCCTTGTCGTTGCCGATGCACGTGTCGACGACCATTTTGCGAGACGGTGTCTCGATGATCAGCATCTGGATGTTGAGGATCAGGTTGTCTTCCGGAGAGACGAAGTTGGGCTTCAGCCAAGGCATCTCCGATAGACCCGAAGGCGTCGCATCCGGCAAGACCTCGAGCTCACCGCCAGAAGCCGTCATCTCGATCAACTGCGTGATCTTCGTGTCGCCGATTTTCCACTGGAGCATGTTGTTCCTTCCCGTTCGTTGAGGCTTCCGCCTGGGGATTGCCGGTGCGTCGTGGCGATCATACCTCGAAACCAACGGCGCCGAAAAACGCGCGGACCCGGTCGGCGGCGTGCTCGGGGCGTTCGAGCTGGAGCATGTGCGTCGCGCCCGCGACAGCCTCGTAGCGGAGGCCGTAACGCTCGTGAAGGGCGCGGTTCACGATGCCGGGCATCGCCTTGGGCGGCGCCTCGGGATCAGCGCACAAGTAGAGGATGCAGTCGGGGAGCTCTTTCAAAATGGGCGTGAGGTTCAAGCTCGAGTTGTCGGCGAAGATCCGCGATTCGAAAGCGCCCGGGCACGACAGCTCGAAGGCTTCCTCGGCTCCCTCACTCGGGCGAAGTATCGCGCGCGCCATGCACGCCGGCGCACCGGGGACCCAGTGTCCGAGCCCTTCCTCGAGTCGCTTCGCCAGATCGTCGGGCGTGTCGAACCCGTTCCGTCGCTTGGCGGCACGTTCGGATAGCTCGCCTTCTTCAGCGAGGGAACGCGGGCGGAGCGGATCGTCAGGAGCCGGACAAAACGGCGGGTCGACGAGGACCAGCGCCTCCCACGGCCATCGGAAGCGCGAAGCGTGGACGACGCTCACAATCGCCGAGAGCGAGTGGAACACGCCGCGCACGGGCCTCTCGCCGAACCGGTCGCCGATGGTTTGGAGCAGGAGCTCGAGGTCTTCGGCCATGCGGGCCACACGATGGTTCTCGAGGCGGTGCCGCGGATTTTGGCCGTGATTGCGCTGATCGTAGATCACGAGATCGTAGTCGGCGGTCAAGTGCCGCCAGAAGGGCCAGTATCCGTCGGTCGCGAAACCGTTGCCATGGGATACGAGCACTCGGGGCCCGTCGGGGTTGCCGTGTCTTCGCAGCTCGATGGACGCACCGTCGGGCATGTCGACTCGAACGCGTTCGTTCGGCGGCTCGATGGGCGGCAAGACTTCGGGTGGCTTCTCAGACATGCGGGAACCATAACGCGACGCCTCCGCTACGCTGCCCGCCGCAGAGGAGAAGCCTGTGGATACGGATCACGCCATCGCGACCCGCCGCTCGGTGCGCGCCTTTCTCGATCGCCCGGTGCCCCGGGAAACGCTGGCGCATATTCTGCGAATCGCGTCCCGAGCGCCGAGTGGGACGAACATGCAGCCATGGCGCGTATTCGTTGTCCGCGGCGACACGAAGGACGCGATCACCCGCGATGCGTTGGAGCTCCACCGTGGGGGGCCCGAAACGCGCGAACCCGAATACCCGTACTACCCCGACGAGTTCCCGCCGGCCTACAAGGAGCGCCGTCGGAAAGTCGGCTGGGCGATGTACGGGCTCCTGGGGATCGAGCGCGGGCAACACGACAAGATGCACGCCCAGCACGCCGAAAATTTTCGCTTCTTCGGTGCGCCGGTGGGCCTGTTCTTCTTCATCGATCGCGCGCTCGAGCTCGGCAGTTGGATCGATCACGGCATGTTCCTGCAAAACGTCATGACGGCGGCGCGGGGCCAGGGGCTCCACACGTGCCCCCAGGCCGCCTGGCCACCGTTTCACAAAGCCGTGCGCAAACACTTGCCGGTTACGGACGACGAGGTCCTCGTATGCGGCATGGCGATCGGTTGGGAGGACGAGACGGCACCGATCAACGCGCTGCGCACGGAGCGTCGCCCGGTTGAGGAGTTCGCGACGTTCTTCGATTTCGACGGTGACAGGCCAGACTAAGCGAGGGCGTCCCGCACCTCACCGACGAGAGCGTCGAGGAGCTTCGCGGGGCCCGGTTGCTCCTCGTCGCGCGCGGCTCCCGCGAGCCTGCCCAGCAGATCGGCAGCGAGTTCGAGCTCGCCCACGCTCGCTTTCTCGAGCGGGAGTGTGAGCTCGTCCGGGTACGCACCGTCCGCTCGGCGCTCGTTGGCCATCGCGCGGATCAGCGAGTGCAGTACGGGGTCGAGGGCGGGGAGCATGATTCGAAGCGCCGTGATTCGGGAGCGACACCAGGTCATTTCCTCGGGAGTGAAGTCGTTCAGTGCTACATCTAGGCGGCGCACGGGCATGGCGCCCGGAGCATGCCGAAGTCAGGAGGAGCCAGCCATGGTCCGCAGCGCTCATGTCCTAGCCCTCGTCGCCGCGATCGCCGTCTCGGCGCCCGTGTCGCTCGGTGCCGAAGAGCTATCGGGCCGCGACATCTACCAGCGAATGATCGACAACCGCTTGCGCTCCTCTCACGCCGAGCAACGATTCGTCTCCACCGACCCGGGTGGCGACACCCAGGAGCTCCGGTTCTGGTCTCGGTTCAAGGACTTTCGGGTCGACGGCGGAGCCAACGCGGCGGGCATCGTCTCAAAGACGATGATGAAGTTCACGTACCCGAACGACAAGCGCGACAGCGGCTATCTGTTCATCGAGCGGCATCGACAGGAAAACGACGGCTATCACTACTCGAAGCGCCGCGAGCGCGTGGCGCGCGTCGACACCTCGCGCGAGACCATCTTCGCGACGGACTTCACCCTGGAAGATATCGCGATGGTTCGCGTGATCGACGACGCGACCTACAAGCGACTCCCCGACGAGCGAGTTCAGGAAGTTCCCGTGTACGTGGTCGAAGTCGATTACGTCCCCGAAAGCAGGCCCCAATACTCAAAGAGCGTGTTCTATATCGATCAGGAATTTCCGGTTCCGCTGCTGGTGAAGAACTGGAGTCTTCGCGGTCTGCATGTCAACGAGCTCGATATTCCGCGGGATCGCGTCGAAGTCCACGGCGGCGCTTGGGTGCCGATGGAAGCGCGCATGACCGACATTCGAGAAAAGACCCAATCGATTCTCTTCGTCGATCAGCTCGAACCGAATCCGGACATCGCGGACCGGCTCTTCGAGGCGAATCGGTTGAGCCGGAAGCGCCCGTAGAGCTCAGATCCGGAAGCGGATGAGCAGCGCCGGGAAGAGCAACAGATCCGTCGCCAGGCACAAGCCCATCACGGTCGCGGTCAAGGCGCCGAACTCCCGGATCGTGGCGAACCCCGACACGAGAATCGATCCGAACCCGGCCACGAGCATCACGGTCGTGATGACGATCGCTCGGCCGACGCGCGCGAGGGAGCGCTCGGCGGCTGCGGCAGGGGCCAGCCCGGAACGACGCTCCCGGCGATAGTGGCTCAAGAAGTGAAGGGTGTCGTCGAGCGCCACGCCGAGTGTGAGGCAACCGATCAGGCCCGTGGGAAACGACAGCGACGCGAAGCCCATCGCGAGGACACCGAAGAACAAGATCACCGGGACGAGGTTCGGAACCATCGCGATGCAAGCGGCTCGCCAGGAACGGAAGACGACACCGACCAGTAGAAAGATGGCGCAAGCGGCTGCACCGATCGCGCGCACTTGATCGCCGGCGACAAAGTCGGCGCTTCGATTGAGCACGAGCGCGTTTCCGGTGAGTTGGGCGGTCGGCAAGTTCGCCGCGTGGGCCGACTGCGCAAGTACCTGCCCGATATCGGCGCGCAACGCGCGCAGCTCTCGCGAACCCAGCCGATCGGTGTGGAGAACCAGGTTCGCGGCGCGGTGGTTCGACGTGGCAAAGCGCCGCAGCTCGCGCTTCGGAATCAGAAAGAGCGCGTCGCTGACTTCTTCGCGGGTGTCCGGGATGCGCAGGGAATCGGGCTTCGGGTGGGCGAGGGCTCGATTGAGCTTCCGCACGGGTTCGACCATGGAGAACACGGCGGAGATCGCGGGCAGAGCTTCGAGCTCTCGGGCGAGAGCGTCCAGCGAGCGCAAGGTCGTGGGCGAACGGAACGCGCCTTCCGATTCGCCTTCGAAGACGAGGTACAGCGGGGTGGGGCCGATGAGGCCGTCCGCAATGGCGCGGTAGTCCGTTCGAACCGTCGCCTTGCGGTCGAAGAAGCTCAAGTAGTCGGTGTCCACGATGACGCGCGGCAAGATGGCCGCGGCCGCGACCGTTGTCAGGCCGAAGGCGGCGATGATGGCGCCGCTGTGGGCGGTGACCCAGCGGCCTGTGGTCGCCAAGGCGCGGTCGAGAAGCTCGGCCTGCGCTTCGGAGCGGAGGGGGAGCGCGCGATCGGGAAGAAGAGCCAATGCGGCGGGCAACCCGGTCAAGGAGAGCAGGGTCAGCGTCGCCATGCCAAATGCCCCGAAGAATCCGAGCTCTCGCGTCGCCGGAACGCCCGTCACCATGAGAGCGAAGAACCCCACGCAGGTCGAGACGCCGGCGAGGAGGATCGGGAGGCGAACGCGACAGAGAGTCGCGAGGGCTCGGGCTTTCGGGCAATCCGCTCGCTCACCCAATGTGTGGAGACTCACGACGTGCACGCCGTAGAGCCCGCCCAAGGAGATCAGGGTAGGCCCGAGCACGAGCGTGATGAGGTTGATCGGCACCTGCGCCCGGGACATCACCGCGAAGGTCACGACCGAGGCGAGGATGGCATTGGCGAGCGGAAGGGCCGCGCCCACGACAGATCGCGTGAAGAGAAGGACGACGAGTGTCGCGATTGCCACGGCGAGCGGGATGAGGCGCGACAGGTCACGCACCATCACGTCGATCGCGCGCGCTTTGATGTGCGGTCGGCCCGTGACGTGCCAGCGGGTTTCAGCGACCGCCAAGCGGGCGAGCTCGCCCTCGAGCCGTTCGTGAAACCCCGAATCGATGAGTTCCTGATCCGTTACCGGCGCGAACGAAATGAGGAGCGCGCTCATCCTTCCGTCGGGCGCGACCCAGAGCTTCGGATAGACCGGGTCCTCGAGGACGCGTTGTCGCAACGCTTCGCGTTCGTCGGCCGCATCCGGGACGTTTTCGATCAGCTCGCGAAATCGGATGCCGCCCCACTCGGTGTCGAAGCGGTAGTCGGGGGTATTGACGAGCCCCTCGACGCGTCGGACGTGCGGGAGATCCGCCAGCCGGTCCGCGGCCTCGCGCAAAGTCGTGAGGGTCTGCTCCTCCCACACCGACGGCGCTGCGAGGACGACGAGCACCTGATCATCCCGGCCGAAGCGGCGGGTCGCGGTGTCGTAGACCCCGCGTTCGGGATCCTCGCCCACCATCAACGGCTCTTCCGAGGCGTCGAGTCGGATGCGGGGGTGTCCCGTTCCGACGTCGATCAGACCGACGAGGGCGAGGGCGGCCCCGAAACCGATCGAGACAAGGACCGCCCGCGCATGACGGATCACCGACGCCGGGCGACCGAAGGCCAGGGCGGTTGCGCCGGCGATCAGCGCGAACAGGACTAAGACGAGACCCGACACGGGGCTTCATTCCGGTAGTAGGCGACGTGCGTGGAGCCCGCGTTCGTGACGGTCACGAAGAGCACATGGCCGCGGGATTCTCCTTCGGCGGATTCGAAGGCGAACAACGGACCGGCACTGTGTAGGGGTTCGAGCTCGTCGGCTACACGCGGCACGCAGGCATCTGGGAACGCGGCGCGCAACGCGCCGACGACCTCGGGCCCGCGCTGGGTCGCGCACACCCGAAGATCGCCGGGAGACAAACCGAGCCTTGCGATGAGGTCGGTCACCGCGCCGGCGGCATGCGCCGCCGCTCGCGCGTCGGGAGGGGGAGCGACCGAGAGCGCGTGCCGCGCATCGCCGGCATCCCAGTTGAGATCGCTGGTCGCAGGTCGCTGGATCGCTGGGAATCGATAAAAGCTCTGGAACCCACCGGGGCGATCGGTCGGTGCAAGGACGACCGCGGCCGCGGCGTTGGCGACCCCACTGCCCGAAACGTCAGCGCGGACGCGCCGATCGGCTGCGACGACGAGGGCGCGTTCACCCCGCTGGGCCACCCATCGGCTCGCCAATTGCCAGGCGGCGACGAGATGATCGACGTCAAACGCGAGCTGCGGCCGGGCTTCTCCGTTCGCGGACATGGCGGCGACGATCCGCGGCGCTTCGGCGGGCTCGACGCGATCCGCGTCGCGAAAGCTCCCGACGTGAACGCACAAGGTCGGAGAGGGCCCGGGTGTCGCAGCCAAGCACGTTTCCGCCCGCTTGGCGGCCACGTCCCGCGCCTCTCCCTGGCCGCGTCCCGTACGGACCGCTGCGATCCCGGCTCTCATATCGCACCTGTGCAGGGGATGCGCTTCGGCACGCGGTAGATCAGGCTCCCCACCACCAAGCCCGAAGCGAAGACGAGGAACATGATGTGCCGGTTGGGCTGGCACGTTCCCGCAGCGATCGCTTCTGCCAACGCGATGAAGTGGGTACAGGTTGCGGTGTTCCCGTACTCCGAAAGAGAGACACCCCACGCGGCGGCGTCTTCGCCGAAGTGTTCCGCGAAGTGGCGTCGCCCGGCACGGATCGCGCGGATGGAGGTCTGGTGCGGAATTACGAGGTCGATCGCGGCGTATGGCAATCCCGCCTCGTCGAGTGATCTTTCCATCACGACGGGAGCGCGTCGGATCGCCTCGATATGGATCGTCGCGGCGTCCGTTCGCATCGTGCCTCCGGCGCGTCGCGGGGCCGGCCCGGCGACGCACAGGTCGGCGTGTTCGGGAAGCGTCTCGAAACTCCCGGCTATGAAACCCCCGCCCGCCGCGTCGCCGGCCTCTGGCGCCTCGAGACACACGGCGGCGCCGGCGTCGCCGAGGGTGAGGGACGCCAGTTCGGGGTGGTCCCAGCGGTCGACGTGAGGCGCAGCGTTGCGACCGACGTGGCGCAGATACTCGCCCGTCACGACGAGGACGCGCTCCGCGTCTCCGCTGCCGATCAGGAGATCCGCCATGTGGATTGCCGTCATCGCCCCGGCGCATGCGTTCGTCAGGTCGAGGCACAGCGCGTGTCTGGCCCCGAGCTCGCTCGCGAGAGTTTCTGCGAGGGAGGGCTCCAGTCGGAAGCGGCGAAGCCCCTGGGTGAAGCGCGTGATCCCGGCGTAGATCACGAGATCGATGCTCTCCGGGGATCGGCCGCTTGCCGCCAAGGCCCGCCGGGCGGCGCCCTGCGCGAGGGTCCGGGAATCCTCGCCCTCGGCAGAGACGCGAACGCGTTCGATACCGGTGAGCCGAGATACATCGGGCAGCCCCGGGTGCCCAACTGCGCCGAGCTCTTCTCGCTGTTGGGGAAGTGCGATCCCCAAACCCGAGATGCGGCTACGAAACACGGGAAGGCTGGCGGCTCGAACGGCCCTCCGCGTGGGTCTCGCCGTCCTCCAGTTGCTCGCGGGCCGAATTGTGCCGGAAATTCACGCCGCCTCCAGCCACGAAACGTAGCGCTCCCGCGGGGGAAATCGCTTGTCACGCCCGTTCTAAGTGGGGGCCGCCTTTCTGCCGATGACCACCCGGACGAGGTGCGCGCGTCGCGCGCGCCCTGTGGAGGGCGGGACACGGGATGAGTCTGGTCGGTCGACTCGAAGATCTGGGGTTCGGAGAAATCCTTCAGATCCTGACCATCTCGGGTAAATCCGGTGTCCTGCATCTCCATCAGACATCCGGGTCCGGGGCTCGTGTCTATCTCACCCAAGGCAACATCGAAGGCGTGCTCGTCGAGGGCGGGATCGAGACCCTCGCAGAAGTGGTCCTGGCGGCCGGCGCGCTGGAAAAGGATCGAGTCGAGTCGCTCCACCGCGACGCGCGCGAGCGCTCCGTGAGCTTCGCGGCGTTGCTCTGCGAACACACCGAGCTCGATGAAGAGCGCCTCGACAGCTTGCTGCGGGAAGTGGCGGAGGCCTCGGTCCTCTCCCTTTTCACGTGGAATGAAGGCAAATGGACCTTCGACATGAGCGGGCAGTCGATCGATGAACTCGAGGCGCGGGAGATGCGCCTCAAAGTCGGTCTCAACGCGCAATTCCTCGCGCTCGAGGGCGTCCGACTCCTCGACGAGGAGAGTCAGGAGGACGATGACTTCGCCATTTCATTTTCGGGCGAGGCGGAGACGCTGCCCGACTTTCCCATGCCGGACTTTCAAGAAGAGCTGGTCGACGGAGGGCCTGACGAACCCGGCCGTCCGGACGAGACCATTCCCGGCTTCGACGGACCGTTGATCGCGATCGATCGAGACCTCGACGTGCTCGAATGGCTGAAGCATGCACTCCACGGTTGCGCGCACTTCGTCCACATCTTCCAGTCCCTCGAGCCCGCGGTGGAGCGCCTCCGGTACTACTTCGTTCGCGGCGTGACGCCCGGTGTCATCCTGAGCCAACACCTCCCCGAGTGTGCCGAGCCGAACGATGGATCGACCAGTGCCTGGGAGGGGGTGCTGACCCGCTTGCAGGCGCAAGGAGCGAACCTTCCGATGCTCCTGCTCTGTGACCCCGAGGTCGATTCAAATGTCGACCTGTCGCCGTTTTTCGCCGTGGCGACACGACCGGATCGCAGCGTGCTGGGCGAGGCCCAGCACAAAGAGCGGCGCAAGGCGCTGGCCCTTGAACTCCGTGCGGCGCTCGGTTCCCGCAACGACCCGGCGACCGCCGCGGCGGCCGTCGAGCAGACGGAACCCGACGCGCCCGCCGAATCGGTGGCGCCGGCTCCCCAACCGACCGAGAGCTTGTCGGGCCCCAACGAGATCGAGCGTCTGCATGCGTTCACCTCGCGCCTGAACGCGCCCGAGAGCCGCGGTCAGGTGCTCGAGTTGGTTCTTGCCTTCGCGTCAGAAATATTCGAACGCGTTGCGCTTTTCGTCTTCCGCGACGGGCGACTCTGCGGGCTCTCGCAGCACGGGCTCGAAGCGGCCGGGGGGCCCGACAGTGCCGGTTTCCGGAACGTGGACATCGATCTCTCGCTCCGGCCCGACCTGGCGCCGATTCTCCTCGAGTCGGACGCCGCGATCATGAAGCCACCCGAAGAGCTCGCTACGGCCGTCGGGGCCGAAATTGCGCGCGAAGCGTATTGGGCACCCATCCGAGGTGGCGATTCACTCGCTGCCGTGCTCTACGCCGACAACCTCCCGAGCGGCGCGCCGTTGCCCGATACGCGAAGCCTCGAGGTGGGGCTCCACACCGCCGCGATTGCGCTCGAGCGTGCTCTTCTCGAACTCGTACTCGAGCAGGAGAGCTAAGGGTGCAGGGCCCGACTCGCAACGACCGCCAGCGCGCTACGGACGTCGCGCGCGATCTCGCCCGGGCGGCGGCGCTGCTCCAGCACCTGGCAGCTCAGAACGCGCGGCTTCGAGAACGGGTCCGGCAGGTTCGTCGCGAAGTGCACCCCTTCGACCCGCGCATCTACGCACAGCTTCAGGCCGAGGCGAAAGCGGCGACCGATCACGCGAGTGCGCTGCGCGAGGAAAATCGCGAACTCGAATCACGTTGCCAGACGCTCGAAGAGGAACATTGGCGCATTGGCCACCTGTACAACGCGATGCATCAGCTCCACGGGTCGCGCACAGCCCGAGGCGTCGTGCAGTCGATCGGTGAGATCCTCCGCGAGCCCATCGGCGCGCAGCAATTCGCGGTGTATCTGTACGATGAACGGACGGCGGGGCTGCGCCTCGCGGTGGCCGAAGGGGTCAGCGCGGATTTCCTTCCGGTCGCGGAACCCGAGGGACCGATTTGGCGAGCGATGAGTGCGCCGGCAGTCGTATCCCCGATGCGCGAGGGTGGCGACGCGGTCGAACCCCCCGTGGTGGTGGCGTTGCGCGATGAGCAGCGGCCGGTGGGGGCGATCGTCGTCGAGGCGTTGATCGAGGGCAAGTACGGCTTCCGCCCGCTCGACCACGAGCTGTTCCGCGTGCTCGCGACCCACGCCGCAACCGCGGTGTTGGCGGCGCGACTCCACGCGGTCTCCGAACGAAAACGCGCGACGATGGACGGCCTGATCGAACTCCTGACCCGGTAGCCGGGTCACCGCGTCCGACCCGCGCTGCGTCAGGCGCTACCATCGCGACTATGCAGTGGAAGAGCATTCCCGAAATCATTTCCGATCCCGGTCTTCGCATCGTCATCGTGCGCGACTTCCCCTCTCCGTGGTCCCAGGCGGCGCGGGCGATCTTCGAGCACAAAGGGCTCGACTATTCCGTCGGCGCTCAGATTCCCGGCGGTGAGAATGAGGAACTCGTCGCATGGTCCGGGCAGAACAGCGGCCCCGTTGTCGCTTTCGGGAGCGAGCCGCCGATTCATCGCTGGCTCGACATCCTCGTCCTCGCAGAACGGTTGGCGCCGAAGCCCTCGCTCCTTCCCGAGGAAGGCGAGGATCGCGTGCGGGTCGTCGGGTTGACCCACGAAGTGTCCGGCGATCTCGGGATCGGCTGGTGGACGCGTCACATGATGTTCGCGCCCGCGATGGCCGCTCCGGACGCTCCGGGAGCCATCCAGAGCATGGCGGCAAAATGGGGGTTCTCGTCGGAAAACGCTTCTCGTGCAGCGATCGAAGTCGCTTCGCGGTTGAAGCTTCTCGATGCGCAGCTCGACGCGAATGCGTCGAGCGGAAGTCCCTACATGGTGGGAGCTCAGGTCACCGCGCTCGATCTGCACTGGGCCGCGATGTCTCTCCTCCTCTCGCCGCTGCCGGAGGCGACCATGCCGCTTCTGCCCGGCGCGCGCCCCATGTTCGAGATCGCCTTGGCGGATCCACAGGTCGCCGCGGCGCTGTCCTCCGCCTTGCTCGCGCACCGCGATCATGTCATCGAACGTCACTTCTCGACGCCGTTCGACTACAGCGACTGAGCGGGCGGACTCAGCCGCGAAGCGTCGCTAGTACGCGCAGGGCATTCCCGGCGAGAACTTTCTCGACCTGTCGAGGTGGGATCCCGCGGCGTCTCATGGCCGCGACGAGGGCGGCGATGCCCCCCGGATTTTCGAGCCCTCGAGCGGGACGAATCGCGCCGTCCCAGTCGCTGCCGATCGCGGGGAGGTCCTCGCCCGCGACGTCGATGACGTGCGCGATGTGGTCCGCGGCGTCGTCGACCTCGGCGCGGCGCAACCCGCCGCGCAAGTAGGGCCCGTGAAAGATGATCCCCGCGCAGCCGCCACTATCCGCGAGCGCCCGCAACTGAGCGTCGCCCAGGTTTCGCCAGTGGGGTCGCACGGCGGAAACGCCCGTGTGCGATGCGATGCGCGGAACGCCGGGCGGAGTCGTTCGCAGGACGTCCCAGAAAGTGCGCTCGCTCGCGTGAGCCAAGTCGACCAGGATGCGCTCCGAGTCGAGGCGCTCGACCCAGGAACGCCCCAAAGGCGTGAGTGGTGCGTTGCCGCCCGCCGGCGCGCTGGTTCCGCCGAGTCGCGAGTTCGTCAGGTGGATGAGGGTGACGCGGAGGAGCTCTCGCGGGAGGGGTTCGGAGAGCGACGTCGCATCGAAGCAGTTGCCACCTTGGATGGCGAGGAAGAGTGCGAACCGTCCCTCGCCGCGCACGCTCCGGTACTCCGCTGCGGACTCGACGAAGGTGCTGTCCTCCGCGGAGAACTCTCGAGTAAGGCGCGAGAGGTTGCACCTCCACACCCGATCCCGGGATGCTGCGCGCCGGAACGGCTGGGTCGTTACGGCAAAGAACGCGCCGCTGAATCCGGCGTCGCGCAACCTGGGGAGGTCGGCGTGGCCGCCAAACCACGAAAAGTGAGGGCGGTGAGCGCGCGCGAGGTTGTAGCCCATCACGCGCGTCCAAATGAAGCTGTCGACGTGCAGGTCGATCACGCCGCTCGCGGCGATCAGGGCTCGGGCGTCGCGAAGTTGACCCACGGCGCTCTAGGGTAACCTCCAGAGCGGCTCCTCTGGGGCCATCGGAGGAGAAGCATGGCCAAGGAACTCAATCGTGTGAGCAGGCGCATCACGCAACCGAAAGCGCAGGGGGCGTCGCAGGCGATGCTCTACGCCACCGGGATGTCCCGCGACGATATGGACAAAGCTCAGGTCGGGATCGCGAGCGTCTGGTACGAGGGAAACCCCTGCAACATGCATTTGCTCGACCTGGCGGGCGCCGTGAAAGAGGGCGTGGAGGCGTCCGGCATGGTCGGCATGCGCTTCAACACCGTCGGCGTGAGCGACGGCATCTCGATGGGTACCGAGGGCATGAGCTACTCGCTCCAGAGTCGCGACCTCATCGCCGACTCGATCGAAACCGTGATGCAGGCGCAGTGGTACGACGGGAACGTCTCGCTGCCGGGCTGCGACAAGAACATGCCCGGCTGCATCATGGCGATGGCACGCGTCAATCGCCCCTCGTTGATGGTCTACGGCGGAACGATTCGGCCCGGGCGGCGCCGCGATGGGGCGCCCATCGACATCGTGTCCGCATTCCAATGCTACGGAGAATTCCTCGCCGGAAGCCTCGACGAATCCGGGCGAGAAGACGTCGTGCGCAACGCGTGCCCCGGAGCGGGCGCCTGCGGTGGGATGTACACCGCGAATACGATGGCTTCGGCCATCGAGGCGCTGGGCATGTCGCTGCCGGGCAGCTCGTCGACGCCGGCGGAAGATCCCGCGAAGCTCGAAGAGTGCCGCCGCGCCGGCGCCGCCGTTCGCCACATGCTCGAGATCGATCTCAAACCGAGTGACATCATGACGCGGCAGGCCTTTGAGAACGCGATGGTCGTGGTGACCGTGCTGGGCGGCTCGACGAATGCAGTGCTCCACTTGATCGCGATGGCGCGGGCGGTGGGCATCGATCTCACGCTCGACGATTTTCAGCGCGTGAGCGATCGCGTGCCGTTCATCGCGGATCTCAAGCCGTCCGGGCAATACGTCATGGAGGACCTCCACGAAGTCGGCGGGATCCCGGCGGTTCTGAAGTTTCTGTTGGCCGAAGGCTTGATCGATGGCTCGTGCCGCACGGTGACGGGCAAGACGTTGGCCGAGAATCTTCAAGACGCGCCCGATCTCTCGGACGACCACCGCATCATCAAGCCCCTCTCGGACCCGATCAAGGAGACGGGCCACATCCAGGTGCTCTTCGGGAGCCTCGCGCCGGAGGGGTCGGTCGCGAAGATTACGGGCAAGGAAGGGCTCACCTTCAGCGGTCCGGCGATCGTGTTCGATTGCGAAGAGGACATGCTGGCGGCTGTCGAGCAGGGACAGATCGAGGCCGGGATGGTCGTCGTGATCCGCTACGAGGGGCCGAAAGGCGGTCCCGGTATGCCGGAGATGCTCTCGCCGACGTCGGTTCTGATGGGCGCGGGGTTGGGAGACAAAGTCGCCCTCGTGACCGACGGGCGGTTCTCAGGCGGCTCCCACGGGTTCATCATCGGCCATGTGACGCCCGAGGCGCAGGAGGGCGGGCCCATCGGGTTGGTACGCGATGGCGACACCATCTCGATCGACGCGAAGAAGCGCACCCTCGATCTCGAGTTGTCCGATGAAGAGTTCGCGGCGCGGCGCAAGGCGTTCGAGGCACCTCCGCTCAAAGCGACGCGAGGCACGCTCGCGAAGTACATCCGTGCGGTGCGGTCGGCTTCCGAAGGGTGCGTGACCGACGAGTAGTCGCTAGGTCGGACGGACACCTCGCGTCATGAGGATCTTGCCCGAGCGTACGAGTTCGCGAAGGCCGTAGGGGCGAAGCAACTCGATCACGGCGTCGAGCTTCTCGCTCGAACCGTAGACGCGGAGCATCAGCGAATCGGCCGCGTAGTCGACGACCTTGGCGTTGTAGTGCTCGGCGATTTGCAAGACCTGAGTCCGCTCGGTCAGCTCGGATTCGACTTTGATCAGCGCGATCTCGGTTTCGACCGAGCCGTCTGCTGTATGGTCGATCGCGTGGACCACGTCGATCAGCTTCGACAGCTGCTTGATGATCTGCTCGAGGGTTTCGCTGTCTCCCGTGCACACGATCGTCATCCGAGAGAACTCGCCGCGGGCCGCGGGACTCACCACGAGGCTTTCGATGTTGTAGCCCCGCCGTGAGAACACCAAGGCCACGCGCACCAAGACCCCCGGTTTGTTGTTCACGAAGACCGAGATCGTGTGCGAGTTCGCTTTTTCGGAAGCTGCGGTCGCCACCGGATTAGGTGCTGCCACTGGGCTTCTCCAACTTCTCTTTCGGAGGTTCGATGATCATGTTGGCCACCGGCGCGCCCGCGGGAATCATCGGGAAGACGTTGTCTTCTTTCACGACTTCGGCGACGACGACGCACGGTCCGTCGCGGTATTCGTGGGCTTCCTGCAAGCGGCGGTCGATGTCGGCAGGTCGCTTGATGCGCAGCGCCTTCACGCCGTAGGCCTCGGCGAGCTTGACGAAATCGGGATTGCCTTCGAGGTCGACGCCCGACAAGCGATTTTCAAAGAACAGCTCCTGCCACTGTCGGACCATCCCGAGGTAGTTGTTGTTGATGATGAGGCAGGTCAGGGGAAGCTTCTGAATGGCCGCCGTCGCAAGCTCGGGCATGGTCATCTGAAAGCCGCCGTCGCCGACGACCGCCCATACGTCGGCGTCCGGGCGAGCGAGCTGGGCACCGATGGCCGCCGGAAAGCCGTAGCCCATCGTCCCCGCACCACCGGAGGAGAGCCAGTGGCGGTTCTCGCGCGTGAGGCAAAATTGCGCCGCCCACATCTGGTGCTGCCCGACGTCGGTCGTGATGAGCGCGTTGCCACCGGTGACGTGGTGCAGCCGATCGAGGACGTGCTGCGCTCGCAAGCCGCCTTTCTTGGGGTACTTGAGCGGATAGCTGCGTCGCCACGCTGCGCACTGACGCAGCCAGGCGTCGGTGTCCGCCGCTTCGACGAGTGGCAGCAGGTCCTCGATGACGAGGCGAGCGTCTCCGAGGAGCGACACGTCGGGAACGATGATCTTGTTGAACTCCGCCGGATCGATATCGACGTGGATCTTCACCGCGTCGCGACAGAACTCGTCGACCTTGCCGGTGATCCGGTCGTCCCAGCGGGCGCCGATGGCCATGATGAGATCGCAACCGGCCACGGCCTTGTTGGCGTACGCTGTCCCGTGCATGCCGAGCATGCCGAGGTGGAGAGGATGCGATTCATCACACGCGCCCTTGCCGAGCAACGTGTTCGTGATCGGCGCGCGGAGTTTCTCAGCGAGACTCACGATCGCCTTGCCCGCGCCGGAAATGACGGCGCCATGGCCGACGTAGAGCAGGGGGCGTTTGGCGGCCTTGAGAAACTCAGCAGCGGCAGTGAGGTCCGTTGCCGCGGCTCGGCCGGGGATCTCGTACCCGGGCAGATCCACATCGTCGACAAACGCGGCTTCGCAGGGCGCCGAGCTCACGTCTTTCGGCATGTCGATCAGCACCGGTCCCGGGCGCCCTGTCGTCGCGATATGGAACGCTTCGCGCATGACTCGCGGAACGTCGGCCGCGTCCTTCACCAGATAACTGTGTTTGACAACGGGATAGGTGATGCCGGTGACGTCCGCTTCCTGGAATGCGTCCTTCCCGAGCATCGGACTGATGGTCTGGCCGGTGATCACGATGATCGGCGCCGAGTCCATATGCGCCGTCAACAAACCGGTGACCGTGTTCGTCGCGCCCGGTCCCGACGTGACGAGAACCACGCCGGGACGACCCGATGCGCGCGCGTAGCCGTCGGCCATGTGCGTTCCGCCCTGTTCGTGTCGCACCAGGACGAGTTCGATGTCGGAATCGACGAGCGCGTCAAAGATCGGGATCGCTGCGCCACCCGAGAGGCCGAAGATGTACTCGACACCTTCTCTCTCGAGGCACTGCACCAGTCGCTCGGCACCGTTCGGGACTTTTCCACTCATGTTCGGGGGACCTCTTAGGCGGGGCGTTGTGTCATCTTATCGGAAAACGACCCTTCGAGCCGTAAGTGTCTCCCAACTCGGTAACGCGTACCATGAAAGTTGCCGTTTCATGGGGAAAGCGACACCAAGGCGCTTTTCCCCAGGGGGTTAATTGATGGATAAATACCTGTCAGAGCTCTTGGGCGAGCTGGTGTCGATCGACACCGTCAGCCAGAACGGGAACGGGCGGGCGGCGGACCTTTTGGCCGACCATCTCGAGGGCACCGGCCTTCGCGTCCGTCTGCAGGAGACCGCCGCTGACACGTCGGATCGGCAGACCAACGTGGTCGCTTGGGCGGGTCCCGACGAACCCGACGGCTTGATCCTGTCGGGCCACATCGACACGGTGCCGTTCGACGCGCAGCCTGGCTGGACCCTCGAACCCCTGGCGCTCACCGAGCGAGACGGTCGTCTGGTGGGCCGAGGCACGACGGACATGAAGGGCTTTATCGCGCAGTGCCTGGCGGCCGTTCAACAGGTACCGCTCGAGCAGCTGGAACGGCCGATCGTGTTCCTGTTCACGTGCGAGGAAGAGGTCGGGTGTTTCGGAGCCGAGAAGCTTACCGCCGCTCTCCCCGAGCTCCTGCAAGACCTCCCGCTGCCGCGCCTCGCATGGATCGGAGAACCGACTTCGTACCGCGTCTTCCACGCGCACAAAGGCGTCGTCGATTTTGCGATCCACGTCGAGGGGCAGGGGGGACACAGCAGTCTTCCGGCGCTCGGTTGCAACGCCATCGCCGTGGCGGGGAAAGTGTTGGCCGAGATCGGGACGCTGCAGACCGAACATCGCGCACGACGCTCGGCGACCGGAGAGCAACTCTTCCCCGACGCCCCGTACAACACCTGGAACGTGGGCGTCATTCAAGGCGGCAGCGCTTCCAACATGATCGCGGAGTCCTGCCGCATCCGGTTGAGCTACCGACCGCTACCAGACGAAGATCCCCTGTCCGCGTATCGCGAGTTGGGCGAACGGCTGGCCGCGCTCGAAGAGCGCGACGACTCCGGCGGCGAGGGTCGCGCGAAGATTTCACTCGGTGAGCCCATCGTCGTGGCGGGCCTCGATTCCCCCGCCGGCTCGCGACTCGAACACGCACTCGGCGGAGCAGGGGAGCGGCGCACCGGTGCGCCGTTCTGTACGGACGGTGGCGCATTCGCACGTGCGGGGATCGATTCGTTGATCTGCGGCCCAGGCGAGCTCGCGCAGGCCCACCAGCCCGACGAGAGCATCGATGCGCGGGCTCTGGCCCGCGGGCCCGAGATGATCGTCGACGTGATTCGCGAGGTCTGTGGGATCCGGGGGCGCTAGTCGTCGCCGATGAATTCACCCATCCGCCAAGGCTCCGGAAGTAAAGACGCGTAGGGAGGACGCGCGAACCGGCGGCCGAGGAGCACGAGCTGACCGGTGTCTTCCGGAGAGCGCCACAAGCGCCCAGCTCCCTGTCGAACCGCTCGCATCGCAGGTTCTGCGTACACGCGGAGGAAACCGTCGTCGCCGCACGCGTCGAAACGTCTGCGGAGGAAATCGCGCAGGGGCGATGGGGGAGGTACCGGGGGCCCCACCACGATGACGGTCGCGAGAGCGCCCCCGTCGTAGTCGAGTCCCTCGGCGAGGGCGCCGGAAGCCGCCGCCAGCAGACAGGCGGGCGCGGCCGCGTGGCTGACGGCGTCTTCGTGCGCGCGCCGCTCCGCGTCGGAATCGTCGGGTTTCTGCACTCGAAGCGGACGGTCGAGGGCGAGTGCGTCGGCGATCTCGGCGAGCCACGCGAAACTCGGGACCAGCACCAGGGCATGTCCTTCGGCCCGAGAGACCCACTTCGAGATGGCCGCTGCGATTCGCGTGGTCTCACGCGATCGTTCGCGGAAGCGCGTTCCGTACCTCGCATCGACCGCGATCGGTCGGAGCTTGGGATCGCGTTGTTCCGGCAGCTCGAGGATGGCGCAACGGTCGGGGTCCATACCGAGAAGCGCTACGGGATCGCCCGGCAGCGTGGCCGTGAAGCCGATCACTGTGTCTGCACGCTCGAAGAGCGTCGCGAGGCGCGGCGCTGGATCGATGCACCACACACCGAGTACGGATCGATTGTCCGCTGTGCGGTAAGCCACCGGCGTGAAACCCGGGTCGCCCGACGAGCATGCCTGTCGCAGCGCACCGACCTCCCGCATGGCGACCACCCAGGGCTCTGCGGGTGAGGGGAGCGTTCCGTTGTAGCGATCGTCGACCAACTTCCAGCACGCCGCTTCGAAGGCACCGAGGGACGGCTCGAGCTCTCCGGGATCGAAGGCATCTGGAGTGACGCCCGTGGGATCCGCGGGCGCGTAGTCGACGGTCTCGAGCCAGAGCTCGCGAAGTGCGGCGGTCGCGTCCCGAAGATCCCCAACGGCGCGACCATCGCTGAATTCGAGCGAAGCGAGGCAGGCGTCGAAACGCTCGATGCCGAGCTCGCGGTGCCAGTGGCTGCGCGCGCGATCGGGGAGTTGATGCACTTCGTCGAGCAGGAGAACGCGCCCCGGCTGAAATTCGTCCGTGTCCGTCGGTACGAACTCTCCGCGCAACAACACATCGACGTCGGCGACGACAAAGGGCAGGTCGTTCGCCAGCGCCCGAGCGGTCCAGTACGCGCAATGAGGCGTCGGTTCGATCCTTCGCGCGAGCGATTCCCGCCGAATCACCGAAGCGTCGCGGAGAAGAGCCGTGGGTTCGTCGGCAACCGGCGTATTGGCTCGCTCGCAAGTCTCCGGCGCGCACGCGTCGTACCGCAGGTGACACAGCGAACGGGCCGCCGATCGCTGGACCGCCGCCGGCGTACCCCGGCCGAGCATCCGCTCGAGGAGTGAGAGCGCGCCGTGTTGCCCGGGTTTTCGCGGGGTCAGGAAGAACGCTCGACAGACTCCGGACAGGGCGCTCCGGAGAGCCGGGTACGCCACCGCCGCGGTCTTGCCGGAACCGGTAGGCGCCTCGATCAGGAGCTGCGTGCCACCGACCAGCGCTTCGTTCACTTCGCGGAGCATCTCGCGCTGGGCGGGCCTCCAGCTCGCGAACGGCGGCTCGAGGGTCGGGAGCCGATTCCTCCAACCGGCCACGCGTTGTTCCCGCAGGTCCCGCTCAGCCTCTAGGCGCGCCAGTGCCGCGACAATCCTCTCTCGGCTGGTGGCTCGGCGCGCCGCGCCGAGGGTTTCTCGGAAGATCGCTTCGCCGGCACCGTCGATGAGCGCGATGTCGGCCTCGAACCGCTGCCCCCGAGCGGCCTGGAGCGCCTCGGCATAGATTTCGGCTTGGCACCGCGCGAGTTCCCGCAGCCATGGGCCCTCGCCTGTCTTCAGTTCTTCGAGGATGAACCCCCGCGCTGGGTCGAAGTGGATGGCGTCCGCGCGGCCGCGCACCGTCACATCACCGAACCTCGCGGTGACCGGGACCTCGGCCTCGAATCCCTCTCGGTCCGCCTGTTGTTCCTGATAGCGGCGGTGCGCCGCACTCCCCCGACCCCGGTCGAGACCCGGTGACCAAAGCTGGCTCGATGCTACGGGTGGTCCCGCCATCTCACGGGCGAGGGCGCCCGCGGAGTAGTACCGCCGCCCTAGGTCGGGCCGAGACGGCACCCGTCAATCCGAGCGGGCGGCCGTCTCGCGGTCCAGGTAGGCGCGCAGGGAGCGCTTGACCTGTTGGGCGCGCTCGCCGCGCCAGCCCGCGATGGTGCTCAGCACGAGAAAAGCCTGCTGGGGGAGTCCGTCGGGCCCTTCGTCGGCCAAGCGGGCGAGTGCGGTCTCAGCGTGCCCTCGGATACCGGCGTGGGGACACTGTTTCGATACGGCGGTCAGCGCCTCGACGACACCGAGTTCCCGTTCGTAGTCGTCGCCAGTCATGAGGGCCCCGAGATCGGAAGGCGAAAGAAAGACGAAAGCATAGATCAAAAAAATAGCCGGCGGTTGAGCCGGCTTTGTGTTGCGTATTCAGGAAATTTAGCAGATCGAGTCGATCGCGCAAGGGGGCAATGCGAAAAAAATTTGAATGCGCAAAAGACGCGGTAGAACGAGCCTCAGTCGGGGAAAAAACGAGCTTCGGGCGCCAAAAACCTGCTCTCGCGGACGCGCTTTCTGAGGGGCGGAACCGACCCAACCTGTCAGCCTCCTGAATCGAAGCCGAAAGCGAAGCGAACAGTCCGAGTGCACTGGGCGGGGGCTCGCGTATGTTTGCGCCGTGCTCGGTTGCTCGCGAATCCGGACCGCGGTTTGCGGGGTCGTCGCCGCTACGTCGGTCGCTGCGGCTTCGGGAGCCTTGGTGTTCGCAGAAGGCGCTCCAGGCAGGAACCGGGAACTCGCACCGCCCTCGGCGGGGTGGCTCGGCGCTTGTCAGCGCGGCGGGCTTTCGGCCGTCCATTTAGGGGAGGGCTGGATTCTCACCGCCGCTCACGTCGGCGTGGGCACCGTGCTCGTGGCCGACGAGAGTTTCGCTCCGCGGCCCGAATCCCGCGTCCTCCTGACCGGGGCGCGCGACAACCCCGACCTCGTGATGTTCCGCGTTGACGGTACACCCGCGGGTAGGCGGCTCGAGATCGCCACGGAACCCCTGCGTTCGGGAGAGTCGGTCCTGGTCTTCGGGGCTGGCGGCATCCGGGGCGGGCGACTGAGTTGGCTCGGTAGGCAAGGGTTCTACCGAGCGCGCTCGATCGGGCTCCAATGGGGTCGGAACCGCGTCTCGAAATCGGCGCATCGGCTGCGATTGGGGAGCTACACCACGGAGACGTTCGGCATCGAGTTCGACGACTTCTTCGCTGTGCCCGAAGAGGCGATCGCCGTCGAGGGGGATTCGGGTGGGCCGGTCTTCCGGCACACCGAGGACGGCTACGAGCTCGCCGGGATCTTCGTCGCGACGTCCCAGTACGAAGGGCAACCGGAATCCACGGTCCTGTTCGGCGCCACGAGCTTTGCCGCCGACCTGACGGTCTACCGAGAACGCATCGATCAGGTACGGGGTGCCGTGAAAGGAATCCGCGGGGGTGCGTACCCGCTCTTTCTGTTGGCGGGCCTCGCGTTGGCCAGCGCCACGCTGTGGGTTCGCCGCGCCCTGAAGCGCTCTACGCGAAGCGAGGCATGATCTCGTCGGCGACCTGGGCCACGGTCGTCGCCGTGTCGAGGATCGGCTGGATCGCGACCTGGTGTACGCCGGCCTCGGCCATCGCCTGAATCGATTCCGTCACCTGGTCGGCGCTTCCCGTGAGGGTCGTCGCGCGAATGATCTTCTCCGTCATGAGCGGAACGTGCTCCTGCTTCAAGTGTTGCAGGTAACCTTCGTAGAGCTTCAAGTGGCGCGTTTCGATGGGTTCGTCCGGAGCGTGATACGCGCTCTTGAAGCCCATGATGCCGTCGCGAAGGTCCGCCGGTAGGCAGTCGGGCTCAAGCCGAGCAGACAGCGCGAAAATATTGCTCGACGACGCGACCATCGGCCCGACGGCGTTGCGAACGGCATCCGATTCGATCGACTGGCCCGGGTCCGTGAGGTAGAAGGCCGTCATCGACAAGACGTAGATGTCATCGTAGTTGCGCCCCGCGCGTTCGGCGCCCATGCGCACGTTGTCGAGCAGGAACTTGAGGAGCGACGGGTGCACCGCGCCGAACAGGATTACGCCGTCGGCGATTTCGCCCGCGAGCTGGCAACTCTTCGGTCCGCTCGCGGCGATGTACGTCGGGATCGGATCCTTGATGTTGTAGTAGCCCATGTCCGGGTTGAGGAAGCGGATCTTTCGGTGGCGGTCGCCCTCGGAATAGTCCGTTACCTCGTTGCGGAAGAGTCCCTGGCAAACTTCCACGTGCTCGCGCAGCTCACTCAGTTTCGCAGCGGGCATCCCCATCGTACGGCGCGTCGTATTCCCGGTGCCGATGCCGAGAATGGCGCGGCCCGGGGCCAGCTGATTGATCGTCGCCATGCCGCACGCGGTGAGCGGCGCGATCCGCGATTTCGGATTCGTGACCCCCGGACCGAGTTTGATGCGATCCGTCTTGAGCGCACAGGTCGTCAGCGCGGCGTAGACCTCGCTCCCGAGCATCTGTGTGTCGTAGAGCCACGCGTGGGAGAAGCCTCGGTCCTCCGCGAGTTTGACCTCGTCGGCGATGCCGATCGATCCCATGAAAACGAAGCCCCAGTCCATACCGGCCATCTGTCTCGCTCCTTCAATACGTCCTTCGAGCGGCCCATTCTACGCGCGACGCTCGGCGTGGGGAAGTGCATGGGTCGCCCGCTACACTGGCTGGATGATCAACCGCGACCCGTCCCACCGAAGCTTCGTCAGCTACATCGACCGCACTCGCGAGTACTACCGCGCCCAGGGATACGAAAAGCCGTACGCCTGGGCTCAGCACGACGACGCTCCGTTTGCGGAGCTTTCGAAACCGTTGTCCGAGATGACGGTCGCGTTGATCACGACGGCGAGTCCGATGCGAGAGGACGACGAGGAGACGACCCGGGCGCCCAAGCAGGTGTGGTCCGGGTCGAGCGAGCATCCGCCCGAAGCGCTTTACACCGACGACCTCGCCTGGGACAAGGAAGCGACGCACACGCGCGATACCGGGAGCTTCCTGCCCATCGCGGCGGGGCATGAGGCCGTGCGGGCGGGGCGCATCGCGCGCTTGGCCCCGCGCTTCCACGGTGTCCCCACCGACTACAGTCAGCGACGGACCATCACGCGCGACGCCCCGGAAATCCTCGAGCGCCTTCGGCAAGACGGCGCCGACGCGGCGGTCCTCGTCCCCTTGTGACCGGTCTGTCACCAGACGGTCGGTCTGGTCGCGCGGCATTTGGAAGACGCCGGCATCCCCACGGTCGTGATGGGGTCGGCGCGTGACATCGTCGAAGAATGCGGCGTGCCGCGGTTCTTGTTCGTGGATTTCCCGCTCGGAAACGCCGCGGGAAAGCCCTTCGATCGCGCGATGCAGCAGTCGCTGTTCGGGATGGCGCTCGACGTGCTCGAGCAAGCGCGGTTTCCGCGGACGACGGTGCAGGCGCCGGTTCTGTGGAGCGAAGACCATTCCTGGCGCGCCGGCTACGCACGCGTCGACGGCGAGAACGCCGAGAAGCTGCGACAGCTCGGCGAAGCCCGCCGCGCGAAGCAACGCGAAGCGGCGGCCCGGGGAATCAAGCGCCAGGACTAGGAAGAGACGACGATTCGCATCGCCTGAAACACGGCTCGCAGCTCGCGTGCCGCATCCCGCGGCGCTTCGGTCGAGCGCCACGCCACGACGCCGTCCGGCCGCACCAAGACCGCGCCCGCATCGCCCGTGGCATAGTGCTCTTGCCATAAGTCGTCGGTGTCCTCGATTTCGCCCGAACCCAACTGCACGACGCGGAGCGGGGACTGGCTGCGAAGTCTTTCTCCCCCGGCAATCCATCCGTCGGCGCCCTCGCCGCCGATGAGAACCCACTCTTTCTCAAACCAATCGAGCGGAGACACATCCTGTCCGTTCTGGCGGAGTGGGACGTGGGGGGCGCGGTGGCCGGGCCGGGCGCAGGGCACGTACTCCTGGACGGGGTCGTCGACCGCGGGCGGGGGCGTGCCGTCGGGAACGAGCGCGCCTCGCTCGTAGCGGACCCCGAGGTCCATGCCCAGCCAGTTCCCATAGCGCTGCGTTTTCCGCACCGTTTCCGCCCGGTCTTCGCGGTCGGTTCCCCGGGTGAGCGCCGCGCGCGTGACGCGCATCGCCGCGTGATAATTCTCGAGGCAGCGCGCGGAAACCCACTCCGCCACCGGGCGCCGCTCTTCTTCGTAGGTATCGAGGAGGGCGGGGTCCGCGTCTCCGCGGAGCGTGTAGGCGAGCTTCCACGCCAGGTTGTGAACGTCCTGCACGCCGGTGTTGAGCCCGAATCCGCCGGTGATGGGCAGCTGGTGCGCGGCGTCGCCGGCGAGAAACAAGGGACCTTCGCGAAAACGCTCGGCGAAGCACGCGCCCATCGTCCAACGCTTGGTGTTGTGCACTTCGACGGGGATCGTGTCGTCGCCGATGGCGGCGTGAATCCAGGCACGGGCTTCCTCCGCCGAGAGCTCAGCCACGCGGGCACCTTCCGGATCATCGGTGAATCCGATCTGACACAGCCATGTGTCCTTGCCGTCGATCGGTTGAAAGACGCCGCGCGCCGCCTCACTCGCAACCCAGTAGAGGCCGGCGGGTCGGTCGTTGACGTAGCGCCCCAAGTCGGCGCGAAAGTACGTGCTGACGGAGGTCGCCAAGTCGCGCTCTCCGACCATCGGGATGCCCAAGCTGCGGCGAACCGTGCTTGCGACTCCGTCCGCGGCGATCGCAAACCGCGCGCGGACTTGCTCGCGCTCACCGCGTTCGCGATGGGTGATCGTTGCCAGAACCCCCTCGGCGTCGCAACGGATCTCTTCGAGAGCGACACCAAATGCGATCGAGGCTTCTTCGTAGGACTCGGCGCGGCGGCGAAGGATCGGCTCGATGCGATCTTGCCCGCTCAGCAAATACGGCGCCGGGGTCAGCCGGTGCCGCTGTCCCGTGGCCTTCGAGCGCGTCCGCCCGAGCTCTTCGCCGGCGAGGGTTTTGGTGTAGACCAACTGCCGCGCCCACGGAGCCGGAAGGCTCACGGAACGGAGCTCAGACTCGATTCCCCACAGCCGGTAGATCTCCATCGTTCGAAGATTCAGGCTGCGCGCTTGGGGATGGTCGGCCGTATCGAAATCGCGCTCGACGAGGAGGTTCTCGACCCCGAGCCGGGACAGGAGAACCGACGCAGACAGGCCGACGGGGCCCCCTCCGACGATCAGCACCGGAACGGTCCGGGGAGTGGGTGCACCGGCCCTCATCGCATCAGTGTAACCCGCCGTGAGCCATCGGTGGTCAAGCGTCCAACGGCAGCGACCGATTGCCCAGACAGTGCTGTTTTTCGATTACAGCTTCCTATTTGTCTTCCTTCCTTGCGTGCTCGCGGTCTACTACCTCGCGCCGGGACGACTGCGCAACGCGTGGCTCCTACTCGCGAGCTTGCTGTTCTACGCGACCTCGAGCTGGTCGTTCCTTCCGCTCTTGCTCGCGTCGATCGGAGTCGACTACGCGGTCGGCCGCCGCCTCGCCGTGTGTACCGAGCCGCGCGTGCGTCGGCTTTGGCTCACGGTTTCCATCGTCTGCAATTTAGGACTGTTGGCGTTCTTCAAGTACGGCGGTTTTCTCACAGCCAACGCGAACGCGCTTTTTTCGGGGTCTCCAATTCCCGCGATCGACATCGCGCTCCCGATCGGCATCTCGTTCTACACCTTTCAATCGATGAGCTACACGATCGATCTCTACCGAGGCAACGTCTCCGCGGTGCGCCGCATCACCGATTTCGGCGCTTACGTCGCGCTGTTCCCCCAGCTGATCGCAGGGCCGATCGTTCGCTTCTCGCATCTCGAGGGTCAGCTGAGAGAAAGGAAACACGAAGCGTCGCGATTCGCGCGGGGGCTCTTCACCTTTTCGGTGGGGCTCGCGAAGAAGCTCCTTGTCGCCGACACGCTGGCGGCACTCGCGGCGCCCCTCTTCGCAAGCGCGACCCCGGGGATGTTCGATGCGTGGGCCGCGATGCTCCTCTTCGCCGGGCAAATCTACTTCGATTTTTCGGGCTATTCCGACATGGCGATCGGCCTCGGGCGCCTGTTCGGTTTTGAACTGCCCGAGAACTTCAACGCGCCGTATCGCGCGACATCGTTCTCGGATTTCTGGCGCCGGTGGCACATCACCTTGTCGCAGTGGTTGCGCGACTACCTCTACATCCCCCTCGGTGGCAACCGCAAAGGCCCGATCCGGACACAGATCAATTTGATGGCGACCATGCTGCTCGGTGGCCTGTGGCACGGCGCGAGCTGGAACTTCGTGCTGTGGGGCGCACTGCACGGCGTCTTTCTCGTGCTCGAGCGCGCACTCGGGCGCCTCGGTGCTCCGACGCCTCCGCTGGTGATCCGTCGTCTTCTCGTCTTTGTTGCTGTGGTGGTCGCGTGGACGCCGTTCAAGCTCGAGACGTTCACCGGCACCGGCGTTTGGTTCCGCGCGATGATCGGGCTGTCCGGCGCGGGCTCGTTCTCGCTCCCCGCGGCGATCGGCGTGCTGGTGTTTCTCGGACTCGTCTGGGCGCCCACGCCGAAGTGGACCGCGCAGCACGCGCCCAGGCTCCGCGAGGCCGCGCTCGCTGCGAGTTTGCTCATCGTGTCGATCGCGGTGGGCTACGGCCGTATCGATCCCTCTCCCTTCCTGTACTTCAGGTTCTAGCCGTGCAAGGCGACTCGCACAGTAAGCGCTTTCTCGCGGTTTGGGGGGCCGCGTGGCTCGCGTTGTTCGCGGTTTCGCTTCCGTGGCAGGCCCCCGAGTTTCGGGCTTGGGAGCACCTGTACGACCCGGACACCCGGCGGTTTGAGCCGAACCAGCGAGTCGCGATGGAGGTCGTCGGCGATCTCGGCTGGAAGTCATGGGTGCGCGAACTCCAGGATCCGCGGCCCACGACGTTTTCCGTCGATCGCTTTGGTTTCCGCAATCCCGACCGGACGGCGCCGCCGCGATACGTCGTCATAGGCGATTCCTACGCGGCGGGGGCGGGGCTCTCCGACGACGAAACCCTCGCTGCGAGGCTGTCGCAAGAGGTCGGTGAGCCGGTCTACAACTTTGCGACGCAGTATCTGAACGGGCCCGCATTGTTCTTCCGAGAAGCGCGCTTTGCGGAGTCACCCCCGGAAGTGGTGGTGTGGTCACCGGTTGCGAGGGCGATCCGCCCGCGACCGCTCTTCGTGAAGGGGCTCGAGCAGCGGCGACCCAACGGGCTTGCCGGGATCGGTGACGACTTCGCGGCGCTTGTTCGCCGGGTTGAAGAAGGCAATCGGCTACGGCGCGAGCTCCGCTTTGTGCAGCAGGGCATCCAGTTCCGGCGTCGCGGTCATCGTTACGCGCGCACGCTGCCCGGCGGTGAGACGGTATTGGCGTTGAGCCTGGCGGAGCAGGGGCTCCTCGTTCCACCGCATGTCCGGGGTGTCGCTGCGTGCGTCGCGATGCTGACACAGCTCCACGCGGTGCTGGCCGGAGCCGGGGTGCGTTTCGTCTTCGCGCCGATCCCAGAAGTCGGTTCGATCTACCCGGAGCTCTACGACCCGCGCGAGCGCGCGTTTCTCGCGGACCCGAGCTTTCTCGACGTACTTCTCGAAGGCGCACAGAGCGCCGGTGTCCCCGTGATGGATCTGCGACCGGTCTTCCGCGCATCGCGGGAGCCGTATCTCTACCAGCGTGACGACACGCACTGGGGGCCGCGCGCGGTCGAACTCGCGGCGCGCGCTCTCGCACCGCGGCTTACGCTCGAGGTGGCTTCACCGCGCGATCGCTAGGGCGTGAACGATTCGTGGACGTACTTGCAGGGGATCCAGCGCCGCTCGACGAAGAGCGCCTCGCTCCGAATGGCGACGCGACACTGACTCCCGTCAGCGGATCGATCGACCAGAATGCCATCGCCGGACCAGGACTCGCCCCCGCGTCGGTCCACGATCACTTTGGGCCCCTTGGGCAGGAGACAGCCGGTGAACATCGCTGCGGCAAGGCAGGTGACCAGAAGACGGGCAACTCGAGTCATGCCGCTCGTATCGGCTGGCAGCGCCTCCCGGTTTACGCCGGGCGGAACACGGGGAGAGACTGATCGCCCCGAGGCTCGAACGCGACGCTGACGCGCATCCCGACACGCAGAGACGAACGATCCGCGTCGATGAGGCGGCTCATCAGCTGCGGGCCTTCTTCGAGTCGAACGATCGCGAGGGTAAACGGCGCGTCGGCCGCGAACGCTCCCATGGCGCGCTCGACGACCGTGTAGGTGAGGACCTCGCCGCGGCCCGAGGCGGGCTTCCAGGTGAGCGCGGTCCCATGGCAGCGCTGGCAAGCGAGGCTCGGAAAAAACGTCGCGGCGCCGCAGTCATCACACATGGGAAGACGCAGCTCGTTCGCCGCGCATCCCTCCCAGAACGGGGCGGTCTCGGGCGTCGGTTCCGGAATCGGCTTCGGCAGCGTTTCGCTCACAGCGACTCCTCTCGACCGAGAAGCAGCGTGCCGTGGCTCGAGAGGATCCCGCCTTGCAGATGGGCCAGGCCGATCGTTGCGTCCTGAACTTGACGTTCTCCCGCTTCGCGCCGCAGCTGTTTCACGACCTCGGTCACGTGAAACATCGAACCCGGGTTGCCGGGGTGCGCATGCGAGAGGAGTCCGCCGTGGGTGTTCACCGGCAAGCTCCCGCCGAGATCGATTTCGCCCGCTTCGACGAAGGCGCCGGCTTCTCCTTTCGCGCAAAACCCGAGGTCTTCGAGTTCGATGAGGACCACCGGCGTGAAGCAATCGTAGAGACCCGCGACATCGACGTCTCCCGGACGGAGGCCCGCCATCTCGAAGGCCCGTTTCCCGGATTCGACGGCGCCGCTCTCCGTGAAGGACCGCGCTTGGCTCACGTGCTCGTGCCGATGCCCCTCGCCGGCGCCCAGGATGTATGCGGGCTCGGGGCGGAACGAGGTCGCCCGTTCGGCCGACGTCATCACCAGGGCGGCGCCGCCGTCAGAGACGAGCGAGCAATCGAGCAAGTGAAGCGGATCGGCGATCACGCGCGACGCGAGCACGTCCTCGACGGTGATCGGTTCCCTCATTTGTGCGCCCGGGTGGAGAGACGCGTGCCCCCGCGCGGAGACCGCAACGCGGGCCAATTGCTCAGGCGTCGTCCCGTAGGCCTCCATGTGAGCTCGGGCCAGAAACGCGTAGAGCGCGGGTACGGGGGGGCCGTAAGGTTGTTCGAATTGTGCATGACCTGCGCTCGCCATCGTCGCCAGCGCGCGGTCTTTTGAGAGCCCGGTCGCCATGTTCTCGGCTTTTGCGATCACGACGCACTCGCACATGCCGGCTTGAATCGCTGCCGCGGCGTGCGCGATGGATGCCACGGTGGTCCCGCCTCCCGTATTCACGGTGAGACACATGCGGGGCTCGATGCGGAGCGATTCGGCGATGAGCTCCGCGTGATAGAGGACGGGCTGGACCATCGAATTGCACGTGATGAGTCCATCGACGGCGTCGACCGCGATGCCCGCATCGGAAACCGCTGCGAGGATCGCTTCGACGCAAAGCTGCGCCGCGGATCGGTCCGGCCGTTTACCGACGTCCGTATCTGCGATTCCGACAATCGCCGTACCGCCGCGGAGGCTCATCGGCGGGCGCTCGTCCTTCGGTCGTACACCTCTGCAGTGTACTACCGGGCGCCTCGACCGGGGAGCCACTGGATAGGATCTTGTGGCACCCCTCGTCGGCGGATTTCGAAATGGACGTGCGGCGCGGTCGCATTCCCCGTCCGTCCTACGGTGGCGACGACCTCACCGGCCTCGACTCGCTGCCCCTCCCGAACGCGGTTTCGTCGGTTGTGGGCGTAGCGGGTCTCGAACCCTTCCGGGTGTTCGAGGATCACCACGTGGCCGTAGCCGCGCATCGTCCCGCTTCGAACGACACGCCCCGCCGCCGCCGCCCGGATCGGCGTGCCGGCGGAGGCGCGAATATCGATCCCGAGGTGCTTGCGGGATCCCCGGCGCGCTCCGAAAACCGAGGAGATGCGGCCCTCGACGGGCCAGAGAAACCGGGCCTCTCCCGAGCTTGGTTCAGGGCCCGCAGAACCTGCGCAGCCCGACAAGGTGAGGATCAGGCAACCGACGAGGAACGCGGAGGGACGACCCATGCGTGGCGTATCGGCCGCAGGGGGCTCGTGCCGAAGTCGTTCACTCGAGACGCGAAGCTTTTTCGCGTGCGGGGCCGTTTTGAGCGATCCTCGCGGGAGGCGAGGAGAGTCATGGGACTAGCGACGATCAGTGAAGCGATTGACGAGATCCGACGGGGCCGCGCCATCATCCTCGTCGATGACGAGGACCGAGAAAACGAAGGAGATCTCGTCGTAGCCGCCGAGAAGATCACCCCTGAGTGGGTGAACTTCATGGCGACGCACGGACGGGGGTTGATCTGCCTCACGCTGACCGAGGAACGCGCGAGCGAGCTCAAGCTCCCCTTCATGGTCGAGCACAACACGACGCAGTACCAAACGGCCTTCACCGTTTCGATCGAAGCGCGCGAGGGCGTCACGACTGGCATCAGCGCGCAAGATCGGGCGACGACGATTCGAACGGCGATCGATCCCGAGAAAACCGCGGCTGATCTGCGTCGACCGGGCCACGTCTTCCCGCTGATCGCACGTCGCGGCGGGGTCATGGTGCGCGCCGGTCACACCGAGGGGTCGGCCGACCTGGCCAGGCTTGCCGGTCTTCGCCCGGCGGGCGTGATCTGCGAGATCTTGAACGACGACGGCACGATGGCGCGACGCCCGGACCTTGACCGCATCGCGGAACGGTTCGGCCTCAAGATCGCTTCGATCGCGGACCTCATCGCGTTCCGCCGCTCGAAAGAAATCCTCGTCCGGCGACACGTCGAGATCGATCTAGACTACCGCTACGGCCGTTTCCACGGGATCATCTACCGCAACGAGCTCGACAGTGCGGAGCACAACGTGCTCGTGAAGGGCGACGTCGCCGATGGGGAGCCGGTGCTCGTTCGCATGCAAGCGGCGAACCTTTCGGTCGAGGCGCTCAACATGTATCTCGGAAGGGAGAGCGCGCTCGCTCAGCCGATGCGGATGATCGAGGAGGCCGGTCGCGGCGCGATCGTGTGTATCGGTCAGAACCAACCGGAGACCATCGGCGACGTGCTGAAGCGCATGGCGGAAGGCGGAACCGAATCGCCCCTGCCGCCCCGAGGCGACGCAGATCGCTTGCGCGACTACGGCATCGGCGCGCAGATCCTCGGCGATCTCGGTATTCGGAAGATGCGCCTGCTCACGAATCGCCCCCGGCGTATCGTCGGCCTCGAGGGTTTCGATCTCGAAGTCGTGGAAACGGTGCCGCTTTCCGATACGAGCGGCGGCACCGTGCATTCCCTGCGCGCCGAGTCCTAGCGGCGGCTAGGTGAGGTAGGCGCCGCCGTTCACGTGCAGCGTCTGGCCCGTGATGAACGATGCGCCCTCGGACAGGAGGAACGCGACGGTCTCGGCGATCTCTCGGGGCTCGCCTTCGCGTTGCATCGGGTTCCCTCGACGCATGGCGCGCCGCTCTTCTTCGGTAAACGTCGGCTCGAGGCGCTCGTGCCAAATAATGCCCGGCGCAATGGTGTTCGCGGTGACTCCGTGAGGCGCTAGATCGAGCGCAATGGAGTGGGTGTAGCCGATGATCCCGGCTTTCGCGGCGGAGTACGAGGCCATCCCCGAAGCGCTCGCGACGGCCGCTAGCGATGCGAAGTTTACGATGCGTCCGAAACCCTTGTCGCGCATCGCACCGCAAAACGTGCGCGTCAGGTTGTAGGTGCCGTAGAGGTTCACCTGGACGACACGGTCGAACACCTTGGGCTCCATTTCCCAGGGCTTTCCCACCGCAGCGATCCCGGCGTTGTTCACCAGGTACGCGACGTGCGTGCCGTCGGCTTCAAGTTGATCGCGCAGCGCATCCGCCTGCGCGAGATCGCGCACGTCGAGGGCATGGAACGAGATGGCTTTTCGCTCTTCCTTCGAAAACTGCTCGAGCCACGGCTCGAAATCGCCGCTGCGACGATCGCACGCCACGATCCGGTGGTCGTGCGCGATGAGGCCTGTCGCGATTGCGGTTCCCAGCCCGCCGAGGGCGCCGGTGAGCAGCACGTGACCTCTCGTCATTCGTCGCGACCCGCCGTAAACGTGAATCCCATTTCCTTGAATGCGTCGACGGCGCCGGGCCCAAAGGCGGCGAGCTCGCTCGCGGTCGCCTCGGGGAAGTCGATGTCGTTCATGTCGTGCACGCCGCCCGTCACCAATACTTGTACGAGGCCTGTTTCGTCGCCGACGTTGCGGAATGCTCGGCAGACGCCCGGCGGAATCGAGATCGTATCGAGCGGCGCAAGCACCGCGGATTCGGCGCCGTCGTCGTTCCAGCGGAACTCGAACCGACTCCGCAACACGGTAAACGTTTCGTAGGTCGATAAGTGCGCGTGCAGGGAAGGGCCGGTGCCGGGCGGGCATTCCGCGAAGGTCATCGTCATGCCCGCGGCGCCTTGGATCGGAGCGCCCTGATTGATCGGCGTGTTGCCGGCTTCGCCGAGGCCGATGACCGACATCAGTTTGCGAGAGTAGATAACATCCTTTGCCGCGAGCGGGAGGTCGAGTCCTTCGGCACTGGGAAGCGGCTTCAACGCGTCGAATCGCGAGATGCGAGTCGCCATCTCATCTTGGGAAACATGGATCGTCTTCACGGCTGTCTCCTTTGATTCACGGCGCTGCCGACTGGTATGCTCCGCGGCGGTCGTCCGTCGGAACAGGAGTGTATCCATGCGCAGTCTCGAACGCATCAAGACCACCCACGTCGGGAGCCTGCCGCGCTCCGACGACTTGCTGGCCATGATTACCGCGCTCGAAAAGGGCGAAGACGTGGACCGCGAAACGTTTCAAGCGAAAGTGCAGGCTGAGATCGAAGCGGCGATTTCCCAGCAGATGGCGTGTCGCGTCGACAGCATCGGGGACGGGGAGATGCCGCGGCTCGGTTTTTCGATTTACGCGAAGGATCGTTTGAGCGGCTACGGCGGGTTTTCCGACCGGGGCACGGTGACGGATTTCGAGAAGTTCCCGAAGTTCGCCGCATTTATGGCGAAGCGCGCGGGCATCGACACGATCACGGAGTCCGCTACGACGTGGAAGATGCCGCAGTGCATCGATGCCGTCGTTTACGACGACACCCAGGCACGCGAGGAGCTCGATCTCTTCGATCGTGCGCTGCGCGCCACCGGGGCGAAGCCGGAAGAGACGTTTGTCACCGCGGCGACGCCGGGCATCGTGTCGACGACGCTTTTTCGCCATCCGGATCACGCGCACTACAAGACAGACGCGGACTACGTCATGGCGCTCGCGGACGAGCTCAAGAAGGAATACGAGCTCATCGTTTCGCGCGGACACATGCTCCAACTCGATGCGCCGGATCTCGGTCTCGAATGGCAGATCATGTATCGGGACCGCAGTGAGAAGGAGTTCCTCGAGCGCGTCGACCTCCACATCGAGGCGATGAACCGGGCGATCGCCGATATCCCGCCCGAGAAAACGCGGCTCCACTTGTGTTGGGGCAATTGGGAAGGGCCGCACTGCGACGACATCGACCTCGAGCCCCTGCTGCCGTCGCTTTACAAGGCGAAGGTCGGCGGTTTTTCGCTGGCTTGTGCGAACCCGCGCCACGCGCACGAAATCGATCTGTTTCGCAAGATGCCGCCGCCCCAAGATTGGGTGCTCTATCCGGGCTGCATCGACGTGACGTACAACTACCTCGAGCATCCCGGCACCGTCGCGAAGCGGATCCTCGAATTCGTCGACATCATCGGCGACCGGGAGCGCGTCGTCGCGAGCACTGACTGCGGCTTCTCGACCTTCGCTGGCTATGTGATGGTCGCGGAGGACGTCGCGTGGGCAAAGCTCAAGGCGCTGGCGGACGGCGCGGAGCTCGCGAGCGAGACGCTTTGGGGGTAGTGGTGGAGCCGGTCGGGATCGAACCGACGACCCTCAGACTGCCAGCCTGATGCTCTCCCAGCTGAGCTACGGCCCCACGGTGGTGCCAAAGCTATCGTCAGCCCGGCTGTGTGTCAAAAGCGAAAAGCGTTGCGCTCGCCGGAGTTTGCGCGGGCATACCGAAGGCTCGGCGGCGCCTACGAGCTCGCGGCCCGAACCGCTTCGGCGGGACTCGTCGGGCGCACCAAGGCCTTTCACACCCGTTTTCTCGAGCCGGGCCACCGGGTCTTGTATCCCGGCGTTGGGGCGGGGGAAGAGCTGGCGGCGGCAGCGGGGAGAGGCGCGTCGGTTGTAGGCGTCGACCCGGTCGCTTCTTCCATCGAACGGGCGCGGCGACGCTGCGCCGCCGCCGGAGTCGAGGCGCGGCTCCTGGTGACAAACATCGAAGACTTCCAGGACGGCGAACCGTTTGATGCGGTCGCCGCGCACTTCTTCCTCAACCTCTATGCCGAGCGCGCCATGCGCGACGCCCTCGGCGCACTTGCCGTTCGGCTGAAGCCGGGTGGGCGGTTCTTCGTCGCGGATTTCGCCGAACCCGGAGAGGGCGCGGGGCGCTTCATTCGGCGCGCACACTACAGGGCGATTGCGGCTGCGGGGTGCGCGCTCGGCTTGGCCGAAGCGCATCCGCTCTACGACTACGCGGCACACTTTGAGGAAGCCGGCATCGCGTACGTCGCACGACGCGGATTCGGACCTCCCGGCGGTCCGGACTTGTACGCGTGCTGGGTGGGCGTGCGAGCTTAGCTGTCGACCAGCCCGATCCGCTCGACGCCTTAGCCGTCGACCAGCCCGATCTGTTTGGCGCGATCGATCACCTGCTGGAAGATGCGGACCGTCGCAGCGTCGACGAGCACGCCGCCCGCTGCCCCCGCACCTTCGCCACCGGCCGCGGACTTTTCGTACGCTTCGACCATCGTGCGAGCGTGGGCGATCTCTTCTTCCGTCGGCGCGAAGACCTCGTTGGCCAGCGCGATCTGGCTGGGATGGATGGCCCACTTGCCCGCCGCACCGAGCTGATACGACCAGCTCGCTTCGCGGCGATAACCCTCGGGATCTTTGAAGTCCGCAAACGGGCCATCGACGGCTTCGATGCCCGCGGCCTTGCAGGCGCCGATCAAGCGGTTGCGATGGTAGGACCACAAGTCGCCCGGGTAGCGCAGTGCGGGATCGCCAACCGGGCCCAGGCGGATCCCTTGGCTGGCGGAGAAATCCCCGAAGCCGAGGATCAGCGCCTCGAGACGTGGACAGCAACCCGCGATTTCCTCGACGCGGGCAAGGGCTTCGGTCTCCTCGACGAGGGCCTCGAGGCCGATCCGCTTCTCGAGCCCGAGTTTCTGCTCGAGCTCGTCGAGAAGCGTGTCGAAGAACCAGACGTCCCGCGGCGCCTTGATCTTCGGAATGATGATCACGTCGAGGTGCTCGCCCGCCGCCTCGACGATGTGGACGACGTCTTCGTACGCCCACTGCGTGTCGGTCGAGTTGACGCGCACCGCTCGGACCTTGTTGCCCCAGTCGAGCTCCTTCAGCGCGCGGACGATGTTGTCGCGCGAAGGCACCTTGAGCGGTGGGGCGACGGCGTCTTCGAGATCGAGGAACACGAGATCCGCCTCGCTCTCGGCGGCTTTCTGGATCATGCGTTCATTCGAGGCCGGAGTCGAAAGTTCGGAGCGTCGCAGTCGGTTGGGTCGGTCGGTCATGGGTCCTACTCCTTCGAAGTTTTGTCGATGCCGAGATCGGAGAGGATCTCGCGCGCGTGTTCGCCCAGGTGGGGGGCGCGGCGAAACGCTCCTGCCGGCGTTTCGCTGAGCTTGATCGCGTTGTTCGCGACGGTGATGTTTCCGCCGGAACCCGGGTAGTCGAGCTGCGCCAGCATCTGTCGGGCGGCGATGTGGGGGTCGCCGAAGATGTCCGCGGGCGTATTGACCGGACCCACGGGAACTTTGCCCGAGAGGGCATCCATCACTTCGGCCGTGGTCCGCGTCCCGGTAAAGCTCTCGAGAAGCTCCCGGACCTCGGCTCGGTGAGCGACGCGGCCCGCGGTTTCCTTGAAGCGCGGGTCGCGACCGAGCTCCGGCCGGCCGACGATGTCACAAAGGATGCGCCAGTGCTTGTCGGTCGGGGCCGCGAGCGCGACGGCGCCGCTCGCCGTCGCGTACACGTCGAAAGGCACGAGGGAAGGGTGCGCGTTCCCCGACGGCGGATGGACTTCGCGGGAGATATCGTAGTTGTAGATCAGCGATTCGCACAAGTTCAGCATCGCATCGTACATGGCGACGTCGAGAAACTGTCCTTCGCCGGTGCTGCGCGCGTGGAGGATCGCCGAGACGACACCGAGTGCGGCGAGGGTTCCGGGGAAGATGTCCCCGACCGCAGGGCCTGCTCGCACGCCGGTCGTGCCCGGCTCGCCCGTGCTCGAGACGACGCCTCCCATCGACTGCGCGATGATGTCGAACGCCGGCCAATTCGCGTACGGGCTCTCTCCGGTGCGGGGGTCCCCGAAACCGCGGACAGCGCCGTACACCAAGCTCTTCTTTCGCGCGCGCAGGGTCTCGTAGGAGAGGCCCAGCCGGTCCATGACGCCGGGTCGAAAGTTCTCGACCAAGGCGTCTGCGTGATCCACGAGAGAAAGCAACGTTTCCTTGTCGCTCTCGGACTTCAGGTCAAGGACGATGCTCCGCTTGTTGCGATTGATGCTCGCGAAATACGCGCCGTAATCCGTCTCGCTGCGATCGGGCGGGTGGGGGCCCAAGGTGCGCGTCATGTCGCCACCCGGCGGTTCGACCTTGATGATGTCGGCACCGAGGTCGCCGAGCATCATGGTGCAGTAGGGGCCGGCGAGCGCGCGCGTCAGGTCGACGACGCGAACGTCACGGAGCGGTCCGCTGCGCCCGCTCATCGCGCTTCCCAGTGACTGCGCCGCTTGATCAAGACGCGGCGCTCCCCTTCGAAGACGATGGTGCCGTCCTGCTTGACGCCCCAGTGCTTGAAGTGCACCACGCCCGCGTCTTCGCGATCGGCGTCGCCGACTTCGAGGACTTCCGTATAGGCGGTCAGCGAATCGTCGTGGAACACCGGCGCGCGGAAACGGAGCTTGTCGAGAGAGAGCTCCTCGAGGGCGTTCTCCGCGATGTCTTGGGTGGCGAGCCCGATGACGATCGAGCCCGTCACGAGCCCGAACACCAGGCGCTTGCCGTACGCGGTTTTCTGCATCCGATGTTCGTTGTAGTGACCGTCGGCCGTATTCATCACCATCTTCGTGATGATCTGGTTCTCGAATTCACCGACCGTCGTGCCGCGCGCGTGCTTGATCTTGTCGCCGACAACGAAATCTTCGAAGTAGTTCGTGTTTCCGGTCAGAGAGGTGAGGCTGCGTGCCATGGGGTCTCCCTCAGCGCCGCTGCGGTTTCGGGGGCTTCGGTAGGAGTGAGTCGGAAATGATGCGCTGTTGGATTTCCGATGTGCCCTCGAAGATCTTCGTGAGCCGCGCGTCGCGCCAGTAACGTTCGATCGGATACTCCGTGGTGTAGCCCGCGCCGCCGTAGATCTGCAGCCCCTCACTCGTCACGCGCTCGGCCATTTCGCTTGCGAAGAGCTTGATCATCGCCGCTTCGCGCGCGCGCATCAGTCCCTGATCGGCATCGTTCGCCACCGAATACATGAGCGCACGAGCGGCTTCCACCTCGGTGGCCATCGTCGCGATCTTGAAGCGGATCGCCTGGAAATCGGAAATCGGTTGATCGAACTGCACGCGCTCCTGGGAGTACTGAATGCAATCTTCCACGGCACCGCGCGCCAGGCCGATCGCGCGCGCGGCCGTGTGCACCCGGGGCACGGCCATCAGGCGAGCCGCTTTCTTGAAACCCTCTTCGTCGTCGGCACCGCTCTTGCTCCGCCCGATGACGTGGTCCTTCGGAATTCGAAAGTTGTCGAAGGAGAGCTCCCAGGTCTTCCAGCCGTGGTAGCCGATCTTTCGCATCGGCGTACCGGAAATACCGTCCGGGAAGCTCCCTTTCTCTTTCGGGATGTAGAACTGCTTGATGCCCGCGTGGCGCTTGTCCGGGTTGTACGGCTCGGTGCGGGCGACGAGGATGATGAAGTCCGAACCGTCGGCGAACGTCACCCACATCTTCTGACCGTTGATCACCCACTCGTCGCCGTCGAGCTCGGCGCGGCACCGCACGGAGGCGATGTCCGAGCCGGCGCCGGGCTCCGACATGGCGAACGAACCCAAGAACTCGCCACGCGCGACTTGGCGAATCCGATCGTCGGCGTCGGGCAGCGGTAGGTCGTTGACGTTGACCAGCATCGCTCGAGCGATGATGCTCGCGACGCTCATCCAGGCGCGCGACAACTCCTCGGTGACCAGCACGTACTCGAACACGCCGAGACCGAGGCCGCCGTATTCTTCGGGGATCATGATGCCGAAGAAGCCGAGCTCTCCCATTTTTTTACGGAGGTCGTCGGGAATCGTGCCCTGAATCGGATCGAGTTCGTTCGCGATCGGGAGCACTTCGTTCATCGCGAAGTCCCGCGCCATCTCCTGGATGGCCACGCGCTCGTCGGTTCTGTAAGCGGCGGGAATTTCCGTGTTGAGTTCTTGTATCTGAGCCATTCGCTCCTCCGTCGCAGGGCTAAAGCGCTTGGGTGCCGCGGCGCGCCACGAGGTTGGTGCGCTGATAGTCGATGACGAGCTCGTCGTTCTGGTTCCTGGCTTCGGTTCGCCAGGTCACAATGCCGTGGGTCGGTCGGCTCCCGGATTCACGAGCCGAGACCACCGTGCTCTCCGCGGTGAGGGTGTCTCCCGGGTAGACCGGCCGGTGGAAGGTCACGTCGTTCACGCCCAAGAATGGGCCGCCGGCTTCGGAGAGATCCTCGACCGAAAGTCCGACCACGGTGCACAACACGAGCAGGGGATGGACCACGAGGTCGGGGTGGCCGTGCGCTTTCGCGAACTCGACGTTCGTGTAGAGCGGGGTGTAGGCCAGGATCGAACTCGCGAACAGCGTGTTCTCGGCGGTGGTGAAGGTTCGCCCCCAGTGGTGGGGTAGAGACTGGCCCTCCTGGAAGTCCTCGAACTTGTTTCCCTTCTCAACGAGGCGGAAGGTCGAGAAGTCGGGGTCGCTCACGGAAACCGGTCCTCCACTGGACAGTGTGAGCCCCTGGGGTACCACAGAACACAACCTCGACCCAAGGAGCGGCCGGCGATCCACGCCCGGTCGCGTTAGCCTCGCCGAACCCAAAGCCGGAGTGGCGGAACTGGTAGACGCAGGGGACTCAAAATCCCCCGAGGTTCACCCCTCGTGCGGGTTCGACTCCCGCCTCCGGCACCGCGGGGCCCGCCGCGAACGTGTGAATAACGGCGTTTTTGAGTGGTCTTACCCGTCAGGGGGCATGATGAGGAGAAGCTTCAAGAAACCCGGTTACTGGGCGCGGACCGTCGGCGCCTTCGTGCTCGCGACGGCCTTGCTCGCTGCGCCGGTGGTCGCGCAAGGGCTGCGGGAGTTTTCCGGAAGGGTGACCGCCGTAAGCGGTTCCTCTATTCAGGTCGAGAACCGTCAAGGTGATGCCCTCGCGTTCCAGAAGGCGGCGAATGTCGCGGTGGGCGGATCGAAGAGCCAGTGGGGGGCCCTCGCTGTCGGAGACGCCGTCACCGTCTCTTGGAAGCTCGAAGATCAGCCGCGGACGGCCCACCGGGTCCGGGTGCGGTGACGGCGATGCCGCGCGAAGCGCCGTTTTTGCCGGACCAGTTCGACCGCTACCAGCGCCATCTGAACCTCCCGGAGTTCGGCCCAGAAGGCCAGCAGAAACTCCTCTCAGGTCGCGTCTTGATGATCGGCGCCGGCGGTCTCGGAAGCCCGATTGCGCTTTACCTCGCGGCCGCGGGCGTCGGCCACCTCGGCATCGTCGATTTCGACGTCGTCGACGTATCGAACTTGCAGCGCCAGGTGCTCTACACGACCGCCGATGTGGGACGACCCAAGCACGAAGTGGCCAGGGAGCGGATCCTCGCGCTCAACCCGGACGTCTCCGTGACGGTGCACCCGGAGCGATTCCACTCGGAAAACGCGCTCGAGATCCTCGAGCCCTACGACGTGGTGATCGACGGGACGGACAACTTCCCCACGCGCTACCTGACGAACGACGCGTGCGTGTTGCTCGGAAAGCCCTGTGTTTACGGAGCCATCTTGCGCTTCGAGGGCCAGGCATCGGTTTTCGACGCGCGCCGGGGGCCGTGTTACCGCTGCCTGTTTCCCGAGCCCCCGCCGCCCGGGGCGGTTCCGTCGTGCGCCGAGGGCGGGGTTCTCGGCATTCTGCCGGGGGTGATCGGGCTCCTGCAGGCGACGGAAGCCGTGAAGTTGCTGGCCGGCATCGGTGAATCGTTGATCGGCCGCTTCGTCCAGTACGACGCCCTGGACATGCGATTCGCGGAATTCCGATTCGGCAAAGATCCCGATTGCGCGATCTGTGGAAAAAATCCCACGATCAAAACGCTGATCGATTACGAAGGATTTTGCGGGGTCCAAAGCGAACCGACTTGGGTTGTGCCCGAGGTGAGGACGACCGATCTCAAGGACATGCGCGATCGAGCTGCACCCCACCTGCTCCTCGACGTCCGGAATCCGGGCGAGTTCGAAACAGCGCGCATCGAGGGGGCTAAGCTCGTGCCGCTCCCAGAACTCGAAGCGCGCTTGAGCGAGCTCGCTTGGTGGAAAGACCGGAAGGTCGTGGTGCATTGCCATCGGGGACCGCGCAGTGAGCGTGCGGTTCGGATCCTGCACGACGCCGGCTTCGAAGACGTCGCGAGCCTCGCTGGGGGCATCGACGCGTGGTCGCTCACGATCGACCCCTCGGTCGCTCGGTATGATTGACGAAGGAAACGGAGAGGATGGCGAAAACCAGTATCCCCGATGCCCTGAGCCGCCGGCACTGGCTGTCTGAGCCGATGGACCCGGCCCGCGCCAGCGCGATCGGCCGAGCCTATCTCGACGAGAAGCGGAGCTTCGAGGCGATCGCGTTCCTCGCAAAGGCCGACGATCGGGACGCGCTGAACGCACTGTCGGAAGAGGCCCGCGACGCGGGAGACGTCTTCTTGTTCCGGGCGGTCCACGAAGCGCTCGAGGTTGCGCCTTCGCGCGAGATGTGGGAAAAGCTCGCGCAGTCCGCGGAGGCCGCCGGCAAGCAGAACTACGCCGCCGAGGCGCGCCGCCAGGTCGCGGTCACGGGTGATTCATGAATCTTCGATGCCTCGTCAGTCGCGGTTTGGTGAAAGAGGTCCAAGAGGAAATCAACAAGTTCCTCGAGACCCACAACGTGAACGTCCTCCACATGACGCAGAGCGAAAGTGGCGAATACCTGAGTGTGACGCTCTTATATGAAGAGCTCACTCCGATGGTGGAGTAGGCGGACCGGCCGGCCGACGGCGAGGGATTTTGCCCCGCGAACCTCTGCGCGAGCACTGCATCGAGATCGAGGGCGCCCGGACGCACAACCTGCGTTCGGTCGATTGCGTCATTCCGCTTCGGCAACTGACGGTGATCTCCGGTCCTTCGGGCTCGGGGAAATCGAGCCTCGCGTTCGACACGCTCTACGCCGAGGGGCAGCGCCGCTACGTATCTTCCCTCTCGACCTACGCGCGTCAGTTTCTCGACCGCTTGCCGCGACCCGACGTCGATCACATCGGCCACGTGCCCCCAGCGATCGCGATTGAGCAGCGCAACAGCGTGACGAATGCGCGCGCGACCGTCGGCAGCGCGACCGAGATTCTCGACCACCTGCGCCTGCTGCTGGCGACCATCGGTGAGCGGGAATGCTGCGGCCGTGTGGTCGATGCGGGGACCGTCGAGAGCGTTGCGGGCGCCATCGAAGAGCGCTTTTCCGGCGCGGGCATTGCGATCGGAGTCGCCATCGCGGATCGCAAAGAAAGTGCAGAGGCACTGCTACGAGAGGGCTACACACGGGTTCTCGATCCCGACGGTTCTGTCCACGAACTCGAGGACCTCCCGGTGCGCGGTCGTCGCAAGCGACTGCGCGAAGGACTTTCACTGATCGATCGCGTCGTCGTCTCGACGGAATCGCGCACGCGCTTGGCCGAAGCTGTCGCGGAAGGGTTCCGACGGGGGCAGGGCCTGCTCACGGTGCACGCACGCGACGGTACGCGAGAGCCGTTTCACCAGGGAAGTGTCTGCAATTCATGCGGCACGCGGTATCCCGAGCCGGTGCCGGCGCTCTTTTCCTGGAACAGCGCCCTCGGAGCGTGTGCCGCTTGTGAGGGCTTCGGCCGCGTCCCGAATCTGGATCTCGAACGCGTCGTACCGGACCCGGAGCGTTCGCTGCGCGATCAAGCGATCGCTCCGTTTTCGACCCCGAGTGCGCGTAGCTGTCAGCGCGATCTTCTCGCGGCGTGCAAGTCCGCGCGTTTTCCGACGACACGGCCTTGGTCGGAGCTTTCCGAGGAACAGCGCGAGTGGGTCATCGAAGGAGACGACCAGTGGTACGGCGTCCGCGGCTATTTCGCATGGCTCGAGAAGCGTCGCTACAAGGTGCAGGCCCGGATCGCGATCGCGCGCTACCGGCGTTTCGATCCGTGCCCCGACTGCGGGGGCACGCGCCTTCGCGCCGAAGCCCTGGGCGTGAAACTCGACGGTGCCGACATCGGCTCGCTGGCTGCGATGACACTGGCCGAACTCGACGCGTGGATCGCGGGGCTGTCTCTGACCGATGCGATGCGTGCGCGCGGCGGCAAACTCGTCGCGCTCCTTCGAGCGCGCGTCGGGACCGCGCTTCGGGTCGGCCTCGGCTACCTCTCCCTCGATCGGCAGATCCGCACGTTGTCGGGCGGCGAAGCGCAGCGCATCCAACTCGCGACGGCTCTCGGCGGCGCTTTGACTTCCGCGCTCTACGTGTTGGACGAACCCTCGGTGGGACTCCACGCGTCCGACGTCGCTGCGCTCCTCGCGGTGCTGTGCGACATCCGCGACCAGGGCAACACGGTGGTGGTCGTCGAGCACGCGCCGGAGATCATCGCCGCCGCGGATCACGTCATCGAGATCGGACCGGGTGCCGGCCATCTCGGTGGCCGTTTGATCGGGCAGGGACCGGTCGAAGAAATCACCGCACTCGCGGACTCGCCCACCGGACAAGTGCTCCGCGGTGAACTCGTGTGGCGCGAACGGAAGCGTCGCGCAGCGACCGGCTCGCTCAAGATCTTGGGAGCCAGCGAACACAACTTGAAAGATCTCGACGTCGAAATCCCACTCGGGCAGCTGGTCGTCGTAAGCGGTGTGTCCGGCGCGGGGAAGTCGACGCTCGTCCGCAGTGTGTTGGTGGGCGAGCTCACACGGGATCCCGAGCGCGGCGCTTGCCGCGGGATCGAGGGGCGAGATCAAGTAGACGACGTCGTTCTCGTCGAGCCCACGCCCCCCGGAAAGTCACGCCGCTCGAACCCCGCGACGGTGTCGAAGGCCTTCGACGGGATCCGCAAGCAGCTCGCCGCGACCCACGAAGCGCGCGTCCGTGGCTTCGGTCCAGGTTGGTTCTCGTTCAATCGACCCGGCGGCCGCTGCGAGCATTGCGAAGGGACCGGCGAGCTCGTCGTCGACATGCAGTTTCTCGAGGACGTGCGCGTTCCGTGCGAGCACTGCGGAGGGACGCGCTACGGGCCCGAGGCGGGCTTGGTGCGCCTCGGTGGAAAGAGCGTGGTCGACTTGCTCGATCTGTCCGTCGACGAAGCGGCGGAGCACTTCGCAGCCGACGCGAGAATCGTTTCGCGGCTCGAGCCGTTTTCCCGCGTCGGTCTCGGGTATCTCCGCCTCTCACAGCCGCTGACCACGCTCTCCGGAGGGGAGCTCCAGCGCTTGCGACTTGCGACCGCGCTCGCCGACGGACAACCCGGAGCGCTCTATGTCCTCGACGAGCCGACGACCGGTCTGCACGCCGTCGAAGTGCAGCAACTGATTCGCTGTCTCGACGAGCTCCTCGACGGCGGCGCGAGCGTCGTCGTCGTCGAGCACAATTTGGAAGTCATCGCCCAAGCCGATTGGGTGATCGACATGGGTCCCGTCGGCGGTCCCGATGGCGGGCGCGTCGTCGCGAAGGGCGCGCCCGCGAAGATCGCCCGCAGCAAACGCTCCGCAACCGGTCGAGCGCTGGCGGCGATTCGATAGTCCGGTGGACGATCGCGCGAAACCGCCCGAGGACATCGAACCCGAGGATTTCTTCTGTCGCTGGGTGCCCGAACGGGTCGCGGCGGATCCGGACCGGCGCGGGCGGCTTCCGAAAAAACCGGCGGGGATCGAATTTACGCTGGTCGGAGAAGGCGGCGGAGTGTTCGGGGTGATTCTCGAGAACGGTGCCGCGCGGGGGACGAACGGCAAGCTCGCGAATCCGGACCTCCGCGTTCGGGTGTCGGTGCGTGACTGGCGCGACTTGAATGCCGGTCGCCTGGCCGCGCCGCGAGCCCTCCTCGAACGCCGGATTCACTTGTCGGGTGACCTCGGGCTGGCGCTCAAGCTCCATCTCGTTCTGGGCTAGCCAACCGACTCGGGGAACGCGTCGCTCAAGTCGCGTGGTAGGGTGCTCCGGACTACCCGGGAGGTCAATTCGCATGGGTCAATTCGGTTTCGTAGGAGTCGGCGCGATGGGGGAGGGCATGGTGCGGAACCTGCTCTCGGCGGGTCACGCGGTGCGCGTGTACAACCGCACCCGAAGTCGCGCTGAGGCGCTCGTCGACGACGGCGCCGTCGCGGTCGAAACGCCCGCCGACGCGTGTCGCGGAGCGGAGGCTGTCTTGAGCATCCTCGCCGACGATGCTGCGACCGAGGCGGTGACCTTCGGCGATCGCGGAGTGTTGGCGGGGCTCGAGACCGGCGCCGTCCACGCTTGCATGGCCACGATCAGTGTCGATATGGGACGCCAGTTGGCGGACGCTCACGGGAAGGCTGGCCAGGGTTATGTTTCGGCTCCGGTCTTCGGAAGGCCACCCGCCGCAGCCGCGGGGCAACTCTTCGTCGTCGCGGCGGGGTCGCCCACCGCGATCGCCGCCTGCGAACCGGCGTTTGCGGCGGTCGGTCAACGCCACTTCGTCGTAGGGGAGGACCCGGTCGCAGCGAACATCGTCAAGATCGGGGGGAACTTCATGCTCGCCGCGCTTTGCGAGAGCTTGGGCGAGGCGTTCGCGTTGACCCGAACCTACGGGATCGACCCGGAAGCGTTTCTCGAGATCTTGACCAGCACCATCTTCCCGGCACCGGTCTACAAGACGTACGGCGGGATGGTGGCCAGAGACACCTACGAGCCCGCGGGCTTCAAGCTTCCGCTCGGTCTCAAGGACGTGAAGCTCGCGCTCTCCGCTGCCGAAGCCAACACTGTGCCGATGCCGCTCGGAAGCTTGGTCCGCGACCAGTTCCTGACAGCCTTGGCGCGCGGTTATCACGAGTTCGACTGGGCGGGCTTAGGTCGCGTATGTGCGGAGGACGCCGGCCTGAAGCCGCTCGGCTGAGCGCGCTACTGACGATCCGGGGGCGCGCCTATACTCGGGCGCATGGCGGTTTTTCAGTCGCTCGCCGAGGCCATTGCCGAGAACATCCGCGATGGAGATTGCGTGGCCTTCGAGGGCTTCACGCACCTCATTCCTCACGCGGCTGCGCACGAGACCATCCGTCAAGGGCGGCGCGATCTCACGTTGGTTCGCATGACGCCGGACCTCATCTACGACCAGATGATCGGCACGGGTTGCGCCCGGAAGCTGATCTTCTCGTACGCGGGGAATCCCGGCGTCGGGCTCCTGCGGCGGTTGCGAGACGCGGTTGAAAAGGAGTGGCCGGTTGCCCTCGAAATCGAGGAGCACTCTCACGCGGCGATGGCCAACGCGTACGAAGCCGGAGCGGCGAAACTGCCCTTCGCCGTCTTTCGGGGCTACGTGGGAGCGGGTCTGCGCGCGGTGACGCCGACGATTCGGGACGTGACCTGTCCGTTCACCGGGGAATCGCTTGCGGCGATCCCGGCGATCAATCCAGATGTTGGCGTGATCCACGCGCAGAAAGCGAACCGCCGCGGCGACGTGTTGCTCGAAGGCATCCTCGGTGTGCAGAAGCAGACGGTGCTCGCGGCAAAACGCAACGTCGTGACCGTGGAGGAAATCGTCGAGGAGTTCGATGAACTGCATCCGAACGCGTGCGTGCTGCCCCGGTTTTGTGTCGGCGCGATCGTTTGCGTACCCGGCGGTGCCCACCCGTCCTACGCGCGGGGCTATTACGACCGCGACAACGCGGCCTACGTCGCGTGGGACAAGGTGGCTTCCGACCGGGACGCGTTCCGCCGGTACATGGAAGAGCATGTTCTGGAGGTCGGGCCCGAGGTCTTCGCAGAACGCGTGCGCGGACTTCGCTCGTGAGCGACGCGACGCCGAACGAAATGATGACCATCGCCGCCGCGCGGGCGCTTTCATCCGACGATGTCTGCTTCGTCGGCATCGGCGCGCCGTCAGCGGCGTGCAATCTCGCGCGGTTGACGCACGCGCCGGGAATCACCCTGATCTACGAAAGCGGAACCATCGGGACCGAGCCCCGCGTTCTGCCGCTTTCGATCGGCGACGGGGAGCTGTGTGACACGGCTCTGACGACGGTCTCGGTCCCCGAGATGTTTCGCTACTGGTTGCAGGGCGGGCACGTGACCGTGGGCTTTCTCGGGGCGGCGCAGCTCGACCGCTTTGGCAATATCAACACGACCGTTGTCGGTCCCTATGCGAGCCCGAGCGTGCGTCTTCCCGGCGGCGGCGGTGCTCCCGAGATCGCTTCGTGTTGCCATGAGATCTTCATCACGATGAAGCAGTCGACCCGAGGCTTCGTGCGCGAAATCGACTTCGTCACGTCGATGGGACACGGCCGCGGTGGACGAGACCGCCGAGAACACGGCCTGACCACGGCCGGCCCGACGCGCCTCATCACGGACCTGGCGCTCTGGGAGCCCGATCCGGAGACCAAGGAATTCTGCGTGACCTCGCTTCACCCCGGCGTGACGCGCGAGGCGGTCACCGAAACCGTCGGTTGGGACGTTCGCTTCGCAAGCGATCTCGCCGAGACGCCGCCGGCGAGCCCCGAGGAACTCGGAGTTCTTCGCGAGCTCCACGCGCGGAGCGAAGCGTCTCGCTAGCCCTCTGGAGAATGCCATGCCGGAAGCCTTCATTTGCGACTACATCCGCACCCCCATTGGCCGTTTTGGTGGTGTGCTGTCTTCGGTGCGTACGGATGACCTCGCCGCGATCCCGCTGCGCGCACTGCTCGAGCGCAATCCGGGCGTCGACTGGGAAGCTCTCGACGACGTGCTCTACGGCTGCGCGAATCAGGCGGGGGAAGACAATCGAAACGTCGCGCGCATGGCACTGCTGTTGGCCGGACTACCGGAGAATATTCCCGGCGGAACGATCAACCGGTTGTGCGGATCCGGGATGGATGCGCTGCTGACCGCCGCGCGGGCGATTCGCGCCGGCGAAGCGGAGTTCGCCGTGGCCGGGGGAGTCGAGAGCATGTCACGCGCTCCCTTTGTGATGCCCAAGGCCGAGACGGCCTTCGCGAGAAATCCCGAGATCTACGACACCACTATCGGTTGGCGCTTTATCAACCCGGTGCTCAAAAAGCAGTACGGGGTCGACTCGATGCCCGAGACGGGGGAAAACGTCGCCGAAGATTTTGCCGTCTCCCGCGCCGACCAAGACGCGTTCGCCCTTCGTTCTCAACACAAGGCGGGACGCGCCGCGGGCTCGGGCCGACTCGCCTTGGAGATCACCCCCGTAACGGTTCCGGTCAGAAAAGGAGAGCCGCGTGTGGTGGACAGCGACGAGCACCCGCGACCGAACACGACGGCCGAACAGCTGGCGAAGCTGCCGACGCCTTTCCGACAACCGGGCACTGTCACCGCGGGAAATGCCTCGGGCGTGAACGACGGCGCGGCGGCGTTGGTGGTGGCGTCAGAGGCCGGCGCCGCGAAGCACGGGCTCACGCCCATCGCGCGGGTGTTGGGCGGCGCGGCGGCGGGTGTCCCTCCGCGCGTCATGGGCATCGGGCCGTCGCCGGCGACGCAAAAGCTCTGCGAGCGGCTGTCTTTAAAGCCCTCGGATTTCTCCGTGATCGAGCTCAACGAGGCGTTCGCGAGTCAGGGCCTTGCGGTGTTGCGCGAGCTCGGCCTCCCGGACGACGCCGAGCACGTCAATCCGAACGGTGGCGCCATCGCCTTGGGACACCCGCTCGGAATGACCGGCGCGCGCATCGTCGGGACCGCGGCGCTCGAGCTCAAGGAGCGGGGAGAAAAGCTCGCGCTGGCGACGATGTGCATCGGCGTCGGCCAGGGCATAGCCATAGCCCTCGAAGCGGTGTGAGTGCGCGGGGCGGGTACCGTCTTTTCGGTCGCGGCGTCCTGTGCGTCCTGGTCGCCCTCGGCTGCGCACCGGCGCCCGGTGGTTCATCATCCGGTCGATCGACTTGCGAACCGCGCTGCCAGACGGTTTTTCGCGGATGTACGCGCGACTCCGGCGGGATCTGCGTCGAGGAGCTCCGAGCGTGCCTCGAATCCTGCGCGTCGGGGGACTCCTGCGAGGCGTCGTGCACGCGAATCCGAACGCGCTGCCGTTCGAGGGGCCACGACACCATGGCGTGCGACCGTTCCTTTGCCCGTTGCCAACGGACTTGCCCATCGACCACCCAGGAGGAAGCCCGAGGATGAATCGACAACAACTCCGCCAGCGCGGCCGCGAGATCCGCGCGAAGCTCGGCGTCGCCAGCGCTTCGGTGGCGCGACCCGTCGGCTTCGAGCGCTACACGACGGACTACGTCTACGGTGCGATCTGGGGCCGCGACGGGTTGGGCCTTCCCGATCGCGCGCTCTGCGCCCTCTCCGCGAGCTGCGCTCTCGGGCGCGTCGACGAACTTCGGCGGATGATTCCGGCCGCCCTCGACGCGGGCCTCAATCCTCGGGCATTGGTGGAAGTCTTGATCCACGCGGGGCTCTACGGGGGCTTCGAAGCCAGCGAAGTCGCGTTGGGCTTGGCGGAGGAGGAGTTCGAGGAGCGCGGAATCTCGCTTCCGGAAGAACCCGCGGACGAGGAGAGCCTCGCAAGCCTCGAGGCGCGGGGCGAGAACTTCATCGCGGAAGTGCACGGCGATCGAGGGAAGCAGGGGTACGCGTCGCCGGACAATCCGATCACGTCGCCGCTCTACCAACTGGCGACCCAGACGGCCTACGGGGATTTGTGGCTTCGCGCGGGTTTGACGCGCCGCGAACGTCTGCTCTGCGCGCTGTGCTGCTTCGCGGCGATTGGCTTGGAGAGTCAGCTGCGGAAGTTCTCGCTCTCGGCGCTCCGTGTGGGTGTCGGTCGCGATGAGATCGTCGAAGCCCTGATCCAGACCGCGCCGTACGCCGGCTACGCCCGTGCGCTCAACGCACTGGCCGTCCTGTCCGACGCGCTCGAGACCTAGCGGTCGATGACCGGAGGAACACCATGTCACACGGAGAAATCCTCGCGGGCTTTCTGGCTCCCCATCCGCCGCACCTGGTCTACGGGGAGAACCCCCCGCAGAACGAGCCGCGCTCCGGGGGCGGTTGGGAGCCGCTGCGCTGGGCCTACGAACGCGCGCGCAAGAGCCTCGAGGAGATCCGGCCCGACGTCCTCCTCGTGCATTCCCCGCACTGGATCACGAACGTCGGGCACCACTTTCTCGGCGTGCGCGAACTGTCGGGAAAGTCCGTCGATCCCATCTTTCCGAACATCTTCCGGTACACCTTCGATCTCGAGGTCGATGTCGAACTCGCCGAGGCCTGCTGTGAAGAGGCTTCGCGGGAGGGGCTTCTCGCGAAGATGATGCGGAACCCGAAATTTCGGGTGGACTACGGCACGATCACGACGCTCCACATGATGCGGCCGCAGTGGGACATTCCCGTCGTGGGAATCTCCGCAAACAACTCACCCTACTACCTCACTCTCGACGAAGGGCTCGAGGAGATGGATCGCCTGGGGCGCGCGACGCGCCGAGCGATCGAGCGCACCGGGCGGCGCGCGGTGCTTCTCGCGTCGAACACCCTCTGTCACTACCACTTTCACGAAGAACCGGACATTCCGGAAGACATGTCGAAGGAGCATCCGCAGAGCTACGCCGGATATCAGTGGGATATGCGCATCATTGAGATGCTTCGCGCCGGCAAGACCCGTGAGGTTTTCCGGGTGTTGCCGCAATTTATCGAAGAGGCCTTCGCCGAAATCAAGTCCGGCGCCTTCACCTGGATGTTCTCCGCCATGGGCTACCCGGAGATTCCCGCTTTGCTCCACGGTTACGGAACTGTCATCGGTACAGGGAACGCCGTGATGGAATGGGATCTCCGCTCGTGAGCGTCGTCGGAGCCTTTCTCCTGCCCGGCTCTCCGCTTCCGCTGCTGAAGCGTGACAACCCGCCGTGGCAGGCACTCGCCTCGGGGATGGAAGAGGCCGGGCGACGCTGCGCCGAGCTCGCGCCGGACGTGGTCGTCGTGTATTCGACGCAGTGGCTCGCGGTCCTCGATCAGCTCTGGCAAACCCGGGGTGAAGTCTCGGGTGTGCACGTCGACGAGACCTGGCACGAGTTCGGCGAAATCCCGTTCTCGCTGCGCGTCGACAAGGCGTTCGCCGAGCGGTGCTTGGCGATCGCGAACCGGGAAACGGTGCGGTCGCGTGCGGTGGACTACGACGCGTTTCCCATCGACACGGGCACCCTGGTCGCGGCCCATTTTCTCGACCCGGCCGACCGTTTCACCTTCGGGATGACGTCGAACAATCTCTATCACGATCGGGAGATGACCCGCCGCATCGGCGCAGTCGTGCGCGAAGCCGCAGCGGAGGGCGAAAAAAGCGTGGTGGTCGTCGGGGTAGGCGGCCTGTCCGGCACGCTCTACCGGGAGGCGATCGAGATCCGTTCCGACGCGGTGGCGACGAGCGGAGACGACGACTGGAATCGCCGGGTGCTCGCGCTTCTCGAGAAACGAGATCTCGCGGAACTCGAGTCGCTCTGGGACGACTACTGCGGCGCCGCGCGAGTCGACATGGGCCTGAAGCACCTGGCCTTCGTGTTGGGAGCCCTGGGCGGCGTCTTCGAGCGCGCCGAGGTTTTGGCCTACGGTCCAACGTACGGTGCCGGCGCCGCCGTGGTCTCGTTTTCCGCCGCCGACTAGGTTTTCGCTCATGCGCATGTTCTCTCATCGAAAACGTCCGGTCCATCTCGGTCCGTATCCGCTCGAACGCCTGGCCCGCCTCCCGGACGACGGAGGCGCCTCGCGAATTGAGAAGCGGCGCCCGGCACTCTCCATCGAGGACCCGGAGAACCCGGCAGCACTCGCCAACTCGATGCGTACCTACATCGACATCATGGACCGGATGCGTCGCGGCCCGGTGGCGCCGAAAACCGGTCCCATTCCCGAGGACCCAGGAGAACGCGCTGCCCACCTGAAGGCGGCTTGCTACTACCTCGACGCCAGCATGGCCGGTGTCTGCGGGCTTCCGTCACGAGCCATCCTCGCCGATCCGATTGTGAACGAGTCGCTCGCCCTGGCTGTGTCGCAGGAATATGCGGCGGGCTCTGCCGAGAACGTGATGGCCGAAGCGAGTGTCCGTGAGGGTCGGGGTGCGTGGGCGCGAGAGCAGCAGGCCACCGATGATCTCTCGTCGCACGTCTCGTCACTCGTCATCCTCGCGGAGTACACGCGCCGTCCCGATCCGGACGAGCCCGGCGGTCCCTGGATCGTCGGAACCCAAGCGCAGCGCGCAGCGCTCCGAGCAGCCGAGGTGGGGGCCGTCGTCTCCAACTACCTGCGCTTTCTCGGTTACGACGCGACGTTGCATACGGGCACCGCGACAGAGGTCGATCTCGAGGCTCTCCTACTGGCCTCCGGACTCGGGGAGCTGGGCGACGCTGGCGACGTGGTGAGCCCGTATCTCGGCGCGGGTTTCGGCGTCGTCGCCGTGACCACAACCCTCGCCCTCGAGCCAGACGGAGCCCTCGCGCGACGCGACGTTGCGGAACGATGGAAGGCGCACGGTCCCGGTTGGTGGCTCGGCTACGGGGGCGCGCGGGCCGGTTATCAAGGCCGGCTCTTCCGCGACCGACCGTTTCACATGGGCCTTTACCCGATGGAGAAGGTCGACCGGGTCGAGAAGCCCACCACGCACATCGAGCCCGAGCAGGTGAAACGCAATCCGAAGCGTGCGGACATGTTCTTGCGCGCGGCGATCGGAGATCTCGGCGACAAGGCGAAGCACGAGCTCGACAACTTTCGAATGATCACCAAATCGCCGTTTGGGCACGCGATGATCCCGGTGCTCGGCGGCATGGTGCCGCTTCAGTACGGGAAAGAGGCGCACGAGATCGCGCCCGGCTACGACGATCCGGTGAAGAACGCGAAGATGGTGAAGGCGGCCCTCCACTATATGGGCGCTGATATGGTCGGGATTTGTGAGGTGCCCGACTACGCGTGGTATTCCCACGACACCGACGGTTCGGAGATCAAGCCCTACCACAAGTATGGCATCGCCATCCTGGTCGATCAGGGCTACGAAACGATGGAGGGCGGCAGCGGCGACGACTGGATCTCCGGCGCGCAAAGCATGCGCGCCTACATGCGGGCTCAGCTCGTGGGCGGCGTCGTCGCGGATCAACTGCGCCGGCTGGGCTTCTCGGCTCGGGGCCACAGCGTGATCGATCAGGACGTTCTGCACATCCCGCTCATTCTGCTCGCGGGTCTGGGCGAGCTCGCCCGGATCGGTGAACTCGTGCTGAACCCCTTTGTCGGTCCTCGCTTCAAGTCCGGGATCATTACGACGGACATGCCGCTCGCGCCCGACATGCCGATCGATTTCGGACTGCAGGATTTCTGCAATCGCTGCAACAAGTGCGCGCGGGAATGCCCGACCTCGGCGATTCCCTTCGGCGACAAGATCATGTTCAACGGGTATGAGATCTGGAAACCCGATGTCGAAAAGTGTGCGCGTTACCGGATCACGAACTCTTCGGGATCGATGTGCGGCCGCTGCATGAAGACCTGCCCGTTTAACCTCGAGGGCATCCTCCCGGAGCGTCCGTTCTTGTGGTCGGCGATGAAGCTGCCCTTCACACGCGAGTGGATCGCGAAGCTCGATGACAAGGTCGGGAACGGCCGGATCAACCCCGTGAAGAAGTGGTGGTGGGATATCGACTCCGACGAAGAGGGCAATCTCGTCCCCGCGCAGCGGGTAAACGCGCGGCAGCTCAACTTCCGCGAACAACCGACGGATCAGAAGCTCGCGTGCTATCCCCCGGAGCTTCAGCCGAAGCCCGACGATCCGCCGACGCCTCCGGATCGGAAGCTCGGGATGGCGGCCTACCGAGAGCGAGCGGGCCGAGGCTAGGGGGCGATACACGACGGCGCCGTTCAGGGACGCCGTCGTGTGTGGGTTTCACGCGGCTTCGAGCTCGATATCGAACTCGGCCGTCTTGTCTCCGCCGCCTTTGAGCGCGATGGAAAGCTCCGGCCGAGCTGCTCCCACCGCGTCCGAATCGAGGTACTGATCGCCCTCGAAGTAGATCTGCGTCGTGAGCGGCCGGAAGCCATCGTGAGAGGCGAGCAGGTGGATGTGGGCCGGGCGCCAGGGGTGCCGTCCCAGCTCATTCAGGAGCCTGCCCGTCGGACCTTCATGCGGGATCGTGTAGGCGGCGGGAACCACCGTATGGAGTTCGTAGCTGCCGTCCTTGTTGCTCTTCATCCGACCGCGCAGATTGCCGTCCTTCGTGCCGGGGTTGAAGTTCGAGTAGGCGCCCTTCGCGTCGCACTGCCAGAAATCGAGAACCGCATTCTCGAGCGGCTTCCCGTCGGTACCCCGCACGATGCCGTGCAACACCAGGCGGTCGCCGGGCTCATCCGCACTCGCAAGTTGGCCGTTCTCGAGCCAGGGAGCATCCGGCAGGTAGTAGGGCCCGAGCACCTGGCTGAACGTTCCCTGCTGTGCCAGAGCATCGTGAGCGACGACGTCGGCCTCGAGGAACGCGTCGGGGAGCAACGATTGCTCGCCCTTGGCGACCGCTTCGCCGATGAAATCGATCCCCGCGCGATACTCCGCATGGGTGATGTTGTGTTTGGCGACAATGTCGTTGAACGCCTTGATGAGGTCGCGGGTGATCGCCGCTGCGCGTGATTCGGCCATGGTCTCTCCTCTCAGATCTTTCGATCGTCCAGGCCCTCGAGGCCCGGGGTGCGGAACTTAAAGTAGGACATATGGTGCAAACCGTTCTCGACAAGGGTAGCGTCGAAATCCGGTTTCCAGTCCTGCCCTTCGTGAGTCCATTCTACGGCGGCCCAGTCGATCTTCTCAAAATCCGGATGCGCCGCGTAACAGAGCTTCATGACATCTGACACAAAGATGCGGAAGGGCATGTCCGGAGGCACGGGGACCGCCATCGGGCAGGTGAAGAGGAGGTGGTCCTCCCAGACGAAGTAGAGATTGATGGCGCCGCCGTAGTTCTCGACGGCGTTCGCCGGCGGGAAATCGTACGAATCGCCGAGGTGCTTGACCGCCATCGCTCCGCGCCTACGCCGCCGCGCCTTCGCCAGAAGCTTCGCCGCCGCGCCAGCGCTTCCAGTTTTCGGCATCCGGCGAGCCCTCGAATCCGCCGGTGTCGACACCCATCTCGAGCGCCAGCCACTTCGCGTATTCGGCGATGTCCTTCGCCCCGCCGCAGTTGCCCTGGTAGATCTGTTGGGGCGGAATGTAGGCCTGGACGTATTTCTCAGGCTCGTTCTCGAAGATGTCTTTGCAGCCGTCGGAGCAGAACGTGAAGTGCATGCCGCGGTACTGCGTTTCGCGCACGCACGGCTTGCGCGGGTCGTCGGGCTCGGTAAAGAAATCGGGGATCTGACAAGTCTGGCAGACCAGGGGCAGCACGTTACCAAAGAAGGGAGTGCCAGCTTCTTCGAGCCCGCGCCAGTGCTCGAGCCGCGGTCGGTAGAGCTCGTCGAAGAGGCTCCCGTACTTCTCGGACATCCAGTCGAGCTCATGGGTCTCCGGAATCCAGCTGTGGAAGCCCGTGGCGTTGCGGAAGGAATAGAGCGTCGCCCACGCTTCATGGGTCACGCGGCCTTTTTCCTTCGTCGCAACCTCATGGTGCTTCGGAAGCTCGATCCCGTAGCGGCCCAAGTCGTGGAAGAGGGCGATTCCGTTCTCCTCCCAGTAGATCTCCCAGGCCTCCTGCCAGGACATCACTTTCTTCGGCAGCATGTAGTCCATCATGGTCCCCACGAGGACCAGGAGGCGGTACCCGCGCCAGAACCACTTGTCGAGGTAGCCCTGGACGATGGGCACGTTGTCTTCGTGCTGCTCGAGCATGAACTTCACGACCTCGAGGCCGAGGGTCATGTGGCGGGATTCGTCGGACTGCGCCGAGAACCCGAAGGTCGTGGTGGCCATGTCACCGTTGTGGGCGGCGCCGGACACAAAGGGCATGAAGAGGAGGTTCGTCAGGACGTACTCGAAGGCGAACGAGATCGAGGTGACGAACTCGAAGGGTCCCGCCGTCATCGCGTCTTCGAAGAAAGACTTCGGAATCGAGAGGTACCAGGCGCGGTCGCGCATGTGCACCCATTGGTGCATGCCGTTGAAGTACTTGTTGTAGTGGCTGAAGGCGTGGAGCTGGGTTTGGGCGTGGCGCAGCTCGTCGATCGACTGCATCTGACACGCGACGCGCGCTCCGGCGCCGCGGAACGCGCGCCCCATGCGGGCGAAGCCTCGATGCGCGCCGTACTCGAGGGGGGTGATCCCCTGGATCCACAGCTTCACCGCGGAGAGGTAGCGGGCGTCCGAAAGGTTCAGGTGGCCGTTGTTCTGTGAGAAAGCGTCGAGGATGGCGTAGAGCTTGCGTTCCTTCTCGGCCTGGTACTTCCAGTAGGCGTCCACCGTCAGACGGAAGGGGTCCTCCCAGCGATCCCAATCTTTGATCTTGATCCCCTCGTAGGTGTCGTACGGGAAGACCTCGTCCATCGAGCGGTAGGTCGTCTCCCAGTCGAGCCCGCGGGTCAGGTGCTGATATTTCTCGCGAAGGGGAAGCCGCTTGGTTGCCATCGTTACTCCGTGTGCCAGGCCAATACGAACTCGTCGTCGCTCTCATCGATGTTTCCCGAGAGCGAGATCAAATTCAGGTGAATCTCCTGCAGGTCGAAATCGCGTCCGCTCTTCTCGCTGACGGTGTCCCGTCGCACGACGAGGCGGCCCGGGGCGTCGATCTTCAGCATCGCCGGAAGCTCGCTGAGTTCGGCACTCGGGTTGTCCTCGAGGATCGCCTCGACCAACGGCCTCGCGTCGTCGGTGTTCTGAAGCGCAATGAAGACCTTGTCCGCCATCACGAAACCTCGATCCCACATTTCTCGGCCCGCTTCTTCAGGGCGCCCAAGTTCTCCTCGAGGCAGGCCTCGCCGGCTTCTCCCAGCGCCAGCTCCGCCAACGGGGCTACCGCCTCGCGTATCCGAGGGGTCCAGTTCGCAGCCCAGCTGGTGAACTGCCGAGCGTTGTCCTCGCTCTCCGCCGCCGCTCGCTTCAGGACGGCGTCCGTCCAACGCACCGACTCGGAGAACCAAGCCACGGTGAATTCGGTGAGCAGCGGAAAGGCGAGGCCGCCCCGGGGTGCCAGGGCATCCGAAAAGTCTTCGAAGATCGTGGGGTGCAGCAAGCCGTCGAGCAGGAAGTTCTGCACGAGGTGGGCCTCGAACCAGTCTTTCTCGACGAGGAGATCCTCGAGGAGCCGACGCAAGGGTTGCCAGTGGGGGGCCGCAAGCCAAGCGCTCTTGGCGGCACCGAGCGCGTCGGGGGCTCCGTCTCCCAGCAGAAGCCCCAGGCGAGAAAGGTACTGCGCGTTCCCCAAACGATCGAAGGCCTGGAAGGTGGCGGCCGATGTCATCGCCGCGCCCGAGCCGTAGCCTGCGATGTAGACGTTCACCTGGTTGGCGCCCCATTCGGCGTGTCGGAGGGGGACGGTGAGTTCCGTCAAGCGCTCTCGCCCGTCGGCGTCGAGCCCCGCCAAGAGTTTCTTGTCCTCGACGAGGCTGAAGTTCTTGTCTTGCGAGTCCTGTTGACGCCCCCGGGCCATCACGTAGGTCGCGTAGTAGTACTGGCGCGGGTCGGTGAGCTGATCCCAATCATCCATCCGGATCGCGGTGAGCCCCGGATCGTACAGCGCCGAATCCGGCGCCCAAGTCGGGCGGTAGTGGAAGTTGAGCGTCGCCTGAAGGTCGAAGACGGCTTCCTGATAGCGGCTCGGGGTCTTCCCCTCGCCGAGCCGATCCCGTAAATGATCAAAGGTCGTGCGGAGCGGCTCCGTGGTCGCCGTCTTAATCTCGATCGACATCGTCTCGTCTCTCCCGTAGGAACCGCACCCGGTTTTCCCGACAGAACTCCCGGAAGGCTTCGGCGGGAAGGATCATCTCGAGCGCCACGCTGGGGTCTCCCACCGAAAATTCGAACTCGACGAAGCCCCGGCGCTCTCCGGTCACCCGGACGTAGCGGCGTTCGGTCGGTTCTGAATGTCTTCCCCGCTGGGACACAGCCGGCACCCCCGAAGTTTGCCCCATCGCTCTCCCGAAGAGTAGGTCGACCCAGCATCTGCTGTGCAAGCTGCGTTCCGACCGCGGGCGACGCTCCAGTTGTTTCGTCGGTTTCATGTGCTCAAATGATCAATATCGGTCAGAACTTCTTGAAGAGCGCACTCCGCTTAGGCGGACGCTCGGCGTCGGCGGCGGTGAAAAAAGACTCGGTGAAGATTCTTTCCTCGAACAACCGCCCCCGCATCAGGGTCGTCAAGCAGGCATCGATCATCGGCGGGGGACCGCAGAGGTACGCCACCATGTCCTCAAAGCGACCACCGAAGCGCTCGTCCGCGACCTCGTGGACCATCCCCCGCGCACCCGCGAAGCCGTCGCCTGCCGTGTCGGAGATCGCGGGGGTGTAGGTAAAGTGCTCATGGTCCGCGGCGAGGTCGTGGAACAGCTCGTCGTCGTAGAGTTCCTCCCTCGTTCTCACCCCGTGGATCAACTCGATCGGCGCGGACTCCCCCGCGGCCAGGAGCGCCAGAATCATCGACTTCGGGCTCGACAACCCAGACCCACCGGCGAGAAACAGTCGCTTTCCGGGGAGGCTTCGGCGCACGAAGAATCGGCCCAAGGGGCCCGTGAAGGAGACCGAGGTATCGGCGGCGAGCTCTTCGTGAATCCAGGTCGTGCCCTTGCCGCCGGGAACCAGCCTCACTTGCAGCTCGAGCTGCGCCTCGCCCGGGGCGTTGGCCAGGGAGAAGGCGCGCGGTACCTCGTCCCCCGGCACCCTCAGGTTGATGTACTGCCCCGCCTGGAACGCCAAGGGGCGTTCCGTTTCGAGCCGTACGCGTTTCACGGTCGGGGTCAGATCGCTGATCTCGACGACGGTTGCCCGGTGGTCCGCCACCGGATGCCGTTGCGCGTCGGGCTCCTCTTCGACATCGGCCTCGATCACGAGGTCGCTTCGGGGCCGGGCGCAACAGGTGAGGCACTTCCCCTCGTCGCGCTCGACGTCCATCAACGCGAAAGCCGAAGCCTCGCCGTGCTCGACCTCGCCTTCGAGGACGTCGACCTTGCATGTGCCGCAGAGGCCGTGGTTGCACGCGTAGGGGAGGGCGACGCCCGCCCGCAAGGCGGCGTCGAGGATGGTCTGGCCTTCTTCGACCTCGAGGATCTCGCCCAGCGGCTCGACGGTGACCTGAAAGCTCAACGGATCGGCTCGAAAAACAACGCGTCGCCGGCTGACATTGGGCAATTGGACCACAAGAGGCCTTGTATTCGAAGCGAGAACCCAAGATTCTCACGGTTGCCCTCGCCGCGATCGCGCGAGGCTTCATCGAGGGAAGGAGCGCCCGTGAACCTCTGGCTCAGCGAAGAACACCAGCAGATTCGGGAGAGCGTGCTCCAATTGTGCTCTCGCTTCGATGATCAGTACTGGCTCGATCGCGATGCCGATGGGCGTTTCCCAGAAGAGCTCTGCCGTGCCCTCGCCGACGGCGGTTGGATTGGAACCGCGATCCCCGAGGCTTACGGCGGCAGCGGCCTCGGTACGACGGAAGCGGCGCTGGTGGTTCAAGCGATTTCGGAATCGGGCGCGGCGAACAGTGGCGTCTCCGCCGTCGCCATCGGCATCTTCGGCGTATCGCCGATCGTCCATCACGGGAGCGAAGAACAAAAGAAAGCGTGGCTGCCGCGCATCATCCGCCGAGACGACATCGCGTGCTTCGGCGTCACGGAAGCGAACACGGGCCACGACACGACGCGCCTGAAAACGCGCGCCGTTCGCGACGGCGACCACTACATCGTCCACGGAGAGAAGGTCTGGATCTCGACGGCCCAGGTCGCGAACAAGATTCTCCTGATCGCGCGGACCACACCCATCGAAGAAACGGAGCGACCGATCGACGGCCTGTCGCTCTTCTATACCGATCTCGATCGCGAGTACGTCGACGTGCGGAAGATCGAGAAGATGGGTCGGAACGCAGTCGACTCCAATGAGCTGTTTATCGAGGGGTTGCCGATCCCCGTCGAACACCGCATCGGCGAGGAGGGCCGCGGTTTTCGCTACCTCTTGTCCGGGCTCAACGCCGAGCGCATCTTGATCGCGGCCGGCCTCGTCGGGCTCGGGAGGGTCGCCCTCAAGAGGGCGACAAACTACGCCCGCGAGCGGGTCGTGTTCGATCGCCCGATCGGGCAAAACCAAAGCATTCAGCATCCGTTGGCCGCGAACTGGGCAGCGCTCGAAGCGGCGAACTTGATGGTGATGAAGGCGGCGGGGCTTTACGACCTCGGCGAGGAGTGCGGCGCCGAAGCGAACGCCGCGAAATACCTCGCCGCAGAAGCGGCGTTTGAAACGTGCACCAATGCCGTGATGACCCATGGGGGGATGGGCTACGCCAAGGAGCATCACGTGGAGCGCTATCTCCGCGAAGTGTTGATCCACCGCTTGGCGCCGGTCAGCCCGCAGCTCATTCTTTGTTACCTGGCCGAGCGGGTCCTGGGCCTCCCGAAATCCTACTGACCCGACGGGCTTCCATTCCGGCGGCCCGTCGCGCAGAATCGGCGGGTGGAACCCGGACTGAGGCAACAATACATGGTGACCCGCCCCAACCGACGGGAACTCGAGCAGCGGATCGAAGAACTCGAGCGCGAAAACGCCGCGTTGCGCAAGACGAACCCGGGGTCCACCCGGGCGGAGCTGACCCGACTACGCATCCGCGACTGCGCGATCGACGTGCTCGCCGACAAAGGCTGGGACGCAGATCTACGGGACTTCACCGAAGCTGCTGGCATCGGCAATTCGACGTTCTACCGGCACTATCCGGGGCGCGACGCCCTCGTCCGGGAAGTCGTCGAGCAGATGGCGCTCGAAGTGTACGAAGACGCCCAGAAGATCCAGAAGCTCGAAGACGGTCGGGAGATGATGGTGCGGTGGGCGGAGCGAGGCTTCGCACAGGTCCGCCGCTACGGTCGGCTCGCCGTCCAGGTTTGCTTCCCGGAGGACGTTCCCGAGTACCTGCAGGACGCCGTTCGGAACGAGGACGTGCTCCGCTTCACCGGCTGGATCGTGAACCGTTGCAAGGAACAAGGGCATTGCAAGCCCGAGCCTTCCACCCGCGCCATCGTGCGCACGTTCTTCGCGCTGGTGCATCCCTTCCGGTTGCGCTGGTGCCAGCAGGAAGGCCTCTCCGAGGAGGAGATTTTCAAAGAGACGCTTTGGGTCTTCTTCTCTTCCCACGCGGTTCCGGGAGCTCTCGACGGGTTCGGCTGATGTGGATGGATTGGGAACTCCCGTTCCGGGCGGCAAGGATTGACCCTCCCGGTCGATGTTTGGCTCACTCCCGCGCAACAGGCTGCGCCTGCATCGCGGAGGCTCCCGGGCGCTCAACCCCCTGAGCTGCGCGGCTCCGGACCCGCAAACCCGAACCGCGCTGGCGGAGGGCCCGCGATGCAGGCCGGCGTGTCCCGCCCAGGCCGAAAATTGCCGCTCCCCGATAAAAGTCTGCCGGTTCGTCGAGCGCTGAACTCCGTGCAAAAGTTTGGGTGCGAGTCGGCCGACGAGACAGTCATGGCGACCCAAGAGAAGATTCAAGAAGACCAGCAACTCCTGAGCGAAGCCCATCGCAAGATCGACGAAGCTCAGCACATGCTGCGCGCGGCCCAAGATCATTTCGTGAGCATCCTCGAAGGCCTAGGCCATCAAGGTCTGCTGGCGGCCCTGTCTCTGATCGGACGTCACAAGGCGTCCTGGCTCTCGAAGAGCGGTCAGGACGTTTGCGATCGGATCGGCGAGGCGTCGTAAGGCCCCTCGCGCTCCATGGGTAAGCTCGCACTGTCGGAGGAAGCGACCGCCGCGGCGGAAGCGCTTCTCGAGCCCGATGTAGACGAGCGCCTGTGGCTCGCCTATCAGGTCCTCAAGCGCTTCGCGGCCTCCTGGCTGACCGAGGAAGCACACGATGAGGTCGCGGACTACCAACCGCCCGAATCGGGCGACTGGTAGCGCGCCGCCTCAGTAATCGAACGCGACCAGTACGCGAATGTCCCTCCCCGGCAGGGGAATCTCGTCCTTCAAGAACGAGATGTGATTGCGCGCCCGCTGATCGCTCAGATTCCGCCCCTGCAAGATGATTCGCAGATCGTGGCGGTGCGGGACAGGCCGAAACGTCAAGCTCGCATTGATCAAGCTGTAGTCGGTGGTTCGGGTTTCGAGCGCTGCGGTCCGGTCCTGGGCGAATACATGGACAAACTCGACGCGCCCTTCGACCCAGGGATTGCGCGCTTCCGCACCGATCCGCACCCGCATCGGAGCGATGCGCGGCAACGATCCGCCGCCGCGTTCGCCCGCACGGACGTAGTCCCAGTGGAAGTCGAGGAGGCCCAGCACATACCTCGTCTGGAACGCTTCAAGGAGCAGCTCGAGTTCGGCGCCGTAGATGTTCGCGTCGCGCTGGACGTACCGCCTCACTGGGAGCTCGTCCTCGATGTCCCCTGTGAGTTCCTGGAAGATGAAGTCGTCAAAGCGCGTGTAGAACAGGTTGAGCGCACCGCGCAATCGCCCGGCGTCCTTCTTGGCCGACACGTCGATCGACCAGCCGACTTCGGGGTCGAGGCTCGCGTCGCCGATCTCGAAGCCGCTGGTCGCCAGATGCGGGCCGTTTGAGAACAGCTCCTCGACGGAAGGCGTACGCTCGGTGCGGCCGAGGTTGATTCCGAATACGTAGCCCGGCAGCGGGCGGTAAGACGCTCCCACCAACGCGCTCAGGGTCGAGAAAGATTGACTTCCTTCGCTCTCCGGGTCGTGGTCGGTGTATTCGAATCGCCCGCTCGCTTCGAGGGCGAAATGGCGTCCGAGGGCGTATTGCTCCACTGCGAAGAGGGCCCATTGGCGCGTATCGGTCTTCGGAACGAACGCCTCTTCGCCGATCGCTTCGAACTCTCGCTCGTTCCACTGCACGCCCCACACGCCTTCGAGATTTCCGATGTGGCGATGGCGCAACTCGACCCGGCCCTCGAATTCTCTGTTCTCGAAGACCGTGCCCACGTCGGCCCCTTCGAGTTCGGTGTGCTCATAGTCGCCGAAGGCCCCGCTGAAGTTCACGGATTGAAACAGGCCGAAATCGCCGCGCAGCTCACCGGCCACGTCGAAGCGCTCTTGGTCGAGATCGATTCGAATGTCCTCGTCGCCGCCGAGCCCGTAGTTGCTTTCGATACCGCTGAACGACGCACCGACGTGCCCGTTTTCCCAGATGAACGAGCCTCCGATAGAACCGCCGCGGTTGTCCTCGACATCCGTGTTCTCGATGGCGTCGCCCGAGAGGTGGAGGTCGTGCGTCTCGCGCAGGAACCCCTCGGCGTGGACCGCGAAATGGCCGGCGCCGAGTCGCAAGCCGCCGGCGACGTTTCGTTCGTCGGCGTTGCTTCCGTAGCCGGATCGGAAGGCAAAGGAGGTCCCGCCGTTTGGGATATCCGAAGGAATTCGACCGTCGCGGATGTTGACGACGCCACCGATCGCCGAGGTGCCGTAGCGGAGCGCGCCTCCGCCCCGCAGTACTTCGATGCGATCCGCCAGCAGCGGTTCGACGGCCACGGCGTGGTCGGGGCTGGTCGTCGACGCATCGAGAGTTCCGACGCCGTTTTGAAGGACGCGGACGCGCGGTCCGTCATAGCCTCGAATGACGGGACGACTCGAGCCCGGGCTGTAGGACGTCGCGTGGACGCCCGCTTCTCGCTCGAGACTTTCGCCGAGGGTGGGTCGAACCGAGCGGTCGAGGGTGTCGCCGGTGACGACGTTCCGACCGGCAACACCCTCGAACGGCTTCACGTCCTGGCCCCAGATCGTCGGAACCGTGATTTCGATCGGGATGTCCTCCGCGGGAGGATTTTCGTCGCCGAGCGCGGCGGAGGAACACAAAAATGTGATGCCTACAAGGCATCGCGGCAGGGTGCGCATGGAAAAGGCCTTTCTCGGAGGCGCGGACGCCTCGAAACAGCAAAGAGTCGCTTCGGATCTAGACGTGTGCTGCGAGAAGAGGCGGTGGTCTCGGGCTTAGGGCGTCCCCGAGGACGGTTTCGAAGGCCAGATCGCTTCGTTCGGAGCCGAAGGCCAGGCGCTCCGGGGGGTGCTCGAAGTCGATACTCGCTTCGCGTACTTGCGGGCCGCCACTGCTCGCATGCTGCGCGCAGACCGCGCAGGGCGGGGCGATCTCGTCGGAGCCGTGCTCCGGCACACGCGGTCCGTCCGACACATCGAACGCAGCCGATCCGGTCGGAACGGAAACGACGGCGTGCCCGTGAGCCGCGATCGCACTGCCGTGGGAGAGCCAGGCGGTGGCCAGCAACAGACACAGAGCCGTGTGCAGTGCCTTCGGCATCGATGCCATGTTACGCGAGTTGGCGCGAAGCGCTCAAGTGCGCGCCAAGCCTCCGGAACAGCGGGCGAATGTGTTCGGAGAACACGCAGTAGAGCGCCATCGTTTCGAAGAAATCCGCTCGCATCGTGAGGAAGATGGTCGCGTGGAATACCAAGCCGGAGATCGCGTAAAGCGGCAGCAGCCGGCGGGTCGCCACCGCGAGGATGAAGGTGATTTCGAACAGCAGTGTCCCGTAGCTCGCGAGGATCACGAGCCATCCGTGTTGACCCATCCAGACGCCGAGCGGTGCGCCATGGGACAGGGCGTCGCGCAGGATGTAGTGCTGAAGGGTTGAGCCGTTCAGCCACGCGAGCCCGTTGCCGTAGACCTTCGACAAGCCGGCGTCCAAATACGTCAGGCCGAGGAGCACTTGGGTGAGCAGGAGCGGCCAGTGGGCGAACCGGGTGTTCGCGTTCGGGCCGAACTCCGTGTCGGGTCGTCCGCGACGTCGGGCGAGCCAAGAATCCACCGAGTAGCAGCGACCGCAGTCGCTCGCGGCGAAGAAGAACAGGCAGATCGCGAAGACAGCTTCCGGGTGGTGCAGCTCGCCGTAGGAGTAGTAGTGGGAGACGAGGAAGGCGTGGCCCGAGGCCGAGATCAGCGCGCTGGATCGGCTGAAGAACCCGACCGCGGCCGCTGCGGCCGCGAGGAGCGTCACGACGTACACCGCCGTCATGACGCCTTCCGTCCGCACAGCCTCCTCGGAAAAAAGGGCCGCCGCCAGACTCGTCAGCGCCCGGGGGGTGGTGAAGGAATCCTCGTAGCGGACGAGATTGAGATGTAGAACCAGGCCCGCCCGCCAGTAGAGGAGAATCCACAGCTGGAACAGGAAGAGGAAGATTCTGCAGGCAGCGAGTCGGGCGGCGGTCGTTTCCGGGAACCAGATCTGCTGCCAGCCTGCGAAGAGATCCCGCACGCGCATCACGGGCCGCGGGCCTCCAGCTCGAACCGATGTTCTTCGGTCTCGGTTTTTCGCAACCCCTTCGAGTCGAACACGTAACGCTCGAAAACAGTGCTTGCGGAGACGTAGGGGTCGTTGTCCCGGTGGCGGTTCAGCCGTCGGATGAGCTCGCGAGCGGCGGGCTCCTCGCCGCGAAGCATGGGAACGCTGAACCGCTCGCCGAACATGCCGCCACCCGCGGCTCCGACCAACCTTCGGTGGCGTTTCGTCAAGGTGTGGGTCTCACCGCTTGCGGTTCGGACCCGAATGGTCTGTCGCGCGGCTTCGACGGGCCCGGGCTCGACGGCGCCGCCATACATCGGATAGTCGATGATGGGCCAGGCCCAGGTTCCCAAGGCGATACCGAACCGGACCGGAACGAAGGCCTGCAACTGCAAGCCGACGACGCCGATGATCAGGGCGCTTGTCGCAGCGGTGCGCCAGCGTGTCTCGGGCATCGGAGGGGCGTGGCTCCTTCGTGAGCTGGCGGAAGCGCAGGGGAATCGAACCCCCCGAGCCCGTGTCGCCACAGGCTCCACCGGATTTGAAGTCCGGGCCCGGCACCAGCCTAGGAAGCACTTCCAATAATGGAATCAGGCACTTGCGAAGGTCGAAACCGTCGCTGGCCCTTCAGTCTGCCACATCCGCGGCCGCGGTCGCGCGATTCCTGTAGAAGTCGCACCGGTACCCCGAAGCGCCGCTAGAAGTCGTCCCGGCAGCGCGGGCAACGGCCGACCAACGTCACGTGGATGCGCTCGACTTCGAATCCTTCCGGGATCGGCGTCTCGCCTCGAATTCGGGAGTCGAGGCGTGCGGGGAGGTCGAACAGCGTGCCGCAGACGCGGCAGCGGCCGTGGTAGTGCGGGGCGCTTTTCGCTTCGTAGCGGTAGGGCTCGCCACCGTCGGTGACGCAATCGGCGAGACCCACCGCCAACAGCGACTCGAGTGTCTGATACACGGTTTTCAGACTGAGGTTCGGCTGGTCGGGCAGCAGGAGCCGGTGGATTTCTCCCGCGGTCGGATGATTGGCCGCCGATCGCAGTGTCGCGAGGACGGCCATCCGCTGACGGGTGGCCCGCAGCCCCCGCCCGGCGAGTTCATCACTCAGTTCGCTGTTCATCTCCATCGCCCTATCGGTTATCGCACCCGTCCGACACTTCGCAAATGATGACAGTCATTGTTATTTATAGAGCATCCGGACTTTCGTTCTAGTTTCGCCAATTTTCCGCCGGAGGTACGGCGTTAGACTCGCCTGGTGGCGAATCGCACCGAGCGCGACAGCATGGGCGAGGTCTCTGTTCCCGAAGACGTCTACTGGGGCGCGGGGACGAAACGCAGCCTCGACTTCTTCGCGATCGGAGAGGATCGGTTCCCCCGCGAGTTCCTCCGAGCCTACGGACAGCTCAAGAAAAGCGCTGCGGAGGTGAACGCCGCGCTCGGCGAGCTCCCCGGCACGCTCGCTTCTCCGATCGCCATCGCTTCGGCGGAAGTTCGCGACGGCGCGCTGGATGCGCATTTTCCGCTGCGGGTCTGGCAGACGGGCTCGGGTACGCAGACCCACACCAACGTGAACGAAGTGATTGCCAACCGCGCGAACGAGTTGGCCGGGAGCGAGCGCGGTGCTCGGTCGCCCGTCCATCCCAATGATCACGTGAATCGCGGTCAGTCGACGAACGACACGTTTCCCACGGCGATGCACCTGGCCGCAATGTTCGCCTGGCGCGAATCTCTGGGACCCGCGCTCAGCGGCCTGATCGCAACGCTCGAAGCGAAGGCCGAAGCCTTTCGGGACGACGTGAAAATCGGGCGTACCCACCTCCAGGACGCAACGCCTCTCACGCTCGGACAGGAAATCAGCGGTTGGGCGGCCCAGTTGCGCCTCGCCCGGGACGCTGTCCGAGCCTGTGAGCCGATGCTTCTGCAACTGGCCATCGGAGGCACGGCCGTCGGGACCGGGATCAATGCCCACCCCCGCTTTCGAGAGGACGTCGTACGCGCGTTGGCCGAAGAGACCGGACTCCCTTTCGAGCCGGCGGACAATACGTTCGCGGCCCTTGCCGGTCACGAAGCGTGCGCAGCGTTGTCAGGGGCGCTGGCGGTCCTCGCCGGCTCGCTGATCAAGGTGGCCAACGATGTTCGCTGGCTCGCTTCCGGTCCGCGGGCGGGATTGGCGGAGATCCGGATCCCCGAAAACGAGCCCGGCTCGTCGATCATGCCGGGCAAGGTGAATCCCACGCAAGCCGAGGCGCTGATCATGGTGGCGTTGCGCGTCCTCGGGAACGAAACGACGGTCAGCGTTGCGGCAAGCCAGGGCAATTTCGAGCTCAACGTATGCAAGCCCGTGATCGCACACGCTGTCCTCGAATCCTTGCGCTTGCTGTCCGACGCCGTCAGGAGCTTCGATGAGCACTGTGTCCGCGGACTCGAGGCGCGGAAAGACCGCCTCGCCGCCGGGGTCGAGGCGTCGCTCATGCTGGTGACCGCTCTATCACCGCACATCGGTTACGACGAAGCCGCCAACATCGCGAAGCAGGCGGAGCGCGACGGGACGACCCTCCGCGAAGCGGCGCTCGCCCGCGGGAGTGTGAGCCCCGAAGACTTCGATCGCTGGGTCGTGCCCCGCCGCATGACGCGGCCGACCTAGACGCCGGCCAGGGCCTGGTCGAGATCCGCGCACAAATCGTCGCGGTGTTCGAGGCCGATCGAGAGGCGGACCGTGGCTTCGGTGATTCCCTTGTCGAGGCGCATCGCTTCGCTGAACGACGCGTGGCTCATCAGCCACGGGTAGCCGATGAGCGATTCGATGCCGCCCAAGCTCTCGGCCAAGCTGAACACCCGGGTTCCCTCGCAGAGGGCTCGCGCGGCGTTGGCGCCGCCCGCGAGCTCGAGGGTCACCATGCCGCCGAAGCCGTCCATCTGACGGCGTGCGAGCTCGTGGCCCGGGTGGTCCGAAAGGCCGGGGTAGTGGGTCTTCGCGACTTTCGGGTGGGCCCGTGCAAAAGCCGCCACCGCGGCCGCGTTCTCCTCGTGTTGCCGCATGCGGACCGCGAGTGTCTTGAGACCTCGCAGCGTCAGCCACGCATCCCAGGGGCCCGGCACACCGCCGGTCGTGCTGCGCAGGCGCGCGAATTGCTCGCCGAGGACCTCGTCCTTGCCGACGACGGCACCGCCGACGACGTCCGAGTGGCCGCCGATGTACTTCGTCGTCGAATGCACGACGATGTCGGCGCCGAGTTCGAGGGGGCGCTGGAGAAAAGGTGTGGCGAAGGTGTTGTCGACCACCGTCCGGATGCCGCGCTTCCGGGCGAGTTCGGCGCACGCGGCGATGTCGAGCACGCGCAGCATGGGGTTCGTAGGACTTTCGAGCCACAACATCCGCGTGCGATCAGACAGCGCTTCCGCGACGTTGTCGACGACCCGCGCGTCGACGAAACGCGGCGTGATCCCCGAACGAGGCAGGACTTCCCGAAACAGTCGGTAGCTCCCGCCGTAGAGGTCGTCGGCCACCACGAGTTCGTCACCTTCCGAAAGCGTCTGCACCACGCCGGCGATGGCTGCCATGCCCGAGGCGTAAGCGAGCGCGAACGACCCGCCTTCGAGCGAAGCGAGCGCTGCCTCGAGAGCGGTGCGTGTCGGGTTTGCACCGCGAGCGTACTCGTAGCCCCGGCTTTCACCGAGCGAGGTCTGGGTAAAGGTCGTGGTCTGATAGACCGGCGTGATCGTCGCGCCGGTCGCCGGGTCGGGTTCTTGTCCGGCGTGGATCGCGCGGGTCTCGAAGCGGCGGGTCATTCGAGCCAGCTCGGTCGCGGTAGCCCGTTTTCGCGCAGGAACGTCGGGTTGTAGAGCTTCGATTGATAGCGCTGCCCGTGGTCGCAAAGCACCGTGACGACGGTGTGCCCCGGACCGAGCTCCCGCGCCAACCGCTCGGCGCCGGCCACGTTGATTCCACTCGACCCGCCCAAGCAGAGACCTTCTTCCGCAAGGAGTTCAAACAGCCGCTCGAGGGCTTCGGCATCGGAGATGCGGAACACGCGATCGACCGCGGCACTTTCGACGTTCCCGATCATGCGACCCTGACCGATGCCCTCGGTGATCGAGCTGCCCTCGGCACGGAGTTCACCATGCTCGAAGTAGTTGCCCATCGCCGAGCCGCCGGGATCCGAAAGCGCGACAACGACGGAAGGGTTGCGGGCTCGCAGTGCAGCCCCGATGCCGGAAATCGTTCCGCCGGTTCCGATGGCGCAGACAAAGCCGTCGACGCGCTCGCCCGATTGCTCCCAGATTTCGGGTCCGGTGCCCCTTTCGTGCGCCTCGCGATTCGAGGGGTTGTCCCACTGATTCGCGTAGAGAACGCCGCCCGGCTCACGCGCTCGAAGCTCCTCTGCGAGTCGCTCGGCGGTGCGCACGTAGTTTCCCGGCTCGCGGTACGGCACGACCGGCGCGAGGTGAAGCTCGGCGCCGCAGAGGGTCAAGAGGTCCTTCTTTTCCTGGCTCTGGTTTTCCGGAATGACGATGACACTCCGGTAGCCCCGTGCGCGAGCGACCAAGGCGAGCCCGATACCCGTGTTCCCACCGGTACCTTCGACGATCACTCCGCCGGGCGAGAGTTCCCCGCGCGCTTCCGCGTCGAGCACGATCTGACGCGCAGCACGGTCCTTGATGGAGCCGCCGGGGTTCAGGAACTCGGCTTTTCCGAGCACCTCGCAACCGGTTCGCTCGGAGATCTTGCGCAGTCGAATGAGCGGAGTTCGTCCGACGGCCTCGACGAACCCGCGGCGGATGTCGCTCGACACGACCGCGTTACCGAGCGCGCCGGAGGGGTTCACGGTGCTTGCGAACCCACTGCGGGGATAGTTCCAAAACTGTGCCGATCCTAAGGGATTTTCGGACTCGTACGAATGCCACGAAGAGCGCTTCCTCAGTTGCTGCGCGCGAATCCGCGCGACAAACATCTTTCATGGTCGGCGACCATCGCGCAACACGGTTCTCGCGCCGGACGGGTAACGGTCGACGAGAAACATCGATTGTGCGTCCCATTGGGTGAGGAAGTGGTTACAATCGCAACGCGTTTGACGTTGGGGGGCGCAAACGATATGCGAGAACATCACGAAGTGAATGCCCGTGCCGGCGCGTACAGTATCGGCGAGGCGGCGCGCATTCTCGGTCTCTCGCCAGCCCGTCTGCGCTACTGGTCCCAGCGCGATCTGCTACCGCGGCCGACGTCACCTATCACTCCACTGCGACTCGGTTTCGCGGATCTCGCCGGCTTGCGGAAGATCGTGGCGCTTCGTCGCCGAGGTGTGCCGCTGCAGAGAATCCGTGAGCGGATCCGTTGGGCGAAGCGGCAGTTGCCTCACCTGCCCAATCCGTCGGCGGCACTCCGGGCGGATTCGGACGACGCGATTTTGCAGGTCGACGGAGTCTCGATCGACAATGCGGGGCAACTGTGCCTCGACTGGCAACAGGGAACTCCCTCCGTGGCGAGTCTTCGCCGAACCATCGAGCGGGAGAGTCCGGAGGAACGCGCCCGTTTGGCCTTTGAGGAGGGCTGCCGCGCCGATTGCGATCTCGAAGCCGCCGCGCGGGCCTACCGCAGGGCGATCGAGCTCGATCCGGAGTTCGCCGACGCGTACTGCAACCTCGGTACGCTGTTTTTCAACACCGGGGAACGCGAGGCGGCGAAGCAGCATTATCTCGCTGCCATCCAAGCGGAACCCGAGCATCTCGAGGCGCATTTCAACGTCGCGAATTTGTACGAGGAAGACGGGCGAGACGAGGCGGCGTTGCGCCACTACCGGCGCGCCACGGCAATCGACCCGCTATTTGCCGACGCTCATTTGAATCTCGCGCTTCTCTACGAAAAGCTCGAGCTGTGGCGCAGCGCCCGCCGACGCTGGCGCGCCTACCTGAGCTTGCGACCGACCGGTCACTGGGCCGAGATCGCGAGAGAGCGCCTCGAGTCCTAGAGAGTTTCTGCAGAGTAACCCGGAGCGGTGCCGCGAATGGGCTGGGCGCTGCCAAGGCCCGACCTCGGTCTCGCGCGCAAAGCTTCCTAGCGCGCCCGATGCCGCAGTACCGGCTGCCGAGCTGCGCGGGTCTCATCGAGACGGGCAAGCCGCGTGTGGTGCGGCGCTTGCCGGAGAAGTTCCGGATCTTCCGCGGCTTCTTCAGCGATCGCGAGCAACGCTTCGACGAAGCGATCGAGCCCTTCCAGGCTCTCGCTTTCGGTGGGTTCGATCATCAAGGCCCCGCTTACGATGAGGGGGAAATAGATGGTCGGCGGATGGTACCCGTAGTCGATGAGCCGTTTCGCGATGTCCAAGGTGGAGACGCCGGTGGGCGTGAGCGACTTGTCCGAAAAAACGCACTCGTGCATCACCGGGCCGTCGTAGGGGACGTGGAACGTCTTTCCGAGACGCGCCAGCAAGTAGTTCGCGTTGAGGACGGCCATTTCCGCGCAGCGTCGCAGACCGTCCGGGCCCAGGGTTCGGATGTAGGCGTAGGCGCGCACGAACATGCCGGCGTTGCCGAAGTAACCGTGTAGTCGACCGATCGCTCGGGGGCGATCGCGATCGAGACGCGGTTCGCCGTCGGGGCCGCGGGTGATCCGCGGCGTCGGCAGGAACGGTTCGAGCGCTCGGGTGACACCGACGGGTCCCGCCCCGGGGCCGCCGCCGCCGTGGGGAGTCGAGAAGGTCTTGTGCAGGTTGAAGTGCATGACGTCGATGCCCATGTCGCCCGGGCGGCCGATTCCGAGGAGGGCATTCAAGTTCGCGCCGTCACCGTAGACGAGCCCGCCGCCCTGGTGCACGACTTCGGTGATATCGCCGATGTGACGCTCGAACAGACCGAGGGTGTTCGGGTTGGTGATCATCAGACCCGCGACGTCCGGGCTCATGATTTTCGCGACCGCGTCCGGATGGAGGATCCCGTCGGCACCTGAGGGCACGGAGACGACTCGGTATCCGTTCAAGGCAGCGCTTGCCGGGTTGGTTCCGTGAGCCGAGTCCGGAACGAGAATCGTGTGGCGTGAATCGCCGCGCGCTTCGTGGTACGCGCGGATCATCATGATCCCGGCGAGTTCGCCTTGCGCGCCTGCGGCGGGCTGGAGCGATACCGCGTCGAGGCCGCTGATTTCGCAGAGGAGTTCTTCCAGCGCGCAACACAACCGAAGAAAACCGCGCGAGTGCGCCTCGGGTTGTAGCGGGTGGCCCTCCGAGAACTCGGGGAGTCGCGCGAGTTTCTCGTTGATCTTCGGGTTGTACTTCATCGTGCACGACCCGAGCGGGTAGAGCCCGAGGTCGACTGCGGCATTCCACGTCGAGAGACGCGTAAAGTGACGCACGACGTCCACTTCCGAAAGCTCCGGGAGACCGTCGAGCGCCCCCGCGAGCTCTTCGGGGCCGAACTCATCGGTCGGCGCGTAAGCGGGAACGTCGAGCGGCGGCAGGGCTGCGGCCGAGCGTCCGGATCGACTGCGTTCGAAGAGAAGCGGCTCCTCGTACCCGATCCCGCGTGCGGCGTTGCCGACGCGATCGATGCGTTCTCGACTCATGACTGCCCGACCACGGTCGCCCACCGGTCGATGGCCGCGCGATCCGTGAGTTCGGTGAAGCAGCAGAGCAGGGCTTCACCGAGCTCTTCTCGGTAGGGCCGCAAATCGAGGCCGGGAAGGATGCCCGCGTCGCGCGCGCGCGCTTGCACGGCGTCGACGGAGCCGGGAACGCGGACCGCGAACTCGTTGAAACCCGGCGCTTCGAACAGGAGCTCCGCCCCGGGCATCTCGGCGACGCGATCCCGTGCGTAGCGCGCGTGTCGGTAGTTACGCAGGGCCAACTCCCGCAGGCCCTCGCGTCCCTGAAGCGCGAGGTAGACCGTCGCCATCAGCAGGCACAGCCCCTGATTCGTGCAGATGTTCGAGGTCGCCCGCTCGCGCCGGATGTGCTGTTCACGCGTCGCCAAGGTGAGGACATACCCGCGGTTGCCCCGCGCATCGACGGTTTCGCCGGCGAGCCGACCCGGTAGCTGCCGTACGAATTTCTCTCGCGCCGCGAGAAATCCGAGATGTGGTCCGCCGAACGACATCGGCACCCCGAAACTCTGCGCTTCGCCGCAGACGATGTCTGCACCGTGATCTCCCGGCGAGCGGAAGAACGCGAGTGACAGCGCCTCGCTCACGACGGCGACGAGGAGGGCGCCGTCTCGGTGGGCCAAGTCGGCCCAGGAGGCGAGATCTTCCGCGCAGCCGACGAAGTTCGGGTGCTGGACCAACACGCAGGCCGGTTCGTCGCCGAGATCGCCCGGAAGTGCTGTCTGACCAGCTCGGCTCGGTAGCGTTTCGACCGATGCATCGAGGCCTTCCAGGTAGGTGTCGAGCACCTGACGGTAGTGAGGGTGAAGCTCTGCGCTCACCAGCACGCGACTGCGGCGCGTGATTCTCATCGCCATGAGTGCTGCTTCCGCCGCTGCGCTCGCGCCGTCGTACATGGAAGCATTGGCGACGTCACTGCCGCAGAGCTCTGCGATCATCGTCTGCCACTCGAAGATGACCTGGAGCGTGCCTTGGGAGAGCTCGGGCTGGTAGGGCGTGTAGGCCGTGTAGAACTCGGACCGAGAAGCCATCGCATCGACGACGCTCGGGATGAAATGCGGGTACACGCCGGCTCCGAGAAACCGCTTGCGGGGATCGATCGCTTCGTTCAGTGCACCGAGTGCGCGGAGCTCGCGCTCGATTTCGATTTCGCTCGCCGCTTCGGGGAGATCGAGCGGTCGATCGAGCCGCAGGCTGTCGGGGACGCCCTCGAACAGCTCGGAAATCGAGGCTGCACCGATAGCCTCGAGCATCTGGCGGATCTCGGAATCCGTGTGAGGGATGTAGCGCACGGCTTTTCAGGCGTTCTCGCGTTCAGCCACGTTGCTTCGGTACCCGTCTGCGTCGAGCAGCTTGTCGAAGGTTTCGGGGTCGGAAAGCTCGATGGCCAGCATCCACCCCTCCCCATAGCAATCTTCATTGATCACTTCGGGTTGGTTCGCGAGATCTCCATTCACCTCGACGACCTCCCCGGAAACCGGAGCGAAAAGATCGGAGACGGCTTTCACGGATTCGATCACGCCGAAGGGTTCTCCGGCCTCGAGGTTCCGCCCGACTTCGGGCAGCTCGACGTAGACGATGTCGCCGAGTTGATCCTGGGCGAAGTCGGTGATGCCGATGACGACGCGGTTGCCGCTGCGACGCGCCCATTCGTCTTCCGTCGAGTAGCGAAGTTCGGGGGGCAGATCGGGTGTTGAGTTCATACGTTTATCCTGGTTTAACCAACAAACGGAGTTTCACAAGTCCGTGCGCGGAGTGTTCGGTCCCGCACGCGCACCTCGATTTCGTTTTCCGGAGCGGCGAGGTTCTGCGGAACGTAGCCGAGGCCGATCGATTGCTTAAGCGTCGGAGAATGCCCGCCCGAAGTGACGCGTCCGACTCGTTCTCCGCCGGCTATGATTTCACAGTCGGCGCGGGCGACGCCGCGCTCGAGCAGGGTGAACCCGGTGAGCCGGCGCTGCCCGGGTGACGCGGCTCGCGCCGCGATGGCGTCCGCGCCGATGAAGCCGCCGCGATCCCGCTTCACAAATCGATCGAGTCCCGCGTCGATGGGCGTCGTGGTGGCGTCGAGCTCATGTCCATAGAGCGGGAAGGCCGCCTCGAGGCGGAGCGTGTCGCGAGCGCCCAGGCCGGCGGGCAAGGCCTCGTAGGCACGGCCGGCTTCGAGGAGCGCTTCCCAAAGAGGCGGAGCCTCTTTCGCCGGGCCGTAGATCTCGTAGCCATCGGCTCCGGTGTAGCCCGTTCGAGAGACGAGGAACGACGCGCCGGCGATTTCGGCGTACGCAAAGCGAAAGCGCCGCAGGTCCGAAGCATCCGGGAAGCCGGCGTTGCGGAGGATGTCTGGAGATCGCGGACCCTGCAGCGCCAAAAGGCAGGTCGTTTCGCTTCGATCCTCGACTTCGACGTCGCCGGCGTGTCTCAGGATCCACCCGAGGTCTTTCTCGATGTTGGCCGCGTTCACGCACAGGAAGAACTCTTCGTCGGCTTCGCGGTAGATCGTCACGTCGTCGATGACGCCGCCGTCCTGCGCGCACAGGCATCCGTAGCGGACCCGTCCGCTGCGCAGCGTATCGACGCGGCAGGTCAGCAAGCGCTCCGCCAGCGCGGCCGCGCCGGGCCCGCGCAGATGGATCTGCCCCATGTGCGATACGTCGAACAACCCGGCCCGCTCGCGGACGGCCCGATGTTCTTCGACGATGCCGCTGTACTGGACGGGCATGGAGAACCCGGCGAAGGGAACCATGCGGCCGCCGAGGGCGCGGTGAGCAGCGTTTAAGGGCGTCTCGCGCAGCGCGCTCACGCGTTGCGCGTTTCGTAGGCCCGGAGCGTATTGACGAGCAGCATGGTGATCGTCATCGGGCCTACGCCGCGGCGGTGGGGCGTGATGAGCGAAGCGATACCCTGGGCCGCCTCGAAGTCGACATCGCCCACCAGCGCGCCGTCGACTTCACTCACGCCGACGTCGATTACGACGGCGCCGGGGCGAATCCAATCCGCCTTGACCATCCGCGGGACGCCGACGGCGGCGATCACGATGTCGGCTTCTCGGCACAAGGCCGCGAGATCTCGCGTGCGCGAATGACACATGGTTACCGTCGCGTTCTGCGCTTGAAGCATGAGCGAGACCGGCTTCCCCACGATCATGCTGCGGCCGATGACGACGGCCGACGCGCCTTCCAGGGGAACCTCGTGGCGTCGCAGAATTTCCATGACCCCGAGCGGGGTGCACGCGAAGAGCCCCGGTTGGCCCGCCATGAGCCGCCCGTTGTTCATCGGATGCAACCCGTCGACGTCCTTGCCGGGATCGACCGCCGCCGCGATTTCCGCGGGGCGGATGCTTTCGGGGAGTGGAAGCTGCACCAGGATCCCGTCGACACCGGGGTCGTTGTTCAGCTCGTCGATGAGTGCGAGGAGCGTCGCTTCGTCCGTCGTCGCGGGCAGGGTGTGCTCGACGGAGTCCATCCCGATGCGCTTGCACGCGCGTCGCTTCCCCTTGATGTAGGACGCGCTCGCCGGATCGTCGCCAACGAGGACCACGGCGAGGCAGGGCGCTCGACGCCCGGCGTGGAGATGCGCTTCGATGGCTTGCGAGAGCTCTCCGCGGATTTCTTGGGCGAGGGCGAGTCCGTCGACGACGACCGTTTCTATCCGCTGTTCGTTCAAGGGGGGCCTCCGGCAGGGAGCGATGCGGTTAGCTGGCCGCCTTTTTGCTCTTCTTTGCGGATTTCTTTTTCGTCTCTTTCTTCGGTTTCGTGTCCGCCTTGGGCGATTCGGACTTCGTGTCGGAAGCGTCCGAGCCACTGTCGGCGTCGGCGGAATCCTTGCTCCCGCTCTGGCTCGAATACAGATCCGAGTACCAACCGCCGCCCTTCAGGACGAACGAGGTCCTGGAGATCAGGCGCTTCACGCGGCGCGACTTGCACAACGGGCAGGTCTTGAGCGGATCGTCGCTGATGCGTTGTTCTCGCTCGAATTCCTGCTCACAGGCATCACATCGGTATTCGTAAACAGGCATGGCGGCGGGGGAATCTAACCCGATTTCGCGCTTCCAGCGAGGATGTCGCTGTGGTCTTCGGCTTCGTCGCTGAGCCCGTCGAGCATCGTCAGATGGGCTTCGATCGTCGACCGCAAAGCGCCTCGAAGGCGCCCGCGGAGGAGCCGCATCTCGCGGATGTCCTCGGCGATCTTTCCGGCTTGACGCTGCGCGGACTCGACGATCTTCTCCGCTTTCAGCTCGGACTCGGAGATCAAGATCTCCGCCTCCTTCATCGCGGTGCGTTTCAGGTCATCGGCGAGATCCTGAGCGGTCACGAGGGTCTCTTGGAGCTTTCGCTCGGAGGCCGACAGGTCGTCCACCCGCTGCGTCAGTGTGCGGATCGTCTCGCGCGCAGCATCGCACTCGCGCGTCAACGCTTCGAAATCCTCGGCGATCAGGCGGAGGAAGGTTTCGACTTCACCCCGATCCACGCCTCGCAAGCGGGATGAGAACTTGTGATTCTGAATATCGAGCGCCGTCAGCCGCACGCGTTCCCCCGATCCTTGTTCTCGCCCTTACTTTCCCAGTTCTTGCGAGCGGGCGGTAGCGGCCGCCACCGCTTCGTGGATGGCCGCGCGCAAGCCGCCGGCCTCGAGTGCCGCGAGCCCGGCAATCGTGGTGCCCCCCGGGGAAGTCACTTGATCCTTCAGCGCGGCTGGCGAGCCGCCCGTTTTGAGCGCCAGCTCTGCCGCTCCCAAGACCGTCTGGGTGGCCAGGAGCTGAGCGGCCTGACGGGGCAAGCCCTGGCGGACGCCGGCATCGGCCAAGGCTTCGAGCAGGACGAACACGTAGGCCGGCCCGCTTCCCGAGAGTCCGGTCACCGCGTCGAGCTGCGACTCGGAAGCCGCTTCCCACACCTCGCCCACCGCGGCGAAGATGGCGTTTGCAAGGGCGCGGTCGGCTTCGGAGGCGCCCTCGCTCGCGACGAACGCGGTCGCTCCCCGTCCGACCAGGGCGGGGGTGTTGGGCATTGCGCGAACCGCCCGCGCCCCGTCCGGTAGCGGACGGAGCAGAGCCGCGATGGGCACGCCAGCCGCGATGGAAATCCAGAGCGGCGATGCGCTCGCGGCGTTCTCGAGAACCGCTGCGACATCCCCGGGCTTCACCGCGAGGACGACGACGTCACTCATTTCCACCAGCGCCGCGTTGGATGGGGCGCTTTCGACACCGAGGCGCGCTGACGCATCGGCGAGTCGCTCGGCATCGACATCGCTCATCCGGACGCGGTCTTTCGCGACCCCTGCATCGAGAAGTCCCTGGGCCAAGGCGCTCCCCATCGCGCCCGAACCGATGATGCCGATGTCTGCCGACTCGAGCGTCACGCGGAATTCCTCCGAGGACCGAAAATAGCGGTGCCGATCCGCACGATGGTAGCGCCCTCGCTGATCGCCGTTTCGTAGTCCGCCGACATGCCCATCGAAAGGTGACGTAGATCCTCTTCAGACGCCCTGTACCGATCTCGCAAGTCGCGCAACGCGCGGAACGCCGGCCGCATCGCGTCGGTATCCGCGGTGGGCTCGGGGATGGCCATCAGCCCGATAAAGCGGAGGTGGGGCCAAGCCTCGCGTTCGGCCAGCAACGCGCCGAGTTCTTCGGGAGCGACCCCACCTTTCGAAGCTTCGCCACTGACGTCGACCTGAACCAGCACGTCGAGAGAGCGGCCGGCTGCCCCCGCCCGACGGTTGAGCTCTCGCGCGAGGGAGGGGCGGTCCACGGACTGCACACATGTGCACCACGGGAGGATGGTGCGCGCCTTGTTGGTTTGGAGACCGCCGAGGAAGTGCCAGACCGGAGGCGGCAGCCCCAAAGCCTCGACCCGCTCGTTTACGAGGGGGACTTTTTCGCGGGCTTCCTGCGCGTAGTTGTGGCCGATCTCTCGAAGCCCCGCGCGAACCGCCGCCACAACGGTTTCGACGGACTGCGCTTTCGCGGCGCCTACGATACGGATCTCTTCCGGCGGGCGCGCCGCCCGTCGGGCGGCTTCGGTGACGCGCGCAGCGACGCGGGCATAGCCGCTCACGCGCTCGCCAGCGAACGAAACGCCCCCGCCTCGCGGAGCAGGGCGAGGGTTTCATCGAGCGGCAAGCCGATCACGTTGCTCTCGCTACCCGCGACGCGTGTCACGAGTGCGCCGCCCTGGCCTTGGATGGCGTAGGCGCCGGCCTTGTCGCGCGACTCACCGGTTTCGATGTACGCGCGAAGCTCGTCACCGGTCGCATCGCGCATTTCGACGCGGCTTGTGACGGTGCGTTCGAGGGGGCGCAGTCCGCCGACCTCGAGGATCGCGACGCCGGTCACCACGCGATGGACGCGACCGACCAGTGACGTCAGGATTTCCATCGCGTGCTCGTCGTCTTCCGGTTTTCCGATCACGCCGGAGTCCAGCGCGACCACGGTATCCGCCCCGATCACGAGGACGTCTTGATCTCGGTAGCGCGAGGCCACGGCCTCTGCTTTTTGTCGCGCCAAGCGCGAAACCAGCGCTTCGACGTCCTCGTCGGGGAACTGCGCTTCGTCGATATTCGCGGCTTCGATCTCAAAATTGAGTCCCGCGCCTCGGAGCAGGTCCCGACGCCGGGGCGAAGCACTGGCGAGGACGATGCGCGGGTTGCTGCTCTCCACGGCACCGGGGTACCGCCGCGCAACGCGTCCGTCAAGCGGTCGTGTGTGCCGGCGCGATCGCGAGACCGGTACGATCCGGTAGGGTCTGCGTCGTGGTTACAGAACGGGCTAGAGCGGTTCGCGTACTGCCGTTGTTGGGGACAGCGAGCCTCCTGATCGCGCTGGGTTGCGCGAAGCCCGATTTGGCGACCGCCGGCGGGCGGGTCACACACCGCGAGGTCGGATTCAGCATCGGTATCCCCAAGAGCGCAGGGGGGTCGTGGACCCAGCAACCACGCCAAAAGCGCGCCGTCACCTTTACGGCGACGCGCGGCCGCACGCTGAGTCTTCTCTGGCGCTGTGGTCGGCGACCCGTCTCGGGGAATTTGCTCGCGCGGCGTCTACTCGGCGGATTGGACGAGGCAGAACTCCTCTCCGAGGGTCCCGAAGCGGTTCCCGACGGTGGTTGGCGCCAGCGCGCGCGCGTCACCGATCGGGGTAAGACGGCCCACCTCGTCAGCGTGAGTCGTCGCCAGGCCGGATGCGATTGGGATTTCGTCTTGGTGACTCCTCGTCCCGATGACGCCGCCGAGGCCACGTTCGACGAGTGGATGGGGACGTTCGTGCCGCCACCGAGCTCTCGGTCCGCCGCGCCGTGACGACACCGACGCCGCCCATCCCGCTCTCCGGCCTGGCGCGCTTCGGCGCGGCCTGCCTGCGTGTCGTGGAAGAACTCGGCGACTTCAGCCGCCTCGCCGTGGGTACGGCGACTTCGTGCTTGCGGCGGCGCTTCCCGTTTCGCGCGCTTCTCGAGCAAGCGGAGGCGATCGGGGTCCGATCCTTCCCGCTGGTGGCGGTAACGACGTTCTTTACGGGAATGGTTCTCGCGTTGCAGACGGCGTTCGCCTTGTCTCGCTTCGGCGCGAAACCCTACGTCGGAAGCATCGTCGGACTGGCGATCGTCCGCGAGCTCGGGCCGGTGCTCGCCGCGCTGATGGTCGGCGGGCGCGTCGGCGCTGGGATCACGTCGGAAATCGGTTCCATGGTCGTCACGGAACAAGTCGACGCGATTCGGGCGATGGGCGCGGATCCGGTTCAGAAGCTCGTCGTTCCCCGCGTCATCGCCACGACGATCGCCCTCCCGCTGCTCACGTTTTTCGCGATTGCGCTCGGCGTACTCGGGGGCGGGCTCATTGCGAAGTCGCAGTATTCGATCAGCTTCTTCTTCTATATGCAGACGGTGCTCACCACCGTGACCCTCGCCGACTTCTTCTCCGGGGTCGGTAAGACGATCGTCTTCGGTTGGCTCATCGCCATGATCGCTTGCTTCGTCGGGCTCCGGACGACCGGGGGCACCCAGGGCGTCGGGGCAGCGACGACCCGGACTGTGGTGATCGCTTCGATCGCGGTCCTCATCTCGGATTTCTTCCTGACACAACTGTTTCTCGCGATTCCCGGAGAAGCCATTCTCGACTGGTTCCGGGGAAGCGATTGATGGAACCCGCGATCGAAATCGAGGATCTACACAAAGGGTTTGGAGGCCGACCTGTTCTTCAAGGCGTCTCCTTGCGCGTTTCGGCGGGGGAGACCTATACGATTCTCGGAGGTTCGGGGTCGGGGAAATCGGTCTGCTTGCGTCACATCATCGGGCTTCTTCGGCCCGATCGTGGGACGGTGCGACTGTTCGGTCGAGAGGTCAGTAGCCTTGCAGAGCGCGAGTTCGTCGAGATTCGCAAAGAGATCGGCATGGTCTTTCAAAGTGCCGCATTGTTCGATTCGCTCACGGTCTTCGAGAACATCGCGTACCCCTTGCGCGAGCACCTCTCCCTTTCGCGCACGGATCTCGAGCAGCGGGTTGAACAATGCTTGCAGGGGGTCGGGCTCGAAGGGATCGCGCCGATGATGCCGGCCGAGTTGTCCGGGGGCATGCGGAAACGCGTTGGGGTGGCGAGGGCGATCGCGCTGCAACCGAAAATCATTCTGTACGACGAACCCACCACGGGACTCGATCCGGCGAATTCGCGGCGTATTGGTGAGCTCATTCGTTCGCTCCAACGCGAGTTGGGCGTGACTTCCGTCGTGGTCACGCACGACATGGAGCTCTGTTTCGCCATCTCGGATCGCATTGCACTGCTTCGATTGGGAGAAATCGTTTCGGAGGGAACGCCCGCCGAAGTGAAGAACACCGAACACCCCGAACTGCGGGCATTCATCGAGGGCTCACAGGATCCGACGCCGCCGGCGTCCGTCGGGAAAGGAAGAGAAGGAGACGCTCATGGATAGCAGTCGCCGCTTGAGTCTCATCGTCGGCGCTTTTGTGTTGCTCAGCTTGTTCCTCTTGGCCGCGATTCTCCTCACGTTCTCGTCCGAGCAGGGGCTGTTTCGACCGCGCTACCGATTGACGGCGTACTTTGAAAACGTGCAGGGATTGACCGGGGGAGCTCCTGTCCGGTTGGCCGGGCGTGATGTCGGGACCGTCGAGGACGTTAGTTTCGCGCCGCTCGAAGGGAATCTTCCCCCGATTCGTGTCGAGCTCGACATTGATCGCAGTGTTCAAGAGAGGATCCGCAGCGACTCCCGTGCGAGTATCGGAACGATCGGCCTGCTCGGTGACAAGTACGTCGAGGTCTCCATGGGGACGCCGCTGGGACGACCGCTGACGAACGGTTCCGAAATCGCGACGCAGAACCCCTTGGACCTGACTCAAGCCGCCGAGCGCGGCACCCAGGCCATCGACAACATCGCTCGGCTCGCCGAGAACGTGAACGAAGCCATCGATCAGTTTCAGAGTCAGATGGGAACCGCGCGAATTGTCGAGAGCTTGGCCGGCATCCATACCATTATCGAGGAAGTGCGAACCGGCGAGGGCTTGTTGCACAGCTTGATCTACGACAGCTACGAGGGCAGCGGAGTGGAGAGCATCGAGCGATCGCTCGCGACCTTCGAAGGGATTCTCGAGGAGGTCGCGCGAGGCGACGGGCTGCTCCATAGCTTGATCTACGACCCGAAAGACAAGCAGGACTTCCTGACCGAAGCGCGCGTCGCGAGTCAGCGCCTGGGGAGCATTCTCGAGAAGATCGACACCGGGACGGGATCGATGGGGCTTCTCGTCAACGATCCCGCGCTCTACGAGGATTTGCGGGAGCTGATCGGCGGAGCGAAGGAGAGCTTCGTCGTGCGCTCCTTGATCAAGCTCTCCACCGATGAGGATGACTGAGGAGCGGCAGCGAACAGCGATGACGAAGCGAAGTTGGACGCTTGAGTCGGCACGCGGCTTCCTGCCCGAGATCCGGCGCCGCACCGAGCGCGCCGTCTCGCGAACGGACGAGATCGCGGCTTCTTCCGGGTCGGATGCCGAAGTCGCTTCGGTTCTCGACCGTTGGGCGCGCGAAATGGAAGCGCTCGGCGTCGAGGTAAAAGGCCCTTGGCTCGTCGATTTCGACAGCGGCGCCGGCTACTACTGTTGGCGCTGGCCCGAAGAAGAGCTCGCGTACTTCCACGCGTACGATGAGGGTTTCGATCGCCGCACGCGGATTCAGTAGCGCCTTAGTCCGTCGGATCGGAAAGCCGTGTGATGCCTTCGGTCCCGAGGCTCGCTCGCTCGTCCTCCTCGAACCCGAGCTCCCGCAGAATTTCATCGGTCGCCGCACCGAGCGCTGGCGCACCCGAGCGAACGGAGACGGGGGTTCGCGAGAACTTCGGCACCGGGCCCTGCACGGGAACGTCCGCGTTCCCTTCGACGGGAACGCGCTGCAACATGTCGCGCTCGCGGGCCACGTCGCCCTGAGCGGCTTCGTTGTAGGTTTTGACGACCGCCGCCGGGATCCCCGCGGCGACGAGCTGGGCCACAGCGTCTGACGCGTCGAGGGCACCGGCCCAGGCGGCCACGAGCGCGTTGACTTCTTCGCGCCTTTCGAGGCGCGCCGCGTTCGTGGCGAAGCGCGGATCGGTTCCGTAGTCGGGATGGCCGATCACGCCCGCGAGCGCGCGCCAATGCGCGTCGACCAGCACACCCGAGATCATGTCCCCGTCGCGACAACGAAAGACATTGGCGGGAGCCGCGAGTCGGAACTCGTTCCCGAGGCGAGGGAGCTCAGCGCCCATCGCGCCCAGCGTGAGGAACGGGTTTTGGAACAGCATGGCGTCGACGAGGGAGACGTCGACGTGTTGCCCCTCACCGGTTACATCGCGGTGCCGGAGGGCGGCGAGGGTTGCTATGGCGGCATGCAAACCCGCCATATCGTCTCCGATGAAAGTCGGCGCCTTGGTGGGGCTGCCGTCGGGAGAGCCGTTCAGGGACAGAAAACCGCTTTCGGCCTGAGCGATCGGGTCGTAGCCCGGGCGCTGTGCGTGGCTGCCGAACTGCCCGTAGCCGCTGATGGAAACCATGACGAGGTCATGTCGCATCGCACGAAGGGCGTTGTAGCCGATCCCCCAACGATCGACGGTGCCGGGACGGAGATTTTCGATGACGACGTCGGCCGTCGCAGCGAGCCGCAGAAACACCTCCCGCCCCCGGCTCCGGCCGACATCGAGCGCGAGGCTTCGCTTGTTGCGGTTGAGCGTGACCTGCATGAACGAGAGCTCGGGATCGGTGCCCGGTAGAAATGGCGGAGCGGTGCGCGCGACGTCGCCGCGTGGATGCTCGACCTTGATCACGTCGGCGCCCATATCCGCCAACAAGCAGCCGCACAGAGGGCCGGCCCACGTCGTGCCGAGTTCGACGACCCGCAGGCCGTGGAGCGGGCCGCTCACGTCACGGCGGGCCTCGCGGAAGAACTCGTCTCGGTTCAACGGCGCGCCCAGGACGCGTTCGTGAGATCGTCACCCCGATGTGTGACGCGGCCGTCGGCTTCGAGCTTCTGCAGATGCTGTGTTACGGACTGCGCCGCCGCCGGATAGAGCTTTTCCGGGTACGCGGCGTAAACCTCGCGAACGATCTCCATCGGAGTCCTCGGTGCGTCCGCCAACGCGTCATACACCTGCTCTTCGCGCGCTTCGCGATGGGCGATGTATTCGCGGATCTTCTCTTCCCCCCGCTCGATTGCAGGGCCGTGCGCCGGGTAGATGCGCGTCGGTGCGAGCTCGAGAAGTCGCGCGAGGGAATCCATGTACTGAGAGAGGTCGCCGGTTCCCATCGGGATGACGGTCGTACCGACACCCAACACGTTGTCACCGGAGAAAAGGGATCCCTCTTCCTCGAGAACGAAGCACAAGTGATCCGGCGCATGGCCCGGTGTGTGCACGGCGCGAAGGGTGGCTCCGTCGGTTCGAACGCAGTCGCCGTCCGAGAGGGCGACCGCGTCGAGGTCGCGTCCAGCGTCGAACGGACCGTAGGGTAGTTTCGATACGCGGAGCGGTCCGAAACGCTCCCGGATGCCCGAAACCCCGCCCAAGTGATCTCCGTGACCGTGGGTGAGGACGATTTCCTGGAGTCCGGTGCACCCGGCACGCTCCATGGCCGCCTGGAGGACGGGGAGGTAGCTCTCTCGTCCCTCGCCCGTGTCGAGCAGAATTTTCTCGGGCCCTGTTCCGACGAGGTACGTGTTGGTCCCGGGACCCGTGAAGACGCCGGGGTTCTGTCCCAGTGCGACAGTCACCCGATCCGACCAGACGTCGACGTCCGGCAACTCCATCCCCAACATCGTTTCGGGCTTTTCCGCCATCCTTATTCTCCAGCGATTGTCATGTTCGAGATGCGCAGCGAAGGCGCAGCGACCGAACTCTGCCACAGCACGTCGTCCCCGACGGCATCGATCCCGAGAAGCATATCGCGGAGGTTGCCGGCGATCGTGATTTCCTCCACCGGGTGGGTCAGCTCGCCGTTCTCGATCCAGACTCCGGCGGCCCCACGCGATAGGTCACCGGTGGTCGGATTGAACCCGTGACCGAAGAGATAGGTGAGGTACAAGCCGCGCGGGGTTTCGGCGATGATTTCTTCGAGGCTTTGTTCGCCCGGCTCGAGCCAAATGTTGGTTGCCGAGGCGCCGGGGCGGCCGCCCGGGCTGCGCGCGGCGCTTCCGGTAGAGGGTCGCCCGAGTTTCCGGCCCGCGTAGCTGTCGAGGAGGAAGTTTTCGAGTTGTCCACCCGAGATGACGCAAGTCTTCCGCGTCGCTTGACCTTCTCCGTCGAACGGCTTGCTGCCGAGTCCAGCGAGTCGGCGACCGTCATCCGTGATGGTCACCAAGGGGCTCGCTACCTGCTCGCCGAGCGCGTCGGCGAGAAACGAAGTCTTGCGGTAGATCGCTCCACCGGTGATGCAGCTCGTCAAGTGCGAGACGAGGCTGCGGGCGTTCGCGGCGTCGAAAACGACGGGCACTTCGCACGTCCGCACCCGCTGCGAGCCGAGGCGGCGCGCGGCCCGGCGCGCCGCTTTCGCTCCGACTTCGCCCGGCGTTTCGAGAGCGCTTCGGCTGCGTGCGGCCGTGCTCCAATAGTCGGTTTGCATCTCGCCGTTCGCCGCGGCGATCGGCATGGAGAAGAGGCCGTGAGCGGCGGCGTCGTAGCTCGCGACGAAGCCTTCCGAGTTGCCGTAGGTCACCGTGACGAGCTCCTGGCTCGCCTCTGAACCTTCGGAGTTCTCGATACGCGCATCTTCGGCGCGGGCTGCGGCTTCGGCCTCTCTCGCCGCCTCGATGAGCTGATCGACGCCCACGTTTCGGTCGGCGGGATCGTGGAGCGCCAAGTCGGGAAGGTCCGTGGCGAACCCTTCGGCGGGGATTCCCGCGAAGGGGTCCGCGGCCGTCGCGGAAGCGATTTCCACGGTGTCGCTCGCCAAGGAGAGGGCGACGCCTTCGGTGAGGTCGCTCGTCGATGTCACCGCCGTGCGGAGGCCGTCGTCGCCCTTGACGAGCGCGCGGATACCGAGGATACGCTCGCGGGACTGTTTGACGAAATCGATCTCGCGGTCGCGCACACGGACTTCGGTGGCCTCGGAGTGAACGAGAACCACGTCCGCCTGCGCGGCCCCGGACTCGGTGCACCGCTCGAGAACTCGTTTGACGAGGTCTTCGCTCATCCCTCAGTGCCTCCGACCGTAATCGCGTCGAGGCGTACGGTCGGCATGCCGACGCCCACCGGAACCGATTGCCCGTCCTTGCCGCAGGTTCCGACTCCGCGGTCGAGCTCCAAATCGTGGCCGATGCCTCGAATGCGGGTGAGGACGTCCGGGCCGTTGCCGATCAGCGTCGCACCGCGAACGGGGGCGCCGAGGCGACCGTCTTCGATCTTGTACGCCTCGCTTGCACTGAATACGAATTTGCCACTCGTGATGTCGACTTGACCTCCGCCGAAGGACACGGCGTAGAGTCCCCGCTTGACACCACGCAGGATTTCCTCGGGATCATCGCGACCGGCGAGCATGAAGGTGTTCGTCATTCGCGGCATCGGGAGGTGGGCGTAGCTCTCCCTGCGACCGTTGCCTGTCGGGGCCTGCCCCATGAGCCGCGCGTTTTGTTTGTCCTGCATGTAGCCGACCAAAATACCGTCATCGATTAACACGGTGCGTTGCGTGGCGGTGCCTTCGTCATCCACATTGAGTGAGCCGCGCCGTTCGGGAAGCGTGCCGTCGTCGACGACCGTGACCCCTTCGGTGGCGACCCGCTGGCCCATGCGTTCTGCGAAGGCGGAAGTCTTCTTGCGATTGAAATCACCCTCGAGTCCGTGACCGATCGCTTCGTGAAGCAGGATGCCGGGCCAACCCGGGCCTAAGACCACATCCATGGTGCCCGCCGGGCAGGGAATCGCCTCGAGGTTGAGCAAGGCGAGTCGAACCGCTTCGTCGGCAATCGGTCGCCACTGCGAGGGGCACGCGATGCCCTCCCAGCCGAACCGTCCGCCGGCCCCTTGGTAACCGACTTCTCGCCTGCCGTGGGCGTCCTCCGCGATCACCTGGATGTTGAGCCGCACGAGGGGTTGGGTGTCGCCCACCCAGTCGCTGTCGCTTCCGAGGATCATCACGTTGCGCTGCTGGGTGACGACGCTCGCCATCACCTCCACGATGCGGCGATCGCGGCTGCGCGCGTAGCGATCGATCTCCTGAAGGAGCTCGACTTTGACCGGGATCGATACCGAGGTTGGATAATCGATGAGGGGATAGAGGTCGTGCGTCGCCTGGCGCTGCCCTTCGAGTGCGACGGTCTTCGTGTTTCCGCGGCCCTCGGAAATGGCGCGAGCGGCGGACGCGGCGAGCTCCATCCGTTCGACGGTGATCTCGTCCGAGTGCGCGTAACCTTGCCTTTCGCCGGTTTGCGCGCGGACCCCGACTCCCTGGTGGACGTGACGGTCGCCCGATTTCACGATGCCCTCTTCGACGGAGACCGCATCTTGCGTGGTGTGCTCAAAGAAGAGGTCGGCGTAGTCGACCGCGCCGGCGAGCGCGCTTCCCAGCACGCGTTCGAGCACGCGTTCATCGACTCCGTAGCGGTCGCGAAAAAAACCCGCGTCCGCCTGGTTCGGCAGTGCTCGGGAAGACTCCGTTTGTTCCGTCATGCCGGCTCCTGTGGGGCGTCGAGGCGATGCGTGAGTTCCTGCAAAGTAGCCAATGTGCCGACGTCGATCGCCCGGAGTCCGGCGGAATTCGCACCGGCAATGTCCTCGTCGGGGTGGTCTCCCACGTATGTACAGTCGTCCGGGGCGCAGCCGATCCGCTCGCAAGCGACGAGAAAAATCTCCGGTGACGGTTTCGCGAAGCCGCAGTCCGCCGGGAGAACGACGGCCTCGAAGGGGTCCGCGAGGTCGAGCCCGCCGAGCAGCTCGCGAAGTCGGTGATCGAAATTAGAGACAAGAGCCAGACGAAAGCCGATCGTCTTGAGCTCGCGCAAGAGTGGGCGGGCGCCTGTGCGAACGCGCCAGGAGTCCGCGCGAGAGAAATGACGCCAGAGCGCGTCGAAAAAGGCTTCAAAGGCCTCGAAACGCTGCATCTGATCCGCCGCTCGAAACGTCTCGCGCACCCGTGTGCGCCACCAGTCGCGTTCGAGCTCGGCGGCTTCTTCCGGGGTCGTCCCCGGGAACGCCATCGGAGGTGCGGCGGCGAACACCCGGCCGAAGGCCTCTTCGATGCGCGCGGCGGAGAGGTCGACGCCCGCATCGACAGCGAAGCGGCGATAGGTCTCGCCGACGGGCTCGCGAAGCTCGATCAGGGTGCCCACCGCGTCGAACAGAACCCCTCGGAGCGGCTGATCCATCGTCCCTACGGATTACCCGAGATTCGGAGCGAGCCAGCGCTCGGCTTCGCCTCGTGAGATCCGCTTGCGGCGGGCGTACGCAGTCAGCTGATCTGTGCCGATCCGGCCGACATTGAAGTACTTCGCTTCGGGATGAGCGAAATAGAGACCGCAAACGCTCGCGGCGGGCATCACGGCGTAGCTCTCGGTCAAAGAGAGCGACAAGGCCTCCGCATCGAGGAGTCGGAACAGGCGCTCCTTCTCGGTGTGATCCGGGCAGGCCGGGTAGCCCATGGCCGGCCGAATACCGCGATAGCGCTCGGCGATGAGCTCTTCGGGTGAGAGGTCTTCGGTTTCCCCGAAGCCCCAAGAACGTCGCGCCAGCCAGTGCATGTACTCGGCGAAGGCTTCGGCCAGCCGGTCCGCCAGGGCCTTGACCATGATGGCGCGGTAGTCGTCGAGATCGCGCTCATAGCGCGCGACGAGCTCTTCGCACCCGATCCCCGCCGTCACTGCAAAAGCCCCGATGGAATCGACGAGTCCGGCGTCACTCGGCGCGACGTAGTCGGCGAGACAACGCGTTGGGCGGTCATCTTTTCCGCGCTGTTGGCGCAGCATCGGAAAGCGTTCGAACTCCGTGCCGGATTCGTCGAGCAAGACGATGTCGTCGCCGTCGCTAAGCGCCCGCCAGAAGCCGTAAATCCCCTGCGCGGTCAGCGAGGCGTCCCGCTCGATTTCATCGAGCAACTCCTGGGCGTGGTCGAAGAGCTCGCGCGCGGCGGCGCCGTGCGCCGGGTGGGACAGGATTCGCGGGTACTTGCCGCGCAGGTCCCAAGCCGAGAAGAAGAAGGTCCAATCGATGTAGGCCCGCAGCGTTGCGATGTCGGGCGCGACTTCGCGGGTCCCGAAGAAATCCGGCGCGGCCACCGTCTCGGTATCGAAGCGAAGCCGGAGCCGTTCTTCGACCGCACGCCGATAGGGCCTCACTTCGTGACCTTGTTTCTCGAGATGCACTTCTCGTAGAAGCTGTTGGTTCTCGCGGTTCTTTTGCGCGAGCACCTCCTTTTGGTCCGGATCGAGGTAACCGGAGACGACCCCGACGGCGCGCGACGCGTCGAGCACATGGACCACCGGCCCCGGGTATTCGGGAGCGATCTTGACCGCGGTGTGTTGGCGGCTCGTCGTGGCGCCGCCGATCAAGAGCGGGAGATCCATTTCGCGCCGCTTCATCTCGCGCGCGACGTGGGCCATCTCGTCGAGGGACGGCGTGATCAACCCGGACAGTCCCACGACATCGCACTCCTCGCTTTCGGCGACATCGAGGATGCGGTCTGCGGGAACCATGACGCCCAGGTCCAAGACTTCGTAATTGTTGCAGCGAAGCACCACCGCGACGATGTTCTTCCCGATGTCGTGGACGTCGCCTTTGACCGTCGCCATCACGACCTTGCCCTGCTTGCGGGATTCCTCGCGGGCTCGCTCCATGTAGGGCTCCAGGTACGCGACGGCCTTCTTCATGGCTCGGGCGCTCTTCACGACTTGGGGCAGGAACATCTTGCCTTCGCCGAACAGATCACCGACGACGGACATGCCGTCCATCAGGGGTCCCTCGATGACGGCGAGCGGCGCGCCGAGCTTTTGACGGGCTTCTTCGCTGTCGGCCTCGATCCAGTCCGTCACCCCGTGTATCAGTGCATGGCGGAGCCGCTCTTCGACCGAAGCGTCTCGCCAGGCGGTGTCCTCGACGCGCCGGGTCCCGGTGCCCTTTTTCTCCTCGGCCAATCGGACGAGACGTTCGGTCGCATCCGGGCGGCGGTTGAAGATCAGGTCTTCGACGTGGGTGAGCAAGTCCCGATCGATGTCCTCGTACACCGCGAGCTGGCCGGCGTTCACGATGCCCATATCGAGACCGGCGCGTATTGCGTGGTAGAGAAACGCCGAGTGAATGGCCTCGCGTACGACATCGTTGCCGCGAAACGAGAACGAGAGATTGCTGACACCGCCGCTTACGCGAGCGCCGGGGCACGCTTCTTTGATTCGGGGGATCGCATCGATAAACGCCGTGGCGAACGCGTTGTGCGCTTCGATTCCCGTTCCGATCGCGAGAATGTTCGGATCGAACACGATGTCGCCAGGCGAGAAGCCGACCTCCTCCACGAGGAGGCGATAGGCTCGGGAACAGATGGCGACTTTGCGGTCCGTTGTCTCGGCCTGTCCCTCCTCGTCGAAGGCCATGACGACGACCCCGAAACCGAAGCGCCGCACGGTGCGGGCCTTCTCGAGAAAGTCCGCTTCGCCTTCCTTCAGGCTCAACGAGTTCACGATGCCCTTGCCCTGGACCACGCGCATACCCGCTTCGAGGACCCGCCAGTCGGAGCTGTCGACCATGATCGGAATCCGCGCGATCTCGGGCTCCGACGCCACGAGCTGCAAGAAGCGGGTCATCACGCTCGGCCCGTCGAGCATGCCTTCGTCCATGTTGACATCGAGGACGTTGGCGCCGCCGCGCACCTGGTCGAGTGCCACGGAGAGCGCAGCTTCGTAGTCGTCGTTGCGGATGAGCCTCGCAAAACGTCGCGAGCCTGTGACGTTCGTGCGCTCACCGATCATGGTGAAGTTGCTGTCGTCGCGGAGCACCAAGCGCTCGAGGCCGCTCCACGCGGTTACGTCCTCGTTGGGTTCCGGGCGCCTCCGCGGCGCGTGCTCCGCAACCGCCCGTCGAATCGCCGCCAGGTGGTCCGGCGTGGTTCCGCAACAGCCGCCGACAATATTGACCAAGCCCGACTCCGCCATCTCACCGAGTAGGCGGCCGGTGGTCTCAGGCTCTTCGTCGTAGCCCGTCGGCGACAACGGGTTGGGCAATCCGGCGTTCGGCACACAAGAGAGCCAGGTCGGCGCCAGTGCCGCGAGTTCGGCCACGTAGGGACGCATGGCCTCGGCGCCCAGCGCGCAATTGATCCCCACCGAAAAAAGATCGGCGTGAGCGACGGAAGACCAGAACGCATCGATGGTCTGACCGGAGAGCGTGCGCCCGGAAGCGTCGGTAATCGTCACCGACAGCATGATGGGTACGTTTCGGCCGGTTGCGTCGAAAGCATCGCCGGCGGCGACCAGCGCGGCTTTCGCGTTCAGCGTGTCGAACACCGTTTCGATGAGAAGGAGATCGACGCCTCCTTCGGCGAGCGCCTCGATCTGCTCTCGGTAGGTGTCGCGCAATTCGTCGAACCGAATACTGCGGAAAGCCGGGTCTTCCACATCGGGCGAGAGGGACAGGGTCTTGTTTGTCGGCCCGATGGCGCCGGCGACGAAGCGAGGCCGACTGGGATCCTCCGCCATGGCCGCCGCGGCTGCGGAACGAGCGATTTCCGCAGCCGCTAAATTGATGGCGCGCACGGAGGACTCGAGTCCGTAGTCCGCTTGAGAGATCGCGTTAGCGTTGAACGTGTTCGTCTCGATGATGTCGCAACCTGCGCCGAGGAACGCGCGGTGAACTTCCGCCACGACGGCCGGCTGTGTCAGGTTCAAGACGTCGTGGTTGCCGCGGAGATCCTTGTCGTGTCGTTCGAAGGTCGCTCCGCGGAACGCCTCTTCGGACAGGTCTCGCTGTTGCAGCATGGTTCCCATCGCACCGTCCAGCAGCACGACGCGATCGGCGAGAATCTTCTCCAATGCAGAAAGGTCGGGACTCACGGTGTGGCTCCGGGGACGCGCGCCGATGCGATGATCGTCTGGGGCAGGTTTCGGTCCGCTCCGCTCGGTGGGGCCGTTTCGATTTGCAGGTCGGTCAATCCCGCATCGGACAGCCAGGTGCGCAGGTGGTCCGTCGAGAAACCGAGCCATAGGACCCCGAGTTCGTCGCGCATCCATTCGCGCTCGTGACTCTCGAAGTCGACGACGACGACGCTTCCGCCGGGCGCCGTAACGCGAGCCATTTCGCGAAGCGCGGCTTCGGGGCTCGGGAGGTATTGGAGCACCATGTGAGCGAACGCGGCGCCGACTTCCGCGTCCGCTAGAGGCAGCTCGTTCGCTTCTCCGTGCCGTAGTTCGATACGGGACAACAACTCGGGGGAAAGCTTTCCTCGCGCGGCTTCGAGCATGCGACGCGAGTGATCCACCGCGACGACGTCGAGACCCAGGCTCGCGAGCTCCGCGGCCAACACACCGGTACCGGTACCGACGTCCACCACGCGCATGTCACTTCGAACGAGCCGCGTCAGAGCACGCGAGCGGAGGAGATCGTCGTTCAACACTTTGCGAAGTGCGTCCCATTCCGGACCGACGCTGTCGAAAAACGAACGGCTCCTCTGGCTGCGCGCGGCCACTACGCGGGCGACCCCGGCGCGATCGCGCTCGGTCAGTGGGTCGGCGTCGAGTGCTTGGCGAGCTGCCGTCCAGACGGGTGCGGCGGCTTGGGGCAGGGTGAAGTGGTAGAAGACGAAGCTCCCCTCGCGCCGATCTCGGACCCAGCCGGCGTCGCGCAAGATGCCGAGGTGGCGGGAGACCCGAGGCTGGGGCACGTCGAGGGCGTCGGTGAGTTCCTGGACCGCCAACTCGCCCTCGGACAGGGCTGCGAGGAGACGGAGTCGGGTGGTGTCGGCAAGCGTCTTGAAAACGCGCTGAAGGGCGAGGTCGGACATTGAATCCGGATATTAGGATATCCGAATATCCTTTCCAGATCCGACCTCTTCCGCGTTCCTTGCGGCGCCTACCGCCAGACGGGCTGGGCGAGGCTCCCGGAGAATCGGACGAGCGCGCGGCCGCTGTCGTCGACTTCCACGCCGAGCGACTGCATGACCGAGGCGAGTCCGGCCTCCTGGACGCGAAGATCGAGCTCGCCGCTCATCGGAGCGCGGAGCGGGGCGATTCCCGGAGCGAGTTCGCCGCGGCCAGAGGCTTCGAGCCCCGGCCCGCGGAATGCGAGATCTTCAAGCGTCGCGCCGCCGCGGATGCCGCGGGAAAGCGATCCCGAGAGCTCCGAGAACGGGACCCAGACCGGATAGTCCGGTACCGGAAGGCGCCCGTCGCGCATCTCGAAGCGCGTGGTACCCGTCCAGCGCGCGTCCGCAGCGTCGCCACCCCGCTGCAGATCGAAGTCCGCCGTGAGGACACCGGTGGCGTCCCGAAGGAGAGCCGGCGCGTCGGGCGCAGCACGAGCGAGCACACCTTCTGCGAGCGGGAGGTCCTCGATACGACCGCGGAACGTCGGCTCGCTTTCGAGGGTGAGGACGCCCTCGAGTCGGCCGGGGTCCGCGTCGCCGTAGAGCGCAAACCTCGGTGTGCCGCGGAGCCAGGAAGGTTGCGGAGAGGGGACGATCCAGACGGTCGTCGCGCGCAGGATCGGCTGGGGCAGCTCGCCGATCGTCACGTTGTCGACCCGCAGGGCGGGGGACAGGCCGCGGAAGCCGCCGCTCACCCTCTCGATTTCGACCGGCATACCCACGGCGTTTGTGAGCTCTCGTGTCAGCGACGGGCGAACGCGATCGTAGGGGAACAAGAACGCGCAGAACGCGACGAACAGTCCCAGGCCCAAGCAGAAACGCCACACGAAACGCAAGGAACGCATCACGGCTCCTAGATCTTCTCGAAAGACGAGACAGTGAAGTTGGCTTCGAGGAACTCAGGGGTGTCCGATCGGACTCGGATCCGCAGGCTCTTGATCGAGAGGAGTTGTGGCTCCGCCTCGATGCGGTGCAGATAGTTGACGAGCTGTCCCAGCGTGACTTTCTTGACGCCGACCTGAACCTTCGTCTCGCGGAAGTCCTCGTTCGGGGAGGACGTGCGCGGTTCCATCGAGTCGACGGTGACCGAACTCTGCCTTGCCAACCGCTCGAGCGTCGTAAAAAGCTCGCCTTGGCCGCCCTGGGCGATCCGCGCTTCCACGAGGGCGAGTCGGCCCTGCAGCTGATCGTATTGTCGTCGGAGCCTCTGGATGCCCTCGTGTTGCGCTGCGGCCGTCTCGGCTCGCGCTTCCGCACGGCGGGCCGACTCGACCAGCGGATTCACGACCAGCACGACAAGAAGGAACGCGCCGAGAACAGCGCCGGCGCCAAAAACGAGCAGGCGCTCCCGGCGATTGAGGCTTTGCACGCTGTCGCGGAGCCTTGCCCACAGTTGCTTCACGATGGGCCCTCCATAGCCTGGCGCCTCATGACGACCCCTCGGCTGCCATACTGATTCGGACGCGGAAGTTCTGGCCTCCGCGACGCGGATCACTATTGATCTCGCCTAGTGTGATTTCCGCGAACGGCGGGAATTTCGCGAGCTCACCCCGAAGCCGGTCGACGTCGCCGGCGGAGGGGGAGTGCCCCTTGATCTGAACGACCTGGCGATCGACGCTGAATTCTTCGAATACGAAGTTCAAGTTCTTGGGCAAGCGGGCGGAGACTTCGTTCAGAACGTCGAGTGCCGACAGGTTTCCTCGGTAGACGCCCAGCGTATCCGCGCGGTCCTGTTGTTTCTGCACGGCTTCCTGCATGGCGCGAAGGAGGTTTCTCGGGGGCGATCCGTTGGGCTGGACCTCGCGGTAGAGAGCCAGGGCGCGTTGCTCCACCTCGGCGGCGCGGCGGTTGCTCAGGTAGGCATCGGCTCCAATTCCGAGCAACGCGAGAAGTGCGGCGACGATCCCGAGGGCCGCCGTCAAACGAAACTCCCGGCCCACTGCGCGCAGATCGACGCGAACGGCCAAGTCGTCCTGGCGGAAGTTCATTCGGGTCTTGGCTTGGCTCGACCCGCGCACGGCGAGAGCCAAGGCCGGCGCGAAGAGCTGCGGATCTCCCGCCGCGACCAGGGCCGCGTTCGTTTCCGCAGGCGGGAGGGCCAACTTCCTGACCGGAAGGTTCGTCCGCGTCGCCAAGTATTCGTCGAGCCGATGGAGGTGGGCCGAGCCGCCGACCAAGGTGATTTCTTGCAGCGGTTGATTGCCGTCTTCGCCGAGCACGGTCTCGAGGGAGCCCAACGTCCGAACCAGCTCTCGGGCGAGCCGGTCGACCACTTCGAGCGCGGCGCGCGAGGCCGAGGCGCCCGCCAAGATGCCTTGCTCCATCTTGATGCGCTCGGCTTCGACCTCTCCCAACCCGCGTTCCGCGGCGATCGCCTGGGTGATCGCGCGCCCGGCGATGGGTACGGTGCGCGCCGCGACGGCTCGACCGTCCCAACACAGGCAAAGCGTCGTCTTGCGATGACCGATATCGACGAGAATGCGCGTGCCACCCAAGTCGAACAGCTGCGTCAAGTTGGAGAGAACGAGTCCCTCGGCCTCGACGACTTTCGGGGAGAGTCCCGCGTCGTGAAGCGTCTCGATCAACAGCGAGACTTCGCTGCGCGGCGCCAGGGTGGCCACGACGTCCGAACCGGCTTTGCTCTCGCCGACCATCTCCCAGTCGACGAAGAAGTCGCCCAGATCGAACGGGACCTGTGACTCGACCTCGAAGGGAACTGCGGGGCCGATCTTCTTGCGGTCTCGGAACGGGAAGGAGAGCCGCCGTGTCGAAATGCGATCGCCTGAGAGGCTCACGACGACGTTGTCCGTCGGCAGGTCGTGGGCTTGGAGGAACTCGCGAAGCTCTCCGCCCAGGGAAGGCGCCGGATCGAAGATCGGCAGCTGTCGGAGCTGCACGACTTCCACATCGCGGAGCGTTTGGCGGAACTCCACGGCCTTCACGGAGTGGCTGCCGATGTCGAGTCCCAGAATGCGCTTGGCCATCGTGGGCCGTCCTTTCTCTCGTCCTACTGGACCTGCCAGGAGCGAACGCGCGGGGGTTCGTCGCCGCCTCGATCCAGAACTACGTCGATTCTTCGGCGTACATCGCCGTAGATCGCTTCGGAGCGGACCAGGAACAGATCACTTGAAAAGCTCGGTTCGGGGTAGACCTGTCCGCCGATGACGTCGTCGAACCACGTGCAGGCCGCGTCCTCAGCACTGGCACAGAACATTTCGCCTCCCTCTCGACCGCGGAGGATTCCCCGCACTTTCTTGCGAGAAGCGAGTCGGAAGTCGCTGCCGCTACCAAAATAGAGCGCGGCAAGAACCCAGGGGGGCGCTGTATTGGGGTTGATACCGGAGCTTCCCGCCAAAGGGTAGACCGTGAGATAGGGTTCGAGAGCATCGGCGAGCTTTCGATCGAAGCCTTCGACGAGACCGATCTCTTGAATGGACAAGAGGGGACGATTCGCCGCGCGATAGCGGGGATCCTGCTCCTGGTAGTACGCGTCCTCCAGGCCGCCGCGGGATCGGGCGTCGTCGCGATCCATCCAGTCGAGCAGGTTGCGCGCCAGTTCGTCGGGGTCGTAGAGCTTTTCTTCCGGCCTTCCCGGCATCTCATCGATCACTTTCTCGAAAAAGTGCACGAGGAACGCTTCGGCGTTCGAAGCCGCAGAGCCTTCGGCATCGACCAGGGCGTTGATGTTGAGCCGCGCGCCGGAGTCCTGAATTTCGAGCCGCAGCTCACCGCCGTCGTCCGTGAAGAGCGGGTTCTCGTTGACCGCCGCCCAAGCGTCAAAATGCGTCTCTGCAGACAGTCGCTCCGCCTCGTCGATCCGATCCTGCAAGATCAGCGCGCTCGCGAGCTGAACGCCGCCGCGAGCCAGTGCTTCGGCGCGGGCGGCCGCGTCTCGATTCCGGACGATCGCCGCATCGACCGTCGACCGTCGCATGAACGCGGCGACCGAACTGAACAGCAACACCGCGAAGAAGATGACGGCGACCAGGACGAATCCCCGCTGATGTTTGCGTGCTAGCGACACCGGCTGATATCCACGCCGAGGATCGACGAAAACTCTTCGACACAGCGGTCGCCGAGCGCTTCGACACGACTCGAAGCGAGGGGGTCGTTCATGACCGCCTCAAAGGCGACCGGATCTCGCTCGAGACACTCGCGAACGGTCACGCAGCCGTCCTCTTCTTCGTCCTCCTCGCCCTCTGCTTCGGCGGCGGCCTCGAGTTCTTCGGCGAGATCGATGGGTCGCACCGGCAGGAAGACCTGCCTGACGAGCGGGACCGGTTCTGCGGCTTCGTTGTCGGTGTTGAAAGCCACCGCGATCTCGGCGGCGACGGGGAGCGTGTCCGAATCGCCGAGGTTCGATGAGTCCCACGCTTCTTGCCAGCCACCTTCGGCGGAGAGAAAGCGGAGACCGAAATCTGCGATGCCCGACGCGACGAGGAGGACGCCTTCGTCGGAGGGATCGGGGAAGGATTTATCGAGGGATTCCGGGAGCTGAGACGAGCTCCAGCGGTAGAGTTCGTAGCCCTCGTCGAAACCGTTCCCCTCGAGCGTGTACGCCACGGTCTCGAGGTCCGACTCGTGTTCTTCTGCGCCGCGCCGCTCGCGCCCTCGTCGGACGAAGCGGACGCGGTCGGCTCCCGCCACGGGCAGGTGCCGCTCCGCGACGAACACCCAGGGATGTTCGAGTGGGTCCGTTCCCTCCTCGCGAACCAACAGGGTCGCCGTCGAAATATCGCGCGCGACACGGGTGAGCAGGGCGTCGGCCCGCCGCGCCAGCCTCGTCCTTTCGACGGCGGCTTCCTGGGCGCGCGTCAGATCGATGAAAAAACTCACCGCGGCAGTGATGACGACCAGCGTGAAAAAGACCACCGCCATCATTTCGATCAGCGTGAAGCCCCGGCTCCTTCGGGTCTCGAGGTGCGCGCTCACGGTGAGGTCCCCGCAGCGTCGAGGACGTCGTCGATCGCGTCCTCCACGCTGTCGGAATCCCCGCCACCCGACTGCGCCTCCGGCAGTAGCTCGCGCGCGCGCGCGGCGTCGAATCCGATGGTCGTGCGGATCACTTCTCGCTCGGAGCCGGCTTCGTCCCAACGCACCGCGACGCGAACGTTGTAGAGATATGGGGCCCCGCGGCCGCGCGGAATGATGAGCAATTCGCGCGCCGGCGGCGCATCGCGCGGATCTTGTCGCGCACGTTCCATCAGTGCGGGCCCGAGGAAACTCGCGTCGAACGCATCGACTTCCGTCTCGATCACGAAAAGATCGGCTTCCTCGACGTCCCGTCCGAGATCCGGAGCGCTGCCCGAACGGAACGTGTTCTCGAGTTCGGTCAATTTCGCGTCGGCCAAGAGCGATGCTTGAAAGCGCCGGCCGGCGTCACCCTCCATCCGGAGACCTTGAAACGACAACTCGGCCAGCGCCGTATAGAGAAGGGCAAGCACGGCGACGGCCACCATCACTTCGAGCAGTGTCATGCCCGATTCGTCCGTTCGCGCGATCATTCGAGATCGACTCGCTTGACCCGCTCGGCCAAGGGCGCGACTTCGAGGCCCAGGCTCCGCCCGTCGTCGGTCACCAAGGCAATGAGCATCGGATCTGCGGTTCCATCCCGTCCGAAGACGAGCTCGAGCTCGCCGGATTGGGTGTACCCGCCGCTGGTTTCGATCCCGTGGAAGTAGACCGACTCAGGAAGCAGTCGCTCCCTTCCCAGAGAGCCGGCGAGCCGGCGATAGCGAGGCTCTTCCTCGATCGGCGGGCTCATCCGTAGCACCGCGGATTCAGCGGCCGGTTCCTCTTCTCCGGCCCGTTCGGCGGTTGTGAACCATTCGAGCCGGTAGGCGTGGGCTTCGAGATCGATCAGCAGACGGTGCGGAATTCCCGTCATGACGGCGCGCTGCCGCGCGAACTCGAGAGTCGCTGAAAGCTCCCGGGCCTGGTTGTCCAAAAGCCGTCCCCCGCGCACGGCAAAATTCGGAAGTGCGATACTCGCGAGCAGCCCGATGATCATGACCACGGCCAGAAGCTCGATGAGCGTAAAGCCGACCGCGGATCGCCCGCGGTGCATCAAGGGTTCTCGGTCGGGGAGGCGGGGGCGCTACGCCGCATCAAGCATTCTCGGCGTCGCTCGACCAATTGCCGATGTCGGCGTCGTTGCCTTCGCCGCCCGGCTGGCCGTCGGCCCCGAGGCTCCAGATGTCGTAGGAGCCACTGTTCATCGTGCCCGGGTATTCGTATTGATACGGGTTGTCCCACGGGTCTCGCGGAACCGCGCCGCCTTGGAGGTAACCGCCCGCCGGGTAGTTACGCGGTTCGCGGCCGACCGTCGGCTTGGCGACCAGCGCATCGAGACCTTGTTCCGACGTCGGGAAGAAGCCGTTGTCCATCTGGAAGAACTCCACCGCGGACTCGATCTTCTTGATCTGCGCCTTCGCGGTCTGGCCGCGCGCTTTTCCGATTTGGCCTGCGACCTGGGTTCCGACCAACGCGGCGAGGAGCCCCATGATGAGCACCACGGCCATGATCTCGATCAGCGTGAAGCCCGCGGCGCGGTCGTGGACGGTTTGTCGTCGTTTCGCGGCGGTGCCGTGGACGGTTTGTCGTCGTTTCGCGGCGGTGCCGTGGACGGTTTGTCGTCGTTTCGAATTGACCTTCATTGAATCGATCCTGTGAGTTGGAGCATGGGAGAGAGCACGGCGAAGATGATCGCCAGCACGACACCCACCATGAGGAGAATGAGAAGGGGTTCGAGCAGGGACGTCATCCGCGTGACGGAGTTTTCCACTTGCTCGTCGTAGGTTTCAGCGACACGCGCGAGCATGGATTCGAGTTCGCCGCTGCGTTCTCCGACGTCGATCATGTGCACCACCAACGGCGGAAACTCACCGCTTCTGCGGAGAGGAGACGCGAGTGAGGAGCCTTCGGTGATGCTCGTCTTGGCGTGGTCGATCGCCGCCCCGATGACGGCGTTGTTCGCGACGAATTTCGCGATGTCGAGGGATTTGACGATGGGTATGCCACCGGCGAGAAGCGTCGACAGAGTGCGCGAGAAACGGGCGATCGCGAGGATGCGCGTCACCTTGCCGAGGACGGGCAGCTTGAGCTTCAGAGCATCGAAGCCTTCGCGACCCCGCTCGGTCCGGATGATGCCGCGAAGCAGAACGAACAGTCCGATCAAGGCGACGAGGACGGCCCACCAGTACGTCCGCGCGAAGTCCGAGAGGCCCATGATGGCGCGGGTGTAGACGGGGAGCTCTTGATCGAGGCTCTCGAGGAGCGTCGTGATCTGAGGGAGTACGAACGTGACCAGCGCGGCGACGACGCAGACCGCGAAGCCGAGCATGACGAGCGGGTAGATGATGATCGACATCACCCGGTTCTGGAGGCGCACCTGCCCTTCGAGGTATTCCGCCAAGCGCAGGAGCACCTGATCGAGCGCGCCGCCGGCTTCTCCGGCCCGGACCATGCTGACGTACAGATCGTTGAACGGCTGTTCGGGTGCGAGGGCATCGGCGAGCGACGTACCCTCGTTTACGCGGTCGCGGACGCGGCCGATGATCCCTTTGAGCTTCGCGCTCTCCACCTGCTCCGTGAGGGCGCGCAGGGCTTCGACCAGAGGAATGCCCGCGGAGACCAGCGTCGCGAGCTGGCGGGTCGCAAGCGCCGTGTCCATGACCGAGACCCGAGTCAGTCCCCCAAAGCTGACAGATCGACCTCGCGCCTTTTGCTGCTGTGTTGCGTCGGTTTCGACGATCTCGGTGAGAAAGACGCCCTCGCGACGCAGCTTTGCGCGCGCGGCGCGGAGCGTTTCGGCGTCGACGAAGGCCTTTAGGGCCCGCCCTGAACTCGATACACCTTTATACGCGTAGACCGGCACTGCTCACGTTCTCACAACCGTAAACCGGGAGGGCACAACGCCCCAAGCCGTCGCCCTTTGCCCTAGATCTGGGCGACGACGCCTTCTTCTTCCGTCGCTCGAAGCACTTCCTCGATGGATGTGACGCCTTCGATGACTTTGCGGGCCCCATCCGCTCGCAAGGTCTTCATGCCGTTTTCCACCGCTTTGCGCTTGATCGTCTTCGCATCGACGTTTTGTGTGATGAGCGACCGGATCCCGTCATCGACGAGCATCATCTCGTAGATGCCGATTCGGCCGCGGTAACCCGTTCGGTGACACGTGGCACAACTCGTCGCTCGGTACGTCGTAATTTGCGTCTTCGCCCGGACGCCGATTTCTGCGAGCTCCTCGGCTGTCGGCGCGTAGGGCTCTTTGCACTCCTCGCATAGCTGCCGGACGAGGCGCTGCGCGACGACGGCGACGAGCGATGAACCGACCAGATAGGACTCGACGCCCATGTCGACGAGCCGCGTGATCGCCGAGGGGGCGTCGTTGGTGTGAAGCGTCGAGAACACCAAGTGACCGGTCAGCGAGGCCTGGATCGCGATTTCGGCGGTTTCCAGGTCGCGAATCTCGCCGACGAGGACCACGTTCGGGTCTTGACGCAGGACGGAGCGGAGCGCCCCGGCGAAGGTGAGTCCGATCTTCGGGTTCACTTCGATCTGGCCGACGCCCGGGAGCTGAATCTCGACCGGGTCGTCGATGGTGATGATGTTGCGATCGGTTCGGTTGATGCGCGAGAGAGCGGCGTAGAGACTGGTCGTCTTACCGCTACCCGTGGGTCCGGTAACCAGCACGATGCCATTCGGTCTCGCAATGAGCCGCTCCCACAGCGTACGCTGCTCGTCGCTGTAACCGAGCTTCTCGAGAGACAACATCTCCGTCGTTCGCGGAAGGAGCCGCATCACGAGGCGCTCGCCGTGAGCCACCGGGACCGTCGAGAGGCGGACGTCGTAGTCGCGCCCGGCGATCTTCAAGCGGATTCGGCCGTCCTGGGGTAGGCGCTTCTCGGCGATGTCGAGCCCGCCGAGGATCTTGATGCGCGATACGACACTCGGAAGGAGGACCTTCGGCAGTGCGTCGACCGGTTCGTAGAGGATGTCGTCGACGCGGAACCGGACGCGGATCTCGCTCTCGAAGGGTTCGATGTGGATATCGCTCGCACGATCTTTGACGGCTTGCTGCAGCAGAGAATCGACCAACCGGATGATCGGCGCGTCGTCATCCGAATCGAGGAGGTCCTGGGGTTCGGCAATGATCTCGCTCGCGACCGAGCTGAAGTCTTCGGACACGTCTTCGACGATGTCCGTGATCGAGTCGCCGCCTCGGTCGTAGACCTGGTTGATGACCGACAGAATCGAGCGACGGGTGGCGAGACCGGTCTCGATATCGGCTCCGTCGAACAGGAGCCGCAGGTCGTCGAGGGTCGCCGTGTCGAACGGGTCGGAAACGACGATACGAACCGTCGAGTCGCCTTCGCGTCGGAGCGGGACTACGCCGGCGGTTTTCGCGAAGCCGATGGGGACCTGCGCCACGAGCTGGGTGTCGATGGTCGACGGCTCGAGCTGAGGGAAGACCTCGAGGCCGAGCTGCTGACCTAGAGCTTCGAGAATCTCTTCCTCATTGAGGAAGCCGAGGTCGACGACCGCGTCCACGAGTCTCGACTGCGTCTCGGACTTCTTCTTGACCGCTTCCTCGAGTTGCTCGAGGGAGAGTCGGGTGCAGCGCAGAAGGGTCTCGCGCAGTCCAAAGTGCTCTGTGCCCTGAAGCTCAGCCATCTCGCTCCGGTCGTTCCACCACCACGGTCGGGCTCACCCCGAACGCGTCCCGCACCGTGCTCGATACTTCTTCCGCCTGCTCGAGGTGTTCGTAGGGTCCGAGGCGGACTTGCATGAGGACGACGCCGTTCGATTCACTCGACACTAACTGTCCGTCGTAGCCCGCGTCCACGAGTTCCGTCATGAGTTCCGAGGCGGCTCGCTCGTCTTGGAAGACCGCGGCCAAAACGGTGTAGCCGGGGAGGGGCTCTCCGTTCTGGGTCGTATCCTCCTCGTCGTCCGTCTTCCGGAGCTCGTTCATGCGCGAGACCGGGTAGCGCTTGGCATGACTCTCCAGTCGATCGATGACCGGGTTCTCGTTCTCGTCGGCGGCGAGATCGATACCGGCAGCCTTCGCCGCCGCGCGTCGGTGATCGCGAGCCGTGCGCTCCGCGTCGGACAGGTTCAGGGACTGGCTCGAACGCTCCCAGAACTCTTCGCGCTTGCGAATGGACTGGCCCGCGAGGTCACCGGGATTTCGCACGATGTGGGGCGTCAAGAAGATCAGCAAGTTGACCTTGGTCAGCTCGCGGTTCGTCGTTTTGAAGGCCCAGCCGAGGACTGGTATGTCGCCGAGCCACGGGATCTTGTTGACGTTGTCCGTGTAGTCGTCGCTGATGAGGCCGCCGATGACAACGGTCTCCGCGTCGCCCACCACGACGGTGTTTTCGACATTTCGTTTCGAGAGGGACACGCCGACTTCTTCGGGATTCCCCGTGACTGCCGACAAGGCCTGGTTCACGTCGGTGATTTCCTGGAAGATCTCGAGGCGCACGCTTTCGCCTTCGCTGATCTGAGGCGTCACCCGGAGTGTGACACCGATGTCCTGTCGCTCGATGTTCTGAGACGTCGACAAACCGGTGTCGTTTCCTTGGGCCGATTGAATGCGGCCCGTCACGATCGGGATCTCGGCGCCGACGCGGATCTCCGCCTCTTCGTTGTCAGAAGTCAGGACGTGCGGGGCGGACAGCACGTTCGTCCGGTTGTCGGTCGCCGCGGCGCGAATCATGCCCTGGACGATAGAACCGCTGCCGATGATGTTTCCATCCGCGTCGCGCCGGGTCGTGTCGCGCGTCGCCGAGGCGAGGAGGTTGTTCAGAAAACCGTTATCGATGTTTCCGGCGAGGTTGCCACTCAAACCGCCGCTCAACAGCCCCGGCGTAACGGCGTCGGTGACAGACCCGACGGAATAGTCGGAGTCGCCGCGCACGATCCGTCCGATCCCGCTGAAGCCGAGGTCTTCGCCGTCGGAGACGTCGACTTCCATGATGAGCGCTTCGACCAGGACCTGGGGACGCGCGATGTCGAGTTGGGCGACGACCTGAGAGAGGGTCGAGAACCCCTCTTGGCTCGCCTGGATGACCAGGGAGTTTGTCGGCGGGTCGGCGGTGACCGTAACGCCTTCGGAAAGTTCGGTGATCGCCGCTCGCAGCGCCGCTTGGTTGACCGGAGCGCCGCCCCCCGCGCCGCCGCCGCCCCCACTGGGGGTCGCCGGTTGGCCGGAGATCAGCGCGTTCAGCGTTTCAGCGAGCTCTTCCGCGTCGGCGTGCCGCAGGTAGTAAACGTGGATCCGCCCGCCGCCGGTTACCGGGACATCGAGTCGCGCGATGACTTCGCGAAGCTCGGCCAAGCGCTGCCGCGAGGCGAGCACGATGAGAGAGTTCGTGCGGTCGTCGGTGATGACGCGAACGCGGCCCTTCTGGATCGTATCCGCCATTCCGGGCTGGACGACGGCGGCTGCCCCGGCGGCGCCGTTCCTCGCGCCCCGGGGACGTCGCACAGGTTGCGGTCGTGCGTTCGCCGCGCTGACGTCGGCGCCGAAAATCTCTTGCAGCTGTGTTGCCAGGCTCGCGGCGTCCGCGTGCCGCACTTTGATGACGGTGAGCTCTTCCTTGAACGTCTCGACGTCGATGGATTCGAGAATCGTCAGAATCCGGCGGATGTTCGACGCCGAATCCGTCAGGATGATCGTGTTGGTCGGGCCGTAGGCCACCATCGAAGCGTCTTTCGAGACGAGACCGTTCAAGGTCGCCGCGATCGCTTCGGCATCGATGTTCTTGAGCGGGATCAAGCGCGTGATGAAGCGGTCGCTGTTGGGCGGCCGGCGGCGTCCTTCGACGGTCTCGATGTTGCTCTCTTTCGCCTCGCGAATCGGGATCACCTTGACCACGCCACCGGGGCCTTTGACCGTCGTAAATCCCTTCACCTGGAGGACGGACTCGAAGACGGCGTACGCCTGCTCCGTCGAAATCTTCGACGGCGAGACGATTGTGACGCGGCCTCGGACCCGATCGTCGTAGATGAAGTTCGTTCCGGTGAGCTTCGAGATGGTGTCGATCACCACCGTGAGCTCGACATCGTTGAAGTCGAGCTGGACCATGCCGTCCTCGACCTCGAGTTCCTGCGCTCCGCGTTGTTGTGCCGCGCTCGACAAGGGCAGAGCGAGCGCGAGGAGAACGCACACCCAACTCTGCAAGAAAACCCGACCTCTCACGTTGCCCCCCGCCCTAGCGAATCTCATGCTGAAGCTGACGCGTCGAGCCGTCGACGCCCGTTACGGTGACCGTGATGGATTTCGATGACGACAGCTCGGCGAGTGCCTGGCTGCTGCCTTCCTGATCCGCCACAGAGATACCGTTCAATTCTCGGATGGTGTCGCCCTCTTGAATACCCATCGCTTCGAAGACGCTGCCCGGCTTAATCCCGGATAGCTCCATACCGACCATTTCGCCGTTCTCATACTTCGGCACAATGCGCGCCTGAGACAAGAGAGCGGCGGGATTGTTCACGATGTCCTGAATCGACGCACCGTTGGAACCCCGAATCTGGTCGAAGGGGCTGGAGAACGGCTGCCCATTTTGTTGGGTATTTCCCCCGCTCGGGGGGCGAGCTGCGCGGGGACGGGCCTGGCGGCGAGGCGATCGCCGCGCCGAGGCGCGTTGGCCTCGCCGTCGGTTGCCGGTGTCCTCGGCATCGAGATTGAGCTCTTCTTTGCGGCCGGCATTCAGCAGGACGATGCGCCGGGGATCGATCCGGATGACTTCGGCGCGGCCTTTCAGCTTGTCCTTCAATCGGACCACGAGATGTTCTCGCCGCTCCGTGTCCTCAACCGCTGCCCAAGCGAGCTCCTGTTGGCTCGACGCCACGGTGCCCAGCAGTCGCAGTGGAAGCTTCGTCTTCGCGTAGGACTCTTCGAGATCCTCGGGCGATGGTTGTGCCGGCGCCAACCCTTTGGCGTTGAACAGGTTTCGGGTGAGGATCACCTGCCGTTGCTGCCAGGTCTTCTTTCCGGGCGCAGCCGCTTGTACCGCGGCCTCGGGCTGTGCCTCGCCATCGCCTGGCAAGAAGCCCGTGGTCACATCGATGGCGATGCGGGCCGCCAGGAAGCAACACAGCACGAAAAGGCCGAGGTTGATCGTCCAGATAGCCGCTCGGCTCATGATTCTCCGGGATGCCAGGAGGACGTCGCAGGTTTCGGGGGAACCGACCTGGGAGTATATCGCTCACCGCGCATCGCTCCAGGGCAAATCCGTTGCAATTCCAGGGGTTTAGTGATCGCTCCCACACTGGTCATCAAGCGCTTTGCTTTCGGGTCGAGGGGAGTGATCGAGGGGTCCGACACCGCGTGGACATTCGAGGTTGCCGGAATCCCCCACGGGGGTCGGTTTTGTAGGAACGGCGCCACGGTCACGGGCAATTCATCGGCAAATCGGAGCCCATCCTGAGGAGTGCGGTTGACAGTGGGCGCCCGGATCACAGGTTGAGCGTGCACGCCGCTCGAAAAGCGGCGCCCACTTTATTACGGAGGACATCCGCGACATGGCTGACACTGGAAAAATCATCGGAATTGACCTCGGCACCACGAATTCCGTCGTCGCCGTGATGGAAGGCGGGCAGCCCACCGTCATCACCAACGAAGAGGGGGGCCGGACGACGCCGTCCGTCGTGGGTTTCACCGATGACGGCGAGCGGCCGGTCGGCGCGATCGCGAAACGTCAGGCCGTGACCAACCCCGAGCGGACGGTCTACTCCGTCAAGCGATTCATGGGTCGGCGGCTCTCGGAAGTTCCCGAAGAGATCAGTCTCGTACCGTACAAGGTCGTCGAGGGGAAAGAGGGGACTGCCTCGGTCCAGATCGACGACAAGACGTATTCACCGCCCGAGATCTCGGCGATGATTCTGCAGAAACTGAAGAAGGCCGCCGAGGACTACCTCGGTCAGCCCGTGACCGGCGCGGTGATTACCGTCCCGGCGTACTTCAACGACGCCCAGCGCCAAGCCACGAAGGACGCCGGCAAGATCGCGGGACTCGACGTCAAGCGGATCATCAACGAACCCACGGCAGCTGCGCTGGCGTACGGGCTCGACAAGAAGAGCGACGAGAAGATCGCCGTCTACGATTTCGGCGGCGGAACGTTCGACATCTCGATTCTCGAAGTCGGTGAGAACGTCGTCGAGGTGAAATCGACGAACGGCGATACCCATCTGGGCGGCGACAACTTGGACCAGCGGGTGATCGAATACCTGATCGACGAGTTCAAGAAGGATCAGGGTGTCGATCTGGCGAAGGATCCCATGGCGATGCAGCGCCTCCGCGAAGCCGCCGAGAAGGCGAAGATCGAGCTGTCGACCTCGGCCAGTACCGACATCAACTTGCCCTACGTGACCGCCGATGCGAGCGGCCCGAAGCACATGAATCTGAAGCTCTCGCGGGCGAAGTTCGAGCAGCTGGTCGGGGATCTCGTCGAGCGCACGCTCGAGCCTTGTCGCAAGGCGCTCGTGGATGCGGGACTGAAGTCTTCCGAGATCGACGAAGTGGTGCTCGTCGGCGGCTCGACCCGGGTGCCGCTCGTCCAGGAGAAGGTCAAAGAGCTTTTCGGCAAGGATCCGAACCGCAGCGTCAACCCCGACGAGGTCGTGGCCGTCGGCGCAGCGATCCAAGGCGGCGTACTCGCCGGCGACGTCAAGGACGTGCTGCTGCTCGACGTGACGCCCCTGTCCCTCGGTATCGAAACCATGGGCTCGGTGATGACGAAGCTGATCGAGCGGAACACGACGATTCCCTCGAAGCGGAGTCAAGTCTTCTCAACGGCGGCGGACAATCAGCCGCAGGTGGAAATCCGGGTCCTCCAGGGCGAACGCGAGATGGCGAACGACAATCGCGAGCTCGGCAAGTTCATCCTCGACGGAATCCCCGCGGCGCCGCGCGGCGTGCCCCAGATCGAAGTGACGTTCGACATCGATGCGAACGGCATCCTTTCGGTGAACGCCAAGGACGTCGCGACCAACAAGGAACAGTCGATCCGTATCGAAGGCTCGGGTGGTCTCGAGAAAGACGAGATCGATCGCATGGTGAAAGACGCGGAAGCGCACGCCAGCGAAGACCGGGAACGCCGCGAGAAGATCGAGAAGCACAATGCACTCGACGCCATGATCTACGGCGCGGAGAAGAACATCGCGGAGAACGCCGACAAGCTCCCCGAGGAAGAGCGCAAACACGTCGAGGAAGTGCTCAAGGAAGCGAAAGACGATCTCGCTTCCGATGATGCGGCACGGATCGACGCGGCGACGCAGCGGGTCGAACAGGCGACCCACAAGCTGGCGGAGGCGCTCTACAAGGCGGATGCCGCCGCCGGTGGCGCGGAAGCGGGGGGAGAGACCGCGGCGAGCGGCTCGGACGACGACGACGTGATCGACGCCGAGTACACCGAGGAGAAGGCTTCCTGAGCGGTTTTTCGGACCACGATCATTGGCAGCCCGCCGTCGACATCGCGGAGACGGAGAAGGCGGTCACGATCCGGGTGGAGCTCGCGGGGGTGCGAAGCCAGGACGTACGCGTCCGCGTGGACGGAGACCGCGTGACGATCCGTGGAGTCCGGCGCTCCGCCGAGTCCCACAGTCCGCTCCGCGTTCACCGGATGGAAATCGCATTCGGCCCCTTCGAAAGGACGATTCGCGTCGAGGTTCCTTTCGATCCGGATCAGGTCAGCGCCCACCTGGAAGACGGCTTCCTCGTGGTGGCGCTCCAGAAGCGCGACCCGCACCACCGGAAGATCGAAGTGGCCGGAGAAACGTCATGAGCGACGAAGAACGACGTCTCGAGACCATGGCCGAGGGTGCGGAAGAAGTCGCCGTCGAATTCGACGACGGTGACGAGATCGAAACGCTCGAGTTGCCGGAAACGCTGCCGGTTCTACCGCTGAAGAACACGGTGCTCTTTCCCGCCTTGATGTCTCCGTTGTTGGTCAACACGGAGCGTTCGAAGCGGGTGATCGACGCTGTGCTCGTGACGCCCGAGCGCATGATGCTTGCCGTCGCGGTTCGCGGAGAGCTCGACGGAAGCCCGACGCCAAGCGACCTCTATCGGTCGGGCACCGTCATGCGCGTGGTGCGCATGCTCAAGTTCTCCGACGATTCCTATCGTCTGGTGGTGCAGGGCGTGGCGCGTGCCGAAATCCGCGAATATGTGTCGGAAGCGCCGTATCTCCGCGCCCGCGTCGAAGCGCTGGAAGAGTACGGCGATGTCGAATCCGTCGAAGCGACGGCGCTCGCGCGTACCGTGCGCGATGAATTCGCGAGCCATGTCGCCGAGAACGCGCGACTGTCCGACGATCTCCAAGCGTTGGCGCACGGCACCGAGGAAGTGTCGGCGCTCGCGGACCTGGTGGGTTCACACTTGAAGATCGACGTGTCGGCCAAGCAGCGGCTGCTCGAGCAGCTCGACGTGGTCGATCGCCTGCGCATCGTCGAGCAGGAGCTACGACGCGCACGAGACGAAATTCGCATCGAGAGCGAGATCCGCGAAAAAGTTCAGACGGATATCGGAAAGACCCAGCGCGAGTACATCCTTCGCCAACAGCTCGACCAGATCCGGAAAGAGCTCGGCGAGACCGAGGACCAGGACGCCGAAGTCGCTCGCTTCCGCGAGCGCATCGAAGCGTCGGGGATGCCCGAGGAGGCGCACAAGCAAGCGACGCGAGAGCTGTCGCGTCTCTCCGAGACGCCGTCAGCAGCCGCGGAATACGGCGTCATTCGCACGTATCTCGAGTGGATGACCGATCTGCCGTGGCAGAAGCAAAGCGAAGACGTGCTCGATCTCGATGCCGCCGCGCGGATCCTCGACGAGGACCACTGGGGCCTCGAGAAAATCAAAGAACGCATTCTCGAGTACATCGCGGTGCTATCGCTGAAACGCGATCTGAAGAGCCCGATCTTGTGCTTCGTCGGTCCTCCGGGAACGGGCAAGACCTCGCTCGGCCGCTCGATCGCGCGAGCCCTCTCGCGAGAATTCTGCCGCGTCTCGCTCGGCGGGGTGCGCGACGAAGCCGAAATCCGAGGCCACCGCCGCACCTACGTCGGTGCCATGCCCGGGCGAATCGTGCAGAACCTGAGGAGGGCCGGGACACGCAATCCCGTGTTCCTGCTCGATGAGGTGGATAAAGTCGGCGCCGACTATCGAGGCGATCCCTCGTCCGCGCTCCTCGAAGTGCTCGACCCGGAACAGAACGCGACGTTTAGCGACCACTACCTCGAAGTTCCCTTCGACTTGTCGCAGGTGCTCTTTGTCGCGACGGCGAACACGCTCGATCCCATCCCGCCGGCGCTGCGCGACCGGATGGAGATCATCGAGCTGCCGGGATACACCGAGGAAGACAAGCTCGAGATCGCGAGGCGCTTTCTCATTCCCCGGCAGCGACGGGACAACGGCGTAGCGGAAGTCGCCCTTGAGATTCCCGACGAGACCGTACGTGCCTTGATCCACCACTACACGCGAGAAGCCGGAGTGAGAAACCTCGAGCGCGAACTCGGCGCTTTGTGCCGCAAGACGGCGCGCCAGGTCGCCGAGGCCGAGACCCCGCCGGATGCCATCGTCATTCGGCCGGAAGATCTGGCGACGTGGCTCGGACCCGTCCGCTACGAATCGGAGCTGGCAGACCGCGCCGGAAAGCCCGGCGTCGCGGTGGGCCTCGCCTACACGCCGGTCGGCGGCGACATCCTGTTTATCGAGTCCACCCGGATGCCCGGAAAGGGCGAGCTCAAGCTCACGGGTTCCCTCGGCGACGTCATGCGCGAGTCCGCGGAGGCGGCGAGGTCGTGGCTTCGCACGCGGGCGCCCGACCTGGGTGTGTCAGAGACACCGTTTGAGTCGAACGACCTACACATTCACGTGCCGTCGGGGGCGATTCCGAAAGACGGACCTTCAGCTGGCGTCGCCATGGTGACGTCCCTCGCATCGCTCCTGACGGGCCGTGCTGCACCATCGGATGTGGCCATGACGGGCGAGATCACGCTCCGCGGCAAAGTGCTGCCGGTGGGCGGGATCAAGGAAAAGCTCCTGGCCGCGAAACGCGCGGGAATCCGTCGGGTTCTCCTCCCGGAGCGCAACTTGCGTGACGTTGAAGAGATTCCCGAGCCGCTCCTGGACGGACTCGATCTAGAATACGTCGGTACGATCGATCAGGTCCTCACGCGGACACTCCTTCCGGAGAGCGCCTGATCCGAAACGGAGTCCCCCTGTGAGATCGCTGCCTCTTTTGTTCGTCGCGCCCTGGGTGCTCGGCGTGTCGCTCACGGCTTGCGTCACCGCCGGCACCCACGAAGCCGTCGTGAAAGAGCGCGACGGGCTGCGTCGCGAGTTGTCCCAGATGGGCAAGACGCGGGATGCACTCCAGGCCGAGCGACTTGCGCTGATCGAGGAGACGGAAGAGCTGCGCGAGACCGGGGCTGCGCTCGAAGAGCGGATCGTCGCTTTGCGCCGGCAGCGTTCAGAGCTCGAAGGAACGCTCAAAGCGCGCGAAGCCGAGCTCGAGCAGGAAATCCACAACCTCTCCGGAACGTACGACGCCTTGGTGTCGGACCTCGAATCCGAAGTCGCCGCCGGCCAGATCCAGATCGAACAATTGCGTGAAGGACTGCGCCTGAACCTGTCGCAAGAGATCCTGTTCGCCACGGGGTCGGCACGGTTGAACGGGGCGGGGCGCAGTGTGATCGGCACCGTGGCGGCGCGTCTTTCCGACATCACACACCGCGTCGAGGTCCAGGGCCACACGGACAACGTACCGATCACCGGAGCCCTCGCGCTGCGCTACCCGAGCAACTGGGAACTCGCCGCCGCACGGGCGTCGGAGGTGGTCCGGCTACTCGAGCGCGAAGGCGTCGGCGCGGACCGCATGACAGCGGTGTCCTTCGGCGAACACCATCCGGTGGCGTCCAACGACTCGCCCGATGGGCGCGCGCGCAATCGGCGGATCGAAATCCGGTTGCTTCCACAAAAAGGGGACGACGCCGGGTCGTGAGCGGCGGCGCGTCTCGGCGGGTTCTCGAGGGGCTTCTCGCCGAGGGGCTCTCGGCGGTCGAGCCTCGACGCTGCGTTGCCCGCGTAATCCGGCGGCGCGGCGATCGCGCCGAGATCGCGGGCGTGGCGCTCCCCCCGGAATCCGGCGTCCACGGGCTCGCGATCGGGAAGGCCGCCCTGCCGATGATGGCGGCGCTCGCCGACCTGCCGGAATGGAGAGGCGGCCTCGCGGTGACGCCGCGACACGACTCGCCGGCATCGCAACGGGCAACGTTCCCCGACCTCGTCGTCGAAGAATCGAGCCACCCGGTTCCAGACGAAACCAGCGCTCGCGCGGGTCGGGCGGTTCGCGATTTCACCGCGGCTGTTCCTCGACAGGACTTCTTGTTGGTCCTCCTGTCGGGCGGCGCCTCGTCGCTCCTTGCGGAACCGCTCTCGGGTCTCGCTCTCGAGGAAGGGCGGGCCGCGACAGAGTGGTTGCTCGCGAGCGGGCTCGAGATCGCGGCGCAGAACACCGTGCGCAAACACCTGTTCGCCTGCGCTGGCGGGCGCCTCGCGGCCGCCCGAAGGGGCGGAGGGATTCTCGTCCTGGGGATTTCCGACGTCATGAATGACGATTGGTCGGTGCTGGGCTCCGGGCCCTTCGCGCCTGACCGGACGACCGCCGCGGATGCGCTCGCTTGTATCGCGCGCGGCGCGCGACCGAACGCGTTTCCATCGGGCGCGCGAGCCTTTCTCGAGGCGGGTCATCGGGGCGAGAGGCCTGGAACGTTGCCCCCGGGCCATCCCAGCTTTCGAAACGTGCAGCACCGTTTAGTCGCGAGCAACGGCATGGCACGCGAGGCGATGCGCGACGCCGCGCGACGCCAGGGTCTCGAGGCGTCCGTCCAGTCCCAGGCCTTCTCGGGGGAGGCGGCCCTCCTTGGCAAACGCTTCGCCGCCGTCGGGCGGTCCCTCGCCCGGGGGCAGGTCACGATCGCGGGCGGCGAGTCCACCGTTCGTCTCGAAGGTGACCCCGCAGAGCGCGGTCATGGCGGGCGGAATCAGGAGCTGGCCCTCGCGGCGGCACTCGAGCTCGACGGGGAGCGCGGTGTTTCGCTCCTCGCAGCGGGTAGTGACGGCGTCGACGGACCCACCGACGCCGCCGGCGCGTTCAGCGACGGGAGCTCGTGCGAGATTGCCCGGCAGCGCGGGCGCGACCCGCGGCGCGATCTCGAGCGTCACGACTCCCACGGTTTCTTCGAGGCGGCCGGCGGTTTGCTGCGGACCGGCCCCACCGGAACGAACGTCGCCGACTTCGTACTCGTCGCAGCAGCGCGCGCGGGTTAGCTTCCGCACCGTGGCGTCGCGCGGGGAAACTTCGAGTCTCATGTCGGGCGCCGCTCGGCTGGCCCGGCGGGTCATCCTTCTCGCCGGCCTGCTCGCTCGGGCCGTCGGCCTCTACGGGCGGAAACTCCTTCGGGAGCGGCGGGGGGCGAAAGAGCAGGCCGCGGAGGCGTTCGCAGCGGACGCTACGCGATTCGCTCTCCACTACGTATCCGTGGCGAGTCGCGAGAAAGGTGCGCTCATCAAACTGGGCCAGGTCGCGAGTCTTCGCGTCGACGTCTTTCCCGAATCGGTGAGCGAAGCCTTGTCGCAACTGCAAGACCGCGTCGAGCCGCGAGACGTTCGCGAAATCGAGAAGCAGATCGAGCGCGAATTCGGGCAACCGCTCGCGTCGTTGTTCGAGTCGTTTCAACCCTCGCCCCTCGCGGCGGCGAGCCTCGGGCAGGTGCATCGCGCTCGGCTCACCGAAGGGGACGACGTCGCGGTGAAAGTTCTCTATCCGGGCATCGAGCGCACCGTGCGTCTCGATCTCGCCGTGGCGAAAGTCGGGCTGTGGCTCTTCAACTTCATCACCGTGGCGGATCTGCGGCTGGTGTACCGCGAAATTCGAGACTCTCTGCTGCGTGAAATGGACTACGAGCAGGAGGCGCGCGCGGCCGAGGAGATCGCCGCGGATCTCGCCGCGGACAGCGAGCTGTCGGGGCGGATTCGCGTTCCGCGAATCTATTGGCCGCGTGTGACGCGGCGGGTTCTCACGATGGAATACATCGAAGGGTCGACCTTGCGCGCCCACATCGACGCTCAGAAAACCAAGGCGGCAGGCGTCCCTATCGTGTTCTGGATCGTTCGCGCGTTTCTCTTCATGATGTTCGATCGCGGTTTTTTTCATTGCGACCCGCATCCGGGAAATTTTCTGATGGACACCGAAGGTCGCATCGTCGTGATCGATTTCGGTATGCACAAGCGTTTGACGCCGAGCGTGCGCGACGGCCTGCGTCGCAACGTGTGGGCCACGCTGCGACGAGACGCGAAGCTCTACGCGGAATCGCTCCGCGAAGCGGGAATCGTCGGCCCCGACGATAGCCACGCGGTGGAACGCTTGGCCGCCGTGATGTTCGATCCCGCGTACTACAACCTGACACCGAAGGAGTTCGCCGGACTCGACTTTGGCGACTACTTGCATCGGGTGCGGCGGGAACTGAAGCAGCTTCGCACGTTTCATTTGCCCGAGGGCGTAGTGATGTGGTTCCGCTCATTCAGCTTGCTCCTGACGCTGGGTGCAGAGCTGGCCCCCGAACAGCGACCCGTCGACATCCTCGGTCCGCACATGCCGCGTTTCCTCGGTCCCGAGGTGCGCGAAGCCAGAGCGTAGGTTTGGCTAGGTTCGGCCCGCGCACTACACTGCCGGCGCTTTCGTGAAGGGGCCTTCGATGATTGACGGTGATCAGTTTCGTTCCGTGCTCGGGCGCTGGGCGAGTGGCGTAACCATCGTGACTTCCGCCGAGGAGTCTCGAGTGCACGGGATGACCGTATCCGCCTTTTCGAGTGTTTCCCTCGACCCTCCTCTCGTGTTGGTCTGCGCGGACAAGGCGTCGATCACACACGAGCTCATCGAGAAGAGCGGTTTCTATGCCGCGCACATTCTGTCGGACGCCCAACAAGCGCTCTCGAACAAGTTCGCTTCCAAGAAAGACGAGCATCGCCGCTTCGAGGGGATCGACTGGAAGACCCTGGTGACCGGTGCCCCGATCCTGCCCGGTTGTGCGGCCGTGCTCGATTGCACGGTGTTCGGAGCCCACGACGCCGGCGACCACATCGTCTATGTGGGGCAGGTCGAAGCGGTCGAGCAGAGTGAGCAAGAGCCGCTCGTCTACTACCAGGGCGCCTACCGAGACCTCGCCGAGAAGAGCTAGGGAGTCTGCACAGCCGCGGATGAACCGGGTGCGACTTCTCAGGGAATGTCGTTCAGGTCGCCGGGCGGGCCCTCGTGGTGGGGGTCTTTCTTGTGCGGTTTCTGCACGGGATCGCCGTCGATGGGGACGTTGCGCGCCAGGAACTCGATGACCGCCTTTGAGAAAATGTCGTTTCGGTCGCCGGCCACCATGTGGGCAGCGTCGGTCACGTTGACATACTCGGCATGGGGGCAGAGGGTGAGAAAGTCCTTGGCGCCTTCTTCGCTCAAGACATCGGACAGGCCTCCGCGAACGAGCTGAGTCGGCAGGGACAGGTTCTTCGCGCACGCCTGCAGGCGTTCGGTTCGCTTCCTCATGTCGCGGGGTCGATCGAGAAACTTCGGATCCCAGTGCCAGTGGTACTTCCCGTTCTCGCCGAGGCGGAGGTTCTTGGCGAGGCCGTCGAGCGTGCGCGGCCGCTTCCGATGGGGCTGGTAACTCGCGATCGCGTCCGCGACTTCCTCGAGGTTGTCGAAGCCTTCGCGCTTTTGTTCCATGAACTGGAGGATGCGCTTCGCGCCGTCCTTTTCGATCTGCGGCGCGATGTCCACCAACACCAGGGCGGTCGCGTCGACCCGATCTTCGCCGATCGCGACCAGACTCGTGGCTCCGCCCATCGACGCGCCGACGAGAACAGGGCGGGCATCGTCGTGGGCGGCGATCACTTGCACGAGATCCGCGACCATCGCGTCCTGGCCGTATTCGCCCGCAGGGTCCCAGCCCGAATCGCCGTGGCCGCGAGCGTCGAACGCGACGGCTCGGTAGCCGGCGCTACCGAGCGCTTCACCGGCCCCTTTCCAGGCGTGGCGCGTCTGGCCGCCCCCGTGCTGTAGGAGCACCAAGGGACCCTCGGGAGGGCCCCACACGTCTCCGGCAATCTCGATGCCATCGGCACCTTCGAAAGTCTGCATCGGCTTGGGCGTACCCGGCAATCGTTCTCGCGAACTCATGTGTCTCTTTCTGTCGCTCAGTTTCGCGTAAGGATGAGCGATGCGTTCTGCCCGCCGAACCCGAACGAGTTGACTTGCAGTGTGTGAACGGCGAGGTCCCGCGGTTTTTCAATGACCACGTCGAACTTGCATTCGGGGTCGACCTTCTCTGTGCCCGCCGTGTGGAAGAAGCGATTGTCGCGCATTCCCTTGAGAGCCGCGATCACCGCCATCGCGCCCGATGCGGCGCCCGAGTGGCCGACGTGGCCTTTGATCGAGGACACCGGGAGCGGCTTCTCCCGACCGACGGCGTGAACACGGTTGATGGCCTGAATTTCCGCCGTGTCGCCTTTCGGCGTTCCCGTGGCATGGGCGACCAGGGCGTCCACTTCGTGGGGGTGTATTTCGGCGTCGGCCAAGGCTTTCTCCATGACCCGGGACTCCCAGCGCCCCGACGGTTCCGGCGACGACGGATGGCTCGCGTCGGCGAGCGATGCGTAACCGGCGAGAAATCCATAGATGTCGGCGCCGCGGTCTCGCGCGCGGGATTCGCGCTCGAGCACGAACACGCCGGAGCCTTCGCCCATCACGATGCCGCCGCGCTCGACGTCGAAGGGAATCATCGCGCGCTTGGGATCGCTCGAGAACGATTCCATGCCGTAGACGTTGTAGCCGTAGAAGAGGGCCGGTACGAACGCCTCGTCGGCGCGTCCGCCCGGCAGGCTGAGCGCTCCTTCAGTCGCTCCGGCGATCGCCATGTCCGCTTCCCCGCGCTCGATATAGCGCGCGGCCAGGCCGACCGCGTCCGCCGAGGAAGCACACGCCGTCGTCACGGTCATGTTCGGCCCGTGCAGGTCGTAAGCGATCGCCGTTTGCGCCGCGGCCATGTTCGGCATGATCTGAATCGGCATCTTGGGGTCGATTGCGAGCGGGCCGCCCTGTTCGAGCTGATGCTGGGCAAGCATCATCGCGCGGCCACCTCCGATGCTCGTGCCGTGTACGACGGCGGTCCGTTCGCTGTCGAAATCGATCCCCGCGTCTTCGACCGCCTGTCGCGTCGCGGCCAGCGCGAACTGCGCGGTGATGTCGGTGCCCGCGATGATCTTCGGATCGAGCCAATCCGTGGGGTCGAAGTCGAGAGCGGCGGACCACCACATCCTGCGGCCTTCGAATTCGGAGGCCCACGGCGCGGGGCGGACACCGATTTCACCCGCCATGACGCGGCGGTAGAACTCGGCCGTGCTCGATCCGAGAGATGAAATGATCCCCATGCCGGTGATCGCGACGCGCTCCATCGTAGGCCTCCTCGATTCGAGGATAGCCGAGCGAGCGTCTCGGGGTTTCGGCGGTGTGACGGGAGAAGGTGGTGCGGCAGAGAGGATTCGAACCTCCACGGGCTATGCGCCCGCCAGCCCCTCAAGCTGGTGCGTCTACCAGTTCCGCCACTGCCGCAACGGCGATCAATGTAGCCGCCTTACGACGGCCGGCCAGCGTGGTTACGGAGCCCCCTCATCCGGTACTGGCGCATCGGGTGCGACACCGTCTTCGGTCGGGGCGATTTCCTGCAGGGCGTCATCCACCGCTTGGGGCACTTCCTCGAACGCGTCCTCGACCGCCTGAGGGATTTCTTCGAAGACGTCTTGGGCGGCTTCGGGATCCGCCTCGGCACCCGGGGCCACTTCTTGGAAGGGCGACGTTTCTTCGGTGGTCACGCCTTCGTCTTCGAACAGTGTGCTGCGCGCATCTTCCCGGGCGAAATACGCGAGGGACAAGCTCGTCAACATGAAGACGATCGCCGACCCCGTCGTGATCTTCGTGAGGAAGTTCCCCGCTCCGCGACTCCCGAAGACGGTGGCACTGCCGCCACCGCCGAACACGGCACCGACCTCGGCGCCTTTGCCGCGCTGCAGGAGGACGACGACGATGATCACGATGCAGACGACCACATGAAGGACGGTCAAGAACAGAGCCAAGCGATTCTCCCCGCTGCGAACTTTCCCAACGCAGCCTTGCCGACGGGTTTAGGCGCCGTCAGCAGCATGCACGATCGCAGCAAAGCTGTCCGGCGCAAGGCTAGCGCCGCCGACCAGCGCACCATCGATGTCCGCAGCCGCCATCAGCGTGCCGGCGTTCTCCGGCTTCACCGAGCCGCCGTAGAGGATCCGGACCCCATCGGCGCCCGCCGAGAAAGGACCGCGCAGGGCCTGGCGGAGCCCGGCGTGCATCTCCTGGGCGATGTCCGGAGTTGCTGTCTTGCCGGTTCCGATCGCCCAGACGGGCTCGTAAGCGACCACCACGTCGCCGGCCTGGCCCGCGGAAAGACCCGCCAAGCTCGCCACCAATTGCGCCGCGACGACTTCGGCGGCGCGACCGGAATCGCGGACGTCGAGCGTCTCGCCGACACACACGATGGGGCGTATTCCCCGCGCGAGTAGCGCCGTCGCTTTCGCCGCCACGCTCGCGTCGGTTTCGCCGAACAAGCTTCGCCGCTCGCTGTGACCCACGATCGCGTAGCGACAGCCGAGCTCGGCCAGCATGTCCGGCGAGATCTCGCCGGTGAACGCTCCGCTCGCTTCCGCATGGGTGTTCTGCGCGGTCAAGGCGACGGCACTGCCCGCGAGGGCCTCACCCAGGGCAGCGAGGGCCGTGAACGGGGGCGCGATCGCGATCTCGGCGCTCGCGTTCTCGACACGCCCGACAAAGTCCTGCGCGAAGGCCCGCGACTCCGCCACCGACTTGTGCATTTTCCAGTTGGCCGCCATCAGCGGTCGACGCATGCATCCTCCTCGAGGGCCGCGACACCGGGAAGTGTCAGTCCCTGCACGAATTCCAAGCTCGCCCCGCCGCCGGTCGACAAGTGATCGACGGCCTCGGCGACGCCCGCTCGGTTCACTGCGGCCAGAGAATCTCCCCCGCCGACAACCGTGTGGCCCGGAGCTTCGGCGACAGCCTTTGCCACGGCGAAAGTGCCTTTCGCGAATGCCGGCATCTCGAAGACGCCCATTGGCCCGTTCCAGAAGAGCGTCGCGGCAGCTCGGGCCTCGGCGGAGTAGCGCTCGGCGGTTTCCGGGCCGATGTCCACCGCGATCATCCCCTCCGGAATTTCCGACACAACCCGCGACGGCGCGTCCGCTTCGAAACGCTCGACGACCACGTGATCCGTTGGGAGCAACAGTGTCCTCCCACTGCGCTCGGCCGCCTCGAGGACCCGCGCCGCATCCTCGATTCGGTCCGTCTCGATCAGGGAATCACCGGTGGGAAGACCCTGCGCGCGGAGAAAGGTGTACGCCATGGCACCCCCTACGGCGAGCACATCGGCATGGGGCGCCAGGGCTTCGAGGACGGCCAACTTGTCGGATACCTTCGCGCCGCCCAGCAGGCAGAGGAGCGGCCGGGTCGGGCTTCGCACCGCTTCCAGGTGGGCGAGCTCGCCGCGGAGGCAGTCGCCAGCGCCGCGGCGCGCGACTCGGACCGCCACGCCGGCGGTCGAGGCGTGAGCGCGATGCGCGGTCCCGAACGCGTCGTTGATGTAGACGTCGGCGAGGGCGGCGAGTGCGTCTGCGAATGCGGGATCGTTCGCTTCTTCACCGGGATCGAACCGCAGGTTCTCGAGGAGGAGGAGCTCCCCGTCTGCCAGAGAAGCGACCGCCGACTCGGCCGTGGGCCCGCTGCTCTCAGGACAGAAGGCGACGTTCCGCTGGAGCAACGCCGCGAGGGCCGCCGACACCGGCTCGAGCGACAGCTCGGGTACGACGCGACCCTTCGGACGACCCAGGTGCGAGCAGAGGACGACGCGAGCGCCGGCGGACAGGAGTTTGCGGAGGGTCGGCAGCGCCGCCTTCAATCGCGTGTCGTCCGACACGCGCCCGGCCTCGAGCGGGACATTCAAGTCGGCACGCACCAAGACCCGAGCCCCGCGCACGCCGGGAGGGGCGGCCAGGACTTCGTCCAGGGTCGGGACGGACACGGACTAGCTTCCCAAACGTCCCGCGAGTTCGGCGACGCGCGTGGCGTAGCCCATCTCGTTGTCGTACCACGACAGGACCTTCGCGAAGTTCTGGTCCATGACTTTGGTGCTCAGCGCGTCGAAGATCGACGAGTGTGGATTGCCGATGAAATCCGCGGAGACGAGAGGCTCGTCGCAGTATTCGAGCACACCCTTCATCGGTCCGGCCGCTGCGCGCGCGACGGCTTGGTTGATCGCTTCGGCGTCGGTTTCACGCGTGAGTTCGACACTCAAATCGACGACGGAGACGTCCGCCGTCGGCACGCGCATGGCGTAGCCGTCGAGCTTGCCCTCGAGCTCGGGCATGACGAGGCTGATCGCCCGGGCCGCACCGGTACTGGTGGGGATCATCGATACAGCGCCGGCGCGCGCGCGGCGCAGGTCTTTGTGGGGAGAGTCGACGATCTTTTGATCGGACGTGTACGCGTGGATGGTCACCATCAGACCGCGCTTCACGCCGAAGGATTCCTGCAGCACCTTCGCCACCGGGGCGAGACAATTCGTCGTGCACGACGCGTTCGAAATCACGCGATGCTCCGCGGGGTCGTAGGCATCGTCGTTCACGCCGAGGACGAGCGTCACGTCCGGGTTCGTCGCGGGCGCGCTGATGATGACGCGGTCCGCCCCGGCGTCGAGGTGCTTCGCCGCGTCTTCGCGCTTGGTGAAAAGGCCCGTCGACTCGACGGCGATTTCCGCTCCGAGCTTTTTCCACGGGAGCGCCGCCGGATCCCGCTCGGCAGAGATCGGAATCCGCGAGCCACCGACGACGATAGCGTCCCCATCGGCGTGGACTTCTTCGGGAAAACGGCCATGCACCGAGTCGTACTTCAGCAGGTGAGCGAGGGTTGCGGAATCGACCAGGTCGTTGATTCCCACAACTTCGACGTCGAGGTCGCGCATCGCGCGAAATGCCAACCGGCCGATCCGACCGAAACCGTTGATACCCACACGCACCGCCATCGCGTACTCCTTACGAACCCCAGCCGGATCGCTTCGAGATCATCGGGGGAAAGTTGCGCCGCGACGAATTGGCGGCGAGAGCGCCGTATTATACGGGTGGTTATTGTCCTCGCCCATGGCCCTCGAGCGAGAAGGAGGGGGTGGGCGATCCCCGGACCGACGCAGCGGCGTATCGACCACGCGTTTCGTGGCCCTCCTGATCGCGCTCGCCTTGGTCGGACCGCCGCTCTGGCAGTGGTGGGCGGCGCGCGCCGAACGGGCCGCCTACCCCAAGCTCTCCGGCGAGTTGTCCGTTCCCGGCCTCGATGAACCACTCCGCATCCTCCGGGACCGCTGGGGGATCCCGCACGCCAGCGCTGCTAGCGAGCGCGACGCCTACTTCGCCCTGGGCTTTGCCCACGCCCAGGACCGGCCCATCCAGCTGCTGTGGTGGCGGAGCGCGGCGCGGGGCGAGCTCGCCAGCTGGATCGGGGCCGAGGCCCTTCCCGGGGATCGCATCGCCCGGGGGCTCGGACTCGCGGTGCGCGCCGAAGCCCGATGGGCGGACTCGAGCGACCGTGTCCGCCGGCTACTCGAGGCGTACAGCGCCGGGATCAACGCCGTTTGGGCCGCATTTCGCGAAGGCGAGACGGCGCGACCCGCAAACTGGCCGCGAGCGGACGTGCCCGTTTGGGGTCCTGAAGATTCTATCGCTGTTCTAGGCCTCTACGCTTGGTCGCTCGAAGGAACGCTTGAAGAAACGCTGGTCTTGGGGGCACTTCTCGAACGGTTCGGCGGCCTCGAGTCGCGCGTCTTTTTTCCGCACGGCGCGACGTCGGGCGAGGCGCGAAGGGCGCAGGTCCCCGGGCTGCGACCGGCCCGCGGTTTCGCCCAGTTGCGCCGGGCCCTGGGGATGGCGGGAGCCAGCATCGGGAGTAGCGCGGTGGTTCTCTCCGGCGAACGCAGCGCGAGCGGCGCCCCGCTCCTCATCGCGGACTCCCACACCGAAGCCACCCAACCCGCCGCGTGGTACCGAGCACACCTCGAAGCGCCGGGGTTTCGCGTCGCCGGGGCGACCTTGCCCGGCATTCCCGTGTTTTGGACCGGCTTTACCGAAGGCGTCGCCTGGGCGTCGACCTACCCGGGAGCGGTGGTCTCGGACGTCTACGTCGAGACCCTGCAGGATGCAAAGGACCGGTATCACGACGGTCGCCGGTGGCGTTCCCTCGCGGTCCGGGAGGAGAGCATCGCCGTGCGGGACGCCGAGCCGGTGTCTCAGCGCGTGCGCGAGACGCGCCACGGACCGCTGATCTCGGATTTCGTCGAGGGATCCATGCCGCCTCTGGCGCTGTCCTGGCTGGGAATCCGGGACGGGCACGGCCTCGAGGGGTTCTTCGGGGCGGCGCGCGCGGCCGATGCGGACGCATTGCGCGAGGCACTGGGCGCTCACCGCCATCCGGTGGTGCGGGTGAGCTACGTCGCGACCGGCGGGGAGGCGGGGAGCGAGCTCTTCGGCGCCGTACCGACCCGGCCTCAGTTCTCGGAGCTCCTGCCGTTCCCGGGGCGCGATCGAAGCTACGACTGGGCCGGGGTTCTCACCTCCCCACAATTGCGGGCCGCCTACCCAGGGCGCGCCGCTCCCACTGTCGTCGCCGCGGACGGCGCGGGCGCGACCGGTGGACTCGTCGAGTGGTTGTGGGCCCCGGGCGAACGGGAACGCCGCCTTCGGGAGCTGCTCGGCGGCGAGCTCGAGCGCGGAGCGCCGGCACTCGACTCGTTGTTGGGGCTTCAGAGCGACGTCGTGACGCGAACCGGCGTCGCGTTGATCGAGAAGGCCGTGGCCGAGGTTCGCGATCGCGACGATCTGCCGCCCGAGGCACGCGAATGTCTCCGTGTCCTCCGCGCCTGGGAGGGGCGGAGTGGTCCCGAGAGTCCCGGCGCCGCGCTCTTCCATGTGTTTCAACGGCACCTTCTCGAGCGCTTGCTCGGTAAAACCCTCGGAGACGATCTCCTCCGACGCTACGTCTCGTTGCGACGCATGAGTGTCGGCGCGTTCCTGACCCGCCTCGCCGACACCCTCGATCGGGACCCCAAGTCGGTCGCGTGGATCGGACGGGCCCACTTCGACGAAGCCGTCGCAGAAGCGCTTCGCGACGCGTGGGTGTCCCTGTCCGTCGAGCTCGGCCGCAACCGCGACAAGTGGCAGTGGGGGAAGCTCCACGGCCTTCGCTTCCGCACGTTGTGGCCGCTCGCGGCGTACCGCGGCGGTCCCGGGCCGTTCGCCTACGGCGGGTCCTCGGGAAGCGTTCAGGTGGCGGACTACGCCGCTCTCGGCCCCTACGACGTGCGCACCGTCGCCGGGCACCGCTTTGGCGTCGACGCCGCCGACTTGTCCCATGCGCGCAGCGCGCTGGCTCCGGGCCAGAGCGAGTTCCCGGGGCATCCCCACGCAGAAGACGGCATTCGCGGCTGGCTGCGCGGGGAAGACCACCTGTTCACCGCGCACGGCATGGTCGTCGATACCGTGACCGGTCACGAGCTTCGATTGAAGCCTGTGCCGTGATGGAACTCGTGTTCGCGCAGGTACCGCGCTTTTACGCCGAGATCGAGCGAGTCGCCCGTCCCGAGCTGCGCGACCGGCCGGTCATTGTCGGCGGCGATCCGCGCAAGCGGGGGCTCGTCCAGGCGGCGAGCGAAGAGGCGCTGCGCGATGGGGTGACGCCGGGCGCGAGTGTGCTCGAAGCGCTCGAGCGTTGTCCCACCGCGCGCGTGGTCCGCACGGACATGCGTCGTTATCGCGCGATCTCGTCGCGCTTGCGGGCGCACTTTCGCGGCGCGGCGGAGGAAGTCGAGCTCTCGGGCCTCGACGCGGCGTTTCTCGCCGTCGAAGGGGGAGAGGTCGCGCGAGAGCTCGCCGGCAAATTGATCGACCGAGTCGGCGAGGACCTGTCGCTCCCGCTGCGCGTGGGAATCGCGCCGGTGAAGTTCGTCGCGCGGCTGGCCTCGGAAGAAGCGCGAGACGGCGAGGTCGTGCGGATCGCCGCCGAGGACATCACCCCGTTCCTGGCGCCGTTGCCGGTTCGCCGCCTTCCCGGAGTCGGCCCGCGTACCGAAGAACGACTCGCGGGATGGTCCGTCACGACAATCGGCGAGATGGCGCAAAAATCGCTCTCCGAGGTCATCGACCAGATCGGGCGCCACGGCGCTGCGATTCATCACGCTGCGCGCGGCGTCGGCGAATCGAAGCTCCGCGCGAGCCCCCACGCCCGCAGCGTGAGCCAGGAAGAGACGCTTCCAGTCCCGGAGCTCGACGTGCCGCGCCTTCACGAACTGCTCCGCGAGCTCGCTTCCGGCGTCGCCCGCGGACTCGCACTCGAGGGCCTATCCGCCCGCCGGTTGACCCTCAAGACCCGCTACCTGGAGGGAGACACGGTGACGCGAAGCCGCACGATGGCGGCCCCGGAACGAACGGCGGAGCGCTTCTTCGAGGACGCTGTCTCGCTCTTGGCGCGGACGGACGCGGGCCAGCGGGCCGTCCGGCTCCTCGGCCTCTCCGTCGACCGGCTGCTTCGTGCGCCCGGCACGGATCGGCAACTCGATCTCTTCGAGTAGCGCTTTTTCAGCGCTTTTTTCGAGCCGACCCGCAGGGAATACCTCAAGCCGGGCCTCCCGCACGCCGAAGACGCCCCTATGGAACAGGGCGGAAACGAGCGCCGGAAATATCCCCGGATCGCGACGGATCAAATCATCTCCTTCATGCCGCTCGACGCTCCCGCCCAGCAAGGCGTCGGTAAAGATCTCTCGGCGAGCGGGATCCGCTTCGAGGCTGTGGGCATCGAACTCGACCTGGGAGACGTCATCCGCGTGACGTTCAATGTGGGAGACGAGACGCTCGTCGCTGTCGCGCAGGTCGTGTGGTCCACCGAGGTCGATCCGATCACCACGGACGTCGGACTCGAGTTCGTCGACATCGACGCGCGCGCCCTCCGCGTTCTCCAAGAAGGCCGCGACCTACACGAATAACGGCTCGGGAGCGCAACCGGGCGAAGGGTTCTAGTGTCCCCCGGTGGCGGATTTTCATCAGGCCGGTCCGATCGCGACGCTCCATCGTTTGCGTCGCGATCGCGCGGCGACTCTCACCTCAGAACTCGTCGAGCACGCGGCGCGTCGGCCCATCGGGTTGGTGCTGCCCTGTCTCGCCGACGAGTTGAACGAGCCGGGGCTCGCGCAGCTCGTCGGCGCGTTGCGGGACGTTCCTTATCTCGGTCAGGTCGTCGTCAGCGTGTCGGCGCGCGACCGGGAAGCGCTACTCGACGTGGCGGGCGTGTTCGATAGCGTCCGCACGAGCGACGGAAAACCGGTCGCCGTGTTGTGGGCGAACGGTCCGGCGATCGGCACGCTGGGCTCATTGCTCCGCAAGGCGGGGCTCGGTCTCGGCGGCGACGGAAAGGGCCGGGCGGTGTGGCTCGCGTACGGGTATCTGCTCGCGATGCGCCGCGTCGAGGTCGTCGCCCTTCACGATTGCGACATCCGGAACTACACGCCGGAGCTGCTCGCGCGCCTGGTCTACCCGATCGTACACCCCGCACTCCGGTACCGCTTTGCGAAGGGCTTCTACGCCCGGGTCGGCGAGCGGATGTATGGGCGCGTCACGCGATTGCTGGTTGCGCCGTTGCTCGGCGCCCTCGAAACCGTGCTGGGACCGCACCCGCTGCTCACGTTCTTACGCGCTTGTCGCTACCCGCTCGCCGGCGAATGCGCGATGGATCTCGAACTGATCGAGGACGCGCCGATCCCGAACGATTGGGGGCTCGAGATCTCGACGCTCGCCGAGATGTACCGCGCGGTCCGTGCGGAGGACGTTTGCCAGGTCGAATTGGCGGACAACTACGAGCACCGGCATCGCGAACTGTCGCCCGATGATCCGACAACGGGGCTCCACCGGATGGCGATCGACATCGCCGGCGCCTTGATCCGGAATCTCAGAGGGGAGGGAGTCCCGGTCGACGAGCAACACCTCGACGCTGTGCGGAAGGCCTACGAAGAAGCCGCTCGGCACGCGATCGCGCGGTACCGCGACGACGCGGTCTTGAACGCCCTGCAGTTCGACGAGGAGGAGGAGCGGCGAGCGGCTGCCACGTTCTCGAAGGCGCTGCGGGCGGCGGCCCGCGTCGCTGTCGACGACCCCCGCGGTGCACCCTCGCTTCCGAGCTGGAATCGGGTGGCCACCGCGGCCCCCGGGGCGCTCGACGTCTTGTACGATGCGGTCATTCACGGTCACCCGCCGCGCCCGACGCGTGCGTCGGCCCGGCAGTCGGAAAGAGGGTGTTCTTCGGCGCTTGGGTCGCTATAGAGACTGCGCGGAGGCGCGATCATGCAAATCGCTGACATTCCCGTGGGAAACGGTGCGCCTCTGGTGCTCGTCGCCGGTCTCAACGTCATCGAGACCGAATCTGCGACCCTGAAGCTCGCCGAGCGCCTTCGGCTCGCCGCTGAAGAACTCGCGTTCCCTTTCGTGTTCAAGGCCTCGTTCGACAAGGCGAACCGCTCGAGCTGGCGATCGTTCCGCGGCCCCGGGATCGACGAGGGGCTTCGCATTCTGGCGCGTGTCCGCGCGGAAGTCGGAGTCCCGGTGCTCACCGATGTTCACGAGCCCGGCCAGGCGAAGCCGGTCGCCGAGATCGCGGATTGCCTCCAAGTCCCGGCGTTTCTATGCCGGCAGACGGATCTCCTCCTCTCGTGCGCCGCGACCGGACGTCCGACGAATGTGAAGAAGGGGCAGTTTCTCGCGCCCCACGACGCGCGCCACATCGTCGAGAAGTTTGAGCGGGGCGGGGCGGGCGGCGTCTTCCTGACCGAGCGCGGGACGACCTTCGGTCACGGCGACCTCGTGGTCGATTTCCGGGGTCTCGTGTCGATGCGGCGCTTCGCACCGGTCTGCTTCGACGCAACCCACAGCGTTCAGTTCCCCGGCGGAGCGGGAGACGCGACCGGTGGCGATCGCCATATGGTCGCGCCTCTGGCTCGCGCGGCGGTGGCGGTCGGCGTCGACGCCTTGTTCGTCGAAGTGCATCCGGACCCGGCGCACGCTCCCTGTGACGGTCCCAGCCAACTCGACTTCCCGGCGTTCGAAGGGCTGCTTCGGGAAGTACGGGCGATCGACCGAGCGCTGCGGCCGGAGAGCTGAATCACGTGAGGCTCGAGCGGCGGGCTCTCGCTGGCCTCTGCCTCTTCGCCGGAGCCCTCCGAATCATCGCCTGGGCACGCGCCGGCGTCATGTTCAACGACGGACCGGTCTTTATCGAACTCGCCCAGGCGATGTCGCGGGGCGACTGGACCCAAGTTCTCTCACACCCCTACCATCCGCTGTATTCGCTGACGGTCTGGTCGGCCACGTTCCTCGGTCTCGATTGGGAAACGGCGGGGGCTTCGGTTTCCATTGTCGCGGGAGCCGTTTGCACGGCTTTTCTCTTCTGGTTTCTCAAGGATGCTTTTGGCCGCAACGCCGCTTGGGTGGGGGCTATCCTGTGGGCGGTTCATCCGCGCGCAGTGGCCTTCACGTCAGATGTCCAAAGCGACGGCCTCTACGCGATGCTGTTCTTCGGCGCGAGCGCGCTCGCGTTCCGCGGGTGGCAGCGAGACGCACCGCGATGGCTGGCGGCGGCAGGAGTCGTCTCGGGCCTCGCCTACTGGACGCGGCCCGAAGGGCTCGGCATCGCGCTTGTGGTGTCGGCTTGTCTCGCGTTCGACGCGCTGCGCGATCCTTCGCGACGGGCGACGGTCGTGCCGAAGCTCGCCGCGGTGACGCTCGCCGCGGCTGTGGTCGTTCTTCCTTACGTCTTTGCGATCTCCTCGGTCCGGGGAGACGTCACGTTCACACAGAAGAAATCCGTGACGGAGCTCGCAGGGCTCGAGGGTCTGCTCCCGGGAAACGCCGAGGCGCCCGCTGCGGAGGGCACGGCGCGCGACGTGCTGGCTGAGCTCGTCCGCTCCGCGGACGAGTTCGCGGGTTCCGCCCTGTCGGCGGTTCGCGTCGAGTGGCTGTTGCCGATGCTCCTGGGAATCTGGGCTGCGTTCGGGCGTCCGGGGCCGCGGGCCCGGTACCTGCTCGCGACAACGGCCCTCTACACGCTCGTCCTCCTCGCGCTGGCTTACCACGCCGGCTACGTGAGCAAGCGGCACGTGCTGCCCGTCGCCGCGTTGTCCCTGGGGTACGCGGGGGTGGGGATCGGGCACTTGGCCGAGCTCTTGGCGGCGCGTTGGCACCGGTTCTCCGAGCGGCGCATCGCCGTCGCGCTCGTCGCCGCCCTGGCGGTGGTGTCGTTGTTGCCGCAGCTCGATGCGCGGCGTTCCGATCGCCTCGCCGCGCGTGCCGCCGCAGAATGGCTTCGGGAAACCCGGCAGCGGGCGCCCGTCGCGGCCGCGAAACAGCGACTCGCGTACTACGCGGACGCGCCGTTCGTTCCGTTGGGCACCCGCGCTCCAGACGCTCTCGTGGCGGATTTGCGCGCGCGCGGAGCCCGTTACTTCATCACGGACGACGACCGATTCCGCGAGCTCGATACGGCAGCGGACGTGACCACGCTCTTCGTCGCGGAATCGAACGGTCGAGAAGCACGTGTGTTCGATCTGTTGGCGTCGACGGAAGTCGAACCCGCGCGCCCGTGACGGACGGGGCGCGCGTCGCGCTGGTGCACGATTGGTTGACCGGGATGCGCGGCGGCGAGCGCGTCCTGGAAGAGCTGTGCCGCATGTTCCCGAAGGCCGATCTTTTCACGTTGCTCCACGAGCCGGGCTCGACGTCGCCGCGCATCGAGGACCGGACCATCGTCGCGAGCCCGCTCAACCGGCCTTGGGTTCGCCGGCGCTACCGACGCTTCCTGCCGCTTTTTCCGTGGGCCGTTTCGCAACTCGAAGCCCGGGGCTACGACCTGCTCGTTTCGACTCATCACGCGGTCGCAAAAGCGCTTCCTCACGACGTGGAGACGCCACACCTCTGTTACTGCTTTACGCCCATGCGCTACGTCTGGGATCAGGCCGATGCGTACCTGGGACACGGTCTCAAGCGGCTTCTCTCCGCGCCGCTCGTTCACTACTTGCGGCGCTTCGATCGAAAGACGAGCGGTCCGCAACAGGTCACGCGGTTCGTCGGGATCTCCCGCGTCATCGTCGAGCGGATCCGCAACCGCTATGCCCGCGACGCGGGCCTCGTCTATCCACCCGTGGAAGTCGACCGCTTCTCCATCGCCGCTTGCAGTCGGGATTTCTACCTACTGGTCGGCGGCTTCGTCCCTTACAAGCGCGAGGACCTCGCCATCGAAGCGTTTCGAGGGCTCCCGCAGCGTCTGGTGGTCGCGGGTGACGGTCCCTCGCGTCGTCGCCTCGAAGCAGACGCTCCGTCGAACGTGCGTTTCCTCGGTCGGGTTTCGGATGCGCAACTGGCCGATCTCTATTCCGGCTGCCGGGCGCTCATCTATCCGCAAGAAGAGGATTTCGGGATCATTCCCGTCGAGGCTCAGGCGAGCGGCCGTCCCGTGATCGCGTTCGCCCGCGGCGGTGCGACCGAAACGGTGGTGGCGGGCGACGCGGAAGGGTCGGAACCCACCGGCGTCTTCTTCGAGGATCAGTCTCCGGAGTCGCTCCGAGAAGCGATCCTCGCGTTCGAAAGCGACATCGATCACTTTTCCCCCACCGCGATTCGTCGACACGCCCTTCACTTCGGGCCCGACACGTTCCGTCGAGGCTTTCGCGCGGAACTCGCCGCGCTGCTCCGTTAGCCGTTTGTCGCGCCCAGTCTACGTGCCCGTTCTACAAGGCGTTTTTTGTTGACGTGGGCCGGCCAAAGGTTACTTTGCGAGCGAGGGGGGCGACATGACAGGCACGCAGCGGAACGGCGCAGCAACCGCCGGCGGAGTCGCGCTGTTCGGGTGCGGTTACTGGGGCAAGAACCTGGCGCGCAATCTCTCGGCTCTAGGCGCGTTGCACGCGATCGTCGAAACGCATCCCGCAGGTCGTGCGCTCGCCGGCGAAGTCGCGCCGGGTGTTCCCGTCGTCGACGACCCGCGCGAGGTGTTGTCCGATCCGGCGGTTCGCGGCGTGATGATCGCGACACCGGCCGAGACCCACTTCGCTCTGGCGTCGGCGGCGCTCGAGGCGGGCAAAGACGTGTTCGTCGAAAAGCCCCTGACGATCGATGTCGACGAGGGACGCGCCCTCTCGCAGCGCGCGCAGGAACTCGACCGGATCCTCATGGTGGGGCACCTCCTCGAGTACCACCCCGCGATTCTGAAGATTCGAGAGCTCATCGAGACCGGCGAGCTCGGCAAGCTGCGCTACATCACATCGAACCGGTTGAACCTCGGCAAGATCCGCACGGAAGAGAACGCGCTGTGGTCGTTCGCGCCGCACGATCTCGCGGTCATTCTCCGGCTGGTCGGGCAAATGCCTTTCGAAGTCGTCGCGACGGGCGGCTCGTACGTGCAGCCCAACGTGGCGGACGTCACCGTGACTCAGCTCCTGTTCGACAACGGCGTCCGGGCGCACATCTACGTCTCTTGGTTGCATCCTTTCAAGGAGCAACGCCTCGTCGTGATCGGATCGAAGCGCATGGTCAGCTTCGACGACGTCACGAAAGAGCTCTTGTCCTGGGACGTCGAGGTGGACTGGCGGGAAGGGCAGCCCGTCCCGAAAAGGCACCCGGGCATACCCGTCGAGATCGACTGGAGCGAGGAGCCACTGCGCAACGAGTGTCGGCATTTCCTCGACTGCATCGAAGCGCGGCGTGCGCCGCTCACCGACGGCCGCAGCGGCGTCGACGTCCTGAAAATCCTGCACGCGTCGCAGCGATCGCTCACGCGCAACGGCGCGGCGATCGCGGTGCCGAGCGAGCCGACTCTGGGGGCACCGGCTCCGCGGTTCGCGTCGCACATGGCCCACTCCTAGCTCGTGTCGCACACAAACGACGACGATTTCCCGGGCGTCTCGTTGCACGAATCGGTGTACGTCGACCTCCCTTGCGAAATCGGTCCCGGGACCCGGATCTGGCACTTCTCGCACGTGATGGAAGGGAGTCGCATCGGTCGCGATTGCAACCTCGGTCAAAACGTCGTGATTTCGCCGGGTGTCACCCTGGGCAATCGGGTCAAGATTCAGAACAACGTATCGGTGTACGAGGGCGTGACGCTCGAGGACGACGTGTTCTGCGGCCCGTCGATGGTCTTCACGAACGTCGTCAACCCGCGGAGTGAGATCCCGCGCAAGAACGAGTACCGCGAAACGCGCGTGCGGATCGGCGCGACCCTCGGAGCGAACGCGACGGTGGTCTGCGGAGTCGAGATCGGACGGTACGCTCTCGTCGGCGCCGGGGCGGTGATTACCCAGGACGTCGCACCGTACGCCCTGATGCTGGGCGTACCCGCGAGGCGCGCCGGCTGGGTCTGTCGCTGCGGCGTCACCCTCGCCGGGAGCCTCGGCTCGATCCCCTGCGCCGCTTGCGGCAACTTGTACGAAGCGGCCGAAGACACGCTGAAACCCGTCCACGAAACCCAAGGCACGACCGGAGGCCCGAATCCGTGAAAGTTCCGCTGCTCGACTTGAAGGCTCAGTACGGAACAATCCGCGGCGAGGTCGAAGAGACGCTCGCGCGGGTGGTCGAGTCTCAACAATTCATCCTCGGCGACGAAGTGAAGCGGCTCGAGGAAGAAGTCGCGACGTACTCAGAATCCGGCCTCGGTATCGGGTGCGGTTCCGGCTCGGATGCCCTGCTGCTGGCACTGATGGCCCTCGACGTGGGTGTCGGCGACGAAGTGATCTGCCCCACCTACACGTTCTTCGCGACGGCGGGCGCGATCTCCCGGCTGGGGGCACGCCCGGTCTTCGCCGACATCGACCCGGCGACCTACAACATCTCGGTGGATTCGGTGCGGGAGCTCGGCGCGCGCTGCACGAATCTCAAGGCGGTGATCCCCGTCCATCTATACGGCCAGGCGGCGGACACAGCAGCCGTTCAGGCCGTCGCCGGCGAACTGGGCGTTCCGGTGATCGAAGACGCCGCACAGGCGATCGGCACGCGCGACGGTGAGGGCCTGCGCGTCGGAGCCCGCGACACGCTCACGTGCTTCAGCTTCTTTCCGTCGAAGAACCTCGGGGCGTTCGGCGACGCGGGAATGGTGGTGTGCCGCAACGAAGCGTGGGCGGAGCGCATCGCCATGTTGCGGGTTCACGGCTCGAAGCCCAAGTACTACCACCCGGCTGTCGGCATCAACTCGCGCCTCGACGCGATTCAGGCGGCGATCCTTCGGGTAAAGCTCCGTCACCTCGACAGTTGGACGAAGGCCCGTCAACAGAACGCGGCGCACTATGACGCCGCCTTTTCCGCCGCTGGCGCGGGAACCAGCGCGGACGAAGTCGCCTCGACCGATTTTCCGGTTCGGACGCCCGCGGTCGCGGCGCCGCCGGCGACTCACATCTACAACCAATACGTGATCCGGGTACCCGGCGAGAAACGTGACGCATTGCGCGCGCACCTCGCCGAAAAAGAGATCGGCACGGAGATCTACTACCCGCTTCCGCTTCATCTTCAGGAATGCTTCGCAGACGTCGGCGGCAAGGTCGGCGACTGCCCTCACGCGGAAGCGGCCGCTGCGTCGACGCTCGCGCTACCGGTCTATCCGGAGCTCACCCGCGCCCAACTCGACCACGTCGTGCAGTCGGTCGTCGAGTTCTTCTAAGCGGCGACGCTCCGCAGCAGTTCCGCCAATCGCGCCGCTCGTGCGGAGGCCGACCAAGCACGGGCGCGCTCCGAACGGGGCAGGGCGTCCCGCCGTTTGAGATCGGACCATTCGAGGATCGCTGTTGCGATCGCATCGGTGTCCGCGGGCGGATCGACGCGCCCGCCCACCGACCGGACGTGACGGGTGAGCTCTCCCTCGGGTGCGAGCGCCCAAATCGGTCGTCCCGTTCCCACGTACTCGACGAATTTTCCGGTCAGGACACCGGCGTTTTCCGGCGCCGCGCCGACCACGACGAGCAGAACGTCCGCGGCGCGCTGCTCGGCGAGGGCGCGGTCGTGGGAAACCGGGCCGATCGCACGCACGCAGTCGAGCCGAGGCGCGTCTTCGATCCAGCGCCGGTACTTTTCTCCGAGCCGGCCAACGAGCCGAACCTCGAGGCCGCTTCGCGCGCGCGTGTCGAGCGACTCGATGGCCTGGAGGAGCGCGTAGGGGCTCTGATCGAGCGGCGACGGCGGAAGCGCATCGTTAAATGTGCCGGTGTACGTGATGACGAGCTTCTCATGATCCCGACACGGAGCGTCCCCGCCTCTTTCGATCTCATCAAAGCCCGTGTAGATGGTTTCGGTCGGCGGAAGCGCGTCGCCATAGCGGCGGCGCAACGCGTCTTCGATGCCCTGCGTCGCCGCGACGATGCCCGACGCGCGGAGGAGCGTGCGCTGTTCCAGCGTCCGGTGTCGCTCGGAAGCGAACAGGCCGCGGGGATTGTCGACCCACGCGTCGCGGAGATCCGCGAACCACGGAGTGTCGGTCCTCTCCGCTAGCCGCTGTGCCACGACGAGCGAAGACCAGGGGTAGGCCGTCGCCAGGATGACGTCCCAGGGATCGGCGGAGAACACGTCGAGTGCCTCGTGTTCGGCACTCCGCGCCCAGCGGGCTTTGGGGTCGGGGAAGAAAAGGGTGCCGCCCGCCGCCCTTCGCAGCGCGCCGAAACGCCCGCTCGCGGGGCCTGCGGTCGCCCCGCCGGACGGGCTGCGCCTGTCGAGGGCCGCGCGCAACGCGCGCCAACCGAAAGCGGCAACGCGTTCCGCACCCGCACGAGCCGGCGCCCGGATCGTGCGTTCGAGGTTCAAGCGCGCGAGCGTCGAGACGCCTTCGACGTCCGCTGGGTGGTACGGGTCGTAGGGCGAATCGGCAGAGAGAAGGGAGCACCGGATTCCGTGATCGGGGAGGTGGCGGAGAAAGCGCATCGCGCGGCGAATCGGAATCCCGCCCGCCGGCGGCATGTGGTACGCGATGAAGAGGAGGTGCGTCACTTGCCCGCGACGATGGCGAAATTTTGGCAGAGCGGGGGGAGCAGTCGCGCGAGGCGTTGGTCGGCGTGGTCCCAGGTTTCCGTCACGCGCGACGCGTCGCCCCACGACGGAAAGCGTCCCCAAAAATTCCGCGGTAGGAACGCGTAGCGGGCACTTTCGCGGATGCGCCAGCCCGTCTCCCGCAGCAGGCTCTCGATTTCGGCTCGCCGGAACGGGTGCGTGTGCGCGTGCGCGCCGGGCACGCGGCGGGCGATCGCTTCGATCCAGCTGCTGGCTTGGGGCAGATGAAAGACGACCAGCGCGCCGCCCTCGCGGGTCACCCGGTGGAGCTCACGCAAGCTCTCGGCGAAATCCCCGCCGCCGTCGGCGACGTGTTCGAGTACGCCGATCGAGCTCACCGCATCGAAAGCGTCGTCGTCGAAGGGGAGCGCACGAACGTCGCGGCCGTCGCCGATCACCCGATCACCGGGATCGGCGAGCCAGGCGTCGTCCCGGGTCTCCGCCAGGCGATAGCTCGTAACGCGATACCCGTTGCGCAACAGAAAGAAACTGAAGTGGCCATTGCCGGCGCCCCAATCGAGCATCGCGTCGCCGCGGGGGACGTGACGCCTCACCAGCTCGTACAGCGGAAGGTACTGATGGGCTGCCGTCCGGCTGCGGAACTGGAGCAGGGCCCGGCCCTCGGGTGTCCGTGCTTGCGCCTGCAGGTCCGCCAGCAGCTCGCGATCCGTCACATCGGCGGGCGTCGAAAGGCGTGTCGAGGGCGTCGCGGCAGCCATCAGTAGGCGTTGCGGTGGACCATTCCCCGCCACAGCGTCAGCACGAGGATGCGCACGTCGAGGCCGAGCGACCAGTTCTCGATGTAGTAGATGTCGTGGTCGACGCGCTCGTTGAGACACGTATCGCCTCGCCAGCCGTTCACTTGGGCCCAGCCCGTGACACCGGCCTTGACTTTGTGACGGAGCATGTAGCCGGGAATCTCGCGGCGAAATTCTTCGATGAACACCGGCCTCTCCGGCCGCGGCCCGACCAAGCTCATGTCGCCACGCAGCACGTTCCACAGTTGCGGGAGCTCGTCGAGGCTCGTCCCGCGCAGGAAAGGCCCGAGGGGCGTTCGGCGCGGATCGTCCGGTGATGCCCAGCGCGGACCGCTGCCGTCTTCTGCGTCCGTTGCCATGGTTCGGAACTTCCACATCGAGAACAGCTTGCCGTCGAGGCCCATGCGCTCTTGTCGGTAGAAAATCGGTCGACCCGAGGTGATCCACACGGCGGCCGCGATGAGGAGGAGCACGGGCGCGGCGAAGAGGAGCCCGAGCCCCGACACGACGATGTCGAACACGCGCTTTTGAACGGCTGCCCAGCCGATGAACGGGCTCTCGCGCAGGGCCACCATGGCGAGCCCATCGAGGTCTTCGACGCTACTGCGAAGCCGAAAGATCTGCGGGAGGTCCGGCACGATGCGCACGGTCACCGTCTCGTGGTCGAGCGCTTCGAGGATTTCTTCGGCGCGGTGGGAAGCGACAGCCGGCAGTGCGACGATGACTTGATCGATCCGTCGTTGGGAGACTTCCCGCTTGAGATCGCCGAACGCGCCGAGAACCGGCAGCCCGGCGATTCGCCCCCGATGGCCCTCCGTGTCGAGAACGCCGACCACGCGCACGCCCATCTCGGGGTGCGCCGCGAAGCGCTCGATGACGGCTTCCGCCGGAGGACCTTCGCCCACCACGAGCGCGTAGCGCAGGTTGTAGCCCCGTCGGCGCAAGACCCGCAGCAGCGCCCGAATCGAGAGCCGACACGCGGACACCGACACGGTGGCCATCGCGAAGAAGATCACCACCACCGACCGCGACAAGTTGACGTACGCGAAGAAGGACACGCCGACCAGGACCGCGACACCCAGGCTCGACGCGCGCAGGATCGCCAGCGGCTCGGACCAAGGGCGTGCGCTGCGCCTCGCGTCGTAGAGCCCCTGTTGGCGGAACAGCACGAACCAGAGCGGCAGAATGAGGAAGAGCAGCTGGTTGTAGGGAAGGGCGTCGGGAACGCCTTGAGGTGACTCGAAAACGGTGAAAAAGCGCACGACGTACGCCGCGATCCAGGAGGCCGCGATGAGACATAGATCCGCCAATATGATGGAGGTGCGGAACACCTCCTGATGGCGTTTCAGCATGTGGGGTCTATAGCGGCCCGTACCGCTCGGACCAAGGGCCTTACGCGATTAGGCCGGCTTCGGTTCGAGCACGTGGTGAAGCACGTCACCGATCTCCTCGACGGGAATGATCGTCAGTGCTTTGCGCACGTCTTCCGGGACTTCGACGAGATCTTTCTCGTTTCTTTTGGGCAGGATCACCGTGTCGATCCCCGAGCGCGCCGCGGCGAGGAGTTTTTCTTTGATGCCGCCCACCGGGAGCACGCGCCCGCGGAGCGACAGTTCTCCCGTCATGGCGAGGTTCCCCGCCGCGCGTCGCCCGGAAAGGACAGAAACGATGGCCGACGCCAGCGCGACTCCCGCCGAAGGGCCGTCCTTGGGCGTCGCGCCCGCCGGTACGTGGACGTGGATCTCGCCGGCGCCGAGGGCGTCGGAATCGAGTCCGAGCTCTTCGGCATTCGCCCGCACCCACGAGAGCGCCGTCTCCGCGGACTCGCGCATCACGTCGCCCAACTGGCCCGTCAGCCGGAGCCGCACGCCTTTACCGCCGGAGATGGCCGTCGCCTCGATAAACAGGATGTCACCGCCGTGGGTCGTGGCGGCGAGGCCCACGACGACACCGGGTTGCGTCGTTCGCTCGGCGGTTTCCGGGAGGTGGGGAGGAGCGCCCAGTGCCTCTTTCGCGAACGCGGCATCGATGACCAACGGCTCGGGCGTTTCGTCCGCGCCAGCGATCTTCGCCGCCGCCTTGCGCATGAGAGAGGCCACGTGTCGCTCGAGATTCCTCACGCCGGCTTCTCGGGTGTACTCCTCGACGATCAGCTCGATCGCGTCGTCTTCGACAAGGACGCGCGACGCGTCGAGCCCGTGACCCTCGGACTGCTTCGGCACCAGGTGCGTCCGCGCGATCGCTCGCTTTTCGGCGTCCGTATATCCCGGCAGCTCGATCACCTCCATGCGGTCGAGGAGCGCCGGCGGGATGGTCGCCCGCGTGTTGGCGGTGGCGATGAAGAGCACTCTCGAGAGATCGAAAGAGACCTCTAGGTAGTGATCGCTAAAGGTCTGGTTTTGCTCAGGGTCGAGAACTTCGAGGAGCGCCGACGACGGATCGCCCCGAAAGTCGGCGCCGAGCTTGTCGATTTCATCGAGGAGGAAGACGGGGTTCCGGGAGCCCGCTCGGCGCAGGCTCTGCAACACGCGACCGGGGAGCGAGCCGACGTAGGTGCGCCGATGGCCGCGAATCTCGGCTTCGTCCCGGACGCCACCGAGCGACGCACGTGCGAAACGCCGGTCGAGCGCGCGCGCAATAGAGCGGCCTAGGGAAGTCTTGCCCACGCCCGGCGGACCGACGAAACACAGGATCGGCGCTTTCGCGTCGGGCGCGAGTTTGCGGACGGCCAAGTATTCGAGGATGCGCTCCTTCACTTTGTCGAGGCCGTGATGATCTTCGTCGAGAATTTCCCGCGCCCGGGAGAGATCGAGGTGATCCTCGGTCTCGACGGACCAAGGCAGGTCTGCCATCCAGTCGAGGTAGGTCCGGATCAGGTGCCGCTCCGGCGCTTGCGGCGCGAGGGAGACCAACCGTTTCAGCTCTCGGTCTGCTTGGGCTTGAGCCTCTTCGGGTAGCCCCGCCTCGTCGAGACGGTCGCGAAGCTCATCGACCTCCTGCTGTCCGAGATCGCTCTCTCCGAGTTCTGCCTGGATATCGCGCATACGACGGCGCAGGAGCCGCTCTCGTTGCGCCGGATCGTCCTCGCCTTCCGCGCGGTTTTGGAAGGAGCGCTGAGTCTCGGCGATCGTGACCTCGCGCTCGAGGTGATCGGTGAGCATGCCGAGCCGTGCGACCGGGTCGCCCTGTCGCAGGAACTCGATTCGCTGCTCGGGGGAGAGGGGGAGATTCGAAGCGATGAGGTCTGCGAGCATGGACGCGTTCGGCAGCTCGGTGAGTCCCTGCTTCCACTCATTCGGATAGTCGTCGCGCAAATCGATCACGCGGTGCGCGAGCTCGAGTACGCGTTGTCGTGCGAGTCGCGACGCCGGATCGTCCCCCTCGGCCTCTTCGACGGCCTCGAAGCGGACGCGGAGATGAGGAGCGACGCTTTCGGTTTCGCGAATTCGGACGCGCAACAGACCGACGACGACGGCTTGCTTCCCGCCGCCGCGCGTGTCGACAACGCGGACGAGGCGCCCGATACAACCGTATTCGTAGAGCTCTTCGAGACCCGGGTCCTCGGTGTGGGGATCGCGCTGGGTGCCGATGATGACGAGCCCGCCCGCGCCGGCGGCATCGAGCGCGGCCAACGAGCCGGCTCGGCCGACCGCGAGCGGTACCGTCATGCCCGGGAAAACCACGGCGTCGCGGACCGGGAGGAGCGGCATCGCCGCTTGCAGAATGAGGTCTTCGCCCATCGGCGTGCGGGCGCGGATCACGGGATTGTCAGTCACAGCGCAAAGCTATGAACCGAGAGCGGCGGGTCAACTCGAATGTCCCCGGGGGACAGCGCGCCCGTCTTGTGGCGACGGGGCCGCTTCGCGATGGTAAGGCGGTGGAGGACTCCCAGCGCATCCTCGAGCAGGCGCTTTCCTGGAAGGACGCCGGTCGCGGCGTCGCCCTGGCGACCGTCGTACGGACCTGGGGATCGTCTCCCCGCCCGTTGGGAAGCCAACTGGCCGTAGACGAAACGGGCGCGTTTTTGGGATCGGTCTCGGGCGGCTGCGTCGAGGGCGCCGTGATCGAAGCGGCTCAGGCCGTGATCGCGAGCGGTACACCGCAGACGCTTCATTTCGGTGTGACGAATGAGATGGCCTGGGAAGTCGGTCTCGCCTGCGGCGGAGAGGTCGAAGTCTTCGTGGAGCGAGTCGATTGAAGCGAGCGGTTCTCGAAGCGCTCGTTGCCGCGCAGCGCGACAAGCGACCGGTTGCACTCGTCACCGAGTTTCCCAGCGGCGAGCAGCGCCTGCTCGAAGCTTCGGATTGGGAAGCGGGTGCCGCCGAGATGGAGGCGGTACGCGAAGCGGTGTCGCACGACGCGAGCCGACGCATCGAAGAGGGCGGAGCCGGCGCGTTCATCCAGCCCTTCAATCCGCAGCTGCGCATGTTGATCGTCGGCGCCGTGCACATTGCGCAGCCGCTCTCCCGGATGGCCGCGGAGGCGGGTTTTCAGGTGACGGTCGTCGATCCTCGCGCTTCCTTCGCCACCGAAGCGCGGTTCCCCGGGATCGAACGCTGCGGCGAGTGGCCCGACGAGGCGCTTCGTCAACTCGCTCCGGACGCGCGCACAGCCGTCGTTACGCTGACCCACGATCCGAAACTCGACGATCCGGCGCTGGCCGCGGTGCTGCGCTCTCCAGTGTTCTACATCGGGTCCCTGGGAAGTCGGAAGACCCACGCGAAACGTGTCGCCAGGCTCCGCGAAGAGGGCTTTAGCGATGACGAAATCGCGCGAATTTCCGGCCCGATCGGGCTCGACATCGGCGCGAAGTCGCCCGCGGAGATCGCCGTCTCCATTCTCGCCGAAGTGATCGAGCGTCTCCGGGCCCCACGCTGATGCGTTTCGAGCGAGTGGCGCTTTCTCTGGCGCGAGGCGCGCGCCTCGCCCATACGACCCGGCTTCCGAAGCGCACCCTGAAGAAGGGCCGTCCGCTCGAAGACGCCGAACTGGAGTGGTTGCGCGAAGCGGGTCACGCGAGCGTCGTCGTCGCAATCCTCGAATCGGGCGATGTCGACGAAGACCTGGCCGCCGCGTCTCTGGCGGAAACCGTTCTCGGTCCCGGCGTCGAGGCGGCTCGCGCGACGACCGGTCGCTGCAACCTGTACGCGACGGTCGACGGATTGTTCGTCGTCGATGTCGACCGGGTGAATCAGCTGAACGCCATCGATGAATCTCTGACGGTCGCCACGCTGGATTCCCACTCCCCGGTTAGCGCTCGCACCATGGTGGCGACGGTGAAGGTCATCCCGTTCGCAGTCCCCGAAGATCGCCTCGCGGAAGCGATGAAAGTCGGAGGCTCGCACGGCGTTTCGCTCCGGGTGGCCCCTTGGATTTCCCGTGACGTGGGCGTCGTGCTCACCGAGCTCCCCGGGCTTCCCGAAAAAGTGATGACCCGGGCCAGCTCGAGCCTGCGGACGCGCATCGAACGCCTGGGGTCGCGGGTGGCGCGGGAAGTGCGCTGCCCGCACGAGCCCGAAGCCGTGGCGCGCACCTTGCGCACGCTCCTCGACGCCGCGTGCGGACCGATCCTGATGCTCGGAGCGTCGGCAATTGTCGACCGGCGGGATACGTTGCCCACCGCCGTCGAGGCGGTCGGCGGGCGCATCGTTCATCTCGGGATGCCCGTCGATCCCGGCAACTTGCTGCTACTCGCCGAGTTCGATGCGACGCCCATCATCGGCGTACCGGGATGTGCGCGCTCGACCAAACCGAGCGGGTTCGATTGGGTCCTCGAGCGCGTGCTCGCCGGGGAGCCGATCGGATCGCGGGAAATCGCCGGGATGGGCGTGGGGGGGCTGCTCCTCGAAACGCCGAGTCGCCCGGCCCCACGCGAAGGCAAACGCTCCGAGGCCTCCGCCTCGCGACCGAGGATCGCCGCGATCGTGCTGGCCGCCGGTCAGTCGAAGCGAATGGGAGCGGTGAACAAACTCCTCTGCGAAGTCGAAGGCGCGCCCATGATCGCGCGCGTGGTGGACGCTGCCCTCGCATCACGGGCCGAGCCGGTCGTCGTCGTCACGGGCCACGAAAACGATGCGATCCGCAGAGCGCTCGGCGCCCGAGACGTCGAGATCGCGCACAATCCGGACTTCGCGGCCGGAATGAGCACCTCGCTTCGCGTGGGTCTCCACGCGCTCGATGAGGATGTCGATGCTGCGATCGTCTGTCTCGGCGACATGCCGTGGCTCGATGCGAGTCACCTGAACGCGTTGGTCGATGCGTTCGATCCCGACGACGACCGGGGCATCTACGTGCCGGTGTACGATCGCAAACGCGGCAACCCCGTGTTGTGGCACCGGCGTTTCTTCGAGGACATGCGGGCGCTCCGCGGAGACCAGGGCGCCCGAAAGTTGCTCGACCGCCATCCGGACGAGGTATGCTACGTGCCGTCATCGAGCGACGCGATTAACATCGACTTCGACACGCCCGAAGCTCTGCGCGAGGCGAGAAGACCGAACGCGGAGTAGCGGCGGCCAACACACCGAGGTGTTCGTGGCCCTCTCAGTCGACAGCAAGCAGTGGTGGGGAACCCTCATCGTGAGTCAGCACGGGGGGCCGCGGTCGCGCCGCCAAGTCTGTGTTGACCGTGTGCTGTGGGATCACCTCGAGGGGCCGCGACCGCCCGAAGGTTTCGCGTTCGAGGGTGCACTCGGCGCTCCGGACGTCTCTGACGAGTTCCTGTTTCGCGATTGGGAATGGGACTTGGATCCCAAGACGAAGCTTCCACCCGTTGTGAAAGTCCCCCTGCACGGTGCTGCGGCCATCCTCGAATACGCATACCGCCATGCTCCCTTTGGTGCGACCGCCCGTGGTCGACGAGAGGCCGACCAGCGCTTCGCGAGGAACTGCCTCCGGACGGCGTTGTTCTACGACGCTCCCGCGGAGGAGGCGATCCCGGAGGTGCTGCTTCGCTACGAAGCCGTCCGCAACAGGGGGCGCGGTCGTGGATCCTTCGGCGGGACCCGGGAGCTCAGTCTGCTCGGGAGATGGTTCGACGCTCCGAACCTCGGCTCGATGAACTGGGCGGCCTGAACGCGATTGCCGCCGCTTTCCTTCGGTGTGGTGCCCGGGACTGGAGTCGAACCAGCACGTCCTTGCGGACACATGCTCCTGAGGCATGCGCGTCTACCAATTCCGCCACCCGGGCGCGCCGGCGGAGACTAGGGGGGCGTCCGGGGCCCGTCAATCGAGGGGCCACCCCGGGAAGCGCGACGGTCAATCGACGGGGACGAGCTCCGCTTCTTGGCGTTCGAGCTCGAGCGTCAACTCCTCCCAGGACGCGTAGCGCTCGTCGCGTTCGTCTGTGAGCCGCTCGAGATCTCCCACCACCTGCAAGCTCGCCTCGCGGTTTTCGTAGACGGTAGGGTCGGCGAGATCGCGGTTGCATTGCTCGATGCGCGACTCGGTTTCCGCAATCTCGGCCTCCAGGCGCTCGAGGCGTCGGCGCGTCCGGTCGACACGCTTCCGAAGCTCCCGCTCTCGCGCACGGGCCGCCTTCGCGTCGCCACCTGCGTCGGTTTCGGAGGGCGAGCGAGCGAGCTCGGGCTCCCGCGCTGTATGCCTCTCCTGGTAGGCATCGAAGCCGCCGAGATGCCGCGTGATTTCTCCCGGCGTGACCTCGCAGACGACGCTGGCGAGGTTCTTGATCAGCGTGCGGTCGTGGGAGATGAAGAGCACGGTTCCGGCGTAATCGCGCAGCGCTTCTTCGAGAACCTCGCGCGCTTCGATGTCCAAGTGGTTCGTCGGTTCGTCGAGGACGAGAAAGTTCGCCGGGCGGAGAAACAGCTTGGCCAGCGCAAGGCGTGCTTTCTCGCCGCCCGACAACACCGAGACGCGTTTCGACACGTCGTCCCCCGAGAAAAGGAACGCCCCGAGATGGCCTCGCAGCCGCGGGTGATCGTCGAACTGCGCGTCCGCCGCGAGTTCGTCGAGAACCGACCGCGAAGCGTCCAGCACTTCCAGCTGGTGCTGCGCGTAGTACGCGACGCTGACGTTGTGCCCGAGGACCCGTTCGCCCGCGTCGATCGGCAACACGCCGGCGATGATCCGAAGCAGCGTGCTCTTGCCCGCGCCATTGGGTCCGACCAACGCCATTTTCTCACCGCGGGAGATTTCGAAATCGAGGGATTCGTAGACCACTTGTTCGCCGTAGGCCTTGCGGACGTTGCGGAGCGCAACCACCGTCGCGCCCGCGCGAGTGGGCTCGGGGATGCGCAATCGAGGGCGCCGGGAAGCGGGCGCGTCGACCTCGATGCGCTCGATCTTTTCGAGGGCTTTGACGCGGCTCTGGACTTGCTTCGCTTTCGTATTCTTCGCGCGGAACCGCTCGATGAAGCGTTCCTGGGCCGCGATCTCGCGCTCTTGTTGCTTCGCCGCCGCCTCGCGTTGCTCGGCGCGGCGGGTACGTTCCTCGAGATACTGTCGAAAGCCCATCTCGTAGAGTTCGCTGCGCCCTTGACTCACTTCGATGACCCGCGCGGCGTGCCGATCGAGGAACGCGCGATCGTGAGAGACGCAGACGACCGCGCCGCGGAAGCTCGCGAGCACGCCCTCGAACCATTCGATCGAGGGGAGATCCAGGTGGTTCGTGGGTTCGTCGAGGAGCAGGACGTCGGGTTCGGCGAGCAGGAGCTTGGCCAGCTCGACGCGCATGAGCCAACCCCCCGAAAACGCGTGTAGCGGTCGGTTCCGGGCCTCCTCGTCGAAGCCCAAGCCCGCCAACACCCGGTCGACGCGGGCGTGGCGGTCGAAACCACCCGCGCGCTGGAACTTCTCCCGCAGCGTGTCGTAGCGCGCCGCCAGCTCCTGGGGAATGTCTCGGCCCGCGTCGCCGGCTTCGGTCATTTCGGCCTCGAGCCCCGCGAGCTCCTCTTCGAGGCGACGGAGGGAGTCGAAGACGGAACCGGTTTCGTCGCGAACGGTTCGGTCTTGATCGGGATCGATCTCCTGGCGGAGGAGGGCTACCCGCGCGTGCCCGGCGACGTGGCGGTTCCCTTCGTCCGGATCGTCGACCCCTGCGGCCAGCCGCAGGAGTGTCGATTTGCCGGCGCCGTTGGGTCCGACGACGGCGATCCGGTCGCCGGCGGCGACGTGGAGCGACAAACCCGAGAAGAGCGTGCGCCCGCCGATGCTTCGTGCGACCTCCTGGAGCTGCAACAGCATGGCGGGAGACTAGCGACCGAGGGTGGCCCTCGCGGTCAAGCGACGGATTTCTTGTGCGCGCGCTCGATCAACTCCGGAACGGATACATGCATGGGAAGCCGCACGCGCTCTCCGGATTTCGTTCGGAACAGGAGGTGACCCTTCGCCGACGCGAATTGGAAGAGGTCCCGGAGGAGTGCCACGTCATCGCGACAGTAGCGTTCGATCGCGTCGATCTTGCCCTCTTTCCACCAGCGGAGCGATTGCAACCCATCGGCGCTCTTCGGGCGGGCGAGGGTTTCTTCGCCGAGATGACCGAGCCCCAGGCGAAACCCGATGCGCGCGTGGATTTCGTCCAGCATGTCGAACGTCGAGATGTCCTTTGCGAGAGGGCGTTCGCTGTAGCCGGCCAGCACCCGGTAGTCGAAGCGGTGGACGTTGAATCCGACCACCAGGTCGGCCCCGGCGAGCGCGTCGATCAGGCCGGTCACTTCGGCCTCCCGCCAACTGCGGAAGGCGCCGGCGCGGCTGTCGTAGGTGACGGCGAGTGCGACACGCATGAGGGAAGCGTTGTGCCAACCGCCGACCTCGCTCGCGCTCCGTTGCGTTTCCAGGTCGAAAAAGAGGATCCTCGGCGCTTCCTCGCCTTGGGTTGCGGCGGGCGCAGGTACGATCGGTTCGACGGCCGCAGCTGGCTTCTCCGGAAGTGTGGGCAGAATTTCGAGTCCGCGCAGTGCCGAGAGGGCGCGCAGGGCGCCGGGCTTGTCGATGGGGCGGTTCCCCGATCCGCACTTCGGCGAGTGGACGCAGCGCGGGCAACCCTCCTCGCAATCGCACTCCCGCACCATTTCATGGGTCGCTTCGAGCAACGCTTCGATGCGATCGAACAAATGCGTTGTCAGCCCGGCGCCGCCGGCATGGCCGTCGTAGAGGAACACCGCCATTTTTCCGAGCTGTGGGTGGCGCGTGTAGGAAATGCCTGCGACGTCGAAGCGATCACATAGGGCGAAGAGCGGAACGAGCGCCAGCATGGCGTGCTCGCAGGCGTGGATCGATCCCATCGGATGCCGGTCCTCGGCTCGCAACAAGGCGCCGAGCTCATCGGGCATTTCGAGCCACACGCCGCGGGTTTCGAGAACGGACGGCGGAAGCTCGAGGGTTTCGGTGCCGAGCACGTCCTGCCCGCGCACGCGCCGCCGCTCGTAGCCCTTGATCCATGTGGTGACTTTCAGGCGTCCCTCGACGATGCGAAAATTTCCCGCCGGGCGGGCGCGCTCGCGGGAGAGGATTTCGGTTTCCTTGTCCGACGTGGCCCGGGTGTAGTACGGGGCACGAACCGCGCGAACGTGCACGCGTCGCTCCTCGATATCGAGCTCTGTGACGAGGAATTGTCGGCCGCGGTGCAGGTAGATGGCGCCTTCGTGACACTCGGCAAAGACCCGCCCCGAACCGATCGATCCGACCAGCCGGGGCTCGCCTCGCTCCGTCGTTTCGACGATCGCATAGCTCGCGCCGGCAGAGCGCAAATCGACATCTCGGTGGGGGCGTCGGCGAACCGCGAACCACTCGTTTCCGGTCTCGCTCCGCAACAGCTTTCCCGCCTCTTCCAAGGCCTGGACGTTCTCCCGCGCGCCGGCTTCGCCGAGCCACGGTTCGTCGTCGCGCAGGGGGATTTCGGCTGCGGCGCAGGGGAGATGCCCGGAAGCGATGTCTCGGTTCGTCGGGTCGAGCACCGCATGCTCGAACGTGTCCGAAAAAAACAGCTTCGGGTGCGCGACCAGGTACTGATCCAACGCATCCGGCTGTGCGACCAGAGCGACGAGGGCGTCGCGTCCCCGTCCCACGCGCCCGGCGCGTTGCCACGTCGTCGTCTGACTGCCCGGGTAACCCACCAGAATGCACACATCGAGACCGCCGACATCGATTCCCATTTCGAGCGCCGACGTCGAGATCACGCCGAGGAGGTCCCCGCGGAACAGCCGCTTCTCGATCTCGCGGCGCTCTTCGGGCAGAAAGCCCGATCGGTACGCGCTGATCTTTTCCGCGAGCCCGGGGTCCGCCTCGGTGATCCAGGCGAACATGAGCTCGGTGATCGTACGCGCCTTCGTGAAGGCGATCGTGCGGAGTCCGCGCGACACCGCTTCGCGAAAGAGAAGTGCCGCGGTTGTATACGGAGATCCGGTCGGATTGAGCAGACAGACGTGTCGCTCGCTGCGCGGTGAACCGTCTTGCTCGATCACCGTGAATTTCCGCGCTGTGAGGTTGTGCGCGAGCTCGCCCGGGTTTCCGATCGTCGCCGACGTGGTGACGACCCGGGGTCGCGCGCCGTGGTGACGCGCCACGCGATCGAGTCGCCGGAAAACGTGGGCAATGTGCGAACCGAAAATCCCGCGATACGTATGGAGTTCGTCGATCACGACCGTGCGCAGGTTCTCGAAGAACGTGCGCCAGTTCTCGTGGTAGGGGAGGAGCCCCAGGTGGAGCATGTCGGGCGTCGTGATCAGGACCTGGGGCGGATCGTTTCGCAGCTTCTTGCGCAGAGACGGCTTCGTGTCGCCGTCGTAGACCGCGACGCGGAGGTGGGCAAAGGCAGGGCCCAGTGCCGCGATATCCGCCTCGAGCTTTCGCGCCTGGTCTTGCTCGAGCGCACGCAGGGGAAACAGGAAGAGCGCGCGTGCCTCGGGGTCGCGCAGCGCGTCGGCAAGGACGGGTAGGCTGTAGACCAGCGACTTGCCGCTCGCTGTAGGCGTCGCCAATGCGACGTCCTCTCCGGCGCCGAGCGCCTCGAAGGAGCGCACTTGGTGTTCGTAGAGCCCGGTGATTCCGCGACGTTCGAGAATCGGTGAGAGGGTGCGGGGGAGATCCTTGGGGTGCTCGTACCGCGGCGCTGTGCTCGCCAGCGTGCGGCTGTAGACCAGCGTGTCGCGCAGCCCTTCGTGGTGCGCGATCGCTTCTTTCAAGTCGAGCAAGGCTCGGCTTTGTGAGGGCAACGTCGCTCCGCCACAGCGCGGAGGACGCGTGGACCGTCGTTTTCGCCAACGACGTCAACCGTTGTTCGGGGGCGCAACGCGTCGGGGAACGCGTTGTAAGAGATTCGCAGAGGGGGCGCAGTCTCGCTAGGCGCGGTCTCGAGCGGGATGGCCTAGACGCGCTTCTCGGCGCTGGTCGCGCTCTCGGCTCTCTTTGCGGAGCCACCACGCGACCCCGAAGATCAAGCCGACGGGCAGCACGCTGAGGAACACCGTCGTTCCGATGAACGCGATTCGCGCCGCGTCCTCCCGAGCCGAGCAGACAGCGCAAGCAAAGGCGTTGTCTGCGAAGAGAAGGAGGACGGCAACGAGGAGGGGCGTTGTGAGACGCATCTAGAGGTACATCGTGGCGTAGAGCATGGGCCAAACGCCCACGACGAAATACCAGAACACGGCGGCGGTGTTCAAGACGCTCGCCGGCAGCCAACCGCGCTGCAGGCGCAGCCACGCATAACCCAGCCCGAGAATAGCCACAACGGCGTGGAGGGCATGGCAGCCGATGACGACGTAGAAGAAGCTTCCCAGGGCGCTCGAGGTCACGGTCAGCCCCTGAGCGAGTAGCCCGGCCCACTCGACACCCTGGAACACGACGAAGAACGCGCCGAGGAGCATCGCGCCGAGGAGCCAGAGGCCGGCCGAATCGGGCTGCCTTCGGAACTTTCGCTGTGCGACGAACAGCACGACGCCCGACAGGATCAAGGCCAGGGTGTTGATCGCGGTTTCTTCCAGCGGCAGCCTGGGCTGGCCCGCGGGCGGCCACATGGGGGACTGGGATTTCACGATCGTGAAGCCGCTCATGAATCCGGCGAACATCATCACTTCGGCGATCACGAAGATGACCATTCCCAGCACGCCATCTTGCACCACGGGGTCGCGGGTCGATTCCGAGACGGGGTAGACGTGTGCGCGGGGGCGTCTCATGGGCGTCTCGCTAGTGGCCTCCGCCGTGGGCGGCCTCGCCGATCTCGCCCGCTTCGTAGGCGCGCTGCTGTTCGAGCCATGCCGGCTTGAGCCAGTTGCTGCCGTCCTCTTTCATGACGTCGGGAGCGACTGCGGCGAAGAATAGCAGCATGAAGACGAGACACGTCACCAACATATACGTGATGAACTTCGGCTCGATGTTGACGTGCATGAAGTTGCGCGCGACGAGGTAGGCCTTCACGACGGCAATTCCGAAGGCCGTGAAGAGCGTCAGCGCCGGCAGATTCATGCGCGCGCCGACTTCGGGCCCCAGGATGCTGACCAGCAGGAGGGCCAGCAACCACCAGTAGACTTTCCAGTAGTTCGGATGCGCGTGTTCAGCGTGTTCGGACATCGTTCGCTCCTACTACTTTGCGATGTAGAGCAAGGGGAAGAGGAAGATCCAGACCAGATCGACGAAGTGCCAGTAGATCCCGATCAGTTCTACGCGATGGAGCTCGCGGTTTTCGAACGCCGCCTTCGCCACGATCAACATGATGACGACACCGGCGATCACATGGAGCGCATGCAGACCGGCGGCCGTGTAGTAGAAGGACCAGAAGGTGTTGGCGGTGATGGTGTAGCCGAGCCCGATCTCCGTCGTCCATTCGTAGGTCTTGACGAGGATGAAGATGAGCCCGCCCGCCGACGTGATCAGCAGCCGCTTCGCCGCACCGGGACCGTCACCGCGCTCTGCACACTGATGCGCCAGCACAGCGGACAAGCTCGAGGAGAGGAGCACCAGCGTGTTGAACGCCCCGATGTACATGTTGGTGTGGGACGCGTAATCCGCCCAGATTCCGTGGGCCAAGCGGTGCATGATGTAGGAGCAGAGCAGGCCGCCGAAGATCACGATTTCCGACGCGATGACCCACCAGACCGCCAATCGGCCGGTGGGGATGCCCGTTACGCTGCGCGTTGTCGCAATAGGTCGCATGGTTCTCCTGCCTTATGCCGGTTCGTTCTGCGGCCAGTAGTCGAGCTCGCGATCCGGGTGGCTGAATTCGTACGGTCCTCGGTAGACGGTCGGCATCTCCTTGAAGTTGCCGTGCGGCGGAGGCGTGGGAGCGACCCATTCGAGGGAATTCGCTTTCCACGGATTGTCCGGTGCCTTCTCGCCACTTCGCAGGCTCTTCCACACGTTGAAGAAGAAGACCAGCTGGAAGCCGAGCATCACCAGGAGCGAGACCGTCGCGAACACGCGGATCGCCTGCATCTCCGGCGTCGCGAGCTCCGGGAAATTCGTGTAGTCGAAAATCCGACGATGCTGCCCCGCGGCGCCCAGATAGAAGAGCGGGATGAAGATGCAGTTGAAGGGGATGATGGTTCCCCAGAAGTGAATCTTCCCCAGCCGATCATCCATCATCTTGCCGAACATCTTCGGGAACCAGTACGTGAAGCCCGCGAAGGTTCCGATGATGGCGATCGGATAGAAGGTGTAGTGGAAGTGGGCGAGCACGAAATACGTATCGTGCATGTAGATGTCGGCGCCGCTGGCTCCGAGGAAGATGCCCGTGACGCCGCCGATGAGGAACGTTGCGATAAAGGAGAGGGCCCACAACATCGGGGTGCTGAATGTGATGGAGCCCCCGTAGAGCGTCGCGATGTAGACGAAGCAGAGTTCCGCGATCGGCACGGAAATGAGCAGCGTCGTAATCGTGAAGATGTTGGCCATACGCGGGTCGATCCCGGCGACGAACTGGTGGTGCGCCCACACCGTGAAAGAGAGCACGCCGGTCGCGATCGTCGTGATGAGAACCGTTCGGTACGCGAAGAGCTTCTTGCGCGCGAACGTGCAGATGATCTCGGCCGTGATCCCCAGAGCGGGCAGGAGCACGACGTAGACTTCGGGGTGCCCGAAGAACCAGAACAAGTGCTGCCAGAGTATGGGGTCGCCGCCCTTGTTGGGGTCGAAGAACGCCGTTCCGACCTGCTGGTCCATGAAGAGCATGACGGCTCCTGCGATCAGCGGGCCGACCGACGCCATGAACAGGATGCTCGCGATCACGATCATCCAGATGACGACCGGGATGTCGTAGAGCTTCATCCCCGGAGCGCGGGAGTTCATCGCCGTGGTGACGAAGTTGATGCCGCCGAGCAAGAAGGCGACGAACTCGAGGGCGACGGCGACGACCCATATCGATGAGCCCAATGGGGTCAGGCTGTATTCCGCTTTCGCAGAGAGCGGCGGGTAGGCCGTCCATGCGCCGCCAAACGCGCCGCCCGGGACGAAGAATGAGGCCAAGAGCACGATCGCCGAGAGCAGGAAGATCCAGTAGCTCAGCATGTTGAGCCTCGGGAACACCATGTCGTCGCAGCCCAGCATGAGTGGGATCAGGAAGTTCCCGAACGCCGCAATCAGAACGGGCATCGCGACCCAGAAGATCATGATCGTGCCGTGGTTCGTGACCAGCGAGTTGTAGACCGCCGGGGTCACCAGACCGAACAGCGGAACGTCGATCCCCGGGAAGGCGAGCTGCATGCGGAACGCGTAAGCGAAGAACGCACCGATCAGGCCCATGGCCATGCCGGTGAACATGTACTGCCGCGCGATCATCTTGTGATCGGTCGAGAAGACATACTTCCAGATGAAGCTCTGCTCGTGATGATCGTGGGCGTCGTGGCTCGGATGCGCTGATACCGATTCGGCCATGCCTACTGCTCCCGTCGCTGGTTCGGGTTCTGGCTCGCTGCCAAGAGGACGGCGTCGGGCTTCGTCGCGTGGCTCGCCATCCATTTCTCGTGATCTTCTTTCGACTCGATGAAGATCCGTGCCCCCATCAGCCCGTGGCCGATCCCGCAGATTTCGGCGCACTGGATGTCGTACTCACCGGTCGCCGTCGGCCGGAACCAGCCGGTGATGGTGCGGCCGGGAATCGCGTCGTGCTTCAAGCGGAAGACCGGAACCGAGAAGTCGTGAAGAACGTCTCGCGACTCGAGCAGGTAGTGGTACATCTCGTCGACTTCTACATGGAGCTCATCGTTCATCGCGATGTCGTCCGCCGTGTCGAGTTTTCCGTCCGGCCCCGGGTGGATGAACGTCCACGCCCACTGGGAAGAGATGACTTTCACCGTGCGGTCCGTCGGCGGGAGGTCCTGCTTGACGTCGTACCAGACCCGAACCGCGGCCACGACGATGAAGACGTCGCACACCAGTACGAGGAGGTGCGGATACGTGATCCACTTCTTCTGGTACTTCTCTTCGCCGGTGATGTATTGCGCCTTCTGGCCGTCTTTCTTCCGGAACTTCATCAGGAACCAGAAGAACACGCCTTCCGACAGGATGAACCAGAACCCGACGAGCCAGAAAATGAGCTCCCAAACGAAATCGATGTCTTTCGCGTAGCTCGATGCGGCCGGAACGAGACTTTCGATGAGCATGGGTCAGCCTTCCCGCGCGTTAGAGGACGAACATGAAGACGGCGGCGATAAACGCGCCGACGCCGACCATGCTGATGTAGAAGATGCGAGCCGCCAGTTCCTCCGGCGGATAAGCCTTGGCCATCTGTGAGCCTCCGTCCTACTTCGAGAGCGTCATGATGTATGCGGACACGTCTTTCATGGCCTGCTCGTCGGCGAGCGACATCGCCATGGGACGCATGAGCGCACTGTTCGGGTTTTTGGGGTTCGTCCCGCGAACGCCCTCTTTAAAGCGCTTGAGCTGCGATACGAGATACCAGTCCGAGACGTGGGTGAGCTTCGGCGCTTTGAGGGGTTCCATTCCTTCCCCTTCCGGACCGTGGCAAGCCTGACAGAGGACGTAGATGGTTTTGCCCTTCTCGACGTCGGCGTCGGCCAAGGTCGGCTCGAGCGCGACGGGCGGAAGATTCGAAACGTACTCGGCGACGGCGACGAGGTCTTCGTCTTTCGCGAGCCAAATCGACATGGGACGCATGCGCATACCGGGCACGTCTTCGGGATGAACGCCGCGGCCTCCGTCGCGGAACTGTCGAAGCTGACTCTCTACGTACCACTGGCTCTGCCCTGCGATGGACGGTGCCAGCGAGAGCGTCATGCCTTCGCCATTGTCGCCGTGACACATCTGGCACAACTCGTACAACTGCTTGCCGCGCTCTTCGTCGGCGATGGCCGGGAAGGCCAGGAGAACAAAGAGCGCGCAGCACGTGGCGCCCAGGAAGCGTGCGGTCATGGCCAAGATCCTTGTCCTCGGGGCACCGCGGAAGGGGCCCGTTCCCTCGTTCGTTCGTGGGAGAATCGCTTCTCCCGCGCGACCCGTTGCTAGCAAAGCACCGGCAAATTTGCCAACGCAATCGGTAGTTTGCCGGCTTAGGCGCAACTCCTCACAGCCGCTATACCGCCGCCCGAAAGTCCGCGACAAATTGTTTCCAGCGATCGTCATTTCCATCATCGGGGATCGGGAAGTAGAGAGAAACGCGATCGAGGAGTCCCTCGTAGCGGCGGCGCAGCGCCGACGGCACCTCGGACGGTTTCGCGATGACGGCGAGTTCGTCCACCAATCGGTCGGGAATGAGTGCTGCCATTTCCCGCCACTCTCCCGCGCGTGCCTTTGCCGAAAGCTCTTTCGCGATGCCCCCGAGGTCGTGGTATTCGAGAACCGCCCGGTAGTTCGGGGTCGACGCGTAGAACGAGATTTGACGGCGGACTTCTGCCTCGCTGCGGTCCCACTGCGGTTGATCGTCGCCCGTTACCGCAAATACCGGCGCGTAAAGGGCCACGTCACCCGCGGAGCGTCCCGCCTGGCGCGCGCCCTCGGCGATCGCCGGCCGCACCACGTCCCGCAGATAGCCGGCGCTGTTCATCGGGTGCACATGAAACCCGTCGGCCACTTCGCCGGCCGCCCGGCACATCCCGGTGTTCACACCGGCGATCCAGATCGGGATGTCCGGCCGATCGACAGGGCCGGGGGAGAAGAACGGGTTCATCAGCGTGAACTGGTAGAACTCTCCCTTGTACGCCGGCCGGGTCCCGTTCTGGAACGTGTCCCAGATCGCGCGAACGCAGCGGATGTAGTCGACGAGACGTTTGGCCGGCGCGCTCCAAGGCATGCTGAAACGCCGTTCGATGTGCGCCCGGACCTGGGTGCCGAGGCCCAGATGAAAGCGACCGCCGCTCGCGCGCTGAAGATCCCAAGCGACCTGCGCCATGGTGAACGGGCTCCTCCCGAAGGCGACGGAAATGTTGGTGCCCAGTTCGAGGCGGGTGTCGGCGCTGGCCGCAACGCCCAACGGTAGGAAGGGGTCGTTCGCGGCTTCGAAGGTCCAGACGCCGTCGAAACCGAGTTTCTCAAAGCGTTCGACCTGGCCTGCGACGTCCGCCAGGCTGAAGTCGCGGAGTTGGGTATCGAGTTTCACGGGAGCCTCCGACGGTGAGTCGATTCCCCGGGGCGGTAGCGCACTCCCTCGAGGGATGCCCGGGCGCATGGGATCGTCTGCGTCGGGGAGTCAGATTTTGCTCGGGCTTTCGAGGGCTTCGGTGCATTTCTAGAAACCGTTGTCTAGACTCCGCCAGCCTTGGCACAACGACTTGAGGAAGCTTCCCCCTCCGCCCAACGACGGATCCTTCACGATCCCTCGGAGCCGCCCCTCGTCGCCTCGGCGACTCCGTGGAACGAGCTCTGTGCGCACGCCCGAGAGGCCGCACCCGAAGAGTGCTGTGGACTCATCGGAGGCACTCCGGAGGATGTCTTTCGGAGCGTCTACCGCTGCCGGAACGACGTCACGCGCAAGCACCAAGAGGATCCGGCCCAGTACCCGAGAGACGGTCAGACCGCGTTCTTCATGAACGAGGGGGACTACTTGCGCGCGACGGAACAAGCCGCTGCGTCGGGTGAGAGCATCACCGCGGTCTACCACTCCCACGTGGGAGCGGGCGCGTATTTTTCGGAGCTCGATCAGGCCTTCGCAAGTCAGGCGTGGTTCCCGTTCCCCGACGCCTATCACGTCGTCATCTCGCTGGTGGAAGGGAGGGTCGAAGAAATCGCTGCGTTCAAGCGGACGAACGGCGGCTTCCGCGGCCGGCAGCTCGTTCCGGGAGCCAAATCGGGTCGATGAGAGTGCCCTAGAGCATGCGGATTCGGGGCTCGCGGGCGCGTGCGACCAAGCTCTCCCGGGGGTCGTCCGAGCTCTCGGGCACCGTATAACCAAAGACCAAGCCGATTCGTATCGGGTCGTTCAGCGCTTCGTTGCGGACGATGTCCTCGGCGACCGCACGCGCCAGATCGGCGACGCGATCGCCCGGGAGATCCCCGGGCTCCGGGAGCAACGCCGCGAATTCGTCGTCCGCCGTTCGCGCGACGATGTCGAAGTCGCGCAGCTTGTCGCGCATCGCTTCGGCCGTCCGCTGGACGACGCGCTCGGCGTGCGCCGCGTCCACCGCACTGCGGAGTTCGCTCAGGTTCTCGATTCGGCACGTCGCCAGTGCGAACGCGTTCGGGCGTCCCCCCGCTCGCGCGATTTCCTGATCGATGCGCCGGGCGAGATACTCGGCGTTGGGAAGTCCGGTCGCCTCATCGAAGTTGCTCTGCGCTTTCGCCTGGCGGTAGAACAGCGCGTTCGTGACGGCCCGCTCGACGTAACGCGCATAGCGGTTCAAGACCTCGAGATCGTCGCGCGAGAAGTGACCGGGAAAAAACGCGTCCGCCGCCATTTTGTCGTAGAACGTGAGGGTCCCAACGACCCGCCCATCGCGCAGGAGCGGCGCGCCGAGGATGGAACGCACCGACGCCTCATGGGTGTTCCACCGCTCGTCGCGATCGCTTCGGTGCACGAGTAGAGATTCGCGCTGGCGGATCACCGTGACGCTGACGTCTTTGTCGAGGGCGAAGAGCTGCTCGCGCTGGTCGCGGTCAGCACTGCCGTAGTAGGAGCGGATGACGTAGCGATTCGATTCCGGGTCGAGCAACCGCAGCAAAGCGTGGTCCGCTTCGAGCACGAGAGCCCCCGAAGCCGTCGATTGCCGCACGACTTCAGAGATCTCGCGAGCGGAGATCAGGCGGAGCCCGGCCTCGTTGATCGCGGTCGCTTTCGTCGCACGCGTCTCCATGCGCTCCTCGCGCCACGCCTTCGCGATTTCGTCGGCCAGGGCGGCTGCGATCTCTCGGAGGGTCTCCTCCGCAGCGCGTCCCACCGGCAAGTCGTTCGCACGGCGCGGCGCGGTACCCACTTGGACCGACAAGACGCCGACGGTTTCACCCGCGCTCGGGAGTGGCATCGCGGCTAGGCGCAGCGCGCCGTCGGGCCCGTGGAGGAGCTCCGGCGTGCCGCCGGCGGCCTGACCGTCGATTCCGGTACCGACGGGTACTCGGAGTTCCGCGAGCAAGCTGCCCGTCGCCATCGAGGTCGCCGTCAAGCGCAGCTCCTCGCTCTCCGGTTCGAGTAGGTAGACGGTTGCGGTACCGCGTCCCACCCGCTTCGCGAGGAGAGCGCAGAGAGATGACAAGCGCTCCTCGAGGGGTTGCGGAACGCCGAGATGTTGACGCACTTCTGTGACGAGGGCGTAGCGGTGCGCTTGCCGTCGCAAGTGCTGATGTTCTTCGGCCCGGGCGAGAATCTCTCCCGAAGCGCGCGCGAGTTCTTCGGCGAACGACACGTCGTCGTCGGAGAACGTGTCGAGGTTCGCGGTGCTGTGGAGGTTCAAGACGCCTTGGATCCTCCCGCTGTGTACGAGCGGCAACGACAGGGCGTCCTTCACATCGAAGCGCTCCCGCAGGATGTGGAACTCCTCGGGGTCCGCCTTGCCGCGGACGCGGGCCGCGCGCACCTCCGATGCCACGCGTCCGGCGATGCCCTGGCCGAGGGGCGTCCGGACTTTGGACCACAACTCGGGCTCGACGCCTTTGGCGACGCGTATCGACAGGGTTTCGCCGGCCGCATCGAGCAGCATCAACGAGCCGCCGTCCGCTCCGAGCACGCTGATCGCGATGTCGAGGATCCTGGAGAAGAGCTCTTCACCGTCGCTCGCGAGGTTGAGCGAGTCTACAATCTCGCGGAGCGCTTGGAGGAGTTCGCCTTGGCGCTCGCGGGAGGCGGGCCCGTAGCCCCAGAGGAGTCGCGCCGTCAGGGTCGAAACGACCTCCACGTCGCTTGACTCGACCTCGGGGATTCGCTCTGCGAGCGGTGCGTCGCGGCCGGCATCGATGATCGCCGAGAGCCCGACCACGCGCAGGAAATCGCGCGGGTCGGCCACGAACCGGTCGCCGAGGCGCGCGGCGTAGTCGCCGCCCAACGCTTCGAGTTTCGCCCGCGCTTCTGCGGGCGCCGGATCGTAGACAGCGACGACTTCCAAGTCGGGCCGCGATTCGAGCAGCGGGATCAACCCCGCGCTCTCTTCGGTCACTCCGTAAAGGGCGACGCCCCTGCGCACGCTTCTGCTCCTCTAACGCGAGGAGCCCGGACTCGTTCCGGCGAGCTCGACGCGAATCTCTACATGGTGCTCGTGTCCGGCGGAATCCGCGAGGACCAGCGGCACGAGAAGCCGATTATCCCCTTCGATTTTCGGCGTTTCCGCTCGGAGAAGCACCAGCGAGCTCGCGCGAGCCGAGGCGGACCGCACTTCCACGGTCGAATCCGACGGTTCGAGAGGAGCGTTATACGGCGGCGTCTCTTCGACATGGGGCTCCGGCGGAGCCGTCTCCCCGTGTATCGCCGGCTCGCGGAGCGAGCGGACGACGAGTTTCGAAACCGTCGTCAGCGATTGCAGCACCCCGGTGCCCACGTTTGCCACGGCTTCGAACGCCGCGAGTCCCTCGACGTCGAGTTTTCGGTGAAGCTCCTCGACGGCAAAGGGATCCGCGAGGTCCCGTTTGTTGTACTGCACGACGCACGGGATCTCCGACAGAGAACGACCGTACGCCTCGAGGAACTCGACGAGCTCCTCGAAGGATCGGAGGTTGTCTTCGACCCGGTCTCGTCGCGCGTCGAGCACGAGGACGATTCCGTCGACCCGATCGAGGAGTTGCTTGCGAGTCGGGGCCTGCTCCTCACCACTCGGTACAGCGACGATTTCGATGCGCGTGTAGACGCCGCTTACGCGTCCGAGCTCGATGGGAAGGATCTCGTAGTTGACCGAAGGATCGATTCGCGTCGGCATCGTACGCAAGTCGCCCCGGTGATCGCTGCGCAGCTTGCGGTGAATCAGTTCGAGGTTGGTGGTTTTTCCGCTCCCTTCGGGACCCCAGTAAACGATCCGCGCATGGAGTTCGGTCTTGTCGTAGTCGACCGCCATCAGATTTTTCCCTTCTTCTGCAACAAGCGGCGCGCATGGGTCGAGATGGCCGCCGGGACGTCTTTGCTGCGCATGACGCTGCGCAAATCTCGTTCCTGCATGAAGTTCAGGAACTTCATGGCGTACTGGATCGGGCACTTGGGGTTCGTCGCCAAAGCGCGTTTCACCGAGTAGTTGCGCGTCCATTCGCGATTCGACGCGATAATTCGGAGGACCTCGTCGGATACGTTGCGTGCCTTCGCGATGCCTTCGATCTCGTTGTCGGTGACCTTCGGGCTGCGAATCGCGGCTGCCGCGACGAGCTTGTTGTGATCGCGGACGAGGAGAGAGCGCGCTTCCTTGTTCCCGAGGCGAGCGAGCTTGATCTTCTGCATCACGGTCATGCGCTGCAGCAGCGCGAAGAGGTTCCCTTCCTCTTCTTCGCTGAGCTCACCATCCGTGTCGTCGATGAGGGCTTCGGCGAACTCCCCCGCGTCATCGCCGAGCAGCGCTCGCAACGCGTTGGCGGCGGACTCGTCGGTGAGCTCGTCCGGATCGACGGCGTCGACCTCCACCTCGACTTCCTCACCCTTCGCCTTGTCGATGCCGAGGAACGTCAGGATGCGATCGATCGTGGCGCGGCCCGTTAAGGGGTTCTCACCGAGAGCCTCGGCGATCGCGTCACAGCGGAGCAGACGCTCTTGGTTGTTCGCGACGATATCGACCACGCGTCGATGGGGGAGGGAAGCGAGAAAAACGATCGTCTCGTCGTCCGCCGCCGCGTTCAAGGCCAGCGTCTCGGTCAGCTTCGCGCTGTCTTTGAAGATGTGTCCGAGCGCATGAAGCACGCTCGCGTGGGTCTGTTCGGAAGACAGCACCGTCTGGCTGATGTTCTCCGGGAGCCCTTCGAGGCTCGCCGTCGCCTTCGTCTTGACCTCGGTGTCGGCGTCGTGGGACAGCACGAACAGGACTGTGACGAGCTCGACGGGAGGCAAGGGGAGGGCGCCGCCCGCCGCGAGCCGGCGGACACCCACCGGCGCGTCCTTCCGGACGTACTTCTCCGCTTCCGAGGAGAGCCGCAGCTGAATCTTGGCTTTCGACAACGTGCGGCCTGCTTCCGCGGGGGCCGCACGCGCGTCAGGACTCCGTTTCCCGCTGCGCCTGGGCCTCCGCAATGACCTTGTCCCGGAGCTGGGCCGGAATCGGGTCGTAATGGGAGAACTCCATGTGGAACGCTCCCTTACCGCCGGTCAGGCTGGTGAGAGCGCTCGCATACTCGAGCATTTCGGCCATGGGGACGCTCGCCTTGATCACTTGAGAGCTGCCGCGGACTTCCGAGGTCTGGACCCGGCCCCGGCGGCTGCTGATATCGCCCATCACGTCCCCGACGTAGTCCTCGGGGATCGCGATTTCGACGTTCATGACGGGTTCCAGGAGCTCGGGCTTTGCCGCTTCGAGCGCGGCCTTGAAGCCCAGCGAGCCCGCGATCTTGAAAGCCATCTCGTTGGAGTCCACGCTGTGGTGTTTTCCATCCACGCAGCGTACCCGGACGTCCACCACCGGATAGCCGGCGAGCGGGCCGGCGTCCTTCGATTCGTGAACGCCTTTTTCCACGGCGGGAATCAGATTGCGCGGAATCGCGCCCCCGACGATCTCGTCGACGAACTCGATGCCTGACCCGCGGGGAAGCGGTTCTACCGACAGGTAGCAGACTCCGTACATGCCTTTCCCGCCGCTCTGCTTCTTGAGCTTGCCTTCGATGCCCTCCGCCTTCCGGGAGATGGTCTCCCGATACGGGACTTTCGGCGTCTTGAGTTCGACCTCCACACCGTAGTTCCGCTCCAACTGGTCGACGGACAGCCGGATGTGGAGCTCGCCCATTCCCGTGAGCAGAAACTCTCCTGTGGCGGGATCGCGCTCGACGGAAAGCGTCGGATCTTCCTCGACCAAGCGGCCGAGCGCGTTGAAGACCTTGTCCTCGTCGCCTTTGTTCTTCGCGGAGATCGCGTAGGACAGCACGCCGTGGGGGATCGGGATCTCGGCGAGGCGCAAGCCATTCTTTTCGGCGGTCAGGACATCGCCGGTGTGGACGTCCTTGAGCTTCGCGACCGCCACGATGTCGCCGGGCCCCGCCTCGCCACTTTCGTGGTGGCCCGCGCCGGAGAGGCTCATCAACTTGCCGAAGCGGACTTTGCCGTCGCGCGTCACGTTGAGCACCGTCTGATCGGAGTGCACTTTCCCCGAGACGACACGTATCACCGAGAGCGTTCCCGCGTAGCGATCGATCATCGTCTTGAAGACGACCGCCGAGAAAGGCGCGTCGGGGTTCGGCGGCGCTTCGGTCTCGTCGCCCGAATCCATCTCCCGCGCGGATCGAGCGGGTCGATCGAGCGGGGAGGGCAAGAGGGTGCAGATCGCCGAGAGAAGCGAGGAAACGCCTTCGAGCTGCGTCGCTGAGCCTGCGAAGACCGGCACCAGCGAGCCGTTGCGAATGCCTTCGAGGAGTCCGTGCTCGACCTCCTCTTCGCTGAGCTCGCCGTCCTCGAGATACTTCTCGAGGAGCTCGTCGGAACCTTCCGCCACGGCTTCGACGAGTTGCTCCCGCGCAGCGGCCACTTCTTCCGCGAGCTCGGCGGGGACGTCTCCGCTCTTTCCATCGACGATGTACTTGTCGTGCAACAAGTCGATGACGCCCTTGAACGATTCCCCCGCCCCGACCGGAATCGTGACCGCAGCGGCCGGCGCGCCCATCGTCTTCGCCGATTCCATCGCGGCGGAGAAATCGGCCCGATCGTGGTCTTGGCCGTTCACAAAGATCGCGACGGGCATTTCCGCCCGCTGGCACGCCGCCCACATGGATTCCGAGCCGACCTTGACTCCGTCGGTCGCCGAGATGACGAGGACGGCTGCGTCGAGTGCGCCGAGGGCGATTCGACCGTCGGCCTGAAAGTTCGGATCACCGGGTGTGTCGACCAACGTGATGGCGTGGCCGTCGTAGTCGAAGCTGTACACTGAGGAGTGTAGAGTGTGATGACGCTCTTTTTCTTCCGGAGTGTGGTCGAGGCTCGAAGTCCCGTCGTCGACCTTGCCGAGCTCGTCGGTGGCGCCGGCGCGGTGGAGTAACGCTTCGCCGAGTGACGTCTTGCCGTCGCCACTATGCCCGACGATTGCGAAATTTCGCCGCTTCGAAACATCGACGTTGCCCATGACTAACTCTCCTTTTGAGTTACATCCCCTTCCGGACGATTCTTCTCGAACAAAATGCGCAGCCCCTCGAGCGTCAGGAAGGGCTCGACCCTGCGAATACTTTGCGACTCGCTCGCGATCCGTTGTGCGAGCCCTCCGGTCGCCAAGACATCGGCGTCCTCGCCGAGTTCGTCGCGAATTCTCGCCACCATCGAGTCCACCATCCCGGCGTAGCCGTACAGAAGGCCGGATTGCAGTGACGCCGTCGTCGTGCGACCGATCACGTGACGCGGCCGCGCGATCTCCACGCGATGGAGCATGCTCGCCCGCTCGAACAGCGCCTCCATCGAGATATGGATGCCTGGGAAAATCGCCCCTCCCAAGTATTCGCCTTGGCCCGATACACAGTCGAACGTCGTCGCGGTGCCGAAATCGACGGCGATGACGGCGCCCTGGGCGAGGTCGTAGGCCGCGACGGCGTTCACGATCCGGTCGGCGCCGACTTCCCTCGGGTTCTCGTATCGGACGGGCATGCCCGTGCGGATTCCCGGGCCGACGAACTGCGGTGGCGACGGGAACAGTTTGAGGCAGACCCGCTCCCAGATGGGTAGGAGCGGTGGGACGACGCTCGAGATGATGACGTCCGTGATCTCGGAAACGTCGCGACTGGGTAGTTCGAATAGGCCACGCAACACGAGGGTCAGCTCGTCGGACGTCTGTTCACGCCGCGTCGCGATTCGCCAGTGGTTCGTCAGTTCTCCGCGCCCGCCGACGTCGTCGAAGAGTCCGAGTGACACATTCGTGTTGCCGACGTCGATCGCGAGTAGGGTCGCGGGTTTCACGACGCGACCCTCGCGGCATGGGTCTCGCCGCTTCCGATCGTCACGTCACCCGCCAAGAGCCTTCGCTCGCTTCCGTCGGCGTGACGTAGGCGCAGGGCACCGTCGTTCGCGACTCCCAGGGCGGTGCCCGTGGTCGAGCCCCCATCGAGATCTCGAACGGTGACGGTTTGATCGCGCATCGAGAACCGCGCATCGAAGCGATCGCGAATCGCCGAGAAGCCCCGGGCCTCGTGTAGGTCGAGGACGTCCTCGAGCAGCGTGAAGAGCGTGCGGGCCACCTGGGCGCGGTCGATCGGGCGACCTGCGGACGCTGCGAGGCTGGTGGCGCTGGCGCGAAATTCTTCGGGGAAGCTCGACGGGTCGGAGTTGATATTGATGCCGATGCCGAGCACGAGGTAGTCCACGCGCGTTGCCTCGGCGGCGAGCTCCATCAGAATGCCCGAGGTCTTTCGGCGATCGATCAGGACGTCGTTCGGCCATTTGATCGTCACCCGGTCGTCGTCTCCGACACTCGCTGCAGCGGTCTCCGCCACAGCCACCGCCGCCGCGAGGATTGCCGTTGCGCAGGACGCAGTGGTCAGCGACGGCCGCAGGATGATCGACGTGTAGAGGTTTTCGTGCGCCGGCGAGAAGAAAGTGCGGCCGAGGCGACCGCGGCCCGCCGTCTGAGCTTCGGCGATGACGGTGTAGCCGTGCGGAGCACCGGCTCGGGCTCGCTCGTGTGCGACACGGTTCGTCGAATCCGTCGAATCGAGATGCTCGATCTTCCGTCCGACGGCGCGGGTCCCCAGACCCGGTTGGATCTCTTCGGAATACAGGCGGTCCGGGCTGCTCCGAAGCCTGTAGCCTTCGCCCGCGCTGCCGTCGATGTCGTAGCCCCGACCGCGCAGCGTGCTGACGTGTTTCCAGATTTGCGAGCGCGAGACGCCGAGTTCGCGCGACAGTTGTTCTCCGGAACATCGCGCCGCGCCGGCGAGCCGCAGTGCTCGGAGAATCGCGCCGGCGCCCGCCCCGTTCATGCGCCTGTCTCCGGATCTTGGACTTCGAGCGCGATGTCCGCGGCGCGAACGGAGTGGGTGAGGGCGCCGATCGAAATGCGGTGCACCCCGGTCTTTGCGATATCCACAATCCGATCGAAGGTCACGCCTCCCGACGCTTCGAGGACGCACTGGTCACCGAAAGCTTCGACGAACCGCGCGAGCTCGGGGACGCTGCGGTTGTCGAGAAGAAGTGAGTCAACACCACAGTCGACCGCCGCTGCGGCCTGATCCAAACTCTCGACTTCGACTTGGAGCCAGAGATGTTGCGCGGCACCGGACCGGGCCGCGCCGATCGCTTCTGCAACGCCTCCCGCTGCGGCGATGTGGTTGTCTTTGATGAGGATGGCGTCGAACAGGCCGGTGCGGTGGTTCATCCCGCCGCCCACCCGAACGGCGTATTTGTCTAGCGCGCGCCAGCCCGGCAAGGTCTTCCGTGTGTCGACGATTCGGGCGTCGGTCGACGCCACGGCGTCGACGTAGCGCCGCGTCTCGGTGGCGATCCCCGACATCCGCTGGAGGAAGTTCAGCGCGGTGCGCTCCGCCGCCAGGATCGCCCGGGCGTTCCCGCGGATTTCCGCGAGGACGTCTCCCTTGGCCACAGCGGCGCCTTCGCTTTGCCGCGGTTCGAACGCGAGATCTCCGCGGACCGCTTGAAAGGTGGCGAGGGCCACGGGAAGGCCGCAGAGGATCAAATCTTCGCGCGCCTCGAGCTGACACGACGATTGGGCGTCGGCCGCGAGAACCGCGTCGCTGGTCACATCGCCCGGACCGAGATCCTCGGCGAGCGCCCGCTCCAGGAGAGGGAGCCAACTTTGGCGGACCGGAAACGGGGCGGTGGCGGACACACCGTCAGTTTACACCACCTCCCTCAGGGGAGGCCGCAGCGCGCTCTACTGATCTTCGCCTTTCAGACGGCGGATCTCTTCGCGAATCAGCTTTTCGGCCATCTCGGGGATGACTTCCCAAGCGACGCGCTCCACCTTCTCGACGCAGTCGCGCACGATCGCCTCTGCGACGGGCCCCATCGCCTCCCAAGCGATCTTTTCGATGGCGTCGTGAATCTCCTGCCTGAAGGCCGGATTGGAGCTTCGGAGATCGTGATCTCCCTGCGGGGAATCGTCGCGTTCTGTATCCGAGATCGGCATGGTCTCCGCGAAGCTCGAGCCGGGCAATTCGTCCTCGGTCCGAACTCCCGTCCGAGTGTCCAGGTGGGCCACGTCCTCGTGAGCGACATCAAACGATCCGCTCGGTGCAGGATCTTGAAAGCTCTCGGGTCGTTGGCTCTCGGTGGCGAGACTACCGAACGCGTCGCCGAACGCACCCGTTGATTCATCTCCCGGACCGTCCGTCGTCAACGGCTCCGCCTCGATCGGCGCATCCATGCCGGTGATCGCCGCGCCGCTTCCGCTCGCATCCATCCCGGAGAAGGGCGTGACCTGCCTGTCGCGATCTGCCGTTCCGAAGCCATGCTCGAACGGAGGCAGGCTGTCGTCGGCGTCGTGCTCGGGCAGCGGGAGCGTCGTCGCCGGTTCAGCGGGGTCGTCGACGAAATTCGCGTCTTCGGCCGCTTCGACGACGTCCTCGGCGTGCAAGAGCTCTCCGCTCCCGGCGGCTTCCTCGGGAAGTGCGGTGGTTTCGAGTTCTTCCTCGAAGGGCGGTGCCACCGGGGTCGGGGCTTCCTCGAAGGGCGGTGCCACCGGGGTCGGGGCCGCTTCTTCGGTCGCTTCCGTCGGCGGTCGCTCCCAGGCGGTCGTGGCGTCGAAAGTCGGCTCGTCATCCTCGCCGTCGAATTCCGTGTCGAAGGACGGCGGGATCGTCTGGGCGTCCGAAAAGCTGTCGGGGCTCGCGGTTTCGTTTCTGCTCGACGCAGTGACGTTGGTTTCGGCAGAAGGGAAGGCCGGACTTCCGATCTGGGAGTCTCCGAAATCGAAGTTGGACGGTATCTCGTCCGACATCGCGGATTCGAGGGAGCCGTCGGTTGTCGCGCCGAACCCGTAGCTCGTCGACGTGCTCTCGCTCGGCGGCGTCGCGTTCGCTCCGAATTCGTCTTCGAAGAAATCGTAGGAGCCCGAGAGAGCCTCCGCGGCCGGACCGTCTCCCAGATCACCGTCGGTGAGAGCGTCCGGAACCGGGGGCGGGGTCGGGGCCGCCGAAACGGGCGGGGGCACGGAACCAAACCCGCTGGACTCGCCAACCTCGGGAATCGGCGGCGGTGTCATGGACGTCGCCGCCGGCGGCGCGGCGGGATGGGCCGCGTGGGTCGGCTCGGGGATCGGCGTGGTTCCGAAGTCGTCCGGAGCGGTCCAGGACTCCGGAGGGGTCTGCGCCGGAGATTCGAAGCGCTCGCTCTCGTTCGCGGGGCCCGGCTCGTCGAACGCATCGGTGAGGGGCGACGCGGGCTCCGCTTGGGGCGACGGCTCGGGCGTGCTCGCCGAATCGCTGTGGCCAGCGGCCTGCTCGAGCAGCTGGTTGACGCGATCGACCAAGGCTTGAGCCTCGAAAGGCTTGGTGATGTGCCCGTCTGCACCGACTTCCCTGGCGCGGCTGTCGTCAAAGGCTTCGAACGTCCCGGTGAGGAGCATGACGGGCGTGGCGCTGATCTCGGGATCGTTCTTGATCGCCGCGCAGACCTCGTAGCCGTTCTTGCCGGGCATCACGACGTCCGCCAAGACCAGGTCCGGACGCGCTTCGCGAGCGCGGGCGATGGCGTCGTCGCCGTTGTCTACCGTGAGGAGGATGACGTCCTCGTTTGCGAAACTGATTCCCACGACCTTCTGAATCGTGACGCTGTCGTCTGCAAGGAGCAGTGTTTTCGGCATGATCCCCCCGGTGCCGCCTCGGGCGAACGAGACGCTCTCGGCACCATCCGAGCGTCGCCACACCGGAAGGGCGGCGAGCCGGCAATTACGTTACCGGATTATCGTCGCGCGAAGCCTCGGGGTTGAATGTTTTTACTCGGTTCCCCGGGGCCTTACGCTAACTGTCACCCGGTTAAGCGGGATCGGCCGCGGGCCGATGCACGAGGGGCGGGAAAGGGAACGATCATGCACTTGCAGGCAGCGGCGGAGAGCGACGTCGGGTTGCGCCGCCGCGAGAACGAGGACCGCTATGCCGTATCGCCCCCGCTGGGCTTCTACGCCGTCGCCGACGGCATGGGGGGACACAAGGCGGGGCAGGTGGCGAGTGCCTTGGCCGTCGAAGCGGCGATTGCCGCCGTATCGGCCCTTGAAGAAGCCACTGCGAGCCTCGCAGAAAAGTGTCGCTACGCCGTGTCATCCGCGAATCGAGCGATCTTCGACGCAGCGATGGCCAGGAGCGACTACGCGGGCATGGGGACCACGTTTGTCGGTCTGTTGATCGACAAGGACCGCGCCGCCATTGCCCACGTGGGAGACAGCCGCGCGTATCGCCTGCGCAACAAGAGCCTTCGCCAGCTGACGGACGATCATTCGATTGTTGCGGACTTGTTGCGGCGGCAAGAGATCAGCGAGGACGATGCGAGAGAACATCCCCACCGCCACGTGTTGACGCGTGCCCTGGGCGTTCGGCGGACGGTCGAGCCCGATCTCGCCGAGCTGACCCTCGCCCACGGCGACGTGTTCGTGCTGTGCTCAGACGGCTTGACGAACCACGTCGAAGATCACGAGATCGAGAAGCTCGTGGCCGAGGCGTGTCGGGATGACGCCTCGCCGCGTCTCGAAGAAGCCTGCGATGAGCTGATCGGCCTGGCGAATTCCCGCGGCGGCGAGGACAACATCTCCGTGGTCCTCGTGCGGTGTACCGAAGGCTAGCGAGCCGTCACGAGGCGCGGTCGACCGCGCCCTTGAGCTTCGAACGCAACCGCAGCACCGACTTCGTGTGAATCTGGCACACGCGAGATTCCGTGATACCGAGAATGTTTCCGATCTCTTTCATGTTGAGATCTTCGTAGTAGTACAAAGTGATGACGAGGCGCTCTTTCTCCGGCAGCGTCGAGATCGTATCCGCGATGAGGCCTTTCGTTTCGTGAATACGGAACGTGGCGAACGGATTCTCCGAGTGAATGTCTTCGACGATGTCGGCGAAGTTGCCGGGACGATCTCCGTCCTGGCTGTTGCCGCGAATCTCTTCGAGGTTGACCAGCGAGATGCCGCGTACCTGGTTGAGCAGCTCGTGGAATTTGTCGATCTGAAGGCCGAGCGAATCAGCGACTTCTTCCTCGCTGGCGGATCGTCCGAGCCGCTGCTCGACCTCTCCGTAGGCGCGCTCGAGTCGTCGACTCTTTTGGCGGACGCTGCGCGGCACCCAGTCGAGTGAGCGGAGCTGATCGAGGATCGCTCCCTTGATCCGAAACTCGGCGTACGTCTTGAACTTGCAGTTCTTTTCCGGATCGTACTTCTCGATGGCGTCCATCAAGCCGATGACGCCCGTGTTGTGAAGGTCGTCGAGGTCGATGTGCGAAGGGAGTCGCACCGCGATGCGGTTGACGATGTACCGGATGAGCGGCGTGTGCTCGAGCACCAACTGCTCTTTGAGCGGCGCCGGAACGTCCCCGGTCTCGGTCTTCGCGCTGCGAAGTTGGTCTTCCATCCCGCCTTCCTGAATCTGCTGCATCCCGCGACTTCCCCCCTTTGCGCCCGGCGTGCGCACGAGATGCGGGGGAAAGCAGGCGGCGTGCCAACCTTGCGGCGGAGCCGTCGAACACGGCCTGCAAGGGTTTCGCGAGCTTTCCAAAGAGTCGATAACTGGCTGAAAATGCTACGGAAGACGCGCCCGAAACTTTCTGCGTACCCGCCTCGGCACCGGTTGCGTGCACGATCGCGGGGCCGGTCTTTCAGCGTGCAACTGTCAGGAAACCGACGCTTCTTGTGTCGGCGAATTTCGAAACCGTACTCGAAGCCCGGTCAGGCGGGAGCTTCGATTCGGCGGCGTTTGATCTTTTCGATCAGTGTGGTGCGGTTCAGCCCCAGGAGCTTGGCGGCGCGATTCTTGTTCCACTGCGTTCGCTCGAGCGCCTGGCGGATCAAGTCCGTCTCGTACTCGCTCACGAGCTCCTGAAACGCCACGCCTTCTTCGGGGAACGCGGCGGGACGATGACCGGGCGGGCGCGCCGGAGAGACCAGGCTCGCGGGCAAGTCGCCCATCTCCACCTGGTAGCCCTCACGGAGCACGGTGAGGCGCTCGATCATGTTTTCGAGTTCGCGGACATTTCCGGGCCAGTGATGCCCGACGAGTGCACCGAGGGCTTCTTCGGAGAATCCCTTCAGGGTGCGACCGGTCTCTTCCTGAACCTTGTCGAGGAAATGTTGAATCAGCAGCGGTATGTCTTCGCGACGCTGGCGAAGAGGCGGGACATCGATCGGGATCACGTTGAGCCGGTAGTAGAGATCCTCGCGGAACGTCTTGTTCTCGATCGCCGCTTCGAGATCCTGGTGCGTCGCAGCGATCACGCGGACGTCGACGGAGACGGTCTTCGACGACCCGACGGGCTCGAACGTCCGTTCCTGCAGAACCCGAAGGAGTTTCACTTGGAGATTGGGGCTCATATCCCCGATTTCGTCGAGGAAGATCGTTCCGCCGTCGGCGACGGCGAAGCGCCCGGTTCGCGACTTCACCGCGTTCGTGAAAGCGCCCTTGGTGTGACCGAATAGCTCGGACTCGAGGAGCTCCTCGGGAATCGCACCGCAGTTGACGGTGACCAGCATGCGATCGCAACGCGCGCTGTTGTAGTGGATGGCGCGGGCGACGAGTTCTTTGCCCGTCCCGCTCTCGCCGGTGATCAAGACCGTGCTGTCGGTTTCCGCGACCTTCGCGACCGTGTCGAGGACCCTGCGGAACGCCGCGCTCGCGCCGACGACGTTTCCGAACGCGTGGCGCGTGCGAAGCTCGCGATGCAGGTGGCGATTCTCCACGCGCAGGCGCCCGTGTTCGATGGCCTGGTCGACCAAGCAGCGGACAACGTCGAGATTCGCCCCGTCGAAGGGTTTTTCGAGATACCAGAAAGCGCCTACGCGCAGGGCGTCGAGAGACTGCGACGCGCTCCCGTAGCCCGTGACGACGATACACGGGAGGTCCGGGTTCGAACCTCGGAGGGTTTCGACGACCTCGATCCCGCTTCGCCCCGGCATCTGGATGTCACACAGGACGAGGTCGATCGCGCCTTCCGAGGCGCGCGCGATGGCTTCGTCCCCGTCGCGTGCCAAGATCACTTCGTGGCCGGCCCGGCGGAGAACTCGCTCGAGTGCGTTTCGGTAGAGCTCCTCGTCGTCTGCGACGAGAATTTGGGTTTTCGGCAGAGATGCCTCCGGTTCTCGGAGGGGGGCGGCCCGAGACCTTAGGCAGCGGCCGGGCGGGTCGCAACAGAGCTCCTGGGCCGGGGCGATCCTCAAGGGAGCGATTCCCGTCTCCGATATGGATCCCGATGACTTCGCATCCGAGCCGCCCGCGGGTCGTCGATTTCACCATCGACGAGCCCCGCCCGAGCCCCCCGCAGAGCGGCTCCCTCGTGGGGCGTTCCCCCGCAATCAAGGCCCTGACTCGGAGGATCGCGAGCCTCCGCCAGAACGAGAGCAACGTCCTCATCCAGGGGGAGAGCGGGACGGGTAAGGAGCTCGTCGCTCGCGCTGTGCACGAGGCCAGTGTGCGAAGCGACGGACCGTTCGTTCCGGTCGATTGCGGAGCCCTCCCGGAGTCGATCATCGAGAGTGAGCTCTTCGGCCATCGCAAAGGCGCGTTTACGGGAGCGACCGGCGCGCACGGTCTGTTTCGGATGGCCGAGGGCGGGACGATCTTTCTCGACGAAATCGGCGAGATTCCCGCCGTGGTTCAAGCGAAACTGTTGCGGGCATTGCAGCACAAAGAAGTGCGCCCGGTCGGCGCGGCCGGAGCTGTTCCCGTCGACATCCGAGTGGTCGCGGCGACCCATCGCGACCTCGAGGCGATGGTCGGAGCGGGAACGTTCCGCATGGATCTCTTCTACCGACTGAACGTCGTCCGCCTCGAGATTCCGCCCCTGCGAGAACGCGTCGAAGACATCGAGCCGATCGCGCGGCATTTCGTCGCGAAACACGGACGTCCGGACGGGATGCTCTCGCGCGAGGCGGTGGATCGACTCGAGAACCACGCGTGGCCGGGGAACGCGCGAGAGCTCGAGAACGCCATCGAGTCCGCGCTCGCCTTCGCCGGCGAGCGCACGCTCGGGCAACAGGATTTTCCCGACCTGGGTATCGCCGCGAAGTCGACCCGAACGACGGCACGCGAGGTTTCGAACTTGCCCCTCTCGCTCGATGCTTACGAACGCGCTGCGTTGCTGCGCGCGCTCGAGGAAGCGGGCGGTGACGTCGCCGCTGCGGCGCGCCTCTTGGGGATCGGGCGCTCGACGCTCTATCGAAAACTCACGAAGCACGATCTCCGCCGCTAGCGATCCGACTTCGCGCCGATTCTCGGTTTGCCCCGGCCCCGCATTCGGTTAGTGTCCGGCCATCCCCCCGAAGACGCGTCCGCCGCGTCCGATCGCAGGGGAGCCTCGCAATTTCGACGAACCGCGATGAAGCTTTTCGACTCGCGCGCCTGATCTCGGGCTTTGTCCACGAGATGAGCAATCCACTGGGTTTCGTCCAGGCCAACCTCTTGCAGCTCGCCGACACCCTGGACGATTTCGGCAGGTTGCATGATGCGGCCTTGGCGCTGCGGTCCGAACTGAACGAGGCGAACGCCCCGAAACCCGAAGTGATCGCGGCCTTCGACGGCGCGCTCGCCGCCGTTCAGCCCGAACAGGCGCTCAAAGATTCGGATGCAGCGGTGCGGGAATCGCTCGAAGGCGCCCGGCGCATTCGGAGCAGTCTGTACGACTTGCAGGGACTCCTCGGTGTCCGTTCGAGTGGCGAGTCGCCGGAGCTCGCGGAAGTGGTCAAGGGAGCGATTCACGCCCTGCGTGGCGTCACGGCACCCGGGCTCGTGGTGGAAACAGAGCTCGTCCCGGACATCCGCGCCAGCGGCTCGGCGTCGGTCTTGCGGCGGATCATCGTCACGCTTTTGCTGCGCGCGGCGGAAGCGGTAGCCGAAGCGGGGGAGGGCCGGGCCGCCTCGGTGCGCGTCTACGCCGGCCGCCGCGGCGCGGAGATCTGTCTCTCGATCGCCGACACGGGCGCGCCGCTCCGAACGGAAGAGCGCACGGCGCTTTTGCGTTCGAGTCCCCACGAAGCGTCGGTCCTGGCCGAGTTCGGGCTCGCGCGTGCCGCACGCGAACTCCGCGAACTCGGCGGTACGCTCGAACTGGATTCCGGCGGGTCGGGTACGCGGATCGAGCTGCGGCTTCCCGCGGCGCCGTCTGTATGAGCGCGCGGCCGACCCTGCTCGTGGTCGATGACGAGCCGCACATTCTCCGCGCACTCGAGCGCACGTTGCGCAAGGAGCCTTACGACGTCGTCGTCGCACACAGCGGGCAGGAGGCCTTGGCCCGTATCGACGCGGGCGGAATCTCCGTGGTGTTGTCGGACCAGCGAATGCCCGACGTCTCGGGGATCAAGCTTCTCGAAAAAATTCGCGCCTGGAAGCCCGAAGTCGGGAGGCTTCTCCTGACGGGGCTCTCGGAGGTCCTGTCGCGCCCCGATCTCGACGCAGCCGGTGTCGTGGGCGTGATTCCGAAACCCTGGGAACAGGCCGAGCTCCGGGAGCGGATCGCCGAAGCCATGCGCCTCGCCGGCGCGTGATGCGGTCGGCTGAGCTCGACCGCGATATGCCCGACGTGATTCCCGTCGCGAGCACGCCGGACAGCACGTTCCTCTTCGAGCGGATGACCGAGCGCACGTTGGCTTTCGCGAACGCGGGGCCGGGGCGACGGGTGCTCGATGTCGCGAGCGGGTTCGGGCAAGACACCGTGGCACTCGCGGCGCGCGGATCGCGTGCGATCGGCGCCGAGCCCTCGCGGCGAATGATGCGCTGGGCTCGCATGCACGCTCCGGCGGTGAACCCACCGGTTTTCGTGCGCGCCTTTGGCGACGCACTGCCGTTCCCCGACGAAGCGTTTGATGCCGCGATCTGTAAGGGAGCGCTCGACCACTTCGACGCACCGGATCAAGCGATCCGGGAGATGGCGCGTGTCACGAAGCGATCCGGCCGCGTCGTCCTCGCGGTAGCGAACTTCGAGGCGCTCGCGTGTCGCATTGGCCGCGTCGCCGACGAACTGCTTCGCTGCTTGCGCGGGGGAAGCCCGCGCGGGCGAAGGAGTTACGACGTTCCGGCGGATCACTTCACGCGCTATGACCCCGACCTTCTCGTCGCGCAAGCGTCTCGTCACCTCGCGGATGTCGAGGTTTCGGGGACGTCGCTCTTCTGGGGACTCGCGGCGTACGCACGAATACTCGCGCGGTTCCCGCCTCCCTACGCGCGGGCGTGGCTCGAAGTCGCGGATCGATTGGCGGGCGTTTTCCCGGGGGCCGCGGACGTACTGATCCTCGTCGGGAGGCCGAAATCACCGGCGACTCCCGCACCACGTACCGCTCGGTAGACATCGCAGGTGGCGTCTGTGATCGACGCCCAGCTGTAGCGGCGAACGGCAATCTCGCGACCTTTTTGCCCCAAGGTCGCGCGCAGCGACGGTCGGGCGATGAGCTCGCGGATCGCGCCGGCCATCGCTTCGGTTTGGCCGACGGGGACGAGGGTTCCGCCTCCGTCCGCGAGAACTTCTGCCAAAGCGCCGCCGGCGGCGGCGACAACCGGAGTCTCGCTCGCCATGGCTTCAACGGCCGGCAGGCCGAAGCCTTCGTGGTGAGAAGGAACGGCGACGAGCGTCGCCCGCGCGTAGCGTTCGGCCAAGACGTCGATCGGGAGCGCGCCGGTGATCGTCAGGCGGTGCGCCACCCCGGCTCGTTTCGCCCAGACGCGCGCCGGGTTGCTCGGACCGGCATCGTCGACCAGTTCGAGCGCGATGTCGTCTGGAAGGTGACGGAGTGCGCGCACCAAGTCTCGAACACCCTTGTTGGGGTCGGCCGCCCGGGCGACACACAACACGGTCGACGGCTCGCGCGCCAGCGGGCGGGGTCGGAAGCAGTCGGTATCGACTCCGTTCGCGACATCCGTGATGCGTTCGCGCGGTACCCGAAAATCGCGGTGAATCCGCGCGGCACTCGAGCGCGAAGATGTCAGGATCCCGTCGATGCGACGGGCCACGAAAGCTTGCATCCCGATCGGGAAGAATTTCGCCGTGCCGACGGCGTCACGGAACGTTCGGTCGGCGCGAAAAGACGCGGCGCGATCGACGGTCAGGGGGTGGTGGACGGTGGAGACGACGGGAGTCCCGCGAGCACGCAATCCGAGGAGCCCATAGCCCAGCGACTGCACGTCGTGAACCACGTCGAACGCGCCGGTCCGCTGCGCGCGCGCAGTTACCGCCGCGAAGGCCCGCAGCGAGAACAGCGCGGGCTCGACGAGAAACCCGAGCCAGCTCGCGCCCAGCTCGTAAAACGGCAGGGGTTTGAGCACGGACAGCGGTCGCGGTTCGGGCAGGAAGCCCCGCCGATCTGGATTGAACCACTTCCCAAAGAACTCGTTTCCGGGAAGTCTGTGGACGGCTTCGACGAAAGGCATCGGGTCCGGGTACGGAGGCCCGCACCAGACTTCGACGCGGTGTCCCAGGCGGGCGAGACCTCTCGCGAGGTGCCAGAGATAGACCCCTTGACCACCGCACCGCATGTTGCCCCGGTAAGAGAGCAGTGCGACGCGGAGGTGTTCAGGGTGCGCTGCGACGGGCATACAGGATCAGGCTCTTGGGGAATACGCGATTCAGCATACGTTCCAGGCGGTGGGCCAACGGCGATTGCGTCGCGCGCAGCAGACCGATCCGGTATGCGCGGACGACCGGCCGCGCGTCGGCACCCGAGAGCCCGACGAAATTTCGGAGCGCCCAGTAGGGCGTGTGCAGTGCGTGGGCGAAGCCCGCTCGGATCTCTTCGAAGCCCGCGCGACGCATCGCGCGCGCGAGTTTTTTCGGGGAGAAGATGCGGATGTGTCCGCCGGGACTTTCGAAGTATTCGTCCGAAAGGTGTAGGTAGAGTTTCTCGCTCAGCTCCGTCGGCACGGTGACGGCGAGCCGGCCCGCGGGACGGGTGATTCGCGCGAGCTCCCGGAGCGCCCCGTTGTAGTCGTCGACATGTTCCATCACTTCCGAGCAGATCACGCGGTCAAAGCGGGCATCGGGAAATGGGAGTGCGAGCGCGTCGCCTCGCAACAGGTCGGAGCGCCCGGGCCTCTCGCGCAACGTCGCCTGTGCGGCGGCGAGAGCGGCGCGATCGATGTCGAGGCCGATGACGCGGGCGCCGCGATCGAGTGCCCCCGCACAATGTCGACCTTCTCCGCACCCTGCGTCGAGGAGGAGGTCACCGGGACGCACGTCGAGCTCGTCCAGATCGACGGTGAGCAGCATCAGCGGGCTCCGCGCCGCTCGCGCACGACGGCTTCCAGACACCGAAGCAGGGACGCGCCCGCCTGGCGCCAGGGAAACGTGCGAACGACGCGCTCCCTCGCTCGGGCCCCGGCCGCTTCGCACGCGCCCGGCTCATCGAGGAGCGAGCGGATGGCGGCCGCCAGGGCGGGCGGGTTGTGGGGCGGAACGAGTCGCCCGCAGCGATCGTCGCTTCCGAGTAGCTCCGGTAGAGCGCCGACCGCGTGAGCGACGACCGGGAGGCCGCACGCCATCGCTTCGGTCGCGGGGAAACCGAAGCCCTCGAAGAAAGAAGGGACGACGGCGATGCGGGCAGTCGTATAGGTCGCTGCGAGCTCGTCGCGTTCGAGAAGTCGGCGGTCGAGCACGACGCGGTCCTCGACACCGTGCTTCCGAAGCAGGCGGGGAACGAGGCCATGATCCGGGATGCGCCCATCGACGATTTTGAGCGTGACCCCCGGCAACGCCCCGAGAGCCTCGATCAGCGTGCCGATCCCTTTCTTGCGATCCTCCGTGCGGCCGACGAAGACCAGATCGGTTTCTTTCGGTACCTCGGGGTGGGGCCGGAAGAGCTCCGCGTCGGTTCCGTTCCACACCACGTCGATTCGCTTTTCGGGGATCCCGAAGCGCAACGCGATCTCGCGACGCGAAGCCTCGCTGACCGTCACGATGCGATCGAGTCTCGGTGCGACGCGTTGCTGCATCCACATCGGAAAGTAGAGCGTGCGGCGGACCCGCTGTTTGAGCGTCCGGTCGATCGCGAAATCGGCTTCCCGGTCGATGTGTAAGGGGTGATGGATGACACCCACCACGGGCGTGCCCAACGCGCGCAGTCCGAGGAGGCCCCAGGTCAAGCTCTGATTGTCGAGGACCACATCGAATCGATGTTGTTTCATCAAGGTGGGCCAGCGGAGAAAAAGACGCGCTCCGAAAGTTTGCATTTCGGGAAAGACACCGACCCGAGAAACCAGCGCTTCCCACGCAGACAGCGGTGCCAGGAGTCGCCGCGGGTCGTGCGTCTCGGCCCACTCTGCGAGGGGCACGCCGAACACATTCTCGTTCGGGATTTCGTGCAGCGGAATGCCCGAAGGGAGCTCGGGAAGCGGCGGGCCCGCAATGACGTGGACATCGCAACCCAGCGCTCGGAGTTCTTCGGCGATGTGGGACGCGTAGATGCCCTGACCGCCGCAAAACATGTTGCCGCGGTACGTCAGGAGCGCGATTCGCACAGGCAATTCCGAATCAGGAGTGCGGTTCGCACGGGTCGTTCCGAATCAAGAAAGCGACGCGCAACGCTGACTCCGGAGCGAGAGGAGGCGCGCGTCAGTCAGCGTCTTGCTCCGCAGGGGGGGCTGGGTCCGCCGGCGGCGGCTCGGGGTCGAGGTCCACCGTCATGATGGTCCATCCGACCCAAAAGACGAGGCCGAGGACAAAGAGCAGCGCGATGGCGACCGGGATCGCTACAGCCCACCAGCTCCGCGCGAGAAGGCCCGCCAGAAAGATGAGTCCGACGAGCACGGCGGCGACACAGATCAGGCCGCCCTGACTTCGCGATGAGTCGGTCACGGTCGCCGACCGGGAAGGGTTGCTTTCGTCAACGAGCGAGCCTCTTTGGGGCTTGATCGGGGCGCCCGACCTACCGAAAACGAGTATTCGGCGGTCCTAGCGGGCTGTCAACGCGGTCGGCCGGCGGTGCTACCCGGTTGTCCGCGCGAACGTCATACTCGTCGTGAGGGGGCTGCGTGTACGTCATCGGATTGATGTCCGGAACCTCGGCCGACGCGATCGACGCCGCGCTTGTGCGCTGGCCCGACGCCGGTCCCCCGGTTCCCTTCGAACTCGTCGCCTATCGCGAAGATCCACTACCTCGAGAGCTTCAGCAGCGGATTCACCGGTTGGCCGCGTTGCGGCTGCCTTCCGAGGAGGTCCTCGCCGAGCTCGCCGGCCTCGACGTTCTGCTCGGCGCGCATTTCGCAGCCGCAGCGGCGGCTGTGGCCGCGGACGCCGGGATTCCGCTATCCGACGTCGCGATCGCATCGCACGGACAAACCGTCGCGCACCATCCGGAACGTCGGGCCAGCCTTCAAATCGGCGATCCTTCGGTCATCGCGGAGCGGACGGGCTCGACGGTGATCGCCGACTTCCGGGCGCGGGATCTCGCGGCGGGAGGAGAAGGCGCGCCTCTCGCACCGTTCTTTCATTGGGTCGCCTTTCGTTCGGAAGACGAGTCTCGCGTGGTCCTCAATCTGGGCGGTATCGCGAACTTGACGTGGCTGCCGCGAGGCTGCGGCGAGGACGACGTCATGGCGTTCGACTGCGGTCCTGCGAACGCGCTCATCGACGGCGTCGTCACACTGGCGACGGAAGGCGTCGAGCGCTTCGATCGGGATGGCAGCCTCGCAGCTTCCGGAACCGTCGACGAGGACTTGCTGGCGGAGCTCCTGGCGGACCCCTTCCTCAGACGCACGCCGCCGAAATCCACCGGTCGGGAGCACTATGGTCTCGCCGAGGCGGAAGCTTTGGTGAAGCGCGCCGACCTCGGGCTCCCGGAGCTCGTTGCCACGCTCGTGGCGTTTTCGGCCGAAGCGTTTGCCGGAGCTTGTCGGGAGTTCTTGCCGGAGGGGCCTCCCGATCGCGTGGTCGTCGGCGGCGGCGGGGCCAAGAACCCGGCTCTTGTCTCGGCGATTGAATCGCGCCTCTCCCCGGCGCCGGTCGTCGATATGGGTTCGCTCGGTGTTTCCCCGGATGCAGCGGAAGCCATCGCGTTCTCGCTCATGGGTCGCAACGCGTTGTGCGGGCAGGTCAACCATCTGCCGCGCTGCACGGGCGCCGCCTCCGCTCGCGTGTTGGGCGAATTCGTGGGGCTTCCGAGGCCCCGCTAGAACCGGATCCGCATGCCGTCGTCGGCCACCTCGAAACGGTCGAAATCTTTTCGCGCGCGCATCGCCGACCCCAAGTGAGTGAGCAGGATTCTGCCGCAGTCGAACTCGTCGCGGCGCGCCCGGAGCTCTTCGAGGCTCAAGTGGAACGGGTAATCTCGCGTGACCTGCGTGCACTCACACAGGAAGAGCTCGCTACCCGCGACGCGGCGCGGGAGCGTGTCAAACCATCCGGTGTCGCCGGAGTAGGCGAGTTTGCGCGCGCCGACCGTGACGACGAACCCGTGAGGGTTCGCATCGGGGGTGTGATGCGTCTCGAAGGGCTCGACTTCGATCGGCCCCGTCGGTCGGCGCACGCCGGCGCGCAGTTCGACGAATTCGATCGGAAAGCTCCACCGGTGGTTTTCGATTCGGTGCCCGAGAGCTTGGGCTGCGCCGCGGACGCGACTCTCGACGCCCGGAGGACCGGCGATCTGAAGCGGCGCCGTGCGCTGGTCCTCGTACATCGAAGCCAGAAGAAACAGGGGAATGCCACCGAAGTGGTCGGCGTGAAAGTGGGACACGACGATCGTGTCGATTTCGGCTCGCTCGATGCTCATCTCCGCGAGCCCCATCAGTGTCGTCGCGCCGCAGTCGAGAAGGGCGCCTCCGTTCTCCCCGCGGATCAAATAGGCGGACTGCCGCCGCCCGCCCGAACCAAAGGCGTCCGAAGTGCCGACGAGTACCAGCTCGCTCACGCGGCCCCTCCCGGCGCCTCGAGGAGCGGGATGAAGCGTCCGTCGGCAAAGACGCCGTCGCGATAGCGACCGGGGGGGACCTGCTGACCGTCCCAGACGACGACGCGCTCGAGGTTGGCTTCGCCGGCGACGGTGCAGTCGCGACCCACCACGCGGCCGGGACGGAGTGTCGCGCCCGTGCGCGCCGCCTCTGCGGCAACGTCAAAAAACGCGGGCGGCGGCACGTCGAAGTTCACCTGGAGGTACTCCTCGGGCGTTCCCACGGGTTCCCACCGGCAGGTGTCTCGCGAAACGAGGGAGCCGCGGACCGCGTCCGGGTCGGCTTCGATAACCGGGATCCACCACGCGTCGAAGTGGCTGAATCGATCTCGCTCGGGCATGTAGTCGTAGGACTCGGGGCGGAACACGTTGACCCAGGTATAGAGGCCGCACCTCGTCTCCGGCGCGCCCCGGGCGCGAAAGCGATTCGCGATGCGTCGCACGCGCCCGTCATCATCGATTCCGATCGTACCGAACCGGGACGCCCTTGGGTCGTCGAGGAGCAGGGTCGAGATCGCCGCGCCGCTCTGGCGATGGGCGGCCAGCAGCACCTCGAGATCGAAGTCGATGAGCATGTCGCCGCCGATCACGATCGCGGGGTCGCTCTCGCGGAGAAAATCGACGACCCGACGGATGCCGCCCCCGGTGTCGAGGAGCTCCCGCTCGTAGGAGAATCGCAGCGTTACGCCCGACGGGCACCAGGCTCGCGCTTCCCGCTCGAGGATGGCCGGGAGATGATGCGTATTGATCACGACTTCGTCGACGCCCGCCGCTGCGAGCAACCGCAAGTTGTAGGCGATCAAGGGAACGCCCCGGACCGGGAGGGCTGGCTTGGGGCACAGCTCGGTCAGCGGTCGGAGACGCGTCCCGAGTCCCGCGGCGACGATCATTCCGCGCATGCGTGCTCCACGCCGGCCACTAGGCCTCGCACGCCTGCTCGGGCGGCATCGCGGCAACGACCTCGTTGAGTCTTTCGAGGCGTGGATCGAACCCCGCGCATTCGCTCGCCGCGGCTCGCACCAATTGCCACGTCCGTCGCGTGTAGCGGAGGTAGCGGCGGTCGCCTCTTTTTCGGGCGGCCTCGAGAAAGCGCCCGTGGTCCTTGCCTTTGCGCGCGAGCGAGAGGAGCGAAAACCGCTCGGCGAAGGCGCGCTGGCTCGGCGCATCGGGCAGGGAGGGCCGCAGGCCGGCGATGAGCCGGGAGACCGACCCTTCGGGAAACTCGAGGTAGGAGTCTCGCAGCAGGCAGACGGCGTCGTACTCGGGCGGTGCGAGAAACGCGCCTTGAATGTCGATCCAACGCGGGATGGCCTTGCCCTCGCGTTGCTGGATGAAAATGTTCTGACTTTGGAAGTCCCGATGGGCCAGGCGCATCGGGGCACCGGCGAGACGTTCTGCGATCGCCCGGAAGCCCTCTTCCACGACGGCATCAGCGGACCCGCGCAACGAGTAACGCGCGAACACACGGCCCTTCAGCGCGATGAGGTCGCTGTCGAGCCGCCGACCCAGCGCGGGAAGATCGGCGGGCCCGGTGATGGCCTGCAGCCGGGGGAGGTCCGCGAGGATCCTCGCGATGAGCGCTTCGAACGCGTCGGGATCGAGTCGGGCGGACCGGATTTCCAAGTTCTCGTCCCCCACGTCCTCGAGGAGATCGATGCCGCGAGACGGGTCACCGCCGAAGCGCTTCGGGACCGGGAGATCGGCCTGTTCGAGAATGGTGCGAAGTGGCTCGAGAGGCGGTTCTCCGCCTGTCGAAGCGCGGGGCGTCTCGAGACGTGCGATCACGTGCGTCGGCGCGGCGTCGAGCGATAGCCGGATAAAGCGTCGCGAGCCCAGGCCGGGAGCCAGCTCTCGACGTGCGACGATCTCACGTCCCAATTCGCGACGGACCACAGCGGGCAAGGCGTCTGCTTCTTCGCTCATCCGAAGAACACGTGACAAGCTGCGACGGCGCCCAGGAAGCCGGCGGCATCCCCGATGAGGCACGCGGGCAAGATATGGCGGGCATCGCGAATCCCCGCGGCTCCGAGGTAGACCGCCAAGACGTAAAACGTCGTCTCTGTGGATCCTTGCAGGGTACTCGTCAAGTAACCGATGAAGGTGTCGGGGCCGTGCTCGTTGACGATCTCCGCCATCACGCCAAAGGCGCCGGAGCCGGACAGGGGTCGCAAGAGAGCCATCGGGAGGGCTTCCGCCGGAACGCCGATCAGTCGCGTCAGGGGGTCGAGCACACCGACCAGCAAGTCCAGGGCCCCGGACGCGCGGAACATTCCGACCGCGACCATGATCGCGACGAGGTAAGGGGCGATGCGCACCGCCACGGACAGGCCGTCCTTGCCCCCTTCGACGAGAGCCTCATAAACCCGTACACGGCCCACGAACCCGACGAGAACGAAGGTCAGGATCAGAAGGGGCAGGACCCAGTCGCGCGCGAGCGCCTTGAGGACGGCATCTCCGCCTTCGCGCGCCAGGAGCTCGCGCGCCTCGAAGCCGATTCCGACCACGACGGCCGCCATCACCAGCCAGGCGACGGGCTTGCGCCAACCCGGCGACTCGCTGGGAGCGGCGTCGAGGGCTTCGGGCTCGGGAAGGTCGTCGGGAACCGAAACATCCCCCGCTCCGCCTTGGGGCGGCCGCGGTCGAAAGAAGGGGATGCGCTGGAGGAGGAGGCAGCCTGTGATCGCGGCGGTCGTGGAACACAACGTCGCGAACAGGGTGGGGAGCCAAATTGCGAACGGTGCCGCCGAATCCGCCGCGAGTCGCACCATGACGGTTCCGGTGGGCGGCAGGAGCACGATCGACGATGTGTTGATCGCGAGGAACAGCGCCATCGCATTCGTCGCCGAACCCGGGTGAGGATTGCCACGGTTCAGTTCGACCATGGCCTTGAGACCAAAAGGCGTAGCGGCGTTCCCGAGGCCCAGGACATTCGCGGCAAAATTCATCAGCATCGCGCGCATGGCGGGATGCTCCTGCGGTAGGTCGGGGAACAGGCGGCGCAGCACCGGAGAGAGGGCGCGGACAATGCCGCGCAGCAGTCCGCCGTCCGACGCGACCTTGACGAGACCGAGAAAAAAGATCATCCCGCCCGTCAATCCGATAACGAGGTGGATCGCGTCCTTCGCACTCTGCAGGGATGCGGTGGAAACATCCCCCATCCGACCGGTCCATGCGGCGAAAAGGACGGAGATGACGACCAGTCCCAGCCAGATCCAATTGAGAACCAAGAATGCTCCTGCGGGGGGCAGGGGCCGACGGTGGCGCGCCGTCCGAGGGCTTCTGTGCTGCGGCGCAGGCTCGGGGATAAGCCCGCTAGCGTCAAGCCGCCGGACCGCGCGCATCGGCCGGCTCGCCGCGATCGGTGGATACGCGGCGCTTCTCGGGCTCGCCGGCCTGGGAGGCACCGCCTGTCAGGCGGCATCGACCCAGGCACGGGGGGAACTTGAGCCGGCGGCGTCGAAGGCTCTGACACAGGCCCTGGCGGCGCCCGCCCTCAAGAACGCACGCGTCGGGGCCTTGGCCGTCCGCGCAAGCGACGGGAGTACGGTCTTCGAGCACTATCCCGATCGGGCGCTCATCCCCGCCTCGAATCAGAAGGTTCTGACCGCTGTCGCGGTCCTCTCGCACTTCGGGCCGGCTCATCGCTTTGCGACCCGGGTGGAAACGACTCCAACACTTCCGGCGAGTGGCGCCGTCGCAGCCCTGTGCGTCATCGGGAGCGGCGATCCTCTGCTGACTTCGGAGCAGTGGTGGCGCCTCGCGGCGGACCTGCGGGCCCGGGGGCTCAAGCGGGTCACCGGGGATCTCATCCTGGATGCCAGCGCCTTTGACGGCGTCCGGCATCACCCCTCCTGGGGCGCCGTCACAAGCCGCGCATACTTCGGGCCGGTGAGTGCGCTCGGAGCGAACTACGGCGCCTTCGAAGTGTGGGTGTCGTCCGAGTCTGGGACGGGGGAGGCGCCTGCGGTGCGCGTCGACCCGCCGCTCTCGTACTTCCGGGTCGCGAACCGCGCGCAGGTCGTCGCCGGCTCGTCGCGACTCCGCGTCGAACGCGCGCTCGCAGCACCGGGCGAGACCGTTTCCGTGAGCGGCCAGTTGTCGAGAAGGGCCCAGGCGAGGCGGTTCGCGCGAAGCGTCGCGGATCCGGTCGGCTACGCCGGTGCCGTTTTCCTCGAACAGCTCCGCGGCCACGGGATCCGCGTCGACGGTCAGGCCCGCGAAGGTGCGGCCGATTGTGAGGCGCCCCTCTACGAGTTCGAGGGCCCCTCCGTTGCGACGGCGGTGCGGCGCTTTCTCAAGTGGAGCAACAACGCGATCGGCGAGACGCTGCTCAAAGCCATGGGCGCCGACGCACACGGTGTCCCCGGGACGTGGGAGAAAGGCGTTCGCGCGGCGCGCGCAGAACTCGTCGGCCGCGGCATCGATCTCGGAAAAACGGTCTGGGTCGACGGTTCGGGACTTTCTCGTGAGAACCGCGTTTCGCCGCGGACTCTCGTCGGCGCGCTGCGGGCCGCCCGGACCTCTTTCACATGGGGCTCGGAGTTCATTTCCGGTTTGCCGATCGGAGGTTCCGACGGAACGTTGAAAGATCGGGCGAAGTCCGTCGGCGAAGCGCTACGGGCGAAGACCGGTCTTCTGAACGGCGTCTCGGGCCTGTCCGGCTATGTCGAGACCCGCGACGGCGACCTGTTGGTCTTCTCGGCGATGGTGAATCGGGCCGGCCCAGACGCCACGGCGGTCATGCGCGCGCTCGATCGTTTCGCGCTCGCCTTGCACGAGCACGGCGGGTAGCGGGAAAGCTAGCCGCCCGCGACGAGCGTCCCGAGTCCCAGCTGGTGGATGGCGCCTAGATTGTTGAGCACCGCATAGCCCGTGCCCATCGCAACTGCGGTGAGGAACGCGCATTTCGCGGCGTGTGGAACGCGATTCGTACGGTAGAGGACCAAGAGCGCCGCCAACGTGATCAGGCTGTCGATCAACAGCCCTTCAACGAGACCGAACTGCCCGAACAACCAATCCGCAACGGGGTTTGCTTCGGTGACAATCCATCCGGAGACGGGAGCGCGCAGGCACAGATACGTGGTCCAATGATCGGCAGCCGATACCAGGACGACCAGAGAGATCAACCAACCCATGCCGTCGCTAAGGGCAAGAAGGATGCCCTCGGCGCCGAGGTGTGCAGACATCATGCGTTACGGCGGGTTGTTGCGACAGTTGCTACTCGGTGCGGACGCCCGCGACCGGTAGTATGGGTAACGCGTTACCACCTGACGGAAGGTGGCGTTATCCCGGGGCGGAACCGCTCAGCGACTTCGGCGCATCCGGCCCTTGCCGAGCAGCAGCCAGTCGAGGGAGATGCCTTCTTTCACGGCGAGACGCATCAAGAAGTCCGCGTGCGGAGTCGTCCCGCTCTCGTAGCGATTGACGTTTTGCTGAAAGACGCCGAGGTCCCGGGCGAATTGACGCTGGGATCGCTCGCCTCGAACCAATGCGAGACGCTCGGGTAGTTTTCTTTTCTGCCGTTCGATGGAAGCCACCGGCATGATCTCCGTTCGTGCGTTTCCCTCGGTCTGGGTCGCATCGAGGTTGGGGCGTTCGACACTTGCGTGCGTTGGTACGTTCCGAGAGGACGCGCATAGTAAGCGAGCTATTCGGATTGCGGCAAAGGTTTTTTCGACGAGGAGAATTTTCTGCGCGATGCGAATCACCGGAGGACAATTGTCGGGGCGAAAGCTGCGCGTTCCGTCGGGTCGTTCCGTCCGGCCCACGTCGGACCGCGTACGCGAAGCGCTGTTTGCTGCGCTCGGGGATCTCGATGGATGTCGCGTGTTGGATCTTTTCGCCGGCTCGGGGTCGTTGGGTGCCGAAGCCCTTTCCCGCGGCGCTTCGTTCGTCGTATTCGTCGAACGCGACGGTCGCACGGCGAAGGTTCTTCGCGCCAACCTCGACGCGCTGTTTTCGCCGGCGCAGTATCGCGTCCTCAAGCTCGACGCACGCACGGCTCTCGGCGTCCTGCGGGACGAGGGGGTTCGGGCACACCTGGCGTTCCTCGACCCTCCCTACGCCTCGCGCGCCCACGAGGGACTCGCAGACGAACTTCGGCACGTGATGACACCCGAAGGGCTGCTCGTCCTCGAAAGGTCGGTGCACTCCCCCGCGGGCCCGGAAGGTGTCTTGCCGCCTTTCGTTCAAGAGGACGAGCGGCGCTACGGTGATACTGTGATCCGGCGGTTCCGGCCGCCCCGTGAATTGAAGGAGAAGCGATGAGTGCAGAGCTGCGGTCGGGACTGGCCCTCTTTCCCGCGAGTTTCGATCCGGTGACCAACGGTCATCTCAACCTGGTGCACCGGGCTCGGGAAGCCTTCCCCGAGGTCACCGTAGCCGTCGCGCACAACGTCGAGAAGCAGGGAACGTTCAGCGTGGAAGAGCGCGTCGCTCTCCTCGAGAAGGCCTGCGCGGGTCTCGACAATGTACGGGTCACAGCGTTCAACGGTCTGCTCGTCGACTACGCGAGGGAAATCGGAGCAAAAGTCGTGATACGCGGGCTCCGCGCCGTGGCCGATTTCGAGTACGAGTTCGAGATGGCCCTGATGAACAAGCACCTCTACCCCGACATCGAAACCCTGTTCATGATGACGGACCAGGAATACCTCTACGTCAGCTCGTCCCGGCTGAAGGAGCTGGTCCGCTTTGGCACCGACATCGACGCCTGGGTGCCGCCCCACGTGGCCGAGGCGCTCCGGAGCAAGCTCGGGCGATAGCCAACGACCGTCACGAAGGCCTGACCCCGGGGCCCGGACGGCTACACTCGCACTTCACCGTCGCGGTGAAGCCACCGACGCGAGCCGGGCCCCGAGGCCCGTGGGGGAGCCGAATGGGACATCACGTGCTGCTGCTCGTCAGCGGAGGGATCGCCGCCTACAAGATTCCCGGTCTGGTGCGCGAACTGAAGCGACGGGGCCACAGCGTTCGCTGTGCAACGACCCCCGCGGCGCGTTCGTTCGTCGCGCCGCTCGTGCTCGAGACCCTCTCCGGGGAAGAAGTCCGGAGCGAAGTACTCGACCCGACGGAGGAGCGCCAAATCGGGCACATCGATCTCGCGGACTGGGCCGAGGTGGTCGTGGTGGCGCCCGCCACGGCGAACTTGATGGCCAAGGCCGCGTCGGGAATCGCCGACGACTTGGTTTCGACCGTCCTGCTCGCGACGCGGGCTCCCGTCGTCATGGCACCCGCCATGAACGTCAACATGTGGGAGCATCCCGCCACGCGGACCAACGCCGGTGTGCTGCGCGAGCGCGGCGTGCAGTTCGTGGGGCCGGACGCGGGCGACCTCGCTTGCGGTTGGCAAGGCGCGGGTCGTCTGGCGGAAGCGTCGGAAATCGCGGCCGCGGTCGAGCACGTGCTGGGCCCTCGAAGTTGGGCCGGCGAACGCGTCGTGGTGACCGCCGGTGGAACCCAGGAGCCACTCGATCCGGTCCGCAGCTTGAGCAATCGCTCCTCCGGGAAAATGGGCTACGCCGTCGCGGAAGAAGCGGCTCGCAGGGGCGCCGAGGTCATCCTCATCAGCGCCCCCACGGCGCTTCCCACACCGTACGGCGTGACGCGTGTCGACGTGCAGCGCGCGCTCGAAATGCGCGACGCCGTTTTCGCGGAGTTCGAACGCGCCACGGTGCTGGTCATGGCCGCGGCGGTTGCCGACTTTCGGCCCGCCGAGACCGCTCGCGACAAGATCAAGAAAGAGGCGCTCGAGTCCGACACGCTGACGCTGTCGTTGGTTCGGAACCCCGACATCCTCGAGGAGGTCTCGCGCGACCGCGGTGATCGCGTGGTCGTGGGGTTCGCGGCCGAGAGCTCCGACCTGGCGGCCGCCGCACGGCGCAAGCTCGAACGCAAGGGCTGCGATCTCCTGGTGGCGAACGACATCAGTCGCGCCGACGCCGGTTTCGAAACCGACGAAAACGCGGTGCTCCTGCTCTCGCCGGGCGAAGAAGAAGAAGCACTCCCGCTCATGTCCAAGCGCGAAGTCGCCGGCAGGATCCTCGACCGCGTCGAAAAACTTCGGGGCACGCGATGAAGCGCCGGTGGGTCGCGTGGCTCGTCGCCGCCCTCACTGCGGTTCCGGCGTTGATGGCGCTGGCCGAAGACGAGGCCCCGGCGTCCACGCGGACCGGTCCGGTCTTGGTGGCCCGGATTGCCGGGTCGATCAATCCGGCGTCATCGGATTATCTGCAGAAGGCCATCCGCCAGGCGGAAGAGGAGGGCGCCTCGGTCCTGGTGATCGAGCTCGACACGCCCGGCGGGCTGGTCGCTTCGACGAAGGACATCATCCAGGCGATGCTGAACGCGCGGGTTCCCATCGCGGTTTACGTCTCCCCGCGCGGCGCCTGGGCCGGCTCGGCGGGAACGTTCATCACCATGGCGGGCCACGTCGCGGCCATGGCACCGGGGTCGAGCATCGGCGCCGCCCACCCCGTCGGTATCGGCGGCGGCGGTGCTCCCGCGCAGGACGGCGAAGAGCAGAAGCCGGCGGACTACAGCGCACAAAAGGCCGAGAATCTTCTCGTCGCGTTCATCGAATCGATCGCGAAGGAACGCGGGCGCAACGTCGAATGGGCGGCACAGGCGGTGCGCGAATCCGTCGCCGTGACCGCCGCCGAAGCCCTCGAGCTCGGCGTCATCGACCTCGTCGCCGACGACCGGGCGGATCTTCTCGCACAACTCGAAGGCAGGACGGTCGACGTCGGGGATGGCGCGCAGGCTCTGGCGGTCGCGGGCGCGCCGACGCGCGAAGTCGCGATGGAGACCTTGACGCGCTTCCTCAACGTCTTGGTCGATCCCAACGTCGCCATGATCCTCCTCCTGGCGGGGGCCATCGGCCTCTACATCGAGTTCAGTCAACCGGGACTCATCGTCCCCGGCGTCGCGGGCGCGCTCTGCCTGATCCTCGCGATGATCGCGATGCAGATTCTCCCGTTCTCTTGGTTCGGCGCCCTGTTCGTCGCCCTGGGGCTCGCCTTGTTCGTCGCCGAGCTCTTTTTCACGTCCTACGGAGCGTTGATGGCCGCGGGTATCGCCTGCTTCTTGATCGGCGGCTCGATGCTCTTCGATCGCCCGGAGGTGTCGGACTTGAACGTCGATTTCTGGTCGGTCTTGGTACCGTCCGTCGGCGGCATGGCGGTGTTCGGCGCCCTGGTGGTCTACGCCGTCGGTCGCTCTCTCGGGCGCGCACAGGTCGCCGGGGTGTCGGAGATGATCGGCATGACGGGCAGGGCCGTCAGCGTGATCGATCCAACCGGCACCGTGGCGATCCGCGGAGAGTATTGGCAAGCCCGATCCGACGAGCGGATCGAGAGCGGAGAATCGATTGAGGCCGTCGAAGTGCGAGGCCTCGAACTGCGCGTTCGTCGGCAAGAGGCGACCGGAATGGAACGCCAAGGAGGGGGCTCATGATCTCGTTCTCACCGATCATCCTGGTCGGGATCGTCGGCGCGCTGTTGTTCGCCGGCATCCGAATTCTTCAGGAGTACGAGCGGGGCGTCGTGTTCCGGTTCGGCCGATTCAACGGCGTCAAAGAAGCGGGTATCCGCTGGATTATCCCGGGTGTCGACCGCCTGGTGCGGGTGAGCTTGCGCGAGATCGTGATGGACGTGCCGTCCCAAGAAGTGATCACCCGTGACAACGTGTCGGTGAAGGTCAATGCGGTGCTGTACTTCCGCGTGCTGCACCCGGAGAAAGCGGTTATCCAGGTGGAGAACTACCTCTACGGTACGTCTCAGCTGTCGCAGACAACGCTGCGCAGCGTCTGCGGTCAAGCCGAGCTCGATGAGCTCTTGGCAGAACGCGAAGCGATCAACCGCCAGCTTCAAGAGATCATCGATCAGCAAACCGAGCCGTGGGGCGTGAAGGTACGCGCCGTCGAGGTGAAGCAGATCGATCTCCCGAGCGACATGCAGCGCGCGATGGCGAAACAGGCCGAGGCAGAGCGAGAGAAGCGCTCGAAGGTCATCCACGCCGAGGGTGAGTTCCAAGCCGCCGAGCGGCTCGCGGAAGCGTCGCGGGTGCTGTCCACGCAACCGGAGGCCATTCAGCTCCGCTACCTGCAAACCCTGGCGGAAATCGCGACGGAGAACAGCTCGACCGTCGTCTTCCCGGTGCCGATCGACACGGTTCGCAGTTTTATCACCCCGGGCGGAACAGGCACGGCGGAGGGCTGAGATGGCCGAGGGCAAAGAAGGCGCCGCAGCAAAAGAGCGCCGCAGCGCCGCGAGCACCGTAGCGAACCTCTTCCTGCTGCTTCTGGTGTTCGGCCTCGCTTCCGCGTGGGCGTACCTCGGGATCTACCAGCTGGAGCCGGGTCAGGCGGCGATCGTCCAGCGCTTGGGCGAGTTCCAGTACACCGAAACGCGGGAGGGCCTGCGCTGGCACTTGCCTCCGCCGATCGAGAGTCACGAAATCATGTTGGTGGATTCGATCGTGCGGGAAGAGTTCGGCGCTTTCGGGGCTGCGGCGGCGACTGAGGATTCGGGGACCGGTCTGTCGGAAGCCACGATGCAGACCAAGGGCAACAACATCGTCAATCTCGAATTCGTCCTCCAGTACCGCATCGGCAACGCGTTCAACGCCCGTTATCAACTCGCCGAGCTACGTGAGACCCTCCGCAACGCCGCACAAGCGGCCGTGCGCGAAGTGGTCGGCCGCACCACGATCGACGAAGTGCTCGCCGACAAACGCGCCGCGGTCGAAGCCGAGGCGACCGAGCTGCTCCAGGAGACGCTCGACGCTTACGAAGCCGGGATTTTCGTCGTGAGCATCCAGCTTCAGGAAGTGAAGCCGCCGAAGGACGTGCGCGCGGCGTTCGATGACGTCATTGCAGCCGCCCAGGACCGCGATCGGAAAGTCAACGAAGCCGAAGGCTACGCAAACGAGGTGCTCCCTCGAGCGCGCGCCGAGGCGACGGAGCTCGTCGAGTCTGCCCAGGCCTACGCGGAGGAAAAAGTCGCGAAGGCCGACGGCGAATCGAAGCGGTTCCTCGCGTTGGTCGAGGAGTATCAAAGGGCGCCCCAGGTCACCCGGCAACGCTTGTACCTGGAAGCGATGGAAGAAGTGCTCACCGGCGCCGAGCTCGTCGTCATGGAACCCGGTGGGAGCAACGTGATGCCGTATTTGCCGCTGGGCCGTAACCGATCCGAGCCCACGCCGTGAGGAAGTTCCTGCTGTTGATCGTCGTGATCGTCGCCTTGGGCGTCGGTTTCATCCTGCTCGGACAGCGGGGGATCGGTCCGGTCGTTATCACGGGAGAAGATGAGCAGAAGATCCTGCTCCTGCTCGGACAGCCCGGCGACCGGCCCACGGAACCCGGGATCTCCTTCCGATGGCCCTTCGTGCAGGAGGTCCGCACGTTCGATCGACGTTGGTTGCAACTCGATTCCGCCCCGAACACCGTGCAGACCCGGGACCGCGAAGGGATCGTGGTCGACAACTACGCGATCTGGCGAATCGACGATCCGCTGCTGTTCTACAAGTCCTTTCCGACCGGTATGAGCGAGGCGGAGACCCAGATCGACCGAGAAGTGAAGGCGAAAGTGCGCGAAGTCATCGGGCAGCACACGCTGAACGAGGTCGTGACAGAGAAGCGAGTCGCGATCATGGCGTCGATCACGGAGAAAACCGGGAGCGCGTTAGCGGGAGCGGGGATCGCCGTCCGCGACGTCCGGATCAATCGCACCGAGCTTCCGACGGACACCGAGAAGAACGTGTATGCGCGCATGCGCGCCGAGCGTGAGCGCCTCTCGCGAAAGCACCGGGCCGAGGGCGAGGAGGAGGCGCGACGTATTCGCGCAAGCTCGGATCGCGAGGCCCGCGTGACCGTCGCCGAAGCCGGGCGACAATCGGAAATCGAGCGCGGCCGAGGCGATGCCGAAGCGGCTCGGATCTACGCCGAAGCCTACGGAGCCGATGCGGAGTTCTTTGCGTTCGTGCGCAGTCTCGAGGCCTATCGGGACACCATCGGGTCGGGCACGACGCTCGTACTGCCACCCGACCACCCCTTCCTGAAATTCTTGCAAGACGGGAAGGGCGCGCCGGCGCGTGAGCCCTAACGGTCGATCCGCAGAAGGCGGAAGCCGGCGTAGAGCGCGAACCCGATCAAGGTGGCCCACAACAGCCATGCGCCCCCGTCCGCACCCGCCAATTTCGCCGCGTACTCCCGCATCGAAAGGAGCGCTCCGATGGCGAGGCTGCCTTCGAGCGCCGGCTTCGCCAGGTTGCGGACGCGCTCGACCGAAAAACCCAACGGAATGGCCAGGAGCACGAAGGCCAGCGAGAGTGGCACCTGCGATAACCGCTGATGGATCGTTGCGCGCACCGAGGGGTGGGTGTCGCCGGCCTCGCCGAGAAGCACCCAAATCGGTTCTTCCAAAAGGCTTTCGCGGAGCACGTTCGGGCTGCGTTCGGGAGCGAGTGCGATCTCGACCTGGTCCGCTTCGGTGACCGTGGGCGGTGTCCGCGGCCGATCGGGGTCGAACGTACGCAGTGTCGCGTCATCAAAGCGCCAGCGGCTGGGTTCGGTTTCTCGCCCGCTGCGCGCTTCGATCAGGCGTGCCAAGCGTCCTAGTTCGTCGCGCTCGTAGAGACGGACTCCGCGGACGACGTGCCCGTCGATCGCTTGAATGTTGTAGATGTATCGCCCCGTGTGATACCAGATGCGTCCGTGCCGGACGGCGATGGTCGTGGCTTCGCCCGTCTCACGCGACCGCAAGTCGGATTCCGCCCAGCGAACCGCGGTTTCGTCGACCACGAACGACACCACGGAGATCCAGGTCGCGATGGCGAGCATCGCCCAAGCGACGCTCATCGGAGAAATCCCGCCGGCCTTCATCGCCGTGATCTCGCGCGCTCGCGCGGCCAGACCCGCGGTCAGGAAAGCCCCGATAAACGCGGCGAACGGAACGAGGTAGGGTAGGTAGAAGGCGGTGATTCGCGTGACGACGAGGCCCAGGATCCCGAGGAACGTCGTCTCGGCTTCGAGGATCTCCTCGAGATCGAGCAAAAGCTCTACGATCACGAGGAACGCGGCGAGAATCATGAGCGCGCCGAAAAAATGCGCGAGAAAGCGTCCGGCGTAGTGGCGCGCGAGAATCGGCACGTCAGGAGTTTAACGGTTGGAAGTCGTTCGAGGCAGTGAGTCGGTCCCGCGGGACTGGACAGGCGGCGTGGTCACGATCGGAAATTTCGACGGAATCCACGTGGGGCACCGCCAGATCATGGAGACCGTGACCAGCCGGGCTTCGGTCCTCGGGTGCCCCGCCGTGGTGTACACCTTTCACCCGCACCCCCGGAAGGTGGTGCGGCCGGAGCGCGCGCCGGCGCTCCTCACGACGCTCGAGCAAAAGCTCAAGCTCATCGAAGCGGCCGGGATCGATGCGGTGGTGATTGAACCGTTTACCGACGCCTTCGCCCGTTACGACGCGGACGCTTTTGTTCAAGAAGTCGTCCACGCGCGGCTCGCACCCTGCGAAGTCTACGTGGGATACGACTTCCACTTCGGTCGCGATCGCGAAGGGTCTCGGAAGACGCTGACCGAGCTCGGACCCGCCCTGGGTTTTTCCGTGACGATCATCCCCGAGGTGACCGTTTCCGACGAAGCCGTGAACTCGACCCGGATCCGTTCCCTGCTGCTAGAAGGCGATGTCGAAGCCGCCGGGCGTCTCTTGGGGCGCAGCTACGCCGTTCGCGGAAGCATCGCTCCCGGTGATCGCCGTGGCCGTACCATCGGTTTTCCCACCGCGAATCTCTCCTCCGACAACGAAGTGCTGCCGCGCGACGGCGTGTACGCGACGCGTCTCGCGTTCCTCGACGAGGGGACGCCACCGGCCGGCGCGGTCTTCGATGCCGTTACGAACGTCGGTCGCCGCCCGACCTTCAAGGACAGCGACCCCGTGCTCGCCGAGACGCACCTGTTCGATTTCGCCGAAGACGTGTACGGCCGCCGCGTGGAACTTCATTTCATCCACCACATCCGCGTCGAGAAGAAGTTCGACGGACCGGACGCCCTGGTCGCTCAGATTCGCGCCGATGCCGCCGAAGCGCGGCGACGCCTGCGCGGGTGAGTCGCTCCCGCCGCACGATCCACGCGGCGCTCGCGGGATTGGTCACCGCGGCCGCGCTGGTGTGGGTAGCCCGCGGTCTCGACTTCCGCTCGCTCGGGGACGCTCTCGCGGAAGCGAACTGGGTCCTGGTGCTCGCGATCTCGCTGCCTTGCTTTTTGTTGAACGTCGCGTTGCGCGCTCGGCGCTGGCAGTACCTGACCCGCCCGGTCGGCGACCTGGGCTTCGGCGCGCATTTCCGGGCGGTGTGGGTCGGCTTTGCCTTGAACAACGTCCTGCCGTTCCGCGCGGGCGAAGTCGCGCGCTGTGTCTACCTCGCCCGTGAAGGGGAGGTCCGCGTCCCCACCGTGATGGGCACGGTCCTCGTAGAGCGCCTCCTCGACGTCGCTGCACTCGGGCTGCTGGCGGCTCTGTTTCTCGGCTTGCGTGGCGCTTCGGTGCTGGGGCTCGAAGGCACGACCTTAACGACCTACTTGCCGGCCTTTTTCATCGCACCCGCCGTCATCCTGGCCGTTCTGCCGAGCCTGACGCGAGCCCGAGCGGAAGGCATCGTCGGGTGGCTCGCGCGACCGTTGGGGAGCCGCGTCCGCTTGGCGATCACCCAATTCGCCGGGGACGCCGCCGCGGGGTGCGCGGTTCTGCGCGATCTGCGCACCCTCGCACCCGTCTCCCTCTTGACGGTCGCGTGCTGGTTGAGCTCCGTGCCGCCGCTCTGGTCGGCTCTTATGAGTGTCGACGGAGCCCCGGGGGCGATTGCGTCCGGATCGTCCATGGACGCAGCCGTGGCGATGACGATCTGGATTGCCGGCGGGGTCGCGCTGCCCGCTGCCCCGGGATTCGTCGGGCCCTATCACGCGGCGTGTTGGCTGGCGCTAAAGCCCTACGGGGTGCCGAAAGGCCTGGCGGTGGCGGTCGGCACCGTGGCCCACGGTGTGTTTTGGATCGGAACCACGCTTCCGGGACTCGGAGCGCTGTGGGTGAGAGGCAGACCCCTCTCGGAGTCCCTCGGGGGGGTTCGGCAAAGCGAGTAAAGATCCCTTTTCGAAAGGCCGATAACCGTGCGGGTTCGCAGGGGTTTTCTGCCGCCGGCAAGTCTCGTGATAGCCGGCCCAGGATGTTGAGTTTCCTGCATTACGGCCCTTGCTGCAGGAGAGGGATCACTTTGAACGAGCGGATCGGCGAGCTCCTAGTCAAACAGAACCTGCTCACCGCTGAGCAGCTCCGGAAGGCGCGGGACGAGTCCAAGGGCGCCGGTGCGCGTCTCGGGGCCCAGATCACCAAGCTCGGCTACCTGGAAGAGTCGGAACTCTCCGATTTCGTCGCCAAGCAGTACGGCGTTCCTTCCATCGATCTCGAAGAATTCGAGGTCGATCCCGCCGTGATCCAGTTGATCCCCGAAGAGGTGGCCCTCAAGCACAATGTGCTCCCGGTCAATCGCGCCGGATCGACCCTCATCCTGGCGACCACCGACCCGTCGAACATCTTCGCGATCGACGACATCAAGTTCCTCACCGGATACAACGTGGAAGTTGTCGTTGCTGCGGAAGAAGCGATCAAGCGCTGCATCGATCGCTACTACGACCAGTCTTCGACACTCGCCGACGTCATGTCGGACTTCGACGACACCGACATGGAAGTCATCCAGGACGATGACGACGTCAACGTCGACGAGTTGGCGAAAGAGTCGGAAGACGCGCCGGTCGTCAAGCTGGTGAACTTGATCCTCACCGACGCCATCAAACGGAACGCGTCGGATATTCACATCGAGCCGTACGAAAAAGAATTCCGCGTCCGCTACCGCATCGACGGTGTGCTCTACGAAGTGATGAAGCCGCCGCTCAAACTGAAGAACGCGATCACGTCGCGCGTCAAGATCATGTCGGAGCTCGACATCGCGGAGCGCCGGCTACCCCAGGACGGTCGCATCAAGCTGAAGCTCGGCCGCAACCGCGAGATGGACTACCGCGTATCGGTTCTACCGACGCTGTTCGGCGAGAAGACGGTGCTCCGGCTTCTCGACAAATCCAATCTGCAGCTCGACATGACCAAGCTCGGTTTCGAGGAGCAGCAGCTCAAAGACTTCAAGGGCTCGATCCACCAACCCTTCGGCATGGTGCTCGTCACCGGTCCGACCGGTTCCGGCAAGACGACGTCGCTCTACTCAGCGCTCTCCGAGCTCAACAAGGAAACGGAGAACATCTCGACGGCGGAAGATCCGGTCGAGTTCAACCTCGGCGGCATCAATCAAGTTCAGATGCACGAGGACATCGGCCTCAACTTCGCCGCCGCGCTTCGCTCCTTCCTCCGCCAGGACCCCGACATCATCATGGTCGGTGAGATTCGTGACTTTGAAACTGCGGAGATCGCCGTGAAAGCGGCGCTCACGGGCCACATGGTGCTCTCGACGCTCCACACCAACGACGCCCCTTCGACGGTCAACCGGTTGCTCAATATGGGTATCGAACCGTTCCTGGTCGCGTCGTCGGTGAACTGCATCGTCGCTCAGCGTCTCGCTCGGAAGATCTGCCAGGAATGTGTCGAAGACGACAACGAAGTCACGACCGAGATGATGATCGATGCCGGGATGGAAGAGGATGAAGCGCGCGCGACGACGCCTCAACACGGTCGAGGCTGTCGCAACTGCTCCGAGACGGGGTTCAAAGGCCGAATCGCGATCTATGAAGTGATGTGCCTCGGCGAAGAGCTGAAAGAGTTCGTGCTCAATGGCGCGTCGGCTACGGAACTCAAGCGCGAGGCGATTCGCCTCGGAATGTTGACCCTGCGACGCAGTGCACTCAACCGGGTCGTCGAAGGCACTACGACACTTTCCGAAGTGTTCCGCGTGTCCTCCGCCGACTTCTAGAAAGCGAGCGAATGGCCAACCTGCACCAGCTCCTGAAGGCGATGATCGAAAAAGGCGGGAGTGACCTCCACGTCACCACGAGCAGTCCGCCCCAGCTTCGCGTGGACGGCAAACTCGTCCCGATCAAAATGCCGCCGATGTCTCCCCCCGAGACGAAGCAGCTCTGCTATTCGATCCTGACCGACGCGCAGAAGCACAAGTTCGAAGAGAACAACGAGCTCGATCTCTCGTTTGGCGTGCGTGGCCTCTCGCGATTTCGCGCGAATATCTTCATGCAGCGCGGGGCCGTTGCAGGCGCGTTCCGTGCGATTCCCTACAAGATTCGCACGTTCGAAGACCTCGATCTGCCCAAGGTCATCACGAGCCTGGCTCGAAAACCGCGGGGTCTCATTCTCGTGACGGGGCCCACCGGTTCGGGCAAGTCGACCACGCTCGCGAGCATCATCGACTTCATCAATTCCGAACGCAACGAGCACATCGTGACGATCGAGGATCCGATCGAGTATCTGCACCCGCACAAGGGATGTCTCGTCAATCAGCGGGAGGTGGGCGCGGACACGAACTCGTTCCAGACGGCCCTGAAGTACATCCTCCGCCAGGATCCCGATGTCGTCCTCATCGGTGAGCTCCGCGATCTCGAGACCATCGAGGCGGCGTTGACAGTGGCCGAAACGGGTCACTTGGCGTTCGCGACGCTCCACACGAATTCCGCCGTTCAGACGATCAACCGGATCGTGGACGTCTTCCCCCCCTACCAGCAGGCTCAGGTGCGCGCGCAATTGTCGTTCAGCCTCGAAGGTGTCGTGTGCCAGACGCTTCTTCCGCGAAACAACGCGCCAGGCCGCGTCATGGCGTGCGAGGTGATGATTCCGAATCCCGCGATCCGGAACCTCATTCGGGAAGACAAGATCCACCAGATCTACTCGCAGATGCAGATCGGTCAGGAAAAGTTCGGCATGCAGACCATGAACCAATCGCTCGCGGGTCTCTACGGCCGTCGAACGATCTCTCTGGACGATGCGCTCGGTCGCAGCAGCGACGCCGAGGAGCTCCAGCAGATCATCACCTCCGGAAAAGGGGCTCGGGGCGGCGCCGCAAGCGCCGCGTAGAGTTCGGGAGTAGCGAATGCCTGTTTACAACTGGTCGGGAAAGACGCGCAGCGGCGTAAAGAAGAAAGGCGTGATGGAGGCGGTCAACGAAGCCGCTGTCATGACGCAATTGCGCGCGCAGTCGATCGCGCCCGTCAAGGTAAAGCTCAAGCCGAAGGACATTTTTGAGAACGTCAACCTGCCGGGAAGCGGTCCGAAGATCCGCGATCTGGTGGTGTTCACGCGTCAGTTCGCGACGATGATCGACGCGGGTCTCCCGTTGGTGCAGTGCCTAGAAATTCAGGCGAGCCAACAACCGAACGCGATTTTCGCGGGCGTTCTGGCGAAAGTGAAAGGCGATGTGGAGCAAGGCGCCACATTCGCTGAATCGTTGGGGAAGCACCCGAAGATCTTCGACGAGTTGTTCGTCAACCTCGTCGCCGCCGGCGAAGTCGGGGGTATTCTGGACACGATTCTGAATCGCCTCGCCACGTACCTGGAAAAGGCGGACGCGCTGCGCCGCAAGGTCAAGGGTGCGATGGTGTATCCGCTGACGGTGATGACCGTTGCGATCGGCGTGATCGTTCTCCTTCTCGTCAAGGTCATTCCGGTATTCGAGAAGATGTTTGCGGATTTCGGCGGTGCGCTACCCGCACCGACGCAGATCGTCGTGAACCTGAGCCACTTCATGCAGGCGTACATCGTCTACATGCTGCTCGCGGCGGCTACAGTCTTTATCGCGTTCTTCCAGGCGCGAAAACGCAGTGAGAGCTTTCGCTACAAGAGCGACGCAGTGTTCTTGAAACTTCCGGTGTTCGGACCGTTGCTGAAGAAGACGGCGGTCGCCCGCTTTAGTCGGACGTTGGGGACGATGATCTCGAGCGGTGTGCCGATCCTCGACGCACTGGAGATTTGCGCGAAGACATCGGGTAACAAGGTCATCGAGAAGAGCCTGTTCGAGACGCGCGCCGCAATTTCAGAGGGGCGCACGATCGCGGAACCGCTCGAGGCATCCGGAGTGTTCCCGAGCATGGTTGTGCAGATGATCGCGGTGGGTGAGTCCACCGGCGCGATGGATCAGATGCTCAGCAAGATCGCCGACTTCTACGATGATGAAGTCGACACAGCCGTCGGGGCGCTCACCTCCTTGATGGAACCCATCATGATCGTGTTCCTCGGTGGCGCGATCGGCGGTCTCCTCGTGGCGATGTATCTCCCGATCTTCAAGCTCGCCGAGAACATCAACTAGCGCACAGCGCTTGGACGCGACGGAAACACGGCCCCTCGAGAGACGCGCACGCAGGCGGTTGACGCAGCTGCTCGCTGCGAGGCTCGCCCTTTCTTGCGGCGCGTTCGCTCTGGCTCTCACCATGATCGGTGCTGGGCGCAAGGGTGCCGAGATCGCCGAGGTCGGTCTCTACGGGACGCTCGCGTTCGGCTTCTTGTCGACGGTGGTGTTTGCCGCTGCGCTTCGCCAGGTGAAGCGGCCGCGCCACTTCGTCGGGTGGCAGCTCACCAGCGACGTTCTCATCGTGAGCGGCTTGGTCCTCTTTACCGGCGGAACCGCGTCGATCTTCGGCTTCCTCTTCCTGCCCGTCACGGTGTACGGCGCGTTGTTCAATCCGGGCCGCGGAGCCTATTTCGGGGCGGGTGGGGCCTCGGCCGGGTACCTCGCGGCTCTCGTGGGCGCGGAAATGGCCGGGCTCCGCGAAGTGTTTCACTTGGGGCTTCCGGGACCGGCGCTCTTCTACCCATGGGCACTGATGTCCGCTGTCCTCGTGCTGGTGGCGGCTCTTTCGCGCTTGCTCGGCCGGGAGCTCGAGGCCGCTGGGCAAGCGTTGCACCGAAGCCGGAAAGATCTGGGCGATCTGCGCCAACTTCACGAACGGACGGTAGAGAGTTTGACCAGCGGGCTCATCACGGTCGATGTCGAGGGCCGCGTCTCCTCCGTGAACGGAGAGGCCGAGCGCATCACAGGCTTCGCTCGCGAGGAGCTCCTGGGAGAGCTGCTCGTCGACAGTCTTCCGCTGTTCGAGCGCCGAGCACGTGCCGAGTCGGGCCGACGGATTCGCGTGCCTTATCGGGATCGAGCCGGGCGGGAGCGCCACCTGGGCATGGCGCATTCGACTCTCCGGGACGCCGACGGAGACCCACGCGGCGCGGTGTGGATCTTCCAGGACGTCACGGACGTCGTCGCCATGGAGCACGATCTCAGGCAGAACGAGCGGCTGGCAGCGGCAGGGGAACTGTCGGCTCACATGGCGCACGAGATCCGCAATCCCCTCGCGGCGATCTCGGGTTCGATCGAGATGCTCCGGTCGGGTGAACACGACGCCGACGCCTCCGATCGCTTGATGGGCATCGCGATTCGCGAAATCGAGCGGCTCGACCATCTCCTGACAGAGTTTCTCGCCTATGCGAGGCCTTCGACGACCATGCCGACAGCGGTTCCGGTGGCGGACGTCTTGGCCGACGTCGCTGAATTGTTTCGGTCGTCGGGGGATGCGGGCATCGAGCTGCGTATCGAGTGCGAGGCGTCGCTGCGCGCGCTGGCAGATCGCGCGCAGCTTCATCAGGTCCTGTGGAACCTCACGCTGAACGCGGCCGCCGCGATGGAGAAGGGCGGTGGCGTGCTTGCGATCGAAGGGACACGCGTGCGAGAGGACCCGCCTCAAGGGGACTGCGATCCGGACCGACATAGTGAGGAGAAGGGAACGTGGGTCGAGATCAGGGTCTCGGACACGGGCGTGGGAATTCCAACAGAAGCGCTTGAGCGCGTTTTTGACCCGTTCTTTACGAGTCGACCCGGAGGGTCTGGATTGGGGCTCGCCACGGTGCACAGGATTGTCGAGGCCCACGGCGGGCGGGTCCGGGTCGAGAGTGAAGTCGGTGTCGGAACGCGGTTTACGGTCCGATTGCCCGAAGGGGAAGGAGAGCCGCTGTGAGCGCCAAGGCACGCATTCTCGTCGTCGACGACGAGCACAGCATGCGCGAATTCCTGCAGATCTTCTTCCAGCGCGAGGGGTACGAAGTGCTCACCGCGGGAGACGTCGGAACGGCGCTGATGGCGGTGGAGGCGGACGACTTCGACGTCGTCATCACCGACATGCAGATGCCGGATCGAACCGGCCTCGAGTTGCTATCCGAGATCAAGGACGTCTCACCGGAGACGCTGGTGGTGGTCATCACGGCCTTCGCGACCACCGAGACGGCGATTCAGGCGATGAAACAAGGCGCCTACGACTACGTTACGAAGCCCTTCAAAGTGGACGAGCTCAGGCTCGTCATCGAAAAGGCGCTCGAGAAGAAACTCCTGACCACCGAGAACCGACGCCTTCGCACGGAGCTTCGCGACAAGGCTCGGAATCGCCATCTGATCGGAAACAGCGACGCGATGGCAGAGGTGTATGAGCTCATCGCGCAAGTGGCGATGACGCGCACGAACGTGTTGGTAAGTGGCGAGAGCGGAACAGGCAAAGAACTCGTCGCCCGCGCCGTTCACGAGCAGAGCGAGCGGGCCTCGGGGGCTTTCGTCGCGATCAATTGCGGCGCGATTCCCGAGAATCTCCTCGAGTCGGAGCTCTTCGGCCACGTCAAAGGCGCCTTTACCGGGGCCGTCGAGAACAAGGCAGGGCTTTTCGAAGCAGCGGATGGCGGGACGTTGTTTCTCGACGAAATCGGCGAGCTCCCGCAGTCCCTTCAAGTCAAGCTGTTGCGCGCGATTCAGGACAAGACCGTGCGTCGCGTCGGCGGTACCAGCGATCGGCGCGTCGACGCGCGTATCATCGCCGCGACGAACCGGCGGCTCGAAGACGAGGTGGCGGCCGGTCGCTTTCGAGAGGATCTCTACTACCGCTTGAACGTCATCGAGATTCCGCTGCCGGCCCTCCGAGATCGCACCGATGACATCCCGCTCTTGATGCAGCACTTCGGCGAGAAGTACGCCGCTGAGCTCGATCGGCCCGGCGTCACGTTTACCGAGGAAGCCCTCGGGTGCTTGCTCCGCTACCGGTTCCCCGGCAACGTGCGCGAGCTCGAGAACGTCGTCGAGCGAGCGGTCGCATTGTCGAGTGGGGAACCGGTCGGGATCGACTCCTTACCGGCAAACCTTTCGGCGGCACCCGAGAAGCCCGAGCTGGATCTCGTCCCCGCAGAAGGCGAGACCCTGAACACCATGGTCGACGAGTTCGAGCGCAAGATCTTGCGGGAGGCGTTGCGCCGCAGTGGCGGTGTCAAGAAGCGCGCGGCGCAGTTCTTGGGAATCAGCTTCCGCTCCTTCCGCTACCGGCTCGAAAAGCTCGGGCTCGAAGACGGCGAAGCGTAGCTTCAAGATGCGGCGACCGGCCGGGATTCAGACGGCACTCGTCGTGAGTCTCGCCGTGGTCATGGCCTTGTCCGGGGTCGTGCTCGCAGGTCTCCTCTTTTCCCACCACGAAGCCCAGACCCGCGAGCTTCTGGGCCGGGTGTTGCTTCAAGAGGCGCGAAATCCCCGACCCATCGGCGAGAGTGCCATCCCCGGCACCGAGTGGTGGACCGTCACCGCGAACCACGGTGTCGCACCGCGGAACGCTTCGGCCGGTCGGATCGACCCCGCCAGTCGCGAGCTCGGCGAGCGCGTCCTCGAAGAAGCGCAGGTGCTCCTACAACCGGGCCGTCTGTGGGGCCAGGTGCGCTTCGCGGCGCCGGTCGAAGAAGGGGCCGTTGTCGGTCGGCTCCCGCGGACGTATTCCCTCGAGACGCGTTGGTCGGGCGCACAAGTCGTCTTCTGGGTGCTGGTCGGGGACGTCCTGATCTTCACGTTGTTGGGCGTCTACCTCGTCCGCCGTCGCGTCGCGCGCCCCCTCGAACAGTTGGTCTTCGCGGTGCGACAACTCACCGACGGAGAGGTCCGTCCGCGGGTACCGATCGACGGTGTCCGGGAGATTGCCGAATTGGGATCCGCGTGGAACGAAATGGCCGAGGCGCTTGCGGAGCGAAGCGACGCCACCGAAAAGGCGCTGCTCGAGCTGCGCAGGACCAACGCGGAGCTGAAGCGTACGCGAGCGGGGCTCGACCGCGCCGAGCGGTTGGCGTCGGTGGGCCGACTCGCCGCCGGCGTGGCCCACGAGGTCGGTAATCCGATCGGCGCGATGTTGGCCCTGGTCGATCTGGCGGGCCGCGACCCGGGACTGTCGGAGGACGGCAGGGGACACTTGGAGCGCGTCGCGCGCGAAGGCGACCGGGTGCGTCGGATTCTCCGTCAGCTTCTCGACTTCTCGCGCCCGCCGAGAACCGTCCCCGAGCCCGTCTCGATGCATTTGCTCGTCCAGGAGGCCGTGGCGCTGGTGACGGCTCAGCCCCGCTTTTCGCGGGTGGAAGTGACTCGGGAAGAGAAGGGCTCCGTGCCGCTCGCCTTTGCGGACACCGGCTCGGTGAGTCAGATCCTGATCAACCTCTTCCTCAACGCCGGCGACGCGCTCCTCGAGACGCACGATCCCAAGATCCGGGTGCTCCTCGAACCGTGGGTGCTCGATTCCCGAGAGGGGGAGCAGCCGGAGGAAGCCCTCCGCGCCGGGCGCCCGCCGAACGCCGTGCGGTGTTGCGTCGATGACAACGGGTCCGGGGTGCGAGACGAAGATGCGGATCGTTTGTTCGACCCGTTCTTCACGACGAAACCTCCGGGAGAAGGCACGGGATTGGGTCTGGCAAACGCCGCGCGACTCGCCGAAGAGCTCGGTGGCGTGCTGCAGTGGCAAGCGGGTACCGAAAACTTTTGCACGCGTTTTGCGCTGGTGTTGCCGGCTCATGAGGCGGAGTTGCCTGTGGGCGCGGCGCGCAGTGCGCAAACCGCTTCGCAGTGCGAAGAAGACTGCGAACCGCTTCGCGCGCAAAAGCCCTGAAACTCAAGCGAACACCCAGCGATACCGATTTCTACGCCTGGCATGGGGCTTGCTCAAGGAAGCTCCGGCTGCGAGGCGGAATGGACAAACGCAATCGAAGTGCAGGTTTCTCGGTGATCGAAATGCTGGTCGTGATCGCGATCTTGGCGATCGCTTCCGCTATGGCCGTGCCGCAGTTTCGGGAGATTCGAAACAACACGCGGTTGAAGACCGTCGCTCGTGAGACTGCCGGCGTGTTGCACGTGGCCCGCCAGCGCGCGATCCGGTTGCGGCGCAACCAGATCGTGTTCTTCGGAACGCTGACAGCACAAGACGCCTGCGGGATCGGGCTCCCCGTTGAGCCGGTCTCGGGCTTCGTTCGCCCGGTCCAGGTCGTCGACGATCAAGACGGCGATTGTTGCGTCGACGCGGGCGAACTCGTGATGACCGAAATCATCGACCCGGTTCAAGGAATCAACTGGGGCGTCCTCGGCGGGGCGCCGGTCGCACCGGATGACTCCGGATTGGCTCCTCACGGGGCTTCAGGACTGAGCTTTCAGGATACGGGCGGGACCGCGAGAAACTGGGTGGTCTTTCGGCCCGATGGCACGCCCGTCACGTCGGACAACGCCTGCAACTTGGGCCCGACGGGCTCCGGAGGCGGCGGAATCTATCTGAACAACGCGGCCGGCGGAGGCAGCCGCGGTTACGGCGTCGTGTTGACGCCGCTCGGTGCCGTGAAGATCCACGGCTGGGAACAGACGGCGGGTATATGGACCAACTAGGGCAACACACAGCGGCGTACGCGAGGCGGCTCCGCCGGCGCGTCTCACCGTTTCGCCGGACAGCGAGCCGGCGACAGGCGGGACTCACCATCATCGAGCTGATGGTGGCGATGGTCGTCTTGACGTTCGGGATGCTCGCGATGTTGGCGATGCAGATCCACGCCATGCGCGGGGGGACCGTCGGCCGCCATTACACACGGGCGGCGCGCATCGCACGGGATCAGGTCGAGGTCTTTCACCGCTTTCCGTACGACGATCCGCAGTTCGCCGACACCGGTGGATGGGTCATCGGCGCGAACGTCGTTACGGACAACATCACGCTCAACGCCGCCGGTCAAAATTTTACGGACGAGGTCTACACGGTCGACTGGCGGCTCACGACCAATCCGGCCCGACCCGATCTCCGGAATATCGATGTACGTGTCACTTGGCGCGAACACAACGACGACGCAGGGGCACCCCCTCGACGGTTCGCCATCAGCTCGTCCCGGTACGACGACTCATGATGCACAAGCAAAATCTCAAAGGGTTCACCCTCGTCGAAGTCCTGGTGGCGATGGCCATTCTGGGCGTCATATCGATTTACCTGACGGAGATGATGACGCGCCAGAGCAAGGCGTATCAGGTCGTTGATCAGGTCACGGAGGCGCAGCAAAACCTGCGCGCTATCGCCGAGCTCTTGGAGCGCGATCTGCGCTCGACCGCGACCATGGTCCCGGAGTCGGCAGCGCTCTGCGGTCTCGATCAGGTGACGGGGTCCGACTACTTGTTCGTGACGGACTACGAAGCGCTCGATTTTTCGAACGTCTACCTCTACGACCTCGGTCAAGATATCCAGAGCGGGTTCGACGGCCTGGGCAACGACACGCTCGATCTGAACAGCGGCCCGGGCTCTCAGCTGCACGCCGCAGATGACGACCTGTTCTACGACCTGAACGGCGACGGCAATCCAGACTCCGACTTTCGCCAGAGCGGTGGTGCGAATGGCATTCAGGGCGGCGTGATCGTGGTCGACGCCGCAAACCCCGATCGCGGCGCCGCTTGCGGGATCATCACGAACGTCAATATCGGCGCAGAAACGCTGACGGTGGATTTCAGCCTCCAAGGCAACGCCGGCGCTGGAGGCAACCCGACCACGGCGCTGGCACCCGTCCTCCCCGGCATGAACGTCGAGCGACTCATCGCCGTTCCCGCGCATTGGTACACGGTCGACGCCAACGGACGGTTGCTGCGAGACAACCAAGTGCTCGCGAGTAGCGTGAGCGATCTTCAGTTCTCCGCGTACTACGACTTGAACGACGACGGCATCGTGGACGCGGGCGAGATCCCCGGAACGATCAATGATCCGGTCTACAACTCGAGCCTGTGGGACAACACGGAGCTGAACGAGATTCGCGTCAACATCGTGGTCGCCACGCGCGCGAACGATCGAGACTTCCAGATGAGCGGGCAGGGGGAGTTCATCGAGACGGAGAACCGTCAATTGGTGCCCGGCACCGATGGTTTGCGCCGAAGGGTGCACACCGCGGCAGTTCGACCGCGCAACGTGGGAGGTCGATTGTGATCGCAACGCTTCAAACCGCGCGCCGACAACGCAGAGAACGCGGTTCGGCGCTGTTTATCGCCGTGGGCGTGCTCGTGTTGATGGGCTTCATGGGCATTGCCGCGATGGACTCGGTGTCAAAAGACGGCGAGGTCGCCGGCTTCCAGAACCAGTCGCGGACGGCACTCTACGCCGCGCAGTCGGGTCTCAACCTCGGGCGAAGCTTCGTGGGTGACAACAACGTCGTCGATGAGCGAACCGATACGCCTCCGTTTCCGACCCAAGGTGCGCCGACCTTGCTGGGAGATCTCGCCCTCTACAACGTGGAGCAGGCGCAGCCTCAGTTCTACGGCGACCCGACAGAGGCCAACCCGGTCAAGTACGAGAAAGAGGGCAAGATCGCGCCGGGCACGGACATGCGCGAAGGCGGTCAGAAGCTCGTCGAAACGCTCTGGAAGATCAACGTGACCGGGCAGAGCCCGAACGGCTCTCAGGCACGACTCGAAGTGATGGAGGCTCGGATCCTCGGCAAGGGGTACTGAGCGAGCGCAAAGGCGCGGACAGGGGGGACAATGCGCAACCATCGACGCGCGTGTGGCGTGATCGCCGGCGCGGCCGATCGCAATTTCGAGGCGACAGTTCGGGCGATCAGCCTCATCTGCGCGATGACGCTCGCGTGGGCTTGCGGATCGGACAAGCAGCAACCGCAGTCTTCGGGTCCTCCGCTCAACGAAGCGCCGGCGAATACAGAAGAGCCGGGGCTCAACCAGCCGCCGAAGGTCGACCGACTCGAGCTCCAGCCGAAGCCTTTGCGACCCGGCCAGGTCGCCCGCGCACAGGTGGAGGCCAGCGACCCCAACGGGGGAAGTCCTCGGGTTCTTTTCGAATGGTCCGTGAATGGACGACGCGTCGAAGACCAGACGGGCTCGACGTTTCAGACCGATGGTCTGCGTCGCGGCGACGTACTCGAGGTGATCGCGAAGGCCTTCGACGGAAGCCTGACGAGCGAGCCGGCGACCGCTCGTATCACGCTCGGCAACACGCCTCCCGAGGTCCGCAGCGTCGTCGCCGGTCCCGCCGGAATCGTGCGACCGAACGAGGTTGTCGAGGCGATCGTCGATGCGGAGGACGCCGATGGGGACGCTATCAAGCTGACGTATCGGTGGTTCGTCAACGGAAACGAGCGCGGTACCAAGCGCAAGTTCTCGACGAACGGCCTGCGCCGCAATGATCGGATCGAAGTCGAGGTCACACCGAGTGACGGTCGTGTCTCCGGCAAAGCCCGACGCAGCGAAACGCTCACCCTGGTGAATTCGCCGCCGCAGTTCGTCACGCGCGGCGTGCCCCAGCCCAAACAAGCCGGCGATCTTTTCACCTACGAGTTCGAAGCGAAAGATCCCGACGGCGATCGTCGGCTTCGTTGGGAGCTCGTCGAAGGGCCCGACGGAATGGTGATGGATCCGGTGCTGGGAACGCTCCACTGGCGGCCCGGGGGCGCGGAAGTCGGGCGACACCCCGTGGAGATCCGGGTGACCGACCCGCACGGCGAGAGCACGGCCATGCGGTTCCACCTCGAAGTGTCGGAGGAATACGAAGAGGAACCGACCCCCGCGAGTCCGTCGGATGCGCGCTGAGCCGCGAAGAAAAATGCGGGGCGAAGCCGTTTGCATAGCGAGACCGGGTTGCGCATCGGTGAAAAACCTTTGAAAAACAAGGCGTTGCGAAATCCACACGGCTGGCATGCCGTTTGCTCACTACCCGGGCACCGCTAGTCGGAAGGGAAGACTCATGCGAAATCGATTCAAGGCACTCGTTCTACTGGCTGGGCTCGCTCTCTTGGCGGGCTCCGAGCAGAGTTGGGCGCAAGCCGACGACACCGCGCTGTTCTCCACACTGGTTCCGCCCAATGTGATGCTCCTGGTCGACAACTCGGGATCGATGACGCACATGGTGTGGCATCCGGCGTACGACGACTCCGCCACACCGACTTGCGGCGCCTACAGCAATGGCAGCACGTACTGGGCGAGCGGGAACTTCACGACGACGCAGTGTGGAAAGACCTTGACGGTCTACATCGATCCGAACGTTGCGGGCGGCTGGGTGCGCTTCTCGGGTCGTTACTTGAACTGGCTGTTCAGCCCCGAGTCGAACGCGTACAACGCGGACATTCAAGCCGCGAGCAACGGGACTTACTCGAGCTGCATCGGCGGCGGCACCTACTCGAAGTACCGACGCGCGCGCGTCACCGCGGCTAAAGACGTGCTGCGCGAGGTGGTCTGCCAAGTGAACGCCGCCGGCGCAGTGCGCTTCGGCATGGCGCAGTTCCGACGCCCCGGGGCCGGCTCCCACACGGACGGCGGCTACGTTCGCGTGCCGGCGGACGACTTTCTCGACGCGAGCCAGAACCCGAACGTCTACACCCTAAACGGCAACACGCAGTCGCACGGCGATCACATTGACGACGCGATCGATGAGCTCACCGGAGAATCCTGGACGCCCCTCGCCGAGTCGCTCTTCCAGGTCTACACGTATTTCATGAGCCGGAACACCTCGGATATTCCGCTGGGCGCCAACCTTCCCGCGACGCAGTTTCCGAAATACTCCTACACTACCTCCCGGACCGCGGGAGACGGCGGCCCGTTCAGCAGCTCGGGGGCTCCGACCGTCCCCGAGAGTCCGGTGCAGTGGGAATGCCAGAAGAATTTCGTCCTGATCATCACCGACGGCGAGCCCACCAAGGATCTCTTTACCGGCGATGGCAGCAGCGAAGAGCAGGGCTTTGCCAACTTCATGAACCTGATCGGTGACTACAACCCCGACGGTGAGAACGAGCTCACCGTGCCGTGGGGCGGCGACGGCAGCCGCTACCTCGACGACGTCGCGATGTTCATGAACCGGAACGATTTCCGGCCAGACATGACGGACGACCAGACCATCGATGTCTACACCGTGGGCTTCAGCACGTCTCCCGACGCGAATTCCGTGCTGCAGAAAACGGCCCAGGTCGGCGGTGGACAGTTCTACTACAGCACGAGCGCTGAAGATCTGGCCCAGGACATCGTCTCGATCTTGACGGACATCATCCGCAAGTCGCACACCTTTACGGCCTCGGCAGTTCCGGCGACCCGGACGGCCGATGGCGGCATGTTCTACACGAGTTCGTTTATTCCCGAGCGCGACTCGGGCTACTGGACGGGCAGCCTCCGGGCGTGGAAGATGCTCGCGAACGGCGACATCCTCGGGCAGGGCGACATCTGTGCGCTCGACGATCCCGATCCGGGCGAGTGCAACAGCGGCGAGTTCCTCGGCAGTGCGATCCCGTTCTGGGAAGCGGCGGACAACGTCCCGGCGCCGGCGAGCCGCAATCTCCATACCTCGGTTCTCACGGGGACCGGTACCTCGACGATGCGGCCCTTCAAACATCAGCTCCTGACGAGCAGCCCGGCGAACGAGGTGACGGCGGCGCATCTCGGCGTGACGTTCCCGCCCCCGGTCACTCCGGCGGGCAGTGTCGCGACGACGGCGGACGAACTGACCGGCGAAATCGTCGCCAACGTACGAGGCTGCCGCTTCGGAACCGGCGCGAACGGAGTTGCATGTATTCCGCGCAACCACTTGTTGGGCGACATCTTCCACTCCGCTCCGGTCGTCATTCCGGCACCGCGGGGCTTCCAGAACGAGTTGTCGTACAAGCAGTTCGCCTCCAACTTCAGCGACCGCGACCGCATCGTGGTGGCGGGCTCGAACGACGGCTTCTTGCGGTTCTTCGAAGGGGGCTACCTCGACACGAACCTGAACCCGCCGCGTTACACCGTGGGCACCGGCGTCGAGCTGTTCGGGTTCATGCCCTACGGCGCGCGCCAGAACGTGCGTGAGCTGCCGACGGACGACAACGCGCGGGACTTCTACTTCGTCGACGGCACGCCCAGCATCGCCGACGTGTGGCTGCCTTCCGCCGTGGACGGGCGGCAGGTCACGAAGTCGAGCAACGAGTGGATGACCATGATGGTGGGTGGCCTGCGCCAAGGCGGACGGTCCTACTACGCCATGGATGTCACCGATCCGTCGTCGTCGTCCTACCCGGGCTACCTCTGGGAATGGCCGCGGGAAGACGCGCCGGCCTCAATCGCCGACTACCAGGGCGAGAGTTGGTCCGAGCCGATCATCACGAAGATCCGCGTTCGCGTGAATAGCGACGACAACAACGGAGAAGGTTACGAGCGCTGGGTCGCGATCATCGGGGGCGGCTACGACGAGAAGAGCGATCCGAACTCCCACGCGACCTACGATCCGGCGCATCTCGGCGGCCGATCGATCGTGGTGCTCGACTTGCGATCCGGAGAGATCCTCGCGCGCAAGAAGTTCGATCCCTCGACCAGCGCGTCTCAGGAAGAGCAGGACATGCTCTATGCCATCCCGTCGCGGCCGGCCGTCTATGACACCGACTTCGACGGCTACGCCGACCTGATCTACATCGGAGACCTCGGCGGAAACGTCTGGAAGTGGGTGATCAAGGAGATCGCCGATGATATCGTGAACGGGAGCGTCGGTGACGAGGATCAGGACGCAAACTGGCACTTCAAGAAGTTCTTCTCGGCGCCGGTCTACGACTCGGGGACGAACTTCTACTACAAGAGCTTCTACCACGCCCCGAGCGGAACGATCAAGAGCGGCACGTTGTGGCTCGCGTTCGGCAGTGGCGAACGCTCGAACCTCCCGTTCGCTGGGTTCTCCAGCACCCAGGACGAGAACAATCGCTTCTACTCGATGACGGATCTCGACCCGTTCGAGAAGCGCCGGTTCACGGTTCCCTTGCCGACGCCGTACCCGACACTCGGGGAGGTCGACCTCGTCGACCACACCGACGACGTCACGTGTATGGATCTCTCGAACTACCGCGGTTTCTACTTCCGGGGACGGGAAGGGGAGAAGTGGATTACCCAGAGCGAGATCTTCGCGTACTACGTCTTGGTGTTGTCCTACTTGCCGACACCGCCGGCGTCACCCTGCGAGGCGGGAGGCGAGGCATGGCTCTATACCTTCAAGGTCCACTGCGGCGAAGGTTATTCGAACGGGAGCACGACCGAGACCCGACAGAAGATCGACGGCAAGCCGCCGGTCGACCCGAAGATCTCGATCGGTGACGACGCGAATGTGTTGATCCGGCACGAAACGAAATTCAAGTTCACGAAGCCGAAGATTTCCGGTCAAGCGCTCTGGCGCGAACTGCCCAACTAGGCGAGGAGAACCGCATGAGACGCGCAATGAAACTACTGGTACTGGCGGGATGGATCTCGCTGCTGCCCGGAGCAGCTTGGGCTGTCGAGGGCGTCGGCGTGATCCTCGAGAAAAACGCGAGCAATCGGAGCCTGCTGCTGAACGGGACAACCTGGCTCGTCGTCAGCCCGACGACCGTCATCCGCGACAAGGACGGCTCCTTGCTTACTTTCGAGGAGTTGCCGTCGGGAGCGAAATTCGCGCACGGCTACAAGACGGTGGGGGACGAGGCGATCGAGTTCGAAGCCGACGATGTCAACGGAGCGCTCGTCGCACGATCGATCCGCGTCATTCACGGCAACGTGGACTAGCGGGCCCCGGGATCCGATGAACCCAGCGAGCTGGGCCGCGCTCAGGCGTCGCCCAGCTCGTAGTCTTTGAGCTTATAGAGCAAGGCCCGGTGGCTGATTCCGAGCTCTTTGGCGGCGTGGGTGCGATTGCCGCCGGTGCGGTCGAGGGCGCGGCGAATCAGCTCGATCTCGAGATCGCGCCGCGCCTTCTTGAGCGAGAGATCTCCCGGGCCGGACGGCGCCGAAGCTTCCGAGGACCCGGCCCCGTGGAGTTCTTTCGGGAGGCTCGACAGGTCGATCTCGTCGCCGTCCGCGAGAATGACCGCGCGTTCGACGGTGTTCTCGAGCTCTCGAACGTTCCCCGGCCAGTGGTAAGCACACAGCAACTGCAGGGCTTCATCGCTGAAACGGAGGTCAGGTCTCCCGAGTCGGCCTGTCATGAGGGTCAGAAAGTGGCCCGCGAGCACGGGAATATCCTCGGGACGTTCGCGGAGCGGCGGCACCTCGATGTGTACGACGTTCAAGCGATAGAAGAGGTCCTCGCGAAAGCGACCCGCGGCGACGTCGGCCTGGAGGTCCCGCGCCGTGGCGGCGATCACCCGCACGTCGACGCTACGGGCTTTTGAATCTCCCACCGGTCGGACTTCCTCCTCTTGGAGAACGCGCAGGAGCTTGACCTGGAGGGGAAGGGGAAGCTCACCGATCTCGTCGAGGAAAATCGTGCCGCGATCGGCTTCTACGAACAGCCCACGCCGCGCCCGGTCGGCGCCCGTGAAGGCGCCGCGGCTGTGGCCGAAGAGCTCGCTTTCGAGCAGGTTCTCCGGGATCGCGCCGCAGTTGATCGGGACGAACGCCTGCTCGGATCGCGGCGAGCCCGAATGCACAGCGCGGGCGAGGACTTCCTTGCCGGTTCCACTTTCGCCGGTGAGCAGCACCGTGGCTTTGTAGCCCGCCGCGCGGGTCGTGAGCTCGAGGACTTCCCGCATCGCCGGCGCTGCGGCGACCACGGCCTCTCCGGCGCCCCGGCGCTCGAGATCGCGCTGAAGCAAGGCGTGGGAGCGACGCAGGCGTTCCCGCTCGCGGGCTTTTCGCAGGACGAGCAGCACTTCGCTCGGATTGAACGGCTTTGCCACGTAGTCGTAGGCGCCGCGCTGCATCGCTTCGACGGCCAGGTCGGCAGAGCCGTACGCCGACATCATGATGAGGGTCGCTTCCGGGAGGCGCTGACCGAGCTCGGGAAGCAGTTCCAAGCCGTCCATCCCGGGCATGCGCAAGTCACAAAGCACGATCTCGGGGCAGACCGAAAGTGCGATTTCCAGGGCCTCGGCCCCGTTCGCGGCCGCGCTCACTTCGTAGCCTTCGGCGGCGAGAACGAGCTCCAGGCTTTCCCGGAGGCTGTCGTCGTCGTCCACGATCAAGATCCGCTCCGCCAAGCCGACCTCCTTCAGGCGGCTTTTCGGTCCTTTGCGGCCCCGAGGTGAGTCGGCGGAACGCTGCCAGCTCGGGAGCGTTGGTTGCGAGTTTCTGTGCCTCAAGTTGCAACTCCGAGAGGCCGATGTCCGGGAAGCAACGGGGGTTGGATGCCCCCGGGGAGGGGTGCGAGTTGCCTCAAAACAATCTTCAGCGCTTCCGCGAAGCACAGATGCTCAGCAAGGCTGAGCTGGCTCGGAAAGCGGGTCTCTCAACGTTGACGATCGACCGGATCGAAGCCGGACGGCCGTGTCGTCTGGATACGAAGCGGAAAATTTTGCACGCGCTCGACATGAAGGTGTCCGACGGACCGCGCGTGTTCGGGAATCCCGAGGACGGCGCGCACGACGTGCCGCGATCGCCCACTCACCAGGAAGGTTCCCCGCGCGCGGAAAGCGCGTAGGGCAAGGAGCGAGCCGCCATGAAGCTGCCTTTTTCGCGATCCAGTTCGATCGTCGGGCTCGATATCGGATCCTCTTCCGTCAAGGCGATGGAGATCGCCATCAAGCCGAAGGGTCTCGAGCTCCTGCACATGGGGATCGCCCCGTTGCCGGCGGAGGCGATTGTCCAGGGAGCGTTCCTGAATTCGGGCGCGATCGTCGAGGCGATTCGCGAGGCCGTCGACACGGCGGGGATCAAAGCGAAGCAGGCCGCCACCGCGATCTCGGGACACGCTGTCATCGTCAAGAAAATCAGCTTGCCCGAGATGTCGGAGGACGAGCTCGAAGAATCCATCCGTTGGGAAGCCGAACAGTACATCCCGTTCGACATCAACGAAGTCAACCTCGATTTCCAGATCGTGCGGCACGCCGACGCCGAAGAGCAGATGGAAGTGCTCCTCGTTGCGGCCAAGAAGGATTTGATCGACGACTACACCCAGGTGATTGCGGACGCCGGCTTGACGCCCGCGGTTCTCGATGTCGCCGCCTTCGCAGTGGAGAACGCTTACGAATACGCGTTCGAGCCGGCGGCCGGGGAAACCGCTGCGCTGGTCAACATCGGGGCGCAGGTCGTCAACATCAACATCGTCTGCGACGGGATTCCGGTGTTCACGCGAGACATGACGACCGGCGGGCAGGCCTACACCGAGGAGATCCAAAAGGCGTTGTCGATCGGGTTCGACGAAGCCGAGCAGATCAAGATCGGCGGCGCCGCCGGAACCGAGAGTCAGGAAGTCGTCCCTGCGGAAGTCGAACAGGCGATGCGCGGCGTGACCGACAACCTGATCGGGGAAATTACGCGCTCGCTCGACTTCTACTCCGCGACCTCCGCCGAAAGTGAAATCAACCGGATCATCCTGTCCGGCGGCGGCTGTCGCGTTTCCGGGCTCGACGCCGCCTTCCAGGGCAAGACCAACATTCCGGTGGAGCGGCTCAACCCGCTCGCCCGAATGATCTCGTCCAGTAAGTGGAACCCCGATGAGCTCGACGAAATCGCTCCGTCTCTGGGTGTGTGTGTCGGTCTCGCGATGCGAAGGATGGACGTCTGATGCTCGAGATCAATCTACTCCCGATTCGCGAAGCGAAACGAAAGGCCGGCCAGCGACAGTTGGTCGTCATGCTGGCCGTGACCCTGGCCGGCAGTGTCGCGCTCGCAGCGTTGCACTTCATGAAGATGCGCTCCGATCTGAGTGCCGCGCGGGCATCGCTGACGCGCACGCAGGCCGAGATCGACCGGTTGAAGCCGCAGCTCGATCAGGTCGAAGCGTTCAAGAAGAAGAAGGCCGCCATCGAGCACAAGCTCGGCGTGATTGCGGAGCTCGACGAGTCGCGAAGCGGTCCGGTCCGCGTCTTCGACGAGATCGCGACGCATATTCCCGACCGGTTGTGGCTCACGAAGTTTGAACACTCCGAGAACGGGATCGGGATCGAAGGATTGAGCCTCGACAACGAACTCGTCGCTGCGTTCATGACGTCGCTGTCGAGTTCGCCTTTCTTTCAGGACGTAGAACTCGAAGCGACGGAGGCGACGGACGTCGGCGGCTTCCGGTTGAACGAGTTTCGGGTTCGCGCCCGGGCACAGATGGCGGGCACCAGTACGGTCGCCTCGAGCCAGAACTAGGGGGTCGCGATGGATCTCAATCTCGATCAGCTATCGGGCGCTTTCGACAAGCTCGGCAAACTGCCGAAGGCGTACCAGATGGCGCTCGCGCCCGCGATCGCTGTCGTCGTACTCGGCGGGTATGTGTACTTCTCGTACATGCCGGCGAAACAAACCCTGATGGGGGTTCGCGGGCAGCAGCAGAACCTGCAGCGCAAGCTTCGGGAAGTTCAGGCCGTCGCCGAGAACATCGAGAGCTACGAAGCCACACTGGCGGAGCTCGAGGCGAAGCTCGCGGTCGCGGTGCGGCAGCTTCCGAACAGCAAGGAGCTTCCGGTTCTCCTGACCGACATTTCGAGTCTCGGAAAAAACGCGGGCCTCGACTTCAAGGCTTTCAGGCCGACCCCCGAGAACCATCGAGATTTCTACGCCGAAGTGCCGATCGAGATCGAATTCACCGGCAACTTCCACGACGTGGTGCGCTTCTTCGACGAGATTTCGCGGCTTCCGCGGATCGTCAACGTCGGCAAGCTCGACATGACCATCCATCAGGAAGACTCGGTGACGACCACGCTTCACGTGAAAGGTGAAGCCAGGACATTTCGCTTCCTCGAGAACAAGGCCGCACCCGCAGCGGGTGCGGTTCCGGGGCAGGGGTAAGAGATGGTAATCCGATTGCATCAAACCGGCGGTCTCGTCGCGGTTCTGCTTGTCGCTGCGTTCGCGGTGGCGTGTCAGAAGCAGTCGACGGGGCCGACCGCGAGCGACTACCAAGAGAAGCGCGCCGCGCTCATCGCGGAGCGCCAGGCCGACCCGACAGCGGGTACGCGGATTCCAAAGAATCCGGCTGCGGAGAACGAAGGGGTCGAAGGATTGGGCGCGATCGAAGCGGGTTACACCTACGACCCGATCGGCAAGCGCGACCCGTTCCGTTCGTTCGTGTTGGATCGAATCAACGAGGATTCCGAAGAGGCGAAAGGCCCCCTCGAGCAGTTCGATCTCGCACAACTTCAACTCCTCGGCGTTGTTTGGGAAACCGACAACCCGCGGGCCTTGGTGACGGATCCGTCGGGCCAATCCTACGTGGTGCGGACCGGCGATCCCATTGGTAAGAACGACGGTGAAATTGTCGCGATCGGGGATAACTCGATGCGCGTGGTAGAGACCTACGTAGACTACGTCGGAGCTCGCACCACGAAAGAGATCGAAGTACGCGTCCGCCAGAGCGAGGGAGGGTGAGCTCGATGGTACGAAGCAACACGTTGCGGGGAGCGCTGCTCCTCGGCGGAGCTGCGCTAATGGCATTCGTTGCCTGTGCGAACGGCCCGAATCCGGCGCCCGCTCCGCCCGAGCCGACTTACGGTGAAGCGACCGAACCCGAATTGCCCGAGCTGGCCGGCACCATTGAGGATGTCCTGGTCGATCGCGACGGCGACATCACGACCGTGCAGCTGGTCGGCCTGGCGGATCCGATCTACACCGCGTTCCGGCAGCACGCGCCGGACCGGTTGGTGGTCGATCTTCCCGGAGTTGCGGTGGGCGACATCGTCGACTCGATGGCCATCTACGACGGCCTGATCGAAGACGTGACGCTCGAGACCCTGACCGCACCGGGCGCGGAGCCGCGCACCCGACTCGAGGTGACCTTGGCGACCGAGGTCGAGTACGACGTCGAAGGCCTCGGCGATCGCTTCGAGCTGCGGGTGTGGCAGAGCGAAGGCGCGAGTGCCGGGCTGGCGGCAAATGACGCCGCCGAGGCGGGCTACGACGCCGACTCGGTGAGCGACCTGGCCTCGTCGGGAACGACCTACGGCGACTCGCCGGAAGAGATGACCTTCGTCGGTGAAGGTGGAGGAGGGTTTCCCGCCTCTGCCGATCCCGCACAGAAGCTTACGGGGATCGAAGCCGCCGGCCAGGACAGCGGCACGCTGGTGACCTTGTGGGCGGACGGCGAAATCACCGACATGACCCACTTCGTGATTCCGGATCCGACGCGATTGGTCGTGGATCTGCCCGGACTGACGAACGGTGTCTCGACCAGCAAGATCGACGTCGGAACCGATGCGGTCGCGCGACTGCGCGTGGGCCAGCACGCGGACAAGGTCCGTGTGGTGCTCGACGCCGCCGGCGACGGCCAGGAGCTCGAGGCCGCGAGCTTCGTGCAGACCTCGAAGGGCCTGACGCTGGTGATTGGCGACGCGACGCCGACCCACGCGGCCTACTGGCCGTGGGGCGGTAGCCGTCCCTCGGAGCACGCGGCGGCGGGTTCGCAGCACGCGACGGAGCTCTCGGAGACGCCGCCGACGCTGACGCTCGAAGACGAAGGTCTCGAGCTTGCGACAAACGAACTCGACGAAGCGGTCCCGGCCGAACTCGCTCCGGATACCGAGGCGACGGACGACGCTTCCTTCGACGCGTTCATCGCGGAGACGAGCGACGAGACGCAGCCGCTTCTCGCGGAAGAACCTTCGACCGGGGCCCTCACCGAGGACGCGAACGCTCTCGTGGACGATCCGGCTCCGGCGGAGGAGTACGCCGACACCGTCGCCGACGAGCTGGCGACGCCCGAGGAGGACGCCGCGGCCCACCGCAGTGGGGCCGGCATCCACGTGTACGGCGTTCAGTTCGACGGTCAGTCGGATCGCGATCGCGTGGTGGTGTTGTCGGATTCGCAGGCTCGCTACGAAGTTCTCGAGCCCGATCCCAGCACGCTGATCCTGCAGCTCGCACACGCGGATATCGATCCCGAAGCGGCCGTCCGACTGGCTCCTGAAGAGCCCGCGGCGGTGTCCATGGTGCGCGCGTTCCAGCAGCCGGAGACGGAAGTTCCCGAGGTGCGGATCGTCATTCGACGCGCCCCGGGCGTCACGCCTGAGATCACGCAGCAGGGCACGATGCTGTTCCTCGACTTCCCGCATTCGGCGGGGATGGCGGCCGACATTCCGATGCTCGCGGCCGCGGACCGCGCGGCGGCCGTGGAGCCCGAGGTCCATCACGTGGCCGACAAGGCGATGGCGCAGAATCACGCGGAGCTCATGCCCGAGCCGGTTCCCGCGGCCATCGAGCCCATGGAGGCGATCGACATCCTGCAGGAAGGCGGTCTGATCGAGGGCAAGGCCTATACGGGGCGTCGCGTCTCGCTCGACTTCAAGGACGTCGAGATCGCGGACGTTCTGCGACTCATCGCCGAGGTGTCGGATCTGAACGTCATCGCCGGGGACGAAGTGCAGGGCCAGGTCACGATTCGATTGGTCGATGTTCCCTGGGACCAGGCCCTCGATGTGATCCTCTTGACGAAGGGTCTGGGCTTTGTCCGCGTCGGCAACGTGTTGCGCATCGCTCCGCTCGACCTGCTCAAGGCCGAAGAGGAAGCGCGCCTCCAGGAACGACGGGCGAAAGAAAAGCTCGAAGACCTGGTCGTGAAACTGCAGCCCGTGAACTACGCCGCGGTGAACGAAGTGTCCGACATGGTGAAGCGCCTGCTTTCAGCGCGCGGCACCGTCGATATCGACAAGCGCACCAACACGTTGATCCTGAAGGACATCCCGTCGGTGATCGACGAAGCGACCGCGCTCGTCAAAGCGATCGACACGCAGACACCGCAGGTGCTGATCGAGGCGAAAATCGTCGAAGCGAACCTCGACTTCTCGCGCGAGATCGGTAGCACCTGGGCCTTCGGCGCTCAGCCGCTCGTCGACGGATTCGACGCCGACAGCGGGATCCGACAGGACATCGGGAGTGAGGACCTGAAGTTCCACAACAACCCGTCGCTCACGGGATTCACCGATACGTTCAACCATGTGAGCGTGGCGAACCCGATCACGAGTCTGGCGAACGGCTTGCTCGACCTCGGCGCATTCATCCTCGACGAGAAGTTCAACGTCGAACTCCGCCTCGAGGCCGCCGAGAGCAACGGTGAGGGCAAGGTCATCTCGAGTCCGCGGGTCGTCACGCTCGACAATCGCGAGGCGACGATCGAGCAGGGTGTGTCGATTCCGTTCCAGACGTTCGAGAACGGCGACGCCAAGCTCGAGTTCATCGACGCGGTCTTGAAGCTCGAGGTGACGCCGCACATCACGGCCGATCGCTCGATCATCATGGACATCGAAGTCCAGCGAAACGCGCCCGACGACAGCGTTCCGACGCCGACCGGCTCGCCGGCGATCGCCAAGAACCAGGCGGAGACGGAAACGCTCGTCAAGGACGGTCAGACGCTCGTCATCGGTGGCATCTACGTGGTCCGGAAGTCGGATCGGGAGTCGCGGGTGCCGTACCTGCACAAGATCCCGCTCCTCGGACCGGCGTTCCGCAACACCGAGATCCGGGATATCCGTCAGGAACTCCTGGTCTTCGTGACGCCGCGAATCGTGGTGAACCCGGACGCGGGCTCCTAGCCTGCGCAGGGGCTGAAACGACAGAGCGGCGGAGTGGGTTTCGACCCGCTCCGCCGTTTCGCGTTTCGGGTCGCCTATACTCCTCGCGTTGTGGGGGATCCGGTTGAGCAGTCGCCACGAACGGGCGGAACGATCTGGTTGGTAGGCCTGATGGGGGCGGGGAAGTCGACCGTCGGGCCGCTCCTCGCGGAGGCCCTCGGGCGGTCCTTTGTCGACACCGATCAAGCCATCGAGAAGAGCGAGGGGAGAACGATCCCGACGATATTCGCCGACGACGGGGAAGCGGAGTTCCGGCGAATCGAGCGCGCCACGATCGAAGGTCTGGCGGGTCGCGCGCGGGTCGTGGCCCTCGGAGGCGGCGCGATCGCGTTTCCGGGCACGGCCGATCGACTCGCCGAGACGGGCACCGTCGTTTACCTCGAGGCGTCCCCCGAGACTCTGGCCGAACGGATCGGAGACGACGATACGCGGCCCCTTCTCGCCGGCTTGGATCGGCGAGCCCGGACGGATCGGCTGCGGGAACTCTATGAAGCGCGGCGTTCGTACTACGAGACAGCGAAGATCCGTGTGGTGACCGACGGACGAAGTGCCGCGGACGTGATGCAGGAGATCCGTGTGGCGCTCGAGGGAGACGCTCGGTGAAGCGCGGGCGCTCGCTGCGCCCGCTGCGCGTGGAGCTCGGCGATCGGAGTTACCCGATCCGCATCGGACTGGGCCGTTTCGACGCGTTCGGCGACGCGGTGGCCCGGCAGACTCGGGCGGATCGCGCGGTCCTCGTCACGTCGCCGACCGTCGGAGCGCTCCACGCGAAGAAGTTCATGCGCTCCCTGCGCGCCGCGGGATTGGCTCCCAAACAGATCGAGGTCCCGGACGGCGACCGTCGCAAGACCCTGGCGACGGTGGCGAAGCTCTACGACGCGCTTCTCGGCCTCAAGGCCGATCGCCGGACCGTACTCGTCGCCTTGGGGGGAGGCGTCGTCGGGGATATGGTCGGCTTCGCCGCCGCGACATTCTTGCGCGGGCTTCCGTTCGTTCAGGTACCGACGACACTGTTGGCGATGGTCGATGCGAGCGTCGGTGGCAAAACCGGCGTCAACTTGCCGAGCGGCAAGAATCTGGTCGGTGCGTTCTATCAGCCGCGCCTCGTCTGGGTGGAAGCAGCAACGCTCGAGACACTGCCGCGACGGCTGCGGGCCGCCGGCATGGCCGAAGTCATCAAGCACGCGGCGATCTGGGATCGCACGCATTTTGAGGAACTCGAAGCCGGCGTTGCGCGCGCCCTCGATCTCGAACCGGCAACTCTCTTGCCCATCATCCGCAAGAGCTGCGGCATCAAGGCGGAGGTCGTCGCTCGAGACGAGCGGGAAGCGGGCCTGCGCATGCTGCTGAACTTTGGCCACACCCTGGGCCACGCTGTGGAGGCCCTGGGCGGCTACCGCGGCGAGCACGGCGAGGCCGTCGCGATGGGGATGAGCTTCGCCGCGCGCCGTTCCGAAGAGCTCGGACACGCGCCTTCGGGCACCGCCGACCGCCTCGAGGCCCTGCTCGCCGAAGCGGAATTGCCGACCGAGCTTCCCGACTACCCTCGAAAGGCTTATCTCGAGGCCATTCGGGTCGATAAGAAACGTACCGCTTCGCGGATCCGCTTCGTCGTCTTGCGCTCCTTGGGCCGAGCGACGACGGTTCCGCTCTCGCCCGCGGAGATTCTCCCGGCGCGAAGGAAGGTCGATCGGCAGTGACGGATCGAGACACAGCTCCCGCACAGACGGAACTCGAAACCCTGTGGCGTGAAGGTCGGCCCGAGGCGGCGCTCGACGCGGCGCAGCTCGTCCTCGCGAGCGATCCGCTTTCCCTCGAGGCGCGACTCGTCGCGGGCTTGGCCTGGCTCGACCTGGGTAACCCCGGCGAAGCGCGCGCATTGCTCGCGGGCTATTTCGACGCAACGGCGTCGGCCGGCGATCGCGACAACGAGATCGCCGATGTGGAGCTCGACAGCGCCTTCGCGGAGGCGACCGCTCTGACGGATCAGATCATCGACGCCAACCAGCTCGCCGAGGCGGCGACTCGGGCGGTGGATGGGGATCGCCCCGAAGGCATCGATCGTCAACTCTTGCCGGACGAGCGTTTCGAGACCCCGACCATGGCGTCCTTGCTCGAACGACAAGGTCTCGCAGGCGAAGCGGCCGAAATCCGATCGTCGATGCGTTCCCGAGAGATCGCATCGTCTTCCACCGTTTTGGAAACCCTCGAGCGCTGGTTGCTCAACATCCGGAGGGCCTACCGATGAGCTTTGATTCCGTCCTTCACAGCATCTTGAACGGCTGCGCCGACGCGCGCGGCGCCTCGCTGATGGGCGTCGATGGGATCCCCATCGCCGAGGTCGGTCGCGACGGTTTTGACTTGAACGTCGTCGGTGTCGAGTTCGGTCGCTTTCTCCCCGAGCTGCAAAAAGCCGCCGACGCATCGAGCGGCGGGGCCGTGGAAGAGCTGATCGTGCGCGCGTCCAATCTGTGGGTCCTGCTGCGTCCTGTCGACAACGACATCTTCTTGTTGACCGTGCTCGACGGCGACGCGAATTTCGGAAAAGCGCGCTTCGAAATGCGCCGGCACCTGTTGGCTCTCCGCGAAGAGCTCTAGCCCGCAGGCCGGAAGCCGCTAGGGTTGTTTCATGAGCGGCGACGCAGGCCACGCATCGGCGATCCAGGTACTTCACGGACCGAACCTCAATCTGCTCGGTCGTCGTGAACCGGAGGTCTACGGCGCGACCACCCTCGCGGAGATCGACGCCGCGCTCATCGCGCAGGGAAAGGCCGCGGGCTGTCGCGTGGCGACCTTTCAGTCGAATCACGAGGGCGCTCTCATCGACGCGGTCCAAGCCTGTCTCGGCACGGCCCACGGGATCCTGCTGAACCCCGGTGGTTTTACCCACACCAGCGTGGCGCTTCGCGATGCACTGCTCGCGGTGGAGCTGCCCGTCGTTGAAGTGCACTTGTCGAACGTCTTCGCGCGAGAGGAATTCCGTCGGCATTCCTATATTTCGGACATCGCCGTCGGGGTGATTTCCGGTTTTGGGCCGGATAGTTACAAGCTCGGCCTACGCGCTCTTCTCGAACGTCTCTCGTAGCCCAACGCCCCTGTGCAGAAGCTCAAGGGGCTTCCCCGCGCGCCCGATACAAGGGCGTAGGGGATTGGCCCGTCCGCCTTTCCAATCTCTCGGATTACGTCCCGGACGGAGGGGTCGTTGGCGATCAACAAGCGTAAAGTTCTTCAGTCGGCGCAAAAACACCTCCAAAAAGGCGCGCTCGACAAGGCCCTACGGGACTACGAGAAGCTTCTTCAAGCCGACCCGAAGGATACGAACATCCGCCTCAAGGTCGGCGACGTCCACCTGAAACAGGGGAAGACGGACGAAGCCGTAACAGCGTACCTGAAGGTCGCGGAGCGTTTCGGTGAAGACGGCTTCGACGCGAAGGCCGTCGCCCTCTACAAGCAGATTCTCAAGATCGATCCAAAGCGACTCGAGCTTCACGAGCCGCTCGCCGAGCTCTACGAGCGCCTCGGCCTCGCGAAGGATGCGTTGGCGTCGCTCGAGACCGCCGCAGAAGCGTTCCACCAGGAAGGGGACAAGAACCGCGCGCTGGCCGTGCTGCGACGCATGGCGGAGATCGACCCGAGCAATACGACCCATCGACTGAAGGTCGCGGAACTGCTCGTTGCCGAAGGCCTGACGGAAGACGCCGTCGCGGAATTCGAGGCGGCGGCAGCGGAATTCGGTCGCGTCGGGGATGAGGAGGGGCGTTCCAAAGCGATCCGACGCGTCATGGAACTCGGTAGTCGCGAGCAACACATCGGGGACCTGGCGCGCAGCTACCTCGCCCAGGGCAAGTACGCCGATGCCGCGACGCTTCTCGAAGAGCACATCGCCGGACCCGCCGATGCCGATATCCCGGCGCACGAGGCACTGGCCGAGGCGTACCGAGAAATGGGTCGGGACAGCGAGCTGAACCCGCTCTACAAGCGAATCGCGGAGCTCCACCGCGCCCGGGGCAATGAGGCGGAAGCGCGCGACGTGATGCAGCGCTTGGTCGACGCCGGAGAGCTCGTCGTCGAGCCCACGAACGCGGAACAAGATCTCATCGAGCTCGACGATCCCACCCACCACACCGATGTGTTCTCGATGGGCGACGAGATGCCCGTGGTGACCGCGGCGGAGACCGATCCGTCCGCGGCGATCGAAGAAACACCGTTCGAATTGAGCTTCGAGGACGATGCTGAAGAGCTCGAGATTCCCTCGATCGAACTCACCGCCGACGAAGCGGATTCGCAAGAGCTCGCGTTTTCGGCCGCCGAGGAAACCCAGGTCGATCCGCTGACTGCGGAGGAGTTCGACCCGGATCCGCTCTCTGCGGAAGTCGAGGCAGAGCCGTCCGCACAGGAGATCGAACTCGATGCCCGGCCGCAGTCGGAGGAGATCGATTTCGATCTCGATGCGACATCGGACGCGCTCGAGCTGCCCGTCGAAGCCCCGGAAACGACGGTTGGCAGCGACGCCCCGTCGCTCGTGGATCAGCCCGTTGCGGTCGGCGGTTCCGACGACGTCGAAGGCGATCCTGCACAGCTTCTCGCGGAAGCCGCCGTGTATCTACGCTACGGAAAACGCGACCGCGCGATCGCGAGCTTGCAGGCGATCCTCAAGCAAGATCCGGAGCATCGCGAAGCCCTATCAAAACTCGGGGAGTGCTTGGAGGACGCCGGAGAGAACGTCGACGCGGCTAAATCCTACGCCCGCGCGGCGGCGCTCTACCGGGATGCCGGCCACGATCGCGTCTTCGGCGTGCTCCGAGACAAGGTCTGTCGCCTAGACCCGGAACAGGGAAGGCTTCTCGAGGCCGCCGACGCGGACGATCCGCTTCCGGGCGGGTCGGACGAAATCGAATCGCCGGCAGCCGATGCGCCGGAGGAAGATCTATCCGGCAGCTTCGAGTTACCGGAAGACGACGACGGGGCGGCTGTCGGCGCCGAAGCGCAGGAAGAGGCGTCATCGTTCGAGTTCGATGCGCCGGAAGAGGCGCCGCCGTCGGTCGAGTTCGAGATGCCGGAAGAGGCGCCGTCGGTCGAGTTCGAAGCGCCGGAGAGCGAGCCGTCCATCGAGCTCGAAATACCGAACTTCGACGAAGCGACGGATGTCACGGACGATGTGGACGAGGCGGAATCCGTCGCCTTCACCGATGAGCCCTCGGTCGAAGTCGAAGCGCCCTCCTTGAACGACGCGATCGACGAGGAAGAAATCCGCGACGCGGGTTCAGACGACTTCCCGGACATCGACGGCGACTTGGCGGCGTCCGACGATTTCAACCTCGCGGATCTCGAAGCGTCGCTCTCCTCCGAGGAGCTCGACGAAGCCCTCGACGCGGATGCCAACGCTCCGCTTCCCGAGGATTCCGACTTTGGCTCGACGATTTCATCCCTCGACCAGGCGAGCGACACCGCGTCCATCGAGCCCGGTCAGCTCGCCGACGAACTCGAGGAAGCGGACTTCTTCTTTCAACAGGAGATGTGGAGCGAGGCGGAAGCGGCTTACCGGAGAATCCTGGACGTCATTCCGCATCAGCCGCAGGCCCTGGTCCGTCTGGGCGAGCTTGAGGCGCGATCCGGTTCGGATGAGGGCGCGATTTCGGCGGAGCTCGACATCGCAGCGGAGCCCGCTCCGGATCCCGCGGAAGTCGATGCCCTCGAGGCGTCAGGGCGCGTCTCCCCGCTCGAGGAACCGGTCGACGACGACCACACGGCGACCCTGACGCCCGACCTCACCGACCCGTCCAACGACACGCAGAGCTTGGGCGAGTCGCAGGGGGCACTCGATTTCGAGGAGCCCAGTGAAGCGCTGAGCTTCGATGCCGACGACACGTCGGAATTGACCGCGGCGTTGGCCGCCGCAGCGGCCGAACAAACCGATGTTCCGGACCTCGATGCCGCCGACGCGATGTCAGCCGACGATCCGGGAACGACGCCCGCCGAGTTCTTGCTAGCCGACGACGACAACGGCGCGGACGCCGAAGGGTTCGATCTCGCAGCCGAGCTCAATTTTGATGAGCCCGCCGAGACACCGCAGGTGGTCACCGATCGCGAGGCGCCCGCCTTCGAACAGGTTTTCGCCGATTTCAAACGGCACATCGAGCGCGAGGTCGACGCCGGAGATTCGGCGACGCACTTCGATCTAGGCATCGCCTACCGCGAAATGGGTCTCTTCGAAGATGCGCTGGCCGAGTTTCGCGTCGCCCAGGCAGACGAAGGTCGCCAGCTCGAGTGCCTCCACATGATGGGGTTGTGCGCCGTCGCGCTCGAACGCCATGAAGACGGCATGGCACACTTCGAACAGGCCTTGTCCTTCCCAGAGCTCCCGGCAGACCAGATCGCGGCGTTGCGTTACGACCTTGCGGACGCCTGTCAGGCTGCGGGCGACCTCGAGCGCTCTCTCGCTTTCTTCCGCCAAGTTGCCGAGGAAGTTCCCGATTTCAGGGATGTCTCCGAACGCATCGCGCGAATCGAATCCGGCGATGTGCAACCGGAAGGGTCCGCGGCCGGCGAGACCTTCGAGTCGTTCGACGACTTGATCGAGGAAGTCCAAGGTCAGGACATGGAAGCGGCGCCTGCGGAATCATTCGAGTCGTTCGATGACCTCGCGGAAGAAGTCGAGCCTTTCACCGAAGAACCGCCTTTCACGGACGCGGATGAGGACATGCTCGCCCAAGAGGCACAGCTGCTCGACGACGACCCCGAGCCGTTCGGTGCCGAAGCCCCTGCCGTGCTCGAAGACGACGAGATCGCGCCCACCGGCGAAGAGGAATTCGTTGTCGAGGCCGAAGAAGAAGCGGAAATCACCGCGCCCGACGCACCAGAGCCGGAAGGGGCTTCGCCCGAAACGGCGGAACCGGAAGACGACACGCCGCGGTCGAAGCGTCGCAAACGCAAAATTTCATTCGTCTAGGGGATTTCGTGGAACATCTACAACACTTCGGCTTAACCCGGGACCCGTTCGCGAACGACTCTCAGGCGGATCTCTTCTTCGACAGCGACGTCCACGCGAACTGCGCGCGGCGCCTCCGGCGAGGGGTCGGCCAGGGGAAGGGCTTGTGTGTTCTCTCGGGACCGCCCGGTACGGGCAAGACGATGACCCTGCGACACTTGTTCGAGAGCTTCGACGAAGACGAGACCGAAGCTTGCCTCCTGGTACCGGTTCCGGGCGTGAGCGACGGCGACTGGGTGCTGCGCCGCTTCGCGGCTCAGCTCGGGATCGAGTCGATTCCCGACGACCGCGCCGCTGTGCTCGCGAGCGTGTACGAAGCGCTGGTCGAGGTGCGGGAAGAGGGCCGGCAGGCCGTCTTGATGATCGACGAAGCGCAGGTCCTGGCCGAGAGCAGCGCGCTCGCGGAGCTTCGCGGGCTCCTCAACCTCGAATACGACGATCGGCGTTTGCTGACCGTGGTCCTGGCCGGCCTCGCCCAACTCGAAACCGCGCTCGCCGAAGAGCCCGGGCTCATGGAGCGCGTCGAGATCAGCGTGCGGCTCAGCGAGATGGATGCCAGTACCTCGAGCGCGTACGTGACGCACCGAATGCGAGCTTCCGGCGGGAATCCCGCCATCCTCGAATCGGGGGCGCTCAAGCGCTTGGTGGATCGAGGTCGGGGGAACCCCCGACGGCTCAACATCCTCGCCGACAACGCCCTCTTCGAGGCCTATCTCGAGGGGCGACTCGCGGCTACCGAGGCCGATATCGAGAAGGCGGCAGCCGAACTCGAGTTGTCGTACGCACCGACCAGCACGCAGCCGACCCTGTTCTCACCCGGCGGGGTGTCCACCCTCGATTTGACGACGCTGCCCGATGAGGTCGACGAGGACGAAGTGCCCACCGGCGAATTCAGCGCCGAGGATCTCGTCCCGAACGAGTAGTTGCCCCGCCCGAACCCGCATGCGACCTTTCAGCCGGACGCGGGAATAGCTCAGTTGGTAGAGCATCAGCTTCCCAAGCTGAGGGTCGCGGGTTCGAATCCCGTTTCCCGCTCCACTACGCCGCAGCAGGCGCAAGCCTCATCCCCCGAGCGCTCCGATGGACGAGGTAGGCGAGTGCGCCGATCGATCCGGTGGTGAGGATCAGCAGCGCGTAGGGCCAGGCGGGCAACGCCTGTTCGCGGGCATCGCGGAGCATCCAGACCAGAAAGAGTGTCAGCGCGATCACCAGGTCGACGAACATCTGTCCGGCCCAGGCCTCGCGCCAAGCCAGCGTCAGGAAGCCGGTGTAACCCTCTTCGAGGACGACACCGACGGTGTACAGGGTGAAGGCGATCAGCACGAAAGCGAGAAACGCGAGTTGGGACTTCATGGGTCCTCCCTTCGATTGAGAATCTCCCCCCTGCGAGGTGACTCGACCATGACCTCGGAGGTCATGGGGGCCTTGATGCCCCGAGCTAGCATGGTGCGATGGCGCAGGCCGCTGTCGCTGACATCGGGTTTGGACCCCTGCTGCGAAGCTGGAGGCAGTCCCGCCGACTGAGCCAGGAAGAGCTCGCGTTCGCGGCCGAGGTCTCGGCTCGCCACATCAGTTTTCTCGAGAACAGCAAATCGATGCCGAGCCGCCAGATGGTGTTGGTCCTCGCGAGCGCACTGGATCTGCCACTGCGCGATCGGAATTTGCTGCTCTTAAGTGCCGGCTTTGCAGCGGTCTACCGCGAGTCGTCACTCGCGGCCGAGGCCTCCTCTCCGGTGCGTCGAACCCTCGACCTCATCTTGGGTCACCACGAACCCTTTCCAGCGATTGCCGTGACCCCGGGGTGGGACCTCGTGCAGCTGAACGCCGCCGCGGCGCGGCTCTTTCCCGAGCTGATGAACGACCCCACGGACCCCGCAGTCGCTCAGAATGTCATGCATGCGGCGTTCAGCCCGAAGGGATTTCGCGAGGCCGTCGTCAATTGGGACGAGGTCAGTCGCCATCTGCTCGAACGCATGCACCGGGACGCCTTCTTCGAACGCGAGGACGGGGCCCAGCGGAAGCTTCTCGCGGCGATTGCGAAATACCCGGACGTGCCGGGACGGTTCGAGGGCCTCGATCCGCTGTCGCCGCCTCCGGTGTGCTTGCCCGTCCACGTCAAGAAGGGCGATCTCGAGCTCCGGCTCTTCACGACGCTGACGTCCCTGGGTACGCCCACGGACGTGACCGCTCAAGAGTTATGGATCGAGTCGTATTTTCCGGCCGACGAAGCGACGGATCGTCGGCTGCGCGAACGCCCCTCGGACTAGAGCGCCGCACACAGCTGCTCGATGCGCTCGCGAAGCCAGCGGTGATCGTGGGCGTCATCCAGGCGGCGGTGCCAGACCATGTTGATCGGAAAGCCGGGCAGGGGGATCGGCGGCGCGAGCACGCGCAGGGGATAGAGCTCGGCGTAGTGCGCGGCGACGCGCCGAGCGAGCGTCGAGATGAGGTCGGTCTCGGCGACGACGCGCGGGGGCACGAGGAAGTGCGGCGTCGTGACGGCGACCCGCCGTTTCAGCCCGCGCTTGGCGAGGACGTCGTCGACCATGCTACCGGGGCGCCCCGTCGGAGTGATCAGCACATGGCCGGCTTCCGTAAAGCGTTTCAAGGTGAGACGCTGCCCGATGGCCGGGTGATCGCGTCGCGCGATGCATGCGAAGTCTTCGCGAAACAAGTCGCGCATCAGACAATCGTCGGGGATTTGGCTGAAGTAACCGATCGCCAAATCGAAGCGACCGGCGCGGAGATCGTCGGCGGGCAGAGCGCCGCCGAGGGGCGTCACGTCGAGAGCAATTCCGGGAGCGTCTTCCGCGATCTCGGCGATGAGCCGTGGGAGCACGACGAACTCACAGTAATCGGCCGACGCGATCCGGAAGCGACGCTGCGAATGCGCTGCGGAGAACGCGCCCTGCGAAGCGAGGGCTCCCTCGAGAGCGGCGAGCGCCTCCCGCACGGGCCCTTCCAGCGCGCCGGCCCGCTCCGTCGGCACCATCTCGCGACCGCTCCGGACAAAGAGAGGATCCCCGCAGGCCTCCCGCAGGCGACCGAGCGCGTTACTCAGAGCCGACTGCGACAGGCCCACCCGGAAAGCCGCGCGGGTGACTTGTCGCTCGTCCATCAGGGCGAGAAAGACCCACAGGAGGTTCAGGTCGAGCTGGCGGATATCGATGGCATCATCATTCACAATATCGATAGATATAATTCAAAAAATCTGTTGGATAAATGGTATGCGATCCTCCAACGTGAAGCCGTCGAACTTAGGAGGCCTTTTCCATGCCCGTCATTCACGGTTTTCACGCATCGCCTTTTGTCCGCAAAGTCGAGATTGCCCTCGCCGAAAAAGAGGTGCCCTACGACTTGAAGACGATGATCCCGGCACCGCCAAAACCCGCGCCGCTACTCGCGATGAACCCCCTCGGCAAGGTGCCGGTTCTGGAAGACGATGGACTGATCGTCCCGGATTCTTCCGCGATCTGCGCTTATCTCGAACGCAAGCATCCGACCCCTTCGCTCTACCCCGCGGATCCGCGCGACTACGCGAGAGCGCTCTGGATCGAGGAGTACGCCGATACGGCGCTGGTGGAGGCCACCGCGCCGGTGTTCTTTGAACGGGTCGCCAAGCCGATGATCTTGAACCAGCCCACCGATGAGGCCGTCGTCCGTCGGGCCATCGACGAAGCCGCGCCAGTGGTTTTCGCCTACCTGGAAGGCATCGCCCCGACGGACGCCTATCTGTTTGGCGAGGCGCTCTCGATTGCCGACATCGCGGTCGCGTCACCCATCGCCAACTACCGCGCGGCCGGCGAAGACATCGACGCCGGCCGCTATCCACGGTTCGCCGCGCTCGTGGACCGGGTGCTCGCGCGTCCGGGCGTTGCGCCGATCGTCGCGCAACTCGGCTCGCCGTAGGCCGGGGGCGCTTGGCCCGAGCCCTCGTCGCGGAGCGTCGGCGCAAACCGGGCGATCGCGGCGATGAAACCGCCGTAGTACAGCGCGTTGGGGACGACCCGCAGCCCGAAACCCAGGTCCCATCCGGTGAGCAGCAGGACGGCATCCGCCGTCGCCCAGAGGCTGTAGTAGACGGCGACGAAGCCGCACAGAGACCGGACCCAGCGGAGCGTCCGGGCCGTCGGGTGGAACCTGCGCAAGGCCAAGGCGAGGGCCACGAAGAGAACCTCGTAGATGAAGAAGAGGACCCGTGGCTCCTCCGATGCGCCGGGGATCGCCCCGACGAGAAACTGGGACGAGAGCGGCACGATCGCCGTCAGCGCGAGCCCGATCGCGATGCTCGGCGCGTCGGGGCGAATGGCGCCCGACGGTTTGGCCGCGCCGAGGAGCAGCAAGAATCGAAAGTCTCCCGCGAGGACGAAGAAGAGCGGAACGAGGGACGCGGCTCCTCCGCACCACGATCCAATTCCGAAGACGTGGTTCGCGGTGAGCCACGCGTCGCACAGCGACAGCACGGTGAGCGCGGTCGCATAGCGACGCGCGTCGCTTCCGGCCGGATGCCGCTTGTAGGCGTACGCGCAGGCGAGCAGGGCGACCGCCCACAGCAGCCATGGGTGCTGCCACACGCTTCCGTAGAACGCTTCGAACCCACCGGGAAGCGTGTTCACGGAGCGCGATCCATCGCGTAGAGATAGTCGATGATGCGCTCGATCGATTGCGTTCGATCGGGCGTCGTCGGGTTGAAGCGGGGCATCCGCGCGGCGGGGACCATGGCGCTCGGGTCGTCGATCCATTGTCGCAGCCAGGGCCGACCGCGGGAGATGAGCCGCTCGCCGGGACCGATCAGCTCGGGCCCGATCGTGCCGCCGTGGCCGTTGATCGGGTGGCAGCGCGTGCAGTGCATCTGAAACGCCGCGAAGCCCGCACGGACACGGTGGTCCGAGTCCGCCGGAGGAATCATGCCCGGAAAGCGTTCCTCGGTCTTGATGAGATCGATGGCCACGACCTGATACGGCCAGCCGTAGTCGCCTTCGGCGAGAAGTGCATCATTGTCGCGGTTGTTCCAAACGACGTAGAAAGGGTCGAGGGAGACCTTCCGCACGCGCCCGGATTCGAGTTTGTCGATCGAGAAACCGGGGGCATCCGCTCGATCGAAAGCGAGCCACGCGCGATACGTCAGGAAACGCTCGAGCGGAATCGTCGGTTGATACCCATCACGACACGTGAAGAGGACTTGTCGGTTGCGCAGGCTCCTCCAGGCTTTCGAGTAGACCGCGTCGAGTAGCTCGGGGAGCGGGAGCGCTGAGAACGCAACGGTTCGATCTTCGTAGGGCTCATGGACGAGAACCCGCTCGCTTGCGACCTTTTCTTCGAGGTCCGCGCGGCTGCTCGCGGCGACGACGTGCCCCTCTCGGAAGAAGCGGAGCTCCGCGTCGCTTTCCGCACCCGCGGAAGAAACCGAGAGCATGGCCGCGAGTGCCAGCCAAGGCGCGAGGGTCCTCACCCCGAAAGGCTGCCGAGTGCGTATTCCGTCCGGGTCACGGAATCCGGGCTCGAAGGGCCGCGGCTGCACATGCACAAGTGCCGACCCTCCGCGCGCACCCGGACTCCGCGCGCGTGTCCGTGCTCGTGCATCGCGTGTGCGATCTCCTGCGTCAAATCCTCTTGGATCTGGAAGCGCCGCGAGAACACGTCGACGATTCTCGGCAGCTTGCCGAGGCCCAGGATGCGATCTCCCGGGACGTAGGCGATGTCGACGTGGCCGAAGAACGGCAAGAAATGGTGGGCGCAGATCGAATAGAACGCGATCTGGTTGACTTCGACGAGCCCCGGCTGCTCGTCTTCGCGCAACATCCGCGTTGTCTTGAAGACGGTCTTCGGCTCGACGGTGTAGCCCGAGAGGAGTTCTCGATAGGCTGCGGAGATTCGTTCGTCGGCTCCCTCTTCGGCGAACCAGTCGAGGGCGCGGCGGTCGGCCGTAACGTTTTCCCGAAGCCAATCTACGATTTCCATAGCGACCCTTCTGCAGCGTCTTCCCGCGGCTTGTGTCCCGTCAGCGTTTCCACGACGCGCTCGCAACCGCGCCAAAAACGGACGCGGTCGAGTGGCGCGTTGAGCCATCCGAGCGAAATGCAATACGCCCGGTTGTGGGCTCCGCAGTGATGTCGCGCGTGCCGAGCGGGTGACAGAACGAGTCCCGCGCGCTGTAGCCAACCGACCGCTTTCGGAACGGTCGTACTGTGCGCCCATCGGTGGAGCTGGTTCGCCGCTCCGGCGAGCGATACAAACGAGATCGCGGCGGCGTGAAGCTCCGGTCGCGCGGCCAGGATCTCGGTGATGTCGGGCCAGGAGAGCACCGCGAGTCCCAGGCAGGAAGCGGTGGCCGCCTCGCCGTTTACGGTCACCCAATCTCCTTCGAGCATGGCCTCGGGATTCCGGTGGTGCTCGCGAAACGATGCGATGAGGGCGGCCAGAGGCCCGCGCCCCGCTGCGCTCCCGAAGCTGTCACACGCCCAGTGGACGCAGCCCGTGGCCCCGTCCGCTGCGAGGGCCCCCAACAGGAGCCCCGCAGCCATCGCGGGCACGGCTTCGACGCTCCAACCGGCGAGTAATCTCGCGACGTGCGCCGCGAGCAGGGCCGTCGCCGCGACCGCAGCCGAGGCGAACAGGAGACGCACCCACCTGCCACCGTGTGGGAAGGCGGGAAGCGACGACGGGCTCCGCGCAAACACCTGCCTATCCTAGCCTCGCTCCTCGGGCGGTGTCAGCTTGAGACGGAGAGCGGATGCGCAAAGGTACCGGCGTCCTACACTCCGGGTCCGCCCACCGAAGGAACATCGTGAACGGACAGTCCTTGAGTCGCGTCGACGCATGGGTGACGCGCTACGCCCGAGCTCTCATCCGATACCGGTACGCGGTGCTACTCGCGAGCGTGGTGATCACGCTGCTCGCGGCATCGGGCGCGCGCCATCTCTACTTCCTCGCGGACTACCGCTACAACTTTGGCGCGGAAAACCCCCAGCTCGCCGCATTCGATCGCATTCAAAACACCTACACGAAGACCGACAACGTGCTCTTCGTCGTCGCCCCCGACGACGGTGACGTCTTCAGCGAGGCGTCGCTGCGCGCGTTGCTGTGGCTCACCGAAGAAGGTTGGCAAGTTCCCTACTCGAACCGCGTCGACTCCATCACCAACTTTCAGCACACCTGGGCCGACGGCGACGAGCTGATCGTCGACGATCTCGTCACCGGAGAAGAAGACCTCACGCCGGAGCGGCGCGCTCGGGCGCGAGAGGTCGCGCTCGCCGAACCGCTCTTGGCGGGTCGTCTCGTCGCTCGAGATGCAGGCGCCACGGCCGTGATGGTGACGGTGCAGCTCCCCGAAGGCGGGGGGGTCGAGCCCGAAATCACCGCCTATGCCCGAGAAGTGATCGTCGCGTTCAACGAGCGATTCCCGGGCTTCCGGGTCGGTTTGACCGGCTTTGCGCCGATGTCGAATGCCTTCAACGAAGCGACCCAACACGATCTCGAGACCATTGTGCCGCTGATGTATGCGGTGCTGATCGTCACCATGTTCCTGTTTCTCCGCTCGCTTTGGGGGACCCTGGGGACCATTCTGCTCGCCGCCTTGGCCGCGGCCGCGGCCATGGGCCTCGGAGGCTGGCTCGGCATCCCGCTGACACCTCCCGCTGCAACGTCACCCACCATCATCTTGACGATGGCGATTGCCGACAGCGTCCACATCTTGGTGACGCTTTCGAAAGGCATGCGCGACGGGCTGGCGAAGAATGATGCCCTTGTCGAAGCGGTCCGCATCAACTGGGCCCCCGTATTCCTAACGAGCTTGACCACGGTGGTGGGTTTTCTCAGTCTCAATTACAGCGATGCGCCCCCGTTTCGGGACCTCGGCAATCTGACCGCCATCGGCGTCGCTTTTGCCTGGTTGTTTTCGGTGAGCTTCCTTCCGGCGTTTGTCGCGGTGGTTCCGTACCGCGTGCGAGAAGCACGTGAAACGCGCTTCTCGATGTCGCGGCTCGCCGAGTTCCTCGTGCGGCGACGAACACCCGTCCTGGCGGTCTGCTCCGCCGTCGCTGTTATCGCCGCGACGTTCATCCCGCGGATCGAGCTCAACGACATGTTCGTCTCGTATTTCGCTCCGTCGATCGAATTTCGTCGCGATACGGATTTTTCGACGGAGGTGTTGGCCGGCATCTACCAGTTCGATTATTCGCTCGGCGCCGGTGAAGAGCAGGGGATCCACGAACCGGCGTATCTCCGCAAAGTCGACGAGTTTGCCGAATGGTTCCGCGAGCAGCCCTACGTGCACCACGTCGCGACGATCACCGACACGATGAAGCGGCTCAACATGAACATGCACGCGGACGATCCCGCGTACTACCGCCTGCCCGACGATCGTGAGCTCGCGGCGCAGTACCTGCTGCTCTACGAGATGTCGCTTCCCTACGGGCTCGACCTCAACAACCAGATCGATGTCGGAAAGAGCGCGACGAAGCTCACCGCGACCGTCGACAACATCAAAGCGCGAGAACTTCGTGAGATCGATGAGCGCGCAAACGCATGGCTCGTCGAGAATGCCCCCGAAGCGATGCGCGACGCGGGGGCGGGCGCTGTCCTCATGTTCGCCCATATCTCGAAGCGAAACATCGAGACGATGACCGAAGGGACGATCATCGCTTTTGTATTGATCTCGCTCATCCTGATGGTGTCCCTGCGGAGCGTGCGACTCGGATTGATCAGTCTCGTCCCGAACCTGGTGCCGACGGTCGTCGCGTTCGGGGTCTGGGCGATCACGGTGCGAGAAGTCGGGCTCGCCGCGGCGACGGTCACAGCGTGCAGCCTGGGCGTGGTGGTGGATTTCACCGTGCACTTCTTGAGCAAGTATCTGCGCGCCCAGCGCGAGCAGGGTGCCGGAGCTGAGGACGCGGTTCGCTACGCGCTCTCGACTGTCGGGAGCGCGCTCTGGGTGACGTCCCTCGTTCTGATCGCGGGTTTTACCGCGCTGGCGCTATCGAGCTTTCGGATCAACTCGCATTTCGGGCTGCTCGTCGCCATCACCATCGTCGCGGCGCTTCTCGCGGATTTTTTCCTCCTGCCGACGCTGTTGATGGCGATCGATCGACGCCGAGGTCGCGCGCGTTCCTAGAGCGGTTGGCCTCGGCGCCAGTTGTCGAGGGCGAGCACGAAGTGAAGCTCCGCCGTCCCGTCGAGATCGTCGGCGCAGCTCGCCCTGATCGACTGCGCCAGCTGGCGCGCACTCTTCCCCTCGGCATGGCGGAGTCGCTCGGCGAGCGCCTCCGCCACAAAGCCGGACCTCGCCGCGAGTTCGTTCTCACCATCTCGGCGGAGGCGATACACGTCGGTGCGGAAAGCGATTTCCAGGGCCCGGACCCCGTCGAGGAGCCCTGCTGCGTACGCGTCCGGAACGCCCGCCGCGAGGAGGGCGTCGCAGGTCACCGACCGAGGGATGTGGTCCCCTGGGGAGGCGGCCGGGTTGCCGGCCAGGAGGAAGAGGGTGCTCACCGAGAGGCCCCAGAGAGTCATCGCCTTACGCATCGAAACCCAGAGCCTCCGACCCGTTGCGCATCGCCTGCGCAGTGAGTTTGCAGATCGCGAGCAAGTCCTGAATTTAGCGACGTTTTTCGTCACAAGCCCCCTCCTTCCGGCCACTCACCTGCGAGGAAATCTTTGCCCGAGCCGCGGCCGTGCCGCGCTGGAGGAGGCTATGAGTCATCAATTCGATTGCGGTCGGGTCGCCGTGCGTCTCGCGCTGATGCTGGCGCTGACCTTCACGCTACTCGGCAGTGGCGCCGCGCACGCGGACTTTCTGCCGCCCAGCGGCGGCGGCTGCCCCAGCGGCGGCCTGTCTCTCGACGGGTTGCCCCACGGCCAGGTCGTGAACGCGAACTCCGGCGTCCAGGCCTACGTCAATCCCTTCGCGGGCTGCGCAGAGATCCACGCGAAGAACCGCGTCAACAGTCCCGGAGACGACTACGCCGTGGTCTTCGACACGACGGTGAATCCGGGGACGACCCCGGACCCCGACCTGACCGGGCCGCCTTGGGCCGGCGGCAACGTCGATCCGAACACGTTCGTCGGCAACATCCTGGTCGTGCAGGGGCAGGACTACACGGGCTGCACGAACGGCATCTGCACGACGCCCGATGACGAAGACATGAACACGACGTATATCTCGACGTGGATCGAGCTCCGCTTCGACGAGCCGCAGCTGCTCTTCGGGTTCGATCTGTTCGACGTCGAGCTCAATGAATTCGGAAGCGTGGCATTCTGCGAATCTTCGGTGGCCTGCACGGGTTCCGCTGTCGGCGCGGAGATCGCTTTCTACGATCCGTCGGGAAGCACCTTGGATCTCATCGCTCGCGACGGCGCCATCTTCGGCAACAACACGATCAACCGCGCCGGTCCGTTTAGCGCAGTCGAGCTGGGCCTGAGCGGGTTCGGTTCCGTCCGGATCAACTTCGGCGGCTCGGCGGGCGTCGGCAACTTCGTGCTGAACCCCGAGCCCGGTACGGCGATCCTATTCGGTACCGGTCTCGTCGCCCTCGCGGCGCGACGCCGGCGGATTCGAGCCTAGGGCGAAGGTTGAGTCAGCTCTTCCGCAGCTGACTCAACCAATGTTCCATCTGGCGGCCCGCGGCTTCGCGGCCGCCGAGGCCGAACGAGAGCGCGACCGCAACGGCGACTGAGCCCAGGGTCAAGCCGAACGCCAAGTTCACGATGTCATCGGCCAAGCCCATCGCCCGAAGCCCCATGGCCAACACCACACCGAGAATCGCGAATCGCGCGATTCTCGCGGCGCTGGGTCCGGAAAGGCGGTCTACGGCTTCGTGGGCCAAGTTCGAAACCCAGAAGCCGACGGCGATGATGATGATGCCGAGGACGACCTGGCCGCCGAACTCGATCAGCATGGCGACCAGGCCCGAGACCTGCCCGAAGCCGAGCCGCCCGGCGGCTTCCACGGTCGCAAACAACATGACGAAGAAAACGACCGTCTTGGCGACGAGGTCCGAAGGGCGAGCGAGGCCTTCGAAGACCGCCGCGAGTCCCATCCGTTCCGGCAAGCGGTCGAAGCCCAAGCCGTTCAGCAGCGAGCCCACCAGGTTCGCGATGAACGACGACACGAAGTAGGCGACGGCGAGGATCACGGCGGCGCCGAAGATGTTCGGCAGCGCGGCGAGGAACGTCGCCAGCATTTCCGTCGCAGGTTCCGAGATCGCGCGGATCTGCAGCGCGTTGAGCGCCGCGATGAGCGTCGGCACGAACACGAAGATGTAGACGATAAGGCCGAGGAGTCCCGAAAGCTGCGTGTCACCCGAAAGTCCCGCGCGCGCACCCACGCGATCGACACCCGCGGCGGCGAGCAGATTCGTTACGAGATCGCGCAGGATGCGCGCGACGAACCATCCCACAACACCGATCGCGCCCGCCGCGAGTACGTTCGGCAAGGTGCCGAGGACCTGGTCGACCATCCGCTCGACGGGATCGAGGAGGCCCGTCATCTCGAGAGCCCCGAGGATCGCCGGTAGGAACAACAATAGGATCAGCCAGAACAGCACGTTGCCGAGGCTCTCGCTGATCGGACGGACGCCGGCTTCGCTCGACAGTCGATCGTCGAGGGTCGTCGCGGCGAGTCCGCGCGTGGCGACGCCGCGCACGAGCGTCGCCACGAGCCACGCGACCAGGAGGAGAATCGCGGCGCCCGCGATTCTCGGAGCGAACGCGAACACCTCGTCCAGCAAGCCCTGCAGCGATCCCGAGACTTCTTGTAGATGCAGCGCACCGAAGAAGGCCACCAGGACCAGCAACAGCAGGACGTAGTACACCAACGAGGCGGCGCCGCCGGCCACGTCGATATCGTTTCCGGTCGAAGTCGCCACGCGCTCGTTGACGCGGAAGAACGAGAGTGTCTTGCGGATCGCCGCTCGGATCAGAAGAGCGGCGAACCAACCGATGACGAGAATCAGCAGCGCGCCCAGAACGTTCGGGAGCGTGTCACCGAGTGCGCTTTTCAACGGGTCGGTCAGTGCAGTGAAGTCCATTGGGGGGCTCCTGACGCTGTCCTTTACGCGTTAGTGCGTAACGGTCGCGGGAAGTTCCTTCGCCTGCGCAATGTAGTCGGCGACGGCTTCGAGGTTCGGTACCCGGCGCGTCAACTTCTTCTGCTCATTCACTTCGGCGAGCTTCGCAGCGAGGTTTTCCGCGTTGCGGGTCGCGAGTTCCTTCACCGTATCGACGCCGGCCGCTTCGAGAAGCTCAGCGAACTCCGGGCCCACGCCTTTGATCCGGAACAAGTCTGCCATGTTGACCCACTTGAGGATCTGGGATTCGCTCAGTCCCGAGGACTCGGCGATCTTCTTGCGCCCCGCCTTGTCGCAGCAGAGTTCGAGCAACTGGTCTGTCGTAGTGACGCCCGCGTTGCGGAGCTTCTCGCCGTACGCCGGTCCGATCCCTTCGACCTCTTCGATTTTCATGTTGGCCATATCCCTATTTCTCCTTCCGGTTTAGTCGCAGCAAACCGCGAGCGCGCGGCCAAGTCAACCACTCGTTTCGACCCTGGATGGCGTTGCCAGCGAGCGGCCGGCGCGGCCGTGGTCGAAGCTCCACGGTTCCCATACGAGCCACACGCCGGCGATGGCGGTGTCGGATTTTCTGAGACGAACTTGGAACGGCTCACATTCGATCTCGTCCGCACTTTTTTCGAGCCGGACCTCTTCGAGGCGCTCCTCGAACTCCGCCTCGAGGCCCTCGAGTCGCGTTCGAATCGCTTCGAGGTCAGCTTCCGCTCGGGCGATATCGCTCCGTTCACGCTTGGCCCGACCGACGGACTTCGCGGCGCTCGAGGCCCGACCGACATTGCCGACGCTCCCGAGCTTGCGACCGAAAAGAGCCCCCACCAAGGTCGCCCCGATCGAGACGGCGGACTGCAGACGGCTCTGTCGATATTGCCCCGCTTCGCGTTCGACCCGCGCTTCCGCTTTGCGGATCTGCTCCTCCAGGCGGGCGAGCTTCGGGGCATATCGCCGCCGCAGCTTTTCGAGGGCCTTGTCTCGCGCTTCGCGTTGCAGCTGTCGCATGCGGCCGAGAAAAGCGCCCTCGGTCTCGTGCGGTTGGGCACGTCCTTTCGGTGCGCTCGAGCGCCAGAGCTCGAGGGGAAAGCGGCGGTAGCACGAGCCGGGGAGCTGCTTTTCGAAGGCGGCGAAGCGTTTCGCGCTGAGAACCCGGCTGGGCGGAGAAACAAACGCAGCACCCTCGCTGGGCCCGCTCGTAAATTCGGGCGATGCGCCGAGCCGAACGGCGTCGGACCACACCGTGCGGAGGTTCGCGTCTTCGAGTGGGGCGAACAGATGAATCGTTTCCCAGTGGTCGAGCTGGCTCCGGTCCGCGTAGTGCACCTCGACTTGGCCGAGAAGCGCCGGTCGGTACAGGACCGGGCCGGTGGCCTCGTCGGTTCGCGCGAGGAATTTCTCGGCGATTTCCGAAGGGACCACCGGTCGCGCCCTGTCGGGGCTCGCGGGCACGGGCTCTCGGGGCACGGATGCGGCGGGCGCGTCTCGAACGGGCTCGGGCGGGGCCGAGTCGGCCGGCTCGGTCTCGCCCGCGTCGAGGTTTCGCAGCTGGTCGCGCGTCAGCGGTCCGCGGAGGTACGACATCACCCACCGCGTGTGCATCAGAAGGGGGGCATCTTCGTGTGCGTTACTCACGAGGAAGACGCGTTTTCCCAAGCCCGATAGCCGGGCCTCGATCTCGGCGCGTTCGAACGATTGTCCGGCCGATCGCGATGCCCCTTCGAGTCCGTCGAGCACCCGCGCTTTGTCGCGTTCGGTCTGCAGCCGGCCGAGAAACCAGGTTCCGGTGTTCGAGAGACCTTTGTAGTCGAGATCCACCGGGTTCTGGGTCGCCAGGACGACTCCGAGCCCGTATGCGCGGGCCTGCTTGAGAAGGGTCAGCATGGGGGTCTTGCTCGGCGGATTTGCGGTCGGCGGGAAATAGCCGAAGACCTCGTCCATGTAGAGCAGGGCGCGGAGCGACGGTGTCCCCGGCTGCGAACGCATCCACGACACGACCTCGTTGAGGAAGATCGTCACGAAGAACATCCGTTCTGCGTCCGACAGATGGGCGATCGACAACACCGACAGGCGGGGTTTCCCGGCCGGCGAATAGAGCAGACGGCTGATCTCGAGCGGCTCTCCCGCGAGCCAGCTCTCGAAGCCGGGAGAAGCGAGCAGATTGTTGAGCTGCATCGCGAAGGCCAGACGCTCGGCGCTGGGATAGAAGGTCTCCAACTCGAAGACACCGACCCGTTCGAACGGCGGCGCTTGGATGGCGCGGATCAGCGCGGCTAGATCCGGGCTTTCTCCGCGTTCCCAGGCGTTCGCGAGAATGTTCGAGAGGAGGATGTGCTCGCGGCTCCGAATCGGGTCCGGTGCGATCCCGAGCATCGCGAGAAGACCGGAAACTGCGCCTCGGATCCGATCCTCGATGGCCTCGGGATCGCTTTCTCGCTCTCCAGGTGGGGAGAAGGAGCGGAGCACGTTGAGCGGCCGACCGGTCCGGCTGCCCGGTGTGTAGATCGCGAGCTCGACCGCGTCGCGCAGGCGGCGGATCCGATCCCCCGTCTGACCCCATTCGAGCAGGCCCTTGCGCCAGAGCTCCGCGGTCGCCTCCGCGTGTTCCTCCCGCGTTCGCCCCTCGCGTTGGGCCTCGCCGTGGTCGACCCATGGAAGGAAGTCCGCACCCCGAAGCTCGGGGAACGTCAAGGCGAGGTTCGCCAGGTCGCCTTTCGGGTCGATCACCAGGGCGGGAATGCCGTCGAGTGCGGCTTCTTCGAGGAGGCCCACGCAAAGGCCGGTCTTGCCACTGCCCGTCATTCCCACACAGACCGCGTGGGTGAGAAGATCGTTGGCGTCGTAGAGGTAGGGTTCGGCGAGGCGTTCGCCCGACTGCGGGTCGACTCGCGAGCCGAGGTAAAATGACCCCAATTCTTCATTTTTCTCGACCCATTCCCGCTTGATCATCCGAATCCACCCACTCGTTCGCCGGCGCATTGTTGCACGGGCATGGCGATGCGGCTTCACCTCGGTTATTACGCGTGCTCTAATAGAGGACCGAAGAACAGGCTTTTGCCAGCCGACCAGTTTCGCGCAGCTGAGCCGAGGGGAGGGGAATCTTGGTAGTTCATCGGAAAGGCGGGTTGCAGCTCATCGCAGCAGCGGCCCTAGCAGTTTTTCTGGGAGGCTGCGCGAGCAGTGACGGCTGGTGGACAAAGTCCACCTGCAACGTGTTGACGACGATCGTCGGCGCCGGCGCCGGTGTCGCGGTCGGCGCCGAGGGCGACAACGGCGACGGCGGTGACGAAGAGCTCGCCGTCGGTGCCGGGGCCGGTGCGATCGCCGGCGCGGTGATCGGCCACTTCCTGTGCAAGCGACTCGTAAAAGAGAAGAAGGCCGCACCGCCGCCGCCTCCTCCGCCGCCGCGTCGCGCTGCGCCGCCCCCGCCTCCTCCTCCGCCGCCCCCGCCGCCGCCGCCGGAACCCGAGCCGGATCCGTGTGCGGGCACCATCGTGTTGCGCGGCGTGAACTTCGACTTTGACAAGGCCGAGATCCGCCCCGATGCGGCGATCGTCCTCGACGAAGCTGCTTCGCAACTCGCAGCTTGCGAGGAAGGGGCCATCACGGTCGCGGGTCACACCGACTCGACAGGGCCCGAGGCGTACAACCAAGGGCTCTCCGAACGGCGTGCGAGGTCGGTCGCCGACTACCTGGCGTCGAAGGGCGTATCCGCGTCCAGACTCCAGTCAGTCGGTTACGGCGAGAGTCAGCCGGTCGCGTCCAATGGAACGCGCGACGGCCGGGCGCTCAACCGCCGGGTCGAGCTCAACCTGGAACAGTAAGAACGGCTCGGCGCCGCCCCGACATTTCGGTCGGGGCGGCGCCGGCAGTTCGCCGGCCTTTGCGGGAGCCGACTCGCCATGACTCGTCAAATGCGCACGTACGTCCGTCGTCTCGTCCTGGCGAGTGCCGCCGCGCTCTTTGCGATCGCGTGCGGCGGCGACAGCGAAGAAGCCGCTTTCCGGGAAGCGAGCGAAGACCTCGCCGAGGCACAAGCCGAAGCCGAGGTTGCCCGCGGCCTCGTGCAGACCCGAATCGAAGCGCTCGATGCCGCGCAGGCAGAGCTCGAAGAGGCCGAAGCCGCACTTCGGGATGCCGACGATCGCGTGGACGAGGCGCGCCAGGCCCTCGCGGAGTTTGCGACAGACGACGTCGTGTTCCGCGCCGTCCAGCTCGCTCTGCTGGAGACGCCGGAGCTCGGGGACGTCGCGATCCGCGCGAACGTCGACAGCGGCGTCGTCAGCCTATGGGGAAGCGTGGCTTCGGAGGCGATCCGAGATCGGGCGATCGCCGTCGCGAAAGCGATCCCCGGGGTGGTCGGGGTGCAAAGTCACATCGGTGTAGAGGACGGCGCGGTCGAACCCGCGCCGGCTGACGCCGAGGAGTCCGAGGAAGAGGGAGCCGAAGCTCCCTCCGACGGCGCGGTCTAGCTGTAGATCAACCGGGAGAGCGTGTCGGCGACACACCCGGGCTTCTCTTCACCGTCGATCTCGATCGTCACGCGTTGCTTGAGCTGAATGGTGTTCGGCGCCACCAGATCGGCTCCGAGCAGCTCGCGGCGAGCGCGCACCCGCGCGTTGACTTTCACCGGGCTCGGGAAGCGCACGCGGTCGAGTCCGTAGTTCACGCCCATCACCAAGCCTTCGTAAGCTTCCTTCGAAGCGTGGGGGATGCTGCCGCCGAGATGCGGAACGAGCGAGAGCGTCAGAAAACCGTGGGCGATCGTCACCTTGTAGGGCGATAGCTTCGCGGACTTCTCGGGGTCGATGTGGATGAACTGATGGTCGAGCGTGGCATCGGCGAACTGGTTGATCTGCGACTGGTCGACCGTGTGCCATTCTCCCACACCGTCCTCTGAACCGATCTGCTTTTGAAATGCGGCCAGCGCCGCGCTCGCGTGTTCGGACATCCGCTTCTCCTTCTCGTGGCGTGCGCTCCGAGTTTACTCGGCCCCGCCGAGCGCCGCGACGAAACTCGCCCGTGTGATCGCTCCGAGCTCTGCGGGGTCCTTTGGCGAGGAACGGAACTCGGCGAGAACCCGCTTCATGACCTCCGGGTCGTTCATGAGAGAAGCGGGGGGGTCGAGCATGTGGAAGCCGCGGAAAGCCTTTCGAGCGACCCACGCGTCGCGACGCATGACCGGAAGGAGCCCGCGTTTGACCAGAGCGCGCATGTACGCCTTCGGGTCGAGGGTGCCGTCCGGGCGAACTTCGGGCCTCGGGGCTTTGTCTCGGTGGCTCTGCGCGTGCTCGATGCCGTCGCGATCTTGCCGACAGGCGAAGTCGAACCAGGGGGCGAGTTCCCGATCGACATCCTTCTCGAGATGCGGACCCAGTGCCGCACCGGCACCGTGCGCGGCGATCGCATCCACGAGCAGGGCCGCGTGGATGAGAGCCATGGTGCAACCACGACCGTAAAGCGGGTTCGTATGGAGCGCGGCGTCGCCGATCGCGACGAACCCCCGTGTGGCTTCCGGTTCGTAGCTCCGCCTCACGTTGTCGAGTCCCGCCATCGTGTAGACGCGGCTCACCGGCCGCGCGGTCCGGGTGAATCGGTGCACCTGGGGCAGCAGCCGCGTCGCGCGATCGAAGCTGTCGCCTGTGCGCAGCGTCGCGAGTTCTGGGTCGTCGGGTGGCCCCGCCAACGTGACGGAGAAGATTCCCGAGTCGCCGTGAAACACGGCGAACTTGAGAAAACCGAGGTCGACCGCCACGGCGAGGTCGCGACGCTCGGTGGCTACGTTCGCGGCGCGGTAGAAACGCGAACAGTAAAAGATGCCGCTTTCGGCCCGTTCGATTTTCGGTTCTGGGCGGCCGGCCGCCGCGAGCCAACGCGGCGCCCGGGTGTGGCGACCACTCGCGTCGACCACCAGGTCGCCGAGGATCGGAGGTCCGCCCGCGAGCCGAACGCCCGAGATGCAGTCGGGTCGGTCCGGCGTGGTCGCAAGGCCGACGACCCGCGCGTCCGTACGGATCTCGATCGAAGCGTGGGCGAGCGCCTCGCGCCAAAGGGCCCACTCGAACGTCGCGCGCCGACACGCGAGCATGACGAGATCCTCGTCCCCGGGTTGCGGGGATGGGTTTTCGATCGTCGGAGCGAAGAGTTCGGCGACGCCGATTTCTTCGGACCCTGCCCCGAGCAAGCGATCGTACGCGGCGGGAAGCCGCGCCTGGAAGAGCTTCCTCAAGCGCGCGAGGAACGCGTGGGAATGGCGCAGTTGTGGGACTCCGGGCCGATGCCACGCGGCGAACGCGTCGAGGGAGGCTTCGGGGGCAGGCTCTCCGTCGCGCTCGAGCACCGTACAGCGGTGACCGGCCTCGGCCAACATGAGCGCCGCGCTGAGACCCGCGACGCTACCGCCGACGACGACGATATGGAGCGGCTTACTCACGCTACAGCGCACCGTCCGTGCGAAGCGACTGCAGCAAGCCGTCGGGCAGTGCTTTGTGCGTCAGGGACTCGAACAAAAAGGGCTGCTGATCACGCCACTCGCTCTGGAAGTCGGGATCCCAAGGAAAGCGACCGCCCGCATCGGGCCAAAAACATTGGAGTGCCGGAAACGTGTCGCGTTCGTAGAGCCACGCCGTATTGCCGAGAAACACAGGGACCCATTTCGCCTCGACAGGACGCGTGATGATGTCGTTTCCGGCGAGCACTCCTGCGTGCCGTTCGCGTTCGTCGAACCGCTCACCGCGTCGAACCAACTCGCACAACCGCTGCACCAGGCCAGCGATCGGATCGAGATCGGGCCCGAAGCAGATGAGATCGGGATGTTTCGAGCTCTCGAGGAGCCCTGCGCTAAACGCCCAACCACACGCCGTTGGCAGGGCGGGAACGATGCCCAGGTGATAGCCGCGCGCCGCGATGTCCGCGCGAACCTGGGCATCGACGGCGCGGTCGGCGTCACTCATCGGAGCTCCTCCAAAAGGAGCTCGAGGAGCTCCGCGGCATCGATGCGGTCCGCCGCTCCGCCGGCCGCCGCGTCGGCGAGCGATTGCTTTCGCGCTTGCAGGGCGACGACCCGTTCCTCGACCGTATCGCGGGCCACGAGTCGTTGCACGAGCACGGGTTTGGTCTGGCCGATCCGGTGCGCTCGCGCGGCAGCTTGGGCTTCCACCGCAGGGTTCCACCACGGATCGAGGATGAAGACGTGATCGGCCGCGGTGAGGTTCAGACCCGTGCCGCCTGCGTGAAGCGAAATCAGGAGGGCCCGCGGGCCGCCCGCGGCCTGGAACGCTTCGACAACGCCCGCCCGGTCGCGGGTCGATCCGTCGATCCGCAAAAAAGAAACCCCGCGGTCCGTGAGCACCGGCTCGACCCGATCGAGCAGGGAAGTCCATTGCGAGAAGATGAGGGCGCGATGGCCCGCGGCCGCCGCCGTCTCCAGCGCGTCGGCCAATGCCGAGAGCTTCGACGAGGAGTCGATTCTCGAACCCGGCACCAGCCCCCCGTGGCACGCCGCCTGCCGCAGACGGAGTAGCGCCTCGAGGGCGCCGAGGGGTTTCGCAGCGCCTGCGCGGAGATCGCGCACGATGTCGGGAACGAGCGCCGCCCGGATCGCGTCGTAGCACGCGCGTTCGTCGTCGCCGAGCTCGATGTACCGCGTCACTTCTTGGCGCGGAGGTAGCTCCGGCGTCACTTCTTCTTTGGTCCGCCGTAGAAAGAAGGCCGCGGTACGGCGCGTCAAACGTTCCAACGCGCCTGGGTCTCCGCTCTCCGCGGGGCGCGCCGTCCGCTTGGAAAAGTCGCTTCGCGCGCCGAGGAGCCCGGGGTTGAGAAACGCGAAGATGCTCCACAGCTCCTCGAGTCGGTTTTCGACAGGCGTTCCGGTCAGGGCGACGCGGCCTTCGCCGCGAAGCGCGCGCGCCGCGCGGGCGGTCTGGCTGTCCGGATTCTTGATGTTCTGGGCTTCGTCGAGGACGACCGTGTCGAAGGGGCGCGCCGCGAGGGCCGACTGGTCGAGGCGCAGAATCGCGTAACTCGTCAGTACCAGGTCCGCGTCGTCGTCGAGGGTCCGCGTCGATCCGTGGTAGAGGCAGGCCCGAAGGTCTGGCCGGAAGCGCGTGGCCTCTGCGAGCCAGTTGTGGAGGACGCTCGTCGGCGCGACGACCAGCGTCCTGCCGCGCAAACCGGCGAGGGTTTGGACGGTCTTGCCGAGTCCCATGTCGTCTGCCAGGAGAGCTCCGAACCCCGCTCGGGTCCGACTCTGTACAAACGCGAGCCCCCGCACTTGGTAGTCCCGCAACGTCCCTGCGAAGTTCTCGTGCATCAGATCGCTCGCGTCCGAAAGCTCGAGCATCCGTCGAAGCGCCTCGGGAGGCGCCGGGGCAGGCAGATCCTGCTCTTCGCAGAACGCTTCGAGCGCCGGTGCGGCACTGGCGGGAAGGGCGCCGTTCGAGTCCCGAGCGGCCAAGAGGTCGGCGAGTGTGTCGCCGTGTCGCTCGAGCCAGTCGGATGGAAGGGGGGCGAGCCCGCCATCGTCCAGGGCGAGGAATTCTGCGCCGTCGCGCCAAGCGCGGACCACGTGTTCTGCAGACGCAACGATCCCGTCACTCTCAAACGCGAAACCGTCGCCCCCTCGACGAGCCACCAGCGACAAGGGTCGCCGCTCCCGGAAGGAGGCAAGTGCGTCCTGGGGCGCGTAGGGCACGGCGCGCAAGCGCTCGGCCATCACGAGGGCTTCTCGTCCCCGAAATACGACGGCGTGGCCGGGCGCCACACCCAACGTCTGGCGCAGCGCCGCGACAACGCGCGCCTCTGCGTTTCGATCGCGCAGCGGAACGACGTCGCCGAGGGGAACCAGGCGGTCGGCGTCGATCCTCGCCACCGGGGGGTCGCCGTAGACCACGGTCGCGAGAACCCGCAGCGCTTCTCCTTCGCGCTCTAGCTCGACCTCGGGCCGCGGTTCGAGCGCTTCGCCGCGGGGCAGGCGATCGGTTTGGACTTCCACGGTGATCCGCTTCGCGAGTTCCGGAAGGATCTCGGTGACGAGCGTCGCCGCGTCGTCGGGCCGAAAACGCGCGCCCCGACCGTACTGCTCGAGTTCGCGCCCCGACAACCCGGCTTGCCCCGTCGGGCGCAACGTGTCGCCGCACCGGACGACATCGTCGGCGAAATGCTCATCGACGGTGAGCTCGCGCTCGACCGTCAGCAGGAAGTCCGGTCCATCGTCGCGAAGGCGGGCGACGAACGACAGTGGCGCACCGTCGGTGCAGATGGGCTCATCGTCGAGTGTCACTCGGCCGGCTTCATCGCGGAGGGCTGCCAGGATGCGGTGAAGAATGCCGCGCGGGAGGCGCCCCGAGCGCTGTGAGCCGAGGGTCCGCTCGATCTCGAAATCCCGTTCGCTCGCCGCCACACGCGGTCCCTCGACCCGACCGCGCGCAATCGCGTCGAGGGTGCCTCGCAGTGGCTCGCTCCGGTCGCCGACCACGGCGAACCGTTGAAAGTGGAGTACCCCGTCGCGGCGGCTCAGGCCGTAGCGAATCGTCCCCTGACTCGTTTCGACCTGGGGAACAGCCCGGCCTTCGCGGTCGGCTCGGCGGAGGGCGATCACCGCGGCGAGCACGTGGGCGCACGGCTCGTCCTCGTGGCAGTCGCACTCCCAGTCTTCGAGCGCGGGGTAGAGGATGGCCGTCGGTGTCACGACGGCTCCCGGCACGTCGACGCGCGCGATGAGCTCGTCGTTTGCGCTCGGCTGGGTCGCCACGCGATCCGCGCGGGCGAGTTCGACGGCTCGAGACCAGGCCGATCGGCTGGCTTCGGCGCGAAGCGCGGCAAACAGCGCCTCGAAGCGTTCGCTCGGTTCGTTCACGCCCGGGAAGCTAGCGGTCTCTCGCGCTAGTGTGCGCTCGTGTCGGCGAGTTACATCACCGCAGCGGGTTTTGCCGCCCTCGAGCGGGAGCTCGACCACTTGCAGCGCGTCGAGCGACGGAAAGTGACGGCGGAGGTCTCGGCGGCAGCAGCCTTGGGTGATCGCTCCGAGAACGCGGAATACATCTACGGAAAAAAGCGGTTGCGGGAGATCGACCGCAGGATCCGTTTTCTGTCGAAACGCCTCGATGAGCTCACGGTCGTCGACACATCGCCTCCCCAGACGGATCGGGTCTACTTCGCCGCCACGGTGACGCTCGACGAAGCCGGTGCGGATGCGCCGCTTCGCTACCGAATCGTCGGCGTCGACGAAGCGGATGCGTCGCGCGGATCGATTAGCTTGATATCGCCCCTCGGTCGGGCACTCCTCGGTCGTGAGGTCGGGGATGTGGTTCACCTCGAGTCTCCGCGCGGCGTTCGCGAGCTCGAAGTCGTGGCGATCACGTATGGAGACGACGAGGGGGCAGAGTCGTCCTAGGTCATGGCAGGGTCGCTCTGGATCTTCGGCTACGGGTCGCTCATCTGGCGGCCGAATTTCGCGTACCGGCAAGCGCACGTCGCGCGACTCCCGAGCTACTTGCGCCGGTTCTGGCAGGGATCGACGGATCACCGCGGGGTGCCCGGGGCGCCCGGCCGGGTGGTCACGCTGGTCTCCGATTCCGAGGGCTATTGCGACGGCGTCGCGTTCGAGGTCGCGCGCGAAGACGCTGCAGCCATACTGGAAGCGCTCGACTACCGCGAGAAAGGCGGCTACGCGCGGGAATGGCGCGATGTCGAGCTGCTGCGTCCGGTGGCGGGCGGCTCTTCTGCAGCGCGGGGGCGACGCCCCGCTCTCGTCTACCGCGCGACGGAAGCGAATCCGAACTATCTGGGCGCGGCACCTTCTCGAGACATCGCGCGCCAGGTCGCTTCGTCGACAGGGCCGAGTGGTCGCAACGACGACTACGTGCGGGAATTGGACCGCGCGCTCAGGCGCCTCGGCATTCGAGATCCCCACGTCCGCGAGATTGCATCTTTGTTGCGTCCTGCTGAGGTGTAATCGGATCCTCGGCCCCTGGGTTCTTTGGTGACCTCGGTCAAGTTTCCACCCCGTGCGAGCGAAGAGTTCCGGTGAACGTCCGATCCCGGGAGGTTGTGTACGGATGAGTTCGCCGATCATTCGAGTTTTGTTTCAGGGCCGTCTCCTCCAGACCGTTCCTTTCGACGGCGACACGCTCCGTATCGGGCGCCGCAAAGACAACGACATCGTGATCAACAATCTCTCCGTGAGTCGGGCCCACGCCGAGCTCACGAGAGAGGGCGACCGCGTACGTCTGATCGACGGCGGCAGCGAGAACGGTTGCTTCGTGAACGGCGTGCGCGCCGATCAGGTCGATCTCGGGCCTGACGACGAGCTCATCATCGGAAAGCACCAGATCACGGTCGAATATCCGGATCCGCCTGCCGAACCGGCGACGCCGCCCGAGGCACCGGGGCTCGATCCCCAGCACGCGACCCAGCTCTTTCCCGCCGGCGCCGAAGCATCCGAGACGCCGGATGACTTCGACGACTTTCCGGCCGTTGCGGGCGCAGCCGATTCCGAGCCGCTCGCGCCCATCGCGCCCCCGAACGACACGGGAACCGGAGCGGCCGCTGACGCGTTCATGCAGGAGCTGACTTCGGGTGCCGCGCTTGCCGGAGACGCGCCGGCGGCGATTGGCGCTTCGGATATCGAATTGGAGTTTCCCGAATCGTCCGACGTAGCCGAAGCCGACGTTGCGTTTCCCGTCGCGAGCGCCCTGGGTGAGGCGGAGCCTACGGGCGACGAAGGTGGCCCCGAAGCGGACATTTTCGATTTCACATCCCTCGAGGCTCCCGAGCCGGCGATCGCGGAGGAGAACCCGGCGTCGAAGCCGGGCCATCGGCAAGAATCCGCCCAGCCGGAGCCCGCCGTGGCGCACGACCTGGGGACAGCCCCGGCCGAGGGAAGCGACGAGGCCACCGTGACCGTTCGGCGCGACGGCGAGCCGCCTCGACAGATCCTCTGGGAGCGCCCCGTCATGGTGATCGGACGTACGTCGGGGTGCGACATCGTCCTCGCCGATCCAAAGATTTCGCGCCGTCACGCGGAACTCGAGCGGACCCCGACGGGCTTCTGGGTGCGCGATCTGGAGTCGATCAACTTCACGTTCGTGAACGGCGAGAAGATCACCGAGCGCCAACTCCACGCCGGCGACGTGGTTTCGATCGAAGGCTTCGAGCTGACGGTCAGCGCCGAGGCGCTCGAGGACGCTGCACCCGTAGAAGAATCCGACGCAGCACCCGAGCTGCTCGTCGAGGTGGACACCCACCCCGGGTTGGCCACCCTCGAAGCTCCAGAAGAAGAGCCCGCACGAGAAGTTCCCGCCGCCGCGGAGATGTTGGCGGAGGTGCACGACCACGACGGCGTCGCCGACGACGCGGCGGACTTGTTGGCGAGCCTTTCCCGGGACGTCGACCCCGTCGATCCCCCGGAGCCGCTCGAGGTACATGGCGCCGATGCGGAAGAGGAAACCGGATTCGCGATGCTCGCGCCGTCCGAGCCCTCTCTTGGGGAAAGCCCGGAAGAGGAAGCCTTGGTCGAGCCCATCGCGCTCGACAACCCCGCCCTCGATTTCAGCTTCGGCGCCGAGCTCGTGAGCTCCGAACCGAGCTTCGAGGCGGAGATCGCGAGCCCTGAACCCGCCGAGGATCCGGAAGACCCGCCCACGTTGCCGCCGCTGGCTGCGGACGACGAGGCTGCCGAAGACGACCACGACGCCATCTCGGATGGACTCTCCGAATCCTTTGAAGAGCTCAGGCAGCACGCGCCGCTGCCCCCGACGGCTGCCCCCGAAGAAGTCTTCGAGGAGCCCGGTGGTGAACTTCGCGACAGCAGCGGCATCGACTCCCTGTTCGACGGAGAGGACCTCGACGAGAAACCCGAAGACGCCCACGTGGGCAGCTTCGGCGGTTTTTCATCGCAGATCTCGTTCCAATCCGACCCCGGCCAGACGCCGATGCCGGAGGGCCGGGTCCGCCTCGAGCTATCGCTTCGAATGGATGCGCTTTCGCCGACCTTGCGGCGCCTGATCGCCACTGCAGAGGAAGAAGACCTCCGGATCCCCCTCGACGTGAAAGTCCACATCGAGCGTTAGCAGGCCCTGCGCCGCGGCGCGTTTGCTAAGGTCGCCGCATGGCAGATCCGTCGGAAGTAGAGCGGGATTCCCGAGGCGCAGCGGAAGCCGAACCGGACGAAGAGTACGCTCCGACTCCCTTCGACAACCCGTTCTTCCTGCCGGTCGTCCTTCTCGCATTCTGTGTCTGGTTCGTCTACGACGGCTGGTTCAATCCCGACATGGAATACATCATGTTCAACCGCGTCGGCGCCGGGATCACGCTTGCGTTGGGTCTGTACTTCCTGTGGCGGGCAATTCAGGAGCGGGCGGAGTCTTGACGGCGTCCCCTTCGCCCGGGTAGACCAGACCGGCCGACATCACGAGTTTGAAAGCGTCCTCGACGCTGATGTCGATTTCGATCAGTTCGTCTCTCGGTATGAGCAGGTAGAAACCCGACGTGGGATTCGGCGTCGTCGGCACGAAGCAGTTCACGAGGGCTTCGTCGTGCGCTGCCTGAATGACGCCCCGTGCCGGTCCCGTCACGAAGGCGAGCGCGTACAGCCCCCGGCGCGGGTACTCGATGATCGCGACGCGCCGAAAGCTCGTCGCTTGACTCCCGGTGAAAATCGCTTCGACGAGTTGTTTGACCCCGCCGTAGATCGAGCGCGCAACCGGAACGCGGCGCAGAAGTCGTTCCCCGAGCCGAACGAGCTCGAGGCCGAAGAAGTGCCGGGCGATCACGCCGAACAGCAAGATGACCAGCAGTGTAAAGAGCGCCCCGAGGAGTGGGATTCGCGGCGGGTCTTGAATCGCCGGAAAGAACAGGTCGATCAGGCGCGGCAGAATCAGGTTGTCGAGGCGCTCGATAATCCACGCGAGCGCCCAGATGGTGATCCCGATCGGCGCGAACGCGAGGATGCCGGCGACGAAGTACCGGCGAAGGGCTTCGCGAATTCGGGAGAAGATCCTTCGGGCCACGCGCGCTCCTGGGCGTCGTGCGACGAGACGCCGGCCGATATCGATAGCATTTTTGGCGGATATTCCGCGCTACAAGCAGTCGCGAACCTGCGCGAGCATCTTCTGCAGACGCTCGGCGTACGAGCGGGTGACCGCCTGACAGAGGATGTGGCCGAGCCACGGTTTGGCGCGTTGGATGTAGGCAAAGGCCATGGGGTCGATTTCGAGGAGACGCGTGTCTTCGGCGGTGCTCGCCGTCTCCGGATGATCGCCACCTGCGACCATTGGCAGCCCTCCGACGAGGCGTCCGCGTTCGAGGCGGCCGAGGGGCCGACGGATCGCGTCTCGTACGCGGACTTCGATATCGATGGAGCCGCGGTCGACCACGAACAGCGAGCGTTCCTCGGGCTCGCAGGTGCCTTGGCGGAACAACGTGGCTCCGGCTGGAAGCGAACGCACCCGGGTGATCTGGGCGAGCGCCATCGCGCCCTCGATTCCCACGACGCTGATCTCGGACGTGTTGTGAATGAAGCGGGCAAAATCCTTGGCCACGTCGAGGACCAGGTCCCACAGCGCGTGGGTCGTCTCCTCGGAAGTGTCGGTGAACGCGACGCCGGTCATCACACAGTCGTCGTTTTCGAGGCTCTGCTGCCAGACCCCGCGGGCTTCGACGCGCAGGGAGCCTGCGGGAAGTCCGATCACGACGTGGGTCACGCTCTTGGCCGCGAACGGCGACGCGGTGGTCGCGCACAGCCCGCTGACGCCGACGTCGCGCGTGCGCCCGGGCAGGGAGCCGGCGAATTCCGAGGTGAAGATCTCGATGGGTAGATCGACGCCCGTGCGCGGTGCTCCGCGCATTTCCAGCGGATTGCGATTCGTATCACCCACGTCTTCTTAGGTCGGAATCTTTCCAGTATGACTTGAATTCGAAACACGTCGCTCTGACGGACCCCGACGGGCGGTTTTCTCGCTTGACCCGCGTGGGCAACTTGCCGAGGGTCTACGACGTGGCGAGTGCCGAAAACGCGACGTCAGCGGTCTTCCAGAAGCGTCCGCTCAGTCAACAAGAGTGGGTTGTGGCGATCGGCCTCGCCGTCGTCTTCTTGCCGGGGGTTTTCGCCCTCGCGGGTGTCTGGTTCAGGGTCGACTACCTGTCCCACGGATTCCTCGTTCCCATCGTCGCCTGGTGGGCTGCACTGCGCGAGCGCCCGCGTTGGCACAGCCTGCCGGCTGCGGGCGAGCCCTCGGCCGTCGTCGGGTTGGGCGCCGGGCTGCTGGTCTACCTGGCGGGTCTGGCCGCCACGGAGACGGCGCTCATCGGACTGGGCATCTGTATCAGCGTCTGGGCCTACGTCGCTTGGTTTCGCGGGATGGAGTGGCTCCGGGCTCTGGCGTTTCCCCTGGGCTACTTGCTCTTCATGATCCCGCCGCCCTCGGACTGGATTACCCCGACCATCGTGAAGCTTCAGCTCTTCGTCTCGTGGCTCGCGGTCGAAACCTCGAACGCGTTCGGCCTGGCCCTCGCCCGCGAGGGCAACGTGTTGCTGCTGCCGTCCGGGGAGTCGCTCTTCGTCGCCGAAGCGTGTAGTGGCGTGACATCCCTGATCACGCTGATGCCCATCGGCGTCCTGCTCGCGTACTTTTCCCTCCGTCGGTGGTGGACCTGGCTCGCACTCTGTATCGCTGTCATCCCGCTCGCGATGGCGGGGAACCTCGCGCGCGTCATGTCGACGGTCTATGCCGCGGAGGCTTGGGGCTCGAAAGCGGCGACCGAAGGTTGGCTTCACGATTCAGCCGGTCTCATCACCTACGGCGTCGCGTGCACGTTGCTTCTCGCCGTCGGGGCCCTCCTGCGAAACGCCGAGTCCGCGCCCGCGGTCCGGTGAAGGAAGCACGAGAGCACATCGTCGAGCTTGCGGAGGCCCTGGGCTTTGACCGCGTCGGTGTCGCGGCGCCCGATCCAGGGCCGGACACGGCGTTCCTCGGGGACTGGCTTGCGAGCGGTTACGCGGCCGACATGCACTACCTCGGGCGGCGAGCCGACGAGCGCATGGATCCGCGCCGGTTGTTCCCGAATCTGAAAAGCATCATTTGCTTCGGGCTCGTGTACGACCACGAGGAGCCCTCAAATCCTGGGAGTGACGAGCCCCGGGGGCGGATCGCGCGTTACGCGGGTGGCGACGACTACCACGATGTCATGCGCGACGCGATTGCCGCGGTCGCGACGGCGCTCGAAGCCCGGTTGGGCCGGGCCTTCGGTTGGCGCGCCTACGTCGATACCGGGCCGCTCCTCGAGCGGACACTCGCCGCTCGCGCCGGTATCGGCTGGGTCGGTCGAAACACCTGCATCATCGATCCCACGCTCGGTTCCTACATGTTTCTCGGCTGTCTCCTCACCGATTTGCCGATCCCACCGGACGAACCGATGTCCGACCACTGCGGAAGCTGCCGGGCGTGCCTCGACGCGTGTCCGACGGACGCGTTTCCCGAGCCCTACGTCATGGATGCGCGCGCTTGTATCTCCTATCAGACGATCGAGCAGCGGGGGTCGATTCCGGACGCACTGCGCGCCAAACACGAGGACTGGGTCTTCGGTTGTGACGCGTGCCAGGAGGTCTGTCCGTGGAACCGCCGCTCTCGCCGCCGGGTGCCACCGGATCGGGGAGGTCTCAGGCGGCGCCTCACATTGCGTGAAGACTGGGAGCATCCCACCTTGCGCTGGATCCTCGAGCTCGACGAGGCCGCCTGGCGCGCGGTGACGAAGAAAACCGCCTTGCGGCGAAGCAAGTGGCGAGGGCTCATCCGCAACGCGCTGGTCGCCGCCGGCAACTCCGCCGATCCGCGGCTACGTCCGCTTCTCGAAGTGCACGCGGAGAGTGACGACCCGCTCGTCGCCGAGCACGCACGCTGGGCCTTGTCTCAGCCGGGCTTTTCCGCGACGAGCGACGCGAGCGCGGTTTCCGCTTCACCATCGACGCGCTCGTCGTAAAAAACCGTGGAGAGCCCCGGAAACAGTTCGGGGAGCTCTCCGGGTTCGAGGAGGAACTCGGGCCTTCGCGGGCCGCCGCCGAAGGCGCGTTGCCCGGTGGTGAAGGTCTCGTAAAGGAGCAGCCCCCCCGGTCGCAGTACGCGGGAGATCTCTCCGCACAGCGGGCGATGCAGATACCGAAAGACCAGCACCGATCCGCAGCTGCCGTCTCGGAGGGGAATCCGGTCGTTCGCTTCGAGGTCGGCGCGGACCCGGAGGAGGCCGGCCGCGGCAGAGCCGGCAACGCGGGCCGCCAGCTCGGCGAGGTGGTCGGCGCTGCGATCCAGCGCGATAACGCGAGCCCCGGCTTCCGCAAGCGGGGCTGCGTGCCGACCGCGCCCGCACGCGAGATCGAGGACCGGGCCGCGAGCGGGTGCAACCAGCAACTCGAAATGGCGCGTTACGAGGGCCGACGCTTCAGCGTTCATCGGCGATCCCGCGCGCCACGGCGGGCACGTCGGTCACGATGCCATCGACCCCGAGGTCGCGAAGTCGCCGAATCGCGTCGGGCTCGTTGACCGTCCAAACGTGAACTTCGACGCCTCGTTCGTGTGCGAAGGTCACGAGGTCGGGATCGACGAGCGTGATTCCCCGAAACGCCTCGGGAATCTGCAGCGCCATCGGGGCCTCGGGAATTTCTCCTTCACCCGACCGCGTGGCCCGCAAGAACGCCATCACATCGCTCTGGCAGGCGCCCTGGGCCACGCCCACACCCGCTTCGGCGATCGCCTGTCGAAGGCGGTTCATGATTGCATCGTCTCCCGCCGTGAGGAGCACGCGCTCGGCATGCGGCTCGACGAAGCCGAGCACGCGTTTCGCGGCCTCCGGATGGTGATCTTTGATCTCGATGTTCCAGCGCGCGTCGGGCAGGGCGTCGAGAGCCTCGGCCAGCGTCGGGATCCGGCTCGGCGTGCCGCTTCTCGGGCCGTGGGTCTCGAAGCGCTCGAGTTCGGCGAGCGTGAGTCCGGCGATGAGTCCGCGTCCGTTCGTGGTGCGTGCGATATCCGGGTCGTGACACAACACCGGCACGCCGTCGCGCGTGACATGCAAATCGGTCTCGACGATATCGGCACCGAGTTCGACCGCCTCTCGAAATGCCGGCAACGTGTTCTCGCGCAGACCCTCGCCGGTCCCGCGATGTCCGAGGACCAGCAAACGCGCGGCGTGTCGACGTCGAAAAAAGGGATGTCTCGGAGCGGCGTTCATTTCGGTATCGGACGCGTACGGTAACATCGGCCGCGCATGGGGGTGCTGACTCGAGACGTTCTCCGCGCCGAGATCGAGGCGGGTCGCATCGCGATCTCGCCCCTTGAGCCCGACCAGGTCGGCCCCGCGTCGATCGATCTCACGCTGGGCGATGAAATCCGCATCCTGGCACCGGCATCGGAAACCATCCCGATACTCGACGCCACCGACTTTCGCGACCACACGAGGCGCCATCCCCTCGATCGCCCGTACATCCTGTCACCCGGCGAAACGATCCACGGAATCACGCGGGAGGTGGTTCGCCTGGCCCCGTCACTGTGCGGATTTCTCGAAGGGCGTAGCCGGTTTGCAAGGCTGGGTCTGATGATTCACGTGACCTCTGCGTTCGTGCAGCCGGGCGTGCGGAATCGCCAGGTTCTCGAGATGAGCAATGTCGCCGGCCACCCCCTCGAGATCCACGCCGGGGTGCGCATCTGTCAACTCGTCGTGCTGCGGACGGAAGGCGAGGCGGCGTACCGCGGTCGCTTTTGGAGCCAAGAGGAAATCTGACCGTGCGGGCGGTCGTGCAGCGCGTCTCGCAGTGCCGCGTTCGCGTCGACGGCGCGGAAGTCGCGGCTCAAGACGAGGGTCTGCTCGCTCTCGTCGGTGTGGCGAGGGGTGACGTCGAATCCGACGCGCATTGGCTCGCGGACAAGCTCGTTCGCCTCCGCGTCTTTGCCGACGACGCGGGCGCGATGAACCGCTCGCTCCTCGACACCGGCGGTTCGCTGACGGTGGTGTCCCAGTTCACGCTTCTCGGTGATGCTCGGCGCGGGCGCCGGCCTTCGTTTTCGGAAGCCGCGCCGCCCGAGGTCGCGGCGCCTCTCGTCGACGCTGTCGTCGAGCGGGCGACACGCAAAGGTGTGACGGTAGTCACCGGAAAGTTCCGGGCGCAGATGGAGGTGTCGTTGGTGAACGACGGACCGGTGACGTTGCTGCTCGATTCTCGTCGTTTGTTCTAGGCGACTGCCTTGACCTCTCGGTTCTTTATTCCGACATTCTTCTGCGGGGGAATCGAATCGAAAGCGTCGTCACACTCGTGACGCCCACTCGACTCGAAAACACGTCGTGGGAATGCCGGAGCAATCCGCCCGCGGCAGAGAGGGACAACGTGAAACGAAACGCAATGGGTTACGGCCGGCGCTTGGCGGCCGGACTGGCCGTCGTGGCGCTCTGCGGGTTGCCGATCCAGGCGTCGGCGAACGAATACGCTCGGGATGTGGGCATCGGGGTCGGCTCCGGAGTTGCATCGCTCGTGTACGCGCCTGCCAAGCTGCTCTACGCGGCGGGCGGGAGCGTCGTCGCAGGTCTGGCGTGGGCCGCATCGGGAGGCGACCAAGAAGTGTCCGGCCCGATCATCAACGCCGCATTGCTCGGTGACTATGTCGTCACGCCGGCGCACATCCGCCGGGAGCAGTCGCTGGTGTTCATCGGCAAATCGCCGGAGCACATGCAGATCGAGCAGGAACTCGGCCAGGCGAGCGGCGGCTATCGCGCCGACACCTTCGAGTCCGAGACCTTTTAGGCTGCGCTGTCGCGGGCTCGGAGGTCTTCCTCCGAGCCCGCGCTCCATAACCCGACGCGCGCTAGCCTCGTACCCACATCGCCATGGATGATCCCCTCTCGCTAGCGAGTCTCTTCGGCGCGCTCGTCGCCGGCATACTCTCCGTCCTGTCGCCCTGCGTGATGCCGCTCATGCCGGCGTACTTGTCGCTGATCTCCGGCTTGTCGGTCGACGATCTGAAAGAAGGGCCCGATGCCCCCTCGGTCGATCGACGGCGTGTGCTGCTCGGCTGCTTGGGATTCGTCCTGGGGTTCTCGGTCATCTTCATCGCGCTGGGAGCCTCAGCCACGGCGGTCGGGCACGTCCTCGCCACCTGGCGCGTCACGGTTCTCGGCGTCTCGATCTCCGCCGTTCAGATCGCCGGTCTCATCATCATCCTGATGGGACTTCATCTCGTCGGTTGGCTGCCGATCGCGTGGTTGTACCGAGACGCTCGCTTCGGACAGCAATTCAAGCCGAAGAGCTTCTTCGGCACGTTTCTCGTGGGCGCCGCTTTCGCGTTCGGCTGGTCGCCGTGTGTCGGTCCGATTCTCGGGGGCATCCTGACCGTCGCCGGAGGACGCGACACGGTCTACCAGGGGATGCTGCTCCTAGCCGTCTACTCAGCGGGTTTGGGCATCCCGTTCTTTCTCGCGGGCTACAGCCTCGATCTCTTCCTGCGATGGTTCGAGCGGATCCGCCCGCACTTTCGAGTCGTGGAAGTCGTCGCCGGATGTCTTCTCGTCGGAGTCGGCTTCCTGGTGCTGACGAACCGGCTCACGGCGCTGAACAGCTACTTCTCGTTCATGAACCGGTTGGTCGAGGCCGCGGAAAGCGCGCTCCTTTGAGGCCGGGGGTCCTGCTACTGGCCGTGTCCCTGGCCGCGCTGGGATGTGGCGAAGAGCCCGCGTCCTGGACGGCCCCGCCGAAAGAGGCGCCCCCCTTCGAGCTCGCGACGCTCGAAGGCGAGGTTCACCGTCTCGAGGATTTCCGCGGCGCGCCGCTGATCGTCGATTTTTGGGCCACTTGGTGCGCGCCGTGTGTGGGGCAGATTCCGGTGCTCAACCGAGCGCTCGAGGAGTACGGGCCCGAAGGGGTCCGACTCGTCGGCATCTCCGTCGACCACGAGGGGCCCGACGTGGTCGCGGCGTTCGCCGAGGAGCAGGGGATCGCCTACCCGATCCTCCTCGGCGACGAGGCCCTCGCCCAGCGCTACGGGGCGCTCGGCTTTCCCGCGCTCTTCGTCATCGACGGCGAGGGCCGTATCGATTCTGTCCACTTCGGCGTCGTCTCGTGGGACGAGCTGGTCGAGTCCCTGGCGGCGGTTCGATGATGCGTTTTGCACGCAGTCTCAAGGGCGCCTTCCTATCGGACGAAAACTCACGGAATGGTGCACACCGAGGCACGCAGTCCTAGCGCCCTCGCGGCGATCGCGTCCCACCTCTGCCGCTTCGCCCCCGGTGACGTTATCTGCCGAGAGGGAGAGCCCTGCGAATACGCCTACTTAGTCCGCACGGGCGAGATCGAGCTTCGCATTCTCGGAAGACCGAAGCGACTCCATCGGGGAGCGGTTTTTGGGGAGCAGGTCCTGCTCGGGACCACCGAAAGCGTGGGTACGGCCATCGCGACGCGTGGGAGCGAGCTCGTGCGCCTCGGCGCTGACGATCTCGACACCATGTTGCGCGAGGCGCCCGAGGTGGCGGCGGGGATGATGCGCGCACTCGCCGAGCGAATCGCACAGCCATTGCACCACCCGCCGGCCGACACCGAGGTCATCCGTCAACTCGTCGGTCAGCTGGCCCTGCAGGTCGACCCGCGGCAGGATCCGCCGCGCGCGCACACGAACCTGCGCGAGCTCGCCGGTGCCTGCGGCGTCGATCTCCCCGCGGCTCATCGCGCGCTGGCGGCGCTCTTCGACCGCAAGCTCCTCTACTTGGCAGAAGACGATCTGATCATTCCCGACCTGGCGGCCCTCGAAGCGCTTCGCGACGGGGCCTAGTTCTTCGCGGCAAGTGGCAGGTCGCGGCGTAACTCTCCGATCCACTTGCGATTACTCGAACCGGTGGGGTAGTGTGCCCGCGGTTCTCGACCATGAAACGCCGCGAAACTTCTCGTCGCGCGCCGGTATGCGGCGGGCGCATACGAACCCTCTGGCGCAATCCGGGGAGCTCCCTGCGAGCTGCGTGGCGATGTGTGGCCTCGGTTTTGGCCGGTCTCGTTCTCACGGGCGTTCTCGCGGCTAGCGCTCCCGCCGCGGCGCAACACGTCGACACCGACGAACCCTTCGATCTGACCGCGGATTCGGTCGAGTACGACCGCAAGCGCGATCTCTATGTCGCGCGGGGCAACGTCCGCATCACGCACCCGAACCGATCGCTGACGGCCGACTGGATGACGTTCAACAACACGACCCGTCGCGGCGTAGCGGTCGGGAACGTCGTTGTCGTCGACGGCGGTGACACGCTCTTCGCGGATTCCGTGCAGTTCGACGTGGACACCTTCGAAGGGCTCGTGCTCGACGGGCGGCTCGACGCGCGAGATTCCGAGCTGCAGATGACGGGGAAAGAGGTCCGCCGCATCGGCGAAGATCGGTACACGTTTGAGGACGGGACGTTCACCTCCTGCCGCTGTCCCGAGGAATCGCGGCAACCCTGGCAGATCCGCGCACAGCGCGCCGACCTCGAAGTCGGTGGATACGGCACCGCGCGGAACACGACCTTCGAGATCCTCGGCGTTCCGGTCCTTTGGTTGCCGTGGATGATCTACCCGCTCAAGACGGAACGGCAGACGGGCTTGCTGTTCCCCGAAATCAATTCCTCGAGCCGAAGCGGAGGCGATTTCGGCTTGCCGCTGTTCTGGGCGGCTCGCGACGACCTGAACGTCACGTACACGCCAAGCTGGCTCGCGAAGCGCGGGTTCATGCACAAACTCGAGGTCGAGCACGTGTTCGGTGAACGCGGGCGTTCGGATCTGTTCCTCTCCTACATCCGCGATACCGATACCGACGAAGACGATCCCTCCACGCCGTTCGATCGCAACCGGTGGGGAATCGACTGGGCCCACGATCAGGATCTCCCCTGGGACTGGCGGCTCAAGGTCGACGCGCGCTTGTTCTCGGACAACCTCTACTCCTTCGATTTCAAAGAGTTCTCCGACTACCAAAACGACCGGTTCCTGGAGTCGCGCGTGTTTGTCGAGAGGCACTTCGGCGAGCACGATCGCATTTCGGTCCACGGGGGGGTGTGGTTCGCCGACGATCAGCAGAATCCGGACGACCTCGATCGCGATCGCTTCTTGCTTCAGCGCGCGCCCAACGTCGCGCTGTCGACGCCACAGCTTCCCGTTCACCCTCTCCTCGATGGTCTCCTCGCCGCCGTTGACGTCGACTACGCGCACTTTTGGTCCCGGCAGCGAGCCGAAGAGGCGCTGCGCGGGATGGTCGCGGTCGATGATCAATTCATCGACACCGGCATCGACGGGATACCGACGGCCGAAGAGCGAAACGGCATGGGATTGTTCGATGGGGCGGACAACAACGGCGACGACTTCCCGTTGGGGCCGGAGGGGGACGGGCGCTTCCAGGAAGGCGAACCCCTTGCGGATCGCGGGCATCGGTTGCGGGTGAATCCGCGGTTGTCCTACCCCGTGCGACTCGCAGATCTCGTCGAGGTCACACCGGAGCTCGGCTACCACGGAACGTTCTATCACACGCGCGAGAAGAGCGACGATGCGCGCCACCTGATCACCGGTCAGCTCGATGTGCGAACGCGCTTGCGGCGGGTGCTCGAGTTGCCTTTCTCGGACACGCCCACCCTGCATCTCGTCGAGCCGAGAATCGCCTACACCGGCGTGAGTAGTGTCTCGCAGAGCAACAACCCCTTGTTCTCGCCGGCCGGAAGCGTTCTGCAGGATCGCATCCGTCAGCTCGAGCTCTACAACATCACGCGAGATCCTTCCGACCGGATCGACAGTCTCAACGCACTCACCGTAGGCGTTGGAAATCGCCTCTACGCGGATACCGAGGACGACGGTGTGGCGCGCCTGCTCGCCGACCTCTCGTTATCGACGCAATACGACCTGTCCGAGGACGAGTTCGGATCGGCGCTCATCGACGGGACGGTCTACCCCGGCGGCGGCTTCAGCTCGCGCTTCAACTTCGGCTACGACTTGGGCGAGCAGCGGGTAAGCGAGGGCCTCTTCCGGTTGGGCTGGTCCCACGAGGCCGGTCACGATCTCTCGGTGCACTACCGGTTCTTGCGCGACATTCCGCCGTTCTTCGAGGCGTTCCGTTTCGACGACGAGCGGTTCGACGAGTTTGAAGACAATTTCACTCGGGTGAATCAGGTAAGCCTCTATTCCCGAGTCGCGATCACACGAAATTGGGCCGTGACCTACAACGGCGCCTACTCCTTCGAGCAAAATCTCTCGCTCTCGAACCGCTTCGGATTGGAATACCTGTCGAAGTGCCGCTGCTGGGCGGTGCGGCTCGAAGCCGAAGACAACCGCTCCCGGGGATTCGACTTCAACCTTTCCTACCGGTTGATCGGGTTGGGGGACGATACGGTCCGTCCCTTCCAGAGCGGAGGAAGCCGCTTGCGACGCGATACCACGCGCCTCGAGTAGCGGGCGGGTGTAGTTGACCCCTCCCAAGGGTTTGCTAACAACCTGAATTCTAAGCACTTTTTTTGCGGATCGGAGGTTTCGTGCTGCGGCCGAGCCGCGAAGAGTTCTGCGAACTCGCCCGCCAGGGCAATCTCATCCCCGTTGTCCGCGAGATTCTCGCCGACACCGAGACGCCGGTATCCCTGTTTCAGCGGCTCGATGACGGCCGCACGTCTTTCCTGTTCGAGTCCGTCGAGGGCGGGGAGAAGTGGGGGCGCTATAGCTTTATCGGCGTCGGCGCTCGAGCGATCTTTCGCGCCGCAGAGGGCGAGGTTACCTGGACGAGCCACGGTCGCACCGAGCGCGAGCCCGTCAGCGGAGACCCGCTGGTCGCGCTCCGTCGGCGACTGGCGGATATGCGACGGGTCGCATTGCCCGGAGAGCCGCTCCCTCGGTTCGCCGGCGGCGCCGTGGGGGCCATCGCGTGGGACTGGGTGCGGTTCGTCGAGGACATTCCCGACGGCAACCCGGATGAGCTCTCGTTTCCCGATGCGTGGTTTGTTCTGCCCGAGAGCGTCGTCGTCTACGACAACGTCAAGCACCGCGCGTTGATCGTGCGCGACGTTCTACTCGAGGAAGGCGACGACCCCGGCCAGCGCTACGACGCGGCCGTGGCGGCCATCGATTCGATCGTGCGGAAAATTCGCGAGCCCCGACGCCAAGAATCGTTCGGGCCGGCGACGGTCCCCATGGACGTTGCGAAGAGCGAGACGCCGGAGTCCTACGGCGAGATGGTGCAAGCGGCGAAGCAGTACATCGAGGCGGGTGACATTTTTCAGGTCGTGCTGTCCCAGCGCTTCCGGATGCCGCTCCAAACCGAGCCCCTGCTGATCTACCGCCAACTGCGCAAGATCAACCCGAGCCCCTATCTCTTCTTTCTACGCTTGAACGGCCCGATCTTGATCGGCTCGTCACCGGAGATCCTGGTGCGTCTCGAAGACGGCGCCGTCCACGTGCGTCCGATCGCGGGCACGCGTCCGCGCGGCGAGACGCCGGAACACGATGCGGCGCTCGAAAGCGACTTGCGCGCCGATCCCAAAGAGCTCGCGGAGCATCTGATGCTGGTCGATCTCGGAAGAAATGACGTGGGGCGAGTCGCGGAAACGGGAACGGTGAAGGTCGACGAATACGGTGTCGTCGAGCGCTATTCCCATGTGATGCACCTCGTGTCGAACGTGCAGGGTGAGCTGCGCGGCGACGCGGACTGGCTCGACCTTCTGCGCGCGACCTTCCCAGCCGGCACGTTGTCGGGAGCCCCGAAGGTGCGCGCGATGGAGATCATCGACGAGCTCGAGCACTTGCGGCGCGGGCCTTACGGAGGTTGCGTCGGCTACATCGGTTTTTCCGGAAATATGGATATGGCGATCGCCATCCGGACGATGTTGGTCCAGGACGGGAATATTCATCTGCAGGCCGGAGGCGGGATCGTCGCGGATTCGAAGCCCGAGGACGAGTATCAAGAATCGATGAACAAGGCGCGGGCGCTGATCCAGGCCATCGATCTCGCACGGGAGGGACTCGATTGAGTCCCACCCGCATCCTGATGATCGATAACTACGATTCCTTCACCTACAACTTGGTGCAGTACCTGTCGGAATTGGGTGCGGACGTCGGGGTCGTGCGCAACGACGACGAACCGATCGAAGCCCTGGTCGAGCGGCGGCCGGAGGGCGTCGTGATCTCGCCGGGGCCTGGGCGTCCCGAGGGTTCCGGAGTCTCGCTGGCTGCGGTTGCGGCGTTTGGAGAGGCCGGCATTCCACTTCTCGGTGTATGCCTCGGTCATCAATCGATCGGTCAGGCTTTCGGTGCGAAGATCGTGAGGGCCGGCCGACTCATGCACGGCAAGACGTCGCCGATCCGTCATGACGGCTCCGGAGTGTTTCGCGGCCTGCCGAAGCCCTTTACTGCGACGCGCTACCACTCCCTCGTCGTGGCGCGCGATTCCGTACCCGCGGAGCTCGAGATCACGGCGGAGAGCGACGACGGAGAGATCATGGGGCTGCGCCACCGGTCACTGCCCCTCGAGGGCGTGCAGTTCCATCCCGAGTCGGTCCTGACGCAGGTCGGCAAGGACCTCCTCGGGAATTTTCTCGCTTCTTGCGGCAGGGCGGCGTGAGTCTCGCCGAAGCGATTCGCTTCGCCTCCGCGCGGCAAGACGTTCCGGCCGCGGTGCTCGAGGCGGCCTTCACCGCCATCATGGAAGGCGAGGCATCGGACGCGGAAATCGCCGGTCTCTTTGCCGCACTCTGCACCAAGGGCGAATCCGTCTCCGAGATCGTGGCGACGGCGCGCGCCTGTCGCTCCAAAGCCGACACCGCGCCGCTTCCGGTGCCCGACGCCGTCGATACCTGTGGCACGGGTGGAGACGGGGCGTCGACCTTCAATATTTCAACCGTCGCCGCGTTCGTCGTCGCCGGGGCGGGAGCCACCGTCGTCAAGCACGGCAATCGCGCGGCGTCGAGTCGATGCGGCAGCTACGACGTGTTGGAGGCATTGGGCGTCGCACCGGATCTGCCGGTCGCCGTCTCCGCGGATATCGCGTCGCAGATCGGTATCGGCTTTTTCTTCGCCAGACGAGCCCACCCGGCGATGCGCCACGTGGCCGGGGTCCGCGAAGCGCTTAAGATTCGGACGATCATGAATTGCCTCGGTCCGCTTCTCAATCCGGTCGGCGTGAAACGGCAGCTTCTCGGCGTCTATGCTCCGCACCTGGTCGAGGTCATCGCCGCGGCGCTCGGCGAACTCGGATGCGAGCGCGCGCTCGTCGTGCACGGCCACGACGGACTCGACGAGCTATCGACCACGGGACCGAGCCAAGCTGCGTTCCTCGAGAACGGATCCGTCTCGGTTCGAGACGTCGATGCCGAAGAGCTCGGCCTCGCACGCGTGCGCGCCGCCGACCTGCGCGGCGGATCGGCGGAGGAGAACGCGGACATCGCGCGCCGGGTGCTGTCGGGGGAGTTGGGACCGCCGAGTGAGATTGTCGCGCTGAACGCCGCCGGGGCGCTCTGGGCGGCGGGACGGGCCGGGTCCCTCGAAGAGGGGCTCGCCATGGCCCGGAACAGCCTCGAATCCGGTGCGGCCCACGCCAAGCTCGAAGCGCTGATCGCCCACACCCGAGAAGCGGCGCGCAGATGAGCGTGCTGGGTGAAATCCTCGAGCGGAAACGCGAGGAGGTGGCGGCGGCCAAACGGGTTCGAAGCCCCCGCGAACTCGCGAAAGCAGCCGCTGACGCCGCGCCTTGTCGAGGGTTCCGCAACGCTCTCGAGAGCGGCGACGCGCCGGCGATCATCGCGGAAATCAAACGGCGCTCGCCGAGCCGCGGGGAGATTCGACCGAACTTCGACCCCGAAGCCTGCGGCGACGCGTACGCTGCCGGCGGCGCCGCCGCTCTTTCGATCCTGACCGATGAGCACTACTTCGGCGGACATCTCGATTTTCTGGAACGCGTCCGAAGCCGAGTCGCGCTGCCGATTCTGCGCAAGGATTTCACGATCGACCGCTACCAGATCGATGAGGCACGGGTGTTCGGGGCCGACGCCGTGCTGCTGATCGTCGCGGCGCTCGAGCGGGACGCGCTTGCGGATTTGCACGGTTACGCCGGCTCGCGCGGGCTCGACGTCTTGGTCGAAGTGCACGACGAGGGAGAGCTCGCAACCGCACGAGGGGTCGGCGCGACGCTTCTCGGCATCAACAACCGCGATCTGCGCACGTTCGAGACCCATCTCGAGGTGACGGAGCGACTGGCTCCGGGTATTCCCGAGGACGTCTTGCTCGTTGCAGAGAGCGGTATTCACACCGCCGCCGATATCGATCGACTTCAAAGAGCCGGAGCCCGGGCGTTTCTCGTGGGCGAATCGCTGATGCGAGAAGACGATCCGGGCGAGGCGTTGCGACGCTTGCGAGGACACTCTTGACCGTCGTCAAAATTTGCGGCGTGCGCAGTGTCGACGACGCGCGTGCGGCGGTGGCCGCCGGAGCGGGTCTCGTCGGCTTGAACTTCGTTCCGGAATCGAAACGATGTCTCGACCCGAAGGCGGCGCGCGATATCGCAGTGGCGATCGATGGGCAGGCGCTGCGCGTCGCGCTGTTTCGCGACGCGACCGAAACCCGCATTGCGGAAGTGCTCGCTCAGGTCCCGGTCGACTGGGTGCAACTCCACGGCGACGAGTCCCCGGAGTTCGTCGCACGGCAGAGACTTCCGGTCATCAAGGCGCTGCGGGGTGCGGCTGTGGACGCCGCCCACCGCTATCCGGGGGCGGTCTTGCTACTCGATCATCCTTCAGGCGGCGGCGGAACCGGCAGCGCCTGGGATTGGGAGGACGCGCGTCCTTTGCTCGAAGGGGAAGCACGGGTTCTTCTCGCGGGCGGTCTCACGCCGGAAAACGTCGGAGGCGCCCTCGAATCGCTGGCGGATACACCGCCCTGGGGTGTCGACGTCGCGAGTGGTGTCGAAGACCCCGACGGCCGCAAAAGTCCGTCGCGGATGCGGGCCTTTGTGGAAGCGGTGCACAAGAGCGAGGTGGCGGGGACATGATTCGCGGACTGCGCAGCGAAGCCGACAGCGCGGGGCGCTTCGGAGAGTACGGCGGACGATACGTGCCCGAGACCCTGATCGCGGCCCTCGACGAGCTGCGCGAGGCCTACCCGCGCGTGAGCGGCGAGCCGGCGTTTCAGCGCGAGTTGAAAGAACTCCTCACCTCGTACGCCGGACGGCCGACACCGCTCTATTTCGCGAGCCGGTTGAGCCGCGAGCTCGGTCCCAAGATCTATCTCAAGCGGGAGGACCTCGCGCACACCGGCGCCCACAAGATCAACAACGTGCTGGGGCAAGCGCTGCTCGCGCGTCACATGGGGAAACAGCGCGTCATTGCGGAGACTGGCGCCGGTCAACACGGCGTCGCGACGGCCACGGCTTGCGCACTCCTCGATCTCGACTGCGAGGTCTACATGGGCGAGGAGGATGTCGCGCGCCAGTCGCTCAATGTGTTTCGGATGGAGCTCCTGGGAGCGAAGGTGCACTCGGTCAGCAGCGGCTCGCGAACGCTCAAGGACGCGATCAATGAAGCGATGCGGGACTGGGTGACGAATATCGCGACCACGTACTACTGCATCGGTTCGGTCATGGGTCCGCATCCGTACCCGACGCTGGTTCGAGACTTCCAGCGTGTGATCGGTGTCGAGGCGCGACAGCAGTTTCTCGATCTCGAGGGTCGGCTTCCTGATCTGCTCGTCGCCTGTGTCGGCGGCGGTTCGAACGCAATCGGGCTGTTCCATCCGTTCCTCGAAGACGACGGCGTCGCGATGGTCGGCGTCGAGCCGGGAGGGGAGGGCATTACGAGCGGGCGCCACGGAGCGACGCTGGGCACCGGCGTGCCGGGTGTGCTCCACGGCCAGCGCACGGTCGTGTTGGCCGACGACGATGGACAGATCTTTCCGGCACACTCGATCTCCGCCGGGCTCGACTACCCGGGGGTCGGGCCCGAGCACGCGTTCCTGCGTGACGCGGGCCGCGTCACCTACGAGAGTGCGGACGATGCAGAAACCCTCTCCGCGTTTCAGTTCTTGTCGCGGGTCGAGGGCATCATTCCCGCGCTCGAATCCGCGCACGCAGTGGCTTACCTGAGAAGGGAAGGTGCTCGGCTCGGCGAGGACTGCCGCGTGATCCTCAATCTGTCGGGTCGCGGTGACAAAGACGCGCCGCAAGTCCGAGCGATCCTTCAGGGCGAGACCGAAGGATGAGCACCATCGGGCGCCGCTTCGACGAGCTTCGGAAGCGCGGCGAGCGCGCACTCGTTCCCTTCGTCACCGCGGGCGATCCCGACCTCGAGACGAGCCTCGCCGTACTTCGAGGCCTCGTCGATGCGGGTGCCGATCTGTTGGAAATCGGCGTCCCGTTTTCCGATCCGGTCGCCGAGGGACCCGTCATCCAGCAAGCGAGCGAACGCGCGCTCCGGGGAGGCACCTCGCTGCGTCGGGTACTCGGCATGGTTGCCGAGCTCCGGCGCGAAGTATCGACACCGCTTCTGTTGATGGGATACGCGAACCCCTTCCTCTCGATGGGTGCGGCGGGGTTCACGGAAGCGGCGGCGAGAGCCGGCGTCGACGGCGTGATCATCCCGGATCTCCCGCCGGAGGAAGGCGAGGCCTTCTACGCGGCGTGCGCAAGCGCTGGCATCGACGCGGTTCTTCTCGCGACGCCCACCACGACCGACGCGCGCCTTCGTCTGCTGGCCGATGCGACGCGGGGCTTCCTCTACTACGTGTCGCTGACCGGCATCACCGGGGCGCGACAAGAGTTGGCCAGCGGGATCGAAGCCGCGGTCGCGCGCATTCGGGGCGTGACCGACGGTCCGGTATGCGTGGGCTTCGGCGTGTCGACACCGGAGCAAGCGGCCGAGGTCGGCCGCTACGCGGATGGTGTGGTCGTCGGGAGCGCGTTCGTCGACCGCATCGCGCGAGCCGCCGATCGGGGAGATGCCGTCGCGGTGGCCTCGGAATTCGCCACAAGCCTCAAGGCCGCGATTCGTCGGGAGCAGACTTCGTGAGCTCCGCGTAGAGCGCTTCAACCTGGTGCTCGGTCTCGCGGAGACTTCCCGCGTTGTCGATCACGTAGTCGGCGAGCTGCCGTTTGTCTTCGATGGGCATCTGCGCGTCGATGCGCCGCATCGCCTCGTCCTCGCTGGCACCGTCGCGCGTCTTTTGCCGCTCGACCTGCAACGAGCGCGGCGCATAGGCGAGGATCGTCGCTTCGATGCGAAGCGGGTTGTTCTTCGGGTCGTGTCCGCCTTCGAAAAGGAGGGGAATGTCGACGACGACGAGGGGGACGCCCTCGTCGATCGCCCGGTCGACGCGCGCGCGCATTTCTCGCCGGACCGGCGGATGTACCAACGCGCCCAACGCTTTCCGGGCGGACGCGTCGCGAAAGACGATGGCGCCCAGTGCCGCGCGATCGAGCTCACCGTCCTCGTCGATCACCTCGGCGCCGAAGTGAGCCTCGATCTCTCGAAGCAGCGGGGTGCCCTTCGCCTGAAGCTCGTGGACGATCGCGTCGGCATCGACCAGGCGGGCGCCCAGCGCGACGAGCATGCGCGCGACCGTGCTCTTTCCCGTACCGATGCCGCCGGTGAGGGCAACGACTTTGGTCATCGCCCGAGGATGGCTGAAAACTCAGATCCCGTCCGCAACCACGCAGTTTTTTCCGGTGGCCTTGGCGCGGTAGAGCGCCTGGTCCGCGGCACGGAAAAATCCGCCGCGGTCGCCGCGGAACTCCGCGACTCCGATGGACACGGTGATGTTCGTCGGAACCTCGGCGCCATCGAGGAAGAAGTCCTCATTCTCGACGACGGTGCGTACTTTTTCCGCCACCCGGATACCGCCTTCGAGGTCGGTATGCGCGGCGAGGATCACGAACTCTTCGCCGCCGTAGCGGGCGAGAAGGTCGGTCTCCCGGACGCATTCACTGAGTTTGTTCGCGAGGCCCATCAAAAGCTCGTCGCCGGCTTTGTGTCCCTGTCGGTCGTTCAGAGCCTTGAAGTCGTCGATGTCGCAGATGAGCATGGCCAAGGCCTCGCCGGTGCGACGCGCGCGACGGATCTCCCGCTCGAGTTGCTCCTGAAAAAAGCGATGGTTGTGGAGTTTGGTGAGCCCGTCCGTGATCGACAGTTGCTCGAGCACCTCGTTCGCAGCCTCCAAGGCTTCGTTTCTCACACGGAGCGCCTCGCTCTGGTCGGCGGCGGCGAGCCAGGGCGTGATCTGAGAGGTGACATACCCCCGCGCCCAGAAATAGACCGCGAGACTCGTGGCGACCGCTGCCAGCACAGCGCGAAGCAGCCGGGCCGGCAATTCCCCCGTTCCGAGGACGCCCGCGAGGCTCGCCACACCGGCGCCGAGCAGACACGCGCTGGCCAGCGCTACCCGAAGCCGAAAGAGGGATTGTGAGCTTCCGTTCGCCAGACCCAAGCCTCGAAACCGGGGGTTCGGTCTGTTCATCGACGGGTCGGGGCTCGGCCTTAAAACCGCGTAAGGGGAATTTTCTTAGGCGAAACAGGTGCTTATGGGTATGCGCGCCCCCGCGGCCGTAACCCCGCGGAAGCGCAAAGGAAATTCTCGAGCCCGTTTGACCGCCGTTTTGCGCTCCTATATATTGCTTCAGTCTTTTCGCGGGGTTAGCCGATCCGAACGCAGCGGCGAGAAAGTGCACAACGCTTTCGACTCGCCGTGATGCAACGCTCTCCCCGAGGAGTGTCTTTGAGCAGTCGACAGCAACAAAAGCCCGAGGCTCCGCTCGTCGGGAGCGCCGTCGCTTCGAACGCGCGCGACGCGCTTGCCGAACTTCGGGACGCCATCGATTCTGTCGACCGCCGCCTACTCGACGCGCTGAACGAACGCGCGCACCTGGTCGCGCGGGTGGGGGACCTGAAGCGATCCCACGACCACAGCGTGTACCGGGCTGAAAGAGAACGGGATCTTGTCGAAGGCCTGATCGAGGCGAACACCGGTCCCTTCCCCGATGCGGCGATTCCGGCCGTGTTCCGGGAAATCATTTCGGGCACGCGATCGCTCGAACGCGATTTGCAGATCGGCTACCTCGGGCCCGACGGCACGTTTTCCCACCAGGCGGCGAAGGAGGCGTTCGGTGCGAGCGCGAGCTACGTGCCCGTCGCGAGCTTTGCCGAGCTGTTGGCCTCGGTCGCATCGGGCCAAATCGACCACGGTCTGCTGCCGGTCGAAAACAGCACCGAAGGTGTGGTCACCCAGGCCCTCGACGGGCTCGTCGATGCGAACGTCACCCTCGTCGGAGAGCTGCTGCTTCGCGTCTCTTTGTGCGTGATGTCGCGATCCGGCGACCCGAGCGAGGTGCGCCGGGTCGCGTCTCATCCGCAGCCCCTCGCGCAGGCGCGGGGTTGGCTCGATCGAGAGTTGCCGGGCGCCGAACGCATCGAAGTCGCGAGCACGGCCGAAGCGGCCCGGCTCGCGGCCGGGGCGCCCGACGTCGCGGCGATCGGCACAGCTCTCGCGGCCGAAGTCGGCGGCTTGAAGATCATTGCGCGCGGGATCGAGGACCGGCGGGACAACACCACCCGCTTCCTCGTGATCGGCGGCGATCCGCCCGAGCCTTCCGGCTTCGATTTGACGAGTGTCGTGTTCACGGTGCGAAAAGATCAGTCCGGTGCACTACACGGACTCCTGGCCCCGTTCGCGAGTGGCGGCGTGAACCTCGCGGCGATCCAGGCGCGCCCGCTCAAGGGAGCACCCTGGGAATACCTCTTCTTCATCGACGTCGAGGGACACCGGTCGCAGAGCGCCGTCGCCAAGGCGATCGAAGAAGCCTCGCGGCTGGCCTTGTCGACGCGTGTTCTCGGTTCTTTTCCGCGGGCGCGGCGCTCTCGTGGCGGCGAGGCGGCGTAGTGGAACTGTCGCGCCGCATCAAAGCCTACTATGCCTCCCTCAAGGCGTACGAGCCCGGCAAGCCCATTGAAGAGCTCGAGCGCGAGCTCGGGATCGAAGGTTCGATCAAAGTCGCGTCAAACGAGAACCCGCTCGGTCCGTCACCGAAAGCCGTGGTCGCCATGAAGCGCGCCGCGGAAACGGCGCATCGCTATCCCGACGGGAAGAACTTTGCGTTGCGGTCCGCGCTCGCTTCGCGTCTCGGTGTCGACGAGAACCAGCTCATCTTCGGCGCTGGCTCCGACGAGCTGTTGGAGCTCATTGCGAAGGCTCTGGTCGGACCGGGGAGCGAAGTCGTTTTTCCCTGGCCTTCCTTCGCGATGTATCCCCTCGTCGTCCAAGGGATGGGTGGCAAGGCGGTCGCTGTTCCGCTGACCGCGGATTTCAGTCATGACCTGCCGGCCATGGCGAAGGCGGTGACCGAGAACACCCAGCTCGTCTTCGTGTGTAACCCCAACAACCCGACGGGGACGAGTCTTGGACGCGGTGAATTCGATCGGTTCGTCGAGGAATTACCCGAGGATCTCCCGCTCGTGATCGACGAGGCGTACTACGAGTACGTCCGGCGCGAGGACTTCCCGGACAGCTTGGACTGGGTGCGACGGCGTCCCGGAACCTGCGTTCTTCGGACGTTCTCGAAAGCCTACGGCCTCGCGGGCGCGCGGGTCGGCTACGGCGTCACGGACGAGGAGTTCGCCGGCTGGCTCGAGCGCGGGCGGCACCCGTTCAACGTGAATCTCCTGGGTGAGGCGGGAGCGCTGGCGGCCCTCGACGATCACGAGCACCTCGCGAGAAGTCGCGAGACGAACGCGCGCGGTCTCGCATTGCTGGAACAAGGGTTGGAGCGGCTCGGTATTCGTTACTGGCCCAGTGACACGAACTTCATTCTGGCCGAAACCGGAGCGGGGACGTACGAAGCGCTACTGCGGCAAGGCGTGATCGTCCGTCCCATGGGCGGGTTCGGCTTGCCCGAATGCGTGCGTGTCACCATCGGAACCGACGACGAGAACGAGCGCTTTCTCGAAACGCTTGAAGCGTTCAGGAACGCACGTTCGTGATGGCGCTGTTCGAACGCGTCGCGGTGATGGGCCTCGGACTTTTGGGAGGCTCGATCGCTCTGGCACTTCGCGAGCGGGGACTCGCCAAGGAAATTGTCGGCGTGTCGCGATCGGCCGGAGCGTTGGCGGACGCCGAGTCGCGAGGGGCGATCGATCGCGGAACCGATTCGCCCGAAGCGGGCGCCGCGGGAGCCGAGCTGGTCATCCTCGCGTGCCCCGTCGAAGCGATGCCGGCGCTTCTCGAAGCGGCCGCACCGGGGCTCCGACCGGGCGCGCTCGTGACGGACGTCGGCAGTGTCAAGGGAGCTTTGGCGCGCTCGTTGCCGCCGCTTCTCCCGGACGGTGTGATCTACGTCGGCTCCCATCCGATGGCGGGGAGTCACTTGCGCGGGTTCGATCATGCGCGCGCCGATCTCCTCGATGGGGCAGCTTGTGTGGTGACGCCCACTGCGGGGTCTGACGAAGCGGCGGTCGTACGTCTTCGCGCGCTATGGGCGGGCCTCGGAATGCGCGTCGAGGAGCGCGATCCGGATGAGCACGATCTCGAAGTCGCGTGGATCAGCCATGCTCCCCACGCGGTGGCGTTCGCCTTCGCCGCTGCACTCGAAAAAGGACCGGCGGGCGCGGCGCGGCTGCGCGGTGGCGGGTTCCGAGATTTTACGAGGATCGCGCGATCCGACGCGTCCCTCTGGGCGGAGATTCTCGGTGAGAACGGCGAAGCGACGCGAGCTGTGGTTTCGGAGGTGGCGCGCGAGCTAGCACATCTGGCCGAAGCTCTCGCAGAAGACGATCGCGAGGCGCTCCGCCTCCAAATTGAGAAGGGCCGCGCGGCGATCACGCGCGGCGACTAACGCGTTTGCCGGGCGTGAGCGCTCGGAGAAATACAGCCGCCAGAAGGTGGCAGGAAGAAGGGAACTCAAAAACCGAATGAGTCAAGAATCATCAACGAGCGAGCAGACGGGGATTCCGGCGGGCGAGAGCTTTGCCGAGCTCTTCGCGCAGGACACCCGCAAGATCAAGGAAGGCGAGGTCGTCCAGGGAAGGATCACCCAGATCGACGACGACCACGTTCAGGTCGACATCGGCTTCAAGTCCGAGGGCATCGTCGACACGTGGGAGTTCATGGAAGAGGACGGCACCATGCTGATCAAGGTCGGCGACGTCGTCGATGTCTTGGTCGAGGAAGCCGAAGGCGACGACGGCCGAATCGTGCTGTCGAAGGAGAAGGCCGACCGGCTGAAGATCTGGGACGAGATCAGCGCCGCCTGCGATCGCGATGAGCCCGTCGAGGGCACCGTCCTGTCCCGCGTGAAGGGCGGACTCGCCGTCGACATCGGTGTGAAAGCGTTTTTGCCGGGCTCGCAGGTCGACCTGCGCCCGGTGCGGAACCTCGAGGCGCTGCTCGGAGAGCGACTCCAGTTCAAGGTCATCAAGTTCAACAAGCGGCGCGGGAATATCGTCTTGTCGCGCCGGGCGCTGCTCGAGAAAGAGCGCGAAAAGTTGCGCGCCACAACGCTCGAGCAGCTCGGCGAGGGGCAGATCATCGACGGCGTGATCAAGAACATCACCGACTACGGTGCCTTCATCGATCTCGGCGGCCTCGACGGCTTGCTTCACGTGACCGACATGTCCTGGGGACGTGTCAACCACCCGAACGAGTTGTTCCGCGTCGGCGACGAGATCAAAGTCAAGGTGCTGAAGTTCGACGCCGAGTCGGAGCGGGTTTCGCTGGGACTCAAGCAGATCCAGCCCGACCCGTGGATCGACGCCGCCATGCGCTATCCGATCGGCGTTCGCGTTTCCGGTCAGGTCGTTTCGCTGACGGACTACGGCGCCTTCATCGAGCTCGAGCCGGGCATCGAGGGGCTGGTTCACGTCTCCGAGATGTCCTGGACCAAGCGCGTCAAGCATCCGTCGAAGGTGGTGAACATCGGCGACAACGTTGAAGCCGTGGTGCTCGACGTCGACGAGGGGAATCGCAAGATCTCGCTCGGTATGAAGCAGATCGAGCCGAACCCGTGGAGCTTGATCGAAGAGAAATACCCGGTCGGTACGCGCGTATCCGGCGAGGTTCGGAACATCACGAACTTCGGGGTGTTCGTCGGATTGGAAGAGGGCATCGATGGCTTGGTGCACGTGTCCGATATTTCCTGGACGGAGCAGATCAAGCAGCCGAGCGACAAGTTCGAGAAGGGCGATCAGGTCGAAGCGATCGTGCTCAAGATCGACCGAGAGAACGAGAAGTTCTCCCTCGGCATCAAGCAACTCGAGCCCAACCCGTGGGACGACATTCGCAAGAAGTACCAGGTCGGCACCGAGGTCCAGGGCAAGGTTTCGAGCATCACCGACTTCGGTGCGTTCGTGACCCTCGAGGAAGGGATCGAAGGGCTCATCTACAACTCCGAACTCGCTGCCGAACGTGTGGAGAACGCGAGCGACGTGGTGAGTGAAGGTCAAGAGATCACGACGCTCATCACGAAAGTCGATGCCGTCGATCAGAAGATCTCTCTCTCGATCCGCGCGCTGGCGGACCGGGCCGAGCGAGAAGCGCTCAAGAAGATGGCGGCGCAGCAGTCCCAGAGCCAAACGACGACACTCGGCGACCTCCTCGCCGAAAAGTTGGCTCAAAAGACCGACGACGAATAGAGCGATGACGGTTGGGGAATGACGATGACCAAGAGCGGACTGATCGAGAAGGTCGCCGAGCTGACGCCTCATATCTCCAAGAAGGATACGGAGATCGTGGTGAACACCATCTTCGACTCGATGACGGAAGCTCTTCGCCAAGGTGAGCGCATCGAGATCCGAGGATTCGGAAGTTTTCAGGTCAAGCTTCGCGAAGCGCGGGAGGGTCGGAACCCGAAGACGGGCGAAGAAGTACAGATCCCGGCCAAGCGGACGCCCTTCTTCAAGGTGGGGAAAGAGCTGAAAGAAATGGTCGACGCGAGCACGGGTGAGCTCGTGGACGACGATGACGAGTAGTCGGACACGGCCCCGGGGCACTCGAGCCGCCGCGTCATGAAGATTCTGCGCCGGTTGTTGCTGCTCGCGGTGATCTGCGGGCTCGTGTGGGTGATGCTGCGGTTTTCCGGGCAGAACAACGCTCCCGCCGACATCGACTTGTTGTTGCTCCAACTGCCCGGCGTGCCGCTGTGGATCGCGCTGCTGGTCGCGGCGGCGGTCGGCGCCGGGCTGACGCTGCTTCTCGTCGGCTTCGAGTTCGCGAAGCAGGGGCTCGTCACGCGGCGCTACCGAAAACGCATCGACAGTCTCGAAGCCGAAGTTCACCAGTTGCGAACCCTGCCGCTGGCGACCGGGGGAGAAGCGGAGCGGGCGCCGAAGGCGCTCCCCGCCCCCGATTCAACGGATGCGCCGTCCGCACAGGGAGAAGCGGCCGAGGTTCGCTAGTGGGTCTCTTCCGGCGGAACAAGGCGAAGCGCGGGTCGCGCGAGGATCGGCTACTGGGGATCATCCAGGCGATCCTCGACCGCGACCTCGACGCGGCGGAAACGACGCTCCGCGAAATCGCCGAGGAGGACTCGGAGCAGATCGCCCCCATGTTGGCCCTGGCGAGCTTGTATCGCACCCGCGGGGAGCTCGGGCGCGCCATCCGCATCCACCAGAATCTCATGCAGAGGCCCGATGGCTCCGCCGCGCAGCGGGTGGCGGCACTCCGAGGAGTTGCCGAGGATTTCCGTCAGGGGGGATTCTTGCAGCGGGCGATCGCAGCCTATGAAGAGCTACGCCAGGCGTTGCCGCGCGATCCGGAAGTTCACGCGGCGCAAACGGAGCTCTACGCGAAGCTCAAGGACTACCCGCGCGCGATCAAGTCACGCCGGCGCCTGGCGCACGATCTGCCCGACGTGCCGACCGAAGCCGCGCTCTACAGCGAGTGGGCGGCCTTGCACCTGTCCCGGGGTGAAGAGGACGAAGCCGCCCGGGCCCTCCGAAAAGCGCTCCGCAAAGATCCCGAACTCGCTTCCGCGTGGGTGGCGCTCGGCGACCTCGAATCGTCACGCGGGCGGCACAAGAAGGCGCGCCACGCCTGGGAGCGCGCGCTCGACCTCGATTCGCGGAACGCGCGGGCGCTGCTCGAGAAGCTGAAAGGAGCGTACGACGCCGAGGGGCGAGGCGAGGCGTTCGAGGCGCTCCTCGCCGAGCGGGTCGAAGCGAACCCGCTCGACGTCGATTCGGCTCTCGCCCGTGTGCGCAGCGCATGGCACGCGGGAGACACGGCCGTCGCCGTCGGCCGCCTCGACAAGATCTTGAAAGAGCACCCGACGCAGCTCGAGGCTCTCGCCTGGCGAGCGCGCATCGTCGCGGGTCAGGACGCCTCGCCGGAAGTGGGCGAGGCGTGGGACGCGGTGATTGCGGCCTTCGCGGACGAGGGACGCTTCGAACGCCGCGGGCGCCTGGTGTGAACCCGCCATGAGTCCGGCGAAGAAGAGCGCGCTCGACACGCCGATGATGCGTCAGTTCTTAGCGATCAAGGCGGAGCATCCGGACGCCGTGTTGTTCTATCGCATGGGCGACTTCTACGAGATGTTTCTCGAAGACGCGGAACGCTGTGCGCCCCTCCTCGACCTGACGCTGACGACGCGCGACAAGGGAAAGGCCGACGCCGTGGCGATGTGCGGCGTTCCGGCGCACAGCGCCGCCGGATATGTCGCGCGTCTCACGGAACTGGGTCTGCGCGTCGCGATCTGCGAGCAAGTCGAAGACCCCAAAGCGGCGGGCCGTCGGCTCGTGCGCAGAGAAGTGGTCGAGGTGGTGACGCCGGGCCTCGTCGGCGACCCGGAGGGGATCGCGGCGCATGTCGAGGTCTCCCTGGTGGCGTTGTGCCGCGTGCCGTCCGCGATCGGTGTCGCGGCTTTCGAGGCGTCCACTGGTCGCTTCCGAGCAACGGAAATACCCGGCGAAGCCCGTGAAATCCCGCGTTCGCTGGTCGAAGAATTGGCGCGCATCGGCCCGCGAGAACTCGTCGTCACGTCATCGGATCGTCCGCTGTTCGAAGGCGCGCTCTCTGTCGACCTGCCCGGCTTGAGCTTTACCGAGGTCGAGACCGGAGCGTTCGACGTCGAGCGTGTGCCCCACACACCGGACGGTTTCGCGACCCGCGGCGAGGACGCCGGCATGCGCGCGGCGGCCGCCGTGATCCGCGTCGTCGAGAAGTTTCAACCCGGCGCCCTGCATCAGATGGTTCGCCTGTCGACGTATCGGTTGGGCGACGCGATGGTGATCGACCCGGCCACCCGGACGCACCTCGAGCTCTTCGAAAACTCGGAAGACCGCGGGCTCCGGGGCACGCTCTTCGATCGTCTCAATCGCGCGTCGACTCCGCTCGGGTCGCGCCGGTTGGCGGCGTGGCTCCGCTACCCGCTTCTCGATCGCGAGCGCATTCTCGAGCGCCAGTCGATGGTGCGCGAGCTCGCCGAAGGCGATCGCCGGCGCTTCGCGGTTCGCGAGGCGCTCGCCTCGGTGGGGGATCTCGAGCGGCGTCTGTCGAAAGCGACGCGGGCGCAGTCGAGCCCACGCGATCTGGCGGCGCTGCGAACATCGCTGCAGGCACTCCCGGACGTGAGCACCGCTTTGGCCCTGCCCGGCGATCTCGTCGGCGGGAGCGTCCTTCCCGAGCTCCCGGACCTGCAACCGATCGCCGCGCTCCTCGAGCGGGCACTCGTCGACGATCCGCCGCTCGTCCCGCGAGGATCGCGGGGCGCTCTACAGACGGGCTACATCCGCGAGGGCTACCACGGGGAGCTCGACGGCCTGCGCGAGTCCGCCCACAAGGGGCGGGAGTGGATCGCAGGCCTCGAGGCCGAAGAGCGCGAGCGTTCCGGCATTCCGTCGCTCAAGGTGAGGTTCCATCCTGTTCACGGTTACGCCTTGGAGGTCTCGAAGTCTCAGCTCGCGAAGGTCCCGGAGGATTTCGAGCGAAAGCAGACGCTCGCGAACGCTGAGCGCTTCACGACGCCGGCGCTCCTCGAGATGGAGGGGCGCGTGCGCGGCGCTCAGGAACGAGCGGCGGCGCTCGAACGGGAGATTTTCGATGCGCTGCGAGACGAGGTGGCCGCACATAGCGCCGCACTCCTCGCGGCTGCGGATCGGGTCGCCGAGCTCGACGGTGTCGCCTGCCTTGCGGAAGTCGCAAGGGAAGACGCGTGGGTCGCGCCGCGACTCTACGACGACGCACGCCTCGAGATCACCGCCGGGCGCCACCCGGTGGTCGCGAACGTCCTCCGCTCGAGAGACGAGTCGGACTTCGTCCCCAACGACACGGAACTCCCTGCAGACGGCCCGCAGATGCTGCTGCTCACCGGTCCGAACATGTCTGGCAAGAGCACCTATCTCCGGCAAGTGGCGCTGATCGTGCTGCTCGCTCAAATGGGCAGCTACGTGCCGGCGGAAGCGGCCGACGTCGGACTCGTCGATCGGGTCTTTACGCGGGTCGGGGCGAGCGACCGATTGGCTCGCGGCGAATCGACGTTCATGGTCGAGATGCGGGAGACCGCGGACATCCTGGCCGAAGCGAGTTCTCGTAGCTTGCTGATTCTCGATGAGATCGGTCGGGGCACCAGCACGTTCGATGGCTTGGCCATCGCATGGGCGGTGGTCGAGTACCTGCACGACACGCCGGGGCTGCGTCCGAGAACCTTGTTCGCGACCCACTACCACGAGCTGTCGGAGCTCGCGAGCCGACGGCCGGGTCTGCGGAACATGCACTTCGAAGTGCGCGAGTGGGAAGGGCGCGTCGTGTTCTTGCGGCGGCTCGTTCCCGGCGAGGCGAGCCGTTCCTACGGCATCCAGGTCGCAGAACTCGCCGGTCTGCCCGGCCGAGTCGTCGCGCGTGCGCGAGAGCGACTCGCGCTTCTGGAAGAGGCGCGCAACGGGCCCGCCGCCGCGGACGACGCGCAACTCGGGCTGTGGTCGAAGGCGCCGGCCGAGGTGCCCTCGATCGTCGAGGCGTTGCGCGCGCTCGATGTCGATCGGATGACGCCCCTCGAGGCGCTGAACGTTCTGGCGCGCTTGCAACGCGAAAGCGAGGCGCCCGAGTGAAGTGGGTCGCGCCGATCGTCGCGGGCCTCTTTTTTTGCGCCGCCGCAGCGGCACAGGAGCCTGTCACGGTTCGTCACTGGGCGTATCCGAGCTACACCCGCGTGGTCTTCGAACTCGAGAAGATGGCCAATCCGACGGTGCGCTATCTCCCGGAGGACCCCGACGCGGAACGTACCGAACGCCTCTACTTCGACCTCGAGCAGCGGGATGCGCGGAGCTTTTCCCTCGAGGTCGGTGACGGGGTCGTGCGCGGGATTCGCGGGGGTCGGAACCGGTCCGATCGGGCGCGGGTCGTGCTGGATCTCGACCGCTATGTAAAACATCGCCTCCTGCGGCTGGACGATCCGCCGAGGCTCATTCTCGACGTGTTCGGCGCCGACGACGCACCGGCGACCGATCGCGAAGAGGCCTTCGAGGAGCGCGTCGTCGTGATCGACCCGGGCCACGGCGGACGCGACCCCGGCGCGATCGGGCTTCGAGGACGCAAGGAAAAAGAAGTGACGCTCGCGGTTTCGCGGCACTTGCGCCGCGAATTACAGGAGCGGGGTTTTCGCGTCGTGATGACCCGGGAAGGCGATCAATGGTTGTCGCTCGAGGAGCGAACGGCGATTGCCGAGGGCCACGGCGCGTCCTTGTTCGTTTCGGTCCACGCGAACGCCGCGCCGAACAAACGCGCTCACGGCATCGAAACGTACTATCTCGACCGGGCCAGCCAACGGCAGACCTTGCGCGTCGCCGCGCGGGAAAACGGGACGACTCCCGCACGTCTCGACGCCCTTCAGAAAACGTTGGCGAGCCTTCGGGTCTCGGAAGCCGCACAGGTGTCGAGCGGACTGGCCCATCACCTCCATGACACGTTGGTCCACGGGATCGGCGTGACCTCCGGTTCGGTGACCGATCTCGGAGTCAAGCGAGGGCCGTTTCAGGTACTCTTCCTGACGCAGATTCCCGCTGTGCTTGTCGAAGTGGGCTTCCTCACGCATCCCGAGGAATCAAAGCGGTTGGCCAACCGGGACTACCTCCGCGCCCTCGGGCTCCATCTCGCGCGCGGGGTGGAGCGCTACTGGGCGCGTCGTGCGGTCGTGGTGGCGAAAGGGGAGTAGTGGAGGGGATCGAAGCTCCGGACATCTCTTCGTTTCTGTCCGAATTCGAAGGCGCGCGGGCTTCGGGTGGCGGCTTCGACCGCGACGCGGCCGCGGCCGTCAAGGAATACGCGAGAGCGCACCACGACTACGTGGTGGCGCTGCATCATCGCGGCGACCTCGCGAGCACCGTGAATCGCAGGAACTCCGAGGGAATCGATCGTCTCGTGCGTCGGCTGTTGCGTATGGCGCAGACCGCGCACTACGCCACGACGGGCCAGCCGGGAGATGACTTGAGCATCGTCGCCGCGGGCGGGTACGCCCGACAGGAAATGTCGGTGCATTCGGACATCGACCTGCTGTTCCTCTACGCGGGTCGGCTCACCGACATGTCGAAGGCGGTCGCCGAACGCGTTCAGTACTGGTTGTGGGACGGCGGCCTCAAGGTGGGCAGTGCCGTACGGCAAGCGGCGGAAACCATCAAGCTCGCGAAAAAAGACGAGACCATCGCGACGAATATTCTCGATGCGCGGTTTCTCGGCGGCGACACGTCCGTCTACCACGCCCTGCTGACAAGCATCTGGGAAGACTTGCTGCGCCCGCCCGCGACGTTCGTGCGGACCCAGCGAGAGGCGATGGAGGCGCGCCACGCCAAGTTCGGAGAATCGGTCTATCTCCTTCAGCCCAATCTCAAAGAGGGGGCTGGAGGCCTTCGCGACTACCACTCCGCGTATTGGATCGCGCGCGCGACCGTTCCCAGGCTCGGTCGCGTCGATGACTTTCTCCACCGCGGTCTCCTTTCCGAGCGCGAAATGGACGCGTTTCGCGGGGCCCTCGAGTTCTTGTGGCGGTTGCGGAACGAGCTGCACATCCAGGAAGGCCGCGCGGTCGATCAGATGAGCTTCGAACAGCAGGAGCGGCTCGCGGAGGCCCTGGGCTACCCCGACGGTGGCCCGGGAGAGCTTCCGGTGGAGCGCCTCATGCGTGACTACTACCGGCACGCACGCGCCCTTCGGGCCGGGGTCGAGAGCGTCATCGAGGAATGCCGGGCACGCCTGGATCGCCGCCGTCGACAACGCCGCGCGGCGCTACCGGACGGTTTCGAGCGGGTCGAAGAACAGCTCGATATTCCGCACGGTCTCCTCCTTCGGGAGGATCCCCTGCGCCTGCTCCGGGCCTTCGCCGTCGCCCAGGAGGAGGACATCCCGCTGCGGTTGTCGGCACTGCGTCTCATCCGGGAGCACCTGACGCTCGTCGACGAGTCGTTCCGTCGCAGCCCCGAGGCGGCGCGCATCTTCGATCAGATTCTTCACGGCGAGCAGCGGGTGACCCGCACGCTTCTCGCGATGAACGAGTGCGGACTGCTCGGCGCGTACCTCCCGGAATGGGCTCATATCGTGTGTCGCTGGCAGCACGTCATGTACCACACGTACACCGTCGACGTGCACTCGATCTTTCTCGTCGAAGAGCTCCGTCGCCTGTACCACGGTGACTACGAAGATTTCGCACCACACCTGACGAAGCTCGTCCGCCAGGCGGAGGATCGGTCCGCTCTCTTCCTCGGCTGCTTGCTCCACGACATCGGAAAGGGCTTCGGCGGGGACCACTCCGAGCGGGGCGCTTCCCTGGCGCGGAAGTGTTGCGAGCGGCTCGGGATCGAGCCTGCGCGGATCGATCGTGCGGTATTTCTCGTCGCGAAGCACTTGTTGATGTCGCACGTCGCGCAGCGCCGCGACCTCTCGGATCCGAAGGTGATCGTCGAGTTCGCCCGAGCGGTGGGCGATCGAGAGAACTTGCGCAACCTCTACTTGGCCACCTTCGCCGATATTCGCGCGTCCTCGAAAGACGCCTGGAACGAGTGGAAGGGGCGACTGCTTCGAGAGCTCTACGAGCGAACGGCCGAGTACCTGGAGGCGGGAGAGGACGATCCGTCGGTCGCTCTCGAGCAGATTGAAGAAGCGGTGCGTTCGGATCGGGAAGCCGCGCGCGAAGCGCTCACTGCGAGCGGATTTTCCGAAGACGTCACGGAAGAGTTCTTCAATGGCATGCCGCGCCGCTATTTTCTGGCGCACACGCCGGCCGAGATCTCTCGGCACGCCGCTCTCGTGATGGCGTACGACCCCTCCGAGGTATTTTCCTCTGCCGTGGTCGCCCTCGACGACGAGAGTTCGGAATTTCTCTTCTGTACCAAGGACACACCGGGGCTCTACAGTCGCGTAGCGGGGGCGCTGACGGCGGTCGGCATCAATATCTTGGGCTCCAATGTCTACACCACGCGGGGCAATCTGGCGCTCGAGGCTTATCGGGTCGACACGCCCGAGGGCGGAGCTTCCGAGCAAGCGCTCCGATGGAAAGAGCTCGAGGACTTGTTGCTGGGCGTCCTCAAGGGTGAAGTCGATCTGGGCGAAACTCGCGATCGGCGCACGCTGGGCCTCCGGGAACGAATTCCGTCACAGTCGGCGCCGACGGTGGTGGTCTCCAACCGCGAGTCGGACTTCTACACCGTGATCGATGTGACCGCGAACGACCGACCCGGTTTGCTCTTCGATCTCACGCGCGTGGTGGCGAAACACGGACTGGATATTCATCTATCGAAGGCCAGTACGGTCCTCGATCAGGTCGCCGACACGTTCTACGTGCGCGACCCCGACGGCGAGAAAGTGAACGACGCGCAAGCGCTCGATGAGCTCCGCGCCGACTTGATGGCCGTCGTCCGGGAGCAGGACGCAGTGTGAATCGCGCGTGGGACGCCGCGATCGATGGCTTCGTGTTGCACCTGCGCACGGAAGAACACCTGGCGGCGCGCACTGTAGGTGCCTACGCAGCGGATCTCACGGGGTTCGCCCGATGGGCGATCGATCACGAGAAGCGGACGCCTTCGTCTGTCGACAAGGAAGACGTATTGGCCTTTGTCGCGGCGGCTCACGCTTCGGGCCAGGCGGCGCGCACGCGCGCCAGGCGGCGGGTCGCCCTGCGACGGTTCTATCGCCATCTCGTCGCGACCGGCGTGGCGACGCGTGACCCGACAGGAGAGCTCGTCGCGCCGAAGCTCGGACGCCATTTGCCGAAGGTATTGCGCCCCGAAGAAAGTGACGCCCTCCTCGCCGCTGCGACGGACGACGGCGTCCTCGGACTGCGCGATCGCACGATGCTCGAAGTCCTCTACGGCGGTGGGCTCCGCGTGAGCGAGCTGGTCCAGCTGCCGGTGTCGGCCCTCGATACGTCCGCCGGCTTTGCGCGGGTTCGCGGTAAAGGCGGGCACGAGCGAATTGTTCCGCTGGGCGAGATCGCCCTCGGTTGGATCGCTCGTTATCTGAAAGACGGTCGGCCGACACTCGCCGCGCGCCGACCGGCCACCGATGCGCTCTTCCTCACGCGACGAGGCGGTCCGATGACTCGGCAGAACTTCTTTCAGCGTTTGAAAGTACTGGCGGGCCGCGCCGGGATCCCTCGCGAGCGCGTGAGCCCTCACGCCTTGAGGCACAGTTTTGCGACCGATTTGCTGGACGGGGGCGCAGATCTGCGGGCCGTTCAGGCGATGCTCGGCCACGCCGACTTGGCGACCACGGAAATCTACACCCACGTCTCTCGCAGTCGGCTTCGCGACACCGTCGAACGGCGCCATCCACGGGGCGGCGGGTGACGGCACCGCTGCCCGAGCGCCCGCCCACCCGGCGTGAGCTTCGCCGAGCGGCGCCGCCGCCCTACCGAAAGCCATTCGATCGCCTGATGGCGGAGGCCACGAAACAAGGCGTCGCCCTGTTCCTGGTCGGCGGTCCGGTTCGCGATTGGCTCGCAGGTGAGTCACTTCGCGATCTCGATTTTTGTATGGAGGGCAGAACGCTCCGCGATGCCGCCGCGCTGGCTCGCGACGCGGCGGAGACGGGCTACGACGTAACCGAGACCGAGCGCTTCGGCACCGCGCGGCTCTCGTGCGGTGACGCCTGCATCGATATCGCAGTCACGCGGCAAGAGCGTTACGCAAAACCCGGGGCGCTGCCGAAAGTCGCCGTGGCTTCGCTCGAGGCCGATCTCAGCCGGCGCGATTTTTCGGTGAACGCAATGGCGATCCCGCTCACCGCCGCGGCGAAGCGCGGCCGTTCGGCCGTCGTGGATCCCTTCGGCGGTTCGGCGGATTTGCGCACGCGCACCCTGCGCACCCTTCACGACCGGAGTTTTCACGACGACCCGACGCGGGCGCTGCGGGCGGCCCGATTCGCCGCGCGAGGGCGCTACCGACTGGACCCGGAGACTCTGGCGGGGCTCCGTTCCGCGTTGCGCGAGGGCGCGTTTGCCTCGGTATCTGGCCCGCGCTACCGACGGGAGCTCGAGCGGTTGTTCCGCGACGGAGAACGCGGAGAGAAGATCTCGCGCGGGCTCTCCTCGCTCGGGGACTGGCATGTCCTTCCGGCCCTCGAACCGGGGCTCGCGTTTCCAAAGCGCGCGCGGCTCCCGGTGCGCCGTCTCGAACGCGCGCTCACCGACCCGCCCTGGCCGACCGCTTCCTCGCGACCGGCAGCGCTGTCCGCATGGATGCTGTGGCTCGGCGCGCTCGGCGGTGATTGGCCGGAGCGCGTTCTCGCGCGGTTCGATATCCGAGGTGATCCCGCTCGGAGGATCCTCGGGTTTTGCGCCGACCGAAAGCGGACGTTGCGCGCACTCTCGCGCGCGCGAGGACGCGGCGCGGTGGACGCGCTTCTCTCCGACCGGGACGAAGCGACGCTGCTCGCTCTCTACTGCTCGGGAGAGGCCTCGGAGAGGCGTCGGGTGGGGCGCTATGCGGCCGAGGACCGGCATCGAACGGTGCCGCTCAGCGGCGACGACCTGCGCGAACTCGGATTTCGGGGACCGGCGATCGGTGCGGTGTTGGCGCGGCTCCGCCATTTGTATTTGGACGGGCGTTGGAGGGAACCGGAAGTCGGTCTCGCGCTGGGTCGTGAGATCCAGCGCTCCGGCTTTCCCGCGTTGCGAAAGTCGGACTAGATCCGCATACTTGAGGCGTTCTCGCCATCCCCCCGACAGCGCAGAGTATTTCGGAGGTCTCATGAGCCCGGACGTCGGCGACGGGGAAAGCGCGGTAAGTACCTACGCGGTGAAGCTGCCCACCTTCGAGGGGCCGCTCGATCTCCTTCTCCATCTCATCCGACAGAACGAGGTGGAGATCACCGATATCCCCATCGCACAGATCGCCGATCAGTACGTCGAGACGCTGTCCCTCATGACGGAGTCCCAGCTCGAGGTGGCTGCCGAGTACTTGGTCATGGCCGCGACGCTGGCCTGGATCAAATCCCGCATGTTGCTGCCGCAAGTCGCCGGCGAGGACGAGGACGACGGGGTCGATCCGCGCGAGGAGCTCGTCGCCCGGCTCCTCGCCTACCAGCAGTACAAGGAAGCGTCCCTCGAGCTCGGCGAACGGCCTCTTCTCGGTCGCGAGGTCTACGCCATGGTCACCCCGGATCCCGACCCGACTCCCGACGCCGAGCGCGAACTGGAAGTCAGCGTCGTGGCGCTCGTCGAGGCCTTCCGCCGCGTGCTCGCGAAAGGCCCGGAGGGACCGGGGGTTCACGAAGTCCAGTCCGAGTCGGTCACGGTCCGCGAGCGGCTGGTCGTGGTGATGGCGGAGCTCGAGAATGCGCAGCAAATCGAATTCGAGCGCATCTTCGCAGTCGACGGCGGATTGCCGTCGCGCCCTGTACTGATCGCGACGTTCCTCGCGATTCTCGAGCTCGTGCGCCTGGGCGCCGTTCGTGTGTACCAAGGCGTCGATGCGCAGGGCGTTCCTACCGGGCCGATTCGCCTTCGTCCGGCGGGCGGAGAAGGCCAGGATTGGCGCTCCAAAGTTTCCGAGTTGATGTAGGCCAGAGGGGATCGGCGTGGATCGAGAGCAGAAGAAGAGAATTGTCGAAGCGTTGATCGTCGCGGCACCTGTTCCGGTGACTCCGGCGAAACTCGCCGCCATCGTCCCGTACTTGAAGCCCGCTCTCGCCCGCGAGCTGGCCGAGGAGCTCCGTGCCGATTACGAGACCGCGGGCCACGCGTTTGAGATCTGGACCGTCGCTGGCGGCTATCAGATCCGCACGCGAGGCGACTACGCGCCGTACGTGAAACAATTGCAACCCGAGCGACCGCTCCGCCTCTCTCGCGCCGCACTCGAAACCCTCTCCGTGGTCGCCTACCGGCAGCCCGTGACTCGCGCGGAAATCGAAGACGTCCGCGGCGTCGATGCCGGCCCGGTCGTTCGCAACTTGTTGGATCGCGGGCTGATCCGGACCGCCGGACACCGAGACGTGCCCGGGCGACCGATGCTCTACAGCACCGCGCCGCGTTTCCTCGAAGTCTTCGGCCTGCGGAACCTGAAAGACCTCCCCACGTTGCGGGATCTCGAGGAGATTCGCGGAGAACTCGATCTCGGCAGCCCGGGGCCGGCGGCCGAGCCGCCGCCCACCGAAACGACGGACCTCGAGGAGACCGCCGCCGTAAGCGAGCTCCACTGACCGAGCGTCTGCAGAAAGTGCTAGCGCGCGCGGGGGTGGCGTCCCGTCGCCAGGCGGAAGATCTCATTCGAGCGGGCCGCGTCACCGTCGACGGCCGGGTGGCGCAGATCGGTGAGCGCGTCGCTGCTCTGACCGCCGTCGTCCTCGTCGACGGAGAGCCCATCGAGCGTGAGCCTCTGCGCTACTGGCTCCTCAACAAGCCGCGGGGCGTCTTGTCGACGTGCTCGGATCCCGAAGGCCGGCGAACCGTACTGGACCTCTTGCCGCAGAGCGCCGCGCACGAGAGGCTCTTCCCAGTCGGGCGTCTCGATCTCGATTCACAAGGCCTCCTGCTCCTCACCAACGACGGGGCGACGGCTCAGGTGCTTCTCCATCCGTCGCTCGGGACGATTCGTCGCTACGAGGTGCTGGTCGCCGGAACCTTCGGCAAGGAGGAGTCTCGGGCGATCGCGCGAGGCGTACGACTCGAAGACGGCCCGACCGCCCCCGCACACGTCGTGCGCGTCCGCCGCACACCTCGAGGGACGGAAGTCGTGCTGGAGCTACGCGAAGGACGCAAGCGGCAGATCCGTCGCAGCATGGGACACCTGGGATGTCGGGTGCTCCGCCTCGAGCGCGTCGCCATGGGCCCGCTACTGCTCGGCAAGTTGCCGGTGGGCCACGCCCGTCCGCTGCGGAAAGACGAGCGGCGGCGCTTGGCCCTGCACGTCGAACGGCAAAAAACCGTCGTCACCTAACGCTCCTCGCGGCCCACTTACCGTTTGGGGAAGGGCGCGGAGCGCACCATGCGACGACGATGGATGCGGCGGAGACTGAAGCGGAAAGGCGCGGGCGTATTGCTCGCAGCCTGCGCGATCGCTTCTGCCGCGAGTCATGCCGAGAGCATCACGGGGGTTTGCCCGGACGGCAGTGTCTACATCGTGCAGTCGGCGGCGGCCATTCCGTGCTCGGAATCGAAGCGGGTCGAACCGTCGGATGTCCCCCCGGTGCGGCCGGAATACCTTCCGTCGCCCTACACCTGGCAGGTCTACAACGAGCGCCAGAACCCGAACAACCCCTACAACTTGATCGAAGCGGCGCGCGAAGTGCGCGAGCTCGGAAACGTCGGCGAGGCGGGCGCGGGCTTCGTCGGCGCGCCACAGGGCGCGCAGGAGCGCAGTGCGCCGACACCTCCGGTGGTGGCGGAAAGCCACGAAGCGTTGCAACCGCTCGCCCTCGGACTCTCCGGCGACGAGCTGCGCGACCTCTACGAGATTGTCGAGCTCTCCCAGCGCGCGCGACCCGCGGAGTTGACGCGGGAGACGGCCGATGGGCGCGGGGTCTTCGCGGTGCGCTTTGCGCACTCGCCGACCTTCGAGCGGCGGCTGCGAGATGAGTGGGACAGTCGAGGGGGGCTCGATGCCGGTGGGGTGCTGCTCTTCTCGGCCTATTCGCGGCGTCCTGAGGTCTTCCATCCCAACTTCACGCTGGTGCAGGCGCACTACACCTTCCAGCCGGACGAGCGGAATACCGCTCAGTTCGGCCTCCTCGCCGGCCGGTTGGGTGAACTCGACGCCGACGAACCGGTCTTGGGCTTCGTGGTCCTGCCCCCGACGATGCGGCTCGATTCCGAGCTCGATATCTACTGGGACGACCGCCGCATCACCGCGCGCTTCTAGTCCGCGTCAGCCGCATCACCGAGCGCTTCTAGTCCGCGTCAGTCCTTCGGAAACGTCAGGTAGAGCTGCGTCACGTAGAGGGTGCCGTCGGGCGCCCGCGCGATGCCGACGCCGGTGGCGTTGAACGGGCGCGCTTTCAGATTCTCGAGGTGCACTGGCGAGCGCTCCCAGCCGCCGACGATTTCCCGGACGGGATCGGAGCGGCTCGTCAGCCCGACGTTCTCTCCCGCGAGGCTGAAGCCGTCGACGCCCGCGATGCGCAGACGGTCGACCCAGATGTGGCCCTCGGGGTTTTCGTGTGCGAAGAAACCGCGCGCGATCATGTCGGTCGAGTGAGCCCGTGCGACCGCGTCGAGCTCCGGTCGGCGTGCGAGGGGAATGAGCTTGCGCTCGTCGCGAAACCGATTCACCGCGGTGAAGATCTCGCGCTCGAGCTCCTCGAGGTAGGGCTCCGCGGCGTTCGCGTGACTCGGAGCGACCAAGGGGACGAGGAGTGCGAACGCGGCCCAGAGCCCGAACAGGAAAAATGCGGCCTCGCGCAAGTTGCGGGGGAGCACGGCGTCCTACCCGTCGCCGAACGCCGGATCGGGGCGCAGCGGTTCGGGCTCGACGCGCTCGTCGGCGGCCTGTTCGACCATTTCGCGGCGGGCGAGCTTGCCGTTTTCGTAGTGGGAACGAACGTCGATCACCCCGTCGCCATCGCGGTCTTCGTCGCGCCGGGTCAGCGTCTCGGAAGCATCGTAGAAGGAGATTCGATCCGTTCGACCGTCCCCGTCCCGATCTTCTTCTTCGCGTGCGACCTTCCCGCCCTCGTAGTGGCCTACGCGATCGCGGTAGCCGTCGCCGTCGAGGTCCTCTTCGAGCCGCGAAATCTGGCCGCGGCGGTAGAACACCCAGCGGTCGATCTGACCGTCGCCGTCGCCGTCGCCGCGTCGCTTCGACACAACGCCATCGCGGTAATCGACCCACGTGTCGGTGACACCGTCTCCGTTGCTGTCTTCTTCGAGCCGGGCGCGCTCTCCGGTCGCAGCATCGTAGAAGACGGTTCGGTCCGGGGTGCCGTCTGCGTTGTCATCGAATTGTTCGCGCGCGAGCTGTCCGGCTTCGAGGAAACGCCAGTGGTCCGGCTGTCCGTCTTGATTCCGGTCCGCGACGCGGTCCGCGCCGACGATCTCCGGTCGGCGTCGGTAGGTATCGGTCGGCTCGACGCGGGCGTAATCCGTGCCGGGGGCCGTCGTGGCTTCGCCGCCCCGCAATCGGGCCAGCTCGTCGGCGAGAGACGTCGGACGTCGGGAAGATGTCGCCCGCGCCGCGCTCCGCTCCGGCGCTTCGCGCGTTTCGAGGTCCCGGCGCATGGCTTCGAGCTCTGCGCGTTCGTGCTCGGCGTGAACGTCGGCGGTCGCCGGGCGCGTCGGCTCGCTCGGTGCGGCGGCTTCGGGCGGAGACTCGTCCTTGCGAAGCGCATCGGCGGCTTTCTTGAACGGATAGGCGGCGATCGCCACGGGAGTCGTCAGGACTTTCAGTACCTGGGGCTCTTGCTTGATCGTTCGACTCGAGCTTTCGGAACCTTGGTTCCCGCCGAGATAGGTCAAGCCACCGCCGCTCCGCTCGGGATCGGCGGCGCTGCTGCCTTGGGCGGGACCTCCGCCGTGCTGGCTGTGGCTTCCGGACTGTTGTCCGTTGCGGCTCGACTGCGACTGGGTGCCACCCCCGCCACCGAGTGCGCCCGGAGGCATCGTCGGAAAGGCCGGCCCTCGGCCGCCTGGATACAAGATGCTGGCGCCGACGCCGGTGTGGATCTGGGGCTGATCGTCGTTGTCTGCCTTGATGTTTTGATACGCGCAACCGAGTGCGAGTGCACTGGGCAGTACCGCGATCAACACAAGCCGCGAGAGTGCGGTCATGAAGTCTCCCCCCGGAGCGTTGGATCCATCCGGCTTCTGCTGTTGCAAGAAGCGTGCGGACCCACCGGAAGCGCGGAAAAGTGCCTTGCGGTCACGAGTTCGAGAGTTTGTTGCGCATCCGCTGCCGCCCGCAGAAGGCGCGCGCAGTGGAACTCTTTTTCCCAATTTGGGACGGGCCGGACCCCTCACCCCCTCAGTCGAGGCGCGGCGTGCCCCCGAGACGCCCGATGAGGACGGTGAGGGCAAAGCCCGCCGCGACGAGCGCCAGGGCGAGCAGGAACTCGGGTGCTTCGGGTATGTAGCGGCCGAGTCGCTCGCCGGTTTCACCGACGCGTTCAAACGGCCAGAGTCCTGCGACCGCGCCGACCAACAGCCCGAGGAGCGTGCCGAGGGTGGGTTGACGGAAGCGCTGCAGGGCGAAGCGGAGTGCATTGCTCACCACGACCACCCCACAAGCCCAACCCAGACCTACGGGCACGACCACACCGAGCGCAGCGATCAGCTCGGGCGCGAGTTCGCCAGCGCGGAGCGAGGGAAGGGCCGCCTTGAGACCGTCGATGGCGCCGAGAATCGGAAGGTACTGACCGAGGAGGAGCAGCAAGTAGCCGCCGCTGATACCCGGCAAGATCATCGCGCTGGCGCCGGCGAGCCCCGCGACGAAGAGCAGCGCGACATCGGCCTCGCCGCCACCGGCGGGCTCGACCCACGCCATCGTCACCATGAGGCCGAACGCCAGCCCGGCCCAAAGCCAGAAGGTCGTCCCGAAGGGTCGCGCCAAGATCCAGACGATCGGGACCCCGCCGAGCGTCAGCCCGATGAACACGCTGTACATCGCCACGCGGTGGTGGATTACCGCGTCGCGTACCGGTCCGGCGAACAAGATCAAGGCCGCGAGGGCGCAGGCGAGGACGATGGCGAGCGCGATCACCGACGGGTGCCGCCAGCGCAAGGTCGAGAAACGCGCGACGCCCTCGATGAAGTCGGGATACACCCCGGAGGCCAGCAGCATGGTGCCACCCGAGATGCCGGGCACCAGGTTCGCGAGCCCCATCAGCACGCCCCCGAGCCCGGCGCGCCCCATTTTTGCCAAGTCGACGGTCGTTGCAGCAGGCTCGCCAGTCTCGGAAACATTTGTCATGCGGCGCGCTACGGTAGCGGTCATGTGCGGTCGGTTCACATTCGCCCGATCGGGCCGCGAGCTCGTCGAGATCTTCGAAACCGACCCCCCCGCGGAATTCACGCCCCGCTACAACATCGCTCCGGGTCAAGAAGTCGTGGCGATCCGCGAGTCGCGCGAGGGCCGCACCGCCGAATGGAGAAGCTGGGGCTGGCTCCCGCACTGGGCGAAGGATCCCCGGGAAGGCCCGAGGCCGATCAACGCGCGCATCGAGGGAGCCGCGCGGTCGCGAGCGTTTCGGGGAGCTACCGGGAAGCGCCGCTGTGTGCTTCCCGCCGACGGCTTCTACGAATGGCGACGGGAGAATGACGGTGTTCGGCAGCCGTTCCGGGTCGTGAGCGAGGAGTGCCCGGTCTTCGGCTTGGCCGGGCTCTACGAACACTGGCTCGGGCCCGAAGGAGCCGTCGTCGGCTCGTGTGTCGTGCTGACCACGGAGTCCGTCGGCCCGCTCCGCTCGCTCCACAAGCGGATGCCGGTGGCGCTTCGTCCGGAGGTCCTGGGAGACTGGTTGGCGGGCGGCGCGGAGGAGGAGTCGAATCTCCTGGCATGGGAGGAACGGGCGATCCGAGATTGGTCACTGCATCCGGTGGACCTGCGGGTCAACGACGTTCGCAACGACGACCCGCGCTGCATCGAGGCGGTGCGCCTCGCGGTGAATCTCGAGCTGTTCGCTTCATGAGAAACGCTCGGCGCTTCGTTCTCCTCCTCACGGTCCTCTTTTTCCTGGCGGCCATTCCCTGGCACCGATCGCCCGGCGAGATGCCTGCGTATTGGCTCGGTCTCCCGGACTGGGCCGCCGTGTCGCTGCTCTGTTTCGTCGGGGTGGCTATCACGAACGCCATCGCGTGGTTGCTGACGGACTTGTCTGAATGAGCACTGCGCTCGCGACGGATCGCTCCGAATGAGCACTGCGCTCGCGACGGATCGCTCTGAATGAGCTTCGGCGACCTCGGCGCGCTGTGTCTTGCGGTGTACCTCGTCGCGCTCATCGGCCTCGCCGAAGTCGCGCGCCGGGCGCGTCGCGATCATTCGCCGGACGACCATTTCTTGGCGTCCCGGGGCCTCGGTTTCTTCGTGTTGCTGATGACCCTCTACGCCACGACGTACAGCGGCAACTCACTCCTCGGTTATCCCGGCGAGGGCTACCGGCGCGGCTACGCCTGGATCATCTCGACCGGCATGATGATGTCGATCATGGTGACGTTCCAGATCCTCGTTCCGAAGCTCCGGCCGCTCGCGACGCGCGAAGGGTTCGTGACACCCGGGGATTTCTTGCGCCATCGGTTCGCGGGGGAGCCGCTCGGTCGCGCTCTCGAAGTGGCGGTTGCCGCCTTGATGATCCTCGCGCTGGGCAACTTTCTTCTCGCGCAGCTCGTCGCCATGGGGCACGTCACCGGGGAAGTGACGGGGGGGCTCGTGCCCTACTGGGTCGCGGTCGTCGGGTTGGCCGCGTTCATCCTCGTGTACGAGACCTTGGGCGGCATGCGCGCCGTCGCCTGGACGGACACTGCCCAGGGGCTTCTCATGCTGGTGGGCTTGGGCCTCCTCCTGCACTGGGTTGCCATCGACGGCGCGGGACTCGCGGGACTCGCCCGCGAGGTCGCCCGAGTGCGCCCCGAGGCCGTCGCCGTGCCGGATTGGCCCGAGCGCTGGAACTGGATCTCCACCGTGGTGCTTCTCGGCTTCGGCGGACTGATGTACCCCCAGGCGATTCAGCGCATTTTCGCCGCGCGAAGCGGCGGCGAGCTGAAGCGCGCGCTCGCGCTCATGGGCTTCATGCCGCTCACCACCACCTTCGTGGTCATGTTGATCGGGATTGCGGCGATTCCTCGGTTCGCGGGCCTGGGCACGGTCGAAGCCGATACGGTCATGCCGCGGCTTCTCAGCGAGTGGGCGGCGACGAGCTCCATCAACGCCGTCTTTGCCGTCGCGGTCTTCATCGGGGCTCTGGCGGCGATCATGTCGACGGCCGACTCGGTCCTTCTTTCACTGGGCTCGGTGATTGCCTGCGACCTGCTCGGTCGCGACCGCCACGATCCGGCGACGACCCGCACCGGAAAGCGCGCCGCAGCGCTGGTGATGCTCATCGCGCTGGGCTTTGCGCTGATGCCGAAGCTCAGTCTCTGGCGGCTCATCGAGCTCAAGATGGAGATCCTGATCCAGTGCGCGCCAGCATTCCTCGTAGCCATTCATTGGAAGCGCTTCTCGGCCCGGGCCGCACTTTGCGGGCTGGTCGTCGGGACAACGGTCGCCGTAGGGGCCGCGCTCGGGGGCTTCAAGCGCATCGAGGGCTTCCACATCGGTGTGATCGGCGCCTTTGCGAACCTCCTCGTCGCTCTCGTCGTGACCTACGTCGACCGCGGAAGACAAAACGCCCGGAAGGCCTGAAGCCCTCCGGGCGTCGACGGAAACAATCCGTGGATTCCGCCGATCAGGTGCCGCAAGTAACGGGCGGATCCTGGGTGACGTCGAGCGCGTTGCAGACCGGGGTCTGGTCCTGCGACTTCAGGAGCTTTCGGGCCCAAGCACCCATGGCGGGCATGCTGTCGCCGAAGTTCGGCTGGATCGGGCCGAGCCGGACGTTGTCGTTCAGGTCGCCGCCGCTCGCGATGGTCTGGACGATGTATCCCACCGAAGCGGACAAGAACGGACCGAACGAACCGGTGGTCGGGTCGTAGGCCAGAGGATGGATGAGCGCGAAGAGGCTCACGTGGCCGACGAAGTACGGGAAGCCGCCCGGGCCGTTTCGGCGATCGATGCTCAGGCCGAAGATGTCTTCGAGCGCAACGATCGTGAAGCAGTCGTACTCATGGACGTTCGAGAGGGGCTGCTCGTCGTCGTCGTAAGCGAGCCCGCCGAGCTTGACCGGGGAGTTCCATCCCGCACGCCCATGAAGCGTGTAGAGGAGGAGCTCCGCGGTGATGTCGTCATCCGGGGCGATGAAGCTCGACGCGAGGACCTGCGGGATCTGGAGCGTGTTGTTTTGGGTCGCACCCTGGGTCTGGAAATGCCAGCCGTTGGCGGAGAAGGCATAGCCCTGGTCGAAGTCGATGACCGTGAAGTCCGCGATGAGCGACACGCCGTTGTCCGTGGGATTCGGCGGAACGCCCGCGCCGGCCGTCGTGTGGAACACGACAAAGCCATTCTGCTGCCCCGGAATGAAGCGGGTCTGCACGATGTTGAGATTGCTCTGCGAGACGTCGCTGCACTCGGACGTGATCTTGGCGCCGTTCGTGCCGTTGGTCTCGAACACGAAGTAGGTGGTCTCCATGGGGGAGAGCTGGCAGTCGAAGTCGAGGGGCTGCCACTGGCTGTCGAGCGCGGTCACGTGGACGGTGACGGTCTGCGCAAGGGCATTCGTCAGGGTCGTGACGGTGGTTCGATGACCTTCGGCCAACCACGGCGTCGAGACGATGCTGCCGGTGGCCGCGTGGTCCATCAGGTTGAGCGCGGCAAGGCCGGGGCTCGCGATGAGCAAGGAAGCCACAGCAACCAGCAAGAACGATTTCAACTTCAGCATGGGAACACTCCTCCTGCTCGTCGGGCAGGTCCATCAAGGAAGTGGCTGAAATCGCCTGGAAGTGACAAAAAAAGAAGGCGCCCGGAAGGAAAACCTTCCGGGCGCCGGGTGTCGCATCACAGGCCGGTGCCTGCGCAGGACATGGGGCTAGTTGCAGTTACCAACGATCGTCACGTCGAGCGCGTTGCACTGGGGCTGAGCCGGCTGGATCGTCTTGAGGAGCTTGCGCGCCCAAGCCGCGTTGGCCGGCATCGTCTCACCGAAGTTCGGCTGGATCGGGCCGAGCTGAACGTTGTCGTTCAGGTCGCCACCGCTCGCGATGGTCTGGATCATGTAGCCCACCGAAGCCGACTGCCACGGGCCGAACGTAACGCCGTTGACCACGGCCAAGGGCGAAATCAGGGCGAAGAGGCTCACGTGGCCGACGAAGTACGGGAAGCCGCCCGGACCGTTCCGACGATCGATGCTCAGGCCGAAGATGTCCTCGAGGGACACGACCGTGAAGCAGTCGTACTCGTGGGTGTTCGAGAGGGGCTGCTCGTCATCATCGTAGGCGAGACCACCGAACTTGACCGGGGAGTTCCAACCAATGCGCCCATTGAGCGTGTAGAGGAGGAGCTCGGCCGTGATGTCGTCGTCGGGAGCGATGAAGCTCGACGCGAGGGTCGCCGGGACCGGGAGGAAGTTGTTCTGGTTCGTTCCCTGCACCTGGAAGTGCCAGCCGTTGGCGGAGAACGCATAGCCCTGGTCGAAGTCGATGACGGTGAAGTCAGCGATGAGGGACTGGACGCTCGCCGGGTTCGGAGTGGGGAAGCCCACGCCGGCCGTCGTGTGGAAGACGATGAAGCCTTCGCGCTCATCGGCAGCACCCGGGATGAAGAGGGTGCGGACGATGTTCAGGTTGCTCTGGGTGATGTCACTGCACTCGAACGTGACCTTGGCGCCACCCGCAGCGTTGGACTCGAACACGAAGTAGGTGGTCTCCATGGGGGAGAGGGGGCAATCGAAGTCGATTCCCTGCCACTTGTTGTTGAGCGCCGTGAAGTGGACCGTGATCGGGTCCGCGAGGGCGTTGGTCAGCGTCGTGACGGTGACGCGCTTGCCCGTGGCGAGCCACGGCGTGGACACGAGGCTACCGGTGGCCGCGTGGTCCATCAGGGGGAGCGCGGCGAGACCCGGGCTCGACAGGAAGATCGCCGCAACGGCGGCGACCAAGATGTGCTTCAGCTTCAGCATGAGAAAACTCCTTGATACGCGCGAACGGGATCACCCGTTCAAGCCGGTCACCACCGCGGCGACAGGCGTCTAGGAGGTAGTGGCGAAAAACGTCACTTGGTGTCAGAAAAAACGGTCGGTGCGCAAGGGATGCGCAACTGTGGTGCAAACGGTCGTAGTAGACCCGGCGTAAAAAGAAGGCGCCCGGAAGGAAAACCTTCCGGGCGCCGGGTGTCATGTCGCAGGCCGATGCCCGCTTAAGACAGGAGGCTAGCAGCCACCAGCGATCGTCACGTCGAGCGCGTTGCACTGGGGCTGAGCCGGCTGGATCGTCTTGAGGAGCTTGCGCGCCCAAGCCGCGTTGGCCGGCATCGTCTCACCGAAGTTCGGCTGGATCGGGCCGAGCTGAACGTTGTCGTTCAGGTCGCCACCGCTCGCGATGGTCTGGATCATGTAGCCCACCGAAGCCGACTGGTACGGAGCGAAGGAGTTGCCCGGGATCGCGGCCAAGGGGTGAACCAACGCGAAGAGGCTCACGTGGCCGACGAAGTACGGGAAGCCGCCCGGACCGTTCCGACGATCGATGCTCAGGCCGAAGATGTCCTCGAGGGACACGACCGTGAAGCAGTCGTACTCGTGGGTGTTCGAGAGGGGCTGCTCGTCATCATCGTAGGCGAGACCACCGAACTTGACCGGGGAGTTCCAACCAATCGCACCGTGGAGGGTGTAGAGGAGGAGCTCGGCCGTGATGTCGTCGTCGGGAGCGATGAAGCTCGACGCGAGGGTCGCCGGGACGGTGAGCGAGTTGTTCTGGTTCGTGCCCTGCACCTGGAAGTGCCAGCCGTTGGCGGAGAACGCATAGCCCTGGTCGAAGTCGATGACGGTGAAGTCAGCGATGAGGGACTGGACGCTCGCCGGGTTCGGAGTGGGGAAGCCCACGCCGGCCGTCGTGTGGAAGACGATGAAGCCTTCGCGCTCATCGGCAGCACCCGGGATGAAGAGGGTGCGGACGATGTTCAGGTTGCTCTGGGTGATGTCACTGCACTCGAACGTGACCTTGGCGCCACCCGCAGCGTTGGACTCGAACACGAAGTAGGTGGTCTCCATGGGGGAGAGGGGGCAATCGAAGTCGATTCCCTGCCACTTGTTGTTGAGCGCCGTGAAGTGGACCGTGATCGGGTCCGCGAGGGCGTTGGTCAGCGTCGTGACGGTGACGCGCTTGCCCGTGGCGAGCCACGGCGTGGACACGAGGCTACCGGTGGCCGCGTGGTCCATCAGGGGGAGCGCGGCGAGACCCGGGCTCGACAGGAAGATCGCCGCAACGGCGGCGACCAAGATGTGCTTCAGCTTCAGCATGAGAAAACTCCTTGATACGCGCGAACGGGATCACCCGTTCAAGCCGGTCACCACCGCGGCGACAGGCGTCTAGGAGGTAGTGGCGAAAAACGTCACTTGGTGTCAGAAAAAACGGTCGGTGCGCAAGGGATGCGCAATTGCGGTGAAGCCATGCGCAACAAGAAGGCGCCCGGAAGGAGAACCTTCCAGGCGCCGGGATCGACACACGCGAGTGTCTGCCGAGAACTCAGAACACGCAAATCTCGTCCGTCGTCACGTCGAGGGAGTGGTAGTTCGGAATCAGCTCGTTCGTCTTGAGACGCGAAGAGCTTGTGGTGTCTAGGCGCCGCCTCGAGGATCGGCGTCGAGGCGGTTCGGGATGGAATCCTGGGTCGTCAATAACTGCCGGGCCCAGGCGGACTGGCCGGAGGAAACGTTGCCGAAGTTCGGCTGATGACCGAGGGGCTGGTTGTCGTTCAGGTCGCCGATGTCGGCCATGGTCTGAACGATCCAACCGAGCGAGCTCGCAACGGCGCCAGGAGGCGCGGTCGCACCGGCGTAGCCGCCCGGGGCGAAGAGAGCGAAGAGGCTGACGTGCCCCACGAAGTAGGGAAAGCCGCCGGGACCGTTCCGCCGGTCGACGCTCAGGCCGAACACATCGATCAGCGAGACCACGGTGAAGCAGTCGTATTCGTGAACGTTCGAGAGCGCCTGCTCATCGTCGTCGTAGACGATGCCGCCCAACTTCACTTCCGCGGGCCAGCCCAACGCTCCGTTCAGCGTATAGAGGATGAGATCTGCGGTGATGTCGTCGTCGGGCGCGATGAAGCTTCCGGCCAGGACCTTTGGTAGTTGCGCAAACTCGGTCCCGTCGAAGATGAGATTCTGGTCGGTGCTTCCCGCCAGCGCCTGCACATGCCAGGCGTTCGCCGAGAACGCGTATCCCTGGTCGAAATCGATCACGACGAAATCGCCGATGAGGACGTTCTGCGGCGTCGTGGCGCCGGGGACCAAGGTGTGGTGGAACACGACAAACCCGTCGCGCTCTCCCGGGACGAAGCGGGTCTGCACGATGTTCAAGTTGCCGGAAATCGGGTCGCTACATTCCGAAGTGAGCTTCGATCCGACACTGTGCGCTTCGAACACGAAGTAGGTCGTTTCCATCGGGGACAGCTTGCAATCGAAGTTGATCGGCTGCCAAGCGGCATCGAACACGGTCACGTGAACCGTGATCCAGAAACTACTGCCGTTCGTCAGCGTCGCGAGCGTGAGTCGGTCGCCATCGACGAGCCACGGGTTCGTGACCACGGCTCCCACAGCGCTGTGATCGCTCGCCGTGACCGCGCTGAATGATGCGTCGCTCCACCCCATTACCAGTAGAGCGAATAGACAACCGACGAATAGCCGATGCTTCATGGGACCCCTTCACGAGTAGCCAGTGAGAGTGAGTCTCCGGGAACGCGGGGAAGTGACGGCGTACGTCGGGTTTGTGCGCTCTATCCGCAGGGGAGCGGCAAATCGGTGGCAAGTCGTTTGGGGGGGGCGCTGGCGTCTAGGGACCGCGGGGATCCGCGTCAAACTGCGCCGGCACGGTCTCGACCGTTCGCAGCGCGGGGCGAGCCCACGCAGCGGCCCCGGGCATCGAGTTTCCGAAGTTCGGTTCGGGCGGCCCCAACGGCGCGTTGTCGTTCAGGTCGCCACCGTTCGCGATCGTCTGCAGCAGCCAGCCGAACGAGTGGGAAATCGCGCCGGGCGGGTTGCCGACGCCCGTGTAGCCACCCGCGTGAACGAGGGCAAACAAGGAGACGTGCCCGACGAAGTAAGGGAAGCCGCCGGGCCCGTTTTCCCGCCGGATCCCGAGCCCGAAGATGGTTTCGAGCGATACGACCGTAAAGCACGTGTATTCGTGGGTGTTGGATAAGGCGTTCTCATCGTCGTCGTACGCGAGCGCACCGAGGAGCACGGGAGGCGCCTCGAGCAGGCGCCCGTTCAGTGTGTACAGGATGAGCTCGGCCGTGACGTCGTCGTCGGGCGCGATGAAGCTCATCGCGAGGTTCCGCGGGACCTGGGCGTACTCGACGTTGTCGAAGCTGAGATTGTGGTCGGCGCTTCCCGCGAGTGCCTGGACGTGCCACGCATTCGCCGAATAGCTGAGCCCGCGGTTGAAATCGATGACGGTGAAATCCGCGATGAGAACGTTCTGCGCGTCGGCGTTCACGTTCTGCTGGAAGACCGCAAAGCCCCGCCGATCTCCGGGGATGTAGCGGGTCGTGACGATGTTCAGCTGTTGATTCCAGGCCGGGAAATCAGAGCTGCACTCGTTCGTCACTTTCGAGCCGGTCGAGGCCGCCTCGAACACGAAGTAGGTCGTTTCCATTGGCGAGAGGCGGCAGTCGTAATCGAGCGCTTTCCAGTTCGCGTCCGAGAGGATGACGTGAACGGTCGTCCACGCCGAGCTGCCGTTCGTGAGCGTGATGATCGTGACCTGGCCGTTCTCACTGAACCAGGGCGCTGATGCGACGCCGCCGACGGCCGTCGGACTCGACAGGTTGAGGGCGGCGGAGCCCGGAAGGGCAAAGAGGAGGACTGCGAAACACGTCGCGAATGCCAGCCGTCTCATGCTTGTCGTCTCGTTGCTTGCCCTGAAGCGGGCCGTGAGGATCAAAGGGTGGGCCCGAGAGCGAGCATGCTGACTCGCTCTCGGGCCTCCTGTGCGCGTCGTGCCTTGTCTTTACGTCAAGGCACCGCTTCTACGCGTGGATCACGTGCCGCAGCCGGCCGGCGGATCCTGAGTGACGTCGAGGGCGTTACAAATCGGCGTCTGGATGGTCGTCTTCAGAAGCTTGCGAGCCCATGCGGCCTTCTGGCCAGGCGCCAAGGCGTCCGCGAAGTTGATCGCGCCGCCCGCCGTGCCGTTCAGGTTCTGGCCGTCGTTCAAGTCGGCTCCGTCATCCGGCGCAAGCGCACCGATCGTCTGGATGATGTACCCCACCGACGCGGACCGGAACGGACCGAAACCGAAGGGCGGGAGGTACGCGAGCGGATCCACCAGTGCGAACAGGCTCACGTGACCCACGAAGTACGGGAAACCGCCGGGACCGTTCTGGCGCAAGATGCTGAGCCCGAAGATGCTCTCGAGCGAAACGATCGTGAAGCAGTCGTACTTGTGGCTGTTCGAGAGCGGCTGCTCGTCGTCGTCGTAGGCCAGACCGCCGATGCTGACCGGGGAGTTCCAGCCGATGCGCCCGTGGAGCGTGTAGAGCAGAAGCTCCGCCGTGATGTCGTCGTCGGGAGCGATGAAGCTCGAGGCGAGGACCGTCGGGACCTGCAGCGTGTTGTTCTGGGTGTTGCCCTGCACCTGGAAGTGCCAGCCGTTCGCCGAGAATGCGTAGCCCTGGTTGAAGTCGATGACGGTGAAGTCAGCGATCAGGGCAACGATGTTCGCCGGGTTCGGCGGAACGCCCGCACCGAGGGTGGCGTGGAACACGATGAAGCCTTCGCGCTCCGTGTCGGCACCCGGAATGAACTGCGTGCGCACGATATTCAGATTGCTCTGGGAGATATCGCTGCACTCGTACGTGATCTTCGCGCCACCCGCGTTGTTCGACTCAAAGACGAAGTAGGTCGTCTCCATCGGCGAAAGCGGGCAGTCGAAGTCGATGCCCTGCCACTTGTTGTTGAGCGCCGTCCAGTGAACGGTGATCGGGTCCGCGAGGGCGTTGGTGAGCGTCACGACGGTGACCCGCTCGCCTGTCGCGAGCCAGGGCGTCGAGACAATGCTTCCCGTCGCTGAGTGATCCATCAGATCGAGGGCGGCGTGGCTGGTGCCGCTAAAGAGGAAGGTCGCGAATACGATCGCGGCCAGCCGTGTAAGTTTCAGCATCCTGATTGTTTCCTTTTGGTTGTGCACTGCATTACTTGCATCGTACTTGCGTTGGGCGTGTGGTTAAGCCCGGAGGGCGTCTACCGTGAGCACCTTCCACGCCGTATTTTGGCTACGGCACATGCAAATGTGTGGCACTTTCCAAAAAAAAACAAGCACCCGAGAGGCAATCCCCTCGGGTGCTCGATGCCGCGGTCGTTGGTCCCGCGGTGGGCTTTCGCCTACGAACTCAGTCGGCTTGGCTCGTCGGGGCCTCCGCGGCCGCGTCGGCCTGAGTCTCCGCCGGAGCTGCGGCTTCGGCGGCTTTCTTCGAAGAGAACCCGCGGGGGATCGGCTTCTTGTACCAGACGTCGTCGATGCGCAACCACTCTTCGTCGATGGTCTGGGTCGCCAGCTGCGTCCGGAACTTCTGGGGTAGCGGGAGCCCGCGCAAGTCCGTCTGCACTTCGATCGTCACCAACCCGAACTCTCCGTTCTCCCGAGCTTTCTTGATCTCGAACGCCTTGAATCCGACATTCCCGAACTCGGAGACGTCCCGAGAGCGCTTGGGGCCACCTTTCTCGACCGGGGCATAGAAGCGCATGACGTCTCCCGAGCGGCTCGCACGCGCCGTCCAGTAGGCCGTAGCGCGATCTTTGAGCGAGACGTCGACGCCCTTGAGCACCGCCGCGTCCACTTCCGCTGCGCCCGCGGGCAGCGTCGAGAAAGCGCAAAGTGTGAGAAAGAACAGGAGCTTACTGGTTAACGAGTACATTGAAGTTCACCCTCATGACGCCCCCTTTGAGATGACCCGAGGGGACCATGGTTACTGAAACGAGTTTTGCCGCTCCACTTGCATCGAGCGGCTGGCCCGACATCTGAAGGATTTCGTCGCCGTCGCGCAGCTCGGAGACCCCTGTGGTCAGCCGGATTTCCGAATCGACGACCATCCCGACCGCGTCGACGATCTGGATGGGGATCGTGACGTCGATATCCCCCAGTTCATTCACGGTCCCGAAGGCATCCGTAGGTACGACCTGCCACCACTCGTGGAAGGGCCCGAGCACTTTCGGGAGTTGCAGGTCGTTGAGCTCCACGCGGCCGGACTGCCGGTCCACGAGAATCTCACCGACGTGCACGTCCGCGACGTCGGCATGCAGACCGATGAACTCGAGGTCGCTGCCCTCGGCGAAGGTCCCCTGGCCGAGGACGGGCCCGTCGCCGGCTTCGCCGAACTCTTCCGGAACCTCACCCACCGGCTCGAGGAACTCGGGCTCGAGGCTCGCCACGTCCGCGGTGGAGCTCACTTCGCCGTTCGTGCCGAAGAAGCCGAAGCGGTTCTTGCGCGTGGGTGCGTCTGAGCGGGAGTCGGCCGTCTGCGGTTCGGCGCCCGAACCTTCGAGTGCGCCGCCGATCGCCGCGAGCGCGACTCCCACCGGATCTCCGCCCGGGGTGTTCGTCGCGAACTGCACCAGGCCCGCGTGGTCGCCGCCCTTCGTAGGCCGGAACGTGATCGGGTAGCTGAGCTTTGACCCGGCGCCGATGACGCGGCTGCCCTCGGGCGCCGAAAAACCTTCGGGTACCGCCACGGACGTGAGCGTCACCGGATCGCGTCCACTGTTCGACAACGTGAGCCAGCCTTTGCGTGCGGAGCCCAGCGGGACGGTTCCGAAGTCCAGGTGTTGTGGCGCAGCGCCGAACGCGACGTCGAGTTCGAAGTCGATGCCGTCACCGGCCAAGCTGACAACGGCGAGGTCGCGGTCGAAGACGTCGTCGCGCAGGAGGAGTTCTCCGTCGTGGCGACCTTCGGAAAGCGGCGAGAAGCGTACCTTCACCGTCTCGCGCGCACCGGGCGCGAGCGGGGCCGTCAGGGGCTCGAGATGAAAGCCGTCGGCGAGAGCGAGCTCCGGAAGCGTGAACGGCAAGGACCCGCGGTTCTCGATGGTGAGGAGGGCCGTCGCGTCATTGCCCACGGACACATCGCCGAAGCGGATAGAGCGAGGCCACAAGGCGACGTCGTGGGGTGTCGGTGAGGTCCCCGTGAGCGCGGATGAAGCTTCCCGGCTCTGCGCGTCGCGAATGGCGATGCTCCCTTCGGTTTGGCCTTCTTCCGTCGGTGTAAACGTGATTGCCAGAAACTGCGTCTCCCCGGAGTCGAGGAAGACACTCTTCGGGCCGAGGAAAGCGGAGAAGGGCCCCTCGAGTTCGAGCTCGGTCAGCTCGAGGATCTCTTCCCCGATGTTCGTCAGCGATACGAGTTGCTTGTCACTCGTGCCGACCCGGATGTTCTCGAACTCGAGAATCTCGGGAGCGATCACGAGGGGCAGGGGCCCGGCGATGGCCGAGGGGAGCGGCTTGCCGCCGAACCACCAGGCCGACACCGAGCCGGCGACCAACACGAGAACGAGGGCGAGGATGCGAAATTTCATAGGGGTCTCCCTTCGAGCCCACCTCCACCCAGTGGGTCCGTCAAGTTTTTTTAAGCCGCCGGGCGTTTGCCCGTTCTGCGGAGAGCTAGTTCGCGAGCCACACTTCGAGCCCGCCTTCGCCGACGCGCCCGAAGGCCATCACGAGGTCGGGTTTGCCGTCGGCATTGGTGTCGGCGACTTCGAGGCCGATCGAGCGGGATCCTTCTTTCGTGATCCCGACCTCGGCTGAGCCGCAAGCCCGCCACGCTCCGGACGCCGATCCCATCCACGTGTGGAAGCGGTCGTCATTGGTTTGAACCGCGACGAGGTCCTGAGTTCCATCGCGGTTCAAGTCCGCCAGGCGGATGCCGCTCAGTTGCACGAGCGCTTCCGATGAGAATTGCGGCAGGCCTTCGCTCGACTCGACGAAGCCACCCGCGCCGTCACCGCGGAAGACGCGAATCAAGGGACTCCCTTCGCTGTGGGGAACGAAGGTCGCGATGAGGTCTTGATGACCGTCGAGGTCGACGTCGCCGAAGATGACGCGTCGGGTCTGTGTATCGACGGGAAGTCCGGCGCGATGCCGCGTGTAGCGCAGCTCGCCTTCGTCGTTCTTCGAAGCGAGCCAGAGCACGTTGAATGTGATGGGATCGGCGGTCGGTTGGCTGCCGAGTCCGGAATAGCTTGCGGCGATATCGAGCAAGCCGTCTTCGTTCACGTCGGCGAGCTCGACGTTCTTGGCCGTGCCTCGGATGGGCAAGCCCGTGTCGGATTTCGCGAACCGACCGGTACCGTCGTTCAGGTAGACGGTCACGCCGCCTTCGATGGCACCGACGGTCGCGATATCGAGATCGCCGTCCGCATCGATGTCGCCGAGGGCCAAGTCTTCGAGGCCCGGATCACCGCGGTTCACCTGTGCTTGCGGCCCGGGGCGCCACGATCCCTTCCCGTTTCCGAAATAGACGAACAGGCCGTGGCAGTGATCGGCGACCCCCAGGTCGAGATGACCGTCGCCGTTCAGATCGCCCGAAGCCAAGCCGACGCCGCAGGAGTAGCCGGGCAGTGCGAGCCCGAGGGAGGACTCTTTCCAGCCGTCTTTTACGCTGAGCCACGCGCGCGGCCCTTTGTCCTTGCGCGGCGTCGCGGCGAGGTCGAGTCGCCCGTCTCCGTTGAAGTCCGCGACGGCGGGGTAGGTTCGCCATTCTCCGCGAACCGGGAGCCCCTTTGAAGCTTGCGTGAAGGTCGGGCAGGCCACATCCGTGGCCTCGGTCGTTGCGGCCTTCGCGGCCGCTTCGGCGCCTGCTTGAGCTGCGGTGGCCAATACACCGGCGGTCAGCAGGGCCTGGATCGTTCTCAGCATCACCTTATCCCCAATAACCCCCTCCGAGAAAGTGATCCAGTCCAATATTCAGTTTTTAGAAGGCCAGAGGCGAAAAGCGTTCTAGCGCCGGCGCCGTCCGAACCATGCGATTCCGCCGAGCCCGCCAGCCAGCAGCAGCGCCGTGGACGGCTCGGGAACGATTTCCACGTTCAGCGTCATCAGCAGGGGGACTTCGTACGCGTCTTCCTGCCGGAAGTAACAACCGACGGCCACCAAGGTGCCGGTGCTTCCGAGGTTGAACCCGTCCGTCATCGCCGACCCCGAAGGCAGTGTCACGCCGGCGGCGACGAGATCGAAGAAGCCGCTGCCCACATCGGCGTCCGCGCAGCCGACGTTGTTCGACGGCCCACCGCGCGGGAACAAGCTGCCGTCGGTGGAGAGCGCGAAGCTGAAATCCTCGCCGGTGGGGTCTTGGCCGAACGGCGAAACCCCAAAGGATTCGACGTACTGCGTGTCACTCGTGACGAGGCCGCCCGCACCGAGAGTCAGCACGATGTTGGAGGTGCCGTTGCTGTGCGGATACGAAGCGTCGAGGAGGTTGCCGGCAGCGTCTTGCATCCGGAGCTCTCGGTTGAAGTCAAAGCTGCCGAGCATCGCGAAGTGATTCTGGGTCACGCTGTTTCCGAACCAGAAGTCTTGGACGGTGCACTCCGAGGCGGAGGCGCAGTCGAGTTCGAAGTCGATGAACGTGCTCGGAGTGATCGAGCCCGCGATGAAGCCGAGGCCCCCATCGTCGTGCGCGATCATTCCGCTGTTGATGCGGATCTGGAGCGCGCTGGCTGAAGTACTGGCGAACGCGAAGAGCGCGAGCAACAGAAGCAAGAGTGTCGTGCGTGAGCGGAGCATGTTCGGGTCCTTTTACGACCGAGCGTTAACTGTCATTGGCGGGCGTTTGCCCGGCACTGGTTGGAAATCGCCCATGGGGGCGGAGACCCAACCGTCGTATCACAGGAGTATGTGTCTAATTGACGTCATGCGTGGCAAAAAAATCCCCATCTAGAACGACTTTTCGTCGCCCGATCCCCCCTGGGAACGCAGCCGCCGGAGCTGCTCTTCCGCCGGTTTCAACCCTAGTTCCGCGGCTTTAGCGTAGGAAGTTGCGGCATTTCCGAAGCGGCCGAGGTGTCGCTCCGCATTGCCGAGGTTGAAGTGGGCGCGCGCGTCCTCCGGCTTGAGCGACACGGCGCGTTGAAAGTGCTCTCGAGCCGAACGATAGCTCTTCGCCAGGTAGTCGTAGGAACCGACGTTCAAGTGCGCTCTAAAGGAGTGGGGTTCACACTGCAGGGTGTCTCGCCACAGGGTTTCTTCCGTCAGCCAAACGCGGTTGTAGGAAACCGCTTGCACCAGGAAGACGGCCGCGACGGTGCCGGCCGCGAGCCCCACCCAACGCCCGCGATTCGCGACCCAATGTCGGGGTACCGGGAATTCCTGCGCCGCGCCCACGAGAAGCAGGCAGAGACCCAGCGACGGGATGTACAAGTAGCGATCCGCCAGCGCGTAGGCTGAGGGAATGAGGTTCACGGTCGGCAGCAAATGCAGCACGATCCACCAAAGCCCGAACGCGGTGATCGGCGCGCGTTTGCGCAACAGGACGGCAACGGCGACGACGCCGGCCAAGCCCAACCAGGCGACCGGCAGCAGTGCACTCTGCGCGATCCGCGTCGCGTCTGCGACGTGGTCGGCGCAAAGCCTCACGGGAACCAGAAGCAGCTCGATGTAGCGCCAAAAAAACCACGGGGAAGACAGGCCGATCTGCAACGGTGTCGGGTCACCGAGAAATCCCTGCACGGTCCGGTAGTCGAGCAGGGTCGACCAACCCATCTCCCACTCGATGTACGCGACAAGCCCGCCAGCACCCACGATGAAACACGCCGCGAGAACCCACGGAGAATGGAGGAGCAGGCGTCGCTCTCGCGGAACGAAGAGCGCTTCGTAAGTGAGTGCCACGAGCGGCAGCACGATCGCGACTTGCTTCGCGCCGAGCGCGAGAATCCCGAGGAAGCCCGTCGCGGCGAGGCCCCGCCAACGTCCCCAACCTTCGAATCGCTCGAGGGTACGCACGTAGCAGGCAAAGCTCGCCAGAGAGAACAAGAAGCACAGGGTCTCTTTGCGGTTTGCGATGTTCGTGATCACTTCGACGTGGACTGGATGGATCGCAAAGAGCCCGGCCCCGACGAGTGCCAGGCGAAAATCCTTCGCGAAGCGGAGCAGGAGCGCGTAGCTCAGCAGGCTTGCACCCGCGTGGAGCAGCAAGTTCGTCACGTGATAGCCGACGGGGTTCATCCCGAAGAGCGCGCGATCGAGCATGATGCTGAAGGTGCGCACGAAGCGCGCATCCGCGAACACCCGCCAACCGATCTCACTTAAGAGTGGGTTCCCTTCGACCGTGGGATGATCGTCGATGGTGAAGTCCGCGCCGAGGGAAGCCAGGAACGGAAGAATCGCCACGGCGGCGAGCAGCCACCATGACCAGTTGGGCGGTCCTGCGGAGCGAGGCGCGTCTTGCGGCGCCCGTGCCCGGGTAACTTTCTTCCGGCGTGCCATGAGTCCCCTTGTGCGTGGGTGAGTCTCCGGCACCGGCGCGATGTGTCAAAGAACTTCGACAGGTTTCGCGTCACCCCGAGGGCAGAAAGAGCCACTCACCTCTACGCGGGGTGTTTTCTCCGCAGAAGGGATTCGGGCACGTATGCCTACGCGGCATTACAGCTTCCGACGCTGGCTCGGACTCATCGCGCTCGTGACGCTCGCGCTCTCCGCGAACGCGAGTGCGCTGGTCATCGACCGCGAACGCGACGGGTCGGTTCTGTCGAACGCTTTCTTCGGCGGAGCCGCGAACGTCGACGTGTCCTCTTCCATTCGCCGTGGCCAGGTCCACCAACACGGAGGCCACTCGACCGGGACCTTCGATCAGGATTCGGTCTACGGCTTGGGTTCGGGCATCGTGCTCAGCACCGGTGACGTCGGTGCCTACGGCGCCGGCCCCAACGACGACGGCGGGACCACCACCGCGTATGGGAAGTTCGGAACGCCGCAGCAAAACCTGCTCGCGAACGAAATCATCGGAACCGGCAACATCGTCTACGACGTGACCGAGCTGACCTTTGTCTTCGACACGACGCCCGAAGTGAACAGCCTTCGCTTCGACATCGTCTTCGGTAGCGAGGAGTGGCCCGAAGCGAGCGGCGTACCGGACGGCTTCGGCGCGTTTCTGAACGGCGAGCTCATCGCGTCGTTCACGTCCGACGATTCGCGCATGGCGGCGTTCGGCGGCACCGATCTCGATGCGGTCATTCAGAACGGTTTCGATCCGGTCCTCGAGATCGCCGCGGCGCTCGACCCCTACGGCGGGGACAACACGCTCACATTCCTGATCTTCGATACCGCCGACGACTTGGTGGACAGCACGGTCTTCCTCGCGAATTTCGTCGCGAGCCCGGACATCTTCGTCACCCCGGAGCCGGGTACGGCCTTGCTGCTCGGCATGGGCCTCTTGGGCTTGGCCGCCCGTCGTCGCCGCGCCTAACCGCGCTTCGTCGTTTCCGCGAAGCCTTCGACGCCTTCTTCCAGCTGGACGCCCAGGGTGTTGAGCGCCATCGAGACCAGGTTGTACTGACCGATGGCGAACACGAGATCCATCAGCTCCTGGGTGTTCCACCGCTCGGCGAGCTTGTCCCAGGTCGGCTGCGTGATGAACGCATCGGCGTGGAGTTCGTCGACGGCGCGCAGGAGATCGACCTCGTGGGGAGCCCAGCCGGGAGCGTCGGGCCCCTCGGCGATCCGCGCGATCTCCTCGTCGGTGATGTCGCATTGCCGGGCGATGACGACGTGCTGAGCCCACTCGTATTCCGCCTGGCACAGCCAGCCGATCCGCAAGATCGCGATCTCGCGCTCGCGCGGCGGGAGGGTCGACTTGAAGAGCACGTGGTTTCCGAACACGAGCCATCGCCGCATGAGATCGGGATGGTTCGCGAGCGTCGCGAAGATGTTCATCACGCCGTCTTCACCGCGGGGGTTCGAGCCCGCCACGTCGCGGACGGATTCGTGCCAGTCTTTCGGGTCGAGGGGCGCGACGCGCGGAGTGGTGAGTCTCGGCATCTACCCGACCTCGGAAGCGAGGAACTCGAGCGTGCGCTCGGCCGCATCGGCGTCGTAGCCGACCACGAAAGCGTCGAAGTCGGTGACGCCGGTATCGCGGTAGCGTGCGAGGTCTTTTCGCAACGTGTCTTCGTCGCCGACCACGGCGAGATCGGCCGGGCCGCTGAGTCCTTCGCGGTCGAGCATCGCCCGATACGACGGCAGCGTTCCATAGATGTCGAAATCTTTCGCGATCCGCTCTTTCGCCGCATCGACTTCGCCGGCGGGTACGAGCAGCGTCGGAAAGCCGGCGACGATCCGCGGGGCGGGACGTCCGGCCTCGCGCGCGCCGTCCGAGATCTTCGGGATGATGTGCTCGGCGAGGGTGTTCGGTCCGCACATCCATGTGATGGTGCCGTCCGCCAGCTCGCCGGACAGGTGAAGCATCCGGTCACCCAAGGCCGCGACGAGGAGCGGCACGGGCTTGGCATCGCGGAAGCTCACCTGCGCGTGGATCGTGTACTGCTCGCCCTGGTGATGAATCGCTTTTCCGGCCAGGAGCGGACCCAATGCGGACAGGTATTCGCGCATGTGCCGCGCCGGCTGATCGAAGGACATCCCGAAATTGCCTTCGATGACGACCTTGTGCGACAGCCCCACGCCGAGGACGAAGCGTCCCGACGCTGCTGCGCCCGCGGTGAGGGCGTCCTGCGCCATCGTCACCGGATGCCTCGGGTACGTCGGCGTTACGGCGGTGCCGAGCTCGAGTCGCGAGGTCTCGCGACCGATGTGGCCCAAGGTCGCGATCGCGTCGAGGCCGAAGATGTGCGCCATCCACAGGGTGGAAAAGCCCAGAGACTCGACGCGTTTCCCGTAGGCGATCAATTCTTCGAGGCTCGTCTCCGGCCCCATGTGGCCGCCCGGAGCGCCGCACATGACGCCCAGGCGCATCAGCCGACCCTCTCTTCGGCGACGAAGTCGATTCGGTTGTGTTTGCCGTCGCAGAACGGGCGGTTTTCCGATTGCCCGCAGCGGCACAGCGCGACGGCTTTCTGATCGGAGACGTCGTACTCGTTCCCGTCGACGTCGAGGACCTTGACGGGCCCCTTGATGATGTACGGACCGTTCTTGAAGGCTTGGACGGTGGTCTCTGCCATGATGATCTCCTCCGCGCGCAGTATGCCCCAACGCGCCGGGGCGCAGAAGTGTTCTGTGCTCGGCTACAGTGGGACGGAAATCGACGTCTTAGGAGAGGAAGGAAACGTATGACCGCCAGTGGACCGCTTGTGGGAACGAAAGTGATCGAGCTCGCTGGAATCGGGCCGAACCCGATGTGCGCCATGTTGTTGGCGGACATGGGTGCCGAGGTGATCCGCGTCGATCGCAAGGTGGACGCGAAGCTCGGCATCGCGATGGATCCCGAGCATGCGCTCCTCGAGCGGAGCCGTCGTTCGATCGCTGTCGACTTGAAGAACCCGGAAGGTGTCGAGCTGGTGCTTTCTCTCGTCGAGCAGTCCGATGCGCTTATCGAGGGCTTCCGCGCCGGGGTCACCGAGCGCATGGGGCTCGGCCCGGAAGATTGCGCCAAGCGCAATCCCAAACTCGTGTACGGCCGCGTCACCGGCTGGGGCCAGGACGGGCCGCTCGCCAAGGCGGCGGGCCACGACTTGAACTACATCTCCTTGGTCGGTGCGGCTCATGCGATCGGTCGCGCCGATTCTGCGCCGCCCCCGCCGCTCAACTTGATCGGCGACTTCGGCGGCGGCGGTGTCTACTTGGCGCTCGGTGTAGTCGCCGCACTCCTCGAGGCGCAGAAGTCAGGAAAGGGTCAAGTCGTCGATGCGGCGATGACCGACGGCGTCGCCTCGCTCATGACCGCGGTCTACGGCATGTATGCCGCCGGCATCTTTACGAACGACCGCGAGAGCAACATCCTCGACGGTGGGGCTCATTTCTACAACACGTACGAGACCGCCGACGGCCGCTACGTCTCGATCGGCTCCATCGAGTCGAAGTTCTATGCCCTGCTGCTGGAACTCACCGGCTTTGAGGATCCGGACCACAAGCTCCACATGGACAAGCTCGCGTGGAAAGACCTCTCGAAGAAGATGGCAGCGATCATGAAGACGAAAACACGCGACGAATGGTGTGACATTCTCGAAGGCACCGACGTGTGTTTCGCTCCGGTGCTGACGCTGGATGAAGCACCGAATCACCCGCACAACGTGGCACGCGAGACGTTCGTTACGGAGTGGGGCGTCACGCAGCCGGCACCGGCGCCGCGCTTCAGCCGAACTCCGGCGAAGATCCAGAAGAAGCCCTCGGCGCGCGGCGCGGACACCGAGGCGGTTCTCCGGGATTGGGGTTTTTCGGAAGATCGGATCCGCGGGTGGAAAGATTCCGGAGTCACGTCGTAATGACGTTCGATTCGACCTTCATCAGACAGTGGCTGAAGGCGATCGCCGAGGATCCGGCGGCCCAACACAGCGGACGCACCTTCGACGCGGTGCTGACCCTCGATTTCGGGGGGCAGCGCTATTTGCTCGAGGTTCACCGGGGCGTCGTCGAGCAGATGACGGAGGACCCCGGTCCGTTGACCGCGAGTCAGATCTTGCTCGAGGCCGACGAGTCGGTCTGGGACAAGCTCTTCGAGCCCGATCCGCCGGCGATGTTTCACGACGTGTTCGCGTGTATCGCGCGGGGGACGATGCGCTTCGAGGGCGATATCAAGGTCCTCCTCCGGCACATGCAACCGCTTTCCGATTGGGTGCGCGTCGCTCGGGGGATGCGCGGCCCGAGCACGTTCGGGCCCGACATCCCGCCGTTCTCGAGCTATCAAGCGAAGGGTGGCTTTGTGAACGTCACCGTGGGCGACGATCTCCACAAAGTCTTCTATCTCGAGGCGGGAGAGGGCATCCCCGTGTTGCTTCAGCACACGGCGGGGAACGAGAATCGTCAGTGGCGCCATCTCCTCGAAGATCGCGAGCTCACGAAGCGTTTCCGCTTCATCGCCTACGACCTGCCCGGTCACGGGAAGTCCGACCCGCCGCGCGGTCCGGCCTTTTGGCAAGAGGATCAGCTGCTCCGGTCCGAATGGCTGACGGATTTCGTCGTCGCGTTCATGCAGGCGATGTCGATCGAGAAGCCCATCTTCATGGGCACGAGCATCGGCGGCGTGCTGGCGCTTCATCTCGCCGAGCGTTTCCCGGAGCGCTTCCGCGGCATCGTCGCCATGGCGGGCGCCATACCGACGGGGGGCTTCTTCCACGATTGGTGGACGCACCCCGAGATCAACACGGCGATGATGGTCGGTGCCGTGACCGATAGCGTGATGGCCCCGGGGACGCCGGAGTGGGATCGACGGCTCACGAGCTGGTTCCAAGCGGCGAATCCGCGCAATCTGCGAAACGACCTGTACTTTTGGGGCGTCGAAAACGCGGATCCCGCCCGGGCGGATCGGATCGATGCGACGAAGGTGCCCCTCTACGTGTATGCCGGCGAGTACGACTACACCTGTCCCCCGGAGCTCGTCGAAGCTTGCGCGAAACGGATCGGCGAGGGCGTGACGTATGAGACGCTGGTGGGTCTCGGGCACTTCCCCATGAGCGAGGACTACGCGATTTTTCGACCGGTGGCGGTGCGTACGCTCGAGGAGATCGTCGCGCGTACGTCCTAGAAGAGCTTGTGTTCGAGAAACGCTCCGACGTCGTGGCCCAAGCCGCGGCGCCGCGCCTCGAGGTATACGGCGTAGCCGGACATCACGTCCTGAACGGCTGTACCGACGGACTTGAATAGCGTCACTTCCGCTTCCGCCTTGCGACCGGCCGCGCCGGTCACAAGACTCGTGAGCTCGGTGACTTTCGCCGCGTCCCACGTACCGGCGGCGATCGCGTCGAGGACGTCTCCCGATTCTCCTTCGACCTGGACTTGGGAATCGACGGCGATGCGGTCCGCTCGCGCGAAGGTCTCGGTATCGATTTCTCGCAAGTGGCCACCGGTCGACCCGATGGAATTCACGTGCTGGGAGGGCTCCATCCAGGCACCGCGGTACGCGATGGGGTCGGGCGCGCCGGTCGTGTTCGTGGCGACGACGACGATGTCCGCCCCGGCGACCGCTGCTTCCGGTGAGTCGGCGGCGACCATGTCGATCCCGTGTCGCGCAGACGTTTCCTCGGCGAACTTGCCGCGCCGCGACGGGTTCGGAGAGAAGACGCGCCCGCGTTCGATGCCCCGCACGGCGCAGACCGCCGCCAGGTTCGTGCGCGCTTCGAGGCCGGAGCCGATGACTCCGACAACCTTCGCGTTCTCGCGCGCCTGGTAACGCGTGGCGATGCCTGTCGTCGCACCCGTCCGCGCGCCGGTCAGGTACGCCGCGTCGAGTAGACAGAGGAGCTGACCGCCGCCTTCGTCGTAGATCGCGATGAGGTAGCGGACGCCGTCTTCGACGGAGCCGTTGAAGATTTTGACGCCCATCACGCCGGAGCTCTTCATGACCGCGGGCATCACCCGAAAGAACCCGCGGTTCGTCGCGAGATTCATGCGAGCCGGCATCTCCACCGCGCCTGCGGCTTGTTCCCGCAAGCCCGCCTCGATGACGTCGATCATCTCCGGCATGTTCGTCGCCGCGGCAACTTCGTCGGGGCCGAGAATGAGCGTCATCGTTTACTTGGGATTGCGTCCGACGAAAAACGCGGCGTCCTCGTCGTCGGTCACCGGAAGACCGGCGGCGACGAGGCCCGCGCGAAGCGCACCCATCTGCCCGTCGTTTAGCCGCATGGTCGGCGCGCGCAGCGGCCCGCCGTTCCAGCCGTTGAGCCAGCCCTGGTACTTCCACAACATGCGGTGCAAGAAATTCGAGCCCGCGAGGTGCGACATCGCTTGCGTGTTCGCGCGCCGCGCTGCGTGGAGGCGCCAGTACGCGTCCATCGCTTCGTCGTGATGACCCGCGCCGACGAGGGAAAAGATGCGGGGGATTTCTCCGCCGTAGTACTCGTAGTTGCTCGTCCCCATGAACGGCATGTCGAGGACGGTGGCCAGCGGGATGCCGTTTGACTCGATCGGCTCGATGACATGGACACGATCCGAAAAGCGCCGGTAGACGTCGATGAAGCCACTCACAGCGGGCATTCCGCCTTCCGCTTTGATGGCGACGATGTTCGGGCAATCGTCGAGGAGCCGCTCGATCAAATCGGGTCCGAAGCCCGCCGAGGGATGAATGCGTTCGAACCCCCAGAGCGGAACCGGAAAGAGGATGACGCCCAAGTCGACGGCGTCACAGAACGATCGCGTGTACGCGTAGATCTCCTCAGAGGTCTTCGGATAGAAGTTCGGCGGGTAGCCCAACAGAGCGAGATCCGCGCCGCGGGCCTGGGTCTGCTTCGCCAACGCGATGTTGTCCGCCAGGGTGTTTCCGCTCGCGTGGTGAATCAGTCGCAGGGCTCCCGCCGCTTCCTCGGCCGCCCACTGCGTGAAGCTCGCGTACTCCTCGGGTGTCACCGCCACTTCGGAGACGAGGAGGGTGCCCCAAAAACCGAGCTCGACTTCGCGCCGGATGTCGTGCCGGATCGCCGCTTCGTTGAGCGATGCCAAGTCGCTGGTACAGGTCGGGATGACGACATTGGCGACGCCGCGCATATGTTCCCGCGCCCAGGCGCGGACCTCGTGTCGATCGACGGGCAACACCATCAGATCGTCAACTTGAGCCCGCCATCGACGTAGATGGTCTGGCCCGTGATGTAGTGAGCGGCAGGCGTCGCGAGGAGGAGGGTCGCTTGGCCGATCATGTCCGGTGACGCCCAATCGCCGAGCGGAATGCGGCTCGCGAAATCGGCGTCGACTTGATCGGTGTTTGGATCGCCCCGCTCTTTCGCGAGATTTCCCCGCACGGCGAGCGACCCCGGCGTCTTGACAGCACCCGGAGCGACGACGTTCGCCGTGACTCCGTGCTCGGCGTACTCGAGTGCGCACGAGCGCGTGAAGGCCTCGAGCCCGCCTTTACTTGCGTCGTAGTGGGCCATTCCGACATAGCTCTTCCACGTATTGATCGACGAGACATTGATGAGGCGTCCGGCGCGGCCGGCCCGGATCAGTTCGGGAACGGCGGCCTTCGTCATCAGGAAAACCCCGCGCAGATTGATTCCCAGAACGCGGTCCCAAAGGTCGAGGCTCATCTCCGAGATCGGGCTCATGGGATAGATGGCGGCGTTGTTGACGAGAATGTCGAGGCCGCCGAACACGTCGCAGGTCGCCTCGCATGCGGCGGTGGCTGCCGCCGGATCCGACACGTCGAGAGCGACCGAGGCCGCTCGGCCGCCGGCTTCTTCGATGCCCTTCGCCGTGGCCACTGCGGCCTCGACGTCGACGTCGCCCACCATCACGGACGCGCCGGCGATGGCCAGGTTCTCGGCGATTCCCTGACCGATCCCTTTCGCGCCGCCCGTCACAAGAGCTGTGCGACCGGTGAGGTCAAACAGAGGTAGAGCTCGCATAGACGCTCCTAGTAGAACAACGTGATGTTCTCGATCACGTCGTGATCGAAGACAATCATGCGTTCGAGATTCTTCCAACTTCCGTTTTGGCGTTGCCACCAATCGATTCGCGTGCCGACGAACAGATACTCCTCGCGACCCGGACGACTGCGAAACACGATGAAATTCGATCCGACACGAACGCGGTCGTCACCCTCCGTCTCGAGAATGCGCACGTTCGATACGAAGTGCCGTGTTCGCGACGGGGGCTCCTCGGCGTGAGCGTTCCCGGTCCGCAGTCTCTTGACGCGCAGTTCGAGCGTTTCTTTCGACTCGTCAAAGTGCGCGAGCAGGTGGGGTTCGTCGAAGTCTTCCTCGCCGCGACTGACGTTCGCCCGGACGGGAGCCCAGTACCGCGTCCCACCGTCGAAGAGCTCGAGCCACTTCTCGAATCCGTCGTTGTCGAGTAGCCAGGCTTCTTCGATGAAGAGCGCTTCGAACTCGTGGCGCAGGGCGTGGTCGTCGCGCACTACGGGCGCCCCATGAGTTCGCGCCAGTATTCGTGGAGCCCGAACACCGGGAGCTCGGTCGAGGGGGGATGGACCAGGCCCGGTCGGCCCGGCATCCTCTTCCCGTGGCCGGCGCCCATCTGATAGTTCAAGGGGTGATTCCGCCGCTGGACACCGCCCATCACGTCGACGGCCTCGCCCCACACGCATCCGTCGTCCTGTTCGAAAATTCCAGAAGGACCGAAGGTTAAGACCTGCATCTTTCGAGTGATTTCTAGAACCTCGGGCGGTGCGTCGCGTTCGATCAAGGCGTAGGACCAAACGTCCATCGCACGCGGTCCGCGGGGGTGCCAGGCCCGGATGGTCGTAAAGCCCAGGAACCCGAGGATCGAGAAATTCGGAAAGATCGTGCCGACCTGGACGGTGTTGATCAGACTCGCCTGTTCGGGCGATAGCGTTTCGTTCGCCTCTTCCTGGATCCGGGCCATGAATTTTTCTTGCACCGGTGGCACTTCGCCCATGGGCACGTCGAAGTTGATCCACCCGTGTCCGTGATCGCACTTGACTTCGAAATCGCGCTCCCAGGGGTGGTCTCCGCGATAGTCGCCTTCGGGACCGAGCCCGATCTGCACCATGCTCCGGTGGAGCGCACCGGTGTGATAGTTGTCGCCTCCGAACTGCTCGGCGGCGAGCTTCCAGTTGCCCCCGAGACGCCAACGGTGCACGCCGGGCGTCACGATGGTTCCGGCCTTCGAGCGGCGCAGGATCATGTCGAGATACCATTTCATCTCGCCCAGATAGTCGGAGAGGCTCTGCGCCTCGGCGTCGAAGCACGCGAAGACCAGCCCGGCGTGAGACTCGACGCGGGGAACTTCGATGAGCCCCCACTTCGACTTGTCGAGCTCGTCGTGGTACGCGGTCCGCAGCTGCGGAACGCCGACCAAGTTGCCCTCGGTGTCGTAGCTCCACCCGTGGTACGGACAGGTGAAGACCTTGGCGCGGCCCGTATCGACCCGGCAGATCTTCACACCGCGGTGGCGGCAAGAGTTCAGAAAAGCGCGGATCTCGCCGTTGCGATCGCGCAGGAGAATGACGGGCTCCTCGCCCATGAACGTCGAGACGAAATCGCCCGGTTGTTCGAGTTGCGATTCGTGGCCGACGAAAAGCCAGCAGCGTCCGAAGACTTTCTCCTGCTCGACGCGGTAGACGTCTTCGTCCGAGAAGGCCAGCGGGCTCACGGTGTTGTTTTCGAGATCGACGAGGTGGCTGTAATCCGTCATGGCTCAACCGTGTTTGTGGCCCCAGCTGCTCCCGGTGGTATGCAGTTGAACCTGCCAATGGCTCTCGTCCACCTCGAGACCGCCCCAACCGTATTCGACGGCGAACCCGGACGGAGAAACCATGTAGAACGACAGCATCTCGTCATTGGTGTGTCGCCCGAGGGAGAGCTCGATCGGGACTCCTTCATCGTGACAGAGATCATACGTGCTGCCCACATCATCGAGCCGCTCGACTTGGATCATGAAGTGGTGGAGTCGCTTCGGCGTCGGCACTTCCCAGAAGGCCAGGGAATGGTGGCGCGGGTTGCAATGCAGGAACGCCAGATTGAGCTTGGACTCGACGCCGCGCTCCGGTTGCGGCCTCACCCAGTCCGTGAGGCGCATCCCGATCACGTCTCGGTAGAAATGCAAGCTCTCGTCGAGGGAGTTCACGCTCATCGTGATGTGGCCCAGGCCCAGGTGGTCGGCCACAAAGCGGCCGATGGGTCGCTTCGACTGGAAGGGCCGGTCCCGCGACACGAGGGGGCCGCAGTACGCTTCGCTCTTGATCCCATTGGGATCGACGAACTCGATCAGGTCGACCACCAACCGCCGGTTGCGCGCCTCGGCATCGCCGCGGCGCACGGCGACGCCGGCGGATTCGAGCCGAGCCGCGAGGGCGTCGAGTGACGCCTGATCCGCCGTCTCCCAGCCGATCAGCGAAAGATCGTCTTCGCTGCCCTCGAAGAAAAGAAAGCGGTGGTGGTGGCCGTCCATGCGCACGCGGAGGGTTCCTTCGTCATCGCGACCGCGGCTCTCGAGACCGAGCACCTCGGCGGAGAACCGCTCCCAAGCGTCGAGGTCGGTCACGCTGAAACCCAGGTAGCCGAGTTGGCTCGGGCCGAAATTGGAATCGGTCACGATGAGGCCTCCGTACTTCGGGGTGATGCATCGAACACGTCGGTCCGCAGCTCGAGCTGAGGTCCGAGCCAGAGCGCGTGCTCGGTGTGGTCTTCGAGGGCACGACCGGTATCGGGATGGATGAGCACCGAGAGGCCGCGGTGATTGAGGGACAGCCACGGGACGAGTCGGCCGAAGGTCTCGGTCGAGAATTTGACCTGATACATCGCGACCGGGTGAGGTCCCACGGGCTCCTCGCGCCAGCGGCCCAGTTCCACCGAGAACCGCTCATCGAGCGATGTGCGAACGGACGCTGCTGCGTCGCGAGTCGCGGCGTCGTAGTAGACGTGCGCGTGGTAGCCGCGGATGGCGCCCATCGCCGCAGTATACGCCCGCGGGCTATCTTGACCGCATGGCGTCGGCGATCGAGGTGCTTCGGGCGAGTATCGCGGGGCCCGCCGCCCTCGATATGGCGGTCTCCCGCGCGCTGCTCGCCGAAGTGGCCGATGGCGAGCGACCGGCCTCCTTACGCGTCTACAGACCTCACAACATTCTGGCCTTCTCGGTTTCCGACGCCCGACGACCCGGGTTTGCGGCGGCTCGCGATATCGCGCGCGAAGCCGGCTTCCAGTCGGTGATCCGTCTCGCTGGGGGGCGTGCGGCGGCGTTCACCCGGGAGAGCGTGGCATTCGCCTGGGCGACGCCGGAAGCGCGGCCGCGGCAGGGGATCGAAGCCCGTTTCGCGAGCATGGCGGGAATCGTAGTCGCGGCCCTGCGCGCTCTGGGCGTCGACGCGCAGATCGGCGAGGTCGCCGGAGAATATTGCCCGGGATCCCACAGCGTGAACGCGCGCGGAGTGGTCAAGCTCATGGGGGTGGGGCAACGGGTCGTCACCGGTGCCGCTCACGTCGGGGGTGTCATCACGGTCGGCGCCGCCGCCGAAACGCGCGCACTGCTCGAGGCGGTCTACCGAGCTCTCGACTACCCCATGCGGCCCGAGACGATCGGTTTCGTCGCCGAGGAAAGCCAAGGAGCGACCGTCGAGCAGGTCGGGGCTGCTCTCCTCGAGTGTTTCGCGCGCGATTTCGAACTCATCCCCGGGACGTTCGGCGACGCCGTGTTCGCTCGCGCACGCGCTTATCTACCGCATCACGAGGTCGGTGGGCCGGGGCACGCCGTGTCGTCCCCGGCGACACCCCGCACGCGAAAGACCGTGACCGAGACGGAGAATCGTTGACACACCTCGCAGCGCGGAGGGTGCGGGTGCCGCGTCGCGTCGACTTCGACGAGCGCCGCGCGGTGCATCGGAAGTTCATGAGCGGCGAACGCGTCTTCGAAGCCGTACACCGTCGCGTCGTGGGCCCAGCTCCAATCTTCACCGCAGACGCGAAACCCCTGGAACTTGCGCCCGACTCGGAGCTGGCCCACGAGTCGCTCCATCGGGGTGAAGGGCTCGGTTTCGAAACGCAACCACTCGCCTCGGGCGCGCTCGGGAGGCGGATCGTCTCGCTCCCGGAGGCGCGGGTGCCGCCAGTAGCCGCGCCCTGCAAACCGCAGAACGCGTGCCCGAGCGAGCGGCGGCTCCTCGTCAGCCTCGCCGCCGTCCCACGCATAGAGATCTCTCCACAGCGAATTCATGCGCCAACTGAGGAAAAAAGGCGGGCGCAAGGACGGGAAATCCGAAATCAGCCGCATCCCTTCTGGCGTCGATTGAAAGATGGCGGCGCGGCAGCCGCGCTCGTCGCACCAGTGCGGGTCCGCGAAGTAGGCGAGCACGTCGGTACGGCCGTCGCCGTCGAAATCCGCTCGCGCCATGCGGAAGGGAGCCTGCTCGGCGCTCGCCTGAAAGGCGGCCGCGTAGTGCGCGGCGGCGACACGCAGCGCGTCCCGATCGATCGGTGTCGACACTTTCGGGGGCGGCGAAGCAGCGGGGCTTACGACGGACGTGTCGGAGGGGCCGCAGCTCCCGCTGAGTGCGGCGACACAAGCGGCGAGCCACACCGCTGCGCGGCCCTCGGCGGCTAGGCGGGGCGTCCCCGACTCCTGCGGTCGACCAGCATGAGAAGCGTGGGCAGTAGGAAGAAGTCCGCGAGGAGCGCAGCTCCGATGGTGATCGTGATCAGCTGCCCGAGCACCGCGTTCGGCCGGAACGGCGAAAACGCGAGCACCGAGAACCCGATCAACAAGATCAGGAAGGTCACGATGAGAGCGGAGCCCACGGTTTCGAGTGCGTAGCGCACGCCGTCTTCGGCAGACGCGTTGTTCTCCCGCCGAGCGCGCAAGTACTTGCTCAGGAAGTGCACGGTCGCGTCCACGATGATTCCGAGACTGCATGCGGTGACCATGGCAACGGCAAAGCCCACTTGGCCCACCAAGAGAGCCCAGATGCCGAAGGCAATGGCTGTGGGAACGATATTCGGGATCAGACTCAGCAGTCCCAAGCTGAGGCTCCGCAGAAACACCATGAGGGTGATCGAGATCAGCGCAAACGCGACGGTCGTACCCCGCAACATGCCTTCGATGTTGCGCTTCGAGAGATGGGCGAACATCAGCGACGTCCCGCTGCTGTTTCCGCCCATGGGTGCCGGCGCGTTTTCCGCGAGCCACGCCTGCGAGCGATCGTCGATCTCGCGAAGTTCCCGCGCGGTGAGATTGGTCAGCGTCGCGGTGACTTTCGTAGCGGACTTGTCGATGTTGACCTGATTGTTCAAGTCGAGACCGTAGGGCAGGGACATCTCGTAGAGGAGGAGGTACTGCGCCGCGAGTTCGCGCTGGTCCGGCAGCCGGTGCCACGAGGGCTCGTCCCCGTGCATGTTGCGGTTCAAGCGTTTCTGGATGTCCGAGAACACGGCGACGTGCATGACTTCGGGCTGCGCGCGGAGCCACTGGGCGAACCGGTCCACGTCGCTCAAGTACGCCGGTTCGCTGATTCCCTGGGCTTCGCCACTCGCCAGGGAGAAATTGATCTGATACATGCCGGTGAGTCGTTCGCGAATGAGATCGGTGTCGTCGCGGAACGCGATCCCTCGATCGAAGAACTCGAGGAACATGTCGTTCAATTCGATGCGCGGAATCATGGCGCCCAGAACGACGGTCGTCGCGATGCAGCCTGCCAGCACGCGATGGCGGAAACGCACGAGCCAGTCGGCGAAACGCGCGAGAGAGAGCGCGCCCGAGCGCTGCGATGCGCGGTAGGGGACGATCATGACGAGAGCGGGCAACAGCGTCACGGAGTAGACCCAGGCCGCGAAGACGCCCATGGTCGTGATGTTGCCGAGGTCCGCAAAAGGCGGGGCATCGCTGAAGTTCAGACTCAGAAAACCGATTCCCGTCGTGAGGCTCGTCAGGAAGATCGGGCCCATGTTGAGCCGCATGCTCTCGATGAGTGCCGCCTCCTTCGAGAGACCCGCGTGTCGGCCCTTCGCGAGACTGACGAGGACGTGAACGCCATCGGCGATCGCGACGGTCAAAACAATGGTGGGCGCTGTGACCGCCTGTGGTGTGAGCGGGATGCCGAGCCACCCCGCCGCACCCATCGCAGTACTCGCCGACAAGCCGACGACGAGCGTCGTGATGACCGTTCCCCAGAGTGAGCGCAGGAACAGGGCCATCGAGAGAACGATGACGCCATACATCAGTGGCAGAAGGGTCCGAAGATCGTCTTCGGCGATCTCATTGATGGCCGCCGACAACGTGATGATGCCGGTGAGGGCAAAATCGATGTCCGGATACCGCTCTTCCAAGTCGGCAACCATTTGCTTCGCCACGTTGAGCACGCCGCGCTCGTGGCTCTGGGTATCGTCCGGAAGCTGAATGGTGACGTTCACAGCCGTTGAACGACCGTCGTCGGAGATCAACCGGCCGCGCAGGAGGGGCTCTGCGAGGGATACCTGGCGGACGTGCTCGAGCGTCGCAGCATCGAGCTGCGTCGGGTCTTCGACGAGGTCGCCGACCACGAGATCGTCTGCCTCGGCGTAGGTGTGCTGGTAGTTCGTGATCGAGTCGACGCGGATCGAATACGGGATCTGCCAACCGGCCTCGGTGAGTTCCGCAACTGCGCGAATGACCGAAGGTCGAAAGACGTCGCCGTCTTTCGGGAGGACGGCGAAGAGGACGCTGTCGCTCTTGGTGTAGGTCGCTTGCAACGCCTCAAAAGCTGCGAGTTGCGGGTTGTTCTCCCCGAAGTTGTACCGGTAGTCGCCGCGGATCGTGAGCTTGGTAGCGCCTGCTGCGAGCAGAATCCCCGCACCGATGGTGACGAAGACGACCCACCAGCGATTCCGCAGGATCGCTCCGGTGTATCGGATCACGGCGCGATCGAACGCCGAGACGTGAGAATTCGAAGAAGTCATGGATTCAATGACGGCTTTGGGCTGAGGCTGCACTCGATGGAGGGGAACCGCGGGATTCTAGCGAAGGCCGGTCGAACTGTGTGGGGCGCCTAGGTGTTCTGCGCGGTCATGCCTCCGTCGACAACGAGTATCGCGCCATTGATATACGACGCGGCGGGAAGCACCAAGCTGAGCGTTCCGTGGGCGACTTCCTCGGGATCTCCGTAGCGCCGGAGCGGCACGCGCCGGCGCGCGAATTTCGTCTTCGCGGCGTCGTCGATCACCTTCGTCAAGCCGGTGTGGATCGGTCCGGGGCAGATGCAGTTCACGTTGACGCCGCGTGCTCCGAGTTCGACCGCCAACGCTCGCGTCAGTCCGATCACGCCGTGCTTGCTCGCGGTGTACGGGCTGATCTGCGCGGTGGCGCCCAAGCCTTCGGTCGAGGCGATGTTGACGATCCGCGCAGCGTCGCTCTGTTCGAGGTGGGGCAGGGCGTGCCGGATGCAGTGCGCCAGCACTTCGAGGTTGACGGTCAGGGTCTGGGTCCAAGCTTCGGCGTAGTTCGGGTCGTCGATCGGAGCGGCTGGCGCGATCCCGGCGTTGTTCACCAGGATGTCGAGTCCGCCGAGGGTCTTGGCCGCGGTGGCGACCAGCTGTTCCGGCGTTCCTGCCTCTCCGAGGTCGCAAACACAGGCGTGGGCTTCACCTCCTGCATCGCGAATGCTCGCACAGGTTTCGTCGAGACCGGGAGCATCGCGGTCTGCCAACACCAGGCGCGCGCCTTCGTCCGCGAAGAGCTGCGCGGTGGCGCGTCCCATGCCGCTTCCGGCGCCGGTAATGAGGGCGCGCCGACCCGCGATCGAGCGAGAGAGTTTCGTCAGTCGTGTCATGGAGATCCTCGCGCTGGCTGTTTCCGAATTACAATGCCGCTGTGGACGGCGAACTCTACCGCGGATGCACGGGCCGTTTCGCCACCCTCCTCGCGGCGGCACTCGCGCTCGCGTGTTCCGGGGGCGGGGGCCGAACTGCTCTTCCGGGCGTTCAGCCGCTCGAGGGAAAGGTCATCCTGCGTCGCGGCGGGGAGCTACAGACGGACGTCGAGCGCTTCCTCGCGAGCCGCTACGTGCTGATCGGTTCCGAGGGCTTCGAGGGCTCGGGGATGGGCGAAGTGGCCAACGAAGCTCGCGCCGCCGGGAAGAGGGCCGGCGCCCACCTGGTGACCCTTTACGTGGCTGCGCCGCCGGAGGCCGTGGCAGCCTTGAAACCCCCGGTGACGATCCCCGAGCCCGGGCTCGGCGTCCGCCCCGGCGCGGTTTTGGCCGGCGTACGTCCCGCCGGCGTGCTCGCTTTGTTCTGGGCGCGTCCAACCCGACCCACCGGCTTCGGGGCCTACGTGTACGCAGAAGAGGACGCGTCCGTGCCAGACAAGGGCGTGCGGATCGCGTTTGTCGTCCGCGCTTCTCCGGCTCTCGTCGGCGGGCTGCAGCCCGGAGATCGAGTCGTCCGAGTCGACGGCGAAGCCCCGATGAGTGCGGCGGACTTTCTCGCTCGGGTTGAGGCAGCGCGTGGCGAGCTTCCGGTCTTGGAAGTCGTGCGGGACGGGGAGTCCCAGAAGTTCGAGATCGATGTCGCGCCCTGATCGTCCGCCCTTCCACATCGCACTGGCCGTGCGAGATCTCGAGACCAGCCGCGAGTTCTACGGCGGACTTCTCGGCTGCAGCGAAGGGCGGAGCGCGCAGACCTGGGTCGATTTCGACTTTTTCGGGCACCAGCTCGTGTGTCACCGCACCCCCGGCGGCGGCCGTCCACCGCACCGACAACTCGTCGACGGAACTGAAGTGCCGGTCCCGCACTGTGGGGTCGTCCTATCGATGGACCGGTGGCAGGGCCTAGCCGAGGTGTTTCGCGCGGAGAACTATCCGTTCGCGGTAGCGCCCCGCGTCCGCTTCGCCGGACAGGTCGGCGAGCAGGGTACGTTTTTTGTTGAGGATCCGAGTGCGAATTTGCTGGAGTTCAAGGGCTTTTCGGATTTGTCACAACTCTTCGCACGCTGAGCAGGTCACTCCAGCGTGAATCCGAGCTTCATCGACACCTGCCAGTGCGCGACGTGATCGCCGGCCACGTTGCCGCGAATTTCCGTGACCTCGATCCAGCGCAGGCCGCGCATCGTGTTGCTCGCGCGCTTCAGGGCCCCGTTGACGGCCCCTTCGATCGACTCCTCGGACGTTCCGGTCAGTTCGACGGTCTTGTAGACGTGGTCCGACATGCTCCCTCCATGGTCTCGCCTTAGGTTAGCAGCAACAGCTTTCCGCTCGTTCCGCGTCCTTCAAGCGCGCGGTGCGCATCCGCACCTCGCGCAAGCGGGAAGCGCTCGCCCACCGAAACTGATAGCGAGCCGTCCGCAATCGCACCGAGCACTGCGTCCGCCCGCTCCTCGAGTTCGCTTCGCTCGGCTGCGTAGTCGAACAGCGTCGGGCGCGTGATGAAGAGCGAGCCCAGCTGGTTGAGACGCTGCAGTTCGAAAGGCGGCACCGGGCCGCTGGCTTGCCCAAAAAGGGCCATCAGCCCGCGTCGCCGCAGACACTCGAGGCTGCGGTCGAACGTGTCGGCGCCGACGGAATCGTAGACGACGTCGACGCCGCGTCCGTCCGTCGCATCGCGGCACGCGGCCACGAAATCCTCGCGTGTGTAGAGGACGGCACGCTCCGCACCGGCCCCGAGGACGCGCTCGGCCTTTTTCTCGGTCGAGCACGTACCGAGGACGCGGGCGCCGGCCTTGACGAGAAGCTGCACCAATAAGAGGCCCGTTCCCCCAGCGGCCGCGTGCACGAGCGCGATGTCTCCCGGCCGGGTCTCGCGCACACCGTGGGCCAGATAGTGTGCAGTCATTCCCTGAAGCATCGCCGCCGCACCGAGGCCGGGCTCGATGGCTTCGGGCATGCGGATCAGAGCATCCGCGTTGGCATTGACCGCTTCCGCGTAGGACCCCGGCGCGCGGGCCCATGCGACCCGGTCGCCCACGGCGATGTGCTCCACCTCGGCGCCGACCTGTTCAACGATGCCTTCGCCCTCGAGGCCGAGGCCGAGCGGAAGCGGACTCGGATAGAGACCCGTGCGGAGATAGACGTCGACGAAGTTCACCCCCGCCGCCGCGATGCGCACTCGCGCCTCGCCCGGGCCGGGCTCCGGCAACTCGATGTCCTCGAGCCGCATCTTGTCGGCGCCGCCGTGTTCGTGGATCCGGATCGCTTGGACCATGCCGCCTCCTGGGTGAGGAAGTCGATCGTGGTCCTTATTGCGCCCGAGCGCCAGCGCCGCGGCGATGTCGCTCATACATCTCGAGAACCCAGGCGATCGCCGGGTGGTCGGCTACCGAGGCGGTGAAGGAGGCCAAGGCTTCGGGTTGGGGCACGGGCCGTTCCATCGTGCTTCCGGGCGGATCGCAACAGACCGCGAGGATCGCCGCCGCGGTGAGATCGGCCGCGGTGAAGCGATCGCCCAAGAGATAACCCGTGCGCCTCGTCCGCGACGCGACCTCGTCGAGAGCGGCGAGCAGGATTTCTTCGGCTCGCTTCGCCGCGACCGGATCGTCGAGTTGGTAGGCGTTGCGGATCTTTCCCATCGCGAACGGGAGCAGGGCTCGATACATCCACCGCCGGGCCCCGGGCTGGCCTTCGGCGAACATCCGGCACATGTACGACGCGTTGTGTTGCAGGCGGAAGAAGAGTGCTCGCCGGACCGCGGGCGCGACGACCTCGTCAAAGTGGGCCGCGAGCTCGCGGTAGGCGGCGAGCTCCGACGCTTCTCTGGGGAATAGCGGGGGCTGCGGGTAGCGCTCCTCCAGAGCCTCGAGGATCGCCGCCGATCCGTGCACGGGGCCATCTTCAAAAATCACGACAGGGACGGATGTCTGGCCGGTCAGGCGCCGCACGCGCCCGGCATGGGGCCCCGGGAGAAGCGACGTGCGCTCGTGTGCGACGCCTTTCCAATCGAGGCCCCAACGGGCTTTTTCGTTGAAATGCGAATAGCGGAACTGCAGCAGTTCGGGGGAAGGCACGGCGGCCACTCCTTTGTGTCGTTTTAACATGACGTTTGTCATATTAATAGCATGACAAACGTCATGCAATCCAGGATATTCTCGAGATGCGATATCGCCCCGAACACAAACAGCGCGTTCGCCGCTCCGTGCTGCGGCACGCCGGACGCTTGTTCAGAAAGCGCGGCTTCCGAGGGACCGCCATCGACGACGTGATGTCCGCAGCGCGGCTCACCCGCGGTGGTTTCTACGGACACTTCCGCTCGAAGACGGAGCTCTTCGTCGAGGTGCTGCGGGGCCCCTATGACTTCATCGAGCGACTCCGCGCGCGCCCGGCCGGCTCCGACGAGGAACTCCGCGCCGGAGCGATCGAAGTGATTCGGGGCTACCTCCATCCGGACCACCGCACGAAAGTCGGCGAGGGCTGCAACTTGGCGGCGTTGGCCCTCGAGATCACGCGCGGACCCGCTGCGGGCCGCGCGGCGGTCTCGGAAAAAGTGGACGAGCTACTGGACGAGCTCGCCCGCGGGTTGCCCGCGGCTCGCTCTCGCGACGCGCGTGCCGTGGCCGCGCTGGTTCTCTGTGTGGGCGGCTTGACCCTCGCACGCGCGGTTTCCGACGAAGATCTCGCATGCCGGTTGCTGGCGGTCTCGGTCGAGCGGGCGGAGGAGGAACTCGCTCGAGCGTAAGGGGCGCGGCGGTTGAAGACGTGCGACGGTTCCGGGATGTCACAAGTCGCCGCTTCATTGTTCAGCCTCGACGGCCGCGTCGCCGTCGTCACCGGGGGTAGCCGCGGGCTCGGCCGCGAAATGGTGCTCGCGTTCGCGAGACAGGGCGCGGACGTCGTCATCGCGAGCCGCAAGATCGAAGCCTGCGAAACGCTCGCGCAGGAAGTCGAGAAAGAGACCGGGCGTCGCGCGCTACCGGTGGCGTGCCACGTCGGCTACTGGGATCAGTGCGATGCGCTCTACGAAGCGACGTACCGCGAGTTCGGTCGGGCAGACGTGTTGGTCAACAATGCCGGGCTTTCGCCGCTGTACGACTCCTTGGTGTCGGTCACCGAAGCCCTCTACGACAAGGTTCTCGAGATCAATCTGAAAGGCCCGTTTCGCTTGAGTTCGCTGTTCGGCACGCGAATGGCGGAGGAAGACGGCGGCTCGATCATCAACGTGAGCAGCACCGCGGCGGTCGCTCCGTCACCCCGAGAGATCGCGTACGGCGCGGCAAAAGCGGGGATCAACAACTTGACGATGGGTATGGCGCGGGTCTTCGCACCGAAGGTCCGGGTCAACTGCATCATGCCCGGCGCCTTTGGCACCGACATCAGCAAGGCATGGAGCGAAGAGGTCTTCGACGAGATCCGAAAGTTCGTCCCGGCGGGACGCGTCGGTCAGCCCGAAGAAGTGGTCGGAGCCGCCCTCTACCTCGCGAGTGATGCGTCCGCCTACACGACCGGTAGCGTGATCAAGATCGACGGCGGCATGGCCTACAGCGCGGGCTGATCGGGCGACGCTCGCCGTGAATGACTCGGCACCCATCTTCCACCACTACGCGTTCTCGAACTTTTCCGAGAAAATCCGATTGGTCTTCGGGCTGAAAGAGATCGACTGGTACTCGGTCACGATCCCGTCGACTTCGCCGAAACCCCTCTACGAACCGCTCACCGGCGGGTATCGCCGAACGCCGGCGCTCCAGATCGGTGCCGACGTCCTGTGCGACACGCGGCTGATCGCCGAATTTCTCGAGAAGCGTGTTCCGGAGCCGACCTTGTTCCCCGGGGCGGACCCCGCCCACAGCGAGGCGTGGACCTGGACCCTCGGTTACTGGGCCGAAAGCCAGTTTCTCTGGCCACTGGCGCGGTACATCACGGCCCACCACGCCGACCGATTTCCACCTTCCTTCCACGAAGATCGCGCTCGCTTGCACGGAAAACCCGTGGGAGACCTCGCGCGCGTGAAAGCTTCGGCCGCGAAGAACCTCGCGCAGCTCGAACCCCAGTTGGCATGGCTCGAAGCGCTTCTCCCCGAGGCCGGATTCTTGCTGGGTGACGCGCCTGGACTCGCAGATTTTACGGTCTACCACCCCTTGTTCCTGCTCGAGTGCATCAGCGGCGAGCGCCCGCCGGGCTTGCTTCACGGCTGCCCCAAGACTCGTGCGTGGATGGCGCGCGTCGCCGCGATCGGTAACGGTCGTGCGTTGCCCTGCGACGCAAAGGCCGCGCTCGATCGAGCCACGGGCGCTTCGCCGACGATCGACTCCGGTCCCGTCGCCGAGAATCCCCTGGGCCTTGCGTCCGGCGCCCTCGTCAGCGTGACTCCGAGCGACGACCACTCCTCTGCGAGTTTCGGTCGCCTCGCGAGTCTGTCGGAACGTCGGATCGCGATCGATCGAGACGACCCGGAGCTTCGACACGTTCGCGTTCATTTCCCGCGCGTCGACTACCGCGTACGATTGGCGCCGGCACCCGAAGGAGGAGCAGATGGATAAGGCCATCATTCAAGGCGTCGGCCCGATCGAGGGTTTGGGCGGGCAGCTGTGCTTGCGCTTTGCGGGCGAAGGACTCCACGTGTTCGTGGCGGGTCGCACGGAAGCGAAAGTCGCCGCCGTGGCCCGCGCGGTCGCCGACTCGGGGGGCCAAGCGACTCCCGTCGTCGCGGATGCCACCTCCGAGGTCGATACGCAGCGCTTGTTCGAGACCGCGCGATCGACGGGGGACGGCGACATCCAACTCGCGCTCTACAACGTGGGCAACAACACACCGGGTCGCATCGACGAAATGACGGCGGAGTACTTCGAAACGAGCTGGCGGGTGTGCTGTTTCGGCGGGTTTCTCTTCGGCCGCGAGGCGGTTCGTGAGATGAAGGGACGGGGCGGGGCGCTGCTCTTCACGGGTGCGAGCGCGTCGATGCGGGGTCGGGCGAACTTCGGGGCGTTCAACTCGAGCAAGGCCGGTCTCCGGACACTCGCTCAAGCCCTGGCGAAGGAATACGCCGAAGACGGGATCCACGTCGGACACGTGGTGGTGGACGGACCGATCGGCGGCGAGAAGATCAAGACGCGGTTCCCCGACCTCGCGGAGCAAATGGGCGAAGAAGGGATGATCAGCCTCGAAGGACTGGCCGACGCGTTCGTTTATCTGTACCGACAACGGCCGCAGGCGTGGACCTTCGAAGTCGATGTCCGTACGTCACGAGAAAACTGGTAGAGGCAGCGAAGGAGAGATGATGAAGCGATGTTTTGCGGGGATGCTCGGGTTGGTGTTCTTCGCGGCGGGCGCGAGCCACGCCGAGGATTGGTACCCCTCGAAGTGGGGCAAGGACGATACGCTGGGCTCCGTCAACGAGATCAGTGAAGCGAGCGTCCTCGCCGCGGCAAAGCTCATTCGGACCGGCAAGCGCTACGCCCTCGGGCAGGTGACCAGCCGCGAAACACCGGCCTTCGGCGCACGGACGTTTGAACTGTTCGCGGTGAGCCACGGCGGCGTCCTCGATGGCACCGGCGATCCGTGGGGCGACGCGGGCTTTACGACCAACGACGACTGGGTCATGACATTTATGGGCGTCGGTTCCCAGATCGATGGGCTGGGACATGTCGGTATCAATCACCGCTACTACAACGGCAATCACGTTCGCGATTTCTTTTCTCCCGGCGGGCTCAAGAAGCTCTCTACAGCGGACATTCCTCCGATCGTCGCGCGCGGCATCGTCCTCGATATCGTCGGCTACATGAAGACGCGCGCGCCCGATCGCGTGATGACGGTCGGCGGCTTCGAGATGCTGAAAGAAGGGACGCCGATCAACCAGCCGGAAATCGACGGCGCCCTCGCGCGGCAGTCCATTGCACTCGGGGAAGGCGACGTCGTGTTGCTTCACACGGGTTACCTCGAGATGGCGGAGATCGATCAGGCGCGGTTCATGAAGTCGATTCCGGGGCTCAGCATGGGGGGCGCGAAATATCTGGCGTCGAAGAACGTGGTGGCCATCGGTGCCGACACCTACGGGACAGAGGTCTATCCCAGCGAGAACGGCGACCCGTTCCCGGTTCATCAGGAGCTGCTGGCGAAACGCGGCATCTACATCCTCGAGAACATGGTCACCCGGGAGTTGGTCGCCGACGAGGGCTGGGAATTCATGTTCGTGCTGGGTCAGGCGCGGCTCGAAGGGGCCGTTCAGATGATCATTAACCCCGTCGCCATCCGTTAGCTAGACTCGCGGGTCAAGGAGGACACCATGGGACTTCCCAACGGCCTTCATCACTTGGCGATCGCCACCAAAGACATCAAGCGCCAGATCGAGTTCTTCACCGAAGCCTGCGGCATGGAGCTGCACGCTCTCTACTGGATGCACGGTGTGCCGAACACCTTCCACGGGTTCTTGCGCATGGGCAACGCGTACATCGCGTTCGTTCAGAACCCGGACATCCAGGAGACCGAGCCGGAGCTCGACGTCTCTCATGCGCGGTGGACCGCGTCGCCCGTTGCGCCCGGCGCGATGCAGCACGTGGCAATGAACGTCGATAGCGAAGAGGATCTCTACGCCATTCGCGATCGTCTGCGTTCGCACGACGTCTGGGTGTGGGGGCCGATCGATCACGGGCTCTGCAAGTCGATTTACTTCGCTGGGCCCGAGGGCTTGATGCTCGAGTTCGCGACGTCCGAAGAAGTCATCGATCAAGAAGCCTGGATCGACCCGGAGGTCCAAGAGCTCGTAGGGATCAGTGCGGAAGAGCTCAAGCGGTTCAAGGCACCGGCCCCGTTCGTCTCCCAGGGCGGCAAGGTGAAGAACCCGCCGGTCGATCCCTCGGATCCGCCGATGGAGCTTCCGCCTGGGTTGGACCTCTACACGATGACCGACGAAGAGGTCTACGACACGATGTCGGTGCCCGACCCCCCGGTGCAGCCCAAGTAACCGGGGGTCAAGCCCCGGCGGATTTACCGCCGTCGACAGGTAGGGCCACGCCGTTCATGAACGCCGCGCGGGGCGACGCGAGAAACGCGATCGCCTCGACCACGTCCGCTTCGGTGGCCAAGCGTTTGAGCTTCGCCCCTTCGGCGAACGCTGCGTAGGCGGCCTCGGGATCCTCGGACCGCCGAAAGCCGGTCCAGCCCATCTCGTTGTCGACGGTGGTCGGACACACGCAGTTCACGCGGACTTCTGGCGCGAGTTCCATGGCGAGAGCGCGTGTCAAATTGACGACGGCGCCCTTTGAAGCGCAGTACGCGGCGACGTTTGACAACCCGATGAGTCCCGCGATGGAAGCGTGGTTGATGACCACTCCCCCGCGTTCGCGCAGCGCGGGGAGCGCGGCCCGGGTCGCGAAAAACGCGCTCTTGACGTTGGCGGCCATCGCCTCGTCCCAAGTCGCCTCGTCGGTGTCCTCGACGCTCGCGATGGGAAACACGCCGGCGTTGTTGATGAGGGTGTCGAGGCCGCCCAGTCCGCGAAGTGCGTCCGCGACCACCGACGCGCATCCGTCGGCAGACTGGAGATCACCGTGAGCGCCGCAGGTCGCGCCCAGTTCGGTCATCGCCTGTTCGACGGTGTCCGCGCGCCGACCGTGGACGGCCACGCTCGCCCCTTCGCGGATGAAGTGTCGAGCGAGGGCGTTGCCGATTCCGCGGGTCGATCCCGTGATGAGGACGCGGCGTCCCGCGAACTCTCCCATGCCTTACCCGTTCTTCATCGCCGCGCGGTCGGGGGCTGTGAATTCCCGCAGGCGACCTCGATCGGATTCCCCGCCGGCATTGCCGCTGCCACTCAGTTTCCTCCGGGTTGGGTCGCGAAGCGTATCACCTAGAGCACGTCGCACACGGCCTCGGCGAACGCGGCGGCGCCCGCGGTGCCGCCCTGGTCTCGGGTGAGGCTCCTGCCTTCGGCGTAGACCCGTCCGACGGCTTCGTCGAGGCGAAGGGCGTCGCCCGGCAAGCCGAGGTGTTCGAGGAGCATCGCGGCCGAGAGGAGCATGGCCGTCGGGTTGATCATGCCGGTGCCCGCGAGGTCGGGCGCAGTTCCGTGAGACGGTTCGAAATACGCGAAGTCGGCACCGAAGCAACCCGAGGGCGCGAGGCCGAGGCCTCCCAGTGTGGCCGCAGCCTCGTCCGACAGGATATCCCCGTAGAGGTTCGGCAGTAGCAGGACGTCGAGTGCGCCCGGGTTCTGGATCAACCGGCTCGCCATGTCGTCGACGATGAATTCCTCGAACTCGAGTTCGGGATACCCCGAAGCCACTTCGCGCACGATGCGGCAGAAGAAGCGATCCGTGGCGGGCAGCATGTTCGTCTTTGCCGACACGGTGAGCTTTCCGCGCCGACGCATCGCGAGCTCGCACGAGAAACGCGCGACGCGCTCCGTGCCCTCTCGTGTGATGACCTTCGCGGCATAGCGCCCGTCGCTCGATTTCGGGACGCGGGAGCGCGGGTTCGTCAGACCGGCCTCGACGAGATCGGCGAGATCCCCCATCACCCCGACGTACAGGTCCTCGAGGTTCTCCCGGACGATGACGTAGTCCATGGATTCGGGCGCCGCCAAGGGGGAGCGAAACCCGGGGCGCCAACGAATCGGTCGGACGTTCGCGAAAGTCTGCCGGCCCCAGCGCATATGAACGATGCCGGGAGTCGTTCCGTTGGTCGCGCCAAAGAGAACCGAATCCGCGGCATCGATGCGCTCTTCCACGAACGCCGCACGCGAGGCTTCGGGCATCGCGCCGAGCTCGGCGCCCGCCGGCAGACGTTCCCATGTGACGGGCGGTGCCAGCGCCTCGAGAACCCGCATCGCGGCTTCCATGGCTTCCGGGGCGGCGTCGTCGCCGGGAATCACAGCGACGCGCGGCAACACCTCCCCGCGCGTCACTCCGGCATATCGATGGGCGGGTAGTACGGCGTATCGCCCAGCGCGTGTACGGCGCGCCAGTACTCGGGATCGGCCGCGATCTCACCGACCGCCGCGTCGTTCGCAACGGCGATTTTCTGGCGCAGGTGGGTCCACGCCTCGGGACGCAGTCGAACCGCTTCCTCGAGATACGCCTTGGCCGCGTCGGCATGACCGAGCTCGTAGAGATGGGAGCCCAAGCTGAAGTTCGCAGCCGCGAGAGACGCCTCGGGAGACACGTCGGAAAGCCTCGCTTGCACTTCCTCCGGGGTCAGGGCGAAGCGGCTATTCGGCCCGAGGAGGATCCAGTCGCGAACGGCATCGAGGTAGCGCGCGCGTACTTCGCGGCCCCGCTCGACGACGTCGGGCGGAACTTCAAAAGTCTCGATGTCGATGTGCCGCACGACGTCGTGGGAACCGGCACTTTCGGGCGGACGCACGATACGCCCCTCTTCATCGATCCACGTCGCGGACGGAACGTTGGTGATGTCGTAACGCTGCGCAACGAGGTGCCGCGTATCGAGCAAGCTCGGGTAGGTCGGACGACGTGCGGCGTCCCAGAGCTCGTCGCTCCAACCCATGATCGCGCGAATCGGCGGCGGCACGTCGGCCGCGTCGGTGGCAGAAGCGAACGATTGCGCTGCTTTCGCGCCGGCCGTATCGAGGGCGACGGCGACAACGGTGAACCCGCGATCGGCCATTTCGTCTTGAAGAACCTGCCAGACCGGCAGGTCGTAACGGCAGCCTCACCAGCTGGCCCACGTCATCAGAAGGACTTTCTTGCCCCGGTAGTTGGACAGCCGGTGGAGTTTTCCGTCGAAGTCGGGCAACTCGAAGTCCGGGGCGAACCCCGTCCGGAGCATCGAGCCCGAGGGGGGGCCGAAGGACCACGTGTCGGTGGCCGAATCGTACGCTGCCGCCTGTCCGCGATGCGCGGCGAATGCATGGAGGTTGAAGAGGTCGCCGTCGAGCCACGACGCGCCCGAAGGGACCGGGACGCACATCTCGTCGCGGCACACGCCTTCGGGTTTGTGCTCCCAGCCGGTGAGGTCCGGGAGCTCACGCGCAACGACCCAGCAAGCGTCGCCGCGCGTCGTCGCCGCGCTCGTTTCGGTCGCGCGATCGTCGAATAACACCGTCGTCATGGGAACCTCCGAGACGTACCCCGGCAGCATGGTAGCATCGCCGCTCGGCAACTGAGGAGCTGACGATGCGTGTCTACAGCGACGCACTGCTGCCCGTTCCCGCTCCGCTGATCCGCTTGCACGGCGATGATCTCGAAGCGTGCACGCGGGCCGGTGAATACTGGGACGGTGCGGATCGCCGCGCGATCGCACTCGAAGCCCGCGCCGCCCGGTGCGCGGCGGGGTTCTCATCCGCCGGGAGCGATGAAACGCCACCCGCCGGTCGACTGTCCGATACGGTTCGGGCGTGGGTCCACGATGTCGCCGCGCGTCCACAGGAGCTCGACGACAAGCGCATCGAGCCCGTGTTGGCCGAGATCGGCGACGCCGCCTGCGTCGAGGTCGTCGGCGTCGTGTCCCGCATCGTGAATCACGATGTGTTCGCACGGGGCATCGGTGTCCCGAGCGTCTCCCTTCCCGAGGCGTCGGCGGGAAAACCCGCGGGTCGGCGCCCGGAGAAGGCGATCGACGAAGGGGCGTTCGTACCGAGCATTCCCTGCGGTCGGCGGGGCGGGGATGAAGGACGAGCCATCTATGGCGACGCCATGCAACCGTTCATCTACCGCGCGCTGAGCCTCGCGCCCGACGAGGCCAGGCGGAACATGGCGCTGGGCGACGCGCAGTACTTGCCGCTCGAGTTCTTCTTCGATTTCTCCTATTCCCACTGTCCCGGTCTCTCCCGATCGCAAGTCGAGCTGGTCGCCGGGAGGGTGTCGGCGCTGAACGAATGCTTCTACTGAACGACTTCCCACGCGGTGGTGCTCCGTGAGAGCGCCAAGTCCGAGTCGTACGACGTGGACCTCGCGGGGCTCGTCGACTCGAAGAAGCCGATCGGCGTCCCCCAGGGAGAGGCTCTCCTTCAGTTCGCCGACGCGTTGATCGGATCCGCGACGGAAGGGGACCTCGAGGAGGCGCGGCGGCGCGTCGCGGCAGAAGTCTCGCCCGAAGGCCTCGTCTCGGCGGCGATCATCGCAGCGAACTTCAGCAAGAACGACCGGATCGCCAACGCTCTAGGAATTCCCCTCGAGGAGCAGTTCATACGCGACAGCGAGGACTTCCGGGAGCAACTGGGAATCAATTCCTTTCCATCGGCCAGAAACTCTCTGAAAAACTGACGGTTTTCGTCACGAAGAGGCGCCGTTTGGGCACTCCCTGAGACGAGGGAGATACGCCATGCGATCCGATACCTGTGCTTTCTGTGGAACGAAGACCGATCGACTGCTCGAGATCTATCCGGGCATTCGCAAGCAAGATCGCCTTCCGTTCTGCGCTCTGTGCATTGAAACCGACGCTTGCGAGACGTCTTTCATGACCGGGAAGAAGCGCCTCGAAGCCATGCAGCACCTGTCGGTTCGACTCTTGGCCGAGCTGCGCGAGCTCGGTCGTAAAGAGGGCTACACGCTTCCCAAGCAATCCGAGGACGCTTCCGCGGTCAGCTAAGCCAACCCCCACCGGGTTACCATGGGCTCCGAACGGGACGGAGCGATCGTCTCGTTCGCGAGGAGACCCGTTTGGCCGATCGAGAACTTCCCAGCCACGCCCACGTCGTCGTCATCGGAGGGGGTGTCATCGGCGCCTCCGTCGCTTACCACCTGACCCGGTTGGGGGTCCAGGAAGTGGTCGTGCTCGAGCGCAAGAAGCTCACGAGCGGAACCACGTGGCATGCCGCCGGCCTGCTGACGACCCTGCGCGATTCCGAGAGCCAGACTTGGCTCGCGAAGTACACCCAAGATCTCTACGACCGACTGGAGCAGGAGACCGGGCAGGCCACCGGGTTTCTGCGCTGCGGCTCGATTCAAATCGCCGAGAGCCCGGAAAAGGTTCGCGAGATGCGACGTGGCACCGCACTGGCGCGGGTTTTCGGGGTCGAGAACGAAGAGATCAGCGCCGCGCAGATGAAGGAGATGTGGCCCCTCGCGGACGTCTCCGACGTCGAGGCTGGCTTCTATTTCCCGAAGGACGGTCGGGCGAACCCGACGGACGTCACCCAGGCCTTGATGAAGGGAGCTTCCCAAAAAGGCGCGCTCCTCTTCGAGGACACCGCGGTAACCGGCGTGCTGACCCAAGACGGTCGCGCCGTCGGCGTCGAGACCGAACGCGGGCGCATTCTCTCGGAGTACGTGGTCAACTGCGGGGGAATGTGGGGACGGGAGATCGGCAAGATGGCCGGCGTCGACGTGCCGCTCCAGGCCGCCGAACACTACTACCTCATATCCGAACCGATCGAGGGCGTGCACAACATGCTCCCGATCCTTCGCAACCCCGAAAAATCCGCTTACGCACGAGAGGAAGCCGGGGGCAAGATCCTGCTCGGCTTCTTCGAGCCGGTCGCCGCGACCTGGGGCGTCGACGGTATCCCGGACGCGTTCTGTTTCGACGAGCTGTCGCCCGATTGGGAGCGCATGGAGCCGTACATCGAAAAGGCCATGGCGAGAATTCCCGCGCTCTACGATGTCGGGATCCGCCAGTTCTTCTGCGGTCCCGAGTCGTTTACACCGGATCACAACTACCTGATGGGCGAAGCGCCCAACCTCGACAACTTCTTTGTGGCGGCGGGCTTCAATTCGCTGGGAATTCTGTCCGGCGGCGGCGTTGGCCATGTGATGGCGCACTGGATCGTCGACGGACATCCGCCGATGGAAGTTTGGGATGTCGATCTTCAACGGATGCATCCCTTCCGCAACAACCTCGCCTACCTGAGCGACCGTATCGTCGAATCCCTGGGGATCGCGTACCAACACCACTGGCCGGCGCGCCAATGGGAGACGGCGCGGAACGTCAAGAAGTCGATTCTTCACGACCGCGTGGCGGCCGTGGGGGCGTGCTTCGGCGAATCAGCGGGGTGGGAGCGGCCGAACTGGTACGCCGAGGCCGGGGAGTCGGCGGAATACGAATACGGCTGGGGCAAGACGAACTGGTTTCATCGAAGTGCCGAAGAGCATCGCGCCGTCCGCGAAGGCGTCGGCGTGTTCGAACAGACGTCCTTTTCAAAAATCCTCGTCCAGGGGGCCGACGCGCTGGCGGGCTTGAATCGGCTCGCGACCGCCGATCTCGACATGCCGGTCGGAGACTTGGTCTACACCCAGTTCCTGAACGAGCGGGGCGGGATCGAGGCGGACGTAACGATCTCGCGCATGGCCGAGGACGCGTTCCTCATCGTGACTCCTGCGTTCACTCACACGCACGTCGACGCGTGGCTCCGGCGTCACTTGCCCAAAGAGCAGCGCTGCGTCACGACGGATGTGACCACCGCTTACGTGATGCTGAATCTACAGGGCCCGAAATCTCGAGATCTGCTCGCCCGTTTGACGCGAGATCCGCTGGACGATTCCGTCTTCCCGTTCGGGACGTGGCGCGAACTCGAGGTCGGCTACCAACGCCTCACCGCCATGCGTGTCTCGTACACCGGAGAGCTCGGGTTCGAGCTCTACGTTCCCACCGAGTACGCGCTGCCCGTCTACGACCGGCTCGTCGAGGAGGGACGCGCCTTCGACCTAAAGCACTGTGGATACCACGCGCTGAACTCGCTGCGCATCGAGAAGGGCTATCGAGAGTGGGCGCACGACATTGGGCCCGAAGACACACCACTCGAATCCGGCCTGGCGTTCACGTGCGCTTGGGACAAGCCCGGCGGGTTTATCGGGCGAGACGCCTTGCTCGAGAAGCGGGGAAAGCCCTTGACACGCCGTTTGGTCCAGTTTCTCCTCGAGGATCCCGAACCGCAGCTGTTTCACAATGAGCCGATTCTTCGCGACGGCGAACTGGTCGGCTTGACGAGCTCTGCTGGGTACGGACACACCCTCGGTGCCGCCATGGCCCTCGGCTACGTGCGCCACGACGGTGGCGTCGATCGCGCGTTCCTCGAGAGCGGTCGCTTCGAAATCGACGTCGAACATCGTCGGTTCGCGGCGCGCGCCTCGCTGCGCCCGATGTACGATCCGCGCAACGAGAGGATCCGGGTTTAAACCGCGGCCTTTTTACTCCACACGGCAACCTTGTTGAGAATCCGCTAGATCCCCCGACCACGGAGGAGGGTCGGGTGAAAAGGCTTTGCATTTTGGTGGTGCTCGCGATGGCGCAGGTGGCGGCGGGCGAGTCGGTGACGTTGACCAACGGAGATTCGCTCCAGGGCGCGATCATCGAGCGAGACGACGATCGAATCGTGCTGGTCCACGACGTCCTGGGGAGGCTCACGATCCCGATGCGCGACATTCAGATCGAGCCGCCGCCTCCGCCCCCGCGCGGCGTGTTCGGCTCGCGTGTTCTCGTCGGGTGGGACCGCACCCTCGAATTCGGCGTCATCGGAGCCGAGGGCAACAGCGATACATTGAACATCAACGCGGGCCTCCATCTCGGCCACGAGAACGAGGACCGGCGCTGGCTCTTCGACGCCCACTACCTCCGATCGGACAACGACGGAGAGACCGACGCGAACCAGACCACCGCCCAGCTCACGCGGGACTGGCTCTTCCCCGGTAGCCCGTGGTTCGCTTTCGCCTCGGGCAAGTACGAACGCGATTCCTTCGAAGCCTGGAACCACCGCTACAGCGTGGGCGGCGGTCCCGGCTACCAGTTCCTCGACGACGAGCGGTGGAACGTACGGGGACGCACGGGCCTCCAGTTGACGCGCACGAGCGGGCCGGGAAGCGATCACGACCTGGTTCCGGAGTGGCTGATCGGCGTCGAGGTGCTGTGGAATTTCTCCCAGGGCCACGCATTGTCCTTCTACAACACCGTGTTCCCGAGCCTCGAGAAGGCCGGGGACTACCGGAACCTGACGGGCCTCGCTTGGGAGGCGGATCTCGAGGGCACCGAATCCTGGAAGGTGAAGCTCGGCTTCGAGAACGAATACGACTCGACGAGCCAGCGCCCCACCGACAAGAACGATTTCCGCTATTTCGCAAACCTCCTCTACGACTTCTAGAGTCGATCCGGGCTTTTCGGGCTCCATTTCCGCCGGCGTAGGGTCGATAGGCCCCGGAGGAGGCGGCCCCCGTGAGCGCAGCGCTAAAAGCCGAAGAGAAGGAACTCGTCGACGTCGAGTCGACCCTCGAGTGGGACACGCCCATGTATCGCATGGCCGTGGCTCAACTCGATCGCACGGCCCATCACATGGGGCTCGACGCGAATGTCTGGGAGCGGCTTCGAACACCGCAACGCGCCCAGGTCGTTTCGTTTCCGTTCCGTCGCGACGACTACCGAACCGTCGAAACGGTTTTCGGCTATCGCGTCCAACACCTGCTGACGATGGGTCCGACCAAGGGCGGCATTCGCTTCGACGAAGACGTCAACATGGGCGAAGTGACGGCGCTCGCAATGTGGATGTCGTGGAAGTGCGCGATCATCGGCGTCCCGTTCGGCGGCGCGAAGGGCGGTGTCCGGATCGACCCTTCGAATCTTTCGCGCGCCGAACTACAGCGCGTCACGCGCCGCTACACCATGGAAATCATCGACACCATCGGACCCGACCGCGACATCCCCGCGCCGGATCTTGGAACGAGCGAGCGCGTGATGGCCTGGATCATGGACACGTACTCCCAGCACAAGGGCTACACGGTGCCGGCGGTCGTCACGGGAAAGCCGGTGCATCTCGGGGGGTCCCTCGGACGGAAAGAAGCGACGGGGCGCGGCGTCTTCATCTGTGCGCGCGAGGCGGCGGAGCGCAGTGGCATCCCTCTCGAGGGCGCCCGGGTCGCGATACAAGGCTACGGACAGGTCGGAGCGGCTGCCGCACGCGCCGCGGCAGCGGTGGGCTGCAAAATCGTCGCAGTGTCGGATGTGCGCAGCGGTCTCATCAATCCTTCGGGTATCGATCTCGTGGCTCTCGACGAATGGGTCGCCGGGTCGGGCCTGATCGAGGGTTTCGAAGGCGGTGACCGCTGTGCGCCCGCGGACGTTCTCGAGGTTCCGTGCGAGATACTGATTCCGGCGGCGATTCAACAACAGATCACGGAACAGAACGCGCATCGAATCGATTGCCGGCTCGTCGTCGAGGGAGCGAACGGTCCCACGACGCTCGAGGCCGACGCGATTCTGCGGGAACGCGGGATTTGCGTCGTTCCCGACATTCTCGCGAATGCCGGCGGCGTGACCGTCTCGTATTTCGAGTGGGTTCAGGATTCCCAACGCCTGTTCTGGACCGAGGACGAAGTCAACACGCGTTTGTCCGAAATCATGTCCCGCGCGTTCCGCGAGGTGTATGACAGCGCCGAGCGCGAAAGCGTCGACCTGCGAACCGCAGCGTTGATGAACGGCATCGGGAAAGTGGCCGAGGCGAAGCGCTCTCGGGGTGTCTTCCCCTAGCGACGAGGTAGAGCGCGGATCGAGGTCGGGCCGCGTTCTCCTTCCCTCTAGCCCGGGCCCTTCCAGCTGTCGCCCATCAGCGCATTCGACGGCAGCGTTTCGTCGACGAGTTTTCTTGCGACCTCGACGCCGGCAACGGGAAGGTTCTTCGGGTCGAGTAGGCCGAGCTGTGTCAGGACCGAGGCTTGATCCCAGTAGATGTGCTCGTGGTAGAGCTTGTCGCCCCGGAAGTTGACGATGGCGACGAGGGGAATCTCCACGTACTTCCCGGTGGGAGCGATTCCCGGAATCATCCAGGGGATCTCCCGGGTGTGCGTGAAGCAGAACAACATCTCGTCGACCACGCGATCGACGCCGATTGTTCGAGAGACTGGGATGAGCTGCGTGTCTTCGGGATTTGCGAAGACAAAATGATGCTCGTAGAAGTGCCGGAGCTGCGCGCCTCCGACACCGCCGGTCATGGTCGGGATGTGATTCACGTAGGGCTCGTCGACCATCGTCTTCATCGTCGCGTCGACATCGCGCGTGGCGAACTCGTGGTAGGTGTGGGCGTCCCAGAGCGCCTCGAGATCGTATTCCGGGCCTAAGTGCCGGCGCAGCACCGCGAGGCTGCGAGAGTGCGCCATCATGGCACCGGGCCGGTCGTGCTCCGCGGAGTCGGGGAGGAAAAATCCGGGTCGGCACCCCGGATAGGCGGCGGCTCGGAGGCTCTGCTCCGACAGGGCGGCACATGTTTCCTGGACCGAAGGTGCTTCGCCGACCAAGTGGAGCAGCACTGGGAAGGGGCGTGCCTTGAGCGCGCTCGCCGAGCTCTCGGAAGGCATCACGTCGAACAGCACAGCGCACGCGCAGTCCGTCGCGTCGAGGCACGCGGCGAGCCCCGCTTCTCCGAAACCCAAAAGACCCATCCCCGATTCGGTGCTGGCTTCTTTCGCGAGCGCGCGAAAAGCGGCTTCTGTCGCCGAATCATCCGGGGCTGCTACGGAGAGGGCCACGTAGCCCTCGTCGGCAAACCGTGCGGCGAAGGGCTCGGCGGCTGCGGTGCTTGCCTCCGGATAGACGACGAGGAGCCCGGGGCCGGCGCCAGCCGGGGGTACGTGCAGTTGGCCTCGACAGGCCGAGTCGATGGCGATTTCTCGCGTGCGCTCCATCTGTGCAACGCCTCCGATGAATTTCTATCACAGTGTCGCACGTGCCTGTGGGAGACGGTCTATCATGCGCCGTCGAGGAGAGACTCGACACGATGACGCGAACCCACCTCTTTTGTATCGGCCTGATAGCGCTCGCGGCGACGATTGGGACGACCGCGCACGCCCTGGGAGACGAGGCGGCGAAGCTCGTCGCGGCCTCTCCGGACCGCACAGACGACGACCGCGCCAAGGACGAGCGCCGGCAGCCGGCCGCGTTTCTCGCTTTCGCAGGCGTTTCGCTCGGCGACCGCGTCGCCGATATCGGGGCGGGTAGCGGCTACACCAGCGAGTTGCTGGCGCGTGCCGTTGGACAGTCCGGGACGGTCTTCGGGCACAATACACCCCGTACGATCGAGAAATACGTCGGTGAGACGTGGCCGGCGCGCCTCGCGAGGCCCGTCAATCGAAACGTCGTCCGGGTCGACCGCAAACTCGACGAGCCCCTTCCACCCGAAGCGCGCGATCTCGATCTCATCACGATCATCTTCTTCTACCACGACGCGATTCTTTACGACGTCGAGCCACGGGCGTTGGCGAAGCAGTTCTTCGAAGCGCTTCGCCCGGGCGGCGCCGTCATTGTCGTCGACCACGCCGCAAAGTCCGGCGCGCCATTGCGCGAGGCGGCCGATTCCCTGCACCGCATCGATGAGGATCTCGTGAAGGCCGACTTCGAAGCCGCAGGCTTTCGGCTCGCGGCGACGGACGACTTCATGCGCAATGCCGAAGATCCGAAAGACGCGCCTTTCTTCAAGATGGAAATTCCGACGGACGCGTTCGTCCACCGCTGGGTCAAACCCGAGAAGCCCTAGCGGCGGTACTTCGCACCCGGATGGCGGTCGGGGAGCCTCGGGTCCCCGAAGATCTTCTGGCGCAACGGGCCTGGCGTGTACTCCCGCTGGACGAGGCCTCGCGCCTGGAGCACGGGCACCACGCCGTCGACGAAATCGACGAAGCTTCCCGGTGTGACCGCATAGACCAAGTTGAAGCCATCGACGCCGGCGTCTCGAAACGACTCCATGGTGTCCGCGATCTGCTCCGGTGTTCCGGCGAGAAACTGGCCGGCCATTTGGCCGCGGGCGAGATCGCGAAAAGTCTGCGTGCGATCGGGCGCGCCGTCGATCAGGGACTTCACGACACCCCGCATGGCTTGGCTGTCGAAGGTCTCGAGCGGGCGGTCGGGATCCATGTTGCCGAGATCGACGCCGAGGCTCCCGGAAAGGTGCGCCAGGGCGGCTTCGCTGCTCAGCTGCTCGAGATAGTCCGCTCGCTTGGCTCGGGCCTCCGCTTCGGTCCCCCCGACCACCGGGGAGAGCCCTTGATAGAAGCGCAGGTCGTCGGGATCTCGGCCGTAGCGAACGGCGCGTTTTCGCACGTCGTCGACGATGCTCGCGGCGCCGCGGAGGTTCCGCCGAGACGTGACGATAAAGACGCATTCCGCGTGCTTGGCGGCAAACGAACGGCCTTCTTCGGAAGAACCCGCTTGGAACAACAAAGGCGTTCGCTGGGGCGACGGCTCGCAGAGATGCGGCCCCTGGCACTCATAGAACCTTCCTTTGTGGTGGATGGGATGGACCTTGGCCGGATCCGCGTATCGGCCGCGCGTGCGATCGCGAAGGACGGCATCTTCCTCCCAGCTGCCCTCCCACAACTTGTACGCGACCTCCAGGTATTCATCCGCGCGTTCGTAGCGTTCGGCGTGAGCGGGCAGGCCGCCCAAACCGAGGCTGGCACCCGCATTCGGGAGGTAGGAGGTCACGATGTTCCATGCGACGCGCCCGTCCGTGAGGTGATCGAGGGTCGAGATGTTCCGCGAGAAAGCGAAGGGGTGCGCTTGCAGAACCGAACTCGTGAACGCGAACCCCAGGTGCTCCGTGGCGTAGGCCATGGCCGGGATCAGCAACGAGGGGTCGTTCACGGGAATCTGCATGCCCTCGGCGATCGACGTATCCCCGCTGCCGCGGTAGGTGTCGTACACGCCGATGACGTCCGCGAGGAAGAGGGCGTCGAAAAAGCCGCGTTCGAGGATTTGCGCGAGTTCAACCCAAGGATCGAGACTCGTGTATTCGAGCTGGCGTGTATCGTCGCGGACCCACAGCCCCTGCTGGATATGGGACACGCAGTTCATCGAGAAACCGTTCAGGAGGATGCGATCTGAGGCGGGCATCGTGGGTCTGGGTGAGCCTACCACGACCCCAGTGATTGTGGCGTCGCGGGGCCGGTCCTCTAGCATTGCCGGCGGACGATGCGACCGAAACGCCGCACACCTTGTCTGTACGCAACCGTTCTGCTGACCGCGCTGGTCGGCTGCGGTGCGAAACGCCCGGTCCTCTATCCGAACGATGTTCATCGCGATATGGGTGAACCCGCGGCGCAAGAAGTGGTCGATTATTGTCTCGACCGCGCCTATCAGGCCGATCTAGCGGATTCTCGCGGACGCGGCGCGGCCAAGAAAGGAACGGCCGGTGCAGTGGTCGGCGCCGTCCTCGGGGGCGCCGTCGGCGCCATCTTCGGCTCACCGGGACGCGGCGCCGCCGCGGGTGCGGTCACCGGAGGTGGATCGGGCGCTGTCGAGGGAGCGGCGGAGTCCGGGGAGGGCGATCCGACGTTTCGAGCTTACGTCGAAGCGTGCTTGCGAGAGCAGGGATTGCAGCCGATCGGTTGGAAATAGCCAAGGGGCACTGAACCATGAACGACTTTCTAGAATTCGAACGAGACGGTTGGGAACGCGTGGCGGGCACGTACGCCGATACCACGACGGGCGTGACCAGCGAGATCGCGGGACCGTTGCTCGATGCCGCGCGTGTCGAGAGCGGCGTGGATCTGCTCGATGTCGCTACCGGGCCCGGGTGGGTCGCCGCGGCTGCGGCGGAACGAGGTGCGCGTTCGGTCGGACTCGACATCGCGGAAGCGATGCTCGCCGGAGCGCGCGAGCGGTTTCCCGCCGTCGCGTTTCGACAGGGTATGGCGGAGGACCTGGGGTTGCCCGACGCGAGCTTCGACGCCGTGGTGTCTGCCTTCGGAATGCCGCACTTCGCGGACCACGCCGCGTTTGCTCGGGAAGCGCATCGCGTGCTCCGTCCCGGCGGCCGTCTGGCATTCGCTTCGTGGTATCCGCCGGCAAACAACCCCTTTTTCGGTGTCGTCGTCGGAGCGATTTCCAAGCACGGCGATCTCGGCGTCCCGTTGCCCGAGGGGCCGGATATGTTCCGCTGGGCCGATCAGGTCGTGTGCGACGCGCTCCTCGAAGGCGCCGGGTTTTCGAAGGGAACCCGCTGCGATGTCGCCCTACCGGTGGTGACGGACCGCGGAGGGGCCGCGATCGTCGATTTCGTCCGTCGCGCCGCCGTGCGGACACGCGCGTTGTACGAGGCGCAAACCGAAGCCGCGCAAAAGGCGATCCGGGCCGGCATGGATGAGCTGATGGAGCCCTACCGCGACGGCGACGTCTGGCGCGTTCCGCTCAACGCGTTCGTCGTGTCCGCCGAAAAACTGACGCCCGGCGCGTGAGTCGACCGCGTGTCGCCGTGATCGGCGGATCGATCGCGGGGCTCTTCGCCGCATTGGCGCTCCGCCGCCGCGGCTTCCGGGTTTCGGTCTACGAGCGCGCGACGGAGCTCGCCGATCGCGGCGCGGGCCTGACGACGCACGCGGCACTGCACGACGCCGTTGCCCAGACGGGGGTTGCGCTACGCCAGGGACCCGGCGTGCATTGCCGAGAACGGGTCCTCTTTGACCCGAGCGGGAAGCTCGCCGCACGCCGCGCGGAGCCGCAGTGGATGACGAGCTGGGGCCACATCTACCGCAGCTTGCGAGCGGGCTTGCCCGAAGCCGATTACCACAACGCGAAGCGACTCGAAGCGATCTCGATCGCGGGAGAAGAGGTCGAGGCGCGATTCTCCGACGGAGAGACTGCGAAGTTCGATTGGCTCGTCGGCGCCGATGGGATGCGCTCGCGCGTGCGGGCCGTCGCGTTTCCGGGGACCGACGAGACCTACGCGGGCTACTTCATCTGGCGCGGGCTCATCGACGAATCGCTTATCCCGGCCGATGTACGGGCGGAACTCTCCCATCGCATGGGTTTCGGTGCGGCACCGGGAGGACATTGGCTGGGCTACTTCGTCGCGGGTCGCGACGATCGGCTCGAGGCCGGCAAGCGGAGGTTCAATTGGGCGTGGTACCGGCGAGCTGACGAAGACGAGTTGCGCGATCACCTGACGGACGCGGAGGGAACGCATTATCCGAACGGCATTCCCCACGACCGCATACGCCCGGAACTCCGGGCGCGGATGCGCGAGTCGGCGGCATCTCTTCTCGCTCCCCAGATCCAGGCGGTGATCGAGGCCACCGAAGCGCCGTTCCTGCAGCCGATCTACGACTTCGCGAGCGAGCGCCTCGTCGCAGGACGGATCGCGCTGGTCGGCGATGCGGCGGCGACCGCGAGGCCGCATGTCGGGATGGGCGTGTCCAAGGCTGCCGAAGACGCGGTCACCCTGGCCGATGCTCTCGACGCGACCGACCGCGGGGACCCGCACGCACTCGATCAGTGGGAGCGGCGGCGTCTGGCGTTCGGCCGGGCGCTTGTCGCCTGGAGCCGCGATCTCGGCGCACCGATCGGCCCGGAATCCGACGACCCCGCCCGCCGAGCCACGGCTGCGCGCTATCGACGACCCGAGGTACTATTGACCGAGACCGCAGCGAGCGATCCGAGCCCCTATCTACAGTTCAAGTGATTTCGAGCAGTAGCTTCGAGCGATTTCGAGAGAAGGAACGTCAATGAATCTTCGATTCGGCATTTTATGGCCTTTCCGCAACCCAGAATTCAATCGTGTCCCTTGGGAAGATCTGTATCGGACCCACCTCGACTTAATCGTCGACTCCGAGGGCATGGGTTACGACAACGCTTGGCTGACCGAGCATCACTTCGTCGACGACGGTTACTCGCCTTCGCTGCTGCCGATCGGCGCCGCCGTCGCTGCGCGGACGACCCGGATCCGCATCGGGACATTCTTGGTCCTGTTGCCTCTCCACAATCCGGTGCGGATCGCCGAAGACACGGCGACGGTGGATCTCATTTCCCAGGGGCGCTTCGACCTGGGTGTCGGTCTGGGCTATCGGCGCAAGGAGTTCTCCGATCAGGGCATTTCCCACACGACGCGGGGCAAGCGTCTGCAAGAAGGCATCGCACTGATCCAGCGCCTGCTCAGCGATGAATCCGTCACGTTCGACGGCGAGTTCAGTCAGCTGAAAGACATTCAGATCGTCCCGCCTGCACTGCAAAAGCCGCATCCGCCCATCTGGCTCGGCGCCATCGCGCCGAAAGCGATCGAGCGGGCCGCGAAGATGGGCTTTCACTTCCAGGTGGTCGGTCCGCCGGATCTCGTCGAGTTCTACGACAAGTGCCTGGTCGAAGCGGGCCGTAACCCAGAGGAGTACAACACCGCGCAGTTGCGCTGGGTCCACGTCGCGCAAAGTCGCGACCAGGCCTGGGAGACGGCGGCGCAGTCGCTGCACTACACCGCGTCGCGCTACGCGGAATGGTTTGCCGAGGCGAACGACAAACCCGGTGACGATCAGGCGACCCAGGGGATTCCCTCCGTCGAGGAGATCATCGCGAAGCAGTCCTTCGACGTCTTCGGAGAGCCCGCCATCGTCGGCACTCCCGAGGACGCCCGCGGGATGATCGAGGACTACGTGAGCCGGGGGCGCGTTACGCACCTGGTGTGCGGCATGGCGCTTTCGGGCCTTGCGCCGCACCACATCCGCAGCAGCATGGAAGTTTTTGCGAAGGACGTGATTCCCGCGTTCCGCAAATAAGCGCCGCTCCGTGCGGGTCGATCAGTAGGCGTACTGGTCGATCCGCGCCTGCGCCTGCGATACGCCCTTGCCGCGCACGACATCCGGCGCCTGCCAATCCTCGAGGGCTGCAGGCAGGTAGGCGAGCTCGAGCTTCCCGCTCCGCACGTCGTCGGCCGTGAGCCACTCGCCCGGGAAGGGTACGGGGAACCCGTTCTCGTTCATCGGGTACGCGTAGAGGCGTGTCAGCTCCTCGCCCTCTCCGTAGTCTCCGACGTAGGTGGCCCACGGGGTCTCGATCTGCAACTGCTCGCGCATCGCGGCGTGGAGCGGCGCGATGTAGTTGCCGTAGTCCCAATCGGGGATCGCCTCTTCGAGAAAGGTCGGCCCACCCGGAAGGGTGAGTCGGCCGGCATCGTCTCGCAGCGTCAAGAACTCCGGACCGTTCGGCCCCGATCGTTCGAGAAGCATCCGGGTCCGCGACACGGGGCGATCGCTGTGGACAGCGATCACGTCGCGCCCCGCTTCGGACAAGGCCTCGTATGCCGCGTCGTTGAAGACGTAGTAACCCGTCGCCGGCGGGTAGCGCTTCGCGGCGTACTTGTTGAAGAAGCCCGCTCGCGTGCGCTTCGAGCGGTTGCGGCCGGCCTTGTGCCACAAGTGCATGTTCATCAACAGGAGGTCGCCTCGACCGAGCTCGGGATCGACGAAGCTGTCGGGCTCCGGCAGCACAGCGGGGTCGACGTGGAGCACGCGCTCCCCGATGTCTCGCACACGGTCCAGTCGATGGGACCCCGGGGAGACGAACAGGGGGCCGATCTCCTCGTCGTAATCGGTGAACGGAACGATGGTGAAGAGCCAGTGCATCGACGACCCCACGGGCCGCCAGCGTTTGTAATCGTTGTGCCGGGGAAGGCCGGGACCGTCCGGCGTCCGATCGTAGACGACGAACGCGGTCAGGATGGGGTCGTCCCCGAGGAGTTCGCGGACCGGCGTGAGGACGCCGGGGTGCTCGGCCACTGCCGCGAGGTCGGGATCGGCCATGCAGGAGTGGGCCAGGGTGTAGCGACCGGGCTCGGGATAGGTGCGCCCCGCCGGCAGGACGCTGTGCGGGGGTTGCTTCACGTACGCGTTTTCGAAACGTCGAATCTCGCCGTCGTCAAAGCAGTCGCGGATGACCAGGAAGCCATCGCGCTCGTAGTCCGCCCGTTGTCTCTCGGTCAGCATAAGGTGAAGATAGACCTTTCGGCGGTCGCCCGCGGCGCATTCGATCTGGCATTCTCTCCCGATGTCGGTCCACCTGAAGATGTCGCTGGCCACCGTGTTCTGGGGGACGACGCCCACCATCGGTCGGGTCCTATCCGAGTTCCAGGTTCCCTTCGTCGCGGTCTTCGGCCGCTTCGCGATCGCGGGCCTGTTGCTTTTCTTCTTCTTGCGAGCGACCCGAGGATTCGAGCCGATTCCGAGGAAATACTGGGGCCGCTTCCTCGCCCTGGGCGCGACGGGCATGCTGCTTCACAACGGCCTGATGTTTAAGGGGCTCGAATCCACCGACGCGATGACGACGTCGATCATTCTCGGCTTGATCGCCGCGATGGTGCTCGTGCTCGAAGCGATCGTTCATCGTCAGCGGCCCGACCGGCTGGCGATGGTCGGCGTGTTGTTGGGGTTCCTCGGGACGGCCTACGTCCTCGCCGACGGGTCCCCGACCCAGCTCCTCGCGATCGGGGTCGGCTGGGGCGAGGCGCTGATCTTCCTGAGCGCCCTGTCCTGGGCCGCGTACTCCGTCCTGGGCGGGAAACTGCTCGAGGTCTATTCGCCGCTGCTCGTGACCTCCGTCGCCATTTGGGTGGGCAGCGCGCTGCTCCTCCCGTTTGTGTTCGAGAACCCGGCCGCGAGCTGGGCGCTGGCCACCGACCCGCGCGCTCTCGGACTGATGTTTCTCCTGGGGTTCATCGGCTCGGCGCTGGGCTTCCTCTGGTACTACGAAGCGGTCGTCGAGATCGGGGGCGTCGGTACAGCGCTCTATATCAACCTCGTTCCCATCTACGGGCTCATCTCCGCCGCGGTGTTTCTCGGGGAGGCGTTACGGCCGGCAATCCTCCTGGGCGGCGGTCTCGTCGTCCTGGGCTTGATGCTGGTCAACCGTCCGGAGTTCCTGCGCGGAGCTTCGGCGAGGTAGAATTGGCGAAATCCCTGCGACAAGGAGCATGCAATGGATGATCTCGAGGCGATCCGCCAGCTGAAGGCGCGGTACTTCCGCTTGATGGACACCAAGCAGTGGGCCGACTGGCAGCACTGCTTTACGGACGACGTGAAGGCGACCTACGACGGGCCGCCCCGCGTCAGCAAGGACGACGATCCGACGCAGTTCTCCTGCGACGGAAAGAAGTCGCTGGTGGAAGGCGTTTCGGGCCTTCTCAGCGAGAACATTCTCTCGATTCACCAGGGCTTCATGCCCGAGCTCGAGATCACGAGCGACACCACCGCGAAGGGGATCTGGGCGATGCACGACTATCTGCTGCTGCCCCAGTGCACCTTCAAAGGGTGGGGGCACTACCACGAGGAGTACGCAAAAGAAGACGGGGTCTGGAAGATCCGCCGGATCCATCTGACGCGTATCCACGTGGAAGAGGTCTGGCAAGGCATCTGATCGACGCCGCGCACTCGGCCCGCCGCGTGGTACGCTCTGCGGCTCGATGGCTGAGCCGGATTCCGTTCGACGCAAGGGCCAGGTCGATTCGCCCTACGCGTGGGCGGTCGCCTTCGCTTCCCTGTTCCTAGCTGCGGCGGGCTCCGGCACCTACTTCCTGGTCGCGATCGCGATCGTTCCACGGGCGGCAGAACTCGGTGTCGACGTAGGCTCCGCGGCGATCCCGTACGGTGCCGCCATGCTCGGCATGGGGATCGGCGGGATCGCGATGGGCTGGTACGCCGACCGGTTCGGAACGTTCCGGCCCGCGGTACTGGCGGTGCTGTCGCTGGCGGCGGGAGCCTGGATCATCGCTCGGGTCGAGTCCTTCCCGCTGATCGTCGGGGTGTATCTCGTGCTCTTCGGACTGCTGGGGAACGCGGCGTTCGTAACACCCCTGTTCACGGCCGCGACGCATTGGTTTGAACGGCGCCGCGGGGTCGCGGTTTCCCTTGTGGGAAGCGGCCAAGCGCTCGGCGGCGCGATCTGGCCCGTCGTCTTCCACACGTCGATTACAAACTACGGCTGGCACGCGACGTACCAAGGCTACGCGATTTTCGCGCTCGTGGTGATGCTCCCGGTCGCCTTGGTGTTCCGCCGCCCGGCACCTGTGCACGAAGCGGTCCTCCCCGAGAACGGAGCACAGCCCGCGACGTATCCGGGGCTGGGGCTTTCACCGAACGTCGTCACGGCCATGCTCTGTACCGCGGTGGTCGGTTGCTGCATCGCGATGTCGATGCCGCTCGTTCATCTGCCGAAATACGTGGTCGAACGGGGCTTCTCGCTGGGGGAGGGCGCTTCCATTCTGGGCGTCCTGATGGCGACATCGATCGTGAGCCGCATCAGCTGGGGGTTCGTGTGCGATCGGATCGGCGGCCTGCCGACCCTCTTCGTCACATCCGCGACCCAGGCCACGGCGTTGGCCGCGATGGCCGCGACCTCGAGCTTCCCGGGCTTGTACGCCGTCGCAATTTTCTTCGGTCTCGGCTTTGGCGGAATCCTTCCGTGCTACCCGGTCATCCTCCGCACGCACCTACCGCTCGAGGGCCTCGGCCCACGGGTCGGCATGATCGTCCTGTTCGGCTCGATCGGGATGGCCCTCGGCCCCGAAATCGCGGGCCGGGTCTTCGCCGAGACCAACAGCTATTCGCTGGGATTCGCGTGGGGCGTTGCAGCGAACATCGGAAACCTGCTGATCGTCGGGTTCCTCAATCTACGTCGTTTGCGCGAGAACGCCGCACTCGCTCCGGCATAGCTTCTGGTGAGCGTTGGGCTGAGCGCCGCGAGGCCGGGGCAGGTGGGGGTACCGCGCGCAGTTCCGCAGCGCCGACGAGGCGCGCGAAGAATCTCGGCATCCCGTCGGCGCGAGGATGTTTGAGCACGGTGCCCCCACCTGCCCCGGCCCAGCCTCGGTCTACCGCGCAGAGACTCGTTAACTCTCCGCGCAAATCGGCGGGCGGCGCGACGCCCAGGGCCGTTCGGTTTCGAGCTGACTCGCGAGGCGCAACAACGTGGCTTCGTCGCCGTAGCGCGCCGTAAAGTGGAGCCCGATCGGGAGGCCCGCCTCGCTCCAGGCGAGGGGCAGCGAGATCGCGGGCTGACCGCTCGCATTACTCAGGTACGTGTAAGGCGAGAACTTCGCCGTGCGGCGCCTGAGCTCGAATGGATCGTCGCGGTAGACGAGCGTTCCGAGGGGCACCGGGGGCTCGCCGAGCGTCGTCGTCAGCCACACGTCGCGGTCTTCGAAGAAACGCGCCATTTCGCGGACTTGACGCTGAACGTCCTGCACCGCCATCAGGTATTCGGGGGCCGATACGCTACGCCCGCGTTCGGCAAACGCCCAAACGAACGGCTCTAGAACCTCGGCCGTCGCTTCGCGCCCGAGGCGTCGCGACCAGTCGGCGATCGCCCAGCCGATCCCCGCCGCGAGGAGGGTGGTGTAGGGCTGCCACAATTCCATGGCATCGAAGGACGGTGCTCCTTCTTCGACCTCATGCCCGAGGGATTCGAGAAGCTTCGCCGTCTCGACGATCGCGTTGCGACATTCCGGGTGGAGCGGATCGCCGAGGGGTGTCTCCGTGGAAAATCCGATGCGAAGTGTGCCGGGATCGCGACCGACTTCCTGTGCATAGGGCCGCTCGGGAGGCGGAGCGACGTACGGATCTCCAGGTGCCGGCCCGCCGACGGCGTCGAGCAGGCCCGCCGTATCGCGAACCGAGCGCGTCAGGGCGTGTTCGACGAAAAGTCCGCCCATGATGTCGCCGTAGAGCGGCCCTACGGTGGTCCGTCCCCTCGAGGGTTTCAACCCGACGAGGCCACAACAGGAAGCGGGAATGCGGATCGATCCGCCGACGTCGTTGGCGTGCGCGACCGGAACGATACCCGCCGCAACGGCGGCTGCGGCGCCGCCACTCGAACCGCCCGGTGTCCTCTCGAGGTCCCAGGGATTGCGGGTCGGACCGAACAGGCGCGGCTCCGTGGTGGTTCCGATGGCGAACTCCGGAAGGTTCGTCTTTCCGATCGTAATCAGCCCGGCACGTCGGAAACGCGTCGCGAGTTCGGAGTCCTCCTCCGGGATGTAGCCCGCAAGGAACGCGCTGCCTTCGGTAAACGGCACGCCTGCGACTTCGGCGACAAAGTCCTTCATGAGGAACGGGACGCCGGCAAAGGGCCCCGTCTGGGTGGGGGCGCAGGCCTCGGATCGGGCCCTCTCGAACATCCGCGTGATGACGGCATTCAGCTGGCCGTTCAGGCTTTCGCAACGACGGATCGCCTCGTCGACGAGCTCCACGGGCTGCACGTCGCCGCGCCTCACGTGTTCGGCGAGCTCCGTCGCGTCGGCGTCGAGCGGCAGAACGGTCAATAGTCGTCGGAGCCCGGGCCCTCGTCGATCCGCAACACGTTGAATTCGCGGCTGGCAAACCGCCAACCCGCGTCGGTCTTCACGTAGCGGTCGTTGTAGTAACCAGCCCCGATCCACTCCATGTTGCTTTTTGCGCTCCGGAGATCGAGGTAACAGCGCCCCTCGGCGCGCCCGGCGTCGATCAAGTCGACGACGTGGTTGTGGATGTACGGCCGCGGGAGATGCGCGGTGCCTTCTTTGTAGAACTCGAGGAGTGCCTGGCGTCCGTCGGCGCGCACTTCTTTACCGCTGAGCTTGATGATGAACGATCCATCCTCGGCGAAGAGATCGACCAGCCGCGAGATGTCTCCCTGCCACACGCAGTCGCAGTAGCGGACGGGGAGGTCGCGGATGGCCTCCCGGTCGAGGAGTTCGGTGAGCGCAGTATCGATGTCCGACATGGGTCTCCTACTGAGGATCGATCAAGTACTCGTCGCCTTCTCGCATGTGGCCTGCGAGCCAGGTCGCCGCGTCGGGCTCCGTCGGCTGGAGGTGCGGAACCTCACCCCGCTCGGCCGCTAGCTTCGCGCGGCGCGCTTCCGTCGCCGCGGCGAAAACTTCGAAGGTCTCGGGGTCGAGCTCGACGCCGTAGATATCCCGCGCCGTTTCGAGCGAGATGATTTCGTCGCGGACGTGCTCGGCAACCTTCTCCGCGGGACGTGTCAGCGGATCGCCGTAGCCACCGCCTCCGGACGATACGCCGACCCAGGTTTGACCTTCCTCGATCTTCAAGTAGCCCTTGCTCGAGCAGTACGTGCGGTGGCCCGTCGCCAGATCTTCGCGGTAGTTGCCGCCGCCGATCCCCGGCGTGCCGCCGAACAAGCCGAAGGGCGGGTTCGACGCGCCGTCGCCCGTCGCGTGGCAATCCATCGGCCCGCCGTAGGGGCGTACCACGATGTTGATGCCCGCTCCGCCCATGGTCGCACCATGACCCATCGAATCGCGCTCGATTTCGTGGCGGTCGATCATGAAGGGGTAGAGCAGCTCGCACATCTCCGTGGAAAGGATCTTTAAGCCTCCCATTCCCGAAGACGTCATGATGAGCGGCCAGCCGTCGGCGTTCTTTGACGCCCCGCCTGCGGAGCCGCCGTTGAAGAACATCGCCGCCCATTCCGCGTCCTCTTCGCCGCGATGGTCGACGCCGCTGATCGAGGGGACGCAGTGGAAGCCGCCGTAGCCGGCGGACGTGCGATCCGGGACCGCTTGGGCGAGCGCCTTCCAGACAGCCTCTTGCTCCTGGCCCGCCGGGCACAGCGTCGCCATCGCGGTCGCCGCGGGGTACTTCGCCTTTACGATCGACCCCTCAGGCGCATCGGTCGTGATATGGCGGAGACAACCGTCGTTGTGGGGGATGTCCGCGTCGATGGCGCACAGCAGCGGGATGCCTGCGGACGCCTCCATCACGCCTTGTGTGCCGTTGGTTCCGCCGTCGCCCTGGGGCGCACTGCCCGCGAAGTCGACGTGCACGTGATCGTCCTTGATCGTGACCTCCGCGCGCACGAGGAGGTTCGTGTTGCCGCTGCCGTCCGTGTCGATCCACGACTCGCCGACGTAACTTCCGTCGGGCATGGCCTTGATCTGGTCGCTCGTGCGACGGTCGGCGTAATCGAGGATCGCTTCGACGTAGCGGGAGAGATCGTCCGCGCCGTATTCCTCGACCAACTCCACCATGCGTCGCGCGCCGGTCCAGATCGAACCCAGTTGTGCCATCAGATCGCCGTAGAGCATGTCCTTGTAGCGGACGTTCGCGAGGTACATGTTGATCACGTCCTGACGCGGCTTGCCCTTCTCGTAGAATTTGATGGGCGGGAGCTGGAGCGCTTCTTGCCACACGTTCTTGGCGCTGGGCGCCACGCTTGTCGCCTCGTACGCGCCGCAATCGAGCTGATGGCCTTTTGTCACGGCCCAGAAGAGGTGCTTCCCCTCGTGGAACACCGGACATGCGGTCACGAAGTCGCCCACGTGCGTGTTGCCGCTGTAGGGATCGTTGCTGACGATGACGTCGCCCTCGTAGACCTGGCCTTCGAAGGCCTTCACCATCGATCCGAGAATCACGTGGAGGGAGTTCGTGTGGATCGGCAGTGCGTCCATCATGCACACCTGGCGCGCCTTCGCGTCGTAGATCGCGCAGGAGAAGTCGCGGGCCAACGCCAAGATGGAGGTCCACGACGTGTATTCGAGCGTGAGCGTCATCTCCCGCGCGATGGTGTTGAACCGATTCAAGATCACTGAGAAGGTGATCGGATCGATGTCCTTGTCGGTCGCGGCGGCCAGCTCTTGGGCGCGCGTGTCGAGGTTCGGGGTGCTCATCGCGGTCCTCCTAGGCTTCGAGTTCGAGGACGAAGTCGCCGAACTCGTTCACTTCTAGACGTTGTCCCTGGAAAACGACAACCGTGGTCGTCGCCTGCTCCACCACCGCCGGCCCGGTCACCGTCATGCCGTATTCGAGGGCATCTCCGTCGTAGATGTCGGTTTTGCGGTACGAGTTGATATCGCCGAAGTAGACCTCGCGGGTTCCCTTCTTCGCGATGCTCTCCGACTGTGTCGTGCGCTGCAGGTTCGGCACGGTGGGATGTTCGACTTTCCGCGTCGCCACCACGCGCCAATGGAAGAGGTCGACGGAACTCTCGCGAACGCTGTAGCTGAACATGCGTTCGTGGAGGTCGTGGAACGTCGCCTCGATTTTCTGGACGTCGGCTTCTGTCAGTTCTTCCGTGCTTTCGATGGGGATCGTCAGCTCGTGAATTTGGGCCGGGTACTTCGCGTCGGCGTAGCGGGTCAAAGTGACCGTGCCTTCCGGGAAGCCCTCTTCGACCATCTCGTTCATCGCCTTTTCTTCGAGATCCCGGATGACCCGGTTGGCGAGGCCGAGGTCGAAGCGATCGGTGTTGATCGCCTGGGCTTGCATGTGATCGTGGCGGACGTCCGAGACGATCATGCCGAAAGAGCAGAAAACGCCCCCGTAACGCGGGACGATCGCCCGTTTCATTCCCAGGGCTCGGCCGAGCATCCCGGCGTGAATCGCGCCGGCCCCGCCGCCGACCACCAGTGCGAAATTGCGCGGGTCGATCCCGCGCTCGATGGAGACGACGCGGATCGCGTCGACCATGTTGTGGTTGATGATGCGGAAGATGCCGTGCGCGGCTTCGGGTACCGACAGCTCGAGAGGATCCGCGATGTGTTCTCGGATCGCGTTCTCGGACAGCTGGGTATCGATCTCCCGCCGGCCGCCGAGGAAGAAATCCGGGTTGATGTAGCCGAGGACCACGTTCGCGTCCGTGCAGGTCGGCTCGGCGCCTCCCTGGCCGTAACAGGCCGGGCCCGGCTCCGCCCCGGCGCTTTGCGGGCCGACCTGGAGCGCTCCGCCCTTGTCGATCCAGGCGATGCTGCCACCGCCCGCGCCGACGGAGTGGACATCGACCGCCGCGACACCGACGGGCATCTCGTGGACACGAAGCTCGCGCGTCAGTTGCGGAGAGCCGTCGTGGACCATCGAAACGTCGAAGCTCGTACCGCCCATGTCGACGGTGATCACGTCGGAGATTCCGATGCGTTCCGAGCAGTGGAGTCCGGCCATGGGCGCCGCTGCCGGGCCGGAAGCCAACGAATAGATCGGCCGGTGAAGGACTTTCGGCACCGTCGAGGCGCCGCCGTTCAGCTGCATGATCAGCAGCGGATGGGGAAACCCATGGCTCGCCAGGAACTTTTCGAGCTCGACGGTATAGGTCGAGATGCCGGGCAAGACGTAGGCGGACAACACCGTGCAGGTGGTTCGTTCCCATTCGCGAATCATCGGGAGCACGTCGCAGCTCAAGACGACCGGGACGCCTGGGAGCTCTTCCTCGAGGATCGCTTTCACGCGCCGCTCGTGATCGTCATTCATGATCGACCAGAGCAGCGCGACGGCGACGGATTCGACGCCGGCTTCGCAGAGTCTCGCCGCCGCGGCTCGGACCGACGCTTCGTCGAGGGGAATGGTTACGTCGCCGCGGTAGTTGATCCGCTCGGTCACCGGGACGCGCAGGTACCGAGGGACGAAATCCTCCGGGGGTTTCAGCTGGATGTTGTACCGGTCGGGTTTGAAGCCGTCGCGAAAGTGCAGGATGTCCCGAAAGCCTTCGGTGCAGATCAGCGCGGTCTTCGGCCCGTTGCGTTGGATGACGGTGTTCGTCGCGATCGTCTGCCCGTGAACGAATAGGTCGAGGCGACCGAGGAACGTTTCGAGGGGTACGCCCGTGGCCTCCGCGAGGTTGCGGATTCCCCGCTGAACCGCCTCGGCGGGGTCGCGCGGGGTGGTGGCTTCTTTCCAGAGCGTGATCTCGCCGTTGCCGTCGATCAGGGAGAAGTCGGTGAAGGTCCCACCGATATCGACGCCGAGGATGTACTGCATCGCGCCTCTCTGTTTTCGGTCTCAATTCCCGTTCAAAGACGGGATGTTGCACACCGTGAAGCTACCACAAGTGGGCTACCGAAGGACCTCGGAGAGGTACGCCGGCCCGAGCGTTCGCGCTGCGCGCCGAATTGCCGCCGCGCGTTCCAGAAGCGCTTCTGTCGGTCGGGTCGGAGACCGAGCCTCCGGGTTCGGAAGAACCGCAACGAGGAGTGCCGCGTCATTGAAATCCAGCGCATGGGGCGGTTTCTGGAAGAACCTCTGGCTCGCCGCACCGACGCCGAAGAGGCCCGGCCCGAATTGGGCCACATTGAGATACACCTCGAGGATCCTCCGTTTGGGCCACAACAGTTCGACAAACACCGTCAGATACGCCTCTAAGCCCTTGCGCAACCAGCTTCTTCCGGGCCAGAGGTAAAGATTCTTGACGGTTTGTTGGGTGATCGTGCTCGCGCCGCGCCGCCGCCCGTCTTCCGACAAGACCTTTTGGATCGATTCAAAATCGAATCCGTGGTGAAGCGCGAACTTCTGATCTTCGGCGGCCAGGGCACAGACGACGACGGCGTCCGCAACGACGCGCAGCGGCACCCAACGCTGCTCCGGCCAGACGCCGGTCTCGAGCCGCGAGCGAACCATGAACGCGGTGGTCGGTGGGTCGACGAATGCCCACGGTGTCACGCAGAGGAGCGTCCCGGTGAGAATCGCCGCGAGCGCGAGGGCGACCCCGCGGAGGAGGGGGCGAGCGCGTTTTCGCGGGCGGCGGCGGGTCGCATACCGGCGCCGGCGGATCCTTCCCATGGGCGCTCGTTACCGGCCGGCTCTCGGACCGTCAATCCTCGGCTACCGTCGCACGATGGGAGACGACCCGAAAACCACGCTCGACGCACTGCTGGGAGAGCTCGCCCGACAAGAGCGCGAGCGCGAGGCCTACGAGCGGGATGACATGCTCGAGGGCGTTATCGAATGCAACCGCGAAATGTCCGAAACCCGCGCCAAGATCCGCGAGCACTGCGCGGCGAGCGGTCTCGGTATCCCGGAGGGTGTGTAGGTGCCTGCGAACCCGCGTGTGGCGATCGTGACCGGGGGCGGGCGCGGAATCGGTCGGAGTTGCGCGCTCGCGCTCCTCGCAGAGGGCTATTCGGTGGCGATCGCGGGGCGCGACGAAGCGAAGCTCCAAGAGACCGCGGCCGAAGCCCGGGAAGGCCGCGATCGCTTGCTGACCGTGCCGACGGACGTCGCGGATCCGGATGCCGTGGCAGCGCTCTTTCGCGCCACCGTCGCGGCCTTTGGTCGGCTGGACCTGCTGTTCAACAACGCGGGAGTCGGGGCGCCTCCGGTGCCGCTCGAAGAGCTCCGCTTCGATCAGTGGCAACGCGTCGTGGCGACGAACCTGACAGGCGCCTTCTTGTGTACCCAGGAAGCGTTTCGGATCATGAAGCGGCAGGAGCCTCGCGGCGGACGCATCATCAACAACGGATCGATCTCGGCACACGTGCCGCGCCCGAACTCCGCACCGTACACGGCCACGAAACACGGCATGACCGGCCTCACGCGCTCGACGGCTCTCGACGGACGCGCCTACGACATCGCCTGCGGTCAGATCGATATCGGTAATGCCGAAACCGACTTGACCCGGCCCATGGCCGAGGGGATCGCACAAGCGAACGGCCGCATCGCCAGCGAACCCACTTTCGACGTAGCGCACGTAGCCGACGCCGTACTGGCCATGGCGCGCTTACCCCTCGACGCCAACGTCCAGTTCATGACGCTCACCGCGACGAAGATGCCTTACATCGGGCGGGGCTAGGGACGCACCGCTACTTGGGAGCGACGCCGGTGAGGGAAGTCCGTGCCGAGAGTTCGATCCAGTTTCCGTCGGGGTCGCAGACGAAACCGTACCGCGCGACGTTGCGAAAGCTCACCGGCGCTCGCCCCAAGGTGCCTCCGCGGCGAACCACTCCATCGCAAGCTTCGTCGGCATCGAAGATCTGAACGGTGAGATAGCGGAAGTTCGGGGCGATGAAGTCCTTCTGCGGCGCGCATATGTCGCCATGTTCGACAAACAGCATGGAGTCTCCGCAGCGAGCGGTCAGCGGTCCGACTTCTTCGAATTCCATCGCCCCGAGGTAGAAGTCCATCAGTCGAGCGGGTTCGGGGGAACGAACGGAGACCCCGATCCCGACCAGGCCGTTTTGTCCGGCGCGAACGCATTCGATGCGGTCGCCTCCGGGATGTACGTGGGATTCCGGCGTCTCTGAAACGAGGTGAAGGGCGGCGTAGCCCGAGGGCCGCGAATCGGGCAGCTCCCGGGTGACGTGATTGACCTTGATCACGGATCCGTGAGCGTCGTAGCGGTGCTGCACCCATCCGTTGTCCATCGCGAGCTCGTGATCGAGTCGGAGTCCGACGCGGTCCGACCAGAAGCTTCTGTGCGCCGCGATTTCGGTCGTGAAGAGGCCCAGATCGAGGTGGGGTTTCGCGAGTTCCATGAGGTTACGCCGGAAGGACGTCGAGGGCGTCGTTGTCGAGAATCTGGTGGGCTCCGTCGGTCACCATCTTCATGAAGAGCCGGTCGCCTCGCTCGGTTTGCTTGACGATCACCGTCGCGGCGATCGCAACGGCGAGAACCGCAAAAGCGTAGTGGCGGTAGTCGGCCATCAATTGATCAAAGGCGTAGTCGCGAACGCCTTCTCGACCGAGCGCTTCGTGGTAAGCGCCGAGGAGGGAGACTTCCACTTCGCGCCGGGTCTCCCGGTCGAACGCCCCACCGAGGAAGTAGGCCACATCCATTCCGGCCCCGAGAAAGTTACTCGTCTGCCAGTCGACGACGGCGATACGCGATCCGCCAAAGAGCATGTTGTCGACCCGAAAATCGTTGTGGGAGAAGGTCTTGGGGAAATCGCGGGGCGCGTTCCAGGCGGCGTGGTGGCGGATGAAACGATCGCACACAGCGATCACTTCGGGCTCCAAGCGGTGCGCGTAGGTCGCCTCGAAATGCTTCCACGACGACTCCATCAGTTCGGTCGTGTAAAAGCCTTGGGCGCCTTGGGGCACGTAGAGCCAGGGCTGTTCCATGAGCACACGGTCGTTCCAGAACGCCGCGTGAAGTCGCGCCGCTTCCTCGAGGGCCGCCGCGGCGTCTGCGACCGAGCAGCCGCTCATGTGGTCACCCTGTACCGCGGGCGCGAGATCTTCGAGGAGCAGGACGAACTCGTTCGTTTCGGGGTGGAGCTCCGCGACAAAGACATCGGGCGTGCGGATTTTCGCGCGGTGCGCGAGCTCGCGGTAGAACATGACCTCCGAGCGGTAAAATCCCATTTCCCGGCCGCTTGCGGCAGCCACGGGGTTATCCGACGTGAACTTGCCCACGACCGAAGCGGGGGCTCCTTCGGGAGGGTGTCCGCGGTAGTTCAAGTAGAAGCGTCGCGTCTCTCCGAGTTGACCCGTTCCGACTGTCTCGGCCTCGAACGATACGACTTCCGAGTCGATTTCATTCGCCTGAAGCGCGCCGGTCAGCCAGGCTGCGGTGACCTCGTGGGGACGGACGATCGGCAACGGTTCCCTCAGCAGATCGCTCCGTCGGCGCCGATGCGATAGACCGCGGCGTTGGCTTGGCGGGTGGTCCCGTGAATGTTCGCTGGGTCGATGCAATTGCCGACTTGATACACCTCGTCGGCACATCCTTCCCAGCGAGCGCGTCGATCGAGATCGACGCGGAATCCGTTCGCGAGCACCACGCGCTCACCGGGGATGAGCTCGCGCTCGCCGTCTCGGGTGAGCACCCAAACGCCTTCGTCCGTGACTTCCCGGTAGTCCACCTGATCTCGGATCTCGACGCCCATTCGCTCGAGCAGTTCGAAGAGCGAGTTCCGGGTGAAGAACCCGACGGTGCCGCCGACCTGGCCCCGTTCGTAGCGGGTCAACATGGTGACTCTTGCACCGGTTCCGGCAATGTGTTGAGCGATGTCACATCCCATGAATCCGCCGCCGATGACGATGCTGTCGCGAATTTCTTCGCGGCCCGACAGGAGGTCCATCGCGGTGATCACGGTCGGATGCTCGAGACCCCGCAGGCCCTTCGGTTTCGCGGCGACGTCCCCGTGACCCGTGGCGACGATGAGCGCATCGGCGCCGAGCTCGCGCACGAGCTCTGGAGTGGCTTCCGTGCCCGTGAGGACCCGAATCGGCAGTCGCGTCATCTCGCGCACGTACCACTGGAACAGCTTGTTGAGGTCTTCCTTGGTCGGGATGACGCAGGCCGGAATGAGCAATCCGCCGAGCTCAGGTGCTCTCTCAATCAACGTGACGTCGTGGCCCCGATAGTACGCCGTTCGCGCAGCCTCCATTCCCGCCGCGCCGCCACCCGCGACGACGACCCTCTTCGGCTCGCGTGCGTGCCTCAGTTGGTACATCGACTCGCGGCCTTCGAGAAAGTTCACGCGGCAACGCATCGGCGTTCCGGGCAAGATCGTGTCGAGGCAGTCGTTGCAGCGGATACAGGGCCGGATTTCGTCCGCGCGTCCGAGTGCTGCTTTCTTGGGCCACTCGGGGTCCGCTGTGATCGCTCGGCACAGGGCCACGTAGTCGGCCTTGCCCGCGGCGAGGATCTCCTCGGCTTGCGCGGGCTCGTTGATCGCGCCCACCGCGATCACGGGGATCGTTACCTCTTTCTTGATGGCTTCCGCCAAGTGGACGAGGTTGCCGTACGGAAAGTGGGTCGGGGCGACGGTGTGTTCCCAGACCTCTCCGGTTCCGGCCGAGACGTCGAGAGCGTCGACTCCCGCTTCTTCGAGCCACTGCGCGAACTGAATGGATTCATCGAGTGTGACGCCGTCCTCCACATAGTCTTCCGCACTGAAGCGGTAGATCAGCGGATAGTCGGAGCCCACCTTTTCGCGCGTTCGACGCACCAGCTCGAGGCCGAAACGGGCCCGGTTCTCGAGGGAACCGCCCCAATCGTCGGTTCGGTGGTTCGCTTCGCGGGAGAGGAACTCCGCGGGCAGATACCCGTGGGCGCCGTGGTATTCGATGCAATCGAAGCCCGCGCGTTTGGCTCGGTCCACCGCGTCCGCGAACGCATCGAGGATGCGCTCGATTTCTGCTCCATCGAGAGCGCGAGGCTTGACACGGAAGTAGCCGTCTTGACGGGGCGACGGCGCGACCGGCGTCTTCTCTTGCACGAGACACTGACGTCCGGCGTGTATCAGCTGGATCCCGGCCTTCGCGCCGTTCAGCTTGATGGTCTCTGCGAGATTCCACAGGCCGCCCAGCGCGTAGTCGGAATCGAGGGTGGGCTCGCCGTACTGGAGGCGCGAATTCACGTCGACCGACGACGCTTCGACCATGCAGAGTCCGCAGCCACCGGCGGCCTCAACGGCGTAGTGGTCGAGCAGGAGCTGCGTGACCGAACCGTCCTTGGGCGACGCGTAGAGGGTCGTATTCGGTGCGCGGATGATTCGGTTCTTGAGCCGCATCTTCCCGATCTTGCCCGGCTCGAAAAGTCGATCGTACATACGGCCTTCCCGGGCAGCGCGTCCGTGAGCCACCCATTTATACGTCTGTCATACTCCGCGGGCCCCGGGAATAGCAAGGGGGCGGAGGGCGGATGAAGGTTCGGTGTCGATTGCTCGTGACGCTCACGGCCATCTGCGGGAGTGTCGTCAGCGGACCGCAAATGGCCTCGGCGGGTCTTGGGGAGCGATGGGCCCAGTTCGAGCGCGAGCTCGCGGTCTTCGACCCCGGTGGTCGCTACCTCACCCGGCCGATCGAGCGCCGCGTGCCGCGACTATCGCTGAACGGTACGTACACGCTCGGCACCGACGTTTTGCTCCACGGGAGCGACGATGTCGGCTTTCGCGAGCGCGATTATCGCTTGCTTCAATTCCAGAACCTGTTCGAGCTCGAAGTCGGTTATCAGGTTTCGAAGAGCCTTCAACTGAGCGGGATTTTTCATGGGCTCTACGATCCTGTCTACAGCATCGAAGATGCCGACGGCCTCTACGCGCCGAAAGTCGACGAGCGATTCCGCGGATACGAGGACTCGAAGGACATCGTCCGGGAACTGTTCATCGCCTACCGGACGCTGAAGCTCGACGTCGTACTCGGCAAGCAACAGATCGCGTGGGGAAAGATGGACGGCCAGTTCATCGACGTGATCAACCCGATCGACAACCGCGAGTCCGTTCAACTCGAGTCGTCGGACTATGAACGGCGTCGGATCCCGGTGTGGATGGCGAACGTCACCTACTACGCCGGACCGGTGTCGCTCAACTTCCTGTGGATCCCCGAGTTCGAGCGAGACGAGAACCCGGCCTACGGATCGCCCTGGTTCTCACCGTTGATTCCTCCGGCGGATGACCTGGCGCGGCACGACGATCCGCTCTTGTCGGGCCTTGTGAACGCCGGCGGCGACCGGATCGACAACCGAAGCCGACCGGACTGGAACGACCTCGGCGACCACCAGCTCGCGTTCCGCATCGACTGGCCGGTAGGCGCCTGGACGTTTGGGCTGATCTATTTCTACGCCTGGGACAAGAATCCGTCGGAATCGATCACGGGACGTTTCACCGACGCGTCTGGCACGCATCTGCTGCTCGAGCGCCGCCACCGTCGCATCCACCAGTTCGGCTTCACGTCGGACTATTCGGGCACACTCAGCGGAGTGCCCGCGATCGGGACCCTGCCGGTCGTTCTTCGCGTCGAGGCGTTGCTCAGCAAAGACGTGCCGTTCACGGATTTCGAGGAACGCACCGTCGCGCTGGCGGGAACGTCGGTCGACGGATTAAAAGAGACCGACACGATCCGCGCCGCCGTGGCGTTCGAGTTCGCGTTTCCCCACAACACCACGCTGATTTTTCAACCTTCCTTCTACTACACGAAAGACTGGCGGGCGAGTCTCGGTGGCGGCTTCGGAGGTGCGGTCGGCGATGCGTGGGCCTTGGCACCGGTGGTGTTTCTAGAGCGTCCCTTTCGGTTCACGCGCGATCGTCTGAGCGTGAGCGCCACGATTACGCCTTACATCAGTCAACCGAGCCGGAATTTTCAAGGTATCAAGCAGAAGTACATCGTCGCGTACGAGTTCTCCCAGTACATCGAGGGGAAACTGATCTACACAGACTATTCGGGCGGTGACAGCGACGACTTGTTCGGTCAGTACCGAACGTATGACAACATCGGGATCGAGCTGACTTATGAGTTTTAGTATGCGACAGCTGGTGTTCGTGGGCGTCGTCTTGGGGCTCTCTTCCGCGGCGACGGGCGATGACGCGGAGTGGCGATTGGCGAAGGACCTCCCCCCCGACGTGCTCGCACGTGCCGACCTCTCGGGCCCGGGTCCGCGGCACGCCGAGATCGAGTACATCCCCGAGGAGGCGTACCCGTTTCAGGCCCCGTTCAACGCGGAAGAGATGGGCTACCGGCTGATGAACTTCAACCACGTCGCGAGCTGGTCTCACGCCCTCGCCGACGTGTTCGGCTCGATCACGAAAGAGGGATACCTGACCGAGGGCATCACGGTCGGTATGGTCGACGACGTCGGGGAGGGTGGGGCGGCCGGTCGCATCTACAGCAAGCCCGGGGACACCTACCAACGCTGGAACTACTTCTACACGTATCCGCCGCGGGACGAAGGCGTACAACAAGTCTGGCACCTCAAACGGACCGGCCCCGAGCAGCCGACCAAGCTCGACTTTTTCGTCTACTCACCCTCGCTTCGTCGCGTTCGCCGCCAGCCCCCGCCACGCCGAGATTCGCAGTTCCCCGACTCCGTTCAATCGTTCGACGACATCGTCGGCCTCGAAGCCTGGGAGTTCGAATGGCGCCTCGTCGGCACGGATGTCCTGGACCGGACGGTGCGTTTCCCAAAAACGCGACCGACGATCACACTCTCGCGGGCCGACGGGAGCTTCTTCGAGAAGAACACCGCCGAGATCCAAATGATGGGTGACGACTATCCCCACTACCGCGCGGACGGCGGGGTCGACACCTTCGTCGTGGAAGCCGTGCCGAGGGGAGATTGGCTGCCCACGTACCAAATCGCCAGGATCCTCTACTGGGTCGACCAGCACTTCTTCTTCCCGCTGCGCATCGAACAATACGATGCCGACGGGGCTCTGCGTACGATCCAAGTGCGCGTGGGGGAGCGTCAGAACCTCGACCTTCCCGACGGCTTCGGATACACCAACCCCCACAGTGTCTACTGGGACGTACGCCTCGATCTCGTGACCTACAGCTGCCACGATGCGATGCTGCTCCAAACGTGGACGGACGCTGAGCGCGAGACACTCTTCAATCCGGACTTCATGCGTCGCCGCTGGCTCCGAAACGGCGCGCGCAGTCAATCCCTCGTGGTGGATCCCGAGAAGTTCCACCTCCGCCCCGATCTGCTCGAAGGGCGTTTCCCCGACGATCGCCCGCTTTCTCTCAGCCCGGAAGTCCGAGCGCGCGTCGAGGCCCAGGACGCGGCCGGAAGGCTCGTATTCGCGGGCGGCGCGGAAGACGACGAGTCCTGAGAAGTCTCGGGCGAGGCCTGCCGTTTTGCCGGCGGTCTCGATCGATCGTCCTCAGGGCCCGACGTCCAGCTCGAGTCGCAGGAGGTCGCGGCCGAGCGGACCCGAGATCCCCAGGTTGAACACCCAACGCCCCGGCATGTGGAACTTCACGCCTTCGATCAGGAACTTCCCCGGTCCGAGTTTCTTGGTGACGCGTGGCGCGGTCACCAGCCCGTGGCCGTGTTGGGGCATTCCGCCGTCGACGGAGAGAGAATGCGGCTCGACGGGTCCACCGTCTGGATCGTAGACGGTGACCTCCCACTCGTGGATCTTCCCGACAGGCGTCTCGCCGTCCACCGGCCGCAGAACCACGTGGTAGAACCCCGCTTCGGTCGCGTGGTGGGCGCTCCAGTCGATCGCCGGCGGTGGCGTATCCGGGCTACACGCGACGAGCGATACAAGGAGCGCGACCGCGACTGCGTTCACGACGCTCCGGAGAACGCGGGCAGTACCTCTTCGCCGAACCGCTGCGCGGAATCGGGCGTCGTGCCGGCCACGATCGTATACCGGACCCCGGTCTCTCCGATGTATTGCTCGAGCTGATCCCGGATCTCGGCGGGAGTCCCGAGGAGGACCACCGGCGACCGTTGCGCCGTGGCGTAGTCGGGGAATCCCAAACTCGTCGCCACTTCTCTGGGTGCCGCATCCCCCTCGGTCTTGCCGACGCACAACAGGACGAGCCCGGAGAGTTCGATTTCGTCGGGCTTGCGGCCCGCTTCCTCGGTGAGCTCCCGCAGGCGCGCAATGCGCTCCTTCATCCGCGCGGTATCGAATCGAAGGGTGGCTTGCGGGTCGTTCGGGAAGTCCTTGCCGTCGCCCGTCGGCGGAATGAGATTGATGATATTCGCGTGCTGCGCCGCGATACGCAGGAGCCCGGTTCCGGACCCGCCGAGCATGAGCGGTGGATGCGGGCGCTGCAGCGGGCGCGGCTGGTTCAGCGCGCCATCGATCTCGAAATACTCGCCTCGGAAGGAAGGCTTTTCCTCCGTCCACATCGCCTTCACGATCTGCACGGTTTCCGCGAGCTGGGCCAAGCGCTCGGGGGTGCTCGGGAAGGGGTAGCCGTGGGCGCGATACTCGGTGGGCAACCAGCCCGAGCCGAGTCCCAACTCGAGACGTCCGCCGCTCGCGACATCGAGAGTGCTGGCGATCTTCGCCAGCATCGCCGGGGTTCGGAAAGAAGCCGCCGCCACCGTGGGGCCGATGCGCACACGCTCGGTCACCGATGCGATCACCGTCAGCAAGGTGAAGCACTCGAGTTGTGGCGTCTCCGCTGTGCCGAACGGCGAGAAAAAGTGATCGTTGGTGGTGATCGAGTAGTACCCCAACGTCTCTGCGAGCCGGGCGTCGCGCTTGATTTGCTCGATGTCGCCGCCGGCGAGGAAGAGGCCGAATTTTGAATGGTCCACAGGTGCTCCTTCGGTTCGAGAAGAAGCATACCCGCTCAGGCGGCGGCGCTGGTGGCCTCGTCGAGCCGCTCGATGAAAGTCCGGGTTTCGAACCGTTCGCCGATCATCTCGAGAATGCGCGCCAACAGCCCGCGTTTCTCGGCCAACGGCCGTCGCATGCCCGGGTGGCGCGCGAGCCGAGCGTCGATCCCGTCCTCTTGCAAGCCGAGGACATCGACGGCGTGGAGCGGATAGGAGAGTGTGTCGCCGGCCTCGGCGATCTGCTCGAGCTGGCGAGCTGTTCGGGCGCCGCCGAAGAGGAGAGCGGCTGTGTGGTAGACCGGCCAACGCAACCACGGTGTCACCGTGACCGGAAACTGCCGGAGCGAGGAACCACCGATTTCCCAGTGGTGGGGACGCCGCTGCCAGTTTGCGGGAAAAAGTGAGCGACGGTGGGGGACGCGGCGGGATTTCGCTGCGACGAGAAGCCGCGCCGCCGCGAGAAGCGGGGTGGGGTAACCCGACGCGTCGTAGCGGTAGCCGGCCTCGGAAAGCGCTTCGGCAATCGCGGGGGTGAGATCCCAATTGGGCGCGCGGAATCCCGCGACCGATCTGCCGGCCACGTCCTCGAGGCGCTTGCGCGAGGCACGCAGTTCGCGCCGCAACACCTTCGGTCGGACCTCCGACAAGTGTTCGGGGTGCGTCATCGAGTGGCTGGCAATTTCGTGGCCGGCGTCCGCGACCCGGCGGATCGTCGCCCGCGTACGTTTGGCGTCGCGGGCGACAAAGAAGAACGTGGCCCGTATGTCGGCGCCCGCGAAGTGTCCGAGCAGACGCGGGACGGCGGTGTCGTAGGCGAGCGTGTCTGGTTTCAAACCATCGACCCCGTACCCGCGGAGATGGATATCGAGCGGGTCCACGTCGACGCTCACGGTGGCGATGGGCAGATTCTCGAGGATCTCGGGGCTCACGGCGGACCCAAGTTAACATGTGATATTAATCACCCAAATGATAGAACTCGGTTCCATTTTGCAACGCCCTGCCCATAGGCCTGCCCGTGCGGGCATCGTCGGAGCTGGAATTACCGGGTTGGCGGCCGGGCTTCGACTCGCCGAACGGGGCTGCGAGGTCACCGTCTTCGAAGCCTCTGACCATCTGGGGGGCCTCGGGGACGCGGTCTCCCTCGCTCTGGACGGTGAGGGTGGGTCAAGAGAAAAAGCGTTGGAAATCGAGCGCTTCTATCACTGTTTACTCCCTAGCGATGCAGCGCTTCTACAACTCGTCACGGACGTCGGCCTCGAAAATTCCGTGGCCTGGCGCGAGACCCGCATGGGTTTCATGGTCGAGGGCGCGCTCTATCCGTTGAACACGCCGCGGGACCTCCTGCGCTTTTCACCGCTCCGGCTCGACGAGCGGTTGCGCCTGGCGGCGCTCGCGCTGTGGGCGCGGTTCCGGGGAACGTCCCCGAGCCTCGATGGCGTCACGGCAGAGTCGTGGCTTCGTCGTCTCGCCGGTGAACGGGCCTACCGAACCGTCTGGGAGCCTCTCCTGCGCGCCAAGCTCGGCGACGCTGCCCGCACCGTGCCCGCGCTCTGGGTCACGAGTCGCCTCCACCGCGAGAAGAACACGGGCCCCGAGCGAAAAGGTTTCTTACGCGGCGGATACCGCTCCCTGACCGAGGCGATCGAGAAGCGATTGCGGGAGCTCGGGGGAACGATCGAGTTCCGCAGCCCTGCGAAGGGTTTTGCGCTGCGCGACGACAGCGTCTCGATTCGGTTCGATCATCGGTCGGAGGCGTCTTTCGATTTCGCGGTCTGCACGGCTCCGCTCCCGCTGTTTCAAAAGCTCGCGGCCGGGCTTTCCATCGCACCGTCGTTCCGCGGGCAGGATCTCGACTACCAGGGCGTGATCTGCGGAGTCCTGGTCCTCGATCGCCCGCTGTCGAACAACTACTGGACTCCCTTTGTCGACTCGGGTGCGACCGCTCAGGGGGTCGTGGAGATGTCCAACCTGCTCCCGCTCGAGCGCACACGCGGAAACCACGTGAGCTACTTCGTGAACTACTGTCATCGCGATAGCGAGTTCTACAGGCGGTCGGACGCGTCCCTGCTCGACGCCTACCGCCGGGATCTCTCGCGACTCTATCCCCGCGTCGAACCCAAGGTGAAGGCCGCGCGGCTTTTTCGCGCGCCGTTCGTCGAACCGATCTGGCGACGGGGGGCGCTGGCGAACCGCCCGCCCTTTGAGGCCATCCCGGGGCGACTCTATTCGCTCTCGACGACCCAACTCTACCCGCGCGTCAATTCGTGGAACTCGTGCTGCGAATTGGTGGAGGAGTGGGTGGCGAGCCTTCCAGCCGCGGCCGAGGCCACCGGATGATTCGCGTCCTCTTGTGCGCGTACAACGAAGCGCCGGTGATCGGACCGCTGCTCCGGGACCTCTTCGCGGTGCTCCGCCAAATGGGAGGCCCCGCGGCCGTCCTCCTCGTCGACGACGGGAGTACCGATGCAACGGTCGCGGTGGCGCGAGAAGAGGCGGCTCGTCATCCCGACGCGCTCTTCGAGGTCGAGCGGCACCGGCGTAACCGCGGCTTGGGCGCGGCGCTCTGTACCGGTTTTGCGCACATCTTGGGCGGGAGTGACGATGACGACGTCATCGTCACACTCGATGCCGACGGAACCCATCCCCCGCGGCTCCTGCCCCAACTAGTCGCCAAAATCGAGGACGGGAAAGAACTCGTGATCGCCTCCCGCTATCAGCCGGGCGCCCGCGTTTCCGGAGTTCCGCCCTTCCGGACCGGGCTCTCCCACGGCGCCCGTGTCCTGCTTCGCCGACTCCTCCCCGTTCCCGGGGTCCACGACTACACCTGCTGCTTTCGCGCTTACCGCGCAGCGACGCTCCGGCGCGCCCAGCGGGCGTTCGGCCGCGAGCTCACCGATGCGCGGGGCTTCGAGGCGGTCATGGATTTGCTGCTGCGCTTGCGCGCCGTCGGCGTCGATGCGAGCGAGGTTCCCATCGAGCTCGAGTACGCGGGGCGCGTGGGCCACAGCAAGATGGACGTGCTTCCGACCATCGCGAAAACCCTGCGGCTCGTCGGTCGACGGTTGTACGAGAGTCGAACCGTCGATAGCCCCGATCGCGTGCGCGAGCGGTTGGCCGAGGCCAAGTGAGGGCCCTCCGACGGAACTCGCCGCAGGCGGGCGCGTCGGAGGTACACTGGAAGCCCCAGAGGAGGGCACATGTCAAAGACCACCCAGGGCAGCTGCTTTTGCGGCGCCGTTCAACTCACGGTTAGCGGAGATCCGGCAGCGATGGGCTACTGCCACTGCGAATCGTGCCGTCATTGGTCGGCCGGGCCGGTGAATGCGTTTACGCTCTGGCCGCCGGATGCGGTTCAGGTGACGAAGGGTGCGGAGAACATCGGTACCTACAACAAGACCGAAAACAGCGCGCGCAAGTGGTGCAAGACTTGCGGCGGCCACGTGTTCACGGAGCATCCCGGAATGGGGCTTACCGACGTGTACGCAGCCGTGATCCCGGACTACCCGTTTCAGCCCGGCGTGCACGTCTTCTACGAAGAGACGGTCCTGCGGATCCACGATGGGATCGTCAAACAAAAGGATGTGCCGGCGGAGATGGGGGGCTCGGGAGAGGAGCTTCCGGAATAGCCCCAGGCTCTAGGTCCGGGTTCGGGCCGAAATGAACAGCGCGTCCCGTTCGTCTTGCGGGACAAACGAGCGAGACCGTCCCGTAGTCACCATCGCGCCGCGAAGCGGTGCGATATCGCTATGCCAGAAAGATTCGAGTTCGCGCAGATCCTCACCGACATTGGCCGCGTCGAGACGGGCATCGGGTTTTGCGAGAAGGGCTTCGGCGATGCGCTGGGGGAGGCCGCTGTCCTCGCCGCTGAGGAAGTGGTCCATGTCCTCCCGCCAGGTCTCGAGCCGACGAAACGCGCGAAGGCTCGAGCCGCGGACGCGCGGCCGGTCCGGTAGACGCGAGAGCGGCTCGGGGTGTCCGAGCCATTCGGCGAGCCGGACGAGCGCCGAGAACGCGGCTCGCGTCCGCTCCCGTGAGCGGAAGCTGCCGAACCAACGAAAGTCGAAGCGCTCGAAGGGTTCGATTTCTGGAGTGACGCAGATCAGCACGCAACCTTCCGAACGAGCCGTCCCGAGCGCCGGGTAGAGGAAACTGAACGCTCCGTCGACGTTCCGCGGTGGGCGCAGCGTGCGAATGAGCTCATTCTCGAGCAGGAGGGCGTCGCGCTGGGTCGGCTGCAAGCGGATCTCGATGGCGTGCGCATCGCGGACCAGGGCGCGCATCTTTCGGTGTGCTTTTCGCCGGCTCGCGTTCCGGTAGTCTCGCAAGCGCCGCCGGATGTTGCTCGACTGCCCGACGTAGAGAACCCGCTCGTCTTCATCTTTGAACAAGTAGACCGCGGGCTCCGCGGGTAGCTCGCGCAGTAGTTCTGTTCCGAACTTTCGATCGAAAGCCTTGAGCCCCATCCCGCATGCATGGTAGGTACCGTGCCGTGGACGGCAACGCGATCGAAGGCCAGGGGCTCCTGGCCGGAACCCGGATTCTGGACTTCACGCAATACCTCGCGGGCCCTACGGCAACGAGGCTCCTCGCCGAATTGGGGGCCGAAGTGATCAAGGTGGAGCAAGCGACCGACGGGGACCCAGCGCGCGCGCTCCCGTTCGTGAAGGACGGTCGCAGCGCGTACTACATCCAGCAGAACCGGGGTAAGAAGAGTCTCTGCGTCGACTTTCGCAGTGACGAAGGCGTCGAATTGATCCGCGCATTGGTACCGAAGGTCGATGTGGTGATCGAGAACTACGGCCCCGGAGTCCTCAGCAAGCGCGGGCTCGACTACGACGGACTCCGCGCGCTTCACCCGGGAATCATCGCGTGCTCGGTCTCCGTGTTCGGCCGCGAAGGACCGCTCTCACATCTGACCGGATACGACTACATCGGCCAGGCGTACGCAGGGGTGATGCACATGACGGGCGACCCGGACGGGCCTCCTCGCTACGTCGGGGTGGCCCTTGCCGACGGGATCGCGGGCGTGACCGCTTTCGGAGCCCTGGGGTACGCGCTGCTCCACCGCGAGCGCACCGGGCAGGGGCAGTTCGTCGACATCTCGATGGTCGATTCGCTCTACCACATGCAGTCGCTCGAGGTTCAGATGTACGCGACGAGCGGCGGCAGCTACGAACCGATGCGGTCCGGGATCCACCACCCGCACTCATGCCCACAAGGCGTCTTTCGCGGCCCGGACGGGTACATCGTCATTCTGGTGCTCGATCGCCAGTGGCCCGGAATGGCGCGCGCCATGGGCCGGCCCGAGCTCGCCACCCACCCCGACTACGCCAAGGCCGAGGCCCGGGCCGCACGCCGCGAAGAGCTTGTTCCCGAGGTCGAGCGCTGGCTCCAGAGCTTTCCCTCGGACGAAGCCGCGCTCGAGGCGCTCGCCGCGCATCGGGTACCGGCTGGGCCTGTACTGAGCATCCAGGAGACGATGCGGCACCCGCATTTTCTGGCGCGCCGGATGGTCCGCGACGTGCCCGACCCCGTGCTCGGCGAGGTCACGATTCCCGGCGTGCCCTTCAAGTTCTCCGCGTTTCCGGAAGAAGCCGACTTGATCGCGCCGCTACTCGGCGAACACAACGGCGCCGTCCTCGGCGAGCTGCTCGATATGCCGCAGGCGGAGGTTCAGCAGTTGGAGTCGCGCGGGGTGCTGCACCGGGGAGAACGCTGAGCTACGACTCCTGATCTCGCGAGGAAAGAGAACTCCGGTGGATGAGCCCTGGCAACAAGCGTTCGCTTCTGTCGACTCGGTGCAGTCGGCTTTCGCGCAACATCGCTATATCGCGGAGCGCTCACTGGCGCTTACGATCAAGCTCGCCCGCGATCTCGAGAAACCGATCCTCCTCGAGGGTGAGGCCGGAGTCGGGAAGACCGAGGTCGCGAAGGTGATGGCCGCGGTCCTCGATTCGCCGCTCATCCGGCTTCAGTGCTACGAGGGGCTCGACGCGAGTTCGACGCTCTACGAGTGGAATTACGCCCGGCAGATGCTGGCGATCCGCTTGGCGGAAGACGACCCGAAACAGCGAGAAGCGCTGTCACGGGATCTGTTCGGCGACGAATTCCTCCTCGCCAGGCCCTTGCTTCAGGCGATACGCCACGACGGCCCCCGACCGGCGGTCCTCCTCATTGACGAAGTCGACCGCGCCGATGAAGAGTTCGAAGCCTTCTTGCTCGAAGTCCTGTCGGATTTCCAAGTTACGGTCCCCGAGCTCGGGACGTTTCGGGCGGAGAAGCGCCCGTTCGTGGTTCTGACGTCGAATCGCACGCGAGAATTGAACGACGCCCTGAAGCGGCGCTGCCTCTACCTGTGGATGGACTACCCGTCGCGCGAAAAAGAACGCGAAATCGTTTTGCGTCGCGTCCCCGGCCTCGAGGCGCGTTTGGCCGATCGAATCACCGAAGTGATGCAGACGTTGCGTCGCGTCGATTTCTACAAGCGTCCGGGCATCGCCGAGACCCTCGACTGGGGATGTGCGCTCCTCGGGCTCGGGGTCGATGAGCTGAGCGACGAGGTTCTGCTCGACACCGCCGGTTGTCTCCTCAAGTACCGGGAAGACATCGAGCGGCTCCACACGCTCGGCGCCTCCGAAATACTCGAAGGACGCACCGGAGAGGCGACGAGTTAGTGCTCGCGACGCGCCGCCGCTTCGCTCAGAAGGTTTCCGTACCGATGAAGCGTGCGGCTCACGGATTGTTCGCGTAGATAGAGCGGCAATTCGAGCTCGCCGGCGACGGTAACCGCCCGGTCGAGCACTTCGATCTCCCCGGCCTGTGCGCGCACACGCGCCGCGCTGTCGATGCTTCCCACGACGCGAAGTCGGGAGCCGGGCCCGAGGCGTCCCAAAAGCTCGGCGAGCTCTTCTTCTTGGAACCCGAGAGCGCCACCCCAAGCCGGCAGGCATTCCGGCGCTGCGCTGAGATCGAGGCCTGCACCCGAGGCGTGAGCCGCGATCAGCACGCGTGCGGCATCGCGAAGGGAGCCGTTCGCTTCGAGGCGAACGGCCACGGCCGGGTGAGGGCGGTAGCGAAAGATGTTCGCTTCGACCCGGAGTGCCGAGGGGTCATGTTCGCGGGAGTAATGCTCGGCGAGGCAATACGCGTCGTGTTCCGCCGCCTCGCGGAGCCAAGCCGCGTCCGTCTCGTCCATGCCTCGTCCGAGGAGTTCGACGAGATCCACGATCTCGTCGGACGGAGGCCGGCGACCCGCGGGCACATCGGTCGAGGCGGAGACACCGAGCTGCGTCACATAGTTCGGTCCACCGGCTTTGGCACCGGGGCCGACACAAGAACGCTTCCACCCACCGAAGGGCTGTCGCCGAACGATGGCGCCGGTGATCCCGCGATTGACGTAGGCGTTGCCGCATTCGACGCGGTCGAGCCAGTAGTCGACTTCGTCCGGGTCGAGACTCTGGATGCCGCCCGTCAACCCGAAGGGTGTCGCGTTCTGAAGCGCCAAGGCGTGGTCGAGGTCTCGGGCGGCCATGAGGCCCAACACAGGCCCGAAGCACTCGGTGCAGTGGAACCACGAACCGGGCGCGACGGAATCGAGAACGCCGGGAGTGTAGAGGCGATCGTCATCGCCGATCGCGCGGGGTCGCACGAACCAATTCGCTTCGGGGTCGGTGAGGGCACGTCGCAGGGGCCCTTCCGGCGGGCGTAAGAGCGCCCCCATATCGGTCTCCAAGCGATCTGCGGGGCCGACGACAAGACTTTCGGTCGCATCGCGAAGCTGCCGCCGAAACCGCTCTGAGGTGAAGACATCGCCGACAAGGATGGCCAGGCTCGCAGCCGAGCACTTCTGCCCCGCGTGGCCGAAGGCGCTGCTCACGAGGTCGCCGACCGCTTGATCGAGGTCGGCGTGCGGCGTGATCACGATGGCGTTCTTCCCACTCGTTTCCGCGAAAAGCCTCATCTCGGGCTTCCAGGAGCGAAAGAGCTCCGCTGTCTCGAAGCTCCCCGTCAGGATCACGGCATCTACCTGAGTCACCAGGTAGCGACCCACAGCGTCATCCGGGGTGCGGACGTATTGGAGGGCATCCGCCGGCACGCCGCTGTTCCAACAGAGTTCCGCGACGAGTCGGGCACAGCGGGGCGTCTCGGGGGCGGGTTTGAGAACGACCGCGTTGCCCGCTGCCAACGCGGCGAGGGCTCCGCCGGCGGGAATCGCGACGGGAAAGTTCCACGGCGGAATGACCGCGACGACCCCAAACGGCCGAAACGAGAGCGCCGGATCGCGCGTCGCGAGCGCTTCCGCGGATTCCGCGTAGTAACGCGCGAAATCGATCGCCTCGCAGATCTCGGCATCCGCTTCGACGATCGTCTTGCCCGCTTCGTGGACCAAGACCGACGCCAGATCGCCGCGCGCTGCCTCGAAACCCGAGGCGATTCCCCGGAGCACGTCCGCTCGCTGCGAGGGAGTCCGCTCGCGCCACGCGAGGCCTGCCTCGCGGGCTTTTTCGAGCCGGCGCGACACTTCGGATTCCTCGAGAATCAGGGGTTCCGTCAGCGAGACGGGCAAGGTCGCCACCGCGTTCTTCGCCCAAGCGCGCGTCTCAGCGAGAGCGGAATCGCCGGAGGGCGCGTTGTAGAACCCCGCGTGTTCCGGCGCTTCGCGGCGAGCGCGTCGCTGCGGTTCGTCGGCCACCTCGTTGCGAGCGGCGAGCGATGCTCGAAAACGCCGCTCTTCTTCGCAAAACGCTGGCGTGCCGGGCTCGAGTGAGAACGCCGCCCGGAGAAAGTGATGTTCCGCAGCGTTTTCTTCGAGGCGGCGGAACAAGTAGCTGATCGCCACATCGAAATCGTCGCGCGCGACCACCGGGGTGTAGAGCAGCATGCTCCCGGTCGACTGGCGAACCGCTTCTGCTCCAGCGGGTGCCATGCCCTGGAGCATCTCGAAGGCGACCCGGTCGGCGACCTTGCGCGCGGTGGCCAACTCGTGAGACCACGCGACGTCGAACAAGTTGTGGCTCGCGATTCCGATCGAGAGCCCGGAAAGTCGCTCGGGCTGCAAGACCCAGTCGAGGCAGCGCTTGTAGTTCGCGTCGGTCTCGTGCTTGGTTTCGTAGGGCGCTTGCTCCCAACCGTGAAGCTCCGCTTCGACGCGCTCCATCGCGAGGTTGGCGCCTTTCACCAGACGCACTTTGATGTCGGCGCCACCCGACGCGGCTCGTTTCGTCGACCACGCGACGAGGCGGCACAGGGCCGGAAAGGTGTCGGGGAGGTACGCCTGTAACACGACGCCCGCAGAGAGCCTTGGACGCTCGTCGAGAAGCTGGGTAAAGGCATCGAGGGTGAGGTCGAGGTCCCGATACTCCTCCATATCGAGATTGACGAACGTCACCGGAGATTCTCCCGCCGCATCGAAGAGCGCGGCAAGGCGCGCACTGACCCGCGCCAGCGTGTCGTCGTAGGCCCACAGGTTGATGCGCCCGGTGATCGCTGAGATCTTGACCGAGACGTAGTCGACGGACGGATCTCGGATCAGCGCGAGAGTCCGCCCGAAGCGCCGTTCGGCTTCGCGCTCGCCGAGGACTGCCTCACCGAGGAGATTCAGGTTGATGGCAAAGCCCGCGTTTCGTTGCGCCCGGAGATGCTGTGCCAAGGCTTCGGGATCGGCGTCCGTGACGAGGTGTCCCACCAGCGATCGCATCCGCCGGCGGGCGGCTGGGAGAACCACGTCCGGAACGAACGGGGCGAGCCAACCGCCGAGTCGCAAGAGCGCGCGATCGAGGGCTCCCAGGAAAGCGGGCGGCGCGTGGCGGCGGGTCAGGACTTCGAGCTGATGCGCGGCTGCACGGTCGCTTTCCGGGCGCGCGACCCGGTCGACAAAGCGCATCGTAAAGGCCATCGCTTCGGGGTCCGACACGAGCTTCGCGAGTTGCGCGCTGCGCCGCCCGTCCGCCGCGCGCGATTGGGATGCGCCTTCTTCGAGCCACCGAACGACGCGTTCGACCGCGGCGTCGGCGAGCTGATCCGCGGCGTCTGCAGGGACGGGTGAGACCATCGCTACGTGTGTAGCGGATACCTTGTTACCGTTCCCGACTCGCCTCGCGCGACGGGAGAGCAAGGCTCAGGCTTTCGAAATGACGACCCTGGATGATTCGCCCACGCCGGTCCTACCCGTGCGACGTTTTGTCGGGATCCCGCTGGGCCTGGCGCTCTTTCTCCTGTGTCAGTCGATCGACCCGCCGGACGGTTTGTCCGTGGCCGGGTGGGATGCGGCTTCGGTGGTCGCTCTCATGGCCGTGTGGTGGATCAGCGAAGCGCTTCCTCTCTCCGCGACCGCCCTGGTTCCGCTCGTGGCGTTCCCGGTCCTCGGGGTCATGAGTATCCGCGAGACTGCGACGCCCTACGCGAACCCGGTCATTCTGTTGATGGTAGGCGGGTTCATCATCGCGCTCGGTATGCAGCGCTGGAACCTGCACAAGCGCATCGCGCTCCACATCGTCGCGCGCATGGGGGCCCGACCCGCGAACATCGTCGCGGGTTTTATGCTGGCAACGGCGCTCACGAGCATGTGGGTGTTCAACACGACCACGACGGTCATGATGTTGCCGATCGCGCTGTCGGTGATCGATTTCGTGCGGCGATGCGCTCGGGCCGCGGGACACCCGGGCCGGGAAGGGCGCAACTTTACGATCGCACTGCTCCTCGGGATCGCGTACGCGGCGACCATTGGCGGCATGGGAACGCTGATCGGCACCGCACCCAACGCGATGCTCGCCGGCTTTGTGCGCGAGACCTACGGCTTCGAGATCGGTTTCGTCCACTGGATGATGGTCGGGCTCCCGTCGATCGCGCTCTTGCTTCCCGCCTGTTGGGCGATCCTGGTCTACTGGGCGTATCCGCTTCCCCGCGAGCCGCTCGCGGGACAGGCGGACGCCATCGCGGGTGAGCTCCGGGACCTCGGCCCACTGGGCGCGGGGGGGCGGACGGTGATGGCGGTGGTCGGTTGCACCGCTTTCTTGTGGGTGACCCGCCCGCTGCTCCAGTCCGCGTTTCCCGGGTTGCCGCTCAACGACACGAGTGTCGCGCTGTTCGGAGCACTGCTTCTCTTCGTGCTTCCGGTCGACTGGCGACGGGGCATCTTCGCGCTCGACGGCGACTGGGCGAAGGAGCTTCCGTGGGGGGTTGTGATGCTCTTCGGTGGCGGATTGTCTCTCGCGTCGGGCATCAAGAGCAGCGGACTCGCAGCGTGGATCGGGAGTGGGGCGTCGTTCCTCTCCGCGTGGCCGACCGTGGCGGTGATCCTCGCCGGGGTCGTGGTGATGGTCTTTCTGACCGAGGTCACGAGCAACACCGCGATGACGGCGACGTTCCTGCCGATCGCCGGCGCGGTCGGTTACGCCCTCGGCGAAAATCCCCTGCTGCTCGTCTTCCCGACCGTGCTCGCGGCGAGTTGCGCGTTCATGATGCCCGTCGCGACACCTCCCAACGCCGTCGTTTTCGGAAGCGGCGAGCTGCGAATTGGCGACTTCATGCGCGCCGGTATTGGGGCAAACCTCGCGGGCATCGCCCTAACGATGCTGATCGCGTTCACGGTAGTCCCGTGGGTCTTCGGAATCGCTCTGGGCGATGTCCCCGATTGGGCGCGCGCCGTCCACGCCCCCTAGTGGGCCTTCGCGCGAGGATGTCCCCGCACGGTGCCCCCATCTCCCGCGGCCCTGCCTCGGTCCCCGAGTAGAGACCTCCTAGCGCTCGATCTTCCACAGCCGACACGCGTTCTCGCCGAGGATCTTGGCGCGCTCTGCGTCGGTGAGGTCGCCCATGGTCCGTTCGATGGCGGCGGCCGAGTGCGGCCAGGTGCCTTCGTGGTGCGGGTAGTCGTTCGCCCACAAGAAGTTGTCGATGAGGTCGTGGCTGCGCGCGAGGTCGAGCCCGGCCGGGTCTTCTTGAAAGCTCGCAAAGCCATGCGCGCGGAAGTATTCGCTAGGCAGCATCGATAGTTTTGGGCGAACCCACATGTGATGCTTCCGATAAGCCTCGTCCATCGCTTCGAGTGCCCAAGGGACCCATCCGATTCCCGCCTCGATCGTGGCGAAGCGGAGTTTCGGGAAGCGGTCGAGGACGCCGGATGCGCAGAGGTTCGCGAGAGGCTCCATCGCCGGTCCCATCGCGTGCACCGCGTAGTTGATGATGGCCCCGCCGTGTCCGCGTGCGCCGCGTGGATCGCGGCCCGTTCCGATGTGAAAGGTCACGGGCAGATCCACGTCTTGTACCGCCGCCCAAAGGCGATCGAACTCGGGCCGGTTGTAGTTCGCGCGGTCCGGGTCGGCGGGACCGAAGAACGGCGTGCACGGGATCGTCAGTCCGCGGAAGCCGAGCTTCGCAACGCGTTGGATCTCGGCGAGGGCACTGTCGAGGTCGCCGGTCGCGACGCAAGCCATCGCCAAAATGCGTGAGCGGTGGGCGCCGAAGGTCTCGTGCGCCCAGTCGTTCCAGACTCGGCACATCGCCGCCGAGAACTGTGGATCCGGCGTCGCCCACATGGAGATCCCTTTGTTGGGGAACAGGATTTCGACGTCGATCCCGTCTCGGTCGTGATCGGCGATGCGCTCCTCGGCCGTGCGACCGGCGCGGCCGCGTTCGAGATCTTCCCCATCGAGTGGAACGTCCCGAAGCCGCAATGCGGCAAACCCTTCCGTGACTTGCGCCAAGCCGTCCGGGCGTTCGACGATGCGGGGAAGGCGTTCTCGGTACGACGCGTCCATGCGCGTGAGCCAGAGGTCCGGCGGTTCGTTCGCGTGGGTGTCCGCCGAGACCAAAAAATACTTGTTGGGATCGTCGGGCCGCGCCGTTCGCGTCCAGCCGTCGGTCCCGGGAGACTCGGTTCGCCAGAGATTGACGTCGCTGATCGAGGGCTCCATCGCTCCCCCCTTTCCGCGGGTTGGAGACTCCAGCATAGCTCGGGCGTGCTGGCGTAGTATGAGTCGGAACACAGTTGGAGGAACGTCATGGAGCTGGGCGTATCGATCGCCGAAGGTGTAGAAGGCTGGAAGACCGCCGTACGCGCGGAGCAGCTGGGCTTTAGCACGGCATGGTTCGAGGACAGCCAGATGGTGGCGGCCGACCCCATCGCGATGATGGCGCTCGCCGCTGCGAATACGACGCGCATCAAGCTCGGGACCGGGGTCCTGATTCCGTCGAATCGGATCGCGCCGCAGACCGCAAACAGCTTCGCGACGCTCAACGGGCTGGCACCGGGCCGGATCATCCTGGGCGTCGGCACGGGGTTCTCCGGCCGTCGTGCCATGGGTCATCCGCCGGTCCGTCGCGCGGATCTCAGGAACTACATGGAGACGATCGCCGCCTTGCTGCGCCGGGAAACCGTCGAGTGGGAGTTCGAAGGTCGGCGGCGAAAGATCCGCTTCGTCCACCCCGACAAGGATCTCGTGAACACCACAGATCCGATCGAGACCTATATCGCGGCTCAGGGGCCCAAGATGATGGAGCTCACCGCGGAGCTCGGAGCGAACTGGATGGCCATCTACACCCAGATGGAGACAGCGGCGGAGGACATCCGAAACATGCGCGCGGCGTGGCAGGCGGCCGACGGGGGCGATGCCGGCCGTCGGTCCGCGCTCTGGGTGGCGGGAACACCGCTCGACGAAGGCGAGCCCGCCGATAGCCCGAAAGCTCTCGCGCGCGGGGGGCCGCTCGCCGCGTGCTTCATGCACAGTATCGTGGAATCGGAATTCCTGACCCTCGGAGAAAAGGGCCTCAATCCCTCCGGAATCGATGAGGACGAAGATCCGTCCCTGGCCGGTTACCGCGCCCTCTACCGGAGCTACGAGCCGGAGGACGCCCGCTATCTCAGCATGCATCGCGGACATGCCGTCTTCGTACGCGATGACGAGCGGCACCTCCTCACCGCAGATCTCATCCGCAGCACGACCATGACCGCCACGGTTCCGGAGCTTCGCGAGCGTTTTCAGGAACTCAAACGGATGGGTTACGACCAGATCGTGTTTCTCGTCCATCCCGGCGAGGAAGACGTCCTCCAGGACTGGGTCAAGGTTCTCGAAGGCGTCTAGTCAAGCTGCCCCACGCTTCGGCCGACAACCCCTCTAGGGAACCCCCCGCGGAACTCAGGGGTTTCACCGATGTCCGTTTCGGACGTAGCGGTGAGACTTCGCAGCGACTTGGGGGAGTCGATGCGACAGGGCCCTTTTCAGAAGCTGCGCGGGGTGGCTTTCGCCGACGCCGTCGTTCGATACCGCGGGCTCGTCTTCGCCTTGACGATCCTCTGGGTGGCTGCGGGCAGCGCCGGCTTGGGTTCGCTTCGGTTTACGTCCGACTACACGTATCACCTCGACGCCGCGAGCTCCGAGCTGCAAGCGTTCCTGCGACTCGAGCGAACCTTCACGCCAAACGACAGCCTGGCGTTCGTCATTGCCCCGACACAGGGCGAGATCTTCAGAACCGGACAGCTCGAAGCGCTGCGATGGCTCACTGAGGAGAGCTGGCAGACCCCCGGTGCGGTGCGTGTCGATTCGCTGACGAATTATCAGCACACACGAGCGGTCGGGGACCACTTGTTTGTCGAAGACCTCGTTCCGTCGGGCTCGCTCGCCGCGGACCAAATCCCGGGCATCCGCGCGATCGCCCTCAACGACCCTCAGGTACGGGGGCGTCTCGTCGCCGCGGACGGTCGAGCGGCGACGGTTCACGTGACCTTGAGTCTGCCCAAGGACGGCAGTGGAGCCACCGCGACGACCGAGTTTGCACGGGGCCTGGCGCGTGAGCTCGAGACGCGATCGCCGGACCTGCGGGTGGGTGTGACCGGGATCGCGCCGCTCGCCGACGCCATGGACCGCGCTGCGAAGCGCGATTTGGGGTTCCTGTTTCCGGTGATGCTCGGCGTGCTCGCCCTCGCGATGGTGTGGAGCTTGGGATCGGGCTGGGCGACCGTCGGGATCCTCACCGTTGCGGCGGCTGCCAGCCTGTTCGCGCTCGGGCTCGCCGGTTGGCTCGGCATCCCGATGACTCCGCCTTCGGCGAACGCCCCCACATTGATTCTGACCATCGCCGTCGCAGATGGTGTCCATCTCGTCGTCGCGTACCGGAAGAGGCGACGGGCCGGCGCGAGCCGTGAGGCCTCGATCGCCGAGGCTCTCCGATCGAACGGTTGGCCGCTCTTCCTGACGAGTCTCACGACGTTGATCGGGTTCGTGGCGCTGCGGGCGAGCGGTGTGCCCCCTTACATCGACCTGGGCCTCATCACGGCGTTTGGCGTCGGAGCGGCGTGGTTGCTGTCGGTGTCTTTCCTGCCGGCGTGGCTCGCGACCGTTCCCGAAGGAAACACCCGCAGAAGGGAGCGGAGCGCAACCTTTGAAATGACGATCAACCGTCTCATCGGGCGGCCGGCGCTCACCTTGGGACTCAGCGTTGCGATCGTCGCGGTGTCGGCGCTCGCGATCCCGCGGATCGTCGTCGACGATCTGTTCACGACGTGGTTCGACGAATCGACGCCGTTTCGCCGCGACACCGACTTCGCCGCCGAGCGGATGCCGGGGCTCTTCACGATCCACTACGCCGTTCCCGCCGGCCAGAGCGGAGCCGTGGCCGACCCCGAGTACCTGCGCTTTCTCGATCACTTCGCGGTGTGGCTTCGCGGGCACGAGGGCGTCGCCCACGTCGTCGTCTGGTCCGACGTCGTCAAGCGCTTGCACCGCGACCTGCATGGCGGCGATACCGCGTTCGAAACGATTCCCGACGATCGTGCGCTCATCGCGCAATATCTCCTGCTCTACGAGATGTCGCTGCCCTACGGGCTGGACCTCAATCACCAGCTCGACGTGGAGCGTTCCACGTCCCAGGTCGTGATCGCGGTCAACGGTGCGCGGGCGACGGAGCTGCGAGCCATCGAGTCGGAAATTTCCGGGTGGCTCGCGGCCAACGGCCCGCCGGCGACCCATGTCCGAGGCACCGGAATCGCGCTCCTCTTTGCGAACCTCTCGAAGCGGAGCATCGAAGCGATGACGGTGGGCACCCTCGTCGCGTTTGTGGCAATTGCGCTCGTATTGATCGTGGCGTTCCGCAACGCATCGATCGGCGTGCTCAGTCTGGTTCCCAACGTCGTGCCCTCGTTGGTTGCTTTCGGCGTCTGGGGATTGACCTTTCGGGAAGTGGGCCTCGCGGTTTCGGTCGTCAGCGCTGCGAGCCTGGGACTGATCGTCGACGCCACGGTTCACCTCCTGTCTCGGTACGTCTCCAAGCGCCGCGCCGGCGCGACGCCGGAACGCGCCATCCGCTTTGCCCTGACCGAGGCCGGACCCGCGCTCGCTCGATCGTCACTCATTCTCCTGGCGGGCTTCGCGGTGTTGGCGAGTTCCGACTTCCAAGCGAACGCACATTTCGGCCTCTTGATGGCGATGACCATCGGCGCAGCGCTCGTTGCGGACTTCCTGCTGCTCCCGAGCCTGCTCCTCGTCGGGGCGCGGTTCCGCACGAGAGCGGGCGCCTTCGCTCCATTGCCGGAGAAAGCGTCGGTCGACGTCGCGACCCCGCAAACCTAGGCTCTCGCGACAGCCTCCGGGGCTGTGCTGGAGGCTCCGCTTGCGAATCGCTCTTCGGTTGTTGCTCGTCGCTCTGGCGTGCGGGGCTCCGCTCGGGGCCACGGCGGAGACGGCGGAGCTCGAGTACTTGCTGACGCTTCCGGAACCGTTCGACCCGGAAAAGGCTTATCCCGCTCTCCTCGCCCTCCCACCGGGCCCTCAGGACGTCGCCATGGTGGAGATTGCCGACCGTACCTATTGGCGGCACGGTCGGGGCCGCGGCTGGATCGTGGCGAGCCCCGTCGCGCCTGGAGGCAAGCTCTTCTTCGACGGATCGGAAAAGCTGATTCCGAGCCTACTCGCGGAGCTCAAGGGGCGATACCGCATCGAGGCAGGTCGCTTCCATGTGGCGGGTATCAGCAACGGGGGAATCGCCGCGTTTCGCGTCGCCGAGAACGATCCGGAGCTCTTCTGCTCGATCTTGGTCTTGCCGGGGCTCCCGGGAAACCGCGCCGACTTCGACCGCCTCTCGCGCCTTCGGGGTCTTCCCGTGGACATGATCGTCGGCGAAGAAGACGCACGCTGGGCCACGCGCATGCGGGAGACCGAGGAGCGCCTGCGCGAAATCGGTGCGACGGTATGGCTTCGGGTGCTACCGGGAGTCGGGCACGTGATCGCGCACTCGGTCTCGGCGTCGTATCTGTTTGATCGACTCGAAGAGAAGCGTCCTCAATGCCGCGCGGGCGGCCCGTCTTTGACGAAGGAGAAGTGACTGTGGAACACGTTCTGAGCGGCCTTCGCGTGATCGATATGGCGACCTTTATCTTCGGACCGGCGAGCACCACCGTCATGTCGGACTACGGAGCGGACGTGATCAAGGTCGAGACACCGGGTATGGGCGACCCGTACCGGCACGCGCACAAGGTTCCGCCTTTCGAGCCCAACGAGCTCGACTACATGTTTCAGCTCGACAACCGAAACAAGCGCGGCGTGGCGCTCAACATGTTCGTTCCCGAAGCGCGCGAAGTGCTCCTCGATCTCGTGCGCCGCGCCGACGTGTTCGTCACGAACTTTCCGCCGCGCGTCCTCGAGAAACTCCGAGTCCGCTACGAAGATCTCTCACCGGAAAACGATCGCCTGATCTATGCCCAAGTGACGGGCTACGGCGAGATCGGTCCGGAAATCGATCGTCCCGGCTTCGACGCAACGGCGTACTGGGCCCGTACGGGCCTGATGGACGCCATTCGCACGCCCGACGGAGAGCCGGCGCTACCGGCACCGGGGATGGGCGACCACCCGAGCGCGATGTCACTGTTCAGCGGCGTGCTTCTCGCATTGCTGCGAAGAGAGCGGACGGGAAAGGGCACGAAGGTCTCGAGCTCGCTCCTCGCGAACGGAGCGTGGTCGAACGCGTGCGCGATCTCTTCGATCTTGGCCGGTTGCCCGCCGATCCAGGGCGTACGGCGAGATAATCCGCCGAACGCCCTCATCAATCAGTACAGCACCCGCGATGGGCGCTTCTTCCTGCTGGTCATGCTGCAGCCCGAGCGCGACTGGCCCCGGCTCGCCGCGGCGATCGACCGCGCCGAACTCACCGAGGACCCTCGCTTCAAGGATCGCGCGTCGCTTCTCGAGAACGCACAGGCGTTGGCGTCGATTCTCGAGGAAGAGTTCACGAAGCGGGATTTCGCGTTCTGGCAGAAAGTCCTCGACGAGGCCAAGATCACGTTCGGCGGCGTGGGCAAGACCGAGGAATCCGTCGAAGATCCTCAGATGCAAGCGAACGATGTGTTCATCGACGTCGCCCACGACTCGATCGACAACGTTCGCGTGGTCAACAGCCCGATCTGGCTGAAAGACGAGCCCAAGGTTCCCTCTCGCCGCGCTCCGACGGTCGGGGAACACAACGAAGAAGTCCTTCGCGAGCTCGGCTACGACGAGCGCCGAATTGCCGCAGTGAGGGAGGCGGGGGCCTTCGAATAGCTAGGGCGCGGCTCGCTCCGCTGCTGCCGCGTGCACGCCGGCGGCCACCGACTTTCTCGCCTGCTGCCGGATGTAGTGGAACAGGCCTGCGATCTCTCGCTCCTGGTAGTCGTGGAATGCGGGCATCCCGAGCGGAATGCGCCCCTTGAGGACGACTTCGCGGAAGGTATCGAGCGCAAGAGCCGTCGGCGCTTCGCGAAGATCGGGGCCGTTCCCCCCGGATACCGTCGCACCGCCGTGACACCACAAGCACGCTTCTGCATACGCCTGCTGGCCCACCGCCGCGAGCTCGGTGTCGATCACGAGGTCTTCGACGTCGACGGGCTTCGGGAAGTAGGGAGGCGGTGAAGGCGGCGGCGACACGTCGCCGTCGAGCGAGAACGTGAATAGCCTGCGCGGATGCTTCTTGTAGGCCCAGCCGTGCTGCGCGGCCAGGGAGCCCGTGTTGAGACCGGCGCCACCCCAACCCACGAGGAGCGAGACGTATTGGACGCCGTCGACCTCGTAGGTGATCGGCGGAGCCGAGATGCCGAGGCCCAGGTGGGTGGACCACAGCTCCTCGCCACTTCTCGCGTCGTACGCGACGAAGTCTCCGGACGCGCGCCCTTGGAACACGAGGTTTCCGGCCGTCGCCATCGTGCCCGGGTTCCAGTTCTTGGGGAGCGCGACTTCCCACGCACGTTCTTGCTTGACGGGGTCCCAGGCGAGGAGCTTCGCGAGCCCCGTCTCCGGATCGGAATCCTCGGTCCCGAAGGCGACACCCGCGCGGAGGCGGTATTTCGGTGAGCGCCAGGCCTTGAGGTCGATGCCCTTGTCCGTGAAGACCGCCGGCATCTCGATGGTCGGGATGTAGGCCAGGCCGGTCTTCGGGCTGTAGGACATCGCGTGCCAGCTGTGAACGCCAAAAGGACTCGGCCAGACGAGTTCTTCCCCGTCCTCGTAGCGGGAGCCTTCGACTTCGACCGGACGTCCGGTCTCCATGTCGATGTGGCTCGCCCAGGTGGCCTTGCCGATTTTCTCCGCCGAAAGAAGCGAACCGTTTTGCCGATCGATGACGTAGAAGAAGCCGTTCTTGGGCGCGTGAAGGAGGACCTTCTTCGCTTCGCCGCCGATGGTGATCTCGGTCAGCGAAATGTCCATGTTCGAGTTGTAGTCCCAGGTTTCTCCCGGAACGGTCTGGTAGTGCCACTTGTACGCGCCCGTGTCCGCGTCGACGGCGACGAGCGAGCAGAGGAAGAGGTTGTCGCCTCCGCCCGGGCTGCGGATCTTTCGGTTCCACGGCGATCCGTTGCCCGTGCCCATGATGATTTGGTTGAACTCTGGATCGTAAGTGATTCCGTTCCAGACGTTTCCGCCTCCGCCGAACTCCCACCAACTCCCGGTCCAGGTCTTCGCCGCCATCTCCATGGCTTCATTCTCGAACCCGTCGGCTGGGTTCCCCGGCACGACGTAGAAGCGCCAAGCTTCCTCGCCCGTCGCCACGTCGTACGCGACCACGTAACCGCGCGCAGCCTCTTGCTCGGTTCCGCCGTTGCCGATGATCACCTTGTCGCGGAACACCTTGGGTGCGCCCGTGATGTAGTACGCCTTGTCCTCGGGGACGGTGACGGTCTCCCAGACGCGCTCGCCGGTCTTCGCGTTGAGAGAGACCAACCGCCCGTCGATCGTGGCGATGATGACGTGGCCCTTCCAATAGGCGAGCCCACGACTCGTGTCCCACATGATGCGCAGTTTGTCGCCGCCGTGTGCGATGGATTCCGGATCGTATTCCCAGAGGATCTTCCCGGTCCGCGCATCGACGGCGCGCGTCACGCTGTAGCTCCCCGTGAAGTAGAGGACGCCGTCGACGGCGAGCGGTGTCGAGGTCAGCGTGCGGTCGTTCGGCAGATCGAGGTACCAGGAAATGCCGAGGCGAGGCACCGTTTCCGTGTTGATCGCGTCAAGCGGGCTGTAGCGGGTCTCGCTGTAGGTGCGCCCGTAGCTGAGCCAGTGCTTGCCGTCTGAATCGTCGGCGAGCGCCGCGTCGTCGACAACGGTCGCCGCAAACCCGGGCGTCGCGGCGATGAGCAGCGCGAAGCAAGTGAAAAGAGAGTGCATGAAGGTCCTCCCGGGAAGCCGTGTGCTCCACCACCGTAACCCGGAGGTGCGACCGGCGGCCAGCCGAGCACCGCTCCGTTGGTGTAGGCTTCCCCTGAAGGAGGCTCCCGATGCTCGAGCTACACGGTATTCCGGTCAGCAACTACTACAACATGGTCAAGCACGCGCTCCTCGAGAAAGGGGCCGACTTCAAGGAGGTCGCCAACCCTCCGAGTCAAGAGCCGGGGTTCAAGGCGAAGGGACCCATGGGGAAGGTGCCTTTCCTGATGACGGAACACGGTCCGCTTTCCGAGACGAGCGCGATCCTCGAGTACGTCGAGGAGATCCTGCCGAAACCTGCCTTGCTCCCGAGCGATCCATACGCGCGAGCGAAGGTCCGGGAGATCTCGCGAGTGCTCGAGCTCTACATCGAGCTGAGCGCTCGTCGGCATTTCGGGCACGTGTTTTTCAAAGGTCCCAAGTCCGACGCTGCGGTGGAAGAAGCGCGACCTGTCATCGAAAACGCGCTCGGCGCCGTCGCGCAGCTCGCGACGTTCGGGCCGTACCTCTGCGGTAGTGAGTTCACCTACGCGGACATCGTCGCGCACAATACCTTCGGTTACGCCGGCATGGTTGGGCAAGCGATCTACGGCTGGGATCTCGTGGCTGAGGTCCCGGGATTGGCGGAGAGCCTGGCGGCGACGAACGCTCGAGAGTCCACGAAACGCGTCGACGCCGATCAAGCCGAGGCGCTCAAGGCGCTCAGCGGCTAGCCGCTGTCGCGCCGCTCCGCAAAACGCGGGCACACGGGGCTTCGCGTCACGGTCTACGTCGACGGTCACAAGATCGGGCCGGGGAAGATCGAGCTCCTCGAAGCCATCGAGGAGACCGGCTCGATTTCCGCAGCTGCCCGAGAACTCCAGATGGCGTATCGGCACGCTTGGGAACTGGTCGACGACCTGAACCGCTGCTTCCGTGAGCCAGTCACCTCCGCTGCGACGGGGGGACGCTCCGGTGGCGGTGCCCTGCTGACCGACTTCGGACGGGAACTCATCGCGCGTTTCCATGCGATCGAAGAAGAGGCCAGAGCGGCGACCTCAAAAAATCTCGCGTTCTTGCGCAATCGGGGTGCCCCGTAGCAATTGACGTATTTCCTCTGCTCCGGTTATATCCCGACGGGAATAACGAATGGAATGGGGGAACCTATGCGCTCGCGACGTTATGTGGTCCAGGGGTTGCTCCTTGGCTGCCTGGCACTGCCCGCCGCCGGTAGGGCTTCGGATACTCCGGTCATCGAGGACGTGCTCGGAATCCTCCGCAGTCGAGGTCTGATCGACGATCAAGCCTACGCGACCCTGCGCGCGAAGAACGCCGCCTACGAAGCCGACGAGCAGGCGCCCTGGGATCGCTTTTCGTTCTCCGGTGATTTCCGCGCCCGGCACGAATCCTTTTGGTACGACCGGGGCGCTGACGGGGAAACGGCGCGGGATCGCTACCGCCTCCGCTATCGGCTCCGGCTCAAGGGACGCGCCCAGGTCAACGATTGGCTCTCCGCCGGCTTCCTGCTGACGAGCGGAGAGAATCACAACAGCGCGACGCAGACCTTGGGCGACAGCGGACGCGGCGGGTCTCAAGAGTTCGATGCCCACGGCATCTTCTTGCGTCAGGCCTTCCTCGAAGCCCGCCACGAGAACGGTGACCTCGAGAGCCGAGTACTCTTCGGGAAAGTCCCGAATCCGTTTCGGTGGAGCGTCGGCAAGGACTTCCTTTGGGATGCCGATATCGCACCCGAGGGCGTCGCCGTTCGCTTCCTCACGGAACGGAACGATCGCACCAGCCTCTTCGCCAATGGCGGCTACTTCATCATCGATGAAGAAGGGGGAGGCCGGGATCCTCACATGTTCGGCATCCAGTTGGGCGGTGAAACGGCGCTGACCGACACCTTTGCCTGGGGAGGCCGCGGGACGTTCTACAACTTCCGGTCGTTGCAGGACGGTTTCTTTGCGGCGAACACGTCCGATGGCAACCTCGTGGGCGGCCTCGGCAGCAAAATCACAGTGCTCGAGACTTCACTCTACGGTCGGTACACCGGAATCGATCGCTGGCCTCTCGTGCTCTACGGAACGTACGTACGGAACCTGGACGCCCGCCGCGTGGCCGGGGCGGGCGAGGAGGACCAGGCCTTGGGAATGGGAATCGAGGTCGGCCGCGCCAGCGAGATCGCGTCGCTGGGTCTCGCGTACTGGAAGTTCGAAGCGAATGCCTTCCCGGCGAATTTCAGCGACAGCGTTCTTTTCGATGGCTTCACAAATCGGGATGGCGTTGCCCTCTACGGCAAGAAGCGCGTCTTGCCCAACACCGACCTGAAGTTCGAACTCTTCGTCGCCGACGAACTCGAATCGGATCCGATTTTTTTCTCAGGCCTTCCGGCGGGTGCCGCCAGTCGCTCGGACCGCGTGCGCTTGCGAACGGATATCGAGGTGACGTTTTGAGAGCGATCCTGTGGGCCGTTCTAATCGTATGTTGCGCACAAGTCGGTTGGGGCGCCGAGAAACCGCTGCTCCTCCTCAGCACCACGTCCACCGAGAACTCCGGCCTCCTCGCGGACTTGTTGCCGCGCTTCACCGAGAAGACGGGTATCGAAGTCCGTGTCGTCGCGCGGGGCACGGGAGAAGCGCTTCGCGCCGGCGAGCGCGGCGACGGCGACGTGCTGTTGGTCCATGCGCTTTCCGCAGAGGAGGCGTTCGTCGCCGCGGGCCACGGTGTGGAGCGTTTCCCGGTGATGTACAACGACTTCATCATCGTCGGTCCCGTGGGCGACCCGGCGGGCCTTCGCGAAGCGAGCACGGCGAAGCGGGCACTCGGGCGAATTGCCGAGACACGAGCGCTGTTCGCATCGCGCGGGGACGACAGCGGAACCCACCGCAAGGAACAAGCGCTCTGGGCCGCGGCTGGCATCGATCCCGAAGCGTCGAGCGGTGCCTGGTACCGCGAGACGGGCTCGGGGATGGGGGCCACCCTCAATGTGGCGATCGGCATGCAGGCCTACGCGCTGACCGACCGCGGTACGTGGCTGAGCTTCAAGAACAAGCAGGACTTCGAAATCCTCTTCGAGGGGGATCCGGAGCTCTTCAACCCCTACGGCGTGATTCTGGTGAATCCCGAGCGGCACGTCTGGGTCAAGGCCAGCGAAGGCCAGCAGCTCATCGACTGGCTGGTCGGTCCCGACGGGCAGGCGGCCATCGCCGCGTTTCGCGTCGGCGGGGAGCAACTCTTCTACCCGAACGCCTTCGCGGACTAGCACCCGCGCGGCGGGCGGATCAGCGCTTCACGGCGCGGGTCATCAAGAAATCCTGTCGAACGCGGTTGTCTTCGAAATAGAGCTCGATCAGCGCCAACAGCTCCGCACGAAACGCGTCGAGCTTTTCGGGGGTGGCTTCGAGTTGTGCCATCAGGATCTCGATCGGACCGATGTTCTGCTCGAAGAACGCACGTACGTGCCGTGGCGAGAGGCCAGGTAGCCGCAATCGCGCGCGATCGAACACGAGATCGCGCACGCGATCGCCCAACCGCTCGGCGACGATGTTCGGATCGCCCCACTGGACCGGCGGGCTCGCGCCCTCGGGCGGCGGTGGGCCGTAGCGGCCGAGGAGCGCGAACATCCGCCCGGTAAAGACGTCAGGCGGCCAGGTGGAGAAGGCGATGGTGCCGCCGGGCCGGAGCACGCGGAGGAGTTCTGCCGTCGTCACGTCCGGGCGCGGGCCGAACATGTGGCCGAATTGGCTCAGGACCATGTCGAAGGAAGCGTCGGGGTAGGGCAGCGCTTCGACGTCGCCTTCGGTGAACTCGATCTCGAGCTCCGCGATCTCGGCGTTTTCCCGCGCGCGTTTGATGAGGGGCGGAGTGAGGTCGAGTCCCTTGACCCGAGCCCCGACGCGCGCAGCCGTCACGGCGACGACACCCGTGCCGCAGCCCGCGTCGAGCACGTCCGTGCCGCTCCGAACCCCGGCGAAAGTGACGAGTTTCGGTGCGACGAGGCCGGTGGTCATCTCGAAGGGGCCGAAGCTCGACCAGCCCGCGCGTGCGGCTTCTTTCATCTTGGCAATCGGGTCCATCACATCTCCTCGGAAACTCGGCGAGCCCGCCGTTCCGGGAATGTGCTTCAATCCCGACCCGAACACCAAACGAGGGAGCCGCTATGGAGCTCGACACGATTCACTACGAAGTTCGCGACGGCGTGGCACACGTTCGCTTCGCCCGCCCGGAAGGCGCCAACGCCGTGAGCCCCGCGTTTTCGCGCGACCTCCGCCAGGTGATGCTCGAGATCGAATGGGACGACGATGTGCGGGCTGCTTCCGTGACCGCCGAGGGGAAGGTGTTCTCGGCGGGAGGCGATCTCAAGGAATTCTACGCCGCCGGCGACGGTCTGCCGCGGTTGGCGAGCGATATGCTCACGGACTTCCACGGCGCCATCTACAAGATGAACCGCATGCCCAAGCCCTTCGTGGCGGGCGTCAACGGCGCCGCCGGCGGAGCGGGCCTCTCCCTCGTGAGCTCGTTTGATCTCGTCGTCAGTGGCGAGAGCGCGAAATACACGATGGCCTACACCCGCGCTGGCGTGACGCCCGACGGAACCTCGACCTACTTCTTGGCGCGACACATCGGCCTTCGGCGCATGCTCGACCTCACCCTGACCAACCGGGTGCTGTCCGCGCAAGAGGCCGAAGCCTGGGGGCTCGTGAACCGCGTGGTACCGGACGCCGAGGTCGATGGCGCTGCCGCGGCGCTCGCACAACAGCTCGCCGACGGCCCGGCGTGGGCGCTGGGGAACGCGAAGAACCTGATCTACGCCGGCTACGACGCGCCGCTCGAGCAAGCGGGGGAGCTCGAAGGTGTCGTCATCACCCGGGCGATGGGTACGGCGGACGGGCGCGAGGGAATCGCGGCGTTCGTCGAGAAGCGCAAGCCCTCGTGGACAGGTCGCTAGACCGGTTCGTTCTCGACGATCGCCTCGCCGACGATACAGATCTGGCCATTCTCGTCTTCGACGCGGAGCTCCAGGGTGCCGGGCGCGTCGCCGGCAAGGACGCGCACCGTCGCCCGGCCCTCGGAGGCCACCGGCCGGATCATCTTGTAGCGAAGGTGCGTGCCGCCGCCGAAGAAGGCGGCCTCGCCCACGGCGTCGATCAGGGCTTCGTGAAGGTGCGGCACCACCTGGGACGCAGACATGATCGCGCCCGGGAAACCGCGAGCCCGGGCGAAATCGTGATCGGTGTGAATGTTGGGGTGCGGCGGATAGACGTTTCTCCGCGACCAGCCGAGAAAGCATTCGATTTCGCGCGTGACCAATTCTCGTCCGTCACTCATGAGCTCGGCTCGCGCAGATCGATCACCGTGTGATCGAAATCGAAAATCGTATCGTCGCGGTCGCCGGTGCAGTGCGTGTGCCAGGCGATGTAGTAGCGGCCTTTCCGTTCGTACTTGTCCGTGATCGCGCCGGAGAGCTCGGTGGACTCTCCGGGGATCAAACGGCGGTGAAACCGGAAGGCGTGCTCGACGTCGATGATCGGGCCCAACCGATAGCGGCTGGCGAGATGGCTGAACGAAGCCCACAGCGCCACGACGGGAAGAGCCGTCGCCGGCTGATCCGTCAGGTAGCGCGGATGCCGCAGCTCCGAGAAAAAGGACAAGATCGCGTTTTCAAACGGCTCGAATCGCCAGGGCACGGTGGGCAACACCTCGCCCGGCTCGAGCCGATCCCAGTCCATCGGTACGACATCCGGGCCGTCGTGCCAGTGACCCACGGGGAAAACGCCGACGCCAGCTTCGGTGCTCACCCGCGCATGCTACTTCATGCGCATCCGCCTATCTTGGCTTCCATGAGCGAGAGGCGACAGCTCAAGCTCGGGGCATTTCTCCGCCCCGCCAGTATTCACACCGCCGGCTGGCGCTTCCCCGGCGCGTTCAGCGACGCGAATTTCAACTTCGCCCATCAGCGGCGTTTCGCGGAAACCCTCGAGCGCGGGTGTTTCGATGCGATCTTTCTGGCGGACCACCTCGCGCTGATGAACATGCCGATGGCGGCACTCAAGCGCAGTGCCACGGTGACGTCCTTCGATCCGCTCACCTTGCTACCCGCGCTCGCCGCTCTGACCGAGCACATCGGTCTCTTGGCGACCGCATCGACGACGTATAACGATCCGTATCACATCGCCCGCAAGTTCGCGTCGCTCGATCACTTGAGCGGTGGCCGCGCGGGGTGGAACCTCGTCACATCGGCGAACCCCGATGAAGCGCGAAACTTCGGCCGAAAAGAACATTTGGAACACGACGAGCGCTACCGGCGGGGGCGCGAGTTCTTCGACGTTGTCACGGGCCTCTGGGACAGCTGGGCGGACGACGCGTTTCTTCGAAACCAAGACTCCGGAATCTTCTTCGATCCGGAAAAGCTTCATCCGTTGGATCACGAGGGTGCTCATTTTTCTGTGCACGGTGCACTCAACGTCGCTCGTCCGATCCAGGGGTGGCCCGTCATCGTCCAGGCGGGCGCATCCGAAGCCGGCCGTCAGCTGGCCGCTGAGACGGCGGAGGTGGTGTTCGGTTCGAGCAGCCAGCTCGAGGCGGGGAAGGCCTACTACGCGGACGTGAAGGCGCGCCTCGAGGCCGTGGGAAGAGAGCGCGACCACTTGAAGATCTTGCCCGGATGCTTCGTCGTTGTCGGCGATTCGGTTTCGGAAGCGCAGGCGAAGAAAGAGCAACTCGATCGACTCGTGCACCCGGATAGCGGCATCGCGACGCTCTCCGTGCTCCTCGGACACGACGCCTCGGGGTTCGATCTCGATGCGCCGTTGCCGGAGATCCCGGAATCGAATGCGAGCCGCTCCTCCCGGGCCAAGCTGGTCGAGCTGAGCGAGCGGCACGGCAAGACGGTCCGCGAGCTCGCGCAGCGCGTCGGAGGGAGCTTCGGAACCCTCGAAATGGTCGGAACGCCGCAGTCCATCGCGGACGAGATGGAGATCTGGCTCGACGGCGAGGCCTGCGACGGCTTCAACATCATGTTCCCGTACCTACCCGGCGGGCTCGATGACTTTGTCGAGCGCGTCGTGCCCGAACTGCAACGACGCGGACTGTTTCGCACGCGCTACGAAGGCAAGACCCTCCGAGAAAATCTCGGGCTCCCGAGGCCACAGCGGAGGGCTTCGGCCGGCTAGTAGTCGAGTCCAATCGATTTCGACAGGAACCGCATGAGCGGCGTCATGCTCCGGAAGCGGTCGGCGACGAAACGCGGGAACGTGCGCGAGAGCACCCGATCGTGATCGAGGTCGTAGACCGCGATGAAGTCCTTGCGCTTGAGCTCTTCGATCAGCGGATGTTCGGGATCGAAGCCCCGCGGCGGTCGCTTCAGTGTGTCGCCGCCCAGGCGCCAGCCAGCGACGGACTTGCCTTTCCAGAGCTTCGTCCAGGCGGCGGGCCGGTCCGCGATGCCGTTGCGAATGCCGGCCAACGCTTCGCGCTCCGGGCGCCACAGACCCGCTCCGAGAAAGCACGAATCGAGCGCGATATGGACGTAGAGGCCCGGGGCGTGGACATCTTTCCCGGCGGTATGCCGAAACTGAATGCCGACGTTGGTCTTGTACGGCTGCTGGTCCTTCGCGAAGCGCAAGTCGCGATGAACGCGCATCAGTGAACCGCCGACTTTCTTGTCGCTCGCGGTAACGCGCTTCGAGATCTTCGCCAACGGCTCGCTCATATGGCGGATAAACGCGCGCGCCGGCTCCCGCACGTCACTCTCGTACCGCTCGCGGTTTTCCTGAAACCACTCGCGGTCATTGTTCGATTCGAGCTCCGCCAGAAACTGGAGCAGGCTCGGCTTGAAACCCTTGAATGCTTCCGACATGCCCGCGAGCATCGCACAGAGAGGAGGGGACCGTTACAACCATCGACTGGCTGGTGGTGGCCGCTTACGCGCTGTTGGTCCTCTGGATCGGTGCGAAGGCCTCCCGCCGCACCGACGGCGTAGAGGGGGACAGCGAGTGGATGCTCGCCGGCCGCAGTCTTTCGACGGGCGCTGTACTCGCCTCGATGGTCGCGACGGAACTCTCGGCGGCGACCTTCATCGGGGTTCCGCATGCCGCCTACAGCGGAGATTGGACGTACCTCCAATTCGCTTTCGGGGCCCTGCTCGGCAAGTGGATCGTCTCCCGCACGTTCATCCCGCATTACCACGAGCTCGGTGTCGAAACCGTCTACGGCTTCGCGGGACTGCGCTTCGGGCCTCGCGTGCAGCGAGCCTCTGCCGGCTTGTTCGTCTGCGGCCGCCTGCTCGCCTCGGGCGTCCGTCTCTATATCGCAGCGCTAGCGCTTGCGGTGCTCACAGGAGTCGGTTTGCCTGCGACGATCGTCGCTTGCGCTCTCTTGGCCGGGACCTACACGCGACTCGGCGGTCTACGCGCCGTGGTGTGGACCGACGCCGCGCAGGCCGCGGTGTTCCTTACGGCGGCATGCGGCGTCCTCATCGCAATCGGCTCAGGCGGCGAGGGGGGCCTGCCGGCTGCCTGGGAATGGGCCGCTACGGGCGACCGAACGAGGGTCTTCTCACTCCCCGGGTTCGACGGGCTCGCCGACTTTTTGAGCGATGGTCGGAGTCTCTGGGCCGCGCTCATCGGCGGCTGTTTTCTCACTCTGGCCACCCACGCGACGGATCACGACATGGTGCAGCGCCTTCTCGCGGCGCCGGACGGCAGGCGGGGGGGACGTGCTCTCCTGGCGTCCGCGGTGCTGAACCTCCCCTTGACGCTTCTCTTCCTATCGATCGGGACGGGCCTCGCGTGGTTCTATGCGAATGCCGAGGTCGCTGCGACACCGCTGGGTGACGGTCGCAGCGTACTGGCATTCTTCGCGCGCCACGAATTGGCCGTCGGTGCACGCGGCCTGGTCTTCGCGGGCGTTTTCGCCGCGGCGATGTCGAGTCTCGACTCGGCAATCTGCGCGATCGTCGCGAGCATGCTGCGAGATCTCGCGCCGGCGAAAGAACATTCGCGGCGCCGCACGCGGACAGCCTCGGTGTGGGTGACGAGCGGTCTCGTAGCGACGGCGCTCGGAATGGCCGCGTACGCGGAACACGGGCTCGGCGGGGCTATCAACCTCGTCGAGCTGGCGCTCTCTGCCATGACGATTGTGTACGGCGGGCTCCTCGGCGTTTTTGCGCTCGGCATTTCGACGCGCACGAGGGGAGGTGAAGCGAGCGCGCTCGCCGGCTTGGCCAGCGGCGCTTTCGTCGGCGCGCTGTTGTTCCTCCAAGTCCCGCTGTTCCGTGCGCTCGGTTGGGCCGAAACGACGGTTGTGGCGTGGCCTTGGTGGATTCCGATTGCGGCGACCATCGCCTTCGTCGTGGCGGCCGCAACTCGTGGGGAAGGGGCATGAGGGAACGAGTCGGAGAACGTCTGTGGATCGGGATTCCCGGGCCGCGCGTCGACGAGGCCACCCGTCGGCATCTGGAGACGGTCGAGCCAGGTGGCATCATTCTCTTCGAGCGAAATATCGTAAATCGTTCACAAGTCGTTGATCTCTGTGCGGAACTTCGACGCCTGTCTCGTGGCGAGCTGCACATAGCCGTCGACCAAGAGGGCGGCCGCATTCAACGCTTCGGCTGCGGGGTGAGTGAGATGCCGTCGGCCGCGGAGCTCGGCGAGCGCGCCTGCGTCGATCTCGAGGCGTCGCTTCGCGACGTCGAGCGACGCTGCGAGGCGGCTGGTCGAGAGCTCCGCGCGCTCGGCGTCGACGTGAACTTCGCGCCGGTCGCGGATCTCGGTGCGGACCCGCAAAACCCGGCGCTTCGCGAGCGCTGCTTCGGGACCGAGCCATCGATTGTGGCCGCACTCGTCGGGGCGAGCGTCGCCGGCTATCTGCGCGGTGGCGTGTGGCCCACGCTGAAGCACTTCCCGGGCCTAGGGGGCGCGGCGAACGATCCTCACGAGGCGCTGGCACGGATCGACGGACCGATTCGACCCGAGTCGTTGGTCCCGTTTCGCGTGGGGATTGCGGCTGGCGCGCCTCTCGTCATGACGACGCACCTCGTCGTCGCGGATACCGACGAGCGCCCGGCGACGTTCTCCGACCGGATCGTCCGACATCTGTTGCGAGGCGGACTCGGCTTCCGAGGCCGGGTCATCACCGACGCCCTCGAGATGGGCGCTCTCGCCGGAGATGACGACGCGGCGGCCGCTGCTCTTCGGGCGGGCCACGACCTGGTCTGTCTCGGGGAGCCAGACTTCGCGTGGCACAGACGCGTCCACGCCTCGCTCGAGTCCGCGATCGCCGCTCCCTAGAGGTGCTTTGCGTACTCGTCGAGCTTGGGCATGACCTTCGATTCCGGCGCCGAGGGTAGGCCTAGCACGACGCGCTTCGCGCCGAGATCGGCGAAGCCCTTGAGGTCGTCCTCGCTCACGGGGACGGGGGCGCCGTAGAACACCCCGAGCTCGAGGGTGCTGATGTCTCGGCCGGCCTCTTTGCAAGCCTGCTCGAGCATCTTCCAACCCTTGGGGATGTTGTGCGCGCCGCCGATGGGCATCCACCCGTCGCAGAATTCGACCACGTGTTGGCACGTCTTCGGCCCGATGGCGCCGCCCATGATGACGGGCGGGTGGGGCTTCTGCGCGGGCTTGGGCCATGCCCAGCTCTCTTCGAACTTCGTGTGCGAGCCGCTGTACGCCGCCTGGTCCTTCGTCCAAAGCTCTTTGCAGAGCAGGATGTTCTCGCGGAGGATGTCGCGCCGCTTGCCGTAATCGAGCCCGTGGTTGCGCATCTCTTCTTTGCACCAGCCGTAGCCGATGCCGAACTGGAAGCGGCCGTTCGAGATCATGTCGAGGCTCGCCACTTCCTTGGCGAGCCAGATCGGATCGCGCTGCGAAACGAGGGTGATCCCGGTGCCGAGCTTCAGCTTCTCCGTCACCGCGGCGCACGCAGCCAGCGCGACGAACTGATCGTGGGTCCGCCAGTACTCCTCGGGCAGCGGAGGTGCACCCTCGCGGCCACCCCAAGGCGTCTCGCGACTCGTCGGAATGTGGCTGTGCTCAGGGAACCAAAGGGATTCGAAGCCGCGCTCCTCGCAGGCCTTGGCCAGGGGGATGGGTTGCATCGACTTGTCGGTGGGGAAGATCATCACGCCGATATCCATGGCGGTCTCCTCGTTGAGTGTTCCGTTCTTTTCCTCCGGGGCATCCGCAACGTACAATAGGGCCCCACTGAAATCCATCAGGATGGAGGCAACCGATGTCCCCCGACGAAATCGTCACTGCGTTCTGTGAATCGCTCAACAAGAGTATCGATGAGTCGCTGCAATACCTCGCGGACGATTGCGTTTACCAAAACATGCCGTTCCCACCCGTCACGGGCCCGGCCGCTGTGAAGGAAGTACTGAACGGTTTCTTCCAAACGACGGGTCCCGTGCACATCGAGACGCTCAAGCAGACCGCTTCGGGCGATTTCGTCATGAACGAACGGATCGACACCTTCGACCCGCCGGAGGGAAAGAAGTTCGGTCTTCCCGTCGCCGGTGCCTTCGTCGTGAAAGACGGCAAGATCACCGAGTGGAGGGACTATTTCTGCATGAACCAGTTCCGCGAAGGCACGGGGCTCAGCATTTGAGGCGTACATCATGAGCTTGTCTGTCGAAGACCTTCTCGCGCGGCAGGAGATCGCGGACGTCATCTTTCGATACGCGCGAGGCATCGACCGTCTCGACTTCGACCTCGTGCGTTCCTGCTACCACCCGGATGCGTACGACGACCACGGCGCGTTCAAGGGCGACGTCGATGCGTTCATCACCGCGGCCGAGGGTTGGCTGCCGCGTTGGACGGCCACGCAGCATTTCATGGGCAACATGTTGATCGAGGTCGACGGCGATCGCGCGCGCGCCGAGACCTACGCTGTCGCGTACCACCGCAGAGAAGACGAAGCGGGCAATGGCAAGGACGACGTGATGGGCATCCGCTACGTCGACCGTTTCGAGAAACGCGACGGCGTGTGGAAGATCGGCCACCGAGTCGTATCGACCGAGTGGCGGCGCGTCGATCCCGTTACGGGCGCGCGAGGTCGCGGCGAAGGGGCCGTTTGGGGCGCCCGCGACTCGAGCGATGTCATCCACTGGATCATGAACGCCCAGGCGCCGAGGTAAGTCATGCTCGATTTTGGACTGATCACGTTTCCGACCGACACCGGCATCGCGCCGGACGAGCTCGCGCGGGCCCTCGAGGAACGGGGGTTCGAGTCGCTCTTCGTCGCGGAGCACACGCACATTCCTACCAGTCGCAAGACGCCCTTCATCGCCGGTAGTGAGCTGCCCGACATGTATTGGCGCTGCCACGATCAATTCGTGGCGCTGGCGATGGCGGCGGCGGTTACGGAGCGGCTGAAGCTCGGGACCGGCATCACGCTGGTCACGGAACACGATCCGATCAGCACCGCGAAGCGGGTCGCATCGCTCGATCGTCTGTCCGGCGGCCGGGTCCTCTTCGGCATCGGCGCGGGTTGGAACGCCGAAGAGATGGAGAACCACGGAACCGTGTTCAAGGACCGCTGGAAGATCACGCGCGAGCGCGTGCTGGCGATGCGCGCCATCTGGACCGAAGACGAAGCGGAATTTCACGGCGACTTTGTCGACTTCGATCCCATCTGGTGCTGGCCGAAGCCCGTTCAGGCGGGCGGCCCGCCGGTGTTGATGGGCGCTTATTCGAAGTGGACGCCGGCGCGGATCGCAGAGTACTGCGACGGCTGGATGCCGATCGACGGCGCGGGCGACATGCAGGCTGATCTCGCAGCCATTCGCGACGCGATGGAGGCGCGCGGCCGCAAGATGGACGAGCTCGACATCACGGTGTTGCCGGAAGTGAGTCGGCGCCGGGGCGTCGACCCGAAGCGCCTCGAGAGCATGCTCGGTTCGGGGGCCAATCGGGTGCTGTTGCCGATGGCGGATTTTCCCCGGGACGAGACGCTTTCGATCCTCGACGAGTACGTCGCCGCGATCGCGCCGTTCCGCTAGGGCAGCGGCTCGCCGTACAGAGCGACCGCCGTCCAGTTGCCGTCGAAGGCCTCGGTGTTGGCCCATACGCGTCGGCTGGGCCCCGGGTCGAGGGGTTCTTCGATGGCCAGCGGCCCGAGATGACCGTCCTGGAACTCGTAGCAGGCGATAGACCCCGCTTCGAAGTCGACGATCGAAACGCCCGGCCGGTGTCTCGGCACGAGCGTCCCGGCGTTGATGACGAGGAACTGCGGGAAATCGACGAGGACACGGTAGTGCGAGTGGCCCTGGATGAGGAACCGGTAGTGGCCTTCGTGGAGCAGCGCATCGAGTTCAGGGCTGCGCTTCGCTTCGAGTCGCTCCGTTCCGGGCCACACTTTGCGCATATCGTTCCGAGCGACGCCGTGGCACAACATGAGGTGCCCGCGCGCGGTCTCGATCTCAATCGTGGCGGGCAACGCCCCGAGGAAGGCCAGCGTCTCCGCGTCCTGGTCGGAACGGTGGTGGGCGTCCGGGACGCCTCGCAAGCGGCCTTCCAAGAGCCAGCGGTCGTGGTTGCCGCGGACGGTGCGCACGTCGGCTTGTTGCAGGAGAGCGCACGCTCGACCGAGGTCGCCCCCGCCATCCGCGATGTCTCCTGTACACAAGATTGCGTCGACACGCTGGCGGTCGAACCAATCGAGGGCGCGCGCCAGGAGCTCGTCCTCCGCGTGGATGTCTCCGAGGAGCCCGGCGCGCCGGATCGGGTCAGGCGCCGTCACGCACCCACTTGGCGAATTCCCGCATCTCGCGTACGAAACCCGCGGGATCGGGTGCGAGCGGTGTCAAGATCAGCGTGCTGACTCCGTGGTCGGCGGCGAACTTCAAGGTGGAGGGCTCCATGCGCGTGGGCTCCACCATCGTTGTGAGCTCTAGCTCCGAGAGATCGCGCCCCGCGGCTTCCATCTGGCGCTCGAGCTCCCCGTAGAGCTCCCGGAACTGGCGCTCGGTGAGAAGCGCCACGTGCCATCCGTCGCCGACCCTCGCGACGCGACGCATCGCGGCCTTCGACTCCCCGCCGATCCAGATCGGTGGGTGGGGCTTCTGCAGCGGCTGTGGATGTGGATTGGTCGGGACATCGAGCTTCACGAACTCCCCGCTGTAGCGGGGATCGGCCTGGGTCCACATCGCCTTCATCGCTTCCACGTACTCGTCGGTTCGCCGGCCCCGGCGCTCGAACGGTACGCCCAGCAGATCGAATTCCTCTTTCATCCACCCGGCCCCGCACCCGACGACGAGCCTCCCGCCCGACAAGACGTCCAAGGTGGCCAGGCGGCGCGCGACGTCGAAGGGATTGCGGTAGGGGACGATCATCACCCCGGTGGCGATCCGGACCGTCTCTGTGTAGGCGGCCGCGAAAGACAGCACCGTGAACATGTCCGCCCAGGGAATCTGCGTGTACACGTCGTAGAACGGTTTTCCGCCGTTCCACTCCTCGTAGGGCCACGGCGACTCGATGTGCATCGGGAGGACGGCGTGATCGCCCGCCATGATGACATCGAAACCTTCGTCCTCGGCGCACTGCGCGACGTCCCGCAAGACCTGCCGATCGCAGATGGCCGCTCCCCCGGCGAGATGGATTCCGTATTTCATCGCGGTCGGTCTACGCCTTCCCGGGTGCCAAGGCGCGCAGCGCCTCGAGGTCGGGCCCCGTCACGTCCTCGCGTGGTGAGACCGTGGAGACGAGCACTTGGTTGGCGCCGGCTTCGATGTATTCGGCGTAGCGTTCGAGCAGCGCGTCGCGGGATCCGAGCGCGAAGATGTGATCGACGAGCCGGTCACTTCCGGCGCCCTGCCAGTCGCTCTCGTCGAATCCCGATTGTCGCCACTGGCGGTGGTACGCGGGAAACCGGATGTAAAAGGCGAGCATCTTGCGCGCTGTCGCCCGGGCGCGTTCGAGGTCATCACACATACAGGAGAGCACGCAGGCCCGCAGCTGCTTCTCGGGGCCGAGGATCTCCCGACCGAGGCGTACCCGTTCCGGGGTGACCAGGTACATGTGCGCGCCGTCGGCGTACTCCGCGGCGACACGCAGCAACTTGGGGCCGTGCGCGGCGAGCAGCGTGGGAACACGCTCCGCCGGGGCCGGGCTCTGGGGTTCGACTTTCTCCATCGCCTGGAGATATGCGATGGCTTTCTCGACCGGCGGCTCCCACGCGACGTCGCGCGGCGCGACGAGATCGGGGTGCGACACGCCGAGGCCCATCAGGAACCGGCCCCCGCCGAGTTCGCCGAGCGTGTGGCGCGCCTGCCCCGCGGTGTAGGCACCGCGCGCGTAGAGTACGGCGATGCCCGTCGCGATCTTCAAGCGACTCGTTTGCGCGAGCAGGTAGCCGCAGGTGGCAATCGGCTCACGGCCGAAGAGCTCCGGGATCCAGAGTGACTCGTAGCCCAGATCCTCGAGTTCCAAAGCGAACGAGGACATCGCCTGGCGGGTCATGGTGTCGGTAAAGGTGATGACGCCGAGGGGCAGCGACTGCATGGGACCTCCGATCCCCTGAGTCTATCGGACGCTCCGCTCGGGGACCGGGCTCTCCCGATCGTCTATATTCACGCGCCAGCCGGTCTAGGAGGAACGACTCATGAAGATCTCGATGTTTCACCTCATGCCCTACCGCGACGTGCCCGACGATTTCGAGAAGCGCTACCGCTCCGCGTGGTTCGACATCAAGTGGGCCGACTTCGCCGATCCGCAGAAGGTGGTGCAGTACTACAACTGGACCCTCGACGAGCTCGCCTACGCCGCAGAGGTCGGTTTCGACGGTGTCTGCGTCAACGAGCACCACCAGAACTGCTACGGCTTCATGGTGAACCCGAACATGATGGGCACCGCCCTCGCCAAGATGACCGAGAAGTTGGGGACCGCGTTGGTGCAACTCGGGGTCACGCAGCCCTTCATGGATCCGCCGATCCGGGCCGCCGAGGAATACGCGATGCTCGACTGCATCAGCAACGGCCGCGTTGTTGCAGGGCTCCCGGTCGGCCTCGGCGGCGACTTCGCTTTCAGCTACGGAAAAACGCCGGTGGAACAGCGCGGGCGCTACCGCGAGGCCCACGATCTGATGAAGAAGGCGTGGACCGAAGAAGAGATCTTCGCCTGGAACGGCAAGTACTATCAGCTACCCATGGTGAACATGTGGCCGCGCCCGGTCCAGCAGCCGCACCCGCCGATCTGGATTCCCGGTGTCGCCAGTCCGTCGACCTGGGACTTCACCGCCGAGAACGACTACCTCTACGCGGCCCTGACCTACTTCGGGGCCGCCGGCGCCGAGCACTACGTCGAAGGCTATTGGGACACGGTCGCGAAGAAGGGCAGGGACCAGAACCCGTACCGATTGGGCTTCATGCTGCCTGTGGGCGTGGCCGCAACTGACGAGGAGGCCGACCGAATCTACGGACCGGCCGCGGAGTACTTCTATCAGAAGATGCTCCGGCTCCCGGACGAGATGGCGGCCCCTCCGGGTCACATGACCTACGAGAGCCTCCGCACGTTCATCAAGAAGCGCCCGATTCCCTCCTACCTGAGCTTCGCCGAGCACGACTACGGCTACTTCAAGGATCAGGGCTTCCTCGTGACCGGCAGCCCCGACAGCGTGCTCGAGCAATTGAGCGAAATCTCGCAGCGACTGCGCATCGGAAACCTCATGGTGCTTCTGCAGTTCGGCTCGATGAACCACGAAGTGACGAAAGAAAATATCCGGCTCTTCGGGGAGAAGGTGATGCCGAAATTGCGGCCGATGTGGCGCGATGAGGGCTGGGAAAACCGCTGGTGGCCGTCGGGCGCCGTGCGGCCGAGCGAGGGGGACGAATGATGACCACCCCCACAACGCGCAACGTCGACGTTCTCGGAGGCGACCTCACGATCCGGGTCGAGGTCGCGGGCAGCGGCCCGCCGCTCCTCTACCTGCACAGCGCGGGAGGCCTCAAATGGGATTCCTTCATGGGATCGCTCGCCGAGAACTACACGGTCTACGCGCCGTATTTTCCCGGAACCCATGCGTCGGACCCCCAGGCGATCGAACGCATCGACGACCTCTGGGACGCCGTGCTCGCCTACGACGATTTATTGAACGAGCTCGACCTGGGCCCGATCCACCTGGTGGGCCATTCGTTCGGTGGCATGCTCGCGTGCGAGCTGGCCGCGCAGCGTCGTGAGGCGGTCAAGAAGCTGGTCGTCATCACGCCGATCGGCCTGTGGCTCGAGGAGGCGCCTTATTCCTGCGCCACGTACACGGCGGTCCCGGCGGAAGATCTCCCGAAAGTGCTCTTCCACAAGCTCGACGCCCCCGAAGTCGTGAAATACCTCGCGATGCCCGACGATCCGGCGGGGAAAGCGGATGCCGAGATCTCCCTGGTCTGGACGCTGGCCTGCACGAGCAAGGTCATCTGGCCGATTCCCGACAAGGGACTCGCGAAGAGAATCCACCGGGTCACGGCGCCATCACTCGTCGTGTGGGGCGAGAAGGACAGCCTGATCTCGTCGGTCTACGCGAAGGAGTTCGCGAAGTACTTGCCCGAGAGCCAGGTGCTCATGATCCCCGACACCGGCCACTGCCCGACACTGGAAGCCCCCGAGACGGCAACGCCCGCAGTACTCGACTTTCTCGCGTAGCTGACGGCACAAGAAGTCGGCCCGGATGGTCTTCCCCGCGAAAGTCGACTTGTGGTTTTCGCTCGTCTTCTACGGGGCAGGGCTCGCCATGCTTTTCGGGGCGCCCTTCGCCTGGAAGCGGACCACGGGCAGCGTCCTCAAGCGGGGCCCCCTCGGCGCGATCCTCCTCGGCTTTCTGGGTGTGCTCTTCGTGGCCGTTCCTTCGCATGTTTCATCGGTCCGGTACGTCTTGACCGGCGACGGCTACCTCGATGCGCAGGGAGGATGGCCCTTCGCCGGCAGGATCACGTCCATCGCGGCGATTCGCTCCGTCGAGCCGAGTCGCGATCCGCGTTCGTCTCACGCCGCTTCGTTCGACCGCCTGCGCATCGACTACGGACCCGACGGACGGATCTTCATCGCCGTGCACGACAAGCCGGCGTTCTTCGACGCATTGGTTCGCCGCGACCCGGGCCTCATCCGAACCGAGACCGGCGTTCGACGCGAGGAGCCTACAGCCGGTCGCTGATTCCGGGCGTGGCGTGGTAGATCACGATTGCACGCTCTTTGAACGTCCACGTACCGCCGTCGCGAATGAATCGGTCGTCGTAGCGCCCGATGCACGTCTCGGGCTCGGTCTCGCCCGCAACAATGGCGTCGGCGTCGAGGTACGACACGGCGCGTGCCTCATCGCCTTCGAGGTCGATCAGGACGTTTGAAATCTTGTGTCGGAGATGAGAGAGCTGGGAGCGAAAATTCTTCATGTAGTTGTCGTACCAGCCGTGGACGGCGGCCCGTCCCTTGTAGAGGCCATCGTCCTCCCAGGTCGCGACGAGCGTGCCTTCCGGATGGAAGAGGGTGGCGACCTCTTCTGCGGTCCCGCGATCTACCGCGTGGCAGTAGCGATCGATCACGCCTCGGATGGCGGCTTCGTCAACGAGGCGTCGCGTCTCATCATTCATTAGAACTCTCCTCGGGAGGTTCCCGAAAGCGTACCACTGCCCGAGACGCTCCGTTCACGGGGTCCGAAAACGGCCAGACGGGATTGCCGCTATCTGACATATTTCGGTTGATGCTCGACGCCGCCGCTTGCTACCGCGTGCTGCAAAGCCGGGATCCGCGCTTTGACGGTCGTTTCTTCGCCTGCGTTACAACAACCGGAATCTACTGCCGTCCAATCTGCCCGGCCCGCACGCCGAAGGCAGAACACGTGGTGTTCGTCCCGAGTGCGGCGGCCGCGCAGGGCGCGGGTTTCCGCCCCTGTCTTCGCTGCCGCCCCGAGCGCTCACCAGAGCTCGCAGGTTGGGTGGGCACGGCGCGAACCGTTTCCCGGGCGCTCAAGCTCATCGCGATCGGAGCGCTCGATCACGGGGATGTGCCGGCGTTGTCCGAACGGGTCGGCGTCGGCGAGCGGCAACTGCGCCGCTTGTTTCGGAAGCACCTCGGGGCATCGCCGCACACGGTCGCTGCGACTCGCCGGGCGCTCTTCGCCAAGCAGTTGGTCACCGAGACCGCGTTGCCCCTGGTCGAAGTCGCATCCGCGGCGGGCTATGGGAGCGTGCGCCGGTTCAACTCGGCGATGCGTGATCTCTATGGCCGCACCCCGCGAGAGCTTCGCCGAGGAATGGCGGGCCGCGCGAAAGCGGCGCTCGGCGTGTCGATTTTTCTCCCCTATGTCCCACCTTACGATTGGTACGGCGTGCTCGAGTTCCTGGCCAAGCGCGCCATTCCCGGTGTCGAGTGCGTTGAAGCGAGCGAGTCGTATCGCCGAACCATCGCGCTCGATCGTTCGGTCGGAGAAATCTGCGTACGTCACGCCGAGAACCGTCAGGGTCTTCTCCTCGACGTGCACTTCCCGGAGGTGGCCGCACTCCATGAGATCGTCGAGCGTGTTCGCGATCTCTTCGATCTCCGGGCCGATCCCGAGGCTATCTCCCGTGACCTCGCTCGAGATCCGGCACTGGCTCCGCTCGTCGAGCGGCGTCCGGGACTGCGGGTCCCCGGCGCGTGGGAGGGGTTCGAGCTCGCCGTTCGTGCGTTGCTGGGCCAGCAAGTCACCGTCGCCGGCGCGACGACGCTATCGGGTCGACTTGTGGCGCGCTTTGGCACGCGGCAGCGGGACGCAGGAGGGGGGCTGACGCATCGTTTTCCCTCTCCGGAGCGTCTCACCGGCGTGGATCTTCGGGTCATCGGAATTCCGCGGGCGCGCGCCCAGGCACTCGCTGGCCTAGCCCAGGCAGCCCTCGATGCCCCAGGCCTCCTCTCGGGAACAGAAAACCCTGATCGGGTCATCCCACGGCTTCGCGAAATTCCCGGCGTTGGCGACTGGACCGCCCAGTACATCGCCATGCGAGCGCTCCGAGATCGCGACGCCTTCCCGGCGGGAGACATCGGCCTTCAGGAAGCGCTACGCGTCGGCGAGGCCCCGCGGCCGAAAACGGCGGCGCTGCGAACGCGTGCAGAGGCCTGGCGTCCCTGGCGCGCCTACGCGGCGCTACACCTCTGGTCCCATCTCGGCGAGCGCAAAGGGGGGGGACGTGCGGCAGCCTGAGGTCTGTTGGATCGAGAAGATCGAGACTCCGATCGGCCGGGTGGTCGCGGTTCACAATGACGAGGAGCGGTTGTTGGCGCTCGAATTCGAAGACTTCAACAATCGCTTGAACAAATGGATGAGGCGTTGGGGGCTGGAGGAACCCGCCCCCGTGGCGACGCCCTCGAGCGCGCGAGAGGCCATCGAGGCGTACTTCGAAGGAGACTTCGCGGCGCTCGCCCGGGTCGAGGTCGCAGCGGTCGGCACACCCTTTCAACAGCGCGTCTGGGACGCCCTGCGCGAGATTCCGGTCGGCTCCTCCGTCAGTTACAGCGCCCTGGCCGCCCGTATCGGGCACAGAAAAGCGGTACGGGCCGTGGGGGCCGCCAACGGTGCGAACCCCGTCGCCATCGTTGTGCCTTGCCATCGGGTCGTCGGGGCGCGCGGCGATCTCACGGGCTACGGCGGCGGAATCGAGCGCAAACGTTGGCTCTTGCGCCACGAGGGAGCTCTCGGCCCAGAGAGCGATCAGCGCGCTGGCCTCTCGCCTTCCTGAAGCGCGCGCAATTTCTCGACATCGTTCGCGCGAATGGCCTCGCGAATCCGCCGTGCGAGCCTCGGCGAGTGGAAGCGGTTCGTCACGTCGAGAGTCACGCTTCCAGCACCCTCGAATTCGAGCCTCACCGGCAGTTGGCTGCCCATGACGAGCGGCCTTTCGAGGTCCGTGAGTTCCACGTAATGGCCGACTTCGCTCAGCTCGTAGGGACGGTGGGTGCTCGGAATCGGGATTGCTTCCGCGGTGCGGACTTCGCGACCCGATGGGCCGCGACGGACGGTGCGGAAGAACGTGGGGCCCGATGCGTGCTGCGACCGGACGACGATCAAGCGGTCGTCGGGGCCGAGGTTGCGAAACGTAAAGAAGAGTTTCGCGTGACGGCTTCCGATCGCGGACCTGATCCACACGTCCTCGAGGCGCAGGTTGCCGAGCTCGATGATTTCAGAAGCTTCTCCTTCGCCCCGCGCCGAAAGCGCCGAGAACGTGAGGAGTAGGGCGAAAGACGCCCACGCGAACCGGTGCGCTCTAGTCACCCGGCCGCAGTCGTACGATCATGTTGTTTGCGCTCTCGGAGCCAAACACTTCGGGATCGCGTTTTCCGACCGGCAGGTTCGCGTAACTCGTCCATAGGTCGCCGGTCTCGTGATCGAGCTCGATCGATCGGAGATACGCCTCTTTGCGCGGGAGCGGGTATTGTCGCCAGCGCGCGTCGGCGATGTCGAAGCGGTAGATCCGATCGGAGTTCGTCGTCCCCACCCAGATCGCCTTCCGCTTGGGATCGATCGTCACGGAATACGACGCCGCGGCGCGATCGGGCAGGTCATAGCGGGCGACTTCCTCGCCCGTGTTGGTGTCGAGCTTGAGAAGCTGGCCTTCGCCGAAGAGCGGCACCCAGAGCATGCCGTCCGCTTGAATCGCCATACGCCGGGGTGCGGCACCCTGGGGGAGCGGGATCAGCCGGTCGACCTCTTTCGTTTCGGTGTTGAAGGCGCCGACACTGCCGTGGAGTTGAGACCACCAGACCCGCTTCCCGCCCGGCTCCATCACCGCTCCGTAGAGGAACACATGAAAGAGCTCCTCGTCTTCGGGAAGCGGCATGGGATACCGCTCGATCTTTCCGCTGTCGACGTGAACGCTCCAAAGCTCATTGATCCCGATCAGGGTGAGCCAGATCTTCCGCTCGGAATCGATCTCGATCTGGCGCAACTCGTTGAACGCCGTGTCGTGGGTGATGGCGAACTTGACGTCCGGAGGCGGCGGGTAGACCTTCCATTGCGTGGTCTTCGTGTCGAAACGCGCAATCCCGTAGCTCTCTTCGAGCGCGATCCACAGGCCGCCCTCGGCGTCGGCGTTGATCGTGTGCGGTCCCTGCGGCCCTTCACCCGGCACGTCGTACCAATTGACCTCGCCCGTCTTCGGATCGAGGCTTCCCAACCGGTCGCCGTCGAGCTCGACGAACCAGACGAGAGGCGATCCAGGAGCGATGGCCACCTCCCGCGTCCAGCCAAAGCTCGGCAAGACGAATTCTTCGACGACGGTGTTTTTCGTGACGCCGTAGTCGCCGAGTTCGTTGACGTCGTCGTACCCCGTCAGCTCGTCGAAACTCGAAGGGAAGGATTTTGCCAAGAGCGGCACCACGAGATCCATATCCTTCGGCAGGAAGAAGCTCGTCTCGGGCGCGAGCGCGGCTTGGTAGTCCGGTGACTCCGGCGTGAGGCCCCAGCGGAGCTGGGCCTGGCCAGAGGGGCCCATGGTGAAGGCCACACCGCGCATCATCTGGACGATACCCTCCCAAGCGAGGGTGCGAGCCTGCTCGTCGGCCTCCGCCAGGGTCGACGCGAAGCGGCGAACGCGGTCGGCGCTCATCTGGTGACAGTTCGAGCACTCGTGGACCAGGGTGTGGTAGGCCCGTTCGCCGGGTTCGCCCGGTATCCACGCCGATGCGGGGACCTGGTGCGCGACGTTGCCGATCCGCTTCATCGCGATCTTGAGCGTCACGTCGTCCCCGGTCGTCGTGCGATCTCGCGAGGTCTCCTCCCAGCCGATCCGGAACGAGGAGGCCTGGATCGCGTCGCCGGACACCGACAGCGGCGGCGAGGCGAAACTCCCGTCGGCAGCGCTCCACACCGAGACGGTTGCGGGCGATCCTCCGGGAATCGCAACGAGGATGCGCACGAAGGGGATCGGCTGGCCTTGCTCGTCGACAACGCTGCCGCTGACCTGACCCGCCTCGGCGAGGTTCGCCGCCGCGAGCAGCGCGCACGCGAAAAGAAACCTCGAGGCTCGTCTCACGAGTTCACCATCTCGACCACCGCGTTGTACAGGTGGCGGGGCGCCATCTCGTGGTCGCACATGATGACGTCGGTGAGGCCTCCGGACTCGATCCCTTCCTGAGACGCGTCGAGGGTGACGGTGTCCTCGCGGAACGCATCACGCAGCAAGATCTTCCCGTGCTCGTTCGACAGAATGTCGCTCGGTTTCTGCGGGGCGAGGAAGTTGATGCTTCCGATCCAGCGCGTTTTGTTGACCGTGATCGGCCAGAACTCATGACCGTAGAACCCACCGATGAACGGATCGACCAGCAAATTCGGGAAGATCCCGTGGCAGTCGAACGCGAAGAAGGGATCGTTCTCGGGGTTCACGCCGACGAAGTCGTTCGTGGAACCGTCTTCGGCAGCGGCGTACCAGTTCGCTCCGCGCTGGCGCACCCACATTTCGAGCTCGTCCGGTTTGTACTCGGGCGACACCATAAACGTGATCGAGCGGTTGCCGCCGGGATAGACGCGCACCGAAGTGGGCCGGCAGTAGGGGTTCAGCGAGCCGTTGAACGCGTTGGGCATGGTTCCCGCGTGCACGGTCGCGACGTGGTAGCCCTCTTGGAACGCGTCGATCGCGACTTTCCAGTTGCAGTCCATCACCGCGGTCCAGATGCCGGTCTTGCGGAGTCGCTCGAACGGGAAATCCTTCAAGTTCGTCGCGTGCGGGCCGAGCTGCTCTTCGAGCGTTTGGCTCGGAGCGGGGTCGACATTGATGAAGATGAAGTCCTTCCATACCGCGCAGTGCACCGGCGTGAGGCCGCGTTCCGCCTTGTTGAGATCGAAGAACTGATTCTCGTCGGGAACGTGTTTGAGGCTGCCGTCGTTTCCGTACACCCAGCCGTGGAAACGACAGGTGAAGTACTTGCGGTTGCTGCTCTCCCAGGTCTCGGAGTCGTCCCAGCAAACCTTGGTGCCGCGGTGCTTGCACGCGTTGTAGAACGCCCGGACTTCGCCGTGATCGTCACGGGTGATCACGAACGACGGGTAGGTCCCGTCCTTCTTCGTGCGGAGCACCTCCATGGTGTTGACGAAGTAGTCGCCGGGCTTCTGCAGCCGTTCCATGCGACCGGCGTAGAGCCATTTCTTCTTGAAGATCTTCTCGCGCTCCGCTTCGAAGAAGTCTTCGGAGACATAGGCTTCGATGGGAATCGGAGGTGTATCGATTTCCGGATAGCGCTCCTTGACGGGGTTGGTGTTGTCCCAGTCGGGCAGACGGGCTTCGGGTCGGTTTTCGATTTGGGTGCTCATTCGTTCTCCAATCAATCGAGGACGCGGATCGGTTCCTGCGGGGAAATCACCGTGAAGCGTTCAAACGGAGTCGAGTTCGGAACATCGGGCTGTCGGTAGACGCCGACCGCCGGAGAGACCTCCATCAGCATCTGACCCAGGCGGAGCAGATTGACGGCGTCCCTGGGCATACCGTCGAGCGGATACTGATCGATGTGGTTTGCGAGGTCGTCGATGCGAGGGAAGACGGCCCCGTAGAACGCGTCGAGCTCCTCGATCGTGCGATTCACGCGGAAGGTGTATCGATCCGCTTCGGAATCGATCACCCATTCGGGGACGAAGCGCTCGAGTTCGGCAAACTTTTCGGGCAGAGAACGCGGCATAGGGCTCCTCGGCATGATTTCGTGTGATTCTACGATACGTTGCGGGTATGGCTCTACTGCGAACAATTCCCGCGGGCGAACTGTCGGACGATTCTGTCAAACAAGTCGAGATCGACGGCCGAGAACCCGTCGCGGTCTACAAGGTCGGGGGGGCGTTCTACGCGACCGACGACGTGTGTACCCACGGGGCAGCATTCCTGTCCGAAGGCGACATCGAGGGCAACGACATCGTCTGTCCGTTTCACGACGGAACATTCGACATCCGGACGGGCGCGGTCACCGGCGCGCCCTGCGTGACCCCGGTGGCGAGCTACCCGGTGACGGTCGGAGAAGACGGCTACCTCTATGTCGAGATGCCGGAACTGTAAGCCCGGGTGGTAAATTGTGGGGATGAGTCAGGTTCTTCCCGAAGGGTTCGAGTCGCTGGCACGGTTCGTGCCAGAATGGGTTCACGGCACCGAGCGGGAGCGCAATGCTTTCCGGGTCGGTCAACCCATCGAAAAACTCCGAGACTTCTACGACGCCACCATGCCGCGCATGAGGGAGATCGCCCGGGCACTCGATCGGCACACACTCGACGCGCTGCCCCGAGACGCGGCGAATCTCCTCGAGCTCGCGCTCATGACGATGGAGATCGCTCCCGCGATCGAGTACTACCAGGCCCCCGACGTCCCGCACTCGGTTGCCTACGAGAAATTTGAGATCCTTCCCGCGCCGAGGCGCTACCGCGTCGTCGATGGAGGAATGCCGTCATGAGCGCCGCACAGACCCTCGATCTCACGTCGAAAGACCACCGCAACGCCGAGCGCTACCCCGAGTTGGGGACCGGGCCCGTATCGGTGGCGCCTTTTGTCTCGCCGGAGCATCTCGCGCTCGAGCGCGACCACATTTTTTCGCGTCTGTGGCTCATGGTGGGCCGGGCAGACCAGGTCCCGGGCAAGGGCGACTACTTCGTCAAGAAGGTCGAGATTCTCGGCAAGAGCATCATCGTCGTGCGCGGCAAAGATGGCGAGATTCGAGCGTTCCACAATGTGTGCCGGCATCGCGGCACGAACGTCGCGGAAGGGGCGGGGAACTGTAAGTACTTCACCTGTCGCTTTCACGGTTGGGTCTACGACACCGAGGGAAATATCCGCGACGTCCCCGAGGAGTCTCAGTTCTACGAGCTCGACAAGAGCCGCTTGAATCTCGATGCGGTCCACTGCGAGACGTGGAAAGACTTCATCTTCGTGAACTTCGACGAGACACCCCGCGAAACGCTCGAAGAGCAACTCGCGGAGATCGGCGAGAAGCTCACAGGCTTCCCCTTCGAGTCGATGTCTGTGGCCGGCCGTTGGGGCGCCACCTTGAAGGCGAACTGGAAGCTATTTCTCGACGCCTTCCAAGAGGGCTACCACGTTGCGACCGTGCACGCCGGCACGATCGGCGAATACTTCACGGGCGGGCGCAACCCGGGATGCCGCCCGTATCACCTCGAGCTGTACGAGCGGAACCGCGCGATGTCGTTTTCGTTCAACCCCGACTTCGAGCCTCATCCCTCCGAGCGTTTCGCCGTGCAGATCGGCGAGTCCCTCAGTCAAGGTGAGGCCGCACTCGCGAAGAAGCTCCCCGGCACGAACCCCGATGACGATCCCTACTACTCCTTCGACATCAACGCGATCTTCCCGAACTGGCTACTCGACACGTCGGCGGGCTTCTTCTTCATCCACGAGTTCTGGCCGATCGATGCGGCGACCACGCGCTGGGAGGCGTCGCTCTATTTCGTGCCGCCGGAGACGCCGTCACAACGGATCGCACAGGAGCAATCGATTGCGCTCCTGCGCGACGCGTTTCGCGAAGACATCGCGACGAGTGAAGGCTCCCAAGCCGGAATCATGTCGGGATCCCTCAAGGAGATTCATTTCGCCGATATGGAAGTTCCCTGTCGCCACCAGTACGCGGTCGTCAAGCGTCTGATCGATGAGGGATTAGCGAGCGCCGGCTCGTGACGGCGGGTTTCGAGCTTCCCGCCGGTTACGAAACCCTCGAGCCGTTTGCCGCGGTGTGGGCACTCGGCGGCAGCGGCGAGCGGACCGCAGCGCGCCACACGCGCTCCATCCAAGAGATCCGCGCTTTCTACGAGGCGATGATCGACATCGCTCCCAAGGCACTCGAGGATCTATCGCAACGAAAACTCGGCGAGCTCACGCCGCCCTGGGAGTGCCTGCTCAAGCTACTCCTGTCCTTGGCCGAGGTCGGTCCCGCCGTCGAGTGGTACGACCAGCCCAATGTGGTGGATGGATTGCCTCACGAGCGCTTTCCAATGACCGTCCCGCTCGCGGATCTAGAAGCTCAGGAGCCGTCATGACGAGCCCGACAGGCCTCACCCAGCGCCATCCCGAAGTCGGCACCGGCCCGGTTTCGACGGACGTGTACTGGAGAGAAGAGTTCTACCAGCGCGAGCTCGCCGCGATCTTTCGGCAGGCCTGGCTCTGCGTGGGTCGCGAAGATCGGATTCCCGAAGCCGGCGACTTCGTGACCCAAGAGCTCCCGACGTTTGCACTCTCGATCATCCTGGCTCGGGGAAAAGACGGCGTGGTTCGCGGGTTCCACAATGTCTGCCAGCATCGCGGCACGATCGTCGAGCTTCGCGAGAAGGGGAACTGCAACCTGTTCCAGTGCCCGTTCCACGGCTGGGCGTACAACCTCGAAGGGGAGCTCCAAGGTGTTCCGGATCAGAAGGCTTTCTACGACCTCGACCGGGAGAAGCGCGGTCTACCTCCGGTGGCGACCGACGTCTGGGAGGGGTTCATCTTTATCAATCTGAACCCTGCGCCCGAGCAGTCCTTGGCCGACTACTTAGGGGCCCAGGGCCGAGAGCTCGCCGGCTTCTGGCAGTTCGGCCAACGGAACGCGGAGTTCGAGTTCCAGGCGCGCATCAAGACCAACTGGAAGCTGATGATCGACTCCTTTACGGAGATCTACCACGTGCCGTTCCTGCACAAACGGTCGGTGGCGGAATCGATCTGCGGTCCGGACAACCCGACGGGGCGGCTGATCGACTTCTACCCGAAGTATCCGCACCGCACGGCAACGCTGGCCGGAAACCCCGACTACAAACCCTTTCCCGTGCAAGGTCTGGCCTGGCAGTTCGCCGCCGGACCACCGGTCACGAGCGGGGGAAGCGACGCGTCGCAGATCGAGAGCCTTCCCGTCGGAGTGAATCCGGCGCGTCACCCCGCGTGGACCCTCGATCTCCACGTCTTCTTTCCAAACGTCGTGCTGATCATCGGACCGGGAATGTTCTTCACCCACACGATGTGGCCGCTCGGGCCGGGCGAAGTGCAGTGGCAGATGCACGGCTACCTGCAGCCGGCGAGCAATGCCGCCCAACGCTTCGGCCAGGAGAACGCGATCGTCGAGCTCCGCGATGCCGTACGCGAAGATTGCAACACGCTAGAGCGCATACAGACCGCGATCTCCGAAGGCCTGTGCGAGACGTTCACGTTCCACGACCACGAGTTGGCCCTGCGCTACCAGCATTACTCGGTGGTCAAATGGGTCGAGGATTTCGAGAAGCGGCAGCGCGCTTAGTGGAAGCGCTCGAGAATTTCCGAATAACTGTCGAGGACCTTGAGGACCGCGTCGCGCGGCTCGTTCGGAATGGGCAGGAGAACCCGACCGACTCCCTGTTCGGCGCACTGGGCAAGACGGCGTAGATCCGGTCCGCGGTCGGGGCTCGAGGCCGCGAGCATCGTGACATCGAGTCCGTCGGCGGGGCGACCGGCGTCTTTGTAGGCGGCGCGAATCGCCCGCAGTGAACTCTCGATGTCGCCCTGGCCCTCGATGGGCATCCAGCCGTCGCAATACTCGGCGATTCGCGCGGGCGTCCACTTCGACCAAGCGCCGAGAATGACCGGCGGGCCGCCCGGCTGAACCGGTTTCGGCCAGCACCACATCGGGGGCAGATCCACGAACTCGCCGTGGAACGAGGGCTCGTCTTCGGTCCAGATCGCGCGCATGGCGAGAACCCGCTCCCGCGTCACTTTCCAGCGGTCTTGGAAGGCGACGCCGTGATCTTCCATTTCTTCGGCATTCCAGCCCGCGCCGATTCCGAAGAGAACACGCCCGCCGGACAACCGATCGAGCGACGCGACGCGCTTCGCGAGGTTGATCGGATCGTGTTCTGGCACGAGTGTGATGCCGGTGCCGAGCTTGAGCGTCTTCGTGACCGCCGCAACCATGGAGAGCGCCACGAATTGGTCGTGGGATCGCCAATACATCTCGGGCAGCTCGCCGCCGACCGGAAACGGGGAGCGTCGGCTCGTCGGGATGTGCGTATGTTCCGCGTAGAAGATCGACTCGAAGCCGCGCGCTTCGAGCTCCGGACCCAAGGCGGCGGGGTCGATGGTTTGGTCCGTCGGGAATCCGATGACTCCGATCGCCGTCACAGCGCCCCCTAGCTCGCTTGTTTCTTGGATTTCCGCCGCTTCTTCGCGTCCTTCGAAGTCGCGTTCGCGAACTTCGGGCACTTCTTGCAGGGCTTCCCCTTGCGCTTGAAGCTCTTGCAGCAGCGAGTTTTCATGACGCTAGGGTACCAGAGGCCAAGCCCATGTCGGCAAGGGGCGCCCGGTCGATGACCGGCGCTCGGGTGGCACTGGGCCGCAGGGGAACCGACCCCGGCTCGCGCTCGAATTGGTCGATCAGGCCGATCTTCTCCGCGTGCCTCCGCAACGCGGGCATCACTTCTTCTCCCAGCAGCTGAACGCTTCGCATCCGATCCGCGTTCGAGGCCGCCCCTTGGATGTGCAGGACGATGAACGCGCCGGGTCGAATCACGGAGAGGATATGCCGCAGCCGCTCGGTGACGGACTCGGGAGTCCCGACCACGATCTGATACTGGCGCTGGGCCCGCTCGAACGCCGCTTGCAGCTTGCCGCGAACGACGTCGAGATCCGTGCTCTGGGTCTTTTCTCCTTCGGCCTGGGCCACGAGTTTGTCGCGACTGAGGCCGACCCAGCTGCCGCCCGCGGCGGACGATTTCGCGAGCTGCCGAATGGCGTTCTTCGAGTTGTAGCCCGGCGGCATCATGAATTGCGGAGCCGAAAACGCGTTCTGGCCGCCTCCGTAAACGAAGCCGCGTCCCACGTCCTGTGCTTTCTCTTCGGTGTCCGCCACGAACACCGGCATCAGATACCCGAAGTTCTCTGAGCCGGCCTGCCAGCCGTTCTCGGCAGCGACGTCCGCGTAGAGGTCCCACATGTCGCACGTGGCGAGGAGGTGCGTCCCCAGCCCGATGTAGGGGTAGCGGTGCTCGGCCGCCCAGCGAATCGTCTCCGGACTGAGGACGCCGGGAATCCACATGGGCGGGTGGGGCTTCTGATAGGGAAGCGCCCACGGATTGACGTGGCGGTAGTGAAAATGCGTGCCCTCGTAACGCCACGGGCCGGGCTCCGTCCAAGCGCGCACGATGAAATCGTGCGCTTCGTTGAACATCTCGCGGTTGTAGGCGGGGTTCGCGTTGTTGAAGAACTGCTCGGCTCCCGCGCCTCGAACCCAGCCGGCGATCAACCGCCCGCGGGAGATCAGGTCGATCGTGGCCAGCTCTTCCGCCATTCGCAGCGGGTGCTTGATCACGGGCAACGGGTTCCCGATCAGCGCAATCCGAGCGCGGGACGTGATCCGCGCGAGTATCGACGCCTCGACGTTCATGACGTTGCCCATGCAAATGGGATTGCCGTGATGCTCGTTCAGCGCGAGCACGTCGAAGCCCAGCTCCTCCGCAAAGCAGTATTCGTCGAGGTAGTAGTTGTAGTCGTCGGCGGCGGCTTCGCGATCGAACTGCGCGTTCGAGATGCCGAAGAATGCGCGGTTGCGCAGGATCACGTCTTCGTCGAGATGCCGGTAGGGGCGCTCTGTGAAATAACCGAGTTGCACGCCCAGAGTCTAGCCTCGAAACAAGCCCGGACCGTAAGTCTCCTCCGCCCAGGCCAAGAACGCGTCGAGCTCACGGGGACGCCCCGCCTCACGCCATACTTCGTCGGAATGACGCTTCCGCGCCTCGATCCACTGTGCGGAGTCCTCCCCCACGACCAGACGCAAGGCCGGCGACCCGGTTTCGACGGCATCGAACAACGCTTCGGAAACCTCAGCCGGCTCGGTGGGCTGGTCTCGCCCGGTTCGCCAGTGCGCTCGCCAGTTCCGGTAGAGATCGGCGTAGGGGGAGTTTTCCGGAAGCTCGTAGCGGGGGGCCTTGCGGTGCATCGGCGTCCGCGCGTAGCCCGGCTCGAGGATATAGACGCGCACGCCGAATCGGAGGACTTCTTGCGCCAGTGTTTCGGCAAAGGTCTCGAGGGCGGCCTTGGAACAGGCGTAGGTGAGCATTCCGGGCAGCGGCACGCGGCCCATCCACGACGACATGAACGCGATGACGCCGTTCTCGGCCTCCCGGAAATGCGGCAAAAAGGCCTGGGTCAGACGCACGGCTCCGAAGAAGTTCGTCTCCATCACTCGGGCGATTTCCTCGAAGCGCACCTCTTCCGCGACCCCGAAGACACCGATCCCGGCGTTGTTCACGAGGACGTCGAGCCGGTCGGTCGCGCCGAGAACCGTTTTGGCCGTCCGCTCGACGGAATCCGGATCGTCCACGTCGAGCTGCACGACTTCCACGGCGAGGTTTTCGCGTCGCGATTCGGAAACGAGCTCTTCCGCGCCTGCCAGATCTCGCGCGCCCGCGAAGACGCGGTAGCCACCGCGCGCGAAGCGCAATGCGAGGTCCTTGCCTAGGCCGCTGTTTCCGCCGCTCACCAGCAGCGTGCGCATCGGGGCTCTCCAGTCAGCGAGTACTACGGCTGATGCGGGACGGCGAGGAAGGGGAAGCTTCCTTCGGGAGGGGCATCGTTGAAATTGACCAGATCCGAGGTCGGCCCCGGCGCGTCGAACAGCAACGACAACAACGTATCGACGACATCGTCTTCGGGAGTTCGCCCATTGGGGTACAGCGCCGCTTGCGTGAGATCGAGCTTCAGCGTATCCGGGACGAGGATGCCGAGCAGGGAGTCGATATCGGCCTGCTCGGTGCCGATCGCTACCAGTGCGCTCTCGATCGGTGCAGCGAAATTGGCGGCGTCATCGGCGGGATCACCGATGTTGTAGAGATCGCGTTCGACATCGGAGAGCAACGACTGGACGAGAGCCGGGTTGCCGGCGCGATCGACCCGCTGGAAGGCGCCGAATTGTTGTTCGATGCTCCCCCGGAAGCCGAGCTGGCGCACCGTGGCGAACGTACGATGCGTTTCTGCCCACAGCTGCAGTTCCGTGGCTCCGTTGGTGACGGCGTCGAGCGGCAAAGCGACCGCGATCGCCAGAACGTTCATTCCCGCGTGCCCGTCGCGGCCGGCGAGGAAGTTCCCGGTCCCGGCTACGACGCGTTCAAAACCCGCGGCATCAAAGTAGAACGGATCGTCTCGAGGCCCCGCGAAAATGCGCATCCCGGCGTCAGACGTCACGACCGGCGGGTTCGCGACGATGCCGATCGTCGGCGCCGTGACCGGGCCTTCCACGACGACGCTTCCCGGAAAGACGCCGCGCACGATTTGTCCGGGGCCCGGTGCCGGACGGACCGTGACGTCCACGACCGCGTCGGCGATCGCGTCTCCGTCGTTGTCGATGTTGAACCGGTAGAGGACAGCACGGTCGAACGCGTAGGACGTCGCGACGGATGACTGTGAGAACGGGCTCACCGTCATGATCATGACGAGGTCGTCGGGGTTGTTCGGGTCCTTGAAAGCGAAGAAGTCCGCGATATCGGCTTCGGGATCGCCCGCGATCGTCGGAGAATCGCGATGATCGGCGGCCAGAGCGACCGGGGACAGGAACAGCACGGAGAGGAACAGGGCGGCGACGAGCGACGCGCGGCGGGGAGTAAGTCTCACGCTCGAATCTCCTTGGGGAGCGGGGAATTGACCCCGACACTTTAGCCAAGTTGTCACCGGAACGTGTACCGAGAGAAGTTGCCAGCAAGTTGCCGATCGCCGAGCCAGCCCGTCTCAGCAGCGGATAGACGGGAAGACCCGAGCCGCCGTAGAATGCGGCACGCAACGCACCCTCGGAAGGAAGCCACCATGGACCGCTTTGTCTTACTCGCTGCCCTCGTTCTGTTCCCGTCCGGATCTCTTGCCGAAGATTGGTTCCCGTCGAAGTGGGGCGCCGATGACACGTTGGGATCGGTCAACGAGATCACCTCGGAGAGCATTCTCTCCGCCGTCAAGCTCGTGACGAAAGGCAAGCGGTACGCCCTCGGTCAAGTCACGAGCCGGGAGACACCCGCGGCCGGCTCTCGTACCCACGAACTCTTCGTCTTCAGCGACGGGGCGGACGGGCTCGGCGCGCCACTCGGCACCAACAATTTTCGCTATTTCGATGACTGGATGCTGACGCATATGGGCGTCGGGTCGCAGATCGATGGGCTGGGTCACGCCGCGATCGGGGACCACTTCTACAACGGCCTCACGTCGAAGGATTTCTACCACGCACAGGGCCTGACGAAATTCGGGATCGAGGGCATTCCCCCGATGGTCGCCCGAGGCGTCGTGCTCGACATGGTCGGTTACCTGAAATCGCAGGGATCGAGCGCGGTGGTTACCCGCGGAGGCGTCGAGATGCTGAAGGGCGGAACGGCCGTCAACAAAGCCGAGCTCGACGGCGCGGCCGCTCGCCAAGGCATCACATTCCAATCCGGGGACGTGATCTTGATCCATACGGGCTACATGAAGATGCAAGAGCTCGATCCCGCGGAGAGCGTGAAAACTTGGCCCGGGATCGGGGTCGAAGGAGCGCGTTACCTGGCGACCTACAATCCGGTCGCTGTGGGCGGCGACACGATCGGAACCGAAGCCTACCCCGCGGAAAAGGAAGGCGAGTTCGTGCCGGTGCACCAGGAGCTCATCGCCAAGCGCGGGATCTACATCCTCGAGAACATGGTCACCACGGAGCTCGTCGCCGATGAAGCCTGGGAGTTCCTGTTCGTCCTCGGCCAGGCGCGGTTCAAGGGCGCCGTGCAGATGGTGATCAACCCCGTCGCCATTCGGTAGCGCGTCCGATGAAAATCGGCGTCTCCCTCCCGGTGCGCGAGATGCGGGACGACCTCGGCGCAATCCGGGAGTTTGCCGTGCTCGCGGAAGAGCTCGGGTACACGCATCTGCGTGTACCCGACCAGATTCTCCGCCCCGAGAGCGGCCATCTCCACGAGCCGTTGCTCCTGCTCTCTTACATCGCCGCGGTGACCCAGCGGATCGAGCTCGTGCCTTCGGTGATCATTCTCCCGCTGCGCCCGACCGCTCTGATCGCCAAGCAGATGGCGGAGCTCGACCGGCTCTCCGGGGGTCGCGTGCGCATGGGCGTGGGTGTCGGCGCCAGTCAAGATGAGTACGGCGCGCTAGGCGTCGATTTCCGGACGCGGGGGGCGCGGTGTGACGAGCAGCTCGCGTTGCTACATCGCCTCTGGACGGAGGAGACAGTCTCCTTCAAGGGGCGCTTCGATCAGATCGACGACGCCGGCCTCGACCCGCTGCCCATCCAGCGCCCGATACCGGTCTGGATTGGGGCGAAAGCGGCGCCGAGCCAGCCAGTACGAGAACGGATCGCCTGCCGCGCGGACGGTTGGTTCGTGCTCGCGTCACCCGAGGAATTTCCCGCGATCCGGGCCGACATCGAGGAGCGTGCGGCCCAGGTCGGTCGACCGGCCGACGCCATCGGCACCGAGGCGGGCGTCGCCGTCGTGGGCCCGCGCGAAGCGGAGTGGCGGGATCGCGTGCGCGGCTGGCGCGACATGGGTCTGACACACCTCTGTTTGCGGACACTCGGCGGCGGACTCGAGCCCAAGGCGCATCTCGACAAGCTCCGTGAGATCCAGGAACAGGTTCCCAGGTAGGTTTTGGCCGTGCGTCCCGAAATACAAGCCTTTCGCGATGAAATCGACGAGCTCGCTGACTTGCTACAGACGCTCTCCGTCGAAGATTGGCGGCGGGAGACACCGTTCAAACGCTGGACGGTGTGGGACGTCGTCGCGCACCTTCACTGGACGGACCGGCAAGCGTCGCTCGCACTCAGTGATCCCAACGCCTTCGCGGCGGCAACCGAAGCCATGCGGAAAGCCGCCTCCCAAGGCGCGTCGCTGATCGACTACACGCGGCAACAGCTCGCCGATTTCGCGCCTAGAACGCTCGAGGCGCGCTGGCGCGAAGTCGGTCAGGAGCTCTGCGCGCAGATCGACACCGTCGAGCCGAAGGCGCGCATTCCGTGGTACGGGCCTTCCATGGGTGCGCGGATGTTCACCACCGCGCGCCAGATGGAAACCTGGGCACACGGGCAAGACATCTACGATCTCCTCGAGCGCCCGCGCGACGCGCACGATCGCATCGAAAACATCGTCGTGATCGGCGTCAAGACGTTCGGTTGGACTTTCGTCAATCGCGGCTTGCCGGTCCCCGACGAGATCCCTCACGTCGTGCTCACCGCCCCGTCGGGCGCGGTGTGGTCCTACAATCCGGAACGCGGTGATGAGCGCGTCGAAGGCTCGGCGGTCGACTTTTGTCACGTGGTCACCCAGGGCCGAAACGTCGTGGACACCGGCCTCGAAGTGACCGGGCCGATTGCTGCGAGGTGGATGGCGATCGCTCAGTGCTTCGCCGGAGCGGCCTCCGATCCCCCGGCGCCGGGCGTCCGGACCGGATAACGTGGAGCGATGATCAAGCTCCACGGAACCCTCATCAGCAATTTCCACAACTGCGCGAAGCTCGCGCTCGTCGAAAAGGGCGTGCCGTTCGAGGAAGTTTCCGTGATGCCGAGTCGCGATCCCGCCGTTCTTCGCGGGAGCCCGATGGGGAAGGTCCCCTTTATCGAGCGCGACGGTCTCTGGTTATCCGAGGTCCACGCGATCTTCGACTACTTGGAGGATCTCAGGCCCGAGCCGCCTCTCTACCCGAGCGATCCCTGGGAACGAGCGAAGACGAAGGAGCTGATTCGTTCGATCGAACTCTATCTCGATGCCCCGGCGCGCCGGCTCCTTCCCGCGGTCTACTTCGGGCGACCGGTGGACCCCGTCGCCGAAAAAGAAGTGCGGCCGGCGCTCGAGCTCGGATTGAAGAGTCTCGAACAGCTGGCACGCTTTTCGCCCTACATCGCGGGAGAAAGCTTCACCTTTGCCGACATTGCGGCCTATTTCCATCTGCAGTTCGTGAATCTTCACACGACACGGGTGTATCAGTGGGACATCACCGAGGAGCTTCCCCGATTGGCGGATTATCTGAAACAGCTCGCCGACCGCCCGAGTGTTCGCGAAGTCGACGATCCGATGCAGCGCGCGCTCGCGAAATTCCTGCCGGAGGTTGCCTCCTAGCGCGCCAGGCCGTGAACGGCGTTGACTAGTCCGCGGCTGGGTCGCCCTCGGCTTCGCCCTCGACCTCGATCCCGAAGGCGGCGAGGTCGTCGGCGTCCGCGACGCTGTAGCTCTCGCGCGGGCCGTCCCGCTCGGCGCGCTTCTCGCGCTTTTCGCTCGCGCGCTCGGCCTTCTTCTTCTCACGCTGACGCTTCGCGAACGTCGCTTTGCTTCTACCTGCCACCGGCGACCTCCAAATAGGGATTGAGGGGGACGGGATTCAAGGGGACGAAAAAGGGACTCGGAGGCGGCGCCGGGGGGCTCCGACGCCACCTCGAAACTCAACTAGTAGCGGCCGCGACCACCGCCACCGCCTCGACGTTCTTGGGCCTCGTTTACACGCAGACTCCGACCGCCGAGGTCGCTGCCGTCGAGCGATCGCATCGCGCTTCCCGCAGCGTCATCGTCCGCCATCTCGACGAAGGCGAAGCCGCGAGGACGGCCCGTCTCGCGATCGGTGATGACGGCGACGCTGTCGACGGTACCGTGCTGTGCGAAGACGTCGCGCAGCTCATCTTCGGTCGTCGTAAAGGGGATATTGCCTACATACAGTTTCTTGCTCAAAGCTCATGATCCATGCCGGCTGTCCCTTCGGGTTTCTCGCCGGCCAATGCGCACATCCGATCCAAGTACATCCGGAAACGAATGCTCACGTGAGGTTCGACGGCATCGCCGCCGAAACATTCGGAAGGACAGTCGATAGGAACGAGTGCGCCGCGAGGCGGCATCGAGGCCGATCGCCAATCACCTCTCGCCTCTAGGCTAGCGAAGTTCCCGTGGATCGGATACGTCGACGGCGTCCCGGAACGCGGGGAGAACCTGCTCGGCGAGAACGCGCTGGTTCTCCTGCATGTAGTCGTTGGGGCAGACCGAAGCGAGAATGACCGTCTCGGCCCCCGCGTCGACGTACTCGCGCAATCGCGCCTTGCAGTCATCCGGGTTCCCCGCGAGCGCGTACCGGTCGACCAGCCTCGAGAAATCTTGGTTGTACTGCAACGAGAGCCGGTCGATGGCCATCTTTCGGGCTCGATCGCGGTCTTCGTGCACCGCGAAGAAGATGAAGAGACCCGGAGCGACCGGCGATTCTCGGGGGTAGTCGTAGGCACCGATCTTCGCGAGGCTCTCGGTCAGCATCTCCGGGGTATACATGTAGGGGAGCCAGCCGGTCCCGTACTGCGCGGTCCGGCGCATCGCCGCATCGCTTCGGCCGGAGACCCAGATCGGCGGATGGGGCTTCTGCGCCGGTTTCGGCTGCAGCGTCACCCCGTTCGTCGTGGTGAAACGTCCCTTGAACGTCACGTCGTCTTCGGTCCAGAGCCGCCGCATCAGATCGAGCGCTTCGTCGGTTCGCGCGCCGCGTTCCTCCCGCGGGACCCCGCACGCCTCGAACTCCTTCGCGAATTCGCCTCCGACGCCGACGCCCAACGCAAAGCGCCCGCCCGACGCGAAATCGAGGCTCGCGACTTGCTTTGCCAGCAACGCGGCCGGGTAGAGGGGGATGAGCGTGATGCTCGTCATGAGCTTGATGCGCTCTGTGGCGCCGGCGGCGACAGCCAGGGCGACGAGGCCGTTCGTGGTCGGCGTGTAGAAAAAGACGTGCTCGCCAGACGTCAGGAACGCGTAGCCCTGCGCCTCGGCTTCCCGCGCCTCGGACGCGATATCGTCGTAGCGTCTCAGCGAAATCCCGAACTCCACTCCAGTCACACGGATCTCCTCGTTTTTCGGACAGCATTATGCCCAGACTGGACCGAACCGGGAGACCCCACGGGGAAACGCTTCACTCGAGGGCGGAAGAATCCGTTCAACCGGGCAATACTTCCACCGCCTACCAGGAGGACGGGATTTGTCGAAGAAATCGTTGGACGCGGTGATCGTGGGAGCTGGCTTCGCGGGCTTGTACATGCTGCACAAGCTGCGGAGCGAGGGCTTCAGCGCTCGGATCCTCGAAGCCGGGGGCGGCGTCGGCGGGACCTGGTATTGGAACCGCTACCCCGGCGCCCGTTGTGACGTCCCGAGCATGGAGTACTCCTACGCGTTTTCCGACGATCTCCAGAAGGAGTGGGACTGGAAGGAGCGCTACTCGCCCCAGGCCGACATCATGGACTACGCGAAGCACGTGGTAGAGCGCTTCAATCTCGGCCCGCATATCCAGTTCAACACCCGCGTCGCATCCGCCCACTTCGATGAAGCGAACAATGCTTGGACGGTGACCAGCGAGGCGGGGGAAACCTTCGTCGCCGAGTACTGCATCATGGCGACGGGCTGTCTCTCGACCGCGAACGATCCGAAGTTCCCGGGACGCGAGTCCTTCGAAGGCGACTGGTACCACACAGGACGTTGGCCCCATGAAGGCGTCGATTTCACGGGGAAGCGGGCGGCCATCATCGGAACGGGATCCTCGGCGATTCAGGCGATTCCCATCATCGCGGAACAGGCCGAGCACCTCTACGTCTTCCAGCGGACGCCCAACTATTCCGTCCCAGCACAGAACGAGTACCTCGGAGAGAAATACGTCTCTGACATCAAGGCCCGATACCCGGAATATCGCGTCGAGAAGCGCGACCAGTTGATCGCCTGGGACGTTCTCATGAACGAGAAGACGGCCGCCGAGATGACCGAGGAGGAGATCCGCGCCGAGTGCGAGCGCCGCTGGCAAATCGGGGGGCTCTATTTCTACGGAACGTTCTCGGACATGCTGATCAACCAGGAAGCGAACGACATCGTCTCGGAGTTCGTCCGCGACAAGATCCGCGAAAAGGTCGACGACCCGGAAGTCGCGGAGCTCTTGTGCCCCGACACCGTGTTTGGCTGCAAGCGGGTCTGCGCCGACACGGGCTACTACGAAACGTTCAACCGGGACAACGTCACACTCGTCGACATCAGCAAGACACCGATCGACGAAATCTTGCCGAGCGGCCTGCGTGTGGGTGACCGGTCTTGGGAAGTCGACGCGATCATCTCCGCGACGGGCTTCGACGCCATGACGGGCTCACTCGACCGCATCGACATCCGCGGGAACGGCGGTGTGCCACTCCGCGAAAAGTGGTCGGCGGGCCCGCGGACCTTCCTCGGCCTGACGACGGCCGGGTTTCCGAACCTGTTTGTCATCAGCGGCCCGGGGAGCCCCTCGGTCCTGACGAACATGATCGCGTCGATCGAGCAACACGTGGAATTCATCGCGGACTGCGTGCAGTACATGCGCGAGCGTAAACTCTCGAGAGTCGAAGCCACGCTCGAAGCCGAGGACGCCTGGGTCGACCATGTGAACGAGGTCGCGGCAAGCACCTTGCTCCTCGGTTGCAACTCCTGGTACCTCGGAGCGAACGTCCCCGGCAAGCCTCGGGTGTTCATGCCCTATCTCGGCTACCCGACGTACGTCGAGAAGTGCAATTCCGTCGTCGAAAACGACTACGAGGGCTTCCGGTTTAGCTGAGCTTGCGAGGGCTGCGTCACCCACGCTCCGCGATGATTTCGACCGGGGCGAGGCGTCCGGCTCGAATGTTCGCGACGACGTTCTCCATTTTCTGCGCTCGCGTCTCACCGAGCAGCAGATGAAGACCCAGGGGAGGTGGCCCGTCCGCGCTTGCGGCGCGCTCCCGCATCGCGTCGAAGAACGCGATGGCGAAGTCCCTCCGGTCGCGCTCCGCCGTGACGGTAAAGCCCGCCGCCTCTAGCGCCGCACGGTAAGCGTCAGGCGAATCCACGGCGCTATCTTCCGGCCTCGTCGCCCACGGGACCGGGAACGCGAGTTCACCCGGACCCGTCCGCATGACGTCGTAGATGCCGATTCGGCTCGATCGGCGGAGGACACGACCGAGCTCTCGCATGAGGGCCGGCTTCTCGGCGATGTTCATACCGACATGCATGATGTATGCGGCGTCGAACTGGTCGTCGGAGAAGGGCATGGCGAGCGCGCTACCGGCGTGAAGCTCGACTTGCTCCTCGAGCCCGACCCATTCGCACAAAGCCCGACCGACCTCGACGAATTCCGGTGTCAAGTCGATCCCCGTCACGCGTGCGCCGTAGCGTTGCGCCACCCAACGCGCGCCGCCGCCGAGCCCCGACCCGACGTCGAGAACGCGATCGCGCTCCGAGAGTGCGAGCTGCGAAAGAAAAGCCTCGGAGGCTTCGCGTCCGCCGATGTGGAACTCGTCGACGGAGGCGAGCTCGTCGATCGTAATCGTCTTTGGCGTGCGCCCCATCGCGCGGACGCCGGCTTCGATGTTTTTCAGCAGATCACCAGGGCTGTAGTGGACGGTCAGTTCGCGATCGTCGGGCATGAGCGCCTCCGGGCCATAGGATTCGGGGTAGAATAGAGGAGACCATGCCCTACGAAATCGTTCGCTTCCCCTACGACGGCACGGTAGATGCCGACGGTCACGTGCTTGAACCGGAGACTCTCTGGGAAGAGTACCTCGAGGAGAAGTACCGCCCGCGGGCGATGCGTATTCGCACGGATGAAGAAGGTCTCGAGTATCTCGAGCTCGACGGACGCCCTTCGCAGCGTACGACGAAAGGATTTCCGGGTCTGCTCGGTGCGATGGGGGAGGATCAGCCGAAGCGCAGCCCGGACCGCCGCTACATGGATCACATCCCCTTCGGCGGCGGGAACCCGGGCGAGCGGATCGAACTCCTCGACCGTGAGAACCTCGAGCAGACGGTGCTCTACCCGACCTTGGGGCTCCTGTGGGAATGCGAAGTCGAGGACCCGGAGCTCACGCTCGCCTACCAACGCGCGTACAACCGGTGGATCGCCGATTTCTGTCGCGGTTCGGGCGGTCGCCTCGTGCCGATCGCCCACGTGTCACTTCTCGACCCCGAAGGCGCCGCGAAGGAGCTCGAACGCGCGGTGGGAGAGGGCTGTCGGGGGGGCTTTCTCGCGCCGTTCACCCACACGAAAAAGCCTCACGGTCATCCCGACCATGATGCGTTGTACGCGAAGGCCTGCGAACTCGACGTCCCGATCGCCATTCACCCGACTTTCGAGCCGGATTGGGCCGCGCCCGTACGCTTCGCGGCGAGTGCCTTGGGCCGCCAACGAGAATATTTCTACAACGTGATGGTGCGCCAGGGTTCGCAACAGGCCCTTCTGTCGTTCTTCACGCAGGGCGCGCTGGAGCGTTTTCCGGCGCTTCGCCTCGGTGTGCTCGAAGCGGGCTGCGGTTGGATCGGCTCTTTTCTCGACCGTATGGACGCGGTCTTCGAGACGATCATCGCCAAAGGCGTCGCTTTGAACCATCGACCCTCGGACATCTTCCGCCGCCAGTGCTTCATTTCGGGCGATCCCGACGAAACGGCCGCTCCCCACGTGATCGATCACGTCGGTGCGCACTGCTTCATGTGGGCGACGGATTATCCCCACCCCGATCACCCCAGTACCTGGGTGCCCGCGCTCGAGAACTTCGTCGCGCCGCTCTCCGAGTCGAGCCGCAACGCGGTGCTCGGAGGCAACGTCCGACGAATCTACCGCCTCTAGGGCCCCGCGAACTCGAGGAGCGATCTCATCGACGAGTTGGACCTCGAATCCGGCTTACGGCGTTTCGGTTTGGCCCATTTCCGACCGGGCCAGCGAGAGGCGATGGAAGAGCTCCTGCGCGGCGGCCGCGCGCTCCTCGTCGCCCCGACCGGCGGAGGGAAGAGCCTCGTGTACCAGCTTCCCGCGGCGCTCTTCGACGGCACGAGCGTCGTCATCTCACCCCTGGTTTCGTTGATGCACGATCAGGTGGGAAGTCTCGAAGACGTGGGCGTCCCGGCGACCTTCCTCGCGGCGACTCTCGAACCCGACGTGTTGCGGGAGCGCATGCGCACCATCGCGAGCGGCGCGTACCGTCTCCTGTACGTCGCGCCCGAACGGCTCTCGTTTCCCGGCTTTCGAAGCCTCCTTGCCGATCTCGATTGCCCGCTCGTCGCGGTGGATGAGGCTCACTGTATTAGTGAGTGGGGGCATGATTTTAGGCCCGATTATCTCCAAATCGGTCGAGTGCTCGACGAGGTGCGCCCCGCCCGGGTACTGGCGTGCACGGCGACGGCGACGCCGGTGGTCCGGGACGAAATCTTGTCGCGTCTGGGACTCCCCGCGGACACCCCTCAGCTGGTGCACGGCTTCGCGCGCCCGAACCTGGCCCTCCGCGCGAACGAGGTGGCGTCTTCCAAGGAGCGCGGCCACGCCGTCGACGCGACGCTCCTCGAAGCCATAGGAGCGCCGGGCGGCGCCAAAGGATGCGCCATCGTTTACGCGCCGACGCGAAAGTCGACAGAAATGGAAGCCGGCCGACTCGGGCGTCTCGGTTACCGGACCGAGGTCTATCACGCGGGGCTTCGGGGGGACGTCCGCGAGCGCGTGAGCGAGAGCTTTCGGAACGGCGATACCGAGGTCGTGGTCGCCACGAACGCCTTCGGAATGGGGATCGATCGCTCGGACGTCCGTGCGGTGATCCACCTCGCGCCGCCGAGTTCGATCGAAGCTTATTACCAGGAAGTGGGTCGGGCCGGGCGCGACGGCGACCCCGCGATTGGACAGCTTCTGACGTCAGCCGGTGATATGCCTCTGCGGCGCCGCCTGATCGAGGGCGATTCCGACGGTCGCGCGTCGGGCGAAGACGTGGTCCAGCACAAGTGGAACCTGTTTCTCGAACTCATGCGCTGGACCGAGGGCGGAAGCTGCCGGCACGACGCCATTTTGCGCTATTTCGGTGACGAGGCGGAGACACTCGCGGGGTGCGGGCGTTGCGACGTCTGCCGCGACCAGGTGAAGCAGCCTCAGGTCGACAAAGAGACGGCGACGCTCACCGTCAGAAAAGCGCTTTCGGCGGTGGCTCGGGTTCATGGCCGCTTCGGTTTACAGGCTGCGGCGAAGCTCCTCCGCGGTGCCTCCGACGCTCGCCTGGAGTCCGCGGGCTTGCACTTGACGCCGACCTTTGGCGCCCTCGGAGAGCACCCGGACTTGTGGCTGACGCGGTTGTTGCGCCGTTGCGTGACGGCGGGTTGGGTCGACTTTGTCGGAGGCGATCGTCCCGTGGTCGTGCTCACGGAAGAGGGTGCCGCCGTCATGCGCGGTGAAGCGCCGGCGAACCTGCTGCTTCCGGTGGGCATCCGAACCCTACCCAAAACGGCACCGGTGACGGTCGACCGCCGGGCTCGAAGCGGAGGCGAGGCTCCACTCGACGAGGCCTCCGAGGCGCTGTTCAACGCTCTCCGGCAGCACCGCCTCGAGGTATCGCAGCGTCTCGGCACGCCGCCGTATGTCGTCGCCAGCGACCGGACCTTGCGCGAGATTGCACGGCTTCGGCCGGAGAGCGCGGAAGCCCTCCGCCTCATCCACGGAATCGGGCCGACCAAGGCGAAGCGTTTCGGCGACGGGCTCCTGCAGATCGTGCGCGAGCAAGCGAACGTCCGCGAGGCGCCCGATTAGTGCATCGTCAGCGCCTGATGGATGACGAGTGCGCCGCCTGCTGCGAGCACCAGCCAGGTCGCGCTGGTCCCGACGACCCGAGCGACGTTCGGTCCCCCGACCGGGCGTAGACCGGTGGGGTGGATGAGACGCGCTACGACGAGTCCCGCGCCGAGTGCGTGGAGCCACGTCGGAGACGCCCCGTTGTGCTCGGCCACCGCCAACAGGAGCAGGGCCATCGGGACGTACTCGATGAAGTTGCCCTGGGCGCGAACAATACGCGCGTTCTCGGGGTCGCCCGCATCGCCGAAATTGACCGCCGCTTTCGCGCGGACGAGGACCACCACACGAATGCTGAGGGCAACCAGCAGCAAGGCCAGGATTCCCGCGTAGAGAGCCGTGATCGGCAAGGTCATGAGCGCTCCTTTCTGTGCGTCTGATCTCGCAGGTCCGTCGTTTGTCCAACGTCCATCGCGACACCCATCGTCAGAAAAGGAGGCGCCGGATTCAGGAACCCCGCTGACGAAGCGCTCGCGTTGCGGCTTCGTCGATCCGGAGGCCCTCGGGGTCCGACGACGGGTCGCCGTGGATCACGACTCCGTAGGCTTCGCGAGCGTGGTTGGGGCTTACGTAACCGTTGCGGACGTCGGCGAGAACGCGCTCCGGATCCCGATCACGGGGCGAACCGAACCCGCCGCCTCCGTTCGTGACGTAGCGCGCGTAGGCGCCGGGTTCCGAGCGCCACACCGCTTCGCGAGCGAAATAGAAGTAGCGGCCGTTCGGGTCGGGCTCCTTGGTATCGGGGTGGAGCACGCCCGCCACAGGCGTCGAGGCGCGATACGCCGCGGGCGCGAGCGGGACGAGCCCCGAGTCGGGGACGCTTTCCGGCGGAAACAGCCAGACCGCGCCGGTGCGTCCGGCCTCGCCACGTTGCGCTCCAAAGCCCGTCGGCCGCTTCAAGCGGAGCGGCATGCTGTAATGCTCCGCCGGCTCGCGCCAGAGGCTGTCCTTGGCGACCGCCGCTCCGCCGCGGTTTTCGCCGGGGCCGGCGGTATCGATGACAAATTCTTTTCGCATCAAGAGGACCGGCGATTCCTGCTCCATGGTCTCGGTCGGCGGATCGATGGCGTTCACCAGCGAGGTCAGGCAGTAGCTGTCCCCGTCGTGGTCGCGATCCGCGCCCCAGGGCCCGTGTTCGCCTCCGCAATTGCCGATGTTCGACCAGGGCGTGCCGTCCGCGCGGGTGCCGTGTGCGTTGTGCGCACCCATCGCCCCGTACTCGCCGCCCACCGCGCGGTCGCCGAGCGTCGCGCCCAGCGCTTCGACGATGGCCGACAGGAGCGTCTGGGTGACTTCCCAGTAGAGCATGATCGCGCCGTCCGGGGGCATCGCGGACAGGATCGTGCCAGGCGGAACGACCACGTCGACATGCCGGAAGATCCCCGAAGTGAAAGGGGACGTCCGGTCGAAGAGGATCTTGAACGCGGCCCCTACGGCCGTCTTGGCATCGAGCGGCCCGGCATTGATACACGTGCGCGCTTGCCGAGAGGAACCGCTGAGATCGACCTCCACTCGACCGTTCGCTTTCGTGATTTTCGCTCGGACGACGATCTCTTCATCGTCGCCGGCGCCATCGGCATCGAGCCGCTCCTCCCCGTGATAGGTGCCGTCGGGCAACTCCTCCATGGCGTCGCGAAGCAACTCGGCCGAAGCGTCGCAGCAGTAACGCACCGTCCCGCGAAACGCTTCGATTCCGTACCGATCGATGTTGCCCTCGACGAGGCGTTCGCCGAGCTTGAGCTGGCGAAACATCGTCAGGAAATCCGCGTGGAGCAGGCCGCCGAAACGGGTGTTGTCGAAGATCAAACTCATCGTCGGGGTGACAAGCGCATCGTTTTCGAAAAGGAGCATGGGGCAAAGGACCAAGCCGTTCTCGAACACGTTCGCTTTGGTTCCGCTGAAACCACCCGGCACGATGCCGCCCATGTCGAGCTGGTGCGCGCATACGTTCACGAATGCCGCCAGCTGGCCCTCGTGAAACACCGGACGGATGAAACACACGTCGTTGACGTGGCGCCCGTTGCGGTACGGGTCATTGCAAATCAACACGTCGCCGGGCTTCAAGTTCTCCGGCCCGTATTCGCCGACGATGTTGCGAACCGCATCTTCCATCGTCCCCAGGAATACCAGCAGGCTGCTGTTGACCGCCGGCATGGGATAATCCATGTCCGGGGGCCCTGAGATCGTGATGGCGAAGTCGTACCAATCGCTGATGATCGGGGAGAAAGAGCCCACCATGAGCCCCGTTCCCATGTGCGAGACGGCGTAGCGGAGGCGATTGCCCAGCACCGTGGCCGTGAACCGGTCGCACTGGTAAGCCTCGGCGAAACGCTCTTCGGTCCAGTTGCGGAGGCGCTCCTGCCGATCCGGTCGGAAGCCCCCGGTCGGAACGGACTCAGTCATGGTGCTTCGCATTGTAGCCGCTAACTTCGGCGACCGTTTCACTCAAAAGGAGTACGCCTTGACCGTTCAAGTGGGATCGGAAGTCGAAGACTTCACGCTGAATACCTACGAGCCCAAGACCGGAGAGTTCGGTTCGATCGGACTCTCCGAGCTCAAAGCTGCCGGTAAATGGACCATCCTGTTTTTCTATCCGGCGGATTTCACGTTCGTCTGAGCGACCGAATTCGCGGCCCTGGCAGGGCTGCAAGACCGGTTCGAAAAGATGGGCGCCGAGCTCATCACCGTCAGTTGCGACACGCACTTCACGCACCTTGCATGGCACACGGTGGAGAAGGAGCTGCGCGACGTCGCCTTCAAGATGGGTTCCGACAAGACCGGCGATCTCGCGCGCAGGTTCGGCATCTACCTCGAAGACGCGGGGTTGTCGCTGCGCGGGACCTATATCATCAGCCCCGAGGGCACGCTGCTGTTCTCGGAAGTGAACTTTCTCAATGTCGGGCGCAACGTCGATGAACTGATGCGGAAGTTCAAGGCGGCCCTCTACGTGGCCAAGAAGAACGAAGGGATCCCATCGGGCTGGAACGAGGAAGGGGATCTCACCCTCAAACCGTCCGCCAAGATGGTGGGCAAGGTGCACGAGGCACTGGCCAACGACGGGAACGCTACCTAGCTGCCCACGTGCTCGAGCACCCGAGGCAATCGCTCGAGCCCCCAGTAGAGCTCGCTACCGACGCGGTAGCTCGGCACGCCGAAAACGCCAGCGTCTTCGGCTTCGCGCTGCGCGGCCTCGAGGGCCCGACGGCCCTCGCCCTCGAGGTACGCGCGAAATCCGTCGGCCGGGACCCCGCAAGCCGCCAGCGTCTCCTCGATCAGAGCGGGATCTTCGATGTCGAGCTCGCGCTTCCAGAACGAGCGATACACCCGGTTGTGGTAGTCCTCGAAATTCCCCGCGTCCCTGGCGAACAAGAAACCCACGTGGGCGATCGTTGAATCGAAGATCTTGCGGGGTCCGAGCACGGTCAAGCCGCGTCGATTCGCCTCGCGACGGCAGTCCATGTACGCGTACTTCACGCGGCGCCATTGGTGCGCGTTGCGGCTTTCTTCGACGACGGCGCCGTCGTCTCCCACCCGAGCGGACCCAAGATACTGGGGAATATCCAGTGTGTAGGGTCGCCACTCGACCTCGATCCCGGGTCGCGCGGCCAGGGCGAAGGTGTCTTCCTGAGCGATGTAGGCGTAGGGGCTCTTGTAGTCGAAGTAGTGAATCACGCGCACGACTACAGCCAAATCTTGAGATGACTTCCAGCCTCGTGAAAGCCGTTCCGCAAGTAGACCGGGGTGCCCTCCGGGCTTGGGCCGTTGACCTGAAGCTCGCGGCACCCGCGCGCTTCGGCTTCTTCGCGCGCCGCGCGGAGCAGGGGGCGCGCTAGGCCTTGCCCCCGCGCCTGCTCGGAAATCAAGAACTCCTCGATCATTGCGTAGGGGCCCCCGAACCGCATCGCCACGGAGAAGCCCAGGGTCACGATCCCGACCACGACGCCGTCGGCATCGGCGACGAAGATGGCTCCGCGATCGCCCGATAGGAGATCGGCGTAGATGCGCCGGCCGTCGTTCCAGTCGATGTCCTTGAGCTCCGGATCGTCGGGAAAAGTCTTGAGCAGTTCGATGACAGCTTCGAGGTCGTCGGGGCGGGCTTTGCGAACGGCGGCCATCGGCGCAGGGTATCATCCCCTGATAGGCTCCGGCGCGATGGCTCCGGATCACCCGCTCTTCGCGCTTCAAGGTCTCGATCTCGAAGTGCGAGAACTCGAGGAGGAGAGACGGACCCTCCCCGAGCGAAGCGCGATCGCGCGCTGCACCGAGACGATGGCCGGCGAGCGAGGGGCCGCAGAGGCCGCGCGAGCCCGTTGCGCGGCGCTCGGCGAACAAATCGCCGAACGAGAGGCCGAAACGAATCGACTTTCGCAACGCATCGAAACCGAGGAAGCGAAGCTCTATTCCGGTGCGGTCACCGTGGCGAAAGAGCTCGAGGGGCTCCAAGGAGAGGTCCAAGGCCTGAAGGCGCGGCGAAGCTCCATCGAAGAGGAGCAGCTCGCGCTGATGGAGGCGGAGGAAGAAAGGAAGGGCGACGTCCGTGCCTGCGAGGAGCAGATCGCAGCGCTCGAATGCGAGCGGGCAGAGCTCGCCGCCCGACTCGAAGCGCGGGAAAATGCGCTCGATCGGGAAATCGCGGATCGCGAGACCCGCCGGGTCGGTCTCGTGCGAGCCGTTCCGGAGCCGCTCCGAGAACCCTACGAGCGCCTCCGCACACACAAGGGTCTCGCCGGCCGTGTCCTCAGCGAACTCAAGGGTCGCAATTGTGGGCGGTGTGGTCTGACCGTCCGCGAGATGGCGCTCACCGCACTCGAGGGGAGCGGCGAAGTCGTTCACTGCGACGGCTGCGGGCGTATCCTCCTCAAGTCACCCTGAGATACCATCGCAGCTCTGCGCAAAGGAGAGAACATGAGCATCGCACTGACGATCGACCTTCCGGTCGATCCCAACCGCACCACGGAGTTCTTGGAGTTCATCAAAGGCATCGCGCCGGACACCCGAGCCTATGACGGATGCCAGCTGTTCGATATCTACACCGACCAAGACGTCCCGGGCCGCGTCGTCTTCTACGAGATCTGGGATTCGAGAGATCAGCAGGAGAAATACCTCGCGTGGCGCACCGAGACCGGGCTCGTCGAAAACCTGGGCAAGTTCCTGACCGGCGCGCCGAAGTTCTCGTACTTCGACAAGTTCGACGGGTAGGGCGCGCAGGGCGCGCGGATGAGTGAGCACGCCTCGGGGTTCACCCTGCTCAGCGAGTACGCGACCCTGCCCGACGCGTTCTACGCGCGGGTGGATCCGACACCGGTTGCCAAGCCGGCTCTGCTGCACGTAAACGCCGCGCTGGCCCGCGAGCTCGGCCTCGATCCCGCGTTTCTCGGAAGCGAGGCAGGCCTCGAGATTCTGAGTGGCAACCGGGTCCCGGACGACGCGTCGCCGCTCGCCATGGTCTATGGCGGGCATCAGTTCGGTCACTGGGTCCCACGTCTCGGTGACGGGCGTGCTGTGCTCCTCGGCGAAGTCGTCGATCAAAGCGGGCAGGTCCGGGAAGTCCAGCTGAAAGGCGCGGGGCGGACGCCGTTTTCGAGACAGGGTGACGGCCGCGCAGGCCTGGGCCCGGTCATGCGGGAGTACCTGCTCAGCGAGGCGATGGCCGCGTTGGGCATACCCACGACCCGCTCCCTCGCGATGGTGGCGACCGGCGAAGCGATCCTGCGAGAGCAGCCCGAGCCCGGCGCGATCCTGACCCGCGTAGCCCGCAGTCACGTCCGTGTCGGCACCTTCCAGTACTTCCACCACCGCGGCGAGCGAGAGGCCGTGCGGACCTTGGCCGATCACGTGATCGAGCGGATCGATCCGGCCGAGAGCGACGAGCCCTACCGAAAGCTCCTCCGCGATCTCATCGAGCGCCAGGCACGGCTCGTGGCGCAGTGGATGCTCGTCGGGTTCATCCACGGCGTCATGAACACGGACAACACGGCGATCTCCGGGGAAACCATCGACTACGGACCCTGTGCGTTTCTCGACGAGTACGATCCGAAGAAGGTCTTCAGCTCGATCGACCAACAGGGACGCTACGCCTACGGTAATCAGCCGGCGATCGCCCACTGGAACTTGTACCGGTTTGCGGAAACCCTCCTTCCGTGGCTCGCCCCGGCCGAAGAAGACGCCATCGCGTGGGCAGAAGAAGCGCTCGGCGAATTCCCGCGGCGCTTCGCCGCGCACTACGAAGCGGGTCTGCTCCGGAAGATCGGGATCGTCGACGCCCGAGAAGGCGATCTCGAGCTCGCCCAGGAACTGCTCGACGCCATGGCCGCTGCGAAGGCCGATTTCACGGCGACTTTTCGCGGGCTAGCGACCGACGCGATTGACGGCGATGCGCCACCGCTCGTCGAGAACGAAACGATCCGCGCTTGGAAGAGGCGTTGGCAAGCGCGCATGAGCGGCGGGGCGAACGACCTCGCCACAGCGAAACGACGCATGGGTCGCGAGAATCCCGCGGTGATTCCCCGCAACCACCAGGTCGAGCGCGCCATCCGCGCGGCCGTCGATCAGGGTCGGCTCGGACCTTTCGAGGAGCTTCTGGCGGCTCTGGCGTCTCCGTTTGAGGTACCTCGGGACAAGCTCGCTTATGCCGATCCCCCGGAGCCCCACGAGCGGGTGACGCGCACTTTCTGTGGCACCTAGCGGGGCTATGCTCGGACCTGGCCAAACTGCGAAAGGGCGACGATTCCGATGACGGGGCGAGACGACCGGCGCGGCGCTTTCAACTACCTCCGGGCTTCTGTGCTCTCCTCGCTCTATCGCAACGGCCGGGTGCTGACGCGGCGAGATTCGGCCGGAAGCGACGCGGGAACCGAAGGCGTCGACCTCGAAGAACGCACGATGACCGTTCACAACGGTCGCCGCCTCGGCGAGACGAATCGAAGAACACTCGGAGCGCATGGCTTCGAACTCGCGGCGCACCGGTCGGGACGCCCGGAGCTCGACTTCTTCGATCATCGAGAAGTCGTCGACCACTACTACCCCGAATGCCTCGAGTTCGTGAGCGAGCGCACCGGAGCCTCACACGTGTTCGCTTTCGACCACAACATCCGTTCCGCAGCGGGTAAGAGCAGCTCGCGGGAGATCCGCGGCGGTCAGCAGGTCCAAGGTCCGGCCCACGTCGTGCACGGCGACTACACATTGCGAAGTGCGCCCGAAAGGATCCAACAGCTCGCGAAGCCGCCCGGCGGCAACGACACGTTTCGCGTCGTGCTCGAGCCGGGCGAATCGCTGATCGATCCCGAGGCCGCGGCCGCGGCGCTCGCTCCCGAGGGCCGCTTCGCGATCATCAATGTCTGGCGCAACATTGCGCCGGAGCCCGTCGCGACTCATCCACTCGCGCTCTGCGACGGCCTGACCGTTGCGCCGGCGGACCTCGTCGTGTTCGAGATCCACTACCAGGACCGCGTCGGCGAGAACTATTTCGCAAAGCACGCACCGAACCACGGCTGGTACTTCTATCCCGAGATGACCCGCGACGAAGTCCTCCTGATCAAGCAGTGGGATTCCGCCGGAGTGTTGGCACGCAGCGCCGGACAACGGGGAGACGATGCAGCGTCGCCGTGCACGTTCAGCTTCCACACCGCATTCGACGACCCCAACACACCGGAGGACGCTCCGGAGCGGTGGAGCATCGAGGTCCGTTGCGCGGTGCTCTACGCCTGACCGCCTTGCCTGCCGATTCCTCGACTTCTGGAACCGACCGACCGCGGATCTACCCGGGACCGCGATCGATCCTCCGCTATTTGCGGATCGAGCAAGAGATGCGCGCAGACGGCACGGTTCGCGCCCGGATGCCGGTCCTACCCGATCTTCTCGGCGCCGGCGATGCGCTGTCGATCGGAGCTGTCGCTCCGATGTGCGACCTCATGGCGGGCAGTCTCGCCGCGCGTGCGGTGGCGCCGGATTGGGTCGCGACCTTGGACTTCAAGTTGCTTTTCCCCGGTAGACTCCGCGAGGGTTCGGTCCAGGGTGCCTGCCGACCGCTGCGAGTCGGCCGCAACACCGTGCTCTCCGAGAGTCGACTCAGCGACGCGAACGGCAGGCCTGTCGGCGGCGCCTGGGTGACCTTCACGCGGTTGCCGCGACGAGAGGAGAACCCGAGCCCAGACCACGAGCTCGGGTGGACCCGCTACCGCAGCGAGGAGGAGGAGCCCCGTATCCCATTCGATGAATACCTCGGGCTCCGCTTTGATACCGAGGCAGCCGAGATCGAACTCGATCATCACGAGCGCATCTACAACAGCTTCGGCTCCATCCAGGGTGGCGCCATGGGGAGTCTCCTGGCGCGGGTGGCGACCCTCGCCGGAGAACGGCACCTGGGCGCTCCTGCGCGAACCGTCGACCTGCATTTCAGCTACACCGCGCAGGCGCGCGTCGGACCGTTCCGGCTGGACGCTGAAGTACTCGACGCCTCGCCGACCGGTGTCCAATGTCGGGTCGAGCTCATCGATTCCGGCCAGGACAACCGCCTCGCGGCGATTGGCACTGCGCGCGCTGTCCCGGTGGACTAGGCGGTGGCTCATGACTGGACGAACGGGAGTGCGTTTAGGAGGGCCTTTCATCGATGATCTTCGCTAGTTGCCGCCTGACGCCCCGGGTTCTTCTCGCTTGCGCCGCGCTCATTGTTCTGGCTTGTGCGGGATCGACTCAGGAGGCCAAGCGTCAGGTCGATGCGGGCGATCTCGAAGCGGCGGAGACCACACTCGAGAGCCGCCGGGATGCCCGTCCGGATTCTGCCGGCGTACGGATCGCCCTCGGAGAGACGTACTACAAGCGCGCGCGAGAAGCGCTCGATGGAGATCGCAACGAAGCGGAATATCTCGCTTACCTCGAGCGCGCGACGGAAGAGTTCGTCGCGGCAGTCGAGCTCGATCCGCGCAACAGCCAACCGCATTTCTATCTCGCCGTCATCGATGCGTATCGAGGCGATCTCGACGCCGCCCTTCGAGGCTTCAACAACGCGCGCAAGCTGAATCCTTCCGGCGTGGCGTACACCAACATCGCCGAGATCCTGATCTACCGCGGTGCGATCCAACAAGCGTACGACTGGAATGACCTCGGGCTGCGCAAAGGGGCGCCGTTCAGCGCGCACGTCTTCAACGAAATGTTGATCCGGTGGAGAGAAGGCGACGTCGCCGGCGCGAATCGGAAATTCAAAACCCTGAAGGATCGCTACCCCGAGATGATCTCGACCATCAACGTCGCGAAGTTGCCCGAGACGCCCCAGACCTTCGAGGCGTTCGCCGGCTACTGCTGCGCGAGCCCGGCGTGCGGGCCGTACATGGTCGCCGCGTGTACGGACCTCCAGATGACCGTTCGCGAGCGAGAGATCTCCGAAGAGGCGGTCCTTCAAGAGCTGCGCATCGAGATGGAACGCCAGCGGCGGCTCAAGAAAGTCTACGACCGTCGCAAAGACCTCGAGATCACGATCGACGAGCCGAAGGCGGAGTGAGCGGTTGCGATCGTCGCCCTGGAGCGGTTACGCGGCGACCTCGCGCAGCGATCCCGTCTCGACCTGATAGACGAAGCCGCGAATCGCGTCCTTCGTCGGGATGAAGGGGCTCGCTTTGATCCGCGCTATCGATTGCCGGACATCGCCCTCGAGATCGCCGAACGCCTCCATAGCGAACGCGGGGCGGATGCCGGTCTCCGCTTCGATGCTCGCCTTGAGGTCGTCGTCTCTGAAACTCATCATTCCGCAGTCGGTGTGGTGGATCAGCACGATCTCTCGGGTTCCCAAGAGTCTTTGAGAAATCACCAGGGAGCGGATCACGTCGTCCGTCACGACACCTCCCGCGTTCCGGATGACGTGGGCGTCGCCCTCGGTGAGCCCGAGCAGGGCCGCCACATCGAGCCGTGCATCCATGCAAGCAACGACGGCGACGTGCTTTGCAGGCGGAGACTGCAAGTCGCCTTTCGAGAAACGGCTCGCGTAGTCGTCATTGTTCTTAACAAGGTCGTCGGTTGCACTCATAGCGGGGACCATATCATCCGGGTCGACGCGGGAAAGCCACGATGGATCCGGGAGCCTCGCTGACGTAGCATCGGCTCGCCACAAACCCGAGCAAGCCCGAAGAGGAGCCCGATCCGATGAGTGACCCCATCGTAGAAGCCAGTGAAACCGGTTGGATTGCCAAGCACCGCAAGCTTTACCTTGAAGATGGTGAGGCGGCTCACCTGTGGGATTCGACCGTAGGGGGAGGCCCCGGCCCGCTGCCGACGCTCCTCTTGTTCACGAAGGGCCGGAAGTCCGGCAAGGAGAGCATCATGCCCCTGCTCTACGGCAAGACGGGCACCGGCTACGCGATCATCGCTTCGAAGGGTGGTCACCCGAAGCATCCGGGCTGGTATCACAACCTGAACGCCCAGGACGAAGTCAAGGTGAAGGTCGCGAACGACGAGTTCCCGGCCACCACGCGCGAGCTTGCAGGAGCCGAGCGCGAGAAGGTCTGGGCGCAGATGGTGGATATGTATCCGCCGTTCGCGGAGTACCAGAAAGCGGCAGACCCTCGACAGATCCCGGTGGTGGTCCTCGAACCCAAAGCCTGAGCGGGCGAGGGCGCACCCTAGTCCAGACGAATGCCCTCATAGCCGCGCTCGACGACTTCGTTGATGCGGCGGACGTACTTGGGCGTTCCGCCGTTGTAGACGAGGTAGCGAATCGTCCCTTCCTCGTGGCCTTCGACGTTCGAGTTGTATCCGGTGAACCAAGACTTCGCTTTCCGCATGAGCATGGTCGAGTACATCTTCGTCACGTGAGCCGTCCAGTTCTGCTCCGCGTCGAGTTCGGCCTCGGCGCGTACGAGCCCGTTCTCCCACATGTAGGCGAACAGTTCCGTACACCAATTGACGCCGGTCTCGATGCCACGCGGATAGTTCGTGGAGGCGGAGCCGCTCTGCGGCCCGGAGGGCATCAACAGGTTCGGAAAACCGTGGATCATCATGCCGAGGTAGGTCGTAGGGCCATCTTTCCACACATCGCGTAGTTTTCGCCCCCCGGTGCCGCGAATATCGATGCGATCGAAGGAGCCCGTAATCGCGTCGAAGCCCGTCGCGTACACGATGATGTCGAAATCGAACTCGCGTTCGCTGGTGCGCAGACCCGTCTCGGTGATCGCCTCGATCGGAGTCTCACTGATGTCGACCAGAGAGACGTTGTCGCGGTTGTAGGCCTCGAAGTAATTCGTTTCGAGGGGCACGCGCTGGACACCGAAACCGTGGTCTCGCGGGATGAGCTTCTCGGCGGTCTCGGGATCGTGGACGCGCTCGCGGATGCGCTCGGCGATGTACTCCGAGATTTCCTCGTTCGCTTCTTCTTCGGTGAAGATCTCGCGGAAGTTCTGCAACCAGATGCCGAATCCGGGCTCGTCGTAGAGTCGGTCCCAGAGCGCTCGCCGCTCCTCGGGGGTCACCTCGTAGAAGCCCCGGCGATCCGGTTCGTGCTCGAACCCCCCGGGCGTCCGCGCGCAGGTGGCAAAGATCTCGTCGTAGCGCGCGCGGATCTCGTCCATCTCTTCTTCCGAGATCGGCCCGTTGTTGAGTGGTGCGCTCCAATTGGGACGGCGCTGGAAGACGACGAGTTCGCCGACTTTGTCCGCGATTTCGCCGATCACTTGAATCCCGGTCGCCCCGGTGCCGATCACCGCGACCTTCTTGCCCGCCATCTCGACGGGCTCATGGGGCCAGTAGAAGGTGTGGAAGGACTCCCCTTGGAACGTCTCCATGCCCTCGATACGAGGCGGGGTGGGCGCCGAGAGGAGTCCGACAGCCATGATGACGAACCGGCAGGTCAGGGTGCGCCCATCCGAAATCCGGAGTCGCCAGCGATTTCGCTCTTCATCGAAGTGAGCGGACTCGACCTGACAGTTGAACTGCATGTACTTGCGCAAGTCGAACTTGTCGGCGACGAAATTCAGGTAGCGGAGATTCTCGGGCTGCCCGGAGAAGCGCTCCTTCCAGTGCCACTCGTCGAGGAGTTCGCGCGAGAAGGAGTAGCCGTAGGTGTAACTCTCGGAGTCGAACCGCGCGCCGGGGTAGCGGTTCCAGTACCAGGTCCCGCCGAGGTCACCTGCGGAATCGAGTACCGTTGCGTCGATTCCCATGTCGGTCAGCCGTTTGATCTGATAGATCCCGGCGACGCCGGCGCCGATGACGATCGCCTCATAGTCTGTTTTTGCTTCTACACCCATCGCGTGTCTCCTCCTCGCCTCCCGAGCCGCCCTGACGGCTACTCCCCCAGGGTACCGCAAAGCCCCGACAGGGCCTCCTCCGGAGGACGCGATACCTTGCCTGTACGAGGAGTCCCCATGACCGACATTTCCCGCTTCCCGATCCCCGAACTGAGCGAGCTACCGGACGATATCCGCGAGATGATCCAGAAGGTGCAGGAGCGCTCGGGGTTCGTGCCGAATATCTTTCTCGGCTTGGCCCACCGCCCGGACGAATTTCGCGCGTTTTTCAACTACCACGACGCGATCCTCGAGCGGAAAGGGAACCTCACCAAGGCCGAGAAAGAAATGATCGTCGTCGCTACGAGCGCGGTCAATCAGTGCCCTTACTGCGTCGTCGCCCACGGTGCGATCCTGCGAATCCGGGCGAAGGACCCGTTGATCTCGGACCAGGTCGCGGTCAACTACCGCTCCGCCGATCTCGAGCCGCGCCAACGGGCGATCCTCGATTTCGCGCTCAAGGTGGCGACGCGCGCAGAAGAAGTGAACGAAGCGGACTACGAAGCTCTCGAAGTGCACGGACTCGACCGCGAGGATGTTTGGGATATCGGTGCGATCACCGCTTTTTTCGCTCTCTCGAACCGCATGGCGCACCTGATCGATCTCAAACCGAATCCCGAGTTCTACACGCTGGGGCGGGGTGCTTGACGACCGCCTCGGGGGAGACGGCGGGAGTTCCCTGGAGTCGCCTCGTCGGTTGCGTGAGTGCGACGCTCGTCGCTCTCACGGCTGTGAACTTCCACTTGCCCGAGCTCCCGATTCCGCTCTTCTACACCGAAAACGGTGCGGGCTGGCCGATCCTCGAACCTCTCAGCCTGGCCCGGGAACACAACATCGCGGCCTGGTGGTCGGGTCTGCTCCTCTTTACAGCCGGTCTGCTCGCTTACCAGCAGGTCGATGGAAGCGGTGACCTACCGAAGCCTTCGGCTTTCGTCCTCGCTCTGATCTTGGTCGGGCTCTCCTGCGACGAAATCGCCTCGGTTCACGAGCGAATCGGCCTCGTGGCGCCAGCGGCCCAGATCCCTCTTGGCATCGTGGGTGTTCTGCTGCTCGGTTACGCCATCGGGCTCGCCTGGAAGCAAGGGACGCGAAAGAAGCCCCTCCTCTGGCTCTCCGCTGGATTCGCATTGTTCGGCAGCGTCGCGTTGCAAGAAGTTCTCGAACATTCGACCCGGTGGCCGACTTGGTTGACCGGAATTCGCGCGGGCGTGGAGGAGGGCACGGAGCTCCTCGGGATGTTTCTCATCCTGGGCGCCGTCATCTCGACAGGATCCCGGTCCGATCGCTTGGGCTGGCGCGCAGCGCTGCCTCGCCCGAGCCGGATGCTGTACCTCGGCCCGCTGATCACCGCCGCATGGATGGCCCAGCTCATGGCGACGCTCGGTTACTTCGCTCACCTCACCGATCTCGACCATTTCGGGAACATGACGGCCTGGTATACGGCGGCGGTGTACGGGCTCCTCGCATTTGGGGTCCACGAACAGGCGGGCGCGCCCGGCTGGCGTCACTGGGTGCTCTTCTCGATTCTTCTCGCGTGCTCCATGGACGCCGTCGCAGCGATGCTGCAATACGTTCCGATGCTCTTTCCGTCCATTGAAGTCTGGCTACCCGGGAGAATCTTCGAGCCGACCGGAGTGGGGCGATACGCGTTGCACATGCTCGCGCTGGCCGTGGGAAGCGCACTCGCGGGCTGTTCCGGCGTGGCGATACTCGGCTGCTCGATCTTGGCGTTACTCGGCGCGTTGGCCTGCCTTCCGGCATCGCTCGCGTGGCAGCTGACGGTGCCGGCACTTCTCGTTTTCGGTGCCGCGTGGAGCTTCTCGACTGCGCATCGCCGCCTCGATGCGGGAGAACCAACCGCCCATTGACTTTGCTCGACCGAGAGACGGAGAATCCGAACCAGGCCCAGTGTCGGGCCTTCCCATGGAGGTACCGCCGTGGCCACCGCCGTACAGACCGACATCACGAAGGATTTTGACCCCATCACCTTCAGCGTGATCCGGAATCGCTTCGAAGCGATCGGCCAGGAAATGACCCTGGCGATGGAACAGACGGCCTGGACATCGGTGATCGCTCTCGCACGCGACTACTCGTGCATGATCTACGACGCACACGAAAGCGGTCCGCGGCAGGTGACGATGGCGGACTGTCTGCCCATTCACTGCAACAGCATCCGCACGCTGCTGATGGAGATCGTCAAGGTGTTCGGCGACGACATCCACGACGGCGACGTCTACATGTCCAATGATCCGTATCGCGGGAACACCCACGTTCCGGATCTCGTGACGGCGCAGCCGGTCTTTGTCGACGGTCGTCAGGTCTTTTGGACGGTGGCGCGCGGTCACCAGCTCGACACGGGTGCCATCGAGGCGTCGAGCATCGTGCCCTCCGCCAAGACCATCTTCCAGGAAGGCATCGTCATTCCGCCGACGAAGCTCGTCGACCGCGGCGTCGAGCGGCACGACATCATCGAGCTCTACCTCTCGAACGTGCGCTACCGCGACGCGTTGAATGGCGACTTGCGCGCGCAGCTCGGCGCGTGCGGGGTCGCCCGGAAGGGGTTGATGGAACTGTGCGAGCAGTACGGGCGCGACGAGGTCGTCCGCTACAGCGACGGGCTGATGGACTACGCCGATCAGCGCGCCACCGAAGAGTTCATGAAAATTCCCGACGGCGTGTTCGAGGGGGAGACCTGGACCGACACCGACGGGAACGGCGCTACGGACATTCCGATCCGGGCGACCATCACCAAGAAGGGCGCCGACATTCACGTGCACTACACCGGCGGACCGCCGTCAACCGGTTCCTTCAACGCGACCTACGCGGTGATGATGGCGACGTCGACGATTCCGTTCTTGTACTACATCGACTCGGATATTCCCCACAATCACGGGGTTTTAAAGCACATTACCGCGGATGCAGATGAAGGGACGATCTGTCGCGCGAAATGGCCCGCAGCGGTCGGCGGCGCCACGCAGAACCCGGCGGACCCCATGCATGAGGTCATCAACATCGCCATGGCCGAGGCCATTCCCGACCGGGTCCCGGCGGGCGGGGCTCACACATCGCACATCCCGAACTTCAACGGCGTCGATTCGAGAACGGGCGAGGAATGGGGTTGCATGCTCTTCAACAGCGGTGGCGGCTCGGGAGCTGCGAAGGACGCGGACGGTTGGCCGGTGTTCTGCACGATCGCGGGGATGGGCGGACTGACCTCGGCGGCGATTGAAGAGATCGAGTTGCTCTATCCCATCCGGGTCGAGCAAAACGAGATCGAGACCGACGCCATGGGCGCCGGCCAGTGGATCGGCGGCCCCGGTCTCCGCACGCGTTATCGGCCCATCGCCGGCGGGATGGAATGGCACGGGTTCGGCGAGGGGCTGAAGAACCCGCCCCACGGCGTGAATGGCGGCACGATGAGCCCCGGCGGCGGAATCTTCATCGAGCACGCGGACGGCAGCCGGACGTTTACGTCTTCCGCGGGTCAGGTGCCGATTCGAGAAGGTGAGTTCTGGGAAGGCGTTTCTTCGGGTGGCGGCGGCTGGGGGAACCCCCTCGACCGCGAGGCCGAGCAGGTGCGACGCGATCTCCGCGACGAGTGGATCAGCGAGGAGACCGCGCGCGACGTGTACGGTGTCGTCGTCCGGGACGATCTCGAGCGCACCGTCGACGAGACGGCGACCGCGGCCCGCCGCGCCGAGCTGCGCGCGAACCCGAGACCGATGATCGAGCCCACCGCACCGGCGGCGGGGACCTGGACGGCGCGCAACATGGGTCCGCGCGATCGCTACATCGAGGCCCCGACGGCGCGGGACTTCGACGAGACCGAGGCGTAGTCATGGGACACCGCGTCGGCATCGATATCGGGGGCACGTTTACCGATCTCGTACTCCTGCGGGACGACGGCGAGTTTCACGTCTACAAGGAGGACTCGACGCCGGACGAACCGCTCCTCGCCATTACACGAGGGTTGGCCGGCCTCGCCGATCAGGCGGGGACGAACGTCTCGGAGCTCCTTCGCGACACCGAGTTCCTCGTCCACGGCCAGACGATGGCGACGAACGCGCTCATCCAGCGCAACGGTCCGGTGATCGGTCTGCTCGCGACGAAGGGGTTCCGGGATATCACCTACCTCGGTCGCGGTGGGAAGCCCGAACGTTTCAACATCCACCTGAAGAAGCCCGAAGATTTCGTTCCGCGGTATCTGCGGCTGGGCATTCCTGAACGAATCGGTGCCGACGGCACGGAGGTCGAGCCCCTCGACGAAAACGCGGTGCGAGAAGCGGCGCGGTATTTCGGAGCACACGGCGTGAAGGCCGTAGCGGTGGCTTATCTCTGGTCGATCATCGATCCGCGTCACGAGCAGCGGACAGCGGAAATCGTCCGAGAAGAACTCCCCGGAGTCGACGTCCTGTGTTCCTCGGATGTCCTACCCGAGATTCGCGAGTGGGAGAGAACGTCCGCGACGGTGCTATCCGCTTATATCGCGCCGATCATCGGCGATTACCTACGCGCCTTCGAAAAAGAGATGCAGGCGGGCGGGCTGCCCCACGCGCCCCAGATCATGCAGGTGAACGGCGGCTGCGCGTCGGTCCCGGATCTTCTGGCCCGCCCGGTGAACGCGGTGGCCTCCGGTCCCGCGGCGGGTCCTGCGGCCGGTGCGCACTATGCCGCCAACACGAAATCGCCGGATCGTCTCATCATCGTCGATATGGGCGGAACGAGTTTCGACGTCTGCATGCTCCGCGACGGCGAGCCGGTGATGTCGACGGACATTCAGGTCGAAAACCAGCCGATCGGGGTGAACGGTGTCGAAGTGCTTTCCGTGGGCGCCGGAGGCGGTTCGATCGCCTGGATCGACAGCGGCAAGTCTCTGCGCGTGGGGCCGCGAAGCGCCGGCTCCCAACCGGGCCCGGCGTGCTACGGGCGCGGTGGGCGCGAGCCGGCGGTGACCGACGCGAACCTGGCGGTCGGTCGCATGGCCGCGGGGGCGTTCCTGGGCGGACGCCGCTCCCTCGACGAGAGCCTCGCCGAGCGGGCCATCGAGGAGCGCGTCGCAAAGCCCCTTGGGATGTCTGTGCGTGACGCGGCGGCGGGCATCATCACCATCGTCAACGCGAACATGGCGTCGGCCATCCGAGCGATCTCGATCGAGCGCGGCATCGATCCCCGGGATTACGTGATGGTGGCCGGCGGAGGTGCCGGGGGCCTCCACGCCGCCGAGCTCGCCCGAATGCTCGAGATCGGCGAAGTCCTGATCCCCCGGTCCGCGGGCGGGTTGTGCGCCTTCGGAATGGCGGTGACGCCGGTTCGGCACGACTACGTGCGATTGTTCCACTGCAACTCCGACGCGGAGAGCACCGTCGCAGACATCACGGGCGTGTTCGACGAGCTCATCGCAACCGGCCAGAAACACCTCGAAGCCGATGGGTTCAAGCCCGAAGAGATCCGCTTCACGCGCTACGTCGAGGGGCGCTATCCCGGCCAGGTGCACAACTTGACCGTGCCCCTGCCCGAAGGGCCGATCTCAAGGGAACTCCTCGCCCAGCTCGAACTCGACTTTCACGACGAGCACGAGCGCCGCTTTACCTACTGCATGCGAGATCAACCGATCGAATGCATCCACTGGCGAATCGCGGCGACGGGAAGCCGCAAGGCGCCCCAAGGTCGCCTTCGCTCGAACGCCACCGGGGCCGTACCGACAGGGCGTCGCGTCGCTTACATGGCGGCGGTCAACGCCGAGGTCGAGACGGAGATCTTCCGGGGCGAGGATCTCACTTTCGGCGATAAGCTCACGGGGCCCGCGATCGTCGAGTTCCCGACCACCACGGTGGTGGTGAGCCCCGGCGACGTGCTGACAGTCCAGGCCGACGGCAGCTCTCTCATCACGATCGCGTTATAACGGAGCCGCAGGGCAACCAGGAGACACCATGGCTGACGACCTTCGCGAAATGGACCTCGAATCCCTCCTTCATCCGTACACGAACTTCGAAGACATCGCGGAGCACGGAGCGCTGGTGATGAAAGGAGCGCACGGGGTTCGCGTGACCGATATCCACGGTCGCGAATACATCGATGCCCTCGCGGGGTTGTGGTGCGTCGACGTGGGTTACGGCCGGCAGGAAATCGCGTCGGCCATCGCCGACCAGGCGCGCCAGATGGCCTTCTTCCACACATTCTTCGGGATGGCGAACGAGCCCTCCATCCGGCTGGCGGATCGGCTCAAGAAGATGATGCCGTGGCCGATGGCGCGGGTCTTCTTCGGGCTCTCCGGGTCCGATGCGAACGACACCCAAATCAAGTTCGTGTGGCTCTACAACAACCTGTTGGGGCGCCCGAAGAAGACGAAGATCCTGAGCCGGCACATGGCCTACCACGGGATCACGATTGGGGCGTCCAACCTGACGGGCCTGCCCACGGTCCACGCGAAGATGAACTTGCCCCTCCCGGGGTTCTTGCACCTCGGCATGCCGCACTACTACCGCGAAGCGCCTCCGGGGATGAGCGAGGGGGAGTTCGTCAATCAATTGGTGGCCGAGCTCGAAGAAACCATCCACCGCGAAGGCGCCGACACCGTAGCGGCGTTCATCGCAGAACCGGTGATGGGCGCCGGCGGCGTCGTGGTTCCGCCCGAGGGCTACTTCCCGGCCATGCAAGAAGTCCTGCGTCGACACGACATCTTGTTTATCGCCGACGAAGTCATCTGCGGATTCGGCCGCCTCGGGAAGCCGTGGGGCAGCATGGCGCTCGGCATCGAACCCGACCTCGTGACCATCGCGAAAGGGCTGACCAGCGGCTATGCGCCGCTCTCGGCGTCCCTCGTTTCCGAGAAGATCTGGTCGGTCATCGAGGAAGCGGGCGACGTCATCCCGCAGTTCAACCACGGGCAAACCTACAGCGGCCACCCCATCAGCACGGCGGCAGCACACGCGAACCTCGACATCATGGAGAACGAATCGCTGCAAGAACGGGCGGCCGAGACCGGCGAGTATCTCCAAGCGCGGCTGCGCGCCGAGTTCGCGGATCATCCGCACGTCGGCGAAGTCCGGGGCCTGGGTCTCATCGCCGCCATCGACGTGGTGGAGAGCCGCGAGACGAGGAAGCCCTTCGACCCCGCCCGCAAGCTCCCGCTTCGACTGTACCGACGCATGTTGACGAAGGGCGTTGTGGCGCGGGCTGCAGGTGTTTCGGGGATCGCCGTCTGCCCGCCCTACATCATCGAGCGCGACGAGATCGACACGGTCATCCAGGTGATGCACGAGACCCTCGACGAGATCATGGACGAAGAGTCCTAAGGAGAAGACTTGCCGGGCGTCATGATCGTTACGGGGGGTAGTCGCGGCATCGGCGCGGCGATTTCCGAAAAAGCCGCAGCGAGCGGCTTCGACGTCGCGGTGAACTACGTCCGCGCAAAAGATCGCGCCGACGCGGTCGTCGAGTCGATCCAGCGGAAAGGCCGACGCGCCATCGCGGTGCAGGCCGATGTCAGTCGCGAGGAAGACGTCGTCGAACTGTTTCGCCAGACCGATGAGGCGTTGGGGCCCGTGACCGCTCTGGTAAACAACGCGGCGATCGACTACGAGACGAGCATCGTGGATGCCGACCTCGCGAGAATCCATCGCGTCTTCGATCTGAATATCTTCAGTGTCTTCGTGAGCTCGCGGGAAGCCATCAAGCGCATGTCGACCGCCCGCGGTGGCCGTGGCGGTGTGATTGTGAATATCGGCTCGATCGCGGCGCGATACGGTGGATTGCCCGGCGACGTCGTTTACGCAGCGAGCAAGGGAGCCCTCGATTCCTTCACGTTGGGACTGTCGCGCGAAGTCGGGCCGGAGGGCATTCGCGTCGCCTGCGTACGGCCCGGTGTTACCCGAACCGAGATCTTCGAAGCCAGTATCGGGATCGAAGCGGCCGAAGAGATCGCGAAGAAGCAGACGGTCCTTCGCCGCATCTGCGAGCCCGAAGAAGTCGCGAATCTAGCGGTCTGGATGTGCGGCGAGGAAGCGTCCTACGTCACGACCGTGATCTACGACATCGGAGGCGGGCGCTAGTGAAACTCGAAGCGATGGTTCAGGAACTCTGGGATCGAGAGAAAATCAAAGAACTGACGCACGCCTACGGGATGGCCATCGAGGCGAAGGACGAGGACTATATGGCGAGTCTTTTCACCGAAGACGGCTCCGTCGATTTTTCCTCGCTCGGTTGGGGCGTGATCCAGGGCCACGATGCACTCAGGACCTTTTACCGCGGCACTTGGCCGCTCGATGTAAAGCCGTATTTCAGCAACCACATCATCGAAGTCGAAGGAGACCGCGCTTCCGGGACGTGCGCGCTCGACAACCGCGCGACCCGCGACGGAACGAGCATGATCGGCTCGGGGCGGCTCCACGACACCTTCGCGCGTGTCGGCGGGGAGTGGAAGTTCGCGACCCGACGCGTCGAGATGTTTTTTCTCGCGCCGCTCAGGGAAGGCTGGGCCTAGAGGTCGCCCGCGACGATCGAATACCTCCGCACGCTCACGGTGTTTCGGCCTCCGAAGCGATGATCTCCTCGAGCATACGTTCCGCCATGGCCTGAGCGTGTGCCTTCTTCGGAAGATTCCAGTAGAGGAGTCGGTTGTTGATGGGATCGCCGGCGAAGAAATGTTCGTAGAGAAGGCTGCGACTCCCGAACGCTTCTCCCAGCAGATCCCATGCGAGCTTGAAGACGCGCGTGCGATCTTTCGCGGCGAGCCCATCGCGCCCTTGCAGATAACGATCGAGATACGGCCTGAGCGCCTCGTTCCGGAAGTCCGCCTCTGTTGGCGTCATGATGAGACCGCTGCTCCCGATGAGTCGGAGGGCTTCGGCCGCCTTCTGGTGAACCATCGGGAAGAACAGGCGAATCGTAGTGATTCCGAGAGCGGTCCGCCCCACGCCTCCGAACAGTGTCGCGAGTCCTGGAACAGCGGCCTTGCGTTCTTCCGCTTCTGCCGCGCCGGGCAGAAGCGGGTTGTGGACGTTGCGGACCACTTCCTGGCCGATCGCGTCGATGAGACCTTCGGCGATCTCCAAAAAACCCAACAGCTCACCGACGAGCTCTTGATACCGGCTGATCGCGGCGCGGCCGTTGGTTTCGGCCACAAGGGCGCACACCCCGGCGACGAATTGGAGCTTCGCAGTGGCTCTCACGGCAGCTTGCAGGAGGAGGTAGCCGGGGTAGGCGGGTGAGGTCAGGTTGTAGATTTCGATATCGCGATACAGGAAGACACGATCCCACGGCACACAAACCCGGTCGAAGACCGCCAGACTGTCTTGCTCGTCGAAGCGCGAGCTGAGAGGACGATCGAAGCGGCTTGCACCGGTGTCGTACGACTGCCTCGAAATGAACTTCAATCCCGGCGAAGCGACCGGGATCGAGGCGATCAGCGTATAGGCCTCTTCGCCGGGCTGGCGCGGCATATAGGGCGCGATCATGACTTCGTCGGACAGAGGCGCGAGGGTCGACAACATCTTGCAACCCGCAACGATGAGGCCCTCGGAGCTCTCCTCGACAACGCGCATCGCGTTCTGGGCTTCGACGCCCCGGCTCTTGTCGACGTGCGGATCGACGAGAACGTGCGTCAGGGCGAGGTCGCGGTCCCGCGTGAGCTGCCAGTATCGCAGCACGTTTTCGCCGTACTCGGGGCTGGCCTTCCCGACGAGATCGGCGATCGCAGCGAAATCGGTGACGAATGCGTTCATGTAATCGGGCAGGCGGCCCATCAACCCGTAGGTGAGGTCTGCGCGCAAGCTCTCACCGCGCACGCGTCGCTCAACCTCTTCTCTCGTTGTGGCCATGAGGAACGAAACGCTGACCGGGGATCCGTCGTCTGGGGACGCAAACGTCAGGCGTTCGCGGTAGTCGGGTTCGTGCTGAAAGTCGTAGACGCGTGCGAGCTCGTGTGCGGCGCGCGAGAATGCGGGATGGTCCACGACGTCGGAAACACATTCTCCGTCGACAAAGATCTCTCGACCGTCTCGCAACCCGGTCAGGTATTCTGTGCCTGTACGAACCCCCATAGGTCCTCCTCGCGAACTCGCACCAAGAGCCTACGCGAAGATGGGCCCCGGCGGTCGAAATAGCGTTCTGGCAAGGTCCCGACCGACATCGACTCGTGAGGAACTGCAATGACTTCTGTTTGTTTGGTGCTGGGAGCCGGCGCCGGCATCGGTGGAACGGTGGCGAGGCGTTTTGCCGCTGAGGGCTATCACGCCTGCTTGTGTCGACGAACGGACCGCCCGGGTCTCGATCGACTGGTCTCAGAGATTGAGGGTGACGGCAACGAGGCGACGGGTTTTTTGCTCAACGCGGTCGAGGAGAACAGCATCGAGGACCGCGTAGCCGACATCGAGGCGAATGTCGGTCCGATCGAAGTCGTGGTGTACAACCTCGGGGCCCAGATCGGTGATCGCGCTCTCTCCGACACGACCTACAAAGCTTTCGAGATGGGCTGGCGGATGGCGACCTTCGGCCTGTTCCGCCTGGCTTCCGCGGTGTGTCCGCTGATGGAGCAGAGAGGGAAGGGCACTATCCTCGTCACATCGGCGACGGCCGCCGTACGGGGGAACGCGGGCCAGCACTCTCACGCGGCGGCCATGGGCGGCAGGCGGTTGCTCTGTCAGTCGCTGAACGCGGAGTTCTCTCCCAAGGGGATCCACGTCGCGCACATCATCGTGGACGGCGCCGTCGATGCCCCCGACACCTTGGGCAAGATGCTCGGTCCCGAGAAGTTCCAGGCGCTCCGTAAGTCGCGCGGGTTGGAGCACGACGGACTGCTGCTACCCAAGGAAATCGCGGAAACCTACGTGCACCTCGCGAAGCAACACCGCTCGGCGTGGACCCATGAGTTGGATCTCCGGGCGTTTTCCGATCGGCCCTGGTGGAACCACTAGCAACATGACGGAGGCGGATTTTTCCGGGCGGACGGCGCTTGTCACCGGAGGTTCCCGCGGCATCGGACGGGCCATTTGCGTGCGCTTGGCCCGAGCGGGCGCCAACGTCGCCATCAATCACTCCTCGAGCGACGACGCCGCGCAAGAGACGCTGGCCCGGGTGCGTGACGAGGGGGTAAGCGGCCTGGTCGTTCGCGCGGACGTTTCCTCCTTCGAGGCGACGGACGCCATGTTCGACAGGGTCGAAGCCGAACTCGGACCCGTCGACATGCTCGTCGCGAACGCCGGCATCGCCTCATTTCAAGACGACGTCGATATGTCCGTCGACCTCTGGAACGAAATCCTCTCGGTCAACTTGAACGGCACGTTCCACAGCGTATGGCGCGCGAAAGACGGGATGCGAGAGCGGGGCTACGGAAATATCGTCTGCATCTCTTCCGTCGGAGGCCTCGTTCCGAGCCGAATCCGCTCGGATCGTCTGATCGCCTACGGGACGTCGAAGGCGGCCGTCATCGGGTTCTCCCGCAACTGCGCAGCCGCATTGGGGCCCGAAATTCGTGTCAACTGCATCGCCCCAGGGCTCATCGACACCGACATGACGAAGGACATGACCGACGAGGTGCGCCAACGGATCATCGCAGCCACGCCCCTGCGCCGGACGGGCACGCCCGAAGACGTCGCGGCGCTCACCCATTTCCTCCTGAGTGACGCCGCGAGCTTCATCACAGGCCAGACCTACGTGACGTCGGGCGGCTCCGTGACATCGCCGTAGCAAGCTCATAGACTCGAGGGAACAACGAGGAGATCGCGATGAGTGCCGAAGCCAACAAGCAGCTCGTAACAAAGTTTTGGGAGGCGTTTTCCGCGGGCAAGTACGAGGATGCGCTCGCCCTCATGGCGGACGACGCCACGTGGTGGGTCGCGGGAGATTTTCCGCTTTCCGGCCTTCGCTCGAAATCGGAATTCGCGGAGCTTCTAGCGCAGGTAGGTCCGATGGCCCCGAACGGTATTCAAGTGACGCCCAAGAGCTTTACCGCCGAAGGCGACCGCGTGGCAATGGAAGCCGATTCCCACGCGGAGATTTCGAACGGCCGGGTCTACAACAACCAGTACCACTTCGCGATCGAAGTCCGCGACGGCAAGATCCAAGCAGTGCGGGAGTACTTGGATACGATGCACGCGAACGAGGTGCTCTGCGAGCCCTAAGAAGTACCCGCGCGACAGACCGAAGCCGGGCCGGGGCAACGCCCAGCCCAGCTATCTAGGCCAGGGCAGCGTCTTCAACGGTGCTGCGCCGGAGTCGACGCTTCTTTGCGAGATCGTATGGCCTGCCCCGGTGAAGCACTGAGCGGTTGTCCCAGATCACGAGATCTCCCTCGCTCCAGACATGGCGGTAGACGTACTCGCGTTGTGTCGCGTGCTCGAGTAGGTCCCCAAGCATGAGCCGGCCCTCGGGAATCGGTTGACCGACGACGCGCATCGCGTGCGCGCCGATGAACAACGATTTCCTCCCAGAGCTCGCGTTTTTCCGAACGACGGGCCATCTAACCGTCGGATACGCATCGAGATCCGCCTGCGTGTACTGGGCGTCCCCGAGCTGCATGCGCGAATAAAATGCGGAGTGCTCCGCCACGACGCCTTCCAGGGCGGCTCGTCGCTCCTCGGTCAGATCGTCGTAGGCTGCGCGCATATCGGCGAACTCGGTCTCGCCGCCTGCGGCCGGAAGCGTCAGAGCGAGGAGCAGGGAATACTTCGCCGAAGGCGCCTTGAAAGAGCTGTCGCTGTGCCAGAGCTGGTTCGCGTAAAGTGCCATCAGGCGATTGTCCTCGCGATCGATCAACGCGCCCGAAGCGTCGACGTTTGAAATGGCGATCAGGCCCGGATGGTTCGAACTCGTGTGCTTCGTGAGCACCTTGAGCAGGCCCATATCGATCGGACCCAGGCTGCGGGTCAGCGCCATCTGCTGCTCTTCGCTCAGGCGCTGATCTCGAAACACCAGGACCGCGTAGCGGTCGAGCGCCCGCTCGAGGGCGATCCGCTCCTCGCTCGCGAGCGAGCCGTGGAGAGTCATGCCCGTGACTTCGGCGGCGAAACGCGGATGCAGCGCGGAAGTTTCCATCGCGGCGACGAGTATCGCACGAAAACCGCGCTCAGCAGGCTAGATAGGCTTCGAGATCCTCCTCGACGAGGTCGATGGATGCATCCCAAAAGGCCTCTTCGCGCAGGTCGACGCCGAGCGCATCGGCCGCGACCCGTTCGGCTCCTGCGCTTCCAGTCGCTCGGAGGAGCGCCTCGTAGCGCGGTAGAAAACTCGGACCTTCGGCCTTCGCGCGGGCGTACAGGCCCATGCTGAACAAGTACCCGAAGGTGTACGGAAAATTGTAGAAGGAAAGACCGGTGATGTAGAAGTGGAGCTTCGAGGCCCAGAACCAGGGGTCGAGCTGTTGCGGATCCAGGGCGTCCCCGTAGTTCGCACGCTGCGCCTCGAGCATCAGCTCTTTCAACTCGCCGACGGAGAGCTCCCCCTCTGCACGCGCCGAATACAGTGCGCACTCGAAGTCGAACCGCATCGGAATATCGAGCAGAAACGCGTCGGCATCTTGTAGTCGCGCATCGATGAGGCCGAGGCGCGTCTCGTCCGACAGATTCGGCGCGGCCAAGGCTGCGTCGGTGACGAGTTTTTCGGCAAAGGTCGAGGCGGTCTCGGCGAGCGTCATCGGGTAGCGGCGCTGCCACGGGCGCAGATCGCCCATGAGTGAGCTGTGGAATCCGTGTCCCAGCTCGTGCGCGAGGGTTTGTACGTCACCCGGCGCGCCGTTGTAGGTCATGAAGATCCGCGACTCGCCGAGCAGGCTCGAACTCGAACAGAAACCGCCCGGGCGTTTCGCTTCGCGGGGGCGGTAGTCGATCCAGCGGCGTGCGAAAGCGCGCTCGGCAAAGGCGCGCAGGCGCTCATACGAGGCGCCGAACGCGCCCGCAACCTGCGCCTTGGCGTCTTCCCAAGGGATGCGCGCTTTCCCCAGACTTCCCACCGGCGCCATGCGATCTTGGAAACCGAGGCACGGGAGGCTCAGCAACTGCGCCTTTTTCCGCAGGTAGCGTCGGGGGATCTCCTGCCGGCGGCGCACGGTCGCCCACATCGTATCGAGGGTCTCACGCTCGATGCCCGCGTCGAAAAGTGCCGGCTCGAGAAAATGATCGATCCCCCGCCGCTCGTAGAGGGTGAGGCGCGTGCCCGCGATGGCGTTCAGGCAAGCCGCGACCGAGTCGCTCGCCGATTCCCAGGCTCGTCCGCTGCCTCGCATCGCGGCGCGCCTGATTTCGGGGTCGGCGTCCTCTTGGAAGGTTCTCGCCATCGAGACCGGGTGGCTCTCCGCGGGTCGGCCGGGTCGCTCGAGTTCGAAACGAAGCGAGCCGGAAATCCGGTCGTAGAGGCGCCCCCAAGCGTCGATTCCATTGACGGCGAGGTCGGCATTCAGTTCTTCGAGTTCTGGACGCATGTCCGCCTCGGCGCGTCGTCGGGTTCGGTCGAGGAGGTAGCGGACCGGTTCGAGCACGGGCGTCTCGACGAGGTCGCGGAACGCACCGTCATCGGCAGCCCGGAACGCGCTGCGGACGAAGATCCAGAGCTTTTGGAGCGAGGCTTGAAGCGCAGCCAACGAGGCTTCTTCGCGCTGACCGGCCTCGTCCGCGGAATTCGCCGCCGTAAAGCACGAGAGATAGGAGCCTAGGTGCTGGCCGCGTTCGGAAACCCCCTCGAAATCGCGCAAGAACGCGACCCACGCCTCGCGGTCTTCGGCGATCGCACCCAGTCCGCTGGCCCGCTCGCGCAGCGTATCGAGGTCTCGGCGAAGCTCTCGCCAGAACGCTCGATAGTCCGCTCCGCCGAGCTCTGAGAAATACGGCGTCAGGTCCCAATCGGGTTCGGAAGTCACGCCTTCGAAGATAACGACTGCGCCAGGAGCGGCCGCCGTGCTTCCACCCGGGCGGAATAGACGCCGCTCGCGACGATCAAACCCGTTCCGGCGAGGGTGAGCGGGGCCGGGATGTCCCCCCAGATGAGGTAGCCCAACGCCAGCGCCGCGATGATCGCGAAGTATTCATAGGGCGCGAGCAACGAAACTTCTCCGTATCGAAACGCCTGCGCCATCAACCAATGGCCGGCCGTTCCCGCGACGGCGGTGACGAGGAACGCCGTCGCGTGCTCCCATACAGGGAGCGTGTCGAACCAAGGAAGGGCCGCGCTCGTCGCGAGCAGGCTTCCCGCCATGTAGTAGAACAGCATGGACTCACTCGAATCCGTGGCGGCGAGTCGACGCGAGACAATGGTCGAGAGCGACCAGGCAATCGTCGCCAACAACGCTTCGATCGCCGGCCAACTCAGGCCCACCGCTTGGGGTTGAAACACGACGAGCACGCCCACAAAGCCGATTCCGACGGCGAACCAACGCTCGCGGCTCACCCGCTCGCCGAGCAGGACCCGGCCGGCGAGGGTAATCGCGATGGGTGAAGCAAACGCGATCGCGAACGCGTCGGCCAGCGGCAGAACCCGCAGGCAATCGATGAACAGCCCCCAGGCCGCGATCATGAGGAGTACCCGCAGTGCGTGCGCCCCGAGTCGATTCGTCCGAAAGCCTCGCTGTGACCGCGCGCAGATCACGGCGGCGGGCAGGATACCGAGCAGCGATCGGAACCAGATGATTTCAAGCGCGGGGTAGTGCGGCGCGAGCCACTTCGCGGCCGCATCGCTCACGGAGAGCGTCCCTTCGCTCGCGAGCATATAGGCGATGCCACGCCGCGGGCGGTCGGCGTGGCGCTCCGAATCAGCCATGCAAGCCGGAGTTCTCCGGCGGGACGTCGAGCGCCGGATTGCGTTCGAAGAAACCCACGGGCTGTAGCGTGAAGCCACAGTACTCAACGGGCATGACGGGCCAATCCTCGGGGCGCGGTGTGTGGGTCAGGCCGAACGTGTGCCAGACCACGACATCGGTGTTTTCGAGCGGGCGATCCCGCGCAGCGTATGCCGGGAGCCCTGCGCCACCTGGATGGAGATTCGTGAAGTCACCAGCGGCGCTCAATTCCGAGGGGTCGTAGGCGGTTACCCAGAGATTGTGCTTGGCGAACCCGGCGCGCCGTCCGAAAACGGATCGCTCGTCGGCGAACATCGTCGGCGTTCCTTGAGGCAGCAGCTTGTAGGCCACGGGAACTCCCAAGCGATTCGTCACGTTCGGATTCGTGACCTTCCAATAGCGACTGCGGCCCGGATCGACGTCGCGCATCGCCTCCTGCTCGTGTGCGAGCGGGCGGGCTCGGGAAGCAAAGCCCGTCCCAGCCGGGTTCTCCGCCCCAGGCGGGAGCGGTTCGGCATTGACTTCCCAGACGGAGTTTTCCGGTCCGTCGATCTCGAAATCGAGGCGAAAACAAAACAAGTGTTGGTGGACCGGCGAGGCGAGTTGCGGCGCGATGAGCGGCGCAGAGTCCGTCGCCGCCCCGGGCTCGACCGCCGAAATGCCAACGATGCCCGTGAGCTTGACTTCCATCTGGATGGTCCCGTCGAGATAGAGGTACCAGAAGAAGCCGTACTCGTAGTTTCCCACGGTGTGAATGGCGCTTACGACGAGTCGACGCGACCGCCGGACCTCCGTCTGCTGCCGCTCGTAGTCGGAGTGCTTCCACAGCACGCCGTAGTCTTCTTCGTGCATACAAATCGCGTTTTCTACGGTGACGGGCTCTCCCTTCGGCCCCAGGTGCGTCGCGTCGAAGTAGTGGATGTGACCCTTGCAGTCGCAACCGAGCTTGAGCGAGTTCGCGAGATGCCCGATCGAGGCCTCGCTGGCATCGAACACGTGCTTCCAGTGGTGCATCGGGGACGGATCCCCGTACGGGACAACCATGTCGGCCAAGGACGCTCGATGCAGGATCGGCCGGACGCGACCCCCGTCTTCATAGGCGAGCTCGTGCAGCACAAGCCCGTGGGTCGGGTGCAGTGAGATGCGGAAGCGCCACTTCTGCCAACGGATCTCGTGACCTTCGACGACGAAACTCGGTCCCTCCGGCTGCTCGATGGCGATCGGCCGGAGGTCGTCTCGAAGCGGACCGACGCTTGCTGCGTCGTAGCGCGCGGACTCCGGCGGGAACGGGACCGCGCCGTGGTCGTCGATGCGGAACACCTCCTCGCGCTCGAGGTCGACGTAGGCAATCAGCCCCTCGACGGGACGCGCGTAGCCGTTGTCCGACGCGTCTTCGCGCAGGAACGAAATGGCTCGCATCACTCGGGCTCCTTCGGGAGCGCCTTCGGGAACGAAACCGCCCCCGGGCCAGGGATCGATCTGAACGAGGGAGAAGTCTGCGACGCCTCGCTTGCGCATCGCTTCCTGCCAGTCCGGATCGGCCTTGGTGATACCGATGACACGAGCGACATCGGCCAACGAAATCGGCGCGTGCCCGGCCGCGATCGTCGAGAACTCGAGGAGCTTCTTCTGCGTGAGCGAGACGCGGGCTTCGAAACTTCCGCCCCGCTGGCGGTCGTAGCCGATCAAGCGCACTTCGCGCTCACAACCCGCACGATCGGGCCACGAGTGCAGCATTTCCTTGGAAGGTTCGACCGGAAGGGCACAGGAAAAGCGGGCGGCATCGCTGACGTGTCCCGACTCCCGCAGTAAATCGACCGCCGCAGTGAGTTCGTCCGCGCGAAAGGGCTCGAGGGGGTGCATTAGTCGTTCCTTCGGTTGCAACGGACGCGAAGGATCGCAGGATCTCGGACAAAGCGCTTGCGCCCGAGAAACGGGGTGCGCGGACTCCCCCGGAAGGTCTACCGTGGTACGCGACCACCCTGGAGGACCCCCATGCTTTCCCTCGACGAATACGCCCGTGCAGACGCGACAGAACTCGCCTCATGGATTGCCCGAGGCGACGTCAAGCCCGAAGAACTCGCCGAAACCGCACTGCAAGCGATCGAGCGAATCAACCCCGAGCTCAACGCCGTGCTGCAGGTACTTCGAGAGGAAGCCCAGGGAGCTGTTGCGAAAGGCCTTCCCGGGGGTCCATTCCGCGGTGTTCCGTTCGTGATCAAGGAGCTCGTTTGCCACGCGGCGGGCGTTCCCTGCGAGATGGGGAGTCACCTCGCCGAAGGCTACGTCCCCGAGACCGATACCGAGCTGATGGCGCGCTTTCGCCGGGCCGGGCTGGTTCTGGTCGGCACGACCCAGACGCCGGAGTTCGGCTACAACCCGACCACCGAGACCGTCCGGTTCGGACCGGTTCGCAATCCGTGGAACCCCGCCCACAGCGCCGGTGGCTCGAGTGGAGGCTCCGGCGCTGCTGTCGCGGCCGGGATCGTTCCGGTGGCGCATGCCAACGACGGTGGGGGCTCCATCCGGATCCCCGCTTCCTGCAACGGTCTCGTCGGACTCAAGCCCACGAGGGACCGGATTCCGAGCGGCCCCGAGCTGGGAGATCTCTTGTTCGGCCTCGCTACGGAGTTCGTGGTCTCCCGCACGGTTCGCGATAGTGCGACGATGCTCGACGCGGTCGCGGGTAGCGATAGCGGCGCCCCCGGACTACTGGCTCCGCCGGAGCGGCCGTACGCATCGGAAGTCGGAGCCGACCCGCGTCGTCTCCGCATCGCGTTCACATCGACCTCGCCCGCCACGAAACCCACCGATCCCGATTGCGTCGAGGCCGTCGCGAAAACGACCCAGGTGCTCGAGTCCCTCGGGCACGAGGTAGTCGAAGCGTCTCCCCCGCTCGATTGGGATCCCTTCCTCGAAGAGACCCACATCCTCTGGACGGCTTTCTCCGCTTATTCAGCAGATCAGACCGCCCAGGCGCTCGGCCGGAAGCTGTCGCCCGAGAGCGTCGAAGCCGTGACATGGGCGTGCATCGAGGAGGGCCGTCGTTTCTCCGCGTGCGACCTCACCCGAGCCATCGAAGGGATCAACCGCGTCTCGCGCGAAGTCGGTGCCTTTTTTGACGGCTACGACGCTCTCGTCACGCCGACGATGGCTCGTCCCCCGGCACCACTTGGAGAGATCGACCAGAACGCATCGGGGTTGAGCGCTTGGGAATGGACGCAGCAAGTCTTCACTTACGTGGCGTTCACTCCGCTCTACAACACCACCGGTCAGCCGGCGATTTCGCTGCCGCTGCATCAGGGCCGAGACAACTTGCCGATCGGTGTCCAGGTCGTCGGTCGATTCGGCGACGAGGCGACGCTCTTCCGCTTGGCCGCGCAGCTCGAAGAAGCCATGCCCTGGCGCGATCGCAAACCCGGCATTCACGTCGCGCGCGACGCCTAGCCATTCATCCGGCTAGGCGCTCCGCGCGGAGGGCTTCGGTGGCGGCGCCATCGATCTCGAGCGCCTCGGTCAGCACGACACCGTAGTCGCGTTCGGCGCGCTCTCGACTCAAGAGCTCGTCGAGCACGTCTGCGCGCACGCGTTCGGGATCGCGCGCGAGGGGATCTCCCCAGCCGCCGCCGCCGCCCTTGAAGGTCGCAATCACGGTCCCCGGCGGCGACGGTGTGTTCGCGGCGGACTCCAAGACTTCGAACTCGTCTTCGCTTCCCCAGTTCAACACGTAGCGGCTGCTCGCTCCGTCGTGGCCCCCGGCAAAACCCGGAGAGGCGTGCCGAACGCCGGTGAGCGCCACGTTGATCATCGACGTGTCCCGGACACTCTCGCGTTTCATGGCGAAACCGGGCACGCCGCGCCACTGCCCGGGCGCGGCGGTGTCCTTTACGTACTCGTATTCGTGGTAGAAGAATGGAAACTGAATCTCACTCATCTCCACCGTCGAGTAGATCAGACCGCACATCGGAGCCGGCCAACCGCCCCAACCATCTTCTCCGCGTGTTCCTCCCGCGGCGACCAACGTATTCCCGTATTCGATCGTGACGAACATATCGTCGTAGCGAGAATCGTGTCCGTACGTCGTACACAGGCAGTAGTTGAGCGACACCGTCCCGACGGCGTCGGGGATCGCTTGTTCGAGCGCGCGCATGGTGGCCGTACCGATATCCCCACCGATGACGACCGTGCTGAACATACAAGGGGCGGGCGGCAACGGATTCACGACCGTACCTTCCGGAGCCGTGATCTCTACGGCGCGAAACACGCCCGAGTTGATCGGGATATCGTCCGGAAGAACGGAGCACAGTGCCGTGTATGCCCAAGACGCGGTATTTCCAAACGGGCTATTCACGAACCCCGGCGTTTCAGGGCTGCTGCCCGTGAAATCGATGCGGAGATCATCGCCCGCGATCGTCACGTTCGCGCGCACCTCGAGGTCGTAGTTGCCCTGGCTGTCGTGATCGAGGATCGCCGTCGCGCTGTAATCGCCGTCCGGCCACCTCGCAACTTCAGCGCGAAAGCGCTTCTCGGCGTAGTCGAGCGTGTACTCGATGCTGTCGTAGACCGTAGCCGCTCCGTACTTTTCAAAGAGGACCTCGATGCGTTGCTCGGCCAAGTTGCAGGCGCCGAACATCGCGGCCAGATCGCCCCTCAGTACGTGCGGAATGCGGGTGTTCGCGAGAATCCAATCGAGCACGTCCTGCCTCGGCTCGCCCCGTTCGAAGATCTTGATCGGTGGGATCCGCAGGGCTTCTTGCCAGATGTCTCGTGCCTCGGGGTTGTAGCCGCCCGCGACAGGACCCCCGAAATCGGCCATATGTGCCCGAACCGAGGGGAAGAGCGCCGGCTTCCCGTTGATGAATACGGGTTTCATCACCGTCCAGTCCGCGTGATGGGTTCCTCCGTAGTACGGGTCGTTCAGCATCACGATGTCGCCTTCGTGGATATCCCCTTCGAACGCTTCCATCAGCGCCTCGACGGACAAGATCGAGGCGAAGATGTGGACCGGGATCGCCGTGGCGCGCGCGACAAGGCGGACATCTTCTCCATCGTGAAAGAAGACTCCGGTCGAGTAGTCGTGAACCTCGTTGAACAGAGGATGGACCGCGGTCCGCTCGACCGTCTTGCTCATCTCTTCGGATATGGCCTCCAGAGAATCCTTGATCACGAGGGCTGTGATGGGATCGATCATGTTGGCTCTCCTCAATCAAACGGGCAGCCGGCCAGGCCACAACCAGGTGTGCGGAACACGCGCTCGGGACGCGCGGTCGTCGAGACGGGACTTTCGAGTCCGCCCGCGGCCATTGCGCCGCTAACCGCGCGCGCAACGGCGTCGACCACGCTGTGGATCGATCCGCCCACCGACCGTGGGAGCTTCGCGTCGAGCAGCCCGCCCTCGGGAACCGCGAGCTCGACGCGGGAGAGCAACCCCGCGTTCGCATGGACGCGCGGCACGACTCCCGCCAAGGCAGCGGCCACACCGCACCAAGTCGCCGATAGCGTCGCGTTGACAAACCCGCGGCTCGCGGGTGAGGTCCCCGCGAAATCGAGTTTGATGCGGCCTTCACGGACCTTTGCCGCAACTTCCACAAAGAGCGGCTCGGGATCGAGACACTGATGAATGGTCGGGCCACGCGCGCGCAGCTCCCGCTCCGGCAGTTCGGCGAGACGCGCGCCAAACGCCTCGCCAGCTGCGTCCACGGCGGAAGGAAGCGTTTCGCCGTCGAGGCTCGAGTGTGAGCGAGCATGATCGGCCGCTTCATCGAGGCTTTCGGCGAGGGCCAGGACATCGAGCTCGACCATTTTCGCCAGCCGGCTATTGAGGGTCAGCATCGTGAGGGCATCGTTCTGAAGGGCGCCTTTTCGAAACAGGCGGACCGGGGTGACGCGCACACCCTCGGCCCAGATCTCCAACGCGTACGGGTAGGTTCCGCCGAGCGCCATGCCGCCGAGATCGGGTAGGGGCGTAGTCGCCAAGACGTAGCCGATCCGCTGACCGGCGCGCTCCAGCGGACGAAGAAGAGTCACGTCCTGAATTCGCGTGCCGCCGGAAAAGGGATCGTTGGTCATCACCACATCGTCGCCGTCGAGCTCTCCGTCGAAGGCGGCGCGGATGTGGTCGCCGGTGTGTTGGAGAGCGGCGAGCCGCAAAGGATTGTCCGCTGCGGCGACGCGCCCGTCGCGATCGGCGAGAGCGAACGCGATCTGTTGACGATCGATCAACGGCAACGCGGCGGATACGCGGAGAAACCGCGTTCGCAAGGTCCGCAAGAGGTCGTGCATCGGATTCATCGGCCCGTCTCGATCACGTAGGTCAAGTAGGCATCGAGCCTGACCGACTGCTCCGGGAACAGGACGATCGACGTCCGCGCTTCTTCGATCACCGCCGGCCCGTCGACCCTGTGGCCGGCCTGCAACCTGTCTCCGTCGTAGATGGGCGTGCTGACATAGTCCTTTTTCTGGAACGAGTAGACAGGACGATGGGTCCGCAGGGCCGCGGCGGGATCCTCGTCACCGAGTGCAGAGGAAGGGAGCGACGGCTTGTGCCTCACACCGATCAAGTCGAGCTGGACACTCAGCACCTCGATTTCGTCGCCTGGCTTCTTGAAGGTGTAGAGCTGCTCGTGCAGTTCGTGGAAACGGTCGAAGGTGGCTGTGAGCTCGCTTTCCGAGACGGCCCCGTGACCCGAAAGCGGCACTGTCACTTCGTGCGTTTGACCGAGATAGCGCATCTCCAGACTGAAACGGGCCAGGGTTGTCTCAAGATCCGCTTCCTGATTGGCGAGCTCCTCCCCGGCTTCACCGCGCATCTCCTCACACAGCGCGGCGAGAGCCTCGGCTCGCAGGTCGCCGCTCCGCCCGTAGAAGCTTCGGACGCGGCTCACGCGCAGGTCCGAAAGCAGATCCCCCAGCGCGCAAAGCACCGGAGCGGTGCCCTTCGGGACAAGAACGCGCCGGATCCCCAGGTCTTCGGTCAGGGCACTCGCGTGAATCGCGCCGGCGCCACCAAAGGCGGTCAACGCAAAGTCCCGAGGGTCGTATCCTTTCGACAGCGACACTTGCCGGACACTGTTGCTCATTCCATGGTTCACGATGCGAAACACACCGGCCGCAGCCTCGGTGACGGTCATGCCCATGGGCTTTGCGACATGACTTTCGATCGCTTCTTTCGCCGCGGCGAGATCGAGCCGCATGTCGCCGCCGAGGAATCCTCCGGGATCGATGTATCCGAGCACGAGATCGGCGTCCGTGACCGTAGGCTCGCGGCCCCCGAACCCGTAGCAAGCCGGACCCGGACGGGCTCCTGCACTCTCGGGGCCGACACGCAAAGCACCGCCTTCGTCGACCCATGCGATACTCCCACCGCCCGCGCCGATGGTGTGGATATCGATGAACGGAACAGCGACCCGATAGCGACTCATCCACTGGTCGGTGCCCGTCTTCGGCTGACCGTCCTGGACGAGACAGACATCAAAGCTCGTTCCGCCCATATCGACGGTAATCACGTTCTCAAACCCGGACAGGTGTCCCAGCTGTGCGCCGGCCACGACCCCGCTGGCTGGACCCGACAACAGGGCGTGAATCCCCCGGCGACTCGCCTCCTCGATGCCCACCACGCCGCCGTTGCCCTGCATGATGAAGGTCTCGCCCGCAAAACCCCGCTCGGCGAGGAGGTTCGCCAGCGACCCCAGGTAGCGCCGCAGGCCGGGCGTCACGTAGGCGTCCACCAACGTCGTGCTCAACCGTTCGAATTCCCGGACCTGAGGCAACACCTCCGACGACAGCGAAATGTGTAGGTCGGGTAACTGCTCGCGCACGATGTCTCGTGCGCGTTGCTCGTGGATCGGGTTCAAGAACGAGAACAGGAAGCAGATGGCAAGTGATTCGATGCCATCGGCGGCCAGCCGCGCCGCGGCCGTGCGGACCTCGTCCTCGTCGAGAGGTTTGACGATTTCGCCGGCGTAGTTGATCCGCTCGGTCACGCCGAGTCGTCGCCGCCGCGGGACGATCTGGTGGGGCGCGGAGAGATGGATATCGAACGCCGCTTCCTTGTAGTTCCTCCTGATCTCGATGGTGTCTCGGAAGCCCGCGGTGGTTATCAACCCGGTTCGGGCTCCCTTGTATTCGAGCATGGTATTCGTTGCGACGGTCGTCCCGTGAATGACGACGGAGACCTCGCCCAGAAACTCCGCGACACCGGTGCCGTAAGAACGCGCGAGTTGTTCGATGCCCTGGAGCACGCCCACGGCCTGATCTTCGGGCGTCGTCAGTAGTTTTTCGGAACGCACTTCCCCACGCTCGTTCGCGCAAACCAGGTCCGTAAATGTGCCGCCGACATCGACGCCGATGCTGAACATGAGATCCCGGAGCCTCCTACACCCATCCTACCAGGCGAAATCGACGGAATGTTCCGGATTGCTCGGTACCGAGTTTCCCCGATTGAGAGGGGCCGCGAGAGGGACGATGCGTCCCGAAGGAGGTGCCATGGAATCCGACGAAGACGCACCGGAGATCGTCCATCAGTTGGTGTATGCGAGCGCAGCGACGCGGCCGATCGACGCCGAGGAGCTCGAGGCGCTCCTCAGCAGAGCGAGGCGGAAGAACAAGCTGGCGGAGATCACCGGCATGCTGCTCTATCACGAGGGCTCGTTTCTACAGGCTCTCGAAGGTGACGAGACCGTGGTGGAGGCTCTCTACGAGCACATCGAAGGCGACGACCGCCACACCGACGCGACGGTCCTGTTCCGCGGAAAGGTCGAGGGGCGCAGCTTCGACCACTGGTCGATGGGCTTTTTTCGACCGGTCGGGCTCAGCGGCAAGATGCCGAAAGGCATGAGCGACTTCCTCCGAACGGGATTCCGCAAGAACCGAATGGACGACCATCCCGACAAAGCGAGGGAGCTCTTGCTCGCGTTCCGGGAAGGACGGTTCCGGCGGCAAGTCCAACACTGAGTGGGCGCGATTTCTGGTAGCCTCCGAGGCATGAACGACGACTACCGAAAGCGGGTCTGTCAATCCTACCAGGGTGAGTTCCACGGGGAGGCATTGTTTCGCGAGCTGGCTGCTCGCACGGACGACTCGAAACACCGCTTCAAATGGAGCGCTCTCGCGCAGCTCGAGACCGAGACGAAGGAGCGTCTCAAACCGCTTGTTGCAGCGCTCGGAGGCGAGGTCGAAGAGGACCCCCGAAACGCCGAGCGCGGCCGCGCAGAAGCCGCCGAATGGGCCCCCAAGGGATTTGCGGCGACCGTCCGTTGGCTCGACGCGGCGTTGCCCAAGTACGTTCGTTTCTTCGAAAAGCTCGAATCCATGGCCCCCGAAAGCGACCGAACGTTGCTCGCGCGGGTCACCGCGCACGAAGTCGCGATTCAGGAATTCACGGCCCGCGAACTCCGCGGCCGGTCGGAAGACGCCATCGCGCCGGTCCTCGATCTGCTCGATCACCCTCCCGCCTAATCGGCTTCGTCCCTAGCCGACCGGAACGCCTTCCTTCGAGAGGATGCTCTCGCAGCGCTCGATCACCCCGGGCACCACGCGATGGAGGATCCACCCGAGCTGAATCCTCCGTACGAGGGAATCGTGGTGTCCGAAGTTCAAACGATTCCGGTCGAGAAACCACGGTATGCGCCGCGCCCACTTTCGCGCGTTCGTGAAGGTCCCGTGCATACAGCGCAGAAAATCCGCGGGCACCTCCGGGTGAGGCACCGGCCCACAGAGTCCGTTCCGGTCGGCGTCGTCCGTGCGCATCCCGGCCACATGTCCGATGACCGACGCACTGAACACCTGTTGACACATGGTGAGTGACTGGAGCGTGATGCGGCCTTTCTCGAAGACGGGGCGGACCGGACGTCGCGCCAGGCCGTCGGCTGTGCAATCCACGTAGAGCGTCTTTTCGCGGCTCGGAACGCTTCCTCGCTCGAGCTCGATGACATCGCGGCGGATGCGCCGCACGCGCCCGAGACGAACGATTTCTCCTACCTCGCGTAACTTCTCGAGCTCTTCGCCGTTCACGGTGGCGCAGCGGTATTTCGTGGGCCATTCGTTGTCATCGAGTCGGAGGAGCTGCCCGTCGGCCTCGAGTTCGTGGAAGACTTCGTCGACGGAGTCGCATCTCAACACGATGTCGAACGGCGCGACGAAGAAGTCCACGATCCGCCCCGGCTGAATCTGGGGGCGATCGAGAAACCAGGAGTCATTCGGAACGATCCACCGAATCTGACCCGCATCGACCCCCTGATCGATGAGGAACAGCACGGCGTCAATGCCGGTCTTCCCTGCGCCGACAACGACGTACGCGTCATAGGGCTCGTGGATCTTGGCCAGTCCGTTGATCGCTAGGATTGGAACGCCGTCATCGACCTCATATTGGGGCGGCCGAATCGAGGGCACCTGAACGTTCAGGTAGGTCGCATCGACGAGCCGGTCTCGAACCGCGATCTCGATGCGGCGGGCGGGATCGATCCGCGATGTGATCGAACCATCGGCGTGGTGTTCACTCGTCGGAAAGAACTCGAATCGCCCCGTCGACTCAAACTTGTGCAGGACGCGCTCGTAGTACGCGAGAATTTCCGAACGAGAGGCTAGCTCGGAGCCGCCGCTGCCGAGCTTCTCGGAGGTTACGCCGTAGAAGGCCGCCGGTTGGTGAAGGAAAACGAAGGGGTACGCGTCGTTCCAGTGCCCCCCGGCGTGAGCGTGGCGATCCACCATGGCGATCGTCGCAGTGGGTTGCTCCTTGAGAACCACATCCGCGAAAGCCATCCCCATGGCACCCGCGCCGACGATCAGATAGTCCGCTTCTCGACGTACAACAGCCATCGCAACGCCTCTTTTTCGTGAGCGTACCATCCCGTGCGAGCCAGCGCGGGGTATGCTCGAGCCATGCGCGCAATCGATACCGTCTGCAACCTCTTCACAGAACGCGAAGTCCGCGAGAGCCGCACCGGACTCGATCCCGAGTTCCTCGACCAGATCCGGTTTCCCGAAGCGCTCCGAGCGGGTGTGTCGATCGACGATTATTTGGCGCGCATGGATCGCGCAGGGATCGAACGCTCGCTGCTCATCGCCGTCCGAGGCGGCGACTTGCGAGTACGGGGATCATTCGAGATTCCGTACGCGTACGTCGCGGAGGTGTGCCGAAAACATCCCGACCGGTTTTCCGGATTGGCCGGCGTCGACCCCACCCGCGGCATGGAAGGCCTGCGCGAGCTCGAGTGGGCCGTGCGCGAAGAGGGCTTTGTCGGTGCGCACTTCTATCCGCATTGGTTCGAGCTTCCGCCCGATCACGCGCGCGTCTACCCCTACTACGCCAAGTGTTGCGAACTCGATATCCCGATCATGATGCAGGTGGGACAGAGCCTGAACTATCAGCGGGACCGCCGACTCCGCAGCGTGGGGCGGCCCATTTGCCTCGATTCTGTCGCATGCGACTTTCCCGAGCTGCGCCTCATCGGCATCCACATCGGGATCCCCTGGACGGAAGAGATGATCGCGATGGCGTGGAAACACGAGAACGTGTTCATCGGATCGGATGCGCACGCCCCGCGCCATTGGCCAGAGGCGTTCCTTCGCTACGCGGACTCCTTTGGACAGGACAAAGTCCTCTTCGGAACCGACTGGCCGGTCATCGATCCCGAACGGGCGATGAGAGAGATCGACGGGTTGAAGCTCCGCGACGGTCCGCGGGCCAAGTTGCTGCGAGAGAATGCGCTCAGGGTCTTTCGTCTGCCGGGGAGCGGCGAGGAAAAGCGATGAGCCCCGTGCGAAAAATCGCGGCGGCACACGTAGCGCCGGTCTTCATGGACACCGACGCCACGATTGATAAGGCGACCCGTTGGATCGCGCGGGCCGGAGACGCAGGCGTTCAGTTCGTGGCGTTTCCGGAGGTCTTCGTTCCCGGCTTCCCCTATTGGATCAACTGCTACCCGCCCCTCGTGCAAGGAGCTCTCAACCGGCGCTACCACGACGCCGCAATCGAGGCCGACGGCGCTCCGATGCAGCAAGTGCAGCAGGCGGCGAGAGAATCCGGCGTCGCGGTCGCGCTCGGGTTTACGGAGCGAGCAGGAGGCACACTCTACAACGCCATCGCCTTCATCGAAGCGGACGGTCGTCTCCTCGGAGTCCACCGCAAGCTCCAACCGACGTACGCGGAGCGCTACGTCTGGGGTCGCGGCGACGCGTCGACACTCAGCGTCTTTGAAAGCTCGGTCGGTAGGGTCGGCGGGCTCGCGTGCTGGGAGCACACGATGAACCTCGCGCGCCAAGCGCTGGTGGAGCAGGGGATCGAGCTCCACGTGGGCGCCTGGCCGTCACTGTCGACCATGGCCGGCTTCGAAGCCGTTGCCGATCGCCAGATCGACGCGATGATGAGAAGCCACGCGCTGACGGGTCAGTGTTTCGTCGTGTGCGCCTCGAGCCCCGTCGGCCCGGACGTGATCCCGTTTCTCGAGAGCGAGCTCGGGCCCCAGGCGCTCCTCAAGTCCGGCGGCGGATGGTCGGCGATCATCCATCCGTTCACGGCGGATCTGGCGGGCCCCCACACGGGGGAGGAGGAAGCTCTCCTCACCGCGGAGATCGATCTCGCCGAGCTCCGCGACGTCAAGACGTGGCTCGACGGAGCAGGGCACTACGCCCGCCCGGAGCTCCTCTGGATGGTGATGGACGATCGGCCCAAACGAGGCCTCGTGCGGTTGTCGGATCCGGACGGGGGGGCCGAGCGCTAGCGACCCATCTTGAGGCGGTTTTCCTGGGCCCAACCCTCTTTGAACGGAACCGTGAAGTACGGCGTCAGCGACATTTTCTTGAACTTCCACGCCCCGTCCTGCCGCACGTACTCATCGTCGTAACGCGCAGCAACGAAATAGGCGTCGCCGGCAGAGATCGTCTTCGCCTCGAGGTAGGCGTAACCCGTGCCCGAATCCCCCGAGATCCGGATCTCGTGGTTATGCATGAATTGCCGTACGAAGGAGAGCAGGCTGTCGACGCGGGAAAAGAACCCGGCGATCTCAGCACGCCCGCTGGCCTGACCGAGATAGTCGAAGTCGAGGACGGCGTCCTCAGTAAAGAGGTCCGGAATCGCCGCTAGCGTTTCGCTGTTGATGCACTCGTGGTAGCGAAAGCGGAGACTCCGGATCGCTTCACGGTCGCGAAGCTCTTTCACTTCTGTCTCCAAAGCCTCGAGTCGCGCGGCGATTTCCGGGTCCATCGCTTTCCTCTTGTGTGCTAGGGGGTCGGTTCTCGCGGAGGTGCGCTCTCTACTGTGAGCTCGCGGATCCGCCGTGTGAACTCTCGAATTCGGGCGGCGTTCTTGCCGATGTCGCTCACGCCATCACGCGATTTCGAGCGGATGTCGACCGCCGTGCTGTTGCAGCGGCCGTTCATCGGACGCGGGCAGCGCGGCGAGGCGTACATTCGCACCGAGATATCGTCGACGAAGCGGAACATGCCGGTTTCGGCCGTCGCTTCGAACGCGAAGAAATCCGGCCGTTGCACGAGAATCGTCCAACCCTTCTCGCGCGCGACATCGAGGACGATCGGGTAGTTCTCTGTCGGTTGACCGCCGGCGAAGACCGTTGTGATGTCGGGATACGCCTCGGGCTGCCGCTGCCGGGAGGCGTCGGGGAGAGACCAGTCGCCGCCCTTGACCGGCGCCACCGTAAATTCCGGCGGGTTGTCGAGATCGGTCGAGATGTCGTTGATCGGGGAAAACTCCCGCAACTGCTCTGTCGCGAACTCGGCCGGCCGATAGGCGGCGGCATAGAACGCATCGACCCCCGCCATCGCACAGGACGGCAGATCCGAACATTCTTGGGGCGTCGTGCGAAAGCCGCGCGTGACAATGAGGCTCGTGACGAAAAACACCACGAGAAGCCCGAGCACGAAACCCGCGGCGGCGTTGCGCCGCGGCACCCCGAGCTTACCGGCCCGGGCGATCGCGAAGCACGCCAGCACGAATGCGACGAGGCCGAGCAGGAGGCCGAGCATGAAGAGGCCAAAGCCCGCCGCGGGTTGCATGATCCGCAGGTTGGCGAGACCGGCGCCGGCGACGCTCAGGACAATGGCCAACACGCCGAGAAGCTTTGCCGCGCCCGAAAAACTCATTGAGACCGTGCCTCCAACCAAGCCTTGATCTTCGCCTTGGCCTCTTTGATCTGAAAACGCCCGATGATGAACTCGCCGTCCTCATCGCGCTGGAAGGCCACCATCTCTTCGAGGACCTTGTAGGCGCGATCGTCGAAATCGGCCGCGAGCCGAAGCCAGAAATAGGCCTCGACGTAATCGTCGGGACCGCGCGCGTTCTCTCGGTAGAGGCGGCCGAGCCGGTACTGCGCCGCCGCGTGGTCCTGCTCAGCGGCCGCGCGAAACCACTGCGCGCCGTCGGCATCCGGATCGGCGGGGTCGAGCAGCTTACCGAGCGCGAACTGCGCTTCGGCGTTGCCTTCTTTTGCCGCGAGCTCGTACCACTTCACAGCTTCTCCGGGGTCCGCCGCCGTACCGTTGCCCGTCTCGTAGGCCTTGGCCAAGTGATACTGCGCTTCCGTATGCCCTTGATCCGCGGCTTTCTTGAACCACTCGACGGCGGCTCCGGTGTTCTGCTCGACGCCGTTCCCGAAATTGTTCATGAGCGCGAAGTTGTACTGGGCGACGGCATCCCCTTCCGCCGCAGCCTTCTCCGTCAGCTCGAACAACGAAGGAGGTGCGCCGCACCCCGACAAAACCCCCACAAGGAGCAGGAGGGAAACCGAAATAGACGCGTAGCTCAATGCGAACACCTTCAAGTCGTTAGCGTGGGAAGGGGAGCCGATGGGCGACTCGGTCTGCCATTATAACCTAAGCGGCTGTACTCATTGAGAAAACTGCCTACAACCGCTGCAGGGTGTTCTTTGCCGAAGCAAAGCGATCGGCGCCGATCTCCCTGCCGAGCGCCGCCATCACCTGACGCCCGCCGCTGTCGAGGGGAATGCCCGTCGCATCCGCGATGCGGTCCATTTGGTTGAAGTTCGCGGCGGTTGCGGCGGCCTCGTGAAAGCCGGCATCCCCAACGGCTTCGCACACCGCATCGCGCGCCCGTGCGAGCCGATCGCCGTCCTCTCCCATCACGGCGTTTGCGAACTCGATCAGCACGTCGCCGTGGGGAATCCCACCGTCGAGTCCCGGGGTCGCGACCGCCCGCGGATCGAACGGTGTTCCCTGCTGTTCGCCACTCGCACGGAGCAGCCACGCGTGTGAAGACGTTCAGTAGAAGCATTCGTTGATCGCGGAGACCCGGCCCGCGATCAATTCGATCTGGGCCCGCGACAGCCCCCGACCCGGTTCGTAGGAGGCGTCGAGGACCTGGGGGATCTCGAGGTATTGCGCGACGCATTGCTGCAGGGCGAGTCCCGCGTCGTTCGGCACGAGGCTCAGGGCGCGGATCACGTTCGGCATGGGCGTGTCGCCGTAGAGATCGCGCCCGGCGTCGCCACCGGCCTTTCCGGAGGGAATCGTCGGCACCCACGCCTCTTCTTCGACCGCCGTGACGGGACGCTGACAGCTCGGCGAGCCGGGCCCCGGCGCTGGGTAGGGGTGGAGGGCAACGCCGATTGCTCGACAAAAGACGTCGACGCTCACGGTCTGCACGACGACGGCGACGAGTTCGACGTACTCCGCGTCCAATAGCCGGCCGGCCACTCCGCGAAACCACCCTTCGTCCAGGGTGGCAGGATCGCCGCCGACGCGCTGTGCGACCTCGATCGCTACGGCGGGGAGCGACGGCTCCTGCGGTTCGTCCGGCATCGGCGCCAAGCCGTGCCGCGCCCGGGCGCGTCGCGCCTCCCGGGCGATTCCGATTCGCTCTGTGGAAGTCCACCAGGTCCCCGGGCGAGCCAGGGCGTCCCAAATCGCACGATGCGCTGCGGCAATGTCCCCCCGGACCCGAATCGGTGCGTGTTCGTACATGGCCCTCTTTCTCCCGATGAGCGTCGCGTCTCGGTCGATCGACGGTAGCATCCCCGGGCGACCCACTAATGCGAGGACCCGATGGCTACTGCAAGCGACCATTCTCAAGACGGAACGCCCGAATTCGACAAGGCGCGTTCGAAGGCATTTCTCCAACAGATGGTGGGAATCCTGAACTCCGGTGCGATGGGGCTGATGGTGAGCATCGGCCACAAGACCGGCCTGTTCGATTCGATGGACGGCGCCCCGGCGGCGACACCCGAGGGCATCGCCGAGAAGGCGGGGCTCCACCCCCGGCCCGTGCGCGAGTGGCTCGCCGCGATGGCGTGTGCGGGCCTCGTCGAGCATGACCCCACGCTCGGGACCTTCCGTCTGCCCGTGGAGCTCGCCGGTCTCGTCACCCGACGCGCGGGGCCGCTGAACCTCGCGGTTCAGGCGCAGTACATCGGCCTCTTCGGTGGGGTCGAGGACGACGTCGCCAAATCCTTCGCCGACGCCAGTGGCGTTCCCTACGACAAGTACCCGCAGTTCCAAGAGGTGATGGCGCAATCCTCGGGCGACCGGCAAGAACGCACGCTGATCGATGCCGTCGTTCCGATTTTGCCCGGAGGCGCGGAGCGGCTGGCCGCCGGCGTCGACGTGGCCGACGTCGGGTGCGGCACGGGCTTGGCCCTATGCCTCCTCGCCGAAGCCTTCCCGAAGAGCCAATTCGTGGGATTCGACTTCTCCGAGCAGGCCGTTGCCGACGCGCGGGAGCGCGCCCGCGAACGCGGCGTCGAAAACGTCCGATTCGAAGTCGCCGACGCGGCGAAGCTCAACGAGGAGCAGGCCTTCGATCTCGTGACGACCTTCGATGCCATCCACGATCAGGCGCATCCCGCGACCGTCCTGGCCGCGATCCACCGCATGTTGCGGCCCGGGGGGACGTACCTGTGCGTCGAGCCCAAGGCATCGAGCGATCTCGCCGACATGCTCGATGAGCCGATGGCACCGTTCCTGTACACGATCTCGACCATGCACTGCATGCAGGTCTCACTCGCCTATGGGGGTGAGGGACTCGGCGCCGCGTGGGGCGAGCAGAAGACGATCGAGTATCTCAAGGCCGCGGGTTTCGCCGAGATCGAAGTCACCGGTGTCCGCGAAGATCGCGCGAACAGCTTCTTCATCGCGCAGGCCTAACCGCGGATATGGGCCATCGCCGGCGCGGTGATCTCCGCCGCCCGCGCGCGGACTGCGGCGGAGATCTCCGGCGGTGCCGTCTCGGGTGATCCCGCATCAAACGGCGGCGCCGGGCGATACTCGAACATCAGCTGGAGCGCCTGCGCTTCGGTGGGGTTCGCGATCTCGGCAATCGCCGTCAAGGCGAAATCGATTCCCGCCGTCACGCCGCCCCCGGTGATGCGATTGCGATCGACGCACACCCGCTCGTCGACCACCGTGACGTCGGGATATGCGGCGAGGAGTTCCGTGTAGGCCCAATGTGTCGCGGCGCGGTGGCCCTTGAGGAGGCCCGCTTCCGCAAGTAGCAGGGCGCCAGAACACACCGAGGTCACGTAGCGCGCGCCTTCACCCGCTTTCGCCAAGAACTCGACCGCCTCGCGATCTCGGAGCTGCGGCAGCAGGTCTCCCCCGCCGCCGACGACCAGAACATCGATCTCCGGACAATCCGAAAAGCCGTAGTCGGGGGTCAGAAGGGCCCCTGCGTCACCTCGTACCGGCTCTCGCGTCTTGGCGAACGTGAACGTCTCGAAGTCCTCGACGAACGCGAAGAACTGCAGTGGAGCGAACCCGTCCAGCATGGTCATGTTTTCGAACAGGTAGACACCGACTTTCAATTTCGACATAGCACCTCCTAAGGTGTGGCCAGCGCGGCACGCAAACCACGGCCGAAGTAATTCTGGATCGTGCCCCGCAGTCGAAAGACGCGGGACATCACGCGGACGTCACGCCAGATCGCTTCGCGAAAACCCGGGCGCGCCCGAACCCGGTCAAACCATGCCGACAACGTCGGAAAGCGCTCGCCGAACGGGTAGCCCGCCTCGAACAGACGAAGTGTCTTGACCGACCAAAGGATGTCCGCCATGGAGAAGCGCTCGCCGGTGACCCAAGTCCGCCCGTCGCTTGCGAGGAGCGCGTCCACGCGGCCGAAACCCGCTTCGAGCTTCAGGACATGACCCGCGAACACGCGTTCGGGAATCTCGTCGTTGCTGAAATCCGTGTAGAAACGGCCGAGCTGTTCGGGCGAGTCCGGAGCGTCGAGGGCGCGCACCTGGGCCTGCTTCTCGGGCTTGAGTTTCGCGATTCCGCCGAGACTCCAGCGATACGTGACATGTCGAACAGAAGGTTGAAGAGCCGCGGCCTCGGCGATGAGACGCCGACACGTTTCTCCCGCGACGCCATCGGGAACGAGGGAGGGGCCCGGCAGCTCGTCGTGGATGTAGTTCATGATCTCGACGGATTCGATGTGGACCACGCCGTCGTGAACCAGGGCAGGGACCACCATGTGCGGATGTACGGCGGCGTAACCGGGAGTCAGGTTCTGCTGCCGTGGCAGGGAAACCGCCCGGGCGATGTAGCTCCCGGCGGGCGCTTCGAGGGTTTCGCGGGCCTCCGAGTCCCAGCGGACATCGGCGGCGCGCCGGATGCCTTTCTCGGCGAGAAGGAAGCGAACGCGCTGCGGGCAGGGCGCGGCTCCGTAGTGGAAGAGGTGCAGCCCGCGCAGCTTCGCCGGCAACGCACTTCGGGGATTCTCGACAACGGCCATCCGCACTCCTCCGCGATCTCACGGCATTATGTGAGATCCTGGGATGGCGTAAATGACATATCTCCAACGATTTATGCCATACTCGTCGGGATGCCGGACCGCCACGTCGTCTTCGTCCTCTTTCCCGGTGCGCAGCTTCTCGACCTCTCCGGGCCCGCCGACGTCTTTGCGGCCGCAACACACATCCTCGCCGGCGACCGCCCTCGCGCACCCGGCTACCGGATCTCCGTGACCGGGCCCGAGAGGTCCACGCCGACGGCGACGGGAGTCACCGTACAGACCACCGCGTTCGCGAAAGTCCGCGGCCCGATCGACACGCTCGTTGTGCCCGGTGGTCTGGCGTTCGCCGAGCAGACCTTCGACGCCGACGCCCTCGCTTGGTGCGAACGCGCTGCCGCGCGTGCGCGGCGCGTGGTCTCCATTTGTACAGGCGCGTTCGTGCTCGCTCGCCTCGGGTTGCTCGACAATCGCCGAGCGACCACGCACTGGCTGGCGCAGGGCGCGCTCGCGGCGCGTGCCCCGCGATGTCGGGTGGAGAAGGACGCCCTCTACGTCAAAGACAACGATCTCTACACCTCCGCCGGCGTGAGCGCGGGCATCGATCTGGCGCTCGCGCTGGTCGAAGAAGACCACGACCGCGAACTCTCCCTGGCCGTCGCGCGCGCGTTGGTGATGTTTCTTCGCCGACCGGGGGGACAGTCGCAATTCAGCGAGGCGTTGCGGACCGCGGCGCCCCAACACCGAGGCATTCGCGCGGCGCTCGACGCCCTGATGCGCCGCCCCGATCTCGATCATCGTGTCGACGCGATGGCGCACCGCGCCGGGATGAGCCCCCGTCACTTCGTCCGGGTCTTCACAGACCAGACGGGAGATTCCCCGGCGCGCTACGTCCAGCGCATTCGACTGGAACGCGCGCGACAACTTCTCGAAGAGAGCGATGAGGGGTTGGAAGGCATCGCCGCGGCGTGTGGGTTCGGAACCGCAGAGACCATGCGCAGGACCTTCCGCCGAGACCTCGCTGTATCGCCGGCGGGCTATCGCGCGCGGTTTTCGCGGGACTAGACGAAGAGAAGCGCCACGCCCCACACGAGGAGCGCGATGCCCGGCACCCGCGGAAGCCAAGGCCCGGCGGGCGCCAGCCGTTCCACCAGCACGAAACCGCACAGGGCAGCCATGGTGAGGAGACTCATCGCGCCGCCGGCGAACATCAGAAGCATGAGCACCCAACAGCAGCCGACGCAGAACGCGCTGTGTCGCAGACCCATCTGGAGAGCGCCAAGGGCGCCTTCCCGCCAGTTCTCGAGGAAGAAGGCCATAGGCGTTTGGCAGCGCGCGAGGCACGCCTCCTTGAGCGGCGTGAGCTGGTAGGCACCGGCTGCGATGAGGAGGGCGGCGGTCATCGTCCCGCTCGAGGCGAGGGCCATCCCGCTGATCCAGCCGTTGTGGTGAAGCCACCATTGAAGTACCGCTGCGACCACTCCGAAAGCGGACCATCCGATCAAGTAGCCGGAGGCAAACAGCGAGCTGTCTCGATCGGGTCGATCGCTGCGACGCATGCGTCGAAATATCGCGACCATGAGCAGCGCTGCGGGCGCCATCATCGCGACCATCATCACGATCCACATCACGCTCGCCGCAACGATGTAGGGAAGAGCCGCGTCCGGTCGCATCATCCGGTGCATCACCCAGGCGACGGGCCCGGTGGCGTCGGGAGCCATGGCCGCGTGACCGCTCGCCAACGCCGCCCAACAGACCACCGCCAGAAGCGCGAGTCCGAGAGCTCCGGAGATTTGTCGGATGGACTGAAAGCTCGGCCCTCGGGCCTTGCCAGGGCTCGAGCCAGCCGGTGGAGTCACGCCGCTTCGCCGCCCCACTCGAACGGAGCGAAATGTCCGTTGGTGTTCTCGGCGCGGTCCCAGTGGATGCCAAACGCGTTGATCACGTTGCGCACGGCCTTCGCGAGGTTGAGTCGCGAGTTGACCGGGTGTGCGGTGTTCTCGATGACGATGTTCTCCCCGGGAGCGCTCATGCTCTCGACGCCTTCGACGGACTGATCGAGCAGCCCTGCGATCGTAACGCTCGCTGTTCGGCCCTCGCGCGAAAACACGATCGGGTGGCGCTCGACGCCGCGGAAATCCGAGATGAGAGCCGCCACGTGCCCCAACGGACCGCCACCCTCCGCTGAATTGATCGCGACGATCGCTTCCGCTTGGGCGTCTGTCGCCGCGGTGTCGATCACCAGGCCGCCGATCCAGTCGCCGGTTCCCATCACCTCTTTCGACTGGGCGAACAGGACGAACCGGACACCATCGAGTGTCACAGAACCGAAGAAACCGCGATCGATCTGAAAGGCGAGGGCGACTTTGCAGAACTCATGCGTCGCCGGACCCGTGGAGTTGGTCGGCAGGCAGGGGCACAAGAAATCGCAGCTGCACGCTTCCATGTACTCGCCTTGCACGGACCAGGTCGTCGCCATCGGGTACTCCTCGGGGGGGTTGCTCTCGAGCGAAAAGATAGCGAATCCGAGCTGCCGTATGATGGAGCGCGAAACGCGCAGGAGAGCCCGTGACCAACGCCTCGAAATTTCAGAACGGCCCCATGACGGGCATCAAGGTTCTCGATGCCTCGGCGGTCCTGGCCGGCCCCTGGGCGAGTTCCATCATGGCCGATATGGGCGCCGAAGTAATTTTCATCGAGCGCCACAACGGCGCGGACACGATGCGTCTGACAGGCGCCGTCAAGGGGGATCAGTCGGGCGTCTGGGTAGCGATGCAGCGCAACAAGCGGGGGATCGCGTTGAACTTGCGGGAGCCGCGCGCGATCGATCTCGTGAAGCAGCTCGCCGCCGAGTCCGACATCTTCCTCCAGAATTTTCGACCCGGCGTCGCCGAGCGCCTGGGTATCAGCTACGACGCCTTGTCCGCCGTAAACCCCGACTTGATCTACGTCTCGATCTCGGGGTTCGGGTCGACCGGCCCCTACGCGGGCCAACCGGTGTACGACCCGATCGTCCAGGGCATCGCCGGAATGGCGGCGACGCAGAACGGGGACTTCGTCCGGAGCGTCATCGCGGACAAGACCACGGCGATGACGGCGGCGAACGCCGCCTTGGGCGCGCTGATCGGTCGACTCAACGGAGCGGGGGGCCAGCACGTCGAACTCAGCATGCTCGAGGCTTTGCTCGCGTGGATGTGGCCCGACGTGTACTGGAACGAATCTCTTCCCGACGAAGAGCCGGTTCCGACCTACAGCGTTTGGTACGCGCCCTACAACACGAAGGACGGCCAACTGTCCGCGGTTTGGGTGAGCTACGGCCAGTTTCAGGCTGCGGCCCGGGCGGTGGGCCGCCCGGATGTCGCGGAGGATCCGCGGTTCTCCACGCGAAACGGCCGTCTGAGGCACTCCCTCGAAATGCGGGCGTCCTTCGGCGACGCCCTCGGGACCCTGACCACGGAAGAAGCGCTGACGGCTCTGCGCAGTGTCGATGTTCCCTGCGCACCCGTCCTCGACCGAGCCGAGGCGATGTCCGACCCCCAGGTGAGGCATCTCGAAATCCTGGTCGAAGCCGAGCACCCGACCGCCGGACGCACGGTCACGGCGCGTCCTCCGGCGCGCTTCAGCGCGACGCCGACCCGTATCCGTTCCCATGCGCCGGGACACGGCGAGCACACCGACGAGGTGCTGGCCGAGCTGGGCCTCGATCCCGCAGCGATCGCGACGCTTCGGGAGGAATCCGTCATCGGTTGAACCCGAGCGTACGGAGTATGATGCAGTGACGACTCAAGCTTTCAACGCGAGGTTTCTTCCATGGCGGCGAGCGCACAAATAGAACATCGGCCGGAGCAGCGGCGAGAGCTCGACGCGATCGTCATTGGCGCGGGCGTCGGCGGCCTGTACGTCCTCCACCGCCTGCGTGAGCTGGGCCTCGCCGTGCGGGTTTTCGACGGCGCTGCGGGCGTCGGCGGCACCTGGTGGTGGAACCGCTATCCGGGTGCGCGCGTCGACTACCCGAGCGCGCCGTTCTACGGCTACACGTTTTCGGAAGAACTCTTTCGAGAGTGGGACTGGGCGGAGCGCCAGCCCTCGCAAGCGGAAGTGCTCGCATACCTCGAGTACATGGCCGAAAAGTTTGATCTGCTCCGTGATGTCCAGCTCGAAACCTGGATTCGAAGCGCCGCGTTCGATGAAGACCTGCAGCGCTGGAACGTCACCACCGACGACGGCACCGTGTTCTCCGCGCCTTACCTGATCTCGGCGATGGGATGCTTGTCGACTGCGAACAAACCGAACATTCCCGGGATCGACGACTTCACTGGAGAACTCCATCACACGGGTCAGTGGCCTCCCGAAGGCGTCTCCTTCGAAGGGAAGCGCGTCGGCGTGATCGGTACCGGCTCGTCCGGCGTCCAGGCCATCCCGATCATCGCCCGGGCCTGCGAGCACCTGACGGTCTTCCAACGAACCCCGCAGTACAGCATCCCGGCGGGTAACCGCCCGGTGGATCCCGCCTACTTGAAGGAGACCCGAGAGAACTGGCCGGAGCTGCGCAGCCGTATGCACGAATCGGCGATCGGCGCACCGTATCCGCTCGCAACGACCTCCGCGCTCGACCATACCCCGGAGAAACGTCGAGAGGTCTACGAAAGCCTTTGGCAAGACGGTGGACTCTTCATGCTGTTCGACAGCTACAACGATCTGCTGACGAACAAAGAAGCGAACGCGACGATCTCGAGCTTCGTCAAGGAGAAGATCGCCGACCTCGTAGACGATCCTGCGACCGCGAGAAAATTGATGCCTGACTATATGTTAGGGACCAAACGCCAGATTTTGGATGATGGCTACTTCGAAACCTACAACCGAGACAATGTCGCGCTGGTCGACCTCCGCGAAGATCCGATCGAGCGCATCACGCCGTCCGGGCTCAAGACCGCGCGCGGCGAACACGAGCTCGACATGCTGGTCCTCGCCACGGGCTACGACGCAATCACCGGTGCGCTACTGCGCGTCAACCCGCGCGGACGCGGCGGCGTAACGCTGCAAGAGCGCTGGAGCCAGCGCTTCTCGACCTACCTCGGGGTCTCGATTCCGGGCTTCCCGAATCTCTTCATGGTGCACGGTCCGGAGTCCCCGAACGTGTTGTTCAACATGCCCCTCGGAGCCGAGCTCGAAGGAAACTGGATCCGCGACTGCATCCAGCACATGCGCGAAAACGGTCTCGGCGCGATGGAGCCGGCGCCGGGCGTCGAAGAGGCGTGGAGAGAGAACGTCGCCACCTTCGCCAACGAGACGCTCTTTCCGCAGACGGATTCGTGGTACACGGGCGCGAACATCGAAGGCAAACACCGTCAGTTCGCGGTGCACGTCGGAGGCCCCGAATACTTCAAGCAACTGACGAGCGAGGCCGAGCGCGGGTATCCCGGCTTCGTCGCGGAGGAAGCCAAGGCCGCGGCCGAGCGCACCACCTAGAGGCGCATCGCCCCTTCGAACGTCAACCACATCCCGAGTGCGATCGGAGTCGAAGTAAACATCAGGCCGTGTATCAGCGTGCCACGACTTCGGCCGAAGCGCGCGCGCAGCGGCGCGAGCCGCGCCAATCGCTCGGGCGCCACGGCGCGGAGGCTCGAGATCGCGAGGCCATACGCCACGCAAGCGAGTCCGCTGAACATCAACAGACCTGCGACCACTGACTCGTCCTCCGCGGCATCGCTGGTGAGTGCCGCCCGACGACTTCTTGGTGGCGCGAGTTGCCGCCCGCTTGCCGCAGCGGGTGATCCGCCTGTGATAGGGTGGTCGCCCGATCGCAGCGGAGAGCCGACTGATGAAATTCCCGAGTCTTGAGTTCGTGGATGCCCTGACGCGTTCGCTGAATGAGAGCAACGCCTTCGAGAAAGCCAGCCGCTGGTCCGACGTCAAAGTCGTGTTGGCATTCGGTGAGGAGCGCTACTGGCTCAAGCTCTACGGCGGCCGGGTCATCGATCATATGGCCTATTACCCGATGGCCAATCCGCTCGGCTGGGATTACACGATCGCCGCGCCACTTGAGATCTGGCGGGCTCTCGGGGGGGGAACCCGCGCCCAAGGGCATCTACTCGACTCCGGCGCGATCACCGTCGACGGGAATCTCATCCAAGCGAACCGCATGTATGAATCGACTCACTTGATGCTCTCTACCATTCGCGAATTGCTGGCGAAGAACGGAGGGAATTGACCATGTCCGTCGAGATCACGGGACGCTACACGACCGTTCAGGATACGCGCGCCTACTACGACGAATGCGGCGAAGGAATTCCTTTGGTCTGTATCCACATGGGGTGGGCCTGTTCCCTGCAATGGCAGTACTTCATGCCGATTATGGCCGAGGCAGGCTTCCATACAATCGCCCCCGACCTTCCCGGGCACGCAAAGTCCTACCCCGTGAACTGGAAGCCTTTTCGCAAGATGGCCGACTACGCGGAGTGGGTCTGGGACTTTGTCCAAGCCGTTCGTCCGGACGAGAAGCCTGTGATCTGTGGAAGCGGGATCGGCGGCGACATGACGCTTCAGATCGCTTGCCGCCACCCGGACGGGATACGCGCGGGAATGGCCTTCGAGTCCGCGGCCTCGACGGGCTCGATCTCATTCCTATCCGGCTACGCGGATCCTCACTCGTTCCCTGGGTTCCCAGCCCTTGTCGACAACGCGTCCACGTCGGCCATGTACTTTCCGTGTGAAGAGCGCAAAGTCATCGAGTCGAAGTGGCAGCATCGCGCGACCTATCAGGAGACCTGCGTCGCCGACATGGATGCCTGGAACGATCACGACGTTCGCGACCTGCTCGACCGAATTCAGTGCCCGATGTTTCTGTACAAGGGCGAAGCGGACTATCACATCCCCGATCAAGACGTGCTCGATACGATCGCCGCAATTCCGAACGGCCTCGCGGAAGGGGAAATCGCGAAAGGAATCGGGCATCTCATCATGATGGAAGGCCCCGAGCGCCTTGCCGATGCATGCCTGAGCTTTCTGCGGCGCCGCGACGTGATCTGACTCATGCGCATCGTCATCGCCGGGGGAGGGATTGGCGGACTCGCAACGGCGCTGAGTCTTCATGCAGCAGGGCTTCACGACGTGACGGTCTACGAGTCCGCGACGGCCATGCGCGAACTCGGTGTTGGGATCAACCTGCTACCCCATGCCGTTCGCGAATTGACCGAGCTCGGGTTGCGAGACGCGCTGGCCGCCGAAGCCATCCCGACCGCTCACCTCATCTACTTCACGAAGCACGGCCAGGAAATCTGGCGAGAAGCGCGCGGGACGGACGCGGGTTACCGGTGGCCACAGTTCTCCATCCACCGAGGAGCGCTCCTTCGAATCCTGTTCGAGGCGGCGGCTGAGCGTCTGGGAGCGGACCGGATCGTTACGGGCCACCGTTTCGAAGCGTTTCAGCAAGCGGGCGATCGAATCCGAGCCGTCTTCGAAAACCGGCATGATGGCCGTGAGCACATCGCGAGCGGCGATCTGCTCGTGGGAGCCGACGGCATCCATTCGCGCGTCCGTGCGCTCCTCCATCCGGGCGAGGGGCCGCCGAAGTGGAACGGCGTCACCATGTGGCGGGGCGTCAGCGAGGGCGCACCGTTCCTCGACGGTAAATCAATGGTGATGGCGGGAACTTTCGCGCGCCGAATCGTCGTCTATCCGATCTCTCGCGCTCACCGGGAGCGCGGCGAAGCGCTGATCAACTGGGTCGCCGAGGTTCGCATGCAAAACGAGCGCGAGATGCCGCCCCAGGAGTGGGAGCATTCCGGGGACCTCGCGGACGTGCTGGAAAACTTCGGGGCGTATCGCTTTCCCTGGCTCGACTTCCCCGAAGTCGCGGAAGCTGCGGAGCAGATCTTCCAGTACCCCATGGTCGATCGCGATCCGCTGCCGTCCTGGGGGAAGGGCCGGGTGACGCTGGTCGGTGATGCAGCCCATCCGATGTATCCGGTCGGCTCGAACGGGGCGTCCCAGGCGATCCTCGACGCGCGCGTCCTGGCGATGCATCTGGCGAAAGACGCAAGCCCGGGCGCAGCGCTGGCGGCGTACGAGCACGAGCGACGGCCCGCCACCGCAAAGATCGTCGAGCTGAACCGCCAAGTCGGTCCCGAGCAATGTATGGAGATCGTGGCGCAGCGTGCACCCGACGGCTTCGAGCGCATTGAGGACGTGATCAGTCGCTCCGAGCTCGAGGAGATCGCGGCGCGTTACAAGCGCGCCGCCGGCTTTGACCGCGACACGCTCAACAACCGAGCCTCCTTCTCGATTTCCTGACATGCCGCGACGGCGCGAAGACGCTTGACGGGACGCCTCGCGCCCGCGTTGAATAGCTCGCGGAGGCCCCCATGACACACGTCGCAACGGCGATCCTACTGGCTTTGCTCACTCTCGCTTGCGGAACTTCGGGTTCCGACACCAGCTCGCTGGAACTCTCGGTAATCGATGGTTTCCAAGCGCCGGAGGACATCGATCTCCTTCCCGGTGGTGACATCATGATCGTGAGCGAGTACGGCGGCGTAACCGGCGAACGCTCGGGGACGATCAAGTTGCTCCGCCGGAACAACAACACCGAGATCTTGTATCCGAACCCCGCCGCCGACATCGACAAGGTCACGACGCCTTGGGGCGCAGAAGGCTGCGGTCCGGCCCTGGGCGAGCGCATCGCTCCGCATGGGATTCACGTGGGTGCGGGCCCTGGGGCGAAGGCACAGCTCTTGGTGGTCAACCATGGGGAACGCGAGTCCATCGAGATCTTTCAGATCTGGGACGCCAAGCAGCACGAACCCTCGCTGCGTTGGCGAGGCTGCGTGGTCGCACCGGACCACGTCTGGCTCAACGACGTCGCAGCGCTTCCCAGTGGAGGCTTCGTCGCGAGCCACATGACACCCCGGGGAACCAACGTCGAAGCCCTTCTCGAAATCGACAGTCGGCCCGAAATCCAGGGCCATGTCCTCGAATGGACTCCCGACGGAGGTTGGCGAAAGATCCCGGGCACCGAGGGAGCGTTGGCGAACGGCGTGTCGGTTTCGCCCGACGGCTCCGTTCTCTACGTGAACTACTACTTGGGCGACGAAGTCGTCGCCATCGAGCGGAGCACCGGAAAAAAACTCTGGACGGCTTCGGTGGAGGGACCGGACAACTCGAGCTGGACGCCCGAAGGTGCGCTTCTCGTGGCCTCGCATCGGACCGAGCTTGAAGACGTACTGGGGTGCAACCACGTCACGACGCCGTACTGTGGTATCCGCTTCGGAGTCGTTTCGATCGATCCGGCCAGCGGGGCGACCACCGAACTCTTCGCCGGAGAAGGCGCGCCTTTTGGCGGGGCGACCGTCGCGCTGGACATCGGCGACCGGATCTACCTGGGAAGCTTCGCGGGAGAACGCGTCGCGTTCCTAGAGACGCCGGGCGCGCCCTAGATACCGATGAGTTCTGAACATGACGTCGACCCCGCCGGACGAGTCAGCATCGTCACCGGGGGAGGGAAGGGCATCGGGAGCGCCTGTGCCCACGCACTGGCGGCAGGGGGAGCCCGTGTGGTCGTCGCCGATATCGACGCGGACGCCGCGCGCGCGGTGGCTACGTCGATTGGCGAGAGCGGTGCCGGTCAGGCGCTGCCGGTGACCGCAGACGTCGGGGACGTCGCGGAGATCGACCGACTGATCCGCACGACCCTCGAGCATTTCGGACAGCTCGATTGTCTCGTCAACAACGCCGGTATTACCCGTCGGGCCTACATCACGGATCTCACCGAAGACGACTTCGACCGGATTCACCGGGTGAACGTCAAAGGAGTGTTCTTCTGTCTCCAACGAGCGGCCAAGGTGATGATCCCCCGGCGAAGCGGTGTGATCATCAACATCGCTTCGATCGCCGGGCGTGGCTTCATCGGAACCTCGAACGCCATCTACGCCGCGAGCAAAGGGGCGGTGATCAGCCTGACCAAAACGGCGGCCCAGCAGTTGGCTCGCCACAACATCAACGTGAACGCCGTCTGTCCCGGGGTCGTGCGGACGTCCCTCTACCACGAGATCATCGACTATCAAGCCGAACACAAGGGAATCACGAAAGAGGAAGCCGAAGCCCAGGCGACGCGGCTCATTCCACTGCGCCGCGCAAACGACCCCGAGGACATTGCCGCCATGGTCGCTTTTCTCGCGTCTCCCGCCGCGCGCAACATCACCGGGCAATCGCTAAACGTCGATGGGGGAATCATCCCGAGCTAGCGGTCAATCGCGAGGGCGGCGTCGGAACGGTCTTTGAGTGCAACGCCCGAGACCCGTCGGCGCAGTGATTCCGTTACCAGCGCCGCAATCCGAGCCCCCGCGGCCGCAGGCGGAAGCCCGCCGGTGCGGATATTCGAAATACAATTGCGCTCGGCGTCGGTTCGACCTGCCCGCGGATCGAACGTCAAGTAAGCGCCGAGACTGTCCGGGCTCGACAACCCCGGTCGTTCCCCGATCAACATCACGACGAGCCGCGCCGCGAGCGCCGCACCGATGGGATCGCCCAGCGCGACCCGTGCTTGGTACGCGACGACCCAGGGCGCCACCGAGACGGATCCGAGCAAGCGCGTCGCTTCCATCAGCGTCGCGACGGCGTGCGCATGGACCGCCGTCGCCGAAAGGCCGTCGGCCAAAACGAAAGTCACGTCGAAGTCGCCGGGCGCGAGCTTCGATTCGTCCTCGGGGTGGAGGGAGGCGCCGAGATCGGGGCGCTGCAAATAGGTGCTGCGGTCGTCGGCCCGGCTGCGCACGACAAGGCTCGCGCGCCCCGGCATCGCGGCCGCTAGCGCGCCGACGAGCAGCTCGGTGTCGAGCTCCGCGTAGACCGCGTCGCGGGCGCGCGCGTGAGCGAGTTCGAACTCCAGAAGCGCTCGCGTCGGGAGGCTGTCTCCGACGCGCCCGAGACCAACACGTGCAGGTGTCAGGCTTTGAAGGCGCGTCCAGGGGTCAGACGCCATCCGAGTGCCCGCCCGCCGCTTCGAGGAGTCGAGTCGCGGCGGCGCCCGAAGCGAGACGAGGGCGTACGCGGCCCTCTCCATCGAGAATCTCTAGCTCGTGGAGCCAGACCTCGAACTCCGGAGCCGGACGCAAGCCGAGCATCGATCGCAGGGAGAGCGCGTCGTGAAAACTCGTGCTCTGGTAGTGGAGCATCACGTCGTCGGCGCCGGGTACACCCATGACGAAGTTGCAACCGGCCACCCCCAGGGCCGTGAGCAGGATATCCATGTCATCCTGATCCGCTTCGGCGTGATTCGTGTAACAGACGTCGCAACCCATCGGAACGCCGAGCAACTTCCCGCAGAAGTGGTCTTCGAGGCCCGCTCGAAGGATCTGTTTTCCGTCGTACAGGTATTCCGGGCCGATAAAACCGACCACCGTGTTCGTCAGGAGCGGAGCGAACTCGCGCGCCACTGCGTACGCGCGCGCTTCGATCGTTTGCTGGTCACACCCGTGATGCGCGCGCGCCGACAGCGCGCTTCCCTGTCCCGTCTCGAAATACATGACGTTGTCACCCGCGGTCCCGCGCTGGAGGGCCAACGCCGCCTCGCGGGCTTCTCGGAGGAGCGCCAGCGAGATGCCGAAGGCTTCGTTCGCCGCTTCCGTTCCGGCGATGGACTGGAACACCAAGTCGACGGGCGCCCCCGACTCCATCACTTCGAGGGAAGTGGTCAGATGGGCGAGAACACACGACTGTGTAGGAATCGCGTAGCGTTGGATGAGGTCGTCCAACAGACGGAGCAAGTCCCCCGTTCGGGTGGGGCTATCGGTCGCCGGGTTCACGCCGATGACCGCGTCGCCGCAACCGAGAAGGAGTCCGTCGACGATCGAGGCGCTCACTCCAGCGAGATCGTCCGTCGGGTGGTTGGGTTGAAGGCGGACGGACAACCGGCCCGGTAGACCGATCGTGTTTCGGAATGCCGTGACGACGCGAACCTTCCGCGCGACACCGATGAGATCCTGATTGCGCATCAATTTGGAGACGGCCGCCACCATCTCGGGCGTCAGCCCCGGGGAGAGACACTCGAGAATCTCCGGCGTCGCCGCATCGGAGAGCAGCCAGTCGCGGAACTCTCCCACGGTTTGCGACGCGACGGGCGCGAAGGCCTCGGCATCATGGCTGTCGAAGATGAGCCGCGTGACCTCGTCGGCTTCGTAAGGCACCACTGGTTCCTCGAGAAACGCCGCGAGCGGTACATCGGCCAAAGCGAAACGGGCGGCGACCCGCTCTTCGTGCGTCTCCGCAGCGAGGCCCGCGAGTCGGTCGCCCGAGCGCAGGGGGCTCGCCTTCGCGAGCAGCGTTCTCAAATCGTCAAAGCGATAGCGTTTCGCGCCGATATCGACGGATCGAGGCATCGCGCCCATCATACCGTCGTGTCGGGGGTACACGAAGGGCGACCACGATGGAACTCGGGATCTACGCAACCAGTCACGGGGTGGGCTACCGCCACGGAGAGAACTTTTTCGCTCACCACATCGACGCGACGGCCATGCGTCCGGTCGAAGTCGCGCAATGCACCGAAGCGGCCGGTTTCCACTCCATGTGGTTTCCGGACCATGTCTGTATGCCCCAGGCCTCGACCAGCGGACACGTCGCGAACGCCTCGCGAACGCGGGCCTATCAGAGCCGCCACAACATGCTCGACGCAGCTGTGCTGATGGGTGCTGTCGCCGCGGCGACGACACGGCTCAAGCTCGGCACCAGCGTCCTCATCGCGCCATATCGAGGACCGCTCAACGACGCACGACAGTTCGCCACCGTGGACGTGCTCTCGAACGGGCGCCTCATCCTCGGCGTGGGCGCTGGCTGGATGGAAGAAGAGTTCACGGCCCTCGGACTCTCCCACAGCGATCGCGGCGCGATGACCGAGGAGTGCATCGAGATCTACAAGCGCTGCTTTTGCGACGACGTGGTCGCGTTCGACGGCGCGCACTACGCGTTCGAAAACCTCTCCATGGACCCGAAACCGGTGCAGCGGCCACGGCCGCCGATCATTTTCGGTAGCGTGGCACCGGCGGGGGCCCGACGCGCCGCCAAGTACTGCGACGGTCTCTATCCGATCTTCCTCGACCCCGGTGCGGATCCCGCCCGCTTCGCAAACCTGCAGGACATCGTGCGTTCCGAACTCGACGCACTCGGTCGCGACCCGACGACGTTCAGCATGCTGGCCCTCGCGTCCATGCGCGTCACAGAGCGGCCGCTGCCCGAGGACGGGCGCCCGATTTGTTCCGGCCATCCGGAACAGGTTCTCGCGGACCTCGAGCGGTTCGCAGCGGCGGGCTACACCCACGTCGTCGCGTTCTTCGACTGCCCGAGCGGCGAAGTCGATGAGCTCCTCGAGCAAATCGACCACACAGGGAAACGCGTGATCCCCGAAGCCAAAGCGATCACCGCGAAGGGCGGGTTTCGGGCGACCTTGTAGGCACCCCAGAGGGCCGGATGGACCACCGGGTGGGCACTAGGCGCGAGGGAGATTCGCGGCCAGCGCCTTGAGCTCGCGCCGCAGGAGTTTCCCCGTCGCCGTGAGCGGCAGGGAATCGCACAGCTCGATGTGGTCAGGCCACTTGTATCGCGACAAGAGATCGCGGCAATGCTCAAGTAATACTTTAGGGTTCCGCTGCCCGCCGGGAACCGGCACGACGAACGCGATGATGGCTTCGTCCCAGCGCGGATCGGGGGTTCCAGTCACACCGACCATGGCGACCTCGGGATGGCGAAGCAGGGCTTCCTCCACGTCCGCGGGCGCCACGTTGATGCCCGAGCGCTTGATCATCTCGTGGCTGCGTCCGGTAAAGGTAAGGCTGCCACCTGCGTCGAGGGTCCCGAGGTCTCCGGTCCGGAAGAAACCATCGTGGGTAAACACCTCGGCGTTGTGCCGAGCGCTTTCCCCGACGTAGCCGGTCGTCGTGCGGCCTCGCACCTCGATCGCACCGCCTTCGGCTTCGCGAATTCGCAGCTCCATCCCGGGGAGCGGCGGGCCCTGGCTCTCGGCGCGGCGCTCGAGCGGCCAATGGTGGGGCGTGACGCAGCAATTCCCGTAGCACTCGGTGCTGCCGTAGATATTGCAGATCTCCTTCGCGCCCAGCTCGCGCGCCGCTCTCCGTATGTCTTCTGGCGTTCCGATCGTCAGCCCCGTGCGCAGGCTCGCGGTGCGTTCCGGGCGAAACGCGGGCGCGGAGATCAGCGCATTCGTGATGGCGGGCAACGTGTAGATGGCCGTGCAGCGCTCGGATTCGATCAGCTCGAGTGCCTGCGAGGGTTCGAAGACCGAGGGAAGCACCATGGTCGCACCGTGGGTCAGGATCGCCGGTAACGCGTTGATGCATCCGTAGGACCAGAACAAAGGCACCGGCACGAGCACCGCGTCGCGCTCGGAAAGCCCTTGGCGCTCGCCGATGTGAAAACCGTTTTCGATCGCTGGGCCGTGCTGTAGCGGCACCGCCTTGGGACGGGCGCTCGACCCGGACGTGTACAAGAGGAGCGCGGGGTCTCCGGGCTGTCCTCGATCGACGAAATCCCGCGGAGGCGCTTCGGACATCTCGCTGAGAAAGACCACTCGCTCGAGAGCAGGCGTCTCTTCCCGCAGGCTTTCGAGATCCTCCCGGAAATCGCGTTCGGCAAGGACGCTCTGCGCGAAACACCAGCGAACCGCGGAATCCTTCAACAGGAACCGCAACTCGTCGCGTGTGGACCACGTGCTGAAGGGCACGAGGGTCGCTCCGCATGCGGTCGTCGCGAACAACAACTCGAGCCACGCGACCCGGTTGGTCATCCAGGCCGCGACCCGGTCCCCTCGTTCGAGTCCGTCGTCCGCAAATTGGCGCGCCCGGGCGGTGGACAGCGCGAGGAGATCGCCGTAAGAGACGCGCTCGGTCGACGTGACCACGGCAGGGCGCGTCGGCGCCCGCTCGGCAACCTCGCGAAGGAGCGTCAAGAACGTCCGGCTCGGAGGTAGCTCCACCGCGTCAGAGTACCCTGTCCGCGCAGACTTTCTGCGAGAATGCGCGCGGGACGGAAACCTCCGGGAGGATCGATATGGCAACCATTCACGGCGGTCAGGTGGCCGGCCGACAATTAGCTCGAGCCGGGATCTCTACCGTCTTCGGTGTTGTGGCCGGACCCATGATCGAGGTCTTCGCCGGGGCGCAGGAAGAGGGGCTCCAGGTCATCGGCTGTCGCCACGAAATGAACGGCGGTTTCATGGCATCCGCTTGGGGCTACCAAAAGAAACGCCCCGGGGTGCTGATCGTCGGTTCCGGGCCCGCCGCGACGAACACGCTCACCCCGCTTTACGTCGCGACTCAGAGCGCGATGCCGCTCGTGGTTCTCGGTGGCTCGGCGTTTCGTCAAACGACGGGTCTGGGCGGCTTCCAAGAAGCGGACCAAGTCGCCCTGACACAAGCCGGTTGCAAGTGGGTCGGACGGGTCGACGCAACCGAGCGAATCGGTGAATGGATCCATCTCGCGCTCTGCAAAGCGCTGGAAGGCCGCCCGGGCGGCGTGTACCTCGACTTCCCCGGCGACGTCGTGGCCGCCGAGATCCCGGAAGCGAAGGCGCGCTATCGCGACGCCGCGGACGTGACGCGCGCCTATCCGTCGCCCGCCGCCGTCGATCAGATCGCGGAAGCGCTGGCGTCGGCGGAGCGTCCGCTCATCGTGGTAGGGAAGGGGGCGGCCTGGGCCGACGCGGGACCGTCGCTGCAACGCATCGTCGATCTGGGCATCCCGTACCTGTGCTCGCCCATGGCTCGGGGAACGCTACCCGACGACCACCCGAATTTCGTCGGGGGCGCGCGGTCTGCGGCGCTCGGAGCGGCGGACGTCGTCGTGATGTTCGGGGGGCGCTTCAACTGGATCTTCGGCCACGGACGCCGCTTCCACCCGGAAGCCCGATTGATCCAAGTCGACGTCGAAGCCGAGGAGATGGCTTCGGGCGCCCCGTTGTCCCTCGGTGTCGTCGCGGACGCCGGTGCGACTGCCGACGAACTGGCGGACGCGATGCAGGGAAAGGGCTTGCGGACCAAATCTGAGCATTGGCTCGAGGAGCTCCGCGCAAAGACCGCGCAAAATGAGGAAAAACTACGCACGGCACTTCAGGACGATTCGATCCCGATCAATCCGTATCGGCTCGTTTCGGAGGTTCGAGCTGTGGCGCCGCGCGATGCGACCCTCGTCGCCGAGGGAGAGACGATCATGGGCGTGTGCCGCGCGGTGCTACCCAGCTACGTGAACCGCGGACGCCTCAACGCCGGTACCACGGGCTGCATGGGCGTCGGAGCGCCGTATGCGGTCGGTGCGAGCCTCGCGCACCCGGATCGACCGACCGTGGCCGTACTCGGCGACTACGCATTCGGTGCCGCCGCGATGGTTGTCGAGACCGCCGCGCGGGTCGGCGCGAAACCGGTCCTGGTGGTCGCGAATAACGAAGGCATCGCGGGACACGGCATCCAAGATCGCATGTTGCCCGCGGGCGCTCCGCCGATCGCCGCGCTGCTGCCGGCTCGCTACGAGAAGATCGCCGAGATGGTCGGCGGTCATGCAGAGTACGTCGAAGCGCCCGCAGACATCCGGCCCGCGCTCGAACGCGCCCTAGCGGCGGACCGGGTCGCGGTCGTTCACGTGCGGATCGACCCTAAAGCGGGGCGGATCGGAGGTGCAAACTACCTGCAGTAGCGAGTGCGATTCCCGGATCGAGACGCAGCTCCGTTCTGCCGATGTGGCTCCGCAGGATGGAAGCGGAAACACAGAGACGCTACGTCGAGACCCGAGGTGCGGGACGCAGCGCTCGACAGTTGAGACTCCTGCTGTGGCTCGCCATGGGCCTGTGCATCCCCCTTGGGATCGCCTGGGGTTGGTACCTCGGGCCGTCCGCAGCGCTGGCCTACAGCCTTTCACTGATCGGTTGGGCCGCCGCACTCGCCGTACTCCATCGAACCGAGGACCATGTCCTGGCCGGTCGACTCGGTTGCGCAGTCTTGTTCGGATTGTGCGCCGCCAACATCGTCGCGCTGGGGGGACTCCATTCGAACGCGTTGGGCTGGTTGTCGGCGGTTCCTCTGGCGGGTGCGGTGATCGTCGGAGTTCGCGACTCCCTGGTTTGGGCCGTACTCGGCTGCACGACGGCCATCCTCCTATACGCGGCACACGGAGGCGCGTGCGGACTCCCCGCCGAGGACGCGCTGGCACTGTCCAACGCCGTCACGGGGATCTCGGTCGTCGCAGTCCTGTGCTTCGCCTGGGGGCGCCTCCAACGCGCGACCGAGGCAGAGCTCGACACCCTCCTGCGGATCGAACGCACCGAAAGCGCTACGGCGACGCTCCTTCTCGAGCTGAGCACCATTGCGAGTCGCGACCTTTCCCTCGAGGACCTTTCAAAGCAGATCCTCAAAGCGATCGTGGAGAACCTCTCCCTCGCGCGCGCTGAGATCGAGCTTTCCTCGAACGATCCCGGGGAGCCGATCCTGTTTGCGTTCCCGGATGCGAACGCTCCGCGGATGGCGGACTTTGCCGGAGCCGAATTCCCGATCTCCTGGTCCGACGACGTCCTCGGGACGCTACGCGTCTCATTCCTCGCCGAGGTCAGCAGTGCCGCCGACGCGGATCGGGTGTTGCGTTCCGTCGCGGCGCAGCTCGGCCACGCCGCGACGCGGGTCCGCACCCGGGACTCGCTACGCCGCGCCGCAGAGCTCGACGAGCTCACGGGGCTGCCGAATCGTCGGGCGTTCAGGATGCTGCTCGAGTCGACACTCGGAAATTGTCGAGAGCACGATCGCGTCTGTGCGGTGCTCTACATCGACCTCAACGGGTTCAAGCGCATCAACGATGGGATGGGCCATGCCGGCGGAGATCAGCTGCTGTGCGAAGTCGCCCGACGCTTGAGCCGAGCGATCCGGCACAGCGATAGCGCTTGTCGAGGCTATTCGAGCGGACTCTCGCGACTCGGCGGCGATGAGTTCAGCGTCATCTTGGACGAGATCGAGGATCCGAAGAATGCCGAGATCGTCGCGCAGCGGATCCTCCAACAACTCGCGAAACCGTTCGACGTCGCCGGACGAGAGGTCTTTGTCGGCGCGAGCATCGGGATCGCGATCTATCCGACCGATGCCGAAGACATCGAAGGCGTGATCACCAGCGCCGACGCCGCGATGTACGCCGCGAAAGCCCGAGGGAAAGCCGGCTTCCTTCGGTTCTCGCCGCACATGCAGGAACCCGACCCGATCTCGCTCGAGGCCGATCTCCACCGGGCGGTCGCCCAGGGCGAGCTCGAAGTGCATTTCCAGCCGATCCTGTGCGGCGTCTCGGGTCGCGTCACCGGAGCCGAGGCACTCCTGCGCTGGACTCACAAAGAACGCGGGGCCGTCTCTCCCGCGGAATTCATCCCGATCTGTGAGCGGACCGGACTGATCGAGGATGTCGGCGAGTTCACTCTCGAAACCTCACTCGCCTGGCTGTCGGAAAACCGCGATCGCCTCGGTCCCGATTTCCGGCTGTCTCTCAACATTTCCCCGAAACAGCTCGAGAACGTCGCCTTTATCCATGAGCTTGCCCGCCGTTTATCCGCTTCGTCGGTGGCGACCCGGAGCATCGAATTCGAGATCACGGAGACGGTTCTGATGGCCGACTCGGAAGAGTTGTGGGAACACATTCGCGCTCTCGCCGGGCTGGGCGTCGGATTCGCCCTCGACGATTTCGGAACCGGCTACTCCTCCCTGTCGCTTGTCAAACGGATGCCGATCAGTCGCCTCAAAATCGATCGGAGCTTCGTCCGCGGTCTCCCGGATGACGCCGAGGACGTCGCCATCGTGTCCGCCATCCTCGGCATGGCGGACTCACTCGACGTCCCCGTGGTCGCGGAGGGCGTTGAGACCGAGGCACACCAGGAGTTCTTGTCCGCGCGCGGGTGCGCCGAGCTGCAGGGCTGGTTGTTCGCGAAAGCGATGCCCGGTGACGCGTTGATTCAGTGGATAACGAGTCGGGAAAAAGCCTGACGCACCCCGGGTTTCTATCTCGGCCGGTCAAGTTCGCGTCCGCGACTTCCGAAGCGGACCCGAGATGTCGAAGAAGTGCTCCCACGCCGAAGACTGCCCGCTCTTTGAGCGGTTCAAGCTCACTTCCGTTTTGCGCGTGTGGCAGATCTACTTCTGTGAGGGACGCTACGAAGATTGCGTCCGCTACCAGATGAACTGCCGTGGCGAGCTGCCGTCGCCGACCCTCTTGCCGAACGGGGAAGAGCTCGCGGAGGGCGAGGCTTGAGCGACGGGGCCACACTCGTCTACTGGCCCTGGTGGCTCGGCGGTGCCGCCCTGGCCATCGTCTGCATCATCCATGTCGCGGTCTCGGGACGGCTCTTGACCGTCTCGGGAATGCTCGCGCGCATCGGACGCTGGAGAGAAGATGAGCGGGACCGGGCGCGAGAGATCGAACTCTCGAGCGGCGGACTCGACGAGAAGTTGCTCGCGGCGACGCGGGCGCAGTTCGGCGATATGGAGCTCCCGCCCGAGCTCACCGGAGGCGTTCCCGCTTCGACCTCCTGCGGAGCGTCCCCCAGAATTCGGTTGCCGGTTTCCGCAGGGGCCACCTTCATCGTCGCGCTCATGCTGGGAGGGACCCTCGCGGCCTTCCTACACGGTCCACCGACGGGCGCCGGCACGTGGAGCCTCGGAACGCGTTTCGAGGAGTTGATGGGCACCGGGGCCTTCGGGGTCATGGCGGCGCTGGCCGGCGGCTTTCTCGTCGGTTTCGGAGGTCGCATGGCGGGCGGCTGTACCTCGGGCCACGGCCTCTCGGGCTTGGGCCGGCTTCAGCCCGGAAGCTTCCTCGCCACCGCGGCATTCTTCGCCGGGGGCGCCGCGGTGTCCTTCCTGATCAAGAGCTCGCTTTGAGCGTGCGGATTCCCTGCCACGTCTTGACCGGGTGCCTCGGCCTCATGATGGGTTTCGCGCTCAGCCGTATCGGGTTCTCGGAGTTCGGCGAAGTTCATCGCATGTTCACGTTCCAGGATTGGCGGCTGACGTTGTCGTTCGCCGCGGGCGTCGCAGGGATCGGGATCGCATTTCGATTCATTCCTTCCGCCGGGCAACATGCGCCGCGAAAAGTTCACGCCGGGACCATCCCCGGCGGACTGCTGTTTGGCGCGGGATGGGCCCTTTCCGGCGCGTGCCCGTCGATCGCGTGGGTGCAAATCGGCGAGGGTCGTCTGCTCGCCCTCATCACCGTGGTGGGTCTCCTACTCGGCACGGCCGTCTATCCCAGAGTCCACCGGCGTTGGTTCGGTTGGCCGAGTGAGAGCTGCCAGGGCTAGACGCCGGGCACCACACGTGCAAAAAACACGCACTGGCCCCTCGGCCGAATCTGCTGCACGATGATGCGGCGGGGGCTGAGTGAGGAGAGTGCGAAGTGTTTTCACACGTCATGGTCGGTAGCAACGACATCGATCGTTCGAAGAAGTTCTACGACGCCTTGTTCGGAGCGCTGGGTGGCCAGCCGGCGACGGTCGACGACAAGAATCGGCTGATCTACATGCACAACGACGGGCTGTTCCTCGTCACAGAGCCGATCGATGGGAAGTCCGCGACACACGCGAATGGCGGAACCATCGGCATTGCGTGCTCGTCGCAGGCCGAGGTCGACGCGTGGCACAAGGCCGGCGAGAGCAACGGCGGCACCAGCATCGAGGATCCGCCGGGGGTTCGAGAGGGCGGGTTCGGTCCGCTCTACCTCGCGTACTTGCGGGATCCCGACGGCAACAAGCTCTGCGCGCTCCATCGAATGGGCTAGCAGCGGAGGAGACCACCGTGACGGACGTACAGCAAGTCCTCGATAACGCCGTGGCCGATGGCCGTGTTCCCGCGGTTGCCGCAGCGTTCGCAACGAGAGATGGCGTCCGTTTCTGCGGCGCAGCGGGAAACCGGTGCGTCGCCGGTGGCGACCCGTTGAGAAGCGACTCGATCTTCCGAATCGCTTCGATGACCAAAGCGATCACCACGTTCGCCGCGCTCCAGTTGGTCGAGGCAGGTCGCGTGGGGCTCGATGACGACGTGAGCCGGATCCTGCCCGAGATCGGTAAGCGACAGCTGCTCGAGGGTTTCGACGACCGTGGCAAGGCGAGGCTGCGGCCCGTCCGAGGAACGATCACACTGCGCCAGCTCCTCACTCACACGGCGGGGTTCGGTTATTCGTTTCTCAGCGCCGACCTCGCCCAAGCCCAGCAATTGCAGATGATGGGCGATCCCTTCGAAGGCACGGATGCGTTCATGGAGGCTCCGCTCATTCGAGACCCGGGCACCGCTTGGGAATACGGGATCAATACGGATTGGGCGGGACAACTGGTGGAAACCTTGAGCGATCAGCGCTTGGGGGATTACTTCGACGAGCACATTTTCGCGCCGCTCGGAATGACCGATACCCACTTCAACGTTCCCGCCGAGAAGCACGGGCGTGTGATCACCTTGCATCACCGGACACCCGACGGCGGTCTCGTCGAAGATCCCGACGCCGCACCCCCGGACGTCCCGTTCCACGCCGGTGGCCACGGCCTCTACTCCACAGCTGGCGACTACCTGCGCTTCCTCCAAGCGGTGTTGCGAGGCGGGGAGCTTGACGGGTCTCGGATCCTCGGCGAAAGCCTGTGCACCGAGGCGGGGCGAGACCACATCGCACCCCTGGCGTTGGGCGAGTTCAAGAGTTCCGCTCCCGAGCTGGCCAACGATGTCGCCGACTTCGCAGGCTGTGGACACGGCTTGGGTTTCGTCGTCACGAACGATCCGCTCCCGACCGGCCGCTCGGCCGGAAGCCTCGCCTGGGCCGGCATCTTCAACTCGTACTACTGGATCGACACTCATCGGGGTGTGACAGGCGTCTACCTGTCGCAGATCCTGCCGTTCTACGACGCCGGCTCGGTGTCGGCTTTCCAAGCATTCGAATCCGCCGTCTACGAGGCCCTCTGAAGCGTCGCGAAGCCGATTGACCCCTTCTTGTTCGAGGCGTAGGGTGACGAGGCATCACCCACTGGGAGGGTTCCATGGAACGCAAGCTCTCGTGCCTCGTCGTGTTTTTCGCTGCCTGCATGGTCACCGCGCCGGTCGTCGCGACCGCCGACAGCGCAGGCGAATGGCCGCTCCCGGGAAAAGACTACGCACTGACGCGCTTCAGTGAACTCGCCGACATCAAAGCCGACAACGTCAAGAATCTTCGCGCGGCCTGGACGCTGTCGACAGGTGTCCTGCGCGGGCACGAAGGCGCGCCGCTGGTCATCGACGACACGATGTATCTGGTCACCGCGTTCCCGAACCACGTCTTCGCGCTCGATCTCACGAAGCCCGGCCCGGCACTCAAGTGGAAGCACGTCCCGGAACAAGATGAGAGCGTCATCCCCATCGCGTGCTGCGATGTCGTGAACCGCGGCGTGGCCTACGCCGACGGCAAAATCTTCTTCAACCAGCTCGACACCCACACCGTCGCTCTCGATGCCGAAACCGGTGAGGTCGTGTGGCGCGTCAAGCAGGGGGACCACAAGAAGGGTCAAACCATCACCATGGTGCCTCTCGTCGTGCGCGACAAGGTGATCACCGGCATCAGCGGCGGTGAGTTCGGCGTGCGCGGTTTCGTGACCGCGAACGACGTCAAGACCGGCAAGCAGATCTGGCGGCGATACAGCACCGGCCCCGACGACGAAGTCGGTATCGGAGCGGACTTCGCGTCGCCGTATCCGTCCCACCAGGGCAAGGATCTCGGCGTATCGACCTGGAAGGGCGACGAGTGGAAGCGCGGCGGCGGTACCACTTGGGGCTGGTACAGCTACGACGAAGAACTCGATCTCTTCTATCACGGCACGGGCAATCCCGGCGCTTGGAACCCGGACCAGCGTCCGGGTGAGAACAAGTGGTCGATGTCGATCTTCGCGCGCAACCCCGACACGGGCGAAGCGCGTTGGGCGTACCAAATGACACCCCACGACGCGTGGGATTACGACGGCATCAACGAAAACATCCTCGTCGATCTCGATCTCGACGGAAAGACCCACAAGGCGCTCGTTCACTTCGATCGCAACGGGTTCGCCTACGCGATCGATCGAACCAACGGCAAAGTGCTCCGCGCCGACAAATTCGCCGAGGTGAACTGGGCCAAATCGGTGGATCTCGCGACGGGCGTGCCCGTCGAAAACCCGGAAAAGCGCACGAAGCAGGACGTCAACACGAAAGGCATCTGCCCCGGCGCAATGGGCGCGAAGGACCAGCAGCCCTCGGCGTACTCACCGCGTACGAAGCTCTTCTACGTGCCGACCAACAATATCTGCATGGACTACGAGGGAACCGAGGTCTCCTACATCGCAGGTGTCCCGTATGTGGGTGCGATTGTGAAGATGTTCCCCGGCCCGGGTGGAAACCGCGGCGAATTCATGGCCTGGGACGCTACGACCGGCACCAAGAAGTGGGGCATCAAGGAGAAGTGGGCCGCGTGGAGTGGCGCTCTGGTGACGGCTGGTGACGTCGTCTTCTACGGGACCATGGACGGCTGGTTCAAAGCCGTGGATGCGCGCAGCGGCGAGGAACTCTGGAAGTTCAAGGCGGGCTCGGGAATCATCGCGGCGCCGATGACCTACCGTGGACCCGACGGCAAGCAGTACGTCGCCGTGCTGTCGGGCGTGGGCGGCTGGTCCGGGTTGGTTGTGGCCGCGGATCTCGCGACCGACGACCCGACCGCGGCCCTGGGGGCGATCGGCGCGTTTGGCGACCTCCCGAAAGACACGGCCAAGGGCGGCACGCTGTACGTCTTCGCGCTCGACGACGCGCTGACTACCGCCAGCCGCTAAACGAGGTGGGTCGGTCCGGAGCGCTCGGCGCGTGGCTCGCTGCCGCGTGTTTGGTGCTCACGAACAGTGCGAACGCCGAGCCGCTCAGGGTCTGCGCCGATCCCAACGGGCTGCCGTATTCGAACCGGAAAGCCCAAGGGTTCGAGAACGAGCTGGCGAAGCTCGTGGGCGAGGGCCTATCCCGCGAGGTCACCTACCTGTGGTGGCCGCAACGACGCGGCTTCTTACGGCAGCTGCGCGACGGGCACTGCGACGCGGTCATGGGAGTTCCAGCCGGTCTCGATCGCGTTCTCACCACGAGGCCCTACTACCGATCCGGGTACGTCTTTCTTTCGCGAGAAGGATCGGGAGTTGAGCCGGAATCGCTGAATTCCGACGTCTTGCGTGACGTCCGAGTGGGCGTGCATCTGATCGGCGACGACTACGCGAACAGCCCGCCCGCCCACGCCCTCTCCGACCGCGGGATTGTCGACAACGTGGTGGGATACAGCGTGTTCGGCGACTACGGGACGGACAGTCCGCCTCGAGCGCTGGTCGACGCCGTGGGAAGCGGGGAGGTCGATGTGGCGATCGTCTGGGGCCCCATCGCGGGGTTCTTCCGACGCGATCAGCCCAAGCCGCTACGGATGCGTTTCGTTCCTCCGTCGGAGGAAACAGCGACACTGCCCTTTCGCTACGACATGGCGATCGCGGTGCGACCCGCCGACGAAGCCCTTCACCGGGCGATCGACGAGGTGCTCCGCAGCCGCCAGCAGGCCGTCGCAGGGATCCTCGAACGATTCGGCATCCCCACCCTCGAGAGAGGCCGTTGATGCGGCGACCGCTTCCCTTTCTCCTCCTCGTCGCGGCGTCCGTCATCGCGCTCGCCGGTGCGGCCGAAGCCCCGCGCAAGAATCCGTACACCGGGAACGAGGAAGCCATCGCGGAGGGGGCCAAGCTCTACAAGCGCCTCAACTGCTACGCATGCCACGGGGCTGCGGGCGGCGGCGGAATGGGTCCGAGCATCAATGACGATCGCTGGGAACAAGGTGACGGGGGCGACGAGAGCCTCCTCAAACAACTGATGGAAGGCCGGGCCGCGATGCCGGCCTTCGCGGAAATCATCGACGAAGACCAGGCCTGGAAAGTGATCGCGTTCGTCCGAACGCTCTACAAGGGCGATCCCGAGAAAATCACCTGGTAACTCCGGTCCGGTCTCACGAGGCCTTCAAAGTCGGAAGGACGTCCCGCGCGAAGACCCGCATGTTCTGCTCAGCCACGTCGTAGGGCATGCCGGCGTAGCAGAACTGGCAGTTGATTTGGATCTCCCCGCACAGATCCGTGATGGCCCGGATCTTTTCGATGCAGTCCGCGGGCGTGCCCCAGATCTGGTTGTCGATATAGCCTTGGGTCACCGCGTCGGAGTGGTCCCGCAGCGCCGTCGCGGACTTTGCGTAGAACTCGTAGCTCTTGCCGGCCGCGGCGAAGTGGTCGCCGGTCATTTCGTAGTGCTGCACCGCCGATTGCCAGTAATCACCGATGTACTTCGTCGCCATTTCCTTCGCCTTGCTCGAGTCTTGGTCGACGTATACGAACATGTTTGCCGAGATCGGCGGAGCGGGGCGCTGATGCTTCGCCTCGAACAGCTCCTGGTAGTGCTTGACGTCCTTCGAGCGCCGCTCCCAAGGAGCGATCGCAAAGGTCATGAACGCCGCGCCGTATTCCGCGACGTAGGGGATGGTGTCGGGAGACATCGAGACGATGAAGAGCTTGTCGCGAATGTCGCCAAACGGGGCGGGGCGAATCGGCCGCTCGACCTGCTGGTAGTACTTGCCTTGATGGGCGGCCATGGTTCCGGTTTCGAGCCCGCCGAGGATCATTCCCAGCGACTCCTCCCAGCGCTCGCGCGATTCGCTCATGTCGATCCCGAAGCCTTCGTACTCGACGCGCCCGATTCCGCGCCCGAGACCCACCAGAGCACGCCCGCCGGACAAGTTGTCGAGCATGGCGAAATCGGTGGCGACCCGAAGCGGGTCTTTGTGCCAGGGCAGAATCACCGCCGCCGTACCGAGCTGTATTCGCCGCGTTCGCCCCGCCATGTAGGCCCCGAACTGGATCGGGTTGGGACACAGGGTGTAGTCCGTAAAGTGGTGCTCGAGACTCCAGATCGAGTCAAATCCCAGCGGCTCGACGAGGCCCGCGATGCGCAGCTCGTTCTCGTAGATCTCCCGATCGGGGCGCGGGCTGTTCCAATGGTTTTGAAATGAGATCATGACGCCGACGTGCATGCTTCCTCCGCGTTCCGTCATGATACTTTAGACGGGACCCAGGGAGGCCCGATGCGTCGCTTCATGATCCAAATCAAATACAACGTCGCGAGCACGCGGGGCCTCGTTTCGAACCCACAGGACCGCATCCCCCAGGCGAGTGTCATCATGGAGAAACTCGGCGGACGGCTGGTCGATTTCTACTTCACGTTTGGCGAGTGGGACGCCGTCATCATCGTCGAGCTCGAAAGCGATGTGCACGCCATGGCCGTCGCCATGGCGGATGTCGCCGGCGATGTTGGAAACACGTTCGTGACGCCGCTGTACTCGATGGATGAGGCGGTCGCCGCCATGAAGGTGGCGCAATCGATCGACTACAAAGCGCCGTCGAGCGGAGGATGACGATGAACGAGGAGCCGATCCTCTACATCAACGGAGCCTACCGGCCGCTGTCGGAGGCTCATATTTCGGTGCTCGATCAGGGTTTCCTCCTCGGAGACGGCGTATTCGATGTCGTTTCCGCCTGGAAAGGCTCGCTCTTTCGGCTGGATGCCCACCTCGACCGCCTGGAACAGTCGCTGCAGGCCACCCGGCTCGGCCAGCCTCTCCGCCGCGCTGAGTGGCAGGACGTCATTATCGAAACGCTGCACCGGAACGAGCTTCGAGACGCCAGCGTACGCGTCATCGTGACACGCGGCGTATCGCGCGAAGTCGTCGCGGACCCTCGGGTCGTCGACCCGACCGTCATCGTGTGGGCGGCGCCCTATGTGTTTCTGGCGGACGAAGAGAAGCGTGCCCAGGGCATCCGCTTGCATGTCGCATCCGGTCGTGGCTTCCGGCCGGACACCCTGGATCCTCGCTACAAGTGCCTCGACCGATTGTCGTTTCAGCTCGCGAAAATCGAAGCGCTCGACGCCGGTTACGACGATGTCGTCTGGCTCTCGACGGACGGCTATCTCGCCGAAGGACCGGCGTCGAACATTTTCCTCGTCCATCAGGGGCGACTGCGCACGCCGAAGAAGGGGATCCTCGAAGGCATCACGCGGGCGACGTTTCTCGAACTCGCCCGGGAAGCCGGGATCGAGGTGGAAGCCTGTGATCTGTCGCCCTTCGACGCCTTCAGTGCGGAGGAGATCTTCACGACCAGCACCGCCGGCGGCGCCTTGGCGGTGCGGGAAATCTCGGGACGGCCCCTCCACGGGCGCGTTCCGGGACCGATCACCGAAGAACTGGATCGCCGCTACTGGGACCTGCGAGACTCCGGGAAGTACGGAACGTCCTTCTAGGAGAAGACACCTCCGCCCGAGAGCTCGGACCTGATACCCTTCCGCCTACCCGTCAACCCACTGAGGAGACTTCCATGCCCTACGTAAAGCGAAACGACGTCCAGGTTTACTACGAGTCCTACGGTCAAGGCTCACCCATCGTGTTCCTTCACCCGTTTTCGACGAACGCCAACATCTGGCACTTCCAGACCTTCGCATTCGCGCAACAACATCAGTGCATCATCATTGACCACCGCGGCCACGGGCGCTCGGACAAGCCCGCCGCGGGTTTCGCGATCGAGGAGCAAGCGGCCGACGTCGTCGCCGTGCTCGACGATGCGGGCATCGATCAAGCCGTCCTCGTCGGCAACTCGATCGGTGGCATGATCGCCATGCAGGTCAATCTCGACGCGCCTGAGCGCGTCCGCGGCACGCTCATTCTGAGCAGTGGCACGAACCTCGCGGCGGGGATGCCGCCGGAAGCCGGAGAAGCCTTCGCGCAGGACTGGCGCGGCGCTTTCGCGGGCCTGCTCGAAGGAGCGCTCTCCGCCAAGAGCAAGCAGCAGAAGCCCGAGCTGATGGACTTGTTGGTCGGCTACTTCATGGTCGACGACAACTTCACCGAAGCCACCTTCGGCGGATCGGCGGGAGACCCGAGCGGCGTCTTCAACTGGAACATCAGCGATCGTCTCGGCGAGATCACGAAGCCGACCCTCGTGATCGCGGGCGCTGAAGATCAGGCGACGCCCCTCGAAGCCAACCAGTTCCTCGCCGACAACATTCCGGGCGCCAGGATCAAGGTGGTCGAAGATGTCGGGCATTTCTATCAGCTCGAGCGCCCGGCGGATTTCAACAACGACCTGCGTTCGTTCCTGAAGGAACTCGACGCGTAGGGTTGCCCCCCTAGGGGGGCGCTCAAAAACGCCGCTGAGATGACACGGCTTTCTCCCACTGCCTTTAGGCGGTGTGATACAACTACGCCGGGAGGGTGAGGGGAGGACCCAGCAGGATCGGAACAAAGGATGCTCAAACGAATCTCAGGCGTCGCGTGTGCGGCGCTCCTCTTGATGGGAATGTCGGCGGCGGCCACGAACACCGTCTACGAGACGCCTGCACTGGTTACCGGTGTGCTCCCCTTGAACTACATCGGCATCTCACAGTGCATCGCGAACAACGGCGGCATAAGCCCGGTTGCCACCCACTTGGCGATCATCAATGCGGTCACCAACACCGTCGTCGCCAGCGACGACGTGCTCGTCCCGGGCCATGGCCAAGCGGTTCTCTCCTACCAGGCACTGACCGCGCAGCTCGTGAATCACTTCTGCGTGGCCTCGCCGCAGACGAACAACACGGAGACGAATGGCGACTGCGTCCCGGGGCCCTACGAAGTGCCCATGGTGCCCTCGGCACTCGCTCCAATTCGGCTGCAGTTCTGGAACAATCTCTACACGAATGACCCGATCCGTACCGACGGTCTCGGGAACTTGATCAACCAGGGCATCTTCCCGCGATGTGACGCGTAGGTCGGTCTATGCGTGACAAAGACCACCGAGTCGACGAGTTGAAGCAGGAAGACGCGACCGGCGAACAGCGCATGACGCGCCGCAAGGTGTCGGGGATTCTCGCCACCGGCGTGATCGGATCGATGTGGGTGACGCCGATCGTTTCCGCAGCGATTGCGCTTTCCTCCAAACCGGCCCGCGCGGGCAACGCGTGGTGGCCCCAGGTGCCGGCCGGTCAGCCGGGTAAGCCGGGCCTTCCCGGCAAGCCGGGACTACCGGGCGACCCCGGGCCGAAGGGAGACCCGGGAAATCCCGGGATCCCCGGCCCGGCTGGTCCGCCGGGTCCGAAGGGAGACCCGGGTGATCCCGGCCCGCCCGGTCCTCCGGGCCCGCCCGGCGAACCCGGGTTCCCGGAATAGGCGAAACGAAGACCGCCGGGGCTGCTGCAAGGCGCCCCGGCGGTTTTCGTTTCGCGGCCTGCGAAACGACCGGGGTAAGACCGGGGCTAAACTTGGGGGGTACGGAACCTCATGCGTCAACTCCCGCTCTACCACATCTTCGACGGCGTCATTCCCGCGAAAGTCTGCGACGTGATCGTCGAAGAGGGCGATGCCATGGAGGCCGCCCGGGGCACCGTCGGACGCGAGAGCGGGTACACCGTCGACACCGAGCTTCGCGACGCGAGTGTGGCGTTCTGGGACGTCTGGCACTGGGTGAACGGCTTGATGACTCACTACGCCGCCATGGCGAATCGTGAATATTGGCAGCTCGAAGTCGAGGTTTCCCAAGGCGTTCAGTACGGCTGTTACGGTGAAGGCGAGTTCTATGGGTGGCACCGCGATTCAGCGGACGACGATCATGATACGGTCGACCCGGGTTCGGAGCAGGGGCTGACCCGCGTCGTGAGTAGCACTCTCTCCCTCTCCGACCCGGAATCGTACGAGGGCGGGCTGCTCATGATCTCCGATGCTGAAGGCAATCCCTACGAGCTCTCTCCGGCGCGCAGGCAGGGCAGTGTCGTCGTCTTTCCCTCGCACCTCTTCCACCAGGTGACCCCGATAACCCGGGGCGTCCGGAAGTCGTGCGTCTCCTGGATCCTCGGGCGCCGTCCGAGTCCATCGTGAACCCGGTCGCGCGAGGTCGCCACGGGGACGAAGTACGCCAGACCCATCTGGAGGAGCGACTGCCCCCTCGGGGCAGGGCGAATTATCACAAAACGTCATCGGTTTCTTACACGGCTTTTTGCCGGTGTGATACAACTACGTGCGGAGGGTGAAAGGAGGACCCAATGAATTGGACGAAAGATATGCGCAAGCGATTTTTAGCGGCTTTGTTCGCAGCGGCGTTCCTGTTCGGAATGCCGGCATCGGCCGAGTATTTTTTCCAGACTCCCATACTAGCCACGCACCCGTTGCAGCTTGACTACATCGGCACGGGTCAGTGCATCGTGACCAATCCCGGCTACTACGCGGTCCAAACGAATCTGACGATTATCAATACCGAGACGGAAACCCCGGTGGCCTACGATTCGTTTGTCGTCCCGCCGTACGGTCAAAAAGTTCTCAGCTATCAGTCGTTTAGCTCGATCAAGCAGAATCACATCTGCACTGCGACCATGGGGTTCAAGGGTCTCAACAACTCCACCGAGCCGAATTGGCTCTGCGACGAAACCTCGAGTCTGATCATCCGCTCGGGCTTCCAGGGCGGTATGCCCGAGGTGCTGGTGAAGTTCCAGGACAACGACTTCACGAGCAACCCCGACCACCAAAACGCAGTCGTACGGATGATCAACAAGGGCGTGTGCGCTTACGCAATCCCGGACTAACGCCACAGTTCATCGCGCCCCTCGGCGCGACCTTCGACATCGACAGCCGGAGCTGGTTCCCAGCTCCGGCTGTTTGCGTTTTTAGGGGCCCGAGCGACGCTAAGCTTCGCTTCGAGTGAACGGAGGTGCCCCTCATGGCGGACCGAACTCGGGTGGCGGTTTACGGCCCGAATGACGACGTGCTCGTGGACCGGATCGATGGCGATGAAGGCATCTACGTCGTCACGCTGAACAACCCCGACACCTTCAACACGATGAGCGTCGCCTTGATGCAGGCCACGGCGCAGGCCTTCAACGCGCTGAGCGATCGGCTCGACCCCGACCCGAACAACGACGAAGTACGCGCCATCGTATTACGCGGCGAAGGCCGTGGCTTCGCCGTCGGCCTCGACGTCGGCAACCTCGACGAATACTTTGCCGGCGGTGTGTCGGGAAAGAACGACCCGTGGCGAGCCATCTGGGAATGCCCGTTCCCCGTGATTGGCGCAGTGGGCGGGCCCGCGGTAACCGGCGGGTTCGAGCTCGCGACGGCCTGCGACGTCTTGCTCGCTTCGGAACGCGCCGTCTTCATGGACAACCATGCGAAGTACGGCGTTCATCCGGGCCGCCGGTTGTCCCAGCGCTTGATTCATCTCTGCGGCGTCAACAATGCGAAATTCGCCACCATGAGTTCTTTTCCGATCGAAGCGGACCTAGCGCTCACATGGGGACTCGTACAGCAGGTATTCCCAGACAACGAAACCCTCGATCGCGAGAGCGTCGAGATCGCGCGCATGATGTCGCGCAACCACCCGATGATGGTGAAGCGGTACAAAAGCTTGATCGACGGCGGCGCCTTGGGAACGTACGCCGAGGGCCTTGCCTTGGAAGAAGCGTCCGACGCGACGTTCTACCAAGAGCTGACCGATTTGAAGGCCACGCTGGCGGACGGCGCCGCGAAGTTCCAGGAAATGCTCGAGTGGGTCGCTGCGCGCGACTAGTCTTTGGAGGAACACCCGTTGGCAGCCGATCAGCAGGACCGAAAAGCGCGCGTGGCACTGCCCGACGCAGACACCGACGATCCCGAGATCCGCGCCATCTTCGAGTGGGTTACGGAGATGGAGGGCGCGGTGCCCAACCACTTCCGGGTGGAGTTGAACTTCCCGGAGTTCCTCAAGGCCAAGCTCGGCGCCACACGCGTCCTCTGGTCCGCGGGTGAGCTCACACTCGCGGAGATCCAGCACGTGGGAATCGCCGTCTCCCAAGCGAACGGCTGCCCGTATTGCACAGCCGCATTCTGCACGATTCTCAGCTACGGCATGGGCACACCGGAGACGACGGTGCGAGATTTCGTTTCCAAGGGAAGCGATGCCGTCGACGACCCGCGGCTCAAGGCAATCCTTGGCTACGCACTGCACGTGAATGAGGACCCGGCGTCCGTGACCGACGCAGAGGTCGAGGCACTCCGTGGAATCGGTCTCGGAGATCGAGGGATCGTTCAGCTGACCCACGTCGTCAGCGACTTCGCGTCCTACAACCGCCTGAACCTCGCGCTCAACACCGACTACGACTACCGCGACCTCTGGCGCGAGCTCGCCTTCGGTTGGCGGGAAGGCCCGAACGACCCGCCCGGCGACAACACCCGGGGCATTCGGTGAATGCAGCCGGTCTCACACTGCCGAACGGGCTGTTGCGCGCGGCCGGTCGAGACCCGGAACACCTGGCGATTGTTTGTGAGGGTGAGTCGCTCCGCTACGGGCAACTCGGCGAACGCATCCGGCGCGTCGCCGCAGCAGCGGGCGCGCTAAGCCTCAGCCCCGGTAGCCATGTCACGCTGCTCGCACCGAATTGCCTCGAGTACGTTGAGCTCGTTGCGGGTTTGTCCGGCGCCGGCCTGGCGGTGGTGACCGCCAATCCGCATCTCACGTCGCCCGAGTTGCGTGCCATCCTCGAAGACAGCGATTCACACGCGCTCTTTGTCCACCCTACCTGCGAGGAGACCGCGCGCGAGGCGGGCGGGATCGATCCCGAGCGTGTCTTCGTGATCGGGTCGACCTACGACGCATGGCGCGAGAAGGCGAGCGCGACAGCCGCGCTGCCCGACGTTTCGGAAGAAAGCACCTTCGCGATCTCCTACACGTCGGGCACCACCGGAAAACCGAAGGGCGTGATGCTCTCGCACCGCTCGCGGACCCTCACGTTTATGGCGATGGCGGGGGAGTACGGCTGTTTCGGGCCATCCGACCACACGGTGGCGACGGCACCGCTCTATCACGGAGGCGGCTTCGCTTATGGCGTGGCGCCACTGCTGTTCGGCGGCACCGTCACGATCACGCCCAAATTCGAGCCCGAAGGCCTTCTGCAAACCCTCGAGTCAACGCGTGCGAGCAACGTGTTCGTGGTACCCACTCACGTCAGTGCTCTGTTCGCTCTGCCGAAAGCGACCCTCGATCGCTATCCGCTGAGTGATCTTCGCGTGATCATTTCCAACGCAGCGCCCCTCCCGCAACGCGACAAGGAACGCATCGTCGCACAGTGGGGCCCAGGGCGACTCTTTGAGGCGTACGGTTCGACCGAGGGAGGGATCGTCTCGAATCTTCGGCCGCCCGATCAGCTGCGGAAAACCGATTGCGTCGGCTTGCCGTTCCCATGGACGGAGATCGGCATCTTCGACGAGGCGGGCAAGCGTCTTCCAGACGGCGAAACCGGCGAGCTCTACACGCGGTCGCCCTATCACTTCAACGGCTATTGGAAGCAGGACGAAGCGACTGCCGCGATCCGCCGCGGCGAGTGGCTCACGGCCGGAGACCTCGGGCGCATCGACGACGAGGGCTACCTCTATATCGTGGGTCGAAGCAAAGACATGATCCTTTCGGGGGGCGTGAACATCATCCCCGCGGAGATCGAGGCGAGAATCTCGGAGTTCCCCGGCGTCATCGAGAGCGCCGTCGTCGGTATTCCCGACGAGCGCTGGGGTGAGCGCGTCGTGGCGTGCATCGTCAGCGAGGGCACGCTCGACTCGGAAGCTCTCGATCGGCACTGTCGCGACGGCCTCGCTCCCTTCAAAGTTCCCAAGAACTTCCTCTTTGTGCCGCAGTTGCCGCGCAACCCGACCGGAAAAATGTTGCGGCGCGTGCTGCGTGAGCAGGCCGTCGCCGAACTCTCGAGGGACAGCTGATGGACGCACCGATTCAAGTCGAGCGCAGCGCGCTCATCGTCGTGGATATGCAGCACGGATTCTGCGATCCCGAAGGGTCCTCGGCGCGCGCGGGGTTTGACATCGCCATGTGTCGAGCTGCGATCGACCCGTGTGTTCGGCTGGTCGAGGGTGCCCATAAGGCGGGCGTTCCGGTGATTTATACGCGGCTCGTGTGGCGCGCCGACTACCTCGACGGCGGCGTGTTGACCGACGAGATCATTCCCGCATTCGTCGAAGCGCGGTGCTGTGCGGCGGGCACTCCGGATATCGAACTCATTCCCGAGCTCACACCACGCCCCGACGACTTCGTGATCGACAAGAATCGCTACAGCGCGTTCTACGGCACGCCTCTCGCGTCGATCTTGAGTGCACAAGACGTTCGGAACCTCGTCATCTGTGGTGTCACGACCAACATCTGCGTCGAGACAACGGCGCGCGACGCGTCCCAGCGCGACTACCGAACCGTCATCGTCTCCGACGCGACCGGCGAGATCGCGCCCGAGCGCCACCACTGGGCGCTCGAGACCTTCGGCACCCGCTTCGGCTGGGTCGTCGGCCACGAAGAAGTTCTGAAGGGGTGGGGCGTCTAACGCCTAGCGGATGGGCTGGGTGTCGCGAGGCCGCGGCAGGTAGGGGTACCGCGCGCAGTTTCGCAGCGCCGCCTAGGTGTGCGAGCGCTCTCATCACCCAGTCGGCGCGAGAATGTTTGAGCACGGTGCCCCCACTTGCCGCGGCCATGCCTCGGTCTGCCGTTCGGAGACCCTACGCGGCGTCGATTTCGCGGTTCACGATCTCAGTCGCGCGTACCAGCGCGCAGAGCTTCCCGAACGCGGCCTCTCGGCTCAGATATTTCATCCCGCAGTCGGGCGAGGGGACCAGCCGCTCCGGCGGTACGAAGGGAAGTGCGCTCCGGATTCGGGAGGCGATGACCTCGTCCGCTTCGACACGGTTGTTCGAGAGATCCAAGACGCCCAGCAAAATCGTCTTGGTCGATAGGTGCTTGAAGACGCCGAGATCGAGCTGCGCTTGCGCGGCCTCCACCGAGATTTGATTGACAGCGCAATCCGCCAATCCGTCGAGGAACGCGTACGCTTTGGGTTTGTCGGGTCCGACCACGAAGCCGTACCCAAAACACAGGTGGATCGCCGTCTCCACGCGAAGGCCTTCGAGAGCCCGGTTGATTGCGGCGACGGCGTAGCGGTTCGCGCCGTCGGGATCCTGTCGCAGCCAGGGTTCGTCGAGCTGAATCACGTCGGCCCCCGCCGCCTCGAGGTCCCGTGCCTCCTGGTTCACGAGCTCGGCGTAGGCCATCGCCAAGGCCTCGGGATCTTTGTAGTGCTCGTCGTTCGCTTGTTTGCTGAGGGTGAAGGGACCTGGCAGCGTGATCTTCGTCCTTCGATCGGTGTTGGCCCGCAAGAACATGAGATCGTCGACCTCAACGGGATGCGGCCGGCCGAGGGGACCGACGATGCGCGGAAGGCGCATGGTTAGATTCTGGACCTCGACCACCACGGGGTCCTCGATATCGACACCCGAGAGGGCGGTTCCGAAGCGGTTCGAGTAACTCTCCCGCCGCATCTCGCCATCGGTGATCTCTTCGAGGCCCGCGCGCTCTTGGTCGCGGATGGCGAGGAGCGTTGCGTCGTTCTGGGCTTCTTCGAGAAAGGGCTCGGGCACCCGCCAGATATCCTGTGCGCGGACGCGCGGGACGACCTTTTCGATGAGTCGTTCCCGATCCACCAACCAGGCGGGTTGGGGATAGCTACCGATGACGGCATTTCGCAAGCGCGCCATGACAAGCTCCGGGTTAGAGGGCGGGAACGATCTCGTCGATGAACCGTTCGAGAGACCCCATGCTCTGCTCGTGACTGAGAGAGCCCCAAGCGAAGGACCCGACGAAGTAGTTGATGCCGCTCTCCTCGACGAGCTTCTCAATCTGCTCACGGACGGTCGCGACGGAACCGATCAGCACCGTCTCTCCGCCGAGGCAACTCTCCCAATCGAAAAATCCGTCGTAGGAGTTGTCACTGCGACGGTGCCAGAGCTTGAGAATCGACTTGTACCAATCCGCGTAGGCCGGCTCGGCGATCGCCATCGCCGCTTCGTCGGAATCGGCGACAAAGATCTGTCGCATCGCGCCGAGCTTGGGTTGGGTGACATGACCGTTGATGCGATCGGTCCGATCGGCATGCTGCGCGGAAATCTCGCGGTAGCGGCCCATCAGGTGGGCTACGAGCGACGGTGGCCCGAGGCTCATGAAATGAAACCCGTGCTCCGCCGCGTATTGCACGCCCGCTTCGCTGAACGACGGGTACCAGAGGGGCGGGTAGGGCCGCTGGAGCGGCTCGATCTCCATCGGCACGTCTTTGAATTGGAAGTGTTTTCCGACGTGATTGAGGACGGGCTCGCACATGGCCGCCCGATAGATCGCCAGGGTTTCGGTGAAGATTTCACGCGTCTCTTCGGGCTCGACGGCGTAGCAGCCGATCTCATGGGGCGAGACGCCGCGACTCACACCGACTTCCACACGTCCGCCGGAAAGATGATCGAGCATGCAGATCTCTTCGACGAGCCGCAGCGGGTGGTAGAGGGGGAGGAGGTAGGCCATCGGGCTGAAGCGGATCTGGCTCGTCCGCTGTGCCACCGCGGAGAAAAAGACAGACGGTGAGGGCGCCATGCCGAGCGGTGTCGCGTGATGCTCTGCCAGGTGGTAGCCGTAGAAACCCGCCCGATCGGCCCGCTCGATGAGCGCCATGCGGGATTCGTAGAGTTCACCGGTAGAGCCCGTCCCTCGATCGAGCCAGTCGAACATTCCGAATTCGAGTTGTGAAGACATCGTTTCCACTATATGACGGGGCGCCGAGCATGCGCAACGAGCGCCCGAACGAGCGCTTCCCATGGACACGGGGTTCGGCGTAAAACGGGTGGATGATCCAAACCTTCTCGCGATCGTTCGCGCGGTGACGGTTGACCTCACGTATCGGCAGGGAGCGATCTCGGTCCTCACCGCGGGGGTCCTGTTCAGCTTCACGGCCATCTTCTTCAGAGCCCTCGAACACGCCAATGATTGGCAGTTCCTGACTGTTCGCGGCGGATCCGCGGCGCTGGTTCTGTTGTGCGTGGCTTGGATTCGACGACGGAGAGCGGATGTGGCCCGCGTTTCGTTGGGTGGGCGCACGATCGTCGCGGGCCTGTTGATGGCCGCGATGGCCGTGTGTTTTGTTCTGGCGCTGGCGAGAACGACCGCGGCGCTCACGATCTTCATGCTGCCCGCGGCTCCATTTTTCGGGGCGTTCTTTGGACGCGTCTTCCTCGGCGAAAGCGTTTCTCTCCTCACACTGGGTGCGATGGCGGTGGCGGCGGTCGGTGTCGCCGTCATGGTGGGATCCGGAATCGAGGCCGGGCAGACGAGCGGCGTGATTTTCGCCGCCGCCATCCCGGTGATGCTGGGGCTCTACAACGTCTTGATCCGGTCGGGTGGGCATCAGGCGGATCCACTACAACCCGCGATCATCGCCGGGGTCGCCATTCTGATCGGGGCGGGATGGGTCTCGTTCGCGACGGTGGGTCTCGCGTACAGCGCGAAAGACTTCCTTCTCGCGTTCGCCGCCGGCGGGATCGCTCTCGGGCTCGGGCTGCCCCTGTACAACATCGGGCACCGCTCGGTGCCGACGGCCCAGGTGTCGTTGTTGAACCTCTCGGAGATCGTGCTCACACCGCTGTGGGTGTGGATCTGGCCCGGTGAAGTGCCGAGCGGAGGCACACTCATCGGCGGAGCCGTCGTGCTCTCCGCTGTCGTCTACCTCGTGATCGCCTCGGACCGCGCGGTCCGGGAGCCTAGAAATCCCGCTCCCGACCCCCCGCGGGTTTCCACAGCGGAGTGAGAGTTCGTGTAGGATCGGAGGCCGCATCGTCCCACTCGAGGAGCCCAGGACCACCCCTTGGATACGCGTCGATTTTGTCGTTTTGCGCGTACGCCGCGGGGGGCCCGGTACGCTGCCATCGCGCTGGGCTCTGTCCTACTCGTGACAGTCGCGGCAGCCGAACGTCCGCGCGAACTCCCTGCACGAGAGCATCTCGCGGTGGCTGCGCCGGCCGACGCGCTCCAAGCCATCGCGCGGGACGGGAAACGCCTCGTGGCCGTGGGCTCGAAAGGCCTCGTGCTGGAGTCGATCGACGGCGGTCAACGGTTCGAGCGGACCGAGCTCCCCGGCCGCCCACCTTTCATCGCTCTCACCGTGTGCCCCGACGGTCGCTTCCTCCTGTTGGACTTTCGGAGCGGGTTGTGGGGACGGAGCTCGCGGGACGCGCCGTGGGAGAGACGGCCGATCCAGAACGACCCGGAAAACCGACCGGCAGGCGCGCGACTTCTCGACCTCCACTGCGGGCCGACCGGGGACCTGTGGGCGGTCGGCGAGTACAGCACGGTTTTGCGCAGCGACGATCGTGGAAATCGCTGGAGGCGTGTATTCGACGACCGCAGCGATCGCCTGCTGACGGCGGTCGGCCTGATCGGCGTCGACCGCGTTCGCGTCGTCGGCGAATTCGGCACGTTTCTCGCGACGGACGACGGCGGAAAGGAATGGCGCATCGGTCCCTCGGTCGAGGGCGATCTCTATCCCCACGCAGCGGCGTTCGCCCCCGATGGTCGGACGTGGGTCGTCGGCAATACCGGCGCGGTCTTCCGGCTCGACGCCGGCGCGGAGCAGTGGGTCCAGGAGGAGACGCAGTTCTCCGGCGCGGTCTACGGCATCTCGCGGGGTGAGGGGGCGATGGTGATCGTGGGCGCCGGCGGCTTCGCCAGTCGACGCCAAGAAGGCACACCGCCGCGCTGGAAGCGGCTGCTCGCGAGCCCGCGTCGCGGCGTCGCGCACGATCTCCGCGGTCTCACGCGACCCGCCGAGGGCCCTTTGTTCGCCGTGGGTTCCGCGGGCTTGGTTCGGCTGAACGCCTCGAGCGCGGACGCGGGATCGAGTCCATGAGTGCCCCTTCCTCGACCGATGCGCGCGCGCGTTGGTCGGCGCGCGTCACCACTCTGGTGTTCCGCGCCCCGCGCGCCGTCCTCCTGGTCATCGCCGCGGCGACCCTCGTCTTCGCGTCGCAAATCCCGCGGTTGTATCTCGAATCGAGCTTTTCGGATCTCCTTCCGGCGGGCCATCCTTCGATCGAACTCCACAACCGCATTCGCGACACCTTTGGCGGTGCGAACGTCATCTTGGCGGCGGTCGAGCTCGAGCCCGGCGGTCTCCTGACGAACGAAGGACTCGCTCGGCTCGATCGCATCACGCGCCGAATCGACGCCATTCCCGGCGTCGATCACAATCTGTTGCGCAGCCTCACACACCGCAACGTCCGCAACACGTTCGTGACGCCCGACGGCAACCTGATCTCCCGGCCGTACTACAACCCCCGCGCACCGGCACTCCGCCCGGAACAGCTCGAAGAATTGCGGTCGAGTATCTCCTCGAACCCCGAAGTGTTCGGGGTGCTGGTCTCCTACGATTTCTCGACAGCGCTAATTCACGCCCAACTGAACGAGATCGACCTCGACGTCGAGGAAACGTTCGCAGCGCTGCAGACCGTTCGTGCCGAGGAGAGCGCGCCCGGCGTTGCGATTCACGCGGTGGGGCCCTCCGTGCTGATGGGGTGGGCGATCGGCTACTTGCCCGAAGCAGGCGTCGTCATGCTCTTCACGCTGGGGATCATGACACTGCTCCTGGTCGGTCACTTTTACCATCCGGTGGGCGTGTTTCTCCCGCTTCTCGCCGCGTCGATTTCGGCTTGTTGGGGCCTCGGTTACCTGGGGTTCTTGGGGCAGGGAATCAATCCGCTGACGTTGGTGATTCCGTTCCTCGTGTCCGCTCGCGCGCTCTCCCATGCGGTCCAGATGCTCGAGCGATTCCGCGAGGAGTTCGTTCACCACGGCGAGTCGAAAGCGGCCGCCGCCGCGGCCTTCGAGGATCTGCTGACGCCCGGATTGCTCGCCATCGTCGGCGACGCTGCGGGTATCGCGTTGATCGCGCTGAGCGACATCCCCTTGAACGACAAGCTCGCGGGCTACGGCGCGTTTTGGGCGTTGTCGATCTCGGTCAGTGGCCTGCTCGTCGTTCCGCTCCTCCTCTCTTGGCTGCCTCCTCCGGGTGGAGGACATCTTGCGACGGTTCTGCGCCGCGCGATGCCGGCTTGGGGCCGCTGGCTCACCCAAGCCGCGACGGCGCGGGCGATCCTCGTCGCCTGTGGCGTCGCATTCGTCCTGTCGGCCGTGTACAGCCTCGGGCTCGAAGTGGGGGAGACGGAGCCGGGCTCGTCTCTCCTGTATCCGTCCCACGACTACAATCGGTCTGCTGCAGCGATCGCCGGGCAGTTCGAAGGGACGGCGCCTCTTTACCTCGTCGCCCGGACCGAGGAGCCCGAGGGGTTGCGGCGACTCGAAGTCCTCGAGGCAATCGAAGCGCTCTCCCAGTACATGCTCGAAGACCCCGCCGTCGTCGCCGGGTTCGATCTGCCGCAGTTCGTACGGCTTCTCCATCGGTACACCCGCAATGACGATCCGCGCTATGCCCAGCTGCCCGAGAACAGCGACGACACCGGGACACTGATCTATTCCTACGTGTTCACCGCCGCGATCCCCGACGCCCTGCGCCACCTGATCGACTCCCCGCAACAGGAGACGAACGTTCGTTTCTTCGCGACGGACTACCGCGCCGGCACGGTCCGGCGTCTGGTCGAACGCGCCCGCGCGTGGGTGGAATCCCCTGAGGCGGAGGTCCCAGGCCTCGAGATCCAGCTGGCCGCGGGAATCGTCGGTGTCACAGCGGCCATCAACGAAGAGATCCGCACGTCGAGCTGGCGCATCGTCCCGGCTGTCCTCGGATTCGTGTTCTGCTCGGTGCTCCTTTTCTACCGATCCTTCCACGCCGCATGGCTGATGCTCATGACGATGCTCCTCGCCACGGTGCTGACTCACGCGTACATGCGGTTCGCGGGCATTTCGATGAACTTGAACACCGTTTCGGTCGTGGGTGTCGGCATCGGAATCGGGATCGACTACGCGATCTACTTGATGGATCGAGTCCGGCGAGAAATGGGTGACGGCGCTGCAACTGTGGCGGACGCCGTGCGCCTCGCCCTCTCGACCACCGGCTTGGCGATCACCTTCACCGCGGCGACGTTGGTGTGCGGCGTCGCCGCTTGGGTCGTCGGTTCAACGCTGCGCTTCCAGGCCGACGCCGCGCAGCTACTGATCGCGATGATGATCTTCAATATGCTGGCCGCTCTATTGTTCGTGCCGGCCTGGATCACGGTTGCGAAGCCTCGCTTCGTACGATCCGAGACTGCGAAACAGGAGAATCCTCGATGATCCGAACTTCGACGCGCTCGCTGCTGCTCGTCGCTCTCGTCTTGGCCGCCGCCGGAATTGCGCGGGCCGATCAGGCGGACGACATCATCCAGAATGCGTTTTCCCCCTACATCGACGGACCGCCCACGATGCCCGGCTACACGCCCGGTGTGGCCGTAGACGCGTCGAACCTCGCTTCCTTCATCGATGCCGTCCCGGAGGGCCTGGCCGGGATTGTCGGGGATGGTGGCTACGTACTCGAAACGCGGCCGACCTTTTCGATCGACATCTCGGAGAACTACAAACAGGCGACGCTCGAGCAGTTGGGGAAGGTCCAGTTGGGGCCCGAACCGGGCGACATCAGCGGCTTCGTCGCGGGCCGTCCTTTCCCCGAGGAACCGGCGTCCGACGATCCCCGCGCGGGCGAGAAACTCATTTGGAACTATCAATACGGCTATGCCGCAGGCGACGCCCTGAGCGTCGACCCGATGTACTGGACCTACAAGCACATGTCCGACGGGACCATCGACCGGCGGATCGAGCTCGAAGGGCACCTGCTCAACGTGATGGGTCGGGTCGACACGGAGCCCAAGCCGGAACTCAAGCCCAACAAGCACAAGATCTTGCGCTCGCTCTACTTGAACGTGCGCGAGCCCTTCGAGCTCCGCGGCACGCAGCTGTTGATGCATCGCTATATCGACGACAAGAAGCGCGACGACGCGTGGATGTACTTGGGCTCGACGCGTCGCATCCGGCGCCTTGCTACGGGACAGACGACGGATTCCTACCTCGGCTCCGAGCTGATGATCGAGGACTTCGGCGGGTACAACGGTCGCATCTCGGATTACCGATGGACTTATGTACGCACGGCAAACGTCCTCGTGCCCTTCTATCGACACAGCGAGCTCACCGAGTTCGCGACGGATCCGCCCCCCCAGAAGGACGGGTACCAGTTCGTCGCGTTTGGCGGGCAGGGGGGCTGTTTTCCGCTGATCCACTGGCAGCTTCGCAAGATCCATGTGCTCGACGGATCGCCTGTCGACGAAGCCCATCCGGTGACGCGAAGGCGCCTCTATATGGACGCGCAGACCTTTACGGTCCCCTACGAAGACATCTATGACGTGGCCGGGAAGCTTTGGAAGATCTACATCGTCGGACAGGCCCACCCGGACTTCTACAAAGGAAGCGAGCACGCGGGCATCGGTGCTTCATTCTTCGAAGCATTTACTGTGCTCGATGTGCAGGCCGGACGCTGCACGATCGGGCAGTTCTACCTGCATCCGAACAGCAAGAAAGTGAAGCGAAAGCTCTTTGACCCGGCCTATATGGAATCGCAAGGTCGCTGAGTTTCCTCAGAATCCTTCCACCCAAGGCCGAATCTCGACGCTGTGTGACCACGCGCTTCGATGCTGGGCATGTGTCGCGTAGTAGGTCTCGGCGATCGCCTCGGGGCGCAGAAGAGATTCCTGCTCGTTTTCACCGATACCACCGTCGACATTGAAGTGTGCGACGTGAATGCCTTTCGGATGCAGTTCGCGGGCCATCGATTCGGCCAGCGCGCGCAGGCCGAACTTGCCCACCGCAAATGTGGCCGACTGCGGATAACCCTTCATGCTCGCCGTGGCGCCCGTAAACAGGATGGTTCCTTCGCCGCGCGGTTCCATGCTGCGGGCCGCTTCGCGACCGACGAGAAAGCCGCCGAGACAACAGCGCTCCCAGCTGCTGACAAAATCCTCCACCGATGTCTCGGCGATGGGCTTGCGCACACGGCCAGACGCGTTGTAGACGGCGACGCCAACCGGTCCCAGGTCTTTTTCTGCCCGCTCAAACAGCGCGGCGACGTCCGCCTCGACCGTGGCGTCACACGCATAACCCCGAGCGGTTCCGCCCGCGGCTTCAATCTCTGAAACAAATTCAGCGAGCCTCGCAACGTTGCGAGCCGCAAGGGCGATCGGATGCCCTGCCTTGGCAAACCGGCGCCCCACCGCGGCGCCCAGGCCCGGGCCCACGCCAACCACCAGACACGTGCTGACCTGGCTCATCGAGCTCCCTTCTGGGGTTCACCGGAACGACGCCCGATGGGCTTTCTCGGAATGAGTTTACCGCTTCCCGCACTCGCGGTGATTTTGCCGTTCTCGTACACGATCGCTCCGCGTCGCAGCGTGAGGACGGGCCATCCGGTGACCTCCGTCCCCGAGTAGATCGAGAACCCCGTCTTCGAGAGAACGTCCGCGTCGCGAATCGTGCGCGTTTCACCCGGATCCCAGACCGCGAGGTCGGCGTCCGAGCCGGGCGCGACGGCACCTTTGCGCGGATAGAGACCAAACAGCTTTGCGGCATTCGCCGAAGTCACGGCGACGAAACGCTCTCGGGTGATCTTTTCGGCGACGACGCCGTCGGAAAAGAGCATCGGGAGCATGACCTGGAGATTGTTCACGCCCGGGCGCGGGTGCAGGATCGTATTCGCGGGATCGAGCTTCTCGGCGCGCGTCCAAGGAGCGTGATCGCTTGCGACGGTGTCGACGGTCCCGGCGACAATTCCTTCCCACAGCGCGCGCTGGTCCGCAGCGGAACGAATCGGGGGCTGTCCGACGAAAAGCCCGGCGTCAGGGCCGCGGTAACGCTCGTCGGTCAGATGCAGATAGATCGGCCGCGTCTCCACGAAAACCGGAAGGCGATCGCGTACCGCGGCGACGGCACGGAGCGCCCGGGCCGAAGAAAGGTGTACGACATAGAGCGAGGCCCCTGTCATCTCGGCGAGGGTCATCGCACGCTGGGTTGCGACTTCCTCTGTGAAAACGGGTCGACTCGCGGGGTAATGGTTCGCCGACGTCTTGCCTTCCGCCTCGAGCGCGCTGGCGACGTGCGCCATCGTGTGAAGGTCTTCGCAGTGGATGGCGATGCGGATTCCGAGCGCGCCAGCGCGCTCGATGAGTCGCAGAAAGCCGGGCTCGTGCGACTCGAACGTCTCGAAGTTCATGAAGATTTTGATCGAGGGTTGGCCCGCTTCGACCAGGCCGGCAACGCTCGCGATCGCGGCATCGCTGGGCTCGATGACGGTCGTATGCACGAACACGTCGGCGATCGTCTGCGCTTCGATGAGAGCGCGCTCGCGCTCGAGCGTGGCGACCGGTAACTCACCCTCGTTGGGAAACGCCATCTCACCGAGCGTCGTGATCCCCCCGGCGAGGGCCGCCCGGGACCCGCTCTCGAAGTCGTCGGCAAAGGTGAAGAGGTCGCGGATCGGCGCCAGGTGCACGTGGGGATCAATACCGCCCGGCAAGACGAGCCGACCGGTGGCATCGATGACACGCTCGCCTTCCTCCGGCTCGAGCGCGCCCACCTCGGCGATCAACTCGCCGCGGATGCGAACGTCAGCCCGCTGCGAACCGGCCGCATTCACGACCGTGCCGCCGACGATGAGGAAGTCGCCGGCCGAGGCCGGCATGCCTGCGGCCAGCGCCGTCAATAGAAAGACGAGGACAGCGTTTTTCATCGCGTAGACCCTCCCGGAGGCGCGGAGCCCGTCAGGTCGAGCCCGGCGCGTCCATCATGCACTCAACGAGGGCCGCGCGGGGTACAGATTGTGTCGTTGGGTGGACTACAGTTGTGGGCCCGTAGCGGAGGTGATTTGTGAAAGTTGGCCTTCTCTGGTCCTTCCGGAACCCGCCCCAGTGGCGAAAACCCTGGGCCGCGTTCTATGAGGAACAGCTCGACCAAGCCGTTCTGTCAGAGGGGCTCGGCTACGACAACATCTGGCTTACGGAGCACCATTTCAGCCCCGACGGCTACTCCCCGTCGCTGATGCCGATCGCAGGCACGCTCGCCGCGCGCACCTCGAGCATCCGGATCGGAACGTATCTGGTGCTCCTGCCGTTGCATGACGCGAGGCACGTCGCCGAAGATGCGGCAACCGTCGACATCCTCTCGAACGGGCGCTTCGACTTGGGGCTCGGACAAGGCTATGTGCCCAGCGAGTTCGAGAACTTCGAAGTGGACCGCAAGAAGCGGGGCAGCTTGCTGGAAGAGGGCGTCGAAGTGATCCAGGGGATGTGGAGTCACGAATCCTTCTCATACGAAGGCGAGCACTACAAATTCCAAGACCTCGCGATGCAACCGAGACCCGTGCAGGACCCGCCGCCGATCTGGATCGGGGCCCGAGGCACTCGAGCCGTTCGCCGCGCGGCCCGGTTGGGCTGTCACTTCCTCGGGGTGAGCGAGCCCAATGGACAAAAGCTCTACGACGAGATGCTGGCCGACCTCGGAAAAGACCCGGCGGATTTCTTCGCGACACAGCTTCAATGGGCCTACTGCGCGCCGACGACCGACCAGGCGTGGGAAGACTGCCAGGAACACCTCCACCACTTGCTCTTCTGGTATCAGAAGTGGGCGGCGGAAGCTTCCGACTCGATCGACAAGATCCAATCCGACACCGATGCGGCGCTTCCCGCGCCGGACAAACTGCGGGAATCCCTCGATCAGAGCGTCCCAGGCGTACCGCTCATCGGCACCCCCGACGAAGTCGCCGCGGGACTCGAGCGCTTCTCAAAGTCGATGCGGATGACCCACCTGGTGATCGGCATGCACTTCCCCGGGCTCGACCCGGCGAAGAGTCGGCGGTCGATGACACTCTTCGCGGAAGAAGTCCTCCCGAATCTCCGTTAGGTCACGGAATGGCACTGCACCGCTCGGTTTTTTCACCGCTCCTTCCGTGCCTCTGGGCGCTCGCGCTCGGCGCTCCCCTGGCCGGAAACGCGGCGGGTCTTGAAGGACGCGTGACCGCCGGTGGTGCTCCGATCGCCGGCGCGACGGTCACGGCCCGCTCTGCCGCGACGGGCATCGAGACGAGCGTGTTCACCGATGAACAGGGACGCTACGACCTCGACGATCTCGGGCCTGCCGCCTACGCGATACGGGCGCAAGCGCCGGGGAAACGCGTTTCCGAGGCGAACCGCGATCTCGGGGTCGACACACGTCTCACGTTGTCGTTTGCCATGGAAGACGACCTCTCTTTCCGCGCACGGCTACCCAGCGCGGCGTGGCTTGACCTTCTCCCCGAAGGCCCGATGAAACGGGAGTTCATCCTCAATTGCGCGAGTTGCCACGAGATCGCCCATGGACGGATCATGCGAGAGGGACGCCCGCGGACCGCAGCGGACTGGCTCGCCGCGATCGCCCTGATGCGTTCGATCGACGTGTACGGGCTCACACCTCCCGATTTTCAGGATGCCGCGTACGCCGAGTGGCTCGCGCAGCACTTGACCCCACCGGCGATCGAAACGTTGGCACGCGGCCCCGCGGCGACCGGCGCTGCACGGAGGGCCCGCTTCACTGAATATCCGGTTCCGCAGTCGCCGTCTCTCCCGCACGATCTCGTCGTCGGCCCGGACGGCCGCATCTACATCACGGCGTTCTACAACAACGCCGTATGGGCCCTCGATCCATTGAGTGGACGGATGCAGACCTTCCCTGTGAACGAGAAACCCGAAGTGATGGGTCAAGTCCGTGCGCTCACCTTCGGACCCGATGGGGAACTGTGGACGTTGCTCGGCGGCACAGAATCGTTGGTCCGTCTCAACGTGAGCGATGGGGCGGTGAAGACGTTCCCCGTCGGGATGTACCCCCACAGCATCGAAATCGATTCGAAGGGTCGTCTCTGGTTCAACGACTACCTCTCCGCGGCGAAACGAATCGGCATGATGGACCCGAGCAACGGCGAGGTGACCGTCACCGACATTCCCGGCGACGTGATGGAGGACGGGGAAGGGCTACCGCTCCTCTACGGGCTCCAAGTGGATGCGCGCGACATCGTGTGGGGAACGATGTTGGCGGCCAACCAGCTGTTTCGATTCGACCCCGAGAGCCAAGACTCGCACCTCTACGCCATGCCGGTCGAAAACGCTGGCCCCCGGCGTCCCGGCGTTGGCCCCGACGGCGCGATCTGGATCCCCGAGTTCAACACGGGCGGATTGGCGCGCTTCGATCCAGAGACGAACGCCTTCGAGCGGTATGCCCTCGGCGAATCCACCCTCGGGCCGTACGACGTCGAGGTGGATCCGCGCACGGGCCACGTGTGGGTGGCCTCGGCTCTCGGAAGTGCGCTCATCCGCTTCGACCCCGAAACGAAGCGTCGCGACGTCTACCCGTTCCCAACCGAGCCCGGCTATCCTCGTCACATCGCAATCCACCCCGAGTCTGGCGACATCTGGACCACGTACTCCTCGATGCCCGACGCGGTCCCGAAGATCGTGCGTCTCGAGCTGCGGGGTGGATAGCTGGAGGCCCCATGCCCGACACAAGAACCCTCGGTGCCATTCTTTACAACGACTTCGAGCTTCTCGACTACTACGGCCCACTCGAGATGTTCGGGAGCCTCGGGAAAGATCTCCGGATCGTCACCGTGGCGGAGCGCGCCGGCCCCGTCCGCTCGACCCAAGGCCCGGCCACGCTCGCCGAGCACAGCTTTTCCGACTGTCCCGACCTCGACCTGATCCTCCTGCCAGGGGGCATCGGAACGATGCCCGAGCTCGAGAACGAGGCACTGCTCGGGTTCTTGCGGGCGCGCTCGGCGCGGGCGGAGGTCACGATGTCGGTTTGCTCCGGATCGGCGCTTCTCGCGAAAGCGGGCGTCCTCGACGGGCGGAAGGCCACCTCCAACAAGCTGTTCTTCAATCTCGCTTCGAGCCAAAGCGATCGTGTCGACTGGGTGGAGGAAGCGCGCTGGGTCGAGGACGGCCCGTTCGTCACATCGTCGGGCGTCTCCGCTGGCACGGACATGGCGCTCGGGGTCATTTCCAAGCTCTACGGGCGCGAACGGGCTGAAGGCGTAGCGCGCATGACCGAGTACGTCTGGCAATCGGACCCACACCTCGATCCCTTCCACACCGACTTGAACGAGGGCAATATCGCGGAGTATCTCGCGGCGCTCGGGCGGGACTGAGCGAGGCGATGCGTCCTACACTGACGCGCCGGCAGGCCCTCCAAGGAGCCGGCCTCCTCGCGGCGGGAGCGGTGAGCGGCGCTCGTTCACCGGGTTACGCCGCCGCTTCACAGGGAGAAACGGTGAGCCCCAAAGAACGAATGCCGGTGGTCTTTTTGCCCCATGGAGGGGGACCGTGGCCCTTCGTCAACGAGCCTCTCCTGGGCCCGGCGGGGATGTGGGACCGGATGGCGCGTTATATGAAAGAGCTGCCTTCGGTTCCACAGCGTAAACCTCGAGCCGTGCTGGTCATTTCAGCTCACTGGGAAGAGGAAATACCGACGGTACTGACCGCGCAGCGCCCGCCTCTTCTCTACGACTACTACAACTTCCCGCCGGAGGCCTACGAGGTGACCTGGCCGGCTCCGGGCGCTCCCGAGATTGCAAGCGAGATTCGGGGCCTTCTCGAGCGGGCCGGCATTGCGAGCGGTGAAGATCCGTCTCGAGGCTTCGACCACGGGACGTTCGTTCCGCTGAAGCTCATGTTCCCCGAGGCCGACGTCCCGACGTTGCAGCTCTCGCTCAAAGCGGGACTCGATCCGTCCGAGCACTTGGAGATCGGTCGTGCTCTCGAGCCATTGCGGGAGCAGGGGCTTTTCATCGTCGGAAGCGGCATGAGCTACCACAACATGGACGGGCTCATGGCTGGTGTGCGCGGCAGCCCGTCGCCACGCGCGGAATCGAAAGCCTTTGACGATTGGCTCGCGGAAACCGCTGGTCTCGAACCCAGCGCGCGCGACGCGAGACTCGCTGCATGGGAGAGGGCGCCGGCGGCTCGCGCGTGCCACCCGCGCGAGGAGCATCTGATCCCCCTCCACGTCTGCGCCGGCGCTGCGGGTGATGACGTCGGGTCGTCGCCCTACCGCGACGTCGTGATGGACGCGCATATCTCGGCCGTCCACTTTGGATGAGCGGGTGCGCTAGCGGACTTCGCTCGCCACCCAGCGCAGGTAGCCCGCCGAGCCTTCCGCGACGTCGAACACGACGAATTCAGGCACGTCGTAGGGGTGGAGATCGAGCAACCGCTCGCGAAGCTTTTCGACGCGATCAGCGCGCGTCTTGACGAGGAGCAAGAACTCTTCGCTCGTCTCGATCTGGCCCTGCCAACGGTAGACGGAAGTCACATTCGGGACGATGTTGACGCACGCGGCGACGCGCTCTTCCACGAGAGCGCGCGCCAATGCGTCGGCCGCTTCGCGACCCGAGATGGTCGACCACGCGACGCGAATCCCCGAATCCTGCACAGCACTCTCCGATCGTGCGCCCCAGCGTGCCACCTCCGCGAAGGGAGGTGGCACGCGAGGGTTTCCCCCGTTCAGTTCTGGAAGAACGGCGTGAAGTTGATCAGTCGGAGCTCGAGCTGCTTCACGCGCCAGCGCCCCCTGATCTTCTTGATCTTCAATCGATATGTCCCATGAGCGACGTCGACCTGAGTCACAGCTTCGCCGTCCTGCGCGACATGCGCCGCGTTGAGGTAGGCCTCGAGCATCGCGTGACGACCCTTCACCTTGACATCGAAGTTACTGAGAGAATGCTGGGTAAACGTGTACGTCCCGTCGAAGACGCTGAACACGAAGCCAGCCCAGGCCTCGGGCCCCGTCTGCCCATCGCCAGGCCCGACGGTCACCGCCTGGGATTCGTCACTGAAGTCGGTTCCCGGGAACCAGGCGCGAAAGACGGCGTCGTCGGTAAAGCACTCGGAGTAGATGTCGGCGCCGTCACCGGCGGGATCTGCACGCGTCGAATCGCCGATGGCATCGGTACCGCGTGCGTAGCAGAGCATGAGGTCCACCAACTGCTGTCGGGTCCGGAGTGAGTGGTTCGCCTCGGCGGGTTGGGCGCCGACGCCGAACGCGAAGAGCGCCGCAAGCCCCATCAAGGCGTAGCGTGGGGAGAAGCACGAATGGATCGTCATGGGAGGCCTCCTGAGTTGTATTCCCCCGCCATCATCTCACAATGAGACGCGCCCGGCTTAGGCTGCAGCGATCGGCGGGACACGCCCCGCCCAAGGCTGTGCGGCCTCGAGCTGGGCCGCGACCTGAAGCAACAGATCCTCACGCCCGAAATCGGCGACGAGTTGAACGCCGATGGGGAGTCCGTTGTCGCTCCAGTAGAGGGGCAAGCTGATCGCCGGTTGGCCGGTCGCGTTTTGCGCTGGCGTAAAAGGAATGACCTCGAGATTGCGCGCCCACACCACCGCTGGATCCTGACTGGGATTCGTCATCTCGCCGAGCTTGGGCGGCGGCTCCGCGAGGGTGGGCGTCAAGAGCAGGTCGAATCCCTCAGCCCAGAATGCCGCCATCCGACGGCTGAAGCTCTGGATCCAATCGACCGACGCCAAGTATTCCGCCGCCGAGACGCGACGCCCCTGTTCGATAAACCACCACGTGTACGCTTCGACCGCCTCGGGGCCGAGCTCGCGCCCCATCATCGCGGCGATCGAGTCCAGACTCCGTGTCGCCTGAGCGACGATAATCCGACCGAACTGACTCATGAAGTCGGGATCGTCGTAGGCGCCGGGGTACCGATCTTCTACACGATGACCAAGTGAGCCCAGAACCTTTGCCGCCGCGTCGGCCGCAGCGCGGCAATCGGTGTGCAGGCGATCCGTTCCCCAGGGTGGGGATGCGAAAAAACCGATCCTCAAACTGCCTGGGTCCTCGTCCATCACCGTGCGGTAGGGCCGGTCCGGAGGCGCCGGAGAGTACGGATCGCCCGGCATCCGTCCCGCCATGACGTCGAGCAGGCCCGCCATGTCGCGCACGCTCCGCGTCATGGCACCTTCGGTGGCGAAGCCGTGCCAGATCTCGCCGTAGAGCGGGCCGCCCGAGACACGGCCGCGCGTCGGCTTGAGCCCGACGATTCCGCAAGCGCTCGCGGGAATACGGAGCGAGCCGCCGCCGTCGCCGCCGTGCCCCGCAGCGACAACGCGGGCCGCGACCGCGGCCGCACTACCGCCGCTCGAGCCCCCGGGAGATCGCGTCGAATCCCAGGGATTCTTCGAAGCGCCGTACGCTTGCGGTTCCGTCGTTCCCGCGAGCCCCCACTCGGGCGTGTTCGTTTTCGCAATGGTGATGAGGCCCGCATCGCGAAACTTCTCCGCCAGGTAGCTGTCGACCGGCGCGACAAAGTTCGCCTCTTTGAGTGCGCGCATGCCGCCGTGGAGCGGCTCTCCGGCGTTTCCGCCCAGGAGGTCCTTCATGACGAAAGGCACACCGCGAAACGCACCGTCCGCCAAAGGACCTGCCGCGCGCTTCCGCGCGCGTTCGTAGAGGAGGTGAATGGCGGCGTTCAGTTCGGGATTCACTTTCTCGAGACGCTCGATGGCCGCGTCAATGAGTTCGATCGGTGCCACTTCCCCGTCCCGGACGAGTTCGGCCTGAGCGGTGAGATCGAGTTCAGCGAGGTTGGTGGTCATGTGGGGCTCCATTCTGGAACGATTGTCGTGTAGAACCGTCAGCGAGTGGTTGCTGAAGCGGCGTTCAGGTCTTCTCGTGCACGGTGCCTGACGAAGTGCCGGATCGCCTCGAGATCTTCGGCGCCGAGCGTTGCGATCTTGGGCATCCCGCGCCGGATCCGCTCGCCATCGGTCACGATTCTATTGAGCGCGGTCGGATCGAACAGGATCGGCGATGCGCGGAGGTCCGGCGTGCCGCCGCCGGAGACCGCCCCCGGTCCGTGGCACCACGTGCAGTTCTCGGTAAAGAGAGCCTTGCCGCGCTCCGCCAAAGCGGGATCGATTTCGAAGGACGGATCGTCGAGAGGCTTCACAAAGACGGGCCCGGGTGTCTCAGGCAGCGACGCCTCGCCGCCGAGCGCAAAAACCAGGAGCCTACGAGGATGGGCGCCATAGGCCCAACCGTGCTGCGCACTGAGCGAGCCGCCCATCATGGACAGCCCACCGCCCCAGCCCACGGGCACGGCGACATGTTGTCGGCCGTTGACCTCGTAGGAGATCGGGGCAGCCGCGATGCCGTGTTTCGCGTCGTATTCCCAGACTTTCTTGCCGTCTGTGGCGCGATACGCGATGAACCGACCGTCGGCCTGCCCGTGGAACATCAGGTTGCCGCCGGTTGTCATGGTGCCGCCGTTGAAGATGCCCGGCGTCTCGTGCTTCCACGCAACCCTTTGAAGCAGCGGATCCCAAGCCATCACGCCGCTCGTGCCGCTGTCCGGCGGCGCGTCCTCGGTGGCGTACGCGACGCCGGTGTGCATCTCGTGTGGCTTGGCTCGCCACTCGGCCGGGCGAATCCCTCGGTCGTTGTAGTAGCCCGGCAGATCTTGGAACGGGAAGTACATCAACTTCGTCTTCGGGTTCCACGACATGGGTTGCCAGTTGTGGGCCCCGGCCGGCCCGGGCCAGATCGTGACCTCGCCGTCTTCGTATCGCGACCCCGGCACCTCGACGGGCCGGCCGCTTTTCTCGTCGATTTCCGTGGCCCAGGTCGTTTTCGCGAACGGCTTCGCGCTCAACAAATTGCCGTTCTCGCGATTGAGGATGTAGAAGAACGCGTTCTTCGGAGCGTGCATGATCGTCTTTAAGGGATACCCGTTCACTTCCAAGTCGACGGAAACGATGTCCATCGCAGAATTGAAGTCCCAGGTTTCGCCCGGAACCGTCTGGTAGTGCCACTTGTACTTTCCGGTGTCCGCATCGACGGCGACAATGGAACACAGAAAAAGGTTGTCGCCTCCGCCCGGGCTTCGAATCTTCTGGTTCCACGGCGATCCGTTCCCGGTCCCGATGTAGATGTGGTTGAAGTCGGGGTCGTACGTAATCGCGTTCCATGCGTTGCCCCCACCGCCGTGCTTCCACCACTCGCCGGTCCACGTCTTTGCGGCCATCCGCATCGCCTCATCCTCGAAACCGTCCGCGGGATTTCCCGGCACCAGCCAAAAACGCCAGGCTTGCACGCCGGTTTCCGCGTCGTAGGCCGTCACGTACCCTCTGGACGGGCCGTTCTCGGTTCCCCCGTTCCCGATGATGACTTTGCCTCGGAACGCGCGCGGCGCACCGGTGACGAAATAGTGGCTGCCGGGCTCTGTCGTCTGTGCGGTCCAGATCTCTTCGCCGGTCTTTGCGTCGACGGCGATGAGCCGTCCATCTCCGGCGGCCACGTAGATCTTGTTGTTCCAATAAGCGACGCCGCGACTCGTGCCCCAGAGAACCCGAAGTGTTTCGCCGGCGTGCTCGGGAACCTTCGGGTCGTACGTCCAGAGGACCTTCTTCTCGCGCGCATCGATCGCGGTGACGACGCTGAAACTCGACGTGACGTAGAGAATTCCGTCGACCGCGAGCGGCGTACCCACCAGTTGCCGGGCGTCGGGCAAGTCGAGCGACCACGCGAGCCCGAGCTGCCCGATGTTCTCCGCGTTGATCTCCGCGAGCGGCGAATAGCGCTGCTCGCTATGGGTGCGGCCGTGGGCCAGCCAGTTCTCGCCGTTCTCTTCGTCGTCGAGATCCGCTGCGTCGAAGGCGTGGGAAGCCGTGCTCACGAGCATCACGAGACCGAGGAGGCGTAGGAGAGCGGTTTTCATACCCATCACATACACCCAATCGGCACGGGTTGAAAACTCCTCGCCAGTCGGCGCTACGCTTTTACCGATGGCAGAACTGGATATCCGACCTCTAGAACCCGACGACCTACGGGAAGCCGAACGCGTGATGCGTCTCGCGTTTGGAACCTTCGTCGGCCTACCCGAACCGGAATCTTTCGGCGGTGACAGCTCGTTTGTCGCGTCGCGGTGGCGAAGCCAGCCCGAACAGGCCTTTGGCGCATTTATGGAAGGAGAGCTCGTCGGGAGCAACCTGGCGACGCGCTGGGGGCGGTTCGCCTTTTTCGGGCCACTGAGCGTCCACCCGAAATACTGGGGCCGGGGCTTTGCGAGGCCCTTGATGGAGCCCGTCATCGCTCTGCTCGATTCGTGGGAGCTCGCCGGGAGCGGCTTGTTCACGTTCCCTCACAGCGTGAAGCACATCTCGTTCTATCAGAGTTTCGACTTTCGACCCGGAATGTTGAACGTCATCTTCCAGAAACCACTCGACCCTCGCGGAACGATCGACGGGAATCGAGGTCCGATCGACTGTGACACCGCGTGCTGCCGATCGATCGCCGAGGAGGTGTCGCCGGGACTCGACCTAAGCCACGAACTCGATGCGGCCGCGCGCCTCGAATTGGGTTATGGCGTGCTCACGGACTCTCGCAACGGCTTCGCGGTGTGCCACGAAGGAGCGAACAGCGAGGCTGGTTCGGACACGTGCTACGTGAAGTTCGGCGCGGTTCGCCGAGGGGCGACGGCTTCCGCCGACTTCGCCGACCTGCTGGACAGCTGCGAAGCCCTCGCGCGCCGCCGGGGGTCGAAGTTGTTGGTAGCGGGCATGAACGTGGGGCGTCGCCGGGCCTACGAGATGCTCCTAAGACGGGGCTATCAGCCCGTCATTAGCGGTGTCGCCATGCACCGGCCCGGCCCCCCGCTTTGGGCGGGCGATGAGGATTTCGTCATCGACGACTGGCGCTAGCCCGTGTCGCGTACAATACGGGCCCCGGCAGAAAGGTGACGCCTATGTCCGCAGCCCTCGCGCCGAATCCGAACTACCGATACGAACCGAAGCAAGTCGACGAGATCCTCATCCGGAACTTCAACTTCGAATTCCCGGACGATCTCGACCCGGTCTGGGCGCCGGGCGCGCGCGTGCGCTCGCACATGTTCAACGGGTTCTCGCTGACGATGCCCTACCTCGAGCCCTACTTGATCAAATCCATGCGCGCGGCGGCAAAGCACATCGAAGAACCGCGGCTTCTCGAGGACATTCGCGGCTTCAACGGCCAGGAAGCGAAGCACTACCAATGCCACCGCCGCCTGAACGAACTGATCAAGAAAAACGGCTACCCCGAGCTCGCCGACGTCGAGGACCGCATGGAGGCATCCTACGAGCGGCTACTCAGTCGGTCACTCGAGACGCAGCTGGCTTACAACGCCGGGTTCGAGACGATGACGAACGGTTTCACTCGCTGGTTCATCAACCGGCGGCGGGAGCTCTGGGGCGGCAACTGCCCCTGGGTGGCCTCGTTCTGGGTCATGCACATGGTCGAGGAAACCGAACACAAGACCGTCGCTTTCGATGCCTACATGGCTTACTCGGGGCGCTACTGGCCGCGCGCCCTCGGTGTCTTCCACGGCTCCTTTCACGTGCTGGGTTACGGCTTGATCGCCATGGTCACGGCACTTCGGAAAGACGGGCTGTGGGGGCGACCCGCGACGATGTGGGAGACCGCCCGCGAGATCGGATCGATGGTATGGAACGTGGGGCCGTACCTCCTACGGGCGCTCTCGCCGCGACACAATCCGCGCGTCGACGAAGATCCCGAGTGGCAAAAGGCTTGGGTGGCGGGTCACAAGACGCTCCCACCGGATGCTCCGCTTCCACTCATCGACACGGACGACCCCGATATTCCAGTGCCCTTCAAAAGCCGCGCATGAGGTGACGAGAGATGGAACGCTACCAACGACTCATGATTGGACACGGCCTGCTGGTGATCCTTGTCTCGATGCTGGCGGGCTTCATGTTGATGTTCAAACTGGTCGGCGGATTCGAGATCTTTCCGGGCAACATCCTGGTCTTCGACGTCTACGGCAGCTCGGAAGGGTGGGTGCGCGCGCACTCGGGCGGCCTCACGAACGGTCTGTTGGTCGTCGTGGTGGCCCTCGCCCTGCCAAAGCTCAATTTGAGCGCGCGCATGCAGACGTGGACCGCCTGGGGTTTCATCTACATCGCTTGGTCCTTCACGGTCTTCTACTGGATCGGAAACGCAGCGGGCAACCGTTCGCTGACTTTCGGCGACAGCCCGCTCGGCGAAGCGGATTGGCTGAGCGTCTTGGGCTTTCTGCCGGGCCTGCCGAGCGTCTTTCTCGTCGTGTTCCTGCTCTGGGTGGCCGCGCGGGGCGTGCTCGGCGCGAAGGGTGAAACTCCGTGAGCGCGTCGCTGCAGACGTTCCCGCGAAACACACCGATCCCCGAAATTCTCGACGCGATCGAGCACGACGGCGCGGCGATCGTCGAGGACATGATCGCCCCGGATCGCCTCGCATCGCTGAACCGCGAACTCGATGGAGCCATAGCAACGACCCCTCCCGGTTCTCGCAGCGGGAGCACACTCTGGGAGGCATTTCACGGTTCCCCCACCGTACGCTTTACGGGCCTCGCCGCTCGTAGCCCCGTCTTTGTCGAGCTCCTCGAGCACGAGGTGCTCGGCGCCTACGCCGACTCGGCACTCCTCCCCAACGCGGGATCCTACTGGCTCAACACCGGCCAGGCGATGATCGTAGGCCCCGGCGAGCAGGCTCAGATGCTCCACCGCGACATGGGCAACTGGCCCGCGTTCGCCGCTCAAGGAGCGGCGGCGCCCGAGGTCACGGTGAGCTCCATCTTCGCGCTGAGTGACTTCCATGAAGCAAACGGCGCCACACGGGTGACCCCGGGAAGTCACCGCTGGGAGTCGTTCGATGTGATGGACGGCAAACCCGAGGAAACCATCCCCGCCGAGATGCGCGCCGGTAGTGCGCTCCTCTACAGCGGGAAAGTAGTGCACGGCGCGGGCGCCAATCGCTCCGACGGGTGGCGGCGCGGCTTGCACTTGAGTTTCGTGCTCGGCTGGCTGCGACCCGAGGAAGCTTCACCGCTCATGATTCCCTTTGACTTGGCAAAAACTTTTTCACCGCGCGTTCAGCAACTGCTCGGCTACACCAGCTACGACCCGGCGCCGATCCTGGGCGGGCGCCTCTGGTTGGTGGATTTCGAAAAAGCGGAGCGAATGCTGGGGAACGGAAAGATGCCTTCATCGTCGTAGCGGCCGCGAGCCTCACTCCGCGCGGGCCTCCGAAGCGGTCCCGACCTCTCCGACCCGCACCAAGCTCATCCGGGTCAAAACGGGCCCCACGAGCTCGAACAACACGGTGGCGGTCACGGTCGTTGTGAGTATCACGCCGTCGACCCCGGGTAGGTGCTGCGAAACAACCAGCGCCATGCCGATGGCGATCCCCGCTTGAGGCAAGAGGGCAAAACCGACGGTGCTCGACCACATCGGTTGCCCCGACCACCGACATCCGAACCAACCGCCGATCCATCGCCCGAGGACACGTAGGCCGATGTAGGCAAGGGTGAGTCCCACCGCCCCCGCGAGATGGTCCGGGGAAAGGGACGCTCCAGACAGGACGAAGAAGAGCACCATGAACGGCCACTCGATGCCCTCGATCGCGCGAAACGGCCTCCGATGATGGCGAGCGCCGTTTGCGACGACGACACCCATGGTCATCGCCGACAGCAAGAAAGAGACGTCGAGCATCTGCGCGAGCCCGCCGCAGAGGAGCACCGCGCCCAACGCCTCGGCTTGCGTGGGCTCGCCGGCGCGGATCCGGCCGGTCAGCAGCGCCATCGGAATGCCCAAGGCGCAACCGAGGAGAACCGCGCCGACGAGATCGATGACACCGGTGAGGACCACGGACTGCGCCGCTTCGGGGCTCGTCATTGCGAGCACCGAAGCGAAGGCAAAGCTCAACGCGGCGAGCGCCCACGCGTCGTCGACGGCCACCACACCGAGGAGCGTGGTGGTGAAGGGGCCCCTGGCACGCGCCTCCCGCACGACATCGGTTACGGCTGCCGGATCGGTCGCGGTCGCAGTCGCGCCGAGGAGTAGGGCGATCTCGACGGGCCATCCGAGCGCGACGAGCCCCAACGAAACGATCACAACCGTCGCGAAAACCACGGTGAGAGAAATGAGGAGAACGGCCCGCCCGTGCCGACGCAAGACGGGAAGCCGGAGCTCACCTCCCAAGAGGAAGGCCACCATCAAGAGCGCCAGATTGGCGACGAACGGGTACCAGGCAGCGCCCTCCTGGGGGATGAGATTCAACCCGACAGGGCCGGCGCCGACGCCCAACAGAAGAAGCAAGGTCACCCGCGGGAGCCGCGTGCGCCGGCCGAGAAGGTCCGCAGCGAGGCCGGCCAAGAACAGGATCCCAAGGGTCAGCAGCGCCTGAGTCAAGGGGTCGGCCATGACCCGAATATAAGCACCAGGCGGTGGCGATCACTTTGGACCGTATGACCGCGCTCATACCCCGGTCCCCCACCGGCTCGTAGCCTCGAAGAAACGGGGGTGCCCAATGCACGTCGGGTTCAGTGCTTTCTTTCAGAATCTGCGCAACGACGAAAGCGACAAGACGGTCTATGAGCATGAACTCGGAATGGCCGATCTCGCAGAGCCTCTCGGTTTCGATTCGATCTGGGCGGCGGAACATCACTTCACCGAGTACACGATGTGTCCCAACGTCGCGCAGTTCCTCACCTACATGGCGGGTCGCACCCAGCACGTGAAGCTCGGTGCCATGGCGTACATCGTGCCGTGGCACGACCCGATTCGCCTGTGCGAGGAGATCTCGGTCCTCGATCACGTGTCGAAAGGGCGGGCGATCGTCGGCTTCGGGCGAGGTCTCGGTCGGGTCGAGTTCGACGCGTTCCGTCTCGATATGAACGAATCGAGGGGTCGCTTCATCGAGTACACCGAAGCGATCCTCGGAGCGCTCGAGACGGGCGTGATCGAATACCGAGGGAAGTATTTCAACCAGCCGCGGGCCGCCATCCGGCCCGCGCCGTTTCGGTCGTTTCGGGGCCGCGCGTATGCGGCGGCCGTCTCACCCGAGTCCGCGCGCATCATGGCGCGGCTCGAGGTCGGCATCTTGGTCATCGCGCAAAAGCCGTGGGCGACGACCCAGTCGGAACTGACCATGTATCGCGAGCTCTACCGAGAGCTGAACGGGAGAGAAGCGCCGAAACCCATCATCGCGAGCTTCATCGCGTGCCACGAGGATGAGAGCGTGGCCAAGGAGATGATGGAGACGTACATCCGTGCGTACAGTCGTTCTGCGCTCGAGCACTATGAGTTCGACAACGCCGAACTCGCGAACATCAAGGGTTACGAGTACTACGGCGGTCTCTCGAAGAACATCCGCAAGCACGGCGTCGACGCGTTCGTGAGCTTCCTCGCCGAGCTGCAGATCTACGGAACGCCGAAGCAGGTTTTCGAGAAGATCATGGACTACCAGTCGATGGCCGACAGTGCAGGGCAGATCGGTGTGTTCAGCTACGGCGGGATGCCGCCCGAGATGGCTCACGCCAACGTCCATCTCTTCGCGAAGGAAGTGCTTCCCAAGCTGAAGGAGGCGCAGGTGGGCGAAGAAATCGGAACTTCCCGAGAGCAGGCGGCAGCATAGTGAGTGAGACAACACGACAAGCTGAACACTTCGACGTTCTCGTAGTTGGGGCGGGCATTTCCGGCGTCGGCGCGGCCTATCACCTGACCCAGCAATGTCCGGAGAAGAGCTTCATCGTCCTCGAAGCTCTCGAGACCTTCGGCGGCACCTGGCACATCCACCGCTATCCCAGGCATTCGGTCCGACAGCGACCTCTACACCTTTGGGTACCGCTTCAAGCCTTGGACGGGCCCACCGGTAGCGACCGCCGACGAGATCCTCGCCTACATGGAGGAGGTGATCGAAGAGAACGATCTCGATCGCCATATCCGGTACAACCACCGGATCGCGACAGCCCGCTGGTCGAGCGAAGAGAATCTTTGGACGATCGAAGGAACCCGCACCGACACAGGAGAGGCGGTCCATCTCACCGCGAACTTCCTGTGGATGTGTCAGGGCTACTACGAGCACGCCAAGGGCTACACCCCCGAGTGGGAGGGCATGGACGAATTCGCGGGCGAGATCGTTCATCCCCAGACCTGGCCCGAAGATCTCGATTACAAAGGGAAGAAGGTGGTCGTGATCGGCTCCGGCGCCACCACGGCCACGGTCGTCCCAGCGATCGCCGAAGCGTGCGAGCACGTCACCGTACTCCAGCGTTCACCGACGTACTTTCATCCCGCAATCAACCAGAACCCGCTCGCCGATCAGCTCCGGGCGCTCAAGGTGGATGAGACCTGGATCCACGAGATCACGCGACGGCAGATCCTCCACGAACAGGAAGAATTCACGCGTCGCGCTGTCGAAGAGCCCGAAGTGGTCAAGCGCGAGCTGCTCGACGGTGTGCGCGCCTATCTCGGTCCCGACTACGACATCGCGACGCACTTCACACCGAAGTATCGCCCTTGGCAACAGCGGCTGGCGTTCGTTCCGGATGGTGACATCTTCCGCGGAATCGCGGCGGGCAAGGCGTCGATGGTCACGGACCATATCGAACGCTTCACCGAGAAGGGCATCCTCCTCAAGTCAGGCGAGTTCCTCGAAGCCGACATCGTCGTCACCGCGACGGGCTTCAATCTGAGCGTACTCGGCGGCATCGAGTTCTCTGTCGATGGGAAACCCGTCGATTTCGCTGAGACCGTCACGTACCGCGGGATGATGTTCACCGGCGTCCCGAACCTCCTCTGGGTCTTCGGTTACTTCCGGGCGAGCTGGACCTTGCGGGTCGACTTGCTGGGCGACTTCACCTGCCGACTCCTCCGGCACATGGACGAGAAAGGGGCGAGGCGCGTCACGCCCAGGCTACGTCCGGAAGACGCGGACATGCCGATCCTGCCGTGGATCGATCAGGAGAACTTCAACCCCGGCTATCTCATGCGTCGCATGCACCTCTTGCCCAAGCGCGGTGACAAGCCGGACTGGCAGCACAACCAGGACTACTGGGCGGAGAGGAAGGAAATTCCCGCGATCGACCTGGACGACGCCGCTTTCGATTACGCGTGAGGCGACAACGCGCGTCTATGAGACGCTCGCGCACCGATCGAAGAAAGCGCGGATGCGTTCGCGGGCCTCATTGGCTTCGGTGAGTTCAGGCGCGAACGCGTGCCAAACATGGACGACGTGAGGCCACGTCTCGAGAGTGGCGGGAGAGCCCGCAGCGCGCGCTTTGTTGACCCAGCGCCTGGCGTCGTCTCGCAGGAGTTCCGCGTCGCTCGCGTGGACGAGCACCGGCGGAAGTCGGGACAAGTCGCCGAACACCGGAGAAACCACCGGATCGCAGGGGCGCATCTTGGACGTCGCCCAAGTGATGAGAAGACGGAAGGGGCGGGGTATTCGGAGAAAGTCGCGGAGCATGGGCGCGAGCATCGGATCGGAATCGAGGTTGCTCGTCAGGCTCGGACTCCCAAAGGTCGCGTCGGTTCCGGGGGACAAGGCCACGGCGCCATCGGCGGGCCGAAGTCCCGCATCCCGCGCCCAGGCGACGAGCATCAGTGCGAGGTTCCCGCCCGCGGAATCTCCCGCCACGAAGAGCGTCTCGGGCGCAGAAGGCCCGTCGGGTCCGTTTTCGAGCAACCAACGATAGGCCGCCCGACAGTCGTCGATCCCTGCCTGGCGGTTGTTCTCGGGCATCAACCGGTAGTCGACAGAGAGCACGGCGGCTCGCGCATCTTGCGAAAACCGAGACGTGATGCCGCGGTGACTCACGGAGCTTCCGGCCACGAAAGCGCCGCCGTGGAGGTAGAGAAGTCGGCGGTCGGGGCGGGAGCCCGGTGCCAGCACCCACTCCCCCCGGAATCCCGCGCCATCGACCGGAATCACCTTCGTGGATGGATCAGCGGGAGAGCCGAACCCGGCGTCGAGTTGTTTCCGGAGGGCGCCCAACCGCGCCGTGCGCGGCAGTTCCGACAGGGAGCGCGCCATCTCCTCGATTTGTCGCACGACGTCCGCATGCGCCGGACTCGCACTACTTCGCGGCGACACCGGTGGATCGATCGGCTCGTCGAAGCGGTGGAGATCCGGGCCCTGCAGACGTGCCCGAACCCACACGAGCGAAAGCACCAAGATGGCTATTGTAGTGATGAGTCCAATCAGCATCGATGGCGGTCCTCCGCTCGCGCTTCCATCGGGTTCGCGCGGTAACTGTACAATGACTCGAACCCACGAGGGGACCACCCCCGAACCCGGACAAGGCATGGACCCGATCAGCCAGGCCGTCATTGGCGCCATCGCAAGCGCGAGCTTGGCCAGACCGACTGAACTGCGGCGCGCCGCCGCCATCGGCGCGGTCGCCGGTGCTGTGCCAGACATCGATGTCTTCATTCGTTCCTCGGACGACCCGTTGCTGTTTCTCGAGTTCCACCGGCAGTTCACACACTCTCTGGTGTTTATTCCGATCGGTGCGTTGTTGGTCGCGGGCCTCGGGCGCGGCCTCTCGAGCAATGCCTCGTTCGGACGTCTCTACACCTTTGCTCTGATCGGCTACGCGACCCACGGCGCCATCGATGCGTGTACCTCCTACGGGACCATGCTCCTGTGGCCGTTTTCCGACCTACGCGTCGCGTGGAACATCATCGCCGTCGTCGACCCACTGCTCACCCTCGTGGTCACCTCCGCCGTCGGCCTCGCGTGGTTTCGGCAGAGGTCTCGTTTCGCTCACTTCGGCGCTCTTTTCATCCTTCTCTATCTCAGTCTCGGTATCGTGCAGCGCGAACGAGCAGAAATCGCGGGTGCGCAGGTTGCGCAGACGCGGGGGCATGCCTTCGAGCGGCTCGTCGTGAAGCCTACGTTCGGCAACCTTCTCCTGTGGAAATCCCTGTACGAGGTCGAGGGCCGCTTCTACGCGGACGCCCTGCGTTTGAGCTTTGAGACGCAAGTCTTTTCTGGCGATCCGATCCCGGCACTCGCGATCGAACGCGATCTGCCCTGGCTCGAACCGAAGACACAGCAAGCGATCGATATCGATCGCTTCGGGGAGTTTTCTCGGAACTGGCTCGCCCTCGACCCGAGCGACCCCTCGCGTGTCATCGATGTGCGCTACTCCCTCGTTCCGAACCAGATCGAGGGGTTGTGGGGCCTTTCACTCGACAAGGGCGCTCCCCGGGACGCACACGCGCGGTTCTTCACACAGCGACACATGACGGCTCCGAAGCGACGCGCCGTGGTTCGCATGCTGGTCGGCCGATGAGATCCCTTGTCGTCTTTCTCTTGATCGGCGCCGGCGTCTACGTTGCCGTCTGCGCGCTCTTCTACCTAAAGCAAGATCGGCTGCTCTTTATCGGCGCGCGACCGGTCGCTCCGCTCGCGGATCCGCGCGTGCAAGCGATCGAGAACGTCGTAGGAGGTCTCCGCTTGCGCGGCGTGCGCGTGCGCGCGGAGGAAGAGCGCGTGGTCCTGGTGTACTTCGGCGGGAATGCGGAGCCTGTCGCCGCCAATGCCGGGGCGATGCTCGCGCTCCGCGAGGTGACGGCGTACTTGATCGACTACCGTGGCTACGGCGACAGCGAAGGCACTCCGAGCGAAGGCGCACTCCGGGGCGACGCTCTCGCGCACTTCGACTGGATCCGTAAGCAGCACCCGAAACGCAGGATCGCGATCATGGGCCGGAGCCTCGGCACCGCCATGGCGCTCCACGTCGCCGCGCGTCGCGAGCTCGATGGGCTGATCCTGATCAGTCCTTTCGCGAGCCTCCGGGATGTCGCCCGGTTCCACTACCCGTGGCTTCCCGTGAGAAGTCTGATGAGGCATCCCTTTGAGACGCGTGGTGACGCCCAACGCGTCGGCGTCGACGCGTTGATCCTGGTGGCAGAGAGCGACTCCGTGATCCCCAGAAGCGCGACCGAGGCATTGGTCCGTGAGCTGCCAAGAGGGCCCGAGATTCATGTCTTCCCGGGAAGGGATCACAACGACGTGATGGCGAATGCCGCAGAGTGGGCACTCGTCGAGAACTACCTCGAAAGTCCGTAGGTCGTGCCCGCTCGCCCGAAACGTCTCGTCGTATTTCACGTGCTCGCGTCGGTTCTCGCGGCGTTACTCCTCCAGCAGATCATCTTGCAGCGCCAGAACACCCTCCACCGCAACGGACGGTGGACGAGTTCGAAAGTCGACGTCGAGTACGGAATCCTGGGAGCCGTCGCTTTTCTCACGACCCGGACGGCCCTCCATCGCGGTCGGCTGAACCTCGGCGTCTGGCACAAGTTTCACGAGGTCCTGTTTCGGGAGCCGCTCGCGCTAGAAGCGCTCGAGGCGGATATTCGGCTGCGAGAAGAGGGGTATCTCGTGGTGCTCTACGACAAGAATGCCGACGGGTTCGCCGGCGTGCGTTTGAGCCGCAACCCCGATTTCCCAACGGCGTGTCTGGTCGGGGACGGAGACGGTGGCTTTCGGCATCGCGTGATCCTTCCCGTTTCGGGCCTCGACAAGGGCTGGCACCGGCTGGCGTTGCACCCGGGAGAACATGGCTTTTCGGTGAACGTAGACGGAATCGCGGCGGGCTCCTGTCCGCGTCGCGACATCGAACGCGGGCTCGTGGGATTTCGCGGGTCCGGGGCGAAGCACACCTACGTCGACAACGTGGTTCTCGAGCGCGCCGATGGCACTCCGACGATTACGGAATCGTTTTCGCACCGGGGCCCGCTGTGGCCGAGCTTTGCGGCGTGTATGGCGGCGGTGGCGTTCTTCCACTTCGCCGTCTTTGCGGCGACCCGGCGTCAACGGAGTCGCAGTGAGCGATCGCTCCATCTCTACCTAGCGACGTCGCATCTCGTTCTCCTCGTAACGGCGAGCCTCGGCCTGGCTACCGAACGTTTCGTTCTCGGGCGGCGACATACCGACAACGTCGACTTCTACCACTACCCAAACCGCATCGAGGACGAATCAGCCGTCGTCGCACGACTCGCCCGAGTCGCGGCGGCGACGAAGCCCGAGGGCGTCTTCCGCATCCTCATGGTGGGCGGCTCCCAAACCTGGGGATCCGGCGCGCGGTCTCGCGGAGACACGTGGTTTGAACGGCTCGAGGCAAAGCTCAACCGTTCCGCACCGCCGAAAACCCGCTTTGAGTGCCTGAGCGCCGGAATTCCCGCCTGGACCGCGCCTCAACTACTGGCGACCTACCGCGCGAACTGGCTCGACCTCGACCCCGACGTGGTCGTTTTCAACGTCGGGCACAATGACAGGAATGCGGAAAGCTATCGCCGCGCTCTTCCAGAATTGGTTGAGCTCGCGCAATCCTCAGGCGCCCACACCGTCTTGATTCCCGAGGCAAACACCACGGAGAACCGGCGGAGCCTACACGAGCTCTACGAGCGTCACGATATTTTGCGCGAGATCGCGCGCGAGCGAGGCGTTCCCGTTATCGAGACCCACGCATTCTTGGTCGAGCAACGCGATAGCGGCTTCTTGTGGTGGGATCGCGTCCATCTCGCTCCGTTCGGGCACGAACTCATGGCGAGGCGCCTCTACCATGAGCGCGCGACCTTACTCGGTCCGAAAGCACCCGGGCTTTGACCCGACCAACCAACCAGGAGACAACCAGTGCCTGAGAACTCACACGAGCGACCCGACGTTTACGAGGTGATGAAGGAAGTGGCGCCCCACCTCGCCGAATTGACGACCGACGTCGTGTTCGGCGACATCTGGGAGCGGCCCGGCTTGAGCAAGCGCGACCGAAGTTTGATCATCGTCGCCGTGCTGACCGCCCTCTATCGCACGGATCAGCTGAGGAGCCACATCGGCCGGGCCCTCGATAACGGGGTCACCGAGGACGAGATCGGCGAGATCATCACGCAGCTGGCGTTCTACGCGGGCTGGCCCACCGCAGTCAATGCCGCGATCGTCGCGAAGGAGGTCTACGACAACCGCTAGCGCGTCGGAGAGCGTAGAGACCGGGGAGTTCGGTAATCTTGCGCGGGAAGGAGGTTCTCAGAAGTGTCCCGGGAAGACCTACGCGAGACCGTCGCCGAGCTTCATCGCGAGATCGATGCCGGGGAGCCTTTGAGTCAGGAGCAAACCCGCGCCCTGAGTGAAGCGCTCGGAGAGATCGAAGCGCTCCTCGCCTCGAGCGAATCCGATCTGGGAAGCACCATCATCTCCCGCCTTCGAGAAGCGGAGGTGAGCTTCGAAGATTCCCACCCGCATTTGACGACGGCCGTGCGAGCCGTGGTCAACGCCTTGAGCCGCTTGGGGATCTAGGGCGTTCCACCGGGCCACGCCGCTTCGAATTCGGCGCGAAGTTTGCGCGTAACGGTTTCCGCACGCGAGATCTCTCGAATTGCGTCGCAGGATTCCCCGCAGTAGAGCGGAAGCTCCTCGAGGTCGCCCTCGACCCCGGAGACGGGAGGGGAGACGGTGTAGCGCGGCAGCGCCACGGTGCCGGTGCCCGCCTTGAGCTTCGCCACGACGCGATCTTCTCCCGGGCGCGACCCCGGAGGCCGGCGTCCATCCGCTTCCCACTCGCGAAACGCGCGATTGCGGAGAACGCGGTGAGCCGCGTTGGGCCAACCCACGTCGAACAATTCGGTCAACGCCGTCTCTTCGCTGCGGGCCGCCACGACGCGCTCCTTGTAGGCTTCGGTCACGCCCGCCTCAACCGTCGCGACATAGCGCGTTCCGATCGATACCGCGGAAGCACCGTCGCGAAGGGCACGAGCGATGTCCTCCCCCGTGCGGATGCCGCCCGAGGCGATTACCGGCCGGGGCGAAACCGCGGACACCGTCTCGGGCAGCGTCTCGGCGAGTGGCCGCACGGCTTTGACGTGACCGCCGGCTTCGCATCCCTGAACGACTACGCCGTCCACACCGGCGTCTGCCGCACGCGCCGCTTCCTCGGCGTCCCCTACCTGGGAAAACAGCGCGACGCCGGCGCGACGCGCGTCGGCGACGTAGGGCGACGGATCGCCCCAAAATAGGATCAGCAGCGGGACCGATGCTTCAATACACGCCTCAATGGCACCCGCCTGATGCAGCGGCAAGATCTGATTCACGCCGAAGGGCTGCTCGGACAGGCGGCGGAAAGCCGCGATCTGATCGCGTGCGACTTCCTTGGGAAGGCCGCCGAGCCCGAGCACCCCGAGGCCGCCCGCGAGGCGGACGCCGTGGGCCAGCGCGGGGCCCGCGATTCCCAGGCCCATGCCGGCATTGAGGATGGGTGTCTCAAGTCCGAAACGGCAGCAGAATTCGTTCACCGCCACAGCATGTCAGAGGCGCGACTGGAGTGCACTCCTCGAACGCATCGGAAACGGGCCGCGCGCTATCCTGTACGGGTTGGACCATGGAGGGACCTGGCACATGGGTGAACCGTTCGACGTCATTCGACTCTCGGGTTCTCTAGGAGCCGAGGTGCGCGGGATCTCGTTGGCCGATGTCGCTGCGGTCGATCCCGACGAGATCCTCAAGCTGTTGACGGAGCACCTGGTGCTCTTCTTTCCGGATCAACATCCGACTCCGGACGAGCACGTCGCTTTCGGTCGGCTCTTCGGTCACTTGGAAGGTCATCCACACCTGCGGAATCCGCTGGCCGAGCAGCCCGAGATCTTCGAGCTCGCCGCGAGTGGCGGCGGCGTCGCGGATGAATGGCACAGCGACATCACGTTCCAAGAACAACCTTCGGTGATGGCCGTCCTGCACATGCTCGAATGCCCGGAGGTCGGCGGCGACACTATGTGGGCCAACATGTACAAAGCCTACGACGAACTCTCCCCGCCGCTTCGAGACCTCTGCGAGGGGCTGACCGCGCTTCACGATGCATCGCCCCACGGTCGCCCGGAGAAGGCCGCGATCCATCCAGTCGTGCGCGTTCATCCGGTGACGCGACAGAAATCGCTCTTCGTGAACCAGCACTTCACGAGACGCATCGTCGAGCTTTCGCACGAGGAAAGTGAGCTCTTGCTCGGCTACCTCACCCGGTGGATCGCGAACCCGCGCTTTACGGTCCGGTACCACTGGACCCCGGGTACGGTCGCCATGTGGGACAACCGTTGCACCCAGCACTTTGTCCTGAACGATTTCGACGGCGAGCGCATCATCCAGCGCGTCACCGTGATGGGTGATACGCCCGAACCCGCGGGCCCGCCCCGCTGGACGCCGTATCGGCGTTCTCAGGGCGACGCCGCGACGAGCCGGTATGACCGGCAGCTGTCCGAACATCTCGAGCGAACCGGGAGGTAGGGCGATGACCGAGGTGAACAACGAATCGACTCAGCGCCGGGCATTGGCCGCAGCGCACCGCATGGTGGCGCGGCGCGGTTGGGACGACCTGGTGTTTACGCTCCTCTCGGCGCGCGTTCCAGAAGAGCCCGAGCATCTGCTGGTGACGCCCTTCCCGAGCATGTGCAGCGAAGTCACCGCGTCGAGACTCGTCAAGGTCGACCTCGCGGGCAAGGCGGTCGCAGGCGGCCGTATCGACGATGGCGGATTTCCCATCTACGGCGCCATCCACGAACGCCGCCCAGACGTAAACTGCATCCTGCATCTCCACACGACGGCCGGCACGGCGGTATCTGCCCAGGCGGAGGGCCTGCTGCCGCTTTCGCAAACCGCCATGCTCGTCGCCGAAGACGTCGCTTACGTCGACTACGAGGGGATCGGTGTCGGGGACGAGCAAGTCGCCGAAGCCCTCGGCGAAAAGAACAACCTCCTCTTGCGCAACCACGGCACCATCTCTGTGGGTCGCAGCGTGGCCGAAGCTTTCGGCCGGCTCCACGTGCTCGAGTGCGCTTGTGCCATCCAAGTGGCGGCGACGTCCGGCGGGGCAGCCATCACGCCGGTCCCGCAAGCGGTGGTTTCGAGCGTCGCCAAGATGGGGGGCGAGTATCTGGCGAGCGGCGTCCTCGAGGACGCCTGGACGAGCATGGTCGCGGCGCTCGACCGCGAAGAGCCGGACTATGCCGACTGAGGGCGGCGACCCGCAGCTCGCCGCGGCGCGCAGGCTCGCCCCGCAACTCGCAGCGCGCGCCCTCGAGTTCGAAGAAGCGCGCCGACTCCCCGACGACATTGTCCGCGCGTTCGTCAAAGACGAACTCGTACAGATGGCGGTGCCCAAGGTCTACGGCGGACTCGAAAGCCACGCGCTCGACACGTTGCGCGTCGTCGAGGAAATCTCCTACGGCGACGGATCCGCCGGTTGGGTCTTGATGAACTACCAGACGACGGCGCTGGTCTCGGGAATCCTGCCGAAACACTGGGGCGAATCCATTTTCGCCGGCCCAGAGCCGGCCGTTCCCGCCGGAGTGCTCGCCCTCACCGGGAGCGCCCGACGGGTGGATGGCGGCTTGGTGGCGAGTGGACGCTGGCGCTTCGCCTCGGGCTGCCCCGGCGCGAACTGGCTGCTCGGCACGGTGGTCATCGAGGGGGGAGGGGACGGGAACTCCGACAGCCCCGAAGTACTCCTCCCCATGTTCCCGCGCGAAGACGTCGCGATCCATGACACGTGGGATGTCGTGGGGCTTTGCGGTTCGGGCAGCCACGACGTCGAGGTTCGCGAGGCGTTCGTTCCCGAAGGACGCTGGGTCACACTCGCCGATCCACCGGCCGTCGACACCACGCTCTACCGCGTTCCGATCGTCACGCTCTTTCCGCCTTGCGTCGTCGCCGTGGCACTCGGTATCGCTCGAGCCGCGCTCGAAAGCTTTCAGCAACTGGCCGAACGCAAAGTACCGGCCCAGAGCAGCGGCTCCCTCGCCGAGCGGCCGTCCGCTCAGATCGATTTTGCGAAGGCCGAAGCTCTGGTGAGCTCGGCTCGCAGCTACGTCTTCGAAACCACCGAGGCGCTGTGGGATGAAGTGGAACGAGTGGGGACAGCCAGCATCGAGGTCCGTCGCCGCGCCCGGCTCGCGAGCTGTCACGCCGCAGCCTCCGCGGCTGAGGCCATCGATCGCCTCTACACCGCGGCCGGCACGTCGTCGATCTTCTCGACGCACCCCCTGCAGCGCCACTGGCGGGACATTCACACCGCCACCCAGCACATCCAGATCGCCCAGGGCAACTACGAGTCGATGGGCCGGCTGCGCCTGACCGGCGAGAGTCGAGGAGCGCCGCTCTAGCTCTGGATGAGGGCGAGTCGTCGCCCCCGGCCGGCAGCGGCGGATTCGACGCGGTTGCGACCTCGGTCCTTCGCCGCATAGAGCGCCCGATCGGCGGACTCGACGAGCTTCGCTTGCGAGTGCGTCGAATCGGGGATCAGCGCCGCCACGCCGAGACTCAACGTGACAACGCCTCGCGCAGCGGTCTCGTGGCGGAGGCTCCGCGACTCGACGGCATCGCGAATTCGCTCGGCGACGGCGACGCCGCCGGCGATATCCACTTCCGGGAGCAAAACCGCGAACTCTTCGCCGCCGTAGCGGGCCGCCACGTCGGAGGGTCGATGCAGGGACTCTCGAATCAACTGCGCCACCTTCCGTAGGCACGCGTCGCCGGCGGGATGCCCGTAGTGGTCGTTGTAGTCCTTGAAGTGGTCGACATCGCAGATCACCACGCAGAGCGGATGCTTCGACCGACTGAGGCGCCGCCACTCTCGCAGGAGTGCGGAATCGAAGCTCCGGCGATTCGCGAGACCCGTCAGCGCATCGAGGCCGGCGAGTTGTTCGAGCTCCTCGTTCGCTTCGGCGAGCCGATAGCGGTGAACCCCCTCTTGGATGCGCGCTTGTTCGGAGAGGACGGCGACCGCCAGTACGAGGACGGACGCGGCGAGCAGGAAGAGCACGGGCTCGAGCATCGATCCATCGGCGGGATGGAACGCGAGGTTGATGGCGACGTGCCCGGCGACGATGGCGACTTCGAGCAAGAGAATCGCCCAGGGCCGGAAGGGGAGGAAGAGGGGAACGATCTGGATGAGGACGACGCCCGTGATGTACGTCGCTTCGAAGCCTCCCGTCATCGCGGCGATGATCGAGACCGCGAAGGCTCCCCAGCAGATCCCAGCCGCCGAGAAGACACGGATTCCGCTGTCGAACCGGTCCGAGAAGGAGAGCGCAAAACCGACGAAACTGAGCGGCAGCACGGGTAGCCGCAGCCACAGGAACGTAGGGGCGAGCTCGGGCGCGATCAGCCAATCGAGGCCCCAGAAGCTCATGAAGACCAAGGGGCCCAGGCTGAGGAATACCCGGGCCCGCACGCGCAGCTTGATCGAGCGATCCCGCTCGATCTCGCGCCGAATCGCCGGTTGGTCGGCGAGCCACGCTCGCGACCCTTCGCGCGGACTACGCGCCGCCTCGCCGCCCCCTCGCATAGAGTCCGACCTCCAAAGCCGTCACGCTATATCGGTCGCGGATCCCGATCCGAGTATGCGAGGAACTCCCGACGGGGTTTCTACGAGCGCGATACCGAGTTTCGCCGATGGCGGCACCGGCGTATACCTTTTGAGGGAGCGCCCGGAACCGTCACGGTTCCGGGCGCTCCAGCATGGCGTCGCTACACGTCGAAGCGATCGAGGTTCATCACCTTGTGCCAGGCGTCGACGAAGTCCTTCACGAACTTCTCGCGACCGTCCTCCGAGGCATAGACCTCCGAAATCGCGCGGAGCTCCGAGTGTGACCCGAAGATGAGGTCGACCGGTGTGGCGGTCCACAAGAGCTTTCCCGTGCTGCGATCTCGACCTTCGTAGAGCCCTTCCGTCGAGGACTTCTCCCACTTCGTGGACACATCGAGCAGGTTGACGAAGAAGTCGGCCGAGAGGCTGCCGGGCCGGTTGGTGAACACACCGTGGGATACACCGCCGGCGTTTGCGTTGAGCGAACGCATACCGCCGACCAGCGCCGTCATTTCAGGCACGGTCAAAGTGAGCAAGTCGGCGCGGTCGACGAGGCTTTCGGTCGGAGACAAGCGGCTCCCGGCTCCGTAGTAGTTGCGGAAACCGTCCGCCTTGGGCTCGAGCACGGCGAAGGATTCCGCGTCGGTCTGCGCCTCCGTCGCGTCGCCTCGGCCGGGCGTGAAGGGAACCTCGACACTCACCCCGGCGTCTTTCGCCGCCTTCTCGATCGCCGCGGCACCGCCCAACACGATCAGGTCGGCGAGGGACACCTTCTTCTTCCCCGCATTGAATCCCGCCTGAATCTCTTCGAGTTTCGCAAGGACTTTGGCGAGCTCCGCGGGATCATTGACCGACCAGTCTTTCTGCGGAGCGAGGCGGACGCGGGCGCCGTTTGCGCCGCCGCGCATGTCGGTCCCGCGGAAGCTCGCGGCGGACGCCCAGGCGGTGCGCACGAGCTCGGGGGTCGTCAGCCCGGAATCGAGGATCTCGGCCTTCAGCTTCGCGACTTCGCGATCGCCGATCAGCGGGTGATCGACCGCGGGGACGGGATCCTGCCAAATCAGCGCCTCGGACGGGACCGCGGAGCCGACGTACCGGGCACGCGGCCCCATGTCGCGGTGGGTCAGCTTGAACCACGCCTTGGCAAAGGCGCGCTCGAACTCTTCCGGGTTCTCGAGGAAACGTTTCGAGATCTCGCGGTAGGCCGGATCGGCCTTCAACGAGAGGTCGGTCGTCAACATCATCGGCGCGTGGCGCTTGTCGGCCAGGTGCGCGTCCGGGACCGTATCGGCCGCTTGCCCGCCTTTTGGCACCCACTGAACGGCGCCGGCGGGGCTTCGCGTCTTCTCCCACTCGAAGGCGAACAGATTCGAGAGGAACATCATCGTCCACTGCGTGGGGGCGGCGGTCCAAGCACCTTCCAAGCCGCTCGTGACCGTGTCTTCCGCATTGCCCTTGCCGCAACGGTTGCCCCAACCGAGGCCCTGCTCCTCGATCGCCGCTCCGGCCGGCTCTGCGCCCACGCAGTCCGCGGGCTTGTGCGCTCCATGGGCCTTGCCGAAGGTATGTCCGCCGGCGATCAAGGCGACGGTTTCCTCGTCGCTCATGGCCATGCGTCCGAACGCCTGGCGGATGTGATCGGCGGCTGCCAAGGGATCGGCGTTGCCGCCGGGGCCTTCGGGATTCACGTAGATCAAGCCCATGTGGGTCGCGGCGACGGGACCTTTCAGCTTGCCTTTCTCGTCGAGGCGGTCCGAGCCCATCATCTCGAGCTCCGGTCCCCAGTAGACGAGATCGGGCTCCCAATCATCCGCGCGCCCGCCGGCGAAACCGAAGGTCTTGAACCCCATGTCTTCCATGGCGACCGTGCCGGCGAGGACCATCAGGTCGGCCCAGGAAATCTTGCGGCCGTATTTCTGCTTGATGGGCCAAAGCAGGCGCCGTGCTTTGTCGAGGTTCGCGTTGTCGGGCCAGCTATTCAGCGGCTCGAGTCGATGTTGCCCGCCACCGGCGCCCCCTCGGCCGTCGGCCACGCGGTAGGTTCCGGCGCTGTGCCACGACATGCGGATGAACAGGGGGCCGTAGTGACCGTAGTCCGCCGGCCACCAATCCTGGGAGGTTCGCATCAACTTCTTGAGGTCTTGCTTGAGGGCGTCGAAATCGAGGCTCGCGAAAGCCTCGGCGTAGTCGAAATCCTCGCCGTAGGGATTCGAGGAAGGGTCCTGATCGCGCAGCGGCGACAGGTCGAGTCGCTCCGGCCACCAGAATTGGTTGGACTTCGGCATGGCCTGGCCAAAAGCCAGATTCGTCGCAAACGGCGTCGACAGCGCGAACGCGAGTGCAACCATCCACGGTAAGCTAAGGCGGTACATCGGATTCTCCTTGGGGCGGGGTGGTTTTCACGTCTCCGCCTGAACCCACAAATAACACTGATTGTTATCTAGTCAATATGGCCTCGAAGCTGTATTCCCTCCTCAACCCACTGGTCCGGGCACTGCTGTGCTCGCCACTGCACGGCTTGCTGAGCCACAACACCCTGGTGTTGGAATTCACGGGTGGGAAGTCCGGTCGCACGTACCGGACGCCCGTCAGCTATTTCGAGAACGGCGGACGCGTGCACTGCTTTGCCGCTCGCGGCAGCGCCTGGTGGCGCAACTTCGAGGAACCCGCGCCCGTACGCACCCTCCGGCGGAGACAGTGGCTCCCGGGGACGGCACGCACGGAACGCGAACCCGACGTGATGCTGCCCACGATGCGTGCTTTCCTCACCGCCGTGCCCCGGGACGCGCCGTTTGCCGGGGTGCGGCTCGACGGGGAAAAACGTCCGAGAGAAGACGACCTCGCGGAAGCTATGAAGCGACTCGTTCTCGTCACGATCGAGCCGTCAAACCGCTCCCCGGAGACTAGGCCGCTAGCGAAGGACTAAGGACAGCCATGGAAGAGAACACGAAGCGTCAACTCGATTGTGACATCGTCGTCGTCGGTTCGGGATTCGCGGGAATTTACGCACTCTGGCAAGCGCGCCAACGCGGTTTCAGCGTCAGGGGCTTCGAACGAGGGTCGGACGTCGGCGGAACCTGGTACTGGAATGCCTACCCCGGCGCGCGCTGCGACGTCGAGAGTTACAACTACGCGTACTTCTTCAGCGACGACATCGTGCGCGACTGGAACTGGACGGACGCCTGCGCGGAGCAGGGTGAGATCCAGCGCTACCTCCGATTCGTGGCCGAGCGGTGCGACGTCCTGAAAGACATCACCTTCGACACGAAGGTGGTCTCGGTGCACTACGACGAAGAAACCGGGTTCTGGTCGATCGGTACCGCCGCCGGTGAGTCGGTCACCTGCCGGTATCCGATCCTCGCCATCGGCGCGCTCTCGGACCCCAAAGCACCGGATATCGAAGGGGTCGACGACTTCGCCGGCGAAGCCTACTTCACTTCGAGTTGGCCCCAAGACGGAAGCGTCGATTTCCGCGGCAAGCGAGTCGGCGTCATCGGCACCGGATCGTCGGGTGTGCAGGCGATCCCGGAGATCGCAAAGGTCGCTTCGGAAGTTGTCGTCTTCCAGCGCACGGCCAACTACGTCACTCCGGTTCGCTCGGGTCCCATGGATGCCGACATCGTCGCGCGTCTGCGCGAAGACCCGCAAGCGGTCCGTCGCGCTTTTCGCGAGTCCTACGGCGGGCATGTGCCGCTCGACATGGGGCACGAGCGGTTCATCGAGCTCGACGAAAAGGGACGCGAGGAGGCGCTCGAGCGGGCATGGGAAGGGACGTACATCCCGCTCGCATTCCGCGACGCGTATTTGCCCGAGGCGAATGACGCCATTTCGGACTTCGTCCGCGAGCGGATGCGCGAGCAAGTCGACGATCCGTGGACTGCGGATCACCTAACGCCGTGGGATCACCCGTACGGGGGGAAGCGACCCTGTATGAGCAACGTCTACCTGCAGACGTTCAACCTGCCGCACGTTCGTCTGGTCTCCCTGCGAGAAACGCCGATCGAACGCATTCTCGCCGATGGGATTCGCACGACCGAGGAGAGGATCCCTCTCGACGTCATTGTCTATGCCACCGGGTTCGACGCCATTTCCGGGCCCGTCTTCGCGATGGACATCGTCGGCATGGGCGGACGCACCATGAAGGACGCCTGGGCGGACGGACCGATGAACTACCTCGGCACCATGGTGCACGGATTTCCGAACCTCTTCTTCCCGTCGAGTGCCCAGTCGCCTTCGGTGCTTTCGAACATGGCGACGCTCGCGGAGCAGCAGGTCGACTTCATCTTCGACACCGTCGAGTGGCTCGAGGGGCACGGGCGACCGCAACTTCATCCGCTCGCCGAGTCCCAGCAACACTGGCGCGCCGAGACGCTTCGTTACGCCGAGCGTCGCCCCGGCGCGCTGACGACGAAGAGCTGGTATTCCGGTGCGAACGTTCCCGGAAAACCGCGCGTCTTCATGGTCTATTGCGGCGGGTTCAAGCGCTACAACGAGTCCTGCTACGGGGAACTCGAGCAGGGCTTTCCCGGCTACGAGAAGATCGAGTCGACAGCGTGACCATCCCCACGATCGCGTATTCCGAGTTGGCCCATCGCGGAATCCCGCTCCTCGAGGAAGCCGGCTGCCTCATCGTGACCGAGGTGACCAGCGCGGAGCAGCGCGCGGCGCTGCGAGGCGAGCTCGCCGGCGCCATGACACGGACTCGCGTCGACACGGAGGACGACGGGAGCTCGTTCTATCCCGGTCACACACGCCGCGTGATCTCCCTCGTCGCGCAGTCCGAAACGGCGCGCGATTTCGTCCTGCATCCGGTCGCCAAAACCGTCTGCGACCACTTCCTCCTTCCGAACTGCTCGCCGGGCGGCCGCTATCAGTTGCACGTGGGCGCGGCCGTCGAGGTCGGTCCGGGCGCTCGCCAGCAATCGCTCCACCGCGAGGAAGACACGTTCCCGTTCTTTGCAACGCCGCGGCCGAACCTCGTTGTCGCGACGATGTGGGCGATCTCGGACTTCACCGCCGAAAACGGCGGAACCCTGCTGGTGCCGGGGAGCCACAAGTGGGGGCCGGAGCGAACACCGCTGCCGGGCGAAGTCTTCCCTGTGGATATGGAGGCTGGATCCGTGCTGTTCTGGTTGGGCGGCACCCTCCACGGTGCGGGGGCGAACGTCTCCGGGGATTGGCGCTACGGCGTGATCCTCACGTACTCGCTCGGCTGGCTGCGGCAGGAAGAGAACCAGTCCTTGGCGGTCCCACCCGCCGTCGCGGAGACCCTAACGCCCGAGCTCCTCGACATGATCGGGAACACGCCCAACGGCGCGCTGGGGTTCTATGCGGTCGACGGACTGCCCTCAAGTGAAATCGAGAACACCGCCGAAGCGCTCCTGCCTCAACACGGTTAATGCCCCGGATCACGTCTTGGCAACCGCGTAGAAGAGGCAATCGGACTTCGCGATATCTGGGTGCGTGGTGATCATCAAAGGACGGAAAGCGCGGCTCGCGACGAGCGCTCCGGCGCGCTGGGAAAGGAGCGCGTCAACGGTGTCGGTTCCGGAAGCCCGCCGCAGCATCAAGGCATCGAGCCCGCGCGGCCCCAACCAACCGAGGGGTTCACCGACGTCGACCATCCCGAAGTTGTGGCGATCGAGATCGGGGTAGAGCGTCACGTCGGCGCGTTCCACCGGTTGCCTCGCGAACGCGATCTCGCATCCCGCGCGGAGCTCGATCCGCACGGGGTGCTCGAACACTTCCGGTGCGGCGTCGCGGTCGAACAGCGTCGCGCGGTCCGCGAACTCTCGGAGGCCGAACCAGGCGACGCTGTCGGCTGCCGGGTCTTCGCGTCCGCCGCACTCGACGACCGCCGAAGGAAAGTGCTGGGTCGTCGCCTCGGTGAGTGCGCCGAGCCGAAGATCCGTCACCACCACGTGGCGAGCCCACAGCGCCGCGACCTGCTGACAGGCGCGATCGCGCGTCATGAGGACTCCGTAGGCCGGGCCGCGACCCGACGTGTTGTGGAGATCGATCAGGGCCTCGGGCCGACGGTCTTCGAGTCGCGCGAGAACCGTCGCGGCAAGCCGTCCCTCGGCTCCGTCGTAGGGAGGCCGGAAGCAGCGATTGAGGTCGCGTCCCGAGAGTAGGGTTCGATTGGAAAAGCGCGGCAGGATCTGAGCCGCCGAGACGGAGCCGAAGAAGAACAAGAGATCCGTCGCGGGCACGCGACCGGAGCGCAGATATCTCCGAATGGCTCGAAAGCCCGACGGCTCGTTCCCGTGAAGCAAGGTCGTTGCGACCCGAAGTCGCGATCGATCGCGACCGGCGAGGGATACCCAAGTCGGGCCGCGAAGCGCATCGAGCATCTCGGTATCGGAGCTCCCGAGTTCGAGGTCAGACGCATCGATCAGCAGCGCGGCGCTCTTCATGGTCACGGGCGATCGGGCCACTCGTGAGCGGGCGCGCCCGTCCCGGCGTGCTCGAGATAGCACTCGAGCATCTCTCGGAGGGCATCCTGTCGATGCGCATGCGCCTCGCGCCGTGCGAGGAACCGGTGCTGCCACTGCGAAGGCGTCGTGCCGCTCGCAACGCGGTCGCGGAGAATCCCGAGCAAACGTCGGCGCTCGCCGCTGGCAACACCGAGCCGGTCGAGACCTTCGTCGGCGCGCGGGATCATCTCCAAGATGAGCTCGGCGATCGGCCGCTCTGCGGGCGATGGCGCTCGCCGTGATGGCCAGAGAATGTTGGCGTCGAGCCCGCTTTGGGCCGCTCGGTAGAAGTTCCAATGCGCGTACTCGAAAGGGAACGACGGAATGAGTTCGTCCATGTCATCGCGGAGGGCGATCGCGAGCCCTAGCTGAAACGCGGCTGACGCCACCATGTCGACGGGCGTCGGGCCCGCCGGCAGAGCGCGCATCTCGATGCGCAAATGCCCCCCACCAGCTGGATCAAAAATCGCTCGGTTCCAGCGCCACACCGTTCCCTGATGGAGTCGCAGCTCCTCGAGTTTCGGAACCTCGCCGGTCGCCAGGGCGGCTGCCGGATCTTGCGGTCCGAGCACCGGAAGCAGGGGAGGGAAGAGCGACACCGCCTCTTGGAAGAGTTCGTAGGCCCCGGTTCGTAGCCAGCCGTGACCAAAAGAGACCCGCGCGGGCGCTCGCCAACGCTGCTCTTCCGTCGGACGGCTATCGACCGATTGCTTGAACAGCGCCACCCGGGTCTCGTCCCACAAGCGGTGGCCGAGAAAAGTCGGAGAGTTCGTGCTCGCGGCCAGCGCCAACGGGGTAGTGAGTTGTACCGCGTTGTAGGTGGCGGCGAACTCGCGTGGCGGCACGAGCAAGTGAATCTGCAGGGAGGTCGCAGCACCTTCGAGGGTCACGTCGTCGACCGACAATTCGAGAGGTTCTTCGCCGCTGATTCGAATTCGGAAGGGATCGCCGCGAAGCCGCTTCAACCCGGCCGACAGGGCGCGGTAGCGCGGGAGATCGGTCATCGAGGAGGACGTCAACTCCGCCGGTCGGAGGGTCGGGAGAATGCCGATCGCCACGACGCGCCCGCGATGCTCCTCGCAGCGTCTCGAGAGTGACGCGAGCGCTTCCACCATTTCGTTTTCGAGATTCCGGAAGGGCTCGCCGCTGCAGCGCTCCGGCGTCAAGTTGAGTTCGAGGTTGAAACGATCGAGCTCGAGCTGCAGCCGGGGATCCGGGCTGGGGCCGAGGATGGCCCGATTGAGCGGCAGGGCGCGCGCCTCCGAATCGATGATCGAGAGCTCGAGCTCAGCCCCGATGGACGCCGGCTGCTCGCCAAACCCCGGGCGTTCGAGCAACGCGCGAAGCACGTCGAGGCTGCGGTGCAAACGCTCGCCGAATCGACCGTAGTCCGCGGGCTCAAACCGTTCTTGCGTAACCGCCAACCCCATGCTTGCCTCATGAATTCACGCCCGGGAGCGTGGCGGTTCCCCGCGCTCCAATGCTTAGCGAGGGATCGATCGTGCGGCGAACGCGCCGGTGGCGATGGTCGGGGATGTGAAGGAAGGAATCCGACCCGTGACAGGGATTCTTCGCGCAAGTCGTTTACGTCCTGAACCAGCTGCTCTATTGCGAGCGTGAGGACCTCGTTCCGGTCGTCGAGATCGCTCCGCGCTTCCCAGACGGGCCGAATCCGTTCTATGGCCCGGAACGGGGTGAAAACAGCTGGGAGTACTACTTCGATCCGGTCAGCGACATCGACTGGCGCGACATCCCCCCGGACGCTCGTTTGCTCGACGAGGCGCGGCTCACGCGACTGAACACGGGTACACCGGAGAGCATCTTCTTGTATCCGTACCACTTGCACCGCGACAAGGTCCGCTTCGACGCGGGTTGGTATACGGAGCAGCGCGCGAAGGCCGCCGGTGTGATCGACCGCCACGTGCGGGTGCGGGCCGAAATTCTCGACGAGGTCGACGCGTTCCACACGGCGCACCTGGCTGGGCGTCACAGCCTGGGCGTTCATCTGCGCGGCACCGACAAACGCCAGGTCGGCAGACCCGCCTCTACGACGTGCTGGCCGCTGTGTCGCGGCCGCTGCGCCGCCGACTGGGATGGCTCGAGTAAACGCGGCTAGAACTGGCGCTCGATTCCCAGCGTGGGCGTTTCTTCGCGATCCAGGCCCTCCTCCTCGTCGACGCGGACCCCGGCTCGGAGTCGCGTGCGATCTCCAACACCGAGTGACACACCGACGTCCGTCTGAGTTCTCTCGGAGCCCGGCACGATCGCTCGATCGGTCTGCGTACTGAACTCCAGTCGAACGCGGCGATCACCGCGCCGAGCGAGAGGATCGGTCACGTCGCCCGTACTTTCCGGGAGCATCGACACCGGATTCTCCGCTCCCGCCTCCGGCTCCGCGGGCAGGCGCAACAACTCCTCGACGGAGTGCGGGCGAACCTGGATCGATGGCAATTCGGGCCCCGCACCCGGACGCGGTGTAGCGATCGCGGGTGGGAGGACGGCGACGGCTTCGGGGGGTTCGCTCGGCGTCGACGTTTCTACGACCGGCGTCGATCGGTCGGACTCGGCGGGCGAGTCCGGCGGAGCGTCGGCGCTACACCCGAGAAGCACTGCGATGAGGAGAATCGTGAGGAGCAAGGGGGTCGGTCGCATAGCACGCAATAGTCTTCTCTGCGGAAGGAATGTCAACTCGGAGCGGTCCGAGGGAAATCGCCCCGCGGTTCCGCCGGCCCGAGGCCTCGATCCCCCGAAGTTGAGTCGGCCCGACCGCTCGGGTTACGTTGGTGCCCGGAGGACCCAGACCCATGGTGCGTTTCGCTCTCAGCCTGCTCTTGCTCTCTTGCTTCGCCGTCACTGCCGACGCGCAGACCGTCGTGAAAGACGCGGCACTGGCGGACGAGAGCGACGGCGCCAACTGGCTCGCTTACGGCAAGACCTACAGCGAGAAGCGGTTCAGCCCTCTGAACCAGATCAATCACGAAAACGTCGACAAAATCGGCATTCAGTGGGTGCTCGATCTCCCCAACGACCGAACCTTGGTCTCCACGCCGCTGGTGGTCGACGGGATCATGTACTTCACCGGGAGCTACAGCCGGGTTCGCGCCGTCGACGTCCGAACCGGCGAGGTCCTGTGGCGATACGACCCGCAGTCCATTGAACATGCGGGCGACCGCCTCCGGATCATGACCGACGACAGCCGCGGTCTGGCCTACTGGAACGGCAAGGTGTTCATCGCCACGATCGATGGCCGCCTGGTCGCCATCGACGCGAAGACCGGTCAGCGCGTCTGGGAAGTCGACACGATCGAAGAAGGGAAGGCCTACTACATCACGGGCGCTCCGAAAGTGTTCCGAGGCAAGGTCCTCATCGGGAACGGCGGCACGGAAAACGAAGCGGCTCGCGGCTATGTGGTCGCCTACGACGCGGAAACCGGCGAGGAAGCCTGGAAGTTCTACATCGTGCCGGGCAATCCCGCGGACGGTTTCGAGAACCCGGCCATGGAGATGGCCGCGAAGACCTGGACCGGCGAGTGGTGGAAGTTCGGCGGCGGTGGAAACGTCTGGCACGGCATTACCTACGACCCGGAATTTGATCAGCTAATCATCGGAACCGGGAACGGCTCGCCCTGGAACCGCAAGATCCGGAGCCCCGGGGGCGGAGACAACCTGTTCCTCTGCTCATTGGTCGCACTCGATCCCGAAACCGGCGCCTACAAGTGGCACTACCAGCAGGTTCCGGGAGAGACCTGGGACTACAACTCGAACATGGACATCGTCCTGGCGGATCTCACCATCGACGGCAAGGTCGTGAAGGCGCTCCTCCACGCGCCGAAGAACGGTTTCTTCTACGTCATCGATCGATCGAATGGGAAGCTTCTATCGGCGGAGAAGATCGGCAAGGTCACCTGGGCGAGTCATATCGATATGGAAACCGGCCGCCCGGTCGAGGTCGAAGGCTCGCGTTACGAGGACGGGTCCGAGCAGATCTGGCCCGGTCCGTTTGGCGTCCACAGCTGGCACGCCATGTCGTACAACCCGATGACGGGCCTGGCCTACATCCCGATCATCGAAGCCGCCGCGATCTACTCCGATCAAGGTGTCGACATCAAGAACTGGAAGTCGCCCAAGTTCAACCTCAGCGCCGGTGTCGCGTTCGGCGAAGAAGACGCGCCGCCCAACTACGGTGCGGCGGCCCTCTTGGCGTGGGATCCGATCAAGCAGAAGGAAGCCTGGCGTCTCGACCTGCCGAAGAACTGGAACGGAGGCACGCTCACGACGGCGGGCAACCTGGTCTTCCAGGGGCGGGCTAGCGGCGATTTCGTGGCCTACGACGCCACCACCGGAGAGGAACTCTGGACGCAGAATCTGGGGCTCGGCATCACGGCCCCTCCGATTACCTACAGCGTCGACGGGCAACAGTACGTCTCGTTGTTGGTGGGCTGGGGCGGCGGCGGCCTCCGCTTCGGTTCGCTCGCCGCCCAGTACGGCTGGGCCTACAAAGCGCAGCCCCGGCGGCTCTTTACCTTTGCGCTCGGCGGCGAGGTTCCGATGCCTCCGACGCCGGGGCCCTCCTTCGCCGTCCCTGTCGACGTACCCGACTTGCAGATCGACGAGGCGATGGCCGCCAAGGGCTCCAAGACCTTCGCCGAGGTTTGCCTCTGGTGTCATGGCCCCGCCGTCGTCTCGGGCGGGATGGCGCCGGACCTACGCGCCGCCCCCACGCCCCAAAACTGGGAGAGCTTCAAGACCGTGATGATCGAAGGCCGACGTCCCCTCGGCATGCCGAACTTCGACTCGTTCTCGGAGACGCAGTTGAAAGAGCTCTTCCACTACATCCGTCAGCAGGCGCGCAAGGCCGTGAAGAAACAGGAAAGCGCAACCGTCGGCGGAGGGTGATTCATCGCCGATGGCCAAGGTCATTCTCGAGGTCCGTGCAAACGAGTACGCGAGCCGCGCGGCGAACCCGCACGTGCCGTGGTCGGCGGACGAGCTCGCCGCCGACGCCGCGGCCTGCCGCGAGGCCGGCGCGGCGCTCTACCACTTCCACGCGCGAGACCCGAAAACTGGGGCGCCCGCCCACGCCGTGGCCGACTATGGCGACGCGATTCGAGCGATCCGCGGCGCCTGCGACATGCTCATCACGCCGACGCTCGGCGCCTACACGATCGACGACGCGGCGGAGCGAGTCGCCCACATCCCGGTTCTGGCGAAGGACCCGGAAACGCGGCCGGATTTCGCTCCGGTGGACCTCGCGAGCTCGAACATCGATCCGTACCGACCCGGTCGGGGGTTCGGCGCGGAAGATCTCGTGTACCGCAACTCGATCGCCGGGATCCGCACCGAGATCGCCGCGATCCGCGGCTGTGGTGTCGCCGTCTTGCCCGTCTTGTGGAACGTCGGATCGGCGCGGGTGCTCGGCGCGCTCTTCGAGATGGGCGAGCTCGAGGGACCGCTCCTCGTCGAGATCGTCCTCTCCGACTCGATCCTGGCGGTGCACCCCGCGACCGAGGCCGGCCTCGACGCCCTGCTGCCGTTTCTGCCGGATCGGGCCGAGCGGTGGATCGCACTTTCTGCGGGCGGCAACTTGCTCGCGATGGTCGAGGCGGTCGTGGCCCGGGGCGGCCACCTCTCGTTCGGCCTGGGGGATCATCCCTTTCGCGAGCTGGGCACCCCCACCAACGCGGAGCTCGTCGCGGCTGTCGCGAGACGCGTCGAAGCCGCCGGCGGGGTCCTCGCAACGCCGGACGATGTGCGCGCGGAACTGTCTCTCGAGCGCGGTGGCGGATTCGCGTAGGATGGTCGGGTCGAGGGAGGAAACTCATGGCCCGACCCAAGGTGATCGTCAACCTGTACCCCGTCCTACCGGCCGCCGACGAGGCCGAACGCGCCGCTCGACGTCCGCTCGGGCGTGACAGCGCGCTCTACCACGACGTCATCCACGAGATGACCGATATCGTGAAGGCGGCGGACCAACTCGGCGTCTGGGCCGTCAGCACTATCGAGCACCATCTCCATTCCGAGGGCTACGAGGTCTCACCCAACCCTGGCGTGCTGAACGCCTACTGGGCGAGCCAGGTCGAGAACGTCCGCTTGGGCGCCCTCGGCTACGTCGTCGGCACTCGGGACCCGATCCGCGTGGCCGAAGAGATGGCGATGCTCGACCACCTGACCCGCGGCCGGTACTTCGCGGGCTTCGCCCGGGGCTACCAGAAACGCTGGACCAGCATTCTCGGCCAGTACACCGACATGCAGGCCACCGTGAGCGACGGCAGCGACGACGATCGCAAGAACCGCGAGCTCTTCGAAGAGCGGGTGGACCAGATCCTCGCCTGCTGGACCGACGAAACCGTCTCGTTCGAAGGCGAGCACTACCAGGCGCCGTACCCGTTCGACACCGGTGTCGAAGGTTTCCCCGGTGCGGACGTGGCCAAACGCCTCGGCGCTCCGGGAGAGATCGACGAAGCCGGAGCGGTGCGGCGCGTCTCCGTCGTCCCGGCGCCCTTCCAACGGCCGCACCCGCCGGTCTTCACCGCGGTGAGCGGCAGCTTGGAGTCCATCGGCTTCTGCTCAGAGCGCGGCATTGTGCCCGTGTACTTCACCAGCCTCGAAGGTATGGAAGAGATGGCGCACCACTACGTCGCCCACGGGCAGGAGCGCGGGCTCGCGTACCGACTCGGCGAACGCCAGTGCGTCGTACGCTGGCCGCACTTTGCCGATAGCGCCGAAGCCGCGCGCCGCATCCTCGCCACACGGGACGAGGAGTTCTACAGGAACCACTACGGCTCGTTCTTCCCGGCGCTGATCGAAGGGGCCACCGATATGGTGCAGCGCATGCTCGACACGGGGCTCTTCCCGATCGGCACCGTCGACGACCAGGTTGCGTACTGGCAGGCGCTCCTCGATCGCGTGCCCTGCGAGTTCGTGTGCCTCATCTGGCACTACGCACAAGCGCCGAAGCAGACCGTGATCGACGAGCTCGAGACCTTCATGACCAAGGTCCTTCCCAAGCTCGACGTACCCGCATTCCCGGAATGGGACCGGCCTACGGGGAACGCCTAGATGCGTCTCGAGATCGAGCGGAACGAAGAGGCCTTCGGAGGCACGCGGTTTGGCGATGTCGGCACCTACCGAAAGGTCGTCGGCCGGGTCCACGGCTCCGTCGATCCGAAGCACCCGCTGAACCGCGAGATCGCGAACCTCGACAAGGCTCCCCTCGACCCGAGTGGTCGTGTCGCTTACAGCGTTGACTTCTGCGTGCTGTGCCCGACCGATCCTCGCGCGGGGAACCGGCGGCTTCTCTTCGACACGTCGAATCGCGGCGACAAGCTGGCGCTGATCGACATCAACAGCGCGGAGAAAGGAGCGAGCTCGAACGATCCAACGAGTCCGGCCGACGCCGGGAACGGTTACCTGATGCGCGCGGGTTACACCGTGCTGTTTAGCGCCTGGCAGGGAGGCGTGGCGGACGAAGAGCAGAAGATGCTCGCGCACTACCCGGTAGCCACGGACGGAGGCGAACCGATCGTTGCGATCTGCCGGGAGGAGATCATGCTCGGTCAGGTCGAGGAACCCGCCGCGGCACCGCTCAACTACCCCGCCGCAAGCCTCGACCCGGCGGAGGCCTCACTTTCGGTGCGGCAGCGGGAATCCGACCCGCGCACTCCGGTGGACCGGAACCGCTGGCGCTACGTCTCTCCCCGCGCCATCGAAATTGACCCCGTGCCGGGCTTCGGCTCGGGCGCCCTCTACGAGTTCATCTACCCCGCCAGGGACCCGATCGTGATGGGGCTCGGTTTCGCCGCCGTGCGCGACCTGGTCTCGTTCTTCCGACACGAGGTTGCGGACGAAGCGGGCGTCGCGAACCCCATCCCCCTCGAGACCGCGCCGCTTGAGTACGCCATCGCCTACGGGCGCTCCCAACCCGGGCGTTTCTTGCGGGAGTTCCTGCGGCTGGGCTTCAACCAGGACGAGACCGGGCGTAAGGTGTTCGACGGGATCTACGCTTCGATCGCCGGCTCCCGGCGCATCGATTTGAACGCACCGTTCTCACAGCCCGGCCGCTTCCACCGTGAGCACGAGGATCACCTCTACCCCGAGGATCAATTTCCGTTCACCTACGCCACCCGGACGGATCCCGTGACCGGCATACGAGACGGCATCCTCGAGCGCGCTACCGCGACCGGAACCTGTCCCAAGATGATCCACGTCGATTCGAGCACCGAGTTTTGGCAAGGACGTAGCTCGCTGCTGGTAACCGACGAGGACGGACACGACATCGAGCTTCCCGACGCGGTGCGACTCTACCTCTTCGCCGGCACCCAGCACGCCGGACCGGTGATGATGAAGCACGCGGGCATCTTCTCCCAAGATCCCGTGTATCCCTTGAACACGACCGACTACGCGCCGCTCAACCGTTCTCTTCTCGCCGCACTCGAAGCGTGGGTGAGCGGCCGAGAAGAGGCCCCGCCGAGCCGCTACCCGAGTGTCGCCGACGGCACCCTCGTTCCCCCGTTCCCGAAGGAGAGCCCGGGCTTCCCGAAGATTCCGGGCGTTCGCTATCCGGATGTGATCAACGAGCTCTCGCGGATGGACTACGGCACCCAGCCGCCGCGCCCCGTCCCCGGGACCGGCTACAGCCTGCTCGTACCGAAGCTCGACGAAGATGGAAACGAGCGGGCGGGAATCCGTCTGCCCGAGGTCGCCGTCCCTCGTGCGACGCTCACGGGCTGGAATCTCCGCAACCGGGAGTTCGCCGAAGACGCTCTCATGGTCGTCGGGTCGTGCTTCCCGTTCCCCGCGACCCGGGTCGAACGCGAGCGCAGCGGCGACCCGCGTCGCTCCCTCGAGGAGCGCTACCCCTCCCACGACGCGTACGTCGAGCGAGTCCGTGAGGCCGCGGAGGGATTGCAGCGCGAGCGACTGCTTCTGGCGGAAGACGTTGCGCGCTACATCGAGGCCGCGGAAGCACTCGCGGAGCGCGCATAGCGTATGGAGTTCGTCCGTCCCACGAGCGTCGACGAGGCGGTGGCAGCTTTGGCCGACTACGGAGAGGACGCGCTGCCGATTGCGGGTGCGACCTGCGCGATGCTCGGCCTCGCTCCGCGTGACGCCCGGCCTTCGGCGCTGATCTCCCTCGACGGCCTCCGCGCGGAACTCTCGGGCGTCTCGTCGGAAGGCGGGGGCGTGCGGGTCGGCGCGCTCGCTCGAGTCGAGGACTTGGCGCGGAACGAAGGCTCGCACGGAGACACAACACTCGGGATGGCCGCCGCTCACCTCGGTGGGTGGCAAACGCGCGTGGTGGCGACGTTGGGCGGGAACCTGTGCAACGCCGCGCCGACGGCCGAGCTCGTGCCCGCTCTCCTGTTGCGCGATGCCGTGCTGCGACTCAAGAGTCGTGACAGCGGCGAGCGCTCCCTCGCGCTCGATGCCTTTCTTCGGGGACCGGGGGAAACCGCGCGCGCGTCCGACGAACTGTTGCTCGACGTCTCGTTCGACGCCGCCCCCGCCGGCGCAGCCGCACGCTACGTGAAGGTCGGGCGGCGAGGAGCGATGGAGGTCGCCCTGGTCGGCTTCGCGATCGCGCTGGTGCCGGGTGAAGGAGGCGAAATCCGCGATGCCCGACTCGCGGTTTCCGGAATCACGCCGACCGCGCGGCGGTTTCCGGAGACCGAGAGGATGCTCCTCGGCCGTCCCAGCGAGGCCGACCTCCGCGAAGCCGGGGAAGCGCTCGCGCGTGGCGCGGATCCACTCGACGACACGTGGGCGAGTCGCGGCTACAGGCGTGCGGTCGCCTCTCGCTTGTTGGTATCGAACGCGCGAGAGCTGATCCGTGAGGTGGCAGCCGCGTGAAGCTCGAACTCGAAGTCAACGGCACGGCCGAACAGGTCGAGGTCGAGCCCGCAGAGGTGCTCCTCGATACCCTTCGGCAGAAGTTGCACCTGCCCGGAACCAAGGACGGCTGCCGCGAGGGCGAATGCGGCGCCTGCACCGTCCTCATCGACGGAGATCCCGTGGCCGCTTGCCTTTTCCCCGCAGCCCATGCCGACGGGCGTTCCGTCACCTCGATCGAAGGCATCGGTCGCGATGAGCTTTCACGGCTGCAGCGAGCGCTGCTCACGCGCGGCGGGATCCAATGTGGCTTTTGCACGCCCGGCGTCGTGATGGTGCTTACGGCACTGCTGCGACGCGACTCCAAGCCTACCGCCGACGACATCAAGCGGGCCCTGGCGGGAAACCTCTGTCGCTGCACGGGCTATGCGGCGATGGTCGCGGCCGCCCTCGACGCCGCACGCCAACCGTGACCGACGTCGTCGGAACCAGCACTTGGCGGAGCGACGGCCGCGCCAAGGTGACCGGACAGGCCACCTACGCGGGAGACCTGAGCGAACCGGGAATGCTTTACGGCGCGATCCTTCGCTCGCCCGTGCCTTCGGCGCGCGTGTTGCGGATCGATCTTTCGCGGGCGCGGCGCATGCCCGGCGTCCGCGCCGCGGTGTCGGCAAAGGACGCGCCCGGTGAACTGGCCGGCTGGGTCATCCGCGATACCCCGTTGTTCGCAGGCGACGTCGTGCGCTACCAGGGTGAACCGCTGGCCGCCGTCGCCGCCGATGATCTCGAGACCGCACGCGCCGCTCTCTCCGAGATCGCGGTCGAGTTCGAAGAACGCACGGTCGTCTCGACCATGGATCAGGCGCTCGCACTCGACGCGCCGCGCCTCCATCCACAACTCGCCGAGTACGCACAGCTGCCGGGCCTCGATCTATCTCCCCACGAAAACGTCGCCACCGAGTGGAGCCACGAGACGAGCGGCGTCGACGAGGCGTTCCGCACGGCGCACCGAGTCGTCGAGGACACCTTTACCCACGATCGCCAGTACCAGGCGTATCTCGAGCCCAAAGCCACTCTCGCGAGCTATCGCGACGGTCGCTACAGAATCCGTAGCGGCCACCAATACATCTTTAACCTGCGGGACCGACTCGCCCAGTTTCTCGCGGTTCGTCCGAGCGACATCCGGGTCGAGGGCCAAACGGTGGGCGGCGGCTTCGGCGGAAAGCTCGACTTCGGCCCGGAGCCCTATGCGGCGCTGCTCTCGAAGGCCGCCGGCGGGCGCCCCGTACAGCTCGTGTTCTCGCGTGCGGAGGACCTCCACGTCACGCCCTGTCGGGAGGGCGCCATCATCACCGTGCGCACGGCCGTGGGTGCCGACGGTGAGATCCTCGGCCGAGAGCTCTTCTCGGATCACGACAACGGTGCGTATTGCGGGGAGATGCCCCTCATGGCGGGCTTGGTGCTGCTTCTCGGCGGCGGTTGCTACCGCGTGCCCGAGCTTCGCGCGCGCTTCCGCTTGATCTACACGAACTCGCCGCCCACCGGCGCGTTCCGCGGTGTGTCGGGTGTCGCCATCTACAACGCCATCGAGCAGCACACCGATCACATCGCGGAGGAGCTCGGCGTCGATCCCCGCGACTATCGCCTGCGCGTACTGCTGCGCGACGGGGAGTCGTTGCCGAACGGTCAGACCCTGGACGACGTGTCCATCGCGCGAAAGGCCTTTGAAGAAGTCGACGCCGTGGCGCCCTGGACGGCGCTCAGGCGCGACAAGAAACCCCTCGAAGGGATCGGAATCGCCACCGCGGTTTGGCTCACCAATCCGCTGCCAGGCTCTGCGACGGTCAAGTTCAACGAAGACGGGTCGGTGCACGTGGTCACCGGCGCTTGCGACATCGGCACCGGAGCGGTGGCCCAGGGCGTGGTCCAAATCGTGGCGGAGGAGCTCGGTCTCGACCCGACCGAAGTTCACCTCGCCGCACCGGATACCGATGTAGCGGGGTACGACGGCGGCGGGCAGGGTAGTCGCACGACGCGAGCGGTGGGACGAGCCGCACAGCACGCGGCCGTCCAGGCTCGAGAGCGACTCTTCGAGACCGCAGCGCCGCTGCTCGAAGCGGACGCCGCCGATCTCGCACTGCTCGACGGCATCGTGCGCGACACCCAACGGCCGGAGCGACAAGTGCCGCTCACCGATGTGCTGGCGGCCGCGGCCTTCGGCGCGGGCGCGGTCATGGGAAGCGGGCGCCACGGAGAGGCGCCGGTGCCCTTCGACCCCGAACGCGCTCGTGGCTTGGCGTTTCCGGCACTCCCCACCCCGACGTATCACGTACACCTCGCGAAAGTGTCGATCGACCCGATCACCGGTGTCGTGCGCGTCTTGCGCTACGTCGTCGCGCAAGAAGTGGGCCGCGCCATCAATCCGGCGGCCGTGGTGGGACAGATCCAGGGCGGTGTGGCGCAGGGTATAGGTTATGCCCTTTACGAGAATTTACGCCTAGATAGCGGACAATATCTTGAGCAAAGCCTGAAGAACTACCGGCTCCCCGTCGCCGCGGACGTGCCCGAGGTCGAGATGAGGATTCTCGAGCACCCCGACGGATCCGGTCCGTTCGGCGCCAAAGGTGCCGCAGAGCCGCCCATGGTTCTCGTCCCCGCCGCCATCGGAAACGCCGTAGCCGACGCGCTCGGTGTGCGCATTCCCAAGATCCCGATTACACCGGAAGATGTCTTGGCGGTCCTCATCGATCGCGGCATCGATCCGTAGGCCAGGAGCCTTCCATGGAGTTTTTGCGTTACGACGACCCTCTAGCGGTCTGCATCCCTCCTTACCTGCCTCCGGAGCAGCTGCCGGGTCTGGCGCGCACGGTGGAGGAGCTCGGCTTCCGCGATGTCTGGGCGGCGGAGGACTACTTCGAGCTCGCGGCTTTCGCGAGCGCCGGGGCGATCCTCGGTTCGACACGAGAACTTCGCTGCGGTCTCGGCATTGTCTCCTCCGTGACGCGACACCCGGCGGTGACCGCCATGGAGATCGCCACCCTCGGCCGCGCGTTTCCCGATCGCCTGGTCGCGGGCATCGGCCACGGCGTCCCGGCGTGGACCCGCCAGATGGGGGTCTACCCGTCGTCGCCACTGGCGGTGCTGCGCGAAGTCGTCGTCTCGGTGCGGCGCTTGCTCGAAGGGGAGACCCTCACCGAACACGACGGCCACTTCCACTTCGACGCGGTCCGGCTCTCTCATCCCTTGCCCGGCGCCAAGATCGTGACCGGCGTCCTGGGTCCGCGGTCTCTCGCAGTCTCGGGCGAGGTCGCCGACGGAACGCTCGGCAGCGTGCTCATCGCTCCGGCCTACATCGAAGAAGCAAAGACGCACATCGAGCGCGGCGGAGCGCTCTCGGGAAGGAAGACGCACGAGTTCCCCATTCTCGCGATCTTCGCGTGCGACCCCGATCGGGAGAAGGCCCGCACCGCGGCGGCCGGCGTGGTGGCGCACTACCTCACAGCGGTAGGACCGACCGCGCTCACCGCTCCACTCGGCTTGAACGACGACATCGCCGAGCTTCAAAAACTGGGCGATCCGGCGCTCGTCGCGAAAGAAATGCCTTCGGAATGGATCGAGTTGCTCGCCGTCGCGGGTGAGCCGGACGAGTGCGCCGAAAGCGTTCGGCGCCTCCTCGATGCCGGCGCGGCGCAAGTGTCGTTGGTGCTGGCCGCGCCGGACCAGATGGAAACCCAGCTCGCCCTGGCGGCGCGCGAGATTCTGCCCGCGCTGTGAACAACGTCGGCGAGAGCGGAGCCCCACCGTGAGGATCGGAGTCGACGTCGGTGGAACCAACACCGACGCGGTGGTGATGGACGGGCGAACGCTCATCGCCAGCCACAAAGCTGCGACCAGCGAGAACGTGAGCGACGGCATCGTCGCCGCGATCCGGGCGGTTCTCGACGCTTCGGGAACCCCCACCGATCGCATCGACAGCGTGATGATCGGTACGACGCAATTCACGAACGCATTCGTCGAGCGACGCAATCTCCTCGAAGTCGCCGTGTTCCGGATTGCGATGCCGGCCGCGCGATCACTCCCGCCACTCGTCGACTGGCCCGAGGGACTCGCGCGAGCCGTCGGGTCGCATCCGTATCTCCTCCGGGGCGGCTATCACTGCGACGGCCGGCCCCTCGCTCCCTTCGACGAAGCCGGGCTTGCGGAAGCCGCTCGCGACATGAAGCGCAAGGGTCTGCGCGCCGCGGCCGTCCTGGCGCTCTTCTCGCCGGTCAACGCGGACCTCGAAGAACGCGCTGAAGAGATCATCTGTAACGAGGTACCCGACGCGGCGGTGACGCTCTCGTCTCGGATCGGCCGGATCGGACTCCTCGAGCGGGAGAACGCGGCGGTGATGAACGCAAGCCTTGCCGATCTCGCCCGGCGGGTGGTGCAGTCGTTTCGAGATGCACTGCGAGAGCTTCGCATCGACGCGCCGTTCTACATCAGCCAGAACGACGGGACCCTGATGCGCGCCGAGCGCGTAGAGCGCTACCCCGTGCTCACGTTCGCGTCCGGGCCGACCAACAGTATGCGCGGCGCGGCGTACTTGTCGGGTCTCGAGGACGCGGCCGTGGCCGACATCGGCGGCACCACGACCGATATCGGCGTGCTCGTCGGCGGATTCCCACGCGAGTCCTCGGTGGTGGCCGACATCGGTGGCGTCCGCACCAACTTCCGTATGCCCGACACGATCGCTCTCGGACTCGGGGGAGGTAGCCTCGTCACGTTCGAAGGACCCGAGGTCGGCATCGGTCCGCGCTCTGTGGGCCACCGGCTGGAGCGAGAAGCGCGGGTCTTCGGTGGGGAGACCCTCACCGCGACCGACATCGCAGTCGCCGCCGGCTACGCCGACCTGGGCGATCGCCAGCGCGTCGCGGATCTCGACCGCGACGTCGTCGAAGCGTGCGTTGCGCGGATGCACGCCATGGTGGCAGACGGCGTGGATCGTATGAAGACCCAGGCGGGTCAGGTTCCTCTCATCCTCGTCGGTGGTGGGGCGGTACTCCTCGATCGCGAGATTCCCGGCTGTTCGGACCGACGCGTGCCCGAGTACGCCGGGGTGGCGAACGCCATCGGCGCATCGATCGCCCAAGTCGGTGGGGAAGTCGATCGCGTGTTCTCCTACGAGCGGACGGAACGCGACGAGGCCCTCGAGGAAGCCCGCGCCGAAGCGACGAGGCTCGCCGTCGAAGCCGGAGCGGAACCGAGTACCGTCGAGACGGTCGACCTCGAAGAAGTCCCCCTCGCATATATCCCAGGCGGAGCGGTTCGGGTCCGCCTGAAAGTCGCCGGCGACCTCAGTCACGCGTCGGCTTCTGAGGGAGCACCTCGATGAAGCTGGCGGTCGAAGACTTGGCCGATCTCGCGCGGGGCGCCGCTTTCCTCGGCACCGGAGGCGGCGGTGACCCGTACATCGGGCGCCTCATCGCCGAACAGGCGATTCGCGAGTGCGGCATGCCCGAAGTCGTGGCTCCCGAGGCGCTCCCCGACGATGCCGCCGTCTACACCTCGGCGATGATCGGCGCCCCGACGGTGCTCGTCGAGAAGATCGCGAGCGGCGACGACATCGTCCTTTCTGTCAGGCGCCTCGAGGCGTACCGGGGACGTACCGCCTCGTTCATCGCTCCCATCGAGATCGGCGGTTGTAACTCGATGATCCCGATCGCCGCCGCCGCACGCCTGGGCCTTCCCCTGGTCGACGCGGACGGCATGGGCCGCGCTTTCCCCGAGCTGCAGATGGTCACGTTCAACATCTACGGAATCGGAGCGGCCCCCCTCGCGATGGCCGATGAGCACGGGAACAGCGTCGTGATCGAAGCCTCGGATGCCAAGACCGCGGAGGACATGGCGCGCGCGAACGTCGTGCAGATGGGCCTCAGTGCGCTCATGTCCTGCTATCCCATGAGCGGTGCAGAGCTGAAACGCGCTGGGGTCTTGGGCACACTCAGCGTGGCACTGGAAATCGGCCGCGCCATCGAGCGGGGCCGGCGCGAGGGTGACCCCACAGCCCACCTGCTCGAAGCCCTACGAGCGAGCCCGTTCTACAACCGGTGCAAGGTGCTCTTCGAGGGCAAGATCGCCGACCTGCGTCGCGAGACAACGCGCGGCTTCTCCGTCGGCCACTGCCGTATCGAATCGCAGAGTGGGAGTGGGCAGGGGAGCCTCGAGATCGAATTCCAAAACGAGAACCTCGTCGCGCGCCAGAACGACGAGATCTGCGCCATCGTGCCGGACTTGATCTGCGTGATCGATGCGGAGACCGCCGAGCCCATCACGACGGAGGCGCTGCGCTACGGACAGCGGGTCCGCGTCATCGGAACGAGCTGCGCACCGATCATGCGAAGCCCCGAGGCGCTCGCGATCTTCGGCCCGCGCGCGTTCGGCATCGACGCTCCGTTTCGTCCACTCGAAGAGCTGCACCCCGACGCCTAAGTTCCAGCCCGTGCTCGGCGATCGCCCGGAAATCGAGGTGGTGAACCTCGTCAAGGAATTCAGCGGAACACGAGCCGTCGATGGCGTTTCGTTCGACGTCGCGCGCGGCGAGACCGTGGGTCTGCTCGGTCCGAACGGCGCGGGGAAGACGAGCATCATGCGCATCCTCGCCGGGCTCTCACCACCGAGCGGCGGCAGCGCTCGTGTGGCCGGCCTCGACGTGACGGAAGCGCCGCGCGAGGTGCGGCACATCATGGGCGTCGTCACCCAGGCGGACGGCCTCGATAGCGATGTGTCCGTGCGCCAGAACCTCGAGGTCTTCGGCTATCTCTGTGGGCTTTCGCGACGCGACGCCGGCCGCCGCGCCGACGACGTCCTCGACTTCTTCGACCTGACGGCGCGCGCGAAGGATCGCGTCGACGAGCTCTCGGGCGGGATGCGCCGGCGGCTCGCGATCGCCCGCGCGCTCGTCAACCGGCCCCGGGTGATCGTCCTCGACGAACCGTCGACGGGCCTCGACCCCGAGAGCCGCGTCAAAGTCTGGGAAGAGCTCGCGGTGCTGAAGGGGCAGGGCGTGACGATCCTCATGACGACCCACTACATGGACGAGGCGGAAACCCTCTCGGACCGCATTGCCATGCTCCATTCGGGCCGCCTTCTCGATGAGGCGGCCCCGCACGAACTGGTGACGCGCCACGCCGCGGGCGGCGTGGCCGAAGTCCGTCCGAACGATCCGGATCCGGCCGCGCGCGAGCGCTTGCGTCAAGCGCTCGACGCCACGGGCTATGCCTACCGTGAGCTCGGTGCGGTGTTTCGCGTGACCGGGCGCGACGGCGAGAGCCCAGCGCTCCCGGCGCTACCGGGCGCGCGTGTGACGGAGCGGCCGGCCAACCTGGAGGACGTATTTCTCGCACTCGCCGGGCGTGGGTTGGGGGAGCCATGATTCGCTGGCGCTCGGTCGTAGGCGTGTGGCGGCGCCATATCCTGGCCCTGCTGCGCGTGTGGAAGGTGGCGTTCACCTGGTTCGTGGTCGAGCCGGTGGTGGTGCTCGCGGCCGCGGCGATCGGAATCGGCCGACTCGTGGGAGACGTCGAAGGGCACGGCGCCTACGCCGCTTTCGTCACGCCGGGCATCCTCGTCGGCAACGCCATGTTCCACGCGATTTTCGAAGCGTCTTGGAGTGCCTTCGAGCGCATCAACCAGAGTGTCTACGACACCATCCTGACGGCGCCGGTCACCGTGGCCGAAATCGTGCTCGCCGAGCTCGCGTTCGCTGTCACGCGCGCGCTGATTTCCGTCAGCGCACTCGGCGTCTTCGCGCTCGCCTTCGGCTGGATTCCCCTCGCGGCTACCCCGGGTCTTCTCGCCGTAGGGGTCGGTACGGGCTTGGTGTTCGGAGGCATCGGCCTCCTCTTTGCGGCGCTCTCGAAATCGCTCCATGTCCTCTCGCTCGTCTTCACGCTGGTGGCGTCGCCGCTGTTTTTCTTTAGCGGGTCGTTCTTCCCGATCTCCGTACTCCCGGACTGGATCGAGCCGATCGCACGGGTGGCGCCACTGACTCCGCTCGTGCAGATGGCGCGAGCGTGCACCGAAGGGACATGGGCCGGCGAACACACGCTGTGGGCACTTTACTCCGCGGCGATAGTGGTGGTGTTCACGCCACTCGCGGTGCTTGCGCTCAAGCGTCGGTTGCTCAAGTAGTCGCGCGCCCGCTCGGCGCTGCGTACGATCTCCGCTTTGTCAGGGGGTGAGCATGGCGACGTTTGGCATTCTCGTCGGCGGCGGGCCGGCGCCGGGCATCAACGGAGTGATCGGCTCCGCCGCGATTCTGGCGCGCCGGCAAGGGGCCCGGGTCCTCGGTATCCCGTCGGGCTTCGAGGGCTTGATCGCCGGGGACACCTCGGCGGTTCGCGACCTCTTGATCGGCGAGGTCTCCCGCATTCACCTGCTCGGCGGATCGGTGTTGCAGACGTCGCGGGCCAACCCGACGAAACGTCCGGAAGATCTGGCGCGAGTCGTCTCCTGTCTCGAGGGGCTCGGCGTTGATTACCTCATCACGATCGGCGGGGACGACACTTGTCACTCGGCGCGTCGCGTGTCCGAGGAAGCCAAGGGACGTATTCGCGTGGCCCACGTTCCCAAGACCATCGACAACGATCTGCCGCTACCGCCGGGCATCCCGACCTTCGGGTTCGAGACCGCCCGCGAAGAGGCGGCGCGCATCTTGAGTCACCTCATGGAAGATGCGCGAACGACGAGCCGCTGGTACGTCGCGGTCGTGATGGGGCGCTCGGCGGGCCACTTGGCCCTCGGGGCCGCGAAGGCGGCCGGCGCGACCTTGGCGCTCGTCGCCGAAGAACTGCCTCAGCCGACGGGTTCTCTGCAACAGATCGCGCGCACGATCGAGGCGGCAATCGTGAAACGCATGGCCGTCGGCCGTCCCTATGGGGTGGCCGTCCTCGCCGAGGGCATTGGTGAGCGTCTCGACCCGGCGGACTTGGCCGACGTGCCGGAGGTCCCGCGTGACGAGCACGGTCATCCGCGCCTGGCAGAGCTCCCGTTGGGTCGCTTGGTGATCGACCGCGTGCGCTCCGGGCTTCGAGAGCTCGGATTATCGACGACGCTCGTCGCCAAGGACGTCGGCTACGAGCTGCGTTGCGCCAGCCCGAACGCATTCGACATCGCCTACACCCGCGATCTCGGTGCCGGCGCCGTACGCTGTCTCCTCGACGGCGGGGACGCCGTCATGATCACGCGCGAGTCCGACGCCATCGTACCCGTCCCCTTCGACGACATCCTCGACCCGAGCACGCAGAAGACGAAGATCCGCCTACTCGACGTCGGCAGCCCCTCCTACGCGGCGGCACGGGAGCTTCAGGTGCGCCTCGAGGCGGAGGATCTCCTCCCCGGGCGAGTGCTCTCCCGCATGGAAGACGTCTCCGGTGAGCGCGTCGAAGCGCTCCGCGCGCGCTGGGCGGAAGCCCTGATCTAGCCGAGCGATCTTTGTTTCGCGAATGTCACCCCCGCACGGCGGGCGTATGAGACAATTCCCGCATACACACGGGAGGCGTCATGAGGAACGGATTCGGAAGCTTTGCATCGGTCTTCGTATCGGTACTGGGCGTTCTCGCCGTTGTATCCACCACGGCCTCAGCGGGCGAGGCCAACCTGACCCGCTTCGGCCCGGAGGTCTACGAACGCGAGCGCGGAAAACCGACGACCCATTCGGCCACGTTCAGGGCTATCGACGGTCCCGCGAAGCTGATCCTGCGAGATAAGGGAATCAAGAACGCCAAGATCGTCATCAACGGCGTCGAAGTCGTTCGGGCTCGGGACTTCCGCGGCAACGGCAAGGTCGTCATCCCGTTGCAGCTCCAGCCTGAGAACACCATCGAGGTGAGCGTTCGCGGAAAGCCCGGAGGAAAACTCGGCGTTCGCGTCGTTCAGTACACCGAGGCAAACTTCGACGTGCGCGCCAAGGTGTACTACGGCCTCAACACCAGCGACATGGACCGCCAGCGGGCGTTCTACAACACGCTGGGACTCTCCGGCGAGATTTTCCCGGCGGGGCCCGAGGTGTGTCGGACTTTTGCGCAGTCGCTCGGGTTCCCGGACAACTATCTGATTTTCGTCGCCCTGACGAGCTTCAACGGCGCGCCGCCCTGGGTCGATACGGTGCAGTTCCGAGAGGATTCGTTCCGCGACGATCCGCCCTACGCAAACCTGAACCACATCGGCATGGCGTACTCGACGTACTCGACGACCGACCTCGACGGCGCCTACGACTTCCTCATGGGAGAGGGCGTCGAATTTGTATCGCCGCCCGCGGTCGCGCCCAATGGTGAGCGGTTCGTCTTCCTGAAGGATCAAGATGGCACCTTCTTGAAGTTGATCGAGGATTTGTCGGGCGTACCGGCGAACCCCGGTCCGCCGAACTTGGTCGCGCTCGTCAACACGAACATGAACGTGGCTGACCTGAAACGATCGCGGGAGTTCTATCGGTTGCTCGGGTTTACCGAGTCCAAGCCCGCCTCACAGGCCGGCTCGGGTGAGTTTGCCGCGGCCCACGGACAAAGCGGCCGGATCAAGTTCAAGGGCGTCGACGTCAGCCTTCCGGGTCCCACCCCGGGAATCCCCTTTGTCGGCAATCCCAATGCGACGTTGCAGTTGCGGCAGTGGAAGAAGCCTTTCGACGGGTCGCCGCCCTACTCACCGCCGGTCAATCACCTGGGCATCGACCGTATCGCTTTCTACGTCGACGACCTGAACGCGACCATCGATGAGATGAATCGGATCGGTTTCGAACAGCTCGGCCCGATCGGCGGTGGAACCAATGCCGGTGACGTCGGGATCGTGTTTTTCTTCGACCCCGATGGCATCAAGGTGGAGTTCTGGGGCCCGGTCAGCGAACCGAATCCGAATGCGGGCTGTCTGTAGGCACGCGTAACGTCTGAACGCACCCGCAAGTCGGGTCGATCTGTCAGCGATGGCCGAGATACCGCGAAGACGCGACACGGATGTCCGGTTTCGGTGCCTAACGCGCTCTCCTGGCGCTAGACGGCTGGCACGGCTCGTGCACTGTTGTCGTGGCAAGGAGGACACGAACCAACATGCGAAACGTGCCAATTCAGTCGGAACGCCATCCTGTCGAGCGGGTCATTCACGCCGGAGCCCTGGTCCTACAACATCCGAGCGGACCGGAGCGGCTTGCCCAGTACCTGAACTCCGTCGACGAAGACCGCTCCTTGCTTCTGCACCGCGGACATCGAGAGATCGAAAAAGCGGCCAGCCAAACGAGTCTTCCGACCAATGAACTCGCGGGTGCCAAGTCGAAGTCCGAGGAGGAGCTTTCCGCCGAGATCGCCTCACGGCTCCACGCCGATGCCCTCGACTTCGTGATCGACGCGCCCGTCGTGTACGACGAGAACGGCAACGCAGCGCACGAGCTCTCGATCGGCCGGGCGGAAGCGCTGTCGGAATGCCCGGGCGTTCGCAAGAAGATCCGAGAGAAACTCGCCGCGGGCTGTGACGCCTTTCGAAAGGGAGTCGCCCGCGTCCGCTTCGGCTCTCCGGAAACCCTGACGCGCGGCAACGCGACCGAACTCGTGCCGGACCCGCAAATTTCCTACGCAGCAACGGTCACGGACCGGCCCGCAGCCACGAGCTGGAACCTGCGCCGCACGCCGGTGGGAGCGTGTCTGAGTGAACGCTACGAGCGGGTCACCAGTGCTTGGTGGAGACTGCGAGGCAGTCGCCACCACCCCTACGCCACAGCGGCTTAGTCGTCCGCTCCCGGCGACTTGAAGTCCGCCTTATCGAGTGAGAGCGCTGCCATCTTGCGTTGGAGCGTTCGAGGTGACACGCCCGCCCGGGACGCCGTCTCTCGAACGCTCCCGCCCGTCTCGGTGAGAAGCGCGGCGAGATAGCGCTCCTCGATTTCGTTGAGCTGAGGCATCACGGTCTGCTCGAGGGTCTTTGTCGTGTCGATCTCGCACGGAGGCGCGCGATCGGTGGACGCAGACGATTCGGCCGCGCCCACGCCATCACCGGCAGGACGAACGGAGCGGTGGAAGTCGGACGCCGCAAGCGCTCGACTCTCTCCGCGAAGCGTTAGACGCTCCGCAAGATTTTCGAGCTCCCGGACATTGCCCGGCCAGGGGTACGCGGTGAGCTCGCCGATAAACGCGTCACCGATCTTCGGTGGTGCGACGCCGTAGTGCTTGGCGAGTCGCTTGGCAAAAAACCCGAACAGGTAGACGATATCCTCGGGACGATCGCGCAGCGCCGGGATCTGAAGCCGGATGACGTCGAGCCGGTAAAAGAGATCTTCGCGAAACGTCCCGGCAGCCACGGCCTCCTCGAGGGGCTTGTTCGTGGCGGCGACGATACGAACGTCCACGGGCGCCTCATCGGCTGACCCGACCGGTCGCACCACGCGCTGCTCGACGACGCGCAGGAGCGATTGTTGGGCCGGTTGCGGCATATCCCCGATCTCGTCGAGGAAAACGGTCCCACCCTGCGCGCGCCGGAAGATTCCCGGACTCTCCTTCACGGCACCGGTGAACGCTCCCTTTTCGTGTCCGAAGAGTTCCGATTCGACCAAATGGTCCGGAATTGCGCTGCAGTTGAGGGGGACGAATCGCCCGGATCTTCCGGACCGTCGGTGAACGGCCCGCGCCAGAAGCTCCTTGCCCGTACCCGTCTCGCCGCAGATCAAGACGCTCGCATCCGTCGGGCCGACCCGCGCACAGGTTTCGAAAACGTCCCACATGGCGTTGCTGCGGCTCAACATGCCTTCGAACCGCGAAGAACGAACCCGGCGCTTCGATAGCTCTTCGACGGCGGGAAGGATTTGTTGCGCCTCGAGCGCCCGACGAACCGCCGTTGCGACCGACTCGGTGTCGGTCTCGAGCAACACGTCCCGGGCACCGGCCTGCAGCAAGGCTCGGACATCACGCGCCGACGCGTCGGCGGCGTGGACGAGAACATCGACGAGCGGCCAGCGCGCGCGAGACTCCCTGACCTGTCGGACCAGGTCGGGGACGTCCTCCGAAAACACCACGAGGCGTGGCGGGCCCTCGGCCAAGGCACCCTGCGACGCTTCGGGAGCCAGTGTCACATCGAGACCAGCGGCCTCGAGAGCGGGAGCCAAGCCATGGTCCCCACGCACGACAATCCGGGCGCCTCGCATCGCGGAATCGGACATAGGTGGCCGATTCTAGCGCGTGCTCCCACAAGACAGGCCAGGGGTGTCCGATTCCCCCTGCCCAGAAGGACAGAGCGATCACAAGACCTTGGAACGGAACTTGCACCACCGTTCGGTATGAATCAAAGGCTCGCAAACAAGACCGGAAGAGAAGAAACGCGGCTCCTGCTGTTGCTCGGACTGATCGCGCTGCTCGCGGCGATCCGATTGTTCACGGCTACCTCCGCTACGGCGGGCACCGAGTTCGCGGGCGCAGACGAGGACAACGCGCCCATCGTCGTGCGCGGGCTGACGCTCGCGCCGAACGGTGAGCGCTTGACCGCCGAGAGCGAGGTGCTGATCGACGCAGCGGCCGAACTGATTCGCGACTTTGAGCCGGGTCACATCGAACTCGGCTACTGCGAACCGTCCGGAAACGATCCGAGATGGGAGTCGGAAGACTACGTGCAAGGGGTCGTCGACGCCCTGGGAGAGCGAAGCTCTCGAGCCTTCGCGCACGCCGATCCCACGACCGATGTCCTGTGTTCAGATCAGGACGGCCGACACCCGGCGATCGTGATTTCGCCAGCGGGATCTTGAGCATCCCGCGAGAACTAGGCGACTCGTTCTCTCGATAGCTCATCCGCAGGCCGAGCCACCCGCGTTCGGTTGAGAAGTCGCCGGGCGATCCGACAACGCCTGCGCAACCGCTTGCGGCGCGGATCCTCAGGCTTCAGTCGTCGCATCGATTCTTCCTGAATTTTCATCCAGTCGACGAGTCGCTGCGCCCATTCGGAAACGGTCAGGTGCTCGCGCATCTCCAACAAAGTAGCGAGAGACGAGTCTGTCGAACGGGGCGGATCGGTTGCAGCGGTGGCCATGGCAGGAGCCTCCTGCGGAACACGATGCAGGCAGCATGCCAGCGCTGCTCACGCCGAGCTGGGACGATCCGCCACAATCTGTGTCGAGCTGTCTCCTGCAATGCGCGGGCCGCGGCAGCGCCGCTAGATCGGCCGGGTCCGCCGGTTCCGATTGAAAGAATGCGCCGGCGACGACGGCGAGCCGCCGCCGCGCCGGGCGGCATCCGTTGCAGGAGCCTCCGGGTCGATCGCTCCGATCCAATTCTCAGCGTGCATGGGACGCGACCTGTTAGGGGCCAACGCGTTCCAGGCCCCATTGTTGCAGGGCCAATCCTCACGAATGGTACAGAACGCCCTCGAAGTCGCGGGAGGTCTCGGTCTCTTCCTCCTCGGGATGGTCATCCTGAGCCAGGGGCTCCGGGACCTCGCCGGAGCGGCAATCCACCGCGCCTTGCGACGCTTCACGCGAAACCCGACTTCCGGAGCGCTTACCGGTGCGACCGCCACGGCCCTGGTGCAGTCGTCGAGTGTCACGACAGTCACCGCGGTCGGTTTCGCGAGCGCCGGCCTCCTCACGTTCCCGCAGGCGCTCGGGATCGTCTTCGGAGCGAACGTCGGCACGACGATCACCGGGTGGATCGTCGCATGGGTCGGATTCAAGCTCGAACTCGGAACCGCGATGCCGGTGGTCGTCCTCGCGGGAGCGCTCTTGCGGGTGTTCGGGCGAGGGCGCCTCGCGAGCGCCGGCCTGGGGATCGCCGGGTTCGGCTTGGCGTTTGTGGGCATCGAGATGCTTCGGGAGGGGAGTGCCGCATTCGAAGGACTGGTGACCCCGGAGCAGTTTCCCGCAGACTCGGTGGCCGGTCGGCTTCGGCTCGTCGGCGTCGGTGTCGTCTTCACGCTGGTCACGCAGTCTTCGAGCGCCGGTGTCGCCTCGGCTCTGGCCGCGATCTCCGGCGGTGCCATCGGCTTCCCGCAAGCCGCGGCACTCGTGATCGGGATGGATGTCGGAACCACTGTCACCGCGGGCTTCGCGGCGATCGGGGCTTCGCTCGCCGGCCGACGCACGGGCTGGGCCCACGTGATCTACAACGTGATGACGGCCGCGGCGGCGTTCCTGCTGTTACCGATGTTCGTCCTCGCCTCGGAGACGCTCCTCCCCGGAGTGCTCCTGCGCCAGCCGGAGCTGTCGCTTGTGGCCTTCCACACGGCGTTCAATCTCGTGGGCGTGGTGGCGGTGCTACCGCTGACCCAACCCTTCGCGCGGCTCGTGGAACGGGTCGTACCCGATCGCCCCACGCCTCTCACTGAGCGGCTCGATCGCCGTCTGCTCTCCGACCCCGAAGTGGCCGTACGGGCGATCGGTCCCACGCTCGTCGAGCTGGCCCAACACACTTTTGAGATTCTGCGCGATCAACTGGTCTCGCATCGGACGTCGGGGAACCACCAGGATCGGCGCGAGCTACTCCAGATCGCCCTCGGCGATGTCGAAAATTATCTCTCGCTGGTCGAGCCCACTCGGGAATCCGCTGCCCGTCGACGCGCCGCTCTTCACGTCGTCGACCAACTGAACCGTCTCCTCGCCAGGGAGGCCCAACACGAGCGCGTGGAAGCACTCGACGGGAGTCCCCTGTTCGGCGAACGAACCGCGCGACTCGCCGCCGCACTCGTTCCCGAGACCGCACCCGCCGACGCGCTCGACGCAAAGGAGAGAGTGCTCGAAGCACTTTGCGCCGATCTCTCCGGCGACCGCGTCCAGTTCCGCAATACGATCGGGAAGGAGGTGGCTCCGGATGCGTTGGCTGCAGCCGATGCGTTGGCGCTCATGGACGCGTATCGCTGGCTGGAACGCGTCGCCCACCACGCGTGGCGGGCGGTGCACCACCTGCGGCAGCTCACCGACGACATCGCGCCGGCGGCGCAGGAACCGGCAGAGCCCGACGAGAATCACTCCTTCGATTGAGCGCACTCAGGAGTCCCCCGGCTTGGTACATTGGAGCCCGGTTGACCCACATCTGGCGACACGCCAGGCGGCGCTCTTAGGATTTTGGTTTGCGTCCGAGCCTCGAAAGATCACGCGGCGAGGAGATCGAAGCGTTCGATGCCACTTCGATCGTGGCCGAACACCGCGCGGCGCTACTGCGGAGAATGACGCCTTGGATCCTGGGGCTCACGGCGATGGCGTGGCTCGGCGGGATTCCGAACGATATCCGGACAGGTGAATGGTTCCTCCCGACAACGTTCGGAGTAATGTTCATTCTGATGTGCGCGGTTCTTCTTCCGCGAAACGTACCCGAAAAAATCAAAGCCTATTCCATCGTCATCTTCGCCTTTGCGACGGGTGCGCTTTGCACGATTTTCCAGGGAATCGGAAGCTCCGGTCCGCCGGTCCTCCTCTTCACCTGCGTGTTGTGCGGAACGGTGGTCGGCAACGTCAGTGTCGTATCGATTGCGAACGCCGCGCTGCTCACGATTGCCCCGCATCTTTGGCCTGTTGAAGTTCCGGGGACGGTCGTGGTTGCCATCGGCGGGGCCATCGTCTTCTTCGGTTTCCTGGCTGGAACGATCTCGAACCGTCTGACCATTCAACTGGGCGAAGCCGTCTACGCGCAGCGCGTCGCTGAGCTGGCACTGCAGCAAGAGTTCGATGAGCAGAACCGTCTTCGAAATCGGCTCCGCGTAGCGGAGAAGCGCGAGGGCCTGGGACAGCTCGCAGCCGGAATCGCTCATGATTTCAACAACTTGCTGGTCCCGATCCTCGCGAACTCGGAGCTGCTGTCGGCCCGCACGAACCCCGACGACAAGAATGCTGCGGTCGTCGCGGACATCGTTTCGGCTGCGGAGCGGTCGCGAGCCCTTCTCGCGCAAATTCGCACCTATGCCGGCGAGACCGTCGAAGCGAGCCGCCTGCTCGACATGAGCGAGGAAGTTCAAGCGATTGCGGCACTCACCCAGAGCTCCCTGCCTCCCGAGGTCGATCTGCACGTGTCGTGCGGTACCTCGCTCCCGATCGAGGCAGACGAAGCGAAACTCCACCAGATCGTAATGAACTGCTTGATCAATGCGGGGGAGGCCATTGGGAATCGCGCCGGCGAAATTCACGTCCATACCCACGATGCGTCGCTGACGACCCTCGAGGCCTCGAATCTGATACCCCCTGAACCGCGAAGCGGCGGCGGCTATGCGTGTTGCTCCGTGCGCGATACGGGCTCGGGAATCTCGACCGAAATCGAAGAGCGAATATTTGATCCCTACGCCACGACTAAAGGGAACGGCCGCGGCCTGGGTCTCGCGACCGCGTTGGCGGCCGCGCGAGGGTTCGGCGGCGGCTTCATGTTGGACACGCGGGTGGGCGAGGGGACGGAAATTTCTCTCTACCTTCCCCTAGCTGATGGAGAAAAGTCCGTGGCAGCCGATGAACGATCGCGTGGGGAGGCACGTCGCAGCACGGTGGCCGTCGTCGACGACGCCGAGGACGTGCGTCGCGCCTGCCTTCGGGTGCTTCAGTCCGAGGGGTTCCGCGTCATCGAGTATCAAGGCGGTCGCGAGGTGGTCGAGGCCTTGTCCTCCGGGCAAGCCGTCGATCTGGTCGTTCTGGACATGCTGATGCCGGGCTGGAGCGGGGAGAAGACGTTCCGGGAGCTGAGAGCGATCCAGTCCGAGCTCCCGATCCTCTTGTGTTCTGGGTACGCGGTGGGGGAAACCGTTTCGCGCGTCACCAAGAACGAAAGAGTGAACTTCCTGCCAAAGCCGTACCTCCCCTCGGAACTCGTGGAAGCGGTCAACGCGCTCCTCAACTCCTGAATCGCAGAAGCGGCCTCCGGCCGGCCTAACGTCGGTCGCCGCTGTCGTTCAGGATCCGCACCTCGCGCTGCGGGAACGGAATTTCCATGCCGTGTTCCTGAATCGATCGCCAGATGGCGTGCAGGAGATCCGCTCCGACGCGGTTCTTGCCGTCGTCGATTCCCTCCATCCAAAACTCGACGAGGATGTCGATCCCGGAATCGCCGAAACCGGCGATCTCGGCGTCCGGTCGGATCTCGATCGGCAGATCGTCACCGCTCACGACCTGTGGATGCTCCGCACAGAGTTGTCGGATGTTTTCGAACAAGAGATCGAGATCGGTTGAGTAGGCGACCTGGAACTCCAGGGCATAGCGCTGAAGTGGATCTTTGTGGGTCCAGTTGGTGTACGAGGTCGTGATGAACTGCTCGTTCGGGACGACGACGTCCTTGCCGTCATAGGTTTCGATGACGGCGAAACGCATGTTCAGTTCGCGCAGCGTGCCCGAGCGACCGTCCTCGAGCTCGATGTGGTCTCCGATCGTGATCGAGCGGTCGAGCAGAATGATGATTCCCGAGATGAAGTTCGAGGCGATCTGCTGCAACCCGAAGCCGAGGCCCACGCCCAGCGCGCCGCCGAATACGGCGAGTGCGGTCAGGTTGATCCCCATGACGTTCAGCAGCAGCAGGAAGACGACGACGACCAACCCGATCTCGAAGAGCTTTGCCGCGACTTCCCGGGTTCCGGCGTTGAGCGCTTGCTGGTTGCGAATCGCCTTCTTGCCAGCGTCATTCGAGATCCGGCCGAGCCAGAACAGGAGGCCGCCGAAGAAGAGGGTGCGCAACAACGCGAACAACGAGAGCCGCAGGTTGCCCGCGTTGATCGAGACCGAGTCGAGGTACGCCGTGACGTCGTCGAGCCAGCCGAAGACCTGGAGGGCCGCCACGGGGATCACGATCCATCTGGCGGCCGCCTTGATCAGGGGGTTCTGGATGTAGCCCGAGGCGATCGAAAACAGCAGAACCACGACCGCGACGCTTCGCGCGAGACGGATGAGCCAGCTTTGCATCTCGTAGGCTTCGGCGACCTCAACCGCTACGCCGAGGAACAAGATATTGAGGAGTGGAAAGACGAGCGGGCGCAGACGGTGCAGGCCAGAACGCAAACCGAAGAGCGCACCCGGGCTCGGTTCCCGCGCGAAGACGGGGAGCCGCCGCCGCGCGAGGGCGGCGAGAAGGGCTGCGATGAGGACCGCTACGACGATCCCCGCCAACTGGCTGTAGAACAAGGCGCTCGTCGACCAGTCCAGGATCGAAGCCCATCGTTCCATCAACCAGGTTGAGACTTCTGCTTGCACCTCGGACATGGTTTCGTGTTCTCCCGCCGCCAGGATCGAGCAGCGTCACCCGAGGGGCAAGGCCTATCTCGCAGACGCTATCGAGGTCGGTTCCAACGGTCGCCCGTACGCTCGAACGCCTCCGGAACCACGTCATCAATCGCAATGTGGTTGGCGAAGACGGAAAAGGCGAGATGGGCGGTCAGGTTGTTCGTTTGCGTCATCCAAGGTGGGAGATAGCGCGGCCCCGCGAGCTCTCCGGCCCTGAAGAATGGCTCGAGAGCGAAGACGTCTCCGAGGCTCATGCGACCCCCGAGGAGATACCGCCCCAGCTCGAGCCGACCGTTCTGCAGGGCCCAGCGAAAGAAGGTGTGAACTTCGAGGAGCCCCTGTAGATAGACACCGTCTTTCGTGAAGGCGTCACCCCCGTCGACAGGAACGCCTCGGAAGATGCGCATCGTCGAATTGAAGCTTTCCACGTCGGGCTGACCCGCCTCGCGAAAGAGCTGAAAGACCTCAATGAAGTCCGCACCCGACAGTGCGGCATCGATTCCGATGATCCGAAGGGCGATGCGCTCCATGCGTTGAATATCGATCGCCCCGGTCACAAGCTCGGCGAAGGTCGCGAGTCCTTCCTGTGTCGCGGTCGTGCGCGGCGCGCCGAGAGAAAGACTCGTCAGCTGCCCCTGGGCACGACCGTTCAGCGCCGTCAGGCTGTGGACAAACACTTCGTGTTGCAGCAGCTGCTCGACGTCGAATTTCGTGAAGTGCGTCCCCTCGCGCAGGCGGACGCGCGTGGCGCCGGCCGCCGCTTTCGCAACCAGGCGGGAATCGACTTTGACCTCGACGATATTCTCCGGAATCACAGAGCCGATGCGCTCCGCCATGGCGTCGGCGACCATGCTCCCGGTAAGGCAATAGTCGACGGCCTCTCCGCTGGTCGCTCGTTCGTACTCTCGGCTGATCTCGACGAAATAAAGCGCGGCATCCAGGTTGTTCGTGGTGCTGCCGGGCAGAGGATCTCCGGGTCGGCCGTAGATCTCGATGGAGATGTTTCCGGCCTCACGTGATCCCGCGCAGTTCATCAGACGCCCGATCGCGAGATAGGATCGCGCGGTCCGCTCGAGGTAGCGAGCAATCGGTGAGTCGACGCGCGCGGCGTCCCCGGCGATCTGCGCGAGCTCACGGAGCGTGTCGCTGAGATCGAGGTTTGCGTAGTGCACCTCGGGAAGGGCGGGGCGACCGGCCGAGAAGTTGGCCAGGAACTCCGATTGGACGGACGAGGGCCAAGCGAGATGGGCCAGCACATGCAGTCCCTTTGCCGCTTCGACGAGGCGGCTGTCGGCCTTCCGGAGCAGGGCGTCCATCCAAGGGGCGTAGTCGTTGTCGGCCGAAACTTCAAGAAGCGAGTCTCCCTTGCTCTAGCCTGTCCGGCGGGGCGGGCGGAGTCTTGCCGGGCGCGCTCCCGACGCCTACAAACGAGCGAGGGGGTCGTATATGTCATCTACTGAAGGCAGCGGTGCCTCTCGCGCCGGCGGAGACTCGTTCCACAACGAAGACGTCTTTCTGGCGGAGGACGGGCTGGGTTTGTACGTGGTCTGTGACGGTGTCGGGGGACGCCCGGGTGGCGAGGTCGCTGCTCGGCTGGCGGCGAAAACCGTCGAGGAGTTCGTCGATCGCACGGGACGGGAGCTCGATCTGCCGCGTGCACGCGTTGCCCGTGCCCTCGTCGACCAGGCGATGGGGCACGCGTTGATGGCGCTCGAGGACGCGGTCCGGAGCGAACCGGATCTACGCGGACTCTCCACCACCATCACGATGCTCCTCGCACACGGAGACCGCGGGGTGATCGGGCATCGAGGAGACAGCCGCGCCTACCTGATCCGGCGAGGGCGCGCACACCAGCTGACCCGCGACCACGAGCTTTCGCAAGACGCCGCGGTCGACGAAGGTGGCGACCTGACGATGGAAGTGTTCGGCGTAGATCTGGAACCCCGAGACACCGTCGTTCTCTGCACCGATGGTGCGGAAGAAGTCCTCGAAGACACAGCGTTCGTTCGCGCCGCAGGCGACCTCTCACCCCGCGTGCTGGCCAGCCGCATCGTCGGGACGGCTCACCGCAGGAACCCCGTCCCGGATGCCACAGCGGTGGTCGTACGCGTGCGCGGAGAGCACGAGCCCGGCTGGCTGGAACTCTCGCTGCCCCCGCTCCGGACGTCCTTCGGCCACACGCTGGAATACGCCTAAGGTCGCGAGAAGTTGACGAACGCGGAATCCGCGGATCGGCGCTGGTGGGGGTCGTCCGTGCTGGGCGTCGGGACCTCGATGCGTTGGCGGATCGGGCCCGCCCAGCTATGGATCGAGCGTCAACCTCGCGAGTGGGTCATTCGCAGCGCCAGCGAAGGCGATCCGTTCTCCGATGAACTCGAAGTCGTCGCGAACGCGCCCTTGCCGCGAGATGACGAACTCTCGGGACCCGCGCAGCGCTTCGCCGGCTTGCCCGAGGCATCGCAACACGTCGACCTTCGCCCGCGCCTCGCCGACCGCGATGTCGTGTCCCGTCCCGAGAAACCGTTTTGGGTCATCCCGGGCAGCACCCTCACGGGCTACGTGGGGTCCCCACTCTGGCTCGGCATCGCCTTGGAAGCGAACGCGGCACCCGTCATCGAGCTTCCCCTCGTCCGTCTCTCGGATACCTGGTTTGGGCGAAACACCCGCGACGGCAAGCTCTGCTACGCCTCGCGGACACGCCTGCGTCTCCGGCAGGAGGACGTGCGCTGGAGCCCCCACCGTGCGGTGACCGAAGTGTGCATCCGGAACTTCGGATCGACGCCCCTTCGAATCGAGCGCATCAAAGTACCCGTCCCCGGCCTCGGGCTGTGGGTTGACTCGGCCGGCATCATGCGAACGTCGCAGCTCACGTTGACTCGCGAAGACGATGACGATGAACTCGCTGACATCCAGGTCGACGACGCGATCCCCCGCGACGCCGAGCAGCTGGCGGAACCGCGCTCAGAAACACCGCGCGGGCTGGTTCGCGCGTTCAGTCGGCTGCTCTGAGACCTTCGGGAGGATTCATTCGATATGGACTCGATCGGAGCCTTCTTGCCGCAGTGGATGCATCCCGAGCTCTTCTCGGCGGTGATACGAGCGGCGACGCTTCTCGCGGCGGGTCTTGTGATCGCGAGGATCGTCGGAGCGGCTTTGCACCGCCTGGTGGAGGACGATCTCGACCAGCACCGCGCACAGCTCCTGCGTCGCGGCCTGAGCTACTTCGTGATCCTTCTCTTCGCGACCGGCGCCCTTCATCAACTGGGCTTCAATCTATCGGTCTTGTTGGGCGCTGCGGGCGTTGTCGGGGTCGCCTTGGGCTTTGCCTCGCAAACCTCGGCCTCGAATCTCGTCAGTGGACTGTTTCTGATCGGCGAGCATCCCTTCGGCGTCGGAGACACGATTCGGGTTGGCGGCACCACCGGCGAAGTGATCTCTCTCGATCTGTTGTCAGCCAAACTGCGTACCTTTGACAACCTCCTCGTCCGTATTCCCAACGAAACCCTGATCAAGTCGGAGATCACGAACCTGACGCGATTCCCGATTCGCCGGGTCGATATCCAGATCGGTGTCGCCTACAAGGAAAACATCGAGCGCGTGCGTGAAGTCCTCGCCGAAGTCGCCGATCGCAACCCCTTGTCGCTCGAGGAGCCGCCTCCGCTGTTTATCTTCACAGGCTACGGAGACTCCGCGCTGCAAATTCAGTTCTCCGTGTGGGCGGCACGGGAGAACTTCCTCGATCTTCGGAACTCGATTCAGCACGAGATCAAGGAAGCGTTCGACGCCGAAAACATCGAGATCCCGTTCCCGCACCGGACGCTGTACGCCGGAAGCCAAACGGCACCCCTACCGGTGCGCCTTGAAGCGGCGACGCAGGAGGCCGCGGTCTAGACCCTCCAGAACCTCGGTAGCACCAACGCCAGCAAGGCGAAGAACTCGAGCCTGCCCAGCCACATCAGAACGATCATCACGAGCTTCTGCCAACTCGCGAAGAACGCGAAGTTCTCCGTCGGCCCGACGGCGGCCAGACCGGGCCCGACGTTCGAAATCGTCGCGAGTGAGGCGGTCGCGGCGGTCACGAAATCCGTGTCGCCGACGGACAGGAGTAGCGCCCCGACGCCGCAGCCGAAGAGCCACAGAACCAGTAGAGACACGGCTCCCTGGGCCGACGCTTCCGGCACAACGCGATCGCCGACCGCAATCGCGATCACCGACCGCGGGTTGAACGTGAGATGAACTTCTCGGAGGGCGATCTTGATTCCGATCAAGAGGCGCACGAGCTTCGCCCCGCCGGCTGTTGAGCCCGCACAGCCGCCGGCGAACATCACGCTGACCAGCGCCGTGTGCGCGAAGCCCGGCCACTGCGCGAAATCAGCGGTCGCGAACCCCGTTGTCGTGAGGAGCGAAACGACGTGAAACGCGGCGTCGAAGAGATCTCGGAACGGGTCCGGGTTCCAGCCCGATGCATAGATATCGATCGCGGCAACGACGGTGACCACCGTCGCCAGGGCGAGATAGAAACGGAACTCGACATCCCGAAAGATGCCGAAATCCCGGGATTGAATCAGCGCGAAGTAGAGCCCGAAGTTCGCCCCCGAAACCAGCATGAACAAGAGGACGATTCCTTGAAGCGGCGTCGAGAAGTGTGCCACCGAATCGCTGTAAGGGGAGAAGCCTCCCGTCGACACCGTGGCGAAGGTGTGGGTCACCGCGTCGAAGAGCGTCGCTCCGAAGAGCAGCATGAGAACCAACTGCGCGACGGAGAGGCCCAAGTAGATGAGGAACAAGGATCGAGCCGCTTCTCTCACGCGGGCGTGCATGATCTCATTGTTCGAGCCGGGAACTTCGAGTTTGACGAGGAACCGGGCGCCGGGCCCGAGCTCCGACAACAGTGCGACGAACAGCACGACAATCCCGATGCCACCGAGCCACTGCGTCATGCTCCGCCACACGAGCAGGCCGGCCGGTAGGGCCTCGATGTCTGCGAGGATCGATGCGCCGGTGGTTGTAAACCCCGAGACCGACTCGAACAAAGCGTCTGTCGGAAGCGCGATCGCGCCGCTCGCGAGGTACGGGATGGCACCGGTCACCGAGGCGAAGAGCCAAGCGAGCACGACGACGAGAACGCCCTCGCGTCGGTAGAGCTCGCCGTCCGTGCGGCCCACGAGGCGAAAGACCGTTCCGAATACCGCGGCCGCGGCCGCACCGACCAAAAGCCCCGTGGCCCCGTTCCGATCGAACGGATGAAGACACCATGCCAAAGGAATTAGCTGAGCAATAGCGAGGGAATAGAGCACAAAGCTCAGAATTCCGATTACCCGTCGAAAATTCATACCGACCTCGCGCGCCAGTGACCCGTTGAGGCTGCGACGCGAACCCCTTGCTCAACCGACGAGCATCCGTGGCTCGGCGGCGCCTACGACCGAGAGCGTATGGCGGGCGGCGAGCGGGGACGCGCCCTCGCGAAAAGAACGGCCCGCGAAACGCCCGCGCTCGGCGCGGAAGCGCTCACGCAAATCGCGATCGGGCCGGCGGTTTCCACCCGCGGCGTTGCCAGCGGGTCATCGAGGGGTTCATCTCCGTCGAGGCTGTTCTCGAAGGCGACGAGCGGCACCGTCGTGCCCGAAGCGGCACACGCGAAGAGCGCCAGGGGGAGTAGCGCGAGGGCCAGCCACGCGAAAACCACGGACCGGCGACGATGATCTCTCACAGCACGACTCCACGGCAGCGGTCCCGTCCCGGGATGCATGCTCGCTTTGAGACGATAGGCGCCTCAGGTCCCCACGACGAGCCTCGCTTCGGTTAGGCTTTCCGAGCCCACGCTCACTGGAGGAGCGGCCGTGCGATTCAGCCTCTTCTATCAGCTCCCCTGTTCCGACGACCAGTCGGACGCCGCGCGCTATGCCGAGACGATCGAGCAAGTGCAACACGGAGAGGCGTTGGGTTTCGACTGCGCATGGCTCGCGGAGCTTCACTTCTACAAGCCCTTCTCCATCATGCCCGCGCCGCTTATCGTCGCGACGGCCATCGCCCAGAAGACGCAACGCATCCGATTGGGAATCGCGGTCAATCTCCTGCCGCTCTGGCACCCCGTGCGGAGCGCCGAGGAGGGGGCCACCGTGGATCTGCTGAGCGGCGGGAGGCTCGAGTTTGGCGTCGGCCGTGGCGCCATCCCTCTCCATTTTGCCGGGTACGGCGTATCCCGGGATGAGAGCCGCGAACGCTTCGAAGAGGCGCTCGCGATCATCAAACAGGCCTGGACAAAGGACTCCTTCTCTCACGACGGTCGCTATCACCAGATCCCGGAGACGTGTGTCGTCCCGAAGCCCCTGCAGAAGCCCCATCCGCCGATCCGCATCGCGGCGAACGGACCCGACACCGTGGAGTTCGCCGGCCGCGAGGGCTACCCGATCTTCGTCGCGTCCGTCACGAACCCGTTGCCGCGCATGTTCGGACACATCGATCGCTACCGCGCCGCTTGGCAAGAAGGGGAAAAGGGCGAAGCCCGCCCGGACGTGGCAACGATGTTTTTCGTCTCTCCGGGCGACGACGCATCCCAGGCACGGCAGCGTGTTGCACCCAGCCTCGACCACTACTTCGAGAGTGTGTTGGGCATGGCGCGGGCTGTGCGGCCACCCAAGGATGACTCCGACTCGTATCGCTACCTCGACAAAGTCCACGAGAGTGTCGCCAACGTCACCCTAGACGGGATCGAAGAGACGATGGCGGTCTTCGGCACACCCGAAACGTGCGTCGAGCGCATTGCGGGGCTCCACGAAAAGCTCGGAATGGATGAACTGATCTGCTGGTTCAACCCAGGCGGTCGCATCCCGCACCGCGAAGTCCTCGAGGCAATGTCGCGATTCGCGAGCGACGTCGCGCCCAAGATCCGACACCTCTAGAGGGGCCTCGGCTGGCTTGCGCGCGCACGACGAGCCACACTCACCGACGTGACGAAGCGATTTGTCGTTTACGGGGCCGGCGGCGTCGGAGGTGTCATCGCCGCGGGTTTGGCTCGGTCCGGGCATCGCGTGGCCGTTATCGCACGCGGCGACCATTTGAAAGCCATCGAGAGCCGAGGCCTCGAGTTCCGCCACCACGGCGGAACGGAGCGAATCAAGCTCGAAGCCGCGGAGCGGCCGGCTCGCCTGGATCTATGTGTCGAAGACACGGTCATTCTGGCGGTGAAATCGCACCACACCCGAGATGCGCTCGACGCCCTCGTCGCCGAAGCCCCACCCGAACTGTCGATCGTCTGCGCGCAGAACGGCGTCGACAACGAACGCCAGGCACTGCGCCATTTCGCGAACGTCTGCGGTATGTGCGTCTACCTGCCCGGCACGCACCTGGAACCCGGCGTGGTCATGGCTTTCGGCAAGCCGATTCTCGGGATCCTCGATCTCGGGCGCTACCCGTCCGGTGGGAGCGAGTGTGCGGAACAGCTGGCGGGCGCGCTGTCCGAATCGGGCTTCCGGTCCGAAGTCAACGAGGCGATCATGCGCTTCAAATACGCGAAGCTCCGTACCAACGCGCGCAACGCGCTCGACGCGGCTTGCGGTTGGGAGGCGCGCGGTTCCGATCTCGGAAAGCGAGCGTCCGAGGAAGCGCTCGCCGCGTTCCGCGCCGCGGGCATCGACGTCGCGACGGCCGACGAAGAGGCCGCGCGTCGCGAAGGCTTCGCGACGGAGTCTCTCGCCGGAGAAAAACGTTTCGGCAGCTCCTCCTGGCAGAGCCTCGCGCGCCGCACGGGCTCGATCGAAGCGGACTTTCTGAACGGCGAAGTCGTGATGCTCGGCCGCCTCCATGGCGTCGAGACGCCGGTCAACGAATCCCTGCGACTCCTCGCCAACCGGATGGCGAGAGACCGGCGCGAACCCGGATCGCTTCCGCTCGCCGAGGTCGAGGCCATGGTGGCCGAAGCCGAGCGGCACGGTAGGCGACGCGACGCCTGAGGACCGAGTTGCGGACTGGCTACCCGTAGACGAGCTGCAGCTTCTCGGTCGCCATTCTCAATTCTGCGGGAGCGATGATTCGCCCGCGGTCGATGATCTGCTCGGCTCCGATCCAAAATGACTGTTCTCTCATGACGCAGTCGGGATGGTTCTCCCCCCCGCCGTCGACCCACTGCGGCAGCCCGAGACCGACGGCGTTGCATCCGATGACACGTTGATCCTCGATGAACGACCGTCCGGTGAACCGCGCCGCCGGGTGATAGCCGCAAGTGAAGTGGACGATATTGCCGTAATCGCCGTTCCCCGCTCGTCTCAAGGAACGGTCGATGGCGGCGAGTTCCGTGCCTCCCCCGGTGACCGAACGGATCACACCGTCGACCTCGAAGCGGTAGGGCTCCTCGAGAGGCGTGTAGTACTCATGGAAGGTGGACTCGCACACGACGGTGCCCTTCACCGTGTCGAGTTCGGGGATCACCATGACCGTGCCGGGCACGAAGTAGCCTCCCGGTCTGGCAGCGCGTTCGATAGCGAGCCCTTCGGGCGCGGCGAGCTGAAAGGTTACATCCGTGCCGAGTGGCGTGGTGAACCGGCACTGTGAGCCCGCGGATCGTGCCAGCAGATCGTTGAAGACATCGGATACCTCGAACACCTGATCGAGATCCGCCCGGCCGAAAATGCGTACGATTCCGTCGGCGCCGATATCGGCGCCGAGGAAATAGCGGGTTCTGCCGTTCTTCATCGCTTGGTCATAGACCGCTGCGCCCGCGATGTAGGGCATACACAAATCGATCCACGCGTCACAGTTCTGCGCGGCGGCGCTCACGGGATCGGGCATGTATGGATTCGCAAGGCCTCCCTGGAAAGGGAGAGGTGGCGCCAGGGTCGCAACGGCGACGCGTGCCCCCAGACTGTGCGAGGCGTTGACGATCGCGTCGATCGCGCTGCTCTCGGTCCCCGTGTCCGCCGTGACGAGAACGTGCTCCCCCTCGACAATGCACATCATGTCGCGCACCAGAGCGAGCGCCGCCCGCGCGAGATCCGGACCCACGGTTCGGCTAGTCATGGCCGAGATCCTCGATGCTGTGCTTGATCGTGCCCATCACGCCGCCCTCTTCGAAAGACGACACCGGACCCGGCTCGTAGTAGCGGGATCGCATGCCTTTCTGCAGCGCGCGAATCATCTCCGTGTCTTCGTCCATAAAAGCCTTGTAGAAATTCACATACTCCTGCGCCTTTTCTTCGAAGTCGGGCTGTTCGAAATGCTCCTCCGGAAACAACTGGTAGGTGATCGACAGGCTTGTCTCCGCCGTGATCGGCCAGTTCGTATTGATCGAGACGTAGTCGAAGCGAGGGAACCACGCGACGTTCGGAGGCAGATGACTCGAGAAGCCGCCGCTGTGGAGTCCCTCGGGCAACCAGGGCATCGGTCCGAACAGGGACTTGCCGTCCGGGGCGAGCGTCCCGCCCTCGAAGCGCCCGTGATAGCCGCCATCGAAGACTTCGTAGCGGTAGCCCTCAAGTGGCTGGTACGGTCCGAAGGTTCCGCTGTGCAGAACGGCGATGTGGTAGATGTCCGTGAGGTTCTCGTTCAAGAATTTCCAATTGCAGTCGATCTTCAACTCGAACTTGTTGGCCAGTTTGAGTCGGCCCATTTGATACGGGCCGTAGATCCGAGGGAAGTCGCAGCGCTCGAGGTGCTCCATCAACGGCTCGGCGTTCGGATCGAAGTTGATGAAGATGAAACCTTCCCACTGTTCCGTTCGGATGCGGGGAAGCTCACACTTGCTCTTGTCGAAGTTCTTGGTTTTGTCGAGGTACTGGGCGTCGACGAGCTTGCCGCTCGTGTTGTAGACCCAGCCGTGATATGGGCACGTAAAGTACTTGGCGTTTCCGGAGTTCCACGCCACCTGCACCCCGCGATGGCGGCACACGTTGGCGAAGGTCTGGATCGTTCCGTTTCGCTCCTTCACGACGACGATGGGTTCGTCCGCGATCCGATGGGTGAAGTAGTCGCCGGGGTTCTCAACCTCCTCGGCGCGTCCCACCAACACCCACTGCTTCATGAAGATCTCGTTGACTTCACGACGCATGATGTCATCGGAGAAGTAGACCTCTCCCTTCTTGTGGGTTTTCGCGACGTCCGGCGCGTCTTTCAGGACGCTGTAGCCGATCGTCTTGGGGTCGTAGGGTAGGCTTCCATTCGTCTCGGTCTTGGACATGATTTCCCTCGTAGGCCGTTTTGGTGGCCGTGGTTCGCCGCCCTCAAAGGCTCGGTCGAATATGCCTCGGGCCGCTACCCGCGGACGGGGAGGGTCGTGAATTCCCCAGATGGGGAAGCCGGTTTCGAGTGAACCTGAGCTAGAGGCTGATGAAGCCGCGACGGATGGCGATCGTCACGGCGTGCGTACGGTCGCGGGCACCGAGCTTGGCCATCAGATTCTTGACGTGCATCTTGACGGTCTCGTCCGAGATCGACAGCTCCGCGGCAATGGCCTTGTTCCGCATTCCGTTTGCGATCAGTCGGGTGATCTGTGTCTCGCGGTAAGTGAGCGGTGCGTCGGTGATGTGGGAAGCGACCTCTGCGGCGACGGCGCCCGGGATACGACGCTCGCCTGCGTTGACTGCGCGGAGGATGTCAAAGAGTTCGGCCATGGCCACGTCTTTCAACACGTACGCCATCGCACCGGCGTTGAGGCTTCGCTGGATCTGCGCGTCGCCGGCTTCTGTCGTCAGCATGACAATCTTTGCGTCCGGGGCGCGGTTTCGAATCTCGACGATGGTATCCACACCCGACATCCCCGGAAGGTGTAAATCGAGGAGCGTGACGTCGGGCGCATGCTGGCGAAACGCATCGACCGCCTCCTCTCCACTGGTCGCCACGGCCACGACCTCGAAAGACGGATCGGTCGACAACACGGCGGAGATTCCCTGCAGGACCACCGGGTGGTCGTCGACACAGAGGACGCGAATCGGTTGTGAGGTAGTCATCTTCAGTCGTTTGCCCGCCTGGGTAGCCTCAGGGTGACGCGTGTACCCGCGCCCGGCTGTGACGCGATGATGAGTTCTGCGCCAATGCCCTCTGCGCGTTCTCGCATACCTGCGAGGCCATAGTGTCCTCGCCTTCCGAGCGCGGCGACCTCGGCGGGCATCCCGGTCCCGTCGTCCGAGACTTCGATCCGGATCCGATCCGAAAACTCGAGCTCGAGGGAGATCACGCCTGCAGACGCGTGGTGGAGGGCATTCGCGATCGACTCGCGACACACCGCCAACACTTCGTCCCGTTCGGCCGGGTCGAGTTCACGCGGCTCGCCTCGCACGGCGAACCGAAAACGCGGCGCCGCCCCCCCGAGCAGGTCGCGTCCCAATCGCTCGAGCGCTGCCGGAAGCTCGAGTTCGCTCGGAGGTTGTGGAGCGCGGAGGAGGGCCAGGACCTCGCGCCCTTCGTCCACGGCGCGAATCGATGCGTCGAGCGCCCGGTCGAAGTAAGCGAGCGATCCGGGAAGGTCCGAGTCGGCCTTCGCCACACCGGCTTCGATCAGGAAGCGCATCCCTTGCACGCTTTGAAGGAGCGTATCGTGAAGTTCGCGCGCCAGCCTGAGCCGTTCGTCGTGGCGCGCGCGGGACTCTTGTTGCGAGTGAGAGTGCGCTTCCGAAACCGCGGCCGACACCTGGTCGCGAAGCATCTGGAAGAAGCCTAGGTACTCGGAATCGAGTCGTTTGTGGGGACTCACGCCTGTCAACACAAAGCCAGAAGGCTCCCCGTCCCGCACAGCGCAGATCGGCAACACGACGAGCGAGTTCGGTGGGACTTCCCAAGCGCCCTTTGGAACGTCGATCGCGTCGCGTGGCAAGTCGAAACGCTCGGTGTCACCCGAGACCGAGGCTCGACGTGCGAGATCCGCCAGGACCCCCGCCATACCCTCAGCACCGCGGCGGATGGACGGCCATGCGAAGGGCCGATTCGCATCCACGCCAGAGGTCGCACAGAGCTGGGCTTCGCTCTTTGAGACGTTCCATAGGTAAAACGTCGCGAAGGGAATGTCGAACAGGTTTTCTTGGGTGATCTTTGCAGCAACCGCCATCGCTTCTCGCGCCGATCGGGCATCGCGTGCACCCGACGCCAGCTGCTCGAGCGTGCGGAGTCGACGTTCACCAATGACTTGTGCCGAGGTTTCGGGGAGCGTGGCGCACACCGCTTCGACTTCGCCTCGCTCGTTGACGAGCGAGGTATAGCTGAAGGAACAGTAGAACTCTTCCACATAACCGGAGCGGTTCAGGAACAACGGGGCGTCGTCGTCCCCTGTCGTTTCGCCGGTGGCGAACGTATGGCGGAGCAACGGGCCAATCTCGTGGAAGATCTCAGGCCACACCAGAGCCGCAGGCCGTCCCAACGCCCACGGATGTTTCGTGCCGAGGATCGATGCATAGGCGTCGTTGTAGAGGATGAGCTGCTCCTCTCCCCAGTAGATGCAACCGCATAGACGAGAGCCGAGACACAAATCGACTGCAGTTCGGAGTGCTGCCGACCAATCTGAGGAGGGTCCGAGTGCCGTCGTCTCCCAGGCGTAACGCTCCACTCGAGACGCCATCCCATGGCTTGTTTCGGGCAGGGAGTCCGTCATCAAAGCCCCGCGTGGCGGTTCGCTCGAGACTACCTTGCGTCGACTCGCTTGCCACCCACCCAAATGGGTGGGTCACTTGGCTACCCATTTTCGTGTAGCGCGTGCCGGCCTTGAGACTCGACACTTCCTTCATCGATCGGGAGGACACCACATGAACGCGGGATTCGTCATTGTCGGGGCGGGGCAGGCCGGAGCGCGCGCGGCGCAGGCGATGCGAGGCGCGGGATACGAAGGTCCCATCAAACTGATCGGCGATGAGCGGACCACTCCCTACGAGCGGCCTCCGCTTTCGAAGGAGTTCCTGACGAGCGACGGTTCGCACCCACCGAGCCATGTCCTTCCCCCGGAGTTCTTCTCGAGTGAGCGCATCGACCTTCGGATGGGGGCGCGCGTCGCTAAAATCGAACCCGCTCGGCATCGCCTCGAGTGCGACGACGGGGTCGAGCTGTCTTACGACCGTCTACTCCTCGCGACGGGCTCCCGGGCTCGAACGTTGGATCTTCCCGGTATCACGCTCGAGGGCGTGTTTACTCTGCGCGACATGAGCGACGCGGCCGGCATACGCGAACGGTTGCGAAGTGAATCGCGTCTGGTGGTCGTCGGCGGGGGATTCCTCGGCCTCGAGGTTGCGGCGAGTGCACGGCGATGCGGGCTCGAGGTCACGGTCCTCGAACGGGAAGGGGAAGTTCTACAACGGGTTCTGCCCACGGAGATCGGAGGTTACCTCGCCGCGCTCCACCGAAACTCCGGCGTGGAGGTTCGTTGCGGGGTCAACGTGGCGTCCTTTGACGGCGCCGATCGTCTCGAAGGGGTACGTCTCGACACAGGTGAGTACTTTCCGACGCCCTTCGCCCTGGTGAGTGTCGGCGGCGTTCCAAACACGGAATTCGCGGCGGGTGCCGGGATCGATCTTTCGAACGGTATCGGCGTCAACGAATACGGTGAGACCGGGGTGACCGACATCTTCGCTGCGGGCGAAGTGACCCGGCACCCGAGTCCCATGGCGCCGAAACCCGTACGCCTCGAATCCTGGCAGGTCGCACAGAATCAATCCGTATGCGCGGCCAGGACCCTGTGCGGACAGCCCGAAGCCTACCGAGAAGTGCCGTGGTTCTGGTCGGATCAGTACGACGTCAACCTGCAGATGGCAGGCTTTCCAACGGACGAGGATGACGTGTACTACCGAGGCGAGCGTCAGAGTGGACGCTGGTTGGCCGCCTATTTTCGTGGCGGCGAACTGTGCGGGGCCGTGGCCTCGAATTCCGGGTCTGATATGCGAGCCGTTCGAAAGTTGCTTGCTACAGGCGCACGAATCGACCCCGAGCAACTGACGGACCCGGGCCAGAAGCTGAAGGAACTTCTCAAACGCGGCGGACAATGAGCGCGCGCGGAGCAGTCCACGCACTGGGCGCCGCCCTGGGTTCTCCCTTACGCTCGCTGCACCTGGGCATCGCTCACCATCGCATCTCGAGGTCCGCGCGTGACCGACATCAGCCACCGAACCCGCCGATTGCGATGGTGCGCAGCGGTCGCGGCCGCCTTCCTCCTGGGTGGGCTCTACAGCGCGCTCGTAATCACCCAACGAATCTTTCCCTACCACCAGCTCGGGGCGGCGGAGCGCCTCCTGTTTCCGCAGGGTCCGGAGCGGCCAGACCGTCCGCAGACGATCGCGACCAGCGTTCTGCGGCTCGAGACGAGGACCTACACCGGAGCGGACTCCGATGCCCTGCTGGGGCGCGGCGGCGGCTTGGTACGCGTGCGGAATGCCGTGCTGGGCGTCGACCGGGCCGGCACGTTCTTCGTCTATCGGGGCGGGGGCGAGATCCGCCGGATCGACCTCGGGCTCGATTCGAACCGGCAGGCCTTTCTCGAGCACGTGTCCCGCGTCGTTCCCGAAGAATCCCTCCGAGCGCGGCTCGCGGTCACCATGCGCGTGGCGGGCATCGCAGCCCGTGAGACCGCTGCCGGGCTCGACTTGTTTGTCGCCCATCAGTTCTGGCACGCGGACACGGCGGAGAAGTCGCTCCGCATCTCGCGGCTACTCATTCCCGACGTCGGAACGCTGCTGGTGGGCCGGCTCACCGCAGAACCGCGTGCCTGGGATGTCGTCTTCGACAGCTGGCCGCGGATCGGGTTCGATCCGGCCGACCCCTCTCCCTTCAACACAGACCATTCCGGGGGGCGGATCGTCGTCGCGTCCGACGGGAAGCTGCTCGTAGGCACCGGAGACCAGCGCTACGACGGCGTGACGGTGCCGCGGATCGCCAGCCAGGACGAGACGTCGAGCTACGGCAAGATCCTGCGGATCGATCCGGACTCAGGCGATGTGACCGTACACGCGATGGGTTTGCGCAACCCGCAGGGCCTGACCTTCGACCGGGACGGGAATCTCTGGGCCACCGATCACGGCCCCGAAGGCGGCGACGAGCTGAACGCGATCGTCTCCGGCGGAAACTACGGATGGCCGGTCGTCACGCTCGGCACCGACTACGGCAAGCTCGAGTGGCCGTTGAATCGCCGGCAGGGTCGACACGACGGGTTCGCGCAGCCGGTCTATGCATGGACTCCGTCGATCGGCGTCTCGAACGTCATCCAGATCCAGCGCGAACCGGAAGCTTGGGATGGCGACCTCCTCGTCGCCTCTCTGGTCGGACGCTCGCTCTTCCGGCTGCGCATGATCGAAGACCGGGTCGCGCTCTCGGAGGCTATCCCGATCGGCGAGCGGATCCGCGACCTGGTCCAGCTGGCCGACGGGTCCGTCCTCCTGTGGGTCGACAGCGGAAGCTTCATCGAGCTCCGACCGACGCGCCTCGACTAGAAGCGCAGGCCTTTGGTGCGTGTGCGAATGCGAGCGAGATACTGGTCGGCGGTAATAAAGAGCGTCGAACCGTCCTCGCCCCAAGCGCAGTTCGAGGTGGCCTCGCCGGTCGCCAGCGTGCCTAGGTGCGTTCCGTCGGGCGCGAAGACGATCACGCCTCCCGGCCCTGTCGCCCACAGGTTGCCCTGTTCGTCGACCTTGAGGCCGTCCGGCAGGCCCTTCGCGCCTCCCACCTGCGCCGTGAAATCCGCAAAGACCCGGCCGGCTCCGAGGGTGCCGTCCGCTTCGACCGGGAACGCATACCACGCGGCGTGCATCGGATCCGAGTTCGCCACGTAGAGCGTCCTTTCGTCCGGGGACAAGCCGATCCCGTTCGGCCGCGTCATCTCTCTCGTGAGAAGCGTGAGCTCACCGTCCGTTCCGAGTCGGTAGACCCCCTGGAAGTCGAGCTCTTTTCCGGGGTCGCCCATCCCCTTGGGCAGCCCGTAGGGTGGATCCGTGAAATAGATGGCCCCATCCGTGTGGAAGACCAGGTCGTTGGGGCTGTTGAGGCGCTTGCCCTCGAACTCTCCCGCGAGCGTGACGTGCCGCGGTGCGGGGCGTTCGAGCGACACCTCCATCCGCGCAAGTCGACGGTCGCCGTGTTGGCAGAGGACGAGTCTTCCGGCCGTGTCGATCGCGAGGCCATTCGACCCGCCGGACGGCCGCAGGTAGGTTCGCGCGCCTTCTCCCCGTTTCCACCGACAGATCCGGTTGGATGGGACGTCCGAGAAGAGCAAGTAACCGGCGTGCTTCACCCAGACTGGGCCTTCCGCCCAGTCATACCCGTCCGCCAGGATCTCGATCCGCGCGTCCGGCGCCAGCAGTGCGTCGAGGCGCGGGTCCTTCCGTTCGATCGTGCCCAACGTCGAAGGGCCGCCGCATCCGACTTGACCGAAGGCGAGCGCTACGAACAGTGCAGCGGCGACCCGACAACGGGTCGCGAACCGCGCTTCGACGGTCTCGCGGCGCGCCATGAACGCAATGTTACCAGCGCGGGTCGGCCCTGCCGGCCGGGGCGTACCGCACGCGCACGCTACGCAGCAAGCTTCGCGTTGTCCCCGTGGATACGGGTCGCGCGATCTTCGAGCAGCGCGCGAGGGTGTCCGACGCGCACCGCCTCGATGCCAAGGGTCAACGCCCGGTCGGCGGCGATCAGACAGGACGAGATCGCATCGCGCTCGGTTCCCGCGGCCAACATCGATCGAAGCTCCGTTTGGCGGAGCATCGAGCGGGCCCCCCGAGGCGTTCGTACTCGGTCGACGTCGACAGCCAGCTCCAGGGTGTCTGCCAGGAGGGCGTCGGCGAACGCTGCGACCTTGCTCCCATGCTCCTTTTCCTCGCGGCGGAGGAGCGGAACTTCTTCAGCCGGTAGCTCGCTGAACAGGCTCTCGAGTTCGGGTTCTTCATCGAACAGCACGAACGGGTCGGCGCCTTGTCCGTCGAGTTCGCGGACATAACGCTGCAAACTCTCGGCGCCGTCGGCCGGGCGAAACAGAAGGGGATCGGCGTAGACGACGGTGCGGTTCCGGATGGATTTTGGACGAATGGGTTGTGTCATGGCCGAAGAGGGTGCAGATCGCGTGCCAACCGCAAAACGTCGCCTGAGCGGGGTCCGAGCAGCATTCGGGTCATCGATGTCCGATCGGGCCGGCGGACGCGGAAGGTCTCGGACATCCGCGTCCGATCGACCTCGCCATTTGTGCGCTGAATCACCCCAACAGAAACCCGGGTCGGACGATAGAACGCGGTAAATCTCTTCGAGGTCGCTCCGACATGATCCGCCTTTTCATCTCGATGTTTTGCTTCACGCTTCTTCTCGGTCTTTCGGGATGTGTCCCTCATCATCATCACGGACGTCCGGGGCCGCCTGCGGTCAGACACCCGGGTCCGCCGCCCCATGCGCCCGCGCACGGGTATCGCCACAAGCACCATCACCACGGAGTCGAGTTGGTTTTCGACACACACCTCGGCGCGTACGTCGTCGTGGGCTTGGAGGACCACTTTTTCCATCGGGATCACTTCTACCGCTTGGCCCACGGTTTCTGGTACCGCAGTGCGAGGTTGGATGGACACTGGGCGCGTGTCACGCATTCGCTACCCCCCGGCCTGGCCAAGAAGCGCCACTCACATCGGCACAAGAAGGGGAAGGGACATCCGGCCAAGCGCCACTGGTGAGGAGTTTTTCGCAGCGAAGGCACCCGAGCGAAGTGAGCTAGCGTCTCGCGTCGAACTTCGCTGAGGAACTCGCCATGCGACTCGGTTTCTGGCCCGGCCCCGCTACGCCCTGGAACGAACTACAAGATCTCTGCCGACACGCCGAAGTCACCGGCTGGGACGGCCTCTGGTACGCCGACCACTTCATGCCGACGCGCACCGACATCGGCGGCCCTGTGAACGAGAGCTGGACGGTGGTGAGCGCGCTCGCCGCCAGCGTTCCGCGCGTGCGCATCGGCCATCTGGTGCTGGGCAACACCTATCGTCACCCCGCTGTCGTGGCCAAGATGGCGGCGGGCGCCGATCAGATCTCGGGCGGTCGCTTCGTGCTGGGGCTCGGCGCCGGCTGGCAGGAGAACGAACACCAAGCCTACGGCATCCCCCTCTTCGAGATCGGCGAACGCCTCGAGCGTCTCGACGAAGCCTGCCACGTCGTGCAGGGCCTGCTTCGTCAATCGCGCACGAGCTTCGCCGGCAAGCACTACCAGATCACCGAGGCCCCGTGTGAACCCAAGCCGGTGCAGGAGCGGCTCCCGCTCATGATCGGTGGCGGAGGCGAGCGCGTGACACTCCGCATCGTCGCCGAGCACGCCGACGAGTGGAACGTCTGGGGTACGCCCGATGTGCTGCGCCACAAGATGGCGGTGCTCGACAAGCACTGCGGCGAGTTAGGACGTGCGCCCGAGGCGATCCAGCGCTCGGCGGTAGCACTCGTCGATTTCGGCGACGGCGATCAACCGAAGCTGCCCATGCCGGCGACGATCGGTCCCGGGGAAGAGGCGATCCGGGAGGCCCTCGCGGCTTATCGAGACGCCGGCGTGCACGAGTTCGTCCTGCCGGACTTCAACCTCGGAGCGGGTATCGACGAGCGCAAGCGGAGAATGGATCGCTTTCTGCTTCTCGCCGGCCGATAGCTTCTTCCGCCGACCCAACGCTTTGCACTGGAGCGCCTACGCCGCGTCGAATCCGAACGTCGAGATCTTGGTCGGTACCAGGCGAATCGAAACCAGATCCATGGCAGCGGAGTACCCGGCTCGCATCTCCTCTGCCTCGCGCCTGGGCAGCCCATAGCGCATGAACGCGCGAAGTTGGCGTTCGGGATCCCAATCCGAAATCTCGGCGATTCCGCGGACCGTGACGGCGCGCGCGGGAGGCGAGCTCGCCTCACTCGGAATCGAGAAGGATATGACGGGCTGCCTTTTCAGCGCACGGGCCTTGGCGGAGTTCGCTCCCGTTGTAAACCAGAGGGCGCCGTCTTCCCAGACGTAGTTCATGGGGGTCGAGCGCGGCTCCCCGGAAGGCGACGTCCATGCGAGGACGCCCGTCAGCGGCCGCCCGATGAACTCGGACACGTCGTGCGAAATTGGGGCGTTCACGCGTTCTCTCCTCAAGCCATCAGACGGGAAAAGGTAACCCGACGCCGATCCAATCGTGAAGTCCTCGTCGGACAACGAAAGCTCGAAGTACGGAATGAAGCGCCCGGGAAGACTCGAAGAAATATCTCGCAGCTTCCGCGCGCCCAATCGAGCGTAGAAGCCGGCTGCGTTCGGATCGCTTTGGATAACGAGCATCTCGAATCCCATTCGGCGAGCCACGCCGCACGCATGTCGGAAGAGGGCCGTACCAAGCCCGCGGCCGAGTTCCGTCGGCTCAATGAACAGATGCTCGAGCTCGACCCGAGGGTGCGCGCGAGAAACCAGTGAGTAGAAGCCAAGAATGGACCCCGACTCTTCCAGGACGTGAATTCTGCCAGTCGCGAGGTCTCGTGGGGAGAGAGTCAGCTCCGCGCGAAACACCGACATTTCATCGGACGTGTAGCCCCAGTGCGCCTTGGAGCGGAATGCGAGCTCCGAGACAAGGACGGCCTCCGACTCTCTCGCGAACCGAATCTCGATTTAGCGCCTCCCGCGCACCGCCGCGGCAGTGTCGGCGAGGATCGACGCACCCGCCGGCGGGTCGAGATCAATCTGCGCACATTCCATCACGCGGGCCACCATCATGTAGAAGCCGATCGCGATCACCAGCTCCACGATCTCGCGGTCGGATAGGAACGCGGCAACAGCGTCATGGCTGGCATCACTTGAACCGACGTTGCGCACCACGTCCGTGGTGAAGTCGAGAACGGCGCGCTCCTCGCGGTCGAAGCAGTCGGCGTCGGGTCGATCTTCGGCGAGCGCGTCGACTTGTGCCTGGCTCGCGCCCGCGTCGAGTGCGATCGGCACGTGCTGGACCCACTCGTATTCCGCCTCCGAGAGCCGGGCGACGCGCAGGATCGCGAGCTCGCGCAAATGCCCCGAGAGCTGCTGCTCGGTAAGCACCGAGGTTCCGAAGCGCAGGAAAGGCTCGGCGTGGCTTTCCGCCAGCGCCACCGTGCGGATGATGTTGAGCGGCGGCAGCGCGTGGAGCAGCTTGCCGAGGGGCTCCGGAGCTTTGTCGGGATCGATCGGTTCAATTCGGGCCATCGCGGCTCCTCGCTTCAAGAAACGTGGGGAAGCGATGGTATCCGATGCGGGGCTGTCACGAGCGTTGGCGCGCGTACCCCTGCCGTCGAAGGGAGAGCCCGACGATGCCCGCAAAGAGGAACAATGCGGTCGCAGGCTCCGGAACGGCCACCGCAAATCCGTCGAGAAACGCGCTCTGACCCCCCGGAACCTGGGAATCTTCTCCGTCGAGCATCACGGCCGTCACGGTGAGTACCTCGCCCGCCGACACACCGGGAAGGAACAAGGCGAAGGGCGTACCGCCCGGGTTCCCACTCGCGGCGCCGCCGAGGTTCCCGTCCGGAATGGCCGCAGCGAGCAGGTCGACGGTCACCGATTGGCTGTTCGTCGAGAGCGTGACCGCGAACACTCGAGCGGTGAAGTTCGCTTCGCGCCCGGCGACAAAACTGAGGAGGTATCCGCTGTTCTGCGGAGCGACGATCGACTGGGTGAGGACGGCCTGGGCCAAGGGATCGCCGCCGCCCGCCTGGTTTCCTTCAAAGGATCGAAACCAGACTCCGGTGCCGGTCCCGGGAGGCTGTGAGCCGCCCACGCCGGTGTTCTGGGCGTTGGCGAAGCCAGTTTGGAACTGCGCGGCCAGATTGGCGCCGTCCGGCGTACTCGCCGTGAGGGACCACGCGCTATTGCTGGTCACACTGCCGCCCGTCGCGAGTGAGAAATCTCCGTCGATAAGCAGCGCATCCGCGGAATTCGCGCTCAGCGCAGCGACAAGCGCGACCCCGATCCAATTCACCGAACGTACGCGACGCGCACGTGTCATGGCCTACCCCCCAACCCGTCCGCCTCCGAACATAGCGGGCGCGATGCGTCGCGAAAGTCTCGCCGCGCAGCGCTCACCGGCGCGGGTTGGGAACCCGAATTCGCTCTACGCTAGGCGTCGAGAAGGGGCTGGATCGTTGCGACGTCGAAGTAGTCGCTCCAGCGCGTGATGATGCCGTCCCGGAGTTGAAAGACACCCGCCACCGGCAGCACCACCTTGACGCCCTTGTGCTCCCAAGTCTCGTCGCGGGCGTTCATCACGAGGTCGCCCTCGGCTACGGTGTGATGGATCTCCATCTTTCTGAGCGCGCAGGGATCGGCATCGATCAGGGGGGAGAGCACTTCCCGCACGCCCGCGTGCCCCGTCACGGGCGGCCACGGCATGTTGTGGTAGTAGACGTCTTCGGCGAGGAAGGTGACCACCTCGTCGGTCCCCTTCAACAACGCATGGCAGAACGCGGTCACGCGTTCGCGGTTGGCTTCACTCATGACCGCTCCTTTCAGCTCAGCAGGGGAGGTGGAAGAGTTCTTTGACGTTGTCGCGAAGGATCCAGCGCCGCTCCTCCTCGCCAAGACACTGGGTATGTTCGCTAAGCAGCTTCTGACTGTGGGGCCAGGTGGCATCGCTGTGTGGGAAGTCGTTGGCCCAGACCAGGCGTTTCGGGTTCATCTCGTCGGTGTTCTTGAACGCGATCCAATCGTCCTGGAAGGTGAAGTACAGATTCTCGCGGATGTAGTGGCTCGGCGGCCGGCTGAGATCGCGCGAGCCGATGTGGAACCCGTGCCGATCGTAGGCGTGGTCCATCCGGTACATGTAGTGGGGAAGCCAGCCGGCGTCGCCCTCGGCGCACACCATCTTGAGGGTGGGGTGGCGGTCGAAGACGCCGCCCAACACGAACAGACCGATGATGTCCTGGACCCCGCGAATGATGTTCATGAAGCCGTTGATCTTGTTGCCTCGGGCGCCGTTGAAGACTGTGTTGATGTCCGAACCCTTCGAGGTGAGGATGTGGAAACAGATCGGCATCTCGAGATCGGCGGCGCACTCCCACAGCGGGTCGTACATCGGCTGATCGTAATCTTCGTGCTGGGGGTTCCCCGGCATCATCATGCCGACGAAGCCCATCTCCTTGGCGCGCCTCACATCCTCGATCGCGCGGTCGACGGAACTCACCGCCGTCTGCGCCAGGCCGAAGAGCCGGTCGGGCGCGCCGGAGCAGTAGGCGGCCAGCCAACGGTTGTAGGCGTCGAAGCAAGCGTCTTTGTACGCGAAGTCCGGGTGGTTGCATAGCACCATGCCCACCGAGGCGTAGAGGATCTCGCCCGCGATTCCGTCGCGTTCCTGATCCGCAACGCGGTAGCTCGAGTCGTAGCCGCTCTTGTGCAGATCCTCGAACTTCGACCCCTCGTGTCGCTCGGCCAGTTTCTCGGACGGAACTCCGGCCCCGGCAACGAGACCGAGCGGAATCTGGTCCGTCATCCCCGGGATCACGAAGATGTCGTTCCCCTTTGCATCGGTTTCGATTCGCGGCGCGCGGTCCCGGTATTTCTTGTCGATCGTGCCCAAGTATGTGTCGTGGGCCTCCATGATGTGAGAATCCGCGGAAATACAGCCGCCCTGAACGATCGACTCCATGGCTTGTTCTCCCGATGGCCCTCCTGTCGGGAGGGCGCTGTTTAGGGTTAGCGTAGCGCTTTCACACCCCGGTGATCCTGGTTGCTCGCTCGCTTGCGCGGATCCGGCGGAACCCACATCGTGGCTCTGCGATCACCACAACCTCAAGGAAGACGCGCATGGTTACCTTCTGGAGAAGCTTCGCGCTCGGGACCTCCATCCTGTGGGCACTGGCGGCCACCACGCCATGGGCACAGGCGGAACCGCTCGAGCTTCAGGTCCATCTGGGCAAGCGAATGCCCCTCGCCAATTCGGCGATCTTGCTGACCCCGACCCGGGCGTTGCTGATCGACGCCCAGTTTCAGGCGACGGATGCCCGCGAGCTCGTCGCGGCGCTCGAAGCGACGAAGCGGGAGCTCACGGCGATCCTGCTGACTCACGGCCACCCGGATCACGTTTGGGGCGTCGTGGAAGTGAAGAAGCGGTATCCGGATGCGGTGATCTATGCCCGCCCCGCGATCAAACAGGAGATCGAGCTGGAGTTTCGCGCCCGTCTCCTGCGCTGGTCGGAGGTCTATCGTGACGAAGTGCCGAGCGCGCTCCCGGAGATCGAGGAGCTTCACGGCGACGTGTTTTCGTTCGAAGGGCACCACATCGACGTGGTCGACCTCGAACCCGCGGAAACGATCCACGCGACGGCGTTCTATGTGCCCGAGCTCAAGGCGTATGTGGCCGGGGACCAGCTCTACCACAAGTTCCACGCCTACATCGGAGGAGGACTCAATCGCCCCGACGTGTGGATTCGTTCCATTGAGGCGACAAAGCGCAGATTCGAGATCGACACCGTGGTACCAGGTCACGGCCCGGTGGGCGACGCGCGGGTGCTGGACGAGCAGATCGAGTACCTGCGCGCGTACGAGGCGGTCTCCGAACCGAAGGTGCTGCAGGCGGAGATTGCCGACGCGATGATCGCCGAGTATCCGAACTACGCCCTCAAGGAGGTTCTTTTCATGACGCGCGGACCCGCCGTGACCTCGCCGGAAATCCTGAAGCGCCTCGAAGGGAAGATGGGCTTTGCGGAGGATCGGTAGGCCAGAGGGGTCAGTACACCTCCTTGTAACGATCGCATTTCGCCGCCGCATCGAGGCCTGAAAGGGCCTCCATCTCACCGCGCTTGTGCGCGACGTAGAGATCGACGAAGTCGTCACCGAACCACCGTCGAACCGCTGTAGATGCTCCGATGCGCGCAAGCGCATCTCCGAGACTCTGCGGCAATCGCCGGAGCCCTCGGGCCGCCAGATCGTCCGGCGCGAGGAGCGACAGATCCTCTTCGGTCGGCGCGCCGGGTTCGGTTTCGTCGCGGATTCCCTGCGACCCCGCGAAGATCAGCGCCGCAAAGGCCAGATACGGGCTCGCGGCGGCATCGAGTGTGCGGACCTCGAAGTGGAGCTGTCGATCGATCGGGTCGTCGTCGACGGCGGATACGGGACAGATCCGCACCGCCGCCTCCCGATCGCGGTAGCCGAGGTTGTTCCACGCCGCGCTCCAACGGTGCGGGGTGAGGCGCAGGTAGCTGATCTCCGAGGGCGCGAGCAGCGCCAGGATCTCGTCGAGGTGCGCGAGGATACCGCCGAGGAAATGCCGAGCGAGGCGGCTCAGGCCCTGCGGATCGGTTCCATCGTAGGTGAGCGGCGACCCTCCGTCGTCGACGAAGCTCATGTGGAGGTGCACCCCGTTGCCGACGCCCGCGGGATCCAAAATCGGGGAGAAGGTCGGTCTCACGCCATACCGGCGCAGCACCTCGTCGGTGAGGATACGCAGAATGACGGCTTGATCGGGTGCGGCGAGGCCGGCGGCCGGCTTCACCGTGATCTCGTACTGCCCGGGCCCGTACTCCTTCATGAACGTGTCGGGTCGCAGCCCCGCAGCCGCAAGCGCATCGATATAGGGAGCCGCCCATCGCTTCGCGTCGCGGTAGCCCTTGATCCCGTAGCTGTCGCCGCGGCGCGGGGGCTGATCGGCGATCTGAAACTCGTGCTCGAAGGCGGCGACAGGGGTCGCGCCGCAAAGAGCGTGGAGCTCATCGAGCGCGCGCCTCGCCAACGACCGTGTACAGAAGGGCCAAGCCGTACCGTCGAGGTTCGCGATGTCACCCAGGGCGAAGTCGAAGACGTCGCCTCCGCCCTCGAGCGTGACGCGGGCCGCGGGGTCGGGCACCAGCGCGAGGTCTCCCAAGGCGCCAAAGGGGCTTTCGGCGATCGTGTCGAAGCAGGTGATCTGGACGTTGGTCGGGGTCCAGCCGACGCCGCGCTTCGCGCGCCACTTCCACTCGCGGGTCGGGAACGACTTGCCGCGCACGATGCCCGACAGATCGGACGTGCCGACGAAGGTCATGGGCTGCTTCACGTCGCGCGCGGTTTCGTCGTGTTCCATAGGCATCGAACCTCGCGAGATCGAAGTATGCTCTGCCGATCGTGAGCGATTCGGCGCCGAAGGGCAACGTGCGAAATATCGGAGCGACGCCATGTCGTTGACCCGCGACGTACCCCTCGTCCCCGCCCAATCGGCCCTGCTGTTCATCGACGTACAGAACTTCGCCGCCCATCGCCGAGGTGGGGAGTTCAAGGACGTAAGCGCAGCGACCTTCGAGGCCAAGTACGGGTGGTTCTTCGAGCAGCTCGAAACCCGCGTCTTGCCCAACATGCAGGCGGTTCAGGCCGCCTGCCGACAGGCGGGTGTCGAGGTTCTCTACACGACAATCGAAAGCTTGACGCTCGATGGCCGCGATCGCTCACTCGACTACAAGATCACGGGCTTTCACGTCCCCAAAGGCTCTTGGGACGCCAAGGTCCTCGATGAAATCGCTCCGGAAGGCGACGAGATCGTCCTGCCGAAGACCTCGTCGTCGGTCTTCATCTCGACCCATCTCGACTACCTGCTGCGCAACTTAGGCGTCCGCCAGCTCGCGATCGCCGGGCTCGTCACCGACCAGTGCATCGAGAGCGCCATCCGGGACGCGTGCGATCTCGGCTACCTCGTCACCCAGGTGACCGATGCCTGTCTGACCTTCAGCCAGGAACGACATGATCACTCGTTGCGAGCGATACGCGGCTACTGCCGACAGGTGACGACAGAAGACTTGATCCGCGAGCTCGAGTCACTTTGAGCGACCCGGTGGATCGCCCGATCTGGCAGATCTTGTTTGCGATAAGCTTCGCCGGGTCCGTCGTGGCCGGCGCCGGCATTGGGTGGGTACTTCATCCGGAAGGGGGAGGCGCCTACCTGCTGTCCCTCTATGCGATGCAGGGCGTGGCCGCGTTGGGGACAGCACTCGGCGCACTGCTCGATCGTCGGTGGGCCTTCCATGCCGCGATCGCCACGGGCGCCTTCTTTGCGGCTTCGAGCCTCCTGCGTCTCATCGCTGCGGGCGCGTTCCTCGCGGGCTTCGGGTCACTTCTGATCATCATCGCGGCGAGCGCTGGCATCGCTTGGATGCTGCGCGGGTGAGAGCCGCCGCAGCACGCTGCCGTGGCTTTCGTTCCCTGAAGGAGGCTGCCAGGTGTATCCTGAGGCACCCGACAACAAGGAGTGACCATGGCAAGTGTCAACGTTCAGGAACAAGTGGCGGCGTCCGCAGACCAGGTCTGGCAGATCATGGCTGACTTTGGCGGCGTGGATAAATGGGCGGACCCGAATCTCATCAAGAGCTGCGAGTCCGACGGAAACAGCGCCGGTGCGGTCCGCACCTTGACCCTCGCCGATGGTGCCGTGATCCGCGAGCGGCTCGAAGCGATCGACGCGAGCGCACGCCGTTTCACGTACGCGATCATCGGCGAGTGCCCGCTTCCGGTAAAAGACTATGTCGCCACCGCCAAGGTGACCGAGCTCGGCGCCGACCAATGCCAGGTGGATTGGCAGAGCACGTTTGAGCCTATCGGTTCCGTGGAAGAAGCCGAGAAGATGGTCCAAGGCATCTATGTCGGCGGCGTCGCGGGGATTCGCAAAGCCCTGGGCATCTGAGGCGCCGCGCCGTGGATCTGGGCCTCGCCTTTACGGGCGGCGGCATCGCGATGACCGATCTGGTGAAGCTCGGTCGGCGCGCGGAAGCGAGCGGCTTCGACGCGGTCTACCTGACCGAAGCGTGGCGCAGCGCCTTCGTCCCCCTTGCGGCGATTGCGACGGCGACCGAGCGCATCCGCCTGGGTCCCTACGTCCTGAACGCCTATGGCCGCAGCCCTTTCTTGACGGCGATGTCCGCGGTGGATCTCGACGAGCTCTCGGACGGCCGCTTGGTTCTGGGCGTGGGCGGTGGCAACAAGCTCATCAACGAGCAATGGCAGGGCATTCCCCACGAGCGCGTGCTCACCAAGATGGAGGAGTACGTCACGCTTCTCCGTCAGGCCGCAAGGACCGGCTTGGGCGAACGCCTCGAGTTCGAGGGCAGGGTGCACCGCATGAACTGGGCTCCCGCCGTCGATCCGATCCGCGCTTTTCCGGTGATCCTCGCCGGGGTTTTTCCGCGCATGGTGCGGGTCGCGGGCCGCTGTGCCGACGGCCTTGCGGGCGGCGGCGTGATTTCCGCGGACTATTTCCGCGACGTCGTTCGCCCCGAGGCGTGTAAGGCCGCGGCCGATGCTGACCGGGACCCCTCCGCACTCTCGTTCCTCGTCGCGGCGCTGGTATCGATCGACGACGACCGGGAGCGTGCGCGCCGTCGCGCACGGGAAGCGATCTGCGGGCTCTTCGACCCGCTGCCTCACCCGTACTACGAGTTCACGCTTCGGGAGCAGGGCTTCTCTGCGGCCGCCGACGCGGCTTTGAAGTACGTGCCAACGGGGCAGCTCGACCGTGCGGTCGACGCCATTCCCGATGAGTGCATCGACCGCGTCGCGATTGCCGGCACCCCGGACGAATGTCGCAATCGGCTTGCCTCCTACGAAGGCGTCGTCGATGAGGTGGTGTGCCTCAATGTCGCGCCTCCTCCGGCGGAAGGCCCCGACGAGATCTACGAGCCAATGTTCAACCTGGCTTCGGCTTTCCGCGCCTAGCCCAGCCCGTCGGGGCGGGTGTCACCAAACCCGGCCCCGGGGTACTCACTACGCGGGGGATCTCGAGTTGGCCCACAGTGGCGAACCCTTCTCCCATGCTGCCGGTAGTTCGCCCGCTCAAGCAGCCGGAAGAGCGCACGCAACTCGTCCCCCTTCCGTACTGTCCGCCAACGCCTTCGCCGGCTGCACGACCCGTTTGGCACGCGGATTGCGCCTTCTGTGGCCTCTCTTTGGGAAGGAGATCGCGCAGTGCTCTATCGATGGCTTCTATCTGGACTCGTCTTTGCGATTCTGGCGACCGGGTTTTCCAGCCCCGAGGCGGCCCATTCGGTTCCGATCACTCGGTCCCTCGAGACCGCTGGGGCGGCCTCCGGAATCGGGGTTCCGGGCGGGCACATGTTTGACGTCGTCGCCCTCAACGACCTGACGATCACCGGCTTTGCGCTGGGTGGACTCAACGACGACATCTCCATTTTCGCGAAAGCGGGAACCCACGTTGGGTTTGAAGAGTCGCCCGGTTCGTGGACGCTGCTAACGACGCAGCTTATGACCTTCAGCTCATACGAGTGGGGCAACGGGATGTGGTACTCCCGCGTGAACATCCCCCACATCGCACTCTCGGCTGGGGAGCGGTTCTCCTTTTACTTGCAGGGCCGGCTCTCGATCGCCCCGAACGTGGGTATTCGCGGAGACGTATCCGCCGCGAACGCGGATCTCGAGATTCTCAAAGGTCTGGGGTTGTACAGCGCGTGGGACACAACTCCCTATGGCGAGTTCGTCGTCACGGGTTCCAAGATCTATTACGAAGTAGCCTCGACCCCCGAGCCTTCGACCTTCACCCTGGTAGCTCTTTCGCTGCTCGGTCTCGGCCTCGGTGGGCGCCGACGGCAACCCGACCTTCGTCGTCGAACCAACTGAAGAAAGTCACGAGATGGGCCCGCCGCTCGGGGCTCAGATAGGCGAAGTTGATCCCCCGGTCGGTGAGCTCCCAGTAGTGTTCGGGTTGCTCCGCTTCGAGCTCCTCACGCACCGCGCGAAGGCGCTCGGTCGTCTCTTCTCTCATATCGGCGAAGATTCGACGCGCTCGATCCTCGTCGCCGCGCTCCAGGAAGAACACGGCGAGCTGGACCTGTGCCCGCCGGACGCCGCGGAGTCGGATCTCCTGCTCGTCCGACCGACTTTCGCGGTCGACTTCGAGAAACACTTCGAGAAGGCGGTCAACCTCGGTCGGGGCGTGGTCAACAGCACACTCGACCAGCCCGCTGAGATCCATGGCCACAACTTCGAGGAGGAACTCCTGGCCCGTCTCAAACGCGAAGTGGCCATAGCTACGGAGGTATTGCGCAGTCTCTACAGCGTGCTGCGCTTCGCCTCTCCGCAATTCCGATTCCGCCAGCTCTCGGTACTGGTGGAGCACGTAGTACGCCAAGCGTTGATCGCCGCCACGGATGGCGAATCGGAGATAAGTGTTGAAAGCGCGCGCCGAGAGATCGCGAAACCCCGGAGCCACGGGCCCATAGCGGTCAGCGAGTCGACGCGTATGGATCGCGATCAGATTCCCGAGGTCTCGATCGGGTCCAAGGCTCTCTTCGAGGAGCGAAGCGTACTGACGCAGGACCTTGTTCTCGACCCACAACCGCTGCTGTTCGGCGAGCCGGAGGCTCTTTCTCGAGAGTGCGACGAAATCCGGATCGCGGGCCAACTCTCCCGTGATATCGAACCAGTCAGCCGGCAGCTGGTCGCGGACGCGCATCGATTCGTCGATCAAGCCGGCGAGCGCATCGATTGCGGACATGGCGATCCGCCGATCGCGTTGCTGTCGCGCGCGGCGGACGATGTCCTCGAGTTCAGCGATCGCTTCCACGACATCGTCGCGGTTCCCTGCGCCGACTCCAACCGACGCGAAGGCCGTCCTCTGAATTTTCCGAATGATGTTGTGCGGCGCGAGAAACCGAAACAGGAACGCGAAATAGGGGAGCAGTGCAACAAGGCATGTGGTGATCATCAGCATGGGGACGGTCAGGGCGGCGCGTGGACTCTGCCCGTCGGCGTAGGGGGCCGCCGAGATCCACAGACACACGACCGTCGTGGCGACGAAAAAGCCGATCACCAGCCCGTGGACCGGCTCACGTACAAAGAGTTGTGTGATGCGATGCGTGTACCGATTTGCGGCGAGCTCCACGACGATCGCCACGACGGTGATGACGATCGCGAGCAGCCCTGCCACCACTTCGGCAGCCGTAGAAACACGATCCAGCGCGCTGTCCGGATGCAGGTCCGAGAGCTTCCGGCCATTGAGATCCAGGGCCAGTGCAGCGAACACTAGAAGCGCCGACACACCGAGCACGCCGAGAACCGGGACCCAATAGCCGAAGCCGCTGGCGGTGCGGCGCGGTTCTGTCGACGGGGCATCGGCGTGGGGAACCATCGCGGATAGGTTGCCAGCCGCGCCGGGCATTTTTCAACCGCCCCAGGCTGAAGCTTTGTGGAGCTTGATGTTCGCATTTGCCGCTCGGACGAGCGCTGAAAAAGCGGTCACCTATGGTTTCGTCGAAGCCACATTGAAATGCTGGGCAGATGCCCTCTAGGAGAAACCCCGATGCGCTTGCGAGCTCGATCTCTTGTCACTGTTTTCTCGTTGCTTTGGATCGCGGGTTCGGCGCGGGCGGTCCAACCCCTCGAAATCATCGATGTGTTCGTCGACGTCGAGAACGCTCAAATCGTGATCGGCGGAAACAACTTCGACAACGGGAACTCCCTTGATGTGACGCTCGGCGGCGTACCGCTCGTGGTAACCGGCGACACGCCCAACGAAATCACCGTGGGGCTGCCCGAAGGGTTCCCGGACGGTGACTACCTCCTGGAAGTAACGACGGGCGGAGGCACTCCTCGAACAGACACCTACGCCCTCACCATCGGAGCGGTAGGGCCGCAGGGGGAGCAGGGGCCTCCGGGCATCGACGGCGCTCCTGGGCCCCAGGGCCCACCTGGGATCGATGGGCAGCCGGGACCGCAAGGCCCGGTCGGTCCGCCAGGTCCGCCCGGCGCGACGGGTCCTGCCGGTGCCGACGGGGCACCGGGTGCCCAGGGCCCGCCCGGCCCCGAAGGTCCGCCAGGTCCACAGGGACCGCCCGGCGGGGCGGAGATCGAAACCCTGCGCGTTCCGGGAGCTCCGGTCTCCGTCGCAGCGGGGGCGGCCAACATTGGACGGGCGGTTTGCCCCCCAGGATGGCTCGTAACCGGAGGAGGCATGTCGTCCCCGACCAACTTTCTCAGAACGCGAAGGAACTACCCGGTCGACAGCCGAAGCTGGGAAGTCATGATGTTCAACACCTTCTCCAGCACCAGACTTTTCACTCCCTACGCGGTCTGCATGCGCGTAAAGCCCTAGGGGATTGAGTCCGAAGCCAAAGACGGAGACCAACGGCCCGGGACTTCGTAGGCCTCTTCGTCACCAGGCCACGGGGGCATAGACACGCCTACCGCTTCCAGGGAGCTGTCGCCGCACGCGCGGAATTGAAAGTGGGCACCCACCGGAATCGCGATCGATACCCCCCGAGCAACGGCGACAACCTTCTCCTGGGTCGCACCTAGCTTGAGCCACATTTCTCCCTCTCCTCCGACGAAGTACCAAAGTTCTTCAATGGACCGATGTGCGACCGCTTTGGACGTCATTCCCGCTCGCAAGCGAAAATGAGCCATGCTGCCCCGGGAAACGCGCGTGAGGACACGGACTTCAGATCCGTCAGGAGCGAGAGCGTCCGGTTCCTCGGACAGCTTCGCCGCCATCCACCCTTGGTCGACAACGCGAGCGGGATCGTCGGTCATTGCTTCAACTCCTCACAATTTTTAGGTGGGCCGCGCTGGCGTCGGTTGTAGAACCCGAGGAAGGTTCGGCGGGCTAGAATGCGCACCCCGATGGGTATGCCCGTAGAGGTTCGTCCCCGACGTTCCCGTTTTTCGGCGATGTCGGCTAGTCGGTCGTGGGTCGGTGGAGCAAGCGTGAACTGGGACGCGGTCGGTGCGGTCGCAGAGTTGATCGGAGGCGTCGCAACCGTCGCGACACTGGCCTATCTCGCAACCCAAATTCGCCAAGCGACCGCGGCGACGCGCGCGGAGATCCGTCAGTCGATCGCTGACAGCCAGATTCACTACTTGAATTCGCGCGCGACCGCTTGGGCCTTCGCAGCCATCTGGTGGCCCATCTTCGTCTCTTTGAGAATCACTTCTCGCAGTACCGGCTCGGCACCATGGATGAGAGCGATCGAGCGCTTGCGGCGGATCCAACTCGGGCTTCGCCGATTCGATGCCGCACTACGCGGGCTGAGCAGGCGCCACGCCATTTCCCTGGCCGCTTAAGTTGTGAGATGAGTGGCTAAGCCCGGTCGGGCCGACGTGGGTTCTCAATTGTCTCCTGGCCTACGACCCGACCTAGAAAAACGAGGTCATACGCTTCGAGCCGTGTGAGCGGCACAGGGCTGCAAGTGCAAGCGCTGGCGCCGTCCGCGAAGAGCACCGCCACCAGAATCGAAACCGTCAGCCGCCACATGCTTCTCTCTACGCGCAATGCCCGTCCGCTAGATGCGTTTTGCTGATGGCAAGCTGAGGGTCCCACCCTCGCAAAGCTAGGTTGGCCGCATGACATGACAACGGCGGTTGACTCTTCCCGTCGGCGAACCCTCCGAGTTCCTAGAACGGTTCGCCTAGGTCCTCGCTTCTTCCAATGATGCCGTGCCCCGAAACCCTGTCCCGAATGCGCTCAAGGGTTCTACCCCTCGTCCCACCTCGCTGCCCTGGCTTGGACGGCCGCGGGACCGGTTCCCTCGTAACGGGGCCCGGTCCCGCTCTAGGAGTCGCGGCTGGTGTACCGCAAACCCCAGCGTCGCTCGCGATGAATCAACACCGCGACTGGCTCTGCGCTGCGCGTCTTCCCTCTCGAAAGGCCCGGGTCGCCAGTACGCCGGCGACGATTGCGAGCCCCGCTGCCAGAGACCACCACAACCCGCGAATACCGGCGGTGGTGTGAAGCGCGAGGAAGTACCCCACCGGCAAGCCGATCAACCAGTAGGCGATGAAATTGGCCCAAGCCGCCGGGCGCGTTTTCCCCAGCCCCCGAAGTACCCCGCCGGCGACGGTCTGGACCCCGTCGAAGATCTGAAAGGCACCAGCGATCGGCAGCAGCTGGGCGCACACAGCCACGACGGACGCGTCGTCGGTGTAGAGGCCAGCCAAAGACCGCGGAAACAGCGCGAACGCGACACCCGCGACCGACATCGCACCGCCGCCCACAGCCATCGCGAGCCCGGCGCTGCGCGGCACCAGACAACCGCGACGCGCCCCAATCAGGTTTCCGACCCGCGTCGCAGCGGCGAGGGAGATACCGAGGGAGATCATGAACGTCACGGACGCCATGTTGAGCGCCAGTGCGTGAGCGGCGAGGGGGACCACGCCGAGCCACCCGGCGATCAGGGTCGCCACGGCGAAGGCACCGATCTCCAGGGTGAACTGGACCGCAATCGGTAGCCCAAGCCGCATCACCCGCGCGAGCCGCCGGCCGCGAAAGGCTTGGCGCCCGAAGCGTGGCCACGCGGCACGGTGAAGCCCCGCCAGCAGAATCCACGACGCCAGGCCCGCGAACAGTGCCACGCGAACCAACGAGGTCGAGAGCCCCGCGCCGACCAGGCCGAGGGCCGGCGCCCCCCAGTGGCCGAAGATCAAGACCCAGTTGGCCAGGATGTTCACGAGGTTGGCCACCAGGATCACCGAGAGCGTCGGCGCCAGGATCTCTCGCCCCATCAGGTAGTGGCGCAGCGCGACAAAACCGAAGAAGAACGGGATGCTCGGCGCCTGCACCCACAGGTATTGGCTTGAAGCCAGGGCCAAGTCAGCGCGCTGGCCGAGGGTTAGGAACACCGCCTCGGCACCGCGGAACAGCGCGACGACGGGCAGCGTCAGGAGCGCTCCGAGGACCAGCGCGTGCTGCAGCGCCAGGCCGGCTCGCCGGCCCACACCAGCGCCGTGAGCCTGGCTGACCAGCGGATCGATGCCCAGCAGAATCCCCGCCACCGAGAACAGCGCCAGGGCTTCGTAGACGTTAGCGAGGGTCGCCGCAGCCAGCGCCTCGGTGCTGACCCGGGCGACCATCAGCGTGTCGACCACGCCGAGTGTCATGTCGCCGAGCTGCATCGCAACGGCCGGCCCTGCCAGCACGCCGATCGCTCGCAGTTCGTTTCGAATGTTCATACCGCGGCTCCTTGGGGAAGCCGACGGGCGTTTATCGGATATCACCTAAAAATCGAAACGCCCTCCCGACTCCCGGAAGGGCGTTCTAAAGAACGGAGACTTCCAGGTCTTACACAGGGTGGTTCGCGCGCAGGTCCTGCGCGCGTTCTCGAGCAGCGTTGGATTTCGCGGTGCGCGGGGCTGCGATCGGGGTGTGACTGGTCATCTCGCCGGGGAGGATCGCATCTCGGGGCCGGGTGTCAATCGGATTCAGCGTCAATCCGCCTTTGCACGTGCCAGGCGAAGCAACCGGCGTACTTCCTCTGCAGGTCTGGCAATCGCCAATCCTGTCCGGTGATGGTGCCGCGGCACTCGGCGGCGCCGCAGTTGCACGACATCTCGTAGTCCAAGTCGTCCGTCGTCGCCCAGTCGTGGCAGAGTTCCTCACCAGCCGCGACGTCGCGTATCGCCACGAAGACGATCTGCCCCTGCGGCGCGATGTTCGGCTCGCAGGAGTGATTGCTGTAGATCATGCTGCCTTCGCGTTGCGCCTGGCTCGTTGGCGCGATGAAGAAATCGGAGCCGACCTGGATCTCGCACGAGCCCAGCCTCGGCTCCAGCGCATCCCAGCTTTTCTTGGTCAAGATATAGCCGCCCTTGATACAGACGATCTCACCCGTGCTGATCGGCGAAGTCGCGAACAGCCCTTTTCCCTGAATGGTGCTCGAACGGATGGTCGTCTTGGGAGACAACCAGCTCAGAGGTGCTTCGTTGTCAGGCATCGGCACCGTCCTCCGCAGACATCACGTCCCGAAGGTCACAGCTCTGGATGGACTTGCCAACCTTGAGATCTCGCGCGTCGCCTGGCGGAAACGCCGCCGGGTCGGGGAGTCGGTCGGGAGAAGCGGGGAGGAACGCCTACTCGCGCTCGTTCCCGCGTCACCACGACGTTTCCCCTGTCGAGGAGCCGTGCTTGCGGGTGATCTTTTTCACCGGGCCACACGGACGACTCGGTCTCGCTGCTGGACGCGGAGCGGGGCTATTCGTTTTCCGGAGATGTCATGTACCCGGGCCGCCTTTCGCTTTCCTACCTTCGCTTTCCTACCCCACAGCAACATGGGCGATGATTTGCAGGGAGCCAATGCTCTGCTGGGCGTTGCCGGACTGGGAGCCGCGCTACCCGGAGCTTCAGTAGGGGCCGAACCTTAGGAGAGGAAATTCTCGTATGGCGATCAAGGGGATCTTTCATATCAACGTGAACTGCCGAAGCCTCGCTCGCTCTCAAGCGTTTTACGAGAGCTTGGGCTTCTCCGTGGTCCTGGCGATACCCGAAGGGGGGTCGGCAGAGATGGCACGCGGTTTGGGCCTGCCGGAGGGAATCAAGGCACAGGCTGCGATCATGATGCTCGATCCCCAGCATGCCCGCGGTGCACGTATCGACTTGATCGAATGGAAGAAGCCGAAGACTCACGGCGAGACGCCCGCGGATCTCGCTCACGTGGGCGCCGTGCGGATCGCCCTGTGGACGAAAGATATCGACGCCGAATACGAGCGCCTGAAGGCTCTGGGGATCGAGTTCATCTCCGATCCCGTGGCCATGGAAGGAGCGCGCTGGTGCTGTTTTCGCGATCCGGACGGGACCGTCCTGGAATTGATCGACTTCGATTAACTCTGCCGACCGCACCGCGGCGGCGCGTCCATCAGCAGGTGAGCTCCCGAAGAGGAAGCACGTCATGGCTTCGGTAGATCGTTGCGCGGCGGCCCGCCCACTTCGCGCGGGTAGCCGCAGACGGGGCGGAAGGGCGTCTTCTCGCGCTCTTCTCGCAGCCACCCTACCGTCATCGGATGACCCTGCGAATCTTTACCTTCGGGTGGGCGCTCGTCTCGCTCGTTCTGCTCGCCGCACACATCGCGCGCACCGAACCGAGGCCAGGGGAGATCGTTTCCCACGCAAACCGCGGGACCGTTCGCGGTCTTTTTCCGGACGAACTCTGGGACCTCGTCGTCGAACCGTTCGTGGAGCGCATCTCGAGATCGTGCCCACCGAGGACTATCGACCCCACGAGAAGTTCGTGGAAGCAACCGCTCGCTATGCGTGTCAGGCCTCACTCGACGAGAACGGTCAGCTCGTAGGCCATGTCGCGGGAGAGCCCTTTCCCTACTCCGCCTGGAGTCAGGAGGCCACAGGACACGCCTGCGACCTCACACGCGAGGACCCTCAATTTGCGTTGAAGCTCGCCTGGAACGTGAACCGGCGCTGGTTCGGCGGCGGGGGACTCGTCCAGCACTGGGGGCAGAGCTTCGCACGCAGCGATGGTCAGGATACGTGGAAGTTGGCCCAGGGAATCTATCGCCGGACCTACTTCAGCCACCGCGCCGACTTGCTGCCGGACTCGACGCGGATCGCCCCCGACACCGACGTCTTGTGGGCCGAGTTCACCGATACCCTCACGCCGTTTGATGTGCGCGGCCAACGCTCGCTGATCTTCCGCTACAACAACTCCCACGAACGCCGTGACGATGCCTGGGCCTATGTGCCGCAGCAACGTCGGCCGCGCCGGCTCTCCACCAACCAGAAATCGGACAGCGTGTTGGGTTCGGAGATGACCTACGAAGATTTCTTGCTCTTCTCGGGCTACATCTGGGATCAGGAGTGGGTAGCGGGTGCGGAGCGGCCCATGCTCGCAGCCCTCGATTCCGAGCGCGTCTGCTTCCCGAAGAACGTGCCGGGCTGGCGGGATCGAGCGGTCGCTGTCCCCGGCACGCGAGATCATTTCGAAGCCTGCCGCTTCGGCCCCTACGGGACCCTACCGCTCGTCGACGAACGTTGGCAGAAGCGCACGGTTCTGCGTCTGGAACAGGTCCCCCGCAACAAGAACCACCGCTACTCGAAAAAGGTGCTCTGGTACGACAAAGAGACGTACGCCCCGCTGGTCTTCCTGGCGTACGACCGCACCGGAGAGCCGAACCGGATTGGCTGGTTTCAGCTCGACTGGAGCGAAACGAGCGACGTACCCGGAAACGCGGGGCACAGAGTGCTCCTCCCGATCGCGTTCATGGTCGTGAATTTCGCCGAAGGAACGACCAACCTGACACAGATGTGGACCGCGCACATCGAGACCAGCGGGCCCGACGAGACGCTGCGGTACTTCGACGCGACGCGCCTCAAGTCGGGCAAGTAATCCGGTTCTCTCGGGAGCAGACGCACCCGGAAGCCGGTGATCTCGACGATACACCGCCGTACGGTGCTAGTGACGCCATTGACCGTGTCCGGGACGAGGGCGTCGTTTGCGGCGGCGGTAGGCGGCGAAGCGTTCGACCGGCGCCGCCGTAAGGGGATACCTCCGGAGGACCTGCTGCGCGAAGATGAACGCCGCGTTGCGTGCGAGGGTCGTCAGAGCTGGACCAACGAGGCGGTAGACCCAGGAGGTGGTCAAGCGGCGTTCCGTCCGCCCGCATTGCGCGACCCTGCCCGTATGCGAAGCCTACGGGCTCCTCCGCGAGAACCGGCACCAATGTCTCGAGCAGATCGGGCTTCCAGACGTCGTCGGAGTCGACGCGAGCGAAGAGCTCACCGCGCGCGATCGCGAGTCCTTCGTTCAGCGCCGCAGAGATCCCGCGATGCGCGAGGGACAGGTAGCGGACCCTCGGGTCGTCGAAGCGTGCGACGACGTCTCGTGTGCCGTCCTCCGAGCCGTCATCCGCGACGACGACTTCGAGATCGCGGTAGCTCTGGGCCAGAACGCTCTCGATCGCCTCGCCCAGGTAGCGCGCGCGGTTGTACGTCGGGATCACGACGGTAACGCGCGGAGTCGTCACGCCACTGACACGACAGACCGACGTCGTGCGTGCTCGTCGTCGAGCGGTGATTGGCAAGCCTCGAGTACCGCGTGGGTGGCGCTCGCGTGACTCACCGGAGAACCGGCCCCGAGCTCCGAAGCTCCTGGCTCGGTCATCGCGCCCATCCGATCACCGCGACGCCGCCGACTAGCTCCCCAATCGCCCCGAGTTCCATGATGTCCATGTCCGCAATCCTCCTGCCGGTTGGGGGACGATTCTCTCACGATGCACCGAGGGCGATGCGGCCTCCACCTCACCATACAGTTTCGGCGCAGTACAATGCTTCCGTGAAGCCGAGGGCGAGTACGAATTGGACCGAAAATGGACCGACACCGTTCGGTGACAGAAGCGAAAAGCGCCCGGAACCTTAAAGATTCCGGGCGCTTGAATTGGAAGCGGGGGAGGGATTCGAACCCCACGCCGCAACTCGGTCACTTCCTCGTTCGCACAACGTCACCTTGGACCCGCCAACCGGCGCGTCCGTAAATGTAGGGGATGTACCAGCTGTACGACTCGACAACGACATCCGTCATAACGTCCCCGTTTTCCTTTTCCAGAGCGTTGTCGATCGCATCTTCGATGTTCGGGTTTTGCTTCGTCGGAATGATGAAGATGATGTGGGCCATATCTTCGCCCTGGACGCCTCTGACCCGATCCGCGCCCGAGAGGTCGAAGTTGGACGTACGAATCAGCTTGGTGGAAAGAACGGTGAAATCGCCTTGGCGCACAACACAACCGGCGGGGGCCAACAAGACCACTGCCGCCACGAGAGCCGTCGCTACCGATCGGCAAGAGAACCTCATTTTGACTCCAGTCCGCGGGTGTTGATGACATCGCCTTTGACCACGAACCCGGTCTCTCCGACGAGAAACCACCATCCGTACTGACTGACAACCACATCGGTCATCACATCGCCGCCACCTTTCTGTAGGGCGTCGTCCACCGCACCCTCAAGAGTCGGAATGCCCATGGGGATCAGAAGGAACACGAACTTGATGTCCCGCCCCTCGACGTTTCTCCGCGCAGGGAGTTGATCGAGATCAACCTTGTCTAAGTTGGTGATTCGCGTGGAAGCCATCGTCAGGTCGGCCACACGAGTTGTACATCCTGCTGACGCTAGAAGCGTCAGCGCAGCGAATAGAATGAGTCGCACGCGGCTCCCCCCGATTCGGGAAGCTAGCTGACAGCCGTCATCTCGAAACCGTGGTTCGCTCGGGCGTGTGTCACGAGACGAAGTGCCTGGTCGCTTACGAAGAACACCGCCAACCCTAGGGGCTAACCTTGGCGGCCTACCCGAAGCCAAGCCACCCGAAAGTAACCCGACGGGCCTTCTCGCCCCGAAACGAGGAACGCCCGGAACCTTAAAGATTCCGGGCGCTTAAAGTGGTAGCGGGGGAGGGATTCGAACCCCCGACCTCCGGGTTATGAGCCCGACGAGCTACCAGACTGCTCTACCCCGCAGCAGAGTCTCGGAAGTTACCCGACGGGAATGTTCTTCGCACACCTCCCAACGTTTCAGGAAGTTTTGAGCGACCTCTCAAGTGATTTCGAGAGATCGTGTCGCACGTGGGCGACGCCCGAGTCTCGACCGGGCACTCGCGAAGGCGAGCGACGCGCGGGTGTAGACTCGAAACGGAAGGGGTGAGAAGCCGGGGAGGCGGCGCAATGTCCCGCCTTGCACCGGTGTAGGGAGATATCATGCGCTGGGTCTGGCTCGTTGGACTCGCACTCGTGATCGGTGTGGTCTTGTACTCGGCGAAGGAGCGGCCGCTCCCCTCGGAGCCTCTCGCGAATGGCGACGTTCCCGCAGCATCAAAAGACGAGGCGCCGGAGCCGGCTCGAATCGGCCTGATCGACGACGCACGCATCAACAACGCCGGCGCGGAGCCGGGCAACTGGCTGGCGCACGGCCGCACCTACGAAGAGCAGCGGCACTCGCCGCTTCAGCAGATCAACCGCGACACGGTCGATCGGCTGGGCCTCGTCTGGTACCGCGACATGGGGACGAACCGCGCGCTGGAGTCGACGCCGATCGTCGTCGACGACACGCTCTTCCTGACGAGCACGTGGAGCGTGGTCCACGCCATCGACGCGACTTCGGGAGAGGTTCGCTGGACGTACAACCCGGAGGTGCCCGGCGAGTGGGGCCGTCGCGCGTGTTGCGACGTCGTGAACCGCGGCGTGGCGGTCTACAAGGGCCGCGTCTATGTCGCGAGCCTCGACGGGAGGCTCATCGCGCTCGACGCATCCGACGGCGCGAAGGTCTGGGAAGTCGACACGATCATCGATCGCGAGCGCTTCTACACGATCACGGGCGCGCCGCGTGTCGCCGGCGGCAAAGTCTTTATTGGCAACGGCGGCGCCGAGTTCGGTGTGCGGGGCTACGTCACCGCCTATGACGCCGAGACGGGCGAGCAGGTGTGGCGCTTCTTCACGGTGCCGGGCAACCCCGCGCTCCCATTCGAACACCCCGAGATGGAGCTCGCGGCGAAGACCTGGAAAGGCGGCAACTGGTGGGAGGTCGGGGGTGGCGGCACGGTCTGGAACTCCATCGTGTACGACCCCGAGTTCGACCAGGTCTACATCGGTGTGGGCAACGGATCGCCTTGGACGCGCGTGATCCGATCGCCGGGCGGGGGCGACAACCTCTTTCTCTCCTCGATCGTCGCTCTCGACGCCGACACCGGGAAGATGAACTGGTACTACCAGACGACGCCCGGAGACAACTGGGACTACACGGCGGTGCAGGACATCATGCTCGCCGAGATGGAAGTCGACGGGAAGCGACGCAAGGTGCTGATGCAGGCGCCGAAGAACGGCTTCTTCTACGTGATCGACCGCACGGACGGGAAGCTTCTTCGTGCCCACCCCTTCGCCACCGTCACCTGGGCGACGCACGTCGATCTCACGACGGGACGCCCGGTGGAGAACACCGACGCGACCTACGACGAACATCCGAAGTGGATCCTTCCCGGCCCGCTCGGCGCGCACAACTGGCAAGCGATGTCCTTCGACCCGAAGCGCGGCGTGGTCTTCATCCCGGCACAGGACGCGCCGCTGCTCTACGCCATGGAAGAGCAGTACACGAAGACGGGGCTCTTCAAGCGGGAACCCAAGGGCTGGAACCTCGGGATCCAGTTTTCCAACTTGACGGATCTGATCGACGAGCATCCCGGCGGGCCCGCGGCCAAGGGTTACCTGAAGGCGTTCGATCCGCTCACCGGCGAATCCAAGTGGGTCGTCGAGCACCCCCATTACTGGAACGGCGGGGTGCTCTCGACGGCGGGCGACCTGGTGTTCCAGGGCGATGCGCTGGGGTTCCTGACCGCCTACGACGGAGAGACCGGGGACGTGCTCTGGAAGTTCAACACCTACACCTCGATCCTCGCGCCGCCGGTGACCTATCAGATCGGCGACGTTCAGTACGTGTCGATCCTGACCGGCACCGGCGGCGGGGATCTCGCCGCGGGCGAACCGGCTGCGGAAACCGCGGCGAAGCAGTTCGGCAACTTCGGCAAGCTCCTGACCTTCGCCCTCGATGGCACGACAAAGCTCCCGACGCCTTCCGCGGTCGACCGATCGATTCCCGAACAACCGGAGATCACGGCGTCGGCCGAGGAGCTCGAGCTCGGCAAGGACCTCTACGGACGCTACTGCGTGTGGTGTCACGGGTTGGATGTCCGCGCCGGCGGTGTCGTCGCGGATCTGCGCCTCATGAGCGAAGCGTCACACGGCGCCTTCCAGGAGATCGTCCGGGGCGGCGCCTTGGCGGCGAAGGGGATGGCGAGCTTCTCCGACGTGCTCTCCGAAGGAGACACCGACCTGATCCATGCGTTCATCGTGTCGCGGGCCTCGGAAGATCGCCGCAAGGCTCTCGCGGAAGCGGGCGGCGAAGGGGGCTGAGGCGTCGGTTTGCGAGTAGAATGTCTTCCACGAGGAGGGCCCGCCCGATGACACCCCGACGCGCGTCTCGCTTCTCGGCCGCGGTGGTTTTCGCGACCCTGGCGCTCTGCCTGGCTTCACCGAGTCACGCCGTGAAGATCGGCCTCATCATCGACGGGTCGAGCAGTATCAACGACACCGAGTGGGACACGCTACGAACGGCGGCCGCGAACGCCATCCGCAAGCTCAAGACCGACGGCTCGGTCGATCTCACCGTGGTTCGGTTCGGGTTTTCGGCATCGGTCGTCGGAACAGCCGATCAGACGCTGAGCTCGGTCGCCACGCGAGACGCCATCGCGAACCAGGTCGAGACCATGGCGCGCCCGACGTTCCAGCTGAGCCCGGCGGCGCTCACGGTTTTGAGCTTCGCGCCTCCTGAATTCGCGCCGCTGATCGCCGAGCTCGACTTCTCACAGACCGGTGTGATCCAGGGCGGCACGAACTTCGAAGACGCCATCGGCACCGCGGTCGCCTCGATCGCGATGGGGACCGATGCGGTTTTGCTGAACATGCTGACGGATGGCAATCCGACCGTTCACAACGGGCATGTCGCCGCCGCCGGTGGGCCGGACACCGCGACGGTGCTGGCGGCGCTCAACGATTTGGTCGCACCCGGAGCGCTCACACCGGAAGACGCGGCGCGCAATGCACGGGACGCCGCGATCGCAGCCGGAATCGATCTACTCAGTTTCGAGGCGATCGGCTTCAACGCGCAGGACCTCGCATTGATGACGGAGCTTGCGCACCCGACGCCGGGGACGGTCGTCAATGTGGGCGATCCGATCCCCGCAACGACCGGCTTCGTCATCAACGTCGAAGATTTTGACGCCGTCGAGGCCGCGCTCGACGCCAAGATCCTCGCGTTCGGCGCGGCGGTCCCCGAACCCGGCATAGCGGTACTCTTGTTCGCGGGGCTTGCGGGTCTGGGAGCCTGGGCGCGTCGCATCGAGCGTCCCTAGAAGGGTTGGGTGTGGCGCGAACGACCTTCGGTCAGCCGCTCGACGAATGGCCGCACCGCACCTACAACTGGGGCCGCTGGCCCAACGGGCGCGGCACCCTGAACCTGATCGGCCGTACCGCGACCGCTCGCGGCATGGATTCCGTGGTCGATCATCGCGTCTTCAATCTCGGCGCACCGCTGCGCGAAGACGACATCACCGCCGACGCGAGCTACGACAGCGACTACCACTATGAGCTGCTTCGCGCCGGGCAGTACGAGTTCGCCGGCGACGCGGAGCCGGTCTTCGAATCCGGCGACCGGATCGCCATCGCTACCCACGGAATGACGAACTCGCACATCGACGCTTATTGCCACGTCGGCCATCGGGGAAGATCCTTCAACGGCGATCTCTGCGAGGAGGTGGTGACCCTCGAGGACGGCGTCAAGAAGTACGCCATGACGGAGCTCGGTGGCTTCGTCACGCGAGGTTGGCTCATCGACGTGCCGCACCGACGCGGGAGCGAGTTCTTAGAGCCCGGCGATCCCGTCACCCCGGACGACCTGACGCCCTTCGAAGGGCGCGTGAAGCCCGGTGACGCCGTCGTGATCCGCACGGGTCGCTACGCGGCCCCCACCATCCGGCCAGAAGACGGTGAAGCGAGGGACAACCACGGCAATTGGAGCGGGCTGCACGTCGGGTGCATCGACGTGATCGCGGCCTGGGACGCCGCCACGGTCGCGACGGACGGTCCCGGGGACAACTTTCCCTCGACGTACCCGGGCTGTTCTGTACCGATCCACGTGCTGACCGAGGTCTACCTGGGACTTCCTCTCATCCACCACCTCGATCTGGAAGAACTCGCGGCGCATCTGCGAGCGACGGAGCGTGAGAGCTTCCTCCTCACGGTCGCACCGCTGCAGATCCAGGGCGGGACTGGATCGCCGGTCAATCCGCTGGCCGTGACCTAGGCCGCGTCAGTCGGCGTCGCGAATCGTCCCGCCGACGAGACCCACCGCTTCGATCTCGATCATCAGTTCGGGCAGGCCGAGCGCCCCGACTTCGACGATGGTGTCCGCCGGGTAGGGCGGCCTGAAGTACTTCTCTCGAAGCGCGACGATCTTCGGGAAGTGGCTCATGTCCGTCAGGTAGATGTTCACCTTCACCACGCGGTCGAGATCCGAGCCGCCCGCGCGCAGCACCTTACGGAGGTTCGCGAAGGTCTGCTCCGCCTGAGCGTCGAAATCGCCTTCGCCCACGATGTTGCCTGACTCATCGAGGGAAGCCTGCCCCGACAAGAACAAGAGATTCCCGGCGCGCACGGCTTGGGAGATCAAGAACGGCGCGTAGAAGTCGGGATCGGTCTTCACCCGCTGGGCATCGGCGATGGGGCCGCAACCGGTGAAGATGGCGGCCAAAAGAAACAAAGCGAAGGTTCTCATCGGGTCTCCTCGGGTTCGAATCCGTCCACACGATCCTACGCTTCCGAGGCGTCGTCCATCTTTTGCGGTTTCGCGGGCCTTGCAGAACGCTTCTCCGATAAGATGCTGCTGCTTTGCAGTACCCGGAAAATCGCAAGTTCGCGTTCACGATCCTCGACGATACGGACGATTCGACCCTCGAGAACGTGAAGCCCGTCTACGACCGACTGCTCGAATACGGGCTGCTCACCACGAAGACCGCGTGGCCTCTCGACTGCCCGGAGGGCAGCCCGGCCTACCATGCGGCGGACACGCTGAATCGACCCGAGTACCTGGATTTCGTCAAGATGCTGGTCTCCCGAGGCGTCGAGTTGGCACTCCACGGGGCCACCATGGAGTCGAGCGATCGCGCGCGAACGCTGCGGGGTCTCGCGTTTCTCGAGCGCGAGTTCGGGCACTGCCCACGGCTCTACGCGAATCACGGGCAAAACGCGGAGAACCTCTACTGGGGAGCCGCTCGCTTCCATACGGCGCCGATCCGCGCTCTTTTGCGTCTCCTCGAACGCGTGCGCGGGAACGGATCGAGCGGCGAAATCGAAGGGTCTCCGTTCTTCTGGGGTGACCTGGCGCGGGAACGCATCCGCTTCGTGCGGAACTTCACCTTTCGGGACCTGAACCTCCTGAAGAGCAATCCCGAAATGCCGTACTGCAACGCGAGGACGCCCTACGTCCACTACTGGTTCTCCACGCTCGACGCCCCCGAAGTTCGGGCTTTTCGGAGGCGGATCACGCCCGACGCGATCGACCGGCTGGAAGAGGAAGGCGGCGTGTGTATCGTCTCGACGCACCTGGGAAAGGGCTTCGCCCGCGACGGTCGCCTCGATCCCGACTTCGACCGCACGCTGCGGCACATCGCGGAGAAGCCGGGTTGGTTCGTTCCGGTATCGACGATCCTCGAGCATCTTCTCGAGCACGGAGCGCGCGCGGGTCGCGAGCTCGGTGCGCTCGAGCTCCTTCGCTTGGAACTGCGGTATCTCGTCGACCGCAGCGTTGAGGTCGCGACGGCGCGCATGAAGGACAGCTCCTAGCTCCGCCGTCGCGGCGACTGGACAGCCCCTGGACCGCCCTGCGAAACTGACGGTCGAAGACCGGGAGCCTCCATGCAACGCACCACCCAGATCCGAATTCTGAAAGAGCTGATGCATCAGCTCGATGAAAAGAAGAACGTCGACGCCGGCTGCCAGGTCAAGAATCCGACGCGGTCGTACGTCTGTCCGGAGCTCGCGGCTCGGGAATGGGAGCTCTTCTTTCGCAGGCACCCCCAGGTGATCGGGCTCTCGGGCGAGTTGCCGGAGGCGGGTAGCTTCCTCACGGTCGACGATTTCGGGGTACCGGTCTTGGCCACGCGCGCCGAGGACGGCCGCTTTCGCGCCTTCCTCAACGCCTGCCGCCATCGCGGTACGCGCCTCACCGACGACTGCCGCGGCGATGCCAAGAACTTCATGTGCCCGTTCCACAACTGGACGTATCGCAACACGGGAGAGCTCGTCGGGATCGCCCGCGAACGCGACTTCGGGAAGGTCGACCGGGCGAGCCACGGCCTCGTCGAGTTGCCGACGCTCGAGGCAGGGGGCTTCCTCTGGGCGCACCCGCAACCGGACGGCAAGCTCGACGTCGACGCTCTGCTGGGCGACCTCGCACCCGAACTCGAATCGTGGAATCTCGGTGAGTTCGTCCTCACCGATGAGTCGACCCTCGAGAAACGACTCAACTGGAAGCTCGCGAACGACACCTTCGGTGAGACGTACCACTTCGCGCGCCTCCACAAGAACACACTCTCGAGAATCTTCTACAGCGATGCGCTGTCCTTCGAGGCGTTCGGTCGCAACCACCGGTTCTGCTTCCCGTCCCGCGGTATCGACAGCCTGCGCAAGAAACCCGAAGACGAGTGGCGCATGGAGACCGGTGCAACCGTGCTCTACTACCTGTTTCCCAACATTCAGATCACGGCGAGCACGCAGCAGTCGACGATGTTCCGGATCTACCCGCATCCGACCGACCCGAACCGGTCGATCACGCAGATCCGCCAGTATTTCGCGCCGCAGACACTCGCACGGCTGAGAGAACACGAGGCGAGCGGCGGCCGCATCATTACCGGTAAGAACGTCTACGACCCCGAGGCGCGGGGAGGACAATCGGTGTTCAGCCCCGACGCCGCTCGTGAAGTGTTCGCCAGCACGCTCGAGCACGAGGACTATGCGATGGGGGAGAGCACGCAGCGGGTCGCTGAGGCCGGCGCGCTCGAGCACATCGTCTTCGGACGGAACGAGCCCGCCCTCCATCACTTCCACGAATCGTTCCGCGAAGCGCTCGAGATGCCGCCACTCGACCGGGTGTGACGCTCGGCAAGCGGCAACTTCCCGCGAAACACTCCGCCGATGCGGAGATTTCGTAGCCTAAGCTACGAGAATCCTGACACTTTCGCGTCTGTCCGGTCACTCACGTACGATCGGAGGTTCGGTATGCGGACGCGAAACTGGCAGAAGCGAAGTGCAATGTGGGCGGCGGCGGTCATCGCGAGCGCCGGGATGCTCGGTGCGGCGGCGAGCCCGGCGAGCGCCGAGATCTACCGCTGGACGACGGATTCGGGTGAGATTGCATTCACGGACGACGTAGACCGAATCCCGTCGCGCTACCGAGAGCACGCGACGCTGCAGCGCGAGCTCGGCCTCGCGAGCTATTCGCGATTTACGCGGACGACGACTTCCGTCGAGGCGAGCCGCGCGGCTCTGGCCGACCGGCTCGAGCACCTGCGAGACTTCAATGGCGAAGGCGGCGAGGGCACAGCTCCTTACTACGCCACGGCGCTCCGACCCGCGGTCCACGAGACGGTGATCCAACTCGACGACCAGACGACGGTTCGCGTCCCGCACCAGGCGACCGATGAAGCCGGTCCCATCATCGTCGAAGAAGTTCGCGTCAAGCGAGACGGCTCACTCTTCACGCAGCACAACACGGTTGTGCGTCAGGGCGACAAGATCCTGATGGTCGTTCGGCCGGCTCAGCCGCATCAGGCAGGGCCCAACGACTACGTGAAGGAGAAGGAACTCCTCGACCGCTAGCGGAAGCGGCGCAGGGTGCCGGGCGGTACGCCGTCCCGGCGCGCCGCCTCGAGATCTTTCGGGAGCCGGCGCTCCGCGATGCGGAGCGCTTCGCGGGCTTCTTCCAACTCCGTCAACATGGCTTCTTTCGCAGCTCCGCGTGGATAGTTCCGCTGGCGCCAATCGCGGTACGCGGATTCCGCGCGCTCGGCGCGAACGCGCGCCGTGGCGAGTTCTTCCTGTCGCTGCGTGAGCTTCGCGATCCAACGCTCGTGTTCGGGTTCGAGCGCCAGACTCGCCGGGTCCTCGGCGTAGGCGGGCTGGCTCGACGCCAACAGGGCCGCGAACGCCGCAAGGATCAACCCGCGCACTAGTACAGCCCCCCGTGCATCGCATGCTCCTGAACGAAGTGATCGAGGCGCCGGGCCGTTTCTCCGGGCAGCGCGAGGAAGCGCACGCCGAAGCCGCGGGGTTGATGGGGGTCGCCGCCTTCGCGGGTCCACACGACGCGGGCGGTTGGATCGAAGCTCTGGGGCTCGTCCGGGAGCCGAAATTCGAGCCGAATCTCGGAAGCGAGCTCCGGCAGATGATCGGCGACGACGAAAAGGCCGCCTCGGGAGACGTTCTCGAGCCAGCCCTGGGAGCCGTCGGCCAGCGTGACCGGGATTCGGCAGGCCGCGCGCGGCAAGCCGAGCGGCGTCTCTTTCACGAGGAAGCGTCGAACGGCGTTGACGAGCATGTGGCGGATCAGGGGCTTCGCGACCACATCATCCGCACCGGCGCGCACGGCGGCTTCGTGTTCATCGGGCGTTCCGTGCGCCGAGATCGCGACGACGATCCGTTCGCTCGACGCTTTCTTGATGTCTTCGCACAAGGCGAGGGCATCGCAGTCGGGAAGCTTCAGGTCGAGGACGATGAGATCGGGATTCGCTTCCTCGATCTTCATGCGCGCTTCTTCGCCGCTCTTCGCGTCGATGACGGTTCCCAAGGCGTGGAGGTACATCGCCTCGAGCTCTCGGAACATGTCGACGTCGTCGACGATCAAGATGGTCGGTTCATCCATCGCTTGCACCCCTCGGACTAATCGACGAACAGCCCCGAGAGCTCTTCGATCTCAGGGCGCACTTCCCAACCGTTTCCCTCCGTGCTGCGAGCCCATTCCTGGGTCACCGCAACGGACTTTTCGATCGGGGACGAAACTTGGTAGCCGCGGAACATGACCTCGACGGTCGCGGACTCGAAATCATCGTCGATGTCGACGGAGAGCACTTCGTAGTCCGTAAAGCGCACGCCGCGCAGCACCGACGCCGCTTTGAAGAACGCTTCGCGCTCCTCTTCGACGACGTACTGACCCGCGCGCTCGATCTGTCCCCAGCGGATCATGCGCGTGAACCGCTTGCGCGATTCATCGAACGCGTCTCCGTGCGCCATGGGATCGAAACGCCCGTAATTCCACATGAAGCAACCGGAAAGCGGAATGCACAGCAGCAGCGCGGACAAGCCGCGCGCGAAGCGCGCGTAACGGATCGGCATCTAGACTCCTCGTCCAAGCAGTCGGCCGGGCTACGGCCGCGGATGGACTCGAGATTCTGGCTCGAGTTTCTTATCGGGCTTCTTTGCGCCTACACTTGAGCAGATGTCGCTGTGGCTCGGTATGGACATGGGCGGGACCAAGACAGCGATTGCCCTCGGCACGGCAGACGGCACGCTACTCGCGCGCTGGCGAGGGCCGACCACCACACACCGCGACGCGTCTCGAGATCTTCGCCAGCTGGGGGAAGAAGCCCGTAGTGTGGTCGCGAAGTCGGGCCGCTCGTTGGAAGAGGTTCGGGGGCTCGGTGTCGCCGTGCCGGGCCCCTTCGACGCGGCTCGCGGCGTCCTGCTGACGCCGCCGAACCTGCCTTGGCGCGACGCGCCGGTTCGCGACGTCCTCGCTGAGAGCCTGGGGCTTCCGGTCCATCTGGAAAACGACGCCGACGCGGCCGCGCTTGCGGAATGGCGGTTCGGAGCAGGGCGGGGAACCGAACACCTGATCTATCTCACCATGTCGACGGGTGTCGGCGCGGGCCTGGTCCTGAACGGCACCCTGTACAGCGGCCTCGATCACCACGCCGGCGAGTGGGGCCATGTCGTCCTGCAGCCCGGCGGTGAACCCTGCGGCTGCGGACGGCGAGGTTGCTTTGAAGCCTACGCCGGCGGAGCGAACTGGGCGCGTCGCCTCCAGGCGGTGACGCCGCCGCACTCGCAGGCGGCGGAGCTCGCCGGTCGCGAACCGATTTCACCCGTCCATCTGGTCGCAGCCGCATTGGCGGGGGATGCGTTTGCCGTCGAAGAGTTCGCCCGCTGGCGGGGCTTCGTCGCGCAAGGACTCTCCGCCATCGCGTACGCGCTCGCCCCGGAACGCATCGTACTCGGAACGATCGCCGTGGCCGCCGGCGAAGCCCTCTGCTTCGAACCGCTGCGCAGAGAGCTCGACGCGGACTTGTGGCCGAGTCTGCGGGGCAAGGTCGAGGTCGTTCCCGCTGCGCTCGGGGAGGAGCGCCCGTACCTAGCCGGCCTGTGCGCCGCCCTCGAAGGCTTCTAGGACCGCGATCCGCTCTCCGTAGAACGCCTTGAAGCGCCCCTCGGAAATCGCAGCGCGCGCTTCCGCGAGCAGGGAGAAGTAGTGCGCGAGGTTGTGGAGCGACGCCAGTCGCGCGGCCAGCATGTCGCCCACGTGGAAGAGATGACGGAGATACGCGCGGCTGTGAGAGCGGCACAGGGGACAAGAACAGGTTTCGTCCGGCGGCCGCGTATCCTCTGCGTAGCGCGCCGCCTTCATACTGAGACGACCTTCCCGGGTATAGAGAATCCCGTGGCGCCCGTGGCGGGTCGGGACGACGCAATCGAAGAGATCGATTCCGAGCGCTACCCCCCGCAGCAGATCGCGAGGCCGGCCGAGCCCCATCAAATAGCGCGGCGTAGCGACGGGGAGAACGTCTTGCGCGGCCCCGATGAGCTCATCGCGGAGGGTCAAGTCTTCGCCCAGGCCGAGACCGCCGTGCGCGTAACCGTCGAAACCGATGGCCACCGTTTGCTCCGCGCTCGCCCGCCGGAGCCTCGGATCGGCGCCTCCCTGCACGATGCCGAAGAGCGACTGGTCCGCGCGCGTCCGGGCCTCCCGTGCGCGCTCAGCCCAGCGCAGGGTGCGCTCGAGGGACGCCTCGACTTCGCTCCCGGGCGGTCGCTCTCCGTCGCGCGTCTCGATGGGAAGGAAGTGGTCGAGCACCATCGCGATGTCCGAGCCGAGCGCTTCTTGAATCGCCACCACGCGTTCGGGCGTGAGCTCGCGCCGCGTTCCGTCGAGGGTCGACCGAAACACGACGCCGTCTTCCGCAACGCGCACTTGATCGGCGAGCGACGCGATCTGAAACCCGCCGCTGTCGGTGAGCCACGGACCGCTCCAACCGGTGAACCCGTGTAGGCCGCCGAGCGCGGCGACGCGGTCTTCGCCGGGACGTTCGTGCAAGTGGTAGGTGTTCGCGAGGAGAATTTCCGCGCCGAGCGATTCGAGGTCGCTCGCCGTGATGCCGCGAACGGCGCCGTAGGTCGCCACCGGCATGAAAGCCGGCGTGTCGATCGTGCCATGGGCGGTGGTCAACCGACCGGTTCGCGCTTCTCCGTCGCGCGCTGCGATGTCGAACGTCATTGAATCAACATCGCGTCGCCATAGGACGTCATTGAATCAACATCGCGTCGCCGTAGGAGTAGAAGCGGTAGCCCTCGGCGACGGCGGCGCGATACGCAGCGCGCGTCGCGTCGACCCCGGCAAACGCGGCGACCAGCATGAGCAAACTCGAGCCGGGCAGGTGAAAATTCGTCAGCAGTGCATCGACCACCCGGAAGCGAGAGCCCGGCCGCAGGAAAAGGCGGGTCGTACCCTCACTGGCGGTGACGTTGCCGTCCGCTTCGGCGCGGCTCTCGAGCACGCGACACGTCGTCGTCCCGACGGCCACCACCCGCCCGCCGCGCGCGCGGGCGGCCCGGATCGCCTGGGCGGTGGCAGCGGGGAGGGAGAACCATTCCTCGTGGAGCTCGCCGCGATCGAGCTCTTCCGGGCGCGGCGGGCGAAATGTTCCGACGCCGACGTGAAGAACCAGGTCCGCGACGACCACGCCGCGACGTTCGAGGGCATCTTCGACGAACGCGTCGAAATGGAGTCCCGCCGTCGGTGCGGCCACCGAGCCCGGCTCGCGCGCGTAGATCGTCTGGTAGCGATCGGCGTCTTCGCCATCGGCGACGCCACCGCGGATGTACGGAGGGAGCGGCAAGGAGCCGATCGCGTAGGGATCGCGGCCCAGCGGAAACGCGAGCACGACCGAGCCATCGTCCGACACCTCGCACACTTCCGCTTCGAGCGAGCTCACCCCCTCTTCGAAAACCAGTTTTTGCCCGATGCGCTGGCGGCCCTTGTGGCGGACCAGCGCGCGATAGGTGTGGTCCGTCTCTCCCCGCCCGAGGAGCAGCGCCTCCGCGCGCCCGCCGCTCTCCTTGCGGCCGCGCAGACGTGCCGGAACGACGCGAGAAACGTTGCGGACGAGGAGATCGCCGGGTCGGAGAAGCCGCGCGAAATCGCGCATGGTGTGATGCGCAAGCGCGCCCGACGCTCTCGACAGGACCAACAAGCGCGAAGCACTCCGAGGGTTCGCCGGCCGGCTCGCGATCGCGCTCTCCGGCAGATCGAACGCGTAGTCCCAGCGCGGTGCTTCAGTCACTCCGCCTTCGCACCCGTGAGCGCACGGTGCAAACGTTCGTCGGCGCGAATGCTGTCCCACGAGAAGAGAGACTGGCCCAGGGGTGGCCGCCGCGAGAGCGCGTCGAGTTGCATCCCGACCCGCTCCGGCGCCTCGGCGAAGAGCCAAGCGCCGACACCGACCCAGATCCGCGGCGCGGTGCGAAGACCGGAGAACGACTCGCTGGCGTAGCGGAACAAGCGATCGTCGCGGGTGTACAGCATGGGGACGGCCATATCGATCAGCCCGTCGGCCACCCAGCCGCGCCAATCCTGAAACGTCGAGAGATACGCGCGATCCGCAAACGCCCAGACCGCCGCCGACACCAGCACGCCCGGCCGTGTCACCCGAGCGCGTCCGGCGACCCGAGCGACCACTTCCGAAAGCTTGTCCCGGCGCCATTCGTCGAACCGGTTGCCATTGATGAGGGAATCCTTGAAAGGCGCGCGCAGGCCTGTTTCTTCCTCGAAACGCGCGCGCACTTTCTCCCCGTGTCCAAAACTCAAGCCCACACCGAAACGCGTACCCGGTGAGAAGGGCAGCGCTGTCGGGTAGCGGATGTAATCGAGATGGATGCCGTCGAGCGCCGGATAGCGGTTGAGGAGCTCGGCGACGACGTCTTCCAAGTAGCCCGCGACGCCCGGCGCCGCGGGATCGAGCCACACTGCGGGCGTATCGATGCGGTAATAGCGCCGATCTCCGGGCGGGACGTCGAATTCCGGATAGTCGAGAACCGAGCGCCCGTGCTGATCCACGATCACCGCATCGGGACCCAGCCGCTCGAGGACAGGTGCCTTGTCGTTTGCCGAGAGCGACATCGCGTTCATCCATGCGTGGACTCGAAAGCCGCGTTCATGGGCGCGCGCGATCAACGTCGTCAGTGCATCTCCTCGGGGCGACCGCCAGGTCGACGCGTAGGGCGTCGGGTCGGCGATCTCTGAGTCGTACCAGGCGCGACCGCCGCGATACACCTGGACGAAGAGATCCGTAACGCCCATGGCCTCGGCGTCGTCGAGTAGCCAAGGGAGCCGTTCCTCGTTCTCGAGCACCCGCTGCGCCCCTTCGCACAACACCCATAGGCCGCGGGGCGGCTCGTCGGCGCGACCGGGAGGGCTCCCCAAGGGAGAAGCGATCCCCGGGACGTAGGGAGACTCGACGTTCGCGTCACATGCCAGAAGCAGGGCCAGGGCTGCGAGCAGCGCCCACCGCGCCACGCGGCGGCTACCGCGAAAACGCGTGCGGAAACCCCCATCGTCTGCGGCCCGGTTCGACACCGCGCGCCACACTAACGGAGCGGCGCGGGTGTCTCAAACATCGACGATGAATTGCCGAACTAGGGGAAACGGCCCGTCGGTTGACAGGCCGTCGCGGTGATACAGACTCGTTTTCTCGAAAGAGTTCGAGCGATGGGGGCGTGCCGGGTGAGCGAACCGACGGCAAATGGCGAGGACGCATCGTGGCGGCGAAAGCGGCCGATCACCGCTTGGGCGCTCGCTAGCGCGGCGCTCATCGGTCTCGCAGCGGGCACTGGCGCCACCGACCTCGATTTCGTGGGCCCGCGCCTCCTGTTGCCCGACCGGCCGGGACCTGCGCTGCGGCTGGCCTTCGAGGCACTCGATGCCGAAGACGCCGTCGTTGCTGCGGTCCGTTTCGACGCCATCGAAGCCGCGTTTCCGATCGTCGCGGACTACGCCGCGGAAGGCGCTCTCACGGCCCTGAACCTCGCGGGTGACTCCGCCGCAGCACGCGCCGGGACCCAGCGTTTCGCGGAGCGGTACCCGGATTCGATTCTCTTTCCCGACGTCCTCGAGCGCGGTGGCGACGCGGCGGAGGCGGCGGGGGAGGAGATCTCGGCGCGCAAGCAGTGGCGACGAGCGCAAAAGAGGACCGGTGGGCGTGCGCGCCGGGCGGCGCTCGAAGCGAAGATCGCCGCTTCCTACGAACGCTCTGGCAATACGGCGAAAGCCATCGAGAGCTACCGAAAGCTTTGGACCCGGGACGCCGCGCGCCCCGAAGGCCGAACCGCCGACGCCGCGCTCGACCGTCTCGAAGCCGACGCCGGGAAGTCGCTCCGCAGCGCGCGGAATTGGATCGACCGGGGCGAGGCCCTCTACCGGGCGAGAGACAACGAAGGCGCGCTCGCCGCGTTCGATCACGCGTTGACCCGCGGGCTCCGGCGAGACGTGGACCGGGACGTTCGCTGGAAGAGGGCGCGGACGCTTTTCAGGCTGCGCCGCTACCCGGAAGCGACGAACGCGTTCCAAGCGATGGGCAAGGGCATCGAAGCGCGCTTCTGGCACGCCCGGGCCCTCGCCCGAAGTCGGAGAATCGAGGAATCGATCGCCGCGTTCGAACGACTCGCGAAAGGGCGCACGACGCCGCTCGCGTTTCGGGCCCGCTACCTCGCCGCGACGCTCCTCCAGGGCGAGGGCGCGCACACCCGTGCCCGCGCTCATTTCAAGGCCGTCGCCGCATCGAGCTCTGGTCTGCGCTTCGACGCCCGTTGGCGCCTCGGTTGGATGGCGTTCCTCGACGACGATCTCGTGACGGCACGCGATCATTTCGCGGAGCTCGCCAGAACGGACCCCGACCCGGTGGGCGCTTTGCGGCCGCGATACTGGCTCGCGAAGGCGCAGATCGCGCTCGGCGACACTTCTGGTGAAGAGGTGCTCCTCGCGATGGCGCGCGAGTTTCCCTTCACGTACTACGGATGGCGAGCGGGCACGAGCTTGCGCGACGCTTCGCTCGAACGGGAAGCTCCTGAGCTTCCCCAGAGTTCGCCGTCGAAGATGAATCGACGTGCGCTCACCCGAGCGCGCATCCTGCTCGAAGCCGGGCGTCCCGAGTTTGCAGCGCGGGAAGTTCGACAGGCCGCCCGATCGGGTCTCAGCCTCGACGACCGCGTCGTCGCCGCGGGGCTCTTGACCGCGGCGCAGAAAATCCACCGCGCGCAGCGGGCCGTCGCAAACGGGTACGCGGTGGAACTCGCGCGGGGGCCGGTGCCGGGCCGAGAGGCCATCTGGTGGTACGCCTGGCCCCGGAGCTTCCTCGCGGCGGATTGGACGCCGCTCGCGTCCCGCGTGCCCGAAGGGCTGGCCCTAGCTGTGATGCGTGAGGAAAGCGGCTATCGCCCGAAGGTCGTTTCGCCGGTCGGCGCTCGCGGGCTGATGCAGATCATGCCCGAGACCGGTCGACGCTTGGCTCGCTCGGTGGGACGGGACGATTTCCATCCCGATCACCTCTTCGAACCCGAAGTGAACGTAGCGCTTGGGCGCCACTACTTGGGACAACTCCTCGAGCAGTTCGACGGTCGGGCCTCGGCGGCCATCGCGAGCTACAACGCCGGGCCCGAAGTCGTGTCGAAGTGGGTGGCCCAGCGTTCGGACTGGCCCGACGACCGCTGGGTCGAGGCGATTCCGTATTCGGAAACCCGCAGCTACGTGCGCCGGGTGCTCCGCAGCCTGCACATCTACCGCGTGCTCTATGGCCCCGAGGGTGAGCCGCAGGCGCCCGTGACGACCGATTCCGGTGCAGCTGCCGTGTCCAGCAACCGAAACGACTCTTAGGATCAAGAACCGGAGGCTCGGCCATGCATCCCGACGCTCGGCGCGCCGGGCGCGCTCTCCTCGCGCTCGTCGCTTTGTTGCTCGTCGCTTCTGGCGGCGGTTACAACTACTGGCAGAACTACCAGCGGGAAGAGGCCGAGCCGCGACCCTACCGCGGCTATTCCGACGCCGATCTCGAGTCTCTGCGAGAGGCGTACGGCCTCGAGCGCGACGCCGCAGATCGGCGGTTTGCCGCACAAAGCGGCTCGGCGGCTGTGCGTAGCGGCGGCTTCATCGACGAACAGATCGATGAGTTCGAACGCGTCCACCGTCTGGGTCGCGAGAAACGAAGACTGGCTGGGGAGGTCGCCGCCAACGATTCGGTCGTCGAACAACTCGACCACGAGCTGTCGCTTCGAGCTCGCGACGCAGACGTTTGGGCGGTCCACTGGCGGCGGCTCAGTAGCTTCTGACCGGTCTTGACAGAGGGCGAGCGGCCTAGTCTTCGGGGATCGGGCCGGAGCTTGTGTCGTCGTCCATGAACCCGGGACGCTCGTCGCCGTCGAGCGCCGTGAGTTCGAGCTCCCGCTCGTCGGTCTCTTCCGTTTCTTCTTCGTCGTCGTCGACGGGAGTCGGCACCATCGGTGCCACCGCGGGAGTGGGTTCCGCGGGCTTCGCGGGCCCGGCGCCGCCCTTCGTCTTCGGACGTTCTCGCTGATCCGCGTTGCACTTCGGGCATAGCGGCTCGGGCTTGTTCAAGTCGTAGAACTTGGCCCCGCAAGCGAAGCACTCCCACTTCTGGCCCAGCGAGGGCTTGACCGGTGCGGGGCCGCCTCCGGGCAGCCGCGGCGGCGTGATGCTCTCGAGCTTTCGGGCGGCGGCGCTCTTGCGGGCTTTCTTCTTGGCCGGGGCCTTTTTTGCGGCTTTTTTGGCCGCCGGGGCCGCGGCCGCTTTCTTCTTGGCGGGTGCGGCCGCCTTCTTCGGCGTCGCCTTGGTGGCTTTCTTGGGCGTGGCCTTTCGCCCGGTGGCCTTCTTCTTGGTGCTCGCAGCCGCTTTCTTCTTCGGGGCCGCCTTGGTCGTCCGGGCGGCCTTCTTCGAGGACGTGGCCTTCCGGGCCGTCTTCTTCGTGGCACCCGATTTGCGCGTTGTGGCCTTCTTCTTGGCCTTGCTGCTCGCCTTTTGGGCAGGACTCAAGTCTCGTGTCTCCGCGTCACATCAGCTTTCCCGAGCGGGCAGGGCCCGGGCAATCGACACGGGGTTTGTCGATTCAGCACCATCGGAGGAAAACCCAGGGGGACACGCACGCCTATAGCAAAGTCTGGACGGCCCGCAAACGGCTTTCAAACGGACATTCGGTTGTCAATCTACCCGCAAACTGCGCTAGAGGGCCTCTGGACGCCTTCCCGACGGGTTTTGGAGTCATTTCAATATTCTTGCTGCGAGCGTTGCCAGGGCACTGCCGAACGGGTGCCGTTGGCCCCACCTTTGCACTCCAGGGCTCGCGCCCACGCGCGCTTCGGGAGAGTTGGCCATGGCAATGTGCGACACCGTCATCATCGAGTGGTTCACCAGCTGCAGCGGCGGTTCCTCCGCGAATCCGATGGAGACGACCTCCGAGGTGGCGGTGCAAACGAGTCTCCAGTCGGACCCGGCACCCGGGCCGCACATGCCGGAACCCGGCGCCGCGGTTCTCTTCGGATCCGCTCTCTTGATCAGCGCAAGCCTCAAGCGATTTCGCCGACGATCATCATAAATACACAAATTTTATTGACTATTTAATCCGTCACCTACCGCGCCTGTAACGGAACACACCTCCGAATCTCTCACCGACGAAGCGTTTCGTCGGTCTTCGGAAGGAGCTCTGCAACATGCGGTACGGAATTCGACTTCTCGGCCTGTTGGCCTTCGTCGCCTGGATGGGCCTCTCGGGTGGCGCCGCCACGGCGCTACCGCTCGACGGAACCTTCTCGATCACCGACCGCTGGGGTGACTACGGCCTAGCCGCCCGAGTCGACGGCACCGTCTACCAGTACACCGCTGAACAAGCTCCTGCTGATCTGCAGCTCACGATCTCGGGCGGCGACGCCCACCTGGTCGGCGACGTGCTCGACATCGCAGGCACGGGCCTCGTGAACGTCGATATCCACTTCGACGGCATCCAGTGGACGGGCGACAAGTACGAAGCCAGCTCGATCTACGGCACCTTCGCCGGCAAGGACATCGACTGCAGCGTCGCCGGCGCGAAGGGCGACTGCGTCTTCCACGCCCGCTTCGACGACGACGACACGCTCCGCATGTGGACGTGGCTCGGCGACAACCGAGACCTCCAGATCCTCGACCTGGACGCGAAGCTCTGGGCCCACCGCGAGCAGGCTCCGGTTCCGGAGCCGGGCGCGGCGCTCCTCTTCGCGATCGGCACCGCGGCCGTGTTCCGCCGCCAGCGCCGCCGCTAGCCGCAGAGCGCGACGAGCCCCAAGCCGCGTCTCGGGCCACCGAGACGCGGCTTTTTTCGTTTAGTTTGCGCCGGCCTCGGCAGCCGCTTTTACCCCATCGGCGAACTGCGCGAACGACGGATTGAGATCGGGCATGGCCTTCCAAATGAGACCCGAGAGCAGCCCGGTGAATTCCTCGCGGATGTGAAGGTCTGTCCGGTCGTCATCAACCGCCGCCAGATTGAACTCGCGCTCTCCTCGGAAAAGGCCCAGGGGCATGCCCCCGATCCAGACCATGCGCCTTTCCGGCACCCATTCGGAGACGGTCAGCCGAAAAGGGCGATCCGGACTCACTTCCGCCCAGAGCTTGATCTGCGCGCCGTCTGCGATGTCGCCTTCGATCTTCACGATGCCCAGATTCTCGGCCTGAAGCCGTTTCGCATCCGTCAGGATCGCCCACACCACATCGGTCGGAGCGCTGATCGTTCGGCGCACTTCGACGAATTTCACGGGGCCATGCTGTCACGGAACCGAGGGCGGGCGCCACCTCGACATGAGACGCGCATTTATTTGACATAATATATCTTATCGGACATTAAAATCGAAACCATTTTTTAAATCGTGAGAGTCGTCACAACGGCCCCCGGCAAAACCGTGTTTAATGCGCAACGTTACGGAACTCGCTGTGGTCCCCTGCCAATTAATGGCGCATCCACCGCCGAACCGAAGTACAAGAGAGATCATGGAAGTACGCCGCAAGGCATTGGTTTGCCTTCTTTTCTTCGCCGTGTCGGCATGGGCTCTGCCGGCCTTGTCGGCACTCCCGCCCGCGACCGCTCCGCCTGGGACGCGCATCGTACGGCTGGTACTCGTCAATGCCTGCAACGACGCCGATCTGCGCCCGCTTCAGGCCTCCGACTCGATCGGCACAGCCGATTGCATGAACGTGCGCGCAGACGTTGCCGGTTCCGTCGACAGCGTGCGTTTCGAAATCGAAGGACCGGACCCGTCGATTCGTATCGAGAACGTCGCGCCCTTTGCCTTCGCCGGTGATTCGGGCGGCGACTACTTTGAATGGGGGGTCCGCCCGGGGACGTACCGCATCACGGCCGTTCCGTTCATGGGCCCGAATGGCACGGGGCGCGCGGGAGCCGGCCTCGTCCGTCAAATCACCGTGCGCCCCCCAGCATCCACGCCGCCACCGCCGACCCAACCCGCTCCCGTTGTGCCCACGCCGAGACCGAGCCCACCGACCCCCACCATCGGTGCGCGGATCCTGCGATTCGTTCTCGTCAACGCCTGCGGATCCTCGACCGACCTTCGCGTGCTCGCGTCGAGGGACACCCTCGACACATCGCGGTGTATCAGCATCCGCGCCGACGCGACGGCAGACGTCGCGAGCGTTCGGTTCGAAATCGAAGGCCCCGACCCGTCGGTCCGCGTGGAGAACGTCGCTCCGTACGCCCTCGCCGGTGATTCCGCGGGCAACTTTTTCGCCTGGGGAGCGCGCTCCGGCACGTACCGGGTACGCGCGACGCCCTTCAATAGGCCAAACGGCCAAGGTCAAAGCGGCACGCCGCTGACCGCGCAAATTACGGTGCGCGGCTCGGTCGCTGCGGGACCGCCTGCGCCGCCGCCTGCGGGACCGCCGGCGCCGCCGCCTCCCCCCACGCCCTCCGTGCCGCCAGCGCCCGCTCCGGAACCGAGACCAGCACCTGCCGCAGCAAGCGGCCAAGTGAGCGGCGAACTCCGGAAGTGGCACAAGGTCACCGTTTCCTTCGCGGGACCCGAGGTCGACGAGCTGTCGTCGCCCAACCCCTTCCGGGACTACCGCCTCGACGTCACGTTCACCCATGAGGCGAGCGGCCGACGGTGGGTGGTGCCCGGGTATTTCGCGGCCGACGGGAACGCGGCACACACGTCCGCGTCGCGTGGGCAGGTTTGGCGCGCCCACTTGGCCCCGCCCGTTTCCGGCCCGTTCACGTACCGCGCTGACTTCCGGACCGGCTCGAACGTCGCGGTGTCGGGAAACGGTGCTCCCACGAGCTTCCATGGCGCAACGGGACGCTTCCACGTCGGCGAAGCCGACGCCTCGGCGCCGGGTTTTTACGCGACCGGTCGCCTCACCGACACGCGAGACGGTTACTACCGCTTCGGCGAAACCGGCGAGTATTTCCTCAAAGGCGGCGCCGGCTCGCCCGAAAACCTTCTCGCCTACTTCGAGTTCGACAACACCCGCGATCGAGGGGGCCGCAGCGCGCGGCTCACGAACGGTTTGCATCGCTTCAACCCGCACGTCAGAGACTGGCGTAGCGGCGATCCGCTTTGGCAGGGAAACAAGGGCCGAGGAATCATCGGAGCCCTCAACTATCTCGCCGCCGAGGGGATGAACTCCGTCTACTTCCTCACCATGAACGTCAATGGTGACGGGAACGACCTTCACCCGTGGATCGCCGAGAACCGGCGCGATCGCTACGACGCGAGCAAACTCGATCAATGGGAGATCGTGTTCGAGCACATGGATCGGCTCGGGCTGGCGATGCATGTCGTTACGCAGGAACAGGAGAACGACCAACTACTCGATGGCGGGAACCTCGGCGCCGAGCGGCGGATCTACTACCGCGAATTGATCGCGCGGTTCGGCCACCATCTGGGCGTCATCTGGAATCTCGGCGAAGAAAACACCAACACGCACGATCAACGCGTCGCTTTCGCGAACTACTTCCGCACGGTCGACCCGTATGACCACCCGACGGTCGTGCACACCTATCCCTTCCAGCGCGACGCGATCTACGGCCGACTCCTGGGCCTGTCGACCGTGGCCGGCCCGTCCATCCAGGCACACCGCGACGAAGTCCATCGAACGGTCACCCGCTGGGTCGATCGCTCGCGAGGCTCCGCACATCGCTGGGTGGTCTCGGTCGACGAGGTGGGTCCGGCCAACCTCGGCGTCGTTCCAGATCGCGTGGACCCGCTCCACGACGCGGTCCGACATCGCGCACTCTGGGGGACGTTCATGGCCGGCGGCGCCGGCGTCGAGTGGTACTTCGGGTACGACCACGAACATGGCGACGTCGACGCGGAAGACTTCCGGAGCCGACGCAACATGTGGCAGCAGACGCGGTACGCGCTCGAGTTCTTCCAGCGCGAACTTCCGTTCTGGCGCATGACCCACGCGGATTCCCTGACGCCCTCCGGCGACGACTACGTCTTTGCGAATCCCGGCGAGGTCTATGCGATCTACCGGCCGCGGGGTGGCGCAACGCTCCTCAATCTCTCGGGCTACAGCGGCACGTTCGACGTTCGCTGGTACAACCCGCGCAATGGCGGCGCACTGGCGACGGGATCGATCGGCTCGGTCGAAGGCGGCGGTCGGCGAGATCTGGGACAACCTCCGCATTCGGGGCATCTCGACTGGGTCGCGATCGTCAGGAACCGCGACGCGGCGAACTTCGCTTCCCCGAGCGCATCGCCACCGCCGGTGGCGGCTCCCCCTCCGGCGACCGTTGCTGACGGCCTGGCGGTCACACAACTCGTGCTCGTCGACGCCTGCCTCGACCGAGATCTGTACGCGTTGGGGTCGCGTGAGACCATCGACCTCGGGCGCATCGGGAACTGTATGAACGTGCGCGCGGATACGACCGCGGGTGTGGCGAGCGTTCGCTTCGAGCTGGGCTCGCAGACATCCTTCCGGGTCGAAAACGCGGCGCCGTTTGCCGCCGCCGGCGATCGTGACGGCGAATACCAGATTTTGTCGCTCGGTCCAGGCCGGTACCGCCTTCGCGCGGTGCCGTACGGCGGGATCGGTGGAACGGGCGCGTCGGGCAGCGCGCGTAGCGTCGAGCTGGTCGTCGTCGGCACGCCGTAGCGCGTCTACTCGATGACTTCCGCCTCCTGCGAAGCGGTATCCATGGGCTCTACGAGGCGATCCAAGCGCGCCTGGATGTATGGTGCCAACGGATGATCCGGTGCCTCCGCACCGAGGGTCGAGTACAGGGCGCGAGCGCCCGGCTCGTCCCCGGCTTCGAGCATGCAGCGCGCGGCCTCGGCCAAGGCGTGGGCGCGCCCGGGAAAGCCCGGAACGTCGGCGGCTTCGGCGTACATATCGCCCGCCTCTTTCCAACGACCGAGTGATTCCAGGGCCGTCGCAATGCGAAGAGCGGCGACGCCCTCGAACGCAGAACCGCGGGGCACCTCGGCCCGTGCTTTTCGCAGCAGCTCGAGCGCTGCCTCGGGCCCTTCGAGCCTCGCGGCGATGTCGGCGGCCTCGAACCCGGCTTGCATTCCGGCAATCGAACCGGAGTGTTCCTCAGCCAGCGCGAGAAACTGCTCGAGGTATCGCTCGCGAAGCTCTTTCGCAGCCTCGGGGTTGGCAGGCTCCGTCTCAACGAAAGCTCCGGGCGCAGAGCCACTCGCCTGAAAATAATCGTGCTGCGCGCTCGCCACAGCCTCGGAAGCTTCGAGTGCCCGACTGTGGCGGCTCTGCTCAAAGAACCCGTAGCCCGCCGCAACGGCCAACACGCCACCGATCGCCAGCAGAAACATGATTGGGTTGGAACTCACCCAGTTCGCCACGCGATCGAAGACGGATTCGATCTCTTCGAGCGTCTCCGACGCCGGCGCCGATTCGTTCCGCTTCTTCGCCAAACCCTGACCTCCACTAAGCCAAACGCGCGCAGAGTGTAACCAGCAGAGTCAAATCCGCGCGTCCGGCTCCTTATCGGCGCGCCGAGCGCGAAGCCGCAGCCGAATCGGTACTCCAGTGAGGCCGAAATCCTCGCGAAACCGGTTCTCGAGGAAGCGCACGTAGCTGTCCTTGACCGCCTCGGGTTCGGTACAGAAGAGCGCGATACGAGGCGGGTGGATACCCACCTGCGTCGCGTAGAAGAACTTGAGAGGTCGACGTCTCGAGCCCCGCTGCGCCATCGCAGGCTCGTGGCGACTCACGCAGTCGGCGAGCCACCGGTTGAGCTCCGCCGTGGGAATGCGCCGCGAGGCGGACGCAGCGAGCTCTTCGATCATCGGCCAGATCCGCCGGACCCCCTTCCCCGTCAGCGCGGAAACCCGCAGCGTCGGATGCTCGCCAAAAGGACGAAGCCGACGATCGAGTTCGTCCGCGATTCGTCCTTTCTCGCGATCCGTCGCTTCGGCGACGAGGTCCCACTTGTTCAGCAAGAGCCCGACCGCACAGCCGCGTTCTCTCGCCAAACCCAGGACGCGCACGTCTTGGTCGGTGATTCCGGCGGCCGCATCGAACAAGACGAGCGCGACGTGGGCCCGGGCGAGCGAGCGCAGGGTCATCACCGCACTCCCCCGCTCGACTTCGCGATCTCGCCGCCCCGGTCGCCTGAGGCCTGCGGTGTCGACGAACAAAAAGCGACGCCCACCTCGCTCGACCAGAACGTCTACCGCGTCGCGCGTGGTGCCGGCTTCTTCCGAGACGGCGACGCGCTCGTGGCCGGCGAGGCAATTCGTAAGGGAGCTCTTCCCCGCGTTCGGCCGCCCGACGATGGCGACACGGATCGCCTGCTCGACGTGCTCGTCCTCTTCGACTTCTTCGGGCAGACGGGAACACAGATCTTCCAGCAGATCCCACGCGCCGCGTCCGTGCTCCGCGGAGACCGCGGCGAGGGGTTCCAAACCGAGCTGGTAGAAATCGAGCACACGGTCTTCGTGGACGGGCGCATCGACTTTGTTGACCGCCACAGCGAGGGGCTTCGACGTACGTCGGAGTTCTTCGGCAATCGTGCGGTCATCCGGGTTGAGGCCCGACTGCCCGTCAACAACGAACAGGATCGCGTCCGCCTCATCTACGGCGGAGCGCGCCTGCTGTTGTACGGCTCGCCCGATCGCGGTGTCGGCGTCGGCGTCGAGCCCGGCCGTGTCGACGAGCAGGACGCGCCGCGAAGCGACTTCGACTTCCGCCGCGATGCGATCGCGTGTGATTCCGGGTCGATCCGCGACGAGGGCGCGCGGCGCGCCCGCGTAGCGGTTGAACAGCGTCGACTTACCCACGTTGGGTCGGCCGACGATCGCGACGATCGGCGCTCGGAAGGACGTCGGTTCGTTTCGCATCAGGCCGCGAGAAAGGCTGCCACGCGGTCGCGGACGCCACGCGTCTGCTCGGTTCCGATCCAGACCGCTCCGTCGACCCGTCGAAACCAGGTCCGCTGTCGCCGCGCGTATTGTTTCGTGTCGCGCACCATCGCGGTTCGGACGCCGGCCAGCGTTTCCTGGCCGTCGAGGACCGGCTGCATGTGGCGATAACCGATCGCGCGCATACACGGGAGTTCGGGCCCGTAGCCACGATCGCGGAGCTCGCGGACCTCTCGCAGCAAGCCGCGCTCGATCATCGCGTCGCAGCGCTTCTCGATCCGTTCCGCGAGCACTTCCCGTTCGCGATCGACCACCAGATACAGCACCCGGTAGCGCCCGCGACCGGACGGGTGCCGCTCTCGCAAGAGCGAAGCGGGCGCACCGGTCGTGTGGTGCAGTTCGAGGGCGCGCATGGTTCGGTAGACGTCGTGCGGGTGGATGCGCAGCGCTGCTTGTCGGTCGACGGTGGCGAGCCGACGGTGGAGAAGCTCGGGATCTCCCTCGGCCACCGCTTCGCGGTGCTCGCGTTCGAGTCGCGCGCGGAACGCGTCGTCCTTCCCCGGGCTCTCGAGGAGCCCCTCGAGGAACGCTCGAATGTAGAGTCCGGTGCCGCCCGTCAGAAACACGTGTGCGCCGCGGGCGTGGACCTCGCCGACCACGCGCGCCGCCTCGCGGGCGTAGCGTCCGGCGTTGAAGGCGTCGTCGGGCGCGACGTAGTCGAGGAGATGATGTGAAACGCGCGCGCGCTGAGCCGTGCTCGGCTTCGCGGTGCCGATGTCGAGATAGCGGTACACCTGCATCGAGTCCGCGTTCACGATCTCGCCGCCGAACTCCTCGGCCAGAGAAATCGCGAGATCGGTTTTGCCGGCGGCCGTCGGTCCAGCGACGACGACGACCGGGATCTGCGGGGTGAGCGTTTCCGCCATACCGAAACGCTAGCGCCGTCCGAAGCGCCCTTCGATCTCGGCCTGGGAAATCGGCACGGCGACCGGCCGGCCGTGGGGACACGTCGGAGCCCACGGAATCTCGTCGAGTTCTCGCAACAGGGCTTCCTGCTCCATCGGCGCCAACGGATCGCCTGCCCGGGTCGCACCGTGGCACGCGACCGTCGCGGCCAGCCGATCGAGCGGATCGAGCGCGCGTAAGAGAGCGAACTCGCCGGCGTCCAACCCGACCACCAATGCTTCGCCCAACCGCCGGACGAGGCGCGCGGGATCGCGATCCGCCAAGACCGCCGGAATCGCGCGCACCAGAACGCCGCTTTCACCGAAGCGCTCGATCTCGAAACCGAGTCGCTCGATCGCGCTCGCTTGATCTTCCATCGCAGCGAGGACGGGCGGTTCGAGCTCGACCTGCACCGAGAGCAGGAGCGTCTGTCGCGGTACGCCGCGCTCGAGCCAGCCGCCCCGCAGACGTTCGTACAGAACGCGCTCGTGCGCGGCGTGCTGATCGACCAGGAACAGCGCACCCTTCTCTTCCAGCACCAGATACGTGCTCATCACTTGGCCGAGGCAGCGCAACTCGCCGAAGCGCACCGGGGCGTCGGGTGTCTCGCTCGGCGCCTCGGAAATCCGATCGGCAAAAAGCCAATCGCTCGCCGCCGCGTCGCTCTGCGCTTCGCCGCCGCGCTCCTCGGGGATCCGGCGAGCCGCTCCGGTGGGCGGGGATGTCCCGGCGCGCTCACTCCCCAGCGACGCTTCAGGGCGCGCGTCCGGGCTCGGTTCCCGGAACCAGGATCGGCGCGCCACCGCGTCCCGCAGCGCCGTGCGGGTCAGGCGATGGATCGACTGCGGATCGGCGAAGCGAACCTCGGATTTCGCCGGGTGCACGTTCACGTCGACCATGTCCGTCGGGACGTCGAAGTACAGAACGACGGTGGGGTAGCGACCCCGCGGCAACCAGTCTCGGTACGCGCTGACCACCGCGCTGCGCAGGACACGGTCCCGCACGGGACGGCCGTTGACGAAACAGTGCACCCCCGCCGCCGTCCCCCGGTGCACGTCGGGACGCGAGGCATAGCCGCGCACGCCGTAGGCTCCCAGTTCCGACGCGACGGGAACGAGCGCCGCAGCATCCCGCTCGTTCAGGACGACGGCGACGCGGTCTGCTGCGTCGTGGGCCATCGGCCACTGGTACACGGGCCGACCGTCGCGAACGACGTCGAAGTGGACGTTCGGCCGCGAGAGCGCGACCCGCTGGAGGACATCCGCGATATGTCCCCATTCGGTCGTGCTGCTTTTCAGAAACTTCCGGCGGGCGGGAACAGCACCGAACAGCTGCGCGACTTCGACCCGTGTTCCCTCGGTGCAGCCGGAAACCGCGAGCGGACCGCGCTCGCCGAAGGACACGCGGACCTCGGCTCCCTCGCGCGTGCCGCGCGCTCGGCTTTCCAACCGCAGCTCGGAAACGGAGGCGATCGCGGGCAGAGCCTCGCCCCGGAAACCACACGTTGTAATGCGTTGCAGATCGCTTGAAACGCGAATCTTGCTCGTGGCGTGGCGTTCGAGCGCGAGCGCAACTTCTGCTGCGCTCATTCCGATGCCGTCGTCGGAGACAGCGATCAACGCCTTGCCACCGTCGCGAATCGTGACCGCGATCCGGGTCGCCTCCGCGTCGAGGGCGTTCTCTACGAGCTCCTTCACGACGGACGCCGGTCGCTCGACGACCTCGCCCGCCGCGATTTGGTCGATTAGCTGGGGGGGAAGCGGCGCGATTCGAGGTGCGGCTTTCCCCGAGGAATCAGCCGAAAAAGCCTTATTTCGAGGTGACTTAGCCACAGCGTTCCGTCCTCTCTAGTGGCATAGCTCGGTGCGAAGAACCTCACAGATCGCCGCATGGGCCGTCGCCCACTCGCAAGTCCGTTGACAATGTGCCTGAATTCTCAATAGTTCTATTGCCTTGTGCACGAGGGGGGGAGCATGGCGAGCAGGGCGATGACGGGGACGAGTTCTCAAGGAGGAACCGGGGCACTCACCGAGAGCGGCCGCGGAACCCACGTGGGGGAAGCTAGCACCGACGCACGAGCTTCGAGTCCGGCGCCGACGGGTCGGCGTCGCGAAGATCGAATTATCGGTGCGAGCCAAGCGACCCGCGATCTAATTGAACAAGCGACAGCGGCGGCGCGATCGGATTTGCCGATCTTGCTGATGGGTCCTCCCGGCAGTGACAAGCAGGGAACGGCCCGGGCTGTCCACGAATGGGGTCGGCGTGCGAACCGCCCGTTCGAGCATCTTTCATGCGTATCCATTCCGGAGGCCCTGCAAGGACGGGAACTCTTCGGTTGCGCCGAGGGGGTTTACCCCGCGGTGCCGGGAGAGTATGCGGGTTGTCTCGACCGAGTCGGAAACGGAACGCTACTTCTGGAACGCAGTGAAGGGCTGACACCGTCGGCGCGTGCGAGTCTCGCGAAAGCGGCCGCGGAAGGCGTCTACAGGCGCGAGGGTGCGAATGCGCCGCGACCGTTGTCGGGTCGGCTGATCGCCACCATCGACACGGGCTCGGACGCGAGCTTGTTCGGATCAACCCCCCACCACACGATCCGAATCGCGCCGCTCGCCGAGAGGACGGAAGATGTCCTGCCGCTCGCAGCGCACTACCTCGCCGTTTTCGCCGAAGAAGCGGGCTTTCGGCCGGTGGGTTTCACCGCCGACGCGCGAGCGTGCTTGTTGACGGAACCGTGGACGGGCGATCAGCTCGAGCTTCGCGAGCGGGTGCGCCAGGCGGTGCGGCTGGCGGGCGGTGGTGCCATCACGGCCGAGGCGTTGATGCTCGCCGCCGATGCGGATCAGGTACCGTCGTTCAAGGAGGCGAAGCGCGCCTTCGAGACGCGCTACGTGACCGGACTGCTACGTCGGTGCGGCGGGAACATCAGCCGGGCTGCGCGCCTGGCCAAGAAGGACCGCAAGGACTTCTACGATGTGATCCGGCGCACGGGTGTCGAGCCTGCGGAATTCCGGGGCGCTCGGGGCAAGTAGCCACACCGTTCGACGATGAGGTTCGCAGCCCCGCGTTAAATCAACCAACGCGGGGCTGCTGCCTCGTCGATCCGCTTTCTCTCCGCTTCGTAGCCTTCGCGCCCGATGAGCGCGTACGCGGCGACCTTCCCCGCCTCGACGCCGGGCTGGTCATACGCATCGATGCCGTAGAACTCGGCTTGGAAGACGACTTGGAGTTCCAGAGCGAGTAGGAAGGCGCCAAAGCTCTCGGCGTTCCCGAGGAGGCTCCAGGTCGCCGTCGGGCGTTTGGCGCGAGCCAACGCGATCTCTGTGCCTCTGCGCGATGCATCGAGGAGCTCGCCCATCGGTACACCGGCGAGAAACTCCGCGGGCGGAAACCCCTTCAATCCGCGTTCGCGTCCCGTCCGTCCCCAATGCACGAACGTCACCCACTTGTCGCGCGGCCCCTCGATAAACAGCTGCACCTGCGCGTGTTGGTCCGTGCTCCTCGCGCCGGAACGGGCGTCGGTCCCACGCCGACGCGTCGTCCCGGCAAACGTTTGCCGAGGCTTTCCGCGAAGAGCTGGACATACCAACGAGCCAACGCTTCGAGGCGGTCTCCGTACGGCATCAACACGTGTACGGGTTTTCCGTTGTCTTCCGCCATGCGATATGCGGCGGCCGCGGCGATTGCCGGTGCGCGATCGGTGGGCTCGCTGCGCCTCAGCTGTCCGAGATAGCGACGGGCTCCAGCGACCACGTCCTGCACGCGCACACCCGCAACCGCAGGCGTCAGAAGCCCGCTCGGGGAAAGCGCCGAGAATCGCCCGCCGACATCCTCTGGAAACGGCAGGCGGGCGACGCGCTCTGTTTCCGCGAGTCGCGCGAGTGCTCCCCGCCCCGTCGTCAAGACGGTCTGCTCGGACCAGGAAGCGCCCGAGTGTCGCTCGAAGGCTTGACGTAGGGCGTCGAACACCGCGGCCGTCTCCGCCGTGCCGCCGGACTTCGAAACAACGTGCAAACCGGTCCGTCGCAGATCGAGAAACTCGAGAAGCGCCCCGAGTCGCTCGGGGTCGACGTTGTCGACGAAGTGCACTCGGGGCGGCGCCCCGTCGCGACCCGCGATCAAGTTGTGCAGCGGATGTCCGAGGGCTTGCAGGATCGCTTCGGCGCCGAGCGACGACCCGCCGATACCGACGTGAACCCAATCGCGAAACTTGCGTCTCCGAAACCTTCCCGCGGTCCGCAGCGTCGCCTCGAGTACGGCCCGCCTGCCGGGAAGCTTCGCAAATCCCGAGGGCGCCTTTGCAGACAACAGTCGATCGAAGACTTTGGAAAGGCGCCGGGCGTCCCGCGCCAAGTCGCTTTGCCGCACGCCGTGACGCGCCGAGAGGGGCGGTGCGAGGGACCCACCCAGGTCGAGCGTGAGCAGTCGGTGATCGCCTCGGCTCATCGGGTTTTCGCCGCCTCGCAAGGCGGCGCGGCGGCTATCCTCCGAAGATGACATCGATCCGCGTAGCCGTCGTTCAAATGAATTCGGGTCAAGACGTCGATCGGAACCTCGCGTTTGCGCGCCGTGCGATCGAGGAAGGCGCCGCCGCCGGCGCAACCTGGGTCGCCCTGCCCGAGAACTTCGCCTACCTGCGACGCGAGGGAATGCCCTTTCCGTGCGCGCAGACTCTCGACGATGAGATCGTCGGTTTTCTGCGAGAGCAGGCGCGGCACCACCGCGTTCACGTCCTGGGAGGATCGTTCCCGGAGAAAAGTGACGGGGATCGTGTCTACAACACCAGCGTGTGGGTCGACGCCGAGGGCTGCGTGATCGGGGTGTACAGAAAGATTCATTTGTTCGATGTGGACCTCAGCAAGCGCGGGGGACAACCCTTCCGCGAATCGGATTCGATCGCCCCCGGCGACAAACCGACGACCGTCCGCGCGCCGTTCGGCCGAATCGGCTTGTCGGTCTGTTACGACCTGCGTTTTCCCGAACTGTACCGGCACTACGCGGAGCAAGGCGCCGAGTTCTTCACCGTCCCCGCCGCGTTTGCGCCCGAAACCGGGCGTGATCACTGGACGGTGCTGCTGCGCGCCCGGGCAATCGAGAACTTAGCCTTCGTCGTGGCGCCGGCGCAGGTCGGGCAACACAGCGAAACGCGCCGCAGCTACGGGCGGGCTGCCGTCGTCGATCCGTGGGGCATCGTTCTCGCTCAAGCCGGCGACCAGCCCGGGGTGATCCTCGCGACCTGCGACCTCGAAAGTCAGCGCCAGGCCCGCACCGCGCTTCCCTGCCTGACGCACCGTCGCCTCTAAACCGTCAAGGCTGCGCGTCGGCCCTCCGAATAGGCGAAGAGTCCGGTGAACGACCGCCGGCAGGGGGACGTCTCTTGCCCGAAGATGGCAAACAACCCAGTGCTGCGTTGGTGATTCGCAACGGTGGCTTCGAAGGCATGCTCTACCCGATCAAAGACGGGGAGACGCTGATCGGCCGGAATCCCACAACGGACATCACCCTTCTCGACGAGGGGATCAGCCGCGAACACGCCGTCGTCGTTTACGACGGCGAGTTGGACGAGTTCACCATTGAGGACCTCCAATCGACGAACGGACTCCGGGTGAACGGCAAGCGCGTTCGCCAGAGCGGTTTGACCGACGGAGATCGGTTGCAGATCGGTCACACGATCTTCGAATTTCGTTTGGGCGAACCGCCTGGAAACGGCGCGCGCTCTTAGTCGGACAACGCTCCCGCTAACTCAGCAAGTGCGGTCGAATTTTTGGACCGAGCCAGTTCGCGACCCCGAGTGGCAAGCGCTGCCACGCCCGCGATGCCCACCGAAGGAGTGGGCGGTCCGCTTCGGCCGGCGGCGCTGTGTGGTCGCCATCGTCGGTGATCCGCACCCAGTGAAGCGGTTCCTCGAGGGCGCCCCACCCCTTCTTGAAGCGATGCGTGCCCGCATCACGGTGGGAGCGGCCGAAATCGAACCGACGCGCGCCGCGCGCGATCGCCCAGCGGAGCGCTTCCCAATAGATTTGATTGTTGGGGCAACGCGCTCTCTCTTCTCGTCGCGTCGCCGCCCAAGGAACGCTCACGACACCGGCAAAATCGATCGCCACAAGGCCGCCGACGGAGCGTCCCCCGTCGCCGGTGACGACGAAGCGAAACCGATCACCAAACGCGCGGGCCGCCGCTTCAAAAAAGCGCGCCGGGTGCGGCGGGGTACCCAGGTCGCGCATGTTGACGGCGAAGGGCGCGTAGAAATCGCCCACCGCCGGGTCGGTGAGAAGAGCGAGGCCTGCGCGCTCGGCTTTCCGGGTCTGGTTGCGCACTTTCGCGCGCAGCGCGCTCCACTGGGCCTCTTCGTTGTCGGCCAACGTGAGCAACATCCGCACGCGCCCTTCGAGGGCCTCGTGCGCCACGGTCTCGAGCTGCGCGAGCTGACGCAACTCGACCTCCCGTGTGTCATCTCCCTTCGCGAGCGTCAGCGCTTCCTCGAGCAGGGATCGTTCGACTTCTCGGTCGTCGGCCAAGACGCCTCCCCCGTCGAGGTACGGCATCGAGATCCATCGGTGTCGGCCCGCCCAAGTTCGCACGCGAATCAGGGGCAGAACCCCACACACCGCACCCTCTGGAGTCGTCGCCGTGAGGTACACAGGTTCCAATCCATAGACGGTGTGAAATACCTGCGCCCAAGCGCTCGCATGAGAGAGATGAGCGCCGGGGTGTGCCTCGACGTACGTGTCCCAGCTAGAGGGGGGCTCCCCGTAACGCTCGATTTTCATGGATCCATCATCGACACGATTCGAATCGAAGTATAGGTAGAGCCGCTAAGAGCCGATTCGACGAGCGTTGGCGGGCGGCTGGAGGAGAAGCCCACAAAGAGTGTTGGCCCCGCTCGGAGCCGGCGAGTATAACAGGGTTTCTGTGTTACCCGAGAGGAGAGGCATACGCACATGAACGCAAAGAACCATCGCACCGCGAGTCATTGGAGCATCGCGACGCTCGCGTTTCTCGTCCTGATCTTTGCGGGAGCGTGTTCGGGAAAGAGCCCCGGTGCGCCGCCTCCGCTTCCGGGAAAATCGGTCGAGACGTACCGCGTGAGGCCGCCGGACCAACTCACCATCGCGATACTCCCCGAGCCCGTCATCGAGAGAACCGTCACGGTGCGACCCGACGGCATGATCTCCGTCGATCTCCTCGGCGATGTTCCCGTCGCCGGCCGCACCACCGAAGAAATCGCCGCGGACATTCAGACGCGCATCTCCCGCTACAAGCGCGACGCGAGCGTAACCGTCGCGCTCGCCGTTTCCCGCAGTACCGAAATTACCGTGCTCGGCGAGGTGTTTAATCCGAGCGTGTTCCCGCTCGAGCGGGAAACCCGAGTCATCGAAGCGATCGGCGCTGTGGGCGGTTTGACGAACTTCGCAAAGCGGCGTGAAATCCGCGTCATCCGGTCGGGCGACAACTCGACGAACGTCTATCTGGTCAACGTCGAAGCGATCCGGAACGGCGACTTGTCGACGAATATCTTCCTCGAGGGTGGCGACATCATTTACGCCCCGCCCACCGGCACCGCGACCGTCGGCTACGGGATTCAGAGCCTCCTGTTCCCGTTCCAGCAGTTGCTCGGCTTCGGGACGAGCGTCTCGACGCGCGTCGTGACCGGCCGCTAGGCTAACCCCCTCGGGGCGTACGAGGGTTACACTTCAGTGGTATTTTGCCCCCGAATACTTCGAGCCCGATCGGCGTCGCAGCAGGCGACGCCGTTCAGTTCCGCCCCCCAACCGGCGGACTCGGCCGGTTCCAGTTGTCGACGTAGAAGCAGCGAGTCATGCGGTATTACTTAGGAAACATCTACATTTGGCGGGTCCTCGCGGCGGTCGGCCTCGACACCGCCGCATTCGTCATCGCCGGGGTGCTGGTCTGGCACCTCTTCTCCCCGCCGTTCACGCTGGCCGTCTTTTCGGCCGCTTGCGTCGCGGGTGGGATCCTTTGCTTCACCCTCCTCTACTACACGGACGCCTACGGTCTCGGCGTTCTCGGCAGTGGACGACGCACCCTGCTCTCGATCAGCGTCGCCGCTGGGGTCGCAGCCTTTGGCAGCCTGACCTTGGGCCTGGTGGTCGAGTTTCCGGCGGGTAGTCAGGAGACAGTGGCTCGCTTCGCGGGCTTCTACGCGCCGTTGCTCCTGCTCGGACGGCTGGTGTTCCGCGGCGTTTCGACCTGGTCGCGACTGACGCGGCGGGTACTCCTCATCGGAAACAGCGACCTGTCCCGGGCGATCGCTCGTTCCGTCCAGAGCCGGCCGAACCTGGGTACCGAGATCATCGGATTCCTGTCCGACGACATCGACGATCAAGGCGCCTGGATCGAGGGCTGTCCCGTGATCGGGCGGGTCGACGAACTCGGAAAGCTTCTCGAAAAACTCGACATCGACCGCATCGTGGTCGCGTCGAAGCGTCGCGACGAACACTTCCCCGCGGAGGACTTGCTTCGCCAGAAGCTGCTCGCGACGCCGATCGATTCCGGGGTGGCTTTCTACGAGCGGGTCACGGGCAGGATCTACCTCCGCGAGCTTCGGCCAAGCTACCTCATCTTCAACGACGGTTTCGCTCTCGGCCCGCTCAGCATGGCGACCAAACGCGTGCTCGATATCGCTGCATCCGCCATCGGCTTGCTGATCGCCGCGCCCCTGATCGGGCTCGCCGCGATCGCGATCAAGATCGACTCCCCCGGGCCCGTCTTCTTCGGGCAGGTTCGGGTCGGGCGCGGCGGCATTCCATTCCGGGTATGGAAGCTTCGATCCATGCGAGATGACGCCGAGCGGCACACGGGCGCCGTCTGGGCCGCGGGCGCGTCGGACGACCGCATTACGCGCGTCGGGCGCTTCATTCGCCCGTGTCGTCTCGACGAACTCCCCCAGCTTTGGAACGTTCTTCGCGGTGACATGAGCCTCGTCGGGCCGCGTCCGGAGCGACCGGAGTTCGTCGACATGCTGGCCGAGCGATACCCCTACTTCCGCGCGCGCTCCGCAGTGCCGCCCGGCATCACGGGCTGGGCCCAAATTCGCGAGGGGTACGTGAACGACGTCGAGGATGTGGAACAGAAGCTCGCCCTCGACTTCTACTACCTCAAGTACCGAAGCCTGGGCATGGATCTCCTGATTCTGTGGAAGACCATCAAAACGGTCGTTCTCTTGCGAGGTCTCTAGTGATTCCCAGCGCTCTCTCGATCGATCTCGAGGAGTATTTCCAGGTATCGAACTTCGATCACTTGATCGCACGCAGCGATTGGGACTCACTCCCGTCGCGCGTCGAGGGGACCACGCTTCGACTGCTCGATGCCTTTGAGGAGCGCGACCAACACGCGACCTTTTTCTGTCTTGGCTGGCTCGCGGATCGCCATCCCGGGCTCGTCAGAACCATCGCGGATCGCGGCCACGAACTCGCGTGTCACGGCTACGACCACGAGTTGGTCTACAACCTGGGCCCGGAAAAGTTCATCGACGACCTAAGGCGCTCGCGCGACGCGATCCAACAGGCGGCGGGAGTGAGCGTCGAGGGGTACCGGGCGCCGAGCTACTCGATTACCGAACGTTCGCTTTGGGCGCTGCAGATCCTCGCCGACGAGGGCTTCCGCTACGACTCCTCGATCTTTCCGATTCGCCACCACCGTTACGGGATCCCGAGCTTCGCGCGCCGTCCGGTGAAACTCGACTTGGGCGACGGCCGGACGCTGCAGGAATTTCCGCTGACGACGCTTCGCGTCGCCGGCCTGAACCTTCCGCTGGCGGGAGGCGCCTACCTGCGATTCATCCCCGCGTCCTGGTTTCGTTGGGCCTTCCGCCGGGTGACCCGGAGCGGCGAGCCCGCGATTCTTTATTTGCATCCGTGGGAACTCGATCCGGGCCAGCCGCGTCAACAAGTGACGTGGAAGACGCGCATCAACCACTATTTCAACCTCGACCAGACGGAAGGTCGCTTACGGGCACTGCTGCGAGAACACGATTTTTCCCCCGTGGGGGAAGTTCTCCAGCGGCTTGAGCGCGCGGACCGACTGCCGATAACGAAGCTCGAGCCCCCTACGGAGACGCGGACGCCGTAGCGCGTTCCTGTCGCGACCGCTTGAACGCCTTCCACCGCACGGATTGACTTTTTTGCAAGACTCGTCGCACCAAGGCCCCTCGTTCGACCTCGAAGACATCTTCGAGATTCTCGAACGTCGCCGAAAGCTCATCATCATCGGCGCGGTCGTGGGGCTCCTGCTCGGCCTGACAGCATATTTGGTGCTCCCCCCGGTCTACCGGGCCAACACAACGATCTTGGTCGAGCCCCAGGAAGTGCCCGTCGATTTCGTCCGCCCGACCGTGCGCATCGAAATCGGTCAGCGCCTCCAAACGCTGAATGAACGGGTCACGAGCTACAACAACCTGAACGAGTTGATCGACCGCATCTCGGCCGAGCGCCTGGACCCGAGCGGCAAGCGCACCCGTGAAGCGCTGATGCGACAGATCCGAGGCAACTTGGACGTCACGATCAAGGGAAGCCGCTTTTCCGATCGCTCGCGATCCGCCGCGGTGTTCGAGGTGAGTTTCGAAGGCAAGGAACCCGAGCTCGTCGCGGAGATCACGCGCGAGATCGCGAGCCTGTTCATCGCCGAGAACATCAAGGACCGCACCAAGGCCGCGAGCTCCACGGCCGAGTTCCTAGACCGGGAGCTCGAGAGGATCCGCCAACAAGTCGTCGAACACGAGACCAAGCTCCGGGACTTCCGGCAGACGCGGATGGGAGCCCTGCCCGAGCAGCTGGAGTCGAACCTGCGGAGCCTCGACCGGATGAACTCCGAGCTCGCGTCCATACTCGAGGGCCGCGAGTCGGTCGCCCAACGAATCGCGCTTCTCCGGCGACAGCTACAGACGCTGCGCGGCTCGGGTGGCGGCGGCTCGGCGCTGGCGCGCCAACTCGACGATGCGCGAGCGAGGCTCTTGAGCGCAGAAGGCGTCTACACCCCGGAACACCCGAACGTCATCTCGCTGCGCCGCGAAGTCGCGGCGCTCGAGGACCGAATGCGGGAAAGCGCCTCGGGTTCCGGGAATTTCAACGCCGACCCGATCGTGATGGGGCTCGTGCAGGAAATCGAAGCTGCGCAGATCGATGCGACGAAGCTTCGGCGTCGCGAGGATCTACTCGTCGAACAGATCCAACTCCTCGAGGGCCGCGTCGCCCAGACTCCCGCCCGAGAGGAGGAGATGCGCAATCTGACGCGGGACTACACCGAGCTCACCGAAACCTACCAGACGCTCCTCTCGAAAAAGTACGAAGCGGCCATCGCGCGCAACTTGGAACAAGCACAGAAGGGAGAGCGCTTCAAAGTGCTGCGACCGGCGCGCGTTCCGAAGCTGCCGAGCTTTCCAGATATCCGCTTGACGCTGCCCGGAGGCCTCGCACTGGGCTTGCTGGTTACAGGTCTCTTCATTGCGCTGCAGGAGTTCCGAAACCCGGCGTTTCGCTCGGTGTCGAAGCTCGCCCGAACGATCGGCCTCCCCGTGGTCGCTTCGATTCCGAAGATCGAGAACGACCGCATCTACGTCGACCCGCCGTCGGGTGATGTCGATCCGCGCCTCGTGGTCTACACCGCGCCGGAGTCCGCACCGGCGGAGCAATACCGCGGCTTCGCGCCGATTTTTCTCGAGGACGAAAAACGTCGCGTCGTCCTGGTGACGAGTGCGCAGCGCGGCGACGGCAAGTCGCTGACCACGATGAACTTGGCGCTGACATTCGCTTGCGACCTCGACCGAAACACCCTTCTCATCGACGCCGACTTGCGAAGACCGACCGCGCATCGTCTGGTCCGCATCAGCCGTAGACAGGGCCTTTCAAACGTCCTGAAGAATCAGCTCGATCTCGAGGAAGGTGCCGTTCGAACGACGATCCCGAATCTGTCCGTGCTTCCGGCGGGCCCCTCGGTTCGCAACCCCCTCGCGTTGTTGACCAGCGATCGCTTTCTCGCAGTTCTCGAAGAAGCGAAGCAGCGCTACGACGTCGTGTTCATCGACTCGCCGCCGCTATTGCCGGTGGTCGATACGAAACTCATGAAGCGGCTCGCCGACCTCGTGCTGTTCGTGGTTCGCGCTGACGCGACGCCTCGAGACGCGGTGTTGCGATCGATGGCCGACATGCGGGACGTCGCCGGTGTGGTCTTCAACCAGGTGAGCCCGGGTTCCTTCGAGCGGTTCTACTACTATGACGCCTACTCGCGCTACGCCTACGGTGAGCCGAGTGCCGACGATTCCGACACCCCGTAGTCCCGGGCGAGCCGCCGCACGGCGAGAGCGCCCCCGCCCGACACCACCATGACCGCCAGCGCGCCGATCGAGGGCGCCGCTGCCCGCCGCTGGCTCCCGTCCCTCCCGCGGCGCCGAGACTGGTGCTACGCCGGGACCTTCCTCGGTGCGGTGCTCGGTGCGAGCGAGCTGTTGCTCCTCTGGTTGCGCGGCGAGTCACCGTCCATGGCCATGGCGCTTGCGGTGCTGCTCGGTGCCGCAGTCGGGCTGGCGGTGCTGTGCCTTGGGGCGGGTTTCCTCTGGAGCCGCCTCCGGTCTCCGACCCGCTCGGAGCTGGTCGGCGCAACCCTCGGGCCGCTGTTGTTGTTCGTCGCCGCCGGAGCGGGCATCGAGGCGGCGCGCCAAAGCGCGCTGGCCGGGCTGCTCTACGCGACTGCGACCTTCGCCGCCGCGGGCCTCGCGAGTTTCCTCGGTGCGCGGGCTGGCGTGCAGCTCGAGCGTGCGGCGCTTCCTCCGCCGGGCCCCTGGGTCTGGACCCTGTGCGCCGCCTTCGTCGCGCTGAGCGAACACGCGGCGGTCTCCGATCGGCGATTCGCGACGATCGCCACGGGGATCGCGCTGCTTCTCGCCCTCTCGCTCGCCGGGCTCGAGTGGATGAAGCACAACACGCGTCCGTCCCGGAGCTGGGCGCGTTCGGCGCGTCTGGCACTGGCCGCGGGCTGCGGGATCGCTCTCGGCCCTTCGCTTCTCCCGTGGGCTTTTTCCGAAGCGCGGCTCCTTTCCGAACCGCACCCCGGTCCGCACGTCGTGGTCCTCGCGTGGTCTGTACCGCCCGCTGCGCTTCGAAACCTGAGCTTCGACACGCCGACCTTGAGCCTCCTCGAAGCGCGCGGCGTCGTTTTCGAGGACGTGCCGAAAGTCGCTGAGCGCGAAGCGCGGATCCCCGAGTGGCTGACCCGGCGCGACGGCGCGGCACTCTTCGAGCGATGGTCTCGGGACAGCCACGCCACCGCCGAATTCGTCACGGAGTTCGGCCGGTCCGGCGGCGCCGCACATCACGACTGGCAGCCTGGAACGGGCGCTTGGCTCGCGGCGGGCGGACAGCGCACGAGCGTGGGCCGTATTGTGCGCGCGACCGGGGTGGGTCCTCGCGAAGGCTTCCGTACGCCGACGTCCCTGGTCGCGTCGGCGAAAGCCTGGCTCCTCTCGAGCCCGGAGAAACTCGCAGCTAGACCTTTTGCCCTCCTGCTCGACTTCAGGAGCAGCGTTCCCCGCCCCGTCGAGCGCCTCGAGCCCGCCATCGCGGCTCTCAGCGATGTGCTCGATCTCTTCGGGGGCCTTGAGCGATGTGCGGTGCTTTTGGTCCTCGAGGCGGGCCGTGACCGGGCTGCTGTGCTGAGTGGCCCGACCGGAGCTTTGCCCGGCGATCCCCGCGCGGGACCGGGCCGCTTCGTCAGCGCCGTCCATCCCGCCGAACTGGCCGAACGGCTTCTCGGGCGTTCAGCCCTCGACCTCTCGTCCGAGTAACCAGGTCGCAACCCCCGCGGGTAAAAAACGGGTGTTTTTCGTCACAAAGTGACTTTTTCCGTCACCTGAACAACCTCGGAACCACTACCTTTACGCATGACTGTGCTGAGGTGGGCCCTGACCCCAGGTCGTGCCCCGGCGTGCGGAGAGAATGTAGTGTTTTTTACCAGTAGACATGAGGGCCGAGCATTCGCAGGTTTCCTTGCGCTGCTGCTTCTCACCCTCGGTGGCAGCGCCCCGAGCTTGGCGGCGTCGGTCAACTTCTCGGGTCTCTCCGCTGGGGACGTCATCACGGATCAGTTCCAGGCCGACGGCGTGGTGATCTCGGCGATCAATCCCGTGAAGCCTTTCGACCTGGCCATCCTTTTCGACTCGAGCATCCCGTCGATGGACGACCCCGACCTCGTCGGCCCGTGGGCGGGGGGCAATATCCCCGACGCCGAACTCGGCATGTTGTTGATTATCTCGGAGAACGACGATTTCGGATCCGGCGCCGTGGCGGTTCCCGACGACGAAAGGGACGGCGGCACCCTCGTTTTTGATTTCTCGACTCCGATCAACAGCTTCGGCCTGGATCTCGTCGATACCGAAGAAGCCGGCGCCATTCGCTTCTACACGAACGGGGTGCTGCAGAGTTCGATCACGTTCGCGGAACTCGTCACGCGCGATCCGACGGTCGTCTTCGGCGACAACTTCGCCAACCGGATCAACCCCTTCGATTTGGCTTCTCTCGGCGACGAGCAGAGCGGTGGATGGGATCGCGTCGAGGTCGAACTCGGCGGCTCCGGTGCCGTGGACAACCTGACGTTCTCGACCGTGCCCGAGCCGCAGACGCTAGTGATGGTCCTCGGTGGCCTGCTCGGTTTGGCTTTCGCCGGCAATCGCAACCGCCGGCGTTTCTAACACGGCCGCTTCGGCCGAAGCAGCTCCCGCAAACTCCGCCTCGAGCACTTCTTCCACGCGGTAGTCCCGCACCTCGCGCGCGTGGAAGAACAGAATCAGTTCGCCCAGTAGACCGATTGTCAGGACCTGCACCCCGACGCCGATCAGAAGCGCCCCGAGAACGAGCAGGGGGCGATCCGCGAGAGGCGTCCCCCCCAGGCGCTGCACGGCCAACGTCGCCAGAAGAACCAGGCCCGACAAGCCAAACAGCCCACCCACAGCGCCGAACAACCGCAAGGGTCGCCGCGTGAAGCGCGAGAGAAAAAAGATCGACAGCAGGTCGATCGATCGCCAGACGTACGTCCGCATCGAGTAGAGCGGCGGCGCGCTGTAGCGGGGATCCTGGGGCACCTCGACTTCGACCACGGAGAGACCCACACGATCGGCGAGCACGGGCAAGAACCGATGGAAGTCACCGTAGAGTCGGATCTCTTCCGCAACTTCTCGCCGCAGCGCGCGCGTTCCACTCGCGAGGTCTTGGAACTGCGTTCCCGTCGCCCACCGACCCAGGACGTTGAACCACGTCGATTGAATGCGCTTCAGCACTCCATTCGTGCGCTTGACGCGTCGACCGATGACCAGGTCCGCGCCGGCTTGGACTTCTTCGTACAGCTCTGGAAGCGCGGCGAGATCCGCATCGAAGTAGCTCGGAACCGTCATGAACACGCGGCCGGATGCCCGAGAGAAGCCCACGGAAAGAACGTTGGCCTCGTCCGCACTCCGCGCGAAGTGGAGCAATCGAACGCGAGGATCGAGTGCCGCGATTTCGCGAACCGTTTCTAGTGCCTCGTCGAACGGGTACGTCACCAGCACCAACAGCTCGATGTTCCGCGTCACCGGATCGAGCGCTTTGCGTACCTCGTCGCATAAGCTCCGGAGATCGTCGTGACGCTCGGTTACCGGAATCAGCACCGAGATATCGGGCAACGAATCGGTCATCGCAGCTCTTCCCGTGCGATGAGCGAATCCCGGCCCGAGTTCGCCGTCTCGAGAATCAACTCGGAAATCGCGCCCGCGCAAGCGCAACTTACGCAGACCATGCTCGCGATCACGGAGACGGCGGCCATTACCACGCCGGTGACGGGCACCGCGGCCAAGCAAACGATCGAGGCCAGCAGAAACGGCGCCGCCACGACACCGAACCAGCGCACCGGGTGATCGCGGAAGTGAGTCATCATCTGGATGGTACACAGGTCGGCGATCACTTTGGTCACACGTCCGATCCCGTACTTCGAAATTCCCGCCCGCCGAGGATGGTGCGTGACTTCGACCTCGGCAATTTTTGCGGCGTTCCACATCGTGAGGACCGTGATGAAGCGATGCATGTCGGAATAGAGGTCGAGCCGTTCGACGACTTCTCTCCGATACGCTTTGAGGGAGCACCCCTGGTCGTGGACCGGGACTCCGGTCAGCCAGCGGATGAGGGAATTGGCCAGGATCGACGGAATTTTCCGCATGACCAGCGTGTCCTTGCGATCCCGACGCCACCCGCTTACCACATCGGCCCCGCGCTCGATCACCGCGATCAAGCGCGGAATATCCGCGGGATCGTTCTGGAGATCACCGTCGAGCGTCACGATGATCCTTCCCCGCGCATGATCGAACCCGGCTTGGAGTGCCGCGGTCTGACCGAAGTTTCTTCGCAGAACGACCACCCGGAGTTCGTCGACTGCGAGGCGGGCGCGACGCAGGTGGGCGAGCGTTTGGTCCGCGCTGCCGTCGTCGATCACGATCAGCTCGAATCCGTAGCCCGTGGCTCGCATCACGGCGGTGACGCGGTCGACGAGCTCGCCGACGTTGTCTTCCTCGTTGTACACGGGGACGACGACGCTGATGTCCAAGGGTCCTCGAGATGCCATGGCCTGCCCGACCTATCGACTCACCGACGACTTTTCAGGAGCCGGCCGCCCGTTGCGAATTAGGCCCACCATACGGAAAATCCGGGGAGCGGGACACCCTCGGTTCGGTCTACGGTTGGGGCGCGGATCGGTCGACACACAGTGGGGGGTGCGCCCGCTTGCGGCAACGGGGGAAGCCAATTCGTGTGCGGCATTGCGGGATTCACCTGGGAAGACAAAAAGCTCGTTCGAGTTCTCTCGGACCAGCTTCGGCACCGCGGTCCTGACGACGAAGGGCAGCGCGCCGCCGCAGGTGTCAGTCTCGGACACCGACGCCTCGCGATCTTCGACCTGAGCGAGGCGGGTCGCAACCCACTCGCAAGCGACGACGAGCGCTTCTGGGTCGTACACAACGGGGAAATCTACAACTTTATCGAGTTGCGTGACGAGCTTCGTGCATCGGGGCGTCACTTCCGCACCGGCACCGACACCGAGGTCATCGCGAACGCGTTCGCGGAGTGGGGCCCCACCGCCGTGGAACGCTTCGACGGCATGTTCGCGTTTGCGGTTCACGACACCGTGACGGGGGACCTTTTCGTCGCACGCGACCGAATCGGAATCAAGCCCCTCTACTTCTACTCGGACGGCCCGCGTTTCGCGTTCGCATCGGAGATCAAAGCGCTCCTCGCGCTCCCCGGTGTCGACCGTGAGCTAGACGCGCAGTCGCTGTTCGACTTCATGGGCTTCGAGTTCGTGACCTCGCCACGCACCATGTTCCGCTCGATCCGGTCGCTTCCGCCAGGCCATATCGTTCAGGTCAACCCCGAGGGCGCGTGCACGGTCAAGCGGTACTGGTCGCTTCACTGGGAACCCAAAACCGACATGGACCGGACGGAAGCCGAGGCCGAGCTCCTCGACCGCTTGCGGCACGCGACGGCGCTGCGCCTGCGTTCCGACGTTCCCGTCGGCATCTTCGTCTCCGGGGGGATCGACTCTTCGACCCTGGTGGCGCTCGCCGCGGAGCAGACCGACGACCCCATCCCGGCCTTCACGCTCACCTACGACGACGCTTCCTTCAGCGAACTGGGCTACGCCAAGGCGATTGCGAAGCGCTTTCGTCTGGAACTCGAGACCCTGCGGATCGATCCGATCTCCCCCGAGACACTCTCCCGAGCAATCTGGCACCTCGATCAGCCGATGTCGGACCTCTCGGCGGTTCCGTTTTTCCTCATCGCCGAGCGCGCTCGGGAGCAGGTCAAGGTGGCGCTTTCCGGGGAAGGCAGCGATGAGATCTTCGCGGGCTACGACCGGTTCGTCGCGGCAAAGCTCGCGCGGGGTTTCTCGGCTGCGCATCTCTCGCCGCCGTTGCGCGCATTGTCGCCCCTCGTCGCGCGGCTGCGTGATCGACCCGAAAAAAAGGGCTTCGTCAATGTCCTGAAGCGCTTCTTCGAGGGCCTCGATCATCCGCCCGGAGGCGGCGCCATGCGATGGCAATATTTCCTGAACGCGGAGCGCAGCCGCTCCCTGTTCCGACCCGAGGTCCTCGAGACCATCGACGAAGACGCGTTTCGCGGCGTCATCGAACATCGCGAACGTTCCGGTGCCGTACGCGCTCTCGACCTCGATCTCGTCGCCGACCTCGCTGTGACCATGCCCGACAGTTTGTTGATGAAGGTCGACAAGATGTCGATGGCCCACGGTTTGGAAGTGCGCGTCCCCTTCCTGAGCCACGAAGTCGTCGAGTTCGCCGCGTCGCTACCGCCCGAATGGAAGCTCGACGGCATCAAGACGAAATCGATCCTGCGCAGTGCGGTCGCGCCCCTGTTGCCGACGGAGATCGTGCGCCGCGGCAAGCAGGGCTATAGCCTGCCCGTCAAGAACTGGCTCCGGGGAGAAATGGGCGCCTTCGCCCGCAATACCTTGGAGCGCTCCGAACTGATCGACCGCTACTTCCAGCCGCGCGCCGTCCGTGACTTGTGGGAAGAGCACAGCGCGCGGCGCGCCAATCACAACCACGTGTTGTGGAGCTTGCTAAACGCCGCGCTCTGGCACCAACAGTTCGTCGAGGGACTCGCGCCGTGAGCGAGCGATGGTTGGGGATCACCGACGGGCAAACGAGTGGCGCCGCCATCATCGAGGACGGCGTGATCCTCGCCGCCGTCAACGAAGAACGGCTCAATCGCGTCAAGATGACGCGCGGCTTCCCCCGCACCGCGATCGCCGAAGTCATGCGGTTGACCTCCACCTCGCCTGCGGGACTCGGCGGCGTGGCCATCGCCCAATCGGACATGGAGCTTCGCGAAGAGACCGCGCCGTGGCCGGGCTGGTTCGAAGCGCGCGACGGCGAACGCGATCTCCACTCGCGCTTTTTTCAGATCGCGTCGCGCTTCGGCACCCTCGCGAACCGCCTTCCCCCACTGAAGAAAGCCTACTACCAGCTGCGGCAGCCTGCTTATCGACACCGACGCAAACGGATTCCGGAAATTCTACGCGACGAGTTCGAGATCGACGCTCCCGTCGAATTCTTTCACCACCACTTGTGTCACGCGGCTTCGGCCTACTACACAAGCCCGTTCGAGGACGCGCTTGTCGTGACGATGGACGGGGGCGGCGATGGCAACTGCTCGCACATCTACCGGGGAGAGCGCGGCGAGCTCTACCCGGTCACGCGGACGGACTCGTACCACTCCCTCGGCAACTACTACGCGTACGTCACGGTGTTGTGTGGCTTTCGCGCGAAACGGCACGAAGGCAAGGTGACCGGACTCGCGGCACACGGGGTACCTGCCTATATCGACCGGCTCGCTGCCATGATCGAGTGTCGGGACGGAACTCTCCTCAACCGCTCCGGGAAGTTGTTTCATCAGGCGGTCGCCGCGATCCGCGACAGTCTCCCCGCTGACTGGGATCGCGCGGACCTCGCGGCGAGCATTCAGGAGCACACGGAACAGCTGTGTCGCGCCTATGTCGGTCATTGGCAGCAACGCACCGGGAAACGCAAGTTGGCCCTGGCCGGCGGGTTGTTTGCGAACGTCCGCGTGAACGAGGAACTCCTCGCCCTACCGGGAACGGATGAGCTGTTCGTGCACCCCGGCATGTCCGACGAAGGACTCGCCGTCGGCAGCGCGTTGGCCATGTGGGCCGACCGTGCGCGGGAGCGCGGCGAGACACCCCTCCCTCGACCCCTCGAGCACGTCTACCTCGGAACCCCGTTCAGCGCCGACGACATTCAACGCGCCGTCGAGAACGCGGGCCTGTCCTTCGAGCACGTCGGCTTGGAGGCGCCGAAGCGCGTCGCCGAGCACTTGGCTGACGGTGCCGTCATCGCCCGTTTTGCGGACGCCATGGAATACGGACCGCGAGCGCTGGGGAACCGGAGTATTCTCTTTCGCCCCGATGACCCCTCGGCGAACGACTGGTTGAACGGTCTACTGAAACGGACGGAGTTCATGCCTTTCGCCCCGTCGTGTCTCGCGGAGGCAACCGACGATCTGTTCGAGAACGCGCGAGGCGGCGAGAACACGGCTCGCTTCATGACGACGACCTTCCACTGCACTCCGTGGATGCGCGATCACTGTCCCGGAGTCGTGCATCTCGACGGCACCGCACGCCCGCAACTCGTTCGACGCCAGGACAATCGCCCGTACTGGGAACTCATCGATGCGTTTCGAGAGCGCACGGGGATTCCCGCGATCGTCAACACCTCCTTCAACGTGCACGAGGAGCCGATCGTCCGCTCCCCGGACGACGCTATTCGCGCTTTTCTGACAAGCCGCCTCGACTATTTGGCGATCGGTGATTTCTTGGTCAAAGGGCCGAACGGCTCCCTTCAGGATCGCCGCCGCGCCGCGGGAGCATCCTCGTGAAGGCATTTGTTACCGGCGGGCTCGGGTTTACCGGCGCGGCCCTCGTCCTGCGGCTCCTGCGAGACGGCCACGAAGTCGCGGTTCTCGACAAGCGAGAAGGCCTGTGTCGCGGGGAGATCGAATCACTGGGTGGGCGGGTCGAGCTCGGCTCTGTCACGGATCGAGCCGCGGTCGCGAGGGGCTGCGACGAGGCGGAAGTCGTGTTCCACTTAGCGGCGGCCTTTCGCGAAACCGGCGCGCCCGATCGCTTGTACCGCGAGGTCAACGTCGAGGGATCGCGGATTGTCGCGGAAACGGCTCGGGCGGCGGGCGCTCGCAAGCTCGTCTACTGCAGCACCCAGGGCGTCCACGGGCACATCGCGCATCCCCCGGGCGATGAGCGTTCGCCCATCGCCCCGGAAGACTACTACCAACAGACGAAGTACGAAGGAGAACTCGCCACGGCAGACGTCTGCGGCGACGCCCTTCCCTATTCGATCATCCGTCCGACGGCGATCTACGGTCCCGGCGATCCCGAGCGTTTCTTGATGATCTATCGCCGTGCGAATCGCGGGTTCTTCCCGATGTTCGGCTCGGGCGCGACCTTCTACCACCCCGTGTACATCGACAACTTGGTCGACGCCTTCTTGTTGGCCGGGGCTCCGGGCGTGGGTGACGGCGAGGCGTTCTTGATCGGCGACGAACGCTACTTCTCGCTCTTCGAACTCGTGCAGCGCATCGGCGAAGCGTTGGGGAGGGACGTCAGGATTCGCCGTTTCCCCCTCTGGCCGCTCATTGTGGCGGGTCACGTTTGCGAAAAGGCCTGCAAACCGTTCGGCATCAACCCACCGATCTTCCCGCGTCGTGTCGATTGGTTTCGGCAGGTTCGCGCGTTCCGTATCGAGAAGGCGAAACAGATGCTCGGTTATCAACCCCGCATCGGCATCGATGAAGGCTTGCGGCGCACGGGCGATTGGTATCGAGAACAGGGATACCTCTCCTGAAAGTCCTGGTCCTCGCGCCCCACCCCTACTTCATCGTGCGAGGCACGCCGATCGATCTCGACTTGGTGCTGCGCGCGCTCTCCGAGCTTCCGGAGATCGAAGTCGACGCCCTGGTCTACGCCGACGGCGAAGACCGACACTACCCGGACACCCGAATCATGCGGACGCCACGGATCCCGGGGTTCGGTATGCCCGGCCCCGGGTTCAGCCTGCGCAAGCTCTTCCTCGATGCCCTGTTGGCCGTTCGAGCCCTCTGGTTGTGCGCCCGACACCGCTATGATTTCGTTCACGCGGGGGAAGAGGCCGTCTTCGTGGCGATGCTGATCCGGCGCCTCTTCCGCATTCCCTACGCGTATGACCTCGACTCCTCGATCGCGCAGCAGCTCGTCGAATCGCGACCGCGTCTCGCTCCCTTCGCCGGCGTCTTCAGCCGATTCGAAGCGCGCGCCATACGCGAGGCGCTGTGGACCTTTCCAGTGTGCGAGGCCCTCGCCGATCTGTGTCGACGGCGCGGCGCGGCCCACGTCACCACGCTGCACGATATCTCCCAACTCGACCGCGATCAGTTGACTTCGACCGGGCGACTTCGCGCGCTCGTCGGCGACGACGCGCCCATCGTGCTCTATGTGGGCAACCTCGAGCGCTACCAAGGCGTCGACCTTCTCCTCGACGGCTTCGCGTGGGCCGCGCGCGAGGCGGCGATGCACCTCGTGATCGTGGGGGGAACTCCGGCGGAGCGCGCCCGCGGCGACGCGCGCTCGCGCGAGGCCGGTGTCGCAGAACGGTGTCACTGGCTCCCTCCGGAACCGCTCGAACACTTGGCCGGCTTGATAGCCGAAGCGACGATCTTGGCCGCTCCGCGACTGCGCGGGATCAACACCCCGATGAAGGTATTTCCCTTCCTACATTCCGGGAAGCCGGTGTTGCTGACGCGCCTTCCGACCCACACGCAGCTGCTCGACGATCGCGTCGCTTGCCTGGTCGATCCGACGCCAGAGGCTTTGGGCGCCGGACTGCTCCGACTGCTCGGCGACCCGGAACTCCGCGAGGCGCTGGGGCGCGCGGGGGTTGCCTTCGTCGAGCGCGGTCATACCTACGAAGCCTATCGCGAGCGAATTCACGCGGCCTACGCGTCGATCGCCGGCGCGATCGCGAGCGGGGGGAACGCCGAACTCGACGCGAGGGCCTGACGTTCGCGCTCAGACCGCGCGGCGTCCCAATGCAGCAGCTGGGCGGCTGCGGCGACGCACGCTTCGAGCTCCTCCGCCCCGGGCCTGCCCTGGGTGCCCATGCCCAGCCGACGGAGAACGAGATCTTCGAGTGAGCGCGCCCGTTCACGCTCGAGGGCGAAACGCACCCGCGTCTCGACCCTGCCCTCGGAGGCGAGGGCCGACTCGCGGATCAACGCCTCGCGATCCACCAGGGGAGGCAGGGCTCGGTCTCCGATGGAGGCCGCCCGGGACTTTCCGAGTTCCCGGGCAACGCAGCGCACCGCCCGCGACGACAGCGCACGCGCGGTCGTCCATTTATCCGTGCAGACCGTGTAGGACCCGTCACCGTGCGCTTCGAGTGTGCCGCGCTCGGCGGGTTCGCCACGCGAATCGGCGGGCAACCAGCCGGCTTGAATCGCCCGCACTCGACCGGCTTCGAGCCCTGCGAGCTCTGCATGGACGGGACGCAGCCAAGCGAGCATTTCCTCGAGCCATTCCGACTTGTCGGTCGCGCCGTCCCCGCCGGCGCGGTTCCACGTACCGACGATCGATCGATCGCCCCAGGGCACGCAAAAGACGTAGCGTCCGTCGGCGGGATGGCGCAACGCGATGGCTTCGTCTTCGGCGTGCAGGTGGAGTCGGTCCACCACCAAGTTCGCGGACAGCACGCGGCGCGAGACTCCGCGCGCTCCCGTGCAGCGGAGGAGCCGTTTGACCGCGATCTCGACGCCGGCCACGTGCAGCGCGGCAATGCGGCCGCCCCCATCGCGGAGCTCTTCTGCAGAAGCGTAGTTGTGGGCCTCGGTCCCCCCGAGCTCCTGCGCCGTATGCATCCATGCCAAGAGCATCGCTTCGGTATCGGGGACGAACCCGTCGACCCAGCGGGGCGGCTGTGACCGTGGCAGCGACGTGCCCCCGGCGAACCGGGTCGCGGCCCGCGCGATCAGGCCGTGGATTGCGAGCCCCGTCCGGAAACTCAAGCGGAACAGCTGGCTGCGATCCCTCGCGTCGAGTCGGCACACGAGGGGCGCCGTGTACGAATCCGCGATGGTGAGAAGCCGAGATCGCTCCGCCGCGGTCGACGCACTCCGTCGGAACGAACCCGACTGGAGGTAGCGAAGCCCGCCGTGGAGAATCCGCATACTTTGCGAAGACGCGCCGGAACCGAAATCCGCTTCCTCCAGAAGGATCGCGCGAAGACCGCGGCGAGCGCACTCGTAGAGCGCCGTCATGCCTTGGATCCCGCCTCCGAGAATGGCGACGTCGACGTCGGTCGGCAGCTGCGTGTCGGTCAACGGGGTCGCCGCCGGTACCGAAGTTGGTCGGTCACCGCGACGACCGCGGATTGCGGTCGTCCCACGATTTCGACCGCGGCGCCGCCTCGGAGCACCTCGCGCAGACGCGCGGCGGGCCGCGCACGCCATTCGCCGAGCTGTACCCGAAAGCCGTAGCGACCGATCTCTCGAAACCCTCCGTCGATCGGAAGGGGGTCGCTGCCCGGTAGCACGGGAACGCCGGGTGCGCGGGTCGTCGGCGACCGCCAGGGCCAACATCGCGCGCGGATATCCCCGAGGAAAATCGGATGCCCCGCCTCCACCGAACGGCGAATCTCGGCCGTCACCACACGCCCACGAGCGCCTAGCCACTTACCGAAACCCCATGGAAGGACGACCACGCCTGGACGAGCACTGAGCTCGGACAACAGCGCGGAGAGGGGCTCTTCACCCGAGGCCCAACGCGCTTCGTCGGACTCTCCCGCCGAGAGGAGGTGCAGCACTTCGATGCCTTCCTTCGACACCCATTGTCTGCCGCGGCACACCACCAGCTCGCGTCCCACTCGTTCGATAACGAAGCTCTCGGGCTCACCGGCCTCCCGGAACGAAAGCTCCCGCTGTGAAGCCGCAGCGTCGCGAAGCCGCGCGTATCCCTCTTCGCCCGCCGGATCTGCGCACAGAAGAAACAGAGGAAGGCCGCATTGGTCGGCCTGCGCGAAGGCGTGCTCCATCCAATCCGCGACAGGGTCGGTTTCGTGAAAGTGAACGTGGGCGTCGACCCGGACGCTATCCATCGCGAGCCGTGGCGATGTCGCGATAGAGCGCAGCCATTTCCCGCGCAGCGCGCTCGGCGGAAAAGGCTTCGAGAAAGCGCTCCCGCGCGGCGCGGGACACCGCGGTTCCCTCTGGAACGCGGTGGACGGCGGCCTCGATCGCCGCCGACCAGGCGGCGGGATCCCGGTTGGGGACGGACCAGCCCGCGCGTCCGGCAAGAATCTCCTCGACGCCGGGCAGTTCGGCAGCGAGGACCGGGGTGCCGACGCCGATACTCTCGAGGACGCCGATGGGATGCCCTTCGTGGTGACTCGTGACCAGGAGACACCGCCAACGCGCGAGATCTCTCAGGGGATTCGGCTTGAAACCGAGGAAGCGTATACGATCCGCACCGCCGACGGCCGCCGCGCGCGCCTCGAGCTCTGCACGCAGCGGACCATCACCGATGATTTCGAGCTCGACGCCCGGCGTTCTCGCAACGGCTTCGATCGCGAGCTCGATGCCTTTGACCGGCACAAGGCGCGCCAGAACGCCGCACACTGCGGCGCGGGTTTCCCAGGGTTGCGGCGCAACGCCATCCCAGGGGTCGCCGATCCCGTTCCAGATGCACACCACCCGGTCTCCAAAGCGCCTGCTCAGCCGATCGCGCATCGCGTGGGACACCGCGACGACGCGCTCGGCGAGCCCCCATTTCGCGCCGAGGTCGAGCGTTTCCCCGAGCGCCGTGCGCAACCGCACGCTCCAATGCCCTCCGTCGTGCATGCCGTGTTGGGTCGCGAGCCACGGCTTCCCACTGCCGGCCGCCAACAGGTTCTCTTTGTAACGGTGGGCGTGGACTAAATCGAACCCGGAGGCCCGCTGACGAATCTCCCGTGCCAACGCCAGGAAGCCGCAAGCCTCTTCCGCAATCACTTCACAGGGGACGCGGGCGCAACGCAGGCGCTCGGCGAGTTCGCCTTCGTTCAGCACCACCGCCGCCACCTCCACGTCGTCACGCTTTTCTAGGGCTTGAAGCAAGTGAAACGTCGCGACCTCGGCACCGGCCCAAAGATCTCCGGAAATGACGTGGAGCACCGAAGGAGACATCAGTGGCCCACCCCTCGCCGTCTCGTTACGGTCACCGTCCATGAGTTCCTGGCGCTCTCGAGCCCGTCACGTTCTCGCGCAGTGGGGCGAGTGGTCGGGTCGGCACCGTCGCGAGCGAGAACGCCTCGACGGAACGGCCGTCGCTGTCCTGAACTATCACCGCGTGCTGCCTGAGGCGGAAGCCATGCGCGGATTCGTCGAACCGGCGATGTTTGTGACGCCCGATGTTTTTGAGGCGCACCTCGACTGGCTCGTCGCGTCGTTCGCCGTCGTTTCGATCGACGATGCCGTGGCCGGACTCCGTGGCGAAGGGCCGCTCCCGAAACGCGCGTGCACCATTACCTTCGACGACGGTTGGCTCGACAATTACCAGTGGGCCTACCCGCTGCTGCGCGAACGCGACCTTCCCGCGACCGTCTTCCTCGTCGCGGACCGGGTCGGTACCGACGGCGCATTCTGGCCCGACGAAGTGTGCGCGCGTCTCGGGGCTCTCTCGAACGGCGAAGCCGCGACGCTGGTTCGCCGCTTGGTGCCCGCGGCGAGCGCAGGCCCTCCGGTCGACGTCTTCCTGGACGCCTTGAAAGGGATGCGACCGGACGATCGCGATCGGATGCTCGGGGAGTTGCGAAAAGAAACGGCGACTCCGGAGCAGCGGCGCGAGCTCCTCGACTGGTCCGAAGTGGAAACGATGCATCGCGGCGGTATCAGTTTTGAGTCGCACTCGGTGTCCCACGCGATCCTGCCGACCGTCACGCCCGACGAAGCGCGTGCCGAGCTTGTCGGTGCGCGCGAAGCGCTCGAAGCGCGAGGACTCGGCACGGCAAAGGCCTTGGCCTATCCATCGGGCGCCCACGATGCCCAGGTTCGCGCGTTGGCTCGGGAAGCGGGCTATCGGGCGGGCTTGACGATGGCCTACGGCGTTGCGCGCGCGGGCGACGATCCCTTCGAGCTGCCCCGGATCCCGCTCCATCAAGAGATCTCAACCACGCGCGTCGACTTCCACCGCTTCGTCCCCGGCTTCCGCTAGCGCTTCGGCCTCGAGCGACGCGATGTTGCCGGCCGCAATCGTCATCGCGACGAACTTGAACAAGTACGGGTAGTAGAGGACGGACAAGAACGCGCCCGCGGCCCCCCAACCGACGCCTGCGCAGAGTGTCGCTCGGGCCATCGCCTGCGCGGTCTCGGAACCACCGGCGCGCTTTAAGCGAAACAGCTCGCGCATGACGAGCCAACCGAGCACCAGGAAAAGCGCGGTGCCGACGAGCCCCCATTCGGGTAGGACGGTGAAATAGATCGAGTGCACAGCGCGGCCCGCGTGCGACCGCTGCTGTCGATCCGCTTCTTCGTACCGTTCGATGTTCCAGGGCAGGTTTCCAGGGCCGACCCCCAAAATTGGATTGGCCACAAACATGCGCAACGCGTTTTCCCACATGACGAGGCGTTGGACGCGCGTACTCTCGTTGCCGTCGAACATGCTCCGCATCTCCGCTCGGTACGACGACGGCGAAGCCATCCAGAAGAACAGCGCTCCCAGGACGATTCCGACCGCGATCGCGACGCGTCGGCGGCTGAAGGAGATCATCGACAAACCCGTCGCGGCGAGGCCGACCACGCCGCCCCGGGAAAGCGACGCACCGATCGTGGCGGTGAAGAGAGCCGCCATCGCCAACCCCGTCACCTTCGCCACGGGCGAACGAAGCGACGCCATGCAAAAGACGCCGAACGGAATCCCCACGCACATCGCGAGCGCGAGATCGTTCTCGTCCGCAAAGAAGCCGCCGAGCCCCGTTCCCCCGTGCGTGAGACCCCACAACGCTTGAACGACCAAGCAACCGAGAAAGACGAACATGAACGTGGCGAGACGCTTGCGCGTGGTAATCGTCGCGAGGGCCCCGAGGCAAAAAAACAGCTCCGTCACCAGAAACTCGAAGATTCTGTAGGCCCAGAAGTTGTTCGCCGCGAAGGGAACCCACAGGGCGGCGAAAGCGATCATGGCGACCATCACCACCAGGACCGGGTGCCCCCACGGCATGCGCGTCGAGTGGGACCAGACTGCCGCGATCAAGACGATGTTCGCGATCAGCGCCGGGCGGATGGCGGCGAGGATCGGGAACAAGGTCTGCACCTGACTGAACTCGACGATCACGACCAAGAGAAGCGCGGAGAACGCCAGCCGGTCTCCTCGTGCTTGGTGCGGGGAACTCTGGGTCCAAGCGGTCGTTCCCGGCACCCGCATGCTGGCGCTATGCATTCTGGGCTCCTTCCAAGGCGTCGCGGGAGTGTTCAAATCACACCGAAAAAGTAAAGCAGGCCTTTCGACTTTTCGGCGATTCGACCCCTCTGAGTTAGCGCGGCCTGGCGAGATCCGAACCGCTCGTCATGCTCTTCGCAGATGGGCAGGGGGACCGGGGAGCGCGCGTCCGGAACACCCGAATGGCTGGCGGGTAGAACACCCGAGGTCAGTGTGGTGATCCCGGCATTCCAGGAAGAGCGGCGGCTGGGGCCGACGCTCGATCGACTCGCCGCACATTTTGCCGACCGCGGGCTGCGCGGCGAGATCATCGTCGTGGACGACGGCAGTCGCGACGCCACACAAGAATGCGTAACCGAGCGTCTCCACGAGATGCGCGACCTGCACCTGGTTGGATTCAGCGAGAACCGGGGAAAAGGCGCTGCCATCGCGACCGGCGTGGCCCACGCGGCGGGCCGCTTCATCCTCTTGTACGACGCCGACGCCGCCGCTCCCATCGAAGAGCTCGACGCTTTTCTCGAGCGCGCGCGCAACGGCGAAGCCATCGTGATCGGTTCGCGCTATGCCGGCGGAGGCCTCGTCGCGCGCAGCACGGCCCGCGCCCTGATGGGTCGCATCTACGCGTGGCTGGTATCTCGCTGGCTACTTCCCGGGATACGCGACTCGCAGTGCGGCTTCAAACTCATCCGCCGCGATATCGCGAAGACGCTCTTCCCGGAGCTCCAGCTGTCTGGGTACGCGTTCGACGTCGAGTTCCTCGTTCTCGCGCGGCGTCGCGGCTACTCGGTGACAGAACTTCCGATCGCCTGGACGGAGGTACCGGGCTCGAAGCTCCGTCTGGTGCGGGATACGACACGGATGCTGCGCGATACCTTGCGCATCCGCCGGCTGCACGGCCGGCCCTGGTTCGTTCCTAGGCGGCCTCAATCTTTCGAAGGCGCGCGATCATCTGCTCACGGATCGCCGGCCCCACCCGCTCGTGGGTCGGAAGGGTGAAGAGACGGCGCGCCAACGCGTCCGCGCCCGGCGTGTCGGTCTCGCCCACGAGGTAGCGCTGCAAGCCAGGGATGCGGGCCAAGCTGTGCGGATAGAAACGACTGGCGCCGAGGGCGCGGAGCCCTGCGAGCGCGCCGTCGCGACTCGCCTCATCCGGCGCCACGACCGCTAGGCGTGGAAACACGCCGCTCCTCCCGTCCCCATCGAGAAGCGGACGGAACGCCGTTTCGGATGCCAGCCCGCGTCCGAGGTCGCGAGCCCTCCCTCTCCGCGCGCTCGCCGCTTCGGCGACGCGACCGAGATTCGCGGCCACGGCGAACAGTGAACCGGCGTCGAGGCCGCCGCGGCGAAACCCCGGATCGAAAGGTGTTTCTCCGATCTTCAGGGCGGGCACCTCCGAGAGCCACCGGAATACCGCCGGATGGCGCGCTACTTCGAGGGTGATGCCCCGACAGAGCGCCCCGAACGTGCCCGACGCTACCGGAACGGTCGCGGGCTGTCGGACCGGGGGCACGGTCTTCCACGCGACGGCCCCGCCGCCCAGTCCCGCCAAGGGTTTTCCGCGCGCGAAACTCAGCAGGCCGAGGTCGCCGCGCGCGCCGACGGCGCCCTCGGAATCCTTCGCACCAAAGCTCTGGGCGGCGTCGTCGATGACCGGAATGCGGAGGGGTTCGAGTTTTTCCCGCAGATCCGCGATGGGTTCTGGGAGACCGAACAAGTTCGAGACCAGGACGCCCACGACATTGTCGAGTCTCTGCTCTGCGAAGGATTGACGCGCGATCTGACCGTCGCGATCGACATCGACGAGGCGCACCCGCAACCCGGCGGCGACGGTCGCCGCCGCCACCGAGAAGCAGGTGTACGCGGGGAGCAGGATCTCCGACTCCGCGCCCGAACGGCGCGGCACGAAGGCGAGCATCGTTCGGAGCGCTTCCCGACCCGAAGCGTGAAGGGAGACCACGTTCGCCGCCGTCGCGTGCAGCAAGAACTCGATCAGGCGCTCCTCGCGCCGCCCGCGGCGCATTTCGGCGAGCCAGGCTCCTACGCGGAAAGAGCCGTCGAGCGGCGGTAGACGTGTCCATTCCATCAGCGACGTGTCGGTTGCCAGACGACCGCTCGCCGACCCGTGGCGTGATACGACCAGGCGACGAGGGTCGCCGCGTTGACGAGCAGGAAGAAGCCGAGCAGGCGCGCGACGCCGATCCGAGCAACCGGTTCCCAGAAGAGCGCGGCCGAGCCCAGGGCGTACGCCGACGCATGAACCATCAAGGTCGCCGTCGCGACACCGCCGACGCCAAGACTCCAAGTGATGTGCGCAGCGAGCGCTCCGAGCATGGCGAACGGCGCCGTAAAGCGCGCGACCTTGTGCCCCCAGAGCGTGAAAGCCACGCGCCCGAACTTCGGGTGAAGAAGGTCGCGATACGCCGCGAGCACGGCGATACCGCGCCGAATGGTTCGCACCTTGCGAGTCCATTCGGCACCAGCGCCTTGAATGACGCTGAAATGCGCGCGAGCCCGCGGTTCGGAGATCGCGCGGTAACCCCGTCGAGCGGCCTCGAGACCGGTGCGAAAATCACTGGCCAGATCCGAAGGCCACGGCCGCGCGAGGTTCGCGCGCACCGCAAAACAAGAACCCGACAATCCCACCAACGTCGAAGCGGCGCTCTCCGCCCGACGCAGGGCCATCTCGTAGCGTACGTAGAGACCCTCGCCTTCGGCGGAGTCGACGCGGTCCTCGCTACTCACGGCACCCACTTGTGGATCGCCGAACGGCTCCGTGATGGCTTCGAGCCCGTCTTCTGCGAGGGCGGCGGTGACGTCCGTGAAGACCAGAATTTCTCCTCGCGCGACCTCGATCGCAGCGGCCTGGGCCGCTTCCTTCCCCTTCCGATCCGGGTTCGCGACGAGTACGACACCGCGTCCGGCGTAGGAGCGCGCGATGGCTTCCGTGTCGTCGTCGGAGCCGTCAGACGTCACCACGATCTCGAGCTCGGCCGGGTAGCGTTGCTCGAGTAAATTCTCGAGCTTCTTCTGCAGATGCCGGCCCCCGTTGTGAACTGCGACGATCACCGACACCGAGGGGAACGTTGCGACCGCTCGTTCGGACGATCGCGGAGACACGCGCGCCAGCGCCGCCATGAGGAGCGGGTAGCCGACGAAGGCAAACGCCACCCACGCCGCGCAGACGAGCAACATGCCGAGAGCTAGAGTCACCGAAGTCCCCACGGGAAATTAATTCGATCGGCCGGCCCGACTTACCACACCGCTACGATACTGGTTCGCGACACCGGCGTCGGAAGCCTCATTTCGGCCGGTCCAGGAATGAGCGTGAGGCGCCGACCCAAACGTTGCGAATGACGCGAGCGAACGACGACACCGCCGACCCGCCCCGACGTATGGCTCCGGGCCATTGGAACGCCCTGCTGTGGTTGGCGCTCCTGTTTGCGTTCGCGCCGAGCCTCATCCACTGGTGGCGCTCGCTCGCGGAATCGAGTGCTGAGCGCATCTACGCGCTTTCGCTGGCCTGGCTCGCGATCGCGGCGTGGCGATCGGATCGGGTGGAGCGACGCACCACGTTGGGTGCCGCGCTCCTCGCCGGCGCTTTGGTCATTCAGATGGCGGCCCTGACCGCGGGCGTCGAAGGTCTGGCCACTTCGGCGATCCCCCTGGCGTGCCTCGGGATGGCCGCCTGGCAGGGGTGGCCGCGTCTCCAGAGCGCCTGCCTCGCGTTCTGGTGCGTCCCCCTTCCCTACAGCCTCATCGAGCTCGGGACCCCGGCCCTCGAGTCCATCCAGGCCGCGGCCGGCTCGGGGCTCGGGGCTGCCCTGGGACTCCCCAGCGAGGCCCCGAGCGGGCCCCTCTTCTTGGCGGACGGCGCTCGGCTCGAGCTCAGCCCGTTCGATGCGGGCTATTCCCTCGCCGTCGGCTTGTCCTCGGCCGTCTGGCTCGGAGACGCGCTGCGCAAGACCGCTCTTTGGCGCGCGAGCCTGCGCTGCGGGATCGCGGCCCTGGCGGCGCTTCCCATCCAGACGGTGCTGGTCGCAATCGCCGTCGCGCTGCTCGCGGGAGGCGACGCCGACGCGGCCCGCGGAACCCTCCTCGTCGGGCCCTGGGCGTTGTCGATCGCCCTGGCAGCGCTCCTCTCGCTCCGACACGCAGGCGGCTCAAGCGGGGACCGTTCCCATCCGACGTCTCCGAGGGGAACCTGACACGATGAACCGAGAAACCCTGAAGACGCTCGCGCTGGTGGGTGCCCTGGCGCTCGCCGGTGTCTCCGCATGGTCCCTCGGCGTGCAACCGACACTCGAAGTCGATGCGAGCCGCCTCGAAGCCCTCCCGCTCGAGTTTCCCGGCTGGGAGAGCGAAGCGATTCCCGTCGGGGGCACCGTCGAAGCGGTCCTCAACGCGGACGCGAACGTCCAACGTCTGTTCCGACACGCGACCGGGCACCTCGTTTGGTCCTACGTCGGCTACTACGGCACAAACCGCGGGGGTCGGCCCGAGCACACGCCGCGCGGCTGCTATACCGGCGCCGGCTGGGGTATCGAGGAGAGTCGAGTCCTTCGCGTCGGCCGCGACAGCGATCTTCGCGTGAACGAGTATCAGGTGACGCGCGAGGGCGAGCGGCGGTTGGTTCACTTCTGGTATCGGAGCCACCGGGCGACCGGCCTCGTCAGCGGTCTCGATCAAAACCTCGACCGCATGCTGGGACGCTTGCTCCACGGGCGCGCCGACGGCGCCTTGATGCGCATCAGTACACCGCTCCTCGCCGACGATCTCACAGGAGCGCGAAGTCGCCTGCTCTCCTTCGCCCCCGAGTTCGACCGAGTCGTCGGGGAACACTGGCCCGAGGAAAGGCCCGCGAGCTAACTGGGTGTCGCGAGGCCGTCGCCGGTGGTGGTGCCGATTCGAGAGACTCCTTAGGGCGTGTCTCCGGAGCGCCGCTTCATGCGCTCGTAGTGCGTGCGCATCACCTCGACGACTTCGTCCATGTCGTCGGTCACCGTGAACAGCGCCAGATCGCTCCGAGAGATCATGCGTCGGCGCAGCGGCTCGTCCTCGAGCCACGTGACCAGCCCGCTCCAGAAATCCCGACCGAAGAGCACCACGGGGAACGACGAGATCTTTCGGGTCTGAATCAGCGTGAGCGCCTCAAAAATCTCGTCGAGCGTGCCGAAGCCGCCCGGGATCCCGACGAAGCCGCAGGCGTACTTCACGAACATCACTTTGCGGGCGAAGAAGAAATCGAAATCGATCTGGACGTCGGCGTACGGGTTGGCAATTTGCTCGAACGGAAGCTTGATGTTCAGCCCGATCGAACGACCGCCTCCCTCGGCGGCGCCGCGGTTCGCAGCCTCCATGGCACCGCCGCCGCCGCCGGTGATGACAGAGAAACCCGCCTCGCAAAGGCGCTGCGCGATGTCCTGGGTCTGTCGGTAGAGCCGGGTCTTTTCGCGGAGCCGCGCGCTGCCAAAGATCGAGACCGAGGGCCAGATCGGGCGCAGGGTCTCGAAGCCCTCGACGAACTCGCCCATGATCTTGAAGACGGTCCACGTGTCGCGGGCCCGGTAGTCGACCGGCGGGGGCTGCCGCGAGCCGTGTTTCCCGGGAGACTCGGCGTTCCTTCGACGACTCATCCCTTTTTGAACAACGCATCGAGCGGGTTTTCGGCCGCGGTCTGCGGTCGCAGCTCGCCTGCCGACGCGGGGGAGAAGTAGTCGCAGCGATTCGCTCGTTCGGGGTCTGAGACCCGCTCCGCCGACGATTCCCGACAACCGTTGTAGGCGGCCGGGTCGCGATGCCTACAGTGGACGCAGCTGTGGAGATCCGTGCCGCACGCGTCGCAGGAATCCCGGAAGCCGACTCGTTCGCCCGCCGCGAGCTCGATCGAGGCACCACACGAAGCGCAATCCATGGACCGACCCTCGCCCTCGACATGGAATCCGTCAAGACGCCGCGTCCGTGGTAGCCTCTCGCCATGAGCGTGTTCCGTCCCCGCCCGACCTTGCGTCGGCACGACGCGAGCTGGTGGTTGCGGGCCGGCCAAGACCCGCGCCTTGCGGCCGAGGTCATCGAGGCGGCCTGGAAACAACTCCACGCCGGGGCCGAGAATGTGAAGTACACCCGACAGAAGTCGGTTTACTTCCTGGACTTACAAGACAAAACCCGGCCGACCCACGTTCTCAAGACGTTCCGGTATGCCGGAGCCGACCGCTACGCCCGGCGCGTCCGCGGCTCGAAGGCCTATCGCGAGCTCCGCATCTCCGAGGAGCTCGCCCGTCGAGGGATCCGGACCCCCGAAATCATCGCGGCGGGCGAGTTCTACAAAGGCCGCCAACTCGACACCTGCTGGCTCCTCGTGTCCTTCCTCGACGGCGCGCGGGACTTGGCCCAACTCCCCGAGCTTCTCTCCGCGGAACCCGTACCGTATCTCGCCAGCGCCCTGGGGAGTTTCTGCCGGGATCTGTACGAGGCCGGACTCCTTCAGCGCGACCTCGCACCCAACAACATTCTCCTCGACGCCGACGGGCAGCTCTGGATCACCGACTTCGAACGCGCCCAGCTCCGGGCGCGCATCGGAGACCGTTCTCGCTGGCGAGAACTGGCCCGGTTCGAGCGTTACCTCGCGAGGGCGCGCATCACCGATCGCGCGCATTTCCTCCGGGCGTTCAGCCGGGGCGAATTCCTCGAGGCTCGCCGGCACTGGGTCGGCGTTAGCCGAGAGATTCGCCGTATGGCCCGGAGGGACGCCGCTCACGTGTTGCGGGTATCGAGTCGCGACGGCCGTCGCTACCGAGGTGTCGCGTGGGGAGAGTGGCAAGGCCAGGTCGTGTACGGGCTCCACGCGTCCGACTTCTCGGCGCGTCTCGGACGGGGTGATCCCATCGACACGCCCGAACTCGATGTGGACGACGAGTTCTTCCGGATCCGCTACCCGAAACGGTTCGCGAAGCGGGCGAGGAGGCATTTCGCGACGGCGATCCTCCTCGCTCGGCGGCGTCTCAGTCCCGACCCGGTGGCCCTGTGGTTCCGGGGCGACGGCGCGGAGATCTTTTTCCGACGCGCCGGCGAGGAGCCCATGGGCCAGGACCCGAGCGTGGCCGCCGCCAAGGATCGCCTTCTGCGAAAGCTGTGCTTGGTCGGTCGACTCGATCCCGGTCACCGAGACGAGGATTTTGTCGTGCGCTCGGTAAACGGGCGCCCGCGCGCCCTCTTGGCCGCTCCCCACCGCGTCACCATCTGACCGCGCAAGCGCTTCAGCGGCCGAGCGAAACGGCCGATGAATGGCGCCATGGCGTCCCGCTCGGCACCCGCGATCACCTCGGCTCTCGCCGATCACCCCGACTACGAAGAACGTCTGCAGGCCTTCGTGCTCGAGCTCGGCGAGCGAATCGACGAATGCCAGGACGCGGAGACCGCCGGGCGCACGGTCGAACTCAAGCGCCTGAGCGAAAAGCTCTCAGCGGAAGCCCGCTCCCTGGGCTACGCCCCTCTCGAGCGATCGGCTCTCCGACTCTCCGCCGCGTGCGACGAGGGTGGCCCCGAGGCCGTGCGCAAGGCGACCGAAGAGCTGACCCACGTCTGCATGCGCGTTCGTCTCGGTCACCGCGGCGGTCTCTAGAGAAATCCCCGGGGCACCGCGCCCACCATCACCGCCGCAAAGATTGCGCCGTTTGCGACGATGTGCGCAAGGATCGGCGCGCCGATGTGACCGCGCCGGTAAAGCAGTAGGTTGAAAGCGATTCCCGCGGCAAACGCGACGCCGAATTCCCAGGGCACGTGGCTGAACGTGAACCATGCGACCGTGACCCAGAAACTCCACGGCGTATAGCGGGCCATGGGAACGTCCCGGAAATCGCCGCGGGACTTGTAGACATCGACAAACCGCAACAAGAAGCTTCGGACGAAGAGCTCCTCGACGAAGGGCGTCACCAACACAAACCCGATGCCGCGCACGAGATACGCCCAGACTTCCCGGTCCGATCCAAACACGCCGGCGTCGAAGCCGCTGTCCGGCTCGGGCCCTGGCAGCGCACTCACCATGACAATGGGCACCGTCCAGAGCGCCGCGATGCCGATCCCCCAGCCGACGTCGCTGGCCGCCTCCGCGGCACTCGGCCGGTACCCGCGCAACTCGGGGTACGAGCCCGATCGCCAAAACCAGACGAACAACGCCCCTGGCACGGCGACCTTGACCGCGAGCATCACCCCGGCGAGGGTCTCGGGTAGACGGGAACCGATTTCGACCAGGATGAGAAACAGCCCGTACGGGGCCAGATAAGGCCACCAACCGTGGTCTTTCAAGGGATGGATCCGACCAGCGAGGTTCCGACTCCAGCGCACACGGCGACGATACCCAGTGCGAAACCGACGACGGTGCTCAGCACGAGGGACATGAGGCTCACGACAAGAGCCTTGCCGAACGACTCGCTGTGCATGCCGCGCAGAATACCCGCACTGAGGAAGACGTTAGCGACAAAGCTCCCGGATTGGCTCGCCGCGCCGGCGCCAAGGGCCAACGCGAAGAGGCCGAATACGGCGCCACCCCCCAGTAGCTGCGCGAACGAGATGCCCATGCCGCGACCGAAGGGCAGCGGCTCATCGCGACAGATCCGACAGGCCACCATCAGAAGGGCTGCGGCGAACGCGCACACGAGAGCGACGAGAAAGATCACGACCGCGATCCCCAACGCGATTTGCGAAGGCGTCATTTGGCCCCACCCCATTTTCACCAGCTCGCCCAAGTCGGTTGGTTGGGGTCGGGCGACGGGCGCCGCCGCGCTTGCGCCGTCTTCCGGGACTTTCGGACCGTTCAAGCCCGGCATGACGTTCAGCGGCGGAGCGTCCGAGAAAGGATCCTTGGGATTCGCGAGTTGGTCGCGATACTGCGGCGGAACGTCCTCGGGGCGGTCGGAAAAGTGCGGTGTGCCCTCGCCGTCGAGCCACTGGTAAACCTGGGCTCGGCTTTCGCCGACAGCGAGAAGCAAGGTGGCGAGGCAAACGATCCGGCAAAGCTTCGAAAGCATGGCATTCTCCGAGCGCGCGACACGGCGCCCTCTCGGGGGGATTCGGCCCCCCAAGTGCGGCGCTTGAGGAACGGCTCGACCGTGGACTGGTGCTACGCCCTGGAAAACCCTGTGAAGCGCTACGCGTGGGGCTCGCGCGATGTGCTTCCGGACCTGCTCGGCCAGCCGAATCGAGACGGGGCTCCGTGGGCGGAACTCTGGATTGGCGCTCACGAAAGCGACCCTTCGAGAATTCTTATCGGAGAAACCTGGCAGCCTCTCCGCGCATGGATTCGGGATCATGCGACATTCGCACTCGGCCCCGAGATCACAGCAAGTTATGGGTCAGAGTTGCCGTTTCTTCTCAAGGTTCTCGCGGTCGCCGCGCCGCTCTCGTTGCAGGTGCATCCGCCGGAGGAACGCGCCGCCCAGGGATACGCGGATGAGCGGGCCAGCAGCGGCCGTGAGCGCGTGTTCGCCGATCCTCGGGCCAAGCCTGAGCTTTTAGTCGCGCTCTCGCGGTTCTCGGCGCTCTGCGGCTTTCTCACGCCCGCGGCCTGCCGTCGGCTTTGGGACCCCCTACGCGACGAGCTCCCACGGGCTCCCGAGGACGAGGAGCCGGCCGAGATTCTCGGGGACCTGCTGTCGCGAACACCGGAAGAGCGTCGAGTATTCGCCGACGTGTTGGCGAAAGCGTGTCGGAGACTCGCGCAGCAAGGAGACGCGTACGCCCTCGCCGCGCGCCTGGCGGACCGCTACCCCTCCGATGTGGGGATTGCCGCGCCGCTCCTTCTGGCGAGGCACGATCTACGCGAGGGAGAAGCGTTGTTTCTCGGACCCGGCCAAATCCACGCGTATCTCGACGGAACGGGCGTCGAGATCATGGCCAACTCAGACAACGTCTTGCGCGCCGGGTTGACCGAAAAGGCCGTCCATCCCAAGTTGCTACTCGAAGTGCTCGACCGGGGTACGGGTGGAAACCCGATCGTCCGTCAGTTCGAGACATCCGCGGGTTGGTCCGCCTACGAGACACCGGTCGAGGCCTTCCGCCTCGAACGGACGTCGCTAGGCGGCCGGTCGAGCGCGACGCTCGAGCCGAATGGTGGGCCCGAGATTCTGCTCTGCGTCGAAGGCAAGTTGCGCATCGACGAGGTGGCGAGGGAGTTTTCCCGCGGGCAGGCTGTCTTCCTCGCGGCTTCGCGCCCGACGGCGACGTTGCGAGGCCAAGGCATGGTTTTTCGGGCGCGTACGAACGCTCACGGGACGGGGCATTCCGACCGATAGGAACCCTCGACGAGCTTAGGGAGGCCGCATGGCGCGCATCGTTTTCACAGTGGTATTGATGATGGCTTCGGTCCTGGTGCTGGCGTGCTCTACGTCTCGACCCCAGCCGGCCAAACCCGCGCCGGCGCCGACACAGGCCGCCACTCCGCCCGAGCCGACGCACGAAGAAGTGCTCGCCTACGGTTTGGGTCGGGTCATCGTGTCCGACCTCCGGCACTACTACTTCACCCCGGCCGAGGCAGAGATGCTGGCAAAGGGTGCGAAAGACCAGCTCGCGAACCAGGTCCTGCTCAAGGAAGAAGATCGGAAGAATCTCGCCCTGGGTCTCCAGGCCATGGCCAAGGAGCGGGCGCAAGAACGGATCGATCTCGAGAAAGCCGCGAGCAGTAAGCACTTGGCAGAACTCGGCTCTCGGGAGGGTGCGTCCTACCTCGATGACACGGGCATCGTCATTCTCGCGATGACGCCGGGGGACGGCGGATACCCCACCGAAGACCAATGGCTACAACTTCACTCGCGCGCTTGGTTGCGTGACGGCACCGAGCTTGTGAACTCCTTCAAAGCGGACGAGCCGACCCTCGCGCAGACGAAGTACTTCCTCCCTTGCTGGAACGAGGTCCTGCCCCGGGTCCAGGTCGGTGGCCGCGTGCAGTTCGCTTGCCCGTCAGAGCAGGTCTACGGCGATCAGGGCCGCACCGGCCAGGTGCTCCCGGGCGCGATGGTCGCGTTCGAGATCGAGCTCATGCGGATCTACGACAACCCCGAGGCCGCGGAAGACGAGAAGTTCAGCGAGGGCGCTGCCGACTCGCCCCCCGCCGCGCACTAGCGCTCCCGCGCGAGCGGCCGGTGTTCGCGCCGGCGTTGTGCGAAACTGCTGGAATGCGCGCTCCCGTCGACTATCTGGAACGCACCCGGGTCTTGTATGACAGCCTGGGCTACCCCACCTACCGCTGGGTGCACAGCGAGACCCCGCCGCCCTGGGCGCCGGTGCGCAAGCCACTTTCGGAGTCGCGCGTCGGGCTGATCGGATCGGGCGGTATCTACGTCGAAGGTCAGATCGCCTTTCACCATCGCGACGATTTGAGCTTTCGGGTGATTGATCGCGACACGCCGCGCGACGCGCTCCGCGCCACACACTTCGCCTATGACCTGACCGATGCTCGGGAGGATCCGAACGTCGTCTTCCCTCTGGAAACGCTTCGCAACCTGGCGCGCGAAGGCGCGATCGGCGAAGTCTCGCGGAACGCCTACGCCTTCATGGGCGGCATCTACTCGAGCCGACAGGTCACCTCGCGACTGGCGCCGGCGATCGCGGACCGCATCGAACAAGACGAAGTCGATCTGGTCCTGCTCGTTCCCGTCTGACCGGTCTGCCATCAGTCGGTCGGACTGATTGCACGAGAGATCGAATCCCGCGGCATCCCGACGCTCTCCCTGACGAGCGCCCTCTCGATCACGCGCGCCGCCAACCCGCCGCGGGCTGCGTTCGTCGACTACCCCTTGGGCCACACCGCAGGCAAGCCCAACGAACCCGAGCTGCAGCGCGAGTTGATCCTCCGGGCACTCGAAGGGTTCACGCTCCTCAGAACGCCGGGCTCGGTCCTGACGCTGCCCTTCCGCTGGTCCGACGACGACGCTTGGAAGGACGGCGTGATGCGCCCCGGCAACGACCGCAGCGGGGAAAGCGGAGGCTCGGGCGATAACCGCGGCGAGCGTGAATCGGAACCCCAGTACCAATGCGAAGCCGACCAGCACGCCGCCGAAGAAGCCTTCGAGCGGGATGGTTGTCCGACGTGCGTGTTCCTGCCGGGAGAAACGGCGGCCTAGCTTGACGGCGACCGCTGCGCACAAAGACCTCGGCGCGATCGCCGGAATCGGCAGCACCGAATTTTCGAAGGATTCCGGACGGAGCGAACTCAAGCTCGCTTCCGAGGCCATTCTCGCCGCCCTTGCCGACGCTGGACTCACGCCCCGCGATGTCGATGGCATCGCGAAGTTCAGCTGGGACAACAACGACCCGGTGGCACTCGCGACGAACTTAGGCATCCCGAGGCTTCGCTTCTTCGCCGAAATCCCGTTCGGCGGCGGAGCTTCCGTCGGAGTCGTTCTCGCCGCTGCGATGGCCGTAGCCACGGGCCAGGCCGACACCGTCGTAGCGTTCCGGGCGATGAACGAACGCTCGGGTCGGGGGACGCCGCGTTTCGGCCAGGCGTCGCGAAGCCGCGGCGCGCGCGGACCCGCCGCCTACCACGCGCCCTACGGCCTGTTTTCTCCCGCGCAGATGGTGGCCCTGGCGGCGCGTCGGCACATGCATCTCTACGGCACCGAGAGCCTCCATTTCGGGGAGATCGCCGTCACGTGTCGCAGCCACGCGAACCGGAACCCCGCTGCGATGATGTTCAATCGACCGATGACGCTCGACGATCACCAGTCGTCTCGAATGATTTCCTCACCGCTCAGACTCCTCGATTGCTGCCTCGAAACCGACGGCGGCGTCGCGATGATCATCACGAGCCTCGAGCGTGCCCGGGACTTGCGCGCGAAACCCGTGCGCATCGTCGCCGGCAGCATGGGCGGCGGCGCCTTCAATCACCGCGAAGTGGTGAAGAACGTCGAGAGCCCGGAAACCGAAGCGACCGTGATCGGCGATCGCGTGTTCGGAGCTTCGGGCATCGACCGGAAAGACATCGACGTCCTCTATTTGTACGACCACTTCACGCCGCTTGTTTTGATGGCGCTCGAGGAATACGGTTTTTGCGCGCGCGGGGAGAGCAAAGACTTCATCGCCGGCGGACGCCTGCGCTGGCCCGATGGCGACCTCCCGCTGAACACGAGCGGCGGCAATTTGTCCGAAGGCTATCTACACGGGATGCAGAACAACCTCGAAGCGGTTCGCCAACTCCGCGGGGAAGCGGTGTCCCAGGTCGAGGGCGCCCAACACGCGTTTGTCGCGGCAGGAAACGCCGTGCCGACGTCCGCGATGGTTTTGCGAAGCGATACGTGAGGGCCGTTATCCGGGCCTCCGGTGAGAACCGGGTATAATCAACCGCAGCGAAAGGAGCCCGCCCATGAAGTTTATGTACTTCTTCCTCCCCTCCCTTCCGGCGACGCCGCAAGAGCGGAAAGAGCTGCGACCGATCGCTCACCACACCGAACGGTGGCAGCAAATGTTCGACCAAGTGGTCGAGATCTCGCGGATGGCGGAAGACCTGGGCTTCACCGGCGTCGCCTTTCCCGAGCATCACCTTCACACCGAAGGCCTGGAGATCGGGTCGCTCCCGGTCCTGACCCAGCACGTCATCAACGCAACGTCGACACTCAAGGTCGGTCCGATCGGGTACGTCCTTCCCGGTTGGAATCCGCTGCGACTCGCGCTTGAGATCGCGTGGCTCGATCAGCTGACAAAAGGCCGCACGCACGTGGGATTTGCCCGCGGCTACCAGTCGCGCTGGCTCAATCAGATGGCCCAGAAGATTCATATCGGCGCGACGGTCAGCGACCAGAGCGAGATCGATAAGCAGAATCGCGAAGCTTTTGAAGAAGTGTTCCAGATCCTGAAGCTCGCCTGGAAGGACGAGCCCTTCCGGTTCAAAGGCAAGCACTACGAGTACCCGTTCCCCTACGAGACGGGGACACCGTGGTTGGCGAACGAGTGGACGCGCCATCACGGCTCTCCGGGCGAGCTCGACGAAAACGGCAACATCCACGCGATCGATATCGTTCCGAAGCCCTATCAGAAGCCGCATCCGACTCTCTTCCAGGCTTTCTCGATGAGCGAAGCGACGGTGCGCTGGTGCGCGCGGGAGAACATCGTTCCCACGCTGTTCGTGTCCGACTTCGAGCAAGTGCGCTTCTTCGCGGAAACCCACGTCGAGGAGGCGAAGTCGATCGGTCGCGATCTCGAACTGGGTGAATCCATCGGCGTGCTGCGCGGTATCTACCCGGGGCACGACGTCGAGGAAGCGAAGAAGCTTCTCTCGGGCGGCATGTGCGGCTACGGGTTTCGGAACTTCTTCCACCACTTCGGCTTCACCGAAGCATTCCGTACCGAGGAAGACAACCGAAAATACGGAGAGGCCCCCATGCCTCCGAGCGAGGTGACCCCCGAGCGGTTGATCGACGCGAATTTCGCGCTCGCGGGAAGCACGGACGACATTCGCCGCAGCATGGACAAACTGATCGAGGCCGGGAACCCCGAATGGTTCATCTGGCAAGGCGATCAGGGGCTTCTTCCCTTTGACGAAGTGAAGCGGATGGTGGAGAAAGTCGGGAAAGAGGTCCTACCGCACTACGTGTAGGTGCAACGCGGGCCTGTGGCGCCCCCGAGAGGATTCGAACCTCTGACCTGCCGCTTAGGAGGCGGCCGCTCTATCCAACTGAGCTACGAGGGCTCGCGGGTGAGTATACAGACCCGCACGCGGGACGAAGTTCGCTTGCGTAGAGGTTGTTGTCGATGAACGAGGAAGCGCTCCCGCACCTCCCCACCCTGGGCGTGGGGTCCTACGCCGCACCGGGTTGGTACATCGCGATGCGGCGTCAGGTCCGATCCGGTGAAATAGGTGAGCACGACGCCAATGAGCTCGTCGAAGACGCCACCCGGATCGTGGTCGCCGATCAGATCGAAGCCGGGGTCGATGTGCTCACCGACGGGGAGCTCTCCCGGCAACGCTTCGTCTACGAAGTCTTCGACCGGTTGGCCGGACTGTCGCGCGTCGCTCCCAGTCGCCGACTGGGCATCGCCGGCTACGACATGGCGCCGAGCTTTCGCGCGGAATCAACCGTCCTCGCACCGAACGGCCTGGGCATCGTCGCCGAATTCGAACGACTCGCTCGACTGGTGCCCGATCGGCCCAAGAAGATCGCGCTCCCGGGACCGTTTACGTTCATGCAGTCGATCGATCCGGGCGACCGCTCGCGAATCCAGGTGCTCGACGAGCTCGGTGCAGCCTTGCGCGCGGAGATCGAAGCCTTGATCGCCGCCGGCGCGGACTACATCCAAGTGGACGAGCCGGGCTTGACCCGATTGGCGCCCGAACTTCTCGTCGAGGAAGCGGCGCCGCGCCTCGACGCGCTCCTCGGTGGACTTCCTGCTCGCCGCTGCGTCCATATCTGTTTCGGCAACAACGCGGGTCGCCCGATGGCCGACCGTCGCCTTGTGTGGATGGACGATCTCTTGCGCGGGATCGATTGCGAAGAGCTGATGCTCGAGTTCGCGAACCGCGGAATGATCGAGCTCGAGTTCGCGGGTGAGCTCGCGAAACGGTACGACATCGCAGCCGGCATCATCGACGTGAAGAACTTCTGGCTCGAGCCGCCTTCGGAGGTCGCTCGTCGGATCGACGCTTGTCTGGCGCATATCCCCGAAGCTCGGCTTCGCGTCACCGCCGATTGCGGGTTCTCTGCGCTTCCCCGATATCTGGCCGCCGAAAAGCTCCGCAACATGGTGGCGGGCACTCGGTTGGCCCGTGGAGAGCTGTCATGAAACCCTGGATCGCAGCGTTCGCAACGTGTTGTCTCGCTCTTTCGGCGAGCGCCGAACCGCGAAGCACCGAGGCGGACGCCGTCGCGGCGCTGCTGTCCGCCGCTGAAGCAGCGCGTCCGTTGCCGTCGGTATCGGGTCTCGTGCCGAGCCTCGATCTCGATGCCGCGTACCGCGTACAAAAGCAGTTCGTGCCCAGCCGACTCGGCGGCTTCACGCCGGGCGGCTACAAAGCCGGCTTCACCACCCGAGCCGCCCAAGATGGGGTCGGGCTGTCGGCGCCCATCGCCGGCGTGCTGCCGGCGTCGGGTCGTCTCGAAGGCGACGTGAGCCTTTCGCTCGCATCGTTCCGCCGACTTTGGTTCGAGACGGAGATCGCTTTCGAGGTGGGAACGGCCGTTCGTTCTCCGTTGCCCGACGTATCGGCGACACGCGCTCACATTCGCGCCGTGCGAGCCGCCGTCGAACTTCCGGACGTCACACTCGCCTCGATCGATCCGCTCGAGCCACGCGACTTGATCGCGGCGAACGTGCTGGCTTCGCACTACCTCGTCGGACCACCTCGACAACCCGACTCGCTCACGACCGGTCTCGAGATCCTCGTCGCACGCGACGGTGAAGGCGTCCACGAAGCCATGCTGCGGGACCCCGAAGAGCTGTGGGCAGGGGTGCACTGGCTGCTCAACCACATTCACCGCGAGGGCTACCCGATCGAGCCGGGAATGATCCTCTTGAGTGGCTCGCTGGGTCCGCCGCGGGCGGCGCAGCGGGGACGACACGTCGGGGAGTTCGGCGCGCTCGGAGCGCTTCGTTTCGACGTCCGGTGAGTCAGGCCCCCCGCGTACCGACTTGGGCCCTCATCCTCCTGGTGTCGGTCTGCTGGGGATCGAATTTCGTCGCGATGAAGCTCGCGCTGCGAGATTGGGAGCCCTTCACGCTCTCGGCGATGCGCAACGCGGTCGGCGCGCTCGTCCTGCTGGGCTATGCGCTACTGAACGGCCAGTCTCCGCCCCGAGGTCGGCAGTGGCGGACGATCTTCTGGGTCTCGCTCAACCTCACTACGATCTCGAGCGCGTGTTTCACGTTCGGCCTGCAGTACATCTCCGCGAGCCTCGCATCGGTGCTCGTCAACACGATGCCGTTCTTCATGGTGCTCCTCGCCCGACCGTTTCTCGGGGAGAAGCCGAGCCGTCGCGGCCTTGCGGGGCTGGCCCTCGGTTTTGTCGGCGCGGCCCTCATCGCCGCGCCGTCCGGAGGTGACGCCGCTCAGCCCTTGGGCGTTGTCTTCGTGCTTCTCGCCGCTGCGACCTGGGCTTCCGGCTCGATCATCGTCAAGCGGACAGGTCTCTCGGGACCGGACGCGCCCTACTTCGTGTCGATCCAGCTCTTCATGTCTTTCGCGGCGCTCGCCTTGCTGGCCGCATGGCAAGACGGACTCGGCGCCTACGCGGTGCCGGGTCGGGCGATCGGCCCGCTGCTCTTCGCCTCGATCCCGGGCCTGGCGCTTCCGTTTCTCGTGTGGTCGGAAATCTTGCGGCGGGGCTCCGCTCTACGAGCGTCATCGACGGCGTACTTGGTGCCGCTGTTCGGGGTTCTCTCGGCCGTGATCGTCCTGGGAGACCGCTTTCAAGCGATGGAGCTCGCCGGCGGCGCGCTGATCCTCACGGGAGTCGCGATCATCAACTCGCCGGTGCCCGCTCGTCGCCCGCGGTAAGGGCTCGGTTCAGTCGTCGCGACCCGCTGCGAACTCGATCTTCATCTCGTCGATGCGCGCCTGCATGCGTCGCATCCCCGCGAGCCACCGCTCGAGATTCTCCGCTTTCCGATCCATCCAGACCTGCGCTTTCTCGTCGGTGAGGATGAGAAAGCGTTCTTCTTCGATCGCTTCGAGAACCATGCGGGCGACGTCTTCGGGCTCCTTGATGTCACCCGCGGCGAGCTTCGCCCAGGGCGAGTCGGGGTCGCCCAGCATCGGCGTGCGCACCCCGAGCGGCGCGAGACACGAAACGCGAATCCCGCGATCGTGATACGTCACGGCCAACCACTCGGCGAGCCCGACGACCGCGTGCTTCGACACGGCGTAGTGGGCGTTGCCGTGGGTCGTCAGGATCCCGGCCATCGAGGCGGTGTGTACGAGGTAGCCTTCTCCCCGTTCGAGCATGCCCGGCAGAACCGCTCGCACAGCAAATACGTGGGCCATGACGTTGATGTCCCACTGCCGCTGCCACTCGCCGAGGGGCTCCTCGAGAGGATCTCCCCCCGAAGCGATTCCGGCATTCGAACAGAAAATATCGATCGATCCGAACTGAGCCTCGGCGGCCTTGACCAAGGCGTCGATCCCGCTTTCCGTTCCGACATCGCAACCGACGGCGAGCCCGCCGCACTCGGCGGCGACATCCTTGGCACCCGCTTCGTTCCGGTCGGCGACCACGACGCCGCGCGCCCCTTCCGCCGCGAATCGCAAACACAGCGCGCGCCCGATCCCGCTCGCCCCGCCGGTCACGACCGCTACCCGATCTCGCACCTGCATATTGTTCCCTCGCCCTCGGCTAGTAGTGAATCACGCTGTGGACGCGCGCCGTGCCGAGTCGCTGGCGACCCCCGAGCGCGTCGAGCTCCACGAGAAACGTGCAGCCGACCACCGTTCCGCCCGCCTCTCCGATCAGCGCCTCGGCCGCGGCCGCCGTGCCCCCGGTCGCAATTACGTCGTCGACCAGGAGAACGCGCTGGCCCGCCGCGACGGTGTCGGTATGCATCTCGATCGTGTCGGTGCCGTACTCGAGGTCGTACTCTTTCTGGTGCGTCTCGTAGGGGAGCTTCCCGGCTTTTCGCACCAGACCAAAACCCGCGCCGAGACGTTCCGCAATCGGCGCGCCGAAAATGAACCCGCGAGACTCGATCCCCACCACACGGTCGATGCTCGCATCGACGAACGGCGACGCGATCGCATCCAAAGCCGAGGCGAACGCCTTGGGCTCAAGGAGCAGCGGCGTGATGTCTCGAAAGAGAATCCCCGCCTCAGGGAAATCGGGGATGTCCCGGACGAACTGTCGGAGCTCGGCGTGATCCATGGGCTTCCTTCCGCGTTGCAGCGCGGGCAGGATACCAGAGCGCGAGTCCCCGTGGGTCGGGGCCGTTTTCGAGCGCTAGGGCAGATAGCGCATGGGATTGTGGGCTTTGTTGTTCGAGCGAATTTCGAAGTGGAGGTGCGGACCCGTGGCGTTCCCGGTGGCGCCGACCTCGGCAATGACCTGACCCTTGCGGACGATGTCACCGCGTCGCACCCGATTGCGCCGGTTGTGTGCGTACACGGTTTCGAACCCGCCCGGATGCTCGATGATGACGACGTTCCCGTACGCTCCGAGACCGCTTCCGCTGTATTTGACCCGCCCGCGTTCCGCCGCCGCCACCTTCGTTCCCGAGCGCGCCCCGATATCGATGCCTTGGTGGTGTCTCCCCCAACGACGTCCGTAGTGGGAGGTCAGCGTGCCCCGAACGGGCCATGCGAACGTCAGCCGATTCCCACGCGGCGGGCGCGGATTCGCCGGCGGCAATGCCGCAACCGGTGGCTTCTTGCGGCCTCCTGGGATGAGTAGATTGCGCCCCGGCAGGAGCTTCCTCACATCGGCGATCCGGTTCGCCCGGATAATCGACTGGGAGGACACGCCGTAGTAACCGGCGATCCGCCACACGGTTTCTCCCCGCTTTACCGTGTGTAGGGTGGGTGATGGCGGAGGCTGCATCACTGCGCGCTTGCGCTTGGGTGGTGGCGTCGTGCAACCCGCCAAGCCGAGTGCCGCCGCAGCGAAAAGGGCCAGGGTGCGGCGGGCTAGCGGGCCCACCCGTGGGCCCCCACGAGATCGACGAAGCGGCACGACGCGACCGTGGTTTGTGCCAGTCGACCGGTGGCCAGGCGCTCCACGTGGACCAATTGCTGTGCGTCTCTCGGCCCGAAGGGACCGATCAAGCGTCCGCCGACGGCGAGTTGGTCGAGCAGAGGCTCGGGCACTTCCGGTCCTGCTGCTGTGACGACAATGGCGTCGAACGGGCCATCCGCCGGGCGACCGCGCGTGCCGTCGCCCAGGTACACGACGGCGTTGTCGATCCCCAGTCGATCGAGTGCCGAACGCGCGCCATTGGCGAGGGACGGCAATCGTTCGAGCGACGTGACGCGTCCGGCGAGGCGCGCCAATACCGCGCACTGATACGCGGAGCCGGTGCCGATCTCGAGCACGTGTTCGGAGCCCGTGAGCTTGAGCCGCTCGCTCATCAATGCCACGACATACGGTGCGGAAATCGTCTGGCCGCCGCCGATCGGCAACGAGCAATCATCGTACGCACGCTCTCGGAGAGCATCGGGTACGAGCTCGTGGCGAGGGATGTCGCGAAGCGCCCGGAGGACGCGCGCGTCTTCGACGCCGCGCTCGGCCAGCCGCTGCACCATGCGTTCGCGGGCACGACGAAAGCGCGTCGCTTCGACGATCTCGGTTCGCGGCTTAGGGGACCGACGGCCGGAGGTGCGGAGTCGGTCCGATCGATTGGCGACGGGTGCGGCGCTCATGTCTCTCCGGGGACCGAGCAAGTTAGGCGCCGCAGACACCTCCGCAAGGTACGAGAAACCCCCACTTTTGAAGTGGGTGAAAAAACCCGGAGGCTTTTCGGGTCAGCGATCCTCGCGCATCGTTTCGATGCGATTGCCGACAAAGGCAAAGCTCTCGGGATCGAGTTCCATCGCTCGCTCGTACTTCGCCACAGCGTCGTCGATCCGCCGCCGCGCGTGGAGCGCACGTCCCCAGTTGTAGTACACGGCCGCAGAGTTCGGATCGATCTGACTCGCCGCGGCGAAGCGCTCCTCCGCCCCGACATAGTCTTCGAGCTCGTGAAGTGCGAGCCCCCAGTTGCTGATCGCCTCGGTGTATTCGGCGTCGAGTTCGACGGCGAGACGGTACTGGTCGATGGCTGCACCGTGGTTCCCGCTGCTCGCGAGTGCGACCCCCCAGTTGTTGTGCACCGGCGCAAACTCCGGATCTCGCGTCGCCGCGATGCTGTACTTCTCGATCGCGTCGTCGAACTGTTTCATCGCGTTGAGCGCGTTGCCCCAGTTGTAGTAGATCTGTGCGTTCTCGGGATCGAGCTCCGCCGCGCGCCGGTACTTCGCGAGTGCGCCCGTAAAATCTCCCTGCGCCCGCAGCACCAGGCCCCAGTTGTTCCAAGCCGACGCGCGCGTGGGCTCGAGCTCGGTGGCCCGTTCGAGGTGACGCTGCGCTTCCTGGTAGGCACCTTGCTCGCGGAGGAGCTCCGCCCAATCCGTCAACCAGGTCGCGGTGCCCGTTTCGCCGGTGACTGCGCGGGCAAAGCGCTCTTCGGCGCGCGCCGTCTCCCCCAGAGCGAGCTCGGCTTCGGCCCAACGGCGATGCAGGATGGGGAGCTCGGCGTTGAGTCTTTCGGCTTGCTCATAATGCTCGATCGCAGCCTCGGGGTTGCCCAAGCCCGCGAGCGCCGCCCCCCACACAACGTGGGCGCGCGCCTGCTCCGGTGCCAAGTCGAGGGCGTCGCGAGCGAGACGCTCCGCTTCCACGTAGCGTTTCTCTCCGAGTTCGTCTTCGGCCGCCAGTGTGAGGTAGCTCGAAAATACGACGGGCTCGGCGTAGCGGACGATGCCCTCGGCCGCGTCGTCGATGAACGCATCGTTGTAGACGGGACCGTCCAACGAAATCGACTCCCCGGCGAGGCGCAACCTCGCGCCGAGCCCTGTGGCTCGCCGCATCAAACCGCCGCGTACATGAGGGTCGGCGTTGCCGACGAGGCCGCGCAAATTCGCGAGAAGGTGTTCCCAGGAGCTGGCCGACGCCGTCGCGACGGGTTCGCCCACACCCCAACTCCCGAGCAGGCCCTCCCCCGAGCGCTCCGAGACCTCGAGGCGGATGTCATCGATCGCGTCGACGAGCTGAAGCGCGACGAACGTTTCACCCATGCCTTCCGCGGCCATGGACTGCGGCACGCTGATCGGGTCGACCCACAGCCGGTCGGCCATCAACCCGCGCACGAGGGAGAACACAAGAAGGAGTGCGAGCGAAAGCGCCGCGAGGTCGACCATCACTCGCCGAGCGGTCGCCAGCCCGCCTGTCACGGCGCTGTGATCGAAATCCAACTCGAGATCGAGTTCCGGCACCGCGGCTGCGCGCGTTCGGCGGCGTTTCTTTTTCGCGATGAGCCGTTCGTTGAGCTCGGGATCCCCGGTATCCGCGATTTCTTTCTTCGGCGCGGCCGACTTCGACCCTTTCCGGGGTGACTCTTTCAAGGGCGGCACGACCTCTTCGGTCGGAACGCTGCAACTCGCGGTTCGCTCCGCCCCGACCGCGTCGCGCAGGAACGCGTCCAGTGATCCGTGGGAGTTCTCCAAGGCGCGAATCGCGGCTTCGGGAACTTCGCCGAGGGCGTTGCCCGGCCCGGCCGTCGTGGCGATGGAACTCATGATCGCGCGGTCGACCACCTCGGGCTCGCTGACGAGAAATGCGGGCGAGCCGACCGATCGCTTCCGATCGGCGCCCTCCAGCATCCGGTCGGCGAGTTTCTCGGTAACCGTCGCGAGGATGCGAAAGCCGTAGCGGTAGCGACCTTCCGTCGCGAGCAGCATCACATCGCCGGCTGCGACCCGCGCCCAGGTGTCCTTCCGCCCCGGCAAATTGCCGCGGCCCAAGTTGCCGCGACCGAAGACGTAGAAGTCCCCGGCGACCCGCTCGACGTCCCAGAGCGAGGCCTGCTCGGGCGGCGAGAGGTCCCCCAGGAGCACATCGCTCGGGATCGCCTGAGACACCGCAGTCGCGAGCGTCTCGAGGTCGGCAGGAGAAGCAAACGGAAGGATAAATAGTTTCGGCATGGGGCGTTTCCCGGGTTACCCGCGCACGGGGTCCCCGATGACATCGCCCGATCCGGCTCCCTACTTGACCTGAGTCAACGGATAGGAACGCCTACCCCTTCGGAGCGAGCCTTCGACCTTTCGCACCGAGGGTCTCCGCGTCGGACACCGCCTCGATCTTGACCGGCACTTTGTGCGGATCGAGCGTCCCTCGGCAATGTGCACGAACCGCTCTTCGCAGTGCAGCTCCGCGCGGAGCGTCCTCGGTGAGCGCGAGTGAGGCGTGAACCACCTCACCGAGAATCGCGTGGGCCAAGCCAGCGACGCGCGCCGATCGCACATAGGGGAGCTCCTCGAGAACGGCCCGGACTTCCTGGGGCGAAACCTTCTCGCCACCGACATTGATCCAGTCCGAGTCGCGCCCGAGGATGCGGAGCCAATCGCCATCGCGTTCGACGCGATCCCCGGTGCAGTACCACCCGTCGGCGTCGAACGGTTGGGGCGCATTGAGGTAACCGAGCATCGCTCGCTCGGAACGGACCCAGAGCAGTCCGTCGCGGACGTCGACCTCGAGGTCGTCGGGGCGAATCGAGAGCCAGGTGCTCTTACCGCTCCGCGATCGACTCGCCGGACTGCCGAGCTCCGAGGTGCCGTAGCGTTGCACGAGCTCCACGCCCGGCAGACGCTCCGCCAGTGCCGCGAGCGTGGCCTCGGACATGGGCTCGGACCCGTACGCCAAGGTTCGGAGGGTCGACAGGTCAAAGCGTTCGGGGGCGTCCCCCAGGCAAAGCAGGCGGCAAAACGTCGGCGACGTCGGAAGCACTTCGACACCGAACCGCTCGATTGCCGCGCACACCCCGTCCGGGCTGCGATCCCGGGTGAGAACGAGTGTGCCGCCCGCGCCGAGCGTATAGAAGAGCGTATCGAGGCCGGCGATGTGATCGAACAGCAGGAACGCCAACGTACGCAGCGGCTTGCCCCGACGTTCGTACTTCGAGAGCCACCGCCAGGAGGCGTGCAGCACAGCTTTTGGCGATCCTTCAGAGCCCGACGTGTAGATGGCGAACCCGCCACGGCCGGGCCCGAGAGATTCCGTCACGGTCGCGGGCGGCGCGTCTCCGGCGGCGAGTCCCTGCCAACGGAGACCCCCGTCACCTATCTCGACGTAGATCCCACGCGCGGAGACCGCGTTCGCCAGAACGGGCTCCCGCGCCGAAGTCGTCGGGAGCAACAGGGCGATGGCGCCCGAGCGCATCGCGGCGAGTAGGAGCGCGACTCCCTCGAGAGAAAAATCCGAGGCGATCGCGATGATCTCGCGGGGAGACACGCCGCGCGACAACAGCTCGCTCTCAAAGCGGTCCACCGCCGCCAGCAATTCGACGTACGAAACTTCTCCTCGATCCGACAGGAGCGCGCTGCGATCGCCGAATTTCCGAAGACGGTCGACGAACGCGTCGGGCGTCAACGGCCCGGGACTCCGCCCAGGTACAGGACCTGCCCCGTGACGAAGTCGCTATCCGGCGCGAGGAAGAAGTCGATCGCGTTCGCGATGTCGCGAAACGTACACATTCGCTTCACCGCCTGGTGCTCGATCAATTGATCGATTTTTTCGCGCGGCACACCGCGGATGAGATCGGTTTCGATCGGCGTGGGACCGAGGGCGTTGACCGTGATGCCAAAGTCCCCGAACTCGCGCGCCAAGATCTCGGTGAGCGAGCACACCGCCGCTTTTGAAGCGGCGTAGATCGCTTCGCCTTCAAGCCGCAATGGGGTCGCCACCGTCGCCAGATTGACGATGCGCCCGTGCCGCCGCTTCATCATCACTTTGGCGGCCTCGCGGCAGAACAGAAAGCTGCCCTGCACGTTCGTCCGCAGGATGTTCTCGACGGTCCGCATGGGCGTGAGAAGCGCGTGATTCATCGAAGCGACACCGGCGTTGTTGATGAGCGCGTCGATCCGCCCAAACGCGCTCCCGACCTCGCGCACGAACTTCAGCACGTCGTCCTCGTCGCCGACATCGACGAGTGCGTGGTGATACTGCGGGTGGTCGAGGTCGCTCTCACGGCGACTGCAACCGAACACCTCGAAGCCCCGCTCGGCGTAGTTCTCGCAGAGAGCGCGACCGATTCCGCGACTCGCCCCGGTCACGATCATGACCTCGCGCGAGCGCTCCGTGGCGTCATCCATTGCACGAACCGAGTCGCTCGACGACGAAATCTACCAGCGCTCCCACCGTTCGGTACGGGGAGTTCTTGCGGGACATCGCCCGCTCGTCCGCAAGAACGACGGGGCGGCCAAACTGGTCCTGGACATCCTCTTCGATCGCGACGATGAGCGCGACCAGCGACAGCGAGTCGAGACCGGCGTCGCCGCCGAGCAGCCGCGTGGCTTCCGTGATTTTCTCGAGCTCTTCGTATTCGAGCTCCTGGTTGAGTTCGGCAATCGCCTTTTCAACCAGTCGCACAACAGCCGCTCTCATGCGTCGTCCTCGGGCTTACCCCGGCGCAGAATGACGCGAGCGGGAGCGCCCTGGAGTACGACGTTCGGCGGATAGCGGCGATTCACGAGACTGCCTGCGACGACGATCGTGTTGTCGCGGATGACCGCACCGTCGACGACGGTCGAATTCGCGCCGATCCAAACGTTGTTTCCGATGGAGACCCCTTGGGACTCCTGGCCCTGCTCTTCGAAGGGCACGTCGAGTTCGGTGTGGCGGTAGTGGCGGGACACGATCGCGACGTTCGGGCCGCAGATCACGTGATGTCCGATGTCGAGCCCAGCGGCCCCAGCGCTTAAGAAACAGCCGGTCGCGAAGCCACTCTTTTCTCCGATGGTGAGCGGCCCTTCGCTGGCCTTGATCTTGGTGAAGGAACTCACGGTGACGCCGCGCCCAAACGTGAGTCGTGAGGTCAGCTCAACTTCCGCCCGAGGACTCACCTTCGCGCGATCTCGGATCGCGTAGAACAGTGTTACGAACCACCTCGGGACGAGGAACCGGCGCAGAAGCTTCGTCGTTTGTGCGGACTCGTTCACCAGCTGCTCTCACGTCCCGACGATCGACCCAGACAAAACATGCCCCGGGAAGGCTGGCGACGATGCCCGCCGCGTGCCCCACCAGGGAGATCGCCAAGGCGGTCCCTCCGGCGATCCCAATCCACCCAAACAGGAGGATATGCAGAGCCTCGGAGAAACCCCACCCGTCTAGCAACATCGACAGCCTCCGGACAAAACGTGCGAGTGAAATAACGGACAACAGCTCGATTGTGGCGTTTTCCACCCCTATTTCGCGTGCCGCGACGAACAGGATCGCGATCTGGACCCCGTTCTCCAGAAGCGCCAGCAGGCCGTTCACGATCAGCAGGCCGGGCCGGCTGGCGTAGGATCGGTGGGCGTCGAGCCAAGCCCCGATGGGGCCGGCGAGGCCGAGCCGCCCGGCCAGCCGCAGGAGCCCCGCCTGGGGTCCCGGCTGGAACGACAACCACAGCGACGCAAACAGTGCGGCGAGACCGGCGCCGAGCCAGACCGGCAACCCGCCCGGGAGCGACAACACGGCTGAGCCGCTCGGGCCAGCGAGGAGCCAAATCAGACCCGCCCCGGCCAAGACCAGGCTCGCCAAGACCCCGACCCACCGCTCCATCACCATGCTGGCCAACACGCGCGACAGAGGGGCTTCCCGTGCGCCGCGCATTCCCCGGTAGACGTCACCGCCGATCGTCGTCGGCAGGACGTAGCTCAAGAAGGACGCCCCGTAATAGGCGCGGAGGAAAGTGCCCATCGGCGCGTGAAACCCGGTGCCCGCGGCGATATGACGCCACTTTCCGGCCATCAAGAAACGGTCGAGAGTCGCCAAGGCGACGAGCAAGAGGACGACACCGGGGCTCAGTGCGGCCAGGCTCTCCCAGAATGTCGCGAGGTCGACCCATACGAACAGGACGACGAGCAGACACACCGCCCCGAGAGCGCGGAGCGCCCGACGGAGGTTCTTGCGGCGTGCGTCGGACAGACTCGAATTCTCCCTCGGTCTTTCCCGGGTTATCGGTCGATCGGTCGACGGCGGTGTTAGGATTCTCGGAGCGCCGTCAACTCGCCGCGGAGAACCGTAACGATGCTGAATGCCACTGCCGACCTCGTGCTCCCCACCGCCATGGTGGGTTCCTTTCCACGCCCCGCGTGGTACACCGAGAGCCTGCGGGGTCGTCCCCTCAAAGTGGCGCTGGGTGATTCCCTCTACCGCGAGCAATACACCGACGCGGTGGCTTGTTACATCAATGAACAAGAAAGAGCCGGGCTCGACATCCTCGTCGATGGCGATGCGCGATTCGATCTCGAGGTCGGTGGCCGCTCGTGGTTCTTCTACACCATCGAGCGTCTCAACGGCATCGGTGGGTTTCGCGACTCGTCGCACTTCCTCGAGTACGCCGATATGGCGCCGGGCGACATCCTCTACGAGGTCCAGGAGGCTTACCACCCGCCGGCGGTGACCGGCCCCGTGACCCGCGGGCCGCTTCACTTCACGGCGGCTTGGAAGACCGCGCAGCGGATGACCAAGCGGCCCGTGAAGTTCGGTTCGATCAGTGCGAGCTGCCTGCCGATGATGCTCTGGAACGAGCACTACGCGAGCGACCAGGATCTCGTCCTCGCCCTCGCGGACGCCCTGAACGAGGAGCTCCGAGAGCTGGCGGACGCGGGTTGTCCGGTGATTCAGGTGGAGGAACCCCCGCACCACTTCGCGTGCGCGGCGACGCCTCCGGCGACCGACAAGGATCTCGAGTTCTACACCGAGGCGTTCAACCGCGAGGTGGCCGGCGTTGCCACCGAGATTTGGGCGCATACGTGTTGGGGAAATCCGAACCAGCAGAGCTTCTACTGGGAGCGCCCGAGCTATGAACGGTCCCTGCCGTACCTATTGGCCCTCGACGCCGACGTACTCATGCTCGAAGGTGCGAGCAATCACGGCCGAGACATGTCGCTGCTGAAGCAGTACCCGACGGACAAGAAGATCGCGATCGGCGTCGTGGATCACACGCGCACGACGGTCGAACGGCCGGAAATGATCGCGGACATCATCCGCCGAGCGCTCGAATACGTCCCGCCGGAGCGCCTGATCATCAGCGCCGATTGCGGGTTCGGCCGCGAGGGGATGTCGCGACGCATTGCCTACTACAAATGCATCGCCCTGGTGCGCGGTACGAACCTCGTGCGCAAGGAGCTGGGGCTCGAGGAAGCGGAGATCCCGGCGGCGGACCGACGCTTCGCGTTTGAAGGCGAACAGGGCTGAGGGCGAGCCCCCCGAAAATCCGCGCCTCCGCGCGCGCGCAGCACCTCGGAACGGAGTCCGCGTTCTCGGTTCTCGCCCGTGTGAACGAACTGCGGGCGGCCGGGCGCGAGATCGTCAACTTGGGCATCGGCGAGCCGAAGTTTCCGGTGGCACCGCATATCCTCGAAGCGGCCGAGCGCGCCGTACGCAACGGTCCCCACGGTTACTCCGAAGCTGCGGGGCATCTCACCCTGCGCGAAGCCGTTGCGGCGCATCACGAAAAGCAGGGTCACGATGTCCATCCCGAGGATGTCTTCATCGTCCCCGGCGCCAAGGTCGGCTTGCTATTCGCCGCCTTGGCTTTTGGAGAACCGGGCGTGGAAATCCTGTATCCCGATCCGGGGTTTCCCATCTACGGGTCGACGATCGCGCTCTCCGGAGCGAGCCCGGTCCCCTACCCCCTGCGCGCCGACCGGGGGTTCGCGCTGGATCCCGATGCGGTCCTCGAACGTGTCACCGAACGCACCCGCCTCATCTTGTTGAACAGCCCGGGGAACCCGACTGGAGGCGTCTATAGCCGAGATGAGATCGCCGCGCTGTGCGCCGGGCTCGAGCGACACCCGCACGTCGCGTTGGCGTCGGATGAAATCTACCGCCCGCTCTACTTCACGGACGAGCCCCCGGCGAGCTTGCTTTCGTTTCCCGAAATCCGATCGCGTCTCTTGCTGATCGACGGCTGGTCGAAGGCCTACGCCATGACGGGTTGGCGCCTCGGCTACTGCATCTGGCCCGCCGAGTTTCGAGAGATCGCGCTGCGCCTCGCAGTCAACAATCATTCGTGCGTGAACAACGCCGTGCAAGCCGCCGGGCGCGCCGCGCTCGAGGGGCCTCAAGACAGCGTCGTCGCGATGCGCAACGAGCTCCGGGGCCGACGGACCCGGTTGCGCGCCGCGTTCGATGGCCTCGCCGGAATCTCCTGCCCCGAACCACTCGGAGCGTTCTACGCCTTTCCGAAGGTTTCGCTCGCCGGCCGGACAGCGGACGAAGTGCAAGAAGAGCTGCTGGAACGCGCCGGTGTCGCCGCCCTCGCCGGGCGCGGTTTTGGGGCGTGCGGCGCAGAACATATCCGATTCTCGTTTGCAGCGAGTGAAGAGGAACTGACGGAAGCGGCCGCGCGGATCGCCGCGTATTGGGCCGAGAAGATCTGACCCGCCCTCACCACCAGTTCGACGAGGAAGGCCGCAACAGACCGCGCCCTTTCGAACGACGCGCGATGCTCGCCGACGTGCGGAGCGCCGTTTGAGACGAGGAGACCGACAAAAGATCCTCGAGCAGTCCCGAGATCCAGATCACCCGTTCCGAGGCGGGGATGCCGCTGAAGCAAAAATCGAGACGAACGGCGGTATCCCCGGTGACGCCCGCCTCGGCACGTGTTCTCCCGCCAAAGTTCCAGCGACCGCGGTGAGCTCGCGACCGGCTCCGAGCGATCCACGAATCGCCGAGGGCCTCGATGCAGCGTTCGAACGATGCATCGCTGACGCGCGGGTCAGCGGCGATGGTCGACAAGGTGGGGCTTCGAGAGAGTGCCCGGTGCCACGCTTCTCCCTCGCCGATCCGCGCCTGCATCAGGTCACGGCTTCGGGCCAGGGCATAGTCGAGGCGGTCGAGAGCCATCCCCCAGAGCATACCAGAACGCTGTTTGTTTCTGGAACTACCGCCCGACCACAGTGGGCCGGCCCGGCGGCCCGAGCGACGCGCCCGCTTCCTCACCGGCGGCGCAACCGATGTAGGACGTCGCCACGACAAAGTTGTCGACGAACCGCTCGCGAGGGCCCGGCGCGCCGTCATTCCAGTAGTTCTCGATGAAGACCGCGTTGATCCCGAAACGGTCGTAGGCACCGACCCAATTGAGATCCGTGCGCTCGGCTTCAAGTCGACCGTTGACCCACAGCGCGAACACGCCATCGGAGCGGCCCGGGTTGTTGAGCTTGACGCGTGCCTCGACGCAGAACCACCGATCGGCATTTTCCGTCGCGTAGATTGCCGTCCGCCCTTTGCGGCTCCCGAGCCAGCGCAAATTGGGAAAGTCGTTGTAGACGGTGCTGCGCAGCGCGCCGTACTCGTCGGTACCGCTCGCGGGATCGATCACCAAGACATCTTCAGAGTGCGCCCAGGCGTGGGCGATCATGCTCTGTGCCCAGTTCTCCGAAACGAGACTCGTCGCGCGTGTAAACTTTCCGGGAAACCCCGACCAGCCCGGTTCCGTGCGGACGTAAATCCGCCAGAACACTTCGCGGAAGTCGTGATCGCTGGCGGTCTGCGAGCGCACGGGGTTCCGTCCGAAGCCGTACTTCAAACTTCCGGCATCCACCTGCCCGGCGCGCCAACGGGCACGCATCGCGGTGCTCTCTCGGAACCCTTGACCCGGCGCCAGGGCGAACGACCCGTCGCTGTCGCCGTACTCGAAGTACTTCTCCGCGAGGGGGCGATCGTCGTCGAAATCGTCGCAAAAGAGGACCGTGGGTTTCGCGGACGGTTCGCCCGGGCAGAAGGATTCGGCGGCGACGAGAGGACGAGCGCTTGTCGCGAGGAGACCGGCGACGAAGCAACTCGCCCATCGAGCCGCCCGGATCACCGCTCGCCGCTATTCCGGGGCCAACTCGAAAGTGTCGTCCGGACTCTCGACAATGTTCACGCCGTAGACTTCCTTCGCGCGATCGAGCGTCTCCCACCGCTCTCGAACGTCACGGAGCACGCGTTCAGGTTCGCGCTTCTGGGGATCCCCGTAGCCGCCCCCTCCGGCATCGACCCCGCGAATCCACTCGCCCGGCTGCAGCACGGCCTCGGTCACTCCGGGGAGCTTTTCTTCGTTGCCCGACGTGTCGATTTTATAGGTGGCGGCAGGTGGCCCAGCGTGGCCTCCGTGCACGCCCTGAGGCGGGTTGTGCTGGCCGTCGCACGAGACCACTACCGTCATCGGATCTCGGCGCGGCCCGTAGATGACTTCCGCTCCGGGCGAGCCTCGGAACGTTCCCGCTCCGCCCCCGCCCTCGACGATCCGCAGGGATCGAAACAGCATCGGGAATTTCGACTCGTCCACTTCGATGCTGCCGCGGTACATCAATCCGGCGGCGACCGGAAGCCCGTAGTTGACCCAGCCGTCGGTGTGTGAGGAAGCCGGCCCGCCGTTTACCAACATCCATTCCTGATTGATGTAGGGCGCTCCGTCTCGGCGATGGTCGTTGCCGGAGATCACGGCCGCCCCCGCGCCCATGCCGATTGCTCCTTCGGCGAGACCGTGACCGTATGCGATCTGGGCAAATGCAGACTGCGTGATGTTCACGATGCGGTCGCCGATGTTGGTCGTCGCCATCGAGCAACTATGGGGGAAGCGCGGCTCTCCGGCGACGCAGTTCTCGCGCAGCTTGACGCGGATTCGCCGGAAGCTCCCATCGTTGTGGGGAATGTCGGGGTCGAGACAGTTGAACACGCCGCACATCGCGTTGCTGGTCGCACAGGCAACCGATTCGTTCAGGCCGAAATCGAAGCAGTCCTCGTTGTGCGTGAGATCCACTTCGATCCGACCCTCTTCGGCATCGACCTCCACATCGACCCGCAGCTCGAGGCCCTCGGGCAAGACCGGCGGAAGCGGATCGTAGTGGCCGACGTTCGACAAGCGTCCGCTGGGGAGCTTCTTGATCGCCTCTTCGGTGCGTCGTTCGGAATACTCGAACCAGGTCTCGATAAACGTGTGCAGCGTCTCCGCGCCGTAGCGCTCGGCGAGCTCGACCAAGCGGCGTTCGCCGATGCGCGCGGCACCAATCTCTGCGAGATAGTCGCCGTACCACTGATCCGGGACGCGAATCCGACGTCGACACATCCGAATGATGTCCTCGACGTCTCGGTAGTCGCGCTGCACGCGAACACACGGGAAGATCAGCGAACCTTCCTCGTAAACGTCGCGCGCGTATGCGTGGTAGGTGCTCGGGATGCTGTTCCCGCAATCGGCCTGATGAGCCTTGGCGCACGTCGTAAAGAGGTGTTCGCCTTCGAAGAACACCGGCGCGAGAATCATGTGGTCGGCGGGATGGGTGTTTCCCAGATAGGGATCGTTGTGGAGGAAGGCGTCGCCCGGCCCCAGATCGTCGTGCAGGTCGCACATCGCCTGGCTCTGGAGCGCAGAACCGAAGATATGAACCGGCACGCCTTCGCCGGGGCTCAGCAATCGGTTGTCCGCGGTCACGATCGAGCACGAAAAATCGCGAACCACGGCCAAGACGGCGGAACGGGCTGTCCGAAGCAACGTGTTCGTCATCTCACGCACGATCGCGTCGAAACGATTCGCGAGGACTGCCATGAGGACGGGGTCCATCCCCGGATCCCGAGACGCTTGATCGCTCACTTGGCCTCCTCCCTCGGGCGCAGCACGTAGCGGCCGCCCGGGCTCACCATCACCTGGGTCAGCGAATCGACCACCAGGGTCGATGTCGGTTCCTCGACGATCGCAGGACCCGTGAATTGCGCTCCCGCCGGAAGTTCCGCGCCGCGGTAGATCGCCGTCTTGCAGAGACCGAGTTCGTCTCCGAAAAACGCGTCGCGGAAAGCGGTCGGGACGACGTCTGCGGCCCCCCCGCCCGAGGCGTCCCCCGGCTCGAGGGACGCCGCCTGTACGATGCCTCGCAGTCGACCCCGCCAGTTGAGGAACTCCACGGCTTGCTCCGGGTCGCGAACCGCGAACACGCGCTCGTGCATGTCGTGAAACGCGCGGACGAGTCGCTCGACGTCGGCATCACCGGTGAGCTCGCCCGCGTGCACGCCGATCTCGAGCTCCCAGACCTGGAAGCGGTAGCGCGCCTCGACGAAATACTGCACTTCCGTTTTTTCGATGCCCCGCGCGCGAAGTCGCTCGGCGAATATTTCGAGTCGTTCGCCGATGCCGCCGAGGGCTTCGTTCACGCCTTTGAAGTCGAAATCGTCCGACGCGGTCAAGCGACTGGCACCCGCCTCGGTGACGATGTCCGAGAACTGCATGCCCGAGGCGGACAGCGCGCCTGCTGTGCGCGGCATCAGAATGGTCTCGCAACCGAGCTCCCGAGCGATGGGAACGATATTGAGCCCTCCCGCACCGCCCCCCACCACGAGGGCCGCGTCCCGAGGATCGACGCCTTCGTTGATCGTGATCTCTCCGATCGCCTGAATCATGTTCTCGTTCGCTACCGCGACGACCGCGAACGCGGCCCGCTGCACCGTGAGATCGAGCCGTTCGGCGATCCGCCCAATGGCGCGCTCCGCGGCGTCGCGATCGAGCGGCATGCGACCGCCGAGGAAGTGCTCGGGGTTGATGTAGCCGAGCACCACAGCCGCGTCGGTGACCGTCGGCTCTTCGCCCCCTGCCCCGTAGCACGCCGGCCCCGGGTCGGCTCCGGCCGATTGCGGCCCGACCCGCAACAAACCGCCCGAATCGACCCACGCGATCGATCCGCCGCCGGCGCCGATGCTGTGAACGGCGACGGAGGCCATGCCCAGGTTGTCGCCCGTCCAGCGCGGACCGAGCCAGGTTTCGCGCGTGAACTCGACTTCTCCGCCCCGGATCAAACTGATATCGAACGTGGTGCCGCCGGCGTCGCAAACGATGAGGTCTTCGGGCAGCCCTTCGGCTTCGCCATACGCGCGACCGGCGACGGGCGCCATCGCGGGGCCCGACTTCACCAGATAGATCGGGCGCTCGACCACGTCGGCCAGGTGCATGACCCCGCCGAAGGAAGTCGAAACCAGCACGTCATTCCGGTATCCGGCTTCGCGTAGGTCGACCTCGAGATCGGTCAGATAGCGCTGCATCAGCGGCTTGAGCGACGCGTCGATCGCCGCAGCGGATGCCCGGCGGTATTCGCGCATCATCGGGTTCAACTGATGCGAAAGCGTGAACGGGACCCCGGGGAGCTCTTCCTCGATGATCTCTCCCACCCGCAGTTCGTGGGTCGGGTTTGCGATGGACCAGAGCAGACACACGGCCAGCGCCTCCACCCCTTTTGCGCGCACGCGCGCGAGCTGCTCGCGGAGCGCGGCTTCGTCGAGGGCGCTCACCACAACCCCTTCGGCGTCCATGCGCTCCGGAACCTCGAACGTCAGGCTACGCGCGATGTAGGGATCGGGATATTCCATATCGAGCCGATGCGGTTCGAACTTCCCGCCTTCTTTCAGCACCAAGATGTCGGGAAACCCTTCGGTCGTCAGGAACGCGGTCTTTGCAATCTTGCGCTCGACGATCGCGTTCGTCGCGCGGGTCGTCCCGTAGATGAAGAGGTCGGCCTCTTCGAGCAACGCGTCGGCCGACACGCCGATCTCTTCCGAGGCCGTCAGCAAGCCCGACCGGATACTCTCAAAAGCACGCGTACGGTCGGTGAGCGCTTTCCCGACCGTGAAACCGCCGCCGCTGTCGGTGACGACAACGTCGGTAAAGGTTCCGCCTGTATCGACCGAGATCCGATAGCCCACCGAGGACCCTCCTGTGCGCGCATGGTAGCGCGCCCCGGACGAGCGCTCGGAGGTCGCGTTCCTAGTCTGTGTACTTCGAGAGGGGCACGAATTTCTTGCCCTCTTTGATGTGGAGCTCGCCGTCCAAGTACACGAGCTTCGCGCGGACCTCTTCCGGAAGCGTCGAGATGTCGACGCTTCCCGGCGGCGATGCGCCCTTCGACGGCGAAGGAGGTGCCGACGCCACGTCCGGGAGGGTTTGGATCCGGCTGACATATGCGTCGGCGTATCCGGCGGCTTGTAGTTTCGCCTTCGCCGCACGCGCTTCGGACCGGCTCGCGAAAGGGCCGACGCGATAGCGGGTCAGTCCCGTTTCCGTCTCACTCGTCATCACGGTGCCGACCGACATGGCCGGGGCGGCGAAGCCCGGGTTCGCCCGGGACAGAGCGCCGATCTGCACCACGTACTCAGCCGCCGCGGATCCCGAGACGCAGGCCATGACGCTTGCGCACACGACACCGAGAATCCGTCGTAGTTGGCGTGAAGGCTTCATGACTCATTCCCCCCAAAAGAACGATGCAAAAGAAGCTAGGCAAAGCTGTGGAGGGAGCCAGCCGCTCGGCACCTGCCGAGCAGGCGATCAATCGTCGAGGAAACGATCCGGCACGGCGCACATCGCCGCATAGACGCCGAGGGCGAAGCCGCCAAAGGCACCGGCGAAGGGCGAAGCGCCGGGCAGGAAGAGCGGAGTCAGAAACGCCCCCGCAACAGCGAAAACCACGAGGACCAGATACCCGATCCAGTGCCTCCGCACTTCCTTTCGGAGGCGTGTGGCGAGAGTCGGTTTCCCATCGATGACTCGGAGTTTCACCCGGCGAGCATAGCAACCGGGGTCCCGGTCGCTCTGCAGGACGACGACCTAGACTCTTCGCCGACCGCTACCCGGAGTTGGTGTGAGTTCGCCGAGCAGACTCCTTTACGCCACGTGTGTCATCTCGATGCTGGCAGCATGTAGCCCTCGCCCGGACGAGCCCCTGCATCGTCGCTTGGGAAACGAGGTCCCGCTTGCAGAGCTCCTCCGGCGAGCGCTCGCCTTCGAGTTGCCCGGCCCGTCGAACGAGTCCGGCGAGCCGATCCACGATCTGTGGTCGACGCACTATCACTTGTGGCAGGCCCGAGAAGCTCGAAGAAAAGACGGGTACGTCGTCCTCGATCCCGAAAACCGACCTTTCCCGAGGAACGCCCCGCTTTATCTCACCGGGCGCGATTGGTGCTACACCGCGCTCGAGGGGAGCGGCCGAGTCGAGCGATCCGACGGCACCACCGTCACGCTCAACTACGCGGATCAAAAGGAAGTCGCCGTGCCCTGCGAACGGTGGCTCGGCGACCGCTGGCGATCCCAGGGGCGCGCGCGTTTCGGTTTCGCTCGCGGGCCGTTCGGCGATGGCGTGCGGAACTGGGTGCTCGTGCCCTTCCGCACGATCGCCGTAGACCGAGACCAGCAGACGATTCCCTACGGCAGCCTGGTCTTCATCGCCGAAGCCGTCGGACAACCGTTCGAGTTCGACGGAGCCGACTACACCCACGACGGTTGGTTCTTCGCTGGCGACACGGGCGGCGCCATCCGCGACCTCCAGATCGACACGTTCACGGGTACCACGGAGAACATTTCCCTCACCCACGTCCGCAGCTCGCCCGACGCGGCCCGTTTCGACGCCGTGCGCATGCCGAACACGCACCCCTTCCGGGAGCTGTTCCTCCGGATGCACGAGAGTCCCGAACTATGGGTTCGAGCACGCGCAACAGCAGAGCGCTAGCGGCCTGTCAGCTCACGGTCGCGCGCCAGGTTTCTTCGATGGAGGGCGCGCAAGCGCGCCTCGATACGCGCTTTGAGTTCGCAATCGTCGAGCTCAGTCAACGCGTCGTGGATATCGGCCAAGCGTTCTTGCAGCACCCGATTCCGTTCGGCGATCTCCTCGAAACGCGGCTCTGACGCCGTTTCTTTCGGCGAGTCCGCCGAGGGTCCGCAACCCGCGTCCGCCAACGATCCGGCGAGTTCGGCGAGCGTCTCTTCGATGTCCCGATTTTCCGCTCGGAGCGTCGGCACCACGCGATCCCACACCGCGGCGAGTCTCCTCAAGATGACAGCCGCGGCCCTCACTTGATTGCGCGTATCGCCCGCCGGAAGCTCCGCTGAGACCGACTCGCGAAGGACCGAGGCGATGCCCGTGAGAAGGTCCGTCGGCGACGGCCGGATCATGACCCCTGCTCCAGGTCCGGAAGCCACGCGTAGAACTGCTCCAAGCACTCGGGGAGCCAGGTCATTCGGTCCGCGAGGCGAAGGTTGTCCGTTTCGCGTCGGTTGAACGCGCGGGCTCCGGTAAGCGAGATGACGGCGTGCTTGATCTCGCCGAACAGCCGATAGAAAAGCAGGCTGTCGTCGGGGACTTCGATGTCGCACGAACCTCGATACGCCGCGACGAACGAATCGAAATCGAGCTGAGGTTCCGGCGACCAGAGCGGGTGGTAGGCCCATGCGAGGTCCTCACAGGGGTCGCCCAGGTGAACCATCTCCCAATCGAGAAGTGCCGTCAGAGAGTCGTCCTCGTACAGCACGTTGCCGAAACGGAGGTCGCCGTGGACGATGCACACGTGCCGCGCAACCGGGGCGTGGGCCCGCAGCCAGTGGAACGCGTCCACCACCGCGGGAAGCGGCTCCATACGATGCTTCTCAAAGAGCTCCTCCCAGAAGTCGAGTTGACGCAGCGCGACGCGCTCGGGCTCGGGGACTCGCAGGGCATCGAACCCGCGCGCTCTCCAATCGGCACCGTGGAGTCGCGCCGCAGAACGCGCGAGTGCGAGAGCGACGGCGCGATTGCGAGCGCGATGCGCCGGATCGAGGAGACCCCGAAGATCCCCTTCGCCCGCGACGCGCTCCATGACAAAACCGGGGCTCCCGAGCCACGTCCCGTCGCGATCGACCCAATACGGTGTCGGTGATGGAATCTCGTCCCCGGCGAGGAGGGAGAGCGCGTCGAATTCAGGGCCGAGTTCCTGCTCCAGCTGGCCGGCTTTCGCCTGCAAGAGCAGGATGCACGCGCGAGGCGGCGAACCGTCTTCCCATACGACATCGAACGCGAAGGCCGCCCGGGCGTTGCCACCCGAGACCGGGCGGAAGTCCGCAATCTCGGGCGCGCGGGTCGCGCGCTCTCGATCCGCAATCAGTGCGGCCAACCTCGTGGGCAACGCATCGCCGGTCGCGCGAGGAAGCTCGGGGGCCATGGGTCTAGGATGAGCCGCGTAGCCCTCCCTCGCTAGGGGCGTCGCGGCTCTCGGTCGCCACCCGGCTTGTACCCGAAAAATTCTCGGCTGCGGATGACCTCGGCAACGGTGGCGGGAACCATCGCTTCCCAGGTCTCGTCGCCCTCGCGAATCTTGGTCAGCACGTCGCGAGAATAGATGTCGAGTACCGACAAGTTCGCGTTCTCGAGCTGTGTGATCAGTCCGTGCTCGACGAGGTGGCGGAAAAGTCCCTGTTGTCCTCCGTCGATCTGCAAGTTGTCGACCCGCTCGAGCGCCTCTGTCTCGCGATTTCGATGGGGGTAGACCAACAGTTCGACGTTCCGACGAAAAAGCCGCCCCATGCCCTCGAGAACGCCGCCTTCGAGGTCTTCGTAGTACTGGGAGCCAAACACCTCGCGCAAACTGTGGGCGCCCATCGCGATGCCGATCCGCTGATCCGTATGACGCGCGATGTACGCGGCGAGGCGGTAGTACTCGGAGAAGTTCGAGATCAGCACCGTCTGGCCCGTGGCGGCGAGCACTTCCGCTCGCGCGAGAAAGTCCGATAGGTCGAGCTCTCCGTCGGCCATCAGGTTCCGCATCGTGATTTCCATGATCGCGACCGGAGCGCGTTTGCATTCCACCACCTCGGGCCGATTGCGAAAGTTCTCGAGAGCACACTCGAGCATGTCGAGGTTCACGTACGTGACGGGCCGGAAGCTCCCGCGCTCGATCAGAACGGGGCTCTGATAGAGCACTTCCGAGGGCTGGAGCACCGGGCCGTCCGCGGCAAACATCGCCGCATCGGAGAGACCCATCTCGACCAGTCGAAGGCTCATGATGCGGTTGTCGACGTAGCGAAACTCGATCCCCGAAAACTCGATCATGTCGACTTCGATGCGATCCGTGCTCAAACCATCGAGGAGCGAGCGCAGCAGCGCCTCGGGATCGTGGGAGTAGAAGCAGGCACCGTAGACGAGGTTGACCCCGAAGATGCCGAGCGCTTCTTGCTGCTGTGCGGCCTCCGCGTCGAGGAGGCGCACGTGGACGATGATTTGGCTCGATTCGTCGCGGGGGTGGGCCTGAAAGCGGATCCCCAACCACCCGTGGCAATCTTGGTTGCCGCGGAAACTCTTCGCGGAAACCGTATCCGCGAACGTGAAGAACGAGCGCGCGTGGCCGTGCGCGCCCGAGAGCCGCTCGAGATTGAGACCCTGTTCGTAGGCCAACATACTCTCCAGGCGTTCTCGACAGACGTACCGCGAACACGGTCCGTAGATCGCGTCGCTCACCGTCATGTCGTAGGCCGAGATACTCTTGGCGATCGTTCCGGCCGCGCCGCCCGCGCGAAAGAACCAACGCACGACCTCCTGGCCCGCGCCGATTTCGGCGAACGTTCCGTAGCGCCGGGGATCCAGATTGACTTTCAGTGCCTTTTCGCGGGGTCGCGTCGGGTGCGTTTCGGCCATGCGCTTCTCTATCGGCGACCGAACTGTCGCACCGAAGGACGGAAACCGTCACGCAACTCACCGTTTCGCCGCGCAGCACCCCACAAGCTCCGACGGGTTGTGACGGTAAGAAACCCCATCCCCTCCTAGTTTCTTTGCGGGAATTGGGAAAGGGGGAAAACCATCAGACGGTCGACGGCGACGATCAGCGGCGAGCTCAACTCGAACACCGCGGGCGGGAACGGCGGTGTGGGCGACACCTGGCTCGTCAACTACGTCTTGAGCGACGTTACCGCAGCGGGAGGCGGCTTCACGGCGTCAGCGGGAACCGGAACCCTGACCGATCCGCTGAGCAACGTGACGATCCTCAGCGGAGAAGCCAAAGGCGGTAGCGGCCCGGCCTTCGAGTTCTTTCCCGACGGGCATCGCATTCCGGGCGACGCGATCACGACTGTCGGTCGCGGCTGGCTCCTCCCGCCGAGTTCGACCGACGATTGGCTCGTGCGAGCGGTCGTCGTCCCCGAACCGACCACCACCGCGCTGCTCGCCGCGGGGCTCGTCGGGTTGGGCTTTGCGGGCCGTCGGCGACGCTCGCGCCCTTAACTCCGGGTAGCCCGGGGGGAACCCCGTCGGAGCAGCGGCCTTGCTTTGCCAGGGCGCTCGGGTGATTCTGTTTACCCACACCGGAGTTCTCATGCGCCGCAGTTCTTCCCTCTTGCTCTCAGCTCTCGCGCTTTTCACACTCACCGCCCCTGGCCGCGCCGAGGCGGCTTCGATCGCCTGGACGGGAATCCTCACGGTCATCCTCGAAGACAACGCGCTCGGCACCTACACCGGGGGCGTCGAAGGCGTGTCGGAGTTCTCCGGCAACGTGGTCTACGGCGATGTCTGCGGGGGTTGCATCGTCGAGGATTTCCCGCCCGACGAGATCAACTACGTCTTCCCGGGAGGCACCGGGTCGTTGACCGGCCTCGGGGTCACCACCCTGGGCGTCGAATCGAGCGTCGCGATCACCAACGATCAGATCGTCGATGCGGACGGCGCCGCTCTCGCGGCGATCTTCGGGCTCACCGTTGCGGTGGGGAGCACGATCGATGTCTGGAGTGTGGGCAGCGAAACCCTGGAAGACCCGGTGCTCGACAACATCGAGTGGGAAGTCACGTACATCTACGCCACGACCGACGTGTTCTCCGACAGCAGCTACACGTCGACGCCGCCGCCGAACCCCGACCTCATTCTCTTCCAAATCGACGACACCAACGAGACGAACTATTTGGCTTTCGGCGAGGTGACGATCGTCCCCGAGCCGGCGACCGGCGTACTCCTCGCGATGGGTCTCGGCTTGTTGGCCCTGCGCACCCGGCAAGACTGACCGCAGGCGGTACGGGCGTGCCCGCGCCCGATTCGATCCGATTGAGCTACGCGGAGGTATTCTCTTGGGCCAAACCCCAGGGAGGTCCCATGGAGATCCGCACCGAAGTCGATCCCGAACGACTGCAGGCATTCGTCGGCCAGCTGGGTGACAGCGTGAGCCAAGGCATGAACTGTGCCCTCAGCTACGTCGGCGATCAGCTGGGGCTTTACCGGGCACTGTCCGAAACGGGCCCGGTGACGAGCCAGGGGCTCGCCGACCACACGGGCCTCCACGAACGCTGGCTCCGCGAATGGTTGCGACACCAGGCGTGCCTCGGCCAGCTCGAATACCGCGACGCGGACGACGTCTTCTACCTCTCTCCCGAGGCGAAGGCCGCGCTTCTCGACGAGGCGAGTCCCGCCTACTTCGCCGGGGCGTTCGAGGCGGTGGTCGCGCTGATGGAGACCGTGAAAGGCCTGCCCGACTGCTTTCGGACCGGGATCGGTCAGACCTACGACGACAAGGGTGCCGGTTGCGCCTGCGGCGTGGAGCGACTGAGCCAGCAGATGCAGAAGTACGAGCTGGTTCCGCGCATCCTCCCCCTCCTCGACGGGGTTGTCGAGAAACTCGAAGCGGGGGCGGCGGTGGCGGACGTCGGCTGTGGCGGCGCGCTGTCGACGGTGGCGATGGCCAAGGCCTTTCCGAATTCTCGATTCGTGGCCTACGACATCTCGCACCACGCGCTCGATCGCGCCCGCCGCAACGTCGCCGAAGCGGGCCTCGCGAACGTCGAAGTACAGAACCCGCTCGAGACGCCGATGCCGAGTGAGCCTACTTTCGATTTCGCCACCACCTTCGACGTCGTGCACGACACACCGTATCCGGCGGAGCTCATTCGCGACATCCGGCGTTCCCTACAATCCGACGGCACCTGGCTCTGCGAGGACATCAGGAGCTTCCCGAATTTTCCGCAGAACCTCCGGGACAACCCCATCGCCGGCCTCCTGTACGGCTTCTCGGTGAACGTGTGCATGTCTTCGGCCATGTCGAAGCCCGACGGTGCCGGCCTCGGAACCCTCGGGTTCAACGAAGTCGTGGCCGAGGAGATGTCCACACAGCAGGGTTTCACACGGTTCCGACGGCTCCCCTACGACGAGAACCCGCTCAACAACTACTACGAAATCCGACCGTGAGAACGGTTCGACCACGAGGAAAGCGCCATGGAAGTCGGTCTGCAATTCATTTTCCAGAACACGCATGAGGGCCTCTCCGACGCCGAGATGATGCGGCGCGAAACCGAAGTCGCGCTGCTCGCGGAGGAAGTCGGCATGGACTTCCTCCTCCTGCCGGAACATCACTTCGACCCGAACTATTCGATGATGCCCGACAACATGCAGTGGTTGGCGTATCTCGCAGGGAAGACCGAGCGGATCAAGATCGGAACCGGCGCCATCATCCTGCCGTGGCACGAAAATCCCACGCGGATCGCCGAGAAAATTTCGATGCTGCAAGTGCTTCTCGGCGAGCGTTTTCTTTTGGGCTTCGGTCGCGGCCTCGCGCGCGAGGAATACCGAGCGTTCGGAGTCGATATGAACACGGCACGAGAGCGTTTCGACCAGGCCGCGGAAATCGTGCTCGACATCCTCGAGACGGGCATTGCCGAATACGACACCGAGTTCTTCCAGCAATCGCGCACGACCGTGACGCCGAAGCCCGAGTTCGGTTACCGCGATCGCGGCTTCTTCTCCGTGGCCATGACGCCGGAATCCGGAGTCGCGGCGGCAAACCTCGGCGGCACGATGATGTCGTTCGTGCAGTTGCCCTGGGAACAACACCATGCGGCGGTCGAGGCCTGGCGCGATCGCTTCCGCGAGATGCATCCCGGGAAGTCACCCGGCGCACCCGTGTTTTCGGACTTTACGTACTGCCACGAAGACGAGCGCGTCGCCGAAGAAGTGGCGCGCCAGTACCTCTCCAAGTACTACCTGAGCGTCATCCGGCACTACGACTTCGACGGCTCGCACTGGGGCGAAACCCAGGGTTACCAGGCGTATCAGGCCGGGGCGTCCGCGATCCAGGAGATCGGACTCGACGCGGCCTGCGAAGGTTTCGTGCAGAGCCAGGCTTGGGGTACGCCGGCCCAGATCATCGAAAAGTGGACCAAGCGGGCGGAGATGACGGGGGAGTTGCGCCCGGCGATGGCCGTCTCTTACGCGGGCATGCCGTTCGATCTCGTTCAGGACTCTCTCAGGCTACTGGGCCAGAAAGTCGCTCCGGAACTCCGCAAACTCTCGGTCTAGCTCGCCTGGCCCGCGCCTCGGCGGAGGGCTTCGTCGATCGCGTCGAAGAGGCGCTCCGCCTGCTCGCGACGCGACAGCCGGGTCTCATCGGCGATCGCGCCCGGCGTGGCTCCGCGGCGATGTTCTTCGAAACGCCTCGCTAACGCCCGATACATCCCTTCGACGTCGTTCGGATCGACCACGTCGGCCGGGGATCCGCGGAGCGCGTCGGCGGACGCGCTCTCCCTTCGCGCGAGGACCAGCAACCAGGCATCGTGACGGAGGTACTCGAAAATCTTCGACGGGATCGCCATATGGCTGTCCTGGGGGAGGTTGACCAGCATCGGCGCCCTCGCCAAGAACTCGTTCGCCTCGCGTCGGGTTCCCGGCGGGTGCACCTTCACAAAGGACTCGATGTTTTCCTCGCGCGCTAGGGAAAGCACCGCTTCGGGGCTCGGAAAGATGTGCCCCATGAACTCGACGGCGAGGTCCCCCGGCTCGAGGCGGTGCTCGCGAACGAGACGCGCGACGGCGGCGAAGAGGGTGCGCGGCGTTCGGTCGAGGTAGATCGTCCCCGCGTAAGACAAGCGAAAACATCCGTCGCGTTCGACGCGGGGCAGTTCCTCCTCGTCGTATCCGTTCATGACCGAAATCATCCGTTCGGCGCGCTCGGGATATTCTTCCCGCATCGCGCGACAAGCGCGCTCGGTGTTGAGAACCACCAGCGTCGCTCGACGAACGCCCGAGGCTTCCCAACGCCGCGCCAGCCGCACGGTAACCGGGCTACCTCGGTACGCGGTCCAGCGTTCGGTCAAGCTCCACAGGTCTCGAAAGTCGAGGACGAAAGGAAGGCCCGTGGACCGGTGAAGCAGCTCCGCGCCCAGGTGGGTTCCATGGGGCGGACCGCACGAGACCACGAGCCGGTGACGCTCACGCTCGATGACGCTGCGCGCGTACCCCGCCGCGGCCCGGCCCCAGGCTCGTTCCTCGGAGTAACTGGCCCAACCCTCGTAAGCGGGCCGCCAACTCGATGGCGACCACGGACGGAAGCGGAGCTCTCCCGCTGCGAGAGAGGTCGGTCCGCTCGGAGAGCCGTCGACGCTTCGCTCCGAGTGGCTCCACCATGAGCGCACCCACGGTCGCAACCGCCCCCAGAGAAAAGACTCGGCTCGCCGGGTTCGCGTCGGTAGCTCGGGGACACCGAACACCCGTGCTCCTGGCGGGAGCTCCCTCAGTCGGGAGTCATCTCGAAGCTCCAGCTGTTCGGGTGCTCGGGTGAACGCGTCGAGGGCCCAGCCGCGCTCGTAAGCGTGGCGAGCGAGCTTTTGCCAGCGCAGCGCGCCGGCTGTCTCGGCCGGGGGGAAGTGGTAAGCGAGCAGCGCGATCCGCCCACGCGGCGCCTCACCCGGATCGGGATGTTGGAAGAAAGGTTCCACAGAGAGCGGCTGCGTTGCAGAAGACGGACTCAGATCACACCGGTAGGTCGAACACGCCGCGGACATTGTCTCGGAGGATCGCCCGAGTCTCGTCGGGGTCGAGGTCAGCGGCGTGTTGCGCCAGCAGTGACTGGGAGTTCGGCCACGTCGAATCGGTGTGGGGGAAGTCGTTCGCCCAAAGAAGTTGGCTCGACGCCATCAGGTTGCGCGTCTCGAAAGCGACCCAGTCGTCCTGAAACGTCAGATAGACGTTCTTCTTCAAGTATTCGCTCGGGACCTTCGACAGGCCTTTGATGATGCCGTCCTCCGCGTTGTTGAAGGCCGCGTGATCCATCCGGTACATGTAGTGCGGCATCCAACCCGCATCGCCTTCCGCGCACACGAGCTTGAGACCCGGAAAGCGCTCGAAGACGCCGCCCAAGACCATGACGCCGATCACGTCTTGTACGGCGCGGATGATCTGCATGAAGCCGTTGATGCGGTGACCACGCGTGGGGTTGAACGCGGTGCGCATGTCCCCTTCCTTGGCGGTGAGAATGTGAAAGCACAGGGGAAGCTCGAGGTCGGTCGCGCAGGCCCAGAGGGCGTCGTAATCGGGGTGGTCAAAGTCCTCGTAAACCGGGTTTCCGGGCATCATCACTCCGACGAACCCCTGCTCCTTGATCCGGCGGAAATCCTCGATGGCGCCGTCGACCGAGGTGACCGCAGACATCCCGAGGCCGAACAGGCGATCCGGTGCCTCGGCGCAGTAACCCTCGAGCCAACGGTTGTAGGCTGTCATGCATGCCGACTTGTACTCGGGCTCCGGATGCGTGCAGATGGCCATTCCGACGGAGGCGTACAGAACCTCTGCGGCGAGGCCGTCGCGCTTCTGGTCCTCCACCCGGTAACGCGGGTCCCACCCGCTCGGGCGGCAATCCTCGAATCGTGCACTGCGGGCGAACCCCCGGAGCTCCCCGACGCTGCGCCCGGCGCCGTCCAGCAGCGCGATGGGCACGATGCGCTTCATGCCCTCCATGACAAACGCGTCGCCGCGACTTTCGGTACGGACAATGCGCGGAGCGATGTCGCGGTACTTGGGCTCGATGTGGTCCACGTAGCAGTTCGGCGGTTCGACGATGTGAGAGTCGGCAGAGATCGCGCCTTCAAAGAACATCGGGGTCTCCTCGCGTGCCCGACTCTACTCGAGGGACTCGGGGGCGCCAAGCGAGCGGTTAGAAAGGGTCCGGCTGGTCCGCAGCCCCCGAGTGCGCCTCGAGAACGATTTCGGCGAGCATTTGATAGGGGCTGCTGAACCAGGGTGAAATCGGGGTGCGCTGAACGCGGAAGCAGTCCTCGCCGTTCTCGACGAGGCCGCCGTAGGCGGAAGAGCAGGAGGCGAAGCCGGCCTCTCGAACCGTGGCGACACACGCTGCGGTCACCTGATCGCGTCCGCCGTACGGATAGGAGAAGTGTCGCACCGGGAGCGCCAGCTCTTCGGCCAACTTCTGCTTTGCGCCGGTGATCTCGACGGTCGCCTCGTCGTCGGGGACTACGCCGAGGTCCACGTGGTTCATGGTGTGGCAGCCGATCTCGAAACCGTCGCGCTGGAGCTCCCGCACCTGGTCCCAGCTCATCCACGGTAGCCGGACGGGGAGCTCGCGATCCCACCAGGGGACGTGCTCCGAGCCGATGAAATTCGTGGCGACGAAAAAGCACGCCGAAAGGTTGTGGCGTTTGAGAATCGGAGCCGCCGTCGCGTAGTTGTCGAGGTACCCGTCGTCGAAGGTCAGCGCCGCACAGCCGCCCACGGACTGGCCTGCAGCCAGCCGGTCGATGAACTGGGACAGGGAGAGCACCTCGAAATGGCGGCGGAGAAAATCGCACCACCGATCGAACTCGGCCGAGGTGCACGTCAGGGGATCGTCGGTCAGCCGGTCGTCCACCCGGTGAAAGAGGAGAACCAAGCCGCGCTCTCGCAACAGCGGTCGATGCATGCGCGTGAGAGACAGAGCACGGCCGAGCCAACTCTTGACACGCTTCTTCAGCTCGGGCTCCACGCCGAGTCTCCCTTCAATGCTGCCGTCTGCGGGCGCGGACCCGCTCTACGAGCTCTCGCTTTGCGCTGGCGTCCGGCATCCGGTACGTCCGGGCCCCGCGTCCGTCCTGCGGCGTCGGCGACAAGCTTCCCCGAGCGATCCCCGATACAGCCTCGGCGAGCATCCTCACCCCGTTGGGTCGCAAGACCTCGTCGCGGTAGCGCACGACGTAGGCGAGCGGGTCTCCGGGAGGTGAGGGATCGAGAGGGAAAACTTCCTGGAGGAAGATATCACCCGCATCGAGTTTCTTCGCGACGCGGTGGATCGTGATTCCTACCTCCGTCTCGCCGTTGTAGAGCTCCCAGAATGCCGGCGCGGAACCCCGGTACTGCGGAGCTTTCCCGCTGTGGAGATTGATCGAGCCGAGCCGGGGAATCGAGAAAAGCTTCTCGCGGAGGATGTAGGTACCTGCGACGACACCGAGGTCCGCCGCGAAGTCGCGCGCTAGCGCGAGGGAGTCCTCGCCGTGAAAGTCGTCGACTTCGTGTCGGTCGACATCGCCGCGGAGCGTCGGGTGAGCCGGCGTTGACGACGCGCGAGGAAGGCGTGTCTCGAACACCCGCCGGAGAAACGCCCAAAACCCCTCTTCGCGGATGCCGGCTCGGATCCGCCCCAGCGCGGAGTCTTCCCGGGCCCGCGTTTTCCACGGGGCTTGCACGAGCGTCGCGCGATCGACCTCGGGCAGGGCCACGAGCGCGTTGGCGACCTCCACTCCGAGCTGTCCGCAGCTCCAGACGACGACTCTCAAGCGTGGCTCCTGCTCTGCCCATCCCCGAGACGTGTCGAGGCTAACGACAAAGCACTGGAAGCTGCCAGCGCTGCCGGGCGTGCGCCACGCCCCCGAGCTTCCCGAAAATCGCGGCGTTGTGTTACGTAAGGAGTATGAAACCCGCGCCGTTTGTCTACTACCGGCCCGAATCCGTGGACGAAGCGGTGTCGCTGCTCTCCGAGCATGGTGACGAAGGCAAAGTCCTCGCCGGGGGTCAGAGTCTCATTCCGATGATGAATTTGCGCCTCGCCCAGCCTTCGGCGCTGATCGACATCTGTGGAATCGCGGGTTTGAGCGAGATCCGCTGCAACGGCGAGCTGGCGATCGGAGCTACCGCGCGTCAAGCGGCCGTCCTCGCATCGAAGGAGGTCGCCGACAGTGTACCGATGGTCCCCGCTGCTCTTCAGTGGGTGGGGCACACGGCCAACCGCAATCGCGGAACCTTCGGCGGCAGCGTCGCCCATGCCGACGCCGCCGCAGAGCTGCCCGCCGTCCTTCTCGCACTCGGCGGCTCCATCCTCGCGCGAGGCCCTGCCGGTGAGCGGCTGATCGACGCCGACGATTTCTTCGAGTCCTACCTGACGACGTCGCTGGCTCCGGACGAGCTCCTCTGCGAAGTCCGCATCCCCGCCGCCGCGCCGAACCGAACCGTCTGGGGCTTTGGCGAATTCGCCCGACGGCACGGCGACTTCGCACTCGCGGGAGTGGCTTTCTCGGCGGAACTCGACGGAGACCGCATTGAGTCCGCGCGCATCGCCCTACTCGGCGTCGCCGACCGCGCGGTGCGCGTGCCGGCCGCCGAGGCCGCTCTGGCGGGCCAGGGGCTCCCCGATGCCAACACCAGCCGCGAGATCGGCGCCCTCGTCGCCCGGGACCTCGATCCACCCTTCGATCAGCACGGCAGCTCGTTGTACCGCAAGGATCTGGCTGCTGTGCTGGTTTCGCGTGTGATCGACGAAGCGATCTCGAGAAGGAACAACCGGTGAGCACCCAAGCCGTCAAAGGCCTCCAGGCGATCACGTTGACCGTCAACGGTGAACAGCACACCGCCCTGGCCGAGCCGCGAATGCTGCTGAGCGATTTCCTGCGCCACGAATGCCGGCTGACCGGCACGCACGTCGGCTGCGAGCAGGGTGTCTGTGGCGCCTGCACCGTGCGCATCGACGGAGCCATCGCGCGCTCGTGCTTGACCTTTGCGATCTCGGTCGACGGAGCGACCATCGACACCGTCGAGGGAATGGCCGGTCCCGAAGGATTGCATCCGATTCAGCAGGCCTTCCATGAGGAGCACGGCCTCCAATGTGGCTTCTGCACCCCGGGCTTCTTGCTGACGGTTCAGGATCTCCTCGCGAAGAACCCCGACCCGGACGATGACGAGATACGGGAGCAGCTGTCGGGAAACGTCTGCCGTTGCACCGGCTACCAGGGAATCGTCGCCGCCGTCCGAAACGCCGCCCAGAAGCTGCGAGCTGGCGCCTAGTTGAAAGACACAAAATGGAACAGCTAGCGACGACCGCCCCTCGATTCGCCGAGTTCGAACGCAAAGTTCGAGACCTCCGGCCGTTGGTGCGCGAGAAGGCGGACGAGGCCGAACGTCTACACCGCATGAGCGACGACGTGGTCGCCGCCTTCAAGGAAGCCGACCTCTACTGGATCCTCGTCCCGAGGGCGCTGGGAGGCGCGGAGCTCCGCTGGTGCGAAGCCTTGAAGCTGGTCGAGGCGACCGCGTACGACGACGGCTCCACCGGATGGTGTCTCATGGTGGGCGCTATCGAGCTCGGCATGGGGGGCGCTTTTCTGCCCGAAAAAGGCGCGAAAGCGCTCTTCGCCCGCGGCAAGGATCTGTTGATGGCAGGTCAGGGTCCGCCTCGTGGAACGGCGGTGCGAGTCGCGGGCGGCTATCAGATCGAGGGAAGCTGGAGCTACGGGAGCGGAATCCACCACGCCGACGTGATCCACACCGGCTGCCTCCTGCTCGAAGACGGCAAACCGGTCATGAGCGCTACCGGACTCCCGGAGGTCCTGATCTGCCACGTGGATCGCAAGGATGTCGAGATCTTCGACAACTGGGATGTCATCGGGCTGCGCGGAACGGGCAGCTTCGACTACACGATCCAGGACGTATTCGTACCCGAGGAGATGACCCACCTCGGTGAGGATCGCGAGCCGGTGTGCGGCGGGATCCAGTACAGGGTCGGTCTCACCGGCTTCACGGCCTGGGGTCACAGCGGATTCGCCCTGGGCGTGGGTCGCCGCGTTCTCGACGAAATCGCCGAGCTCTCCAAGACCAAGACGGGGCCCTTCGGGCGGCTGGCCGACGCCTCGAGCTTCCAGCTGGCCTATGCCCGGGCCGAAGCGAAGTACCGCGCGGCGCGCGCCTTCTGTTACTCGATGTGGACCGATGTGGATGAGAGCTTCGCGCGAGGAGAGGACGTGACGATCGAGCAGATCGCCCTGCTCCGCGGCGCGATGACGCATCTGCACGAGGTGGTTTCCGAAGTCTGCACCTTCGCCCACAAGGCCGCTGGGGGCGCTTCGTTGCGCCCCAGTGTGATTCAGCGCTGCTTTCGAGACATTCATGCCGCCACGCAACACGTGCACCTGTCCGACACCATCACCCAGGACGTGGGAAGAGCGCTCCTGGGCGCGGGCGAAGACGCCGTGTGGACCATCGTGGGGTTGAAAGACCAGAGCTGAATCGCTTTGCTGCGAGACAGCCTTCCGAAAGCTACTCGTCGCGACGACGCGCTTCTCTCAGGCGGTCCAGCAAGTAACTCGGTGTCATGGGAATGCGGTCGATTGTCACGCCAAAAGGCGAAAGGGCGTCCGCCACGGCGTTGACCACGGCCCCTGGCGCCGCCACGGTGCCCCCTTCGGCCATCCCCTTCACGCCGCCTAGGGTTACGGGTGACGGCGTCTCGATGTGCACGATCTCGATCTCGGGGATTGCCGTCGACGTCGGGTACAGATAGTCCATCAGGCTGCCCGAAAGGAACTGGCCCTCTTCGTCGTAGATCGCCTCCTCGAGCAAAGCGAGGCCGATTCCGTGAGCGATGCCCCCGGCGATCTGCCCTTCGACGATCTTGGGGTTGAGCATCACGCCGCAATCCTCGACAGCGACGACCCGCTCGAGGACCACCCCGCCCGTCCCGATGTCGACCTCCGCGACCACGGCGCAACAGCCGTTGCTGTAACTCTGGGGCGGGTCGTAGGAACGGGTCGAACAAAGCGCGTGCTCCTCGCCCTGCGTCCGACGGTCACCGCCGAAGTAGCCGAACGCCGCGACGTCCGCGATCGAAACCGAACGAACGGGAGCGCCCCTGAGCGCGGCCTTCCCGTCGTAGAGCTCGATGTCATCGGGGCTCGCCTCGAGGAGTACGCCAGCGAGACTGAGCAGCTTCTGACGCACGTCGCCGGCCGCGAGCATGATCGAGCCGGTCCCGATCACGGCACCGCGGCTCGCTCCGAGGAACATTCCCCAGGCATCTCGGCTCGTGTCGCCCGACGTCACCCGGACGTTTTCGAGATGTACGCCGAGTTCGTCCGCCGTGATCTGCGCGAGCGAGGTCTCGAGACCCTGACCGTGGGAGTGGAGACCCGTGCTGACCACGACGGAGCCGTCGGGCTCCATCGAGACCGAAGCGCGGTCGTGGAACGTTCCGGTCATCTGCCACTGCTTCGCCATCTCGGTTCCGAGACCCGTGGGCTCAATGAAGGGACTGAAGCCGATCCCCAGGTAGCGCCCTTCTTCGCGCAACGCCGTCTGGCGTCGGCGAAAGGCGGGGTAGTCGAGGGTTTCCGCGGCGCGCCGCAGGCTCTCGACGTAGCTCCCGCCGTCGAGCTGCGCACCGAGCGCCGTTTCCTGCGGTTCGGAGCTCAGCATGTTCATCGCCCGGAACTCGACGGGGTCGAGGCCCATGCCGCGGGCAGCGTCGTCGATCAGGCACTCGCGCGCGGTCTGTCCCGGAGACCATCCGACCCCGCGCACCGCACCGATGGGACACTTGTTCGTGGCGGGTGCGTCCACGACGTACGCGAGGTCGCGAACGCGGTAGAGACTCGGGAGCTGGCGAGCCGCCATGAGCGTGTCGATGAGCGGCGTGTAGGAGCCCGAGTAGCCGCCGCCGTCCGAGATGAGGTGGGCGCGCATCCCGAGAATGCTTCCCCCGTCATCCACCGCGAGCTCGAAATCCGCCACCATCCCCTTTGAATGGGTCCCCGCCGTCAAGTCCTCGAAACGATCGGCGATCCATTTCACGGGCCGACCGAGCAGCCGACTCGCTGCCGGGACGACGAGATCTTCTGGATACAAGTGCGCCTTGTAGCCGAAGCCGCCACCCACGTCGGGGGCGACGACATCGATCCTGCCTTCGGGAATCCGTAGCAGGGGAGCGATCATCGTCCGAAGCAGATGCGGCATCTGGGTGGAGGCCCAGATCGACAAGCGCTGCGTCGCCGGGTCGTAGGAAGCGAGGACTCCCCGCGTCTCGAGGGGGGCTCCCACGCTGCGCGCGGAATGAAAACGCTTCGTGAAGACCTGCGCAGCCTTGCTGAAGGCGGCGTCGGCGTCACCGGCGCCCCCGACGATATGAGCGATGTTGTTGTCGTCGAGATCCTCGTCGAGCCGGGGCGCTTCGTCTTTGAGAGCTTCTTCGGGATCGCAAACAACGGGAAGTGGCTCCCAATCGACGTCGACGAGCGCCGCCGCGTCTTCAGCGGCGTAGCGAGAGGTCGCAACGACGATGGCCACAGGGTCCCCGACATAACGAGCTCGGTCCGTTGCGAGCACACGTCGCCGGGTCACCTTCACCTCGGGGGGGTCCGCCGAGATCGTCATGGGCAGGATTTCGTCTTCGAGGTCGCGGCCGGTCAAGACGCGCACCGTTCCCGGGCTCTTCTCCGCCTCGCGCGTATCGATCTCCCCGATCCGCGCATGGGCGAACGGGCTGCGCACGAACGCGGCGTGAAGCAGCTGGGGGAGCTCGATGTCGTCGACGTAGCTGCCGTGCCCTCGCAGATACTTCGGATCCTCGACGCGATCGACTCTGGCGCCGACGTAGCGCGCCGGACGCACTGTGGCCTCTGTCATCTCGACTCCTCGATATCTCTTTGCAGCAACCGCTTCTGCATCATTGCGCGACGAACCCACCATCGACCGCCAACACGGCTCCGGTGACAAAGGACGCGGCGTCCGAACATAGCCACACCACGGCCTCCGCGATCTCTTCCGGCTTCCCCATCCGGCCGATCGGCTCGCGATCGACAATCGCCTCGACGATCTCGTCGGCGTACTCGGGTTGGGCGCGGAGAATCTTGTCGACCAGCGGGGTCTTCACCGGCCCGGGACAAATCGCGTTGACGCGGACGCCCGAGCGCGCGGTCTCGAGGGCAGCCGTCTTTGTCAGCCCGAGGATTCCGTGTTTGCTCGCCGAGTAAGCGGGCATTCCAGCCGAGCCCACGAGTCCGAAGTTCGACGCGATGTTCACGATGGCCCCCGCGCCTTGAGAAAGCATGATCGGGAGCTCCTGCTTCATACAGTGCCAGACGCCCGTCAGGTTGACGGCGAGCGTGCGATCCCAGTTCTCCTTGGTGCAGGCTTCGGTCGAGTCGAGCGATCCCTGGATGCCGGCGTTGTTGACGGCGCAGTCGAGGCGTCCGTACGCCTCGACACCCCGCGCGACCATCGACTCGACGTCTTCGAGGGACGCGACGTCGCAGCGGACGAACATGCTGGTCCCACCCGCACTTGCGACCTCGTCGACGGCGGCCTCGCCGGATTCAACCTCGACATCCGCGACGATGACCTTGGCGCCTGCCCGGGCGAGGGCCAGCACGCACGCGCGCCCGATCCCCGACGCTCCGCCCGTGACCAGCGCGACCTCCCCGACCGCTCCTCGGTCCACGTCATTCTCTCCCTGCGAAGCAATTCACGCGCATGGTCTCACACGACCCCGGCAGAAGCCATTCGCCTCGCGTCCCAGGTTTTGATTGCAATCTTTTTCGGTCGTGGGACGATCTTGGGGAAGCGAGGTACGCGCGATGACAATCGATCTCTCCTTGGAAGGGAAAGTGGCCATCGTGACGGGCGGTTCCAAGGGGATCGGTCGCGCCATTGCCCAAACATTTGCCGAGCACGGCGCCGACGTGGCGCTCGCGGCACGGGGCAAAGACGAACTCGAACGGGCTGCCGACGCCATCTCGCGGACGGGGCGTCGCGTGATCGCGGTCCCCTGCGATATCGGCGAGACAGCCGAGCGCGAAGGGTTGGTGCGCCGCACCGTCGATACGCTCGGGGGCGTCGACATCCTCGTCAACAACGCGGCCTTTCTCGCCTGGGGACCGATGGCGAGCCAGGACCGTGAGAGCTTCCTCAAAGCGATGGACACGAACGTCTGGGCGGCGCTGCACATGGCTCAGCTCTGCCGCGACTCGATGGTCGAGCGCGGAGGCGGTGTCATTCTCAACATGAGCTCGAACCAGGCCATGCGCCCCGACCTCAGCATCGGGAGCTACGCCCTCACCAAGGCGGCTCTGGTCAACCTGACGAGCCTCCTCGCCAAGGAGTGGGCCGGCGACGGGATCCGCGCAGTGGCGCTCGCTCCGGGCCTGATCCGGACCGACTTCGCGGGACAGCGAGTCGCCGAAGTCGAGGAGACCGGGGCGCCGATCAACCCCCTCATGCGGGTCGGGGAGGCGCACGAGGTTGCAGGTCTTGCGTTGTTTCTCGCGAGCCCCGCCGGTGCCTTCGTCAGCGGGTCGGCCTACGTCCTCGACGGGGGCGAGCTGACCTGCGGGCCCGAGGACGGCCTGGCTTTAAGGAGCGACAAGCCGGCAGCGGGAAAGCAGGCCCTGTAGTTCCGGCGCTACGAAGACTTGGGTCGTGTCATGGTGCCCTTGGCGTCGGTGGAGGTCGTCCGCACCGCCCATTGCGGGTAGTCCGCCTTGAGCTCCAGGGTGTGCTCGTCCGGATCGAGAATGTAGATCGAGGTGCCGAAGCCCGTGGCTCCGTAGAGCTCAACCGGTCCGAACGTGATGGGCACGCCGTGCTCCTTGATGTGACCCACGACCTTGTCGAAATCCCCGTGGACCATGATGCAGAGGTGGTCGATCCCCCTCTCGTCTTTGTCCGCGAGCTGCTTGCCTTCCTGCAGGACACAGAGGTCGATCAGGTTCTGTCCGCACCGGATCTGGTAGACCCCGATGTCCTCGATGATCCGCTCGAGCGAAAGCCCCAGAATTTCGGTGTAGAAGCGGAGCGATCGATCGATATCCGACACGCGTAGGACCACGTGATCGATGCCACGACATTGAATGGGATGGTTGGGCGTCACGCGGACTCCTCCTCGTTGTTCACTCGATCGGGATGAAGCGCTCGGGATCGAAGCCGTCGATGACCCCCGGCTGACCGAACATCTCGACTGCGTTCGAAACCTCAACGACCGAGAGACAGAGGTTCAGCAGGTTTTGCGCTTCGTCCGAGAGTGCATCCAAGGGAAGCGGATTCAGGTAGGAGACGAGCTCCTCCATGCGAGGGAACATGGCTTCGTAGAACTCGCGGAGCTCGCCCATGTCCGAACCCAGCCGCTTGTACTGGCGTTCGCGTTCGGTTGGGAGACACCAGTCGGAGAAGCGCTCGAGGTGGCTGAACTCCTCGGGCAGGCGGCGACTTGCATCGCTCATGCCTCGGCTCCGCAAAGCCCTTCCAGCACCTCGTGGAAGTAGCGGATCTGGATCTCGTCATCCTGGTAGTACACGGAAGGCTTCGCCCGCGACACGAGCCCTTCGTGGATCGACTCGTGGGCTGCCGCGTCTTCGTAGATGACATCGCGCACCAAGCACTTCGTGTACTCCTGGGCGAGGCGCTCGCCGGCATTCTTCGCGGGAACGAAGTGCATCTTGATCTTCCAGAGCGTCTTGTCCAAGGCCAGGGGCCAGAAGTTGTACGTGATGAAGTTGTCGGAGGGGAGACCGCGCGAGAGCAGGATGCATGTGTTCGGGAAAATCGTGTAGAAATCGAAGTCCCCGATGCGCGGCAAGCTGTGCGCCGTAGTCTCTTCCTCGTTCGAAAGTCCGCCGAGGCGGTACGACATCTCCTCGAGAGGCCCCGCCTTGCGCTCGTCGGGGACCTCCGACGCGTACACCGTGTGCTTCCCGTAGATCCGGAAGTCCTGCGTGCGAATGAACTGCCCGTTCTTTCGCACGGCGAAGTCCGGAATCGAGCGTTGATGCTGGAACGGGAGGTGGTAGATCTCGTTCTGGGCGTCGAGCGCGTTCTTCCAGTTGGTGTTCTCGTGGACGTGGTACTCGAAGGTCTTCTCGAGCTTGTCGAAGTGCCCGCCTCCGAGCTGGTCGTCAACGCCCCCCAAGTACTCGCGGAGGCTCTCCGTCGGGGTACCGAGGTGAATGAAGATGAATCCTTCCCAGATGTCGAGATGGACCGGAGAGAGACCGAGCTTACAGCGGTCGAGATCGAAGAAGTTCTCTTCGTCGGTGATCGTACGAAGGGAGCCATCGGTCTCGTAGACCCAGCTGTGAAAGCCACACACGAAGACCCGGGTATTCCCGCGTTCGTTCCACACGACCTTGTTGCCGCGATGAGAGCACACGTTGTGAAAGGCGCGCACCTCGCCGTCTCCGCCCCGGACGACCACGATCGACGCGTTGCAGACTGCGATGTCCTGGACGAAGTAATCCCCGGGATTGGGGACGTCTCCGACCCGGCCCACGTTGAGCCAGCAGCGCCTGAAGACGCGCTCTCGCTCGAGCTCGAAAAACTCCGGAGAGATGCACGGCTCCGTGGAAACGGGGCCGGTGCCCACGTGAGGGTATTTCTTCGCCCAGCGCTTGTCGGCGATGACCGTCTTCATGATTCGCTCCCTCGCTTCACTCCCCTTCGTTCGCAAGCGTCCGGAGGAACGCCAGCGACGCGGCGTTGAAACCCTCCGGGTTGTCCTCGAGCACCATGTGGCCCGCGTCGGGCACTTCGACCCAACGACTGTTCGGGAGTGCCGCGACCATCTCTTCGCACGTCTCTTCGGTGAGGATGTCCGTGACACCACCGCGCACGATCAGGGTGGGGCATGCCAAGCTCTTCCACGCTGCCCAGGTCTCGTCGCGGGAGTCGGCGCGAAGATTCGGATCGAAGATCGCCGGGTCGATCCGCCAGTCGATCGTGCCATCGGGCGCCTCGCGAAACATCCAACGCAGCCGGGTCGCCCGATTTTCCTCCGACGCCTGGGGATGCCGCTTGACGAGAAAGGACGCTGCGTCCTCCCACGAGGTGAAGGAATCCGGGGTCTCTCCGAGCTCCTTGCGGATGCGTTCGAGGCCGGCCGGATCGATATCGGGCCCGACGTCGACGTTGATGAGTGCCATCACCCGCTCGGGATGGCGAGATGCGTAGTAGATCCCGTTCAGTCCACCCATCGAATGGCCCACGATGATGAAGCGTTCGAGGCCGAGCGCATCGATGAGGGCCTCGAGGTCGCGAACGTAGGCTTCGCGCGTGTAGTCCCCGTCCGGAGCCCAGTCGGTGTCACCACGCCCGCGCTGATCGACGGCGATCACGCGGTAGCGGTCCTTCACCGCCTCCGCGAACTCATCGAACCAGTGTGCGTATGCACGCAAGCCATGAAGCAGCACCAGCGGGGTCGCCGACGGATCCCCCCATGCTACGTAGTGGAAGCGCAGTCCATTCAGGTTCTCGAAATGGCTCTCGCCTTGATTCCCCATGCGCTCTCCCCGGTCCGGTTCTCCGCGGTCCGCGGCGGCTCCGGTGGTCGGGTATCGAGCCGCAGGGTTGCCGCGCGGTCGGACACTGATGGTACCACCCGCCTGCACGCCCAGGAAAGCGAAGCAGGCGTCCGACCCTTCCGGCGTGCACCACTGCGCTAGCTGAGCCGGGGTTGTGTACGGGTACAAGACCGTGGAACCGGCTCCGCTACTCATGAAGAGAACGAAGATGACTGCGGTGAGAATCAAAGCGGCTCCCTCGAAGCGTTGCCTGGAAGCGCGACCGCGAAAAGCCGATGCAGAACTCGTAGTCAGAGAAACTGGCTAAGTGCTGGTCGGGCCGGGGAGATTCGAACTCCCGACCTCCTGAACCCCATTCAGGCGCGCTACCAAGCTGCGCTACGGCCCGACCGAGAGATGGGTAGCTTTCCTCAGTCCTCTTCACCAGGCGCGATCGCGATGTGGCGATTTCCGGAGTCGACCGTGACCCAGCGCTCGACCACTTCGCCGTCGGGGAGGCGGGCTCGGATCTGGTGAGCCCCCGGCGTGAGCTTGACGTCTGCGAGCGGCGTCAAGCCGACGTAGATCCCGTCGACTTCCACGTGCGCCCAGGGTTCGGCGTTGATGTTGACGGGCACCAGGCTGCCACTCGCCAGCTCGTCACCCGTCTCTTCGACCGGCTCTACGGGCACCCCGAATTCGGGTTCGCCGAACGCTTCCTCGGCCTGTACGTCTCCGAAGTCGCCGGCTCCGTCGGCGAAATCCTCTTCCTGCACGACCGATGGGGAATCGAGTATGGCCTGTCGCAGAAGCGGAACCGCCACGAACAGGAGCGCGATGACGAGCACGGCGCCGGCGACGGTCGCTCGCAGGCGCGACACCTGCGCGAGCCACGGGCGCTGGGCGGCGATGCGGTCCTGCCACGGGAACGCGTCACCGTCTTCGGGTCCCTCCTCGAGCAAGGGTTCGATGTGCTCGTCGGCGAGCTCGACGATGTCGTCCTCGTCGAAGTCGTCCGCAACCTCTTCCGCGTCTTCGGGGCTGAAGTCCGTGAACTCGGCGACCGGAGAAGGGTGTTCGTCCGCCGGATCTTCCAGTGGATCGATGACCAGGCTGGGTTCGAGCGCGGGAACCGGCTCGTCCGCTGGCACCTCGCGCAGCGCCGGAAAATCTTCTTCCCCGAGATCATCTTTGAGCTCGAGCGCCACGGAGCTCGCTTCGGGCTGCGGGACCGCGTCGTCGACGAGCTCGTCTTCGAGGGGCTCGTCGGGAAGTGTGGCCTGGCTCGACAAACTGGGGTCTGGCGTAGGGGTCGCCTCGAATGCCGCAATCTCGTCCAAGACGCGCGGGTCGCCGCGCAGCACGCGCGCGGCCAGGGCGTTCATCGGGCCGGGCACGCCGCCGGACAATTGGTGAATCCCGGCCACAACACTCGGGGTAAACGCCTCGCGCGTCTCTTCCGGGGCGCCGGCCCAGGTGAGGCGCCCCATCAGGTAATCCCGGGTTTCGTTTTCGGTCATCGGCTGTTCGATGCGATGCTCTTCGAGGCCCTCGCCGAACGCAGCCAACAAACGGCCGGACCGGAAGTCGTCCGTCGGAGCGACGACGACGCGAAGCGCACCCTCGGTGCGATCGATGAGCGTGCCCAACAGGCGAACACTCTCGTCGAGCAACGAGCTCGCATCGTCGATCAGCACCAGGAGCGGTCGCCCCTCCGCTTTCGCGCGACGCGCCGCTTCTTCGAGCGCGACGACCGGATCGCGATGGATCGGCTCATCGCGCAACGTCAGAATCCACGCGCACAGATCGCGACCCGACAACGAGGCGTAGGGCAGGTAGACCGGTTCGAACGATGACTCGACCCGATCCGCGAGCGCGTGCAAGATCAGGGTCTTGCCGATGCCGTCGGGACCGGTGATGGCGAGGCGACGCTTCCCGATGAGTAGCGACACCTGTACGCCTTCGAGGACACGTGTCACCGCCGGCCGCGCCACCAAGGCCTCGGGGTCGGTCGTGCTTCCGAAGGGGTCTACGGATTGGTGGCGAGCGGCCACTGGCCCTCCTCGCGGACTCGGGCGTTGTCGGCGGCTCCGGGCTCGATAAAGATCTCGCGCCACGGCGGGTTCGATCGCACGAAGTCGAGCACCCGAATGCGTGTGCGCGAACCCGCTCGCAGCTCGAGGGGCCCGACCCATTCCGCCGGTTCGAGCTCGATGGCTACGACGATGCGACCTGCGGGCACCGTTACATCGGCTGTCCCAGCGCGCCCGTTGACGAGAATTTCTCCGGGGCGTCCGTCCGGGTTCGCGCGGCGGACCTGGAAAACGGGATGCCGGTCCGGATCCGGCGATTCCCGCCGGACGGGCTCGGCATCGGGAACGCGTAGCGCCGCGACACAGGACTCGCTCCGAGCGGGCCCGAGTTCGACGATTTCCACGGCGATGCCATCGCCGGCGGCTCGGGTCACGGCTTCGCACCAATTGCCGCCGCAATCCGAGGCGAGGTCGGAAAACACGACGAGCCTCGGGCTCCCCGCCGCCGATTCTCGGTCCGCGGCGAGCCGGCGGCGCGCGTCGTCGATGGCGAGTGTGAGCGAGCCTTCCGACGCCTCGCCTTCGGTGCCGGCGCTCTCCACCTGGGAAGCGAGTTCGGAACGGTTCGCCGCGCCGCGCAGGGACTCCGGAGCCGTACAGCCACCGTACTCACCCCGCGTGCCCATCGTCGCGACTTCAGTCGGTTGGTTCGCGGGCAACGCACGGAGGAAGTCGGCCGCCGCGCGCCGCGCGAGCGTGTCGCGCGACACACCGGCGACGTCCGGCACGCGCATCGATTGCGTGAGATCGAGAAGAACGAAGACCTGGCCGTTTGCGCGTGAGTTGTTCGCGGTAGCGCCCGGTGCGCCGAGGATTTCGACGGAGAGCGTCGCGGGAGGTCCGGGCGGGGGCGCAGACACCGCCGGAAGCGCCTTTCGCGGCTGAGGCTGGCAGGCCCAGAGGAGAAGCGTCAGCAACAGCAGCGCGCTTCGTGTCGATGCCTGGCCTTTCACCGTCCCCTCCTCTGGCGTGACACGTCCTCAAACACCCGCAGCACCTTGGGAGACGTGGTTCTCGGATCCGGCGAAAACTCGGTGTCCTCGGTGATGGCGCGCGCGAAGCTCTCGCGGGCGCGCTCGGTCTGTCCGAGTGCGATAGCCGCGACTCCCGCCGCGAACTCGAGAGCTGCGCGATCGGCGCCTTCCGCTGTTTTCTCTCGCGCTTCCTCGGCGATGACCAAGACGGCCTCGTAGCGTGCCTCGCGAAGGGCATCCCGGGCGCGGACAACGGCGTCGGACGGTCCTCGAGCGGACACCGCGGGGGGGAGCGCGTCGGGCAGCTCCGGCGGGAGCGTGCGCGGCGGGGGCTCTTCGAGCTCGGGTTCGGGCGGAGGCTGTTCCGGCCCGGGGCCCGGTGAGAAGGACGGGCCGATGCCAGACGGTTGTTCGCGCTGAGGCGGAACCGGCGGCGGCAAGCCCGGTTCCTCGAGCCGAACCGGCGGCGGCAAGCCCGGTTCCTCGAGCCGAACCGGCGGCGGCAAGCCCGGTTCCTCGAGCCGAACCGGCGGCGGCAAGCCCGGTTCCTCGAGCCGAACCGGCAGCGGCAAGGCCGGTTCTTCGGCTGGAACGAGCGGGGGGGGGTCTTCGGTCTGAACGACGGGCTCGGGCGCGGGGCGCTCCCCGCGTTCTGGAACCACACGTGCCGCGGGAACGGCGTCGGGCACCTCGCGCGGCGTCTGTTGGAGTGCTGCGAGCTCTTCCGTCGCGAACTGAACCGGCCCAGAGAGCCGCGCGACCGCGCCGTCGAGGGAGGACGGAATCGGCTCCGACCGAGCGCGCACCTTCTCGAAGCTCGGTCGGTGCACCCGCACCGGAAGCGTCCGCTTGAGCCCGGCGGCAACTTCCGGGTCGGCGGAACTCAGGCAGGCGGCGTGTCGCCAGGTGGCGTGTGCGCGCGCGACGTCGGTCGCCTCGAGCGCTGCCGCTTCGCGGGCGAGATCCTGCGTTCGGAGACGCGCCCACCGCGCCAGGACGGGATCCGGGTCGCTGGTCGTAGGCAGAGGCCGAAGCTCGCCTCCCCACGGGGCACACGTGACTTCTCCCGGCGACTGCGCATGTCCAGCGCCGGCGACGAGGCAGGCACCGACGACCGCGAGAACCGAGATCCGGCCTCGGGCACTCGACCTAGCGTTACGGAAGTGAGGCTCCACGAGATCGCTAGATTAGCGCGCGGATCGCCTCGAGTTCTTCACGGATCTTGTGAAGGGTTTGGCGCTCCGCAGGGCTTTCGTTTCCCGTCTTCGGCGAGTCGGGTTGCCGAGTCGCGATGGGCTCCGACAGCGCTTTGCGAACACCTTCCATCCCGAGTTCGCGAAGGCGCTTTCGCGCTCCCGCAATGGTGTACCGCTCTTCGTGGAGCAGCCGCCGGATGAGCAGGATCCGCTCGATGTCTTTCTTGCGATAGAGGCGTTGCTTCGATTTCGACTTCGCCGGCGCCATCCAGCGGAACTCGGATTCCCAATAGCGCAGGACATAAGGCTTCACGCCCGCGATCCGACTCACCTCGCCAATGCGGAAGTAGCGCTTTTCATCCAGGTCGGTGGGGAGTTCGGGTGTGGCCCCCGCGAGCTTGCCGTCGCCGCCCCGCGCCTTGCGCACAGTGGACGCCCTCTTCTTCGGCGCTTGCCCTCGAGAGCTCTTCCGACTCGCCGGCTCCTTCATCGCTGCCCCCACCACGCTGCGAGATCTTTCAGTTCCGACGGATGCTAGTTCGCGTCGGAAGTCGCTGTCTCGTCCTCTTCGTTCAATGCGTTCTTTAGCACGAGGCTGGGCTTGAAGGTGAGCACTCTTCGCGCGTCGAGACGAATTTCTTCACCGGTCTGCGGATTGCGACCTTTGCGCGCGTTTTTCTCTCGCACGACGAAGTTGCCGAAACCCGAAATCTTGACCTTCTCTCCGTTCGCGAGGGTCTCCTTGATCATGTGGAATACTTTCTCCACGAGCTCGGCACTCTCTTTCTTCGAAAATCCGACGCGCTCGTAGATGTGCTCAACGATTTCGGCTTTGGTCATGCTGTGCCCTCCTTCGCGCCGCTACCGAAGTTCGCCTTCGAACTTTTCGTGGAGCGCGGCGACGACCCGCTCGCAGGCCTTCGAAACCTCGGCGTCCTTCAGGGTTCGATCGACTTTCTGGAACGTCAGCCTGAGCCCGAGACTGACTTTTCCCTCGGGAACCCCTTTCCCTTCGTACCGGTCGAAAACTTCCGCCCCGGTCAGCAGACCTCCCGCGGCTTTTCGGGCCGCGTCGAGGACTGCTCCGGCCTGGGTCTCGGCATCGAGAAGTACCGCGAAATCACGACTTGCGCTGGGAAACTTCGAAACTTCTTGGACGGTCGGCACGGGACGCGGCGCCGCGCGCAGCGCGTCGAGGTCAAAACCCGCCAACACCACTGGCGCCTCGAGTTCGAAGCGAGCGGCTGTCTCGGGATGAAGCTCACCGAGCCATGCCACCGCACTCCGGCCGGCGAGGAACTGCGCCGCGACCCCGGGATGGAGAAACGGCTCGTCGCTGCCCGCCCGAAACCGGTGCGCCACACCCAGGTCATCGAGTACCCGGGTGACGACGCTCTTCAGCCGAAAGAACAATGGGGCATCATTCGACCAGACGTTCGTCGCCCACGCGCCCGCGATTGCTGCGACGGCTTCGGTGCGCTCCTCGGGAAGCTCGCTCGGGGAGGTCTCGAGAAATACCCGACCGACCTCGAAGACGCCGACGCCCGGCAACTGCCGTGCGAGGTTCTGCTCGACGGCGCGCAGCGCCGAGGCGACGAGCGTGGTCCGCAGCACGGGCTCTTCGGCCTTGATGGGATTTTCGAGCGAAACGATTCGACGGCGCGGGTCGTCGGCTTCGAGTCGCAGGTCGTCCGGATCCCCGCGCCGCGCCGCGGAGAACGTCATGATCTCGTTCAAGCCCGCTGCGCGAAGCGCGTCGCGCACCGTTTCTGTCGTCGCACGCAACGGCGGCTCCGTGACGCCCGCTGCGACCGCCGCCGGTAGCGTCGGCGCGATTTCGTCGTAGCCGTGGATCCGCGCGATCTCTTCGATCAAGTCGACGGGCAGCGCGATGTCGTTGCGGTGCGAAGGAGCGAGACAGACGAGATCGTCCGCTTCTTCTCGCACCTCGAAGTCCTGCCGTTTGAGGAGAGCCGTCATTGCCTCAGCGGTGAGCGCGGTGCCGAGTAGACGATTCACCCGGGCAACCGCGACGCGGACCGACGCCCGTTCGGGGAGAGCGACTCCGGTAGCGACAGCGATGTCCGGTGCGACCTCGCCGCCGGCGAGTTCCGCGAGGAGCTGCGCCGCGCGCGTCGCCGCGCGCGCGGGCCCTTCGGGATCGACACTCCGCTCGAACCGGTAGGACGCGTCTGTCGAAAGACCGTGCCGCCGCGCCGTTTTGCGGACGCGTCCCGGATGGAAAAGCGCGGCTTCGATCAGCACGTCGCGCGTGGTCTCACCGACCTCGGTCTCGGCGCCGCCCATCACCCCGGCCAGGGCAATCGCGCGTTCGGCGTCTGCGATGACCAGATCGTCTTCGTGGAGCGCCCGCTCCTCCCCGTCGAGGGTCGTCAGGCGCTCGCCCGGCTTCGCTCGTCGAACGCGGATCGTCGCGTCGCGAAGCTTCGCGAGGTCGAACGCGTGCAGGGGCTGACCCCACTCGAGCATCACGTAGTTCGTCACGTCGACGACATTGCTGATCGAGCGAACGCCCGCCGCTTCGAGTCGTTCGCGCATCCAGTCCGGCGACGGACCGACGGTTAAGCCCCGCACGATCCGCGCGCAGTAGCGCGGGCAGCCCTCGCCGTCGTCGACCGCCAGGGTGATGCTCTCGGAAGTCGACTCGCCGGCCTCGTCGCACGCGAGAGGCGGCGTTCGGAGCTCGCCTCCGAAATGTGCGCGCACCTCGCGCGCCATGCCGAGCATCGACAGCCAGTCTCCACGGTTGGGCGTGATTGCGATGTCGAGCACCCAGTCGCCCCCGCCGAGCGCGGCGTCGGCGGGGCCGCCGACTTCGGGCGTGCCCGACAACGTCAGGATGCCCGTGTGGTCGTCGCCGAGCCCGAGCTCCCGGGCCGAGCAGATCATTCCATTCGAGCGCACGCCGCGGATCTTCGAGCGCTTGATCTTCGTTCCATCGGGCAGCACGGTGCCGTGGGTCGCGACGACCACGTGTTGCCCCGCGTCGACATTGGGCGCGCCGCACACGATTTCGACCGGCTCGTCTTCACCGATGGCAACGCGGCAGACCGAAAGTCGATCGGCATCGGGATGTTGCTCGCGCGCCTCGACGTAACCGACGATCAAGCCGGATAGGTCGGGCCCCTGACGGATGACTTCATCGATCTCGAGACCGCCTACCGTCAAACGCTCGTCGAGCGCCTCGAGCGAAGGCAGGTCGATCCATTCCGCGAGCCACGCGAGGGGGACTTTCATCCGACCTGCCCCAGGACACGCGTGTCGGCGTCAAACAGCCAATGGATCGTCGGGATTCCGAAGCGCAGCATCGCCGTGCGGTCGATTCCCATACCGAACGCGAAGCCTTGGTACTTCTCCGGATCGATGTCGCAGTTGCGCAGGACGTTCGGATGGATCATCCCGCAGCCACCCCACTCGAGCCAGCGATCGCGCCACCAGAAATCCATCTCGGCCGAGGGCTCGGTAAACGGGAAGAAGTGCGCGCGGAAGCGCAACTTGACATCGCCGCCGAACAGATGTTTCGCGAACGCGTAGAGCGTCCCCTTGAGGTCGGCGAACGTCACGTCCTCACCGACGCAGAAGGCTTCGATTTGGTGAAACATCGGATAGTGCGTCGGATCGAGGTCGTGGCGATAAACGCGACCGGGCGCGACAAAGCGAAACGGCGGCTTGCGGCCGGTCATGCCGCGAATCTGGATGTTCGACGTGTGGGTGCGAAGGACGTGACCGCCGCGGATGAAGAAGGTGTCCTGGGTGTCGCGCGCGGGATGGTCTTCGGGGAAGTTCAGCGCCGTAAAATTGTTGTAGTCGGTATCGATCTCGGGACCGTCCTCGATCGAGTAGCCGAGCGAGCGGAAGAACGACGTCATCTCCCGTTCGATCAAGGTCACCGGGTGGAGGGATCCGAGGGGCGCCGGCACCCCCGGTAGCGTCACGTCGACCCGACGTTCGGAGAGGGATTCCGCCTGCGCCCGAGCCTCGAGCGCAGCGCGCCGCGCTTCGACGCCGGCCTCGATGCGCGTCTTCGCGCCGTTCGCCGCTTGGCCGAGGCGCCCGCGCTCCACCGGACTGAGTTCGCCGATACCGCGGAGTACCGCGGACACGGAGCCCTTCTTCCCGAGGAAGCGCGAGCGCACTTCCGCGAGTTCCGTCAGCGAATCGCAGGCTTCGAGTGCCGCTTCCGCCTCCTCGACGATTTCTTCGAGCGCGTCCCCCCCGGAAGCCACAGCCGCGCTTATGACCCGGCGTTGGACTTGGCGAGCTCCGCGAGTTGCGAGAAGGCCTGGGGATCCGACACCGCGAGGTCCGCGAGATTCTTGCGGTCGACCTCGACGCCCGCCGCCCCGAGCCCGTGGATCATCCGGCTGTAGGAAATGCCGTGCTCGCGCGCCGCAGCGTTGATCCGAGCGATCCAGAGTGCGCGGAACTGGCGTTTGCGCTGCCGGCGGTCGCGGTAGGCGTACACCCAGCCCTTGTGCACGGCTTCGCGCGCTGTCTTGATCAGATTGCCGCGCCCGCCCCAGTAGCCCTTGGCTTCTTTGAGCACGCGCTTGTGTCGTCTGTGTGCGGTAACGCCGCGCTTCACGCGAGACATCTCGTTCCCCTCTACTTATACGGGATCAGTTTGTCGATCCGCTGTGCGTCCGCACCGGTGAGCTCGCCCTCGGTGCGGAGCTGGCGCTTCCTCTTCGACCGCTTCTTGGTCAGGATGTGCCGCTTGTTCTGGCGCTGGTGCTTCACGCGACCGCTGCCGGTCTTCCGAAAGCGCTTCGCAGCACCGCGGTGAGATTTCATCTTAGGCATGGTGTTCGCAACACTCCCCTCTACCACTCACGCGTTCGCGCCTTCGGGCGCTTCGTCTTGCGTTTCCGCTTGCTCCGCCACCGCATCCGGAGATGCTTCTCCGTCGCTGGATTTCGCCTCTTCGCGCTTCACACGCGCGATGGTCTCCCGGTTCGCGACAAAAATTGTCGAGAGGAACCGGCCTTCCATCCTGGGCGCGTTTTCCATCGCCGCGAGGTCGCCGAGCATTTCCTTCACCTTGTCGAGCTGGCGGTAACCGTTTTCACGATGCGCCATCTCGCGCCCTCGGAACATCACCGTGACCTTGACTTTGTCTCCGTCCATCAAGAAACGTCGCGCGTTCTTGAGCTTGAAGTCGAGGTCGTGATCGTCGGTTCCGGGCCGTAGTTTTACTTCCTTGAGCGACGTGGAGTGGCTCTTCGCCTTGCCCGCCGCCTTCTTCTTCTTCTCTTCGTACTTGTACTTGCCGTAGTCCATGACCCGGCAAACCGGCGGGTTGGCGTTGGGAGCGACTTCGACGAGATCCAGGCCGCTCTCGTCGGCCACGTTGCGGGCCTCGTCGGAAGACATGACACCGAGCTGCTCGCCTTCGGCTCCGATGAGCCGGACTTCGCGCGCTCGGATGCGCTCATTCACACGCGTTGAATCTTGACTGGGTGCGACGGGGCCGCCTCGCCGCCCCATTAAGCGCTTCGCCTCTTCACTTCGTCTGCCAACGTCGCCACAAAATCATCGATGGATGTCGCCTCCATGTCGCGACCCGCGTCTTTTCGCATCCGCGGCGCGACCGTTCCGTTCTCTTCTTCCTGATCGCCGATGACGGCCATCACCGGGACCTTTTGTACCTCTGCTTCACGAATCTTGAAACCGAGTTTTTCGCTCCTCGTGTCGACTTCCGCCCGGAGCCCAGCGGCCCCCAAAGCGTCGCAGACCCGCCGAGCATAGGGAATATGTCGATCGGCGATGGGTAAAAGCGCCACCTGGACCGGGGCCAGCCAGAGCGGGAAGTCGCCGGCCGTGTGCTCGATATAGATGGCGATAAAGCGCTCGAGGGAGCCCAGAACCGCGCGATGGAGCATCGCCGGCTGGTGCTCGCCCCCGTCTCGGCCGACATAGCGGAGGCCGAACCGCCCGGGCATCGCCAGATCGATCTGCAGCGTCGAGAGGGTCCAGGAGCGCCCGAGGACGTCCTGGAAGTCGAATTCCACTTTCGGGGCGTAGAACGCCGCCTCTCCTTCTTTTACCCCGCAGGAATAGCCGGCGGCCTCGACGGCGTCGATGAGCGTCTTTTCCGCGGCGTCCCAATCTTCGGGCTCCCCGAAGAAGCGGTCCGGGCGGGTCGACACCGCGACGCTGACGTCCCCGATGCCGAGGTCGGCGTAGACCTGGCGCGTCATCTCGAAGAAGCGAGCGGTCTCTTCCGGCACCGCCTCGGGCTCGCAAAAAATATGGGCGTCGTCTTGAGCCATCGACCGGACGCGCGAGAGTCCGGTCAACGTTCCGCTCCGCTCATTGCGATGGAGCCTGCTGAACTCCGCGAAGCGAAGGGGCAGATCGCGATAAGACCGCTTTGTCGACTGGTAGAGCATGCAGTGGCCGGGGCAATTCATCGGCTTGACGCCCAGCTCTTCCCCCTCGTCCCCCTGCATCAGGAACATGTCGTCGCGGAACATCTCGTAGTGGCCCGAGGTCTTGAAGAGATCGGTCCGAAACACCTGCGGCGTCATGACTTCGTCGTAGCCGTACTCGGGATACAGCGAGCGGATGTAGTCGACGAGCCCGTTGTAGAGCACCATGCCCTTCGGCTTGTAAAAGGGCGAACCGGGGGAGATGCCGTCGATGTAGAAGAGATCGAGGGCCGCACCGACGCGTCGGTGATCGCGCGCTTTCGCTTGCTCGAGCCGCTCGAGATGTGCCGCGAGCTCCTTCTTCGAACCGAAAGCCGTCCCGTAGATGCGCTGAAGCATCGGATTGCTCTCGTCACCGCGCCAATACGCCCCCGCCACCTCGAGGAGCTTCACCGCGCCGATCTGCCCGGCGTGGGCCACATGGGGCCCTCGGCACAGGTCGACGAAGTCACCGTGCCGAAAGAGCGTGATGTCCTGGCCGTCGGGGATGTCGTCGATGCGGGAGAGTTTCAGCTCCTCGCCCATTTCGCGAAATAGCGCCCGGGCTTCGTCTCGGCTGACGACTTCGCGCACGAAGGGGGCCTTGCTCTTCAAGATCTTTTTCATTTCCGCTTCGATGGCGGCGAGATCTTCGGTCGAAAACGGATTCTCGACGAGAAAGTCGTAGTGGAACTTCTCGCTGTGATCGGTGCGTCCGACATCGACCTGAGCGCCGGGGAACAAACGCTTGACCGCGTCGGCCATGACGTGTTCCGCCGAGTGGCGGAGGACTTCGCCGGCCGCTTCGTCCTTGGTCGTGACAATTTCGAGCGACGTCGAGGCGTTGAGCGGAGTCCTCAAATCGACCAGGCCGCCGTCGATCCGCCCGGCGACTGCGACCCGGGCGAGACCGGCCCCGATACGCGCTGCGACGTCGGCAACCGTCTCTCCTGCGGGCACAGGCAAGGTTCGACCGTCGGGCAGGCCGATTTCGATCTCGCTCATCGAATGAATGCCCGAATCATCGTGCGGTCGGAGTGCTCTCGCGGTCGCCGCGCGTGCTGCGGCGGGTGGGTGGTAGGCACGGGCGGGGTCGAACCGCCGACCTCCGCCGTGTCAAGGCGGCGCTCTAGCCACTGAGCTACGTGCCTAAGTTGGCCTAACAGGCCGGAATCAATAACGTTTCAGATTATCTGTGTCAATCGAGACCCGTGGGAGGCATCGTCGGGTTCAATCGACCTGCAGCTCGGGAGCGTCCCGCAAGGTGATCCGGAGCGAATCGTTCCAAGGCGTGGCGGACGCGACCTCGACGCCCCTCGCCGCTAATTCCCCTCGCACGCCGGCCACGAGCTGGCGCGGCGACAACGTGCTGTCGACGTGGACCCGGAACTCGTCCCGCCGCAGCACCGAGGGCGTTGCGCTTCGCACCTCCCGGTCGGCGGCCAAGGTTTCGATAAACGCGGCAAAGACGCGGTACGGGACCGGCGCGGCGATCGTCAGCTCATACGTCGCGGAGGGACCGAGCTCCCGGGGCTCGAGCCAACCGCGCGCCACCATCGCGTCGCGCAAGCGTCCCGCGTCGACGTGGACCTCGGCTTCGACCACGTACTCGTGCGTCACGTCCGGATCCGCGATGAGCAGCGCGCGCCGCTCGCCGCGATCTTCGAGGATCCGGTAGCGGACGGCGAACTCGTCGAGGCGCTCCTTGAGCTCTCCCTCGGCTTCCACCAGCCGCGCGGTGTCGCCGTCCAAGAGTTTGCTCGCGACCCGCAGAACGCCCTCCTCGATCGCGGCAGCCAGCGCCGCGGCGCGCGGCGCGCCGCTCGCCCCGTCGCGCGCCGGCGCAGCTCCCGTAACCTGAAGGCGCTGAATCTCCGCGTGAGCAGCGACCCGCGGTACGACGAGGAAAAGGAGTGCGACCCCCAGGGCGAGCGTTCGAGCGCGCCCGCTCACTGAGCGAGCTCCGTCACGGGCCGACCGAAGAGCCCATCGATCGATCGACGCAGGCCTTCGCTCGCGTCGACCGCCATCGCGTCCGGTAGGGACATCACCGTCTCGCTTTCTCCCGGAATGACCAGGTGCACCACAACATCGCAATCCCCGCGATGCTCCTCCAACAGGCCGCGCAGCGCGAGTAAACGATCTTTCGATACATCGGCCACCGGCAGCCGGACCCGAAGCGTCGTCGCGAGCTTCTCTTCCGCCGTTGAAAGCTCCCAGCCGTCTCGGACCAACAGTTTCGGCGGGTCCCCTGCCTCGAGCGTCCCGGCGAGGATCAACGGGAGGACCCGGCCCTCGGTCGTGTCGATGGCACCTGTCAGCAAGGGGCGGAGACGCGCAAAGGGCTCGGAGAAGATCACGAGATCGAAGCTCCCCTCGAGATCTTCGAGGGTCCCGAAAGCCATCGCCTGCCCGCGCCGGGTGCGCGTCTCTCGGAGCGAAGTCAGCACGCCGCCGATACGCGCGTCGCGACCGGCGCGCTCTTCCGCGGTGGTGGCGCGCGTGTCGGTGAGCCGAGACAGCTGGGACGCCACGGCTTCTAAGGGGTGTCCGGTGACGTAGAAGCCCAAGACCTCCTTTTCGTGGGCCAGTCGCTCGGTCTCGGTCCACGCTGGCGCGGGCGGTAACTCGACCGGTTCGTCGGTGTCCGTCACGAGCCCCGCAAACAAGTTCTCCTGGCCGAGCTCACGGTCGCGCTGTGCCGCCGCGCCGCTCTCGAGCGCCCCGTCGAGGGCCGCCCACACGGCGGCGCGTTCGGGGTGGAGCGAATCGAACGTCCCGCAACGCACGAGGCTCTCGACGACACGCCGGTTCACGCGGCGTGCATCGACGCGCCGACAGAAATCGTAGAGATCGAGAAACTCGCCGCCGTCGGTGCGGGCGGAGAGGATTGCCTCGACGGCTCCCGCACCGACGTTCTTGATGCCCGCAAAGCCGAAACGGATGCCTTCCGGCGCGACGGTGAAGTCGCGATCCGACTCGTTCAAGTCCGGGGGCAACACCTGGATCTTCTGCTCGCGCGTATGGGCGATGTAGCGTGCGAGCTTGTCGTGGTTGCCCGCTTCGATCGACAGCAGCGCCGCGAAGTACTCGCGCGGGTGATTCGCCTTCAGGTATGCCGTCTGATACGTGATCAGCGCGTACGCCGTCGAATGCGCTTTCGGGAACCCATAGCCGGCGAACTCGGCCATCAAGCTGAAAATGCGCTCCGCCGCACTGCGTGAAACGCCGCGTTCCGTCGCGCCTGCGACAAACCGCTCCTGGTGCTTCGCCATCTCCTCGGGCTTCTTCTTGCCCATGGCGCGCCGCAGGAGATCCGCGTCTCCCAGGCTATAGCCCGCGAGGCGGTTCGCGATCTGCAACACCTGATCCTGGTAGACGATGACACCGAGGGTTTCGGCCGTGAGCTCCTCGAGCTCGGGGAGGAGGTACTCGACTTTCGTCAAGCCGTGCTTCCGGCTCACGTAGTCGTCCACCATTCCCGAGCCGAGCGGTCCCGGCCGGTACAGGGCGACGAGCGGAATGATCTCTTTGAAGTGGCGCGGCTTGAGCTTCACCACGAGTTCCGTCATCCCCGCGCTCTCGACCTGGAACACGCCTTCGGTGTCGCCCCGGCAAAGGAGGTCGTAGGTCGCTTCGTCGCCGAGATCGATGGCCTCGACGCGGAAATCCTCGAGGCCGCTCGCGCGCAGACGCGCTTCGCAATCGGACAACACGGTCAAGGTCTTCAAGCCGAGGAAGTCGAACTTGATGAGACCGACCTGTTCGACCGCCCGCATGTCCCATTGACTCATCACGTCGCCCGAGCGCGCGTCGCGATACAGCGGAACGGTTTCGATGAGCGGCTGCGTCCCGATCACGAGCCCGGCCGCGTGGGTCGATGCGTGGCGCGTCAGACCTTCGAGGCGGCGGGCCGTTTCGAGCAGCTGCGCGATCTCGCCGTCACCTTCGACACGCGCCCGAAGCTCGGGACTCTGCTGGAGCGCCTCGTCGAGCGAGATACCGATCGTATCGGGAACGAGTTTTGCGATTCGGTCGACGTCGCCGTACGGCATCCCCATGACGCGGCCGACGTCTCGGATCACCGCCCGCGCCTGCAGCTTGCCGAACGTGATGATCTGCGAGACGCGACGGCCCTCGTCCCCGGGCTCGTCGTAGAGATCGGCGACGTAGCGGATCACTTCGTCGCGGCGGCGCATGCAGAAATCGACGTCGATATCCGGCATCGAGACGCGTTCGGGGTTCAGGAAACGCTCGAAAATGATGTCGTACTCGATGGGATCGACGCCCGTGATCCCCAGGCTATACGCCACCAAGCTACCCGCCGAAGAACCGCGACCGGGGCCGACCGGGATGCCCTTCGAACGCGCGTGACCGATGAAGTCCGCGACGATGAGGAAGTAACCCGCAAAGCCCATCGATTTGATGACCGAGAGCTCGTGATTCATCCGCTCGATGTAGGGTGCATCGGCTTTGCCGAACGGCTCGTCGGGCGCTCGACCGAGTCGTTCGCGAAGGCCGGTCCAGGAGTCCGACTCGAGCACCGCCTCGCGCGTTGTTCCGGCCGGCACCTGGAAGTCGGGCATGTGGTAGGTGCCCATCGGAATTTCGACGTCGCAGCGCTCGGCGATCACAAGGCTGTTTTCGACCGCCGACGGATGGTCGTGGAAGACTTCCCGCATCTCGTCGCCGGACTTTACGAAGAAGCCCTGACCGGTGAAGCGGAAGCGCCCCGGATCCGAGAGTTGGCTCCCTGTACCGATGCACAAGAGCGCTTCGTGGTGGTGGTGGTCGTCGTGCTCGAGATAGTGCGCGTCATTCGTCGCGAGCAGCGGCAGCCGGAGGTCGGACGCCATCTTGAGGAGCTCCGCATTGACGAGATCCTGCTCCGGAATGCCGTGGCGCTGCAGCTCGAGGTAGTACCGATCGCCGAACAACCGCGAGAAATCCTGCACGAGCTCCCAGGCGCGCTCCGTCTGGCCGCCCACGATCGCGCGGTTCACCAGGGACGACAGGCAGCCCGAAGTCGCGATGAGCCCTTCGTGGTGCTCCCGCAGCAGGTCCATGTCGATCCGCGGCTTGTAGTAGAAGCCGTCGAGGTAGGCCTTCGACACGAGGTAGATCAGGTTGCGATAGCCCGTCTCGTTCATCGCGAGGAGCAACAGATGGCTGATCGCGTCGAAGCCGCTGTCGTCTCGTTCGCGGCGCTCCTTGTCGAGTCGCGAGCCCGCGGCCAGGTAGACTTCGCAGCCCATGATGGGCTTCACGCCGTTCGCGCGTGCTTTCTCGTAGAACTCGACCGCACCGAACATGTTGCCGTGATCGGTCATGGCGATCGCCGGCATTCCGAGCGCCTTGACGCGTTCAAAGAGCGGGTTGTGCTTGATCGCGCCGTCGAGGAGCGAATACTGCGTGTGGAGATGGAGGTGAACGAAAGGCGAGGAGGCCACGCTCACTCCCACTCGATCGTCGCGGGCGGTTTCGACGAGATGTCGTACACGACGCGATTCACGCCGCGCACCTCGTTCGTGATGCGGCCCGACGCCCGAGCGAGGAGCTCGGCCGGCAAGCGCGACCAGTCCGCCGTCATGGCGTCCGTCGAGCTGACCGCGCGCAGCGCGATCGTGTTCTCGTAGGTTCGACCGTCCCCCATCACCCCGACGCTGCGGATCGGCAGGAACACCGCGAAGGCCTGCCACACCTCGTCGTAGAGGCCTCCTGCGCGAAGCTCGTCGAGGAAGATCGCGTCGGCGCGGCGCAGCATCTCGAGTCGCTCGGGCGTGACTTCGCCGAGAATCCGAATGGCGAGCCCCGGACCGGGGAACGGATGGCGGCCGACCATACGCTCCGGCAGCCCCAACTGGCGACCGGCCTCGCGCACTTCGTCCTTGAAAAGCTCGCGGAGCGGCTCGACGAGGTCGAGCTTCATCGTCTCCGGCAGCCCGCCGACGTTGTGGTGGGTCTTGATCGTCGCCGACGGCCCGCGCACCGAGACGCTCTCGATCACGTCCGGGTAGAGGGTGCCCTGAACGAGAAATTGCACTTCCCCCAAGCGCTCGGCCTCGCGATCGAACACGTCGATGAAGCGATGTCCGATGCGCTTGCGCTTCTCTTCGGGGTCTTCGATCCCCGCGAGCGCTTCGAGAAACGTCTCGGCGGCGTCGACGGTCACCAGCGGCACCGACAAGTGGTCCCGGAACGTCTCCTCGACTTCTTCTCGCTCGCCGGCGCGCAGCAGTCCGTGATCGACGAAGATGCACGTCAAGCGGTCGCCGATCGCTCGGTGTACCAACGCGGCGGCGACCGACGAATCAACGCCGCCGGACAAGCCGCATACGACGCGGCTGTCTCCCACTTGTTCGCGGATCGCATCGACCGCAGAGGATACGAACGCGCCCATGTTCCACGTCGCCGGGCAGCCGCTGATCGTTCGCGAGAAGTTGTCGAGCAACCGTTTGCCGTTCTCGGTGTGGACGACCTCGGGATGAAACTGGAGGCCGTAGATCGGTCGCTCGGCGTGACGCACCGCCGCGAACGGCGAAGCGTCGCTCGTCGCGAGCACCTGAAAACCCGTGGGCAGTTGCCGCACGACGTCGCCATGGCTCATCCAAACTTTTAGATTTTGAGATGTAAACCCTTGAAACAGGGAATCTTCTCGCTCTATGCGGACCTCAGCAGCGCCGTACTCGTGGGCGCCGGCGGGTTCGACGACACCGCCCAGCTGCTGGGCGAGCCACTGAAACCCGTAGCAGATGCCGAGTACGGGGATTCCCAGCTCGAGGAGCTTCGGATCCGGCTGTGGCGCGCCGGGCGCGAAGACACTGGCGGGACCGCCGGAGAGCACGATGCCAGCGGGCGCAAAGGTGCGAACTTCATCGACGGAGATCCCCGGCGGATGAATCTCGCAATACACCTGGCCTTCGCGAATGCGCCTAGCGATGAGCTGGGTGTACTGCGATCCAAAATCGAGGATAAGGATCCGCTCTCGCGCCCGTGACGTCACCGACCGCCTCACTCCCCCGGTTGCCCGGATGTTCCTACCCGTCGCCAGCCGACGGTTTACTCGATGCGGTAGTTGGGGGCTTCCTTCGTGATGATCACGTCATGCACGTGACTCTCCTGCAGACCGGCCGTCGACACGCGCACGAAGCGCGCGCTCGAACGGAGATCGGGGAGTGTCCGTGAGCCGCAATAGCCCATTCCCGCTCGCAACCCGCCCATCAACTGATACACGCTGTTCGAAAGGCTGCCCCGATACGGGACTCGGCCCTCGATGCCCTCGGGAACCAACTTCTCGACTTCCTCGATGTCGCCCTGGAAGTAGCGATCGCGACTTCCTTCGGCCATCGCGCCGAGGGAACCCATACCGCGATACACCTTGTACGAGCGCCCTTGGAAGAGAACCACTTCACCCGGCGCTTCATCCGTGCCCGCGAACAGCGATCCGACCATGATCGCGGACGCGCCGGCAGCCAGCGCTTTCACGATGTCGCCCGAAAACTTGATGCCGCCGTCGGCAATCAGCGGAATCCCCGCCCGGTCGGCGACTTCCGCGGACTCGAGGATCGCGGTGAATTGCGGCACTCCGACGCCCGCGACGATGCGCGTCGTACAGATCGAGCCCGGGCCGACCCCGATCTTGACCGCGGAGACACCGGCTTTGATGAGGGCCTCGGCACCTTCGGGAGTGGCCACGTTGCCGCCGATCAGGGGAAGCTCCGGAAACGACCGCCGGATCTCGCCAATGGTGTCGAGCACGCCGCGCGAATGTCCGTGCGCGGTATCCACCACCACCACGTCGACGCCGGCGTCCACCAGCCGCTGCGCGCGTTCCATGGCGTCCGGCCCAGTACCCACGGCGGCGCCGCAGCGAAGCCGTCCCAGCGGATCCTTGCACGCGCTCGGATAGCGCTCGGTCTTCTCGATGTCCTTGATCGTGATGAGGCCGCGCAGACGCCCGTCGGCGTCGACCACGAGGAGCTTCTCGATCCGGTGCTCGTGGAGGAGCTCTTTCGCGCGCTCGGTGGTCGTCCCGGGCGGAACCGTCACCAAGTTCTCACTCGTCATCAGGTTCGCGATCGGCTGGCTTTCATCGCGTACGAAGCGGAGATCGCGGTTCGTCAAGATACCGACGGCAAAGCCGTCGCGCGTGATCGGGACGCCGGAGATCCGGTAGCGACGCATCGCGGCGAGGGCGTCGGAGATCGGTTGCTCCGGCGACATCGTGATCGGATCGACGATCATGCCGGACTCGGACCGCTTGACTTTGTCGACTTCCGCCGCCTGCGCGTCCGGCGCCATGTTTCGGTGGACGACACCGAGCCCGCCGTTCTGGGCCATGCAGATCGCTGTCTCGTGTTCGGTGACGGTGTCCATAGCCGCCGAAACGAGAGGAATGTTCAGTCGGATTTCCGGCGTCAGCTGGGTGCCGAGTTCAGCTTCGTTCGGGAGGAGGTCGGAGGCCGCGGGCGCAAGAAGGACATCGTCGAATGTGAGCCCTTCGCGAATTCGGCCTTGTTTCATCTCGTTTCCAGGGGGTTGAAGCTTGGCGGCGCAGTGTAATTGGACAATCCTGAGGCCGGACGCCGTAGGGCGGTCAATCCTGAGGCCGGACGCCGTAGGGCGGTCAATCCTGACGCTCGCCATGCTCCGCCCGAACTTTCAAGCGATCGAGGCAGTCGCGCACCACGCCGGCAAATTCGACGACACACGTTTCCAGTACGCGGCAGCCGACCCGAGGTGCATCCTCGACCAAGCGCCGGAACGAAGAACGCGACAGCTTGTACACGCGGCTCGGCTCCTCGGCGACGGCGCTCAATTCGCGCTGGCCGACGGCGACAAGGGCGATGCCGCCGAGGCAGCTGCCCGCTCCGACGACGCCCAGACGCCCGGCCCGCTCCGACGACAACCGCAAGCCGCCGTTCTCGACCAGGAGCAGGCCGTCCGATTCCTCGCCCTCTCGGAACGCCGCCTCTCCGGCTTCGAGGTCGCGTCGCTCGAGGAGATCGACCAAGAGCTCGCGTTCGTTCTCCGTCAGTTCCGATAGAACGGAAAACCGCTTGAGGTCCATGACTAAGGCACCAACCGGTGAATCAATGCGTGCAGTTCTTGCTCGAGCGGCGCCGGGGCTTCCAACGGCAAGGAGACCGACTGCGTACCCTCGAGGGCGTGCGCACCGCCTTCGCTGTTGTCCTTCTCACTGGCGAGGTCGACGTGAAACAGGCGAACCGCGCCGTTCGCGCCGAGGTCATCCCGAAACGGCTCGAGCGATTCGACCGACACGCCGTTGTGCGAGACCAGAACCGCTCCGAGTGCCCCCCAGGTGACGAGCGGCCACACCGGGCGGTAGCGCTCGTGAATCGGCACGTGCCAGAGCTCGATCTCGAGTTCGCGGTCGAGAGTGAGAGATCCCAGGGGCATGAGACGCTCCCACAGGACCCCGCCACCGTCGTCCACTTCGCCGGACAGAGCAGCTCCGGGGAGCGATGCCGCGACCGACAGGAAATCCGCCAACGCCTCAGTGCTGGCCGCGACCACGACGAGCTTCCCGCGGTGTTGCCGCTCACCTTCGCGCAACCATGCGCTGAGGCGGCCCACTTCCTCGGGTCCCAAGAGCCCTTCACCGAGCTCGGGAGCCGTGCTGCCGTAGGGATCGAGCTTGAGTTCGACCAGTTCGCGATCGACCAGGGCCTGAAGCGTGCGCAGCACCTGGTAATCGGGGTGCTCGCACTGGTCGACGATGTCTCGCACCCGGTCGTACAACTCGAGCAGTAAGAGGACCTCTTGGGTGATGGGCTGCACCACGTTGGGCAGCTCGTCCCGCGGGATCCTCAATTTGACGCGCGCGTCGAGAGGTGGGAGTTCGCTGCGTTGGCGCTCCCACTCGTCGAACTGCCGCATCGCTTCCATCAGGAGGCCGCGCAGAGGTGTCGATATCCGGGGCACGACAACGACGTCTTCGGGAGCGAACGCGAAGTGACCTTCCGTCCACGTCAACAGCCGGAAAAGCGCCTTCTCGCCGTCGACCGCGCCGGACTTCGCTTCGAGAGGCTGGCCGTCGCGCAGCCAGATGGTTCCGAACTCCTCGCGGCCGCCCCCACCCGGTCGGGTCAGTTCGACACGCCCGGTCCGACGATTCGCGTGGAAGAGTTCCAGGAGATCGGTCAACGCGATCTGGGTGAGCTGGCCCTCCACCTCACGGGGCGACTCCGGCTTCTGCCAGGTCGCCTCGACGCGCGCTTCCTCGGACACCACTCCGATCAGCCAATCGGCGAGCGGCGTTTCGTCGGTTTCGGGATTGCGATGATCGTCGAAGGCTCCGCCTGCGTCGGGCAGGGTCTCTCCGAGAAAGACGCGACGGCTCCGCTGAGTCCTCGGGTTCGCGCGCAGTAGCGTTGCGAGTGTGGGCGGATCGATCACTCCGAGATCCGGTGCGATCAAGACCGCGTCGGGAATCTCCGTCAACGCGGATTCGAGCGCCGCCGCGCCGTCCGCGGACGTCTTCACGGTAAAGCCGCGCTCCGACAACGTCTCCGATAGCGCTTCCGCGCGCTCGGCATCCGGATCTGCCACGAGAACCGTGCCCAGGGTCGTCGCTCCGTTGGTTTCACTCATTCCGCGACCTGCAGGCCGAGTTCTCGGCCCAATTCGAAACAGAGATGTTCGACGAAGGATCGGTCCGTGCTGTGGAACGCGGTGCCCCCCGAGTCATCGTCGAAGACGAGGCCGTAGGACGGTCCCTCGCTGTGGTAGAGGACAAACGAGCGACGCGTCGCCAACTTCTCGCGCGGGACCCACGTCACGGGAACCCCCGTGGTCCGCGGGTCTGAGGACTCGACGGCGACGACCACGTCCCCCTCCAAAGAGACGCCGCGGAGGTCGGCAATTCCGCGGAAGATCGTGCCCGAAACCGCCGGGTTGGGCGCGACCATCAGCAGGCCGCGACGCCCGGGAACGCGCGCGCGCTCTCGAAACAGGAACCGGACCAGCTCCTCCGCGGACTCCGGGGGCGTTTCCATGGCGCCCTCGGCGAAATCGTCGAGCAGCTCGCCAAACGTTCGCTCGGAGGCTCGGACGCGATGGAGGGCACTGCTGCGATCCTCCTCCGCGTTGCGTGCCAGGCTCTCCTGCAATTGCTCGAGAGAGCGCCCGTCGCCCGGAAAGGCCGCGTGAGCCAGCACGGCCTCGGGAGGATCTCCACCGGTGCGTTGCCGGAGGGTCGTGTCGAGAGCGGTCCGGATTCGCCGTTTGAGAATCCCGGCGCCGAGCCCGTGGGTTTCCGGCAGGAGGAGCATCAGATGGCCCGCGTCGTCCGTCCCCAAGAGGTCCGTGGCGCGGAGGGTCTCGCTGGCGGCCCGCGCGACGTCGCGCAGCAGGGCCGGGTCGTCCCCCGCTCCCGACACGCTCGCCCGCATGATGCAGAAGTTTCGACCGAATCGTTGCGCTTTCTCGAGCTCGTTGCGCGCCGCATCCGCCACGTAGGCCGCGCTGTAGGTCTCGGTCCGCGGGTCGTGCAGCCCGGGACTGGCTTCCCGGCCAAACGCCGCAGCGTTCGCTACCGCGCCGCTCACGAGTCCTGCGAAACGGCGCGCGCCCCCGGCCCCTTCCACTCGGAAGACCGAGTCGTCGACCGGGTCGGACAGGAGCGCCACCCCGACGAGCCCGTCACCGTTTCGGAGAAGGATTTGCAGTTGATCCTCGCCCACGGTCTCGAGCGGCGCTCGGATCTCGTCGGGGAAGTCTTCCGGGCGCAGCAGCCCGCGCACTCCGGTGAGGCGAAGTTGCCCTTCGTCCGCGCGGTCGACGAGCCAGAGCAGTCCGCTTTGGGCGCTGCTCTCGATGCAGAGCCCCTCGACGATCCGATCCGCAAGAACGTGGAGGTCTCGGTGCGCGTAGAGCGAGAGCGCACGTTCGTAGAGCGAGAACGTGCCCATGTAGTCGAGATTCTCCGCGACGAGCTCTTCATGCTCCTGGGCGACGCGCCGGCGCTCGAACACGCCGGCCAGGGTGCGCAGGAGGATTCTCGCATCGAGCGGCTTCTGCACGTACTCGCTGGCGCCGGCATTCAGCGCATCGGCGGCCGCGTGCATGTCACCCGGGCTCGCCGCCACGATGATCTCGCTGCGGGGCGCCGCCGCCCGCAGGCGTGCGACCCACCCTGCGGGATCCTGATCCGGCATGGCCAGATCGGCGACCACGGCCTCGAACTCGTCTCTCCCGAGCACTTCCATCGCTTCATCGACCGACGAAACGGTGGCGACCGCGTACCCCTCTTGGGACAACACGTCCTCGAGAAACACGCGGAAATACAGTTGATCGTCGACCGCGAGTACGCGGGTCTTGGGCATTGCCCCCCCGAAATCGCCGCTACGTCCGAGCGTCTAGCCGGACCCTATCATCGGCCAGCTCGGCTGCGGTCATGAACCCGGACTGACCGGTGAGTTCGCCGACCAGCGAGTGGGGGGTTGCCTCGACAATTCCGACCGAACAGGCCGCGCCCGCCTCGAACCCCTCGACCGGGGCCTGGACGTTGACGACGCGATTGTAGGGATCTCGCCCCTGCCACTGGCCGCCTCCGCGCCGGCTCTCTCCCACCAGCAGAACGTCGCAAACGTCGCCCACGCGAGATCGGTGGTAGCGGAGTGTCAGGGACCGTTGGAGGGCTTGAAGCTCCTCGAGGCGCCGCTGAGCCTCTGGAGGTGCGACCGGGCTTTCCGCCGAGACTGCGGGCGTCCCCGGCCGCGGCGAGTACTTGAAGGAGTAACTGTCGACGAACCCCGCTTCTTCGACGGCGCTCAGGGTCTCGCGAAAGTCGGCTTCGGTCTCACCCGGAAAGCCGACGATCACGTCGCTCGTCAGCACCAGGTCTTCGCGCGAGTCGCGCAGTGCGGCGGCAATCTCCAGGAAGCGCTTCGCGTCGTAGCGACGGCGCATGGCTCGTAGCACGCGATCCGATCCGCTCTGGAGTGGCAGGTGAACGTGGGGACACAGCGCGGGCAAGCTCGCGTGGGCTGCGACGAGTTCATCATCGAAGAAAACGGGGTGCGGACTCGTGTAGCGGATGCGCTCGATGCCCTGCACCTCGGAAATTCGCGCAACGAGTTGCGCAAACGGAACGGTCGCAGCCTCATCGCTCCGCCCCCGGCGCAGATCGTGACGACCGTACGCGTTCACCGTCTGACCGAGCAACGTGACTTCTCGAACACCGGCTGCGGCGAGCTGCGTCACTTCCTCGACAATCGAGGGCCACGGTCGGCTGATTTCGCGACCGCGTGTGTGAGGCACGATGCAGAAGCTGCAGAACATGTCGCAGCCCTCCATCACGGTGACGAAGGCCCGGCCCGGCGACGCGTCGCGGAAGGCCGGGTGGCGCTCGGGGAAATCGAAGCGCGCGAAGTCGCTGCGCGTTTCTGTCGCGACTTCGCGCCCACCCGCCGCCGCAGCGTCGGCCAGCTGCGGGACGCGCTGCAGGTTGTGCGTGCCGAAGGCGAAGTCGAGTTGATCGAAGCGCGACAGCAACGTGTCGCCCTCTTGCTGCGCGACACAACCACCGACTCCGATCGCCCGCCGCGGGCGCGCCGCTTTCCAGCTCCGAAGCGCGCCGAGGTCGCTGTACAAACGTTGTTCCGCCTTGTCGCGGATCGAACACGTGTTGATCAGCAAGAGATCCGCGCGCTCCTCTTCCGACGCCTCTTCCCAACCCGCGTGGTGCAGCAGGTTCGCGACTTTCTCGGAGTCGTGAACGTTCATCTGGCAGCCGTAGGTGCGAATGAAGAAGCTCGGTCGCGGCGCGGGTTTTGAGGCGTCGGGTTCCACAGTCGCCACAAGCTACCGGAGGGTGTCGCGAGAGCAACGCGGCGGGCCGGCGAAAAAGCTCGCTTTACCATTGCATATTAGACCCACAACTAGGCTAGATTGCAGGGGTTTTCCGAGGTGCAAATCGTGTTTGACACCGACCCTAGAAAAGGTTCATACTGGGTCTCGTTCGAGGGCCGCGAACGGGCCCGGGGGCACCAGCCAAAACGCAGAATTGACACGAGGTTTATGGAGCGGCGGTGGATATGGCATTTCTTGCGAAATGTCCAACCTCTCACCCCCCATCATCTATCCACCGCCCTCCCCTTGTAAAGCAACGCCCCGTCGGAATCACCGACGGGGCGTTGCTGCTTTGTGAAGCGCATCGACCTTTGCGCGCTAGAGCACCAGTCGATCGACGACCTTCGACAGCTGGCGCATGTTGCGGCATTCCTCCGCGGCATCGACGTGGGCCAGGTATTGATCCATCACGCTATCGCCAAAGCCCCAAGCACTCGGACTCTCCGGGTTGAGCCACAGCACGTGCTTCGCCTTGTTGTGAATGTCGCGCAGGCACCAGAGCTTCGGATCGTTGTAGTTGTTGCGCGCGTCGCCGAGGATGAGCACGGTCGTCTTGTTGTCGATGGCCGACAGGAAGTTCTTCCAGAAGTGGTGAAAAGCGAACCCGAAGTTCGATCGGGTGTAGACGTTGATCACATCGCCGCCCTCGAGAGCCTTTTCGATGGCGGAGTTGATTTCCTTGTCCTGAAAGACGGGGGTCACCTCGCCGAGCTCGGAGACGAACACGAACGTCCGGATCTTCGTGAAGCATTCCTGGAGCGTGTAGACGAACTGCAACATGAACCGCGAAACGTTGGCCACGGAAGAAGAAACGTCACATAAAATCACGAGCTTAGGCCGATCCTTCCGACGTTCCTTGAAGATCATTTCGAACGGTACACCGCCGTGTCCCGCGTTCCGGCGCAGCATTGTGTGGAGATCGAGCTTGCCGCGCTTGAGGCGCCGTTTGCGGATCGAAAGAACATTCTTGATCCGCTGCGCCAGGCGAATCACGACCTCCCGCATGCGCTTGATTTCTTCTTCGGTAAGGTTGTAGAAGCTCTTTTCGAGCAGCGACTCCCTACGGAACTTCTCCATGTAATCAAAGTTCTGTTGCTGCAACTCTCGCTCGGTGAAGTTGCGAGCGGCGCGGCGCAGGGCCTCGGCGTAGCGATCGAAAAGCTCGAGAAGTGCGTCCACCTGCGCGTCGGGTAGCCCCGACTCGCGAAGCTGCTCCGCCATCGAGCGGAGCTCGGTCGTCGCCCCCTCGGAGCCCATCTGCTCCATCGTGCGACGCGTAAAGAAGCCGATCTGAAGCATGTTCTCGATGTTCGGCGCACCGGCGCGCTCGGCCGCTTCGCGGATCAGTTGCTCGAGCGCGGAGAAATCCTGGTTGAGCAGGGCCTCGGCCAACGCCGATAGATCGACGTCGCCACCGACCTGCTGCATCTGCGCCTGGAGCATCTCGAGCAGATCCTCGGGCCGAAACTCGCCGATCCCCTCGGCGGAGACGTCCTCGAAGGCCTGCTTCAGGCTGTCGTAGAACGACGACCAGAAGAGCTCGAAGAGCTGATCGAAGGTCGGAATGTCGTCGCCGCGCTTGACCATGGTCGAGCGCAGCGCGTCCTGAAACACCTCGCGGTCGTCGAGCGACAGCTCATCCAACGCTTCGAAGGCATCGATCGCCTCGGCGACCGACACGCGCACCCCGCTCTTTCGCAGCAGGTTCGTGAAGTCGATGATCTTCTGTTGCATATGCCACCGCCGCTAGTGAAGGGTGCCCTTCTTGGCCGGCTTCGGCGCCGGCGCCGCCGTTTCGGCCGCGGCCGCGGGCTCTGCCGCCGCGGCTTTTTTCTCGACCAGCTTGCCCATCTCGGACTTGGCTTTCTGGATGTCGCCCTCGTACTTGAGGATGACGCTCAGGGTCGACTGCACCATGTCTTCGTCGAGTTCCGTCGCGTTGAGCGCCAAGAGCGCCCGGGCCCAGTCGAGGGTCTCGCTGATCGAAGGCGTCTTCTTGAGGTCGAGGTCGCGGACCTTCTGCATCAGCTCGACGAGATCCTCCGCGAGGCGCTGCTCGATGCCGGGAACCCGCGAATCGAGGATTCGCACTTCGAGTTCTGCCTTCGGGAAATCGATGTAAAGGTGCAAACAACGGCGCTTTAACGCGTCGCTCATCTCGCGGGCGTCGTTCGACGTGAGAAAGACGATGGGTTTCTGGCTGGCGTGGAACGTACCGACCTCCGGCACCGTCACCTGGAAATCCGAGAGGACCTCGAGGAGGAACGCCTCGAACTCGGGATCCGATTTGTCGATTTCGTCGATCAAGAGCAGCGTCGGCGTGTCGGACGTGATCGCTCGCAAGAGGGGCCGGGTCACGATGAACCGACTCGAGAAGAAGACCGAGTCCTCGGCGCCCACGCGATCCGCCGCGTCTCGCAGGCTGGTCGCGCCAGCCATCGTCTCGGCGAGCTTCTCCTTGAGAATCTGCGTGTACAACAGCTGCTTCGAGTATTCCCACTCGTAGAGCGCCTTGGCCTCATCGAGCCCCTCGTAGCACTGGAGCCGAATGAGATCGCGGCCCGTCGCCTGGGCCACCGCCTTCGCCAACTCGGTCTTGCCGACACCCGCCGGCCCCTCGACGAGTACGGGCTTCTCGAGCTGAGACGCCAGATACACCACCGTCCCGATGTTCTTGTCGCTGATATAGCCCTGCTCTTGCAGCTGTTTCTGTACGTCTTCAACGGATGTAAACAACGGAGCTCCTAGTCCTCTTCACCGAAACGCAACGCGTGACCGAGCTTCTCTCGTTTCGTGCGAAGGTATTCGCGGTTCTTGTCGTTCGGGGCGACCTCGAGCGGTACCCGCTCGACGATCTCGAGGCCCAGAGCCTCGATCGCCGATTGCTTGCGCGGGTTGTTGGTCAACAGCCGGAGACGACGGACGCCGAGTTCGACGAGCATCTGCCCCCCGACGCCATAGTCGCGCTGATCGGCAGCGAAACCGAGCTGAACGTTGGCCTCGACGGTGTCGAGACCTTCCCGGTCCTGCAGGCCGTAGGCCCGAATTTTGTTCTTGAGGCCGATGCCCCGCCCCTCTTGCCGAAGGTACAGAATGACGCCTCGCCCTTCGCGATCGATCTGCTCCATCGCGCGATCGAGTTGTTCGCCGCAATCGCAACGCAGCGAATGGAACGCGTCCCCGGTGAGGCATTCGCTGTGAAGCCGCACCAAAACGGGCTCGCCCGCCGCCACGTCGCCCTTCACCAAGGCGATGTGGTCGATGCCATCGATCTCATTCTCGTAGACGATCGCCCGGAAACTTCCCGCGTTGCGGGTCGGCAAGTGCGCATCGCCGGCGCGCCGGACGAGCGTCTCGTGCTGGAGCCGGTAGCGCACCAGATCGGCGACGCTGACCCGGACCAGACCCGCGTCGTCGCAAAGAGCGGTCAGGTCGTCGAGCACCGCCATCGCGCCGTCTTCTCGCAGCACCTGGCAGGTGACCGCTGCGGGCGGGAGGCCGGCCAATCGGACGAGGTCCACCGCCGCTTCGACGCGACCGGGCTGTCGCAGGACGCCGCCGCTCCGTACGCGCACGGGGAACACGTGGCCGGGGCTGCGCAAATGCTCGGGACGCGCGCCTTCGGCGACAGCCGCACGGACCGTCGTGGCTCGATCGGAGGCCGAGATACCGGTCGTCACGCCTTCGCTCGCTTCGATCGAAACGGCCATCGGGAGGCGCTCCGTCGACTCCCCTTCGGCAGTCATCATGTCGAGGCCGAGCTTACGCAGTCGCTCTTCGGTCAGGGCGAGACAGACCAAACCGCGGGCGCGCCTCAGCATGAAGTTGATCGATTCGGCCGTCGCCTGGGTCGCGGCCATGCACAGCTCGCCTTCGGTGGCGGGATCGTCATCGTTCGTCACGACCACGATGCGCCCCGTCCGCAGCGCGTCGACGGCGCGCTCGACCGCACCCGGCGATTTGGGCGGATCGGGCGAAGCGGAGGAGGAATGCACAGGGTCGCTCATAAAGACTTCGGGGTGCGGAGGGATGCCTATGGGATTGTACGCTAAGGCCCCGGCACCCCCGATGACCCCAGGGGCAGCCCGGTGCAGACGTCGTTGGGCCGAGAATCGACGCTATCAGCGCCCCAGAAGGGTGTCAAACGCGGCGCCTGCGAGGGAGCTCGAACCTAGCTGTCGGAGTTCGCGGCGGCGGCGGGGGCGTCCCGGAAGTGCTTGAAGACGCCGTTCAGGAAATCGTCCTCGGTCACGCCGAACTTCGCCGCGAAGCCGTGCTTCTTGTCGAGCGAGCGATAGGTGCGGCGCAGGAGCTCGCGGAACGTCTCGAGCACGCCCTCTCCGCGAATCGCGACGGCGGGGAACGTCGGGATGTCGCCCCAAGCGTCTCGGATCTCCGCCAACGGCTTGATATCCGGAAGGTCGCGCTTGTTGAACTGGATGACCCGCGGAACGGTGTCGAAATCGATCCCGTTGCTCTTCAGGTTCGCTTCCATGTCCCGGTAGGAGTACGCGTTGGCCGAAGCCGAGGAGCGCTGGGAATCGGCGACGAAGGCCACCGCATCCGCGCCCGCCAAGACGACTTTGCGGGTCGACTTGTGCATGACCTGGCCGGGTACGGTGAAGAGCTTGAGCTTCACGGCAAAACCGCTTTGGGTTCCGAATTGAAGCGGCAGGAAATCGAAATACAGGGTCCGGTCGTCGGTCGTGTCGAGTGTGACCATCTTGCCCTTGGCCGAACCTTCGAGCATTTCGTGGAGCTGTTGCAGGTTGGTGGTCTTGCCCGACAGTGCCGGACCGTAATAGACGATCTTGAGCACAATCTCGCGCGCGGCCATGTTGATCTGCACCATGGCAGACACCTCGCTGCGCCAAAGAGCGCACCAAAGCCCAGAAGGGCCAAACCTCACAAAGTCATCGGCCGGCCCGGCCCGGGTATGAAGGGGTTTTTCAGGCCCGGTTTGATCGGAAGGTCTTGAGCAACTGACGCGCAGCTGCGGCGGGTGTGGTCTTTTGACCCATCACGTCGGCCTCGAGGACGGCCAGCTCCTCGGATGTTGCCGGATCGTTGCGGAAGGCGTCGAGGAGCCCTTCCTCGAGGAGGCTCCACAACCACTGACGGTCCTGGGTGCGCCGCTGCCGCCGCAGCTCACCCGCACGATCGAGAGCGGCTCGATGCTCAGCCACCGTCTCCCAGACCGCGTCGATGCCCGTCCCGTCGAGGGAGCTCACGGCGAGGACGCGCGGCACCCAGCTCGCGGAAGGCGGCCGGAGGAGTGTCAGCGCCTGTTCGTGATCAATGCGGGTGCGCTCGGCGAGTTCGATCTGGTCCCCGTCCGACTTGTTGACGATGAGCGCGTCGGCGAGCTCGAGAACGCCGCGCTTGATCCCTTGGAGGCCGTCCCCCGCGCCGGGTTGCAGCATCACCGCGAAGAAGTCGACCATCGAGCGCACGGTCACTTCCGATTGGCCGACGCCCACCGTCTCCACGACGACGACGTCGAAGCCCGCTGCTTCGCAGACCAACATCGCCTCGCGCGTGCGGCTCGCGACGCCGCCCAGGGAACCGCCCGACGGCGAGGGTCGAATAAACGCCCCCTCTTCCCGGGACAGCCGTTCCATGCGGGTCTTGTCCCCGAGAATGCTGCCGCCGCTCAGCGGACTGCTCGGGTCCACCGCGAGTACCGCTATGCGGAGGTCGAGGGAGAGAACGTGGAGGCCCAGCGCTTCGATGAAAGTGCTCTTCCCGACGCCAGGCGGTCCGGTGATCCCGACGCGAAAGGCCGCGCCGGTGTGGGGAAGCAACGCTTCGAGGATCGCTTGACCGCGCGCGCTGTGGTCGCTGCGTGTGCTTTCGAGGAGCGTGATGGTCCGCGCAACCGCCCGACGATCGCCGTCGCGAATCGCCCGGCAGACCGCGTCGAGTTCGTCGTCGCCAGCTCGGCGTGCGGCCGTTCCCGGTCCGTTGTCGCTCGCTCGCCGTGAGACCGCTCCCGGTCCGTCCGCTCGCTCGCCGTGAGACCGCTCTCGGTCCGTCGTCGCTCACGCGGCGCGGCGAGATCCGCGGATCGCTTCGAGCACTTCGCGCGCTGCCTTGGGGACCGGGGTTCCCGGGCCGAAGATGGCAGCGACACCGTCGCCGCGCAGCGCGTCGTAATCCTTCGGCGGGATGACACCGCCGGCCACCACGGCGATGTCCTCGGCGCCTTGCTCCTCGAGCGCACGAATCAGCTCGGGCACCAGCGTTCGGTGCCCGGCGGCTTGGCTCGAGACTCCGACGACGTGCACGTCGTTTTCGATGGCTTGCCGCGCCGCCTCGGACGGCATCTGGAAGAGTGGACCGACGTCGACGTCGAACCCGATGTCCGCGAACGCCGTCGCGATGACCTTCATCCCGCGGTCGTGTCCGTCCTGGCCGAGCTTCACCACCAGAATGCGCGGGCGTCGGCCCTCGACTTTGGCGAATTCCGCGACCTCGCGCCGAACCGCTTCGTAGTCTTCGTCGCCTTCGTGGACGGCTCCGTACACGCCCGAGACGGAATGGATCTCCGCACGGTGGCGCGTGAACACCTGCTCGAGAGCGTCCGAAATTTCGCCGACGGTGGCGCGGGCGCGCGCGGCGTCGACGGCGCCCGCCAGGAGGTTGCCGTCTCCGGACTCGGCCAGTCGACGCAGCTCGGCCAGCGTGCGTTGCGTTTCCGCTTCATCCCGGCTCGCTCGCATGCGCTCGATGCGCTTCACCTGGGAATCACGCACGGCGCTGTTGTCGATTTCCAGGACATCGATCTCTTCTTCTTCGCCGAGCTGATACTTGTTCACGCCGACGATCACGTCGTCGCCCCGGTCGATCCGGGCCTGGCGACGCGCCGCACATTCTTCGATGCGAAGCTTCGGCATCCCCGATGCTACCGCCTTGGCCATCCCGCCGAGTTCTTCGACCTCGTCGATCACCGCCATCGCCTCCCGGGCGACGGAGTTCGTCAGGGACTCCATGAAGTAGGAGCCGCCGAAAGGATCGACGACGGCCGGGATCCCGGTCTCTTCTTGCAGGATGAGCTGGGTATTGCGAGCCACGCGCGCCGTCGTGTCCGTCGGCAAGCCGAGCGCCTCGTCGTACGCGTTCGTGTGCAGGGATTGCGTGCCGCCGAACACCGCCGCCATCGCTTCCACCGTGGTGCGGATGACGTTGTTCAGCGGATCTTGCGCGGTCAAGCTCGCGCCCGACGTCTGGCAGTGCGTGCGGAGCATCATCGAACGCGGATCCTTCGGCTCGAAGGGGGCCAAGAGCTTCGCCCAGAGCAGCCGGGCGGCGCGCATTTTCGCGATCTCCATGTAGAAGTTCATGCCGATCGCCCAGAAGAACGACAAGCGTGGCGCGAAATCGTCGATCGGGAGGCCCTTCGAAAGCGCGGCACGGACGTATTCGAGGCCGTCGGCGATCGTAAACGCCAACTCGAGCACCGCGTTCGCCCCGGCTTCCTGCATGTGGTAGCCGCTGATCGAAATCGAGTTGAACTTCGGCATCTGCTGCGCCGTGAACTCGATGATGTCGGCCACGATTCGCATGCTCGGCTCGGGCGGATAGATGTACGTGTTCCGCACCATGAATTCTTTCAAGATGTCGTTTTGAATCGTGCCCCGGAGCTTCTCGGTCGGAACGCCCTGCTCCTCCGCCGCGACGATGAAGCTCGCGAGCACCGGCAGTACGGCGCCGTTCATCGTCATCGAGACGGAGACCTGGTCGAGCGGAATCGCGTCGAACAGCAGCTTCATGTCTTCGACGCTGTCGATGGCGACGCCGGCCTTCCCCACGTCGCCGAGGACCCGTGGATGGTCGGAGTCGTAGCCGCGGTGCGTCGCAAGATCGAACGCGACGGACAGCCCCTGCTGGCCGGCGGCGAGGTTGCGTCGATAAAACGCATTCGATTCTTCAGCGGTGGAGAATCCGGCGTACTGCCGCACGGTCCACGGGCGATTCGCATACATCGTGGCACGCGGACCGCGCAAGAAGGGCCACGCGCCAGGCAGCGTATCGGTGAATTCGAGTTCCTCGAGATCGCTCGCGGTGTAGAGCGGCTTCAGGTCGATCCCTTCCGGTGTCGACGCAGCGAGCTCCGCCGGATCCGTACCCCGAAGCTCCTTTTTCGCGAGCTCCTTCCACGCCGCAACGTCCGCGGTCTTGCCTTCCGCCATGTTTCTCTCGTTTCTCGGCGCGTCGGCGCCGCTACATCGCCCGCCGGTAGCGGCCGCCGACCTCGAACAACGCGTTCGTCACTTGCCCGAGGCTCGCGACCTTCACCGTTTCCATCAACTCCGCGAAGACGTTCTCGTTTGCCCGTGCCGCCCGCTGCAGTCCCGTGAGGGCCGCGGCAGCTTCTTCCTGGTAGCGACCGTGGAGGCCCGCCAAGTTGTCGAGCTGCACCTGCTTCTCTTCCGCCGTACCCCGCATGAGGCCCGTCGGTTGCACGCTGCTGTCCTCACCGTCGGGGTTCAGGAACGTGTTGACGCCGATGATGGGGAGCTCCCCGTTGTGCTTCAGCGTCTCGTAGTGGAGGCTCTCCTCCTGGATCTTTCCGCGCTGGTAGAGGGTCTCCATCGCGCCGAGCACGCCACCGCGGTCCGAGATCCGCTCGAACTCGGCCAGCACCGCTTCCTCGACGAGATCGGTGAGCTCGTCGACCAGATACGCCCCTTGGATCGGGTTCTCGTTCATCGTCGTCCCGAGCTCGCGGTTGATGATGAGCTGAATCGCCAACGCGCGACGCACCGACTCGGGTGTCGGCGTGGTCACAGCTTCGTCGTAGGCGTTGGTGTGCAGACTGTTGCAGTGATCCTGAATGGCGATCAGTGCCTGGAGCGTCGTGCGGATGTCATTGAAGGACATTTCTTGCGCGTGCAGCGACCGCCCGGAAGTCTGAATGTGATACTTGAGCTTCTGGCTCCTCTCATCGGCGCCGTAGCGCTCGCGCATGGCGATCGCCCAAATGCGACGCGCCACCCGGCCGATCACGTTGTACTCGGGATCGAGCCCATTGCTGAAGAAGAACGAGAAGTTCGGCGCGAACTGGTCGATCGACATCCCGCGCGCCAAGTAGTACTCGGCGTAGGTGAAGCCGTTGGCCAGGGTAAAAGCCAACTGCGAGATCGGGTTCGCTCCCGCTTCGGCGATGTGATAGCCCGAGATCGAGACCGAGTAGAAGTTCTTCACCGCGTTCGAGACGAAGAACTCCTGGATGTCCCCCATCACTTTGAGCGCGAACTCCGTCGAGAAGATGCACGTATTCTGTGCCTGATCTTCTTTCAGGATGTCGGCCTGGACCGTGCCTCGAACCGTGGAAAGCACCTTTTCGCGGATGCGCTGGTAGGTTTCCGCGTCGACCGCCCGGTCGCCGGGAATGCCCAGCAACCCGAGCCCGAGGCCATTGTGGTTGCTCGGCAGTTCTCCCGCATAGCGGGGGAGCGCTGCGTCGCCTCCAAAACGTTCCCGCACGGCGGCGAGTTGCCCCGTCTCGACCAGGTGTCGTTCGACCTGCTGATCGATCGCCGCGTTCAGGAAAAACGCGAGCACCATGGGCGCCGGACCATTGATGGTCATGGAGACCGACGTCTTGGGATCGCACAGGTCGAAGCCCGAGTAGAGCTTCTTGGCATCGTCGAGGCAGCAGACCGAAACGCCCGACGTACCGACCTTCCCGTAGATATCGGGTCGGAGATCGGGGTCGCGGCCGTACAAGGTGACGCTGTCAAACGCCGTCGAGAGCCGCGCAGCGGGTTGCCCCTCACACAGGTAATGGAAGCGGCGGTTCGTACGCTCGGGCCCGCCCTCGCCCGCGAACATCCGCGTGGGGTCCTCGCCCTCGCGCTTGAACGGGAAGACGCCGGCCGTAAATGGGAAGGCTCCCGGAACGTTCTCTTGCCGCTGAAAGAGGACCCGATCGCTCCACGACGTGGTGCGGGGAATGGCGACCTTCGGGATCGCCGTACCCGAGAGGGACGATCGGTAGTTCTCAACGGGAATCTCGCGGCCGCGCACCGCATACGATTGCGTGTCTTGGGTATAGCGACGGGCGAGTTCGTCCCATTCGAGCAGTTCGCGGCGGACCGAGGGATCGATGCGATCGAGCGCTTCGTTGTAGCGGCTGCGCAACTCGCGAACCGCTTCACCGACCGAAGCGTCGGCGAGAGCCGCCGCGGGATACGGCGCGCCGTCGGCCTCGGGCGCGTCGCCCAATTCGCGGAGGCTGCGGCCCAGCGCCCAGGCGGTCGCTGCGAGATCCGCCTGGCGAGTGCTCTCTTCTCGGTAGCCCCGAACGGTGTCGGCGATATCCGCCAGATAGCGGGCGCGATTGCCCGGGATCATTGCGGACGACGCGCGCTCGACTTCCGCCTCCTCCGGGACCTCGAGCGCATTCCCGAGGATCTGGTTGCGCAGGGCGGCGTACAGCCGCGCCACTCCGGGGTCGTTCCAAGCGCGGGCCATGGTCGGAAACACAGGAATTTCCGCGTCGGCGGCACCCGCGCGGTCGGGGTGGTTGCGCTTCCACTGCTTGCGGACGTCGCGCAACGCGTCTTCGGACCCGTGGCGATCGAACTTGTTCAGCACGATCACGTCGGCGAGTTCGAGCATGTCGATCTTCTCGAGTTGCGAGGGCGCGCCGAATTCCGGTGTCATCACGTAGATGGACGAATCGACGAGATCGATGATCTCGGAGTCGCTCTGGCCGATGCCCGCGGTCTCGACCAGGATCAAGTCGTAGCCCGCGCCCTGGAGCACGCGTACGCCGTCGGCGACGCTGCTCGAGACCGCGAGGTGCGCGGTTCGAGTCGCGAGCGAGCGCACGAAGACGGAACCTCCGTGGATGGCGTTCATCCGGATCCGGTCACCGAGAAGCGCGCCGCCGGAGCGACGTCGCGTCGGGTCGACGAGGAGGAGTGCCACGTTGTTGTCCGGAAATTCCATGCGGTAACGGCCGACGATTTCGTCGACCACACTCGACTTGCCGGCCCCGCCGGTTCCCGTGAACCCGATAACCGCGGCCTGCTTGCCCGCCCGCTTCGCTTCGAGTTCCGCGCGTATCGTCGCCGCTTGTTCGGGCTCGGAAGCTCCGTGCTCTTCGAACCACGTGATGAGGCGGGCAACCGCGAGAGGTTCGGAAGGCGAAGCGGTTTCGACCTCGCTCGTGACGCGCGCGATCGTCGCCTGGGTGCACTCGTCGATGATCGTGCGGATCATGCCTTCGAGCCCGAGCTCCCGGCCGTCTTCGGGACTGAAGATGCGCGCGACACCGTACGCGTGTAGCTCGTCGATTTCCTCGGGGACGATCGTGCCGCCGCCTCCGCCGTACACCCGGATGTTCGGGGCCCCGGCGTCTCGCAGCCGATCGACCAAGTACTTGAAATACTCGACGTGACCGCCCTGGTATGACGAGATCGCCACGGCGTGGGCATCCTCTTGGATCGCCGCCTCGACGACGTCGTCCACCGAGCGGTCGTGACCTAAATGGATGACCTCGGCACCTTGGGACTGAAGGATCCGCCGCATGATGTTGATGGCGGCATCGTGCCCGTCAAAAAGAGACGCGGCCGTGACGACGCGAACGCGGCTCGGTGAAGGTCGCAGAGGGCTTACAGTGGCTGCCGCCTCGCTCATCTGAAGAAACTCCTGGGGGAACCGACCGCTGAGGACGTTTCTCGCGGTCGAATAGGCGATCCTATGGGCCTTCGGCGTTTCCGCACTCGGGCATGACTCTCGGTCGCAACGATGCTAGCAGATCTGCTAAGCCTCGGAAATAACAAGACTTTCTCAGCTGGGTAGCTCCACTCCGAGCGCGACGGCCTCACCGCCGCCGATGCAGAGCGTCGCGATCCCCCGCTTCTCGCCGCGATCGCGCAAGGCGTGGAGCAGCGTCACGAGGATTCTCGCACCCGAACAACCGATGGGATGACCCAACGACACGGCGCCGCCGTTCACGTTGACCCGCCCCGGATCGAGCCTGTGCTCCTTCACCGCGGCCATCGTGACGCCGGAGAAGGCCTCGTTGATCTCGTACAGATCCCAATCGGAGGCGCGGGTCCCGGTCTTCTCGAACAACTTGGCCATGGCGTGAACCGGCGCCGTCGTGAACCACTGGGGATCCTGAGCGAAAGTCGCGTCGCCGAGAATGCGCGCCATGACCGGTAGCCCGTGCTCCCGCGCCGCCGCTTCCGAGCACACCACAAGCGCGGCGGCCCCGTCGTTGATGCTCGACGCGTTGGCCGCGGTGACCGTGCCGCCCTTCGAAAACGCCGCGCGCAGCGACGCCAAGGACTCGAGGCGCGCGCGCTTCGGCTCTTCGTCGTCCTCGATGAGAAGCGGCTCACCGCGCCGCTGCGGGATCTCCACGGGAACGATCTCATCCTTGAAGCGGCCCTCCGACTGAGCCGCGATCGCGCGCTCGTAGCTCTGCAACGCGAACGCGTCCTGATCCTCCCGGGAAAACGCGTAGTGGCTGGCGACCAAGTCGCCGCAGTTGCCCATGTGCACGTTGTTGTACGGATCCCAAAGGCCGTCGTGGACCATCGTGTCGATCATCGGAGCGTCGCCCATCCGGAAGCCCGAGCGGGCTTTCGGCAATGCGTAAGGCGCGTTCGTCATCGACTCCATGCCGCCCGCGACGACGACCGCCGCATCGTCCAAGAGGATCTCCCGGCGCGCGAACATCACCGCCTGGAGTCCGGAACCGCAGACCTTGTTCACCGTCACCGCGGCGACCGAATCGGGCAGTCCCGCGCCGAGGGCTGCCTGGCGGGCCGGCGCCTGCCCCGCCGCCGCCGGCAGAACCTGTCCCATGAAAATGCGCTCCACGGCCTCGGGCGGGACGCCGGCGCGCCGCACGGCTTCGCGCACGGCAATTGCCCCGAGCTCGGGAGCGGAGAGTTCCGACAAACTGCCTTGAAACGCGCCGATCGGCGTGCGGACAGCGGAAGCGATGACGACGGATGCGGCCATGAGATTCTCCTCGGTGCGGCAAAGAGGATCTCCGACCTCTCCGCACGCGTCCAGTCACACGGTACCCGTCCAACGTCATTGGTATCGCCGAGCGCGTTCTAAGGAGTTACCGGTCGATTGCCGATTCGAGAGCGATGGGAATCTCGCTCTCACGCGTTCGCCCGCGTCCGTCCGAGGCGCGCGTACTCCGATATATCGCGGGTGCCGCGCGCCGGTTGCAGCGGGCCTCGTGGGATCTGCGCGCGCAGTGGTATCGCGTGCGCGGCGAGGAAGCGGCCGCACGGGCGCTCCTGACCGCGCCGCCGGGGCTCGCGGAGCGCATCCTTCGGGCGCTGGGGGCGTCGATCGGCCGCGGGACCTCGCTTCGGCCCCCGATCCACGTCCTGAACCCCCAAGCGGGGTTCTGTCATCTATCCATCGGTCGCGAGGTCTGGGTCGGCCCCGACGTTCTCTTGGATTTGAAGGCGCCCATCGAGATCCGGGACCGCGCCACGCTCTCCGCGCGCACGGCGATCGTCACACACCTCGATGTCGGCGCGAGTCGGCTCGCCCGATCGTTTCCGCGGGAGGCGGCGCCCGTCGTGATCGACGAGGATGCGTATTTGGGCACGGGCGCGACGGTCCTCCACGGAATCCACATCGGGGCCGGCGCGCTCATCGCGGCGTCGGCCTTGGTCAACGCTTCCGTCGCCGCGGACACGCTGGTGGCAGGCGTTCCCGCGCGACCGATTCGCGAGATCGCGTAACGAGCGGCCATGCGACGTCTGCTCGCTCGGGGCCACGCCCTGTCGTCGATTGCGCTTTTGGGTCAAGTCGCTGCGTTGGCGGCGCAGTTCGCCGTGGCGAGGCGCCTCGGCGCCGACTCCGTGGTCGACGGCTGGGTGGCCGCCCAGAACATTCCGGCCTTGGCGGCGGCGCTCCTGGTCGCGGTCGCCGGCCAACTCGCCATGCCGGAACTCGCGAAGCTGCGGGAGACTGGCGGGGAATGCGCCTTCAAGGAGGGATTGGCCGGGCTCGCCCGACGCTTTGCGCTCCTCGGCTGTGCCATCGGCGCGGTCGCCTTGTTTCCCGCTTGGATGATCGACGCGTTTACACCGGGCCTCAGCGCGAGCGCCCGTCACGAAGCGATTCGTTTGCTGCCACCGCTGGCCTTGGGAGCCGCTCCCGCCGGTCTTGTCGCGGCGCTCATCCAAAGCGCTGCGCTTCGCGGCCGCCATCTCCTGTGCGCGTCGTTCTCGCCTCTCGCAGCGGCCGCGTCGCTCGTCTGCTTCCTCACAGCCCCACCCGACGATGCGCTGCCTGCGATGGTCTGGGCACAGACCGTCGCGACGTTTCTCACACTTCCGTGGTGCTTCCGGCTCGCGGGACTCTCGCTTCGCGACATGTTTTCGCTCCGCTCGAAGACCGCGCTCGGTCTGGTGGGTGTCGTACCCGTCCTTCTCATCGCGGGTTCTGCTCGGGTGAATCTCACCGTCGATGCCTTTTTCGCCGCTTCGCTTCACAGCGGCGAACTCGCCCTATTCGGCTACGCCACGCGGGGCGTCGCGCTGCTCCAAGCCGTACTTGTCGCGCCGGTGTCCGGCCTCGTCTTCGCATCGCTCTCACAGGCGGCCGCGCGCGGCGCGTGGCGCCAGTTCGCAGACGAGACACGTCGAGCGACCTTGGCGGGCTTCGCCCTGTCGGTACCCGCGGCGCTCTTGGTCGCGCTCCTGGGTTTCGACCTCGCGACGTTCCTGCTCGGTCCGGAAGAAGCCGATGCCGCGAGGATGACCGTGACGCACTGCCTGTGGGCCCTCTCGGGAATTGTCGTTTTCGGTGTCTGGGGAAGCATTCTTGCGCGCGCGTGCATCGCGTCGGGAAACCTCGGCGCAGCGGTCTGGTTTCTGGGCATCATTCCCATCGCTCTCAACGCCGTCCTCGATGCGTGGCTCGCGCCGCGCTTCGGCGTCGCCGGGCTCGCGGCCGTCACGAGCTTGAACGCCGTCATCGGCCTCCCGATCCTCCACATCTGGCTCGCGCGTCAGGGCGTCACCCGAGGCCCGTTGCTGGCACCGCTGCTCATCTATCTCGCCTGCGCGGGTGCCGCCGGGCTCGCGGCGACCGGCGTCGCGGGGACGGTCCCCAGTCCGAAACCCACGGACCCCGCGCTCTATGGCCTGTGGATCGGCCTGCTCGCAGCCGTGGCTGCCGCGGTCTACTTCGCGCTCGTTCGCCGGGTGGCGGCGAGCGCGACAACTCAGTGATACCCGAGGGCGCGAACTCTCGCGGCCTTTCTGGCCCATCGCGGCTCGCACCGCACGAACAACTCGAGGTAGACACGCGTTTCGAGCAGGGCTTCGAGTTCGAGGCGTGCCGCCCGCCCGATCTGCTTGATCCTCGATCCCCCTTTGCCCAGCACAATCGCTTTTTGGGAGGCGCGCTCCACCAGGAGATCCGCGTGGATTCGGATCATGGCGGGATCGGACTCGTCGAAGCTCCGGATTTCCACCGCAATGCTGTAGGGCAACTCTTCCGACAAGGCTTCGAACGTCGCTTCGCGGATGAGCTCGGCGGCGAAGAAGCGGAGCGGGCGATCCGTCAGGTCGTCCTCGGGGTAAAGGCGCGGGCTTTCCGGCAGCTTCGACGCGAGGAGAGCGAGAAGCGCTTCGGTGCCCTCCCCGGTTCGCGCGGAAATTCGCGGCGTCGCCTCGACACCGTCCAGTGTCGGTGGCCACGGAGCATCGGCCGCAGCGCGGCGATCGATTTGCGTCGCGGCGACGATCACGGGAACGCGCCTTTCGGAAAGCTGAGCGCAGAGTTTCCGGTGGCCGTCGTCGCAGCCGCGGCGCGGATCGACTAGAACGAGGGCGACGTCGCAGTCGCGAGCGGCATCGTCGACGACCGCGTTCAACACTTTGTTGAGGGGCTTCTCGCTCTCGTGAAAGCCCGGTGTATCGAGCAGCAGTAGCTGCGCGTCGTCGCGGGTCACAATGCCCAAAATGCGACTGCGCGTGGTCTGCGGCTTGCGTGTGACAATGGCGAGTTTCTGGCCGAGGAGACGATTCAAGAGCGTTGACTTGCCGGCATTCGGCCGTCCGAGGATGGCGACCAAGCCCGCACGGTGCGCACCGCTCATTTCTCGGCGTCCGGCTCTGCGCGCGAAGAGCGGAGGGCGGCCGTGGCCGCGGCGCGTTCGGCTTCTCGCTTGGAGCGCCCGGTCGCCGTGGCCACCACGTCCCCGCCGAGCTTCACCGCGACTTCGAACCGATCGGACGCTTCATCGACCCCGCTGTCCGACAACAAGGCGTAGCGCGGCGTCTGTGCCAGTTCCGCGTGCGCCCATTCCTGCAGCTCGGTTTTGGGATCGCGTGTCATTCCGAGGGCGGGGTCTCGGAGCTGTTCGCCAAACAGATGCACGACAAGCGTCCGTGTCGACTCGTAGCCCTGGGCGAGGTAGCTCGCGCCGACCAGTGCCTCAAAGACGTTCGCGAGGATCCGTGTTTTCTCTTCCCCACGGCCGCGCAGTTCCGTTCGGCCGAGCCGCACGTGTCGCCCGAGCTCGATGGCCCTCGCACGCGACGCCAACGCCTTGGTGTTGACCAGCGAAGCGCGAGCGCGGGTGAGCCGCCCTTCGTCCCACTCGGGATGTTCGCTGAACAAGAGGTCACTCACGACGAGGTCGAGCGCCGCGTCGCCCAGGAATTCCAGGCGTTCGTTGCCGCGATCTCCGCGACGTTCGTGCGCGTAGGACGGGTGCTCGAGCGCGGGCTCAAGCCACGCGTGGTCGTCGGCGGCGGACAGGCCGAGGCGCGCCGCGAGTTCGGCGAGACTCACCGCGCTTCCCGAATCGTGCCGCCTCCGAGAACCCGATCCGCCTGGTAGAAGACCGCCGCCTGTCCGGGCGTTACCGCGCGAATCGGCTCGTCGAACGACATCCGCACCGATTCACCGTCGGGCGTGAGCGTGGCAGCCACCGGCACGTGTTTGTGCCGCACCCGCACGCGAGCGCGCAGTGGCTGGTCCGGTCCGACGTCATCGGTCCAGCTGACCTTGCCAGCGATCGCCTCCCGATGCGCCAGCCGCTCGCCGTCGCCGACCACCACGCGGTTCGCATCGGCATCGATCCGTGTCACGTACCGCTTGCCCAGGGAAGAAATGCCGAGCCCTCGCCGTTGGCCGACGGTGAAGTGCTGCACGCCGGGGTGGCGACCGATGGTGGTGCCGTCTTCCTCGACGATCGGCCCATCGCCCGGCAGCGCGTCGGGACGAAGCTCGGCGACGACCCGTGCGTAGTCGTTGTCGGGCACGAAGCAAATTTCCTGGCTCTCCGGTTTGTCGGCGTTCTCGAGACCGAACCGTCGCGCTTGAGAACGGACCTCATTCTTGTCGAGATTTCCCAGCGGAAATAGGGATTTAGAAAGCTGTTCTTGAGACAGGCTATAAAGAAAATACGACTGGTCCTTCGCGGCATCGCGGGCCCGATGCAGCGTGAAGCCCGCGTCGGCGTCGCCGGCGATCCGAGCGTAGTGACCCGTGGCGACGTACCCCGCACCGAGCGCTTCTGCCCGCGCGAGGAGCAAGTCGAATTTGAAGCGCTTGTTGCAGGCCACGCACGGGATCGGCGTCTCGCCGGCGAGATACGCATCGGCGAAGGGCTCCATCACCTCTCGGCGGAACGCGTCGGTGTAGTTCGCGACGAAAAACGGGATATCGAGTTTCGCTGCGACCCGGCGCGCATCGTCGGCGTCGTCGATGGAGCAGCAGCGGCTCGTACTCCCGGCGAGGTGCATCGTCACACCGATCACTTCGTGACCGGCCTCGACGAGGAGCGCTGCCGCAACGGAGGAATCCACGCCGCCCGACATGCCGACCACTACCCGGCTCACGCGGCGCTCGCCCCTCGCGCGCGCTCGATCACATCGGGAAGCACAGCCAACGTGCGCTCGATGTGTGCGGGCTCGGTGCCCCAACCGACCGAGAACCGGAGCGCGCCGTGTGCCTCGGCGGTGGATCGACCCATCGCCACCAGCACCCGCGACGGAGAGATCGATCCCGATGCGCACGCGGCGCCGGCCGAGACGCTGATGCCCTCGAGGTCGAGAGCCTGGAGCGCGATGTCGCCCGGCGTGTCTCGGAACTCGACGTTCACCGTGTTGGGCAACGCCGCGGCTTCCGCGCCGTTCCGGCGAACGCGCGGAACGCGTTCGCGAATGCCCGCCCACAGCGCGTCGCGCAGTGCGCCGTACGCGTTCTCTCGACTTTCGAGTTCCCTCTCGGCGAGCTCCGCCGCAATACCGAGCCCGACGATGCCGGCGAGGTTTTCCGTTCCGCCCCGGCGTCGCGCTTCCTGTGGTCCGCCCCGCAAGAGACCCGTGAAGGCCACCGGATCGCGGACGACGAGAAAGCCCGACCCTTTCGGACCGTTGAACTTGTGTGCGGAACCGGAGACAAAAGCCGCCTCGATTCCGTCGAGGCACACCGGAATCTTGCCGATCGCCTGGGTCGCATCGAGGTGAAGCGGCACCCCGTGTTCCGCGGCGCGCTCGGCGATTTCGACGACCGGCTGGAGCGTCCCCGTTTCGTTGTTGGCCCAGATAACGGACAACAGCGCCGGCTCCCGAGAGAGCGCCGCGTCGAGTGCGCCGAGATCGAGCAAGCCATCGCCGTCGACGGGAATGCGAATGATTTCCCGCCCCTGGGCCTCGAGATCGGCCAGCGGCTCTTCGACCGACGGGTGTTCCGCCGTCGTCGCCGCGAGGGGGCGACCGGGCCGCGCGGCCGCCGCATGGGCGATAGCGGCGTTGTTCGCTTCCGTCGCACTGCCTGTGAAGACGAGCGCCCGCCCCGGCACGCGCAACAGGGACGCCACGCGTTCCCGCGCGGCGTCGAGCTCGCGTTTCGCTTCGCGACCCTCGGCGTGGGTGCTCGACGGGTTGCCGAAGCAATCGCGGAGAACGCGCTCCATGGCGTCGACGACTTCCGGCCGAATGGGCGTGGTTGCGTTGTGGTCGAGATAGATTCGCACGGTCCGGCGACGCTACTCGTCGTCGGGCGGTGTGTCCACGGAGCGCGGGAGCTTGTCGAGGAGCTCCGCCAGGCTGGTCGACTCGGCCGTCTCCGAAGCGCGATCGAGCGCCTCCGTCACGCCCACGACGGCGTCGCGTATCTCCTCGACGCCCAGGCGCGTTTCTCGCGAACCCCGCAGGGCCTCGAGAACGTCGCCGACCGCGATCGTCTCTGCAGGCCGCGCCAGCTGCACCGGGTCGGGTCGCTCGGAGCCGCACGGCGCGACGATGCCCGCGTGCTCGAGCTCCGCGAGGACCCCGCGCACGGTGCGGAGAGGGACGTCCAACGCATCCGAGAGCGCCTCGGCCTCCCACGGTGGACGCCGATCCCGGAAGGCCCGCGCCACTTCGAGGGCGACGGCGATTCCCACGGTCTCGAGCGCCGCGGATCCAGGCGGAGCGCCGCGCACCTCCCGCCGGTAGAGCGGCAACGTCTGGTGGGCGTAGGCGACCTCGGCACCCAGCAAGATCACGGCCCAGGACAGATAGATCCAAACCAGGAGGAGCGGCAAAAAGGCGACGCTCCCGAAGATCGTTTCGTAGCGGAAGACACCGACGTTGAAGCCGACGTACAACTTGTGCATGGCCGTCAGCAGGAGCCCCGCGACGAGGCCGCCGAGGAGCGCCGAGCGGAGGCGGACGCTCGTGTTCGGCAAGAACCAGTAGACGAACGTGAGCCCCACGATGAACAACACCGTCGCCGCTTGCTGGAGTCCCAGACCGTACGCGGCGGCGAACAGCGGGATCTGCAACGCGCGGTCGACAAGCCACTGACTCTCGAGACTCGTCCGCAGCGAAACGGCGATTCCCAAGACGAGCGGCGAGATGAGGAGCACCGCGAGGTAGTCCGGAATCCGCCGGACCCAGGTGCGTTGCTGGCGCACCCCGTAGATCGCGTTCAGGGACCGTTCGACGGCTCCGACGGTGAGTACGGTCGTAGCCAACAGCGCGCCCGCGCCCAAACTGCCGAGCTGACCGAAATTGAGTCCCGTCACGTAGGGGAGAATCCACTCCACCGCTTCGGGACTCCCCGCCGCAATCTGCGCGAGGATCTTCCGCGTCAAATCGAGGTCTTCCCCGACCCCGAAGAGCGTCACCATCGAGACGGCCAGCGCGAGCAACGGGACCAGGGACAACACCGTAAGGAACGTGAGCGAGTGCGCGCGCAGGAGCAGTTGATCCCGAACGAAGCCCTGGGAGACGACGACGGCGAACTGCAGGGCGCCGCGCAGCCAGGAAAGAGGCCACGGCGAGATCGGCTCGGAGCTCCAGAGCGACTCGCGCAGCCAACGGACCGCCGCGTGGGGAGCGCGTTTCGTGTTGCCGAGCAGCCGCGACCAGAACTGGGACGCCGCAGCGAGCTTCGGATCCTCCGAGGGCCTCAGCACGATACACCCGGGCACGGCGCGCACCGATCGAAACACACGACGTCGCGCAATGCCGCCGCGCGCTTCGGGCCGATCCCGCGGATCCGCTCGAGGTCTCGCCAGGAGCGGAACGGAGCCTCGAGGCGTGCGGCAAGCCAAGCCCGCGCTCGTGCGGGACCGATTCCGGGGAGTGTTTCGAGCGTCTCCCGCGTCGCGCGGTTGGCGTCGATGGGGAGTCCGAAGAGGCGCCGCGCCGCGCCGCGAACGGTGCCGGCGTGAGGACGCCCACTGCAGTGAACGACCGGTGCGGGTCCTTCGGCGACCGACACCGGTCCCTCACACGTCGCGGGGACGCTCGCCGGAAACGCGTGCCACCCGGCCACGGCGGCGAACAACAAGACCCACAGCCGGGCGGTCGCGCGGTTAGTGCTCTTCGACAGGGTCTTCCGCCCCGGCCTCGACGAACGCCGCGTGGAGCGCCCGGACGGCCAGCTCGGTGTACTTCTCTTCGATCGCGACCGAGATCTTGATCTCGCTCGTCGTGATCAACTGGATATTGATGCCTTCATCCGCCAGCACCTGGAACATGCGCGCGGCGACGCCGGCGTGATCGCGCATGCCGACGCCCACGACCGAGATCTTCGAAATATCGGTGTCTCCGGAAACGCCTTCCACCGCCAACTGCGTGGCGCCGCTTTCGACGAGGGCGAGGGCGCGCCGATAGTCGTCGCGACCGACGGTGAAGGTCACATCGGTGGTGCCGTCTTGGCTCACGTTCTGAATGATCATGTCGACGACAATGCCCGCGTCCGCGAGCGGCGCGAAGATCTTTGCCGCAACTCCCGGAGCGTCCGCGACCCCCTGCAAGCGAATCTTCGCCTCGTTGCGGTTGTAGGTCACGCCCGAAACCACCAGCTGCTCCACGACTTCCTCCTCCCGAACGACCCAAGTCCCCTCGCCTTCGACGAACGAGGAGCGCACGTGCAACGGCAGCCCGTAGCGCTTCGCGAACTTCACCGAGCGAATCTGAAGCACCTTGGCTCCGAGGCTCGCCATCTCGAGCATTTCTTCGTACGAAACGCGGCGGAGCTTGCGGGCCGCCGCGACGAGGTTCGGGTCCGTCGTGTACACCCCTTCGACATCCGTGTAGATCTCGCACACCGAGGCGCCCAAGGCGGCGCCGAGTGCGACCGCCGACGTATCGGAGCCGCCGCGTCCCAGCGTCGTGGTGTCGCCGTCGGGCCCGATCCCCTGGAAGCCCGCAACCACCGCCACCTCACCGGCATCGAGACTCTGCTGCACGCGCTTCGTGTCGATGGCGAGGATTCGCGCGCGCGTGTGCGCCGCGTCGGTCTGCATCCCCGCCTGCGCGCCGCTGAAAGACCGAGCGGGGGTGCCGAGGCTGCGCAGGTGCATCGCGAGCAGTGCCACGGTCTGCTGCTCTCCCGTGGCGAAGAGCGCGTCGAGCTCTCGCGGCTCGGCGTCGTCTCCGCCAAGCTCGCGTCCGAGAGCGACGAGCCGATCGGTCACTCCGGCCATGGCCGATGCGACCACTGCGACGCGATTCCCCTCGAGCACCGTCTTGCGCACGCGTTGAGCGACATTCCGGATGCGGTCGGGATCCGCGACGCTGGTGCCCCCGAACTTTTGAACGATGAGCGCCACCTAAGCGCCTCCGGTGAGCGCCGCTCGGAGCGCATCGCCTCGGGTTCCACCGCCGCTGACCGAAATGCGCCGGGTCTCCGCATCGACGTGGGCCAGCGACACGCGAATATGATCCTCGGGGAACCACGAGGGGAAGCGATCGCCCCATTCGATCAGTGCAACGCAGTCCGGCGCGAGCCAGTCGAGTCCCCCGGCCGCGTCCAGCTCGGCCGAATCCGTCAACCGGTAGAGGTCGGCATGAACGAGCCGCGGGCAGCGCTCGCTCGCGTACTCGTTCGCGATGACGAAAGTTGGACTCGCCACGCCGTCGGGATCGATGCCGAGACCGGCGGCGATCCCTTTTGCCAGGACCGTCTTGCCCGCGCCGAGTGGCCCCTCGAGGCTCACCAGGGCCCCGTGCCCCTCGAGACACGCGGCAATACGAGCACCGGCCTCGAGGGTTTGCGCAGGGCTACGGGAAAGCCAATACATGAGGATCCTCAATCATTTCGGTCGCTTGACCGGAAACTCCTCGAACATACGCGAGCGCCTCGGGCAACGCGTCCGCCAGATCTCCGGCACGCAGCCCGACCGCGGTGGCCATCCGGTCCGCCGCGAGCCCGTGAAGATAGGCCGCCAGTGCCGCCGCCGTCACGGCGTCGCACCCCTGTGCGAGCAAGCCGCCCACGGCTCCGGCCAGGACGTCGCCGGTACCACCCGTGGCGAGCGCAGGCCCGCCCGTCGGGTTGATCCACACCTCACCGGCCGGGTCGGCGATCACGGTCCCAGCACCTTTCAACACCGCCGTCGCGCCGAAGCGCGTCGCCAGTTCCTCGGCGGCCGCCCTGCGGTCCCGGTTCACCTCGGCGGCGTCGATTCCCAGCAGGTGAGCTGCTTCTCCAGGGTGCGGGGTGATCACCGTGGGGCTCTCGCGCCCTTGGCAGAGATCCGGGGCCGCGGCGACGGCGTAAAGGGCGTCTGCGTCGACGACGACGGGACGTGCGATCTCTCGAAGGATGGCGCGAACGACGTCGCCGGCATCGGTCGCGCGCGCGATGCCGGGACCGACGACGAGCACATCCCGTGCCTCGGCGAGCTTGCGTAGCTCAGGAAGGCTGTCGCGCGAGAAGCCACCGAGGTCGGTAGCGGGAAGCCCGACGGTCATCGCCTCCGTGCACTTCATTTCGAGAACGGCATGGATCGGTTCCGGGCACCCGACGGTGATGCGTCCGGCTCCGACGCGGAGTGCCCCGTCGGCAGCGAGCGCCGCCGCGCCACTCATGCCGGGGGAGCCTGCGACCACGAGAACATGTCCGAACGTCCCCTTGTGAGACGCCGCCATCCGGTCGGGCACCCGATCCGCCGCGCCGCGGGCCGTCAACATCCGCGCCGCCGGTGGCAACGACGAGATTTCACGGGGGATGCCGATTCCCGCGACTGAAATCCGGCCGCAGTGGTCGCGGCCGGGGGGCCACGTCAGGCCGATTTTCGGCGCGCCGAAGGCCAAGGTTTCGTCCGCGCGGACGGCTTCGCTCCGAACCGCGCCGGTGTCGGCGTCGACCCCCGTCGGGAGATCGGCAGCGAGAACAACGGCCTCCTGCGAGCGGCGGTTCAGCCAGCCGACGGCGTCTGCAATCGCTCCCTCGAGCGGACGATTGACCCCGGTTCCGAGCAGGGCGTCGACGAACACGGTCGCCGGCGGGCACGTCGCGAGCGTCTCCTCGCGAACGCCAACCCGCCGTGCGCGTCGTCGGTTTGCGGCAGCGGGGCTGTCTTCGCCGAGCGGTGGATCGGAGACCGCGACGACGACGACCGGCAATCCCCAATGGTGGAGGTGTCGTGCGGCGACCCAGCCATCACCGCCGTTGTTGCCGGGTCCGACGAACACGGCGATGGTGCCTCGCCCGGGGCGCAACCGAGCAGCGCGGCGCGCCAACTCGAGACCGGCGCACTCCATCAAGACCTCGGCGGGAACGCCGAGCGTCTCTACGGTAAAGCGATCCCGCTCGCGCATCTCGGCGCTTGTCACGAGATTCCAAGCATCCATCGCGCTTCTCTTCGCGTGCCTTCAGGAAGACAACGACAGTTGGGCGAGGTCGCGAACCGCGCGATCCACCCCGACCAGCATCGCGCGCTCGACGAAGGCTCGGCCAACGCAGTAGTGCGTCGCAGCCGGCACCAAGTCGGGGAGCGAAGCGATGTTGTCGTAAGAGAGTCCGCCGCACAGACTGACCTCGATACGGAGTTTCGCCGCGAGCTGTGAGGCGTCACTCAAGAGTTCGAGCTCTCCCCTCCCGCTGTCACGAGCGCTTCCGAGTAGCGCCGCGTCGCGTTGCGCGTCTACCGCGGGAGCGGAATGCAGATCGACGCAGCCCAAGTCGACGGTGTGGGCCGCCTTCACCGCCTGGGGCGACGGGCGCAACAGGGCCGTCACCCGGGTGCCGCTTTCGCGCAGCGTTCGGATCGCGGGAGGCAGCGCCTGCCCCCACGCATCGAAGTCGAGAGGTCTCGGGGGCTCCCCTGGCCGACTCGGAGGAGCGCACAGGATGACGCGCTCCGGCGCCGCTTCGAGCGCCACCTTGACGAGCGTCGGGACCGGAGAGATGCAGAGCTCAATGGGACAACCCGTGCGACGCAAGTCGCGGAGATCGCTCTCGCTCACCGGGAAGAGGTCTTCGGTCACCGATAGGCGGACACCGGCGGCGCCCGCGAGCTTGGCGAGGGTGGCCACAGACGGCAGGTCGACAGCGCCGCCGGCCAAAAGGGGTAACGCGGAGTCGAGGGAGACCGAAACAGAGAACCGGATCACCCCACCTCCAATGCCGCGGGACGGATCACCCCGCCCCCAGTGCGCGCCGAAGCTCGCCGGCCAAGGATTCCGCGTAGTCGTTCACCCGGTCCTCATCATCGCCTTCGACCATCACCCGCGCCAGGGGCTCCGTGCCGCTGTAGCGGATCAACACCCGGCCCCGACACTCGAGCTCTTTTTCGACTTTGCGCACGAGTTCCGTCACGGACGAGAGCTCCTCGAGCGGTCGCTTCTGCTTCACTCGGACGTTCAAGAGGGTTTGGGGAAACCGCTCGATGCCCTGGACCAGCTCGGAGAGAGGTCGCTCCGCCCGACGTACGATCGCGAGCGCCTGGAGCGCGGTCAGCAATCCGTCGCCGGTGCTGTTGTGATCGAGGAAGATGATGTGACCCGACTGTTCGCCGCCGAGGTTGAAATTGCCGGCCCGCATCGCCTCGACGACGTAGCGGTCGCCGACTTTCGTGCGCACGAGATCGAGCCCCAGGCTCTGCAGGAAGCGCTCGAGCCCAAGGTTGCTCATGACGGTGGCGACCACCGAGCCTCCGCGGAGCGCGCCACGCGCCATGAGGTCTGCGGCCGACATCGCGAGCAGCGCGTCGCCGTCGATCACCCCGCCCTTCTCGTCGACCATCAGCACGCGGTCGGCGTCGCCATCGAGCGCCACGCCGACGTCGGCCCGAAGCTCTCGGACCTTCGCGATGAGTTTCTCGGGATGGAGCGAGCCGCAATCGTGGTTGATGTTGCGTCCGTCGGGCTCGACGCCGACGGTGAAGACCTCCGCGCCCAGTTCCCGCAGAACCGTCGGTCCGACTTTGTAGGCCGCACCGTTCGCACAATCGAGGACGATCCGGATCCCTTCCAGCGTGAGGTCGATGGGCAGGGTCTTCTTGAGAAACACGACGTAGCGGCCCGCAGCGTCGTCGATCCGGCGCGCACTCCCGATCTCGTCGGGATCCGCGCGAAGCTGATCCAACTCGCCGGACGACACCAGGGATTCCATGCGCGCCTCGATCTCGTCGGGCAGCTTGAAGCCGTCGTGCGCGAAGAACTTGATGCCGTTGTCGCGATACGCATTGTGGCTCGCCGAAATCATGATGCCGGCGTCGCAACGCATATCGCGCGTGAGGAAAGCGAGCCCCGGTGTGGGCATCGGCCCGACCTGAATCACGTTCCCACCCATCGAGCACACGCCCGCCGCGAGAGCGTCTTCAAACATGTAGCCGGAGAGCCGGGTGTCCTTCCCGATCAGAATGCGGCGTTCGCGGGTTCCGCTCCGAAACACGTGTGCCACCGCCTGACCGAGCGCTAAAGCGGTCTCTGCGGTCATCGGGTATTTGTTCGCGGTCCCGCGCACCCCGTCGGTCCCGAACAGCGACCTCGCGGGTCCTCTCGTCATTTCAAGACTCCTGCTCCGGCTCGGGCGCGGCCTCGCCCTCGATCGGAAGCTCTGGCAGGGCGACCGGGATCGGCTCGATCGTGACCGACACCTGCAGCTCGACGGGGTTTTCAAGCCACACGTGCCGCTCGTTGAGCGACAAGCTCACCGGGCGCGAAAAGCTCTCTCGTGCTCCGTCCACCACGAGCGTTTCGGTCACGACCTCGCGGAGCCGAAGCACTTCCGAACGCGCTCCGGCGACCCGCACCACGGCCGGTACGATCGAAACGTCCCGGAGCTGGTAGCCCTCGGCGGGTTCTCCGACGATATCCGCCCGCACGCGCACCGCTCGCGACCCCCGACGGGCCAGATTGAAATCGATTCTCGAGGGTGAGCGGCTCACGATCCGCGCGCCCCGTGGCAAATCGAACGCCGTCAGGTCGACTTCTTGGGTCGTCAGCCCGGGTTGGGCCCCCGCTACCTCGATCTCGTAGACACGGTCGCCACCGCTGAAGCTGCGGAGCTCCGCCCGCGTCCCGAGCACGCGAACGTTGACGTTGTCCGTCGACAATCCCGTCACCACCATGTCGGCGGGAATTCCCTTCAGAACGACTGGGATATCGAAGCCGCGCTCGATCGAAGAGGACGTGTTCGCAACGCCCCAGAGCATGACCGACACCACCAACGCGAGCAGCTTGAGACGGAGGTTCGTCAGGATGAAGAACATCAGCGGGCCCTCGAACGAAGCAACAGCATGTCAGCGCCCCGAAGAAGCGCCACCCGAGGGCGCTTCGGCCGCCGCCACGCGATCGTCCACGATTTCCGTCGCGGCCGGCTCTTCCGTGGCGTCACTCGCGCCACCCTCGCGCGCGAGGGACTCGCGCAGCTGCTCGCGCAACCGGGGCGCGTCGAGCCCGCGCACGATTTGCCCCGCAGCCGCCACCGAGAACGTGCCGCGCTCCTCGGAGACCACCACGGCCACGGCGTCCGTCTCTTCGGTGAGGCCGATCGCAGCGCGGTGGCGCGTGCCGAGATCCTGCGCGAGATCGGTGCGCAGGGTCAGCGGCAGAATGCAGCCGGCGTAGGCGACGCGGCCACCCTGGAGAATCACAGCGCCGTCGTGGAGCGGTGAAGAGGGCTGAAAAATCGACGTGAGGAGCTCTCGGGTGAGCGCCGCGTCGAGTGTCACCCCGACTTCGACGAGGTCTTCGAGCCGGGTCTCCCGCTCGATCACGATCAGCGCTCCGGTGCGGCGCTCGCCCATATCGGAAGCGGCTCGCACGACTTCTTCCAGGTGCTGGAGCTCCTCTTGAGCGGCCTTCCCGAGGAAGACCCCGCGACCCACGCGGGCGAGCGCGCGGCGGATCTCCGGCGCGAACAGCACGATGATGATGAACACGCCGTAGCCGAGGAACGCGTCGAGAATCCACAGCGTGGTCGTCAGTTGACCGAGCTCTGCAACGAGGCGCAACGCGATGAGTGCGAGGAAACCCGCGGCCACCTGCACCGCCCGGGTTCCGCGCAGAAGGGAGATCACCCAGTAGACGGCGACCACGACGAACGCGATATCGAGCGTGTCCCACACGGGGTCGTAGTTCGTCTGGAAGAAAACGGTGAGCTCCGACCAGAGTTCTTGTCCCCAGGTCAGTAGCTCGTTCACGACGGCCCCCGCTTCGCAGCCCGGAGCGCCAACGCGATCTGTGATGCGCGGCGCGCGCCGGCGATGTCGTGGACGCGCACAGCGTCGGCTCCCGAAAAGAGAGCGAGAGCGGCGGCGACGTGACTCGCGAGATCCCGTTGCGGCGCCGGATCACCGGTGAGCTTTCCGAGGAACCCCTTGCGAGAGACCCCGACGAGAAGCGCCGAAGCCTCGGGCAACCGCGCGCGAATCTGGTTCAAGTTCGCGAGCAGCGCGAGGTTGTGCGCTTCGGTCTTCCCGAACCCGATTCCCGGATCGAAACACAACTGCGCCTCGGAGATGCCGGCACGGCTCGCGAGTTCTGCCGACTCGAGCAGCTCGCGCGTGACGTCGCCGATGACGTCGTCAAACGCGATGGTTTGCTGCATCGTCGCGGGGACGCCGCGCAAGTGCCCGAGGATCAGACAGCGCGCTCGCCGAGCCACCGCGGCCAGAGCGGGATCGTGCCTGAGCCCCGACACGTCGTTGACGATGCAGGCGCCCGCATCGAGTGCGGCGGTCGCTACCGGGGCCCGCCGTGTATCGATCGACAGGGGAATGTCGAAGCGTTTCGCCAGGGTTTCCACAGCGGGGACGACCCGAGCCGCTTCGCGATCGGTGTCGATCTCGTGAGCGCCCGGGCGCGTCGACTCGCCGCCGAGATCCAGGACGGTCGCGCCGGCGTCGATCAGCGCTCCGGCCCGACGCAGGAGTCGCTCCCGATCCGGCGTCTCGCCGGGACCGAGAAGCTGCCCCCCGTCCGAGAACGAATCGGGCGTCAGGTTCAGCACGCCCATCAAATTCAACGCGTCGCGGGGAAAGACAGGATGCTGCGACATGCGTTGCGCCCGCCCGCTTAACTCGCGACCGGCTCGGGGTCCGGAAGCGTCTCTCCGTTGGAGGTGTCCGGGGTCTCTGCAGTGGGTTCGGGCTGCGCGGGGCCTCCCGGCGGCGGCGGCAGCGGCGCGAGCGGGCGGCCTTCGAGAATCGCCTGCAGGTCGCTCGCCTCGAGCGTCTCCCGTTCGAGTAGCGCGTCCGCGATCCGGTCGAGCACGTGGCGATTGGACTCGAGTTCGCTGCGCGCGGCGTCGTAGTTCTCGGTCAGGATTCGACTCACTTCCGCGTCGATATGCCGCGCGGTTTCTTCGCTGTAGTCCTTTCGCGTGGCGTAGTCGCGACCGAGGAACACGTCGTTCCCTTCGTCCGCGTACGACACGGGGCCGATCTTGTCGCTCATGCCGTAGCGGCAGGTCATTTCGCGCGCCATCGAGGTCGCTTGCTGAAGATCGTTCGCCGCGCCCGTCGACAGGTGTTGGAAGACGAGCTCTTCCGCGGCCCGGCCGCCCATCGCGTGCTTGATCATCGCGATCATCTGCTTCCGGGTGAGGCTGTAGCGGTCCTCTACGGGAAGCGTCTGGGTGACACCGAGTGCCATCCCGCGCGGAATGATCGTCACTTTGTGCACCGGATCGGAATTCGGATTGAGCATCGCCACGAGGGCATGTCCTGCCTCGTGGTAGGCCGTCACGCGCTTGTCCTCGTCGCTCATGATCATGCTGCGACGTTCGGCGCCCAGGAGCACTTTGTCCTTGGCGCGCTCGAAGTCGACCATCTCGACTTTTTGGGCGTCGCGTCGCGCGGCGAGCAGCGCCGCTTCGTTGACCAGGTTGCGCAGGTCGGCGCCGACGAAACCGGGCGTTCCGCGGCCCAACACTTCGAGATCGACGTCCTCGGAGAGCGGGACGCGGCGCGTGTGCACTTTGAGAATCGCGTGGCGCCCGCGCAGATCGGGCCGCGGCACGACGACGCGCCGATCGAATCGACCGGGCCGAAGCAGCGCCGGGTCGAGCACGTCGGGGCGGTTCGTCGCGGCGATCAAGATGACGCCCTCGTTGCTCTCGAAGCCGTCCATCTCGACGAGGAGCTGGTTCAGGGTCTGCTCGCGCTCGTCATGACCGCCGCCGAGCCCCGCGCCGCGGTGGCGACCCACCGCGTCGATTTCATCGATGAAGATGATGCAGGGCGCGTTCTTCTTGCCCTGCATGAAGAGATCGCGGACGCGCGAGGCCCCGACCCCGACGAACATCTCGACGAAGTCCGACCCCGAGATCGAGAAAAACGGCACACCGGCCTCGCCGGCCACAGCGCGCGCGAGCAGCGTCTTACCGGTACCGGGAGGGCCAACGAGCAACACGCCCTTGGGAATTCGCCCGCCGAGGCGCGTAAATTTCTTTGGATCACGTAGAAATGCGATGATTTCTTCGAGTTCTACTTTTGATTCTTCAACACCGGCGACATCGTCGAAGGTCGCGCGCTGCTGATTCTCCGTGAGGAGGCGCGCACGGGACTTGCCGAAGCTCATCGCTTTGCCGCCACCGGCTTGCATCTGGCGAACGAAAAAGACCCAGAGGGCGATCAAGATGATGAAGGGCACCCACCAGATCAGCATTTGCTGCCAGACCGACGTTTCCTGCTTCGGGCGGGCGGTCACGTGGATGTTCTTCGATTCGAGACTGTCGAGGAGCTCCTGGGTCACATTCGGGAGGAACGTGGCGAAGTCTTTGCCGTCTTGGAGAACGCCGGTCACGTGTCCGTCTTCGAGGACGACCTCGCGGATCGCCCCCTCTTCCACCTTGGCGACGAACTCGGAGTAGGAGATCTCCGCCGGGGTGGTCTGCCCTTGCCGCAAGACGCCGACCAGCAGCAGGATCATGAGCAAGAGGACGAACCACAGCGCCATGTTCTTGTAGAACTGATTGTTCACGGTCGCTTACGGGCCTCCTCCGTCGGGAAAAGCGGTCTCGCTATCCACGTGACGGTCGCTGTTCAGTCGCCGCGCGCCAGGAACCGAGCCTAGCACTCGCTCTCGCGCGACACCGGAATTACCCAACACAATGCGCACTCAGCGGCGCGCCGAAGGCGCACGCCGCCGGGGAACTCGTATTCCGCGCCGGAGCGTCCGCCGGAAAAGCATTCGAGCGCTCGCTCGATGTGCACACGCGAAATATCGCGACCCATCCCCACGTCGGCGAACAAGAGGGCCACCACGCGGCGAGCTTCCGCCGGATGAAGTGCCGACCAGCCTCGCAGATCGATCGTCCGGACGTCACCGTCCGCGACGACGCGCCGAGCGAAAACCTCCGCAGCCTGTCGCGCCATCCAGTCCGCATCCTGACGTTGCGCATCGGCAAGGCGCCCCAGGGCCCTGAGGAGTCGGGGGTTGAAAGCCTCACTGAGCCCGGGCAGCCACTCGTGGCGCAGCGCGTTGCGCGCGTACTTCGGATCGCGATTGGACGAGTCCTCCCGAAATTCGACCCCGTGGTGACGGGCGTAGGCTTCGATGTCCCCTCTTGAGACACCGAGGAGCGGTCGGTGGGTTCGCCCATCCGGCGATACCCTGGGGATCCCCGCAAGGCCTTCCGGCGTGGTCCCTCGAAACAAGCGCAGCAGCACCGTTTCGGCCTGATCGCCGGCGTGGTGCGCGGTCAGAACCACGCCGTCGCGGCCCGCGATTTCGTAGAGGCTCCGGTATCGCAGCTGGCGTGCCGCTTCTTGGACGGTGGGTCGCGCGCGACTAGAGCCGCCGTCGCGAAGATTGAGGGGATCAACCCTCACGACTTCGACCGGGGTACTCCACTTTTCGCCGAGAGCGCGCACGAAGGCGGCATCCGCGTCGGCTGGAGCGCCCCGCAACCCGTGGTGAACGTGAGCCAGGCGCAAGTTCGGGAACGGAGGCCGGTGATGGGTCAGCGCCCGGGCGAGCACCGTCGAATCGCAGCCTCCCGAAACGGCGACGACGACGCGCCCTGCGACGTCGCGGAGCGGCTCGCATCGCGTGGCGACTTCTCGGGCGACGCGTCCTGCGGCTCGCCGATCCGCTTCAGCCGGTCGCGCCGACTCGGGCACTGGGTTTTCTTCCGGCAAAGCGCAGGGCGCCTCCGTACAGAGGAGTGCCCGTCCAGTGTACCCGCGCGTGGCGCAGGAGCTCTTCGTAGAGCGCTTCGTGACGGCGCGCGGCGAGGACGGCGCTGAAGCGCGCACGCACGCGGCGTTGCGCTTCTCGGCCTCGTCTTCGCGCATCCCGGGAATCCTCAAGAAGCGAAACAATCGCCGTTGCCCAGGCCTCGGGGTCCTGCGAATCGAACTCATCGCGAAAGCCGCTCGGGTCGGGATACCGGCACCCCGCATCTCCCAACATCTCGCGATTCGACGCGAGCGGGGTCGCGACGATGGGCCGCCCCATGGCCGCCGCGGACAGAAGCGTCAAGTTGAATCCTTCCCAAAGCGACGGGTGAGCGACCACATCGAACTGATCGAGAAAGTCGATGTAGTCCTCGCGCCATCCGGCGAAACAAATCGTGTCCGCGCAGCCCGTCGCACGCGCTCGCTGCTCGAGCTTGGCAGCGTCGGGGCCGGCTCCGACGAGAACCAACCGCGCGTCGGGTTGTCGACGCCGCACTTCCGGCCACGCGTCGACCAGGATTGCCTGCCCTTTCCGCGGCTGCAAGCTGGCGACGCACCCGACCAGGCGCGTGTCCGGGTCGAGTCCCAGTTTCTCGCGAACGTCGACCCGCGGTTCCGATACGACGAGTTTGTCAAAGTCGACGCCGTCGGCGATGGAGAACACGCGCGCCGGCGGCGCCCACTCTCGCGACCGGAGGTGGCGGCCCACCGCGCCGGATACGGCGACCACCCCGGACCCACTGCGCGCCGCCCACGCATAGCGGAGTCGCGTCGTTTGGCTGAGTCCGCCGTACGTGGCTTGGCGACTGTAGAGACGGACCGGAACGCCCGCGCGGCGACCCGACCACGCGCACCACAGATCCGCGGGGCGACTGTGGGCGTGGAGTACGTGCGGGCGGCGATCGCGCAGCCAGCGCGTCAGCGGCCGCGTCTTTTGCCGGAAGCTCTGGTCGGCGCTGAGGTTGAGCACCCACGCGGGAATTCCCGCGGCTTCGAACGCGCGCAAGCCCGCCTGCTCGCGCTCGGCCCACTCGGCGTCGGCCTGAGTACGTACCGCGAGCACAGCCGGCGCGAAACGCCGCGCATCGAGATGACGCGCGAGATCGCCGACACAATCCGTGGTGCCGCACCCCGCCAGGGTCTCCACCACGTACAGGACGCGCTTTCGCATCTCTCGGATATCGGGAGCCGATCCAAGGAGCTTGAGGCTGCGATCGGACATCCCGCAGCGCAGACGGGCCCGTGCCCGGAAAGTTGCTCAAGAGCTGCAGCCCTGCGCCGATGAGGGAAGAGTCTCGGAGTTGGAGCGCAGGTATTTCACAACTCGTCCTTCTCGCCTCGTCTCGCGTCGCAGACATCGTGGCGAACGACCTTCGCCAGCGCGGCTGGCAACACGTCTTCGCCGTCATCCCGGAGGGCGAGACCGCGCCGAACGCCTGGCGCACGTTCGCGCCGGAGGATCCGATGTCCCCGGAGTCCATCGCGCTCCTCCGTGGCGCCGGGCCGTGTCGCTTCTTTCTCGACCTGGGCGAGGAGAGCGATTGGTACGACACCGCCCGAGCGGCGCTCGCGCGCGCGTTCCAAAAGGCCGACCGTTTGTACCTCGGCGGCCTCGCCGGCCCCGCGTTTCGCGCCGCGAGAGAAGCGGTCGCCTCGGGCCGCGCGGCGGCACGTATTCCGCTCTGTTGGAAGGACCGGGCAAGCGAGCTCACGCGGCGCTTTCATCCGGGGACCGACGTTTCCGAGCTCTTTCTCCACGCCGTCGCAGACGCGGTGACGCACGCGCGCAACGGAGCTTTCGAATCCGTGAACGACGCTCCCGACGGTGTACGAGCGGAGCCCTCTCGACGGTTCGATCCCGAGCTTTCCGCCACGACGCTCGAGCGGCTGACGCGGGCGCACGCCGGGCCGCTCGGGGACGGGCTCGCCTCGTGTTGTCGTCAGGTGGCTTTCTCGATCCTCGAGGCGCGTTTCGCGCTTTGGCAGGGAGACCCCGACGCTTCGCCGGGAGCACTCGACGTACGCGCGGCACAGCTCCTCGTCCGTTGTGGCAAAGACGCGCTGCGTCTCGACGAGGTGTCGATCGACGGGCTCCGACTGCGCGGCGGCGCGCTCGCTCACCGGCTGGGCTGGACGGCCGGCGACCGGCTCGAGACGCACGCTCGAGCGGCCGCGCCCGCTCGGAAGGCGAACGACTTCATCGCCTTCGGCGTGCCCGACATCGGTGCGGCCGAACGGAGCGCCGTCGACGCCACCCTGGCCTCTCGCTGGATCGGAACGGGCCCTGAAGTCGCCCGTTTCGAACGGGAGTTCGCCGAGGCGGTAGGAGCTCCTCTCGCGGTGGCCGTGTCGTCGTGCACCGCCGCTCTCCACCTGGCGCTTTTGAGCCACGGCATCGGGCCCGGCGACGAAGTGATCACCACGCCGATGAGCTTCGTCGCCACGGCGAACGCCGTCCTTTACACGGGAGCGACCCCGGTGTTCGCCGACGTTTCCGAAGACTCACTGAACGTCGACCCGATCGCCGTCGCCGCGCAGGTGACGTCGCGTACGCGCGCGATCCTACCGGTGCACTTCGGCGGCACCCCCTGCGACATAGCGGGGCTATCCGAGGTGGCGAGCGCGCACGGGCTACCGATCATCGAGGACGCGGCGCACGCGATCGGCTCCCGCTTTGTCGATGGTGTCGCCGTCGGCGGCGGCGCGCATGACGCCTGCTTCAGCTTCTATCCCAACAAGAACATCACGAGCTGCGAAGGCGGCATGTTCGCGACACGGGACTCTGAGCGCGCAGAGCTCGTACGGAGCTTGAGGCTGCACGGACTCTCGACCGACGCCTGGAAGCGTTTTGGCAGCCGCAAGCTCCTGCGCAGTCGCATGCAGCGCCTCGGCTTCAAGTACAACATGACCGACCTTCAGGCCGCGCTCGGTCGAGCGCAGCTCGCCCGCCTCGAAGCGTTTACCGACCTGCGGAACCACCAGGCGCTTCGCTACCGAAGAGAGCTGCGCGCGTGCCGACACTTCGCACCGCTCACCGCCCCCGAAGGCCGAAGCGCGTATCATCTGTTCACCGTGCGGGTGCGCGGACTCGATCGCGACGCTGTCATCGAACGCTTTCGAGGTGAGGGGATCGGAGCGTCGATCCACTATCACCCGATTCACCAGCAGCCCTACTACCGCGAGCGCTTTCCCGACCGCGAAGGCCGCTATCCCATCGCCGAGCGGGCGGGAGCGGAAACGCTTTCATTGCCGATCGGACCGTCGGTCTCACCCGCCGATCAAGATCGCATCATTCGCGCCGTGCGGGAGATCGACCGGGCCGGTGTCGGCAACACGCGGGAGATCGACCGGGCCGGTGTCGGCAACACGCGGGAGATCGACCGGGCCGGTGTCGGCAACACGCGGGAATTCGACCGCGCCGGTGTCGGCGCCTTCAGGCAGACCGCCCCGTCACCGATCCGCGGCCTGTCCGACGGTGTCAGGCGCCGAGGACCGTAACGACAGCGGCCGCCGGGCCGTTGCCGAGATCGCCCCCGGCGTTTTCAGCGACAGCAATCCGCGCCCCATCGACCTGCCGTCCTTCGGCCCGGCCTCGCAATTGCTCGACGAGCTCGACCAACTGCGCACATCCGGTCGCGCCGATGGGATGCCCCTTGCTGACCAGACCACCGCTCGTATTGACGGGGAGCCGACCGCCCAACCGCGTCTCTCCCGTCGAGATGAAACGCACGACGTCTTCGGCGCCGCCGGCGACCTGCAGATCTTCGAGGATCGCGAACTCCGCCGGACTCGCGGCGTCGTGAAGCTCGATCACGTCGATGTCGGACGGGTCGATGCCGGCCGTGGCGTAGGCCTTGTCGGCGGCGCGGCGCACGACATCGCCCTCCCCGTCGCGCACACCCGACTGGAGCGTCGATGCCAGAACGCGGACGAACGGTAGGCCCTTCTTGCGCGCGTAGTCTTCCGAACAGAGCACCAATCCGGCCGATCCGTCGCCGATCGGTGAACACATGAGCAGCGTCAACGGGCCGGCGATGGGCCGACTCTCGAGAACTTCCTCGACCGTCCGCGCTTGACGATATTGCGATTTCGGGTTGAGGCTGCCGTGGAAGTGGGTCTTCGACGCGGCGATCGCGAAATCGCGCTGCGTCGCGCCGCTGCGCTCCATGTACGTCTTCGCCTCCTTGGCGTAGATGTCCATGAACAGCGAACCCGCGCCTTCGGTGAGCACCTGCTCTCCTTGCTCCCGCACGAGCTCTTCCACATCGACCGCTCGAGCGAGGGCGACGAAGGCCCGCTTTTTATCTTCGTGAGTCATCTTTTCGGCGCCGATCGCCAGCGCGACTTCACACTGATCGGCCGCGATCGACAACCAGGCCAGATGGAACGCACTCGACGCTGAGGCGCAGGCGTTCTCGACGTTGAGCATCGGCACGCCTTCGATGCCGGAACCCGCGAGGGCGAGCTGCGCGCGGATCATCTCCTGACCGGTCAAGACGCCGGCGGCGGCGTTTCCAAAAGCGACCATCTCGACATCGGCCGGCGAAAGACCGGCGTCCGAAACCGCGCCCTGCGCCGCTTCCGTCGCCAGAGACCGGATGTTGCGGTCGAGGAACTTCCCAAAGGGAGTCATGTAGGCACCGGCGACGACGACTGAACGCATGATGGGTCCTCCTTGCGATGGACCCTCGTATAGCAGATTCAGCGCGGCACTCGCGCTCTACAGCATGCGGTAGAGGCGTTCCGGGATCGGATACGTGCGCTTGTTCAGCACGGCGCCGATCAACGTGACGCCCGCGTCGCGGATCCGGTCGGCAACCGCCCGAACCGCCGGGGCGCGAGCGCGATCCGCTTCCGCGACCAGCACGCAGCCGTCCGCGTGGCGAAGCATCGCCTCGGTCTCCGGGTGCGCGATGATGCCGGGCATGTCGATGAGCACGACGTCGAAGTCCTTGGCCAGCGCTTCGAGTCCCTCGGCGAAGCGCGGAGACTCGAGCAAGTGCACGGGATCGCCTCCGCCGCGTCCTGCCGCGATGAAATGCAGCCGGGGCAAGCGCTGCGAGATCTGCGTGAAGTGGAGATCGCCCTTGAGAAATTCCACCAAACCGGGGCTGCGCGTTCCACCGAGGAAACGGTGCAAGCTCGGCGACCGCAGGTTGGCGTCGACGATGACGACGCGCTTGCGGCCCTGGACCACCAAGCGCCGCGCCAGCTGATACGTCACGGTGGATACGCCGGCTCCGGATTGCCCGGCGGTGACCGCGATGATGCGGTTGCCGGCTTCGATCGCCGGGATCACGCGCGCCGTGAGGCGCTTCCATTCGGCGTCCCAATCGGCACTGGTCTCTGCGTTACCGCGCCGCGACGCGACAACGGACGTTGATTTTCGGGAGAGTTCGGCCATGGCTCAGACCCCTTTCCGCATCGGAATCGTCGCGAGTACGGGGACCCCTGCGGCGTCCTCCAAGTCTTCCGCGCGCGTCAGTTTTTGATCGAAGCGGTGCATCAACAGCGCGGCGGCCACCGCCGCGGCGAGCGCGGCGAGCGCAGTCCAGAACAGTGTCAGCACGCGCACGCGCGGGGCCGGCTTCTCCGGCACTGTCGGACGCACGACCAACGAGATCGGCGGCAAGCTCGAAGCGGCGCCGGAAGACACCGCCGGAAGTCCGGCGCTCGTCGCGGCCCACTGCTCGCGGCGCTCGACGATGCGCTCCCTGCCGTCCGCCAAGGCCTTGTTCCGCAGGCCCAGGATCGAGCGAACGCTCGCGAGTTTCTGTCGGCGAAGGCTGGCCAGGCGCGCGTCCATCTCGACGACGGCGCGGGCGTCGCTCTTGTAGAGCTGCGCGAGCCGATCGCGCTCGGCGCGAAGCTCGTAGTAGAGCCCGTCGAGACGGGTCAGGTCGTTCGCCCCGTCTCCCAGATCCGGCGTATCGATCCAACCGCCCTGACGCGCCTGGGCGTCGACGTGCTCACGCTTCAGCTTGAGCCCGGCGAGCTCGGCGTCGATGGCGTGCAGCTCGTCGTCCCACGTGAATCCCGCGGCTCGCTCCTGCGCGATGGCGGGTACGGCAAGCGGAGTTGCGGCGGGTTGCGCGATCCCCGCGCGATGGTCGAGATACGAATCGACGAAGCTTTCGGCGACCGAGAGGGCCACGTAGGGCTCTTCCCAACGGAAGCGCGCTTCGATGAGGTCGGTGCCCGGGATCCGCTCGAAGCGCGTGATGGAGCTCCAGCGCTCGCTCAGTTCTTCGAAGTCGGCCGTGTCACCCGCGAGAGCCCGGGAGAGACCCCCGCGCTCGACGCGCGCCTGGTGAATGACGTCGGACAGGGTTCCGATCTTTTCCGCCGGAAGTCGATAGCCCTCGAGCAGTCGCACCTCGGTTTCGAGGTCGCGGGCGTCGGCTCGCTCGCGCTGTCCGGTGGCCGCCGCGAAGGCCGTGTCCATCGCCGTTGTCGGCCACGGCAGAACCATGAAACGCGCGTGCGACTCGTAGCGCGTCGGCTGCGCGAGCATCACCGCCCAAGCGAGCAGTACGGCTACGACGGGCACGATGGCGATCAACAATCGGCGTCGGAAGATTGCGTGGAGGGCATCTCGCAAGGTCATGACAGGCCACCTCGTTGGCGAAATTCGAACATCGTTAGCCCCCGTCCCGGCCGAAGCGGTTCTTGCGTCGTATGGACGACTCGAGTCTCGAGGGCACGTAGACCACGTCGTTGTGGCGCAGGGCCAGCGGCTGGCTTCCGGGGGCGAGCGACGTCGTTTGGAGAGCCGCTCCCGGTCCGCTGCCCGGCCGAATGCGGAGGACCCGGTCGCGGTCGGCACCTTCGCGGACCCCTCCGGCCGCTTCGACGGCGTAGCCCGTATCTGCGGCTGCGCGCAGGTCGACGAGACCGGGTCGCGCCACGGCGCCCAGCACCGTGACGAAGCGCGGACCGAGGGACCGGACCACGACCCGCGGTCGCGGGTTGTGCATCACGCGCGCAAGCGAAGCGCGCAGAGAACTTTCGAGAGACGACGGCGTTTCACCTGCGGCTCGCAGCGGAGGGAGCCACGGAAGCGCGATCATGCCATCGGGCTGGATCACGATCTCCTGATCGAGAGAAGGTGCGTAGGGAAAGACTACGGCGATCCGGTCTTGAGGCTGCAGGACGTAGCGCTGTTTCTCCGCGCGAGCGGAGCGCGGAGTGCGCGTTTCCTGGCTCTTCTGCGGCGTCTTCGCGACCGGAGGCGGCGGCTCGGGCTTCTCAGCGGTCGCGGTGGCTTCGACACTTTCGGGTGTCTTCGAAGGCACGGTCACCGTCTGCGGAGTGGCCGGCGGCCAATTCGGTGACGGATTCGGCGACTGGGTCACGGGACCGCGCTTGAGCACCGTCGGCAGAGAGCTGCAGCCCGTGGCGAGAGCCGCGAGCAAGAGCGCGGCGACGAGCAGCGCGAAGATCTTGAACGTGCGTTGGTTGGCCACGGCCTACCTCGTACCGGGTCCCCCGCAGCTTGCGGAGAGACCTCGGGCGTGTGTGCCGCGCAGGGCACTCGAGGTGTCGCGATGTTTGCGGATCGCTTGCGGAACGGACGCAGATGCGGCCGTGTTGCGCAGCCCCGGCTAGCGGACGTGAATGACGATCGGTTCCGACAAAACGGGGGGCTCGTGAGGTCGATGCACCGCATCGCCCAGGAGCAGTTGCAGACGGTGCTCCCCGGGTGGAAGCTCGATCGTGGTCTCCGTCTGCCCCCCGCCGAAGTGCACATGGTTTGCGTCGGCGGGTAGGGGTCGGTCGAGGGGAGGAAGTTCTTCGACGTCGATCAGCAAATGGTGGTGCCCGGTGCGTTCGAGGACGACTCCCGCCGGCGCAACGCCCATGCCCGTAAGCCCGAAGACAACCTTGACGGGACTGGTCACCACTTCACCGTGACGGGGCGAGACGATGTAGGCCCGGGCTTCCGCGGGCGCCGGTGTGGCGCCTTCACCGGTGGCGGTCGCGCTCGGCGCTCCGAGTAGCGACGCGCCGACGAGCGCCGTCAAGACCAGAACGAGATTCCTCACAGCCGCGCCCCCATTCTCAAGGCGCCGACGTGTGCCGTCGATGGCGCCCCCATGATTCGCAAGATCGCACAGATCATACCGATCTTCGCTGCCACCCTCCTCGCGTGCGCATCGGCGCGAGCAGAGCCCCCGATTGCGCAGATGATTTCGCAGCTGTCGGTGTCCTTCGTCGACCCCGAAACGTTCGAAGAGCACGGGGTCAGCGGACCCTTCCGGGTCGTCACGAGTCAGCGAGGCGAAGTGACACTGATCGGATACGACACGCGGACACTGCGTGAAACACCGCTGCGTATCCGAACCCAGCGTGACGCGGTTTGGGCGGTTCTCGATCGCGGCGACCGGATGTTCGCGGTACGGCTCTACTGAGGCTGCCGTCGACGTCGATTCCCGACGCGTCTCTGAGTCGAATTCGTTGGTGGCGATGGGTGGACTCGAACCACCGACCTGCGGGCTATGAATCCGCTGCTCTAACCAGCTGAGCTACATCGCCGGGATGCGTTGGGAACGGTAGCGGAAGCGCTCAGCCGTCTCCGCCGGCTTCGTTCCCTTCGAAGACGCTGTCGAAAGAACCACTCGTGTCGTCGCCGAAGGGATCCACGCCAGCGCTGTTTCCGGAATCGGCCCCACTCGAGGCTTCGAGACGCCTGACGCGCTCGTTGAGTTGATCGATCTGGGATAGCGCGTCGCGCAGACCGCGTGCCCGGGCCGCTTGATCTCCCGGGTCCTCGAGAGTCGCTTTCGGACCGGACCCGATGTAGCGGGCGACGCGCCCGACCAGGCCGTCGAGCTGCGGAATGATCTCGCCGAGCTCGCCCGCTTGGATAAAGACGGAGCGCGGATCGGTCTCGTCGTTCGAGCGCACCGGCAGACACTTGACGTCGAGGCTCGCCCCCGCGCCGAACCTCGTGAAGGAGCCGAAGAGAACGAAGTCGGCGGAGTACCCCCGAGCGAGTTCGCGCGCGCGATCGGTGTCGGACGTCGCGGCGTCGCCATCGCGGACCGGGATCACCGCGACGCCGTCGTGTTGGCCCAGCCGGGCGGCCAACATATCGGCAAGCCCTTCCTGAAGATAGGCGGCGTCCGTCGCGGCGTTTACGCGGATCGGGAGGACAGCGACGCGCACCCGGTTCTGGGCCGCTGCCTGACCTGCCGCCAGGACGAACAGGGCCAAGAACGAGGCCAAGATCCGCATGTCTTTCGCAACTCGTCGGACGAGCATTCCTGGGACTCCCGCGCGCGTGTCAGGGGGCGCTCCGCGGGCTGCCCCGCGCTCGAGAAAGGGATTGTCTATCAAGGCCCCCGGGCGGGGTCAACCGCTGTTATCCCGGCGGGGGCTCGGCGGCCGCGCTCGTGTACTGCCGCACCTTCACACCCGAAGCTTCCAGAAGTTCGAGGGATAGATCCCCCAGCGGGTAATCCGCGTTGTAGACGACCTCGGAAATGCCGGCGTTGATGACCATTTTCGTGCAGAGCAGGCATGGGCAACACGTCGTGTAGAGGGTCGCCCCTTTTACGGAAACGCCGTGGTAGGCGGCCTGGACGATGGCGTTCTCTTCGCCGTGGGAGCACAGACACTCGCCCAGCTGGGTCCCACCCGGTGCGAAGCTGTTACAGCGCGGGCAGCCGCCCTCGTTGCAGTTGCGGACGCCCCGGGGCGTGCCGTTGTAGCCCGTCGCGATAATGCGCCGGTCGAGCGTGATCACCGCGGCGACCTTGCGTTTCACGCAGTTCGACCGGGACGCGACGACGCGGGCGATGTCCATGAAGTAGGCATCCCAGCCGGGCCTCTCAAAGTAGAGCCCTTTTTTTAGGACGGCCTGCAGCGATGTGTAGAGCGCGTCGAGATCGCTCCGGTTTTCGATCCGTTCGTCGGCGCAGTCGCGAACGGCGAGGAGCTGCTGCGCCGCGGGGTCCTCGCTTCCGAGTTCGGCGCCTTCGAGTCGTTGCAGTTCCGCGAGACTCTCGGGGTCGCCCGGTCGGTCGCGGTCGCGGATGCGTTGGAAGCGTTGTTCGAGGGGCGCGTCGATCCAGATGAGACGAAAGCTCGGATGGAGTGCGCGCAGGACGTCGACCTCGACCGGGTGCCGGATCGAATCGATCGCGTGATTGCGCTCGGGATGGAGCTTCGAAGCAATGCGCTCGGCCAGGACTCCCGGGCCACCTTCGCGCCGCAACTCGCGACCGAGAGCAATCATCCGTTCTCGGCTTTCGGTTTCACCGCGGCGAACGAGTTCGTCCCGCAGCACGTCGGACAACGAATGCACTTCGAAGCTGCGCGCGCGCAGGAACGAAATCGCCTCGCCCTTGCCCGCCGCGTTCGGTCCCGAGATACCAAGGATCATGGCGCCACCCCCGGCGCAAGGTAGCACGCGCAGACGGCCTCCCTTAGGTTCCGCGCCGTGCGAGTTTGGGTCACGGGTGCCACGGGCTTCGTGGGAAAACACCTCGTCCCCGCTTTCCGCGCTCGGGGCGCAGCGGTGGACGGCACATCCAGTGCTCTCGACGTCACCGACGCGCAGGCTGTCGCAGGCCACGTCGCCGCGACGCGCCCGCACGCCATCGTGCACCTCGCCGCGGAGAGTTCCGTAGCCCGAGCCGACCGTGCGCCGAACGAGACGTTTCGCATCAACGTCCTCGGAACTCGCGCCGTGCTCGAAGCGGCGGCAGCGTGCGACAGCGTGCGCTGCGTTCTCGTCGCGAGCACGGGCCAGGTCTACGGCAGTCACCCCGAGAGCGGCGGATTCAGAGAGGACGCTTCCCTGCGACCGGAAACGCACTACGCCTGGACCAAGGCGTGTGCGGATGAAATGGCCTCGCGCAGCGCGAGCGACACGCTCTGTGTCGTCCGAGCTCGCCCGTTCAACCACACCGGCCGAGGACGTCCGCCGTGGGCTGTCGAGAGCTCGCTCGCGCGTCAGCTCGTCGCCATCGAGCGCGGGTCGCGCGGGGACTTCGTCGAGATCGGAAACGCCCACTCGACACGGGATTTCCTGGATGTGGCCGACGTGGTCGACGCGTACTGGCGGCTCCTCGTTCCGGGAGTTCCCTCGGGCGCGTACAACGTCGCTCGGGGCACAGCCTGGTCGATTGCCGGGCTCGCGGAAGCGATGATCGATGCGAGCGGCGTCGGCCGACCGGTTTCCGTCGAGACCGACGCCGAGCTCTGGCGCCCGGTAGACCACGCGATCGGCAACGCGGACAAGCTCTCGGCAACCACGGGTTGGGCACCGCGGGTCCCGTTCCGACAGACCCTCTCAGAACTCCTCGAGGATTGGCGGGCGCGTCTCGCCTGAGGTCGACGGGCGTTCGAAGCAAAGCCCCGCCCAAGACGAACCGGACCCGTCGGTCTGTTCGACGCGATCCACCGGCGCGAGGCCGGCGCCGTCGGCCCACTCGAGCACCTCGTCCGCTTCCGACGACAAAAGCCCCGCCACCATGAGAGACCCTCCGGCTGGGAGCGTTGCGGCCAATGCACCGAACAGCGGAGCGTGTTCGCGACGCAACAAGTTCGCGATCACGGTCGGCCAACATCGACCGCGGAGCGCCCCGAACGGACCGCAGAAGGTGAGCACGCCGTCGATCGCGTTATGGGCAGCGGCCTCACGCGTCGCTCGTGCGGCGAGGGGATCGAGATCGAACGCCACGGCGGCCGGAGCCCCATACGCCCGTGCGGCAAGAGCCAGTACGCCGCTGCCGCAACCGACATCGAGCAGAGCGCCGCGCGGCAAAATCAGACGGCTGCGTTGCAGGAGCCGAATCGCGGCAGCCGTCGACTCGTGAGCACCGGTTCCGAACGCTTGCCCGGGATCGATCACCAGCTCGACCCCCGGCGGCGGTCCGGCGAAGGTCTGCCAGGAGGGGCGTATGACGAGATCCCCGATCGCGACCGGCCGGGCATGCTCGCGGAAGTGGGCCACCCAATCGACGGGCTCTTCGCTCACGGGCGCGGCGACCCGGGTCTCCTCATCTGCGGCCGCGCGCACCGCCGCAAAGACCGCGGCGCCCAGATCGGCCGGGGCGTAAATATCCGCGACCCAGGGCGTGCGCCCTTCTCCCGCCTCGTTACGTTCCACCAACCCCGTCGCGCCGGCCTCGAAAGCAGCGGCGGAGATCAACTCGGCGCGCTCGGAAGCGCCGTCGCCGGAGATCCGCAGTTCGATGCGCACGATTGCCCGTTGGGCTTCCGCCACCAACCTCCCTCTCCTTCGCAAGCTCTCCCGCCCGGCCGCGTCCCTCGCTGGGATCGTCTTGCTCTCGCTGACCCTCTCGGGGTGTTACTACACCCAACTCGCCCGTGGCCAGATGGAGCTCCTCAAAGCGCGCCGCCCCATCGCCGAAGTGTTGCGAGATCCGGCGACGCCGCCCGACGTGGTCGCCGCGCTCGAACTCGTCGCCGCGACGCGGGAATACGCGCAAGAGATCGGACTCGAGGTCGAAGGCCAGTACGAGAGCTACGCCGCGTGGCCGGGCGAACGCATGCTGACGACGATCGTTCGAACCCGCCCTGGAGAGCTCGTCGCGTACCCGTTCTGGTTTCCGCTGATCGGGGACGCACCGTACAAGGGTTATTTCAAAGAAGAGGACGCGAAACGCGCGGCCGAGAAGCTCCGATCGGACGGGTTCGACGTGTGCGTGTCGCCGGTGCGCGCGTACTCCACGCTCGGTTGGTTCGACGATCCGCTGACAGAACCCATGCTCCGCCTCCCACCCGGCCAGCTGACCGAAGTCATCCTGCACGAACTGGTGCACACGACGGTCTTCGCACCGGGCGAGCCCGACTTCAACGAAGGGCTCGCGACGTTCGTCGGGCAGGAAGCGGCGGTTCGCTTCCGCGAGCGGCGAGACGAAGGTGAGAGGGCGCGCCTCGAGGTGACCGAGTCGCGCATGATGTCGTACGTGATGGCCAACTTCAGGCGCGGAATCACCAGGCTCTACGCCGAACAGCCGGCGGGGTCCGACCGCGATCTACAGCGCAGAAAGTTCGAGGGGGATTTGCTCGAGATCATCACGACGCTCGATCTCGAAACCGTCGACACCGAACGCTACGCGGAGCAGGTACGGTTGAACGACGCTTGCCTCGTTCTCGGCGGCACCTACGAAGCCGACATTCCGCGTTACGAAGCACGCCTCGCCGATCTCGGCGGCGACTTGGAAGCCCTCCTCACAGCGGCCCGCGCGGCGGCCGACGCCGCGGACCCGCGGGCCGCGTTGTTCGCGGCGGACGCCGAAAATCCGTAACCGCTAGACCCGCCGCAGCTTCGAGGCCTTCCTTGCGAGTCAATTGCCGACTCACGATCCTCCGAGAGCGCGCGGCGCATTCAGCGAAAATCCCCACGATCCGAAGAGGTACGGAGCCGAGGTGTCCGTTGTCTCATGTGCCGGATCCCACAGAAGCGGCGGCGCAGGCCGCGCGACTGTGCGATGAAATTGAAAAAGCCGTGTGCGGAAAGCGAGCGATCGTTCGCTCGGCCGTCGAAGCGTTCGTGAGCGGCGGTCACGTGTTGATCGAGGACGTGCCGGGCGTGGGCAAGACGACGCTGGCGCGAGCGCTCGCGGGCGCCTGCGCGGCCACGTTCCAGCGCGTCCAGTTCACGAGCGACCTGTTGCCGAGCGACGTGATCGGTGGCGTCCTCCCGGAGTTCCGAGACGGCGCCATGGTCGGGGCGTTGCGCTTTTCTCCGGGACCGATTTTCGCGCAGATCGTGTTGGCGGATGAGATCAACCGGGCCAGCCCGAAAACGCAGTCGGCGCTGCTCGAAGCGATGGCGGAAGGCGGCGTGACGGTCGACGGAGAACGACACGTGCTGCCGGATCCATTCTTCGTGATCGCCACGCAGAATCCGTTCGAGCATCACGGCACGTACCCGCTTCCCGAATCCCAGCTCGATCGCTTCCAGCGCCGTCTCGAACTCGGCCATCCCGAACGAGAGGACGAACTTGCGGTCCTGCGCGGAGATACTGTGGTCGACGTCGTGGACGTCAGCCCGGTCCTTTCGGTGGAAGAGATTCTCGGGCTGCGGAGCGCGAGCGAACGCGTCAAGTTCGACGACGCGGTGCTTCGGTACTTGCTCGACATCGCAGCGGCGACCCGCGACCGAGACGACATCGCCGTCGGGGTCTCGACGCGCGGGGCGTTGGCGCATCGCGCTTCGGCTCAGGCTCGGGCGCTGCTCGACGGGCGCGCCTATTGCATCCCCGAAGACGTCCGCGAAACCGCGCAACCCGTGTTGGCCCACCGGCTGATCCTCGATTCGGGTCAAACCAGCGCGTCCCACACGCGTTGGTTGGTCGAAGAGATTCTCGAGTCGATTCCGGTCCCGCTTTGAACCGGGTGCTCGCGGGAATCCGCCGAGCGCTTCGGCCCCCGCGATCCCTCCGCCCCACGCGCGCCGGTTGGGTGTTCTCGGGCATTTGCTTTGCCGTCGGTTTCGCGGCTCTCAACACCGGCAACAACTTGCTCTACCTCTTGTTCGCCGCCCTCTTAGGCTTCCTCATTTTTTCAGGCGTCTTCTCGGAAGCCGCCTTGCGCGGCCTCGAAGTGCGCCGACGTTATCCGAACGAAATCTATTGTGGGACGGCGACACCCGTCGCACTCGAACTCACCAACAGTCAACGCCGCTTCCCGGCGTACGCGGTTGTCGTGGAAGATCTCGTAGGGCCGGATGCGTACCACGGCCAATCCGTCGGGCGCGTCTTCGCCCTGCGAATCGGTCCGGGCGAGACCGTACAGCGCGTGTATCGCGTCGTGCCCGAGCGACGCGGGCGCATCGCGTTCGCCGGCTTCCGCGCATCGACGCGCTTCCCCTTCGGACTCTTCAGCAAGTCGCTGCGGATCGAAGCGCCCGAAGAAGCGCTCGTTTTCCCGGAGATTCTGCGACGCTCGCCCTGGGATTTGACGCGCTCGGACGGCGACGGGCGTCACCCGATCCCGGGCGGTGAGAAACCGCCCGAAGCGACGCTGCTCCGCGAGTTCGCCACGGGCGATCCGCTGCGGCGCGTGCACTGGCCGCGCTCGGTCCGCGAGCACCGGCTGTTCGTGCGGGAGAGTGAACCGGAACATGCCGCCAGTCGTTGCGTGCGCTTGCGAACGGCGAAACGGCGAGCGGATCGCGCGTTCGAACGTTCGGTGCGAGACGCGGCGTCCGAGGTGGTTGCCGCGCTTTCAGTGGGACAGGAAGTCAGCCTGATCACCGACGAGAAGCGCTTTCCGGCCGCGTCGGGTGCGAAGCAGCGCGTGCATCTGCTGCGCTTTCTCGCCACCGTCGTGCCGGAAGGAGCGCCGCCCGAGCGCGCCGGAGCCGTGTCCCCGTGAGTCGCCGCAACTTCCGAGGCCCGCTCAGCTCAGCCCGCCCGCGAGCCGCCTACGGGATGTGCGCCGCATCGACGGCGACGCTCGCTCTATCCGAGGCGATCGCTCTTCCGATCATCCTCGGCGCCGCCGCTCTCGGTCTCGTTGCGATGCGCCTCGGTCCGAACCCCCGCCCCTGGCAAACCCGGGGGAACCTTCTCAACGGCCTCCTCCTCGTCGGCATGCTCGGCTGTGGCGCGACGTGGTTCTGGCACGGCTCGACGCTCATCGCGCTGGCGTACTTCGCGACGGCGACACTCGTCTTGAAGCTGCTCGACGCACGCCCGCGAACTTCGGAATTCTTGCTCGTCGGGCTATCGCTGCTTCAAGTCGTGGCAGCTTCGAACTTGACGGACAGTGCGCTGTTCCCGCTGTGCCTGGCCGCGTATTCGTCCTTCACGGTCTGGACGCTGCTCGCCCACACCCTCGCCTGCGAAGCCGCGGAAGCCGGCCAACCCGGCGCCGAACGAGCCGTACTTTCGGCCGGTCTCCTCCGCCTGACACTCCTGGCTTCGCTCTTGACGTTCGCGCTTGCGCTCATCATTTTTCCGCTTCTCCCGAGGATGCGGGCCGGTGTCCCGCTCCCGGGCGGCGGCGCCGCGCTCGCGCGCTCCGGCTTTAGCGACAGCGTGTCCCTCGGCGACATCGGGCGGATTCGACAGGACAACCGCGTGGCCCTGCGGGTCGACATCTTGCGGGGCGAAACGCCTGCCCCGGAGGACGCTTATTGGCGTGGGCTCGCGTTCGATCACTTCGACGGCCGGACCTGGTCGGTGAGCACGGGCCGGCAAGTCGCGGGAGACGCGCGCGTTGGATTGGTGCTCGCACGCGACCGGCGCGAGGTCACGCACCAGCGGATCGTCCGAGAACCGACCACGGCCGGCGTCATTTTCTCCGCCGGCCCGGCCCTGGGACTGCGGGGACCGATGGGACGCATCGAGCGCGACGGCAACGGGAGCCTCTACGCGCAAGACAGCGCCGCGCGCCGGGTCGAATATCGGATTCGGAGCGCGAGCCTGGTTCCCTCTGCCGACGCGCTTCGCGGCGACCGCGCGGCTCTCCCGCCGGAAGACAACGCCGAACGCTACCGCGCTCTGCCGCGCCTCTCGCCCCGCGTCCGGGAACTCGCCGCGGAACTCACGCGCGACGCCGCGACCGATTACGACCGGGTGGCGAAGCTCCGTGACCATCTGATCGAGACCGGCCGATACACCGACGCGCCTCCCGCGCACGGCCGCGGTGACAATCCACCGATCGAGGATTTCCTGTTCCGGGATACGGCCGGTCATTGCGAATACTTCGCGTCGGCGATGGTGCTTCTCGCGCGCTCCGCGGGTTTGCCCTCGCGGTTGGTGACGGGTTTTGCGGGCGGTCGGCGAAACTCCCTGCGCGGGTTCATCGAGCTCTCACAGGCCGATGCGCACAGCTGGGTCGAGATTCATTTCGCCACCGCCGGCTGGGTGCGCTTCGACCCGACACCGCCCGATCTGAGACTCGCCGGGTCGGCCGCCCTCTCCGCCGTCAATCGACTGAGCGAACTGACGAGCGCCCTGGAACTCTGGTGGTTCCGTTCCTTCGTGGACTATGACCGAGAGCGGCAGATCGCCTCCTTTTCTTGGCTGGCTCGCGCCGTCTCCCCCGACGACTCGGGCCCGCTCGAGCCATCCGCCGGGAAGTCTCCGCTGCAAGGAGGCGCGGCGTTCTGGATCCTGGCACCGCTACTGGTCGGGATCGGCGCCCTTCTATGGCTGCGACGCGGCGAGCCAGAGCGGGCGCCCCTGCCCTTCGCTTACGCGCGCGCCCTTGGCATGCTGCGACGCGTGGGCCTGGTTCGAGGCGCGACCACGACCGCGCGAGAGTTCGTCGCGGAGTCCGAGCGCTCGCTGACTCCCGAGGCCGCGTGGGCGTTCCGAACGATCACCGAGCGTTACCTCGCCGCCCGCTTCGGCGGTGCGGACGAAGCCAGCTTGAAGCGCGAGCTGGCTGTGCTTCGCCTGAGTCTGCGACGTCGCTAACCTGGCGTCCGATGTCGGATCTCGCGGCACCCGCACAGCGACCCTTCGTTTTTCTCGATCGCGACGGCACCCTCGTCGAGGACCGAGGCTACAACCACAAGCTGTCCGACTACGCGCCGCTTCCGGGTGCCTTTCTCGCGTGCAGGATGCTCTCGGATGCCGGCTACCGCTTGGCCATCGTGACGAATCAGAGCGGGATCGGACGCGGGTATTTCGAGGAAGCGGATTTTTGGCGCTTCCAGAGGCGCCTCCTGCGCGACCTCGCTTGCACCGGCGTTCCGATCGCCGCGACTTACTGGTGCCCACATCGTCCCGACGAAGGCTGCGCCTGCCGGAAACCCGAACCGGGTCTGCTCTTCCGCGCGCGCGACGAGCTCAACGCAGACCTCCGACGCAGCTTCGTCATCGGAGACTCCTCGCGCGACCTCGAAGCCGGTGAACGCGCCGGCTGTCTCCCGGGCCTGCGACTTGCCGCGCCGCCCGAGGGCGACGCGCTATCGCTCCTCGATGCTGTCCGCGGACGGCTGACCGACCACCGCTAGAGAACGTCGTACAGTACGTGGGTCTGAGGAATGACCCGGACATCGGCAACCCAGTCCCCGGCGCGCCGCGCGACCTCGTGAACGCGTCCCGGATCGGGGCGCCTGTCGAAGTCGGCCGTCGGGGTCACGGGCTGAAGGATCAGCGTCGCGTCGGGCGCCAGCTCGGCCACGCTCTCGAAGGCCTCCATCAGCTCTGCGTCTTCGCTCCGCGCGGTCAACACGAGCTTGACGCACGTAGCGACCCCGCGTGCTTCGGCGAGGAATCTTCGGTGCTCTGCCGCGAACGGGGCACCCGATGCACCCTTCGCCCGCTCCACGTCCGAGGCGAGCTTCCAATCCATCGAGACGAAGCCCAAGCGGGGCAGCACCGCGGGCAATGCCTGCCAAGCGAGACCGTGGGTCTCGAGATGCAGCGGAGTACCCCACTGGGCCAAGGCCGCGGCGAACTCGGGGAGCGCCGGCTGCAACAACGGCTCGCCGCCGGTGAGACTGATCCAGCGGTGGCGAGCGGGATCGAGCCCCGCGACGGCAGCGACCACCTGGTCGAGCGATGCCGGATTCTCGTACTGAGAGAAGGCGGCACTTCCCGGCTCTTCCTCGACGCGCCAAGCGCGGTGGGGCTTCCAGGTGTGCGGCGAATCGCACCACGCGCAGCGCAAGTCGCAACCGCCGAATCGGACGAAGATCGTCCTTTGGCCGACGCTCGGTCCTTCACCCTGGATCGACGAGAACACCTCGACGAGATTGGCGCGTGCCATCGCCGCCCTTGTTCCGGGCTCAGCCCTCGAGGATCGATCGACCCATCGCGATGTCGCTGACGAGTTCCTCGAGTCGCTCGGGATAGAGCGCCAAGTCGCGGACCCGAAGCCTCGCCACATGGTCATCGTCGGGCAGCACTTCCGCCCAGGAGAACTTCCCCGCCAGATGGTCGACCATCGCGCTGCAATCGAGGGAACGGCGACCTGTGGCGTCGTCGCTTCCCAGAACGATGGCCTCGCCACCTTCGCGCAGGCCGAGGGACAGAGCGAGCCCGTGGCGTTCCCGCACGATGCGGGTCGTCAAATGCAGGTCGAGCGGCTCGGGAACCACAACGACCGCAAGGCCGAACCCACCGAAGTGAACGATCCGAAAATCGCGCCCGAGGGCGTACGCCAGCTCGTCGGGCGGATCCGGTGTCGGCTGCTTGGCCGCTTCCCGCGCGAGGTCCGAGGGCCGGCCGCTGAAGAGCGGATCGAGGGCGTTGCCTACGGGGCCGGACTGCGCCGCCAGGTCGCCGAGTCGCTTCCACCAGAGCCGGCCCCAGCGTTCATAGTCGTGCTGCGTGAAACGACCCGTAGCGAGATCGACGAGTTTGTCCGAGAAGCGGCTCCGCCGCTTGCATTGAGAGAGCACGGGAGCGAGCGGCCCTTCCGCGCCCGGTGTGAGATACAGCCGACCAGCACCGACAGCCTCGGCCATGGCGCCTTCGTCCTCGGGCGGCCACTCGTGGTGGTCGAACCAGACGAGCCGCCCCCGGTAGAGTGCGGCGGCCTGAATCGCGTCGCGGCTGGGCTTCGCCGAGAATCCAATGACGAAAATCGGCGTGTTTTCGCGCAGATCGGTTGCGACACCGCGAAAGAACGTCATCAGCTCGTCCTGCGGATAGACCCACACACCCTCGACGTTGCGCACGTCCCGCGCGAGCACCGTCGCAGCGATCAGCGACTGTCGATCGGCGTGGGCCAAGATCGCGGGCCGCCCCCGGGGCAAGCCGTCGGGCTCGTCCGCGGTATCCGGTTCCTCGTCGCCTTCTTCGGCGCGCTCCTTCTTTCCGTGTGTCGCCATGCGGGCGAGACGTCGGCGCTCCCGCTCGAGCCGCAATTGCTCCGACTCGGTCAGAGGCTCTTCGTCGAGCTCCGCGTCCTCGTAGCGAACGTCGACAGAATCTTCGGGTTCGGGCGCATCCGGATCGAGGCCGAGGAGCTGCTCGTCGTCGACATCGGCGTCGTCCTCACCGTCTGCGTCCGATGTCCCTGCGGCGCTCTTTTCGGCGCGCGAGCTCTCTGCGGCCCCTGGAGCTTCGCCCGAACCGTCCTCGCCGTCGCCCTGATCGTCGGACCGGCTCCGTCCACCACTTCGGCGACGGCCCCGACGGCGGCGCCGGCGGCTCGCGCCGTCGTCGCCATTGTCGTCATCGAGGTCGAACAGCGAGAACTCCTCGATGGCCGGCTCTGCAGGCTCGGATGTTTCGGCGTCGACTTCTGCGGAAGCCTCGGGCTCCGACGCGGGTGCCTCGGTCGGCGGCGCGTCCGGCGTTCGTCGCCGCCCGCGCCCGCGCCGACTTCGGCCGCGTCGACTCTTGTCGTCGGTGCCGGCGGAAGGAGCGGCGGTCCCCGAGGCCTTGGCTTTCGCTGCGAGCGGAGGCGACTGCGCGGCGATATCCGTGATCGACAGCGATTCGACGGGGAATCGCAGTCGGGGAAGTAGCGTCGCGACTCCCTCGCCGTAGCTCTCGGCAGCGATCACGAGTCGCACTTCGTCGGGGCGAATCGGGCCGTGGACATCGGACAAGATCACCGGCAGGAGCTGACGCGCGCGCGCCACGCCGGCGAGCAGTGCCAATAGGTCGGGGATTCCGAGCGACAGCCGAGCGGTTCCAAACACGACTGCTCCCGAGGCGTCGACGCCCACCCAATCGAGCGGGTCCGGATCTTCTCCGGTCAAAGGCCACGGCGCAGCGCTCCGGACGCCACAGTGGCTCGCCAAGACGGGCCCCATCCGGCCGCGGAGACCTTCCTCGCCGTCTCGTATTTTGCGGTCGTTCAACCGGCGGCGCAGGTTGCCCTCGAGACGATCGAGGGCATCGGCCAGCGACTCGCTCCCTAGCGGCGCGACGGACCGTTGCGGAAGAAGCGTGACGAGCGACAACGCTTCACCTTCGAGTTGCAGCGCCGCTACCGGGCGTGCGGAGACGCACAGTTCCACCGAACGAGCATCGGCGCGGAGCGACCCCGCGTATTTCCCCGCCAAGCCGCGGAGGCCAGCCAACGCGCGATCGGCGAGGAGTCGTACGGCCTCGTCGCCGACCGCGGAAACGAACCAATCGACCGGCACCGGCGAGCGCTCTTCGGGAGGCGGCCCGGCCAAAGCGATGTCGCGCTCGAGGACATGACTCGTCACTTCGGCGGGAAGCGCCCCGAAACACGAGAGCGAGCGACGATCCGAATCACTCGCGCCATTCGCGACCGCGAGGATGTGCCGGGTTACCCCGGCGTTCGCTTCGGGCGCGGCGTCGCGCACCACGAGGGCAGCCGCCACCGCTTCTGCGACACCTTCCGCCCGTATGACCCACCACTCGATTTGTTTTTCTTCATCCTGCGCGGTCCCGACGACAGCCATGTGAGCGGGAACGGCGGAGAGATCGCGCCTCTCGAGTGGAGCCGAAACCAGGCCCGCCTCCGTTACTTTTTCGAGTTCGGCGGGATCGAATCCCGGGAGTTCGTCGCTGTTCTGTCGCCGACGTCGTCGGCCAAAGCCTCGTCTCATGACGCATCAACCTTCGTAGCCTCGCATGGGCGCGAGGCGAGTTTTTTGGGCCAGGCGGTCCCCCGACATCTGGGGGACGCACGCCTCTGGCCTGCATGCGGCCTACCTACCTTTAGGGGGTGATGAGCGACGTGCCTTCCTCGGTCGCTTCTCCAGCGCTCTCGGGGGCCGTTCCGGTCGCTTCGGCGAGGACGGCGGCGAGCGGTGTTTCTACCAAGAAGCGCGCCATGGGATTGCGCGTGGGGGGTTGCTCTTCGAAAGCCCGGGCTGCGGCCAGACAGGTCCGGGCCGTGTCTTCTTCGCCGCGTTGCCACAATATGAACGCGGACTCGCGGTACAGGGTAGCCATCTCTTCGCCCCCAGCACCCCCGAACCACTCGTCCAGAGCCTCGTCGATCAACGTGGCCGCCTGCTCTTTGCGCTGAGCCGGGCTCAACACGATCGGCCCGGCCGCCTGATCGCGGAGTTTCTCCGCGAGCGCTTCGAGGTCTTTCGGGTCTCTCGGCCAAGGGCCCACCCGCGCGGTGCGCGCGAGCTCGATGGCGCCGTCGGCGTCCGCGGCGACCTCCCCCAAGGCTTCGACCACGCGCTCCGCCGGGGTCGCCGGAGTCTCGCCCTCGGGTGGCATGAGCTGTGAGCGCCATTCCGCCACGGTGCCCGGCACGGGGCGGCTCTCGGGCTGCTTCGCGAGCGCCCGCGCGAACAGCGCCCGGACCGCGTCAGGCGGAGCGGTCACGCCGGGCTGTCCTGCTCGACCGGTCAGTTCTTTCAGGAAGCTGCGAATCTTGCTGCGACTCGCGGAGTACACCCGCACGCCCAAGACACCTTTCGAGCTCGACAAGCCGATCTCGAACAAGCGAGCGCCGCCACTCGGATGGGGTTCGACGAGGTAGGCCATCCGCGCTCCGGCCGGATCGATCGGCGAGAGCGCCGCGGTGCGGAACTCGTCGTCGACTTTGCGGAGCGACGCCACCCGCGCGACCGGCGGCGTTTCGGGCACATCGATCCCCTTCGAGCGCAAAGCGTGGCGCGCTCGGCGAAGGAGCTTGCGGCTCGCCTTCGGCAGACCGCCCTCGTCGAGTTGCAGCACCAGGTCGCGCCCGGACGGCTCGTCGAGCCAGACCTCGACCAACTCCGCCGCGTCGTCGGGCTCTTCGCGCAACAGCCACGCGAGGACTTCTCCCGCCGCGTCGGCCTCGAGTTCACTCAAAAGCCGGTGCGGATCGCCGTTCGCAGGGCGGATCTGATCCGCGGTCGCGGGCATCGCCCGAGCCGCACGTTCGAGGGCTTGCGCCAAGCTCATTGTTCACGACCCCTGTCTCTTGTCGGGGGACGATAGATCACCCGCTCGCTGCCGCTTATATCAGACCGGTTCGTGCGGATCGAAGAGTTTTCGGTGCTCGGAAAGGGCAAACCGGTCGGTCATGCCGGCGATGTAGTCCGCGATGGCCCGAGCCTCGCCCACATCGGCGAAATTCCGCGTCACGCGCGCGGGCAGCTGCCGCGGTTCTTCGCGATAGATGCCGAAGAGATCGGTCAGGATACGCTCGGCTTTGCGGCTCATCCGAAGCACACGAGGGTGGTAGTACAAATTGTCGAACAGAAACTCCCGGAGCTCTCGCCGGGCGGCGACAACGGCGTCGGAGTAGACAGCGACCCGAGTCGGAGCGTTGCGCACGTCGTCGACGCTCTCACAGCCCTGTTCTTCGAGTCGCGCGATCGTCGCGTGAACGAGATCGGTCGTCAGCATGTCGATCAACGCGCTGATCGCCGGATGCGCGCCAGCCTTTTCGAGATCCCCGTGACGATCCCTCGCGAGGCGCGTCGCCTCCCGCCAGAGCGAGAGCACTTCGAGCTGTTCGCGGGTGAGGAGGCCAGAGCGCAAGCCGTCGTCGAGGTCGTGATTCAGGTACGCGATCTCGTCCGACGCGTCGGCGAGCTGTGCTTCGAGACTCGGGTTCGCAGCGAGTGGCGGCGTGGGTACCGGGTGGTCCCATTTCGACCCGTGCTTCAGGATCCCCTCGCGCGTCTCGTCGGTGAGGTTGAGTCCGCGGAAAGCCGGGTAGCGCTCTTCCAGCCAATCGACGATGCGGAGCGTCTGGCGGTTGTGGTCGAAGCCGCCATCGCTTTCCATCAATCGCGCCAGCGCGTGCTCGCCGGCGTGGCCGAACGGCGTATGCCCCAAGTCGTGTGCCAGCACGATGGCTTCGGCGAGGTCCTCGTTCGCACGCAACACGCGGGCGATCGTGCGGGCGATCTGGCTCGCTTCGAGAGTGTGGGTCAACCGGTTCCGGTAGTGGTCGCCTTCGTGAAAGATGAATACCTGGGTCTTGTATTCGAGGCGCCGAAACGCCCGGGAATGCACGATGCGGTCGCGGTCTCGCTGGAAATCCGTGCGGTAGGCGTGACCTTCTTCGGGGTGCAAGCGTCCGCGCGACGCGCGTGCGGTCAAGGCGTAGCCGGCGAGGCGAGTTGCCTCCCGCTCTTCGTACTGCTCGCGCAGCGAGCCCATCAATCGCCGCGCTCGAGTTCGCGCTGGAGTTTCTCTCGCGACGACGCGTCGATCTCGGGGTGACTGTCTTGTGTGGGGCGCGGGCCCGAAGCGAGGACGTACCAACCGGCGCCGACGATGAGAAGGCCGAGCAAGAAAATGGTCCAACGCTTCATGAGGTCCCTCGGGCAAACGTAACCCGGCGACGCACGGTGCGCCTGGATATACTGCGCCGATGCCCACGGAACTCCCGCGACGACTGCTCCTCGGCCCCGGCCCTTCGAACGTTTCGCCCCGCGTCCTCGAGGCGATGAGCCGCCCGCTCTTGGGTCATCTCGACCCGGTCTTCCTCGACATGATGGACAGCGTGAAAGATCGGTTGCGTCCGCTTTTCGGCACCGACAATCCGATGACACTTCCCCTTTCGGCGACCGGCAGCGCGGGCATGGAAGCGTGCCTCGTGAACTTGCTCGAGCCAGGAGACGCGGTGGTCGTCGGAGTCGCGGGCGTCTTCGGCGAGCGGATGTGCGAAGTCGCTTCGCGCATCGGTGCGATGGTCACCCGCGTTGAGACCGAACCCGGCACCGTGCTGTCCGACGACGCGATGGGAGATGCGATTCGCAAGACGCGTCCCCGCGTTGTGTCCTTCGTTCACGCGGAAACGTCCACCGGCGCACTCCAGCCGGTGCCGACGATCGCTGCGGCAGCCGCGGAGGTCGACGCCTTGGTCGTTCTCGATTGCGTGACGTCGCTCGGCGGCTTGCCGGTCTCGCTCGACGCGTGGGGGATCGACGCGGCGTACAGCGGCACCCAGAAATGTCTGTCCTGCCCGCCGGGCCTGTCCCCGGTCTCCTTCAGTCCGCGCGCCGTCGAGCGAGCCGGGAACCGTCAGAGACCGGTGCAAAGTTGGTACCTCGACGTCGGTCTGCTCGCCGGTTATTACGGCGGCGGGCAACGGGTCTACCACCACACAGCGCCCATCTCGGCGATCTACGGGCTCGACGAAGGACTGCGCATCATCGAAGAAGAAGGGCTCGAAGCCCGCGCGGCGCGACACCGGGGGGCCGCGGAGCGCCTTGTCGCAGGACTCGCGCGATTCGGCTTCGAGCCGCTCGTCGACGAGGCGCACCGGCTTCCGATGCTGACGTCGGTGCGGCTCCCCGACGCGGTCGTTTCGCTGGGAGAAGCCGACGTCCGCAAAGCGCTCCTCCTCGAACACGGCATCGAGGTCGGCGCGGGACTCGGAAAGCTGGCCGGAACCATTTGGCGCATCGGGTTGATGGGAGAGAACGCACGCTCCGAGACGGTCGACGCCCTTCTCGAGGCGCTCGGGAGGATCCTCGACTAGGGCCTGACGACCTCCGACACGAAGCCCTCGCCTGCATGGAGCCGCGGCAGTGCGGGCGCAGACGCGATGATCCGCGATTCGTGATCGCAGATTTCCCGCAGGCGCGCCTCGAACGCGGAGTGTTCCGGGCATACCGTCCGCGCCAGCTCGACATAAACGCCATGATGACGCGCCTCCGAGGCGAGCAACGCTTCATACAACGCTCGAAGTCGGGTGTCTTCCAGAACACCGGCCAGGAGCTTTAGCCTTTCGCAGCTGCGGGCCTCGATCACCGCGCAACAGAGGAGCGTGTCGAGCAACCGTTCGGGCTCCTCGGCGCGAACGATGGCGTGCAGCTTGCCGCCGTAGGGCCCGGGACGTTGCCAGTCAAACGGGATGTCGAGCCGCGAGAGTTCCCCCAGCACGGCCTCAAAATGCTCGAGTTCTTCGCGGGCGAGATTCGCGAGGGGTACCTGAAGGGCCGGCTCCCGGGGATAGCGAAACAACAAGTTCACTGCGGCGCCCGCCGCCTTTTTCTCGCAGTGCGCGTGGTCGAGGAGCACTTCGGGCAGGTATTCGACCGCCCACGCGGCCCAGCGGGCGTCGGTTTCCGATGACAGCTTGAGCACGGAACGAGTCTAACGGGCGGACGGCCTCGTCTCTCCCCGGGAATGTCCGTATGATTCCGGAACGATGATCGACCTCTACTACTGGCCTACACCGAACGGCTGGAAAGTCTCGATCGCCCTCGAAGAACTCGGTCTCCCGTACAACGTTACGTACGTGAACATCGGCGCGGGCGACCAGTTCAAACCGGACTTTCTGGCGATCAGCCCGAACAATCGCATGCCGGCGATTGTCGACCGGATGCCTGCCGACGGTGGCGCGCCGATTTCGGTATTCGAATCGGGCGCCATTCTGCTCTACCTGGCGGAAAAGACCGGCGGGCTTTTGTCAGACGACCCGCGTCAGCGCACCGTGGCGCTCGAATGGTTGATGTGGCAGATGGGCGGGCTCGGTCCGATGTGCGGCCAGGTGCACCACTTCACCCGCTACGCCCCGGAGCCGATCGAATACGCGATCGATCGCTACGTCGACGAAGCGGGCCGTCTCTACGGCGTGCTCGACGGCCGCCTGGAAGGGCGGGAATACATCTGCGACGACGGGTATTCCGTCGCCGACATCGCCTGTTGGGGCTGGGTCGCGATCCACGACATGCATCGTATCGACCTCAGCGAGTTCCCGAACGTCGCGCGCTGGCACGAGACGATGCAGGCACGGCCTGGCGTGCAGCGCGGTTTCGACGTCGGGCGCGCGGAGTTCGAGCGCATCCTGAAAGAAGGGATTTCCGACGCCGAGAAGAAAGTGCTCTTTGGACAGAAGAGGTCGTCGTAGTGGGGCTCGTCGATACGATCAGCAACGACATGAAGGACGCGCTGCGCGCCAAGCAGGCGGACCGCCTCGCGGCGCTTCGCAGCGTGCGTGCGCTGTTTCTCAACGAAATGAAAAAGGACGGCGCTGATACGCTATCTGACGAGGTGTGCGTCGGTCTCTTGCGCCGACTCGAGAAGCAACGCAAAGAGAGCATCGAGGCCTTTGACACCGCTGGCCGGGAGGAGCAGGCGGCCAAGGAGCGCGCGGAGCTCGCCGTCATCGAGGAATACCTACCGAGCCTGGCCGACGAAGAGACGACGCGGAGCTGGGTCACCGAGGCGATCGCCCAGTCCGGCGCTTCGAATCCCAAGGAAGTCGGCAAGGTGATGGGCGTGTTGATGAAAGCGCACAAAGGCGAGATCGACGGCGCCCTGGCTCGGAAGCTCGCCTCGGAGCTGTTGGCGAGCTAGCGCGCGAGACGCCCCAAGCCCACCTCGGGGTTCGCACAACACGGCGGAACCTCGCCGCGTCGCACCGCCTCGATTCCGCCGGCGACGGCTTGGGCGATCCCCCACAAGCTGCGCTCGGTCGCGCCGCCGATATGCGGCGTGGCGATCACGTTCTCGGCGAGGAGCGGATCGTCGGGATCGAACGGCTCGGTCCAAAAAACGTCGAGCCCTGCGCCGGCGATACGTCCGCTCCGCAGCCCTTCGAGAAGCGGCTCGTAGGCGATCACGGGTCCCCGCGCGATGTTCACGATGTAGGCACCGGGCTTCATGCGCGAAAGCACGGATTCACCGACGAGCCCGATGTTCTCCGGTGTCGCGGGAGCCGCCACCACGACGTAGTCCGCTTCCGCGACGGCGTCGCCCATCTTCTCGGCGCCGACGTGGAGGTCGAGATGCACCGAAGGGTCGCGTGGACGAGAGCCCGAAGGTCCGTGTCTCGAGACCGCGATCACCCGCACGCCGAAACCCGCGAGTCGGCGTGCGATCTCTTCGCCGATGCCGCCGTAGCCCACGATCGTAACGGTTCCGCCCCAGAGGCAGTTCCCGAACGGCGAACCGACCCGCTTCTCTCGGAACCGCTCAAATGCCCGCGGAATGCTCCGCGAGAGCATCAGCATGTGCGCGATCGCGAGCTCGGCGACGGATTCGGCGTTGCCCGTGCCGACGCTCGGGACGTTCGCCACAAGTACGCCGGCTCGGGTCGCCGCGGGAATATCGACGCTGTCGAGTCCGACGCCGTACTGCTGCACCAATTTGATCCGCGGCTCCGCGAAGGCGGCCTCTGGGATCGGCGCAATCGTCGGGATCAGGACGTCGGCGTTCGCGGCCTCAGCGACGACCTCGTCGCGATCGCAATCAAACACCTCGTCTTCGGGCAAGCACTCTCGAAGCAGTTCCATGATGCGGCTGTAGCCGCGAATGCAGACTCCAACGCGCATCGGTTCGCTCTACGCCGCCTCTCCGAGAGCGTCTCCCTTGAGCGCGTTCTTCACAAACGCCCCGTCTTTGACGATGGCCTTCAGATTCGAGCGATCGGTCAGCACCGAGATGTCGCGCGACGGGTCGCCCTCGACCACCAAGAGGTCGGCGAGTTTGCCCGCCTCGATGGTCCCGAGCTCGTGGAGTCGCCCTTGCAGCAGCGCGCCGTTGCGCGTCGCCCAGCGGATGACGTCGAGGTTCGACACGCCACAGAGCTCGGGGTAGACCGTCAGCTCCTGGGCGTAGTCGCCGTGAGGCATGAGCGCACCGAAGCCGAAATCGTCACCCAACACGATCGGAATGCCCGCTTCGTCGGCTTTCTTGATCGTCTCAGGGTGGGTTTCGAGCGTCCGCTCGAGCTCCGGGACCATGGATCCGAGACCCGGCGCGTCACCGGCGCGGAACGTGGTGGAGAGTTTCCACGGAAAGTACAGGCTCGGCGCGAGGAAGCTCCCCTGCTTGAGGAACCATTCGATGCATTCGTCATCGGTGCCGTCGCCGTGATCGACGACGTCGATGCCGGCTTTCAGCGCCGCCAGGATCCCGCGCTTGTTGATCAAATGGCCGCGAATCTTGCGCCCGCGGTCGTGTGCCGCCGTGCAGGCGGCTTCGATTTCGTCTTCGTTCATGCTCATCACGTCCCAAGGGTGGGGCAAGCCATGCCCGCCGGTGGGGTAGAGCTTCACGATGTCGACTCCGTTCGCGATCTCTTCTCGGACCGCGCGCCGGAACTCGTCCGGTCCATCGCAGCGTTTGGCCAGGCCTTCGAGTTGCAGGTTCCACCACTTGGGGTGCGAATCAACAGAGTCGCCGGTTGTCACGACATCGCGGCCGCACGCCACGATGCGTGGACCGGGAATCAGACCGCTGTCAATCGCGTTGCGAAGTGCCACATCGATGTAGTGGGCGGCTCCCGCGCCGACGGCCATGGTGTAGCCGCACTGGAGCAGAAGCTCCGCGTTCTTCGCGGCGATCAGGGTCAGGGTCGTCGGCGGGTGCTTGAGATCGATCTCCGCCAGGCTGTTCACGTTGTCGTAGGCCGGGTGGTAATGGCAAAACGCCATCCCCGGCATGACGACGCGCCCCGCCAGATCGTATACCGCGTCTCCGGGCCCGGGCTCCGGCGCTTCACCGGCGGACGTCACCGCTTCGATGCGGTCGCCGTCGAGCACGATGACCCGGTCGTCCACCGGCTCCGAAACGCCGTCGAGTAGCCGCGCTCCGCGAAAAAACGTCTTGGTCATTCGGGGCTCCTTCGCTGGTTACTGCGATTGTACCGACCCGCGATCACCCCTGCTGGGAAATCCGGGGGACCGGTGCAGCTGCTAGGATGCGTCGCGTCGCACCCGACCGCGACAGAGGCACTGTGTGTTTTACGGTTGGTGGATCGTCTGCTGCACGTTCTCGGTGCTCTTCATCGCCTACGGGATCCAGTTCAGTTTCGGCGCCATGCTGCCCGCGATTAGCGCCGATCTCGCCTGGGATCGCGCGACGCTCTCGATGCCCTACGCGCTGTACGTATTCTTGTACGGCTTTCTCGGGATCGTGTCCGGCCCCCTGACCGATCGCTACGGCCCGCGGGCGGTGATCGCCGGCGGCGCGCTGCTGCTCGGGTTGGGTTGGGGGTTCTTTTCCTTCGTCGAGTTGCCGTGGCACGTCTATGCGGCCGTCGGGCTCATCGCCGCGATGGGAATGAGCGCGGTCTTTGTCCCGTGCAACGCGACGGTCGTTCGCTGGTTCGTTCGCAGGCGCGGCCTCGCCGTGAGCCTATCCTCGAGCGGCGCGAGCTTCGGCAACATGTTGGTCCCGCCCCTCGTCACCTGGCTCCTCCAGTTTTACGACTGGCGCACCACCTATCTGGGGCTGGCCGTAGTCGGCGGACTCCTCATCTTTTTCGTCTCGCTTTTCATCGTGCGCGATCCCGAAAGCCGCGGCCTGCGCCCGGACGGCGACGGCGTGTCGTCGCAACCTGGCTCCGGCGACACACCGATCGAGGAAGCGATCTGGCAACTGGCCGAGGCTCGCCGCACCTCGGTCCTGTGGATCCTCACCGCGATCTTCATGTCGACGTGGCTCGTCATCTTCACACCGATGGTGCACTTGCCGGCAGGCGCCATCGATCTCGGCCTCCGTGCGATCGACGGTGCGTACTTGTTGTCGGCGATCGGTGCGGGCGGCATTTTCGGTCGACTGTCGACCGGGGTGATCTCCGACCACATCGGGCGCCGCCCCGCTCTCGCCGGCGTCCTCGCCCTGCAAGCGATCGCGTTCGTGTTGTTCGCACGCGCGGAGGACTACGGCGTACTGGCGATTGGAAGCTTGCTGTTCGGGTTCTCCTACGGCGGTGGCACCGTTTTGTTTCCGGCCATCGTCGCCGACTACTTCGGTCGCGCCTCCGCCGGCGCGATCGTCGGTTTCATTTTCGGGATCGCGGGAGCTGCCGCGGCGTTCGGCCCGCCCTTTGCCGGCTGGCTCTATGACTCGACGGGAAGCTATTCCCTCGCCTACTGGGTTTGTGCCGGCAGCAACGCTTCGGGGATCGCTTTGCTCCTGTTGCTGCCGAAGACCGCGCCGAAACCCGCGGCTTAGGGAGATTGAGGAAACCAAGGAAAGCGGGCGAGACCCGAGAGGCCTCGCCCGCTTTGACTCCCACCCCTTCGATTTCTTGGACTGTCTTCGGTTGCCGAAGTCGCTCGACGGCTAGACGAGCGGGATCACGTCGCGTGCGAACTCCTGCATGGTATCCCGAAACACGTCGATCGGCGGCAACAAACTGATCTCTCGAAGTCCGCCGCTCTCCGCGGCGCGGATTTGCTCGGCAAGTTCGCTGGGGCCACCCACCATGCAAGCGCCTTGGATCATTTCCGGCGTGATGAACCGACGCTCTTCCTTCGGGTAGTACGTGCAGTGCCCGTCGTGAATCATGCGCGCTCGCGACTCCGGCGGGAGCGGCATCTTGTCGACGTGTTCGCAGTATTCCTCCCAGATCGGCTGCATGAATTCGGGAATCATCTCTTCGTTCTTCGTGTATTCGAAAATCTCGTAGACGAAGTGGATCATCGCCACGACCCAGGCGCCGGTGTATTCGATCACGCGATCGGATTTCAGTGTCTCACCGGGGCGCAGCACGACGGCGTGCGTGATGGAGGCGGTGTGATAGTCGTCAAACGCCCGGCCGGCCGCTTCGGCGCCTTGCTTCGCCATCCCGAGGTTGAACGCCAACATCTCGGGATTCTCGCCCATCGCGGAGATCAACCCGTCGCCGTATTGACCCGCGATGTGCAGCGCCTTGGGGCCGTTGGCCGCTACGTAGATCGGAACCGGATCCTCCGTGTTGCGGAAGCCCATACCGTCGTGGAGAAAGGCGATGTTACGCGTGCGATTTCGGTAGGTGTACTCCGTTTCTTCGCCGTGGAGCAGCGCGCGGAGCACGCGTAGATATTCTGCGAACTCCTTGAGCGGCATGGGGTTCATGCCCATCGCGCGCATCGCGGTGTGTCCCGTGCCCATGCCGAGAAACGTTCGTCCCGGGGCGATTTGATTGATCGTCGCGATGGAATGCGCGGTGACCGGAGCGATGCGCGTGCCGGCGATCGAAACGCCCGTGCCGAGCTTGATGCGCGACGTGTTCGCGGCCGCGAGAGCCATGGTCGCGTAGCAATCGGACCAGACCATCTGTGTGTCCGGAACCCAAGCGGCATCGTAACCGAGCTCTTCCGCTTCTTTGATGAGCTGCCAATCGTCAATCTTTGTCTGAACCGTGATGCTGTACTGCATTGGATCTCCATTTTTTTGACGGAAAAGCATTCTACGCGAAGTGCCTCGGGCGGAGAAGCGATAGTGTCTCCCTCGGAAAGAGCGTGGTTTCGACTTGACCGATCGTTTCTCATTGCATGGACGTGTGGCGCTACTCACGGGAGGCTCGCAGGGGCTGGGTGCCGAGATGGCGATGTCGCTCGCCGAAGCCGGTGCGAACGTCGTCTTGATCGCACGCAACGCGGCGAAACTCGAGGAGCGTGTAGAAGCGATCCACGCGAAAGGCGGATCCGCAACGGCGCTGCCGCTCGACATCACGGATGAAGCCGCGGTTCGGGAAGCTGTGGCGAGCGTCGCGAATGAGCGAGGACGTATCGACATCTTGGTCAACAACGCGGGGATTCTCGAACGCGTCGACCTCGAGGAGAGCCAAACCGAAGGTTTCGAGCGCGTGATGCGGACGAACGTCACAGCATCCTATGTCCTCGCGCGAGAATGCGCGGGGCCGATGCGCGCCGCCCGGTACGGACGGATCGTGCATATCGGCTCCATCCTCTCTCTGGTCGGCCGGGCCAGCGTTCTCTCGTACACGACGAGCAAGCACGCGATCGCCGGGCTCACCCAGGCGCTGGCAAGCGAGCTCGGGCCCCACGGCATCACGAGTAACGCGATCCTCCCGGGTTACTTCCGAACGGAGATCAACGTCGTACTCCAACAAAATCGAGAGTTCAGCAGCATGGTCGAGACGCGGACGCCCCTCGGTCGTTGGGGAGACCCTCCGGAGCTGGGGGGACCGCTCGTATTCCTCTGCTCGGAGGCCTCGTCCTATGTGAACGGCCACCTCCTCGTCGCGGACGGCGGCTTCACCGAAACGATTCAAGGTCCGTAACACGATTCCCCTCGACCCCTTGGAGGACTTCCTCACATGGCCGAGCAATTCGAAATCGCCACCCTCGACGCTTTCTGTGACGCGCTGAACCGACACGACCTCGATCGGGCCATGGCCTTCTTCGCCGAAGACGGCGAGTTCCTGGCGCCCGGCGGCCCGGAAATCTACGGCGCGCGCATCCGAGGGCACGAAGCTCTGCGGGCGGCGTTCGAACAGATCTTCGAGGCTGCCCCCGACATCAAGTGGATCGGTCAGAACTACGCGATCTCGGGTGACCAGGCGCTCTCGGCGTGGCGTCGCACGGCGACCCTGGCCGATGGAACCGTCCAAGACTGGATGGGCTGCGACATCTACACGTTCCGCGACGGCAAGATCGTCTGCAAGGACTCTTACTTCAAGAATCGGACGTAGGCGCGGACGTGACACCCGAGCGCAGGAGTTCGTCGACGCGCTCCTCGGAATACAGCTCTCGCAAGACCTCGCGCGAGTGCTCGCCGAGCAGCGGTGGGGCGCGGCGGATCTCCGTCGGCGCGGTCGGTACCTTGATCGCAGGGCCCACGAGGGGAACGTCACCCGCCGGGTGCGGCTGATCGACGCGCATGTTGCGCGCGACGACGCGAGGATCCGCAAAGACTTGCGCGACATCCTGAATCGGTGCGCACGGGATGCCCAGACCCTCGAGCAACTCGAGCCACGATGCGACCGAGCGGCTCCTCGCGATCTCGGAGAGCTGCGCCGAGACCTCGGCGCGATGTTCGATTCGCGCGGCGTTCGTCGCAAACCGTGGGTCTTCCGCCCACGGCTCCCGATCGATGGCCCGACACAACGCGCGCCAATGTGCGTCGCTGCCGACCCCGATCGTGAAGGCTCCATCCGCCGCGTCGAAGGCTTCGTAGGGGACGATGTTCGGGTGCGCGTTGCCGAGGCGGCCGGGTACCTCGCCCGAGACCAGGAAGTTGCTCGCGACGTTCACCAGCATCGCCACCTGGCTGTCGAGAAGCGCCATGTCGATGTGCTGGGGCCCGGCGCCGCGCTCGCGCGCAAAAAGCGCCGCTTGAATGGCGGTCGAGGCGAAGAGACCCGTCACGAGGTCCGCGATGGCGACACCGACCTTGACCGGTTCGCCGTCGGCGAAGCCCGTGATGCTCATGAGTCCGCCCCGGGCTTGAATCATGAAATCGTAGCCGGCCTCGTCACGGTGCGGACCGTCGGTCCCAAAGCCCGTCACACTGCAGTAGACGAGATCCGGGCGCAGATCGGTCAGCGCGGACCAGTCGAAGCCCCATCGTTCGAGGGTTCCGGCGCGGAAATTCTCGAGCAACACATCGGCAGAACGGATGAGGTCGCGAAGCACAGCGCGCCCGTCCTCGGTCGATAGGTCGAGCGTCAGGCTTCGCTTGTTGCGGTTCGCCGAAAGGAAATAAGCCGAGAGCCCCGATTCCGTAAAGGGCGGCCCCCAGCCGCGCGTCAAGTCACCCCCGGTCGGGTGTTCGACCTTGACCACGTCCGCACCGAGATCGCCGAGCGTCATCGCGCAGTAGGGACCCGCCAAGATTCTCGAGAGGTCGAGGACCCGGATCCCTTCGAGTAAGCCTGCCATGGCGGCGATCCTAGCGGGCTCTCGACACCTTTAGGGGCTCGCCCGGTACTTACTCTCGCATGGAAGCCCTCAAACCACGGTGTAGGCATGCGTAACAAGCCTCGAGCGCTCCTGCTTGATCCTTCGGACCGGCTCGCGGAACGCGGCCTGGCGGATCATCTGCGACGCGTCGGGCTCGAGCCGCTGCGCGTGCGCGGCCACGCCGAGGCTCGCTCCGCCCGAGACGAGCTCCGCGGCCCGGTCACACTCGCGTTCGTCGAACGTTCGGTCGACGTCGCGTGGCTCGACTTCGTCATGATGCCGTTTGCCGCCGAGATCTCGGCCCGGCGGGTCATCGGGATCGGCATCGGCGATGCCCTCGATCGACGCCGCCGCGACCGCATCGCCGCACTGGGCTTCCGCCACGCTCTCGCTTGGGATCACGAACCCGCGGAGCTCCGCTTCGTGGTGAATCGACTGATCTCGCTCAATCGAGCCGGTGAGGCCCGGGAAGTTCCCCGAGCCCCCTTCTCCGCCCGGGCGCAACTGCAGTGCGACGGTGAAGCGAAACCGGCGCGTATCTACACCCTTTCGGTCCGCGGGGCCTACGTGTCGGCGCCGGCACCGTGGCCCATGGGCCGGGAGATCGAAATGCGATGGAACTGCGGCGAGGTCGAGACCCAGGTAGCGGCGCGCGTTGTCCGCACCGTCACGGACTCGACGCGTTGCGCACCGGCCTCCCCCATCGGTATGGGCGCGGTGTTTGTCGACCTGCCGCGCGAGCAGGAGGCCCGGATCGAGGGCCTCCTCGAAAACGCGACCTCGCGCCTCGCGCTCTCGCCTACGCGCTGAGGGCGAACTCGGGCTCGCTGACTTCGACCTTCTTGAGCTCCGGCAGCACGCTCGCAGCGAACAGACGCATGTTGCGCTCCGCTTCGTCGAAGGGCATCCCCGAGTAGCTCAGGATCGCCATGTACCCGTTGTTCCCCGTCAAGTTGTGGAAGTGCATGATTCGCTCGTAGCACTGCTCCGGGGTGCCGAAGACCGCCAGGTCGACCAAGAACTCGATCACTTTGTCCCGGCCGAGCTCGCGAATCTTCTCCTGAAAGCCTTTGCCGTAGAACTCGTAGCCCTTCGTCTTCGAGAGATGGATGTCGTCGAACTCGTAGTGCTTGATGACGGACTCGTAGTAGTCGGTGATGTACTTCCGACCGAGCTCTTCGGCTCGGTCCGCGTTCTCGTCGACAAACGTCCAGCCGGCGACGAGCGGCGGCGGCGCGTCGCAGCCGTGCTCTTTCTGGTAAGCCTCGTTGTAGAGCAGGATGTCGTTCTTCACGACGCTCCACGGCTTTTGCGGCACGACCAAAAGGCCCGCCTCGTTCTTGACCATCAACGGCATCGTCTCGTTCGAGACGGCCGCTCCGTACGTCCTTCCGCGGAAACTCTTGAGCGGTCGCGGTCGGATGTCGCGTTTCGGCTGTTGTACGAACTGACCGTCGAGCTCGAGGTAACCCTGCTCGAGGCCGTCGAGGATCATCGCCGTGTACTCTTCGAACCGTTCGCGAGACGTGTTCATGTCGAGGCGGAAGCCCTCGTATTCGACGCGCCCGACGCCGCGACCGATACCCAGAATCATGCGGCCGCCGGAGACGTGGTCGAGCATCGAGATCTGCTCGGCGACGCGAATCGGATCGTGCCAGGGGAGAACAATGACCATACTCCCGAGCTGCGCCTTCCGGGTGCGACCCGCCATATACGTGAGAAACTGCACCACGTCGGGGCACATCGTGTAGTCGGTGAAGTGGTGCTCGACGCCCCAGATCGACTCGAAGCCGAGCGGCTCCGCGAGCTCCGCGAGGCGCAACTCGTTCTGATAGACCTCGGCGTCCGAGATGCGTTCTCCAGGATTCTGAAAAATGGCGGTGTATCCGACGTGCATGGTTTCTCCGTGGGTTGATCGGCGTTTGGCTACGCGTTGTCCCGCTTCGACAGAAAGTCGAGGACGGCGCGGTTGAAGGCTTCCGGACGCTCCAAGTTCGTCAAATGACCCGCATTGTCGATGATGCAGAGTTCGGCGCCGGGAACGCGGGCTGCCATCTCTTTCGACAACTCGGGTGGTGTCAACCGGTCGTGCGCTCCGACGACGAACAACGTCGGAACCGCGATCATCTCGAGCGCGGCGCTTTTCTCGTACATGACCATCGCTTCGATCGCCTTGATGTAGGACGCTTTGTGAAGCGCGGAAATCGAGTCGATGAGCTGCTGTACCACTTCGGGCCCGGCGGTCTCACTCACCAGGCTCTTCGCGACGCCGGGCGCGATGTCGCGCGGCTCCCCGCCTTGTACCAAGGGTTCCTTCCGCGAACGGACGAACGCCTCTCGCTGCTCGGGATCCAAGTTGTCGTAGCCCGGAAACGTGTCACACAAGATCAGGCTCGCGACGCGATCGGGGTGACTCTCGTAGAAGTCTGTCGCGATTCGCCCGCCCATCGACAGCCCACACAGGTGCGCTTTCGAGACATCGAGCCGATCCAGCACGCGAACGAGATCGTCGGCAAAGTCCGAGAAGCGCAGGGGCCCGTCGTAGTCATCGCTGTCCCCGTAGCCACGCGCGTCCCAGGTCACCGCCCGGTAGAGCCCGGAGAAAGCCTCGAGCTGGCCGTGCCAGTTCGTTCGGTTGCCGCCGATGCCGTGCATGAAGAACACGACTTCGCCCTCGCCCACCGATTCGATGGCGATCGCAGGTGCGGATCCGATGCGTTCGACCGTGCTCACACTCAATCCCAGGGAAGGGCCATGGGATCGCCGTCCGGTGTCTCCACCCGGACCGGCGCCATCGCGAGCGTCGCCATCAACCGCAAGGGACCCGTGCCGGTGTTGCAGATCTTGTGGACGACGTTCGGCGGAACGATCACGGATTGGTCGGCTCGGAAAGGTTCGGTCTCCCCTTCGACCACGCAGGCTCCCTCGCCTTCGAGAATGACGATCACTTCCTCGCAGTCGTGCTTGTGCATCGGCGTTTCGCCACCGGCTTCGATGGTCTGCCGCCAGATTTCAAAACCTCGGAGCCCGTCCTTGGCGCCGACCAGCGTCTGGTGGGCCAGCCCGGGAATGTTGAGCGTATCGATCGTCTCGTGGGCCTTGATCGGCATGTGGAACCTCCGCGCTCGCCGGGAACGGCGCGCTTGAATATAGCGGGCCCTACCGGGGGCCCGTGGACCCCGAGGGAACCGCTATCCTTGCGTCTCGTTACCAACCGGAGGCAGACAGTGCACGACATCGCGATTCGAGGTGGCCAGGTGATCGACGGCTCGGGCGAGCCCGCTCGCACGGCGGACATCGCCATCGAAGGCGGCAAGATCGTTTCAGCCGAGGGCAAGGCCGGGCCCGCCCGTCGCGACATCGACGCCGATGGCCTCTGCGTCACCCCCGGCTGGGTGGACATTCACACCCACTACGACGGGCAAGCGACCTGGGATCCGTTCCTATCGCCCTCTTCCTGGCACGGAGTCACCTCGGTGGTCATGGGCAATTGCGGGGTGGGTTTTGCCCCGGCCCGTGCCGATCGCCAGGATTGGCTGATCGGGTTGATGGAAGGAGTCGAGGACATTCCGGGCGCAGCGCTCGCGGAGGGCATCGACTGGTCCTGGGAGAGCTTCCCCGAGTATCTCGATGCCCTCGAGCGCAAACCGCTGGCCATCGACATCGGCGCGCAAGTTCCGCACGGCGCGGTCCGCGCTTACGTGATGGGCGAGCGCGGCGCGGCGAACGAGGTCGCGACCGAAGACGACGTCCGAGCCATGGGTGCCATCGTGGAAGAAGGCCTGCGCGCCGGAGCGCTCGGGTTCACCACGTCTCGGACGGTGCTCCACCGATCCATCGAGGGCGTGCCGGTGCCCGGAACGTTCGCCGGAGAGGAAGAGCTCTTCGCCATCGGTCGCGCTCTCGGGCGCGCGGGTTGTGGCGTCTTCGAGATGGCGTCGGACCTGATGCCCGAGGGTCGAGAGCTCGATTGGGTGACGCGGCTCTCGCGTGAGGTCGGCCGACCGATCACGTTCGCGCTGCTTCAAAACGACCTGGACCCGACCCAGTGGCAGCGGGTCCTCGAGCTCACGGAAGCGGCGAACGCCGAGGGAGCGCTGGTCGTCCCCCAGGTCGCCGGACGGCCGGCGGGTCTCCTGCTCGGCCTCGAAGCGACGATCCATCCCTTCGTTTCGCATCGAACGTACAAGGCGCTGCGACATCTTCCGCTCGCGCAACGCGTCGCGGAACTCAGCAAGCCGGAAGTGAAGGCCCGCATGCTGGCCGAGGAAGTGACCTACAACTTCCCCCTCGCTTCCTACATCACGAGCAGCTTCCACAAGCTCTTCCCGTTGGGTGACCCGCCGAACTACGAGCCGGCGCCCGAACAGAGCGTGAAAGCGATCGCTGAGCGCGAGGGACGCGAGCCCGCAGACGTCGCGTACGATCTGCTCCTTCAGCGGGGCGGCACGGAGCTCCTCTATTTCCCGCTCTTTGGCTACTCGCAGTTCGACTTCGAGCCAATTCGGGAGATGCTGGTGCACCCGCAGACGAGGCTTGGACTTTCGGACGGCGGCGCCCACTGCGGCGTCATTTGCGACGCCAGCACGCCGACATTCATGCTGACACACTGGACCCGCGACCGGTCGCGCGGCGAACGCCTCCCGCTCGAATGGGTCGTGGCGAATCAGACGCGCAAAACCGCCGAGCTCTACGGATTGAACGACCGAGGCCTGCTCGCACCGGGCATGAAGGCCGACGTCAACCTGATCGATTACGAGGCGTTGGGCCTGCGCCCTCCGGAAATGGTCTACGACCTCCCGGGCGAGAGTCGCCGGCTCGTGCAACGCTCGAGCGGCTACCGCGCGACCGTGGTGTCTGGCGAAGTGACCTTTCAAGACGGCGAGCCGACGGGCGCGCTCCCGGGCAAGCTCATCCGCGGCGAGCAAACCGCACCGTGAAGCTCGGGCTCTTCGGCATCAACAACGGTCCCTTGGCAGAGCCCGACGCGATGGCGATCGTCGCGCGCGCGGCGGAAACCGCCGGCTTTGAATCGCTCTGGACAGGCGAGCACGTCGTCCTTCCCGATCCGCAGGTTCCGCCCTCACCCGTTCCGCCGGGCTACCCCATGATGGATCCCGCCACGGCGCTCGGGTTTCTGGCGTCCGAAACGGACAGCGTCGGACTCGCGACGGGCATCATCATCGTGCCCCAACGCAACCCCGCCGTCCTCGCCAAAGAGCTCGCGACCGTCGACGTCTTGTCGAAAGGCCGGCTGATCTTCGGAATCGGCGTGGGCTACTTGAAGCCCGAGTTCGACGCCCTCGGCGTTTCGTTTGATAAAAAAGGCGCGCGGACCGACGAGTACGTCGAGGCGATCCAGGCCCTGTGGACGCAAGAGAAGCCGAGCTACCAGGGCGAGTTCGTTTCGTTCGAAGGGGTGAACGCCTTCCCGAGGCCGGTCCAACAACCCCACCCGCCCATCGTCGTGGGTGGCATGAGCGAAGCCGCACAACGCCGCGCTCTCGCTCGCGGAAATGGCTGGTACGGCTTCGCCCTCGATCTCGAAGCGACGCGGCAAGCGCTGGCCTCTCTCGAGACGCTGCGCGCGCATACCGATCGCCCAGAGGCGCTGGGACGACTCGAGATCAGCATCACGCCGCCGGCGGGATCACTCAGTCGGGATGAACTGCGTGCGTTTCGCGACGCAGGTGTCGACCGACTGGTGGCCATGCCGAAGCCATTCGGACGCGAGGAGGGGCCCGAGGCCTACGTCTCGTGGCTAACTGCGCTCGGCGACGCGAGCGCGGGCCTCTAGAAAAAGACCTGTACGAACACGAGACGACTCTCGTAGGCTGAACGCCCACGGGAGAACTCATGAGCGACGCCACCGCAGCTTCGACCTCGACCCCCTTGCGCGAATACTGGCCGAGGCGTTTTACGCTCGTCGGGTTCTGCTTCCTTTCGAGCTACATCTGTTACATCGACCGCGTCAACATCTCGGTCGCGATCATTCCGATGGCGACCGAGTTCGGCTGGGACAAGACGACCCAGGGACTCGTGCTGTCGTCGTTCTTCTTCGGCTACATGGCGACACAAATTCTGGGCGGATGGTTGGCGGACCGTTTCGGGGGCAAAGCGGTCCTCGGCTTCGGCGTCGTCTGGTGGTCGATCTTCACGATGTTGACGCCGCCGGCTGCGGCGGTTTCCCTGACCTTGCTACTGGTCACGCGGGCGCTCATGGGAATGGGCGAAGGCGTGAACTTCCCCGCGGTCTTGTCCATGTTCGGGCGCTGGATCCCGATCGCCGAAAAAGCGCGCTCGACGGCCCTGGTCTACAGCGGCATCTCCTTGGGAACCGTGACGGCGCTCCTCCTCACCCCGTGGATCGTCGCCGAATGGGGATGGCGCGTGGTGTTCTACGCCTACGGGGCGGCGGGCGTCGTGTGGTGGTTCTTCTGGTGGTGGAAGACGACCGACCTCCCCAGCGAGCACCCGACGATCCGCGAGACCGAGGTGGCGCACATTCGAAGCGGCCTGCCCGAGGTCGCGAAAGCGGCTGCCGTCCCTTGGCGCCTCCTGTTCAGCAAAGTCCCCGTCTGGGCGCTGATCATCAACCACTTCTGCGCGAACTGGGGTTTCTACGTCATGCTCGCGTGGCTTCCCACGTACTTCAACGAAGGGCTCGGGGTGAACATCCGGGAAGTCGGCGTCTACTCCTTCCTCCCCTACGTCGCGATGTTTGTCATGGCCAACATCGCCGCGCAGATTGCCGATCGCATGATCGCGCGGGGCGTGAGTGTCACGGCGACGCGGAACATCATGCAAACCATCGGAATGGTGGGACCGGCGGCCGCGTTCACCCTCGTCGGAATGGTCAACACGCCGATGCAAGGCGTCGCGGTGATGACGGCGGCACTCTTCTTCGGTGCGTTCGCCCTGGTCGGCTTTGCGGTCAACCATCTCGATATCGCGCCGAAGTACGCCGGGTCGCTTCTCGGCGTGACCAACACCGCGGGGACGATTCCGGGAATCATCGGTGTGGTCGTCTCCGGTGCTCTGGTCGATAGCACCGGGTCCTGGGCATCGGCGTTCCTGTTGGCCGCCGGGATCTATTTGTTCGGCATCGTCGTGTGGCTGCTCTTTTCGACGGGAGAACGGATCGTCGACTAGGCAACTCTCAACGAATGTCGCCCTAACCCGACCGAACTTGCCGATAAATATAGATTTTCATTGTGCGATGGCGTTTTTGTCGCGTGAGGAGCGCCAGTTCTCCGGCGCACACCTTGCGTTCTATGGCATCTTTTCGATGCGCAAGGAGGAGCCATGCATTCCATACAGGCCATCCTCGACCACAAGGGTTACGCGATCTTCACGACCACACCGGGGTCGCCGATCTGGAACGCGCTTCAACTCATGGCGCGACGCGACGTCGGATCCCTGCTGGTGAAGGAAGAGGATCGCATCTACGGGATCTTGACCGAGCGCGACTACGTGTGGCGCGTTGCGCACAGTAAGGACGACCTGATCCACGCGAGGGTTTCCGACATCATGAACCCCGTCGTGCAGAGGATCGCGCCGGAGTGCTCCCTCGAAAGCGCGATGCGTCTGATGACCGATCACCGGACTCGCCATCTGGTGGTCGAAGACGGTGGACGTGCGATCGGGATGGTGTCCATCGGCGACGTCGTCAACGCGCTGCTCGAAGACCAGACGGCTGTGATCGACGAACTGCGCCGCCATCTTCGCGAGCCGAGAGAATTCACGAGCTGAGCTGCAGCTGAAGGAAGCCTGGTTGACCCCCCAATCCGAGAATCCCGTACTGCATCGTCTGCAGATGCGACGAGACCGGCTGACCACGCGTGTGGAGCTTCGCCGGGTCGAAGCCCCTCTCCGCGCCGACGGACGTGGCGGAAACGACGTCCACGAGCACCGCATCCTTCGGGTCATCGCGCGACTCGAGAATCGGATCCGGGTCGAGACCGAACGCGAACGACAGCATTGAATCCCCGGCAGGAGCCGTTCTGGAGCGCGGACCTCGTCTTGCTGCTCGCCGCACAGGCTTGCTTTGGGTACGCCTTCTCGACCTTCTACCTGGTTCCGAAGTTCGTCACGGAGGCGCTCTCCGCCGGTCCTTTCGAAGTCGGTGTCGTCACGACCTTGCACGCAATCGCCGCTGTCGTGGGCCTCCTCGCGGCCGGTGTCTTGGTGGATCGTTTCGGACGAACCGTGTTCATGGTGGGCGGCTCCGTCCTGATGGCGGTCGCGAGCTCCGCGCTCGTCGCGGTCTCGGAAATCGGCCCCCTGCTGTACGCGTTGCGCGTCGTTCAGGGCATCGCCTTCGCCCTCGCGGTCTCTGCCGGAGCCACCCTGTGTGTCGATCTCGCGCCACCGACCCGCACCGCGCAAGCCATCGGCCTGTTCGGTGTGACGATGCTCGGGATGAACGCGGCAGCCGCAACCCTCGGCGAGCGGTTGGCCGAGTGGCGCGGTTGGGAAGCGACTTTTGTCGTCGCTGCGATCATGGCGCTCTTGTGCGCCGCCCTCGCCTCGCGAATTCGGGAACCGCGACACGCTGAGCATTCCGGAACGACGCAGCGCTCGACGTTGATGGCCGTCATGACCCGGCCCGCGCTGCGACCGATCTTCGGCGTGATCACGGTCGTCGGAGCGGCCTTTGGGGCGATGACCACGTTCCAGATCCCGTTCGCGCTCGAGCTGGGGATGGAACGGGTCGGCGGCTACTTCATCGCGTACGCCATCGCCGCGGTGGCCGTCCGCGTCGTCCTCGGCGGCTGGGTCGATGGTTGGGGGCACCGGCGCGTCGCGCTGGCGAACCTCCTCCTCTACGCCGCTTCAATCTTCGCGATGGCCGCGTTGCGCCCCGAAACGCTGATCCCGGTCGGCGCTCTCTTCGGCTTCGCCCACGGACTGTTCTACCCATCGTTCAGCGCGGTCGCGCTCGGCGCGGCACTCCCGGAAGACCGCGGGAAAGTGATCGCGTTCTTCCAGGCTTGGTTCAGCGTCGGGGTGGCGGTCGGTTGTCTACTGCTCGGCGTTCTCGCGGAGGCGCGCGGTTATCCCGCGGTGTTTGCCGTTACCGGGCTCGCGACGATCGCGGCCTGGCTCGTCCTCCTCACGCGGATTCCGTCAAGCCACCCTTCGCCGTGACACCCGCGTGGTACCCCCGGAGCCCCGGAAGATCGCCGAGCGCCAGCGTCATGCTCGGGACGACGAGAAGCGTGACGAAAGTCGCGAAGCCGACGCCGTACGCCAGCGAAATCGCCATCGGAATCAGGAACTGCGCCTGGAGGCTCTGCTCCAACATGATCGGGGTGAGTCCGAGGAACGTGGTGAGCGACGTCAGCAAAATCGCGCGGAAGCGCGCGACTCCGGCCTCGACGACGCTCTCCCGCGCCCCGAGACCTTCGCGGCGGCGGCGGTTGACGAAGCTTACGAGGACCAAGCTGTCGTTTACCACCACACCGGCCGCGGCGAGAATTCCGATCACCGAAAGCATGCTGAGGTCGCGTCCGGTGAGGACGTGGCCCCAAACCGCACCGACGAAACCGAACGGGATCGCCGACATGACGACCAGCGGTTGGACGTAGGAACGCAGCGGGATCGCGAGCAGAGCGAAGATCGCGATCAGCGACAACGCAAAGCCCCTGCGGAAGTTCGCCATGGTGTCGGCCTGCTCCCGCTGTTCGCCTTCGAAGGTGAAGCCCACGCCTTCGTACTGCGCGAGAATCGCCGGGAGCTCCTTTGCCCGTAGGTCGGCGATGACTTCGTTCGCGTTGGCCTGGGTCGGATCGACGTCGGCGGTCACGTCGATCACGCGCTGGCGCTCGTTGTGGCGGATCGACGCGAAGCCCCGGGAGAGTTCGACCTGGGCCACGGCGGAAAAGGGAACCGCCGTCGCGTCGGGCAAGCGGATCCTCATCGTCTCGATATCGCCGAGCGAGCGCCGAGCCGCTTCGGGGTAACGAACCATCACCCGCAGCTCGTCGCGTCCGCGCTGAATCTTCTGAACTTCCGCGCCGTAGAACGCCTGCCGCACTTGCCGACCCAAATCGCGCAGGGTGATTCCGAGCGCCTCGGCGGACGGCAAGATCCGCAGCTTGAGCTCGCGTTTCCCGTCGCGGAACGAGTCCGCGACGTCGAAGACCCCCGGATATCTCGCCAGCCGATTCCGGACGTCCGTCGCAGCGGCTCGCAGGGATTCCGTCTTCGCGCCCCGCAGCTGGATGTGAATCGCATCGCCCGCGGAGATGAGCGACGACGTGAACTCGAGCTCCCGCGCGTCGGGAATCGCGCCGGTGAGCTCCCGCCACAGGTTTTCCATGCGCTCCGCGCTCGCCGCCCGCTGTTCGGAGGGATACAGCTCGATGTGGACTTCGCCGGTGTGCCCGCCCGTACCGGCGGCGCTGCCGCCGGCGGGCGTCCTCGATTGACGCACTCGGTAGGGTTGTTCCCCGATCGTCGCGAGGACGTGTCGGGCGTTGCTCGGTACAGCTTCCGGTGGCCAGCGCCGATCGCTTTCGCGAATCAACTCGGCGGCCGTCTCTTCGAGTCGCGCGATGGCGCGGCTGGTCTGTTCCACCGGCGTGCCCACGGGCATCGTCAACACCGCGACGACGTCGTCACCTTCGACGCGCGGGAAGAACGCGAACTGGATCCGCCCACTCGCGATGTAACCCGCCGTGACGACGACCACGGAGAATGCGATCGCGAGCGTCAACCAGCGGTGATCCAAGGCCTTTGTCAGAAACGGGCGGTAGCGCCGCTCGACAAAATTCGTGAGGCGCCTCGAGATCCCGTCCTGAAACCGTTGCCAGAACTTCGGTCCACCCCCGCCCGGCGAGCGACTGTGTCCCAGATGAGCGGGAAGGATGAACTTCGTCTCGATGAGCGAGAACGCGAGCGCCGTCAACACCACGGCTGGGATCACGCGAATGATCCGGCCGAAGGGGCCCGGCATCGTCAACATCGGGGCGAAAGCCGCCATGGTCGTGAGAACCCCGAATACGACGGGCACGACGATCTCTTGGGTCCCTTTCTTGGCAGCCTCGAGTTGTGGCAGCCCGTTCTCCTGGTGCCGAAAGATGTTTTCGCCCGTCACGATCGCGTCGTCGACCAGGATGCCCAGCACGACGATGAACGCGAAGAGCGAGAGCAAATTGATCGAAACACCCCAGCTCGGCATGACCCAGAGCGTTCCCAGAAGCGCGATCGGTACGCCGACAGCCACCCAGAACGCGACGCGCGCCCGCAGGAAGAGCGCGAGGACGAGGATGACGAGCAAGAACCCGTCGCGACCGTTGCGCAGGAGGAGATCCCGGCGCCCGCGCAGCAACTCGCTGTCATCCTGCCAGATCGTGAGTGTGACGCCGGTCGGCATCCTCGCCGCGGCGGTCTCGATGTAGTCCCGCACGCGATCCGCGATGCGCAGGGCGTTCTGCTCGCCGACCCGGAACACCTGGACGAGAACGGCGCGTTGGCCGTCGAACCGCGCCGCTTGATCGGTATCGCGAAAACCGTCGACGACTTCCGCGACGTCGCCCACGAGCAAGCGTCGTCCATCGGCTTCGCTCCGGAGCGGAATGCTCGAGAAGTCGTGGCCGTCGTACGCCTGCCCTTTGCTGCGCAGCAGGATCTCTCCGCCGCGCGTCTTGATGGAGCCGCCGGGCAAGTCCACCGATCGCGCGCGAACGGCCGCAACGACTTCGTCGAACGTCAAGTCGTAGCGGCGCAGCGCATCCTCGGAGACTTCGATCGACATCTCGAAGGGTCTCGCCACGACGACTTCGACGTGCGTGATCTCGTCGAGCGAGGTGAGCTCGTCGCGCACCCGCTGGGCGAGCACCTTGAGCGTCCGCTCGTCGACATCCCCCGCAATGGCGATATTCAGGACCTGGGCGCGCAGAACCAGCTCTTGAACGATCGGTTCTTCGGCGTCGAGTGGAAACGTATCGATCGAATCGACGCGATTCTTGATGTCGTCGAGAACGCGGCTCGAATCCGCGTCTTCGTAGAGCTCTGCGACGACCGAGCTCGCCCCCTCGCTCGAAGTGGACGTCACGCGTTTGATGCCATCGATCCCGAGGAGCTGCTCTTCGATACGGACCGTGATGCCTTCTTCGACTTCTTCGGGCGCGGCACCGGGGTACGGAACGGAGATCGTGATTCGATCCGTGCTCGTCTCGGGGAACACTTCCTGGCGAATCGTCGGCAACGTCATCAGTCCGGCGACCACGACGCCGATCATGAGCAAGTTCGCGGCGACGCTGTTCTCGGCGAACCAGGCGATAGCTCGGTTCACGGGGAAGCCGTCTCCGCTTCTGCTACACGGACCCGCATCCCGTCTGTCACGACGTCGAGCGGGGAGATGCACACGCGGTCGCCGTCGGACAGACCGTCGCCGACGACGAGCTCATCCCCCCGGCGTTGAACGATTCGAACGTCGCGGAAACGGAGCCGGGAGTCTTCGTCGAGCACGAGAACGCGATCGTTCGAGCGCAACGCTTCGCGGGGGATCACCACGGCTCCCTCGACCGTCCTGCCGTGGATGCGGGCGTTGACGAACATCCCCGGGGTGAGCGGTGGCCGACCGCGAAGTGGCTCGATCCGGCCGAAGGGATCTTCGATTTGTGCCACCACACCCACCGTGCGCGCGCGCTGATCGATCTCGCCCTCGAGACGATCGATCACACCGGTCCAGGACGCGTCACCGCCGCCGACGGACGCGACAAGCTCCACCTTTGGGGCGGCTTCCGCGTCTTCGCGAACGAAGTCGAGACCGATGCCGAGCCGCCCGACCTCTTCGGGAGCAACGGGCAGGCGGACCTCTGCGGTGTCCGTCCCGTAGAGACGCGCCAGCGGAGCGCCGCGCGCCACGAAGTCGCCGACGTCCACCGACACGCTGCGCACGCGGCCGTCGAACGGCGCCCGGATGACGGTGCGACGCAGATTGAGCTCGGCGCGGGCGAGATCCGCACGCGCCGCGCGGACCGAAGCTCGCGCGACACCGATCTGCATTTCGGCGTTGTCGAGGTCGGCGTTGCTCGCGACACCGCGCTCCGACAGAGCACGCCAGCGGGTCACTTGCCGCTCCGCCATGGCCGCTTCCGCCTCGCGGACGGCGAGTGCGGCGCGGGCGCGGTCGGCTTCCACGCGGTGGTCGCTCGGATCGAGCTTGAGAAGCGCGTCGCCAGCCTTGAAAAAGGCACCCTCGACCAGCAGTGGCGAGAGGGACTCCACGCGGCCTGCGACTTCCGCGGCAATTTGCGCTTCCGTTTCGGGCTCGACGGTACCTCGGGCCTCGAGCACGAGGGCCACCTCGGCGAGCGAGGCGGTCATCGTCCGCACCAACGGCGGCAAGATCTCCGGCGCGCGCGTCTCGACTTCGGCGCGGGTCAAGAGCATGAAGACAACCGCGGCCCCGGCCAGCAACAGCACCCCGATGGCGTACCACCCGGACCGGCTCCTGCGTTTCGGCGCTTCGACCGGCCGAGGCGCTTCCGGCGGTACTTCAAAGAGCTCGGTACTCACTCGCTATCTCCGAAGGCGGGCGCGCGAAAGCCCGCTGCGACGAATGCGACCATGCGTTCGAGTTGGCGCTGACTATCGTCCTCGACAAAAAGGTCGAACTCGACGCCCTCCGTCCGCGCGCGTTGGGACAGGGTGTGGACCATCACGCCCAGCGCGAACTGAAAACGCAGACCCACCTCGCGGAGAGAAAGTTCCGGAAGCTGCTCCGCGAGCGCGGGAATGAATCGCTCGAGGACCTCCCGGAATTGCGCGAGGATCAGCCGCCGCGTCTCGTCGCCGGATTCCCAGTAGATGCGCGAAATCAGTTTCCCGAGCAGCGAAGCCTGCGCCCCTTCGCCCTCGAGCATGCGTACGGGAGGCCCGAAGAACGCCGCCAAGACACCCTCGAGGGTCGCGGGCTCTCGACCGGCCTCGAGCTGGTTAAGGAGCTTCAAGCGCTCTTCGTTGACCGGCGCGATCCGCCGCGCGACGACGGCCGCGATGAGCGCTTCCTTCGAACCGAAGTGGTAGTTCACCGCGGCGAGGTTGGTGCCGGCCTGGGCCGTGATCGCGCGCAGCGAACTCGCCTCGATCCCTCGCTCGGCAAAAAGGGCTTCGGACGCATCGAGAATCGCGGTTTTGGTGTCGGCGCTCATGGAAGAGTAGTTCGGCCTCGTTCAAACGAATGTTTAAAACATACGTTCGAACACTTGTCGATTCTACCCCTCGGGGAATCCCTAGACGATCGGCATGACCTCATCCGCGAACTGTTGGAGGTAGGAATATTGCGTCTCGAGCGAGGGCAGGAACATCAGCTGCTGCAACCCCCGCGATTCGAGTTCCCGGATCTGTGCCGCCACCTCTTCCGGCGTCCCCGCCAGACACGTTTCCCGAATGAGCTCCGGCGTCACGAGCTCCTCCTCTTCGGGCAAGACGTACGTGCAGTGCCCGGCGTGGATACGCATGTGGCGATGCGACTCGGGAACGGTCTCGACGAGTGAGCAGTACTTTTCCCAAACCCCGCCGAGTCGCGCCGGCGGCTTGCCTCCCAATTGGCGCACGCGGTCGTAGACGTAGTGGAGTGACGACATGGCGAAGGGCCCGACCTCGCGGCGGATCCGCTCCGAGCGGAGATCCTCACCGGGGCGAAGAATCGCGGCCATGGTGAGCGAGCAGGTCAAATAGTCCGGTCCGGGTTTCGGCCTTCCGGCTTCCTCGGCACCTCGTGCGACGTTGCCGAGCGCGCGGTCCAGATGCGAAGCGTCAGGCGGGATCGAAAGCACGAGACCGTCGCCCAGTCGCCCGGCGACGCGCTGCGTCTTCGGTCCAAAGCCCGACACGTAGATCGGTATCCTTTGCTCGATGTCGATGAAACCGAGCTCGGCCATATCGAACCGCACCACGTGCTCTTCGCCGCGCCACGAATAGACGATCTCCTCGCCGTGCAGCAATGCGCGGATCACTTCGAGCTCGTGCGTAAACTCCCCGAGGCGCAGAGGCCGATGCCCCATCAAGCGCATCGCGCTGTTCCCCGTGCCGAGGCCCAGGAACGTCCTGCCCGGCGCCAAGCGGTTGATCGTGGCGATGCTGTGCGCGATGACCGGCGCCGCCCGCGTACCGGCGACCGAAACGCCTGTACCGAGCTGAATACGCCGCGTCTGCTGTGCGGCGAGAGCGAGCACGGCGTAGCAATCGGACCAGATCATCTGCGTGTCGGCGACCCACGCGTGGGTAAAGCCCAGGTTCTCTGCGAACGCGATGTAACCCACATCGTCGATCTTTGTCGTCACGCACACGCCGAAATCCATCGCTGTCTCCTCGCGTTCGGGTCCGATGCTACACGGGATCGAGAGGGCTACGCTTTCCGGGACTATCGGAGGAAGGACCCATGGCCCGCCGCTTCGTCGATCTCTCCGTCTACTTGGAAAACGACATCGCGTCCGATCCGCCGGGTTACGGCCCGAAGATCGAGTACTTGAATCACGACGACACGGCGGGAGACGTGAGCGCCTTCTTTCCTGGGCTCGAAAAGGATCAGCTCCCCGGCGGCGAGGGCTGGGCCATCGAGTGGATCCGGTTGATGACCCACAACGGCACCCACCTCGACGCGCCCTACCACTTCCACTCGACGATGGACGGCGGCAAGCGCGCCATCACCATCGACGAAGTACCGCTCGAGTGGTGCTTCAACCCCGGCGTGAAGCTCGATTTCCGCGACCTGGATGACGGCTACGTCGTGACTCCCGTCGACGTCGAAAAAGAGCTCGAGCGCATCGGGCACGAGCTCAAACCGCTCGAGATCGTCGTCGTCAACACGCGCGCGGGGAAGGCCTACGGCAATGACGACTACGTCAGCGCCGGCTGCGGGATGGGCAAGGAAGCGACGCTGTTTCTCCTCGAACGCGGCGTGCGCGTCACCGGTACCGACGCGTGGAGCTGGGACGCACCGTTTGTCTACACAAAGGACAAATTCGCGGAGACGGGAGACGCGGGGCTCATCTGGGAAGGCCACCGTGCGGGGATGGAAATCGGCTATTGCCACCTGGAGAAGCTCCATAATCTCGAAGCCCTTCCCGCAACCGGTTTCACGATCGCTTGCTTTCCGTTCAAGATCCGCGGCGCGTCGGCGGGCTTCACCCGCGCCGTCGCCATTTTTGAGGATTAGCCATGGCCGTTCTCGAGCATTTTTCAGCGAACGCAGAACCCGACGCCATTCTCGCGGCGATCGCACGCGATGGCGCTGCCGTGATCGACAACCTCCTGACGAGCACCGAGACGCAGGCGCTCACCTCGGAGCTCCGACCGTACATCGAGGGCTCAGGCCTCGGACGCGATGACTTCACCGGCCGCGCGACCTCGCGGACCGGCGCCCTCGTCGCGCGCTCCCCGCGGAGCCGAGACCTCGTCACCCACCCCAGAATTCGGGCGCTGTGCGACGGCTTCTTGTCGGACTACTGCGATCGGTACCAACTGCACTTGACCCAGGTCATCCGGCTGATGCCCGGCCAAGGTCGGCAGACGCTGCATCGCGACCGTCTCGCGTGGGGCGGTTACCTCCCCCGAACGATCGAACCGCAGCTCAATACGATCTGGGCCTTGACCGATTTCACGGCGGAAAACGGCGCGACCCGGATCGTTCCGGGGAGCTCGAAATGGGAGCCGGACCGGCGCGCAACTCAGGATGAGCTCACGCAAGCCGAAATGCCCGCGGGCTCGGTGTTGCTCTACACCGGAAGCGTGCTCCACGGCGGCGGTGAAAACCGTTCCGATTCGGAACGCATCGGCGTGAACATCACCTACTGCCTCGGTTGGCTGCGACAAGAGGAAAACCAGTACTTGTCGTGCCCGCCCGAGCTCGCGGCCACGCTGTCGGAAGATCTCCAAGAGCTTCTCGGCTACACGATGGGGAGTTACGCCCTGGGCTACTTCTCGCGACCGGACCCGAAGCGTGAGGACCACGTCGACACGCTTCCACCCGAAGCCTTGTTCGACCGGAGGCCGCGCAAGAAGACGGCGTTCGATGCGCTCAACGCCGAAGCGTCTCGGCTGCCGACCGAACGAGATCTCTAGACGGCCTTTTCGACCTGAACTTCGACCCCGTGGACCGCGGAACAGCCCGGGATGTCGGAGCTTCGCGGCGCGTGCAGCACGTTGACATTGGCGCCGGACGTCTCCGCCTTCGGCCAGCGCCCCTTGTGGCTTAGCAAGACGCCGGGGGGTGTGACGGCCTCGACCGTTGCGAGCAAGTCGAGCCGACCGGCGGCGTTGTGGAGCGTGACTCGGTCCCCGTCGGCCACGCCGATCGCTTGCGCATCGAGCGGATGGATCGTCACCGCCGGCGGACCCGATTGCCTGGCAATCGTCGGATCGTTCGCGTACGAGTCATTGAGACGCCACTTCGATGCCGGTGAGAGAAGCCGGTACCACCCCGCCTTGGGCCGAGCGTCGGCGTCGGGAGCGGGCACTCGCGGCAGACCCATTTCTGTTGCGGCGTCGGACGCGACTTCGATCTTGCCGCTCGGTGTCGAAAAGCGAAGCGCCTCGTGGAAGTTCATCGGCTCATCGGACAGGAAGCGGTGCCCGATGCGCGCCAGTTCTTCGAACGATTCGGTGACATCCATTTCCGACAGCAGCCGCTCGATCAACACCTCGTCGGACTCGTACAGCGCCTCTTCTTTGAACTCCATCGCGCGCGCGAGCCGGCGAAAGATCTCCATGTTGGGAAGTGACGAACCGATGGGCTCACGCACCTTGCGTTGTGCGCCGATCATCGGATTCATGTAGCTGAACGTGAGATCGTCAAACTCGAGAAAGCTCGCCGCCGGCAGGACGATATCGGCGTAGTCGGCCGTGTCGGTCTGGAAGCAGTCGACCACCACCGTGAAGAGATCCTCGCGCGACAGGGCTTCTCGGAGGCGCCCCTGCTCGGCTGCGGATGCCACGGGATTCGTGTTCCAGGAGAGAAATGCCCGGAAGCGCTCGTTCGCCGCGAGCTCGCTCGCCAAACCGATATGGTTGACCTTCGGCGTATCGAAAGCGGCGAGCTCTGCGCCGGCCAAACGGTCGAGATCCCCGCCGACGAGCGCGGGAGAGATGTTCAAGTAGTAGAAGCCGGCGCCGGGCTTGCCGATATTTCCCGTCAACGCGGGAAGGAGGCCAAGCGCCCGCATGATGTTCGCTCCGGTGGGTTGGCGCTGCAGACCCTGCCCGGCCCAGAGGAGCGCTGGGCCCGCGGCGTAGATCTCCGCCGCTTTGCGGATGTCGGCCGCGGGAACGCCTGTCTCACGCTCGCCCCACTCGGGAGTACACGTCGCAAGGACCGACCGCACTTCGTCGGCGCCGTGGACGTGCGCCTCAATAAACGCTTCGTCGAAAGCGCCCCGGGCTTCGAGCTGGTGCAGCAGGGCGAAAGCGAGCGCCGCGTCGCTCCCGGGAAATGGCTGGAGGTAGAGATCAGCGCGTCGCGCGGTCGCGGTGCGCACGGGGTCGATGACGACGACGCGGCCCGAGAACGCACCCAACCAATGTTCGTCCATGTGCGGTGCCGTATGGGACGGGTTCGCGCCCCATACGAAGATCGACGACGCGTCGCGAGCCGTACGCGGATCAAAACCCGCGACGGAAATTCCGAACAACAGCGACCAAGCGACGTGGCCACTCAAGTTGCAAATCGAGTCGGGCTCGACCTCGCTGGCGCCCAGCCGGTGGAAAAAGCGCATGGGAAATAGATATGCGAGCAGCGAAATCGTTCCCGAGTAGTGGGTGTGGAGGATCGCTTCGGGGCCGGACTCCGCGACGATGTCTCGGAGCTCTCGGGCGACACGTCCAACGGCGTCGTCCCAGGAGATTTCTTCGAAGCGACCTTCACCCTTCGCGCCGACGCGTCGCAGGGGATGGCGGAGACGCGCTTCGGGATCCTGCCAGGCACCGTTGTAGGCGACGGTGCATTTGCCGCAGAGTGATCCACGGCTCACGGGGTGATTCGGATCGCCGCGCACGATGACGCGTCCGTCGGCTCCCGGCTGTGCCCAGATGCCGCAGTTGTCGTAGCAATCTCGAGGGCAGTTGGTGAGGAGTGTCCCTTCGGGAATCGGCGTGACGGATCGCGGTTCGAACACGGGCTCTCCTCCGAGGTCGCGCAAAGTCTAACAGAGCCGGTGACTTACCTTCCGCTCCGCAAATGCGCGGGTCTCAGGAGCTGGGCTCGGGGACCTTCATACTCGTGCCGTCTGCCGGACCGTACACCACCAACGGCTCGGCGAGGCGGAGGTTGGCCTCGGCGTCTACGCCCAGCCACGTTCGCAGTTGGGGAGAGAGGCTGCGGAGCGTGGCCGGCGAGAGTGCCGCGTTCCAATTGGTCTGGGGGCGCAGGAAGTCCGCGGAGTAGTACCCGAAGAGTAGGGACCGCTCTTCGTCCGCCGTGATGTTCGCGCCCGAGGTGTGCCACATGCGGCCGTCGACAGCGAGAAGCGAGCCGGCCTTGGCCTCGAAAGGCTCCATCCTCCCGGCCGGATCGGGGGGAAGTTCCTCACGCCGCGTGACGCGATGACTCCCCGGCAGATAGCGCGTCGCACCGTTGGCCCCGTGCATGTCGTCGAGACACCAGATGATGTTGATGGCCCAAGGCGCGAGCCACGGCTCGGGCACGACGATCGACTGATCCGAGTGAATTTCCATCGGCCGGGCGCCCGGGAGCGCGATGTTGGCCGTGAAGTTCGAAATCAAGAAGCCGTCGCCGAGCAGCCGCCTCACGAGCTCGATTGCCAGCGGGTGCTGGATCCATTCTCGGAAGAGTGGATCGAGATCCAGCAGGTTGAAGACGCGCACGTTGTGTTCGTTGGGATCGATGCCCACGTTGCGCGTCGGCGCGCCGCGACGTTCGCTTTCCTCGGCGGCAGCCCAGAGGCGTCGCTTACCTTCTCGGCAGTCCTCGGCGCCGATCACATCGGGAATGATGCAGTAGCCCTCGGAAAGGAGACGGTCGATATCGCGGGACGGAATGTTCATGTCGCTCTCGCGGAAACGTGCGCTCTCCATCGAGGTCGCGCAAAGTCTAACAGAGTCGGTAACTTCTCCTTCGATGCGCGACTATCTCGAAATCGATCTCCAAAGCCGAACGGTCGACCGAAGGACACTCTCCGCGGAGGACGCCGCAATCGCGGGGCGCTACCGAATCGCGAAGACACTCGTGGAAGAAGGCGTCGCGCACGTCGATCCCCTGGGCCCCGACAACCCGCTGATCTTTTCGGCGGGCCCGTTCGCAGGGACGAATTTTTCGAACGCGAACCGACTGAGCGTCGGCTGCAAGAGCCCGCTTACCGGTGGCATCAAAGAATCCAATGCGGGGGGAACGTTCGCCTTGGCGTTGGGCCATCAAGGGCTCGCGGGTTTTACGCTCCGAAGCACCTCCGACGAATGGGTCATCCTGCACTTACGGCGCGACGGAGACGTGGCGTTCCTCCCGGCGGAAGCTTTTCTCGGCCTGGGCAACAACGAAGCCGCGAAGCGCCTCCATGAGCAGTTCGGCGAGAAAGTGAGCCTCGCCCTCTGCAGTCCGGTCGGAGAGTACGAAGGGCTCCTGGCCGGCATCGCGGTCAGCGACACCGATCGTCGCCCGTCTCGTATCGCGGCCCGCGGCGGAGTCGGCGCGGTGATGGGCTCGAAGCGCGTAAAAGCGATCGTCGCGGATCAGGGCAAGATGCCCGCGCTACACGATCGCAAGAAGCTGATGGGTGCAATCCGTCAGTACGGCGCGCTGCTCCGCGACTCGGCCCCTGTGCAGGCGTTCTCGAGTTTCGGCACGGCGTTGGTGGCCGATTTCACGAACCGGGTCGGGGCCCTTCCGGTGCGCAACTTCAGTGAGGGTCAGCTCGTCGACCCCGAACAACAAACCCTGGAGATCGGCGGCGACCACATCCACGATCGCAATCAAGCGCGCGGCGGAGAAGTGTCACACGCCTGTATGCCGGGCTGCCAAATCAAGTGCAGCAATGTCTACGCCGACGATCGGGGCGAAGAGATTGTCTCGCCGCTCGAGTACGAGACCATCGGGCTCTTGGGCTCGAACTGCGGTCTCGAAGACCCGGACGACATCGCGCGCATGAACGCACTGGCGAACGATCTGGGGGTCGACACGATCGAGGTCGGCGCGACGCTCGCGTTGTTGATGGAAGCCGGTGAAGCACCCTTCGGAGACGTCGCCTTCATGGAGCAGGCGTTTGCCGACATCGCCGCCGGCACCGAACGCGGCCGGTTCCTCGCCCAGGGCACAGCGCGCGTCGGCGAAGCCAGGGGCCTCGCACGCGTGCCGGTCATCAAACGCCAAGCGATCAGCGCGTACGATCCGCGTCTCATCGAAGTCACCGGTATCTCGATGATGCTCACCGCGCAGGGCGCCGACCACACCGCGGGGAACATTCCCACGTTCGAGTGCGAGGGGAAGAGCGTCGCGGAGCTCACGGCCGCGAGCTACGAGATCCAGGTCCTGTGCGCCATCGCCGATTCACTCGGCTTGTGTGTCTTCGGTCGCAGCGTGACGAACACGAACTTCGAACTCATCGCCGACGCCATCCATCAGGCCCTGGGTACGGAAATGGACGTCGCAGGCCTCGAACACATCGGGCGCGAGACCCTGCGCCTCGAAGCGGCGTTTAACGTCGCGGCCGGGTTCACGCGAGCCGACGACGAACTTCCGAGCTTCTTCCACGACGAGCCGCTGCCGCCTTCGAACAAGAAAGCCCGCCTGTTCGCCGAGGAAGTCCACGCAAGCCTGTCCGCAGCGCTCGCACAGCCGGTGATCACCTAGCGATGTCCGGGTTCCTGACGCGCACCGCAATCACCGCCGGTGGGCTGTGGCTCGCCGCATGGCTCATCGGCGGCATCCACATCGAAGGCTTCGGAACCTTGGCCCTGGCCGCGTTCCTGCTCGGTATCGTCAACGCCGTCGTCCGACCGGTTGTCATTCTGCTGACGCTACCGATCACGGTCGTCACCTTGGGACTCTTCCTGTGGGTGATCAACGCCGGCATGCTCGGCTTGGTCGCCTGGTTGCTCGACGACTTCTCGGTCGCGGGCCTGGGATCCGGCCTGTTGGGTTCGCTCATCGTGAGCTTTACGAGCTGGCTCGCTTCCTGGCACATCGGACCGAATGGGCGTTTCGAGCTGATCGTCAGCGAAACGCGCTCTCGCTAAGCGCCTAGCCGTTCGGCAACACGTCGAGCGCCTTGAGCGAGCGGCCCAGGATAATCGGCTCCCAGGCGAGCTCTTGAGGGGCCAGTGCGAGCTTCGGGAAGCGCTCGATGAGCTTTCGAATCGCAATTTGCGTCTCGAGCCGGGCCAGCTGGGCCCCGAGGCAAAAGTGTCGTCCCCAGCCGAAACCCAGGTGGCGGTTGGGCGAACGACCGATGTCGAAGCGGTCGGGATCGGGAAACTCTTCGGGATCGTGATTGGCCGCGGCCGTCGACAAGAAGACTTTCTGGCCCTTCTCGAACGGGTGCCCTTCGAAGTCGAACGATTCTCGCACACGCCGGACGTTGACCTTCGAGGGCCCGTCGTAGCGGAGCATCTCCTCGACAGCGCTTTCGATGAGCTCGGGTTCGGCGCGAAGTCGTTCGAGTTCCGCCGGGTTCCTGAGAAGCGCCAACGTTCCGCTTCCGATGAGGTTTGCGGTGGTTTCGTGCCCGGCGAACAAGATGAGGGTGCAAGCGCCGATCATCTGATCGGGATCGAGATATTCACCGGCGTCGCGTGCTCGAATGAGTTCGCTGATGAGGTTGTCTTCCGGTTTCTTCTCATAGCGCTCGATGAGGTCACCGAACAGTGCGGAGAAGTTGCGCTCGGCGCCGAGTGCGCGTTCCCAGCGGTCCGTCCGCTCGGTCTTTCCCATGACGAGGCCGCCCAACATACGGGACCAGCGACGAAAATCGTTCCGGCGTTCACCCGGAACGCCGAGGAGCATCGCGATCGCGTCGGCGGGAAGCGGAAATGCGAGCTTGCGGATCACGCTGCACGGCGACGTCTCGGCCATCTCCTCCAGGAGTTCGTCGACACGAGCTTCGAGACCTGCGGAGAGGGCCGCAACGGCGCGCGGTTTGAACGCCGTTCGAACCGGCGCGCGGAGTTTCGTGTGGACCGGCGGATCCCGGAAGATCATCCAGCCCTCGAGGAGCTTTGCTGCCGGCGCGAAACGGGCGCGATCTTCGGCGGAGAGCCGCTGCTCTTGCGCCTTCATGTTGTCGGTCGACAGGCGGTCGTCGCCCATGCCGGCCATGACGTCTTTGTAGCGGGTGACGATCCAGGCGCGGTGACCCTGCGCCCAGTGAATCGGAGATTCTTCCCGCAACCGCCGAAAGAAGGTGTGCGGGTCCCGAACGGCCTCGGGAGCCACCACGTTGTCGGGCAGTTCTGTCGTCATCGATCCCCGATTCGGGAGTAGCTACTTCTTCTTGACCGCGTTGCCGTTCTTCCACTCGCCTTCGTGGATGACGGTTCCGTTCAGCCGGTACGACGTGCCGTGGCCTTCGCGCTTGCCCGCGACCCAGTCGCCTTCGTACATAATGGTCTTGTCGCCGCGGTATAGCGTGCCCTTGCCGTGGCACTTTCCTTCTTTCCACTCGCCGACGTAGTGATCGCCGTCGGGCCAGGTGTAGGTGCCCTGACCTTCTCGCAGATCGTTCGCCCAGCCTCCCTCGTAGATTTGGAAGCCGTCGGTGAGGAACGAGCTGCCCTCGCCGTGGCGCTTGCCGTCCTTCCAGCCGCCTACATACCGCTTTTGGTCGACGGCCCAGAACAATGTGCCCTGACCGTGGCGCTGACCGTTCTTTTCTTCACCTTCGTAGATTCCACTGTCGGGCGCTTCCGCGATGAGGCGCTCGTCCTGCTCTTCCGCCAATGCTCTTTCTCCAACTAGGCGCCGGCGCGAATTGCGGCTTCGCGCGCCTGCCTGACCTTTTCGTTGTTTTGGTTAAACAGCAGCTCTCGCCGCGCTTTCTCTTCCGCCTCGGTCCGCTCGACCTCGCCGAGCTCTCGGCCGACCCGGTAGCCCGTTTCCACCGCCGGCCGTTCGCGGACTCGATCGATCCAGTTCTTGAGATGCGGGAAGCCGTCGAGCACGCTCTCGTCGAACAAGCGCGGCAGCAGCATCGCCCAGGGCCACGTGATGATATCCGCGATGCTGTAGTCCGGGCCGCCCAGGAACGGATACACCGAAAGCTGGGCGTCCATCACACCGGACAGACGATCCACCTCGCCCACGAAACGCCGCGTCCCGTACTCGAGTTGCTTCGGGTCGTCCGTCAGATTCTTTGCGTAGTTCTTGAAGTGGTTCGCGTTGCCCATCATCGGGCCGAGATTCGCCATCTGCCAATGGACCCACTGAAGCTCTTTGTAACGCTGCGCGGGTTCCTTGGACAGGAACTTCCCCGTCTTGTCGGCCAAGTACTCGAGGATCGCGCCGGACTCGAAGAGCGCCAGCGGTTCCCCCCCGCCCAGAGGCTCGTGGTCGACGATGGCGGGCATCCGGTTGTTCGGACTCAGTCGAAGAAACTCGGGCTTGAATTGATCCCCACCCCCGATGTCCACGGGCACGATCTTGTAGTCGAGCCCGCACTCTTCGAGCATGATCGTCACCTTCCAACCGTTCGGGGTCGGCCAGTAGTGAACGTCAATCATGGGGAACCTCCTTCGGGGCTGGGCGAGGGTACGCGACGCGAGAAAGCGTAGCTAGCCCACGCTTTCCTTCGGGTTCGCGGCCCTGACCCACACGCGGTAGTCGGCAAGGCCGAACGCCGCTAGCTGCAACAGGACGAAAACGAGGATCGCAATTTGCTGAGACCCGGACGATCCGGCGCGGAACCACCAGGCCAAGGCGAGCATCGCCACGCCGTTGCCGATGGCAATGCCCGTGGGAATGAGGAGCTGCGCGTCGACGTCCGTCCGACGGTTCACGACCAGGCCCCGATGGCCATTGAGACCATAGGCGAACGCTACAAGCAGCGAGAAGATGCCGAAGATCGCCAGCCATTCTGAGAAGGAGCCCCCGACACTCTGACTCAGGTAGTGAAAGCTGATGAGCATGATGATCGTGCTGAAGCCATCGAAGACGCCGAAAGGCCACGGGACCGACGTCACCCAGCGCGCGGACACCCACCAAAAAAGCGACGCCGTGCACACGATGTGAACGACCTGCATGACGAGAACAACGCGGGCCGTGCCTCGGCCCCACGAGCCGAGCTCGTCGAGTCGACCGAGCAACCCCTCGATCGCGAGCGCGATCACGATACTCACCAGAGTGATGTAGAGCCCTGGAAACGCGCGTCGCAGGGCAGCGTCGGCGGAGTTCCTCTCGTCCATCAACCTTCCCGTGATTGCGTGGGGTTCTCCTTCTCAACCACCGAAAACGCGCTGCAGATGCTCTTCACTGGGGCGCGGCGTGAACCACGAGACGACGACCACCACCGCGATCGACACCAACGCGCCGAGCGTGCCGCACGAGAAAGCGTTCGGTGCTTGCCCCGCCAGCCAACCGCCGGCCACCTGGAGCGGCCCGCCGGCGAACCAAGCGGCGTCGAGCCAACCGGTCTTCAGAATGATGAACGAAGCTCCCCCGGCGACGAAGCCCGCGATCGCGCCGGCCTTCGTCGCTCCCCGCCAGAGGATTCCCGCGAAGATCGGACCACAGATCGCCGCGATCATCCCACCGACGCCCGCGGCGATCAGCAGCGCGACGTTCATATCCTTGGATTCCCACGCGAGCCACATCGAGCCACCGACGACCGCGACAGAGCCGATTCGGCTGATCGTGAGCGCCACACGGTCGATGGACTGCTCGGCGGGCGGTTGTTCCATCCTCGGGACAAGCGTCCGGCGGTAGATGTCGTTCGCGAAGATCTGCGACGTCGAGACGATGAGGCCATCCGCCGTCGACATGATGGCCGCGAGCACACCCGCTCCGATCAACGCAGCGAGCCAGCTGGGCATCGTCGCGATGAAGAGTGCGGGGATGGCGTCGTTCGCGCTCGCGCCTTCGACCAGCAGCGCGTCGCCGAGCACAGCGCGGGCCGCGATACCGCCGAGCGCAATGCACGGGAGCAGCATGCCGAAGGTGAACGAGAAGATGATGAAGCGGTTCTGATCGCGATCATTCCTCAGTGCCCACAGCTTGTTGCCAATGTGGGGCAGCAGGCCCAGAGGGGCGTGCATCATGAAGAGCGCGAACACGTCCCACCGCGAATTCAGGACGGGATGGGTGGGGTGGAGCGGCTTCGTGAGATCGGGATCGAGTGCGCGAAGCTTCGACACCATCCCCGAGTAGCCGCCTTCGATTCCAAACCCTTGGGTGAACATGAACAACACGGCGACGGCCAACAGGAGCATCAGCGCACCCTGCACACCGTCGGTCAGGATGTCCGCATGCGCGCCGCCGATCACGATATAGACCATGATGATCACCGCGGTGACGAAGAGCGCGGGGAACAGATCGACGCCCATCATCTTGTTGAACATCACGGCACCGGCGAGGAGCTGACCTGCGAGATAGAACAGCAGCAACATCGAAAACACGGCGGCGCAGATGCGCAGCGCTTCCGAGTCGTAGCGATCGCCCAGGTATTCGGGCATCGATCGCGTGCCGAACGTCGACCCGGCGCGCCGAATGCCGCGCAGGCAGACGAGCAGTCCGGCGTACACGCCGAGCGGATAGACGAACGCGTACCAAAGTGCTGAAAAGCCCGCCTTGTACCCGAGCCCGGGAATCCCGATGAACGTTCCACCGCTCGCCGTGGTCGCCGTCAACGCAAAGGCGAGAAAGAGCGGCCCGTAGGCGCCGCGGGCCGTGGCAAAATCGTCGCTACTGCGGACACGGCGCATCCCGAGGTAGCCGAAGAACATCATGGCGGCGATGTACAAGGCGAGGAAGAACCAGCCCCACCAGCGCAGATTCGGATCGATTCCGGGTATCACAATGGCAGCCCCTCGGGAGTTCGGCGGCGAAACATAGTGGACGGAAGCGCACGGGTCCGTTACATAACAATGATTGTTATCTAGGAGAAACGGTATGGGCGAGCTTGGCCCGCTGGAAGGTCTTGAGGGTGTCTGGGAAGGCGACGGCGGCAAAGACGTGTCTCCCGCCGCCGACGCGCGCGTGGAGAAGGTCAACCTCTACCGGGAACGGATGGTTTTCGAGCCCACCGGCCAGGTCGACAACCACGATCAGACCCTCTTCGGGCTCCGCTACTCGACGTGCGCCTGGCGCATCGACGAGAGCGACGCCTTCCACGAGGACCAGGGCTACTGGCTTTGGGACGCCCAGACGAGCCAGGTACTTCGGTGCTTCACGGTTCCGCGGGGCATTTCGGTTATCGCCGGGGGCGTGGTCGCGCCCGACGCATCGAAGTTCACCCTCGTGGCCAAGCCGGGCGACCCGATCTACGGCGTATCGTGCAACCCGTTTCTAGGCGAACGGTTCCGCATCGATCACTTCGAAGTCACCCTGACACGCGTCGACAAAAATACGATCCACTATTGGGAGAACACGGTGATGACCATCGAGGGCCGCGCGACACCTTTCGAGCACACCGACGAGAACACGCTGACACGCGTGCCCCAAATGATTTAGGTCTCGTGGCGACGAAAGTGTCCGATCGAGAGGATCGCCGCCGCGAGGAGTAGCCAGCCGCCCGAAGAATCGCCCGTGGCCACCTGGTAGCCCCCGTATGCGATGCATCCGACGATAATGGCGAGACGAACGGGGGCGGGAAACACGGCGCGCTGACCTCGGGTTGGATTTCGACGCCGAGGGTACCAGGGAGAAACCATGCCGGAATACGTTCGAATCTATACGGATGCGAAAGGAGACTCTCGCCTGGAGACGATCGCGGTCGATTGCCCGGCGGATCCCGCCTCTGACACGGGGATCGGCCGAGCGGAGCTGCAGGCCGCGACGAGCTTCCAGTTCCTCGAGGCGCCCGCCGACTGGAACTACGAATGGCACACCGCGCCGCGCCGCCAATACGTGTTGCTCTTCCAAGGCGACGTCGAGCTCGAAAGCTCAACCGGTGAGGTGCGACGCCTGGCCCCCGGCGCGGTCGTCTTCGCCGAAGACACCACCGGCAAGGGCCACATCACCCGCAGCGTGGGCGACGTGCCGGTAATCCTGGGCATCGTGCCGCTCGCGGACGTCTGAACCCGCGGGGTCCTGCGAGAGGGCGGCGAAGTCGACCCGGGCGAGGCAATCTCTGCCTACCACCACCTGAGAGGACGCCTTTCATGACGCAACCGACGCTTCCCGGACGACTCAGCAACCCGACGATGACGATGAAGGACGACCCGCGCGCCGATCCGCGCATGGTCGCCGCACTTGCGCCGTTCGCCCTCGACGGGGCGCCCGAACCGGCGCCGGTCGATGGATCCTCATCGCTCGAAGACTTGCTCGCGTACTGCGCCGAGGCGGAGACCGCCTTCGAGGCGCTCAACGCGGTGCTTTTTTCCGATCTTCCGCCGGTGCCCGGTGTCGAGTCACGCACCGAGGTCATCAAGGGTGTCGACGGCAACGAGATCGAGCTCTTCATTCACCGGCCGAAGGACAAGAGCGGTCCGCTTCCCTGCGTCGTGCACACCCACGGCGGCGGAATGGTAATCCTGCGCGCCGCTGGCCCGAACTACGTGCGCTGGCGCGACGAGCTCGCGGCGACCGGCGCGGTCGTCGTCGGCGTCGAGTTTCGCAACGGCGCCGGCAAGCTCGGCAACCATCCCTTCCCGGCCGGGCTCAACGATTGCGCGAGCGGTGTGCGCTGGGTGCACGAGAACCGCGACGCCCTCGGCGTCTCGAAGATCATTGTGTCGGGTGAATCCGGTGGCGGGAACCTCTCCCTCGCGACCGCGCTCAAAGCCAACCGCGAGGGATGGATCGACAAGATCGCCGGCGTCTACGCGCAGTGCCCGTACATCTCGAATGCTTGGACGAATCCGAGCCCCGAGCTTCCGTCCCTGTTCGAAAACAATGACTACCTGCTGAACGTCGGCGGCATGAGTGCCCTCGCCAAACCCTACGATCCGGAAGGTGCGAACAGCGAAAACCCGCTGTGCTGGCCGTACGTCGCACAACCGTCGGATCTTACGGGTCTGCCGCCCCACGTGATCTCCGTGAACGAGCTCGACCCGCTGCGCGATGAGGGCCTCGCGTATTTCCGGAAGTTGATGGCGGCGGGCGTCTCGGCTTCGAGCCGCACGCTGAACGGAACGTGCCACGCGGGCGACTGCATCTTCCGCGGGGCGATGCCCGAGGTGTACGCGGGCACCATCCGCGATATTCGGGCATTCGCCGAGAGCGTGTAGGTCTCAGACGCCGAAGCTGCGAGCGCCGCGGTTGACCGGAGGCCACTCGACCTTCAAGAGGTCCTTGGCCAACCACGGCGCGTCGGCGTTCTCGGAAGAAAAATCGAGCACCGCGTCGGCCTGCCTCAGGCGATACACGGCAGCACACTCATCCTTGTAGACGTACTCGTACGTGAAGGGACGCTCGAGGTCGATCCGTGCGCGCTCCTCGCCGTGGCTCGACCAAGAGACGAGTTCCGTCCCGACGACGTCGACGCGGTCGTCGCGCAGCTGCGCGACCCGTCGCGCACCGCACACTTCGTAGGCGACGTAGCCCACGGGCACGAGGACCAGCGCGAGCAGCATCCACACGCTCGGAAGCAGGGCGAATGCCAGCAGGACCGGGATCCAACCGAAGGAGAGCTTGTCGCGGCGCGAGATCTTGGCGTCGCGCAGGAGCGAGAGATCAATTCCGTAGGGGACACCGGCGTAGCGCTCGGCTTCCGCGAAGTTTTTCCCCGAGATCACCGCAGAGGGCGCGCCCCAGATCGGCACACGTTTCGCGAGGTAGGCGCACGCGGTGCCGGCAACGCCCGCCACCCCGAGACTGAAGCGGATATCGCCCCACGCGATGCCCAACACCAGGAACGCGACGAGTCCGCCGAACAGTCCGCAGCCGAGGCTCGAGACGCGCTGGGGTTCGATCAAGACTACCCTCCGCGGTGACGGCCGAGCCGCGCACTGGAGACCCCATGAAACCCGAGTGGATCGCACGACAATCGAGTCACCCGAAAGGCCTCGTCGGAGAAGTCGTCGCACGAGTCATGGCCTGGGACACCCGCACCGCAAACGCCTTCGCGCGCGAGGCATTGCCGATCGAGCCGGGAGACACCGTCCTCGAAATCGGTTGTGGGCACGGAACCGGCTTGAAAGCGCTGACCGACGAGGGAATCGCGGGACGGATCGTCGGGGTCGATCCGTCGGGGGTCATGGTGCGCCTCGCCTCTCGCAAGAACCGAGGCGGCATCACGCGCGGCAATGTCGAGATCCGGCAGGCTACGGCAGCCCACCTCCCCTTCCCGAGCGGTTCGTTCGACCACACCATCGCGGTCCACGTCCTGTACTTCTGGAGCGAGCCGCGACTCGAACTGGGCGAGATCCGACGGGTCCTTCGCCCGGGAGGCACGCTTGTCTTGGGCTTCAAACCCGACAGTGAAGCGGCGCGCGCCCAGCTTCCGCCCAAGGTCTACACCCTGCGCTCGGTTCCCGAGGCGGAGAAGCTCCTCGGCGAAGCCGGCTTCGCCGTCGGCGAGGTGACCGAGGCGCCCGCGAACGACCCATTCGTGCGAATCCGTGCGGAAGCCAGCTGAGTCAACCACGTCGCTCACCGGGTGACGAACTCTCCCGCCAATCCTGGGCCACGATGAGGCGCGCGCCGCGTCGAAAGGTCAGGTACGACCACGCCCACTGGGCGACGACGAACAGGCGGTTCTTGAACCCGACCAAGAAGTAGATGTGTACGACCAACCACGCGACCCAGGCGGGGAAACCGCCGAACCGGACCCGGCCGAGATCGCAAAGTGCTTTGCTGCGTCCGATGGTCGCCATCTGGCCGCGATCGCGGTAGCGGAAAGGCTCCCGCCCCATTCCCACGCGGTCGCGGAGGATCGTCTGCGCGACGTGGTCCCCCTGCTGCATCGCGACGGGGGCTACACCGGGGAGCAACGCGCCGGTGCCGTCTTCGAAATGGGCCTGATCACCGATGACGAAAATCTCCGGGTGCCCAGGCACCGACAGATCCTCTTCGACGCGGACCCGCCCCTGCCGATCGAGGGGTGCCCCGAGCGACCGACCGAGCGGAGAAGCTTCGACTCCAGCAGCCCACAGCGTCGTCGCCGCTTGGATGCGTTCGGCGCCCACATCGACGCCGGAAGCGTCGACTCCCGTGACCGCGCTCGCCGTCCACACTTGGACGCCCAGGCCTTCGAGATCCCGCATGGCCCGCTTTGCCTGCGCGGGGCGGAAGCTCGGAAGGATCCGAGGGCCGGCTTCGACCAAGATCACGCGTGCGAGTGTCGGGTCGATGTTCCGAAAGTCTGCCGCCAGGGTGAAGCGGCTCATTTCACCGAGCGCTCCGGCGAGCTCGACGCCCGTCGGGCCGCCGCCAACGACGACGAACGTGAGCAGCGCTTTCTGCTTCGACGGGTCGGATTCGATTTCGGCGCGCTCGTACGCCAGGAGAACACGCCGGCGAATCTCCGTCGCCTCCTCGAGCGACTTCAGCCCAGGCGCGTGCTCCTCCCACTCGTCGCGGCCGAAGTAGGTGTGCCGCGCGCCCGCGGCGAGCACCAGTACGTCGTAGGGGATTTCACCGCTTTCGGTGGTGACGCAACGGCGGTCGGGGTCGACGGCGAGGACCCGCTCGTGGCGGACGGAGGTGTTCGCCGACTTCGAGAGCAAGCTGCGGATCGGAGCGGAGATCTCGGCCGGACTGAGCCCTGCCATCGCGACTTGGTAGAGGAGTGGCTGGAAGAGGTGATGATTGCGCCGATCGACGACGGTGACGTCGGCTTCACCAGAGGCCCCGAGCGCTTTCGCGGCGGTCAAACCTCCGAACCCCCCACCGACGATCACCACGCGCTTCACGCGACGAGTGTCCCCGACCTCGCGCGAATCGTCATCATATCGCTGGATCCGCGGCTCCATCTCCGTCCATACTGCGGCCAGTCGTCAGCCACGGAGGACCTCGATGATCAAGAAAGCCTACGCCGATACGCCGAGCGGGCAGATGCACTACTACTACGGCGGCCCCGAGGACAAGCCGCCGATCGTGTTCCTCCACCAAAACGTGAGCGGCGCCAAAGGGTACGAGCGGACCCTCGAGAAGCTGGTCCCCCGCTACCGCTGCATCGCTCCCGACCTGCCGGGCTTTGGCGGCTCGTTCGATCCTCCGGAATTCGACTCGATCAGCGCCCTCACCCAGTACACGATGGATTTCCTCGACGCTCTCGGAATCGAGAAGTTCCACGCGTTCGGCAATCACACCGGCGCGGGAATGGCCGCCGAGATGGCGTCCCTGTACCCCGATCGCGTTCTCTCCTGCATGATGGTGGGCGCCCTCCTTCTGACCGAGGAGCAAGCCAAGCCCTACCGCGAGGAGTTCAGCGGCTCGGTCGGGCCTAGCCACGAAGCGGAATACCTCAGGATCACGTGGGACTACATCTACAACCTCGGCGGCAAAGAGGATCTCGACAATATGAACGACGAGTTCTCCGCCGCGCTGCGCGCCTGGAAGGTCCGCGGAATGATCTACCGGTGCGTGTGGGACTACCGTTTCGATCTCTTCATCGAGAAAATCCAGTGCCCGACCCTCCTCCTGTGCGCCCCGGACGACGTGCTCTACCCAGGTCACCAGAACACAGTCGCAGCGATGCCCCAAGCGAAGGCTGTCGACGTGAAGGGATCGAATTTCGAGCCCTATTTCGACCCGGAGGGCGTGAGCCAGGGAGTGATCGACTTCCTCTCGGAGAACAAGCTCGACTGAGGCGGGGCAGCGCGTGCTCGACCCTGCTACGGAGTTGTAGCGGGGCCTGCTACGGGCATCTTTTCAGCGAGCGCTTCCAGGCCGTGCTTTGCGTTCTCGATGAGTGCGCGCGCGACCGCGCGACCGACGGAGCTTCGATAAGCGTCCATTGGAGCCTCTCGCTCCAGGGGGCGATTCCCGGCCGCGCCCGTCGTGCGCGTCCCCGCTCGGTAATCGCGAAGGACACCGTTCTCCCCGCCGTTGTAGAGGGTGTAGCGGGCCTGGACGTTGCACCGGTGTTCGTCGAAACCGATTGCCGGCCTACAGTCGAGCTCCTCGAGTTCTGCGCGGATGGCAAAGCCTTCCGACGGAACGGCTTCGGCTTGCTCGGGCGTACCGACGGTCAGCCGAGAGGCCAATGCGACGGCCCTCGTGTACGTATCGTCGACGTTCAGGATCACGATCTTGTTCGCGAACATCGGCATCGGCGGCTTGAGCGACGACAATCGGTCGGGAACGTCCACCACGATGGGGATCTTCCCGTGGTCGCGCTCGAGCCAATCCCCGAAGCCAGCTGCAGACGGCGCCGGCGGCTCCACGGAATACGTGCAGCCGGCGAGGAAGGCGCCCAACCCGAGGGCGCAGAGAATCAAGAGCGCTTTTCTCACGGCGAAGCGCCCGATCCATCCTCGGCGGCCGGATCCTCCGGGCGATCGATCGGGAGGTCTCCGCTCTCGGCGTTGGAGATCAAGTAGTTCACCTTGTGCACGCGGTCTTGATCGTCGTACGTCACCAATACGCGAATCTCGTCGCCCCGTGTCGCACCCTCGTACGGCGTCCCAATAAGCTCCCACGCTCCCACCGTGGCGACGTCGAGCAAGCCGTGCCCGAACGCCCGAAGAGCCTTCGTGCCTTCGGAAAAGCCTTGCTGGAAGACATAGAGGTCGACCCGCTTGCCGTCTTGAATCTCGGAGTGGATCGGCGCGCCGATCTCGCCGATGACCGTGACGCGTTTCGTGCCGGTTGCGAGGACGTTCAAGTCCTTCTTCCCCGGTTGGTTCGCGGCCATGTAGACCGAACAACCCGACGCGAACAGAAGCGCCAGAACCAGGGCCGTGCCCCACACCGAGCGACTCGCCGAACAACCGAACACCAATCGAGACCCTGCCACACTCATCGGCGTTCGGACAGCCAACTCGAGCCTCGGGACGCGAGCGATGCAACTTTTGTTGCGCCGCTCGCTAAACAGACCGCACCACTACGACCTGCCAGCGCGGCCGCCCCGGGGCAGCGAACGCGCAGAGGAACCCGATGTGGTCCAATGAGCCCCTGAAACGGAGGGACTGGGTATGAACATCATGGAACTCGGGGCGATCGGAGAGCTCGTCGGGGGCGTCGCCGTGATTGCGACCCTGGGTTATCTCGCCGCCCAGGTTCGGCACAGCGCGCGGGCGTCGCGCTCCGCGAGCTATCAGCGGCTGCCCTGGGCCATGCGTATTCGAGGCATCTTTGCCGCGCCCGGAGCGCAGGCGTGGTGGGCCGAGCAGAGGAATGCATACGCCCCGGGGTTCCGAGCGTTGATCGATGACACGTCCGGAGCGGCCGTCCCCGTGTTCTCCGACGCTTCGCGAACGGGAAACGAGTAGCCATGGACCTCGCACAACTCGCACGGGTTGGCGGAGGTACTGGGCCGAGAACAGCCATACGTTTGCGGAGCCCTTTCATTCCTACGCGGCTGGTCATTTTCCAGATGGCGCGTAGGGCTGGTTCTCCGTAGCACGCGACCCGTACGCGATGTGGTGCTATCAGCCCCTCGGAGGAGGGCAAATACATGGGCATCCTGGAGCTTGGGGCGATCGGGGAGTTGATCGGAGGTGTCGCAGTCGTCGCGTCGCTGGTCTACGTCGGTTTGCAGATCAGGCAAAACACGCGCGACACACGGGCGTCGAACTTCCACGCCATCACCGACTCGTTCAATGCGATCAACCTGCAGATGGCTGGCAACCCGGAGCTCGCGCGGATCTTCGAAATGGGAAACAGGGACCTCGGATCACTGAGCGCTCAAGAACGCGTTCAGTACGGGTTCATGTTTCTAGCGCCCTTCCGAGTCCATGAGACGATTTTCTACCAGAGCCGCAGCGGGGCCGGAGAGGAAGAACTCTGGCTCGCGGAGCAGAAGACCATGAAGGCGCTGCTTTCGGAACCCGGGGCGAGAAGGTGGTGGAAGGAAAACCCGCTCAGTCTGACTCCAGAGTTCCGGGAGTTCGTCGAGAAACGCATCTTGTCGACGATCGACGTGTAATCACGGATCGTGCTGCTTCACGAGATGGTTTCCGGGATATTCGAGGTGTTCGCAATGTTCGAGCAACACACAACCTGCAAGCCGTTGGTCGAGGGCCATCTGTCGCGAGGTTACCCGTGAACTGGGAAGCCGTCGGAGCCATCGGTGAAGTCGTTGGGGCACTTGCCGTGGTCCTCACCATTGCCTACCTCGCCGTCCAGATCCGCCAGAACACCCGTGCGCTGACCTCCAGCGCGGAGATCGCCGGAGCGGACGAGGCGATGGCTGGGTACGGTGCGATGGCGCAAAACCGCGAACTGGCCGACCTCCTGCTGAAGGGCGGCCTGGACTACAACTCGCTCGCACCCGTCGAGAAGTTCCGGTACGGGTGCCATTGGCAAGGCGTCCTCATCGCCCACCAGAGCTACTTCTTCCTGAACGAGCGCCGTGAGCTCAGCGCGGAGATCTGGGGTTCGTACAGCCGCCAGTTCGATCGGCTCGGTGAGTCGCCTGGCGTCCGCGCGTGGTGGGACAGCGCGAAGGACGTTTTCGACCCGCGCTTCCGCGAGTACTTCGAGGCGAAGCTCAGCGTCGCCACCGAGCCTCCGCGGTAGAGCTTCCAGCCGGCAGGGGAAAGCTTCCCCTGCCAGCTAGGAGCCAAGCGAGCTAGGCCGCCTGGCTCTGGCGCCAACGGTGGAGCCGCAGCAGCTGGCCCGGTGTCTCGTCGGTGCAGACGCCATCGCTGAAGGTCTCGACCCCGTTCACGAAAATGTGCCGGTAGCCCTCGGCCCGCTGGATGCGGCGCCATTCGTCAGCCGGGAAGTCCCAAGCGATTTCGTAGTCGAGCTCGGGAACCCGTCGCAGGTTCTCGAAGTCGTAGACCACAATGTCGGCGGGAGCCCCCTCGCGCAGGAAGCCGCGATCGGAGAAGCCGGCCGCCTGTGAGGGCAGGTAGCTCAGGTGGTAGTGAGCATCCTCCAGGGTCAGCTCGCCCCGCTCGCGAACCAGCCAGGCGAGAAGGTCCGTTGTGAAGGAGCCACCCGTGAAGAACTTGGTGTGGGCGCCTCCATCGGATAGCCCCGGGATCACATGCTGGTCACGGATCAGCGCGCCGACCTTCTTGGGATCCGTGCTGCCGATGTCGTCGGTCAGGAACAGGGTTTTCAGCTCACCGGCGAGACCGATGTCGACCAGGGCCTCGACGGGGTGCTTGCCTTCTTCCTTGGCGATGTCACCGATCTTGCGACCGTGGTACTTCGCCAGCTCCGGGTGGCCCGGCGTGTCCTTCACGGAGACGCCCGCGATCGGCCCGCCGACCCCCACTGTCACCAGATCCTCGTCTTCGGCCATCATTCGGGCACGCACGTCGGGATCCGCCAGCTTGCGCATGCGCTCCTCGATGCTTCCCTGGGTGGCGTAGTTCCAGGCCGGGCTGGAGTCGTACAGGTTCCAGTGCTCCAGCGTGAACTGGAAGGGCGCTCGCACCGACACCGCCTGACCGAAGATCCGCAGCCCTCGCTCGTTGGCGCTCTTCAGCCACTCGAGGGCCTCCAGGTGGATTTTCGGCGCCTCCTCCACCGCCATCACCGCGTTGTAGAGAATGGGTCGTTGAGAAACCCGCGCCATCTCCTCCACGAACAGGATGTCTTCGGGCGTCTTGTTCTTGATCGGGTCACCGTTGGTGGCGTTCGCGACTTGGATGAAGCCGTCGCCGCGCTCCCCCAGCACGGAGCACAACGCCAGCAGCGTCTCGTCCGGGAGCACGTCCGTGGGCATCGGCGTGCCGTCAAAGTCCGCCTGCACGGAGTTCACGCCGAAGCGCTGCACACCGAAGCCCATCATGCCCGCGTCCATGGCTTCGTTGAGCAGGCCCTTCAGCCTCGCGAGCTCCTCCGGTGTCGCTTTGCGGCCGTCTTTCGCACCGTCGAGTCCCAGCACGTAGACAAGAAGCGGGTTGAGCGGCACGTAGTTCAGGACGTTCACGCCCTTGGGAATCCGATCCAGGTGATCCATCCACTGCGGAAGGCTTTCCCACTCCCAGTCGAGCCCCATCGACGCGACCATGGTCTCGTAGGGGATCTGCTCGGTGCGCGTCATCATGCGCAGCAGGCGTTCGCGGTGCTCGGGCTTCGCAGGAGCGAAGCCGAAGCCGCAGTTGCCGATCGCCACAGACGTCACACCGTGCCAGCCCGAAATCGTGCAGTAGGGATCCCAGTGGAGCTGTGCGTCGTAGTGGGTGTGCAGGTCGACGAAGCCCGGACACACCACAAGTCCATCGGCGTCGATCACCCGATCCGCATCGCGTGGGTTCAACTTTCCCATCCGCGCGATGCGTCCGTCCTTGATCCCGATGTCGCCCACGTACCTCGGCATGCGGGTGCCATCGACAATCGTTCCCTGTCTGATCAGTGTGTCGAACATGGCCATTGGTTTGCTCCTAGATATTGGAGATGATGGAACGAGCATACTCCTCGGGATGGCCAGAGAGAAGGTAAAGAGAAGGCAAGTCAACTAGCACCACGTTTGAAAGCGGCGCGGCAATGCGGCGAACAAGGCTCGGGTCTGGTTCAGTACTGGGCGTTGTATCGGCGGGCTCTTCCACCGGGAAACGGTGTTACATCAGGCGAGCCCCACGGGTCTTTGAACCGGCGCCCGTGCACTTCAATCCAACGATTGCGGTCCGGCCAAACTGCTGTCCGCGCTCCTATCCTGGACACGAAGATCTTCGAAGTGATCCCCGAGTCGCCAATAGTAGGCAGCCGACAGGCCGATGCCGACCAACGCGCCGAGAACGGTATCGCCTTCCGCGTCGTCGCCGATAACCATGGACTCGCACAGAACGAGGGCCACTGTCGCCGGTATGCTCACAAGAACTATAAAGCGAAGGCCGAACACCCAGCTCAGTGAGACGTAGCGCCCAAGAAAGTCAGTACCCAACGCGCTCCCGTTCAACCTGTAGACGCGGAGCGTGCCCAGCACGAAGACCAGGATCTCCACAGCCAGCCACGCCGGCGTGACCCAGTGGGTCCAACTATCCGCGTAAGGGAATGTGAAGGCCACTAAAACGACGCCGCCGTACCACAGCAGGTAGCGGAGCGCGGCCTCATTGCCGAGGTGACCAGCGCGTAACTCTTGTTTCAGCGCTTCGAGGTTCCAGAAGTACATCGCCCGGGTAGTACGCACGAAGCGGGGGAGAAGGTCAACGCGATACCGGGAAATCCCCGCATGCGGATCCAGCGCCGCGGGTTGGTGCGAGGGCTTGACAGCTACTCATCCGAACACGGCACGACGGTGCATTCCTTCCGGAGGTCTTCGCGAAACTGCTCAAAGAGGTTCCGCATCGCCTCGTTCGTCGTCTTTCTCATCGATGACTTCATCGCGAAAGCGCCACCTAGCGCAGTCTGCGCGAAATGCCCGACTCCTTCGCCGTGGTAGACGCGGTTCAGCACTTCCTTCTCTCCCTTGAGGACGGAGAATCTACTGTCGATGTGGAACTCGAATCCGCGGACGAGCTGTCAGCGCAGGAAGAAGGCATGAGACAAACAGGCTGAGCGGTCGAGACATCGGCCCACCCCCCATCGCGCAACCTAACGACCCAGGTTTGGGTCGACCACCGATCCGGTGGCATCAAGAGTTGCGGGGACGCGAGCGCATAGCCCCACCGGTACCACGTCGAAGGCGGTCGCCGGAGCACATGAGATTGTGATGAAAGTTGGCGTCCCCAACGGGACTCGAACCCGTGTTGCCGCCTTGAAAGGGCGGAGTCCTAGACCACTAGACGATGGGGACGCCGGTGGCGCGGATTATGGCGAACGGGGGGCGTTCCGGCGAGGGCGCGAGCTAGGCGCCCGGCAAATCGTGGGAGCGCCAGAGGTACCAGCTCGCGATGCTGGCGTAGGGGCGCCAGGGTTCGGCGAGCGCCTCGAGTTCTTTACGTTTCGGCAGCGTCTTTAGGCCGTAGACGTTCTCGGCGGCTTTCTGGATGCCGTAATCGCCCACGGGCAGGATGTCGCGACGGCCGAGCGAAGCGAGGAGCAGCATGTGGCCGGTCCACTCGCCGACACCGCGGATCTGGGTCACACACGCGAGCACTTCTTCGTTGGACATGCGCGGTAGGGCGGCGGGTCGCACGAGGCCGCTCTCGAACGCTTCGGCGATCGAGCGGAATGCCGCGATCTTCTGACGCGACAGCCCGGCTTCGCGGAAGGCCTGATCGGAAATCGACGGGATCCGCGCCGCCGCCGGAATCTGACCGCGGCCGAGGGCCCGCACGCGTCCTTCGATCTTCGCCGCGGCTGCGACGGCGAGCTGTTGGTGCAGGACGGCGCGCATCAGGTAGCGATACGGGCGCCCTTTCGGCTCGAGCTTGCAGGGTCCGACTCTCGCGATGAGCTCCGCCATCACGGGATCGGCGCTTCGCAAGTAGCGGCGGCCCTTCGCGATTTCCCTCGGCGTGAGTTCTACGGACACGGGGCCGAGGATAGCCGCTACCCTCCCCGCCATGGACGACCACCGAATCCGTGCACAAAACCTATGGACGAGCGCGACGCGCAAGCACGCGGCCCTCGACCGGGCGACGGTGCTTCTGGCCGACCCACAAGTGAGTCCCGACGACATCGGCGGGCTGGCGGAAGCGCAGGAAGAGGTGCTCACCTACGCCTGCGCCATCACGAACCCGGAAGTCTACGCCAACTGGGGGACGCACCCGCCCTCGGGTCTGCTGCTCATCGGCGGCGTCGGCGTGGGCAAGGGCCTCCTGGCACGGGCTTTGGCCACCCGGGCGGACACGCCTTCCCTGCGCATTCGCGTCCCGCAGCTGGTGCTCGATATCGTTCATTCCGGCACGAAGGCGGGTGAGCTCATCCAAGCCTGGACCGATGTACTCGCCGACATGCCGAACATCACGGTCTACTTCGAAGAGCTCGAGTTCTCTCAAGCGAAGGAAATCGGCGAACGACGGACCGATCTCCCGATCGGCCCCATCATGGATTTCATGCTCGATTTCGTCGATCGCGCGATCGCGGCGGAGCAAGTGCTCGTCGTGGGCTCGACGGCCTACCCGGACACCCTCAGGCCCGCATTTTTTTCGGCGGGGCGCTTTGAGCGCGTGGTCGAGGTGACGCCGAAGTACCCCGACGACATTGTGGCGGCGCTGAAGATCCATGCCGCACGCGCCGAGAAGCGCGCGGGCCGGTCGCTGTTTGAAGCGGTCGACTGGGAGCAAGTGGTCCGGCGCTTCCGGGGTCCGTCCACCGGCGAATGGATCCAGCTCATGCACGGCGTGTTGCGGCGAAAAGCGCGGACGGAGTCGATCGACGAACCGGTGGGACCCGTCTCGACACAGGACTTGCTCGACGAAGTCGATCGCTTCCGCAAGGCGAACAATCGCCTGCCGCAGACCCGCAGCGGGAACTACGTCTAGACGCGATGTCGACCTGGCTCGTGACCGGAGGCGCGGGCTTCATCGGGGCGAACTTCGTGCGACTCGCCCTGGCGGAGACCGACCATCAGATCGTCGTGCTCGACGCCTTGACGTACGCCGGCCACCGCGAGAGCCTCGCCGAGCTCGAAGCCGAAGAGCGGCTCACGTTCATCGAAGGCGATATCGCCGATCGCGGCGCCGTGAGCTCGGTGTTCCGCCGATTCCCTCCCAATGCGGTCATCAACTTCGCCGCTGAGAGCCACGTCGACCGTTCGATCGACGGCCCGAGGATCTTCGTCCGCACCAACGTATCGGGAACGCTCGAGCTCCTCGAAGCGAGTCGGGAGCTCGTCCAGAGCGGCGCGGCCCAGGAGGACGATTTCCGCTTCCTGCACATTTCGACCGATGAGGTGTTCGGCTCCCTGCCCGCCGAGGGTTTGTTCGTCGAAACGACGCCCTACGCGCCGCGTTCGCCCTACGCCGCGAGCAAAGCGGGCGCGGATCATCTCGTGCGCGCGTACCACGAAACGTTCGGTCTGCCGACGCTGCTCACGAACTGTTCCAATAACTACGGTCCCTTCCAGTTCCCCGAGAAGCTGATCCCGCTCACGATCCTGAACGCACTCGAGGGACGGCCCGTGCCGATCTACGGCGATGGACAAAACGTGCGCGACTGGCTCTTCGTCGAGGACCACTGCCGCGCCATTCTGCGCGTCCTCGATGCCGGCAAGCCCGGGGGTTCGTACAACGTCGGGGGACGCAACGAGCGAACGAATCTCGAGTTGGTCGACGCGTTGTGCGATGCCCTCGAAAACGCGTTCCCCGCCGCCGAAAATGAGAGACTTTCTGCGGCCGCTGTGGGTCGGTATCACGACCTGAAGACGTTCGTCGAGGATCGCCCCGGGCACGACCGCCGCTACGCCATCGACCCCGCCCACATCGAAGCGGAACTCGACTGGCGGCCGACCACGGCACTCGACGAGGGTCTGGCCCGGACCGTGGCGTGGTATCTCGAGCATCGCTCCTGGTGCGAAGCCGTCCAGGCGCACGGCTATCGCCGCGAGCGCCTCGGGCTGTCCCAAAACTGAGACGTGCCAGCATTGGGACGCGCCCGCTCGCGTCCCGCCCGCAACCGAGAGGCAGCCCAAAACCTGAACCCGGGTTCTCTCGCTCCCCGGGGCCTTCCACCCGAGAGTTTCGCCGCCGTGCGCTCGAAAGACGCGCGCGGGCGCTGCGCAAGTTGCCGGAGAGGCACCGAAGGGCTGCGGGTGAGCCGTCCCGAACTCGGGAATCACCCCGCCGAAACAGATTCACAATGAAAGGCCTAACCGTCCGATAGACAAGGGGAAAGCGATTTCGCGAAGGAGTGGCACAGCTCTTGTAAGAAGCAGCCGTCAGGAGCCCCCCAACAATGACGTCCCCCCCCTTGGCATTGCCCATCCTCGAGGCACTCGGTCTCGACCCCGAGTCGAGCCTCGAGGAAATACCGCGCTTTCTCATCGATCCGTGCTTTCTCGGATCGCTTCACCTCGAACTGGTGGAAGAGGTCGGTGAACAACAAGCGGGCGCAGCCCTACTTCAGCTGGGATTTGTTCACGGCCTGTACGACGCCGCGTCGGTGGTACGCGAAGGGATCGGATCGAGATCGCAGGCGACGGCAAGCGGCGAGCCCCGGGCGACGCGGCTGCCGATGCAGCTGCAACCCATCGCGCCGGGCGCGCTCGAGCTGCGCGGCCACTGGCCGCAGAGCCAAGAAGCGCGGGCAATCCGCGACGCGTCGGACGAGACCGCCGCACCCGTTTGCTACGCGAGTATGGGTTACACGTCCGGTTGGGCTTCAGGGATCTTCGGCGCGGACATGCTCTGCCTCGAAATGCAATGCACCGCGAGCGGCGGTCGCGTTTGTTCTTTTCAGACCCGCGAAGCTGCCGCCTGGCGCGCATCGGGCGACGCCCGCGCGATCCAGCTCCTCGATGCCCTGCCCTTCGACGAGTTCCGCAACTTGGTCGGCCGCAAACTGGCGGCTCGGCAACCGGCCGAATCCGATGAGCACTTCGACGGAAGCGCGCCGGTGATTCACGTGTGGGGCCCGGTGATGGTCATTCCTTTCTCCGGAGTCGACGAAGCCCTGCGAGCGGTGGAGCTCATCGGGCGCGATCCGGGAGCGCGCGACGTCCGCGTGATCGTGGTCGACCTGACGGGCGCGGTCATCGACGAGGCCTACGGAGCCGTCGCCCTCGAACAGATTCTCTCGGCCATCGAGAGCTGGGGAGCCGAACCCATGCTGGCCGGCGTTTCGCCGCTCTCCGAAGCCGTGGTGGCGTCTCTCGAACAAGACCGGCTCGTGATCCGGAAAGATCTGCCCGACGCCATCGCGACGGGCTTTCAGATCGCCGAAGCGCTGCGGAGCTCGGTCTAGATGGAACAAGAAGGCCGCTTCGACACGGCGAGCTTGGCCTCGCTCTTTCTCGAGCTCATGCGCGAGAACTATGTCGGCAGCGTCCACTTGAAGCAGGGACGCAAACTGAAGTGCGTCGTGTTCGACGGGGAGCACATTGCGCAAGCCGATTCGAACGTCGCGGAAGAATCGCTCCTTCACCAGCTCGTAGCCGACGAAGTCGTCGACGGTGCCGCCGCGGACCGCGCCCGCCAAATCATGGTCAAGAAGAAGGCCAGTGAAGAAGCCGCGCTCATGGCGCTTAAACTCGTACCCGCGAAGGACCTCGTCCGATTCCTGCGCAAGCGAACGGAGCGCCGGGTGACGGAAGCGTTCGCGTGGACCACGGGCGAATACCGCCTCGACCCCGAGTCCCGCGCCGCGAAAGGCACCGAGGCCTTTCGTGTCAACGGCGTGGCCCTCGTGATCACCGGTCTCGCCCGACACGCGCGGCCGGACGTCATCTTGCAACAGCTCGAAGCCCGCTTGACGGAGTATCCGTCGAGTCGATGCTCCGCCGACGAAATCGCGAACCGCTGCGGCCTCGACCCTTCGACGGCGTCGGCCATCGCCGGGCTCGATTCTGAGAAAACGCTGTGGGACCAGCTCGGTCTCCAATCCGATCCGTCACTCGTGGCCGCAGTCGCGGCGCTCGGCGAACTCGACATCATCGGGTTTTCCGAGACGCCGGGGGCCGCGAGCGCAGTCCCCGAGGATAACGCCGAAGAAGCCCTCGACCCGGGCCCGCAGATCGAGATCATCGTCGGCGATGGCGTCCAGGAAGAAGCTCCCAAAGAAGTGCAGCAAAAAGAAGCGCGCGAGGCCGCGCGCGACGAGGAGCTCGCTGAGGAAATCGAGGCGAAGTATGCAGCGCTCGGGGAGCTCGACTACTACGAGCTGCTCGGGATTCCACGCGACGCCAAACCCGCCGCCGTGAAAAAGGCGTATCTCCTCGCCGCGAAGCGTTTTCACCCCGATGCGCTCAAGCGCCGCGGTCTCGAGTCCTTGAAGTCCCAGGCGGGAGAGGTGTTCGCCGCGATCGGAAAAGCGCACACGGTTCTCTCGGACTCGGCGTCTCGGCGCGACTATGATGCGGGCGGCGTCGACAGCTTCGACACCGATCGGTTGATGCAAGCCGAGACCCTCTACCGACAGGCCGAGATCATGATGCGGGCCGGTCGCTTCGGCGAAGCGGCGCCGCTCCTCGCGAACACCGTCAAACTCTGGCCCGACGAGGGAGCGTATCAATCCGCCTATGGCTGGGCTTTGTACAAGAAGCGCCCGTCCGAGCCCGAGCGAGCTCGCGAGCACCTCGAATTGGCACTCGAGCTGCGCCAGGACGACGCCCAAGCCTTCTTCTATTTCTCGGTCGTGTTGAAGAAGCTCGGAGAGCACGGAGCGGCGGACGCGGCTCTCGCCAAGGCGAAGCAGCTCGATCCGAGCGTCGGATAGACCCGCTCTAAGCGCGGACCTAGCCCTGGCCGTGGCAGGTGGGGCACAGGCTTGTCCGCTGCTTGCCTTGTCCGGGGACTTCTCTAGGGCTCGCTGGCGGGGGATAGATCTCGACTTCGCGGCAGCGCGGCGCGCGCTCGCGCTTCTGGCAGCACGAGGAGTTTCTCGGGGGTTCGCAGGGTGCGCTCGAGTTCGGGGATTTGGAAGCCGTACTCGAGGCCCTTGTCGTCGCGCCAAAAGACGCGCGCCGCGGCGTCTCCGACCCGTGCGAAGGGACCCTCGAGGGCCGCTTCAGACGCGAGCCGCGCCATGCGATCGATCAAGTCCGTGCGCCAGGCGTCCACGCTGACTTCCTTCAACACATGGCCACTCGGCGTCTGGTAGAGGGCCAGGAGTTCGGGGGCGTCGATCCGTTCGCCGGACAAGACGCGCTTACCGAGCCGCCGCGCGACGGAAAGATCACGCGAAAGTACGGCGCCGCGCCGCGCCGTGTGCCCCTGAAAGCCCAACGCGTGACCCAGTTCATGGAGTGCCGCTCCGGCGAACTCCGCGTCGCTCAAGGAACGCGCTTGTCCACGAGCGTCGGCCGGGGTTTCCCGCGATAGATCGACGCGGGCTCGGGTCAGCTCGGCGCGGAGCCCCTCGCCTCCCGAGTCCTCGACGGCACAGTCCGTGACCGTACGCCCCGTGCCGAACCCACGCGCCGTGGAAACGGGTTCGTCTTGGACGTAAAGATGGAGCGCGGCCTCCCGGGCGAGGACCTCATAGAAGCGCACCCCGAGCGCTAGGCCTTGCCACACCGACAGAGCGCTTCGCACGACTTCCCGCAGATCATCCGGAGCGTCGATATAGACGCCGATCGGGTTCTCCGTGCTCCAACGACACGTGAACAACCGAAGTCGCCCGGCTCGCGGATACAGGTAGGGGTGGCCCTCGCGCAGCCACGTGGTGTCGACTCGAGCGGCCCGAGTGCTCTCGGGGGGTTGCCCTTGGGGCGCACAGGCGAGAAGCGCGCACGCCGCGAGTGCGAGGCCCCACTGCACGCGCACTAGGCCTTCCCCGTCAGGCCGAAGACGTGGCGATAGAACGCGAGCTCGCGCTCGAGACACGCGACGATGGTGTCGGCCCGGCGGAAGCCGTGACCTTCCTCAGCGAAGGTCACGTGCTCGCAGTGGATTCCCGTATCGCGCAGCGCTGCCACCATCGTTTCCGCTTGGTTCGGAGGGACGACCCGATCGCGCATGCCCTGGAAGAAGATCACGGGGCACGTGAGTTTGTCCGCCGCGTGTAGCGGCGAACGTTCGCGGTAGAGGGCCCGCGCCTCGGGGTATGGCCCGATCAACCAATCGGTGTAGTGGCTCTCGAATTTGTGCGTGTCCTCTGCGAGGAGACTGAGGTCGCCGATGCCGTAGTAGCTCGCCCCGGCGTGGAAAGCCGTACCGAACGCGAGTGCACACAGCGTCGTGTAGCCGCCGGCGCTGCCACCTCGAATCGCCAGCCGTGAGGGATCCGCCTCGCCGCGAGCGACGGCGTCCGCCGCAGCGGCCTCGCAATCGTCGACATCGAGCACTCCCCACTGCCCGCCGAGGGCTTCCCAATACGCGCGGCCGTAGCCCGTACTTCCCCGGTAGTTCACGTCGAAGACGGCGAACCCGCGGCTCGTGAAGAACTGAATCGACGAGTCGAGCGCAGCACCCGACGCCGAAGTCGGTCCGCCGTGAGTACGAACGAGAAGCGGCGGCGAAGCGCCCTCGGGCCCGAGCCAGCGATCGCTCCGCGGCGCGTAGAAAAAACCGTGAGCGCTCTCGCCACCGGACGTAGCGAACGTTCGCGGGTCGGCGACGGAGATCGTCTCTTCGGACAGACCTGCGCCGCCGCCGCGCAAGCGTGACAACGCGCCCGTTTCAAGGTCGAGGACTGCCACCGTGCTGTTCTCACGCTCCGAGGCGGCGACGAGAATCACTTCCATCTCCGAGACGGCGACGCCGTCGATACTCGAAAACGGCAGCGGGATCTCCGTAGCAGCTCCGGTTTCGGCATGGACGCGCATGAGCGACGAGCGTCCGCCCTGACCGACGCGACAAATCACTTCGCCGTTCGCAGCGAAGCCGTAGGTCTGCATCCCGAACACCCACTGGGGGCGCCCGAACTCCGCACGGCGCGGAGCGAGAGCCTCCGCCCGGTCGCCGCGCATGGCGTAGAGGTTCCACCACCCGCTGCGATCGGACACGAAAAACAGCGTTCCGTCGGGAGAGAACGCGGGCTGGAAGATCGATTCGCGCTCGCCGCCCGCAACAGATCGCGCGCTGCCGAATTCGCGCTGGGTCAGCGCGCAGGCTTTGAGCTCCGTCCCCTGCCAGGGCATGCGGGGATGATCCCAGACCAGGTAGGCCAAGCGGTCGCCGCGCGGCGAAAATACCGGCGAACTCACAAAATCGTGCGCGGCTTCTACGACCACGCGCCGGCCGGTACTCCTGTGGAGCGCGACGAGCTGGTTCGTCGGTTCGCGATCGTCGTGGTGCGTCTCTTCGACGCACATGACGACCTCGCCGTCGGGAGAGATCGCAAAATCTGCGTAGCGAGCGTCGCGGCGCGCGCCGGGAAGTGCGCTCGGCGTTCCGGTGCCGAGCCCCTCAAGCCAGGATGCCCCGCCTTCAGGAGCGGCCAGCGCTATGCCGTGCGCGCAGACGGCGTAATCGCCGCCGCCGTATTCGTGGACCGTGCTCCGAACATTGACGTCGCCCGGAACGACGTCGGAGATCCCGCCACCCGCGTCCGAGCGGACCAGCACCTGGCGCCCGCCCTCGTCGGGACGTCCCTCGATCCAGAATCGGTCGCCGCGAAAGCCTGCGGGTTGCCCGAAGCGGACCCCGGCTTGCGCCACGCGTGCCGCATCGAGGGACGAAGACCAGGTTCCGAAAGCTCGGCGCTCCATGGCGGCGTCGGTAGCAGATCCTAAGCTTCGGAGCCCAATGGAAGGCCTCGCACTTCTCGGACTCGCGGCGTCGGGCCTCGTCGCCGGCGTGATCAACACCCTCGCGGGCGGGGGATCTTTCCTCACCGTCCCGGTCCTGGTCTTGCTCGGTCTGCCCGGCGGCGTCGCAAACGGCACGAACCGCGTCGGTGTGCTCCTCCAAACAGGCACCGCCCTCCGCCGCTTCCAAAAGGAATCCGTGGTCTCCCTGGCACAGACCGCGCCCGTTCTGATCCCCGTCGCGTTGGGTTCCGTCATCGGTGCATGGTTCGTCACGCACGTCCCAGACGGTGTTTTCGAGCGCGCCTTCGGCCTCGTGATGATCGTGTTGTGGGTCTTCACGTGGTGGCGCGGCTCACCCGCCGAAGCGGACCCGCCCCGTCCGCCGTCGCCCTGGCGGCACGTCGCCCTGTTCGGTCTCGGGCTCTACGGCGGCGCGTTTCAAGCCGGCGTCGGCTTGCTGCTACTGCTGGTCTTGCGACTCACCGGCCTCGATTTGTTGCGCGCGAACGCACTCAAGATCGCCGTGAACTTCTGCTTCACCGCGATGGCGCTTCCCATCTTTGTGTTTGCCGATCAGATCGCGTGGGTGCCGGCGATGGTTCTCGGGGCCGGGTTCGCGCTCGGCGGAGAACTCGGCGCCCGCATGGCGATCCGCGGCGGCGACCGCCTGCTCAAGCCGGCGCTCGGCATCGTCATCTTTGTGCTGGCCGGGCACATGCTCGGGTTGTATTGATGGGCCATGTCCATCGATCTCGTGCGGCCCGTCGACGTTCCCCATACCGCACTCGTCACGCTCAATCGACCGGATAAGGCGAACGCCCTCGACCCCGCGCACCTTTGCGATTTAGCCGCGGTGTGGCGAGAGCTATCGGAAGATGACGACGTTCGCTGCGTCGTTCTCACCGGAGCGGGCTCGCGGGTGTTTTCCGCGGGCATGGACATGCGGGCGACCATTCCGGCGTCGCAACGGCTACATCGCGGCGAGAAAATCGATCCGAAGGACTTCGAAGGGCTTCGGAGCGTGCGGACCGCGCTCCTCGCCGGCTTCGATCTGGGAAAGCCACTCATCTGTGCGATCAACGGCCACGCGCGCGCGGGCGGGTTCGACTTGATGCTCGCTTCGGAGATCCGCCTGGCCGTGCCGGGTGCCACGTTCGCACTCGAGGAAGTCGGCATCGGCATGTACCCGACGGGAAATGCGACCGTCCTCTTGCCGCGGCAAATTCCCTGGGTGCATGCCCACGAGTTGTTGCTTTCGGCACAACCGATCGATGCCGAGCGCGCCGCCGCGATCGGACTCATCAACCGCATCGTGCCGCCCGCAGAGCTTCTCGCGGAAGCGCTCGCCCTGGCGGACCGAATCGCGCGCAACGCCCCCCTCGCGGTGCGCGAAACGCGACGCGGCGTGCGCGAGATCCTGCCTCTGCCCCTCCCGGAAGCCTACGAAAGGCAAGAAGCGATCGGCCGCCCCCTCCGCCAAAGCGAAGACGCGAGGGAGGGCCAGCGAGCTTTCATCGAAAAGCGCGACCCGGTCTTCCGAGGCCGCTAGCGAGCGAGCGCGACGCGAACAGGCTGGGCGCCGCGAGGCCGTGGGAGGTGGGGGTGCCGCGCGCAGTTCCGCAGCGCCCCTACCAGCGCGACGCATCTCGAAAGCCCGCGGCGCGAGGATGTTTGAGCACGGTACCCCCACCTCCCGCGGCCCGACCCCGGTCCCCCGTGCAGCGTGAGCCTACCCCTCGAGCTCGAGAATCCGCTCGCAGCGCTCGATGCGCGACACACTGCCCTCGGCGATCCGCCGGGCGTGCATCTCGACCTCGGGCATGCGCTGATCGATCCAGCTCGCGGCTAGATCGATCCGCCGCGGATCCACCCGCGCCTGCTTGAGAAGCTCCGTCGCGACGATCACGAAAGCCACCGCCTCGGAGAGAATCTTGGAACTCAAGAGCGCGTAGTTGAAATCCGAGAGCAGCGCTGGCGACGCCTGGAGAATCTTCTCGACCCCGCCCCGCACTTTCGACGCGTACTCGTCCAGGGGTTCGTCCGTCATGGTGTCGAGCTCGTTGCGCAGCTCCTCGAACACCACCAGCAGCGCGCCCTTGCTCATCTCCTTCAACGCGAAGGATGCCTGGATCTCGGACGTGCCTTCGTAGATCGTGGTGATGATCGCGTCCTGGTGGAGCTTCGCGACGGTCGATTCCGACATGAAGCCGAGACCGCCGTGGACTTGGATCGCTTCGCGCGAAATCCGGTCGCAGGCTTCGGTCGCCAAGTACTTCGCGAGGGGCGTCAAGAGCCGGATCCGCGTCTGGTTGCGCTCGAGCGTCTTCTCCAATTCGACGCGCTCGGGCTCCGACAGATCCGCGTCTCGTGCGAGCTTCGCCGTGATCGCGCGGTTGCGATCGACGAGGACGCAACAACGATAGAGGAGCGCGCGGCTCCCCTCGGCGGCGAGAATCATCCGAGCGAGCATGTTCTTCATCAACGCGTGATCGGCGATCGGCACACCAAACTGCTTGCGCTCCCGGGCGTACCGCACAGCCTCGGAGATCGCCGCCTCCGAGATTCCGACGCCCTGTGCGGCAACGCCCAACCGAGCGTTGTTCATCAGGTCGAGCATCGCCCGGAACCCGGCACCTTTCTCCGCGATGCGGAACGCCTCGGCGCGGTCGAAACGGATCGCGCAGGTCGGCGACCCGTGAATCCCGAGCTTCTCCTCGAGTCTTTCGACGGTCACGTGGTTCTTCGTTCCGTCCGGGAGTGTGCGCGGGCAGAGAAACAACGAAAGCCCTTGGGTCGTCCCTTTGCTCTGCTCGAACGTATCGTCGTCGCGCGCCAGGACCAGGTGGATTTCGGCGCCGCCGTTGGTGATGAAAATCTTCTGACCGTCGAGGTAGATCTTCCCGTCTTCCTCGGTCGCCCGGGTGGTGATCGCACCGAGGTCGGAACCCGCTTGGGGCTCGGTCAGATCCATGGCCCCTTGGACTTCGCCGCGTGCGAAGCGAGGCAGGTAGGCCGCTTTCAGTTCCTCGGACGCGTATTTCTGGATGTCCTCGGCGACACCGGCCTGGAGACCGACGATGGTCATCAACCCGGCGTCCGCTCGGGAGATCATTTGCAAGACGACGGTCGCCACGAGGCTCGGCAACTCGACGCCCTCGTAAGCTTCCTCCACGCCAAAGCTCACGATGCCCGCTTCGCGAAGGAGTTCGTAGGCTTTGGCGATGTGGGCCGGGTGTCGGACCTCGCCGGCTTCGAGAACCGCCGCTTCATCCCAGCCGGCGCGCGCGTCTTCTTCGATGCTTTCGCAGATCTCGGCGGCGGCATCGAGGACCGCGCGCAAGGTCTCACGCTCGGCCTCGACGTCGACGCCATCGCCCTTGAGAAACCGGAAGTGTGTGTCCCAATCTACCAGGCCGTCGGCCGCGTCGTCGCGGAGGTAGATCAGTACGCCGTCGCGCAGGTAATCGCTCATGGACCCCCCTCGCGCGACAACCTAACGGTCGCTGGATTACGCCGCTATCGGCGACTCCGCTACCGGCTCGTGACGTAGTCCCAGAGCCGATCCGCTCCGCGCGTGAGCGCGCCGCTTCCGAGTTCGTCCGCCCAGTACGATTCCGCGCCGAATTCCGCTCGCCACGACCAGAGACGCCGTGTCGCGAAGTGGAGCGCGTGTTCGTAGGTGAAACCGATCGCTCCATGGGCCGCGTGCGCGATCCGGGCACCGATGCCCGCAGCCTCGCCGCAGCGCACCTTGGCGACCGCGATTTCGAAGCCTGGGTCCGAACCGTTGGCGACGTGACAGGCTCCGCTCGCGGAAGCACGCGCGGCGGCGGTTTCCGAAGCCAGCACGGCGAGCTGATGCTGGATCGCTTGGAACTTCGCGATCGGGCGGCCGAACTGGACGCGGTCGTTCGCGAACTGCACGGACTCCCCGAGGAGATGTTCGAGGGCACCGGCCATCTGACACGCGCGAGCCAACGCGCCAAAGCGTTTCACGCCACCGGCGACGGGGTTCGCGGCAACCGCGATCGGCTCGGCCCCGCTGAAGCCCAGGGTGTCCCGCGGCTCCTTCGCGAGGTTCGAGCCCTCGGAGACCTCGGCACCCGACGGGTCGAGTAGCACGAGCTCATCCCCGGCTTCGGCCAACACCGCCGTCGCGCGCGTACCCCACGGCACGCGCTTGAGGGTGCCGCTGTAACGGCCGCCGTCTCGGCGGACCGTCGCCTCGGGTGCGAGCGTCAGAATGCCCGAAGGGGTCTCGAGACCGGCGCGAGCGCAGAGCCAGGCGGCGACGATCGTCTCGGCGAGCGGGACCGGTGCGGTGTGCCGCCCGGCGGCGCGCAACACGACTTCGGCCTCGCGCCAAGATGCCCCGACACCTCCGACCTCTTCGGGGACGAGCGCCTGGGTGACCGCCGTTTCCTCGAGCGCTTTCCAAAGCGCTTCGGGCCACGTGCCTTCCTCCGCCGCTTCGAGGGTTTCTCGGCCGGCGAGATCTTCGAAGAGTCGTGTCACCGACTCGTGCAGCATCGTCGCGAGCTCGTTCATCGGAGACCCAACCCGCGGGCGATGATGCCGCGCAGAATTTCGCGGGTACCGCCTCGCAACGAGAACGACGGCGCGACCTGCGTCAAGTAGGCCAGCACCTGGATGAGGTCGCTGTCACCTTCGAGATCGGGCTCGAGCCCCAAGAGTTCGTGGACCCATTCGGGGAGGTCCTGCTCGAACCCGGTGCCGACATCCTTCACGACCGAAGCTTCGAGCGCCGGCGCCTTCCCTTCGTTCAGCATGCCCGCGACCGAGAGCGACATTTGCCGCAGCGTGGCCAGGTGCGCCATCGCGCGGCCCACCAACCGCCGGCCCGCCGACGTGTCGTTCGGCCCGAGTTCGCGAATCAGCTCCTGCAGGAGATGGAAGCTGCTCAGGTAGCGCTCGGGCCCGCTTCGTTCGAACGCGAGTTCCGCCATCACCTGCTGCCAACCCTGCCCTTCTTCACCGACGAGTCGGTCGTGGGGAACGTAGACGTCCTTGAAGACCACTTCGTTGAAATGCTCGTGGCCCGAGAGATCGCGAATCGGCCGCGCATCGATGCCATCGAAATCCATGTCGATCAGGAATTGCGACAAGCCCGCGTGCTTGCTGTCGGGGTCCGGGTTCGTGCGGATCAGGCACACCATGCGGTTGCAGCGATGCGCGTGGGTCGTCCAGAGCTTCGACCCGTTGACGATCCAGCCGCCGTCCACCCGCTCGGCCCGCGTGCGCATGGATGCCAGGTCCGAGCCCGAGTCGGGCTCGCTCATGCCGATGCAGTAATACGCCTCGCCCCGCGCGATCGGCGGCACGAAGGCCTGGCGCTGTTCCTCCGTGCCGTAGCGCAGAAGAAGCGGACCGCTCTGACGGTCGCCGATCCAGTGCGCGGCGACTGGAGCACCGGCCGCGAGCATTTCCTCGAGCACGACGTACCGCTCGAGCGCACTCCGCTCGTGCCCGCCGTAGGCCTTCGGCCAGGTCATCCCGATCCAGCCCTGCTCGGCGAGCTTCAGGCTGAAGTCGGGATCGAAACCTTGCCACGTAAAGGCCCGTTTTGAAAGCGGATAGTCGCGCAGTGTCTTGTCCAGAAACTCGCGCACTTCGGCCCGCAGCTGGGCGGCCTCAGGCGGCAGTTCGCAAGTGTCGAACTGGAAGTCGTACATCGGTGCCTCGCAATGGATTGCGAAGCGACCGTAGCAGGCCACGGGTACCCCGGCAGGCGAGCGGCGCACGGCTCTGGTAACCACCCGGTGCCATGCCGAACAGCCAACCCGCCCGTCCCAGGCACGCCGCGAGCCTCGTCGTGGTGCGCCGCGTCCGGGGGCGCGCCGAGATCCTCCTTGGGCGCCGCGCGCCGAAGAACCGCTTCATGCCCGACGTCTACGTGTTTCCGGGCGGTGGCGTCCAGAGAGACGACGCTACGCGCCCCCTCGTGAGTTCCCTGCGAGCGAGTACGCGCAAGGCCCTCGCGGGCGCCTCAAGAACGCCGTCGCCTCGAGCCGTCGGAGCGGCGGCGATCCGGGAGACGCACGAGGAGACCGGGCTCCGCCTCGGAAAGCTCGTCGACGGCGAACTCCGCCCCGACCTCTCTAAGCTGACCTACCTCGCGCGGGCGATCACGCCGGCGCACCAACCGACGCGCTTCCACGCACGCTTCTTCGTCGCCGACCGCGACGCGTTTGCAGGCTCCGTTCGCAGCAACGGCGAGCTTCTCGATCTCCGTTGGGAAACGCTCGAGGCGGCGCGGAGACTTCCCATCGTCGACGTGACGGAAATCGTGCTCTCCGAGGTGGATAAGTACATCGCCGGCGCGCGGCGCACGCCTCCCCTGATCTGCTACCGGAACGGAAAGCCGCTGCGCCGCTAGAAGGCTGGGCCGTCGACGATCACGCGTTCGCGCGTGATGAGAAACGGCAGCTCGGCAGCGACGAAGTTCGGTTCGTCTCGCCGAGTGGTTTCGTATTCCGCGGTTTCCGCCGAAGCGCGCATCGCCTTCGTGTCTTCGAACCACGTGAGCGCGACCCCGTCCCAACGCGGCGTTTTGCCCGACGTGTAGGCCGATGCCCGGGTGTGGCTCTGCACATAGCGTTTCACCTGCGGAATCGACGCGCCGAGGGGACCGTGAATCTCGCGCCAGTGTTTCTGGAACGCGGGGACGTCGAGGTCGGGACGACGAGAGACGAACTCGATATTCTTGACCCCCTCTTCGGGGATCGGGCCGTCTTTCACGAGATGATCGTCGGTGACGATCTGAGCCATGGTGGCGACGTCCATAAAGCGCGGCTCATCCTCTTGAACCGCTTTGAACGCCGGATGACCCGCGAGCTTCCGTAAGGCCTCGGTGTCATCGAACCACACCTCCGCGACGCCGTCGTACACCGGCTCCCCCTTCCGGTAGCCACCGTGCAGGGTGTGGCACTGCACGTAGCGCCGAAGGCCCGGAAGCTCCGCTGCGAGTGGGCCGTGGACGTCGTGCCAGTAGCGCTGAAAATCCTCGACCGAGGAACCGGCTTTGCGTTTGAAGCTCGCTACGACCTTAATCATCGCTCTCTCCTACGAGGTTCGCGTATCATCGCATGAAACCCGGAGGAGACCATGGCTGAGCAGAAAACCATCGACGGCGCCCGACTGATCGCGCGCTCCCTGAAATCCCAAGGCATCGACACGATGTTCGGCGTTGTCGGTTTTCCCGTGGTCCCCATCGCGAGCGCGGCTCAAAAAGAAGGGATCTCCTACTACGGCTTCCGCAATGAGCAGGCCGCGAGTTACGCCGCCGGCGCCGTCGGCTATCTGACGGGACGACCGGGCGCCTGCCTCGCGGTCTCCGGCCCCGGCATGATCCACGCCATCGCCGGGCTCTCGAACGCCTGGTCGAACCGGTGGCCGATGCTGCTGCTCGGCGGAGCGAACGATTCCTATCAGAACGGCGGGGGCGCCTTCCAAGAAGCGCCGCAAATCGAAGCGGCCCGGCCCTTCGTCAAGTACGCCGCGCGACCCGACAGTCTCGAGCGGGTGCCGTACTACGTCGAGCAGGCGGTTCGCACGTCGATTTACGGAGCCCCGGGCGCTGCCTATCTCGACTTGCCGAATGACATCATCACAGGCGAATTGAACGAAGCCGAGGTCGCGCTGCCGCCCTGCTGTCCCGAACCGCCCCGCAGCCTCGCGGACCCGAATGCGATCGATCGAGCGCTTGCGGCTCTGCGAAGCGCCGAGCGGCCGCTCGTGATCGTCGGTAAGGGCGCCGCCTATGCGCGCGCGGAAAACGAGGTTCGCCGGTTCATCGAGACGACGCAGCTTCCGTTCCTCCCGACGCCGATGGGGAAAGGCGTCGTCCCCGACAGCCACCCGCTGTCGGCCGCCTCGGCCCGCTCGGACGCCCTCGGTCAGGCGGATCTCGTCCTGCTGATCGGTGCGCGACTCAACTGGATCCTTCATTTCGGGCTGCCGCCGCGTTTCTCGGAAACCGTGCGCGTCGTGCAGATCGATATCGAGCCGGAGGAGATCGGCACCAACGTACCTTGCGAAGTCGGGCTCGTGGGCGATGCCGGGGCGGTGGTCGACCAGCTCAACCAAGCCCTCGAAAAGAACCCGTGGCGCTTCGACGAGAAGTCTCCATGGCGACAGGCCCTGCGCGCGAAGGCCGACGAAAACGAGCAGGCGGTCGCTGCGATGTGCGAAGACGACGGCGTGCCGATGGGGTACTACCGCGTCCTTCGCGAGATCCGCGATCAACTCCCTCCCGACCACATGCTGGTCTGTGAGGGCGCGAACACGATGGATATCAGCCGAAGCGTCCTGATGCACGACGAGCCGCGGCGACGTCTCGACGCCGGGTCGTTCGGAACGATGGGTGTGGGTACCGGCTTTGCGATCGCAGCCGCTGCGGCAGAACCCACGCGCAAGACCATCTGCGTGCAGGGGGATTCCGCGTTCGGCTTCAGCGGCATGGAAGTCGAGGTGGCGTGCCGCTACCAGCTGCCGATCACGTTCGTCGTCGTCAACAACAACGGAATCGGCGGAGGCTTTGACGACCTCGACCCTGCGGCGCCCAACCCAGCGCAGTACACCATCGCGGCACACTACGAACGCATCATCGAGGGGTTCGGCGGCAAGGGCTACTTCGCGACGACTCCGGACGAGTTCGGAACGGCGCTGAAAGAAGCCGTCCGCGACCCGCTTCCGAACTTGGTCAACGTGATGATCGATCCCCACGCGAAGCGAAAGCCGCAGAAGTTTGAATGGCTGACGCGCTAGGGGCGCGTCGAACGGTCGACCGAGGCAGGGCCGTGGGAAGTGGGCGCACCGTGCTCAAACATCCTCGCGCCGCGGGCTGACGAGATCATTCACGCGCGCAAGCGGCGGTGCGGAACTGCGCGCGGTACCCCCGCTTCCCGCGGCCTCGCGGCGCCCAGCTAATCGCGTCGCGCTCGCGCGTCGCTTGTCGCGAGGTCGAGTCGGACGGCACGGCGGCCGGTCGTGTGGATGCGGGCGCCGATTTCTTCGAGCCGGTCCAACACTTCGGACGCGGGGAGTTCGAAACGCGGTGGCCACGCGGCGGAGATCACCGCGTCGGAGGGCTTCACAGCGCGCAGAAACGCCGGGTGGGAAGACGTCGCGCTGCCGTGGTGCCCGACTTTCAGGATGTCGGCGCGTAGCTCCCGCGCCTCACTCGCGGCCGCGACGAGAGCGATCTCGCCTTCCCGCTCGAGATCTCCCGCAAACAACACCGCGCGACCGGGCGAGTCGATGCGCACGACGAGCGAGCGATTGTTCTCACTCGCGCGCCGCGGATCGAGAGCGTGCGGCGGCCAGAGCGGCGTCACGCGGAGTGAGCCCATCGTCTTCGCCGGATCACCGGCTCCGCGTTCGCGGATCCTCGTGCCCCGCTCACGCGCTCGGTCAACGACGGGTTGAAACTGCGGGGCCGACAAGCCGCCCGGCGGAAGCCAGAGCTCGTGTACCCGTCGTGTCTCGATGATCTCGGGTACGCCACTCCGATGATCGAGGTCGGCGTGCGAAACGACGAGGAGCGCCACGTCTGTGGCGTGCAGGTGATCGAGCGTCCGTGCCACCGCGCCGCGCCGAAAACCGTCGCCAACCGAGCCGCCGGCGTCGATCACGATCGCCGCCCTCCGATCTCGTATGAGAGCGGCGTCGCCGTGCCCCACCGCGAAGAACCACGCTTCCGGTCGGGTGACGGTCGGCGCGCAATGCTGCGCCGCCGCGAGACACAGGCTGGCCGCAATCGCGGCAGCGACCCGCCCTCGAAGACTCTGGCGCCGAGCGAGAGCCACGGCACCGCCGAGGGCAAACGCGATGCAGGCGAAGGCCGAGACGGGAGCTCGCGACCCAGCGGGTACGTAGAAAGCACAGGCTTCCACGGCATTGGCCGTCGCTTCGGCGAGCCACACGAGGGGTGCCAAGGCGACCTCGGCCCCTGCGGCCGGCAAAGCCGCTAGAGGAACCGCGCAAAGCGCCGCCGGGAGGACGAACGCCGCAAACCACGGTACGGCGAGCACGTTCGCGGGTACGCCGACGAGAGGAATCGATTGAAAGTGCCACGCGGTGAGCGGGAGCGTAGCGATGGCGGCTGCAGCGCTGGCCGCCACGACGCCGCGGAACCCGCGACGCAACCTTCCCTCCGGACCGCCGAGATCGGGATGGCGACTGAAACACAGCGCCGCGACCGCGGCGAACGACAACTGAAAACCCGCCGAAAACAACAGTCCCGGTCTCCCTGCGAGAAGCAGCAATGCCGTCGCGCCGAACATTCCGGGCAGCGAGGGTCGGCGACCGAGGGCGGTCGCAATCCCGCCGAGCGAGAAAAACAGGAAGGCACGCTGTGCCGAAACCGCTTGCCCCGAAAGCCACGCGTAGAGCAGCGCGGCGATGCCTGCGGCGAGCCACGCGACGGGCCTCGGATCGATCCGGCTCGCGAAGAAGGTCGCGCGCAGCAATCCGGCGCGCGCGCCGAGGAAAGCTCCGCCCGCGACGAGACCGACGTGGAGCCCCGACACAGCGAGCAGATGTGCGACGCCCAGTGATGCGAAAGAACCGCGCAAGCTCGCGGGCAGGTGATCGCGGTGGCCGAGGGCAAGACCCGCGAGGAGAGCACCGCCGGGGCCGCGCCGACCGAGCTCGTCGGCGATACGCGCGCGAAACGCACGAAGCGCGCGAAGCCTAGGCGGCGGCTCCAGCCGCACGACGACCGACCCGTTGCGCACGCTCCCTTCCCACCCGACCCCGCGCCTCGCGAGGACCCTTCGGCGGTCGACGTCCCCCGGGTTCCGCGCACCTGCGGGTCGGCGAAACTTCGCCGCGAATCGCACGCGGTCGCCCGGCAGGATCTGCGACGAGCGGACGGTCCAGACGCGAGCGCACCGAGGGGGCGAGAAAGGGGCAAGCTCCGCCAGCGCGAGTTCGCACACGCGCCATCCCGTTCGGTCGCCAAAACGGTAGACGGCCTCCACGCGTCCTTCGGCGAGGACCGTCGTCTCGGGCGGCTCGCTCCCGCGCGCCGCTTCGAGCGAAGCTGCCAGAGACACGGCGCCGGCGAGGGCGACGCAAAGATCTCGCAAGAGAGGGCGGGGGCGCAGCACGGCACACGCACAGCCGAGCAGGAACACGCGTGTCAGGGGACCGGCATCCCACGAGAAGGCGTCGGCCAAGACAATGCCCGCTGCGAAGCACAAAGCGAGGCGGAGCGGCACGGGGCACTCGGCGGGACCGCGTCGTCCGGAGACTAACCCGAGGGCGCCTCGCCGGCATCTTCCCCGGCGTCGTCCGTCGCCGTGTCCGACGTGACGGCGCGGAAGAACGCCGAGATGGCTTCGGCATCGGCTGCGTGAATGCCTTCGACCAAGCCCAGTTCATCGACCGTCGCTTCGCGAACGCGTCGGAGCGACCCGAAGTGTCGCAGCAAAGCGCGGCGCTTGCGGGGTCCGATCCCGGGGAGCTCCTCGAGAATCGAAGTCAGGTTGAGTCGCCTGCGCAGCTCGCGTTGGTATTCGATCGCAAAGCGATGCGCTTCGTCGCGCACGCGCTGCAACAGCAACAAGCCGCGCGAGTTCGGTAACAACATCACGGGGTTCGTTCGACCCGCGAGAAAGATTCGATCGGCTTTCAGCCCACCGGAGCGTTTGACCCGAGGAGACGGGCTCTCCTCGTCTTTCTCTTTCGCGATGCCCACGTGGTCGACGGACAACCCAGCGTCAGCGAGGGCCGCCGTCGTCACCGCGACCTGCCCGCGACCGCCATCGACGACCAACAGATCGGGCAAGGGATCTCGATCGACTTTCGCGAGGCGGCGCTCGAACACTTCCCGGAGACACGCGAGATCGTCGCCGCCCTGCGCCTGTTTGATCCGGTAGCGGCGGTAGAGTGATTTTTCCGGTCGGCCGTCGATGAACACGACGCGACTCCCGACGGGCAGCGTGCCCTGCAAGTTCGAGATGTCGTAGCACTCGATGTGTCGCGGCAGGTCGTCGAGATGCAATTTGCGCTGCAGCTCCTCGAGCGATCGGACCACGCTGTCTCGCGCCTCGAGACGGGTCGTCAGAGCGAGTTCGGCGTTTCGCACCGCCATGTCGACGAGTTCTCGCAACTTGCCCCGCTGCGGTTTCCGCAACGCGACCCGGTTCGGACTTCGCTCGCTGAGGAAGCCCACCAGCGCTTCCCCGTCGCGCACTTCCGTCGAGGTCAACACCTCGCTCGGCCAGGACGTATCACCGCGAGTCGTGTAGTACTGGCCGAGAAACGACTCCATCACTTCGGCATCGTCGATGCGAACGTCCGAAAAGCCGTACTCGCCGGTCCCGATCACCCGCCCCTCGCGCACCAGCAGGGCCTGGACCGCGACTTCTCCTCCGCGTCGCGCCAAACCGAAGACGTCGCGATCGATGGGCTTTTCACTCACGATCTGTTGTCGCTCGACGGTTCGTTCAACCGCGGTGATGCGATCCCGCAACCGAGCCGCGTCCTCAAAGCGCTCCGCCTCCGCGGCGGCCCGCATCTTCGACTCGAGCTCTTCGACGAGGCGCGTCGACTCGCCTTTGAGAAAGAGAATCGTTCCTTCGACGGTCTCGGCGTAGGCCTCGCGCGTCACGAGGCCGCAGCACGGCCCTGAACAGCGTTTCATCTCGTATTCGATACACGGACGTCCGCGGCGCTCGTAGTCTCGAAACGTGCCGTCGCGGCACGAGCGCAGCGGAAAGATCCTGCGCAAGTTCGAGATCGCGTCGCGCATACTCTGGCTCGACGTGTAGGGCCCGAAGTACTGTGCGCCGTCCCGCGCGAACTTCCGCACGGGCAGTAGACGCGGCCACGGATCACTCGGATCGATGCGGAGCGCTAAGTACTGCTTGTCGTCGCGGAGCCGGACGTTGAACGTCGGCTTGTGCTGTTTGATGAGCTCGTTTTCGAGAAGAAGTGCGTCCTTGACGTTGGCCGTTACGAGGACGTCGATGTCCTCGGAACGCTCGACCAAGTACGGCACGCGGTAGCGGCCGTCGCCGCCGGGAGACAGGTAGGAGCGCACGCGAGAGCGCAGATTCTGAGCCTTGCCGACGTAGAGAACTTTGCCGCGGGCCGTCTTGAACAGGTAGACACCGGGCTCCTTGGGGAGCTCCGCCGCTCGTTGCTCGAGATCCACGCCGCTCAACTCTGCTTCAAGCGCTCCCTTTCGAGCGCTTGGATTCGATCCCGAAGCTCCGCCGCATGCTCGAATTCGAGCTCTTTCGCGGCCGCAACCATCTCCGTGCGAAGGGCCTCGATCAGCGACGGCAGCTCGTGGGCCGGGACCCCGGAAGCCTCGGGCTCGTCGCCCTTCGTGACGGTCACGTAGTCCGCTTCCCAGATCGAGTCGCGCAGGCTATCGATGCGTTTCGCCACGGAACGCGGCGTGATGCCGTGCTCCTCGTTGTATTGCCGCTGGCGTTCTCGCCGACGCTCGGTTTCTTCGAGCGTCGCCCGGATCGAATCCGTCTCTTTGTCGGCGTACAGAATGACCTTGCCCTCGACGTTCCGCGCGGCCCGCCCGATGGTCTGGATCAAGGAGCGCGTGGAACGGAGGAACCCCTCTTTGTCGGCATCGAGGATCGCGACCAGCGCGACTTCGGGGATATCGAGTCCTTCGCGCAACAGATTGATCCCGACGAGCACGTCGAATCCGCCTTCCCGGAGCTCTCGAATGATTTCTGTCCGCTCAATGGTCTTGATGTCGCTGTGCAAGTAGCGGATCCGCACGTCGTGGTCCGCGTAGTAGTCGGTCAACTCCTCGGCCATGCGTTTGGTCAGCGTCGTGACCAACACGCGGTCCTTCTTCTCCACGCGTGCGCGGATTTCCGAGAGAAGATCGTCGACCTGCCCCTGGGCGGGGCGCACCTCGACTTCGGGGTCCATCAACCCGGTCGGTCGAATCACTTGCTCGGCGACCGCATCGCCCGACAGCTTGAGCTCGAACTCCGCAGGCGTCGCCGAAACGTAGATCGCCTGCCCGACCCGCTCCTCCCACTCTTCGAAGCGCAGGGGACGGTTGTCCAGAGCCGAGGGGAGCCGAAAACCGTATTCGACGAGGGTTTCCTTGCGGGCCCGATCACCGCGGAACATCCCGCCGATCTGCGGAACGGTCATGTGGCTCTCGTCGAGAAACACGATCAGGTCGTCCGGGAAGTAGTCGTACAGCGTGTACGGCGCCTGTCCCGGCGAGCGCCCGTCGAGCCAGCGCGAATAGTTCTCGACCCCGTGGCAAAACCCCATTTCTTCGAGCATTTCGAGGTCGTACATCGTGCGCTGCTCGAGCCGTTGGGCCTCGAGGAGCTTGTTCTCCGAGCGCAGCTCGCCGAGGCGCTCCCGCAGCTCTTCCCGAATTCCCGCGACGGCGTTCTTCAGGCGTTCGTCGGTCGCGACGTAGTGGCTCGCGGGGTAGATCATCGCGCGCTTCGGTCGCGTCAACGCGCGCCCCCGCAAGGGATCGATCTCGGCGATGCTCTCGACTTCATCCCCGAAGAACTCGATCCGGATCGCCCGCTCGCTCTCGTACTGGGGGAAGACCTCGACGACGTCGCCCCGCACCCGGAACGTGCCGCGATGGAAATCGACGTCGTTGCGTTCGTACAGCATGTCGACGAGCCGGTGCAGGAGGTCGTCTCGCGAGAGGGTCATCCCCGTTTCGACGTACGCGTGCATGGAGCCGTACGTCCCCGGAGCGCCGAGTCCGTAGATGCACGAGACGCTCGCGACCACGAGCGCGTCTCGGCGCGTCAGCAACGAGTGGGTTGCGGAGTGGCGGAGCTTGTCGATCTCGTCGTTGATCGATGAGTCTTTTTCGATGTACGTGTCGGTCGTCGGGAGATAGGCCTCGGGCTGGTAGTAGTCGTAGTAGGAGACGAAGTACTCGACCGCGTTTTCCGGGAAGAGCGCCTTGAATTCGGAATACAGCTGGGCGGCGAGCGTCTTGTTCGGCGCCATGACGAGCGCCGGTCGGTTCAGCCGCTCGACGACGCACGCCATGGAAAAGGATTTACCGCTCCCGGTGACGCCCAATAGCGTCTGGTGCGCCAGGCCGGCTTCGAGACCAGCGGCCAAGCGATCGATGGCCTTCGGCTGATCGCCCTGCGGTTCGAAGGGCGATACCAACCGGAAAGGCGGACCGCTGCGTTCTTCGAGAGCGTGTCCGACGCCACTCATGATTCGCGCTTCCAGAGAGCGTGTCCGACGCCACTCATGATTCGCGCTTCCAGACCGTGCCGGCCGGTGAGTCGGCAATGGTAATCCCTTCCTCCGCCAGGAGGTCGCGGATCTCGTCCGCCCGGGCGAAATCCTTCGCCGCCCGCGCGGCGTCACGCTCCGCAACCAAGGCGTCGATCCGAGGATCGCTTTCCGCTGCCTCCTCCGGAAGGGGCCCCTCGAGGAGGTCGAGACCCAGCCAGGAATCGAACCGCTCGATGAGTGCCCGGCGTGTCGCGGGTTCGAGGGTCCCGTCTCGCGCGACCTCGATCGCCAGCGCGAGCGCACGCGGCGCGTTGAGGTCATCCGCGACGAATCCCCGAAACGTCTTCGCATGTTGCTCGACGGCCGCGTCGTCGGGTGCTCCGGACGCCTCCCGCAGCTCCGACGTCGCCGTGCGGAGCCGCCGATAGCCGCGATCCGCCGCTTCCATGGCCTCGTCGGTAAACGTCTGCTGACGCCGGTAGTGCGCTTGCAGGAAGAAGTAGCGGTAGCCGAGCGGATGAAAGCCGCGCTCCACCAGATCGTCGAGCACGTAGATGTTGCCGAGCGACTTCGACATCTTCTCGCCGCGAAAATCGAGAAACTCGTTGTGCATCCACACACCGACCCACGGGTGCGTCCCGAAAGCCGCTTCGCTCTGCGCGATCTCATTGGTGTGGTGGACCTTGATGTGATCGACACCGCCGGTGTGGATATCGAACCGCTGGCCCAGAAATTTCGTGCTCATCGCCGAACACTCGAGGTGCCAACCCGGGAAGCCGCGCCCCCACGGCGAATCCCATTCCTGCTGCCGCACCACGCCCGGCGCCGCGAACTTCCACAGGGCGAAATCCGCGAAGTGACGCTTCCCGGCGACGCCTTCGATCCGAGCTTCGCCCCCCTGCTCGAGGTCGAGGCCCGCGAACTCGGCGTAGCGGGGAAACTTCGCCACGTCGAAGTAAATCCCGTCCTCGATGCGGTACGTGAAGCCGCGACGCTCGAGCTCGAGTGCAAGCTCGACTTGCTCGGCAATATGGTCGGTGGCCTTGCACAGCACGTCGGGATCCCGGCAATTCAGGCGTCGGCGGTCGTTCAGCCACTGGGCGGTGTACTCCTCGGCGATGTCGGAGGCCCGCTTGCCCGCAGTTTTCGCTGCGACTTCCATTTTGTCGTCACCGGCATCGGCGTCGTCGGTCAGGTGCCCGACGTCGGTGATATTGACAACATGGGTGACGCTAAGTCCCTCGCCCTCGAGGGCCCGACAGAGGAGATCCGCGAACATGTAAGGGCGCATGTTTCCGATGTGTTGCGCGGAATACACCGTCGGTCCGCATGAATAGACCCCGACGCAGCCGGGTTCGAGGGGCGTGAACGGCTCCTTCTGCCGGGTCCGCGTGTTGTAGAGCGTGAGCGTCAAGAGCCCAATCCTCGGGTTCTGGGAACGAGAAGCACCACCGCGTGGGCCGCGATGCCCTCACCGCGGCCGATCGCGCCCAAGTGATCGGTGCTCGTCACCTTGACGTTGACCCGGTCGCGATCCACGCCGAGCGCGTCGGCGAGGGAGGTGGTTATACCATCGCGGTACGGCGCGAGCCGCGGTTCCTGCGCAATCACCGTCGTATCCGCGTTGGAGAGCACAAACCCCGCCTGAGAAGCTTTCGTCAAGACATCGTCGAGGATGTCCCGACTCGAAATCCCGGCGAGCTTCGGGTCGCTCGAAGGAAAGTGAGTGCCGAGGTCGCCTTCCCCGAGCGCCCCGAGCATCGCCGAAGCCACGGCGTGGAGGAGCACGTCGCCGTCGGAGTGACCTTCGAGGCCGCGATCGCAGGGGACGAACTGCCCGCCCAAATAGAGATCGCGGCCCTCTGCCAACGCGTGGACATCGAAGCCGTGGCCGATCCTCACGGGGCGCCCTGTCGCAGGCGCGCTTCGACCCAGGCCAGGTCCTCCGCGTCGGTGACTTTTCGATTGCGGGGATCTCCCGTGACGACGCGCACCGGTACGCCGAGCCGCTCGACGAGCTCTGCGTCGTCGGTTCCCGTGTAACCCTCTGCGGCGGCTTTCTCGTGCGCTTCGCGCAGCCAATCCACCCGAAAGACTTGAGGCGTCTGTGCGGCGTAGCAATGGGGCCGAGGCGGCGTCGAAGCGATCGCGCCTTCGGACACGAGCTTGATCGTATCCGACACCGGAGCCGCGAGGATGGCTGCGCCGTGCGCGAGCGCAGTTTCGACGACGCGATCGATCGCGTCGGGCGCTATGAGCGGCCGCGCCGCGTCGTGAACGGCGACGTACGCCGCTCCGGGTGAGAGCGCAGCGAGGCCGGCGGCCACGGATTCCTGTCGCGTCCCGCCGCCCGCGACCGGTGTCGACAACCCGGGCAGCGATGAGAACTCCGAAGCGATCTCCGCCCACGCGCCGAGCGACTCCGCGGGAAGCACGGGAAGAACCGACATTACGGTTCTTGACGCGAGCAACGCCCGGAGCGACCACGAGATCAGGGGACGACCCGCAACGGAAACCAGCGCTTTCGGCGGCAGCTGTGCCTCTCCCGAGCTCTCGACGAGCCGAGTTCCCGCACCGCCTCCGACGACGATGGCCGCCACACGCTGATCACGTGCCCCCATAGCCGACGAGAATAGCCGAGGCCGCCGACGGAGCGTGGCATCCTCTCCTCGGTGCCGCTAAATCCGAAACGGAGGTTTCCAGGATGCAGATGGTTTCGCAGCGACGGCTGCGAGCGTGGGCCCTACTCTCGTGCCTCGCGTTCGCCGCACCGTCGCAGTCGGTGGAAGCCGACGACAAGGCCGCCGCCGTGCTCACTTCGCAAAGCGGCGAAGAGGTTCCCCTGACGCTCCTCGAGGCGATCGCCCGCGGGGTCGAAAACAACCTCGACGTCGAGATCGAACGCCACGCTCCGCTGATCGCGAGCGAGGCGCGAACGTCCGCCCTCGGCGTGTACGACCCGGAGGTCTTCGCCAACTACGGGTATCGGAGCGATGAGACGCCGGTGGCGAGCTCGCTTCAGAGCGACAACATCCTCGGTGAGCGACGCCTCGAAGGCGGCGCGGGAATCCGCGGTCTGTTCCCTCGACTCGGCGGAAACTGGGAAATCGGGTACGTCGGAGAGTCCCTCGAAACGAACTCGTCGATCGAATCCCTGTCCCCCCGTTACCGCTCGACGCTGAGCGCCAGCGCCGAAGTCCCCCTTCTTCGGAACTTCCTGGTCAACGAACCGTGGATCGAGGTGCGCTTGTCGGGTCTCCGCGAGGAGAGCGCCGTCGAGGATTTCCGCGCGCGGCTGATCGAAGCGGTGCGGGACATCGAGCTCAGTTACTGGGCCCTCGTCTCCTCGGAAGAAAACCTGCGCGTCGCCGAGAAGAGCCTCGACACGTCGATCGCCCTGCGCGATCTCACCGAGGCGCAATACGAAGTGGGCACGGTTTCGAAAGTCGAAGTCACGGAATCCGAAGCCGGTGTCGCCGAGCGCGAAGTCAACCGCATCGTCGCGGAGAACGCCTTCTTCAACGCACAGGACGACCTCGTCGATCGCGTCTTCGGGCCGCGCCTCACGCCGACGTCGAACGTGTTGATCCGGCCCGTCGACAAGCCCGAGGTCACGGAATACGAAGTCGACCTCGAGGCGATCACAGCGCGCGCGTTTTCGCGGCGCCCGGAGCTCGCGACGGCGCGCCAGCAGGTCGAACAGGAAGAGCTGCGCGTGCAGTTCGCGAAGAACCAACGGCTTCCGGAGCTCGACTTGGTCGGTCGCTACGGGTTCGCCGGGCTCGCGGGGCAAGAGAATTCGAACCGCCTCATCATTCCGCGCGACATCGACGGCGACGGGATGCCCGACCCGCCCGCACCGCTTTTGATCGATCGCGACTTTGGCGACGCCGATGACGACCTCTTCGATGCGAGCGGCGCGCGGAGTTGGTCTCTCCGAGCGAATCTGTCTGTACCCCTCGGCAATGTCCGTGCGCTTTCCGACGCGCGCGCGAGAGAGCTCGAGCTGCGACGCGCGCGGACACGCCTGAAGCGCACCGAACAAAGCATCATTCTCGAGGCGCGCGTCGCGGTGCGGGACCTCTTGTCGTCGCGGAAGGGAATCGAAGCCGCCGAGCGTCGGCGCGCCGCCGCCGACGAACAGTTGAACGCCGAGCGCGTCCGTCTCGAGTACGGCGAGTCCACGCCGTTTGAGGTATTGCAACGGGAGCGCGATCTGGTCGAGGCGGAGAGTCAACGGATCGCTGCGCTACAACGTTATCGCGAAGCGATCGCGCGACTGGACACCGCACAGGGAACCCTGTTAGAAGATCGAAAGATCTCGATCGAAGCCGCGCGGGGGCTACGATAAGCTTCGGCGACGGGACAAGGGAGGTCCTCGTGAGCATCTTCGGGAAAAACCAGCACGAGCCGGACGAAACACGCCAGCGCGAGTCGGAAGCCCAGGTGACTTCACGTAGCGGGGAGCAGCGTTCGGAAGACGCTCCGAAGGCAAGTTCCCAGTCGAAACCAGGGTCGCGGCTCGATCTCACAGCTCGCCCGCGCGAAGGAGAAGGTGGAATGGCGAATATCGGTAAGTCGATCTCGATTAAGGGCGACCTCACCGGCAATGAAGATTTGGTGATCGAGGGCACAGTTGAGGGCAAAGTGGACCTCCCCAACAACGAGTTGACGATCGGCGCCGAGGGGAAAGTACGCGCGGATGTGCACGCCAAGTCCGTCATCGTCGTGGGCACGGTCTCAGGCAACGTCAGCGCCGTCGAGCGCGTCGAAATCCAGGCCACGGGTCTCGTCGAGGGGGATGTCCGCGGTCCGCGTCTCGTGATCCAAGAAGGCGCTCGCCTGAACGGTTCCGTCGATATGGGCGATCAGCCGGCGGCGGCGACGAAGGCGATCACTCCGAAAGCGGCCGTCGACGCCGCTTAGGTTCTCAAAACGCCGAGAACGGGCACTTTGAGGGCTAAGCCGCGGCTTTCTGGCCGCCGGAGCGCGACTCGAGGAACAGCAGGACGGGCGCGGCGACGTAGACCGACGAATACGTGCCGACGAGGATGCCCATGGTCATCGCAAGGGCGAACGGACGGATCACCTCGCCGCCGAGCACGTACAGTGAGAGCAGTGCCAGCAGCGTTGTCATCGAGGTGAGGAGCGTTCGAGACAGCGTTTGATTGACGCTCCGGTTCAGCACATCCTCGAGGTCGTAGGTCGTTCGCAACGCCATGTTCTCGCGAACGCGGTCATACACGATGATCGTGTCGTTCAGGCTGTAACCGATGATGGCGAGCAGCGCTGCTAGGACCCGCAAGTCGAACTCGAGGCCGAAGAGCACCCACAGACCGGACGTGATCAACACGTCGTGGACGAGGGCGAGCACCGCACCGGGTGCAAAGCGCGCCGAGAACCGGAACGCGATGTAGATCAGAATGAGGACGCACGCGAGGCCGAGCGATTTGAGACCCGCGCTGCGCAACTCTTGCCCGACCTTGGGGCCGACGAATTCGACGCGTTCGACGCTCACCGGTCCGACGTCACGCGCGATGACGTCCTCGATGCTCTTGACGAATGCCAGGCGCGCCACGGCCGCGCTGTCCGCGGAGGCGTCCGCCGTATCGGCCGCAGGTTCCGCGGAAGCATCCGCCCTATCGGTCGCTGCTTCCGCGGCGTCATCCCCGTCCGCGCTCACGTCGGGAAGCGCGTCCTCGGGAAGTTCCGTGCGGAACCGCAGCAAGAAATCGTTCTGATCTCCGACGCCGTAGCGCACGACACTCGGATTCTCGACGCCGGCGGCGCCCGCCGCCGCTCGAATCGCGCCCTCGTCGATGGCGCTTCCGGGTTCGAAGCGGAGCTGCATCTCGGTGCCGCCGTCGAAATCGATGCCGAGGCGCAGTCCGCGGACGGGGATCGCCAGCAAGCCCAGGACGATCAGCGAGATCGAGATCGTCAGGCAAATGCGGCGTTTCCCCAGGAAATTCCAGTGGCTGCCGGGCTTAACGATTTGGAACGGCAACGGAGCCTCCTGCTCAGATCGACAGCTCAGCGACGTTGCGCTGGCCCGGATAGAACGAATAGAGGAGGCGGGTCACGATCAGCGCCGAGAACACGCTCGTGAGAATGCCGACGGACAGGGTCACGGCGAAGCCCTTGATCGGACCGGTCCCGTATTCGTAGAGAATGATGGCGGTGATGAGCGTCGTGATATTCGCGTCGAGAATCGTCCAGCGCGCCTTCTCGAAACCGGTGGAAATCGCGGCGCGGACCGCCTTCCCGTCGCGTAACTCTTCGCGAATCCGTTCGAAGATGATGACGTTCGCGTCGACGGCCATGCCGACGGTCAGCACCAGGCCGGCGATCCCGGGCAAGGTCAGCGTCGCGCCGAACATCGAGAGCAACCCGACGAGGAGCGTCAAGTTGACGACCAACGCGATGCTCGCGAAGCCGCCGGACATCCGGTAGTAGCCGATGGCAAACGCCATCACCAAGAGGATGCCGATCACCGACGCGCGGACACCCGAACGGATCGAATCGGCGCCGAGTGCCGGACCGATGGTCCGCTCTTCCTCGAGGATGACGGGGATCGGCAACGCTCCGGACCGCAGGATGACGGCGAGAGCGGCCGCGTCTTCCGACGAGAAGTTTCCCGAGATGGTTCCCTGCCGCGAAATGCGGTCGCGGATGATTGGCGCGCTGTAGACCTGCTCGTCGAGGATAATCGCCAGCGGAGCTCCGATGTTCGCCTCGGTGAGCTCGCCGAAGAGCCCCGCACCCTCGGCATTCCACGCGAAAGCCACCTGCCACTCGGATCGCCGGTTGTCGAACTGCACGCGCGCGTCTTCGAGTAGCGCGCCCGTCAGAGCCGCTTCGGTCGGCACCAAGTACGCCGCGGTCACTTCCTGAGATTCGGGATCGAGCTCGAGGCCGATTTCCGTGCCGTCGGGCAGGCCGTCCTCGTACTTTGCGCGGAGAAGCTCCTCGCTCAAATCGCTGTCTCGAACGATCTTGAACTCGAGAAAGCCCGTGGTCTCGAGGAACTCCTTGGGGATCTTGCTGACCCCGGGGATCTGCACCAGGATGCGCGAGTCTCCCTGGCGTGTGACGACCGACTCCAGGATCCCCGTGGCGGGATCGGAGATCCGCCGGCGCATGACCTCGAGCGCCTGGAGCATCGCGCGCTCTCGAACCTCGTCGTTCCACTCGCGGGAGAGGGTCAGCTCAAAGCGCTGCGGATCGGGCCGATCGACGCGGACGATCTCGTAGTCCTCGAGTTCTTTCGCGAGAGCGTCGCTGCCCGCTTCGCTCGACGCTTCCAGGATGACTCGGGCGCCCTCGACGCGCGACGCGAGTTCGGCTTCGCCTTCGAGCTCGTCGACCAAGCCGCTTCGGATGTGTTCGAGCTCGTTCCCCACGGCGATCTCGAGATCCGGGGAGAGCACCATGTGCACACCGCCTCGGAGGTCGAGGCCGAGTCGTATCGCGGAATCCGGCCAAAAATCGCCTTGGCGTGCGTCTTCCCCCACGAAGTTCGCCGCGGCGAAATAACCGAGCACCGCGATAAGGGCCGCCACCAAGACCAGGCGCAAGCGCTGACTCACTCTTCGATTTCCTCCGCGCGCGCCACGCGTCGATCGATGCGTGCGCGGTCGACTTTCACCCGCAGGCGCTCGCCCTTCATATTGGCGATTTCGACCGTGAGGATCTCTTCCGAAGCACCGGTGACTTCACCGTGGATCCCCCCAGACGTGACGATTCGGTCGCCTTTGACGATCGACTTGAGCATCTTCTCGTGCTCGTTCTGGCGCTTCTGCTGGGGGCGGATAATCAGCAGGTAGAAAATGACCATGATGGCCGCAATCGGGAAGAGCGCGCCGAGCGGACTCCCCCCGGCCGGCGCCTGCAGCAAAACGGGTGACAATGACCCCAGCCATGCGAATGACACGCTCGCGGCCCTCCCCCTCCGGACCCACGCTTCACGGGCCCCGGGAGCGGTGGTATAGCCCCCGTGTCCCGCGGGTCAAGAACGCCGCTGCGCCGATTTCCGCGCTCAGGCTTCTCGGGCGATCGCCTCGGCGCGGTCGGTTTCTTCCCAGGGAAAGCCCTGGTCTTCGCGGCCGAAGTGACCGTGGTAGGACGTCGCGCGGTAGATGGGTCGCATGAGCGACAGGCCATCGATGATCCCGCGCGGCGTCAGGTCGAAGTGCTTGCGGACGATCTGGGCGAGCTTCGCTTCGTCGACGGAGCTCGTTCCAAAGCTTTCGACGCGAATCGAAACGGGTTCGGCGACGCCGATCGCATAGGCGAGCTGCACTTCGCAACGCGAAGCCAACCCGGAGCGCACGATGTTCTTGGCGACCCAGCGTGCCGCGTAAGCCGCGCTCCGGTCGACCTTGGAGGGATCCTTGCCGGAGAACGCGCCTCCGCCGTGACGTCCCATGCCGCCGTACGTGTCGACGATGATCTTGCGGCCCGTCAGACCCGCGTCGCCCATCGGGCCGCCGACCACGAAGCGACCGGTCGGGTTGATGTGAAAGATGGTGTCGCTGTCGAGAAGCTCGGCGGGCAGCGTCGGGCGGATGATCTGATCGATCACGTCCTTGCGCAGCTGGTCGTAGGAGACGTCCGGGCTGTGCTGCGTCGACAGGACAACGGCGCTCACGCGCTTCGGCTTCATGCCGTCGTATTCGATGGTGACTTGAGACTTGGCATCGGGACGCAGATACTCGAGCTCGCCCGATTCGAACCGCTCGCGATGCGCCTCGATCAATCGGTGTGACAGCCGGATCGGCGCCGGCATGAGCTCCGGCGTCTCGTCACAGGCGTAACCGAACATCATTCCCTGATCGCCGGCGCCCTGCTCTTTATGGAGCCCTTCGCCTTCGCTCACACCTTGGGAGATGTCGGGGGACTGCTTGCCGAGTGCGACCGTCACGGCGCAGGTCACCGCATCGAAACCCATCGACGAATCGGTGTAACCGATGTCGTGCACGACCTGGCGCACCGTCGTCGGGATGTCGACCTGCGCGGCCGTCGTGACCTCTCCAGCGACCAAGATGAGCCCCGTCGTCGTAGCGGTCTCGCAGGCGACTCGGGAGTTCGGATCCTCGGCGAGCATCGCGTCCAAGATCGCGTCGGAGACCTGGTCGCACATCTTGTCGGGGTGGCCCATCGAGACCGATTCAGAAGTAAAGACGTTCGGGTTGGACATGCATTCCTCAAGTCAGTTATTTAGTTGGGGCCAGCGCCGAGGGCAGAGCCCGAGCGTCGAAATCCCAGAGAATCGGCCTACGCCGAAGCGCCCGCAGTATCGGGGTCGCCGTCGAGATTGTCGAAGAGCTGGGCGATCGCGGCAAGGGCTTCGTCGGCATCGCCTCCTCGAGCGCGGACGCGCACCTCGACGCCGGAGCTCGCAGCGAGGGACAGAAGCGACAAGACGCTCTGGGCGTTCACCCACTCATCGTGCGTGGCGAGTTCGATCTCGGCCTCGAACGTCGAAGCCAGCGCCGCCAACCGGCCCGCGGGCCGTGCGTGGAGGCCCAGCTCGTTGTTGACCCGGCAGACGATCTCGACCCAGTCGTCGCTCACGACGGCTCTTCGCCGGCGGGAAGGAGCTCGCTCGCCACCGAAATGTTCCGCCGCCCGTAGTCTTTGATGAAACCGGCGAGCTCTTCGAGGCTCTTGTCTTCTGCGAGCGTCGCGAGCTTGATCAGCATCGGCAGATTCATTCCCGTGACGACCTCCACACGGTGCTCCGCGTGAAAGGAGAGACTGATATTCGACGGCGTGCCGCCGAACATATCGGTCAGAATCAGCACGCCCTCGCCGCAGTCGGCTTTCCGGAGGGCTTCCTGGATCTCTTGTCGCATGTCGTCGAGAGACTGATCGGGGCGGATGCCCACGGCCGCGAAGCCTTCTGCCTCGGGCAGAATCAGGCGCAGGGCTTGGAGGAACTCCTCGCCCAACCGGTAGTGGGCGACGATCAAGACACCGACTTTGAGCCCGTTCGCTTCGCCCATCACTTAACCCTCAACCCCTTGACCCTCAACCCGCCGCTCGTTCAGCATGACGACCCGCTCCAGCAGCCTACTCGGAGGGTCTCGAGTCGCGGTGGCTGACGTTCACTTCTCGCCCTTCCAGGCGGAGCTCCTCCGCCAGCTTCTCCACCACGGCGACCGAGCGGTGCTGCCCCCCGGTGCACCCGATGCCGATGGTCAAATACGCTTTTCCCTCGGTCTCGTACAACGGTAGCAAGAAGTGAAACAAGTCCCGGAGGCGCTCGAGGAAGCTCTCGGCGCGGTCGTTGTTGAGGACGTAGTCCGCGACGGCGGGATTGCGGCCGGTCTCGTCGCGGAGGGACGCTTCGAAATGCGGGTTCGGCAGAAAACGCACGTCGAACAGAAGCTCGGCGGAGTGCGGGGGCCCGGAGCGGAAACCGAAGGACACGAGGTTGACCACGATCGATCGACTGCCCCCGGCGACGTACTGGATCACCGTGTCGCGGAGCTGATGCACGTTCAATCGGGAAGTGTCGACGAGAAAATCCGCCCGGCGAAAGACCTCGAGGAGCAGGTGCCGCTCTCGCTCGATGCCCTCCTGCACGGAACCCTCCGGCGACAGCGGGTGAACGCGGCGCGTCTCCCGGTAGCGGTCGATCAGGGCGTCGTTTTCGCAGTCGAGGCAGAGCAGGCGAACCGACGCACCGGACGCCCGCAAGCGGTCGATGACGTCGGGCACTCCGGATAGGAACGCGTCTTCGCGCCCGTCGATCGCCAACGCGATCTTGCGAATCGGTGGCGACTTGAGGCTGCAGAGCTCGAGGAACTGATCGACGAGCTCGGGCGGCAGGTTGTCGACACAGTAGAAGGACAGATCTTCGAGAGCGGCCATCGCCGTCGTTTTGCCGCTGCCCGACAGGCCACTCACGAAGATGACCTCGACGTCCTTCTCCATCAGCGCCGCCCCAGGCGGCGGCGCACCCGCTGATCGAGCGACTGGGCGGCGACTTCTCCGGCGCGGCGATGCGCGTGGTCGCGCGCCGCGACATCGACAAGGGTCGCGGGCGACGCGATCACCCGAGCGGGCAGCGTCACCCGCGGTACCGGCACGCCGAGAATCGACTCGTCTTCGCGGCGAAGCCCGAGCCGCTCGTAGCGATCCGGGCTCTGGCTGGGCTCGAACCGACATACGAGATCGATCCGCGCTTCGTCTCGGACGGATCCCGGGCCAAACAACTCGGCGATGTTGAGGATGCCCAAGCCGCGGATTGCGACATGGTGGCGGATGAGTTCGGGCGAGTGACCGATGATGTAATCACCTTCGCGACGGACACACACGAGATCGTCTGCGATGAGACGCTGCCCCCGAGACACGAGTTCGAGCGCCGTTTCGCTCTTGCCGGACCCACTCGGGCCGAGGATGAGGATGCCCACGCCGTGAACCTCGACGAGATCACCGTGAATCTTTTCGTCGTGGGTTCGTTCGCTCACCGGGTGTCGCTGCTAAAACTTGGCGTCCTCTTCCTCGATGGCCCGGAAGACGTCGTCGAGGCTCCCCGCCTCGAGAAGCGTCTTTCGGAACGCGGCATCGCGGAAGAAGCGCGAGATGCGAGCCAGCGCTTTCAAGTGCTGACCACCGGAATGCTCTGGGACCACTAGGAGAAAAAACAGTTGGGTCGGCTGGCCGTCGATCGATTCGAAGTCGACACCTGGTTTGCTTCGCGCAAACGACGCCATCAAGCGCGGCAAGCCGGCGATCTTGCCGTGGGGAATCGCGACACCGTCGCCGATGCCCGTGCTCTGTAGGGCTTCGCGCTCTTCCAACACCTGGCACAGGCGGACCGCGTCGAGCGAGCCCTCGGCCTGGGACAGTGCGCGGGAAAGCTCTTCCAAGACGCCCGCTTTCTCGGTGGCCTCGATGTCGAGGATCACCGCGTCCCGCACGAGGATATCCATGACTTTCATTGCGTGGCCTTCATTCGCGGGCCTTCTCCAGCTGCTCAGCCGACCTGTCGGCGTCGGGTCGAAGACAATATGTTCATCGACTCGCGGTATTTTGTCACCGTGCGCCGTGCGATGTCGATGTTGAGACGCCGCAGCATCTCGGAGATTCGCTGATCGGAAAGGGGCCGGCGACCGTCCTCCGCGGCGATGATCTTCCGGATCTTCTCCTTGACGCTCTCGCTCGCGATGGCGTCTCCGTCGACCCGGCTGATGCTCGAGTTGAAAAAGTACTTGAGCTCGAAGATGCCCTGGGGTGTGTGGGCGTATTTGTTCGACGTGACCCGACTCACCGTGGACTCGTGCATCTCGATATCCTCGGCGATATCGCGCAGATTGAGCGGCTTGAGCTGGCTGATTCCGCGATCGAAGAAATCGCGCTGAAATTTGATGATGCTCTGCATCACCTTGTAGATCGTCCGTTGCCGCTGGTGGATCGATTTGATGAGCCAGACCGCCGAACGCACCTTGTCCTGGACGTACTCGCGGGTCTCCTTCGGGACCTCACCCCGCTCTCGGGCCAGCACCCCGCGATAGACGTTGTTGATGCGGAGCTTCGGGAGCCCGTCTTCGTTCAGTAGGACGTGGTAGTCGTCTCCGACCTTGTAGACGTAGATGTCGGGTGTGATGTAGACCGGCTCGTCCCCGCCGAACGGGCGCCCCGGCCGGGGATCGAGCTGCGCCAAGACCTTCGCCGCCGCCGAGACTTCCTCGACAGAGACATCCCGCAACTTCGCGATCTTGCGGTAATCCTTCTTCTGGAGCTCGTCCAGATGCTCGGCGGCCAGGGCCCGGACCAGCGGGTCTCGCTCGCCCAGCGCGTCGAGCTGAAGCGTCAGGCATTCCGCGAGATCGCGCGCAGCGACTCCGGCCGGATCGAAGGCCTGCACCGCCAGCAGAGCGGGCTGCAGCCACTCCGCCGAAACCCCGGACTGTTCGGCGATCTCGTCGAGGCTGGTCATCAGATAGCCCCGCTCGTCGAGGTTGCCGATGATCCAGCTGGCCGCTTCCTTGGTCTTCTCGCAGACGCCCGCCATCTGGAGCTGCCATTCCAGATGCTCGGCAAGCGTCGGCCGCCGGGTCAGCGTGGCTTCGAACGAAGGCCGCTCGTCGTCGTCGCGGACGACACCCATCCCGGTCTGCGGGAAGGCGTCCATGTAGTTCTGCCAGTCGACGTCCGCGATCTTCTCGAGATCGGTCGGCTCGCGGGACTCGCCGGGCTCCGAAGCCGCCTGTGAGAGCGATTCATCGGGAGCTTCCGCCTCGGCCTGCACCTCGCTCGGCAACTCTTCGTCGGCTTCGATGCCCTCCTCGAGAACCGGGTTCTCCTGGAGTTCTTGATTGACCATGTTGACGAGCTCGAGGCGCGACAACTGCAGCAGCTTGATCGCCTGCTGCAGCTGCGGCGTCATGACCAGCTGCTGGGAGAGCTTGAGTTGTTGCTTGAGCTCGATGGCCATCGCGGTTAGCCGAGCCTGAAGTTCTGGCCCAGGTAGATTTCTCTCACCTGGGGATCCGCGGCGATTTCTTCGGGTCGCCCCTGCCGAATGACCGCGCCGTCCTTGATGATGTACGCCCGATCGCAGATCTCGAGCGCCTCGCGGACTTTGTGTTCCGTGATGACGACGCCGATCCCTCGTTCTTTCAGCTGGGAGACGATCTTCTGGATGTCGATCACGGCGATCGGGTCGATGCCCGTGAAGGGCTCGTCGAGAAGCAGGAATTTCGGGTCGAGCACCAGCGCCCGCGCGATCTCGACCCGGCGTCGCTCGCCTCCAGAAAGGGATTCCGCGCGCTGGCGGGCCTTGTCTCGGAGACCGAGCTCCGTCAGCAGATCGCGCAACCGCTCGCGCCGGAGTCGGCGGTCGGGCTGCACGGTCTCGAGAATCGCGTTGATGTTGTCGGCGACGGACAAACGGCGGAAGACCGACGCCTCCTGGGGCAGATACACGATGCCGAGGCGCGCACGCCGATACATCGGGAGCCGCGTCACGTCTTTTCCGTCGAGATGAACGGCGCCGGAGGTCGGACGGAGCCCGCCGACAATCATGTTGAAGCTCGTCGTCTTCCCCGCGCCGTTCGGGCCCAGGAGGCCGACCACTTCGCCGGGCATCACCGCCAGGTTGAGCCCCCGCACCACTTCTTTCGAGCCGAAGCGCTTCGTCAGGCCGTGTGCGGAAAGTGCGTGGCCCGCGGTCATCGCGCCTCTCCGCACCCGGGCGCGTCGCGGTTCATCTGCACCTGCACGTTGTCGCGCGCCGAGAACGTTTCCTTGCGCGTATTGAAATGGATTTCGTTCGCCGTGATGCGATCGCAGCCGTCGTCGACCCGGGCGTTGCGGGCGCACACCACCAGGTCGCGATCGCGAATGAAGGTCGCTTCCTCGCAACGGGCGACTCGGGTGCCCGAGCGCATCACGACTTGCCCGGTGGCGACCAGGCGATCGGGCTGCGACTCGCCGGGAGGATAAAACGCCTCGGCGGTGTCGCAGTGGAGTGTCATGTCGCCCTGGACCACGCGCACGTTGCCCGAGAAGCGGAGATGGCGCTTGCCGTCTTTCTCGATCGCTTCGAGTCCGTCCGACTTGATCGAAACCGGCTGCCCCCCGCCCCCGCCGACTGTGGGTAGGAGCGATGCAGACCCGTCCGGCTCGTCCTCTTCGGCGGCCGCCTGTTGCGTAGCGCCGAGCTCGGCCAACGCGCGCTTCGCGAGGAGGTCGACGATGCGACCGACCTCGGCACCTTCGTCCGACGGGCTTTCCACAAAAAACGGCTTGCCGATCCGCGCTCCGGTTCGTACGGAGCGCAGCTCACCGTCGAAACTCAGGCGGTTCCCCAACTTCGTGGTCTTGCCCAACAGCACGACGTCCGTCCCTGTAGCCTTCCCCGCCGCGGCTACTGCCCCGGCGTCACCCGCCAGCAGTGCCGGCGAAATCTCGCCCTCAAACACGACAGCGCGCTCGACGCCCAGCGTGCCGAGTCGCTGAGCCAGTTGCGTCGCAACGCGCGGAACCTTGGCGCCGGCCGGAGCGGTGACCCGAAACGGAACGACGCCCACGGCCTGTTGTGTTTTCGGTTCAACCGACGATCCACTCAATGCGGTTAGCAAGATCGACGCCAAGACGGCGAAGACCTTGCCGATCGGACGTTTAGTCACCGGTGCTGCTCCACACTTGCTCCTCCGAGTAAGCGGAAACGCCCCTTCCTCACTTCATAAATGAAACCTTTGCGACCTCGGTACGCGATTCCCCCTTCGCGAATGAGGACCGGAGAATCCGTCGAGACCTTGCCGGTCGCTTGCTGGTACTCCATGCGATCGGTCTCCAAACGGCGGCCATCGGCCGTCTCCCCGCGGACCGTTCCCTCCGCGGTGAATGCCGAGGTGTCGAGATCGATTCGGCCCTGGGTGGCGCTCAGCTCGAACGTCTTGCCTCCGTCTGCGTCGGACATGACGGCCGTGAAGTCGCGCAGTGAGATTTGATTGTCCTCGGGCTCGTAGCGCGCGTAGGTCGCCTGCAGCACCACTTCGTTGCGCCCCTCTTGGGTGGCGACGTACGTCATGGGCGTCAGCTCGAACTGCTGAAACGGAGACTCCGCGCCGAGCGACCCCACCGCAATCGCGGATAGGAGCACGAACGCGGCGCACAGGAACCCGTACCTCATGCAAAAAATATACCGACCTCAGCCGAGAGGCCAAGGTGTGGATCACAGGTAGGCTCGGTCGGCGACCGCCTAGCGGTCGTCGTGGCCGAAGACTTCCCGGACGCCGTTCTGATGACCCAACCAGTGGAACGGCCGGAAGACCACCAGATCGATCACATACCCCACCGGGTGCAGGGCGTAGGCAAGGATGCGCAAGGGGTGCCCAGAGCGCTCGGGATCGTGGTCGTGAGCCCACGCCTGGCCGGGAAGGACCAACGCGGCGCTAAAAACCGCGGCGATGACAGCGGTGCTTACGCGTCCGCGGCGGATTCTCTGCGTTTCGCGTTGTCGAATCATGCGCATCTCCCCATCGCCCGAAGTGCTAGCGCAGTCGAGGCGAACGTCCAAGCTACATCGGCCTCCCCGCCCGCACCCCTTAGGCTCGACCCTAGCGGGCCAGCTGCAAGTTCGTGTAGCGCGAGTCCTCGGTGACCTCGCGCACGATGAAGTGCTCGAGCCACGCCGGGATCGGAGCGCGCGCCTCGGCGTCGTCGGCGGGGAACTCGACTTCGGCGAGAAACAGCTCGCGATCGAGGAACTCGTCGATCTCCCACGTGTGTCCGTCGACTTCGATCCGATACCTGCGTTTCCGCACGCGACATCCCGCAGTGAGAGGCCACAACTGCGAAAAGAGTTCGGCGTGGATTTCTTCTTCGAACTCGGCCCGGCGGAGACCGCTCCCGAGCTTGACGGTGCGTGTGAAGCGCTCATCGACCGGGCCCGCCGCGCGGCGCAGCCGCTCGCGCACTTGCTCCCCGGGCAACCAGCCCTGCTCAATCTCCGTCGGCTCGACTTGGCGGGCCTCGGTGGGCAGTCCGCGCAACAAGTACTTCCGCTCCACTTCGAGGGAAGCTCCGGCCGCTGACCCGAGCGCCTGGCAAACCCGAGCGACGGGCGCCGTCGCGTGTGTTGCGCGGTTCGGCAGCCAGTCGTTTGCAAGCTCGGCAAAGAGCTTCCGCATGCGTTTCCCGACGAGGGTCGCGACGGCGAGCATCCCGCGCTCGCGCTCGCGGCCGGCGCGTCCGAGTTTGTCGACGGCGGCGGTGTCGCCCGCTCGGGCAAGGTCGAGCGATTCCTGGACGCGGAGCAGCGCTTCGCGCTCCGACTCGCGGGCCAAGGTCTGCTCGAAGACGCGGAGATCGTTCATCTCTCCGAGCACTTCTTGAAGCGCCTTGAGGCGTTTGATCGCCGGCTTGGCTCCTTTGACGTGAGCCGCGATGGGCTCGAGGAGGTAGCGGAGGCGCTTCACCTCGATCCGAGCGCGATGCGCTTGGGCGAGATCCGAAGGCCCATCGATCGCTTCCAGATCGCTCGCCAGGACATCGCACTGTTCTTCGAGCCGCGTGACCAAGGTCGCGGCGAAGCCCCCCGGACTTCCCGCCGGCTGAATCCTCGCGCGGTACTCGCGAAGGTGTCCGCGCAGTTCTTTCGCGAGAGAACGAAACCCCTCCGCGACGCCGCGATCGAGTTCGGCGTACGCGCGCTCCGTTCGCTCGGTGAGACGCTCCTCGAGATGTCGGAAGCCAGCGCGTTGGGAGCGCGCGATGGCCCCCCGACGCTCCGCCAGCCACTCGAGTTGGACTTCGGCGTCGCGCGCACCGCCCGTGTTTTGCGTCAGCACGCCGAGGGCGATCTCCGCCTTGTGCATGCGCTCGCGACCGAGCTCGTCGGGGAAGGAGCGCAGCCAGCTGCGCAACCGGCGGATCGCCACGCGGAAGTCGTGAAGGGCTTCGGGATCATCGCCGGCTTCGAGGGCTGCGAGTCGGCCTTCCGCGCGTTCGAGAAGAACCAGGGCCACACGACGGGCGCCCTCCTCCGCGGCGCGTTCGAGCAAGTCGTCCGGCAACGCCGACAGCGCGACGGGCTGGGTCATGACGCCGCCCGTCGGAGCTGCTTCCCGGTCATCGCGAACTCGAGCCAAGCGTTCCCAGAAGCCGGCTTTTCATCAAACCCGAGCGCGATCGCCCCGGCTTTCTTCAGCGGAGCGAAGCCCGTGGTGCGACCCGCCAAGAAAAAGCTCGCGGCGTCGCCGAGACCGGGCTCGTGTCCGACCGCGATCGCAACCGTGTCCGGCGGGCGCTCCGCCAGCCAGGTTTCGAGTCGCGCGGCCTCGTCGCCGGGCGCGAGTCCCTCGAATTCGACGACGGCGACCTCGAACACAGTCGCGAGGATGTCGGCCGTTTCGCGCGCCCGCACGTACGGGCTCGTCAGGATGTCGGTGACGCGATCGAGTTGCCGCCCGAGGCCGCGGGCCGCCTGGCGCGTCTTCGACCGACCTTCTGCGGTGAGCGGGCGGCCCGCGTCCGCGCCCCCGCGATAGTTCTCGCGAGGTTCCGCCGGCCCGTGTCGAAAAAGGATCAATCGCATCCGAAACTCAGTATAACCAACGGAAAAAACGGGCTTTTCCTGAACCCACGGCGAGCGCTACTGAGTTCCCCGCTCGCCGGGCAGACGAACTCGCTCGACCAGCTCTTGAACGTGCTCGGGGGGCGGCGGGGTCACCCGGCTCACCAGCATGGCCACCGCGAAGTTCACCAGCATCCCGATCGAACCGATGCCCTGGGGGCTGATCCCGAACCACCAGGCTTCGGCGCCCGCATCGCGCTCGATGAAGCGGAAGTAGACGATGTAACCGGTCGTCAGCAGGAGCCCCGACAACATGCCGGCGATGGCCCCTTCCTTCGTCGTTCGTTTCGCGAAGATTCCGAGCACCAAGACCGGGAAAAAGCTCGCCGCGGCGAGCCCGAAGGCGAATGCGACGACCTCGGCGACGTAGGCCGGCGGATAGATGCCGAGGACGCCGGCGACGAGCACGGCCGCGCCCGCCGATACCCGGGCCAGACGGAGCTCATTCTTCTCGGTCATGTCCGGCAGGAAGATCGATTTCGCGAGGTCGTGCGAGACGGCGGACGCAATGACCAGCAGGAGTGCTGCCGCCGTCGAGAGAGCCGCTGCGAGCGCCCCAGCCGCGAGGAGCGCAACGACCCACGCCGGCAATCGCGCGATCTCGGGGTTGGCGAGCACCATGATGTCGCGATCGATTCGGAGTTCGCTGTCAGCATCCTCGCTGTAGCGGATGACGCCGTCGCCATCGCGATCTTCGAAACCGATCAGGCCGGTCACTTCCCACGTCTTGAACCACTCCGGCGCGTCGGCATAGGCGACGCCGTGAAGCGACTGGATCATGTTGACGCGCGCAAACGCCGCGACCGCCGGCGCCGTCGTGTAGAGGATCGCGATGAAGACCAGCGCCCAGGCGGCGCTCCAGCGTGCCGCGCGAGCGGTCTTCACGGTGTAGAAACGGATCAACACATGGGGTAGTCCGGCCGTGCCCACCATCAGCGCGAGGGTGATCGCCAGCACGTCGGCCATCGTGCGCTTACCCGGCACGAACGCTGCGGTGTATTCGGGAAGGCCGAGTTCGCGATGCAGCGCATCGAGTGTCTCGAGAAGAAACATCCCAGCATTTTCGCCGACTTGGATCTCAGCCCCGAAACCTATTTGTGGAACGACGTGCCCCGTCATTTGCCACGAGATGGCGGCCGCCGGGATGAGATACGCGACGATGAGCACGCCGTACTGCGCGACTTGGGTGTATGTGATCCCACGCATCCCGCCGAGAGTCGCGTAGAGGAACACCAGCCCCATCCCGATGACGACGCCGACGTCGACCGGCACTTCGAGGAAGCGCGAGAACACGACCCCGACCCCGCGCATCTGGCCCGCGACGTAGGTGAAGGAGACAAAAAGGGTGCAGAGCGCAGCGACGACGCGCGCCGTCTGGGAATCGTAACGATCGCCGATGAACTCCGAGGTGGTGAACTTCCCGTACTTGCGGAGGTACGGGGCGAGCAGGAGCGCGAGGAGCACGTACCCGCCGGTCCACCCCATGAGATACATCGCGCCGGTCCAGCCCATGAACGAGACGAGGCCGGCCAGGGAGATAAACGACGCCGCGCTCATCCAGTCCGCCCCGGTCGCCATTCCGTTTGCGAGGGCGGGCACACCCCGGCCCGCGACATAGAACCCACTGGTCGAGCCCACGCGGCTCCAGACCGCGATCCCGACGTAGATCGCGAAGGTCACGCCGACCAGGAGGTAGGTCCACGCCTGGACGCTCACCGCGCGTCATCCCCTTCGTAGCGACGATCGAGCCGGTCCATCCAAATCGCGTAGACGAAAATCAGGACGACGAAGACGTAGATCGCGCCCTGCTGCCCGAACCAGAAGCCCAGGGGAAAGCCGCCGAGTCGGTAGGCGTCGAGCGCTTCGGAGAAAACGATGCCCAGCCCGTAGGACACGAGTGCCCACACCAAGAGCAGACACCCCATGATGCGGAGATTGGCGCGCCAGTAGGCGGTTGCGCGGGTGCTTTCCTTCGGCTCCGAGTCGTCCTGCTTCGGCACGGGGCGCATTCTGGCAGACGCTCAGCTTCCGGGGCAACCGACCTCGAGTTCGGCGAGCCTTTCCTCGACCTTTTTCATCCAAGGGGCGTCGGCCCACTCCGGCGCCCGGAGAGCTGCGACCGGGAGGCATGCCGCCTTTTCGTCGTCAGCGCGCCGTGCGGCGGCCGCCATCTCGAGCAGCGCTTCCGCCCAGAGAGGCTCGCCTGGCTCGACGCCGCTCACCACCGCCCCCCAGGCTTCGACGCTCGCGGCGTGGTCGGGCAATCCGGTGAGTGCCCGCGCCCTCAGGAGGGCCGGATCGCCCCAGGTCGGATCGGCGGCCAGGAGGAGGTCGGCTTCGCGGACCGCGCCGGCTGAGTCTCCCGTCGCGTGGAGGGTCTTCGCCCACTCGAGCCGCGCGGACGCCTCGGACGCGTCCGGTGCATTGCGCGCGAGCCTCGCCCACAGGGGCTCGCGCCGGCGCGCGGGGAGCCCGGCTGCGGCCAGGCGCCTGGCGGCCTCGCTCCAGACGGCGTAGTCGCGGCGCACGTCCCGGTCCGTGGCGCGTGCAAACTCGGCGAGGGCGGCGTCGAAGCGACGCGCTCCCGCGAGTGCTGCGAGCCTCACCCGCAGCAGGGCGCGGCTCTGCGAAGCGCTCTGCCCTGGCACCTCCGCTGCCGCGACGCGCGCGAGCACGCGGTCGACCGGCGCCCCGGACCATTGGCTCGCCTTGGCGGCGAGGAGACGCAGCTGGCGATCCCTCGTCGGGTCGGGCGCGCGTTCGCGCGCCACCAACGTGTCGAGATCCGCGAGGAGCCGTCGCGCTTCGGACGCGTCCGGACGTCGACCGCGATTCTCTCGCCGCTGAAGACGCACGCCGCGGAGGCGAACGCGCTCGGCGAGCGCGTTCCCGAACGTCGGGCTCTCAGGTGCGACGGCGTCGAGCAGTGCGAGGGAGTCTCCCTTGCCCGAACGGGCGACAATCACTCGGGCTTGATCGGCCGCCGGCGCCCCGGGATCGACGGCGAGGAGGCGACGCGCTTCGCGCGAAAGGCGCGCCTCGCTGTTCGCGTCGCGTTTCGCGTCGTGCTCGAGGGCGGCGAGTGCGAAGGCCATGCGGGCCGCCGGCTGTCGGAGCTCCCCGCCCTGGTCGCCGGCGAGGAGAGCGTCGAGCGCCGCAAGGGCCGCGGCGCGGTTCCCGCCCGCCTGACTGACCGCAGCGGCGAACTTGTAGCGGGCGACGTTGCGATCGAGACCGGGCGGTGCGTTCCCTTCGCCGAGAAGCGCGGCGTAGCGATCCCGGGCGTCGGCGTAGCGTCCGTCGGCGTAGGCGTCTTCCGCGGCGAGCCAGGCGCCGAGCGTTCCAAGGTCCGCAGCGGCCAGTTGCTCGCGGTGGGTCATCGCCATGGCCACCGCAGCGCGAGCGTAGTCGCCCCCGGCGGCGAGCAGTTTTCGCAGCGAGGTGGCGGCGCGAGCTGCAGCGCCCGGATCCCCTTTCTTCGCCGCGGCGAGCAGCGCTTCGGTGCGGAGCTGCTCGAAACCCATGCGCTGTTCGGTCCCGATCCGATCGGCGGGAATCCGCGCAAACAAGGCATCCGCTCGCTCGAGATCCCCTTCGTCGAGAGCCAGTCGCGTCGCTTCGAGCAGCGCCGGTGCCAGGAGCTCGGCATCTCCCGAACGCGTGACTTGCGCCTCGAATCGCTCGAGGGCCTGCCGGGCCCGGGCCGTCGCTCCCAGCTCACGCCGAGCGATCGCCGCCCCGAGAAGCGAGAGCGTCGCGACGCGCGGGAGCGAGACTTCGAGGGACGTCCGCGAGAACGCCCGCTCCGCGCGTTGGAAGGCTTTCTTGCGCGCGGCGCCTTCCGAGACCTCACCGCGGCGGATCTCGGCCCAGCCCGTCCAGTAGCGGTGCAACACGGCGGCGTAATCGAGCCGTCGCCAATCGTCGGACGCGTAGAGGGCTTCGAGCGCGTCTTCGCGATCGCCGGTCGCATCTTCGAGGCGGTCCCGCTCACGCTCGATGGCATCCGCGAGGGCCACGCCCGCGGAGAGCAGCCGATCGACGGCGGGCGCCCGGGCGTTCGCGGCTCGAGCCCGATCGACCAACTGACCGAACTCTTCGGCCGCTGCGGCCAGAGCCGGTGGACGCGCGCCTGAAGCGACTCGAGCGGCCAAGGCCTGCGCACGCGCCGGCAGCTCGGAGACCGGAATCTCCGAGAAGGCAGGGGTGGCACACAGAAGGCACACCCACAGCGCCCACGCGACTATCCTCACGGCATGGTCCTCACAGTCATCGCCCCGCACCCTACCCGAGGCGTTTTCAAGAGGCGACCGATCCCCACTCGAACATGGGTTTGGACGTGGCTCTGGGCGATCCTGTTCAGCGTGTGCTCGGCGCTCCCCGGCCGGGCTCAGTTCGGATCCCCGCCGCGCATCCGTCCGCGCCCGGTCATCGTCGACTTACACGTCCGTGTGTTGCGAGAACGGCAGGCTCTGCCGCTCCACGACGAGCGAGTGCGGCTGGCGTTGTTCCAGCCGCTGCGCATCGAGGTCGAGGGTCACGGCCCCGTCGAAGTCCGCCCCCTGTCGCTCGAGCGCCGACGTTGGCTACGGCTCGAAGTGACCGACGCGAACGGCCAGCGCCGCGGCACGAAGATCCGGCTGCGCGGTAGCGAGGAAGTCCGCGCCGGCGAGATCGAAGCGCCGCTGCACGCGCCGGATCTGCGCCTCCACCTCATCGCAGAAGTGCGCCGCTAGGCGCGCGAGTGACCGGAAGCGGCGCGTAGCGCCGCGATCCGGTCGTCGAGACTCGGGTGCGTCGAGAACATCGCCGCGAGGCTCTTCTTGCCTCCGCTCGAGATACCGAAGGCCGACAGGGACTCCGGCAGCGGCTCGCCTTCGACGCCGCGCTTGAGGCGTTCGAGCGCAGCGATCATCTTGTCGGCGCCGGCCAAACGCGCGCCGCCCGCGTCCGCGCGGAACTCGCGGCGCCGCGAGAACCAGTGGACGATAACGCTCGCGAGAATGCCGAAGATGATTTGCGCGGCGATCGACGTGATGTAGTAGCCCGGGCCGTAGCCTCGCTCGGTCTTGAAGACCGTGCGATCGACGACGTGGCCGACGACGCGCGAGAAGAAGATCACGAACGTGTTCACCACCCCTTGGATCAACGTGAGGGTGATCATGTCGCCGTTCGCGACATGACTCACTTCGTGGGCGAGCACGGCCTCGACTTCATCCCGGTTCATCCCGCGAAGGAGCCCGGTGCTGACGGCGACCAGCGCGGAATTCCTCTTGGCCCCCGTGGCGAACGCATTCGGCGTGTCGGACTGAAAGATGGCGACGTCGGGCATGCCGATCCCGGCAGCGGCGGCCTGCTGGCGGACGGTCTCGACCAGCCAGATCTCCCCCTCACCGCGGGGCTCTTTGATGACCTGCGCGCCCGTGCTGCGGACGGCGATCCATTTCGACATCAACAGCGAGACGAAAGAACCCGCCATGCCGAAGACGGCCGAAAAGATGAGCAGGCTCGTTAGGTTGAGATCGACTCCGTTCTCTTGGAGGATGCTCTCGACCCCGAGCAAACTCAGCACGATGCTGGCCACGACGATGACGGCCACGTTCGTCAATAAAAACAACATGATGCGCATAGTTGCGTCCCCCTATCCCATGCCCTTCGGCATGCCTACTCGCCGTTAGACACCGGCTGAGGCTAGCAAGCTCCCGCTGCCATCAAGCGTCGGTAAAGCGCACCAAGACCTGGCCGCCCTCGACGGACGCGCCGACCTCGCACAGCACGGCGTCGACCTCGCCCGCGCCGCTCGCGACCAGGTTGTGCATCATTTTCATCGCCTCGAGAACGACCACGACCGAACCTTCTTCGACGTGGTCACCGGCGGCGACCCGGACTTCCGTGACGAGGCCCGGGAACGGCGCGACGATGCCTTCGGCCTCGCCGGTCGAGCCCCCTGAGCGGCGGGCCCACACTTCTTCGGCCGGCACGATCCGAAACGCGGCGCGCACGTCGGGGGCGGTGACCTCGATGTGGTCCATCGCCCGCGCGACGGCCACGCGGTGGCGCACACCGTCCCAGGTCACCGAGAGCTGATCTTCGCCGAGCCACGAAGCTTCGACGTCGTACGTCCGGCCACGGTGCCGCGCGATCTCGCCCTCGATCTCGACTTCTTCGACGCCGTCCGCTCCCTCGAGGAACCAGCGTGTCACGCCGGGATGGCCGGCTTCTGCCAGCAAGCGCCAGCGACCGAGGGCTTGCCACGGCGAGCCCGCCGACGGGCCCGACGGCGTCGAGAGGGCCAAGGCGGCGAACACCGGGGCGGGAAGCCCCTTCCCCGCCGCAGAGAGCGCCGCTTCGTTGTCTTCGAGGAAACGCGTCGACAGACGCCCGGTGCGAAACGCCGGCAACCGAACCAGGCGTTGCAAATACCCCAAGTTCGTGGTCACGCCAGCGAGCACGGTCTCGGTCAACGCGCGCGCGAGCTTGCCGCACGCCGCATCGCGATCCGCACCGTGCACGATCAACTTCGCGAGCAGCGAATCGTAGTGCTGGGGAATCTCGCTGCCGGACGCCACGCCGCTGTCGAGGCGCGCACCGGGCGGCGGCCGATAGGCCCAGATCCGACCGGTCTGGGGTAGGAAGCCGCGATCCGGATCCTCTGCGTTGACGCGCACTTCGATCGAGGAACCTTCGACGCGAAGATCCTCTTGCCTCATGGGAAGCACCTCTCCCGAAGCACTCCGCAGCTGCAACGCCACGAGATCGACACCCGTCACACACTCCGTCACCGGGTGCTCGACCTGAAGCCGGGTGTTCATCTCGAGAAAGAAGACGTCACCCGATTCGGAATCGATCAAGAACTCGACGGTCCCGGCAGAGTCGTAGCCGATCGCCTCGCAGAGGCGCAGCGCGTGGCCGTACAGTGCGGCGCGCTGATCTTCCGTCAGGTACGCAGCCGGCGCCTCCTCGACGACCTTTTGGTGGCGGCGCTGGATCGAGCACTCTCGTTCGAACAGGTGGACGGCGTTCCCGTGGCGGTCTCCCAGAACCTGCACTTCGACGTGGCGAGGCACCGCGACGTAACGCTCGAAGATCAGCCGCCCGTCGCCGAAAGCCGCCTCGGCCTCCGCACGGGCTTGCTTCGCGGAGCTCTCGAGGTCGCCGGCGGCGTGAACAATGCGGATGCCGCGGCCCCCCCCTCCCGCGCTCGCCTTGATCATCAGGGGAAAGCCGACCGATTCTGCGGCGCGCGACCACAGCGCGGGATCTTTGACGTCGTCGGTCCCTGGAATGATCGGAATGCCGAGCTCTTCGGCGAGTTTTCGAGCCTCGATCTTCGAGGCCATCCGGCGCATCGCTTCGGGATGGGGCCCCACCCAGGTGAGTCCCGCCGCGACGACGGCCTCGGCGAAAGCCGCGTTCTCCGACAAGAATCCGTAGCCCGGATGCACCGCTTCGACGTCGGCGACGGCGGCCGCGCGAAGCAGTCGCTCCGGATCGAGATAACTCTCCGCGGCCGGCGGCGGCCCGATGCCGACGGCGGCGTCCGCACTTCGTGCGTGGAGCGCTTCGCGATCGGCGTCGGAATAGACGGCGACCGAACGGATGCCGAGACGGCGGCAGGTTTCGATGATCCGTACCGCGATTTCCCCGCGGTTGGCGATGAGAAGCGACTCGATCATCGCTACATCCGGAAGACGCGGTAGCGCCCGGGTGTCGGCTCCTGCCCCGCCGCCAGGGCCAGGCAAAGGCCGATCACGTCGCGGGTTTGTGCCGGTTCTATGAGTCCGTCGTCCCAGATACGCGAGGTCGCGTAGTAGGGATCCGACTGGGTCTCGTACTGGTCGCGCACTTCGGCGCGCAGCGCCTCGATCTGGTCTTCGCTCGTCTCCTCCGCCTTGAGACCCCCGAGGCGGATATCGACCAGTACCGTTTCAGCGGTCTCGGCGCTCATCGTCGCGATCCGCGCGTTCGGCCACGAGAAGAGAAATCGCGGTCGGAAGCCACGACCGCACATCCCGTAGTTGCCCGCGCCGTAGGAGCCTCCGACGAGCACGGTGAACTTCGGGACCGTGCTGTTGGCGACCGCGGCGACCATCTTCGCGCCATCCTTCGCGATGCCGCCGGCCTCGGCGTCCTTTCCCACCATGTACCCCGTGGTGTTCTGCAGGAACAACAGCGGGATCTCGCGCTGATTGCACATTTCGATGAAGTGGGTCGCTTTGAGCGCGGCCTCCGAGAAAATGATGCCGTTGTTTCCGATGATCCCGACGGGATACCCGTGGATCCAGGCCGTGCCGCAGACGATGGACGTGCCATAGCGCGGCTTCCATTCTTGAAACTCCGAATCGTCCACGATGCGCGCGATGATCTCCTTCACGTCGAACGGGATTCGGGGGTCGGCACTGATGACGCCGCCGAGCTCCTCCGGCGCGTACCGCGGCGGCTTCGCTTCGCGAGGCGTGACGAAGTTCCCGCGCGGCCGATTCAGGTGCTTCACGAGGTCGCGGACTTTTCCGTACGCCTCCGCCTCATCGTACGCGACGTAGTCGGCGACCCCGGATTCGAGGGTGTGCACGTCCGCTCCGCCCAGCGTCTCCGCGTCGACGATTTCGTTGAGCGCCGCTTTTACGATGGGCGGTCCGCCCAGGAAGATCCGACCGATCCCCTTCACGATGACAACTTCGTCGGACAGCGCCGGCACGTAGGCGCCGCCGGCGGTGCACCCGCCGAGGACGACCGAGATCTGCGGCAGGCCAGCTGCCGACATCCGGGCTTGTTGATAGAACGTGCCGCCGAAGTGGTCCTTGTCGGGGAAGACTTCGTCCTGCAGCGGCAGGAAGGCGCCCCCACTATCGACGAGGTAGAGCGTCGGAAGCTCGTTCTCGAGGGCGATCTCCTGAGCGCGAACGTGCTTCTTGATCGATGCCGGGAGTAGCGATCCGCCTTTCACGGTCGCGTCGTTCGCGATGAACATGCAGGGCGTTCCGTGCACGACGCCGATGCCGGTCACGATGGCGGCGCCGGGAGCCTCGTCGCCGTACTGACCGAAACCCGCCAAGCTCGACAGCTCGAGAAAGGCGCTGTCCGGGTCGACCACCATGTCGATGCGGTCGCGGACCATGATCTTGCCGCGGCTCTTGTGACGCTCGATGGACCTCGCACGTCCGCCTGAAACGACGTGCTGCAGTCGCTCTCGAAGGGTGGCGTTGCGCGTCTCGCTCGCCTCACGGTTCTCGCGAAACGCGCGGCCGTTGATATCCAGGGCCGTTTCGATTCTCTGCATAGTCCTTTGGGCTCAGAATGGGTTGTCGGTATCGAGCCCGAGCACGTGGCGACCCAGCTGCTCGGAGACGCGATCCCGGTGAGCGTTGATGTGAAGCGGCATCGCCTGCATGTCGCGGTAGCGACGCTCGAAATCGTTGCCCTCGCGGAGCCCGTTGCCGCCGAGGACGCGCAGCAGGAGCTTCATCGCGTCGTCGCAGAGCTCGAGCGCGGCCATCGAGAGAGAAAGCTGCCGCAGGTAGTCCGCTTCCGTCGGCGCGACGCCCGCGTGAATCCGTTCGTCGGTCTCGCGACAGCCCGTCTGGACGACACTCCGCGCGCTGGCGATTTTCGCGGCGGCCTGTCCGAGGTTCACCTGGACCATCGGACGTTCGGACATCTTGACGCCGAAAATGGCGATGCGGTTGCGCACGCTGCTCGCCACGTCGTCGAGTGCCGCGTGAGCGCATCCCACGGCCTGGGCGCCCAACCACAGGTCGGACAAACCGACCCAGTCTTCACGGTAGCGCTCGGAGAAGACCGCGTAGTCCGAACGGCGATAGGTCTTGCGGTACTCGTCGAGCCAGCGCCCTTGCGCCTCGGGCGGGATCCGCGCGTCTTCGTAGTGGATGTGATCCGTCGCGGAAGCGCGCAGCGCCGAGCCGTTCCACGTCGCTTCGACGCGCACGCCGGGCTGATCGGTCCGAACCACTCCGAATAGGAGTTCGGGAGCGCTTCCCTTGGCCCCGGTCCCCCCGTCATCGGTGAAGACCACACCGGCCCACTCGCCGTAGCGAGCGCCGGAAGCGAACGACGCGCTTCCGCTGATCACCCAATCGTCGCCGTCGCGGCGGCCGATCACTTGGCTGCCCGCTCCCGCGGGCAAGCTCACCCATTCTCGGGCGGCCGTAATTCCGGCGAGCAGGTTCTTCCCCGAAGGCCCGAGGGTGCCGCAATAAAAATGGAACACGCACAAGTGATTCCAGAGGCACCACGACGTCGACGAACAGCAACCTGCGACGGCTTCGAGTTCATCGGCGATGGCCGCAACGGTCGCTTCGCCGCCGCCGAGCTCGCGTGATGCGCTCATTTGCATCAGATCCGACGCTTTGATCTCTGCGATCACGTCGGAGGACACGCTCCGCGTGCGATCCGCTTCGGCCGCTTGTGCCGCGATGGCCGGAAGGAGCGGCGCGCAGACGAGCGATTCCTTCGGCGGCTCGAGGTAGGCACTGACAAACGGGTCGGACGGTCGGTGAGCCATGAACCGGCCTAGGACATCGTCAAGCCGCCGCTCACCGAGAGCGTCTGGCCGGTGATGAAAGCCGCCCCGTCCGAAGCCAAGAACGCGACGGCCGGCGCCAGATCGGCGGGTTCACCGAGACGTTTCATCGGCACGGCTTGCACGATCGCCTGCATCACGCGATCGGAGCGCTCACCTTCGCCGATAATCTCCCGGAGGAGAGGGGTGTCTGTCGGGCCCGGGCAGACACAGTTCGCCGTCACTCCGCGGCTCGCCGATTCGCGCGCAACCGTTTTCGTGAACGCGATGAGCCCGCCTTTGGCGCCGGAGTAGACCGCCTCGAGGGAGGAGCCGACGCGCCCGGCATCGGATGCGACGTTCACCACCCGCCCGTAGCGGCGCTCGACCATGCCGCGCAGGAACCGGCGCGTGATGCGAATCGGCCCGGCGAGGTTGATGGCCAGGACGCGATCACTGAATGCGTCGTCCGTATCGAGGAACGGCATGAAGCGGTCCCAGCCCGCGCAGTTGACCAGGATGTCGACCGCTCCCAGTTGCGCCTCGACCGACTCCGCCGCGCGCTCGAGGGATTCGGCGTCGGCCACGTCCAGATGGACGGCAAGACCGCCGCATCGCTTAGCGACGGCCTCGGCATTCTCAAGCGCGAGGTCCGCTACCGCGACCCGGTGACCGTCCGCCGCCAATGCGTCGCAAATGGCACCGCCGATACCGCCGCCTCCGCCCGTCACGAAAGCGACGCGTTCCGTCGTGTTTTCCGGCATAGTTCCCAGTCTATCAGAGGAAGGCGACCGGAGGACGTATGCGCGCAGTGGTTATGCAAAACCATGAACTCGAAGTTCGAGACATCGCGACACCCGACCCGGGACCTGGCGAGGTCTTGGTCAAGACATTGGCGTGTGGCATCTGCGGCTCGGACCTCCACGCTCTGGTGCACACCGAGAAACTCGTCGAAGTCGGGCGGCGTTGTGGGGGAGTATTCGACATGGACCTCGACCGCGGCGTCGTCATGGGACACGAGTTTTGCGCGGAGGTGCTCGACTACGGCCCCGACACCCAGCGCCGGATCAAGACCGGAAGCGCGGTGTGTTCCATGCCTCTGCTGCTCCGCTCGAGCGCGCTCTCGACCGTCGGCTACTCGAACGACCACCCCGGCGGCTACGGTGAGTCGATGCGGCTCATGGAATCGCTCCTACTTCCGGTGCCGAACGGGTTGGCACCAGAACACGCCGCGCTCACCGAGCCTCTGGCGGTCGGCGTGCACGCCGTGGAGAAGGCCCGCCTCGAACGGCACGACGTCCCGCTCGTCGTGGGCTGTGGACCCGTGGGCCTCTCCGTCGTCGCGGCACTGAAGCTGGCCGGCGCGGGTCCGATCGTCGCCGCGGACTACTCGCCGAGGCGGCGCGAATTGGCGATTGCCATGGGTGCCGACGAAGTCGTCGACCCGCGCGCGAATTCTCCGTACGAAGCATGGGCGGCCCGGGCGCCCTGGCCCGACCCCGCGGATGCGCCGGCACCGCCGCCGTGGGTCACCGGACCGCTCCTGCGTCCCGCCGTCATCTTCGAATGCGTCGGCGTTCCGGGCGTCCTCGACGAGATCGTCACGCAGGCGCCCTCGGGCGCGCGGATTGTGGTCGCGGGCGTCTGTATGGAGCGCGATCACTTCGAGCCGATGTACGCGATCAACAAGGAGCTCAACCTGCAGTACGTACTCGGCTACAGCGCGGAAGAATTCGAAAGGACCCTGCGACATATCGCGGAGGGCGAGATCGACGTCGCTCCCCTGATCACGGGGCGGGTCGACCTCGAGCACGTCGCCGAAGCGTTTTCCGCGCTGGGGAATCCCGAGCGACACGCCAAGGTGTTGGTAAAGCCGGGCTCGGGGTTGCGGGAGCTGTAGCGCGCGGGGCGACGGGCGCCCCGCGCGAAACCGGACGACGGTTACGTCGTGTGCTTGCGCGAAACGGTTGGCGCTTACGTCGTGTGCTTGCGCACGAAAGCGCCGAGCTGCTGAATCGCTTCTTCGCCTTCGTCGAGCCGACTTGCGAAGACGTGCCACACGTGGATTTGCCCGTCCCACACGTCGAGCTCGACATCGACGCCGGCGGCCCTCGCCTTCTCGGCCATGCGAGCCGCGTCATCGTGGAGCGTCTCGCGGGATCCGACATGGATCAGCAACGGCGGCAGACCGCTGAGATCCGCGTGGAGGGGCGCCGCCAACGGGTTGCGCAGGTCGCCGCCCGCCGTGTAGGTGTGACCCATCTGCTGGATCATCTCCTTCTGGACCATCGGATCGACGTCGGCGCGAAGCGCCATGCTGTCACCCGTGGCCTCGAGGTCGACCCACGGTGAGATGGGCGTCGCACAAGCGGGCAACGGAGTACCGGCGTCGCGCAGTGCGACGAGCGTGGCAAAGGTCAAGCCGCCGCCCGCCGAGTCGCCGGCGATCGCGATATGCGCGGGCGCGATCCCCTGGTCGAGGAGCCAGCGGTACGCCGCCGTCGCATCGTCCACTGCGGCCGGGAACGGGTTCTCTGGAGCGAGCCGATAGTCGAGGGCCAGGACGCGCGCGCTCGCCGCTCGGGAGTAGCGTTCGCAAAGGTCGCGGTGGGAGTCGATCGATCCGAGGACGTAGCCGCCGCCGTGCAGGTAGAGGATCACCCGGTCCGGTGCGGCGCCCGGCGCGGTGATCCATTCGGCTTTGACGCCACCGGCGTCGACCGCTTCGGAGCTCGCGCCCACCGAGGGAACGACATCGGCAAAAATTCCGTCCCAACCCGCGCGCATTTCGTCGAGGGTGGTGTCCGGACCCCATGACGAGAACGTGGCGACGACGTCCTCGATCACCTGATCTAGCTGTGCTTGCGACATAGAGTCTCCTTGAGGGTTGTCAGAAGGAAGCTTCAGGCGAGAGCGTCGGCGCTGTCAAGCGAAGGCGCGCGGCGCGCCTCGGTTTCGGCCACGAGCTCCGCCAGGGCTTTGAGACGTTCGGGCTGCAGGAAGCGGACGAACAAGCGCAGGGGAACGGGTGTGGCGCCCATTCTCCTCTTTTCGAGATCGGCCCCGGGGCCGAAACGAACCACCTCACAGTGGAGCTCCCGAGCGCGTTCGATCGCCTGTAGGAGCGCGCGTCGGTAGAGACCCGGTATTCGCTGCGGCCCGGCCGCCAATCCGAGAACCACCGGCGTGTACGCCCCGCTCTCGGCGAATCCCAACCCCGCCGCGAGCAGTTCCCCACCGGGCCGCCGCAGACGCAGCAAGTCGAAACCGGTGCCGGGGGCGGCCGCTTCGCGCCAGAGCGATGCGGGCAGCGGGAAATCATTCACTTCGAACGAGCGCGCTTTGAGCCGCAGGTGAAGCTCGTAGGCGCAGCGGAGTTCGGCGGCGCTTGCGCCACTTGCCGGCGACGCCTCCGCAACGAACTGTTCGGTGTAGGGAAGAACCTCGGTCCGAACGTGCCGGCGCGACTTCGGCGACAAGCCCGCGAGCCACGTCTCCGGGACTGAAAATCCGCGTAGGTCATAGGCCCGCGGAAACGGACTCGGGTGGAAACCGGCGGCGATCAGGGGCTCGGCGAGCGACTCGGCCTCGCGGGCGAACTGACCGAGCACCAGGGTCGCTGCCCCCTCGCGCTCCGCTTCTTGTGCCGCCGCGTCGAGCACCAGATCGAGAGCGTCGCGCCACGCGGCGTCTTCGTCCCACCACATCTGTCGGCATTCCCCGAGCAGCGTTCCCATGAGGAACAGGCGCGAGACGAGGAAATCGGGGTCGTCGGCGCGCTTTTCTTCCGCGAGCCGCGAGACCGGCGCCGGCGCGAGCATGTCTTCCTTGCACAGCGCGCTCGTAAAGAACGTGCGCAGCACGCAGCGGCCGCCCGAATAGACTTCGAAGTAGAAGAACCGCCACTCGTGTTCGGGAAGCGCACCCGGCGCGTCGTAGGCCCGTTCGAGAACCCGCAGCGCAGAGCTCACACAAAGGCCTCGGCCAGCGAAAGCGGCGTCCCAGCTCGCGGTATCCAGCTCGTCGATACGCCGCGCGGCGACCAAGCGAAGCGGCGACCCTGCTCGCGCCGAGTGACTGATGGAAGTTGCCATGGATCCACCCCGCGAAGTGGATCACACCGCAACCCCGGGCGTCGGTCAAGCGGCGCGGGAGTCTCTTTCGGCGAACGCCGGCGGCGGTAATCGAAAACGGCGACGCAGCTCCGACATCGACAACCCAGCGGCGCGGAGCGCCTTCGGAAGCTCTTCCGCCAGACACGCAACGAGATGTTCCACGTCGTCGTCTCGCTGGTGCAGCGTCAGGGTGAAGCGGAGTCCGGAGCGCTTTCGAGAAACCGCGGGGAAGACGGCCGGGTTGATGAAGTAGCCGCGCGCGATGGCACGACCGAGCACGGCCTGCGTCACAGCGGCAGCACCCGTCGCCACAAAACGAACGGGCGTCTTTTCCCGCGATACCAAAGGGACGTCCGCTTCGATCAATGCCCGGTTGCAGCGCTCGATGCGATCGTGAAGCAGTGCCTGCAGCGTTTCGATTTCTCCCGACAGGTGAATGTCGGCGGACGCGATCGCCGCCCCGAGCATCGCCGGAGGCACGGGACCGGTAAACACGACGGTCCCTCCACAGTGTTGGATACGGCGCTGCCAGTCCCGCTTCGGCAGTACGAGGGCCGCTCCTCCTGCACCGAAAGCTTTCCCCAGGGTTACGGCGACGACCCAGCGTTCCTCATCGGGGACGCGGTCGAGGACGAAACCGACCCCGCGTCGTCCCGACCAGGAGATGCCGTGCGCGTCGTCGAGATAGACGTGGAATTGTTCGTATTGCCGCGTCAATTCGAGCAGCGTCTCGAGGGGAGCCCGATCTCCGTACATCGAGTAGACACCGTCACCGACATACCAGATGTGTCGCGCCCCCTCTCGCAGCGAAGCGACCTGACGGCGTAGACGGCCGACTTGATTGTGCGCCGCGGTCTCCACGCGCACGCCGAGAGCACGCAGTTGATTCGCCGCGAGCTGCAGGCTCGAGTGAGCCTGCTGATCGACGAGCACGACGTCACCCGTTTGACAGAGAATCGGCAGGGCCGCCAAATGACCCAGGGTGGTGGTCGCCGTGACCAGCACGGGCCGACCGAAGAGCTCTTCCAGCCGCTCTTCCAAGCCGCGATACAGCGGACACGACACGTAGCTTCGCGACGAAGAGAAGTGCGCGCCGTAGCGGCGTAACGCGTCGATCCCCGCGTCGATCAACCGTGGGTCCAGCTCGAGCCCGAGGTAGCTGCAGGAGCCGAAGTGGACGAGGTCTCGACCGCCGAGCCTGAACGTTCGGCCGCTGAACGCGTCGTCTTCCGCCACCTGATGCGCCAGTCCGAGATCTCTCGCCGCGCCGATGATGCGGTGCGCTTCCTCTAAACGGTCCGACAAATGATCTCCAACGTCTGAAATCGACAGAATCAGGTGATGAAATCGCTGTTCTAGTCTCGCTACGGTTCCTTTCGGCGCATTGGGGGTTTGCCTGAACGTGCTTCGAGTGATTCGCCGAGTCCAAACTCAGCGGAAAGACGCAGATTTTTCGAAACCAAACCCGGTGGAAGGACGTACCTTGGTACCGGGTGATCCCCGCAGGCGTTAGGATCCTCGGGGGGAGATCAGTGCCATGAACGAGGTCTCGTGCCGCGTCAGCGCCTTACTGATGAGTGGCCTGCGTTCAAAAGGCCACGACATCGCCGATATCTGTGGTGAACTCCCCGTCACCCCGGACCTCCTGCGAGACCCGGAACGCCGCATCGATTGGGACGTCTTCGCGGAGCTGATGCGCCGTGCCGGCAAGCTCCTGGGCTCCCACGAGGCCCTCGAGAACCTCGCTTTGGACCACCGCGACGCTCCGAGCCTCCGCAGCGTCCGAAAAATCGCGCGCTTGGTGGTCCACCCGCGCGCGCTCTATTCGAAGGGCAGCCTCCGAGTGGGGCGGGCGCTGTTCACGATCGTCCGGGACCACCTGGAGACGCTGCCGGACGGCCGCATCCGCGAGACGCTGCGGATCCCGGAACCCTATCGCGATTGCCCCGAGTTCTTTTACGCCATGCGGGGAGCGATGCGTGCGGCCCCGAGACAACTCGACCTTCCCGATGCACAGGTCGACATGGAGCTCGAACCGCGACGCGCGCGCTACACGATCACGCCGCCACCATCGGGTTCCCTGCCCTCGGTTCTCAAGCGTCTGCTGCGCCGCACGGTCGACGCACCCGCCGCTCTGCGCGAGCTGGGAGACCAACAGCGACGGGTCGCCGAGGGGTACCAGGCCTTGTCGCGAGCCCACGCGCGCATCGCGCGGCAAGCGCGCCGCCTGGAGCGACAAAACGTGTGGGCGCGAGAGCTCACGAATCAAATCGAGCTGGAACCGCTGACGCGCACCATCGTGGCGCTGCTGAAAGCGAATGGCCCGTTCCAGCGGATCTCCATCGGCCTCGAAGAACGCGACGGCTCTTTGCGGGTCCTCTATGCGGATCCACTTTCCGCGGGAGACGCCGCTTCAGAGCACATGCTTCGCGTCGGCGGGCGCTGTATCGGCCGGCTCAAGCTTTGGGATGCGGCGGTTGCAGACGAAAACGCGCTCGACCTCGATGACATCCTGCCGTGGATCGCGGTGGCCCTCGAGAACGCGCGCGCTTATGCGGAGATCCAGGCAAAGAACCGCGCCCTCGAGAGCGAAGTCGCCGAACGCCTTCGGATCGACGCGGAGCGACGACGGCTGAGCGAACAGATGCTCCAGACCCAAAAACTCGAAAGCCTGGGCGTCATGGCCGGGGGCATCGCCCATGACTTCAACAATCTGCTCGTGGGGATCCTCGGAAACGCTCAGTACGCGATGCGAAGCGATGATCCCGAGGAAAATCGCAGCGCCCTCGCGGAGATCGCGAAGGCCGGCGAACAAGCGGCGGAGTTGGTGAACGCACTGTTGGCGTACTCCGGCGGGCACGAACTGGTGCCCCGCAAGGTCAACCTGACGGCTTTGGTGAACGATACGGTGCCCCTCGTACAGAGCGCCGTGTCCAAGCGCGCCCTCTTCGACCTCGACGCCGGCGAGGAGATCCCTTGGGTGCGCGCCGACGTGACTCAGATCCGCCAGGTCTTGATGAATCTCGCGACCAACGGTGCGGAGTCACTGCCGGCGGCGGGGGGGCGCGTTCGCATCGCGACGGGAGTCGTCTCCGTCGAAGCTGGCGATCTCGACGACTATGTCATCAGCGACCCTCTCGTGATCGGCTCATCCGCCTTCCTCGATGTCGAGGACACCGGCGCCGGCATCGACGACGAAGCGCTGCCCAGAATTTTTGATCCGTTCTACTCGACGAAGTTCGCCGGTCGCGGGCTCGGGTTGGCCGCCGTCTTGGGCATCGTGCGCGGGCATCGCGGCGCGCTTCGAGTGGAAAGCTGCCCGGGGCAAGGAACGCGGTTTCGCGTGTTGCTGCCGCTCGCGGAAGTGCCTCGTGGCGAGGGAACCGAGGGCAGAGAAGAAGCCCGTTTGGGCCGATCGGTTCGGCGTGTCCTCATCCTCGATGACGAATCGCAAGTTCTCACGATGACCGAGCGCGCGCTGCGGCTGGAGGCGTTCGAGGTCGCGACCTACACCACCGCCACCGATGCCTTGGAGGCATTCGGACGCGACCCGGACGCGTTTTCCGCGGCGATCCTGGACGTGACGATGCCCGATTGCCGCGCCGAAGACGTGTTCGAAGAAGTTCGCAAGGCCCGCCCGGACATCGGCGTCGTATTCTTCAGCGGGCACGCCGAGGGATTCGGAAATGACCTCGTCGCGGGCAAAGGAAAGACCGCCTTCGTCAAGAAACCGTTTCGTATCGAGACGCTCTCGTCGGCGCTCCGGAGCGTGCTCGGCGAGGCTGACGAAACGGACTGAATCATGGAATTCTTCTCCCTCCAAAACCCGGCGGTCCAGTCGGCGATCATCCCACTCGCCCTCGCGCTGATCAGCGCGCCGGCCTGGGCCGCTCTGCGCCACGACTGGACGGGATTCGCGGTCGGGATCGGTTTCATCGCGGCCTACGTAGCCGCGATCGGCGTTCCCGCGTTCCCACCCGTTTCGTCGACACAGAAGATCCCGTATCTCATCGCGGCTGGAGGCGTGCTCCTCGCCGTACTGCCGGCGGCTTTGCCGTGGCGGGTGTCCGGCACCGTGCTTTGGTCCGTGGTCTCGTGTGCCTATGTCGCATGGCCGCGGCTCGGCGGCGACGGGACGCTCGAGGCGATCGTCGCAACGGCTCTCGCTTCGGCACTCCTCGCGATCTGTTTGTGGCGAGAACAGCAGGATGTGTTGGTGATGTTGCTCGTCGCGTCCTTGGGTCTCATCCCCGTGGCTTTTTTCGGCTCTTCCGCGTCGATCGCGCAGGCATCGGGCGGCCTCGCGGCAGCCACCGGCGGTCTTCTGCTCTGGAACTGGCCGCGCCAGCGGTGGCATCACGGCACGGCGGCGGTTGTCGTGGGCATCGGGAGCTTTCTTCTCCTTTCCCACCAAGCGGCTCTGTTCTCGCGAACCTCGAACGCGGCACTTCTCCTGCTCGCGTGCTCGTTCCTGGTCGTGTGGCTTCCGAAAGGTCTACCGGCACGCGGTCGGGCGACGCGCGCGCTCGCCCTAGCGGGTCTATGTCTCATTCCGACGGCTCTCGCCGTCCTCGTCTCCTGGTCTCAGCAGACCTCGAGTGGCTACTAACTAGAAGTGATTTACGAAGAAAGTTCGAAGGAGAAGAGTTTATGGCTCCCCTGTTCAGGTTCTTGATGTCGGCTCTGGTCGCTTGCGGAATGTCCGCTGGCGCCAGCGCAGCGACCGCTTCCTACAAGTTCGATCCCGCGCACACCGGCGTATTCTTCGCCGTCGATCATTTCGGTTACGCGAGGGTGGCCGGACGCTTCAACGAAATTGAGGGGGAGCTCTCGCTCGACCCGGAAAACCTCGCGGCGTCTACGGTCTCGGTCACGATTCAGACGAACTCCGTCGATACGGGCCAGGCGAAGCGCGACGAGCATCTCCGATCACCGGACTTCTTCAACGCGGCCGAGTTCTCGACGATGAAATTCTCGTCGACATCGGTCGAAATGACGGGCGACAAGACCGCGAAGATCGCGGGCGACCTCACCCTGCTCGGCAAGACGGCGCCCGTGACGATGGAAGTGACGTTCAACAAGCACGCCCCGCACCCGATTCCCGCCATGAACGGGGTGCTGGTCGCGGGCTTCTCCGGAAAGCTCACGATCGACCGCACCGACTTCGGCATGAAATACGGAGAAGGCGGCATCGGCTCGGACGTCACGATCTGGATCGAGGTCGAAGCGCACAAGCAGTAGAGATCGCGGTCGGGCCGTGGCAGTCGGCGGCGCTGCGGAACTGCGCGCGGTACCCCCACCTGCCACGGCCTCGCGACGCACTGCCCAACCGCGGCCCCGCGCCGTTGGTGACACGCTCCCTAGGTATCGCCTCGCACGAGGATGCCTCGGTTCGTCAGGTCTTCGACGCGGGCGGCGTCGTAGCCGAGGACGGCTCCGAGAACGTCGGCGTTGTGCTCCCCGAGTAGCGGCGCTTCGAGTTCTAGCGCGTCGGGAAACTCGGAGAAGCGAAGCGGCATCCCGGGGATATCGAGCTCTCCCAGGATCCGGTCTTCGATGGTCCGAATCGTCTTGCGCTCCCGGAGGTGCGGGTGTGCGACTGCCTCGGCGATCGAGAGGACCGGGGCACAGGGAACGCGCGCTTCTTCGAGCTGCTTGAGCGCCGTCTCATCGTCGGGCGTGCTTCGAAGCCAATCCTCGATCAGGCTGGCGACCTCGGTGATCCGTTCCGTCCGTTTCGCGTTGTCGCTGTACCGCTCGTCATCGATCAACTCGGGACGTCCCATCGCCCGACAAAGCGACGGCCATTGGTGGTCCAGCGCGATGATGAACATGTAGCGGTCCTTGCCCTTGAACAAGCCCAGGGGAGCGACGGCATAGTGGTGAGAGCCCGAGCGGTTCGGTTCGAAGGCGCCGCGCGTCGCGCTGTACATCTGGATGTTGACTTCGTGACAGTGGAAGTATGAGTCGAGGAGCGAAATGTCGAGGTGTTGTCCCCGTCCCGTCCGCTCCCGGTAGAGCAATGCAAAACCGATGGCCGCCGCCGCGTGTACCCCGGTCATGACGTCGCCGATCCCCAACACAGGGAAAGAAGGGGCACCGTCCGGATCTCCGATCATGTGGGTGACTGCCGCGTACGCCTGGGCGATGTAGTCGTAACCGGGCAAATGAGCGAGCGGACCCGATTGGCCGAAAGCCGACAGGGAACACATCACCGCACTCGGATTGATCTCGTGAACTTTCTCCCAGGAAAAACCGAGCCGTCCGATGGTGCCCGGCGCGTAGTTTTCGATCACCACGTCCGCTCGACCGATCAGCTCCGAGATAATCTCGCGACCTTCCGGGCTCTTCGCGTCGAGGCACAAGCTCTTCTTGCCGCGATTTTGCTGAACGTGATAAGCGCTGCGACCCGCTTCATTGCGGAACGGCAAGAATCGCGAGAAGTCGCCGGTCGGCGCCAGCTCGAGCTTGATCACTTCGGCGCCGAGCTCCGCCATAAGTCGCGTGGTCGTCGGCCCCGCCAAGACTTGCGTAAAGTCGAGAACCCGCAGCCCGTCGAGGATGTGGTTCGGTTCGGTCATCGAGGCTCCTTCTTCCGTTCGGTCTGGAGGCTACCCGCCGGTCAGCATCCGCTCAAAGAATCGTCCCAACCGGCGAACCGCGTCGCCCAGCTCCGCCTCGTCGACGTAACTGAACGCGACGCGGAGGTTCCTGCCTCCGCGCTCTCGGTCGTGGAAGAACGCGGGACCGGCGACGTAGGCGACGCGCTCGTCCGCGACGACCTTCGGCAAGAGATCGCCTGCATGAAGACCTTCCGGAAGCGTGATCCAACAGTAGAACCCGCCTTCGGGCTCGGTCGCCTGCGTCCCCGACGGAAAAGCGGAGCGCACCGCCTCGAGCGTGATGTCGCAACGAGCCCTGTAAATCCGCCGTGCGCTCTCGAGTTGGCGCTCAACCAATCGCTCGCGAAGGAATCGGTCGGCCATTTGTTGTCCCAACGTCGCAGAGCACTGATCCTGTCCCTGTTTGCACAGGGCCGCGACGTCGATCACGCTGCGAGGCGCCGTGATCCAACCGAGCCGAACGCCCGGATGGAGGATTTTCGAGAACGTATTGACGTAGATGACGTCGGAATCGCGCGCCGCCAAATTCGGTGAGTCGTCGCCTCGAAACCGAAGGTCTTCGTAGGCCGCGTCTTCGACGACCGGAACGCCAAACGAACGGCAGATCTCGAGCAGTTCGTCTCGGCGATCGGTGTCGAGACAGCGACCGGTTGGATTCTGGAAGTTCGGGACGATGTAGAAGAGCTTCGGCGGGCTACCCCGCCGCTCGCAATCGGCCAGAACATCCCGCAACGACGCGAGATCGACGCCGCCTTCGTCCGTCGCCACCCCGACAAAGCGAGCTTGGTAGCTGCGGAAGACGTGTAGAGCGGCCAAGTAGCTCGGGTCTTCCACCAGAACCACGTCGCCTGGATCGACGAGCGCTTTCGCCACCAAGTCGAGTGCCGCAACACCGCCCGTGGTGACCAGGACTTCTCCGGGCGTCGTCCGGCGTCCCTTGTCGCACATCCGCTCGGCCAGTGCTTCGCGCAGCGAGCCGACGCCCTCGGTCGGTCCGTACCCCAACGCGACCCGCCCCCGCTCGTGGAGAAGAGAGGCGATGACGCCGGCAGTGTCCTCCAGCAGGAACGATTCCGGCGCCGGAAGACCTCCGGCGAGTGAAAGCACACCGGGTTCTTCGGAGAGCCTGAGGATCTCGACGACGTCGGAGTGCCCCATGGAAGCGAGGCGGCTGGCATAGCGGGAGATCGACACCGCCCCATAGTCGCGCGCTTTGGTCCGTCGGGGTAGCCTGCGCTCGTGCCGGTGCGGTTTGGTCTCGTTGTCAGTGGGCAAAACCCGGGCGGGATGCCTCCGCCTGAGCGGTTTCGCGCTCTCGCGCAGCGGGGCGAGGCACTCGGCTTCGACTCGCTTTGGACCACGGACCACATCTCTTTCGTCAACCCGATCCTCGAAGGCCTGGTCGCTCTGGCAGCGCTCGCGGGCGCGACAGAACGCGTTGCCCTGGGCGTTGGTGTTCTGCTCTTGCCCCTCCGACACCCGAGCCTCGTGGCAAAACAAGTGGCTTCGATCGATTACTTGTCGGGCGGCCGAACGATCCTGGGAATCGGCGTTGGCGGCGAAGGCGCCAAAGACTTCGAGGCGGTGGAAATTCCCATTCGGGAGCGCGGCGCGCGAACCGACGAGGCGATCGACGTGCTGCGCTTGTTGTTCACCGGCGAGTCCGTGTCCCACGCCGGGCGCTTCTTCAACTTTTCCGACGTTCACATCGCGCCGCCGCCGCTTCAACGCCCCGGGCCACCCATTTGGGTCGGCGGTCGTTCCGAGGCTGCGCTGCGCAGAACCGGCCGGCATGGAGACGGCTGGCTCGCGTACCCCGCCTCACCCGAGCGCGTGCGCTCCGACTGGGAAGCGATCGCGCGCGAAGCGGACGCCTGCGGACGCTCCGTCGACGAGATTGTCTTCGGTCAAACCCTCCCGATCGCCGTCGCTCCCGACGCAGCCCAGGCGAAGAATCAGGCGGCCCTACACCTGAGCGAGCGGTATGGACGGAGCTATGACCCGGAAAAAGTGGCGCGGTTTGCCGTGGCCGGTTCGCCCGCGGCCTGCGTGGAACGCCTCCACCAGTACATCGAAGCGGGGGTTCGGCATTTCGTCTTCATTCCGACCGGTCCGCCGGAGGGTGCCCTCGATGAAATCGCGCAACTCTATGAGACGGTGATCGAACCGGTGGCTCGCTCCCTGCCTTGAGGGGACGGGCGGTTCAACCGCGGACGAACGCTTCGGTCTCGTCGTAGGCCTGGTCATCGAGCAGCTGGCGCGGCGGATGCTTCATGAAGAAAGCGGACGGTCCTTCGAGCACGCCGCCGATCCCGCGGTCGCTGGCGAGCTTCGCGCAGCGAATCGCGTCGATACTCACGCCCGCGGAGTTCGGGGAATCCTCGACGGAGAGACGAAGTTCGAGGTTCATCGGGACGTCTCCGAAGAGCCGCCCCTCCATACGGATGAAGCAGACCTTGTTGTCGTTCTGCCAGGCCACGTAGTCACTCGGGCCGACGTGGATGTCGGTGTCGTCCATCCTCGAAGCTGCGACGGACTGCACGGCCTCGGTCTTCGAGCGTTTCTTCGACGCCAGCCGGTCGCGATTCAGCATGTTGAGGAAATCCGTGTTGCCGCCCGTGTTCAGTTGGTACGTCCGATCGAGGGACACGCCCCGCCGCCGGAAGAGATCGGTCAACGCTCGGTGGGTGATGGTCGCCCCCAGTTGCGCCTTGATGTCGTCTCCGACGATCGGGACCCCGGCTTCGCGAAAGCGTTCGGAGAACGCGGGATCGCTGGCGATAAAAACCGGGATGCAGTTCACGAAAGCCACGCCGGCTTCGAGCGCGCACTCCGCGTAGAACCGCGTCGCCTCCTCTGAACCGACGGGCAGGTAGTTCACCAGCACCTGGGTGCCCGTGCTTTGCAGTGCACCGACGACCGCGCCGTGATCCGGCTCGGGATCATCCGAAGGCTGGAACGATCGGTCCTCGCGGTAGTCGAGCATGTGCTGCGAAACGCCGTCGAGTCGTCGTCCCATCCGAACGACGGTGCCGCTCTTCGGCAGATCGGAGCAGAAGACCGCCGTACAGTTCGGGTCCTCGAAGATCGCTTCCGAGACGTCCTTGCCCACCTTGCGTACGTCGATATCGAACGCGATCGAAACCTCGAGGTCTCCCGGCCGGTACCCTCCGATCTCCCAATGCATGAGGCCCTCGGCCGAAGCGTCCGAGCGACGCCGGTAGTATTCAATGCCCTGGAGCAGCGCACTCGCGCAGTTTCCGACGCCCACGATTCCCACGCGGATCGTCGGCCGCTCCCCAATCGACGCGCGATCGACAGCACGGTTGCTATCCAAACCCATCACTCCTCTGTCCGGTTAGACGAGAGTATCTCGAATGCGCGTTCCGCGCGGTACCCCGACGGACCGAACGGTCTGCTATATCACGTCTCTCGGAGATCGACGGACCATGCCGACATCCGCGAGCCGTCTCGACGGAAAGACGATTCTCATCACGGGCGCCGCGACCGGAATCGGACGCGCAACGGCACAGCTCGCGGCGGAACGCGGTGCGCGCGTGGTCGTCGCCGACGTCGCGGATGAGGCGGCCGGACAGACCGTTCGTGCGATCGCAGATGCCGGCGGTGAGGCGCATTACATCCCGACCGATGTGTCCGATGCGGCTTCCGTCAAGCAGCTCGTCCTCTCGACCGTCGAGCGATTCGGTGCGCTCGATGGCGCCTTCAACAACGCCGGGATCAGCGGGGATACGGCGATCACGGCGCGGTGCAGCGAAGACAACTTCGACCGCATCATGGCCATCAACCTGAAAGGTGTCTGGCTGTGCATGAAGGAAGAGATCCGCGCCATGCTCGACGCCGGAGGCGGCGCGATCGTGAACACAGCGTCGGTCGCAGGGCTCGTCGGCGCCGCCGGCACGCCTGTCTACTCGGCTGCCAAACACGGCGTCGTGGGCCTGACGCGCACGGCGGCGCTCGAATACGCGCGGAAGGGAATACGAGTCAACGCGGTGTGCCCCGGCGTCATCGACACCCCCATGATCGAGCAGTTCACGCGGGAGGGTCCCGTCGCGCGAGAACAGCTGACGCAGCTGGAACCCCTCGGGCGCTTGGGGAAACCCGAGGAAATCGCCGCGGCTACGGTATTCCTGCTTTCGGATGATTCGTCGTTCGTCACCGGTACGGCCATGCCGGTCGACGGGGGTTACACGGCGCCCTGAGGCCGATCGAGGGATCCATGTCGAGTACAGAGGTTTTTCCGACCTTCCGCGTCCGCGCGGAAAATGATGCGGCCGACAGCCGCAACGCGATCCACGACGACGCGACCGCGAAACGCCTCGGGTACAGCGGCGCTCTGGTGCCCGGCGTCACCGTGTTCGCCTTCGCACTGCAGCCCGTGGCGGAACGCTTCGGAGAGCGGTTTCTCGCGAATGGGCGGTTCTCGCTCCGGCTGCGCCGCCCGGTTTACGAAGGTCAGCACGTCTCGGCGAGCGCGTCTCCGCTCGAAGGCGACCGCTTCGAGGTCTCCGTCGCGAACGAGGAGGGCGATGTCTGCGCGACCGGCGAAGGACAACACCCCCTCCCGCGGCGCGATGCGGTGGAGCTTCCCGAAGAAGCACCGCTGCCCGACGTTCGGCGTCCCGCGACGCCCGAAGAGCTCGCCGCCCGGCCTCTGCTTGGAACCCTTCACGGCGAAGCGACGACGGAGCGACTCGCGGCGCTCAACCGGCAATTGGGTGACGCGCTTCCGCTCTTCCGGAAGTTCGTGCACCCCGCATGGCTGCTCCGGCAAGCCAACATCGTGATCGATCGGAATCTCGACGTGGGCCCTTGGATCCACACGGCGAGTGACCTCGACCTTCTCGAGCCCCTCCCTCTCGGGGCCCCCTATTCCGTGCGGGCCCAGGCCGGGAAGCTCTACGAGCGCAAGGGGAACGACTACGCGGATTTCGACATTGCCATCCTGACCGGGGACCGCCCGGTGATGCGCGTACTCCACCGGGCGATCTACCGGATGGGCGCGAACGCCTAGCCCCTCGGGGAAACATCTGATCGTCTCGAGGCGTCGTACTATCCAGTAGAGGCCGATGAGAGAGACCCCGAGCGAGCATCCTCGAGCCCGTGTGCCGGTCCGAGCCACGGATGAAGCCCTGATGGTGCGGGTATCGCAGAACGACGCGGCCGCTCTCGAGGAGTTCTACCGGCGCCACAGCGCTTCCGTGTTCGGCCTCTGCACGCGAATCCTCGGCGACCGAGGAGAAGCGGAAGAGCTGCTGGAAGAGGTCTTCTGGCAACTCTGGCAGCATCGAAAGCGCTACGACGCGACGCGCGCAACGCCGCTGACCTACCTCATGACCCTGGCTCGGAGCCGCGCCATTGATCGGTTGCGTTTCCGAAGGCGGCGTGCGGCGGTGTGGTGCGAGGAAGTCGACGAGGCGCATTGGGATCGCGCGCTCGCCCCGACCCAACCCGATCCTTTGGGCGGTGTCCTCGCGTACGAACGTCGGGCGAAGTTGAACGCCGGTCTCGAGCAGCTGTCCGAAGCGCATCGCCGCGCGATCACGATGGCGTTCTTCGGCGGCCTGACCCACAAGGAGATCGCCGAACGCCTGGGCGAGCCGTTGGGCACGGTGAAGACGCGAATCCGGCGCGGCTTGCTCGCGTTGCGGACGATCCTCGACGGCTTGCCGGAGTTCGAACACTTGGAGTCACGCCGATGAGCGACAACCGGTCTTGCGATTTCACCGCTGAAGACATCTTCCTGTGGTTGACGGGTTCGCTCGAGGAAGATGTCGCCGACAAGATGGAGCAACACATCGCGACCTGCGCGACGTGTCGTGCGCGTCTCGCGCGCGAAGAGCGGCTCACGGCGGAGCTTTGCTTGGCGCTTCCCGCGGAAGAACCGCCCGCGGCGGTGCGGGGACGACTGATGGCTCGCGTCGTCGCCGACGCGAGTCGACCCGCGCTCGAGACGGCTCGGTTCCGCCTCGGGAATCCCCGTCGGCGCAGGTTGCTGCGCCGGTTGGCGGTCGCGGCGAGTCTAGTCGTGGCGACGGGCGTCGGCTTCTCGTCCACGTATTGGGTGACGCCGCCGTGGAACGAGCCGAAACAGAAAGTCCGGTCCTTGGAGCGCCGCTACCAAGCGGCGCTGGCCCACAGCGAGGCGGAAGTGCGTCGCCTCTCGGGCGACCCCGACGTCGCGCTCGCACACGACCGACGCGCAGCGCCCGCGGTCCACGAGCTCCACGACCGCGATCCGTGGCTCGTGCGCGACCGAGACGGGCGGCCGATCGGCTCGATCGTCTGCCTGCGCGAGGGCCTCAACTGCTACTTGGAGGCGACCGGCGTCGATCGGGTCGGGCCGAGTCGCGTCTACGTCCTCTGGCTGCGCACGGAAGACGGCGACGTCGTGAACCTCGGGAGCTTCGACGCGGACACGTCGGGAAACGCGAGTTTCCACACCTACGCCGATCGCGCGCTTTCGCGCGCGAAAGATCTGATGGTCACGGTAGAGCCGTGGGAGAAGTGGCGAAGCCAACCTCACGGACCGGTTGTTTTCGAGAGCAACCGCTGAACGCCCTTGGAAAGCGGAGTAGCGAAGGCCCCTCAACGCCATTGCGGTTGAGGGGCTTTTTCTTGCCTTTTTCGAAAACGCCTGTGGGCCTGCATCGAAACGCTTGAAATGGTTTCGCCGCTCCGGGCAGCATGCGAAGACTCGCAGACAAAACGCCGTTCGCTTTCTGATTGAACGAGGAGCCGTGCTCGATGTCCATCCCCCGTTTCGTCGCCGCCGTGGCCGCTGCGGTGACCATCTTGACCACCTCCCCGGCAACCCGCGCCTCGGAAGAGTTCCTCCCGCCGAATGCGCAGCCCGGACATTGCTACGCGCGTGTGTTCGTCCCGCCGCAGTACGAAACGGAGAACCGCCAGGTGATTACGCGAGAAGCGTCGTCGCGCATCGAAGTGATTCCGCCGAAATACGCCTGGGTCGAAGAAGAAGTTCTCGTAAAGGAGGCTTCAGAGAAAATCGAAGTCGTCCCGCCGGTCTACGCGTGGGAATCTCAGCAAGTGCTGGTGTCTCCGGAAATGGCCACGCTCGAGAAAGTCCCCGCGCAGTTTGAATGGATCGAGGAGCAAGTCCTCGTGAAACCCGCCCACACGGTCTGGAAAAAAGGGACGGGCCCCATTCAACGCGTCGACAACGCGACCGGCGAGATCATGTGCCTCGTGGAGGTCCCCGCGGAGTACAAAACCGTCCGGCGCCGCGTCCTGAAGACGCCGGAGTCAACGCGCGAAGTGATCCAGCCGGCGAAATACGACACCGTGCGGAAACGCGTGCTCAAGCGACCTGCGACCACGCGCCGCGTGCCGATTCCCGCCGAGTACAAGACCGTGAAGGTCCGAAAGATGGTCGAGCCCTCCCGGGAGGAGAAGGTCGAGGTACCGGCCGAATACGCGACCGTCAGCCAACGGAAGCTCGTTCGGGACGGGGCGATGGAATGGCGGGAGATTCTCTGCGAGACCAACATGTCCGCCGCAACCGTGACCCAGGTCCAACGCGCCCTGCGAAACGCCGGACACAGCCCCGGTGAGATCGACGGGGTGTACGGGCGAGAGACGGCGCACGCGGTCGAGTCGTTCCAGACGGCGCAAGGGCTACCGGTGGGAACGCTGACCTTGCGAACCCTCGAGGCGCTCGGAGTCACCGTCCGGTAGCCCCGTGCAGGCGATGAGTTGGCAAGCGATCCCATTCTGGGATTTCATTGCCGGGAGGTCTGCGAGGGGGTTCGGGTGGAGAACAGCGACAGCGAACGAAGCCGCGCGGCAGTCGCCCGCGCGGAGCGCGCGCGCTCGCTCCTCGCTCGGCACATGGAAGGTGAAGGGCTGAAGCACACGCGGCAACGGGACCTCGTGCTCAACGTGTTCTTGGAATCGAACGGCCACCTCACCGTCCAAGAGCTCACAGACAACGTTAAGAAACTCGATCCAAGTGTTGGCCTCACCACGGTATATCGAACGCTGCGTTTACTGGTGGACGCCTCGGTCGCCGAGGAGCGCCATTTCACGGACGGCCAGGCGCGCTACGAACTCGCGGATCTCGGCGCCCATCACGACCATCTGATCTGCACCACCTGCGGACAGATTTTCGAGTTCGAAGACGAGGCGATCGAGGCGCGACAGCGCGAGGTCGCCGCCGCTCATGGGCTCACGATCCGCGACCACCGGCACGAGATCTATGCCGAGTGCCGCTCGCCCGCGGACTGCTCCTATCGAAAAGCGATGGAAAAGGGGCGAATCCCCTAGCCGCTGCTCGCGGGCTACAGCCGGCCCGTCGTGTCGGCGAGCCGCGACGCGAGAATATCTCCCAGGTTCCGATACAGCTGGGCGGCGATTCGGGGATAGCGATCCTGCAGGCGCTCGAGACACCGGTCGTTGAGCCGCAGCACCCGAACCGGAGTGCGCGCATCGACATTGGCCGTGCGCGTCCCGTGAAACAACGCCACCTCGCCGATGAGGTCGCCGCGCTCGAGCGGGCGAAGCACGCGGTCACCTCCTTCGCGGGGGAGCGTCGCGACGAGCTCCCCGTCGATCACAACGCAGATCTCACTCCCCTCGTCGCCGATCTGAAGCACCCGCGTCCCCCCGTCGAAGGACTGAATCGTCCCCATCAGTGCGGCGACCCGCGCTTGTCGGTGCGTCAAGCCGGAGAAGAGCGGGATCGTGCGGTGGGGCGCCGCGCCCAGGTCGACGGTGAGCGCCTCCCACAAGGTGACGAACCTCAAACGACTCGCGAGTGCGGGCGTGAACGTCAAGTCGAGCAACCAGGCGAACGCGAGTGTTGCCGCGGCGAGCACTCCGAAATCCATCGGATTGCGGAGCTCGCTGGCGAGCAGGGCCAAGAAGCCCAGGCACATCGCCGCGGTCGTGAACGTCACCGGGCGGATCACCGTCGAGAGCGCCCGCTCGACACCGATTCTTTCGTCCGCCACGCGACGCGCTTCGGTGTTGAAGCGCGACAGAAAGTGAATGCTGTCGTCGACGGCGATGCCGAGGACGATGGAGGCGACGAGGCCGGTCGTCGCGTTGAGCGTGATCCCCGACAAGCCGAGGAGCCCGAAGTACACCAGGATGGGCAACGCGTTGGGAACCAGGGCCAGCGCTCCGATACGGAAGGAGCCGAACAGGGTCGCGAGCACCCCGTAGATCACGAGCAGCGCGCCGAGCAAGCTCCGCATCTGGCCGCGGGTGATGTCGTCGATGGTGCGCGCGACCAGGACCGAACTTCCCGTGACGTGCGCCTCGATGCCGCCCCCCAGTTCCGCGAGGCGATGCTCGATGCGAGAAATCAACGCGGCGAGGTCGCCGGACGCGACGGCCCGACTTCGGACGTGAAGCAGTGTCTCGCGGTGGCGCGCGTCGACGAAGCGAGCGATCTCGTCGCCTCCGCCCAGGAGCAGCAGCTGCTCGGTGAGCCCGGCGCTCCCGGGGACTTCCTCCTCGGGGATGCCCGGCGCAAAACCGCGGTAGAGAAGCGCGACGGCATCCGCGAAGGACGCGACGCCGCCGATTTCCGGTTGTTCCGTGAGCCAGCGATCGAGCTCGGCGATCTGGCGCAGGACGCCGGGCTCGAGGAGCGCACCGGCGCGGTCCGCGCGGAGAAGCACCTGAATCGGCACGGCGCCGGAGAAGCTCCCCGAAAGTCTTTCGAAGTCTCGCCTCACGGCGCTGTCTTCCGGAAAGTTCCCGAGGAAATCCGTGCTGACCTCGATCCGCGTCGATGCGAGTAGGCTCACCAGAGCGATGAGCCCGCCGGCGATCACGATCGCGCCGCGGTGGCGAACGTCGAAATGCGCGAGCTTGGGGGCGAGCGCCAAGAGTCGGCCCGTGCCGACCCGTTTGCCGGAGCTTGCTCCGATCGCCCGCAAGCCGATGGGCACGACGACCCAGGAAGCGACCCAGGCCAGGAGGGTTCCCAGCGCCGAGAACAGGCCGAACAACCGGATCGACTCGATGGCGCTCGCCGCGAGTGAAGCGAAACCGATGGCCGTCGTGAACGCAGTCAAGGTGAGCGGCAGGATCGCGCCCGTGAGCCCCGCTTCGATCGCCTCCCGTCCCACGAGCCCGTTCGCTACCTGACGATCGAAATCGCTTACCACGTGGACCGCGTACGCGAAGCCCACGACAAAGACGACGGGCGGCATGACGACGGTGACGAAGTTCAGCGAGAAGCCCGACGCCGCGTAGATCGCGAGGGTCACGAGGAGCGACACACCGTTCGCCAGCAGCGGCAGGAGCACACCGTGGAGCGACCTCATCCCGAGCGTGGCCACGAGGAGCGTGCCGAGGACGGCGAGCGGGAGCACCAGGCGGAGATCCCGGAACAGCAGCCGGTTCGTCTCGATCCGCGCGAAGACCGGTCCCGACGCGAAGCTCTGCGTGCCGGGCGGTGCCGCCTCGGCGGCCGAGGCGGCCACCGCCGCTACCCGCGCTTCGAGCTCGTCGCTCCCACCGGGCGCGAAGCGAACCACGAAAAGTGTCCCCGTGCCGTCGTTCGAAACGATCTGGCCGCGGTAGAGCGGGTCGCTGAGGAGCGCATCGGCGAGGTCCTGCGCAGCCTTCCCATCTTCCGGAATCTCGGCCAAGAACGATTCGACGTGCGTCTGCTCGTCATCGGTCGTCAGACGCTCGGCGGACACCAGGCTGTCGACCGCCTCGACGAAATCCATCGCGACGAGCTCGCCGTGAAATGTCTTCAGCGCGGTGAGGACCGACGGCGAAAACAGCGCATCGGAGAACCACGCGATCAACAGCACATCGTCGTCGCCGAACGTTTCCTTCGTGGCTTCGAAGACCTCGAGAGCCGGATCACCGGCCGGCAAGAGCCCTTCGATGGAGGCGTCGATCGGGAGGCGCAACCGACCCGACGGGAAATCGAACAAGGTGTGCGCTGCGACGACGCTCAAGCCGAGGACGAACGCGCCGATGAGCCACGGCCGCCGGGCCGGCCCGAAGAGCACGTGACCCCACATTCGGTGCCTAGCGACCGATCTCGAGCTCGGACGGCTCGAAGAAACGATCTCGCAACTTCGGATCGACTTCGACGTCGACGACGACAAGCTCGGTGTGACTGCCCTGTTTGAGATCGGACATCACGATTCGATGCGGAATGAACCGGTTGCCGATCTCTCGGATCTGGTCGCGATGCACGACGAGCTCTTTGCGGAGGTTGCCGTTCCGGGCGAAGAACTCCATCCGCACAGGGATGCACTGTTCCCGATCGATGAAGGTCAGGATCCGCTGGTAGCCGGAGTTCTCGTCGAGGGGCGTCGTCTCAAGGACGAACGCGGCCCGACCGTCGAGATCTCGATCCTCGATGCGCTCGACTTCGCTCGCGAGGGCAATCCCCTGAAAATGAGCGAAATCCTCGTAGCTGAAATCGGTTCCGAGCATCGATCCGGCCAGGGTTTTCCCGGTCACCCGGCGCGTCTGCCGAAGCTCGGGCAAGTAGAGGTACATCTCCGGCTCGGGCTCCTCGGTTTCGATGAGGAGCACGCCGACCCCGGCGCGTCGCGGCGGATCCGTAAACCGCAGCAGGGCTCGGGAGCTATCCGGCTCGAAGCGCTTCCAGTAGAGCTCGACGGCGGAGTCGCTCACCGGCCCGTCTTGATCGCGGACGTGGACCTCGATTTCCTGCGTCATCGCTTTTTCGGGCAGAGAGCGATCGATGCACGAACGCACTTCGGCGTCTTCGATCGGAAAATCGACGGCCGGAGCGGCTACCGGGAAGGCGATGGCGAGAACAGCGGCAAAAAACCTGCGCATAGGCCGGAGCGTAGCGCGGACCGCTACCGTTCCGGGGAGGAGAAAACATGTCGATCCACACCCTCACGCCGGCCCTGCTGGCTCCGATGCTCGCCTCGAGCGACGCACCTCTGGTGCTCGATGTCCGGCGACGGAAAGGCTTCGAGGAGCTGCCCAAGGGTTTGCCGAATGCGGTCCCGATTTTTCTCGACGACGATCCGATCCTGCTGCCCGACATCGATCGGGGCACGCCGATCGTCGCGTACTGCCTCTGAAGCGGCGAGTCTTCAAGCTCGCGCGTGGCGCGGCTCCTCCTCAGCCTGGGTTACCGAGACGTCGCGGTCCTCGCGGGCGGCTATTCCGCATGGGCCCTCGCGGGACAGGACACACCCAACGTCGACGCGAGCCGCCGCGATTCGTACACCTGGGTGGCGGGCGACTCGCCTCCGGAGCTCGATGCCGGGGGCGGCGACCCGTTTCTCTCGAGCCTCGAAGATCGCTCGTTCCTCCACGGGCGCGAGCTTCCGTTTCAGCGCGACCTGACGGTGCTGTTCGTCGACATGGTCGACTCGACACCGCTGGTCATGGAACTCGAGCCGCCCGACGTGCTCGCGCTGGTTCAGGAGTTCATGGAGACCGTCGCGGAGATCGGCGTCTACCACTGCGGCGACGTCCACGACTTCGAAGGAGATGGCGCCCTGCTCTATTTCGAAGGTCCCGGAGAGGCCGTCCCTGCCGCGTTCGAAATGCGCCGTCGGTTGGTCGCCCTGCGCGACAAGAACCCCGCGTTGCCGCTCCCGAGGCTTTCACTCGATCACGGTCGTGTCGTCGTCGGCATGGTGGGCAGCCGCTTTCGCCGCGGGGTCGGTTTGATCGGCCCCTGTGTCCCACGGGCTTCGCGGATTCTCAAACTCGCGCCGGCGGCCGGCATCGTGGCCACCCAACCGGTTCTGGACGAGACCGAAGTGTCGAACCCGGATCTCTTCCACTCGTTTCGCATGTTGATCGACGCCGACGACCTCAAGGGCATCGGTGGCTCCGTACGCGTGTACGTGTCCCCGTGGATTCCGGCGAAGGCGTAGTCGGCGCGGTCGCTAGCGGCGCGTCGTGAGCTCCGCATAGCGAGAACCCGCGAGCGTCAGGCCGAGCAGGCCGAGCAGGCCCAGGAGCAAAAAAGGCATCCGTTCTCCCTTCGACGGCCGTTCGACCCTGCACAGAGCGAGGGCAACGGCTTTGCGTCCCTGCGTTTCCACAGGTTTGCCTCTTCGAGGAGCACACAGCTCCTGCGTGGTGAAAAACCCATCGTCCTGACCTATTTCGCACTTGACTGGAAAGATCGTTTCTTTCTACGAAGGTAGAGGAATTCACCGAAGCTGCGGTTGCGGCGCCGGCGAGCGTCCGCTGTGCTGCCTATCCACCGCACGAGGCCCACGAGCTTGAGTCAGTCACACCCGGGAGCCGCCGCCGAAACGGGAGAGCGGCGCGAGGTCATCATCACGCTTGTCCTCGTAGGCGCGCTGGTCGTCGGCGCGATCTTGCGCGTCTACGGAGCCGGCACGTGGGACATCCGGGGCGACGAGCCGATCACCTTGGCGACCGCGCTGGAAAATCCCGGTGCCCGCGGTCTGTTCTCGCTCTATTACTACATCACCCGCGTCTTCCTCGAGCTCCCCCTCGATCGCGCCTGGGCCGGTCGGCTCCCGGCCATCATTTCGGGGATCCTCGGCCTGTTCGCGTTCTACTGGTTCGCGCGTCAGGCGATCGGCCGTGTCGGCGCGACCTGCGGTACGGCGCTCGTTTGCGTGAGCGCGTTCCACGTCGAGATCTCACAGTTCGCCCGCTACTACGCGACCGTCTTTCTCTTCGGCTCGCTCCACTTCGGCTTCTTCCTCCGGTATCTGCGCCATGCGAACCTCCGCGACTGGATTCTCGCGTTGGTGTGCGCCGCAGCGGCGACGAGCAGTCACTTCGTGGCCTCGCTCTCGCTCGTGATCACCGGTCTCTACTGCCTGCTCGCGCTCCGGCTCGACGCCCTCGTGCCGGAGCCGCGCGTGCGGAAGACCTTCGCCATCAGCTTGGGGCTCGGCGCGGTCGGAGCGCTCGCGGCCTCGCCGATCGTCATCCGCCTCTTCTCGGTGTGGCTCGGGTACGAGCCCTGGAAGACACCGCCGTGGCGCCAGATCCCGGTCCTCACCCTCGATCACCTGACGCTCGCGGTGACGGCCGCCGTCGGGTTCGGCCTCTGGTGGCTGTGGCGCCGTGCGGACCGCCACGTGGCCGCGCTCGCCCTCATCGCTGTCGGGGTGACTCTTCCCGTCCTGGCGATCGCTGGGTACCTGATGAATGTCGTGCCGCGCTACGTGACGGTCGCCTTTCCGTGGTTCTACCTGTCCGCGGGCATGTGTTGCGGCGGAATCTACGATGAGACGAGGAAAACCGTCGGATCCATCGGGGCTCTCGCCCCGCTCGGCCTGCTGGTCGCAGCATCACTGCCCGCAACAGCGTCCTACTTCATCGAGCGGTCGGCCATCTCGTACGCGGCGGCCTACGCGTACGTGGTCGATCGCGCTTCCAAGGGCGACATCGTCGAGACCAACATCGAGCTGCGATTTGGCGATGAGGTCACCATCTCCGACTACCGAAGCGAAGTCTGGGACGCGGAATACCCGTGGTCCGAAGAGCTCGACAGGAGTCCGGCGACCTGGTTCGTCTACGAAGTCGGCCGCCGCGGCTACGCACGGGGCCTCGAGAACTGGCTGATCGCGAACGCGCAAAAAATGGAGACGCGTTGGGCGCGTCGGGTCGACCGCCATGTCCGCCGTCTCGACATCTGGCGCATCCGCGAGCGCGCTAATCCGTGACGCCCCGCTCTCGGTAGAGCGCGCGGTACGCCGCGATCATGGCGTCCAAGCTGAACTCCGCGCGCGCGCGCGCGTGCGCCGCCTCCCCGTAGCGCGTCCCTTCCTCGGGAGAATCGACCAGCCGCTCGATCGCGCGAGCTAAAGCTTCGGGATCCCCCGCCGGCACCAGGACACCCTCGCGCCCGGTCCGTACGATTTCGGAGTTCCCTCCGACGTCGGTCGCGACAATGGCGGAGCTCGCTGCCATCGCCTCCATCAATGCCAGCGATTGCCCCTCTGAAAACGAGGGCAGTGTGTACACGTCGAACGTCTTGAGAAGCGCGGGCACGTCCGATCGGAAGCCCAAGAGATGCACGCGGTCGGCGACATGTCGCTCCTCGGCGAGCCGCCGTAGGGGCTCCTCCTCGTCTCCCCGCCCGGCGATGACAGCGTGGAGGTCCGATCGACCGCACGCGGCGAGTGCCTCGACCAAGACGCGGTGGCCTTTGACTTCGTAGAGGTTTCCCACGGCGCCGATCACCTTGGCGTCCGCGGGGAGCCCGAGGGCTTCTCGGGGCAGAGCGTCCACGTTCTCGTACACCGAGAGATCGATCCCGTTCGCGATCACCCGCACGTCGCGCACCCCGAGCTGTTCCAGGAGATCTCGAATGTCGGCGGACACGGCGACCACCGTCGCACCCAACCGCCGGAGCGCCCTCATCGCGAGAATGCGGCGCGTGTTGTCGCCGTAGTACGTACGGCCGTGAACCGTCGCAATCGCGGGAATCCCCGCCAGGCGCGCGATCAGCGCGCCGTGGACATTCATTCCGAACTCATGAGCGTGGATCAGACCGACCTGTTCCCGCTTCACCTGGGAGACGACTCGGCGAACAAAACCGAGATCGAGCATGTGCCGAAGCTGCAGGAATCGCGGCTCGATGCCCTGCGCGCGAAGCTCCGTCGCGACCCACCCTTCCCGCTGCAGAATTGCGCTCGATCGAAAACCCGGATCGCGCATCAGGGTCCCGGCGATATTGATCAGCACGCGTTCCGCACCGCCCGGCCCGCTCGTTTCGATCATGTTGAGAACGTGGGCGTCAGTCACCGGAAGAGGTCTCTCACGTAGAGTTTCAGTTCGTGGAACCCAGGACCGACATCGTTCGCGCGCCACACTTCAGGTCGACCGGCAAATGGGTTGAGAAACGCGAGAAACGCGCGCCCCAGGGTCGTCCCGGCGGAGTCCGTGTCGCCCTTCAAACGTAGCCAGAGATGGTTCAGGTCTCCGAGGATCCAACGACTTCGCACACCGGTTCGCGCCGTGAGCGGCCCCTCGAGGTGCTCGCCACAGGCCAAACGGTAAACCAAGTGCGGGAAATCGAGGCCCGCGTCGATCGCCAGTTGAAGGGAGCCCCAAAAGCGGGGATTGATCTCCATGACGAAAGGCGTTCCGTCGCGCGCGTCGACGCGAAACTCGAGCATCGCCACCCCGTGCCACGCCAGCGATTCGAGGAGCGCAGTGGTCGCTCGTCCTAAAACCTCCGGAACCGGGACCGATTCGCGCAAGACGCTCACGCCGCCGCTCGGCGGAAACTCTCGCAAACGGCGGTGCGCGCAGGTCGCGACCACATGGCCGCGCTCGGCGAGCGCAAAGACACCCATGCCCGAGCCGGGAATAAACGGTTGGAGGAGGGGATCGGGGATCCCCTCGTGGAGCTTCTCCCAGGCGGGTACGAGGTCCTCCGCGCGCTCCACCCGGGCCACGGTTCCGGTCCGGAGCGAGCCGTCCGGCGCGCGCCAGCGCGAGAAACGCGGCTTCAACACGACGGGGAATTCGTGGGTTACCGCCGCGGCTTCTGCATCGCGCCGCGACCTGAGCACGTCGTAGCGCGGAGTCGCCAACCCGGCGGCCGCGGAGACCCGGAGCGTTTCTTCCTTGTTCCAGGCCGCAGCGAGCGCGTGGTCCTCCGGAAAGGGCAACGCGGCCCCGACGAGCGACCCGCGAATCGCTGAAACCAACGTCAGGCTCGCGTCGGTGAGCGGCAGCCACACGGCGGGTTCTCTCTCGCGGCAGTAGGCGCGGAGCGCGTCGCAGAACCTCTCTGGCTCGTCATTGGGATCGGGAACACGGTGGGACCTGGCGGCATACCGAGAAGAACTCGCGAGCGAGCGGGCCTCACTGGCCAGAACCGTCACGTCGACACCCGCTCGGCCGAGAGACCGCGTTACCGCCAGAGCGGCGCGGGTCTCTCCGTCGAGAACGATCGCTTTCATGCGTACCGACGCGGGCTAGAACCCAGCGCCCGCTGACTCGATGGAGCGATAGACCGCGTCGGACATGGGCTCGTACACCTTGGAGCCGGGCAGCTGCACCAGAATCGGGTCGCCGTCGACGCGCGCAGGGTGGTAGGCCTCTTCGCGCAGCTTCGTCTTCTGAAGTTTGAACGTCTCGGTGCTCGGTTGCTGCGCTACGACGCGCAGAAAAACCGGGCGCGCGTACGGTGGCAGCCGCTCCTCGAGGTAGGCGCTGAGCCCGGCCCAGTCGGCGTCTTCCACGCCTTCCTTCGCGTCTTCGAGGGTGATCGTCGCCATTCCGGCTCGACCGTCGCACCCGGGCAGCTGCACCCCGTAGACGTTCGCCGTCGCGATTTGCGGGGCGCCGTTGAGGACTTCCGCCACTTCGTTCGTCGAGCAGTTCTCGCCCTTCCAGCGGAACGTGTCGCCCGTTCGGTCGACGAACTGATAGTGCACGCGCCCGAACGCAAAACCGACGTCGATCTGCCGGATGAGATCGCCTGTATTGAAGTACACGTCGTCGGGCTTCAGCACACCGCGAACGAGCTTCTTTTCACTGGCAGCGGGGTCGGTGTAGCCGTCGAAGCGGGCCTTGTCGGAAATCTCGGTCAACAAGAGCCCCGGCTGGCCGGCCTCGACCTCGAGGCAACGGCCGTTTTCATCGCGCACGATCTCGTCGCGGTCCACGTCATAGCGAACGAGCACGTGGGGCGTGACGCCGAAACCGATCGTGCGATCCTTGTTGAACGCGTTCACGAAGCCCGCGTTGCCCTCCGACGCGCCGTAGATTTCATACACCTCTTCAATGCCCAGACGGCGTTTGAAGCCCATCCAAATATCCGGTCGAAGACCGTTTCCGATCGCGCGAACCACCGGGTTGTTCGCATCGTCCGGGCCTTCCGGCTGACTCATGAGGTAACGGCACAGCTCCCCGACGTAGATGAACGTGTTGGTGCCCTGTTCGCGGGCCTCGGGCAGAAAACGCGACGCCGAAAAGCGTCGGCGGAGAAACATCGAAGCGCCCCCGTACGCGATCGATCCGAAACCGACGATGAGGCCCGTCGAGTGGTACAGCGGGAGGCAGTTGTAGAGACGATCGTCGGGCCCGACGTTGAGGCAGATCTTCCCGTAGCCCTCCATCGCTCGGAACAACCGCCCGTTGCGCACCACCGCGGCCTTGGGGAGCCCGGTCGTCCCCGAAGTGAAGACGAGAAAGCACGGATCGCGTTGCCTGACGCCCCGTGTCTCAGGAGGGTCGCCTGTCGGGCCGCCATCCGTCGCGCTGTGAAAGAGCGTCGCCCAGGCGGGAGCTTGGACATCCTGCCCATCGGGAATGACGAGCGTCGCCCCGGCGTCGATATCGAGCCCTTCCCGCACTTCCGCCACAGCGTCGAGACATTCAGCCCCGACGATGAGCTGCTTGGCTTCGACGAGGTTGATCGAATGGCGTAGGACATCGCGCCGCTGGTGCGTGTTGATCAAACCGGCGACCGCACCGACTTTGACGATGCCGATCAGCGCGGTCAGGAACTCGGTCCGATTTTCGACCATGAGAGCGACCGCGTCGCCCTGCGCGACACCCTCGCCCCGGAGCTTGTGAGCGTAGCGATTCGCACGCGCGTTGAATTCGTGCCATGTGAGTTCTTCACCTTCACACGACAAGAAATGGCGTTCGGGAAATGCCGCGGCGTTGTCGGCCACGAGCTGGCCGAGGGACATCGCCACGTCTTCATCGAGCGGTTTCGAACGGACCGCGCGCGCCAGAGTCTTCGTCATGGACCACAATTCGCCGAAGGAAGCCATGGCGAGGGTCTAACAGATTCGGGCGGAATCGGTACTCATCGCTTGGCCTGGGCGGTGAGCGTGCGTCCGCGAAAATGGCAGACCACCTTGCCGTCGTCCGCGGTGACGCGGACGTCGTACACGGCGGTTCGGCGGCTTCGATGAAGCTCGGTCGCCTCGGCCGTGAGTGTCTGTCCCTCTTCTCCCGGGCGGAGAAATTCGACCGTCCCGCCGGTCGAAACGTGGGTCTCCCCGTGGCTGTTGCTCGCGAAGGCCATTGCGGTGTCCGCCAAGGTGAAGAGCAGCCCGCCGTGGCAAACCCCGATTCCCTGGAGCATCCAGGGGCGTACAGACATCGTCATCCGTGCGTACCCCGCCCGGATCTCCTGGATCTCGATCCCCAGTTCGCGAGACGCTCGGTCCCGGCCCATCATGGCCTCGGCTGCTTCGGCGGCGCGTCGATCGCGATCGTCTTCGGAGTCGTCGAGCATCGAGGTCTTAGCGCGCAATCATCGTGGTGCGATCGGTGAGCACCAGCTCGCCGTCCGCCGTTCGAATAGCCGTTTCCGTTTCGACGAAGATCAGCGGGCCGGTCCGCCCCTCCCGCTCGCGGATATCCGTGATCTTCCTCGTCGCGACCAGGACGTCGCCCGGGCGGATGCTCCGAACAGGCGTGACCGAACTCCCCCCAGCCATCACGCGGGGAAGCGGAAGGGCCGGCAGCAGGGCATCGGCAGTCAACCCGTCGGGTCGCAGCTTGTCGAGGGGTGCTTCGGGCCAGAAGAGCGCGGTGTAGAAGAGCGGCGGCGCCTCGTCCCCGCGGATGAAGCGGGGATCGCGCTGACGCGTGGCCAGCGCGTAGCGGCGAATATCGCGTCGCGTGACCGTCTCGGTCCGCGGCGGCGCCTCGCGACCGACGTGATCGAGGATTTCCGACGTGAGCAAGCTGGCCACTTCGCAATAGTACGCAAAGCTACGGTCTCTGAGCGACTTCCGATTGGACGAGGCCCACTGTGAGCGACGATCCCCACCCGCACCGAAGCGAGCACTCCGCCGGAGGCGCCGACGGCGTTCTGCGAGCGAGCGTCTTCGGCGTCTCGGACGGCTTGGTCTCGAACGGAGCCCTCGTCATGGGCGTCGCCGCCGGCCAAGGCGACCCCGCTACGGTCATTGTCGCGGGCGTCGCGGGGCTTCTGGCCGGCGGCTGCTCCATGGCGGCGGGCGAGTACGTCTCGATGCAGACCCAGCGCGAGGTCTTCCAACGTGAGCTCGCCCTCGAACGCGAGCACCTCGAAGCCTACCCGGACGAAGAACGCGCCGACCTCACCCAGCTTCTCTTGGACAACGGAGTGTCCGCGGACGTGGCGTTCCACTTGGCCCACGCGGTGCACGAGAAGAAGGAGAGCGCGCTGCACCTACACGCGCTGATGGAGCTCGGTATCAATCCGAATGAAATCGGTGCCCCGGTGCGGGCCGCCCTCTACTCGTTTCTTTCGTTTGTCACGGGCGCCGCCGTGCCGCTCCTGCCGTGGCTCATCCTCGAGAACGCCTTCGTCGCGTCGGCGCTCGCTTCCTGCGCGGCACTGCTCGCCGTCGGAGCCGCTGCCACCCGGGTGACGCACCAGCCCGTTTGGAAAGGAGCCGGCCGACAGTTGCTGTTCGGTTTGCTCGCCGGGGGCATCACGTTCGGCGTCGGGGTTCTGCTCGGCCAAGCAACGGGAGGCGCGACATGAAGGTCGTTGTCGTCGGAGCCGGCATCATCGGAACGATGACGGCCTACTACTTGACGAAGCGCGGGCACCGCGTCGTCGTCCTCGAGCGCGAGGAGGACCTCGCCGTGGGGGCGAGCTTTGCGAACGGCGGAATCGTTCACGCGAGCGAGGTCATGCCCTGGTCGCAGCCGGGGATGCCGCTCCAACTGGCGCGTTGGTTCGGCAAGGAAGAAGCGCCGGTCCTCCTGCGGGCGCGCGCCATCCCCCACGTCCTCCGCTGGGGCACGGCGTTTCTGCGCGAGTGTCAACCGAAGCGATTTCGCGCGAACACCCTCGCGAACCTCCGCCTCGCGCTGCTGAGCCAGCAGTCGTTTCGCGAAGTCCGCGACGACATCGGTACGGCGTATGACTTAAACACCGAGGGGTGCATCAAGATCTATACCGAAGCGTCCGCCCTCGACGCGGCTGCCGAACTCAGCGAGTCGATGCGAGATCACGGTATGCGTTTCGAAGTGCTCGACCGAGGGGCCTGCGTTCGCCTCGAACCCGCGCTCGATGGTGCGTCGAGTCAGCTCGCGGGCGGAATCTACTTCCCCGGTGACGAACTGGGCGATTGCTACAAGTTCACCCACGCCGTCGCCGACTATTGCCGCGCGCAAGGTGCTGAGTTTCATCTGAAGACCGGCGTGCGCGGACTCGACGTTTCGGGAGGCGCCGTTCGGGGCGTCATACTCCACGGCGATCGCATCGAAGCCGACGGCGTCGTCGTCGCCGCGGGCGTTCATTCGCCGGAACTCCTCCGTCCTCTGGGAATCAGGCTTCCGGTCTATCCCGTAAAAGGCGTGTCGGTCACGGTGGAGGCAACCGCTTGGGAACGCCCGCCGCGAATGCCGGTGATCGACGAGAGCCGGTTCTACGCGCTGGCACCCATCGGCGACCGGCTGCGCGTCGTCGGTTCAGCGGAAGTCACGCGCTACGACGCGACGCCGGATCCCCGGCGCTGCCGAGCCATCGTCGACAACGCGATCGAGGTGTTCCCGGAGTTTGCGGCGTGCTATGCGGCCGGCACCCCGCAGCCGTGGGCGGGGCTTCGCCCCGTGACACCGAGCGGGACGCCGCTTCTCGGAGCGACACCGATCCCGAACGTGTTCGTGAATACGGGCCACGGACACCTCGGCTGGACCCTATCGTGTGGTTCCGGTCGCGTTCTCGCGGATTGCATCGAGGGGCGCGAGCCCGAGATCGACCTCGCCGGACTCACACTCCGTTAGCGCCGCTCTACAGCGCTTCGATGCCGTCGAGAATTTGTCCGTAGAGACCTTCGAACATGGTCTTCAGCTCGGCCTCGGGGAGGCCGTCGGGCACCCAGTTACTTCCGTAGCGAACCTTGCACTGGCCGTTCGGCGCGTCCTCGAGCTCGACGACGGCGACGTAGTCCGAGAGCGGGAGCGGGCTTTCGCCGATGATCGAGTAGGAGAAGATCCGCTCGTCGTGAGACACCTCGACGCGTTCGACGACGGTCCCTCGAAGACCGCTGTCCGGATTGAGTTCGACCGTGCGGCAGGAACCGATGCCGCTGCCCGCGAGATCGACGTTCTTCACGATCTGGGGAACGATTCGCCCGATTCCGCCGAAATCCGCCAGCGCGGCGAAGACCTCACTTCGGGTCTTGGGCAAGGTGCGTTCGAGTAAGGCTGAATAGGCCATGGGGCTCTCCTTGAGGCGTTAGAAATCGAGGGGCAGTCGCAAGAAATCCCGGTAGATGAAGTCGCGGTGAGCCATCAAAAGCGGCTCCGCCGCGGCTCGAATTTCCGGCGCGGAATTCGCGTAGATCTTGCGGAAATGCGCCGGCATCGGATTTACGTCTTCCGGCAGTGGTTCGACCAGGGTCGCTGAACACGCCCAGTAGATATCGAGCGCGGAAAGCCTGTCGCCGACCAAGAATCGGCTGCCCGCCGCGTGCTGGCGCTCGAGTTGCGCGGTGAAGAGCTCGAGCACGGCGACGCAGCGGCCCAGAGCTGCCTTCGCGTCGGCGTCGTTGTAGAGATAGATCTTTGCGAAGTAGTCGGTGAGCGGACCTGTGGCCTCCCCGAGAAGCTCCGGCTCTCGCCTGAGATCCTCAATCAGTTGGTGCCGGCGATTCCAGACGAAGCCGTTTTCGCCGAGAAGGACATGGCCCAGCCCGAACATCTGTACCTGCTCTTCGGTGCTTTCGGGGATGAGCGGGGGCGTGTCGGACAGTCTCTCGGCCAGGTAGAGCTGTTCGATCCACGTCGAGCGCGGGCGCTCGGATTCCCACGCGACGACGGGCGCCGACGTCTGGGCCGACCAGTCGTAGAGTGCGCCTCTCTCCTGACCGAACTCCTGCGCCGCGAGCACGAAATCGAGCCCTTTGATTTGATAGATGTTCTTGCACGATTCCGTCCAAGGTGCCGGGAGCCCGGGCGACACAACAATGCGTAGTCCCGTCCGATTTCGCGCTTCTTCTACCGAGATGTAGTTGGCCATCGACTCCCTCGCCTAAGGCGTTTCCAAACGGACGCGGGCTTCGCCCGTCGTCGTCAGCGTTCCGTCGTCTTTGCGAAGCGTCAGTCGAAGCTTCACTTCTTGCGCGCGAGGCTCGACCGACTCGATCTCACCCCCCGCTGTCAACCGCTCGCCCACGAACGCGGCGCCTCGATTGCTGTAACCGAACTCGAGCACTCGCCCGTCGGGACCGAGCCAGTCCGTCACAACTTGACTGAGCCAATCACCCTGGAGCGGCCCGTCGACGACAATTGCTGGGTAGTCCTCGACGCTTTCGCTGTAGGGCGCGTCGTAGTGAATGCGGTGCCCGTTCCAAAGCGACGCGTTGAAGAAGAAAAGCTCCACTTCGTTCGGTTCGAAGGTGCGCTCGGGGAGCGAATCTCCAGCGCGAAGTTCGTCGAGGCGGGCCATTCGCAGCATGCTACCTCGTTTTGTGGATGAACACGTCGGGGTCGTAGACCCCGCCTTCGCGCGCGGCGACGGCGGCGAGAATATTGACGTGCAGCTTCGAGGTCGTAAGCGCTCGTGGCTCCTTCGCGAGAAGTTGCTCGGCGAGCTCGACGGCTGCGCCCTGGAGCTCTGCGGGCGGTACCACGCGGTGGATCATTCCCCACGCCTCGAGCTCCTCGGCGCTATGACGACTGCAGGTCAGGACGATCCGCTTCGCCCGAGCGGTGCCGACCATTCCGAACAGCCGGGCGCAAGAGCCCATACTGAGCGGCACCCCGAGATCGACCTCCGGGAACCAGTAACGCGCCCCCGTCGCGGCGAGGTGAAAATCGCACGCCAGAGCCAGCCCCCATCCTCCGCCGACGGCGGGGCCGTTCACGGCGGCGATGGTCGGCTGTTCGAGCTGCTCGAGCATGCCGAAGGTGCGCGCGATGAGCCGAATGCGTCGGCTGCGCGCTTTCGCGAACAAGCGCTGCCGCGCCTCGGGGTCGTCGACATCGGCGATTACCGACAGATCCGCGCCGGCGCAAAACGCCGGGCCCGCACCCGTCACCACGACGACCCGCGTTTCCGCATCGTCTCGCAGCTCCGCGAGGATCCGCTCGAACTCCGCGAGCATGCCCTCGTGAATCGGGTTTCGTTTCTCCGGCTGATTCAGCGTCACGGTCGCGATCCGGTCCGAGCGCTCGAGCTTCAGATAGTCGTACATCTCTTGGTTCTCCCGAGGTGCTACCGTGAATCCTATGACATCCCTCGACACCGGTACCGACCAACTTTTGTGTCGCGTCGAAGACGGCGTCGCGACCGTGACGCTCAATCGCCCGGAAAAACGCAACGCCCTGTCCAACGAGTTGACGCCGGCGCTGCGCGAGATCCTGCTTCAGCTCGACCAATCCGCCGAAGTGCGCTGCGTGGTGTTGACGGGTGCCGGAACCGCCTTTTGCGCGGGCGGAGACGTGTCCGCCATGAGCGCGAGACAGGCGGACACCCGACCCACCCGGTCGCGCGACGAGTTGGTTCGCGATCTCGTTCGAGGGGAAGAGACGCTGAGCCTCCGTCTGCACGAGCTCAGCAAGCCGACGATTGCGGCCCTTCCCGGCGCCGCCGCCGGGGCCGGACTGTCGATCGCCCTCGCCTGCGACCTCCGGATCGCAGCCGAGAGCGCTTTCATCACGACCGCCTTTGCGAACATCGGCCTCTCCGGCGACTACGGCGGCACCTGGTTTCTGACCCGTCTCGTCGGGTCGTCGATCGCCAAAGAGCTCTACTTCACGGCCCGACGGGTTCCTGCCGCCGAGTGCGCGGAACTGGGCATCGTAAACGCGGTGGTGCCCGACGCGGACTTGGAGAAGCACACCCAGGAGCTGGCCGCGAAGATCGCCGCCGGGCCCCCGATCGCTCTCCAGCACATGAAGTCCAATCTCAACGACGCGATTGGGGGCGATCTGCGCAATTCGCTGCGTCGCGAAGCCGAGCGGCTCATTCGTTGCCGGGAAACGGAAGATCACCGCGAAGCGGTCCGAGCCTTCCTCGAAAAGCGGCCTCCGAACTTCCGCGGCGCCTAGCCCGCCTGCGGCGTGTGTCGTTTTTCGCCGGGCTCGCGCGACGTTCCGTTGACGGCGCCACAACGCGCCGCATAGGAGACCCAAACGATGCAGTACATCGCCCTGATCTTCTGCGACCCCGAAAGCGATAAAGGGATGGAAGCCTACGGGCCGTTCACCCAGGACATCATCGCCAAGGGAAACTTCCACTCCGGGAACGCGCTTCAACCGGCGAGCACCGCGACGTGTGTCCGGGTTGGCGCCGATGGCAACACCATGACGACGGACGGACCGTTCATTGAGAGCAAAGAGCAACTGAGCGGCTACTACGTCCTCGAGTGCAGCGACCTCGACGAAGCGATCGAGATCGCCGCGCGCATCCCCGACGCCCAAGGCGGCACGATCGAAGTCCGGCCCATTCTCGTCAGCGCGTGAGTGAATCGCCGTCAGACGAACACCTGGCCCGAGTTTTTCGCGAAGAATCGGGCCAGGTGTTGGCTTCGCTCATCGCGCGCTTCGGAGACTTCGATCTCGCGGAGGAAGCGCTTCAAGACGCCGTGTCCCAGGCGCTGTCGACGTGGCGGCGCGAGGGCTCGCCCCGCAAACCGGGCGCCTGGCTCCTGACAGTCGCTCGCCGTCGCGCGATCGACCGGATGCGGCGCAGCGCGCAACGTCAAAAGAGCGCGGCCGCGATGAACGCGGTTTCCCATGAAGAGGCGCTCCTCGACGAGCACGATGATGAAGGGATCCCCGACGAGCGCCTGCGTTTGATGTTCACGTGCTGCCACCCCGCCCTGCGTCGGGAACACCAGGTCGCGTTGACGCTGCGAACCCTCGCCGGTTTGACCCCGCGCGAGATCGCTCGCGCCTTCGTCGTCTCGGAAACCACGCTGGCCCAGCGTCTGGTGCGGGCGAAGCGAAAGATTCGCGACGCGGGTATCCCCTACCGCGTGCCCCCGCCCGAAGCGTTGCCCGAGAGGCTCGCCGCGGTGCAGGCGGTCTTGTACCTGATCTACAACGAGGGTCACTCCGCGACGGTCGGCGATGCGGCGACCCGCGCGGACCTCTGCCACGAAGCCCTGCGGCTCGCAGATTTGCTCCGGCAGTTCATTCCCCATCCCGAGAACGACGGTTTATTCGCCTTGATGACGCTTCACGAAGCGCGGAGGCCAGGACGCGTGGCGGCGGACGGCGCGATCGTTCCTCTCGACGAACAGGACCGCGCGCTGTGGGATCGCGACAAAATCGAAGACGGCACGGCCACGCTGCGCCACGCGCTCGCGTTCCGACAACCGGGCCCCTATCAGATCCAGGCCGCGATCAGCGCTCTCCACGCCGAGGCGGAAAGTTTCGAGGCGACGGATTGGACGCAAATCGTGGGGCTGTACGCCGCGCTCGCCGAACGGGCTCCCTCGCCGGTCGTGCAACTCAATTGGGCAATCGCGCGCGCGCAGATCGAGCCGGCGGACGCCGTCCTCGACGACGTTTCGGCGCTGGCGGAATCACTCGACCAGACGCCGGAATTCCACGCCGCCCGTGCGGATCTCCTGCGGCGTCTCGAGCGGTACGCAGAAGCCCGCACCGAATATGAACGCGCCCGCGACTTGACCGACAACGAGGCGGTCAAACGCTTGTTCTCATCCCGCCTGGAGGCGCTCGCACGTTTTTGAACGAGTATTAGATTCTGCTAACCTCCCGTCATGACAGCTCTTAACGACGTACTTCTCGAAACCTTGGGCGAGATCGATTTCGATCCCGCCGCGCTCAAAGCGCGCTACCTCGAAGAGCGCGATCGGCGCCTGCGCGACGACGCGAACGATCAGTACATCGAGGTCAAAGGCGACTTCTCGAACTACGTCGACGATCCCTACTGCGCACGCACCGCGCGCGAGCCGGTCTCGGATCACGTCGAGGTCGTCATCATCGGCGGCGGCTTCGGCGGGCTCCTCATGGGCGGCCGTCTGCGCGAAGCGGGCTACGAAGATTTGCGGGTCATCGAACAGGGGGGCGACTTTGGCGGGACCTGGTACTGGAACCGCTATCCCGGTGCCATGTGCGACGTCGAGTCGTACTGCTACCTGCCGATGCTGGAAGAGCTCAACTACGTCCCGAAGCACAAATACTCGTTCGCTCCCGAGATCATGGAGCACTCGAAGGCGATCGCCCGACACTTCCGTCTCTACGACAACGCGTTGCTCCAGACGACGGTCACGGGCATGCGATGGGACGAGGAGGAGCGGCGTTGGACGATCGAGACGGACCGCGGCGACCGGATGACCGCGCAGTTCGTCGCGATGGCGAACGGGCCGCTCTCTCGGCCGAAGCTCCCAGGCATCCCCGGGATCGATCGGTTCCAAGGCCACACGTTCCACACCAGCCGTTGGGACTACGCATACACCGGAGGCGACGCGAACGGAAACCTGACGGGTCTGCGGGACAAGCGCGTCGGCATCATCGGCACGGGAGCGACCGCCGTGCAGTGCATTCCGCACCTAGGAGCCTCGGCGAAACATCTCTACGTCTTCCAGCGCACCCCGTCGTCGATCGACGTGCGAAACAACCGCGAGACCGATCCCGAGTGGGCCGAGTCTCTGCAACCGGGCTGGCAAGAACGCCGGATGCACAACTTCAATACCCTCGTCTCGGGCGGCGACCAAGACGAAGATCTCGTCGCCGACGGATGGACGGACATCTTTCGCAACCTGACGGGTGTCGCGGCGAAGACGGCATCGCGGACGCTCGGTCGACGCCTCACGCCGGGCGAGCGCGCGGAGCTGATGGAGCTCGCCGACTACAAGAAAATGAACGCGGTGCGCGCGCGGGCAGAGGCGATCGTCGAAGATCCGGCGACCGCCGAGCAGCTCAAGCCCTGGTACCGGCAGTTCTGCAAGCGACCGTGCTTTCACGACGAATATCTGCCGACCTTCAACCTGCCGAACGTCGATCTCGTCGACACGGAAGGCCGCGGCGTCGAGCGCATCTACGAGCGCGGCGTCGTCGCGAACGGCACCGAGTACGAACTCGATTGCCTCATCTTCGCGACCGGGTTCGAGGTCGGAACGTCCTACACGCGCCGTGCGGGCTACGACATCGTCGGCCGCGACGGACAGGCGCTGAGCGATAAATGGGAAGAAGGGCTGCGAACGCTCCACGGGCTGCAGACCCATGGTTTTCCGAACTGCTTCTTCCTCGGTTTCACCCAGAGTGCGGTGACCGTCAACGTTCCGATGGCGCTGAACGAACAAGCCCGCCACGTCACCTACATCTTGAACGAGACCAAGCGTCGCGGCGGAACGCTCGTCGAGGCGACCGTCGAAGGCGAAGAAGCGTGGGTGCGCGAAATGGAGAGCAAGGCCAAGCTCGGCGAGAAGTTCCGCGCCGAGTGCACACCGGGCTACTACAACAACGAGGGCAAGGCCGGGAACCCGAACGGCTTCTTTTCGGGAAGCTACGGTGCGGGCCCGATCAAGTTCTTTCAGATCCTCGATGCCTGGCGCGAGAGCGGCGAGCTCGAGGGATGCGAGATCCGCTAGCGGGCGCGAACGCTCAGAACGTCCACTCCTCGGTGTAGGGCCGCAACTCGATCTCGTTGCTCCAAGCGGATCGAGGTTGCCGATGGACCCAGTAATAGGTCTCGGCCACGTCATCCGTGTTCGACATTTCTTCCGTCTTGATGCTCGGGTAGTACTCGCGGATTCCGGGCGTATCGAGGGTACAGTCGAGGCGCACGTGGACGACGTGCACGCCGTCCGACGCGTAGGCCTTGGCCAAGCTCTGCGAAAGTGAGCGAAGCCCGAACTTCCCGAGCGCGTACAGCGGATTGCTCTTCGACCCGCGCAAGGCGGCGGTCGCGCTCGAATAGATGATCGTTCCGGTACCCGCTTCGATCATCGCCGGCATCACGGCCTTCGCCGCGGCGAGTGCCCCCACCACTTCTTCCTGGAAGTTGATCTCGAGCTCTTCGTACGCGAGCTCGAGAGGCGACTTTGGCGCGTAGTAACCGCGCACGTTGTAGATCAGCGCCTCCGCGGGCCCGAGCTGTTTCGCGCTTTCGGCGCACGCCGCTTCGATCGAAGCCGGATCCCGAGCGTCCGCCGCGAAGAATGCCGCCGCATCATCGCCCCCGGCCGCTCGCGCCTCGCGAAGGGCGGCGCCGCTCCCCGCCTCGGAGCGAGAGATGAGACCGATCCGAAACCCTTCGGCGGCGAACTTCTTGGCGAGGGATTGGCCGAGCCCCTCTCCCGCCCCAATCAACACGCAGACCGGCTTCGCCATGGCGACCTCCCTTTCAGTAACCGCGTTCGCGGTCGATTTCGTTGCGTTATCGTCGCGCAGATGCACGCTGTTCGCCGCGCAAAGATCGCTCGACTCGTCGCGGGCCTGGCAATCGTCGGCTGCACCGCTTGCAACGCTTCGGAGCGGACGGGCAACATCGTCCACGATGTCTTGATGGAAGCGCCTCGCGGCGACCGCCGCGTCGCCCTCGCCGGCCTTCTCGAGGCCAGCGGAAAGGCGTGTCCCGCCGCGCGTCGGATCTACTTTCAGGGGCTCGGAAAAACGCGCGAGGCTTTTTGGAACATCGATTGCGGCGACGATGGCGTCTACGCCGTAACGATTCCGGTCGATCCGAATGCGCGCAGTCGCATCGCGCGCTGCGACGCACTTCCCGACGGCCGCACGCCGTGCTTTGCGCCCCTGCCCGATTGAGAAAGGAACTCCGATGCGACTCCATCGATACCTCTTGTTGCCCCTACTCGTTTTGTGGCCCCTCGCCGCCAACGCCAACGGAATCAAGCGGCAGATCATCAACCCCGCCACCGGCTACTCCCAGGCCGTGGCCGTCACCCACGGCGGGATGAAGACGATCTACATCTCGGGCCAGATTGGGGACGGGGACTCCCTGACCGCACAGCTGCGATCCGTCTATACGCGCCTCGGCGAGCAGCTCGCGGCAGCGGGCGCGTCCTACGCCGACATCGTGAAGACCACGACCTTTATCGTCGATTACCGGCCGGAAGATCTCGAAGCGTTTCGCACAGTTCGCAAGGAATTCATGGGGGACACGGACATGCCGGCGAGTACGCTCATCGGTGTGCAGTCGCTGGCGCTTCCGGAATGGCGGGTAGAGATCGAAGCGGTGGCTGTGGTGGCTGCGCCCTAACGGCGGACGTTGCGGACCAGGAGGGCAGCGAGCCCGGCTGCCAAGGCGGCGAAGAGAGCGGACGCGGCATAGCCCGTGGCGAAGCTCGTCCGCTCGGCGAGAAAACCGAACCCGAGCGGGCCGACGGTCGCTCCGACAAAGGCCCCCATCTGCAACAGTCCGCTCGCTTCACCCGGATTCTCAGGCCACAGCCGAACCCCGGCGAGGAACTGAACGCCCGGCCAGGCCCAGCCGAACGCGTACGCGATCACCGCACCCACCGCGAAAGGAACGAGGGATGACGTTGCGAGCAACGCGTACCCGAACGCCCCGACGCCGAGCAGCCCGAAGATCACCACGATCGGTTCGATACCCGTGCGGTCGAGGACGGCGCCCCAGAGGACACGGCTCACGATCAGGCTCGCGGCGGCCACTCCGAGAAGCACGCCGGCGGCTCCGGTGGAGAAGCCGGCTTCGATTCCGGCGCGGACCAGGAACGGGTTGAGTGTTCCGACAGCCGTCGCCGCGAAGACACCGACGCCCGCCAACATCAGCAACGTGCGCGGCGGTCTCGGTCTTTGTGAGGGACGCGCGCCGTACGCTCGGTGTTCGACCGGCGTCTTCGGAGCGAATAACAAGCTCGCCAGTGGAAAGACGATCATCACCGCGAACGCCCAGCGCCAGCCCGCGCGCAGCGCCACCAAGGGCAAGGCCAGCCCCGACAAGGTCGCCGCCAGCGGGACCGCGGATTGTTTGACGCCAAAGGCCAAGCCGCGCCGCGCTTCCGCGACGTGGTGCAAGAGCGCGACGTTCGAGGCGGGCGTCGCGAGCGCCATCGACATCGCGCCAAGCAGCGAACCCACGACGAACATCGCGAGGGAATCGGCGGTCGCCTGAACGACGAGACTCGTGGCGACGATCGCACCCGTCGCGCGCAGACCCAGCGCCGGTCCCATGCGATCGACGAGTCGCCCGCCGTAAGGGCCGAGGAGCGCGGCGGAAAGGAAGTACAACGCGGCGATGATGCCGAGCTCCGAGTCGCCAAAAGCGAATTCGGCCTGGAGTTCCGGCGCGATCGCGCCCACCAGCGCCATCGGCAACGCTCCGGAGGTTTGCGCCGCGAGGCCGCTCGCAATGGCCAGTCTCGGTCGAAGGCTCGTCTCCACGGCGCAAAACTCCCCGAAACGCCGTGGCGCAGGATGGTGACCCGGCGAGCACTCGGCCACGCCGACATCGACCGCGGTCACTTGGAACGGTATCAAGTTCACCCGAAGCGCGTGACGCGTCGGTGATCTCGTCGACCCGACCTTAGCGCGCCGCATGAGGAGGCGAGGCCCCACCGTGAATGACGTAGCGATACCGCCCCCGGTGGCGACGACTGAAGAACCGGCCGAGTGGGACTCACCGATGCATCGGTTGGCGGTCGACCAACTCGACCGCACGGCAGAGCGGATGGGTCTCGACGACAACATCTGGGAGCGCCTGCGCGCGCCTCAGCGCGCGTTGGTCGTCTCGTTCCCTTTCCGACGCGACAACTACCACACCGTCGAGACGGTCTACGGCTACCGCGTGCAACATCTCCTCACGATGGGTCCCACCAAAGGCGGCCTTCGCTACGACCTCGACGTGGGGCTCGGCCAGGTGACCGCACTCGCCATGTGGATGACCTGGAAGTGCGCGCTCATGGGCCTTCCGTTCGGCGGCGCCAAGGGCGGCGTGCGGGTCGATCCGCGGAGCCTTTCGCGGACGGAGCTCCAGCGCATCACCCGTCGCTACACCTCGGAAATCATTGACATGATCGGCCCCGACCGGGACATCCCCGCTCCCGACCTCGGCACCGATGAGCAGGTGATGGCCTGGATCCTCGATACGTACTCCCAGCAGAAAGGACACGCCGTACCGGGAGTCGTCACCGGGAAGCCCATCGAGATCGGCGGCTCGCAGGGGCGCGCCGAGGCGACCGGACGTGGCGTCGTGACCTGCTTGGTGGAGGCATGCCGCGCGAAATCGCTCGAGCTCGAGGGAGCGCGTATCGTAATCCAGGGCTTCGGGCAGGTCGGTGTTGCGGCGGCCCGAATCGCGTCGCACTTGGGCGCGCGCGTCATCGCCGTCTCCGACGTGAAAAGCGGGATCCACCGAGAGGCCGGCATCGACATCGCTAGTCTCGAGCGCTGGGTCGAGGCGCACGACTTCGTCGAAGGCTTCCCCGACAGCGAGGCCATCGACAACCGCACGCTTCTCGAGCTCCCGTGCGACGTCCTGATCCCGGCGGCCGTGCAAAACCAGATCACCGCGGACAACGCAGAGCGCCTGCAATGTCGCATCGTCGTCGAAGCCGCGAACGGCCCCACCGATCTCGCCGGCGACGCGATCCTCGACGACCGCGGAATCTTCGTCGTCCCCGACATCCTCGCCAACGCGGGCGGCGTCACGGTGTCGTACTTCGAATGGGTGCAGGGACTTCAGCAGTTCTTCTGGTCGGAAGAAGAGGTGAACAATCGCCTCATTTCCCTGATGCAACGCGCATTCAAAAGCGTCCTCGAACGTGCACGTTCGGAAGACGTCAATCTGCGGACGGCCGCCCTCATGCTGGGCGTGGGGCGCGTCGCCGAAGCGAAGCGACGCCGCGGCGTCTTTCCGTGAGCCGGTCAGCTACGCTGAGTCGTCGGTGTGACTCAGGTTCTGAAAGGCGTCCGAGAACGCCGCCGCCATGATCCCCGCCGGCATCGCGACGATCGCGATCGAAGAGAGAGCGGTGATCCCAGCGCATAGCTTTCCCAGCGTTGTGACCGGGTAGACGTCTCCGTAGCCGACGGTCGTGAGCGTCGCCATCGACCACCAAGCCGCTCTCGGAATGGACCCGAAGGCCTCCGGTTGGGCATGGCCCTCGACGAGATGGCCCTCGACGAGATAGAGGAGCACAGCGGAAAGCAGCAAGACCAAGATCGCGAGAAGCAGGCTCAGCGTCAGCTCGATGCGTCTCTCCCGAACTGCCGTCGCGAGCAAGCGAATCGCGATTCCGAACCGACTGTTCCGAGTCAGCGTGAGAATTCGGATCGCCCGGAGAAGCCTCAAGAGAACGCCGTAGACCCCTGCCATCCCAGAGAACAAATCGACCCAGATTGCCAAGGTCGCGATCAGATCGAGTACCGCCGGCCAGGTGGCGGCGTACCGGAATCGTCCGGCGGCTCCGGAGTATCGGGGCTTCTCGCCCATCGCCCAGAGTCGCATGACGTACTCAATCGAGAACAGTGTCCCGATCGCAAAGTTGCATACGCGAAATGCGTAGCGGTACTGCTCCTCGAGCTGCGCCTCCGATTGGAGGACGGCAACCGCGATACTTATGGCGACGACGCCGAGGATAAAAGCATTGAGGGGCGATACGTCGGGCCCGCGCCATTCCTCTGGATCAAGTTGTGCAAAGAGAACCTGTCGGAGGGCCATCACAGGATCCTTTCTCGTAGGATCGCGTTTTTGCTTCGATACCTCTCAAAACAGCGCGGCGTTGCTTCCGTCACGAAATTGCCTGCCGCGACACTCACTCGCCGACCCGAACCCCGATTCGACGAGGGAATCGTTATGTGTCGCATCCTGTTGCTTTCACTTTGCCTTTCGCTGCTCCTGGCCGCGGCCCCGGAGCGTAGCCGTGCGGACGACCGGCGCCCGCGCAAGGTGCAGATCGACGAAGTGTTTGTGCTTCACGAGGATGGTCAATTGCAGATCCGGGGAAAGCACTTCGATCGCGGGCGGCGTCACCTGCGCGTGAAGCTTGGAGAGTTCGGCCCGCTCCGCGTTCTCGACGTGAGCCCGACCGAGATCTTTGCCGTACTGCCTGTCCTTCCCGACGGTGACTATCGACTGGTGGTGTCGACCGGTTGGAAACCCTGGCACATCGACAGCTTTGAGGTCACGTTGCTCGACCCCCGCGCGTTGGTCGGCCCGGAAGGTCCCGAAGGCCCCGCCGGCCGTCCGGGCGAGGCGGGTCCGCCAGGCGCAATCGGACCGACCGGACCCGAAGGTCCCAGAGGTGCGACGGGCGCAACGGGTCCGACTGGACCGACAGGTCCGACTGGAGCGACCGGTCCGACGGGCGAGATGGGGCCGGCCGGGCCGGCGGGCGAAACGGGTCCGGTTGGACCGGCAGGACCGCCGGGGGGTCCGATGGTCGTCTACGTGCGAACGCAGAGTTTTGAGGATGAGCTGGTCCTACAGGCCTCTTGCGACGAGGGGCAACGGGCCATCGGCGGCGGTTTTTCGGGCTTGCGAGATGTAACGGGAAGCTACCCGTCCGGCGACTCATGGATGGTCACCCGGTCTGGCATCACACCACCGGGGCTCGGAGACTGCGCAGGCGACCCCGCCGCCCAGGCGGCATACCGTGAGCTACTGGCCACCCACGCGGCTGCGATGGCAGCACTGCTTGAGCACATCAACGACCCGCGGCGACAGCTCGATGTGCGACAGCAAATTACCGTCCTTCAGCTTCAAGCGGGAGAGTGTGCAGAAGATCCGAGCTGCACCGCCGAAGAGCTCGCGACAATTCAGGCGAGCCTCCTCGCCAAGGAGGAAGAGTTGTCCGGAGGATCGGCCATTGCGGATCTCGCAGCTGCCCAAGAGGCCGAACGCGTAGAACGGGTAGAAGAACTCGAACTCGTCTGCGGGCCGCACGTATACGCGGTCTGCGCGGGGAACTGACCCTGGTGCCGTCATTTCGGGCGATCGGAGCGCGGTCCTGAAGACCCCGACAACCGACGCCAGAGAGCAGGCATGGAGCTCTGGCCAATAGGCCCTGGCGGGATGTATGCTCGTCGTTGGCGGGTTGGAGGTGGACAGACAGGGGCTCCTCTAGATGCTGAGCCGCTCTCTCGTACCGACACGAGTTGGACTAGCGCTCGCAGTTGCGACCGCACTCACCGCCTCGAACTCCGCCTCCGCCGAGCGCTTGGTTTCCGCCACCATCGGTCTCAACTACCTCGGCGAAGGCCAGTGCACTGTGGTGAACGCTGGGACCGATGCGGCCACGGTCGGGATCTTCATCATCGACGCCGCAACGAGCAATGCGCTCAACTCTGCTAGCGGCGTGGTGATTCCGGCGGGCTTGTCATTGACGCTGCCGTATCAAGCACTCACGGCGAACAAACGGGCCGCCTACTGCGAGGTAGAGAAGGTCACCCAGGGCGCCAAGATACGCATGGCCTTCAGGCGTGTCTTTTTCAACGGTGACGTGAGCGACTCTTCGGACGGGCTACCAGCGGGCACAGCGGAAAGCTACGGGAACACCAGCGAGCCCGGGAAGCCCGGCGTCAAAACCATCTTCGTCACCTCGACCACTCACACGGGAGACTTGGGCGGGCTCACGGGTGCCGATGCGATCTGCCAATCCCTGGCGGATTCTCCCTCCTCGATCGTGCCGAAAGGGGAGTATGTCGCGCTGCTGTCGACGGATCAGGTCGATGGTGGAACGAGACCCACGCCGGCGGGCGGACCTTACATCAGCGCCCGAGGTCTGCCGGTGGCCCATAGCACGCCGGACCTGTTCAACACCGAGAACGCCCATCTGGTGAATTTCATCGGGAACGACGAACTCGGGGCCTCCTACCAGAGTCTCGGTGTTATCGGCGTTTGGACGGGAACCACGGGGCATGGCAGATATCGCCTCAACATGGCTTGCCTGAATTGGGAAAGCGACGACAGCAACGATTCGGGCCGTATCGGTAACACCGTCGGTACGGACGACGGGTGGTTGGACTCCGTCGACGAGGACTGTTCCGAGCTGAACCGTCTCTACTGTGTTCAGCGGTAGCAGTGATGCATCGTGGTGACCCGGGCGCGATTCGAACGCGCGACTTCCAGCTTCGGAGGCTGGCGCTCTATCCAGCTGAGCTACCGGGCCACGAGCGGCAGGCTACCTCGGCGGGCGCGCTTTCGCGATGATGCCGGCTCTCTCGAGGTCTTCGATTTGTTTCGCGCCGAGCCCGATCTCCGATAGAACCGCGGCGTTGTCGGCGCCGAGCAGCGGCGCCATGCGGCGGATCGATGCCGGTGTCTCCTCGAAGCGCGCGGCGGGTCGCGGCTGGCGAATCGGTCCGTGGTGCTCGTCATGGTGGATCTCGAGCAGCTCGTTCGCCGCGATCTGCGGGTGATCGAGCAGCTCTTCGCGCCGCAGCACGGGAGCCGCGGGAACTTCGCAACGGTCGAGCCGCTCGAGGAGGTCGGCGGTTGTTCGCTTTTGAAATTCATCCGCCGTCATGTGGATACGCTCTTCGCGATGCGCGAAACGGCCGGCGATGGTTCGGAACTCCTCGCGCTCGAGCCAGTCTTCCCGCCCGAGCGCGCGGCAAAGCCCTTCCCACTCGGCGTCTGAAATCACGCCGGCGGTGACGTAGCCGTCCCTCGTTTCGTAGATCATGTCGTGAGCGACGTGACCTTCGCCGGGATCTTTTTCGCGACCGGTGTGCGTCAGTTCCGACATCCCCTCGGGCCACAGATACGCCACCGTCGCGTCGAGCATCGCCAACCGCACGTGCTGGCCTGGCCTTCCGCGCTCCCGCGCGAAGAGCGCTGCGGTGATCGCTTGTGCCGCGGTGAGCGCCGTCGTCTTGTCGGGGATGATCGTTCGCACCATGCGCGGCCGGCGCGTTCCGGCGTCGGCCTGGATATCGGCGAGGCCGGAGAGGGCTTGGATGACGGGATCGTAAACGCGCTGGTGGGCGAAGGGCCCGCGCTCGCCGAAACCGCTGATCGATACGTAGACGATGTCCGGCGCGACTTGCCGCAAAGCCGCCTCGCCGAGGCCCACGCGCTCCGCCGCTCCCGGCCGGAAGTTCTGGACGAACACGTCCGCGGTTTTCGCGATGTCGAGGACGAGTTCGAGGGCGCCGGGTCGCTTGAGGTCGATGCAAACGGATCGCTTGTTCCGATTGGCCGAGAGAAAGATGCTGGTGGTTCCGGTGCGGCTGATTCCGCGTGCCCGGTCGCCACCCGGCGGCTCGATCTTGATCACGTCGGCGCCTTGATCCCCGAGCATCATCGTCGCCATCGGCCCCGAGATCATGCTCGTCAGATCGAGGATGCGAATTCCATCGAGGGGTCCCGCCATAGCGAAGAGAGGTTACCCCTCGGGTCGCTCTGCGCCCTGCACGCATCGCGCCGGCCGAACCCGCGCTATGTCTAGCACATGGCATTGTTCGATCCTCTCAAGCTGCGAGACGTTGTAATTCCGAACCGCATCGTGGTCTCCCCGATGAGCCAATACAGGGCGCGCGACGGTGTGGCGAACGATTGGCATCTCGTTCATCTCGGCCGTTTCGCTTTGGGCGGCGCGGGGTTGGTCTTTACGGAGGCGACAGCGGTTGAAGAACGCGGTCGCCGCACCCACGGTGATCTCGGCCTCTGGTGCGACGAGCAGATCGAGCCTCTGCAGCGGGTGACGCGGTTCCTTGCCGAACACGGCGCCGTGCCCGGGGTGCAGCTCGCACACGCCGGGCGGAAGGCGAGCGAGCGGCGTCCCTGGGACGGCGAAACACCGGTCACCGAAGAAGACATCGCGCTCCGAGGCGAAGCCCCGTGGCAAGCGATCGCTCCGAGCGCCCTCCGCTACGGCGACGCGTGGCCCGAGCCCAAGGTGATGACCGAAACGGATATCGAGACCGTGCTGCGAGCCTTCGCGGACGCAGCAAAGCGGGCCGATGACGCCGGGTTCCGCGTGATCGAGGTGTATGCGGGGCACGGCTTCCTCGCGCACCAGTTCTACTCGCCGCTCGCCAACGACCGAACCGACGGGTACGGAACCGACTTCGAAGGAAGGATTCGCTTCTCACTCGAAGTCGCCGACGCGATTCGCAGCACCTGGCCGGAACGCTTTCCCTTGGTCTTCCGACTCTCGCTCACCGATTGGGTCGACGGCGGTTGGACGCTTGCGGAATCCGTCGAGCTCGCGAAGCGACTGAAAGGGCGCGGCGTCGACGCGATCGATTGCTCGAGCGGCGGCATCGGCGGGCCGCACAAACCGAAGATGCCCCTCGGCCCCGCGTTCATGGCTTCGCGCACCGCGCAACTGCGGCGCGAGGCCGAGATCGCGACGATCGCGGTCGGGCTCATCTGGCAGCCCGCGCAGGCCGAAGCCATCCTCGAAAGCGGCCAGGCGGATGCGATCGCCTTAGCCCGCGAACTGCTCGAGCAGCCGAACTGGCCGCTCGCCGCGAAGCGCGCCTTGGTGGACGGCGATTACTCGAGCTGGCCGCCGGAGTTCGGCTGGTGGCTCGACAAACGCGACCGTTTGCTGAAAAGGCTCGGGATCCGCTGAGAGCCGGCCTTTACACTTCTTTACATCGGGGACATTCGCCAGCAATCCGGCCGCCCGATGCTCCCAATCGACCCGGAAATCACCGGGCGAAACAGGAGAACCGAGATGTCGCAAGAAGCCACACGAAAACGACGCTGGCGCGCCGCGGCGGCCGGGGGCGTCGTCCTCGTTGCAACCGCAGCCATCCTGCTCGCTTCGAGCCTGCCCGGGCTCGCTTTCGGCGGTCGTCACCGCGGACACGGGCCGGAGTTCGTGCTGTGGAAGATCGACCGGATGTTGGGTGCGGTCGACGCCACCGACGACCAGCGAGACGAGATCGAGGCGATCGTCGAAACCGCAATGGGCGAGATTCGCGAGCTGCGTCCCGACCGGAAGGAACTCCAAGAGGAGCTCCGTGTCGCGTTGACCGGCGAAGAAGTCGACCGCGCGCAGCTCGAAAGCCTGCGGGCCGAGCACGCGCTGCGGATGGAAGCGATTTCCCAGCGGATCGCTTCGACCATCGGCGACGTCGGGTCGGTGCTGACGCAGGAGCAGCGCATCGAGCTGGCCGACCTCATGGAGGAGCGCATGCACCGGTTCGGGCGTCACTAACGCGTGCGAATTCTCGTCGTCGAAGACGATGTACGACTCGCTGCCCTGGTCGTCGAATACCTCGAAGGCCAGGGCTTCGAGTTGTGCGCCTGCCCGACGGTGCACGAAGCGCTCGCCCTTGCGAGAAGTCAAGCCTTCGACGTCATTCTCCTCGACGTCATGCTCCCGGACGGAGACGGGTTCGAGTTGTGTCGCACGCTACGGGCCGAATCGGACGTCCCCATCATCATGCTGACGGCACGCGGCGACGAAACGGATCGGATCGTGGGGCTCGAGCTCGGCGCCGATGATTATCTCCCGAAGCCCTTCAATCCCCGTGAACTCCTCGCGCGAATTCGGGCGGTGTTGCGTCGACAGACCCGCGACACCACGAATCCGAGCGCGGTGCTCGAAGTCGGCGCCCTCCGCATCGACCGCGAACGCCTCGAGGTGCGTGTCGAGAATCGACGCGCCGATCTCACCCACCACCAGTTCAGAATCCTCCAGGTCCTCGCCGAGAACGCCGGCCGGCCCGTCTCACGCGATCGCCTGATGCGTGAAGTGAACGGCGATCGGCTGGGCCCCTTCGACCGCAGCATCGATGTCCACATCTCGCGCATTCGAGCCGCGATCGAAGACGACCCGAAAAGCCCGAAGCGTGTTCTGACCGTCCGCGGCGTGGGTTACCAGCTCGCCCCCCAAGGCACCGAAACGACGTGAGGCACCGCCTCTATCTGCAGATCTATCTCTCGGTAGTGGGCGTCGCCATCGTCGTCGTGCTGCTCGCCGCGCTCGTCGGGCGCGCGGTCTGGATGCACGAACCGCCCTCGGAACGCTTGGAGCGTTCGGCTCGCGAGCTCGCCGCTTACGTTGAACAAGGGGGAGTCGAGGGTCTCCGAGAACGCGCCCGTGAACTCGGGGTCCGCGCGCGGGTGTCCCCAACCGACGAAGAGCCTCGCCCGCCCCACCATCGACGCCTGCATGCGCCCGCCGCGGCGAGCATCGCACTTTCGGACGGGCGCTGGCTTCGCGTACGTCCCGGACCCCGGGGACGACGACCCAGCCCGGCCGCGGGTTTTCTCGTGCTCGGGTTGGCGATCGCCGCGGGTGCGTATCCTGTCTCCCGCCGGATCACGCGGCGCTTGGAACGCCTGCGCGATGGCGTCGATCAACTCGGAAGTGGTGACCTCTCCGCGCGAGTCCCCGTCGAGGGCCGCGACGAAGTCGCCGAGCTCGCCAAGAGCTTGAACCGTTCGGCGGACCGCATCGAAGCGCTGGTGACCGCGCAACGACGTGTGATGGCCGGCGCCTCCCACGAACTGCGTACGCCGCTTGCGCGACTGCGCGTCGCCGCGGAACTCCTCGCGGAAGAAAGCGACCGGCGGGATCTTCAGACGGACGTCGCATCGAGCATCGATGAGCTCGACGAGCTCATCGAAGAAGTGCTCCTCGCCGCGCGTCTCGACGCCGACGTCGACGTCCCAGTCGAGCCCGTGGAACTGACGGCTCTCGTGCAACGTGAAAGCGAAGGACTCCCGCTTCGAGTGGATGGTGTGGTCCCGCCCGTGACGGGCAGCCCGCGCGAATTGCGGCGCCTCGTCCGGAACTTGATCGAAAACGCGCGACGCTACGCCGGCGACCGGGTAGAACTGGAGCTGGCGGCGCGGAAGGACGACGTCGTCCTTCGCGTTCTCGACCGAGGGCCGGGCATTCCCGAGGCGGACCGAGCGCGGATTTTCGAGCCCTTCTTTCGTTCCTCCGCTTCGGCGCAGCCGGATCGAGGCGTCGGGCTGGGGCTCGCGCTGGCGCGCGAGATCGCGAAGCGGCACGGAGGCTCACTCGAGTTCGAACCCCGCGCGGGCGGCGGGTCGTGTTTCGAGGTGACCCTTCCCGCGCGACAGTCGGAGCGTGCCTGACCTCGGTCCCCCGCTATGCTCCGCCTTCACTCGAGCGGAGACTTCATGGCCACTGTCCTGATCACCGGCACCAACAAAGGTGTCGGCCTCGAACTGACGAAACGCTACGCCGGCCGGGGCGACACTGTGCTCGCCTGCTGCCGCAACCCCGACCAGGCGATTGACCTCAGCGCGGTGGGCGGGCCGACGGAGATCCATCGACTGGCCGTGGGCGAAGACGAATCGGTCGAACAGCTCGCCGCTTCGCTCGCTGGCCGCCCGATCGATCTTCTCATCAACAACGCGGGCATGGTCGGGCCGGAGCTCGCCGAACAGACCGCGCTCCGCATGGATTTCGACGGGTGGGCGGAGACGTTCAACGTCAACACGCTGGGACCGGTCCGTCTCATGCAAGCGCTCATGGCGAACCTGAAAGCCGCGAATGCCGGGAAGGTCATGACCGTGACGAGTCAGATGGGCGCCCTTTCTCTCGATATCGCTCACGCGCACGCCTACTGCGCGAGCAAGGCCGCGGTGAACAAATTCATGCGCCTCGCCGCGCTCGACCTCAAGAAGGAAGGCGTGGCCGTCGGCCTCGTGCACCCGGGTTGGGTGAAGACGGATATGGGCGGTGCGAACGCCGACATCACGCCGCAAGAGAGCGCGGCAGGTGTCGTCGCCGTCTGCGATCAGCTCTCGCTCGACAACACCGGCGGGTTCTGGAAGTGGAACGGAGAGCGCCACGACTGGTAGCTAGCGCTCGGAGGAGGGCACATGCCCGGCTTACGTTTCGGCGTCGCTTACGACTTTCGCAATCCACCGGACAGTGGACGAAGCCTGCCCGAGATCTACCGCGAGTGTCTCGATCAGATCCGCGCGGTAGATCGCTGGGGCTACGACAGCGTATGGATCACCGAGCACCACTTCGTCGAGGACGGCTACGTGCCGTCGTTCGTCGCGGTGGCGGGAGCTGTCGCGGCGGCCACGGAACGCGTGGCGATCTCGTCGAACGTGCTGCTCATGCCCTTCCATCATCCCGTCCGGCTGGCGGAGGATCTCGCTGTCCTCGACAACCTGAGCAACGGCCGCATGATGCTCGGCGCCGGTCTCGGTTACGCCCACCACGAATTTCGCGCCTTCGGCGTCGAGCGCCGCAACCGGGTCTCGCTCACCGAAGAAGGGCTCGAGATCCTGCGACGTGCCTGGAGTGAAGAGCGCTTCGACTTCGCCGGCAAGCGCTACCAATTCGAGGATGTCGCAGTGCGTCCGCGCCCTGTCCAGCCCGGCGGCCCGCCCCTCTGGATCGCGGCGATGAGCGAAGCGGGAGCGCGACGCGCCGCGCGGCTCGGCGCCCATCTCTTGCCCCAGGGTCGCCGCCACGTCGTGCTCGATCCCTGGCGCGAGGAGCTCGAGGCTCGAGGCGGTTCCGTGGCCGACTATCGCGTGGGCATCCTGCGTCCCTTCATCGTGACGAACGATCGGGATTCCGTGATGCCAAAGGTCTTGGCCGGCGAGCGCTATCGCCTCTCCATCTACGAGAAGTGGCTCGGCGAGGCAGGCGATCAGGAAGTGCTGCACAGTGCTCCCAGCGACGACGCCATCCCGCAGAACCTCATCGTCGGCGGGCCAGAGCAGGTCGGCGATGAGATCGAGGCCTTTACTTCGCGCTTCGGGATCACCGACCTCATCACCTGGGGAGCCTCGCCGGGTGTGCCGGGCGAGATCTTCAGCGAGAGTCTCGAGCGGTTCGCGCGGGAAGTCATGCCGCGCTTCCGGTAGTTCGGGAGGCTCGCGCCGGGAGCCACAGGAGCGTCGCTGGCGCGGGCGCTGCTTCGACGTGTGCCCATCCTTCTGCTCGACGAACCGACCACCGGGCTCGACGAGACCAGTCGCGAGGAAATCTGGCGGGCGATTGAGGCACTCCGCGGCGCGCAGACCATCCTGGTCGTAACCCACCGGGCGGACGAGGCGAAGCGTTGCGACGCGGTCCTCAACATCTCCGAGGGAACGATTCGCAGCGAGAGCCCGAGCGAGTCGACGGAAGTCCGGGAAGGAACGCGTCGTGCTCTCTTGGGGTGACGAAGCGCTGGTTCTTCGCGATCGCGAGATCCCCGGCCTGGCGCTGCTCCTCGACGACGAGATCCTCTCGGAGATCCTGGCTGCCGCGTGGTCGCGCGACGACCTGAGTTTCTGCGGCGAGCGCTACACGCGCTACAAGCCGGGGGCTTCGTGCCTCGTCCAGCGGCGGGTTCGTGTCGGCGATCGTTCGCTGCTCGTACACGCCAGCGCCTGGGACAAGAGCGCCGGACTGCGACTCGCGAAGGCGAGGACCCGCGTCTCGGTCGGTTCCGACGACCTGCCGGGTCGCGTCGAAGACCCCGCGCGCGGGCTGTTGTTCTCGCTCTTCCCCAACGACCGACGCGTGCGGGCGCTGCGACGGCTGGCAGACGCGAAAGGGCGTGCTCGACTGGTGAAAGAATTTGCCGGGTGCGAAGCGGACAACCTCGACGTCGATCTCCTGGCGTACAAAGCGGAGCGTCGGTTCGTCGGAAGGATCCGGGGCGACGGCCGCATCTTGGGCACCCTTCGCCTCTACACGGAGGGCGGATACGACGCAGCGGTTCGAACCCTTCGCCCGCACGGTTGCTTCGATGTGCTGAGACTCCCGCGGCTTCTGGGGGTGAGTCCGAAGCGCCGGGCGTTTGGTTACGAGTGGCTGCCGGGCATTCCCCTGTCGGATGACCTGCGCGCGAACCGAATTTCCGTCGGTGAGCTCGAACGATGCGGATACGCGCTGGCCGAGTTTCACGCGATGCCCGCCGTAACTCGACTCCCGGGGCTCGATCTGAAGGAGCGCCTCGCGACAGCTGTGCACGCCGTGTCGTGGCTTCTGCCGAGCGAGGCGAGGCGGGCGGGTGAACTCGCGGAGAGGATCGCCGGACAACTCGCGTCGAGTCGCCCAACGGGTCCGATCCACGGCGACTTCTACGACCGCCAGGTGATCCTATCGTCTCGAGGAATTGGATTCATCGATTTCGACCAGGTGCGCCTCGGGCGCCCAGCGGAAGACATCGGCCTGTTCGCCGCGCATCTCGAGATGGGACAGCTCCTCAACGGGAATCGGGCTCCGGCCGCGGTTGAGGTCCTGCCCCACCTGCTCGCCGGTTACGCCGGCCGGGCGTCCGTGCCGCGCGCATCGGAAATCCGCGCGTGGACGGCGTTGGGACTCCTGCTCACGGCGACTCGCGCGTTTCGCCGGGGACACTCCGATTGGCCGGGCCATGTGGCGGCCTGCGTTTCGCGCGCTCTCACACTCTCCGAGAGCGGGTCCGCGTGCGCCCCGTGTCGAACACTCGATCCGTGGGGTGTCAGCCATGACGCCGCACTCTCGGCGGGAAACGATCTCGGAGCGCAAGCCGTCGAGCGCGCGCTCGCAACGCGACACAAAGAACCGCGCGTCGTGAAGGCGCGGGTTGTCCGACATCGCATGGGTCGTCGCGCCGTGGTCCGCTACGACACCCAGGACGCTGACGGTCGACCCGATGCCGTGTTCGGCAAGTTGCACCGACGGGGTCCAGACCTTCGCACCGACACGCTCCAGCGGCAGCTGTGGGAGCGCTGGTCCGGGGATCCCACGATCGGGGTCGCGGAGCCTCTCGGTGTCGTGGCGGAGCGCGGCATGACGCTGCAGCGGGCGGTCCCCGGGCTTCCTGCGGAGACGATTCTCTTCGACCGCCGACAACCGAGCCGCGCGCAAAGCGCTGCTGGCCGGATCGGTGCGGCGCTGCGGCGCTTTCACGCGGAGGCCACGTGCGGCGACCGCTGCCAAACGCTCGACAGCACGTTCGATGAGTTGCGTGCGCAGCTCTCGCTGGCCGACGGGCGACGCGAGCTGCCGCCGGAGCGCGTGCGCGAGCTGGTTGATGCGCTGTGGGTGTTGGCTCCGAGTTACGGCTCCCTCCCGCACGCGACGCTTCATCGCGACTTCCATCCCGGCCAGATCCTGCTCGACGGAGAGCGCGTCATCCTCCTCGATCTCGACCAATTCCGCGCCGGCGACCCTGCGATCGATCTCGGAAACTTCACCGCCCATCTGATCGAGTGGGGGCTGCGGCGATTCGGTAGCCCCGGACTCTTCGCTTCCGTGTGCTCAGGATTCGAGAGGGGTTACGGCGTCGACCCGAAAACGAAGTCGCGCGCGCGTTTCCACGAATGTCTCACGCTGCTGCGCCACGTCGGAATCTCCCAGCGGATTCCGGGGCGGGAGTCGGTAGCGCCACAGCTGCTGAAGCTCTGCGATGAAAAGCTCGCCTCGCTCCGGGAGAACGCATGAAGACGCTGCTCGCTTTGGTCCTGACCTCCCTTCAACTTGCAGCGGCACCCATTCTGGCCGCAAACCCGCGTGACATCGTGCGGCGCGATGACGAAAACCGCCCCGACAAACAGCAGACGGTGCGCATCTACGGCGAGGAAATCACCATCGGCGGAGAGATCGAATCGAGCTGGGACTTCCGCGCCGATCGCGAGCTCGAGCACGGCGAGGAAGACGAAGAATACGATGCGAGCCACAAGCTCGAGATCGAGGCCGTCTACCCGGTCAACCCGAATCTCATCCTCTTCGGCGAGGTCAAGGTCGGATGGGATTGGCTCTTTCGCGCCCCAGACGGGGGGAGCGATCACCACCGGTTGTTCGTCGAGCGCGGCGAAACCTGGCTCTATTGGGCCGACATCCTCGACACCCCGCTCGCCCTTCAAGTGGGGCGCCAGAACTTCAAGGACAAGCGGGAGTTCTGGTGGGACGCCGATCTCGACGCGGTCCGGCTTCATTGGAACAGCGAGCCCTTCCGGATCGAGCTCGCGGTGGCCCAGGAGCTCGCGCGGGTTCGCGGGCACGATGACCGCATCGACCCCGCGGAAGACAAGGTGCGACGGATCCTCGGCTACGCGCGCTGGGACTGGGCGGAGCGCAAGACCACCGAGCTGTTCTTCCTCCGCCATGACGACCGATCGAGCGAAGGGGCGCTGGGGAGCTTGGTCTCGACCAGCCGCGAGGACGAGATCGATGCCAAGCTCACCTGGCTCGGTCTCCGCAATCGTGGGCGGCTCAAACGCGATCCGTTCGGGCGCTTCTACTACTGGCTCGACCTCGCCGGTGTGTGGGGCGACGAGAAGCGGTTCGACTACGACCGGATCGCCGGCTCGCCCGGTGTGCGGATTCTCGACGAAGTGGACGAAATCGACGTGCGGGGCTTCGCGGTTGACGGAGGCGTCACCCTCGATCCCGGTAGCAAAGGGGGCGTGACCTGGACGCTCGGTTGGGCTTACGGAAGCGGCGATGACGGCGAGGGAACAGACCGATCCTTTCGACAGACCGGCCTCCAGGACAACAATGGTCGCTTCCGCGGCGTGGATCGGTTCCGACTTTACGGGGAGCTACTTCGACCCGAACTTTCCAACCTTCACGTGGGAACCGTCGGCGTGGGCTATCCGCTTTTTCGGGACAGTTCGGTCGAGCTCCTCTACCACTACTACCGACAAGATCATGCCGCGGACTTCCTGCGCGACAGCGAGCTCCGCATCTCCCCCAATGGCCGCGGGAAAACCATCGGTCAAGGGTGGGACCTCGTGATCGGCCTCGAGGAATGGACCCATTGGGAGATCGAGATCGTGGGTAGCTTGTTCCGAGCAGGCACGGCCTTTGGTCACCGTTCGGGACGCTGGTCCCAGTTCCTCGGTCTCGAGTTCGATTACAACTTTTAGCGCTGTGCGGGTTAGATTGGCGTCGGCACCCCGGCGTCGTGCGACGCGGCAGGCGGGCGCCGAGGAGATCGTCGGGATGGGGCCCCTCGCCGGAATCAGGATTCTCGAATTGGGCGGTATCGGGCCGGGGCCCTTTGCGGGGGCGCTGCTCGCGGATCTCGGCGCCGACGTTGTCCGCATCGACCGCGTTGCGCGGTTGGGCAGCGAGCTTCCGATGGATCCGAAGTTCATGCTCCTCCATCGGGGCATGCGCTCGGTAGCGATGGATCTCAAACGTCCGGAGGCGATCGCGGCGGTCGAGAAGCTCATCCGTGAGGCAGACGGGCTCATCGAAGGCTTTCGGCCCGGCGTGGCGGAGCGGCTCGGTGTCGGTCCCGACGCCTGCTTAGCGACGAACCCTCGACTCGTGTACGGACGGATGACCGGTTGGGGCCAGCAGGGCCCGTTGGTCGATGCGCCGGGCCACGACATCAACTACATCGCGCTGACCGGCGTGCTGCACGCGGTCGGCTCGCCCGGCGGACCGCCCGTCCCTCCCCTCAACCTGGCCGGCGACTTCGGGGGCGGCGCGCTGTACTTGGCCCTCGGCATGTTGGCCGCCCTTCTCGAGTGCCGCAGCAGCGGTGAGGGTCAGGTGGTCGACGCCGCGATGGTCGACGGCAGCGCTTCACTCATGAACCTCACGTACGGCATGTATGCCGCCGGTCTGTGGCGCGACGAGCGGGGTTCGAACCGCCTCGATTCAGGCTCCCCTTACTACGGTGTCTACGAAACCGCCGACGGAAAATACGTCTCCCTGGGTTCGAACGAGCCCAAGTTCTACCGGCGGACCCTCGAGATCCTCGGGCTGGCCCACGAGGATCTCCCGGCCCAGGAGGACCGAGACCATTGGCCGGAGATGCGCGAGCGCTTCGCGGCGGTGTTCCGCACGCGTACGCGCGATGCGTGGTGCGCGATCATGGAAGGCGAGGAGGTCTGCTTTGCACCGGTGCTGTCACTGGCTGAAGCGCCCGAGCATCCTCACAACAAGGCCCGCGAGACGTTCATCGAACGCGACGGGTTCATGCAGCCGGCCCCAGCGCCGCGCTTCAGCCGAACCCCCTCGAGCATTCAGCGCGGAGCCCCCGCCCCGGGAGAGCACACCGACGAAGCGCTGTTGAATTGGGGCTTTCGCCGAGACGAACTCGACGCGTTGCGCGAGGCCGGCGCCATCGTCTGACCTGGACCGGCCGCGCTAGGTCGGGTGCCGCTCAGCCCGCCGTCGCCGCCAGATGTGGGCGTTGGCGTAGTGCCAGAAGCCATTCACGACGGGCTCGACCAGCGCCACCTGGCCGCCGAGGGCCCAGGAGCCCGTGTACCACCAGACGATCGTGGCAGCGATCAAGAAGTGACCGATCGTGAAGCTCAATGCGGGCCAAACGCCGCCGTCGCGGTTCGGCAGAAACTCGAGGAGCGGGAGGCGCTCTTCACCGAGGTATGCGCGAAGCTGCCAGCGGCTCGAGTCTTCGAGCTCGCGGAGAAACAGTGTGCGCTCCTTCGACCGTACATCCGCCGCGGCGTAGTGCGACTCGAATTGTTGTTGGACGAGGCGCTGCCGTTCGCGGTGAAGCCGCGCAAAGTTGCTGAAGACGAGCCAGACGAGCACACCCGCCGCGGCGGCAGCAGCGCCGGTACCGAGCAACATCACGGGGAGCGTCGCGGTCGTAGCCACGTGCAGCGAAACGATGCCGGCGGCGGCTAGGCCGCCGTAGAGGCCGATCCGATCCAAGAACAGACGGCGCGTCAGCGGGGCCAGGTCTTCGCGCACGGCATGCGCCAGCAAGCGCGCGCGGTCTCGCGTCGCCCGCTCAACGCCCTTCACGGAGCGTTCGATCCGGTCGAATGCGTCGCGATGTAGCGCTTGAAAGCGCTGGCGTGAATCGAGGGGATCGAGGAGCCGGTGGGCCGCTTCGGGCGTCCGCGGGATTTCGAGGGTTGCCGTCGGTTGGTCCGCCGTCTCGGGAAGGCACCACGCATTGTGGGAGCCCACGAAAAGCTGTGTGCCGTTGCGTTCGCACAGGGCATATAGCTCATCGAAGAAGGCGGGAGCGGTCTCCGGGCTCGCGTGGAACGCTGGCTCGTCGAGGATCACGATCCCCTCGCGCGTCGGCAGGCCGAGAAGCACCAGAAACGCGAAGAAGATCTCGTTCTCGCCGGCGCTCAAGTGGTTCCTCAGCTGGGGTTTCCCGAAGTGATCCGTGATCACCAGGCGGGTCCGGCCCTCTTCGACCGCGAGCTCCTCGATCGACCAACCGCGGCGATCGTCGGGCGACAGGATGCGCGAGAGGATTTCGTTCAGGGGAGCGCGGATGCGTTCCGTATCGATGCAGAGGCGCGTGACCACCGCCGCAAAATCGTCGGTGATGTTCTTGGGCGACTCGCGCAGATCGTTGCCGCGACCGAAGTCGTTCAGGTCCGTGTTGACGTAGGACACCACCCCTGCCCCGTCGGCCAGCGCGCGGCAAGGCGGAATCGCACGACTGGTGCCTTTGCGTCCGAGAGACACAGGGCGTGAGGCGAGCGATCGCAAAATGAGATCGCGCGCGGGCTCCGACTCGGCATCGAAGTAGAGCGTCAACGCAGCTTCGGTTTCCCGGTCCGAGAATTCGTGCGAGAGGACCACGGTGAGATCGGCACCCGGGGCGAGTCGCACGAGGAGCGACACCGGTGCACCCGCTTCCGTGACGACATCGAGGAGGATCAACGCGGGCGATATCGCGGCGCCCTCGCTGCGACGGAGGGATTCGAACGCACGCTCGACCGGATTCTCACCGGGACTCGCAGCAAAGCTCTCGGCCACGCGGCTCGATTCGGGCTTACCCAGTGCATCGCCGCGGCCGCCGAAGTGACGCGCCAAGGTGTCGCAAGCCGCGCGGAGCGAGGGGCTCGCGCCGGTAATCGCATCGGCATCGTCGCCTTCGAGGAGAGCATTGAGAAGGCTCGCGCCCGGCGTCGCCGCAAACGCGCCCGCATCCGGAGCCTTCCGGAGCGGAGCCAGCGCCATCACGCCGACGTGGCCCAGCAGCGAAATCGCCTCGAGGACGGTTGTCTTGCCGCTGCCATTGCGGCCGAGGAGGGTCAGTCCACTGTCGCCGAACACATGGTCGAGCGCGCGGATCGATTTGAGTGCGTGAACGCGCAGCCGTCTGAGTTTCATCGCCAGGCCGCCCTTCGAGCCCGCCTACTCCATCCCGAGCCGTTCGGCGCCGCCACCTCGGGCGGGTTCCGCGGTGGGGTCGTCCTCTTCGGGGGCGTCGGTGATCAATGTCTGGGTGGTGAGCACGAGCTTCGCGACGGAAGCGGCGTTGATAAGCGCCTGCGAGGTTACGCGAAACGGATCGGCGATCCCCGCCGCGATCATGTCGACCAGCTCGCCGCTTCGCGCGTCGTAGCCCGTGCCTTTCGGCGCGGCGACCACCTGATCGACGACGCGTTTGGTATCCACGCCGCTGTTCTCGGCGATCCAGGTGAGCGGCTTCGAGAGCGCGACGCGGACGACTTCGGCGCCGCGACGCCGGCCGGGCGAAAGCCCTGCGCACACGGCATCCACCGCGCCCTGGGCCTGCAGCAAGGCGGTACCACCGCCCGGAACGACCCCTTCTTCGATAGCGGCCCGCGTCGCGTTGAGCGCGTCCTCGATGAGCTGCTCACGCCTCTTCTGCTCCACGGGAGTCGCACCACCCGCATAGACGACGGCGATGCCGCCCGAAAGCTTCGCGAGTCGCTCGTTGAATTTGTCCTCTTCGATGGGAATGTCGTTCAAGTCGGCTTGGCGCCTCACCTGAGCGATTCGCCCGCGAATCGCCTCAGGGTCGCCGCCGCCTCCCGAAATCACGGTCGCATCGGCCGAAACGCAGATGCCTCGCGCCGTGCCGAGATCTGCCAAGGAGGCGTCCTGATAGCGGTGGCCGAGGTCTTTCACGAAAACGCGGCCGCCGGTCATGATGGCCAGGTCTTCCATCATCGCGCGTCGCCACTTGCCGTATTCCGGGGGATGCACGCAGACGATCGCCGGCCCGTCCGCCGGCTGCAGCAGTGCCGCCACGGCTTCCGGGGTGTAGTCCTCGGCGATCACGAGCATCGGCTTCTTCGCCTCGCAGGCGAGTGCGCGGAGCCCGTCGACGTCGCTCTGAGTCGCGAGGCCCTGGTCGGTGAGGAGCAACACCACGTCGTCGAAGAGCACCTGCATCGTGTCGACGTCGGTCACCATGTGATGGGACACGTAACCGCGCTCGTACGAGGCCCCCTCGATCACTTCGAGGGTGGTATCGACCGTGAGGCTCAAGTCGACGCTGACGAGGCCACTCGGCCCTACTCGGCGCAGCGCTTCCGCGACGAGGTGGCCCGTCTCTTGGTCGTTCGCCGCGATCACCGCGACGGCTCGCACCGCGTCGTCGTCGTCCGCGACGGCCTGTGCGCGTTCCCGCAGTGTGGCGACCACGGCATCCACCGCGACGTCGATGCCCTCGCTGAGCTCGATCGCCGCGACCGAGCCGTCGAGTGCCTCGAAGCCCTCTTGGATGATCGCGTTGGCGAGCACCGTGGCGGTGGTCGTTCCGTCACCGGCGACGTCGTTCGTGCGTTTCGAGACCTCGCGCACGACCTGTGCGCCCATGTTCTCGAAGGGATCCTGTAACTCGATCTCGGCGGCGATGCTGACGCCGTCGCGCGACACGATGGGGGTCCCGATGGGAACGTCGATGATCGCGTTGCCGCCCTTGGGCCCGAGCGTCGAGCCGACAGCGCGGGTGAGTGTGGCGACACCGCGCCCGAGGGCAGCGCGGGCCTCTTCCTGAAAGAGCATCATTTTCGGCATGGTGGGGGTCCGTGGCAGCTAAGGGAAAAAGCTACTCCTCGTAGGCGGCGGCATCTTCCATGTTTCCGAACAAAATGACGGTGGTCTCGTCCTCCATGACCATCCGACCGTAGTGGGTCGACATGACGACCTCGAAATCGTACGGCGAGAAGGGCTTGCCCAGCGCGTCGCCGAGCTCCTCCATATCGAAGACGAGCTTGTCCTCGCCGTCGATGCGGATCATCGCGGGGTAGTTCGTGATGGTGACGCCGGGTTTCGCGCCCATCACTTCGGCGATGACGCGGCTGTCCACGCTGTCGTTCATCGTGACGCCGCACATGTGCGAAACGGTGCCTTCGCGTTTCAGATCGTGAAAGGTCTGGGTGGTCATAGGGAAACTCCGTCGGGCAAGGCTATGTCGAGTTCGGAGAGGATGTCCTCGAGACGTTGCGTCGCCTCCCCGTAAGCCGCGGCGAAGTCGACACTGTCGGACGCGGCCGCATCCCACAGCGACTTCGCCGTCTTGGCGGCGTCGACACAGCGCGGCACGTGGGTCTCGAGCCAGCCCGCGACGACCTTCTTGTTCGCCTCGCCGTGCGTGGCGTCGCGAACCAACATCTCCGTCAGGGCCATGGTGTTCGCGAGGTTCCGCTGGCAGTCGATCGCCGCCGGGGCGAGCAGCCCCGGAGTGACGAAATCGTTGTGGAGCGGCGCGGCACGGGTGAAGAACCCGGTGCGGAGCAGCTCACCCACCAACGGCTCGTAGACGAGGTTCGTCGCGAGATACACCTCCATGTGGTCGGTCGTCGCGATGATTCCCTCGATCGCCTTGCGCACCCCCTGCCACGCTGGATCCTCGAGCCAGTGCTCCTTTCCGGCGGCGCCGTCGATATCGATGTCGAGCCCGATGTCGCCCAGGTAGAGCGTGATGTCTTGCGCCAGTCGGAGCTTGTACGAGGCGTTCGTCAGAATGGAGTTGTTGACCATCTGGGTGACGCCGTCCCGCTGGGCGGTAGAGAGGGCCACGCCCAGGCCGAACTCGGCGTGCTTGACGGCTCCCACGTGGTCTTGGAGGGTTCGCACCCAGTCTTTGTCGAAGCGCTGCGGCGCTCCCGCGCCCCGTGCACTTTCGACGAGAGTCTTGATGGTTCGCTCGATCTCACTCTGGCGCTGGTAGTGGGTGCGCTCCCATTCCTGATCGGGCGCGCGGTATCGATGCCAGTCGGTCGAGCGAAGGGATGTCGTGCCTTCGTGATAGCTCGGCTTGCCGTCCGCAAAGGACATGATCCAGCCCTGCAGCAGGTGGCGACTCGGGTCCGGCTGGACGTCGACCGTCACATCTTCGTAGAGGGTTGCCCGGCGCCCTTCCGGCTCGAAGTAGTTGAACTTGCGACTGTCGGAGCCGGCGAAGGTCTTCGCCCCAGCTGCGCCCGATTGTTCCGTGTTTTCCGCCATCTCCGACTCCTATGGTTCCGCGCTTAGGGCCGCTTGGGATCCGCCGCGGGGGTGAACTTGTCGAGGTGGGTGTGGTCCGCCTGGATGCCCATGCGTTGAAAGACCGGTAGGACCGCTTCCACCATCGGAGGAGGGCCACACGCGTAGGCTTCCATCGGCGCATACGCCCCCGCCCCCGGGAAATCGCGCGCCACCACCTCGTGGATGAAGCCCGTCTCCCCCTGCCAATCGTCTCCGGGATCGGGCTCCGACAAGGCGGGCACGAAATGGAACGCGTCGAACTTCTCGCCGAGGGACGCGAGCTCTTCGGCGTAGAAGAGGTCGCGCTTCGCCCGGACGCCGTAGTAGAAGTGGAGCGGTTTCTGCGGCGCCTTCTCGGCGAGGTCGTTCAAGATGGACCAGAGCGGCGACATCCCCGAGCCCCCACCCACCAGCAGAACGGGTCCGTCGTGTGCCTCGTCTCGGAAGCTCATTCCGAACGGCCCCTCGACCCCGATCGGTGCACCCGGCGCAAGCGCGTCCGCCTCGAGCCGGCTCGAAAACGCGCCGTCGGGATAGACCTTGATGATGAACTCGAGGCGGTCGGGATCGCTCGGCGGGTTGGCCATGGAATAGGAGCGCGTGACGCTCGGCTCCGAGAGCGTCAAGTCGACGAACTGACCCGCGCGAAACACCAGCGGCTCGTCGAGATCGATGGCGAGCCTCCGGATATCGTGGGTCAGCGCCTCGACCGACGCGACCTTTCCGGTGAGCTGCTTGGCGGGGATCCAGGTGGTGAGCACGTCCTCGTCGTAGTTCAGCAGCTCAATCTCGAGATCGCTGTAGGCCTGCAACCGGCAGAGGAGGACGTGGCCCTCCTCTTGCTCCGGCTCCGAGAGCGCAAAGGTCGAGAAGTCGAGATGCTCGGCGTCGCCCTCCAGGAGGATCGACTTGCACGACGCGCACTGTCCTTCCTTGCACCCGTGCATCAAGGTGATGCCTTGCCGAAATGCCGCCTGGAGGACGGTCTCGTCCTCCTCGACAGTCATCTCGATGTCGACGGGCTGCAGACGAACGGAGTGCGCCATCGTGTCGCTAGTGCCCTAGATCGGCTTTTCGGTAAAGCCGGCCCGGTACTCCGCGATGTGTCGCTCGCGCTCCTCCGGCGACATGGCCCGGAGATCGAGCAGCGGACTGCGGAGCTCCAACCCCCGGACGTGCTCGAGCTTCCACATCTTCGAATCGTCGAAGTGGAGGTGCGGCTGTTGGATGAGCGTCTCGCCGTCGGATCGCACGAAGCCCAGATCTTTGATCGCGTCGGCGAGATCCCAACCGTGATAGACCTCTTCCCACTGCCGCCGGCCGCTGAAGCGTCCCATCGCAGGGGTCGGTCGCCCGTTGTACTCGCCGGCGAAGGCCACCTTGTGGGTCCAGCGGCAGACTTCGGAGCAGTAGGTGTAGAGCTCGCCCTCGACCTCATCCACGCAGAAATCTTCGCGGATGAGACACGGAACGTTGCAGCTCCAGCAGCGGTGCGGATAGACGTACCCCGAGTCGAGGTAGAGGAGCGGCGCTTGTTCGGGCAGGCTGGCCTTGCGGTAGTTCTCCCAGTAGGTGCCGAATTTGTTGTACCAACCCGGATACTTGGCCTCGAACCACTCGAAATCGCGTTCAGTCATTCCGTCGATGCGCCAGAAGGCAACCGGCCAACCGATCGAGAAGAACTGGGCGACCTTGTGAACGTAGTCGCCCTTCACGATGCGGTTCCACGCCTCTTCGACGTCGTCGTGATGGATCTTCACCCCATACTTCTCGAGGGGCAGCATGTAGGTCCGGTAGTAGTCGTCGAAGATCCAGCGGTGCCAGAGCTCGGCGTAGGACTCCTTGTTCTTGTCGCGGTCCTTCGTGCCGTACTCGATGATGGTGCCGATGGCGGCATCGACGATGGCGTGGTTCTGCCAGAACGAGTAGCGGAGATCGCGCTCGATCAGCTCGAGGTTCTCCGGCTCCTTGATGATCGACATCAGGAACGAGTGGCCGTTGCCGATGTGCCGCGATTCGTCGGACTGCACCGAGAGGAACACCGTCGGCAGGGCGTAATCGCCGTTGCGAGCCGCTTCGGAGGGCATGGCGACGAAGAGCGTGTTGGTGAAGGCCGTCTCGGCGACTACCTGGAGGTAGATGTTCGTCGCGGTTACCGCGTCGCCGGTGATGAAACCCTCGCCGAACTGGCGGCCGATCGTGGTGGCGTAGCACTTGCCGAAGGCTTCCTCGGTGATGTCGAAGCCCGCGGGATCGATGTAGTTCTCCATGTACCACTTCTTGAGATTCATCTGAATCGTCGAGTGCCGGAGCTCATCGATCATCTGCATCGTAAAGCCGGTGCGGAGGTTCTCACCGGGTGCAATCTGGGACTCGATCGCCATCGACCGCGCCGCTGAGATCTCCGGGAAGGGGATGATCCCGAGGAAGAGCTTTTGCCACTCGATCCAGCGGGGTTCGACATTGCGGAACATGTCGCCGCGCAGCGCCGCGTCGAGCGCGCCGTAGACGCGGTTGTCCTTCTCTTCCTGCATGGGGAAGTAGGAGCGCAGGACCTGCTTCATCGGGTCCTTGGGGGCTTTCTCGATCTTGTAGTCGGTCGGGTACTTCAAGACCTCGTCGAAGTACGACGGAGCCCAACCCAGATCGGCGATTCGCTGGGTCGCCTCGGAGAGGCTGATCCCCTTCTGCTTGATGATCTTCGAGAGTGTGAGTGATGCAGACATCCGGCCCTCCGACGCCCCAAGAAAGGGGCTTCTGATCGATCATATCCCCTGCAACCGAGGGGGCCAAGTACAATGAGCGCCGCGGTTTACTCGGTTCCGCCCTGTAAGCGAACATCGCCTAGCGATTCGGGCAAGCGGGTTTCCGCGTCGCCCTGCGCCGTCTCGACCTGAGGCGGGGTGAGGCCTTCCGCGCCCGTGAGATCCGTTCCTCGGAGATCGGTCGCGGCGAGCGTTGTTCCGAACATCACGGCTCGGTCGAGCGACGCACCCCTGAGGGTCGCGCCACTGAGATCGACCATCATCAGCTTTGCGCCCTCGAGACAGGCCTCGCGGAGGTCGACACCGGCGAGGTTGCTCCCGGCGAGATTCGCGTCTCGCAGATCGGCGCCTCGGAGGTCTGCGCCCGACAAGTCGGCGCCCAGCAGGTTCGCCTCGCAAAGGCTCGCCGACACCGCGTTCGCCGCGCGGAAGATCGAACCGGGAGCGACGCATTTATCGAGGTTCGCGTCGCGAAGATCGGCGCCCGTGAGATTCGTGTTCACCATGCTCGCGCCCTCGAGCTGGGCGCCGCGGAGCTCCGACGCTTCCAGATCACAGTCGCGGAGATTCGCGTGAAAGAGGTCGGCACCGGCCAGCTTGGCGCCGCGCACGCAGGCTTCGAACAGCATGGCGTAGCGAAGGTTCGCCCCCGGCAGCGTGAGAGGCCTCCCCTCCCGTCCCTCGCTGGCCACCCAGCGCTCGTGTGCGGAGCGGTGCGCCTCGAGTTCTTCGGCGTCGAGCTGTCCCTCCTCGAGGCTCGTCGCCTGCTGAACGAGGGAGCGTTCCGCGTCCTTCATGTCGCCTAGAGCGCTTGCTGTTTCAGCTGCGTGGCGATGTGATCCGCTTGGCGGATCGCCAGGGTGACGATGGTCAGCGTCGGGTTCTCGGCGGCGCCGGTGGTGAACTGGCTTCCGTCGGAAATGAAGAGGTTCGGCACATCGTGGGTCTGGCCGAAGCGGTTGCACACGCCGTCCTTGGGCTCGGCGCTCATCCGACACGTGCCCAGGTTGTGCGTCGACGGATAAGGCGGCGTGCGCACCACCTGACGCGCGCCCGCGGCTTCGTAGACGGCGCTTCCCTGGCGGAAACCGTGCTCGCGCATCGCCTCGTCGTTCGGGTGGTCGTCGAAGTGAACGTTCGGGATCGGCACGCCGTTCGCGTCCTTCTCCGTCGCATGGAGCGTGATGCGATTGCTCTCTCGCGGCATGTCTTCGCCGACGATCCACATCCCTGCCGTGTGGGTGTATTGATCGAGCACGTGCGTGAACTCGGCTCCCCACGCGCCGGGGTCGAGGAACGCCGCCATGAACGGAAGACCGAGCGCGATGGTCTCCATCTCGTAGCCACCGACGAAACCGCGGCTCGGGTCGTGCCGGCTCTCGTCGGTGATGATGCCGGCCATCGTCGTACCGCGGTACATGTGAACAGGGTTCTCGAAGGTCGCGTAGACCGAACCCGTCGTGTGCCGCATGTAGTTGCGACCGACCTGCCCTGACGAGTTCGCAAGGCCGTCGGGAAACATGGAGCTCGCCGAATGGAGGAGCAGGCGCGGCGTTTCGATGGAGTTCCCGGCGACACACACCGCGCGCGCTTGTTGCGCGTGCTGGTTTCCGTCCGCGTCGGCATAGACCACGCCCGTGACCTTGCCGGTCGCGTCGTGGGTGATCTGCAAGGCGTGGCTCTCGGGACGCAGGTCGAGCTTCCCCGTCGCCTCAGCAGCGGGGATTTCGGTGTAGAGCGTCGACCACTTCGCGCCGGATTTGCAGCCCTGGAAGCAGAAGCCCAGCTGGAGGCACGACGCGCGGCCGGCGCGCGGGCGACTGTTGATGGCCATGCGACCGGTGTGACAGTTCTTGTACCCGAGCTTCTGCGCGCCGGCGTACATCACCCGGAAGTTGTTGTTGCCCGGTAGGCCCGCCACATCGTTGGTGCGCGTCACCCCGAGCTTGGCCTCGGCCTTCGCGTAGTAGGGCTCGAGCTCCGCAAGCGTGAGAGGCCAATCGAGGAGGTTCGCGCCGTCGACCGCGCCGTAGTGACTGCGCGCGCGGAACTCGTGCTCGCGGATGCGAAGGCTCGCCCCGGCCCAATGCGTGGTGGTCCCACCGACGGTCTTGCAGATCCAGGCGGGCAAATTGGGAAAGTCCTTGGCGACGCGCCAGCTGCCCGAGGTCGTGCGCTTGTCGAGCCACGCCAGCTGATTGAAGGAAGGCCACTCGTCGTTCACGAAGGAAGCCTGCGACTCGCGCTTGCCCGCCTCGAGGAGAACGACGGAGATCCCTTTTTGACAGAGCTCGTTCGCCAGGGTGCCGCCGCCCGCACCCGACCCGATCACCACCACCACCGAGTTGTCGTCGTGGTCGAAGCGCGTCATGCCGGCCTCGGCGGGCTTGCGGCGGCGTCGGGCGCTGGCAGCCAATCGAGATCGTCGAAACCGCGAATGAGATAGCCGCCCTGTTCGAACGCGGCGCCCTCGTAGCCGAAGTGCGCGAACGCCAGCTCGTTGTTGTAGAGAGAAACCACAGCGGTACTCCGCACCTTTTGAAAGAAGGGCGTCGTCTCGCGCTCCTTGAGAAGCGCCAGTTGGCGCCCGGGGGCGGCACCTCGCCAGCCCCCTTCATTGGCGGCGTCGAGCTCCGCCAGCCCCTCCTTGAGCAACGCCGCGACTTCGGGGTTGCCGCCCGCCTCGGCGTCGAGGTCTTTGACAACGAGTGCGTAGACGGCGTCTTCGAGGGTTTCGTGCGGATAGATACGCCGCACGACCGAGAGCAACTGCGCAGCTTCCTCCGCGGTGAGCACCTTCGGCGAAAGCGCCCAGGTCGTCGTCGGCGCGAGTAGTGCAACGGGCCCAGCGCTGAAGGCAAGGCGTCCAAGCACAGCGCCGGCGGTCACTGTGAGGAAGTCGCGTCGGGAGATTTCGGGGGGCATACGGGCCGTATTATAAGCACGGCCTGCCCGAGCCGATGCGATCAATCTGTCGGTCGAGAGCTAGGTGTCGCGCAGACCGTGGTGGTGGGACGTACTGGATTCGAACCAGTGACCTCTGCGGTGTGAACACAGCGCTCTAGCCAACTGAGCTAACGTCCCAGTCTTTATTGAACCCTTTGCGGTTCGCGCAGCTAGCCCCTTTTCTTTGCAATACCGATACGTTGCAGCGATTTAGCGTCGACGTCAACTCAGGACCTTACGGGCCCGTTTTGGCACTATTTGCATGAGTTCGCGCCAGATTCGCGCCACAAGTTTCGTCAGCCGAAGATACCAGCAGCACACCAGCCTCCGACGTCGTGCGTTCGTTCGTCAGCCCTCTCGGCCTTCCCGTCGAGCCTCGGGTGCGCAGGGCGTCTCGATCAGACAACGACGTGTACAACTAGGAGATAGCCGCCCATGAACAATTTGCGTCTAGCCCTCCCCCGCCTTCGACCGCGTCCGGTCACGGGGCTTACGCGAGCATGGACCGATACCTGACGCCGACCGGCGTCATCGACTGACCATTCCAGCTGAGAACCGCGACGCCCGAATCCTCCAGGAACCGAATTCGGCTATCAGAAAGCGTCGAATCGCAGACCAAGCAGAGCTCGTCTTCCGGAGATCCGAAGAAGAACCGATACTCAAGCAACTGAGAGAGCCCAGATCGCGATTGACTCACCTCATTGTCCAGGTGGATCGTTTTGGCTTCGAAGATGACTCGTCCATCTTTCGTTGGATGGCGTGCCCAGAGGTCGATAGCCGATGGAATTTCTTCGATCTCGGTCCAACCACTAGCCTGGAGCCATTGCTCCAATGCCAAGAGCATCATGTGGTGCTTTTCGTTGGCCTTCTCCTGCAGAGCCAGGGTCTCCTCGCGACTCTGATGCTTCGTGTTGGCCTTCGGGGGTGCCGGTAGCGAGCTTCGAAGCTTCCGGGGCCGGCGCCTCGGGGGATCCCGTCGCCTAGCTGAGGAATTCAGCGCCTCACTTGACTTTGGTATGGGCTCTTCGAACGAAAGATGGAACCGAAGGATTTTTCGCTCGTTCCCATTGTCATCGGTGCCGGTTGCCTCCCAGTGGTCAAGGCAAACACAGATCCCTAGGTATAAGAGCTTTCTGCTTCCCGCGGGCTCGAAAACCAAGAGTTGCTTGGCATTTTCAGCCACATCTCGATTCTGGCCTTCTAGTCTCTGGTCTCCTGTCTTCCCTCGACCCGTGTAGACGAGATCGTCTCCGTCCCAGTAGTCGTCGTAGTCGAACGACTTTGCTCCGCCTGGATGAGAAATCAGAAGCAGCGCATTGTGGTTGGGACGGCTGACCATGCCGCCGGCCGCCCCGAGGTAGTTGGGCGCGAAGCCAAACAGCTCTCCAAGCTCTTCCCATGGGTAGAGTCGGCCTGCCTCAAGTTCGTCCATCGAACCTCCGGCTAGGCCCGACATGATGCCTACCCGCCAGCTGGACCGCGAGGTAGACCGACGTGACCAGCATTGCGACACCACCGACAAACTCCCGGAGGCTTATGAGCTCTAACGCGGCCACAACTATGCTCTCTTGTTCAATGTGCGAACGAACTCCGGCGGATAGGGCGCACGAACCGAATCGGCGGCCCACCACTCAGCCCCATACCCTGTGCTCGTAATCGCTCTAGCGAATGTTATGTATCGCTCCCAGAGTGAGTCTTCTAAGAGTCCGCGACGATGAAGGAACTGCTGCGCCGCCATGTGCTGAAAAGCAGTGCGAAGGCAGTAGTGGAGGCGCGCCTTTTCGTCGGCATCGAGATTCTCTTCCCCGCATTCGAGTCGATACACGAGCGAGGACAGAGACGCATCTGCGATAAACACCTCGTTCAGTCCGTTGAAGTTCTTCAACGCTTCATAGCTAGTGGTGGACTTCAGAGTCGCGTTGGTCTGACGAATTTCGAATCCGACGAACAGCAGCGACACGATGACGGCGACTCCGCCAATGAACTCCCCCACATTTGCTAGTTGGTTAAGATCCATGTTCGCAATCCTCCTTCGCATCGAACTCGGGGAAGTGTGCCACGAACCACTTGGCACCTACACGACTTCGCGTTACGCGCCTCTCGCTACGCCAGGGTCTCCGCCACCGATCGGTCCCAGAAGTCTAGATTGAACCTCTCCGCCAGCACTCGGCCGCTCGCGGCTTTCACAGTCACTCACGGGTTTACCGACCACAGCACTTCCGGCGTTAAGGACATGCGTCCCGCACTCGACGAGCTCATGCGCCTCGCCAAGCGGCGCGACGTCGACTCACCAACACTCGATCGCCTACCCCGCTCGGTAAGCCATCAGTCGGGAGCTCGAAACTTCTCGAGATAGGGGGAGCTCCTGGGAGGAACTGGCGTTGCGCCCCTAGGGCTTCAGCGCGACATGCCATCGATCGAGAAGTTGCAGCCCAGCGACCGCGCCATGCGAGAATTCCATTCATCCGAAGGGAGGAGGCCGACATGGACATCATGGAACTCGGGGCGATCGGAGAACTGGTCGGGGGCGTGGCGGTGGTTGCATCGCTGCTCTTCGTTGGGCTCCAAGTGCGCCACAGTAACAAGCTCGCGAGTGCCGAAACGGTTCGATCATTCCTCCACGAGTACAACGCGGTCATGAGGGAGGGCGCGAGGCCGGGTATCAGCAAGATCATTCGGCGGGCAATGGTGGATTTTGAAGCTCTGAACAACGACGATAAAACGGCAGCCAGCCATCAGTTCATCACTCACATGATGCTTGCCCAGACCGCATTCATGCTAAAGCAGCGTGGTTTGAGCGACCCAGACATCCTCAACGTTGCAATTGGGTTCAATGCGATCGTGATTAACGTTGAAGGAGTTCACCCCTGGTGGGATTCGATCAAAGTCGGTCTGGATCCTGCTTTTGTCTCATTTATTGAGTCCGAAAAATCCAAGTACCCAAAGGTCACGGATCTCCTTCCCTACTACCGCCCGAACGTTGGGGAGGCCTAGCCATGAACCTCACACAACTCGCGCACCTCGGAGAATTCATAGGCGGAGCGGCGCTCGTGACCTCGGTGTATTTGGCGGCGCAGGTGCGGTTCATTTTCACTGAGGCCGGGCTGAAGGCCCCCGCGGAGGTGGCATAGCCATGAGGCGGCCGTCATGAGCGTCATCGAAGCCCGGCTCGGCGAGAACTACCCCGCGATCTTCATGACGATGGTCAGCTTGATCGTCGCTCTGGTGTACGAAAATCTAGTGAGCGCCTTCGGTGATTTCCGGGACCTCGGATCGCCAACTCCCGAGAACATCTTCGTTTGGGCACAGTTCTTCGTGCTGACGTTTGCTCCACTGGAGTTTTGGTTCACGCAGTCTGTGCACGCTGCCTGTGTCCGTCCGGTGTTCACACCTAGACACGCTTTGGTCCCCATCATTGCGGCAGTCGCGCTCAATTTCTTCGTGTCGACGATAGGTGCCGGTCACGCAGTGGCGTGGATGTACGTCTCCCCGATCCTCATCATGACCGCCTGGGTAGCGTTCCGTGATTTCGGGCGGCTTTACGCAGAGGACGACGAGATCCCGGGAGGTGTCGACTCGCATAGAGCTAGCGGTCTCATTCATCTAGTTGCTGGCGCGGCCATGCTGCCCTTTGCCGGGCTGTTGCACGCAGGTCGAATCGGGTTGGGCACCGCTGCTCTCGTGATCGTAACCGGTGGCCTGGCGACGATCGTCGGCCATGTCGTGTGGTATCGCGAGTGGCGAAGAGCCGCTGGATTGTCGGAAGGGTGACAGGATGAACTGGGAAGCCGTCGGAGCAATCGGGGAGGTAGTCGGCGCCCTGGCCGTCCTCGTAACACTGGTTTACCTGGCGCTGCAGGTGAGACAAGGCACAGCCGCACAGGAAGCAACGGCCGTGCAGTCTTGGCAAGCGGCACGTTCCGCTGTTCAAAGTCTCCCCGCCCAAAGCAAGGACTTGTCGGCTGCCATTGGCGCCGGGCTCAAGGATTCGAGGGCGCTCACCCAAGAGAACTGGGTGCAGTTCGGGCTCTGGTGCCATACAGCGATTCAAGCTGCGAAAGTGGTCCAAGATCTTCACCAACGTGGGACGATCTCTGACGAGGTCTTCCGGTCTGAGATCGAGAACGTCGCGGGTTTCATTCACTTCTGGCCAGGGGTTCGGGAATGGTGGGACGCCGGCGGACGAAGCCAACTGCCCGAAGATCTCGTTGAGAGGATTGAGCGAACGGATCCAGGGCGGTTCGTTGCGTATGACTGGTCCCCTGAGGTCGGATTTCACCCTCGCGCGTGACCCGCAACTTTTGTTGCGGAGGCAAGCGGAGCCGCGATGTCTCGCTAGTCGGTGGCGACCTAGGACCGTGATCGACTTCTCTGAGATCATCGACTGGCCAACCGGAACGACGCGTTCAGCCCTACCCTGGCCGAGATTGCGGCGACCTACGCGAGCTTCGGGATGATCACAGTGGGATTCAGGACCGAGCTTGGAAGGTGCCCCGGCGGATCGCAATGTCTCCGGCTAGTTGTGCGAGTGGTGTGTGGAAAATGGGGGTAATGATCGGGGTGCCAACGTTGCGCACCGTCGCCTAGGGGTGTGAGTTGGTCTGAGCTCTTTGGGGGACCGTTGGCAAGACGGGACACTGAGTCAGTTCGGGTAGCGGTCTGCGAGGTGATCTCGGCGCTCATTCTGCTCCCCTGTGAGACTCCGGAGGCCGAGTTTGTGATTCGCGCGGCCCTGGACGAGCTCGTGTGGAAGTTCACCGAGGCTGCCGGCAAGTATCGTGGCGCACGCTTCTGGAGCGAAGGTGCCCTCAAGGCCTACGAACGACGCGGACGAATTGTCACCGCGAAAGATGATCCCGATGGTCTCGCCCATGAACACGTGGTCCCACGACGGGCGATTCTTGATCAACTGCTTTCACTCGAGTCAAGTTCGCCTCGTGATGTACGGGCGCTGCTAGATCGTTTGGCCATCGCGTGCGTTGTGACTCACGCCGAACATGCGAGTCTCGGAGACCATCATGAACTATGCGATCCATGGCGGCGCTATCGTCGCGCCGGACTGCGGGTTCGCGACCTTGGAGAGTTGAGGTAAGCGGCCGAAGGATTCGGGTCCGCGGGAAGGACGCAGCATCCTGTCGCGTGCCGCGGGCGACCCTGCTGCCGCCCGCTCCTCGGGCCCAGCGCACGCGCCGCTTGCCCGGACCGGCCGACCCGACGCTTCCGGCACGTCGGTGATTCGCCATCGGTGCCCCGTTCGCACCAAGTTGGTGCCAGCGTGCGGACGATCAAGCCGCGGGTTTTTGGACGGAGCTAACGTCGCGGCGCTTGATACGGAATGACGCCCTAGTAGATTCGTCCACTGTGCCGACGCGCTGGGTGCCAAAATCGGTGTGAGCCATGAACACCTATCGAATGCTTTCGCTCTTGATCTTGGCTTTCTGTCTGGCACGCTCTCTTTCTTGCACCTCAGACTGCGAGATTTCCGACGGATGCCTGGAGCTCGGACCGGGTGAAGGGACGATTCTCGTTGTGGGCGGCCCCGCTTCCCTTTGTGAGGTTCGCGAGGTCTACAAAGACCTGGGCGCACCCGCGGGTCCAAAAATTCCCAATGACAGCCTCTGGTTTGGGTTTATTACCGGTTGGCCCAAGGACCGGCCCGACTTCGATCGAGAGGTGGCAGCTAAGGCCATGCTTCGAGCCTACAGGGACTTCGGAGCCACCACCGTGATGGCGCAGGACATCGCCGTTGAGCCCGATCGTGACGGCGTGTCGGAGGCTCAGCGATTCATCGACGGAGCGCTCGCGATCGATCCGAGGTACCGGGTCATCCTTCAGCCCAAGCGACTCTTTTGGAACCCATGGCACTATTGGAATGCAAAGCGCGAGACCGCCGACCCAAGTTACACACCCCGTCTCATAACAGTTGCGCGCTCCCTGTCGCCAGCGATCAACACGGTGGCAGGCGAGCAATATTGGCAGCTTACCGAAGAGCTCCAAGCGCGCTTCGAGGCGGAGTTCTCGAAGTACAAGCGAGCGTGGACGCTCGGAGACGAAACGAACGAGCCCATCGATCCGGAGGCTCGGCTTTTCCAGATCGACAGCGTCGCGCTCCAGGAGCCGGATCTCGAGAGGAAGCTCCCGCCGCTCCCCGACTTCCTGGGCTTCAACGACCAGCTTTGGGCGACCCGCCCCGGTCATACCAACCTCCGCTGTCGCGACGGAGAAACCGGGGGCGACCTGAAAATGAAGCTGTTCACCCCCTATTATGGGATGTGCGCAAGCTACGACCGCTATCAGGTCTACGCCCGTGCCGCAACGAAGGTTCTTGCCGACGGGGGTCCACTCCACGCAGTTCGCGTCGAAGCAGCGGCCGGAATCCTGGATTTCCCGGAGCCCTCCACAGATCCCGACAAGCCGAACAAGAGCTGGGATGCGTGCCTTGCCGCGAGAAAAGGGGCACTTCCCAAGGCGCCCACCTACACATGGCACACCCGAGACGGTGACGAATGGTGCGCTGAATGGAGCAAGCACCAAGCGCCCACGAACTCGTGGAGAGCCCAGAGTTGGCTGGCGATCACCGCGGGCTTCAAGGGACTGATGTTCTGGTCGCCTGGACCGGTCCTAAATCACGGCCCAACCGAGCTCGCTACGGCTTGGAGGACAGGCAAGTGCACCGGAGGCGGAACCGGCAATAGCTGCGCCCGGCCGACGTTGTTCTACTGGGACGGGGAAGCTGTCAAAGCCTGGCGAAGGGGTTACCTATCTGAACTCGCGCAGACCTGGAACAACATCAATTCTTATAGGTCCCTGATCTGGGAGCTGTTGCTCACCGATCGAGCCGCTGATTTCATCGTTGATCCGGAACACCTGCGGAACGACCGCAACGTCTACGTCGGTTCGTTCGAGGACACCACGCTCGGCAAAGACTTCCTAGTGGTCACGAACACCGACATCGGGACCTGGGATGTGACAAGCCCTACCTGGGCAGACGACGAGGGCGCGACGATCACGGTCGACGCCGAGGGGCAACTGGTTCCTTTTGTTCCGGCCCGAGCAGAGCGACAAATCCGGCTACCACTCACGCTCGGGACGACCCTCCACGATCTACGAGACCATCCATCTTGCAACTAGAAACGGGTCCGCGGCTACCCGCGCTTCAACCATCGGTGAGCGTCAGCAGTACATCTGCGTACCAAGCGCAATTGAGTCCGAGCGGCTCATCGAGTTCCGCGTCCCGGATGCCGAGGTCGATGCGCGCGGAGTGAATGCCCAAAAGGACCCAAGGAAGAGTTCCCAGATCAGCCTCGGCGCGCATCACCACGGGTGCTCCGCTGATACCGCGATGGGTACGCCCATCTGTGAGAAAGTAGCCGTTGCCCTGAAATCGCAGCCCGAATGAGGATGCGACGATCGCGTGGCGTGCAACGGGCATCCGGTGAAGGGTGTCACGAAAGCCGAGCGGGAATCCAACGACCAGTACTGACGCGCCGACTTCGACCTGCTCGAGGTCGGCCAAGAGATGCTCGGGCGTGAATACGTCGTAGACCACCGGCTTTGGAAGCGCGCCGCGATCCACCTCGAGGGCAACGACGTCAATCATTCCGGAAGAATCTCCGGTTTGGCGCCACAGGCTCGTGCCGTCCCGGTACAAAGGGATCGAAAAACTCTTCGTTTCAACGACGTTCTCCGCGTTGTTGTGAATCTCGATTCTTACAGCGTCGGGTCGATGATCACTCGGTTCGTCGATGAGGACGTGCCGGCTCGTCACGAGGAACAATCGCCCGTCGCGCTCGAAGAAGAAGCCTGTGCCGTTCGTGAGCGCCGTCTCGCCTTGAAAGGTGTCGATACGGACGGTCGCGATTAGAAGAGATTCGACGATTGGATGTGCGGTCATTCTCGGCTCCTCGCAGCAACTTCGCTGCCGACACATTTAGCGGTTGCAACGTCGGGCACGTCCTTTGCACAGCCGTCGCTCGGAAGCAACAACGACCCCGTTGCTCAGATGTCTTTGCTTTTTGAGCAACGTTTGAAGAATCAACAATGAGGAAAGCAAAATGACAAGGAAGTGTTACGCGTTTGCGCAGGAGCTCGCGCTCGTTGTGATCGCTATCACGGTAGCCGCTTGCTCGACAACCCGCTCGATCGGCGAGCAAGTATCCGACGCGTCCATCACATCGATGATCAACGCTAAATTCGCGGCCGATCCTGAAGTGAATCCATTCGAAATCGACGTCGACACCCGAGCTGGCGTGGTCACCCTGAGTGGTTTCGTTGAGACGGAGATCGAGCGCAGCGAAGCAGAAGATCTCGCTCGAGACACAAACGGCGTAACGAGAGTCGTCAACAAACTCCAGATCGGGGATCTCACCGCGTCCGAAGTCGTGGACGACGCGCGAATCACCACCCGCGTGAAAGCCAAGTTCGCCGCCGATCCTCAAGTATCGGCCATCAACATCGATGTTGATGTCGACCGCGGCGTTGTCACACTGCGTGGCGTGGTATCAGACATATCTGCGAAAAGAGAAGCGGAACGCCTCGCCCGAGCGACCGGCGGCGTATCGGATGTGCGCAACGAGCTCGAGGTGAAGTAACGAACGATGCCGCGAGAGGCCGTCAGGGGGCCCGAGACGCATAGATACGTCTCGAGCCCGTGAGGCGCCGCTGGCTGCGGAGGGCGGAGCGCGGCACCTCGATAAGCGTCGACTACCAGTACTTGTCCGCCTTGTAGTAGTCGTAAATCTGGCCGCCGAACGTGCGGTCGGCCATATTCGGCCAGTTGTTCTTGTCGAAGCCAGGCGCGTTTTCGAGGCGTTCCTTGGATTCGTTGAGAACGAAGCGCTTGTTCTCTGCATCGAGCGCCAGCGCCTGCCAAGGCACCGCAAACAGCTTGTCGCCGATTCCTAAGAAGCCTCCGAAGGAAAGCACGGCATAGGCGATCCGGTTGTCGTGGACGTCGACCATGATCTCTTCGATTTTTCCGAGATCGTCGCCGGCGTTATTGACCACCGAATCTCCGCATACAGAACTCGCGGACAGAACAGTCGGTTGCATCATCTTTGTATTCCCCTTGTCTGGCGCGCTATCGCTTGCGCGCTCGCCTTGCAATGGGAGCAAACGCCGTGCCAAGAGCGTGTTCGAATCGATGCTCCCCTCACCTCCTAAAGCCGCTCGCAAAACTGATCGATCTGCTCCTCTGCTTTCTCGCGCGCCACACCGTGGCGCTCCTGAATCTTTCCAGCGAGTTCTTCGCGTTTTCCGTCGATGCGGTCGAGGTCGTCGTCCGTGAGCTTTCCCCACTGCTGTTTGACCTTCCCTTTGATCTGCTTCCAGTTGCCTTCGACTTGATCCCAGTTCATCCCTGATGAACCTCCTTTTTCGACCCGTTGGGGTTCCCTTGACGCTGAGTGCAGAGATGGATCATCCGCACCTTTCAGCGAGACCGGTGGTCCTCCGCGAACGGTCCGGGTCACAACCGTGGGGACCTCCACAATCATGTGCACCTATCGTGCCAAGCCCGCACGCCTTTAGAGCGACGCAGGAGCGCGAAGAATCTTCCACCGGTTGTACGAATTGCACGGCTGCGCCGACCAACCGATGACTCGCGGATCGTGTGGGCGTGCTGAACTGGGTTAAGGACAGGTCGTTCCGTCAATCCGGACGGGTACACCGCCACAGGTGCGAAGCTTCTCGATCACGTCAAAGTGTTTGAGTTTGTCACGAATCGTTTTGGTTTCGTGCCGATCCAACCAATCGGCGTCGACTTCGAGCCGCAGAGTCTGTTCCGCAGTTGCCGGCTGGACGAGAAATACGTGGAGTCCGAGGTCCTCGTCAACGATGATCTGGAGGGTTGCCTCGCGAAACGCCGCCAGCAAGTTGGCGATCTCTTGTTGCTTGTCTTCAGCCATTGACGCGCTCCCCTGACCTGACTCCTGTCATCGGATTCCTCTTAGAGTTTGAAGGAGAGGCTCACGGCGCCGAAAATCTGCTCTTCTTCCTGGGTCTCGAATTCCTCGGTTCGAGCGACCACAGTTAGCGCGAGTTGAGCGCGCAAGAGCTGAATCACGATGCCCGCCTGTACGTCGAGGACAAAGGGACGTCGATCGACTTCGAGGCTGTCGCGCCTCGTGTTGCCGTCGAGAAAGATGTTGTAGGCCACAGCTCGGCCGGCGGCGCCCGCGAAGACGTACCACCCGAAGCCATCACTCGGATTGAAAAATCCTCCGCCGGCGAGGCTCGGACGAATCCGCGGTGGCCCGTAGTCGTCGGCGAGGTCGTTTCCAATTCGCAAGGTCAGGCCCGCAGTCGCTTGGGTGAGCACGTTGCCGACCGAGAACCCCGCATTGGGTGTAATGTCGATGCCGAGGCGTGCCGCCTCCCACTCGGCTAGCGCGCGCCACTTCCGGTCGAAGGTCACGACGACGCCCGCTTCGTGACGTAGCTGGTTATCCCAGCCCTTCGGTTCGTCTGAGTGAAGCAGCTCGTGAATGTTCGTCTGGGTCCACTCGCCGCCCGCATCGGGCCCGACCACCCCGCCCTGCAGCGACAACGTGTCGAGCGTGTGTTCCCGCTCGACCAGGATCGAAAGGTCTGCGTACAACCAGCCCGCGTAGGGGTGCTGATCGGGGAGCGGCGCTTCCTCTTCTATATCCTGCGGCGTGAACATGCTCTGCCCGATGGCGATGCCGAAGCGCACCACATCCTCCTCTTCTGCAGCCAGGAGAAAGCCCGCGAGCCCTTGCACAATGCCCCAGACGCGATCGGGCCCGGTGAGGTAGCCGAGTCGTACGCCGCTTGTGTAGTTGCGATCGGTGCCACCCGCGATGGCGTCGTTTTCGACCGTGAGCGACAACGTACCCAAGTCGTCCGACAAAGAACGGGTGGGAAGCATGAAAGCGAAGACAAGAATGGAAAGAGCGAGAACGTGTTTCATGAAGACAAGCGACTCCGTCATGTAGTTCTGCCACTCTCCTTGCACTTCCCGTGCCGTCGCACCAGCGAGCAGCCTTGGCACGTAACCTGCAGATCATCTCGTTCGAAACGGAGCGGATCGCCCCCCGGCAACCCGCAAAGGAGAACAAAACGATGAGAGTTGTAGTTTTTGCCAGCGCGCTGGCAGTCTTGATGAGCGCAGGTGCTCTGGCTCAGGCGATACCGGAATCGAAAACGTTGGTAGGAGAGATCACGAAGATCGATCGCGGGACCGGTGAGGCGCACATGCTGACGGAAGCTGGCGAGATCGAGGTTGACTACACCGTCGTGACCCGTTTTGCCAAGGAGAACCGAGGACTGACGGGCCGGGACTTCCTGGAGGTGGGTGATGCCGTCCGCGTGATCTTCGTGGGAGCTCCCGACGCAGTCGACTCTCGCGTCGAGTTCGTGGAGATTCTCGACAAGAGCGATCCGGCTTACCGCGATTTCGTCCAGAAGAAGGACTCGATCGACCGCTCCGAGCGAATTCGTGTCTCTGAAACAAGGATCCGAGAATCGGAAGCTCGCGATGAGATGAACCGACAGCCCGTTGCCGCTGCGCCCACCGAACGAGACCCGCAGGAACGAGAGCGGGATTACGCTCGCCTCCCGGACACGGCGAGTTTCCTTCCGCTGCTTGTCGTCACGGGCTTGGGCTCTGCCGCGGTTGCGGGGACGCTTCGTACCCTGCGGCGGCGCCGTTAGAGCGGACCGCCCACAGTCAGCGCGACCTGGCGCTGAAGCATCGACCCACGAGATGGGCTGCCAACGTCTCGTGGGTCGATTTGCGCCTCGCTTTGCACACCGGAGAAATCATGGCTCTACCGCCAGTTGGCGTTTTTCTCCAAGTCGGACTGACGGGCCACTTTTGGCTCAACCTGTTGCTGACCCTCTTCGGCTACGTGCCGGGGATCGTCCATGCGGTGTGGGTGATCCTCAGTCGACCTGAGGCTGCCTAGCTACCGGACTCAGGTCCCGCACTCGGGGTTCCCGCAGTGGCAGGGACCCTTCTGCAGCCTTCCGTCTCGGTGCTCCTTCTCGCAGTGATCGCTGCAGTAGGGACGATCGGATTCTGCCGGGCACGTACAGGGTGCGTGGAGGCAAGTGACACTGGATTGCTGAGCCATCGGTTCTCCCTTCCCGCCTTCGCCTAGCGGTTCATCGCCTTCTTGACCCGCTCACCGATTTCGGGATCGATGTCGTGCCAGTACTCGAAGGCTCGCGTCAGTACGGGCTCTGAGACACCCGCTCCCAGGTGCCCGGCGATGTTTGATACGAGTCGGTCGCGTGCGTCATCGTCCATAACCTTGCGGATGAGAGTCCGCGCCTGCCCGAAGTCGTCGTCGTCGCTTCGCAGGGTATACGCCTGGCGGACAAACTCTCCGCTTGTCTCCCACCCGGCGTTGTCCACGTCTCGATCTTCCGCCGCCCGGGGCCCGCCCTTGGAATTCGGTGCGTACACAGGGTCACGGACCGCCTCGACTCGCATGGCGCCGTCCTTGCTGTAGCTATTGACTTCGCACATCGGGCGATTGACCGGTACCTGCTTGTAGTTCACCCCGATCCGGGCACGATGCGCGTCCGCGTACGAGAACACTCGAGCCAACAGCATCTTGTCCGGGCTAAGGCCCGTTCCTGGCACGATGTTGTTCGGTTCAAAAGCCGCTTGTTCGATTTGCGTGTGGTGATCCGTCGGGTTGCGATCGAGGACCAGCTTACCGACTTGCTGTAGCGGATAGTCTGCGTGAGGCCATACCTTCGTCAGGTCGAAGGGGTTGAAGCGATAGGTCTCCGCTTCTGCAAACGGCATGATCTGCACGTGGAGCGTCCAACTCGGGAAATCACCGCGCTCGATCGCCTGGAAGAGATCGCGGGTGTGGTAGTCCCCGTCCTCACCGGCCAAGCGATCGGCGTTCTGCTGGGACAACCATTCGATGCCCTGATTCGTCTTGAAGTGATACTTGACCCAGAACTTCTCGCCGTCCGCATTCACCCACATGTAGGTGTGACTTGAATAGCCGTTCATATGGCGCCAACTCTCCGGAATACCGCGATCCCCCATCAGCCAAGTGACCTGATGGGCGGACTCCGGAGAGAGCGTCCAGAAATCCCACTGCATGTCGTGGTCCCGAAGATTGTTGTCAGCGCGCCGCTTCTGCGAACGAATGAAGTGCTGGAACTTCAGCGGATCGCGAAGGAAGAAGACCGGGGTGTTGTTGCCCACGAGGTCGAAGTTGCCTTCCGTGGTGTAGAACTTGACTGCGAAACCGCGCGGGTCTCGCCAAGTATCCGGGCTGCCTCGCTCTCCGGCTACGGTCGAGAAGCGCATCACGACCTCGGTCTCTGTGTCCGGCTGAAAGACGGCGGCCTTGGAGTACGAGCTGACATCATGGGTCGTTTGAAAGTGACCGAACGCGCCACTCCCCTTCGCGTGGGGTTGCCGTTCGGGAATCCGCTCGCGATTGAAGTTGGCCATCTGCTCGATCAGATAGTGATCGTGGAGCAGGATGGGGCCGTCGGGACCCACCGTCAGAGAGTGTTCGTCACTGGGTACGGGAATCCCGGAGTCGGTGGTCGTGGGCTTCTGCGAATTTGTCATGACTTACTTCCTGTGATTGCACGGCTTTAGGTTTCCGAAGCCGTTCGGCGGACGGTGGGCCGACGGCGATCACCTCGGGCGCGAGCAGCTGAACGCCGGGGCCGGAGTAGAAAAACGCCGTCGGATCCGGACCGGTCCCTACGCGCTAGGTCGCATCGTCGATTTCATCCGCGATCTCTTCTACGGCCTCCTCGGCATCGTCGTCGTCGCAGCCTCCAAGGGCGAGCGGTGCGACGCTGACAGCGAGTGCCGCGAGGAAGGTGGCCAGACCGCGTCGGATGCTGTTCCTGGTTGTGTTTCTAGCGATCATCGGCGGTCTCCGTTTCCGAGTCGTCTCGATTTGCGTCCAATTCTTCAGCGGCGCGGCGCGCCGCCTTGTCAGATGCCTCGGTCTTTGCGTGTTCCGAGGCGGCCTCTCGGTAGCGCCGATCGGCTTTTTTGTTGCCTTCACCTTGATTCTTCGATGTCTCCATAAAACCTCCTGAGATCTTGGTTGGGGAAAGTGAGAGCAAAACGGGTGCCGTCGAAGCTTTGGGTACCCAAAGCCGGACGGATGTACCGCCTCCACGTCGTTCGCCAGTTGGCTCCTTCGTTGGCAGCGTGGACCGTCAGAATCGGACAAGGCGCGGAGAGGGCCGTGCGTTCTGCCACGCTCTCGTCCGACGGAAGTTCGAGTCTGTCTCTGCCTCGTGCACCGATCACGATCAGGTCGCTTCCGAGCTTTGTGGCGATATCGCACAAGGATTGGGACGGGTCGGTGCCCTCGGCGACTTCGATTCGCGCTCGGGAGGGCGGCGGATCGAGCTCGCGAATCGTCTCTTCCAGACGTCGTCGGGCGGAGCGTTTCGACAACAGCGGCTGCGTCACATAGACCAGGGTGATCTCTGCGCCTATGGAGTTACCGAGCCGGACAGCAGCGCGGAGGGCAGCCCAAGCGTTCTCGGAGAAGTCGTGTGCGACGATGATCGAGGCAGATCCCGCGCGGCCGCCAGAGCCGGCGATCAGCTCACCGATTTCGACCGCATGAAATTCCGCCATTTGAAACGTCGGGCGTGGTTTGGCTCGGTCATCGCAACTGCCGTATCGATCTTTCATGACGGCCACACTGAGCAATGCTTGTGCCAAGCGAGGCCCGACAACATGGCCGCGGAGCGACGAGGCCTGTAACTCTTACAGCGATCGTGGAAAAACTCGCCGATAGACCTTGTCCGGGGATCGTTTTGCGTGATTCGCGGCCGGCACCGTCTTTGCACCGGCCCCGAACGTCGCCGCGTTGGCGCTCGAAAGGAACCCTTCGATGCACAGCATTATTTACCTCGTCGGACTTCTTGTTGTCGTGATGTTCATCCTCTCTGTCCTCGGTTTGCGGTAGCTGGCGATCATGGCGAGTGCTCGACCTATCACGGCGGATGCCCGGCCTGCGGATCCCGGTTCCGGATACCTGGAATGGGGCGCCGTGCTCGGCGGCACGGCCGTCGCCGGAGCGATGTCGATTGTTCTCCTCCAATTTGGGGTTGGTGTGGGAGTCGCGGCGGCGACCCCCACGCTGGATGACGGAAGTGCTTCGTGGAGTGTGCTCGTCGCGGGCCTCTGGGTTGCTCTCGTCGCTCTGGTGAGCGCCTCCGCGGGTGGCTACATCGCCGGCCGCATGCGCTCGCGATGGGGCGACGCCGTCGAAGCGGAAGCCGAATTCCGCGACGGAGTCCACGGTCTCGTCGTTTGGGGTGTCTCGACCATCGTGGTCGGGATCGCCGCCGCCCTGATTGCGGCGCTATCAGCGGCCGGTATGGACGTAGCCGCTTCTGCCGCCGACCGCGACGTGAGCGATGAAGTGCTGCGGCTCACCGCGAACGTGTCGACCATTTTTGCGTTCGCGACCGCCGCAGGTGCCGCAGTCGGCGCTGCCGCGGCTTGGTTCGCCGCGACCGTTGGCGGCCAGCATCGCGATGAAGGCCTGTCCATTCACCAGACCGTTCCGAGGGCCCTCCGGCGCCGGTAGTCCGACGAGAACGGGTGGCGTGGTTCACGACCCGCATACGTCGACAATGGACGGCTAGCGTGCCGCAACGTCAGGGATCTCAAAACCTAGAGGATCTACTCGATTCAATTGATGCGGAGGTCGGGGGCGACGCCAAACTCGAAGTGCAAGACCTTCTGGATGCCTTCGGCAGCCGTGCATTTGGAGGCCTTCTCGCCGCTGCAGCCCTCTTGGTCTTGACGCCTGTAGGCGCGATCCCAACGGTGCCGTCGGTTCTTGCGCTGTTCGTCGTGCTGGTCTCGGTGCAGCACTTGCTCGGTTGCCGATACCCCTGGGTTCCGAAGGCCGTGCGCGAGCGGGGCGTCTCTACACACAAATGGGAGAGCGCTCGCGATCGCGTGCGGCCCTGGGCCCGGCGTTTCGATCGCGTTATCCGACCGCGCTGGGAGTGGTTCACGCGGGGCGCGATGGAACGTCTGATTAGCGCACTGGCGCTCGTCGCCGCCGCATTGATGGTGCCGCTCGAGTTGTTGCCCTTCGCCGCATATCTTCCGGCGCTCGGCCTGCTCCTCTTGGGACTATCTCTCTCCGCACGCGATGGTTTACTTGCCGTCGCTGGGCTCGCCGTTTCCGCGGGAGCGGCTGCGCTGGTCTATTACTCGCTGGTGGCTTGATCCGCGGCCTTCGCCGAGTTGCTACCTGCTACTTTGGCAGCGGACAATCGGAGCCAGCCAGTGGACCGCGATCGTCGCCAGTTCGAGAGAATGCGTTTCCGGGCGAGCTGTGAGTTCCGGGTCGAGGGCGGGCGCAGACACACCGGGCTCGTCGCCGACGTCTCCGCTCGAGGGCTTTACATCCTCTCGTCGATCGTGCCGGAAGCGAACCAGAGGATCGAAGTGACCGTTCGATCCGAAGGCCTCGCGGATGCCGCCGTGATCGGACGCGTCTCCCGAGTTCGAAAGAGCCACCGTTCGGCCAAGATCGTCATCGAGAGCGGTTTCAGCGTGCAAGTTGATTCAGCCCCTGAGGATTTCTTTCGCTTACTCATGGAACTCGGAACTGGTGAGTCGTGACGACGCGGTTCTTGTGCACGTCTACGTTGCGGCCGTTCACCGCCTGCGCCCTCGCGACTTCCGTTGCTTGTAGTCGTTACGAAATGGATGCAAGAGCTACTGCGGCGGATCCGGCAATCGACTGACTCGTCCGACTAGCGACGTCGTTCAACGTAGTTCCCGGTGGCACATGCCTTGCAGTGATCCTCATACCAACCGTAGGAGGAGCCCACATGTCAAACTTCGTAACGTCTGTGTTCTCAAACCGAGCCGAGGCGGAACTCGCCGTCGGTCGGCTGATTGCAAACGGGTGCGATCGGTCGGATATCAGCCTTTTGATGTCGGACGGCACCCGAGGTCGAGATTTCCAAATGGCGCAGAACACGAAAGCGCCCGAAGGCGCAGCCGCTGGTGGCGCAATCGGGGGAACGTTCGGCGCGATTGTCGCCGGCCTCGTCGGCGTAGGCACCATTGCGACGGGAGGCGCTGGGATCGTAGCCGCCGGACCGATCGTCGCCGCGTTGGCCGGTGGAGGCGCAGGAGCCGCCGCGGGCGGGTTGATCGGCGGCCTGATTGGCGCCGGGATGCCGGAACATGAGGCGAAGGTGAACTCCGAACGTCTGGAGAAGGGCGACATTCTCGTCGGCGTCGACGTCACCGATGAGAATGTCAGCACGGTCAAAGAAATCCTCGACAACGCGGGTGGAGAAGGAATCAAGAAAAGCTAGATCATTCGCGCCGGCGGCCCTCACGAAACAGGGAAAAGAAAATGGAACCCGCAAGCGAAGGCAATTGTCTCAACCCCGCTTGTTCGTGCGGAGGCGACGGCCAACGTGCTTACTGCAGTGACTATTGTGAACGTGAGCACGTCGATGGTCGGATTCAAGTGGAGCGTTGCGAGTGCGGACACACGGAATGCAGAACCGGCTTTTGAGCGTATCGTCGGTTTCGCGGACGCATCAGATGTGCTCCTGATATCAACGGGTGAACGACCTTGCTACCGCCCTTCCCCCTCGCCCAGCGAAACGCGTCATCCGGGCGGCGTCTGAACCGCCTCGCAGCCGCGACAGGTTGCAGCGATTTCAACCGCACGTCTCGCTACACTGCTCCTTGCCATGACGGAACCCCACACTCTGGAATTCGCCGCCGCTTGTAGCGACGTCGGCGCCGCAACCGACCTCGCACGGGAACTGGGCGGCACGCTGTACGCAGATGGCCGAACCGACGCCGCATTGCCCTACGCCGCCCTCGTGACCGGTATCAGCGACGACCTCCGTCGCTTCGACCGGGCGGCGGATATCGGCCTCTACGTCGTCTGTCGCCGACTCATCAAAGCCGGCGACGCGGCAGTCTACGCGCTGTTCTCGGTAGTGCATCACCCGAAAAAAACCCACGAGGAGTGTGATGCGCACTGGCGCGACGTTCATGCTCCGCTCGCGTTGGAGCACCACGGACACATGACCCACCACGTGCAGCTGAGTGTTATGCACCGTATCCGAGGTCTCGACATCGACGGTTTTTCGTTGTGCGGATTCGCCGGTTTGGATGATTTGAAGTCGCGCTTCTTCACCACGGATGGGAGCCGTGATCGCCCGGGACATCGAAAAGTTTGCCGACACGGCAAAATCACCGCGAAGACTGATCGCCACGCCGACTGAGTCGACGGCTGCTCTTCGCTTTTGCTGTCTCGGGCGGCGCACACGTAGATGAGTGCTGCCGCCGTCACCGCGCCAAGTGCGTTGTACACGAGATCCCAGCCTCGACGGTGAGTTCTAGCTCGTTGCTGCGTCTCGGGCGGCGCACACGTTCGCCGGTCACCGCGCCAAGTGCGTGGATGAGTGTTCTCGTAGCCGCCGACGTTCGTGACGGTGAAGCGCGTCGCGAAGAACTCGACCACTTCGTTCAAGGCGCCGAACCCGCATCCCGCCGCAGCGACAATCACCAGCAGGCCGAGTGTGGGCCGCACTTCTTTGCCGCAACGGTAGTCGGCCAGTGCTCCGCGGAGCCCCTGCCAACAGAGCCAAGTCGTCGCCCCGAAACCGTACGCATGGGTCACCTGGTCGTACTTGAGCTTCGGGAGGATCCACCAGCTGTAGAGCACTCGGATGTCTCCGTCGATTGGCCAATGCTCGGGGACGGGGATCAGCCCACCCGCCATGTGCAGGGCGCCCCATACGGCGAGCGCCCACAGGAGCCCTCGCGACAGCGCGATCCTGTGATGAACCCAAAGGAGTGCCCCGATCAACATCACCATCACGGCGATGTAGAACAGGAACTCGACGTTGCGGGCATAAGCGGCGCGGATCACGGCGGCGACCATGTAGCCACCGACGAAAAGACCGACCCCGAGGAGATCACGTGTCAGAAGCGGTCTCGCCTCTCTGGACTGCAGCCTTGCTATTTTCGGTCGCTCCACACCGATGGCGCGAGAAGATCCCCAGCCAACAAGTCTGCCTGGACTCGTTCGTTCTTTGGCTCGCTCACGTTTTAGCTGTCCGGAACGCTCACGGCGCGCTCGAGCTCCCGGAAGGCTTCGACGACGTCGTCGGCAAGGTCCCACAAATCGGGCAGCAGCTCGCGACACGACACGAAGCCGAAATCGAGGCGATCCCGGTAGCTGATGACCGTGATGTTGAGACCCAACCCGTCGGCGACGGTTGAAACCGGGATCATGGCTTTGAGCTCTGCGCCCGCCACGTAGAGGGGCTCCCGCGGCCCGGGGACGTTGGAAATCACCACGTTGACCGGCGAGTCGACCCGATCTGCGAGTCGTAGGCCGGCGGCGAAGCGAGACGCTTGCGCGGTGACCGCGGGCGGGGCGAAGCGCGCGAAGTCCTGAAGGATATCGGCGGGAATGGCTTCGCTCAGCGTCTTCGACCCGCGCATCGCGTCACGGCAGCGCGCGAGCCGGGTGGCGGCGTCGGGCTCGTCCGTCGCGATCTCGGCCAACATGCCGCTGACACGATTGCTGTACGTGTCCTCCTCACCGCCGGTGCGGATCGAGACCGGCACCATGGCGATGAGCGGGCGTGTGGGTAGAGCGTCGTGACGCTCGAGATACCGCCGAAGGGCACCGCCGCAGATCGCCATCACGACGTCGTTCAGCGTCGTACCGAACGCGTTTTTCACGCGCTTGAGTTCCCCGAGCGAGAGATCGCACCAGGCCACACGGCGATGAGGCGTAATGGCTCGATTGAACGGAGTCGGCGGCGCGGGGGAATTCCCGTAACCGTCGAGCGGATTCGTCGAGGCTCCCAGGCCGAGCGCTTTCTGGGCCGCGGAAAGCAGCGACGGGAGATCTCCGCGACGCCCGGTCAAGAACTCGCCGAGAGCCCGATAGGACTGTTGCTGAATCTGCCACGCTTGCGCCGGCCGCATCCACATCGAGGCGTAGCTTTTCGCTAAAAGCTCCCAAGGCGCGGGAACGGCTTCCGCGGGTTCTTCTTCTTTCGTTTCGATCGGAGGAGCATCGCGGTCGGTAGTCAGCAGCGTCTGCCAGAGCTCCATGCCCGATTTCCCGTCGATCGTCGCATGATGCATCTTGAAGAGCATGGCGACGTCGCCGCTCTCAAGGCCCTCGATGATGTAGAGCTCCCAGAGCGGCTTCCCGCGATCGAGCGGGCGAGCGATAATCCGTGCGGTCAGCTCCGCGAGCTGTTCCGAATCGCCCGGCGGCGGAACCGCGATGTGCCGGACGTGAAAGTCGAGATCGAAATCCGGGTCGCGGATCCAGTACGGCAGGTCGAGTCCGAAGGGCACCTCGACGAGGCGTCGCCGAAACGGTTCGAGCAGAGGAAGTCGATCCGCGATGTGGTTGCGGATCGAGGGGTATGCGGTTCCCGGAGAGAACGTCGCCCCGTCATAAAGGGTCAGGGAAGCGACGTGGCCGAACGTCGTTGCCGTTTCGATCGACAGAAAACTCGTATCGACCGCCGAGAGTTGCTGCATAGGGACAGCCTCATTTCGCTTCGTGCAAGCGCTCCGCGACAACCCGGTAGACACCGGCGTGGAATGCCATGCCGATGTGCGTGCAGTCCACAGCGAAGTTCATCGCCGGATCGTCGTTGATACAACTCTCCCAGTGGGCGACGCCGTCGCGCGGCGAGTAGATCGCGTACTGGGGCACATCGCGCGGGTCCGGATCGAGTATGTTCGCGACAAACGTGCAGAGACAGTGACCCGTCGCGCAAGAAGGGCGAAGGTTGCGCCCGATCAAGTCCCCCCTCGCCGCCTTCAGGTGATCCCAGAGGCCCACGACAGCCGGATGCGCTTTCACCAGGTCTCGGAATGGGGAGCCGAGGGTGACGATTCGATCGATGTCTTCCGGAATTCTCTGGACGAGGCTTCGCGCCAACATGCCGCCCAAGCTGTGGCCGACAATGCGGACGCGCTGTCCTGTCTTCTTGCGAATCGCCTGCACGCGCAGCGCGAGCTGCTTCGCGGTCTCGTTGGGGCAGTCAACGTTGAAGCTGATGCGCGAGAGATGCGGCTTGTAGCCGACCCGATAGAGCCACCGGTACATGTCGAACAACGTGATGTCGTTGGACAGAAATCCGGGGATCAGGAGGACCGGCTCGCCGCGTCCGTGCGGGACGTCGCGCCCGTAGAACACGGGGCTCAAGCGGAGCTGTAGCCATTCGACGGGCCACAGCGCCTCGCGCCAAATCGGCGTGTTGACGTGCTCGATCGCCGCGTCGAACTCAAACGGGTCGCCGAACCCCGCCCGCTGCTCGGGATCAATCGCGCTCGCCACAACCACTCACTCTCTGTCAGCTCGACTTGCTAGACCGGTTGAGCGCTAGTTGCGAAAAGCGGCCATGCCTTTTTCCCAGGCGTCGGCCATCGGGTTCTGCGCGGTGAACCATTCTCCGAACTCCGTAGCGACGCCCGCGGCCTCTCGGGAGCTTTCGACGAGCTTCTCCATCGAGTTGCGAGCGGCCCTGGCGGCGTCCATCTGCTCTTTGTAGAGGTCTTTCGCGAAGTCGAGTGCTCGCGTCTGGGCCTCCATCGCGGCATCCATCATCGCCTTCGAGTTCGCGGCGAAATCCGTCGGGTGCCCGGCGATTTCCTTCGTCAAGGAGAGCGCCCCGCGCTGGCTCTCGCGCAACTGCTCGGAGAGCAGGTTCGTCATCTTGGCGGTTCGCTTGCGGACACCGTCCATCTCCTTCTCAAAGGCGGCCTGGTTCTCCAACGCGAGATCGAGGTATCGCTCGATCGGGGAAGTCTCGGTCTTCTTCGTGCGCTTCGTCGCCATGCTGGTGTTCCTCGTGGTTGAAACGGCTCTTTGGCCGATGGAAGGTTTATGTGTTGACATGTATATGCGAAAGGAATATACCTGTCAACCATCGGTCAGATACAACCGACACATAAGCACACAAGAGCTAGTGTGAGGCGCAGGCATGGCCAAGAAAGAGAAAAAGACGCAGAAGAAAGACAAGAAGGCAGCAAGTGCCCCCGCGGGGGATATGCTCACGGCCAACTTGCTTGCGATGCTGAATGGCTGGCACGCCTGTGGCTATGACCTCATCAACCGGCTGAGCGAGGCCGGTCTGGGCGAGTACAACTCGGGGACGATCTACCGAGCCCTGCGACAGATGGAGAAGTCCGGACTCGTCTCGTCGATGTGGGACACCTCCGAAGACGGACCCGCAAAACGGCTGTACAGCGTGACCCAGGGCGGATCGCTGTTTCTCAAAAACTGGCTGGGTCTTCTCGAAACCCACCAGCGCGCCCTCGAAATGTGGATGGATTTCGGGAAAGCCGCGGCCGGGATGTCTACGGCGCGAACGGAAACGACCGAAGAGGACCTCGACGAGGACGACTCGGACGACGAAGGAACAGACGATGAGTAATCAGGAAACCCGCATGCCCGATCCCTTCCGAGCCTGGCGCCAGTGGTTCCAAGAAAACGAACAGCGCTGGAGCGAGTCGATGACCGAAGTCATGGGAGATGACCGCTTCGCGAAGGGTATGGGTCAGTACTTCCAGGAAGCGCTTCACGTGCATCGCATGTTCACGGACTCGATGGCGCAATACCTCGGGAACATGAACCTCCCCGCTCGGTCCGACATCCTCGACCTCGGAGATCGGATCGGCCGGTTGGAAGACTCCATCGCGGCGTTGCAAGCGGAAGTGAAGAACCTGCGGAAATCGGCCGGACCGTCCACGACGCCAAGCCCGCGGCGGACGAAACAGCCTCCCGCCGAAGCGGAGGCGTGACCATGGCGAAACCCCAAGAAGCGGCGAAGCCGGTCGCGGAAACCGTTCAGGCAGCCGTCGACAAGGCGATTGCCCGCAGTCGCACGGGTGTCGAACCGCTGCTCGATCTCGAGCTCGAAGTCGGCGTCACTCCGAAAGACATCATTCACACGAACGGAACGCTCCGGTTGTACCACTACCACCCGGTGTGCGAGGAGATCTACCGCGTTCCGCTCATCGTGATCCCCTCGCTGGTGAGCCGCTCGTACATCCTGGACCTCTCGAAGGGCCAGAGCTTCGTCGAGTATCTAGTCGGTCAAGGCTACGACGTGTTCCTCGCCGACTGGGGGACGCCGCGCCCCGAGCACCGCACACTCGGCCTCGAGGATTACATCCTCCGGTTGATTCCCGAGTGCATCGATCGCGTTCTCGAAGAGACGGGCGAAGACGAGTTCTCGATGATCGGCTACTGCCTCGGCGGCATGCTCGCGTGCATGTACGCGGCGACGCATACGGACGGACCGCTCAAGAATCTGGTGACGTTCACGACGCCCGTAAACAGCGACGGGATGCCCCTCTACAAGACCTGGACCCATCCCGACCATTTCGACGTCGACCGCGTCATCGACGAACTCGGCAATATCCCGCCCGAGCTCATGACCACTTCGATGCAGGCGCTGCGACCCCTACAGAAGGCGGCGGGGCAAATGAAGCTCCTCGACAATGCCGACAATGACGAATTCGTGAACGCCTTCGTTCGACTGGATCGCTGGGCTGCAGATCAGATTCCGTTCCCCGGCGAAACAGCGCGGCAATTCATCGTCGATTTCGTTCGCGAGAACAAGCTCGTCCGAAACGAACTGAAGATCGGCTCCCATGTCGTTGATCACGGAAAAATCCGGGTTCCCTTTCTACATGTCGCGGCGGAGCACGATCACATCGTTCCGGCGGCGGCGTCGAAAGACCTCATCGGGCTGATCGGCAGTGAGGACAAGACCGAGATCGTGATCAAGGGCGGACACGTCAGTCTCGTCGCGGGCGGCAACGCGGTATACCGGTTGTGGCCGAAGCTCGACAGCTGGCTGGGACCCAAATCTGTGTAGAGAAAGCGGAGTACGTGATGCACGAAGTTCAGATCCGAATGGGAACGCTGGAGGAAATTTTGTCCGACTATCCGAAGACCTACGAGGTCGACAAACAAGAAATCACCTTGCGGCTCATGACGCCGGACGACGGTCCGCTCATGCTCGATTTCGCGCAGCAGCTCCCGTACCACGATCTTCTCTTCTTGCGCCGGGATATCACCAAACCCGAAGGTGTCGAAAAATGGGTCCGTGACATCAACAGTGGCGCGATTCAGAGCCTGATCGCCGAGGATGAAACGCGCGTGCTGGGCTACGGCACCTTGCAGCGGGCAGATTACGAATGGTCGCGTCACGTCGGTGAGCTTCGCTTGATGATTTCGCCGAGGGCTCGGGGAAAAGGCCTCGGCCGCTTGCTCGTGCGAGAGATGTTCAGCATCGCGATGGCTACGGGCATCGAGAAAGTCGTCGCCCGCATGACCCTCGATCAGACCGGCGCGCGGACGGTCTTCGAAGAGCTGGGTTTCCGACCCGAAGCCCTCTTGAAAGACGAAGTAAAAGACCGCGCCGGCAAAAACCACGATATGCTGTTCATGTCGACGGAAGTCGAGGCGTTCATGGCGCGTCGCGACGCCTACGGGATCGAGTAAGCGGGCTACTGAGCCTTCGACTGACCCAACTTGCGACCCCCGTTGTGGTTCGAGACGACGGCCCATGCCGCCATCGTTCGCACCGCCGAGCTCGGATCGCCGAGGTGAGCCTCGGCGAGCGAACGTTCTTCGCTCTTTCCGCGCCAGCCCACCGCCCACAGGCTCTGCAGCTTGAGTAGTTCACTCTCCGTCGCCAACGCGCTTTCCAAACCGTACGACGCTTCCGCGTCCGGACGCCATCCGATCGCTTCCAGCACTCGGCCGGCGGCGAAGACTTCGATCCCGCTCCAGTCACCCGCGCGCAAGACAATCGCTTCGATCGCTTCTGAAGAAGCGCGCCGAACGGAACCCGCCGCCGTCGCGCCGAGTTCGGGGTGTTCGAGAGCCGCGTAGATCTCATCCACCGCGTGCTCATTCCCGAAGTGCGACAGGCTCGCCCACGCCGCCAGGCGGACACCGGGCTGCCGGTCCTCGAGCAAAGATTCAAGCGCTTCGCGCGAGGCCTCGGTCTTCACGTGTCCCAAACACGCGGCCGCCATCTCCCGCTCGAAGACCTGCCCGCGCATCATGGGAACGATCAACCGAAAGGCCTGGGGCGACCCCAGTGCCGAAGCGGCGTATACACCGTAGCCTCGGACATGATCTTCGTCGGAGCGGCGAATCGCGTCTTCGATCGCGGCTACGAGTTCGGGATCTCCGACGAGCTCAGCGGCGATGTCGAAGGCGGCGACTTGGCTTCCCGGTTGGGAATTCGCAAGCCCGCGCAGGACCAGCGCGCGACCGTCTGCCCGCGGCGCCCAGCGCAGCGCCTGCAACACCTGGGTGAAATTGCGATCCGACTCATCCGCAAAGGTGGTGATGCGCTCCATCGTGGTGGTTCCCGGAACGCCGAGTAGTGCCCCGACGGCGGCCTGCTGGGCCAGCGAGGCACCGCTCGTCAGCGCTTCGGAAATCGCTTCGTGCGTATCCTCGACGCCGGCACTGAGGAGCACTCCGGCCGCGGAGATGCGGTCGAAGGAATCGATGCTGTCTCCCTCGGCCAAGATCGCGCGCGCGACCTCGACGGCGCGATCGACGCTTGCCTCGTTGGACGGCTCGACCTCTCCACACGCGGACAGGAGCAGGAAGCCGACCATCGGGAGTCGTTTCCACATCGGGCCCATTATGACAGGCCCGGCTCCTTTCGGCTCAGCGTCGCTAGAGCGCGTAGAGCGGCTGTTCCGGTGCGAGGCCCAATCGAACGCGCCCCGCGTCTTTCGCCCAGAACGAGAACGCCACGACGTGTTGAAGCATGACGCGTAGATCTCGGCACGCGCGCTCGTAGGGCGCCGAACTGTAGATCGCTCGTGTTCCGACGGCCTCGTAGAGCTCGTCGGTGGCGCGCGAAGCGGCCTGGTTCGCCCAGGCCGCCGCTCCATAGATCGCGCCGACTTCGTTCGGGTCCGCCGGCTTCCCGCCCTCCGCCCGCCGCCAAACTTTCTCGACGCAGTGATGGAGATGGGACCGGCACGCCGTGATCGCGGTTTCATGCATCGCGACCGGAAGGGCAAAGCGCTCGTCTTGCCTGGACAACGTGGCTTCCACCAGAGCCCCAGCGATGCCGAGCGTCTGTGCCGCAAAGCCGGCCCCCATGAGCGCAATGATGGGGAGCACCGCCCAGGGCGCCTCCACGGTCGGTTCGCCGCCGGGGAGCACGAGGTACTCCGCGGGAAGGACGAGTTCGGGGACATCGATGTCGTGGCTGCCCGTCCCGCGCATGCCCCCGACGTGCCACGTGTCCTGGATCTCGAATTGCCCCCGACGCAGCAAGGCGAAGCCCTGCTCGCCTCCCTCGATCTCGCACAGCACGAGCAACCACTCGGCGAGTTCACAGCCCGAGACGAGCGTCCAATGGCCGCTCACCCGATACCCCTCGCCGTCTGGAACCGCGCGCCCTTCGGGTCGGGTGGACTGCGCGTACATCCACTGTGGATCCTGAAAAACAGACGCGCGGAGCGACGGTTCCATGGTTCGCGTGAGAAACGCGAACAGCGCGTTGTTCCAAACGATCCAACTCGCCGAAGCCTCCGCCCCGGCGAGTGTCTCGAGTCGTGTCATCCAATCCATGGGATCGAGGCCCTGGCCGTGCAAGTCTTTCGGCAAGACGGCGCGGCACAAACCCGACGCGATGAGCGCGTCCGCCACGGGACGCGCCAGGCACCGCTCGCGCTCGGTTTCCTCGCGGTGATCCCAACATTGCAGGGCGAGTTTGCGTGTGTCGTAAAGGGTGTGTTCCACGGTGTTGCCTCCCTTGAGATTAGGAGGCTAGGGAAGGACCACCGACGATACTGCTACGAAAATCGTAGTGGCGCGTCGGAGGCTCCTGTCCGAATTTCCGGGGATGCCTTCCCGCTACGGCCAGTACTGTCCGGTGGCCCTCGCGACCGAACTCCTCGGGGAGCGTTGGACGCTCCTCATCGTTTCGGCCCTGCTCGACGGCGTCTCCCGCTTCAACGACCTGCAGCGCGCCCTCCCGAAGATCTCCCCTTCCACGCTCTCCGGCCGACTGAAGTCTCTGGAGGAGGCCGCGGTTGTGCGCCGCGAGGGTCGCGACGTCTACGGTCTGACCGAGGCGGGGCGCGATCTCCAGCCGATCGTGATGGGCCTCGGCGCGTGGGGACAGCGCTGGGCGCGCGATCTCGAGTACGACGATCTCGACCCGCTGTTTCTCGCCTGGAGCATGCATCTGCGCATGAACACCGAGGTTCTCCCGCCGGGTCGCACCGTATTGGAGTTCGAATTCTCCGGAAGCCCGACGGGTTTCTCGCGTTTCTGGATCCTGTCGGACGACGGTCGAATCGACCTGTGCGTCAAGCACCCGGGGCACGAACCGGATCTCCGGGTTCGGGCGGACCTTCGGCGCTTTGTCGACGCCTGGCGCGGTTTCCGTTCCCTGCGTTCGGAAATTGCGGCCGGGCATATCCGGCTTCAGGGCGCCCCGGAGTTCAAGCGGGCTTTCCCCGACTGGTTGCTGCTCAGCGTACTCTCGGGTGAGGAGCGGCGCCGTCCGGGTCGAGAGCGCACGGCGCAGCGGCGGTTCCGCACGAGAAGGGACTCGCGAGAGGCCTAGGCAGGCACCGCATCCCCGGCGCGCACCATCGCAGCCGCCACGAAAGAGACGAACAACGGGTGGGGCCTGAAGGGGGTCGAACGGAACTCGGGGTGGAACTGCGAGCCCACAAACCACGGATGTTCCGCGAGCTCGACCATCTCGACCAACTTGCCGTCCGGCGATTCCCCGGCGATGACGAGCCCTGCCGACTCGAGCTCCGCGCGGTAGTCCGGATTGAATTCGTAGCGATGGCGATGCCGCTCGGAGATCGCGTCGCACCCGTAGGACGTGCGCGCGCGGCTACCCGCCTTGAGCGTGCACGGATAGGCGCCGAGCCGCATCGTCGCGCCCTTCCCCTCGATGTCGCGCTGCTCGGGCATGAAATCGATCACGGGATTCGGCGTCTCGGGGTCGACTTCCGTCGAGTTCGCGTCGGCCAGGCCCGCGACATTGCGCGCGAACTCGATCACCGCGAGCTGCATGCCGAAGCAGATCCCGAGGAACGGGACCCGCTCTTCCCGCGCGTAGCGGACGGCCTGCACCTTGCCGTCGGCGCCGCGCGATCCGAAACCATGGGGAACCAGGATTCCGTGCACTTGAGAGAGGACCGCCGGGTCCGTCAGCTTTTCCGAGTCGAAGTAGTCGATATGGACGCGGACACGGTTGGCGATGCCACCGTGATGCAGCGCCTCGTTCATGCTCTTGTACGCGTCCGTGAGGTCCACGTACTTGCCGACCATGCCGATGCGAACCTCGCTTTCGGGTTCGCGCAGCGTGCGGTTGAGGCGCTCCCAAGCGTCGAGGTTCGGGCTCCCGGTCCAGATACCCAAGACCCGGGTGATCTTCTCGTCGAGCCCCTCGCGGTGGAACGCGAGCGGTAGCTCGTAGATGTGCTCGACGTCTTTCGCGGTGACGACGGCGTCCTCGTCGACGTTGCAGAAGAGAGCGATCTTCGATTTCACCGATCGGGGCAAATAGCGGTCCGTGCGACACAACAAGATGTCGGGAGCGATCCCCTCGGCCTGTAGCTCCTTGACCGAGTGCTGCAGCGGCTTCGTCTTGAGTTCGCCCACGGCGCCGATGTAGGGGACGAGCGCCAAGTGGACGTAGCAGACGTTTTCGCGACCGACGTCCGCGCGGAGCTGGCGGATCGCTTCGAGAAACGGCAGGGACTCGATATCGCCGACGGTTCCACCGACTTCGACGATGAGGAGATCCACGCCTTCCGCGGCCCGATGAATCCGCTCCTTGATTTCGTCGGTGACGTGCGGAATGACCTGAACGGTCCCGCCGAGGTAGTCGCCTCGTCTCTCTTTGCTGATCACCGAGTCGTAGACCCGGCCCGCCGTCACGTTGTTCCGCTGGTTCGCCTCGATGTTGGTGAAACGCTCGTAGTGACCGAGATCGAGATCGGTTTCGGCGCCGTCTTCGGTCACGTAGACCTCGCCGTGCTGAATCGGGTTCATGGTTCCGGGATCGACGTTCAAGTACGGGTCGAGCTTGAGGAAGCTAACGGTCAATCCGCGCGCCTCGAGGAGGGATCCGATGGCTGCGGAAGACAAGCCCTTTCCGAGGCCCGACAAGACCCCGCCCGTCACGAAGATGAATTTCACCGGTCTCGTGGTCATGCGAACTCCCGCCGTGCCTACCGCACAGCCGCTTCCCGAGCGGAACGCGTCGCGTCCTCGATCCGCACGGAATGTATCGGGACGAAATCTTCCGGCAGCGCACTGTCTGGGAAAAAGCCGACCTCGAGGGTTTCCTCGGGTGTGGTCGGCTCGCCTTGCCCGACCACCCTTCCCTCGAAGCAGAGATTGACGGCCTGCACCCGATTGCCGTTCGGGTAGGCGATCACCTGACGTTTCGGGTCGGAGTAGACCCCGACGAGCCGTCCGATCTCGATCTCGTAGCCGGTCTCTTCGTACACTTCGCGCGCGGTGGCTTCCGACACGGACTCGCCGGGCTCGACATAGCCCCCCGGCAAGCCCCAAAGCCCATTGTCGCTGCGCCGCATCAACAGCAGTTCGGAGCCCTCGGTGTTCCGGCGAACCACGGCGGAAACGGAGAGCCTGACTGCTTGCGGGTCGTCGGCGTAGTAGGTGGACACGCCGCGACTCCTCTGTCCCTCGGTTTCATGGGGTATACCGCGGGTGCGCGCGGGCTGTCAATTTCAGCGCGGCGCATTCGCTTTTTGAAACAAGGGTTTACGGAACCCAGGAGGTGCCCTGGAGGCCCGCCTCCTCGTTGAAGCCACACATGAGGTTGAAGCACTGAACCGCCTGGCCCGAAGCGCCTTTCGTCAAATTATCGAGCGCGGAGAGCAGGATCAGGCTGCCGGTGCGCGCGTCGACGGTCGCCGCCACATCGCAGTAATTCGACGCGCGGACGGAGGAAACCCGCGGCGTTCTTCCTTCCGGTGTCACGCGGACAAAGCGCTCCGAAGCGTACGCGGCGACCAGGACTTCCCGCGCTTCCCCAGCCGACAGCGACCGCCTGGGACGGGCGTAGATCGACGTGCTCATCCCCCGAACCACCGGCAGGAGGTGCGGCGTGAAGGCGACCCGAACCGTCTCGCCGGCGACGAGCGCAGCTTCCTGCTCGATTTCCGGAACGTGCCGGTGCGCCCCGGCCACGCCGTACGCGTGCCAATTCTCCGCAAGCTCCGCGAACAAGTAACCCGCGTCGAGCTTGCGCCCCGCGCCGCTCACGCCGGACTTGCTGTCGATGTGGATCGCGTCGGTTTCGATCAGGCCTTCGCGCAGGAACGGCACCAGGGGAAGGAGCGCCGAAGTCGGATAGCAGCCGGGCGTCGCCACGAGCTCGGTGCTCCGGAGCGCTTCCCGATTCAGTTCGGGAATCCCATAGACCGCTGTACCAAAACGCTCCGGCGCTTTGTGTTCTCCGTACCACTGCTTGTAGGCATCGGCGTCGGTCAGGCGAAAGTCCGCGGAGAGGTCGACCACCCGCAGGCCGCGGTTCAGGAGCGCATCGACCATCGGCGCGGACGTTCCGTGAGGCAACGCGCAAAACGCGACGTCGGCGCGATCGGCGATTCGCGAGGCATTTGCCGACTCGAGAACCAACGCGCTGCATTCGGCGAAAGCCGGATACGCTTCGCCCAGCGCCTCGCCCGCTCGTTGCTCCGACGTCGCGACGGTGATCTCGACGTCGGAGTGTCGGAAGAGAAGACGGAGCAGCTCGAGACCGGTGTAACCACTCGCTCCAACGATCGCGACTCGCATCTTTCTCCTCCTTCGGACACCAACAAAAAACGGGAGGCCGAGCGGCCTCCCGTTTCGCAAACTTCGAAAACCGGGTTGCGCTCAGCGCTTCGAGAACTGGAAACGCGCACGCGCGCCGCGTTGCCCGTACTTCTTGCGCTCCTTCTTGCGCGCGTCGCGCGTCAAGAACCCGCCTCGCTTGAGCGCCGGCCGGAGCGAAGGATCGATCTTCTCGAGCGCCCGGGCGATGCCGTGGCGGAGCGCACCCGCTTGGCCGCCGACGCCGCCGCCCGAGAGGTTCGCGAAGATGTCGTAGTTGCCGACGGCGTTGACCGCCTCGAGCGGTTGCCGGATCTGCATCTGAAGCGCTTCTCTCGGGAAGTAGTCCTCGAGACCGCGTCCGTTGATCTTGAAGTTGCCCGTGCCGAGCGCGACGCGAACACGGGCGATCGATGTCTTCCGCTTGCCCGTCGCGTTCGCGAGAATTTCTTGCGCGTTAGCCAACTTGCAGAACCTCGGGTTTTTGCGCCGCGTGGGGATGCTCGGGCCCCGCGTACACATGGAGTTTTCGGAAGAGCTTTCGACCGAGACTGTTCTTGGGGAGCATCCCCTTGATCGCGTGCTCGATCACGCGCTCCGGATGCGGCCCGTCGAGGAGCTTGCCCGCGGTCGTCTCCCGCAAGCCGCCGACCCATCCCGAGTGGCGGTAGTACTTCTTCTGTTCGCGCTTGCGCCCGGTCAACTTGATCTTGTCGGCGTTCACAACGACGACGTAATCGCCCGTGTCGGCGTGGGGCGTGTAGAGCGCGCGATGCTTCCCGCGCAGAACGGTCGCCACACGTGTCGCGAGACGACCGAGGATCTGATCCTCGGCGTCGATCACGTACCAGACCGGCGTGATGTCGCCCGGGCGAGCGGGCTGTGTTGCGCGGTGGGAAACGGCTCCCATCTTCCCAGCGGGCCTCCCCTCTGAAGGAGCGCATGGGATACCTGAGGACGCCCTCGACGTCAAGGCGATGCTGTCGTAAACACCTGACAACTCAAGGGATTCCGTAGTCGATCCGGACCAGCAGCAAACCCTTGGCCGGAGCCGTGGCCCCGGCCGCGCCCCGATCGCGGGCCTCGAGAATCCCGCGCGCTTCGGCGGGCTCGCGCTTCCCCAGGCCAAACTCGAGGAGCGTCCCGACGAGGTTCCGAACCATGTGCCGAAGAAAGCCGTCGCCGTAGGCCTCGACCCTCACCTCGGCGCCGGGCCGCCCGGAAATTTCGAGGGCTGAAAGCCGCCGGACCGTGGTGCCGGGGTCGCTACCGGCGGTGGCGAAGCTCTGGAAGTCGTTCCGACCCACCCAGGCGGCCGCCGCCCACCGCATGCGGTCGAGGTGGAGCGGGCGAGCTACGTGGTACGTGGTCCGCCGCAGCAACGGGTGCGGGTCCGGCCCGTTCCAGATGCGGTAGCGGTACAGCTTGCCGACGGCGTCGCGGCGGGGATGAAAACCGGGCGGGACTTCGCAGCAATGATGCACCCGCACGTCCCCGGGCAAGCGTGCGTTCAGGGCGCGGCGGAGTGTCTCGGGCGCGAGCGGTGTCTCGAGATCGGCTGCGGCGACCTGACCTTCCGCGTGCACGCCGGCATCGGTCCGCCCGGCGCCTTGCACCGCCACCGCGCACCCCGCGAGCTCCGTCAGGGCGTCCTCCAAGGAGCCCTGGATGGTCCTCGCCGGGCCGGCCTGGCGTTGCCAGCCGGCGAAGTCCGTGCCGTCGTAGGCGATATCCAGTCGAACCCGCACCGCCTGGCGTCGTCAGGAAAGTGCGGCGAAGCGCGCTTCGGCGAGGCGGACAGCGTTGGCGGCGGAAAGCCGCAGGGTATCCGCGGACAGCCACAACCGGAGCCGTTGCCCGTCCGCCCGCAGCCGCCCCACGAGGACCGTGTCCCGGCCCGAGGGATCGCGCGTGGTCGGCCCGGCCGGCGCCGTGAAGCGCTCCACAGCCGGGGACTTCTCGAGACAAGCGGCCGCCTCCTCGACGCTGGCGGCGCGGCGGAGTTCGAGGCTCACGTGCAGACCCGTTCCCGAAAACGTGGGCACCTGCACGTTCATCACCTCGGCGGCGAGCTCCGGCAGCCAGCGGCTGAGCGCATCGGCGACCCGTTGCTCCGCCGGTGTCGTGCCCCGCTCGCGGTCCTCTTCGTCGTATTCCGGAAGGCAATCGAAGGCGATGTTTCGACTGAACGCGACGGGCTCCGGAAGCTCCTCTTGGTTGAAGAGCGCGACGACTTCGTTTTGCAGGACATCGATGCCGTCACGCCCGCGACTCGACGCCGACTCCAAAGCGGTGACGACCGCGCGGTTCAGTCCGAAGCGTTCCTCGAGCGGATAGAGTGCCAGGAGAAGAGCCAACTCGGGGCCGGTCGCGGCGTGAATGATCGGCTTGTGGAGGTCGCTCTGTTCGAACCCGAGGTCGTGGACGAGCAGGGGCACGTCTTCGCTCGTCGCGAGAGCACCGCTCAGATCGATACACGGGACCTCGGCGCGGAGACAAGCGCGTACCCACTCGAGCGCGGCCGCCGCGGGCGTGCACAAGACGACGAGGTCGACCCCGCGGAGCACCGGCATTTCGCTCTCGACGGGCAACAGACGGCCGGCGTACTCGACATCGTCTCCCAGCGATCGCTCGGTGGCGACGGGCAAGATCTCGGCGACCTCGATGCGGCTCGCCGCCAGGACTTCGAGGAGCTCCGTCCCCATGGCGCCCGTCGCGCCGGCAATGACGATCCGTCTCGGGGCGCTCATCCGCCGAGACGCTTGAGGACGAGTTCTCCCATCTCCTTGCAGCCGATCGCGTCACGCGACTCGCCCTCGAGGATTAAGTCGGGAGTGCGGGCACCTGCGTCGAGGGCCGCGGTGACGGCGTCTCGCACCGCTTTCGCAGCACCCGGCGCGTCGAGGGAATGTTCGAAGAGCATGGCAACCGACAGGATGGTCGCGAGCGGGTTTGCCTTGTCTTGCCCGGCGATGTCGGGTGCGGAACCGTGCACGGGCTCGTAGAGACCCACACCGCCCTCGCCGAGACTCGCCGACGGCAACATGCCGAGCGAACCGGTGATCATCGCCGCTTCGTCCGACAGGATGTCGCCGAACATGTTGCCCGTGACCATCACGTCGAAACGGCGCGGGTCGCGGACGAGGAGCATGGCGCAGGAATCGACCAGCTGATGGACGAGCTCGACGTCGGGGTAATCCGGCGCGATGCGATCGACGACACGGACCCACAGCTGCGACACCTCGAGGACGTTGGCTTTGTGGACGTGGGTGAGGTGCTTGCGGCGTTTGCGCGCGGATTCAAAGCCGACGCGCACGATCCGCTCGACTTCCCCTTCATCGTAGACCATCGAGTTGCACGCGCGCGGCGGCGACGCGTTTTCGTCGATGCCGCGCGGTTCGCCGAAGTAGATGCCGCCCGTGAGTTCGCGCAGGACGAGCATGTCGATGCCGGAAACCACCTCGGGCCGCAGCGTGGAAGCGGACACCAACGCCGGGAACACCGAGGCGGGCCGGAGGTTGGCAAACAATCCGAGCTCTTTTCGCATACGGAGAAGACCGCGCTCGGGGCGCTCGGGAACCGGCAGCGCGTCCCAGCGCGGGCCCCCGACGGCACCGAGCAGGATGGCCTGGCAGCCTTTCGCTGTTTCGACCACTTCGTCGCGCAGCGGCGTCCCGAAATCGTCGATCGAGTTTCCGCCGATCTGCGCTTCTTCGAGCTCGAGAGCGATACCGGCCCCCGCAGCGGCGGCTTCGAGCACGCGGCGCGCGACATCGACCACCTCGGGGCCGATGCCGTCCCCGGGAAGTAACAGGATCTTGTGCATGGGCCTCCTAGATGCCGCGAGGCGCGTCGGCCGCGCGCCGGGCGATGTGCCATTCGAGCTTGTTCAGCGCCTGCACGTAGGCCTTCGCGCTCGCCACGATGATGTCGGTGTGGGAACCGTTTCCAATCATCCGGCGATCGTCTTCGGACAATGTCACGCTGACTTCGCCCTGCGCGTCCATGCCGCCCGTGATGGCCTTGACCTGGTAGTGCTCGAGCTCGCTCTTGGTTTCGGTGAGGTCGGCGATCGCCTTGAAGACAGCGTCGACGGGGCCATCACCCATCGCACTCGTCTTCACGCTCTTGCCGTCGATCCGCATCTCTACGGTGGCGGTCGGCGTCGCGAAGGTGCCGCTCACGATCGACATTTCGCCGAGCTCGTAGCGACCTTCGTGATACGTCACGGAGTCCGCCACCAACGCTTCGAGATCCTCTTGGTAGATGACCTTCTTGCGGTCGGCCAAGTCTTTGAACTGCTTGAACGCGCGCTGGAAGTCGTCGCCCTCGATTTCGTAGCCCATCTCGGCGAGACGGTCGCGGAACGCGTGGCGACCGGAGTGCTTGCCGAGCACCAACTCGTTGGAAGCTCGGCCGATCGACTGTGGCGTCATGATCTCGTACGTAATCGCGGCCTGCAGCACGCCGTGCTGGTGAATACCGGCTTCGTGGGCGAACGCGTTGTCGCCCACAATCGCTTTGTTGGGCTGCACGTTTACCCCGATGATCGACGAGAGCAGGCGACTCGTGGGGTAGATCTCCTCGGTGTTGATCTTCGTATCGAGGTTCTTGTAGAAATCCTTCCGGGTGCGGAGCGCCATCACGACCTCTTCGAGGGCCGTGTTCCCGGCGCGCTCCCCGATGCCGTTGATCGTGCACTCGACCTGTCGCGCCCCGGCGCGGATCGCCGAGAGGCTGTTCGCCACACCGAGCCCCAGGTCGTTGTGACAGTGGAGGCTGAAGACGACATCGTCGCTGCCGGGGATGCGCTCCCGGAGGTGGGAGATCAATTCGTAGTATTCGATCGGCGTCGTGTAGCCCACCGTATCGGGCACGTTCAGCGTGGACGCGCCCGCTTCCTTCGCAACCTTGAACACGTCGACCAAGTAGTCCCAATCGGACCGCGTCGCGTCTTCCGCCGAGAACTCGACGTCGTCGACATGGCGTCGCGCCTGCCGCACGGAGCGGTCGACTTCTTCGAGCACTTGCTCGCGCCCCATCCGCAGCTTGTGCTCGAGATGGATGTCGCTCGTCGCGATGAAGATATGAACCCGGGGCTTCGCCGCCCCCTCGACTGCCTCGACCGCGCGATCGACATCTTCTTTACCCGTGCGCGCGAGACCCGCGATCGTCGCCTTCTTGATTTCGTTCGCGACCGCGCGCACGGACTCGAAATCGCCTTCGCTTGCGATCGGGAACCCCGCTTCGATCACATCCACTCCGAGCCGCTCGAGCTGGCGAGCGAGAGCGAGCTTCTCCTGCAGGTTCATGCTGCAGCCCGGGGACTGCTCGCCGTCTCGGAGGGTCGTGTCGAAAATGCGGATGTGTCCGTCGCTCATGGCGTTATTCCTTGGCGTCTTCCGCCGCGATGGAGTCCGGAACCGAAACCGGCTCCCGAGGGCAGCCCTTCTGCCACCGGTAGAGCCACTCGACCGGCCCGGACAGGACGTAGAGGATACCGATTAGTGGGAAAGTCACCGAGGGCTTGAGGCCGATGATTCCCACGCCGACCACAGCGATCACCACCGTGCTGTAGGAGCCCCGAAGATCGAGCTCTTTGAAACTGCGATACGGGACCGGACTCACCATGAGGAGCCCGAGACTCGCCAGGCCGAAGCCGACCAGGGCGGGCGGGACGCCGAGCTCCCATCCGCTCTCCCTGAGCGTGGTGGTGAGAAACACGGAACTCGCGACCATTCCGGCGGCAGCGGGGCTCGGCAAACCCTCGAAACAGCCCGGGAAACGCGCAGGAGAGACGTTGAAGCGCGCGAGTCTCAACCCGGCGCACGACGTAAACATGAACGCCAACACCCAGCCGGTCCAGCCGAGCTCCTGCATCGTCCCGGCGCTGAACGCCATCACCGCCGGTGCGACGCCGAAGGAGACGGTGTCGGAGATCGAGTCGTACTCCACCCCGAAGCGGCTCGTGGCGCGCGCCATCCGAGCCGCCCGTCCATCGAGGAAATCGAAGATCATCGCGACAAAGACAGCCGCGGCGGCACGATCGAGATCGGTCGGCGCCGTCACAATGGCGTAGAAACCCGCGCCGAGATTGCCGGTGGTGAGGAGATGCGGCAGCAGCGTGGCGAAGCCGCGACCCGATCGCCTACCGCGGCGGCGGCGAGCCGGCGCGACTTCGGCGGGCAGCTTGGGCTCGGCGGTCACGACGCATCTCCTGGAAAAGTCGCAATGATGCTACGACCGCCCCAAACGCGCTGCTTCGCGGTGACCTGGGCCTGACAGTTCTCCGGCAACAGGACGTCGGTGCGGGACCCGAACCGAATCAACCCGTAGCGGATCCCGCGACCCAGCCACTCGCCTTCTCGGACGTGACAAACGATCCGCCGCGCGATCCACCCGGTGATCTGGACGACCCAGACCGGGGCTCCCGACTCGGTTTCGAGTTTCATCGCGAGGCGCACGTTGCGCTCCGGTGCCTCGCGGTTGAATGCGGCCAAGTACTCGTCGCCTGACCGAGCGAGTTCGAGCACGCGCCCCGCGACGGGCGCGCGGTTGATGTGGACGTCGAAGACGGAAAGGAAGATGCCGATCCGCAGGGCGCGGCTCCCGTCCGCCATCTCGACGGGCACCACTTCGATCACCCGGCCGTCGGCCGGCGCGATGACGGCACGGGGATCCGCGGGAATCTCGCGGTCTGGATTGCGAAAGAACGCAGCCACCGCCGCGCCGAGGAGTGCCGCGAAGAGCGCGAGCCACCCGAGCCCGAGCGCCCAACAAACCACTGCCGCCATGAAGGCCGGTATCGCAACCGCCTTGGCATCGCTTGCAAACCAGCCGGTCAGTCGCTCTTCGAAGACCGGCTCGCGGCCGACGGTTTCCGCCATCGCGGCTCGTTCAGTTCTTCGAGCGGTCGACGAGCTGGTTCTCCTTCAGCCACGGCATCAGGCCGCGAAGCCTGGCGCCGACCTCTTCCATCGGGTGTTCGGCCGCCCGCTTTCGCAACGCGCCAAAGGAGACGCCCCCGGAGCGGTTCTCGAGAATGAACTCCTTGGCGAACGTACCTTCCTGAATCTCGGTGAGGATTTCCTTCATCCGCGCCTTCACGTTTGCATCGATGACCCGGGGGCCGCGCGTAAGATCGCCGTATTCGGCGGTGTTCGACACCGAGTACCGCATGTTCGCCATACCGTTTTCGTAGATGAGATCGACGATGAGCTTCACTTCGTGAATCGTCTCGAAGTACGCCATCTCCGGCGGGTAACCCGCCTCGACGAGAGTTTCGTAACCGGCCGCCATCAGCGACGTGAGGCCGCCGCAAAGCACCGTTTGCTCGCCAAAGAGATCCGTCTCGGTCTCGTCTCGGAACGTGGTCTCGATGATGCCGGCGCGACCGGCGCCGAGGCCTTTCGCGTACGCCAGCGCCGTTTGGAGCGTATCGCCCGAGGGATCGGCATCGACGGCGACAAGCGAGGGAACGCCTCGGCCCTGCTCGTAGAGCGCACGGACCGTGTGACCGGGCCCCTTCGGCGCCACCATGAACACGTTCACGCCGGGGTCGGGCTCGATGGCGCGGAAGTGGATGTTGAAGCCGTGCGCAACGGCCAAGTAGTTGCCGGGCGAGAGGTTCGGACGCACGTCGGCCTCGTAGAGACCCGCCGCCAACTCGTCGGGAACCGTGAGCATCACGATGTCGCCGGCCTTCGCGGCATCCGCCGTCGTCTCCACACGGAGACCCGCGGACTTCGCCTTGTCCCAGGACGCGGAACCTTCGCGTAGCCCCACGACCACCGACACACCCGAGTTGTGGAGGTTCTGCGCGTGCGCGTGCCCCTGGCTGCCGTAGCCGATGATCGCGACGGTCTTGCCTTCGAGCCGCGCGAGGTCGGCATCCTTGTCGTAGTAAATCTGAAGCGCCACCGGCGACCTCCAACGTGGGGGTCCCGCCCGGTTCGGAATGCCCGTGATCCGCCCGGGTCGGGCCGTTCGGGCGGCCGCGAGATCGGCTACATGCCCGTGGGAACGAGAGAATACGCGACCCTACGCGACCCTCCGGCCACTGTCAAAATCAGTCTGAAGCAGTGTCGGGCACCGGTTCAAAGCGCTCACCGGTCCGCCTGACCTCGGCTTCGGCGCGGCGCACGTAGTGCGGGACGAGGTCGGCACCCGGGCCTCCCACCCCGCCGGCCAACAACGGGCGGGCGAGCTTGCCGATGCGCTCAGCGCAGGTGGGCACGGGCTGGACAAGGGAGACCTCGACGCGCCCGCTCAAGCTCTTGGCGAACGCGTCAGCGTCTTCACCGACAGCGATCGTCGCGCCGGGCGGCAAGACCGCAGCGAGGCTCTCCGGGGTGTAGACGCCCTCACCTGCGAGAGCGGCGGCGCCCCGAGGCAGCCAAGCGGCGTACGCCTCGCCCCGGCGTGCGTCGAGCACGGCACCGCGAACACCAGGCGCGTCGGCCGCGACCGCCAGCCCGAGCAGGGTCGGCACGGGAACGACCGGCTGGGTTCCGCCGAACGTGAGTCCCTTGACCGTGGCCAGACCGATCCGCAGCCCCGTGAAAGAACCGGGGCCGATCGAGACGGCAAACGCCAGGAGCTCCTCGACCGAGACCGCCGCCGTGCGGAGCAGCCCCTCGATGGCGGGCAGGAGACCCTCCGCGTGTAGCCGTTTCTCATCGTCGTCGTAACGACCCACACAGGCGTCGCCGTCCATCAGCGCGACCGACAAGCGACGGGTCGCGGTGTCGATAGCGAGGATCAAGCCACGAGGTTCTTGAACCATTCAAAGAAGCTCGACCAATTTCTCGAAATATCGTTCCAGAAGGCGAACCCCATGATGGACAGCAAGAACACCACGCCGACTTGCTGCACCAGCAATCGCGTTCGCTGAGAGAGCGGGCCCCGCTTCAGGCTCTCGACGCTGTACACGATGGCCTGACCGCCATCGAGCATGGGAATCGGCAGTAGGTTCAAGATGCCGATGTTGATGCTGATGAGAATCAGCACGTTCATGAAACGGTCCCAACCGTCCCGCAGGGCATTGTGAGACTGACGCGCGATCTCGATGGGGCCGCCGATGTTCTTCCTGGAGATATCGCCTGCGACGAGCTTTTTGAGACCGCGGAGAAAGAGCACCGTGATCTCGGCCGTCTGCTGCGCGCCGCGAGCGACGGCGACGATGGGATTGCGCGTCTGATCGAGTGCGAGTGTGCCCGCGAGCACGGCGTTCTCGCCGTGGATCCCGATCCGGTACGCGTCCTGACGGGTACCGGCGACTTCCGTTTCCATCAGTCGCGGGGCGATCGGAACCGTGAGAGATTCCCCGTCGCGAGCGATCGATACGTCGAGGGTGCGGCCTTCGCTGCCGAGCACGGTCTCTTGGAAGGTAAAAAAGCTTCCCACGGGTTCGCCGTCGACAGCGACGATGAGGTCCCCGGCCTCGACGCCGGCCTCGCTGGCCGCGGAATCGGGCGCCACTTGTGCGACGAGGACCACCGCCGGGATCAGGCCGAAGGCTTCGAGATGCTCGGCCGGCGGCATCGCGAGCTCGACCCGCTCCGCTTCGCCCTCACCGCCGCGCTCGAGAACGATGTCGACCGATCCGGTGCCGGCGAGGACGCGCTGTGCGAAGGATCCCCAGTCTTCGACGATGTGGCCGTCGACAGAAACGATGCGATCCCCGGAGTGGAACCCGGCCGCGGCCGCCGCGGAGTCGGAAGACGGCACGCCGATCACGGGCATCTGGCGGTGATGACGAAGGCCGAGCCACCCGACCTCGGCCGGCGTGCGGAACGTGTCGACGCCGCGCCGACTGCCGATCTCGAGGGGAATCGGAATCCGCTCGTCGCCGCGGGCGACCTCGAGCGCGACCCGATCGCCGGGATTCCCGCGCACCGCCTCTTCGACTTCGCTCCACCAGCGAACCGGCTCCCCGTCGATCGCTGCGATGCGATCGCCTGGAAGGAGCCCCGCTTCCGCCGCGGGCGACCCGCGCTCGACGCTGCCGACGACCGCTTCGGGTCGCTCCACACCGACCCACAGCGCGGCGGCAAAGAGCAGCACGGGTAGGAGGAGATTCATGCCGGGGCCGGCTACGAGAATGAGGAGCTTCTGCCAAAGTGCTTTTTCGGAGAACGGCTCCCCCGGACCGGGCGGGATGCCGTCCGTTTCCTCGCCGTACTCCCCCTGCATCCGGACGTAGCCCCCGAGCGGGAGCCACGACAACGCGTACTCCGTGCCGTTCCGCACACCCCGCAGGCGGAAACGCCCGAATCCGACGGCCGAGCCAAAGCCGACGCTGAACTTCAGAATGCGCACGCCGCACAGCTTCGCGACGATGAAATGCCCGAACTCGTGCACGGTGATCACGACGCCCAGCATCAGGCTCAGCGCGAAAATGAACTCGACGGCGGTACCCAACCCTGTCACGCCCGGACCTCCTGTGGTGTCTCGATCCCGAGTCGCTCGCGAACCCACGCTCGGCCAAAGCGATCCGCCTCGGCGACGTCGGAGAGATCGCGCAGGCCGCCGCCGCCCGCCTGCTCGAATGCCTCGAGGGCGCCCTCGTTGTGGGCTGCAATATCGGGGACCCGAATCCGACCCGCGAGGAAAGCGGCGACGGTTTCCTCGTTCGCGGCGTTGAGCACGGCCGGCGCCGCCTCTCCGGCTTCGAGCGCCCGGAACGCCAAGCCGAGAGCCGGAAACCGGGTTTCATCGGGCGCTTCGAAATGGAGCGCCTTCAGTTCTGCGAGGTCGAGACGGGGCAAGTCGAGGGGTAGACGCTCGGGATGCGCGAGTGCGACGGCGATGGGAACGCGCATATCCGGCAGGCCGAGCTGCGCGAGCACCGATCCGTCGACGAACTCGACGAGCGAGTGGACGATCGATTCCGGATGAACGACCACGTCGATCTGCCGCGGTGCGGCGTCGAACAGCCAGCGCGCCTCGATCACCTCGAGTCCCTTGTTCATCAACGTCGCAGAATCGATCGTGATCTTTGGCCCCATTTTCCAGTTGGGGTGGTTGAGCGCTTCCTCGCGCGTCGCTTCGGCGATGCGCGCCGCGTCCCACGTGCGAAACGGACCGCCCGACGCGGTGAGAATCAGGCGCGACACGTCGCGCGCGCGTTGACCGGCCAGCGCCTGAAAGATCGCGCTGTGCTCGCTGTCGACGGGGAGAATCGACACGCCGCGCTTCGAAGCTTCGCGGTTCACCAAAGCGCCGGCCGTCACCATCACTTCCTTGTTCGCCAGGGCAACGTCGGTCCCCGCGCGAATCGCGGCGAGCGTCGGACCGATACCCACGGCGCCGACGAGCCCGGCGATAACGCGCTCGGCCGGCGCGGTCGCAACCGCGTCGAGGCCGCTTGCGCCGACGGCGATCTCGGGTGTGACGCGTCCTCCCAAACGCTGCCTGAGCTCTTCCGCTCCGGCGGGCTCCGCCACAGAGACGATCTCGGGACGAAACCGCTCGACCTGTTCGGCCAGACGCGCCACGTTGCGTCCGGCAGCCAACGCGACCACGCGGTAGCGCTCGGGAAACTGCAGTGCCACGTCGAGCGTCTGCTCGCCGATGCTGCCCGTGCTGCCGAGGATCGCGATCCGCTTCATCGGCACTTCTCTGGCAGCTGCGCGCTCGTCCGACCGAAGCGTCGCTCGCGCTCTCCGTACCAGTCGATGGCCTTGGCGAGACAGGCGCGGTCGAAATCCGGCCACATCGTGTCGGTGAAATAAAGCTCGGCGTAAGCGCTCTGCCACAACAGAAAGTTCGACACGCGCGCCTCGCCCCCGGTTCGGATCAACAGGTCGACATCCGGCAGTTCGGGGTCGTCGAGGTGCGCGGTCACGGTTTTCTCATCGATGGCATCCGAGCTGAGTCGCCCGGATTCGACGGCTTGTGCCAGGCGGCGCGCGGCGTCGACGAGCTCGCCCCGAGCTCCGTACGACAAGGCGAAGACGAGCTGCATCTCGCGTTGATCGCGCGTGTCCAGGATCGCTCTCGAGAGCGTTTTCCGCACGTGCTTCGGAAGCCGATCCAGCTGGCCGATGCAGCGGATGCGAATGCCGTTCTCGATACAGTTCGCGAGCTCCGTTTCGAAGTACAGATCCGGAAGCTTCATCAGCGCCCGAATTTCCATGCGCGGACGGCTCCAATTTTCCGAGGAAAACGCGTACAGCGTGAGCCACGGGATCTCCCACTCACGCGCCGCGCGTACGACGGCCTTCACCGCTTCGACGCCGGCCCGGTGACCGTCACTTCTCGTTTGCCCGCGGGATTCCGCCCACCGACCGTTGCCGTCCATGATGATGGCGATGTGCCGCGGGCGGCGGTCCTGCGGAAGGGGCAGCTCGGTCACTAGACTTGGAGGATCTCTTCTTCTTTCTGACTCGTGATTTCGTCCACCTGTTTGGTGTGCTTGTCGGTCAGATCTTGGACGGACTTGTCGGCGCGGCGTCGGGAATCCTCCGGGAGTGAACCGTCGCTCTCGAAATCTTTGAGCGCGGCAATCGCCTGACGGCGTGCTTCGCGGATCCCGATCTTGTGATCTTCGGCGAGCTTCTTCACCTGCTTCACGAGCTCTTTCCGCCGCTCCTCGGTGAGCGGAGGAATCGGGATGCGCACGAGCTTCCCGTCGTTGTTCGGCGAAAGTCCGAGATCGGCCGCTTGAATGGCGCGCTCGATGTCGCCGAGCACCGCGCGATCGTAGGGCGAAATGACGATCAAGTTCGGCTCCGGCGCGCTCAGGTTGGCCAGCTGGTTGAGCGGCGTCGGCGTTCCGTAGTAGTCGACCTGCACGCCGTCCAGGACCGACGGATTCGCGCGACCGGTCCGGATCTTCTGCATGTCGACCTTCAAACTGTGAATCGACTTCTCCATGGCGTCCGTCGCTTCGGTCATGACGAGATCGACTTCTTCTTCGGCCATGTGGTGCTCCGCTACTCGTGGACGGTGGTTCCGACCGGCTCGCCAGCCACGACCCGTCGGATGTTCCCCGGCGTCGTCATGTCGAACACGACGATGGGGAGATCGTTCTCCCGACAGAGCGCGATCGCAGCCTGATCCATGAAACGCAGCCCCTGGGCGATGGCTTCTTGGAACGTCAGGCGCTCGAAGCGAACGGCGTCGTCATCTTTTTCGGGGTCGGCGTTGTAGACGCCGTCGACTTTCGTGGCCTTGAGGACGACGTCGGCCTGGATCTCCGCGGCGCGCAACGCGGCCGCGGTGTCCGTCGTAAAGAAGGGGTTCCCGGTGCCCGCCGCGAAGATCACGATGCGCCCCTTCTCGAGGTGTCGGATCGCGCGCCGACGGATGTAGGGCTCAGCGACGGCTTTGAATTCGAGAGCGGTCTGGACCCGCGTGGTGATTCCTTGCTTTTCGAGAGCGTCCTGCAGCGCCATGCCATTGATGACGCTCGCGAGCATGCCCATGTAGTCCGCGTTCGCCCGCTCCATCCCCGCCGACGCCGCTGCGACACCGCGAATCACGTTGCCACCGCCGATGACGATCCCGATCTGCACGCCCAACTCGTGCACGCCCCGGATCTCTGCCGCGAGCGACGTGATCACTTCGGGGTTGATGCCGAAGTGAGCGTCTCCGGCGAGGACCTCGCCGGACAACTTGAGCAGCACTCTGCCGTAAGGCTGGCTCACGACCCGGCAGCCTCTCCTAACTTGAAGCGAACAAACTCCGTGATCTTCACTTCGCCGCCACCGAGCACAGCGGCAGCTTCGGCGAGTAGATCCTTGATCTTCTTGTCGGGGTCTTTCACGAAGGCCTGCTCGAGCAGACACACTTCGCTGTAGTACTTGTTGACGCGGCCGTCGACGATCTTCTCGATCACCTTTTCGGGCTTCCCTTCCTGCTCGGCCTGTCGCCGGAAGAGCTCGCGCTCGCGATCGATCGCGTCGCTCGGCACCCCGTCTCGATCGACGGACAACGGGCTCGGATCGTGCGCCGCGACGTGCATCGCGAGATCTTTGAGGAACGCTTCGGCGGCATCGCCGGTCGCACCGGTGGCCAACCCGACCACGACGCCGAGCTTGCCCCCGGCATGGACGTAGCCCCCGGCGAGTCCGGAGCCCGGCACCTCGAGCCGGCCCACGCGCTTCGGAACGATGTTCTCGCCCATCTTCGCGACCGCGGCGGAAATGACTTCGCTGACCTTCTCGCCGTCTTGCGACGCATCGAGCAACTCTTCGGGCGTCCCGATACCGGGCTCCGCGCAGACCGTTTGCGCCAGGGACTCCGCGAGTCCTTGAAAATCCGGCGTCTTCGCGACGAAGTCGGTCTCGCAACCGAGCTCGACGATTCCGGCGCGCGCGCCGTCGATCGCGATGGCAATCGCGCCTTCGCTGGTTTCTCTGCCCGCGCGCTTCACCGCTTTCGCCAGGCCGCGCTCGCGCAGTTTTTCGACAGCCTTGTCGAGATCCCCGTCGGCCTCGGACAGCGCTTTCTTGCAGTCCATCATGCCGGCGCCCGTTTTCTCTCGGAGTTCTTTCACTGCTTTTGCGGAGATCGCCATGCGCTTCCCTCTGTCTTCGTTGGTTCGATGTGGAGCCTCGCCGTCTCGCGGCGCTCCTCAGCTCTCCGAGCTCTTCTCGGCCGCGTCGTCAGCAGCCGAGGCCTCCGCGGATTCCGCGGCCGGAGCCTCGGCGGCTGCGGCAGCGTCCTCGGCCGAACCCTCGGCGGCTGCGGCGGCCTCCTCGGCCGCAGCGTCTTCTACCGGTTCGGCCTCGGCGGCCGGCTCCGGTGTCGGCGCCCGCCGAGCCGCCGCGTGCGGCACGGGGATCGAAGGCTTCGTCTCCTCGCGTCGCTTGCGACCGCCCCCGCCTTCGCCGTCCCGTCCCCCGCGGCCTCCGCGGCGCGGGCCGGGCTGCTGAATGTCCACCACCCGACGCCCGCCTTGGGGCTCGCGCTGGGGCCGTCCGGTCTCCTGCTCGCTGACCTCGGATTGAACGCGCGCGTTGTAGACTTCCGCACCTTCGAGGCAAGCGTCGGCGACCGCCGCGCAGTAGAGCTGAACGGCGCGAATCGCGTCGTCGTTGCCGGGAATGACGAAATCGATTCCGTCGGGATTGCAGTTCGAGTCGACCACGGCGACGATCGGTATCCCGAGCCGACGGGCTTCGGTGAGTGCGATGTGTTCCTTCTTCACGTCGATGATGAAGAGCGCGTCCGGCAACCGGCTCATCTCGCGGATCCCGTCGAGCGACTTTCGGTACTTCGTGATGGCGCGGTTCAGTCGCGAAAGATCCTTCTTGCTCAGTTCGGCGACTTTCTCTTCGTCGGCAACCACCTCGAGCTGATCTTTGAAGCGCTCGATCGATTTCTTGACCGTGCGGAAGTTCGTCAGCATGCCTCCGAGCCAGCGATTGTTGACGTAGTACTGCTCCGCGCGCTCCGCTTCGAGTCGAACGGGCGCCTGGGCTTGTCGCTTGGTGCCGACGAACAAGACCTTGCCACCCCCGGCGACGGTTTCGCGCAGGAAGTCCAGCGCCTCTGCGAGCCGCCGATGGGTCTTGTCCAGATTGATGATGTGGATGCCGTGCCGATCGCCGAACAAGTACGGCTTCATGCGCGGATCCCAACGGCGCGTCTGGTGGCCGAAGTGGGCTCCGGCACCGAGCAGGGCGCGGACGCTCCAGTCGACGGGGCCGGTGGCCGTGGGTGTTTCGGGGACGGCGCCGGCTTCGGCCGGCGGGGCGCTCGGGTGCGATTCGGTCGCGTCGGTCGCTTCGACCACAGATTCTCCTTCGCGGTTCGTCTTCCGTCCCCAGCGCGGCCCTATCGGCCCGCGTCCCGGATGACTCGCGGACTCCTTCGAGTACCCGCCGCCACACCGCCGGAAAGTCGGGAACGTGTGAGTTCGCAGGTAGTTAGCAGATTTTTCGCCGTTCCACATCCGACCTCAGGTCGTGTAGTCGGCGTTGATCGAAATGTACCCGTGGGTGAGATCGCAGCTGTAGATATGGCCGCTCGCGCTTCCCCGCCCGAGATCGATGGCGAGGACGACCTCGTCGCCGCGCATGGCGCGCTCGGCTCCGCGGGTTGCCGCGATGCCGCGCGGCCGCCCCCCCTGGAAGACGACGCGCCCGCCCACCGCGATCCGCAAGCGGTCGGGGTCGATCGGTACGTCCGAGGCGCCGAGGGTCTGGAGGATACGGCCCCAGTTCGGATCGCTTCCGAAAATCGCCGTCTTGACGAGCATCGAGTTCGCGACACGGCGGGCAGCGCGAACCGCCTCGCCCTCCGTTCGCGCCCCGCTCACCTCCACGATGAGGAGTTTCGTCGCCCCCTCCCCGTCTCGGGCGACGGCTCGGGCGAGGTCGTCGCACACCTGCCGAAGGCCCGCTTCGAACTCGGCTGCGCCAGAGCTTCTCGCCGATCGCAGCGACGGGTTGCCGGCACGCCCGCCCGCAAACAGGAGAACCATGTCGCTGGTCGACATCTCCGCGTCGACGGTCACACGGTTGAACGTCGCGTCGGCCGCTCGGCGCAGCGCGGTGCGCAGAAAGGCGGGGTTGGCCTCGGCGTCGGTCGCGATAAAGGACAGCATGGTCGCCATGTCGGGCTCGATCATTCCCGAGCCCTTCGCGACGCCGGTGATCTCGACGGGCTTCCCGCCAATTTTCAGCGACACCGTCGACTGCTTCGGGACGGTGTCGGTCGTCATGATGGCGCGCGCAAACCGCGACCACCCGCCCGCGCGGAGATCGTCGACGGCGCGGGGAAGCCCTTTTCGCAACTTGGGCATCGGAAGCGGGACGCCGATGACACCGGTCGACGCGACGAGCACATCGCCCGGCGGGCAACCGAGCTTGGCCGCGACGGCTCGCGCCATCGCCTCGGCGTCGCGTAGGCCGCGACTTCCCGTGCAGACATTGGCGTTGCCGGCATTCACAACCACAGCCCGCGCGCGCCCGCGCGCGACCCGCGGTTTCGTCCACAGGATCGGCGCACCCGGCGCCCGGGATTTCGTGAATACGCCCGCGACGGACGCCCGCGTATCGCAGGCGAGAATTCCTAAGTCGAGACCGCGCGGCTTGACGCCCGCTGCGACGCCGCTCGCTAGAAAGCCGGCGACCATGCTACGCGCCGTGGCACTTCTTGTATTTCTTGCCGCTTCCGCAGGGGCACGGATCGTTGCGACCGACTTTGCCCTGCTTGGCTTCCGCACCGTGAACGCTCGCGCGCTGGGGCGACGGGCCGGGTTGCGGATCCGGGCCGGGCCCGGCGAGCGGCGGCTCCGGTTTGCGGGCGGGCTCGGGCACGGGGTCGGGAAGCACGAACTTGAACAGCGTCTCCACGACCTGCGCGTCGGCACGCGCGCTCATGTCTTCGAAGAGCGCGAAGCCCTCGCGCTGGTATTCGATCTTCGGGTCGCGTTGCGCGTAGCCGCGCAGACCGATGCCTTCGCGAAGGGCGTCCATGCTGTGGAGGTGATCCTTCCAAAGCCGGTCGAGGATCTGCAGCAGGATGCTTCGTTCGAAGACGTCGAAGCGCGGGTAGCCGACTTCGGCGTGCTCCTCCGCGAGCTGGTCGCAGGTCTTGCGCTTGTCTTCCAAGACAGCCGATAGCTTGTCGAGCACGACGCGGCCCAGACCATCTCGGTCGGTCGCGGTCTTCCCGCCCTCGGTGAAGGGCGGCTCGGTGGCTGCGAAGGCCACACCGAACTGCGCCTCGAGGGCTGCGGCGAGCTGCCCGATGGCTTCGTCGTCCGGATCGCCTTTCGGCGGCCAGTACGTGTCGAGGATCGCCACGACGACGCCTTCGACCATTTCGAGCACTTCGTCGTGGATGTCCGGGCGCTCGAGCGTCTCCCGGCGGCGGCCGTAGAACGCCTGGCGCTGCTTGTTCATGACGTCGTCGTAGTCGAGGAGGTGCTTGCGGATGTCGAAGTTCCGGCCTTCGACCTTCACCTGGGCGTTCTCGATGGCCTTCGAGATCATCTTGTGCTCGATGGCCTCGCCGTCTTCCAGCCCGAGGCGCTCCATCCAAGGCGTGATCCGGTCGCCGCCGAAGATGCGCAGGAGATCGTCTTCGAGCGAAAGGAAGAACTGGCTCGAGCCCGGGTCGCCCTGACGGCCGGCGCGGCCGCGCAGCTGATTATCGATGCGCCGGCTCTCGTGACGCTCCGTTCCCAGAATGTGGAGTCCGCCCGCTCCCACGACGGCTTCGCGCTCTTTCGCGCACTGGGCCTCGAACTCCGCCAGGCGCGGCAGGTATTCCGGGTGCTCTTTGTCGCCGCCGGATTTTTCGAGTGCCATGAACTCCGGATTGCCACCGAGCACGATGTCGGTGCCGCGGCCCGCCATGTTCGTGGAAATCGTCACGGCGCCGAAGCGACCGGCCTGGGCGACGATCTCGGCTTCGCGATCGTGCTGCTTCGCGTTCAGCACGTTGTGCTTGACGCCCCGGCGCTGCAATTTGCGCGAAAGCTTCTCGGAGCTGTCGATCGAGATCGTACCCACCAAGATCGGCTGCCCGGTCTCGTGGCGCTCCTTGATCTCGTCGACGATGGCGTCGAATTTCTCGCTGTTCGTCTTGTAGACGACGTCGGACATGTCGTCCCGCACCATCGGGCGGTTCGTCGGCACGACCGTGACGTCGAGGTCGTAGATCTTCGCGAACTCGGGCGCCTCGGTGTCCGCCGTGCCCGTCATGCCGGAGAGCTTCTCGTACATGCGGAAGTAGTTCTGGAAAGTCACCGAAGCGAGGGTCTGGTTCTCGCTTTGGACCTGGATCCCTTCCTTCGCTTCGACCGCTTGGTGAAGACCGTCGGACCAGCGGCGGCCCGGCATCAACCGGCCGGTGAACTCGTCGACAATGATGACTTCCTTGCGACCGGTCTCCCCAGCCTTCACGACGTACTCGACGTCGCGTTTCTTCAAGGTGTGCGCGATCAGCGATTGCTGGACCGCATGCAGCACCGGCATCATTTCCGGGTCGTAGAGATTGTCGATCTTGAGCAGCTGTTCGACCTGATGGACGCCCTGCTCCGTCAGGTTCGAGGCGGAATGCTCCTCGTCGACCCAGTAGTCGCCGGTTTCCTCTTCTCCCTTTTTCGCGTCGCCTTTCGTCCCCATTTTGAGGCGCGGAATGACTTGGTTCGCGATCCCGTAGATGCGGGTGTTCTCCTCCGAAGGGCCGGAGATAATGAGCGGCGTCCGGGCCTCGTCGATGAGGATCGAGTCGACCTCGTCGACGATCGCGAAGTAGTGGTCGCGCTGAACGCAGTACTCCACCGAGGGTTTCATATTGTCGCGCAGGTAGTCGAACCCATACTCGTTGTTGGTCCCGTACGTGATGTCAGCGGCGTAAGCGGCGCGGCGGTCCATCTCGTTTTGGTCGTGGAGAATCACCCCGACCGATAGGCCGAGCATGCTGTGGACCTCGGCCATCCATTCCGCATCGCGTCGCGCCAGATAATCGTTCACCGTGACCACATGAACGCCGCGGCCCGCCAGCGCATTCAAATAGCTCGGCAGCGTGGCGACAAACGTCTTGCCCTCACCGGTCTTCATCTCCGCGATGCGACCGTTGTGAAGCACCATGCCGCCGAGTAGCTGTACGTCGAACAGACGCTTGCCGATCGCGCGCTTCATCGCTTCGCGCACCGCGGCAAAGGCTTCGACGAGCAGATCGTCGAGGGAGGCGCCGGCCTCGAGGCGCTCGCGGAACTCTCCGGTCTTGGCGCGCAGCGCGTCATCGGTCAGCGCAGCGAACTCCGCCTCGCGCCGATTGATGTCCGCGATCTGCGGCACCATCCGCTTCAATTCGCGGTCGTTCTGAGAACCGAAGACTTTTTGAAGCAAGCGCATCGTGGGACTCGGCGACTCCGGCCCGGGGAAGGTCGGCGAATGTACGGAAGCCACCGGCGCGGAGCAACGCGCGGGCGCGCTTCGGAGCTAATCGATGATGTAGTTCGCGGGGTTTACGTGTTTGCGCTTCAGACGCACGGAGTAGTGGAGATGGGGGCCTGTGCTCCGGCCCGTGCTGCCGACCGCGGCGATCCGTTGACCCCGCTCTACGAATTCGCCTTTTTTCACGAAATACTCCGCTAAGTGCCCATACGCAGTACTTATTCCGTATCCATGATCAATCTCGACCATCTTGCCCATGGGCCCTTTTCGCCCGGCGAACACGACGCGTCCCGTCGCTGGGGCCACGACCGGCGTCCCGAATTTCGCCGCGATGTCGAGTCCGGAATGGAACTGACGCCGGCCGGTAAACGGGGAGGTGCGATAACCGTAGGGAGACGTCACCCAGCCAGTGGTCGGCCAGATGGACGGCGTAGACGCGAGCTGGGCGCTCTTCCCTTCGAGCCGCGTGAGAAGCTCGTCGAGCGAGCGCAGCCGCGACGCGAGCTCGATGGCGAGGAGGTCCGCCTCCGTTTCGAGCTGCTCGCGAACTGCTGAACTGCCGAGGATCCGGATTACGTCCGCGTCTTGCGGCGGGGCACTGGCATCCTCCTCTCCGCCACCCTCCGCGGTCGACGCGGGTGGGGCCATCGGCTCTTGATCCGACGACTCCTCGACCGGCACCTCATCGCCCGGCTCGGGCTCGTCGCTTTCAACGCCGCCCTGCCCATCGAGGGGCGCCGCGGGTACCCGGGGAGCGTCCTCTCGGGGAATGATGAGGTGTTGAGGCGGCTTCTCCCCCGGCTTCGGAACGCCGAGATCTTCCGGCTGCGGTTTCGGCGCAGGCGGAGGAGCGGGCTTCGCGACGGAACTCGGTCTCGGCGGCGGCTTTTTGGGTGACGGCTTCGGCGCGGGCGTCGACGGCGTTTCGGTCGTCGCCGGCGCTTTTGGTGCGGTTTTGGCCTTGGGCGCCGCCGGCTTCGGGGCGGCGGGAGCTTTCGGAGGGACCGGTTCGGGTGCCGGCTTCGCCTTCGCGGGGGACGGCTTTGCCTTGGTTCGAACCGAGGGCTTCGCTTTTCGTTTCGGTGCTGCCGTCTCGACAGACGTCTGCGCGGTCGCGCCGCTCCCCGGCAGCGCAGACGGAGCGACCGCCGGCACGGCCTCTTGAGAGGGCAACTCCGGCAGATTCGCGATGATCCGGACTTTGCGTTCGAGTTCGCGGATGCGCGTCAACTCGGCGCGGAGGTCCGCAACCTCCTCACCCAGCGCATCCACGCGAACCTCGCGCTCCTCCGCCTCGCCGCGCAGCCGAACCATATCGACCGCGTTGAAGCGCAGACGGGTGTAGTCGCCGATCAGCCCGATGAGCATGATCGCCAAGAGCGGTCCGATCCAGCGCGCACGTCGCAACCAAGAGCGGGAGATCTGGTACCGACGGACCGGCGAGGCCTCGTCGGGAACCACGATGAGCGTCAGCTTGTCCGGTGCGGACTGGCCCTCACTCATACGGGCAAACTCAGCCGCAGCCGCAGCCGACCCATCTGCACTTCGTCCTGATCGACGAGCACCGTTTCCCGGTGAGGCTCGCCGTTCACGAAACTGCCGTTCGTACTGCCGAGATCGCGCAAGAAGTACAAATCCCCGTCAAATCCGATGGCCGCATGAGCGCGGGAGATCGTGGGCTCAGCGAGGATGAGGTTGGCCTCACGACCGCGTCCGACCACGAACCATTCCTGGCTGAGATCGACCTCGAGCCCGTCGAAGAAACCGCCGAGGACGCGAATCTGCCCCCCCGGCGGCACCGGACCCTGAGGGGTTCTCTCCTCTTTCATGAGTGCTCCCCACCCCGGCGCCGTGCGCACCAGCTCCGTGGGGATTGATCGGTCCCTACGCCCCCGGACTTGATCGGGCCACCGACGGAAACGGTGGAGAAACCACCCAGCTTGCTACGCGGTCGGGTGGCTGCGTGAGAGGAGTTCCCGAGCGTGTCGCCGCGTGGTTGCAGTCACGCCTTCACCACCCGCCATGCGCGCGATTTCCTCGACCCGCTCCCGGCCCGTGAGCACCGTCGCTCCCGTCTGCGCTCGCCGGCCGCGCCCCTTCTCGATGCGAATGTGGTGGACGCCGCGCGCGGCGATTTGCGGCAAGTGGGTGATGCAGAGAACTTGGTGGCGAGCTGCGAGCGCGGCCAGAGCGTCGCCCACGCGATCCGCAGCCCGGCCTCCGACTCCGGCGTCCACTTCGTCGAACACGATCGACATGCTGCGCGCGGCGTTTCTCGCGGCCCCCTTGATCGCCAAGAGGAGACGCGACAGCTCTCCGCCAGACGCCACGCGCTGGAGCGGGCGCGGCGTGGGTTCGCCGTTCGCAGCGAAGCGAAACAGCGCCTGCTCGAGTCCCCCCGGCCCACAGGGCATGTCGTCGGCGACCCGTGCGGGTTCGAGGGACACGTCGAAAATCGCGCCCGGAAGGGCCAGCTCGGCGAGAGATCCCGTGACGCGTCCCGCGAGCTCCTTCGCAGCGCGCTGGCGTCCGCGTGACAGCTTCGCCGCGCGACGTTCGAGCTCTTCCGAAACCGATGCGATCTCGGCGGCGAGCGCATCGCGTCGGTCATCGCTGTGATCCAGATTGAGAAGCTCGCGGGCCAGCCCCTCGCGCTGCTTCAGGATGTCCGCTTCGTCGTCGCCGTACTTCCGGCGGAGATCTTCGAGGGCGCGAAACCGCTCGTCGATACCGGCCAGGGCCTGCGGGTCTAGGTCGGAAGCAAAAGCGCGGTCCCGGAAGGTCGCGGCGAGGTCGAGCAGTTCCTGGCGGCTCGCCTCGACGCGCTCGAGCAGCGGCGCGAGATCGGGGTCGAACGCAACGACCCCGCGCAACTGCTGGAGAGCCGTCGCCAACGCGTCCCCGGCACCGCCCTCATCGGATTCGTTGGGGTCCCCTTCGAGGAGCTTGCTGCACGATGCGAGGGCTCCCTGGATCTGCTCGGCATGGCGCAGACGCTCTCGAGCGTCGCGAACGCGCTCGAACTCGCCGACCTCGAGACCGGCGTCGTCGATCTCAGTCAGTTGAAAGCGCAAGAAATCCGCGCGACGCGCGCGTTCCGCGGCGTTCTCGACGAGGGCCTGAAATTCGTCGCGCAGCGCGCGCAGGGCCTCGAAGGTTCGCCGGAGCGCGTCGCGTTCGCTTTCGAGCTTCCCGAACTGATCGAGCAAGGCGCCATGCGCGTCGGGGCGTAGGAGCCCCTGGGAATCGTGCTGACTCGAAATCTCGAGGCGACCCGAGAAGAGCTCCGCCAACGTTCCCGCCGGCACCGTGACGCCTGAAATCCGGCAACGGCCTCGACCGCGGCGCGGGACCTCGCGGCGGACGATGAGCTCGTGATCTTCCCCTTCGAGACCGCGCTCGACCAGCTCGGCTTCGAGGTCGGGCAGCGCGCGGGTATCGAAGGACGCCTCGACGACGGCGCGGTCTTCACCCTCTCTCACCGCGTCCTTCGGTGCGCGTTGTCCCGCGAGCAGTCCGAGCGCCGTGAGGACCAGAGACTTGCCCGCTCCGGTCTCTCCCGTCAGCACGTTCAGCCCCTCGGTGAACTCGAGCTCGAGAGACGCCACGACGGCGAGCCCCTCGATGCGAATCCAGCGGATCATGAGTGGTGCTTCACTCGGCGCCCCAGCGGAGTTTCGTGCGCAGCAGATCGAAACGAGAGCGGTTCGGCGACGTGGCGAAATGCACGGGGAAGGCGGAGCCGGTAATGAAGACCGTATCTTCGGGGTCGAGCGCCACGTTGGACTGGCCGTCCACCGTGAGCTGCGCATCGCCCTCTCGCGGGACCACCTGCATCTCGAGGAGCGTCGTTCGCGGAACCACCACCGGCCGCTGGCTCAGCGTGTGCGCGGAGATCGGTGTGACGACGAACGCATGCGTACCCGGCAGCAAGATCGGCCCCCCGGCCGACAGGGAGTACGCCGTCGAGCCGGTGGGCGTCGCGACGCAAAGGCCGTCGGCGTGGTAGGTCGTCACCAGGCCGCCGTCGGCGCGCAACGCGATATCGATCATGCGCGATGGATCGCTGCGCGCGACGACCGCGTCGTTCAAGGCGAGAAAACGCGCGACCTCGTCGCCGCCGCGTTCGACCCGGACTTCGAGGCGCAGGCGGGGCGCGACGTGGAACTCGCCGCGCAGCATGCCCTCGAGCGCCTCGAACTGTTCGGGGGGCGCGATCTCGGCCAGGAAACCCAATCGGCCGAGGTTGATCCCGACGACGGGGATCGGACGTTCGCCGATACTCTGGGCGACCGCGAGCAACGTGCCGTCGCCACCGAGAACGACCAGGAGGTCGGTCTCCCGCGCGAGTTCGGCGCGGCTCTTTTCCTCACCACCCAGGAGCCGAGCCGCCTCGGGGTCGAGGGACAACTCGACCCCCCGCGCTTCGAGCCACTCCGCGAGCTGACGGGCGACGGCATCGACTTCGGGTGAATTGGGACGGATGCACAACCCGACGCGGCGAATCGCGCCGCGGATCTGGCTTCGGGGTTCCAGGTTTTGTTCGCCGCCCATCGTGGCACAGAGGATAATCGCGCCATGGCATCCGGCGACTCCCTCGATTTGTTCTCCCCAGACGACCCGCCGGCGCCGCCGTCGGCAGGCCCGGCCCGTGGCATTCCGCTGGCCGAGCGGCTGCGCCCGCGCGTGCTCGACGACGTGGTCGGCCAAGACCACCTGCTCGGCCCCGACGGCCCGCTTCGGGGATGGATCGCCGCCGGCAGACTTCCGTCCTGCGTGCTGTGGGGGCCACCCGGAGTCGGCAAGACCACCCTCGCGAGACTCCTCGCCGAAGCGGCCGGCGCGCAGTTCGCCCCGGTCTCCGGGGTCGAAGTCGGCGTCAAGGAAATGCGAGCGGTGATCGCCGACGCGGATCGCGGCCGGCGTACCGGGCAGCGCACGGTGCTCTTCGTCGACGAGATCCACCGCCTGAACCGGGCCCAACAGGACGCCTTGCTGCCCCACGTCGAAGCGGGGCGCGTGACCCTGATCGGCGCCACAACGGAAAATCCGTCATTCGAAGTGATCGGGCCGTTGCTGTCTCGCGCGCGTGTCTTCACGCTCAAGCGGCTCGACCGCAAAGATCTAGAACGCATTGTGGATCGCGCCCTGGCCGACTCCGAGCGCGGTCTCGGCGCCGATCCGCCGGAAGTCGCGGGCGCCACGCGCGCGGCGATCGCCGAAGCTGCCGACGGCGACGCGCGGCGTGCACTGGGGCTTCTCGAAACGGCCGCCGACTTGGCGCGCTCTCGCGCGAAAGGCGATGCGGGTCGCATCGACGCGGAACTGCTGCAGCAGGCCGCTGGGAAGCGGCTGTTGTTTCACGACCGCGACCGGGAAGAGCACTACAACGTCGTGTCGGCACTGATCAAGAGCCTCCGCGCCAGTGACCCCGACGCGGCCCTCTACTACCTCGCCCGCATGCTCGATGCCGGCGAAGACCCGCTGTTTATCGCGCGACGGCTGGTCATCTTCGCGTCGGAAGATGTGGGCAATGCCGATCTGCGGGCCCTGCCGCTCGCCACGTCGACGTTTCTGGCGGTCGAGCGTGTCGGATTGCCCGAGGGCCGCATTCCCCTCGCCCAAGCGACGAGTTTTCTCGCGTGCGCCCCCAAGAGCAACGCGGCGTACGCCGCGCTGGGGCGCGCGCAGCGTGCGGTTTCCGAAACCGGAAGCCTCCCGGTCCCGCTCCATTTGCGAAACGCACCGACGGCCTTGATGAAACGCGAGGGATACGGCCGGGACTACGTCTACGCCCATGACCGAGAGGACGCGTTTGTCGAGGCGTCGAACCTGCCGCCCGAACTGGCCGACCGTCGGTTCTACGAGCCCACCGAGCGCGGCGACGAGGCCGCCCTGTCCGAGCGCCTCGGTGCGCTCCGGAGCCGTCGCGACACCCGCGAGCCCTAACCGCCTTCGCCGACTTCTTCGATCGCCCGACGATACGCGTCGGGGGAGTTCTCTTCCTCGACTTCTTCGAGCTCGACGCGCACGATGCGCAGAATCCGGTTCAGGAATTCGTCGCGCCAAGCGTCGCGCTCGGCCCGCAATGAAGCGTCGGGCACGAACGCGTCGAGCTCTTGGGGCTCGAGCAGATCCTTTTGTGCGGCGATTTGCGTCAAGGTGTCGAGGCGGTCCCGGAGGACCGACACTTCGCCGGCGAGTGCCATCACGATGGCCAGCAGTTTATCGACAGCGGGATCGTCGAAGAAATACGGCCGCGCGCCCCTGGCGCGCCGCTTCACTTCGGGGGCATCGGCCACGGGACTACTTGCGTGCGCCGAACGCGTACCACTGGCCGCCGCCACCGAAATCGCCACCCTGGAACTGGTGGGTTCGGCGCGCTTCGGCCTCGGCGAAAGCACTCGGGGCGAACGCGTCGATCAGTTGATCGCGTGAGAAGCCGACATCGACGGCCAGTGCCTCGAGATCCATGTCGTGCACGGTCCCCCAGAACGGTTCGTTGTTGTTGTACGTGTCCCAGTCGAGGATGAACGCGTCGTAGGGATCCATCCCGTGGTACTGGGGCACTTCGCCGTGAAGCATCAACCCGCCGGGCGCCAAGAGCCGATGGCATTCCGACATGATGTTGCGGATCGCCTTCGCCGACGTCTCATGCAGCAAGATGTGCGACACGATGAGGTCGAAGCTCCCGTCCTCGAAGTCGAGCGACTCCGCGTTCTGCTGCGAGAAGTGGATGGCATGGCCCAGGGACTCCGCCCTTCGGTGAGCGTGGCGCAACATCGGAGCACCGACGTCGACCGCGTGAATTTCCGCGTCCGGGAACCGCGCCTTGTAGGGGATGGTGCTGTGCCCGACGGAGCAGCCGAGATCGAGAATTCGCTTGGGGCGGAAGTCCGGCCAGGTGGCCTCGATGTAGGCGGCGAGGCTCGCGCCGATATCGTCGTTGAACGGGCCCATGCGACCCATCGCGTAGAGATAGACGGCGCGGTCGTAGATGGCGCCGGCAGCGACGTCGTCCTCCGTAAGCTCGGTGTGGTACCCGCCCGGTTGGCAGTGGATATCCACGGCCCGGTGGTACGCGGGAATTTCGAGGGACGGGTCGAGGCGCAGGCTGCCGCCGGCGCTCGACCCGTTCTTGCGCGCGCCTTGAATCAACGTCGGTAGTTGGCGCTCCACGGACGTTCCGACGGATTCCCACATCATTTCCTGGCTCGTGCGCAGCAACCCGCTCCAGAATTGGTAGTACGGCTCCCGGCTCATCGCCTCGCGCACTTCGTGGCGCGACTCCGGAGCTCGGCCCTTCTCGCGCTCGATGCGCGGTTTCACCCGCTGCTCGTAGACGTCGCGGTTGCGCGGCGCGATCTGCGTCGCCACGTGAAGCTTGAAGCTCTTCACGAATTCTTGCCGCGCGAACTCGTCATGGGTCGCCTCGGGAAGAGCTTCGTGAGCGAACTGTGCGCTGGTGTCGAGACCGGTTTCTGTCGCGTTCATGACTTACCTCTCGCGGGGATCGTGTCAGAATGGTAGCACCGTGTGCAGAGGAGGTACCCATGCTCGCCACCGTCCGAAAGTCTCGGTTCTTGACATTCCCCGTGATCGCTTTGCTCTGGATCGGCCACCCGGTCGCCGCGGAGGAGTGGTTCCCTTCCCGCTACGGGAAAGGCGACACGCTGGGGGCGATCAATCTGCTCGACCCGGGCAAGGTGGTGGAAGCCGCACGCCTGGTCACCAGCGGCAAAACCTATGCGTTGGGTATCCCCACAGGTCCGGACACACCGGCCTATCCGGGTCGCTCGTATCGCATCGTCACCATGGCGAGCGGTGACGGCTCAGGCGCCGCACTCGGCGAGAACAAGGTCTCCGGAACGGACGACGTCATTTTCTCCCATATGGGCGTGGGCTCTCAGATCGACGGCCTCGGGCACGTCGGAATCGACTCGGTCTTCTACAACGGAACACCCGCGTCGGAATTCATTCGTCCGGACGGCCTCGCGAAATTTGGCACCCACACCCTGCCGCCCATCGTGACCCGCGGCGTCCTCCTCGACATCGCGGCACTGAAAGGTGTCACCCGACTGGGCGCCGGCACGCCGATCAATCAGGCGGAAATCGACGCGGCGGCGCAGCGCCAAAAGGTCGAGCTTCGTCAGGGTGACGTCGTCCTGTTTCACACGGGCTGGGGCTCCCTCGCCGAGACGAACGCCGATGGGTTCATGAAGGGCGAACCCGGGCTCGGGGTCGGCGGCGCGCGCTACCTCGCGAAACTCGGGGCCGTCGCGGTCGGTGCCGACACCTGGGGTGTCGAAGTGATCCCCTTCGAGAACCCGAAGCGACCCTTCGAGGTACATCAAACGCTCCTCACCAAGAACGGCGTGTACATCCTCGAGAACATGAACACCTCGCAGCTCGCAGCCGACGGTGTCAGCGAGTTCTTGTTCGTACTCGGGCAACCGCGCTTTGTCGGAACGGTGCAGGTGGTCATCAACCCCGTGGCGATTCGGTAGCCGCCGTGAACATCGAGGGCCAATGCGATTCCGCGTTCCGCCGAGTCCGCGACGTCTTCGGCGACAACTTCGACGCGTTCGGCGAGCGCGGCGCCTCGGTTGCGGTCGTGATCGAGGGACGCCGCGTCGTCGATTTGTGGGGCGGCATCCGCGACGCCGAAGGGCGTCCTTGGGAAGGCAACACGGTGGCGAACGTCTTCTCGACCACGAAAGGGATCGCCGCACTCTGCATGCTGCGCCTCGTCGAGGCCGGGAAGCTCGACCTCGACGCACCGCTGGCGCGCTACTGGCCCGAGTTTGCAGCCGAGGGAAAGGGCGAACTCAGCGTCGCCCAGTGCTTCAGCCATCGCGCCGGCATCCCGGCCTTTCGCGCCACACAGCCGGTCGACGCGCTTTACGACTGGCGCGCCATGGGGTCGGCGCTCGCCGCTGAGGCGCCCTGGTGGGAGCCCGGAACCAACCACGGCTATCACGCCGTGACCTACGGATGGTTCGCCTCAGAGCTCGCGTATCGCCTTACAGGTAAAAGCCTAGGTACTTATCTTCAAGAGGAAATCTCGCGCCCCCTGGACCTCGAATGCTGGATTGGGACGCCACCGGCTGTCGACCCGCTGGCGGCGGATCTCGTTCCGGCGCCGCCCGACGAAAGCCTCCCGGACCTGCTCGGTGACGAGATGCGCGAGCGCCCCGACGGCATGGTGGCCAAGACGTTCAACAACCCGCCCCTCCCGTTCGGCGACTTCAACGATCGGACCTGGCGAGCCGCGGAGATCCCCGCGGCAAACGGACATACCCACGCCCGTGCCTTGGCGACGCTCTACGGCGCGCTCGCCGGGAACGGACGGATCGGCGACTTCCCGCTGCTCGCACCCGAGCTATCGCGCACCGCGCGCGAGGAGCGATCCGCGGGCCCTGACGCCGTCCTTTGGGAGAACCCGACGCGATTCGGCTTTGGCTTCATGTTGAACCAAGAAGCTCGGCGCTTCGCGTTCGGGCCGACTGATTCATCGTTCGGCCATCCGGGGATGGGCGGTTCCCTGGGTTTTGCCGATCCCGAAGCCCAGATCGGTTTCGGCTACGTGATGAACTTGTTGCGCAACGAGTTGCTGATCGATGAGCGATCGTCTCGCTTGATCGACGCGGTCTACGAAGCGCTCTAGTCGGGAACGGCCTCGGGGACCCCAGCGGGTCAAGAGGCACGTCGGCCATACCGATTGAGAAGGCGTGTCTGACTCGCCGTCCGATCCCGACAACGCGAAGCGCGTCGCAAGCGACCTGCCGACGCTGCGCTGCTCGGGCTGCGGCGGCCCTCTGGCCGAAGACGACAAGACCTGCGGCTTCTGCGGCGCAGCAGTCGATCAGGCGCTCTCGCGTATCTGCACAGCTTGCTTCGCGCGCAACGAAGAGGACGCGCGGTTTTGCACCGCATGCGGCGTGGCCTGTAGTGGTCCACTGGTTGCCTACGCCGCCGATCCGCTGCCCTGCCCGGTCTGTTCGATCGAGATGCCCGGTCGCATGATCGGCAGCTTCTCGACCCACGAATGCCCGAGCTGCAACGGCCTGTGGGTGCCGAACGATCACTTCGATGCCTTGATCGATGCGGCCGTCGCCGCGCGTCGCGCCAAGCAGATCGAAATGAAACTGCCCGAGCCGCGCCGGGACGGCGGAAATCCCCTCGATCAACGCATCGCGTATCGGAGCTGCCCGGTGTGCTCGGCTCACATGCTCCGCCGCAACTTCCAGCGGCGCTCCGGCGTCATTCTCGATGTCTGCCGCGACCACGGCACCTGGCTCGACGCGGACGAGCTCGAACAGGTCGCGGGTTACGTCTTGAACGGCGGCATCGACGAGTCGGCGCCGTCCGAGCGACGCCGAGAAGAACACGTGAAAGCGGAGTTCACGCGAATCATGGTCGAAGAGCGACAAGGCATCTTCGCGCCGAAGCAACGCGATGATCCGAGCTTCTTGAAGACCGCCCTGGAGATTCTCAGCAACCTCCTGGGGCCCTCCTATTAAATCAACGCACCCGGACGGAGATACGAATCATGGGCATGCTCGATAAACTACGCGCCGAACTCATCGATATCGTCGAATGGATCGATGACTCGCGACACACATTGGTGTGGCGCTTCCCGCGCTATCACAACCAGATCAAGATGGGCGCTCAGTTGATCGTACGCCCGGGACAAATGGCGATCTTCGTGCACCAGGGGCGCATCGCAGACGTCTTCGAGCCCGGCCAGCACCGGCTCTCGACCCGCAACTTGCCCGTCCTCTCGACCCTCGCGGGATGGAAGTACGGCTTCGACAGCCCGTTCAAGGCGGAGGTCTACTTCGTCAGCACGCGTCAGATCACAGACCTCAAGTGGGGCACGCCGCATCCGGTGATGATGCGGGATGAAGATTTCGGACCGGTGCGGATCCGCGCTTTTGGCACCTATGCGCTGCGCGCCGTCGATCCGCGAGCGCTGCTCACCCAACTCGTCGGCACCGACTCCTCGTTCGAGGTAGACGAAGTGAGTGAACTGCTGCGCGCGATCGTCGCCAACAAGTTTGCGGAACTCGTCGCGAGCTCGGAGATCGCGGTGCTCGACCTCGCTTCGAACTTTCGAGAGCTTTCGGAATCGCTGCGCCAGCAAGTCGCCCGGGAAATCGACGACGAGTACGGCCTCGACATCCCGATTCTCTTGATCGTGAACGTCTCGCTTCCGGAGGAAGTCGAAAAAGTCCTCGACACGAAGACCGGTATGGGCGTCATGGGAGACTTCCAGTCCTACCAGCAGTTTCAGATGGGCCGGGCGATCCCGGTCGCGGCGGAAAACCCCGCGGGCGGACTCGCCGGCGCCGGTGTCGGACTCGGGATGGGCGCCGCTTTTGCGGGGGGCATGCTCGGCGGCGGAGGCGCCGCGCCCCCGGCCGGGCCTGCCCCGGCGCCGCAAACGCCCCCGCCCGCGCCTGTTTTGTGGCACGTGGTCGAGAACGGGCAGAGTACGGGTCCGTACCGAGCCACGGACTTGCCCGGCCTCGTCGCGGCCGGTCGTTTGGGCGCCGACAGCTTTGTGTGGAGCGCCGGCATGAGCGATTGGCTCACCGCCGGCGAGATCCCGGAGCTGGGCGGCCTCTTCGCGCCCCCGCCCCCGGCCGCCTAGTCGCCGCGCTCGCGGACGGTCCGCCTCGGGCCGCCTAGTCGCCTCGCTCGCGGACGGCCCGCTCCGGCCGCCTAGTCGCCGCGCCCGCGAACGGCCCGTAACCGGCGGGTCCTTCGCCGCGTAGAGTGGATGGACCGAACGCGCTCGACGGGCCGCGAGAATTGATCGAACCTGTGCCCGTTTCGCGTGTTCCTTCTCAGCCTATGGAGACTTCCATGCCCACCCTTCACGGCGCCATTCTGTCCCCGTTCGTTCGAAAAGCCCGCGTCGGCTTGTTCGAGAAAAACGTCGCGCACGACGTCGTACCGGTCTTTCCCTTCCCTCCGCACAACGAAGATCCGAAGTTTCGGGCGATGAGTCCGCTCGGAAAGATCCCAGCCTTTGAGGACGGCGAAGCGAAGTTCTCGGACTCGTCCGTGATCCTGGCCTACCTCGAGAAGGCCCGTCCGGAGCCCCCTCTGTACCCCGCGTCGCCCGCGGACTACGGGCGCGCGTTATGGATCGAAGAGCTCGCCGACACGGGTCTCATCGAATCGATCGGGCCCGTCTTCTTCCAACGCTTTGTCGCTCCGAACTTGCTGCAGCAAGAACCGGATCAAGCCGTGATCGACGAAGCGCTCACAGAGCGCATTCCGCCGCAGTTGGCGTTTTTTGACGAAGCGATCCGCGGTCGCGAGTATTTCGTGGCGGACCGATACAGCGTGGCCGACCTCGCCGTGGGAGCGATGTTGCGCACGTTGAAGATCGCAGGCGAATCGGTCGACGCCGGGCGCTACCCGGATCTCGCGTCGTTCGTCGAGCGCGCTTGGTCGCGTCCGGCTTTCAAAAGCGCCTTTGCCGAAGAGGACGCCCTGTTGTCGGGCTGAGGGCGCGACGGACCCAGCGAAGGAGACCCATGACCCATTCGAACGCGGACGACGTCGCCCGCTGGAGCGAATATTGCGCCGAGCTTCTGGAAATGCTCCAGCGGTTCGTTTCCGATATCGACGACGCAGTATTCGCCGGACGACCTCGAGGCGCTTCGAGGGCCGGTGTGGGAACTCACGTGCGTCACATCCTCGACGCGTACGCGTCCCTCCTGCGCGGCGCCGAGCAGGGTGCCGTGGACTACGACGGGCGGGAGCGTCAGCCCGAGATCGAACGAGATCGCGGCGTCGCCCTCCTCACCATGGGAGAGCTCATCGAGCGACTGCGCAAACAGACCGCGGAAGGTGGCGACCGGCCCCTGCGCGTTCGCTGCGACGAGCCGGGTCCCGAGACATCGGCGGCAGCGTCGTCGCTCGCTCGGGAGCTCCGCTTTGTGGCGAGCCATACCGTGCATCACCAGGCGCTCATCGCCGAGCTGATGCGCGAACAAGGGAGCGCGCTGACCGAATCCTTCGGTGTCGCGCGATCGACACTCAAGTACCGCGGAGAAGCGAGCTAAGACGGGTCTGCGATCTTGAGCAGCTGCTTGCCGAGATTCGCACCGCTGAACAGGCGCTCGAGGGTCGCGGGCGCGTTCTCAAGCCCTTCTGCGATGTCCTCCTCTTGGATGACGACACCTTCGGCGTGCCACCGGGCGAGGTCTGCGATGGCCTCGCCAAACCGATCGGCGTAGTCGAGCACGAGGAAACCGCGCATCGCCGAACTCTTGATGATGAGTTGCATGTAGTTCGACGGACCGGGCTGTGGCTCGTCCAGCTTGCCGTAGCGCGAGATCGCGCCACACAAAGCGATGCGTGCGCCGTGATTGATGCGCATCAGCACCGCGTCCAGGATCTCGCCGCCCACGTTGTCGAAATAGCAGTCGATGCCTGAGCTACAGAGTTCGCTCAGCCGCTCGCCGATGTCTTCGGATTTGTAGTCGATCGCGGCATCGAAACGCGCTTCCTTCGTCAGCCATTGGCACTTGGCTTCGCCGCCGGCGACACCGATCACGCGGCAGCCGCGCTCTTTCGCGATCATGCCGGCCACGGAACCCGTGGCACCAGCGGCGCCGGACACGACGAAGGTCTCGCCGGCCCTCGGAGCCGCGACATCGAGCACGCCAAAATACGCGGTCAAGCCGGTGATCCCGAACAAGCTCAGCGCGAGGTTCGGCGGCACCCCGTCAGGGACCTTGCGCAACCCTAGAAACGAGGACTCCGAAGCCGTCGCATAGTCCTGCCAGCCGAACGCGCCCTGCACGATGTCGCCGGCGGCGAAGTTCGGGTTGCGGCTCGTTACCACTTGCCCGACGCCCGCGGCGGCCATCACCTCTCCCAATGGAATCTTGGGAATGTAGGTGTCCATCGTCATCCAACCGCGTTGCGTCGGATCGAAAGAGAGAAACAGGTTGCGTACGAGAACTTCACCGTCCGCGGGCTCGGGGACCGGCCCCTCTCTCCATTCAAAGAGAGAGTTGTCGATGGTCTCGTCGCCCGGACGCTGCTTGAGCAGCCACTGGCGGTTCGTCGTCATGGCGTGGTCTCCTCCTGTCGAGCAGACCAGTATGCCGCGATCGTATTGGCTGCGCCCTCTAAACGGCGGGAACCATTCCCGGTACCAACGCCAGCTCGCGCTCCGGCTCCGTCTTCGCGTTGGGTGCGAGCGCTTTCGCCTCGAGCGTGAGCGATTTGCAAACGGCCGATCCGCGATCGATGCAGTTCATCGACACGGTCTTTCCAGTGACAACGCGCGCGGCGCGCGGAAGAAGAGCGCCCTCTTCCAGGCTCTCATCGAATTCGGCCGCTGCCGTTGCCCCGCATCGCGGGCAGCGAATGATCATGTGAGCTCCTCGCATGAGTCCGTTCTCACGCGAAGGTTTCCATCTGAACCGCACCCGTTCTGTGACCGATCGCACACCGTAAATCAACGATTCTGTTGAGTTTTTTTCGACCCGAAAACCTGCGCGGGCAGGCTTTTAGAACGGTCGTACAAACCCGCAGAATCGCCGACGCGGGTGCCTAAGACATCACAGGGTCAAGAGCTTGTACGACCAGATCGCCAAAATCACGAGTTGGACCACGAACAAGGTCGCGCGGATGAGCACCAGCGGAACGCTCGTCCCGATGAGATGGATCACGGACTGCCCGATCCGCGCATACAGGAGAATCATGGCCCACGGATCGGTGATGCCTCCGTTGCCTGTCACCGCCGCGGACAGCATGACGGCTCCCGCCACCGGAAGGAGTTCCAGACAATTGAGATGTGCGCGCGTCAGTCGCTGAGCGAAGCCGTCGACGTCCTTACCGTCGGGAGAGAACGTGTTCAGTTCCTTGCCACTTTTCATAGTGACAGCGAGTCGAACGTTCGCGAGCAGGAATACCAAGATGATGGTCCAAAGACCGAAACCGACCAGAGCGATCATTGACTGTGACATGGGCCCTCCGAGCACACTTGAGCCACAACGGTACCCGAGCCGAGGTCGCGTCGACCAAGAAACCTGCGCGAGCTGAAGAATCGCCTAGGCTTGGCGCCGCTTTCGCTTAGGGAGGTTCACATGCGACGCAACTGGTTGGTTTTCGTCGTCGTGCCGGCTGCGATGATTCTGCTCCTCAGCGCCTGCGAGCGCGCTGAGAAGCCCGGAGAGAGCCCCCAGGGTTCCCCGGAGGCAGCGGCGGAAGCGGAAGAGTTTCCATCGGGCCTGATCATCCAGCGCGTCGAACGGGGGAGCGGCGCATCTCCGGGTGAAGCCGACACGGTCGTCGTGCACTACCACGGGACGTTCCCCGACGGACGCGTTTTCGACAGCAGCATCGACCGAGGCATTCCCGCCGTGTTCCCCGTGAACGGCGTCATCGCGTGTTGGACGGAAGCCCTCCAGCACATGAAGGTCGGAGCCAAAGCCCACCTGACCTGTCCCGCCGCCATCGCTTACGGCGAGGCGGGCGCCCCTCCGACGATTCCGCCCGACGCGACCCTTCAATTCGCGGTGGAGCTACTCGAGGTTCGCTAGCGCGTTCGGAGATCGAGAACGGACCCGTTCTCCGTCGCGGGATCATCGATGAGCTGCCACAGATCGCGCGCGACCTCTTCGCTCGTGCGAAGGGAACCACCCTCGTGCAACTCGATGAACATCTTGACTTCCGGGAAGTCGTTCGCGCTCGTGTCGCGAATCTCCGCCTGCATCGCTGTTTGAACGATTCCCGGTGCGACACACAGAACTTTTCGCGATGTCGTGCGCAACGTTCGCTCGAGCCCCACGGTGCGCGTCCACTGATCGACAGCGGCTTTGCCGCCGCAATACCCCGACCAGCCCGCGTAGGCCGATTGCGAGGCGCCGGAGCCGATAAAGACCAGGAGCGCTTCGCAAGAGTGAGAACCGAGCGCGCGCAAAAAAGCGTCGCCCACGATTTGCGGCGCAGCCGAGTTCAACAAGATGTTGCGACGGTACGAGGCGGCGCCTTTTTCTCCGGCGAACCCGATCGGCGTCAGCGTCCCAGCGGAATGCACCAGAATCGCCCGACGACCCCCGAAGTTCGAGAGCTCAGACTCGAATGCCCGGGCCGCGGCGTCCCAGCCGGCTGGCTCGCACAGATCGACGGCAATATTCACGACACCGTCGACGGCGCGCCGACTCAGGTTCACCACCCGCGTCTCGGCATGGGGACAGCCCTCGATCAACGCGCGGCCGATCCCGCTCGATCCACCGGTGACGAAAAGCAATTCACGCGCGTCGGAAGCTTGCACAGAGTTCTCCAATCACTCAGTCTAGCAGCGCTGTCACCATGAACGTCGACGCTGCACGCGAGCTCATCGAAGATTATTGGTCGGAGTCGATCCTCGACACCCTCATCGAGTACGTCGCGATTCCCGCAAAGTCTCCGGCTTTCGATTCCGAGTGGGAAAAACGCGGTGAGATCGACCGCGCCGTCCGCCTGGTCGAGGGTTGGTGCCGCGACCACGCGGGCCCGAACTGGAACATCGAGATCGTCAAGCTGCCGGGACGCACGCCGGTGCTGTGGCTCGACGTTCCGGGCGAGGGTGACGATCGCGTGCTGCTCTACGGGCACGTGGATAAGCAGCCCGAAATGGAGGGATGGGATCCGGATCTAGGTCCGTGGAAACCCGTGGTCCGCGACGATCGGTTGTTCGGGCGTGGCGGCGCGGACGACGGGTACGCCGCGTTCGCTTCTCTTCTCGCGCTGCGGATCCTCGAAACCCAGGGCATCCCGCACCCGCCCTGCGGAATCCTTATCGAGGCTTGTGAAGAGAGCGGGAGTTTCGACCTCCCGCCCTACATCGATCATCTGGCCGATCGCATCGGTGCGCCGAGTCTTGTCGTGTGTCTCGATTCGGGCTGCGGAAACTACGATCAACTCTGGTGCACCACCTCCCTGCGCGGCCTCGCCGGCGGCACCCTCGAAATCGACGTCCTCGAAGAAGGCGTTCACTCGGGGGATGCGAGCGGCGTGGTTCCATCGTCGTTTCGCATCGCGCGCGAACTACTCGACCGCCTGGAGAACGCGAGCGATGGGCACCTTCGCCTTCCGGAACTGCACGTCGACATTCCCGACGAGCGCGTGCGTGAAGCGCAGCGGGCGGCGACCGTGCTCGGTTCCCGCGTCCACGACCGCTTTCCCTGGGCCGCAGGTGCCGGCCCGATGGCGGACGACACGGCGGAATTGATCCTGAATCGGACGTGGCGGCCTTTTCTCGAAGTGACGGGTGCGTCGGGCCTTCCGGAGCTCGAGCGCGCCGGCAACGTCCTGCGCCCTCGCACGGGGCTCAAGCTGTCCGTGCGACTCCCGCCGACCTGTGACCCCAAGCGGGCTCGCGAAGCGCTCGCGCGCTGTCTCGAAGACGCGCCACCTCGGGGCGCACGGGTTCGCTTCCGGCAGGAAGCCGCCGCGTCCGGCTGGAACGCTCCGCCGAGCGAGCCCTGGCTGACCGACGCGCTCGACCGGGTCTCCCGCGACTGGTTCGAGGATCGGCCCGCCGTTCACATGGGTGAAGGCGGGACGATCCCGTTCATGGGGATGCTCGGCGAAAAATTCCCCGACGCGCAATTCGTCATCACCGGCGTCCTCGGTCCCGGCTCCAACGCCCACGGCCCCAACGAGTTCTTGCACATCCCGACGGCGAAGAAGCTCTCGGGCTGCGTCGCTGAGCTTCTCGCCTTTCACCACACCCGGTAAAACCTCGACCAATAGCTCGAGTGAATCCCTGACCAGGCACTCGGCGTGCATGCCGATGAAGGGTCGGGAGGCCTGAGTCTATGCTGCGACGCAAGGGAAAGAGCAAGGACGAAGAGGGTTACGGACAAGGGCGCGCAGCTATCGCCGAAGGCGATGATGTGCTGCTCGATCAGGAGGATATGGTCAAGACGTTGATGTCGTGCATCAACGCGCCGGACTACCAGCCGCCGACCCTGCCGACCGTCGCCACCGACTTGATGCGCCTCTCACAGCAAAGCGATGTCGAGATCGACGACGTCGTCGCGCTCCTCGAGCAGGACAGCATGATCGCGGGGCGAATCCTGAAACTCGTGCAGTCCCCGATCTATTCCGGTGCCAGTCCGTTGGCCTCGCTACGCGATGCGCTGATGCGGTTGGGACTGAACACGCTTCGCGACATCGTGATGGAAATCGCGATGAATCTGAAAGTGTTCCGGTCCGACGACTACGCCGACACGATGGAGCTTCTGCGGAAACACAGTTCTGCGACCGCCCAGCTCTCAAAGATGGTTTCCAAGCACACCAAGATCGACGCGGAGTTCGCTTTTCTCGCGGGCCTTCTTCACGACGTCGGAATTGCCGGCACGTTGCTCGCCTTGTCCGAGCGCAAGGGTGCGCGAAAAACGCCTCCCGATCTGATCTCGATTTGGCCCGCCGTCGACCGGGTGCATCAACACGCCGGTGCGTTGATGGCGGAGCGTTGGGAGCTACCCGAAAGCCTGCGTGCCGCCATCGGAGCACACCACCAAGTCCTGGTGGGTGGCGAGGTCGACCCCCTCGCCGCCACGCTTGCAGTTGCTGACGACCTCGCCCACGAGTGCGGTGCGGGCGTGGTGCCCAAAGAGGACGAGGGCGTCCGCGTGATGACCGAGCTCGAGCGCGACTGCGTCAGCAGCCATTCGGAGATCGATCGCTGCACGGAGAAGACCCTCGCGACGGCGCGCGACGCCCTGGGCCTCGGCGACGACGTGTTGGCGACCGTTCGACAGGAGTTTGAAGCGCTCCAATCGAGCGAGTGACGGGACTAGCGACGCCGGTTTGATTCCCCGATCTTGAAACCGTCCGTGCGCGTGTCGTCGTCCACCCGAGCGTCGGTGAACGACGCCTTTCGGACAATTGCGTGACGCAGGTCGGCGCCGCGCAGATCCGCGCTGTGAAAGTTCGCCCCGTGGAGGTCGGCCGAGCGCAATGCCGCGTGCTCGAGGTTCGCGCGGCGGAGATTCGCGTTGTTGAGATCCGCTCGCTCGAGGTTCGCACCCGACAGATCGGCCTCTCCGAGATCCGATTGTTGGAGCTTCATTTCCGACAGGTTCGCTCCGCGGAGATCCGCGCCGTGGAGATTGGCGTGCCGAAGATCGGGTGGATCCTCGCGGCGCAACCTCCAGCGATTCCACCGCTCGACTCCCGGTTCGCCCTGCCCGAGAAGATTGAGAGCTCGCTCGCGATCCACAGTGCCTCCTCCAGGTAACGGGCCCGAGGCAGCTGTCAAAACGGCCGCCTCGATCGGGCCTACCGCGCGAAAAAGGTAGCCAACTCCGACCGGCGGGACCGGTGTTACGCTTGTGCAATGTCGCACGCAAAGCGCACCGAAAGAATCTACGACGAGCTCGAAGTTGCCGACTGGATCACCGACGGCATGACGGTCGCGTTTGGTGAGCCGGCCCCGATGGCGATGGTGCGGCACCTCATCCGCCGCGGTGTGCGCGATCTCACCGTCGTGGGGAGCGGCGTGTCCTTGGACTGGCTCGTCGCCGGCAACTGCGTGCGAAAAGTGGTGAGTTACTACGCGGGCGGCGGCATCGGTGTTCCGGTCGCACCGACGTTTCGGAGAGCTGCGGAGCAGGGAAGGCTCGAAGTGTGGGAGTGCGAAGAGGGAATCCTGACGGCCGGTCTGCAAGCTGCGGCGCAGGGCCTTCCCTTCCTGCCTTGGCGCGGCGGCGTCGGCACTTCACTTCCCGAAGTGAACCCCGATCTCAAGGTGATGTCCGATCCCATCTCGGGGGAGACCCTCCTCGCCGTACCTCCGATCCACCCCGACATAACGATTCTGCACGCCGCGGCGTCCGATGCGTTCGGTAACGTCCAACATCTCGGCGGCCCGGGATGGCTCGACCTGTTTCTGCACCGCGCAGCAGAACGCACGATCGTTCAGGTCGAGAAGATCGTTTCGAACGAAGACGTCCGTGCGAATCCGTGGGCAACGACGATTGCGGGCGCAGACGCCGTCGTGCGCATGCCCTACGGAGCCCATCCGTTCTATTCCCGCGGCCACTACGTCCAGGACAAGCCTTTCCTGCGGGATTACCTCGAAGCCGCGACAACGACTCCCGGCGACGCGCTCGGCAGCTTTCTCGGTCGCTACTGCCGCGACCGTGAAACCCACGCGGACTATCTCGAACAGATCGGGATCAAACGCCTCCTGTCGCTTCACGAATACTAGGAGCTCCTGTGTCGCCTCTCTTCTCCGTCCGCGAACTCATGGCTGTTTTTCTCGCGCGCGAGCTGCGCGACGGTGAACAGCTACAAGTGGGCGTTGCCCTCCCCGTACCCGAAGCCGCCGTGCGTCTCGCCCACATCATGCACGGGCCGAACATGGAGCTGATCTTTCTCGGGGCCCGTATGAACGTGGCGCATCTCGAGAGCTTGCCCATACCGGCGTTCGGTTGGGATCGTCGAGTCGTCCGTTGGGCGGAGTCCTACAGCGATCGGGGCAACCGTTTCGAAGACGTGCGCTCTTGGCACAAGCGGGTCTTTTTTATCGGGGGCATTCAAGTCGACCCGTACGGCAACACGAATCTGATCGGCATCGGCGAGAATCATCGCAAGCTCAAGTTCCGCGGCCCGGGGTCGGTCGGCACACCGACGCTCAGCACCCACGTCGGCCGCTACTACATCGTCCTCAACAACCACAGTCCGCGAGTGTTGGTCGAACGGTGCGACTTTCGGAGCACCGTGGGCTTCGGCGACGGCGGCCCCGACGCGCGTACGAAGCTCGGTTTGCCCGGCGGGGGACCGAAGTTTTGCGTCACGCCGTTGTGTGTCATGGATTTCAGCGAAAACGAGAAGCGCATGCGGCTCCGCTCGGTCCATCCGGGTGTCCGCCCCGAGGACGTTGCGGCCCAAACCGGTTTTCGGCTGATCGTCCCGGAGCACGTGCCTGAAACGGAGCCTCCCTCCCACGAAGAGCTCGAGATTCTGCGCACGCGGGTCGACATCCAGGGCGTGCTGCGCCAAGCGTAGAAACGCCGTGCTAGCTTTCCACGATGAACGTGTTGCCGGTTGAGATTTGGTCCGACGTCGCCTGCCCTTGGTGTTGGATTGGAAAACGCCACCTCGAAGCAGCCGCCGAGGGCGTCGAGATCGTCCTCGACGTGACCTGGCGCTCCTTCGAACTCGATCCCAATGCACCGCCTAGCCCCGAGGAACCGGTCGACTACGCCGCCCGCATTTCGGCGAAGTACGGTGTGCCGCAAGAGCAAGCGCAGGAGATGATCGATCGCATCACCCGGGCCGGCGAAAACGCAGGCGTCTCCCTTCGCTTCGATCGCATCCGGCCGGGCAACACGTTCGATGCTCACCGCCTACTGCACTTGGCGCGAGAACACGGCGTCCAAACCGCACTCAAGGAGCGTCTGTTCAAGCGTTACCTCGAGGAAGGCGACGCGATCAGTCATCGCGGTGTCCTGGCCCAGGCCGCGAGCGACGTCGCGCTTCCGACCGGCGAAGTCGATGAAGTCCTCTCGAGTGATCGCTACGGGCAAGAAGTTCGCGAAGACGAGGCACGGGCTCATCAGCTCGGCGTAAGCGGTGTACCCTTCTTCGTCGTGGGTGGGCGCTACGCCCTGGGCGGTGCGCAACCGCCCGAAGTCCTGCGTCAGGCCATCGAACGCTCCATCGGCGAGGCCGGTGCGACAACCGTGGGTGGGGCCGCCCCCGAGTAGGTCGATGCCGCGCCCTCGGGTCGACGATCCTCGTCTCATCGCCTTGGCGACACTCAGTCTCATCGGGCTGGCGGCGTGGTTCGCGCTCGGCAGCGCCATGTCGTCCATGCACCACGGCGGTATGGGACCGATGGCGGCACCCCCGCTTTCGGGGCCGCTCATCGCTTCGACGGCGGGGATGTGGCTCCTCATGATGTTCGCGATGATGCTGCCCGCGATGGCGCCCATGCTCGCGGCGTACTGCGACGTCGCGCAGCGCGACGCCGGAGGAGTGCCCTGGTGGGTCGCCGCGATTGCGTTTTCCGCGGGCTATTTCGCGGTTTGGTCGACCTTTGCGCTCGCTGCGGCGGGCCTCCAGTTGGGGCTCCGCAACACCGAATGGTTCCTCTCCGGCGGCACCGTCGCCGCACCGTGGACGGCGGCGTGTCTCCTCATCGTCGCGGGCATCTACCAGTGGCTGCCCATGAAAGACGCCTGCCTGCGGCATTGCCGCTCGCCGATCGCATTTCTGTTGGCGCATTGGAGGAGCGGTGGCCCCGCCGGTTTCCTCCTGGGCGCGCGCCATGGCGTTTACTGCGTCGGATGCTGCATCGCGTTGATGGGGCTCATGTTCGTGTTCGGAATCATGGCTCTATGGGGCATGATCGCGATTGCGGCGTACTGCGTTGCCGAGCGCGTCTTGCCCGCGCCCGAGCTGTGGAGCCGAGCCGTGGGAGCTATGCTGATCGCGGCCGGAGTCGCCGTCTCCGCCCGTCAACTCGTGTAAAGCCCTGGAGGCGCCATTGGGTACGAGCGTAGAACCGTGGACGATCGAAGGTGAAATCGTCGTCAACTGCAACTGCGATGTGTTTTGTCCCTGCGTGGTGTCACTGGGCCGTGCACAACCGACTCAGGGGTATTGCCAGGCGTTCATGGCGACGCGGGTCGATGCCGGGAGCTACGGAGACATCGATCTCTCCGGCCTAAACGTGGTGCATTTGCTCGACATCCCGGGGAGGATGTCCGAAGGCGGCTGGACGGTCGCGCTCTACGTCGACGACCGCGCCGACGACGATCAAGCCGAAGCCCTCGAGCAGATTTTCACGGGACAGGCTCGGGGCAATTCGGGTCTCCTCACGTTGCTCGTGTCGGACTACCTCGGAATGCAACGGGTCCCGGTGAGCTACGACCTAAGCGGCGAGACCCGCCGTATCAACGCCGCCGACAAGATCGTGGGCAACGTCATTCCCATCCCCGGAAGCGCTCCCGGCGAGCCGGTCACGATTGAGAACTCGCCCTACTGGGTCAGCGATCGCATCGTGATCGGTCGCGGACAGAAATCCAAAGTCCGCGATTTCGGGCGCGTTTGGAATCTCGACGATCGCTCTGCGGAAATCTGTTCCATCCGTTGGTCCGGCCCCTGAGGACGCAGTCGTGGACGGCCTCGACGCAGTCGCAGCGTGGGCAAACGCCAACGAGGGCATTCTTCAAGTGTTGGGAATGCTCGGCGGCGTCGCCGTTTTCGGCTTTTCCGCGTTTCGTCGCCGAAACAGACCCAGGTCCCCCTCGGAGCCAACGCCGGCGCCGGCGCCCGCGCCTCCCAACACGAAGGCGGGTTTCGAACCCCCGAGCGTTGTCGTCCTCCCCTTTCGGCATCTCGGGGAAGACACGTCGAGTTCCCGCGCTCGGTTTCTCGCGGACATCGTCCACCGCGAGGTCAACGCGCGGCTGGCGCGGGCGACGGGGGTATCGGTGATTGCGCACGGAACGGCGCTCCAGTTCGCCGGCCCAGCCCGCGATCACCGGGCCATCGGAGAAGAGCTCGGGGTTCGCTACGCGGTCGACGGAACGGTGCGCATCCGAGGCGATCAGGTCGTCGTCGACGTCGATTTGGTTTCTACGGCCCAGGGCGAATGTGAGTGGACGCAGGCGTACGATCGTCCCATCGACGACATCGATCGCACGATCGACGATCTCGCAACCGCGGCGGCCGCGCATCTCGGCACACAGCTGCGGCAGGTCGAAGTGCGCCGGGTGTCGCTCCTCCCGGACACCGAGCTCGCGGCGTGGGATCACTTCCAGCAGGCCAGTGCGGCTCTCGATTCCCTGGGCTTTAACGCCGAGGGTTTTCGCAAGGTCGAGGAGCACTTGCGCCGAGCGATCGATCGCGATCCGGACTTCGCGCTGGCCAAGTCTCGACTCGCTCTCAATATCGCGCTGTCGATCACCCAGGGAATGATCGAAGACGCTCCGGAAACCCGCGAAGAGGCCCTAACGCTCGCCGAACGAGCGATCGAGATCGACAGCCGGTCCTCGGACGTGCTCGGCTTCTCCGGCTGCACTTTCTGCGATCTGGGATTCTTCGATCGCGGTATGCCGCTCCTCGAACGCGCGGTCGAAACCAACCCGTCCAACGCGCAAGCGCACGCTGCACTCGGTGCGGCGCTCATCCTGCAACGGCGTCCCGACGAGGGCATTCCGGAACTGAAGCGCTCCATCGAACTCAGCCCGAAAGACCCGGGCCTGGGCTTTTGGATCTATGCGCTCGGTTGCGGGTACATGGCGAGCCGTCAGATCGATCAGGCCGATACGGAGTTCGTGCGCGCGCTCAAGTACGACCCGAAGTTCATACCCGCAGAGCTTCAGCTCGTCGTGCTCCGGAGCCTTCAAGGTCGTGTCGATGAAGCGAAGCGCCATTTGGCGCGCGCGAAAGAACTCGACGTCAACCTGACGCCGAGTAAGGCTGCCGCGATCACCGGTGCGCCGGTTGAAATGTTCGCCTCGTGACCGAGCCGGGCACCCAGGGACGCGTCGCCATCGTCGGTGGCTCGATGGCGGGTCTCTTTGCCGCTTTGGCGCTGCGACAACAAGGCTGGGAAGTCGAGATCTACGAGCGCGCCGGCGACGTACTGGCCAACCGCGGGGCCGGTATCGCCACGCACGAGCCGCTCTACGACTCGATGCGCTACGCGGGGCTCGAGCTCCGCGACGCGATGGGGGTTCCGTCGCAAGGACGCCTGATGCTCGATATCTCGGGGGAGAAGATCGCGAGCGTCGACGCACCCCAGATCATGACCTCGTGGGGCCTCATCTACCGATTCTTGCGCGACCGGGTTCCGGACGCGTGTTACCACGAGGACCGTGCGGTGGTCGGGGTGGAACCACGAGGCGACGCTGTCGTCGCGCACTTCGCAGGCGGAGCGCACGTCGAGGTGGACTGGCTGATTGCGGCGGACGGTGCGCGCTCGACGGTTCGCTCGCTGGTGGCACCCGAGACGACCCTCGACTACTGCGGCTATTTCATCTGGCGCGGACTCTTTTCCGAAACCCTGGTCGACCCCGAAGTCCTCGCTCAATTCGCTCCCCAGCTGACCCTCCAAATGGCGCCCGGGGGGCATTGGCTCGGCTATGTCGTCGCCGGACGCGACGACGAAACAGAAGTCGGTTCGCGTCGCTATAACTGGGGCTGGTATCGAACCGCCCCAGAATCGCTTTTCAACGACTACCTGACCGACGACGACGGCGTGTTTCATCCAAATGGCATTCCCCACGATCGGGTACGCGCCGTCTGGGTCGATCACCTGCGAAGCCAAGCGAAGGAACAGCTGGCCCCGCAGATTCAGTCCATCATCGGGGTCACCGAGCGCCCGTTTCTGCAGGGCGTCTACGAAGTCGCTTCGGATCGCCTGGTGTTCGACCGTGTCATCGTGATCGGCGACGCCGCGTTCACCGCCCGCCCCCACGTGGGTTTGGGCGTCTCAAAAGCTGCGGAAGACGCGGTGTCGCTCGCGACCGTGCTGGGTTCGAACGATCTCGGGCACTGGGAACGCGACCGCCTGGCCTACGGGCAGGCGACCGTCGATTGGGGCCGGGATCTCGGCGCCTACTGCGGACCGCCGCCGCCGAACGAAGCGCGCAGGGCGATCGCCCTGCGGCACCAGCGCCCTGAGGTCTTGTTGACCGAGACCGGCGCGATCGATCCGGAACCGTTTCTCGCCCGGTATCTCTAGGCCAGCCCGTGGCGTCGGACCGACGCAATCGGTGGCTGTTTCTCGGAATGGCCGTATTCGTCGCCATCGGTTTGCCCTGGTACCGCGACCCGGCGGCGCCTCCTCGAGTGTGGTGGGGGCTTCCCGACTGGATCGTCGTCGCGATCGTGTGTTTCTTTGCCATCGCCTGCTTGAACGCAGCGGCCTGGTGGAGATCCGATTGGGACGATGACAGCGAGGAGCCGCCGTGAGCTTCGGCGCCCTGGGTTTCGCGGCGATCGGGATCTACCTGCTCGTTCTCGCCGTCGTCGCGGTCTTCGCTCGCCGCGCGCGCCGCGACCCCCTGCCCGCCGACCACGTGTTGGCCGGGCGAAACTTGGGCTTCGTCGTCCTGCTGATGACGATCTACGCCACCGCGCACAGCGGCAACCTCATCATGGGTTTTCCAGGTGCCGCTTATCGAAGGGGTTTTCCGTTTCTCCTCTCGGCGGGCCTGGTCTTGATGGTTTTCGTCGCGTTCCATCTGATCGCGCCGCGACTCCGTCCCCTGGCGGTTCGGCATCGATTCGTCACCCCGGGCGATCTCTTCCGCTTTCGCTACGGCAATGAAGGCGAGTCGCTGCGACGTTGCGTGGGCCTCCTCATGACAGCCGCTCTCGCGAATTTTCTCCTCGCTCAACTCGTCGCGCTGGGCCACGTCACCGAGGCCGTTACCGGCGGCGCCTTACCGTATGCGGCAGGCGTGCTTCTCTTCGCGGTGGTGATCGCGGGCTATGAGAACGTCGGCGGAATGCGGGCGGTCGCCTGGAGCGATGCACTCCAAGGGGCGCTCTTGTTCGGCGGTATCGCGCTCCTTCTCGCTTGGTTCCTGAACGCCTCGGGCGGTCTCGCCGGTCTCTCGGATCGGATCGCTGTGGTTCGCCCCGAAGCGGTCGCGACACCACCCCTCGAGACGACGATCAACGCCATCAGCATCGTCGTGCTCGTCAGTCTCGGAGCGATGTCCTACCCCCACGCGATTCAGCGGATCTTTGCCGCGAAAAGCGCGACAACGTACAAGCGCGCCCTCGGATGGATGGGCTTCTTGTCGCTCTTCATGACGGGGACGATCTCCTTGATCGGCGTAGCGGCAATTCCTTACTTGCGCGAGTTGGGTCAGCTCGAGGCCGATCAGGTGCTTCCTCGGCTTCTCGAGAGTTGGGCCGAGCACGGCGACGGATCTCCCTACTTGGCAACCTGGGTCTTCGTCGCAGCGCTGGCCGCGATCATGTCGACGGCGGATTCGATCTTGTTGTCGTTGTCCTCCGTCGCCGTTCGCGACGTCGCGGACGCGCCGCCCGACGATCCGCGCACAACACGCCGAGGAAAATGGGTCGCCCTCGGTGTGATGGCCGTCGTCACGCTGATCGCGTTGCAGCCGCGACTGACGCTTTGGCGACTGCTCGAGCTCAAGATGGAGCTCCTCGTCCAGTGCGCGCCGGCACTCGTCGTCGCCTCCCGGGGCTTCGCGGTGCCGGCGCGAGCGTTGCTGATGGGACTTTGTGTCGGGACCGCCGTCGGCATCGGCCTTGCCGCCTTCGGTGCTCCGGTGGTCTACGGGGTGCACGCCGGTACGCTCGGTCTCGTCGCGAACCTCCTCGTGCTCGCCGGGTTCAAGCTCACAGCAAGCCGCCGCTGAACACCGAGTGCGATCACGGCTTTGCGCCCCACAGACGTTCCCACCAGCTCCGGTCGGAGACGGCCTCGACAGGCAACATCGCCGGGAACATGCGGCGTACCTCGTCCCGAATCGCGGCGACGTCCCAACCGGTGAGGGTCGCCAGCGTCGTGGCTTCACGGTCACGCCGCGTGTTGACGGCTCGGATGTAGTCGTCCGCCGCTGCGCAGTCGAGCTTCCCGGTGAATGCGTGGCGCATGACGTAGCGCCCCTGAAAATTGCTGCGGTCGCCTGTCTCTTGAAATACGAGATCTTCCGGAAAGTACTCGGCGTCGTAGCGGACGTGCAGGCGCGTCACGAAGACGTTTTCAGCACCGCCCGGAGCGATCCGATTCGCGCGCCCTTCGTCGCCGAGCCAGAACACGCCGAGCTGGCGGAGCTCGTCGCGGCTGAGCGGATCGGACGCGCAGGGGTCGCACCAGTTCATGTCCCAGGCGTACTCGAGAAATACGGCGCGACCGCTCTCTCGCCTCGTCTGCTCGGCGAACATGGCCCGGTAGAAATCGGCAAACCGGTCTTTGACGTGGATCGGGACGTCGACGTCGCTCGGAAGCCGAACCGTGCGGTAATTCGTGGTCTCGACTCGTCCAGTTCGCGTCAGGGCGTAGACGAAGAGTTCCTGCTGTCCTTTCGCGTTGAGCGTCCCCAGACGAATCGGGAGCATGAACTTCGGAGACTCGTAAGCGATCTGGATCGGTCGGAGACGCTGCGACCCGAGCTTGGCCTGCTCCCCGAGGTTCACCTTCGCGACGAAGAAGTGCATACCCTGTCGGAGGTAGCTACCGAGCACGCGCGATGCGCCGGGCGGCAATCGGTAGCCGTTCTCGATAAGCCACGTCTCGAGCCCACGGCTCTCTTTCGCCGACAACAACTGGATGTCGTATTCCCCGACCGTGTAGGACGCCTCCACCGTAACGCCGAGCGCCCGGTTCCGTCCGAGATCCGCCGTGGCTGCGGGAAGTGGGCTCTTGCTCTGCAACGCTTCCAGTGCCCAGCGTTTCGGCGCGCAAGGATCGTCGTCGTAGTATTCGACGAGACGAGGCGCTGTATAGGCATCCAGGTGATCGACGACGCTCTTGTCCCCGACGTGAATCTGCCCTTCCTCGAGAACGGTCGGCACCGGCACGACCATCGCGAACGCTTCCGGCGATCCGCTGAAATCGTTCACCATGGTGACGACGGTTCGGTTCTCATCCCGAACCAACACGACCTGCGAGGCTTCGTTGAAGATCTTGGTGTCCGCCTTGGCCACGTAGAAGCCGCAGAACGCGAAGGCGTCTGCCGAGGGCGCCACTAGTGCAAAAACCGCTGCCAAAACGATGACTTTCAATTGTTTCCACATGAGGATTCTCCTTGTTTCTGCGCCACGTGAATTCGTGACCCGGGAGGCACCGGTCGATCGCGGGGACGCACAATGCGGCCACCGCCAGCGCGCCGAGTAAGCCGTTGGGTCGGTACAAGCCGTACTGGACGGCGAACCCTCCGCAGGCGACGAGGCCGGCGAAGACGATCCGTCCGACACGCGTCGACGGCGTCGTGCGGGGATCGGAAATCATGAAGAACGCGAAGATGAGGAGCGCTCCGCTCTGAAGCGCGTGCCACGGGATCGTGAAGGGATCGCCCAACCAAGCCGCCCGGCCAAAGGTCAAGGCGGTGAAGAAGACGAGGAACGCCCAGGTGACATCGGAGCGCTCGGCCCGCTGTACCACGCACTGGCCGGCACACGCGAGAAGGAGCGCGAACCACGCTGCGCTCCCCCACTGGCCGGCGGACACCCAGGCGCGGTCGCTCATCATGAGGGCCGCGACGAGTCCGAAGTTCGTCGGGTTGAAGACGTGCTTGCCCCGCACGCGTAGGACGTACTTGCTCCCGATGGTGACCGCGGCGATGCCCGCGTAGATCCAGGCGCTCTCCGCCCGCAGGAGGAGACACAGCGAAAGCGAAGAGATACACGGACTTCGTGGATCGAAGCGGCGCCCCGTGATCGCCGCTCCCGTGGCTTCGGTCGCCCATGCCGCGCCGAGGACGACGGGCAAAGTCCAGAGCGCGATATCGAAGGAGAGCCCGAACACGCCGTAGGCCAGCAGCGATCCGAGAACGGCGATTTGATAGTTGCGCGGGTCGGTCATCCCCGGGAGAGACACCCGCGCGGGTCATCGGTTTGTAAAGGGACGGTAAAAGCGCCTTTCGCCTTACACTCTGGCCCTGGAGGAAATTGAAATGTCCGAGATCAGCAACCGGCAAGTCGACGGACTCATCCAGGGCACGGGGGAGTATGCCGACACTGCACTCGTCGAAATCGCGCTCTTTGGCAAGAAGCTCTAGGGGAGACGTCGCGATGAAGTTCGCTTACATGCCCGATACGCATTTCGGAATCTACAACCAGCCCGGAACGCCCGATCCCGAAGACGTCGCCGACGCGATGGATCAGTGCCTGGAAGAAGCCGAGTTGGCGGAGCGCGTCGGATTCGACGGCATCTGGATCCCCGAACGCCATTCTCGGAGCGAGACCTACTGGCCGAGCGCGATTTCCTACCTGATAGCGCTTGCCGCTCGAACGTCGCGGGTTCAGATCGCTCCGACCGTCATGATGCCGACCTTCCACCATCCCGTGCATCTCGCTGAGCAGTTGGCCGCGGTGGACAACTTATCCCGCGGACGCCTCACGTTTGGCGCGGGCGTGGGCTACCACGCGGACTATTTCCGTCATTTCGGCGTGCCCTTTGAAAAACGCGGTCGCCGCTTCGAAGAAGCGATGGAGGTCATCGAAGGTTGCTGGACACAAGAGGAGTTCTCCTTCAAGGGAGAGTTCTTTGAATACGACCGAGTCCGCATGACGCCGAAACCGTTTCAGCGCCCGCGCCCGCCGGTGTGGATCGGTGCCTTCGATCCCAAACCTCTGGAGCGCGCGCTCGATTGGGACGGTTGGGTGACGTGGTTCACGCCGAAGCCCGAGGAATACGCGCCGTTGGTGTCGGAAATGCGAGAGAAAGCGGACCGGCGAGGCCGCAAGAACTGGACCGTCGCGATGGCGCTCGAAGGATGGATCGGCGAGCCCGACGAGCTGCGGGAAAGACACGCCTACCGTTGGATCAACGAGGTGAACTTTTACGGTTCCCGCGGTCTCGCGAGTGACGTGACGGAACTCTCCGCGCTCGACAACGAGCTCCTAAGCTCGATGGAGAGCTCATTTCTCTGCTTGGGGCAGCGCGAGCAGTGGATCGATCGCCTCGGACGCTACCGAGAAGCGGCGAACCCCGATTGGATCTGTCTGCACATTCGAACGCCCCGCGCTCCCGAAGGGTACTACCCCTCAAAGGCGGAGTGCCTCGAGGTGATCGAGCAATTCGGTGAGATCATCGACGCGGTCTAGTGCGCTAGGCAGCAATGCCTTTTTGGAACGCGGGGCGGCTCTCGAGGCGAGCGATGTAGCTCTTCAGGTTTTTCATCTCGTCTCCGACACAACCCAACCGGTTCGCCATGAAACACGCGTGGCCCAACATGATGTCGGCGGCCGAGAAATCGCCGATCACGTAGTCCCGCCCCTCGAGCGCGTGGTCGACGGGCGCGATGGCCTTGCTGAGCAACCGCTGGGCTTGCCCCAAAGCTTCCGCGTTGCGTCGTTCGGGAGGGAGCAGAATGGTCTGCACGACGATCGTGTTGATCGGGGGCATCACCATCCCCTCGCAGTAGTGGAACCACTGCAGAAACTCGGGATAGAGCGGCGAGTCAACCGGGGGCTTGAGCGCACCGTCACTGTGCCGCGCCACCAAGTACTCGACGATCGCACCCGACTCGTAGATCGTGACGTCCCCGTCTTCCAGCACGGGCACGCGCCCGAGTGGGTGCCGCGCGCGGTGCTCATCGGACTTGAGCGCGCTCGGGTGGAACTCCATCCGGTTCAGCTCGTAGGGCAAGCCGAGTTCTTCTAGAAGCCAAACGATTCGCCCCGCTCGACTGTTCGGCGCGTGGTGAAGGGTGAGCATGGTGGCCGCCTCCGTTTGAATTGCAAGCCGGAACCCTAACGCAGGCCCCGCAATATGGCGTCGCCAACGGCCGCCGCGTGCGCGGCGCGCTCGGCGATCTCGGCGGCGCCCGCACTACTCAGCGGATGATCGATCACCGCGAATCGGTAGTCCGGTGCGCCGAGCGCTCGCGCCATGAGTTGTGCAGCGCTGACGAACGATTCGGTCATGATGCCCACGGAGGGGAGGCCCAAGCCTTCCCCTGTGACCGCGTCGTGCAGACTGCACGACGAGCAGCTGCCTCAATCGCCCACGCCCGCGATCAGCGCGTGCCACTGGCCGGCGTCAGTTAGCACTTCAGCCTCCGCGGGCGCGCTGTAGTTCGCCTTCGTGCGTCGAACGACGCGGGAGACGCCGTAGCGATCGCGCAGCTCGCGCTCGAGTGCGTCGAAGAACGGTTGCGTGTTCTTTTTGCCGTTCGAAACGAACGCGATCGTCGTGCCGGCCAGCGTCGGGAGGCGCGGCGCCAGGGCGAAGCGCGCGCCGCCGTGCTCGTAGGTGGGATCCAGCACTTCGATGGTCACGGAACCTCGCAATCGACGCACGCCCCGATCGCCACCGTTTGCGCCCGGCTGGTCGTTCCGAGCCAAGGAGGAATCACCGCCCCGAAGCCCCCCGCCGGCCCGCCGGCGGCGATCACCAGCAAGTCGCCCTCCTCGGATAGTGCGGCGTGCTCGCGATCTCCACGATCGCCGACGACCGCTGCTTTCCCGCACTCCGCCCACTCTCGGCGAAACACGCGTGCGTTCTCGAAGACGTAGCGGCGCACGTCGGCTTTCGACCAGCCCACGGCGGAGACGTGTGCCCGTAGCTGGGGCGGCATGATCAATGCGTAGTTCCCCGACCAGATCGAATAATGCCGCATGTTCGCCTGGATCTCGGAGACGTACGTATCGAGGATCTCCTCGGGTCGGGTCGTCCACTCGTTCATGATCTGACGCGGCGCGCCAGCGGCCATGACCGTCACCGCCGAGACGTCGTTCGGAATGTCGCGATCGACTGCAAGCGACGGCCAAGGAGAGTTGTCCTCATCTTCTGCCAGGCAGTAGCTGATCTTTCCCGGGTGACCGAGGGTCGAGCGATCGATTTGGCCCGGGCGTACGTCGAGAACGTTGTAGAGCGCGAGGCGGATCGCGCGCCCGATGCACATGCTGGCGCGATCGGTCGGGCCCAGCGCGTTGAACGTGCCGTCCATTCCGAGCTCGAGGCGGATGGGGCCGTTCACGACGATGAGCACCGCACACCCGCCGGTGCTCGCCGTCGCGCCGTGCAACAGGAACCCCTCATGCAGCATGGCGGTCATCGCGGCGACCACGACCGCGAAGTGCGCCGGCAAACAGCCGGCCATGACGGCGTTTATCGCGAGCTTCTCCGCCGTCACCGGGCGAGCGCGAACCGGCTCGATGCCCACCAAATGATCGGGCGGGAGGAGAACCGCTTCGAGGCAAGCGGCAACGGCGTCCGGCGTCGGGGGCACGACGGGCAGGCCGTCACTCAGGCCCTCGGCATGGAAGAGCTCCTGGACTTCGTGCCAACCGGCCACGGTGTGCCGCTTGGAAGAGAGTGCACTCGGCTGGGCCACGCGCCGAGCGTCGCACGCTCGCCTCGAAACTCAACCCCACTTCCCCGCTTCAAATTGACCGAGCCGCGTTCTGGTAGCATCGCATCATGGACAAGGTCCTTTTCGAGCGTCGCGGCGGCATCGCCATCGTCACCATCAACCGGCCGGAACGGCTCAATGCTTGCGATTTCGAGACGTACGAACGGCTGACAGCCATCTGGCGGGAGTTTCGCGACGATCCGACGTTGCGCGTCGGCATCCTCACCGGGATCGGGGACCGCGCGTTCAGCGCCGGAAGTGACATCAAGTCCAACTACGTGCAACGGGAGGACGAGCCCGAACCGCAGAGCGAATTGTTCCCCCTCATGCACGAGCTCGAAAAGCCCCTGATCGCCGCGATCAACGGACACGCGAACGGCGGCGGCCTCGAGCAAGCCCTGGCATGCGACATCCGCGTCGCGGCGGAGCACTCGCAGTTCGGTCTCGGAGAAGTCCGACTCGGTTGGCTTCCGGGCGCGGGGGGCACCCAACGCCTACCGCGACTCATCCCGCGCGGTCGCGCGCTCGAAATGCTGATCACGGGCTCTCGTATCGGTGCGGAAGAAGCGCTTCGATTGGGTCTCATCGACCACCTCGTACCGAAGAACGGACACCTCGAGCGGGCGCTGGCCATTGCGGGTGAGATCGAGAAGAGCGCTCCCCTGGCGGTCCAGTCGATCAAGCGGGCGGTGACCGAAGGCCTGGATCGACCGTTGCCCGACGCGCTTCGTCTCGAGCGCAAGCTCTACCTCGAGCTACAAGACACGGAGGACGCCCGCGAAGGTGCCCGTGCCTTCGCCGAGAAACGCGAACCCGAATGGAAAGGACGCTGAGACAATGCCCACCCCCACCCCGATCGCTGGAATCGGCGAAACAATCCATCAGATCTGCTTCGTGACGAATGATCTCGAATCCACCCAGCGCTTCTTGCACGATCACATGGGCACCGGCCGTTTCCGCGTATTCGAAGACATCCGCTTCGACGATTTGACCTATCGGGGCCAACCCGCGGATTTTCGGATCGATCTATCTCTGGCCTACGCCGGCGATACACAGTTCGAAGTCATACAACCCTTGAGCGGGTCGTCGCTCTACCAGGAATTTCTCGAAGCCCGCGGGCCCGGTCTCCATCATCTGGGTTTTCTGGTCGACGATTTCGATGGCGCGGCCGCGACGTACGCCGCGAACGGCTACGAGGTGGCCCAGTCCGGCACGTTCGGAGCGAGCACGCGCTTTGCGTACTACGACACGGAAGCAGCGTGCGGCGCGATCATGGAACTCATCGAGTGCAACGACGACGTGCGCAAGTTGTTCGATGCGATCAAGCGGGGCGACTTCTAGCGAAAGCTCTCGACCGCGCCGCGGAAATTCCCCGTGAGCACGTGCTGCCCGCTCAGAATGAGTTCGCGAGCCCGTGCGACGACGTCCTCTTCGCTGGCCCCCTGATCCAACAAACGGCCGACGAGTTCGAGAAGCGTGCTGCGGGTTTCCTGGCTTCGTGCGGGTTGTCCGATCATCACTCCCTCGCTTTCTACGAGAGAGTCGGAACGGAGCGGACTTCAGATCACGGCCTAGCTTTTTGGTGAGAGGGCCTCCAAGACCCCCCAGTCGGGCTCTAATCCCCCCACCTGGCCCGGTGACAGCTCCTCGTGGGGATTCACGGGGTAGAGACAGATCTCGTCAGCCCCTGCGTCGATATGGGCCTGAATTCGCTTCCGAATCGCGGATTCATCACCCCAGGCGAAGATCGCGTCCACGAGCCGATCGCTACCCCCGTCGCTGAAATCCGCCTCCGAGAAGCCGGCCTGCTTCCAGGTTCGGTGATACGCGGGGAGCGTGACGTAGAAATTGAGCGCGTGGCGCGCCAGGGCGCGGGCGTGGCTCGCGTCCGAGACCATGCAGGTCCGCACGACGACGGCCAGGCGCTTCCCCGGTCCGAGGATCTCCCGAGCCCGCGCCGTGTGCTCCGCCGGTTGATTCAGGCACAGGGCACCGTCGGCGAGGTCGCGGGCGATTTCCAGGAGCCTGGGGCCGTGCGCCGCGCAGATGATCGGCGCCGGCTCACTCGGAGCGGGCCCATCGGGTTTCGTCGCGTGGATCCCGCGCAAGTAATCGCCGAGTGCCTTCGTCGGCGGGCGGAACGTGTGGCCCCGGGGTTCGACCAACAAGGGGTGGGATACGCCGAGCCCGAGCCAAAACCGGCCGCCGGACAACTCGGCGAGCGTTTGCCGCGCTTGCGCCGCCGCGACGAAATCGCGCACGTACACGTTCGCGATTCCGATCCCGATCTTGAGGCCTGTGGTGCGCGCCAACAAGTAACCCGCGAGGCCCATCGGCTCGCGCCCCGAAAGCTCCGGAATCCACAGCCCTTCGTAACCCAACGACTCGACGCGTTGCGCGAAGCCGACAACGCCTGCGGCGTCGAAACCCTCGGTGAAGTGGATCAGGGTGTACGTCGTCGACACCTATTTCTTGACGCTCTCGTCGAAGAGCGTCGGCGCTTGCTGATTCACTTTCGCGTTGTCCGTCCAGTAGCGCTTGGCCCAGATGCCGTTGTAGGGCTCGTCGTCGACGGGCATTCGCCAAGTTCGCACTTCCGCGTCCGACAACGTGACCGAGCACAGGGCGCGCGGTTGATCGTCGGTGCCGTCGACGTAGGCGTTGGCGTCGTCTTTCGGGATATAGCGCTCGGCGATACGGCGATAGCGGTCGCGCCAAGCGTCGTCGTTGCCGACTTCGTGGTCGACCGTCGCCCGACCGCGCACGACCACCTTCCGGTACGGAATCGCCGTTTCGTCGATCGACAGCGCGACCCGCGCGTCATTCCGAATGTGTTTCAACCACTCGGAATGCTGCCGCGGCGTGAACCAGATGCGGCCTTCCTCGTGGATGTACCAGATGGGGGTAACGAGCGGCGCACCGTCGGCGTCGACGGTCGCGATGTTCATGATGGTTCCGGGCTCCGCGAGAAACGCGTCGCGCTCAGAATCCGCGAGCTTCGGCATGGCTCCCTCCTTTTGTGGAGGACCCATTACAGCGCAGGAGATGACTCGGCGGCAACCGACCGGGTCGGCGCGTCCGACCGGACGCGGTCGCTAGCCTCAGCCCTTGGCGCGACGTTGCGGCGCCGTGCGAAATGAAGCCACCACCTGGATCGGCAAGTTGGCCCAGCCGAGGGCGTTCAGGTGGTCGGTCGTCGCCGATACGTCGGAGGTGATCACCCGACCGTCGTCGAGGACCGCCGTGGTCGGATCGCGCCGAACCACGACGACGCCTTTCAGGGTTTTGACATAGGCGTCGACCTTTTGAGACGAAGCCAGGATCAGAAGCTGAACGCTTTGCGCACGGGCGGTATCGCAGGACTTTCCCTGCTGCGCGGACGCCGGAGCCGACGCGAGCGCGAGCCATCCCGCGAGCAGGAATCGAGTGCACCTTCCGACCATCGCCTTCGAATCGGAGACCTCGGCCGAGGCCTTGAGCCCTCAGAGTCGATCGAAGACGACTGTGCCGCCGATCACGGAAAGAAGCACGCGCGTATCACCGATATCGCTCGTCGGCACCTTGAAGAGGTGCCGGTCGAGAACGATGAAATCGGCGTCGCGCCCCGGAGCGAGAATTCCCGAGCTTTCGCCGACCTTGTTCGCGATCGCGCCGTTGGCCGTGAAGATGCGCAGCGCCGATGCCAAGTCGATCGCCTGCTCCGGCCAATCCTGCGGCCCGTCGGAGCTCGCCGGATCGCGGCGCGTCACCATCGCCTCGATGCCCGGCCACGGGTTGGGCGTGGGCACCACCGGCCAGTCCGAGCCGTAGATGACGAGCACGCCGGCCTCGAGAAGCGTTCTCACGGGCCACAACTTCGCGCGCTCTTCGCCGAGCCACTTCGCCCAAGTGAGACCGGGGATCGGATACCACAGGATCGGACACATCTCGGCCGCGACGCGGAGCTTCTTGAAACGCGGAATGTCGTCGGGATGGATCATTCCTGCGTGAGAGACTTCGTGGATGAGACCGCTGTCGCCGTTCGCGTTTCGCGCCGCCGCAACGGCGTCGAGGGCAACTCGTGCGGAGCGATCGCCCGTCGCGTGCATCTTCACCGTCAGTCCGGAGGCATCGAGACGGATGACATCGGCGGCGAGCTCCTCGGGATCGAGCATGAGTTCTCCGCGGTGATGGCTTCCGTGAGCTTCGCTCGGCGCGTACGGTTCGAGTAGTGCGGCCGTGTACGTCGGTGGAATCCCGTCGACCATGATCTTCGCGAAGGACGTGTCGACGCCCTCGTGTGCGTAGGCGCGGCGATCGGCGATGAGGTCGCGTTCGGCCGCGTGAGACTTCGCCCACGCGCTCTTCCACGACAGACTCACCTTGACGCGCACCGGAAGCTTTCCTTCCCGCCGGAGTGCGTCGTAGGCCTCGAGGATGGATTGCGTGACCAGCGCGGCTTTCATCGTGGTGACGCCGTAATCGGCGATGCGCTCGAGACTCCAGGCGAGCGCCTGAGTGCGCTCGTCGAGATCGTACTCGGGGAGTTTGCGTAGGTAGTTATACGCCGCGTTGTCGAGGAGAATGCCGGTGGCCTCGCCGGTCGCCGCGTCGCGGACGATCGCGCCGCCCGGCGGATCGGGCGTTTCCTTCGAGATCCCCAGTTGCCGGAGCGCTTCCGAGTTCAGCCATGCGTTGTGATAGGACCAGTCCATCAGGAAGGCCGGGTGATTCGGCGCGATGGTGTCGAGCAGAGTCTTCGGAGCGGCGCCCGGCGGGAACAAGCCCTCGTTCCACGCGCCGCCCCGCAGCCATGCGCCGGGCGACAGATCTTCGACACAACCCGCGAGAACGGTGGTGACTTGCTCGAGGGATGTCGGCTGGAAACCGCACTCGACGCGTTTCTGCAGCCCCGCGACGGCGGCGTGCATGTGCGTGTCGTGGATACCCGGCATGGCCATCCGTCCGCCCAGGTCGCGAAACAGCGTGCCTTCTTTTGCGAGCGCCATCACCGAGGCTTCGTCGCCGACCGCGACGATTTTGCCCTTGGACACCGCCAAGGCTTCGGCCCAGACCTTCGCGGGGTTCCCGGTGAAAAAACGTCCGCCGGAATAGATCGCGTCCACAGCGCCCGAAGGCTGGGCGATCATTCCGAGCAAACAAAGGGCTGCGAATCGAATCATGATTCTCACTGGGTTTGAAAGTAGACTCTCCACGTATGACGCGCTTCCCCGAGCAGCCGGACGATCGCTACGCCAGAGTCACCCTGGAAGAAACGGATCGTCCGCTTCCCGAGAAGCTCAATCCCAGCACGCGTTACGCCTACTTCAAGACCATCGCCCGCGGCGGCAAATGCATCATTCAGTCGTGTAAGGACATGCTCCTGGGTCGGATCGTCTGTTACAAGAAGCTCAAGCCCGAGTTCGTCGACGACACGACCGAGCAGCGGCGCTTCGTCCGAGAAGCCCGGGTGAGCGCGATGTTGCAGCACCCGAACACCGTGCCCGTCTACGAGCTCGGTCGTGACAACCGCGGACAGCCCTACTTCACCATGAAGCTCGTTCACGGATATACCTTGCGAGAGCTTCTCGAACCCGAGTACCGCGAGCGCTACGACCTGACCCAGCTCGTCGACGTCGTCCTCGAGGTTCTCTACGCACTCGAGTACACCCACAGCCACCGGGTGATTCACCGCGACATCAAGCCCGAAAACGTCTTGGTCGGCCCCTTCAACGAGGTCGTCCTGATGGACTGGGGGCTGGCGAAGGTCTGGAACGAGGATGGAACCCCGGACGATCTTCCGCCCGAGGAACCGGCGCTCGACGAAGCGGCGCCCACCTCTCTCACCGGCCAGGGCAATTTGCAGGGCACGGCCGCGTACATGTCCCCCGAACAGATCCGCCGAGATCCCGCCATCGACTACCGCACGGACATCTACACCGTGGGAGTCGTCCTCTACGAGATCCTGGCCCGCCGCACCCCATTCGTGGCGGAGACGGTTCGGGGCATGACGGACCAGATTCTCGAAGCGCCGCCGCCCCCGCCTTCGACACTCACGGACTTCGAGGTCCCCGAAGTGCTCGAGCAGCTCGCCCTCCGCGCGTTGGCCAAGGACCCCGAGGAGCGCATCCAGAGCAGTGAGGAGTTTGTTCACGGTCTGCAGGCATGGGCAAGCGATCTCCGCTGAGCGGATTGACCCCGATGCGGGCGCTGTTGCATCATTCTGCCGCTGCCCAAGCGCGCCGGTGCCTGATTGTCGAGCATGCGGTGCCCAATAAGCAGGCGTCGGCACTTTCCCACCGCATTTCACGTGTGGTCACGCGTCGAGGCCACCCTTTGGGCCGGAACGACTCTTGCATCTGGCTCGACGGAATCGACTCATGCACGTGGAGGAGCACAGCACACCATGAAGAGCAAGCTGGAATACATCTGGCTGGACGGTTACAAGCCCACCCAATCCCTGCGCAGTAAGACCCGCGTCGAACCCGACTTCAGCGGGAAGCTCGAAGACTGCCCGATGTGGTCCTTCGACGGAAGCTCCACCGAGCAGGCGGACGGCAGCGACTCCGACTGTTTGCTGAAGCCGGTGGCCGTGTTTCCGGATCCCGGGCGCAAGAACTCATACCTGGTGATGAACGAAGTCCTGAACGCGGACGGTACACCCCACGAATCGAACGGCCGGGCGACCATCGAAGACGATGACGACGATTTCTGGTTCGGCTTCGAGCAGGAATACTTCCTGTGGGATCCGGCGACGAACCTACCACCGGGCTTTCCGAGGGCCGGCTACCCGCGCCCGCAGGGTCCCTACTACTGCTCCGTTGGCGCAGACAACGCGTACGGTCGTCCGGTTATCGAAGAGCACCTCGACTTGTGTCTCGAAGCGGGCCTCAACGTCGAAGGCATCAACGCGGAAGTCGCGGCGGGCCAGTGGGAGTTCCAGGTGTTCGCGAAGGGCGCGGCACGCGCCGGTGACGAAACCTGGGTCGCGCGCTACTTGCTCGAGCGAACCGCGGAAGCGCACGGCTACGCTATCGAATGGCACCCGAAGCCCTTGGGCGCCACCGATTGGAACGGTTCAGGGATGCACGCGAACTTCTCGAACGAAGTCATGCGGACGTCGGGCAAGGAAGACACCTTCACGAAAATCTGCGAGCAATTCGGGAAGAACATCGACCGGCACATCGCGGTCTACGGGTCCGACAACGACCAACGTCTGACGGGCCTCCACGAAACGCAGTCGATCGACCAGTTCAGTTACGGGGTCTCGGACCGAGGCGCTTCGATCCGCATCCCCGTCGCGACCGTCGAAGGCGGCTGGAAAGGCCGTCTGGAAGATCGGCGGCCGGCTTCGAACGCCGATCCCTACAAGGTCGCCGCTGCCATCGTCAAGACGACGAAGGAGGCCGGCGTCTAGGGCCGCCAGGCATCGCCGAGTATGCTGGGGCCGGGGTTCGGGTCATCCGAGCTCCGGCCCTCTTGCGTCTGTGCAAGAAGTCGGGAGGTTCCATTGGCTGAGAGCGAAAAAGACACGCCGGCGTTTCGCGCTGCGTCCGTGCACATGGGTCACATCTTTGCGCTGAAACCGAAGGTCGAGACCTCCTTCGGCGCGGGGGATCTGCAGACGGCCAAGCAACGGCTCGCCGACGAAGTCTTCGAAAGTGCCGAAGCCGCAGCTCGGGCCGTCGCCGAGAAAGCACTCGAGCTCACCCACGAGAGCGGAAACCGGGCGAAGAAACGTCGACGTAACTGAACCCCTTCGGGGCGCGTATGCAACGCGACGAGGAGGTTCTGTGAAGACGGTTGCCCGCTTTGACGAGCCGACGAGCGCCCACGTCGCCCGGGCATTCCTCGAGAGCGAAGGCATCCCCGCGTTCGTCGCAGACGAATACGTGGTCGGTGCCTACTGGCTCTACGCAAACGCCGTCGAAGGCGTCAAAGTACAAGTCGCTGATGAGTACGCGGACCGGGCGCGGGCGCTTCTCATCGAGGACCGATCGGACGCAGTTGCGATGGATGAGACGCCGCTCCGAGCTTCTTCCCGCCGGGGTCGCCTTTCCTGGGCGCTCATCCTCGGAGTCGCGCTCTGGGTCTTCTTCTTGACCGTTTCGCGTTAGCGGCGCGCTCCGGGGCCGGTACCCTTCTCGGGGAAATCGAAAGGAAAGCCATGGCGCGTTTCACCCTCCGCATCAACGGCTCGGAGCGGCAAGTCGAGGCGAGCGAGAACATGCCCCTCCTCTGGGCTTTGCGCGATCTCCTGGGTCTCACGGGAACGAAGTTCGGTTGTGGCGTCGGTCAATGCCGAGCGTGCACCGTACACCTCGACGGGATGCCGACCTTCTCTTGCCAACTGACCGTCGCGGCCGCGCAAGGTCGTGAGATCCGGACCATCGAAGACCTCTCCGCCGGCGAACTGCATCCGGTCCAGCGCGCCTGGATCGCCGAAGACGTCCCGCAATGCGGTTATTGCCAACCCGGGCAAATCATGTCCGCGGTCGCTCTCCTCGCGCGAAACAAGCAGCCGACCGATCGCGACATCGACGAAGCCATGTCCGGCAACTTGTGTCGATGCGGCACGTACAACCGGATCCGCCGCGCCATACACCGCGCCGCCAAGGAGATCGCCGAATGACAGGCCTATCCCGACGGGCGTTTCTCGGCGTTTCGGTGGCAACGGGCGCCGGCCTGGCGATCGGTTTTCCCCTGACGGCCTCGAGGTCACACGGCGCGTCGGTCGAGTCGCCGGAAATCAACGCCTGGATCCGAATCGGTACCGACGATCGCGTGACCCTGGTGGTACCGGAAGCGGAAATGGGCCAAGGCGTTCTGACGGCTCTACCGATGATCCTCGCCGAAGAGCTCGAGGCCGACTGGCGAAACGTCCACTCGATACACGCGCCCGCCGATCGCGCGCGCTACGGCCGACAGAGCACCGGCGGAAGCACGAGTGTTCGCAAGGGCTATGACCAACTTCGTCGGGCGGGTGCGGCCGCCCGCGAGATGCTCGTCGCGGCAGCGGCCGACTCGTGGGGCGTTTCCGCCAGCCAGTGTCGTGCCGAAGCGGGCTACGTGATCGACTCGCAGGGCCGCCGCGTGTCCTTCGGCGCCGTCGCCCAGCGGGCGAGCGAGCTGCCGGTCCCCAAGCGCCCTCAACTCAAAGATCCGAAAACCTTTCGATTGATCGGCCGCACACTCCCCCGCCTCGATTCGGAAGTCAAAGTCCGGGGCGAAGCGGTCTACGGGATCGACGTCCAAATGGACGGACTCAAGACCGCGCGGGTGGCACATCCGCCGAGCTTTGGAGGCGCGCTAGAGAGCCTCGACGCGAAACGCGCCCTGGCGATCGACGGCGTCCGAGCCGTGAAAGAGATCCCCACCGGTGTCGCGGTCATCGCCGACCACTACTGGGCGGCGAGCCAAGGCGTCGAAGCGCTCGTACTCGAGTGGAACGAGGGGCCTCACGGCGCGCTCGATAGTGCGAAGATCCGCGAACGGTGCACGGCCGCGCTCACCGGCGGTCGCGTGGTGCGAAGCGAAGGCGATGCCGCAGCGGCGCTTCACCGCGCCGAATCACCGATCGAAGCGACCTACCACGTACCGTTCCTCGCCCACGCGACGATGGAACCGATGAACTGCACCGCTCACGTCACCGAGGATCGTTGCGAGCTCTTCGCGCCGACCCAGTCGCCGACAGGTGCCCAAGACACCGCAGCCGCCATCACGGGCCTGCCCCTGGAGCGCATCGCGGTGCACACCACGTTTATGGGCGGTGGCTTCGGGCGCCGATCGGTCAACGATTTCGTCGCGGACGCCGTGCATTGCTCGAGGGCCGCGGGAAGTGCCGTCAAGGTCGTCTACTCGCGCGAAGACGACATGCGAGCGGGGGCCTATCGACCGGTATCGGCGCACCGTTTCCGAGGCGCCCTCGACGCCGAAGGCTGGCCCCTTGCCTGGCAACACCGTTTGGCGTGCCCGAGCATTCTGGGGAGCAAAGGCTGGCTCCAGGGCGACGTCGACGGCACCTCCGTCGAAGGCGCTGCCAACTTGCCTTATGCGATCCAGAACCTCGAAGTGCGTTACAACGCCGCCGATGTTCCGGTCCCTCCCCACTTTTGGCGCTCCGTAGGGAGCTCGCAGAACGCGTACGTCACCGAGTGCTTCCTCGACGAGCTCGCGCGCGCCGGTGGCAAGGACCCGGTCGAGCTACGACACCGCTTCTTGTCGCATCACCCGAGGCACCGCCGCGTCCTCGAAGCGGCCGCCGAGAAAGCGGGCTGGGGGAAACGCGTCGCGGAAGGACGGGCGCGCGGGGTCGCGGTTCACGAGTGTTTCGGAAGTGTCGTGGCCGAGGTCGTCGAAGTGTCCCTCGCAGCCGACCGCTCCGTGCGTGTCCACAACGTCGTGTGCGCCGTCGATTGTGGCCTGGCCATCAACCCCGGCATCATCGCAGCCCAAATGGAAAGCGGCATCGTGTACGGACTTTCCGCCGCGCTCTACGGTCAGATCACCATCGAGCGAGGGCGTGCCGTGGAAGGCAACTTCGATCGCTACCCCGTGTTGCGTATGCGTGAGATGCCCGAGATCGAGACGGTCATCGTCGACAGCGACGCGCCGCTCGGAGGGGTTGGCGAGCCGTCGACGCCGCCGATCGCACCAGCCGTGTGCAACGCGCTTCAAGCGCTGACCGGACAACCGGCGCGAGAGCTCCCGCTCCGCCCGGTCCGTCGCGCCTAAACGAGCGGTTTTTCCGCCACTTGCCCGGACGCGAGCGGCACCCACTTCCCACGGAGGGAATGGGGGTCCGCGGCGGTGTTGCGTGTTCTTGGCTTGTTCTTGCTCTTCGTCTTCTCAGCCGCTGCTGGGGCGGGGTACGCCGTGCTTCGGGAAGACCGGCTGTACGGCGACACCGCGACAGTCGAGGTGACCGCGAACCTCCTGGATCGCAAGACAACCCTGCTTCGTTCCGAAGCCACCGTCGGCCCCCACCCGGAATGGCACACCACCGTCCATCGCGCGAGCGGCGCACAGCTCGGTGTCGATGTGTCCGGCGACACGCTCCGCCTGGTCATCGACAACCCGACGGGCGCCCCCGTCCTCGCTCCGGGCACACTCACGATCCATCTGACGGGCCTCGACTGGCGGGGCCGCCCACACGGCGTCACGGGTTTTACGACGCTCTCCGACGGACTCGACGCGACGACTTCGTTCCGCGCCGACCGCCTGACCGTCAAGCTCGAGACCGTGGCCTACGCGCCGGGGACGAGCGAAGCCTCGTTCCGAATCGAGTCGGAAGGGCCAATCCGTCGGCGTGTCGCAGCGGTCGCACCGACGGCCTTAGCCCTTGTCAGCGCGGTGCTCCTCCTCGGGCTCTTTAGCATCGTGCGCAGTCGAAATGCGAGGATCCGGACCTAGCGAAAGTTCGGAATCACTTCCTTCGCCATGAGTTCAATGTGCTCATCGCTCCACGACGGCGGCATTCCCGGAGGCACGGTCCAGGAATAGAAACGCGTGATCTGCGTTTCCTTCGCGTAGTCCTCGATCATCTGAACCGCCTGTTCGGGCGTCACGATATTCGTGCCCTGCTCTTCGAGTTCGGGCCTCGAGCTCACAGGATGGAAAAAGTCCATGCCCGCTCCGGTGAACCACTTCGCGTAACAGTTCGTCTGGTACTCGAAGTGCTTCTGGGCCTCCTTCCAGCGCGCTTCGGGGTCTCGCGACACGTGGAGCCACGGGAAGCCGCCGGCGATTTCTTGCTGAGCCGGGTCTTTGCCCTGTTTCTTGAGCTCATCGAGGTACATCTCGACGAAAGGAGCCATCGGGCCGATCGCGATATAACCGTCGCCGAGACGCGCTGCGCGCCGCACCGCCGGCTCACTAAAGCCCCCCACCCAGAGCTTGGCTCGCTTCTGGACGGGCTGCGGGAACAGCTCGATGTCGCGGTAGGTGTAGTACTTGCCCTCGTGAGTCAGACGCTCGCCGTCGAATAGACGGCGGATGATCTCGAGCTCTTCGTCCATCCGCTTCGCACGCTCTTTGCGATCGATCGCGAAGCCGGTGAACTCCTCGACCCGATAACCGACGCCCAAGCCCAGCTGCAGCCGACCGCCGGAGAGCACGTCCAGCGTAGCGGCATCCTCGGCGACGCGAACAGGATCGTGGAGGGGCAACAACAAGACGCTCGTCCCGATCTCGACGCGCTCCGTCCGCGCGGCAATCGCGCAACCCAACGGCAGCATGGAGGGCGTGTACCCGTCGTCGAGGAAGTGATGCTCGGAGAGCCAGACGTCGTCCCAGCCGAGTCCCTCGGCTCGGACGCACTGATCGATGATTTCACGGTAGAGCTTCGTCCCGTCCTGCTTCCAGGCCGGCGGATTGCGGAAGTCGTACCAAAGACCAAAACGGAGATTCGCCACAGATCGCTCCAACTCGCTAGGGTGGACGCGCATCTTAACGCGCGCCCGCGCTCTTGTGGGCTAGTGCGAGCGACGGCGGAAAAAGACGTGGGGACCGAAACCGGCCAGGGTGCCCCCCACGAGAGGCAGGCAGACCGCTACGAGGTCGAGCCCCAGGAGCGGGCCCCCCTGCACTCCGCCTAGCGCGAGCAAGGCCAAGCCTCCGCACAGGAGGCAGGCTCCAGCGAGTAGTCGCGTGAGGGGAATCGCCGGATCCGGTGGTCGGGCGATCCGGCGCTCGACGCGCGTGAACAACAGCAGCAGTGGTAGCGTGGCAACAGCGAAGACCGCGACCCACAGCGGGCGAAGGAACCACCAGGCAGCGCTTCCCGGTTCCACCGCGAGCACCGTGGGCACCGCGCCGAAGGCGGCCCCGATCACCAGCATCATCGCGGTGCTGTGCCATAAGAAAAGCGCCATGATGAGCCCGTTGACCAACACCACGGCCGTCCAGACCCGTGGTCGCGAGAGCCACCGCCGCAGTGGCGCTTCGATTGTGAGCAGAAGCCCGACCTGAGCCATCGCGAGAGCGAGCAGCGGGAGCTTCGGAGGCGTGGTGTTGCTCACCGCCTCGCTGGGAACGCCGACGAGACTCGTCGGGTAGGGACCGACTTGGGTGAGAACCAGGAGGAGCCCCAGTCCGACGGGAAAGAGGAGCGCGACGCGCGACGCCGTCAGCAGTCCCGCTTGCCACGCATAACCCAGCTGATGAACCGCGCTCCATACGAACAGGTAGTTGAGCCAACCGAGGCCGCGGGCCTCGGTGTTGAAAAACACGACGTCGACGACGACCGCGAGCAGCGCGGGCGCCGCGATGCTCGCCACCCCGTAGCGGTGCCACAACGTGCGGGTCAGCGGGACGCACATCACGATCACCAGGTAGATCGCGAGAAACCAGATCGGCACGAGCGCCACTTGCGAACCGATCCGAATCATCGGCGCGGGCACACCAATCAGTGTTCCCGCAAGTCCGAGGGCCGCCCACAGGAGAACGAGGGGGATGACGGGACCGAGGAGGCGGCGCAGACGAGCCTCGAGCCACACGGCGTACGACTGCCCTTGACGCTTCGCCCCGTCCCACGATGTCCCGTTCGAAAAGCCGCCGACGAAGAAGAAGACGGGCATCACTTGGAAGCCCCACGTCAGCCAATGAGACCAGGGAACGACGTCGAGAAGGTGAAGGAGTTCGGCGCGGCCGCCCGCGAACCGCGGGGCGGCCATGATCCAGTGCCCGAGCACCACGGACGCGATCGAGAACGCCCGAAGCAAGTCGACGTAGCGGTTTCGGGATTCAGGCGTTTGCGCGGCTACGCGCTCCGCGCTCTGCCACAGACTCATCCGTCGACGCTCTTCAGGAAGCGCAGAATCTCGCGATTGGTTTCTTCGGGCTTCTCGGCTTGGACCCAGTGGCCTGCGCCGTCGATGAGGGTCAGGAAACGAAGGTCATCGAAGCTCGCTTCAAAGGGTTCGCGCCATTCCGGATCGTAGAGCAGCACGTTGTCGAGCCGTCCGGCGACGAACGCCGCCGGCTGCGCGAATCGCCGTCCCTCGAGCTCGGGGGTCCGCTCGCTGTTCGTCGGAATATTCCGATACCAATTGAGCCCACCGCGGAACCCGTGTCGGCGGTAGATCTCGACGTACGTATCGAGATCCTCTTGCGACATCCACGCCGGGATTCCCTTGGGTTGGGGCAATGTGTCGAGGAGCCCCGCGCCGCGTGGGAACTCGCCCTGTTGCATCCACGCCGTCTGCGGGTCGGCGTCGCCGGCGAGCGACGCGTGAATCGTCAGCAAACTCTTCCCGAGATCGCGATCGAGCTCGCGCTCCGCGACGCCCGGCTCCTGGAAGTACCGGATGTACCAGAATTGCTCGTCCATGCCCTCTGGGCTGACGATCTCGGGGCCTACGCGCCAGAACGGGACGGACAAGCCCATGACCGCGCGACAGGCGTCCGCGTGAAGCAGTGCGGTGTTCCACGCGACGATGCAGCCCCAGTCGTGCCCGATGACGACGAACTCCCGGTAGCCCAGGGCCTCTGCGATCCCACGCACGTCGCCGGCGAGCTCGCGAATGCCGAAGGCTTCAACGTCTTCCGGGCAGTCGCTTCCGCCGTAGCCCCGTTGGTCGGGCACCGCGACGCGATAGCCAGCGCGAACCAGCGGATCGATTTGGTGCCGCCACAGGTACCAGCATTGCGGCCATCCGTGGAGGAGGACGACGAGAGGCCCGTCGCCTTCGATGACGACGCGCAGGGTGATGCCGTTCGTTTCGATCGACTGGAAGTTTCGGTCCAAGGCTGGGGCTCCCGGGCGGAATGGGTTTCACCCAGCCTATCCCAGGGAGCCCTTCGCGCGATCGCCCGTCAGTCGAGGCGCAGGAGCAGAACGGCCAGGCTGAGAACGGTGACAGCGGTCGTGGCAAAGAAAAAGGCGTCCATCTCAACCCAGGCATCGAATGCGTCGGTAGCGACCCATTTCGCCTCAACAATGGTTCGACAGACCCACTATAGGCCAGAGAAGGCGCGTTTCGTGACCGCGATCACAACTTTCATGCGCAACTATTGCGTTTTTCTTGCGCCCTCCAGGGAGTCAACCTGTGTTTGGGCGGCTCTCGAAGACGTAGGGCTCGAGCGTCTCTTGCGCGCGGATTCGGTACTTGTGCCAGTGGCCGCCCCCGTAGTACGCGAGGCTACCCGGCTCCGCTTCCCCGTGGCCGTTGTAGTAGGAGATGCAGTCCCGGAGCGGCGCGGTACGGATGTCCGCGACGCGGCAGTGCTCGGCGTACTCTTGTTCCGCAGCGCTCTTGACGTCGACGATGTCGATGCCGCGATCGCGCATCGCCTCGAGCATCCACAAAATGTATTCACCGTGGGTTTCAATCGCGTCCGTGAAGTTGAAGCTCCCGCCGCCGCCCTGGGGCCCGGAAACGATGAACAGGTTCGGAAAGCCTTCGCTGTGCAGACCGAGAAAGGTCTTCGTGCCTTCGCTGCTCCATTTTTCGCTCAGCGTGCGCCCGCCGCGACCGACGACCATGTTGAACGTGGAGGTGGCCATCCACTCGAAGCCCGTGGCGTAGATCAGTACGTCGAGCGGATATTCCGTCCCCTCGTGAACCACGCCCCGCTCGTTGATCAGGCTCACGCCGCGCGGCGCCGTGTCGACCAGGGTGACGTGGGGGAGGTTGAAGGTCGGTAGGTACTCGTCGTGGAAGGTGGGCCGCTTGCACGCGTAGGGGTAGTAGGGCTTCAGCGCCTCGGCGGTTTTCGGATCCTCGACGATCGCGTCTACGCGCGCACGGATCTGCTCCATGATGCGAAAGTTCGAATCGAGCTGTTTCTGGACGAGTTCTTCGGGAGTGAGCTCTCGGTCGTGCTTCTTGCGTTCCTTGAAGTCCGCGACCTTGCCCGCCAGGTAGTCGTCGTTCGCTTTGATCGCCGTCCGCCCCGAGGAAATCTTCGCGAAACGCGCACGGCGCGCTTTCGCCCAGCCGGGCTCCTTCGCCCAAGCTTCGATCTCCTCGGGCGTCGTCGCGCGCTGGTCGCGGACATCGATTGACGAAGGTGTCCGCTGAAAGACGAAGAGCTCACCGACGACCTTCGCGAGCTCTGGGATCGCCTGCACCGCTGTCGCTCCGGTCCCGATGATGCCGACGCGCTTCCCTTTGAGATCGACATCGTAATTCCAGCGCGACGTGTGAAACGAGTCGCCTCGGTAGGTCTCCATCCCTTCGATGCGCGCGAGCTTTGGGCTCGTGAGGATGCCGTTCGCGAGGATCACGAAGCGCGCGCGCATGGCGTCGCCGCGATCGGTGTACACGGTCCAGCGACCCTCCGCTTCGTCCCATTCGGTTTTTTCGACCGTCGTATGGAACAAGCAGTGGTCGTAGAAGCCGAACTTCTCCGCCATGCTTTGGCAGTACTCGAGGATCTCGAAACCCGACGCGAACTTCATCGTCGGGAAGTACTCCATCTCCTCGAGGAGCGGCAGGTAGCTGTAGGACTCGACGTCGCACGCGATTCCGGGGTAGCGGTTCCAGTACCACGTACCGCCGACGTCTCCTCCCTTCTCGCAGAAACGAACGTCGTGAAAGCCCGCACGGCTGAGCTTGTGCCAGAGGAGGAGCCCGGCGAATCCCGCGCCGATCACGAGAACTTCGCACTCGTCGGTGAGCGCTTCGCGCGGCACCGGATCTGCGGAATACACGTCCTCGAGGTAGCCACTCCACTCCCCGTCCATGGCCATGTAGTCGGCGGCGCCGCGGCGCGCTTCCTTGAACGCGCGGTATTTCGCCTGCTCTTCCGCGTTGAAGACCGCGCCCGCCGGCGGCGGCGGAAGCGTCGTCAACGCCCGATCTTCGACGGGCGAATAGCCTTTGCCCGTGATCTTGTCATTCGCGATTGCGGCGCGAGTATTGAAGATTTTCAGGCCCGTCTTCGGGTCGATTCGAATCGCCATGCGTTTAAATTCCTCAGTCGTCGTTACCACTGCCTAAGTGCTCGATTCTACTCGTCTTATACACCCTGTTCAAAAACACTGACATCAATTGCAACTTTTGCGGCGTACCTTTGAGGATTGTAGTGCTGTAAATCTCGGTCTCGCATGGCCTCGGATGGGTCGTACACAGAAGCTCGCGTAGCTCGCAAAGTCCTTCTGGTTGACGACAGCGCGCCAGTGCGGGACAGCTTGTTACCTGCGCTCAAAGCGTGGGGCTACGAGGCTCGTGCGGCCGGCAGCATCGCGGAAGCCCGCGCCACCCTCGTTGAATGGCATCCCGACCTCGTGTTACTCGACGTGTTGTTGCCGGACGGTTCCGCGGTCGAGTTGGCATCCGAGCTCGGGCGCATGAGCCCGGCGCCGGCAGTAATCGCAATTACCGGGAATGCGACAAGAACGGAAGCGTTCGATCTCGCGACGCACGGTGTTCGCCATCTCATCGACAAACCGTTCCGACAGGCGGCGCTCGAGCGCGTGATCCGCGAAGTGCTCGCCGAACCGAAACCGATCGAGCCTCTCGTCCGGCAAGCCGTTCCCAGCGTGCCGCTGCGAAAGCTGATTCGCGACGTGCGCAACGCAGCCGTCGACCAGGCGCTGGCCCTTTCAGACGGGAATTTCAGCGAAGCCGCCCGCATGCTCGCCATGAGCCGGCAGGGGCTACAGCGCCGCGTCAAGGAAATGAAGACCCAGCAACGCGGGCAAAGCGAGGGGCGTCGTGCAGTGATCGGCGACGACGACGAGTCGGTCCGAAGGCTGCTCAAACGATGGCTCGAGCCTCTGGGGTTCGACGTCGTCGAGGCCACCAACGGCAGCGAGTTCCACCGCCTCGCCTTGTCGGGCGATGACCCTCCGCCCGATCTTCTCGTCGTCGATCATCACATGCCGCTCATGACAGGCGTCGAAGCGCTTCTCTCTCTGCGCGCTCAAGGGTGCCTGTCCCCGGCGATCCTGATCAGCGGCGGAGCACCGTTCGACGCCGTCCGGATCACGGCACCGAGCGTTTCGCTGCCGAAGCCGGTGCGAAGCGAGTCGTTTCGACGCGCGGTGATGGAACTCGTGCCTTCGATCGAAGACGAAGACTGAGCGTCTAGCGCAGCTCGAAGCCCTCGTAACCCTTCGCCGCAATGTCGGCGAAGATCTCTCGGTAGGCCGGGACCCCTCCGGCGAACAACAAGAACTGACCCCGTTCGCCCGTGGGATTGTTGTTTCCGAAGAACCAGGAGTCTCGCATCTCGTCAATCAAGAGCCCGCGTGCCGACTCGTGGCAGCGCTCGGTCCAGGCATCTTCGGCCTCGCTGGTCGTCTCGATGGTCGTGAAGCCTTTCTCTCGCATGTGCGCGATGCAGTCGATGATCCACTCGACGTTGTTTTCGAGACAGCGCGTCAGGTTGCAGAAAGCGGCGGGGTTGTGGGGACCCATGACGGCGAAAAAGTTCGGGAACCCGGCGAACTGCACACCGAGGTTTGTCCGCGGACCGTCCTTCCACTTTTCTTCGAGCGAGAGCCCGTCGGCTCCGCGGATATCCATACGCAGAAGCTCACCCGTCAGCGTGTGGAAGCCCGTCGCGTAGACGATGGCGTCGAGCTCGTAGGACTGATCCGACGTCTGAATACCCGTCTCCGTAATCCGCTCGATGGGGGTCGCGCGCAGGTCGATCAAGTCGACGTGGTCGTAGTTGAACGCCTCGTAGAAGTTCTTCTCACCGGGCGTTCGCTTCGTCCCGAACGTGTGGTTCTTGGGAATCAGTTTTTCGGCGGTTTCCGGATCGTGGACGCGTTCCCGAATCTTTTCCGCGAGAAACTCCGCGATCTCATCCGCGACTTTTTGGCTCGTGAAGGTGTCGGAGTAGTTGCCGAGCCACAGCGCGAACCCGCCGCGATCGTAGAGTTCTTGGTAGTGCGCCCACCGCTCTTCCTTGGGAACGTCTTCGCCGGCGCGCTCGTCCATCTCGTGAATGAAACCGGCAAACGAGCGCTTGCAGGTCTCAAACACCTCTTCCGCATTGTCTTTCAGCTGCTGCCCGCGCTCCGGTTCGATCGGGCGGTTGCGCAGCGGCGTGCACCAGTTCGCCGTCCGTTGGAAGACGGTGAGGTGGCCGACTTCGGGTGCGATGGTCTGGATCAACTGAACGGCCGTCGGCCCCGTACCGATGATGCCGACCCGCTTCCCCGAGAAATCGACGCCCTCTTTCGGCCAGCGCGCGGTGTGGAGCGATTCGCCCTGAAAGTCTTCGACCCCGGCGTAGTCCGGGAATTGGTGGGCTGAAAGCAGCCCGGTCGCGGCGAGCACGAACTGCGCTTCGGCGCGCAGCCCGTTCTCCGTTTCGACCTCCCAGATTTTTTCGGCTTCGTTGTAGCGGACGGTGCGAACCCGGGCGTTGAACTCGATATCCCGCCGCAGGTCGCACTTGTCCGCGACGAAATTCAGGTAGCGCTCGACTTCGGGTTGGGCCGCGAATTCCTCCGACCAGTTCCATTCATCGATCAAGTCTTTCGAGAAGGAATACTGGTAGGAGTAGCTCTCCGAATCGAACCGGGCGCCGGGATACCGGTTCCAGTACCAGGTTCCGCCGACACCACTCGCCGCCTCAAAACCGCGGGCGGTCATTCCGAGCTCGCGCAGCTTGTAGTGGGCATACAGGCCGGCGACTCCGGCTCCGATCACAATGGCGTCGACGCGATCTGTCATGAGAATTTCCTTTCGTCTCTGCGGGTCGTGGACTGGCGAGCATACCAAGGCCCTAAGCTGCGCCCCACAAGAGCGCGATGACCACAACGCCCACCCCTGCGCACCAGACGTCCAACAATACGCGCAACGGCAGCGCAGCTTCGCGGACTTCCATGAAAAATCGGATCACGAGACGGGCCTTCAGCATCGCGACGCCGATGAGGAGAGCCGTGACGTCCGGGCGACCGAGGCCGCCCTCCCCCGGCTCACCCGTGCCCATCGCCCAGGAAAACGCCGTCGCCGCGACGAGGGCCAGCCACACGAACGTCACGCGCTGTCCGAGGACGTGTTTCAGAAACTCGCTCATGGCATCAAGTACAGCAGGGGAAACAGGACGATCCACAGGAGATCGACCATGTGCCAATAGATGCAACCGCTCTCGAGGAACTTGTCGTCGCGTCCGGATCCGCGTTTTCGGACCCAACCGATGAGAAACACCAGGACACCGAGTCCGATCAGGAGATGCACCAGGTGAAGACCCGTGAAGATGAAGTAGTACGTGAAGAAGTCGTTGGTCGTAATCCCGACTCCCGAAGTGAGAAGCTCGGCGTATTCGACGCCCTTCACCACGACGAACCCCATTCCGCAACCGAGCGCCGCAAGGAAGAGGCGCGGTGCGAAACGAGCTTCGTGCTCGCGGGCGTCCGCCAATGCGAGAACGACGAACCATGAACTCAAGAGGAGTAGGAGCGTATTGAAGGCACCGAGGTCTTGGTCGACAGCCGTCTGAGCGGTCTGAAACGCTTCGTGGTCGAGCGCGCGGTAGTAGGCATAGACGCCGAAGAACAAGGCGAAGACCAGCATGTCCCCGAAGACGAACACCCAGACCCCGGGCTCTCCCGGAACGTGGCTCGACGGATCTTTCGCGAACTGGTTTTGCTTCAGGCTGGCGCCCTCGTCCGGATCGCCCGCAACAGCACGAAGAACATCACCACGAACCAGATGACGAACGCAACGACGGGGAGCCAGAATGCGAGAAGACCGTTCCAGGCGAACGGCCCCGTCTTGAAGAACGTGACAAGACCTCCGGGAACCGCCAGCACCGCCACCCAAATGTTGAAGTAGCCGACCCAGCGCGGGAACACCGGAGGCTCGCTTCTGTCCGACAGTACCGCGAGGCCGATACACGTGAACTGGACGAGGAATGGCGAGAACGTCATCAGCAACAGCAGCCAAGCGAAATCGTTGAGCAGGAGGATCAATTCCGGATTCCGCTCGGGCCGAAACGCGGCGGCGGTCCACAACACGGTCGGGAGCAGCAAGATCACCGAAGTGACGGCAGCTGCTGCGAGTTGGGTAAACGCAAGTACGTGAGTATCGGGCTCGATCCGGCGGAGCTTTCCGGCGATCACTCCCGCGAAGGGAAGCACGAGTCCCGCGCCGATCATGGCGAGCATGATCCCGAACCGGATCGTCCCGGTGTTCTGTCGGTACCGATCCGCGAGCTCACCGGCTTCCATGACCGGCGCGTGGGGCGGCACGAACCCGGCGATGAACCACCAACCGACGATGTAGAACACGAGGAAACCGATGCCGCTCGCCGCGCAGGCGATCTCTGTGCCTTGTCTCATCGAGGCCTCCGTCGTCATAGACTACGATACGAACGGAGCCAGCGGCGCGTAAACCGCCACCACCGAGGAGGCCGAGATGCCCTTGTATGAGCGCGACGGCGCAGAGATCTATTACGAAGTGCATGGAGACGGCGAGCCGATTCTGCTGTTCGCTCCGGGCGGCATGCGCTCCGCGATTCCCATGTGGGGCAACGTGCCGTGGAACCCGATCGAGCGACTTGCGGGCGAATTTCGGGTCATTGCGATGGATCAGCGAAACGCCGGTCAGTCGAAAGCACCCATCGGTGGGGACGAGGGGTGGGGGCGCTACACCGCGGACCACTTCGGGCTCCTCGACCACCTGGGCGTCGATCGCTGCCATCTCCTCGGCTGCTGTATCGGAGGCTCGTTCATCGCCGGCTTCCTGAAAGAGGCTCCGCGGCGTGCCGGCGCGGCGGTGATGCTGCAACCCATCGGCGCGTCGCCCGACAACGGGCCCGTCTTTGCCGAGCTGTTCGACGGCTGGGTCGCCGACAAGAAGGAGGAGCACCCCGACGTCTCCGACGAAGACTGGGCCACGTACAAAGCGCGGATGTTCGGCGGCGAGTTCTTGTACTGTGCAAGCCCCGAAGACGTCCAGAAGATGGAGACGCCGCTGCTCATCCTGATGGGCGACGACGCCTATCACCCGCAAGCGACGTCGCGCGAGGTGGCGAAGCTCGCACGGAATGCGGAACTCATCGAACGGTGGAAAGAGCCCGAGAACGTCGAAGCGGGTTTCGCCCGTGTTCGGGAGTTCCTACGCGAAAACCCTCTCGGTTAGCGGGCAGGAGATTTCATGATCGACGAACTGGCCCACCGCGGCGTTCCGATCGTTGGCAACTGACGGTGGGGCATCGGCAGATGGCCCTGGTGGGCTTCATGCAGGCCCAAAACTGCTCGAACTACCCCGGCTCGTGGCGACACCCCGAGGCGCGTCGAGACTTCCTGCGCGCAGACTACTACCAGCACATCGCGAAGACCCTTGAACGGGGAAAGTTCCACATGCTGTTCTTCGACGATCGGCTGGCGATGCCCGACATCTACGGCGCCGACCACGCGGCGGCGGTGGAGCACGGCGTGCGGGTCGTCAAGATGGATCCCATCCCCATCCTCGCGGTTCTCGGAGCGGTCACGGAACACATCGGGCTCGGCGCGACCATGTCGACGAGTTATCACGAGCCCTTTCACATCGCCCGCCAATTCTCGACCCTCGACCATATGAGCGGCGGGCGTGCGGCTTGGAACGTCGTCACGTCGCTCAACGACTCGGAAGCCCGCAACATGGGGCGACGCGAAGCGATTGCGCACGACACGCGGTACGACCGCTGCGATGAGTTCATGGAGGTCGTGATCGGCCACTGGAACAGCTGGGCCGAAGACGCCCTGGTCGTCGACCGCGAGCGGGGTCGTTTCGCGGATCCGGAGAAAGTCCGTCGCTTGGACCACGAAGGCACGTACTTCCGGTCCCGCGGTCCCTTTACGGTTCCACAAACGCCGCAAGTCCATCCGGTCGTGATCCAGGCCGGGCAAAGCGGCCGCGGCCGGCAGTTCGCCGTCCGTTGGGGTGAGGTGATCTTCGCGATCTTCCCGACGTTGGCCTACGGACAAAACGCCTACGCGGAGATGCGTGCCGAAGCTGAAGCGCAAGGGCGCGATCCGCAATCCTTTCGAGTCGTTCCCTTGATCCACCCGGTCGTGGCGGAGACGCAGAGCGAAGCCGAAGACAAGATGGCTCGAATCGAGCGTCTGGCGAAGCCGATCGACTCGCTCACGCTTCTCTCGGAAGTCATGAACTTCGACTTCGGCAGCAAGGCCCCGGACGAACCGTTCAGCGACGAGGAGATTGCGAGCCTCTCGGGACTTCACGCGCTGCGGGATCGCGTGATGACCCTCTCCGGGAAGAGCCACCCGACGGTGAACGACTTCATCGAATTCAGCCGGCGCGGCACCATCCGCGAGGCGCCGACCTTCGTAGGCTCGGCGAAACGCGTTGCGGACGAGCTCGAACAGTGGTTTCGCGAGTCGGCCTGCGACGGCTTCGTCATCGGAGCCAGCCACGTTCCGGGGACGTACGAAGATTTCGTGCGCATCGCCGTTCCCGAGCTGCAGCGGCGCGGTCTCCATCAGGAGGACTACCGCAGCTCGATCCTGCGCGAGAACCTGGGGTTCAGCGGTTACCGTCGCGCTTCTGCGAGTGCGCCGTCATGAGCGAACCGCTGGGCACGACGACGACGTGGAAGCTCGAGGGACACGTCGCCACGATCACCCTCAATCGCCCCGAAGCGATGAATGCGCTCAACCCCCAACTTCGCTGGGAGCTCTCCCAGCGTTTCGATGAGGTCGAACGCAACGAGGAGATCTGGCTCGCCGTTATCACGGGTGCTGGCGACCGCGCGTTTTGTGCGGGTGCCGATCTCAAACACCGGGCGCTTGCGCGCGAGGCCGACGAACCCCAACGGAGTTCGTGGCAGCGGCTCGCCGACGAGACCCATCCGCTTCCGATGCGGTGGCGTTTTGCCAAACCGCTGATCGCGCGAGTCAACGGCTTCGCGCTGGGCGGCGGGCTCGAACTCGCCCTCGCCTGCGATCTCATCATTGCCGCCGAGACGGCTGAGCTCGGCCTTCCGGAGCCGCGGCGCGGCCTGATCGCCGGTGCGGTGGGTGTTCACCGACTTCCGCGGCAGCTGCCGCTCAAGGTGGCCATGGGCTACCTGCTGACCGGTCGCCATATGAGTGCCGCACGCGCGTACGAGCTCGGCCTCGTCAACGAAGTCGTCGCGATGGAAGAGCTCGACGCGTGCGTCGCCTCATGGGTGAACGACATCCTTCGCTGTGCGCCTCTGGCCGTGCGTGCGACGAAACAGGCGGCGATGGAAGGCCTCGATGTGAGCCTCCGAGAGGCCTTCGAGGCGGAGTACGCGTGGGAGGAGCGACGCCGCGCGAGCGAAGACGCGCGCGAGGGTCCTAAAGCGTTTTCCGAGAAGCGCGAACCGCAGTGGACGGGCCGCTAGGATCCGGGGCGTCGATAGACGATCTCGCCTTCGAAGAACGTCAAGTCGACACGTGACGCTGAGATCTCCGTGGGCGGAACGGCGAACAAGTCGCGGTCGAGCACGATGAGATCCGCCGACTTGCCGACCTCGATGCTTCCCGTCATCTCTTCGCGTCGCATGGCGCGGGCGCCGTCCCGGGTAAAGATAGCGAGGGTTTCTTCGAGTGTGAGCGCCTGCTCGGGACCCAAGGCCCCGGTGCTTTGGCCTGTGGGATCTCGCCTCGTGACCATCGCCTCGATCCCGACCCATGGATCCATTGACGCGACGGCTGCGGGCCAGTCGGAGCCCGCGAGCAGCGGTGCCCCCGACTCGAGAAGCGACCGAATCGGCCAATAGCAATCGGCTCGCGGTCCGATCGCCGATCGAATGGAATCGAGTACCGGCGAGGGATGCCACAAATAGGGAGACAGATCCGCGACGACGTTGAGTGCGGCGAATCGCGGTAGGTCCAGGGGATCGATCAATCCCGCGTGCGCGAGCTCGTGGCGAAGGTCGCGTCGCCCCGTCGCGCCGTGGGCGGCCTCGATGGCGTCTAGGGCGACGCGAACGGAGCGGTCGCCTGCAGTGTGGAGTTTGACGGTAAAACCCCGGCGTTCGAGCTCCGCGATATCGCGTGACAACACCTCTTCGCCCACGTGAAGTTGACCGCGAAAGCCGTCCGGCTGGCCCTCGGCGGGGAGGTACGGTTCGAGCATGGCCGCGGTACGCGCGCCCGTGGGCACGCCGTCCTGATAGATCTTGGCGAATCGCGTATCGACGCGAGAAGACGCATACCTATCGCGAAGGGCCTCCAGCCGTTCGTAGTCGAGCGGCGTCTCGCGATGGCCGAAAGGCGTCGACAGGGATGCTGTGACGTACAGCGTCAGGTCGTCACTCGCGTCGACGGCGTGATAGGCGCGCAATAGCGGCTCGGTGGCGTAGGCGTCGACCACTCCCGTGATCCCGAAACGATTCGCGATTTTCGTCATCGCGATTACGGCAGCGCGATACTGATCGGCGGACCAATCGGGGATCTTCGCACGCGCATCCGCGTCGGCCTGTTCGAGGAGAAGCCCCGTCGGCTCTCCGGAACCGTCGCGCGCGACGCGACCCCCGATGGGGTCCACCGTGCGCCGATCGATCCCGAGTCGGACCAAGGCTTCCGTATTCGCCCAGCCGTTGTGGCCGGAATCGTCGCGGAGATAGACGGGCCGACCCTCCGAGATTCCATCGAGCCAAGCGCGGGGTGACGCGATCGTGTTTCGCTCGAAGAAACCGCTCCCGAAACGGCCGCCGACCACCCACGAGTCGCCCGGGTACGAGGCGATGAAAGCCGTCACCGCTTCGGCAATCTCCGACGGCTCGGCGGAGAACGGGAACTTGCAGGAGAAGAGCTCCGCCAGGGCACCCTTCGTCGGGTGGGCGTGACCGTCGACGAGGCCCGGCATCGCCAGCCGCCCGCCCAGCTCGACCACCTCCGTCTGCGCCTCGCGCAGGGCCAGCACCGCGTTCGGCTCGCCACACGCGCTGATCTTGCCGCAAGAGAGTGCGACGGCACCCACACGGGGCCGCGCCGGATCCATGGTGAGGATCCGTCCGCCGAGAAGAATCGTGTCCGGAGCCTGCTCGCCCGGGCTCAAGGTTCGCGGGACTTCCGCTCGTACGATGCGAGGTGTGGCGGCAAAGCGGTGTTCGGTTGCAGACGTCCGTCGTCGACGGGATCGCCAAAGGAAAGTTGCGAGGGAATCTCCCCCGCCCACACGGCGATTTCGTAGTCCTCCTCGTCGTCGACCGGAGGACCGCGTCGTTCCTTGGCGCTCGCTTCTGCGAGGGGCAGTGCCAACACGTAAGTACGCGCGAGCTCCTTCGCGCTGGGCCCGCGCACCTCATCCCAGCGTTCCGGTGAAATCTGATCCACGATGGCGCGAAGCGCTTTCAGCCGCTCTTCCGCGTCTTCCACGAGACGTGCTTCGCCGAGGACTACAACGGAGCGATAGTTCATCGAGTGGTGGAACGCCGAGCGCGCCATCACCAGACCATCGACGAGCGTCACGCACACGGATACCGGCACCCCCGTTCCGAGGACGCGCACCAGCCGACTCGCCGAGGCACCGTGCAGGTACAGCGTGTCGCCGACGCGCCCGTAGACCATGGGAATGACAAATGGCTGCGCGTCCGTCTGAAAGCCCACGTGCGCGACGAGCCCTTCGTCGAGGATCGCGTGGATGCGGTCGCGCTCGTAGACGCCGCGCTCCGGGGCGCGGCGAACGGTGCTGCGTTCGCTCGTCGGTTGCGCGCTCATCGCGTGTTTCCTAGTGTACTTTTTGTTCTGTAACAATCTATATTTGTCATGTCACATAATATCCGCGGCCGCAATGTTCAGCAAATCGTGTCCTCCATCGAAGCGGAGATTCGCCGTGAAAGGCTGGCCGCCGGCGCAAGGCTTCCGACGGTGCGCGAGCTCGCCGATTCGCTCGACGTGAGCCCCACCACGGTCAACGCCGCGTACCGAGCCCTTCGCAGTCGGGGTCTGCTCGTCTCCGACGGCCGGCGCGGCACCCGGGTGCGCGCACTCCCATCGTTGCGAACGCCGGCGGGCCCCGTGGTTCCCGCTGGCGTCCGCGATCTCGCGACGGGAAATCCGGACCCGGAACTCTTGCCGCCTCTCGCCGCCGCGCTCGGGCGCATCGACCCCTCACCCCACCTGTATGCGGAAGAGCACGTTCATCCGGCCCTGCTCGAGCTTGCCCAACGCGACTTCGCCGGTGACGGGATCCCCCACCAACACCTCGCCGTCGTGAGCGGCGCTCTCGACGGCATCGATCGCGCCTTGCAAGCGCACCTCCGACCGGGCGATCGTATTGCGGTCGAAGACCCTGGGTTCGCGAACCTCTTCGATCTGGTCGAAGCGCTCCGGTTTACCCCGGTACCGGTGAAGATCGACGACGCGGGTCCACTCCCCTCTTCACTCGAGAGTGCGCTCGAGGCCGGAGCGCGAGCGATGGTGATCACACCCCGCGCGCAAAATCCCTACGGTGCAGCGCTCACGCCGTCGCGCGTGCGGCGCCTGCGCGGAATCCTGAAACGCTACCCCGACGTGCTGGTGCTGGAAGACGACCACTCGAACCTCGTCGCCGGGGCGCCGGCGCTTTCACTCGTGAGACGCGGCACCCCTCGCTGGGCCGTCGTCCGCTCGGTCTCGAAGGCCCTCTCTCCGGACCTGCGTGTCGCGTGGATGGCGGGGGATCGTGAGACCATCGGGCGCATCGATGATCGCCAACGCGTCGGCTTTCGTTGGGTGAGCCATTTATTACAACAACTCGTGGTCGAACTTTGGAACGATCCGGAAGTCCGGTCCCGAGCCGAGCGCGCCAGTGGCGAATACGCGGAGCGCCGCGAACGGTTGATGAGAGCCCTCGAACAGCGGGGAATCGCCGCCTACGGCGCGTCGGGTCTCAACGTGTGGATACCGACACGCGAAGAAGCGCCCGTGCTGCAAGCACTCCTGGCCGAGGGATATGCGGCGACAGCTGGGGCGCGGTTTCGCCTCGCCAGTCCGCCGGCGATCCGAATCACGATCTCGACGCTTCGTGCCTGCGACGTTGCTCGCGTCAGTGCCGCCGTTGAACGCGGGCTCCGCGATTCCCGCGCAAGAAGCGCGGCGGTGTAAGAGAGGAACCGGATGAGCACCACGAAAGATCGCGCGATGGAACTCTCGCCGACGCTGGTTCTCACCCTCTTGAGCATTGTGCAAGCGCTTGCGCTCGAAGTGCTGTGGAGTTCGGTGAGAGAGCACGCGTTCTTGTGGGAGGGTACGCTGCACGCCGCGATCGGTTGGGCGCAAGTGGGAATCGCTTTCCAGGGAATCGTCGTTCTCTGGCTCGCCTACGTGGGCCTCGTGGTGCGCCTGTTATGGGTCCCGAGGGTGCACGACGTCGTCGTTCCGTTTGCGCTCGGAGTCTTCGAATTCATCTTGGCCTCCGCATTGGGAGCCGACTGGCTGCTCCCTTGGCTCCTCACACTCGCGGGCCTCTTCGTCGTCGCGACCCTCACGAACGCCACGATCTTCAAGGCGGCGTCCACGCTCGACGAGAACCGTGAATATTTTTCGGAGCTCCTGCAGTCGCATCCCAACGCTCTCGGACGGATGGCCTTGCACGTGCCCCTCACCGTGTTCGTCGGACTTATCCTCGCCGCAGCCGCCGTGGTCGCGATCTTCGGGGCGCGCACACAGATTGCACTCGCCGCTCTTCTGATGACCAACCTTGTCCTGGTCCTGCAGTTCATACAGATTCGCAGCTACTGGAATCGCTCTCTATTTCCGTAGATGAAAGTTTGTAGAACAGGTCCCGTCTCGGTTCGGCTCTCCAGACAAGCGTCGTGCATGTCGAACAGCATGAGGTGATCGAAGACGCGCGCCTCGACCCGGAAGATCTGATCGATGCGGCCCCGGTCGGCCTTTTCGCTACGGATGCGGAGGGTCGATGTGTCTCCGTCAATAAACGCTGGTGTGGGATCACCGGCTTGACGTCGAGCCAGGCTGAAGCATCGGGATGGGTCGACGCCCTTCACCCCGAAGACCGTGAACGCGTCGCGCGTGAGTGGTACACCGCCGCGACGCAGAACACACCGTTTGTTTCTGAATACCGCATGCAACGCCCCGACGGAACGGTCGTCTGGGTGCTCGGGCAGGCGTCAGCCGTGCCGGGCGGTCACGTCGGCACCCTTACGGAAATCGGCGATCTCGTTCGAACCCGTGAGGAGCTGGCAAAAGCTGGCTTGATGTACCACAACATCGCGAAGCACTCACCGGCCGCGGCGTTCGTCGCGGACGAAGACGGTGCCGTGACGTTCCTCGGGGATATGTGGACCGAGGTCACGGGTCAGTCCCGCGACGACGCGCTCGGCGAGGGTTGGCTCGAGGTGATCGATCCCATGGATCGCCCGGGCGTTCGGCTCGCCTACGACAAAGCCGTGGCGAATTGCGAACCGTTTCGGATCGAGTTTCGTCTCGCGCAGAGCGATACCGGCGAACAGTGGCTCGAGTGCACGGCGAGGCCGGTGCCGGCCCCGAATCGCAGCTTCACCTCCTACGTCGGGTCGGTCGTCGATATATCGATCAACAAGAAGACCGAAAGCGCGCTTCGCGACCACAATCACGAACTCAAGAAGCTGGCTCGACAGGACGGGCTCACGAAACTTCCGAACCGGTTCGCGTTTGAAACCGATCTCGCCCGAAGAATCGAGCGCGCGGCGTACACCCAACAGCCCATGGCGCTGCTCTACATCGATCTCGACGGCTTCAAGTCGATCAACGACGAGATGGGGCATGCGGCCGGTGATGCGGTTCTCGTCGAGTTCGCCGCGCGGGCGCAGGAAACCATTCGTCCCGGCGATCGCGTATTTCGGCTCGGCGGCGATGAGTTCGCCGTGGTCGTGTCCGATTTGACGCGTCCAGAAGACGCCGAGATCGTTGCGCGAACCTTGGTCGACGTGATCGAGCGCGCGATTGTCTACCGTGGTCAGGCCCTCCGCGTGAGCGGGAGCATCGGCGTAGCGATCTCTCCGGGTGACGCGGACGCAGCGGATCGGCTCATTCGTTGCGCAGATCGGGCTATGTACCGCGCCAAAGAAGCGGGCGGTGGCGGTGTCCGGTTCTTCAGCGAAGCTACGGGCGAGCGGGCCAAGGGCCGCTCGCAAATTCGTCGCGACTTGCATCGCGCGATCGATCAACACGAGTTTCTGATCCACTACCAGCCCCAAGTCGACCTTCGGACGCGCGCCTGGATCGGCGGCGAAGCGCTCGTTCGCTGGCAACATCCGAGCCAGGGGCTTCTGTCGGCGGGGACGTTTGTCGAGGTTGCCGAATCGAGTGGACTGATCGTCGACATCGGCGAATGGGTGCTCTCCGAAGTGGTCGGGCATTCGCGCGCGTGGACGGCGTCGGGGCGTGCGATCCGCACTTCACTCAATGTGTCGTATCGCCAGTTACTCGACCCGGGCTTCATCGACCGAGTCGAGGGGATCCTGAAACGGGCACCTTTCGACCCCTCGCGTACCGAGCTCGAGCTCACCGAAACGTGGGCCGTGCAGAACCTCGACCTCGCGTCGGAGCGGTTGAAGCCCCTGCGCGAGATGGGTTTCCGCATCGCCATCGACGATTTCGGAATCGGCTACTCGAATCTCGCCGCGTTGAGCCGGCTCGAAGCGGACACGGTCAAGATCGACGGCTCGTTCATCTCGGGGATCGATCAGAACGAGTTTCACCAGACCATCGCCCACGCGCTGCGTCTCATGGCGGGACGTTTGGGTTTCGACCTCGTCGCCGAAGGCGTCGAAACCGAAGCGGAGTGCCAGTGGCTTCTCGAGAACGGAATCTTCCGCGCTCAGGGCTACCTCTTCGCTGCGCCGTTGCCCTTCCACGCGTTCGATTCGTGCTTGACCTGAGCCTCAATCACTATCCGATGCCGCGCCTCCCCCATTGGTCAGTGCCGCGGTTAGACCGTTGAGATCGCCTCCATCGATTCCTACTTCTTTCATCAGGGAATCGAGGAGAGGTGCCTGTGCGCGGTACCGCAGCGCGGCATTCACGGCCGAATCGGCGAGATTTGGATCCCCGGCCGACGCGCCGTGACCGTTCCCCGGATCGCCCGCACCGTTCCCGCTTGCACCCGTCAGTCCGTCCACTTTCACGATCTTGATGCCTTCGATCGACTCCATGGGCTTCACACTCTCGCGGATGATCTCGTCGAGCTTCTCGAGGAGTGCTAGGCGCACGCGCATCGCGATCACTTCGTCTGAGAGCAGATTCTCTGCCTGATTCAGGTTCTTCTGGCCCTCCGCGTCGACCGCGTAGCGGACTCGCGCCGCTTCTGCGCGCAGCTTCTCGGCTTCGGCGTCGGCCTGCGCCTCGATCTGACGTTCGCTCGCCCTACCTTCCGCCAAAGTGCGAATCGACTCCGCCTGATCCGTCGCAGCCTGCTTCTCCGCCTCAGCCGCCACCGTCAATTGAATCGCCTGCTGCTCCGCGCGCTTTCGTGCTTCGACGAGCTCGATCAGTTTCTGACGCTCGGCGATCGCGTTTTCCCGAACGGTGTCCACCGCTTCGGACGCCTCCACCGCCTTAGCGCGGGCCTCATCGGCGTGTGCCCGGGCTTCGGAATCCTCCCGAGACTTGTGAGCGATTGCGATGGAGCGATCCTGGTCCGCAAGCTCGACGGCTTTGATCTTGTCGATCTCCGCGGATTCGATCGAGCGGAGCCGCTCGATGTCTTTCTCCCGAACGAGCCTCTCTTTGTCGATGCGCGCTTGCTCGACCTTCTGCTCGGCAAGGATCTTCGCCTCTTCCGCCTCTCGGTTCTTGTCGGCTTGCTCGCGAGCGATGTCGGCGGCCTGCTCCGCACGGCGCACCTCCACCTCTCGCTGCTGTTCGAGACGCGCGTACTCCTCGTCGCGTTTGATCTCGAGCGATTGTCGCTCGGCCGAGAGGTCTTTCATCTGGACTGCGACTTCGGTATCCCGCTCGATATCGTTGCGCTGTTTGCGACGCGCTTCGATTTCTTCCGTGAGTTTCGTGAGGCCCTGCGCATCGAAAGCATTGTTCGGATTGAAGAAGTTCCGGTCGGTCTGATCGAGAGAAGTCAACGAAACCGATTCGAGCTCAAGGCCGTTTTTCAGCAGGTCTTCAGAGACCGCCGCCTGGACTTTCTGAACAAATTCAACGCGCTGCTCGTGGAGCTCTTCCATCGCCATCTCAGCTGCGACGGCGCGGAGCGAATCGACGAACTTACCTTCGACGAGTTCTTTGAGAGCTTCTGTGTCGAGTGTGCGCCGGCCGAGTGTTTGAGCGGCGTCGGCGATAGCCTCCTCGGTCGGCTTGACACGAACGTAGAACTCGGCGCCCACGTCGACCCGCATCCGATCCCGCGTAATCAATGCGCCGGCTTCTGCGCGGCGGACCTCGAGTCGCAGGGTGTTCATGTTGACCGGGATGGTTTCGTGCAGTACGGGGAATACGAGGGCTCCACCATCCATAATCACCTTTTGCCCTCCAAAGCCCGTGCGAACGAATGCGAGCTCCTTCGAAGCCCTGCGGTACAAGCGCGCAAGCACCAGGCCGCAAAATAGCAACGCCACTACACCGACGATGCCAACGAAAAACAGGTCACCAAACCCAAACATGTACGACCTCCTGACTACGACGTGGGAAGGAGAGAATCCGTAGGCGGCCGGATCACTCGAAAACGAGCGCCATCGGCGCGCACGATGAGCACGGCATCGCCCGCGGAAAATTCATCGTCATCCGATTCGGGCTCAACCATCACATAGTGCGTGCGCCCATGCTCATCCCGTAGCTTCGCCTCGGCCGGTTGCCCCACCGCCGCTGTTCCCAGTACGACGGAAGCAACTCGACCGACAAACGTCTTCTCCGAAACAGCACTTGTCTCTTCTTTCGGGAGCAGCCTGGCGATAACGCCTCCGACGCCGCGCACCACCGGCAAGGCCAAGAGCGTGGCGGGAATCCACGCGATGGCGGCGGGAAGCATCAAGCCGCTGATGCGGTAGAAAGCCGTTTGCCCTGCGAGTCCGATCAAGCCGAATGCTGCGAGGAAAACGGCGAACAGAATCAGGACGGGAACGCGCCCGACCCGCAACCATGAAAGCGGACCCGTCAAGACGCCTGGCCCCACGCTTCCACCTACTTCAGCGTCCACATCCGCATCGATGTCGAAGTCCGGCAGAATCGAATCGAAAAGCGCCGAGAACCCCAGACCGACAAGTGCACCAACGCCTTCGAGCAGCGCGAGAATACCCATGAGGATGAGTGCCGCTGCAAACGGCAGATTCTGCGGCGCACCGAATAGCTCAATCATGGTCTCTCCCGTTCGGGTGTCGCGGGTTCTCCCTAGCTGCCGGCCTCAATCTTGGCCTTGGCGGCGGCGAGTCGTTCCCGTACGCGATTCTTTCTTGCTAGCGACTCGAGCTCTACGAGCTGCGCCTCAGTCTGCAAGTGCGCAACGCGGCCACCGACGCCCGTGTTCGCCTCGATCACGCGATCGAACGCAGAGCTGGCCCGCTCAACGCGCATTTCGACGGCCGACCCACCCGCCGATGAATTAGGTCGCGCTTGAGAGGGCGCGGGATCGGCCTTCGCGGCTTTCTGGTGCGCGCGAAACTCCACGAGATCGTCGTGCATCTGGCGTTTTTTCGCGGCCAGTGCCGACAGCAAACCTTCGAGCTCTTTTTCGCGGTCGCCGCAGTCCGCGATCGCCCGCTCGAGGACCGGGATCTGCGCCTCGATGTCGAGCTGCTTTGAAGCGGCTGCCTCGGCGAGATCGTCCCGCTGCTCCTTGAGCGCGAGTTCGATCTTCTCGGACAAGTCCACGTGGCGTTGGTTCTCTTCCAGAAGCCTCGTGCTTGCCAGATGTTTCTTCGCCAGTTCGCTTCCGAGTTCGACGCGCACATCCTCGGCCGCGGAATCGATTTCTCGAATGGCTTGTTCGAGCACGGTTTCGGGGGCTGCGTTCTCCATCGCGTCTACGAGCGCATGCACGCTTCCACTTACGATGCGCGCGACTTTTCCGGTCAGGGCTTCAGACATGGGGTTCCTTTCCTAAGCACTCAGCGTGAGGCTCGAATGACGTCCACCAGCTCGATGAGGGGGGAGATGCGCTTTGAGATCACCTCGGGATCGCAACCGCGAATACTCTTCGTCACTCCAAGCCGAAATGTTGATTCTGCGAGGCGCGCGATGAGATCGGCCAAATCCGACTCCATCCGCGCGAGTGCAACTTTTTTTGCACCCTGTTGTGTCCCGGCCATACCGGTCACGAACGTTGCGAAGGCGTCGGGTAACCACTCTGCGACGAGGTGAATCACCTCCGAGTAGCTCCCTGTTTTGCGCTCGGCTGTTTCGACTGCGCGGAGTGCGGGAGCCAGGGTCTCGCGGGTCAAGCCGACAACTCGGCTGTGGCTCTTGTACCCCTCCCGGCGACGTCGCTCGTTCGCGAGTAGCGCACGGAGTTTTTCGCTGGGTGTCGTGGCGCCATCGATGGAAAGGCGCGCCAAGAACTCGGCGTCGTCTTCATTGATCCGCACGCTCAATACACTCTTGGTAGCCACGAACCGAACCTCCTTGGACGGGTTGACCGGGAAACGTATTCAATTGTATACGTTAAGTACGATTTGTCAACGCTGTCAGGAAAAACGTGATCAATTCCAGTGACTTATGGAGATTTAGATTAAACTGCGCACAGTTGCGCGGGGAGTTGCCGGCTACGTATCAGCGCCCCGCAGCCGCGTTGCAGCAGCTCTCTCCCCCGTCGCTAGTCCGCGTGGTGCGCGACCGCCTTGATTTCGATCAACAAGTCGGGGCGGGGTAACGCCCGGACAGCGACCGTCGTGCGCGTCGGTCCATCCGGGCCAAAGTACTCGGCGTATGCCTCGTTGTAGGCGGAGAAGTCCGCCATATCGACGAGAAAGACGGTGACGTCGACCAGATCATCGAGGGTGGCGCCCGCATCGGCCAAGATGGCGCGGAGGTTCTCGACGACTCCGCGCGTCTGGGACGCGATGTCACTACCGCGAATCGAATCATCGGCCTGGCGCGCGCTTGTCCCCGAGATGTAGATCCACTCGCCGATCCGCTTCCAGTGGGGGTAAGCACCGAGGGGCTTCGCGCGGCCGGGCATCGTCGCGGATCGCGCCGAGTTTGCCGACTTCACGATTCGCGCGTCACCACGAGCGACGAGTTCTGTCCGCCAAAACCGAACGCATTGACTTGCAGCGCCTCGATCTGCCCTTCCGCGGGTTCGTTGATCGGTACGTGGAGCTTGCCGATCTCGGACATGAGCTCACTTTCGTCGTATGTACCGGCCGTCGGCATCAGTGCCCCTTCGCTCATGCTGTAGAGGCCCACGAGGAGTCCGAGGGCACCGGCGGGGCCGTGGGGGTGACCGAAATTGCCCTTGGGCGACATCACGCGCATCGGCTTCTTACGGTTGCCGTAGATCCGGTTCAGGGCGGCGAGTTCCGCGATATCGCCGGCGGGCGTACCCGTCCCGTGCGCCACCACCGCGTCGATCGCGTCGACACCGTCAGGGAGCGCCGCGCTTTCGAGAGCCATCTCCATGACACGTTGCTCGTACCGACCCTCCGGTTCGGGTGACGACGGGTGGTAGCCATCGGCGAGCGTTGCATAGCCACGGAGTCTTCCGTAGATCTTGGCACCGCGCGCTCGCGCGCGATCCGCGCGTTCGAGGACAAACATGCCGGCACCCTCCCCGAGCATCACGCCGAAGCGCTCCTTGTTGAAAGGCCGACACGTCTTGTAGGGATCGGGCTGCGGCGTGAACATCTTGTTGTTGCGGGCGCCGAAGAAGACGAGCGGACTGATCGCGCAATCGGTGCCGCCGGTGATCGCGACATCGACCTCACCCGACTCGATCATGCGAGCCGCGATGCCCATCGCGTCGTGGGAAGAGGCGCAAGCCGTAGCGATCGACAATTGCGGCCCGTGCAAACTCCAGCGCAACGCGATGTGTGCGGCCGGCATGTTGAGGAGCGAGTTCACCATGAACTTCGAGCCGACGGCGTCGGGGCCTTCGGTATCGAGCCGGTACTGATCCACCGCGTAACTGTCGACGCCACCCAGCGCGCTGCCGACGACGACGGCCGTGCGGAACGGATCGAATTCGATTCCCGCGTCCGCCGCAGCCTGCACGGCACCTGCGAGAGCATATTGCGAAAATGCCGTGGAGTTCCGGACGACGCGCTCTTCGGTCCAGTCCAAGGGATCAAACCCTTCGATGAGCGACATCCAGATGTTCTCGTGGTCGTCGTCCTTCCAGCGGACGGGCCCTGCCACCACCTTGTGGGCTGCGAGGTTCCGATTGAAGTCTTCGATGTTCTGGCCGATCGACGAAATTACACCCAGACCGGTGATGGCGACGTTTTCCACGATCTCACTCCTTGTCGTGAAGTTCCGGATGGTAGTAGCGGCGAGCCCAACCGAAGCCCTGCCACGTCGTGATCTTCTGCGGGACGATCTTGATCGTCCAGCATGGTTCGACGTTGACGCCGCCGCGGTATTCCTCGGCGCGCTCTCCCAAATAGCGGGGTCCGGTGTAGCGTTCTCCGATGAGATTCCACTGCGACTTTTCGCCGTTCTCGAGGACGGGGCCGACGGCGGCCTCGACGACAACGCCGGTCCCTTCGCATAATACTTTTCGGATCGGCGGATCGGGTTCGTCGACCACAATCGACACACGGGGGTCGGCGGCGATGTAATGCGCCCATTCCGAGCGCGCGCGCCCGACCACCCAGAAGGCGGTGCCATCCCAGTGGTACCAGACGGGGACGACGTAAGGCGCGCCATCGGGCTTCAAGCAGGCCAGCCGTGCGAGCCACGGGCCGGCGAGAAATTCATTCATCTCCTCGGCGGTCATGCCGCCCATCTTTTCGCCTCGCCAGCTCATCTCAGTAAACCTCGAAGTACTCGCGTTGCTCCCAGTCCGTCACATGGGACAGGAAGCGGTTGATCTCACTTTGCTTGACGGCGCAGTAGTAGTCGACGAAGGCGTCGCCGAAAGCCGCACGGTAGAAAGTGCTCTCGCGCAAGGCACCGAGAGCGTCCATCAGGCTCGCCGGGAGTTTCGGTTTGGCCGATTCGTAGGGCGCGGCTTCGGGCGGGCCCGGGTCCCGCTTGCGACGGATTCCGTCGAGCCCGGCGGCGATCTGAGCAGCCATATAGAGGTAGGGATTCGCGCACGGTTCGCCGGCGCGGTTCTCGATGTGCGACCCGGGATCCCCGGCGCCTCCGACCACGCGGATCAGCGCGCCGCGGTTTTCGACGGCCCAGGTGACGCGGTCGGGGGCGAACGAGTTCGGGCGAAACCGCTTGTAGCCATTGATGGTGGGCGTCGCGAAGACCGATCCGGCATGGGCGTGCTCGAGGAGACCGCCGACGAAGGAGCGGCCCAGGCCCGAGAGGGGTTCGTCGGCATCGCTGAACAAGTTGCCCTCACCACCGAGCGGTGCGAGGGACTGATGGAGATGCCATCCGCTCGAAAAGAAATTCGGGAGTGCCGGACGCGTCATGAACGTGGCGTGGAGCCCGGCGCGACGACAGATCTGCTTCGTCGCGCTTCGAAACAGCACCATCGAATCCGCGGGATCGAGACCCATTTGCGGGTCGAATGTGAACTCACACTGCCCCGGACCCCATTCGTCTTCCATCGTGCGAAGCGGCAAATCAATGGCTTCGAGGTTTCGAGACAGGGGCTGCAAGATGTCGTCGATTTCGTCTTGCCGATCCTCCGTCAGGTACTGGAATCCGTGAGCGATGACGGAAACGTCGGGCGGATCGGGCGGATAGCCCGCCTGGGCGGGATCGAACTTCCGGTCTTCGAGCCGCGTGATATAGAACTCGACCTCGAGCCCTGCGATGTAGCTCATGCCTTCCGACGCGAGGTCTTCGAGCTGGCGACGCAGGATGTGCCGCGTATCGAATGGACACGGCGAACCATCGGCCAAATGCATTTCCGCGAGCATCCAGCCCGTGTCTTCCGCCCAGGGCAGGATCCGGAAGGTCGTGGGATCGGGCACCAAGATCGCGTCCGGACCGCCCGCGAGCGCGGCGAAGCCGAGCCCCGCCTCGCGATCGAAGATCGGCGCGATCAAATGATTCGCGGTGTCCATGAACAGCGTAGCCGTCTGGAAATCGACCCCACCCTGAAGCGCCGAAGGAAGGTCCGGCGCCATCACGTGTTTCCCGCGCAGTACGCCGTGCTGATCGGCCCAGGCGATCCGAATGTTTCGCAACCCCTGGGACTCGACTTGCTCCGTCACCGCCTCCGCCGCCTCGTGCTGAGCGCGGCTCCAAAGCCCGTGCTCGGCGACGAAATGGGTTTTTCCGAGACTTCCCTCTTGCATCTTCCTAGTATGGCATTCTCCCGTCGTGCACGTCCTCGTTCTTCAACACCTGGATTCAGGGCACCCGTGGTACCTGCGCAGGCTTCTCGAGGAAGTGGGCGCAACCGCAACGACGCTGCGTCCCGACGGCGCTCCCGCGGACTATCCCGACCCAAGCGCCTGCGACGCCGTCTGGGTCATGGGCGGCGCCATGCAGGTGTGGCAGGAAGACGAGCACCCCTGGCTCGTCCCGGAGAAGCAATTCATTCGGGAGGTGGTCGCCGCCGGAGTCCCCTACCTCGGGGTGTGCCTCGGTCATCAGCTCCTCGCCGACGCGCTCGACGGAAGCGTACGTGAGGCGCCGCAACCCGAGATCGGCCTCTTTCGGGTCGAACCCACCGCTGCCGGAATGACGAGCCCGTTCTTTGCGGGCTGCGAGCCCGGCCCCCGCCTTCAGTGGCACAAAGCCGAGGTCGGAGCGCCGCCGAGCGGTGCCGAGGTGTTGGCGCGCTCGGATCGCTGCGCGATTCAGGCAATGACCCTCGGTCCCGCCACCCTGTCGATTCAGTATCACGTCGAGGTCGACACCGAGACGCTGCCCACCTGGTGCCAAAGCGACGAAGCTCTCGCGATGTTGGACGAGACGTTTGGCGAAACCGGCGGCGGCGGTCTGACGCGGTTCCAGAACAGCACCTTGGATGCGTTGCCCGCACTGCAGCAGCACGCGCAGGCGTTATTCAAGAACTGGTACGCAGCCGCAGCGCGAACCCGCCGTTAGCCGACGCCGACCTACCGCTCTTCACGCGGAAGCAGCTCCGCGATCGATCCCCGACCCACCGCCGGGTACGTCATCAACTCCACCAAGTTCCCGTCGGGATCGCGCGTATACACGCTCGTCCCGCGGCGTTTCCCAGCATCGGCGCCACCGGGTTGATCGACCGGGCCGTAGGCGATTTCTCCGCCCGCCTCCCGAATCAACGCTTCGGCCTCTTCGATCGTGCCATCGAAAACGAAGCACAGGTCTCCGCAGCCCGGTTGGGCCGTCGGCCCCCGCGCCTCGAAACGCGGGTTTTGCCACAACTTGGGGTCGTGGAAGTTGAGTTTCGCGTGGGGGCCCACGGCAACGGCAAACGCCGGGGTCTTCCCGGCGCGCCACAGCTCCTCGTAGAGGATGGGCATACCGAGCTTCTTGTAGAATGCGATCAGCGCTTCGGGATTCTTTGCCGGAAGTGCGACGTGGTCGTAACCGGTAATAGGCATCAGCAAACCGTACCGCAGCCCTGAGCCTGACGAGGAATCGCGAATGATCAAGATCAACGGCGTCGCTCACACCAACATCACCGTGAGCAACTGGGAAACGTGCCGGGAGTTCTACACGAAGCTCTTGCCATTTTTCGGAATGGAACAGGTGTTCGACGGTGTCGATTTCGTGTACTTCGTAGGAGGGCGAACGGCGATGGCCATCGGTCGTTGCGATCCACAGTACGAAGGGCAACGGTTCGTTCAGAACGCCGTCGGTCTCCACCACCACTGCTGGCGAGCGCGTAGTCGCGACGACGTCGATGCGGTCTACAACCACCTACGCGAGATCGGCGCGACGGTGGTGCACGCGCCCGAAGAAGGCGGCTGGGCCCCGGGCTATTACTCCGTGCTATTCGAGGATCCGGTCGGAACTCGCCTCGAGGTCAATCACGTCCCCGGCCACGGCGTCTTGGCCGAGGGAGCGTCGTTCGATCCGTCGGGCGATTACGAGTAGCGCGGGCCGCAGGGCGACCGTTAGGTGCCTTCTTCGATTGCACTTAGGCAAGGATGGAGGCGAAATGCCTCTTCGACCGAAATCCGCGTGAACGCTTCCCGCACAGGAAAGCGGTAGGACCCGAACGGCATGTAGAGATGGTTCTCTTCGAGGAGAATCTCTTGATCTATCACCGACTCGAGTCCCGAATCGAAATAGCGGATGAGCTTTCTGTCTTCGGAGTCTTCCAGAACTTCGAACTCCGAATAAGGGTGGCACTCGCCCTCGAACACGTTGATCGCGCGATTCCCTTCAAAGACGACAATCAGGTGTCCGAATAAACCCGGCGAGCTCAGAAACGCCCATTGTTCGTCGGTAAAGCTCCCTGCGGTCTCGAGTTCGGCGAGCGTCCGCTCACGGTCGGAGCGCCAAGCGCCGTCTAGCGAGAGCGACGGACTACAGCCGAGCAACGCGACAGCCGAGGCCGCTACGAAACGTTTCGCCATCGCCATCGCCATCGCCATCGCATAGAACTTATCGGCGAGATCAACGATCGGCTGATCGGGTCACGGGTGCAACTTTTGTTGCAGGCCGCCCGGGGAGCCTCTACTCCCGTATTTCAGACATATGCACATGGATCAGGCTGGGCTCGATCTTGTAGGCGCCGCCATGCATAAGGCTCACAATCCCCGGGACCAGATAGAGGCCGAGGTCGAGAAACAGCCAGGGAGAGACCTCACGGCTCAGGAGCCGCGTCTCCGTGTGGTAGCCGTCGAGCTTGAAAACCGCGTGGTAGGTCTGCTTGCGTGAGAGCGTCATCGTTGCCGGTGTCTTGCGTATCTGACCGGCCACGTCGACGACAGCACCGTTCGGAGCGCTCGTAAAGAGGACTTCTTGCTTGGTACCATTGATGATCGCGGCACAGCCGAACTGCCCCCCGAGCGCGACGCATGATGCGATGAAGACCACAAACAAGCGCATGAAGGCCATTCTCTTCACCTCTCTGTGGTTGCTCAGCTTAGCGTTCGTCGTAGCGTTGAGCGGCTGCTCCGTCTACATGGCGACGCAGCAGCCCGACAAGAAGGACCTCGACGTTTTGCGCCCTGGGATTTCCCGCCTCGCAGTCATCGCGGAGTTGGGAGCCCCGATTCATACCGAGCAAAAGGATGACGGCTTGCTCGACCTCTTTGTCTTTCGGCAGGGCTACTCGACTCGCGAGAAGTCCGCCCGGGCCATCACCCATGCGGCGCTCGATGTCGCAACGCTCGGTGCTTGGGAACTTGTCGGAACTCCACTGGAAGGCGCGACTGACGGCGACGAACTGCGCGCCCTTGTCCGGTACGACGAGAATCAGCTTGTCCGTGATGTGAACTACATGGTGATCGACGCGATGAGCGGAGATATCCCGATCGCGGACCCGCCCCGCGACCCGCTACCGATCGACCCGGCACCGACCGGCCCGACACAAGGAGCCACGCCATGAGGTGCTTTTCTCGCGCCCCCTTCCTTTCGCTGATCCTGCTGCCGCTGTTTTTGGCCTGCACGTACCCTGTCGAGACGCCGCACCCTACGGTCCACCCGTGGGAGGGCCGGCGAGCTCGAACCCAGGGCGACGTGACGGCGGTGATCTTGGTGTCGACCGAAGCAAAGAATTACAAAGCCACGGCTGCGCTCAACCCGTCGAAGTACGAGATCAAAAACCTGACGGAGGTCTTTGAGAACGCTGTAATGGCGGCACTACCCAGCAAAGTCGGACCGCCGACGCGAGCCCGCGAGATCGCGGAAGAGGGACTCTCGGTCCGCATCGAGCTTGAGCGCATCGAGTGCGATCTGTCGGTGACCGTCTTCTCGAGCCACTCGTGCTTGACCCAGGCCCGCTACACGCTCTACGACGGCGGCGAATCAAACGTTCTCCGTGACTACCGCGCGGGGACACGCAGTACCGAAGGTCAGAACGCGGAAGATGTCGTTGCGAACTACCTCTCCGTCACGATGGCCGGCTACCGGAACGCCGCGGGACGCGCAGTTTTGGAATCGGTCCTGATGAACGTGGACAAGGGCTTGGAAGCGCTCGCGGAGAAGGTCCCCCTGCGCGCGATCACTCCGGGAGCCAAACCGGCCGCACTCGAGATGGGACCGCCTTTGCCCGAGGGGTGGACGACACCGGAAGGGCCCTAGACCCACGTCTGGCCAGGTTATCAACCAGCCGACGAAATGATCCGCTCCATGAACGCGTCCACGAGAGACGGGTTGCTCAACATGCCGAAGTGCGAACGCTGCTCGCGGGTGCCGTGTTCCGGGCATGTCCAATGGTCATAGACAGGGCTTCGTTTCTTCGCTTTGGCATTTTCGTAGAGTCCCAAGACACGCTCGTCCTTCGGCGAAGACGCCCGCGCCGGAAACCGAGAATTTTGGACCAGCCGCGGGAGCGTCCCCGGGTAGGGTCCCATCTGGTCGCGCGCTTCGTCGGTCTCGGAGAGCGTGACCACATCGACTTGCTGCTTCGAGCCCTGGGGAAGCAGGCTCGCGAGACTTTCCGTGTATTCCATGTCGCACAACGGCGCGAACAGGGTGGCACTGCTGCAGTGATGGCGCGATTCGTTGTCGACGGCAAACTCGGGCAACCGCGCGCACCGCTCGGCGAAGTGCTCGAGCAAGAAGACGCCATCTCCGTGTGCCGCGAGATGACATCGGCACCGACCGCTCTTCACCAGGGTGAGGAAGGGGATCAGCGCCGCGAAGAGGGGTAGCCGCATGATGTCTTGCAATGGATCACCGGGCGCACCGCACATCGCCTCGCACTGCTCCCCCCTGTGCCCCCAAAAGAGCTGCCCGTAGTCGGCCATTCCCTGCTCGAGCTTCCTCGCGAGCGCGGCGCCCGACCCCGAGTAGCGCGACCGATAGGTTTCGAAATCCGCCTCGAGAAGGTTCACGAGACGCGCCCGTTCGGCGTAGTTCCAGAACACGAATACGGGGTAGATTTCTCGCTCTTTGCAGCGGTGGACCCAAGCTTCAACGAGCGGGGCGTCGATGTCGAGCGAGCTGAACCCGTTCATGAAGAACAGGAGGACGTCACCGTAGCTCGGCCCGCTCGCTTTCGACCGCAGGCGTTCTCGCAGCAACGCGTGGGTGTCTTCGAGTGTTTCTCGGGTATTGGGATAGCGTCCGGTCGTAACGTAGCGCCCGTCTTTCAGGTGGAGGTAGTGACCGTTGATCGTGACCCGTGGCGTCCGCGACCGGCGTTTCCCCGAAACTGCGTCGATATCGATCCCGAAGCCGCCCCGCGCGCGGAAGGCGCGCTCTGTGGGGACGCCCAATCGGAACACCCAGGCATCGAGGACATGATCCCGCCAGTCGTCGTAAGACCAACGCGCGACGCCGGGGGTACCGAAACGCTCACCGGTTCGCTCGTCTATGGAAGTGGCCCAAGACGCGCCCCAGGAGTTTAAAACGAAGAAGCCCTCGTCGTCGTAGCCCACGAGGGCGAAGGCGTGCGCTCCGCGAAGTTTCTCGTTCGCACCCGGCGTCGGAATGTCGAGCGGCGTACCGCCCGACGCGGCAGGGGGTTCGCGGTCGCCGACCTGATACCAACCCTCGTGGATCATCGCCGAGACGTAGATCGCCCCAACCTCGTTGAGCGCCGCGTGATAGTCGTTGATGTTCTGGCCAATCCGGAAGTACGCACTCAGGTTCGTCGAACGCGCTTCCTTCGCCTGTTCGATTCCGAGGTGCCAACCCGGCTCATACGGTTCGTAGGGAGCGCTCTTGTCAAGGCAACAACCGTTCAGCCGAAACGCCTTCAGTGCGTTGCGAAGCGTGGAACCCGGCATCCGGTGCTCGGGCTCCTCATCGAGCGCGCGCGCCATTTCGTAAAGCATGCGCGCGGAGGCTCGCCGGTCGGCCCACTCCGCGAATTCGGTCCGCTGCTGAAGCGCGTCGAGTGAGTCTGTCGGCCGGTCGAACCTTCGCCACAGGTTCTGGATGTCGATGACCGCCGCCAGCGCCTGCCCGGTGCACGAGCCCTCCGCCCCCTGATCGCGAATGAGCTTCCGTCGAAAGATTCGGGCCGCGCGACTTTCCGTCGGTGCCGGGGTGAGAATACTCGGCACGGGCAAGACGGGCCGAATGCGGCCGAGACCTGCGCTGTAGCGGTAATCCCGCGTGTCTTCCTCATCCGGCAGCACGTTGAGCCACCGACCGTGGAACCGCCCCGAGCGACCGCGGGCCAGTCCGCGAAGATGGCGTTCGTCACACCCCGGGATCTCCTTTGCGAGCTGCTCGGCGATACGGTCGGTTTCTTGGCGCATACGTCACATGAGCACCGCGTCGATCGTCTCGCGGAACTTGGCGGTTACCCGTCGAAAGCCTTCGTCGGTCGGATGGATCTCGTCGTGCCAGAGACCGACGTCTCCCTGGAGCGGCAGCCCCGTTTCCATCACGTGAACCCCGGCGTTTGTGGCCGCGAGATCATCGAGAACCCCGCGCAAGATTCCGAGAAGATGGTTTGTGACGTTCCGCTGTTCGACGGGATCAGTGATGCCGCGCTTCGCGATGGGGCCCGCGACCCATTGGTCTTTGTCCGCGTAGATCGGGTTGCGTCGGTCACGCGCGTCGTTCTCGTCGTAGGGAAACACCTGATCGTATGCGTGGAGGAAGATCGGCAGGTTCGGATAGTCACGCCGGATCGCAGCGATCATCGAGCGAAAACCTCGGCGGACCCTCTCGATGCGCGCGTCGAGCTCGGGGAGATTGAACGAAGTCACCGAATCGAACGATGACCCCGCCGGCTGCTCTCTGAGGATGATCTTGAAGACCGGCTCGCCGTCGACTTGTCCGAGGAAATCGTTTCCCCCGGCCGAGAAGACAAAGCCATCGGGCGCTCGCGCGATGATTTCAGCCGCGCGGTCGATCGCCTCGAGAAACTCGGGGCTCTTGAGGGTCATGTTCTCCGTGGTATCGCCCGCCTTCCCGACCGACAGCACGTTGTAGTGCGGGGTCAGATGGTCGACGACGTCTTCGAGCAAGAACGGAAACTGGAACCACGAATCGCCCTCGGTCACCAGGACCTTGCGATCCTGGGTAGCGGGGTCCTGCACGGCATTGAGGAAGATCTCCCTGCGGCGAAATCGGGAGACACCGTTCAGAAAACCCGCGACCACCCCCGCTTCGGTGCGCGGCAGATCGGCGTGGGTGATTTCAACCTGCTCTTCGTCGTATCGAAGCCCGGGTTCGAAAGGACGGCTTTGCGTCTTGTTGGCCTTCAGGTACTTCCGCAGCTCGGCGTCCGGAATCGCGACGTCTCGGAGCATCGCTTCGACCTCAGCGACGGACTTCTTGCGGGGCACGGCCTGCTGCCTCTACTCTGCGCCTCGTCTCACGCGATCGCGCAGATCTCCCGAAGCCATGAGTGCGACGAAATCCGCTTCGGTAAGGATCCCGACGACCCGGCCGTCCTCGATCACCGGGAGACAACCGATCTTCTTCTTGAACATCGTCTCCGCAGCTTCCGTGACCGTCGTGTCGGGGTGCGCTGTGATCGGATCGGGCGTCATGACGTCGCGTACCTTTTGGTTGGGGTTGGTCGCCATCGCCGCGTACAGATCGCGCTGCGTAACGACCCCGACCAACACGTCGTCGTCCTCCGAGACAACCGGCAAGTGTCGGATGCGCTCGAGCTTCATAAGGCCATGCGCGCCCTTGAGCGTTTGGTAGTCGTGGAGAACCAGGGGGTCCGGAGTCATCAGGCTCTTCACACGAAACGTACCGAACATCCACATACTCCTACACCAGTGCGTGTGTGGTCGGGTTCTTCATCATGGTAATATAGCTCGCGAAGCTGACGAGGAATCTCTGCATGGAATTTGGTGCCATCATCAATCCCCACATCGACAACTGGAAGCTCATCCCATTCGTGGAAGAGCTCGGGTTCGATCGCGCCTGGGTCCCCGATTCTCAGATGATCTGGTCGGATTGTTACTCCATCCTCGCACTCGCTGCGGTCAACACTTCGCGGATCAAGATCGGAACCGGCGTCTCGATTGCCGGAACCCGGATCGCGCCCGTCACAGCGCATTCCATCGGGTCCATCAATCAACTCGCGCCCGGGCGCGTGTTTCTGGGGATGGGAACCGGACACACGGCGATGCGCGTGATGGGCCAGGATCCGATCCCCGCGAGCGAGTTCCGCGAGTACTTGCGCGTGACGCGCGCGCTCCTCCACGGCCAGGCCGTCGACTACACGTATCGCGGCAAGACGCGAGAAATCGAATTCCTGCATCGTGACCGGAAGTTCGTGAACCTCGACAACCCGATCCCGATCTACGTCGCGGCCAACGGCCCGAAAGCCTGTCAGGCGACGGGCGCCTACGGCGATGGTTGGACGACCATCGGCAAAGAGCCGGGACCTCTCGAACACAACCTCGGCCACATCCACGAGGGCGCGCGCGAAGCGGGGCGCACGCTCGGCGACGATTTCCACACGGTGCTTTTTTCCGCCGCGTGCATTCTACGAGCCGGCGAAGACCTGACGAGCGAGCGGGTGATCAACGAGATCGGCGCCTGGATCACCACGGAGCTCCATTTCTTCTACGAAATCTGGGAGAAGGCCGGCCGCAACGACGAGCTCATTCCGCCGCACTTCGCGAACTGCTGGGAGCGCTATCTCGAACGGGTCGAAAACTTCAGCCTGGCGCCCGAAAAGCGGTTCCGCCAAATCCACGACGGTCACGCGACCTATCTGGTCCCCGACGAGAAGGTGTTCGTCACCCCTGAGGCGATCCGGGCCGTTGCTCTGGTCGGTTCGGCGGAAGAAATCATCAGCGAAATTCGCGAGATCGAGAAGCTCGGTATCCGCGAAATCAACATCATGCCCGCTGCGGACCATTGCCAGGAAGCCTTCTCGGATTTCGCGAAAGAGATCCTTCCCGCGTTCGACAACTAGTTGCGCAGTCGGTCGTACGCCTGTTGGATCTCAACGGACTTGCGGTGCGCCATCTCCTGCAGCTCCTCACCCAGGTGCGCCACCTTGTCCGGGTGGTATTCGTGCATGCGGGCTTTGTAGGCCGCGTGAACCTCTTCGGCGGACGCCGAAGAATCGATGCCCAGAATCTCATATGGATCTGAAGGACGCCCGGCCGCACCATGCCGCTCCTTCCCTTCGCGGTCTCCGGCTTCTCGCGCCATGTATTTCCGCAGATGCTTGCGATAGAAGTAGGTCAGGAGGCCGATCAGCAACACATCGTCGATCAGGCCGAGTCCCCTCCCGATGAAGTCGGGGACCAAATCTCGCGGAAAGACGAGATACAAGATCCCGATCGCGACCAGCCACTTCTTGAGATTCTTGGGTTTCGTCACTGCAGAAGGTTCGAAATCGCGTCAATCCCCGCTTGCGCGCAGAGCTCGTCTTGGTCGGACGTCACGCCGCTCACCCCGATCCCTCCAATCGGCGTGTCGCCGTGCTTGATGGGCAGGCCTCCCGGGAAAAGCGTCAGCCCGCCGAGGGCCGCGATGCCAGGCGCACCGGGGGGCTTGTCGGCAGTTCCGTAGGCGCGCTCCGCCAAAGCGCGCGTCGGTCGCGGGATCTTCGTCGCGGTTTCCGCCTTGCGAATCGCGATATCGACGCTGATGAGCGGGCTTCCGAGCATGCGACGAAAGAGCACAAGGTGGGCACCGTCATCGACAATCGCGATGTTGAGCTTCCACCCTTTCTCGTTGGCCATCGCCTCGCACGCATCGGCCGCCTTCTTTGCCGCTTCGAGCGTCAGTACGGGTTTGTGCGGGAGCGTCTCTGCTGCATAAACCACGGAGCTCAGCAGCACGGCGGCAGCGAAGAGTAATCGGTACTTCAAGTGCGTCTCCTGGTGAGTCGGGGGAGAGTATGCCGCGGATCGACTCCGGTGTTGACGGAATCGAGGGGCCCCGGAACCCTGTCGAGTAGCGGTCACAGGAGAAGCAGCATGTACTGGAAAACCGAGGAGCACCACGGCCTCAAACACAATCCGTTTTCGGCACTGGTCGCTCCGAGGCCGATCGGTTGGATCTCGACCTACGGACCGGATGGCTTGCCCAACTTAGCGCCCTACTCGTTCTTCAACGCCGTTTCCTATTCCCCGCCGCAGGTCATGTTTTCGTCGGGCGCCCGAGGCGTTGGAGAGGAAGCCCATACGAAGGACAGCCTCGCCAACGTCGAACGCTCGGGCTGTTTCGTCGCGAACCTGGTCACCTTCGCGCTGCGCGAAGCGATGAACATGACGTCTGCCGAATGCCCGATGGATGTCGACGAATTCGATCTCGCCGGCCTGACGGCGGAACCGGCGGAGCGCGTGAACGCGCCGAGGGTCAAAGAGAGCCCGGTGCACTTCGAGTGCGAACTGGTGCAGGTCATCCCTACCAAGGCGCGGGGTGACCGCTCTCCCAACGTGATCGTTCTGGGCGAGGTCATCGGGATCCATATCGATGAGTCCGTCATCACCGAGGGCATGATCGACTATTCGAAGACCCAGCCGGTCGCACGCCTCGGTTATCTGGCGGACTACGCCGCGACGACCGATGTGTTTCGCATGCGTCGACCCGATTGGCCACTGCCCGAGCGCCGCTAGTTCTCGCCGGCTTGCGTCGGTGACGCGCCCACTACAGACTTCCCTCAGGAGGTCGGATGAGTACTACGCAACGCGTCGAGAATCGTTTCCAGAACCAGGTAGCTGTCGTGACCGGGGGCGCCTCGGGCATCGGGCTGGCCAGCGTTCGGCGCTTCGTCGCCGAAGGCGCCTCGGTCGCCGTGGGTGACCTGTCCAAGGAGGGCCTCGAGGCGGTGCGCGAGGAGCTCGGCGAGAAGGTCGAAACGGCCGTCGTCGACGTCCGCTCGGAAGCCGAGGTAAGCGGGCTCGTCGAGACGGCGGTGAGCCATTTCGGTCGGATCGATCTCGCCGTGAATGCGGCCGGCGCTTCGGCCTTCGGACCGCTCACCGAGCTGAGTGAATCCGATTGGAGCAACACCGTCGATATCTGCTTGAAAGGCGTCTTCCTGGCGGTGAAGCAACAGGCGCGACAAATGATTCGCCAGGGGGACGGCGGCTCCATCGTCAACATCGCGTCGCTGAACGCTCATGTTCCATTATACGGAGGCATCGCGTACGCCTGCGCCAAAGCCGGGGTCGAGATGTTCTCGCGCAACGCGGCGCTCGAACTCAGCGCGAACAAGATCCGCGTCAACACGGTATCGCCGGGCCTCACGGACACGCCGATGACGGCTCCCCTGCGCGCCGTGGACGGAGTTTACGACGCGTACTACGAGCGGATCCCCATGCGTCGCTCCGGCACACCCGAGGAGATGGCGGCGGCAGCTCTCTTCCTCCTCTCGGATGACGCGGGATACGTCTCGGGCGCCAACCTCGTGGTCGACGGGGCCTGGGAAACCACCGGGTATCCCGATCTCGCGCCGTTTCTCGAACGCATCACCGAGGAGGCCACGAAATGAAACGGCTCGCCGCGGAGCACGCCGTCTTGTGGCTGACCCTCTCGATCCTCGCGCTGCCGGCTCTCGCGGCGGCGGAGGACGCCACGCATGTCGAAGGGCGGGTGGTCTCCGGCGCGGGTGACGGCGAAGCCGGTGTGTGGGTGATCGCCGAGACGTCCGAGCTGCCGACGCCCTACCGAAAGATCGTCGTCACCGACGATGCGGGGCGCTTCGTGGTGCCCGATCTTCCGGAGTCGACCTTCCAGATGTGGGTGCGCGGTTACGGCTTGCGGGATTCGGGGAAGACGCCGGTGAAGCGCGGTAGCTCGGTCACGCTGAAGGTCGAGAAGGCGTCGTCTCCCCGGGAGGCGGCCCGGATCTTCCCGGCGAACTACTGGTTCTCGCTCTTCGAACCACCGGGTAAGAGCGCCGCCTTCGCCAGCCAGATGAAGCTCGGGTGCGAGCTCTGCCACCAGCTCGGCTCGGCCACGACGCGGGGGCGCGCTCGGGCCGGGTACGATCTCGGGCTACGCAAGGCGAGCTTCATGAACGCGTTCGCGGACCACCTCGGTCGCGAGCAACTGCTCGACGCCCTCGAGGCCTGGAGCCTACGAATTCAAAACGGCGAGACGCCCGAGCCCCCGCCCCGGCCGCGGGGACTCGAGCGCAACGTTGTCATTACCCAGTGGGCTTGGGGCGACGGCTACACGTACGCCCACGATGAGATCGCCACCGACAAGCGCGATCCAACGGTGAACGCCGGAGGCCCGGTGTACGGCGTCGACATCGGGAACGATCACCTGCTGGTCCTCGATCCAGACACTCACCGAGTGCGAAGCATCCCGGTCCCGACCGAAGGGGCCTTCGCGACACCGTGGTGCGACCAGACCTACAAGCCCCTCGCGGGCGGCGAACCTCTACCCTACGGATTCGGCTCCCTCGGTTGCCCCGTACAGGAGGGCATCACCGGGTTTACCGGCAAGTACCAGAATCCGGCGAATCCGCACAATCCGATGATGGACGCGGAAGGCCGGGTTTGGCTGACGACTCAGGTGCGGCGCGAATGGGGTGAGGATCTTCCGAGCTTCTGTCGCAAGGCGCCGGTCATCGCCGACAACTACCACCACCGGCAGCTCGGTTACTGGGACCCGAAGACCGAGTCCTATGAGCTGATCGATACGTGCTACGGGACGCACCACCTCCAGTTCGACGAAAAGGGTGTGCTCTGGACGAGCGGCGATTCGTACGTGGTCGGCTGGTTCGATCCGGCGAAGTACGACCCGGCGCGCCCGGAGAGCCTCGGCGAAGCGCAGGGCTGGTCCGAGGTCGTGGTCGACTCGGACGGCGACGGCGAACCCGATCGACCGATCGTGGGCTTCCACTACGGCGTCATTCCCAACCCCACGGACGGCTCGGTCTGGACAGCGCACCCCGGTGCGGAGTTCGGCGCTCCCCTGGAGTTCCCCGGGTTGTTGATGCGCTACGACCCCGCGACCGATCGCCACGAGGTCTACCGTCCTCCCGCTCCCGGCTCCGGACCGCGCGGTGTGGATGTCGATCGCGCGGGGAACATCTGGGCCTCTCTCGGCGGGAGCGGCCACCTGGCGCGTTTCGATCGAAGCCGCTGCAAGAAGACGTGGGGCATTGGCGACCAGTGTCCGGAAGGTTGGACCCTGTGGCGCAGTCCGGGCCCAGGCCTGCGAGGCCTGCCGGCCGAAGCCGGCAGCGCCGACATGCACTACTACATCTGGGTCGATCAGTGGAACACCCTCGGTATGGGTCACGACAAGGTGGTGATGAACGGGACGGGCTCAGACTCGATCCTCGTGTTCGATCCCGAGACAGAGGAATTCACGGTGATCCGGGTGCCGTACCCGCTGAACACCTACACCCGCGGGCTCGACGGTCGAATCGACGATGCGAAAACTGGCTGGAAGGGGCGCGGACTCTGGTTCAACAACGGCTTGGACCCGCTGATCCACTCCGAGATCCAGCAGTCCTACGTCGGCTGGATTCAGCTGCGACCGGACCCACTCGCCAAATAAGCGGAGCCTGTCACTCCTTCTTCGAGCCCGCGACGACCGAGCTCGTCCTCTCCGCGAACCACGCATCGTTCTCGGCGAAACGGCCGGCGTTCCAGTCGAGCGCCGCCTTGAGTCCCCGCTCTCGACGGATGTCATTGAACTCGCGGATCTCGGGAGCGTCCTCCTCGCTGGCGTGTACGATCGCCTCGAGTTCCATCGAGCGCTCCAACACTTGGCGCACGCCCATGAGTTCGTAGGACATGTTGACGAGCTTCTTGTTGCCCTCGACCGTGGCCGCGGGAAGTCTCGAGATGGTCTCCGCGCGTCGGTAGACGAACTCGTCGAGCTCTTCTGCGGGGACGACATCGTTCACGAGATCGAGACGCTTGGCTTCCGCCGCGTCGATGAGCTCGCCCGTGTAGAGCAGCTCGCGCGCTTTCGTCATACCGATCACCCAGGGCCACACGGCTGGAATGTACGGGCCCCCCATCCGGATCTCGGGCGCACCGAAGCGGGAATCTTCCGAACAGATCCGCAAATCGCAAAAGGTCGCGGTGGCCAACGCCCCCGCGATGCAGTAGCCGTGAATCTGCGCGATGATGGGTTTGGGGTTGCCCCAGAAGACGTCCCACCAAGCCGATGCGGCAAAGCCCTTCCCCTTCATGAAAAAATCGCGCCACTGGACCGCGCTGCCGCCCTGATCGGCGCTGATGTCAAACCCCGCGCTGAAGGCACGCCCGGCGGCTTTCAGCACGATCACGCGAACCTGTTCGTCGCGCCAACCGGCGTCTTCGAGAGCGTCCCGCACCTCGAGCTGTAGGGTTTCCGAAAGCGCGTTCAACTTGTCGGGGCGGTTGAGCGTGACGGTCGCGAGAAAGTCTTTCTTCTCGTAGAGGATCGTTTCGTAAGTCATATCGGGCTCCTCGTCTGTAGCTTTGCGCCAGTGTATCTCGAAGCGACCCGCGATTTTTGATGTGGACGCGATTCGCGCGAACATGGTAGGGGTATCGCACCATTCGTTGCGAAAGGACCCCCAACCATGGTGAAGATCGCCGCAATCGTCTTCGCGCTCTGCCTCGTTCACAACACGAGCCACGCCGCCCTCGATCTGATGGATCACTCGGCTACGGGGAGTGTCGTCTCGACCCCCTGGTTCGCGAGCCTCGGGGACGTCACGGTCGTCAGCTTGACCAATGCCCTTTCCGAGCCTGTGACCGTTCACTGGACGGCGTTGAACGAGGAGTGGCAAGGCATCGACTTCGACTGCCCGCTCTCACCGATGGAGACGACCTACTTCGTCTTCGAACCGGACGGCGTCGGCGGCGCGAAGGTCACGTACGAGTGCAGCGATATCACCCAGAGCAACTTGAATATCGTGCGAACGCAGTTCATTCCCTCCGGATCCGCCCCACTTGTCGGCGGCGGCTTCATCGTCTTTCACACAACGCTGGGCGCAGGAGTCCCCGCAAACTTGAGATCGACGAACTCCCTGATCGCCGACTTCACTTACATCAACTTTCTTGCGGGACTCGCGATGTCCGCGAACGGCTGGCATCATCAGGTTCAGGGTACGAACCAGAACAACACGCTGATGGTGCCTGCTGTGCTCGCGACGAGTTTCATCGCTCCGGACGATGACGTCGCCGCTCAGCTGGTTCTCTACACCCTCCACGGGCGCATTGGCTGGAACTCACCGGTGACCGTCGGCGGGCTGGTGTACGACGACGACGAACAGTCGCTTTCGAATACGCTGAAGTACGACTGCATCACGGTCGTGAACCTCGAGGACATTTTTGGTCTGAGTGTCCGCCGAGAGAATGGGCCCGGCGGAACGCCGTACTTCGTGGGACACCTGAGCCTCTTTGCGCTGACCGACCCGGCGGCGTACAACCCGGCCATCGGCGGATTTGGACCGTTTCGATCCGCCTCGGTCGGATATCTTGTTCAGGCCATGGCTATCGGTGGCGACCTGAACGACAACCAGAGCCTGGGCTCCGGTCAGCCGAATTTCGGCAACACCATGCCGGGCTCCGCACTATGGACCCGCAAGCTACTAAAAACCACAGCCGAGACCCCCGTTTGCAACGCGCTCGACGTCACCCAGGATCCACCGGCGACGTGCGGCACCTGATTCGCAGGAGCGAGTCGCTCACTTGAAGTCGTGACGATGAAGTTGGGAATTTCGCTGGGCTATTCCGGGCGGACCATCGACGCGCCGATCCGATACGTGCAGGAAGCCGAAGCGATGGGCTGCGACTCGTTGTGGACGGCGGAGGCCTACGGTTCAGACGCGCTCACACCACTCGCGTGGATCGGCTCTCACACGAAGAAGATGAAGCTTGCCACGGGGATCGTGCAGCTCGCCGCGCGCACGCCCGCTGCCACCGCAATGGCGGCAATGACGCTCGACCAACTGAGTGGCGGGCGAATGATCCTCGGGCTCGGAGTGTCCGGGCCGCAAGTCGTCGAGGGTTGGTACGGGGCATCCTACGAACGGCCCATCGCGCGGATGCGCGAGTACGTCGGGATCCTGCGCGACATCTTCGAGCGCAAGGCTCCGCTCACCCACGACGGCGACCAATATCGGATTCCCTACGCGGGCGCGGACGCGACGGGCCTCGGCAAGCCGCTGAAGAGCATCCTGCATGGGCGCCCGGACATCCCCATCGTCATCGGCGCCGAAGGACCGCGAAACATCGAACAAACGGCTGAAATCGCCGAGGGATGGTTGGCGATGCTTCTCTCGCCGATCCACTTCGACCGCGTCTACCGCCCGAAACTCGAGGCCGGCTTCGCCAAGGCAGGCGGCGGTAAGTCGCTCGACAACTTCGACATCTACGTCTTCCAGCCGGTGGTCCCCGGCGAAGATCTCGACGCGTGCCGAGATCGGGTTCGTCCGTTTCTGGCGCTCTATATCGGCGGCATGGGAGCGAAGGATCAGAACTTCCACAAGAACGCCATCGACCGCTACGGCTACCAGGAGACCTCCGATCGGATTCAGCAGCTCTATCTCGCCGGCAAGAAAGCCGATGCCGAAGCCGCGGTTCCCGTCGAGCTCATCGACGAGCTCGCACTGGTCGGTCCGAAAGAGCACATGCGCGATCAGCTATCGCGCTGGCAGTCGCTCGATATCGACTTCACGATGCTCATCGGGCTCGATAGCCGCAATGCGGCGCAACAGCTCGACCTGATCCGCTCCCTGACAGAGATTCTCTAGCCTACGGGGCTTTCTCGAAGAGCAAGGTCGCCCGATCGCTTTCGCCGATCGACGCGTACTTGTCCTTGTCGGTCTCGCCCAAGCGATAGCTCGGCGGAAGCGTCCAGACACCCGACTCGTGATCCGTCGGATCTGCGGCGTTCGCGTTGATCTCGCTCTTGTCGACCAAACGGAAGCCGTGGAGTTCCATGATCGCGATGACGTCCTGCTCGCGGAGGTAACCCTTGTTGCCATCCCGGTAACGGTACGGCGCGTCGGGCTTCGCCCGATGCTGCACCACGCCCACCAGGCCGTCGTCCTTCAACATCTTGCGCAGGGCCCGAAGCTCCTGATCGGCGATATCCCAACGCAACAGGTTGTGGAGCATGCGGATCACGAGGATGCGATCGACCGTGCCGTGGGCCTCCTCCGGAATCGAGTTGCCAAAGTGCGCTGTAAAGCGCTCGGCCGGAAGCCCGGTCATCTCCGCGACCCGTCCGGGGAACGCCTCATCCCACCCCGCGAGCCGCTCCTTTAAGCGTTCGATCGGCGTGTCGTCGCCCGCAAAGCTGACGGCGATGTACCGGCCCGCCGGTGCGACGTAGGGCGCCAAAATCTTCGTGTACCACCCGCGCCCCGGCGCGTACTCGACGATCGTGTGCGTCGGCTGGACGTCGAAGAACCGCAGGGTCTCCTCGGGATGCCGATAGAGGTCGCGTCCACGGTCGTCGGCGCGTCGCTCGTGGGCGAGGGTATCTTCGAGCCCCGCGAAATTGCCGCTCGCGGCCCGGGACGGAGCGGACACGGAACCGACGAGCGCTATCGAAATCAAAGTAACAAGCGTGATCATTCGCATGCCGGAATCGTAGCAAGCGATCGCGCCGGACGAGCCCCGGTTTATCCCAGCGCGAATCCCTCGTAGCCGTTCGCGGCGACTTCGTCACAGCGTTCGCGGAAGGTCGGCATGCCGCCGGCGTACATGAGGAAGGTCTTCTTCTTGCCCGGAATGTTGGCGCCGATAAACCACGAATCCGTCTCTGGAATCAGGGTCTCGCTGACCGCGTCGTAGACGTGCTCGGTCCACGCGTCCTCGGCCTCCGGCGTGGCCGAAATCCGGTGGTAGTCATGGTCGCGCATGTAGCGCAGGAGATCGGCCACCCATTCGACGTTCTGTTCGATGCAGCGTGGAATGTTACAGAACGTGCCGCCGTTGTGGGGGCCGACGATGGTCATCAGGTTCGGGAAGCCCGCGGTCTGGAGCCCTAGATAGGTTCGCGGACCGTCGGCCCACTTGTCGCGGAGCGATTGTCCATCGACGCCGCGGATATCCATCTTCATGAATCCGCCGGTCACGGCATCGAAGCCAGTGGCGTAGATGATGAGATCGAACTCGTACTCGCCGTCACGACACTGGACACCCTTTTCGGTGATGTACTCGATCGGGTTCTCGTTGACATCGACCAGCAGCACGTTGTCCTGGTTGTAGACCTCGTAGTAGCCGCTCTCCATCGGCACGCGCTTCGTACCGAAGCCGTGGTCCTTGGGGATCAGCTTCGCCGCCACCTCGGGATCGTCGATCCGCTCGCGGATCTTCTCGCTGACGAACTCGGTGATGAGATCGTTGGCCTCGCGGCTCGAGAAAATGTCGTGATAGTTCGAGAGCCACAGCGCAAAACCGGGCTCCGCGTAGAGTTTCTCAAAGAACGCCTCACGCTCCTCCGGTGAGACCTCGAGTGCGGAGCGCTCGTCGAAGCCGTGAATGAATTGGCCGAAGGTCGCTTTGCATTGGTCGAAGATCTTCTTGGCGTTGGCCTTGAGCTCTTTCTGGGTTTCGGCGTCGATCGGCTTGTTGCGCAGCGGCACGCAGAAATTGGGCTCTTTCTGGAACACGGTGAGATATCCGACCGTCTTCGCGATTTCGGTGATCACCTGAACCGCGGTGGCACCGGTGCCGATGATGCCGACGCGCTTGCCGCGGAGGTCGACGGGTTCGTGCGGCCAGCTTCCCGTATGGAACGACTGGCCCTTGAAGGTATCGATGCCCTTGAATGCCGGGACGTAGGGCACGGACAACGGACCGATCGCTGTGATCAGGAACGTCGCGCGTGCTCGCTTGCCTTGCTCGGTCTCGACCTCCCAGGTGTTCGAAGCCTCGTCATAGCTCGCGGCCACGATGCGCGTGCTGAACTCGATATCGTGACGGAGATCGAGCTTGTCGGCGACGAAGTTCAGGTAGCGCAGCGTCTCGGGCTGGGCGGCGAAATGCTCGCTCCACTCCCACTCGTCGAGAATCTCGTCCGAGAACGAGTAGGCGTAGGAGTAGGACTCGGAGTCAAAACGCGCACCGGGATAGCGGTTCCAGTACCACGTCCCACCGACGCCGGTGCCGGCCTCGAAGACCCGGAACGACATACCGAGCTCCCGCAGCTTGTGGCTCATGTACATGCCCGAGATGCCGGCTCCGATGATGATGGCGTCGTAGTGATCGCTCTTGGCCATTGCGTTTCTCCTCGACAGACGTGCGTAGCTTCACGGTAGGACAAGCGTGCGGGCGCGCCCCCCGCCGGGTATGACCGCGCTCATACCCGAAGCCCGGCGCTCGGCAAGGTTGACGGCGACCGCGGTTTTGCGTGTACCGTAGGGGGCGCTAGAGGAGGCTTACGCGATGGCAGGAGAACTCTGGAAGGCTTTCGATATCGCGAGCGAGATCGCCGAACGCGAAAAATCAGGCTTCGCCTACCGCGAATTCCTTCGGGTTCCGGCGCTCAGTTGCGGCATCTACCACCTCGAGGCTGGGTCCACGGATCTCCAAAGCCCTCACGATGAGGACGAGGTCTACTACGTCGTCGAAGGGCGGGGCCGGGTCAAGGTTCGGGACGAGGAGCGTGTGGTCGGCCCCGGCTCCATCCTTTATGTCCAGGCCAGCTCGGAGCATTCCTTCTTCAAAATCGAAGAGGACATCACGTTGTTGGTGTTCTTCGCCTCCGGCGGTCCCTCGAACGATCCCTAGGCAAAGCTCAGGGGATCAGCACGGCGGCTCCGAGAAGTTCTCCCCGACGCAGTGCCGCCACAGCGCGATTGGCGTCTTCTAGAGGAAACGTCGTGACTCGCGTTTGCACCGGGTGTTTCGCGAGGGTGTCGAAGAACCCGAAGCCATCGTCGCGCGTCAGATTCGCCACGGAGAGCAGGCGGCGCTCGCCCCACAAAAGCTCGTACGGGAACGCGGGGATTTCCGACATGTGGATCCCGGCGCAGACGACCCGCCCTCCTCGGCGCACCTCAGCGAGTGCCCTGGGAACCAAGGCGCCGACCGGTGCAAAAAGGATGGCGCTATCGAGGGGCTCGGGCGGCGCTTCGTCGGAACCGCCGGCCCAGACGGCGCCCAGCCCTCGAGCGAAGGTCTGCCCCTCGCGATCGCCCGGGCGCGTGAAGGCGAACACCTTGCGCCCTTCCGCAACCGCCAATTGCGCAACGATGTGCGCCGCAGCGCCGAAGCCGTACAGCCCCAAGCACGCGTGATCCCCTGCCATGCGGTAGGACCGATAACCGATCAGACCAGCGCAGAGCAGCGGCGCCGCGTGGGCGGCATCGAGGTCGTCCGGAATCGGCAACACGAAGCGCGCGTCGGCCTTCGCGGTTTCGGCAAAACCACCGTCGACGTGGCAACCGGTGAAACGAGCCGCGTCGCAAAGATTCTCGCGACCACTCCGACAGTAGCGGCAGACGCCGCACGTCCCCGCCAGCCACGGGATCCCGACGCGATCCCCCACTTGGACCGGAACGTCTCGCGCCCGGGATTCGGTGACGATGCCGACGACTTCGTGCCCTGGCGTGACGGGGAGGTGCGGCACCGCGACCTCTCCGTCGATCAAGTGCAGATCGGTCCGGCACACCGCACACGCTTCGACGCGAACCCGGAGCTCGCCTTCCTCGAGGGGATCCGGCGTGAGGTCCCGTCGCACGAGCGGGTGCTGTAGACGCTCGATCCGCTGGGCCAGCATCGCCCCTGAGCGTAGCCCCTCTTCGAACTGAGGCGATGCGCGGTGCGGCCCGGAGCTAAGGCCCTCGTGGGTATGACACCTGTCATACCCACGAGGGTGTGTTTCCGGGCAAGGTGATCCTTTGCAAGGAGGTCCCTGTGAAAGTCGGCGTCTTCTACCTACCCACGATCGGCAGCGTCTCGGAACTCCAACAAGGGATGGCCGGACGCCGCACCGACCTCTACCAGCGCATGGTGCGGAACCTGACCGAGCAGCTCCAATACTGCGACGAGCACGGCTACTGGGGCTACGCGAGCACCGAGCACCACTTCCACATCGAAGGGGAAGAGGTGTCGACGAACCCGGTCATGCTCGACCTCTACTTCGCGCAGCAGACGAAGAACCTTCACGTCGGTCAACTCGGCATCGTCTTGCCGTGCCACAACCCGCTGCGCGTTGCCGAAGACATCGCGATGCTCGATCAGCTGACACAAGGCCGCGCCTTTGCCGGCTTCGCTCGGGGTTATCAACCGCGTTGGGTAAACACCCTTGGGCAGCACTACGAAACGCTCGCCGACAGCACGAGCGACCCCGAGCGTTACGAAGCCCTAAAGAAAGAGCTGTACGAAGAACACTTCGAGATTGTGATCAAGGCATGGACGGAGAGCAGTTTCCATCACAAGGGAAAGCACTGGGAGATCCCCCCGCCCCGCACGCATTGGGCGGCGCAGGACATCACGCGGAAACTCGGTCGTGGGGTGGACGCGAACGGCATACTCACCGAGGTCGGAATCGTTCCAGAGCCCTTTCAAAAGCCCCACCCGCCCGTTTTTCAGCCCTTTAGCTTCTCCGAATCGTCGATTCGATGGGCCGGGGAACGCGACGTCGTTCCGATCTCCATCGTTTGCGACATGGACCTCGCCGCGGCGCAGTTCCGCGTCTGTCAAGAGGCCCATGCCGACGCGGGGCGTAACCTGGCGTTCGGTGAGCGCATGGGACTCACCCGCGAGATCCTTGTCGCCGACACCGACGAAGAAGCTTTCGAGCTCGGCGCCAACGGAAGCGCGCAGGTGTGGCATCCCTTCTTCGGGCCCTTCGGTTTCAACGCGGCACTCGCCAACGACGGCGAGGATTACCGCACGATTCCGGAGACCTTCGAATCCCAGGTGGAGCGGGGACTCACGATCTGCGGCTCACCCGATACCGTCAATCGCAAACTGGAATCCGTGCTCGAAGAGCTCCCTGCGGAGTACCTGTTCTGCTTCACCTTCAACGAAGTGGTTCCACAAAAGGCGATGATGCGTCATTTCGAGCTGCTGACGGAAAAGGTGCTTCCGAACTTTACGGACGACGTGCGGTAACGACGTTCGGCGCGTTCCGGAGGACACGCCTATTCCGCGGCGGCCGTCCGCGAGATCAGCTCCTCGCAATCCATCACGTGCGCAGTCGAGACCCCGAGGACGCCGAGGGAAACCCGGTGTACCTCGCTCGCCGGGATCTCGCCGTAACCGATATCGGGATAGTCGAAGGTACCTGTGGCGTCCGAGATGAAGGCGACGCGATACCCGTGGAACATCGCGTCGCGCGCCGTCGCGTGACAGCAGTTCTCGGTGGTGACGCCGGTGATGATCACGTTTTCGATGTTCGCCGTCCGCAGGATCATATCGAGATCGGTGCCGAAGAACGCGCTGTAGCGATGCTTCTTGATGATGGGCTCATCCTCCTGCGGAGCGACCTCGTCGATCACGTCCACCCCCGCCTCACCGTCGACCAGCGCCGTCCCTTGTGCGATCGGTGACCAGATCTCTCCGAATCGACCCATGTCCGAGCCGTCACGGCGATGGACATGGGCGGTGTAGATGACGCGCATCCCGCTGCTGCGCGCATGGTCGAGGAGTCGCTTTAGCGTGGGCAGGAGCACCCTTCCCATCGGAGTCTCCAGCGCGGCCCCAGGGGAGACGAAATCGTGCTGCATGTCGACCACGATGACGGCGCTCCGCCTCGGATCGAAGCGATCGATGACCATGGGCATAGAACCTCCTCGTCGCTCGGGGTCGGAAACCACTCCTCGCGAGAACATCTAGAATAGGGCCAAGCCCATCACCCTGCCGAGGAACCGCATGACGACATCGCCTTCGACCGACCCGCCCGCCACCGACGCCATCGTGATTGGCGCGGGCGTCTCGGGGCTCTATTTCCACCACCGGCTTCGCGAGCTCGGGTTCAGCGCTCGAGGCTTTGAGGCCGGGAGCGGCGTCGGCGGCACTTGGTACTGGAACCGCTACCCCGGCGCCCGATTCGATTCGGAAAGCTACAGCTACGGCTACTCCTTCTCGAAAGAGCTCCTCGACGAATGGGAATGGAAGGAGCATTTCTCGGCCCAGCCCGAAACCGAGCGCTATCTCAACCACGTCGCCGACAAGTTCGATCTTCGGCGCGATATCCAGTTCAACGCGCGCGTTGTATCGGCGCACTTCGATGCCTCGAAACGCCTCTGGACCGTGGAAACCGAAAGCGGCGAGCGTGCTTCCGCGCGCTTTCTCCTCCAGGCGACGGGCGTCCTCTCGGCGCCCTACATCCCCGAGATCCCCGGCTTCGCCGACTATCGCGGGAAGTCCTGGCACACCTCGACCTGGCCGCACGAACCGGTCGATCTGAGCGAGCAACGCGTCGGCGTGATCGGCACAGGGGCCACAGCGGTGCAGATGATCGCGGAGGTTGCCAAGAACGTCGGCGACCTCACGGTGTTCCAACGCACGCCGAACTACTGCAAGCCGCTCTGGAACGCCGAGATCACGCCCGCGGAACAGCGCGACATCAAGGCCCGCTACCCGGAGATCTTCGAGCGCTGCAACAACACCTTCGGCGGGTTCATCCACGATTTCGACGAGCGCGGCGTGTTCGACCTCGACGACGAAGCGCGCGAGGCGTACCTCGAGGAGGCGTGGAACCAGAAGGGTTTCAAGTTCTGGCTCGGGGGGTTCGCCGACGTCATGACGGACAAAGCGGCGAACGAAGTGGTCTCGGAGTTCATCCGCAAGAAGATCCGCGAGCGTGTCGACGATCCCGCGGTGGCCGACTTGCTCGCCCCCACCTGCCACCCCTTCGGCACGAAGCGCCAACCCATGGAAAGCGGCTACTACGAAGCCTACAACCGCCCGAACGTGCACCTCATCGACCTGAATGCCACGCCCATCGAACGCTTCACCGAAACGGGGATCGCGACGAGCGACGCCGAGTTCGCCTTCGACGTCGTGATCTTCGCGACGGGGTTCGACGCGGTAACCGGGGCACTCAAACGCATCGATATCCGCGGCGAGGGCGGCGCCAGCCTGAAGGAGCGCTGGGACGAGGCACCGAGCGCCTACCTCGGCATGAACACGGTCGGCTTCCCGAACATGTTCATCACCGGCGGCCCCCACAACTCCTCGAGCTTCTGCAACATCCCGCGCTGCCTGGAACAGAACGTCGAGTGGATCACCGACTGCATGGCCTACATGCGAGAGCACGGCTACACCCGGATCGAAGCGACCCAAGAGGCCGAAGACGCCTGGACGAAGGAAGCCCTCGACGCCGCGGACCAGACCCTTCTCACCGAGACCGATTCATGGTTTATGGGGGCGAACATCCCCGGCAAGAAGCGCGTCTTCCTCAACTACGTCGGGGGCATCCCGCTCTTCCGAGAGCGCTGCGACGAAGTCGCCGCGAAGGGGTACGCGGGGTTTGCACTCGATTAGCCCGGACGGTCCGGTGGGATCGGCGCGAAATGAGAGGACCGTATGCGTTTCCCGCTAGACGGCGTCAGGGTGCTCGACCTGACACGAGCCCTCTCGGGCCCGTTTGCGACCCGCATCCTCTCCGATCTGGGCGCGGATGTCGTCAAGGTCGAGCCTCCTCGCGGTGACCTGACCCGCGCGTACGGGAGCCGGATCGGCGGCCTGTCGAGCCACTACACGCAACACAACGTGGGCAAGCGCAATGTCTGCATCGACCTCAGCGCGGCCGGCGCCGACGAGCTGGTTCGCGAACTCGCTGATGTTGCGGACGTGCTGGTCGAGAACTTTCGACCCGGTGTCATGGATCGCCACGGCCTGTCTTGGGAGGCGCTTCACGCGCGCAACCCGCGCCTCGTGATGCTTTCGATTTCGGGTTTCGGTCAGGAAGGCCCCGAGCGCGACCGCGCAGCGTATGCCCCGATTCTCCACGCCGAAACCGGCTTGATCGATCGGTTTGCATCCCTCCACGGTCGGCAACCGGTCGATTTTCCGCTCTCGATGGCCGACTCGACAGCGTCGGTGCACGGGGTCATCGGAGTGCTGGCCGCATTGCTGTTGGCGCGAGAAACCGGCGTCGGACAACACATCGACCTGTCGATGGTGAACGCCCAGTTCTATCACGACGACTTCGTCTCGATGATCCTCGCGGGTGATACCCCACCCGCTGGGAGCGGAGACATCTACGACGTTGCGGGCGGTCGCATGATCATTGCCACACCATTCCACTTTCTGTGGCGGACGCTCGCGAAGCGGTGCGGTCTCGAAGATCCAGGCGACGAGGCCGCGCGCCGCGAGGCGATGGCCGCCTTTCTCGCCTCGCTCCCGACCTGGGAGTCTGCGACGACGCTACTCGACGAGGTCAACCTCGCCTGGGGTCGCGTCCGCCCCTGGCAAGAGGCCCTGCAAACGAACCCGAGCGTGGGCCCGCGAGAGATCCTGGCCGAGATCGACGACCGGGCCGGGGGCACACGGCAGACGACGCAGGCGCCGTACCACTTCAGCAACGCCAAAGCGCAGGTGCGAGGACCGGCGCCCTATCGGGGCGAGCACAACGAGGAAATCCTGCGCGAATGGCTCGGGCGCTCGCCCGGCGCCGTCCGCGCCTTGCGCGATGCCGGGGTGCTGGGCGAGCAGGAACGCCCGCCGACGAACGATCCGGGTCGATCAACAGGCGCGCCTTCCTGATCAGCGGTTTGCCGCTCGCTCTGCCCGTTTCGGCCAGGTCCTGCGAGGAGTACCGGACGCGACGCCGGTTCGGCCGGAGCCGGAGACGCCGGCAACGACGTTTCCGGGGTTCCGGCTGAGTTTACGCGGCCACTTTCGGGGGATCGGCGGCGAAGGCATGGAAGAAAATCTCCATCGTCTCGGCCATGATCTCCTCATCCGTCATCCCGTCGCGCCGGCACCAATTCATCCGAAAAGGCTGAACGAGCCAGACGTAGGTGCGGACGACCACGCGCGTGTCGACGTCGGTTCGGCAATGCCCCTGTGCCTTGCAGTCCCGAACCGTGCGGCCCACGAATCGCCACATCCCCGACGAGTCGACAAGCTCCGTATAGGGTGACGGCACTTCGCCAATCGCGATCTCATTGGACAGGATTCCGTACTCGGTGTACTGGCCGAACGCGAAGCACATCCACTCAAGTATCCGTTTCTTTCCGTCCTCGACTTCGAGAAGCTCGGAGGTCTTCGCAACGGCGCGTTGATTGAGCCTGCGGACCAACTCCGCAATGACTTCCTCGCGGGTTTGGAAGTAACGATAGAAAGTCGTGGTCGATACTGAGGCTAGGTGGAGGATCTCGCGAAGGTCTGCGTCGAAGCCCTTCACCTTGGCGACTTCACGCGCCGCCTCGATGATCTGATCCCTTCGACTGCGACCCCGAATCGCCTCGAGCTGTTCGATCTTGCTGCGGAGCTCTTCGTTCTGCGATCGGAGTTCGTCATCTGTCGGCACAATCTACCTCTTGCCGTACGCCATCATAAAGACGTCGAACGTTTCCCGGCGCGCCTCTTCCCAACTGAGGCCATCGCGTACACACGCGTGCATCCGTCCCGGGTGGCACATCGCAAACCAGGTTCGGACCGCCGGCCGAATCGGCGTCTCTCGGCAGTAGTGCTGTTCCTGAGCCTTCCGGATCAGGGCGCCGGTCATCCGGTAAACGTCTTCATTGGTCTCAATCGGAGACAGCCACTCGGGAAGCCTGTCCGGATAGCAGAGCTCGACGGCGAGTGCGCCGTACTGCTCCACGCTGTAGAAGCCGACTTTCATCCACGCCTCGAGGGCTTCGAGAGCGTCGTCGATTTCCATCACGTGAACCGAGCGGTCGAAGATGTCGCCGACAATTAGCTGCGCGAGTGTTTGCACCGCTTCGATGCGGCTCGCGAAGTATTTGTAGAACGTGCTGTTACCGATCGAGACGCGCTCCACTACGTCGCGAAGTTCGATCGCGTGGCCCTTCTCTTTACCGATTTCGATCAGCGCTTCCATAATTCGGTCACGCGTCTCTTGGTTTCCGAGAGAATTGAGCTTTCTTAGGCGTTCTCTTAGCCGTCGATTCTCGGTTTCGAGCTCTTGGCGAGTCTCGTTACCGTCGTGATCACCCATCCCGTCCCCACAGAATGCACCTTCTGCACATAAGTACGGAAAGATATGGTGATGGTCCCGCTGGGGGCAACATCAATCGTGATCCAATTTTCGGGTTTGTGCGGCACACGCGAACCTGGGCGGAGTGGTGGCCGATTGGGACCGCGGCTAGATGGCGCGAAGGCTTTAGAGACAGGAAATCACTTGCTGCGCTTCTTGACTCGCCGGGTAGCGGCGCGCTCGAGTTCCTCGCGCATGAGCTCGCTGCGCGATCTGCCTAGATCTTCCGCGTCGCGGTCGAAGATCTCTCGCGTCTCGACCGTCACATAGACCTCGACCGGTACGAGTTTGTCGTCACCCAACGGCGGACGACCGGCGCCTTTCCTCTTACCACCCCGGGGCACATCGCCCATTGTAATTTTGGGACCGGGAATATCCACTCCTCCGCGAAAAAAGTTCCGTCTTTTTGAATCGGGGCAGGCTGAATCATACCCGCTATGCTTCCGAATCGGCAAAGGGGTTTTTCAGACTGGTGGACGACAAAGAGTTCGACAGGCGGATGCGGGCGATCGATCGCGAGCTGATCACGAAAGGCATCGCCCTGGAGTCCCGGCCCTTCATGGCTTTGATGTTGCTTTGCCGAGACGAGCCGCCGCCGCTCGAAGGTGACCCGAGGACGCGCCGTGTCCATGAGTGGTACGCGGAGTTCTACAAAGACCCGGAGCCCGGTTGATGCGGATGCCGAGCCTGCGGAACTGTTCCAGTTTTTGAAGCGCCGACTGCGGTAGTCGCCGTTCCGAGCAGAGGCAATCACCGTTCCGCGGCGACACATTTTTGTGGTTACGCTCCGGTCATGCCGTGCAACGCGCCGATCTACGCGACAGCCTTACAAGTGATCCAGCTTCAAGACCTGGAGAAAGACAGGGACGCCGAGATCCTGCTCGACTTCCTGAGAGGGCAGATCGCCCGTGTCGGTGTACCTGAGTGCGCCGATGAGATCCTTCATTGGGTGCGCAACCGACTAATGGTGGATCCAACGATCACTTCGCGCGACCTAGAACGACGGTCTCCGTTCTGATAGCTCGGAGTCGCCGATGGCCCTCACTGAACTCGGGGGCCTTTGCGCTCACGACAATCAGCCGCATTAACTATTCGAAATCGTTAGAAAAATGGCGGGGCGGACGGGACTCGAAGGACGACGATGGCGGTCGCGTCTTCCGGGATTTCAACCACTTGGCTTTAGCCCCTGCACAGGGCAATGTTGTGCGGACGTTGTGCTGAACCCCGCGCTGCACCTCAGCTGCGTCCGATCTGCGGCACACACGGCGTCCGTCGTCTAAGACCTTCTCCCGAAGGCAGTGCATAGGCAACTGCCGAGCATCGCTCAAAATCTTTCAAAATATTTCAAAACCTTTTTTCTGGTTGTGCCACTCACAGTTGATGTCGGCGAACAACGCGGAAAGGACTCGACTTCCGGACCTCGCGCGAGGGATGTGTTGGGACGTGGCGGATAGCATCGGAAAGGTCCGGCAGCGAAAGACGGGCGGCTACTACGTCTGCTTCGGTAGGCAGGGCGCTATCTGGTCCGTGCCAAACCCTTCCGGAGGGCGCGGAATTAAGTTTACCCGCGAGCTCGCCGACCGCGTGCTCGCATCGGTTCGCAACAACATCGCCGCGGGACAAACGCTCGGGAGCGCTCTCTCACCGTGGCTCGCAAAGACGCGAGACGATCAGCTCGTCCTTACGCGTGCGAAGAATTGGCTCGAACATCAACGAGCGCGCGTCGAATCCAGGAGCCTGAGCCCCACCTACGTCCGCGAACTTGAGCGCTACGTCCTGCACCCGGGATATTGGCCTGGGTTTCTCAAAGACGTCCCCATAACGGGAGTCACTACGCGGCTGGTCGACGACTTCGACCTGTGGCTCGGCCAAAAGGGCGGCGCAAACGGAACCGGGCTTAGTCCTGCAACGCGGAACAAGGTGCTCGGCGCTTTGCGCGCGTTCCTCGGTTGGTTACGGCGACGGGGTGAAATCACGTTCGATCAGATTCCAGAGCTCCCGAGGATCGAAATTCCCGAGCACTCACCTCAGATCATCAGCTCGTCCGATCAGCAAGCGGTCAAGGAAGCCATTCCTCACGAGCGGCGTGGGGCGTTCCTTGCGTGTTGCCACGGTCTCCGCCCCGGCGAAGCACGGGCGAGTGCGATCGGAGACTACACGGAGGGTGATGACGGCCAGGGTTGGCTTACCGTCGACAAAGCGTACAAGGGGCCGAACGCGACGGCTCCCATCCTACACACGAAGCAGAAGAAGATCCGCGCCATCCCCGTTGATAACGAACTCCGCGATTGGATCCGTTGGCGGCTCGAGGCGCGAGTAGAAGCCATGCGAACAGGCGGGCCCGCGTTCCTCCTATCGCCCGCCCTGTTTCCAAACCCGACGGCGAGAAACCCGGAGCGACGATGGATTACGAGCGCGATGGAAAGGGAATGGAACCGCGCGTGTTTAAAGGTTGGGACAAGCGCAAAGCTCTATGAAGGAACCAAGCACTCCTACGCAACAGGACTGCGAGAAGGCGGGGTGCCGCTCGACATCATCCAGCGAATCTTGGGGCATTCAGACATCAAGAGCACAGAACGATACGGACGGTTGAGGGATCCAGCCCTAGTCAAACTTCTAAGGCCGCGGTAAGTCCGCCGGCGACGTCTGAAGTGCGCCTCGCGGGTGTTTCATCCATGTCGGTGTTTTCGGCGTACTGTTGAGTATGGCGAGGCTCCTGATGATCGCGTTTGCAGTAGCACTTGTAGCGGCTCCGGCTCTGACCGACGAATACCGCGGCACGAACCTACGCAAGACAGCCGAATGCCAGGAGCGGCACCCCGCTGACTATGAACGTTGCCTGTTCTGCGACATGCTCGTGGCGCGGGTTCGCGCAACAGCCGAGGGCGAGAGAGAGATCTATTGGGCGGAGGGTTCACCGGCGGCCAGCCGAACGTACCTCTACTACACGCGGGAACGGCGGCGATGGCTCGCTGAGGTATCGAATCCGCGTATCGACATCGGCAATCGATTCAAGAGGATGTGCCGCTAGCTGGTCGATCTCATCGTCGGGCATCGGAGTGGTCGCGCTTGAGCGGAGGTAGTTTGGTTGCGCGGCCTGCTGATGGCGGTGGTCGACGACCTGGATGGGCTAGCCGCCGGCGATGCTCACCGTGGCGCCCTATCAAGTAGGAGGGCCGGCTGGGTCCGGCAGCGATTCCACGAAGGGCGGCTGGAGTTAGATGGGCCGACTAGAGGCCCTGCGACTTATTTGCGCAAACAAAAGTTGAATGGTCTTAGAAGTCTGGGAACCTGAAGTTCTCGTGCTGCAACCCTTCGCGCTCATCGCGCCACGAGACCGTGATCCGATCAGGGCGCTCCATCCCCTTGAACGTCGCGACCATGAGCTTCCAGGCTTCGCCTGGCCGCAGCATGTCGAGAACGGGTGTTCCCTTGTCGACCAACCATTGCGCGTGCGCTGATCCCGCGATCTGAACTTCACGCGCTGTGGCTTCGCCGACGTTTTCAAGACAGAGGTGCGCCGTACCCTTGCCCACTGGTTCCGAATACACATCGAAGACCGCCCGCTGCGCCGCCGCTTCGGCCTGCTTCACTATCGCTTCGCGGTCCGCAACCCGATCTCGCTCGCGCGCCTCTTCAATCTCTTGCAGCCGGTCCACGTATGGACGCTGCTGCCTCCAGGTGTAGATCGAGAATCCAACCGCGACCATCGAACTCAACGCGGCGAAGGCTGATATCCCAATGGCCAACCAGTCGTGGACCGCTACGGCGTCCTGCATAGCGCCTATTGAACCTCCATCGCTCGAACTTCGAGGTAGCCGCCGACCAGCCCAAACCCGATCACTGCGGGCAGGTCAGCAGCCTCTCCAACACGGCCGGAAGTAACGCTCTTGAGAGGCGGTGGGGTCAGGGCTTGCTGGTCCGGCCAGTCCCTTTATCCTGAGCACAGCGATCTGAGCGATCATGAAGCCCAGGATAGAGGATACAAGCGCCGCACTTATCGCGAGGACCCCGAAGCCGCTTCGGTCTCCCGTCTTATTTTCCCACCATCTTCTCGGCTTGTTTTTCGAGCGCGTCGAAGTCGTCTCCGAGCGTGCGTTTCAGCTGGCTGCGGCTGGCCTCCTTCAGCTTCGCGTTTCCCGTCCGTGATACTGCGAGCGCCCGAGCGATGTCGAGCGCCGCCGCTTTGTTCAGCTTCGCACGCGCCGCCGCTTCCTTCTTGAGATCCCGCGCCGACTTCGGCTCTTCGGTTCCAACGCCGGCCGCCCGAGCGTGCGGGTAGCCGAGGTACCAAGCCTGCACCATCTCCTCCGCCGGAAGCGTCGTCGGCTTGGCTCCCATCGTGTTCATGAGCTGCCGCTTCAACCCGCGCATGAGCAAGCCGTCGGGCCCGCCCCAGAGGTGGGTGGGGATCTGAGTGAGGTCGATCTCGACGCTCCCCTTCTTACCGAGTTTGAGCGTTGCGATTTCCGGCAGGTTGGTGACCGTGAGTTCGAAGGGCTTGGCACTCGCCATTTGTCACTCCTCTTCGTTGCGCACCTATCTATTCGGCGAAGCTCTAGAATATCTCAAGACCTTTTAAAAGGTCTCCTGTGCGATTCGATCGTCTGGCCGACGACTCTCGTTCCGCTGTTCCTTCGCGTGGGCTTCATTTCATCCTGAACCCTGGGACACCGCCGTCCGACGGCTACCGAGCTCAACTGGCGGGGCCCGTGCGTCGATCCACCCCAAATGCGGTGGCTAGTAATTCTCGCGGCCTCCCTCCTCGCGTGCTCTCAGTCCAAAACCGAATTGGAAGGCGTCTGGAGATCGAACCGAGCCCTGACCTTGTCGGGTCTCAGCGAGCAGGTTGAGTATTCCGACGAGCAGTGGGAGATCGTCGCCGACCCCAACCTCTTCGGACATATGATCCAAGTATTCCGGGGGGAGAAGCGATCGGCGTTTTCGAGGGGCGGTGTTCCCCAATTTCGGAGTTCGAAGTGACCAATCGTGACGGAGCAGTCCTTACGATCGAGTTTCGCTCAGAAGAAGCAGGAACTTTCGTCACCCAGGTTTACGAACTCGGCGACGAGCAGCTCCGAGTTCAAATGTCCGCATCGCAGGGGACCTACGAGGTCTATACACCGATCTCAGTTGCGTCCGCCCTCACCAGCCATCCGTGCCTTGCCTCGTTCTTGCAGGACTAGCAATCGACCGATCGTCCCGCCTTCGTGTCTCTACGGACGCGGCGCGAAGTCTGACCGACAGTCGTGACGAAAAGTTCCCCAAGGTCGAAACAACCTTGCGAGAAGTGCCGAATGGGAAGGCGGCCAGTTTCCTGGCGTAGGCTGGCGATAGCCTTTCTGACAGGGACCCTGACATATCGTTGGCCAGGGACCTCCCCTCGCAACGAACCCCTCGCGACCGCGGATGGTGGCGATGGGTGGCTGATGCTTCCAGAAGTCCTTGGGGTCCGGCTCATCCAAGGTAGCCCTGTTCCAGGGGCGTTCGTCGTAGAAGGGAACTAAAGACCTGTCCAACAACATGTTTCGCACGAGGCGGCGCAACTCGCGACGGGCCTGGCGAGTGTTTCTGTCTGTTCGGGGACCATTCGAGTGGTCCAACAAGATTTCTACGAGCGCGTTGTCGACCTTCCGGAGAAGCCACATGGCTTCTCCGGCCAGCAGAAGCGAATAGAAATAGGGCTCGGATTCCGGCTCGAACCGCTTTAGTCCTTTGCGGGCAACTTCGAGGTTCCCGGGATGTTCCGCACTTCGCAAAGCATCGAGTGCTCGCCGTTGAAGCCGAGGACGCGAATCACCCCACACCTTCTGCTCAACATACGAAAACCCTAGTTCGGTCTTCGCGAGAGATACCGCGTTGAGCCACCAACTATCTGCGCACAGGTCGTTCTCAAAACGCCCGATGAGGTACTTGGTCATCCGGACACCACCGGGGAACTCTCGAAAACATGGAGAGCGAAGCCACTCAACGAGCCTCGCGTGCATCTCCGGGTCTGCCTCACCACCTTGCGAGAACCTTGCGCGCGCGCACTCAGGCCAGTAGCCGAACGCAACGGGCGCGGAAGCTACCGCGAACACCACCCCCAGCAGTCCCGCGACCAGGCGTTTCATACCTCTTCTCTACGCCCGCAACGCGACAGTGGATTGGAGAGGGCTTGTCGACACGTCGCGATGTCGACGCCGGGTCCGGTCATCTTGATGCATCGGTCGTCCACCTTGGCGTGGCCGTCGTATCACTAGCTATGGGAAAGCACGCCTTGCTAGGAGCCCTGGCTATCGGCCTCGTCTGCAAAGTGGGCACGACGAGCGCCATGGTCGAGGTGGCTATGCGCAAGTGCGAGATGCAGCATTCGGGGCAACAAGAGTTTCGTGTCCGAGGTTGCCAATCCTCAGCGCTGTATGAGCTTGGTTGCTTTCAAGAGATAAAACCCGGGACGGTCTACGTTGGAAAGTCTCCAGAGGTCATCTAACGTCTCCATCGACGCGTTTGCGAAGGTGCGAGTGTACAGGTGCTCCTAGGCTTTGGACCGTGTCGATAGCCGTCCGCTCGCTGGCACCTGAGTAGCTTCCTCAGCACGCGGCCCGCTCCCGGTCGCTCGTCAGCGTTTATCGCGTGCCGTCTTTCCAAACTTCGATTTCGGGCACGCGAACGCTCTGACGTTCGATCGCTTCTCTCGCCCAGTCGGCCCAGAGTTCGAACGCTGGTAGAAAGAAGTACCCACCGGCGGGGTCTCCGACAGCGGTGTAGCGACCGAGGAAAACACCACTCGCGGTCAGCAAACAAACGAGCGCGGCGCGCTCGTCGTGTTGAGTGTTCGAATCGCACAGCTCAGCCACGCTATCAGGCAATCCCGCTTCCCGAGCAGCTCGATGGAAGAGTCCCGAGTCAACCCATCGTTCGTAGAGCCAGTCGAACTTCTTCCCCCGTCGTAGCGGCGGCTTCGTGTCATAGATACTGGACGGCACGCACACTCCGAGATACGCGTTCGGAAACGCCTCCACAACGTTGCAGTCTTCGATACGTGGAAACTGAACACGAAGAGGCTCGCTTGGCGCGAGTGGCTTGAGCTGTTGCGCGGTCTCCCACCCTGCTCTTCGGAGTTCGCGTCCCGTGCCGGGGACATGGGACAATCCGGGTTTGCATCGGCCGCCGAAGGGCCCGAGCGTAAAGACTCGCTCGCATGCCCGAGGCTCACTTTCTGCGATTCTCGTGTAAGGGGCGTCAATCGCTGCAACCTGTACGGCCTCCTCACCGGCGACTGCGCTGCGGCTTGCCCAGTCGGAAGTCGCATGACCTACTCGCAGGATCCCGTCGGAAGAGAATCGCGCGACCCCAGAACTGGGTCGGGTAGCAGAGAAGCCAACATCGAGTCCAATCGCTTCCATACGCAAATCCTACTTCTCAGGGTTCAGGAGCAGATCGATGAGTGGCCTACATGCGAGCCAAGCATCCGCAACGAGCCCTAACGCTTCGGGCGAGGATGTGGCTGGGCAGTATCGATAAGACAATTTGAGTCCGACCCCAGCCTGAAAGTTCGGTGCGCGATTCTGTATTGCCGAGTAGGCGGCCTGAAGAAAGATCGGCTGGGTCTTGACGGAACTCTCATGATCGCGGACCAGCGTTCGCAGATCGAATTCAAACCGTGCGTCGACGATTGGGACAGAGTGCTGGCTTGGATAGCGACGCTGTAGTCCGATAAACCAAGGTGCGGCACCAGGTGCCCTCTTGGTAGCCTGACGGCGAGCCATGTTGTGGTGATGTCGAAGTTGATCGACCTCGACGGGTGCGGTGACCTTACTCTCTACGAGCACGGCCCAGTCATGGTTCGAGTGGATCCAAGCGTCGGGTAGGCCGCGCCGCTGATCTTCTTCGTCACCCGGTGGCGCGACCTCCCCAGGGATTGACTGCTCTTCGACTTCGAGATCGACGCGCGTTGACACCCTTCGATCTGCGAAGTCCAGCAGAAACGCGCGAAGGAGCTGTCGTCCTCAACAAGAGCACAGCACAGCGCGTGCGTAAGGCGGTTTTCGTTCTGGTCGTATTGATCGAAGATGTTTCGGAGCGGCATTCGGCCTGAGTGTCCCGCCTGCGGCGTCTCCCAGCCAAGAGAATCGCCACCGGTGCGAAACCCTTGCCGGATTCTCACCATTCATGTCGTGGAAATCGCGATTGTCGTCAGAGTTCGCAACGGATTGAAAACAGGCGGCAAGTACAGTCCCAGGGACGAGGTCGTCGCTGCTGGAGCTGGGAAGATCCGGCTTCCATGCTCGGGGCGAGGCGGTCTCGCGAACTACCGAGAGGCGCGTACCCGCGTCGCTCTCCCGGGAGGGCCGGGCTCGTGTTGACCAAGCGCAGCGCGCCATTCTTGCGTGTTGCCAGCCCGGCTCGTGCCGGCCCTGCTGGTTGAGGTACGAAAGTGGAGCCGAGCGCAAATTTTCTTATGCTTCGACTGTGCCGAAGATCCTCCTCGCATGGCTCGGCCGGACCGATCTCGACTGCTCCACGGGCAAGAGGCCGGGCGCGGGCCCGACGGCGAGCGTACTCGACGCTCGAACCTTCGATGCAGTTGTCCTCTTGTCGAACTACGACGAGGGCGAGAGTCGCGAGTACTCAGAATGGCTGGAAGATCGGGGCGGGTCTCCGATCCACCTGAGAATCGAAACACTCGACGACCCGACGGACTTCCACGAGATCGTCGCGGCCGTAGAGCGGGCGATCGAGTTCACACACGCGGAGTTCGGTAAAGAAGCAGACTTAGCGGCCCACATCAGCCCGGGCACCCCGTCGATGCAGGCGGCTTGGATTCTGCTCGCGAAGACGCGATTCCCTGCGGAGCTGATCCAGTCGAGCGTTGAGCGTGGCGTGCGCGGCGTCGCATTCCCGTTCGACCTCGCAGCCGAGTACGTTCCGCGCGCCCTTCGCCGCACGGACGAGAAACTCGAACGCCTGACCGCGGGCCTACCCCCAGAGGCCCCCGAGTTCGCCCAGATCGTCGGACGCAGTCCGGCGCTCAGCCGCGCGATTGCTCGAGCCCGACGAGTCGCGCCTCACGATACGACCGTCCTCATCGAGGGTGAATCGGGCACGGGCAAGGAACTTTTCGCTCGGGCAATCCACGCGGCCAGCCGCCGCTCTGAGAAGCCATTCGAAGACGTGAACTGTGGGGCGCTGCCAGAGGGCCTAGTCGAGTCTCTACTGTTCGGTCACGAGAAAGGCGCGTTCTCCGGCGCCGACAAACGCCACGTTGGTCACTTCGAGGCCGCGGCTGGCGGGACACTATTTCTGGACGAGATCGGCGAGCTCCCGCTCGCGGCCCAGGCGAAGATCCTGCGTGCACTCCAGGAACGGGAGATCCGGCGAGTTGGCGGCAGTAACCCCGTGAAGGTTGACGTTCGAATCATCGCCGCCACCAACCGCAAGCTGAGGGCTGAAGTGGCAGGGGGCACCTTCCGGGAGGACCTCTACTTCCGGCTGGCGTCCGGCGTCATCCGATTGCCCCCTCTGCGGGAGCGTCAGGGCGACCTAACTCCACTCCTCGACCACTTTCTTGCCGCTGCCAACGAGAAGTTTGCCGACCAACCCACTTTTGAGCAGAAGACCCTTTCTCCTCAAGCAAGAAATCTTCTGCTTCGACACGAATGGTCTGGGAACGTCCGCGAGATGCAGGCCACCATGGATCGGCTCGTGCTCTGGACGCCCGGTGCCAAAATTGGGGTGGAGGACGTCCGCGAGGAGCTCCTCCAACCGATTCAGGGCAAGACTACGGACCTTCTCGGTCGCCCGCTTGGAAAAGAGCTGCAACTACCTGATTTGATGGCAGAATTGGCCAAGCACTACCTTGAGCGGGCCCTCGGCGAGGCTGATGGGAATAAGACGAAGGCGGCCGAGCTGGTAGGGCTGCCTAGCTACCAAACCCTCACGAACTGGATGGGAAAATACGGCGTTAACGCCCCCAAGAAAGCCGGGACGCGATGATGGCACGCGCCTTGCTCAAACACTCGACCGACGGGGGTATGGCTCCATGCGCTGTGGGAGAGTGCAAATGTCAGCCGAGGAAACGCACACAGCTGGCCCGTTTGGGGACCTCGCGGATCTCCGGGAGAAAGCCGCCGTGGTGAAATCCGTCAATTTCGAGTTCCTCCGCAACAAGCGCACCTACCTGGCTGATCTCGGTGGCTTCGCCGAGCAATACCTGCACCCCGACCCGGCGAGCGCGCTGATCAAGCTCCGCACTTTCGCAGAGGCGATGACGAACGACCTCTACGTGGTGCTGGGTCTCTCTCAGCCCTATGACGCTGACTTCTTCACGCTCCTCGACGGTCAGCCCTTCAAGGACTCGGTGCCCCAGGTGGTGCTGACCAAGATTCACGCTGTCCGGAAACTTGGGAACAAGGCGGCCCACGGCGGCGCCGTCAACTTCGATATGGCGCGCCGGGCGCTAAGCGAGGTCTATCACCTCGGCAGCTGGCTCCACATGGCGGTGGACAAGGGTGCGCAGAGCGATTGCCCGAAGTTCACACTGCCCCCGTCGGGGGGCGCGGCTGGCGTGACCAAGGCCGAGCTTAAGCGAGAGAAAACGGCTGCGCTTGAGAAGCTCGCCGCCCAGGAAGCGCAGATGGAGAGAATCCTGACGGAGCTGGACGCTGCGCGTGCGAAGGCCGAGGACGCAGAGAAGACCGCACAAGAGCTTCAGATCATTGTCGAGTCCGGTCAGCGGGCCGCGAGCGAGCTCTCCTTTAATGAGTCCGACACCAGGAAGTTCCTCGTCGAAACCATGCTGGTTTCCGCTGGATGGGTGGTTGGGGAAGCGGGTAAGAACACGGCCCAGGTGGGCCAAGAGGTCGAGGTCGACTACCAGCCGACGGAGAGCGGCAAGGGTCGGGCGGACTATGTGCTCTGGGACGATGCGGAAAAGCCGCTGGCTGTCGTTGAGGTAAAAAAGACCTCAATCGAGGCCGTCCAGGGCCGGTACCAAGCCCGGCTCTACGCCGACGGCCTCGAGCGGATGTACGGACAGCGCCCGGTCATCTTCTACACCAACGGCTTCGACCTCTACCTCTGGGATGACGCCCAGAACGAGGTCGATCGCAAGCTGTACGGCTTCTACTCAAAGGACAGCCTCGCCTATCTCCACTTCCAGCGCGGCGAGCGGGCCCGACTCGAGGAAGTGCCGATCAGCGACGAGATCGCCGGCCGCCTCTACCAGGTGGAGGCCGTGAAGCGTGTGGGCGAGCGCTTCGACCAGGGGCGCCGGAAGGCGCTGATCGTCCAGGCAACGGGCACTGGCAAGACCCGAGTGGCCATCTCGCTCGCTGACGTGCTCCTTCGAGCCAATCGCGCTAAACGCATTCTCTTCCTATGCGACCGGCGCGAGCTCCGCAAGCAGGCATTGAACGCCTTCAAGCAGCTCCTCCCGAACGCCAAGCGAGTTGCGGTGACGGCCAAAACTGCCCAGGAGCGGGAGCACCAAATCTACTTCGCCACCTATCCGGCGATGAAGAGTTGCTTCGAGAGCTTCGACGTGGGCTTTTTCGATCTGGTGATCGCGGACGAATCTCACCGCAGCATCTACAACCGCTACAAGGATCTCTTCGACTACTTCGACGCGCTCCAAGTCGGGCTCACGGCGACGCCGGTGCGCTTCATCGATCGCAACACCTACGATCTCTTCGGCTGCGAGGACCAAGACCCGACGGCCTCGTATCCGTTGGACCGCGCCATTGATGACGGGGTCCTCGTCCCGCTTCACGTTCGCACATTTCAAACCGGCTTCCAGCGCAAGGGAATGAAGTGGGCACAGATGAATGAGGCGCAGCGGGCACAGCTCGAAAAACAGATTTCGAATGCTGAGAGCTTTGACTACGAGGCCGCCGAACTCGACCGCTTCATCTTCAACAAGGACACGAACCGCGAGATGCTGCGCAACCTGATCAATAACGGCATCCGCGACGTAAGCGGCCAGGTGCCAGGGAAGTCGATCGTCTTCGCGCGCAGCCACCGCCACGCCGTCCTTCTGAAGGAGCTTTTCGACGAACTCTACCCGCACTACGGAGGCAGCTTCTGCACGGTCATCGACAACTACGATCCGCGTGCAGAGCAACTAATTGACGATTTCAAGGGACAGGGCCAGCACAACGACATCCAGATCGCCATCTCGGTCGACATGCTCGACACAGGCATCGACGTCCCGGAGGTCGTAAACCTTGTGTTCGCCAAACCCGTGAAGTCCTATGTCAAGTTCTGGCAGATGATCGGTCGCGGCACTCGCAAGTGCGAGAATCTCTTTGGCTACGGCGAGCACAAGAAGGAGTTTCTGGTCTTCGATCACTGGGGCAACTTCGAGTTCTTCGGCCAGACCTACGTCGAACCAACGCCCTCGCCTCGCAAGTCGCTCCTCCATCAGCTGTTTGAGAACCGCGTGGAGCTCGCCGAAGCCGCGCTCCGTAAACCCGAGCTACCTACATTCGAGTTGGTGGTTGAACTGCTACGGCAGGACATAGCAAGTCTCGAGGACTCAGGGACGATCGCCGTGCGTGACGCCTGGCGGACGCTGAAGAAAGTGGGCGACACCCAGATCCTGAAGCAGTTCGACCCGGCCACCAAGGCGGCCCTGCTCCAAGAGGTAGCGCCCCTCATGAAGGAGCGGGACATCCGCGGCCATGTGGAAGCCCACGAGTTCGATCTCTTGATGACCCGCCTCCAGCGGGCTCGAATCGCTGAGGCGAGCGAATTTCAGGATCTGAAGGGCGACCTTCTGAATGCCCTCTCCCAGCTCAAGATGAACCTCGCCCAGGTCAAGGCCAAGGCAGATGCGATCGCACAGGTGAAAGGTGTCGAATTCTGGGACGCTCCGAACTTCGCGGCGCTCGAGGAAGTCCGGCGCGAGCTGCGGGCCATCATGAAGTACCGCGAGCGCCTGGTCAGCCCCGCCGATTATGCCCACGTGGTAGACGTGGCCGAAGACCCGATGCTCGTGCGCGAGGGCGAGCACACAGTCAAGATAGAGGGCCTCGACCTGGTGGGCTGGCGCAAGCGGGTCGAACAGGTACTGCGCGACCTTCTGGCCAGCAACGAGACGTTGCGGAAGATCAAGGCCGGCCGCCCCGTCGGCCGGCAGGACCTGGACGAACTCGTGAGCCTCGTCCTCACCCAGAACCCCGACGTCGACCTCGCCAAGCTCGAGCAGCTTTACCCGAAGACCGCAGGGCACCTCGATCTGGCGATTCGCCGCGTGATTGGGCTCGACGGTGAGGCTGTCGAGAAGCGCTTCGAAGCCTTTGTCCATCAGCACCCTGCGCTGAATGCCCGGCAAGTGCGCTTCCTGAGCTTGCTCAAGAGCCTTATCGCGAGCGCGGGGGCGATCGAGCTCGAGCGGCTCTACGAGCCGCCGTTCACGTCGCTCGACCCCGACGGAATCGACGGGCTCTTCGGCGACGAGGCCCAGATCGACCAGCTGCTCGGTCTCATCGCCAGCTTCGAGAGCCCGGAGCCCGGCGCGAACCCCGAACCCACCCCGACCGAACCCGGTCCCGAGGGCATGTACTCATGATCACCGGCAAGCTACGCAGTCAGATCGACAAACTCTGGGAGCAGTTCTGGACGGGGGGCATCACCAACCCGCTCACGGTCATTGAGCAGATCTCCTTCCTGATGTTCGCCCGCCTGCTCGACATCCGGGAGACGCGCGACGAGCGAGTCTTCACGCGCAAGAACCGAGGCGAACCGTTCCCCGGCCATCTCTTCGGCCCGGACACTCAGCGCCTGCGCTGGTCAAAGCTCAAGCACGACGGGGACGCCGAGCGCATGCTCGCCGTCGTCCGCGACGAGCTCTTCCCGCACATCCGGGCCGTCGCGGAGAAACAGAATCGCCTCGGCGAGTACATGAAGGACGCCCAGCTCATCATCTCGAAGCCGAGCCTGCTTTACGCGGCCATCAAGCTGATCGACGAGCTGCCGCTAGGGGAGGGCGACACAAAGGGCGACCTCTACGAGTACCTTCTCAGCAAGCTCACAACAGCGGGCATCAACGGCCAGTTTCGGACCCCCCGACACATCATCGACTTGATGGTGTCGCTGGTGGATCCGAAGCCTACCGAGATAGTAGGCGATCCCGCGGCGGGAACAGCCGGTTTCCTTGTCCAGACGATGCAGTACCTACTGAGAAACTACTCGTCAGAGGAGGGCCAGTTCCCAGCTGAGGATGAGGAGGGGGAGTCTGTTCTTGGTGACGACGGCGAACCTCAGATGGTGTACACGGGCGATCTCCTCGAGCCCTACCGTGACCACATCCAGAAGGGGATGTTCTACGGCTTCGACTTCGACGTAACCATGCTGCGCATCGCGGCGATGAACCTGATGCTCCATGATGTCTCGAATCCCCATATCTACTACCAGGATACGCTTAGTCGCGGTTTCCGCGAGAATCGACCGGAGCTCGCAGACGATCACTTTGACGTGATTCTGGCCAACCCACCCTTCAAGGGCAGCCTCGACGCGGAGGATGTTGATCCGACCCTTACTGGCAAGGTCAAGACGAAGAAGACTGAGCTCCTCTTTCTGGCGCTTACGCTCCGCATGTTGAAAGACCCCGGTGGGCGCGCAGCCGTGGTGGTGCCGGATGGGGTCCTGTTCGGTAGCTCAAAGGCGCATCTTGCAATCCGAAAGCTGCTAGTTGAGGAGAATCAGCTCGAGGCGGTGGTCTCACTCCCGTCCGGCGTCTTCAGGCCCTATGCCGGTGTGTCGACGGCGATCTTGGTTTTTACGCGCGGCGGCAAGACTGCCGATGTCTTCTTCTATGACTTGGAGGCTGATGGCCGTTCTTTGGATGACAAGCGGGAGCCTGTCAACGCAAACGACCTGCCGGATTGCCTCCAGCGTTGGATCGAGCGCGACCCAAAGAAGGATACGGATCGCACTGGTAAGGCGTTCTTTGTTGATCGATCGACGATCGCTAAGAACGATTTCGATCTTTCCGTCGCGCGATACAGGGAGACGGTCTATGAAGAGCCGGACTACGAAACTCCGATTCAGATCATCGGTAAGATCCGCGCGCTGGAGTCGGGCATCGTTCGTGAACTCGATAGCCTCCGGGAACTCCTCTCGAAGAACAGCGAGACTGGATCGTGAGGGCCCCCGAATCGTGGCGGACGGCGCAGATCGCTGATATTTGCGATCGAGTGGTCGTAGGCCATGTCGGCCCGAGCAAAGAGCATCGAGTTCCCGAAGGGATCCCGTTCCTGATGGGGAAGAACGTGAGGGCCAATGGGCTCGAGCTAGAGGACTTGGAGTTCGTCTCGCGGGAATTCCACGCTTCAGAGCGAAAATCTCAACTATCCCCGGGTGACGTAGTGGTCGTGAGGATCGGCAAGTCGGGGACCGCCGCTGTGATCCCGGAAGACCTTGGCCAAGCCAACTGCGCTGGCCTGATAGCGATCAAGGGCCTTCGAGACGTAACTCCGGAGTTCCTGGCCCGCTATCTCAACTCGGCCGACGGTCAGCGAGCTTCGTTAGCTCAGACAAAAGGTTCGACGCGAATGACCCTCAACACGAGGAGCGTGGCCAGCACCGAAGTCCCAGTGCCGCCAAGACCGGAGCAGGACCGGATTGTGTCTCTTCTTGATAAGGCTGATGCGATCCGCCGGAAACACCACGAAGCCATCGCTCTCAGCGAAGACCTCCCGCTCGCAATTTACTCTGAGCTGTTCGGTGATCCTGTGACTAACGATCGAGGCTGGCCAGCTTCAACGATCGGAGATGAGACCAGCATATCGAGCGGGGCTACGCCATCGAAACAGGAGCCGAGTTTCTGGGGTGGGCGGATTCCGTGGGTGTCGCCAAAGGATATGAAGTGCGCCTACCTGGAGGATGCGCAGGACCATATCAGTGAGGCGGCCGTTGCCCAGGGACGAGTGCAAATTGTTGCGCCCGGTGCAGTGCTGATTGTTGTCCGGGGGATGATCTTGGCGCATACGATGCCAGTTGCCTTGTCTTGTGCGCCCCTGACGATCAACCAGGATCTAAAGGCGGTGCGTCCATCCGATCGAGCAATGCCAGAGTTTCTGCTCTGGACGCTTAGGGCAATGTCGGGGTTCCTGCTGGCGCGCATCTCTACTGCAGCTCACGGCACAAAGCGTCTGGATCTCGCTTCGCTGCGAGGAACACCGATAGTTCTTCCGCCGTTAGAGGTTCAGGAGCAGTTCTGTCGTTCTATCGAAACCGTTCGGGCGTTGGAAGCTCAGCTGCGGGATTCGGCCCAAGAACCTCTCTTCGAAAGTCTCTCTCAACGTGCCTTCCGGGACAAGCTCTGATGCTTGTTGCGGTTGAGATTGAGAATTTCAAGGGCGTAGGGAGCCGGACGCGCGTCGACCTCAAGCCGCTAACGCTTCTCTTCGGCCCCAACAGCGCCGGCAAGAGCTCGGTGCTCCACTCACTGCACTACGCGCGAGAGATTCTAGAGCATCGGAATTCTGATCCAGACACAACTGAGGTCGGTGGCCCCTTTGTGGATCTTGGAGGTTTCGAGAGTCTTGTCCATCTGAGGGAGAAGGAGGAGCGGGACGTAGTGATCCGCTTCTGTGTCGATCCGCAGGGCAATGACATTCCTGAACGAACCCGCGAGCCTCATCGGTGGGTCGAGCTTCGAGACTACAACAATGAGCTCTACAAGCAGGTCCAGGAGTTCTGTGTAGAGCTGACGATCGGTTGGCACGACCGGTTGGAGCGATCGACAGTCACCGGATTTGCACTCGAGGTAAACGGTGAATCAGTAGGCGAACTACGTGTCGCAGCAGACGGACAAAGGGTCGATCTGTGCGGCCTGAACTTCTCGCATCCTCTTCTCCGGTACAACTGGAATCGAGTCGTAGGAAACTCTCGTTCAGAGGAGACTGATGAGGCCATTCAGGAGTTCTATGATGACCTCGCCGAGTTTGACCGGTTCGAATGTCCCGAGATGCACTCGTCTGCGGTTCCCCTTTGGGATGATGCTCTTTGGCTGGACTTCGACGGAGTTGAAGTAGTTGAGCCGTACAGAGGCGGGAGCCTGATCTATCGCTTGACGGCGTTCTTCGCAGGCCTCGGCGGGATGTTGCGTTCGGAGCTGGCCTCGCTGCGGTACCTGGGGCCGATCCGCGAGACGCCGCCGAGGGGATACTCAGCACCGCTAACGCCGGATATATCAAGGTGGTCCACCGGACTCGCTGCCTGGGACCGGCTCATCGGAGCCGACGACACTTTTGTCTTGCAGGTGAACCGATGGCTGGATCGGATCGGCTCGGGTAGCGCTGTTCGAATTGAAGAGTATAAAGAGCTCCCTCTCGAGAGCTTCCTTATGGCATCGCTTCGATCACGTGCTCTGATCGATGACGCTGAGGCGATCTCTGAAGCGCTGAATCGGTTGCCTACCCACAGGCGCGTCGTTGTGGTTGATCTCGAGCGGCAGTTGCCTGTTGCTCCGACGGATGTTGGAATCGGAATTTCGCAGGTTGTTCCAGTGATTGTCGCAGCGACTGATTCTGACGGAGAAGCCTCCCCGCGTGTGATCGCGATAGAGCAGCCGGAACTCCACGTTCATCCGAGCGTTCAGGTGGAGCTCGGGGACTTGTTCGCGTGGAGAGCAACGGCACGAAGCGGCATTTGCATCCTTGAAACGCACAGTGAGCACTTGATGCTTCGACTGCTAAGAAGAATCCAAGAGACGCATCGGGGCGAGGTCGAGCCGGGTCGGCCCCGCCTGGCTGCGAATCAGCTTTCCGTTTTATTTGTAGAGCAGGAGGAGGGAGAGGTCCGGGTGACGCCATTGGCCATCAGCGATCGCGGCGAATTCGTCGATCGCTGGCCGCAAGGGTTCTTCGAAGAGCGGGTTAAGGAACTCTTCTGAGCAATGCACTCCGAGTTTGCAGTCGAGCCTGAACTGATGGCCGTTTGGTCGCACCCAAAGGAGTTCCGGTACTTCTGGGACGCCTTTGGTCCCGATGCCGGTCGTTTCGTGGCGCGATTCCCCGATGACTGGAAGGAATGCGTCAAGCCGCATCTGAGCAGGCTGAGCGAGCTCGATCGGATACGGGCGGTAGAAATTGCGAAGCGCATTAGTTCGCTGCTCGTCGATCGCCCATGTCAACGGTGGTCCGAAGAAGAGGAGTGGATCAGTAACGCCATTGCTGAGGACAAGCGCCAGCCCTTCAGAGCGATCATCGCTAGCACGAACCCAGCTGGCTCTCGTCGCGTTCTCACCGACGACTGGCATCCAGAGGATGGGCGTTGGAAGGTCGATCGTGGCGCAGTCGTCCCGCGAGAGGCCAGGGCGATCGCTCAGTGTGCTGGGGGCCTACTTCGAGTCAGCCGCGAGCTCTATTTCGTGGATCCGTATTTTGAGCCCCAAGCTCCAGACCGGGTAGCAGTTCTCTGTGCCCTGCTGGGGATCGTAGAGCCACGGGCTGCAGATCTAACGGTCTGCCAGTTCCACACGAGGGCAGATCGCAGGCTCAAGGAAGAGTTCCGGCAAGACTGCGAAGAGGCCCTTCTTTCGGTTCTGCCTGGGTCGATCGAGCTAGAGATTCTGCGCTGGGATCGCCTGCCGCGAGGGGAACGAGCCCACGCTCGGTATATCCTGACGGAACGTGGGGGAATCGCGATTGACTATGGCCTCAGCGAGGAGCGGGGCTCGACGACGGATATCCGGATACTCGAGGATGAAATCTGGACTCGTCGCCTGCGTGACGTGCGTGAGGGAACGGCGCTCCGGTTCGCGGACGGGTTCCGTATCACCAAGGCCATCTAGCCGATGCCAATGTCCGCCCTCGCTATGCGGTTTCTCCGCTAGCCGAGGTCATTGAGATCCCCATTCGACTCTGGCCTCATCGAAGGTACGACCAGGGCATCGACAGACCGACCCTCGGGCCACGCGCGCCCCCGGCCCAAGTACGAGATCGTCGTTCCGACTCGTTCGGACTGCTCCGTCGCTTGGGCAGCCGGGGCGCGAAGCTGGCTGGGGACGCGCGTGACTGTCGCCGACGACTGCGACGATATCTATTTCATAAGAAATCTTATTTATCCAACAAGATATCGGGTGACCGGGTCGATAGTTTGAGTGGCCGCGAGGATCCGGCAATCTCATAACTAACCATATTAAAAGCGATTTTCTCTACGCTCCGGACAGGCGCGTTGGGTGGCACAGGCATTGCAAATTCTCGGGCGAGAACGAGAAAGGACACCACCATGAGCGCCCATATCGACAGCATCGAGCTCCAGCTCATCGTCTCCGACCGCGACCTGTGCGCCGCCCTCGAGCCCCATCCGGATGGCCGCGAGCGCCACGACTTCGCTATCGCCTCGATGAAGATCGGGGCGCTCGCGCTTACCCAGGCGCAAGGCCGAATCGACGCCGAGCGCGTGCGCGCCGAAGGCGATCGCCTACTCGAGAACCTTGGCCAGGCGCTGTCTCATCACCAGCGTACCGTCGCAGAGCAGATCGGGACCTGCCTCAAGGGGTACTTCGATCCTAAAAGCGGCCGATTCAACGAACGGGTCGAGCGCCTGATCCGGCGGGACGGTGAGCTCGAGCGGCTGCTGCGCAGCCAGATCGGCAGCGAAGGATCGGAGCTGGCCCAGACCCTCGCGGGCCACTTGGGCGAACACAGCCCCCTCATGCAGCTCCTCGATCCCGAGGCTTCCGAGGGGCTCGTCGGATCGCTGGCCGTCTCCGTGGAGAAGACGCTGGGCGAGCAGCGCGAGCGGATCCTCTCCGAGTTTTCCCTCGACAACAAGGAGGGCGCCCTCTCTCGCCTCGTCGTGGAGCTAGCTGAGCACCACGGCGAGGTGAGCGAGGCGCTCGAAAAACGGATCGGCGAGGTGATGGCTGAGTTCTCGCTCGATCGAGAAGACTCAGCACTCTCGCGCCTGGTGGGCCGCGTCGAGCAGGCGCAGCACCAAATCAGCAGCGAGTTCTCCCTCGACGACGAGGGCTCCGCGCTCGCGCGCATGAAGCGTGAGCTTCTCGAGGTGATCGATACCCAGCGGCAGGCGAACGAGCGTTTCCACGGCGAGGTGCTAGGGAAGCTCGCGGAGATGGTCGCGCGAAAGCAGGAGGCCGCGCGCTCGACGCGCCATGGCGACGACTTCGAACATGCGGTGTTCGAGCAGCTCAACAGCCTCAGCCAGAGAGCAGGTGATATCGCCACGCCCACCGGCAACACCACCGGTCGAATCAAAAACTGCAAGAAGGGAGACGCAGTTATCGAGCTCGGCCCCGAGCACGCTGCGGCCGGGGCGCGGATCGTAACCGAAGCAAAGGAGGACGCGTCGTACACCCTCCAGAAGGCTCTCGCTGAGGCTGAGGAAGCGCGCAAGAACCGCGATGCGACGGTCGGGCTCTTCGTCTTCTCGGCGTGTAGTGCTCCTGAAGGTCTCGAGCCTCTCGGACGCTACGGGAACGATGTCGTTCTGGTGTGGGATGCTGAGGATACCCGAAGCGACGTGGTCCTCGTCGCTGGCGTGTCGGTAGCGCGGGCGCTCTGCGCACGCGGACGTGCGCGCAGCGATGCCGAAGCGGCCGACTTCGATGCGATCGAGCGCGCCATCCTTGAGATCGAGAAGCAGGCGCGCGGCCTCGACGAGGTGACCCGCTCAGCGGAAACGATCAAGAGCGGCAGCGAGAAGATCCTCAAGAGAGCCGAGATCATGCGCAAGGCCTTCGGCGATCAGATCGAGACGCTCACCGAAAAGGTGCGCGATCTGCACCGCCTACTTGACGACGTTGGGGCGGAGTAATTGCTCGTGTTAGGAAGGACGATACAGGGACGACCGGGGGTGCCTGCGACGCACCTCGCGGGAGGCTGGATGTCGTCGGCGTACCCCGTTCGGTAGACTAGCTGTTTGGCCTGAACTCCCCCCTCGGGTCGTCCTCCGAGCCTAGAACTCCAAACCGTGCCGGCACCCGTCGCCGGTGGTCAGGAGGATTCGATCCGTGGACGAACCTGCGATCTCGCTCTCGCTCGACGCGCTCGTTCGCTCCGTCGCGGTAAACCGCGACACGCCTCACGCGTTCTTCCTCGGTGCTGGAACCTCCATCACCTCGGGCGTTCCGTCCGCGGACCGCTGCGTCTGGGAGTGGAAGCGAGAAATCTTCCTGAGTAACAACCCTGGCCTCGAGGCGCAGTTCTCCGAGCTCTCGCTGCCCGCGGTGCGCCAAGAGATCCAGCGCTGGCTGGATCGACGCGGCGGGTTCCCCGTGCTGGAGTCGTCCGAGGAGTACGGGTTCTACATCGAGCAGTGCTTCCCCGTCACCGAGGACAGACGCGCTTGGTTCCAGAGGGTGATACAGCCGGCGCGCCCGCACATCGGTTACAAGGCACTCTGCGCGCTAGCAGAAGCTGGGATCGTTGACTCGGCGTGGAGTACCAACTTCGACCAGCTCCCCGTGCGAGCCGCCGCGGACTTCAGCCTCTCTGCCATCGAGGTCGGGCTCGACACACGCGGGCGACTGCCGCGTCGGGTGCGCTCCGGGGAGTTGCTTTGTGTCGCTCTCCACGGCGACTATCGCTACGACCACCTTCGAAACACTCCATCAGAACTTCAACACCAGGATGAGAAATTGCGCTCGTCGCTCGTGGAGTGGATCACGGACCGGCCCCTCATCGTCGCAGGCTACAGCGGACGCGACGACTCGGTGATGGACACCCTCGAAGCGGCCTATTCCGCTCCTGGGCTCGGCGCCATCTACTGGTGCGTCTACGGAGACGAAGATGTCCCGCCGCGAGTCCTGGAGCTGATCGAGTCGGCTCGTCGAAATGGGCGCTCCGCGTTTCTAGTTCCTACGCAGGGCTTCGACGATCTCCTCTCGCGCCTCGCGCTTCGCTGCCTGGATGGCGAAGCGAACGAGGGAATCCGCGTTAAGGCGGTAGAAGCCATCGAGCAAGCGCAGGAGAGGGAGCCTTTCACTGCCGAGCCAGTGGGGGCGGGGTCACTGATCAAGAGCAACGCCTTCGAGATCCGGTGCCCGTCGGAGGTCTACGAGTTCGAACCGACGGAATGGCCGGAGGAGCGCGCGTGGGCGTGGGTAGAAGGGAAGACAGAGGGCCACGACCTGGTCGCCATTCCGTTCCGAGGGCGAATTGCGTGTATGGGAGACGTCGACTCGATTCGCGCGGCCTTCGACGGGCTCATCAAGGGTTCGGTGGAGCGGACGCCGATCGGAGAGAGCGACCTTCGGCTGGAGACCGGCACCATCGTGTCGTTGCTTAGGCGGGCTCTCGCGAGGTCGATCGCGAGCACCGCGGGCCTCGAAACCGACGGACGCGCCCGACTCTGGGACCCCGCTCCTCAGGAGAAGCGGTGGGAGGGCGAGCGCGAGTGGTCGGTTCACAATTCCGCGGTGCTCTACCTGAGGCGCATCGGGGGCAAGCAGTACCTCGTCGTCAAACCTTCCGTCACCGTGAAAGCCGCGGACGGGAGCGAGGCTCCTGAGGAGGTGGAGCGCCGAGTCCGCATGGCGGTGCTCGGCTGGCAGCACAACAACAAGTTCAATCGCGCAGTAGAGGGGTGGCGACGCCGACTGTTTTCGGACAAGCGCAGGAAGTTTCACTACCCCACCGGCTCTCAGACGCCCTTCACGTTCGAGATCCGACGCACCCCAATCTTCGCGGCCCTGCTCGCTCGCTCCGGAGGCGGGGCCGCACGGATCCCCGAAAGTGTCGCTCGGCATGTCGCGCACCACGGCTTCGAGCTGGAGGAGCCCCAGCTCATCTTCGCCAGCAAGGATGGCACCACCGCGGTGCGAGATTTCCACCCGATCCGCGGAGTCGCCCAGAATCGGCCGTATGACTACTCGATCACGGAGCGCGGCCTCGCCCCGAGCGTTCGGCTGGGTGTCATCTGCCCGGAACCGGAGACGCAGGTGCTGAGTGAGTTCGTCCAGCGGTCACACCGGCGGCACACACCCCTCAGCAACGAACGCGACTACCTGCTCGACTTCCCTGGCTTCGACGCCGCGTTCAGCCTCCCGCTGGAACTCCCAACTCCGGGGTCGCCGGGCTGGCGCTCGTACTCGGTCCCAGGACAGGGCACCCATCCCCGAACCGGGTCTGTCGAGCTGGCGCGGAGCATCACCCAGGCGTTGGATGCGATCCAGGCGTCGTCAGACCCCAGCGTCGTGCTCGTGTACGTCCCAGATCGCCTTGACCAGTGGAAGCGGTTCAGGACCGAAAGCGAGCGATTCGACGTCCACGATTTCGTGAAGGCCTATTGTGTTCCGCGGGGAATCACGACGCAGTTCCTCGAGGGACACACGCTGCGCGAGCCCCAGCAGTGTCGGGTCTGGTGGTGGCTATCCCTCGCGCTCTACGTGAAGAGCATGCGAACGCCCTGGGTCCTCGACGTCCTCGATAGCAACACGGCGTTCGTGGGGCTCGGCTACAGCATCGATCAAAACTCAGAGCGCGGCCGCCACGTCGTCTTGGGTTGCAGTCACATCTACAACTCCCGCGGAGAGGGGTTGCAATATAGGCTCACCAAGGTCGAGGATCCGATCTTCCGTGGCGGGAACCCATTCCTGTCCCGGGACGACGCGCGCCGTGTCGGGGAGACCATTCGCCAGTTGTTCTACGAGGCGAGGATGCGGCTCCCCGAGCGCGTGGTGCTCCACAAGCGGAGTCCTTTCCAGCGCGACGAGCGCGACGGTTTGATGGAGGGCCTCGGCGGGATCGACGAAGTTGACATGCTGGAGATCAACATTGACCCCGCGCTTCGGTACGTATCGTCGATCGCGAAGCCCGGAGGGCAGTTCGACGAAGACAACTTCCCGGTCGATCGAGGGAGCGTGGTCCGACTCGACGGGCACACAGCTCTCCTCTGGGTGCATGGGGTCGCGACGGCCCTCAACCCCCGCTTCAAGTACTACCAGGGCAAGCGGCGGATCCCCGCCCCGTTAGTCCTGAAGAGGCATGCCGGCAAGTCCGACCTCAACCTCGCGTGCTCGGAGATCCTGGGGCTCTCGAAGATGAACTGGAATACCTTCGACCTGTATACGAAGCTACCCGCAACCGTGGAATCGTCCGGGCAGATCGCGCGTATCGGTTCTTTGCTCGAGCGGTTCGGCACCAGGGCCTACGACTACCGGCTCTTCATGTGAGTCCCCGCGTCTTCGGCGAGCGCTAGCGTTCGACTCTAACTATCCGGATTTGCTAAGGAAATGGCGGGGCGGACGGGACTCGAACCCGCAACTTCTGGCGTGACAGGCCAGTGCTCTAACCAATTGAACTACCGCCCCGCGGGAGCGAGCAAGCTAGCAAATTCGGGGGCTTCGGAGAAACCCTTTCCGCCGCTTCTGCCCCTATATATAGGCGCCGCTCGCGGATCTCCCTTATCGGATCACCCGCTCCTCGGCCGTATGCGGTTCTCGAGCGACCGCCCAGGTTTCGCGCGCTTCGCATAAGGCGCGCGCGCCGGGGCTCTTCATCCCGGCTTCGAGGGCGGTGAGGCTCTCGAAGCGCCAGATCTCGACGGCGCCGGCGCAGGCTGGCGGGTTGCCCGGGATTGATACGGGCAGCTGGCGCTGGATGCCGCGCAGGCCATCGAGCGCCGATGTCTCGACCGCGCGCGTGGCTTCGCCGCGGAAGGCCCCGAGCGAAATACCCTCCGCTGGGTCGAGCAGGAAGACTTGTTTGTATCCGGGGTCATACCGCTCGGGTAGGGGCTCCTCTGAGAAGAACAATTGCATGGTCGGCCGGTCGACGAAGCGAAGTTCGTCTTCGACGATGGTCTCCCAATAGTCGCTTTGCTGAAGCGCTTCGATGGCGGCGAAATCGTCGAACCAGACTTCCACCATGCCGTCGAAGGGGTTGGGTCTCCCTACTAAGAGCCCGGCGGCCGGGTTTTGCACGTAGCGGCGGAGGCCCTCGATGGCGGACACGACCCCGGTGTGCTGCTTCTGCCAGTGGTCGAGAAAGGCGTCTGCCGTCATCCCGGGCTTTCGGAAAAAGAACTCGGTGAGCTTGAGGGCCATGGCGATCTCCCTCCCGAAGAATAATGCTTCGGGCGATGCGACTCGAACTTTCTTGCCTCGGGCTGGCCGTACTTCTCGCCGCACCCGCGGCGTTGGCTCAATCGGTAGGCGAAGCCTTCCCTGACACGCACAAGCGTATCGAGGGTTCGGTCGGTGCGATGTCGGATCCGGACGCCGACATCGAACGACGCGTGGCGCTCGAGCGCGCGGCGATCGCGGAGAACCATCGGGCGATCGTCGCGGAAAACCTTCACCTGTCTTCAAAGGAAGCTGCGGAGTTCTGGCCGATCTACGACCGGCAACTCCATGAACTGCGAGGGATCAACGATCGGCTGGTCAAGCTGGTCGAGACGTTCGGTTTCGAGAAGGAAGATCCGGAAGGCCTACGCGCGGTTGCGATGATCGAGGAGTTTCTGGCGATTCGACGCGATCGGATCGGGTTGCGCAGCCGATATCTCGCGCGATTCGAGTCCGTCCTTCCCGGGCCGAAGCTACTTCGCTACTTCCAGATCGAGAACAAGCTCCAAGCCGCGATCGATTATTCGCTGGCCCAGAGCGTTCCGCTCGCTAGTCCGCCTTCGGAGTAGGCTCCCCGCTCCGCTCCTGCGCCCAGTCAAGCAGCTGCTCCGGCAAGAGCGGTCGGCTCAGCAAGTAGCCCTGCAGCCGTTCGCAGCGCTCCGCTTTGAGAAACCGAGCCTGCGCATCGGTTTCGACGCCTTCCGCAACGACGGTGATACCGAGGCGCCGCGCCATGGCGATCACCGCCGCGGTGACAGCGGCCGCGGTCCCGCCTTCTTCGAGTCGACTGACGAAGCTGCGGTCGATTTTAAGTGTGTCGATCTGGAAGCGGATGAGGTGACTGAGTGACGAAAACCCGGTGCCGAAGTCGTCGAGGGCCAAGCCGACACCCAAGGTCCGGAGCGTCTGGCACGCGGTTTCGACTTCGTCGCCGTCGCCGACGAGGGAGGTCTCGGTGAGCTCGATCTCGAGTCGGTTCGGATCGAAGCCGGTATCGGCGAGGATTTTCTGCACGAAGGTTCCGAGGTCGCCGCCGACGAACTGTTGTGGTGAGACATTGACGTTGAGCGATAGGCCTTCGAGGCCTTGTTGGTCCCACTCACGCAGCTGGCGACAGCCTTCGCGCAGGACCCAGTTTCCGAGTGCGGTGGCCTGCCCGCTCGACTCGACGGTGGGCACGAAATCCATCGGTCCGAGCCTGCCGCGGGTCGGGTGGTTCCAGCGCACGAGCGCTTCGACGGATACGAGCGAGCCGTCTCGGGCGTCGCACACGGGCTGATACTCGAGAAACAACTCGTTCCGCTCGATCGCACGCGTGAAGTCGGATTCTACGGCGAGCTCGTTCTTCGCGGCGCGATCGGCGCCGGGGTCGAAGAAGTGGTAACGCCCTCCTCCGGCTTTCTTGGCGCGCACCATGGCTGCGGCGGCGCTGCCGAGGAGCGCATCGACACTGTCGCCGTCTTCGGGATAGCGCGACACTCCGATGCTCGCGCTCACGGGCACGCGACGACCGTCGATGTCGAAGGGGCTCTGGAACACACGCAGGATCCGGTTGACGGCGACGTTGAGTTCGCCGGAAAGCTCCCCTCCGCCGATGACGATGGTGAACTCGTCGCCGCCCTGCCGCGAGATCTCGGGAGGTCCGGACGCGCGCCCGATGAAATCCGTGACGCGGACCGACTCGACCAAACGCGTGGCGACGGCCCGGAGAAGTGCGTCTCCAGCTTGCAGCCCGAGGCCGCGGTTCACGCGCTCGAAGCGGTCGAGGCCGACGCACAGCACAATGATCGATCCCCTTCCGCGATCGCTCCGCTCCACTAACCGCTCCAAGCGACGGCGCAGCAGATTCCGGTTCGGAAGCGTGGTAACGGAATCGAAATCTTCGAGGAACTCGACCTGATCCTGGGCGCGTCGCCGCTCCGTGACGTCTCGCACGGTGCCCTGGAAGCGCCGCTCGCCCGTTGGCGCAGAAGCGAGCTCGACGGTGTGCTCGACGTGGCGAACTTCGGATTCGCCGACGATCACGCGATGTTCGAGCGTTCCTCGCTGTCCGGTTTCGCGAACGGTGCGGATGAGCTTTTCGAACGCGGCGCGATCTTCTCGCTCGATCGCCGCGTAGAACGGTTGCCAACTCGAAGATGTGTCGTCCAGGCCGAGCAGTAGTTGGAGTTCCGGGCTGACGCCGAACTCTTGGGTCGTGGCGTTGAGCTCCCAAGAGCCGAGCCCACCGAGCTCGCGGGTTCGTTCGAGCTCGAGCTGTCGGTCTCGCAAATCCTTGAACGCGCTGTTCGCGCGCATCAAGAAGCGCACACGGTGCTGGATCAACTGCCAATCGAGGGGTTTGTGGACAAAATCCGTCGCACCGGAATCGAACGCGCGATCGATCACCTCGGCTTCGGAAGCTCCGGTAACGACCACAATCGGGACTTCCGCGAGCTCGGACTTGCGCCGCATCGCGCGGCACACGGCGAAGCCGTCGCGTCCGGGTAGATTGACGTCGAGGAGTACGAAGTCCGGCGTCCGTTCGGCGACGGCTCGCAGGGCATCCTCGCCCGACTCGGCTTCCTCGATCGCGAACCCGAGCGCTTCCAAAGCCTCGCTTCCGACGGTCCGGAGAATCGGATCGTCATCGACGACGAGGGCTAACGGGCGGCGAGTCGGCGTGCTCATACCGTGCGGCCTCCAATGCGAACGCGCGCGAGCGCGTCGTTGGCTCGCGCAATCGCGGCGGCGAGGTGGTCGATGCGTTCTTCGAGTAGCCCGTCCTCCTCGGCGCGGGCTTCTTTCTCCAAGACGGCAGCCATTTCGCTGGTCTCCCTCAGGCCGAGCTGTGCGCTACTCGATTTGAGCTGATGCGCGGCCCTGAAAACGCCTTCGAAATCGCGGGCGTCCCAGGCCTCATCGATCTGTCCCAGCAGCTTTTCACTCGACGAGCGGTAGCTCTTTATGAGATGCCGCAAGAACTTTTCGGGGTCTTTCTTCGGGAGCCGCGCCAGCATTTCGAGTTGGCGCGCGTCGAGAATCGGTGCGGGGCCCGCCTCGCGCGCCGACTCCGGTTCCGGTTGCGCCGCCGCCTCCCGCCGCCGATCGGCGATGGGCCGCAACACCTCCGCCAACTCCGCGCGTCCGAAGGGCTTGCTCAAGTAGGCGGTCATTCCTGCGGCAAAGCACGCTTCGCGGTCATGTCGCATGGCGTGGGCGGTGACCGCGACGATGGGGATCGGTTCGCCATTGCGATCTCGGATCGAGGCCGCTCGGATCTTCCTCGAAGCCTCCAAACCGTCGCACTCGGGCATCTGGCAATCCATCAGGATCACGTCGTAGGTGCCGTCGGTCGCAGCTTCAATGGCTTCGAAGCCCGTCGCCGCCAGCGTGACCCGACACGAGAACGCTTCGAGGAGCGCCACCGCCACTTCCTGATTGATCGCGTTGTCCTCGGCGAGCAGCACAGACAGACCGAAGCGGCTCGATGCCCCCGTCGAATCCATCTCTTCCTCGGTCTCTTGTCGCGTATCGACCGTCTCCGCACACTGAATGGGAATGATGCAGTGGAAGCGAGAGCCTTCTCCCACGCGACTCCGGAAACCGACTTCCCCGGACATGAGCTCGACCAACTGGCGTGAGATCGCCAGTCCAAGCCCGGTCCCGCCGAAGCGTCGCGCCATCGTGCCGTCCGCTTGGGTAAACGGCTGAAACACGTTGGGCTGAGCACTTTCGGCGATGCCGATCCCCGTGTCCGCGACAGCGAACTCGATCCGGCAGAACCCGCGGCTCTCATCGGGATGGGGAAGCCGCGACACGCCGACGGTGACGCTCCCGGCTTCCGTGAACTTGACCGCATTGCCGACGAGGTTCGTCAGCACCTGCTGCAAGCGGATCGGGTCAACGATGGCGGCGGCGGGGAGATCGTCGGCCATGTGGAGTTCCAGGCGAATCGATTTGCGTGCCGCGGCTTCTGCGAACACGTCGACGACTTCGCGGACCAGCTCTCGAACGTCGCAAGCGCGCTCCTCGAGCTCGAGGCGCCCGGCTTCCGATTTCGAGAAGTCGAGCACGTCGTGGATCACGCCCAAGAGCAGGTGGGCGGAGCGATGCGCGGTCTCGGCGTAAGAGCGCTGCTGCTGGTTGATCGGGGTGTCCAACAGGAGCTCGGTCATGCCGAGGACACCGTTCATGGGCGTTCGGATCTCGTGGCTCATGTTCGCGAGAAACTGCGATTTCGCCCGGTTCGCTTCCTCGGCTTCTTGTGCGAGGGCCAGGGCCTCGTCGGTGCGCTGCTTGAGTTGCTCCGTGCGCACCGCAACTTCGCGCTCGAGCTGCTCTTGATGCTCCTCGATCTTCGCTCGGTACGCTTTCAAGCGCTCGACCATGACATTCAAACCGCGACCGAGGTGACCGATCTCGTCGTGCCCGCCGACTTCGACACTGCGATCGAATTGCCCCGCCGCGATCGCGCGGATGGCGAACGCGAGACGCCGGATCCGGCGGGTGAGCAGGTGGCTCCCGAACCATCCCAGCAGTGCGGTCAAGGCGACGATGGCGAGGAGCGTACTCCAGTGGTGCGGAGCGATTCCCAACGGGCCCGTGTTCGCCGGAACGAAGAAACCGATCTGAGCGCGCCCCAGATCGTTGGCCAACACACTGCCGGCAGCTTGGCGCGCGACCAACCGATCGTCTGCGCGGACGGAGACGACCACTTCCGCGAGATCGAACGTCGCGTCGAGCTTCCGTTGCATCAGTGTCGAAGAAAAGGTTCGTTCTTCTTTGAGCGCCGCAGCCATGACTTCGCGCGCGGCGGGTTGCGAAGCGCCGCCGACCAGAGCTCCAAACCGGTCCCACACCGCGACGTAGGCGACATCGGGATCGACCAAGATCCGGTCCACGGCTGCCGCGACTCCCGCAGAACGTCGGTCGGCCCGACCGCGGCTCAGGGGCAGCGCGAGCCAGCTGACCATCCGTTCTCCGCGGCGGGTCATCTCTTGCTCCGAGACGCGTCGATCTTCGGAGGCGAAGTAAGCAGCTGCCGCAAAAATTGACACGAACGAGAGGCAGGCCATCCAAAGAGACAGCTTGAGCGACAGACCGCGCTGCGCCCCAAAACCCTGCTCGGTTTTACCGTCTCGTTCCAACGCTTCCGTGCCCTTGTAGCGACGGCCCGATCCGAGCCCCTCGCGTTCTCCCTCGCCCTGGCACATCGGCGAAACAGAAATTGCGGTGTAGACGATATGGGTGCTTTGAACCACGATCACCCCACGACTGGCTCAGGCTGACACCTCGAAATCCCGAAGAAGAACGGGTTCGTGGAGGCTCGGTCGTGTCCCGTCAGGGTGGATGGTTTCAATCACATCGGAGTGTCTGGGTGCTCGTCGCGTTTGCCTTCGCGGTGGGTGGCGGCGCCGCCGTTCCGCATGCCGCCGAGCCCGATCCGCTGCCTGCGGTTGCGACCCAGCGTCCGCCGAGTGCCGCAGCTACGCGGTCGGGAGCGGATCCCACCGTTTTGGACTGCCTGATCCAGCCTTCCGACCTCGTCGACATCGGCAGCCAAACCGTCGGTCTCATCGAAGAAGTGACACCCGAAGTCGGCGACCGTGTGTCCGCCGGCGAGCTGGTGGTTCGGCTCGAAGCGGGCGTCGAGGAGGCAGCGGTCCGTGCGGCGGAATCCCGCGCTACAGCCGAGGGCACGCTTCTTTCTCAGCAGGAACAAGTCGCGTTGCAGGAGCGGCGCGCCGAGCGGGGCGCAACGCTGTTCGAGAGTCGAGCGCTTTCGGCGGAGGAATGGGACGAGATGCAGTCCGAAGCGCGAATCGCGCGCCACGATCTCCGCCGCGCCGAAGAAGCGCAAGAGCTCGCGTGGTTCGAACTCAAGCAAGCTGAGGCCGCACTCGAACGCCGCCGCTTGCGGTCGCCGATCGATGGACTCGTCGTCGCTCGCAACCTGAGTCCGGGAGAGGTTGTCGATGGCGCGACCATCCTCACGATCGCGAAGATCGACCCGCTGCACGTCGACGTGCTGTTGCCCGCGAACCGCTTCGGGGAAATCCGCCCCGGACGGAGAGCGGCGCTATCGCCCGAGATCGGAGCCGAAAGTCGGGTCGTGGCTACGGTCGACCGGGTCGATCCGGTGGTCGACGCGGCTAGTGGCACGTTCAAGGTTCGGCTCGAGCTTCCAAACCCCGACGGCCAGGTCGCGGCCGGCCTCCACTGCAGCGTCGAACTCCTGGACTAGGCTGTGCAGTCCCTCGGACCGACCTTTCGGATCAGTCTCGGGTTGGTACTGCTCACGGGCTCGATCCTCCTCTCACTCGATCTCGTAGGCGTCGTACCGAAAGAGGACCGCGATCTCGTGGCCACCCGCGTGAGTCTCGCCGAAGTGGTGGCCGCCCAGACGACCGCATCGCTTCACGACACGAACATTCGCGGGTTGACGGAGGTGATGAAGGCATCGCTTGCGCGAGACTCCGCGCTCTTGTCGGTCGCCGTTCGCACCCGCGACGGCCGCCTGCTCGCGCACCAAGGCAATCACCGAGAGCTCTGGAGACCCGAGCATTCGGATCGCTCGACCACGACGCACGTGCGTGTTCCGGTGTTCCGCGCGGGCGATCACTACGCCGATCTCGAATTGCGTTTTCGCGGCGACGAGGATCGCCCCTGGTACGCTCGCGTCGCGGCATCACCGCTGGCGCGCCTCGTCATCGCCGTGTGTGGAATCGGGTTCGTCGTCTACACGTTCTACATGCGACGGACGTTGCGCCAGCTCGATCCGTCTTCTGTCATACCGACCCGGGTCAAAGCCACGCTCGACATCATGACGGAAGGCGTCTTGATCCTCTCAAAAGACGGAGACATCGTCCTCTCGAACCAGGGGTTCGCGGATCGTATGGGCTACCCCGTCTCCGCGCTCCTCGGCAAGAACGCCGCTTCCCTTCCTTGGCGAGACGCCGATGGGGCGGAAGCGCAGGGCGACTTGCCCTGGGTGAAATCACTCCGGGATGGCCAGTCCTTCACCGAAGCCACCCTCACCCTGAATCAAAGCAAGCGGAATCGAATGATCTTGCAGGTCAACGGCGCGCCCGTCTTCGACGGGTGGGGCCAGACCACGGGTGCGGTGGTGACCTTCGACGATGTCACCGAGCGAGAGCGACAGAGAAAAGAACTCGAGCGCGCGCTGACGGAGCTCGAGAAATCTCGCGACGAAGTTCGGTTGCAGAACGAGGAACTTCGCGTTCTCGCCCAGTCCGACCCGCTGACGGGCGTCGCGAACCGCAGAAGCTTCATGGAAGCGATCGAGCCCACCTTCGCGTCGATGCGACAGTCGGACGGTGATCTCTGTTGTGTCATGGTCGATATCGATCACTTCAAACGCATCAACGACACCTGCGGACACCAGACAGGAGACGAAGTGATCCGCGCGGTCGCGGATACGCTCCGCCTGCATCTCGGCGGCCACGGCCTGGTTTGTCGCTACGGCGGTGAGGAATTCTGTGTCGCGCTCGGCGATACGGGCTACGACGACGCTTTCGATCTCGCCGACCGCGTGCGGCGCCACATCGAATCACCGGGTTTCGCCATGGTTCCCGTCACCGCGAGCTTCGGCGTCGCGAGTGTTCGCGACGGCGCGATGAACCTGGCCGGGATGATCGATCAGGCCGACCAGGCGCTTTACGCATCCAAGGAAGGCGGCCGCAACCAGGTCACCCGGTTTGACGCGATCGACACCGACGCCGCCCCGTAGCGAGCTCTATTCCGCTGTGCCGGAGAACGACAACAGTCGAGCGAACTGCTCGTCTTGCCGCATGACGGCGCGCCTCTCGCGCGCATGCCGGCGTTCGACTCGACGTTGAAGGTTCTGGAACAAAAGCCGCCCCACGAATGAACCGCCGCCCAGGCGGCGGAGGAAGGCGACCACGAGGCGACGCACTCTCCCGGTCGCTTCGTTGCGAACGAGTTCGTCCTCGAGGGACACGATCTGTTCGAAGGATCCCGCGTCTCCCTGCCGACCGCAGCGTCCGTAGAGCTGTCGATCGACGCGACCCGAATCCGCGCGCTCGACGGAAATCACATGGAGGCCGCCGAGCTCCTCCTCGCGCCCTTCTACCCGAATGTCGGAGCCCCGCCCGGCCATCGCGGTCGCAAGCGTGATGCGTCCCGGAAAGCCCGCTTCGCCGATGATCTCCGCCTCGGCGTGATCTTGCCGGGCGTTGAGAAGGCGGTGGGTCAGACCGGCCCGATCGAGCCTTTCGCTCAAGAGCTCACTCGTCTTGACGCTCGCCGTGCCCACCAAAACGGGGCGCCCCGAGCGGTGGAGCTCCGTGATCCGGTCGACGGCCGCATTCCATTTCGACTCGACCGTCGGCATTACGTGGACTCCGAGATCGATTCGCTTCGACGGCCGACGAGGCGGGATCCGAATCATCGGCATGTCGTAGACGGCTTCGATCTCGCGCCTCACTTCCCGGCCGGTGCCCGTCATGCCGGAGAGACGGAGATACCGCCGATAGAATTGTTGGTAGCTCATGCGCGCCAGGGTCTCGCGATCGCCCGACAGCTCGCACCCTTCTTTCAGCTCGACCATTTGTTGGAGGCCGCCCTCCCACGAGCGATCCGGCATCGACCGCCCGGTCTGGGGGTCGACGATTTCCACCTGCCCGTCGCGCACGATGTAGTGCTCGTCGCGCTTGTAGCGGTAGAGTGCATCTAGTGCGACGCGCAAGAGCTCGGCCCGCCGAGCCGGCGCGTTCCACACTCCGCCGCGGCCCTCGCAGCGCTCGATGATTTTTTCCTGTCCCGAAGCCGTGACTTCGATGGGTGCCGCGGGGTGTCGCCAGCGGAGGTCTTCCTTTTCGTCGAGCTCCCGAGCGATCGACAACGCATCGTGCGCGATCTCTGCGAGGCCCGGCGACGGCACCGTGCGAGACAAGATGAGAGGCGTGCGTGCTTCGTCGACCAGCACGCTGTCGGCCTCGTCGAGGATCGCGAAACAGAGCCCGCGAAGAAGCGGTGCCTCCGCCGCGTGCGCGAACCGCTGCACCTCCCCGCGGATTTCCCCGCCGCGTCCGCCGAGGGAAATGCGGTCCCGCAAATAATCGAAAGCGACCTGCTTGTTCGAAACGTACGTGATGTCCGAAGCGTACGCGGCGCGGCGCGCAGCGGGATCGGGCTCGTCCTCGATGACCCGGCCCGTCGAAAGGCCGAGTGCTTGGAAGAGCGGCGCCATGGCTTCGGCGTCCCGTTCGACCAGGTAATCGTTCACCGTCACCACATGCACCGGAATGCCCGCCAGTGCGGCAACCGCGGCGGGAAGCGTCCCCGAGAGCGTCTTGCCTTCTCCCGTGTCGAGCTCGACGAGCATCCCGCGGAGGAGCGCACAGCCGGCCATGATCTGGACCTCGAAGTGCGCCATCCCCAGGTGGCGCCGCGACTGCTCTCGGACGATGGCCAAGGCTTCGAGTAGCGGCGGTCCCGCGAGCGCCCGCCGCAGGCTCGGACGGAGCGCGTCCGCCCGCTGACGCAGCTCGTCGGCCGACACGGATCGGAGTTCGTCCGATCGCCTGACAATGCGTTGTGCGAAGGCCTCCAGGTTGGCGAGGCTCGGTCGCTTGCGGCGCTCACTCGCCTTGCTGAGCCAGCGTTCGAGGCGCGGCCGCATCGGATCGAGCTTCTCAGGGTAGCTCCCCGCGAGCACGCTCGGACGCAGCTTTTCAGACATGGAGTCGCCGGAGAAACAGACGGCGCGTCGCCCGGAGCATCCGGTAGCCGATCGGCTCGAGCCCGTGGTCGAAACGAACGTTCGCCCGCAGACCGAGTCCGGGGGGCACCGTATTCGGCGGCAGGAGCACGTCGAACTGAAAAAACGCTTCGGTCGCCGTGAGGCCTTCGGCGTCGCGGTGATCGATCGCGACGGTTCCGCCTCCCACGGTGCCGAGTGCCAAGCTCGGAAGGCGAGCGGTTGCTTGGGGAACTTCCCGGCCCAGGATCGCTTCCACCGGAGCGCGACCCGGCAGCCGTACCTTCACCCGTTCGGTCTGATTGCGTACCCAGGCGACGTCGCGTTGGCGAACCACGACCCGCAGCGTGCTCACGCCTCCCACCTTGAGGTAACCGACGACCGCGCCTTTTTCGAAATAGCGCCCGACCAGATCTTCCGCTCGGGGCAAAACGAACTGACCTGCGACGCCCGCTCGTACGACCTCTTCCCCCAGCTCCTGCTTGGCGCGCTTGAGCTCCGCTCTCACCGACCCCAATTCCGTGCGCGCGAGCTCACCCGCGACGCGATCCTCGTAGCCCTGGGATTCCATACGCGCGGTCGCTTCGCGCACCCGTGCTTCGAGCACGCGGACCTTCGCCGCCAAGATCGGGTCGCGAACTTCGAGGAGGGGCTCGCCAGCTGCGACCCGCGCGCCCGGCGTCGCGAGAATCGCCGTCACCATGCCGGCGGCGCCCGTCCGAATCTGTGATCGCTCGGGCAGCCAGACGACGCCGTCCGAAACCGTCCAGAGCGGCAGCGGCAAACCGAACGCGAGGAGCGTCGTCAGCGTGGCCGCGCAGACCGCACCGGCGACGACGCGCAACGGGCGCTCACCGACGCGAGGATCGAGCCGCAGCCGTGCGAGCCCTCGCAGCACCGGCAAGCCGAACTGGAGGAGCAGCGACCACACCGCTAGCAGGATCCCGAGTGTGAAGAACTTCCCCGCGACGAAGAGCGCGATCGTCAACGATAGGAAAATCCGGTAGACGAACGCGCATGCGCCGTAGAGGAACAACCAACAGCGAACCCGGGCGTCGGTCTCGGAACCGCGTCGCTCGGGAAGCCCCAAGATGTGCGTCTCACCGAGGTAGCGGAGGAAACGACTCGCGCGGGCGGCGAGGTTCGGCACTTCGATCGCGTCCGACAGGACGTAGTAGCCGTCGAAACGAATCAGCGGATTGCCGTTGAAGAGCACCGTCGAAATACCGCCGATCGCGAGCACGTTGAACGCGGCGAGCTTCAGGACGCCCGGCGCGATCGATAAGAACGCGAGCAACGCCAGGCTTGCCAGCGCGAGCTCGACCAGGATGCCGGCCGCGGCGACCACCATGCGGGAGAACTTGCTCGGAAAGGCCGAAGTGGCGGACGCGTCGACGTACGGGACGGGCATGCCAATGATGAACATCACGCCGATCTCTCGAACCGGGGCTCCCCAGTGTTTCGCGGCGAAGGCGTGGCCCAACTCGTGGAGCGCTTTGACGAAGGGATAGAGAAGAACGACCAAAAACCAGGTGCTGGGCTCTCCCAGCGCGCGCTGACCGTAGGCGGCCAGTTCCGAGGCGTTTCGGAGAGCTTCAAACGCTGCCCATGCGACGAGCACGAGCCAAGCGGCCGCGACCTTTCGCGTGAAGAGAAAACGAACCCGGGGGAACCAACGATCGAGCCACGGGTCGGGATCCCAGAGCGGGAACTTCAAATACAAGGGGTTCGTGAAGCGGCTCGACTTGCGGCGTTTTTCTTGGTGCGCATGGCGCTCGAACATCGCCTTGGTATCCGGCGTGACGTTCGACACCATCGCATCGGCCGCGTCGAGCTCCGCCAGCAAGGTGATCATCGCGTTCTGGTTCGGCGCCTCATCCCCGAGATGCTCGAGCGCCAGATTCCACAGTTCGTTGACGGTTCGCGACCCGTCGAGGCGCTCTACCACGAAGTTCGCCGCTCGCCCGAACCGGTACTGCGTCCCGCCCGCCGGGTTGTCCAAGACAAACCAGCGCTCGCCTCGGTAGACGTGTCGGTGAATCCGGACGTGGTCGCGGAGCCGCGGCCGGAGCTCCGCCACGCGATACCAATAGGAGCTGAACAACCGTTCCGACATCAGGGCACCCAAGCCCACCACTTGAGTTGGACCCAATCGATGGCCGAATGCGTGAGCAGGAAGAGCAAGCTGCGGCGCCCGACGTCGATCTTTGCGACGCCGTCCATCCCGGGTCGAAGCTCCGTCGATGCCTCTGTCAGCGCCCCTTCCACGCGGAAATAGTTTCTGCCGTCTTCCGCCGTCGAGATGGGCGTTACGCGCTCGACCCGGAAAGCGCGCGGTTCTCCGGGCAGCGATGCCAAGGTCAGCGCCCCGGCTTGCCCGATTTCGATCTGAGAAATATCGCGGTCGTCCACTTCGACGATCACCCGAAAGTCATCGAGAGGCGCGACTTCGAACAAGACTTCGCCGCGATCGACGGGTGAGCCGAGCGACTGCGACAGATCGCCCTGGGTGATGATGCCGTCGAAGGGAGCGACGAGTCGGGTCCGCTTGAGTTGCTCGGTGACGAGCTCGAGCTCCGCGTCGGCCTGATCGACTTGCGCCCGCAGGATGCGAACGTTCGCACGATCCTCGGTGGCCATCGCCGCGCGAAGCTCCTTCCAGCGCTGCTCGCGCTTCGCGTTCCATTTGCGTTGTTCTAGAAGGAGCTCGGCGTCGTCGAGAACACCCAACACCTCGCCGCTGCGTACGGTGTCGCCAGCGCGTCGGCGGCTCTCTGCCACGAAGGCCGGCATCGGCGACACGATCGCGCGCTGGACGACCCCTTCGAGCTCTGCCGGCGCTGCCACGCGCTGGGTGCCCGGAATCACGCCGAGGAGCAAGAGGAGTGCGGCCACCGCGGCGAAGGCGAAGCGTGCCTGCAGGCGCTCCCAACCGAGGGCGCGCGGGAGATCCTCTTCGAGGAGAATTCGCGCCCGCTTCCAAACGCCCGCGTCGTCGCGCTCGCGGAGGTCGAGGATCGGCGCGAGGAGAGGCGTCAGCCGACCGAGGAAGGCGCGCCGCTCTTCCGTACCGTGACCGCGCGAGCGAAACTCAACGCACAGAGCGCCGATGATCTCATCGCCATGGCGCAAGGGATAGGACCAGGCCGCCGCCGCGCCGTGCCGCTTCGCCAGTTCTCGATGCGCCCCGAGCGCCAGCCCGGAATCTTCCGGCGACGGCCACTGAATGACGGCGTCTTGCTCGATCGCTTCTTCCATCGCTTGCACGATCGAGCGGACGAGATCCGAGCGCGCATCGACGGCGGGGCTGTGGGAGACGGCGCGCAAGCTGACCGTCTGCGCTTCTCGGTACCCGACACTCACGCGGTCGGCCGACAGATGTGACGCCAGCTCGGTACTGAGGGCGAGCGCTGTGGCCTTGGCGGGTTGCGGCTCGAGGGCCAGCGCCACGAAGTCGACGAGTTCTGGCAAGTCAGCTTCGTCGGGCTTGGCGGCGCCTGGCGTCTGCGTGTGATTGCGTGACCACACCAACCAACGCACCGCGGACTCGAGCTCGCGAAGCGCGGTTTCTTGTTCGCGCGGCGACGTCGACGATTGCTCGAGGACCACGACGAAATCGCCGTGCGCAGCGGCCAACAAATCGGCGTTGTCCCCGGCTTGAATCACCGGCCGGCCGGCCCCGGCCGCGGTCTGTGCCGGAATTCGGTGCCGCTCGAGGGTGCCCTCTTCCGCCCCCCGGTGTGCAAGCGGATCGAGAGCGCCCTCGGCCTTCGCCTGCCACAGCGTCGCCTGTGCACCGGACCTCCCCGAGCACAAGGCGGCAAGCCACGTGTCGAACGCGCGCGTCATCGCTTCGGTCATCGACGAATTCGTGTCGATTCATGAGGGAAATCGCGGCTTTGTGGAGGAATCCGCGCTGTTGTGGGGCACTGTAACCCCAGCGGATATGTCCAGTTCTCATGATAAACGTGTGATTTAGACCTCAATTTTCGATTCAGATTCACTGTCGTTGCACCGATTTGCAGTGTGATTGGAGTCCGTCCCATGGCCCCTCCCCGTCGGCGGCGAAAACACAAGCGACCGGTCCGCCCGGCTTGCGATACCGCGCGGCTCGAAGCCCTCGAGCCGCGCATTCTTCTGTCGACGGTGACCGGCGCGGCGGACGTCCCTCCGCCGCCCGACGTGGTAGAAACCCCGCCGGTTGCGTTGAACCTCGAGACCGCCGAGCCCGAGAGCGCGAGCGATGCGCAGGCCGAAGAGCGTCGACTCGAGTTGGTCTTTGTCGACACCGGGGTCGAAGACTACGAATCGCTGGTGGCGGATCTACGCGCGACCTCGTCCGAAGGCAGGTCACTCGAGATCTTCTACCTGGAATCGAACCGCGACGGCGTCGAGCAGATCAGCGAGGTCTTGGCGGACTTCCAGCGCGTAGACGCGGTGCACATCATTTCCCACGGCAGCGATGCGGCGGTGCAGCTCGGGAATTCGTGGCTCTCGAACGACACGCTTTCCATTTACGAGAACGAGCTCACCAGCTGGTCGACCTCGCTCGCGGAGGACGCGGATCTCCTGTTCTACGGTTGCGAGCTCGCCGACGGTGGCGACGGAAACTCGCTCATCGATCAAGTTGCGAAGCTCACCGGCGCCGATGTCGCGGCGAGCGACGACCTCACCGGAGCGGCAACGCTCGGAGGCGACTGGGTCCTCGAATACACCGTGGGTGAAGTCGAGACCCAGACTCAGCTCCAGGCCGAACAAGGCGCGCAGTGGCAGGGCTTGCTCGCGCTCTCGGACGGGCTCGTCGCGCATTATGCCTTCGACGAGGGCTCGGGGACGACTGCCGTCGACAGCACGAGTTATGGCGCCGACGGGACCCACGACGGTACGCCGGGCCCCACCCACGTCGCGGGCGTGATGGCGGGCGCGCTCGAGTTTTCGGGCGACTCCGACGGCGTCGAAGTCGCCGACCCCGTAGACGGCCACCTCGACTTCGGCACCGGCGATTTCTCGATCAGCTTCTGGTTCCAGCAATCCGGTGCGCCCGCCGGCACCGAGCGTATTCTTGGAAAGCTGGCGACGGGTAGCGACCCCGGCTTCGTCGTCTACGTCGACAATGCCGGCTACATCAACTTCGGCGTGAGCGACGGCTCCTTGTTCGAGGCTGTTTGGGGAAGCGGCTTCCTCGACGGGAATTGGCACCACGTCGTTGCGGAACGCAATGGTGGCTCGCTCACGCTCCACGTCGACGGAGTCGATGTCGACACGTGGTCGGGTCCGACCGGCTCGGTTTCAAACGGCGAGAACCTTCGCTTCGGCTCCTCGTCGCCCGTTTCGGGCGACTACGACGGCAAGCTCGACGAGGTGCGATTCTACAACCGGACTCTCTCGGACAGCGAGATCGCTCAGCTCGGAACGCTCCCTCCTGCCAACACGGCGCCGACCGCAGTCGATGACGCCTACACCACACCCATGGATACCGCGTTGGTATTTGACCCGACGGCCAACGACACCGACGCGGATGGAGACCCGACGAGCGTTATTTCGTTCACACAGCCGGCCAACGGAACCGTCGTCGACAATGGAAACGGCACGTTCACGTACACGCCGGACTCGAGCTACGTCGGCGTCGACACCTTCGACTACCTCATCACAGACGCAGCAGCGGACTTGCAGCACTCCTGGGCGCTCGACGGCGACGCCCTCGACGCAGTCGGGTCCGCCGACGGAACCGTGAACGGCGCGTCGACGGTCGCTGGGAATTTCGGCGATGCGCTCGCCTTCGACGGGACCGACGACTATGTCTCCATCTCGAACGTCGATTACTCGGGCGAGTTCACGATCGCCTTCGACTTCAAGCTCGACGACATCTCCGGCTCCCTTTTTCAGTATCTCTACAGCCACGGTGATATCGATGCGATGAACAGCGTCAACGTGTTCATCAGCGAAGCCTCGCACGACACGCACCCGGCAAAGCTTCGGACGGTGATCCGGGATGCGAACGACTCACTCGATAACGCTGCGCTTGATGTCGACATACTCCCCCTCGTCGGAGATGGCCTTTGGCACACGTATTCCGCCACCGTGAGTAGTAGCGGGATCGAGGTCTTCATCGACGGCGTGAGTGTTGCATCGGACGCAACGCGAGGGACCGACGGTGTCCATCCGACGGGGCCGCTCTATCTGGGCGCCCGACAGGACCTGAACGCCGATCGTTTCTTCGGTGGATCTCTCGATTCGGTACAGATCTTCGGAACTGCGCTGAGCACGGCGGAAGTATCGAGCCTCGCGAACGGCGACAATCGCGGGTCGGTTACGGTCACCGTCGATCCCGCAGCGCCTTCGGATCTGACGGTCACGGCCACCGAGACGGGCGGGCTAAGCCTGAACGAGGACGGCGGCAGTGACGCCCACCTGATCGCAGACGACGGCGGAGCGATTCTGGGAGGGGCCACCCAGTTCACATATGAGGTCCGATTCAGCTATAGCGACACCTCCCACAATCACGAGCTGCTTTCCTACATGGCCGCCGACGGCGACGATTCTGTTCGCCTGTCCGTGTTCACCAATCAGAACCTCCTGATCGAAGTCGCCAATCAGACCGTACAGTCATCCGCCTTCAACTATCACAGCCTCGCCGACGGCGAGCCGCACACCCTGTCGGTGACATGGGATGCAAGCGGCGGCGCTTGGGAGGTGTATGTCGATGGGGTGTCCGTCGACAGCGGAACGGGGCTGGCAGCCTCACAGGCCCTTGCGGCCGGGGGGACACTCGTCGTTGGGCAGGATCAGGATACGGTCGGCGGCGGCTATTCCTCGACCGAGTTTCTCGAGGGCACTTTGTACGATGTGCGCCTTTTCGATGATGTGCGCACCGCCGCCGAGATCGCCACCCGCTACAACAGCACCGTTCCCCACGACGAAAGCGGCTTGATCGCCAACTGGCAGTTCGACAAGCTCTCTGGCGACGGGGTGATCACCGAATCGGTCAGCGGCAACAACCTGACGGTCGCGCATGCCGCCGGCGGGGGATTCACCTCCAGCTCACCGCAGTTGAGCCTGACGGTCGAAGAGAACGCCCTGAACGGGACCGTCGTCGGTACAGTATCGGGCACCGATGCGGAGCGCGACGCCCAAATCGCAGCCCTCCTCGCCGCGGACCCGGATCTCTACTACGACGCTCACACTGCGAAGTTCTACAAGGCGGTCGGCAGCACGACGACCTGGCTGACCGCCCAGTCCGCGGCGACGGGCACGACGCTGGGCGGCGTCAGCGGCCAGCTTGTGACGATTCGCTCGGCCCACGAGAACGAAGTCGTCAACGACATCCAACTCAACTCGGTCATCGGCGGCGCGAACACATGGCTGGGTGCCGCCGACATCGACGTCGAGGGCGAGTGGCGTTGGTACGAGGGCGCCACGGCTGGCGACCACTTCTGGCTCGGTGCAGTCACCGGCTCGTCGGTCGACGGTACCTACTCGAACTGGAAGTCCGCGACCGCCCCCAACGACAACGGTCTCGGCGAGGACGCCGCTTACATGCTCTCCGACGGAACCTGGGAGGATAATCGCGACAATGTCAACTTCGCCTACATCATCGAATGGGATGCTGAGGCCGTTCTCGATGGAACTCAAGCGCTCACTTACTCCATTCAGTCGCAAACGGTGGCCGGTGCGTTTGAGATCGACGGAAACAGCGGTACGATTCGCGTAGCGGACGGCACGCTGCTCGACTACGAAACGGATGCGACGCACACCGTCACGATTCGTACCACCGATGTCGACGGCAACGCCTACGACGAAGCCTTCACTATCTCGCTTCGCGACCTCGTTGAAGACAACAACGCGCCGACCGATCTCTCGAGCGGCATCGAGCTCAACACCGACGGCGGGAATGATGCCTACCTGGTCGCGAACGATGGCGGGATACTTCTCGGCGGCTTGTCTTCGCTGACCTACGAGATTCAGTTCGCGACCTCGGACACGAGCTCCTTCACGCCGTTGGTCTCGTATGCAACTGCGACCAACGACAACGAATTCGTGTTTGTCTTCGCTGGCAACGACGCCTACCTCTACATAGCCGATACCGATATTCACCTGACCAGTATCGACTACAACACCTTGCGCGATGGCAGTGTTCAGCACCTCGCGGTGACATGGGAAAACAGCTCAGGGAGCTGGGCCGTCTACAGCAACGGCGAATTGATCGAAAGCGGTACCGGCATCGAGATCGGGAACACGATCGATCCCGGCGGCACTCTGATCATCGGCAACGAACAGGATGCTCTGGGCGGCAGTTTCCAGTCGACCCAAGCGTTCCAGGGCACGCTCTACGACGTCCGCGTGTGGAATGAGGTCCGTTCGCACGGTGAGATCGCCTTCAATCACCAGCAGAAACTCGACAGCGGCAGCCTGCCCAGCGGCCTGATCGCCAACTGGCAGATGGACGGCTTCAACGGATCGAGCGAGGTCGTCGATGTTGTGAGCGGCAACAACCTGAGCATCGGTCATGCCGCCGGCGCTGGCTTCACCGCCAGTACGCCGGTTGAAGACCTGCATGTCAGCGAGAACGCGGTTGACGGAACGACCGTCGGCTTCGTGGTGCCGAGCGATCCGGATTCGCCGCAGGATATCGTCGGCGATGGGCTGTTCTTGTCCGAAGGCACTTCATACCAGTTGTTGGGTGCGGGTTCGACGATCGGCCCTTGGACGGTTCAATCCGGCGACGTCGAAGTGGCGGGAAACACCCTCGAGAGCTCGCTGCTTGGTGGCAATACAATTGACCTCAATGGTTCGACCGCCGGGGTGATCGAGCAGACGTTGGCGACTGAAGTCGGCCGACAGTACCAGGTCGTCTTTGCTCTCAGCGGGGACTGGAGTGGTGGCGATGCCGTCAAGGACCTGAGAGCTGCAGCGAATGGCGAATCTCAGGATTTCCAGATCTCCCAACCCGGCGATTGGTCGACCACCAATCTGTTGTGGGAGCATCGCTCCTTCACGTTTACGGCAGATTCAACTGCCACCGAGCTGACATTCGCCTCGATGGACGGCGCCAACAGCTACGGCCCGCTCATCGCCGACGTTCAGGTCATCGAAGTCCCGCTAGCGATCAGTACGATCCTGAACAACGATCCGACGCTCTCTTACGACGCGGCCACCGGCAAGTTCTATCAGGTCGCGACGACGCAGGCCAACTGGTCGACGGCACTCTATGTCGCGACAACCTCGACGTTGAATGGCATTTCTGGCCAGCTGGTCACTATCGATTCCGCGTATGAGAACGAGGTCGTTCACGACCTCGCGCAAACGATCGGTGCGGATATCTGGCTCGGCGCGGCCGACCAAAGCACGGAGGGTGACTGGCGCTGGCTTTCGGGAGCACAAGAAAACGAAGCCTTCTGGAGTGGCGATTCGGGCGGCACCGCGGTGAGTGGACAATACGTCAACTGGTTCGTGGGCGAGCCGAGCGTGGACGCCGGGGGCGGTGGCGACGAGGATGTTGCGCGCATGCTTGTCGCGAGCGGACAATGGGCAGACGCTGAAGGCATCGGCGTTCGCCCTTACATCATCGAATATGACGCGAGCCAGGTTCTCAGCAACTACGCATTCAGTCTGACGGATGACGCCAATGGCCGTTTCGCCATCGACGGCAGTACGGGCGCGATTACCGTCGCCGACGCCTCGCAGCTCGACTACGAAGCGGCGACCTCTCACGACGTCACGGTCGAGGTCACCGACGCCGCCGGACATTCCTACAGCGAAGTAATGTCGATCTCGGTCGACAACGCGCTCGAAGCCAGCCAGTCGCTTCCAGGGCCGCAATCGGTGGACGAGAATCAGATCCTGACTTTCAGCAGCGGCAACGGCAACGCCGTGACCGTTGATGACTCGGTAATCACCGCGAATACGGAGTTTCAGGTGAACCTGTCGGTCGACAACGGCGTGCTGACGCTTGCGCAGACGACCGGTCTGAACTTCGTCGAAGGCAGTGACGGCACCGGCTCTTTTGTCGTCAATGGCACCGAGTCGGCACTCAACGCCGCGCTGGAGGGCATGACCTTTACTCCGGATGCCGGCTACAACGGCGCGGTAACGCTGAACATGACCACCGCGCTGGCCGCGGACTTGCAGGGGCACTACACGTTTACCGGCGGTTCCGCTGCCGACCAGTCTGCCGGGACCGCACAACCTGCCGTGCTGGTTGGCGGAGCCGATACCACCGCGGATGTCGACCGCGGCGAAGTGCTACAGCTGGATGCGGCGGGAGAATACGTCCGCATCGACGACCTGTACGGGCAGCCGGCGGATGTCACGCTGGCGGCCTGGGTCAACTTTTCTAGCACCGCAGTGAATGGCGGCGAGTTGATCTCTCTGGGCAATGACGTAGCCATCCGCATCAACGACTGGAGCGAGGGCGTCAGCGCCTTCTTCTACGACGGTTCGACCCACCAGTTCATCGGAAGTGGCACGACGATGAATGCCGGTGAATGGCACCATGTGGCCTTCAGCTTCGATGATGCCAACGACACGCAGACGCTCTATATCGACGGACAGGTCGTCGCCACGGCCAGCTACGCATCGTCGATTACTTGGACCGGTTGGTTCCCGCAATCGACCATCGGCACCCACGCCGATGTTACCGACAGCAGCTTCGATCTACTCGGCATGGTGGACGACGCACGGATCTACACCCAGGCGCTGTCCGCCGATGAGATCGCCGCCATCTATGCGGGCGATGACGTCGGGAGTGGCACGGTTGCCATCGCGGTGAACCCGGTAAACGATGCGCCGGCCCTCGACTTGGATGCGGACGATTCCGCAGCGGCGGGTGTTGACTTTGCGACGAGCTGGACCGAAAGCAACGGACCGGTGGCTATCGTGGACGCTGATGCAACACTCAGTGACGTCGACAGCTCGAACCTGACCTCGCTCGCCGTGACGATCGCGAACCTGCTCGACGGTTCGGCGGAATTGCTCTCCGCCGACACCACCGGAACCTCGATTCTCGCGAGCTACAACCCGGGTACGGGAACGCTGCTCCTTTCGGGATCGGATTCCGTTGCGAACTACCAGCAGGTCCTGCGAACGGTCACTTACGATTCCACGTCCGAGACCCCGGACGAGACAACGCGCGTCATCACCTTTGTGGCGAACGACGGTAGCGACGACAGTCCCGTCGCCACGACGTCTGTTACCGTCATGAGTGACAACGACGTCAATGTCATCACGACGACCGCGGGCGCGACCACTTACACCGAGCAACAGGCAGCGGTCGCGATCGACTCCGGCCTCACCCTCGTCGATCCCGACGGCGCTCAAGGCGTCGACCCGAGCAACCTCTACACTGCGGTCGTTCAGATCACGGGTAACTACAGCGCGGACGACACGCTCGGGTTCACCGACACCACGACGATTGTCGCTACGGACTTCGGTGACCGCTTGGTGCTGTCGGTACGCGCGGGGCAGACGGCGAGTGTGGCCGATTTCGAGGCGGCGCTCCGCAGCGTCACGTTCTACAACGGGTCCGACGCCCCAAGCGAGCTCATTCGTACGGTGTCCTTCACGTTCGATGACGGCATCGATAGCGGTCCTACGGCGACGAAGCAGATCCAGCTGACGGCGGTCAACGACGCTCCGGTGAATACCGCACCGAGCACGGTGTCGGTCCTCGAGGATGGAACCCTCGCCTTCACCGGGGGCGACTCGCTGCAGGTCGGGGACGTCGACGCGCTGCCGACCGATACGTTGCGCGTTCAGCTGAACGTCGGTGTGGGAGGTCTACTCAGCCTCGGGAGCACCACCGGCCTCTCCTTCTCGGCGGGGGACGGAACGAGTGACGCCAACATGGTGTTCACCGGCACGATCGCCGAACTCAATGCCGCCCTTGCCACGTTGACCTTCGACACGACCGCCGACTTTACCGGCAACGTGAATCTGATGATCGCGACGAACGATCTCGGTAACTCGGGAATCGATCCCGGCGTGAGTGGAGACGCTTCGAGCGAAGAAGACGTCGACGTCCTCGTGATCCAGGTGGATCCCGTGAACGACGCCCCGGTCCGCACGGCGGGTTCCGTCAACAACCTCGTCGTTGCCGAGGACTCGGGCTTGACCTCGCTTGGTCTGGGCGCCCTTGCCTACGGTGCGGGAGGCGGCTCGGATGAGAGTGGCCAGACCCTTACGTATGAAGTGACCGTCGTGCCGGATCCGGTCTATTTCGGGACCATCTACCTCGCGGACGACACCACCCAGGTCACGACGGGCACGTACTCGCTCGCGCAGATCCAGGGTATGCAGTTCCAGCCGGCACCCAACGAGAGCGGAAGCTTCTCGTTCTTCTCTTTCCGCGTCACCGACTCGGGTGGAACCGCGAACGGCGGCTCGGACTCCCTGACGGAGACCCTCCGGATCGACGTCACTGCGGAGAACGATGCCCCGCTGCTCGGCAACAACGCGCTCGTGATCAGCGAAGGGGCAACGGTGGTCCTCTCCGCCTCGAACGTCTCGGCGAGCGATGTTGAGACGGCGGCGGGGCTACTCGAATTTACGGTCTCCTCCGTCTCCGGCGGCCGGTTCGAGGCGGTGGCGAACCCGGGCGTCGCGATCACGACCTTCACCCAGCAGCAAGTGCTGGATGGCGACATCCAATTCGTGCACGACGGCGGCGAAGCGGCACCGAGCTACGCGGTGACGGTCTCAGATGGCTCCCTGTCGGACGGACCAGAGGCGGCGGCGATCACGTTCACGAACGTGAACGACGCTCCGACCGCGGCGGCCGACGCGGCGGCGGTTCTCGAAGGGGGAACCACGACGATCGACCTCGCTGCGAACGACACGGATCCCGACGACGGCGTCGACCCGACGTCCATCGAGATCGTCGGTGCTCCCTCGAACGGGTCTCTCGTCGTGAACGGTGACGGCACCGTCGACTACACCCACGACGGGTCCGAGACCACGACCGATTCGTTCACGTACAGGATTCGAGACGCGAGTGGTGCGGTCTCCAACACCGCCACGGTGAGCGTCTCCGTAACCCCGCAGAATGACAGCCCGTTCATCGACCTCGATGCCGACGATAGCTCGGGAACCCCCGGCTCCGATTTCGAGACGACGTTCTTCGAAGGCGGGGGTCCGGTATTGATCTCGGACGGCGACGTCGTCATCAGCGATTCCGACCACGCCAACCTCGCGTCGATGACGGTCTTGATCACGAACCTGCTCGACGGCGCCTCGGAGAGCCTCTCTGCCGACGTCACCGGGACCGCGATTTCGGCTTCCTACGATTCTGGAACGGGACTCCTGACTCTTTCGGGCTCGGACACCCTGGCGAACTACCAAGCCGTGTTGGAGACCGTGACGTACCACAACGCGTCGGCGTCGCCGGACCTCACGGATCGCGTTCTCCAGACCGTCGCGAGTGACGGGGGCCCGATCGTCTCCCATCTTAGCAATATCGCGACCACCACGATCCGTATCGTCGGGCTCAACGACGCGCCGACCGCGGTCGACGATGCGGCGGCCGTGAACGAAGGCGCTTCCGTTGGGATCGACCTCGCTGCGAACGACACCGATCCCGACAACCCGCTCGACCTCACGTCGATTCAGATCGTCGGGGCGCCTGCAAACGGTTCAATCCTTGTGAATGGTGACGGCACCGTCACCTACACCCACGACGGGTCGGAGACCACGACCGACACGTTTACCTACACGATTCAGGATCTCTCGGGCGCCACCAGCAACGTCGCGACGGTCAGTATCACGGTCAATCCGGTGAACGACGCGCCCACCGCCGGGGCCGATGCCGCTGTTGTCAACGAAGGACAGTCGGTTGTCATCGATGTCGCGGGAAACGATAGCGACCCCGACAGCGCCTTGGACCTGGGTTCCATCGTCATCACCACGGCGCCGACGAACGGCACCCTCATCGATAACGGCGATGGGACGCTGACCTACACACACGACGGCTCGGAAACGGTGTCCGACACCTTCGCCTATCGAATCGATGACGTTTCAGGTAGCTCATCGAACATCGCGACGGTGAATCTCACGATCAACGCCGTTGACGATTCGCCCATTCTCGATCTCGACTTCGACGACTCTTCGGAGGTAGGTGAGGACTTCTCGACGACCTTCACCGAAGGTGGCGGCCCCGTACTCGTCGTCGACTCCGACGGGTTTATCGGTGATGTCGACAGCGCAAACCTGGCTTGGCTGACCGCTACCATCACGAACCTTCAAGACGGTTCCGCCGAGATCCTATCGGCGAACACGACTGGGACGAGCATCGTAGCGAGCTACAACGCGGTTTCAGGCATCCTCCTGCTGAGCGGCACCGACTCGCTCGCGAACTACCAGCAGGTGCTCAGGACGATTACCTACGACAACAGCTCGGCAGCACCGAACACGACGAACCGCTACATCGATTTCGAAGTCAATGACGGGACCACCACGAGCAACACTGCCGTGACAATCGTGTCTGTCGTCGCTGTAAACGATGCTCCTACCGCTGTCGGGGATGCGGCGATCGTCAACGAGGGTAGCTCCGTCGTGATTGACGTGGCGGGGAACGATACCGATCCGGACGATGGCTTGGATCTCTCGTCGATCACGGTCACCGGCGCGCCGGCAAACGGCTCACTCGTCGACAATGGCGACGGTACCCTCACCTACACTCACGACGGGTCCGAGACCACCGCGGACTCCTTCACGTACACGATTCGCGATCTCTCGGGCGCGGTCTCCAACGCGGCCACAGTGAACATCACCGTCAACCCGCAGAACGATGCGCCGACCGCGGTCAACGACGCGGCGGTGGTCGACGAAGGCGCCGCGGTGGGCATCGACCTCGCCGCGAACGACACCGATCCCGACAACCCCCTCGACCTCACGTCGATCCAGATCGTCGGAGCGCCCGCGAACGGATCCATCCTCGTGAACGGCGACGGGACGGTGACCTACACCCACGACGGGTCCGAGACCATCGCGGACTCCTTCACGTACACGATTCGCGATCTCTCGGGTGCTGTGTCCAATACCGCCACGGTCACCATCACGGTGACACCGCAGAACGACGCGCCAACCGCGGTCAATGATGCGGCGGTGGTCGACGAAGGCGCCGCCGTGGGCATCGACCTCGCCGCAAACGACACCGATCCCGACAACCCTCTCGACCTGACATCGATCCAGATCGTTGGTGCGCCTGCGAACGGATCCATCCTCGTGAACGGCGACGGGACGGTCACCTATACCCACGATGGATCAGAGACCACCGGCGATTCCTTCACGTACACGATCCGCGACCTCTCGGGCGCGGTCTCCAACACGGCCACGGTCAACGTCACCGTCAACCCGCAGAACGACGCCCCGACGGCGGTAGACGACGCGGCGTTAGTCGACGAAGGCGCCGCGGTCAACATCGACCTCGCGACGAACGACACCGATCCCGACAACCCCCTCGACCTCACGTCGGTCCAGATTGTCGGAGCGCCCGCGAACGGATCGATCGTCGTCAATGGCGATGGTACGGTGACCTACACCCACGACGGGTCCGAGACCATCGCGGACTCCTTCACATACACGATCCGCGACCTCTCGGGTGCTGTGTCCAATACCGCCACGGTCACCATCACGGTGACACCTCAGAACGATGCGCCGACCGCGGTCAATGATGCGGCGGTGGTCGACGAAGGCGCCGCGGTGGGCATCGACCTCGCCGCAAACGACACCGATCCCGACAACCCTCTCGACCTGACATCGATCCAGATCGTTGGCGCGCCTGCGAACGGATCGATCCTCGTGAACGGCGACGGGACGGTCACCTATACCCACGATGGATCAGAGACCACCGGCGATTCCTTCACGTACACGATCCGCGATCTCTCGGGTGCTATCTCGAACACGGCCACGGTCAACGTCACCGTAACGCCCCAGAACGACGCCCCCACGGCCGTCGATGATGCGGCGCTCGTCAACGAAGGAGCGGCCGTCAATATCGACCTCGCCGCGAACGACACCGATCCCGACAATCCCCTCGACCTCACGTCGATCCAGATTGTCGGAGCACCCACGAACGGATCCATCCTCGTCAATGGCGACGGTACGGTCACCTACACCCACGACGGGTCGGAGACCACCGGCGATTCCTTCACGTACACGATCCGCGACCTCTCGGGCGCGGTCTCCAACACGGCCACGGTCAACGTCACCGTCAACCCGCAGAACGACGCCCCGACGGCGGTAGACGACGCGGCTTTGGTCGACGAAGGCGCCGCGGTCAACATCGACCTCGCGACGAACGACACCGATCCCGACAACCCCCTCGACCTCACGTCGGTCCAGATTGTCGGAGCGCCCGCGAACGGATCCATCCTCGTCAATGGCGACGGTACGGTGACCTATACCCATGACGGATCCGAAACCACCGCGGACTCGTTTACGTACACGATCCGCGATCTATCCGGTGCCGTCTCGAACACGGCCACGGTCAACGTCACCGTGACGCCGCAGAACGATGCGCCGACCGCGGTAGACGATGCCGCGGTCGTCAACGAAGGCGCCCCCGTCAATATCGATCTCGTGGCGAACGACACCGATCCCGACAACGCACTCGATCTCGCATCGATCCAGATCGTTGGGGCGCCCGCGAACGGAACCGTCCTCGTGAATGGCGACGGCACGGTCACCTATACCCACGACGGGTCCGAGACCACCGCGGATTCCTTCACGTACACGATCCGCGATCTCTCGGGTGCTATCTCGAACACCACGGTGAACGTCGCCGTGACGCCTCAGAACGATCCACCGACTGCGGTCGACGACGCTGCCGTCGTCAACGAAGGCGCGGCCGTCGGCATCGACCTCGCCGCGAACGACACCGATCCCGACAATCCCCTCGACCTCACGTCGATCCAAATCCTCGGGTCGCCCGCGAACGGATCGATCGTCGTCAATGGCGATGGTACGGTGACCTACACCCACGACGGGTCCGAGACCACCGGCGATTCCTTCACGTACACGATCCGCGACCTCTCGGGTTCTATCTCGAACACGGCCACGGTCAACGTCACCGTAACGCCCCAAAACGACGCCCCCACGGCCGTCGATGATGCGGCGCTCGTCAACGAAGGAGCGGCCGTCAATATCGACCTCGCCGCGAACGATACGGATCCCGACAACCCCCTCGATCTCGCATCGATCCAGATTATCGGAGCGCCGGCGAACGGAACCGTCCTCGTCAACGGCGACGGTACCGTCACGTACACCCACGACGGGTCCGAGACGATCGCCGACTCCTTCACGTACACGATCCGTGATCTTTCGGGCGCGCCTTCCAATACCACCACCGTGAACGTCACCGTCAACCCGCAGAACGACGCGCCGGTCCTCTACGCGGACACGTTCGGTGTCGGTGAGGGAGCCGGGCCCGGATCGTGGGTGGGTCAAGTGGTTGCCGTCGATCCGGATCCGGGAGATTCGGTGGTCTACGCCATCGTGGGCGGCAACGTCGATGGAGCGTTCGCGATCGATCCGTCGACGGGTGACGTTTTCGTGGCCAATCCGAACGCCCTCGGCAACAGTGGTCGCACGGCTTTCGATCTGATGATCTCCGCCGAGGATTCCGCGGGGGCGATCGACTCCCGCGCTGTACGCGTGGAAATCGAGGCCAAGCAAGTCGTCGCTACGCCGGAGCCCGAAGAAGTAGCGTCGGCCGAGCCCTCACCCGACGAACCCAAAGTCGAAACGAAAGTCGCGACTCCGCAAAAGGAAGAGCGTATTTCCACGGCGGACGCTCATCTGACGCTGGGTCAGGTCAACGAAGTTGTTCGTGAGAAACGGGAGCTCCATGCTGCGGCGAGCGACTCTGGGCGCTTCGAGACACGAGGGCTCACTTTGGTTGAAGCGGAACGGACGTCGGGTGGTACTAGCCAAGTGTTCGAAGAAGAACACGACAAGGCGGCCAAGCGCTACGTGCACCCGGCCTTCTTGGAATCGATCGAGACCCTGCGGAGCGAGCTCACCCGACAGCTCGAGGAAGAAGGCGCGGACATCGAGTGGGTTCACCGATCGTTCCAGTCGCTCGCCATTGCGGGCGCGACGGGCCTCTTGTCGGTGATCATGCGCTCGAGCTCTCTCGCCGCCATCGGCTTCTCGGCCGTGCCCCTGTGGAAGAGAGCCGACCCGCTGACGGTGCTTTCGTTGAACGAGGACCAACGGCGCGAACTCGAGGCGAGCCTCAAGAGCGCGGAAGACAAGGAACGTCAGCTCGACTCGGTGCTCGGTTCTGACCCGGAGGCCGACGCATAGTCGCGCGCCCAGCACCCGCTTGCCCCACCGGCCCAGGCTTCCATACGCTCTCGCCGTGCCCCACTTCGCTCGCCTGGCCGCTTCGATCCTCCTGCTTGCCCTGGCGTCGCCCGTTCCGGCTATTTCCGCGCGGCCCGCGCGCATTGCATTGGTAGCGGACGGACCGGGGTTCTTCCGCGAATACGCCCCGCTGCTTCGCGGCGAAATCGAGGCGCTGCTGGCCGGTGAGTTCGACGTGGCCTTTACGGCAGGCGGCTTGGTGGAAGCCGATTGGACGCTCGGGGGAATCCGACGCGAGATCGAGGCCGTGCTCTCGGACGCCGAAATCGACGTCGTCATCGTGCTCGGAGTCATCGGGGCTCAGGCGGCCCTCGACCTCCGTCCGAGCAAACCGCTCTTCGTTCCGTTTTTGATCGACCCCGAGCTTCAGCGATTCCCGGTCCGCGATGACGGGACGTCGGGGGTTCGGAACCTCAACTACCTCGGCAGCCGCGGTCTGCTTCGCAACGCGCTGGACGAGTTTTCGCTGAATGCGCCGGTGACGAACATTGGTCTTCTCACCGCAGCTCCGCTGGTCGACGATCTGCCGTGGCTCGCACCGGCGGCGAAGGAGCGAGCGCGGTCGCTCGGCCTCGAGCTGACGACGATTCCGGTCGGTCTCGATGATCCTGTGGCGTCTCTCGAGGCGCTCCCGCCCGAGGTCGACGGGGTCGTGATCTCGCCGATGGTTCACCTCACGCGACAAGAAGAGCAGCGCCTGATCGATGGCCTTATCGAACGCAAGCTTCCGAGCTTCGCGTTCGGATCTCGAGAGGAAGTCGAGGCCGGGATTCTCCTCGGCATCGCACCCGCCAATCGGCCGCAGCGTTTCGCACGTCGCGTCGCCTTGAATGTGCAGCGCGCTCTCCTCGGGGAGGATCCGGGTACGTTCCCGGTCGAATTTCCCCGTGGTGAGCGACTTACGCTCAATGCGCGCACCGCCCGAGCGATTGGCTTCTCGCCCCGGTGGGACACGCTGACAGAAGCCGAGGTCCTATACGAAGACGATCCCGTAGAGGCGACCCTCAGCCTCGAAGAATCGATGCGCGAAGCGGTGGCCCGCAATCTCGACCTGGCCGCGCGTCACGAGGAGGTGCGCGCGGGGCTTCAGCGGGTGCGGGAAGCACGGTCGGCGCTCCTCCCGGAGCTCGAGGTGCGCGCGGAAGCCGTGCAAATCGACGCGGACCGAGCCTTGGCCAGCGGCGGTACGGCTTCCGAGCGTTCCGCGACGGGTTCGCTCGTCCTGCGTCAGCTGCTGTACGACGACGACGCCTGGGCCGGCTTCGACGTCGAGAAAGAGCGACAGGTGGCCCGGCGCGCTGCGCGACGCGAACTCGAGCTCAATATCACGCGCGACGGCGCTGTGGGTTTTCTCGACGTCCTTCGCGCCCGGGCGCTCGAGCGGATTCAGCGCGAGAACGTGCGCCTCACCCGGCAGAACCTCGAGCTCGCTCGGGTACGCGGGCGTATCGGTACCGCGGCGGCGAGTGAGATCTACCGCTGGGAGAGTCAGATCGCGACGGATCGCCAGGCGGTGATCGATGCGGTGGTCGCGACCGCCCAGGCCAAGATCGCGCTCAACCGTCTGCTCCGTCGCGAGCTCGAGCAGGACTACGAGGCAAGCGACGTCGACGTCGACGCGCTCGGACTCGTGTTCACCGATCCAGTGCTCTCGACGACGATCGACAATCCGGAGAAGTATCGCGTGTTTCGCGACTTCCTGGCCCGCTTGAGCTTGCGCCAGTCGCCCGAGCTCGCCCAGCTCGATGCTGGGGTCAGCGCCCAAGAGCGCGTGGTCAAGAACCGCCGTCGAGACTTCCTCCTCCCGAGCGTGGGGCTTCAAGCCAGCGTCGCCGATGAACTCGGCCGCGGTGGAGCGCGGGGAGACCTTCCCGAGCCGATCGCGTCGCTGACGCCCGACAGCAATGATTCCGATTGGTCGATCGCGCTGACTGCGAGCTATCCCCTCTTCGCAGGGGGCCGCCGCTTCGCGGAATTGCGGCGGAGCGATCTCGAGCTACGACAACTCAAGACGCAGCGGGCGGCGACGCGGGATCGGATCGAGCAGCGCACGCGGTCCGCACTGCTGGCGACGGGCGGCGCGTTCGCTCAAATCGCGCTGGCTCGGGATGCCGCAGAGGCGGCGCAGGCCAATTTCGATCTCGTGGGCGACGCGTACGCGCGGGGCGCGGCGGAGATCCTCGATCTACTCGATGCCCAGAACGCCGCGCTCGTGGCGAACCAAGTCGCGGCCAATGCCGAGTACGATTTCTTGATCGAGCTGATGCAGGCGCAGCGGGCCATCGGACGGTTCGACCTCTTCATGACGGACGAAGAGCGCAGCGAACTCTTGCGCGAGTATCAGGACTACTTCCGCAGCCGAGGGATCCATCCATGACCGCGCGCTTGGACCGTTCCATTGTGATCGCCACGCTGGCCCTCGTCGCCTGCGGAGGCAACCCGCCCGAACCGCCGGCTCCTCTGCGCCCCGTCCGCACCATTGTGGTGAGTGAAGAGGATGGGACACGGACCCGTACCTTCTCGGGGGTCGCCCGGGCCGGTGTCGAGTCGGAGCTTTCTTTTCGCGTCGCCGGCCGGATCGAACAGATTCACGTACGCGTCGGGCAAACGGTCGAGCCCTCACAGCTCATCGCGGAGCTCGACGCGAGCGATTTCTCGCTGCAGGTCCAGCAAGCGGAAGCCCAGCTTGCGTCGTCGCGAGCACAGGATCGCAACGGGCGCGCGAACTACGAGCGCGTGCGGGAACTCTACGAAAACAACAACGCTTCCCGTGCGGATCTGGACTCCGCCCGCGCCGCCGCAGAATCGGGGCGAGCCCAGGTCTCGTCGTCTTCGATGCAGCTCCGCCTCGCTCGCTCACAGCTGTCCTACACGAAGCTTCGGGCCGCCGTCGCCGGGGCCATCTCGAGCATCCCCGGCGAGGTCGGGGAGAACGTTGCGGCGGGCACGCCCGTGGCCGTTCTGACTTCCGGCGATCAGATCGAAGTAGAGCTCACGATTCCCGAGGCGTTGATCGGCGCAATCCACACAGGCGACGCGGTGACGGTTCAGTTCGACGCGCTCGAGGGGCAGACCTTTGGGGCGACGGTCAACGAGGTCGGCGTCGCCTCGACGGGAGCGTCCACCACCTACCCCGTCACGCTCCTCCTGAACGAAGTCAACGGCGCTGTCCGGCCGGGCATGGCCGCCGAAGCGAGCTTCTCTTTTGTCGCGAACGGAGGCGAAGCGCGCTTCGTCTTGCCACCCGTCGCCGTGGGAGAAGATCGGGACGGTCGCTTTGTCTTCCTCGTGGAGACCGCCGGCGAGGAAGCGCGCGTCGTGCGCAGACCGGTCACAGTCGGCGAGCTGACGAGCGAAGGGATCGAAGTCCTCACCGGGGTCAGCACGGGCGATGTCGTGGTCACGGCGGGCGTCCGACGCCTGCGGGACGGCATGGCCGTGAAGCCGCCCGAGGTCGCGGCCCCGCAACCATGACACGTTTCGCGCTCGAAAAAGACCGCATCACCGCGGTCGCTCTCGTCGCGATCCTCATCGCGGGAATTTCTGCGTACCTCGGCATGTCGCGCGCCGAAGATCCGGGGTTCCCGATCCGCGTCGCGGTGGTGCAGACGCTCTACCCCGGCGCGAGTCCCGAGCGTGTCGAACTCCTCATCACCGACAAGCTCGAAAAGACGATCCAGGAAATCCCCGAGCTCGATTTCGTATCGAGCCAGTCGAAAACGGGCGTGTCGATCATCCACGTGAGCCTGCGCGATGACGTCCCCGGCCACGCTCTGCAAGAAGTCTGGGACCTGTTGCGTCGCAAGGTCGAGAAGGCGACGCCCGATCTCCCAGACGGTGTGATCGGCCCGACCGTCAACGATGAATTCGGCGACGTCTTCGGCACGGTCATTGGAATCACGGGCGACGGGTTTAGCTACGCCGAGCTCGACGATGTAGCGGATTTCGTGCGCGACGAGCTCCTGCTGATCGATTCGGTCGCGAAAGTCGAGATCTACGGGCGCCAGGACAAGCGCATCTTTCTCGAATACAACAACGCGCGACTCGCGGAGCTCGGGCTCTCGCCTGCGCAGCTTCAGGTCCTGCTAGAAGCGCAGAACGTCATCATTCCGGGCGGTGAAGTCCGAACCGAATTCGAGCGTATCGCCCTCGAACCCACCGGAAATTTCGAGAGTGTCGACGAGATTCGCTACTCGGTCATCCGCCTCCCGAGCGGAGAACTCTCTTTCCTCCAAGATATCGCCGAACTGCGCGAGGGGTATATCGATCCGCCCTCAACCATCATGCGTACCAACGGCGAGCAATCCCTTGGACTCGCAATCTCGATGCGCGACGGCGCGAACATCATCGAGCTCGGCGAGGCGGTTCGCGGGGCCGTTCGACGCCTCGAGAGCTTCTACCCGATCGGTCTCGAGTTCACCCTGATTCAGGCCCAGGCCGACGCAGTCGAGAAGAAAGTGTCGGAGTTCGTCGGCAACCTCGTGCAGGCGATTGCCTTGGTCGCCATCGTCATGCTCGTGAGCTTGGGTTTCCGGACGGGGCTCGTCGTCGCAAGCCTTATCCCGATGGCGATGGTCATGGCGCTCCTCGTCATGTCGTTCTTCGGCATCGGCCTCGATCAAATGTCGCTCGCGTCGCTGATCATCGCGCTGGGGATGCTGGTCGATAACGCCATCGTGATGTCCGAAGCGATTCTGGTGCGGATGGAACGCGGCACCGCCGCGAAGACGGCAGCACTCGAGGCGGCCTCTGAGCTGCGTGTACCACTGTTGACCTCTTCTCTCACGACGGCGGCGGCGTTTCTCCCGATCTTCCTCGCCGAATCCGATGCCGGCGAGTACACCGCCGCGCTCTTCAAGGTCGTGACGATCACCCTTCTCTGCTCGTGGATTCTCTCTCTCACGATGATTCCGCTGCTTTGCGTACGCTACCTCCGAGTCGAGGTTCAAGCCGAGGAGGATCCCTTCTCGGGACGGGGCTATCAACTCTACGACCGCCTGCTTCGCTTTGCGCTGAAACACCGCGCGTGGGTCCTCACGGCGGTTGCTCTCACCTTCGCGAGCGCACTCTACGCCGGGCGGTTTCTCCCGAACATCTTCTTCCCCGCGAACGACCGCCCGACCTTCACCGCCGAGCTGGAGCTTCCGGTCGGTTCGCCGATTCAGCGCACCGAAACCGTGGTCGAGGAGCTCGAGTCGTGGATGCGCGGCTCTGTACTCGCGACGGACGATCGACCGGGGGTGACAACCTGGGCGAGTTTCATCGGCCAGGGAGCGCCGCGCTTTGTGCTCGGCTACAGCCCCGAGATGTCGAGTCCCGAGTACGCGATCTTGATCATGAACGCGTCGACGCGAGAAGCCGTCGACCCACTCGCGGCCGAAATCGAGCAGCACATCTTGCGGAACTTCCCGGACGTAAACCCGACCGTGCGCCCGCTCGAATCAGGACCTCCAGCCTGGCCGCCCGTCGCGGTTCGGCTGAGCGCGAGGGATCCCGAACGACTCACCCAGATGGTCGAAGCGACCAAGGACCGGCTGGCTTCAACGGCCGGTGCGCGACAGATCTCGGACAACTGGGGGCCGCGCGCAAAGAAACTCGTCGTGCGTGTCAACCAAGCCCGGGCGCAGCGGGCCGGTGTGACGAGCCAAGACATCGCGATTTCCTTGCAGAGCTTCTTGTCGGGATTTACGACGACGGAGTTCCGCGACGGCGATGAGCTTGTCCCGGTTGTCCTCCGCTCCGCGGGCTCCGTACGTGACGACCTGGGTCGTCTCGAGAGTATCAACGTGTACACCCTCTCGACCGGCGCCTCGGTTCCGCTCAAACAAGTCGCCGATATCGAGATCGTGTGGCAACCGGCAAAGGTCCTCCGCCGAAACCGTGTTCGCACCGTGACGGTTGAATCCGGCCTCGAGCCGGGATTCACCGCGAGCCAGGTCAATGCGGAACTCAAGCCATGGCTGGAAGCACAGGAAGCGGTGTGGGGCCCCGGAACGCTCTGGTCCTTCGGCGGCGAAGCGGAGACCTCCGGAAAAGCCAGTGCTTCCATCGCGGAGAAGCTTCCCATCGCCGGCGTGATCATCGCGCTCCTCTTGGTCGGGCAGTTCAACTCCCTGCGGCGGCCCGCGATCATCCTCTTGACGATTCCGCTCGGCATGATCGGCGTGATCTACGGCCTGCTCTTCGCCCGCTCTTACTTTGGCTTCATGACGCTACTGGGTGTGATTTCGCTCTCGGGAATCGTCATCAACAACGCGATCGTGCTACTCGACCGGATCCGCCTCGAAATCGAAGAGAACGGGCTCGCGCCCTACCCCGCCATCCTCGAGGCGGCACGTCAGCGCTTGCGTCCCATCCTGCTGACGACCGTGACGACCATCGGCGGTCTCGTACCGCTCTGGTTGGGCGGGGGCGCGATGTGGGAGCCCATGGCGGTCGCCATCATCTTCGGACTCATGTTTGCCACCCTCCTCACACTGGGCGTTGTTCCCGTTCTTTACTCGCTGTTTTTTCGGGTGCGCCTCTGATATGAGCATGTGACACTCCTCGCAGGAGGACATCGGCGGCGATGACGGTCGAGGCGATCTTGTGGGACAACGACGGTGTCTTGGTCGACACCGAGCCCATTTTTCTGCGCGCGAACCGCGAGATCCTGGCGGAGATCGGAATTCGCGTCGATGATACGCAGTTCCGCGACATCAACCTGACGCGAGGGCGGAGCGTCCTCGAGCTCGCGTTGGACCACGGGTACTGCACCGATGACGTCCTCGCGATGAGGGCGCGACGCGACGCTCGCTACGGCGAGCTGCTCGACGCCGGTGTGGACGTCTTGTCGGGTGTGCCGGAAACACTGACAGAACTGCACGGACGCTTGCCCATGGGCATCGTCACAAGCTCGCAACGCGATCACTTCGATCGTATCCACCGACAGACGGATCTCCTGCGCTACTTCGAATTCACCGTGGCGAACGGCGACTACGAACGCCACAAACCGCACCCTGACGCGTACCTCGTCGGTGCGGAGCGCATCGGCGTCCCGCCGGAGCGCTGCCTAGCGGTGGAGGACACCGAGCGGGGTGTCCGCGCAGCGGTCGCCGCGGGCATGCGCTGCATCGTGATCCCACGGCCGCTCTCCCGAGATGGAGATTTTTCGGTCGCGCATCGCGTTCTCGCGAGCGCGCGGGAAGTCGTCGCCGAGGTCGAGGCGTTGGTCGGTCGTTAGCGCCGCCAGAACGGCGCGAGGGAGAGCGCGATCAGCGCGAAGAACTCAAGGCGACCGAGCAACATCAGGAATGCCATCACGAGCTTTTGCCAGTCGGCAAAATACGTGTAGTGGTACATCGGCCCGACTCCACCGAGGCCCGGCCCGACATTCGACAACGTCGCGAGCGACGCCGTGGCCGCCGTCGCCAGGGACACGTCTCCGATCGCCAGAAGAACGGCTCCCACACCCCAACCGAGCACCCACAACACCAGCAGTGCGACTGCACCACTCACCGATCCCTCCGGAATGCGACGGGCGCCGACCGTAACCGCGATGACGGAGTTCGGGCTAAAGACCAGGCGGACCTCACGGAGGGCCGCACGGACCCCCACCAGGACACGGATGATTTTCACTCCGCCGGTGGTCGAGCCCGCGCAGCCACCGACGAACATGAAAGCCACAAGGAGCAGTTGCGAGAGTGCGGGCCACGCGCCGAAATCTCGCGTGGCGAAGCCCGTACCCGTGAGGATCGACACCACCTGGAAGGATGCGCCGAGCAACAGGCTCCCCGTGCTCTCGTCTTCGGCAAGCCCGAAATGCGAAAGGTTCCACGCCACGGCGACGACGCCGACGACGACGAGCAGGCCGTACACACCGATTTCCGTGTCGCGAAGGGGTCGGAAGCTCCGCTGACGAACCAGAGCGTAGTGAATGGCGAAGTTCATACCCGAAACCAGCATGAAGACGAGGACCACGCTTTGGAGGAGCGGCGACAAGTGTCCCACGGAATTCTGATACGGCGAGAAACCGCCGGTCGCGATAGTCGAGAAGGTGTGAACCACGGCGTCGTAGAAGGACGCTCCGCAGGCCAGCATCGCGAGGACCTGCGCCGCGCTCAAGCCCAGGTAGATCCGAAACAGCGCCAGGGCCGTTTGCTTGACGCGAGGCTGCATAATCTCGGTCTGCGGACCCGGCACTTCCAATGCGAACAGGAAACGCGCACCGGCTCCGATCTCCGCCAACAGCGCGACGAACAGGACGACGATCCCGATCCCGCCGAGCCACTGGGTCATGCTTCGCCAAAAGAGCATCGACGGAGACAGCGCCTCGATGTCGGCCAAGATTGACGCCCCGGTCGTCGTGAAACCGGACGTCGCCTCGAAGAGTGCGTCGGCTGTGCCGTCGATCGCCCCGCCGATGAGGTAGGGCAGCGCGCCGGTCAGTGAAGCCAGTAGCCAAGAACTCGCGACGAGAAGAACACCCTCGCGGCGGTATAGCTCCCCTTCTTGGTTCCCGAAGTAGCGGAAGGCGGAGCCGAGGGCAGCGGTTGCGAGAGCCGAGAGGGCAAACCCCCGCGCAGCGTCGGGGTCCGCCGGTGCGATGCACCAAAGGAGGGGTACCAGTTGTGCGCCGGCCAGGGCGAACAGCACGAGCCCTAGCAGCGAAACCACACGGCGGTGGTTCACCCTCGCTCCTCGCCGCTCCGTCCGGGAAAGATCAGGTTCACGAGGTCGAGTTCTTCGCGTCGCACGAACAGAATGACTTCGTCGCCGACGTTCAATCGATCACCGCCGCCGGGGATCAGCGCGCGCCCGTCGCGAATGATCGCGGCGACGATCAAACCCTGGGGTATTTCGACGTCGTCGAGGGAACCCTGAGCCGCCGCGCTTTCGGGGTAGACCGTGCGCTGCACGAACTCCGCCGCGCCGTTCTGAAACGAGATGATGTGCGGTTCGTAGTCGCTGTCGATGTAGCTGTGGATGCGTTCGGCGGCGATGGCGCGGGGTGACACTACGTCGAGAAGCGCCACTTTGTGCCACAAGTTCGAAGTCTCACTCTTCTGAACGAGCGCCACGCGCTTCGCGACGCCGAGCTCTTGTGCCAGTAAGCAGGCCATCAGGTTCGCTTCGTCGTGGCCGGTGAGAGCGATAAACGTCGACGCGCCCTCCACGCCTTCCGATTTGAGAAGCGACAGGTCCGTCGCGTCGCCGTGGACGATTTCGTGCTTCGGAAAACGAACCGCCAGCTCTTCGGCGTGACTGCGATTCGACTCGATGATTTTGATGCGCTGCGCCTGCCCCGCGATGCCCTCGACGACGGCCTGGGCGGTGGTGCCGCCTCCGGCGACGACGACGTAACCCAACCGCCGAGAGTGACGGCTCACCCGGCGTTCGAACTCGGCGATCGCGTCCGGCATGCCGATCGCCAACGCGTCGTCCCCGACCTGGGCGCGGTCGGTTCCGGAGGGGACGACCACGCGGTCTCCGGAAACAAAGGCAAGCACGAGACAGCCCTTCGGCAGATTCGTGTCGCGAAGCTTTCGGTCGGCGAGAACCGAGCCCTCTTCGACGGCGGTGCGCCGCACCTGCAACTCGCCGCGCGCCAAGTATTCGACTTCGAGGGTGTTGTAGCCGAGTACCTGGTTGAGAACGCGGGTCGTTGTCAGGAGCTGGGTCGAGAGCAGCAGATCGGCGGCGAAGGCTTTCTCGTAGACTTGACCAAAATGCGTGACGTCCTCGGACGTGTTGAGTCGTACCACCGTGCGCGCCGCCCCGAGTGATTTCGCGAGCAGCGAAGCTGCGAGGTTCGCCTCGTCGGATGAACTCGAAGCGACGAACAAGTCACAACCCGCGACTCCCGCGGCCTCGAGCGTCGGCACGTGACTGCCGTTTCCCGGTACGAGGTTGACGTCGAGCCGATCTTCCACGGATCGGAGCGTCGCTACGTCGCTGTCGATGAGAGTGACTTCGTGGCCATCGGCCGAGAGATCGCGCGCCAGATACTGGCCGACCTCCCCGGCCCCCATTACCACAAAGCGCTTGGCGTCCATGTCGTTCCACCTCGCACCGGGCGCTCCTCGACCGGCGATTCACAGCGAGGGGGTCCTGGAAGGCAATATCGTCATGGCCGAGAGCCCGCGCAAGGCCCGGGGGGACCGCCCCGAAGATATCCGTAAGCCGCTAATTTAACACGGTTTTACTGGTCTCCACGGCCGCCGAGCTAACGTCGGAAGATGACCCAACGGCACCTCGAGCTCGGAATCTTCGCGCCCACGATCGGCCGCATGCCGCCCCAGGGCGACCCGGCGCTGTTTGTCCTCTCGGATGCCGAGCAGCGGGTGGAGATCACCTACGAGGCGAACCGGCGTATCGCGCAAATGCTCGATCGCGCGGGACTCGAGATCTATTTCATGGCCCAGCGCGGAGGGCGCGGGTTCGGCCCCAAACGCGTTTGGAGTCACGCCCTCGATTCGTTTGGCGTCGCGGCCGGCATTGCCGAGGCCACCGAGCGACTCCGCATCGTGTCGACGGTCTACACCGCGTTCTTTCACCCTGCTGCGGTCGCGCGCATGGGGGCGACACTCTCGCAGATCAGCCGGGGACGTTGGGGCCTGAACGTCGTGAGTGGGTGGACCAAGGCCGATTTCGAGATGTACGGAATCCCGTTCCGCTCTCACGCCGAACGGTATCAGCAAACGACCGAATTCACGGAGGTGCTGCAGCGCTTCTGGACCGAAGACGGTTTCGACTACGACGGAAAGCATTTCACGATTCGCGGAGGGTGTTGCCAACCGATGCCGCAGGAACTTCCGCCGCTCTTCAACGCGGGGAGCTCCGACGCCGGCAAGGATTTCACGGCGAAATACTGCGACTGGTACTTCACCGGCGCCCTCGATCCGGAGCAGCTACGCGCGGAGGTGAAAGACCTGCGGGCGCGCGCGGCAGCGACGGGCCGAGAAGTCCGCATCATCACCTACCTCTTTTGCTTGTGCCGCGATACCGAGGCCGAGGTCGAGCGCGAAGTTGAAGAATTGATGGCGCAACGCGATGAAATCGCGGCGCGTGAGATGATCGAGGGCTTGAGCGGCCAAACGCTGGGCACCGCGGAATCGATCTTCGGGCCGGGCCTCACGGTGGGCGAGATCATTCAGGGGTCGATCCTCGGCGTCGGGAGCGGGAAGCTCATCGGCACGCCGGAGCAGGTCGCGGGCCAGCTCGCCGCACTGCAAGAGGCCGGGCTCGACGCCGCCGCGTTGACCTTCCGCCACTATGAGGAAGACACGAAGCGAACGATCGACGAGATCGTGCCCCGGCTCGAGCAGATGGGCGTCCGGCAACCCCGAGCCTAGGCCTCTTGGGCCGCCTGCATTTGAATCGCTTGCACCTGCATGACAAGGGCCATATCGCCCGTGACCAGCATGTGCCCACCCATGAAGGCTTCCATCGCGTCGAGTTCGCCGCGCGCCATCGCGGACGAATCTTCGTCGGACATGGAGAGCGTTGTCGTGGGTGCTTCGGGTAGTGGCCCCGGGCCGAGCTTGAAATCGACGCTCCAATCGCCCGCGCTGCCGCCCGTAACTTCCATGCGGATGAGCCCGTCGAGTTTGCCGATTTCCTCGAGCGCCTTCGGGTTCGGCGGGCCGCCGATTTCTCCGGGTTTCCAATCGTTCTGGCTACCCGGTTGAAACAGCTTCGCCGACTGCTGGCCGATCGCCCCGCCCCGGCCTTCCCAAAGTGCGCCGCGCCAATCATCCGTCGTCTGGACGATGCTGAACAGAGCGTTTTCTCGAGAGCCCGGCTCGACGCGGACGGAGCCGCCACCGAGGGTCAACGTCCACTCGCCACCGTCTGCGCCGGTGAGCTTTACGCCGATGCTACCGGTTGCATTGCGCGCGGCCTCGGGAAGCTCGGCCTCGAGAAATGCTGCGGGAAACCACTGCTCCATGAACTCGGTGGCAGAAATCGGCGTTTCGGGAAGAGCGCGCACAGTGAACCTCCAATGGGTGAGTCTAGCTGGTCTATCCTGTCGGGATGGGAAGACTCGAGGGTCGCAAAGCTGTCGTAACGGGCGCTAGTAGTGGAATCGGGGCGGGTGTCGCCCGCGCTTTTGCCTCCGAGGGTGCGGATGTCGTCGTGAACTATCCGACGGACGCAGAAGCGGAAGCGGCCGAAAGCGTGTGCGCGGCTGTCCGGGAGGCTGGGCAGCGAGGCCTCGCGGTCCGGGCCGACGTTTCCGACGAAGCGGAGGTGGCGGAGCTCGCGAAGGCCGCCCAGAGCGCGCTCGGGGGCGTCGACATCCTGGTGAGCAACGCCGGTATCGCGACCAGCGCGCCCGTCCACGAGATGCCGACCGCCATGTGGGACCGCCTCGTCTCGATTCATCTGCGCGGGGTTTTTTTGTGCGCCCGGGCGTTTCTTCCCGGAATGCGCGAGCAGAACTACGGCCGGATCATCCACACGGCTTCGCAGCTCGCGTACAAGGGATCGCCGGGTTTCGCGCACTACACGGCCGCGAAAGCGGGAATCATCGGTTTTACCCGCTCCCTCGCTCTCGAACTCGGCCCGCGTGATATCACGGCAAACTGCGTGGCGCCCGGTGCGACGGAAACACCGATCCTCGACGGTGTCCCGGATGAGATTCTCGATGCCATCCGCGCTTCGATCCCGAAGGGGCGACTGGCGCAGGTCGACGACATCGTACCGAGCTACGTCTTTCTCGCTTCGGAAGACGCGCGCCACATGGTGGGGCAGTGTGTTTCGCCGAACGGCGGCGACGTCTTCCTCTAGTGCCTCCGGTTCCGCTCCGCCTGCGCCTCGCCTACGGCGTGGGGTCCGTTGCCGACGGCGCGAAGAACGCGGCGTTCAACGCGTTCCTCGTGTTGTACTACACCACGGTCTTGGGGCTGCCGGGAACGCTCTCGGGCCTCGCGATCTTTCTGGCCCTGTGCGTCGACGCCGTCACCGATCCGTTGGTCGGTTCGCTATCGGATCACTTTCGATCGCGCTGGGGACGCCGCCATCCGTTCATGTACGCCGCGGCGCTGCCCATGGGGCTTTCGGTGGTGGCGCTGTTCTCGCCGCCAGACGGGCTTGGCGACAGCGAGCTCTTCGCGTGGCTTCTCGTCTTCGCTGTCGCCACTCGCCTGTTTCTCACGTTCTACATGGTGCCGAGCGGTGCGCTCGGCCCGGAGATGACCCAGAACTACGACGAGCGCACACGTCTCGTCGCGTATCGTTGGCTTCTCGGATGGCTCGGGGCTGTGGCGGTCACGACGATGGGTTGGCTCGTCTTTCTCGCGGACAGCGAAGTCGTCGGTGACGGGCGGCTCGATGCATCGCGCTACCCGGCGCTCGGCATCTTCACGGGCGCGCTCGCGGCGACGGCCATTCTCGTGTCGTCGATCGGAACCCACCGCGTGATTCCGACGCTTCGAAAACTCCCACAGGCCGGGCCTTTGTTTTCGCTGTCGCGGTTCGTCGGCGACGCGCGCGCTGCGCTCAGGAACCACACGCTTCGCATGCTTCTCATCGGGTCGCTCTTCAGCTACTCCGCTCTGGGTGTCGCGGAAGTGCTGAACACCTATATGGCGACCTGGTTCTGGGAGTTTCCGTCCGCCGCAATCGGCGTCATCGCGATTGGGCAGGTCGTTCCGCTCGTTGTCGGCTTCGCGCTTGTCGGCCCGATCAGTCGCCGTTGGGACAAACGGAAGGCGACGATCGGCCTTGTCTCCTTCGCCATCGTCTGGGGCCCCCTTCCCGTCTTGATGCGCTTCGCAGGCATCGCGCCTCAAAACGGAAGCCCGCTGCTCTTGCCGTTCATCATGGTTCACGGGTTGTTCCTTCTCGCGGCGTTGATTCAGGTGGGGATTCTTTATTCCTCAATGCTGATGGACGCCACGGACGAGCACGAACTCGAGGCGGGAGAACGACGCGAGGGCACCTTCATCGCCGTGCTCACGTTCACCGCCAAAGCGGTCTCCGGTCTGGGCAACTTCTTCGCCGGCATGGTTCTCGACTGGATCGATTTCCCCGTCGGTTCGGTCGATGCCGCGGTCGGCAACGTTCCGGAAGAAACGATCCGAAGTTTGGGCTGGGTGGCAGGGCCGGGGCTCGTCGCGCTCTACGTCGCCGGGTTGTTCTTCATCACCCGGCTGCGGATCTCTCGCGAGCGCTACGCAGAAATCGAGCGCGAACTCGCGGCCCGCCGGTCCGGCTAGCCCGCTCGGCGCTGGAAGACGGGGGGCCGCGGGGGTTCGAGTCCGGTCTCCGCTTGGCAACGCTCTCGGAGTTCCTCGACGCTTCCGCCGAAATCAAAGACGCCGGAGGGCGGGCGACTCGACTTCATTTCGGCGCGGAGCGCATCGGTTTGCGCCACATCGACGCCGCCGTCGGAATCCAGCACGACGCCGTAGCGCTTCGCCCCTTCGACACTCACGAGTCCTCGCGCGACGTCCGCGGCCACCGTTTCGGTGGGTCGCTGAAGCGGATCGCCCCATCCGCCGCCTCCCCATGTTTCGAAGTAGAGGAGATCGTCGCGCTTGACCACGATCCGGTCGCACTTCGAGGGGAGAATCTCGCGGGTGCCGTCGGTTCGCTCGAGAATCTTGCGGCTGCGCCCGCCCGGATCACCGCCGTTCACGCCCCACGGATACGTGAACCAGCGATCGTCGTGGATCGAGATCTCGCCGTCCTCGAGGAAGCGGTAACCGATGCGCAGGGCGTTCCCGCCGCGGTGAAGTCCGGCACCTCCACTGTCCGTCACGGTCTCGTAACGCTCGATACGAAGCGGGAAATAGCTCTCGAGGAACTCGTTCGGCACGTTCGTAAAGCTCGGCCACAGCGAATGCCCGTCGGGGCCGTCGCCGATCGGCCGGCCCGGGATCCCGCCGAAACTGATCTGGTAGAGCTGGTACCACTCGCCTTGCTCGTCATAGCCCGAATACATGAAATGCGGGCTATCCGAGAACCCCGCGGCGCACAAGAAATCCGGGCTTCCCTGCCCGAGCAAACCGCTGATGACATCGAAAATGCGGCCCAACGCGTGGGTTCGGCACGAGAGCGCTGCCGGGTGCCTCGGCTTGAGGATCGATCCCTCCGGAATGCGCACCTCCATCAGCGGATAGAAGCCGTCGTTGAACAGGATCTGCGGATCGAACACCATGATCATGAAGACGCCGCAGAACATCTTGAACATCTCTTCGTTCAAGTAGAAGTTGATCGAGCCGATCGACTGCGGATCGGTCCCCTCGAAATCGAAGATGACCTTGTCGCCTTCACGCCACATGGCGCACTTCAACTTGTACGGGCCCATGCCCATGCCGTCGTCGCAGATATAGTCTTCGAACTCTTGACGCTCTTCCGGGATCGTATTCGCGATGAGCTGTTTCATCGCGCGGTAGTTGCGATCGAGAAGCTCGTTCATGGCCGCGTGAAACACGTCGTCGCCGAAGCGCTCGGCGATTTCGATGACGCGGCGCTCGGCCGTGCGGCTCGCGGCGACGATCGCGTTTAAGTCGCTGCGATTCCAGTGCGGAAGGCGACAGTTGTGAAAAATCACACGCAGGAGGTCGTCCTGCATGACGCCCTTCTTACAGATCTTGACCGGTGGAACGACGATGCCTTCTTCGTAGATCTGGCGCGCGTCGGTGGGGAGACTTCCCGGCACCTTCCCGCCGATGTCGGTCATATGCCCGAACATGGCCGTCCAGGCGAGGAGACGGCCGTCCCGGAAGATCGGCATCAACACGAGCCAATCGTTTGCGTGACTGATCGCGCCCGCGCAGCTGTAGGGGTCGGAGGTGAGGAAGATGTCGCCCTCTTCCACCGTGCCTTCGTGTCCGGCTGAAAAACCGTGGATGAACGATCCGAACTGGCCCACCACCATCTTTCCGTCGCGGTTGGCAATCAGGGGGAATTCGTCGTGCTGTTCGCGAATCCCCGGCGACATGGCGGTTCGGAAGAGCACCGCATCCATTTCGAAACGCGCGTTGCGCAGCGCGTTCTCGATGATGTCGAGGGAGATGGGATCGACGTCGACGTCATTGAACGGCGCGTGATTGGTTTCGATGATCTCGACAGGCATCAGCCGCTCTCCGGACGAATGAGAAGATTTCCGCGCGCGTCGACTTCCGCCTGGTGGTCGGGGAGAACCAGGGTGGTGGAATCCATCTCGGTGATGATCGCCGGCCCGTCGACGACGTCTCCGGCCCCGAGACGCGCCCGGTCGAACACGCCGGCGGTTGCGTGAGCGCCATCGACGTAGACGCGCTGCTCACCCAGCCGCGCGGCGGCCGCGCCGCGGCCCTCCGGTGCGACGGCGGCGGTCAGCGACGTGGCTCGTCCTTCGGCGGCGGCGCGTAGATTCACGAATTCTTTTTCGGCGTCGAGCGCAAACGTGAAGAGCTGGGTGTGGAGTTCGTCGAATTGGTCGCCCGCATGGTCGAGTCCGTCGCGGCGAAACGCATCGAGGTCGATCGGCACCGAAAGCTGAAGTCCTTGGCCCTGATAGCGGAGATCGGCTTCGTAGCGGGTCGCGGCGACGCCCTCACCTTCGGCTTCGAGGGATTCGCGGGCCTGAGCACCCAATTCTTCAAAGAGCGAAGCGAGCTCGCCCGGTTCCGTCTCCGAAAATCGTCGCACAAAGCTCCGCGACGTCTCGTTGCGAAGTCGGGTCGTGGCGTCGCCGTACGCGCACAGCACGCCCGGGCCGGGGGGAATGATGACGGGCCAGCTGTGGATGAGCTTCGCGAGCGCGTTGGCGTGGAGAGGCCCCGCGCCGCCGAACGCGATCAGCGCGAAATCGCGGGGATCGTAGCCCTGCTCCACCGAGACGAGGCGCAGGGCTCCGCACATATTCTCGTTGACGATGTCGATGATCCCAGCGGCCGCGCGTTCGAGAGAGAGCCCGCGGGCATCGGCGATTTTCTGGACGGCGGCTTCGGACGCTTTTCGATCGAGCGCCATGTCGCCGCCCAACCGCTGGCTGTCGGGGAAGTAGCCGAGCACGACGTTCGCGTCGGTCACCGTCGCTTCGGTTCCACCGCGGCCGTAGGCCGCGGGGCCGGGATCGGCACCGGCGCTCTGTGGACCGACGCGCAGCGCTCCGGTGAGTTCCGGTACGTGTGCGATCGATCCGCCACCGGCACCGACCGTGCGAACATCAACCGACGATGCGCGCACGGTGACATCCCCGACCGTCGTCTCGCGACGAAGTGCCGCTCGACCTTCGCGGACGAGCGCGACATCCGTCGACGTGCCGCCCATGTCGAAGGTCAGCAAGTTCTCGAAGCCCGCCTGCTCGGCGACCCAGATGGCGCCGGAAACGCCGCCCGCCGGGCCGCTCATGAGCAGATTCACGGGGAACTCTTGGGCCACCTTTGCGGCGGCGAGTCCGCCGTCCGAGCGCAGGATGCGCAGCGTGACGCCGTCCAGCCGATCCGAGAGTTCGCTCTCGAGATTGCGTACGTAGGTCTCAACGGCGGGGCGCACGTAGGAATTCGCGACGGTCGTCACCGTCCGCTCGTATTCCTGCATCTCGGGAATGACATCGGACGAGAGCGATACGGGGACGCCCGGTAGCACCTCGGCGGCAAGTTCGCGCACGCGCTGCTCGTGGACCGGGTTCTCGAAGGAGTTGATGAGGCTCACGGTGAGCGCTTCGATACCCGCCTCACCGAGCTTCGCGAGGGCTTCCCGGGTCGGTGCCTCTTCGAGGGGGCGCACGACGCTGCCGTCGGCGCCGACACGTTCGGGGATCTCGACCGTGAGCTCGAGCGGCGCGAGGGGTGCCGACGGCTCGTAGATGACCCAGCCACCGAGTCCGCCCGGCACGAACGAGCGGGCGATCTGGAGCACCTGGCGATAGCCGTCTGTGGTCACCAACCCGACGCGCGCCCCGTTTCCGGTCAGCATCGCGTTCGTCGCCACGGTGGTCCCGTGCATGACGTGCGTGATCCGCGAGGGGTCGATATCGGCGCGCTCGCACGCGCGAGCGATGCCGTTCAGGACACCGACCGAGGAATCCTGCGGGGTGGACGGGACCTTCGCGGTCGCCATCCGACCCGACGCTTCATCGACAACCAAGACATCGGTGAACGTTCCGCCGACATCAACGCCCAAGCGGTAGGTCACTAGGCGTGACCCGAGCGGAGAACTTGTCCAGGGAGCACCCCTGTGTGCTGTGCGTTTTCGAACAAGACTTCGCCGTTCACGATCGTGTACTCCACCCCTCGCGCCGGCATCACGAGCCGGCGGCCACCGCCGGGCAGATCGTTGCGCATCTCTCCGCGCTTGTTCGATCCGACGGTGGCGAGATCGAAAATCGCGAAGTCGGCGGCCATCCCCTTCGCGATCCGTCCGCGCCGCTCGAGCCCGTAGAACGCGGCGGGCTCCGAAGTGATCCGCTTCACGGCGTGCTCGAGGGACAGCACTTCGCGGTCGCGCACCCAGGTGCCGAGGAGGTAGGTCGTGTAGCCGGCATCGCACAACATGTCGACGTGGGCACCGCCGTCGGAAAGCCCGATCATCGCGCGCTGATCGGTAATGAGCTCGGGGATACGCGATTCGTCGGCGTTGAAGAGCTCGTAGGAGAACTGGGTCTCGAGATCGTCTTCGATGGCGAGGTCGAGGAACGTGTCGAGAGCGTCGCGACCGCGCTCGGCAGCGATCTCGGCGACGTTTCGGCCCTCGAGCCCGCGAAGTGCGCCGCTTTCGCCCACCTGATGCACGATGGCGCGCTCCCACTTACCGGAGAAGATCTTCGGGTTCTCGAGTTCCTTGCGGAACGCTTCCCGGAACTGCGGCTGTGCGTAGTGGGTTTTCTGTTCCTCGACCGGCCGATTGAACACCGGGTTCCAGCAATCCATGTTCGCGAAGATGAACGGGTTGCGAAGGTCGATCTGGACGAGGAGCGGCCGGACGGTTACTTGCGGGATCGCGCCACGATCGAGAAGTGGCTGGGTGCGTCGCAGTGTTTCTTGCGGCGCTTCGGGCTTGTCGTCGCGGTTGAGCAGCGCCAACCAGGTGACGGGCCGCTGACTCTCGCGCAGAAGAAGATCGAGGAGCGCGTACTCCTTGTCATCGACCACCGACACGTCATTCGTGAGCGCCAGCTCGATCGATCCGCGACCCCGTTCGCGCAACACGCCGCAATACGCGCTGAGTTCAGTGTCACTGGCCTGACGACACGCCAAGGGGCGGCCCTCGTAGCCGATGTGCTGCGCGACGTTCGTCGTGGTGAAACCGAACGCGCCCGCGTCCATCGCCTCGCCGAGCAGCCCGGCGATTTTTGCTCGCTCCGCGTCCGTCGCCTCGCGCTCCATGGATTCTTCGCCCATCACGTAGTGACGAAACGGAGTGAGCGCCGCCATGAATCCGAGGTTGACCCCAGATCCGCGTTTCGCGGCGGCTTCCATGTATTCGGGGAAGCTCTCCCAATCCCAGGTCACGCCTTTGGAGAGCACTTCGAACGGAATGGCTTCGACGTTCACAAGATCCCACGCCGCCATCTCTCGATTCTCGGGCCGACACGGTGCGAGCCCGACGCCGCAGTTCCCCATGACCACACTCGTGACGCCGTGCCACGAACTCGGCGTCGTCAGATGGTCCCAACAGATCTGTGCGTCGTAATGGGTGTGCGGATCGACGAAGCCCGGTGCGACCACGAGATCCGTCGCGTCGATCGTGCGCTCGGAGGCTCCCGACACGTCGCCCACTTCGACGATCTTGCCTTCGGCCACGGCGACGTCGGCGTGCCGACGATCCGCACCCGTACCGTCGACCACTGTTCCATTGCGGATGATGAGATCGTAGGACATGAGGTCTCCTAAACGTTTCCGCCGGCGACAACGCCCGCTGAGCGGAGCGCGGCGAGTTCTTTCGGATCGAGGCCGAGATCTCTCTTGAGGATCTCGTCCGTCGCCTCGCCGAGTTTCGGCGCGGCTTCGAGGGTGACTTCACTGTCCGACAACCTCGACGGGAATCCGGGCAGTTCGACTTCTCCCCAGTTCGGGTGCGAAACGGGCGCAATGAAGTTGCGCGCGCGCAAGTGGGGATCGTGCATCAGGTCGCGGGTGTCGAGGACGGCACTGCACGGCACGCCGGCCTCGGCGAGGATTTTCATCGCTTCGTGCTTGGTGTGTTTCCGAGTGAAGATCTCGATCGCCTCGCGGACCGCTTCGGCGTTCTTCGCGCGCTCACCGCTGGTCTTGAAGCGCTCGTCCTCGGCCAGGGCAGCGACCCCGGTCGCCTCGCACAACGCGTCCCACATACGCGGCGTCGCCACAACGATGTAGACGTAGTCATTCGGGCCAAAGGGTTTGCAGGGATAGAGGTTGATGTCCGGCCCCATCCCGGTGCCGGTCCGCGGTGCCGCTTTGTCCTCGAATCCGTTGCCGAGCGCGATCATGGTGCGCATGTAGTACGTCATGGCCTCTTGCATCGAGATCTCGACGCGCTGGCCGCGGCCGGTGCGGAGCCGCTGGATGTACGCCGCCAAAATCGCCATGCCGAGCTGCATTCCCGTGCCGGTGTCTCCGAGCGTCGGCCCGGGGCGCATGGGTTTGCCCTCGGGATCGCCTGTGACCGAGAACGCGCCGGAGGCCGCCTGAGCCACCATGTCGAAAGACTTGTAGTCCGCGTAGGGACCCGTGCTCCCGAAGCCTTTGACGCTCGCGTAGATGAGGCCCGGGTGGTGCTCGGCGAGCGATTCGTAGTCGAGCCCCAGTCTTTGCGCGACGCCGGGGCCGTAGTTCTCGACGAGGATGTCGTAGTTCGGCAACAGCCTGAGCAGGAGGTCGTGTCCCTCCGGCCGATCGAGATCGATCACGACACTGCGCTTGTTGCTGTTCCAATACAGGAAATAGGGCGAGTCGTCTTCGTGGCCCCCGACGCTACGGCCCGGCTCTCCCGTCTCCGGTCGTTCGATCTTCACCACCTCGGCGCCGAGCCACGCCAAGGCCTGGGTGCACGACGGCCCCGCCTCATACTGGCTGAGATCGAGAACGCGCACTCCTTCTAGAGCCTTAGACATCGGCGAAACCTCCGTGGCTTTTGCCTTATCCTAGCCCGATCGAGGCTCGGGCGTGACGTTCATCGAAGTTCGCAGTGGAGTACGCGCCGAGATAGCGCCAGCGCGGCGTCGCGAGGCTCGATCGCGGCCCTCGGTGCCTCCCGGGGGCAGGTATCCCCCCACGAAAAGCGATGCGTAGGCACGGACGGATAACGCGGGGGGATCGGGTTCACGTACGCGGTCGCCTCGCGGAGGACCGGCCCCGAAGACGCCCAAACCACGTCCGGAAACACGCCCGTATTCTGGAATTCGAATCCCGGCTCGACGACGATTCGAGCCACGGTCTGATACAGGACGACGCCGTCGTGCTCGGACCAGGGAGACGCCCGTTGATACGTGCCCTTCCCAAAACTTCGTTCACCGACGATTCGCCCTCGGCCTTGTGCTTGGACGACACCGGCGATGATCTCGGCGCCGCTCGCGGTGCCCGCGTCGATCAGCACGACGAGCGGCAGATCCGTGAGTGCGGGCCCGGGCGTTGTGTAGGACCGCGCCGGCCCGCCCTCGCGCAGCGGCTCGAGTCGATACAAGGTGACGCCCCTGTCGAAGAAGAGGTCGAGCACGCAGTCCGCCTCACGTGCCACACCGCCTCCGTTGCCCCGCAAGTCGAGCAAGACGCCCTGAATACCGTCGGCCAGAAGTCGGCTCAAGGCGTAGGACACGTTGCCGCAAGCGACGTCGTCGAAATCGCGCAGCGCGACCCAGCCCAGCGAAAAGCCGCGCTCGTAGAGGCGTGAGAACGCGACGGACTCGGGTCGATTCCGGTCACGCGTGAGAAACGAGCGAACGGGGTCGACGTTGTTCTGATGAAGCGATCTCTCAACCGCGCGATACGGCGCGAGCTCGGTGTGGGGGTCCTCGACGCGGCGCAGGTACGAACGCAGTGCATCCGCCAGAGCGCGCGGGCCTCCGGGACGCGCTTCCGCGACCGATCGCAGTGCTTGCCACAAGGGCTTGAAGTTCGGCGCGACGCCCAGGCCTCGCCCCCGGTACGCTTCGATCGCTCGAACTTCTCGCGCGACCCGGGCCTCAAACGCCGGAAGCGCCGGGGCGTCGGGTGCGGGCTCGAGAGCAGGTGGTTCGGCGCTCCAGTCGATTCGCGCAGGTGGTGTTCGGTGGGAGGCCAGCGCTTCGAGGGCCAGAACGCACGCCTCTTCGTGCTGCTCACTCGCTTGGCATGCGCCGCCGGCGAAGCGCTTTTCGAGCAGCGCGATCGGTAGCCCGACATCGTCCCACGCGTCAGCCCCTTGGGCTGCCACCGCCAGCAGCGAAACCGCGAGGGCGACGGCGCTAAGAGCGACGCGCTGCGGCTTCGCCGGCCGGCTCTCGATAGTCGGGGTAGCGACGCTCCGTCGCACGTCTCTCTCCCCACTTGAGCATCGCCCGCAAGACATCTCGGCGCGAGATCTGCCCGACGAGGACACCGTCTTCGAGGATCGGCAGCCGGCGGACTTTCTTCTGCAAAAAGCCTTGGGCGACGGAATAGATGTCGTCCGAAGCGAGGGCGGTGCGGAAGTTCTTCGTCATGTAGTCGCCGACGACGCCTTCCTCGCGGTGATCGTCCGAATAGAACTGGCCAGCCGTAAGTACCCGGAGGCAATCGTATTCGGAGCACATGCCGACGAGCTGACCGTCGTCGTCCACCACCGGCGCCCCGGAGATGTTGCTTTGAAGCAATATCCTCATCGCGTCGACGATCGGCGTTTTCGGGCTCAGGGTGACGAGATCTCGGGTCATGATGTCGCTGGCGACCGGGATGTGAGCCTGGTCGTGTCCTGCATGAGCCATGGCGATCCTCCCACGCGAGTTACCGCAGAGGGTACCACTGTGGTGTGAGGCGCCAGGCCCCCCGGACGCCCTTCGGGTGCCGCGGACTTTTCCCAATTCGAACGCCGCGCAGGTTAAGCTCGCGGTCCCAACATGAAGTTCGCAGCCCTCGTGATCAATTCGAGCCTCGAACGCGACTCGGGCCTCGCGGCATTCCAACGGCGGATCGCAAGGCTCGAGCAACTGGGCTTTAGCGGCCTGGCGATGCCGGACAGTCAGTCGCTTTGGCCCGAGATGTATGTCCAGCTCACCGTTGCCGCTCTGGCGACCGAACGGATGACCCTCTGGCCCGCCGTCACGAACCCCCTGACGCGTCATCCCGCTGTCGCCGCGTCCGCGATTGCATCCTTGGAACAACTCGCGCCGGGCCGCGTGTGGTGGAACTTGGGATCCGGAGACAGCGCGGTCTACAACCTCGGCCTCGAAGGCGCTCGTCTCGGCGCGTTGCGCGAACACTTGATCGCTGTGCGAGAGCTTCTTGTGCGCGGCGAGACCACTTATCGCGGGGACATTGCGCGACTCACCTGGCCCGAGCGGAGAATCCCGGTGTATCTCACGGCCGAAGGGCCGAAGACGTTGCAGCTCGCCGGTGCCCACGCCGATGGCGTACTGGTCGGGACGGGTCTTCAGGCCGATCTCGTTCGCGACGCGCGCGAACATATCGCCGCCGGAGCCCGCGGCGCAGGACGGGACCCCGAATCGATCGATGTGTGGTGGTTCGTCAAGTGGAACCTCGACGACGATCGCGAACGCGCCGTGCACGAAGCGCGCATGACCTTGACGGCGAGCGCCAATCACGCGTTCCGCTTCAGTCTCGAAGGAAAGCGCATCCCCGACGAGTACAAGGACCGGATTCGCGCCCTCCAGAAAGCGTATGTGTTTTCCGAGCACGAAAGTGCCGGTGCCCACCGACGCAACGCCCAGATTGTCGACCAGCTCGGGCTGACCGACTACTTGGCCGATCGCTTTACCTTGTGCGGGCCTCCGGACTTCTTCCGTCGGCGCATCGCGGAACTTCGCGACGCCGGCGCCGAAAACTTGTTGATGGCTTTCTTTGGTGAAACCGACCGCGAAGCGAAGCATGAGCGCTTGGCCCACGAGGTGATACAACCGTGATACCGACTCGCGTACGCATTCTGGGCCTCATCCTGCTCGGCACCATCATCAACTACATCGACCGGATCAATATCTCCGTGGCAGCGGGTGAGATCATGGCCGATACGGGTTGGAACAAGACCGACTTCGGCTTGGTCTTCTCGCTGTTCCTGCTGGGCTACGCGCTGTTCCAGTACCCGGGCGGGGCGCTGGCCGATCGCTGGAGCGCGAGAAAGGTTGTCGCGCTCTCCTGCATCGGCTTCTCGCTCTTCACGGCGCTCACGCCGCTGGGTCAGAGCGCCTTCGTCCTGCTCCTCGCGTTGCGTTTCCTCGTCGGCGCCTGCGAGTCGATGAGTTTTCCGTCGTTCGCCTCGCTCAACTCCCGGTGGATTCCGCGCGACGAGTTTGCGCGGGCTCAGGCGGTGCTGTTGTCCGGGGTATTTATCGGCCAGATCGTCGCCTACCCCACCACGGCCTGGATCGTGGAGAACCTGAGTTGGGAGATGGTCTTCTACCTGAACGCAGGCATCGGCATGTTGTGGGTGGCCGCCTGGTACTTCTACGTGCGCGACACACCTCGGGAGCACCCGAGCATCTCGGACAGTGAAGTCGAATTCATCGAGGCACACGTCACGCCGAAGACGGACGCGGTCAAGATCTCGTTGCTCTCGATCCTGCGCTGCAAGCCCCTTCCGGCGCTGTGTGTGAGCTACTCGCTCTACGGTTTCATCGCCTGGCTCTTCATCTTCTGGTTTCCGACGTATCTCACCGAGGAGCGCGGCCTGTCGACGATGCAGATGGGGCTCATCGGCATGCTTCCGATCGGCGCCGGTTTTCTCGGCATTCAATCCGGTGGCTGGCTCTCCGACCAGCTGCTGAAGCGCGGCCACACGCCCCGTACCTCGCGCGTTCGCGTGCCGGGCGCAATGGTGGTCCTCGGAGCGCCGTTCCTGGTGTTGGGTGTGAACCTGCCCTCCATCACCGCCAGCATCGCTTCGTTCGGGATCTTCTACTTCCTGTTTTCCGCGTCCTTGGGAGGTTACTGGTCCCTCCCCCTCGAGCTCGCGCCGAAGCACGTGGGCTCGATCATCGGCGTGATGAACGGATTCGCGAACTTCGCCGGCCTGTTCGGCCCCTTGGCCGCGGGCCGGCTCATCGATGCGACCGAGAGTTTTACCTTGCCGTTCTACATGGCAGCGGTTCTGTGCTTGTTCTGCGGCGGAATCTACGCGTGGCTCGTGACAGCGGACCCCATCGATATCGAGGCCTAGCTATCGGCGATCCGTTCGAGCCCGTCCGCAATCTTGCTCGCGAGCGGCGAGAGCAGGTCGCGAGCGGCCGGGATCTCGTCGATTCGGCTCGCCTCCTCGTCGAGGGTGGGCCCGAAGCTCCGCGCCCGAACCGCGAGCTGCGAACGAACCGAATGGGGCAGCACCCCGAGCCCTAGAGACAGGTTGTCGATCTGGCCCTCCGCCGCAATGAGCGCGGGGACGGCTTCTTTGGCGGACGCCTCATCTTCGACGGCAACCAGCGCACCGCGGAGCGTTTCGATCGTATCTTCGAAGCCCGCCACAACGGAAACGGGCGCGTCCGCTGCCACGTCGGGAAGCCCAGGCTCCGAACGAGCGTCTCGAATGGCGGCGTATGCGAAGGCCACCAACACCAGTCCGATCGCCGCCGTTGCGAACCCACCGAAGGATCGGCGCCGCGGCGGTGGTGCCTCCACTCGGAGGGTCGGCTCCGACAGCGTGCGCGGCGGCGCGACGGCGAGGCCCAGGATATCGCCCAGCGTACGGGGCAAAGACGTCGCGAGATGCGGTCGCTGACCGTCGAGTAGGTTCGCGAGGCCCAACGCGTCGAGTTGCTCCCTGCCGACCGCCTGCCGCAGGTACGCCAGAACAATCGGAGCCAGCGCCCCGAGCACGCGACTGAGCGCCGGTTTATCGAGCGCTGTCACAGCCGTCAGCTCGTCCAAAGCCGGCCCGAGCTTCGCCCCGAACATTCCCGGCAACAGGTCACTTCCTTGACGGCTGAACGCCGTGAAGTCCTTCTCTCGGAATTTCCCCGCGACGTCGTCGAGGACACCTGGATCGATGCGACGCAGCGTCGCCAGCAGAATACTCGCTCCGTCATGGGTCGATCCGCGATTCACCAGTGCGCCGACCATCGTCGGCACGATCGTTCGCAACGCGCCCTGCGCCGCGGCGTCGGACGTACCGAGTGCGCTCGCGAGTCGGCCGACGACGTCGGGACCGAGCTCGGCTTGAATGAGACTCTGCAGGTTGATCGCCATCAGCGCCCCTCCTTCGTATCGCGAAGGGAAACTAGGCGGCGCCCCGGGTCAGATTCTGCGCCGTGGGTCACAAAATCGGCGACGCACACCGAAATGTGTCGAAGGGTTTTCTACCCAGTGGGTGATTTACAAGCCAACTAGAAGCCGGACTTTTTCGGTGGCGCTCCGGTCTTCGTGTCGGGCGGCTGCATCGAGAAGATCTCGCTCACGACGGTGTAGTCGCGATAACCCATGCGGGCGATGGGCCGCATCTTCAGGATATCGACGAAACCGTTGTCGAGATACTCGTCTTTGATGTGAACTCCGACGACCCGCCCGAAGACGACACCATGGCTTTGGTTGGGCAGATCGCTCTCGAATTCGACGGTCTTGAGATAGCGACATTCGAGATGGGCGGGCGATTCCGCAACACGGGGCGGCCTGACAATCTTGGAAGGCTCGGGTGTCAGCCCCGCCAGCGCCATTTCGTCGACGCCGCGCGCGACGTGCGAGGACGTCTCGTTCATCTGATCCTTGAGCGATTCCGTCACCAAGTTACAGACGAACTCGCCCGTCTCTTCGGCGTTTCGGCGGGAGTGCTTCTGCGGGTCGTCGGGAAGCCCGCTCGCCGAGAACATTACAATGCACGGGTCATAGCAGACAGCGTTAAAGAAGCTGTACGGCGCGAGGTTCACGCCCCCTTCCCGATCGAGCGTGCTGATCCAGCCGATCGGACGGGGGACGACGAGGGACTTGAATGGATCGTGAGGGAGTCCGTGGGCTCCCTTGTTGTCGGGTTCGTAGAACACAGCGCCATCGTATCGCGTCCGCGACCAGACGCGCACCGCTGCGCTTTGCTGCAGCCTTTTCCGCCCGAATGCAGGTCGCTAGGTTCCGCGGGTGCAGTTCAACTCTTGGCTGTTCATCCTCTTCTTGGTGTTCGTCTGGACGGCGCACCGGGTCGGCGGCGGCGCTGCGTACCGGAACGCTGTGCTGCTCGTCGCGAGCTACACCTTCTACGGTTCCTGGGATTGGCGCTTTCTCGGTCTGATCTGGCTATCGACCGTGACGGACTTCGTCGCTGGCCGTTTGATCTATGCCGAGGAAAGGGAGTCTCGGCGCCGCGTATGGCTCGCGGTCTCGATCACCGTGAACCTCGCCATCCTCGGCTTCTTCAAGTACTTCAACTTTTTCGCGGACGGGCTCCACACCCTCCTGTCGGATATCGGTCTCCCGCTCGATCGCGTCTTCCTCGACGTGGTGCTTCCCGTCGGGATCTCGTTCTACACCTTTCAGACCCTCTCGTATTCCATCGATATCTACCGGCGGCAACTGGAACCCGACTCGAGCTTGCTGAACTTCGCGGTGTTCGTCGCGTTCTTTCCTCAACTCGTCGCGGGGCCGATCGAGCGCGCCCGCAATCTACTGCCGCAGCTGCGCGTCGCGAAAGACGCGACGAAGGATCAACTCGTTCTCGGGCTGTCGCTCATCGCGATCGGGTTGGTCAAAAAAGTCGTCATCGCCGACAACCTGGCCGGGATCGTCGACCCGCTGTACGCGAGCTCGGCCGAGCTGTCGGTGGCGGAGACCTACTTAGCGACCCTCGCCTTCGCGTTTCAGATTCTCGCCGACTTCTCCGCCTACACCGATATTGCTCGGGGCAGCGCGAAGTGCCTCGGGATCGAGCTCATCGAGAATTTCAAGAACCCGTACGCCGCTCTCAACCCGCAGGATTTTTGGCGGCGATGGCACATCAGCCTGTCGACGTGGTTGCGCGACTACCTCTACATCGGCGTCGGGGGGAACCGGGGAGGCGCGCGTAAGACGTATCGCAACCTGATGATCACGATGGTGCTCGGCGGCCTGTGGCACGGCGCAGCGTGGAATTTCCTGTGGTGGGGCATCTACCACGGCGCATTACTTTGCGGACACCGCTTACTCAGCGGCTCACTCGGGTGGCGTATACCGAAACCTTTCGCGTGGTTCGCGATGTTCCACTTCACACTGGTGGGCTGGACGATTTTTCGGAGCACGCGGACGGTCCTCGTCGACGGCGTACCCGATGATCGCAGTGGCGCCCAGCTTCTGGAGCTCTTGGGGAGCTATCAGAACGGATGGTTCTCGGGCGATATCGGGCCGTTGGCTCTTCAAATCGCGGGCTTCGGCTTGCCGTTGGTGTTCCTCGAAGCGTGGCGCCGAGACGATCGCCGACTTGCCGCGCTCGCGCGTCGCCCCATCCTGGCCCCGATCCTCACGGCCGCACTGGCGTTTGCCGCTCTACGTTGGGGCGTGCAGGACGCGACGGCATTCATTTACTTTCAATTCTGATGCTCGCCCTGATCCGCTTCTTCGCCATCGCCGCGGTCGCCTTCGTCGCAATCGCCGAGACCTACTTCAGGACGCCGCTCGCGCCCGTTGCGCTCGAGTACGTGTTCGATGAAACATTCTTTCATCGCTACCAACCGAACCAGCGACGCGTGGTGACGTTTCTCGGCAACCACAGCGTAGAGTCTCCGCCCGTCAGGACGAACTCCCAGGGGTTCCGCGGCGCCGAACCCCAGAGAGACGTCCCGAATATCGCGATTATCGGAAGCTCGGAAGTCTTCGGATCGGGCGTGCGAGAGGAAGAAACCGTCTCGGGCGTACTGCAACGCCGGTTCGGAGATTCGGTTTGGGTTCGGAATCTGGGGACCGGCGGCCACGGTCCGGAGCACCATCGTCGCATGCTCGAGCGCGTCGCCTCGCGTGACGGAGTTCGCGACGCGGTGATCCGTGTCGCGGTTTCGGACCATGTGTTCTTTATGCCCGACGAAGCGCAGTTCGAGGCCGAACGAGTCAACAAGCCGCGACGAGAGCGGATCGAATCCTACGTCGCGTCGGCGTCCTTCGTCGCGAACAAATTGCTCGCGCAACGGCATGCACTACGGCAGCTCTTTCGGCGCCCGCATCGATCGCTCTCCGACACAACGCTTGCGGAGGCCATGTGGAGAAATTTCGAGTCCGCGTGGCGCGGCGCCATCGGGAGCGCCGAGAAGGCCGACGTGCGATTGGTCTTCTATATCCCGAACGGTGTCGGCGACGCGAACAACCGCTATCTGTGTGAGCGGCTTGTCTCCGCAACGGACAAGTCGTCGGCCTCGGTTCACGAGCTGGGTCCCACGGCGTTCGGCCTTGACGGACTGAGCGAAACGATGCGGAGGCGACGCTTTAACGACCGCTTTACCCTCGGCTACGATCCGCATGGAAACGCCGCCCGCTACGAGGTCATCGGCTCGGAGCTCCACCGGATTCTTTCGACGAACGCGCAGTCACAGTGCGGCCGTGAGCCCGAAGGCGCCTAGGTCCGAGCGGCCTCCGCACATTCTTCAAACGTTCGGCAACGACAGCTCGCGAGCGCTTCGAGCACCGCTCTCATCCGCTCCGCCTCCTCAATTCGCGCTTCGAGTTCGGCCCGCTTCGTGCGCGCGAACGCGCGCCAACGGCGCCCGGGTCTCGTCGCAGGTGACGCCCCAGAAAGCAGCTCGCGAACCTCCGCCAAAGTAAATCCCGCGCTTTTCGCCATCTGGACGATCGTCAAACGATCGAGGACTTCCTCGCCGTAGACTCGGCGGCCGCCGCGGCGCGGCGCCGCGGGGATCAGACGCTCGCGTTCGTAGTACCGAAGCGTCGAGGGTGCGATCCCTACGCGTCGCGCCACTTCGCCGATGTCGAGTTCTTTCATCGCTGTCCCCTTGACTTGAAGCGCACTTCAATCCGTAGCTTATCTCGCTATGTCAGAACGAAAACAGCTTCCGGGTCTCGTTCGCTTCGCCGTCTGGCTGACCTTTTTCAATACGTGGGTGATGATCGAGGAGTTCATCATCGATCGGAATGGTTGGTGGGAATATCTTCCCTACTACCGCGTCGGAAAGTTCTGCGCGTGGGACGTCGGCGCGATGATTCTCATCGGTGTTGTAGTGCGGAAGATCTTGCGCCGGCGCCCTCGTGAGGTTCGGGTGCCCAAATCAGGGCAGCGCTATTGATCCCCTGCAGGGCGGTAGTAGAAATACCTACCGCTTCTCTCCAGGGTGAGCATGCCCGTCGAGCCTCGAAGCGACTCCGAGGCGCCCAGGATCAGCGCCCCACCGGGTCGCAGGACCCGCGTCAGACCCTCTATCACTCGATTCCGGAGACTTTCGGAAAAATAGATCAGCACGTTTCGGCAGAAGACGATGTCAAAGCTTCCAAGATCCTCGAACGACTCCTGAAGATTGTGGCGTCGGAAGCTCACGAGTTCCCGAACGTGTGGAGCGACGCGCAGTTCCGCCCCCTCTCGCTCGAAATGGGGTGACTCCGCTTCGTCACCCAATCCCCGGGTCGCACCCAATTGGCTGTAGATCGCCGCTTCCGCAACCGACAGGACAGCGGGGGACACGTCGGTTCCCAAAATCTCGAACTGCTTCGCGTCGACCGCTCGATTCTCACGGTCGATGGCGTCGAGAATGGAGATCGCGATGGAGTAGGGTTCTTGGCCTGTCGAGCATGCCGCCGACCAGATCCTGACCTTGGATCTCGCCCCCGACTCGATTGCTCTGCACAGAGTCGGGAGTAGCGTTTCCCTGAGAATCGCCCAGGGGCCCTCGTCGCGAAACCATAGAGTCTCATTCGTCGTCATGGCGTCCACGACTTCGTCTCGCAGTGCGACGTCAGAGCGGCTCTGCAGCAGTCGCAGGAACTCCGGAAAGCTCCCACAGCCGTGGCGCGGTAGCAGTGGCCCGAGCCGCGTTCGAACCAGGTATTCCTTGCCGGGTGCGAGGGCGACTCCGCACTGTTCTTCGATGTGCTCGCGCAGCAGCTCGAATGTTTCGGAGGTAAGGGCGAGATTCATCCCAGGGGCGTGCCTCGAACAAGGCGTTTGATCCGGTCCGCCATCTGCGCAAGCGACACGACTTCGTCCGCAAAGCCCGCCTCAGCCACGAGGCGTGGCATCCCGTACACCACGGACGAGTCTCGGTCTTGAGCGAGGCAATAGGTATCGGCTGCTTTCAGAGCCTCAACCCCGTCGAGGCCGTCACACCCCATGCCGGTCATGACGATCGCGAGCACACGTCCTGGGAACTCCCGCGCGATGGATCGGAACAACACGTTGGCCGCGGGGCGGCACCCGTTCTCCTGAGCGTCGTCGGAGAGCTCGATGCGCAACCGCCCGCGGCCCCGGCCCCTCGTCACTCCCATGTGACGCCCGCCGGGAGCAAGCAGGACCGTGTTCGGCTCGACGTGCTCTCCTTCCGACGCTTCTCTCACGTCCATAGCGCAGCGGCGATCGAGCGATTCGGCTAGCGAGCGGGTGAACCCGCCCGCCATGTGCTGAACGACGAGGACGGGGCAGTCCAAATCTGCCGGCAACTGGGGAAGAAGCGTCGAGAGGGCCTTCGGTCCCCCGGTCGATATCGCAATAGCCACCAGGTCGGCAGCGCGCCCCGGAGCCGACGGGCCGGAATACTCTCGGGAATGCGCCGACATCTTCGACTCGAGAACCGGCTTCCGCGCGGCTTTGACCGACGCGATGGCGCGCCCGACGCGACGACGGAGATCTTCTACCCCTTCGTCGTGTTCTGGTCGTTGAATGACTTCGATGGCTCCGAGCGCGAGCGCGCGCATCGTCTCTTTGGCGTCTGCGACCGCCGACACGATCGCCACCCGCGCATCCTCCCGGTCAGCGATGATGTCTTGGAGCGTCTGCAACCCGCCGAGCTCCGGCATGTCGACGTCTAGGAGAATGAGATCCGGATCGAGTTCGCGCGCGAACTCAAGGGTCTCTCGGTCACTTGCGACCTCGCCGATCAATTTGGCGTCCGCGTGATCACAAACGATCTCGGAGAGGGTCTTCCGGAAGGTGCGCGAACCCTCGGCCACGAGAACGCTCACGCCTTGATTGAGGTTGGGCATCTAAACTTGGAACCTCCCGACCAATTCGTGCAGGTTGCCGGCGAGTTCGTTCAGCATCTTTGCGGACTCGTCGACCCGCGAGGCACCGCCGGCGGACTGGCGGATGCTGCTGCTCATGCTCTTCATGCTCTCGGACGTCTCGGTGGCTCCGGTCGACGCTTCGGCGGCGCTGTGGGCGATTTCGTTGGAACCCTTCGAGAGTTCCTCGGCGTTTTCCGCCACCTGGGTCGCTCCATTGGAGCACTCCCGCACGGTCACGTTCACGACAGTGGCCGACTCAGCGGCCTCCGATACTGCCGCCGCAATTTCCTTCGCCTGGCCTCGCTGTTCCGCCACCGACGTCGCGATTTCCTGGGAAATCTCGTTGATTTCGTCGATCGTTCCTACGATTTCCTGGATTGCTGAGACCGAGCTCTTCGTGTTGTCTTGCATCCCTTGGATCTTGAGCCGAATCTCCTCTGTGGCAGATGCGGTCTGCTTCGCGAGCTCTTTCACCTCGTTCGCCACGACCGCGAAGCCGCGACCGGCCTCGCCGGCGGATGCCGCCTCGATCGTCGCGTTGAGCGCGAGGAGGTTCGTCTGTTCTGCGATGTCGTTGATCACGCCAACAACATGTCCGATCTCTTGGGCGGATTTGCCGAGGTGCTTGACCGTGTCATTGGTGAGCTTGGCCGATTCGGCCGCGCGTGTGGAGATTTCCGCCGCCTGATCCGAACGGTCGGCGACGGTCCCTAGCGAACCGCTCATCCCTTCGATGGATTCAGCCACACTGTTGACGCTCGCTGCCATCCCCTCGACATTGCTCGAGACCGTTGCAAGGTTCGTCGACATCTCCTCAACTGCTGCAGCCACGTTTCTGATATTCGTCGTGGACTGCTCCACCGCCGCGGCCACGGTCGAGATATTTCCCGACAGCTGTTCCGTCGTCCCACTAACGCCGTTCGCGTGCTCGTGCATCTGCGAAATTTCACCCGCGATCTGGCCCGACACCCCGGAGAGTTCGGTCGACGCCTCCTTGAGATCCGCACCGTGACGCTTGATTTCGGCGAGACTCCCTCGGAGAGCCGTGAGAAATTCTCCAAACCGACCGGCCATCTGACCGATTTCATCGGCCGATCGAATTTTCGGCGGTTGGGTGAGATCTCCGTCCGCGGCAGCGTCGATCGAGGCGAGCATTTCGCGGATCGGACGCTTCAGTACGCGAGACACAGAGCGCGCAAACCAGCAGATCAAGATGGACGCAACGGCCACGATTCCGCCACTCCACCACAAGAGACTGGTTCCCGCAGCGGATTTCACCGTTTCGAGCTCCTGCACCGAGGCGTACGCCTCCGCCGTGCTGATCTCCGCCACGACGGCCCAGCGATGTCCACCGAGTTCGACGGGCTCGAATGCGCTCAGAACTTCGCCGCCGTGGTAGCCCAGGGAAACCGCCACTCCGCTCTCACCGGCGAGTGCGCGCCGAACACTCTCTGTTTCGATGGCAGCTCGCTCTGGCGAACGGAAAGCAGCCACCACGCTCCGGTCCGAGGGGTCTCCGGGGACGTCCGAACGCGGCAGTTTGTCGGGACCGACGAGGAATACCTCCCCTGTCTCACCGATCCCCTCGCGACCCGACATCACCTCTGTGATCCGATCGAGAGGCATTTGAAAGATGACCACGCCGAGCTTCTGATCCCCGTCTACGACCAGCGAAGCGATGAAGCCCGCCGGAGCGCGATAAGCCGGCGTGTACGGCTCGAAATCGACCAGCACCGCGACGTTCGGATCTGTCGCCTGGTTCGCCGCGCGAAACGCCCTGGCGATGTTGGTGTCAGCGTACGGGCCATCGATCAGCGAAGTCGCATAGTCGACCGACTTCATCACCGAGTACACGATGTTTCCCGTATCGCCGTCGACTAGGAAAACATCGTAGTACCCGAATTTCTCGAGGTAGCTCCGAATCGGCGGGTGATAGATCTCGTGCAGATCGTGATAAAACTCGGAACCCGCGGCGCGATCTAGCCTCTGCTTGGAACCGAAGGGGTGGGTGTTTTCGCTGACGTAGGCGTGTTGGAGTCGCTTGGCGGCCACGTCGAGACCGCTGTATAGGGACTGCCACGATCCTCGAGAACCCGTCCGACGTTCAAATTCTCGGCTGAAGTCACCAACGTAGTAGCTCTCGAGAGAAAGTCGCTTGCTGTCGAGATCTTCGAGGGAAATCTCTTCGATCTCCCCGAAGCTGTCGAACGCACCGCGAAATCCGTTCAGAGCGTCGATCGCCATACGGCTCTCGCTGAAGGTCCGCACTTGATCTTCGATGGTTTGGAAGTAGCGCTCGATTCCCGCGCGCTTCTCTCCACGGGTCGACACGAGGCGGCTGCTCACCTGATCCCGAAGTGCCTCTTTCGCTTTCGAAACCGCCTCGGTGAGAGCGATCTCGCCGCGAAAGAGCGAAACGCTCGCGACGACAAGGACAGGCGCCAGACCCACGATCAAGAACGGGACAATCAAGTTCTTCGACAGGGCTTCGGTGATTTTGACCATGCGGCTCCCTTTTCTGAAGCAGTTACGCAGATAGCGCGCTTGAGTCCGCGTCATCGCTGCGGAGAAGCGACTCGACATCCAAAACCGTCACCGTCTGCGCGTCGCGCTTGCACACGCCGGCGAGGTGCTCGGCGCCCGTGTCGTCGAGGTGCGCTGGCGGCGGCTCGAGGTCGTGCTCGGTGGGCGAAACCACATCGCCGATTTCATCGACGAGGAGACCCACCTTGTCATCGGAGGTTCGCAACTCCGCCGCACCGATTTCGACGAGCTCGGTGTTCGTCTTCAGCACGATGAGGTGGCTCGAGGCGCCGACATCGCGGAGCCCCAACCCCAACCGCGCTCCCAGATCGACGATGGTGACGAGCTGGCCGCGAAGGTTGATGAGGCCGCGGACGTGTTCCGGCGCACGCCGCACCACAGTGAGGTCGAGATGACGATTGATTTCTCGAACGAGGCGAATCTGCACGGCGAACAGAGCATCGTCGACCCGGAAGGACGCCAACCCGTGGGTGACGGACTCATCGATCCAAGTGGCGCACACGTCGTTTACACTCACGCCGCGCGACCCAACCAGTTCGAAGCCAAGTGCTCCGCATCGAGGAGGAGGGTAAGCCGCCCGTCGAGTACGATTCGACCCGAGATAGCGCTGTCGGGCTCCTCCACCGGTTCGAGGTTCTCGGCGGCGGTTTCGAGCGTGTCGACCACGCGGCCCACCAATATCCCGTGTGGCTTCTGCGTCGTACGCGGTACAAGTACGAAGAGAGATGACGCGTCCTCGGGCAAGGGGCGTACCGGCAGCTCGTCCTCCAAACGGATCACGGGAAGCCCGCTACCGCGATACTGGACGTACTCTTGACCGGCCGCTTGTTCGATCTCCGAAGTGTCGATCTTCTCCAGCCGCACGATCTGCTTGAGATCGACGGCGAAGAACTCTTGGGGCGCATTTGAGAACACGATGACCTGACGGCGGTCCGTAGCCTCCGCGAGGGCTTCCGCTCTCGGTTCATCCCCGACTTCGATCCCCGCTTCCGCCGCCAGACCGGCGGCATCGAGGATCATGGCGACCTTCCCGTCGCCCATGATCGTCGCACCGGCGTACACACGGCAGCGATCGAAGATTCTCGCGAGGGGCTTCACTACGATCTCCTCGCTGTCGAGGACGCCATCCACGACCAACCCGAACTGAGCGGCGCCAACCTGAAGAACTGCCACCGTCAATACTCGGTGCTTACTCGCTCGCCTCGCTGTCGCGCCCGGATGATCGCCGCCCAGAACCGTTTCGAGGCGGACCAAAGGCAGGAGCTTTCCTCGAAGTGGAAGCACCTCGGCTCCTTGCACCGCGGAGAGCGTGTCCGCTTGGTCGGTTCCGACGCGAACGAGTTCCACGAGATTGACTTGGGGAACGGCGAATCTCTCGCCCCCGCTACTCACAATGAGAGAAGGAATGATCGCCAGCGTGAGTGGTAGCCGAATCGTGACTTTGGTTCCGACTCCGACTTCACTGTCCAGCTCGATCTTGCCACCGAGCTTCGCGATGTTGGACTTCACAACGTCCATTCCCACCCCACGACCGGACACGTCCGTTACTTCGGAGGCTGTCGAGAAGCCGGCGCCGAAGATGAGCATGCGGGCCTCACGGTCGGACAACCCGGACGCTTCGTCTCGCGAGAGCGAGCCCCGCTCGACAGCGAGGTTGCGCATCCGCTCGGGGTCGATACCCGCGCCGTTGTCTTCAATTTCGATATGTACTTGTCCACCCTCGTGAAAAGCCCGGAGCCAAAGCGTTCCCTCGCTGTCTTTGGCGGCCGCTTCTCGGGCGGCGGGGGTCTCGAGTCCGTGGTCGAGGGCGTTGCGAACAAGATGGGTCAAGGGATCGGACAGGAGCTCGATGATCGATTTGTCGAGCTCCACATCGGTCCCTTCGAGAACCAGCTTCGTCCGTTTGTCGAGCTTTCGCGAGAGATCGCGGACGATGCGGGAGAATTTCTTGAACACCGCTCCCACCGGCTGCATTCGGGTGTTCATAATGTTGCCCTGGAGCTCGCTCGTGATCAGATCGAGATCCTGGAGGACGCTCGCGGTCGTACCGCCGTAATGCGTCCCGAGCCCCCGAAGTAGCTGGTTGCGCGAGAGCACGAGCTCTCCGGCGAGGTTCATCAATTTATCGAGAAGCCGAACGTTGACTCGTATCGTCTCGCCATCCCTCCCGGCACCGGCGCCTTGGGGCGCCTTGCGCTCCTCGTCGGTCGGCCGGAGTCTCGATTCCCCGTCTTGCTGGGGCGGGTGGGTGACGGCCTCGGTCGGTTCTTCGCACTCGCGGATTGAAACTTCCACCGGTTGGAGTTCGGCTTCCAGGGCTTCGGCTTCCAGCACGCTCTTCGCCAGCAGTGCGGGCCCGGGACCGCTGGCACTGAAATCCAGCTCCTCCCCGTGAGATCGGAGTTTCTGCCTCGCCAGGACAACGTCTTCCTGCGAGGTCGTGTCCGAAAACACGACCGCGAGAACCCGCTGGCCGAAGCAACGCGCTTCGTTGAGCATCTTTGCGGTTACAACGAGGCCGAACCTTTCGGGTGATGGAAGCACTTCGCGATCGGTCGCTTCCCTGGACACCACTTCGGTCTCGATCGGTGCACCCGAGGCCAACACTGCGTTCACGTCCGCGATCTCGTCCTCGATGGGTAGCTCCAACACGTCGGGCAGCGCTTCGACGAGGGCCTGCAGTTTGTCGAGCCCGGCGAGTAGCGGCTCCACCATCTCGGGATGGAAGGACATTTCACCATCCCGAACTTTCATGAGGAGACTCTCCATACTGTGGGAAAGATCCTGAACCCGGGTCAGGCCGAAGAAACCGGAGGCCCCCTTCACACTGTGGACCGCTCGGAAGACAAGATTGACGAGGTCTTGCCTACGTTCGGGTTCACACCCGTCCATCTCGAGGATTGCGGGCTCGACTTCTCCGAGGTGTTCCTCGGCCTCGATTTTGAACTCGAGAAGAAGTTCGGTGTCGTACTCGCCGGACTCCGTCACGATTTGTCGAGGACCGCTGAAACCACTGCCTCTAGGCGATCTGGCGTGAAGGGTTTGCCGACGCAGCCTGAAGCTCCATGCTCCAAGAACGTCTGGACCGCCTGCGGTGTGCTCTCGGTCGTGACCATGATGACTGGGATAGACTTCAAGCCTTCTTCAGCGCGAATCTTGTCGAGGAGTTCGAGCCCTGTCATGTTCGGCATGTTGACGTCACTGAACACGAGATCGAACGGCTCGGATTCGAGGAGAGACCAGGCCTCGACCCCATCAGAAGCCTCGGTGACGCTCGTCGTCTTGACACCCGCCTGACGTAGGTTTCGCGAAACGATTTTTCGCATCGTCGATGAGTCGTCAACGATCAAGATTTTCATCGCGCGTTCCTCGGAATGTTGTGCTCTTCGCTATCGGACTTCGCAAAAGCGGTCTTAAGCGAGTCGCACCGAGTCTCGTCGTCGGAACTTTTCAAGTTGGAATAAGTCCGTAGAAATCTGTACGTCGAGCGATCGCTTCAGAAGTCTCACGAACGCTCCGAAAGCTTCCTAGAACAACACACTCATCACGGATTGAGGAAGTGACTCAACTCATAAACCCGAACTCTGACGCGATTCAAGAACTGCTGGCGGGCCTTCTCGGCAAGGACGCCACGACGTCCGACTCAAAACCGTATGTGCCGGATCCCGGTAAGCCGTATGGGCTCGCTTGTTACCGTTTCGACGACGGGGGCGTCGCTGCCGTCGCGCTTTGCGACCTGGCGTTCGCCGCGCGTTTTGGCGCCTGCCTCGCGATGGTTCCAGCGGCGGTAGCAGAGGATGTCCTGAAATCCGGCGAACTCTCTCCTGAGTACCAAGAGAACGCGGGTGAGGTCTTCAATGTCCTCGGCGTGGCGATCGTCGATGAGAACAGCCCTCATATCAAGCTCACCGAGGTGCAATTCCGGGCGGACGACCTCCCTGACGAATTTGCTGCGGTGGTGAAGGGGTCTGCGAGCGCGAGCGCGACGACAACCGAAGTCGAAGGGTACGGCACGGGCCAGCTCACCGTGTACTTCGCGCCTTAATCGAATGCCTTCTACCGAGTTTACCCGATCGGGCCCGGCTCACGCCGATCCGATCAGAGCGACGGATTTTTTCCGGAGATCACTTCATGAGAACAGTCAGGTTCATCCAAGTCGGCGTCGCGGTTGCCTTTGTGCTCGCGGCGTTGTCAGCGAATTCGACATCCCCGAGCGACGAGTATCGGAAGCCGGACACACCGCCCTTCCCTTCCGACAACCCGTACAGCGAAGCCAGCGTGGAGCTCGGTCGCACGCTCTTCTTCGACCCGCGTCTTTCGGAGTCGAACTTTATTTCCTGCGCGAGCTGCCACAACCCGGCGTTCGCTTGGGGCGATGGGATGCCCACGGCAACGGGCCACGGAATGAAAAAACTGGGTCGGCGAACACCGACGATCTTGAATCTGGCTTGGGCTGAAGCGCTATTTTGGGACGGCCGAGCGGGTACGCTGGAGGAGCAGGCGCTCGGCCCCATTGAAGCGCCTGGCGAAATGGCGCTGCCGCTCGATCAGTTAGTCGCAAGGCTTCGGTCGATTCCCGAGTACGGCGGGCTTTTCGAAGCAGCTTACCCCGGGGAGGGAATCACAACATCAACGATCGCTCGGGCGATCGCCAACTTCGAACGGACCGTGGTCTCTGCAGAAGCGCCCTTTGATGCGTGGGTGGCTGGCGACGAAAGTGCGATCTCCCCGGCCGCAAAGCGAGGGTTTGCAATCTTCGAAGGCAAGGGGAACTGCGCCGCCTGCCACTCGGGTTGGCGTTTCACGGACGATAGTTTCCACGACATCGGCGTGGCCACCGAAGACCTCGGCCGGGGCGCGTTGTTTGAAGGCATCGATGTGCTCGAGCACGCTTTCAAGACGCCCACGCTCCGAAACGTGGATCGTCGCGCGCCCTATATGCACAACGGCAGCGAGCGAAGCCTTGGGGACGTCGTCGATCTCTACGACGCCGGAGGTCGTCTGAAGAGGCGGTCTCTTTCCGCGGAGATCCGACCACTTGGACTCACCGAGGCCGAAAAAAACGACCTCGTCGAATTTCTCAGAAGTTTGACCAGCGACGATGATCCGGTGGCGGTGCCGGCGGCACCTCAATAAGGAGAGGACGATGAAAAAATTCCTAGGACTAGCGGCATATTCGCTTCTGCTGGCGGTGAGCGCATCGGCGGAGGAGCACGCCATCTCTCAAAAGGGCAAGGTTTTCACGCCCGTCGAGCTCTCGATAAAGAAAGACGACACGGTGACTTTCGTCAACGACGATACCGTCGCGCACAATGTCTTCTCGCAGAGCCCCGGCTCGAAGTTCAATCTCAAGCTGCAGAAGCCCGGGGAGTCCACGTCGGTGACATTCTCCAAGGTGGGCGACCACACGGTTCGCTGCGCCATCCATCCGGGGATGGAAATGGTGGTCAAAGTCTCGGAGTAACCGTTGGTGGGCGCGGACGGGATCGAACCGCCGACCGCCTGGGTGTAAACCAGGTGCTCTACCAGCTGAGCTACACGCCCACGCGGGCCCGGAGGCCTAGTTAACGCCGGCGGGCGCGCGTTCTCCAGCGGTGGGTACGTCGAAGATATCTTCGACGACGTGATCCCCTTCGCGGAGGAAGGCGGCCGGGTCATCGAGGGCCAGGGCCTGGGACAAGACTTCGTCCATATGCTCGACCATGGTGATCTTGACGTTGCGCTTGATGATCGAGGGAATGTCGCGCAGGTCTTTCTCGTTCTCTTTCGGAATGAGGACATGCGTGATCCCGCCCCGATGCGCCGCGATGAGCTTTTCCTTCAAGCCGCCGATGGGCAACACGCGACCGCGCAGGGTGATCTCGCCGGTCATCGCGATATCGGAACGAATTGGCACCCGGGTGAGCGCGGACGCCACAGCCGTGGCAATCGTGATACCCGCGGACGGACCGTCTTTCGGCGTCGCGCCTTCGGGAACGTGAATGTGGATGTCGACCTTTGAGTAGAAGTCGCGCTGTAGTCCGAGCTGCTTCGCACGCGAGCGGATGTAGGAGATCGCCGCGTTCGCGCTCTCTTGCATGACCTCGCCGAGGCGACCGGTCACCTGTAGCTTGCCCTTGCCCGGCGTCACCGCGACTTCGGTGGTCAGCAGTTCGCCGCCGACCTCCGTATAAGCCAGCCCTGTGCAGAGGCCGACCTGATCTTCCTCTTCCGCCCGTCCGAAACGGTATTTCGCGATGCCCAAATAGCGGCGAACGGCGCCGGGTGTGACGCGCACTTTCTTCGCGTCCTTGTCCTTCACCACTTCCCGGGCGACCTTGCGACACACCGAGGCGATTTCACGCTCGAGGTTCCGCACGCCGGATTCCCGCGTGTAGCGCCGGATGATCTCGAGGAGCCCCTGATCCGTGAACGCGATCTGGGAGTCGTTGAGACCGTTCGCTTCGAGTTGCTTTTTGACCAGAAAATCGCGAGCGATCTGGAGCTTCTCGCTCTCGATGTAGCCCGGGATATTGATGATCTCCATGCGGTCTTGAAGCGGCCGCGGGATCTGGTGCAAAACGTTCGCCGTGCAGACGAACATCACGCGCGACAGGTCGTAGTCGAGATCGAGGTAGTGATCGTTGAACGTGTGATTCTGCTCCGGATCGAGCACCTCGAGGAGCGCCGAAGACGGATCCCCCCGGAAGTCGGTCGACATCTTGTCGATCTCGTCGAGGAGGAAGATCGGATTGCTCGTGCCGGCTTTCTTCAAGCCCTGGATGATCTTGCCGGGCAACGCGCCGATGTAGGTCCGCCGGTGGCCGCGGATCTCGGCCTCATCGCGCACACCGCCCAGGCTGATGCGCACGAAATCGCGGCCCGTGGCCCGCGCGATGGATTTACCGAGGGATGTCTTGCCGACACCCGGGGGACCGACCAGACACAGGATCGGGCCCTTCATCTTCCCGACCAGCGCCTGAACGGCCAGGTACTCGAGGATGCGTTCCTTCGGCTTGTCGAGGCCGAAGTGATCCTCGTTCAGGGTGCCTTCCGCCGCCAGCGTGTCGGTGGTCTCGTCTTTGTACTCATCCCACGGCAGCGCGATCATCCAATCGATGTAGTTGCGCACCACCGTCGCTTCGGCGCTCATGGGCGACATCATCTTGAGCTTGCGGAGCTCTTTGTCGGTTCGTTCGCGCGCCTCTTCGGGCATCTTCTTCTTCGCGAGCTGTTCTTCCAGCTCCGCGATCTCGTTCTTGAACTCGTCGCGCTCGCCGAGTTCTTTTTGGATCGCCCGCATCTGCTCGTTCAGGTAGTACTCCTTTTGGGAGCGCTCCATCTGCTTCTTGACGCGACCGCTGATGCGCTTCTCGACTTCGAGAACCTCGATCTCGGCTTGCAGCAGCGCGAACACGTCCTCGAGCCGCTTGCCGGGGTTCGAGACCTCGAGAAGCTTCTGGCGATCTTCGAGTTTCAGGTTCAGATGCGTCGCGACCGTGTCGGCGAGCCGGCCGGCGTCTTCGATCTGGGTCACCGTGTTGAGAATTTCCGACGGGACCTTCTTGTTGAGCTTCACGTACTTTTCGAACGAGGCGTGAATACTGCGAACGAGCGCTTCGGTCTGGGAGGTGGCGACCGTAGCCTCGGCGATCTCGCGGGCCCGGCACGCGAAGAAGGGCTCTTCCTGCTCGAAGCTCTGGATCTCGGCCCGGGCCTTGCCCTCGACCAGGACCTTGACCGTCTCGTCGGGCAGGCGGAGCAGTTGGATGATCGAGCCGATCGTCCCGATGCGGAAGATATCGTCAGCGGCGGGCTCGTCCGTGGCGGCTTGGCGTTGGGCGGAGAGCAAGAGCTCGCGCTCCGTGCCGACCGCATCCTCGAGCGCCTTGATCGAGCGCGGGCGCCCGACAAAGAGCGGCACGACCATGCCGGGGAATACGACGATGTCGCGAAGGGGAAGCAGGGGAAGGACTTTGTCCTCGCCCGTTGTCGTGACCTCTTCCGAACCTTCGTCGTTCGAATCGTCGTCGTTCCGAAACAGTGACATCTCCGCCTCCGTGGGCGGCGCAGGGGGTTACGCCGACTCCGCTTCCTGCTTGAACACGAGCAGGGGTTCGCTCGTCTGCTCAATCACTTCTTCGTTGATCACACATTCTTCGATGTCGTCTCGGGAGGGAATCTCGTACATCAAGTCGAGCATCGCGCCCTCGAGAATGGACCGCAGACCCCGCGCCCCAGCCTTTCGCGCCAGCGCTTGACGCGCGACGGCTCGCAACGCGCCATCGGTAAAGCGCAGCCGGACATCTTCGAACTCGAAGAGCTTCTGATACTGCTTGACCAACGCGTTTTTCGGTTGCGTCAGGATGCTGATCAGCGCGTCTTCGTCGAGCTCGTCGAGCGTGGCGATTACGGGGATCCGACCCACGAACTCCGGAATCAGGCCGAACTTGAGGAGGTCTTCCGGGCGAACCTGAGAGAGAAGCGCACCGAGACGCTGCTTCTCCTTGCTCTTCACCTGACCGCCAAAGCCGATTCCGTTTACGCCGATCCGTCGCTCGATCACGCCTTCTAGATCGACAAACGCACCGCCGCAGATGAACAGAATGTTCGACGTATCAATTTGCAAGAACTCCTGCTGCGGGTGTTTCCGCCCCCCTTTCGGGGGGACCGCGGCAGTCGTGCCCTCGATGATCTTGAGCAGGGCCTGCTGGACGCCCTCGCCGGAGACGTCGCGCGTGATCGAGGGGTTCTCGCTCTTGCGGGCGATCTTGTCGATCTCGTCGATGTAGATGATGCCCCGCTGAGCGCGATCGACGTCGTAGTTCGCGGCCTGGAGCAGGTTCAGGATGATGTTCTCGACGTCTTCGCCGACGTAGCCCGCCTCGGTCAGCGTCGTCGCATCGGCGATCGTGAACGGCACATCGAGGATCTTCGCCAGGGTTTGCGCGAGCAGCGTCTTACCGGAGCCCGTCGGGCCGAGCAGCAAGATGTTCGACTTCTGCAGCTCGACGTCGCCGACCTGAGACTGATTTTCGACGCGCTTGTAGTGGTTGTGCACCGCGACAGAAAGGGTTCGCTTCGCGTTCTCCTGGCCGACGACGTACTCGTCGAGGATCGCCTTGATCTCCCGCGGCTTCGGGACGTCGGATCGCTCTTCGGGGCCTTCTTCGCGACCGTACTCTTCTGCAATGATGTCGTTGCAGAGCTCAATGCACTCATCGCAAATGTAGACGGTGGGGCCTGCGATGAGCTTGCGCACTTCTTTCTGACTCTTTCCACAGAAAGAGCAAGACAGATTCGCGCCGTCGTCTCGCTTCTTCACCGCAGGTCTCCTTTTTCACCCGGTGCGAGCCGAGTTCGGTGCTCAGCCATCGTTGCCGTTGGACGAACTATCGGCTGCCGGTGTGGGGCGCTGCTCCACGACCTGATCGATCAGGCCGTACGCACGCGCATCCTCGCCAGACATATAGTAGTCGCGCTCCGTATCCCGCGCGATCTCCTCGAACGGCTTGCCGGTATGGTCCGCGAGGATCTGATTCAGGGTCTCGCGCATTTTCAAGATCTCGCGTGCCTGGATATCGATATCGGTTGCCTGTCCCTGAAATCCGCCCCACGGCTGATGGATCATGACGCGCGAGTTCGGCAGCGCGATTCGCTTGCCCTTGTCGCCGCAGGCCAAGAGCACCGCCCCCATCGACGCTGCCTGGCCGACGCAGAACGTCGAGACGTCTGCGCGGATGTATTTCATCGTGTCGTAGATCGCGAGCCCGGAGGTCACCGATCCCCCCGGAGAATTGATGTACAGGTGCACGTCCCGGTCCGGATCTTCGGCCTCGAGGAAGAGCAGCTGGGCGATCACCAAGTTCGCGACATCGTCGTCGATACCCCCGCTCAGAAAGATGATCCGATCTTTCAGAAGACGGGAATAGATGTCGTAAGCGCGCTCTCCGCGGTGGCTCTGCTCGACGACGATCGGGACGAGGGGCATGGCCCAAAACTCCTTTGCCAAGCTTGCAAGGCTAGCGTGTCACCGCGCGGAAGCCCGACCTTGGGTTGGGGCGCCGCGGAGTGTGCATCGGTGCGGTGGAGGGAAGCCCGCCGGCACGCAGCGGACTCTCCGGTACGGGCAGCTACCCCCCTAAGTGCCCGTAACTTCTTCGACCTTAGCCTCGGAGCGCAAGAAATCAAGCGCCCGTTCCGACGCGATTTCGGCGCCGAGCGCCTCGGTCATACCCGGCTCGTCGTACGCCCCGCGGAGCCGTTCGAGGTCGATGCCCTGTTCTCGTGCAATCTCCTCGAGGCGCGCGGAGATGTCTTCCTCCGAAGCCTCGAAGCCCTTTTCCTTCGCGACGGCCTCGAGGACCAAGTGCTCGCGCACTTCGCGCTCGGCGCCCTCGCGCCATTCTTCCCGCCAGCGGGCGAGCTGCTCCGGGAGCTGGTCGCCGAACGCCTGTCCGAGCTGACGCGCTGCCATCTCGAGCCGGTGGTTGAGCTGCCGATCCACCATACCCTGGGGAACATCGAAAACGGTCTTGTCGAGCAGGGAATCGAGCAATGTCCGGCGGAGCTCCTGATCCGCTTGCTTGCTCTGCTGCTCCTCCAAGTCGGAGCGAATTTGCGCGCGAAGCGCATCGACGGACTCGTGGTCGCCGACGTCTTTCGCAAAGGCATCGTCGACAGTCGGCAGCTCGCGTGCCTGGATCTTCGCGACGTGAACGGCGAACTCCGCGTCTTTCCCCGCCAACTCGTCGTGGCCGTAGTCTTCCGGGAACGTGACCCGCACTTCGCGGTCCTCTTCCGCCTTCGCGCCTTCGAGCTGTTCCTCGAAGCCCGGAATGAACCGGTTGCTGCCGAGCTCGAGGGTGACGCCCTGCCCGCTCCCGCCTTCGAAGGCCTCCCCGTCGATTCGCCCGACGTAGTCGATCGTCAGGTACTGCCCGGTCGCGGCGGCGGTGTCCGCAGGTTGATCGACCAGCGGCGCGCGCCGCTCCCGCAAATGGTTGATTTCGGTATCCACCGCGTCCTCGTCGACGGAAACCGCCGGGCGCGAAGCCGCCAGACCGGTGAGCTCCGGAAGGGAGATCACGGGCTTCACCTCCACGCTCGCGGTGTAGACCAGCGGCTTCCCGTTCTCCGGCAGCGCCGCGTCGATGGAGGGCTCGGAGACCGGCTCGAGCTCTGCCAGCTCGAACGCGTCGGCCAGGGTTTCTGAGACGACTGTCCTCTCGACGTCCTCGGCAATCGACGGCCCGTAGAGTTTTTCCAACACCGAGCGTGGCGCTTTACCGGGGCGAAACCCCTTCACGACGACCTGGCGCCCGAGCTGACGGTAGGCCTTCTCGAAAGCGCGCTTGACGCGCTTTTCGGGGACCGTGACACGGACGTCTCGTTGGATCGCCCCCGTCTCTTCAACATCGACCAAGAGTTCGTCGGCTTCTTGCTTCGCGGTGCTCGCCATCGGTTTGGGCCCTGGTTGGCCCCCAAGGGAAAGGCGCTCGTCCTGTCCGACCTGGGGAAGTTCCGGAGGAGAATGCCCTAGGCAGGATCGACCGCCAAGTGAGCGTGCGCGCTTGAGCTAGGGCCCGACGCGGTCGATACGCCCTACGAGCGGTATGGATTCAGTGGAACGCCTGACACTTCTATTGGTCTCACGAGACGAGGCGATGTGTCTCGCGGCGACCCAACGGTTGTCGGCGGGATACGAATTGATCGTCACGAGCAAAGCCCGGGACGCGGAATCGTTCATCGCGTCGCGCAGCGCGGACATCGTCATTCTCGATGCCAGAATCGGCCCTAATCTTCCGCGCTGGCTCGAGATGATCGCGAAGCGACTTCCAATGCCGCCGACCATTTGGTTGAGCAGTGCACCGCCGCCGACCAGCGTTTCCGAAGTGCTACCGAACGTCGATTGGTCGCGTGGGCTTTCCGATGAAGCGTCCGCGCGCTTCCGGATCAACCGCTTGCTCGCCGCGACACGCCCGCCCGAACCGAGCATCGACGACGCCGCTCGGTGGGAGCGCATCGGAGAAGTGGGCTCCTGGCGCTGGAATCTCGACAGCGACGCGCTGCACTGGTCGCGTCAGGCGAGGGACATCCTCGGTTCGGACCTCGCCCGAGACGCCAACAGCTCGACCCACTACATCCGGTTCGTTCACGACGGCGACGTCGACCGTGTGTTCAAAGCGCTCGAACGAACCCGCCAGGAAGGAACGCGTTTCGACCTCGAGCACCGGCTGTGCGCGTCCGACGGGCGCGAGCTCACGGTGCGGATGCGCGGTCTATCCGAAGGTCGGCGCATCTTCGGAACGGTCCAAGACGTCACAGAACAGGCGATGCTGTTCCGCCGCATGCGTTACCTGGCGGACCACGACACGCTGACGGGGCTCCCGAATCGTCGCGCCTTCGTCGAACGCATCGATCACTGCGTCCACGCCGCGCGTCGCAGCCAACACGAGATGGCGCTTCTCTTTATCGACCTCGACGGCTTCAAGACCGTAAACGACTCCCTGGGCCACGCCGCCGGCGACCAGCTGCTGACCCACGTCGCGGAACGCATTCTGAGCCATATCCGTTCGTCCGACGCCCTCGCGCGGTGCGGAACGGCCGAAAAGCCCGCCGTCTCTCGTCTCGGAGGCGACGAATTCGCGCTGCTCCTAACGAAAGTCGACGGGGCGCCGGGCACCGAGATCGTCGCCGACCGCCTGGCGGCGATCTTGGCGGAGCCCATTCTCATCGACGACCACGAAGTCGCCGTATCCGGAAGTATCGGCATCTCGATGTTCCCCGCCGACGCCAAGAGCGCGGAAGAGCTCTTCACCCACGCCGACCAAGCGATGTATCAGGCCAAGTCGCGGGGCCCGAACAACTACGCCTTCTACGACGAGTCGATGGACACGGCGTCACTGCGGCGGCTGAACGTCGCTTCGGCGCTTCGTCGGGCGGTCGCCCGCGACGAAGTTCACGTGCACTACCAACCGAGGCTGGATCTTCAAGAAGGCCGCGTCTCGGGCGGCGAGGCCCTCGCCCGATGGAAGGACAATTCCCTCGGCCAGGTGAGCCCCGCGGAGTTTATTCCGGTCGCGGAAAGTACCGGGCTCATCATTCCGCTCGGGCGCCGCGTCCTCGAGATGGCGTGCGAACAGGTGCGGGCCTGGTTGAACGCCGGGTACGAAGACTTTGTCATCTCGGTCAACGTCTCGCCCCAGCAGTTCCTTCGGGAGAACGTCGTCGAGTGGGTGTCGGACACGCTGAGCCGCTACCGGACGCCCCCGAAGCACTTGGAACTCGAAATCACCGAAAACCTCTTTCTCGGGAAGGCTGAGGCCATTGGCGAGACCTTGCGCTTGTTGCGCTCGATCGGTTTGCGCATCGCCCTCGACGACTTCGGGACGGGATACTCGTCGCTCTCCTACCTCTTGCAGTTCCCGATCGACACCTTGAAGATCGATCGCTGCTTGCTGAAGAACGTCCCGCACAACGATGATGCGGCGGGAGTCGTCAAAGCGCTGATCGAGATGTCTTCGTCCCTCGGTATCCGAACGGTCGCCGAGGGTGTCGACGACGAAGCCCAAGCGGACTGGCTCGACCAGCACGGCTGTGACGAAATTCAGGGCTTCCTCATCAGCGGCGCGCTCGAAGCCGACGGCTTCCGGGCGCTTCTCGGAAAGCGCTGGTAAGAACGGAAGCGCGCGGCGTAACCGCGGGCTCCTCTCTGCGTACTGTCTCGCGGGATGCGGCACTCCCTCTTGCGTGTCTGGTCGGCCCTGCACACTCCGGTTGCGGAAGCATCGCGGCGAGCGCTCGCTCGGGCCTGGGACTCGGTGCCCGAGAGGCTGCGTTCGGAGCGCCAATTTCTGGGGCGCCAGTACGCGGGCTGTGGCGCCACCATCGGCGCGATGCCGCGGTGCGATTTTTCATGTCGCGGCTGCTACTTGGGAGCGTCGGCGAACGCGGTGCCCGCGCTTCCGGTCGCTGCGATCTCAGAGCAGCTCGAGACGCTTGCGGAGTGGCTCGGCCCGGGTGGCAACCTCCAACTGACCGACGGTGAAGTCGCGTTGCGAGAGCCGGGCGAACTGATCGAGATCGTCCGCCGAGCGCGTCAGTTGAAACTGGTTCCGATGCTGATGAGCCACGGCGAGAGCTTCCGGCAGCAACCCGAACGCCTTGAACGACTCATGGTGGAAGGCGGCCTGCGGGAGCTTTCGATTCACATCGATACGACGCAACGCGGTCGGCGCGACAGCTCGTACGCGAAAGTCGACGACGAAGCCAAGCTGATGCCGCTGCGGGATGAGTTCGCCGAACTCATCCGGTTCGTACGGCGCCGTACGGGACAGCCGCTTCACGTTGCCTCCACGGTCACGGTTACGCGAGAGAACTTGTCAGGCGTCGCATCGATCGTCGCGTGGTGCGTCGAAAACGCGGACGCGTTTTCGATGGTGAGCTTCCAACCGGTCGCGGCCGTGGGTCGAACGCGAGCGGAGCTGCGCGCTCCAGTCGCCGTCGAAGCGTTGTGGAAAGAAATCGCGCGCGGGCTCGCGCGTGAAGAGGGCGAACTCGAGCGCGCCCGGGGGTTCCTGGGAGACCCGGATTGCAGCCGCTTCGTGCAGGGCGCTGTGTGGACTGAGAAAGGCGGACCGAGCCGTTTCGAAACCTTGCTCGATAGCAGCGATGCGCGGGATCTCGAACTCCGCCGCGCACTGCTCGCCGCGTGGGGCGGGTTGACATTCCGACGCGACTCGCGAGCCGTCGCGATCGCCCGCGGAATCGGCCTCGCACGGCGTTATCCGAGACTCGTCTTCGGCGGACTGCCAGCGTGGGGAATTCGCTGGATTCGACGCGCGACCGGTGGATCTGCCCCGCGCGGCCTCGCGACGCTGGTGACACAACGCGCGCGGGTTCACTATCTCAACATCGTGAGCCACCACTTCATGAACCGCGACGAGCTCGAAAGCGAGCGCGGGCGAGAACGCGAAGCGAGCTGCGCCTTCAAAGTCGCCATGGACGGGGAGCTGCACTCGATGTGTCGCGTCAATGCCACCGACCTACGAAATCAGTGGTATGACCGCTTCAAGCGAGAGCACTCGGTGTGATGGCGCGGGCGATCGCCATCTCACTCGCGCTCTGGCTCACGGCTTGCTCCACCGTCCCGGTCCCTCGCCCGGACGTACCGCTCGCCCCTTCCGACACCGTCTTCTCGCACGACGCCTGGGACGCTTTCGTCGGCCGCTACGTCGATCGCGACGGTCGCGTCGACTACCCGGCGGCGCGAGACGACCGTAGCGACCTCGATCGCTACCTCGCAGCGATCGCAAAGACGAGCCCCGATTCCGACGCGTCGGCTTTCCCCACGGAAGCGCACCAGCTCGCGTACTGGATCAACGCTTACAACGCGTGGACGATCGCCACGGTTCTCGATCACTACCCGATCGACAGCGTCCGCTCGGTGCGAGCGCCGTCGGTCCTGTTCTTCGCGCCGGAGGGCACCGGCTTTTTTCTGCTTCAGCGGATCACCCTCGGCGGTCGGCGAACGTCTCTCTACGCTCTCGAGAATCGCGTGATCCGCAAGCGTTTCGATGATCCGCGGATCCATTTCGCGCTCAACTGCGCATCGATCGGTTGCCCGCGGCTCCCCCAGGAAGCGTTTACCGGCGTCAAGCTCGAGAAGCAGCTCAACCGCGAAGCGAGGGACTTCGTGGCCGACCCGCGCCATGTCGTGATCGATGCTGCGAAGCGCGAGATTCAGATCTCGAGCATCTTCGACTGGTACGAGAACGACTTTACCGGTTGGCTCGAGCGCAACGTCGCGGAGCAACCTCCGACGCTCGAGCGCTACGTGGCGCTCTTCGCCGGGGAGCGCCTGCGCGAAGAGCTCGCCGCCTGCGCGGACTGCGACATCGCGTTCATCCCCTACGACTGGGGACTGAACGCGCAGCGAGCTAGCCCGTAAAAGCCTGAATGCCGGTCTGAGCCCGTCCGAGAATCAACGCGTGGATGTCGTGCGTGCCTTCGTAGGTGTTGACGCTCTCGAGGTTCAACACGTGCCGGATCACGTGGTACTCGTCGACGATGCCGTTGCCGCCGTGCATATCGCGCGCCTGGCGCGCGATCTCGAGCGCCTTCCCGCAGTTGTTGCGCTTGATAAGACTGATGGCCTCAGCCGAGCCGGTGCCGTCATCGAGGGTCTGCCCGACACGCAGTGAACCCTGAAGCCCCAGCGAAATCTCGGTCTGCATGTCCGCGAGTTTCTTCTGGATGAGTTGGTTCGCGGCGAGGGGTCGACCAAACTGTTTGCGATCGAGGGTGTACTGGCGCGAAGCCTGCCAACAGAATTCCGCCGCGCCCATGGCGCCCCACGAAATGCCGTAGCGCGCACGGTTCAGGCACCCGAAAGGGCCTGCCAAACCGGCGATCTCGGGGAACATGTTCTCCTCGGGCACGAACACGTTGTCCATTTGAATCATGCCCGTCGTCGAGGCGCGCAACGAGAACTTGCCCTTGATCTCGGGCGCCGAGAGGCCCTCCATTCCCTTTTCGAGAACGAAGCCTCGGATGCGGTTGTTGTCGGAATCGAGCTTCGCCCAGACGACGAACACGTCCGCGATGGGAGAGTTCGTGATCCACATCTTCATGCCGTTCAGCCGGAAGCCGCCTTCGACTTTCGTCGCGCGCGTCACCATCGAGCCCGGATCCGAACCGTGATCCGATTCCGTCAGACCGAAGCAACCCACCCACTCGCCTGAAGCGAGCTTGGGCAGGTATTTCATCCGGATCTCTTCGGTGCCGTAGGTGTAGATCGGGTGCATCACGAGGGAAGACTGGACGCTCATGGCCGAGCGGTACCCGGAATCGACGCGCTCCACTTCCCGGGCGATCAGGCCGTACGCCACGTAGCTCACGTTCGGACAGCCGTACTTCTCGGGTAAGGTCGAGCCGAGCAGACCGAGGCTCCCCATTTCGTTGAAGATCTCGCGATCGAAGGTTTCGTCGCGAAAGGCCATCTGCACCCGCGGCAGCAGGTTCTCCTGGCAATACTCGTGCGCGGTATCGCGGATCGCGCGGTCTTCGTCGCGCAGCTGGCGATCCATGAGAAAAGGGTCGGCCCAATCGAAGCCGGCCAACGTCGCCTTGCGGGTCGTCTCGGAAGGATGTGTCACGAAGCGGTCCTATCGATGGTTTGCGAGGCGGAGCTTACCGAAGTGTCGCCTCCCGAGCCGACGCGACGCCGGCCGCGGTAGAATCCCTGGCCTATGCCCGAGCAACCGAGCTTTCCCTTCCCGGTTCCCGATCTCGACGCCGAGCCTTACTGGGAAGCGTGTAACCGCGAAGAAATCGCGATGCAGCGATGCGCGGATTGCGGACACATACGCTGGATGCCGGGCCCTTTGTGCACCGCCTGCCAGAGCTCCGACTTGCACTGGACGCCGCTCTCGGGACGCGGCCGCGTGACGACCTGGACGGTGGTCACGCACCCCGTCCACCCCGCCGCCGTCGATCGCGTGCCCTACGTCGTCGCGGAGATCGAGCTCGAGGAGCAGGCGGGGCTGCGGATGATCTCGAACCTGACGGACATCGATCCGGACGACGTCGCATTCGACTTACCGGTGGAAGCGTACTTCGTCACCCACCCGGAAGGGCAGAAGCTTCCGATGTTTCGGCCGGTCGGCGCGGGCTAGAGCTCAGCCTCGGGGCTTCAGATCGATGCGACAGGTGCCGTTCGACTCCACCAGCAGCGCGTGATTGAATTTGCTTCGGAAATTCTCGAACGCCACGACCGCGGTCAGTTCCACGATCTCCTCGGGCGTTGAAAACTCCTTCTCGAGCTTCGCGAAGAACGCCTCGTCGACGTCTCGGTCGCTTTGCGTGATCCGGTCCGCGTACTCAAGGGCCAACTTCTCGCGCGTCGAGAAGTGCGAGCTCGTCGGGTATTCGTCGAGTCCGGCGATCTGATCTTCCGACAGGCCTTGTTGCATCCCCCTGGATGCATTGAGGTCCAGTCAGAACGGACACCCATTGAGCGACGCCACCCTCGCGTTGAGGAGAGAGTGCAGCTTCGCTTCGAGGGCACCGGCGCGATCGATCCCCTCCATCAACGCGTTCGCGCCTTCGGCAATCGTCGGGCAGAACCCCATCACCTTGAGCGGATTGAGCACGAACCCGAAATAATCCTCTTGGGCGCTCATCATCTTCGCGACCGAGGGCGCCGCCTCGCTTTTCGATAGCTCGCGGATGCGGGGCATGGATGCTCTCCTACTCGGCCGGAAGCTGAAGCGATGCGTCTTTATCGTGGACCAGCACGGCGAGAAGCCGCGCCCGCTCGTCGCTGCTGTTCTTGGTCACGCGATGCAAGACGCCGACGGGCTCGGACCAGGCCTGGCCGGCGGTGAAAGTGATGGGGTCTTCTTCGTCGAGTGCGGATTCGATCTCCCCCTCGAGCACATACACGAGGACGGTGCCCGGATGACGGTGGGGATCGAAATGCGCCCCCGGCTCGACGGTCACCACGACCGCGGTCACGTGCTTCCCGTCCGTCTCGAGGAGCTCGGTCGAGAGGACCGGTTCGACGTTCGTTCCCGCTTCGCCGTGCGTTCCGTGTGCCCATGCTGTGAATGAGAGCAACGCGAGTGCAGCGCTCCCCGCAAGGAAAATCATCGTGCGCTTCATAAAAGCTCCCGGTCCATACCTCCCCCGCAACACCCAAGTCTATGGGGAAAGATTCGCGGTGTGTAGAGCCAATTGATGGTCGCAGAAGAGGACCACCGGCCCGCTCGGCTAGAGCGGGTCTTGAGTTGGCGGTACGTCCTGATCCAACACGGAGAGCGTCACCTGCCGGGCGATGTCTTTGCGCAGCTGGGCGACCCAGCGGTTGTACGCGCGGTGGATCTTCGAGCACGAATCGCCCGTGGCTTTGCATTTGAGGGCTTCGCTGTCCTCGTAGCGGATGGCGATCTGTTCCGCGTCGTATCGAATGCGTACCACCGCGATATGACGCCCCTTCGTGAGGCGGGCGATCAGCAGGCCCGGCTCCTCGCGGACGCGTTCCCAGTTGCGACGCGCGATGCCTTTGATCACCGCGGAGCGATTGGCGCGAAGCGACCCCGCGCCGCCGAGCGGATCGGGCTGCAAGAGCGGCGCTGTGTTGCAAGCCAGAGTCGTCGCGCCGGCCAGTGCGATTGCGATGGCGAGAATGAGTCGCAGAACGGGTCCCTCCCCGAAGGCAGTGGGGGATTCACGGGGAGACACATTCACGACTTCGTCGGGGGCTCGCAACTCTCCGCTTCACGATCGCTCGCGCAGCACGACGAACTGAGCGATTGCAAAGCCCACAATCGAGCAGACGAGTGCGCTCATGACCGCCATGGCCCGAAGGCCGCCTCGGTCACCCGGCGGTAGCAGGTTCGGAAGCCACCATCCGGTAGCCAGAACCGCCGGCACGAAGAAAACCGCAGGTTGCATAAACAATGAGGCGACGCAGCTCGCCCCGGCCACGCTGTGCCGGAAACGACCCCGCGTAAAGAGAGCGCCAGCCGCAATCGAGAGCGCCAGGCCGGCGAGCGGTTCGCGCGACGGAGAATGCAACGCCACGAGCTCCGGCCGGCCCTCGATGGCGGGTCGTGCCAGGACCGGCGGCGGCTGGGACACGGCCGATCCTACGAGCGCCGTCAGCGCCGCCGCTCCGAGGTACATCGCGAAAAACCGATCGATCCAACGCAGCGACATGTTCGTGATACGCACGACTCGAGCCGCGTGTTTCGCACTTTCCGGCGCGCTTCGAAGAATTTCGGCCTCGTCGCCGTGGTGTGTCATCATTTCACAAGGGGTTGTGGGCAAGAACATGACCAGTATCACCCGCGAGTCTTTGGAAACGGTCCTGGATCACCGCCCGGAAGAAGGGGTGCACCGACTGGACCGACGGGTCTTCGTCGATCCGGAGCTCTTCGAGCTCGAGCTTCGGTTCATCTTCGAGGGGAACTGGGCCTACCTGGCCCACGAAAGCCAGTTTCCGAATCCTCACGACTACGTCACCGGCCAACTCGGCCGCCAGCCCGTCATCCTGAACCGCTCCGAAAACGGCGAGATCCACGCCTGGATCAATGCCTGCGCCCATCGCGGCTCAACCCTCGTACAGACCCAGCGCGGCAATGAGCCTTTCTTCGTGTGCCCGTTCCACGGCTGGTGTTTCAGTTCGAAAGGCGCACTCGTTCGGGTGCGTCGAGAGAAAAGCGGGGGTTATCCCGATCAATTCGATCATGCGAAGTTCGGGCTCATACCCGTGCCCAAGGTCGAGAGCTATCGCGGCTTCGTCTTCGCGAGCCTGAACCCGGACGTCCCACCCTTGGCCGAACATCTCGGTGAGGCGCGCGTCATGATCGACCTCGTCTGCGACCAGTCTCCGGAGGGGCTCGAAGTTCTCCCCGGCGTGCAGACCTACACGTTCGATGGCAACTGGAAACTCCAGGCGGAGAACGGCGTAGACGGTTACCACGTCGGAACCATCCACCGAAACTACGTCGAGACGGTAAATCATCGGACGGCGCAGACCCGTGCCGTCGAGACGGTCGACGTCGCGTCCCTCGAGAAGCTCGCCGGGGGCTACTTCGACCTCGGAAACGGTCACACCGTCGTCTGGAACGATTGGGCGAACCCCGAGGTGCGACCCATCCACATGCAGCGAGACACCTTGCTTGCGCGTTTCGGGAAGCCCCGAACCGATTGGATGATCAACCGGCTGCGCAACCTGTTGCTCTACCCGAACGTCTTCTTGATGGATCAGATCAGCTCGCAAATCCGCTCCTTTCGGCCGCTCGCGGTCGATCGCACCGAGGTGACAACGGTTTGCATTGCGCCGAAAGGTGAGCCCGAGGAAGCGCGGCGAAACCGCATCCGTCAATACGAGGACTTCTTCAATGCGAGTGGCCTGGCGACCCCGGACGACCTGGCCGCTTTCAACGCCAGCCAAGTGGGCTTCGGCGGCCGTAACGCACGTTGGAGTGATCTATCGCGAGGCGCTCAACACGGGTCTCTCGGGGGCGACGCGTATGCTGACGAGCTGGGTCTAAAGCCCGTGGCACACGGCAGCGAACTCGAAGATGAGGGCATCTTCATCGCCCAACACGAACGTTGGATCGAGCTCATGACCGCGGGACTCGAGCGGGAGGCGAACCGTGGGAATGGATCCTGACCTCCGTCAAGCAGACAGGCGGACAAACAAACTGACACAAGGAACAACTCACACGCTGGTCGCTTTCGTTCTGGCGCTTTCCTCAGTGGCGTCCGCCGAACCCGCCACACGCTCATCCTACTCATCAGAGAAGGAGATGAAGAGAAGGCTTTACTGGCAGCCGGACGGAGACCAGCGAATGGCATCCCTCTACCAGCTGATTGTCACCGACCGCTGCAGAGGCGAAGGCGTTTGCTGGAAGAATATTGACCGTCTCGAACAGGCGGGCGAGCCCTTCTCCCAATATCTGATCGAGCAGTACGACAAAGCGCAAGCCGGCGGCTACCAAAATTCCGTGACCTTTTTACGGCTCGCTTTCGGTACCGGAGGGGCGAGCGCGGTGGCCCGAGTTGATTCAATGGTGGGCTCGCGAGATCCCCTCGACCGCGCTCATGTTCAAATAACGCTCCTCTACAGTCAGAGACCCGAAGCGGTAAGGCTTGCAGGGAAAGCGCTTCTTGGTTGGGATGGCGACGAGGAACGTTGGCCTTCCATGATGGCGACCATCGGACGATATGCCGAGATGGTCGATACCATCGATCCATCTGTTGTGCGGTGGATCGAAGACAAAGAGGCGGACCCGTCGCTCTGGATGAATACGCGCATGAGAGCGTACGAGACGCTCGACATCCTGGGCGTACATGGCCTCGCCGAGCGCCGTCCGCCTCCTGCGGACGTCCGTGAGTTCGTCGAGGGGCGAAAGGTGAAGGCGCGCGAGAAGCTTCGGATGGCCGAACGGAGTCGTGCGATCGCAGAAGCTGAAGCCGCCGAATCCGACGAGGAGAAACGAGCTCATGAAGCCTGGATACAGGGGCAAGTCGAGCTCTTCGAGAAGATCAAGCGCGGCGAAGTCTTCGTTCCGCATGCTGAGTAGCGCGCCGCGCTTTCGGGCGCGCCTGGACGCCACACGTGAAGAATCCGCGGGTCGCAGCCGCGAGCTCCTCGTTTCCCTCAGCCGCCATCTGCTGCATCTCTTCTTGGAAACGGGGGACTAAAGTAATCTTTCAACTGCCACCACCAATCGCGACCTTCGGGTGTCGAAAGCAGACCTCGGAGGAAGAGCCGGTAGGGACGACTGGAACCCGAACCCAGAGATCTGTGCGAAGGGCGACGACGACTTGTCATATCTGAATCCGAACGAGTTCATTCGGTTCTCCGCACAACTGGGCCGAAGTGACGGGCGACCACCAGTCGAGATAGACGGTCCGACGGTTCTAGTAGCCCGCCACTGGGAGGCGGCGAAATGCGAGTGATGGCCCTGGGGGGCGTAGTAGGTCCTGCGATCTTCGCAGTCGTAATTGCAATATGCGGCTGGATCCGACCCGACTACAGCCACCTACACCAGTTCGTCAGCGAGCTTGGGGCAACTGGAACGGAATTCGCGGATTTGATGAATTACGGTGGCTTTGTCCTCAGCGGTCTTCTACTGACTGCCTTCGGCGGCTCGCTGCTACGCACCATGCCCAATGAACGAATACCCATCATCGGCTCGTTACTTGCGATCGTGTTCGGCATCGGCGTAGCAGCATCCGGTCTGATCTCGTGCGATCCAGGCTGCCCTCAGGTCGGTGGCTCAACAGAGAACTTCATTCACGACAGGATCGCGCCCATTGCCTTCATTTCCCTGATTCTCGCTACCTGGCTCTTCGGAAGTGCGTTTCGACGAATGCCAGAATGGCGTTCTCTCTCGGTGTATTCGTTCATCACAGGCTTCCTCGCACTCGGCTTTCTCCTAGCACTGGTCGGAACGCTAGAGTCGCGCATTCTGACGGGGCTCTGGCAACGCCTTCTGCTAGTCGCGCTCTTCCTTTGGACCGGAACCGTAGGCCTGCGAATGTCCTCTCTTGCCGGAAATCGCTGACCCGACCTCCGCGATCGACAAGTTCATCGCACTTTGCCCCAGACACGGTTTGGCACCAACTCCGCGGATTCGGCATGTACGTCCCAGCCGCCCCGCAGGCCCTGGGAAGCAAGAGCAACGTCCATAGCCGCTTTCTCCTCCCATCGGGTGAAGCGCGGATTCTTTCATGGCGATGGAACTGGCTGCATTGGCAGCACTCGACGTACCGGGGACAGGACTCGAACCTGCACGGCCGTTAAGCCGGTGGCTCCTAAGGCCACTGCGTCTACCAATTCCGCCACCCCGGCGCGGGATAGACAGTATCGGATCCTTGGGGCGGGCTTCTAGACGAGCTCGGCGTCGGCGATGATTTCGACGAGGGCCGGCCCGTCCGCGGCCATGGCGGTCGCGAGCGCATCCTCGAGGTCGCTCGCCTGCGTGACGCGGATGCCGGTAGCGCCGCACAGGGTCGCGTAGTCGGCGAAGTTCGGGTTGTGGAGGTCGGTTTCCCAGACGTCCCAGTGCCCGGCGCGCTGCTCCTTCGAGATCTTCCCCAACTCGTCGTTCCGGACGAGTACGTGGGTGATGTTCATGTTGTACTTCACGGCGGTGAGCAGCTCGCCCATGTATTGGGCGAACCCACCGTCGCCGGAGACGGACACGACCTTGCGCCCGCGGAAACGCGGATCCGATTCTTGGGTCGCCGCCCAAGCGCCCAGCGCAGCGGGCAAGGCGAAACCGATGGAGCCCAGGTAGCCGGACATGAGGACCGCCTGGCGCTTGCATTCGAAGTAGCGACCGAAGGAATAGGTGTTGTTGCCCACGTCGACGGCGATGATGGCATCGTCGGGAACGGCGGCGGACAAGGCCTGGAAGATCGAGGCGGAATTCACGCCGCGGCCGCGGTCGTCGTTCTGCCGACTCGCTTTTTCTTCTCGCCAAATCGCCCAACGCCGGGCGATCTCCGCGGTCTGGTCTTCGGTCTCGGTGCCGGCCAAGCGGTCTCGCAGGCCGGCGACGGTCACCGCGATCTCACCCCATACGGGGACGTCGATCGGGTGAAACTTTCCGAGGGCCATCGCGTCGAAGTCGACCTGGATGGTGGGCTTCTTCGGCGTGATGCCGGTGTGGTTGCTGAAGCTCGCTCCGAGGACAAGGAGCGCGTCCGACTCGTTCATGAAGTGGCTCGCGATGGGCGTCCCGCTGCGGCCGAGTACGCCGCAAGCCAAGGGGTGATCGTCGGCGATCAAACTCTTGCCCTTGAACGTGGTGACGACCGGACATCGCAAGACCTCGGCGAGCGCGGTGACGGCCTTCATATCGAAACGCGCGCCGTGGCCGACGATGATCACCGGGCGTCGGGCCTTCTCGAGCAGCGCCGCGGCGTCGTCGAGTGATTCTTCGGGGGGCCTTATGGCTCGCACCGTCAAACGGCCGGTGGGCGCGCCGGCTTCCTCACCTTCGGCGGCGGGCAATGTCTGCACCTCATCGGGGAAAATCAGGTGCGACACCCCGCGGTTCAAGATCGCGCTCTTGCAGGCCAGGTTCACGAGCTCGGCGTGCTTGCTCGTGTGAAGGACGGGTTGTTGCCACTGCGCGACTTTTCCGAACGCCGCTTGAAGATCCACTTCCTGGAACGCACCCGGGCCGAGAACCTGGGTGTCGACCTGACCGGTGAGCGCGATCGTCGGCGAGCGGTCGACGTTCGCGTCCCACAACCCGGTGAGCAGGTTCGTCGCTCCCGGGCCGGCGATGCCGAGGCACGCCGCCGGTCGTCCCGTCAGCTTGCCGTAAGCGGAGCAGGCGAACGCGGCGGCTCCTTCGTGTCGAATGCCGTAGTAGCGAAGCTCGCCGCAAGCGGCGCGTCGTCGCAAGGCATCGGCCAGCCCGAGGTTCGAGTGGCCGACCATTCCGAACACGGAGGTGACGTTCCAGGCGACCAGTGTCTCCGCCATGACGTCCGTCACAGTGCGCGTGTGCGGGACGTCCTCTTCGATTTCGACGTAGATGCCGTCGTCGCGCGTCTCCACGGGAAACTGCGTGATGCCGTCGTCGTAACCGCCCGGAGAGGCGCCGGTGTGTGGATCGAAATCCCACCCGTGCCATGGACAGCGGAGCAACCCGTTCTCGATCGAGCCCTCTCCCAAGGGACCGCCCTGGTGGGGACACTTGTTTTCGAGCGCCGCGTAGCGCCCCCGGAAATGTGTCATGCAAACCGACTGAAGCCCGCAGACCGCGGTCTTCACCCGCCCTTCGGGCAACTCGTCGAGCTCGAGCGCCTTGTACCAGACCCGCCGGGGGCCGTTTGCAGCTTCGCTCATGAAGTTTCTCCTCGGCCCGCTTACCGCAGGGCTCGCTCGGCCGCGGCGTACGCGTTGCGCAAGAAGTGGTGCACGAGAGCTTCTTGCCCGCGTTCGCCCGCTGCGACGATTTCCTCGGCAGGCAGGATCGCGGCGACGAATCCCTCGGTGTGCCAACGACCGGAATCGAGCTTCGGCAGAGCATCGGCGGACGGATACGGCCACGGCGAGACGTAGAAGTACGGATCGGGATACGTCTCGTCGCCGGGCGACAACCCGCACCCGACGGTCTTGGCCAACTCGCCCTGGGTGTCGGTCTCGAGCACGCGCAGGAACGCGAGATCGAAATGGTGAGGCCAACAGCGGATGGGTGTCGTGTCGCCGACGGTGGGCTGCAAGTCGAGTAGCAGCGCCTCCGCGTTGCCGAACCAGCGCGCCATTTCTTCGCCCACGGCTTCGTCCGCCGCAACGAACCCGGCGCCCGCCGCCAGTGGGTGATCCGGCAAGTCGTAGCCCGGGAGTGCCAAAGGCTCGACCGAGACCGGCGCGCCGCTCCGCACGATCTCCGAACGCAGCCACGCGAGTGCTTCATCCAGAGTGAAACCGGTGAGGGACAGATGGACTGGCACCGTGTCGTTCGGGTTCCGCAACTCCAGACGAAATTTTTCGGGAACGAGGGCTCCGCAGAGATTGTGAAAGCGCCGTCCCAGCAGCGCGCGATGCTCGGTATCCCAACGGAGGTTGGGATGGCTGTCATCGGGTTCCGGCGGCAAGAACGTCGCGCCGAGGGCCGCTACGAGCTGCGCGGCGTAGTGAAGCTCGAGCCGCGCTTCGCGCAAAGCCGCGCCGGAGACTCCGCCGACCGTCTGCCACGCACCCATGGCTAGCGAACTCCGGCGTAGGGCGCGCCCGACAAGTCGGCCATCTCTCGCTTCCAGGTGGTCAGGTCGTCGAGGCAGAACTCTCGGACATGGCTCCGGCCACATGCGCGAGCCATCACACACATGAGCTCCGCTGCTGAGCGCAGGAAGCGCTCGAGTCGCTTTGCGGCGAGGGCGATATCCAGTCGCTTCCGCAGATCTTCTTTTTGCGTCGCGATCCCGACGGGGCAGTTGTTCGTGTGGCAAGCGCGCATTCCGAGACAACCGATCGCCTGGATCGCGCTGTTCGAGAGCGCGATCGCGTCGGCACCGAGAGCCATCGCCTTCACGAAGTCCGAGGGAACGCGGAGGCCCCCTGTCACCACGAGGGTGACATCGCGGCAGCCTCGAGAATCGAGATGCCGACGCGCGCGCGCAAGCGCCGGGATCGTCGGTACGGAGATGTTGTCTCGGAACAAGCGCGGCGCGGCCCCGGTCCCACCTCCGCGGCCGTCCAAGATGATGTAATCGGCGGTGGCCTCGAGGGCGGCGTCGATATCGCGCTCGATGTGCTGAGCCGATAGTTTGAAGCCGATGGGAATGCCGCCCGTCGCATCGCGCACTTCTTCGGCGAAGCCTCTGAAATCCGCGATGGAATCCCAGTCGGGAAAGCGCGCGGGACTGACGGCGGATTGGCCTTCATCGAGGCCGCGCACCTCGGCGATCTTACCCACGACCTTATGTCCGGGCAGATGGCCGCCAGTTCCCGTCTTCGCGCCCTGTCCGCACTTGAAGTGGAATGCCTGTACGCGTTCGAGCTTGCCCATGTCGAAGCCGAAGCGCGCGGAAGCGAGCTCGTAGAAATAGCGCCGGTTCGCTTCCTGCTCTTCGGGAAGCATGCCGCCTTCGCCGGAACAAATGCCGGTCTCCGCTAAGTCGGCCCCCTTCGCGAGGGCGACCTTCGCCTCGAAGGAAAGAGCCCCGAAACTCATGTCGGAAACGAACAGCGGGATGGCGAGCTCGAGAGGTCTTTTCGCCGCGGGCCCGATCACGACGTCGGTGCCGACCGGTGCGTCGTCGAGGAGCGGGACGCGTGCGAGTTGGCCCGTGAGGATCTGGATGTCCGACCACAGCGGGAGGTCCTGATGCGGGACGCCCATGGCATCCATCCGCCCGTGAGGTCCGACGTTTTTCGTTCCGTTCTCCGCGAGCTCGTGGACCCAATCGTTGAACGGTTCGTCCGGGGTCCCGTGCGGATCTGCGTACGCGCCTTGGTAAGCGTCGCGATCGTAGGGTTGCGGGTGCGAGAGCTCCCACTGCGCAATCTCGTCTTCATCGACGAACAGGCCGCCGTCTTCGATCCAGTGCGTAAATTTGTGGAGCACTTCGCTGTTCGAGTAGGCGCTCACGCCCGTCTTGTAGCGATAGTCCCAATCGTGAACGCCGCAGATCAAGTCCTCGCCGCGTACGAGACCGTCCGAGAGAAGAGCCCCGCGGTGAAGACACCGACCGTACAGAACCGAAACGTCCGCAACGCCCGGCCAACGGACGATCACCAGATCGACGTTGCGTACGAGCGCGTGAACCGGCGTCTCGGGAACGAGCTCACCCCAGTCCGCGACCTTGACTTTCTTCACGACGTTCCCCTCCCCCGCGCCGATGTCCCCCGTACGATGCGGTGTAGCGAGGCGACCTGTTGGTGCGCCCGTAAGCTGAGCTCCCTGCGGTCGTTGTGGGGAGGTACGAGCGTGGCGTAGGAAAGTTTCGCACGGATACGCGCCAGCCCCATCAAACGGAACACATGACCCGGAAATGTCATATCGCCCCACCAACAAACCGACTCCGAAGCGGGCGGCGCCTCGGGCGGCGTCTCATAAGCGAGGGCACCGCAAACGACCGGCCGCTCCGAGCGTACGGCGGCCGCGAAGAGCGGCGTTCGAAACGGCAGCACCTCTTCGCCGGGGCTACTGGTCGCTTCCGGAAACACGACGACACGCCGTCCTGCGCGTAGGGCCGCTTCGATCTGCGCGACAGCGCGCGCCGCGTCCTTTGGGCTCGAGCGATCGACGAAAATCGTCCCCACCCGACGCGTCAGGAAGCCTATGCCGGGCCAACCCGCGACTTCGGCTTTCGAGACGAAGAGTGCGCCGCTCTCCGCCGCGTAAACGACGATGTCGAGGTAGCTCAAGTGATTGGATACGAGGAGGAAGATGCCGGTCTCATTGTGTCCACTCGAAACCCGCGACACGCCGAGAATGCGAAGCGCTCCGTGGGCCCAGCGCTGAAACCACCGGTTCTCAGGCCACGATACGGCCCCGGACGCCGTGCGGCGACGGATCTCAAAACCGATCCAGCACAAAGCGGTCCAACACGAGAGCAAGGCGGTTCGGGTCAAGGCGCGCAGGGTGGCCACGATCACGCGTTGTTTTCCCCTGAATCGACGTTCAACACCCGACCGGTGCCATGTAGCATTCAACGGTAACCGTACGCCGCCGTCCGGCGTAGTGTGTGACACCGGGAAACCGGAGCAAGCGGAGCCGACTGAATTGTCCCACACCGTCGCAGTCACGATCGTTGTGATCCTGCAGATCTACCTCGTCGTGGGCCTCGTCTTCGCGCTCTACTGCTTCTTTGCGGGCGGTCTCCGCAGGATCGATCACAAGGCCGGGGAAGCCAGCCGCGGGTTCAAGATGCTCATCGCACCGGGTCTCGTGGGCTTGTGGCCGGTCCTCTTGCGACGCGCTCTCGGGGGCGACGGCGAATCTCCGACCGAGCGAAACGCTCACCGCGTGGCGTCGATCGAGGGTCCCCGATGATTACGCGGCTCCGGCGACGCCATCGCAGCATGACGACCGTCGCAGCGCTGGTAGCCCTGGTCGGCGTCGCGGGAGCGCTCGCCTTCCGTGCCTCGCCAGACATACCGCGCGCCGAGATTCTCGCGCCGGACAGCGCCGGGCCGGACGGCGACGTCTTTTGGTCGAGCGATCGGGTGTTCGAGGCGTGGCCGAGCGACGTCCGCTTGTTGCGCGCTGCCGATGGCGTCGCGCTCGAGATCGATCCGCGCGGCGAGGGGTTGACGCCGGACGTCTTGGTCTACTGGGCACCCCAGGCGGAGCCCCGGGACAAAGTGCCGGAAAGCGCGCAGTTGCTGGGGCGTCTCGCGGGAACGCAAGCGCGGCGATTCACCCTCCGTGCTACGACGGCGGGCTCGCTCTACCTCTACAGCCTCGGCCACCAAACCCTCGTCGCAACGGGCCGCCTCCCGGCTCCGGAGAACACCCGATGAGCGACAGCTATCAAGCGGTCCTGTGGAACGGCCAGAAGAAACGCTACGACCTCATCCTCGCGTTCGGTGTCGTGTTGTACCTCGCCGTGTTTATCGGCGTGTCGCTTGCGACCCACCCGTTCATCACCGCTGAAACCCTCTTGATACGCGGGTTGGGAAGCGCCGCGATCATCCTCCTGCACGTCATTCTTTGTATCGGTCCCCTCGCGCGGCTCGATTCGCGATTTCTTCCGTTGCTCTACAACCGTCGCCACTTGGGTGTCACGATGTTCGTCCTGGCGCTCGCGCACGGTCTGCTCGCAACGGTCCAGTTCCATGCGTTGGGCGACGTGCACCCCTGGGTCAGCATCCTGACGGGCAACCCGCGCTACGACAGCGTCAGTCAGTTCCCGTTCCAGGTCCTCGGTTGGCTCTCGTTGTTCGTGCTGTTTGCCATGGCGGCGACGAGCCACGATTTCTGGCTCGCGAACTTGACCGCGCCCACTTGGAAGGCGCTCCACATGTCGGTGTATGTGGCGTACGTGCTGTTGCTACTCCATGTCGCGCTGGGCGTGATGCAAGCCGAGACGCAACCGATCTTTACCGCCCTCCTCGGTTTGAGTGCCATCACGGTGTTCGGCCTTCACGTAGCGGCCGGTGCGCGCGAGGCCGCCGGCGACCGATCGGAAGCCTCCCCCGACGCCGACGGATTGGTGTCGCTGTGCCGCGTGGACGAAATCCCGGAATCGCGCGCCCGGATCTTCCCAGTCGGCGGCGAGCGGGTTGCCGTGTTTCGCTACGAGGGCAAGATCTCGGCGCTCTCAAACGTCTGCCAACACCAAAACGGACCGCTTGGCGAAGGGCGCGTGATCGACGGCTGTGTCACCTGCCCGTGGCATGGCTATCAATACGATCCCTCGACGGGGCGAAGTCCGGAGCCCTTTGAGGAACGGGTTCCGACCTTTCGCGTCGAAGTGCGCGACGGTGTGATCTGGCTGGATCCGCGGCCGCTGCCCGCGGGCACGCCGGTGGAGCCGGCGCGAGCGGAGGCTTCCCGGTGAGCGACGATTTCTACGTCGGTTATGGCGAGCGCATGCCCAAGAGCACGGCGCGCTTCCTGGGCGTCAGGCTACTCCTGCTGATGTTGGTCGTAGCCGGCTCCGCCGCCGCTTTCGCCGGTCTCGCGAGCCGGTTCCCGGCCAAGGTGTTCGAGTTCGGAACGACACGCGAGTTCGTCGGTTGGGTACGGGCCGAGCCCGTACCGAGCTTGATCGTTCCCGGGCCCGATGGCTCATCGTTCTCGCATTATCTCTTGGCGCACGGCGGCACGAAGTTCGGCGCCGAAGCGCTCGTCGAGGGCTTCGACCACGCGCTCGTCCGCGCTCGCGGCACGCTCATCTATCGCGGCGATCAAACCATGCTCGATCTCGAACCGGGTTCTCTCGAAAAAGCCGGGGATTCGGCCACGCCGGTCGGCACGCCGGAAGATCTCGGCAGCCACCGATTCGTCGGGGAAATCGTCGACAGCAAGTGCTACTTCGGTGTGATGAGTCCCGACACGGGAAAGACTCACCGGGCCTGCGCCGCGCGCTGTATCAGCAGCGGAACGCCGCCGATTTTTCTCGCGCGAGATCGCAACGGAAACCCGCTGCACTTGCTGCTCGTCGGCGAAAGCGGGCAGTCGGTGAGCCAAGAGGTATTGCCCTTCGTCGCGGAAACGGTCGCCGTCTCCGGTCGGGTCGAGCGGATGGACCACCTCCTCGTGTTCTACGCCGACCCCGCGAGTATCGAGCGGCTCTAGAGAGGGAGCGCTCTGCGAAAACTTCCCTGGCTGCTAGCGGTCTACGTCGCGCTTCTCGCCGCCTCTCATTGGACGCGCGCCACGGCGGACCCGCCGCCGACACCGGACGCGAGCGTGCGCGTCCAGGTAGACGCCTACGGCGCGGAACCGATCCGCCTGGCCTATGCCGACGTCGGCGGAGACACGCCCGAACGCGAAGCGGTTCTCCTACTTCACGGAAGTCCCGGTCGCGGGGACAACTTCGCGGGTTTGACACCGCTGTTGGCCGAGCGCTACCGCGTGATCGTCCCGGATCTTCCCGGCTTCGGTGCGTCCGAAGCCCGTCTCCCCGTGTACTCGGCAGCGTCTCACGCCGCCGCGTGTCTCGCTCTCCTCGAGCGCTTGGGAATCGAACGCGCGCACTGGGTCGGCTTCAGCCTGGGAGGTGCCGTCGCGATTCGCGCAGCCGATCGCGCTCCGGAGCGCGTGGCTTCTCTGACGCTGCTCTCTTCTGTCGGCGTGCAGGAGTTCGAGCTTCTCGGCGATTACGACTTGAACCACATGGTCCACGGCGCGCAGTGGCTCCTGATCGCGGCGCCGACGGCACTCCTGCCCCACTTCGGCTGGCTCGATCGCTTCCCGCTCAACACCGCGTACGCCCGGAACTTCTACGACACGGATCAGCGCCCACTCCGCGGGATGCTCGAGCGCCTGTCGGCCCCGACCTTGGTGCTTCACAGTGAAGGGGACGCGTTGGTTCCCGCGGCCGCCGCGCGCGAGCACCACCGCATCGTGCCCCAGAGTCGGTTCAGCTGGATCCCGGGCGGGCACTTCGCGTTGTTTCGACACCCGCGCTCGATCGCCGCGGAATTGTTGGTTTTTTTCTCCGACGCCGAAGCCGGCCGCACACCGGATCGCGCGGCGGCAAAAGCCGCGAGGGTCGCGCGAGCGGAGCTCCCTTTCCGCCCCGACCGCGCCGGTCCCCGAGGTTTCCTCGCGGTCGCAATCTTCGTCACGCTGGTCTTCCTCGCCACGCTCGTCAGCGAAGACCTGACCTGTATCGGCGTGGGCTTCCTCGTGGCGCGCGGTCAAATCCCGCTTCCCTTGGGTATCGCGGCGTGCGCGATCGGTCTCTTCCTCGGGGACCTGTTGCTCTACGCGACCGGTCGTTTCGGGGGCAAGGCCGCGCGGCGCTGGTTTGGCGTCGGCTCTACCGCGTGGCGCGAACAAGGACTCCGGCGGGGGTCGTGGGCCGTCCTGCTGAGCCGGTTCGTGCCGGGTTCTCGACTTCCTCTCTACGTCGGCGCAGGCGTCGCGCGCTTCCCGGCGTTTCGCTTCGCGTGGCTCCTCGCGCTCGGGGCCGTCGTGTGGACACCCGTCCTGGTGGGAGCTTCCGCTTGGTTCGGGGAGATGCTCCTCGATCACGTTGACCTGTTCCGGAACCGTCTTCTCGTCACCCTGCTGTTGCTGGTGGTCACGCTCCTCATCGCGACCCGGATCGTGCCGAAGCTCTTCCACCACCGCGGCCGACGTCTGCTCCGCGGGAAGTTCGAGCGTTTGCGGCGCTGGGAGTTCTGGCCGATGTGGGTGATCTATCCGCCCGTCCTCTTGCAGATCGCAGGGCTCGCGGTGAAATATCGAAGCCTTCGGGTCGTCACGGCCGCGAATCCGGGAATCGAAGGCGGCGGGCTCGTCGGCGAATCGAAGTATCAGATCCTTCATTCGCTGCAACGCGCCGAGCCGGGCGCGGTCGCCCGAACAGAGCGCTTCGATTGGGCCGATGCGACCAATCAGATCGCGCGGTTTCGCGGCGCCGACGCCGACACACCAATCGTCATCAAACCCGACGAGGGCGAGCGGGGCTTCGGTGTTCGGATTGTGCGAAACGAGAACGACCTGCAGAGCGTACTCCGCAGCGAGCCGTTCGACGCGCTGCTCCAGGAATACGTACCGGGCGTCGAGTTTGGGGTGTTCTACATCCGGTTCCCGAGCGACGCGGAGGGGCACATTTTCTCGATTACCGAAAAGCGGATGTTGTTTGTCGAGGGCGACGGTCGGCGCAGCTTGGCTGAACTCATCCTCGACGACGACCGGGCCGTCTGCATGGCTGAACGACACTTCGAACGGCATCGCGATCGTCTGGGCGACATTCCCGCTTCCGGCGAGCGCATCCAGCTCACCGAGCTCGGGACGCACTCTCGGGGCGCGGTCTTCCTCGACGGCTCGGCCCGCCAAACCGAGAGCCTTGCGCTTCGGATCGATCGCGTAGGCCGCGCCCTCACCGGCTTCCACTTCGGCCGATTCGACGTCCGCTCTTCGAGCCCCGAGGCGTTCTCGGACGGCGAGTTCAAGGTCATCGAGCTGAACGGCATCACGTCGGAGGCCACGCACATGTACGACCCGAGCTACGGACTTCTCTTCGCCTATCGCGTGCTCTTCGAACAGTGGCGGTTGGCTTTCGCACTCGGCGCCGCAAACGTTGCCGCCGGTGCGCGACCGGCTTCCTGGGCGGAACTTTCGCGTCTGTTCCGCCAGCGAATGGCACGACGGCCAAGCACCTCGTCCGCATCCGCGGGAACGCTGTGATTCGGGAGACCGAAGCGGTAAGGTCCGGCCTCGATGGCGAGGATCTGGTGACCGAAGACTCCGCCTCCTTCGCCCGGGAAGATGCCTTCGGGGCCGCTCCGGTCGTGCGGGCGTACCCGGGCCACCCGGGCGGCGTTCCGCAATGGAACGATGCGATCGGGCGCTACCGCGTCGGCTTTGCCACCACACCGGAAGAGCTCGACGAAGTTCTGCGGCTGCGCTTCGACGTCTTCAACGCCGAACTCGGTCACGGCACCATCGGTCATTTGCGCGACGAAGATGTATTCGACCGAAACTGTCATCACTTGCTCGTGCGGTGCGATCGCAGCGGCGAAGTCGTCGGGACGTACCGCCTGATGACCCGCGCTCTGGCGGAGTCCGGCCCAGGCTTCTACTCCGACTCGGAATTCGATCTGGCGGAGCTGCCCGGCGCGATTCTCGAACAAGGGGTGGAGCTCGGGCGCGCCTGCGTCGCGCGCGCGCATCGCGGTAGACGCGTGCTGTTTCTTTTGTGGCGAGGCATCGGTCACTACCTCGAACACAACCGCAAGCGGTATCTCTTCGGTTGCGCATCGGTGCCGACGACCGATGCCCGGGCGATCGCGGCGTACTACGCGATGTTCGCCCGCGGCGGCCACGTCGCGCAGCGCTGGCTGACCGTGCGCGACGACTACCGCCAACAAGGATTCGATCCACAGCTCGCGGATCGGGAGACGTCGGTGACGATCCCGAGTCTCGTCCGAGGCTACCTACAGCTGGGCGCGAACGTGTGCGGCGGCCCGGCGCTCGACCGCGCGTTTGGCACGACCGACTTTTTCATGCTGCTCGACACGCAGGAGATTCCGGCCGAGACCTATCAGCGATATGTGAAGTAGCGGTGTGTGCAGCGGCGGGCGGTGGTGGTAGGCGCGGTAGGGATCGAACCTACGACCCGCGGATTAAGAGTCCGCTGCTCTGCCAACTGAGCTACGCGCCCCCAGCCGGTCCGGATCCTAGGTAGCTACCCCCGCGGTTTCAAGGGCGCCCGTAGCCGCCTCCGCCGGGCGTCTCAATGCGAAGGCGATCGCCGGCGTCGAGCTCGAGCGTCGCGCGGCCTGCGACACTCTGCGCGGGTTCCCCGCCGCGTTGCACCATGTTCCGTCCCGGACGGCCCGGCGAGCCCCCGGCCATGCCGTAAGGTGACGTCGTTCGGCGTTCGGTGAGTAGTGAGACCGTGATGGGCTCGAGGAACCGGTATGCACGGCATAGGCCGTCACCCCCGCGGTGTCTTCCGCCGCCTCCGCTGCCTCGCCGAATCGAGAACGCTTCGAGAATCACGGGATAGCGTGTTTCGAGCACTTCGGGATCGGTGATCCGGGTGTTCGTCATGTGGGTGTGCACGCCTGAGGCGCCGTCGAAATCCTCCCCCGCGCCAGCACCGCCGCCGAGGGTCTCGTAGTAACCGAACCGGTCGTTACCGAACGCGATGTTGTTCATCGTGCCCTGGCTCGCAGCGACCCGCCCTACGGCGCCGAGCAGCACGTCGACGATACGCTGACTGGTTTCGACGTTCCCTCCAACGACAGCGGCTCCGTCCGGCGGGTCGAGGATCGACGGATAGGGCAGCCGAATCTCGACCGGGTCGAGGCAGCCGCCGTTCAAGGGAATTCGATCGGCGACGAGCGAACGAAGCACATAGATGATCGCCGACTGCACGACCGCGCGCGGTGCGTTCAGATTGCTCGGATGAACCGCCCCGCTCCCCGTGAAATCGATCCGCATCCGATCTCCGGAAACTTCGAACGCCACCCGGATCGGCGTCCCGTCGTCGAGGGTGTCTTCGAAAGCGTGTCGCCCGTCCCCCAAGCGCGCGATCTCGAGACCAACCTTGCGGGCCGCCGCTTCCTTGAGCTGCACCATCGTCGCGAGGACCACGGTCGGCCCGACTTCGGAGAGGAGCGCTCTCAGGAGCTGCTCTCCTGAACGCAAGGCTGCCGTCATCGCTTCGAGATCGGCGACGTTGTCGTCGGGGTTGCGCGCCGGAAACGCGCTGCCGCTGAGTTCCGCGCGCAGACGACGCTCGTCGAGTACGCCGCCGCGCACGAGGGGAAACGCGCGGAGCAACACGCCCTCTTCTGCCAGCGTCATCGAGTCCGCCGGCATCGATCCCGGCGTCTTCCCGCCGAGATCCGCGTGATGGCCGCGGGCCGCCACGAAGAAACGCAGCGTCTCTTCTTCGAACACCGGAGCCACGACCGTCACATCGGGCAGGTGTGAGCCGCCGCGCGCCGGGTCGTTCGTGACGATCACGTCGCCGGCTCCGAGCTCGGGGAAGGATTCGAGGACCGAGCGTACGGTTTCGCCCATCGCGCCCAGGTGGACCGGAATATGCGGTGCGTTCGCGATCAGACCGCCCTCCGGATCGAACACCGCACAGGAATAGTCGAGGCGCTCCTTAATATTCGTCGACACCGACGTGTTGCGGAGCACCGAGCCCATGCGTTCGGCGATCGACATGAACCGGTTTCCCAACACTTCGAGCCGGATCGGGTCGGCGACGTCCGCGTCGATGTCCCGGTATGCCCGACGCTCGGCGTGCGCTTCATCGGTCACGACGAGAACGCCGGTCGCGTCGAGCCGAGCCCGGAAACCGGGGTCGAGGACAATCGTCGAAGCCGCTTCGAGCACGATGGCCGGACCATCAATCGTCTGCTCGAGCGCCAGTGACTCCCGCAGGAACACCGGAGCGTCGCAACGTCCGCGCCCGGGGAACCACGCGTGGGCCGTCCGAATCGGCGTACCGGGTTCCTCCGCAAACGACGGGACCTCCGGCGGGCGCGCCTCGGAGACGCGTGCGCGAACGCGTGCTGTGGTCACTTCGATCGGGCGTTCCGATCGGTCGTACCCGAAGCGCTCGCGGTGAGCGAAGCGAAACGCCGCGCCGAAATCCCCTTCCGCCGGCGCGGCGATGGTCAACGCGGATTCCGTCCCGCGGTAGCGCAAATCGAGGAAGCGCTCGATCTCGACGCGGCCCTCCGGCTGACCGGTTTCCGCGGCGAGTGCTCGGCGACCCTCGGCTTCGAGCGCAGCTAGCGTGTCGAGGACGGAGGGGTCGGCACGCCCCTCGACGAGCGGCGCCCGCCCGACGTCGCGTTGGCGATCCCAGGTCAAGTCGGCGACACCGATGCCGAACGCCGACAGCACGCCGCCTTGGGGGTGGAGGAGGACCGTGCGAATTCGAAGCTTGCGCGCCACGGCGCAAACGTGTTGTCCCCCCGCGCCTCCGAAACCGACCAAGGCGAAATCTCGCGGATCGACACCGCGACGCACCGATACCTCCTGAATCGCTTGGGCCATCGCATCATTCGCGATGTCGATGAAACCCGCCGCCAGCTCGTCGGGCTCGAATTCGTGGCCCGCTTCGGTGAGCTCGCGAATCAGGCGATCGAACGCAGCGGCGACCGGCGCCCGCTCGAGAGGGAACGGCAGACGATCGCCCGGAATCCGATCGAGCCAGAAGTTGACATCGGTCAAGGCGAGGCCCCCCTCGCCGGAAGCGTCGCGTCCGTAGCAAAGGGGCCCGGGATCAGCTCCCGCGCTTTCGGGCCCAACGCTCGCCCGGGCGCCGTCGAAACGGCATAACGAGCCGCCGCCCGCCGCGACCGTGTGAATATGAAGCATGGGTGCGCGCACGCGGATGCCCGCTACGACGCTCTCAAAAGCGCGCTCCGCTTCGCCGTCCACCACGAGCGAGACATCCGTCGAAGTCCCCCCCATGTCGAAGCCGATCGCGCGGCGCATGCCCAGGAGTGAAGCAACGTGGGCCGTGCCGATGACGCCCCCGGCCGGCCCCGACAACAGCGCCGCGGGTCCCCGAAAACTCTCGGGTCGCGTGAGGCCACCGGAGCTCTGCATGAAGTGGAGGCGCGCCCCCGGAAGCGCTTCTCGCAGGACGTCGATGTGCCGCGCCAACAGCGGCGTCAGGTAAGCGTCGGCGACTGCCGTCTCGCCTCGCGCGAGGAAACCGAGCTCCGACGCGGCTTCGTGCGAAGGGACGACGTACGCGATTCCCTCCTCGCGCGCGCACGCCGCAATCCGCTCTTCGAGCTCGGGGAACGCGTAGGCATGCATCGCGAGCACGGCGACGGACTGGATGCCGTTCGCCCGCGCGTCGCGAAGCTCTTCGCGAAGCGGTGCTTCCTCGAGAATGCCGAGCGTTTCCCCCCGCGCATCGACCCGACCGTCGACTTCGATCACGCGCCGCGTCAGCGGAGGCGGCCTTCGAATGTCGAGGTCGAAGAGTTCGGGACGCTCCTGGGTGCCGATTTCGAGCACGTCGCCGAGTCCACGCTGCGTAATGAGCGCCGTCGGTACGCCCCGACGCTCGAGGAGTGCGTTCGTGGCGACCGTCGTCCCCATCCGCACCCGCAGTGTCGGATCTTCTGCAGAAGGCTCCGGCGCAGAAGCGAGAATGTCCCGAATCGCTTCGGCCGCCGCGGTCTCCGAAGACAACCGTTTCGCCGTGTAGGTGCGGCCTGACGGAGCGACGCCGATGCAATCTGTAAACGTGCCGCCGCGATCGATCCAGAACTCCCAGGCGCTAGCCACGACGGGAGACCTTTCGCCACAGACCGCGCAGGGCGCCGCGCATGGCGTCATCGCCGATCGTGGCACCTGCGGCGAGCGCCACCACAGCGAATGCGCCGCCCCCGGCGAACAGGGCGAGCCAGGGCGGAGCGAGGGCTGCAGCGGTGAGGTGGGCGGCGCCTCCGGCCAACGCGGCGACGCATAATGCGCGAACGAGGGTCGCCGACAGCGCACCGAGCGTCGGCAAGCCGTAGCGACCGCGAGCCCAGCAGAGGGTCGCGAGAGCATTCGCGCTGATGGCGATCGCGCCGGCGGCGGCGAGTCCGAGCGCGCCGTAACGCGGACCGAGCGTCGCGTAGATCGGAATGGCGAGTGCGGCCAGTGCAGTGCCGAGAAGCATCGGTCGCCAGGTATCGCCTTGGGCGTAGAAGATCCGCACCGCGATCTGCTGGGTGATCCAGCCGGGAATCGCGAACGCGAACATCGCGAGAACCGGAGCGACGCGCGCGGCGGCATCGGTATCGAATGCGCCGCGCTCGTAGACAACCGTGACGATGGGCGCAGCCAACGCCCAGGTCGCCGCACCCGCGAGACACGCCAGCGCCACCGACGCCCCGAGCGTGCCCTGGACGATGTCGGCGAGCTCTTCTCGGCGCCCCTCCTCGTAGAGCTTCGAGAGCGTCGGCAGGGCCGCCGTGGCGACCGCCTGCCCGACGACAGCGACCGGCAGCAGCATGAGTTGGCGTGCGTACCGAAGCGCCGCGATGGTGCCCGCATCCCCCAGTTGGCCGAACCAGCGGTCGTACCATTCGTCGACAGTGAGGAGCGTGACGCCGAGCATCAGCGGTAGGGCCTGCACGAGATAGCGAACGAAAGCGGCCTCGAAGGGTGCCACGCGAAGGCGCAACGCGATGCGGCCGCGCGCTTCGATGAGGGCTGCGCCGAGCGGCCCGACGAACGCGCCGACCAGCGCACCCCAGGCAAACCCCTCCACACCGAGGGTGGGCGCAAAGAGAAGCCCGCCCAGGATGATGCCCGCGTTGTAGAGAAGTGGTGCCAGGGCCTGAGACAGGAAGCGCCCTTCTGCCATGAGCCCGGCCCGGACGATGCCGCCGGCGACGAACGCGATCTGCGCCGGCAGGACGATGCGGGTCAATCGCACCGTCAGCGCCTGCATCTCGGCGTCAAAGCGAGGGAACTGGAAAGCGACCAGGGGCTCCGCGAACCAAAACAGCAAAGCCGTCGCCGCGATCGCCGCTGCAGAAACGGTGCCGAGAACCGTGGCAAGCAATCGACCGGCTTCTTCGTGGCCACCCCGGGTCTTCGCCCGGGTGTAGAGGGGAACGAACGCGATCGACAGCGCGCCGCCCGCGAGGAAATAGTTCAGCAGGTCCGGAATCTGGAAGGCGGCGCTGTAGGCGTCTGCCTCTGGACTCACGCCGATCTGCTGCGCCAGCACGATCTCGCGCAGGAAGCCGAGCACCCGCGACAGCAGCACGCTGCCGGCCAGTAGCAGCGCGGCTGCGGACAGTCGTTTCATCCGTCCCCGCCGAGTGGATTGGGCTCCGACCAGAGGGTGCCGTCGAAGGTTTCGACAACGACGGCGTCGCCCTCCCGCCCACGAAAATGCGGGTAGTCGAGAGGGACCTTGCCGTGCGGCGTGTCGAGCACGTACTGCGGGATCGCGAAGCCACTCGTCCTGCCGCGCAGAGCGCGGAACAGATCGATCCCCCGTTCGACCGGAACGCGAAAATGTGCCGTGCCTTCCAGGAGCTGCGCCTGGTAGCAGTAGTAGGGACGTACCCGCATGCGTACGAGTCCTTCGACGAGCTCTTTCATCACCGCCGCGTCGTCGTTGATACCGGCGAGCAGCACGCTCTGGTTACCGACCGGAATACCCGCGGCCGCGAGCCGCTCGCACGCTTCCCGCGCTTCGGCAGTGAGCTCTTTCGGGTGGTTGAAGTGGGTATTGAGCCAAATCGGATGGTACCGGGCGAGCATTTGGCAGAGCTCGTCGGTGACGCGGAACGGCAACGTGACGGGCAGCCGAGTCCCGAGGCGAATGATCTCGACGTGCGGAATCTCGCGAAGCGCGGCGATGAGCCACTCGAGGCGCGAATCGGAGAAGACCAGCGGATCGCCGCCGGTGAGCAGGACGTCGCGGATCTCGGGCGTCGCGGCGATCCATTCGAGCGCCTCGCCGAGCTCGCGGCGCTTCATCGCCCACTCCTCGTCGCCGACCATCCGTTTGCGCAGGCAGTAGCGACAATAGAGGGCGCACTCGTTGTTCACGCAAAACGCGATCCGGTCGGGATAGACGCGAATGACGTTTTTCACGGGCGAATGGGCGACTTCGTCGAGGGGGTCGGCGAGCCCGGCGGAGTCGTCGAGCTCGGCGGTGCGCGGCACCACCTGCCGCCGCACCGGACAGTTCGGATCGTCGGGATCCATCAACGACGCGTAATACGGCGTGATGACGAACCGGAAGCGCTCCGCGAGTGCGGAGATCGCCTGTCGCTCATCGTCGGTCACGCGGATGTAGCGCTCGAGATCCGCGGCGCTGCGGACGCGGTGCTGCATCTGCCACGTCCAGTCTCGGAATTCCGCCGCCGTCATTCGCGCAACCCCAGCCGCGCAAGCCCTTCGGCGAGGACGTCGCCGACCCATTCTGCGGCGCTCCGGCCTTCGAGCTCGGCGAGGATGCCGAAAGAACCGTCCGGCGCGAAGGTCGGCAGCGGGTTGATCTCGAGGAAGAACGGCCGGCCGCGGGCGTCGAGGCGAAAGTCGACGCGGGCGAAATCGAGGCAGCCGAGCGCTTCGAACGCGGCGAGGGACGCCTCCGCGAGCTCGCTTTCGAGTTCGGGCGTCAAGGAGCCTGGCAACTCGTGTCCGGCGACCGAGGACGGCGCGATCGCGTGGGCCCCGATACCGCTCTCCGAGTCGAGGGCGCGCTGCAACGCCGGCAGTGCCCTCGCGGGTGCGTGGCCCACGACCGTCACGGTGTATTCCGCGCCGTCGAGGAAGGGCTCGACGAGGGCCGGTTGGCCGTAGACGCGGTGGACGCGCGTGACGGCGCGTTCGAGTTCGTCTCGGCTCTCGACCCGCGAGTGCCGTTCAATGCCTTTTGCCGTGCCTTCCCAGCGAGGCTTGACGAACAGAGGGAACGGCCCGGGCAACGCCGCGCCGGGAGACGCGTTCACCGCGATGCAGCAATCCGGTGCAACCGGCACGCCCGCGCCCGCGACAATGCGTTTCGCAAAGACCTTGTCGAGGCTCGCCGACAGTGCAAGCGCATCGCTCCCGAGGGTCGGAAGCTCCCACATCTCGAGGAGCACCGGTGCCCAGGCTTCCCGGTTTCGGGTGCCGTAACCCTCGGCGATGTTCAGAACCGCGTCGACGTCGGGCGCCCCGTCGGACGCTTTCGCGAAGAGTTCGCGCGGCCCTCCCAGCCGCACCGGCTCGGCGCCCGCGTGTGCCAGCGCGTCTTCGAGGAGCGTCAGCGTCGCTTCGGGCTCGTACTCATCGAAAGCGTCGGCCGGCAGCCCCGAGCCAGCGGGAACGGGGCGGAGCAATTCGAAGACGATCCCAACGCGCATGCCGGTCGAAACGTAACGGAACGGCCCCCAGGCCGCGTGCGCGCCTCCCCGGACGGCGGGGTCCGAGTTCCGTAAGCTGGCGCCCATGGGGGGGTTCCGCGGCTCGCGTTCGGCGACCCGCGCCTGGCTGGTGGCGGGCGCTTGGGCGCTGCTGATCTTGGTACTCGCATCGGACAACTTCTCCGCGACCGCCACGGGCGGGCTTCTCGCTCACATCCTCGCGGAGCTCGGAGCGGACGTCTCGAAGGCGACCTTGCGGGTCCTCCACGTCCTCGTCCGGAAGGGCGCTCATCTCGCTGAGTACGCCGGCCTCGGGCTGCTGACGGCCCGAGCGCTCGCGCGATCGGTGCCCCTTTCTCGATCCTTGCTGTGGGCGTGGCTGCTGGCGATCTCCATCGCGCTCATCGACGAGGGCTTCCAGTCGACGTCGGCGGTTCGGACGGGCAGCCTCCAGGACGTCGGAATCGACGGTTTCGGGGCACTCCTGGGGGTCGCGGCATACCGTCTCCACGCATTGAGAAAGGGAGCGCAATGAGTTGGCTCGATCGCGTAGAACGTCTCGGCAACCTGCTCCCCGACCCGATCACCCTCTTCGCCCTCGGTGCGCTCGGCGTCATGGTCGTCTCGCACGCCGCCGTGGAGCTGGACTGGACGGTCTACAAACGGACATCGGTGCAGGCGATGGATGTCGTCCGCCAAGCCGATGGTGAGCCCGTGCGGAACCCCTTGACCGGCGCTCCCGTGCAGATCCCCCGAGTCGATGATGAAGGTCTCCCCGTGCGGGAGGTCGCGCAGGATCCGGTGCGGGCGCGCAGTCTGCTGTCTTCCGATGGCCTCTATTTCGCGGTCTCGAGCCTGGTCGAAAACTTCAAGAACTTTCCACCTTTGGTGGTGGTACTGGTTGGAATGCTTGGGATCGGGTTGGCCGACCGAACCGGATTTATTTCCGCCTTCCTGCGCGCGACGCTGATCAACGTCCCGGGCCCCCTGCTCACCCCCGCGGTCTTCGCGGTCGGCGTCGTCTCGTCCTTGGCCCTCGACGCCGGGTACGTCGTGCTGCCGCCGATCGCGGCGGCGCTCTACGCCGCGGTGGGCCGGTCGCCGGCCGCGGGTCTCGCCGCCGTCTTTGCGGGTGTCGCGGCCGGCTTCAGCGCGAACTTGATGGTGACGAGCCTCGATACGATCCTCGCGGGATTCTCGGAAGCGGGGGCGCGCCTCGTCGATCCCGAGTACCGCGTCGCGGCGACGGCCAACCTGTGGTTTCTCATCGTCTCGACGGGACTGCTGACGGTCGTCGGCTGGGCGACGAGCGCCTGGTGGGTCGAACCTCGCTTTGCCGACAAGACGGCCGAAGACGGAGGGCCCGCCGAACACAGCGACGTTGCGGTCGGCCTTGAGCCAGGTGAGAAGCGCGCGCTCGCCGTCGCGCTCTTCTGCGCCGCGGCCGTGCTCGGCGTGATGGTGGCCGCCACCTGGATTCCGGGAGCGCCGCTCAACGGCATGGACGGCCGTTTCCCGCGTTGGGTGAGCGCCGTCGTACCGCTCATGTTCATCGGCTTCCTCGTTCCGGGCATCGCCTACGGAATCGCCGTCGGAACCGTCCGCTCCGATCGCGACGCGGCGAAGCTCTTGGGCGAAACCATGGCCGGCATGGGCCCCTACATCGCCCTCGCCTTTTTCGCGGCCCAGTTCATCGAGTACTTCCGCTATTCGGGACTCGGAGAGATGTTGGCGATTACGGGCGGCGAGTTTCTCGCTTCCGCGGATCTACCGGCCGGCGGGCTCGTGGCGAGCTTCGTGCTCGTCGTCGCGCTGGCGAACCTCCTCATTGGCTCGATGTCCGCCAAGTACGCGTTCTTCGCGCCGGTCTTTGTACCGATGTTCATGCAGGTGGGAATCAGCCCCGAGCTCACGCAGGCGGCGTATCGCGTGGGGGACTCGGTGACCAACGTCATCACGCCCCTGAACCCGTACCTCGTCATCATCCTCGCGTTCCTGCGGCGCTACGTGCCGAAGGCGGGTCTCGGCACCTTGCTTTCGATGATGATCCCCTACGCGTTGGCTTTCGCGGGTGCGTGGTTGATCTTGCTTCTCGTCTGGATCAGCCTCGAAGTCCCGCTCGGGCCTGGGGGGCCGCTGTTCATCCCGGTGGCCGGCGGCTAGAGGAGGCATCGTGAACGCCGCGTGGATCGCACTCGGAACCGTCGCCCTGTTCCTGATCGGCTACCGGACCTATGCCCGCTTCTTGTCCCGCAAGATTTTCGCGCTGGCCGACGATGAGCCCGTGCCGTCCGAAACCTATCGCGATGGCGTCGACTACGTCCCGACGGACAAGCGCATTCTCTGGGGCCACCACTTCACGTCCATCGCCGGTGCCGCGCCGATCGTGGGCCCGGCGATCGCCGTCATCTGGGGCTGGCTTCCGGCGCTCCTGTGGGTCGTCCTGGGCACGGTCTTCATGGGAGCGGTACACGACTTTTCAGCTCTGGTGATCAGCCTGCGCAACCGCGGACGTTCGATCGGGGATATCGCGGGTCAGGTGATCGGCCCGCGCGCGCAGCTCTTGTTCCTGCTGATCATCTCGCTGCTCATTTGGATCGTCCTCGCGGTCTTCTCCTACATCATCGCGACGCTCTTCGTGGGCACGCCCAGCGCGATCTTCCCGATCAACATCCAGATCCTGGTGGCGATGCTTCTCGGTTGGTTGGTGCATCGGCGAGGCATCGCGCTCGGAGCGCCGTCGGTCATCGGTTACGCTGTGCTCCTCGCCGCGATCTTCTGGGGCGACGCGCTCGTCGCCGCCTTCCCCGCGATCGCCGAGCTGTCGGTCCTCAACTGGGTATGGATCCTCCTGCTGTATTCCTTCGCGGCGTCCGTCCTTCCGGTCTGGCTCCTGCTACAACCGCGCGATTACTTGAACGCGCACCAGTTGCTGACCGGGCTCGCGGTCCTCATCGGCGGGTTGGTCGTGCTGCAGCCGACGGTGGTGGCCCCGGTGGTCAATTGGGCGCCGGAAGGCGCCCCGCCGATGATTCCGTTCCTGTTCATCACGATTGCTTGCGGCGCGATTTCGGGTTTCCACGGACTGGTCGGGTCGGGGACGACATCGAAACAAGTGCGCTGCATGACCGACGCCACGCCGATCGGCTACGGGAGCATGCTCGGTGAGGGGACGCTCGGCATGCTGGCGGTCCTCGCCGCAACAGCGGGCTTCGCCACCGCCGCCGGGTGGTCGCACCACTACGCCAGCTGGGGTGAGGCGAACGGCCTCGGCGCGAAACTCGAAGCCTTCGTCGGAGGCGGTGCGACGTTTGTCGCCGCGCTGGGCATTCCCATCGACACCGCGCGGACCTTCATCGCCGTGATGGTGATCGCGTTCGCCGCGACCTCCCTCGACACCGGCGCGCGGATCCAGCGACTCGTGATCGCAGAGCTCGCCTCGCGGGTAGGCATCAAGCCCTTGACGAACCGGTTCGCCGCCTCGGCCCTCGGGATCGGCGCCGCTCTCCTCCTGGCGTTGACACAGGCCGACGGCCGGGGCGGACTCATCCTGTGGCCGCTGTTCGGCACGACGAACCAACTCGTCGCGGGAGCGACCCTCTTGGTCGTAAGCGTCTGGCTGCGACAGACCGGCCGCCCCATCGTCTACACCCTGCTCCCGATGCTCTTCGTCGGGCTGACGACGATCATCGCGATGCTGGGAGAAGTCGCGAGCTACTTCGCCGCGTTCGGCGAGCGCTGGCTTCTCGCACTGATCGGGAGCGCGATTCTCATCGCGGACCTCTGGGTCATGCTGGCCGGCGCCAACTTGTTGCTCACGAACCGGTCGCGTTAGGCCGACCCGTCGTCCGAGCGTCTCCGAAAGCGCGAGAGCGGTACTTCGGCGGAGGCCGGCGCGTCGAGCAGCGTGCGCCGCAAGTGCTCCTCGACCCGCTCGCTGGCGCCGCCAGCGAGCGAGAGCGCGCGCGAGCGCCCGCCGGGCACCACGACCCAGCCACCGGGATTCACGCGATCTCGCAAGCGACGAAGGTCCTCGGGCGGCGCGAGTTCGTCGACCTGAGGGGCGACGATGAAGGCCGATCCCGGGGAGACCGCTGCGTCGTGTCGCGCGGGCATCCACGGAGCGAATGACTCGAGCGATTCCGGCCGCTCGGGAAGCCCGTCCGAAGCGACGCCCTGGGGCTCGGGGATGGGTGCGACGAGTACCAGACTGGCGAGTTCGGGCAGCTTCGTCGCGAGCCAACTCGCCGCGCTCGCCCCCCAACCGAAACCACACAATCCGACCCGCGGCGTCCCTTCGGAAGCGAGCCAACCGATCACCGCCCGCGCCTCGCGGGCCGTGCGCTCGATCCAGGCCGAAGCGTCGGCGGGGCGATCCGCGAAATCGCGCAAAGTGTCGCGGCGTGAGGTGCCGCACGACATCACCGCGACATCGAGCCCGAGTGAGCGCCAGCGCGAGGGCCGGGCCAGGTAGCGCGCCACCGCGTCCGGGCGCCAGCGAGGAGACGGAAGTACGAGCAGTGCGGGGCCAGGCCGTTCGCCGGCCCGCCAGAGGGCCACCCGAACCTCGCGCTGCTCGTCCGATGGAGAAGGAAACCGGAGCTCGACAAATGACTTACGGTCCTTGATCTCAGGCTTCGCCGGAGCTTGGAGAAGAACCTCCGGCCGGCCGGCTTCGGCGCTCATGGACTCCGCGGCACCGGGCTTGTCGGCGCGGATGAAGCGTCGCATACGCCGGCCGCAGCGCCCCCACTCGTCGAGCGCGAGAGAAGCGTGGATCCCGGGACCCGCACGTCGTTCGGCATCGGATCCTTCCAGCTTGGGCAACAGCCCGAGCACTCCGTGGGTCGCCGTCAGAATTTGGGCGATACCCAACGCGAGAAGAAAGCCCCCGACACCGAAGCCACCTGTCGCGAACGACCACAGGCCCGCGAGGAGGCCCACACTGCCCGCGACGACCAAACGCGTGACGTCGTCGCGCCCGAAGGACCGCGCGCGGCGGAGCCGCTCATACGCGGTGGCGGCGGCAAACGCGGCGACGAACGCGAGCCACGCGCCCGCCGAAGCGGCCAGCGCAGAGGCTAAGCCCAGCCCGATCGTGGCCGCCGCCGTCACACCGAGCGCCAAGCGTCGACTCATCCGCGAGTCACCCCGCACCGAGCCTCGACTCATTCGTGTTCCTCCCCCGTCGGCAAGGATACCGGCTCCTCGCCAGCGTGTACCGAAAGCTCGTCGGAATGAAGGTCGCACGTGATCCAACGCGTTTCGGTGTGGCCCAGAACAGCGCCGGGAGAAACCGCGCGCAACACGCCCAAGTGGGTGACCCACGCGATCGCGCCGCCGTTCGCGGCGCGCGCGGCCCGCCGAAGCCCTCGCTGTACGCGCGCTCGCACTTCGTGGCCGCTTTCACCCCCGGGCGGTCTGGCGTCGAGTGCGCCTCGGCGAAGAGCGATGAGCTGTGGATCGTTCGACGCCTCGATCGCGTCGCGCGACATCCCCGTCCAGGCGCCTGCGTCGCGCTCCCGGAGATCTTTCGACACCCAGAGAACCGCGCCGAGCTCTCGGGCGACCGCGTGGGCCGTGGCGAGAGCTCGTTCGAGGTCGCTCGCAATCACCCAGCCGACGTCTCGAACGGTGCGAGCGATCTCCGGCGCTCGTTTCGCTAGGAGCGCGGCACCGCGCTCGCAGAGGGGTGGATCGGCGTTTCCCTGCCACAGGCCGCGCTCATTCCAGACGGATTCCGCGTGGCGAATCACCAGCAAAGACTGCGGACCCGGGTCAGGGAGCGGGTTCGTCACAGACCGATACGTTCGTCGGCGATAGATTGACCCCGACGACCCAGGACGACGGATTCTTCTCGCCGACCGGATCGATACAGCGGACCCGCAACTCGTTCAGCAGGAAACTCTCATCCTCCCAGTAACAGCGACCGGCCTCGACTTCGGGATGCTCGGGGTGGGGGATCCAGCGTTTGGCGCTTCGGTGATAGCGCTCGACCTGCAGGTGGTGGGTTTCGCACGAGCCCGCTGGGTAGAACACCTGGACCCGCGCGGATTCTTCGGCGCCGGCGAACTGAAATGCGGCCCAGGCGACGGCCAAGGTCACAGCGATCAGCGCCGCTCGGACGGGGAGTTGCGCCATCTAGCAATATTAACGCGGGATCGGTGCGGGGCTGAATTGGTAGTCTTGCTGCCGGGGGGACCGCGATGGAAGCCGGAATCTGGTCGCTACTGCCCGCTGCGGTGACGATCCTGCTCGCGTTTGCCCTGCGCCAAGTGATTCCCGCGCTCTTCGCTGGAGTTCTCACCGGCAGCGCCGTCCTCCTCGCGGCCGGGGAGCCCGTCCTCTCGGCCGAACCGGTGAAGCGCTTCTTTCTGCCCGCGATCGGGTCCGAAGGCTACGCCCGAATTCTCATGATCTACCTGTGGTGTCTCGGCGGGCTCATCGGCCTCTGGGAGAAGACCGGCGGTGCGCGCCATTTCGCGGAAACGTTGGGCCGGCGCTTCGTGCGCGGCCCGCGAGGCAGCCTGCTCTTTGCTTGGGGGCTCGGCGTCCTGTTCCACCAAGGCGGAACCGTCAGCACCGTCCTGGCCGGTTCGACCGTCAAGCCCGTCGCGGATCGCCACCGAATCAGCCACGAGGAGCTCTCCTACGTGGTGGATTCCACGGCGTCGCCGGTCGCGACGATCTTGCCCTTCAACGCTTGGCCGGCGTACGTCGCCTCGCTCATCGTCGGCTCGATTCCGCTGGTCACCACCGAGGAGGAAGCGCTTCGGCTCTTCTTTGCGTCCCTACCGTGGAACTTCTACGGAATTTTCGCGGTGCTCATGACGCTCGGTCTCGCACTCGGCCTGCCGGCGATCGGCCCGGGCCTCCGGCGCGCGAGCCGGCGTGCGAGAGAAACCGGTGAGCTCGACGCTCCAGGTGCGGAACCGATGCTTCCGAACGCGACCGTCGAGGAACCGGTCGCCGGCTACGTGCCGAGCTTGCTCGACTTCACGGTGCCGATCGGCGTGCTGCTGTCCGTGGCGGTGCTGCCCATCGTGTTCTTCGACAAGAGCCTGGTCGAGCAGGCATTTCTGTTGTGCGTCCTATCGGGGATGGGCGTTGCCGCCTTCCGGGGAATGCCCCTCCGACAAGTACTCGATGGCTTCGTCCGCGGCTGTCAGAGCATGACCATCGGCGCCATCGTTCTGGGCCTCGCGGTCACGCTGGCGCTCGTCTCCCGAGAACTCGGAACCGCGGCCTACGTCGTCGAAATCCTCGGCGACCAGGTCCCGCGCGCGCTGCTGCCGGGCGCCCTCTGCTTGCTCTGCATGGTGATCGCCTTCGCCACGGGAACGTCCTGGGGGACCTACGCGGTGGTCTTTCCGCTCGCCCTGCCGTTGGCGTACGCCATCGACCCCTCCGCCGGCTTTATTCAGCTGTGTTTCGGAGCGGTCCTGGGCGGCGCCGTATTCGGCGATCAATGCTCACCCATTTCCGACACCACCATTCTGTCGAGCATGTTCACCGGGTGCGACATGATGGACCACGTGCGCACACAGATTCCGCCGGCCGTGACCGCGGCGGGAGCGGGCATTCTCCTCGCGACCGCTATCGCCGCTTTCTAGCGCCTCCTCCGGGGCATCACTTTTCTTCTCGGGCTCGCACTCACAGGGTCGGGAAGCCGTGTCTCTGCGACACAAGGGGGTATCGCCATGTCCCAGCAGATTGCCGACCTGTTGCTCATCGATGATGCGAACACGCACACGACCCGCCGTGCTGCGATGGCGCTCGGTGAGCTCGGAGCCCGAACGTACCTGGCAGACAGCTTGCGGGCGGTCGAAGCGCAGCTCATCCGCAGCGATTGTGCGTTCCGCGGCGTCGCCGCCTCGGATCAGGTTCCCCTCGAAACCCTCGAGCGACTGCTCGCTCCGGTCGCGAGCCGACTCGCGAATCGGCAATGGGCGGGGTTCTTCTTTGGCGATCGCGTCGAGATCCGCCGCTTCCAACAGCTCGGGTTGCGCCACCGGTTGTCGCTCCGCAATCGGAGCCACCTGCGTTTCGCCTTGAACCGCGGCCTCGAGCTCGACCATCGACGGCGTTCGAAACGAGGGGAGCCGCGGGTCGCGGTGGGTTGGGAAGCCCAGGCATCCCTCGGCGCCCGCACAAAGCCCGTCGGGATCTACACGCTTTCGGCGACGGGTGCGTTCCTCGAAACGCCGCGGCCGTTCTGTCCGGGAGCCGAGATCTGGCTCGAGCTCGAACTGTCGGAGCTTTCGGAACCCATCCACTCCCGCGTCGTGTACAGCAACGTTCCGGGCAACCTCACGCGCCCGAAGGCGCCGATCGGAATGGCGGTGGCCTTCATCGACCCGAAGCAACAAGCAGCGCTACAGATTCATCAGCTGATTCGCAGACTTCGACTGCGAACCGCGAAACAGAACTAAGTCTCTCGAAGAACCTGTTCGCGGATCGTCGGCAGCAACGCGGCGATCGCGCGCGCGCGGTGAGAGATTTCGTTCTTCTTGGCGGGCGGAAGCTCCGCCATCGCGCGATTTTCGCCCTCGGGCTGAAAGATCGGGTCGTAACCGAACCCGCCGTCTCCCTGCGCCGCATCGAGAATCTTTCCCTCGCACGTGCCCACCTGGGTGGTGGTGGTTCCGTCGGGAAGTGCGAGCGCCGCGACGCACACGAAGCGGGCCGAGCGATCCGGCGTTCCGGCGGCATCGAGTTCTGCGAGTAGCTTTGCGGATCGCTGCGCGTCGCGGAGGCCCTCTCCCCCGTAGCGCGCCGACAAGGGACCGGGGCGATTGCCGAGCGCCGAGACTTCGAGCCCCGAATCGTCCCCCAGCGCGGGCCGGCCGGTCTCGCGCGCGGCTACGCGCGCTTTCGCTCTCGCGTTCTCCGCGTAGTCTTCTCCTTCCGCGGGCAGGAGCACTTCGGGAAACGCGGACAGAATGCGCAGGGACAACGGGAGCTCTCCTAGCAGCGCTCGGAATTCGAGCAGCTTCCCGGGATTTTCCGTGGCGATGACGAGCTCGCGATACGGCCCGGAGCCGGTCACGTGATGGAGGCTCCGGCCCCGGCGAGTGCCTCTCGTTGCAGCGCTGTGATTTCCGCGATGCCGGCCTCGGCGAGCTCCAACATGCGCGTGAGCTCCGCTCGCGAAAACGTGTGCTCCTCGCCGGTCCCCTGCACTTCCGCGAGCCGACCATCGCTGGTACCGACCACGTTCATGTCGACTTCCGCGCGCGAATCTTCCGCGTAGCAGAGATCGAGAAGCGGCTCGCCCTCGACGACCCCGACCGAGATTGCGGCCAACCCGCCCCGCAGTACCGGCTTCTCGAGAAATCCCCCGTCGCGCATACGGCTGATCGCGAGTGCCAAGGCGACGAACGCGCCGCTCACCGACGCCGTCCTGGTGCCGCCGTCCGCCTGGAGGACGTCGCAGTCCATCCAGAGCGTCCGCTCGCCCAGGGCCGAAAGATCGGTCACCGCGCGCAAGCTGCGCCCTATGAGACGCTGGATCTCCTGGGTGCGGCCGGAGACTTTGCCCCGCGCCGCTTCACGGTCGACCCGCTGGTCCGTCGACCCCGGCAAGAGGCCGTATTCAGCGGTCAGCCATCCGCGACCGCTGCCGACCAGAAAGCGCGGGACGCTCTCTTCGACGCACGCCGTACATAAAACCCGCGTTCGCCCGAACTCACACAGGACCGACGCCAGCGGGTTCTCCGTGAAGTCGACTTGGAAGCGTACGGGTCGGAGCTGCGAAGCGTTCCGGCCATCGATTCTCGTCATGATTCCTCTTTCGGCGACGAGCTGGTCCGCCCTTCCGGATCCGGAGCGTGGGGGGTCAAGCCGCGTCGGGTGTCTCTCCGCTCGCCGAAGCGGATCACCGACTCGACGAGCGCTTCGGCGAGTTGCTCTCGGTACGCCTCGCTTCCAAATTCCTTCGCTTCGCGCGCGTTCGTGACAAACCCGAGCTCGAGGAGCGCCGCCGGCATCTTGACCTTCATCAGCACGACGAAGGGCGCTTGCTTGACGCCCCGCGAACGCAAGGAGTGGAGGCTCGCGAACCGGGATTGCACGATCTTCGCGAACTCTTGCGACTCGCGAAGCGATTCGTTGTCCGCGAGCTTGCCCAAGATGGCGGCCACCGGATCGAACACCGTGGCGTCGGGCACCTCGGTCGCGCCGAGAGCCAAGTTCTCGCGAGTCGCGAGCGCTTGCGCCGCTTCATCCGTCGCGTCGAGGGACGCGAAGAAAGTCTCCGGTCCACGCGCGTTGCGGAAGCTCGACGAGTTCGCGTGCACGGAAACGAAGAGGTCCGCCTCGGCCCCATTAGCGAGCTCCGTCCGCTCCTCGAGTCCGACGAAGCGGTCTTCTTCGCGCGTCAGGAGCACCTGAAGGCCGCGCTCCCGAAGTCGCCGCGCCGCCCGCTGCGAGATATCGAGGACCAGCTCTTTTTCGACCAGACCCGCGACACCCCGAGCTCCGTGGTCGTTTCCGCCGTGGCCGGGATCGATGACAACCGTGTCGAAGTAGTCCGGCGCCGCGGTGGGCGGCGTTTCCCCGCGGGCGACGATCCCGTTTACACCGGCGACGCAGCCCGCCAAGGCCACGCCACAAGCCCACCGCATCCAAGGGAAGGGTCGCGTGCGGAGGTCGAGACTCGCCGGACCGGTTCGAGGCTGCGATTCTCCAAGCAAGTCGGAAACTCCCCCGGGGTTTACGGTATCAAAGTAGCGGTGAGGTGCGAGCTCATGAACACGTCCGATGAGAGGAGGCGTGCGCGCAATCGGCGTGCTCGCTTTCGAGCGCTCTTCGCGGCGACGATCTTCGTGGGTGGGTGCCTCGTCCCGGGCGCGAGCTCTGCCGCCGATCCCGAGATCCTCGTCGCCCGCCCCCAATTCGAAGCCGAAGGTCGAGCCCAAGCCGGTAGCACTTGTTTCTTCGTTCGAACGGATGATGTCGTCGGTAGTGCGGCTGTATGCGCGGCGCACTCGCTCCCGTTCGATGAACTCGCCCTGAGCCCAATGGTCGACTTCCGGCTGGGCAAGAGCCAGCACCGAGTCGCGCGGTCGACGCGGTTCTTCGCGAAACCGGGGCGAGCGTTCTCGCTTCCCGGGGGCAGCTTCTCCGAAGATCTCGTGAGCTTTTCGCTCGAAGCGCCCCCCGCCGATGTCGGCATCCTCGAAGCCGCACAGGGCGATCCTCAAGTGGGGAGTCGCGTGCGAATCGTCGGCGTTCCGGCGGGAGTACCGGCCGACCAAGACGATCTCGTCGGCATCGTAGCGGCGATCGAATCCGACCGGATCCATGTAGATCTCGACGTATCCGTCGACCTGCGCGGCTGGGGCGGCGCACCGGCGCTCGACGACGACGGCCGCCTGATCGGCATGTTGCAGGCCGCCTGGATCCACGAGGAAAAATACCGCCTCGGCCTGACCCGGGCGGCGGATATCACCGAGCATCTCGCGACACAGCTCGCTTCGTCGGAAGCGGCCTTCAGCATCGCGGCCGGCCCGGCGACACCGCAGCTCGACTCGATCCAGCCCGGTCTGCCCCCCGGTCTCAACAAGAAAGAAACCAGCGACGTTCCAACCCTGGCGGGTCCGCGAGCCGAACCTCGAGAACCCGACGACGTGTCGCTTACGCTAACGGTGGAGTACCCGCCGAATGACGCGATTATCGGCGATCCCATGGGTGCCTTCGTCGCAGGGAAGGCCTACGCACTCGAAGGTCGCCTCCGCCGGTTCGACGTGATCTTCGTCGTCGACACTTCGGGCTCGACGAACGAGATGACCGGTACCGACATCAACGAGAACGGTGTCGTCGGTAAGAGCGGCCTGTTCGGACGAGCAGACGACGGCGATTCCATCCTCGCGGCGGAGATCGCGGCGGCGACCCAGATGCTCCGTGGATTCGATCCGCGTGGCACGCGTGTGGGTCTCGTCACGTTTGCGGGCGATCCCCGAACGGGCTTTCCGCCGCGACAAGGGCGTGCGGCGGCGATCACCGAAGAACCGCTCACGTCGGACTACGCGAAAATCGAGCGCGCGATGCGGAGTCTTCTCGAGCGCAAACCCCAAGGCATGACCCACATGGCCGCGGGCGTGGACCAAGCGACGATCGAGCTGCTCGGCTTGCGCGGCGGGTTGTCGGAGCCCGACCCCTCGAGCGAGAAGATCGTGCTGTTCTTTACCGACGGCCGCCCCACCCTTCCCTACGACCCGGTCTTCGAATCCGAAAACGTCAAAGCCGTGCTGCGCGCCGCAGATCGCTCGGCGCGCGCGTCGATCACGATTCACTCGTTCGCAATCGGGCCCGAAGCCCTCGACGGCCCGGTTGCGACCGTCGAAATGGCCGCTCGCACAGACGGTTACTTTACGCCTGTGCGACACCCGGGCGAATTGACCGAGATTGTCGATACGGTGAGCTTCGCCAATGTCGAGCGTCTCGAGCTTCGAAATCTCACCGCGAATACCGATGCGCAAGAGGTTCTCATCAAGGCGGATGGTTCTTGGAGCGCTTTGGTTCCGCTCGAAGCGGGCAAGAACCGCGTCAGCGTGACCGCTTACGGGAGCGACGGTTCGAGCTTGACGGAGGAAGTGACACTCCAGTACGCCCCGGACGCGCCGTCGCCGACCTTGCCGCGGGAGTTTGTGACGCGCCGCAACCAGCTCCTCGAGCGGCGTCTGATCGAGCTCAAGCGGGAGAGCGATGAAATGGTCGAGCAAACTCGACGAGAGCTCAAGATCGAGATCGACCGCGAACGCGCCGAGGCGCGGGAGCGCGCCGAACGCCAGCGGAAGGAACTCGAACTCAAAGTGGATCCCGACGCGGAGTAGGCGGACGCTCAGTCGGCGCTCTCGGCGCCGGCCTCCTCTACCCGGGTGAGTTCTTTCTCTTCACCCTTGGCCGATTTTTTGGCCTTCCACTTCAGGTATTTCTCGAACTGTTTCGGGCGTTTCGTCTCCAACCATTCGAGAAACTGTTCGGCTTTGTCGAACGTCAGTTTGTCCGCCTGATCGTCCGGATTGTTCTTCTCGCAGTCGCGCCAATCAAATTCGCGGCAGATGATCGGACGATCGTCGTACACGCCGCACAGGCCCTGATCGGTCAGGTTCTCGCAGCGGGTTTCGAACTTGACGTACCAATCGTCTTCCCAGTCCACGAAGACGCTCACGCCTTGGTGTATCAGGTACCAGACGATGTAGTCATATTCCTTCGCCGTCGTCGGGCGGTCGATTTCGAGCGCCACGTAGTGGCAGCACATCGCACACGAAAAGCAGGGATGGTCGGATTGCTTGACCAACACCGGCAGCTGTTGCAGCGCGGTGCCGGGCGGCGCGAGCGCTTTGCCCTGGGTCTCGGCCCGGTTTCCGGATTCGTCGTCGCTCATGATCCCCCCGAAGGGCGGAATGTAACTCCCGCACCCGGGATGCGGTAGCGATTGCCGTTCCTATTCACGCCGATACGGCCGACCGAGTTCGGCGGGCGCGGACGACGCGCGGGCGGCCAGAGCGAGGGCCACGAGGGTCAACGCATAGGGAAGCGCCAGCCAGAGCGGATACGGGACGTCGTAACCGGCAGCTTGCAAGCGGAACTGAAGCGCTTGGAGCGCACCGAAGAAACACGCGGCGGCAGCGACGCCACCCCCCCGCCAACCGCCGAAGATCACGACAGCCAACGCGATGAAGCCGCGGCCCGCGGTCATGTTTTCCGCGAAGACGTGTGTCAGAGACAGCGTCAGCGCGCTTCCCGCGAGACCGGCCATCACGCCGCCGAACAGAATCGCTACGCCGCGGTAGTGCGGCACCGATACGCCCTCGGCGTCGGCGGCTCGGGCGTGATCTCCGACGGCTCGCAGCGCGAGCCCGGTGTGCGTCCATCGAAAGAATGCGGCCAACGCGGCGGCGGCCACGACGCCGAAAATGAAATAACCGCTTTGACTACTCGCGATCGGCGATGCCGCCGGCGCTTCGGGAGGTGCCGCTCCGTAAAAGCTCGCGAAACCCGCGCCGGTCAGTCCGAGGGCCACGAGGTTGACCCCCATTCCCGCCACGATCTGATCGCCCTGGCGGATGACACATAGCCCCGCAAAGAGAACGGCCAGCAAGGCTCCCGCCGACGCTCCGGCGAGGCAACCGAGCCCGACGGATCCCGTCGACGCGCCCACGACATACGCGAGAAACGCGCCGGCGAGCATCATCCCCTCGATTCCGATGTTGATCACGCCCGATCGTTGGACGACGAGCTCTCCCAGAGCGGCGATCCAGATCGGCGTCGCCAGGCGGAGCGCCGCGTCGACGAACTCGGTCGACATCACGCGTCCCTGCGGCTGACCATGGTGACGCTCCAGGCGGTTCCGAGAACGACGACACCCTGGACGACGAAGGCGATGTCCGCCGGGACACCCGCGTTGCGCTGCATCGAAGCCGCCCCCGCTTCGAGCCCCCCGAAGAGGAGCGCCGTCGCCATCGCACCGGTCGGAGAAAGCCGCGCGAGGAGCGCCACGGCGATTGCGGTGTAGCCGGTGCCCGGAGAGAAGTCGGCGAACAGTCGCCCTGTCACGCCCATGATCTCGAACGCGCCGGCGAGGCCGGCCAACAAGCCCGACGCGACGAGCGCCGCCCCTCCGATCCGCTTCGGGGACATGCCCAGGCGTGAGGCGCTCTTCGCTGAGGCACCGACCGCGCGCAGTCGAAACCCGGCCGGTGTGGCGTGGAGAAACGCGGCGGCGCCCATCGCGATCGTCATCGCCAAGGGGACGCCCAAGTGCAGACGCAGCAATTTCGGAAGGCGCGTAGCCTCGGGAAGTGCATCGCTCTGGGGATACGTGCCAGCGGCTTCGGCGAGCGGCCCCAAGACTGCCCAAGCGACCAACTGGATCGCGACGAAGTTGAGAAGAATCGTCGCGATCACTTCGTTCACACCGCGCCCGTACCGCAAGACCGCCGCCAAGGCGGCCCACAGCGCGCCGCCGAGCGCGCCGGCCGAAGCGACGAGCGGAAGCGTCCACCAGACCGAAGCCGAGTCACCGACGACACGCGTGGCAAACGCGGTCGCGGCCAAGGCGCCGATGTAGAGCTGTCCTTCGGCCCCGATGTTCCAGACGCCAGCGCGGAACGCCAAACACACGGCCACACCACAGATGAGGAGCGGTGCCGCTTTCTGCAACGTCACGGTCCAACCTGCGGACGAACCGAACGCGCCGACGAAGAGCGCCGCCAGTGCGCGCAACGGATCGTGTCCGAACAGTGCGATGACCAGCGCCGCGCAGCCCAAGGCAACCGCGGGAATCGCCGCGGCGCCGACCGCCCCGCGGGCATCGTCCGTCGCGACGAGGTTCACTCGACCCCACCCGAGAGCATGAGTTCGCCGATTTCTTCGCGTGTCCCACCGTCGGGGACCGGTGTCAACCGGCCGCCCGACAACACCTCCATGCGATCGGCGAGAAGGAACAATTCGTCGAGGTCGGCGGAGACCAACAGCACCGCCAGCCCGCGATTCCTCGCTTGTGCGATCCGGTTGCGAACGAATCCGGCGGCCGCGAAATCCAGACCGCGCGTGGGATGGAACGCGATGAGCATGCTCTTCGCCTCGTCGAATTCTCTCGCGACGGCGACCTTCTGGGCGTTTCCGCCCGAGAGCGACATGACGTCGGCGAGAGGCGTCTGCGGCCGAATCCCGAAAGCCGCGATCATTCCGTAGGCGTGTTCGATAATTTCGCGCATGTGGATCTGCCACCGGGAGAAAAAACGCCCGTGGTCGTAGGACGCTTTCGCGACGAGGTTCAACGCCACCGAGAAGCCCGGCAAAAGGCCTGTGCGATCGCTCGCCAGTTCCGCCACTCCGCGCGCCCGCAAAGCCCGGACGGAAGGCTTGATCGGTTCGCCGTGCACGAGGACACGGCCCGAGAGCGCGGCCCGTTCGCCGACGAGCAGCTCCTCGAGTTCGAGTTGCCCGTTCCCTTCGATTCCGGCGACTCCGACGATTTCGCCGGCTTCGACCGCTAGGGAAAGCTCGCGTAGGGCGCTGCGTCGCGTCGTGCCTTCCGTCGAAACTCGGTCGAGGGAAAGAACGGGGTCACCGGTCGGCCTGGGCGCGCCTTTTCGAGAAATCGGCGTCGGCGGGACCTCACCGACCATGAGCCGCGCGATCTCGGAAATATCGAAATGAGGTGCTCGCTGCTCGCCGACACGTTCGCCGGCCCGCAGCACCGTGACGCGATCCGCAACCTCGCGGACTTCCGGGAGGCGATGCGACACGAGGACAATGCCGCAGCCGTCCTCTCGAAGCCTTCGCATCACACCGAGCAAGATCTCGACTTCCGCCGGCGCAAGGACCGCGGTGGGCTCGTCGAGTAGAAGCAGCTTCGCGCCGCGCGACAATGCGCGCAGGAGCTCGGCGCGTTGGCGTTCACCGGCCGACATGTCACCAACTCTTCGACTCGGATCGATCTCGAGGCGGAAGCGATCGCACAGCTCGCGGATCTCGCGGCACTTGGCCGACTCGCTGTAGAAGCCAGGGTCTGTGCCGAACGCGAGGTTCTCCGACACCCGCAACGTGGGGACCAACGTCTCGTGCTGAAACACCGCGGCGATCCCCGCCGCCCGGGAGGTCCGCGGCGAACGGTCGGCGGGCGACACGGCGTGCCCACCGAAGATGACCTCCCCGCGATCGGGGTTCACCATGCCCGCGAGCACGCCGACCAGGGTCGATTTCCCGGCGCCGTTTTCACCGACGAGGGCGTGAATTTCCCCGGCGCGACATTCGAAGTCGATGTCTTTCAGCGCGGGTCGGACGTTCTCCGGAAGCCCGAACGCTTTCGTCACGCCGCGGAGCTCGGCGATGGGAGCGTTCACGAACCGCCGAGCCGTGGCACGGCCAATTCACCGGCACGAATCTCCGCCTCGGCCGAGGCGATCTCTTCCCGCACCGACTCGGGAACCCGTTCCGAGAGCGCGGGGTTCCAGACGAACGAGACGACGCCGTCGTTCATGCCCAGGCGTTTCGCCTCGGCGGTGAACGTTCCCTCGGCCACCTCGCGCCCGACGCTGAGAAATGCCGACGGCAGATCCAAAACGGCGGACGCGACGACGACCCCGGGCGCGAGCGCGCTCTGGTCGCGGTTTGTTCCGCACGCGAGCACGCCGGCCTCTCGCGCGGCCTCAAAGACACCGCGACCGGCATCGTTCGCCTGATGCATCAGGAAACCCGCGCCTGCGTGAAGCAGTGCAGTGGCCGCCTCCCGCGCGGCAGCGCTGTCATCGAAATTCCCGAGGAACACCCGGCGGACTTCGATTCCCGGCCGAGCGGCCTGGGCGCCCGCTTCGAACGCGGTAAACGTGCTGCGTATCGAAGGGAGGTCGATGCCGCCGACCAACCCGAGCAGCCGCCCGCCGCCGAGGCGCGCTCCGAGGATTCCGCACAGGTAGGTCGCTTCTTCCAGCGCGAACACCATCGGCGCCAGGTTCTCGCGGAGGGTGTTGCCCGACGTCGTCACGAAGATGGCGTCCGGAAACTCGGCGGCGGCGCGCGCCGCGGCTTCCTGGTACTCAAATCCGTGCCCGAAAATCAGTTGGAAGCCGTCGGCGGCATAGCCGCGGAACGCTTCGTAAAATTCGGCGGGTGTCGTCGTCTCGACGTTGGAAACGCGCGCGTCGAGCTCACGCTCGATCCGCTGTAGCCCCTCGTAAGCGCCTTGGTTCCAGCCGCCGTCGGCGACGCTGCCCGGTGTCAGCAGCGCGACGCGAAACGACGCGGTGCCCTCGCCGCCCCCGCTGCACGCAGCAAGCGTTAACGTCAGGGCGACAAGCGGCCATGCGAGTTGCGCTCGCCACGACTTCATGGCGCGGCAGTCTAGCCGCCGCGCGGGGGTGAGCTAGAGACGGTGCTCGGCGCGGGTGACGGTGAAATCCCGCCTCAGGCCGAATACCTTGAGCGGGACCCACGCGGGCACGTCGGACATACGAGGCATGCCATCGGTCATCGCGCCGGTCGGGTCGAGCACCCACGGGTCGTCGAGGTCTTCGAACCAGAGCGTCACCATATGGTGTTGGCCGTCCGACGGACGGTGAACGATCGCCCGGTAGACCCGGTCGAGACCGAAGCCGAGATCGCGAAGCAGGTGATACGTCAGAAGCTCGAGCCCGTCACAGTCGTCCCCGCCTCGCTCGAGGGTCTCCTCGAGGGTCGCCCAGTGATCGACCGCGCCATCGGGGATGTAGTGATCCGCAGAGAGCTTCTGCACCCACCGAGCGAGATTCTTGGCGGTTTTGTGCTCTGCGCCTTCCCGGTGCTGCCGGCCTACCGACCGTCGCTTTTCGTTGTATCGCTGGCGCAGCTCGTCCCGCGAACGAAAGAGCGTGTCCCTACCGGCACCCGATACCGGTGCCGGTGCGCTTTCGCTCCTCGCCGCCGCGAGGTCCGCCCGCTCTCGGGCCTGCCACGCGCGGATCTTGGGACTCCAGAGATCGTCCGGAGGCGCCGGCGAAAAATAACCGTAGGAGAAACTTTGCCCGAGGCGGCCCACGCTCGCGCATCCGAAGAGTCCGACGCAAACAACCGCCAGCAAAGCGTTGTGAAGAACCCGTCGCGCGGCCGAAGTGTGGGTGTTTCTGGTCACACCCCACTGTTCGGATAAACGCTACGAGTCTTTATTGCTACGTGTCATTTTCAATACAATTTTTATGCGACCTTCCAAAAACGTCCGTGCTGCGCCCTCGTTGCGCGACCAGCTGCGCGCGCCCGAAGGTGCAGTGCGCCGGCGATGCGCCGGAAGACGAAATGCGAACGATTCGTGGAGAATTCTGGAAAGGGTCTAGGCCGGGATACTCGGGAACATGCGCACCAACGCGAAGAGCCCGACAAAGAACGCCGCCATCGCCGGGATGCCACCCAGGATGTAGAGCACCGCCACGAGATCGACCTTTCCGCCAGGGCCGTCGTCTTGGGAAGTGTCGCTGTGGGTGGAACCGTCAGAAGGCTGTGACATGGAGGTCCTCGGCTGTTGCGGCCGGGACACTAGCGTCGGTCCTCGGAACCGTCGAGCCGGGCCCGGAGCCCGCTTTTCCGAGACCCAGACCTCGCGACGTCCAGCCCGTCCGCGCACGGCGGCGGAAGCCGTCTTCTTTCACAGGCTCCTTAGGGAGCTGCGGCGATTCGGACCTCGGGAACCAGGGGGTTCAAGTCGATCATCCCCGCGTATTGGAAGGTCTCGCCGCCGATGGCGAACCGCGCTCGCTTGAGTTCGAGACGGAGGGAGCGCAACGCCAGAACGAGATCGAGTTTCCGCACCTGAGATGATCCACTTCGGAGTCGGTCGACCCGCACTCGAGCCCGTTCGACGAGGACGCGATCGACCCGGGCGCGCTGCTCGCGCAGGAGCGTAACGGGAGCCTCGGCAGCCGCCACGATCGATTCCGGGGAGAGCTCCCCGTCGGAGCCGGCTCCGAGCGGCATGCCCAAGCGCTCGAGGTCGATTTCCGCGGCGTGAAGATCGAGACGGACCTTGGCGCGCGCCTCGTCACCACCCGGCTCGACATTGAGTGAAGCGGTGACGGGAACACCGGAAATGTTTCCCAAGAGGTGCCGAGCCCGGAAGCCGTTGGGCCCGATGTCCGCCGATCCCTCGATGCCGTCGATGCGAATCGGCGTGCGACGTCCGGCGAGCGCGACACCGTCAAACTCGACGCGTCCGTCAAGCTCCGTCCAGTCGCGGAACTCGGAAGAGGCCAAGCGCAGGCGACCCGCATGCGCGCGGCCCCTCAGTACCGGAAGGAGCTCGGCGAGTTCCGCTGCCTCGACCCACTCGGATTCCGCGATCAGCGGATCGTCACCGACTTTTTTCGCGCGCACGCGAAGCGCGCCGAGCTCGAGCCCCAGGTTCGAAACGCGAACACCGCCGATGGGCTGGCTCGAGAAATTCAACCGCGCGGGCGAGCCGCACACTTTTCGCAAGGTGTCCGAGAGGCGCAGATGGGCGTCGTCCAGGTTCACGAGCCCGTGGAGTTCGGGAGCATCGACGCGACCGGATGGGCGCAGCTCGAACCGAACCGGCCCCGAAACCAACATCGAAGCCGGATCCGTGGACGCCCCGGCGGGCTGCGCCCCGCGGAGCCGTCCGACCCGGCCGACAACTTCGATCTGCCCGCCGGGAACGAACTTCTCGTTCTCCGTACGCACTTCTCCGGTCACGTCGAGGGCGATCGGAACGACGTTGCCTTCGACGGCCAGGTCGAAGTCGTGCGCGACAGATCCGTGGGTTCCGAGCTCTATGTGCCAACGCCCGGTGACCGCGACCGGGACCTCGGGCCATTCCCAGCGCTCGGGCATACCCACGCCGGCACTGTCGAGCCAACTGGAGACATCCGCGACCGGCACCCCTTCCGGATAGGCATGCACGAACAACGCGCCGTCGGGATTGCGCTCGCCGCGCAAGTCGATGCGTCCGCCGCGCGATGTCCGCGCGCGCGCTCGCAAGTGCGGACGGGACGTCGTCCCGTCCAAGCGGAAGCGGACGCCGCGCATGACCTCGTCCCCGTTCGCCAACCGCACGGAGCCGCGGGTGAGTGCGAGCTTCGCGTCGGGAAAATGGGCCAGCTCGAGGAGTTCCTTGAGGCGCAAGAATGCTTCAGCGGAGTTGTCCGCGTCGACGTACACATCGAACCCGTGCGCGTGAATCGAGGGACGCAGCTCCGGTCCGTCGAGGCTGCTCCAGGTCGGGCGCACGACGGCACGGGGAACGCGCAGGCGGAAGCTCCCGAGCTGAATCTCGAAGTTGTGAATCACCAAGCCCTGAGCGGTGACCAGATCGAGGTGGACGGGCCCGGTTGTCAGCTCGAGGCCGAGGGCCTGGGCGAGAGACACCCGAAGCTGCTCAAACGGCTCCGTCCGACGGAGGTCGAACTGCGCGGCCGCTACGGCACCCGCAATCAACCAAAGGGCGACGACCACGAGCCAGGAGCCGGACTTGCCGGTCCCGTCCTTCTCTACCTGGGCTCGGGCCACGAAACCTCCCACAGAGCGCGCTTGGCCAAAAGACGTAGCTTTTTCAATACAGCAAGAGAGATGCCAAGAAATCCGGGCTTCGCGGTCCTGCAGGCCCGCCGCAGATGGTGGTGCTAGACGGAGCTGACAAAGTGGCATTTTCGCCACAGTCTTCGTGGCGCGGATCACGAGTCGAGTTACGACTTGGTACTCGGCGTTTCGAAACCGGGACTCGCGGTGGCCGGGAGACTAGTGGCGCCAGGACTCGGGAACTTCCGCCAGATTGGCCCGAACCTCGAGTTCGCGGAGTTCGTATTCGAGTTGGCGCACCTTGCCGCGGCCTCTCCGAACCTTCTGGCGCAGCTCGTAGCTCACGGTGGTTTCGCCGACGGCGGCGTTGCCCATCCCCGGGGCCGTGAACTGCCATGCCGACTTTGCTCCGGCGACCTTGGCGAGCTCTTCCTCGTTCTCTTTCAGGAGGGCCTGCTCATCCTCGAGGGATTCCCGCATTTCGCGGAAACGCGTGCGCCACTCCGTCTCCGAAGCCCCGCCTCGCTTCTCCACCGAGTAGGTATGGGTCTTTGGCAACACGAGGAGTCGGTCGAGCGCCACCGGGGGCGGGCTCGAGGGCGCGGCCCCCCGGACTTCGCCCTCGGTGCTCTGAGACGCGGCTTGATCGTCGGCGGCCGCCGGCAAGGCGAGCACCGTGAGCAGCGCGATGATGGCCCAGGCACCCATAAAGCAAAGTATAGCGCCGTTCGGGTGAGCCTCCCTGGAACCCCGAATAGCGACCGAATGGGTCAAGGCCATGCGGGGGATGCCCGATAGAAATGAGCGAGGTTCTCGGAGACTCGACCGGGAACGGAGGATGTTCGCGCGTGGAGCGAGAGAAGTTCTATCGGCTGTTGCGACTGGGCGTCGAGAAAGGCGCGTCGGACATCCATTTCCAGGTCGGAAACCTCCCGCTCTACCGATTCAACGGCAATCTCGTCGAGCTCCGTTACAAAGTTCTGACGGAGGAAGACACCGATGCGATCGCGCGGATGCTTCTCAACTCCGACGACGACGCCGACCTCGAATTCAACGAACGCGACCTCGCCTACGAGCTTCCCGGTGAAGGCCGCTTCCGCGTCAACATCTCGCGACAGCGGCGTTGCTTCAATATCGTGCTGCGCGTCATTCCCCTGCAGATTCAGAACTTCGAAGATCTGAACCTCCCATCGATGTTGCGCGATCTAGCGACGTTGCGACGGGGATACGTCCTCGTGACGGGCCCGACGGGTATGGGCAAGTCCACGACCCTCGCCGTGCTCATCAACGAAATTAATCGCGCCCGACGCGCGAAGATTGTGACCATCGAGGACCCGATCGAGTTCGTGTTCGGTCACGAGAAAAGCATCATCACCCAACGCGAGATTGGCACCGACACCGCGTCGTTCCCCGACGCCTTGCGTGCCGCCTTGCGCCAAGACCCAGACGTCATCATGGTCGGCGAGATGCGCGACCTCGAAACGGTCGATACATCGCTCAAGGCCGCGGAGACCGGCCACTTGGTCTTCTCATCGATTCACACGTCGGACGTGACTTCGACCATCGGTCGTCTTCTCTCGTTCTTCCCGACGGATGAGCAAGCACAGGTTCGGGCGCGACTCGCGGACAACCTGCAAGCCATCGTTTCGCTTCGCCTCCTGCCGAATAAAAAGGGCACCGGGCGTGTTCCGGCGGTCGAAGTCGCGCGGGCGAATCGCACGATTCAAGAATGTATTCGAGATCCCCAAAAGACCGCTCAAATTCCCGAATACCTTGCGCGCAGTCGTGGCGACCACATGCAGAGCTTCGACCAGCACCTGCTCGACCTCTTGCGCGCGCACAAGATTTCTCGCGAAACCGCGGTCGGTGCGGCCAGCAACCCGACGGATTTCGAAACGACCCTGTCGCTCGAAGGTGACGGCCCGGCGGATCCGGATCAGGAAAAAGAAGAGAGCCCCGTCGAGATCGACTCGGACGACCGGTTCTAGCGGTGGCTGACGTCACCTCTCAAGGAGCTTCCGGCTTCTCGCCCACTGGCCCGATCGGCGTCCGCCTCGCCGAAGCGGCGCGCGCGTCACGCGGCGGTGTCGTGTTCCTCTTCGCCAGCCAGAGCAAAGACAACGGCGGCATTCGCCCCCTTCATGCGCTGGGGATCGACGACGACGCAGCGCGAGATCGAGCGGTTGCCGAAGCCCTCCCCCACGTAGCCGCTTGCCTGGCGAACGACCAAACGATGACGGCTGCGCCTCTCGAGTCTTTGGGAGGACGTTCCGCGGGCGGTTTGTGGCTTACCCCCTTGCGAATCGAACGAGGCCACGTCGGTGCGCTGGCCGTCGCATCACCGGAACTCGTTCAGGGCGTCGCGCGAGAAAAACTCCTCGACATCGCGGAGATCATCGCGCTTCACCTCGAGCGAAGTCCTCTGGTCGCCGGCGAGCCCGACGCCGGCGAAGATGCCGATGAGGTCTTGCGCCTCTCGGAAGCGTTGTTCGCGCAGGACATCGCCCTGCTCGAAAACGAGGAAAAGCTCGGTCAGGTCGACAAACTCAAGAGCGACTTCATTGAAAAAATGTCGCGTGAGTTGCGCACGCCGTTGAACGGGATCATCGAAGCGATCATCGCGGTGTTGGCCGGCGAGAACGAGAACTTGAGCGAGAGCGGGAAACTGGCGCTGCGGGGCGCCCTCGACGACGGCACCTCGTTCTTGCGGACGCTGCAGAACATCCTCGACCTGTGGCAAATCCGGCAGCAGCCCATGGTTCCCGAGTCGCAGGAAGTGAGCTTCCGAGAAGTCGTGGAAGAGGCGATCTTCAGCGTGCAGGACACGCTGGCCGGAAAACCCGTCGAGATCTTCAAGCAGCTTCAAGATCCGTATCCGAAGATCCGGACGGACTTGGCCAAGATCAGTCAGATCCTCTACTTGATTCTCGACAACGCCGTGAAATTCACCGAGGCCGGTCGTATCGAGATCGAATCCGCCGTCGAAGGTGATTCCCTCGTGTGTTCAGTTCGCGATACCGGCGTCGGTATCTGTCACGACGATCAGCAACTCGTCTTCGACGATTTCTTTCAGGTCGACGATACCCAGACGTCGGCGTACCGCGGCTCGGGACTCGGCTTGGCGCTCGTCCGCGAGCTCATCGAATTGCTGGGTGGCTCGGTCTCGCTGTCGAGCGAGATTGCTCAGGGGACCACGGTGACGGTTCGTCTGCCGATCCAGGTGGTCGGGTAGCCGCCGAAGGGCTACTCGAAAGATTCCTCTTCGTCCGCGTAGTCGGGCTTGATGTAGCCCGCAGCGATCTCTCGCAGGGCGGTGACGACCTCTTTGTTTTCCGTCTCAGCGACGAGAGGCCTCGCACCTTTCTTCAATTGCTTGGTCCGGATACCCGCCATCTGAACCAGATGAAAACGGTTCGGAACCCGTTTGATGCAGTCTTCTACGGTAATTCGCGCCATGGAGCTATTCCTCGTTGGTTCCGGAACGCAGGATCCTAGAGGACTCTAGTCCCGACCGAAAGGCCGAGGAGAACGAGGAAACCCCGGCCGGCGAGGTGCCGGCCGGGGTCCACAGACTCCCTGAAGGTCTGCCCCGACTTCGAGCTAGGAAGCTCGACGTCGCCGGCGAGTCGCCTTCTTGCGCGCGGCCTTCTTCCGGGTGGCCTTTTTCCGCGTAGCTTTCTTACGCGTAGCCTTCTTCCGGGTCGCCTTCTTGCGCGTAGCCTTCTTGCGGCGTGTGGCTTTCTTCCGCGTGGCCTTCTTTCGAGTGGCCTTCTTGCGGGTCGCCTTCTTCCGCGTAGCCTTCTTCCGGCGGGTGGCCTTCTTGCGGGTGGCCTTCTTTCGCGTCGCTTTCTTGCGGCGCGTAGCCTTCTTCCGCGTAGCCTTCTTCCGGGTGGCTTTCTTCCGCGTAGCCTTCTTACGCGTAGCCTTCTTCCTTGTGGCCTTCTTGCGCGTAGCCTTCTTACGCGCGGCCTTCTTGCGAGTCGCCTTCTTCCGCGTGGCCTTCTTTCGCGTAGCCTTCTTACGCGTAGCCTTCTTGCGGGTCGCCTTCTTGCGTGCTGCCATTTCTGGGTCACCCCCCTTGTGGTGGTCTCGAGCACCTCGGCCGCGCTGCATTGATGCATCGAGAGAGGGGATCAACCCGCTCCCATGCTGCTTGTCCGCCGCCTACAGCTCACGACTCCTATCGGAGTGTGCAACTGTCGACTTAAAGACAAACTGGCTGCGAGACTGCCTTCATTTCCACAGCAATCCGCGGCACTAGAGCCACAATTGCGGCTGACGCTAACAACACGAAAACTTGCCCGTCAAGTCAGAAACAGAAAAAAATCAAGGTGATGGAGGCTAAAGCTGCGAGCAACTTACTCATCTGGGGAGTCCCGGCGCGGCGGAGCCGCGCCACCCCGCTACGCTCGCGTTCCGCTCGCTGCGCGCTTCCGTCGCGCTTCGCACTCCGGTCGCTTGCATGGCGGTCGCCTCGAATGCTTCGAACTTCGGGCGCTCGCATGCCCGATTCCCTCGGTGCTTCGCACTTTGGGCAGATTGCGGGCGGCTGCCTACTCCCCTAACAGCCAACGGACCGGAAGGACCGTTCTTCAGCCAGAGCAAGCGAACGGAGCGCGAAGCGCGGAGAGAGTACGCAGCGAGCGGAACGCGAGCGTAGCGGGGTGGCGCGGCTCCGCCGCGCCGGGTCCCCAAGATTAGCGCTTGCGCTTGTGCCGCGAGCGTTTGAGGAGCTTCTTCTTCTTGTGCTTCCGCATCTTCTTGCGGCGTTTTTTGATGACGTTGCCCACGGAGGCCTACCCCTCGAACTCCGCCTGAGGCGGCGGAGCCGGAGAGATAGTCCGTGGGCCTCGCGCCGTCAACCGGACGGCAAACGGCGCCGCGGCCTAACCGAGGGCGCGAGTCGTTGCCATGCTGGCGATGCGGCCGGGACCGCTGCGCCACCAATGGCGAACTCGGCCCAACATGCGGTTCATCGGATGCCTGCGCGGCAGGAACGTCAGAACGGGCCGATTGCGAACGCCGAGGCCCGCGAGCTCTGTGCTCATCTCGCCGTTGCCGGGGTCGATCATGAGGCCGCGGCGCAGGTAGCGAATCGCCTCGGCCTTGAACCCGAAAGCCAGATGGACGCGAGCCAAGTTGTGGTAGAGCTCCGGGTTGAAGAATTCTTCCTTCGCCGCGGAACGACACAGCTCGAGCGCCTTGTCGAAGCGGCGCTCAACCGTCGCCAAGCCGAGCCCATAATAGGAGCGGTACCGGGGGTTCGCGCGATCGAGGTTGTAGGCCGCTCGAAAATGCTCCAACGCCTCGGGGTGAGCGTCGTCTGCCAGTAAGTCGCGTCCGCGCCGATACTGTTCTTCCGCCGGAAAAGTGGCATTCATGTTGTTTCTCCGCGTTGGGGGCCCGCGGGTGACCGGGCTCACGTTTCGTTTTGGTGATCGCAACACACGTGCCAACCCAAGCCACCCGCAGCCGCGGCGCTAAGTCACCGAACTGCGGTGAACGGGCATCAATCCGCCCTTTCGGGCGATACCCGTTTCGGAACTGCAGTTTCAATATCGTGCTTCGCGCGAGGGGGACTTGCCGCGCGGTTTGCGAAGCGAGTTCCTAGAACTCGATGATTTCCAGGATGTAGCGCTTCTTCTCTTTGCCGCTGGCCGCGGCCATGATCGTTCGGATGGCAGACGCATGCGCCCCGCCCTTGCCGATCACCTTTCCGAGATCTTCTTTGGCGACGCGCAATTCGAGAACGTGGGCGTGGTCGCCGATCACTTCCTTGATTTGGACTTCGTCGGGCTGATCGACCAAAGCCTTCACGATCGCTTCGATGAGCTCTCTCATCCCGCTCCCCTCGAGCTCGCTCAGAACAAGCACACCGGGTCCGATACAGCTTGTCCAATGTATCACGAAGCGGTGATTGCGGCGTGAAGTTCGCGTCTGCAGCGGGTTTTCTCGAAATCTCGGGACTCAAGGTTTTCCTGTACGGCGCCGAAATTGGAGGCGTGTTTCTCGAACTGCACGACGTGCGGAAGGCATTCAACGGGCACGCCGTCCTCGATGGGTTGAGCCTCGAAGTCCCCAGAGGGGGAATCGTCGGGATCGGCGGAAGAAATGCAGCGGGCAAAAGCACCCTGCTGCGCCTGTGCGCCGGCCTGCTCCGCCCGGATCGCGGGACCGTACGCGTCGGCGCGCTCGGCGCGGTCGCGGCTCGCCGGCGCGGCGCCATCGCTTGGTCGGGAGAGGCCGGCGGCCGCTTTCAGCGCAGACTCAGCCTGCGCGCGAACCTGCGCTACGCGGGGAGCTGGTCCGGCGCTTTCTCCCACGCGATCGATCGGGAGATCGATCGGCTGAGTGAGCGCTTCGGCATTGCGAGCGACCTCGACGTTCGCGCCGACGCATGCTCACAGGGCATGCTGCAACGCGCAGGCCTCGTCCGAATCCTGACCTCCCCTGCGACACTCGCACTTCTCGACGAGCCCACCTCAGCGGTCGATCCCGACAGCACGGACGACATCCACCGCGGCCTCACCGAGGAACTTCGCGCGTTGGGCCGGACGGCACTTTGGGTTTCGCACCAACCGCGGCACGTCGCCGAACACTGCTCGGGGTGGCTCACCCTGCGTGAAGGTCGGCTGACGCGATCGGCTTTGGAACGCGCCGCGTGACCGCGGCCGTGCGCCCGCATTGGCGCGCCGGATGCGCGACGGCACTGGGCGTGATCCGACGCGACTTGTCGATTCAGCGATCCTACGGCTGGGTTGCCGCCGCGGGGCTGGCGTCCGGTTTGCTCGGGCTGGTCGTCTATTTTTTCATCGCCCGTCTCGTCGACGGCGCGCCGGACGAGCTCGTCGGCGGCGACTACTTCGCATTCGTCGTATCGGGGTTGATCCTGTTCCAAACGGTCGCCGTGGTCGCCGGTTCGGTGGCGAACGGCTTCGCGCGCGACGCGTCTGAGGGAACGCTCGAAATCGCGATCGCAGCGGGGGCTCCCGTCGCCGGGATTCTCGCCGGCGCCGCGACGGCGGCACTTCTCCTCGCTTCGATCCAAATGGCAGCCTACGGCGCCGCCGCCTGGCTTTGGTTGCTTCGCGGCAGCTCCGGATTCTCTCCCGATTGGATCGGCGCTTCGGTGTGTGCCGCGCTCACGCTAATCGCGATGCTTCCGGTGGGCATCGCCGGAGCGGCGGTGTGGCTCGCCACTCGACGGGCGCACTTGTTCGTCAGCGGGTCGCTCGCGCTGATGACGCTCCTCGGCGGCGTCTATTTTCCGGCGGAGCTCCTCCCCGCCCCCGCCGCGGTCCTCGCTTCGTGGCTGCCCCTTTACATCGGAATCGACGCCCTCCGCGATGCGTTGTTTGCAGGCGCGTCGCTGCGTCAGCTCGCAGAGCCCCTCTTGCATCTCACCTGGATGGCTGCGCTGGGATGGTGCCTGTCCTCCGCGCTCCTGCGGATCGCTCTAGGGCGCGCGGAGCGGCGTGGCTCGCTGCGCGTGGGCGCGTAGACGGCGCAAAGGGCGTCGGACGGCTGCGGCGCAGAGCCCCAGAAGGCGCGCCGGACCGCGCACGAGGTCGAGCGCCCGTCCGTCATCGCGGCGGCGCGCCACGGCGATCGCGAGGATCTGCCGTTCTTCCACCCAGCCCTCGGGACGCGCTCGCGCGTCGCCCCACAACAACCACCGCCCGCCGCGGCGCCATACCAACCGGTGGAGCCACAACCTTCCTCGGTGGGACACCAGAGCGATCGCGCCCCAGCGCGCCGGTAAGAGCGCGAGCTCGACAGAATCGCCTTCGACGAGTGTGGGGCGCATCGACACACCGCACGGTCGGATCCACACGGCTCCTTTTCGAAGAGCCTCGGTCAAGGCGAGCTCGTGTGCAGCAAAAGCCGGCGGAGCGTCGCTCACGCCAGCGCGCTCCCACCGGCGTTCGACCAGAGGGACTGTGCGTGATCGACCATGCGGCGATCTTTCGGGAAGCCGAGCTTCGCGAGGGGTACCCGCGCGACGATTTCCTCTGCGACTGCAAGACCGGCGGCGGCGCCCTTGTCGTCGTAGGCGGGGAGAAAAGCGTTGCCCAGCAGAGCCACCGCAGCACGGGCCCCCCGCATCGGCGAGTGTACGAGGCGTGCGGCGTGCTCGATCCAGTGAATCGCGACGAGCTTCGCGGCGCGCGGTTCGGAGAGCGGCGCTTCGCCGTGCCAGGGCGTGCCGTGCGCCCAGATTCCGTCTTTTTCGACCCGCAGCGCGATGCGATCGTCTGAGAGCACGGAAGCGTCGGCGTAGCGCCGCAGCAACTTCGCGGTGGTGCTCTTCCCGGCGCCGGAGCGACCGCAGTACAACAACGCGCGCCCGGACCGCTCCGCCGCGCAGGCGTGAACCAGCAACCCGCTCTCCCGCAAGATGCGGTGGAAGAAGATCCATTCGTCGAGGGGGTAGGCCAAGGGGTAGTAGTTCTCGGTCGCGTAGAAGGAATCCGGGGCGAGCGTGACTTCGCCATCGCGAAAGTCGCGGTCGAATCGCGCCACGCGCTGGATCTCGCCGCGGATGCGCAGAACGATCTCCAGAGTGTCGCGACTTGCGACGACGTCAAAGATCCCGCCGCCCGAGTCGTACGACAGCGCCCTGGCACTGACGACGGGCTTTCCGATTCGAACGGCGACGCGCACGTCGGCGCGGCCTGCGTCCGCGCCGGCGAATCGCGTCAGCGGACCGTCCGGCCACGTCCAAGGCAACTCCCGGGGTACTTCGACCGCGATGCGCACACCCGCGACCTCGAGAACGCGCACGTCGGCTACGAGCCGATGTTCATGCACATCACCGTCGGTAGGCTCGACTGCTGGCATGAACCCGCGGCACCCCCAAACCCCCCGGTCCCGACATCCATCTTGCAGTTGTCCGGGAAACTCGCCATCACGTCGAGTTCAACTCTGCGAATCTCCGGCGCCTCGTAGGGTTTCCGTCCGCTCTCCTCGGTCATCGGATGCCCCCGATCTGAAGCAGCGATTCCGCGGCTCCACAGCCGCCGCTACCGCAACCACCGGAACCGCACGCGCCGCTCGAAGCTTCTGGCGGGCCGTACGTTTCCGCCCGAACTTGCGATAGCTGGCAAGCGAACTCGACGTGCCCGTCGTTGGTCTGGGTTTCCCAGAGCGCCATCCCCGGACAGTTGTTGCACGTCGCCCGGTGGCTACACGAGCCGCATTTCGTTTCCGGCTTGCGTTTGATCGCGAGGATCTCGGGGAATTCCTGGTAGTAGATCTCGCGAAGCGAGCGTTCTCGCACGTTGCGGGGGAAATTTTTCACCATCAGACACACTTGGACGTTTCCGTAGGGATCGATGTGGAACGAGTTCTTCCCGGCGCCACACGAGAACAGCCGATCGTTCTCGGGAACCGCAGGGGCTTCCTCCATGTAGCTCGTCCACGCCCGGTCCTTCTCGACGTCGGCCGCTTCGAGGGCGACGACCTGCTCCGCCGTGAGTCGCATGGCGTGTGTGTGCGTCTTGCCCTCCATCGTCGCGAGGATCACTGGGTCGTAGCGGAAGTCGACTCCCAGATCCTTGGCAAAACGCGCGAGCTCGGGAATTTCGTGGGCATTGTCGGACGTCGCCGGGCATTTCAGCGCGAGCCGGTGTCCATCGCGAAGAACTCGCGTGATCCCGGCGAGACAGCGATCGTACGAACCGCGAACGGCGACGACGGTCTCATAGGTCTTGCGAGTGAGCCCATAGAGCGAGATTTCGATCAGGTACGGAGGGAGTTCGCGAAACAGGTCGGCGATGTCTTCATCGATCAACGTGCCATTTGTGAAGACCGTGACGAGAAGCCCGCGTTCCTTGGCGTGGCGATAAAGCTCGGGGAAATCCTTCCGCAACAGCGGGTCCCCGCCCGTCATCAGCAGAAAGAGCGTCCCCATGTCGGCCATCTCGTCGATGAGATCCGAGATCTCCTGCGTCGATAGTTCCTGTGAACGCTCTCCCTTTGGGCAGTAGCAGTGGCCGCAGTGCAGGTTGCAACGGTACGTGAGCTCGATGGACGCCGAGACGGGAACGCGATCCTCGACGATCCGCCGCTTGTAGTCGCGCGTGAGGGCATCGCTTCGGACGCTTCGGAGGTTCACTTCGGGCGCAACCATCAACACACCTCGGCGCAGCGGGCGGCAACGAGTTCTCGTGCAAAGTGCGTGAGGTCCGTCGTCGCTTCTTCGATGCTGACGTCGTAGGTGGCCGCCAGCTCGGATGCGATGTCGCGAAGAGGGCGCCCGTCCATCCGTTCCCAGATAAAACTGGCGACGGAATTGAGTGTGAAGAGCCCGAGCTCTTCCGCGCGACTGTGAATCGGAACGAGAACCGTCTCTCCGGCGATCGTCCGAGAGATCACCCCCTCGACCCTTCGCGCGCAAGCGCTCTCGGTCACTTGCGCGGCTCCAGATTCGGCCGAGGCGCTCCGCGAAGCATTCGTACCGGGTTGGCGATCCGCTGAGCGAGATCCGAGCGCTCCCCGCGTTTCTCGTACCAGGAGCGACCCGGGTTCGACGCCCAGGCCGCGGTTCGCGCCACATCCCACCACGACTCCCCCAAGAGAAGCTTCGCCACGCGATCGCGACGCTGGGCTTCGCTCGGCGCCGCACTCGGCCGCAAGCTGCTGTGCAGAAGGCGGCGTCGCACCGGTCCCGGCGCGAGCTCTGCGAGCACTTCCTTCGGCACCGGCGTCCGAAGGAGCTCGCGCGCCGCCGCGAGGCCCGCGTACAGCGGACGCCGCAACCGGTGCTCGCTCGCCGTGCGAACGACCTCGGACCAATCCAGTGCCGGCTCACCAGCCACCCCGTCGACAATCCGGTGGAGGTCGAGCAACCAGAGCCAGCGGCGAAACGCGTGTCGCGCCGCGTGCACCGCCACGAACAGAAGGTGTCCGATCCGTGTCGGTTGCCGGGGTTCTCCCGGTCCGCAATCGGAGCAGAAGGCCTCGAGGAACGTCTCCCCGCCCATCGCGTACTGCCGCATCAAGCTTTCGCTACCGGCCCATGCAAAGTGGAGTTCGACGAAAAGATCGACGCCTGCGACTTGCCGGTGAAACGCGATCTCGTGCCCCGCAGCGAGCCGAGGACCGCGAGGCGCGATGGCTCGGAAGTCGTGGGCTTCGATGATGCGCGTCGCGCGGTCGACTTCCGCGCGCGGAACGATGAGATCGAGGTCGTCCATCGGCCGCATGCCCGCGTCGGCGTAGACCGGCTCGGCGCCGGTGAGCAGCGCCCAACCCTTGAGGGGTGCGCTGGCGATGCCGGCGGCCGCCAAGTGCGAGAGAACCGGCCCGGCGGTCTCGAGCGCGACGATGTTTTTGCGGAGCGTCGCGAAATACAGTTCGCGACAAGCCCGAGCGAACGCGTCGGGCAGCGAATCGGCGATTCTCCCATCGGCCAACCCGCGGTGGATCAGCGGACCGACCCGGTGACGTCGCGCCAGAGAAACGGCTTCGGCCGTGTCGAACGGGAGCACGTCGTCGAACAGGTCGCCGGGGCGAATCGCACCCGCCGAGGCACGAACGAGGTGCGCTAGCCAGCGTCTCGCCGGCGGGGATTGCCTGGGAATCACGAACACGAAATCCCCTCCTTCCGCGCGCACTCACCCGTAGTCGAACACCGGACAACCAGGGACGCGCCGCTCCTGGTTTCTTCGGAGGGACCCGCCCTCGGCTTTAGGGAAATGGTCCGCGGATTCAGCGGGTTGCCGGGCTCTCTGCACGCGCAGGGACGCGCGGCGCAGCAGCAGGACGGCGGAGCGGGAGCTCCGCGTAAGCCCGCGCGACCCGCTCGAAAACGGCGTGCTCGTCGAAGTTCGCTTCCGCTCGGCGACGGGCCGCTTCGCCGAATCGTCGGCGACGCGAAGCATCGCGCAGCAGCCCCTCGAGCGCGCTGCGCAAGACGTGGGGCGCCCGCGCCGGAACGAGCCAACCGGTCTGTCCCGGCACGACCACTTCGCGGCAACCGCGAATGTCCGTCGCAATCGCGGGGATTCCCATCGCTGCGCTCTCGACCAGCGAGCGGGGGAACCCCTCCCGGTAGGACGGCAAGACAAAGGCGTCGAACGTCGCGAACACCGACGGCATGTCGTTTCGCACGCCGAGCCACGAGACGCCGGGAGCCGCTCGCAACGCGCGGGGATCCAACGCGTCGCTTTTTTCTCCGCGCTCGTCCGGTCCGACCAACAACACACGCGTGCGAGGCAGACGACGGCAAGCGGCGAGTAGATCCTCTACGCCCTTTTCGCGCACGAGACGACCGACAAAACCCACGACCCGTTCGTCCGCCGCGATGCCGAAGCGGCGGCGGAGCGCGGCGCTGTCCTCCGAGCGAAAGCGGCGCGCGTCGAATCGTCGAAGATCGACTCCGTTGCCCAACCGTCGCAGGCTCTCGTCCGGAACGATGCGGCGCCAACGCGCCGTGCGGACGTCTTCGGCGCTTTGACACAGGACGAGATCTGCGAACCGTGCGCCCACCGACTCGAATCCCCGCCAGAGGCGTCGCACGGCTGCCCGCTGCCCCTCGTGGGAGTAGAGACCGTGAAGCGTAGACACCACTCGCGGCACTCCCGCGATGCGGGCGGCGGCACTCGCCAAGACGTTCACCTTCGGGTTGTGGGTGTGGACCAGATCAAACGCCTCTCGACGGAACAAACGCACGTAGGAGAAGAGCGTTCGCAGGTCTCGCCCGGGATCGATCCGGCGCGCGTTCTCGACGGTGTGCACGCGAATCCCGTCGGCACCGAGGGCATCGAGAAGCGGGCCGGGGCCGCTCACGGCGTGGACCTCGTGCCCGGAGTCGCGCAGCTTCCTCAACTGATCCCGCAGCAGGAAACCGCAGAAGTAATCGGTGTTGGCGACGTGCGCGATCTTCACGGCGCCCTCTCCGACCACGCCCGAGCCATGCCGCGCCACTGATCCCTCAGCGCACGACGCAGATGGCCTCGGCGCGTGGCCTGCACGCACTTCGCGGCTTCGAACAAGAGAAGACCCGGCGCTTCGCACGCGAATTCGGCCAAGCTCGCATTTCGCACGGAAACCCAGAGGCGGTTTCGCACGAGGTGGTATTCCGTAAACGCCGACGCCGCCCCTGCGCCCCCGCGTCGGTGGTGTGCGCGCGCGGTCGGTACGAAAACGTTCTTCCACCCAGCCCGGCGAAGACGCCACGCCAGGTCGACATCCTCGTAGTACATGAAAAATGATTCGGCGAACGGAGCGCGCTCTTTCCCGGAAACCTCTTCGAGCGCCTCCCTCCGGTAGAGCGCGGCGGCCCCGCAGATCCCGAACACTTCTTCGCGTTGGCGATATCGACTCGATGCCTCGCCCGCACCGCGGTCGCGGAACTTTCCGCGCAAGACATCGCGTTCGATCCCCGCGGAATCGACCAGACTGTTCGTACGAGCGCGCAGTAGTTTGGGCCCGACCGAGCCGATATCGGCTCGATCGGCCAGAGCGCCGCAGAGTCGTTCGAGACAGTTCAGATCCATGACGACGTCCGGGTTCAGCGCGAGGAACGCGTCCCCGGTGGCGCGCCGGTAGTTGCGGTTGTGTCCAGCCGCGTAACCGACGTTCTCGGCGGACGCGTCGACCCACACATCGCGATGGGTTCTCCGCAAGTGTTGCGTCGTACCATCGTCGCTGCCGCTGTCCACCACGAGAATCTCTGCGACTTCGCGCTGCGTACGGAGTGCAGCGAGGCAAGCGTCGATATGCGATCGACTGCGGTGCGTCACGAGACTGACAGACACTCTCATGGCGTCGCTCCCCAAGGCGCGAACGCCGTTTGCCGGGATCGTTCCTCGCGCTCTTCTCGGAGAATCGCCCGAACGAGGCCCTCGAGAGCCACTTCGTTCGTGCACGACGAGCGAGCCGCGTCGGTCAGGACGGGAACGTAAGTCCCCGCGAGCACCCCCCGGCGTTCCGATTCGAGGAAGTGGATCAGCGACTCGGTGTCGCTTGGGGCGAAAGCCTCGCCCCAGTCGTATTGCTGCAAGAGCTCCGACAGCGCGCCCCCGTCGGCGAAGGACAACAAGCGACGGCGGGAGCCCAGGGCGTCGAAAAGCTTTCCCGGAATCGGGTCGGCACCACGCGGTCCCGGAGGCGCGATGTGCAAACATCGATGCGCCTGCTCGAGCCTCGCTGCGAGGTCTCCGCGCGAGCAGGCGGGTTCGATGCGTACGAACCGCTGGAGCTCCCGACGGTTGATTTCACCGCGGAACCACGCCTCCGCTGCGAGAAACGTCACGTCGACGGACGTCTCTACTTCGGGATGCCGCTCCCGCCACGTCGCCAAGACGTCGAGGAATGCGGTCGCCCTCGAGGCCTTCGCATCGAGTCCGACGTTGCCGGCGTGCACCAACCGGTAGCGGCGTTCGGCGCGCGTCGGAACCGGATCGGCCGCGCCTACGTAGCGACGGGGGTCAAAGCCCGTGAGCGTTACCTCGCTGCGGTTCGCGAGGTTCGGATGGCGCGCGATCGCGCGGCGCCGAGCACCTGCCGACGCGAAGATCGTCCGATCGGCGTGCCGAAACACGGCGGCTTCGAGCCGTTTCTCAACAGCGAGTCGCCGCGGGCCGAGCCCTTGTCGGTCCGGCGCATCGATCCAAGCGTCGCGGAAATCCGCGACCCAACGCTTACCCAAACGACGCGCGACGTACCCGATGACGTGTGCGGAGTACGGCGGCGCCGTGGTGTAGACGACGTCGAAGGCGTTGGCGCGTGCCATCCCGGCGACGACCGCAGCGGCGAGCACACTCCACCCGACGTGGAGATCGGGGACGAGCACTTTGCGCAGACGCCCTCTTCCGGGTCGTCCAGCCGACACCGTTCCACGGCGACGGACGCGACCCCAATCGGGATTCGGGACGCGAACGACGGGCACCTCGGAGATTCCCGCGCACAGGGTCGGGTCGCGCGTCCAAGCCGCGTCGTCGACGGTCACTACCGACGGGTGGGCGCCGTGCCGACGCAGGGAATCGATCAAAGCGAGGGTGCGCGTGACCCCGCCCCCCGCGACGGGCGGAAAGTAGTAGGCCGCCAACAAGACGCGAGGTGCCCTCATGCGCGGGCTCCCGACACGGTGCCCGACAGAAGAACATCGAGCCGCCGCGCCGCCGCGCTGGCGGAGAATCGCTCCTCCGCGGATCGGCGGGCGCTCGCTCCCAACCGACGCCGCTGTGCGGGATCCGTCAGCAGTTCCGACAACGTGCGCGCGAGAGCGGCCGGGTCGTCCGGCGGGACGAGACGCCCGTTCTCGCCGTCTTCGATCGCGTCGGGGATACCGCCCACCGGCGTCGTGACCAGCGGGAGACCGCAGGCCATCGCTTCCAGAATCGCCACCGGCAACCCGTCGTGATCGACGCCCCCACCCGCGCTGCACGGCAAAGCAAAAATCGTCGCGCGAGCGAGCGCTCGGCGTACCTGCTCTCGATCGCGACGCCCGCGAAAGACCACAGAGCGCGGCGTCAACCCGAGACGCGAGGCGCGTGCGCGGAGCGAGTCCGTGAGCGGGCCCTCGCCGACGAGCTCGACGCGCACTTCGGTGCCCTCCTCGGCCAGTTGGCGGGCGGCATCGAGAAGGTGCTCGATCCCTTTTTCCGGGACGTGATTCGCGACGCAAAGAATGCGCGGCGCACCGCGTCGGCGGCGCTCGCCACTCGGCGCGAAACGCTCGGTGTCGACCCCTAAATGTGCGACCCGAATCTTCGAGCGGCCGTTTCCGCTCGCGGCCAGTCGCTTCATCCGGCCGGCGGTTTCCGTCGAAATCGCCCGAGCGAACGCGCAGTCGTCGATCACTCTCGGCAACCAGGGTCGCGGCTCCTGCACATCGTACGCGTGGCCCGTCATGCTGAAGGGAATCGACCGCATCTCGGCGACCGCCCAAGCGACCCAGGCCGGAAACGTCGCGAACGTTCCGTGGACATGGGTCCATTCCTCGACCTTCGCCCGCTCGGCCAACTCGGCGGCGAGCGCGACCAACCGGTACGGCGCGCGCTCGAGCCGTGCGCGGTTCATCACCCTCGCAAAAGCAAGGGGTCGACGCGCCGCGTTTTGGATCGAACGAAGGAGCCAACCGCGCCGACCGCGTGCGGGATAGAACACCGGCCCGTCGAACGCTTCGGTCCAATCTTGTGCGCCGAAAGGCCGGAACACCGACGCGACGGAAACCGAGATTCCCCGCTTCCTCAGGGCGGCGACTTCCTCGTACACAAACGGAGCCGCGTTCTCCACGAGCCAACCCACCGTCATGCGGGACTCACCGCCGGCGCCAGGGGCAGCGGGCGTCGACGTTCTTCCTTTGCTTCGGCGAGCGCGTGGGCCGCGAAGACCAGCAACGGAACCACGACCTGCGCGCGATGTCGGTACACCGTGCCGAGGTTCCCCTCCACCATCGCGTAAGAGACCGACGCCGTGGCGACGAACAGGAGAACCGGCAGCGTCTCCCTGGATCGCGTGCGCAGCAGCGAAATGGCGCCCCGCGCAATCCAAATCAACAGTCCGTACCACGCGAGCATTTCGGGGAGGACCATCAACTGACGCCCGCTGAGCAAATGCCACGGCATCGGGGCTAGAAAGAAGTACGTGAGTCCGATCGGCAAGAACGACAGCGCCGCGCGCGGAGTCGACAGATCGGCGTCCGCGAAATACGCCGACGCGCCGGCCGCGAGTTTCCCGCGCGTTCTCGAAAGCTGCTCGAGCGTGACTTCCTGAGCCAGCTCCTGAAAGAGCTCCAAGCTCGGCAGCAACGCGAGCGCGACGACCGCGGCGGGCACCACAAGGAGAGACACCCGCGCGAGTCGCGGTATCAGAACGCCGAGCGACATCGAGAGGAGCAAGACCAGCGCCATGTAGCCGCGGATCTGACTGAGTAGTGCGATCGCTGCAAAGGCCGAGGCCCCGGCTGCCAAGGGCCGGGCGGAGAGCTTTTGGACGGCCAGGATCGCCGCCAGAATCAGAAAGATCGCCTGCGCGTCTTTGAGATTGAGACTCGACCACAGCATGAGCGATGGCCAGAACGCGCAGACCAACGCCGTGTAGCGAGCCGCCCGTTCTCCCGAGAGCACTCCGGCGACACGGCTCGCGAAGATCACGCACCATCCGCCGATCACGGCGTTGATGAGTGTCGGCGCGAGGGGCTCGTGGCCAAACACGAAATAGATGGCGGCATTCCACGCGTAGTAGCCGACGCGACCGTAGATTTGCGGCGGCGCGCTCTGCGAGCCCGACCAGTAGGCAGCGAGCTCGGCGCCGAGACGCTCGTACCGCACCGGATCGAGGGCAAAGAAGTCCGAAACTCCGCTGTAGTAGATCACGACCGCCAAGAGGGCACGTGCGCCCACGGCCGCGCAGAAAACCCGTCGCTCGAAGGGCTCGCGCGCGAGCAGGAGTAGCGAGGGAACGAACAGCAGAGAGAAGGCCGCGAGGGCGACCGAAAGCCCGAGCGGGGCGAGGGCCAACACGCCTGCGAGTGCTGCGCCGCACGCCGCCCCCAGGACCCACTGCGTGTTCGCGTTCGGCCGGATCATTTCTTCGTCCCCGGTTCGGCCAGGGACACCGCGTGCACGCGTCCCCACAATACCGGAGCGTGACGTGCGAGTTCCGAAGCCAAGCCCGGGTGGAGGGCGATCGCCGCCCGGATCTGCTCTTCCGCCTGGGACAGGTCTCCGCTGCGAAAAGCGAGATTCGCGGCGGCGAGCAGTGGCGCCGGAGATGCGGGGTCGAGGCGCTTCGCCGCCGCGATTTCTTCGCGCGCGCGGTCCGCGTCACCTGCCTCCGCGAGAGCCCGAGCGAACTGCAGGCGGAAATTCGCGCGCCTCGGCGCTACCGCGATGGCGTCTGCGCGCGCGTCGGCAACGGACGAGTCTCCGAGTTTTGCGCCATCGAAGACGGCCGCGTATTCCAGGTTGTCGGCGCGCAGTTGCCGCAGCGAGGGCCGCCAGGGGCGCGCGCGCAGGCCGCGTTCGACGTGGGAGAGCGCGGCCTGAAAGTCGCCGGCCGCTTCCGCCCGAACGGCCAGCTCCTCGTTTGCGCTCGCGACGAGCTGGGTGCCGGACAAACCGATCCCGAGCACGCCCAGACTCGCCAGCGCAGCACTCGACCACTGCGGCCGCAGGCCGGTTCCTTCTCGGGGGAGACGCCAGGCAAAACCCAAGCCGATCGCCGCCACGCAAGCGATTGCCGGCACGTGGAGCGGGAAGTCGAACAAACTGTGCACCGCGAGGCCGGCGAGCCCCGCCATCGCTCCGATGCGAAAGCGCGAGGGAGCGAGCGCGAGCGCCGCGGGAAGACGCCTCGCCATGATGGTGAGAGACACGAGCGCGAGAAGCAGGAAGGGCACTCCGAGCTCCACCCATCCGTGAAGCGGCTCGTTGTGCGCGAACCGAACGCCGTAGGGGAGTCCTCGCGGCCGTTCGGCGGCGAAGGCTTCCGCGAAGCTTCCCAGGCCGGAGCCGAGCGGCGCGTGCTCGAGACCGGCTCGCGAAGCCGCTCCGTAAACCGCCCAACGCATCCCCACGGACGACTCGCTTCCCACCGATTTTACGGAGATGCCGTCGGGGAAGAGTGACGAACCGACGGTCAGAGCTCCGGCGAGCGCCACGTAGGCTGCGAGGAGCGAAAGCGAGGCGATCCGCGGAAGCCTCGCCACGGGGAGTTGTCCGGCGGCCTTTCGGATCTCCGCGTTCCGGACGAACCGGTGACCTCCCACCGCAACCAGCGCGGCCACCGCCCCCGCGATCGCCCCGCCGAGAGAACCGGTCACCGCGACGGCGGCAGCGGCTGCGCCGCACAAGAGAAACCAAAGGAAACCCGACTCTCGGCGGCCCCGCCTCCGGATGTCGGAGTCGAGAAACGCGGCGAGCGCGAGGGCTCCCGGCAGCAGCATCCAGGACGCCAGGTGGTTCGCGTTTCCGAAAGGCCCGAGGGCATCGCCGTCCGCCGGCACCCGCACGATCGCCCACACCGAGACGACGGCGGCGAGGCTCGCGATTCCAGTCGCAAGCCAGCGCTCCGCGCGGCGACCGCGGACGCGTTCGGCGAGCAAGAACACGCTCGCAGAAGCCACCAAGGCGCCCAAGGCATCGAGACCGGGGTCGACCGAGTCTCCGATGGAGAGCGACATCGCCCCGAGCCCGATCCATGACCCCACCAGCACGTAGGCGCTGATCGAGCCGGTTCGGCGTGTAGCAACCGCGAAGACGAGAACCGTCAGTGCAATCAGGAGGTGTGCCAGAGCCGCGGCCCAGGGCGTGGTACCGCCATAGCCCACCAAGGCCGTCGCGACCAAAGCCAACAGAGCGAGCGGCAGCGCGAGGTGTCTCACGGCGTCGAGACCGGCGCGGCGACGACTTCAGCCGGCTCTCCGTACTCGTAGTAGCCGTAGACCGACGCGTTGTCGTCGCGCTCCGCCTTGTTGAGGACCGCTCCGTAGATGCGCGCTCCGCCCCGCTCGAGCTGACGCAGGGCGCCGCGCAAGATGCGCGAATCAAAACGTCGGGGTTCGACGACGAAGATGACTCCGTCGGCCAGTACCGACAGCAAGCTCGCATCGATGAGTCCGCCCGAAGGCGGCGAGTCGAGGAGCACGTAGTCAAAGGACTCCCGCAGCTGCGCGACGAGCTCTTGGAGCTTCCGAGACTCGATGAGTTCGGCCGGGTTCGCAGGACGCGGACCGCAGGTCAAGAGTGCCAAGCCGTCCGTTTCCGTGGTGCGAAGGGCGTCCGTAACCGACGCGTCGCCCGCCAGGACATCGACCAAGCCGGGGGTGCGTCCGACCTCGAAGGCGCGATGCAATGACGGCTTGCGAAGGTCCGTATCGATCAACAAGGTGCGGCGCCCGCTCGCTGCCAACGACCGACCGAGGTTCGCAATGACCGTCGACTTGCCCTCCGCGGGCCCCGCGCTCGTCACGAGAACGACCCGACGCGGGGCATCGACGTGGCTGAAACGCAAGTTCGTCCGCAGGGTCCGGAACATCTCGCCGCCGGGGCTCGTGCCGGTCGCGCCCGCCCTGCCCGAGTGCTGCGCGAGCCGGGTGACGACGCCCAAGGTGGGAAGTCCCAAGAAGCGTCTGATTTCTTCGGGCGTTCCGACGCTTCGGTCGAGATTGTCGATGCAGAACGCCGTGGCGACCGCGGCGCAAAGCGAGAGCAGAAGAGCGACGGCCAAGTTGCGCGTCGTCCGCGGCGCGATGGGTGCGGAGCTCATGCGCGCGGATTCGAGAATTCGGAGATTCGCCTCGCCGATCGAGCCCGATACGTCGATCTCTTTCAGCTTCTTGAGGAGAACGTCGTACATCTCATGATCGAGCTCGATGTCCCGCTGTAGCAGTCTCGCGCGCGTCGCCGCGTCCTGGTCCGCTTCCGCCACGCGCGGCGCGGCCTTTCCGCGCAGACGCGCGACGCGCGCTCGCGCTTCGACGACGCGCGGGTGTCCCTCGCGATAGCGCTGCAGCAACTCGACCAAGTCGAGCTCCGCCGCGCCCAACGCCGTCGTGAGCCGTTCCGATTGGCCGCGAGCCGCCTGCCCGGGTGCGGCGCTCACCGCTGGCGGTGCGGCGACGAGCTCCTCGGAACGCGTGCGCAATCGACCGCGAATCTCGTCGAGCTCCTCGGTCAACCAAGCGGCAGAACGCAAACGGGCCTCCTGCCCTTCCTGCTGAGAAAAAGCGATGTAGGCGCGCGCAACAGCGTTTGCCACGTTCCGGGCCCGGGCCGGGTTCGAATCGCGCGCCGCGATGACCGCGATTCGGGTGTCGCGAAGATGACGCACGGAGAGAGCGCCGCGAACTTGTCCGGCCGCGTGTTGCCGCGCCTCGAGGGGCGCATCCTCCGCGACCCAACCGAGGTCGATCGCCGCGAGGGTCGCGACGGGTTCGCTCGCGATGACCTCGAGCTGCGTTTCGAAAGAGCGACGCTCGAACAAGTAGCTCTCGATCGGATTGGTGGTGTCGCTAAAGAACCCGCGGGTTGCGGAGCCAATCACGACGCGCGCACTCGACTCGTAGACCTCGGGCAGGCTGCCGTTCCAGAAAAACGCGACCGCCATGAAGCCGGCGCAGACGCCGAGTGCGGTGCGGAACCGGCGCCGCAAAAAAGCGACGTAATCCGACAACCGCGCGTCTTCGGCGTTCCCCTCTTCGCGTCCGAGCATGGCTAGAAGAAGCTCTCCGGAACAACCAACAGGTCTCCGGGTTCGAGCGCGAGGTTCTCTTGGGCGCCTCGCCCTTTCAGAAGATCGCGCAAGCGCACGCGCGTTTCGGTGCGCGACTCACCCGTGCCCCGCACCAGACGTGCCCGGTTTCCCGACGCATACTCGGCGAGTCCGCCCGCCGCGAGCACGGCGTCGAGGAGGGTGCTGGCCTGCTCGAGCTCGAATCCCCCGGGCGACTCCACCGCTCCGACGACGCGAACCGGCTCTCGACGCTGCGGGCCGGCGCTGACCTCGCCCGGTGCGGCGCTCACGACGAGAACGTCGCCGGGGAAGACGCGATGGTTGTCTTCGAAAGAGCGCCCTTGGAGCAGGGCCGCGACGTCGACGGGCAATCGCTCCGTCGGTTCCGTGACCGCTCCCGAGTCCGGGGCCGCTTCGAAGCGAAGCAGCGTTCCGCCCGCACCGTGAACAACCGAGGCGGCGAGCAACAGATCGAGGACGTGCGTCGCTTCGTCGACGGGGTAACGACCGGGGGCCGGCACGTCGCCGAGGACCGATGCCTGCCGATGCGTCGATTCGACGAGCGTGATCGCCACGCGCGCCTCGCGGAGGAATTCGCGCTCCAGTCGCTCGGAGATCAAGGCGCCGGCCTCGCTCAGGCTGGCACCTTCCACGGGGACCGCGCCGACCAATACGTGCTGCAGAGCGCCGTCGGCGCCGACGCGGTGGGTGCCCGACAGGTCGGGCTCTCGCCAGACGGTGATCTCCAGTAGATCGCCCGGGCGGATTCGGTAGTCCGTCGCCCCCGCGATCCCTGCCGCGAAGAGCAAGAGGCAGCCGATCGCAACGCGGCTAGTAGCGATAAGTGAGTTCGACAAAAACACGGTTCTTCCTGAAGTCGTCGGCGCCTTGATCGCCGGCGTTCTTGAAATGCTGTCCGATGAGGGCGCCTTCGAAACGGCGCCAGAGTTGACGCCGTATCTCGAGATCGACACCAAAGACGCGGTTGTCTCCGCCTCCGGTGACGCTGTTACGAAAGCTCGTCAAGAAGCTGCCGAGCTCGACCCGAGTGCGAGCGCCGAGCCGCTTCTCGAGCGATGCCCGGTAGGTCGTTTCGCGGTGATCGGAGAACGCCGCGTCGCTGGTCAGCCGACGGCTGACGGACGCGTCGAGCGTGTAGCCGGCGCCAAACGCGTACTCGAGGTTGGCGTTGCCCAACATGCGACCGTCGCGATCGCCCTGATCGTAGTTGAGAGTCCCGTAGCCCAACGCGGCGCCCCAACGGATGCGCTTTCCCAACCGACCTTTCATGCCGACCAGTCCGAACACTTCGTCGAAGTCCGCGTCCTCGAAGTCGTCGAATCGCCTTTCCCGCAACTCGCCCCGCACGTACAGCCGGTGCTTGCGACCCAATCGCTGCTGCAGTTCCAAGTACGTATCTGCCTGCCAGTAGTCCGCGCGAAAATCGCGATCGAGTTCGGCCGCGCCGTCCCCGTCGGTATCGAGCGTCGCTTCGAATCCTTCGGTGTCGAAGCGCGAAGCGCGGACGCCGAACAAGACGCTGCGCCGTTGCCCCAGCTCGCGCTCGTAGCGGAGCTCCGCTTCCGCGCGGTTCGTTTGACCGAGGTTTCCGACATCGTCCGACGGCTGACCGAGTTCCAGAGGGCTCGGGACGAAGGCATCGGACAACTTGAAGGTCAGTCCGCGCCCGAGTCTCCAATCGAGTTCCCCCACCGCGTGGACGAACCCGTCGTTGTCGTCGCTGTGCTGCGGGTGGATACGCACGTCGCCGCCGAGCTCCGTGCGGAGACGGATGGAGCGGCGCCGGTACTCGGCTTCGATGAGAGGCTCGATCCAGTAGCCCAGGTCATCGAGTTTCTGATCGTTGTTCTCGAAGTTGTCGTCGTAGACCGCCGTGGTCCGGACCCTGGCGCCGACGCGAAACTTTTCCGGGTCCCCTTCACCGTACGCGGCTACGGGGAAGGCGAGAAAAACCGCACCGATCGCAACGGTGGAAGCGCGCATCAGAGTTCCGACGGCACGACAGGAGACAGGGGGCGTTCGAAGTGGCGGCGGCTGTCTTCCTGCAACACGCGAATCGCCCGCGCGGTTCCGGAGAAAGACCGAACCAGGAGATCGTTCGTCAGCGGCCGAAACGCGGGATGCGAAAGATTGCTCTCCGCGCCTCGTAGTGAGACGGTTTCTCCCGGTGCGCCTTCGGAGAAGCCCATGCTCTCCAGAAGGTTCAGATAATCCCGATCCGATGCGCGCCTCGGCAGAACCCGGATCACGTCGATCCCCGCGCCTCGCGGAAGTTGTGCGCGCAGCCGGTGCTCACCGGAGGGGAGCGGCAGCGTGAAGATCTTCATCCAACCGAACGAGAGCGCCTCGGGCGGGGGTGCTACCGAGGCGACGAAGTGGTCGTCGAGACTCCAGAGTTGACGCTCGGCCCCGTGAACCCGGGCGGCGATGCTGACTAAGGCCGGTTCCTCGAGCACCAGCCGGTAGGCGAACGTCGCGGTGCCGGTGCCGGCGCTTCCCCAGCGGTCGGCCGAGGCGATGGCGCCGAGGTTGCGGTCGCTGACCACCGCACCCGTCGATGCGTCGGAAAACGCCTCGCCTTCGATCAACACCGGTTCGTCGGCGTGCGGCAGTTGGTCTTCGATCCCGAACGCTCGCACGAGCGATCGCGCCTTCGCTCCGTACGTAAGCGGTGCAGATGCGCGCCAGCCACCCGCCGGTGCGATGCAGAGGTTTCGGTACGGCACGAGCGAAAGCGTCTCGACCTGCCCGCGGAAGGCGCTCGCTTCCACTTCGTGAAAACCGCGAGGCAGCGCCATCAATCGACGCGATACATCCCGACCGAGTGCGGTCGGGTCCATTCTCCCGACCGGTCGCCGATCGATGCTCCAGTTCGCGGCGCCCCTGCCCGTCACCGAGAGCGCGTAGAGCGCCGTCGTCGGGACCTTCGCAACCCAGCGGAGACCCTGGTTCGGGGCGGATCGCGGTTCAAAAATCGAAACGTCCGGTGCCCCCGACGCGGGGATTCCCGCGTCGGCCCGGGCCCTCCGCGGCGCCCGCTTTGCGCAGAGAAGCGAGAAAAGGTCCTCCGCATCGTGGTCCTCGGGCAGAGCGTCGGCCAAGCCGAGCGCTTCGAGCAGCATCGCCGCCCACTCGGCTTGATTGATCGCTCGATGGACGTCGTGGGGCTCGAGCTCCTCCCCATCCCAGGTTCCGAAGCTCGCATCGCGCGCCAGCGCGTTCGCGCAGAAGAACAACGCGAGCACCGCCGCTCCCGCAAACCAGCGGTCTCGGGCGGAAACGGTTCTTCGACGGCGGTTGTGGGAGCGACCCGACAAGAAAAGACCTCATTTCGCGTGCGAACTTCACCCGCTCCCAGCGTCGGGAGAAATGCGCCTCTTTCCCTCATCGGTCCCACCGACCCGCGCTTGATGCACCACCCGGAAGAATTCGCGCATGAATCTTGAATCCCCTGGGGAAAAACAAGAATTTCGATTATTTTTCGGCGGTTTAGATTCCTATCTGCATCGAACCGGGAGTGCAGGGTGACGTGCAGAAAAGGGGTCGAGCGTCGGCAAGCACCCGGAAAGACCGCGCTCGACTTGCCGGTCCGTGAGAAGAGCGTCAGGCGGGTAGAGAAGTCATCCGAACTGGAGTACAAAGCCGTCCAACGGATGTCACGAAGTACTCGACACGTCGCACGGCCATCGCGGGTCCCGCTGCCCGCATCGCACGTGCCAGGAACGACGCCCACCTAAGCGCGGCCATCGGGGCTCCGCCGGGGTGGGCGACTTGCCAGACCTCGGAGTCTCTCGGAGCGCCGCGTGGCCACAACGACCGAGACCACCCGAATCCTCCGCCGGCTGCTCGCGAGCAGCATGACCACGCGTGCGGAACGGCTGCTGGCCCGCCTTCATCCCGCCGACGTCGGCCCGGTGATCTCCGACCTAACGCCCAGCGAGATCCGTACCGTGGTCGATCTCCTCTTCCGACAACGGCGCGCGGCGCCCATGTTGAAGGAATTGCCTTCGGAGTTGTTACCGACCGTCTTTGACGCAGTGGGCGACGAGCTACTCGCCCAGGTCCTCGCGCGGCTCGAGCTCGACGATATGGTCGAGGTCGTCGAGTGGCTGCCGGAAGAGCGACACGACGCGGTGATGACGCTGCTCCCTCCGCCGAAGCGCGACGCCTTGCGCAAAGCAGAGCTCTACCCGGCCGAGACCGCCGGCCGGGTGATGAACACGAACTTCGTCGCGCTGGCCGAAGACATGACGGCCGAGGAAGCGATCGAACGCGTTCGCCAGGCCGGGGACGACGAAGAGGCCATCCTCTACCTCTACGTCACGAACGACAAAGAACAGCTGCGCGGTGTGGTGCCGATCCGTCGCCTCGTCGCCGCGCCCAAAGACCGGACCTGCGGCGTGATGATGGTCGAGGACCCGGTCTGCGTTTCCGTCGACGCCGATCAAGAGGAAGTCGCTCGCATCGTGTCGCGTTACAACCTGCTCGCGGTTCCGGTGGTCGACCCCGAGCGTCGTATCCTCGGCGTGATCACCGTCGACGACGTCATCGAAGTCATTCACGAAGAAGCGACGGAAGACATGTATCTGCTCGCGGGCTTGTCGGAAGAGGACCGCGTCTTCAGCCCTGCCCACCACGCGGTGCGCAAGCGATTGCCGTGGATGCTCCTCAACCTGGCGGCGACGTTTCTCGCGGCATGGGTGGTGGGTCTCTTCGAGCGAACGCTCGAAGAAATCGTGGCGCTCGCCTTCTTCATGCCCGTCGTCGCCGGTATGGGGGGCAACGGCGGAATCCAGGCGCTCACCGTCATCACGCGTGGTATCGCGCTCGGCGAGATCGAGTTCTCGACCGGCCTTCGGGCGGTTGGCAAAGAGCTCGCGGTGGCCTGTGCCATCGGACTCGTCACCGGCGCGATCAGCGGTGGCCTCGCGTATCTGTGGCAGGGCAACGCGTACCTGGGTCTCGTGTTGTTCGTGACCATGATGGCGACGATGATGGTCGCCGGGGTGCTCGGGGCCGCCGTTCCCCTGGCGCTCAAGGCCTTGAAACTCGACCCGGCAGTGGGCTCTGGTGTCCTCGTGACGACCCTGACCGACCTGTTCGGCTTCGCGAGCTTCCTCGGCTTCGGGACGCTCCTGCTCAGTCGGCTCTCCTAGAGGCCCCGAAACACGTCGACCCACGCGTCGAGTGCGTCTTCCGCATCCGGCACGAGTTGTATGGCGATCTGGTGATAGCCCGCGTCGGCCAAGGCTCGCGCGCGTTCCCTGAGTTCGCCGACGGTCCCCGTGAACGTCAGCGCGCGAATCATGTCGCCCCGGATAAACCGTCGATCGCCGTCGCGGACGAACATCAGGTGACCGGTGTGGTTTTCGAGGTAGCGAGCGTCCGGCGGTTCAAAGGTCTTGTGGTGCGCGATGTATTCATCGATCACACCTCTCCAGGCGGGCGGTAACGTCAGCGCGCTGCCACGCTCTTCGGCTTCCGCCCAGTTGTGGAGCATCGCTCCGACGAGGGGACCTGCCTGAGCGATTGCACGCGGGCTGTCCGGCGGCTCGCCGGCCTCGAGCACACAGCCGAGGGTGAAGGCAATGCTGTGCAATGAATCGGGCTCGCGGCCGCGCTCGCGGCAACACTCCCGAATGTCGGCGACATCGGCGATCGCGGTTTCGTCGTCGAACAAGAAGTTCATCCAACCGTCTGCGGCCTCGGCCGTGTACGCGCGGGTCTTGGGACCGAAGGCCGAGACGTAGAGCGGAATCGGGTCGCCCAGATTGAGGCGCGTTGTTTCCGGGTTCAGAAAACGGATCTTCCGGCGCTTCCCCTCGAAATCCCATTCCGGCGTGCCACCGGCCCACAGTTCGCGAATGACGCGCACGTGCTCCTTCAGTTCGCGAAGCGGAATCGCGTCCGCGCCGACGGTGCGCCGGCCGGTGAAACCTGTCCCGACGCCGAAATCGATCCGGCCGGGAGCCAACCGGTTCAACGTTGCAAAGCCGTTCGCGGCGATCGGAGCGGTGCGGTTCGATGGAATCAAAACGCCGGAACCCAGGCGAATGCGCTCCGTCTTCATCGCGGCCGCGGCCATCGAAGCGAAGATTTCCCCGTAGAGAAGTTGGGAGTCGTAAAACCATGCGTGCCCGACGCCGAGCTCTTCCGCTCGGCGGACCACGTGGAAGGCGTCAGCACCGGACGCCACAGCGATTCCGAGTTCCATGACGCGAATGTACCGCCTCTTTCACAGCGGCTTCACGCGGACGTCACCGCCCCGGAGACGCGTATCGGTATACGCCCTTCTTCCACAAAGGGAGAACCACCATGCAGCACAGACACGCCTTCGCCTTCCTGCTAGCCGCGACCATTGCGGCGGCCTCACCCGCGTCGGGAGACGTCTCGTTGTCCGTCCTCGGCACGTACGCGGGCGGAGGCGCAGAGATCGGAGCCTTCGATTCCCACACGGATCGTTTCTTCGTGACGAACAGCCCCGAACAAGCGGTCGATGTTCTCGACCTGTCGGACCCCACGAATCCGACCCTGTTATTCCAGATCGATGTCTCCGGAATCGGAGGCGGAGAAGCGACGAGTGTCGCGGTGAAACGCGGTCTGCTCGCCGTCGCCATCCCCGGAACCACGCGTCAGTCGCCCGGAAGCGTCGCCATCTATCGCAGCGCACTGTCCTCGAGCGGCTCTCCCATCGCGGTGGTGCCGGTCGGCGCGCTTCCCGACATGGTGACCTTCGATACGTGGGGAATCCATATCCTGGTCGCGAACGAAGGCGAGCCGAGCTCGTACTGCGAGGACGGCATCGACCCGGAGGGATCGATCTCCGTGATTCGGCTGCCGGTCCGGCTGCGACACGCCGGCCAGATCCGCGTCCGGACCGCCGACTTCCGCCGGTTCAACGACCGAGTCGACCAGCTTCGAGACGCCGGCGTCCGGATCTTCGGACCGGGCGCGACGGTCGCACAGGACCTCGAGCCCGAGTACATCACGATGAAGGACCCGTTTACGGCCTGGGTCTCCCTGCAGGAGAACAACGCCATCGCGGAAGTCGACGTGTTTCGGGCGCGCGTCCGTCGGATCATCCCGCTCGGTACGAAGGACCACAACGCGCCCGGCAACGGGATCGACGCGAGTGATCGCGACGACGCCATCAACATCCAGAACTGGCCCGTTCACGGGATGTACCAGCCCGATTCCATCGCCTCGTTCCGCACGTACGGTCGCTCGTTCGTCATCACCGCGAACGAGGGCGATGCCCGCGAGTACGACTGCCTGATCGGTGACGTGACCGAGGAAGACGAACGGATCAAAGATCTCGACCTCGATCCGGTGGCCTTCCCCGACGCCGCCACGCTGCAAGAGGACGAGAACCTAGGCCGTCTGGGCGTCAGCCTCTTCGAGGGAGACCCCGACGGGGACGGCGATTACGACGCGCTGTTTTCCCTCGGCGGCCGCTCCTTCTCGATCTGGTCCTCGCGCGGGAATCTGGTCTTCGATAGCGGGGACGACTTCGAGCAGATCACTGCGCTGGCCGTTCCGGACAACTTCAACGCCGACAACGACGAACCGGACTTCGACGCCCGCAGCGACGCGAAAGGCCCGGAGCCCGAGGGTGTGGCCGTGGGTCGTATCGGCCACCGGACCTACGCGTTCATCGGCCTCGAGCGGGTCGGCGGTGTGATGACCTACGACGTGACCAACCCGTGGGACCCGACCTTCGAGGACTACATCAACAACCGCGACTTTGCCGGCGGTGGCGACTTGGCTCCCGAAGGGCTGGTCTTCATCCGCCGCTTGCAGAGTCCCACGCGACAGCCGCTGCTCGTCGTGACGAACGAGGAGAGCGCGACCACGACGGTGTACTCGGTGAACGTCACGGACTGACCGCCGATTCACCTTGCCAGCGAACGGCCAGGAGTGGTCTCATGCCCTCCTGGCCGTTCGTCTTTTGGGGCGGCTTCGACGAGGAGTTTTCGCTGTGAAGACGGAATTTCTGCTCGAATACACCGCCAACCTGAAGCCGGGCGTCGCGGTGGGCCCGGGGCCTTCGGGCAATCGCAACATCGTCGACGTGACCGGCGGCGTCTTCGAAGGACCGAAGCTACGGGGTAAATTGCTCCACAGCGGCGGCGACTGGCTCATCATGCGCGAATCCGGCCACGGCGCGCTCGACGTGCGGGCGACTTTCGAGACCCACGACGGCGCGTTCATCTACGTCCAGTACTACGGCATCGTCGAATTGACGGAGCAGGTCGTCGCCGTGCTCGAAGGCGGCGGCGAGACCCAGTACGGGGACCAATACTTCTTCACGAATCCCCGGATGGAGACGGGCGATCCCCGCTACGCCTGGGTGAACGACATTTTCTGCATCGCCGAGGGTCGCCTCCTCACGCAGGACGGCAATCCGGCGGTGCAGTACCGCGTCTCGCAAGTTCTGAACGACTAACCCGGAGGCCTTGATGCCGCTTTGGACCACCGAACGCGACGGCGCGGTCGTCGTCGCGACGTATCTGAACCCCCCGATGAACTACTTCTGCGCAGACGGCGCGGGAGAGCTCCTCGAACTGATCGAGACCTGGCGCGATCCGGAGATCCGGGCTGTCGTCCTCACGGGCGGTATGGACGGCAAGTTCATCACGCACTACTCCGTCGAGGAATTGGTCGAGATCGCGTCGGACAAAGCAGGAATGGAGCGGATGGGCACCGCGTTGAACGCGAACTACCACGCGATGCTCCGAAAGCTGCGGGACCTGCCGAAAGTCGTGATCGCCGCGATGAACGGCGACACGATGGGGGGCGGGTTCGAATTGTCGCTGTCGTGCGATATCCGCATCGGCGCGGAAGGCGACCATCGCTTCGGGCTGCCGGAAGTGACCCTCGGCATTCTGCCCGGCGGCTGCGGCACTCAGCGGCTGCCCCGCATGATCGGCGTCGGTCGAGCGATCGACTTCATCCTGCGCGGCCGAATCTGCCGGCCCGAGGAAGCCCTCGAGATGGGGCTTGTCGCGGAAATCGCACCGGATGCCGCGAAGCGCGCGATCGAGGTCGCGAAAGGACTCGCCAGCCACAATCCCTCGGCGGTGAACGAGATCAAGCGGTGCCTCTATCAGGGGATCGAGACCCACCTCGAGGCGGGACTCGAGATCGAGGGGCACGCGTTCATGGAAACGATGAAGTCGCCCCGGGGTCTCGGGGACATGCAGGAATACATCGCCCTCCCCTTTGAGAAACGGCGCGACTGGCTCGAACGGAAGAGCGAGCTCATCCACCCGCGAAAGGGCTAGAGCGAGAGCAGGCCGCCGCCCGCGACGAGCACTTCGCCGCTGATGTAGTCGGATTCCGGCGTGCACAAGAGGTACACCGCTCCTGCCGCTTCTTCCGGGGTACCGGGGCGCCCGAGCGGAATCCGCTTCGTAATCTCCTGACGGGTCGCGTCGTCGAAACCGACGGGATGGCGACGACCGCCGACTTCGATCTGCGCGATCTCGTCCCCGTCCCACGTTTGTGTCAACCGCGTATCGATCAGGCCGAACGCGACACAATTGACGTTGACACGGTACCGGCCCCATTCCTTCGCGAGGGTGCGCGTGACGCCGACGAGCGCCGCTTTTGCGGCGGAATACCCGATCTGGGTGGCGCCACCGTAGAGTCCGGAGACCGACGACACGTTCACGACCTTGCGATGATGCGTTGGAACTTCCCGCGTCCCCGCGTTGCGAATAAAACCGGCCGCCGCTTTCAGGATTCGGAACGGCGCCGTCACGTGGACGTCGAGCATCGCTTGCCACTGCTCTTCGCCTGTCTTGTGGATGCTCGAGTTCCAGATGTAGCCGGCGTTGTTGACCAGGATGTCCACCCCGCCGTAGGTGTCGAGCATGCACGCGATCGCGGTTTCGCCGAAGCCCGGGGCGGTGACGTCCCCGGCCAGCGGTGTCGCCCGCCCGCCCGCGGCCTCGATCTCCTGTGCGACGGACGCGGCCGGCCCCGCATCGAGGTCGGCGACCACCACCGAAGCGCCTTCGGCGGCCAGCTTTCGAGCCAACGCCGCCCCCACGCCGCGGCCTGCACCGGTGACGAGCGCCACGCGATCTTCGAGCTTGCCGTTCCCATCCATACTGAAATCCTCCCGGGAATCCCTCACGGTGCCCGATCCCCCCGGGGCACGCAAATGCAAAAAATCCCTCGGGAAAGTCAGAAAATCACTTGCCCCGGGTCCCCATCCCCATGCAAAAATCCCCGGTAAGTGATTGTCCCGTAAGGGGACATGCGGTCTGATCCGGCGGGTGCCCACCGTCGGCTCCGATCGCCACAGGGGGAAGGGCTTACATCATGTCGATTTGCCGAAAGGCTGTTGCAACCGCTCTGGCCACGTTGCTGCTCAGTTCTGTGTTCTCGCTCACGTTTGGTAGCCAGCCCGCAAGCGCTGGTTGGTGGGAAGACAACTTCGAAGTTCACGGTTTCTTGACCTCGAAAGCGTATTTCCGAACACCGGGTTTCCGGGAGCGACCGGAACTGACGTCGTGGCGCACCGAACTCAACCTCGAGTGGGAAGCCCGTCTCTACGACAACATGGATACGCGCGTTGCCGTGTACGGCGTCGTGCGTCCGATCTACGAAGCGATCTACGACATCCAGGACGACTGCTTCGGCGACGACATCGACCAGGATTTCTTCGACACCTTCGGCGTCGGCGCGGCCAACGCGGAAGCGTCGGGACGCGGCGACGACGTCATGCTCGCCGCTGGCGGTACCGGTAGCGCTGGCTGTCAGATCGAAGGCGAGCTCACGACGGTGGCGGCCGACACGGGTTCACTGTTCGGCTTCGGACCGACGGCGGCCGTGTTCATCGACAACAAGGTGTTCTTCGGCGGCGTCCCCGCGACGTGGGAGGCCGTCGGTCCCAACCAGGGCAAGAGCGGCGGCAACGCGACCATCGAGACCTACCAAGGCTTCGCTGGCGCCACCCTCGACGGCCGAGTGCAGGGCATCGGCACCCTGAACCCGGGCGCGGGGTTGGTCCTCGCTTCGCTCGGTATGGCCGGCGAAGAAGGCGGCATCGGAGCCGCGATCGCCGACGGTGACCCCGTCGCGATCAACAACTCCTGGGCCCCGCTCAACTTTGGCTTCGGAGGCGGCATCAGCGACCGCGGTTCTTACGAGCACGCCCCGGTCGACATCAACCGCCGACAAAGCAACCTCCAATTCGAGTGCGGCGACAACGCGCACCCCTGGTGCTTCGTCCGCGAGCTCTACATCGAGTTCGAACACAAAGAGACGTTCGTACGACTCGGCAAGCAACAGATCGTTTGGGGAAAGACCGACGCGTTCCGCTTGCAGGATCGGATCAATCCGCTCGACTTCGGCTACCACAGCATTTGGGCGGATCTCGAGGAGCGGCGCATCCCCCAGCTCGCTCTCGACGTCATCCACAGTTTTGGAAACGTGGGCATGTTCCAGGACGTCTCTCTCGAGTTCGTCTGGGTGTTCGACCGCTTCCTTCCGGTGCAGGTCGGTCAGTGCGGCGAGCCCTACGCCTTCACGGGCGCCTGCGAGGCGCGTGCGGACGCCGGTGGTCACCAGCTGTTCAACGTGTCCTTCGCCGGCGTGACCGACGACGTGCAGCACTGGAAGTTCTCGAACACCGAGCCGGGTGTGCGGCTCGAGTTCCGGATTCCCAAGCCGTCGATCGCGTTCTCGCTGTCGGCGTTCTGGACGCACCAGGACATCCCGGTGCTGAAGGCCCAGAACCACTACTCAACGGATAACCCGAACTCGGCCATGTTCCTGTTCCTCCAGGGCTTGGGCTTCGGCGGAATTCCCGGGTTGGGGGCGCTGGGCGTGGCCTTTGACCCGTTCGCAAGAAATGCCCCGGTTGAGGGTGTCCGCGCCAACGGCGAAGTGGCGACGATTAGCCGGCCGCTCGCGGGCTCTTCGCTCGAGACGATGAACAACACGTACCTCGGCCAGTTCCAAGCGGTCGCGGCAGCGGCCTGCGGCGGCTTGGCTCCGTCAGCCGTCGGGGCGTGTTTCACGGCGAACTCCCTCGACTTGGCCGCCCTGCCCTGGACGGCGTCGGAGTTCACGCTCGAGTACCCGCGGGTCCTCACGATCGGTGGTTCGATCGACTACCAGATCCCGGGCATCGACACGATCCTGCGCTTCGAGCTCTCGTATGACTTCGATCGGCAGTTCAGCGACAGCTCCGAGCAGGATTACCAGAGCGAGAGCGATTTCTTCCAGCTCTCGATCGGTCTCGACCGCTCGACGTTCATTCCGTTCCTGAACCGGAACCGCACGGCCTTCCTCTCGTTCCAGACGTTCATCGCGCACATCACGGACTACGAGGACGGCAGCGGTCACGACAACGGCATGATCGATTACGAGACCAACGTCATCAGCACGTTCTTCATGGAGAACTACTGGCGGAACGACACGATCATCCTGACGACGGTCGCAGCCGTCGACTGGAACGCGGGCGCTTGGACGATCTTCCCGCGGCTCCGCTACGTGCTGAACGAGAACTGGTTCTTCGACATCGGCGTGAACCTGATTTGGGGCAACCGACGCAGCCACGACATCGCGAACCTCTGCCCCGACGGCACCTTGGGTAACCCGGGCGCCGACGGGCTGCTCGGTACCGGCGACGACGGTGCGGGTTGTAACATCTTCGATCCGTCGACCTGGCAGGCCGGCACCTGGCAGAACTGGGTCGAGAACTTCCAGCGATCGGCGCGCTCGCCCTTCTTCGGGCAGGAGTCCTTCGCGGACAAGTTCTATCAGGCTCGCGACGAGGTTTGGTTCGGCTTCACCTACCAGTGGTAGGCTGAGCCAACTCGCGCCAAGAACACGGGGCGCGGAGCGATGCTCCGCGCCCCGCACTGTATCTAGCGACCGGGGCCGGTGAGCCCCGAGGAGACCGGCAATCATCCCCCGCGCCTTCATCTGCTGCTCTCTGCTCGTCGCGTGTCTCTCCGCCTGCAAATCCAACGAACCGCGCGGGCCGAGCATCCTCGAGTCGTCCCCGATCGAGCGTGACCGGCCGGTAACGGAGGCCGTGCCGGAAGCGCGCGGGCCGCTCGCCCTCCCCTCCCGCAATCTCGACACCGGCGAGGTCGCGTATCGGCTGGTGCTCGAAACGAGCGGCGAGCGCGATGTCTTCAAGTCCGACGACGAGCGCCGTAAGGACCCCTCGCGGGATTCCCACCTGCTCGAGCTCGAATATCGCGCGATCGCTCTCAATACCGAGAATATGAAAGGCCAGCGGTTGGTCCTCGACGCGCTTCACTACAAGCGCGTTGAACAGAATCCCGATCGAAGTCGGGAAGTCGAAGCGGGCTCAGACCGTCTGCGACTGTTTCAAAACGAGGAGCAGGTCGCGGACATCGAAGGCAGCGCGCCCAAGCAGGCCATCACGCCAAGAAAGTTGCTCTACCGTCCCTTCGCGCTCATCAGTCTCGACGATCGCGGTGAGATCAAGCAGTACCAGGCTCAGGGTCTGCGCTCGATCCGCCGCTTCCTGCGGGAAATGCCGATCCGGCAGGGCGTACTCTACGCCGGAGTTCCCTTGCCGAAGGGGCCCGTCGAGCCGGGCGATACGTGGACGACCACGCACTTTCCCCCCAACCTCGCGGGCGGGCTGGGCCTCGGCATCGATATCGAGTACAGCCTCGCCGGCTACTCGGAGATCGAGGGGGTTCCCTGCGCCTGGTTGCTCCTCAAGGCCGAGCAGAACGCCGAAGGCGTTCCGAGCTCGGCAGGGTTCGATTTTGATCGCGTGGTGGCGAGCCTCGACGGAGAGGCCTGGATCGAATTGGCCACGTCGCGGGTGCGCCGTGTCGTCCTCGAGGACGTGATCCGGGCAAGCTACCAGCAGGGTCAGGAGCCGAATCCCGTCACGATCCACCGTCTCCGGTACCGGACGCGAATGTTTTTGGAACAGCGCGACCCAGGAGACGTACCGATCAAGTGGGAAGACGGCTCCGAGCGCTTTGAGGTGCGCTGAAATCGAGGAATGCGATTGACGGGGGACCGCCTCCGAAACGATGATACGACCCCGGGCGAATCCCGGACCAACCCTACGAACGAACGGGCAGCGATTGGTATGAAGGAAAGTACGAGTTTCCGGCGCGCGATGCGGTGGATGTTGGTGTGGTTGATCTCCGCCACCCCCGCCGCAGCCAACGACGAGGGCGCGCCCTTCGATCCGGCCAACTCCCGGTCCTGGGAAGTACCGCTCGCCGATCTCTACGATGTCGACATCGAAGGAAATATGGCGTTCGCGGTGGGTTACTGGGGCGTCATCCTGCGTTCCACCGATCAGGGCCAGACCTGGCGCGTGGCTCCGACACCCACCCAGCGCAATCTGCACGCCGTCGACTTTCACGGCGAAAAGCACGGCTGGGCAGTGGGCGCGCAAGGCGTGATCCTCCGGACGACCGACGGCGGAGAGTCCTGGAGCCTGCAAGTCGCCGAGGTGGACGACGAATTCGAGGGGCGAATCGCTATCGAGGAAACCCTGTTCGGGGTCGTCGCCTTATCGCCCGACACCGCGTGGGCCGTCGGAGACCTCGGCGTGATCATCCACACCTCGGACGGCGGCGCGACGTGGAAGCGCGAGCGGGTGCCGGAAGAGAATTTCAACGACACGGAGCTCCCCGACCGGATTTTCAACGCCATCGAGTTCTCGACCCCCGAGAGCGGTTGGATCACGGGCGAGTTCGGGACCCTGCTCCGAAGTCGGGATGCCGGCATGACCTGGCAAGGAGAGCGGCAGCTCGATGGCGCGGTCGAGGATATCTACCTCATCGGAATGGCGAACACCGGCGAGCTGCTGAGCTATGCATGCGGCGTCGGCGGCGTCGCCATTCGGACGCAAGACGGGGGCGTCACTTGGACGACGCTCCGGGTTCCGACGGGTGCGGGTCTGTACGACATCGCCGCTGCGGGCGAGAAAGTGATCGTCGTCGGAGACCGCGGCGTCATCTTCACCAGCTCCGATGCGGGTGAAACGTGGACGGAACCCAAGCGACCGCATCTTTTCAACTGGCTTCAGGGCGCGGATTACGGGCCGAACGGAGTCGTTTTAGTCGTGGGCGAAAATGCAGTGATTCTCGTCTCGAACGACGGCGGAGCGAGTTTCGAACGCGCCGTTGTCGAATCGCCCAAACCCGCTCGCGAACGAGTGCCCGTACCCTTCCTCCTCGAGAAGGGCACGCAAGAAAAACCGCCGGCGAAATAGCCCCGAAGGAAGACCCATGGACGAACTGATGCTCCGCTTCTCGCGGTTCTTTATCAAGCACCGCCTGATCAACCTGCTCCTGATCGGCGCCGCGACCGCGTTCTTCGGTTACAAGGCGCTGCAGCTCCAAGTCTTCAGCCAATTCATCGACCTGTTGCCGCGCAACCACCCCCACATCCAGGTCTACGAGAAGTACAACCGGCAGTTCGGAAGCGCGAACATCGTCACCGCCGCCATCATCTCGAAGAAGGGCACGATCTACGACGAGCAGGTCCTCGAAAAAATCTTCGGGTTTACCGACCAGATCGACAAAGTCGAAGGCGTCAACCACGACCAGGTGTCGTCGATCACGAGCATCCGGATCCGCGACCAGTACATCGACAAAGAGGGGATCCTGCAGTCCGCCCAGATCATCGGCGAACAAGCGATCTCCTTCCTCGAGGCGCAGTTCTTTACGCGGCGCTACATCGAACGCAAAAAAGAACGCGGGGAAGACGTCCCAACCACCTTGAAAGAACTCGACGAGATGGTGGACCGCGACAAGCGCGCCCTCGGCGAGGAGCTGGCGCCGTCGGCGGCCGTGCGCCTCGAGCTCATGGAGGACCAGAAAGCGGCCAAGGTCATCAAGGCCAAGCGCGAGGAAGCGGCGGAGCTCGAGTTCTTGAGCCTCCGCATGCGGGATCTTCCGGACGACTACAAGTTGAACGGTGACGAAATCGAAGGGCCGGACGGGAACCTTCTCCCCCAAGAAACCGTCGACACCCTGCCGGACCGGATCCATCAAAACAAGCAGGTCTTCGGTCGTCTGGTGTCGCTCGATGACAACGCCGCACTTGTGGTCGCGGGCTTCCTCGAAGGACGTCTCGATTACGAAGCGGTCTTCACGCGTATCCGCGAGATTCAGTCCGCGCTCGAAGCCGACGGCAGCGTCGAAATCCACCTCACCGGGCAGCCGGTGCTTCTCGGCTGGACCTTCTTCTACGCCACCGAGATCATCCTCATTCTGGGCCTGAGCCTGCTCATCCTGGTGGTGCTCCTCGGAATCTACTTCCGGCATTGGTACGGCATCGTGATGCCCTTCTCCGGCGCCGTCGTGTCGGCGATCTGGGGGCTCGGGTTCATCTCCATCATGGGGTACCAGTTAGAACCGCTCGTGCTGGTGATCCCCATGCTGATCACCGCCCGCGCGGTCAGTCACTCGGTGCAGTTCGTGGAACGTTTCTACGAGGAGTACCAGCGGCTTCGCGACAAACACGAGGCCGTCATCAGTTCGATGGCCGAGCTGTTGTTGCCCGGAACCCTGGCGATTATCACCGACGCCTTCGGCATTTTCGTGATCGGCGTTTCATCGATTGCGTTGATGAAGAAAGTCGCCCTCTTCGGTGCGTTCTGGGCGCTCTCGATCGCCGTGACGGAAATGCTCCTCAACCGGTTGATGATCGCCTACTTCCCGGCGCCGAAGAGCTTCGATCACTACACGCCGGCACCGGTGCTCAAGTTCCTCGACGGCATCGCGAACCTCGCCACCGGCAAGCGGTCGTCCAAAGTCATCTTGGCGATCTGGGCCGTGGTCGTCGTGTTGTGCGCGAGTGTCGCGCTCGACGTGAAGGTCGGCGAATCGCGTCCGGGCACGCCGATCCTCTACGAAGATTCCGAGTTCAATCAGTCCGCGCAGCTCATCAGTACGAAGTTCTTCGGGGCGGACGACCTGATGGTCATCGTGGAAACGGAGCAGCCCGGTGGTATTCACCGGCCGGAAGTGATGAACGAGATCGAGGGCTTCCAGCGCTACATGGAGCAGGACGCCAAAGTCGGTGGTTCGCTTTCGATCGTCGACTTCTTGAAGCAGATCAACCGCACGTTCCACAACGGCGACCCGCGGTGGTTCGCGACGCCGCCCACCGACATCGAGATCGGTGGCCTGCTCTACCTGTACGAAGCGGGCTCTCCGGATCCGCGACTCCTCGATCCCTACCGGGACCAAGAAGCCCAAAACGCCGCCGTGCGGATCTTCTATGCGGACCACCAAGGTGACACGATCCGCCACGCGGTGGAGCGCGCCGAGCACTACATCGAGCAACGTCCGACCGGCCGCGTTCGGATTCATCTCGAAACGCCGGACGACGACCTGCTCGCGCGCGTGTTGTGGTGGCTTGGACCTCTGGCGCCGCCCCGAAAACCCGAGATGGTCGTACAGCTCCGTAACGACGACGGTTTTTACGAGACCGCGAGCGTCACCGAACCGAATCGCCGCGAACCGCCGCCGGAAGACTCCACCGATTGGATTCTCACGTTGCCGCGGACGACCAAGGAACTCGTCAACGCACTGACGGAGAATGGCTACGACACCGTTCAGAAGCTCGCGGACGCGAATCTCGAGCGCTTGGCCGAAGTTCCCGGATTCGACCTCGTAACGGCTTACGCCCTACAGCAGGCGGCGGAACTCGATCGGCGCGACTACGTCGTGCGGGCCGAATGGCAGGACGAAGAGCTCGGCATCCACGCGCAGATGCGCAAACGCGGGCTCTACGAAGCCGACGAACTGTGGGTCCAGTACCAGGGACGAGACTGGGTCCGACGCGAGTCTGGACAGTGGGCCGAAGGCACGAGCTACGCACTGGCATCCGGCCTTATGGGCGTGCTTGGCGCGAGTAACGAAGAAGTCGAAGGCAGCAACAACGCCACGCTCATCGCGTCGTTCACCACGGTCTTTGTCGTGATTCTGCTGTCCTACCGCTCCTTTGCGATCGGGATTCTGCTCGTCACATCGCTTGGCACGGCGGCGCTCATCTCCCTCGGGTACATGTGGTTGACGAACATCGGCTTCGACGTGAACACCCTGCCCGTGCAGGCCCTCGGGGTCGGCGTGGGGGTTGACTATGCCCTCTACATCATGGACCGGGTCGTCAACGAGAGAAAACGGGGACATAACCTCGAGGAATCGTTACGGATAGCAATCCGAACGACGGGCATGGCCGTATTCTTTACAGGCTCAACGCTCGTCGGAGGGATCATCTTTTGGAAGATCATCAGCAGTCTGCGCTTTGCCGGCGACATGAGTCTTCTTCTGTCGATCCTTCTCATCGCGAACATGTTCGGAGCCATCCTGCTCGTCCCGGCGTTTACCACGGTCTTCCAGCCGAAGTTCGCCGCGACCGTGGGCGAGAAAAAAGCGGGCGGGGACGGCGCTTAGTGAAGCGCCTCGCCGCGGCCCTGGTTTGCGCGGCGCTTCTCGCCTGCGCGCCCGACCGTCAGCCCGCGACGGGCGAAGCGGGCGAGGATTACTTTCCGCTGGTCGAAGGGACCCGTTGGAAGTATCAACTTCAGTCACCCGTCGGTGAGCTCGAAGTCGAGATGAAGGCCATCGGCGATCGCGAACTCCCCCGTTTCGGGCCGGCTTTCATCATCGAAGAGCGGAATCTGGGAGCCGCCATGGGCTTCGTGCGCACCGCGCCGGTCGCGTACCTCCAAGATGACGAGTTCCACCTCCGGCTCGTCGGTATCGACTACAACGACAAGGGCGACTTGGTTCTTCTCGGCGAAGATTTCCCCGTGCGCTTGCTACCCACCGAGCCCGAAGACGGCCAGTCCTGGCAACAATCGACGCGCATGTTCGGAACTCCCGAAGGCGGCGGCGGTAAGCTCGGCTGGGACGGAAAAGTTTCTCACGTCGACGAAGTGACCGTTCCGGCGGGAACTTTTCGAGACGTGTTGCTCGTCGAAACCGTCTACATCGATGAGTCCGAATCGACGCCGGAGCCCCAGGTCGCCTATCGCGACTACTACGCGCGCGGCGTCGGGCTCATCAAGAGCGAAACGGACGACATGGAGAAGAGCGAGAAGAACCACATGGAGCAGCTTCTTCTCGAGTACAACTTCCCGAACTAGATCGAGGCCGGGTCGTTGCGGGTGGGGCACCGTGCGTTTCGATGCGAATTCGCGTAGCTCCCACGGCGCGAGGGGCCGGAGGGGAGCGGGTGGCGCGCGGAATGTGGAGGCGCGCTGGTTGACCGCGCTAGGCAGAGAGGCCCGAGCGCCGGAACTCTGAGCACGACACCCGCTCCCCTCCGGCCCCGGGCTACACGCGCGCGGCTAGAGCTCGCCGAGCAACGGCCGAACGTCGTCCGACCATTCTTCGCCGAAAATCAGCACCGCGAGCTGGCGCACGACTTGGAGATCGCCCTTCAGTGTGGAGGCGTCACCTCCCCCGGCGCGGGCCAGGGCGACGAACTCGTCTCGGGGCCCACGTGGACGGATGGTCTGGAGATCTTCGACGCGGCGCTTGAGTTGTCGCGCCGCAAGCTCCGGGTTGGCGTCGAAGCTCACGTCGAGTGTCGTGACCGTTCCGCCCCGCGCTCTCCACGCCGCCACCGCCGCGACGTTCGCCGCCATTCGCTCCGGGTGGGGCGGCGCATCCCCGATCACGATGATCACTTGCTTGCTCGTCGCCTTCCAACCCGCGTCGGCGATCGCGCGCTCAAGGCCTGCACCCACCGCTTCGGGTAGGTCACCGCCGCCCCGCGTCTCGAGATCTTCGAGAAAGCGTTTGACCTTGCGAACGCTCAACGTGAGCTTCCGGACCTGGGTCACGAACTCGGGATCGTCGTGGTCGCGGTAAGCGACGACGCCGAAGCGTGTCGTCGGGACCAAGCTGCGGATCCAGTTGGACAGGTGACGCACGCGGGTCTTCACTTCGTCGATCAGCCAACCCATCGATCCGGTGGCGTCGATCACGAAGACGACGTCGAGCCCTCCCTGCCGCAAGCCGCCGACGTAGTCCTGGAAGCTCCCCGCCCCGCCTGCCGCGTTGCCTCGCCCGAAGCCCTGCCCTGCGTAGCCGCCGCCCGATCCGCCCACGGCGAACGCCGAGAGACTGCGCGCGCGGGTCGCTTCGAGACCCATGCCGCCTCCCATCGCGCTGGGCGTCAGGACGGCGTCGATCGGCGGCGGCGTGAGGGCGAGAATCTCTTTCGGAATTTCGACGCTCTCACGCACCTTGGGGTGCGTCGGATCGCGAAACTGCAGCTTTGGCCCCGGCGGAGGTAGCTCGTCGGGCTCCGCCTCAGCCTCTCGAAGGAGGGAGATCTCGATCGGTTCCCGCTCCACCTCTCGCTGGCCCAGCCAGACCAACCAGCCCGAGAAGATCAGCGCGTGGACCCCCAGGGAAATCAGCAGCCATACGCCGCGGTCGAAACGGTAGGGGAACGAAATCACCAACCCATGATACCGCTAGCGGGATGCCGTTACCGAAAGAGCCGAAACTCGGCGACCTGGCCCACCGTCGCGGGGGCACTCACGAATTCCGGTTGGCCGCCGCAGTTCTTCCCCGTGGCCGCGCCCGCCTCGGGGAGTTCGAACCGCTTTCGACACGCACCATCGGCAGCGGTCGGCACGTGGAGGTCACCGGGAAGATCCGCCGTGCGAATCAACGCCACGACGTAGCTCGGCGAAGCCGGACCGGTCAGGCACAGCCGCGTCGCCGCACTCGGTCCTTTTCGCTCGGCGAAGGCCAACGCGTCGGTGACAAAAAGAGGCTCTCCCGGGAGTCCGAGCGAAGCGCCCGGCGCGAAGTCTTCCGACGTGTGTTGACCATCTCGGACGGCTCGCGCGAGGGCCTTGGGGTCTGGAAACCGGCCCCGACCCGTTGCGCTGAGCCAGCGCTCGTGGGCTTCGCGGATCGACACGGCGAACGCCACCCGCTCGGGCGCCGCGGCGATGGGCCCCGACAACCGATGCGGTCGCAGCTCGTCGCGAACCCGCTGACAGAAGCCCTCGGCGCCAGAGAAACCCGATAGGGCTCGCTGCAGCGCTTCCTCGCCGACCTTCTTGTCGAGATTCGGATCTTCGGCGAGCTGCGCGAGTGTGCGCTCGAGTTGGGCTTGATCCGCGGGCGCCAAGAACCGGCGGATGTCACCGAGCCGGGTCTGCTGCCCCGACGACAAGTCGCTGTCCGCGTGAACTTCCATGGGTGCGGGTCGCGGGTAGAGGCGGTTCTTCCCGCCCGAACACGAGGGCGCGAACGCGAGCGCGCAAGCCGCGGCAAGCGCTGCGAGCGGGGCGCTTAACCGATGCGTGCCCTTACCAAGCTCCCGGAACGGCATCGAGCAATCGTAGCTTGGAACTCGCGGAAACGAGTTGCAGTGAGAGACGATCCATCTGCGTCAGATCGCGCCCCGAAGCGCCCTTGAGCGTCGCGACGCCGTCTTCCCAGCGCTCGATCGTTCCGAGCTCCTTTTCCGTCGTCCCTTCCCAGGTCGACAGGACGTAGCGCGAACCACGGGGGGGACGCGGGAGACCGTGTACGGCCAGCTCCCATTGACCCGACCGCGTGTTGAAGAGTATGCGTCCGACGCTGCGATCGAACTGCACGTGAGACGCCGTCCGGTATTCGTATCGCGAGGACAAGGGCGCATCGAGAGCGGCGAACAAGTTGATCACGGCAATGTCGGGAGAACGCAGCGCTTGTACGAGCGAGCTCGCCGCCAGCGGCTGCATCACGAGAACCAGGAGAGCTGCTGCGGCCGCCGAAGCCGCCATGCCGGCTCCCAAGGTCCACGAGCGTCGTTCGGGCTTTCGGACGCGTCGCAGGAGCCCTTCGAGGACCTCGGGCGGCGGATTCACGGGCTCGAGGGCTTGAGGGATCAACGCGAAGAGCTCGCGTTGATCGCGAACCGCCGCGCGGCAGTCGGCGCATCGCTCGAGATGCCGCGTGATCCGCTCCGCCCGGCGGGGCAGGAGCTCGTCGAGCACGTAAGCGTCGAGCTGCGCCTCGGTGGTCGCGCAGGTCGCTTCGGTTGCGAAGAGAGTTCGTACGCTCATAGCGAGCCTCCCTGAAAGACTTTGCGAAGGCGGGCGACCGCGGCGCGGATGCGCGTTTTGACGGTGCCCAGGGGAAGGTCGTCACGGCGCGCGATCTCGGCGCCGGTGAGTCCCTCGAAGTAAGCGGATTCGAGCAGCTCTCGATCCTTGCTCGAAAGTTGTTCCAATGCGGCCAGCAGATCGAGACGATTCAGCCCATCGGGGGAACTCGCTTCCGGCGGCGCCGCCTCTTCGAGGCGGCGCATCGCACTCGCGCGCCGGGTGATGGCGCGTTTACGGTCGAGCGCAAAACGTCGGGCGACGGTCAGGATCCAAGCCAGCGCTGAGCAGCGACTCGGGTCGTAGCGATCCGCCCGCGACCACAATCGGAAGAAGATCTCTTCGGTGGCGTCTTTCGCCTCTTCCACATCCGACAGAATGCGGAGCGTGCAGGCGTAGATCGTGCCCGAGAGTTGCGAGTACAGCAGTAACAAGGCCGTCTCGTCGCCGCGCGCCATACGGGCCAAGAGCTCCCCGGCCCGGCGATTCGGCGCATCGCTGTCTGCGAACATTTTCCGTGAGGGCTTGCGACCTGCGATTCCGCTCTCTACGCCCGGGTGCGTCACCGGCATAGCTCTCCTCTCAAGCAGCTCCCTACATAGTAAGACGCTGGCCGGGCCAGAACAGATTGCCCCGCGGGGCAAATTTTCGTCTAGATCATAGCGGGATCGATCAAGATGCCGTTGTGGATAAAGAACGAGAGCACATTGGCAGTGACGCGGCGGGCCGCCAGCCCACGCTCGGGCATCTCGTCTCGGAACCCGCGGAGGTCGCCGACCAGGACTTCTCGGCGTTTGGCACTGGCGAAGCGTTCTCCGGTCTCCTTGCGGCGCAGGAAGCAGAAAGCGACGGCTTCGTCGGGGTCTTTCCCTAGGTAGGTGAGAAAGCGAGCGAGGTGCTCGAGCTTCTCGGGCTCCTCGGCGAGGGGGTCTCCTCCCCACTGGCGGATGAGACCGTCTCGCCAGCGCACGACGCTGTCGTAGGAATCGATCGCTTGCTCGGGCACGAATCTACTCGGGCAACCCGAGCTTGCGGGCGATGTCGCGAATCTCCTGCTTCCGGTTCGGGAGCGGTGCCGGGTCTTGGAGCATGTTCGACTCTTCGAGGTCTTTCACGACCAGCGGATCTCGGGCGAAGGGCTCGCCGTAACGCCCCTCGAAATAGAGTTCTTCGAAAGGCGGACGGGGCCGTTGACCGCCGGCTTCTCGCGACTCCGCCGGATAACCCAGGTTCATCACGTAAAGGGGCGCCCAATCTTCGGGAACTTCGAGCATCTCGGCGACCGGCTCCGGGTTGAAGGCGGTCCAGCAGGCGCCGAGCCCTTCGTCGAACGCCATCAGGAGGCCCTGGAAGGCCGCTCCGCCGGCGTCGAAGGCGGCCGCGACCGGATACGCCGGATTCTCTGTCAGCGGCGCGAGCACTGTGGGGTAGACCACCTCGTCGACGAACTGGTAGCTCCACCCGTGAGTCGGGTTGAGCGCTCCGGCGTCGATCAGCTCTTTCAGCCGCGTCCCCTTGATGCGGTTGACGACGCCGAGGTCCATGTAGCAGTAGATGTGGACCGGCGAGAGTTCCTGGACGAGGGCCGCGACGGGCGTTTTCAGCGCCTCCATCGTGTCGGGTGGGATGTCTTCCTTGTTGATCACGATCGCGCGCAACCAGTGCGCGTTGACCGCGCATGACGCGATCCGCATGGCTTCGAGGATTTTCTGGATCTTTTCGCGTTCGACGGGACGCTCGGGGTCGAAATAGCGGATCGATCGACGGATTCCCAAGACTTCTTTGAATTCCATGCTGGTCTCCTTGGCGCGACACCGCAGTAGACCTCACGAAGCCCCCCTTCTGCAACGCCGAATCTCGCCCGTCCCCTCTGGTACAATGCGGGTCGACTTCGGAGGTACCCCATGGAGCGCCCTGTTATCGCCGGCGTCGGAATGACGCGGTTCGGCAAGCACTTGGACATCGGACTCAAGGCCCTCGGTCGCGAGGCCGTACTCGCTGCGATCGAGAACGCCGGCATAGAGCCCCAAGCCATCGAGGCGGCCTACGTCGGCAACGCGATGGCCGGTCTCGTCACGGGCCAGGAATGCATTCGCGGCCAGGTCGTGCTCCGCTCGGCGGGCATCGGCACGATCCCCGTGATCAACGTCGAAAACGCCTGCGCCAGCGGCTCCACGGCGTTCCACCAGGCGACGGCGATGGTCGGCGCCGGCGTGTACGACGTCGTGTTGGCTCTCGGCGTCGAGAAGCTCTACCACGAGGACAAGACCCGGAGCTTCCGCGCGATCGGCAGCGCCGTCGACACGGAAGAGATGGCCGAAATCGTCGCCAACCTGAAAAAGAACGCCGCCGCGGCCGGGGCCGAAAAGGCGACGGAAGGTGCCGGCGACAAGCGCAGCATGTTCATGGATTTCTACGCCGCTTCGGCGCGCAAACACATGCAGACCTACGGAACGACGGCAGCGCAGTTCGCCGCGGTCGCCGCGAAGAACGCTTTCCACGGCAGCCTGAACCCGAAAGCGCAGTTCCAGACGTCGCTGAGCGTCGACGAAGTACTCGCCGATCGGATGATCGCGGAGCCGCTGACCCGCTCGATGTGTTCACCCATCGGCGACGGGGCTGCTGCGGCAATCGTGATGAGCGAACGGAAAGCGCGGGAACTCGGCGTGCGTCAGCCGATTCGGATCGCATCGACCGTGCTCCACTCCGGCTGGGACCACGAAGCCGACGAACCCGGCACGGTCGCTCTGTGCGTGAGCGAGGCCTACGAAGCGGCGGGCGTCGGGCCGGACGATCTGTCGGTGATCGAATGTCACGACGCATCCGCTCCCGCGGAACTCCACTACTACGAAGAGTTCGGACTGTGTGAGGAAGGCCAAGGCGGAAGCTTGATCGATTCCGGAGACACGCGTTTGGGCGGTCGCCTCCCGGTGAATCCGAGCGGCGGTCTCCTCCGCAAAGGACACCCGGTGGGCGCGACGGGACTCGCGCAAATCACGGAGCTCACCGAGCAGCTCCGCGGCCTTTGCGATGCCCGCCAGGTGCCCAACGCCAAGGTCGGCATGGCGCAGAACGGCGGCGGCAGCATCGGCAATGACGCGGCGGCGATGAGCGTGACCATTCTCCAGAAGTAACAGCGCCCTTGACCTCTCCCCCCGACGGAACGCTGGCGGCGATCGCCTCGGCGCGCGCCGAGAGCGACCCCGACTTTCGCGTTCTGACATTCGAGTGCGCCGGCCGAGAAGACGAGACACGTACATTCGCCGAGCTCCTCGACCGGGGGCGTCGGCTCGCCGCGGTGTTGTCCGACCGCGGCCTCGGGCGCGGCGACCGTTTCGGTCTGATGATGCGGAACCACCCGGAGTTCGTCGAAGCGATGATCGCCGCGTCGCTCTCGGGAACCGTGTTCGTGCCCATCGATCCCCGGATGCGCGGAGAAAAGCTCGGCTACACGCTCCGCAACTCGGGGTCGGAAGCCGTGGTGCTCGCCGACTACAACCTCCGGCAGTGGGACGAGGTCCGCGCGGAACTCCCCGATGTGCGCTTCGTCCTCGCTGCGGAAACCGGTGAAGACGACGCACCTGGAGTCAGCGACTGGCCCGGCGTCGAAGCGCTCGGCGGTGTTCTCGAGGAAGCGAAGCCCGCGGACTGCCGCCTCGACGATGCGAAGGCGCCGCTCCAGATCATCTACACGTCGGGCACCACGGGCGATCCCAAGGGCGTGGTGATGGACAACGGGCGCTTTGGACTGTTCTCGCGCCTCGGCGAGTTGCTGTTCCATTTCGATCGTTCAGACATTCTGTACACCGGCCTTTCGCTCACCCACGGCAACGCCCAGGCGGTCACTCTGGGCAACGCGATGGGAATGGGGCTTCCGGCGGTGATCAGTCGCCGCTTCACGAAATCTCGCTTGCTCGACATCTGCCGAAAGCATGGCTGCACGACGTTCTCCCTCCTCGGCGGGATGGCAACCGCGATCTACTCCGAGCCGGAGAAGCCCGACGACGCCGACAACCCCGTGCGCATGGTGACGAGCGCCGGTATGCCCCCCACGATCTGGGAAGCGTTCGAACGACGCTTCGGTGTCGACATTCTCGAGTGGTACGGCGCGGTCGAGGGCGGCCTGGCGGTGAAGCCCATCGGCCAAGGACCCGTGGGGTCGTTCGGCAAAGCCGGCCCGGGCCTCGAGATGAAGATCCTCGATGAGAATGATGTCGAGTGCCCGCCCTTCGTGCGCGGAGAAATCTGCTCGCGACCGCAAGGCGGCGAAGCCCCGGTCGTCAACTACTACAACAAGCCCGATGCCTCGGAGAAGAAAACCCGAGGCGGTTGGCTGCGAAGCGGCGATATCGGTCACGCCGACGAGGACGGCTGGTTGTTTTTCGATTACCGAGATGGCGGCGGCATCCGCCACAACGGCGACTTCGTGCACCCCGGCTACGTCGAGAAAGTCATCGCCGAGGTCCCGAGCGTGTCGGATGTGTTTGTGTACGGCGTTCCGGCAGCTTCGGGCGCGCCGGGCGAAAAAGACGTCGTCGCCGCTATCGTATCGGCAGAGGGCACCACGTGCGACGCCGAAACCGTTTTTGCTCGCTGCCGCGAAGGCCTCGAACCGAATTTCGTTCCGAGTTTCCTGCAGATGGTCGACGAGATCCCCAAAACCGCCTCGGAGAAACCGCAAGAGCGTTTCCTCCTCGAGGCGTTCTCGAAAACCGCTGACAACGTGTTTACGCCTTCGGGCGAATCCCGCCGTTCCTGACGGCGCACTACCCCAAGCAACTGGAGATCCCGTGAAACTAGTTAACTCCTTTGGACCCAATCCCCGACTCGTTCGCATGTTCCTCATCGAGAAGGGCCTCGACCTACCGACACGCGACGTGGATTTGATGGGTGGTGAAAACCGCCGCCCGCCGTACACGGACGAAAACCCCGGTGGTCAAATGCCCGCGCTCGAGCTCGACGACGGTACAGTGATCGGCGAGACGGTCACGATTTGCGAGTACCTCGAAGAGAAGCACCCGACGCCCGTGCTCATCGGAGCGACACCCGAGGAACGCGCGAACACGAGCCAGTGGCAGCGCCGGATCGAGCTCGGCATCACGGAGCACATGTACAACGCGTTCCGCTATGCCGAGGGCATCGAGATCTTCAAGGACCGGCTGCACTGCATTCCCGAAGCCGCCGACGGCCTCAAGGAGAAAGCGCGCAAGGGCCTGGCTTGGCTCGACGAGCAGATGAAAGGTCGCGACTACGTGTCGGGGAACGAAATGCGGCTGCCGGACATCTTCCTCTTCGGCTGCCTCGACTTCATGCAAGGCGTGGGTCAGCCCTTGGACCCAGCGCTCAAGAACCTCGCGGGCTGGTACGAGCGGATGAGCAGTCGGGACAGCGCAACGAAGAGCTTGCATCCCGCCCACGAACAAGTGGGCATGAAGGGCTAGAAAGCAGCGGGGCTCGCCGCGGCGTATGTGGCCCGAACGTACGCCGCGGCGTTCTCCGCGCCGACACGCGCCTCGCCCGTATTCGGGTCTTCGAGATAGGGCGCGGTTCCCCCGTCCGAGAGTCGCGCGAGTTCGCCGCGCCTGCGACTGCCCGGCGCGGCGTTCCGCAACACATACGGCACCTCGTAGACACAGAGGGCTTCCCGAATCGGCCGCGTCTCGGGACATGCCTCGAAGCCGTACAGGACGAGTGGCTGCTCCGCGGGATGGCTCGGGCGAGCAAAGGTTCCCGCCGCGCCTCGGACCAGCGAAGCTGCGCTAGCCGTCGCACTCGTGACCGGTCCCAGCCTTAGGGAGACGGGGATCTGACCCTCCCCGTAAGCCGACGCCAAGTGCGCGATGATCGCGTCCGATTCGTAGATCTGGCAGTCGGCGCGACGGTCCACGAGAAACGGAAACTGCGCTTTGCCGCCGCGGCGTATCGCGTCGGGTCGGTAGCGTGTCCCGCCTTTCGGGCAGGGGAAGATGGTGGCCTCCAAATCGAGGAAGGTGAGAAGCTCGCGCACTTTTCGGCAGAAGGGACACGCCTCGAATTCATAGAGCCAAAGTTCGGATGCGCGTGGAAGGTTCACCCGCGCATTGCGCGCGCGACTGCCCGCGCCCGCGCGCAGCACGCTCGCGAGCCGCGACGAAAAGCTCACGACGCTAAGGCGCCCGCGCCACGACGGGCTCGATCCGCCCGCGACGCAAACCGTCCGACATGCGCGATAGGATCTGGAATGGCCAGTCGTGGTCATCGGTCTCGAGGGTCGCGACCCGCGGCTGCCCCCGAAGATCGACCAACCGAAGGCGAACGGCGCCCCGATCCGGGATCTCGCGAACGGCTTCGAGGAACGCCTCGAGGTCGGGTGTGGGGCGGCCGTTCGCCGCCGTGATGCGCATGGTCGGCTGGAGACCGAAGCGCTCACTCGGCGATCCGCGCCAGCGCGCGGCGACGTAGACACCCGAGAGCGCGAGGCCGCGCTGTGTCGCGAGGAATCGGGGCGGGTCTTGCAGCAGCGCTCCCGCCCAGATCAGCGCTCGCTCCGTACCGACCGAGGACACGGGTAACGTCTCGACCACGAGCTCGAGGGGCTCGCCGTCGCGCAAGACGCGCAATGCAACGGTTTGCTCTTGGGACGCGCGCTGGACGCTGCGGAGGTCGAGTGCGGGTTCGCCGTTCATCCCGAGAAGCAAATCGCCGGCCTGGAGAAGCGATGCCGCGGGCGCATCCGAGGCGATTCGCCGGATCGCCAGAACGCGGCCTCCAGACCCCGAAAACGGGGCTGCCTCTTCGCGAGAAAGTCCCCGGGCGCGCGCATCGGCGACGCGTAGGAGAGCGAGCTCGACGCCGAGGGTCCGCCAAGACAGCGCCCTTCCCTGTCTTACCGCGTCGAGCGCATCCACCACAGGACCGATGGGAAAGCCGCCGAAGAAGGAGCTCGGTTCGCCGTCCCGCTGCGTCGAGAACGAAGACCACAACGCATGAACGCGACCGCGCCGATCGGCCAAGACGCCGCCGACCGTGGGCGGAAGCTCGGTCAAGGTCGTCAGGAGGGCGTTGATTTGGCGGAACCTCGGCGGGTTGGGGATCGGCAGGGCCACCGGGTCCTGCCGTTCGACCTGGGTCTTTCGGGCGACCAGGTCTTGACGGGAGTTCATCCCGACGAGCCACACGCGATCGCCCGTGCGCAGGGGGTGCGGGCGCAATTTGGCCGCTCGCACCTTGGTTTCACCGATGAGCTTCGGGTCGTAGCGCAGAAACGTGAAGTTGTGCTCCGGGTGGAGGAACACGACTTCGGCGGGGATCTTGAGCTGTCCGCCGAAGGTCATGTGCAAGTCGCCGAGGGCAACGGGCACCGTGTCACGATCGACGACGACCAACCCGCGCTCCGCATCGACGATGAGCCCCGCTCCGCTGAACGAAGTCGCCTGAACGCCGTCGGTCTTGTACGGAACGTGGAACTCGACGAACACGAGCGAGCGAGCGAGCGCCCGGGCCGGCTTCGGACCGCGAAAATCGAGCTTCACGGTGTCGGGAACCGCTGCGGGTGTGGGCGGAGGTGGATCGGACAACGAACACGGCCAGCGACCCGACACATCGTCGCGTCGGCAGCGTTGCATCGGAAACCAGCGCCGGTCGACGGTCACGAGGGCGATCTGCGGACTGCGGGGCGACCGAACCCGGAAGAAACGGACGGGAATTCGCTCTCCGTCTGCCCGTTCGGACAACAATCGCTCGAGGTCCGTCAGGTTCTGCGCGGCTTCGCCTCCGACGTGGGTGATCACAGCGCGCGACGGAATGCCGCCGCGAGACAGTGCATAGCCGCTCGATGCGACGTAGAGGCTTCCCGTGGGCAGGCCGTGGTTGCGCGCTTGTTGGTAGGACAAGGCGTGGATGACCGCGCCGCTCCACTCCAGGTATTCGGCCGGCGTCAGTGCGTGGAGATCGTCGACCGGAAGTGTCGCTTCGACGTGCGCGCCGCCGCGAATGATGTCGAGCGACACCTCGCGGTTGACGGCCCCGTCGAGGATCTGCTCAAGCGCTTCGAACGCGGCAACCGGTTCGTCGTCGACCGAGAGCAAGATATCGCCGGGAGTGAGGTGCCGACGCGCGGGGCTACCGGCGACGGTGCTGCGAACCACCAGCAGGCCCGAGTGCTCGTGGAAGCGCTCGCGGGACACACGCTCGAGATCCGCGGGCAGGCCCAAACGGCGAAGTTCATCATAGGACTCGTGCCGAAAGACCGTCTGGATCGTCCCGCGCGCGACAGTCTCTTCCGACTGCAACAACGAGAGCGCGCGAACGACACGATGCAGCGGCAGAAAGAAGCTCGAGGCTGCGCGCCGGTTCGCACCGGCGTTGAGCGCCACGGCATGACCGCTGCGGTCGATGACCGGCGACCCGGAGGAACCGCCCGAGGTCCCGGAAGCGGCCTGGTAGTAGAACGTGTTGAAGTCGTTGTATTGGCTCGGCCCGTAGCGGGGCGCCTGTCGATCGAGTCGAGCCAGGGTTCCGGCCAAGATCGAGAGTTTTTCGCCGGCATCGTTCCCCAGGATGCGGATCTCACGCCCCACTCTCGCGCGTTCCGGTGCCAAGCGAATCTCTCGCAGCTCCATGAACTTGATCGCTTTCGGATCGAAGCGGAAAAATCCGAAATCGTGCACCGGATCGCGGTAGACCGGAAACACGTCCACCTTCTCGTGGTTGAGAAAAACGGCTTCGGCGGTCACCGGGCCGGGCATCACCACGTGGCGGTTCGTCAGGATGAGGCCACGTGCAGCGTCCACCACGAAGCCCGTCGCGTTCGAGACCAGCGCACTCTCGGTATCGAAAGGTCGAGTCGCCGCGACCCGCAGTGCGACGACGGCCGGGACCGAGCGATCGAGCGCACGGGCCCAGGGTCCACTCTCGAGGCTCGCTTCTTGGGCAAACCCCGCGTGAGCGAGCAGGCAGACAAGGGAAAAGACCGCTGCGAGAGCTCTCAAGACGAGACGGCCACGCGGCGGAGGTAGCGATTCACGTACTTCCCGAGAACGTCCGCTTCCAGGTTGACCCGCGAGCCCGGGGAGAGTTCGCCCAGCGTCGTCACCGCCAATGTGTGGGGAATGAGCGCTACGTCGAAGCCGTCGCTTCGCACGCCGACCACCGTGAGCGAAACGCCGGCGATCGCGACCGAGCCCTTCTCCACGAGCAGTTCGGAAAATTCGGGGCTGCAGGCGACGTAAAGGCGCACGTCGTCGCCCTTCCGCTCGAGATTCGAAACCGTCCCGGTCTCGTCGACGTGGCCTTGCACGATGTGCCCGTCGAAACGCGCGTCGGCGCGCATGGCCCGCTCGAGGTTCACTGCCGAATCGACGTTCAAGTCGCCGATCGTGGTCAGGGCGAGGGTCTCGGCAATCGCGTCGAAGGAAAAGCCGTCGTCGTGGAATTCCGTGACGGTCAGACAGGCGCCGTTTACGGCGATACTGTCGCCGATGGCGACCCCGTCGCGGATCGAAGGAGCCACAACCCGCAGTCGTCGTAGACCCCCCTCATCCCGCAACTGGGCGACGCGTCCGACGGTTTCGATGATGCCGGTGAACATGCTAGCTCCCGAACCGCAATTCGATCTCTTTCAGCATGCGATCTCGGACCACGGCGTAGTCCGCGGGAAGCGGGATCTCGGGATTCGGCAACGCGGACTCGACACCCTCGAGTTTCATTTCGTGGTATCGCACCTTGACGTCGACGAACTTGAGGCCGTGAGCGGTCGATATGACCACCACCCGATCTCCGCGTCGAATCGTTCCCGCAAGGGCGAGTTTCTTCATCGCGGCCAGCGCGACTCCCGTGTGCGGGCAATTGAACAAGCCCGTGCGATCGGCCTCGGCGCTCGCTTCGGCGAGTTCCACTTCACTGGCTTGTTCGACGATGCCGTCGTAGCGGCGCAGTGCATCGACGGCTTTCTCGTACGAGACCGGGTTTCCGATTTGAATCGCCGATGCCAGCGTCGGTCGAGCGGAGATCGGTTCGAACACCTCGAAACCGCGTTGGTACGCCAAATAGAGAGGATTCGCGTTTTCGGCCTGAGCGCACACGATTCGAGGCCGCTTCTCGATGAGGCCCAGGTCGATCATCATATCGAGCCCCTTCGCGAGCGCCGATACGTTCCCGAGGTTGCCTCCCGGAATGACGATCCAATCGGGGGGATCCCAGTCGAATTGCTGGACGATCTCGATCGCGACGGTCTTTTGCCCCTCGATCCGCAAACTGTTCATTGAGTTCGCCAAGTAGATGCCGTCTTTCTCGGCGACCTTCTTCACGATTTCCATGCAGCCATCAAAATCCGTGTCCAAGGCGAACACGATCGCGCCGTTCGCCACCGGCTGGATCAGTTGAGCGAGCGAGATCTTGTCGCGCGGCAAGAAGACCACCGCGGGAATCCCGGCCGCCGCGGCGTAGGCGGAGAGCGCGGCCGAAGTATCGCCCGTCGAAGCGCAGGCAACGGCGCGGATCTCCTTCCCGCGCGCGATCATTTCACTCACCATCGAGACCAATACCGTCATGCCGAGATCTTTGAACGAACCGGTGTGCGTATTGCCGCAGAGCTTGAGCCACAAGTCTTCGAGACCGAGCGAAGCGCCGTAGCGCTCCGCCCAGAAGAGATTCGTGTGCCCCTCGTACATCGACACGATGTTCTCGTTGTCGATCTCGGGGAGGACCCACTCCTTCTTTCCCCAAACCCCCGAACCGTAGGGCCAGCGGTTGCGGTGTCCCCGCTCGTCGAAGCGTTGACGCCAGGTTTCCGCGCTCGTCTTACGCAACGCCTCCATATCGTGAGCGACCTGAAGGAGCCCCCCGCTCGAGTCGGTATAAACGACTTCGTCGAGTGCATAGCGTTCGCTCGGATCGCGAAGGCTCTCGAACCACGCGCGGTGCGGCGTAGCGGTCGCAGCCATCAGATCTCCTCGTCGATGCGGATCATCCTCGTGGGCTCGCCCACTTCCGGTAGCTGATCGATGCGCCCCAGCGCTTCGCGCAGAGCCCCTTCCCGCGCGGGGTGCGTCAAGACAACCACGGGGACCGTCGGCCCGCTGCCGCCGTGCTGGACCACACTTTCGAGACTGATCTCTTGCTCACCCAACAGACCCGCAATTTTTGCCAGCACGCCCGGCCGGTCCTGCGCCTGAAACACGAGATAGGCTCGCCCGCGGATGTCCGACAGGGGGACGAGCTCCTGGGTGCGGAGCGCCTCGGTCGGATACGACAACGGAGCGACGCGCCCTGCCGTGCCGCGATGAATTTCCCGAGCGATCTCCATCAGATCGGCGACTACGGCGCTCGCGGTCGGCAGCTCACCGGCGCCGGCCCCGTAGTAGAGCGTCGGACCGACGGCGTCGCCTTCGACCGCAATGGCGTTCATCGCCCCGTCGACGTTCGCGAGCAGACTCGATTGGCGAATCATGGTGGGGTGCACGCGCGCTTCGATGCGCTCGCCATGCGGTCCGCGGTTGCGCTTCGCGATGCCGAGTAGCTTGATCCGGTAACCGAATTCGCGGGCGGAATCGAAATCGAGCGGTGTCAGTCCGCGAATCCCTTCGGTCGGGATGTCTTTGAACGCGAGCTGCGTGCCGAACGCCATCGCGACGAGCAAGGTGAGCTTGTGCGCAGCGTCGACGCCGTCGACGTCGAAGCTCGGGTCCGCTTCGGCGTAACCGAGTTGTTGAGCCCGCTCGAGGACCGGTGCAAAATCTTCTCCGGTGCGCTCCATTTCGGTCAGCACGTAGTTCGTCGTGCCGTTCATGATGCCGGACAATCCCTCGATGCGGTTCGCCGACAGTCCCTCGCGCATGGACCGGAGGATGGGGATGCCGCCGCCGACGCTCGCTTCGAAGGCGATGTCGACGTTGTGCTTACGCGCGGCCGCGAATATCTCCTCGCCGTGTACGGCGAGCAGGGCTTTGTTCGCCGTCACCACGTGCTTGCCTGCTTGAAACGCGCGTAGGGTCAATTCTTTCGCGGCGTCGTAGCCCCCGATGAGCTCGATGATGACGGAGACTTCGGGATCCCGGATAAGGATCTCGGGATCGGTTTCGATCCGAACGTCGCCCAGGTCGAAATCCCGCTTACGGTCGGGGTTTCGATCGATGATGCGCCGAAGCTCGAGGGGAAACCCCAAGCGCGAAGCGATCACGTCGCGGTTGCGCTGCAGCACTTTCACGACGCCGCCTCCCACGGTCCCCAGGCCGATGAGTCCGATCCCGACGCCTGACGCCATGACTAGCGAACCTCCGAGTCGCGCAGGAAGCGGCGGATCCCCCGTGCCGCTTGCCGAATCCGATGACGATTCTCCACCAACGCGAACCGCACGTAGCCCTCGCCGTTTGCGCCAAAGCCCACGCCCGGAGCGACGGCGACTTTCGCTTCTTTGAGCAGTCGTTTCGAGAACTCGAGCGACCCCATCGATGTGAACGGCTCGGGAAGCGGCGCCCAGACAAACATCGTCGCCTGGGGCTTCTCCATTTTCCACTGGCCCGGGCCTTCCGCGGCCAATCCTTCGACGAGCACGTCCCGACGTTCGCGATATTCCGCGGCGGCCTCCTCGACACAGTCTTGAGGACCGCGCAGTGCGACGATCGCCCCGATTTGGATCGGCTGCGGGATCCCGTAGTCGAGGTAGCTCTTGATGCGCGTCAACGCGTGAATCATCTCCGGGTTTCCGCAGGCAAACCCGACCCGCCAACCCGCCATCGAGTGACTCTTCGACAGCGAAATGAACTCGATCGCGACGTCCTTCGCCCCGGGAACCTCGAGAATACTCGGCGGTCGGTAGCCATCGAAGCAGATCTCGGCGTAGGCGAAATCGTGGATGACCATCAGCTGGTGTTCGCGGGCAAACTCGACGATGCGTTCGAAGAAATGGCGATCCACCGTCACCGTCGTCGGATTATGCGGAAACGACAGGATGAGCAGCTTCGGTTTTGGCCACGTCCGCTGCAATGCCAGCTCGAGGTTCTCGATGAAGTCGGAATCCGGTGTGAGCGGTACGTGGCGCAAGTCGCCGCCGGCGATGATCACCGAGTACTGATGGATGGGGTACGTCGGATCCGGCGCGAGGACGACATCGCCGGGGCCCGTCGTGACGAGAACGAAATGCGAGAGCCCCTCCTTCGCGCCGATCACCGCGATGGCTTCCGTTTCGGGATCGAGAGTCACACCGTGGCGACGCTCATACCACTCGCAAGCCGCGGCGCGGAGGTTCGGAACGCCGCGCGAAGAGGAATAGCGGTGGTTCCGATCATTGCGGGCGGCTTCGCAGATCTTCTCCACGACGTGCGGCGGCGTCGGGAGGTCGGGGTTCCCCATCCCCAGATCGACCACGTCCTCGCCGGCTCGCCGGGCGGCGTGCCGAAGTGCGGTCACCTCCGCCAAAACGTATGGAGGGAGGCGACGGAGTTTTGAGAAATCGTGGCGAATCGGACCCGTCATTGGCTCTCTGTTGGGGCAATTGGGCTCAGCCTTTGCCCTTATCGGCCTTCTCAGCCGAGGTCTCAAGCGAGGCAAAACTCGAATAGGCGACGGTATGGGACGGCCGGACCGCCGGCAAGGAGCCGGTAGTCTACCGAGACCATTCGGACGGGAAGGCGCGGAGCCCCTTCCCGTGCGTGCTCCTACGACAGGAAGGGAATCACCAGGAGCGCCACGATGTTCACCAGCTTGAGCATCGGGTTGATCGCGGGTCCTGCGGTGTCCTTGTAGGGGTCGCCGACGGTGTCGCCGGTGACCGAGGCTTTGTGGGCCTCGGAGCCCTTGCCCCCGTGCGCGCCGGTCTCGATGTACTTCTTCGCGTTGTCCCAGGCTGCGCCGCCGGTCGTCATCGACAAGGCGACGCAAACGCCCGCGACGATCGACCCGATGAGGAGGCCCCCCAAGGCCTGCGCCCCCAGGGCGAAGCCCACGACGATCGGAATCAGCGCCGGGATGAGCGCCGGGGCGACCATCAAGCGCAGCGCCTCGCTCGTCACGATGTCGACGCAGGTGCGGTAGTCGGGCTTCCCCGTACCCTCCATGATGCCTTCGATCTCGCGGAATTGGCGGCGCACCTCGTCGACAACGCGCTGCCCCGCCACCGCGACGGCGTTCATGGCGAGGGACGCGAACACGAACGGAATCATCGCGCCGATGAAGAGGCCCCCGAGGACCGGGACGCTCGCCAGGTCGAAGGACGTCTCGATACCCCCGAGGCGCTTCAGGTCTTCGATGTAGGTCGCGAAGAGAACCACCGCAGCGAGCCCCGCCGATGCGATCGCATAACCCTTCGTGACGGCTTTCGTCGTGTTGCCGAATGCATCGAGGGGATCGGTGACGTCGCGGACCGCGTCTCCGAGCTCGGCCATCTCGGCGATACCGCCGGCATTGTCCGTGATCGGGCCGTAGGCGTCGATCGCCACCACGATCCCGGCGAGGGACAGCATGCTCATCGCCGCGACCCCGACGCCGTAGAGACCGGCCAAGTTCGAGCACAAGACGATCGCAGCGACGATCACGACCACCGGCACCACCGTCGCCTGCATGCCCACGGCGAGGCCGCTGATGATGTTCGTCGCGTGTCCGCCTTCGCTCGCCGAGGCGATGCGTTTCACGAAGGACGAACCGTCGCCGGTGTAGACGTCCGTGATCCACATCATGACGCCGGTCACGACCCCGCCCGCAGCGGCGCAAATCCAGAGGCTTCGGGCCGTGATGGCGGTGCCGTGCGCGTCGACCGACGGAATCGAGATCATGCCCGTCATCACCCAGACCAGCCCCAACATCACGAGCGTGGCCAAGCCGAGGCCCAGGTACATCGCGCGCATCACGGCCGGCGACTCGCCCTTCGCGGGCTCGCCGATGCGAACCACGAAGAGCGCCACCACGGATCCGATCACGCCGGCAGCGCCGATCGCCAAGGGATAGAGGAACATGGTCTGGTTTTCCGGGAAGACGATGTGCGCGATCAGCATCGCCGCGGCCGCCGTCACGCCGAAGGTCTCGAAGAGGTCCGCCGCCATTCCGGCGCAGTCGCCGACGTTGTCGCCGACGTTGTCCGCAATCACCGCCGGATTGCGGGGATCGTCTTCGGGAATGTTCGCTTCGACTTTTCCGACCAAGTCGGCACCGACGTCGGCGCCTTTCGTGAAGATCCCGCCGCCGAGGCGCGCAAAGACGGAGATCAGCGAGCCGCCGAAAGCCAAGCCGATCAGCGCATCGGGCTGGTGATACCCGGCCTGGTGCATCGCGAAGACGACGAGCGCGAGCGACAACAGGCCCGCCCCCACCACCATGAGGCCCGTTACCGCCCCGCCCTGAAACGCGAGGGAGAAAGCGGGCCCGAAGCCGTTGCTGGCCGCTTGCGCTACGCGCAAGTTCGCGCGCACGGAGACGTTCATGCCGATGAAACCCGCCGCGGCGCTGGCGATCGCGCCGAGAAAGAAGCCGCCGGCGTACCACCAACCGAGGGACGGGATGAAGCCGATGAGTATCCCGATCGGCAAGCCCACCATCCCCACCGTCCGGTATTGACGGCTCAAGAACGCCTGGGCTCCCACGGCGATCGCCGAGGCGATGTCATTCGCCCGGTCGGTCGAGGTCGGCGCGGACAGCACCCTCTTGTAGAGCACGATCCCCACAACAATGGCGAGGATGCTCGCGGCAAAAGCGATCTCAGTGGTCGGCATCTGGGCCCTCCCGCGAACGCTCCCGTCTCTCTGAGCAATGCCCGGAGCGTCTTTGGTCGCGTATTGGGTATTCCGGCACGGACAGGCGCCGCCGATCGGCGCGCGGTGATCCGGTCGGGCGACAGTAAATGGAAGGGCCGCATTAATCCAGACCAAAGTGCGGTTTTTGCGACGGAATCCGGGCCGCTTGACGCCGCGACTGGGGTATCTTCCCCCTGGGAACCGACAAGGAGTCACGATGGAAGCCGCCGAAGCCCTACTCCGAACCGCCGTCCGGGCGGGCGTGGACGTGTGCTTCGCGAACCCCGGGACCACCGAGATGGCGCTGGTCCGGGCGCTCGACCGCGTGCCGGAGATGCGCGCCGTGCTGGGCCTGTTCGAAGGGGTCTGCACCGGCGCGGCGGACGGGTACGGCCGCATGCGTCGCACGCCTGCCCTGACCCTTCTCCATTTGGGCCCCGGCTTAGCGAACGGGCTGGCGAATCTGCACAACGCCCGGCGCGCGCACACGCCGATCGTGAATCTCATCGGCGACCACGCGAGCTGGCACCTCCACGCCGACGCGCCGCTCACCTCGGACATCGAGAGCTTGGCGCGTCCGGTCTCCCCCTGGTTTCACCACACAACGCACTCCGACGCGGCCCCGGCGGATACCGCCCGAGCCATCGCCGCGGCCGGTTCCGCGCCGGGCCGGGTCGCGACCCTCGTCCTGCCGACAGACGCGCAGGACGGGCCGGGCGAGCCCTGTGACCCGCTCGCCGCCGACGGGGCGACGGCGGTCCCACAGGATCGCGTCGCCGCGGCCCGGGCCGCCCTCAAAGGCGGTCCTTGCGCACTTCTCCTCGGGGCCAACGCGCTGACCGAGGAAGGTCTCGCCGCCGCCGGGCGGATCGCCGCCGCGACCGGCTCGGAGCTCATCGCCGAGACCTTTGTGGCGCGCGCTGAACGCGGCGGAGCACACGCGAGAGCGACGCGACTCCCGTACTTCCCGGAGCCCGCCCTCGCGATGCTCGCGCCGGTCCGCGAGCTGCTGCTGTTCGGTGCGCGCGAGCCCGTCGCCTTCTTCGGGTATCCGGGAGTTCCGAGTTCGCTGGTTCCCGAAGAGACCCAGGTGTGCCCGGTGTCCGGCGTCTCGGAGGACAGCGTCGCGGTTCTCGAAGAGCTGGCTGCGGACTTTCCAAACGTGGCGCGAGCCCCTGCGGCGCCGCTCCCCGGGGTCCCGAACGGTCCACTCGACGCCGAATCCTTGGCGGCGGCGCTCTGCGCCGCACAACCCGAGGGCGCGATTGTGGTCGACGAATCGGCGACGTCCGGAGGTCCCTACACCGAACTCGCCCACCGCGCGCCGGCGCACTCGGTCTTACAGCTCACCGGAGGGGCGATCGGCCAGGGAATGCCCTGCGCGACCGGCGCTGCGATCGCATGCCCCGACCGCCCGGTGATCAACCTCCAGGCGGACGGCAGCGGGATGTACACCCTGCAAGCCCTGTGGACCCAGGCGCGCGAAGGGCTCGATGTGACGACCATCATCTGCTCCAACCGGAGCTACCGGATCCTGCGGATCGAGCTCGCGCGCGTAGGCGTGAAGAAGCCGGAAGAGAAGGCGTCCGCGCTAACGGATTTGGGTCAGCCCGATCTCGACTGGACGCAGTTTGCCGCCGGCATGGGTGTCCCGGCGACACGTGTGACGCGAGCCGAGGAGCTCCACCGCGAAATCCTGGTAGCGCTGAGCGAGCCCGGCCCCCATCTCATCGAGGCCGTCCTCTAGGCCGAGCGCGGTCATCCGACGTCTGCGAGGGCGAGTCGCTCACCCCAACGCCTCTCCACCGCCCGGGCGAGCCCCGGGCGCTCGGTCAACTCCGGATCCTTCGCGACCGCTTCGAAGGCGAGCCGGCGCGCCTCGGCGAGGAGCCGCGTGTCGCGCAGGAGATCGGCCATCCGAAGTGCGGGCAAGTGGCCATGCTGGCGCGTACCCAAGAACTCACCGGGACCGCGGATGCGTAGATCGGCGTCCGCGATGTCGAAACCGTCGGTTGTCGTGAGGAGGGCCCGGAGTCGCGCCTCACTGTCTTCGGTGGAGCCCCGGGCGATCAGCAGGCACGTGCCCGGCCGCGAACCTCGCCCGACACGTCCGCGAAGCTGGTGTAACTGCGCGAGACCAAAGCGCTCTGCGTGCTCGATCACCATCAGCGTGGCTCCCGGCACGTCGACCCCGACCTCGACGACCGTCGTCGACACCAGGATCGAGACTTCGCCGGCCTCGAAAGCGGCCATGGTCTCGCTGCGAAGTGCGGGGTCCTGGCGGCCGTGGACCAGCGCGACCCGCTCCTCGGGAAGCGCGCGCGCGATCCGTTCCGCCTGCTCGGTCGCCGAACGCAGATCGATGGCTTCCGACTCTTCGACCAAGGGATAGACCACGTAGACCTGCTCGCCTCGCGCGAGGGTCTCCCGGATGTGTTCCATCACCCGCGGCCCCTCGCCGCTCCGCAGCAGGTGGGTCTCGACCGGCGCGCGTCCCGGGGGCAGCTCGTCGATGACCGAAATGTCGAGGTCCCCGTAGAGGGTGAGGGACAACGTGCGTGGAATCGGGGTCGCGGTCATCACCAGGGTGTGCGGCATTTTTTCGCCGGGACACTTCGCAGCAAGCGCGGCCCGCTGCTTCACACCGAAGCGATGTTGTTCGTCGACCACCGCCAGAGCGAGGGACCGGAAGCGAACGCCGGGCTCGAGGAGCGCTTGCGTCCCCACCACGCATTCGATTTCGCCCGCCGCCAGGCCTTCCCGGATCTCGGCCGCGGCGCTTTTTCCGCGAGAGGCCGTCAGCAGCGCCAACCGGAGGCCGACGCTCGGATCGTTTGCCGCGAGCTTCTCGAGGGTGCGAGCGTGTTGTTCGGCGAGTAGCTCGGTGGGCGCCATGAGTGCGGTTTGATGGCCCGCCGTAGCGGTGGCCAACGCGGCCAAGTAGGCCACCGCCGTCTTGCCACTGCCGACGTCGCCCTGGAGGAGCCGGTGCATCGGCCTGCTGCGGGCGAGATCCTCGCGAATTTCGCGCCATGCCCTGTCCTGAGCACCGGTGAGCGCGAACGGCAAACTCTCTCGCGCGCGATCGACGCGCCCCCCCTTCGGGACGACGGGGGTCGCAGGGATGCGATCGCCGCCGCGCTGCCTCAGGGCGAGGCCCACCTCGAGGAGGTAGAGCTCCTCGAGCACCAATCGCTGGTGCGCGACGTGACCGTGCTGACGGAGGGCTTCGACGTCGGCGTCACCCTGCGGTTCGTGGAGAGCGCGCAGCGCATTGGGAACGTCCGGCAAGGCCGTGTCGCCGTCGCCCGAGGGCGCGTAGGTCGGAAACAGATCGGCGTATTGAGCGAGCGCGGTGCGAATCGCGTCGCGGAGACTGCGGGGCGGGATTCCCTGGATCGCGGGGTACTCGGCGAGGATCGCGTCGCCGGCATCCGAGGTTTCCTCCCCGACGACGGCGATCTCCGGATGGACGATTTCCTTCGAGAAGCGGTACCGCTTGACGTCGCCGGTCACTTGGAGTCGGGTGCCCTTGCGGAGCGTGCGCAGCAGGGAGTCGAAGCCGCGGAACCATTTGAGGTTCACCGTGCCCGAGTCGTCGCCCACCACCGCTTCGATGAGCCGTTGCCCGCGGCGACCGCGATGGGAAGCCTCTCCGGAGACCAAGACGGTCGCCTCGAAGGTCGCTCGCTGACCGACCTCGAGCTGGCCGACCGTGACCCGCTGGCGTCGATCGTCGTATCGCTGCGGCAACAGGAAGAGCAGATCCTCCACGGTGCGCAGATCTCGTTTCGCGAGCAATTCCGAGCGCTTATTGCCTAGCCCACGAAGTGAAGCCAGAGGTCGCGCGAGCGCTGCCTCGGAAAACTCCGGCGCGATCAGCTCGAGGACCAGCGCTTCGGCGCGCGCGATCTCGGGCTCTCCGACGGCTTCGTCGAAGCTCGCCGCGAGTGCCCGAAGGCGTTTGCGAACGTCTTCGGGGATCGCGAGATCGGCGGTGCGCCGCGCTTGCAGCTGCACGTTCTCTCGGAAGTTCTGGATCTTTCCAGGGTGGCTCAGGTCGCGCGACGCAAAGGCGAGCGGACGGAGGAGCGCGTCGAGGCCGCGGCGAAAGGGGCTCGGAGCCGTCACGCCCTACACCACGCCGTGGATTTCCTGAAGCGAGCGTACTCCGATCGATTCCTCGCGCAGCGCGACAACGGCTCCGGCGGCGGCCTGGATCGCCGCGAAGGTGGTGAAATACGGGAGCCCGCGGTTCAGCGCTGCCCGTCGAATCGAGAACGAATCCTTGACCGCCTGGGCATCCGACGAGACGGTGTTGAAGACGAGATCCACCTCGCCGGATTCGATCATGTCCACCGCGTTGGGCGAGCCTTCGGTGACCTTCCGTACGGTGTCGACAGAGATTCCGGCGCGCTTGAGCACCCGCGCCGTACCGCTGGTCGCCGTGATGCGGAAGCCGGCGGCGACGAAGTCACGGACGGGACCCACCACCCGGTCGTGATCCTCATCGCGCACCGATAGGAACAGTGCGCCCTCGGTCGGCAGGCTGTTTCCGGCCTGGATCTGGGCTTTTGCGTAGGCGCGCCCGAAATCCGAATCGATGCCCATCACCTCGCCCGTGCTTTTCATTTCCGGACCGAGCAACGTGTCGACACCGGGGAACTTGACGAATGGGAAGACCGCTTCCTTCACGGAGAAATGGGAGGGAACGATCTCCTCGGTGAACCCGAGCGCATCGAGGGTCTCCCCCGCCATCACGCGGGAGGCGAGCTTCGCCAACGGAACGCCGATGGCTTTCGAGACGAAGGGGACGGTTCGCGACGCGCGCGGGTTCACCTCGATCACGAAGACTTCGTCGCCTTTCACGGCATACTGGACATTCATCAGCCCGCGCACGCCGAGCTCGAGCGCCAGTCGGCGGGTCGAATCGAGAATCTCGTCGATCACGCCGGGCGAGAGGGAGTACGGCGGGAGCGAACAGGCGCTGTCGCCCGAGTGCACGCCCGCTTCTTCGATGTGCTCCATCACGCCGCCGACGACGACCCGCTCGCCGTCGGAAATGGCGTCGACGTCGACTTCCGTGGCGTCGGCGAGGAAGCGGTCCACCAGCACCGGGTGCTCCGGCGACACCTGAACCGCAGTCTTCATGTAGTAGTCCAGGGCGCGCTCGTCATTCACGATTTCCATCGCTCGCCCCCCGAGGACGTAGGACGGGCGCACCAGCACCGGATAGCCGATGCGCGCCGCGATGGATTGCGCCTCGTCGGTGCTGCGCGCTGTGGCGCCGGGCGGGCGCTTCAGCGCAAGGGTTTCGAGAAGAGCGTCGAAGCGCTCGCGATCTTCCGCGCGATCGATGGCGTCGGGCGAGGTGCCGAGGATCGGCACACCGGCGGCTTCGAGCGGAACGGCGAGTCGCAGCGGGGTCTGGCCGCCGAACTGCACGATGACCCCTTCCGGACGTTCTCGTTCGACAATCGCGAGCACGTCCTCCAGCGTCAGCGGCTCGAAGTACAGGCGATCGCTGGTATCGAAATCCGTCGATACCGTTTCCGGATTGCAGTTCACCATGATCGTTTCGAAACCCGCTTCAGCGAGCGCCATCGAAGCGTGGACACAGCAGTAGTCGAACTCGATCCCCTGCCCGATCCGGTTGGGACCACCGCCCAGGATCATGACTTTGCGCCGCTCGGTCGGGTTCGCTTCGCATTCCTGTTCGTACGTCGAGTAGAGATAGGGGGTATGTGCTTCGAACTCGGCGCCGCACGTGTCGACCCGCTTGTAAACGGGGCGTGTCTCGGTGGCGGCTCGGAGTGCGCGAACCGACGCCTCGTCCGTTTGAAACAGCGCCGCCAGGCGTGCGTCCGAAAAGCCCATCGCCTTGGCCGGCCGCAGCAGGGCTTCTCGCGCAGACGGATCCGCACCAGCGAGCGCTTTCTCCGCATTGACGATCTCTTCGATCTGGCGCAGGAACCAGCGGTCGATCGCGCACCAAGCGAAGATGTCTTCGACGTCGATCCCCCGCCGCAGCGCCTCGGCGATCGCCCAGGGCCGGGACGGTCGCGGAATCTCGAGTTGGCTGCGGAGAAAATCCCGGGCGTCCGCGCCGTCGGGAATCGGCAGGGGCTCGAGCCCGGCGTAACCGGTCTCGAGCGAACGCAGGGCTTTTTGAAAGCTCTCCTTGAAGGTTCGGCCGATAGCCATCGCTTCGCCGACGGATTTCATTTGCGTCGTAAGCACGTCGTCGGCGCCTGAGAACTTCTCGAACGTAAACCGCGGAATCTTCGTCACCACGTAATCGATGGTGGGTTCGAAGCTCGCCGGGGTCTCTTTCGTGATGTCGTTGCGGATCTCGTCGAGCGCATAGCCCACGGCCAGCTTCGCGGCGATGCGGGCGATCGGGAAGCCCGTCGCCTTGGAGGCCAGCGCGGAAGAACGGGACACGCGCGGGTTCATCTCGACGACGATGAGCTCACCCGTCTCCGGATTGACCGCGAACTGGACGTTCGAGCCGCCGGTGTCGACGCCGATTTCGCGAATGATGGCCAGCGCCGCGTCGCGCATGACCTGGTATTCCTTGTCGGTCAACGTCTGGGCTGGCGCGACGGTGATCGAGTCGCCGGTGTGCACCCCCATGGCGTCGAAGTTCTCGATGGAGCAAACGATCACCACGTTGTCGTGGCGATCGCGCATGACTTCGAGCTCGTATTCCTTCCAGCCGAGGACGCTCTGCTCGATCATGCACTCGCCGCGCGGCGACTGTGCGAGGGCCCACTCGACCAGGCGGGAGAAGTCCTCCTCGTTGTAGGCAATGCTCCCGCCCGTACCGCCGAGCGTGAAACTCGGACGGATGATGGCCGGAATCCCCGTCCGCTCGACGATCTTGTGCGCGTCGGCGAGCGAGCGCGCGTAGCCCGACTCCGGTAGGCCCAGGCCGATGCCCCGCATCGCCTCCGCGAACTTTTCGCGGTCCTCGGCCTTCATGATGGCTTCCAGGTTTGCGCCGATGAGCTCGACCCCGTGCTTCTCGAGGACTCCCGTCTCCGCGAGGTCGACCGCGATGTTCAGCGCCGTTTGCCCCCCGATCGTCGGGAGCAGCGCGTCGGGCTTCTCCGCGACGATGATCTTCTCGATCGAATCGATCGTCATCGGTTCGACGTAGGTGCGATCCGCCGTCTCCGGATCGGTCATGATGGTGGCGGGATTCGAATTGAGGAGAACCACCCGGTAGCCATCTTCCCGGAGCGCCCGACAGGCCTGGGTACCGGAGTAGTCGAATTCGCAGGCCTGGCCGATGACGATCGGCCCGGACCCGATGACGAGGATGGTGTGGATGTCGGTTCGGCGCGGCACTAGGCGATCCCCGCGATTTGGGCGCCGGTCACCGACTCGCCGGCTCGGTGGCGTTCGGTCATCTCCCGGAAGCGCTGAAAGAAATACGAGGCGTCGTGGGGCCCGGGCGAAGCTTCGGGGTGGTACTGGACCGAGAAGACCGGTTTCTCGCGGTGGGCGAGCCCTTCGACGACGCCGTCGTTCAAGTTCTCGTGGGTGACGACCACGGGGACTCCCGCGTTCGTCAGGGACGATGGATCGACCGCGTAACCGTGGTTTTCCGCGCAGATCGCGACCCGTTTCGTCGCGACGTCTTGGCCGGGTTGGTTGCCGCCGTGGTGGCCGAACTTGAGCTTCTGGGTCGCCCCGCCGAGCGCCAAGCCCAAGATCTGGTGCCCCAGGCAAATTCCGAAGGTCGGGTAGCGGGAAGCGAGCTCGCGGACGTTGTCGCGCACACCGGCCACGGCGGCGGGGTCTCCGGGCCCGTTCGAGAAGAAAACGGCGTCGGGGTGCATCGCGTCCACCGCCTCTGCGGACGTCTGTGCGGGAACCACGACCACCTCGAAACCGTGCTCGACCAGGAGTCGCAGAATGTTGCGCTTCACACCGAAGTCGAACGCGACACAACGCAGACGTTTGTCGGGACGCGGTTGGCGCGGGAGCTCGCCCTCGACGCCTTTCCACAACCCGGCGTCGAAGTTGTACGGCGCGGCGCATGTCACGCCCGCCACGAGATCGCGTCCGTCGAGGGGAGATGCCGCCTGAGCCAACCGAACGAGCTCGTCTTCGTTCTGGGCGTCCGGGGCTGTCGAGAGCACGCCCATCTGGAAACCGCCGTCGCGGATCCTGCGCACGAGCGCTCGGGTGTCCAGGCCTTCGATTCCGGGGACACCGGCCTCGCGCAAGAAGTCGTCGAGCGTGCCTTCCGCCCTCCAGTTGGACGGCTCGTGACAGAGCTCTTTCACGACGAATCCGTTGAGGTGAGCCAACGCGGCCTCGCAATCGAGCGCATTCACGCCCACGTTGCCGATTTGCGTGTACGTCATCGTCACGATCTGCTCCGCGTAGGACGGATCGGTGACGATCTCTTGGTATCCCGTCATGCTCGTGTTGAAGCAAACTTCTCCGACTTGCGTCGCTGATGCTCCGAAGGCGGTGCCGCGAAAGACGGTGCCATCCGCGAGGGCGAGTTTCGCCGGTTTCCGCTCAGCGAATCCGCTCATGGGTAAAGCACTCCCCGCTCTGCGTCATAGATGCATTGACCTGCGACGATTGTCTTGCAGACCCGACCTCGCAGCGTCTCTCCGGCCCACGGCGAGTTGCGGCTCTTCGAATAGCCCTTCGCCGGGTCGTAGGTCCACGAGACTTCCGGATCGATGACCGTGATGTCGGCCGGCTCTCCCAGGGCGAGCTTCCCGGCGGCCAGGCCCAGCACCCGGGCCGGCTCGGTCGAGAGGCGGCGCACGAGATCGAGCGGCGAAAGCGTTCCCGAGCGAACGAGTTCGCTCACCACGGAGAAAGCCGTTTCCAGTCCGATCATTCCGGGCGGAGCACTTCGGAAGTCGCTCTCCTTCTCGTGCTCCGCATGCGGCGCGTGGTCCGTTGCGATGGCGTCGATGATGCCTTCCGCCAAAGCGATCCGCAGGGCGTCGCGGTCGGCCGCTCCGCGGAGCGGCGGCGCCACCTTCGTGTTCGTGTCGTAACCGAGGCTGGCTTCATCGGTGAGCATGAGGTGATGCGGAGTGACTTCACTCGTCACGTGGACACCGCGTGCACGCGCTTCGCGGATCAGCTCGACGGCCCCCGCGGTCGAAACGTGAGCGACGTGCAAATGCGCTCCGGTGATCTCCGCCAACATGAGATCTCGGGCAACGAGCGATACTTCGGCCACCGACGGGTTGCCGGGCAAGCCCAGCCGCGTCGAAACCGCGCCTTCGTTGATGACGCCGTCTCCGACGAGGGTTCGGTCCTCGGCATGGACGATGATCGGCTTCGAGACCAGCTTCGAGTATTCGAGTACGCGGCGCATGGTGCCACCGTTCATCACCGTCTTGCCGTCGTCACTGAAGGCCACGGCACCCGAACGCACGAGGGCGTCCATTTCGGTCATCGTCTCCCCGGCGAGACCTTTCGTCGCCGCGGCGATAGGCAGGACATGTACGGGAGCGTCGTGACGCGCCCGGTCGAGGATGAAATCCGTGACCGACGGGTCGTCGTTCACGGGCAGGGTATTCGCCATGCATGCGATCGTGGTGAAACCGCCGGCCGCCGCCGCGCGCGCACCCGATGCGATGTCTTCCTTGTATTCCTGCCCGGGCTCTCGCAAGTGCGTGTGCAGGTCGACGAAGCCGGGCGTCACCCACAGCCCCGTCGCATCGATGCGCTCCGAGTCCGCGGCCCGAAGGTCGGGTCCCACTTCGGCGACCTGGCCGTCTTCGATCAAGACATCGAGGACCTCGTCGCGGTCGGAACCGGGATCCAGCACGCGACCGCCGTGTAGGAGAATTCGGCTCACGAGGAAGACTCCGAGGGGGTGGCGGGAGCGCGTCCGGCCACCATGTAGAGCACGGCCATGCGAAGCGCGACGCCGTTGCGCACTTGATTGAGAACGACCCCAGGCCGACGGTCAGCCAAGTCGTGGGCCAATTCGACGCCGCGGTTGACCGGTCCGGGATGCATCACGATGGCGTCGTCCTTCGCGTGTCGCAGCTTTTCCCGGTCGATTCCGAAGGTCGCCGCATACTCGCGGATGCTCGGGACGAACGCTCCCTCGAGTCGCTCGTTCTGAATCCGCAGCGCCATCACGACGTCCGCGCCGTCGAGCGCCTCGCGGAGTGAGTCCGTGGTTTTCGCGCCGAGGCTCGCGACATCCGCGGGGAGCATGGTCGGCGGCGCGACGAGCCGAACTTCTGCTCCCATCTTTTGAAAAGCGCTGATGTTCGATCGGGCGACGCGAGAGTGCACGATGTCTCCCACGATCGTGACGGTCAGCCCGTCGAGTCGGCCCTTCTCCTCGAGAACCGTCAGCAAATCGAGTAGCGCCTGGGTCGGGTGTTCGTGGGCGCCATCGCCCGCGTTGATGACCGGAGCCCGGAGCACGTCGGCGATTTGCTTCGGCACCCCCGCGACGCCATGCCGGACGACGACAGCATCCGGATCCATCGCGTCGAGGGTTTTGGCCGTGTCGAGAATGCTCTCCGATTTCGAGAGGCTCGAGCTTCCCGGGGAAAAGTTGATGACATCCGCCGACAACCGCTTCCCCGCGATCTCGAAACTCGTGCGCGTGCGCGTCGACGGCTCGAAAAAGAGGTTGATCACGGTGCGACCGCGGAGTGCCGGGACCTTCTTGACGTCGCGATCGCCGACTTCCTGCATGCGGTGCGCGGTCTCGAGAATCGCCTCGATATCGGAGCGTTCCAGATCCTCGATGGCCAGTAGATCTCGGCCGATCATGCGAGCCCCCCTTCGGGCCAGAGCACCATTTCGAGGGGCCAGTCGGCGCCCTCGCGGACGCGCCGCAACTCCACCAGTTCGCGACGTTCCGTCGGAATGTTCTTGCCGACGTAGTCGATCTTGATCGGTAGCTCGCGGTGCCCGCGGTCGACGAGACCAACCAGCTGCACGGCCTTGGGCCGCCCAAAGTCCATTAACGCATCCATTGCGGCGCGGATCGTGCGACCCGTGCTGACCACGTCATCCACCAGGACGACCACCCGCTCATCGACCGCCGAGGGCATTTCGGTCGGGCGCAGCATCGGCCGCGCTCCGGCCCGGGACAGGTCGTCTCGATAGAGAGTCGTGTCGAGGACCCCGACCACGACTTCCTCACCGCAGATCTCGTGGAGGGAATCGGCGAGAAAACGGGCGAGGGGTACGCCGCCGTTCGGTACGCCTACGAGGTAGAGGGCCGACGGGTCGGAGTTCCGCTCGAGCAACTCATGCGCGATCCGAGTGAGCGCACGTTGAATCGCCGGGCTGTCGAGGATGACGCGCGGGGCGGTGGCCGCCGATGTGAGGGGTGCGGTGTTTCGCGCCATGCTGCCTTTTCCCGCCTCTCCGGACGGACTTAAAAGGAATGGCCAACTCGTGTTGTGCGGGGCGGAACGTAGCGCGGCCCCTGCGCGTCGCCAACGGTGCGCAGCCCGCCTTAGGAGGCCTCCTCGTCCTCGCAGCCGACGAAGCCTCCCATCCGACTCCAACGCGTCTTCTGGGTCAGATTTCGCCACCACGTCAGCGGGTTCGCGAGCTCGAGCCAGCTGCCGTTCCAATCCCAGGACCAGTAGAGAAGCCCGGCCGGCCCGTGCATCGCCGCGCGGTCGACGGTGCCCCAGCGCCTGCTGTCGAGGGAGTTGTCGCGGTTGTCGCCGAGGAAGAAATAGCGGCCGGGCTCGATCCGGCGGGCTTTCATGTTGAGGTCGGCACTGCCCGGATCGTCGAGAATCAAGTGACGGCAACCCTCGAGTCGTTCCTCGAGCACCTTGAATGAGCGACCGGTGCTATCGGTGAATGTCTCCCCGGTATCGCGTCGGGGGACTTCCTCGCCGTTCAGGATCAGGCGACCGTCGCGAACCTCGACCGTATCACCCGGAAGGCCCACCAGGCGCTTGATGAAGGCGTCGGTGGGAAGCTTCGGGCGCTGGTCCGGCGGGAACACTTTTCGCCCGTCTCTCGCCAAACGAAATACGACGATGTCTCCCCGTTTCGGGTCTCGAACCGGGGGCAGTTGGACGTTCGTAAACGGAATCCGCGCACCGAACATGAACTTTGTCACAAACACGTGATCGCCGACGAGGAGCGTCGGAAGCATCGAATCGGACGGGACGTAGAAGCTCTGGAACAAGAACGTGCGGATCAGCAGGGCGATCACGATCGCCACCGCCAAGGCGGGAATGTCTTCCTTTAAACCGCGCTTCTTTTTCTCTTCGGTCGTTTCTTCCGACAATGAAATCCCCGGGGCCGACTAGCCGTCGTCGAGTTTCAACGCTGCGAGGAACGCCTCTTGGGGGATCTCTACCGAGCCGACCCGCTTCATCCGCTTCTTGCCTTCTTTCTGGCGCTCGAGAAGCTTGCGCTTGCGGGTGATATCACCGCCGTAGCACTTGGCCGTCACGTTCTTGCGAAGGGCCTTGACCGTCGTCCGGGCGATGACCTTGGAACCGATGGCGGCCTGAATCGCGACCTCGTACATCTGACGGGGAATGAACTCCTTCAGTTTTCTCGTGAGCTCGGAGCCGCGACGCTGAGCCATGTCGCGATGGACGATCAACGAAAGGGCGTCGACCGGATCGCCGTTGACCAGGACGTCGAGTTTCACGAGATCGGCGGCGGCGTAACCGGTGAAATCATAATCGTAGGAACCGTAGCCCCGCGTCGCGCTCTTCACTCGATCGTGAAAGTCGGCGACGACCTCGGCCAAGGGGATTTCATAGCGGACCTGCGCGCGACTTCCATGCATCGACATGTCCCGCTGGACCCCGCGTCGGTCCTGGCAAAGGGACAAGACGTTGCCGACGAATTCCTGCGGCACATGAATGGTCGCGAGAATGAGGGGCTCCTCGATCCGGTTCACTTCGGTCGTCGGAGGAAGCGCGGCGGGCGTCTCGATCTCGATCGTCTCGCCATCCGTCCGCACGACCCGATAGCGCACGGTGGGGGCCGTGGTCACGAGCTGTAGATCGTATTCGCGCTCGAGTCGCTCCTGAATGATCTCGCAGTGGAGGAACCCGAGAAAACCGCAACGAAAACCGAAACCCAGCGCGGCGCTGGTCTCCGGTTCGTAGCGGAACGACGCGTCATTCAGGCGCAACTTCTCGAGCGCGGTCTTGAGCGCCTCGTAGTCTTCGGCGTCGACCGGATAGAGCCCGCTGAAGACCATCGGTTTGACTTCGCGAAAACCGGGCAGAGGTTCGGGAGCGGGCCGACTCACGGTCGTGAGCGTGTCGCCGATCTGGACCTGATCGAGAGATTTCACGCCGGTGATCGCCACACCCACCTCTCCCGGGCCGAGGCTTTCGACGCGGCGCGGGTGCGGATCGACGACGTGGAGCTCCTGAATTTCGTGTTCCTGACCCTTCGCCATGAACTTGACGCGTTGGCGCCGTTCGAGGCGACCGTCGACGACCCGTACCAACGCCGCGACGCCCACGTAGGAATCAAACCAAGCGTCGAAGATCAACGCGCGCGCCGGAGCTTCGGGATCCCCTTTCGGCGGCGGTACGCGTTCGACGATTCGCTCGAGAAGATCCTCGATCCCCTTCCCCTCTTTCGCCGAGACGGGCAACACATCGGCCGCGTCGAGACCGATGACATCCTCGACTTCCTGGGCGACCGCGAGCGGATCGGCCGACGGAAGATCGATCTTGTTCGCAATGGGGATGAGTTCGAGATCCGCGTCGACGGCGAGGTACGCGTTCGCCAAGGTCTGTGCTTCGATGCCCTGCGCCGCGTCGACGACCAAGACCGCGCCCTCGCACGCTTGCAGCGCGCGGGAGACTTCGTACGAGAAATCCACATGACCCGGCGTGTCGATCAGGTTCAGCAGATACTCGTTGCCGTCGGACGCTGTGTACCGCATCCGTGCGGTCTGGGCTTTGATGGTGATGCCGCGTTCGCGCTCGAGATCCATCTTGTCGAGAAACTGGTTGCGTTTCTCGCGCTCTCCCAAGGCGCCGGTCACTTCGAGCAATCGATCCGCGAGCGTACTCTTCCCGTGGTCGATGTGCGCAATGATGCAGAAATTCCGGATCCGCTGGATGTCCATTAGGACTGAACAGAACCCTGCCGTTTGAGCTCAGCGACGAAGTAGTCGTAGGTGCGGCGGAGTCCTTCCTCGACCGAGACCTTCGTCGACCAGCCCAACTCGCGTTCGGCCAGGGTGGTATCGGGCCGACGAACTTTCGGGTCGTCGGGCGGCAGCGGGCGACTGACGATTTTGCTCGATGATTTCGCGATATCGATGATCTTCTCCGCGAGCTCACGCATCGAGATCTCCGCCTGGCTACCGATATTCATCGGACCGACGTAGTCGGAACGGAGAAGCGCAAGGATGCCGGCGATCAGGTCGTCGACGTAGCAGATCGAGCGGGTTTGCGAACCGTCGCCAAACACGGTGACGTCTTCGCCTCGGATCGCTTGGGAAAAGAAATTCGGGATCGCACGCCCGTCGTTGATCTGCATCCGCGGACCGAACGTGTTGAAGATTCGAACGATGCGAACTTCGACACCGTGGTGGCGGTGGTAGGCCATCGTCATGGCCTCGGCGAAGCGTTTCGCTTCGTCGTAGACACCGCGAATACCGACCGGGTTGACGTTGCCCCAATACGACTCGGGTTGCGGGACAACGTTCGGATCGCCGTAGCATTCCGACGTGCTCGCGAGCAAGAACCTGGCGCCCTTCTCCTTCGCGAGGCCGAGCGCCTTGTGCGTACCGAGCGAACCGACCTTGAGAATCTCGATCGGCAGTCGCTCGAAATCCGCGGGGCTCGCCGGGGAAGCGAAGTGCAGGATCGCGTCGAGCTCACCCGTCACGAACAGATAGTTCGTGACGTCGTAGTGCTCGAAGGAAAAACGCGGATGACCGAGGAGGTCTTCGATGTTCTCCATGCGCCCGGTCAGGAGGTTGTCGAAAGCGATGACCTCGCTGCCCGCGTCGAGGAGTTCCCGACACAAATGGGACCCCAGAAAGCCGGCACCGCCGGTCACCAGTACTCGGTTCAGTCTTCGCATCTCACTCCATCCGACGACTGGGGCGCGGGTAGACCAGCGGCCAGGGGATCCGAGGCAGCGGGCAACCGGGCGACGAACTCATGTACAGCCGGCTCCCATGGGCGAAGGCGGATGTTCTTCGAGGCCGCCAGCCCGCAGTCGAGAGCAGTGCACATTGGCCGCGCCGCCTCCGCCGGGAAGTCGGCCAATCGGGCTTCCGCCACAACGTCTGCCCGGAGACTAGCTGCCTCGAGCGCCGCTCGCGCCAGGGCCCATCGCGAGGCCGCTCCCTCGTTCGCGAGATGATAGAGACCGGACAGCTCACCCTCCACCGAGGCGATCAAGCCCGCAGCCAAGTCCGGGGCGAAGGTCGGCGAGCCGACTTGGTCGGTTGCGGCCCGGACAGCCTCGCCGCGACGGGCTCGCACGAGGACGGTATGGAGAAAATTGCGGCCCGTGACCCCGAAAACCCAGCTCGTCCGAACCACCAGAGCGGACCGGTCGGCCGAGAGCACCCTCTCCTCCCCCTCGAGCTTCGAAGCCCCGTAGACGTTCAGGGGGCTAGTGGGGTCCGATTCCCGATAGGGCCTCGACGCCGCTCCCGAGAACACGAAATCCGTAGAAACGTGGACAAATCGGCCCCCGGCCTCCCGGCAACGCCGGGCGAGGGCTTCGGGAGCCGCGGCGTTCACCGCAAAAGCCCAGTCGGGCTCGCGCTCGCAGCGATCGACGTCCGTGGCGGCTGCGGCGTTGAACCAGACATCGAACGAAGCCGGGATCGCCCGAGCGACGCTCGTGGGATCGGTAATGTCGCACGTGCGACCCAGAGCGGTCACGGAAGCGCGACGCGCCGAAAGCCCTTCCATCAGAGCCCGGCCGAGTTGGCCGTCGGCGCCGGTGATGATGACCCGCACGGCGTTCCTACTCGCCTTCGCGGAGGACCCAGGTCGGTAGCTGCTGATCCGCCAGAGCGCGGGCGAGCGCATCCGCCTCGGGTCGCTCTTCGACGGGGCCCACGCGGACGCGGTGTGTGCCGCCCGACTCGTGGACGTAGGCGGCGAAGCCCTGGGAGACGAGCTCCGCGCGCAGCGCTTCCGCCTGGCCCGCCTCGTTGAACGCGCCGACCTGCACGGAAAACCCGGAAAGCAAAACGTTCGACGGCACCGCGGTTTCGCGTCGGTCGGGCTCTTTCGGATGCCCGCCCTGGGCGGCGACGGCCGGGAGCGGCGCCTCGACGGAATCTCCCGACATATGCGCCCACACCAAACCGGGATCTTCGGTCACCACGCCCGCAACGAGCCCGGCCCCAAACCCCAAGCCGAGCAGCAAGGCCGCGCCCACGAGCGTGGTGAACCACGAACTCACAGAGACCTGACTCCGACTCGTCACATCCGCTCCGGTGCGCTCATTCCGAGTAGCGCGAGGCCGTTCGCCATCACCACGCGAACGGCCGCGGCCAGCGCGAGGCGAGCCACCGACAACGCTTCATCGTCCCCGAGAATGCGGTGTCGCTTCCCGTCTTGCAGGTAGGGATTCCACAGGCCGGCGACGTCGCGAAGGAAATACGCGATGTGGTGCGGTTCGCGACTCGTAGCCGCTTCCGCCACAACCTCGGGGAGCGACGCCAGCTGGCGAACGAGCGCGAGCTCCTCGGGCAGCACCAGCGGCGAGACATCGAGCGCTTCCGGTGCCGGGCAGCGCAGCCCCCGGGCTTCGGCTTCGCGCTCGATTCCGCAAGTTCGCGCATGGGTGTACTGGAGGTAGTACGCCGGATTCTTCGTCCAGTCGGTCTCCTTCGCGAGATCGAGGTCGAAATCGAGGTGTCCCTCGGGTTTTCGCTGGATCATGAAGAAGCGGAAAACGTCGACGCCCACGTCCTCGACGAGTTCGTCCACCGTGACGAAGGTCGCGGCGCGCGTCGACTGTTTCACTGAGCGACCGCCGGCGCGCAGCGTGACGAACTGGTTCATCACGAGCTCGATGCGGTTGCCGTCGCAGCCGAGTGCCGCGGCCGCCGCTCGGACGTAGGGAAACTGATCGATATGGTCCGCGCCCTGGAGATCGATGACGGTGTCGAAGCCGCGCCGGAACTTCTCGCGGTGGTACGCGATATCGGGCAACAGATAGGTCGGCTCTCCGGTACTTTTGATCAGGACGCGGTCACGTGCCAGCCCGAGTTGCGTGGCTCGCAACCAAGTCGCACCGTCCTTTTCGTAGACGAGCTGGTCCGCCGACAGATCGCGGATCGCTTCGTCGAGCCTGCCCTCTTCGTAAAGCGTCGTCTCGTTGAAGTAGACGTCGAAGGCGATGCCCAGGGAATCGGTGGTCCGCCGGATGCCTGCGAAGATCGTCTCCTCGGCCCGTTCGCGGAACAACCCCTCTGCGGGCTCGTCCACGAGTGAATCGCCGTGACTCTCGCGGAGCCCCGCTGCGATGTCCGCGATGTAGTCCCCCTGGTAGCCGTCTCTCGGGAACTCGACGGGCAAGCCGTTGATCGTCTCGGGCCACGGGAGCTCTTTGTCCTTGAGCTCTTCCTCGCGCGGGGGCGCAGCGAGCCCCAGGGCTTCCAAGTAACGCGCGCGGACCGACTGGCCGAGAACCCTCATTTGCCGGCCGCCGTTGTTGAAGTAGTACTCACGCGTGACGTCGTGCCCGGTGGCGTCGAGCAAGCGCGCAATGCAGTCGCCCAGAACCGCCTGCCGACCATGCCCCAGACTGAGCGGGCCCGTCGGGTTCGCCGAGACGAATTCGACTTGAACCTTGGTCCCCGCGGCGTCGGCCGACCGGCCGAAGTCGGGGCCAGCGGCGAGAAGCGAGACGAGCTGGTCGCGGAACCGATCCGTGGCGAGCCAAATGTTGACGAAACCCGGTCCGGCGATTTCCGCCCGCTCGACGAGATCGCCGTGCGCGGCCAACGCGTCGACGAGCTGGCCGGCAATTTCCCGAGGAGGTTTCCGGAGCCGCTTCGCCAAGAGCATGGCCGCATTGCAAGCGAAATCGCCATGGCTCGCTTCGCGCGGTACTTCGACCTGTAGTCCGGCGACTTCTGTACCGTCGGGGTCGCCGGCCAGGAGCTCGGCCACGGCCGCGCGCAGCACTTCTTCCAGACGATCTTTCATAAGGCGAGACTCGCGGGCATCCGTCGCAACGTCAAGGAATGAGAATCAAGGGAGAGCCAGCTCGCCGCGTTCTCGTCCCGGAACGATGACCACGATCTCGCCGGGTTTGGCCAACCGCAAGTCGTTGCGGATCGCCCGCTCGAGCTCGAATTCGCTGTCTCGAAGGGCGGTCGCGCGCGCTTCGAGATCGGCGACCGATCGGCTCGCCAAGGCGATTCGGTGCTCGGCCTCGCGGCGATCGGCCTCGAGCCGCAGCAACGCCGGAATTCCGGAGTCGCGACTGGCAGCGGCAATACAGATCGCCACCAGTAGAAAAGCCGGTGCGACGCGGAGCGCTTGGCGGAGGCGATCACTCACGGGAGTTCCGCTCGGAGCCGCTTCACGTAGTCTTCTCCGTCCCACTCTCGCGGGCCGATAAAGCGGGCGACGAGCACTCCGTCTTCGTCGATCCAATACGTCTCGGGGAAACGAAAGCTCTGGTACTCGGTCGCTAGGGAGCGATCCGGATCGAGGACGATCGGGAACGACAAGCCGAGCCGATCCCGAAACGCGCGGACATCATCGGCCTGATCGCCGACGGCCACGGCGATCATCTCGAACCGGTCGCCTCGCAAGTCTCGATAGAGGCGCTCCATTGCGGGCATCTCTTCCTCGCAGGGCTTGCACCACGTTGCCCAGAAGTTGAGAAAGACCAGCCGCCCGCGCTGTGCGGCGAGCGAGACGGTCCCGCCGTCGATCGACGCGAGCTGGAAGTCGGGCGCCGCACGTCCGGTCGCGATGGTCTCGTCTTCGCGCTCGGCAGTGAAGTAGAGGACGGCCGCGATTCCCACGGCCGCGCAAGCCAAGAGGGTCGCCGGCCCTCGTCGCGACGGCACTTAGTCGTCCGTGTTGGGGGCCGTGAGTTGCGCGTCGACGAGTTCGACGAGCGATAGCGGAGCCGCGTCCCCGGTGCGCTGCCGAAGCTTGAGCACGCGGGTGTAGCCTCCGGCGCGATCGCGATAGCGGTCGGCAAGCTCGTCGAACACCTTCGTCGCGACGGGCTTGCTGCGAATGACGGACAGGGCTTGCCGCCGCGCGTGTAGCGTGCCGCGCTTACCGAGCGTGATCATCCGCTCGGCCAGACGGCGCACTTCTTTCGCCTTCGCATCAGTCGTCTCGATCCTCTCGTGATCGAGAAGCGACGTCACCATATTGCGCAACATGGCTTTGCGGTGCGCGCTCGTGCGGTTCAGTTTTCCGTGGCGCTTGCGGTGACGCACCGGTTTACCCCTCGCGCTCGCGGGCGCGCTGCTCGAGTTCCATTCGCGACGGGAATGCGTCGAGCGTCATGCCCAAGTGCAGATCCATCGACGCCAACACGTCCTTGATCTCGTTGAGCGATTTTCGTCCGAAGTTCTTCGTTTTCAGCATCTCGCCTTCGGTCTTCTGCACCAGCTCACCGATGTAGCGAATGTTCGCGTTCTGGAGACAGTTCGCTGAGCGCACCGAGAGCTCGAGCTCGTCCACGGAGCGGAAGAGATTCGGATTGAGGGATTCCGGCTCTTCCGGCGCCGCGATCGCGGACTCCTCGGGTTCGTCGAAGTTGATGAAGATCGCGAGCTGATCCTTCAGAATCTTCGCAGCGAAAGCCACCGCGTCTGCGGGCTCGATCGACCCATCGGTCCAGACCTCGAGATTGAGTCGGTCGAAGTCCGTCTCTCGGCCGACGCGCGCCGGCGTAACGCTGTAGTTGACACGCCGGACGGGAGAAAACGCGGAATCGATCGGGATTGTGCCGATCGGCATTTCCTCGGTTTTGTTTTTCTCCGCGGCAGCGTAACCCTTGCCGAGATTGACCGTGGCGAGCAGATCGAAATCGCCGTCGGCCGACAGCGTCGCGATTTTCAGGTCCGTGTTCATGACCTCGATGGTGCCGTCGTCCGACACGAGATCACCGGCCGTGATCACGCCTTCTCCGCTCCGCTGCACGCGCAGGGTTTTCGGTCCTTCCGAGTGTAGGCGCAGGCGAACGTCCTTGAGGTTCAGGATGATGTCGCTGACGTCCTCGAGCACACCCGGCATCGTGGAAAACTCGTGCAAGACGCCTTCGATCTTGACCGATGTGATCGCGGCACCTTGCAGCGAAGACAGCAAAACCCGACGCAGCGCGTTGCCCAGGGTTTGCCCGAAACCTCGCTCGAGCGGCTCGCAAGAGAAGCGGCCATAAGTCGATCCCTGCGTTTCGTCTTCGACCTCGAGACGCCGAGGACGAATGAGTTCACGCCAATTCCGTACAACGAGTTCTTGTTGCATCAATTCCTTCCTCTAGCCCTAAACGCGACGCCGCTTCGGAGGGCGGCAACCGTTGTGAGGAACGGGAGTGACGTCTCGAATCATCGAAACGCGCAGACCCGCGTTTTGAAGTGCACGGAGCGCCGATTCGCGGCCCGCGCCCGGTCCTTTGACGTACACGCTGAGCGTTCGGACGCCGTGTTCCATCGCGCGCTTTGCGCACTCTTCCGCTGCGACCTGAGCGGCGAAGGGAGTGGACTTGCGGGAGCCCTTGAAGCCCTGTTGCCCTGCCGTCGCCCAGGCCAGCGCTCCACCCGCCGGATCGGTAATCGTGATGATGGTGTTGTTGAACGTGGACTGAATGTGCGCCACACCCGTCTGGACGTTCTTCTTGATCTTTTTCTTGCCGCCTTTTTTGACCATAACCTAACTACTTCTTCGTCGGCGGCTTCTTCTTGCCGGCCACCGTCTTGCGCTTGCCCTTGCGGGTACGCGCGTTCGTGTGTGTCCGCTGGCCGCGTGCGGGAAGCCCCCGCCGGTGGCGCAGCCCTCGGTAGCAACCGATATCCATCAAGAGCTTGATGTTCTGCGACGTCTCGCGTCGCAAATCGCCCTCGACTTGGTATTCCCGCTCGACGATCTCGCGAAGCTTGATCACTTCGCCTTCGCCCAGGTGATCGGTATTGGTCGAACGATCGACGGCTGCCTTCTCGCAAATCGCCAGCGCTCGAGTCGATCCGATCCCGTAGATATAGGTCAGAGCCACATCGATTCGTTTGTTTCGCGGCAGGTCGATACCTGCGATTCGTGCCATAAGGGAGCTCCTACCCCTGCTTCTGCTTGTGCTTGGGGTTTTCGCAGATCACGCGCAACACACCGCGACGGCGGATGATGCGACACTTCTCACAAAGCTTCTTGACGGATGCGCGGACTTTCACGCCGTAGAGCCTCCGATCGCGGCGCCGATGCGTTCGGCGATTTCGTCCACGGTTCCGAGACCGTCGACTTCGCTGAGCACGCCGCGCTCGCGGTAGTAAGTGAGCAGGGGCGCCGTCTTTTCTCGGTACTCCTGCATTCGGGTTCGAATCGATACTTCGTTGTCGTCGGCGCGACCCTCGATTTCTGCGCGTTTGAGGAGCCGTTTGACGAGCTCTTCTTCGTCGACGACGAGCGCAACGCAGCGCTCGAGCTTCACGCCGAGTTCCTCGAGCAAGCCATCGAGGGCTTCCGCCTGCGCGACGGTTCGCGGGAAGCCGTCGAGAATGAACCCCTCCGCCGCATCCGGCTGCATCAGGCGTTCCTTCGCAACACCGATGACGACTTCGTCGGAAACGAGCTCACCCGCTTCCATCTGTGCCTGTGCACGCTTCCCGACAGGCGTGCCGGCGGCGACGGCCGCGCGGAGCATGTCGCCGGTGGACACCTGGGGCACGCCAAGGTCGTCGATCAGGCGCTGCGCCTGAGTTCCCTTGCCGGCCCCCGGCGGGCCGAGAAGCAGGAGGCGCTTCGCGGTCATCGTCCGAGCCTCCCTCTCGTCCGACCGCCCGACACGAAGCCTTCGTATTGGCGTGAGACGAGGTGCGCCTCAATTTGCCCGATCAGGTCGAGGCCCACACCGACCAAGATCAGCAGGGCCGTCCCTCCGAAATAGAACGGGACATCGAAGCGTTGAGACAACACCACGGGCACGATGCACACCGCGGAGATGTAAATCGCACCGACCAACGTGATCCGTGACAAGACGCGATCGATGTATTCCGCGGTGCGTTTCCCGGGCCGGATTCCGGGAATGAATCCACCCGACCGCTTGATGTTGTCGGCGACGTCGTTCGGATCGATCACGATCGCCGTGTAGAAGAAGCAGAAGAACATGATGAGCGCGACGTAGACGGCGTTGTACAAGAAGCCGTCGAAGAAGAAATAGTCCTGGAAGAAGTTCGCGACCGCCTCGGATTCGGCGAACTGACCCACCGTCGCGGGGAACATCAGCAGCGATGACGCAAAGATCGGCGGAATGACATTTGCCGTATTGACACGAAGCGGGAAGTAGCTGGCACCGCCTTGAACCTGCTGGCGTCCGCCGACGACACGTTTCGCGTGCTGAATCGGAATCCTGCGCTGCGCTCGTTCGACGTACACGACGAATCCGGTCAGCAGCACCATGAACGCGAGCAGGAAGATCGTCTCGAGCAGCGAGAACTGATCGGTTCGGATGAGCTCCCAGAGCTGCACCAGACCGCCCGGAATCCCGACCACGATGCCCGCGAAAATGATCAGCGAGATACCGTTCCCGATCCCCCGCTCGGTGATCTGCTCGCCGAGCCACATGATGAAGGCCGTCCCCGACGTCAGCGTGATCACGCACATCAAACGGAAGGACCAGCCCGGATCGAGCACCGCGTTCTCGCCAAACTGCCCGCTCTCGAGAGCCGATGCGATGAGGAATCCCTGGAAGACCGCGAGAAGCACCGTCCCATAACGGGTGTACTGCGTGATCTTCTTACGCCCGGACTCCCCTTCTTTCTTCAGCGCATCGAGTGACGGAATAACGACCGTCAGCAGCTGCATGATGATCGAGGCACTGATGTAGGGCATGATGCCCAGCGCGAAGATCGACAGCTGCTCGAGCGCGCCTCCCGAAAACACGTTGAACAGCGAGAAGATGGTCCCGGACATGCGTTCAAACGTCGCGCGCACGACTTCGGGGTCGATACCCGGTGTCACGATGTGAGAGCCGATCCGATAGACGCCGAGCATCCCGAACGTGAACAGAATCCGCTTCTGCAGCTCCGGGATGCGCCCGATATTGTGGGCTCCCCCGATCAAGCGGAACGTCCCTTCTTCTTCGGGACCGGCACAAGCTCGACGGTTCCGCCGGCTGCCTCGATCTTTTGTCGAGCGGATGCGCTCACGCGATGCACCTTCACGTTCAAATTCTTCGGCGACTCGCCTTCGCCGAGAATCTTCACGATCGTCGACCCGCGGCGGACCAGGCGGCGGGCGACCAGGGATTCGAGATCGACGCTGGCGCCGTCACCCAACCGAGCTAGATCGCGCACGTTCACCGCAGCGACGGGAACGGCGTGGATATTGTGAAAACCGCGCTTCGGAATGCGACGGACGAGCGAGTTCTGACCGCCCTCGAAGTAGAGCGGCACTTCCTCGCCCGCCGAACGGTGACCCTGTCCTTTGATTCCGCGACCGGCGGTCTTCCCAACCGTCGAACCGGGACCGCGCCCGACGCGCTTCGGCGGACGGCGTGAACCCGGATCGGGAGATAGGCGATCGAGCATCGTTAGATCTCCTCCACCTTGACCAGGTGGCTCACCTTTCGAATCATGCCGAGAACCGGGGGGGTCGCCGTCAGCTCGACGGTGTGGTTCATGCGGCGAATCCCCAGACCGCGCAGCGTTTGGCGCTGCTTCCGGTTGTACCCGATGGCGCTGCGCACCTGTGTGATCCGAACTTTTCCACTCATTGCGTGCGTCCCAACTCGGCGAGTCGCTCTTCGGGATCGCGCAACTCCAAAAGGGCAGCGACCGTCGCACGAACGACATTGTGGGGATTGTTCGTTCCCAGGGTCTTGGTCAAAACGTCGCGGACCCCCGCCGCTTCGACGACGGCGCGAACGCCCCCGCCTGCGATGACACCGGTTCCGGAAGACGCGGGGCGCAGCAACACGCGGCCGGCGCCGAAGCGACCCACGATCTCGTGGGGCAGGGTGCCCTCGACCAACGGAACCCGGAGGAGCTGCTTGCGCGCTCGCTCCACACCTTTGCGAATCGCCTCGGGGACTTCTCCGGCCTTGCCCATGCCGACGCCGACGACGCCGTCTCCGTCGCCCACGACGACGAGCGCAGAGAAGCTGAAGCGCCGGCCGCCCTTCACCACCTTGGCCACCCGGTTGATGTGGATGACGCGATCGGCCAATTCGTATTCGTTCGCGTTGAGGCGTGCGAGATTCGACATGCTTAGAACCTGAGACCCGCTTCGCGCGCAGCGTCGGCCAAAGCCTTGATGCGCCCGTGGTAGTGGAAGCCATTCCGATTGAAGACGACTTCTTCGATGGATTTCTCTTTTGCGAGACCGGCGATTGCCGCACCGACCTGCTTCGCCGCCTCGATGCCGCCGGTCGACGCATCGCCGCTGACCACGCCGCTCTTGCGCGTGGATACCGAGCCCAGGGTCTTGCCCGAGATCGGGTCGTCGAGCTGCGCATAGATATGCTTCGCGCTGCGAAAAACCGTCAGGCGAACCCGATCCGTGTTGGACAGGCGGCGACTGACGCGCTGCTTGCGACCCAGCCAGTTGCCTCGAACGTTGTTTCGAACCTTCTTTCGCATCAAAACCTCTACGCGGCGCCAGCCTTGCCCACCTTGCGGCGAACGTATTCGTCGACGTAGCGCACGCCCTTCCCCTTGTACGGTTCGGGCGGGCGCAACCCGCGAATCTCTGCGGAGAACTGACCAACCGCGTGTTTCGAGATTCCCTCGACCTTCACGCGGTTGTCTTGAACCGAAACGCTCAAGCCCTCGGGAACCGGCACGTCGACTGGGTGCGAGAAACCGAGAGACAACTTCAAGGTCTTTCCCGCCGCCTCGGCCCGGTAACCCACGCCTTGAATCTCGAGCTCTCGCGAAAAACCCTCGGTGACACCCTGAACCATGTTCGCAATCAGGGAGCGCACGAGGCCGTGGGCGGACTTCGAGAACTTCTTGTCGTCCCCGCGCGTCACACGGATCTCACCGTCGGCGAGCTCGATCGTAACGACGTTTGGAAAGCGCTCGGACAGGCTGCCCTTCGGCCCTTTGACGTGGACTTCCCCGTCGCCGATGGTCACTTCGACGCCACTCGGTAGCGCGATCACTTGTCGGCCGATTCGCGACATGCCTACCAGACCTCACACAGGACTTCGCCGCCCACGTTCGCTTCGCGGGCGGCCCGGTCCGACAAAATCCCCTTCGGCGTCGACAAGATCGCAACTCCGAGACCGTTGCGGACCTTCGGAATCTCGGCGACGCCCACGTAAACACGTCGGCTCGGCCGACTGACACGGCGAAGCCCGTCGAGAATGGCCTCGCCGTCGCCGCCGTAGCGGATCTCGATCTTGAGTTCCGGCTTCCCATCGCCCGCGTCGACCTCGACGCTCTCGAGAAATCCCTCCATTTTCATCGCTTCAGCGACCGCAATCTTCAATCGGGAGGGCGGACAGTGCGTCCCCGAGTGTCCGGCGCGACACGCGTTGCGGATCCGGGTCAACATGTCTCCAAGCGGGTCAGTCATCATAACGCGTCACCTATTGGCGGAACGGCATGCCGAGGTGCCCGAGAAGCGCCCTCGCTTCGGCGTCCGTCTCGGCCGTCGTGCAAACCGTCACGTTCATCCCGGTAATCTTCTCGACCTTGTCGTAGTCGACTTCCGGAAAAATAATCTGTTCTCGAATTCCGAGCGTGTAGTTCCCCCGCCCGTCGAACGACTTCGGCGACACGCCTTTGAAGTCGCGAACACGCGGGAGCGCGACGTTGGTCAAGCGGTCGTAGAACTCCCACATACGGGCGCCGCGGAGCGTCACCATGCAACCGATCGATTGTCCTTCTCGGAGCTTGAACGCCGCGACGGACTTCTTTGCCTTTCGGATCACCGGACGCTGGCCTGCGATCTGGCCGAGCTCTTCGCTGGCACGCTCGAGCAGCTTCGCGTTCTCCGTCGCTTCGCCGAGGCCGATATTGACGACGACCTTGGTCAAACTGGGAACTTGATGAATGTTCTTGTACGAGAATTCTTCGGTCAGCTTCGCGCGTACCGTATCCCGATAACGAACCTGCAATCGCGGCAGCATCACAACACCTCCGGTGCGAGGGAGATGATCTTCATGAATTGCTTTCCCCGGAGCTCGCGAGCGACCGGCCCGAAGATCCGGGTTCCCACCGGCTCTCGCTGGTTGTCGAGGATCACCGCGGCGTTGTCGTCGAATTTGATATAGGAACCGTCGGGGCGTCCGATCCCTTTCTTGGTCCGGACGACCACCGCTTTCCTGACCTCGCCTTTCTTGACCCGGGCGTTCGGAATCGCGTCTTTCACCGCGACCACGATGATGTCCCCCACCGAGGCGTAGCGTCGCCGAGACCCTCCGAGGACGCGGATGCAGGCCACCTTGCGCGCCCCCGAATTGTCTGCGACTTCGAGCTTGGATTCGGTTTGAATCATGCCGGTCCCCTAGGCCCCCCCGGCCTTTCCAACGGTGGCCCGAACCTTCCAGCGCTTGCGTTTGGACAGCGGTCGATGCTCGATGATTTGAACGCGATCTCCGACCGAGCACGCGTTCTCTTCGTCGTGCGCCATAAACCGCGAGTAACGCCGGACGTATTTCTTGTAGGACGTGTCTTTCACGAGCCGCTCGACCCGGACGACCACCGTCTTGTCCATCTGATCGCCGACAACGGTTCCGACGAGAGTTCTCCGGTGACCGCGTTTCACGAATTGGCCTCCCGCTTTTGCTGCGTCGCGGTTTCGACGCGCGCGATATCGCGGCGCAACCGCTTGAGTCGAGCCGTGTCTTCGAGTTGCCCGGTTGCGTGCTTCACGTTGACGCTGAACAGCTCGCCCCGCAGCTCCTCGCCCTTGGCGTGTAGTTCCTCGGCCGACAGATCGAGGAGTTCCTTGACCTTCACTAGAGCTCCTCTCGCTGCACAAAGCGCGTCCGGAACGGCAGCTTGTGGGCCGCCAGGCGGAACGCTTCGCGTGCGACCTCGGGCTGAACGCCTTCCATTTCGTAGAGGATCTTCCCCGGCTTAACGATCGCCACCCACTCTTCCGGGTTGCCCTTACCTTTACCCATCCGGGTTTCCGCGGGCTTCTTCGTAATCGGCTTGTCCGGGAACACGCGAATCCAAACCTTGCCACCGCGCTTGACGTGACGGGTCATGGCGATACGAGCGGCTTCGATCTGGCGCGCGGTCATCCGCCCGCGCGTCGTCGCCTGTAATCCGAACTCGCCGAAGGAGACCGTGCTTCCGCGATAGGCCTTCCCCTTCATGCGACCCTTCATGATCTTGCGATGCTTGACTTTCTTCGGCTGAAGCATGACTACCTCGCCGCCTGTTCCTGGCCGCGTTCGGCCAATGAGGAGCCGCGGATCTCTTTGTCCGGCACATCACCGCGGAAGATCCAGCACTTCACACCGATCACGCCGTAAGTGGTCTTCGCTTCGGCCATGCCGAAGTCGATGTCGGCGCGGAGCGTGTGTAGCGGCACGCGGCCTTCGAGGTAGCGCTCGCGTCGGCCCATCTCGGCACCGCCGAGCCGACCCGCACACTCGATGCGGATGCCTTCGGCGCCGAACTTCATCGTGGAAGTCAGGGCCTTTTTCATCGCCCGCCGGAACGCGACGCGGCGTTCGAGCTGGAGCGCGATGTTCTCCGCCACGAGCTGGGCATCGAGTTCGGCTTTGCGAATCTCTTTGATGTTGATGAACACCTCGCCGGAAGTTTTCGAGGCGAGCTCACCTCGGAGAACCTCGACCTCCGCACCGCGCTTTCCGATGAGGATCCCCGGCCGCGCGGTGTGGATGTTCACGACGACCTTTTCGCCGGTCCGGTCGATAACGACCTTCGAAATCCCCGCGTGGTAGAGCTTCTTCTTGATGAACTTGCGAATCGCGTGGTCTTCTTGGACCTGGTCCGCGTAGCGTCGATCGCCGAACCAGTTCGATTTCCATCCGTAGAGGACGCCCAAGCGAAAACCGTAGGGGTGTACTTTTTGTCCCATGATCTCTCCGACGTCCTATCGCTCTTCCAGAACCACGGCCACGTGGCTGGTCTTCTTTTGGATCCAGGCGGCGCGACCCTGAGCGCGGGCGCGAATTCGCCACATGCTGGCCCCTTGGTCGACCGTGATGGTTTGGACGTACAAGTTGTCGATGTCGATACCCGCCTTGTCGCGGTTGTTCTTGTCTTCCGCGTTCGCGACAGCCGATCGCAACAGTTTCGCGAGCGGCCCGGCAAAACGCTTCGGCGACATCTCGAGGATCGTCAAAGCGTCTTCGATACCGAGCCCGCGCACTTGATCGGCGAGAAGTCGCGCCTTCTGCGGGCTGATCCGCGTGTTCTGCAGGGATGCCGAAACCGCCATCAGCGCTTCACTTTCTTGTCCGTCGCGTGCCCGGTGAACTTGCGCGTCGGCGCGAATTCTCCGAGGCGGTGCCCGACCATGTTCTCCGTCACGTAGACGGGCATAAAGAGCTTCCCGTTGTGGACGTGGAACGTAATGCCGATCATCTCCGGCGTGATCATGGAGCGGCGCGACCATGTCTTGATGACTTGCTTCGAACCGCTTTCGACCTGCTGAGCGACCTTACGCTGCAAGCTCGTTTCGACGTACGGCCCTTTCCTCAGTGAACGCGCCATTATTTCTTCCCTCGCCGCTTCACGATGTACTTGTCGGAGCGACCCTTCTTGCGCGTCTTGTGTCCCTTCGTCGGCTTTCCCCACGGCGTGCACGGGTGACGACCGCCCGAACTCTTGCCCTCGCCGCCACCCATCGGGTGGTCCACCGGATTCATGGCGACGCCGCGAACGTTCGGACGCTTGCCGAGCCAACGGGAACGACCCGCTTTCCCGATCCGCCGGTTCTCGTGATCGAGGTTGCCCACCTGACCGATCGTCGCCTGACAGCGGATGTGGATCTGGCGGTTTTCGCCGCTCGGCATCCGCAACGTGGCGTATTGACCTTCGCGGGCCATGAGCTGCGCTCCGCCGCCGGCGGCCCGCACCATTTGCGCGCCTTTTCCTTCCTTCATTTCGATCGCGTGGACGACCGTCCCGAGCGGGATCTGGGAGAGCGGCATGGCATTTCCCGGTCGGAAGTCAGCATCGGGCCCCGACATCAAAACGGTTCCGACGGTGACACCGACCGGGGCCAGGATGTAGCGCTTTTCACCGTCTCGGTAGTGGAGCAACGCGATGTTCGCGGAACGATTCGGATCGTACTCGACGGCGGCGACCTTTGCGGGTACGCCGTGCTTCTCGCGCCGAAAGTCGATCTTGCGATAGCGGCGTTTGTGACCGCCTCCGCGCTGCCACGACGTGACCCGACCGTTGTTGTTTCGCCCGCCGCTCTTGCTGACACGGCCTCCGAGGAGAGATCGCTCGGGCTTCTTGCTCGTCACTTCGCCGAAGTCGGAGACGCTCATCTTGCGCCGCCCCGCCGAAGTCGGTTTGTAGACTCGAACTGCCACGGCCGCCTAGACCCCCTCGAAGAACTCGATCGATTGGCCTTCTGCCAATCGCACGATGGCTTTCTTCCATTCCGGTCGCCTGCCGATGAAACGCCCGAGCCGTCGGGACTTCCGAGGCATGCGCATCGTCCTCACCTCGAGAACGCTGACTTCAAACAGGCGCTCAACGGCGCTCTTCACGTCGAACTTGCTCGCGCGCGGATCCACCGCAAAGGTCACAATGTTGAGTTCTTCGCGCGCGATGGTGCTCTTCTCCGTCACAAGCGGACGCCGAATCACCTCGTGGAGGTTCATGACGCACCCCCGACCGACAGCCTCGCCGTGACTGCATCGAGGCCCGCTCGGGTCATCAGGAGCTTTTGGTGCCCCAACACGTCGTATACGTTGAGCCCCGACGCCTGGAGCACATCGACACCCGGCAGGTTCCTCGCCGCCTTCGACAACGTCTCATCGGCGCCGTCGATGACGATGAGGACGGAACTGCCCGAGAGCTCGAGCCCGCGGAGGAGCTCAACGACCTTCTTTGTCTTACAGGCGTTGAGCTCGATGCTGTCGACCACCGCGAGATCGCCTTCTTCGCGCCGCAGCGACAAGGCGGAACACAGCGCCTTGCGACGCATTTTCTTCGGCAGCTTATGGGCGTAGTTCCGCGGCACCGGACCGAACACGACACCACCGCCTTGGTACTGGGGAGACCGTATCGATCCCTGACGGGCTCGCCCCGTCCCTTTCTGGCGGTACGGTTTGGCGCCGCCGCCGGAAACCGCGTGACGGTTCTTCGTCGAGGCGTTGCCCGAACGGCGCGCTGCCAACTGGCGACGCACTTCCGCGTGCAACAGGCCGGGCGAGACCTTGGTTTCGAACACAGCGGAGGAGAGCTCCACGCTCCCTGCGCTCTGGTTCTGGCTGTTCCGTAGATCGATGGTCGCCATCAGAGTTTGATCTCTACGTCGACGCCCGCAGCCAGCTCGAGCTTCATCAAAGCGTCGACGGTCTGGGGCGTCGGATCGAGAATGTCGATCAAGCGCTTGTGCGTTCGCATCTCGAATTGCTCCCGAGACTTCTTGTCGATGTGCGGCCCGCGGAGCACCGTGTACTTGTTGATCGCCGTCGGCAGCGGGATCGGCCCGACCACGCGGGCACCAGTGCGCATCGCCGTATCCACGATCTCTCCGACGCTCTGGTCGAGAAGCTTGTGGTCATACGCTTTCATACGAATGCGGATCTTCGGGGAATTTAAGTCAGCCACGATTACTCGATAATCTCCGAGACGACGCCGGCACCCACCGTGCGACCGCCCTCGCGGATCGCGAAGCGAAGCTCCGGATCCATCGCGATCGGCGTGATCAGCTCGATCGTCATCTCGATGTTGTCACCGGGCATCACCATCTCCGTACCCTCCGGAAGGTTCGCAACACCCGTCACGTCCGTCGTTCGGAAGTAGAACTGAGGCCGATAGCCCGTGAAGAAGGGCGTATGGCGACCTCCCTCCTCCTTCGTCAGCACGTACGCCTGACCCTTGAACTTCGTGTGCGGCGTGATCGACCCGGGCTTCGCCAGGACCTGACCACGCTCCACGTCCTCTTTGTCCGTCCCGCGCAGCAGACAACCCACGTTGTCTCCCGCCTGACCCTCATCCAGAATCTTGCGGAACATCTCCACGCCCGTGCACACCGTCTTCGTCGTGTCTCGGATCCCAACGATCTCCACTTCGTCGCCCGTGTGGATGATCCCCTGCTCCACGCGACCCGTCACAACCGTCCCGCGGCCCGTAATCGAGAACACGTCCTCGATCGGCATCAGGAAGTCCTTGTCGAGCGCCCGCTCAGGCTCCGGGATCGTCGCGTCCAGCGCATCCATCAACTCGTCGATGCACTGGTTCGCCTCATCGTTGCTCGGGTCCTCGCCAGCCTTCAGCGCCGAACCCTTGATGATCGGAATGTCGTCCCCAGGAAACTCGTAGTTCGACAACAGCTCACGTACCTCGAGCTCCACAAGCTCCAGCAACTCCTCGTCATCCACCTGGTCCACTTTGTTCATGAACACCACGATGTGGGGAACGTTCACCTGGCGCGCCAGCAACACGTGCTCGCGCGTCTGAGGCATCGGGCCGTCCGCAGCCGACACCACCAAAATCGCTCCGTCCATCTGTGCCGCGCCCGTGATCATGTTCTTCACGTAGTCCGCGTGGCCCGGGCAATCCACGTGCGCGTAGTGACGGCTGTCCGTCTGGTACTCCACGTGGGCCGTCGCGATCGTGATCCCGCGCTCTCGCTCCTCCGGTGCCTTGTCGATGTTCGCGAAGTCCACCTTCTCGGCCAGGCTCTTATGCGCCTGGCGCGACGTGATCGCCGCCGTCAACGTCGTCTTCCCATGGTCTACGTGACCAATCGTCCCCACGTTTACGTGAGGCTTCGTCCGCTCGAACTTCTCCTTCGCCATCTCCGCGAGCTCCCCTACCTAATAGATGCGGACCAGATTCCCCGCGACGTCCGCCGGTACTTCGGCGTAGTGGGAGAACTGCATCGTGTAATTGGCGCGCCCCTGTGACATGGAGCGCAGTGAATTGACGTAACCGAACATCGAAGCGAGCGGAACTTCCGCCGTAATCGCTTGCGCCGCAGCGCGCGCTTCGAGACCCTGCACGCGACCCCGGCGACTGTTGAGATCGCCCTGTACAGCGCCGAGGAATTCTTCCGGCGTGACGACCTCGACGGCCATGATCGGCTCGAGGAGGACGGGCTTTCCCTTGCGAAGCCCTTCCTTCATCGCGATAGACCCCGCGATCTTGAAAGAGCGCTCCGAAGAATCGACGTCGTGGGTCTGCCCGTCGACCAGCCGCACGCGGATGTCGACGACGGGATACCCGGCGAGCTCTCCGCTCTCGAGCGCTTCTCGTGCGCCCTGCTCCACCGCGGGAATGAACTCTTTCGGAACGGCTCCACCCTTGACCGCGTCTTCGAACGAGAAGCCCTCGCCGGCAGGAGCGGGTTCGACTTCGAGCCACACCACGCCGTAATCACCAGAGCCGCCGGATTGCTTGATGTAGCGACCCTCGACCCGGACGGCCTCGCGAATCGTTTCCTTGTAAGCCACCTGGGGCCGACCGACGTTGGCCTGAACGCCGAACTCCCGAACCAAGCGATCCGTGATGATCTCCAGGTGAAGCTCGCCCATGCCCGACACGATGGTCTGTCCGGTCTCGGGGTCGGTCGTCACTCGGAACGTCGGGTCTTCGGCCGCGAGCCGGTCGAGGGATTGACCGAGACGGTCCATGTCCGCCTTCGTCTTCGGCTCCACCGCGATAGAGATCACCGGATCCGGGAAGTCGATCGATTCGAGTGTCACAGGATGGCGGGGGTGACACAGCGTGTCGCCCGTCGTGACGTGTTTCAGCCCGACGACCGCCGCGATATCCCCGGCGTGAAGGGCATCGATCTCTTGTCGCTTGTTCGCGTGCATCTGGAGCACGCGTCCCAGACGTTCTTTCTTACCGCGCGTCGCGTTCAGGACCTGGTCGCCGGTCTCGATCGATCCGGAGTACACGCGCACGTAGGTCAAGTGCCCGACATGCTTGTCGCTCATCAACTTGAAAACGAGCGCGGAGAACGGCGCGCTGTCGTCGGCCTTGCGCTGGACGACCTCTTCCTTGCCGACGACGGTGGCTTCCACCGGAGGGACATCGAGCGGTGACGGCAAATAGTTGACGATGGCGTCGAGGAGCGGCTGCACGCCTTTGTTCCGAAACGCGGAACCGCACAGCACCGGCACGACGCCGAGCTGGAGCGTCGCTTCCCGCAGCGCCTTGCGCAGTTCTTCCGCGGAGACGGACTCGCCTTCGAGGTAGCGGGTCAGCAGCTCTTCGTCGTAGTCGGCCACCGCTTCGATGATCTGATCGCGATGATGGTTCGCGGCTTCCGCAAGGGCATCCGGGATCGGCCCGACGCGGAACTCGGTGCCTTCCGTGTCTTGATCCCAATACACCGCGTGCTGTTCGAGCAGGTCGACAACACCCTCAAAAGTGTCCTCGGCGCCGATGGGCAGTTGAATCGCGACCGCCTTCGCGCCGAGCCGATCGACCATCATCTCGATGACACGAGCGAAATCGGCGCCCGTGCGATCCATCTTGTTGACGAACGCGATCCGCGGAACACGATACTTGTCCGCCTGTCGCCAGACCGTTTCCGATTGCGGTTCGACGCCGCCGACGCCGCAAAAAACCGCCACGGCGCCGTCGAGCACTCGCAGCGAGCGCTCGACCTCGACGGTGAAATCCACGTGGCCAGGGGTGTCGATGATGTTGATCCGGTGATCGTTCCAGAAGCAGGTCGTCGCAGCGGACGTGATCGTGATACCGCGCTCTTGCTCCTGCTCCATCCAGTCCATCGTGGCGGCACCGTGATGGACTTCACCCATCTTGTAGTTCACGCCGGTGTAGAACAGGACCCGCTCGGTGGTCGTCGTCTTACCGGCATCGATGTGGGCCATGATGCCGATGTTGCGCGTCCTTTCGAGCGGGGTTTGACGATCCATGACGTTACGCTTCGCCTACCAGCGGTAGTGCGAGAAGGCCTTGTTGGCCTCGGCCATTCGGTGGGTATCTTCGCGCTTCTTCACCGCCTCGCCGCGCTCGTTCGCCGCGTCGATCAACTCGCTGGCAAGCTTCTCGCGCATACTCTTTCCCGAGCGGCTTCTCGCGGACTGCGCGAGCCAACGCATGGCCAGGCTGTTCGCTCGCTCCGGTCGAACTTCGATCGGCACCTGGTACGTGGCGCCACCGACGCGGCGGGACTTCACTTCGACCCGGGGACGCACGTTGTCCATCGCCCGCCGGAACATCGCCAACGGATCGTTCCGCGTCTTGCTTTCGATTTCGTGGAACGCACCGTATACGATGTGTTCGGCGACGCTCTTTTTTCCGTCGAGCATCAAGACCGACGTAAAGCGGGCGACCATGCGGTCGCCGTACTTCGGATCGGGGTCGATCCGGCGCTTCGGTACTTCTCGTCGTCTGGGCATGGCGCTCCCCGTCCGCCTACTTCGGCTTCTTTGCGCCGTACTTCGAACGGCTCTGGTTCCGGTCTGCGACACCCATGGTGTCGAGCGTTCCGCGCACGACGTGGTAACGGACGCCGGGCAAGTCCTTTACGCGGCCGCCGCGGACCAACACGACGGAGTGTTCCTGCAAGTTGTGACCGACGCCCGGGATGTAGGCCCAGACTTCTTTTCCGTTGGTCAGACGCACGCGTGCAACTTTTCGAAGCGCGGAGTTCGGCTTCTTCGGTGTTTGTGTCGCAACGCGAACGCACACACCACGGCGCTGGGGACACGCGTCCAAGTCGGGGGACTTCGACTTCTTGCGCTGTCGGTTTCGGCCGCGGCGGACCAGCTGCTGTACGGTCGGCATTCTTCCCTCCGATGCCGTTTTCCAAAACGGCTCGGGTATTCCAGAGACGAGTCGCCCCTGGGCTCGGCTTCTCCAAAGGACAAGTCGCCCCTGTCAGTCCGTGACCGATCGCGAGGAGGGCGGGGAACAGCGGTTCCCTAGGCGGGTCTCATCGCGGCCCGATCCGTCTGCAGCGGCAGCTTTCCTGGAGCCAAAAACCTCAGTAGCCTAGCCAGCTTGCGTGCTCTGTCAACGTACTCCTGAGCGCCACTCCCCAAGGGGGAACGGAGATCAGGTCTGCACCTCGTCGTCAAACGGCGACGGTGCCACGTGGACCGGCGAGGGCTCGGACGCGGGATCGCTTCCACCCGAACCCGCGCCGTCTGTCTCCGGGAACGCCGTCGGCAGCTCGGACTCGCTGGAGAATTCGGCCAACATCCCCTCCGGGGCCTCGATCTGGACGCCGATCGTCTGGTACTTCGCCAGGCCGGTGCCCGCCGGGATGAGCCGGCCCATGATCACGTTCTCTTTGAGCCCGAAGAGGTTGTCCGTCTTGCCCCAGATGGCGGCTTCGGTCAGCACCTTCGTGGTCTCTTGGAACGAAGCCGCCGAGATGAACGACTCGGTCGAGAGCGACGCCTTCGTGATGCCGAGGAGCAGCGGTTCGACCTGAGCGAGCTCTTTGCCCTCTTCAGCCATGGCGGCGTTGACCTCGGCCACGGTCGTCGCGTCGACCTGTTCGCCCAGCAGGAGATCGGTATCGCCGGCGTCGGTGATCCGAACCTTGCGGAGCATCTGACGCACGATGATCTCGATGTGCTTGTCGTTGATCTTCACGCCCTGAAGTCGGTAGACCTCCTGAACCTCATCGACCAGGTACTTCGCGAGTTCCCGCTCACCCTTGATGCGCAGGATATCGTGCGGGTTCGAAGAACCGTCCATCAGCGCTTCGCCGGCGCGCACCCGATCTCCCTCGTGCACGCTGATGTGCTTGCCCTTCGGGATCAGGTATTCGCGTTGCTCACCGTCGTCATCGGGCGTCACCAAAACCCGGCGCTTGCCGCGGGAGTCCGAGCCGAAGCTCACGATCCCGTTGATTTCGCTGACGATCGCGTGCTCCTTCGGCTTGCGGGCCTCGAAGAGCTCCACCACCCGGGGAAGACCACCGGTGATGTCTTTCGTCTTGGACGTCTCCCGGGGAATCTTCGCGACAACGTCGCCGGCAGCGACCTCTTCGCGCTCGCTCACCGACAGGTAGGCACCGACGGGCAGGAGCGCCCGGGACACGGTCTCACCCGCCTCGTTCTTGACGGAAACCCGAGGCCGAAGTTCCGGATCTTTCGACTCGATGATCACTTTCGACGACATGCCGGTGAACTCGTCCACCTGCTCCTGCATGTTGACGCCTTCTTGGATGTCGCCGAATTTGATCGTCCCTCCGATCTCTGTGAGGATCGGATTCGCGAAGGGATCCCACTCGAGCAGCATGTCACCCTGCGCGACCTGCTGCCCGTCTTCGACCTTGATGTGCGCGCCGTAGACCACCGGATAGCGCTCGCGCTCTCGGCCGCTGACATCGTAGATGCCCACTTCCCCGTTGCGGTTGACGCAGACGTGGCGGCCTTCGCGGTCCCGAACCGTCCGGATGTTGCTGAAGCGCACTTCGCCTTCGCTCACCGCTTCGTGGTGGGACTGCTCGACGCGTCGGGTCGCCGTTCCGCCGATGTGGAAGGTGCGCATCGTCAACTGGGTGCCGGGTTCCCCGATCGACTGGGCCGCAATCACGCCGACCGCCTCGCCGAGGTTCACCATCTCGCCGCGGGACAGGTCGCGGCCATAACACAGGACGCAGATGCCGCGACGGGTCTCGCACGTCAACACCGAGCGGATCATGACCTGCTCGATTCCGGCCTCTTCGATCGCGCGAACCTTTTCTTCGTCGATCTCTTCGCCGGCGGCGACCAGCACACGATTGTCGATCGTGTCGCGCACGTCATCGAGCGCCACACGGCCGAGGATGCGCTCGCCGATCGATTCGATGATGTCGCCGCCCTCATACAGCGGCTCCATCAAGATGCCGCGCCGTGTTCCACAATCTTCCTCGCGGACGATCATGTCCTGCGCGACGTCGACGAGCCGACGGGTCAAATAGCCCGAATTCGCGGTCTTGAGCGCGGTATCGGCGAGACCCTTTCGCGCGCCGTGCGTCGAAATGAAGTACTGAAGAACGGACAGTCCTTCGCGGAAGTTCGACGTGATCGGCGTCTCGATGATCTCACCGGACGGTTTGGCCATCAGACCGCGCATCCCGGCGAGCTGCCGAATCTGCTGCGCGGAACCGCGAGCACCCGAATCGGCCATCATGTAGATGGGATTGAAGCTCGGCACCCGAACTTCGTTGCCTTCGGTGTCGAGCGTGACATCGGTACCCAGGTTGTCGAGCAACTCGCCGGCGATCCGCTCCGTCGCGTCCGCCCAGATGTCGATCACCTTGTTGTACCGCTCGCCGTCGCTGATCAGGCCGTCCAGATATTGGTCCTGGACTTCCGAGACCTGGTTGTTCGCCGACGAGATGTGGGTCTCCTTGTTCCCCGGAATCTGCATGTCGTCCACGCAGATCGAGATCCCAGCGCGGGTCGCGTTCTGGTAGCCCAGGGTCCGCAGCTGATCCGACAAAATGACCGTGGCCTTGTTGCCGAGTCGCCGATAAGCCTGGTCGATCAGCTCGCCCAGCGCTTTCTTGTCCATCACCTGATTGATCACCTCGAACGGGATCTCGCTCGGGACGATCTCAGAGAGCAGCACGCGACCGACGGTCGTTTCCACGGTTTCGCCATCCATGCGCACATGGATTCCCGCGTGGATATCGATTTCCCCGGAGTCGTACGCCATCCGCACTTCTTCGGGGCTCGAGAAACGCATGCCTTGGCCGCGGACGCCCAGGCGCTCGCGCGTCATGTAGTAGCAACCGAGGACGATGTCCTGACTGGGGTCGATGATCGGCCGGCCCGTCGCCGGGCTCAGGATGTTGTTCGTCGACATCATCAAGACGCGCGCTTCGATCTGCGCCTCGACCGATAGCGGCACGTGGACCGCCATCTGGTCGCCGTCGAAATCCGCGTTGAAGGCCTTGCACACCAACGGGTGCAGCTGAATCGCCTTGCCGTCGATCAGCGACGGCTCGAAGGCCTGCATCCCCAGTCGGTGAAGCGTGGGCGCCCGGTTGAGAATCACCGGGTGCTCTTGGATCACCTCGGCCAGGATGTCCCAAACCTCGGGCCGTTCGCGCTCGACCATCTTCTTGGCGGCCTTGATCGTCGTGACGTAGCCGCGCTGCTCGAGCTTCGAGTAGATGAAAGGCTTGAACAGCTCGAGTGCCATCCGACTCGGCAAGCCGCACTGGTGGAGCCTGAGCTCGGGGCCGGCGACGATGACGGAGCGGCCCGAATAGTCGACGCGCTTTCCGAGGAGGTTCTGCCGGAACCGCCCCGACTTGCCCTTCAGCATGTCGGAGAGGGATTTGAGAGGCCGCTTGCTCGGCCCGGTGATGACCCGACCGCGGCGTCCGTTGTCGAACAGTGCGTCCACCGCTTCTTGGAGCATTCGCTTTTCGTTCCGGATAATGACTTCCGGCGCGTTGAGCTCGAGGAGACGCTTCAGACGGTTGTTCCGGTTCAAGACGCGCCGGTACAAATCGTTCAGGTCGCTCGTCGCGAAACGTCCGCCGTCGAGAGGCACCAGGGGTCGAAGATCCGGCGGCAATACAGGGATCACCTCGAGGATCATGAACTCGGGGTTGTTGCCGGACTCTCGGAACGCATCGAGAACCTTGAGGCGTTTCGCGAGCTTCTTGCGCTTCGCCTCGCTGGTCGCCTCCTTCATCTCGACGCGCAGCTGCTTGCTCTCCTGCTCGACGTCGAGACCGGCCAGCATTTCGCGCACGGCCTCCGCGCCAATCCCGTAATCGAATGCGTCGCGACCATATTGCTCACGCGCCTCGATGAGCTGCTCCTCCGAGAGAAGCTCGCCTTGACGCAATTCGGTGTCACCCGGATCGGTGACAACGTAGGCTTCGAAGTAGAGCACTTTTTCGAGGTCGCGCAGCGTGACCTCGAGGATGTTCCCGATGCGCGACGGCAGCGACTTCAGGAACCAGATGTGTGCCACGGGCGTCGCCAGGGTGATGTGACCCATGCGCTCGCGCCGCACCTTGCTCTGGATGATCTCTTCGCCGCACTTCTCGCAGACGATGCCGCGGTACTTCATCCGCTTGTACTTGCCGCAGCTGCACTCGTAGTCTTTGACCGGCCCGAAGATCCGACCGCAGAAGAGTCCGTCCTTCTCCGGCTTGAACGTCCGGTAGTTGATCGTCTCGGGCTTCTTGACTTCGCCGAACGACCACTCCCGGATCTGCTCCGGAGAGGCGATGCCGATACGAATCGCGTTAAACGCGAGCGGGTCTTTCGGCTTCTCGAATAGATTGTAGAGATCGCGCATAAAAACCCCTTAGTTGTTCTTGTCTTCGACGAGCTCGACGTTCAAACCGAGAGCTCGTAGTTCTTTGACGATGACGTTGAAGGCCTCGGGCAAGCCCGGCTCGAGCTGGCACTCGCCCTTGACGATCGACTCATACATCCGCGTTCTACCCTGCACGTCGTCGGACTTGACGGTGAGGAATTCCTGCAGGCAATGCGCCGCGCCGTAGGCCTCCATCGCCCACACTTCCATCTCGCCGAGCCGCTGCCCACCGAACTGCGCTTTGCCGCCCAGCGGCTGCTGGGTGACCAAGCTGTAGGGGCCGATGCTCCGAGCGTGGATTTTGTCATCCGCCAAGTGATGAAGCTTGAGCATGTAGAGGATCCCGACGGTGACATTGCTGTCGAACGGATCCCCTGTGCGTCCGTCGAAGAGCACCGTCTGCCCGCTTCCCGGCAAGCCGGCGCGCACCAGTTCTTGCTTGATCTCGGCCTCGTTCGCGCCGTCGAACACGGCCGTCGAGACGTGGACGCCCGTTTGGACGTTCACCGCCAGATTGCGGATCGCTTCGTCCGAGGCGTCATCCAGGATCTTGGAGAGACGTTCGTTGTTGTAGACGTCTTTGAGCTTCTGACGAAGCACCGGTGTTCCGGCGTGCTCTTCGATCAAGCGGTTGACCTGCGCTCCGAGCCCCATGGCAGCCCACCCGAGGTGGGTCTCGAGGATCTGCCCGATGTTCATGCGCGAAGGTACGCCGAGCGGGTTCAACACGATGTCGACCGGTCGACCTTCCACGGTGTAGGGCATGTCTTCTTCGGGAAGGATGCGCGAAATGACGCCCTTGTTGCCGTGGCGCCCGGCCATCTTGTCTCCGACCGACAGCTTGCGCTTGATGGCCACGTACACCTTGACCATCTTGAAGACGCCGGGCGGCAACTCATCGCCCTTCTTCAGTCGCGCAATCTTCTCGTCGAAGACGTTCTTGATGACGGCCGCTTGCTCATCGACGCTTGCGAAGACGCGGTCGACCTGAGCCTGCGTGTCGGATTCGCGAACCTGGATGTCCGACCACTTGCGCTTCGGGATTTGCTGCAGGATCTCGGCCGTGATCGTGTCACCGCTCTGCAACCATTCCTCGTTGCGCCGCTCGTCGCCCACGCGGTTGGCGGCCTGCTTGCCGACCAGCAGCTCGCGCACCTTCTCCATCGCGTTGTCGCGAATGATCGCCGTCTCGTCTTCCTGGTCCTTGCGGAGACGCTCGACCTCGGCCTCCTCGATGGCGCGCGCCCGCTCATCCTTCTCGACGCCTCGGCGCGAAAACACCTGAGCTCCGATGACGACGCCGGACTCTCCCGGCGGCACGCGAAGTGACGTGTCGCGGACATCGCCGGCTTTCTCGCCGAAGATCGCGCGGAGCAGACGCTCTTCGGGCGAGAGTTGCGTCTCGCCCTTCGGTGTGATCTTCCCAACCAGAATATCGTCGGGCTTCACTTCCGCGCCGATGCGCACGATCCCCGACTCGTCGAGATCGCGCAGCGCTTCCTCGCCGACATTCGGGATGTCGCGGGTGATCTCTTCGCGACCGAGCTTCGTGTCGCGCGCGACACACTCGAACTCCTCGATGTGCACCGAAGTGAAGAGGTCGTCCTTCACCATCTTCTCAGAGATGAGGATGGAGTCCTCGAAGTTGTAACCACCCCAGGGCATGAACGCGACGAGCACGTTGCGGCCCAGCGCGAGTTCGCCGCGCTCGGTAGCGGGCCCATCCGCGACGACCTGCCCGCGCAGGACGTGGTCGCCGACCCGGACGATCGGCTTCTGATTGATGCACGTGTTCTGGTTCGAACGCTGGTACTTGATCAGGTTGACGATGTCGACGTTCGAACCCGTGCCGTCGTCGTCATCGGGTTTGATGACGATCCGGCCGGCGTCGACGGACACCACCGTGCCGTCTCGTTTCGCAACGACCGTGACGCCAGAATCGCGTGCGACGACCGCTTCCATGCCGGTGCCGACGAGCGGTGCCTGAGTTCGCAAGAGCGGAACGGCCTGGCGCTGCATGTTCGAGCCCATCAGGGCCCGGTTCGCGTCGTCGTTCTCCAGGAAGGGAATGAGCGATGCCGCGACCGACACCAGCTGGTTCGGCGAAACGTCCATCATGTGGAGTTCCTTGGGCTCGACCATCTGGAACTCGCCGGTCTTGCGGGCGGATACCGTATCGCGTTGGAAGACTCCCGAATCATCCAGCGGTGCGTTCGCCTGGGCGATCGACAGCTGCTCTTCCTCGAGCGCAGAGAGGTACTTCACCTCGTTGCTGACGCGACTCTCATCGACCACGCGATACGGCGTCTCGATGAACCCGAACTCGTTCACCCGGGCATACGTCGAGAGCGAAGCGATGAGTCCGATGTTCGGACCCTCCGGAGTCTCGATCGGGCAAATGCGACCGTAGTGCGTCGGATGCACATCGCGGACTTCGAACCCCGCCCGCTCACGCGTCAAACCGCCCGGCCCGAGGGCCGACAGTCGCCGTTTGTGCGTCACCGCCGACAGCGGATTCGTCTGATCCATGAACTGCGACAGCTGGCTCGAACCGAAGAATTCTTTGATCACGGCCGAGACAGGCTTCGAATTGATCAAATCGTGCGGCATCAAGGTCTCGATCTCTTGGAGCGACATCCGCTCCTTGATCGCGCGCTCCATCCGAACGAGACCGATCCGGTACTGGTTCTCGAGCAACTCCCCGACGACCCGGACGCGGCGATTTCCCAGATGGTCGATGTCGTCGACGCGCTTGTTCGGATCCGAGCCGTTCTTCAGATCGACGAGGTACTTGACGGCGGCGAGGATGTCCTCGGGACGCAACGTCAACAACTCACCCAGGGGCACTTCTTCCGCCTGCCCCTCGTCGCTCTGCGGTTTGATCAGCACACGCTCTTCGGGATCGAACGCCAGCTTGTGATTGAGCTTCAGCCGACCGACCCGCGAGAGGTCGTAGCGCTCCGGGTTGAAGAACAAGTTGTGGAAGAGGTTCGTCGCCGTATCGAGGGTCGGCGGGTCTCCCGGGCGTAGACGGCGATAGATATCGATGATCGCTTCTTCGCGCGTCACCGTCTTGTCGGCGAGCAAGGTATCCCGCAACGCCGCGCCGCTTGTCAGCGGGTCGAGGTAAAGGAGCGGAATCTCGCTGATTCCCCGCGCACGGAGCTCCTCGAGGTGCTCTGCCGTGAACTCTTCGTTGCACTCGATCACGACTTCGCCTGTGCTCTCGTCGACGATATCGACCGGCACGGCGCGCTTGATGGAGTCGTCTCGAATCACGTCGTCTTCGCCGACCTGGATCCATTCGATGCCGGCCTCACCGATGCGGCGTACCGCTGCGGCGGTGAATTTCCGGTCCTTGCGAACCAGCACCGTTCCGTCGTCGGACTTGACCTCCTTCGTGCAGCGCTGGCCCACGAGGATCTCGGGGACCACGGCCTTCATGATCTTCTTCCCGTCGAGGCGAATCTTCTCCGGGGTATAGAAGTAGGACAGCATGTCCTCGGCCGTGTAGCCGAGCGCCTTCAGAAGCACCGTGACCAGAATCTTCCGCCGGCGGTCGATGCGCGCGTGCAGGAGATCCTTGTGATCGAACTCGAGGTCGAGCCAGGAACCGCGATAGGGAATGATTCGGCAGGAAAAGATCTTCTTGCCCGCGGCGCTGACCGTTGTCGAACGCGTCGTGTCGAAAAAGATGCCGGGCGATCGGTGTAGCTGGGAGACGATCACGCGTTCGGTTCCGTTCACGATGAACGTTCCGTTGTCCGTCATGATCGGGATTTCGCCGAAGTAGACCTCTTGTTCCTTGACGTCGCGAATCGTCTGAGAACCACCCGCGTCGTCCCAAGCCACGAGCCGAATCGTGACCTTGAACGGCGCTGCGTATGTCATCCCCCGCTGGAGACATTCTTCGACGTCGTACTTCGGTTCCTCCAAGGTGTAGCCAACGAACTCGAGCGAAGCGGTGTCGTTGAAATCCTTGATCGGGAACACGGAGTTGAACACCGCCTGAAGCCCCACGCTCTCGCGTTTTTCGGGCTCGATGCGGGTCTGCAGAAATCCTTCGAAGGATTCTTTCTGAATCTCGATCAGGTTCGGGATCTCGAGGATTCGAGGAATCTTCGAGAACTCTTTGCGCAAGCGCGGAGCGTTTTCACAAAACTGAATGTCGGCCAAGAGAGCCTCCGGGTTGGGGGTATGAACGATCGGCTGGGCTTGCTACGGGGCCTCTCGGCCAGCCCAGCAGAGACACCGGCGCGGTGTCTACTTCACGTCCACTTGACCCCCGGCACCCTCGATCTGCTCTTTGAGCTTGTCGGCCTCGTCCTTCGCAACGCCTTCCTTGATCGGCTTCGGTGCACCTTCGACCAACTCCTTGGCCTCTTTCAGGCCCAAGCCGGTAATCGCACGAACTTCCTTAATCACCTGGATCTTCTTGTCACCCGCGGCGACGAGGATGACGTCGAATTCGTCCTTCGCCTCCGCGGCCGCCTCGCCGCCAGCGCCCGGCGCTGCCGCGGCCACGGCGACCGGTGCAGCGGCTGAGACGCCCCAACTTTCCTCGAGCAGCTTCGCGAGTTCTGCGGCCTCCATCACGGTGAGTCCAGAGAGCTGTTCGACGATTGCGTTCAAGTCGGCCATGTCTTTTCCTTTTCCCCATTTCGGGGCAGTCGCGGCGGGTGCCAGGCGACCCGCACAGTGTTCTCAATCTCGCGGCGCTTCCACGCCGCGTGTCACTTTCCGGCTCGGCGCCGGTTTTCGCGGGCGGCTACTCGCCCGCCTCGCCGAGTTGTGCTCGGCGAGCCTCGATCAACCGTGCGAGCTGCCCGCCCGGCGCCTGCACGATAGAAGCCAGCTGCTGAGCGGGCGCTTGCAGGAGCCCGATCAGTTTTCCGCGGAGTTCGTCGAGTCCGGGGAGCGTCGCCAGCGTCGCGATCTCGCCGGTGTCGACGGGCTTCCCGTCAACCATTCCGCCGCGCAGCTCGAGGGCTTCGTTTTCTTTCGCGTAACCGACGAGAGCCTTCGCGATCCCCACCGGGTCGGTGAAGGAAAACGCCACGGCCGTCGGCCCTTCGAAATGGCCCTTGAGTTCGGCGGCATCGGTTCCGTCGACGGCCCGACGAAGCAGCGTGTTCTTGGCGACCTGGTATTCGTAACCGTCGCCAGCTTCCCGCAGCTTTCCGCGCAGGGTGTTCACGTCCGAAACACTGAGGCCCCGGTAGTCCGCGACGAACACACTCGACGCGCGTTCGAACTTGTCGCGGAGCGAGGCGACGGCTTCTTCTTTTTGCGCTCGCGTTAACACGCTCTTCTCCTAAGCCGCTCGATCCGTCGCAGCGGGATCGATGCGAATGCCGGGGCCCATGGTCGTCGACATGGACAGCTTCTTTAAGTACGTGCCCTTCGCCGCGGCGGGCTTGGCTTTCACGACCGCGTCGATCAACGCCGCGGCGTTTTCGACAAGCTGGGAAGCCTCGAACGATCGCTTGCCGATCGAAGCGTGGATGTTGCCCGCTTTGTCGACGCGATATTCGACCTTGCCCGACTTGCTCTCGGACACGGCGCGTCCGACGTCCATCGTGACGGTCCCGAGTTTCGGGTTCGGCATCAGGCCGCGCGGGCCGAGCACCTTACCCAAGCGCCCGACGACGCTCATCATGTCGGGCGTCGCGACGACCTGATCAAACTCGAGCCAACCTTCATCCTGGATTTTTTTCGCGAGGTCGTCCGCGCCGACAAAGTCCGCGCCCGCCTCGCGCGCCTCGGTCTCCTTGTCGCCTTTGGCAAACACCACGACGCGAACGCTCTTTCCCAACCCGTGCGGCAGAACGAGTGCACCGCGAACCATTTGGTCTGCGTGACGAGGATCGACTCCCAGGTTCATCGCGAGGTCGACGGTCTCGTCGAACTTCGCGCCGTCGAGCCCCTTCAAGAGTTCCACGGCTTCAGCGAGCGGATAGGACTTGTTCTGATCGATGGCTCCAGAACCACTGTTGTAGCGTTTACCGCGCTTCGGCATGTCACTTCCCCTCGACGTCGAGACCCATCGACCGAGCCGTCCCCGCGACGATTTTCATCGCGGCCTCGATGTCGTAGGCGTTTAGATCCGGCATCTTGATTTCGGCGATCTCGCGCAGCTGGGCGGAGGTCACCGTCCCGACCTTGTTGCGGTTCGGTTCGCCCGAACCCTTGTCGATCTTCACGGCGCGCTTCAGCAACACGGCCGCCGGCGGTGTCTTGAGATCGAACGTAAACGTGCGATCCGCGTAGACCGTGATGATGGCCGGAATGATCAAGCCCTGCTGATCCTGCGTTCGTGCGTTGAACGCTTTGCAGAACTCCATGATGTTGAGGCCGTGCTGACCGAGCGCGGGGCCGACCGGCGGCGACGGATTCGCCTGGCCTGCAGGGCACTGCAACTTGATTTGCGCGATTACCTTCTTGGCCATCTGCCGCTACGCCTTTTCCAAGTTCGAGTAGTCGACCATCACCGGCGTGGCGCGTCCGAACACTTGCACCATCACACGGACCTTCTCTTTGTCGGGAAGCACTTCGTCAACGAAGCCGGAGAAATTCGCGAAGGGCCCGCTGATCACGCGCACGCTCTCACCTTCCTCGAAGTGAATCTTCGGTTTCGGCTTCGACGCGCCCTCTTTGATCTGCTGCGTCATCCGAGCGACTTCGTCGTCGTCGATGGGCGTCGGGCGTTCGCCGCCGCCGACGAAGCCCGTGACCTTCGGCGTGTCTTTCACGATGTGCCAGGTCTCGTCGGTCAACTCCATGCGAACCAGGATGTAGCCCGGGAAGAACTTCCGCTTCGACGTGCGCTTTTCGCCCTTCACCATCTCGACGACCTGTTCTTCCGGGATCAGGATTTCTTCGAACTTGTCCTGATGCCCGAACGCCTTGGCCCGTTCGAGAAGAGATTGTTTCGCTCGTGACTCGTGACCCGAGTACGTATGAACGATGTACCAATGATGCTTCGACACGGGGGCTGCCTCCATCATTCACCTCTCAGGAAACGATCAATTTCATGACTTGCGCCAGGCCCAGATCGATCAGTCCGAGCACGACCGCGACAATTCCGATGATGACGAGCACTCCCGTGGTTCCACCCACGTACTCTTTTTGCGCCGGCCACGTGATCTTGTTGAACTCGCCCCGGACTTCCGAGAGATACTGTCGTGTACTGCCAAGCACTGAATTCCAACCTTGCTGCAGTGGCAGGCGCGGAGGGACTCGAACCCCCAACCTCCGGATTTGGAGTCCGGTGCACTAGCCAATTGTGCTACGCGCCTTCATCGCGAGTTATCGCCGGGCTAAGCCCGGCTGCTCGCACGGCAGACCTTCGGTCTGCCTCTGTCGCCCCTAAGTTTCTTTTGAGCATTCCGCGGCAAACCTTCGGTTTACCTCTGACGCCCTCTCGTTTGCGTTGCCGTTTCTCTCTCAGCTCGCGCGCTACTCGATAATCTCCGAGACGACGCCGGCACCCACCGTGCGACCGCCCTCGCGGATCGCGAAGCGAAGCTCCGGGTCCATCGCGATCGGCGTGATCAGCTCGATCGTCATCTCGATGTTGTCTCCGGGCATCACCATCTCCGTTCCGTCCGGAAGGTTCGCGACACCCGTCACATCCGTCGTCCGGAAGTAGAACTGAGGCCGATAGCCCGTGAAGAAGGGCGTATGACGACCCCCCTCTTCCTTCGTCAGCACATACGCCTGACCCTTGAACTTCGTGTGAGGCGTAATCGAACCCGGCTTCGCCAGCACCTGACCACGCTCCACGTCCTCTTTGTCCGTCCCGCGCAACAGGCAGCCCACGTTGTCCCCCGCCTGACCCTCGTCGAGAATCTTGCGGAACATCTCCACGCCCGTGCACACCGTCTTCGTCGTGTCTCGGATCCCAACGATCTCCACTTCGTCGCCCGTGTGGATGATCCCCTGCTCCACGCGACCCGTCACAACCGTCCCGCGGCCCGTAATCGAGAACACGTCCTCGATCGGCATCAGGAAGTCCTTGTCGAGCGCCCGCTCAGGCTCCGGGATCGTCGCGTCCAGCGCATCCATCAACTCGTCGATGCACTGGTTCGCCTCATCGTTGCTCGGGTCCTCGCCAGCCTTCAGCGCCGACCCCTTGATGATCGGGATGTCGTCCCCAGGGAACTCGTAGTTCGACAACAGCTCACGTACCTCGAGCTCCACAAGCTCCAGCAACTCCTCGTCATCCACCTGGTCCACTTTGTTCATGAACACCACGATGTGGGGAACGTTCACCTGGCGAGCCAGCAACACGTGCTCGCGTGTCTGAGGCATCGGGCCGTCGGCCGCCGACACCACCAGGATCGCTCCGTCCATCTGAGCCGCGCCCGTGATCATGTTCTTCACGTAGTCCGCGTGGCCCGGGCAATCCACGTGCGCGTAGTGACGGCTGTCCGTCTGGTACTCCACGTGGGCCGTCGCGATCGTGATCCCGCGCTCGCGCTCCTCCGGAGCCTTGTCGATGTTTGCGAAGTCCACCTTCTCCGCCAGGTTCTTGTGCGCCTGGCGCGACGTGATCGCCGCCGTCAACGTCGTCTTCCCATGGTCTACGTGACCAATCGTCCCCACGTTTACGTGAGGCTTCGTCCGCTCGAACTTCTCCTTCGCCATGCCTTCCTCTCTGTCCCGTGTCTTTCACTCGAGGCGGCCTTTCTGGGCCGACTCCGGTTTTCTCGATCTGGAGCCCACGAGCGGGATTGAACCGCTGACCTCGTCCTTACCAAGGACGTGCTCTACCAACTGAGCTACGTGGGCCTAACGCTTCTGTCCTTCTGCTCTTGCGCGCAGCGCGCCGAACTCGCGAACGTGGAGCGGGAGACGGGATTCGAACCCGCGACCCCGAGCTTGGAAGGCTCGTGCTCTAGCCAACTGAGCTACTCCCGCTCGACCGTGAGCGCTCTATACGCGAATTCACGGCACGCTTTCTTCGCGTCCGTGGTGGAGAGGGGAGGATTCGAACCTCCGAAGGAATACTCCAGCAGATTTACAGTCTGCCCCGTTTGGCCGCTTCGGTACCTCTCCGCTCGATTCACCGAATGCGCTCGAACCGCGAACGGTTCGTCGCACTCATCATGTCCTCCTGCCCGATGCTCGACTGGACACCAGACTGTGTTACGACCTGCAACCGACACCGATGAGCGTCGCGTCGATTGAAAAGCTCCACCTGAAACTAAACACGAGCGCACGGCGGGCCTTCCCCGGGGCATCGAAATTGTCGGACAACGCTTTCGACGTGCCTTCGGGTGACTCGCTATACGCAGCAAAACTGCTCCGTCACGCCAACCGATCAAGCTCTTGACTCAGGCGCGGGAGATTACCGAATCTGCCCGAAAATACTAGGGTTTGTGCGGGTCGCTGGAGCTGGCGATGGGACTCGAACCCGCAACCTGCGGTTTACAAAACCGCTGCTCTACCAATTGAGCTACGCCAGCACCTGGCCGGGGACGATACCCACAGAGCCGAAGCCAGGGCAAGGTCGCGAAATGGGTGATAATCAACTCATCCGAACTCGCAGCACCTCGTACAGGATGGCCGCCCCAGCCGCCGCGACATTGAGCGACGCCACCCGCCCGCGGCCGGGCAAGGCAACCGTGGTGTCGAGATGCTTCCGGACCCCGGGTCGAATTCCCCTCTCTTCGCTGCCGAGCACGAGAACCATCGACTCGCGGAAGATCCGGGTCGCGGCCGCGTCGTAGACGCCCATCTCGGCACCCGCATCGGCTCCGACCAGCCAGCACCCCTCCCGCCGCGCTTCTTGGAGCGCCCTCGCGAGGTTGGTCGGCCGGGCCAGAGGAACATGCTCAAGGGCCCCCGCACTGGCCCTGGCGACACCCACCCCGAGAGGAGCCGAGCGTCGCTGGGGCAAGATCACCCCATTGACACCTGCTCCATCGGCGACCCGGAGCAAGGCCCCCAAATTCTGCGGATCCTCGATCCCGTCCAGCGCGACGAGCAGATTGGGCGCCTCCGCGGCGAGGAGTGAATCGAGCGAGGCGATCGGAAGCGGGCCGGTTTCGAGAATCGCGCCCTGATGCCGGACTCCGGGAAGGCGGCGGTTCAATTCCTCCGCCGCGACGTGGCGCACGGGGATCCGAGCCTCGCGGGCCAGGGTTTCGATCTCGGCCTGTCCGCCGGAACGCTCGGCCAGCAGGAGCGCGACGTGTTCGCGGCGACCCGCCCGAAGGGCCTCGCGCACCGCATGGGAGCCGGCCAAATATTCTCGGGACATCCTGTGCAGCGTAGCCCGGACGGGCAACGCTTCGGTTGTGGAGCCCTGGCGTCACGCTTCCCAGGGACAGCTCGAGCGTGCCCTCGAAAGGACCTGATCCGGGTCGTCGATCCCGGGATGGTTTTTGAGCTCGAACTCGAGGTACGCGATGACTTCGCCGAGTGCGGCGCGGAGCTGCTCCTCGGGATCGGCGGCACCGCGCAGCGCGCGCGACACCAGTTCCCCGGCGTCGACGGACAATTCGGCCGTCAACGCGAGGCCTCCAAGAATTTCGGGGCACTGCGCTGCCGCGTCCTCCAGCGTGCGCTCGAGGCGTTCGCGAACCGCGTCTTCTCCCTCGACTTCCGCGATCTCGCTCGCCAACGCGGCGATCAGCTTGCCGCCGCTCGCCGCCGTGCGCTCGAGTTCGTCCCGTTCGAACGCCTCGATGTCGGCGACGCCCACGACCTGGCTGGCGGTCTCGGTGCGCGTCACGTCGATGGCGCCTACGAGTCGCAGAAGCTGCAGTTGACGGAGCAGCTCGTTCTCTGCGAAGGGCAACTCGGCGACCAGCTCAGCGAGCCGAACACCGTCTCCGATTCGGTCGGTGATCTCTTTTTCCGCTGGCGAAAGTCGCGAGCGAACGGCGGTGTCGGGGGAAAGGGAGACTTCCTCTCGTGCGAGCAACTCGCGAAACTTCGAAATCTCCTCCCGGCGCATCGTGCCCTCTTGGGCCAGTCGCGACGCACTGAGAGCCAGTCGGACGACGTTGTCGGGCTGTGCGGCCCCCTCGAAAAAATCGACTCGGCCAGCGTCGTAGGTAAACAGGGAGCGGACGATTTCCTCGACCTGGTACTTCACGCCGTTCCACAACTCGCGTGGGGTCAGGAACCCCCGCTCCACGAGAACCCGTCCGAAACGCGCCGGCGGTCGGTAGCAGCGCTCGGCCTCGCGCAATTGCTCGAGCCCGATCACGCCCGCGCGCAACAAGCATTCACCCAGACGGTCGATCGATTGGTTCGAGGCGGCGAAGACGATTTCGCCGTCGTGCAAGTAAGCCTGCTTCTCCGAGTTTTCGCACAGAAACTCGACGCGGCCGGATTTCTTTCGTCTTTGAAGCCATTCGAACGTCTCGGTCAGACCGAAGGCCGCGAGATCGACGGAGAGGTGAGGAGCTCCCGTCGCACCGTCGGCGGAAAAGCCCTGGGATTTCGCGTCGTGCTCGTCGGACATGGCCCCCCTCGCGAAGCGTACTTCGACGTCTCAGCGCGTCGCCTTGAGCGCGATGCAGGCCTCAAGATTGGCCCTCTTGGTGGCCGATCGATGGGGGTGTGGAGGACGAAAAACGCGTGAGTGAAGCAGGGGCAAGTTGCCGCTCGGAGCAACACGCAACTATCATCGGGTTGATGAAGCGACACGGCACGTACAAGATCGCGAACCGCTCCCGCTCTCTCGAGCCGTACGTTCAGCCCCACATGCGGAGCGAGCGACGGGTGCAGCGGATCATCGAATCGCTCCGAGACCAAATCCTGCAAGGCGACGGCCCCGACACGCTTCGTGTCCGCAAGATTCTCTCCGAACCGCGCGAGGTCTACCGCGTCGAAATCGAACTTCCCGAACTCGGCTATCAGCGCGTCACGCTGCTCGAACGCGACATTTTGGAAGAGCTACTCGCCTACGACGACGTGCGGGCGCGCTTTTCGGGATCATCGCACCTCAGCTGAGGGGGCGGTGCCCGGGGCGGGATTCGAACCCGCACGGCCGAAGCCAGGCGATTTTAAGTCGCCCGCGTTTACCAGTTTCGCCACCCGGGCCGTCGGTAACCGACGGCCCAGGATAGCTGTTCCACTCGGCTAGTTGACCGTGATCGGAATCTGCCGCGGCTTCACGCGGTCGCTCTTCGGGACTGTGACGTACAGGACACCTTCCCGAACTTCCGCCGTGATGCCGGGGACATCGACGTCTTCGCCGACGGAGATTCGGGTGTGAAAATCGCCCGATCGCCGACCCGATCGCAAGACGCGAGCCCCCTCGGGCACGTCGACACTGCGGGTGCCCTTCACCGACAGCCAACCGTCCGTGTACTCCACTTCGACGTTCTCTTTCGCTACGCCCGGCACATCGATGTGCAACTCGTAGCGATCGTCGGTTTCGTAGGCGTCCACGCCAAGCCGCGGAGCGGTCTGTGCCTCTCCTCGGTTCGCGTTCAATTCGTTGGCTGCGAAAGCCCACAGCGGGGAACGGTGACGTAGCATCGGGTGGATGGTGGTTCTCATCATCATGACCTCCTCACAAAGAACCGTAAGCACCGAAAGAACCGGGTCAAGCGAGCGAAAGGTCCCGAGGGGTTCCGAGGGGGTTCTCGCCGAGGGTCGCGTTACGGCCTAGCCTCGGCCGATGGCCGCAGACCGTTTCAGCCTCGCCCTTCGCGGCGGGCGCTGCGTGACTCCGGAAGGGGTCGTGGACGCCGACGTGGGGATCGTCGGGGAGCGCATCGCCGCGCTCGGCGACCTGCGCGCTCACGAGGCCGAACATTCCGTCGATGCGCGCGGTCTCTACATCCTCCCCGGCGCGATCGACCCGCAAGTCCACTTCCGCGAGCCGGGCTTCCCGGACAAGGAAGACCTCGAATCCGGAACACGAGCCGCTGTGCTGGGGGGCGTGACCAGCGTCTTCGAGATGCCGAACACACTTCCGCCGACCACTTCGGCGGAAGCCTTTCAAGATAAGTGGCGGCGCACCAAGGATCGCGTCTGGTGCGACGTGGCCTTCTTCGTCGGCGCGACCCCGGAGAACGCGGACGAGCTCGGCCACTTGGAGGCGCGTCCCGGCTGCGCGGGCGTCAAGATCTTCATGGGCAAGAGCACGGGGAATCTCCTCGTCCACCGCGACGAAGACCTGGCACGGGTCCTGCGGAGCGGGACACGACGGGTCGCGGTGCACGCTGAGGACGAGGATCGCCTCGCGAGTCGAGCGGACAGGATTCGCGCGGGAGACGTCGCGACGCATGCCACATGGCGGGACGCAGAGACCGCACGACTCGCGACGGAACGCCTGCTGGCATTGGCGCGGAAGGCTGGCCGTCGGGTGCATGTCCTTCACGTAACGACTGAAGAAGAAACCGAACTCCTCTCGAAAAACCGCGATATCGCCACTTTCGAATGCACTCCGCAGCACCTGACGCTCGCTGCGCCGCGCTGCTACAGCGAACTGGGAACGCGCGCTCAAATGAATCCGCCGATACGATCCGCGAGGCATCGAACGGCGCTTTGGCGGGCGCTCCATCGCGGACATCTCGATGCGCTGGGATCCGATCATGCTCCCCACACCCTGGCGGAGAAGTCGCTGCGTTACCCCGAGAGTCCATCCGGAATGCCGGGCGTCCAGACCATGCTTCCGGTGATGCTCGACCACGTGAACCGCGGCGAGCTCTCGCTTCCGCGCGTTGTCGAGCTTCTGGCGCGCGGCCCGGCGCGCGTCTACGGCACCATCGGCAAAGGCGAACTCGCGCCCGGGTTCGACGCGGATCTCGCGGTCGTCGACCTCGGTGCGCGCCACCAAGTGCGGGACGAACTGATCGCGAGCCATTGTCGTTGGTCGCCCTTCCACGGGCGCTGGTTCGTCGGGCGGCCGACCGCAACCATCGTGCGCGGTCGGTTCGTCATGCGGGACGGAGAGCTGGTGGGGAAGCCGAGCGGACGAGCGGTGCGCTTCCAAGAGACGAAGAGTCCTTCGTGACGGGGCGTGAGCTACGGCTCGTCATCCTGTGCGTCATCGCGGTGATTCTCGCTCACGTCATCGATGTGTCGGGTTGGACGCGCCCGCGTCTCGGCACCGACGTATTTCACGTGTTCGCTTTCGCGCTGATCGGCTTTTTCGTCGTCCGTAGTTTGCGGGCGCGCCGCGGCCTCGGGTGGTGGCCCGCCGCTCTGCTGACACTCGCCATCAGCCTGGGTCTGGGACTCCTGGGAGAGGCGGCGCAGATCGCGACGTCTCGCGACGCCGACTGGGGCGACATCGGGCGAGACCTGGTCGGTACCGGTGCCGGCATAGCCGTTGCGGCGGTACTCGCCGTGGCCAGCCATCGCGATCGGCTGCTGCTCACGGGTGTCGCGGCTGGGCTGTTGGTCGGGGGGTGCCTCCCCTCGATCACCGAATCCCTCGCTTGGTGGAGCGCCGACGAGCATTTCCCCGTCCTCGATTCGTTCGAGAATCGCTTGCAACGCCCGCTGTGGCGCAGCACCGGCGCCGACTTCGATTTTCAGCCGGGCGCCGACGGCACCGAGCTCTGCGGCGAGTTCTCACGCGGAAACTATCCCGGTGTCGCGCGAAGGGTTCCCTCAGACTGGCGGGGCTACGCGCGACTCGACCTCGATCTCGTGGCGTCGACTCCCACCGAGGTCGTCATCCGCATCCACGACCTCGATCACGACGGCCGACACGCCGACCGTTTCAACCGCACGCTGAAGCTCGACGCGGGCCCCGCGCGCGTGTCGATTCCGATGGACGCGATTCGGACCGGCCCCCGAGAGCGCGAACTCGCGCTCGACCGCGTCCACGAGTTGATCTTGTTCGTACCGCGCCCCCCGAGCCCAACCATCGTGTGTTTCGACAACATCGTCCTGTCGCCCTAGTGGTGCGCCTCCTCACCGTGGAGTAGGTGCTCGAGGTTTTCTCGGTGATAGTCCGGGACCGTGATGATCTCGGGGCTCCCGTCGACCGTCGCGTAGCGGCTGAAACCGTCGGGGGAACGATCACCCATGGTGAACGCGAGCGCGTTTTCCGCGATGACGCGGTAGAGCCTCACCGTGAGGACCGGCTCGTCGAGCCCAAACCGCTGCAACGCCTCCGCATCGAGCGGAAACCTTCTCTCGACCCGCGCCCGCAGTAGCGTCGAGAGGGCGCTTTCGACTTCTATTGACGCGAACGCTCCGCTTTCGGCTCTTTCGAAGCGCTCCGTCGCGGTTTGGCTCTCGACTTCGAACGCGAAAATCTCCGAGGGCGACATCCGAAACACCAGCGGCAACTCGGTTTCGGCGGCGTGCTCGACGCGAACGCGATCCTCCGTTTGAAACCAGGCGACGATCGCGACCCCCGACGCGAGAGCGACGATCGTCCAAGCGAGCGATGCGCCCCGCGCGCTCACCGGCCTCGCCACCAGACGAAGCCGCCGATGAGAAGCAGAACGCTGGGCAACGCCACGGTGGCCACCAGAAACGTGGCGAGCATTTGGCGGTTCGTCAGTTCGATCGTGGCGTCCTGGTAGTGACGCGGGACGAGATCGATGAGGTCCTCGTTTTCCGCTAACGCGTTGACCGCGTTCAAGAACAGCTGACCGTTTCCGAGAACATGGAAGTAGGTGTTCGTCGCGAAGTCCCCGTCTCCGGTTACGACGATCGGGCCGCGTCCGTCGTTTGTTCGGACCGAGACGCCAAGGGTACGCGCCGCCGGCGCAGGGTCTCCGGCGAGACGCGATTCTGGGCTCGACTCGAGCAAGGGTGCCACCGACACCCGTTGCTCCCGATAGTTGTCGGTGGGCGCGAGCGCCGCGACACCGGGAAAGAACGTGAGCGGCAAGTTCCGGGTGATTCGGTGCCGGGGGTAATCCGACACCGCCGGGGTCGCGGGGTCGGTTCCGTAGTGGCGCGCGGGATCGCGAACCGGCGTTGTCGACAGCTCGAGCCCGTAGTTCGCCAAGATCGACTCGAGCCCGGACTCGATTCCGGGCTCGAGCAACAACAGCGCGCCGTGGCCTGCCGCGAGAAAACGCTCCAGGTGGGCGACTTCCTCGGGCAAGAACCGCACTTGGGGCGACGCCACGAGCGCGATGGAGCAGCCTCGCAGGGGCTCCTCCCCTTCCGTGAGTCGCCGGTCTTCGACCGTGTAGCCCAGCGTTTCGAGGGCGCGTCGAGCCATACCGAGCCCGTGTCGTTCGTGAATTCGGAGCGCGCGACCCCCGCTAGAGTGGTCGTGATGCGCGTGGCCCCCGGCCTCGCTGTGATCGTGCGATTCGAGACTATAGGGATCGCTTTCAACGTGACCCGTCGTCGCACAAAGCCGGACCGCACCGGAGCGCGTTGCGCGGATGAGCCCGTTGACGAACTCCGTTTCCGTCGCGCCGTATACCGTGACACGGCGCCCCCCTGAATCGAGAACGGTCGTGCCGGCGAAGCGAACGTCGAAGGCTTCGGCGAGCGCGGGGTGCTTGACCGGATCGGACACCCGTAGGGTGATCTTGGAAGACGCGGCGGCGAGTTGTTCGAGCAGATGCCGCGCGTCGCGCATCGCCTGACTTCGCGCGTCGTGAAAGAACGTGATCTCGACCGGCCGTGGAACGGCCGCCGCGATCTCCCGAGACGCTTCGGAAAGCGAGTAGACGTTGTGACGTGTGAGATCGAGGCGCGCTGGGTAACGCGTGGCCCACAAGCTTGCGGCGATGCTCGCCAGCAACCATGCGGCGATGGGGAGGAACAGCCCGAAGCGGACTTTCACGAGAGCCTCCTCACGCGAAGGACCTGGGTCGCGAGTAGCAACGCGCCGACAGTGAGCGTCGCGAGGTAGACGAAAGTCGCCAGTGGAAGCACGCCCCGGATGAGGTCGCGGTAGTGGAGCGACAGAGACAGGTGGCGCGCAAGGGTTGTCACCGGTCCCTCGAGACCGAGCTGCGCCACGTAGTCGACGAACCAGAGTGAGAGCAACACGCCCCAGGACGCGACGGCGGCGACGACTTGATTTGCCGTCAAGCTCGAAGCGGCGACACCGATCGCCACGAAACACGTTCCGAGACCGAACACACCGAGGTACCCGCCCAAGATCGGGCCCAGATCGGGTTTACCGAAGGCGACAAGAGGAACGACCGCGGCACCGGTCCCCGCGATCATGAGGAAGAGGAGCGCCTCGGCGGCGAGAAACTTCGCCAACACGAGACGCGCCTCGCCGAGCGGAAGGGTCAAGAGGAGTTCGAGGGTCCCGTTGCGTCGCTCCTCGGCGAAAGCGCGCATGGTCAGGAGCGGTGCCATGAGCAACAACAAGATGCTCATGTTGTGAAAGCTCCCGACCATGTGCGGCGTCCGGACGAAGAAGACGCCGAAGCTGAAGAAATAGCCGGCCGCGACCCAGAACGTGGCGACGACGACGTATGCGATGGGCGTCGCGAAGACGTGGAGGAGCTCCTTGCCGAGGAGCGCAGCAACGCGCCTCATGGGGAGCCCGCGGTGGCGCGTTCGAAGACCTCCTCCAGGTTGATGCGAGCCGGCCGCAACTCGAGCAGCTCGGCTCGTGCCGTGACGGCCGTTGCCAGCGCCGCCGCGACGTCCTCTCCTGGCCTCGCCTCACAACGGAAAGCGAGTGCGGCGGCCTCGACCGATTCGACCCCCGTGACGCCCGGAACTTCCCGCAACAGCGCCTCGGCGCGCTCCGGCGTCACGCCGCGCAGCGCAACGAACCATGATGGCCGATCGCTGCCGATCTCGTGGGAAGCCGCGATGCGACCTCTGTCGAGCACCAGGACGCGCGAGCAAAGTGCCGCGGCCTCACCGAGGAGGTGGGTGCTAAAGAGTGTCGCGCGCTTTTCACTGTCGTCGCGAATCGTGGCGCGCGCTTCGTGAACCTGGAGCGGATCGAGCCCGCTGGTCGCTTCGTCGAGAAGCAGCACCGCCGGATCTGCGAGGAGTGCTTGGGCCAGCCCGACCCGCTGTCGCTGCCCTTTCGACAAGCGTCCGATGCGTTTCGCCAGCAGGGGACCGAGCGCGCAAGCCTCAGCGACCTTGGAGATCGCGCTGCGCTGCTTGGCGGCGGGGACGGACTTTGCCCGCGCGACGAAGCGCAGAAACGCCTTCACCGTCAACGCGTCGTAGAGAGGCGGGCGCTCGGGCAAGTAGCCGATCCGTGCCGCAAGCTCGGGATGTGAAGCGAGCTCCTCTCCGTCGATGCGCACCGTGCCGGTATCGGGGTGCAGGAAACCCGCCGCGATTCGGAGCGTCGTCGTTTTTCCGCTGCCGTTTGCGCCGAGTAGCGCCGTCAGTTCGCCGGCTTCGACACGCAACGACACGCCCCGCAGCACCGGCTCGGCGCCGAAGTTTTTCTCGACGCCGGTTAGCTCGAGGGACATCGGGGGTCTGCGGCGCGCGTCAGCGCGTGACTATTCGTACGGCGCGTCGTGCTTGTGGGCGTCGTACTGGGGCATGTGATGGCTGTACCAGAGCTCCCCGCCCTCTGCGTCGCGGATTCGCTTCAACCGATTGATCGATTCCATCGATTCGAACGTGTTCCACGAGATTCCCGGGATGACACCCGCTTCGTTCTCCGGGGTGTAGACGGCGTCCGCGGCGAGAACGAGACTCCCCGTCTTGGGAAGTCGTACCAAGAGTGACTGATGACCCTGGGTGTGCCCCTTCGTATCGAGCACCACGATCGAGCCGTCGGCGAAGAGATCGAAATCTCCGCTCAGCTCGAGAAAGTTGAAGTCCCGACTCTCGTCGTAATCCTTCATCACGAAAGCGCCGGCTTGCCACTTCTCCGGCCACCAGGCCGCCTTGAGTTCTTCTTTCTGCACGACATGGGTGGCGTTCGGGAAGAGCTCGATGTTGCCGGCGTGATCGAGATGAAAGTGCGAGTACACGACGTGAGTCACTTGCTCGACCTTGTATCCGAACTTGGCGAGCCAACGATCGATGACCTGATCGCGGGTTTGGTCGGGAATCAAGCCGTTGCAAATGCTGGCACCCCAGTAGGAGGCGCAGTTTCCGTCGGAAACGTCGTCGGCGTTCCCCGTATCGAACACGACGACGCCCCGTGGATGCTCGATGATGTACATCGCGACGGGCACTTTGATCCGCTTGCCCGGGTCGCGATTCGCCGTGAGGAGGCCTTTGTCGAGCTCGAGGTTGCCGCTCTTCACTTGATAGAGCTTCATCCCCGCCGGAGACTCCGCACGTGTCGCACCGGCGAACACCAGAACGACGAACGCGAGCCCCAACGCGGCGACGTGTCGATAAGAGCCCATGATCAATCTCCTCCCCCAGCCGTCTTTTTCGCATCTTCCGCGAGCGCGTGTCGCACGATGGCTTCATGGGTCGCGAACCACACGCCTTCGCGGCCCTTCATATAAGTAACCAAGCGTCGCAGCATTGCCATCCGGTGCCGATGGCCGATCACCTGTGGGTGCATCGTCAGGATGAACGTCCCGCCCTCTTTGTAGGCCTCATCGAACTCGGACTTCCAGATCGCATAGACATCGTCCGGATTGCGCAGTCCGTGGAGGTTCGCCGACCACGCCAACTGAAAATAGGGCCAGTCGTCGAGTATCCACTCCACCGGGAGCTCGACCAAGGAAGTTTCTTTCCCGTCGACGATGAGCTCGTAGGGCGAGTCGTCCGCCATCAAGCTGCTGTCGTATAGGAACCCCAGATCGCGAACGATATCGACCGTCGCTCCGGACAAGTCCCACGCCGCGGACCGGAAACCCACCGGCCGGCGGCCCACGGCCTTCGTTACGTAATCGATGGCTTTCTCGTAGACGGCGCGCTCTTCTGCGGCGTCGAGCTTCAGCGGGTTCTCGTGAATGAATGAGTGAAACCCCACTTCGTGCCGGGTTCGCGCTTTGAGCGCGTCCGCCACGTTTTGGTGCAGCATGTAGGTCGCGGCCGGAATGAAGAACGTCGCGTCGATCTTCTCCTCGTCGAGGAGCTCCATCACCCTGCGGAAGCCGGCGCGGGAACCGTACTCGCCGCGCGACATATAGGAAGGCGTCAGTTGGCCGACCATCCCGATCCATACCGGCTCGGTATCGACGTCGAACGAGAGGCCCACCGCGACGCGTGCTCCACCGGGCCAAGACGGTGGCGTCAAGTCGCGCCCGGCCCGTACGCGACCGATGCGCTCCCGCATCTCGTCTTCGGTCCACTTCCACGGAGCTTCCACTTCGTCGGCAAGTGAACCCGTCGCAAACAAAGCCGCCAAGATCGTCAACCATCGCGCGAGAGACATCATCACTGCGAGCCCTCCCTAACGCCGGAGATAGTCGTCGGTGCCGTCCAGCCAGTCCTGGCGCGGCGGTGTAAAAATATCGACGTCGAGCGTGTCTTCGAGAGCGATCGCTTTGTGCGGCTGGTTGCTCGGAATGTGCAGCACCTCACCCGCGGAAACGGTCACGACCTCGGACTCGTCGGCGCCGAGGAAGAACTGGAGCGCTCCCTCGAGGATGTAGGTCACCTGCTCGTTCTCGTGCTGATGCTGGGGAACCAGCGCTCCTTTCTTGAGATAGACGTGGGCCAGCATCAGGTCGTCGCCCGTGATCAGCCGACGATCGATCTCGGGGCTGAGCTCCTCTTTCGGAAGGTCTTCCCAGCGGTAGTGGCGTCGCGTGCCCATAGCGGTGCTCCCTCGTGTCAGGAGCCGACGCTAGCGCGGCACCGCGGAGGCGGAAAACGCGGAGGCTCCGGCCGAACGCGAGGACTTCGAGCGTGTCGAAGTCGGTCACGTCGCCACCCGCAGGCGACAGCGTCCCGCCGACGTTCGTCGCCGTCAGCGTCACCCGAGCCACGACGGCACTCGACACGAGCGGCATTAACGCGCACTGAGCGTCGAACCCAAGTGCCGTACTGAGACCGTCGCAGTCTGCCCCGCCCGGCGTGACGGTCTCGAACGAATCGATCGTCAGGCCGCTCGCCTCGAAGACCACCAGCCACTCCCCTTCCTCTCACCCCGGCAAGCGTTCGTAGCGTTTAGCCCTCTACACAGCTACGCAACGCGAGCCGGGGCGCAGGCGTTCGCTCCGACGCTCTCGGATTCGTTGCAGAACATGTTCGTGGGAGCGCGGTTGGAGGCGCCGCCCGGATTTGAACCGGGGATCAGGGATTTGCAGTCCCGTGCCTTACCACTTGGCTACGGCGCCGAAGATGGGCGTGGTTAACGCGGGGGAACGTCCCCGTCAATCGGGCTAGGTTCGGGCGGTGACTTGGTGGTGGATCTTTCTGGCGGGCGGAATCGGCGCGGTGGCTCGCATCGCAGTGATCGAAGGGCTCGCATTTCGGGCGCAAGGCACCTTCCCCTGGGGAGTGCTCGTGGTGAACACCGTGGGTTGCTTCGCGATCGGGGTGCTCGCGGCGACCGCCGACGCGCGGTTCGCTCTGGCTCCGGCGACGCGAGCGGCCCTCCAGGGCGGGTTGCTTGGGGGTCTCACTACGTTCTCGGCTTTTGGACTCGACACCTTCCGACTGCTCGAAGCGGGCTACCCCGGTTTGGCGGCCGCCAACGGTGTGGGCAATCTCGGCTTGGGCCTTTTGGCGGTCTTCGCCGGCGCAGCGCTCGGCCGAAGCTTCGCGTAGCCCTCTGCCCCTGTGAGATGCTAGAAAGCTCCGACCCCTCGAACCTGCGAAGAAGAGGCAAAACGTGACGGAAACACCCCCCCGATCTCTTTCGGACCGATGGCAGGTCGCCCGCCGCTCACCCTGGTTCCGGCGCCTCAAGTGGGCCGGCTTGGCCTTGGCCCTCATCGCGGCACCCTATCAGTACTGGGTCCAGGTCGAGCAGCGCTTCCTCACTGTTGCCGAAGGTCGGCTCTACCGCTCCGCGTCGATGTCTCCGGACCGGGTCGTTTCGAAGGCCCGCGAATACGGGATCCGGACGGTAATCGATCTCCGGACGCCGCGAGACGACGTCCGGCGCGAACGCGAAGCGCTGGAAGGCGCGGGAATCCGCCACTTGAGCATCCCGTCGGGCATCACGCCGGAACCGGAAATCGTCGACGAAGTGATGGCCGAACTGCGGGACGAGGACAACTGGCCGGTCCTGATCCACTGCAAGCACGGGGTCGGACGCTCGTCCCTGTTCGAGGCGTTCTATCGCATCGAGTTCGAAGGCTGGTCCCCGGAAGATGCGCGCCAATCCGCGTTCTGGCGTTCGGGACTCGGAAGCTTCGGCAGGAACGATGAGCGTGGACGCATGGTCCTCGACTACGAGCGGCGCTACGCCAGCGCCGAGGCGCTTCCCTAGCGTTCCGCGTCCTCACATCGTGACATCCCTCCTCCGCTTTCTCGCGACGAGCCTCTTGATCCAGTGGATCCTGCTCGGCCTCTTCCGCGCGGCGTTCTGGTGGATCTTCCGCGACCCGCTCGATCCCGCACCCGGCCGTTCCATCCTCGAGGCGTTCTACATCGGGGCGAAATTCGACCTCCGCTTGTTGTTGTGCATCCACGTTCCGTTGGCGCTCATCGGCGCAGTTCCGCGCTGGAACCCCGCGCACCCGGGACGACCGCGAACTTGGTCGATCGCTTATCTCGCGGTGGCGACGGTGCTGCTCACCCTTGTCCACGGTTTCGACCTGGGTCACTACGGCTATCTCGCTGCGCGCCTCGATGCGTCCTCACTCCGCTTTCTCCACAACCCGCGCGAGAGCTTCGGCGTGCTTTGGGAGAGCTACCCCGTAGTGCCTGCACTGCTGGGCGTCGCAGCTCTCACGGGTCTCTACGTCGTCCTCCTCAAGCGAACCCTTCCCGTGGCCGGTGCGGCGCGAGCGAGCCGCAATGCGCAGCTCACAGCGGCCGCTCTGGGCGTGCTCATCTTCGCCGGCGGGATCTACGGCAAGCTCTCCTACTATCCGCTGCGTTGGAGCGACGCGTTCTTCTCAACGCACGAGTTCGCTTCCGCCGTCGCCCTGAACCCCGCGCTCTATTTCCTCGACACGGTGAAGAATCGAACCGTCGAATTCGACGTCGACACCGCACGAGCGATGTACCCGCGGATGTCGGGCTACCTGGAGGTTCCCGGCCGCGACGCTTCCGAGCTCAACTACCGGCGTCCAGTCGAATCGAGCGGGCAGCGCGAAGGCAAGCCGAACGTCGTCATCGTGTTGCTCGAATCCCTCGCGTACTACAAGACCGGCTTCTCCGGCAACGCACTCGATCCCTCGCCGAACCTCGATGCCATCGCGCGAGACGGCATGCTGTTCCGACGATTCTACGCGCCCCACGGTGGGACGGCGCGAGCTGTGTTCGCAGCGTTCACCGGGCTACCGGACGTCGAACCCTCGAAGACCTCCACCCGAAACCCCTTGATCGTCGAGCAACACACCCTCTACAACGCGTTTCGCGGGTACGAGAAATTCTATTTCTTGGGCGGGAGCGCGAGCTGGGCGAACATTCGGGCGCTCCTCCAACACAACATCCCGGGCGCCCGTATCTACGAAGAAGGCGATTACAGCTCGCCCCGCGTCGATGTGTGGGGGATCAGCGACCTCCACTTGTTCGAAGAGGCGAATCGCGTCCTGCGCGAAACCGAAGAACCTTTCGTCGCCTTCATCCACACCGCGGGAAACCACAAGCCGTTTACGATCCCCGAAGACAGCCGAGGTTTCGAACCTTCGAACCTGACGGATTCCGAAGTCGTTCCCCACGGTTTCGACACCGTCGCGGAGTACGACGGGATGCGACTGATGGACCACAGCCTGGGCTGGTTCTTCGAAGCCGCGCGCCGTGAAGGGTATTTCGACGACACGATCTTTGCGTTCTTTGGCGATCACGGATCGCCGGCGTCGACACGACATCGGCCGGCGGGAGAAGATCAGCTTCGACTCACGCGCTACCACGTGCCCCTCGTTTTATACGGGCCCAAATGGATCGCGCCCGGCGAAAGCGACCGCATCGGAAGCACGGTCGACCTCATGCCGACGCTGGTCGACTTGGCCGGCGTGGGAGGTATCGCGACAACACTCGGTCAGAGCTTGCTCGAGCCCGAGAGGGGGCCGCGGTACGCGTTCACCATCACCGGCCAAGGGCACGGTCCGCTGCTCGGTCTCGTGACGGACGAGTATTACTTCACCGTCCAGCACGACGGAACGAAGCCTTCGCTGCATCGCATCTACAGTGAGAACGCGCGCGACAACCTAGTCGCCGCCGAGCCCGAAGTGGCGGCGGAGCTATCCGCCCAGACCTTCGCCACGTACGAGACCGTCAAGTACATGCGCTATCACAATCGGCCGCTGGGACTCTCGGAAGCCTCGCGCGTGAGCGCGTCGGGGAGCGAGTAGCGACGGCCGCCCAGCGCGATTTCGAATCCCTCGCCGGTTGGCTCCACCGCCAGCAAGAGTTCGGCGTGCGCTCCGGCGTCAAAGCGCGCGAGGACGCGACGGTCCGTCCCGGGTCTCGCGACACTGGCGAGTAAGGCTCCGTCGCGCTCCGACAACCCGAGCGTCCCCGGGTCGAGCGCTTCTTCACTTCCGTCGGAAAGCGTGACCGTTCCGCGTTCGAGGTCGATGCTGCGCACGAAGAACGCAGCTTCTTCGACCTCGATTTGGCCGCGGTAGTGCCCCAACGTGACGACGAATACGTCCTCGTCCGGTGCGTAAGCGACGCCGCGATCGAACGCTTCGCGAAGCTTGCGGTTCAAGATCGGATGGCCCTCGTGGGTCCAACGACCGTCGTGATGCAAGCGGAGTCCGAAAGGACGTAGCGGTGGGATTATCGATCGCATTCGCCGCTTACGACGTTCAACAACTCGAACGTCGGAGACAGTTCGGAAATTGCTTCTCCTCGGAGGATCTCCGAGAGCGCCGCCGCATGAAAGAAGCTCGGTGCCCGACAGCGAACGCGATGTGGCATCTCGTCGCCGTTCGAGACGATAAAGAAACCGAGCTCACCGTTCGCGGATTCCGTCGGGACGTAGCATTGGCCCGCGGGTAGCGCTCGCGTTTCGTCGAGGCGCCTCTCGTCGACGGGAGCGAGGTCGGCTAGTCGGTCGAGGCACTGCAGCGCGATCCGGGCACTCTGGCGCACTTCTTCGATGCATACGAGCAGTCGGTCCGCATTGTCACCGTTCGTGCCCACGGGAACGTCGAAGTCGACGTCGCGGTAGGCGAGGTACGGTTCGTCCTTGCGGATATCTCGCGGACAACCGCTCGCTCGCAGAATCGGGCCCGTCACGCCGTAGCGAAGGCAGACGTCCCGATCGATCGAAGCCACCCCTCGCAGGCGAGCGAGCACAGCGCGATTTCGACTGGTCAGGCGCTCGAAATCTCCGACGAAGTCGTCGAGTCGATCGAGCGCGGATCGCGCGCACGCGTCGGCCGCTTGCGTAAGGTCCCCACGGACGCCGCCGATGCGAAGATAGTGATGGGTCACCCGCGCGCCCGTCAGCAGCTCGAGTGCGTCCCAGATGAGCTCCCGCGCCGACGTCGTGTAAGCGACCGCCGCGGCGAGACCCAGCGCGTCCGCCGTCGCAGCGAGGCGCGTCAAGTGGTCCGCGATTCGGGCGAGCTCACCCGCGAACGTGCGCAGCCAAACCGCGCGCTCACTGACCGGTGTTTCGAACAATCGCTCGACCGCGAGGCAATAGGCGAGACTCGACAACACCGAAGATTGGTAGTTCAGGCGATCGGCGTAGGGGATCGCCTCGGAGAAGCGACGACTTTCGCATTCTTTTTCAAAGCCGCGATGCAGGAAACCGACGGAGAGATCGAGGACGGCGATGTGTTCGTCTTCGACCTCGACGCGAAAAGAGACAGCGCCGTGCGTCGCGGGATGTGTCGGGTCGAGAACGAGTTCGTCACGAGGCGCGGTCAACGCGTCGTCCCTGAACGCACGGGCTGGCGACGCCGTTTGTCGTAGTCCTTCCGCAGTGGATGACCGTCGAAAGACGCGTCGAGGAGGATCCGTCGAAGGTCGGGGTGACCCAGGAAGCGCACGCCGTACAAATCGAACACTTCACGCTCCAACCAGTTTGCCGCGGGGAAGACCGCGTGGATGGAATCCACTTCGGCGGGTCGCTCGGAGACTTCACACACGAGCCGAATGCGGACGCCGGGCTCCACGGCAAGGAGCTGATAGATGAGATCGAACCGCGGCGTTCTCTCGGGGTAGTCCACGGCCGTGAGGTCGATGAGGACTGAGAAGGGCGGAGTCGCGCGATCGCGGAGAAAGCGCGTCAGCGGGACGATGAACGGCGATGCGACCCGAAGCTCCACACAATCGAGGGCGTCGCGGCGCTCGAGGACCGCGGAGGGCAACGCGGCTTGTAGCGCCTCAAGCGTCGCTCTCATGCGGCGGGATCCCGGACCTGGGATCGCGTTGCGCGAGCGCGAGACAGCGAGTCGTCCAGAAGCTCCTCGGGTACGAGAAGATTCGCCAGGTCGAAACGCAGCGACCTCCGCTCGTAGTCGGCGATGGCGACTTCGCTGCTCAGCACGATGGCCTCTTCGGGACACACCGCTTCGCAGAGGCCGCAGTAGATACAACGCGACATGTCGATCTCGAAGCGCTCGGGTGCTTCGACGCCCCCACCCTGGGGCCATACCACGATGCAATCGGTCGGGCACGCGCTGGTGCACGCCGAGCAGGGAACGCAGCGGGGCGCGCCCGCCGGCCCGGCGACGAGGACGGGAACTCCACGCGCGAGACAAGCACCGGTGCGGGATTCATCGGGATAGTCGAGACCGGCTTGGCCCCGATCGCCGCGCCCGCTCGCACGGGCCCGCCAACCCCGACGCAGCGCCACGAACAGCGCTCGAAGGAAGGAACCGACGAGCGAGGGTTCGCGACGCTTCGCGCGGTCGCCTACCGATATCACCTGCCCCCCCACGCGCTGCAGAGTAACGAACGGCTGGGACAGAGACCCGGCGTCTGGCGCCGCGCGCTACGAGTCGAAGGCTCGGCGGAACGCCTCGGTGACCTCGTCTCGAACCGCGGTAAAGAGCCTTTCGTCCGGCTCACACCCGAGCTCCCGTGCCACCGATGTCATTTCGACGTCGTGAAGGCCGCAGGGAACGATGTCGCGAAACGCGTCGGGGTCGAGGGTCACGTTCAGCGCGAATCCGTGAAACGTGACCCAGCGACGGACTCCGATCCCGATGGAGGCGATCTTCCGCAGCGGCGCGCTGCTCTCGACGAACACCCCGGTGCGGCCCTCACACCGTGCCCCGGAGACGCCGATCGCGCCCAGCGCTTCGATGAGGCACCCCTCCAGGGAGCGCAAGAACTCGTAGACATCGGCCGCGCCGCGGGACTTCAAGTCGAAGATGGGATAGCCAACCAGCTGGCCCGGCCCGTGGAACGTGACGTCGCCTCCCCGCGCGACTTCGTGTACCGCGATGCCGCGGCGCGCGAGCTCGTCCCGAGGCGTCAGAAGGTTCTCCGGTTTCGCAGCGCGCCCCAGCGTGATGACCGGCGGATGGGTCAAGAGCAACAGGCGATCGCGCCCTCCCCCGGCCCTTCGCTGCGCCACAGCCGCTTCTTGTCGGGCCAGCGCGGCGTCGTACGCGACTTCGCCGAGCCAATCGACGGAGAGCCTAGAGGTCGAAATCGGCTTCCTCGAGGATCTCGCGCACCCGGTACAGGAATCCGTTTGCCGGAGCGCCGTCGACTGCGCGGTGATCGTACGACAGGGCGAGATGCATCATCGGCCGGATGACGATCGCGTCGGAACCGTCGACGGTCCGGACCACCGGCCGCTTCACGATCTCTCCCATGCGAAGGATGCCGACCTGGGGCTGATTGATGATCGCGAACCCGTAGAGGTTCCCGTGCCGGCCCGGGTTCGAAACGGTGAACGTCCCACCCTTGAGATCATCCGCCGTGAGCTTTTTCGTTCGAGCCCGCGTCGAGAGATCTTCGATCGCAGCGGCGAGGCCTGCGAGCGACAAGCGGTCGGCGTTCCGCACGACGGGAACCACCAGGCCTTTCTCCGTCTCGACGGCGATGCCGATGTTCAAATCTCTCTTCTCGACAATCGCGTCCTCAATCACGGAAGCGTTCAACCGGGGGTGTTCGCGCAACGCGCGCACGGTCGCGTGCACGATGAACGGGAGGTACGTCAACGAGACGCCGTGGGTCTCCTCAAACTTCGCCTTGCTCGCGGCGCGTACGGCGACGACACCGCCGAGATCGATCTCCGCAACCGTTCCGACGTGCGGGCTGGTGCGCTTCGAGTACACCATGTGCTCGGCGACGAGACGCCGGATCGGCGTCATGGGAATCACGCGATCCCCCTCTTCGAGATCGACCGACGCGTAGGGCATGCGCTTTTGCTCGCGTTCGGGCACCGAGGCGGCGGCGACACGACGGTCCGCCTGGTTCGACGCGGCCTGCGGCGCGGGGCGTTCTTCCGCCGCAGCCGGCGGCGCGACCGGTGCGGATTGCGCTTGAACCGGGGGCGGAGCCGGAGCAGGTGGTTGGCGAGTCTCCATCGCCGCGCGGGCTGCGACATCGTCTTTCGTAATGCGCCCGCCGACGCCACTTCCGGAGACGCCGGTGAGATCGGTGCCCTGCTCGGCAGCCATACGCGCCGCCGCAGGCGTGGGCCGCGCACTCGGTGCGGCATCGGGCGCTTGTGCGGCCACCGGTTGCGCGACCGCGTCGGTGTTCGCGATGGCCGCCTCGGCAGCGGGGTCGATCCGAGCGAGGACCGTACCCACGGCCACGGTCTCTCCCTCCGCCACGAGGATGGCTTCGATCACTCCGCCGCTCGGCGCGGGAATTTCCGCATCGACCTTGTCGGTGGTGACTTCGACGACCGGTTGATCGAGTTCGACCCGATCGCCTTCCTTCACCAACCAACGGGCGATGGTGCCTTCGACGACACTTTCACCGAGTTCCGGTAACTCCACGGGGATAGACATGGACGGCTCCCTTTAGGGCTTAAAAGTTAATACTCCGACCTTCGGCGGCGAGCGTGGCTTCGAGGATCGCTTCCGCCAGGGTCGGGTGGGCGTGACAGGTTCCGATGATCTCGGCGGTCGTCGCTTCGAGCGTCATCGCGAGACCGATCTCGGCGATGAGCTCGGTCGCGCCGTGACCGATGATGTGAGCTCCGACGATCTCGCCATAGCGCGGCTCGGCGATGACTTTCGTGAAGCCGGCGGTGTGTGTCGATGCGATCGCCTTGCCGGACGCGGTGAAGGGAAATTTTCCGATGCGGATGTCGTCGCCGTATTCCGCGCGCGCCTCCGCTTCGGTCAGACCGACCCAGGCCACTTGCGGTTGCGCGTAGATACAGCCCGGAATCTTGCGGTGGTCGAGGGCCGCGCGGTCGTGGCCCGCCGCGAACTCGACGGCAGCAATCCCTTCCTCGGAGGCTTTGTGCGCCAGGAGCGGCGGCCCGGCGACATCCCCCACCGCGGCGATGCTGGGCACGCTGGTCTTTAGTTGGGCGTCGACTTCGATGAAGCCACGGGCGTCAGTCGCGACCCCCGCCGCTTCGAGACCGAGATCGGCCGCGAGAGGACGGCGACCGATAGCGAGCAGCAGCTGGTTCGCTTCGATTTCTTCGCCGACACCCTCGCGACTCACCGCGACTTGCACCGAACCGTTCCCCGTCTTGACGCCCTCAAATCGCGTCCCCAACCGCACTTCGATGTTCTTGCGTCGGAATTCTCGTTGCAGCGCTGCGCCGACCTCGACGTCCGCCCCCGGCAAGACCTGGTCCGCCATCTCGATCACCGTGACGTGCGCGCCGTAGGTCGCGTAGATATAGGCGAACTCGACCCCGACGGCGCCGGCGCCGATGATGACCAGGCGGTCCGGGATCACGGGCGATTCGAGGGCCTCGCGCGACGTCAAAACCCGACTCCCATCGACTTCGACCCCGGGTGGGACAAACTCCTCGGAACCGGTCGCGAGGATGATCTGAGCCGCCTCGACGGATGAGGTCGCGCCGCCTTCGACGTCGATCTCGTGGGGACCTCGGAGCCTCGCGTCGCCCTGCACCCACTCGATTTGATTCTTCTTGAACAGCGACTGAACGCCTTTGCAGAGGCGGTCGGAGGTTTTTCGACTGTGCGCCAAGGCCTTCGCGTAATCGAGCGTGATTCCGGAAGCACCGATGCCGAAGGTCTCCCCGTGTTTACGGAGATTCTCCACCCATTCGGCCCCCGTGAGCAACGCTTTGGTAGGAATACAGCCCCAATTGAGGCAGACACCCCCCGGGCGATCGCGATCGATGATCACGACCTTCTGTCCGAGTTGTGCGGCGCGGATCGCGGCGACGTAGCCGCCCGGTCCGGCGCCGAGAACGGCGAGATCTGCCCGAACAGCCGAACTCACAGAGGCCCTCCTAGCGCTGTCATACCCTTCCAAATCGGCTGGAAGCCCGCCGGGCTTGATGGTCGATTCATCGCGGTGTTCCCCGGGCTTAGGGCGACTACATGCCGGGTCCCGGACCGGGCCGTGGACCTTCGAGTGTCGGCAAATCTTCCGCTTCCGCATGGCGCCCGTGCCGAGGCACGCGCTCGCTCTGGATGCGAGCCTGCAGTTTTCGCAGGCCGTCGAGAATCGCCTCGGGCGTCGGCGGACAACCCGCGACGTAGACGTCGACCGGAAGAATCGTGTCGACCCCCTGCACCACCGCGTAGTTGTCATACATGCCGCCCGAGCAGCCGCACGCTCCGATCGCCATGACCCATTTCGGTTCCGGCATCGCGTCGTAGGCTTGCTTGAGCAGCGGCGCCTGGCGTTGCGTCACGGTGCCGGTGACGAAGAGCAGGTCCGCCGCATCCACCGGCGACCGCGGCACGGTGCACCCGAAGCGCGGCATGTCGAAACGCGGGCCCATCGCCGCGTCGAGTTCGAGCGCGCAACACGAGCCGGAGAAGCGCGTCGAGGTGAGCGAATACTTGCGCGCCCAGGCGACGGCGCGATCCATCCGGCTGGTGATGAACGATTCCGGCCCTTGGCGCTCTCGAAGTCTGCGCGTTAAGACCTGCGAAGCTCGTTCGGTGTAGGCTGCCCGCTCGGGGGTCTGGCGCTTCCAGGAACGCATGGCGAGTGAAAGATAGCGACTCCAATACGACACGCTTCGCGCGCCGGATCGCCGCCGGAGCGGTTCACGCGTTGACCGCCAGCGGCGCCGTCGTCGGCGTCGCGAGCCTGTTGGCGATCGCCGCGGGCGACTTTCGCGCGGCCGCGTTGTGGTCGCTTCTGGCGATGGCCATCGATTCGGTCGACGGCGCCCTCGCCCGCCGGGCGGAGGTGAGCCGATGGCTCCCGAATATCGACGGACGCCGCCTCGACGATATCGTCGATTTCCTGAACTACACGGTGATTCCGGCGTTCTTCATGCTCGGGAGCGGCGCGGTCCCGCATCTCGGAATCGCCGCGGTCGTCGTCCTCGCTAGCGCGTACGGTTTCTGCCGAAGCGACGCGAAGACCGCGGACCACTTCTTTCTCGGTTTTCCGTCGTACTGGAACGTCGTGGCGATCTACTTGTGGTGGTACGACGTTCCTGCTGGCGTGGCTTCGGCGCTCGTCCTTCTCCTCGCGGTCGCGACCTTCCCCCGGCTTCCCTTCATCTACCCGAGCCGGATGACGCGTCTCCGGACGATCAGTTGCGTACTCGGAGGGGTCTGGTTCCTGCTGGTGACTGGGGCACTCTTGACCGCGGGGCACCGCCTCGCGGCGCTTTGCATGTCCGTCTCACTCGCCTACCCGGCGTACTACTTCGTCGTTTCAGCGTGGCTCGGAGGTTGGTTCACTCGCGGCGATCAGTGAGCGCGCGGCGCGCACGCCGGAAAGGAGCGTGTCGCCGACGCTGACGCCGTCGAGGTAGGACCCAGCGAGGCGTAAGCCGGGCCAACGCGCGGTGGTCGCCTTGCGCAGCGCCTCGATTCGCCGACGGTGGTCGGGACCGGGTTGCGGAACCGCACGGGGCCAACGATGAACGGCGAGCGGGGCGTGCTTCACCCCGGCGCCGAGGGTGCGCTTGAGCCCGATCGTCGCGCTTTCGAGGAGCGCGTCGTCCGTCGCATCGACCACGCCGGGCCAGCGCGTCCCGCCGAGCATGGCCATGACGAGCTCGCGGCCCTCGGGCGCGCGGTCGGGAAACACGCGTGCAGGGAAGAGCGCCCCCAAGAGCCGCAGGCCGGCGCCTCGGGGCACGAGAAACCCGAATCCGTGAATTCGCTCGCGCGAGTCAGAGGGGTCCACCGGAAGCGCGACGCTCGCCATCGGGGCGTAGGAAATCCCTTCGAACAAGTGCCTGAGCGCTTCGTCTCGCACCGCGAGGAGAGAAGCCGCCTCGGCAGCGGGTAAGGCGCACACGACTTCGCGGGCATGCCATTCGCTTTCCCCACACCGGACGATGAGCCGTCCCTCCTCGGATACGATCTCCTCGACTGCCGACTCGCAGCGGATCGCGTCTCCAAGGCGCTTCGCGAGGGCTTCGGCGAAGCCTTCCACACCGGTCGCCGTGCTGTACGACCCCGGCCAACCCCGAGGCCGACCGCGACGCAGGCTCGCGACGAGAGCACCTCGCAACACGGAACCGTGTTCCTGTTCCCAGGCCACGAGTTGCGGGAAAACAGCTTCCGCACCGAGGGCGCGCTCATCTCCGGCGTAGACGCCGACGAGGAACGGCGCGATGGCGCGCTCGAGGAGCTCGTCTCCGAAACGGCGGCCGACGAACTCCGCCACGGTTTCCGCGCGCCCCGGGCCCCGTGCGTAAAAGACCTCGGACAACGCGCGGAACTTGGCGCCGAGCGACAGGAGCGGGGTGGTGACCGCGCCCGGAAGTGATTCTGGAAGCCACAGCAAGCGGCCGTCGAGGAAAAGTGCTCGCTGCCGCGATTCCGGGCCGGCGCGCAACAATACATTCCCGAGTTTGTGCTCGAGCAACCACGCGAGAAGAGGCGCCGACACCCGGAACGCGTTGGGCCCGCGTTCGACGAGGAAGCCCTCCAAGCGGTCGGTTTGTATCACCCCGCCGGGCCGGCTCTCGGCCTCGAGCAGGCAGACATCGCGCCCCGCGGCGCGAAGTTCGATTGCGGAAGCGAGCCCGGAAACCCCGGCGCCGATCACCACGGCGTCGACGTGTTCGACGCTCAAGAAAGCGCGCGTGCGGCGTCGGTGAACGCCCGCACGCCCGCGACCGGCGTATCGGGCGTGCAACCGTGACCGAGGTTCGCGATGTAGCCGCGCGCCGGCCTCGCGTGACGCGCCATCGCAGCGACCGCGGCGACGATTTCTTCGCGGGAACGCTTCAAGAACGAGGGCGGCAAATTGCCCTGCAAGCTGGTCGCGCCGCCGGCCTTCTGCGCCGCCGTCTCGAGATCGACGCTCTCCCCCACGGACAGCACATCGCAGCCCGATTCGAGCATGGCGTCGACCAGATGAGGCGACTCGCCGCCGAAGAGAATCACCGGCGCGCGTCCGCGCAACGCGCGGACGACCCGAGACACGACGGGCAAGGCGAAGCGGCGGTAGGTCGACTCATCGAGAATCCCGGCCCATGTGTCGAACAGTTGGACCGCTTGCGCGCCGGCCTCGATCTGGGCCGCGAGGTAGCGCGCCATGACGTCGCCGAGCCGATCGAGGAGCGCCACCGCAGTTTCGGGCTCGCGCGCCAAGAGCTCGTGCATTTCGGGAAAACGTCGGTCGGGATCTCCGCGACCGCGCACCAGATAACACGCGAGCGTGAACGGCGCGCCCGCAAACCCGAGAAGCGGGATCTTTCGAGCAACCAACTCGCTTCGCAGGCGCCGCAGGATCTCGAACACGTAGGGAACCGTTTCGCGGGGATCCGTCATCGTGAGCGCCTCGACCTGGGCGCGTTGTCGGATGGGCTCGCCGATCACCGGCCCGGGCGAAAAATCGAGCGCGACGTCCATGCCGAGGACGGGCACGAAGATGTCCGAGAACAGGATGACCGCCTCGCTCCCGACGAGGTCGATGGGTTGGAGCGAAACGGCGACCGCGCGATCGACGTCCGCGCACATTTCGAGAAACGTCACGCCTTCGCGCAGCGCGCGGTATTCGGGCAGGTAACGGCCCGCCTGTCGCATCAGCCAAACCGGCGGGCGATCAACCGGCCGACCGGTCGCGGCCCGCAGGAAACGCTCTTCGGCGTCGATCAAGTCAGTAGCCCTTGAGGCGGGCCCAGCGGTCCCGATGAAACGCCGCATCTCCGAACGTGAGCTCGGCCGCCCGAGCTCGTTTCAGGTAGAAACCGACGTCGTACTCATCGGTCATGCCGACGCCGCCGAACATCTGCACGGCCTCGTTTGCGGCGAGCATGAAGGCATCGGAGCAACGCGCCTTCGCCGCGGAAACGATGGCGGAAGCGTCTTCGCGGCCTTCATCGATGGCGCGCGCCGCAGCCATCGTCACGCTCTTCGCCAGCTCGATTTCGATAAAGACGTCGGCGGCGCGGTGCTTGAGCGCTTGAAACGACCCCACCGGTGCATCGAACTGCTTTCGCTCGCGAAGGTGCTGCAGCGTGTCGTCAAACACCTGCTGCATGCCTCCGAGCATCTCGGCGCAGAGACCTGCGGTGGCGTAGTCGATGGTCTCCTCGAGCAAAGTCGCGGCTCGACCGAGAGGCCCGACGCACGCTTCGGACGAAACCGGAACACCGTCGAAGCGCACGATGGCGGCGGACCGGCCGTCGACTCGCTTCTGCGGAGTCATCTGCACTCCGGGCGCGCCGGCGGGCACGAGAAACAACGAAAGCCCTTCCCGGCTGGCGACCTGTCCTTCGGTCCGTGCGGTGACGAGGAACGCGTCGGCAGCCGCTGCATCGAGCACCTGCACTTTTTCTCCGCGGAGGGTTATGCCAGTCTCGGCCGGCTCTGCGCGCGTTGCGGAATGAAGAACCTCGTAGCGGCTGTCGGCCTCTTGAAACGCGAGCGTCACGATCTTCTCTCCCGCGGCAATTCCGGGCAACCACTGGCGACGCTGGCTATCGGTACCCGCTCGGGAAAGGGTTGCGGCTCCGAGCAGCACCGTTGCGAGAAACGGCTCTGGCGCCAGGTTCCGCCCGAGCGCTTCCAGCACGATCGAGAGCTCCGACAAGCCCATCCCCGCTCCGCCGAACTCTTCGCCGATGGGGATGCCGACCCAACCGAGTTCGGCCATCTCCTTCCAGAGTGGACGCGAAAAGCCCAACGGGTCCTCGGTGTCCCGCAGCTCGCGGATGCGGGAGACGGGAGAGCGTTCGGCGACAAAGTCGACTGCGGTCTTCGCGATCAGTTCCTGGTCTTCAGTCAGTACGAGTTGCATGCTTCAGTCCGGAAGTCCGAGGACGTGTTTCGCGATGATGTTGCGCTGAATTTCGGAAGTTCCGCCCTCGATGGAATTACCCCGAGATCGAAGCCACTCGCGCGTTCGGGAAAGTTCACCGTCGTCGAAGCCCGGCCCCTCCCAACCCAGGGCCTGTGGTCCGGCGATTCGCATCAGGAGGTCGTAGCGGCGCTGGTTGAGCTCTGTCCCGTAAACCTTGAAGAGCGAGCTCTCGGGCCCCGGTTGATGACCGGCTCGCGCCGCGTCTCGCGTGCGTTGCACCGTGTATTTGAACGCGAGCGTATCCATACCGTTTTGGGCGATCTGATCGCGCAAGACGGGATCCATTGCCTTCTGCCCCGCCGCCGCGTAGTGACTCGCAAGGTCGGGTAACGTCGCGGACTTCGACGATCCCTGTGCGGGCCCGAAGGCGTCGGCGATCATCGTTCGTTCGTGCTGCAGCAACGCTTTTGCGACGGTCCAACCGTTGTTTTCCTCGGTGATCACGTTCGCCTTCGGAACGCGCACGTCCCGAAAATGCGTCTCGCAGAACGGCGATGCACCGCTGATCAGGAGAATCGGCGAAACGGAAACGCCCTCGGTCTGCATGTCGATCAGGAGGAACGTGATCCCCTCTTGTTTCTTGACATCGGGGTCCGTGCGCACCAAGGCGAAGATCCAATCGGATTTGTCCGCATACGAAGTCCACACCTTCGTCCCGTTGATGATGTAATGGTCCCCGTCGTCTTCGGCGCGGGTCTGCAGAGCGGCGAGATCCGAGCCCGCTCCGGGCTCCGAGTAGCCCTGGCACCAACGGATCTTTCCCTGGACGATCTTGGGCAGATGCTCGGCTTTTTGCGCTTCCGTCCCGAATCGAAGCAGCGTCGGGCCGATCATGGTCAGCCCGAAGCCGATCAGGGGCGCCGGAACTTCCAAGCGCGCGATCTCCTCGCGAAGGATCTTGTTCTCCGCTGGCGTGAATTCGGCACCGCCGTAGGCCTTCGGCCAAGTCGGCGCGGTGAGCCCGCGAGATACGGCGCGCTCGAGCCATGCTTCCTGGTCGGGATGCGGGAAGTGCGGGGTTCGGCCGCCCCAGACACCCTCGAGGACACTGTTGCCCATCCCTTTGAGCGAATCCGGCGCGTTCGATTCCAACCAGTCGCGCAGCTCGGCTCGAAATTCGTCGTTCTCCGTACTCTCGTCGCTCATCCTGCTCCTCAAACGGCTCACGCGTCGGGAGACGCGGCCGGTCATTGTAGCTACCCTGCGCCGCGTGCGAATTCTCCTGGCCAGCCCGCGCGGGTTTTGTGCCGGGGTCGATCGAGCGATCGAAATCGTCGAGCTGGCGCTCTCCCGCTTCGGCCCCCCGGTGTACGTCCGTCACGAAATCGTCCACAACCGACACGTCGTGGATGATCTGCGTCGCAAAGGCGCGATCTTTGTAGAAGACCCCCGCGAAGTACCCAAAGGATCTCTGCTCATTTTCAGCGCCCACGGCGTGTCCCCCGAAATTCGAGAGCTCGCCGATCGTCAGGAGCTCCGCTGCATCGATGCGACGTGCCCACTGGTCACGAAAGTCCACGTCGAAGCCCAGCGTTTCGCTAATGATGATTTCGAAATTGTGCTGATCGGGCATGCCGGTCACGTCGAAGTCGAAGGCACCATGGGCCATGCTCCGGAGCGCATCCAGCTGGTGGAGACCGTCGAAGACGTCGCTGGCCTGAAGGTGCGTGAACCTTCGCGGTTGGCGGTGCTGACCCAGACGACGCTTTCCGTGGACGATACGCGTGAAGTCCTCGCGGCTCTCCGCAGCCGCTTTCCGAAGGTCAAGCTTCCGCGCAAAGACGACATCTGTTACGCGACGCAAAACCGACAAAACGCCGTAAAAGATCTGATCCGCGAGGCGGATCTCGTTCTCGTCGTGGGCGCGCCGGAATCTTCGAACAGCAACCGGTTGGTCGAAATCGCCCGCAAGGCCGGCGTGGCCGCCCACCTCGTGCAGAGTGCGAAGGACATCGATCCGAGTTGGCTACACGGCGTCTCGTGCACAGGAGTCACGGCCGGCGCCTCGGCTCCCGAGGTGCTCGTGCAAGAAGTTGTCGCTCGCCTCGGCGAACTCGCCGACGACGTGGAGATCGAACCCCGGCCCCGAGTCGACGAGGGCGTCGTATTCCAGCTTCCCGCGGCACTCCGGTCATCGGGCTAGGAGACTCCCGTCTCGCAGAACGACGATACGCCTCCCCGAGTCGACGAACACGCCGAAAGCACCCGAGATCCCGAGGTTTCGCCCGCGACGCCTTCGGGTTCGCTGGCGGCCGGGGCGGTTCCCACAGAGGACACCGTATCCTCGGGACGTCGGCGCACCGGGACCACGCGCGAGATCTGGTCCATCGCCTGGCCGGTCATGCTCTCGCAGCTCTTGATCAGCGCCGTGAGCTTGGTCGATATCGCCATGGTCGGCCGACTCGGAACCGATGAACAGGCGGCGGTCGGCTACGCGACACAATTTCACTTTCTGACGCAATCGGTGTTTTTCGCGATCGGCTTCGGGTGCGTCGCGCGCATGGCGCACGCGATCGGCGCGCGTGAACCCGAGCGCGCCCGTCAGGCCCTGGCAGCTTCGTTGGTTCTCGCTTTCGCGGCGTCGCTGGTGTTTGCGGGTGCGATCGGCTTCTTCCCCACGACGATCCTCGGGTGGCTCGGCGCTTCCGACAACGTGGCGCAGCTCTGTGCCCCGTATTTGCGACTCATCATGGTCTCTTCGCTCCTGCTCTCGATCGCGTTGACGGTCGAGAGTGGCCTGCGCGCCGACCGTGACACGCGCACTCCCATGCGGATCGCGGTCTTCGTCACCGCGGCGAAGATCGGATTGAACGCGCTTCTCATCTTCGGGTTGGGAGGCTTTCCGCGCCTCGAACTCGTCGGTGCCGGCGTCGCCACGCTGGTCTCTCAAGTGATCGCTATCGCTCTGTTCGCTTGGGTCGTCCGCCGGGCGAGACGCGACGGCCCGCTAGCCCTGCAGCTCGGCGATTTCCGGACAATGGGGGATGAGTTCCGCCGATTGGCGCGCATCGCTTACCCGAGCATCATCGAACGGGTCGGCATGAACCTGGCCCTCTTGTTCTTCTTTTCCGTCTTGTCGGGGTACGGGACGGTCGCGATCGCCGCCTACACCGTGGGAATCCGGCTGCTGTCTTTTTCTTGGATTCCGGGCGTCGGTTACGCGCAGGCCGTCGCGACCCTGGTGGGACAAGCCTTGGGCAGAGAGGATTTCGCGGCTGCCCGGCGCGCCGGTTGGCGTGCGGCGCGTCTCGCCGTGGGTACCGCCGTCATCATGGGCATCGTGGGCGCTTGGCTGCGCACGCCGCTGGCCGAGCTGTTCAGCCAGGATCCGGCGACGATCGCGACTCTGGTGCCCTTCATGCTCGCGATGTGCCTTTGTCAGCCTACGCTCCAGCTGCACTTTACGTTGGCAGGCGCTCACCGGGGCGCGGGTGACACGTGGACACCGCTCGTGTCCTCCCTGGTCGGCACGTGGGGGCTTCGCGTGTTGCTGGCATCCGTGTTCGCGGCGCGGGGTTTGCCGCTCGTGTGGATCTGGACCGCGCTCTTCCTCGACCACTTGTCGCGAGCGATCTGGCTGACGCTCACGTTCTATCACGGTCGCTGGATGGCTTCGGCGAGGGCGGCTTGACCTAGCTCGCCAGGGCTCCGTAATCGAAAGTCAGGCCGGAATCGTCCGCGTCGATCCGCACGCGGCCACCCTTCTCGAGGGGGCCGAACAAGATCTGATCGGAAATGCGATCTTTGATCTGACTCTGGATGACCCGCGCGAGGGGCCGAGCGCCGAAGTCCGGGTCGTAGCCCGCGCGTGCGAGCCACGCCCTAGCGGCGTCGCTGAGCTCGATCTCGACTTTCCGTTCCGTGAGCTGCGTCTTCAGCTCCGCAACGAACTTGTCGACGACGCGTTCCATCACGTCGAAGTTGAGATTGCCGAAGTTGACGACCTCATCGAGCCGATTTCTGAACTCGGGGCTGAACATGCGCTCGATCTCACGCCCGCCGTCGCTCTTGCGACCGCCGGCGAAACCGATCTGACGCTCCGCCATTTCTCGAGCGCCGGCGTTCGTCGTCATGATGAGCGTAATGTGCCGGAAGTCCGCTTCGCGGCCGTGGTTGTCCGTCAATGTCGCGTGATCCATGACCTGGAGGAGAATCGCGAACAAGTCCGGATGCGCCTTCTCGATTTCGTCGAGGAGGAGCACGGCGTGGGGGTTCTTACGGATCGCTTCGACGAGTTGCCCGCCCTCGTCATAGCCGACATAGCCCGGAGGCGCGCCAATGAGGCGCGCTACGGCGTGCTTCTCCATGTACTCGCTCATGTCGAAGCGCAGGAACGGGACACCCAACGACGCGGCGAGTTGCTTCGCGAGCTCGGTCTTGCCCACGCCGGTCGGGCCGGCGAAGAGGAACGAGCCCATCGGTTTGTCGGTGCCCGACAGTCCGGCTCGGGCGCGCTTGATCGCTTTCGAGACCGTCGCTACTGCCGAGTCTTGTCCGAAAACCACCGCACGCAGATCGTTTTCGAGTTCGGCGAGCCGATCCCGCTCGCCGCCGGTCGCGCGCAGTTGAGGAATGCCTGCCATACGCGCGACCTGCTGCTCGACGTCGCGCACACCGACGGTGCTTCGCTTTTTCGCGTTCTTGCGCAACCGGATCGCCGCGCCGACTTCATCGATGACGTCGATGGCCTTGTCGGGTAGAAAGCGGTCGTTGATGTGTTTCGCCGAGAGTTCCGCCGCCGCGCGCAGGGCGCCGGTGGTGTAGCGAACCCCGTGGTGCTCCTCGTAGCGCGGTGCCAGGCCCTTTAGAATTTTCGTCGTCTCCTCGACGCTCGGCTCGGGGACGTCGATGCGCTGGAAACGCCGTGCGAGAGCGCGGTCGCGCTCGAAGTGGCGGTACTCCTGATACGTCGTCGAGCCCATGCAACGGAGCTCCCCGGATTGGAGCAGCGGCTTCAGCAGATTCGACGCATCGACGGTGGCGCCCTGGGCGGAACCCGCGCCTAGGATCGTGTGAATTTCGTCGATGAAGAGAATCGGATTCTCGCGGTCCTGCACCGCCGCGACGAGCGCCTTGAAGCGGGCCTCGAAATCGCCGCGATAGCGTGTACCGGCGAGCAGGGCGCCCAGGTCGAGCGCGAAGATCTCGGCGTTGTGGAGATCCTCCGGGACCTTCTCTTCGTGAATCCGCTGGGCCAAGCCCTCGGCGATGGCGGTTTTCCCGACGCCTGTTTCACCGACGAAGATCGGATTGTTCTTGCGGCGGCGCGCGAGAATATGAATGGCCCGCTCAAGTTCGCGCTCGCGGCCGACCAACGGGTCGAGGGCTCCCTCGCGCGCTCGCTCGGTCAAATCCGTCGCGAACGCTTCGAGCGGATCGGCGGGTAGCTCTTCGCCTTCGGCCTCGCCGCCGGCACCCGCCGGCATGTCGGGCTCCCCAGCCTCCCGATCCGCTTCGGACTTCGCGGTGCCGTGGCTGATGAAACGCAGGATGTCGAGACGACTGACGCCCTGACTTCGCAACAGCGCGACCGCGTGGGAATCGGGCTCCTGGAAGAACGCCGCGAGCAGATCCCCGGCTTCCACTTCGTCTTTCTCGGCGCTCTCCGCCTGAGACAGAGCCGCTTGGAGCAAGCGGTGGAACGCCAGGGTCTGCTGCGTCTGCTCTTCGTCCGAATCGCCATCGTAGTGTTCGAGATCTTCATCGAAGAAGCGCTCGAGGGCCCTCTTCAACCGGTCGACACTCGCGCCGCAGTTGCGCAGGACTTCCACGCCCCGGCGATCGTGGCAGAGCGCGTACAACAGGTGCTCGATCGTCAAGTACGTGTTGCGGCGCGCGATGGCTTCGCGCGCCGCGCTCTGGATGGTCAGTTGAAGCTCTCGGTCGACGCTACTCACTCGTCTTTTACGCCTGCTCGCAGCGGGTAGCCGCGTTCCTCCGCCAATTTGTGCACCTTGGCGACTTTCGTTTCCGCCACCTCGAGGACGTAGGCCCCGGCGACGCCGTGTCCGCTGCGATGGATCGTCAGCATCAGCTGAGTGGCCTCGGCCGGGCTCTTCTCGAACTCGGTCTCGAGAAGCCAGACCACGAACTCCATCGGCGTGTAATCGTCGTTGAATAACACCACCTTGTACCGGGGCGGCTTCGCCACCCGCTCCCGCGTCTTGGTGGCGACGTCTCCCTCGCGGCGCGGATCAGCTCGCTTGGGCGTTTTCGACGACACGACCGGAGGATAGCTACTGACTGCGGCCGCTACACTCGGCCGGGTGGAGCTCGAAGTCGTCGCCGGGGTGCGGAGTGTGCCGCAAGCGGAATGGGACGCCCTGGTCGGCGGAGAATCCCCTTTTCTCGAATGGTCGTGGCTCGCCGCCTTGGAGGACAGCGAAGCGGCCTCGCCGCGCGCCGGGTGGGGTCCGCAACCCCTCATCGCTCGGGAAGAAGGCCGGCTTGTGGCGGCCTGCCCGCTCTACCTCAAAGGACACAGCGAGGGGGAGTTCGTATTCGACTGGGGCTGGGCGGACGCAGCCGAACGGGCGGGAATCACCTACTACCCCAAGTTGCTGGTCGGCGTTCCGTTCACGCCGGTGACCGGGGCTCGTTTCCTCGTCGCCCCCGGAGAGAATCGCGACGAGTGGATCCGTCAACTCGGCGGGGGGTTGTTGGCGCTCGCCCGACAAAACGATCTTTCGAGCATCCACATCAACTTCTGCCGGACGGACGAATTCGACGCCCTCGCCGGCGACGAGTTCCAGCCCCGCTTAGCGTTCCAATACCACTGGAAGAATGACGGGTACGAAGATTTCGAGGACTACCTCGCGAGCCTTCGCAGCAAGCGGCGCAATCAGGTGCGGCGCGAACTTCGTGGGGTCGCCGAAGCCGGCGTCGAAATCGAGTGCCTGGTCGGCGACGAGATTCCCGACGCGTTGTTCCCGGTGATGTACCGGATCTACCGAGCCACGATCGAGAAGAACCCTTGGGGTCGCCACTACTTGAACGAGGCGTTCTTCGAGCTGTTGCGCGATCGGTTCCGCTCTCGGGTTTGCTTCATCGTCGCGCGACGCGGCGGCGAGATCATCGCAGGCACGGTCAACATCGTGAAAGGCGATGCGCTCTACGGCCGCTACTGGGGTTGCTTCGAGGAAGTCAAGCACCTCCATTTCGCCGTGTGTTACTACGCGGCCATCGAAGCGTGCATCGCCCGGGGCCTCGAGCGGTTCGAGCCCGGTGCCGGCGGGCACTACAAGCAACTCCGCGGGTTCGATCCCGTTCGAACGAGGAGCTTGCACTGGCTCTCCGACGAGCGACTGGCCCGAGGGGTCCGGCAGTTCCTCGAAGCCGAGCGGGCGGAATCCGAACACGTCCTGGCGTGGTACGAAGAGCACACCGCCCATCGACGAGATCGCCCGCTCGCGCTCGACTCCACCGACTGAGTCGACGCTGACCGAGTCAAGACCCCCCCCGGGTAGGCCGATACAGGGAAGTGAGGACGTCCCGCTCCGGTCACTGCCGGAAGGCGGGGTGCAGGTGGACGATGATCGGCCGCACGATCGGCAACTATCGGATCGAAAAGAAGATCGGTACCGGCGGTGTCGGAGAAGTGTTTCGAGCGACGGACCTGGCCCTCGGGCGAACGGTCGCGATCAAGGCGCTTCGACCGGAGTTGTCGGCCCGTGAGCAGTTGCTGAAGCGGTTCCGGGCGGAAGCGAAGACCTTGGCCCGGCTCACCCATCCGAACATCGCCATGCTCTACGCCTTCATCGAAGAGGACGGCCTCTTCATGGTGATGGAGTACGTCAAAGGCCGAACGCTCTCGTCGGTCATCCGGACGGCCGGCAAGATGCAACCGGAAAGCGCCCTCGCGCTCTTTTCCCAGGCACTCGACGGACTCGGCTACGCCCACGACCTCGGTGTCATCCATCGCGATGTGAAGGGTTCGAACCTGATGGTCGATGCGGGCTTCCGCATCAAGATCATGGATTTCGGGATCGCGCGCGTCGTCGGTTCAGCGCACATGACGCGCGTCGGAAACCTCGTAGGCACGCCCGAGTACATGGCCCCGGAACAGATTCGGGGTGGCGACGCGACCACGCGGTCGGACATCTACTCGACCGGAATCCTCCTCTACCACATGTTGTGCGGCCGAGTTCCGTTCCGCGCACAGGGCGACTTTGAAACGATGCGTTCGCAGGTCGACGACCCGCCGCCGCGGTTGCGCGAGTTTACGCCCGAGCTTCCGGTCGCCATCGAAGAAGTCGTGCTGCGCGCGCTCGCCAAGAACCCCGACGACCGCTTCGAGAGCACGCAGGATTTCGCCGCGGCGCTGCGCGAAGCGTACGCCCTCGCGGGAAGGGAACGGAACTGGAACGAGACCCGGCGGATGGCCGCGCCGCGCGGGCTCGCTCCGGTCGACACTGAAGCGCCGACCGCAGTCCCCGGCGCTGAACCGGCCCAAGCCGAGGCCACGCAAGTCATTCCGGACGGGCTGAAGCGGCGACTGGGTGAAGCTTGGGAACGCATCGCGGCTGAGAAACATCGCTTCTCGGACGTGCGCAAAAGCACCTGGATCGCGGGCGCATCACTCTTCGCTTTGCTCACCCTCGCGGTCGCGACGAATCGAATCGCGACCGTCTCCGACGAGCGCGCGGCACTTCCACCGCCGAGCACGAATGGATCTCGCGACGCTGCATACACCTGGATCCAGGACGCTTCGGAGGTCACGGTGGTGCCGTTTTCCGCCGCCACGATCGCCGAACAACCCGAACCCGCACCAACCCAACCTCCGGTGGCAGCCGAACGGCAGCGGCCGCGCAAGCCCGCGGCAGTTCGTAAGGCACCCTCCTCCGAGGCCGATAAGGCTGGGGGATGGAGTGTTCGCCGCTAAGGAAGCGCCACGGGGAAACGGGTTGGCTCACCGCCGTGTGGGCCTGCGCCATGCTGGCGTTGGCCTCGGGCTGCGCGGGTGTCGTCGCCGAAGCGCGCAAGTCGCTCCGCGCACCGGGAGAGCAGCTGCGGGAGCTTCCGGAAGCTGTCGCCGCGGAATACGACTGTGCCGACAAGGTGCTCCCCCACCTGGAAATCGAAGGCAGCGAACTCCTTCCGGAACGCCTGCGGCCCGGAGAAGAGCTCAACCATCGCCTGATCTACGCGCTCTGCCCGACGGAGCCCACCGAGGTGGTGCGCGGCAATCTCGAGACCCGAATTCGGCATAAAGGCGAAGCGTTCGTCATCGATCGGATCACCGGGTACGAGCTCAAACCGGGGCGCTGGGTCATCGACGCGTTCATCGAGTTGCCGACCGATGCCGAGACGGGGGTCTACGCGCTGGAAGTCGCGTTCCAATCCCCGGAGCTTTCTTTCGAGGAGAGCATCACGTTCGCGGTGGACGGCAAGCTTCGAATCGCCCCGCCGGCGAGCGACGGCCACTAACAGCCGAAGGCTGCGACGACTGCGGCCGGCACACGGCGCGGCCGCCCGGTCGTCGCGTCGGTCCACACCCACGTCGTACGCGCGGCGAGCAGCAGCTCCTCTCCGCGGGAGAAAGAGGATTCGCGAACGCAGCGAGCGCCGCGCATCTCCGCGATCTCGGTGCGCTCGAGAATTCTCTCGCCGGCGAAGGCCGGCCGGTGGTACGTCACGTCCTGGCGGTGGACGACCCACCATGCCCCCGCGCGTCGCAGGGCCGACTCGTCCCAACCGACGCTCGCGGCGTGTGCCGACGCGAGCTGCACGACGAACCGGATCCAGACGACGTTGTTGACGTGCCCGAGGGCATCGATGTCTCGATCTTCGATGGTGCGCTGTCGCTCGAAACGGCGCGCTAAAGGGGCGCCACTCGAGGCGGGGCTCCCCGCGTCAGTCAAGCGCGGTGCCTTCTGCGTTTTCGACGCGCTGGCGCACACGCACCCGCGTGATGCGGCTTCCCGAAAGGTCTTCGACCGTGAGTGAGAAACCGTCGAGATTCGCGACTTCACCCTTGTAGGGCGCGTGGCCCAAGGTGTTGAAGACGAGTCCCGCGAGGGAGTCCCCCCGCTCGGACGGAATCGTCCAGCCCGTGGCGCGATCGAAATCGAGGACCTTGACGCGACCGAGCGCCAAGTAGGAACCGTCGGGCATCTTGCGGATGCTCTGGAGCTCTTCGCGGTCGAACTCGTCGCGAATTTCTCCGACGATCTCTTCCAGGATGTCCTCCTGGGTCACGATGCCCTGGGTCACCCCGAATTCGTCTTTCACAACGGCCAAGTGAACGAAGGCGCGCTGCATCTCGGTCAGGAGACGCAGGATCTTCTTCCGCGCGGGCACGCGCAGGACAGGCTTGATCACGTCCTTGAGTTCACCGGTCCCGCTGCGCACCAACTCGATCAAGTCTTTCAAGTGCACAACGCCGAGCACGTGATCGATGGACTCCTGGAAGATCGGAACCCGCGTGTAGCGTTCTTCCAGGACGCGCTCGAGGAGCTCAGCGGGCTCGACCGCGATGTCGCAGGCGAAGATTTCCGTCCGCGGCACCATGATCTCGTCGACGGTCATTTCCGCCGCGCCGGCTGTCTTGCCCATGATGGCCAGCGGCGTCCCGTCGGGCGCACCCGCGCGCGTGCTGCGAGCGACCCGCAGCACCATCTCGGTGCTGAGCGGATCCTCCGCTTCGCTGCTGCTGCCTCCCACGCGCCGCACCACCGGTTCGACGAGACGGTCGAACAAGTAATGCAAGGGTCGCAGCAGTTGGTGCAGGACGTAGATGGGCAGGCCGACCCACGAGGCGATCAACCGGGGATGCCTCGCCGCCACCGCCTTGGGAAGCACCTCGCAAAAGATGAGGACGACGGCCGTCATCGTGAGGGTCGAAACGAGAACGCCCGTTCCCTCGCCGAGGTAACGGATCGCGACGACCGACGCGGCGGCAGCGCCCAGGATATTGACCAGGTTGTTGCCCAGCAGAATCGTGACGAGCAAGCGAGAAGTCGAAGACAACAGATCGCGGACCGCGATCGCTCCCGGCCCGCGCATGGCGCGCGCCTCCTCCTCGGCCTCGTGGCTGTCGAGCCGAAGCAGCGCTGTCTCGCTCCCGGAAAAGAAAGCCGAGAACGCGAGACACACGACCACGACGACAATCAGCGTCAGCAAGTCCATAACGGTCCCAGAATTGACCTCCGACGCTCCTGCTTATCGGCAGCGCGACTATTTGCTGGGAGGGCCAGTCGGAATCTCGCGGAACGGTTTATCCTTGTCGACGCGAATTTCGGGGGGAAGACCCAACACCCTCTCGGCGATGATGTTCTTGAGGATCTCGTCGGTGCCTCCAGCGATCCGCATGCCCGGCATTCCCAGGTACGTCTCCTGCCAGAACGCGTCCTGGGGGACGATGTCCGCATCCATCGCGGCCCCCATCGCGCCTTGGAGCTCGAGGGCAAACGCCGCCATATCCTGGCCCATCGGCGCGCCGATCGCCTTGCCAATCGAGCCCTCGGGCCCCGGGGTCGCGCCGCGTGAGACCGCGGAGAGCGTCCGGTAGCCGGTGTTCACGAGACCTTTCGATTTCACGTAGAAGTCGGCGAGGCGCTGGCGTACCGCGCTGTCCTCGATGGCGGGCCGACCGCCGCGCTGGGTCTCGCGCGCCAGTGTGAAGAGATCGCGCAACCGGCCGGAAGAGCTCCCGGCGCCGATCGCGACGCGTTCGTTCATCAGCGTGGTGAGCGCGACGCGCCAGCCGTCGCCTTCGGCGCCGACCCGGTTTTCGTCCGGAACGCGCACGTCGGTGAAGAAGACCTCGTTGAACCCGCTCGAGCCGTTGATCTGCTTGATGGGGCGCACTTCGACGCCGGGCGCGTTCATGTCGACGATGAAATAGGTGAGCCCGGCGTGCTTCGCAGCTTCGGAATCGCTGCGCGTCACGATCATGCCCCAGTCGCAGAAGTGCGCACCGGTGCTCCAGATCTTTTGCCCGTTGATGATCCAGTCATCCCCGTCGCGAGTCGCCGTAGTCCGCAGGCCCGCGAGATCGGACCCAGCGGCCGGTTCGCTGAAGAGCTGGCACCAGATTTCCTGACCGCGGATCATCTGGGGGATGTATTTCTTCTTCTGCTCGTCGGTCCCGTGGGCCATCAGCGTCGGACCCAACATGCCGAGGCCGATGGTGTAGACATCGGCGGGCACCTCGAACTTCGCTTCTTCCTGCTTGAAGATCACGTTGTGCATCGAAGTCAGGCCTTGCCCGCCGTATTCCTTCGGCCAGGTGAGGCACGCCCATCCCGCGTCGGCCTTCGTCGCCTGCCATTTTTTGCATTCATCGATTGCGGCGGCGTCTTCGCGTTCGCCGAGCATGACGGGGCCGGTCGCGTCCGGCGGGAGCGGCTTGGCGTTGCTCGCCAGCCAATCGTGTGCCTTCTGGCGAAACGCCGCTTCTTCCGGTGTGTCGTCGAAATCCATGGTTCGCTCCTGCGGTTCGCTACAGAGAGCGCCCTTCGAGGCGCTGCATCAAAAGCTCGCGCCAATACGTGGCGCTACCCAGACTGAGGGAGAGGAGTTTGCTGCGCTTGTAGAACAAATGGCAGTCGTATTCCCAGGTGAACCCCACGCCGCCGTGCATCTGGATCATTTCTTCGCCCGCGAGGTCGAACGCCTCGCACGCGGCGACGCGGGCGATGCAGGCGCCGATGGGGAGTTCGTCATTCTCGTGATGCAGGGCCCAGGCCCCGTAGTAGGAGTTCGAACGGGCGAGCTCCACGGCGCCGTACCACTCCGCCATCCGGTGCTTGAGCGCTTGGAACGAAGCGACGGGGCGACCGAAGGCGTAGCGCCCGAGGGTGAACTCTTTCGTCATCTCGAGGGCGCGGTGCGCGCCACCGACCTGCTCGAAGCCGAGGAGCACCGCGGCGCGGTCCATCACCGCGCTCGCCAGCGCGTCGCCCTGCCCCGCTTCGCCGAGCCGTTCCGCCGGAGCTCCGGAGAAATCGAAGCGCGCGAGCGGTCGGCTGGGGTCGAAGCTGTCGAGAGGCGTTCGCGTGACCCCGTCGGCGTCGAGCTCGACGATGGCCAGCGACGTGCCGGAGCCTTCTCGAGCCACGACGATGGCCACGTTCGACGCCACACCGTCGAGAACGGGTTGTTTCGTTCCATTGAGTGACGCGCCGTCGAAGCTCACGGAAGGGGATGCGAGGTTCGGTTCCCCGACACCTTCGCTCACCGCAAAAGAACCCACGAGGTCGCCGGACACGAGCCGTGGCAGGTAGCGCTCTTTCTGGGCGTCGGTCCCGGCGAGTAGCAGCGCTTCCGTCGCGAGATACACCGACCCGGCGAACGGGATCGGCGCGAGCGCTCGACCGATTTCCTCGGCGATGAGTGCGAGCTCGAGGCGACCGAGGCCAGCCCCGCCGTAGTTCTCGGGAACCGCTGCCCCGAGCCAACCCATCTCGGCGACGCCTTTCCAGAGTTCTTCGTCAAAGGGACGCGGTGATTCGAGTGCGGCGCGGCACACGTCTAGGCTCGCGTGCTCGTCGAGATAATCGCGCGCCGTGTGCTGCACGAACTTTTGGTCTTCAGAGAATTCGAAATTCAAGCTTTTGCCTCGTGAATCAGTGGCGTCGAGAATAGCAGCCCGACGCGACGAACCGGAGCGCCGAGCTGACTCCCGGTCAGCCGGTACCATCGCGAAATGACGGTGTATCAGCTGGGCACCGAGATCGTCTTCCCGGACCCCGAAGAAGCCGACGACAGCGGCCTGCTCGCCGTCGGGGGCGATCTCGCGCCCGAGCGCCTGATCCTCGCCTACGCGAACGGAATCTTCCCCTGGTTCGATGAGCCGCCGATCCTGTGGTTCTCCCCCGATCCGCGAGCGGTCGTCGTTCCCGCCGAACTCCACGTGCCGCGGCGGCTGGATCGAACCCTGCGACAAGGCGCATTCGAGGTCACGCTCGACAGAGCCTTCGACGAGGTCATCCGCGCGTGCGCAAAGACGCCTCGTCGTGGGCAAGACGGCACGTGGATCAACCGGGACATGATCCGCGCCTACGAGGCGTTGTTCGCCTTGGGCTTCGCCCATTCTTGCGAAGCGTGGCGAGACGGGGAGCTCGTCGGCGGAATCTACGGAGTCTCACTGGGCCGGGCGTTCTTCGGCGAATCGATGTTTCACCGCGAGCGCGATGCATCGAAGGCCGCTTGGGTCACCCTCGTGCGCCAGCTCGTGCGCTGGGACTTCACGCTCTTTGACTGCCAAATCGACAACCCCCACCTCCGCCGCTTTGGCGTTTCGGAATGGTCGCGCAGCCGCTACTTGGCGACCTTGCGCGAGGCGCTCACGCAGCCGACCCTTCGGAGTCGATGGCGTCTCGATTCCGCGAGCGCCGTCGCCTCGGAGTGAACCATGACCGGACCGCTCGACGGCTATCGCGTGATCGACGCAACCACCATGATCTCGGGGCCCCTCGGCACGATGCTTCTCGGCGACCAAGGCGCCGACGTCATCAAGATCGAAATGCCGGGCACGGGCGATCTCGTGCGGTTTCTCGGCGCAAAACGGGGCGGGCTCTCGGCGGCGTTCTTGACCGCGAACCGCAACAAGCGTTCGGTCGTGCTCGACCTCAAGCAAGAGAGCGGAGTCGCCCTGCTGAAGCAACTCGTGGCGACGGCCGACGTCTTCGTGCAGAACTTCCGCCCCGGAGCCGCCGAGCGCATGGGCATCGGAGAAGACGCGTTGCGGACGGTCAACCCGAACCTGATCTACGTCTCGATCAGCGGTTTTGGCGAAAGCGGGCCGTACGCGAACAAGCGCGTGTACGACCCCATCATCCAATCGCTGTCGGGCCTGGCAGACATCCAACGCAACCGGGAGACCGGGCGACCGCAGATGGTGCGCCTCATCGTTCCGGACAAGCTCACGGCGATGACTTCCGCCCAGGCCATCACGGCCGCCCTCCTTTCGCGCGAGCGCACCGGCAAGGGGCAACACGTTCGTCTCGCCATGCTCGACGCGATGGTCTCGTTCTTGTGGACCGAGGGCATGACGGGTTTCACGTTCGTCGGTGAGGGCGCCCACGGCGAACGGATCTCGTTGTCTCAAGATCTCATCTTCGAAACCCGGGACGGCTACGTGACCGCGGGCGCGGTCTCCGATGCCGAATGGCTCGGCATGACCCGCGCCTTGAACCAACCGCAGTGGCTCGACGATCCTCGCTTCAAGACCGCGTCGGACCGTATGGCGAACGTCGAAGACCGCTTGCAGGCGATGGCGGAGGTTTTCGCTACCAACACGACGGACTACTGGCTCGAGCGGCTCGAAGCGGAGTCGGTTCCCTGTGCCCCGGTGTTGCGGCGGCGCGAGGTCATCGATCATCCCCAGATCGAGCAGAACGAACTCATCGTCGAAACCGAGCATCCCGTGGCGGGCACCATCCGACACACGCGGGCAGCGGCGCGTTTCTCCGAGACACCGACCCGTTTGCGACGGCAGGCGCCGAGCCTCGGCGAGCATACCGACGAGGTCCTGCGTGATTTGGGTCTCGGAGACGCCGAGCTGGGACGCCTCCGGGAGGAAGGCGTCCTCGGCTAGTCCGGTGGATCGCGGTTCGCGTCCGCGGTCGCCTCGCCGCTCCCCGGCTCCGGTGCCTTCGGCATCAAGATCGCTGCCAGGAGGCCCACGGGACCTCCGACAAGGCCCGCGAAGAACCACGCGCACCCGCCGCGGTTCTTCGATTGCGCAACGACGGCAGTCCCCAGTGCGCTCGCCATCCACCCGAAAGCGATCAGTTCTCCTGCTGCCATGGCGCCTCTAGTGAAGTGCTCGATTTTCCGCGAGCGTGAACGTGGCGATCTCCGCGTCGAACATCGTGCCGTCCGGCAGCCGCATCTGGTACGAGCCAGTCATGGTCCCGACGGGTGTGCCGAGAGGACATCCAGAGGTGTATTCGAAACGTTCTCCCGGCGCTAGCACCGGTTGCTCGCCCACGACACCGGGCCCGCGCACTTCTTCTCGCTCACCGTTGCCGTCGACGATCGTCCAGTGCCGACTGATGAGCTGCACCGTGTCGTGTCCTTCATTCGCAACGGTGACGCGGTAGGCGAAGAGCCACTGGCCATTTGCGGGATCGGAGCGATCCGGGAGAAAGAAGGAACGGACATGAACGCGGACGCCGCGCGTCGTGGCTTCGGATTCCTGCATGCGTCCGACTAGAGGAGCTCGACGTCGTCGCCGACGCGGCAGCTACCGGAGGAAACGACGCGTGCGTACGCGCCGACGTTCTGGTTCGACGCTTCGACGATGGTGCGAAGTACTTTCGCGTCCTTCGGCAGATCCTCCGTCTGCTGTGCCGTCATCGAGCAACGAATCGTCGGTGTGTCGCACGAGAGGACGACACTTCCGATGCGCAAGCGCTTCCCGCACCAGCCCTCTTCGGCGAACCCGGGCTCCGCGCCGTCGATGAGGAAGTTCGGGCGAAAACGCGGCGCCTCGAAGCGCCCGTCGGGGTTCGCTTCCGAAAGCGCTGCAAGCCAACTCGTCGTCAGGAAGTGGATCGGAAACGCATCGAAGTACGTGCCCCGCGGCGTCGCGAAGTCGCGCAGCTCGGCGAGGACATCCCCCGGCATGATCGAGAGGTCCGGCAGAGGCTCGTCGGGCTTGCGCCCGAACACTTCCCGCGCCCCGGCGGCGTCGAGGCGCTCGTTGCGCCGGTAGTGGTCCTCCGCATCGGCCGGGAGCCGCGGGTAGAGCTTCACGTCTTTGCCGACCAGGTCGGCGAGGGCCACATCGATCCCCGCGGCGTCGCTGCGCACGCGGTTTCCGTCGGGCAGCTCGACCACAACCGGCGGCGTCGTCCCATCGGACGGCTCACCGTCGTAGCGCGCACGGCACTGCATCAAGACGGGGAACTTCTTCGCGCCGCGGACCTGGACGGCGTCGTGCAACGCGAATCCTCGGTCGCCCGGAATCCCGTCCTCCTCCACGCGACACGACGGAAGCTCCTCGCCCATCATGGATTTCACCGGGTAACGCCAAATGGTCTGGAGCCGGCCGACGACACTCATGGAGATACCTGCTCCCACGACGGGCCGTCCAACCAGACGTTCGCGGAGACGTTCGCAGCGAACCGCCCTCCCGTCGCGCTCTCGAAGCGAATCGCTCTGCAGGCGCACCCTCCGGTGCATGAAGCCGACGCCATAGGACTCTCCTCGCCTCCGGACGAGAGTAACACCCATCGAATCGAAACGGCCCGCGTCGATGACCCGTCCCTAGATCACAGTTCTGTGTCGGACGGGGCATTCTCGGAACCAGGGGAAGACTCGATGCCCGAAACCCGAGAGGCCGCGGGACCGGTCGAAGACGCCGAACGAGAGGTTCTAGCCAAGCCGAAGTTCTTAGCTGAGCTGAGATCGAGAACGCCCTCGGTAACGACGACCGAGGGCGTTCTTTGAAATCTGGAGCACGAGACCGGATTCGAACCGGCGACCCTCACGTTGGCAACGTGATGCTCTACCAGCTGAGCTACTCGTGCAGAGCGAGGTGAACTTACGCGACCGATGGGGGGTCGTCGAGACCGGACCGAGCGCCAGGCTCATCCAGGCATGCGCGTGTCACAGGCCACGAACTCGGTGAAGGCCATCGCCCGGAGCTCCGAGATGGGCACGTCGCGGTCGGGGCAGATCATCTCCAGATTCTGATAAATCGTGTCCGACGCCCTCGAGAGGCCGCAGCTCTCCCAGCGTTTCTTCGCCATGGGAGCCATCGCGTCATTTACCCCGAGCTCGAGCATCTTGCGCCGGGTTCGGGCCTCGACGAGGACATCGTTGGCGTAGGCCTTGGCCGCATCCCAATCCCCGGCGTGCGCGCACGGCGGCGGCGCGCCCACTTGCCCGATCCGCGGCGTCGAGGCGCCTCCCGCACAGCCGAAAAGCACCCCTGCGACCCATCCGAGAGCAAGGCACACGGCGGTTCTCCGAGCCATCGCGACAGGCTAGCAAGACTGGGGGACCCGCCCCCCGGACTTCGGCTAAAAACAGGAAAAGATCCTTCTTTCGGTTTCTGCTTCGGGCTCCCCGAGCTAGGCTCGGAAGCGTGCCGCTCCCCCCCGCGCGTACCGAACCCCGTCGTCGGAACCACTCGCGACAACGCGAAGAGATTCTCGCGCATTTGCGCTCGGATCCGAGCCACCCCACGGCGGCCGAGCTCCACGGTGCGCTTCAGCGCGAACTTCCGAAGCTCTCCCTCGGCACCGTGTACCGAAACCTCGAGATCTTGGTGGCCGACGGCTCGGTGCGCACCGTGCGGGGCGCTCCCGGCGGAACGCGTTATGACGGCAATGTCGCGCCCCACGATCATTTCATCTGCGAGCGTTGCCGCTCGATCATCGATATCCCGAGGCAGCACCGCTCGCGAATTGCGCGTCGCCTCGAGCGCGCTCGCGGCGTCGCGGTTACGCGGGTCGCCGTCGATTTCTTCGGGATCTGTTCCGCTTGTCGGAACGACCCTGTCGGGTCGGAGCCCCGTGCTTCGGCCTCCCCAACCCGGTCTCATCAGGAGGAGTAACGGACCGATGTCGAATCTGAAGGGCACGAAGACTCATCAAAACTTGAAGGACGCGTTCGCCGGCGAATCCCAGGCGAATCGCCGCTACCTGTACTTTGCGAAGCAGGCCGACATCGAGGGCTACCCGGACGTAGCCGGCCTGTTCAAGAACACGGCGGACGCGGAAACCGGCCACGCCCACGGCCACCTCGATTACTTGAAGGAAGCCGGTGACCCCGCGACGGACAAGCCCATCGGCGACACCTCGAAGAACCTCGTCGCCTCGGTCGCCGGTGAGACCTACGAGTACACCGAGATGTACCCGGGCATGGCGAAGACGGCGCGCGACGAAGGCTTCGCCGAGATCGCCGAATGGATGGAGACCCTGGCGAAGGCAGAAAAAAGCCACGCCGGTCGCTTCCAGCAAGCACTCGACGGACTAGAAGAACTGTAGTTTGCGAGACGTCGGGGATGGTTTCCCCGGCGTCTCAGCCTTCCCGGTGCATCCATGGGCAAGAACCCCGAATTCTCCGACCCGGACTTTCTCGAGCGCGCGTCCCTCGACGGTGAGCTGACGCGGGTGTTCGAGCACTGTCACGACTGCCGGCGGTGCCTGCCGCTCTGTCCGTCGTTCCCGTCGCTGTTCGAGGCCATCGATCGCCACGAGCAAAAAGCGAGCGACCTCACCGCGGCAGAAACCCGCGAGGTCATCGACCTCTGCTACCAGTGCAAGCTCTGCTACAACCACTGCCCCTACCATCCTCCGCACGAGTGGCAGATCGATTTCCCGAAGCTCATGAACCGAGCGAAAGTGGTTCAGGCGCAGGAGGAAGGCATTCCGCTCGCGGAGCGCGTCGGGATGCGGCAGGACATGATGGGCCGCGTGTCATGTCTCACATCGTCGATGACGAACGCCGCGTTCAAGAACCGCGCCGTGCGAACGCTGATGGAGAAAGGCACCGGGATCGATCGCCGCTGGCTGATGCCGCGCTACGGATCGAAGCCCGCATCGAAAGAGCTTCGCCCGACCCAAGCGGTGCCCGGAGAGAACGGCCACGTTCTGCTTTTTCAAACCTGCTTCGTCGAATATGCGGAAGCCGAAACCGCGCGCGCCGCGGTGGAAGTTCTCGAACACAACGGGGTTTCTGTGGAACCGGCGTATGATCGCTGTTGCGGAGCCCCCTTCTTGCACGGCGGTGACCTCGGCCAGGCGAAGAAGAACGCCGAGAAAGTCGTAGCCTCGCTCGTGCCACGGGTTCGCGAGGGTTACCCCGTCGTCGTCCCGGGGCCGACCTGCTCGCTCCAAATGAAGCAGGAGTACCCCGAGCTTCTCGGCACGGACGATGCGCGCCTCGTCGCGGAGAACACGTTCGACATCGGGGAATTCTTGTACGGACTCGGACGGGAGAAGAAACTCAAGCGGGAGTTTCCGACCCGCTTGGGCAAGGTCGCATATCACCTGCCCTGTCATTTGAAATCCCAGAACATCGGCTTCCGGTCGCGTCAGCTGCTCAAGTTCGCCGGCGCTGAAGAAATCGAAATGCTCGACAACTGCTCGGGCGTCGACGGGACCTGGGGAATGAAAGCCCGTTGGTACGACCAGAGCCACAAGGTGGCGGCGAAACTCCTCGAGGGCGTTCGAAACCTCGACCCGGACCATGTGGCAACCGACTGTCCGTTGGCCGCGCTGCGCATTGAGGAGGGCACGGGGCACCGCGCCGTCCACCCCGTGGTGCTCTTGCGGGATGCCTACGGACTCGGAGATGCGTCGTGAGGAAAGTGTCCCCCGACGAGATTCTCGACCTGGTCGCCTACGAAAAAGTGCGTCCCGAATATCTCAAGCGCGTGATTGCCGAGAAGGCACACCGGCGCGTGTTCGTCGGCGATCGCCTGACCTTCATCTTCGAGAATCGAGACACCGTGATGTTTCAGATTCAGGAAATGACGCGCGCGGAGCGAACCGTCGACGAAGAAGCCATCGCTCACGAAGTCCGGGTCTACAACGAACTCATCCCCGGCGACCACGAGCTTTCGGCGACGATGATGATCGAGATCACGGACGGTTCGGAGATTCGCAGCGAGCTCGATCGCCTGGTGGGGATCGACGAACACGTCTCGATGCTGATCGGTGATGATCGCGTACGCGCCACATTCGATGAAAAACAGTTCGAAGAAGACCGCATTTCCGCGGTCCAGTTCGTGCGTTTTCCCTTGGGACCGGAACGCGCCGCGCGGTTCGCCGATCCCAGCGTGCCGGTCAGACTCGTCGTCGAGCACCCGAACTACCGGCGGGATCAAGCAATCGAAGGAGCCACGCGCGACGCGCTGGCGGCCGATCTCGCCTGACCGTCAGAGTCGAAAGCTTTCGCCCATGCCCGACCGTTTGAAGCTCGGCATCTTTATGCCCAACTGCAGCAATATGCCGAGCATCAGCACCCACAAGCCGAACCCCGACGACTGGACCTTCGACGAGAACTTGCGCGTCGCGCGTGCGGCAGAAGCGGCTGGCTTCGATTTTCTCTTTCCAGTGAGCCGTTGGTGGGGATTCGGCGGCGAGACCAACTTCTTGGGCACCTCGCTCGAAACCATGACTTGGGCGTCGGGCCTCTTGGTCGGGACCGAACGCATCCAAATTTTTTCGACCGTTCACGTGCCGGTGTTCAACCCGGTCGTCGCTGCCAAGATGGGTGCGACGCTCGACCACATGAGCGGCGGACGTTGGGGCATCAACATCGTGTCGGGCTGGAACACCTCAGAGTTCCGCATGATGGGGGTGGACGTCCTCGAACACGGCGCCCGCTACCAGAGGACCTCCGACTTTATTCGCATCCTCAAGGGTCTCTGGACCGAAGAGCCGGGAACCTTCGATTACGAATGCGAGTGGTACAACATCCGCGGTGGTTACGTTCGCCCCCAACCGGAGCACGTTCCCCCGATCGTCAACGCCGGCTCCTCCGAGGACGCCCGCAACACCGTCGCAGAGCTGTGCGATTGGGCGTTCGTGAGCCCTCCTACCCTTGAAGGTTGTGAAGAAGTCGCCGCCGACTTCAAGCGTCGCGCCAAGCACTTTGGCCGCGAAGTGCGCTGCGTCGCGGCGGTGATCGTCATCTGCCGCGAGACCGAAGACGAAGCCCTGCGCGAGCGTGATCGCATCATCCGGCACATCGACTGGACGGCGGTCAACAACTGGGCGAAAGAGCTCGGTATTCAGAGCGGATCGTTCGATGATCACACCTTGGAGATGCTCGCGCTCGGCGCGGGCGCTCTTCCGGTGATCGGAAACCCGGAACAGGTCGCCGAACAACTCCATCGGCTACACAGCGAGGGCATCGACGGCGTGTTGATGAGCTACTCCGATTACTACGAAGACACGGTGAGCTTCGGACGCGACGTCGTTCCGCGGCTGCGGGCGCTGGGTTCCTAGCTAAAAGAAGGGCGACGATCCCACAGCTTTGGGAACTCGATCACCGCCTCGAGCGCAGTGCCCACCCGACAGAGTTCCGACTCGCCGAGGGGGCGACCGACGAGCTGGTAGCCGTAGGGAACGCCTTCCCCATCGAGGCCCGCCGGCAGCGACAAGGTCGGTAAGCCCGTCAGGTTTGCAGGGGCGGTAAAGCGGACTAGACGACGCATCCCCTCCCCGCGCATCTGCTGCCTCCCCTGCTCGAGCGTCGGCGTCGTGTAAAACATGCTGGGAGTGATGATGAGATCGACGTCGCGGAAAAGCGCTTCCCAATCTCGCCGCGCCGCTACGCGATCCTCTGACGCGCGCGCCACCTCGGCGTGGGTCTGCTTGCGACCGTACTCGAGCAGTGCGGTGAGGCCCGGCCCGTACTGCTCCGCTCGCTCGGGGTAGGACCCCTCGTGAGCCGCCACGGCTTCAACCGCGCATAAGACGAGCCACGCGGGGATCGTTTCGTCTCGTTCCGGCACGCGAACCGGTCGGATCGACGCGCCCACGTCGCGGAGAACTGAAACCGCTCGCTCGATCGCGGCGGCAACTTCGGGCGCGACACCCTCGCTGCAGTAGCGCTCGTCATAGCCGACACGAAGCGATGGCCAGTCGCGTGTTTCCGCGACGGCCACCGGCGGTACCGCTGTGAGAGTCGTCGGGTCGCGCTCGTCGCGACCGGAAAGCACGTCGAGGACGACCGCCGCGTCGTCCACCGATCGCGCCATGGGCCCCACGTGGTCGAGAGAACCCGCGAGTGGAAACACGCCGAAGCGGCTGACACGCCCCCACGTGGGCTTGAGCCCGACGAGCCCGCAGCAAGCGCTCGGGTAGCGAATCGATCCTCCGGTGTCGGAGCCGAGGGAGACCGAGCACAGACCCGCCGCGGTCGCTGCGCCGGATCCGCTCGACGACGCACCCGTCCAATACCCCTCGTGCCACGGATTCTTCGGCGGCTTGATCTCCGGATGATGGACGCCACTCGCCGCTTCGGTCGTCACGAGCTTTCCGACGAGCACAGCGCCGGCGTCCCGAAGCCGCTCGACGACGGTCGCGTCGACTCCGGGGTTCCAGTCCATACAAGCGATCGTTCCGGCGTGGGTCGGGGCGTCGCGGGTTGCGCACAGATCCTTGACGCCCACGGGCACTCCGGCGAGCGGCAGGTTCGTCCGACCGGCCGCAATCGCCGCATCGACGGCTTCCGCCTGGCGCATGGCGAGCTCCGGGGTGGGTGTCGCGAAGCTCTTTAGGTCCGGGTCGAATCGTTCGATTCTCGCCCAGGTCGCTTCCTGTACGGCCCGAGCCGACACCTCGCCGGTTCGAACCCGAGTCGCGATTTCTCGGAGGGTCCAGTCGTGGAACATGGCGGTAGCGTACACCGCCACGGGGTGGAACGGCTCAGAGCTTGCGGATCTTCTCGCGGTTTCCGCGGACGTCGCGGGTCGCGTTGCGCGTGTCGAAGACGCGCGGCGCCATGCGCACCACGTTCTCGTAGTCGATCGAGTGGTGGTCGGTCACGATCACGAGGAGATCGCTCCCGGCGACGGCTTCTTCGGTCAATGGAACACTCTTCGCGTGGAACTCGCCGATGGTGAGCTCCGGCACGTGAGGATCGTGATACGAAATCTCCGCGCCCTTCTCGCGAAGCCGTTCGATGATTTCGATGGCGGGAGATTCACGCATGTCCGCGACGTCGGGCTTGTACGCGACGCCCATGATGAGAATGCGCGCTCCGTTCACCGCCAGGCGGTCTTCGTTCAACAGCGACGTCACGACATCGGTCACGTGGTGAGGCATCTGACTGTTGATCTCGGTGGCCACCTCGATGAAGCGCGCCGGAAAATTCAGCGCTTTCATCTTCCAGGCCAGATACGCGGGGTCGACGGGAATGCAGTGTCCGCCGAGGCCCGGGCCCGGCGTGAATTTCATGAAGCCGTAGGGTTTCGTGGCCGCGGCATCGATGACTTCCCACACGTCGAGGCCGAGCTTGTCGCACATGAGAGCCACTTCATTCGCCAGGCCGATGTTGATGGCGCGAAACGTGTTCTCGAGAAGCTTCACCATCTCGGCGCTCTGCGAGGAACTCACCGGCACGACGTCGTCAAAGATCGCTTCGAACACCTTGACCGCGAGCTCTGTGCAGCGAGGTGTCTCGCCTCCGACGACCTTCGGGACTTGTCGGACGTCGAACTGCCGATTCGCCGGGTCGATCCGCTCGGGTGCGAACGCGACCGCGATGTCGGAACCGACCTTGAGACCCGACTCCTCGAGGATCGGCACGAACAGATCGTGGGTCGTCCCCGGATACGTCGTGCTCCCCAGGATGACGAGCTGGCCGCTGTGCATGCGTTTGCGAATCTCCTCGACGGCTCGGAGGATGTACGAGACGTCTGGATCGCGCGTTTTCGTGAGAGGCGTCGGTACGCACACGTTGATCACGTCTGCACCGGCCAGGTCCTCGAAGGACGTGCTGGCCTTGAGCTGGCCCGCCTTGCGCGCCCGGGCGATCGCCTCGCTCGGAACGTCCTCGATGTAGGACTGCCCCTCGTTCAAGAGGGACACCTTCTCCGAATCGAGATCGAACCCCACGACCGGGAAACCGGCCTCGGCGAACGCCACCACGAGAGGGAGACCGACATAGCCGAGTCCGACGACGCCGATCACCGCATCGCGCGAATCGATTCGCTCTCCGAGTTCATCGAGCCGTTTCACGTCCGTTCCCCCAATTGGCCGGTCCCTCGAAAGTCTAGGGAAGCCGTCTGAAATAACTCGCGAAATACACGTATCCCGACCACAGGGTCAGGATCGTGGCTACCGTGAGGAGCAACATACCGATTCGATGTGACGGCAGCCCCAAGGTCGGATCGGGAAACAGCAACGCTCCGATGGCGATGTTCTGCGCCAAGGCCTTGGCCTTGCCCCGCCAATCGGCCGCCATCACCTGCCCCCCGACCGAAGCGAGCCCCCGGAGGCCGGTGACGGCGAGCTCTCGGCCGATGATGACGACCACGAAGACCGAGGCCCACATCGGGATGCGACCCATCGCAAGCAGCACGACGAGGCAAACCGTCACCACCAGCTTGTCCGCCAGGGGATCCAGGAGCTTGCCGATCCGAGTCACTTGCTGGCCGCGCCGGGCGAGCCAGCCGTCGAGCACATCGGTCACGGCGGCGGCGATAAAGAGCCAAGCGACGAACCGACTCGAGGCCGGGTTCTCGAAATACGGAAACGCCAACATCACGGGAACCACGATGAGGCGCAGCATGGTGATCGAGTTTGGGAGATTCCAGAAGCGCTCGGGCCCTAGTTGCTCGTCCATCGGGTCGGCGTTCTGGCTGGATTCACGCTCATGGTCATCGAGCGAAGTCGCCATGGAATTGACGATAGTAGGTTAGAACGCGTTTCACATACGTTCGCGTCTCTCGGTAGGGCGGAATGCCGCGATACCGATCGACCGCCCGAGGACCGGCGTTGTACGCCGCCAACGCGTGGCTCCAGCTCCCGTAGCGATCGTGCATTTTGCGGAGGTAGAGCGAACCACCGTGGATGTTGTCGGCCGCTTCGAAGGGCGCCTCGACGCCGAGAGATTTCGCGGTGGCCGGCATCAGTTGCATCAGCCCCATCGCACCCTTGTGGGAAACCGCGTCGACGCGAAATGCCGACTCCGCCGCGACAACGGCCTTGACCAATGCCGGCGGCAGGCCGTGTTTGCGCGCCGCGCTCTCGATCAGCGCGTCGTATTTTTCGACCCTCGGCGCGCGACCGGGCCGCGCACGCCGGGTGACGGCGGCGAAGTGCCGCCCGCTCGGCGCATTCGTGAAGTGCGTCACACCCGAGGCGTCGACGTATCGGTAGACCTGGGCCTCCGCGTCCGCGCCGACCGCCGACGCCAGGAAGAGCGCGAACGAAGCGATCGCACTTCGGACGATCGTGATTCGGCGGTTCAAACCGTGACCCATGACGCAAAGCTCCGTTTCCACGCCCAGCCTTGAAAGGGCTGAGACCGCGGCGGTAGAGTCGTTCCATGATGTATCGGAGTGTGACCCCGGGTCCCTTAGGCATCTCGAGGTTGAACACCCCCAAAAATCGGCAGCTAGGCGGCAAGATTTTTCCCCATGGGGTCAAGAGCTCGTGAATCATCGGTGCGACACCCTCGTCTTGGGCAGCGGAATCGCCGGCCTGTTCTTCGCGGTTCGCGCCGCCGAGGTGGGTCGCGTGGTCGTCCTCACGAAAAAAGAGGCGGCGGATTCCGCTACGAACTGGGCCCAAGGGGGCATCGCCGCTGTCGTCGCCGAAGAGGATTCCTTTGCCGATCACGCGCGGGATACCTCGGATGCGGGGGACGGCCTGTGCGACCCCGAGGTCGTCGATTATGTGGTGAGCCGAGGGCCGAACGCGATCGAAGCTCTCTTGAAGCTGGGCGTCGAATTCGATCGCGCTGCGGCGGAGGACGCGTTCGCCCTGGGCCGCGAAGGCGGACATCGCATTCGGCGGGTGCTTCACCACCGCGACGCGACCGGTCGCGAAATCGAGCGCGCACTCCTCGCGCGGGCCCGTTCCCACCCGAACATCAGCCTCCTCGAGAACCACTGCGTGGTCGACTTGGTCACCACGGCCAAGCTCGGGCAGTCGGGCGCGAACCGAGTGGTCGGCGCCTACGTCCTCGACGTCGAGCGGGGCGAGGTGGATGTGTTCGCAAGCTCGGCCGTGCTCCTCGCGACAGGCGGCGCGGGCAAGGTCTACGAGTTCACGAGCAATCCCGATATCGCGTCGGGCGACGGCATGGCGATGGCCTACCGAGCCGGCGCGACGCTCGCGAATATGGAGTTCTTCCAGTTCCACCCGACCTGCCTCTATCATCCGCAGGCGAAGTCTTTCCTGATCACCGAGGCGGTGCGGGGCGAGGGCGGTGTGTTGCGCAATTTGGACGGCGAAGCGTTCATGGCCGATCACCACCCGATGCGCGACCTGGCGCCGCGCGACATCGTGGCCCGCGCGATCGACACCGAGCTCAAGCGACGCGGCGACGACCACGTCAACCTCGACATCACCCACCAAGACGCCTCATTTCTGAAGGAGCGCTTTCCGACGGTCTACGCGCGCTGCCTCGATTTCGGCATCGACCTGACACGGGAACCGATCCCGGTGGTTCCGGCTGCGCACTACTGTTGTGGCGGCGTGCGAACCGACCTCGCGGGGGAAACGGACGTCGCAAACTTGTTCGCGGCCGGCGAAGTCACTTGCACCGGACTCCACGGCGCGAACCGCTTGGCTTCCAACTCGTTGCTCGAAGGCGTCGTCTTTGCGAACGCTGCGGCCGACGCCCTGCTCGAACGGGTGAGCGATCTCCCCCCGCCCGAATCGAGCATTCCGGAATGGGAAGAGGGCTCGGCGACGGAAAGCTCGGAAGCCGTCGTCATCAAGCAGAACTGGGACGAGATCCGGCAGTTCATGTGGAACTACGTGGGAATCGTGCGCAGCGACAAACGGCTCGCCCGAGCGAAACGCCGTATCGAGCTCCTGCGCGAAGAGATCACCGAGTACTACTGGAACTTCCGGTTGACGACGGATCTGATCGAGCTGCGCAACTTGTCCTGCGTCGCAGAGCTCGTGATCGATTGCGCGCGCAGCCGCAAGGAAAGCCGCGGCCTGCACTACAACATCGACTACCCGAACCGCGACGACGAACGTTTCCGCCGCGACACGGTGATCAACGCGTATTCCCGGCCCTAGAACTAGAGCTTGACGATGCCGAGCTCGCGGAGCTCTTCGATGGAGCGGAGAATCGTGCCGTCGGACTCGGGGATGATGTCGAGCACGCGTCGCACGGTAAAGCCCGCGGCCGCGAGATCGACGACCGCTTCTTGGGTCTTGTCGAGGTTCGCCCCATCGCGCGCGAGAGCTTCCATGTCGACGGAGAGGACGACGCTCGGCTCGATTTCGGCGCGCGGCTCGCGTGCCTCTTCGTCGCGCAGTCGGATCGCGTCGAGCAGCGCCGCCTCGAGAGAGACCGGCGGATCTTCGTTCGGAAGCGGGTCGACCTGCCCGACGAACTGGAAGTGGCCGGATTCCCAGCCGAGCATTCGCCCGAAGGCCTTGGAACCGCCGAGGGTGCCGAGGCGCGAATAGCGGAGAACACCGCCCTCGAAAGCGATGACGCCCTCTTCCGTGCCGTTGGTGACAGTGAGCGTGCCTTGAGGGGAGCTCTGAGCCAGCATCTGCAGCAAGTTCGGCATGCCGAGCTCTTCGATGACACCGCTGATTCCCGAGGCGCGACGCTCGTGTTCGACCTGCTGGATATTCTGCACGAGTGATTCGAAGCGGCGCATCTCCCCTTCGGAACCCTCGATCTCGACCCCGACGGCCGCGACGGTCCCTTCCGTGTCGATATGCCTCTTCACGGTTCCCGGGACCTCGATCGCTTCGCCGGTGTCGGGGTGCGTGAGCGAGATCATCACCTGCTTACCCACCGGCAACTCGCTGCCATCGACGGAAATCAGCACACCCGTATCGCTCAAGTCGCGGGTGCGGCCCTCGAAGGAGACGTTGTTCGCGTCGACGCGCACGGGAACGCGCGCTTGCTCGCGGATCGCGCCGCGACGATCCGTGAAATCGTCCCCGGAAACGATTTCGATGTCCGGCTCACTCGCCTGGCCTTCTTCGGAGACGGAATCACCCGCGTCCGACAACACCTCGAACTCACCGGTTTCATACGCCTCGGCTTCGAGCTCCTGCCCGTCGAATCCGTGGGCGAGCTCCTCGCCTTCGAACGCGTCGAGGTCGCGCATCTCTGCGAACGCTTGGGGCGAATCATCACCGAGAAGCGCCCCGGAATCCTCCTCGATCCCGGTCTCGAGATCTTCGGCCAGAAACTCGCCGGGGTCCGACACGGCGCCCGCGTCTTCGAGTGGCGCCTCGCTCGCCGCGTCGAGCGCCGCAGCGTCGAACGCGTCGCTCTCGAGCTCGGGCTCGCTACTCAGTGATTCGATATCGATGCTGTCGAGATCGAGGCCGGCGAGCTCCGAGTCTTCAGCTTCGCCGAGATCTACCGCGGACCGATCGAACGGGTCGTCGGAAGCCTCGAGTGAGAAATCGAGGGCGGGCTCGTCCGCCGAGGAAGAAATATCGAACGCGTCGAGCGGTTCCGTCTCGAGGATCGGCTCGGGGAGCGGCGCAGATGGCGCGGGGGCAGGTGCGGCACCGCCGCCCGCCGATTGCTGCTTCGCGGCTTCGACCAAGGGTTCGATTCGGCCGCGCACTTCCATCGCCGGGACGTTGAGCTGCACCATCACTTTGCCCGACGGATCCGCGAACACCACCTCGGCGTCGAATGTCTCTCTTCCATCCATAAACGAGAAAGAGAGCTCGAGACTCACCAACTCGCGCACTTCCCAGGTGTCGCCGCTCGGGACGACGGCACCGCCCACCGACAGGTTCGTCTCCCATTCGCGGAGAAAATCCGTCGGCTGGTCGAAGGTGAGCTGCAGGCTGCGCTTCATCGACGAGGCGTACTCCACCCATCGCCCGGGAATCGCTCGCTCGAAACGCCGGGGCGACGCCTTCTCATCGGCGCGACATCGCTGCGGGTTTACGTGGAGTCTCAGTCGGGGGACGAGCGAGGGCGGAAGCCTACGTATTTTCTTCGACGGGTCGGAACAGGGACAGCTGCGGCGGAGGCGCCTCGGGATCGACCGCGACGGGGTACTCGTCGGAGAAGCAGGCATCGCAGATCCCGTGCTTGAGGCGCTGGGAGACCCGGCGAAGGGCGTCGACGGAGAGATACGCCAGGGAATCGGCGCCGACCCGCTCGCGGATTTCATCGACCTCGAGTTCGTGGGCGATCAGCTCCTCACGGGTCGGCATGTCGATGCCGTAGTGGCAGGGGCCGATGGTCGGGGGCGCGGAAATGCGCACATGCACTTCTCGTGCGCCGGCGCCGCGTAACACTTTCGCGATCGTCGTGAGCGTGGTGCCGCGGATGATCGAATCGTCGACCAGTACGACGCGCTTGCCGCGCAAGACGTCTCCGATCGCGTTGTGTTTCACCTTGACGCCGAAGTGGCGAATCGATTGTGCCGGCTGAATAAACGTTCGGTGCACGAAGTGATTGCGAATGAGTGCCGTTTCGTAGGGGATACCGGACTCTTCGGCGAAACCCAGGGCCGCGGCGCTCCCCGAATCGAGCAACGGAACCACCATGTCCGCGTCGACGCCGTGCTCCCGCGCCAACGTGCGCCCCAGCTCTTTGCGGAAATGGTAGACGTTGCCCCCGGCGAGATTCGAGTCCGGTCGCGCGAAATAGATGTATTCGAAGATGCAGAACGCCGCGGGCACCCGGGGAAATGGTCGCAGCGAGCGCAACCGCCCTCGCCGCACGATCACGACTTCGCCGGGATCGACGTCTCGCAAAGCTTCGGCCCCGATCAGATCGAGCGCGCAGGTTTCGCTCGCCGCGACCCAAGCACCTCCGAGTCGCCCGAGGGTCAGCGGGCGGAAGCCGTGGGGATCGCGTGCGGCCACGAAACCGTCTTGCGTCAGCGCGAGCAAACTGAACGCGCCGCGGAGCCTCGACAGCGCATCGACAAGCCGCTCTTCGATCGTGTTCTCGCGCGACCGCGCCAGTAGGTGGAGCACCACCTCGCTGTCCGAAGTCGTGCTGAAGATGGCGCCCCGCCCCTCGAGCTCCCGGCGAATCGCTGCTGCATTGACGATGTTGCCGTTGTGCGCGACGGCGACAGGCCCACCGTCGGTGTTCACACAAATCGGGTGCGCGTTGCGGAGCTGCGACTCGCCGGTCGTCGAGTAGCGGACGTGGCCGATCGCATGGCGTCCAGGGAGCTTGCTGAGAATCTGCTCGTCGAAGATCTCCGAAACCAACCCCATGGCGCGGTGGGCGAATTGTTCGCCGCCCTGAGCGCTGCAGATCCCCGCACTCTCCTGGCCCCGGTGCTGCAGGGCGTAGAGCCCGAGATACGTGATTTTCGCCGCTTCGGGGTGGCCGTGGACGCCGACGACGCCGCATTCGTCGCGCGGGCGCTCGGCTTCGCGCGCGCGGGCGACGTGGTGCAAGTCGGAGCTCACGAGGTCGATTCCTTGCCGTCGAGCTGACACGCGAGAGAGGTAGCCCATATCTCGCGCAAGCGGGCGAGGTCGCTCTCGATCCAGACCTCGCCGTCGGCGGACCGGATCGTCAACGCGCGACCGCCGGTCCGACCGATTTCCTGTGCCGGGACACCGCGTCGGTCCGCCATCGCGAGCCACGCTTCGGCATCCGCCGTGGCAGTGAGCACGCGGCCCGTCGACTCGCCGAACAGCAGCGCCTCGGGTCGCATCGCTCCCGATAAGGTCGCCGTCGCCCCGATGGACTCGCTTCCGCCGAAGCACGCCTCGGCCAGGGCGACGGCAAAGCCACCATCGGAGAGATCATGCGCCGAGGCCACGACACCGGTGTGCGCGCCTTCGGCGAGCAGCGCGTGGAGCCTGCGCTCGTGGGCGAGATCGACGCGCGGCGGCGTGCCGGCCTCGAGGCCTCGTCGAATCGCAAGCCAACTCGAGCCACCGAGCTCTTCTCGGGTTTCGCCGAGGAGGACAATCGCCAGGTCGGCGTCGGGAAAGTGGCTGCCGACGCAGCACTCGAGGGGCTCGAGCAAGCCGACCATGCCGATGGTCGGCGTCGGGTAGATCGCGCTCCCGTGGGTTTCGTTGTAGAGCGACACGTTGCCCGAGACGACCGGAGTTCCCAAAGCCGCTGCGGCATCGCCCAACCCGGCGATCGCCTGACGGAGCTCCCACATGATCTCGGGCTTCTCGGGGTTCCCGAAGTTCAGACAGTTCGTCACCGCGAGGGGGGTCGCCCCCGTGCAGGCGACGTTCCGCGCCGCCTCGGCGACGGCGCCGACCGCGCCCTGGTAGGGGTCGAGCCAACAATGGCGCGGGTTGCAATCCACCGAGATCGCGAGCGCCTTGTCCGTCGCCTCGCCGTCGCGTTTCACGCGGACGACCGCTGCGTCAGAGCCGGGACCCACGAGCGTGTTGCCCTGCACGAGCTGGTCGTACTGGCGATACACCCAGGCCTTCGAGGAGAAATTCGGATCCGCGAGGAGCGCTTCCAGGGCTTCGGCGGGCGCTTCTTCCGGTGCGATCGACGCGAGATCGAGCTTCTGGCGCTCCCCCAAATCGGCCGGCTCGCGGAACTCGCGGTCGAGTTCCGGGGAGCTCGCCGCGACCGGATCGACGGGGATGTCGACGACCACGCGACCGCCTGAACGGACGCGCATCCGTCCGCTATCGGTCACACGACCCACCACCGTCGCGTCGAGTCCCCAACGGCGGAACACTTCGCACACCGCATCTTCGGAGCCGTCGCGCGCCACCAACAACATCCGCTCCTGACTTTCGGAGAGGAGGAGCTCGTAGGGTGTCATGCCTTCGGCGCGACGCGGAACCGAATCGAGATCCATCTCGATTCCCGTTCCCGAGTTCGAAGCCATTTCGAAAGACGAACACGTGAGGCCCGCCGCGCCCATGTCTTGGATGCCGACGATGTGCTCGGTCTGCATGAGTTCGAGGCAGGCTTCGATGAGGCACTTCTCGGTGAACGGGTCGCCGACTTGGACCGTCGGGCGCTTGTCTTCGTCCTGTTCGCCGAATTCCGCGGAAGCGAGCAAGCTCGCGCCGTGAATTCCGTCGCGACCGGTCTTCGCACCGGCGTAGATCACGGGATTGCCCACGCCCGGCGCACGCGCCAGGAAGATCCGATCTGCCGCGACCACGCCGACGTTCATGGCGTTCACGAGGATGTTTCCGCGATAGCAGGGGTGAAACGTGGTCTCGCCCCCGACCGTCGCGACGCCCACACAATTGCCGTAAGCGCCAATCCCCTCGACAACGCCGCGGAGGAGCCTTCGGTGGAGCGGATCGTCGAGCGGCCCGAACCGAATGGAATCGAGTGAAGCGGCCGGGCGCGCGCCCATGGTGAAGATGTCGCGGATGATGCCGCCGACCCCGGTTGCGGCGCCCTGGCGCGGCTCGATGAACGAAGGGTGGTTGTGACTTTCGATCTTGAAGACCGCCGCCAGTCCGTCCCCCAGGTCGATCGCGCCGGCGTTCTCTCCCGGTCCCTGCAACACGTGGGGCGCCGACGTCGGAAGAGCTTTCAGGTGTCGCTTGCTCGATTTGTAAGAGCAGTGCTCCGACCACATGACCGAGAAAATCCCGAGCTCCGAGAAACTCGGCACTCGGCCCAGGATGTCTTCGATCTGCGCGTACTCTTCCGGCGTGAGGCCGTGCTCCAGCGCGAGCTCGAGATCGACGCGGGGCTCCTTCACGACGCGCGGACCGCGTCGACGACGGAGCCCAGAATCGCCAAGCCGTCGGTCCCACCGAGGCTCGGCTCCACCGCGTGTTCGGGATGGGGCATCAGGCCGAGCACGTTGCCCGCCGCGTTCGTCACCCCGGCGATGTTCGCGACCGATCCGTTGGGGTTTACCGCGCCGTCGACCCGACCCTCGCCGTCGCAGTAGCGCAGGAGCACCTGGCCGTTCGCCTCCAAGGTTTCGAGTTCTTCGGGCGGGACGAAGTACGCGCCTTCCCCGTGCTTGATCGGAATGCGCAGCACCTGGCCGACCGCGGCGCGCGAGGAGAACGGCGCGGCTTGTACTTCAACCCGCAGCGAGACGTCCCCGCAGATGAAGAGCAGGTCGCGGTTGCGTCTCAATACACCGGGGAGAAGGCCCGACTCGCACAGGATCTGGAAACCGTTGCACGTGCCGAGCACCGGACCGCCGGCTTCGGAGAAGCGCTTCACGGCTGCCATGATCGGCGAGAAACGCGCCATGGCTCCGCAACGTAGATAGTCGCCGTAGGAGAAGCCACCGGGAAGCAGAACGCCGCGAGTGCCCGCTGGGAGGTCGCTGTCGCCGTGCCACGCGAGTTGGGTCGGCACCTGGAGCACGCTCTTCATCGCGAAGACCATGTCTCGGTCGTCGTTCGATCCGGGGAACTGAAGCACCGCGAACAAGAGAGCCCCCTAGCCTTCTGCGCGCTCGATCTGAAAGCGTTCGATCACCGGGTTGGCGAGCAGCTTGTCGGCGAGCTCGCCTATTTGGGCTTCGGCCGCTTCTGCGTCTTCCGCGACGAGGTCGATCTCGAAAAGTTTCCCTTGCCGGACACTTTGCACGCCCTCGTGGCCGAGTTCGACAGCGGCCCTCTGGATGGCGACTCCCTCAGGGTCGAGAACGTCCGGTTTGAGCGTGACCGATACCCAGAACTTCATCTTCATGAGGCGAACTCCGAACCCAAGACGCGGCGGAAGATGTGATCGACGTTGCGCAGTGCGTGCCCGAGATCGAACGCCCGTTCGATCTCTTCCTTGGTCAAGTGAGCGCCGATCTCGGGATCACTGTGGATACGATCCTGGAACGATCCGCCCTGATCCCACGTGTCCATGGCGTGGCGCTGAACCAACCGGTAGGCCTCTTCGCGCGAGATCCCGCTTCGCGACAGCTCGAGCAGGAGCGTACCGCTGAAGACCAATCCCCTCGAGAACTCGAGGTTCTCGCGCATGCGATCGGGCCGCACCACGAGGCTCTCCGTCAAACCCGCCATGCGGTGCAACATGAAATCGACGAGGATGGTCGCGTCGGGGAAGATGACGCGCTCGACGGAAGAATTGCTGATGTCGCGCTCGTGCCAGAGGGCTTGGTTTTCAAGGGCGGCGCCGGCGTAGTTTCGAACGAGCCGCGCCAAACCCGTCACGTTCTCGAATCGCCACGGGTTTCGTTTGTGGGGCATCGCGGACGATCCCTTTTGCCCTTTGCCGAACTCCTCTTCCACTTCGCCGACTTCGGTGCGCGCTAAATGTCGGAACTCGACGGCCACTTTTTCGATGGTCGAGGCGATCAAGGCCAGGGCCGTCTGGAAAGCCGCGTGCCGATCGCGCTGCACGACTTGGGTCGACACCGGCTCGAAGCCGATCGACAGCTTCCGACAGACGGCCTCTTCGATCTCCGGGTCGAGATGCGCGAAGGTTCCGACGGCGCCCGAGATCTTCCCCACGGAAGCTTCGGCCAGGGCCGCCTCGAAACGGTTCCGCCCTCTGCGGAACTCTTCGAAGAAAACCAACAACTTGAGACCGAAGGTCGTCGGTTCTGCGTGAACGCCGTGCGTACGCCCGACCATCACGGTGTGACGGTGCTCGAGCGCCCGTTCGCGGAGCACGCGAATCATGCGGTCGAGCCCGTCGAGGAGGAGTTTCCCGGCATCGCGGATCTGGAGGGCCAGCGACGTATCGAGCACGTCGCTCGAGGTCATACCGTAGTGCACGAACCGCGACGAGGGTCCGACGTATTCCGCGACGTTCGTGAGAAAAGCGATGACGTCGTGACGAACCTCGGCTTCGATCTCCGCGATGCGGGCGGGATCAAAGTTCGCGCGCTCGCGGATTTCGGCGACCGCTTCTGCCGGAATCTCTCCCCGTTCGGCGAGGACTTCGCAGACGGCGATTTCTACCGCGAGCCAGCGTTCGAAGCGTCCCTGATCGCTCCAGATCGCCGACATCTCGGGTCGGGAGTAGCGTTCGATCATCGATCAATCGACCTTGAAGTAGGTGTAGGCGAGTAGCAGGTGATACATCACCGGAATCGCCAACAGGTTTGAATCGATGCGGTCGAGTACGCCGCCGGTCCCGGGCAGCAATCGACCGCTGTCTTTCACCTTCGCGTCTCGCTTGAGAAGCGATTCGACGAGATCTCCCAACATCCCGACCAGTGCCAGGAGAAACCCGAGGACCCCGGCCATCGGGAAAGAAAGTTCGTAGGAGAGCGCCGGAGCGAAAATGTCGAACGCCTCCTTCACCGCCAGCCCACCGAGGGTTCCGGCGGCCAGGGCGCCGAGCGCGCCCTCGACCGTCTTGCCGGGGCTGATCCGCGGTGCCAAGCGACGTCGACCGTACGCCCGACCCGCAAAGTAAGCCCCGCAGTCGCCCAGAACGACGATCGTGATGGTGAAAAAGAGGTAGAAAGCGCCGACCTCGGGGTGCATCCGCTCGGCGAGGCTCTCGCCCCAGCGCGTGCTGGCTACGGAGGCGTGGAACTCGCGCAAGACCACGGCATAGGAGAGCAACCACCCGATGTAGAAGACGCCGAAGAACGTGCCCGAGATACTCCCCAACGCCTCGCCGATCCGCGCCTTCGTCAGCTGAACCAGCATCATCGAAAGCAACACGAGGGTGAACAGCACGAGCGCTTGTTCCTGTGCGCCGAGGAAGGCCAGCACGGGCAGAGCCGCGCCCGCGACGTAGCCGAAGCCGCGAATCGGATGCGCGCCTTTCTCTTCGATCAAATCGTAGAACTCGCGCAATGCGAGGAGCGTCGCCGCGACCACGCACCCGAGCACCCAAGCGCCGCCTCGGTAGATGGCGAACAAGACCGGCGGGATCAGAAGTGCCGCCGTGACGAGGCGCAACGTCAGGTTGCTGTGATTCCTGCGCGGCCCCGTCTGCCCTTCGGGAGTGGGCGGGCGCGGGCGGACCGGTTCGCTGCCGAGCGGCGGCGGGAACGGCGGGGCGTCCGAGGACGAACCGCTCACCGGGCTCCCTGACCTGTGTGACCGAAGCCGCCGTCTCCCCGCTCGGTGGCAGGAAGTTCGTCTACCGGGACGAGTTCGACCTGGACGACGGGAGCGATCACCAGCTGAGCGATGCGATCGCCGCGCGAAAGCGTCTCTTCCTCCGGACCCGCGTTCCACAGAAGCACTTGGATCTCCCCCCGGTAATCGGAATCTATCGTACCTGGAGCGTTCGGGATGAGGAGTCCTGTGCGTGCCGCCAAGCCGCTTCGGGGACGGATCTGCGCCTCGAAGCCCTCCGGCAGCGCGATCGCAAAGCCCGTCGGCACGCGGGTCCGCTCTCCGGGCTTGATCACGCAGCCCGGGCCGACGGCCGCCGGCAGATCGAGGCCGGCCGCGCCCGGGGTCGCGTACGCCGGCAGCGCGAGATCCTCGTTGCCGGGAACACGCTTGATCGAGACGCGGGGCGGGGGGGGCGCCATGGCGGTCGGTGGCTCCTAGTCGGCGGTCATCGCCTCGGCGAGCGCTTCCTTCCGAGACAGTCGGATGCGGCCGCTCGGATCGATATCGATGCACTTGGCGAGCACTTCGTCCCCTTCGGCGACGACGTCGGTGACCTTCTCCACACGCGCTTCGGCCAAATGGCTGATGTGGATCAATCCGTCGGTGCCCGGGAAGATCTCCACGAAAGCGCCGAAGTCGGTCACGCGCTTGACCTTGCCCCAGTACGTCTTGCCCAGCTCGGCTTCCTGGGTCAGCTCTTCGATCATCGCTTGGGCGCGTTCGAGCGCCGCGCGATCCGGCGAGAAGATGGTGACCTCGCCCGAGTCGTCGATATCGACCTTCGCGCCGGTCATGTCCTGGATGCCGCGAATCACGCGGCCGCCGGGCCCGATGATGTCGCGGATACGATCGGGCTTGACCTGCAGCACCTCGAGGCGCGGGGCCCACTCCGAGAGATCTTCCCGTGCCGCGAACTCGCCGCCCAAGAGTTCGCGGGTCTCGCTCTCCATGCACGAAAGGATGTGAAGACGTCCCTCTTTCGCCTGGGCGAGGGCTTCTTCCATGACCTTCCAGTTCACGGCGTCGATCTTGATGTCCATCTGAAGAGCGGTGACGCCCTTGGTCGTACCGGCGACTTTGAAGTCCATGTCGCCCAAGTGGTCCTCGTCGCCCAGGATGTCGGACAACACCGCGTAGCGGTCGCCGTCTTCGATGAGGCCCATGGCGATACCCGCCACCGGCGCCTTGAGTTCGACGCCCGCATCGAGCAAGGCCAGGGTGGCCCCGCAAACCGAAGCCATCGACGAGGAACCGTTCGACTCGAGCGTCTCCGAGACCACGCGCACGGTGTACGGAAAGTCCTCTTCGTCGGGGAGAACCTGCGCAATCGCGCGCTCCGCCAGATGTCCGTGCCCGATCTCGCGTCGCGAGGCGCCGCGCAGGAACCGGGCTTCGCCTACGGAAAACGGAGGGAAGTTGTAGTGGAGCATGAAGCGCTTTTGCGTTCGCTCCGTCAGTGCGTCGATGGTCTGCGCGTCGCTCGCGCTGCCCAGCGTCGCGTAGACCAACGCCTGGGTCTCGCCGCGGGTAAAGAGCGCGGCGCCGTGGGCGCGCGGGAAAGCGCGCACTTCAGCGGCGATGGGTCGAATGTCTTTCGCCGAGCGTCCGTCGATCCGCACGCCTTCCGCCAGGATTCGCTCGCGCATCAGCTCTGAGCGGAGATCGTGCAGGATGTGCTTCGTGTTGCCCGAAAGCTCCCGCAACCCGGCGCGCCGTTCCTCCACGGCTTCGAGGCTGTCGAGGGGCACTTTCTCCTTGCGGTACTCGCTCACGATTTCGTCGACCACCGCGGACTCGACTTCGTCGATCGCGGCGTAGCGCTCGGCCTTGGTCGTAATCCGTACCGCTTCGGAAAGCTTCGCTTCCGCAGCACCGCGAATCCGTTGCTCGAGCGCGCTGTGGTCCGCCGAATCCGGCATCACCATGCGCGGCTTGCCGGCCTTCTTGACAAGCTCCTCTTGAACGTCGAGTAGCGGGAGAATCTCGCCGTGCGCGAACTGCAAAGCGGAGAGCACTTCCGGCTCGGTGGCTTCGTCGGCCCCACCTTCGACCATCACCAGGGCCTTTCGGCTGCCCGCAACCACGAGATCGAAGTCGCTGCCTTCCTTCTGCTCGGGCGTCGGGTTCGTGACGAAGTCACCTCCGACCCGGCCCACACGAACGGCGCCGATCGGTCCGTTGAAGGGCAGGCCCGAAATCGACAAGGCGGCCGACGCTCCGATGAAGGCCGGGATGTCGGGCGAGTTCACGCCGTCGGCGGCGAGTACGGTGCAGATGATTTGTGTCTCGTCTCGATAACCGTCGTCGAAGAGCGGACGGCACGCGCGGTCGATGAATCGACAGACGAGGATTTCTCGATCCGAGAGACGCGCTTCGCGCTTGAAGAAGCCACCCGGAATCTTACCGGCGGCCGATGTCTTCTCGACGAAGTCGACGGTGAGCGGAAAGAAATCGACGCCTTCGCGCGGCTTCGCGCAGGCGACCGTCGCCAAGACGGCGGTGTCGCCGTAGGTGACGACGCAAGCACCAGCGGCTTGCTTCGCGAGTTTTCCGGTTTCGATTCGAAGCGTTCGTCCACCGATCTCCGCGGTGACGGATTCGGCGTGGAACCAATACGGCATGTGTTTCCCTTAACCGACACCCCGGGTTGAAGTGGGGTTTCGGTACGACTGGATGGGGCGTCCGGGGGCCCTAGGTCGTGAATGCGGGATCGCGGATCGGAGAAGGCCAGCTTCGCCGATCACCGACTCCCACATTCGTCGCTCTCGGGGGACGCGCCCTTACTGTTAACCCCGCCACATCGTGTGCCTTCTGCCCATCAGATGACACGTGCGGGATGGCCGCCTGCCTTTCAGGCGGAATTCGCTTCGCTAGCGGCGGAGACCGAGCTCCCCGATCAGCGACTGATATCGCTCCTGCGATGAGCCCCGCAGGTAGTTCAGCAATCGACGCCTCTGGCTGACCAGTTTGAGCAGCCCTCGCCGCGAGTGATGATCCTTCTTGTGGGTGCGGAAGTGATCCTGGAGTCCGTTGATCCGCTCCGTGAGGAGCGCCACCTGGACCTCGGGCGACCCGGTGTCCTTTTCGTGCGTTCGATATTTGTCGATGAGCTGTTGCTTGCTTTCGGCGCTAATCACTTTCGGACCTTTCGGCACCCACCTCTACGGCCTAGCCACCCGTCGCGAAGGCGGACGAGCGGCGAAGGTTTATCAGAGGCGAAAAGCCCGGGCAACCGAGCGTCAATGCGTAGGCTCTACCGCCGGAAACACCCGCAGCGGATGGATCTTACGATCGGGTCGAATTTCCCCCAGCGCGACGCCTTGCTCGTTGTCGTCCACAACCATCACTCGGGCCCCCGGACGCGGAGGAGGACCGCCGAGCGGTGGGCACGGGACGGCGGAGCCGTTGCGGACACGGCCGACGGCGTCGCGGGGTATTCGAACCGCCGGGATTCCGAGAGCCTCGTTCGGCGGGACGAGGACCGAGGCGAGCTCCGCTTCGGCCAACGCGTCGAGTTCCTCCGGCGTCTTCGCGTCTTCGATCGAAAACGAGCCGCTCGCGAGCCGTCTCAATCCAGCGAGATGGGCGCCGCACCCCAAGCGCTGACCGAGATCATCCGCCAGGGCCCGAACGTAGGTACCCGGGGTGCAGCGCACGTCGATGCCGAGGTCGGGGGGCGTATAGGCTTTCATCGAGATCTCGTGGATCCGGACTTTCCGCGGCTCGCGTTCGACGGTCTCACCGCGTCTCGCCAACCGGTAGAGCGGCTCACCGCCGTGTTTCACGGAACTGAACATCGGGGGCTGTTGCAGGATGTCGCCCTCGAATTCCGCGAGGACCTGGCGCACCGTTTCGGGCTCCGGGAAAGGCCCCTCGTGCCGGCTGATCACCGTCCCTTCGGCGTCGAAGGTATCCGTCGCCTCGCCCAGGCGGATCGTGCCGCTGTAGTGCTTCGTCGCTTCGGGCAGGAACGGGATGAGCTTCGTCGCGTCGCGCACGGCCAGAGGCAAGACGCCCGTGGCCAACGGATCGAGAGTGCCCAAATGTCCGATGCGACGGGTTCCGAACCACCGCCTCGCCGCGTCGACGACGTCGTGAGACGTGATGCCTTTCGGTTTGTCGACCACCAGAAAACCCGACGGTCCCGGACGCTCTCGCCGCTTTCTATTCCGCGCCATCGCCCGCGTCCTCCGAGTGGGTCACGCTGCGGAGCAGCGCCAGGGTCTCCGTCGCCAGCGCGAGCGAGGGATCGTGTCGGAACTCGAGTTGCGGAACCCGCTTGATCTCGAGCTCGCCCGCCAGTCGACGACGCAGGAAGCCAGCAGCGCTGGCGAGCCCTTCGCCCATCGCGAGCGCAGTCTCCGGGGAATCGACATCGGGACTGCTCCAATACACGCGGGCGTTGCGAAAATCCGGCGACAGGTCGATTCGGGTCAAGGTGACGAGCCGGATCCGCGGATCGCTCGTTTCCTCTCGCAGGAGACGCGCCATCTCCGCTCGGATCACTTCACCCACGCGTTCGGTCCGTCGCGTCATTCGGGGGCCTCTTCTGCGAACCCGTCGGCCAGGGTCGCGCCATCGTGATCGTCGTCGAACGACCAGGTTTCGATCTGCTGGTCTCGCACCTCGGCCAAGTGAAGCTCCTCGATGAACTCGATCACCGTCTCGAGACGCCGCATGAGCGGTTGCGCACTCATGCCGACGGCCGCCACACCCAGCACGGCGACTTGCCACGTACCCTGCCCTTCGATCTCGGCGAGTGAAACATTGAAACGGTTTGTGACGCGAGCGGCAATCGCGCGGACCACCCCCCGCTTTTGTTTGAGCGAGCGCGACCCCTCGACCCAAAGCTCGACCCGCGCTGCGCCGACGACCATGGGCGGACGCGCCTAGAGCTCGGCGGCCTTTTCCTCGACCTCAAAGGCTTCGATCACATCTCCGACTTTGACGTCGTTGTAGCCCTCGATTCCGATACCGCACTCGAGGCCGTTTTGGACTTCCCGCGCGTCGTCCTTGAAGCGCTTCAGCGACGAGAACTTGCCCTGATAGATCTGGACGCCGTCCCGCAGCAGCCGACACGACGCCGATCGCCGGATCAGGCCGTCGGTGACTTGGCTTCCCGCGATCGTTCCGGTCTTCGGAATCGTGAACGTCTGCTTGACCTCCGCGCGGCCGAGGTACTTCTCCTCGGTGTTCGGCGGCAGCAAACCGGCCATCGCCGTGCGCACACTGTCGATCGCTTCGTAGATGATCTGGTGCGTGCGTACATCGACACCCATCTGCTCGGCGGCTTTTCTTCCGGCATTGTCGGGTCGAACGTGGAAACCCACAACGATGGCGTCGCTGGCCTTCGCGAGCTGAACATCGCTCTCGGTCACGGCGCCGACGGCGCTGTGGATGACCGACAGATTGACTTTGTCGCTGTCGATCGAGAGGAGCGAGTCGCGGAGCGCTTCGGCCGAGCCCTGTGTGTCGGCCTTCACCACGACGTTGAGCTCCCGCGGGCCGTCGCCCTCCGCTTGCGCGAAGAGATCTTCAAGCGACACCTGGGGCCGCGCTGCGGCCTCGGGAGTCGCCCGTCGCTCGTCTTCCCGGTGAGCGATGATCTGCTTGGCGACGCGCTCGGACTCGACGACGTTGAACGCTTCACCCGCACTGGGAACCGCCGAGAGCCCCACCAAACGCACGGGCGTCGATGGGCCGGCCTCTTTCAGGTTCTCGCCGTGCTCGTTCAGCATCGAGCGGACGCGACCCGAAACGGTGCCGACGACGACCGTGTCTCCCCGATGGAGCGTCCCGGTCTTGACGAGCACGGTCGCTACGGGACCGCGACCGCGATCGAGTTGCGCTTCGAGCACCACGCCTTCGGCGCGCAAGGTCGCGTCGCCCGTAAGCTCCAGAAGCTCCGACTGAAGCACCACGGCTTCGAGCAATGCATCGAGCCCGGTCTTCTTCAGCGCCGAGATATCGATGCACTGCACGTCGCCACCGAACTCTTCCGGGACGAGGTCGTGTTCCATCAGTCGCTGACGCGCCATCTGAGAGTTCGCGTCGGGCAGGTCGGTCTTGTTCACGGCGACGACGATCGGAACTCCTGCGGCTTTCGCGTGATCGATCGCCTCGACGGTCTGGGGCATGATGCCGTCGGTCGCCGCGATGACGAGAATGACGATGTCCGTCACCTCAGCTCCGCGCGCACGCATCGCGGTGAACGCCGCGTGGCCCGGCGTATCGATAAAGGTGATGACGTTCGAACCGAGCCGGGCCTGGTACGCACCGATGTGCTGCGTAATGCCGCCCGCTTCTCCCTCGACCACGTTCGCTTCGCGCAACGCGTCGAGCAGCGTCGTTTTCCCGTGGTCGACGTGTCCCATGACCGTCACCACCGGGGGCCGCGGCTGCCCTTCGCTCGTTTCTTCGGTGGTCTGAGACAGGACGGCCTCTTCTTGGAAGCCCACGTCCTGAACTTCGAAACCGAACTGCTTGGCGACTTCCGCGGCAACCGAGGCCTCGATCGCTTGGTTGACTGACACCATCGTGCCGAGCCCCATCAAGCGCCCCTGCACGTCTGCCGCTTTCGCACCGAGCTGTTTCGCGAGCTCGGCGACGCTGATGGAGCCGTCGACGCGCACGACGCGCTTCTGGGCTTTCGGCGCCGCTGCCGCTGCGGGCGCGGCCTTCTTTCCGCGTCGCTTTTGGCTGGCGAAGTTTCTCGGGTTCGCGATGACCGGTTGCTGCCGACCGGTGGTACGGCTGGTGACCTGGCGGGCGATCTGCTCCTGCTCGCGCAGGTTGACGACTTCTTTGAACTGCTTGCGCTTCGTCCCTTTCCGGTCCGCCGGCGCGACGCGGCCGCGATCGCCCGACTCGGCCGGGCCCGGTGCGGGTGCGGCCGGTGCCTCGGGCGCAGCGGACGCGGCGACCGCAGGCGCGGGCGCCTCGGGCGTCGCGACGGGGGGCTGTGGCTCGACCGGAGGTGCGACGACCGGCGGCGCTTCCACCGGCTCGACCTGCTCGGGAACGGGCGGCGGCTCCTCGACGACGGGTGACTCGACGGGCGGCGCGGGCGCAGCGGGCTCTTCGGGAGTCGCTTCGACAGGCGCCGGCTCGGGTTCGGGCTCCGGGGGCGGCGGCGGTTCCGGTTTCGCTTTTCGCTTCCGCCGGCGAATCACGGCGGAGCCGCCACGACGCTCGACGCGCGCTTCCGTCACGTCCTTGCGGCGCTTCTCGCCGAGCTTCTCGCGAAGCATGGCGGCTTCCTCTTCCCCGATCGCGGCCATGGCGCTCTTCAAGTCGACGCCCAAGGTCTTCGCCTTGTCGACGAACTCGTTGCGCTCGATTCCGAGCTCTTCCGCGAGCTTGTAGGCTCTGATATTCGCCATAAGTTTCCCGCCTAGGCGGTCGCCTCCTCGCTTCCGCCTGCCGTGGGCGCGTCCGCAGGCGCTTCTGCAGCCAGTGCCGCTTCGCGCGCCGCTTCAGCTTCTGCCGCCGCAGCTGCCTCTGCCGCCTCGGCGGCTTTTTGCACCGCGAGCTCAGCCGCTCGCGCCTTGATGCCTTCGGCGCCCGCCTCATCGATACCCGGCAGCGACGCCAACAATTCGGTTTGACACGCGGCCAAATCCTCGAGAGAGGTGATACCGCGCTGCAGCAAGAGCTCGGCTTCCGGGTCGCCGCACCCCTCGACGATGGAGACCGCTTCGGCGATCCACTGCGCCACTTCGCGCATCTTCGATTCGCTCTTGATGTCGATCTTCCAGCCCGAAAGCTGCACGGCGAGCCGTACGTTTTGGCCTTTCCGCCCGATGGCGAGAGAGAGCTGATCGTCGGGCACGATGACGTCGAGCGACTTTTCCGCCTCGTCGATGATGACCTTCGAAACCTGCGCCGGCGCGAGTGCGCTGCACACGTACCGCGCCGTGTCCGGGCTCCACGGAACGATGTCGATCCGCTCGCCGCGGAGCTCTTGCACCACCGCCTGGACACGGCTGCCCTTCATGCCGACGCACGCGCCGACGGGATCGACATCGCCGTCGCGCGACGCGACCGCGATCTTCGAGCGCGCCCCCGGCTCGCGTGCGGCGGACTCGATGGTGACGATGCCCTCGTACATCTCGGGGACTTCCTGCTCGAAGAGCTTCGTCAGCATCTCGATGCAGCTGCGGGAGAGCACGATCTGCGGCCCTTTGCTCACGCGATTGATCTCGCGCACGTACGCCCGGATCCGATCGCCCGGGCGGTAGGTCTCGCGGGGCACTTGGTCCTTGGGCGGGATCACCGCCTCGGCGCGCCCCAGGTCGACGATGATGGCGCCTTTTTCGAAGCGTCGGACGATGCCGTTGACGATCTCACCCTTTCGGTCCTTGTACTCCTCGTAGACGATGTCGCGCTCGGCGTCGCGAACCCGCTGGATGATCACTTGCTTCGCGGTCTGCGCGAGGATCCGACCGAAACCAGCCGCCTCGAGCTTGACGCCGATCTCGTCGCCGAGCTCGGCCTCGGGATCGAACGCGTGCGCCCCGCTCAAGCTGATCTGGGTGTTCGGATCGTCGACGTTCTCGACGACTTCGCGGAATTCGAACAGCTCGATTTCGCCGAGCTCATCGTTGAAACGCGCTTCGATCTCGCGCTCCTGGCCGAACTTGCGGCGCGCCGCCTGGCGCATCGCTTCTTCCAGCGCGTCGACGATGGTCGCGCGGTCGATTCCTTTGTCCTTGGCGATCTGGTCGATTTCTCGACGGAGCGGAACGATATTCATGTTGGATCACCTCAGGGCTTGGCGAAATCCTCGCGGCTGAACTCGTAGATGCTCTTGGCGCGGGCCACTTCCTCAAAGGGAATGACCCGCTCGCATCCATCGACGGAAAGCCGCGCTTCGCCATCTTGAAACGCTAGGAGTTTGCCGCGAAACCTGCGCGCCCCATCGACGGGCGTGCGGGTTTCGATCTTGATGTCGGAACCGCAAGCGCGGTGAAAATCCTTCTCGCGGGCGAGCACGCGGTCGAGACCGGGCGAGGTCACTTCCAGCGTGTAGCGCCCGTCGAACTGGTCGGCTGCATCGAGCTGAGTCGACAGCTCCCGAGAGAGCGCCGCGCATTGCTCGATCGGCACGCGGCCGTCGCCGCTCGGCGTGTCGACGACGACCGAGAGGCGCCCGGGACCCCGCCCGCTGGGCACAAACACGTCGACGAGTTCCAGCCCGTGTTCTAAGGCCAACGGCTCGATCAAAGCTCGCAAGTCCTCGGGTATGTCTCGGTACATCCGCTCATCTACCGCCCAAGTCGCCCTCATGGGGAGCCCGACAAGGCGCTGCGCAAAACCCCACAAGTCGCGCGCGGGCATAAAAAAAGCGGACCTCGGTCCGCTTGTACAGGCGCCGCTTAAGCGGAAAAAGTACCGAAGACACCTGGACTTGGCAACCAAGCCACACCGCCCCTGCGAGGCTCCGGGCCCCGAAAAATCACCAACGCGGCGCGGCGAGAGCCCCGACGTATTCTTCGATTCGAGCGACGCCTTCCCGGGTGCAGTGGGCGGCGAGATCGTCGACGATCGTCGCGGTGATCGCGGGATCGATGTAGTTCGCCGTCCCGACCTGGACGGCGCGCGCACCGCAGAGCAGGAACTTCAAGACGTCTTCCGCCCCGCTGACCCCGCCGATGCCGCAGATGGGAATCGACACCGCCTGCGCGCACTGCCACACCATCCGCAGCGCGATCGGTCGAATCGCAGGCCCCGAGAGCCCGCCGAGACCGTTCCACAGGACGGGCCTCCGCGTCGCGACATCGACGTCCATGGCCTGCACAGCGTTGATGAGACAAATGCCGTCCGCCCCTTCCCCCTCGCACACCCGCGCCATCGCGGCGATATCCGTCACGTTCGGCGAGAGTTTCACGAGGAGCGGGCGGGTCGTGGCGACGCGAACCGCGCGGACCAGCTCCGCGAGAATCTCCGCCCGCTGACCGAACTCGATGCCGCCGCTCGCGACGTGCGGACAGGAGGCATTGATCTCGATGGCGGCAACCCGGGGCTCCGAAGACAGACGCGACGCCGCTTCCGCGTAGTGCGCGACCTCGGTCCCGAACACGCTCGCGATCAGCGTCACGCCTTGGGGCAGCGCCGGGACCTTTTCCCCGAGGAACGCGTCGACGCCGACGTTCTCGAGACTGATCGAGTTCAGCATCCCCGACGAGACTTCCGAAATCCGCGGGGGTCGATTGCCGTGGCGCGGCGCGAGGGTGAGGCTCTTCGCGACGAAGCCACCGATCTTTTCGAGATCGGTGTGGGGAGCCATCTCGAGGCCGTAACCGAAGGTGCCCGAAGCCGCGAGCACCGGGTTGCGGAGCCTGAGTCCGGCAAACTCGATCCGTAGATCCGGTTTCACGGAAGCCCCGACCACTCGAGCTGCGCTTCGTCAAACACCGGCCCGTCACGACAGACGAGGTGGAAGCCTTGCCCGTCGCGGCGGGGCGCGGCGCATCCCAGACAAACCCCGATACCGCAGGCCATGCGGTTCTCGAGCGACACCTCGCAGCGGACTCCCTCCGACCGGCACACGTCGGCTGCGCGTTCCATCATCGGCGTTGGACCGCACGCATAGACCACGCTCGGAGGATCGGCCGAACCCTTCAAGTCGTGCTCTAGCAATTCGGTCACAAGACCCTGATGTCCCTCGCTTCCGTCGTCAGTCGCGATGGCGAGTTCAAGCGGTAGTGCCGCAAAATCGGCGCGCCCGAGAATCTCCCCGCCGCTGCGCGCTCCGAGGAGCACCTTCACCGCGTGGAGGTCGGAAGCCGTGCGCGCCAGGTCGTAGAGCGACGCGATCCCGGTTCCCCCTCCGACGAGCACCATCCGCCCGGGTTCTGTCGGCACGGAAAAACCTCGTCCGAGGGGTCCGACGACGCGGATCCGGTCTCCGGTGCGGGCCTGTGCCAGGAGCCCGGTCCCGCGACCGACGACCTTGTAGAGGACATCGAAGGCGGCGCCGTCCACGCGGTAGATCGCCATGGGTCGCGGCAAGAGCGGATCGTCTCGCAACACGTCGGTTTGCGCGCCCGCCGAGAGCATCACGAACTGGCCGGGAGTCGCGGCCGGCCACGGTTCGTCGAGGGCCAGGCGCAGTCGCCAGCCCGCCTCTCCTTCCGGGGCGTTCTCGATCACGCGAGCGAGGGAGCGCGGCGGCGTGGTCACGCGCCCGACCTTACGCCGGAATCGGGTTCCACTTCCGGGGCGCGACGCGACGCGGGCCGGCGAAGCAAGCGCGTCATCAGCAGCGCGTCCTCTCCGTCCGTGTAGTAACGGCGTCGCCGTCCGACGACCTCGAAGCCGAGCGACCGGTAGAACGCCTGGGCGCCGCGGTTCCCGCTGCGGACTTCGAGATGGGCCGCGACGAGCGGTCGCCGCTCGCGATCGCCGAGCCCGGCCGAGAGCAGTCTTCGCGCAAGGCCGCGGCGGCGCGCTTCCGGGGCGACCCCGAGCGACAACACGTGCGCCTCGCCGCAGATAAACCGGAGACACGCGTAGGCAGCGCACGACGCGCCGACCTCCCCGACCCAAACGGCCGAATCGCGCAGCCGCAGTTCCTCGGCGAAGCTCGCAAGGCTCCAGGGATCCGAGAAACACCGCTTTGCGATGGCGACCAGCGCCGCCAGATCGCTGTCCGCGGCGCGTCGCACGCGGACCGAGGCATCAGGACGCACGATCGCGAGGCCCGGTGATGCCGTACTGGCGGAGTTTTCTCGAGAGGCTCTCGCGCGCGATCCCCACCGCTTCTGCGGTGCGCGAGATGTTCCCCTCGTTCTCGTTCAATCGCTCGGTCAAGAAGCGGCGTTCGAACGCTTTGCGCGCCTCCTCGAGGGACTGACCGGCGTAGTCTTCGCGCTGTCCGCTCTCGCGGAGATCCTCGGGTAGATCCCCCACCGTGATGCGCGCCCCCGGCGTCATCAGCACCAAGCGCTCCATCAGATTCCGCAGCTCGCGCACGTTTCCGGGCCAGGCGTAGCCCTGCAGCGTCTGCATCGCGCGTGGCGCGACCTCTTTCGTGGGCGTGCCCGATTCGGCGCAGAACTCCGCGGCGAAGGCCCGGACGAGGATCGGGATGTCGCCCCGACGCTCGCGCAGGGGCGGCACGTGAAACGGAATCACGTTCAGTCGGTAGTAGAGATCTTCGCGGAAGTTGCCGTCTTGTATCTCCTGTTCGAGGCCTTTGTTTGTCGCGGCAATCACCCGCACGTCGACCGTGATCGTCTCGGTCCCGCCGACGCGTTCGAACTTGTGCTCCTGCAGGATGCGGAGGATCTTCGCCTGGGTCCGGAGGCTCATGTCCGCGATCTCGTCGAGGAAGATCGTGCCGCGATCGGCGAGCTCGAACTTGCCCCGCTTTTGCGCGATCGCGCCGGTAAACGCGCCCTTTTCGTGACCGAACAACTCGGATTCGATCAGCTCCTCGGGGATTGCGGCGCAGTTCACTTCGACGAAAGGTCCGCTCGCACGCCGGCTATGGACGTGGATCTGGCGCGCGACCAGCTCCTTACCAGTCCCGTTTTCTCCCGTGATGAGCGCCCAGCCGTTGGTCGGGGCGGCCTGGCGGATCTGCTCCTGCAGCCGCCTCACCGGTTCGGACTCGCCGAGGATGTCGTGGGCCCGGATCGCTGCGGCCTGGAGCCTCCGGTTCTCCGAGACCAGCCGCGATTGCTCGAGTGCGTGGCGAATCGTAAGCAGGATTTTATCGACGGAGAGCGGCTTCTCGATGAAGTCGAAAGCGCCGAGCTGGGTCGCGCGGACGGCGGTTTCGATGGTGCCGTGCCCGCTCATCATCACGACGGGGAGCTCGGGCCACGTGTGCCTGAGCTCCTCGAGGATCGCGAGTCCGTCCCGTCCGGGCATGGCGATATCGAGGAGCACCCCGTCGGGCGCCTCCTTCCGCACCTCGTCGAGAGCCGTGTCACCGTCGTGGGCGACCCGCGTCGCGAAGCCCTCGTCCTCGAGGATTCCGGCCAGGGAGCGACGGATGTCCTCTTCGTCGTCGACGATCAGAATTTCCGCCACTAGGTCACCTTCACAGGCAGCTCCACGATGAACCGCGCGCCCTGCGGTTGGTTCTCGTGGACACGGATATAGCCGTGGTGATCAGCCACGATGCGCGAGACGATCGCCAACCCGAGCCCCGTCCCGTGGCTCTTCGTCGAGTAATAGGGCTCGAAAATGCGCGCGCGGTCTTCGGGGCTGATGCCGAGCCCGTCGTCGGCGACTTCGAGGCGAACCGTCTGGAGCGGCGCGTCGTAGCGCGTTCGGATCGAGATCAGCCCTTGCCCCGGGGCCTCCCGCACGGCGGCCGTTGCGTTCTCGATCAAATTCGTCAGCACCCGCCCGAGCTGCTCCCGATCGAAATCGACGCTGGGGAGGTCGCCGTCGAGATCGAGCTCGAAGTTCACACCGTCGCTGTCGACGTAGCTCGCCGCCGCTTCGCGCACGAGTTCGTTGAGGTCGCCGGGACGCGGCTTCGCGGTGGGCAGCCGGGCGAAGTTCGAGAACTCGTTCACCAAGAGCTTCAAGCTGTCGACCTGGCTCGTAATGGTCGTGACGCATTCGTCGAAGACCCGCTCGTCTTCACGGTCGCCGCTCACCCGATCGGCGAAACGCCTGCGCAAGCGCTGGGCTGAGAGTTGGATCGGCGTGAGCGGGTTCTTGATCTCGTGCGCGATCCGCCGCGCGACCTCCCGCCAGGCGGCCATGCGCTGAGCGCGGACTTCCTGCGTGTAGTCGTCGAGCACGACCACCGCGCCGATCGGGCGACCGTCTTCGTGGAGAACGGTGTACGTGACAAGCACCGTCAAGACGGCCTCTCCGCGGGGCAGCAGCAGCTGCTGGCGCGCGCTCTCGCGCAGGCCGGCGCGGGTCTCGAGCGCCAAGTTCTGGACCACCTCGAGCATGTCGGGCTCGATGAGGACATCTTCGACCTTGCGACCCACGACGCCTTCGCCGGCGGGGATCCCCAACAGGCGCTGTGCGAACGGGTTGATGGTGCTGATGCGCCGCTCGGCATCGATCGACACCACGCCGGCCCCGATATTCCGAAGCACGATTTCCATGTAGCGGCGGCGTTGCTCGAGCTCGGTGTTCGTACGCTCGAGGCCCTCGAGGGCGTCGCGCAAGTCGCCGGTCATCTGATTGAACGACCGCACCAGGAGCCCCACTTCGTCGTCTGAGGTCTTTTCGACCACGACATCGAGATTCCCCCGCGCGACCTCTTCCGTGCCGGCGGCGAGTGCGGAGATCGGCCCCGTCACGCCGCGCGCCATCCGAAAGCCCCACCAAATCGCGAACAGCAGAATCACCAGGGAGAAAAGCAACAGCTCGAGCTGGTAGACCCACGCGATGTGGCCGGCGTAGGGCTGCACTTCTCGGTACTGCCCAACGGTTTCGCGGATCTCCTCCACCTTGTAGGCCAGCGCGTGGGGGACCAGGTAGTTGACCACCACCGCGCCCACGATCTCGTCGGGGCGAGAGGTGTCCGACGAAAAAATCGGGACGGCCCCGCGAATGACATCCCCCACGTCGGTGCCCGTCGCGTCGACGACCGTTCCCGCGCTGCCCTCGAGCGCCGAACGCACGATGGGACTCTCGCGTTGGAGAAACGCGGCGTCGGGAATCTCGGGATTGACGAACGTGGCCAACGGCTCGGCTTCCGCGTACGGGAAGATCTGGACGACCCCGAGGTTGTACTCGCGCTGCTTCGCCTGGACGAAGCCCGCGAGGACTTCTTGGCGCCCTTCGCGCAGGAGTCGCCCCGCACGGATCTGTGCCGCGATCTGCTCGCCGTAGTGGAGCGCGTTGACGGAGTACGCGTCGTAGTAGGCGTCGGCCACCTCGCGGCTCCGCTCGAGTGCGCGATCGACCTGGAGACCGAACCAGGTCTCGATGGAGGCCGTGACGAGGTAGTAACTCGCCAGGAACACGACGGCCGTCGGAATGGTCGCGACGACGAAAAAAGCAAGTACAAACTTGAGGTTAAGGTGCGATCCGAGAATTCCCTTGCGCCGCTCGAACACGAGCTTCACAAAGTTGCGCGCGATCAAGTAGACGAGCAGAACGACGAGGATGACGTTCAGCGCGTTCAGGAACAGGAACAGGAGGTTGTCCCCGAACGCGAGTTCCTCGGAGAAGCCCGACGCGTGACGGCCGACGACGAACAGCGTCGCGATCGCCAAGATGAGCGCCGCGGCCATAAAGAGCTCGCGGCGGCGCCGGCGGGCTTCGGCTCTCGAAAGCGCTGCGGGATCGGTCTTCTTGTCGGTCAAACCTACGGGTTTTCCCCCGCTCGGGACGGGAATCGTCGACCCGGGCAAGCGCGCGTGTAAGTCCCCGAAACCATTCATCAACGCTTCGCAAGCCGCAAGCGCATTCAGTTCAAGAGTGGACGGCGAGCTGCCGATTTCTCAAGGGGGAACAAGACGTCGCCCCGAGGGGAAATCTGTGACCGAAAAGCCGAACGGGCCCGCCGAGCGTTTCCGCGCCGATCCCAACGACCGCATCACGTTCGAGGCGCTGGAGGAGCGGCTCTTCCTCGACGCGGATTGGCACGAGCTGATCGCGCTCTACGAGGTCCGACTCACGGCCGACGACCTTCGCGAAGACGCGGCGGGGACCCGCAAGCTCCGCTTCCGCATGGGACAGATTCTCGAAGAGCGATGCGACGATCTCGACCGCGCGCTCGCGGTGTACGAGGAAGTCGTGCGCCTCGACCCCGGATTCCGCCCTGCCCTGGCTCAGCTGCGTCGGATCCACAGTTCGCGCGGCGCGTGGGATCTCGCGCTCCAAGTCGCTGAGTTGGAAGAGCAAACGGAGATGGCACCGTTCGAGCGAGCGGTGTTCTGCGTCGAGATGGGAGATCTGTGGCGGGACCGCTTGGAGGAACCCGAGAAGGCCCGCGCCCTCTACGAAAGCGCCCTCGAAGCAGACCCCCGTTGTGCCGGCGCCCAGCTCGGCCTCGCCGATGTCCAGGAAGAACTTTCGCGGTTCGAGGAAGCCGCGTCGCTCCGACGCGAAGCGATCGAGAACCTTCAGGGCACGCAGCGCGCGGAAGCGTTGAGCGGCTTGGCGCGGCTGTATCTCGGCCCGCTCGACGACAGCGACCAAGCCGAAGAGCTCCTCCGGAGGGCGCTCAGCGACGATGCGCGCTGCGACAGCGCGCTCGAGGCCCTCTGTTATCTCGCCATCGACCAGGAGAATTGGGAACTCGCAGGAGATTTGTTCGAACGCCGCTACTTCCTCGCTCCGACGAACGAACGGCGGGCGGCGATCGCGGGCGAAGCCGGCGAGCTGCAGCTCACCCGGCTCCGCAACCCGCAGGGTGCACGGCTGTGGTTCGAACGAATGCGGGAGCTTCTCCCGGACGACCCGAAGGTCTACCTCCGGTTGGCCAGCATCGAGTCTCTCGCCGGGCACGAAGAACGCGAGCGCGGCTATCTCGAGCGCGCGGCCGCTCTGGGCGACGAGGCTCTGCCGGCGGACGATCGCGCGCGCCTGGCGGAGCTCCTGGGCGACGATCCCGGCGCCGCCGTAGAGCAGCTCCAAGAAGCCGTGCGGCTCGCTCCGGGCAATCGCGAGCTCCGGAGCTCGTTGGCCGACGCACTCGAAGAAGCGGGCCGCTACAACGAGCTGGTCCTCGTTCTCGAAGAGCAGAAGAAGCAGCTCGAACCCGACGATGAGGACGAACTCGCCCTGGTTCTGCGGCTCGCGACCCTCAAGAGCGACGATCTCGGTCGACCCGAAGCGGCGCGCCCGGATTACGAACGAGCGTTCGAGATCGATCCGAGCCGTGGCGGGTCCGCCGCTTTTCTCGAATCGAACTACCGAGCCCAAGGCGCCTGGTCGAAGCTTCGCGAGATTCTCGAAACCGTGTGCGAGCGGGGGCCCGAGTCCCGCCGTATCGATGCGCGGGTCTCGCTCGGAGAACTCCTCTTCGAGCACTTTGACGAAGCGGAGGGGGCGCGAGAGGCCTTCGAGACGGCGCTCGACGCCGAGCCCTCGCATCCCGCCGCCCTTCGCGGCCTCGAGCGCGTCGCCGCAGCGACAGGTGACGAAGACAGCATCGTCGAGGCTTTCGAGCGAGAGGCCCGCGTCACGACGGATCGCGATCGGCTCGCGTTCCTCGTCGGCGAGCTGGTCCGGATTCACGAATCGCATGAACGATTCGAGGAAGCGTTGCCCTGGGTGGAGCGCCAGGTCGCCTCGTCGCCGGAAGATCGCGACGCCCTGAGGACGCGCGCGAGGCTTCAGCAGAGGCTCGGCCGGGATGACGACGTTCGCGAGACCCTCGAGCGACTCGACGTTCTTCTGACCGGGGGCGAACAAGCGGAGAACCGCCGCCGCCTCGGCGCGTTCTACCGCGACGCCGGAGAAGATGACCGCGCCATCGTCGCGTACCAGGGAGCGCTGTCGGCGGATCCGGAGGACAAGGCCGCCCTCGCCGAACTGCTTCACCTGCTCACCGGCGCCGAGCGCTGGGAAGAACTCGCCGATGTGCGGCGCGAGCTGGCGGAACACCTCGACGGCGATGCGCGACGCAGCTGCCTACTCGAACTCGCGGAGCTACTGCAGACGCGCCTCGACCAGGGCGAGGTCGCCATCACGGTGCTGTCCGCGCTTGCCGAGGAATGGCCGTCGGACGACGACATCGAGACGCGCCTCGATGCTCTTCTCGAAGAACACGCGCACTTTGAAGAACTTCTCGAGCGACTCGCGAGCCGCCGCGCGACCCGGCCCGACGATGATCCGACCGGGCGCGAACTCGATCGTCGCCGCGCCGAACTTCTCCTCGACGAACTCCGGCGTCCGGCGGACGCGGCGACCCTGCTGCACGCGCTTCACGACGCGGATCCCGACGACGCGCACCTGACGGAAACACTCGAGCGCGCGCTGCGAGCCGCGGGCGATTCACCGGGTCTGTGCGCTGTTCTCGAGAAGCGAGCCGCGGAAGCCGACGACCCCGAGGCCGCGGCCCGGCTTGAGTTCGAGCGCGCTGCGATTCTCGAAGACACCCTGGGCGAGCTCGATCAAGCACGCGCGATCTACGAGGACGTCGCGTCGGGTACGACCGAGCTCGTGCGACAGGCCGAGGCGCAAATCGATCGGCTGCTCGAACAGACCGGCGACTGGCAGACGCTGCGGGAACGGCTCGAGGAACGGATTCTCGGAGCGTCGAGCGACGCCGCCGGCCACGACCGGCTCGCGGATCTGTGCCGCGACCGGTTGAACGACCGCGAGGCCGCGAAGGAGCACCTGGAACGCGCGGTCGACATCGATCCGAGCGAGCCGCGGCGCTGGCAAGCTTTGGCGCGCCTCTTTGAGGAAGACAGCAACTTCGAGAAAGTCCTCGGCTGCATCGAGGGGGAGCTCGAACACGTCGGCGATGACCGCCAGCGCGAGCTGGTGCTGCGTTCGCGCGCGGCGGAGCTGTGCCTGCGGGAAATGCAGGACCCCACGCGCGCCGCCGCGCACTACCGACGGATTCTCGTCCTCGATCCCACCGATGCGGCGGCCGCCGAATTCCTCGTCGAGCAGCTCGAAGAGAATCGCGAACACGGCGCGCTCGCCGCGCTGCTCACCGAGCGCCTCGAGCGGCTGACCGCGGATGCCGCCGCCGGCGGCGGGGAAGCCGAAGCCTCCCTCCGGCTGCGGATCGCGGCTCTGCGCGCCGGTCCTCTCGACGACCCGGAAGGGGCGATCGCCGTGCTCGAACCGGTGGCGTCCTCCTCAGCTCAGCTGGGTCTCGTCGCGGAACCCCTGGCGGACCTGTACCACCGGACCGATCGACTCGACGCGCTCGCGCAGCTCGCCAGCCGCGCCGCCGAGCAGGCCGGCCACCCCTCCGAGCGTGCAAACTGGCTGTTGCGGCTCGGCGATACGAAACGCGCCGAAGGCGACGACACCGGTGCGGCTGAGGCGTACCGCGACGTGCTGTCGATCCGCCCCGACGATCACGGCGCCCAGAGCGCGTTGCGCGACATCTACCGGCGACTCGGCGAGCCCGAACCGCTCGCGCACTTGCTCGAAGCCGAGCTCTCGCAAATCGGCGGGCCGGACGAAATTCCGGTGAGGCTCGAGCTGGCGGCGCTGCTCGAGGGTGCCCTCGCGCGCCCTGAAGACGCGCTGGTGCATATCCAACGCGTCCTCCAGCTCGAAAACCACCATCCGGTGGCCCTCGACCGGGCGCTGGCCCTGTGCCGACACCTCGACCGCCGGGAAGAGCGGTTGGCCTTCCTCGAACGATCGCTCAGCTTGACGCGCAGCCCGTCCCAGCGGGCCCACCGACTGTCGGAACGCGGCGAGCTGCTGATGGAGCTCGAGCGATTCGACGAGGCGGTCGCGTGCTACGAGCAGGCGCTAGAGATCGATCCGAGCGACCTGTCGAAGAACCACGCGTTGCGATCGGCGCTCGAATGCGTCGGCGATTACGAAGGGGTGTTGCGCTGCGTCGCACGCGAGGCGGCGGCGCTACCCCTCGAGGAGCGGGCGCGTCACTACGAAGAAGCCGCGGGAATCGCCGAGGAACATCTCACCGATGTCGAAACCCTCGCTTGGCTCGAGCGATTGCGCGCGGCTCGCCCGGAGGACGCGCTGGTCCTCTCCCGGATCGCCGCGGTCCACGAACGAGCGAATCGACCGGAAGCGGTGTTGCGCGCGCATGAGGCGGAGCTCGCACTTTCTCCCAGCGACGAGCGTCGTTGTGAGCTCCAGGTCGCACGGGCCGAAATCTACGAGAGCGCACTCAACGCTCCGGGCCGTGCCATCGGCGCGCTCGAAGCCGCACGGCAGACGGATCCCCGTGGTCGCGAGGTGCTACGTCGTCTGGCGCGGTTGTATGAAGTCACCGGCCGCACCGACGCGCGCGCCGACGCACTCGAAGCGCTCCTCGAGGAAGCCGACCCCGGCGAGCGCGCCGGCTTGCGCAAAGACCTGGCCTCCCTGTGTAGTGGCGCGCTCTCGAACCCGGAGCGTGCGATCAATCACTTGTGGGCCGCCCTCACGGAGCATCAGGGCTCTCAGGTCGAGCGAATCGAAATCCTGAGCCACTTGGGATCGGTTTTCCGCGCCGTCCGGCGAACCGATCTCTGGGCTCGAGTCGCCGAAGAAGAGCTGCGTTCACTACATCCCGAAGAGCCGGTGTTCGCGGAACGGCGCAACGGACTGCACCGCGACCTCGCGCGCTCGTATGCGAGAGAGCTGGGTCGACTCGACGCCGCGGTGCCGCACTGGCGCGCGCTCGTCGCCGCCGACGAGCTCGAGGATGGCACACCCGGTGAAGCGATCGTCGAAGAGGCCGAGCTCGAGCTCCTTTCCGCACTCCGCGCCCTGCGGTCCCACGTCGAGCTCGAACGCCGACTGGCCCTGCGCCTCGAACGACATCCCGCGGAACCCGCGCTGTGGCTCGAACTCGGTCGCCTGCGCGCCGAGCAGCTGCATCGGCCCGCTGCCGCGGCGGAGGCGTTCCGTAAGGTCCTCGAGCATGATCCCGAGAGCCTGCCGGCGATCCGCGGTCTCCGCGCCGTCGTGCAACGATTGGGGCAGTGGGAAGAAGCGGCGGCAACGCTGCAAATGGAAATCGACCTTCCCCACGAACGCGGACCGAATCAACTGGCCGCACTGTTCAGACGCCAGGGCGACATCTGCTGGCACCATCTCGATTCGACGACGCGTGCGAGTCGCGCTTTCGCTGCAGCTCTCGAAGCCGACCCGAGCGACCTGCGCGCCCTGCGTTCTCTCCAGAAGCTCTTCGAGACGATGGAGGATTGGCGCGGTCTCTACGATCTGTTCGAGAGCGAGATCGAGATTCTCGGCGACAACGAACCCAACCGGCGCCAGGAAATCTGGCTGCACGCAGGCGCGCTGTGTCGCGATCGCCTCGACGATGGCCAGCGCGCCCTGCGCGCCTATGAGGCGGCGAGCGCGGTGGCCGCGCTTCCGTGCGATGAATTGCGCGCATTCGCCGAGCTCTACCACGACGCGGGTCGATACGACCGGTTCTGCCAAGTCTTCGAATCCTGGTGCGATGCTCCCGACTCGGAGCCGGATGCCGAAGATCATCTGCGACTCGCCCGCGTCTTCGAAGAACAGTCCGATCTCGAATCGGCGAGGCGACACGCCGAACGCGCTACGGAATGCAGTCCGAGCCTGGTCGCCGCCTGGGACGCGCTCGCGACGCTGCGCGAACGATTGGGAGATGTTCCCGGCGCGGCGATGGCGCTCGAAAACGGTGCGGCCCGGCTGACCGGTGCCGAGGCGGCGCGACGCAACCATCACGCCGCGGAACTGGTTCGAGAGCACGAGCCGGAGCGCGCGTTCACCTTGTTCGAGAAATCTCTCGCCAACGATCCGGCGCGCTCCGTCGGGCACGCGGCCCTCGCCGAGGTTTCCTCGCACCTCGGGCGCGACCGCAGAGCGATGGAGCACGCCGAGCGCGCGCTTTCGCTGGTGGGACCGGACGATGATTTTCCGGAGGCGGATCGACTCGAGACTGCGCTCATCGGCGGCCGGGCCGCCCGACGCGTCGGTGAACTCGACGCCGCTGCGCGCCTGTTCCGCACGGCCCTCGAGCACCATGCGGACCACGCGGAAGCCCTGGCCACGCGCGGCGAAATTCTCGTCGAACTCGGCGACCACGCCGAAGCCGGACGGGCGCTGCGGCGCCGGCTCGAGCTCGACGAGGAAGATCCCGAGCGGGCCACCCACTTGGCGCTTCTCGGTGGTTGCCTCGAAGCGACCGACGCTCCCGAGCAAGCGCTGCGCTGCTTCCGCGAAGCGCTCGAAATCGAGCCGGGCTTGGACGGCGCATTCGCTGGAACCGTTCGATTGCTCGAAGCGACCGAAGACTTCGAGGCGGCCATCGCGACGCTTCGCGAGTGGGCGGACCGAACCGCGGATCCCTCGGAGCGCTCGTCGCGACTGTTCCACGCGGGTGAGCTCGAACTCGACAGACTCGAGCGAGAAGAACCCGGAGAAAGCCTCCTTCGCGAAGCCGTCGCGGCCGACCCGAGTCAAGGCGGAGCCTGGGTGCGACTCGCCCAGTTGCTGTGGGAACAGCAGCGCTCCGACGACGCGCTGGACGTGGCGACCCAGGGCCTGGATGCAACCGGAGACGCGCTGGGACGCGCCGATCTCGCCTGGGTCCGCGGTTGTGCGCTCGAGCAACAAGGCGAACGCGGTGCGGCCGCTGACGCCTTCCGCGTCACTATGGAGGCGGACCCGGCGCGGGCCCCGGCCGCGCTGCAAGCGGCGAAGTTGCTACGCGCTCTCGGCGAATGGCGCTCCGCCGCTCAGGCGCTGACGCATTTCTACGAGAACTTCCCCGGCGAGGACCGACGCGCGCTGGCCCCCGTCCTGAACCACCTCGGACGCCTATTGGCCGGGCCGCTCGAAGATCTCGACCGTGCGATCGAGATGTATCGGGAGGCGCTCGCGTGCGACCCGAGCCTCGACAGCGCGCGAGCTTCACTGGCCGAACTCCTCGCTCACCGACCCGACGAGTGGGAGGAAGCCTTGGAGCGGCACGCCGAGCTCCTCAATCAGAATCCGGCCCGGGTCGCGTCACTGCGCGCAGTCGTCGGCATGGCACGCCGGCGCGGGCTCGAGGGCTCGGTCGGAACCGGCCTCGCCATTCTCGGCGCCCTTGGAGCGGCCACGCCCGAGGAGATCGAAGAGGCTCCCCGCAACTGGCTCCCGGAAGTCGAGCCGGCGGTCCTCGAGGACTCGGTCTGGGAAGCGGTTCGCAGGGCCGCTCGAGAAGCCAGCGAGGAGCTGGGCCAAGCGCTCGGCACCGGCTCTCCCGATTTCGACCACTCGAAGGACACTTCTCCGCGGTTGCGCTTCCGCGCGGCGGTCACCTCGGCCGAAGCCGAACTGTCGGCCCCGGCGCTGGTTCCCCTTCCCGTGTCGGAACTCTCCGCCGCGCTGGTTCTCCTGCGACAGCTGGCGTTCGAAGAAGAATCGGTAACCGGGGATGGACACCTGGTGAACGAGCTGTCGGCTCACCTCGGCCGACGCGCGAGAAAGCGCATCCGGCGGGTACTCGAAGACGTGGACGGCAATCACGTGGCCGAGATCGACTACACCGCGTGGCGCGCCGAACTGCGCGGTTTGGCCGGCACCCTCGCGCTGCGGGAATCCCGGGTCTCGCTGCGGGATGCCCTGTCCGCCCTGCTCTTGCGCGACGAGGATCAACCCGAACGCACCTTGCCCCCCGAAGCGGATTTCGAGGCCCTCGTGGCGGGTTCCCCGGAAGCCCTCGCGATGCTCCGCCAACTGGTCCGCCGCTGGATCGCAGGTCTCTGATGACAGAAGCGAAGAAACCGATTCGGCGACGCTTCAAGCGCTGTACGGTCCGCCTGCTCGTCGATTACTGGTGCGACCGCGGCATCGGCTCGGATTACGCGACCACCTTGGGTGCCGGTGGCCTGTTCATCGAATGTGGAGAGCCCTGGCAGGCGGGCACCGAGCTCACAGTGCGCTTCCGACTACCCGGTGACGAGACGGTCTTCGTCATCCCGGGGCGTGTCGCTTGGCTTCACCAGCCCAAGCTCGACCCGTCGGGCACTCGTGCGCCGGGAATGGCCATTGAATTCACCGATCACGCGACGGCCGCCTCACTGGCGCGCGCCCTCGAATCGATGGATCCCGGCTACTAGCGATTCCTTGTTGCGACGGACTATGCGGAGGCGCGTAGCGCTTCGACGACCGCCGCGCTCGGGAAATCGGCTTTCGTGTCGCCCACGAGCTCCCAGGCATCCGGTGTCTCGAGCAGCTTTCGCAGCATCGCTTGATGGAGCGCGTGCCCGGCTCGCCGGGCTTCGACCTCGGCTTCGAGACCGACGCCCAACAGCGACAGATCGCCGATGAGATCGAGCACTTTGTGCCGGACGAATTCGTCCGGCCAACGAATGCCGTCCCGGTTGAGCACCCGCTCTTTGTCAAGAACGACCGTATTGTCGAGATTTCCGCCGCGGGCCAGGCCCAGCCGCCAAAGCGCTTCCACCTCGTGGAGGAATCCGAACGTCCTCGCGCGGCAGATCTCGCGCTCGAAGCGCTCCGGGGTGACTTCGAAGTTGCGGATGCTCTGCTTGCCGATCATCGGGTGGCTGTAGTCGACGGCATAGTGCACGCGCAGTCCGCGACCGGGTGTGAGGCGGATGACCCGATCGCCGTCTTCGACCGACAGGGCGCGGAGAACGCGCAGCCGCGGGCGCTCGGCGCGCTGTTCGAACACACCTGCGCTGCGGATCAAGAAGACAAAGGACGCCGAGCTGCCGTCCATCACCGGGATCTCGGGTCCGTCGACGATGACCCGGACGTTGTCGATTGCCAGGGCATACAGCGCCGCCAGCAGATGCTCGACCGTGCCGATCGTCGCGTCGCCCCGCCCGATCGTGGTCGCCAAGCGCGTACTGGTCACGTTCTCCGGCCGCGCCGCGATTTCGACGGGGTGCGCCAGATCCGAACGCACCAGGGTGATCCCCGCGTGTTCCCGGGCGGGTTCGAGCGTTAGCTGAACCGGTTCCCCACTATGCAGTCCGATCCCGGTGCACGAGATCTTTTCAGCAATGGTCCGCTGCTTCACTGGATGAGCGCTCCTGGCTGCGGGCCCGTGGGCCCTGGCTGCAACAATCGTCTGGGGCCTGCGATTTCACTCGCCGAACGCCGGACGACCGGGGGGGTCGGAGGCACTGAGGTAGCAACACACGTGCCAAGCGCGTCTGGAGTTGCGTGAAAAAGAGAAAGAAAAAAAGGCTGTGCTTTCGGGCCATTAGAGTGACCCAGCTCACAAAAAATTCCAGCCAGCTGCCCGTGCCCCTCGGGCACTCCGAATCATCGTGACAATCATGTTACAGCTGTGATGTCAGCGTCACGGCTCGAGCGGTCTGCTGCGTCGTTTTCACCGCCTCGACGACGCCCCCAAGGGGCGCGGAGGCTCCGCTATCCAGGTCGAACAGCGTCGCGGATTTCGGCGACGATCTCGCGAACGTGGGCGTAGCGATCGTCGGGCGCTTTCTGCATGCAGCGGACGATGATGCTTTCGAGGACTTCGGGCGTGTCGGGCTTGATCGAACGCGGCGTGGGCGCCGGGGTGTGGACATGGTGATAGGGGACGTTGCCTTCGGTGAACGGGAGCTGACCGGTCACCAGCTCAAAAAGGGTGACGCCGAGGGAATAGATGTCCGTCCGGTGGTCGATGTTCGAGCCCAGGGTCTGCTCGGGGCTCATGTAATAAGGCGTCCCGGTGATCGCCGTCGTGTGATTGCGGACGGCGTCGACAACCCGGGCGAGACCGAAATCCATGATCTTGGCGGTCTTCTCGCGGGTCCACATGATGTTCGCCGTCTTGATGTCCCGGTGCACCACTTTCGCGTCGTGCGCAAAGGCCAGTGCCTGGCAGAGCTGCAGCAACAGATGCAGCACGCCGTCCGGCGAAATCGCCCCCCGACGGCGCAAGATTTCGCGCAACGTCGTGCCTGCGACGTACTCCATGGCGATGTAGAAGTGACCGCCCTGCTCGCCGGCGTCGTAGACCGTGACAATGTTCGGGTGGTTGAGCTTCGCAGCGTTTTGAGCTTCGCGGAGGAAGTTCGAAACCGCCTGCGGGTTCTCGCGCAGAGCGTCGGGCAGGACCTTGAACGCGACGGTGCGATTCAGAACCGTATCGACGGCCCGGTAGACGATACCCATGCCACCTCGGCCGAGTTCGCCTTCGATCCGGTAGCGCTCGGTCGCGTCTCCCGAAGCGACCGGTGAATTCGTGACCGCCGACAGCGAGGTGAGGCGGCTCTCGACATCGGCAAAGGCATAGTCGAACGCGAGAATCTTCTCGTAGAGCTTTCGCGCCTCGTCTCGGTCGCCGGACTCGTCGTGCAAGACGGCGAGGCGGTAGAACGCATCGACGCTTTCGCGATCCAGGGCGCGACCTTGCACGGCCTCCTCGAGCTTTGTCGTCGCGAGCCCGACTTCGCCCCGCCGCTGAAAGATCTCGCCGAGCCGAGCTGCCGCGGCCCCGTAGTTCGGGCTCTCGCGCTCGACTTGCTGCAGCGTCTGGATCGCGGCGTCTTCCGCGTTGATCTCGATGAAGAGGTCTGCAGCTTCGATGTAGCGCCCGACCCGCGCCATGAGTTCGGCCTGCTTGTCGCGGCTCCCGAGCTCCTCCCAGCACTGCGCGGCTTCCGCATAGCGCCCGGCCTTCTCGAAGTTTTGCGCGGAGCGGGTCAGGTCCTCGGCGACGCGAAACATCTCCGCGGCCTGCTCGTACTCTCCGTCGCGCTCGTAGGATTCGCCCGCTTCGGGGAAGCGTTCGAGCTTGCGGTACAGATCGCCGGCGGCGGTGTGCTCGCCGGCATCTGCGAACGCCCGGGCGGCCGCTTCGTCGTCGCCCCGGTCGCGCAAGGACTCCGCGACGATCCGGTGCGCGCTCGCTTCGTCGCCGAGTCCGCGCAAGGCATCCGCGGCGCGGTCGGCCTTGCCGGCTTGGCGAAAGAACGTCGCTGCTTCTTCGAATCGCTCGAGCCGCATCGCGACCTCACCGGCGGCTTCGTGCGCGCCCCCGAGCTCGAGGACACCGAGCGCGGCGGTAAGATCGCCCCCTTGCTCATAGAGCTTCGCGGCGTGGAGAACGAGTTTGTCGAGATCGTTGTCGGCGCCGGCGTGGAAGGTGTTGCCGGCACTCTCTTCGCGGATCACCTGTTCGAGACAAACCGCCGCGCGCGCCCATTCCTTGGCCTTGATGAACATCTGGGCGGCGTGGCGCTGGAAGTCACAGTCTTCGTAGCACTTGGCGGCGTCGTAGTAGCGGCCGGCCTTCTCGAACATCTCGCCGGCGACGCTCATCCGCCCGGCTTCGAGGAAACACTCGGCCGCGCGAAGCGACTCGTCCTGTTGTGCGAATACGGTCGCTGCGGTTTCGTGGTCACCGGCGCGCACGTAGAGCTCGGCGGCGTCGATGAAGCGGTTCTGATCGTGTCGGATTTCAGCCGCGCGGGCGAACTTCTCGGCCTGTTCGAAATAATCCGCAGCGAGGTCGTGAAAGCCCGATTGGAAGCACAGCGTCGCGGCTTCTTCGACCTGCCCTTTCTTCGCAATCGCGGCCGCCTGCTTCGCGATTCGCTTGGCCGTCTTGCGGTCGACAGGCGCTGTGTCGGCGTCCTCGGAGACCTGCTCCGGGGCCGCCGCACGAGGCCTGAACGCGATGACGAGCGCGATCACGCCCAGGCCGAGAGCGCCCCATGTCGCGAATTCGGGGACCGCAGCGAGAGAGCCGTCGGCGGAAAGCGAAGCTTCTTTCGCGAGCCGTCCGAGAATCCCGCCCGCTTGTTTGGCGAGCGGGTGATCGGGTAGAAAGCGTGCCGCTCCGCCGACGATCCCGATCGCCAAGCAAGGAAGTGCCACGATGAATGCGAAGAGCCGGACAATCATCCCGGAGGGCGTATCGGCAACTACGCTCTTCTCGTTGAGAAAGAGCGTGCCGGCTTTGGCCTATAGAAGCGTGCCCTGCTCCGGTGCGTCCGCTCCCGTGCCGAAGTGCTCTCGGGCCCGGGGTGTGGCTCTTCGGCCACGGGGCGTGCGCTCGAGGAAACCCGTTTGGATCAGAAACGGCTCGACGAGATCCTCGAGCGTCCCGCGATCTTCACCGATTGCGGCGGCGAGGGTCTCGATCCCCGTGGGGCCTCCGTCGAACTTCTCCAGCAGAGTGCGGAGCAGCACCCGATCGAGGGTGTTGAAGCCCGCTTCGTCGACGTCGAGGCGTGAGAGCGCCGAACGCGCGAGGGCGGGTTCGATCGGGGCGCCCGGGCCCTGCTCGACCAGCGCGAAATCGCGGAGGCGCCGCAGCAGGCGATTCGCGATCCGAGGCGTCCCGCGCGAACGGCGCGCGATCTCGGCGGCGGCTTCATCGGCGAGCGTCACGCCCAAGACCCGCGCCGAGCGCGTGAGGATCCCCTCGAGTTCGTGCGGTGCGTAGTACTCGAGCCTGGCCGACCACCCAAAGCGATCGCGCATCGGTGCCGTCAGGAGACCCGCGCGCGTGGTGGCGCCGACGAGTGTGAAGCGCGGGATGTCGATGCGCACCGATTGCGCGGCCGGCCCCTGGCCGATCAAGACATCGAGACGGAAGTCCTCCATCGCCGGGTAGAGCACTTCCTCGACTACCGCCGGGAGTCGATGGATCTCGTCGATGAACAGCACGTCGTGCTCTTCGATCGTGCCGAGTAGACCGGCGAGATCCGCGGAACGTTCCAGGACGGGACCACTCGTCGCGCGAAAGCGCGTGCCGAGCTCGTTCGCGACGATCCGCGCGAGGGACGTCTTCCCAAGGCCGGGCGGTCCGTAGAACAACAAGTGATCGAGTGCTTCCCGGCGCTCTCGCGCCGCCGCCACAAACACGGCCAAGTTCTCGCGAAGCCGATCCTGCCCCACCATCTCGGTCAGGTACTGCGGGCGGAGCTGCTCCTCGAATTGGACCTCCGCGTCGTCGACGCCCGCGGCCAACGCGCTGGGGGTCGAGACCGTCATCGTGCGAGTCTCGGCCGGCGGGGGACGGTCATCGTGCGAGTCTCGGCCGGCAGGGGACGGTCATCGTGCGAGTCTCGGCAGGGCGCTGCGCACGAGGGTTTCAATCGAAGCGTCGGCGCCGCACTCGCGCGTGACTTCCGCCACGACTTTCTCCGCCTGACTCTTCGGAACCTGCAAGTTCGAAAGCGCCGAGAGGAGCTGTTCTTCCGCGTCGGTGAGACGTTCCGGCGCGGCCTCGGGCGCGCCTGGCTCATGGCCCGCACCGAGGATGGCCGAGGCCTTCTCTCCGAGCTCGAGCGCCAGCCGACTCGCCGTTTTCGCGCCGATACCCGGGACTTTCGCGAGTGCCGCCTTGTCGCCGGAAGCCAGTGCGGCGAGGAGCGCGCGCGCGTCGATTCCCGAGAGAATCGTCTGCGCGAGCTTGGGCCCGACCCGGTTCGCCTGCCGCAACAAATGGAAAGCATCGTATTCCCAGACCGACGCAAAGCCGTACAGGCAGAGGGTGTCGTCCCGCACTTGGGTGTGGATCCGCAGAGCGACCTGCTTTCCCTCATCCGGGAGTTCGGCAAACGTCGACAACGGCACCAAGACGGCATAGCCGACGCCTGCCACATCGAGGACGACCTCGGTCGGTCGCTTCTCGATGAGCGTGCCCTCGAGGCGCGCGATCACGACGTGCCTCGGACGACGAAGCGCGCTCCGCGACGGCCCCGGCGGCGCGCCGTTCGCGCTCCGCGGAGAGCCTCGGGGACGCTGCGACGCTGGGCGTGACAGATGGCGGCCGCAAGTGCGTCCGCCGCGTCCGAGGCCGGAGCGGCGTCGAGGCTGAGCAGCCGGCGCACCATCTCTTGCACTTCGCCCTTCGCCGCGCCGCCGAAGCCGGTCACCGCTTGCTTGATCTCCCGCGCCGCGTACGAGACCACCGAGAGCCCGCGCGCACCGACGGCGACCATCGCGGCGCCGCGCGCCTCGCCGAGCACCAGCGCCGAGCGCGGACTCGCGGCGACGAAGGTGCGCTCGATCACGGCCATGTCGGGACGATAGGCGTCGATGACGTCGCACAAGTTGTTGTGAATGGTCGCGAGGCGCGACGCGACTTCGTCCGATCGCGCGGGCTTCAGGGTCCCGTGGCCCAGGTGAGTCAGCGCCCCGGGCGTGCCTTCGATCACCCCGAACCCCGTCGCCCGCGATCCGGGATCGATTCCGAGAATGCGCATCGCGCTCCTAGGCGAACTTGGCCATTTCTTCGTCGGAAATGTCGAAGTTCGCGTACACCGCCTGGACATCGTCGAGATCGTCGAGCGCATCGGAGAGCCGCAACATGCTCTCCGCTTCCTTGCCGACGAGCGAGACGCTGGTGCTCGGCTCCATACTGAGCTCGGCGTCTCCGCTGAAGCCGGCCTCGTCGAGCCCGTTCTTGACCGACGCCAAATCCGTCGGGGCGGTAACCACGGTGATCTCGTCGTCGGTCTCGCGGACGTCCTCGGCGCCCGCTTCGAGCGCCGCCTCCATCAGCTTGTCTTCATCGACGCCCGAGCGGTCGAACCCGATCAGCCCGCGCCGTTCGAACAGATACGCGACGCAACCGGTCGCCCCCAGATTGCCGCCGTGCTTGCTCAGGACGTGGCGCACCTCGCTCACCGTGCGGTTGCGGTTGTCGGTCAGGGTCTCTACCAGGATCGCCACACCTCCGGGCCCGTAACCCTCATAGGCGATCTGCTCGAAAGAATCGCTTTCGCCCCCGCCCACGCCCTTTTGGATGGCGCGCTCGATGTTGTCCTTCGGCATGTTGGCGCCCCGGGCCTTGTCGACGGCGAGGCGCAAGCGCGGGTTCCCGTCGAGATCGCCGCCGCCCATCCGGGCCGCGGTCTGAATCTCTCGGATGAGCTTGGTGAAGATCTTCCCGCGCTTGGCGTCGGCTGCGCCTTTTTTGCGCTTGATGGTCGACCACTTGGAGTGACCGGACATCGCTCCCCCCTCGGGCCCGTAACTAGCACCGTTCTCGGAGGCGATCCATGCGGCGGGCCGAAAAAGACCCAACCCGTCGTCTCGGTCGCAACCCTCTCTTCGTTACAGGGGCCCGCCCAACCGTCCGATGAATAAGCGCCGGGGTTGGTCCCGGTAGCCCGCAAGGAAGCTGGGCCTTAGGGGTCCGCCGCATCGACGGCGGACAAGCGCAGCCGTGGAGGCGAAATGAGCGACGAAGTGGCAATCGGCATCGACCTCGGCACGAGCAACTCGTGCGTCGCGATCTCGGACGGACGCAAAGTCGAGGTGCTCCGCAACTCCTATGGAGAGGCCATCACCGCGAGCGTCGTCGCGTTCCGCGACAACGGTTCCTTCGTCGTGGGCAATGCGGCCAAGGCCAACTTGATCCACGACCCGCACAACACCGTAGCCTCGGCGAAGCGTTTGATCGGACGCTACTCGTTTTCCGCCGAAGTAAAGAAGGCGCAAGAACGGTGCGCCTACAAGATCATCGAGGCCGAGAACTACGGCGTTCGGATCGGCATCCGCGACGAGGTCTTCTCGATCCCCGAAATCTCGGCGATGGTCCTGCGCGAGATGAAGACCGTTGCCGAAGCGCGGCTCGGGCGACCCGTCGAGAAAGCCGTGATCACCGTCCCGGCATACTTCAACGACAACCAGCGCCAAGCGACGAAGGATGCGGGACGCATTGCCGGCCTCGAAGTGCTTCGCCTCCTGAACGAGCCGACCGCGGCAGCCCTCGCTTTCGGGTTTGGTCGCGGGCTGAACCAGCGCGTCGCCGTCTACGACTTGGGCGGCGGAACCTTCGATATTTCGATCCTCGAGATCGGCACCGACGTGTTCGAGGTGCTCGCGACCTTTGGCGACACGTATCTCGGCGGCGACGACTTCGACGATCGCATTCTGGCGCTCCTGGCCGACGAGTTCCTCGCGAAAGAGAATATCGACCTGCGCGATGACGCGTTCGCCCTCGAGAAGCTGAAGCTCGCGGCCGAGAACGCGAAGCGCGGCTTGTCCGTCGACGACACGGTGGAGATCAATATCCCCGAAATCGTACAGGGGCCGAACGGCGACGCGCTGTCCATCCAGCGCACGCTGAGCCAATCGGAGTTCACGTCACTCGTCATGGACCTGATCCAGCGCACCTTCAAGGTCTGCGACGAAGCGCTCCAGCGCGCGGGCCTGATCGCTCGCGATCTCGACGGCGTCATTCTCGTCGGGGGCCCGACGAGGCTTCCGGTGATCCAAAAGGCGGTTGGTGAGTACTTTCAGCAAAAACCGAAGGCGGGTGTCGATCCGGACCAGGTGGTGGCCATGGGCGCCGCGATCCACGCGCAATCGCTGGCGTCTTCGCAACCCCAAGACGCCTACCTGCTCGACGTCACCCCGCTATCCCTGCGCATCGGCGTCGCCGGCGGACTCGCCGAAACCGTCATCGAACGCAACACGCCGGTACCAATCGAGCAGAGTCGGAGCTTTACGACCGTGCAGGACTTCCAGGAGGCGGTGAAGATCTCGGTCTACCAAGGCGAGTCGCGACGCGCCGAGGAAAACGAGTTGCTCGGTCAATTCGAGTTCAGTGGGTTCGAGCGTCGGCGCCGCGGCGAGACGAACATCGAGGTCACCTTCGAAATCAATGGCGACGGAATCGTCAACGTGACGGCTCGCGAGCCGGAGAGCGGCCAGCAAGCATCGACGCAGATCACACTTTCCTCCGGACTCAGCGAGGAGGAGATCCAAACGATCATCGAGCGCGGGCGAACGGACGATCTCGAAGTCGACGAGGAGTTGCTGAAACCGAGCGAGTACGATCTCGCGTTGTCAGCTCTTCCGATGCTCGACGATCCCGCGTCGCCCGGTCGCATCGAGTCGATCGAATATGGTGAAGACGAGCTCGAGATCGACGACGAGCCGCCCACCGGCGAATCCGATTACGACGACGAGCCGCCGACCGGCGGGGCCGAGATCGACGACGATCCGCCGACGGCCCAGGAGCTCGGCGCTGCCGACGATCTCGAGTACGACCTCCCGGACGAAGACCTGATCGATGTCGATGCGGCGATGCGCGACGTCCCGGTCGACGAGAACGGAACCACCGCGAGTGAGATCGCGCTCGACGTGCAGCCTCAGGGAATCGAAGTCGAACGCGACGTGCGCGACGTGCAGCCTCAGGGAATCGAAATTGAACTCGACGTGCAGCAACAAGGCGTCGAAGAGGATCCCAACGCCCAAACCATGTCCGGAAACGACGACGCGGACGTATCGGACCTCTTTGATCGCAACGCTGTTGACCTGTCGGGAGAAGCGGACAAGGACTCATGAGCGAAGCGGCCGCCGCAGAAGTCCACGCCTTGGCTCGCATGGTTGACGAACTCAATTACTACGAGCTGCTCGAAGTTGCGCGCAACGCCTCGGTCGCTGAAGTGCGCAAGGGCTATCACCAGGTGCGTCGTCGCTTCCATCCGGACGCGAGTCGCAACCTCGATTCGACCCTTCGCCAGGACATCGAACGCATCGCCAAACGTGTCGCGGAGGCCTACTCCGTTCTCCGAGACCCGAGGCGCCGCCGTGTCTATGACGAGCGCCTCGAAGAGAACGGAGAAGCTGTGCGCCTCCAGCTCGTCGAAGCGGAGCGACAGGCTGAGCGAGCGGAGGAAGCCGACACCGGCAGCACCCCCAACGGCCGGCGCTTCTTCCAGATGGCTCAAGCGGACTATCGGGCGGGCAACCTGACGGCGGCGATTCGCAATCTCCAGACAGCCGTGACCTACGAGCCGGGCAACGAGATGTTCCGCGAAACACTCACCACCTGGAAGGCGGAGCGCGGCTAGCTCCACGCCAACTGGACGGCGGAGCGCGGTGATCTCTACGCCAACGTTCTCGCCGGGCGAGGCCGAATCCGCTCCGTTACGCTCCGCGGGGATGGGAGGGCAACTGGTTTGACTGAGTCCCGACACGGCCGACGGGGTGGCGCTGCCAACTCTCGCGGGCGATTTCGACTGGCGCTCGCCGTGGTCTTGCTACAGGGCTTGGCACTCCTCGCTTTCGCGGCGGGCGGCGCGAAATCAAACCGACTGCTCCCCGCTCACACCGGCGCGACCCTGGACGGGCAGTCGCTCTCCATTTCGAGTCTGATGGGCAAGCGCCTCCTGATTCTCGTGTTCGACGCGAAGCACTCCGATGGAAAAGCGGCGGCGGCGGCGATCGGCGAGATCGCACCGTACCGATCCGAGCACAATTTCGAGATCGTCGGCGTCGCCCGCGGCGGCGGCGCTGCCTACATGCTCGCGGAAGAGCTCGCTTTTGATTTCCCCGTTTTCGAGGACAACGAACTCGCGCTCGCGAGGAAACTGGGTGCGACACAACCCGCGGCCCTCTTCCTCGCGGACGCGAAAGGCGTCATGCAGCGCGGCGGGCCGATCCAGACGGGCGGACAGCCCGCGGACAAGGCGAAGGCCGGTATCGCGAGAGTCATGCGCGACTGGCTCCGGCTTCCGCAAGAAGAAGCGTTCGGGGCTGCGGGCCTCGAAGCGAAACCGGCCGCCCCGGACTTCACGGCCAAGACCCTCGACGGCAAAACGACGTTCGAGCTCGCCAAAGCGAAAGGCCGACCGGTCTTGCTCGTGTTTTTTCTCCACACGTGTCCGCACTGCCACGAGGCTTTGCGCTTCTACCAGGAAGAGTTCGAAAACCTTCCCGAAGACGGGCGCCCGCTGTTCGTCGGCCTGTCGCTTCGATCGGACCGGAGCGCGGTGGAGGCCTCCCTCGCGAGCGAGGGAATCCGTTTCTTCTCCCCCTACGGAGATCCCGACGGCAAGATCCGCGAGGCGTTCGGCGGACTCTCCTCGGTGCCGACGTCGTTTCTGATCGACGCCGAGGGCCGCATCCACTCACGGGTCGAAGGTTGGCGCCATCACCGCGAACCGGCGTTGCAGAAGATGCGTCTCGCGCAGGTCTCAGGCCGACGCGTCCCGATGCTCCTCAACGGAAAGGGCTACAGCGGCAACGAGATTTGCGTCACCTGCCACGAACAGCAGCACGACACGTGGCTGCTCACCAACCACGCTTCCGCCTACGACACGTTGGTGAAGCACGGCGCGGAGACCGACCCCGAGTGCGTGGGATGCCACGTGGTGGGATACGGAGAAACGGGAGGGTACTCGCTCGATCGCCCGAACCCGGGCCTCGAAGACGTCGGTTGCGAAAGCTGCCACGGGCGGGGCGGCCCGCATCTTTCGAAGGACTTCGTCGAGAACAACAACTACGCGCCGGTGTGCGTAACGTGCCACGACACGAAGCACTCCCTCGGTTTCGACTACACGAGCTTTGTGCCGAAAGTATCCCACGCGGCAAACGCGGCGTTCGCGGCACTTTCCGTGGAAGAAAAGAAAGCGCTCATCGCGAAGCGCCGCGAAACGCGAGCGGCCCTGCTTCCGACCAAGGCGGACTACGTGGGCTCAGACGCGTGCCAGTCGTGCCACGCAGCGGAGTTCGACACGTGGGCGAAGCATCCACACGCGAAGGCTTTTGAAACGCTTGTGAGCCGAGGCGAAGAAGGCAACGCCGCGTGTGTCAGCTGTCACACGACAGCGTACGACAAGGCCGGAGGCTTCCCTGCGAACGGCAGCATGGCCGATCATCCGGACCTCGCGCGCGTCGGGTGCGAATCGTGTCACGGCCCCGGTGGTGACCACGTCCCTCCGGAAGCGGCGAAGAAGGGCACCATTCTCGCGCTCACCGACAAGTGCGACTCGTGTGTGATTCTCCAGATCTGCGGCGGGTGCCACGACGACGCCAATGATCCCGGCTTCGAGTTCGAGGTCGAAGAAAAGATCGAGCATCAGCGGCACGGTACGGTCGGAAGTGCGCGGCTCGATCCGCCGGCTTCCGTCGACCAAACCATCGAGCACGCTTTCCGCCAGCTCGACGGAGAACGTCCCTGAACCGCTCGGCCGAACAACGCGATCTCCTCGACGCGGCGCGCGCCTTCGTCGGCGAGCTCGTCGAGGAAGGCTTCGAAGGAACCATCCGCCGAGCGCCGACGCCTCCCCCGACTCCCGAAGCGTCTGACCAGCCATCCCTCGCTCTGAAACGCGCGACGGAACGGTCGCTCGATGACGTTCGTGCCGAAATCGGGGACTGCACGCGATGCAGGCTGCACGAAGCCCGCACGCAAATCGTCTTTGGAGACGGGAACCCGAACGCGGATCTCATGTTTGTCGGCGAAGGCCCGGGCGAACAGGAAGACCTGCGCGGCGTGCCGTTCGTGGGGCGGGCGGGCGAGCTCCTGACGCGAATGATCGAGAAGGGCCTCGGGATTTCCCGCGGCGACGTCTACATCTGCAACATCGTCAAGTGTCGGCCGCCGAAGAACCGCACGCCCCTCGCGGACGAAGTCAGCACCTGTCGCGGATTTCTCGACGGACAGATCGAGGCGGTTGCGCCCAAGGTAATCGTCACGCTGGGGAAGCCGGCCTCGAGCCTGCTGCTTGGACGAGATATCGCGATCACGAAAGTACGCGGGACCTGGCACACCTATGCGGACATTCCGGTGATGCCGACGCTCCACCCCGCCTTCATCTTGCGTCAGTACACCGAGGAAAATCGCCGCCTGGTCTGGGAAGACCTCAAAGCGGCCCTCGAGCGAACCCGCAGCTAGCTCGAACAGGGGTTCCGATGCGCGCTTCCACGCTTTGCTTCGTCACGGGCCTGCTCCTGACAATCGTTATGGGTACGGCGATCGTGGCGCGCGGCGGCCTCTTCGACACCACCGAGCAGGTCGAACTCGGTGCGTCCGAGCCCTGGGACGACCCGGCCGCGAGAGAGGAGCGCGGGAGCCCGGATGCCCCGGCTCCCGACTGGATTCTCCAGTACGGATTCCCGGCGGCGGCGGGGCTCATGGTCGCCGGCGCGGTGTTGCGCCTCGCCGATCTGCGGAGGCCGCGCGCGGATTGAGCGGCCGCTTAGGGACGCTCGGGGACCGCCGCGGATTGTTCTTCTCGGAATTTCACCAAGCGCTCTCGAACCTCGGGGTCCTTGCGCGCGATAATGGCGGCGGCGAGTAGGGCCGCGTTCTTGGCTCCGGACTTACCGATCGCAAGGGTCCCGACCGGGATCCCGCCGGGCATCTGCACGGTTGCGAGGAGAGCGTCGAGGCCGTTTAGCGGAGAGCTTTCGATCGGGACGCCGAGTACGGGCAATAGCGTGTGGGCCGCCGTGACACCGGCCAAGTGCGCTGCGCTACCCGCGCCGCAGATGACGACCTCGATCCCCTCTTCTTCTGCGGTGGCCAAGAAAGCGGTCAGCCGTTCCGGCGTCCGGTGAGCCGAAATCACACGGACGTCGCTCGCGATGCCCAGTGCGTCGAGCGTGTCGGGCGCGGCGCGCATGATCTCGAAATCGTTTTTGCTTCCCATCAAGACGGCAACTCGAGCGGACGAATCGGACAACGGAAACCCTCTCCCTCAGTGGTGTTGTGAAAGGCGCGAAGCCTGCGGCGGAGTGTACTGTGATCGGTCGCCGATAGGGTAGCCTGCTCGATGTGACCCGTATCGCCCAACCTCCGCTTTCTCCCGCCACGCAACTCTGCGGCATCGTGCTTCACCCCTCGGGCCACACGCGCTCGCCGGCGATGCACAACGCCGCGTTCGAAGTGCTCGGCATCGACGCGCGCTACCTCGCGTTCGACGTGGCTCCGGACGCACTCGAGGCCGCTTTCCGAGGCGCGCTTGCGCTCGGGTTCCGTCAGCTCGCCGTCTCGGTACCTCACAAGGAAGCGGCCCTCGCGCTGGTCGACACCCTGGACGACACCGCGGAGGCGATCGGTGCCTTGAATACCGTGACGCTCCACGAGGGAACGCTGCGCGGGGCAAACACCGATTGGATCGGCGCACTGCGGGCACTCGAGCGCGAGACGGAGCTCGATGGCAAGCGGGCCGTCGTATTGGGGGCGGGCGGAACGGCTCGCGCGGTGACCTTCGCCTTGTTGCGCGCGGGCGCGAGCGTCACGGTCCTGAACCGCAACCCGTCGCGCGCGGCAGCGCTGTGCACGGCGCTCGGCGCCGGAAGCAGCGGCGCACTGGACGACATCCGCGACGTGGCATTCGACGTGTTGGTCAATACGACGAGTGTCGGCATGGGAAGCGACGAATCACCGATCCCCGACGACGCCACCCCGGAGAACGCCGTGGTCCTCGACGCGGTCTACGCTCCGGAAGACACCCGGCTCTTGCGAAACGCGCGTCGTCGCGGGGCTCGGACGGTGGGTGGCAAGTGGATGCTTGTCGCCCAGGCCGTCGAGCAGATTCGCTTGTGGACGGGCCTCGACGCCCCGGCGGACGTGATGGCCCGCGCGTTTGACGAGGCGGCGGTTTAGAGCGCTCCGGCGCGCGTTTGACGAGGCGGCGGTTTAGAGCGCTCCGGCGCGCGTTTGACGAGGCGGCGGTTTAGAGCGCTCCGGCGCGCGTTCGACGAGGCGGCGGTCTAAAGCGCCGCGACGGGTGCCTGAGCCGGCGCGTGGCGAGCCTGGTACTCGTCGGGGTGTACGCCGAGCAAGGCCAGCGCCCGGGCGGCCAGCGTCTCGACGATATCGACGGTGTTCTTCGTCTTCGCGAGGAGCACGAGCCCGGAAGTAAAGGCGACGAGGCTCTGTGCCGCGGCCTCGACGTCGAGGTCACCGAGCTCACCGATCGCCTGCGCTTCGGCCAACGTCCTTTCGAAGTAGCCCGCCCATGCGCGGTAGATCTCTTCGACGGCTTCCCGCAAAACGGGATCCTGGGCGGACATCTCCATGGCGATATTGCCGAAGGGGCACCCGCAAATGGCGCCGTCGTCTGTCACCGACTCCAACAAGTGGCGACCGAGCTGCGAAAAGAAACGCGCGATTCGCGCGAGGGGCAACACGTCGCGAGCGAACGCGGGTTCGAACTGCTTTTCTCGGGTCGTTCGCCAAAGCCTTTCGAGCATGGCCAAGGCCAAGTCCTGCTTCGACGGGAAGAAGTGATAGAAGCTGCCCTTCTTCACTCCCGCTTGGTCGCAGAGCTCCTGCACGCCGACACCGCGGTAGCCGCGCTCGTGAAACAATTCACACGCAGCTTGCAGGAGTCGTTCGCGCGCGTCGCTACTGCGGCCCATGCGGCGACGCTACCCCCTCCATTTCGCGGGCACACCCCCGCGGGAAGAAGGCGAGTTACTTCAGTTTCGTTTCTTTGTAGACGACGTGTTTGCGCGCGACCGGGTCGTACTTCTTGAATTCCAGTTTGTCGGGCGTGTTCGTTTTGTTCTTGGTCGTCGTATAGAAATGGCCCGTACCGGCTGTCGACTCGAGCTTGATCTTTTCGCGCTTGCCTTTTTTCGCCATGGAGACTCCTTACGGGGCGACGGTGGGCTCGGGAACCGTCCCACCGCTGCGGACGAAAACGCGCACCCGCCGCCCGTCGCGCTCTTCGACACGTGTGCGACTCGGCTTGTTGTCGCTGGGATCGACGAGCATGACGGTCGACGCGTCGACGAACCCTTCGCGGTCGACGATGCCGCCGGCGCGAGCGCCTCCGCGTCCGGGTTTCAAGTGCCGCTTCTGGACGCGCACGCCCTCGACGCGAACCTTCCGGTCGGCGCCCCGCACCTCGGTGACGCGGCCCTGCTTGCCTCGGTCGGCTCCGGAGATCACCTCGACGAGATCTCCCTTACGGATGCGCTGTGCCATGAACGGTCTCCCTGGAGCGCGTATAGGTGCCTCGCCGGCGCGCCGCCGTCAACCCTCAGTGGGTATCCTCCGCCCATGCGCCGTCGTCTGCTCGCCGGGGTCGTCCTGATCGTTGTCGCGATCCTCGTCGGGACCTACCCGAGCTGGGTGCCGAGCGGCTATGAGGTGAATTTACCGCTGCCCACGCCCGCGAATGCGGAATCCGCGAGGCAGGCGGTCCGGGAAGGCCGGATCCGGGTCCCTCCAGAGTTCACCATCGCCCACTACGCCGAGGTTCGAGGCGCCCGAATGATGCGCCCGACCTCGCGCGGCGACCTGTTGGTGAGCTCTCCCGGCTCGTGCGAGATCGTGCTTCTCGAGGCGGACGAGGATGGCAGCGGTGAGCCCGACGGGGCGCGGGTGTTGCTCGGCGGCCTGCGACGCCCTCACGGACTCGACATTCACGGCGGGTGGCTCTACGTCGCGGAGGCGCACGCGATCGGGCGCATCCGCTTCGACGTCGACTCCCGCGAACTCCACGGCGACTACGATCATCTGCGAGACGATCTACCGGCGGGCGGAAACCACTGGACACGGACGCTGCGCGTCCTGTTCGCGACGGACAACGGCCGAGATCATCTGGGTGACGATTTTCCCCCTTGCGAAGCGGCGGTCGACCCCGTCCACGGCTTCGGCGCCCATCAAGCGCCGCTGGGCCTCACTTTCATCGGACCCACCGGGCCGCCGGCCTACCGCGGTGCCGCACTCGTTGCACTTCATGGGTCCTGGAACCGCAGCCGCAAGGCCGGGTACAAGGTTTCCGCGCTTCACTGGCAAGAAGACGGCAGCATCGTCGAACGGGATTTCGTTTGGGGGTTTCTCAAGGACGGTGACGTGGTCGGACGTCCGGTCGACGTCGTCGAGGGAGCACGCGGGGCGGTGTATGTATCGGACGACTTCGCGAACGCCGTGTATCGCATCCTGCCTCGATGAATCTTTCTCGAGCTCCTCGCGTCCACCTCGGAGCCCCAATGATTTCCGCTAAGGTTGGCGCCGTGACGGACTCTGCCCACTTCCCCGTGCGACTGCTGTGTGCACTCGCCGCGGCGATTTTGCAGTTCGCGGCGCCGACGGCGGGTTCGGCGGGGTCCGCCTTCGAGTTTCCGATGATGAACGAATTCGGCGAAGTCACCGCCGGCACCTACGACGGCGCCGGTATCCGACTCGGTGACGCGCTGTTCAGCGCCGGACGCGCCGAGGATGGCACGGTCGTCATCGAAGCGATGAGCGCGATCGAGGGGTCCGCGTCGACGCGCTTCGCGGTGAAACTCGAGCCCACCGAGAGCGGAACGTTGCGTCCCGTTTACGAAGAGTCCCGTTCTGTCGACGTCGATGGGAACCCCCTCGGGCTTCTCACCATCGATCACCGAAAAGGCATTGCGACCTGCGAGCCGGCGGCGCACGACAAAGACGGTCAACGCACGCAGATCGACCTCCCCAAGGACGATCGCATCGCGAACGTGCCACTGCATCTCCTGTTTCAGCCGCTGGTCCAAGGAGAGACCGACCACATCTCGTTTCAGATCGTGATCTGTCGTCCCGACGCGCGTATCATCGACGCGAAGGCGCGGGTTGTCGAGAAACCGCGGGGAACCGGTGGCGTGATCGAGGTGCAGTACACAATCGACCTCGGCTTCTTCAGCCGCGTGGCTTCGCCGTTCTTGCCGACGTTCTCCGTGTGGTTCGAAGCGAAGGAACCGAACGGTTGGATCGGCCATCGCATCCCGCTTTACGCGCAAGGCCCGACCGTCTCGATCCTGCGCGACGGGATCGAACCCGCCCGCGTCGGGAAAAGGGGCGACTAGTTCGCATGGGAAACCCGGGAGCCGGCGCCGCTGACCTCGCTCCGCGCATGTCGCTCGGGGACTTTCTCGTCGCCTACTTGCGGAGACTCGGTGTCACGCACCTCTTCGGACTTCCCGGCGATCTCGTCCTCGGCTTGTTCCATCGCTTCGGTCAAGACCGCGACCTCGAAATCGTCACCCTCTCCCACGAACCGGCGATCGGGTTCGCCGCCGACGGCTACGCGCGCAGTACGCGACGCCTCGGCGTCGTTTGCGTGACCTACGGAGCGGGCGGCTACAACATCGTGAACTCGATTGCCGGCGCTTATGCCGAACAAGTGCCGCTGCTCGTCGTCTCGGGTGGTCCGGGCGAAGCCGAGCAGAAGATCGCCGGCGTCCACCACCAGGCGAAGCACATCGAAGGGCAGTGCCGCGTCTTCGACGAAGTGACGTGCACCGCGAAGATCATCGACGAACCCGCGACTGCCGCGCGCGAGATTCACGCGAGTATCGGCACCATCCTCCGAGAGGGGCGTCCGGGCTACCTCGAAATTCATCGCGACATGGTGGATGTCGAGATCGATGTGCCCCGGGACATTCGCGACGAGACGCACCTCGGGATCCGTCCCGTGTCCGACGACCGCAAACTCGCCGAAGCCGTGCAAGAAGCGGCGAGCCGGCTTCGCGAAGCAAAGCGCCCCATGCTGATCGGAGGCGTCGAGCTGTTCCGCGAGCGTGCGGAGGATGACTTCCTCCGCCTCGCCGAAAAGCTCGGTGTGCCGGTTTCGGCCAGTGTCCTGGCGCGCGGCGTCTTTCCCATGGATCACCCGCTTCACATGGGGATCTACATGGGGCCCTTCAGCCCGCCCGAAATCGAGGAGCGCGTCGCATCATCGGACTTGATCCTGGCGCTCGGCACCCAGCTCACCGACATGAACCTCGGCGCAACGCTGCCTCAAATTCCGCGAGAACACTCGATCTGGGCGGCGAGCGAGCGCGTGAACATCTCGTTCCATCAGTACACCGAGGTCGCTCTCGGTGACTTCGTGCGCGGCCTCGCAGAGGAAACGCTCCCACACTGGAATGAGCGCGTCACGTATCACGACAACCTCGAGCGCAAAAACCGGCCCGGTGAAGAGCCCCTCTCGGTCAACGACATGCTCGTCACCGTCAATGATTTTCTGGCGGAAGCGCCGGGCTACGACGTGATTGCGGAGGCCGGCGACATGCTGTTCGGCGGGCTCGAGATCCGGGTGCCCTCGCCGGGGATCTACATGGCCCAGGGTTACTACGCGTCGATGGGATTCGGCATCCCGGCGGCTATCGGGGCGCAGATCGGGACCGGCCGGAGACCGCTCATCTTGTGCGGAGACGGCGCTTTCCAGATGACCGGCGCCGAGATTTCTCACGCTCCGAAGCGAGGCCTCAACCCGATCGTCCTGCTGGTGAACAACGAGGGCTGGAGCATTTTCCGTCCCGTGACGCCTCGTCAGGAGCTGCTCGAGATCCCGAACTGGCCTTACGCGGACATGGCGGCGGGCTGGGGCGGGCTCGGGCTGCGCGCGTCGAACGCGAGCGAGCTTCGCGAAGCGCTGCGTGAGGCCCACGCGTCCCACCAATTTGCGCTCATCGAGTGCACCATCCCGCGCGACGATCTCTCACCGATCTCCCGCCGCTATATCGAAGCGAGTGCGAAGAAGGCGCGCGCCGGAGGGGACGAAGAGTGAGCGGCGCCAGCGGGTGGGGAGCTTTCGGGCAAGGCGTCGCACTGGCCGCTGGGCTCGTACTCGCCGCAACCGTGCTCTCGACCGCCGTACTCGACGCGAAACGCGAGGGGCGTTCTCTCGAGGTGAAGGGCTTCGCCGAGCGCAGCATCGACTCGAACTGGGCGGAATGGACGGGCCGCTTTACGACGCGCGGCGAATCGTTGCGCGACGCGTCTCTCGCACTCTCCACGCAACGAGAAATCGTACGGGCTTTTCTGCTCGAGCAGGGCGCCAAGGCGGAGCAATTCTCGTTTCTGCCCGCGATGACGGAAGTTCTGTTCGCGAGGGGACCGAAGGGCTACACCACCAACCGCGTCGAGGGCTATGCGTTGCATCAAGAAGTGCGGCTCCGGTCGGCCGACATCGACGGCGTCACGCGTGTGTCGGAAGACGCCTCGGAGCTCGCACAACAAGGCATCGAGTTCTCGAGCGAGCGGCCCCAATACCTCTACACCGAGCTCGGCTCGCTCAAGATCGAAATGCTGGCGGAAGCGACGGCCGACGCACGTCGGCGAGCCGAGGTCCTGGCCGAGAAGAGCGAGAGTCGCGTCGGGCCGCTCCGCTACGCGCGCCAGGGTGTGTTCCAGATTACGCCCGCGAACTCGACGGAAGTTTCCGACTACGGGCACAATGACACCACGTCTCGGGAAAAATCGATCAAGGCCGTGGTCACCATCCGCTACGCCATCGAGGACTGACGGCCGACGTGGCCGAGATCCGTCTCTACGATCCGTCCCGCGACCGCGCGGGTCTCGAAACGTGCTTTATCGCGCTTCAGGAACACGAGCGAAGCCTCGACCCGGATCTCCTGCCCGGGGCGGAGGTCGCGGCGGCCTACGTCAACCAGCTGTTCGCACAGTGCGCCGAGAGCGACGGACGGATCTTCGTGGCCGACGACGGGGGTGAGGTGGTCGGGTATGTCGCGGTCTTCGCGCGCGTCACACCTCAGCATGTCGATACGGCGCCAACCCCGTACGCCTATTTGAGTGATCTCGCGGTCCTCGAAGCCTCGCGCGGCGCGGGCCTCGGCCGGGCTCTGCTCGAGCGCGCCGAAGCGTTCGCTCGTGAGCGCGGCGCCGTGCGCATTCGATTGCACGTTCTAGCCCGCAATCGCCGCGCCTTCCGCCTCTACGAAAGCTACGGCTATCGCGACTACGAGCGTTTTCTGGAACACCCCCTCGACGAAGGCGATTAGTTGCGAAAACCCCTCGGGTGAACCACTATAGGGGGCGACTTATCGCCGGCTAGGAGCCCGCCCATGCGCCCGACTAAACCCTCGCGACTTCTGTGCTTTTTCGCCGCGGCGGCGGTGGCGTGCAGCGTCGGCGCAACTTCCGCGCAAGCCGTCGTGACCTTCCAGTTCAACTACACGGATATGGGTTTCAGCACGGAAGCCCAGCAGGCTTTGGACGATGCCGCGGCGATTCTCGGCGCGTATTTCGACCACACGGCGACGGTGCAGATCGACGTCACCAGCTCAAACGACATGAACGGCGGGCTCGCAAGCGCCGGTCCCGAGTTTGTCGGGACGTTCCCGTCGGGTTTCAGCAATCGCGGTATCCCCGGCACGAAGATTCTCGGCGGGGCGGATGCCAACGGAGCCGCTGCCGACGGCTCGCTCGACGTCAACTTCTTCCACAACTGGGATTTCGACGACGTCGTCGCGTCGAACGCCTTCGACTTCAAGTCGACGATCATTCACGAGCTCGCCCACGCCGTGGGGTTCCTGAGCGGCATCGGACAGACCGGCGACAGCATCTTCGCGGGCATCAACGCCAACGCATGGGTGCCCTTCGACGAGTTTGTCGGGGATAACACCGGTGTCCTGATCGATCCGGCGACCTTTGTGCTCAACCAGGCGGCTTGGAATGCCGCTTCCGTCGGTGGCGCCGGCAATTCCGGGCTGCTCTTCTACGGTCCGAACGCCATGGCGGCGAATGGCGGCAACCCGGTCCCGCTCTATTCGCCGAACCCCTGGGAAGACGGCAGCAGCGGCGGCCACCTCGATGACGATTTCTTCACCGGCGACGCCTTCCTCATGGAATCCAGTGTGTTGGCCGGCCCGGCAGCGCGCTCGCTGAGCCCGATCGAGATGGGAATCTTCCGCGACCTGGGCTTCACGATCGTGCCGGAACCCGGAACGGCGAGCCTGTTGCTCGCGGGCTTGTTGTTCCTCAGGCGCCGGCGGCGCTAGCTAAGCAAGGGCCCCGACAGTGAGTGCAAGGCACTGCCGGGGCCAATACGAGAAAGGATGCTGAAGCTTTCTCTGACTGAGAAACCGGACGCCCTGCCCGAGTTCCCCTGCGTGGATCATCTACGAGCGAATGGGTCGACTCTGTGACGGACGACCCAAAATCAGCAATCCGAGTCCCAATAAAACGGCGGTGCCGGGCTCCGGGGTCACCTGGTACCCGTAGGCTTTTTCCAGCATCCGCAACTCGACTTCGCTGACCTCACGCCGTTCCATCCAGTTGAGACTCGGAGCGAGGAGGAGTTCCCGGGTCGTCGGATCGGTGCCGGACAGATGCCCTCGATCGGCCTGCAGTTGAACCGAGAGGCCGCCCGGATCGAAGGTACTGCCGACGATGAGGTCGCCCCATTTGTCGCGCTCGGTGGCTGTATCGAAATCGTCGACATAAAAGCTGTCGACAAAGCCGAGCAGGTGTCCGATCTCGTGGAGCCAAATCGAATACGCGTCGTACTGGTTCGACGGAACGTCCATCGTGCGGGTGTCGTCGTCGAAATAGATTTGCCACAAGCGCTGGCCGTTCATGGCAACGGTGTGGTGCAGTGCCGATGTCCACGGGAAGAGATCGTCGCCGCGGCTCGGTAACCCGTTCCCGCGCCACTCGCCGAGGGCCCCGCCGAGATCCTCGAACGTGAACGTGGCAGCGACCGTGGGATGGAGACCGCTCGGCCGGTGCGCGCCGAGTAGCGATTCCCAAGACGCGATGGCCGCCCGAACCGTGCCTTTCTGCAGCTCGGTCCACGTGTGGCTCATGCTGTCCTGAAAGGTCGCCTGAATCGTCACGGCGTGCGCGTTCGTCGTCGCGAGCACGAAACACGCGACCCGAATCGCCGCTCGCGCGAGCGCAAACGATCGATCCACGGGAGATCCTCCTTACCGAGGTCTCCTCCCTATCGGTCGGTGGACGGACGCGGGGCCGGTACCGGGATCACAAAAGCCGCTTCGTCTAGAACGTGCGCTCTTTCGCCCGGACGAGTGCGCTCACGACTTCGTTGTACGGCGCCTCGAGCCCGACGCTCTTCGCCGCGCCGGGGATGGCGCCGTTGATGGCGTCGATCTCGGAGCGCCGGCCCGCGAGATGGTCGAGGAGCATCGAGGGTTTCGCGTCGGGAATCTTCGCGCCGAAATCGCGCACGTAGCGGACGGGATCGTCGATCTCGACGGGGATTCCTCGAGCGCGCGCGACGGCGAAGGCCTCGGTCGCACAGACCGAGGCGACGCGCCACGTGTCGGCGCACGCCTGGACTTCGGCGATGGTTTTCCCGGTGAGAGCGCACGGGCCGCTGTAGCAGACGTTGCAGATGAGCTTTTCCCAGATCAGCTGATGGGGGTTCTCGAACGCCCGGACCGAGAAACCCGCGCCTTCCCACAGAGCCGCCATCGCTTCGATGCGCGGCGTGACTCCGCCGGCGAGCTCGCCCAAGCGCACGAGCTCCATGCCGTTGTGGTGCACATGGCCGGGCTTCGGAATCGACGCGCCGAATCCCCCGACAACGCCGATCCCCACGCGCTCTTCGCCGAGGATTTCCGCGACGCGTTCCGGGCTACCCAACCCGTTTTGGATACTGAGCACGAGCGTCTCGGGCCCGACCAGCGACCGGCTCTTTTTCGCCGCCGATTCGACGTCGTACGCTTTCGTCGCGATCACGACGAGATCGCACTCGCCCGGCTCGGAGAAATCGGTCGTCGCGTTTAGGGCAACCGTTCGATCACCGCTCGCCCCCTCGACGCGAAGACCTTTCGCCGCCATGGCATCGACGTGCTCGCGCCACGTATCGATCGCCCACACATCGTGGCCGGCGTCTGCGAGCAAGCCCGCGTAGACGGATCCCATGGCTCCGGTTCCGACAATGGCAATTTTCATAGACGTTCCGTACTTCCGCGGGGAACAATACCATCGCCGGTAGAACCCGAAACGCGAGGAGCCCGCCATGCGACCGCGCCTCTTGCTCGTTGGAACGGATTTCTCTCCCCACGCGGAGCGCGCGTTGCAGTTGGCGGTCGAGCTGGCGCTCGAATTCGAATCGCGCATCGAATTGATCCACGCACTCGACTCCACCGTTCCCTTCTTCGAGCCGTACGCGGTGACGGTGCCTCCGGACTGGACGGAAACCGCGAAAAAGACCGCAGAGACCCGCTTGGCGGAAGAAGTGGCGTCGGTTGCCGATCGGGGTGTCCCCATCGAAGCCCAGGTGATCATCGGTGCCGCCGCGACGGTGCTGGCCGAAGAAGCGCGGGAGCGCTCGGCCGATTGGATCGTGATCGGCAGCCACGGTCACGGTGGCTGGCGCCACGCCATCTTGGGCAGTGTCGCGGAACGCACCGTGCGCGAAGCGCCGTGTGCGGTCTTGACGGCTCGATCGGAGCGCAAGCCGCATCACATCCTGGTCGGCGCCGACCTCTCGCGTCATTCCGACCGCGCGGTCGGGGTCGGGGCGGAGCTCGCGAAGGAATTCGACGCGAAGCTCGAGCTCGTGCACGCCCTCCATGCACCCGTTCCGTTCGTCACTCCCTACGAAGTCGTGTTGCCGGACGCGGTGATCGAGTCGGCTTTTGAAACCGCGGAACGGGAGCTCGAAAGGATGGCCCGCGAGCTCGCGCCGGGGGTCGAGCTATCGACGGCCGTGCTCGCAGAGCCGCCCCACGCCGCACTTTGCGACGCCGCAGAACGAGATCACGCCGATCTCATCGTCGTCGGTTCGCACGGTCACTCGGGACTGACGCAACGGTTGCTGGGCGGCGTCGCCGAGCGCGTGCTGCGGCACGCCCCCTGCTCGGTCCTCACCGTGCGCGAGCCCGGCTAGCCGCCGCGCAACCAGCGTTTCAGCATATTCAACAGACTCGCGAAGAGCAGTGAGAAGCCCGACACCTCTTGCCGAGGCGCTGCTTCGGCGGGTGGCGAGCCCGCGTCTTCCTGCGGCGCGTCGCCTTCGGCGAGCTTGCTCTCCAAATTTTTTCCGAAGTCCTGAATGATCCGCCCCGTCATCTCTCGGATCAGGCCCGGGCGACCGAACTGCGCCGCCCGCCCCGACAAGGTGATGTCGGAATCGACGGTGACCTTCGTCCCTTCGGGCGCTTCTTCGAGCCGGTAACCGATGGTCGCCTGGGTTCGGCTGCCGCCCTTCTTGTCCGTTCCCTTGCCTTGGATCACGCCGGAACGTGCACTTTCATCGGCCGTGTGCTCCGCAACGCCTTCGAAACGCGCGGCGACGGGGCCGAGCTTCACCGCGACGTCGCCTTTAAAACGGTCGTCGCCGAGCGCCTCGGTCAGCGTCGCGCCGGGCAGACATTCGACCACCTCGGGTACGTCTTGAAACAGGGCCCAGACCCGCTCGAGCGGAGCCGCAACGATAAAATCCTGACTGAACTTCACGCCCGGCCTCGCTTTTCATCGATGAGCGTCAACACGCGCTCGGGTGTCATTGGCAACTCGTCGATCGAGACGCCGAAAGGAGCGAGCGCGTCTTCGATGGCTGAAGCGATCGCCGTCGGGGCGACGAGGCGACCGCCTTCTCCCGCCCCCTTCACACCGAACTCGGTAAAGGGAGACGGCGTCTCGTGGTGATAGACCTCGATATCCGGAACCTCGTGGATCGACGGCAGGAGGTATTCGCCGTAAGTCGCGGTGAGCATCTGCGCTTCGTCGTCGAACACGCATTCTTCGAGTAGCGCCGCACCGATCCCCTGGGCGATTCCGCCGACGACTTGGCCGTCGAGACCTTTGGGGCTCACGACCGTACCCGAATCGTGCACCGCGACGTAGCGGATGACCTCGATGTGCCCCGTCTCAACGTCGACTTCGACGATCGGCACGTGACAGGCATGGGACATGATCGGGTAGAAGCTCCCGAGGTCGGTCCGATCCTCGTTCGGCGCCGTCGCATAGGGATGCGCGTAGTTGTGGGTGGCGGAAAGCCCACCCTCTTCTCCCTCGGGCAGGTCGAGCTGGAAGAGGTGCGCCTTCATCGCGAGATCGGCGATGGAGAGCGCACCGACGCCGTCCTTGCGCCGCACGGAACCGTCGCGGACCTCGAGCTCTTCCTCGGGGCGCTCCATGGTGTGGCTCGCGATGCGCAACAGTTTTTGTTTGAGCTTCTCCGAAGCGCCAACCGCCGCGCCGGCCAGCATCACCGTGAGACGGCTGCCCCCAGGGCCCGCGGACAGCAGCCCCGAGCGGGACGTTCCGTGTTCGACGGACACGTCTTCGGGGCGGATCCCGAACTCGTCGGCAATCACTTGGGTCACGACCGTGTCCGCACTCTGCCCCCAGAACGGTGAGCCGACGGTCGCGATAAAGCCGCCCGTCGCGTCGATGTGCAAGCGCAGGCTCTCGGGCGTCGAAGTCAGCGGAAAAGGCGGCTTGTCGTACAGGAACCACCACTCGGTCGCACTGTACGCGCTGCGTTCTTGGCAACTCGCGAGGCCGATCCCGATGTAGCGACCCTCCTCCCGTAGACGCTGCTGCTCGGCGCGCAGCGACTCGAGATCGGCTTTTTCGAGCGCGATATCGAGAACCCGGTCGTAGTTGCCGCTGTCGTAGATGTTGCCCGTCGGGATCTTGTACGGGAACTCGTCGGGCGCGATGAAATTGCGTCGACGAATCGCGACGCGATCGATGTCAAGCTCCGCCGCCGCCGCGTCGGCCAGGCGTTCGATCGCGAAGTTCCCCGGGTCGGCCCCCGCTCCGCGGAAGAACCCTTGCTGATCTTTGTTCGTCAAGACGCACTTGAGATCGTATTCGAGGCTCCCGATCCGGTAGGGACCTACCGGCTGGGCCATGGCATTGCCGTGGGGGCCGTGGGCAAAGCGGAAATAGGCGCCGTAGTCGTCGACAATGTGGAGCTTCAAGCCGATGAACTCTCCGTCGTTCATCACGGCGAGTTCGGCGTCGTAGACGCGATCCGGGCCGACGTTGTCGCAGGCCAACAAGTTGTCGACGCGGTCCTCGACAAATTTCACCGGTCGTCCGGTGGCTTTCGAGAGCGCCCCCGCGAAGACGACGCACTTCGAGAGGATGTGCTTGCTCCCGAAACTGCCGCCCACGAGCGTCGGGTGCATCGTGAGTTGGTGATTCGGGACCCCGAGCATCTCCGCGTAGACCCAGGGAATGAAGTTGTACATGTTGGTGTTCGACCAGATTTCCATCTGGCCGGTCGCCGGCTCGAACGCCGCGACGGCGCCGCCGGTCTCGAGGGGCTGCGCACTCATTCGATGCCAGCGCAAACGGCGACGGATGACGCGATCCGCGCGCGCAAAGTCGTCGTCGACCGGCCCGAACTGGAAGCGGCGCTCGAAAACGACGTTGCTCGCGAGCGTATCGTGCACGCGAGGTGCGTCGGCCGACATCCCCGTCGCCGCGTCGGCTACGGGATCGAGCGGTTCGTAGTCGACGTCGATCTCTTGGCAAGCGTCTTCCGCGATGTAGCGACTGGTCGCCGCGACCAGCGCCACCGCTTCCCCAGCGAACCGCACTTTGTCGATCGCGACGGCGTGCTGGGGCACGGGCTCCGCGCAAAAAGCCGCGTTCGGTCCCACGAACTCGGCGACTTCCTTGCCGGAGAGGACCGCCACCACGCCGGGCTTGTTGCGGGCGACCTCCGTGTTGACCGAGAGAATGCGCGCGTGAGCGAACGGGCTGCGCACGACCGCGGCGTGCAGCATGCCGGGCAGTTTCACGTCGTCGATGTACGTGCCTCGCCCGGACAGAATCTCGGGGTCGCGACGACGCCGGACGTCGCGCCCTACCCATCCCTGACGATCTCCCGGAGAGCGAATCGGCATCGCGTTTTCCCTAGGCGCCCTGGCGCCGTTGTTCGCGGAGCGTCCGCGCCGCGCGTTGGACGGCCCGGACGATTCCTTGGTAGCCGGTGCATCGACACAGGTTCCCGGAGAGCGCTTCGCGGATCTCCTCGGGATTCGGATCGTCGTTCTCCGCGAGGAGCTCCGCTGTCGACATCAAGAAGCCCGGCGTGCAGAAGCCGCACTGCAACCCGTGCTCCTCGGCGAACGCTTCCTGTATCGGGGACAAGCGGCCGTCGGTCGCGAGCCCCTCGATCGTACGCACGCGACACCCGTCGACCTGAATCGCGAACATCAAACACGCGCGTGCGGTCTGGCCTTCGACGTCGACGGTGCACGCGCCGCAGACGCCGTGTTCGCAGCCGAGGTGCGTACCGGTCAGACCGAGGTCGTCGCGGAGGGTGTCGGCCAGGGTCTTGCGCGGCTCGACGAGCAGTTCGTGACGTTCGCCGTTGACCGTCATTTCAATCGCTTGTTTACGCATTAGGAAAAAGCCACCGCTTGCCTTAAGGCCCGCTGGACGAGCGCCCGCGCCACTTTGCGGCGGTACGACTCGGAGCCGTGGACGTCGCCCATGGGAGAGATCTCACTCGCCACCGCTTCGGATGCTGCGCGGAACAACTCATCCCCCGGTGTCTGCCCTTCGAGCATCGCTTCGGCATTCGTCGCGCGAAGCGCATGCGCTCCGACCCCCGCCAGAGCGATGCGCGGGCGACGCAAGGTGCGCCCGTCGAGTTGGCAAACGACGCCGACTGCGCAGATGGGAAAGTCGTGGTAACGGCGCGCGAGCTCGAGAAACGCGTGTCGCGTTCCGGCCGGCGGCGTCGGGATGCGCACCTCGGTCAGCATTTCGCCGGGCTCGATCGCGGTGGTGTAGTGATCCATGAAAAACTCCGACGCCGGGATCTCGCGCTCCGTGGCGCCGCGCACGCGAAAGGTCGCTTCGAGCGCCAGCAGCGCCGCCGGCAACTCCGCGGCCGGGTCCGCATGGGCCGCGCTCCCGGCGACGGTCCCGCGATGGCGCGTCGCCGGATAGCCGACGAACGAGAGCGCATCGCGCAGGAACGGCACGGCCTGCGCGACGGCCGCCGACGCGAGGACGGCGGATTGGCGCGTCGTCGCCCCGATGCGAAGTGCGCCGGCTTCGATCTGCATCGCGTCGAGGCCCGGGATGTGATTGATATCCACCAGCACCTCGGGCTGCGCCACGCGAAGGTTCATCATGGGCACGAGGCTCTGGCCACCGGCGAGGACGCGCGCGTCTTCATGCGAGGACAGAAGAGCGGTCGCTTCCTCGACACTCTCGGGACGGTGGTAGGCAAAAGGCGCCGGCTTCACAGGACCTCCGGCGGGAAGCCTCCCACGCCCGTTCCCCCGCTGCAACCCACGAGGCGAGCGATCCCCCGGGGCGTAACTCATCGGCCCATCACGCGTAGTCGCTACAGTCGACCCGAAGCAGGAGACTCGAAAAGCGATGAAGAGACGAAACTTTCTCGGTGGCTGTGCAGGCGTTGCCAGCCTCTCGCTCTTCGCCGGCTGGCCGGGGCGCGGCCTCGCCGCGGACGACGCGCCCCTCGGCATTTCGCTGGCCGAGTGGGAGAAGCGGCTCGGCCCGAAGGCCTACGCCGTGTTGTTCGAGGAAGCGACCGAGCGCCCGTTTTCGAGTGACCTGAACAAAGAGGATCGCGAAGGGACGTTCGTCTGCGCGGCCTGTCGGTCCCCACTGTTCACCTCAGCGACGAAGTACGACAGCGGCACGGGCTGGCCGAGCTTCTATCAGCCCATCGACGGCCGCCTCGGAACGAAAACCGACTACAAGCTGGTGTTCCCTCGGACGGAATACCACTGCAAGCACTGCGGCGGGCACCAAGGTCACGTCTTCAACGACGGCCCGCGACCCACCGGAAAGCGGTACTGCAACAACGGGCTCGCGTTGGCGTTCATCCCGAAGGGTGAAGCGCTGCCCGAGCGCATCGAACGGAAAGCGCCATGAAACGAAACACTGCATGCTGGGGCATCGGAGCGGTGCTCGCGTGCGCCGTCTCCATCGCGCTGTCGCTCGCCAACGCCGAAACACCTGCGACGAAGACGGAAGCCTCGAAAGAAGGGCTCGCGAAAGCCACGTTCGCCGGCGGCTGTTTCTGGTGCATGGAGCCCCCTTTCGACAAGACCGAGGGCGTGGTCGCAACGATCTCCGGCTACGCCGGCGGCGATGAAGTCGACCCGACCTACCGCGAAGTGGCGTCGGGGAAGACCGGGCACGCCGAGGTCGTGCAGGTCCTCTTCGATCCCGAACGCGTCTCGTATGAGACGCTGCTGCACATCTTCTGGCGGAACGTCGATCCACTGACCGCGGATCGACAGTTTTGCGACGGCGGGCGTCAGTACCGCACGGCGATCTTCGCGCACGATGAGGGACAGCTCGAAGCCGCTCGAGCTTCGCTGAAAGCGCTCGAAGCGGAGAAACGCTTCGACGCGCCGATTGTCACCGAAGTGGAACGAATCGGCGCCTTCTACCCGGCCGAGGACTATCACCAGGACTACTACCAGAAGAACCCGATCCGCTACCGGTACTACCGACGGGGTTGTGGGCGCGACGCGCGACTCGCAGCACTGTGGGGAGCCGAAGCCGGCGGGCTCGCGAAGAAGTAGGCGTCAGGGCAGGAGCCCCAGGCTGGCGATGCGGCCCGTGGCCACCCCGAGCAAGAGACCGCCGGCGACGATCTCTCCCGCGAGGACGCCCCACAGAAAAGGCCCGAGCCCGCGGTCGACCGCAAGGGAAATACAACGGCCTGCCGCCATGCCGAGCAAGGCCGCACCCAGCGTGAAAGCGATGCCTGTACGCAGTGTCGGTGTGGTCAACGCTACCGCGGTCATGAGCGCCATCGCGACGCCGAAGCCGCCGTAGACCCCGCGGATTTCGCTCCGCCCGTCGCGGCCGCCGGCGGTCAGCCCCACGAGAGAAGCGAGCCCAGCGGGTGCCGCCAAGGCCAGCAAACCCATCCCTAGAAAGAGAACCCCGATGAAAGAGAGGACGAGTTCCATGACGACGGACACTCTAGATCGACGCTCGGTCCTGCGCCTCGCCGCTTTTGCTCTCGCCGGAAGCCCGCTTCGCGCGATCGCGAAACCCGCCGACGCGCGTCCGGCACCGGAGATTTCCGCCGAGCACTGGCTCAACTCGGCTCCGCTTTCGATCGCCGAGCTACGCGGCGACGTGGTGCTCCTCGAGTTCTTCACCTTTGCGTGCTGGAACTGCCAGAACGTCGAACCCTACATCCAAGCGTGGCACGAGCGGTACCGGGGCGAAGGCCTGCGCGTCGTCGCCGTCCACTGCCCGGAGTTCGATCACGAGAAAAAGCTCGAGAACGTGCGGCGTTACCTCAGTCGCCGGTCGATCGCCTACCCCGTTGCGATCGACAACCGGTTCGCGACGTGGAAGCGCTACGGAAACCGCTACTGGCCGACGATGTACCTGATCGATCGCAAGGGGCAGATTCGCTACGTGCGCATCGGAGAGGGCGGCTACGAGGAGACCGAACGGAAGTTGCAGGAGCTCCTCGCAGAACACGGTACTCTCGAGCCGAAGCAACCATGAGGTTTTCGATGCGCTACGCCGCTTGTCGTCTCGTCTTGCTGTTCGCGCTCGCCCTGCCGGCCGCGGTGCAGGCGCAAGACGACGTGACGATCCAAACCGTCCCAGTCGCCGAGCACGTCCACATGCTGGTCGGCCGCGGCGGCAACATCGCCGTCGTATCCGGGCCTGGGGGTGTCCTTCTCGTCGACGATCAGTACGCCCCCCTCTCCGACAAGATTCGCGCGGCCACCGCCGCGATCGACCCGCGACCCATCCGGATGATTCTCAATACGCATTGGCACGGGGATCACACCGGAGGCAACGAGAACTTCGGATCCGCGGGCGCGGTGATCGTCGCTCACGACAACGTTCGAGAACGCATGAGCGCCGAGCAGTTCATGCGACTCTTCGATCGTAAAGTGCCGCCGGCGCCCGAGATCGCGCGCCCCGTGATCACGTTCCGGGAGTCCGTCGCTTTTCACGTGGGCGGCATGAGAGTGCGCGTCCAACACGCGCCCAACGCCCATACCGACGGCGACGCGATCGTTTGGTTCGACGACGCCGATGGGAACGTCCGCGCCGTCCATATGGGCGATATCTATTTCAACGGACGCTACCCGTTCATCGATGTCGACGCGGACGGAACGTTCGAGGGCGTGATCGCGGCCGTCGACTCGGTGCTCGACGGAATCAAAGCCGATACGCCGGTGATTCCCGGTCACGGGAAGCTTTCGAACGCGGCGGAATTGCGCGCTTACCGGGACATGCTCGCGACCGTTCGTGATCGCGTCGGAGCGCGGATTGCGGCGGGGAAATCCGAAGCGGAGATCGTCGCCGAGGAACCGCTCGCCGATCTCGAGGCCGACTGGGGCGGCGCGAGCATCACCGCGGAAACGATCGTGCGGCTCGCGTTCCGAGACCTATCGCGCTGAACGCACCGATTCTGCGAGATCGTGCACGAGTGCGTGCGTTTCATCCCAGCCGATGCACGCGTCGGTGATGGAAACGCCGGGCCGCAAGCTCTCACCGGGGCTCCAGTCTTGGCGCCCTTCCACCAAATGGCTTTCGAGCATGAGGCCGAGCAGCGCCTGACGCGTGCCCACTTCGCCAACGACGCTCCGGGCCACGCGAGGCTGCTCGCGGTAGTCCTTTCCCGAGTTTCCGTGGGAGCAATCGACCATCACGGCTCTTCCGGGATGACCCGCGAGGTTCGCCGCCTGCAAGATGACTTCGGAGCCGTAGTTCGTCCCGGAACGCCCGCCGCGGAGCACGACGTGACAATCGGGGTTCCCCGACGTCTCGACCACCGACGCTCGGCCCTCGAGGTCGACGCCGAGGAATGAGTGCGGCGTTCGCGCCGCCACGATGGCGTGAGTCGCGACTTCGAGGTTGCCGTCGGTCCCATTCTTGAAGCCCACGGGCATGGAGGCGCCGCTCACGATTTCTCGGTGGGTCTGACTCTCGGTGGTTCGCGCGCCGATCGCGGCCCACGCGTAAAGATCCGAGAGATACTGCGGCGAGATCGGATCGAGCAGTTCGCCGCCGCAGGGAAGCCCCATCGCGAGGATCGACAGCAACAGCTCGCGCGCCGTGGCGACGCCGGTTGCCACGTCGCAGGTGCCGTCGAGGTGCGGATCGTTGAGCAGGCCTTTCCAGCCCACCGTGGTCCGGGGCTTCTCGAAATACGTGCGCATCACCACCAGGAGAGCGTCGCTCGTTTCCTCGGCCAAAGCGGTCAACCGGCCCGCGTACTCGAGCGCACTCTCCGGATCGTGGATCGAGCACGGCCCGACGAGGACCAACAAGCGGTCGTCGGCCGCGCCGGACAACATCCCGCGAATCGCACCGCGCGTGGACGCGACGAGGGTGGCCGAAGCTTCCGGCAGGGTGAGCTGCCGGCGCAGCTCGGCGGGGCTCGCGAGGGGCGCAATCGAACGGACGTTTCGATCGTCGATAACTTCTACGGCCATCCGGAGAAGCTAGCTCGTCTGGTTCCCGTCGATGCCGGCGAACCCCGGCCAGTCGAGGGCCTCCGGAGCCGTTCCTTCGTCGATCGCGCGGAGCACGTCGTTGCAGTGGCGACGGAACGACGTTCCGTAGAGGGCTTGCGAGAACTCCCACCACCGACGGACGTAGGATTGGCGGAGATAGTCGACCAGAATGAGTTCGTAGGACTCGTTGACGGACGCATCGAAGACGCCGCGCACGTTGTGTTGCAGCCGCCCCTGGAAGTTCATGAAGACCGCCTGGAGGTAGCTCGCGAGCGCTTCGGTCTCATCGGCGGTGAGGTCCCCGCCGGTTCGCGCCTTTCGCAGCACGCGTCGCATGTCGGGGTTGTCGGCGCGAAAGAGCAGCACGCGCTGGGTCGCGTCGATGGACGCCTGCACCGCCTGCGCCGTTATCATCGCGGTGTTCTGTCGCACCTGGAGTGCCAAATAGACGAGTGTGATCACGACGGCAACGCCGCCGACGAGTTCGCCCAAGGCGCCGAGATCTTGCAGGGTCACGCGAGGCCCACCTCCGACCCGGCAGTTTACGGTGCCTTGGGAATTTCCAAACCGCGTGCGGTGGCGGGCCGCTCGGCACAGCGATCCATCCACGAGACGACACGCCCGAAATCGGCGTCGAGCTTCAGCTCGTCGCGTGCGCCGTAGAAACGATCGAGGCAGAGCACCCACGGAAAGGTCGCGATATCCGCCACGCTGTACTCGTCCCCGACGAGAAAGGCTCGACCTTCGAGGCGTGTATTCAACACGCCCAAGAGCCGGCGTACTTCGTTGGCGTAGCGGTCGATGCCGTAGGGAATCTTCTCGCTCGCGAATTTATAGAAGTGACCGAACTGTCCGAACATCGGACCGACGCCGCCCATTTGAAAGAAGAGCCACTGCAGGGTCTCACTGCGCAAGGCGGGGTCACTGGGCAAGAGCTTCCCGCTCTTCTCCGCGATGTAGAGCAGGATCGCCCCGGATTCGAAAACGCGATGCGGTTTACCGCCCGGGCCGTCCGGATCGACGAGCGCGGGGATCTTCGAGTTCGGGTTCACCGCGATGAATTCGTCGGTGAACTGATCCCCTTCCATGATGTTCACGAAGTGCGCTTCATACGGAACGCCGACCTCTTCGAGCGCGACGCTCGCTTTTTGTCCGTTCGGCGTCGGCAGCGAATAGAGCTGAATCCGCTCCGGGTGTTCGATAGGCCATTTCGGATCGCTCACGACGGCTGTCCTTCCGATGGTGCAAAGAAAACCAGGGTCCGCGCTTCAATGCTCTCCCGCGGCGGTGCGTCCGGCGGCGTGGTCGGATCGTCGAACGCGGTGTGGGCCGTGAAGCGCGCGCGACCGTCCTCGGCCGAGTCGTAGCACTTGAGAAGCAACGCTTCGTCCGTCTGCATGTCCGGGAAGTAGAGCCACCGATGCCCGGGGCGATGTTGCACGGAATAGATCTCGCCGGTGCGGTCGGGGTAGACCAGATCGGTCGCCACGAAATCGTCGAGCTGCATGGTCTGGGCGTCGCAAACCGCCATGGGCGCGTCGCGCACCGGTCCGCGGATGGGTCGCCACACGTTGACCACCGCGAAGCGGTAGCCGAGCAAGCGATCCGCCTCGTCGCCGAGTAGGTCGCGAACGCGTTGGGGACCGGACTTCAGCGTGTAGTCGTTGTGCGCGTACCGCACCGGCGTGCGCACCTGCCCGTCTTCCCGCGATTTGGGGAGCGAGCGCACGTTGTGATCGAAGACGTGCACCCGGGTCGCGCCGGTCACCTTCCGCACCAGCTCTTCGACCTCGGGGTAGTAGTGCTCGCGCACCGCCTCCGCATCGTCGAAGTCGCGCACCGCGCTCGCGTGGGAGACCAGGGTGAAGCCCTCTCGATCGAGGGAAAGTGAGCGCTCGAGCGGCCGGCCGCTTTCGATCAGGATTTCTTGCTCCGCCAGCGGGCGGCGGTGTTTCGGGCTGTCCGGTGGTTGGTCCATGAAGTACGCCGGCTTCGCGTCGGTCGGCTGGAGAAAGTTGACGAGCCCGTGTACGGCGCCGGGTTCATGCACTGCGAACGTCGCTTCGGCCATGTTGAACCTCCGAAAGAAATCCCCTGGGGGGAAAGCTTCCCTGGGTGTAAGGAAGAGCTTAGTTCGTCCACCAGGCGGGACTAGAGGCTGAATTCGGTTTTTATTGTTCCATTTTTCGAGCTAAATAGATCGGATGGCTGTTGATCTCGATGACATGATGATCTTCGCCCGCGTCGCGGAGGAGCGGAGCTTCACCCGCGCCGCCGCCGCACTGGGCACCCCGAAATCCACCGTCAGCCGGCGCGTCACCCAGCTCGAAGAGGAGCTCGGCGTCCGCTTGCTGCAGCGCACCACGCGGAAGCTCTCCCTAACGGACGTCGGCGCTGCCTACGCGGAGCGCTGCGCGGCGATCCGCGCAGACGTGGAAGAAGCGAACCTCGCCGTCGCTCGGGCGGTGGAAGTGCCGCGCGGGACGCTGCGCGTGACGACGCCCGTCGAGATCGGTCGCCGCCACATGGCGCCGGTTCTCGCGGAATACGCCTCGCGCTACCCCGAGGTGGACATCGATCTCTACCTGGCGGACCGGCTGGTGGATCTCGTCGGCGACGGCTTCGACCTGGGCATCCGCGTGGGCGAGCTGCGCGATTCGAGCTTGATCGCGCGTCGCCTCGGCCCGACGCAGCAGCTTCTGTGTGCCAGCCCGAACTACCTCGCCGCGCGCGGCACGCCGACCACGCCGGCGGAGCTCGCGAACCACAAGATCGTCGTCTACTCGGGGCCGATCGGCGGCAGCACGTGGCGCTTGATCGGCCCGGACGGCGAGATTTCGGTGCCCGTCCGCCCGACCACGTTGGCGAACGACTTCGGCCTCGTTCTCGAGCTCACCACGAACGGCCTCGGGATCGCGCGGATGCCCTCGTGGGTCGCTTCGGAAGCGATCGCTCGGGGCGAGCTCGAGCGTGTTCTGGCGCCGTACGCTCCGCCCGAAGTCGGCATGTACGCCGTCTACCCGACCCGTCGCCATCTCTCCGCGAAGGTGAAGACCTTCCTCGATCTGGTCGTCGAGCGTTTCTCGCCGCCGCCCTGGGTACGCAGCGAAGCGGCCGTAAGGGCAGAGCCGGTATAGACTCGCCCTATGGGTCAACTCATCGCAGGCGAATGGCAGACCGACGACGGCAAACGCGCAACCGACGGCCACTTTGTCCGCAAGGCGAGTAGCTTCCGCAACTGGATCCGCGCCGACGGCAGCACGCCCTACACCCCCGACCCCGACCGCTACCACCTCTACATTGCGAACGCGTGCCCGTGGGCGCACCGCACGGTGATCTTCCGAAGGCTGAAGAAGCTCGAGTCCGTGATCTCGCTTTCGATCGTCGATCCGTTCATGGGTGACGAAGGGTGGTTCTTCGGCGACGACCCCGACGGAACCCGCGACGACCTTCACGGTAGCCGCGCCCTGCACGAGCTCTATACCCGCGCGCAGCCCGACTACACCGGGCGCGTCACGGTACCGCTCCTCTGGGATCGCAAGACCGACACGGCGGTGAACAACGAATCGTCCGAGATCATCCGGATGTTGAACCGCGAGTTCGACGCGCTGGGCGATGCATCGATCGATTTCTATCCCGAAGCGCTACGGCCGGAGATCGATGCGATCAACGAGCGCATCTACGAAACCGTGAACAACGGCGTCTACCGCTGCGGGTTCGCAACGACTCAAGAAGCGTACGAGGAAGCGTTCCGCGACCTCTTCGGAACCCTCGATGAGCTCGAAGCACGACTCGGGAAACAGCGCTACCTCGTCGGCAACACGATCACCGAAGCGGATTGGCGCCTCTTCCCGACGCTCGTGCGCTTCGACGCCGTGTACGTCACGCACTTCAAGTGCAACCGGCAGCGCGTCGCCGACTTCCCGCATCTCTCGGGTTACTTGCGAGAGCTCTATCAGGTCCCGGGAATCGCCGAGACCGTTCATTTCGATCACATCAAGCGACATTATTTCGAGAGCCACGACACCATCAATCCGACGCGTATCGTGCCGGTCGGTCCAAGGCTCAACCTAGACGCGCCGCACGGGCGCGACGCCCTCTGACACCAACCGTTAGGAGCTCGCCCATGAAGCTCGGGATGAACATTCGCAACTGGGGGCCGACGGCGACGCCCGATTTTCTGCGTGGCTGCGCCGAAGCGGCCGATCGCTCGGGGCTCGACGCGATCTGGTTCAACGACCATATCGGCTTTCCCCCGAAGATCGAGAACAACGAGTACGGCATTCCCGAAGATATGGGTGCCGTGCTCGATCCCTTGGCCTTCGGCACGTATCTCGCGGCCGTGACCGAGCGGATCGCGTTTGGCACCGCGGTGTTGGTGGTTCCCTATCGTCCGATGTTGCTGACGAACAAGCTGCTGACGACGATCCAGGTGCTGTCGGGCAATCGGTTTCTGTTGGGTGTCGGTCCGGGGTACCTGGAAGAAGAGTTCCGGGCGCTCGGCGTGCCGCGAAGTCAACGCGGCAAGATCACGGACGAGACGCTCGCCTTCCTCAACGAGTCGTCGAAGAACGGCCTCGTCGAGGCCAACGGGCAGCCCCTCTTGTTGAACCCCGTGCTTCCGCGACCGCCGATCTATATCGGGGGCGGCCCCGGCGTTGCGATCCGGCGCGCCATCGAACACGGTGACGGTTGGATGCCGGTGGGCATCGCGCCCGACGAGCTGGCGCCGCTTGTCGCCGACCTGCATCGACAGGCGAGTGATGCCGGTCGCGAGGGCCTCGAAGTGATCGCCATGAAGACGCTCCCCCTCGAAGACGGTGCCGCCGCGGCTGATCTCGCGTGCGCTTACCGCGACGCGGGCGCGACCCAGCTCGTCCACACCCAGGGCTACGACAGCCCCGCGCACTACGCGGAAGTCGTGGCTCAAGTCGACGGTGAGATTCGCAAGGCGGTCGCGGGATGATCGCGACGACGACGCCCACCATCGAGGGCCGACCGATCCGAGAGTATCTGGGTCTCGTCACGGGCGAAGCCATCATGGGCGCCAACGTCTTCCGCGACATGTTCGCCGGCATCCGCGACATCGTCGGCGGGCGCTCGGCGGCTTACGAGAAAGAGCTCCGGAAAGCGCGCAAGGTCGCGTTCGAAGATCTCGAGAGTGACGCGCGAGAGCTCGGCGCCGACGCCGTCGTCGGTATCGACCTCGACTACGAAACCGTCGGCCAGGGCGGAACGATGCTGATGGTCACGATCAGCGGAACGGCCGTAAAACTCTAGGACCAGGAGGTACACACCATGGCAAGCCCCGAAAACCAGAAGCTGATCGAGATCCTCTGGCGCAATCACCCGGGCGAATCGAGCTACGAGGTGATGAAGGACAGCGTCGACAAGATGCGCGACAACATGGTCCAGATGACGCGGCGCTTTACGCCGGCGCCCGACACCAAGGTCGAGTCGGTCACCGTGGGCGGCGTCCCCGCCGAGATCATCACCGCCTCTGGCGCAGCGAGCGATCGCACCGTCCTGTACTTCCACGGTGGGGGTTACGTCATCGGTTCGCCCGACACGCACCGCGGCTTGGCGGATCGCATCTCGCGGTCGAGCGGCGGTCGCGTGGTGCTCCTCGACTACCGGCTCGCACCCGAAGCGCCGTTCCCGGCCGCGCTCGACGACGCCATCGCGGCGTATCGCGCGCTTCTCGAAGGCGGTGCGAAACCCGAACAGATCGTCATCGCCGGCGATTCCGCCGGCGGTGGCCTCACCCTCGCCGCCCTCGCCGCGTTGCGCGACGCGGGCGACCCGCTGCCCGCCGCCGCGGTTCCCATTTCACCGTGGACCGATCTTGAAGGCACCGGCGATTCCGTCGAGAGCCGCAAGGAAGTCGACCCCATGGTCGAAATCGGCGGCCTGCTCGGAATGGCGAAGCTCTACCTCGGCGATGCCGACGCGAAGAACCCGTTGGCCTCGCCGCTCTACGCGGATCCGACGGGCTTTCCGCCGCTGCTGATCCACGTCGGCGACTACGAGCTGCTGCTCGACGACTCGAGGCGGTTTGCCGAGCGCGCGAAAGCCGCCGGTGTCGACGTCACCCTCGAAGTGTGGGACGAGATGGTGCACGTATGGCACTGCTTCGCGCCCATGCTGCCGGAAGGGCAACAGGCCATCGACCGCGTCGGCGAGTTCGCCAAGGCGCACTGGGCATGAGCTTGATGGAGCGTTTCGTGGCGTACGCGGCAGCGTTCGAAGAAACCGTGGTCGATGACGATTGGTCGCGACTCGACCCCTTCTTTACGGAAGACGCCGTCTACACCGTCGACAGTGAAGAGCCCTTCAACGCGCGCGTCGAGGGCCGCGCCAAGGTCTTCGACTTCCTGCGCGAGAGCCTGAACGCCATGGACCGCCGTTTCGACACGCGGTCGCTCGCCTTGCGGGGAGAGCCGGTTGTCGGAGACGACTCCGTCGAGTTCGCGTGGACGGCGACCTACGGCAAGGCCGGGGCGCCGGATTTCGCCCTCGAGGGCACCGAGCGCCTGACCTACGAAGGCGACCGAATCGCGCTCCTCGAAGACGTCTTCGAGCCCGGTTCGGGCCCGGCGGTGACCGCACACCTCGGGCCCGGCGGTGACCGCACACCTCGAGAAACACTTCGACTGACGCCGGCCGGAGGCCCGGTCAGGCCGCCACCCTGTTGCGCCGATAAGGCCGCGATGGGCTCTCTCGCGAAGTTCGCCGCCGTCGTAGTCGGCCTTTTCTTCGTCAGTCAACGCAGCAGCCAGAACGAGTTTCACATCGAGGTTTCCCCTAAGGTCCTCCTCTCGCCCGCCGCCTTCGAGTATACCGTCTGGAAGTTCGTTTTCGCCCCGAACGAGATCCAGACCGACGTCCCCTACCCGCTGAAGTACCGGACCCAGGTCGTGGGTGAGGCGCAAGACGATCGCCTCCCCCTTCTCTTCGTGCTCCACGGTGCCGGTGCCGACGAGAAGGACCTCGACGGCGTCTTCGCCGATTGGACCGTGCCGGTTCGCATCGTTTCCTTCCGCGGTCCCGCCCGCCACGGCGCGGGCTACATCTGGGACAAGGGCGAAGGCATGAGCGCGCAGGAAGCGAAGGCCGCGCAGATGGGCATGTTCCGGAACGTCGCGAAGAGCATCGCTGCGGCGGCACCCGAGCTCGTGGAGCGGTACCCGACGCGCGGCAAGCCGATGGTCTTCGGCTTCTCTCGCGGCGCGTCACTGGCGTGGTACCTGGGTGCGCATCATCCCGAGGAATTCAGTGCGGTCTTCGCGGTCGCCGGCGCGCTCGAGCCGGAGCTCATGGAAGGCTTCGCGCCCGGTGCGCGCCCGCCCTTCTTCGCCTACCACGGGCGAAGCGATCCGGTCGTGCCGCTCGTACGCGGTCGCCGAACCGCCGACGCCGTGAGCGCGCTCACCCGCCACGTCTACTTCCAGGAATTCGATGGGCGCCACACCGTGCCGCCCCAAGTGCGCGCGGACGTGGAAGCGAAGATTCGCAAGCTCCACGCGCGCTAGGCCACGCTCACCACGCGGCGACACGGGCGATGGCCCGCCGCACTTCCGCCTCGGAGTTCCAGGGCAGGAAGTGGTTCTGCCCTTCGAGGCGGACGACTTCGACGCGCGGGTTCGCCGCGAAGTGCGTCTCCATGTAAGCGACGTTCGCATAGGGGACGAGGCCGTCCTCGGTGCCGTGCACGATCACGATGGGGCACTGCACGTCGCCGAGCCGGGGCTGCAGGGCGCGCAGGTGCGTTTCGAGATCGATGAGCTCTCGGTTCGCGTGGCGTGCCCAACGCGGGATGAGCCACTCGAGCGCGAACCAGCGCCCGACGTACTGGATCCACAGGACGCGTTCGAGATCGGGATCGAGGGAGCCCGCGAGGATCACGAGGCCGGCGACGCGCTCGGGAAACAAGACCGCCGCCTGCGCGGCGATCGGCGCGCCGAGGGAATGCCCGACGAGGAACGTGCCCACCCCGCCCCGCTCGACCCATAACGGCTCGAGTGCTTCCGCTTGCGACGTGAGGGACGGCACGGCTTTGCGCGGGAGCGTCTCGCCGAAGCCCGGGCGATCGACGGCCACCGCCTCGAAGCCCTCGGGCGGGACCACCAGGTAGTCGGCCCAGCCGTCGGCGGCTCCGGGTGTGCCGTGGAGAAAGACCACGCGCGGAAGCTCGGGATCGCCCGCCCGCAGGATGCTGAGCTCGCGCGATCCCGCCCGCACGGTCTCCCGGGGAATCGCCGCGAGCTCCGTTTCCGACGTCGACGGCCCGGGGATCACGCAGGCGGTGTGCACGAGCGCGCAGAGCGCGAGCGCCAGCGCGTTCGACAGGTGCCGTGAGATCGACGACCTTGCCCGGATGGTGCGGTTCGCAGGGACCTTCGGCGTCTCGCTCGTCATCGTTGTCGGCCTCGCCTGCGCAACGCCACTCCCCGAGCGGCCGGCCGCGCCGATCGAGCGCGGCGACCTCCACTACCTGACCTCGCGCCTCGATTGGGAAGCGAACGCGGTCCTCGAGGAAGGTGCCGCTTCTCTCACGATCGCGCTCTTCGACGACAACGGCATCTACTGGGAGCGCGGTTACGGCTTCGCCAGCGTCGAGGAAGCGGTGCCCGCGACCCCGCAGACCTTCTACCGCGTGGGTTCCATTTCGAAGCTCATCACCTCGATCGCCGTGATGCAGCTCGTCGCCCAGGGCCTCGTCGAGCTCGACGCGCCGCTCACGCGCTACCTGCCCGAGTTCGAGCTCGGCCCGCCGCCGCCCTTCTTGCCGAACGCCGCGGAATGGACGCTCGACGACATCACGATCCGCTCGATGTTGACCCACCACTCGGGGATTCCGAGCGACATCTTCTCGCGCTTCTTCGCGGCGGAGCCCGCGCACTACACCGAATACGTGACGCTCCTGCGCGGCTTCAAAGCCCAGGCGCCGGTCGGCTTGGTGCACGCGTATTCGAACGTTGCGATGACGCTCCTCGGCCACGTCGTCGAGCGCGTGAGCGGCGACCCCTTCCCGCGCTACGCGGAAGAACGCGTCATGCGTCCGAGCGGCATGGCGCGCTCGACGTTCCGGACCGAGCTTCTCGAAGACGAGATCGCGAAATCCTACGTCGACGGCGACGCGATCGACCCGATGAAGCTCGGCGCGGTGCCCGCCGGCGCACTCGTGAGCAGCGCCCGCGAGCTCGCGGCGTTCGGGCAGATGGCGCTCCGCGACGGCACCGGCGCTTCGGGCGAGATTCTCTCGTCGAAGGATCTGCGCGCGATGTGGCGGCGGCAAAACGGCGACGTGGCGCTCGACAGCACGTTCGAGATGGGGCTCGGCTGGTTCCGCGACAGCTCGCAAGCGGCGGTGCCGGGAGGCGGGCTCGCCGTCGGACACTCGGGCGGCATGCTCGCCCACCGCTCGCACTTCCTGCTTCTTCCTGAGCACGACCTGGGCGTCGCGGTGCTGACGAACGCTGCCGAAGCCGGCCCCGCGGCGCAGGACATCGTGTACCTCGCGCTGCGGCTGGCGCTCGAAGCGCGGCGCGGCGTGCCGTTTCGCGAGTGGGAGCCCGCGCCGCCGCGCCTCGCGGAAAGCACCGACCCCGGCGCCCTCGCCGATCTCGCCGGTCGCTACGCGACGCTCGCAACAGCCGTTCGGCTCGAACGCCGCGGCGACGCGCTGCGCACCCAAGCGTTCACGCGCTTTACCTCGGCGGAGCTTCGGCCGGCCGTCGACGGATCGTTCCGCCCGCGCCTGCGCTTCATGGGCCTCCTGCCGCTCGAGCCCGACGAGCTCAAGCGCTTCCAACTGCGCTTCCGGCGCGTCGGCGCGATCGACGCCGTCTACATCGACCCCGAGCGCGGCCCGGAGTTCTTCGTCGGCTGGCGCGTCGATCCATCGCCCGCCACCGCGGCGTGGAAAGCGCGCCTCGGCCGCTACCGCGTTGCGAACGCCACCGACGAGCATCTCTTCTTCGAGGAAGTGACGCTCGAGCTCGAGGAGGGCCGCTTGGTCCTTTCGATCGCTCTCGACGATGAGCCGCGACCGCTGAAGCGCTACCTCGAACCTTTGAGCGATTCTGAAGCCTGCGATTGGACCCTCGGCCGCGGCGGCGGCGCGCGCGTGTTCGCACGAAACACAGGCGGCGGCACCGAGCTCGAGCTGCTCGGTTTCCGCTTGCGCCCCGTCGAGTAAGGAGCCTGCAATGAACTTCTACGAAAACCACATCCTCCCCCGCATCATCGATCACATTTGCGGCCACCGCGCGTTCTCGGAGCAGCGCGCGAAAGTGGTGCCCGAAGCGCGCGGGCGCGTGCTCGAAGTCGGTTACGGCAGCGGCACGAACCTGCCCTGGTACGACAGCGCTCGTGTCGACGAGCTGGTGGCCCTCGATCCGGCGAGCGGCGCGTTCTCGCTCGCGGCGAAGCGCGAAGCCGAGATGAGCTTCCCCATCGAGCACGTGCCGCTCCGCGGTGAGGAGATCCCCCTCGACGACCGAAGCGTCGACACCATCGTCGTCGCGTACACGCTGTGCACGATCCCCGACGTCGAACGCGCGCTCGGAGAGATGCGGCGTGTGCTCAAGCCCGACGGGCAGCTTCTCTTCGCCGAGCACGGGCTCGCGCCAACCCTCAGTCGCCAGCGCTGGCAGCAACGGTTCGCCCGGCCGTGGGCCGCGGCCTTCGGCGGCTGCCAGCTCACGCGGAACCCGCCGGAGCTTCTCGCCCGGACGGGCTTCAAGGTCGAGCAGTCGAGCGGCGTCGATCTCGATCGTCCGCCGCCGATCCCCGGCGTCTCGCTCGTCCGGTACCAGTATGTGGGCGCCGCGAGCCCGCTCTAGCCGACCCCAAGGGGAGCGAATCTAAACACCAGAAAGCGTCGTAGGGAATTCCCAACTAATTTCTTCACACAAAGTGCACATGACGTGCGCTGGGAAGAAACGGGGAATCCTCCATGTTTTCGAAAACATTCCTCTGTGGCGTCGCGGCGGCTTGGCTCGCAGGGCTTTCCGGGTCAGCGCAAGCGGTCACGCTGGCGTCCAACCTGACCTTCGGTACGGACGTAACGGGCGTGGTCCACGGCGTGTCGCACCCGAGCGGCACGCCGACCACGCGCGCGGTCTCGTTTACCACCGTCGGCGTCGCGTCGGTCCTCGAGTCGGTCACGATCTTGTCGGACGGGCCGGTGAATCCGCCCGGTGGGGGCGAATTCATGGTGTCGATCCACGCCGACGACACGGACACGCCGGGCATGCCGGGCGCGCTGCTCTTGACACTCGCCGGAAGCGGAGCGCCGGCCTCGGGCAACAACCTCTACACGGGCATGCTCGCACTCGCCGCGAGCACGCTCTATTGGGTCGTCGCCTCGGTGGGCGCGACGGACACGAACCAGTACACGTGGGAGCAAACCCTGAGCACCGGACAAGACGGCCCCGGTGCCATCGGCGATGTGACGCTCGGCTCGATCGACAGCGGCGCCACGTGGAGCGAGGTTCCCGGCGGGCCCCAGCAGCTGGAGATCCAGGTGGACGTCGTGCCCGAGCCCTCGACGGTGCTGCTCGTCGCGTTCGGATTGGCGGGCATGAGTTACGCGGGGCGCCGGCGCGCGTTGACAGCCCGCTAGCGCGGGGCGCCGGCCCCGCGTGCGGGGAGAAGACGGCGTATCGTCTGCCGATGAGCGACCGCAACCGATTCTCGCTAGCGGCGGCGCTGTGCGTTTGCGCGCTCGTCTTCGTGCCAGGCGCTGCTGCATGGGCGTCCGGAAATGCTGACGTGGGCGAGGATCGGATCGAGCTCGACGAACGCGGCGGTCTCCTCAAGACCGAGCGCCGCGAACCCTTCTTCGCCCTCGATCACCGAGGGCACGGCCACGTGTGGCACCGCGGCACCCGCCACGCGCTGCACGTGCCTCCCGAAACGTTCTCCGCCCTCGCCGCGTGGATCGTCGAAGAACAAGGCTTCTTCGACCTGCGAGAGGAAGCACTTCTCGAGGAAGTGCGCACACAACAAAGAGCGCGAGGCAGCGTGAGCCGAATTATGGACGCTGCGACCACGCGCATCCGTATCGTCTACCGGGGGCGCACGCACGAAGTCTCGTACTACGCGCTCGATTTCTACGCGCGAGACTTCCCCGAGATCGCCGGCCTGCAGCAGCTCGCCGCGATCGCAAAGCGTTTGCGCCAAGAGGCCGAGGCCGCCGTACCGAGCGAGTGAATTATTCAACCACTGAGTTAAGCTTCGCGCGTGCCGCCCCCTGCCGCCGCTTCACTCGACCGAACGTTTCAGGCCCTGGGCGACCCGACCCGGCGCGCCATCTTGAGCCAACTGCGCGCGGGCAAAGCCACCGTCACCGAGCTCGCGAAACCCTTTGCGATCTCGCTCGCCGCCGTCTCGAAACACATCGCGCAGCTCGAGCGCGCCGGGCTCATCCGGCGCGAAGTCGTCGGGCGCAAGCACTTCTGCCACCTCGAGCCGAGCCCGCTCGAGCAGGCCGCGGAATTTACCGAGACCTACCGCGCGTTTTGGGAAGCCCGCCTCGACGCGCTCGAAGAGCACCTCCGCGACCCGCGGCGCCCGCGCCGCAAGAAAGGAAACCGCGATGCCTAAGGAACCCTTCCTCCGACTCACGCGCGTCCTTCCCGCGCCGCCTCAGGCCGTGTTCGATGCGTGGACCGACGCCGAGGGCATGCGCGCCTGGTTCTGCCCCACCGACACCATGACCCACGCCGAAGCCACCCTCGACGTGCGCGTCGGCGGCAAGTGGCGCATCGCCATGCACGGCGAAGGTGTATACGTGCAAGAAGGCGAATACATCGAGATCGATCCGCCGAACAAGCTCGTGATGACCTGGCGCTCGGACATGCTGCAAGGGAAGGAGACCGTCGTGACGGTCGAACTCGCGCCGCACGGGATGGATGAGACCGAGCTGACGCTTACCCACGAAGCGTTCGATGCTGAGGAAAGCCGGGATAGTTACAACGGCGGCTGGGGTGAGATTATTCGGAAGCTTGGTGAGACGCTTTGAACTGGGCCGTTCGCCTGGTGGTGAAGCGGCCGGCCGGCCGGAAAGTCTCTCGGTCAAGGCCGTAGCTCATCATTCGATACCTCAAAGTGCTTCTCGCAACTCCCAACTTGCGAGCCGCGAGTGAAACATTGCCTCTCGCTGCCGCAAGTGCCTCACACAGCTCATCTAGCTCCGAGTGACCCGCCGGTCCGGTGCGGCGAACGGGATCTAAGCCGATAAATGCGCGGTAAACGGCCGACTTCAGCTCTCTAATATTTCCCGGCCACGCCGACGACGTGAGTTGGGCCATAACAGCTTCGGGAACTCCCTCCTTTGCCCGACCGTAGCGTTTCGACATAGCGTCCCAAACCGACTGCGCGATGCGCCTTATATCCTCCGGCCTCTCTCGAAGAGGAGGCAACGCAACCTCCGCTCCGGCAAGGCGGTAGTACAGATCCGAACGGAACTCCCGCCGCTGAATCGCGCTGCTCAAATCTCTACTAGTCGCCGAGATGACACGAGCCGAGAAACGACGAGTTCGGGTGCTGCCCAGTCGTTCAAACTCACCCTCTTCGAGAACTCGGAGGAGCTTCGCCTGAACAGGGAGAGAGATCTCCCCTATTTCGTCAAACAGAATCGTCCCGGATCCTGCAATTTCCAGGTGTCCAGCCCTCGATCCCGTTGCCCCGGTAAACGCGCCGCGCTCGACCCCGAAGAGTTCTGCCTCGACAAGCTGCTCAGGGATACTTGCGCAGTTTATGTGGATGAAACGCTCGTGGGAGCGATCAGAGAGCCTGTGAATAGACTGGGCGGCTGTTGTCTTTCCAGTTCCGGTCTCTCCAGTTATCAACACCGGTATCTCGAAATTTGCGACCTGGCGGGCGAAAGCTGCTAGTGAGCCTGAGCAAAGATGGTCTTCCATCCCTCGAAACTAGTTCCACCTTTCAGGCGACCACAACCTGGAATTTCGTGGAGACATTACGCTTGCAGTACGATTTCGGCGGTCGTCCCCTGTCCTTCGACCGAGTTCACTGTGAGCACTCCTCCACATCGAGCCACCTTCGAATGCGTCCCTGACAAACCAATTCCTGTACCTCCGGAGCTCTTTCGTGTGGAAAAGAGTACACGTCCAATCTTCGTGATAACGCGAGACGCGATCCCCCTGCCGTCATCCTTCACCCGAATAACTAGGCCTCTCGTGTTGTTCTCGAATTCCAACACAACCGCGTGGGACGGGTATGCGGCGTGGGCGTTGTCAACGAGGTTCAAAACTGCCCAGACGAGAAGTTCTGGCAGGAGCGTATGATCTGGATCGCATTTTATTCTGGTAACGGTCTCGCGCCGGATCCTCTCCCCCATCAATCGATTGAGTCTTGCGACGAAGACAGATAAGGGCAGCTCGTGCATCTCAAAAAAGGGCAAGTTGCCGTCGTAGTCCACCAATCTTAGAGACTCCTCGACTGCCTCCCTTGCTCTAAGTACCCGATCCGGAGTTTGCTCGTCGGACTCGAGATAAGCGGCCGCGACAAGCAACGCCTTCCTTAGGTCGTGTCTTTCAGTGAGCGCATGAATTGCGGTATCGGACTGGCTGCGGACAGCCTCTTCGCATGCGCGGCTCGCCTGGATTCTCCTAAGGCATTCCGCCAAAACGCACTTACATAGACGTCGCTGAAGCGCGGATAGCTCTTTTTGGGCCTCTACCGTTAACCGTGCTTGGAGGTTCCCAACGTTGGCCTCAACAGCCGCTGCAACAGCGGACGTTGAGAGAGTTGCCTTCCATTGTGATACATCGACGCATACTGGATACCCGATCAGATCTCCGCAGATTTGTTCTGCCGCAAGCGCTAAATCTCGATCCTCGACCAAGGCCGCTGTCGATTCCAAGTAGCGCTCCCGGGCATTCGAAACTTGATCTGAAACTGTGGGAAAACCTGGCCTTAGCAGGAGCCATATCGCAAGACCTCCAAAAACGGCGAGGAAAGGCGCGAGAGCGGACAGGAGTGGTTCGGTAGCCGGAGATGACTCAATCAAGAGTGCGGAACTAGCGAGCGCCGCAAGGAACGCTCCGGCTACACCAACAGCGAGTTCAAAGCCCTCTCCACCTCGACGCCATGCGGACGTCAAAGTCGAGAAACCGAGTCCCAGTCCAGGCGCCGCAGCGGCGAGAAACGCTGTCTCGCTATCCATTCGAGGCACGGCGGCGCATACGACCAATGGGGCTAGGGCTAGCAATGTAGAGACGATGACCTGCCCGCGGAGAAATACCGGTTTGCCGTGGATCAGTTCTTCGACCTGACCGGCCATAAACGCTAGTGCGCCCAGGCTGACTGCCAGTGAAGTAATAAGCCCCGAACTCTCTCCATTCGAGGCCTCAGCGGTGTACGTGATAGCAACGCACGCCATGAGCACCCAACTGGCTCCACCGCGAGCTGTTGGAGCGTATCTGCGCAGCGAGACCACAGCGAGGAAGGCCACACCAATTGCCACGAAATAGCCCGGCAGAACGGCCCCGCAGATAGTGAGGCCCCCTATCCCGACTAAGACCGGACTATGCTGCGACCTCGGGGTCCTGAGTGCAACCAGCACCTGCCACAACCCGGTCGCAACCAAGACCGCACCCAAACCAGTCAATTTCTCCCAAACAACCTGAGGATCAACTGTCGCGGTCTTGAATCCCGCGATGAACGCAGCAATCAACAAGATCACGATCGTGAAGCTTCGAGCCCGCTTTAGGTTCGAGCCGCGAGTGCCCAAGCAGGTCTCGGCAATGAGGAGAAACGAAACCGAAGTTCCTGCAACCCCTGCTGCGGTGACGAGCCCAGCCTCCGCAACAGTTCTCCACGGGCTCGCCGCGAAAGCGAGGAACCCGAAGCCCAGCACTAGTCCGGACTCGGTTAGTCCTTGCACACAACAGCGAGTCGTGGAGGTATCACGAGCCACTGCGAGAGCCGATGCCCCGAAGCCAGCGTAGACGGCCGTCAAGAACACGGCCCACATGCTCCCCACATCGATTCGTCCGCCGAGTAGTGACAAAGCTCCGACGCATGCACCTATTCCGGCGGCCAACGGCAAAAAGATCGAAACACCGGGGACAACTCGGTCAGCCCCGCTAGCCGTTTTGCCCCATAGGAGAAGGGGTACGAACGCCAACGTGACGACAATCGCGCCCAGCGCAACTAGACGGCTTGATGAAACGACTTCATCCACTAGCCGCGTATAGATAGGAAATGCCCCACTGGGTACTCCCAGATCTTCAGTTCGACGAGGCTCCAAAAACTCTCGCCTGTCTCCCTGTCGAGGAACATGTACTAGGCGATAAGAGAACTCGGCTCTCCCGTTATCTAGGGACACAAAGTGCGCGACCTCGCTAAAACCCAGCGCGTCATGGATGGTCGCAGTATTCCTTGCGACAGAGGTGTGTTCGCCGATCAGTCTCAGCTTGTCGATCTCAACCTCGAAACTTTGCAGCCCTCTCCCAGAGAAAAACAGGAGAGCGATCAATCCCAAAGCTCCGACCACGAGTAGTCCGGAACGGGGCTGACTAGGAAGCCAATCGCGAAACTCTCCTCGAAACCTGCGGCGCGCATCCAAGGCCAACAGGCCGGATGAAACTCCGACCACGCTCGCGAGGCCCGCGGACCGAAAACCTTCAAGTGGAGAGACGAGAAAAAAGGTAGCCAGGCAAATGACGAAGGCGGCTGACAGAGCCTTAATGCGAGGAACAAACTGGTGGGTGTCTCCCGGACCGGACCGAAGGCAGATGAAACCGGTCGGAACCAGAAAACACAGGACTAGCACGGGGCCAAGGTGAGAAACTTCGTTCCAGCTAGATCCGACGAACACTAAACCGGCAATCGACCAGAGAACGCCAACGACGCAAGTCCAAGCTAGCATCGCCAGTGCGGAGAGCCGCCCAAGAGACGCGGCCCCGACACCCAGGACGACGATGATCAATGCGCCGGTAAGCCGCGTGCCGATCTCGGTTATTTCTCGACCGGCCATAGCGAATTCTGCCGGTGTTCCAGACAAGAGCAGCCCGACCTCCGACCCAACCGTCTCGATATGTGAGATCGTGCTATCCGCTTGATCGAGGTTGGACAACTCGATGAGGAAGCCAATGTTCGCAGCCGACTCGATCAACGTGACCTCGGAAACACCGGCCAGTGATGAAAGTTCCTCGCGCAAAGGCTCTGCGCGCGCACTGCTGGTGTCGGTCCGCGCGGTCATTGCAACAATCGAGTATCCGCGACCGTAAGTGTCTAGGTCATTCTTTAATGACTGAACATCTCCATGGGATTTCCCCATAACCCCGACGAAACCCGTCTCCACTGTGAGGAATAAGAGCGATGCTAGAGGCGCCGCCAATAAAACCCCATGCCGTGCCACCTCCCATCTCAGAAGGCTAGTAAAGGCCAAGTCGCCTCAGGTGGTAAAGAACGGTCGTCCTGTCTTTGTTTAGGAATACCGCTACTTGGCTTATGTTTCCGCGGGTCCTTCTGAGCAGTCGCTCCAGTGTGCTGCGTAGTTCCTCGTCTCGCGCCTTCCGAGAACTCGACACGGTGACAGGGGCGACTTCGATCACAGCAGGCTCCGAAGTGCCGTCGATCAACTCCGTGGCGACGACGGGTAGCTGATCTAGGTTGCGCAAGTCCAAATATCGCGAAGCACCTAGCAAAAGCGCTCGCTCACATTTTTCGACGGTCGGATAGGCGGTAAGCACGACAATCGGCACGGCGGAGAAGGTTCGGACCCGCTCCACCAGGCTAAGGCCGTCAATCCCAGGCATACGCTGGTCAGTAACGATCAGATCGAAATGCCTTTCTGCAATTAATTCGAGCGCTTCGTGTCCGTCGCTCGCCGGACAAACATCAAGGCCGTTTGTGGCGAGGCGATCTTCGATCAGCCGTCGCGCCGAAGGACTGTCGTCCACAACAAGGACTGTGTGCATAGGGACATTCTACGTGCTCCCGGGCCGACGTTCGGTCGGGGAAATTCGTGGAAAAAGACGTTGATGACTCAACTCCTGCGCTCGATTTTCCGAGTAGAAATACCGAGCCGGGAGAACTGAATACCCGCGGGGAAATATGAAGCTCGAAAAATTCCGCGTCACCAACTTCCGCAGCGTCAAGGATTCGGGCTGGGTCTCGGTCGGCGATTTGACGGCGTTCGTTGGGCGCAACGAAGCGGGTAAGACGAACCTCCTACAGGCCTTGCGGATGCTCGATCGCGAGATGGTGGCTCAGCCGCTCGCGTTGACGCGCGATTTCCCCGCCGACCTCGCGAGCACGGATCACGCGGAGAACGACCCGGTCGTCCGCGCGGTCTGGGCGCTCGAAGATCACGAGCGCGAGGCGCTGGCCGAGGTGTATGCACCGGGCCGCGATCTCGCCCAGGTGGAAGTGTCGCGCGGTTACAACGCAGGGCTTCGCGTGAACATTGGCGAAGGCGGCGGAGCCGCGGGCCCGCCGGTCGAGCGCGCGAAAGAGATCCTCGAGCACGTGCGCACGGCGCAGGTGGCGGGTGCGGACCAGCAGTCCTACCAGGCGTGGCAAGAAGCGCTTCATCGCTTGCACCACGCGACGGCCCTGCACAACGCGCCGGCCGATGACTGGGGGCGCGGCGTGGCCGAAGCGCTTTCGGCGGTGCAAGAGCCGGTGGGGCGCGGCGATGTGGTGGTCGACGACGAGACGCGCGCGGCCCTGCAAGAGCTGATGGATCTCGCGGCCAGTTGCTCGATGGAAGAAGATGACGAAGCGGTGGCGGCCCAGTGGGTGCGCGATCACCTGCCGCGGCTCCTCTACTTGGACACGTTCCCCGAGATCGACGGGCGCCAGGATCTGGCGCAGTTCGTCACGAAGCTCCGCGACGGGCAGCTCGAAGCGAAAGAGCACTACTTCCGCATGCTGCTATCGATGTCGGGCATTACGACGGAAGATCTCGAAACGCTGCTGAACGGCGAGCCGGACGTGCGGCGCCAGATGGTGGGGCGCGCCAGCGCCGCGATGACGCGCCGCCTGCGCGAGCTGTGGACGGATCGCCCGCTCAAGGTGCGGTTCGATCTCGACGGCAAGCACTTCAACACGATCATCTCCGACCCGACGGCGTTCTGCGACGTCGAGGTCAACCTCGATCAGCGGAGCCGCGGCTTCCGCTGGTTCTTCTCCTTCTGGGTGATGTTCGCGGCGGGCGCGAAAGAGGGCAGCACGAAAGACGCGGTGCTGCTCCTCGACGGGCCGGGCACGTGCCTCCACGAAAACGGCCAGCGCGATTTGCTGCGCCACCTGCGCGAAGACTTCGAGAACCAGATCATCCTGACGACGCAGTCGCCGTTCCTCATTCCGGACGATGACGACGGCGCCGTGCGGGTGACGGAGATCGACGCCGAGCTCGGCACGATCGTCCGCGAAGGCGAGCCCGAAGGCTTCGATACGCCGCCCGTCACGCTGGCGGGCGGGGGCGAGAGCGAGGTCGCGAAGAAGCTCTTCGGCGACGCGCCGCGCCTCATCGTCGAATCGATGAGCGATTTCTGGTACTTGCAGGCGGTTTCCGATTATTTGGCCGAGAAGGGCCGGCCCGCCCTGCCCCGCGACCTGGTGGTCACGCCTTCGGGCGGCGCGTTTGCGCTGCCGGTGTGGACGTCGATCGTGGGTGATGGCCTCAAGCGCTCGGTGATTCTCGTCAACGAGATCGACGAAGAGTGGATGGACGAGATCTCCGAGGCCGGCCTCGAAGCGAACCCGCACATCGTGCAGGTGGGCTGCGGCTTCCCCGAAAACGAGCAGGCGGCGGCCGACGTCGAAGACTTGTTTGACGAGGCGGTCTACGACCGGTTCGTGCGCTTCGCGTACCAGAAAGAGCTCGACGGCCGAGAGCTCGAGCCGGACACCTCGGTGCCGCGCTTCGTCGCGCGCTACGAGCAGGCCCTGGCGAAGCTCAGCATCCGCTTCCAGCGCACACGCCCGGCGCGGCTCCTGCTGCGCATCGCCGGCCGCAACCCGCAGAGCATCTTCAGCAAAGAGAGCCGCGAGCGCTTCGAGCGGCTTTTCCTCGAGATCGAACGCCGGCACAAGACCCTCTCGGGGCGCTAGGGCTAGAAGCGGGGCAGCGCGAGGAGCCTCCGCAGGCGGGCCCACAGGTTGGCGTCGGCCACCGCGATGGCGAGATCGAGAATGCCCCGATCGTCGTAACCGACCCCGCGCAACGCATCGATCATGGCTTTCGTCGTGCGGCTCGCGTAGCGCGTCCCGACAAACGCGAACGCTTCCACCGGGTTCCCGGGGCGCACGTGGAAGCCCGTGACGTCATCCGCGGTTTCTGGGAGTGACGCCTCGGTCACTTCGATCGCGAGCCGCTGGATGCCGGGCGCCAAGCCCGTGCGGCGCTGCTGCTCCTCGAGCATCAAGGCCGTGGCTTCGATGATCTTCGGGCGCTCCGCCACGCTCGCGAAATCATCGCCCGGGGGGTGCCCCAACCCGCGCTCGAACACCACGTGATGCTCCTTCAGCACCTGGTCGTAGCTCTTCTCGTAGGGGCGGTTCGCGAGATCCATGGTGGCGCGCATGGCGATGCTCGCGACGCGCGTCCCGAGGCGGCGGAGCGGCTCGAACCGCCGGGGAACGGGCAGCTCAGAAGCCACGTTGAGAAGATCCGCGATGCGGTTGATCCAGTGGAAGGACGCGAGCACGAACGCGTAGTCGATCGCGTCGGCGCCCACCAAGCGGCGCAGCGGGTCGAGATCGGCCGGTTCGAGGGCGCGGGCTTCCTCGTGCGCCTTGCGCACCAGGCGAATCAAGGCCTCCTCGAGGGGCGTCGCGTCCGGCGCGCTTCCGTCGAGGAGCTTCGCCACCCGATCGGCATCTCCTCCTGCAGCCTGCAGGAAGGCCTCGTGGCCGTCGGTTCAGTAATGGCAATCGGCGTAGCGCGAGACGGCGGCGGCGACGAACTCGCGAGACGCGCGCGGAACATCGCCGACCCACATGGCGAGCTCCCACGTGCGGATCATGCGGCGCATGGAGCCCGCGCGGAGGCTCGCGACCTGCACGATGTTCGCGACGCGCTTCGACCCGCCCACCTGCTCCATGTAGCGGTAGACCTCGGCGGCTTCGCCGGTGGCTTGCCTGGGCGGAATCGTCTCGATGAAGGGCATGGGTTCTCCCTCGGCCCCTAAGTGTACCCCGTCGCCCGCCCTTCCCCGGCGACGGGTTTCGTGCATCATATGGAGGAGGTATGGAGCTTCTCACCCTGGGCGCAGCGATCTGGGCCGCGGTGCACCTCATTCCCGCGGCGCTGCCGGGCCTCCGGCGGCAACTCACCGGAGCGCTCGGCGAGGGGCCCTACAAGGGGCTCTTTGCGCTCACGGTCGCGGCGGGCCTCGCGCTCATCATCTGGGGCTGGCGCAGCGTCGCGCCGGAGTTCGTCTATGCGCCGCCGAGCTTTGGACGCACCGCCGCAAACGTCCTGATGGTCCCAGCGGTGGTGCTCTTCATCGCGTCAAATCTCAAGACGAACCTCAAGCGGCTCGTGCGTCACCCGCAGCTTCTCGGTGTGGCTCTCTGGGCCGTTGCCCACTTGCTCGCGAACGGCGAACAGCGTTCGGTCGTCCTCTTCGGCGCTCTCGGTTTGTGGGCGATCCTGATGATCGTCCTTCTCAACCGGCGCGACGGCCCGTGGCAGAAGCCCGAGATCGTGCCGTGGCGCTCCGACGCGCAAGCAATCGTCGCGGGTGTCGTCGCTTTCGCGATCTTGTTTGCGTTGCATCCCATGGTGATCGGGGTGGCGCCGAACGCATTCTGAGAAGCGCGTGCTTTTCGGAGTAACACGGGTTATGAACTGCCCAAGCGGGTCCGTATGATCGTAAGAGTCTAGTCCTGTGACCTCTTCGTGGTCTTCTTCCGCAGACAGCGCCGCCAATTTTGAGCGCGCTATCTCCGAAAGTTCGCCGAGCTTGAGCGAAATCTTCGTCCTCAAGCCCGCCATGCGTCGTGTTGTGTCACGGGCATTGGGGGCCGGGCTTCCGAACATCTGCTTCTTGATGGCCGCGTTCTACGTCTTCGCCATCGGCTTCTGGCTCTTGCGCGACGTTGCGGGCAGCGGGCGGCTCGTCCTCTGGTGCGTCGGCAGCTTCGTGGCGACGCTCGGGGCGGGGATCTATTGGCGACAAAACCCGTTGACCGAAGGGGCGGCTCACCGGGCGGCGTACCTCGTCACGTTGTGGGGCGCGGTCGGGACGGCGCTTCACTTGGCAACCGTCCCCGATCCGTATGTTTCCGCGGCCTTTGCCATGGTCGCCCTCGGCACCTGTGTCTTCTTCGCCGAGCCCAAGTGGATCTTCCTGGCTTGCGCAACCCAGGCGACCTTCTTCGGCATCTCGCTCTATGCCTCGGGGCGGCCGGTCGACGCCGCGGCCGTGTGGATCACGCTGACCTTCGCGTTCTTCGGAACCGGCTTCTACTTGGCGAGAAACCGCGTCGCCTGGCATTTCTACACGTTGGCGAGCCGCCGACGCATGGCGATCGAAGGGGCGCTGCGAGCTCAGAAGTTTGAGAGCCTCGGCGTCTTGGCGGGCGGCGTCGCACACGATTTCAACAACCTGCTGTCGGTCATCCTGGCCCACGCCGAGCGGATCGGCTTACAGACCGAGGCCGATCCGAAGATCCTCGAATCGGCGAAAGCGATCTCGGGCGCGTCGGAGCAGGCTGCTGCGCTGTGCGAGCAGCTCCTCACCTACGTCGGCGGCCGTGCGCTCATGGTGCGGCCCGCGGACCTGAATGCGTTGATCCGCGAGACCTATCCCCTCCTCGAGGCCGCGACTTCGCGGCGCTCGGAACTTCGCTTCAACTTGAGCGAGCGCATCGGGCCGGTTTTTGCGGACGTCAATCGGATCCGGCAGCTCCTGCTCAACCTGATCTCCAACGCTCGGGAAGCGGTGGGACCCAACGACGGCGAGATCGTTGTCTCCACGCGGGTGGCGCCCCCGGGCACCGAAGTCGAGCCGGTGGGCTCGGCCGCCGTATCGCTCGAAACCCCGCACGTGTGCTTGACGATCCGCGACAACGGCGTGGGGATGAGCCGCGCCGTTCTCGAGCGCATGTTCGATCCCTTCTTTTCCACCAAAGGCGACGGCCGCGGCCTCGGGCTTTCCTCGGTTCAGGGCATCGTTTCGAGCGCGTCGGGGCTCCTCGAAGTCGAGTCGTTCCCCGACGCGGGCAGCGAGTTCCGGATCTACCTACCCGAGCACGATCAGGAGCCGGTCGCAGCGTCTCGAGATCGGGTGGTCGATCCCCACTTCCGCGGCGAAACCCGTCGGATCCTCCTTGTCGACGATCGCGAAGACGTGCTCGAAGCGACGGGAATCCTGGCGACCCAGTTGGGCTACGAAGTCGCCACCGCGACCAGCGGAGAGCGGGCCATCGAGCTCGTCAAGAGCGCAGAGCAGCCTTTTGAATGCGCCCTGATCGACGCGATGATGCCCGGTCTCGACGGCGGGCCGACTGCGGTTCTCATGCGCGCCGCCGTGCCTTCCATGCGCATCGTGCTCTTCAGCGGCGTCGGAGAGGCCGATATCCGCTCGCGAAACGACCCGCGCTCCTACGACGCGTATCTACGCAAGCCGTTTACGCTCTCGGAGCTCGCGGACGCGCTTGCGCCGCCTTCCGACGAAACGCGCTACCTGCTGAACTGAGGTTTACCGGGCGTCGCCGAGCTCGGCGCCGTCCTTCGGATCTTTCAACCAAGCGGCGATATCGAGGCCCGTCGCCTTGGCGGCGCGTGCGAGGATCGAGCACGTCCCCCGCATGGTGAGCCCGGTCGACAAGCGCTTCGCCCGAAACGTTTTCGGCTTGCCGTCGCCCCGCAACGTGCCGACCACCTCGATCCATTTCGGACCGGAGAACGCGCCGCCACCGGGTGCGTGGACTTCGGTGATCTTGAGCTCGAGCCGCCGCCCGTTACCGGAGAACGACCCGACGAGCTTGATGTCGGCTCCCGCCGTCTCGATGAATTCGGGCAACAGCGTCTGGAGCTTGCACTCGCTCCGAACGGCCTCTCGCACGTCGACGGCGAAGGGCAACGTGTTGAGAACCTGGGTCTCGGCGCCCGCGGCGGTTGCCAGAAAAGAAGCCAGCACGGCCACAAACAAGGTTTTCATTACAACCCCCGATCCGTCCTCGCGAAGGAGTAGCGCACGCCCCGCGCGCGAGCGACTAGTGGCTCTCTTCGAGAATCATGCGCGCGGCGCGCGCCCCGGAAAGTGCGGCGCCGTACACCCCGCCTCCGGGTCGCGCCCAGTGGCCCGCGAGGTAGAGCCCCGGGATCTCCGTGCGGTGGTTCAGCCGGCCCGGGCCGACTTGATCGGGTCGGAGATCCCAGCCGTAGAGCGCGCCTTCCGCGTTCCCCGTGTAGCGCACCATCGTGGCCGGCGTTCCCGCCTCGACGTAGCAAAGCGATTCGCGCAGGCCGGGAAAGACGCGTTCGGCGCGCTCGAGGAGCGCCGCGAGAAACGCCGGCTTCTCCCGCTTCCAGTCGCGATCGCCGTGGGGCACCAGCGTGGTGAGAATCAAGAGGTGTTGGCCTTCGGGGGCGAGCTCGCGATCGAGTCCCGTCGGCCAGGTTGCGCTGAACCAGTTCGGCTCGCCGCGCAGACTGCTCGCCCAGTGATCGCGATGGTCGTAGCCCGGGAAGTGAAACCTCTCGTGCGGCCCCGTGAGCGGAAGCTCGGTGGCCAGGTAGGCGACAAACGCGGAGATCGAAGGGCGACGGCGATCGAGCACGTCGCTAAAAGCGCGCGGCGTCGCGGTGTGGGCGAGAAGATCGCGGAACGTGTGGCGAGCGTCGGCGTTCGAAACGACGACTGGCGCGCGCACGAACCGTCCGTCGGCGAGCTCGACGCCGACGACGCCCGAGGCGCCCGTCGCGATTCGCGCGACGCGGCTCCGGAAGTGCACCTCGCCACCCAAGTCTTCGATGCCCTCGGTCATCGCCTCGGCCATCCGTTGGAAGGTCCCGCGGCACGTGTAGGCCCCGTCGACGAGGTAGCTCGCGAGCATCGACGCCCAGTAGACGAACGACACGTCTGCGGGCGGCAAACCCAAATAGGGCCACAACGTCGCGAACACGGCTCGCAACTTCGGATCGCCAATGAATTGCGAGAGCGCTTCCTCGAGCGTTGCATCGCGAAAACGCCGGATCGCTGCGAATGGCCGCTCGTCGCCCCCCGCCGGCGTGCGCCCTACCGCAGAAGGAGCTCCCATTCGTCGGCCTTCGAAGGCCGAAGCCTCTTCTCGCAACGCGAGGCAAAGACGGAGAAGTTCACGCAGGCCATCCCGCTCGTGGGGAAAGGCCCGTAGGTGGGATTCCGTGAACCCTTCGAGGCCTCCCGCGGCGTCGATGGTCAAACCGGGGTAGCTCGCGCGGTAGATCGGATCGACGCGGACGAAGTCGCAGCGGTCGCGCACCTTCAAGGCTTCGAGGACGTCGTGGAGGACAGACCCTCCCGCAAAACCGCTCGGCGCGCAGCCGCTGGTGAGATGAACGGACGCGTCAAACCGGTAGCGCCGGCGGCGAAACGCGTGGGCGTAGCCTCCAGGCCGATCGTGCGCTTCGAGTACCAACACCCGGAGGCCTGCGTGGGCGAGCCATCCGGCGGCGGTGAGCCCGCCGACGCCGCTGCCAATCACGACGGCGTCATAGCGATCGCGGAGCGTCCGACTGCGCGCCACGGGTTCGCCCTACCGCACCCGGAAGGGATCCGGATCGTTGCCGGCGAGCCCGCGACGGCACATGAAATCCGTCAGACCCACGCTGTAGCGCCGGGTCGAGGCTTCGCCGGTAAACACGCGCGGCAGGTGTTTGCGGAAATGCGGGTCGAGGATCCGGCCGGGCAACGTCTTGCGCATGTAGTCGCCGACGCGGAAGAGCGTCAACAAGCGGCCGTTGTAGAAATGCTCGATCACGCGCTGCCAGGCCGCGAGATGGCGCTTCACGTGCTGTTCGTAGCTCGCGAACGCGGCGTCGGATCCTTTGGCGACGGCATTCGCGAGCTCTTTCGCACTGTCGAGTGCGATCAACATCCCGCTCGAAAACACCGGATCGACGAAACCGAAGGCGTCCCCCACCAGCGCCCAACCGGGCCCGACGCCTCGAGACGTGATGCGTTGATAGTTGTTGTACTTGAGCACCGGGGCGATGCGCCGCGGTGATCCGCCCCAGCGAAGCACCGCGGGGTCCCTTCGGAAGAGTGTGTCGTAGCGCTCTTCCTTCGTGTCGCCGTAACGCTCCCAGTGTTCGTCCGGCACCACGAACCCCACCGAAACGCGTCCCGGCAGCGGAATGCGCCAGCTCCATCCGTGTTCGAGGATATCGCTGTGAACGTCGCCCTCGACCACGAGCGGCACGCCCTCCATGTGCGAGAACAACGCGGTATCGCGCCGGGGGCCCTCGTCGGTGGGGAGGTCGAGGAGTCGACCGATCACGCGGTTCCGCCCCGCCGCGTCGACGATGAGATCGGGTTGCGCGGTCAGCACCCCGTGCGTCGCCGCGAGCGAATCGACCGAGAGCTGGACGCGGTCCGAGCCCTCGGTGCGGTCGAGCTTCGCGCTGTGCGCGACGATGTGGGCGCCGGCCTCCCGCGCCGCGTCGAAGATGGCCGCGTCGAGGACGTCGCGCGGCACGTTGTAGGAGTAAGGCGTCTCGGCTCCGCGCGCGTCGGTGAAGCGGAAACAGAACTGGTCTTCCGGAGTGACCGTAAACGTCGCGCCGTGTTTCGTGATGGCGTGCTCGCGCACGGTCGATTCGATCCCCAGCTCGCGCAAGAACGGAATCACCGCCGGGACCAGGGATTCGCCGACCACGAGCGGAGGTCGGCGATCGGGTGCGAAGAGAACAACCGTGATGCCGTCGCGAACCAGGTGCGTCGCGAGTGCCGCGCCCGCCGGCCCACCCCCCAAAATGGCCACCGTTCGTATGTTATGAGCCATCCCCTGGAGCCTACACACCTCCCCCGGGTTGGGGCAACGGTTCGGGCGAGCTGCTAACTTGGGTCATCCTGTGAGCCTCACACTTCCGGAACTGACGCAACTGATTTTCGAGACGGTGCGCGACGAATTGCTCGAGGTCGACGCCGGCTTCGAAGCCGATTCCGATCTCATCGCCGCGGGCCTCGATTCTCTCGCGCTCACACAGCTCTTGTTGACCGTCGAAGAACGGACGGGTTTGTGGTTCGACGAAAGCGAACTCACGCCCGAAAATCTCGCGAGCTGTGCCACGCTGGCGCGCTGTATCCATGATCAGCTCGCCGCCTGAGTTGCCGTCGGTTCCGCTGACAGGCGCGGATTGTTTCTTGCGCGCGTTCGACGCGCAGATACGGCGTTACTCCGGGGCGAGCCATCTCTCCCAACTCATCTTGCGACTGGCCCCCGGCTTCAAGGCCGCGCGCTTCGCGGAAGTCGTGGCAGAAGTCGCCGGGCACTACCCGATTCTCCGAGCGCCCATCCGCCGCGGTCTGGGCGCGCCTCGCTACTGCGTGGACCACCCCGGTGCGCTGCCCGCGATCGAGGAACACACCGGCGGTCCGCGGACGGAGCTTCTGCCGAAGGTCTTCGAAGCGCGACTCAACGGGCTGATGCATCCCGCAAAAGGGGAGCTCCTGCGGTTCGACATCGTGCACTACGACGACGGCTCCGCCGATTTCGCGATGACGTGGCTCCACATGTTGTTCGACGGTTCCGGAAGCGAGTACTTCACAACGCGGCTCGCGGAAATCGAACGTGGCGCGCGCGACCTCGCGGCACTCGCGCCCGCCGAGGCCCTCACGGCCGCGAGTGAAGAAGGGCTCCGCGGGCGCGGCGAGCAGGCCCGGGCCTGGCAACGCACGTTTCGCGCGTTGGCGAAGCATCCGCCGCAATCGCTCGCAGGTCCCCTGCGCCGAGAACCCCAGCGGCTCGAGCTCGAGCTCACCACGTTCTCACCCGAGGAAACCGCTTCGATCACCCAACGCGCGGGGGAGCGGGCCGGCTTCTTGACGCCGATGCTGTTCTACCTGGCGGCGGCGATACGGGCGCACGATGCCGTGTTCCTCGCGCGGGGCACGCGTCCCGCGAGCTACGTCGTCCCCCTGCCCGTCGATCTCCGACCGAAGGGCGGCGAGCCGGGCGTCTTTCGAACGCGCGTGTCGATGCTGTGGTTCCAGGCGCTCGCGGAAGATGTCTCCGAAATGGATCGGCTCCTCGATCGTTTGAAACGGCAGCGCAAAGAGCGGATTCGCGAGGGCAGTGTTGCGGCGGGGGTCGCCGCGATGGATTTCGCGCGCTTCGCACCGGCGCACCTCTACGCGCGCATGGCGCGCCGCGATTTTTCGGGCGAGCTCTGCTCGTTCTTCTTCGCGTTCACCGATCAGTTCATGCCGGACTGCACGAGCTTCTTCGGTGCGCCGGTGCAAAACGGGTTCCACGCGCCCTCGGTGCCGACGTCGCCCGGCAGCGGCGCCATCATGAGCCTGCGCGGCGACCGCCTGAACCTCACCCACGTTCGGCAACGAGGCGTGTTCCGCGAGGGTGAGCTCGCGATCTACCGCGATCGATTCAAGCGAGATCTATTGGGGCAGTCTTGAGCCGCGGGCGCTTCGACGTCGCGGTCATTGGCGGTGGGCCGGCTGGCTGCGCGGCGGCTCTCGCTGCGGCGCGCGAGGGCGCTTCGGTCGTTCTCCTCGAGCGAGAAGCGCGGCTCGGGGGAAACGTCGCCAACGCCCAGGTCCACACGATCTGCGGTCTCTTCGAACCCGAGTCGGATTCGCCCGTTTGGTTGCAAAACGGCCTCGCGCGCGAAGTGACCGAAGCGCTGCTCGAACGCGGCGGCGCGCTCCCGGCCGAACGCGTCGGCCGCGTTTTCGTCGTTCCGATCGACCCACGGGCCTTTGGAGACCACCTATCGACGGTCCTCGAGAAGACCGCCGGCGTCGATATCCGAACCCAGGACCCCGTGCGCGGTCTGACGTTTGGCGCCTCGGACGACGCGGACACCCGCATCGAGCTCCGCGATGAAACCCTCTCCGCCGCGGTGGTCATCGATTCCAGCGGAGACGCTGTGTCGGCTACGGCAGGCGGGGCCGAAGCCGATCTCGCGCCGCAAGAGGAGCTCCAGGCGAGCTCCTTGATCGTCGCGCTCGGCGGCGTTCCCGCGAGCGCGACCGAAGGGTTTGCGCGGCTCAAGGTGACGCGCGGGCTCTCCGGCGCCGCGCGTCGCGGCGACTTGCCGCGCGAATGCGAATCCGTGCTGATTCGACCCGGCGTGTCTCCGGGCGCGGCGTTTCTCACGTTGAACCTTCCCAAGTCGCCCGCCCTCTTGTCGGACGGCGACGTGCGGCGCAAGGCCACGAGCGCCGGGAAGCGATGGGCGGAGCAAATCGTTGAGTACTTGCGCGCGACGCGCGAAGATTTTCGCGACGCGTCGGTGACAGGCTGGCCGATTCACGTAGGCGTCCGCGAGACGCGGCGACTGCGGGGCCTCGCACACCTGACGGAAGAAGACGTCCTCGGCGGGCTGCGCCGCGACGACGAAGTCGCACGATCGGGTTGGCCCATCGAGCTGTGGGAGGATCATCGTCGCGTGCGTCTCCGCTACCCGACCGCGGCTTGTTCCGTTCCACTGGGCGCGCTGGTGAGTGCCACACACCCGCGGCTCGGCATGGCGGGGCGCTGTTTGTCGGCAACCCACGTTGCCCACGGAGCGCTCCGCGTCGTGGGCACGGCGCTCGCGACCGGCGAGGCGATCGGCGTCGCCGGAGCCCTCGCGGCGCGCAGCCGGCGATCGCTCGCCGACATCTCGCCGGCTACTATCCGCGAGCGCATCGCTTTTCGCGCGCCCCTCAGGTGAGTCGATGAACGTCGTAGACGAGATTTTCGCGCACGCCGACGCGCGACCGACACACCCCGCGCTCTTGCAGTACGCCGCCGACGGAAGTGTCCGCGCGGTGAGCTACGCCGCACTTCGCGACGCCGTTCGACGACGCGCCGCGGTGTTGTCTTCGGCGGGCGTGCAACCGGGCGACCGTTGCGGGCTCATCGCCCCTCAAGGTCCGGAATTCGTCGAAGCCGCGTTGGGGATTCTCGTGGCCGGCGGTTGCCTCGTACCCATTCCCGACGGCGGTGGGCCTCTCGAGCGGGATCCGACCGCCACCGAGACCCGGCTCCACTTCCTGTGGCGAGAGTCCGCGAGCCCGGGCCTACAGAAAGCCCCGCTCGCCCATGTGCAAGGCGCCGCGTTCGACGAGCGCGAATTCCGCGCTCTCGAGCCGGCCTACCTGCGCTTTACGTCGGGCACCACAAACGCGCGGAAAGGCGTCGTGCTGGGGCATCAGACCGTGCTCGAACGCACCGCCCTCGCGAATGGGGGCCTCGAGATCGACACCGACGATCGCATCGTGTGGACCCTGCCCCTCGCCCACCACTTCGTGGTCTCGATCCTTCTCTATCTGCGCTACGGCGCGACCGTCGTCTTTCCGGCGAGCCACTTGAGCCGGCACGTGCTCGAAGCCGGCGCGGCCGCAGGCGCGACGGTGCTCTACGCGTCTCCCTACCACTACCAGGGGCTCGCGAAAGACAGCAGCACGTTCACGTTCGACGCGCTCCGCCTCGCGATCTCCACCGCAGACGGCCTGCGCGCCGACACCGCGCGCTCGTTCGAGGCGCGCTTCGAGCACCCGATCACCCAAGCTTTGGGCGTCATCGAAGTCGGGCTTCCGGTGATCAATCTCGCGAGTGCCGGGACGAAACCCGAAGCCCTGGGCCGCCCCCTGCCCGGCTACGATGTTTGGCTCCGCGACGACGAAGGCCGACGTCTCGAGAAGAGCTCGGCGGAACACACCGGTGAGCTGTGCATTCGCGGCGACGGTTGCGTCGATGCATACCTGTCGCCTTGGTGCCGGGCCAAAGAGATTCTCGAGCCCGACGGTTTTCGAACCGGCGATCAGGCGTATTTCGACGGCGATGGCGACCTCTTCCTGGTCGGCCGGCGCAGCAATCGCATCAGTATGGCGGGCATGAAATTCTTCGCGGAAGAGGTCGAAGCGGTTCTGGCGTCTCACGCCGCGGTCGAAGGTTGCCGCGTTTCCGCCCAGGAGCATCCTCATTTGGGTTCCATCCCGGTCGCGCAGGTTGTCGCACCGGACGCACCGCCGACGCTTCGCAAAGAGCTCACTGAGCTTTGTCGCGCGTCCCTGCCCGCCTATAAAACGCCGCGAAAGATCGAGTTCGTCGACGCACTGCCACAAACCCCGACGGGCAAGATTCGGCGCTGGTGAGTCATGGTCGCCATCGCTAACCGTCCGACGCCCGGTCAAGCCGCGATCGCCATAGCCTTGCTCGTACTGTTGGTGATCTATCCCTTCTGGGTCGGGGCGTTGTTCGATCGTTTCGGCGTTCGCGCGGTGGCTCTGGTGGGGCTGGCCATGCTCGCCTTGAGCTACGCGGCCAGAAAGCGCACAGGGCTGCAATCGGGCGCGTGGCGCGATTTCGTCGCCAGTGGCGCGATTCTCGTCGCGGCGTCGGCGAGTGGCGACGAGCGGTTTCTCCTGTTGCTTCCCGCGCTCATCAACCTTCAGCTCTTCCTCTTCTGCATGGATTCTCTCAAAGACGGCCGAAGCATCATCGAGCGAATGGCGCGCGTCCTCCAACCCCACCTCCCGGAATTCACCCGCGGCTACTGCAGGGGTTGCACGCGCTTCTGGGCCGGCTTTTTTCTCACGAGTGCGGTGGTGATCGCCGGACTCGCAGTCATCGCCCCGGTGGCGGTGTGGCAGCGCTTTACGGGCCCGGTCTACATGTCGCTTCTGCTGATGATCGTCGCCGTCGAGTTCCTGATCCGGAAGATCTACTTCCGTTACTACACGGACAATTGGCTCGACCGCCGCTTCTCCGCGTGGTTTCCGGCCGAAGCGACCGCACGCGGACGCCGATCCGCCGCCTACATCGCTTCGTTCGAAGAAAACGAAGCCCGCAGCTCGAGCTCGTAGCCACAGGTTTCGTCAGCGACGAAGGCGTTGCCCGCCTCATAGCGGATGAGCATGCGCGGCTTGTCGAATCGCCGCGCGATCAGGCGCCCGCCCTCCCACGTCTCATGGACCACCCCGCCCTCGACCACCGCCCGGTGCTCGCCGTCGCCGAGTGGCGTGTCGGCAATACCGATCCAGTAGGCGCGCTCGATCGCGTGCAGGAGGGTTTCCGGGTGGATGAGGTCGCCCCCGAGCGTGATGTCCGAATCGAGGGATCGTCCCTCGTGGCGAACGGTAAACGCCTTGACGCCCGGGCCGCGCAGACCGACGAAGACGACGCCCCCGGCTGCGCTTTCGAGGTGATACGTTCCGCGCTGCTCATCGCCGCGGTGGACCGTTCGCGCGATCACGCGACCCGATTGCTCGGGGAACCCGGAACTCGAAACGACCGGCGTGCGACATTTCGGCCCGGTACGTGAGAGGAATGTGCGGGTGAGCGACGTGCATCCGACGGCGGACACCAGGAGGCAGAGGCATACCGCCCTAAGCACGACGGCGGACTCGCAGCAGTGCGACGGCGACCGGCGCAAAGAGAAACGAGAAGAGCAGTCCGATGCCCGTCGTCAGCCCCATCGCGCGCAGCGCGGGATAGCTCGAGAGCGCGAGGCTTCCGAACACGAACAGCGTCGTCAGGCACGAGACCAGCAAGCCCATCTGGGTGGTGCCGAGAGACTGCTCCTCCCGCTCGGTGTCCACGGTGAAGATCCCGTAGTCGACGCCCATGCCCATCACCAGCACGAGACTCAACACGTGAATCAAGTGGACGGCTGTGCCCGAGAGCGCCGCGAGGACGACCAACGCCAGGGCCGTGAGGAGTGACGGGCTGATCGCCGCAATCGCGAATCGCAGACGGCGATAGCGCAACCAGAGGATCGCGAAGACGAGGAACACGCCGCTCACGATGATCCGGACGATGCGTTCGCGATACTCGGCGTAGATACCTTCGACGAACGTCTTGTGATCAAAGAGCTCTACGCCGGGAAGTGCATCGATGGCCCCACGGAGCGCTTCGACATCTCGGATCTCGCGGAGAAAGGTCACGACGGCGACACCGCCCGGAAGTTCGAGGAGCTGTGTGTCGGCCAACGGTTCCGCTTCGGTGCCCGCGAGGTCCGCCAGGCGAATCGGCGGCGGCGGATCGGCGAGGGTGTCGCGAAAGCCCTGAAAAGCACCGGACCGAAAACCGGCGGCTCCGAAGGCTTCGTCGATCTTTCGTCCCGCGTCCTCGACGCTGCGAAACGCGTGGAGGTTCCTTTGCTGCAGATCTTCCGACCACAAGAACGTGTGCAGCGAATCGAACCCCCCGAGCGCGCCGTCGCGCACCAGGCCGCGAAGCGTCGACGCCGCAGCGTCGTTGCGTTGCAGCGCGCCTTCGAGATCGGCTCCGCGCGCGATGACGAAACGAGAGAGGTCGATGCGGTGGATCCGGTCCCGCACCGACGCGTCTTCGGCGAGGAGGCCCGCGTCGATCTTGGTGAGCGCCGAGACATCGTCGACCCAGCGGACCCCGCCGAAAGCGCCCGCCCCGAGGACCAGCAGCCCGATCGACAATCCGAGGAGAAGCCGCGGACGAGACGCACACCCTTCGACCCATCGCGACAGAACCGACGGGACCGTTTCCCGCGCCCGCGGACGTGCCGCCGCGAGCATCGGAGGCAAGGCGAAGACGCTCACGACGAGCGCCGTGGCCACGCCGGCCGCGGCGACCCAGCCCATCTGGTCGAAACCCGGAAACGTGCTGAGGCCGAGCCCGATGAAGCTCGCCACGGTGGTCACCGCGCCGAGCGTGAGCGACCCGCGGAGCCAACCCATGTCGGATCGCGGCCCTCGCTGGAGCGCCACGTGACTCAACAAGTGAATCGAGTAGTCGATCGAGACTCCGGCGAGCGCAATCGCGAACAGCAACGCCAAGTGAGTCAGCGTTCCGAAGACGAGCGTTGCGATCGACAGCGCCACCAACACCCCGACGACGTGTGGAAGGGCGCAGACGAACAGTGCGCGCAGCGATCGAAAGAAGAGGAGGAATACCGCGGCCACCCCCAACATCGAGACGAGCGAGATCTTCCACATGTCCCGTTGCATGTCGCGCTCGATATGGGCGGCGAAAGGGTGAATGCCCGATAGCTCGAGACTCGAGCTCGGGCCGAAACGCTCGCGCAGGGAGTCGCCCAGTGCATCGAGATCTCGAAGGAACGGCCCCTGGCGACGCGCGTCGTAAGCGGAAGCGCGCGTCGTGACGAAGAGGACGGAGCGGTCGCGGTCCGCGGTGACGAAGCGCCCGCCCGAAAGATCGAGCGCTGCGCCACTCGCCCGGAGTCGGTCGAGGAGCTTCATCGAGAGGAGCAGCGGGTCGTCGCCAGCGAGCCTCGAAACGAGCGTCGCCGCGGGGCCGGCGAGCCGAAGCTTGAGCGCCCGGGCAGCGTCTTCGAGAGCTGCGGGCTCGAACCACGCGCCGATCTCGGATTCCGGCTCGACGGAAGCCAAGTAGTACCGCCGCGGCAGGTAGAGCCTTCCCAACGTCTCGATCGCGTCGGGATCAAGTCCTCCCCGCACGCGTTCGACGGCGTCGTTCCGGGCGAGTTCGCTTTCGAGCCAACGCGCGGCTTCGACGCAGTCGGTCGGATCGTCGGTCCCCACCGCAATCACCAGCGTTCGAGATAGGGCGCCTTGCACGAGACGCTCGGACAACGCCTGGCCGAGAGCGTCGCCGCCGCGTGGCATGAAGTGCGTGATATCGCTGCTCACGCGCAGAGACGTCGCGCACACCGCACCGGCGATCCCGGCGACTGCGATCAGCAGGACGCCGCGCACTCCGAGGAACCCGAATACGCCTTTCACGGAGCGGGGAAAATTTGACGAAGCTCTTCCTCGCCGAAAACGTAGCGAGCGTCGACGTTGTGGAAGCGCGTGCGCGTGCGGTCGCCGCTCGCGTCGATGAACTGCATCTCTTCGAGGCGCTCTCGTTCGCCGCGGAGGCTCACCCGACCGATCACTTCGCGCGCAACGACGTCACGCGGCGTCAGGTCGAGCTGCCAAGTCGCATTCTCGGAGGAAAAGCGCGCTTCGTACGCCTCGTGAAGGGCTTCGAGATCGCCACGCAGAAGCACCGTCAACTGATCGACGAGCCGGCGCGCCCGCGGCTGCGCCGCTAAATCGAGCTCCTCGACGCCGAGCGCGTCGCGCGTGAGCAAGCGGTCGCCTTCGATCACCATCAACGCGGGTTCCGGCTCGTGCGTGACGCGCGCCAACCGATCCGGTGGAACGAAGTAGAGCGTTCCCTCCGTTTGCAGCGGCTCCTTGAGGAGGGCGATCTCCCTCACCTCGACGAAATCCGCGCGAAAACCGGGGGATTCTCGAAGCCGTTCCATCACCGACGCGAGGCTCACCCCCGGGTCGTCGGTCACTTCGGCGCCGACCGGAGCCGCCGCGAGCGCGGCGGCGCATGCGATGAGCGCGCGCATGAACCCGAGGGGTCTTCTCATGCCGTCGAGATTACCAAGATCTGTGGTAGCCTCGACCGAGTGGGGTAATGGTCTCGTGAAGGGCTATCGCGTCGTCGCGACCGGCGTCGGCTGGATCCTTTTTGGCTTTCTCTCGTTTACCGGCGGACAAATCGGGCGTCTCATCGCCTGGCTGGGCCACCCCGAACCCGATCTTCCGACACAACGCCTCATCCGACGTTGGTTTCGACTCTGGATCCGCGTCGCGACGTTCCTCGGCATCATTCGCGTACGCTTCAGCGGGGCGGACGATCTTTTGGGGGATGAGCCGCGCATCTATGTCGCGAACCATCCGACACTGATCGATGCGGTTCTCGTCCTGTCGCGCTTGCCTCAGGGAGACGTGGTCGTCTCTGAGAATCACGCGCGCTCTTGGGCACTCCGCGACGCGATCGCGGCGGCGCACTACACGCGCGCCGGCGCCGGGGCGTCCGTCGTCGACATCTGCGAAAAACGGCTCCGCAAGGGGCGGTCCCTACTCCTGTTTCCCGAGGGCACGCGCTCGCCCGCCTCGGGCCTCGGCCCCTTCCGACGAGCCGCGGCGCACCTGGCGTTTCGCACCGGCTGCGAGATCGTACCGATCGCGATCTCTGTCGATCCGCCGATGTTGCGGAAGGGTCAGAAGTGGTACAAAGTCCCGCCTTCTCGAGGCGAATTCCACCTGCGCGCACTCCCTCCGATCACTGCGAAACGATTCTGGGATGACAACCGCAGCGCGGGAGTGAACGCCCGGGTGCTGATGGACGAGGTGCGGAGCGTGCTCCGCCGAGAGCTTGAAGGGCGTTCCGCGTGACGGATGCAAAACTCGAAGAAGAGATCAAAGCGCTGATCATCGAGTCGCTCATGTTGGAAGACATCACGCCGGCGGAGATCGTCAGCCAAGACCCGCTGTTCGGTGAAGGGTTGGGGCTCGACTCGATCGACGCGCTCGAGATGGCCATTGCGTTAGAGGGCCGGTTCGGGGTCAAGATCCAAGAAGATTCGGAAGAGAACGCTCGCATCTTCGCTTCGGTTCGCAGCTTGGCCGAGTTCGTCGCCGCGAACCGGAGTCAGTAAAGCCGATGGACCTCGCCCGGCTCACCGTGCAGCCGGCGCCATCCCTCGCCGGTTTCGCGCGGCACGTCGCCCGGCTCGCGGAACGAATCCGTCCCGGACGGTGGCTCCTGACGACCGAAGATCCCTACGCGATGGCCGTGGGTTTGTTCGCGGTGGCTCACGCGAACGCCATCGCCGTGGTGCCGCCGAACACCCGCCCCGGGACGCTGCGAGAGCTCGGTGACGGCATCTTGGGGCAGCTCTCGGATGACGGCGCGGGAACGGTGGCGCTTCTCCAACCCGACGGGGGCGCTGAACGTCAGCTGGCACCGCTCAACAGCGAATCGACCGTCCTCGAGCTCTTCACGTCCGGTTCGACGGGCGCCGCGAAACGCGTGCCCAAAACGCTCGCGCACTTGGCGACGGAGGTCGAAGCGCTCGAGGGGACGTTCGGGCCTTCCATGACAGGACTCGACATCGTGTCGACGGTTTCCCACAACCACCTCTACGGTCTGCTCTTCCGGTTGCTCTGGCCGCTTCGAAGCGGCCGCGACTTTGCCAGCGAGAATCTGCGAAGCGACGGCGAGCTCTTCCGGTGCCGCGACCGCAACGAACCGTTCGCGCTCATTTCCTCGCCGGCGTTTCTCAAGCGGGTGACCGAGGCGACCTGGCGGGCCGTCGCTCCCCGTTGTGCGCGCATTTTTTCTTCGGGAGGCCCCCTCGAGCGCGAAGACGCCGCCCGTATCGCCGCTCTCACCGGGCGCGAACCCACGGAGATTTTCGGCTCGACCGAAACCGGGGGCGTCGCGTGGCGCAATTCTGGAACCGAAGCTGCTTCCGTGTGGCACACCCTCCCCGGTGTCCGTATCGAGATCGAAGCGGGGAGTGGCCGACTCGCGGTCGATTCGCCGTTCGTCAGCGAAGACGCCCATCCGTTTGTCATGGGAGACCGCGCCCGCATCGATGGCGACAGTTTCGTCCTGCTGGGCCGCGCGGATCGCGTCATCAACGTCGGTGAGCACCGCGTCGCGTTGGGGGATCTCGAAGCGCTCCTCGAAGAGCACGTGGAAGTCGCGCGTGCTGCATTGGTCCAGCTCGACACCGGAAGGATCGGCGCGGTCGTCGTGCCCGCGCGTTCGGTACCGGGCGATCGCGACACGAGGCGCCGCCTCGGGCGAACGCTTCGCGACCACCTGGGCAAACATTGCGCGCCGGTGCTCCTGCCCCGCGCCTGGCGTTACGTCGCGAGACTTCCCGAGAACTCTCAGGGGAAGGTCCCGCGGGCCTCGCTCCTCGAGTTGTTCGAGCGCGAAGACGAGGCCGCCGACGCCGGCCTTCCAACGGTTTTGGAACGCACCGAGACCGGCCGGCGACTGATCTTGCGCGCGCGCGTTCCCGACACCCTGCCCGCTCTCGCAGGACATTTCCCCGGACGCCCCATCGTGCCGGGCGTCGCGCAACTCGGCTGGGTCATTCACTATGGCGCGCCCAGAATGGGGGGTGCGGTGCCGTCGGGTGTTCCGCGGGTGCGGTGGAAACGTCCGCTCCTCCCCGGCGAGACCTTTGAACTCGAGATCGAGGCCGACGCGGCTCGCCGCAGCTTGCGCTTCTCGTTCCGTCAGGGCGACACGCTACTTTCGTCGGGTCGGATCCAGTTCGCATGAAACCGTCGCTGCTCATCACGGTCAAAGACCACGGCGATACCGTCGGTGAAGTCGTCGCGGGATTGGCGCCCCTCGAACTCCCGTGCATCGTGATCGACGACGGGAGTGCGGGTCACACCGCGGAAATTCTCGACAAGCTCGCCGCGCAAACACCCTGGGTCCGTCTCGAGCGGTTCGACGAGAATCGCGGTCGCGGCGCCGCCCTTCGCTACGGCTATCGACTGGCCGGGGAGCTCGGCTACAGCCACAGCCTGCAAATCGACGCCGATCGACAGCACGATCCGGCGGATGCCATACGACTGCTCGACGCCGCGCGTTCCGAGCCCGAGGCCCTGATCCTCGGCGAGCCGGTCTTCGACGCGTCTGCACCCGCCTCGCGCATGTTCGGTCGCCAGTTCTCCCGCGTCCTGGTGTGGCTCGAGAGCCTTTCCTTCGACATTCGCGACCCCTTGTGCGGCATGCGCTGCATGCCTCTCGCGCCGACCCTCCGGGTGCTTGCGAAGACCGAGCTGGGCGACCGAATGGAGTTCGAGCCGGAGATCGCCGTCCGTCTCCTGTGGGCCGGTACTCCGGTGCGCAATGTCCCGATCGCCGTTCGCTATTTCAGCGACGGTCTTTCGAACTTCGATCCCTGGTGGGACACGCTGCGCATCGCCGGCGTTCACGGGCGACTGGTCGCGGGCATGATCCCCCGGGCTCCTACACTTCTGGCGAGGCGCTACGCTCGTTCGCGATGAACGCGCGAACGGACACGAGTCACGAGGCCACGCATCGCGAGCCCGAGTGGACCCAAACACCGGAGCGCGGCACGAGCGGGTGGCTCCGGTTCGGCCTGTTCGTGTATCGGACCCTGGGTCGCCGCATCACGTATTTGCTGCTGTATCCGACGGCGGCGTACTTCTTTCTCGCAGACCGCACCGCGAGGCATGCGTCGCAGGACTACCTCCGCCGCTCTCTCGGCCGCGAACCGCAGCGGGTCGACACCTTTCGGCACATGCTCGCGTTCGCACGTTCGGTCTACGACCGGCTGAGTGTTCTCCTCGGCTCCGGCCATCTGTACGAGTTCACCTACAGCGGCGACGAGCACCTTCGCGAGCTCGTTGAGAACCGGCGAGGCGGCATCCTCCTGGGTTCGCATCTCGGAAGTTTCGACATGCTGCGCGCCTTGGCCAGCCGCCATCGGGTCGTCATCAACGTCGTGATGTATACGCGCAACGCCGCGCGTCTCGAGTCCGTGCTGCGCGCGCTCGATCCGACGGTCGATCTTCGGGTCATCAGCATGAATACGGGCTCGCTCGCGTCGACCTTCGAGATTCGCAAGCGACTCGAGCGCGGAGAACTCGTCGGGATCCTCGGCGACCGCGTGCCCCCGGTAGGCGGCCACGCGGCGGAAACCGCCGTGTTCTTTGGCGAAGAAGCGAGATTCGCCCGCGGGCCCTTCGAGATCGCCACACTCCTCGGTGTACCGATCCTCATGACCACCGGCGTACGGGTCGGGCCCACTACCTACGAAGTAACGGCCGCCCCCCTCTACGACGGCAAGCGCGTCGAGCGGCGTGGACGCGACGCGCGAATTCGGGAGCTCGTGGCCGGCTACGCCGCTTGGCTCGAAGTGTGGTGTCGGCGCGAACCCATGCAGTGGTTCAATTTTTTCGATTTCTGGAAAAAGCCGTGACCGACGCGTGGCCGCCGCTCGCTTCCCTCGTTCCACACGGAGGCGCGATGCGCCTACTCGATGAAGTCATCGCGCACGATCCCGAAGCGACCGTCTGCCGGTTCGTTCCGCGACCGACGGCGCCGTTCGCCGATATCGGCGGCGACACGCCCGCCTGGTTCGCCGTCGAACACATGGCGCAGTGCGCAGCGGCTCACGGGGGGCTCACCCAGAAGCTCGATGAAAGTGCGCCCGCGGTCGGCTACGTCGTCGGCGCTCGCTCCGTCACCTTCTCGCCGGATCCGCTGAAGGCCGGAAGGGAATACCGGGTTCGCGCGCAAACGACGGGCCGAGCGTCGGGTTTGCACGTCTTCGATTGCACCGTCTCCGACGCGGAAAGCGCAGCGATCGTCGCGTCGGGAACGCTGCAGGTCTATGTCACGCGAGAAGGAGTCGATGCCGATGGCTGACCGAGTGCTCGTCACCGGCGCGAGCCGCGGTATTGGCCGAGCGATCGCAGTAGCACTCGGGTCGGCGGGGTTCGCTATCACCGTCGGCTACCGCCGTGAGCGCGCAGCGGCCGACGCGGTGACGAAAGAAATCGAATCCCACGGTGGAGCAGCACAACCGCTCGCCTTGGACGTCGCCGACCGCGCGGCCTGCGCCCGCATTCTCGCGGAGCAAGTCGAAGCGGAGGGGCCTTTCTACGGAGTGGTGAGCAACGCCGGCGTGACGGCCGATCGGGCGTTCCCCGCCATGCGCGGGGAAGAATGGGACCGGGTGCTCCGCACGAACCTCGACGGGTTCTACAACGTGGTGCAGCCGCTCGTCATGCCGATGGTGCGCGCCCATCGCGGCGGACGCATCGTCGCGATCTCGTCGGTCTCCGGACAAATGGGGAATCGCGGCCAAGTGAACTACGCAGCGTCGAAAGCCGGCCTGATCGGTGCCAGTCGGTCCCTCGCTCTCGAACTGGCCAAGCGGAAGATCACCGTGAATTGTGTCGCCCCGGGGCTCATCGAGAGCGATCTCACTGAAGACCTGCCGCAGGAGACGTTGCGGCAGCTCATCCCGATGCAGCGGATGGGCCGCCCGGAAGAAGTCGCCTCCGCGGTTGCGTTCCTGTTCTCACCCGGCGCCGGCTACATCACCGGTCAAGTGCTTTCGGTCAATGGCGGGCTCGCCTAGCGCGTAAAGCGGTAGCCCTGGGGACGGGCACCGAGCACCAGGGACGGTTCGTCCGAATACCACCAGCGCACGAACTCGAGCGCGTCGGGCCATTTGCGCCCTTCCGTACCCGCGTCGGAAAGCGGAGTCGGTTCGAACTCGATCGTCGATCCTTCCGACGCGGTCAAGCACAACCCCACCGCGTAACGCGCGTCCGGCTCGGCAACCAAAGGCAGAAATAGCGGGGGCACGGGTTCGTCGCCGTGCACCAGCAACACCGGTGTCTCGGGATCTCGCTCGAGAAAGAGCATCGCCTCGAGAAACGCGGCGCCGAAACTGGCCGATCCGGCTGCGATCGAGCTCGAAGCCGCGCGGTTGCCCACGATCTGCGAGAACTGCCCCGCGGACGCGTTGTGCACGGAATGGCTGAACTGCATCGGCGACACCGGGCGCTTCGCATACAGGGTGTCGATGACGCGAACAGCGAGATGAATCGCGCCGTGTCGCGAAGAAAACACCGTCCGCGCCCGGGAGCGGACCGATTCCTGCGCCGCGCGGAAAGAGACGGCGAGCATGGCCTTCGTGAGGGGGGAACAGCGTCGGCGAAGAATGGGCGGCACGTCGGGGAGCTCGGGAACGCTGTCTCCCGAAATGGGCGTCGGGTTGTGCGCCCACCGCGACCAATCCTCTTCGGTCTCGAACTCGCTCGACCAAGCGGCCACACCGGCGACACCGACTTTCATCGCCCGATCACCAATGTGCAGTTGTTCCCGCCGAACCCGAACGAATTCGTCATCAAAGCCGCGCCGTCATCGAGCGCCACGCGTGTTTCGCGATCGGCCATTCGAATGGGTTCGATCTCGGGGTCGTAGTCTCCGTCGTAGCAATGCGGCGGTGGCGCGGCGGCCGTTCCCCGCTGCAAGAGCCACCAGCAAAGCACGGCTTCGAGTGCGCCGGCCGCACCCAACGTGTGCCCGACGAGGGGCTTCGTCGAGCTGCACGGGACCTCGCGCCCGAGGACGCGCGAGGTCGCTTTCGCTTCCATCGCGTCGTTGAGCTCTGTCCCGGTGCCGTGCAGATTCAAATACGCGATGGCCTTTGCGTCGATGCCTGCATCGTCGAGCGCGCCGCGCATGGATGCTTCGGCGCCACGCCCTTCGGGATCGGGCGCGGACATGTGATGGGCTTCGCTCGATTCTCCCACGCCGAGGAGTTGAATCCCCGTCTCTTCCGCCGTCATCAACACCAGCGCCGCGCCCTCCCCGAGCGTCAACCCGCAGCGATTGCGGCTGAACGGATTGCTCACCGTCGGAGAAACCGCGTGGAGCGCGGAGAAACCGTTCGTCGTGAGGCGACACAACGTGTCGGCGCCGCCTGCGATGACCGCGTCACAAAAGCCGGCGCGAATCAGCGAGCGCCCCGACGCGAGCGCGCGAGCGCCGGAAGAACACGCCGTCGAAATCGCGTAGGCCGGTCCGGTGGTCTGCAAGTATTCGCGGAGAAACGCCGCCGGACCGCCGAACTCGAGCATTCCGTAATCGAAGTCGGCCGGGAGCGCGCCGTTGTCGTAACACTCGAAAATCGCCCGCTCGCCCTCCGCCGTGCCGGACGTGCTGGTCCCGATGACGATCCCGATGCGGTGGGGACCGAAGCTCGCTACCGCGCGGTCGAGCGCGGGTCGCAGTGGCTCGAGGGCGCGAAGCAGGAGCGCGTTGTTTCGCGTGTTGTGGTGTGCCACCGATGGTGGGAGAGCCGGGAGGCTCGACGTGACGTCCGCGACGGTCAGATCGCATCCCGCGACGAGATCGTTCCGGACCGACAACCCGCCGGGATCGCACGCCAGGATCCGCGGCATCATGTCGTCGAGAGAATCTCCGAGGGCGCTTACCGCACCAGCGGCGACCCACGCGCACCCGTTTCCCATGACGCCGAGGATAGCTGATCGCCATGCGTTACCGTTCGCTGCGTGGGCAGCGAGAAACGTCTCGATGTTGCGATTCTCGGGGGCGGGATGGCCGGCGGATTGTTGGCCCGCCACCTCTCCCGTGCGTTACCGGAGCTCCGCGTCGGCCTCTTCGAAGCGTCGGCCGAGCGCGGTTACCGCGTCGGCGAATCCCTCGTGGAGATCGCCAGTCACTACCTCACGAAACGGCTGGGGCTCACCCGGTACTTATATGAGCGCCACTATCCAAAAAACGGCTTGCGGTTTTTCTTTGACCGCGAGGAGCACGACGGCGCCCTCGAAGAACTGAGCGAAATCGGCTCCGACTCCTTGCCTTTTCATCCGGCGTTTCAGATCGATCGCGATCAGTTCGACCGCGATCTCTTGGTGATGGCCGAACAGGCGGGCGTCGACGTCCAAATCGGGGCGCGGGTCACCGACGTCGCGCTCGGTCGAGACGATGCCGATCATGTACTCACCGTGCGCCGCGACGATTCCGAGCATCGTGTGCGAGCGCGCTGGGTAGCGGATGCGTCGGGGCGCGCCCGGATCCTCGCAAAACGACTCGGGCTTCGAACGAAAGAACCCTCCCACGCGATCTCGGCAGCCTGGGGGCGCTTCGAGAGCGTCGCGGACATCGACGACATAGGCGCAGCGGCCTTTCGCGAGCGCGTTCGCCACACCACGCGACGCCTCTCGACCATTCATTTCATGTGCCGCGGTTACTGGATCTGGCTCATTCCCCTGCGCGGTGGTCTCACGAGCATCGGTGTCGTCGGCGAAACCGATCGGATCGAAAGTTGCCGCGACACCGAATCGTTTCTCGATTTCCTGCGCGGGCACCGCGCGTTGGGAACACTGCTCCGTGACGTCAAGCCGGTCGATTTCGGCCGCTACCGCAAGCTCGCCTTCGGTACGGAGAAGTTCCTGTCCGCCGAACGCTTCGGCTTGGTCGGTGAAGCCGCGGCGTTCAGCGACCCTTTGTACAGCCCGGGGAGCGACTTCATCGCCCTTGAAAACGACTTTCTCGTCGACCTCATCGCGCGAGACAACGACGGCTGCGACCACGCGTCTCTCGAGGAACGCGCGCTTCTCTACGATCAGTTTCTGAGGAACCGGCACGACGCGGTGATGTGCCTGTATCGCGACCTCTACGGAACGCTGGGAAGCTTCGAGGTGACGAAGCTCAAGTGGGATCTCGACATCGCTTCCTACTACAACCTGTGGGTGTCGCCTTATATGCGCGATCAGCATCTCGATCCCGACTTCCTGCGCCGGCAGAATCTCCATCAGCCGTACATCCAGCGGGCGCTCGGAAGTTTCAGCGCGATGTTCCGCGAGCTCGAGGGCGAGCTGCGAGCGCGAGGGCGCTATTACGAGCGGAACCTCGGCGAGTATCTCGACGGGCGCGACGCGCTGGGCTTCCTTCACGAAGTGGGACGCCACCGCACGCAGAAAGAACTCCTGGTCGAGACGCACCGGATCTTCGAAGACGTTCGCCGCGGCGCCCTCGCGGCGCTCGGTCATGAAGGCGAGAAGGCGACGGCGGCGCGTTCTTTGTCTTCCTACATGAGCGGGGCGCCGCTTCTCTAGCCTTCGGGGGCGAGACCGCGGAGCAGCGCGGTCAACACCAAATCGATCATCGCGTCGGTGTCACCGCCCGAGACGAGAGAGAGCGAGCCGGCGCCGGCGAGTTCGGCGATCCCGTGCACGCCCGCCCACAAGACGCCGGCGATTTGGCGCGGATCCCCCGGACCGATGATTCCCGCGGCCTGCCCCTCGCCGACACGGGCCAGCAGCTCGGCGAAGGACTCCGCGCCGAGGGCGGCCACTTCGGGGTTGTCGGAGCTACGGCGGAACATCACCTGAAACGCGGCTCGCTGCTCGAGCGCGAATTCGACGTAGGCACGACCCGCCGCCCGAAGCCGTTCTCGTGGATCCTCGTGTGCCGCCGCAGCCCGGCGCCCGGCATCGCGGTGGGCCGCGAATCCCTCCGCCGCGATGGCGTCGAGAATCGCCGCGCGGTCTCGAAAGTGCCGATACGGAGCGGTGTGGGAGACCCCGGCGCGACGCGCGACTTCTCGCAGCGTAAAGGCCTCCGGGCCCCGCTCTGCGATGAGCTCCCGGGAGGCGCGCAGGAGCGCCTCCCGCAGGTCTCCGTGGTGGTAGGTGCGATCTGTGGGTGATGTTGACAATGTCAACTCCTGATGTTACTCATGTAAACATACTTCTTGCAGGGAGCTTCGACCATGGCCGGAACGCGTCGTTTCTTTGGACCCTCGGAATCACTCACCACCGAGCACGACTACGAGCCTCGCGTGGAAGGCACCCTGCCGGAGGGCCTCCGCGGCACGCTCTACCGCAACGGCCCGGGGATCTTCGAGCGAGAGGGCTACCGCAAGCGCTGTCTCCTCGACGGCGACGGCATGATCCAAGCGTTCACGCTCGATCCGGATCGGCCCCGCTACCGCAACCGATTCGTGAGGACGGAGAAGTACGAAGAAGAGGAAGCGGCCGGTCGCTGGCTGTATCCGTCGTGGACCACGCGTCGGCCGGGCGGATTTCTCTCGAACGCGAATCCGCGCTTCAAGTCATCCGCCGGCGTGAATGTCGTACCGCGGGAAACCGGTCTCTACGCCCTCGAGGACGGCAGCTACCCCCATCGAATGGACTCGCTGACCCTGGAAACCCGAGGTCCCGAGCGCTTCGGAAAGCCCGGTGCCGTTTACAGCGCACACGCCAAAGTCGACGGACAAACCGGGGAATGGATCCACTTCGGTACCGAGTTCGGGCGGCAGACCTTCCTCCACCTCGCCGTGCTCGACCGCCACGACAAGCTGCTCCGCCACCAGCGGCTGCCGCTCGTCGGCGGCGACTACATCCATGACTTCTTCGTCACGGAGCGGCATATCGTGTGCCACGTACATCCCGTTTCGCTGCGACCGTTCGGGTTGTTGTTCGGATTGCGCTCCTTCGTCGAGAGCCTGCAATGGGAAGGCGACCGGCGGGGCACCACGGTCCTGGTCTTCGATCGGCGGGACCTCGCGCGCGAACCGATCCGGCTCGAGGCCGACGCGTGCTGGATGTGGCACAGCGCGAACGCCTACGAGCGCGGTGACGAGATCGTCGCCGACTTCGTCGGCTACGACGAACCCGATCACTTTCTCGACACGAAGGGCGGCGCCCTCTGGACCATGATGGGGGACGACGGCGGTTTCACCGCCCAGCGACATCCCGGGCGACTGCGGCGCTACGTCATCCACCCGGGCGAACGGACGCTCCGCGAAGAGTCGCTGCCGGATGTCGGCGGAGCGGCGGAGTTTCCCGTGGTTCATCCCGGACACGCGTGTCACCCGAACCGTTATGTCTATACGACGGTGGGATTCGCGCAGGGAGACACGGTTCTTCCGACCGGTCTCGCGCGCGTCGACGTAGAGTCGGGTGAGACCTGCACGTACGCGTTTCCGGAAGGCGTCTGTTGTCACGAAGCGGTCCTCGCGCCGAAAGTCGGTGGCGACGAAGCGTCGGGTTGGTTGCTCTCACTGACCTACGACGAGAAGAGCGAGAAGAGCGCCCTCGCTGTTTTCGAGGCCGAAGACCTGGCCTCGGGGCCGGTTGCGACGCTGCTGCTCGAGCACCACGCGCCCATGACCTTTCACGGGAGCTTCGCCCCCGCCGCGTAGAGACGCACGCCTAACGTCCGGCCTCCGATAGGCCGATTGTCTGCGCGGTGCCGGCTCTATCAAAACCGCGTGGAGTAAATCCAACCCGACTGGAATTTGCGTATCACCGACGCCTTTTCCTGGGGATCTCGTACGGCATGTTGGCCGTCGGGTTGCCCTTCTCCCTTCGCTACTGGCAGCTCGAGCTCCCGGTGATGTCGGCGGCCGTCCTACTCGCCTCGGCGGGCGCCTACATCAACATCCGACGCGCGACTTCGCCGGGCGGGCTCCGACGGGCGAGCGTGCGCTCGGGCGGCATCCTGTTTGGACTGCTGCTGCTCTCGAACATCTACTCCGGTGGCTTCTACGACCCGAACTTCGGTTGGCTCTACGTCTTCCCACTCTTGGCGACGCTGGTCGCCGATCTTCGAGCGTGTTGGTTCTGGGTGGGGATCATCTCGGTCACGTCGGTCGTATTCTGGGCGCTCCCCGAGGTCGGTATCGCGATTCCGGATCGCATTCCGCCGGAGCACCACGCGGTGCAGAGCCTGCTCAACCGGCTTTCAACCCTGCTCGGCATCGGCGTCATGGCGACCGGGCTCGTCACCGCGCAGCGCCGTGTGCTGGGCATGACCCGACAGGCCAACCTCGAGCTGTCGGAGAAGACGACGCACCTCGAATTGCTCCAGGCTGTCACGGAAGCCGCCCATCAAAGTCGCGCCGGGGAGGAAACGCTCGCGCGGACATCGGCGTGTATCGCCACGTTCCTCGGTTGGCCGCCCACGACGCTGTATCAGGTCGCGAGTAACACTCGGTTCTTGGATCGCGCTGGCGTCGCGCCCGAGCTCGACAGCCGACGCTCCTCACTCCTCCGTCGAGCGATCGCCACCGGCGCGCCCTCGTGCGTCCGATCCGAAGAGCACGAAGACCTCTGCGATGTCGCGGTTCCCATCCGATGGAAAGGCGAGATCGGCTGGGTGATGTTCTTCGGGGGCATCGACGGCGCGACCTTCAGCGACGAGATTGCCCGAACCCTCGGCGAGGCTTCCACCCAGATCGGACTCGCGCTCGAACAGGCCGAAAGCGCGGAGCGCATCCAAGACCTCGCGTATTTCGATCCCCTGACCGGGCTCCCGAATCGCTCGCGCATCCAACACGTAGCGGACAAGACGGTGTCTGCGTCCGAATCGTTGGGACATCGAGCGGCCTTCTTGTTGCTCGATCTCGATCGGTTCAAACACGTGAACGACACGTTCGGCCATTCCGGCGGAGACGCCATCCTGCGCTCGGTGGCCGACTCTCTCTTGTCCTGCACCCGTCCACTCGACCTCGTCGCGGCGGGAGGCGCTCGTTCAGCCACCCTACCCACCGCGCTGGCCCGCCTCGGTGGCGATGAATTCTTCGTCGTCATCCCCAACCTGTCCGAAGCGCGCGACGCAGAGAAGATTGCCGAACGCATCCTCAAACGTCTCCGAGAACCCGTGCTCTTCGAGGGCAGGGAGCTCACGTGCACCGCGAGTGTCGGCATCGCCCTCTTCCCCGAAGACGGAACCGACGCGGAGACACTCTTTCGAAACGCCGATACCGCGATGTACCACGCGAAGCGTTGCGGAGGGGATGCCCTTCGTTACTTCGACGAATCGATGAACGCAGCGGGCGAACGGCGGCTGCGTGTCGAGAACGGCCTCCGGCGGGCGGCCGAACGCGGCGAGCTCGCGGTCCACTACCAACCGATCGTCTCCGCCGTGACCGAGGAGCTCTGCGCCGCAGAAGCACTGCTGCGCTGGACTTCGGCCGACCTCGGACCGGTCGCTCCCGACGAATTCATTCCGATCGCCGAGGAGATCGGTTTGATCTCCGAGATCGGTGTATGGGTGTTCGAAGCCGTCTGTCGTCAAATCGCCGCCTGGCAGGAGATGGGCCTCGATCCGGTGCGGGTTTCAGTCAACTTGTCTCCCCACCAGTTGAGAGATTCGGAGCTGGTCGATTCGATCCGTCGGGCACTCGACCGGGAGGGAATCGAACCCGACTGGATCGAGCTCGAGATCACCGAAGGCGCCATCGTCGAGGACAGCCCGGCCGTCGACGAAACCTTGCGCCGACTCAACGAGCTCGGCGTGAGTCTCTGTCTCGACGACTTCGGGACCGGCTGCTCGGCCCTCGCGAACGTCCGCAAAGTTCGATTGTCCCGGATCAAGATCGACAAGTCCTTTACGGACGAGCTTCCCACAAGCGAGTCGGACACGACCTTGGTCGGTGCCATCATCGCGATGGCCCATCGCATGGGCGTCCGCGCCCTCGCCGAGGGCGTCGAGCGGCCGCAACAGCTCGCGTCGCTTCGGGAACTCCGCTGCGACGAGATCCAGGGCTTTCTGACGGGTCGCCCCCTCGATCCCGAGGCTTTCAGCCGCTTGCTCGCCCCGGAAAAAGACGACTAGCGGGCCGCACCGCCTCCTTCTCGCGACCGTGATAGTGTCTCCCGCTTTGGAGGGAGCGATGAAGCTCGGTCTCATGCTCGGCTATTCCGGCTCGGAACTTCGGGTCCCCGTCGATCGCGTGCGCTTGGCGGAGCGCCTGGGCTTCGATTCCGTCTGGACCGCTGAAGCGTACGGCTCGGACGCGATTACGCCCTTGGCGTATCTCGCGGGCCAAACCTCGCGCATCCGACTCGGAACCGCGGTGATCCAACTCGCCGCGCGAGCGCCGACCGCGGCCGCCATGGCGATGGGAACCCTCGACGCGCTCGCGGGGGGCGGACGTGTCGTGTGCGGGGTCGGCGTCTCGGGCCCCCAGGTCGTCGAGGGCTGGTACGGCGAGCCCTGGGGCCGGCCGTACCACCGCATCAAGGATTACGTCTCGATCATGCGCAAGGTGTTCGAGCGCGAAGCCCCGGTGACGCACGAGGGCGCCGAAATCTCGCTTCCGTTCCACGGCGAAGGAGCCCTCGGCGTGGGGAAGCCCCTGACGTCGATCCTGCACATCGACCCAAAGCTCCCCATCTGGCTCGGAACCGGTTCCGAAACGAACGTGAAGTTGACCGGAGAAGTCGCGGACGGGTGGCTACCGCTCGGCTTCGTTCCGGGATCGATGGAGACGTTTCGGCCGTGGCTCGAAGCCGGGCTCCGTCGCCGATCGGACGGAAGACGGGTCGAAGACCTGGAAATTCATCCGATGGTGTCCGTGAGCATCACCGAGAACGTGCAAGACGCCCTCGACCGCATGAAACCCCGCGTTGCGCTCTACGTCGGCGGGATGGGCCACAAGAACAAGAACTTCCACAAAGACGCGATGATTCGCCGCGGGTTCGGCGAAGCGGCCGAGCGGATCCAGGAGCTCTATCTCGCCAAGGCTCGCACCGAGGCGATCCGAGCGGTCCCCGACGAGTTCGTCGACGAGCAGGCTCTGGTCGGTCCGCCGGAGCGCATTCGCGAGCGCTACCGCCCCTGGGCCGACTCCGGCGCGACGGGGCTCAACATCACGACGGACCAGGACGCGGCGCTCCGGCTGATGGCCGAGCTCGCGGTGGAGACGCCGCGGCGGTGAAGGCGGAGACGCTGCTGCCACTCGGCAAGCTCGATCCGGGGTTGGCGCAACCCGAAGCTCCACTCGATCTTTCGGCCGTCGGAGAAGACGCGAAGGACGTCGACCGGTTGGGCTACCACGGTCTGCTCATGGAGGAGACGAAGGACGATCCCTTCCAGGTGCTCGCCGTCGCCGCCGCCCATACGCAGCGGGTGAGGCTCGGGACGTCGGTGGCGATCGCTTTCGCGCGGAGTCCCTTCGTGACAGCCATGGCCGCCTGGACCGCCCAGAAAATCTCCCGCGGGCGCTTCGAGCTCGGGCTCGGTTCGCAAGTCCGGGGGCACATTCGACGTCGCTTCGGGCTCGAGTGGCACCCGCCGGGCCCGTGGATGCGCGACTACGTCGGCGCCGTGCGCGCGATTTGGAAGAGCTGGCAAGACGAGACACCGCTCCTGTACGAGAGCGAACGCTATCGCCTCGACTTGAACGTGCCGCTCTTCACGCCGGCCCCGATCGCGCATCCGAACATCCCGATTCAGATCGCAGCGGTGAACCCGCATATGTGTCGGATCGCGGCGGAGATCGCCGACGGGGTCCGGCTCCATCCGGTGTGCTCTCCCGCATACATCGAGCAGGTTGTTCACCCCGCCATCGCCCGGGGGCGAAGCGGCGCCGAAGCGCCCTTCGAGATCTGCCTGAAGCCACTCCTCGCGACGGCGCCCGACGAGGCTTCCCTCATTCCGCGCGTCGAAATCGCGAGACAGCGCCTCGCCTTCTACGTGAGCACCCCCGCGTATCGAGCGGCATTCGACCATTTGGGCTTGTCGGCGCTCGCCGACGAGCTCGCCGTACTTTCGAAGAGCGGAAAGTGGACCGCGATGGCGGCCCGAATCGGTGACGATGTCCTCGAACATTGGGTTACGATCGCGACCTACGACGATCTCGCCGATCGGTTGATCGAGCGCTACGGAGCCCTGATCGACCGCATCGAAGTGAGCATCCCCCTCGAGCGCCCTTCGGACCGAGCGGTGCTCGCGAGCATCGTCGCCCGGCTCGGCGAAACGAAACGAGGAACTCAATGACCGACTATCGACCGATGGAAGAAGAGGAAGTTCGCGAACGCACCCGCACCCTCCTCGACGAAGTGCATCCCGAACAGGTTGAAGCGATTCCGTTCCGGCGCGCCCAGTACGATCACGGGCTCGCCTGGCTGCATTTTCCGGAGGGTTTCGGCGGGCTCGGCGTCTCGCCGAAGTTGAACGCCGTCGTGTACGACGAGATCGCGAAACACTCGAAAGTGGTTCACCACGACCCCTTCGTCAGCATCATCGGGATCGGAATGGGGGCGCCGACGCTCCTCACCTACGGGACCGAAGAGATGAAGCGCGAGCTGTTGCCGCGCGTCTTCTCGGGCGAGGATATCTGGTGCCAGCTGTTTAGCGAGCCGAGCGCCGGCTCCGACGTCGCCGGACTCGCGACGCGCGCGGTTCGCGACGGCGACGATTGGGTCGTCAACGGGCAGAAGGTGTGGACGACCGTCGCGCACGTCGCGCGTTGGGGCATGCTGGTCGCGCGCACGAACCCGGACGTCCCGAAGCACGATGGTCTCACGTATTTTCTTCTCGACATGCAATCCCCGGGCGTCGAAGTCCGGCCGCTCTACCAGATCACCGGAGAAGCCGAATTCAACGAAGTGTTTCTCAACGACGTGCGGATCCCGAACGACCGGATCCTCGGCCGCGAAGGTCAGGGCTGGCGCGTGGCGATCACGACCCTCATGAACGAGCGCGTCGCGATCGGCGGGATGGGCGCGGCCAAGAAGGGCGCCGGGATCAACGCTCAGATCCGCAAACTGTGGACGGACCGAACCCCCGGCGACAACGCCCACGCCGAGGCCGCTCTGCGGGATCGCGTGATCCAGTCCTACATGGACAACGAGCTCCTGCGGCTGACCCAACAACGGGCCCGAGCGATGCAGAAGGCCGGCAATCCCGGACCGGAAGGCTCGGTCCTCAAGGTGGCGCAAGCCGAGATCAACAAGCGGACCTGGGAGACGGCCATGGAGATTCTCGGGGACCAGAGCCTGGCCTTCGAAGCGGGCTACGAACTGCGGCCGGGCGTCGGCGACGTCCACGGCCTCGAAGCGATCGCGAAGTACCAGTTCCTTCGATCGCGCGCGAACTCGATCGAAGGCGGAACTTCCGAGATCATGAAAAACATCCTGGGCGAACGCGTCTTGGGTCTTCCCGGAGAGCCGCGCGTCGACAAAGACGTTCCCTGGAAAGACGTCCCCCGGAGCTAGGAGCCTTTATGCCCACCGACATGAGTTTTTCCGAAGAGCACGAAGCACTGCGCGAGACCATTCGCGCTTTCTTGGCCGAGAAGTCCGATGAGACCGCGGTCCGCGAGCAGATGGCGACGACGCGCGGGTACGACGCCGAAGTCTGGTTGCAGCTGGCCTCGGAGCTGGGCCTGGCCGGTCTCATCATTCCCGAAGAACACGGCGGTGCGGGCTTTACGTACGTCGAGCTCTTGATCGCCATGGAAGAAATGGGTCGCTCGCTGCTGTGCGCCCCGTTCTTGAGTTCTTCTGTATTCGCCGCGAACACGCTGATGGAATGCGCCGAGAAGACCGAGCAGAAGCAGCTGCTCGCCGGCATCGCATCGGGAGAAACGACGGTCGCGGTCGCTTACGGCGAGGAAAAAGCCGGCTTCCATCCCGAGCGGATCGCTCTAAAGGCGGACGGCGATTCCCTCACCGGAGAAAAGACGTTCGTGATCGACGGGCACTCCGCCGACGCGCTGCTCGTCGTGGCCCGGACGGACGACGGACTCGGTGTGTTTTCCGTCGACGGCAATGCCCCCGGGCTTTCGCGCGAACTCGTCCCGACCCTCGACCTGACGAGAAAACTCGCGCACTTGCGCTTCGACGGCGTGAACGCCCGGTTGATCTCTCAGGGCGACCAACAGAACGCCTTCCGGCGCGTGCTATCGCGCACCGTCGCCGCTCTCACGGCGGAGCAGGCGGGCGGCGCGGAGCACTGTCTCGAGCTTGCGACGGAGTACGCGAAAACGCGTCTTCAGTTCGGACGCCCGATCGGCTCCTATCAAGCGATCAAACACAAGTGCGCCGAGATGCTCGTCGCCGTCGAATTCGCGAAGTCCGCGGCCTACGCCGCGTGCTTCGCCGCGGCGGAGGACTCCGATGAGCTCGAAGAGTCGGCAGCGCTTGCCAAGGCCTACTGCTCGGAGACGTACTTCCGCGCTGCGGCGGACACCATCCAGATTCACGGGGGGATGGGGTTCACGTGGGAACACCCGATCCACCTGTATTTCAAGCGGGCGAAATCGAGCGGGACCCTATTCGGCAGTGCGGCCCATCACCGGGATATCTTGGGCCAGCGCGTGGGGATCTAGGCGCGATAGCTGCCGCGGCGACCGCCGGGGTTCTCGCGCGGACCGTAGTAGCCGAAGCCGTAACCGGGCCGATTCGCGAACGGAACTTCCTCGCAGCTTCGCACGAACGCGCGGTAGAGAGCGATCAGTCGATCCTCCGCGTCGTAGTCGAACGGGTCTTGAAGGTTGCGGTCGAGCCTCTCGCTCCGCCCATACAGGTTGTCGCGATCCCAGCGAATCGTGCTCCGAAGCGCCACTTCTGGATCGACGAGGTCGCGATAGCCCAATCGGTCGCGGATTTTTCCGGTATCGACCAGGCGGTGCGACGATGAGTGGTTCTGAAGCATCGGGTACGACGGGTACGCCACCTCTCGCGGAAGACTGACGATCTCCCACTGGTGGTCGAGCTCATCGGCGACGATCTCCGCGACCATGTGCAAGTCAAACTGGCGGTCGTCGGCGACGTTGAACGTCTCGCCCTGACAAGCCTCTTGCCGATCGAAAGCCAACAACACGGCGTGGGCCGCGTTCGCCGCGTAAGCGGCGGACATGATCGTCAGGCCACCGTCGGGCAACACGAGCACGGGTCGTCGATCGAGAGCGCGACGGACGATCGACCACTCTCGCGGAAGAATCTGGTGCGGGCCGTAGATCAGCGGGTAGCGGAAATGGGTCGCGGTCGGGTGGGTTTCAAAGACGAGATCTTCGGTCTCCCGGATACGCCGAATTTTCTGGGCCGCCTCCGACCCGGCTCGCGGAGCGTCCTCGCGCGCCGGAACGCGAACACCGCGCGGCATGACATCGCGCTCCGGATCGCTGAAGCCCTGGTAGACCGCGATCCCGCCGATCGTGAACAGACGCTCGACCCGTCCTTCGAGGACGCGCAGGATGCTGCGGAGCCGGCCGTACATCGCAAACACGACGTCGAAGGCGAGTCCTTGGATCGCGTCGCGAAAAGACGCTTCATCGAAGGCGTCGGCGTGGATGTGCGGGACGACGGATTCGTCCGGGAGCTCGTCGATCTCGTGCTTTCCGGAATGCAGAATCGTCACGTCGTGCCCGCGCTCGAGCAGGCCGTTCACGATAAACGGACCGGTGGGTCCCGTACCGCCGATAACGAGAATCTTCATCGGCTAACGACCTGTGTAGACCGGATCTCGCCTCTCGAGGAACGCGCGCATGCCCTCCTTGGCGTCGCGCGACTGTACGCACAGCAACTGATTCCGGTTCTCGACCGCGATGGCCGCTTCGAGGCTTCCGGCATCGACCGCGACGTTCAACCCTTCCTTCGTCAAGCGAAGCCCCATGGGCGAGGTGCGGAGCATTTCTTCGACGAAGGTCTGGGCCGCTTCGGGGAGATCGGCATCGGGTACGACCTCGGACACGAGGCCAGTGGCGAGCGACCGCTCGGCGTTGATGAAGCGGCCGGTCAGCATGAGCTCAGACGCGACAGAGGTACCCACCAATCGCGGAAGGAAATAGCTCGTCCCCATATCGCAGGCGGAAAGACCGATCCGAATGAACGCCGCGTTCATGCGCGCACTCTCGCCGGCGATGCGCACGTCGGACGCCAACGCGAAAGAAAACCCCCCGCCGCAGGCCGGGCCGTGAATCAAGGAGATGATGGGCTGAGGGCAACGCCGCATGCGCACGTACACTTCGGAGAGATACCCCTGGAACCCGTCGCCCGCGCCGAACGGCTGCTCAGCGCCGCCTTCGTCGCCGGCAAACGCCTCGATGTCGAGCCCGGCGCAGAACGCGCGGCCAGCGCCGCGCATGACGACGATTCGGACCGAGGGGTCTTCGTGAAGGCCGCCGAAGTAGTCGCGCAGCTCGGTCACCATTTCCGTGTTGATGGCGTTCAGCACATCGGGCCGGTTGAGCGTCAACCAGTCGACTTGGCCCCGGCGTTCGACCTCGAGGGTGCGGTAGATCATGCGGTTTTCCTCAGTGAGACATTTGTGCGTCGTCGACGCGGATGATGGCGCCCGTCACGAAATCCGACGAAGGAGACACCAAGTAGAGAAGCGTGCTGTCGAGCTGGGCGGGATCGCCCATGCGTCGCCGCGGAAAGTGCTTCGTGAAGTCGCCCATGCGTTCGAGCATGCCGTCCATCATTTCGGACGAGAACGCGCCGGGTGCGATGCAATTGACGTTGATGTGATACCGCGCCCACTCGACCGCCAGGGTCTGCGTCATCCGAACGAGCCCGGCTTTCGTCGTCGAGTAGAGCGCGGCACCGTGTCCGTCGTACGTAAACGCACCCGCCGAGGCGATGTTGACGATCCGTCCCGGCTGCTCTTTCGCGATCAAGCGTCGCGCGAAGTCACACGAGAGAACCCAGGGCCCGCGCAAGTTCGTGTCGAAGACCCGATCGATCAAGTCGATCGGCATCTTGTGCGCGCGCTTCGCGTCGGGCAGACCCGCGTTGTTGACCAGCACATCCACCGTACCCAGCGCGTCTTCGGCGCGCTCGAGCACGGACAGGATGCTCTCGGTGTCGGTCATGTCGAGCGCCAAGGGAGCGCACGCGCCGCCGGCCCCTCGGATCGCCTCGGCCACGGCTTCGAGCCGATCGGTTCGCCTCCCCGTCGCGACCACGGCCGCGCCGCTCGCCGCGAGGACCTCTGCGAAGCGACGCCCCAGGCCCGAGCCCGCACCCGTCACCAGCGCGACACGCCCCGTCAAATCGAGATCAAAGTTCGGCATCGGAAAATTAGCCACTGAAATTCGCTTTCCGTTTCTCGAGAAATGCCTGCATGCCCTCGCGCGCGTCGTCCCCGAGGAAGAGTTCGAGCTGGGCGGTGGCTTCGAACTCAAGCGCAGTGTCGAGATCCGACGCCGCGCCGAGGTACACGCCTTCTTTGATTCGGGCGAGCGCCTCGGGCGGTCCCTCTGCCAGCGAACGAGCAAAAGCGAGTGCGGCGTCGAAGAATCCCTCGGCCGGGAGCAGCTGGTTCACGAGGCCGAGGCGCAGGGCGTCCTCCGCCCCAACCCGTTCGCCGGTCGACATCAGCTCGAGCGCCTTCGCGGGCCCGACGAGTCGCGGCAGGAAGTAGAAGCCACCCCAATCGGGAACCAGTCCGATGCGCACGAAACTCTCGGAAAAGAGGGCCGACTCGTTCGCGAGACGGAAATCGCAGGCCAGCGCGAGGTTGATCCCCGCGCCACCGGCCGGGCCGTTCACCGCCGCGACCGAAGGCTTTTCCATGCGACGCAGCGCGCGGACACCGCGCGCCGCGAGCGCCACGCGTTTGCGCAACACGCTGGTGTCTTCCTCTGCCTGGAGCTTCGCCATGCTCGCGATGTCGCCACCCGCGCAGAACGCGCGCCCGGCCCCGGTGATCATGACGCAGCGGACCGAGGAATCGCTTTCCGCCGCTTCGAGCTCCTCGACCAAGGACTCGCGCATCGCTTCATCGAACGCGTTCATCACGTCCGGGCGATTCAGCGTAAAGACGCGAACCCGATCGACGGTCTCCACGCGGAGGGTCGGCTCACTCATCGTGCTCCTTCGAATCGGCAAGCCAGGGTAGCTGTCCTGCGTCGCCCGAGGATAAGCCGCCGAGCGAAGGACGGAAGCCCTTTCTCGGCATGAGTTTGACAGCCCCGGAAATCCAGCCGAAATTATGGGCGTCCCGCAAACCGTTTCCACCCGAGAACTCATGACCCGAGCAAGCGAGCCCGCACACGAACGCTCAACCTTCGATTTCGACGTCGTGGTGGTTGGAGCCGGCTTCGGCGGAGTCTACGCCGCCTACAAGGTGCGCGAGCTCGGGCTCACGGTGCGGGTGATCGAACGAGGGACGGACGTCGGCGGCACCTGGTATTGGAACCGCTACCCCGGAGCGCGCTGCGACGCGCCCAGTATGCAGTACTCCTATCAGTTTTCCGACGAGCTCCAGCAGGAGTGGAGCTGGTCCGAGGTCTACGCCTCGCAACCCGAGATCTTGCGGTACCTGCGCCACGTGGTGGATCGGTTCGACCTCCGCGGGCTCATGCAGTTTGAGACCGGCGTGACGCGGGCGGCGTTCGACGAATCGACCGAGACGTGGCGGGTCGAGACGGATCGCGGCGACAGCTTCGTCGCTCGCTACTGCATCATGGCGACGGGCTGCCTCTCTTCGCGCAACGAACCCTCTTTTCGGGGGCTCGATTCCTTCCGGGGGGAAGCGTTTCACACGGGCAACTGGCCGCGCGACGGCGTCGATTTTACCGGGAAGCGCGTCGGTCTCATCGGCACGGGTTCGACGGGTATCCAAGCGACGCCCGTGATCGCCGAGACCGCCGAGCACTTGTACGTCTTTCAGCGAACACCGCAGTTCACCGTACCCGCGCGCAACGCCCCCATGGATCCCGCGTACGAAAGCCGAATCAAGGAGAACTACGCGAGCTTTCGGGCCCAGAATTATCGGAACCCGGTGGCGATGGATATGCGGGTCGATCGATCCCGGCCGAAGACATTCGAGGTCAGCGAAGAAGAGCGCGACGCGGTCTACGACCGCTGCTGGGAAGAAGGCGGTATCAGCTTTTGGCTCGCGTTCCGCGATTCTTCGACCAACCCCGAGGCCGGCGAAGACATCGCGCGCTACATGCGGAAGAAGATCGCGTCCATCGTGAAGGACCCGGATACGGCGGCGTCCCTGATGCCCGACCATCTTTACGGCTGCAAACGGCCTTGCATCGACACGGACTACTACAAGACGTTCAATCGCCCGAACGTCACGCTGGTCGACGTCCGGGGAGAAGGCGTCGAGTGTGCGACCGAACGAGGCGTGCGGGCGGGCGGAAAAGAATACGACCTCGACTACGTGATCTTCGCCACGGGCTTCGATGCGATGACGGGCTCGCTCAACCGCATCGATATCCGAGGGCGCGGCGGTCAGGCTTTGAAAGAGAAGTGGTCCGACGGCCCGATCGCGTATCTCGGTTTGTGCTCCTCCGGCTTTCCGAACCTGTTTACGGTGACGGGGCCCGGCAGCCCTTCGGTGTTGGCCAACATGGTGACGGCGATCGAGCAGCACGTGAATTTCATCACCGACTGCATCGAGCACATGCGCGCCCGGGGTCTCAACACGATCGACGTCGACCCCGGAGCTGAGGAACCTTGGCTCCTGCAAGTCCGCCAAACAGCCGAACGCACGCTCTTCACGTCGTGCGATAATTGGTATCAGGGCGACAACATTCCCGGGAAGCCCCGGGTGTTCATGCCCTACCCGGATTGGCCAGGCTACGTCGCAAAGTGCGAAGCAGTCGTCGAGAATGGGTACGAGGGATTCGTACTACGCTAGGAGGTCCGCATGCACGTCGGTTACGCCCCGCTCTTTCAAAACCCCGGTTCGAAACTGCCCGACAGCGAGGTGTACCAGCAGGAGCTAAGGCTCGCCGAGTTCGCGGATCCCCTGGGCTTCGATTCGATCTGGTCGATCGAACACCACTTCACCGACTACACGATGTGTCCCGACGTCGTGCAGCTTCTCTCCTACATGGCGGGGCGCTACCCACGGCTTCAAGTCGGCTCCATGGTGATCGTTCTTCCCTGGCACGATCCGATCCGGGTCGCCGAACAGATCTCCCTCCTCGACCACGTTTCGAACGGTCGCATGATCCTCGGCCTGGGCCGCGGGCTCGGCCGCGTCGAGTACGATGGGTTCCGTATCGATATGGACGAGGGGCGGAATCGATTCGTCGAGTACGCGCAGCTCGTCCTCGAGGGTCTCGAGCAGGGCTACATGGAAGGCGGCGATTCCGTCAAGCAGCCCCGGCGCGATATCCGGCCCTTCCCGGCGCGGTCGTTCCGGGGGAGAACCTACGCAGCGGCGGTTTCGCCGGAGTCCATGCCCATCATGGCGCGCCTCGGCACGGGGCTCCTCATCATCCCGCAGAAGCCCTGGAGCGTCGTGCGCAAAGATTTCGAGATCTACCAAAACGTCTTCCGCGAAGAGAACGGCACCGACGCCCCGCCCCCGCTGTGCGGCGGCTTCTATTTTGTCGACGAGAGCGCCGATCGCGCCGAGGAACTCGCGAACCACTACATCGGTGCGTACTACCACACCGCGATGAAGCACTACGAAATGACCGCCGAGCATTTCGGAAAGGCGAAGGGGTACGAGTTCTACTCGAACGTCGGTTCCTATATCGAAAAACACGGAACCGAGGGCGCCGCCGCCGATTTCGTAAAGCTCATGCCCTTCGGAACCCCGCAGCAAGTGCTCGAGAAGCTCGAATACATTCACAGCGTCATCGGAATGAACGGCATCATGTGTCACTTCAGCTACGCGGGCATGCCCTACGACGAAGCCGAACGCAACATGCGCTGCTTCGCATCGGGCGTTCTTCCCGAGCTGCGAAGCTGGGACGTCCCGGCCATGCCCGAGCTAAAGCCCCTGCGCTCGCCGCTCGAGACCGCTGCGTAGCGGCGAATGAAGCTCTATCGGTCGATCCTGTTCGTGCCCGGCATCCGCGGGGATTGGATCGACAAAGCGCCAAAGTACGGCTCGGATGCCCTGATCCTCGATCTCGAAGACGCCGTCCCGAACGAAGACAAAGAAAAAGCGCGCGACGTCGTGCGCTCGGGGATCGAGCGTCTATCGGAACGCGGCGTTCCCGCCGTCGTGCGTGTCAACGGCCTCGACACAGGGCTCACCGCGGAAGACGTCGAAGCCGTCGTGACCGAGGGGCTGGTAGCCATCGCGATCCCCAAACTCGAGCACCGCGAAGAGGTTCTGAAGGTCGACGCGTGGATCGAGCTGTTCGAGAAGAAGGCCGGACTCGCACCGGGGACGGTCGAAATCATCGCGCTGCCGGAAACCGCGCGCGGAATTCAAGACGCGTACGATCTCGCGACAGCGTGCCCGCGGGTCGGAAATATCGCCGGCGGCGCCGCGGCGCGATCGGGCGATATCACGAAAGCTATCGGCTACCGCTGGACTCGGCCGAGCTTCGAGACGCTCTACATGGCGTCGCACGTGCTGCTCGCGGCGCGGGCGGCGGGCATCGAATACCCGCTGGCGATCGGATCCCTCGAAGTCGGCGATACCGAGCTCGTACGCGAGCAGCTGTTGCGCGCGCGGGAGATCGGGTACCGCTGCGCCCTCGCGATTCACCCGACGGCGATCCCGATCGCCAACGAGGTGTTCTCGCCGTCGGCGGAGGAGATCGAATGGAACAAGGGCGTCCTCATCGCGATGGATGAAGCGGAGCGCGCGGGCAAAGCGGCGGTCACCTACGACGGCATGATGATCGACTACGCCCATGTCCGAAATGCACTCGACCTCCTCGTCCAAGCCGAAACCTTTGGGCTCGACGTCGGTGAGTATCCGAAGGTGAAAGCCCTCTAAGGAGAAGAGCATGCCGAAGGACCTGGCGGCGTGGCTCGCCACGACCCCGGAAGAAGCGATCGATCCCGATCGTCGCATCTGCGACCCCCACCACCATCTGTGGGATCACCCGAACCAGCGCTACTTGCTCGAGGAGCTTCACGCCGACACGGGCTCGGGCCACCGGGTGGAGAAGACCGTGTTCCTCGAGTGCGCTTCCGAGTACCGGGAAGCGGGCCCCGAAGCTTTTCGCCCTGTGGGCGAGACCGAGTTCGTCGCCGCGATTGCCGATGCCAGCGACGCTTCCGACGGCGCGCGAATCGCCGGTATCGTGGGCCTGGCGGATCTCTGTCTGGGCGAAGACGTCGCCGCGGTTCTCGAAGCCCACGAGAAAGCTTCGGGAGGGCGGTTCCGGGGTATCCGCCACGCGTCGGCTTGGGATGCGAGCGACAAGATCCACAATGCACACACCCACCCCACGAAAGATCTCCTTGCCCGGGACGACTTCCGCGCGGGTTTTCGCGTGTTGACCGAGCGCGGCCACAGCTTCGACGCCTGGCTCTTCCACCCGCAGATCGAAGACCTGACGGATCTCGCCCGAGCTTTCCCCGACGCCTCGATCGTGCTGGATCACATCGGGGGCCCCCTAGGCATCGGCCCCTACGCCAACCGCCGGGACGACGTGCGGGCGGCCTGGCGCCCCGCGATCCGCGATTTGGCGGGCTGCGAGAACGTGTCCGTCAAGCTCGGTGGCATCGGGATGTCGATCTACGGGCTGGGCTGGCACAAACGCGACCGCCCTCCGGGCTCCGAGGAGCTCGCCGAAGCGTGGCGTCCCGAGATCGAATGGTGCATCGAGCAGTTCGGCCCGGCCCGTTGTATGTTCGAAAGCAACTTCCCCGTGGACAAGCAGGGTTGCTCGTACGTCGTTCTGTGGAACGCGTTCAAGCGAATCGCCGCGCAGTACACCGACGAAGAGCAATCCCTCCTGTTCCACGACACCGCTTCGCGCGTGTATCGCATTTCCTGAAAGGGCATCGATGGCACTCGATTTCGCCAACATCGTAGACGCAGACGGCCATATCCTGGAACCCGCCGACACCTGGGAGCGGTACATCGAACCGAAGTACCGCGACCGCGCCCTGCGGTTGGCGACCCACGAAGGACGCGAGGTATTAGAGATCGCGGGGAAGCCCTCGCGATTCTTCGATGTACGACTCCTCACCGCGCTTGGCGCGATGGGAAAAGACTCTTCGGAGATCTCCGAGCTCTCGGAAACGTCTTACCCCGGTAACGCTCCGTTCGGCTCGATGGACCCCAAGGATCGCGTGACCCTGCTCGATCGCGAGGGAATTCACCGGGCGATTCTCTACCCGAGTTTGGGACTCACGTGGGAATGTGAGGTCGAGGATGGCGAACTTTCCCTCGCCTACGCGCGCGCCTACAACCGGTGGATCTGCGAGTTCTGCGCCGACACCGACGGGCGCCTGATCGCCGCGGCGCACATTTCGCTCGCCGACCCGGCCGAGGCCGCTGACGAGCTCGAGCGCTCGGTTCGGGCCGGCGCCAAAGGCGCATTCCTCGCTCCGTATACCCTGACCCGCGTCCCACACGGCCATCCCGATCACGACGCGTTTTGGGCGCGGGCGGCCGAGCTCGGTGTTCCCATCGCCATTCATCCGATGGCGGAACATCCGCAGATCCGCACGTACCAACGCTTCGACGGCATGCGAAAAGCCGGTTGGTTCCAGAACGCGCTCGGCATGCAGGGTCCTCAGCAAGCGTTCTACGGCTTGTTCCAGTGGGGGCTCTTCGATCGGTTTCCGTCGATCAAGATCGTGCTCCTCGAATCCGGTGCCGGTTGGATCGGGGCGTCGCTCGACCGCATGGACACGACCTTCGAGACGAGTCTCGGCGAGACGGTCCCCTTGAAGGAGAAACCGAGCACGTACTTCCGACGGCAATGTTGGATTTCAGGCGATCCCGACGAGCGGGCCCTGGCCCACATTGTCGATCACGTCGGGAACGATCGTTTCTTCTGGGCGACGGACTACCCGCACTTCGACCATCCGGGCAACTACATGGAAGAGCTCGAGGGGCTCGTCGCACCGCTTTCGGAGACTTCGCGAAACAATCTGCTCGGCGACGCCGCGACGGAGGCCTACGCGCTCGACGCTTAGGCGTAGCGGGGCAGTACGTCGCGGCCGAACAAGCGCAGCGAATCGAGAATCTGCCCCTGGGTCAGGCCCGGCATGATGGTCACGAGGGTGATCTCCGTGACGCCCAAGTCGGCGGCGAGCTCGATGCACTCGTGGACATGCGCCGGGTCCCCGAACAGGGACCGCCCGTCATAGATCAGATCGAAGTCCATGACCTTTTCGATCATCTTCACCATGCCTCGGTAATTCTCATAATCGCCGGACCACTTGTCTTCGCTGACCGAATCGCGCAGGTAGCTGATGTAGCGCAGCATCGGTTCCCGAACGGTTTGCTTCGCGGCCTCGACGTCTTCGGCAACGTAGAGATGGTACGGTGCCATCACGCGCTGCTGTGCGGGATCGTGGCCACCTTCTTCGAGAGATTTCCTGTGCAGATCGATTTGATCCCGGACGTGTTGGGGTGGAACCGCGTACGGAATGACCATCAGGTCGAAGCCCTGACGGCCGGCGGCGATAATCGATTCCGGGCTCATCACCGAGCCGACCGTGATGGGCGGCTTCGGTTGGACCGGTCTCGGGCGCAGCTCGACCCGGTCGAACTGATTGAACTTTCCCTGATAGGAGAACACTTCGTTCTCCCAGGTACCGCGGAGAATCTCGAGGCTTTCCTCGAAGCGCTCTCGACTCTCGCCCATATCGACGTTGAGTGCTTCGTACTCGAAGTTGAGAAACGCACGCACGACGCCGATCTCGAGGCGTCCCCCGGACATCGCGTCGACCATGGCCAGCTGCTCGGCGGTCTGCAGAGGCTTGTTGAGCGGCAAGGCGACACCGCCTGTACCGATACGCATCCGTTTCGTGCGCTGCGCGAGCGCCGCCAAGAAAAGCGGCGGGTTCGGAATGTCGCCCCCGTACGTACAAAAGTGATGCTCCGCCACCCAAACCGAATCGAGTCCGAGTGCCTCTCCGAGCTCTACTTGCTCGAAGATTTGCTGATAGAGCGTCTCGGAGTTCTTGTGGACATCGGCGTCAAAACTCGGGAGATAGTAGAGACCGAACTTCATTCCCGTAGGCTAGCACGCTAGGATCCGGTTCTTTGACGAAGGAGCTCCGATGAGCGTGCGCAACAAGGCCCGAATCGCTGGGGCGTATGAGCACCCCGGGCGCCACCTGCCGGGCCGCACACTCGCGCAGATACACGCCGATGTCGCGGCCGGCGCCCTCGAAGATGCCGGCCTCGGTTTCGACGATGTCGACGCGTACTACGCGGCGGGTGACGCGCCGGGGTTCGGCGCACTCTCGATGGTCGATTACTTGGGACTGCGTTGCCGGGGCATCGACGACACGGAAACCGGCGGCTCCTCTTATCTGGTTCACGTTCAGCACGCTGCCGAGGCAATCGCCGCCGGACATATTCGGGTCGCGTTGATCACCCTCGCTGGAAACCCGCGGACCGGGGGAGCTTCTCCGGGCGGAAGCGCCAATGTGTCGGGTGCGCCCGAGCTCTCGTACGAGAGTCTCTACGGGATGAGCGTGCCCGGCGCCTACGCTCTCGCGGCAAAGCGTCACATGCACGAGTTCGGAACCACGAGCGCGCAACTCGCCGCGATCAAAGTCGCCGCATCGACCCATGCCCAGCACAACGAGCACGCGTTTCTCCGAGACGTCGTGACGGTCGACGAGGTGCTCGCTTCGCCAATGATCTCCGATCCCCTTCACCGGCTCGATTGTTGCGTGATCACCGACGGCGGCGGTGCGCTCGTCGTCGTCAGCCCGGACGTCGCACGCGATCTGACGCGTTCCTCGGTGGCCGTCTTGGGCACGGGGACCGCCATCAAACACACCGATGCCGGCCGCATCGACTTGACACACACCGGCGCACTCTGGTCTGGACCGGCGGCTTTCGAGGAAGCGGGCGTCGAGCCGTCGGATATCGACTACGCATCGATCTACGACAGCTTCACCATCACGGTTCTCATCACACTCGAAGATCTGGGCTTCTGCGACAAAGGCGCCGGGGGGCGTTTCGTCGCCGATGGTGCCCTGGAGGCACCACATGGTGCGCTGCCCTTCAACACCGACGGCGGCGGGCTGTGCAACAATCACCCGGGAAACCGCGGTGGCATGACGAAAGTGATCGAAGCCGTGAGGCAGCTCCGCGGAGAAGCGCACCCCGCCGTGCAAGTTCCCAACTGCCGCCTGGCGCTGGCGCACGGAACCGGCGGGAGCCTCGCAACGCGCATGGGGAGCGCCACCTTGATTCTCGGAAGGGACGACGCGTGAGCGAGCTACCGCGGCCGAAAATCGTGATCGACGACGAAAACCGCCCTTTCTGGGAAGCCACCACGCGCGGTGAACTATCGATTCCCCGGTGCGATGCCTGCGGGTCCTTCATCTTCTACCCGCGCGGGCGCTGCCCGTCATGTCGTTCGACGGACGTGACGTGGACGACCTGCAGCGGACGCGGATCGGTCTACAGCTTCACCGTGACACGCCGGATTCCGGGACGCTTCCGCGAGCACACGCCGTTCATCTTGGCGTACGTCGAACTCGAGGAAGGTCCGCGCATGCTTACAAACATCGTCGATTGTGATCCGGAACGCGTCACTGTTGGGTTGCCCGTGGCCGTGACCTTCGACGAAACCGAAGACGAGGCGGCGATTCCGAGGTTTCGCCCCGCAGAGGAGCATTCATGAAGTTCGGAGCCATCAGCGCAAACGCCCATTTCTCGATTCAGCCCCAACCGCTCGCGCGCGCACTCGAAGAGCGCGGATTCGAATCGGTTTGGTTTGCCGAACACACGCATATTCCTGCGTCGAGGAAAAGCCCCTACCCGTTCGGCGGCGACCTTCCCGAAGTGTATTGGAGCATGCAAGATCCCTTCGCCTCTGCGATGGCCGCTGCGGCGGTGACAGAGCGGCTCAACGTGGGCACTGGCGTGTGCCTCGTCATCGAGCACGATCCGATCTACCTCGCGAAACAGATCACGACGATCGATCGCCTTTCGGGCGGGCGCTTTCTGTTTGGCATCGGCGGCGGTTGGAACGCAGAGGAGATGGAAAACCACGGGACCCCGTTCAAGCGACGCTGGAAAGTCCTGCGCGAACGCATCGAAGCGATGAAGGCGATCTGGACCGAAAAAGAGGCTTCCTACTCGGGTGAGTTCGTGAATTTCGAAGCGATTTGGCAGGACCCGAAGCCGCTCACCGAGCCGCATCCTCCGATTCTTCTGGGCGCCCTCGGCCCGTATGGTCTGCAACGGGTCGTCGACTATTGCGACGGGTGGATTGTGGTCGACGGCGACGGGACCAAAAGCCTTCGCGAGGGACTCGCCACGTTGAAAGAGAAAGCGAAAGCCGCCGACCGCGATCTGTCGACGATCGAAATCACGGTGATGCTCCCCGCAAAGCCGAACGCCGATACGTTCGAGCAGTATCGAGATCTAGGGATCGATCGCGTCGCGATGTTCCTCCCCGACTACGGTGAAGACAAAGCGATGCGCACGATCGACGCCACCGCGGAGCACATGCAGAAGTTTGTCTGAGCTGGTGTACTTCGCGTACGGAAGCAACCTCGATCCCCGAACGTTCCTCGGGCGTCGAAGGATGCGCCCGGCACGCGCGACCTGCGCCCGCCTGGATGACTATCGACTGGTTTTCGACCTTCCGGTTGGCTCGGGAGAACGCGGCGTCGCGAACCTCGAACCCGCTGCGGGCGAGCGGGTGTTCGGTGTCGGATACTGGCTTGCTTTCGAGGATGCGGGGCGTCTCGATCGAAGCGAAGGTGTGCACCGCGGCTTCTACGTTCGCCACCCCGTCTCCCTCGAAACGGACGCCGGAGCGGTCGAAGCGTTCACGTACTTCTCGGGTCGAAGAACCCCGGGGCGTCGCCCTTCGCGCCGCTACTTGAACTTGCTTCTTCGGGGCGCGCGACACCATCGCTTGCCCGCCGCGTATCTCGACGAGCTGCGCGGCTTACCCCTCGCGGTCGACGAGCGCGAGACGAGCCAGAAAGAGCTCTTCTAGCCCCGCAACGAGCGTTTCGCGACTTCTTCGAGCATCACTTCGGTGGCCCCGCCGCCGATCGGAAGAACGCGGGCGTCGCGATACATCCGCTCGATATTCGACTCGCTCATGAAGCCCGTGCCGCCGTGGAACTGGACGCAGTCGTACATCACCTGGTTCACGACTTCGCAGCCCCACGCCTTTACGCCCGACATCTCTTTCACGTTGTCGACGCCTTGTTCTCCCAGCCAAGCCGCGTGGTACATACTCGCCCGGACCGCGTCGACCTTGGCCTGATTCATCGCCAGCCGCTGGCGGATGGCGCCGAGATCGAACAGATGTCCCGAGAACGCGCGCCGCTCTTGTGTGTACGTGAGCGTCATGTCGATCGCGGCCTGAGCGGCTCCGATCCCCATTCCGACCAGGACCATCCGCTCGTTCTGAAAATTCTTCATCGTCTCGTAGAAGCCGCGATGGGGGGTACCGAGCAGTTGATCGTCGGGCACGAACACATCATCGAACACGAGCTCGGCGGTATCCGAACAGCGCCAGCCGTGTTTGTCGAGTTTCTTGGCGACCGTGAATCCTTCGGTGCCCGCCGGAACCAAGAACATGGAGATCCCGTACTTGTTGTCGGGATCCGTTCGCGCCGCTGCGATCGTCAGATCGCCGTAAACCGCGTTCGTGATGAACGTCTTGCGTCCGTTGATCCGCCAGCCGTCCCCGTCGCGAACAGCCGTCGAGCGAATGCCCGCCACGTCCGATCCCGCGTCGGGCTCCGTCACGGCGATCGAGAGGATGAGCTCCCCGGACAACGCCGCCGGCAGATAACGTTCCCACTGCGCGCGACTGCCGGAATTGACCAGGTGAGGACCCGCCATGTCGGTGTGAACCAGCACGGTCACGTCGAAGCCGGCGAACGTCGAAGCGCCCAAGGCCTCGGAGAATGCGGCCGATGCGAGCGGGCCGAGCCCGACACCTCCCAGCTCTTCGGGAACGCGAAGCCCGAACATGCCGAGGCTCCCCATCTTGCGGAGCACATCCCGCGGAACCTTGCCGGCTTCTTCCCACGCCGTGCCTTCGGGCATGACCTCCTTCTCGACAAACGAAACCGTCTGATCGTAGATCGCTTGCAGCTCATCGGTCATGTAGGCGTTTCGGTGTGCCATGGGTTCCCCTCGTCAAAAAGAACGGGGGCCGGAGCGCGACGCTCCGGCCCCCCGGTTCGTTGCCACACGGTCGCGTGCGCTTTAGCCCTTCTCGGCTCCCACGATCGAAACGAAGGAGACGCAGGCGCCGGGCTGGCCGCCCAGGTTGTGGGTCATGCCGAGCGTCTTGCCGTTGTCGATCTGGCGATCCGCCGGCGCTTCTTTCCGGAGCTGGAGCCAGTTTTCGAACATCATGCGAAGGCCGGAAGCGCCGATCGGGTGGCCGAAGCTCTTCAACCCTCCGTCGGGGTTGATCGGCAGCTCGCCGTGGAGATCGAACGTACCGTCGAGGGCCTCCTTCCAAGCCGTGCCGCGCGGGCAGAACTGGAGGTCCTCCATCAACACCATCTCGGTCGGTGTAAAGCAGTCGTGAACTTCTGCCATGGCGATTTCTGCTCGGGGGTTCGTAACTCCCGCTTGCTGGTAGGCATCCTCGGCGGAAGCGACGACCTCGCGGAACGTGGTGTAGTCGTAGCTCGAATCGATCCCGCCGGTGGCCGGGCCCGACGCGAAGGACAGCGCCTTGATGTAGAGCGGCTTGTCCGTGTACTTGTGCGCGTCTTCCTCGCGCACCAAGATCGCGCAGGCCGAACCGTCGGAAACGCCCGAGCAATCGAAGATGCCGAGCTTTCCGGCGACCAACGGTGACTGGCAGATCGCGTCTTTCGGAACTTCTTTCTGGAACTGGGCGCGCGGGTTCAGTGCGCCGTTCGCGTGGTTCTTCCAAGCGATGTGCGCCAACGCGTCGCGCAGCTCTTCATCCGTCAGGCCGTACTTTTCCTGGTACGCCGGGGCGAGCAGGCTGAACGTGGCCGGCGGCGTCATCGCCGGGAGCGTCCCATCGTTCGGCGGATCCTGGACGACGAGGCCCGAGTAGCCGGAGTCCTTGAGCTTCTCGACGCCGGCCGCCATCACGATGTCGTACGCGCCCGACGCTACGGCATAAGCGGCATTGCGAATCGCCTCGGAACCCGTGGCGCACATGTTCTCGAGCCGTGTCACGGGCTTGTAGTCGAGCTGGAGCGGCGCGGAAAGCGCGAGCCCCGAAACGCCCGACGCCATGGTGCCAAACCAATAGGCGTCGACGTCGGACTTATCGATGCCCGAGCTCGCGAAACATTCTTCCGTCGCATCGACGAGCAAGTCGTCTGCGCTCTTATCCCAGTGCTCGCCGAAAGGCGTGCAGCCCATACCGACGATTGCGACACGGTCTTTGATTCCCTTAGAAGCCATTGTGGTCTCCTCTCAGCCCGAGATCGGGCGAGCCTTCCAGAAGTAGTTGTGCACACCGTCTGCGGTGAAGAGCTTGCGGAACGTCATCTGTACCCGATCGCCGATCTTGACCTGATTCGGATCGACATCGGTCATCTCGCAGCGGAACCGGCCCCCACCGTCAAAATCGATCACGGCCACCACCATCGGCGGGCTCGGCGAATACGCCAGGCGATCGATGGTAAAGGTAGCAATCGTGGCGGGTACATCGGCCATACGGACCCGCTCCATGTCATCGACGTTACCGCCCTTCATCGACGTGCGTTGCGGCGGCAAGTGGATCGCACCGCTCTTCCGGTCGCGAGAGCCGACGAAGGCGAACTTCCAGTCCTCGGCGCGCCCCGCCGGCGGAGCCGCCGGGCGCACAGGGTCGGGTCGGCGCGGGGGCTCGCGGTTGAGGAATCCTCGCCAGGAGAGGTAGAGCGCGTAGTCGAGATCGTCGCCGCCGCCGGCGACGCTCTCGGCGACCGTGCGGGCGGGCTGGTAGCTCGCGATCGCATCGGTCGTGCGCAAGATCGCGACGTCGCAGCCGTCGGCGAGGACGACCAGTGCGATCGTCTGTCCCGGCTCCGCCGTGTCGAGGACGGATGCCAGCAGGAGATAGGGATGCGCCGAGCCGGTATTGCCGATTACGCCGGTCAGGTCGTCGACGTACGCCTCGGGCTTCGCCCCAATCGTGCGCGCCGCCCCTCGAACCGCGCGGCTGTGAAGGCCCGAGATGACCACCTTCGACAGTTGATCTGCGCTGATCCCGGCAGCAGCGAGCGCTTCCTGCGTCGCTTCCTTGACGTGATCGAGATAGATGGCTTCGCCGTAGCGTTCTTCCCAAACCTTCGAGGCCGGGTCGCCGGGCGTTCGCCAGCGATCGAGGAACTCCCCGGTGCTACTCGCCCGACCGAGCATTTCCGCGATCACCGGGGTGTCGCCGTCGTCGGCGAAGAGCAGCGCGGCGGCGGCGTCCCCCCCTTCGGATTCGTCTTTGCCGGACGGTAGGCCGACGCGAAGGTCTGCCGCGACCGCGAGCGCGGGGCCCTGGGAACCGACGGAGGCCATGGCAGCGACGACGCTCGAGCGCACCGAACCCGTCGCGTCACCGGCGAAAGCGTTGCGGGGGAGATCGAGGGCCGCGTGGATGGTCGTCGCGTTCGTCTTGTCCTGATACGCCGGGTTCGCCGTCGCGAAGAAGAGGCGCTCGGGGACTACGTCGACGCTCGAGAGGCAGGCTCGCGCCGCCTCGACGCCCATCGACGTCGTGTCTTCGTCGTAGGAAGCGACGGCTCGGGTCCCCTTTCCGCCTCCCTGCCCCAAGGTGCCCTTGATCCGGTTCCGGTCGAGTCGATAGTGGGGTAGATAGACGCCGTAAGCGGCGAGTCCTCGCATTCGCTTCCTCCAGGATGAGTTCCCATAATACCGCAGCGGGCGCGGGAAGATCCCTGCCCCCACGGGGAAACGAACGTTCCGACCGCTCATTTCGTATCAGGGTCAGCGTGTTCCAGAAGTTTTTAGAAGCGAGCTACAAGACGGCTCGGCGGGTCGTCGTCACCGTCGTAGGCGTGACCGTCCTCCTCGTGGGGATCGCACTCCTGGTGCTGCCGGGCCCCGCGTTTGTGGTCATCCCGGCCGGACTCGCCATCTTGTCCCTCGAGTTCGCCTTCGCGCGGCGGTGGCTCGCGGCCGTCCGGAGGCACGCGGAACGGGCCGTAGGCCGCGCAGCACCTGAGCCGAGCGATCCTCCGCGCTAGGGCAAGTCCGGTCGGTAGCTTCGACCCTCCCCGAAGCTCTTCAGGTTTCCCGCGCGCGCTTCGATCATGCGTTTGATGTTGATGCTCTCGGCTCCGTAGTCATCGATCGTCAAGTGACCGTTGCGAAGCTTCTCGCCTTCGGGAAAAAAGGCGATGCGGTGCAGCAGGAATCCCAAGGCCGAATTGTCGCCGAACGCGTACGAACACGGAATGAGGATCGCCGGGCAGCGCTGCACGAAGTGGCTGTCGGTGTAGGCGAAGTCTTGCTCGAGCAGGAAGTAGCCACCCATCTCGCGCACATGCACACTCGCCTCGACGCGCTGCCCGTACTCGTCGAGAAACTTCCCGGCACCGGGATCGTTCGGATTCTCGGGGGTCAGCAAATGCGCCCATTCGGCGACGTGCGAGATGTCCTGCAGGAAATTGACGCCGATCGCGACGGGCGCGTCCACGAAGATAGTGTCGGTCTCGATGCGGTAGTTCGCGGGAACGGCTCCGCTATGGCCGGCCTTGCGCTCGAGGTTCGCTTTGAGAGAGCGACACTCGGAATTGTGCACCGTATCGATGCCTTCTTTGATCATACGCGTTCGGCGTTTGGGATCGACGAAGCTCACCCAATGGAAGTACGCACCGGTTTCGGTGGACGCGGGATCGATGTACTGCGACGGAAACAGCAACACCGGGTAGACCTGGTGGTACTCGTTGTAGGTGAGCCCGCAGTGCCACTCGATGCCACGGAACTTCGAGCTTTCGAAGCGACGCACGTGGTAGTAGAGCTCGCTTTGGTAGCCCGACGCGGTTCCGATCCAGGTGTCGTCGTCGACCTGCTCCTGCATTTTGCTGAACAGTGTCCACTCACCGAGATTCTTTAGATCGCCGAGGTAGGCGAAGATGTCGTCCATCGGTGCGTCGATGTAGGCCGACGTAGCAAACGTGTTCTTTTCCATCGGATGGGCTCCTAGCGTTGGGCCGCGAGGCGGCGATTGCGACCGTGCGACGGCGCCTGGGCGTCGACGTCTACCAGGACGTCCAACACGAACGGCCGGTTCGAGGAGAGGGCGCGGTCGAAGGCGGTCTTGAGATCGTCTTCGCACCCGACGCGCAGACCGTCCGCCCCCATCGCCCGCGCGATCCCGACGAAATCCGTCGGCGGAATCGCGGTATCCGCAGGCGACAGACCGAGGGACGCCATTCCCTGGCGACACATGTTGTAATGGCCGTCGTTCAGGATGACCCAGACCGCCGGAATGCCGTGCGCGACCGCCGTGCTGATCTCGTTGTTCATGAGCATGGACCCATCGCCGGTGATGGCGACGGCCTTCCGACCCGTGGCGTGGGCCGCGCCGACCACACCAGCGACGGCGTGACCCATCGAGCCGACCTGGGTACTCGCGCGATACCGACGCGGCTGATCGAACGACAGGTGGTGCTGGCTCCAGATGAACGAGTTGCCGGACTCTGCGATCACGATGGCGTCCGTGTCGTCGATGACGCCGGATTGAATCGCCTCCATCAGGAACTCGGGGCGCACGCGTCCGGGTTGCGAAGTGCCGGGGTTCGCCGGGATCGGCTTGCGCGGAAGCCAGTCATCATCGGGCGACGCATCGCCGAGCTCTTCGGTGAGGACCGCGAGGAACGCGGCGATCTCGGCCTGTACGACGACGGTGGGCTGATCGCAGTAAGCCTGTCCGGGAACCGTAGGATCCACGTCGACGTGGATGAAGCCACCGGGCGGCGCATAGTCGCCGGACCAGAACGAGCTCGATTCGTGTAGACGGGTGCCGAGGACCAGCACGAACTCCGGTGCGTAGCTCGACAGCGTCTCCGCGACACTGGTGTGACCACCGAGGCCCGTCACGCCCGTGTAAAGCAGATGCGACTCGGGAAAAACGCCCTTTCCGCGAGGCGTAGCGAACACAGGCGTGCCGTAGCGCTCGGCAAAGCGAACGATCTCGCGCGAAGCGTGACGTGCTCCGAACCCGACCCAGAGGGCGAAGCGCTTTCCCGCGAGTCGCGCGGCGACGTCGGCCGCACTACCGCGATCGCTCTCAGGTGCCGGCGCTCGGGTGATCGATGCGAACTCTCGCGGCGCCGCTTCCGTCTGAACACGGGTCGTCAAGCTCACGTGAGCGGTGAACCCGCCCGGGCCCTCGAGCCCACTCTTCAGTCGGCGCACCAGTTGCGGCAGTTGATCGGCGCTCTCGATGACTTCGGCGCAATCGAAAAGTGGACCGGACGAAAAAATCCCGGATGCGGGCAAGGTTTGAAAGTCGGTTTCCTGTGTGCCGAAGCGGCCGCGCTGACCGGCCGGCGTGCACGCGGAAACCATCACGATTTTCGCGCCCTCTCCTTTCGCGGCGAGGATCCCCGTCAGGGCGTTCGTAATGCCCGGACCCGCCGTCGTGAAAAGCAGCACCGGTTCGTCCGAGGCGAAGTGGGCCTCGATCGCTGCGAAAGCGGCCCCACCTTCGTGACGGAAATGGAGCACCGAGAGGTCGCTCAAGGTGAGCGCTTCCCAGAACGTCGCCATCGCGCCGCCCGAAACGCCGTAGGCCCGGCGGATTCCCATGTCGGCGAAGGCGCCGACCAGGGCATCGGCCACACGGCATTCTCGAGGCTCCTGCGTTTGTTGTTCCGCGAGGAGAGGAATGTCCTTGAGTCCGGAGACGGTCTTGGCCCCATCCCAACCAGGGAGCGGGCGTTCGGGATCCAGTACGCTTTCGGGATTCGGGTGCTCGGACACGTGGGCTCCTTTAGAATTTCAATTACTCAGTACAAAACCCCGTATCGGCAACTTTCACGGAAGCGTTAATTTTTTTCTAAGTAACTGTTTTTAAATGACTTTATTATCCGCAACAAAAAGAGCATGAGAGGCGAAAACGCGCTGGAAGTGATGGCGCAAGTCGTGGTCGCCGAGGGCAGCGGCGAAGCTTTCGAGCTCGCGCGTACCGCCTACGATGCGCTCGCCGCGCCTCTCTTTTGGCTGCGGTCCGACGGCGAGCTCGCGTTCGCAAATGCCGCGTTTTCGCAACTCGGGCCTTCCCGTACCCAGTCCCTGATCGATTACGCCCGCACCCACCTGCCCCACGCGTCGGACGACAGCCCGGGCGAAGGGGCGTCGCCCCCGCCGCTTCCCTGCTGCGTCCACCGCGTGGAAACCGACGACGGCTTCGCGATCTACTCCGAGGTCTCGACGTCTCCCGCAGGCCTCCAAGAACCGATGGCTCGGCGCATTACCGATCTGGGTCCCAACCTGGTGTCGATCTTCGATCTCGAGAAGCAGACCACCGCCTTCGCGAACGTGCGCTGGCAAGAACTCCACGGGCTGACCGAAGCGGAAATGGAGAAAGGCGGGCTGCGACTGCTCACTGAGCGCATTCATCCCGAAGACCTGGGCCTCTTCTATTCCGTCGCCCAACAACTCGGCGAGGCCGAGGAAGGCGCCGTCATCGAGAGTGAGTACCGGATTCAGAATGCCCACGGACAATGGCGCCGCATCCACACGTGGGATTCCGTGTTTGGCCTCGGCCCCCAGGGCGACGTTCGGTCCGTGCTCAGCACGGCCCTCGACGTTACCGAGCAGCGCGAACGCGAAGAATCGATCCGCGAGTCGGAGCGTCACCTGCGACAGGTGCAGAAACTCGAAAGTCTGGGAGTGCTCGCCGGAGGTATCGCACACGACTTCAACAACCTCTTGACGGGGATTCTCGGCTACGCCGATCTGCTCGGGCGCGCGCTTCCCGAAGACTCCGAGCCCTCCGGGTACGCGCACGAAATCGGCGTTCTCGCGGAGCGGGCGGGACAGCTCTGCGAACGGATCCTGACCTACGGCGGGAGGACACTCGAGAGCCCGTCGGACCTCGACCTGTCCCAGGTGGTGCGCGAATCGGCTTCGCTCGCGCGCCCTTCGCTCGGGAAGGGCACGCGACTCTCGATCGATCTTCACCCGACGCCGCTGCCGATTCTCGGCAACGAGATCGAGGTCCTTCAAATGGGACTCAACGCGATCTTGAACGGTGCGGAAGCCCTCGCCGGAGGCGACGGGGCGGTCTGGATTTCAACCCGGCCCGTCGAGGTTGGCACTGCGCGATTGGCCGGCCACCTGGGCGCCCAGGACGCGCGGCCGGGCTGGTACGCCGAACTCTGTGTTCGCGACGAAGGCCACGGCGTCGACGCCGATACCCGCGAGCGCATGTTCGATCCTTTCTTCACGACCAAGGGCCAGGGTCGCGGTCTCGGGCTTTCGGCGGTGATCGGGATTGTTCGGGCCCATGGCGGCATTCTCGAAGTCGAAAGCGAGGTCGGGCGCGGGACGACCTTTCGCGCGTTGTTCCCGCTTCGCGATCCGGAACACGCGCAAGCGGAAGAGACCGGCTCTCCCAAGCGCCACGAAAAGATCTACGCGCGGGTTCTCATCATCGACGACGAGGTCTCCGTCCGCGAGATCGCTTCCCGGATTCTCGAGCTAGCCGGCTGTGTAGTCGTCACCGCAGAAACCGCACGCGAAGGCCTGGAAGCCATCGCCGCACCGCAGGCCGCGTTCGATGCGATCCTCATCGACATCACGCTTCCGGACATTTCCGGACTCGTTATCGCGGAGCGGTTGAGACGGGACGGGTGCGAAGCGGCAATCATTCTGACCAGCGGGTTCGCCAGCGAACGGCCCCTTCCCGATGGGTTCCCTCACTTCTTGCCCAAACCCTTCGGCGACGTCGCACTGCGGCGCTGCATTGCCGAAGCGCTCGCCGCTTCGGGCCGGCTCGCCCCGGTGCGCGCACTCCGCGATCCTTCGGACGCCTGAGGCCTCAGGACCCTCGGCGCGCCACCAGCATTCCGGCGCCGACACCGATCAAGTAGAGCACCGACAACGGCGCAGCCAACAAGAGCTGGCTGATGACGTCGGGCGGCGTGAGAATCGCGGCCAGGACAAAGGCCACGAGGATGCCGTAGGGCGTGAAGCGCAGCAGGCGCTCGGGAGAGACGATTCCCGTTGCGGCGAGGAAGAAGGTGAGCAGCGGGAGCTCGAAACCGATGCCGAACGCCAAGATGAGTCGAATCGACAGGTTGAAGACTTCCCGCATCGTCCACGCCGCTTCGACGTAAGAGGACGAAAACGACGCGAAGAAATCGAAGACCAGGGGGAACACCAAGAAATGGCCGAACGCCACCCCCGATGCGAACAAGATCGTCGATGCGAGTGCGAACGCGAGCGTCGTCCAGGAACGACCCCCCCCGGTCGCCTTGCGAACGAATTGCCAAAGTTCCCAGAAGAAGACCGGGATGATCGCGATGAATCCCGCGAGAAGCGACGCCTTTAGGTACGTGAAGAAGATCTCGGTCGGGGCGATCGCCTGCAGCGCGCCCTCGCTACCGAGGGCGCGCGTCGCCGGACGGAGGAGGAGTCGGAAGATCTCCTCGCGGAACCCCCACGCGACGACCGTGGCGACGAGACCCAGCAGGATGATCCGAAACAGACGGCCCCGAAGATCGGACAACCAATCGAGGATGGGCCAATCCGCACCGGGATTGGGATTGCGGTAGGGGCGCCCGGGTGAGCCGCCACCCGAAAGTGCTTCGCTCACATCCGCTCGCTCGGTACGTCGCTCACGTTCGGGTCGCGATCAAACCTTTGCGATGACCTCGTTCCCGTAGCGCTCGAGGTTCGCAGAGACTTCGTCCTGGGTACCACCGGGAAAATCCAACATGAGGACCCGAGACACGCCCATGTCTTCGCAGCGCTTGATCGTGTCTACGGCATCTCCCGCGACACCCGCCGTGATCTCGATCTCGGAAGGATCGCGATCGATCTTGCCGCACTCGTCCTTCATCACCGCGAGCGCCTTGGCCAAGGACTCGGCATCGAACGTTCCGGGGAAGAAGCCGTCGCCGTAGCGAGCCGCACGCCGCGCCGCGCCGGCCACATGGCCGCCGACGATGATGGGAACGCCGCCTTGCTGAGCGGGCTTCGGCTGGGAATGTACCGGCCCCCACTTGTAGAACTTCCCGTCGAACGCCTCGGGCGTGTCTTTCCAGAGCGAGCGGATCGCCTGAATCGCTTCTTCGGTTCGCGGAGCGCGCTCCGAGAACGGAATGCCCAGTGCATCGAACTCTTCTTCGAGCCAGCCGATCCCGACGCCCATCAGGAATCGCCCCTGGGTCAGCTGGTCGAGCGTAGCCGCTTGCTTCGCCACGTAGAGCGGATGCTGTTGCGGAAGAATCAAGACGCCACTGCCGAACTTCAGCGTCTTCGTGACGGCGGCGGCGTAGGCGAAAGGAAGCAGCGGATCGGCCAACGGGACGTCTTCGGGCATCGGGATCCGGCCGCTCTTGTCATACGGATAGGCGGACTCGTAGCCCACCGGGATCACCACGTGCTCGACGCTCCACATCGACTCAAAACCGGTGGTCTCTGCCGTCCGGGCTAGGTGAGCGAGATTGTCGGGCTGAACAAACGGACCGACGGAGGAGAAGAAGACGCCGAACTTCATGGGGGAGGCTCCTTATAGAGGGGGACATCAGTTTAACGGATCGCGCTCAATCCCGATCGCGCAAACGCTGGTAGTCGCGATAGTGGCGCAGCGCCTCGGCGGGGCGCTGCAGCTCTTCGAAGAGACTCGCGATGTTGAAGTGCGCGTCACTGAAATCACGATCGATCTGTAGGACTTCGCGATAGCAAGCGACGGCCTCCTCGAGCCGACGGGCGTCCTCGAGCACGAGGGCCAGGTTGAAGAGGACGACCGGATCGTCCGGGCACAGCTCGAACGCTTCGCGGTAGAGCGCCTCGGCTCCTTCCAGATCGCCCGCTTCGTGGCAGAGCCTGCCGAGATTGACATGAGCGTCGATATGATCCGGCGCGAGCCGCAGGACCTCGCGGTATGCCTCGGCGGCGGCCTTGGGATCGGACTCCTCCAGATCGAGGGCACGATCGAACGGAGACGCGTCGTCGTCCGCACCGCCAACGCGGAAGGCCGGACCCGTCGCCTCGGCAAAATCCGCCACGTCGAAATCGAGAAGCACTTGCCCGGTTTCGGCGTCCCACGCGCCGGCTTCATCCCGCACGGCGACCCGGCGTCCTTCGGCGTACACACGCACCGCCGAGAGTGCGCGCTCGCCGGGCAGTGCGGCGGCGAGATCGGACAGCACACGCGCGGTGCGTCCCGGGGCGACTCCGGACTCGATCAACGTCTGGGCCGCGCGCAGCACGACGAGATCTTGAAACGTAAACGCGTAGCGCCGGCTGGAGCGCGCCGGCCGCCGCAGCCCGGAGCGGGCGATGCGACGCACTTGCACTTCACTCAGGCCCGTGATGCGGGCGGCCTCGGCCGTGGAAAGCGTCCGGCTCACGCGGCGAGTCTAGCGCGCCGATTTACTTTGCAGCGCGCTTGCGACTCGCCTTCGCCGTTTTCTTCGTGGACTTGCCTTTTGACTTCGCCGCCTTCCGCGGTCGACCGGTCGCGGAAGTGGCTGTGCCCCCGTCGCCTCGCTCTTCGATACTCTTTTTGAGCGCGGCGACGAGATCGATGATCTGCTCGCGTTCTTCTTCTTCGCGGACGACCACGAACTCTTCCCCGGCGACTTTCCGATCGACGGCGTCGAGCACGGCCTTGCGGTAGTCGTCTTCGTACGCGTCGGCTCGGAAACTCTTCTGCGTGAGTTGTTCAACGAGCTGTTCGGCGAGGTCGAGCTCTGTCTTCTTGATCTCAACGGCGTCGCCGAATTCGATATCGTCGAAGCGACGCACTTCGTCGGCGTAGTACAAACCCTGGAGCACCAGGCCCTCGCCGAGCGGCCGGATCAACACGAGCTGTCGCCGACCGCGCGTCGCAAAGCGCCCCACCGCCACGACGCCCATCTTGTTCATCGCCTGATTGAGCAGTCGGTACGCCTTTTGGCCGCCCTTGTCCGGACCGAGCAAGTTCGACTTCTCGAAGTAGACCGGGTCGACGCTCTCGATCGGGACGAACGCTTCGATCTCGATCGACCGATCGCTCTTCGCTTCGAGCTCTTTCAACTCCTCTTCCGACATCACGACGTATTGGCCGCGGGCGTACTCGTAGCCTTTGACCAGGGCGGTCCGTTCGACCACTTCCCCGCTCGTGGCGTTTACGTACTGCTGCTTCACCCGCGAATGGTCGGAGGGATCGAGCATGTTGAAGCGCACGGCTTTGGAGCTCGCCGCCGTGTAGAGCTTTACGGGGATCGAAACCAAGCCGAAGCTGATCGTTCCGGAGGCCGTCGCTCGAGCTGCCATTCGGGGTACCTCGGGGAGGGGCAAGTTCGCGGGAAGCGGGCCGGTGAACCTAACATAGGGCCCGTTGAGCCCGCGAGATCTCCGTGCATATCGCGCGAAGCGCGACGCCACACGCACTCCCGAACCGTTCGGCGAGGAGCGCCCTCCCCTGCGGCGCGCCCCCGACGCTTCTTATCGGTTTGTCGTACAGCAACATGCGGCCAGACAGCTCCACTGGGATTTACGTCTCGAAATCGGTGACGTTCTGGTCAGCTGGGCGGTGCCCAAAGGACCCAGCATCGATCCCGAGGAAAAGCGTCTCGCCGTTCGGACCGAAGACCACCCGATCGAATACGCGGCTTTCGAGGGCGTCATCCCCGAAGGAAACTACGGCGCCGGGGCGATGATCGTCTGGGACTGCGGCGTCTATCGAAGCGTCGACGGGCGGAGTCCCGCCGCTGCTCTCGATGCCGGAAAGCTCGACCTCGAAATCGACGGACACAAACTGCGCGGGCGTTTCGCTCTGGTGCAGACGAAGCGCGGTGAAGGTCGCGACTGGCTCCTTTTCCGAAAGGGCCGCGCGCTCGACGCGTCCGCTGCGGAAGCCATGCGGGCACCGGAGTCGGTCTTCAGCGGGCTGCGCGTCGAGGAAGTCGCGCAGGGCGTCACGCGAAAAGACGAAGTCGAAGCGGCTCTACCGAAGCGAGGCGTTCGCAATCGAGAGCTCGGTGGTGACGACTACGCGCCCATGTTGGCAGCACGAGGAGACGGCCCCTTTTCGCGGGCGGGTTGGTTGTTCGAGCTCAAGGTCGATGGGGTGCGCGCGGTCGCCATCCGACGGGGCGATGACGTCACGCTCCGCGTGCGGAGCGGCGCCGATCGCGCGGCGCTCTATCCCGAGCTCGTGAATGCGCTTCGCCACGTACCCATCGACGAGTTCGCCATCGACGGTGAGATCGCGGTGTTTGACAACTCGGGGCGCAGCTCATTCGAAAAAATCCAGCGGCGTTTTACGCAGACCGACCCCGATGGAGTCGCGGCTGCTGCGGCAGAGCTCCCGGTGACGTTCGTGGCATTCGACGCTCTGTCTGTCCTCGGTCGGGATCTGCGCGGGTTGCCGCTCGTCAAGCGAAAGGAAATCCTCGCCGAGTTCTGCCCCCAGCGCGGCGTTGTGCGCTTCGCCGATCACGTCGAAGTCGATGGCGAACGCCTGTACGAAGCCGCACGAGACTTTGGCCTCGAAGGCGTCGTCGCGAAGCGGATGGATTCTCCGTATCGATCCGGTCAACGATCCCCCGATTGGCAAAAACTCAAGATCCCGCGCACCGCGAATCTCGTGGTCGTCGGCATTTCGCCCGGCAAAGGCTCGCGCAAGGCACTCGGCTCCCTCATGTGCGGCTGGTACCGCGACGGCGTGCTCACGTATGCCGGGAACTTGGGATCGGGACTCAGCGAAGATTCCGTTTCCCGCGCCTTGTCGTTCGCAGCGGATCACGAGCGAGACACTTCGACGGTGCAGGGGCTCCCTGCGCCCCTGCCGCGCGGCACGCGGCTCCTCGAGCCACTTCTGGTCTGCGAAGGCCGCTATACGGAGCTCACGAACGCCGGCGTCATGCGCCACCCGGTGTTCCTCGAGTGGCGCGACGACGTTGCGCCGGAGACGTGCGCGGCCCCGGAAACCCGCGCCGCCGATCGCAATGCTTCTCCGATTGCGAAGTCAGAACCCGCGGAGCCCAACCTCACGCGACTCGATAAAGTGTTTTGGCCAGTCGACGGGTACACGAAGGGCGATCTCCTTCGCTACTACGAAACGATCTGGCCCTGGCTCGCCCCATACTTGCGCGACCGACCGGTGGTTCTCACCCGCTACCCGGACGGCATCGACGGCAAGCACTTCTATCAAAAGAATGCGCCGGAGTTTACTCCGCCGTGGGTGACGCGAGAACCTATCGACGACACCGACTACTTCATTTGCAACGATCTTCGCACCCTGCTCTATGTCATCAACTCCGGCGCGATCCCGCTCCACGTCTGGACCGCCCGCCGCGGGCGGCTCGACCGCCCCGACTGGTTGATCCTCGATCTCGATCCGAAGGAGGCGCCGTTTCGTCACGTGGTCGAGATCGCTCGTGTCGCACACCGCTTGCTGACCGAACTCGCGACACCCCACTTCGTGAAAACTTCCGGCCAGGCGGGCCTCCACATCCTCGTTCCGCTGGCTGGAGCGGAAGCGATCGGTCACGAAGAAGCGAAGCACCTCGCCGAAATTCTCGCGCGGGTGTTGTGCGCGGAGCTTCCGGAGATCGCGACGGTGACGCGACCCGTGGCGGCGCGCGGGGACAAGGTCTACGTCGACTACCTGCAAAACGGCCGCGGTAAGCTCATCGCCGCGCCGTTCTCCGTTCGGCCGCTCCCCGGTGCGCCGGTTTCGACGCCGCTCACCTGGGGGCAGGTCACGCGCCGTCTCGATCCGAACCGCTGGAACGTGGTCCGCACGCCCCGCCAAATGGCGCAGCGCGGCGACCCGATGCAGGATCTGTTGTCGGCGTCGCTCGATCTCGGGCGCCTACTTCAGTCGCTCGTCGAACACCTCGAAGGTGTCTCAGCCGAAGGAGCAACGAATTGAATCAAGTGCGCTTTGATCTCTCGGGAAAGACCGTCATCGTCACCGGTGCCGGCCGGGGAATCGGTAAGTCCATCGCCACAGAAGTGGCGGCTTTTGGAGGCGACGTCGTTCTGGGGAGCCGGAACGTCTCCGAATGCGAAGCCGTCGCGAAGAGCTGCCGGGAAGCGGGTGTCCGGGCCGAGGCGTTTCGACTCGATATCGGAGACGCGGCGAGTATCGCGTCCTTTACGGAAAGCGCGTGGAGCGCGTTCGGCCGCGTGGACGTGCTCGTCAACAACGCCGGCATCAATACGCCCAAAGACGCCATCGCGTACGACGACAACGAACTCGACGAAATCATCGACGTGAACTTCAAGGGCACCCTGCGCATGACCCTCGCGAACGGCAGACGCATGATCGAGGCGGGCATTCCCGGAAGCGTCATTTCGATCACGTCCCAGGCGGGCATTATCGGCGCGCCGCAGCGCGTGCCTTACGGCGCCGCGAAAGGTGCGGTCCACCAAATGACGCGGTCTCTCGCCGGCGAGTGGGCGACCCACCAAATCACCGTCAATTGTGTCGCTCCCACCTTTACGCGGACGCCGCTCCTCGAAGAGGCCGTCAAGAACCCGGACTTCGCGCGCCATCTCGAGAAAGTCCCGATGGGCCGTCTCGCGGAGCCCTACGAAATGGCGGCGGCGGTGATCTACCTCGCCGGTGACGCCGCACGAATGGTCACGGGCCAGACACTCGCCGTCGACGGCGGTTACACGACGATGCGTTGACCGGTAGAATGCGAGCGATGGATCTCCACGTCGGTACCAGCGGCTACAGCTACAAGGAATGGAAGGGTCCCTTCTACCCCGAGAAGCTTCCGGCGAGGGAAATGCTCGCCTACTACGCGGCGCGGCTCGATTCGGTCGAGGTCAACAACACCTTCTATCGCATGCCGAAGCGCGAGGTCCTAGCGGGTTGGGCGGAGCAGGTTCCCGAAACGTTCCGCTTTGCGGTGAAGGCATCGCGGAGGATCACGCACCACAAAAGGCTCAAGGACACGAGCGACGAGCTCGAGTTTCTCCTCGGCAACCTCGCGGCACTGGGCGAGCGCTTGGGTTGCGTGTTGTTCCAACTCCCGCCCAACCTGAAGCTCGATCTCGAGCGTTTGGATCGCTTTATCGACGCTCTGCCGGAAACGGCCCGCTGCGCCTTCGAGTTCCGGCACCCGTCGTGGCGCGACACCGCCGTCGACGAACGCCTTCGCGCCCGGAACTTTGCCCGGGTCGCGGTCGACGCCGAGGAGGAGCCGGCCGTGACGTTCGAGCCTACGGCCGATTGGAGCTACCTACGCCTGCGTCGCTCCGGATACGAGGCGGGCGAGCTTCGCGACTGGGTGAAGCGGATCCGTCGGTCGGAAGTCGCCGAGACGTTCGTGTTCTTCAAACACGAGGACGCGGGCGCCGGGCCGAAGTTCGCGGCGCGTTTCGTCGAACTCGCCGCAGCGGCGCGCCCGCGTTCGGTCGCTTCCCGGAGGAAGCGCGCCGCTCAGTAGCTTCGGGGTAGCCCGAGCACGTGCTCCGAGACGAAGTTCAGAACCATCTCGTTCGAGATCGGCGCAATGCGCGACATCCGCGACTCCCGCCAGTAGCGCTCGACATTGCACTCTCTCGCGTAGCCCATGCCGCCGAACGTCTGGACTGCGCGATCGCAGGCCTTGAACGAAGCCTCACTCGCGCGGAGCTTCGCCATGTTGGCGAGCGGACCGCAGGGTTCGCCGTTGTCGTAGGCCCAAGCGGCCTTCTGCCAGAGGAGATCCGCCGCCTCGAGTTCGGAGTACGCGTCCGCCAGTGGGTGGGCGATGGCCTGGTTCATCCCGATGGGTCGATCGAACACTTCTCGCTCTTTGGCGTAGTGAACGGCCTTGTCGATCGCCTGACGACCGATACCGCAACATTCCGACGCGATCACGATCCGCTCCGGGTTGAGACCATCGAGGAGGTAGTAGAAGCCGCGACCGACTTCTCCGACGACGTCGGCGTCTTCGACGGGAAGGTCGTGGATGAAGAGCTCATTCGAATTCACGGCGTTGCGACCGCACTTGTCGATCGGTCGGATCTCGCAGTGGTTCGGGTCGAGATTCGCCAGGAAGAGCGTCATGCCTTGAAGGGGCTTCGCGCATTCTTCACGCGGCGTCGTCCGCGTGAGCAACAGCACTTTCTGGGCCTGCTGAGCCTTCGTGTTCCAGATCTTTTTCCCGTTCACGATCCAGCGGTTGCCGTCGCGCTTCGCGAACGTTCGGATCCTCGACGTGTCGGTTCCGGCATCGTCTTCCGTCACACCGAAGGAAACGTGAAGCTCGCCAGTCGCGGTCGGAGGCAACGTCCGCTGCTTGAGCTCGTCGGAGCCGTGATGGATGACCGGCCCCATGCCGAAGATCGATAGATGCAGCGCCGACGCGGCATTCTGCACGCCGGCACTGTGCGCGACGGCATTCAGCAAAACCGCCGCGTGGCTCACGCCGAGGCCGCCGCCGCCGTATTCCTCCGGCACCAAGATTCCGATCCAGCCCTGCTCGGCGAACGCGTTGTAGAACTCCCAGGGGAATTCGTGTTTCTCGTCGTGATCGCGCCAGTAGTCGTCGTCGAACTTGTGCGCGAGGCGACGAGCCTCGTGCTGAATGCTTTCGAGTTCGGAGTCGAGTCTGAAGTCCATGGAGAAAAGTCTAACACGCCCCTAGGGGGGTTCCGGAGCGATCGAGGTCGCACGCTCGCTTTGATCGAACTCCGAACAGACGGCTCGGATATACTGGATGCCGGCGAGTACTCGGGGGGCCTTCTGGTGCGGCGTGATACCGAGAGAACTATGGGTTGATGCCCCACTCGCGATGATCGTCACCGTCGGTGTCATCGCGTTCGGCACTTCCGATCGCTACGGCACCCTGGCCCGTAACAGCCTTTCCCTGAACACTGCGTCAATCGAGCGTTTCGACTGGGTTCCGGGCCAAGGCCCACCCGCCTTCACACGAGAAACCCAGTTGGCGCCGCCGGCGCTGCGCTCGGCCGCAGACGCGATGGTCGGTGACGACGGCCCGCACATCACCCCGCTCGAGAAGGCCCTTCGGCTCGGTGTCGCGCTCGGCGACAACCCGCGCGTGGGAAGCCCAATCCGCGCCGACACCGTGAGGGCGCTGGACGAAATCCGAAACGAGGGCCGCGGTTACTGCGCGGATTACAGCCAGACCTTCATGGGACTCGCGCTGGCAGCGGATATTCCCGTGCGCGAATGGGGCTACGGCCTCGGTGGTTTCGGTGCCGGCCACGCGTTCAACGAGATCTATTCACGTCGCTTCTCGAAGTGGGTGTTCTTCGACGTCTTCAACGCGTTCCGCGTCGTCGACCCGGTGAGCCGGATCCCGCTCTCGGTTGCCGAATTCAACAAGCGTCTGCGGTCGGAGCGCCCGGCGGACGTGATCGCAGTCGTGCCGCTGGACGCGGACCAGTTCGGATTCAAGGATGCCGCCGGCGCCATCGACTACTACGCGCGCGCGGTCGATTATTTCTACCTGTATACAAGCAACGCGGTGTTCAGCTACGAAGGCGATGCGCTCGTAGCGCTGGCCGCACGGTGGTCGCGCGTCGCCGAGATTCTCGTCGCGATTCTGCGCGGGCAGCACCCGCGAATCGCGCCACTCCCGACCCGGAGCAATGCCGCTGCCGTCGCGACACTGCTGAACATTCAGCGCGGCTTCTTCGTCGCCGCCCTGCTGGTACTACTCCTCGGCGTGCGCATGGCGTGGCTCGTACTTCGCCGCCGCTAGCCAGCCCCTCGGGGGCGCTGCCCTCTGTCAACCCGCCACAAACGATGAGTTGACAGGAGCGCCGTGACTGGCTTACCACGCCGAGATGCCGGAATTCCGACCCGACCTCGTGAGCGCCGCTCGCAGCGAGCTCGACGCGACCCGTGAGCGGGGCTTGTGGCGCCATCTCCGAGAAATTGAAAGCGCCCAAGGCCCGTCGGTCACGTTGGCCGGGCGCGAAGTTCTGCTCTTCTGCTCCAACAACTATTTGGGACTGGCGGATCACCCCGAGGTCGTTCAAGCCGCTCTCGACGCGACGTCGCGCTACGGAACGAGCAGCGTGTCCTCGCGTCTCATCTCCGGCCACATGACGCCGCACGCAAACCTGGAAGAACGTCTCGCCGATTGGAAGGGCTCCGCCGCCGCGCTCGCCTTTTCGACGGGCTTTCAGGCCAACTTAGGCGTCATTGGAAGCCTGGTGCGCTCCGGCGACCTGGTGCTTTCCGACAGCCTCAACCACGCGAGCATCATCGACGGCTGTCGTCTGTCGAAGGCACAGATCGAGATCTTTCGACACAGCGACGTGTCGCACCTGGAATCTCTCCTTGAACAGCACGCGAACGCGGCTCGGCGATTGCTGGTCGTCACCGAATCTGTGTTCTCGATGGACGGCGATTGCGCTCCCTTGGCCGATATGGTCGCCGTGTGTCAGAAGCACGGCGCGTGGCTCATGGTGGATGAGGCGCACGCTGTCGGCGTTTTCGGAAAGACCGGCGCCGGCTTGGTTCACGAACTCGGCTTGACCGACGCGGTCGATGTTCAAATCGGCACCCTCGGAAAAGCGCTCGGCTCCTTCGGTGCCTACGTCGCCGGAAGTCGCGAGCTCATCGACCTTCTCATCAATCGCGCGCGCTCGTTCATCTTTACGACTGGCCTGCCCCCCGCCGCGGCGGCCGCCGCGGACGCGGCCATTGCGCTTTGCCAGCGCGAACCGGAGCGAGCTTCGGGCCTCCGGCAGAGAGTGGCGAAATTGGGCACGGCCCTCCGTACAGCAGGCCTCGACGTCCCGCACTGCGAGAGCCAGATCCTGCCGGTTCTTGTGGGAGACGCGCGCCGCGCCGTGCGCGCCGCCGAAAGGCTTCTCGAACGCGGCCTCTACGTAGCGGCGATTCGCGAACCCACCGTGCCCCCCGGCACCGCGCGGCTTCGCTTGAGCGTGATGGCGAGCCACCGGGAAGATCACCTCGAAACCCTGGTCAAGGCACTCCCCGAGTGCGTCAACGAGCCGACATGAAACACGCGCAGTACGTCAAAGCCGATCGCAAGTACCTCTGGCACCCCTTTACGCAGCATCGGGAATGGGCTTCGTACGATCCGCTGATCGTCGAACGCGCGGACGGCTACGAGCTCATCGACACCGAGGGGCGCCGCTACCTCGACGGTGTCTCCTCCCTTTGGTGCAACGTTCACGGGCACAACCATCCCCACATCGTCGCAGCCATGAAGGCGCAGCTCGATCGGGTCTCCCACTCGACGTTGCTCGGTTTATCGCACGCGCCGGCGATCGAGCTCGCCGAAGTTCTCTGCCGATGGACGCCCGAACCGCTGACGCGCGTGTTCTTCACCGACGCCGGCGCCACCGCCGTCGAAGCAGCGCTCCGCATCGCGTTCCAGTACTGGATTCAGCGAGGTCGGCCGGAGAAAAAAGGCTTCGTCACCCTCGACGAGGCGTATCACGGGGACACGATCGGCTCGGTGAGCCTGGGCTTTTCCGAGCCGTTCCACCGCGGTTACGAGCCGCTCGTGTTTCCCGTGGCAAAGATTCCGCCGCCGTTCTTGTGCGAGCCGTTGTCGGGCCTCGGCGAGATCACCCCCGATGCACTCGAAGAAGCGGCGCGGCGAAGCGAAGCGGTCCTCGAGCGTCATTTGCAAACCCACGCCGACGAAACGGCGGCGGTGTTTCTCGAGCCCTTGGTCCAGGGCGCCGCCGGTATCTGGCCGCAACCGCCCTCGTTCCTGCGGCGGGTGCGGACGTTGTGCGACGCCCATGACGTCCTTCTCGTATGCGACGAAGTCGCAACGGGCTTCGGCCGAACCGGCTCGACCTTCGCCGTCGACCAAGCGGACATCGCGCCCGACATCCTGTGTTTGGCGAAAGGATTGACGGGAGGCATGGTGCCCGTCGCCGCGACCCTCGCTCGCGAAGAGATCTTCGAAGCGTTTCAAGGCCCCTACTCGTCGTATCGCGCCCTCTTCCACGGCCACACCTACGGCGGAAATCCCCTCGGTTGTGCCGCCGCGCTCGCCAACCTCGAGGTGTACGAACGCGAGGGCACCCTCGAGAACGCGCGCCACAGCTCCGGTCGAATGGCGAAAGCCCTCGCAGAGTGCATCGAACCGCTCGCCCACACCGGGCCCGTTCGTCAGGTGGGCCTCATGGTGGGGTTCGACATCCAGCGCGATCCCGAGGCTGGCGAGCGCTACGACCCCGATCTGCGTATCGCCCACCGCGCGGTCCTCGCAGCCCGCGAAGACGGCGTCGTGATCCGTCCCCTGGGAGACACCATGGTGCTCATGCCCGCGCCCGGGATGCCGGCGGAACTCGTCGAACGGGTGGTCGAAGTGACCGCGCGCGCGATCGCGCGAGTCACCGAGGGCTAGCGGTGCCTGGGTTTTTCGTCACGGGAACGGACACGGGCGTGGGGAAGACGTTTGCGACCTGCGCGATTGCGGCCGGGCTGAAACGAAGAGGACGCCCGGTAGGCGTCTTCAAACCCGCCGAAACCGGCTGCGAGAAACTCGGCGGCGGCTACTACGCAGCCGACGGAGCGCAACTGCTCGCGATGAGCGAGAGCGGGCAGTCCGACGCCGAGGTGTGTCCCGTCCGTTTTCCGGACCCCGCCGCGCCCCTCGCTGCCGCGCGCGCCGCGGGCGCGGAAGTCGACACGCACCACCTGGTGTCGATGGCTCGCGGCCTCGCCGAACGCTTCGATCCCGTACTCGTGGAAGGTGCCGGCGGCTTACTCGTCCCCTTCGGCGAAGGTGTCACCTATGCCGACTTCGCCGCCGAGCTCGGCCTCCCGGTCATCGTCGTCGTCGGCGCAAAGCTCGGTTGCATCAATCACGCGCTCTTGACGTTCGACGCCTTAGCGTCCCGCCGCCTTCCGATCGCGGGTTGGATCCTCAATGAAGTGCTCCCTTCGCCCGACGAATCCCTCGCCCATAAAACCCATCGAGCCATGATCCAACAATTCTCGAACCTCCCTTTTTTCGGCCACCTTCCGTACGTGTTGCCGGAACGTTGCCGGTCACCGAAGGCGTTTGCGGAGCTTGGTGAAGCGCACCTCGCACTCGACCAACTCTGAGAGCTCGCCGATGAAGTCGGCTATGGAAGCGCCGCGCCGTATCGCCCTCTGTCCGGAAGGAACACGCGGCGACGTACAGCCCCTCGTCGCCTTGGGAGAACAGCTCGCCGCGAAGGGGCACGAGATCGTCCTCTGCGCACCGCCGGGTTTCGAAGCATTCGCACAAGGGCGCGCGTTCGAATTCCGCGAGGTGGGAAGCGACGCGAAGGCTTTCCTCTCGGACAACGCGAGTGCGGCGACCCGGTCGAATCCCAGGCAGTTACACACCTTCATTCGATACCTCGAGGCTTCGTTGGACGCGCAGTTCCAGCGGTTGGCCGAAGCGACGAGCGACGTCGACCACATCGTGGGCGCCGGTGCACAAGCCGCCGGACCGAGCTGCGCAGAGCTTCACGGCTTGACCTACGAGTACGTCATCTACTGCCCGAACCTGTTGCGTTCGCCCGACGTCACGCCGTTTTACGTTCCCGGCGCCGGTTGGGGTCGCGTCGCGAATCGTCTTTCGTGGACGCTACTCGACGTCGTGTTCTCGCCGATCTTTCGTCGCTTCATCAACCGCCGCCGCGCGCGGCTCGGGCTGGCTCCCGTGCGGGACATCTATCGACATTTGCTGACGGACGTGCCGCGTTTGGCGGCCGACGAAGAACTGGCTCCGATCCCGGCGGAACTACCGCACGAAGTGGTTCGCCTGGGTTTTCTCTACGCGGATGAAGGCGACGCGACGCTGTCCGAGGACATCGAGCGCTTCCTCGAGGCCGGGCCGCCACCGGTCTACATCGGTTTCGGAAGCATGCCGGACCCGAATCCGATCGCGACGACCCAGGCCATCGTCGAAGCGGCGGCCCGAACACGACAGCGCGTCCTGATCGGCTCCGGTTGGGCTGAGCTCGGGAGGGTCGCGTTGCCGACCTTCGCGCATCGTGCCGGCTCGCTGTCTCACGCCGCGCTGTTTCCGCGCTGCTCCCTCGTCATCCACCACGGCGGCGCGGGATCCACACACACCGCGTTCCGAGCGCGCGCTCCGCAACGCATCGTCCCCCACCTGCTCGATCAGTTCTACTGGCAGCACCGCGTCGCGACACTCGCGGGTTCGGCCCGGCGCCCCCCTCGTCGAAAGCGACTCGCGCGGGAGCTCGGCGACATCATCGAAGAGGGGATCGCCGTCGGCGGTCCCGTACCGAGCTAGCCGCGGGTTCGCTCGGCGAGCGCCTTGAGCCAGGCTCGGGAAAACACGCCTCCTCCGGCGCGCAGCAGCGGCCAGACGAGACGCAGGCGACGCGCCGAGCGGTCCTCGACGGGCCACATGCGGAGCGCCGCGGTCACCGACGTGGCTTCTCCTTCCGAGGCCGCTCGGAGGGAGAAGCCGAGCGCGACTTTGACGTGGCCCGGCGTGTCGAACGCCGCGAGCTCGCGACGGTTCTTCACGCGCGGCTCCGGTCGAAAGAGGCCCAGCAACTTTGCGGGCCGAGCCAATACGACTTCGCGCAGCGGGGTCACACCCATGACGACGAAACCCGCGTCGAGCATCTGCGCGTAAAGGGGCTTCCCCGCTTTGAACGGCGCGACCGGACCGACTAGCCGGAAGAAGTGCCCCAGCGTCGGAAGCTCGCCGGGCGCGATTTGCTGAAGCGCCGCGAACACGTCGCCCGGCGCCGCGGCCATTGTGCGCGTGTCGGTCTGCTCGTAAGCGCCCTCGGGCGCCACGCGATCGAGGAGCATCGATCAGTCGATTCCCAGGGCACCCGGATTGAGAAGCGACATCGGATCGAGCCCGCGCTTGACGGTGCGGAGCAAGTCCATGCTGTCGTCGTGGAGCCAGCGACCGTACTCGTACCATTTTCCGATCTGGAGATGGATCGCGCCGAGCTCATCGAGTCTCGTCGTGAGCTCACGCCTGAGCCGAAGCGCGATTTCGCGAACCGGTAGATTGTCGGGCACGTCGCGGAGCTTCTCCGCGCGTTCGGGCGTGAGCTTCTCCAGCCGAAACTGTCCCAGCGCGTCGGACCAGTAGAAACTCGGCTCGAACAAGAAGTCTTTTCCGTTCGCTGCGGTGAGCAGCGAGTATTGAATGCCGTGTTCCGCCATCAGCGCGGCGTGCTCGTCGAGAAACGCGAGCGTGACGTCCGTCGCGGCTTTCGCTTTCGACGGCGGGAAGAGGCCGTGGAGGGGAATCCACAACTCGCCCTTCGGCCCGGTGAGCACTTGTGGTACGGCTCCGAAGGGATCCGCCCGCACCGCCAGGGGCACGCTCGGATCGATCTCCTTGCCGTAGCGGAGCCCGATCTCCCGCAAGTGATCCGCAGCCGCTTCGGCGAGCGCGTCGTCCGCGGCGTCGATCGCGACGAAGACCGTCCAATCGACGCCTTCCAAGAACGAGAAACCGGCGTCCGCGAAGACGCCGTTGTAGAGGGGATCGAACCCGTAGACTTCCGTCGCGAGCTCGGTGCGCCCCATCTCGAGGATGCAGGCGTTCGACGCATCGACATCGGGTACTTCGAAGGACAAGCCGACCGTGGCTTCGGGCAAGGGGATGAGGCGGAGCGCCGCTTTTGTCTTGACGCCCATCGCTCCGGCGTCACCCAGGAACAGGCCCGTCAGATCCGGCCCGTGGTAGCGCATGAAGGGGCCGCTGTTGCGGTGGGACCAGGCACCGGTCTTGATGCGCCGACCGTCCGCGAGCACGACTTCGAGGCCGAGAACCGCTTCCGAGGCGAGACCGTAGCGACCCGAGCCGAAGAAGGAGCTGTTGTTCGAGAGCGTGCCGCCCACGGTCGCGAAGCGCCCGGACAGCGGCCCCCAATACGGGGTGCGACCGCCCTGCTCGCTGACGGCCAGGTAGATCTCTTCCCACGTCACACCGGTGTCGGCGACGACGACCAGGTCTTCGATCGATACGTCGTGCACGGTGTTGAGCCGCCGCATGTCGAGAAGCACCGAGCCCGCGGATCCCGGCACGAAGGTGTGGGTGTAGGACATGGCGCCGCCGCGCGGCACGACAGGAGCGGACGCGTCCGCCGCGAGACGGACGACAGCCGCGACTTCCTCCGCGCTGCCGGGCTTGACGACCCACGCGGCGAGCTCCCGGGTTTCCATGCTGAGGTCGTTTGAGTAGTACGCCCGGTCGCCGTCTTCGCGAAGAACGTGTTCCTCCCCGACGGTCGCCGCGAGTTTCGCTCCGAGATCTTCCGCCATCGTCATCCTCCGCGCGAGGCCCTAGGCCCGCGGTATACCGAGCAGCCGAGCCGCTTCCTTGCGCGTTGCGACCGGTCGGCCCACCTCGGCGCACAGCGCGACCGCCGCTTCGACGAGCTCCCGGTTCGACGGTTGCCCGTCGCCCGCGAAATCTTCGAGGCCGACCCGCAAATGCCCGCCCGCTTCGAGGGCCGCGCGAGCGAGGCCACTTTCGACGACGTCGCCACCAAGCACCGCAACCGCCCACGGCATCTCACTTCCCTCGAGAAGTTCCAAGTAGGCTGCGAGCGCAGCGCGCGTGGGCGGAAGACCGAACAGCATGCGATCCCCGAAATAGAGCTTCGCGAATGCGCCCGTGGGCAACGCGCCGGCCCGTTCGTACACGCGCGCGACCCGCAGAAAACCCGGCTCGAAGATCGCCATGCTCGGAGCGAGCTTCAGCTCGCGACACCGGTCGAACAGTCGGCGGATCTCATCGAAGCTGTGGTCGTACACGAAGTTGCCGGCGGGCAGACGATCCGCACCGAGGCCGCCGAGGTTGACCGAGCCCGGGTCGAGAAACGCCATTCGCAGGAGCCCCGCTTCGGCCAGGATTTCCTGATGTCGCCAGCGCTCTTCGTGGGTGCCACCCCAATTCGTCGTCGGGTAGAGCACCGCGTCGGAAGCTTCGGCGAGGACCTCGCGATAGACGGCAGCGCTGCGCTGTGCCATCTCGTCGGGCGAGGTTCCGCCAAGCTTCCCGGCCTCTCCGATTTCGTCGTGTTGATGGACGATCTGCGCGCCGGCGGCGAGGCACGCACGCGCATCCTCGACGATCTCCTGGACTCCGATCGGTACGTGCGGGTTCTTTCCCTTCGTGGCGACGCCGTTTAGCGCCACTTCGATGACAACGGGTCCGTCTCGGCGCGCCACGCGTTCTCCCGGTCCTAACCGCCGTGGTACGGCGCGATGGGCTTCCAGGCCCCGACGAGCTTCTTGTCGAGCTCGCCGAGATCGAAGCCGCCTTCGAGCGTCACGTTGCTCGTCGGACGAGGTTGCGTCATCAGCGCGATGCCTTCGCTGCTGACGAGGAATTCCTGGCCGGTGAGATCCTTCGCCGCATCCGTGCACAACCACGTGACGAAGGCGCCCACCACGTCCGGCGTCCAGGATTCGAGGCGATCGAGATCGACGTGGGGCTCGCCCGCTTTCTTCGCGCGCTCGACGGCTTCACGCAATTGATCGGAGAGCGTCATCCGCGTTGCGGCGCGCGGCCGGATCGCGTTGGCCCGGACGCCGTAGCGGCCGAGATCGAGTGCGACGGTGCGCGTGAAACCGGCGATGCCTTCCTTCGCCGCGGCGTAGTTCGACTGCCCCATGTTGCCGAGCCCGGACTCGCTGCTCGTGTTGACGATGACGCCCGAGCGTTGCTCGCGAAAGACCTCGGCGACAGCGCGCGTGCAGACGAAGGTGCCTTTCAAGTGAACGGCGATCACGGCGTCCCACTCCGCTTCGCTCATCTTGTGGAGCATGCGGTCGCGCAGAATGCCGGCGTTGTTGATCAGGATGTCGACGCGGCCGAATTCGCGTAGTGCCGTCTGTACGAGATCGGTGCCGGTCTCCATCTTCGACACGTCGCCGTAGTGCGGGGTAGCCTTGCCTCCTGCGGCCACGATGGCGTCCGCGACTTCGTTCGCCGGGCCCTCGCCTGTTCCGGAACCGTCGGCTCCGCCACCGAAATCGTTCACCACCACGGCCGCGCCGGCCGCCGCGAGCTGCTCGCACTCGGTCTTCCCGATGCCGCGTCCGCCGCCGGTCACAATCGCCACTTTTCCGTCGAGTCTCATGGGTCTTCCTTCTAGGTCGTTGCGAGCGACCTAGTATGCCAGACCCGTGAGGGCTCGTGCGAAACCCGTTATTTCGAGGAGACGGCGGGTTGCTGCGCGCCGTAGTGCCAGCGGAACGGCGCGAGATTCCTGTAGGCCAGACGAGCCGAGCCACGCCCGTACGCCGCGCGGCGCTCCCAATCCGAGAGGCAGACCTCGGCCCAGGCGGTCAGCGCGGCGAGGTCTTCGAGGTGCTCGAAGCGCGGCGCCGGCGCCTCCCCCACCGCGTTCTGGAGACGGGCAAACGACTCGCGCACCCGGGCGTAGCTGTTCGCGTATTGCAGGTCCGCAACGCGGCGGCGTCCGGCAGCGCGGGCGGCGTCGAGCCCCGAAGCCGTCCCCGCCGCGAAGCGCAGCTCGGTGACCGCGCTGGCGTCCGCTTCGAGCGCTCTCCGATGAGCAGCGATCTCGGCTTGTGCCTGGGCGTGGCGGAAGTCTCGATACGCGAGTTGGACCTGAGCCATCACCGCGGTGCTGAGCGCCAAGCGTCGTGCCTCGGCCAGTGTCGAGCGCTCCTCGGCGACTTCGATGCGCTTCGGCGCGGTGACCAGTTCGACGAGATTTTTCGAGAGGGTGCCGCTGTAGTTCCACCAGCCGTCATTCACGAGGAAGTCGTTGGTGTCGCGGTTGTAACCGACGCGAAGTTCCAATCCGGGCAATGCCTGTAGCAGCGCCCGGCGAACCTCGAGCCGTGAGATGCGGTGCTCGTAGTCGGCGCCGCGCAACTCGGGACGCAGGCGCAACGCGTCGTACTCGAGCTGCTCGACGGGCACCTTCAGTTCGGGAATCCGGGCGCGCGCCGGGTCGAGCGAGCGGACGCGCAAGCGCGCGTTCGCCGGCGCATTGATCGCGCGCGCCAACTCGATTCGCGCGTTCGCCGCGTCGCGCTCGATCGCATCCAAGGTCCGCATCTGTTCGAGAATGTCGCGCTGATACCCCGTCGCGTTGGCGGGGTCGAGCAGGCGCTTGTCGGACAGCTCTCGCGACTGGCGCGCGGCATCGCGAAGGTCGGCCCGAACCGTGCCGATATCCTCGAGCAGCCGCTGCGACGCCGCGACCCGCCAATACGCCACGCTCACATCGAGAACAAGATCCTGCAGCGCCTTGGCTCGGCGTTCCCGGGCGAGCAATGCCTCGTTTGCCGCCTGACGCGATCGCAAGTAGCCGACGCCAAAATCGAGAACGCTCCACGCGGCGGTCGCATCGGATCGCCAGCCGTGGCGATCGGATGATGTAGAAGGTTCGAGAGATTGGTTCCCAGTGAGCACCGACTCGCTCACGGACGCGAGTCGGTTGTTCCGTCCGTAGTACTCGTTCGTCGCGACAACACTGGGAAGGAGGTCGAGGCGTCCTTCCTCAAACTCGGCGTGGGCCAGGGCTTCTTCGAGCAGCGCCGCGCGGAACTCCAGGTTCTGGTAGACGGCGCGCGCGACGGCCTCGTACAGGGTGAGCTCGTCCGGGACGGGCTCGGCCAACGCCAAGGCCTCGCGATCCCGCGCGATTCGTTCGCGGACTTCCTCGGGAGTCGTTTCCCGGGGGCCCCACGCGCAACTGACGCCCAGCAACGTCGCAAGGGCGAAAACTCCGCCGTGCGCAGCCAGCACGCGGAATCTTCCGGCGGTCCGGTTCATAGTTCTCGGTTTCGGTCGGTGATCGGCAGAACTGGAGCAACTCATGCGTAAGGCCGATGCGAATCTCCCGACGGACTGCAGCGAACGTGGCTTTAGTCACCCGATATGTCTTAGCAGTGCGGTTTGTCGGGTCGATATCCCCCCTGTATGTCCAGGAAACGACGCACGCGCCCTCCCTCACCCCGCCGGAACCCGACCCGCCGGCGGCGCCCGCTTCTCGAGCCGCTCGAGCCGAGGCTCCTCCTTTCGGCCGATCTCCCGGTGTTGCCCGCGGAGATCGCGGCGCCGCCGAGCGACCCGATCGGAACGGCGCCCATCGAGAGCGAGCACGGAACTTCGGTCGTGTCCGCAGAAACGGAGCCCCGGCGGGAGCTCGTCGTGATCGATGGACGTCTCGACAATGCCGACGCGCTGTTCGCGGACCTGCGATCGAAGAGCACGAGTAACGTCGAATTCGACGTCCTTCTGCTCAACGATCAAGAATCGGGCACGGCACAGATCAGTCGGGTGCTGGCCGGCTACGCGGGCGACCTCGATGCGCTTCACATCCTTTCTCACGGCAGTGAAGAGGGCTTGCTGCTCGGCAACGACTGGTTCACGCACGCGGATCTCGGAGATCCGAATGCGGGGGTTGGAACGTGGCAGCGCGCGCTGACGGGCGAAGCGGACCTCCTCCTCTACGGCTGCAACCTCGCGTCGACCGACGACGGACGCGCGTTCCTTTCGGACCTGGCGGAAGTCACCGGCGCCGATGTCGCAGCGAGCGATGACCTCACGGGCGCCACAACCCGCGGTGGCGATTGGCAGCTCGAGTTCCAGTACGGGAGCGTCGAGACCTCGAACGCGCTCAGTGCAGCAGCGCAAGCCGGCTTTGTCGGAACGCTCGACGGAACGGCGATCTGGTCCGAAAACAGCGTGCCGACCCCTCAGACGAGCGAGCTGAATGGTGCGGCCCTCGATCCGGAAACCAATACCGCGAACATCGGCGGGCCGTGGCGCACCATGGACGGCGCCGAAGCGCCCACGCGAGACGAAAAAATCGTCGTCGGCGTCGACTCGAGCGGGAACCTGAGCGGCCAGATGTGGGACGGCTCGAACTGGACGGCGTTCGCGTTCAACGATTTCGCCACCGTTACGGACGCCAACCGCTGGGGTTTCGCCGTCGCTTACGAGTCATCGAGCGGCGATGCCATGCTCGTCTACAACAACGGCACGACGGGGAGCAACGGCCTCAGCTTCCGTACGTGGGACGGAACATCGTGGTCCGCGGCAACTGCCATCAACACTCCCTCCTACAACGGCGAGATGAGCCATATGAAGCTCGCCACAAGCCCGGGGAGCGACGAGATGGTGCTCGCGGTGACCAACGCATCCAACGAAGACTACGCGCTGGTATGGGACGGAGACAGCTGGGGCAACGGGACCTATCTAAGCGACGGCACCGGCGCCGTGGGCAACACCGATATTTCGGTCGCATACGAGCAACAAAGTGGCGACGCCATGGTCATCTACGGCAAGGCGGACCAGAACGCTTACTACCGGATGTGGAACGGGAGCTCCTGGGGCGGTGAATCCAGCATTCCCGCCCACGCGAGTGTCACGGGCGTCACGCAATGGACCGTTGCTGCGTCGGACCCCAACAGCGACCGCATCATCATGGGCGCGACGACCAGTGATCGCGACAAGTTCTTCAGCGTCTGGGACGGCAGTACCTGGGAAGCTTCCGAGTTGGGAACCACCGATGGTGCCGGCACGAGCACGTACGGAATCGCTGTCGCGTTTGAGAGCCAGAGTGGCGACGCGATGGCGCTGTACTCCGAATTCAGTTCGACCGTCTACTACAAGACCTGGAGCGGAGGCACCTGGTCGGGTGAATCCGTCGCATTCGATCTCGGCAGCTTCGCCGTCACGAGCACGATCACGCTGAGCTCCGATCCGGACTCGGACCGGATCATGGCCTCGACACTCGACAGCTTGCTGGACGTAAACTTCACCCTGTGGGACGGGAGCACCTGGGGGACCCCCACCGAAGTCGAGGGGGGCGCCGGAACCATCATCGGCCAGCCTTTCTTGTTCCTGTGGGATCAGGACAGTCCGGTCGGAAGCTCCGGAGAGTCGTTCTGGATCTCCACGAAAGGCAACGTGTCCGGTGCGCCGACGAACGGCGCGACGTCGTGGGACAGCGACGACGTTGTCCAAATTTCCGACGTCCAGATCGAACCGGGCGTCTCTGGCGGCAACTTTTCGGTCGCCGTCGATTTCGCGAACGGTGCCGAGACGAACGCCGTCCACTACGTCAGTCGGGATATGGTGGTCGCCGGTTTTCAGTTGAAGGCGGGCGACCTTCTGATGTCCCTCTCGTCGAATGGGACGTTGTCGTCGACGGCACCGGTCCTCGACCCGGGCTTTTCCAACTCGCTTCCGCAGACCGATGAGGATGTGTTCGTCTATCGACCCGTCGCGCCGGGCGACTACAGCGACGGGACCTTCGCGATGCTCCTCGAATCCCCCGCTGGCGGCAACAACATCCGCGGCATCACGCTCGTCGAATCGAACACGACGATCGGCGACTACACCGTGGACGCAGGTGATTTCCTCTTTACGCGGAGCGGTGGCTCGGATGATGAAGACGTCTGGGTGTTCGAGACAGGGACCGTGGGCGCCGGAAACACGACGGGCACAGCGAGCAAATTGCTCGAAGGCGACGTCTTTGGCATCGATCAGCATCTCCATGGCCTCGAGCTGCTTGAATCCGCGACCGTGATTGGCGGGCGAACGTTCGCGGCCGGCACGCTGCTGGCCACCGTGCACAGCAGCGATACGTTGGGAACGAACAACGTGTCCGTCACGGAAAACGACATCTTTGCGCTCCACGTGACGGCGACCGAGCTCGGGGCCGGCGTCGGCAACAGCAGCGCCACGGCCGAGCTCGTGTTCGAAGGCGCCGACGTCGGGTTGGGAGGTGCGGGCGGAGAAGAGCTCGACGCGTTCACGCTCGTCGCCCCCGCCGCAAACACGGCGCCGAGCATCGGCGGCTTCCAAGTGGGTCAGACCGTCGACGACGATCAGAACATCGCCCCGTTCGCGGCGGTGACCGTCGACGACGTCGACGGCAACGCCTTGACCATCAAGATCCAGCTCGACGACCCCGCGAAGGGAACGCTTGCCGGCGGTGGGTTCACCGACATGGGCAGCGGCCTCTACCAGTTCTCCGGGTCGGCGGCCGCAGCGCAAACCGCGATCCGTGCCCTCATCTTCGATGCTACGGACCATCGCGTGGCACCCGGCCTGACCGAGACCACGACGTTCTCCGTGACCGTTTCGGATGGCATCGACCCGGTATCGAACAACACCACCACGGTGATCTCGACGTCGGTCAACGATCCGAGCGCGATCGGTGGCACCGTCGCCAACCAGGCCGTGAACGACAACGCTTCGATCTCGCCCTTCTCCACCGTTACCATCGCCGACCCCGACGCCGAGAACGTCGTGGTCGATGTCCAGCTCGACGACGGGGCCAAAGGCGTACTGACCGGCGGCGGTTTCACCGATCTCGGCGGCGGGCTCTACCAGTTCACGGGCACAGCGGCCGCAGCGCAGACCGCGATTCGCGCGCTCGTGTTTGACCCGACGGAGAATCGAGTCGCACCGGGTGCCACTGAAACGACCAGCTTTGAGATCAAGGTCACGGACTCCGGTGGGCCGGTCTCGAACAACGCCACCGGTGATCTCCACCTCGGTCAACGATCCGAGCGCCATCGGCGGCACCGTCGCCAACCAGGCCGTGAACGACAACGCTTCGATCTCGCCCTTCTCCACCGTCACCATCGCCGACCCCGACGCCGAGAACGTCGTGGTCGATGTCCAGCTCGACGACGGCGCGAAAGGCGTACTGACCGGCGGCGGTTTCACCGACCTCGGCGGAGGGCATTATCAGTTCACGGGCACAGCGGCTGCGGCGCAGACGGCGATCCGCGCGCTCGTGTTCGACCCGACCGACAATCGCGTGGCCCCCGGGCTCACGGAAACCACGACGTTCAGCATCACGATCACCGACAGCAGCGGACCGGTGATCGACAACACGACCTCCGTCGTCTCGACCTCGATCAACGATTCTGGGAGCATCGCCGGCACCGTCGCGAATCAGGCGGTGAACGACAACGCTTCCATCGCTCCGTTTGCGACCGTTTCCATTGCCGATCCCGATGCGGAGAACGTGGTCGTCGATGTCCAGCTCGACGACGGGGCCAAAGGCGTACTGACCGGCGGCGGTTTCACCGATCTCGGCGGCGGGCTCTACCAGTTCACGGGCACAGCGGCCGCAGCGCAGACCGCGATTCGCGCGCTCGTTTTCGACCCGACGGAGAATCGAGTCGCACCGGGGCTCACCGAGACCACCGGATTTACCATCACCGTGGCGGACGGCGTGGGTTCGGTCTCGAACAACGCCACGACGGTCGTATCGACCTCGATCAACGACGCGACCGATCGGTGGCACGGTGGCCAACGCCCGTCAACGACAACGCGACGATCGCGCCGTTTTCGAGCGTCGATTGCCGACCCCGACGGCGAGAACCTCGTCGTCGACGTTCAACTCGATGACGGCGCGAAAGGCGTCCTCACCGGCGCCGGTTTCACCGACCTCGGCGGTGGTAGCTACCGATTCACGGGTTCGGCGGCTGCCGCGCAGGCCGCCATCCGCAACCTGACCTTCGATCCCACCGAGAATCGTGTCGCGCCCGGCCTTACCGAAACGACCACATTCACGATCACCGTCACGGACGGCGCGGGACCGGTCTCGAACAACGCCACGACGGTCGTGTCGACCTCCGTCGGCGACCCGGCGTCGATCGGAGGAGCTGTCTCCGGTCAATCGGTCAACGACAACGCGACACTGGCCCCGTTCTCGGGTGTCACGATTGCCGAACCCGACGGCGAGATCCTGACCGTGGACGTCCAGCTCGACACCGCGACGAAGGGCGCGCTCAGCGGAGGCGGCTTCACGGACTTGGGCGGCGGGCACTACCAGTTCTCGGGAACTGCCGCGTCCGCCCAAACTGCGATCCGCGCACTCGTCTTCGACCCGACGGAAAACCGCGTCGCGCCGGGCCTCACCGAGACCACGACCTTCTCGATTGCCGTGACCGACAGCAGCGGCCCGGTCATCGACAACACCACCACGGTGGTCTCCACTTCGATCAACGACGCGACCGTCATCGGCGGCACCGCCGCGGGACAACCCGCGACCGACAACACTCCCATGGCGCCGTTCGGAACCGTTACGTTCAGCGACCTCGACGCGGAGAATCTCGTCGTCGAAGTCCGGCTCGACAACGGCGCGAAGGGCACCCTGGCGGGCGGCGGCTTCTCCAACCTCGGGGGCGGCGTCTACCAATTCACGGGCACAGCGGCCGCGGCCGAGGGCGCGATCCGAAGCCTCGTCTTCACGCCCACCCCGAATCGCGTGCAACCCGGCTTGAGCGAAACCACGCAGTTCACGATCTGGGTCCAGGACTCGTCGGGCGGGACATATTCGGACACCACCTCATCCGTGGTGACCTCATCCGTCAACGATGCGCCGACGCTGGCCAACGCTTCCCCTGCACTCCCGGGGATCACCGAGGACGACGTCGCGAACGGCGGCGTCACCGTGGCGTCGATCTTGGGCGGCTCGCTGAGCGACCCGGACGTGCTGTCGGTCGAAGGCATTGCCGTCACGACGACCAATGCGATGAACGGTTTTTGGCAGTACTCCACCGACGGTGGTGCGAACTGGAACCTGCTCGCCGGAACTTCCACCAGCGCGGCGAAACTCCTGCGCGCTACCGACCTCGTCCGTTTCCGCCCCGACGGCATGAACGCCGGCGGCGGTAACTTGGCGTTCCACGGCTGGGATCAATCCCAAGGAGTCGCCGGCGGCTTAGCGGACGCGTCGATACGCGGCGGTCAGACGCCCTTCTCGGTGGCCGGCAACGTCGCCTCGGTCTCGACGAGCGCCGTCAACGACGCACCCGGCGCCGCGAGCGTTGGGCTCGCTCCCCTTCCGAACGGTCAGGCGAAGCCCCTCGGCGAGCGGATTGCGGCGCTCCTCGGCGGCGCCATCGGCGACGTCGATGCCGGATCGAGCCTCGCGGGTGTTGCAGTGGTTGGAAACCCGAGCGCCACCTGGAGCGGCGGCAGTTGGCAATACTCGACGGACGGAACGAACTGGGCCGACATCGGTAGCGTCGGCGACGATGCGACCGCGCTGGTCCTCCATGCGAACGCGCGCGTGCGGTTCGTACCGCAGCCGGGTTTCGCCGGAACGCCCCCGCCTCTCGTGTTGCGGGCCATCGACAACACCTACAGCGGGGGATTTTCCTCGACGAACGGTGGAATCGAGAACCGAACGAATTGCGACGCGAGTATTCACGGCGGTACCACCGCTATCAGTGGGGCGTACTCCCGCATCGGTACATTCGTCGGCAACACCCCCACCCCACCGCCCGCGCCGGCTCCGACGCCGGATGTCGGTGAGAGCGGCGGCGAGGAGGCCGCTGGCGAAGACTCGGGAGAGAGCGCAGCCGAGGCCCCGGGGCCTGTCGCCGGACCGGTCGCGTCGACGGAATCAGGCCAAGATCGTCTGGGTCGCGGCATTCTAGAAGAGGCTCAGCGCGACGAATCCGACGCGGCGACCACAACGGCGTTCACGTTCGAAGCGGCGGCCGCGACGGTGGACGCCTCGGCCACGCTCGACGTCGATCACCCGGCGGTGCGGGCACTGGTCGAAAAACTGATCGAAAAAGTTCTTCCCGAGGTCTCGCTCAGTGAGCTCTTGTTCGCGAATGCCCAGGAGAGCTTGTTGGGTGAACTCGACGCGCTCCGAGATCAATTCACCGGCGCGCTGGAAATCGAGCAGACCGTGGTCGGTTCCGCGTTCGCGGTGACGACCGGCCTCTCGGTGGGCTACGTCGTCTGGCTCACGCGCGGTGGCTTGCTCCTCGCGAGTCTCGTCTCGTCCATGCCGGCGTGGCAGCTGATGGACCCGACGCCGATTCTGGCGAGCCTCGCCGGGGGTATGACCGAAGACGGCGAATCCCTCGAGGAGCTCCTCGAAGCCGAGCAGGACGAAGAAGGCGCGGATTCGGAAGAGCGGAAGCGCCCGGACACCACGCGAGCACCGTCCTAGCGTTCTACGGCTCGGTTGGCCGGCTGCCGATACGGGCAGAGGAACGTCCCACCCCCGGGTAGTCCAATCTGTGAAGATCAACTTGGGTGCAAAGACCCATATCGCCGTGGGTCTGAGCTTCTTGCTCTCGACGCTCCTCCTCGCGGCGTCGGGTCTTGGCTTGATTCCGGACCGCATCGGCGCCGAACGCTCCGGCCGCGCGATGTTGGCGGAATCGATCGCTGCGAGCGGATCGGCGCTCTTGAGCACCCACGACATCCGCCGCCTGACGGCGACACTCGAATTCATCGTCGGCCGCAATGACGACCTCCATTCTGCGGGAATTCGCCGGCCAGACGGCTCGCTCGTCACGCAGACCGGTGCTCACGAAGCTTGGGACCCCCATGTCAAAAGCGACGCGCAAGTGGTCGTTCCGCTGTATTCCGCCGGCGTCCGTTGGGGACAGGTCGAGCTTCGCTTCGAGCCGCTCACGAGCCCGGGGATCTGGGGCGCTGTCAACGAGCCGCGACTCCGGCTGATCGGCTTGCTGACCGTCGTCTCTTTCTTCGTATTCTGGGTCTACCTGTGGAAGACCCTGAAGCAACTCGACCCTTCGCAAGCCGTGCCGACCCACGTTCGCTCAGCGCTCGACACCCTCGCCGAGGGACTCCTCGTCGTCGACTTGCGCGGCCAGATTGTCCTCGCGAACCAAGCGTTTGCGTCCTTCGCGCGCGAAGACGCGGATAAGCTCACTGGGCGCTCGGCGGCGAAACTACCCTGGAAGAGCGCAGAAGATGAAGAGCTGCCCGAGGGGCAGTTTCCGTGGGACCGCGCCCTCGAAGCCGGCGCGCCTCTGCGAAACGACCTTCTCCATTTGGAGATCCCGGGAACACCGCGACGCACGTTCATCGCGAACTGCTCACCGGTGCTGGGCGCCGGCGGCCAGTTCGGTGGTGTGCTGGTCAGCCTCGACGACGTCACCGAGCTCGAAGAAGCGAAGGGCAACGCCGAAGCCGCGAATCGTGCGAAGAGCGACTTCCTGGCCAACATGAGTCACGAGATTCGAACGCCGATGAACGCCATCCTGGGTTTTACGGACGTCCTTCGACAAGGACTGGTGCGCGAGGAGACCGATCGCGACCGCTATCTCGAGACCATCCACACCAGCGGCCAGCACTTGCTCGATCTCATCAACGACCTCCTCGATCTTTCCAAAATCGAGTCGGGCCGACTCGAGACCGAAGAGCTCGAGTTCTCTCCTCACGCGGTGATCCACGACGTATTGACGACACTCGACGTGAAAGCCCGCGAGAAGGGCATCACCTTGAGCGTCCGCGCCGAGGGCGACACGCCGGCGCTCATGAAGTCGGATCCGACGCGCTTGCGTCAGATCATCACGAACCTCGTCAACAACGCGATCAAGTTCACCGACGAAGGGGCGGTCGAACTCGTGGTGCGCGCCGTCGACGACGAGACCCTGGCCATCGATGTGAAGGACAGCGGTATTGGCGTTCCGGAAGACAAGCTCGAAGCCATCTTCGATCCCTTCGTGCAAGCCGACAGTTCCGTCACGCGGAAGTTCGGCGGGACGGGGCTCGGCCTCCCGATCAGTCGTCGCTTTGCGAGGCTCATGGGCGGCGACATCAAAGCGACCAGTCGCGCGGGTGTCGGCAGCACGTTTACGGTGACGCTCCTCCTCGGAGAAGTGAGCGAACAGCGCTTCTTGTCGCCCCAGGAGGCTTACGAAGCCGCTCGCGCTGAGACCGAGCGCGAAGAATGGACCTGGCGATTCGAGTCCGCGCGGGTCCTCGTCGTGGACGACGGGGATGAAAACCGCGAGCTCGTCCGGGTCGTCCTCGAGGAAGCCGGGCTCGAAGTCGCGCAGGCGGAGCACGGCCTGGCCGCGCTGGAGGCCGCGCAGCGCGAGTCGTTCGATGCCATTCTGATGGACATGCAGATGCCCGTGATGGACGGTTTCACGGCGACCCAAAAAATCCGAGAACACGGTGTGGAGACACCCATCGTCGCCCTGACGGCGAACGCGATGAAGGGTTTCGAGCGGGAATGCATCGAGGCGGGTTGCACCGCCTACCTCACGAAGCCCATCGACATCGCTGCCCTGCTCGAATGTCTCGGCGGCTTTCTCAACGGTACGCGGCATCAAGCGACCGCGGAGACTGCGGATCGATCGCCCGCACCGACGAGCGCGCCCCGCCCGAGTGTCGCCGCTCCGATCGTTTCGCGTTTGGCGGACAACCCGAAGCTCAAGCCGACGATCGAACGGTTCGCCGGCCGCTTGTCCGAAAAGCTCGGCGAAATGGACGCGGCCGTTGCCAAGCGTGCGTTCGGAGAGCTCGCACAGCTCGCCCATTGGCTGAAAGGCGCCGGCGGAACCGTAGGGTTCGATGACTTCACACAGCCGGCGGCCGAACTGGAGCAAGCGGCTCTGCAGTCGAAAGAGCCGGAATGTGAAGCGCTCGTCAACACGCTCCACGATATGGCGAACCGCATCGCACTCGCGCCCGTCGGAGCTTCGAGGAGCGCCGCTTCGTTCGATCTCGAGAACGGCGACCTGCGCTCGCGGTTTGCCGACAATGACCGCTTTGCGAAGGTCCTCGTGAAATTCCGCGAGAACCTGACGACGAGGCTCGCAGAGCTCCCGACCCCCTACGACGGCGCGAGCCCGGACGCCGTAGCCGGCTTTGCTCATTGGCTGAAGGGCGCGTCCGGAACCGTGGGGTATGACCTACTGGTCGAGCCCGCCTCCGCGCTCGAGACCGAAGCGAAGTCAGGCTCGCCCGAGGGCATCGAAGGCCTTCTCTCCGAAATCCGGAAAGTCGCCGGCAAGCTTTCCTAAATCCTACGTGAAAACAATTAGTTACAGGCTCAAGGGAGCGCTCCCGTGGGCCGATGGGTCAGGTGGGCGGGTGCGTTGCGCACCCGAACGGTGGCTTCATGTCTGATCAGGACAAGACCGAGAACACGGGCTTCGCCGAAGCCTCCGTTCTACGTGTCGACGCCAACCGGGCGACAACCCCGGATTTGCGCGGTCCCTCAGAGAGCCTCCTCGAATCGGCCACCGTCATGATGGTCGACGACGAGGAGACGACCATCGATGTCCTGGAAATGGCCCTGCAGGACGCGGGTTATCGCAATTTCGTCCGCGAGACCGACTCCCGGAACGCACTCGAAACCCTGGCGCGGGTCCGTCCCGACGTCGTGCTCCTCGATCTCAACATGCCCCACGTGGGTGGGTTCGAGATTCTGCAAGCGGTTCGCAACGACGAAGCCCTGCAGTATTCGAACATCATCATCCTGACGTCGTCGACTGACGCGGACACGAAACTGAAAGCGCTCGAACTCGGTGCCACGGATTTTCTGGGAAAACCCGTCGACCCCAGTGAGTTGGCCCTTCGCCTCCGCAACACGCTCGCCGCGAAGGCCTACCAAGACCGCCTGCGGTACTTCGACCCGCTGACCGGGCTTCCCAATCGGCTCTCCCTGACCGAACAGATGCAGCGCGCGCTGCGCCGGATCGACCACGATCGCGCTTCTTGCGCCCTCCTGTATATCGACTTGCAGCGCTTCCAGAAGATCAACGACGCCCTGGGACGGGATGCGGGCGATCTCTTGCTCAAGTCCGCGACGACGCGTTTGGAAGAATCCGTACGACCCGGAGACGCGCTCGGCGACAACGGCATCATCGCGCGTGTCGGCGGCGATGAGTTCGCCATGTTCCTCCCGTGGGCTCGCTCTAGCGAGGATGCGCGCCGGATCGCAAAGCGCGTCATTGCGAGTTTCGAACGGCCGTTCTTGCTCGATCGCCAATCCCTTCACCTCGGCTGCACCGTGGGGATCGCGTTCTACCCGGACGACAGCGGCGAAGCCGGGGAACTCTTGAGCCACGCCGAGATCGCCATGACCCACGCCGGCTCATCGAGTGGCGGCGGCTACGAGTTCTACAATGCGCGCCAGAACGCCGAGTCGGCGGAGCGACTGCAGCTCGAGAACCTGCTACGGGGCGCTCTCGATCGGAACGAGATCCGCCTTCACTACCAGCCCAAGATCGATCTCCGCACGAAGAAAGTCATCGGGGCGGAAGCGCTCATGCGGTGGGTTCATCCGAAGTTGGGCGAGCTCTCACCGGCCCGCTTTATTCCGTTGGCAGAGGAAACCGGAACGATTCGGAGCCTCGGGAGCTGGGCGATCCGCGAAGCTTGTCGACAGGCAAAGTCCTGGGGCGCATTTACGGACTTCCCGCTCAGTGTGGCCGTCAATGTCTCGGCCGAGCAGTTCCAGTACGGCGATCTCCGGCACGTACTCGCAACGGCGCTCGAGGAGACACAACTCGAACCCGAACGACTCACCCTCGAACTCACCGAGAGCATTCTGATGGGGAATCCGGAGCATGCTGCACTCACGCTCGGTCAGTTCCGCAAGATGGGTGTACGAATCTCCATCGATGATTTTGGAACGGGCTACTCCTCACTCGCCTATCTCAAACGCTTTCCGATCAGCGAACTCAAGATCGATCACTCCTTCGTCAAAGGCGTCCCCGATGACGGCGACGACGTCTCGATCGTTCGATCGATCATCGCGTTGGCGCACGGGATGGGCCTGTCGGTCGTCGCCGAAGGAGTCGAGCGCAGCGACCAGCTCGACTTCATGGTGGAATCCGGGTGTGATCACGTGCAGGGCTTCTATTTCAGTCCACCGATGCCCGCCGAGCGCTGGAACGAACTTCTTCGTCAGAAGAATAAAGCGCGTTGAACGCTTCCGTGCCGAGCCCTCCCGAGGCGCTCGCCGCGCGCTGGCTTCATGTGTTGTGCTCGATGACGCCGGGCGCAGATCGCGCCGTCGCCGTCCTCGATCCGTCACCGGGGGGCCACGTGATCGCGTGGCCGGAGGGCGTCGGAAAACCCGAACCCGCTCGCGTCGCCGAAGCGCGGCGGGTCGCGGGAAGCGGTAAGCCCGCTCTCCATCCCCAGACGCGCAAGCGCGACGACAAGATCTTCGACACGCTGGCCGTCCCGCTCCACAGCAGCGGGCAAACCCGCGGCGGGCTCGTCGTCGACATGCCACACCGTCCGGCGGCGACACAACAAGCCGTGATCCAGCATCTCTTGTGCGGAGCCGTGTGGCTCGAAACCTTGCGGACCGGCAGTAGCGAAGGCGCATCGACGGCGAAAGACGTGCTCGAGTTGCTCGCGATGACGACGGACACGCCTGAGCTCAAGCCGTCTCTCGTCCGATTCGTCACGGAGCTCGCCGGTCGCGGTGGACTGACGCGCGTGAGCCTCGGCTTTCGGCTGGGTACGCGAATCGAGCTCCACGCAATTTCCCACGCGGCGGAATTCGATCGCAGCAGCGACCTCGCATCGGCGATCGAGCAAGCGATGGAAGAAACCCTGTCGGAGGGAGAGCCGATCCGATATCCGGGAGAAGAGGCCGAGGCGGGAACGTTCCCAGCTCACGCGTCTCTCCAGAAAGAGCACGCCGGCGGTGTGGTAGCGACGTTTCCCTTCGGCGGTTCGGATTCCGAACGCTCGACGGCGGTGCCGAGTGGCGTCGTTCTCGTCGAGACGGCCGAAGACTCGGCCTTCACCGCGCAGACGGAGGCTCTCTGCGACGCGGCAGCGACCATGATCGGACCAGTCCTCGCCACGCGACAGCGCGAATCGCAACCGGCTCTGCGCATCCTGAGAGCGCGCGCGACGGAGAAACTCAGAGATTGGCTCGGACCGAACCGCTTCGTCGGCAAGGCCACAGCCGTTGGCGCCCTCCTCTTCTTCCTCCTCGCGTTCCTTCCCGTTCCTCATCGCGTATCCGCCGACGCCGTTCTTGAAGGCACCGTTCAACGAGCGGTCGTTGCGGCGAGCGACGGCTACATCGGCGAGGCCCGGGCCCGAGCCGGCGATGTCGTCGAGGAAGGCGAATTGATCGCGGCGCTCGATGCGACGGAACTCGAGCTCGAAAAAGTCCAGTGGGAGACGCGCCGCGCGCAAACCCGAAAGGAGCAGCGCCAAGCCCGGGCGCGCCGCGAATACGCGGAAGCGAAAATCCTGGCCGCTCGCCTGGCGCAAGCCGACGCGGAACTCGCGGCGCTCGAAGTGCAGATCGAACGCAGTCGCCTCGTCGCCCCTTTTCACGGGGTGATCGTCAAGGGCGACCTCAGTCGTTCACTCGGAGCGCCGGTGGAGCGAGGCGAAGTCCTCTTCGAAATCGCCCCCTTGGATTCCTATCGGGTCACGCTCGAAGTCGACGAGCGAGACGTCGCGCACGTCGCCATCGGGCAGACGGGCCGACTGGCCCTGACGGCCCTGCCCCATCAACAACACCCGTTCCGCATCGAACGGGTGACACCGATGGCCTCGGCCGAAGAAGGCCGGAACTTTTTCCGGGTCGAAGCCGGCCTCGCCGACGATACGCTCGGACTTCGGCCGGGAATGGAAGGCCTCGCGAAAATTGAGATCGGGCGCCGCTCCTTGTACTGGGTCGCCTCGCATCGCGCGGCGGACTGGTTCCGCCTGGCGACCTGGGGCTTTTGGCTGTGAAACAACACTCCGCGGATTGGTACCGGGTGGCCAACCTGCGCCCAGAGCTCCGAAGTCACGTACGGAGTATTCGCCAACCCGTGCGGGGCCGAGACTGGTATGTCCTCGAAGACACGCTAAGCGGCCGACATCACCGCTACCCGGCGGAAGCCCATCCCATCATTCGGTGCTTTGACGGTCGCCGGACGCTCGACGAGATCTACCGCGAGGCAGAAGCCGAGCTCGGGGATCGCACTCCGACGCAAGATCAGACGATCGACCTTCTCGCGCGGCTCGACGGCGCGGAACTCCTGCGTCGCGCGGAGACCCACGCAGGGGACGAGCTCAGTGAGCGATTCCAGAAGCAGAGGACGAAACGTCGGAAGGAACGCACGAACCCGTTGGCGATCCGGATTCCGCTCGTGGATCCCGACGCCCTACTCGTTCGCCTGTTGCCCATCGCGCGCGTCGTGTGTCGTCCGCTACCGATGTTGGCTGCCGCCGCACTGATCGCGTTCGCGGCCGTCGCCGCCATGATGCACTGGCAGGATCTCACCCACGCGACGAGCGAGCGCATTTTGGCGGCGGAAAACCTCCCCGCCCTGGTGCTGGCGTATCTCCTGCTCAAGCTCTTCCACGAGCTCGGTCACGGGTTGGTCGCACGCTATTTCGGTGGTGCGGTCCACGAAGCGGGTGTGATGCTCCTCGCCCTGTTCCCGATGCCGTACGTCGACGCGTCGGCGTCGGCCGTGTTTCCGAGTCGGCGAAAACGCGTCGCCGTTGCCGCCGCCGGTATTGCCGTCGAAGTCCTCATCTCTTCCGCCGCTCTGTTTCTCTGGCTTTCGCTCGAGCCGGGCGGTCTCCGGACCTTTGCTTGGCAGCTCGTTTGGCTCGGTGCGGCTTCGACCGTCGTGTTCAATGCGAATCCACTCCTGCGTTACGACGGCTACTACGTCCTCACCGATCTCATCGGCATTCCGAACCTCGGACAGCGCTCGAGCCGGTACTGGGTCTACTTGGCGAAGCGTTGGATCCTCCAACTTCGCGAGAGCGAGAGCCCGGCGGACGCACCCGACGAGGAAGGCTGGCTCGCGGCCTACGGTCTGTTGTCCTTCCTCTACCGAATCTCGATCCTGACGGCGATCGCGATCATCGTCGGCGAGGTGTGGGTCACGGCCGGCGTCCTGCTCGTCCTCTACTTCGGTGTCCAACAATTCGGCCTCCCCGCGGCTCGCGTGGTCCGATATCTCGCGACAAGCCCCGAACTCATGCATCGCCGGACGCGCGCCGTCACGACTGCGGCCGCCGTGGCCGGCGGCCTCATCACCTTGGTGTGCGTGTTCCCGGTGCCGAACATGACGCGCGCCGAAGGAGTTGTCTGGGCGCCGCCGGGGCGGGAGATTCGCGTGAATACGGACGGCTTCGTCCGGTTCTTCCAGAGGCTCGACGGCTCCAAGGTCGAGAAGTTTGAAACCGTGATCGAGACCGAGGATCCGCTCTTGACGGCGCGACTCACGGTCGCGCAAGCCGAGCTCCGCGTGCTCCACGCCGAGCGCTCAGCCGCCTTGCAGTCCGACCCGCTTCGGGTTCGCCAGATCGACGATGAAATCGAAGCCGCTGAAGAGAAGCTGCGACGGGTCGAAAAAGACGTCGCGTCGCTCAGTGTGAAGAGCCCCGAATCGGGCAACCTCGTCCTCCCGGGAAGTCGCGATCTATCCGGGCGCTTGTTGCGTAAGGGCGATGTCATCGGGTTCGTCACCGACGAAAATACGCCCACCGTTCGCGTGGTCGTGTCTCAGGACGAAATCGCGATGGTCCGGGAGCGCGCGGATCGCATTCGCGTGCGGTTCGCGACAGATCTTTCCGAGACGTACGATGCGGCGCTCAAGCGCGAAGTCCCCGCCGCGTCCTACCGGTTGCCGACGCGCGCGCTGGGAAGCGAGGGCGGCGGCCGTTTCCCCGTCGACCCCGATGATCCCGACGCGCTGCAAACGCTCGACCGCGTTTTTCAGCTCGACCTGGTTCTCGCCATCTCGCCCGCTCACGCGGAGATCGGCAGCCGGGTATACGTCTTGTTCGACCACGGGCGTGAGGCTCTGGCCGTGCGCGTCGCGCGTGGCCTCCGGCGCTTGCTGCTGGATCGACTCGGTGTCTAGCCACGGGGCGACGAAAGAGCGCGGGGAGCAGGCTCCGAGGCCGACGCGGAGCGATCCCTACCCGGAGAACCGTGAGCGCATCGAGCGGGGCTTCGATCACCGCATCGGGCGGATGCTCGCCGCGCGCCGTCGCGCCAGGCGCTTTCAACGCCGCGCGCTAGACGACGTCGTGCGAGCGATCGGCGCCGCCGGAGAAGCCTTTCGCGACGCGAGCGACGCTGAGCTGACGGCGGCAGCGACCGAGCTCCGCGCGGCCCTCCATCGCCGCGGCTTTGAACAAACCCTTCTCATTCGCAGCTTCGCCCTCACGCGAGAAGTCGCAGAGCGCACGCTGGGTTTGCGCCCGCTCGACACCCAGCTCCTCGCCGGCTGGATCATGATCCGGGGCGGGATCGCAGAAATGGCAACTGGCGAGGGCAAGACCCTATCGGCAACGTTGCCCGCCAGTGCCGCCGCACTCGCCGGCTGTCCCGTGCATGTGATTACCTCGAACGACTACCTCGCTGCGCGCGACGCGAAGGAGATGAGCCCGATCTACGGTGCACTCGGGCTCGAAGTGGCTTCCGTCACGGCGGATGACTTCGACGAAGGGGCCCGACGCGCGGCCTACGCCAAGGCGATCGTCTATACGACCGGCCAACAGCTCGCGTTCGATTACTTGCGCGATCGGACCGCCGGACGGATTCCGGGTGCCGGAACGCCTGCGGAACGCGCCATGGCGGCTTTGCGGGAAAGCGGACCGGCCGAAGCGCCGCTCTTGCGGGGGCTGTGTTTCGCGCTCATCGACGAAGCGGATCACGTGCTCATCGACGAGGCGCGAACACCGTTGATCCTCTCCCAAGAACGACCCGATCGGTTTACCCGCGAGGCGTACGAGGCCGCCCTCGCACTGGCGGGCTCGTTGCGGGAAGGAGAGCACTTCGAGCTCGACGAAAAAGGAAAGCGCGCGCTGGTTTTCGATGCGGCGCTACCCGAGGTCGCGCGGGACCTCGCTTCAACAGCGCTTCGGAATTTTCGCCCGCAAACGGTGCGTGAGCTCATTGACTTGGCCCTGGCAGCGCTTCACCTCTTCCGGCGCGACATCGACTACTTGGTCGACGAGGGTCGGGTTTCGATCATCGATCCGCGCACAGGACGAGCACTGCCCGACCGATCGTGGGAGCTCGGTCTGCATCAGCTCATCGAGTGCAAAGAATCCTGCGAAACCACCGCCGGCAAAGAGACGCTCGCGCGCATCAGTTTTCAACAGTTCTATCGGCGCTACCGACAACTCGGAGGCATGACAGGCACGGCACGCGAAGTCGCGCGCGAGCTGTCGAGGGTCTACGAGCTTGCGGTCGTCCGCGTTCCGCCGGCGCGTCCAGTGCGGCGCGTGCACCTCGGCGAGCGCGTGTTCCGCAACAGCGCCGAACAAGAACGTGCGGTTCTCGCTCGGGTAAAGGAGCTGCGGAAGACCGGGCAACCGCTGCTCATCGGCACCCAGACTGTCGAAGCTTCCCTCGCCGTCAGTCGTTGGCTCGCGAAAGCCGGTGTGACGCACCGCCTCCTCAACGCATCAACTCACCGCGAGGAAGCCGACATTATCGGAGTCGCCGGCCAACCCGGTGCCGTGACGGTTGCGACGAACATGGCTGGGCGCGGCACCGACATCCGCTTGGGCGACGGTGTTCTCGAGACCGGCGGACTGTTCGTGCTCTCTACGGGTCGCGGGGATTCCGCGCGCATCGACCGTCAGCTGGCCGGCCGCTCCGGACGTCGTGGGGATCCCGGCCGGTACGAGGTTCTCCTGTCGTTGGACGACCGACTGCTCCGGGAGGTTTTCGCCCCGCCAATCCTGCGAATTGCGGCTTCTCGCGGGATCTCGGCGCTGAAACTCACCTCAAAGATCGGATCCCTGCTCAATTCTTACGCCCAAGTTGCCGTTGAAAGAAGACACGCTGCCGAGCGAAACGCGGTCCTTCGCGAAGAGGAGGGCCGCCGGCAACGGTTCGCGTTCGCGGGTGGTACGGAGTAGGCGAGGACCTCTTTGGGACCGATCGAAGACACCATGGGCCAGCGAATCGCTGTCGTTGGGGCCACCCTCGCGCTGTGCCTGGCCTGGGCGATTGTCGAACAGGCGAAACCCCGCGAAGTGCCGACCGACGTCTCCGTTGCCGTCTCGACAACGCTTCCGCCCGTTGGAACGGATTCTTCGCGCAACCCCGCCCCGTTTGTCCCGGACTTTCCCGATACACCGCTCGGTGCCGAAGCCCTCGACTGTGTGATCGAGCCCGATCGCGTCGTCGAATTGGGGGCTCCGGTTCCAGGCGTACTCTCGTCGCTATACGTGACCCGAGGCGAACCCGTCGAAGCCGGTGAAGTCATCGCCGAGCTCGAATCGAGCGTCGAGTGGGCGCAAGTGGCCGTCGCGAAAGCACGCGCGCAAACCACCGGCGAAGTGCGTACGCGCGAAGCGCAGCTCGAACTCGAGCAGAGACAGAACGAGCGCAGCGGCGAGATGTTTGCCGGGCGTGCGATCTCAGTGGACGCGCGCGACCAGGCGGAAACCGATGTGAAGCTCGCGGAGCTGGAACTCGAACTCGCGCGCGATCGACGTCGCATTGCCCAACTCGAGTTGCAACGCGCTTACGCGGACGCGAACCGGCGACGTCTCACGAGCCCGATCGACGGCGTCGTCGTCGAACAGCTCAAGTTCGAAGGGGAGCGCGTGGGCGACGCTCCGATCGTCAAGATCGTGCGCCTCGACCCACTGCGGGTGCGCGTCGTCGTGCCGAGTCACCTGTACGGCTCGCTCAAACCGGGAGCGAGCGCCGAGATCGAGGCCGAAGCCCCCCTGCGTCGGCGGTTGCGAGCCACAATCGATGTGGTCGACCCGATCATTGATGCGACGAGCGATACGTTCAACGTAGAGCTCACCTTGGCGAATCCCGATCTCGCCATCCCGAGCGGTCTCCACTGCCGAGCGCAGTTCGGTGCCGGTCGAGACCTAGCTCGCAACTAGCCTCGCCCGACTCGGAGTCAGTCTCGGACCGTTGCCTCGTGTTAATATCACCTCATCGAGGCGTTTCGGGGGTGCGCGTCGAAGAGGTCGATGATGAGGCACCACAGCCGCCGCTGGATCCTCTTTGTTCTCGTAGCCCTCGTCGTTTTCGCCCCGCTCGGGGCCGCCGCGTTTAGCGACCTGTACATCTTCGGAGACAGCATCGTCGATCAGGGCAACACCCAAGCGTCGGTGCTCGCGGCCGGGGGGCCGGATGTCGCCCCGGCGAGCGCGGGTTACTTCCAGGGTCGCTTTACCAACGGAATCCATTCGGGCGACGTCTTGAACCAGTTCGTCGAGGGCACGAATTCTCAAGGCTTCTTGTCCGGTGGCGACAACTACGCTTTTGGCGGCGCGCGAGCGCGAGCGGACGTCGACTTGATCCCCGATCTTGTCGCCCAGGTCGGCGCCTACTCCCTGAACGTCTCGGGCGTCTCCGATCCCCAAGCGCTTTACCTGATCAATGCGGGTGGGAACGACATCCGTGACATCGTGCAAGGCGGGCTCACCGGAAGCGCGCGGCAGGATGTCATTGACGACGCAGTCGTCGCGATCGCGACAAGCGTGTCGGCTCTCAAGACCACGGGCGCGCAGCACATTATTGTGGCCGGCGTCGGTGACGTCGGCGGCATTCCGGAAACGCTCGCGCTCGGCGGGGCCGCGAGCGCCGAAGGCCGCGCTGCGAGCGAGGAGATCAACGCCAAGATCGCGGCGGCGATCGGCGGGCAAGCGATCTTCGTCGATGTCCTCGCGATTTCAGACGGCATCGGCGCCGATCCGACGGCTTTCGGGTTGCCGAGTGGCATCAACGTCACGGACGCGTGCCTTTTCAGCGGCTCGGCTCCCCCGGCAGGCCCGCCGACGTGCGAAGGCTTCGCGTTCTTCGACCCGGTCCACCCGACTACGGCGATCCATCAGATCGTCGGAGAAAAGCTCGTCGAAGCCGCCATTCCGGAACCCGGCGCGGCGGTTTTGTTTTTGTTCGCTCTACTCGGCGTGGCGGCGTATCAGCGCCGGCGAAGTGGGCCTAGGCCCGGGCGTTGCTGATCGCGTCGGCGACTTCGACGCCCCAGAGACCGAGGCTGAGACCGCCGTTCGCGGACAAGTCGAAGCCCGGGAAGAACAGCGTCGGTTCGGGCACCGATCGGGAGCGACCGTCGGTGTGCGGCATTCGCCGTCCCATATCCGGGTTCCAATAGAGCAGTCGATCGGCGTCGACGAACAAGTCGTCGAGGCCGGGCTCAAAGCCGGTCCCCAACACGACGAGATCGCAGGGCAGGACTCTCCCACCGAGGGCGACGCCCGACGGCGTGAGCTTCGAGAGCGGCTCTCGCTTCGCATCGATGACCTCGATTCGGCCATCGCGGACGGCCGCGACCGTACCTTGATCCATCCAAGGCACGCGGCCCCGGAAATACATTTCGGTGGCCGGACCGTCTTCGGGTTGCTCGAGACCGTACTCGGAAAGATCGATCGCGAACTTCCCGAAGAACGCGTCCTTCTCGCGGAGCTTGTCGCGAAACTCGGGGTGCGTTCGGGTGTACGCATGCGAACGCGCGATGTGCTTCGGCGTGAGTTCGATTCGCAGCAAGCGCGCGATCTTGGCCATGCGACCCATCGCTTTCTGCGACAGCACATGTCGCGGCGCGCGGATGAGCAGTGCCGCCGAAGCGGCGCCGCCTTCGCAGAGATCGAGCGCGATTTCCGCGGCGGAGTTGCCGCTCCCGATCACCAGCGCCCGCGCACCGCGGTACGGATCCGCATTGCGATACGCGCCGGAATGAATCACCTGGCCGGGGAATTCGGAGCGACCCGGTAGTTCGGGAACGATCGGTTTTCGGTTGTAAGCCGTGGCCACAACCAACGAGCGCGCCTCGTGCACCGCTTCGTCTGTCTCGAGCCGCCACGATTCTCGCTCTTTCGCAATCTGACGGACGCGTTGCCCGAAGCGCAAGTGCGGCGCCAACGCGTGATGCTCGGCGTACGCTTCGAAATAATCGAGGAGTTCTCGGCGCGAGAGGAACAACCCGTAGCGTCGACGCAACCCTCCGTCGTCGGGGAGATCGTGGAACGGACTGTGGAGTCGTATTCGGTCGTAGTGTTTGCGCCAGGCCGCTCCGACGCCCGAACCTTGCTCGAACACTGCGAAGTTTTTGATGCCCAACGCGCGCAGGCGTGCGGCGCAGGCCAGACCCGCGAAACCCGCTCCGATGATCGCGACGTCGAGGGTGTTGTGATCTGCCACGGCGCCTCCGCCCCGAGTCTACACCCATCCGGAAACGCAAAACGGCGCCAGGCCGTGAGGCCTGACGCCGTCAAAGAAATCCCACCGTCGCGCTACTCTCCCACCGGGAAACCCGGCAGTACCATCGCCGAAGCGGGGCTTAACTTCCGTGTTCGGTATGGGAACGGGTGTGGCCCCCGCTCTATGAACGGTGGGAAAACCGTGTTCAAAACCGCGGCTCGTGCCGCCGGTCTTTGATCAACCAAATAGCTTTCTGGGTCACGTTCATCTCATGGGTCGCGCCGACTGCAAAGGCTTTGGTCAAGCCTCACGGGCGATTAGTATCGGTCAGCTCCACACATTGCTGCGCTTCCACCTCCGACCTATCGACGTCCTCGTCTCGGACGGCCCTTCAGGGAACCGAAGTTCCAGGGAGATCTCATCTTAGGGTGGGCTTCCCACTTAGATGCTTTCAGCGGTTATCCCATCCGAACATGGCTACCCGGCGGTGCTCCTGGCGGAACAACCGGTACACCAGAGGTTCGTCCATCCCGGTCCTCTCGTACTAGGGACAGCTCCCTTCAAATCTCCTGCGCCCACGGCGGATAGGGACCGAACTGTCTCACGACGTTCTAAACCCAGCTCGCGTGCCACTTTAATCGGCGAACAGCCGAACCCTTGGGAGCTGCTCCACCCCCAGGATGTGACGAGCCGACATCGAGGTGCCAAACCTCCCCGTCGATGTGAACTCTTGGGAGAGATAAGCCTGTTATCCCCGGCGTACCTTTTATCCGTTAAGCGATGGCCCTTCCATACGGAACCACCGGATCACTAAGACCTGGTTTCCCACCTGCTCGACATGTCTGTCTCGCAGTCAGGCTCTCTTATGCCTTTGCACTCTTCCGCTGGTTTCCAATCAGCGTGAGAGAACCTTCGCGCGCCTCCGTTACTCTTTAGGAGGCGACCGCCCCAGTCAAACTACCCACCACGCAATGTCCCCGACCCGGATAACGGGCCTAGGTTAGATCAGCAACACAACAAGGGTGGTATTTCAAGGTTGGCTCCACCGAGACTGGCGTCCCGGCTTCAAAGCCTCCCACCTATCCTACACGTGCTAAATCGATGATCACTGCGAAGTTGTAGTAAAGGTGCACGGGGTCTTTCCGTCCTGCCGCGGGTCGCCGGCATCTTCACCGGCAATTCATTTTCGCTGAGTCCCTGGTTGAGACAGTGGGGAAGTCGTTACGCCATTCGTGCAGGTCGGAACTTACCCGACAAGGAATTTCGCTCTTTACTGTTACCTCTCCGCCGAAGCGGAGCGGGTCGATCATTTCTGTCGACCTCCTCATGTCGCCATGAGGAACGGACTGTCTCATCATCCCGAGGGATGTCCGGCGTACAGTCTCTGAGGGGTTCACCGCCGTTTCGATGAACTTCCCTGCTGATTGTCTGCACTGGATGGATTATCACTGCTCCATGCGGAGCGAGTACCACCAGATACTCAGACTTCCCAGCATACAGCCAGATGCATCGCGTGCCTTTCGACGCGCGAGGGCTGCAATGCAACCTTAGGACCGTTCGAGTTGTTACGACTCACCTTGTTGGTGAGTGGTCAGATCGTTTCCGTCTGACTCTCCGCGTTCCCGCGGAGATCGGACCATATCATCCAGCGCTTCAACTTCGTTGTTGGCTGGTTCGGCGTATGGTCTCTGGGGATTCTCGATTCGGCTGAGGATGTCCTCATCCGAATACCGCCGCTTGCCGCCGTCGTTCATGTCCTCTCGAATTTTCAGTATCTCTCGAACCCCTTCTTTTTCGAGGTGTCGCCCCTCTTCCACGATCTTCGCGAGTTGTTTGAACTTGCTGAAGTCGCGTTTCTTCTTCGCTGAAAGAAATCCAAAGCGATTGAAGAAAGGAATGACATTCTCTTTGATGGCCTCGAAGTTGTTGACTTCGAAGTACCAGATGCCGTCCTTCCGCTGCCGCATCGTTCCGCAGTGGAGATGCCGCTTGAACAGCGAGAGGATGACAGGGTCCTTTTGAGAGATGTTGAAGCAGAGTGAGATCTTCCACGGGTTCTTGTAGTCGTGACGTGCACGAAAGGAAACGTTGAAGCTTCCTTCGCCGTCAGTGAAACCCGCGAGATACCACCCTATCTTGGGCTCTATCTGGCGAACTTTGAGCATTGGCTCGAGCCTTTCCTGCTGATTGCCCATCCGCGTGGGGTTTTCACTGCCACCTTCTTCGGAGCCTTGGCTCCTAGTGGCGAGTACCCGCGCTTCGACTGGGTATCCCAGCATATGGCCGAATTTATTTACGTAACTACAACGGTTCATAGTTACGGCCGCCGTTTACCGGGGCTTCGGTTCACCGCTTCGCTCCGAAGAGCTAACAGGTCCCCTTAACCTTCCGGCACCGGGCAGGCGTCAGACCCTATACGTCCTCTATTGAGTTCGCAGAGTCCTGTGTTTTTAGTAAACAGTCGCTACCCCCTGCTCTCTGCAACCTCAGCCAGCTCGGGGAGCAAGTCCCTTCACCAACCGAGGCACACCTTCTCCCGAAGTTACGGTGTCAATTTGCCGAGTTCCTTAACCAGGGTTCTCTCAAGCGCCTTGGCATGCTCTGCCCACCTACCTGTGTCGGTTTACGGTACGGTCAGCAGACAAGCTCCCTTAGAGGCTTTTCTAGGAAGCGTGGGATCACCTGCTTTATGGCCCGAAGGCCTCGGTATCACCTCTCGGCATTAGCGGGGCTGCGGATTTTCCTACAGCTCCTGCCTACAGGTTTAAACCGGGATGTCCAACACCCGGCCAGGCTACCCTTCTCCGTTCCCCCATCGGTCAAACACTTATCTACTGGTACGGGAATATTAACCCGTTTCCCATCACCTACGGCTTTCGCCCTCGGCTTAGGGGCCGACTAACCCTGAGAAGATTAGCTTTACTCAGGAACCCTTAGGTTTACGGCGAGCAGGTTTCTCACCTGCTTTATCGCTACTCGTGTCCGCATAAGCACTTCCAGCATCTCCACCCGTCGTTACCGTCGAGCTTCACAGTTACTAGAACGCTCCCCTACCAACCATACAAAGTATGGCTCCGCAGCTTCGGTACTACGCTTTAGCCCCGTTACATTTTCGGCGCGGGTTCACTAGACCAGTAAGCTATTACGCACTTTTTAAATGGTGGCTGCTTCTAAGCCAACATCCTGGTTGTATCAGCAATCCCACTTCCTTTCCCACTTAGCGTAGATTTGGGGACCTTAGCTGGCGGTCTGGGTTGTTTCCCTTTCGACCACGAACCTTATCGCCCGTAGTCTGACTCCCATGCTGGCACTTGCCGGTATTCGGAGTTTGATTGGGTTCGGTAATCTGGTAGGACCCCTAGCCCATTCAGTGCTCTACCTCCGGCAGTGATACATGAGGCTATACCTCAATATATTTCGGGGAGAACCAGCTATCTCCGAGTTTGATTGGCCTTTCACCCCTAGCCACAGCTCATCCGGGAAGTTTTCAACCTTCTACGGTTCGGTCCTCCACTCAGTTTTACCTGAGCTTCAACCTGGCCATGGCTAGATCACTCGGTTTCGGGTCTACCCCCAGCAACTAAACGCCCTATTCAGACTCGCTTTCGCTACGGCTACACCTAACGGCTTAACCTTGCTACTGAGGAGTAACTCGCGGACCCATTAAACAAAAGGTACGCAGTCACACTTGGGGCAAGCCCCATAGTGCTCCCACTGGATGTAAGCAAACGGTTTCAGGATCTATTTCACTCCCCTCACCGGGGTTCTTTTCGCCTTTCCCTCACGGTACTGGTTCACTATCGGTCACTAGGTAGTACTTAGCCTTGGATGATGGTCCACCCAGATTCCCACGGGGTTTCCCGTGCCCCGTGGTACTCGGGATACTCCTAGAGCTCTTTGGGATTTCGCATACGGGGCTGTCACCCTCTATGGCCGGACTTTCCAGACCGTTCCACTATCCCTCAGAGTCCCACGTTGGAGTCCCACAACCCCGGAAGGAATCACTTCCCGCCGGTTTGGGCTGTTCCCCGTTCGCTCGCCGCTACTAGGGGAGTCTCAATTGATTTCTTTTCCTCAGGGTACTTAGATGTTTCAGTTCCCCTGGTTCGCCTCCTGCACCTATGTATTCAGTACAGGATGACTGGGCATGACCCCAGCCGGGTTTCCCCATTCGGAAATCTCCGGATCAAAGCTTGCTTAGCAGCTCCCCGAAGCTTTTCGCAGCTAACCACGTCCTTCATCGCCTCCTAGTGCCAAGGCATCCACCGTCTGCTCTTACTTGCTTGACCAGAGCCTAATTCTTGCAGTCCCGCCGCGGCGAAGCCGCGGCGATGCCTACGCTCGGCTACGCCTCGCTGCGCGCTCCGCTTTCGCGTCGCTTGCATGGACGTAGCCCAATAAGCTCTGTGTTTTCTCTAATCATTTTGCAGAGCGCACAACGCGAGGCTGTGCATTCTGCTGCAGAGCACACAGCCCTAGGCTGTGTATTCTGCCAAAGCGCGATCCACGAAAATAAACGTGGACCCAGAAAGCTATTCGATTGTCAAAGACCGCATCGTGCTCGCCTGTGTCGGGCGAGGGATTCTCGAAGAATCCGCAACGCATCCGGAGATGCGAAAAATTGGTGGAGCTGGACGGGATCGAACCGACGACCTCAGGCTTGCAAAGCCCGCGCTCTCCCAGCTGAGCTACAGCCCCTGGATCTTGTGGTCCCGGCGCCGGCAGAGCCGTCGCCACCCCGCTCCGTTCGCCTGCGGCTCACTGCGCGCTTCGTTCGTGCTTCGCACTCACTCCGCTTGCATTGGAGGTTGCCTTGCTACGGCGGGTACGCCTGATGGTGGTGGGCCTGGATAGATTTGAACTATCGACCTCCCGCTTATCAGGCGGACGCTCTAACCAACTGAGCTACAGGCCCCCATCGAGCATCCAACTCACGATGACACTCCTTGCAAGCGACGCGGGAGCGTCGCGCGCAGCAACGCGGAGCGTTGCGTAGTGCGGCCGGCGCGGCTTTGCCGCGGCGGGCACCGCAAGGACTGTCTCCAAAAAACGAATAGCGTGTGGCGACGGTGCGGGAATCGATCTCGAAGTCCCCCGATTGAACGAGTTACCGGGAGAACCCGGGATTCAGACTTCATGCGACCGTGTGTTTGCACACAAGGCAGGATCGACTTTGACCTGGTTGCTCGAGTGAACACACGAGGCGTTCACCCATGCTCCCTAGAAAGGAGGTGATCCAGCCGCAGGTTCCCCTACGGCTACCTTGTTACGACTTCACCCCAATCACCGGCCAAACCTTGGACGTCTCCCTCCCGAAGGTTGGGTTAACGGCTTCTGGTTCAACCAGCTTTCGTGGTGTGACGGGCGGTGTGTACAAGGCCCGGGAACGTATTCACCGCGGCATGCTGATCCGCGATTACTAGCGATTCCTCCTTCACGGAGTCGAATTGCAGACTCCGATCCGAACTGAGGCCGACTTTTTAGGATTAGCTTACTCTCGCGAGTTCGCGACCGTCTGTATCGACCATTGTAGCACGTGAGTAGCCCTGGACATAAAGGCCATGAGGACTTGACGTCATCCCCACCTTCCTCCGGTTTAACACCGGCAGTCCCATTAGAGTGCCCGGCTTTAACCGCTGGCAACTAACAGCAGGGGTTGCGCTCGTTGCGGGACTTAACCCAACACCTCACGACACGAGCTGACGACAGCCATGCAGCACCTGTCTTGGAGTTCCCGAAGGCACTCTCCTGTTTCCAGGAGATTCTCCAGATGTCAAATCCAGGTAAGGTTTTGCGCGTTGCTTCGAATTAAACCACATGCTCCACCGCTTGTGCGGGCCCCCGTCAATTCCTTTGAGTTTTAGTCTTGCGACCGTACTCCCCAGGCGGGGTGCTTAATGCGTTAACTTCGACACCGAGGGGGTCAATACCCCCGACGTCTGGCACCCAACGTTTACGGCGTGGACTACCAGGGTATCTAATCCTGTTTGCTACCCACGCTTTCGCGTCTCAGCGTCAATCATCGTCCAGGTGGCCGCCTTCGCCACTGGTGTTCCTTCCGATATCTACGAATTTCACCTCTACACCGGAAATTCCGCCACCCTCTCCGAGATTCTAGCTCGGCAGTTTTGGTTGCAGTTCCAGGGTTGAGCCCTGGGATTTCACAACCAACTTTCCGAGCCGCCTACACGCGCTTTACGCCCAGTGATTCCGAACAACGCTTGCGCCCTCCGTATTACCGCGGCTGCTGGCACGGAGTTAGCCGGCGCTTCCTTTGGAGGTACCGTCAAATGCCAAGCCTATTTGAAATGGCACCCTTCTTCCCTCCTGACAGAAGTTTACGACCCGAGGGCCTTCATCCTTCACGCGGCGTTGCTGGGTCAGGCTTTCGCCCATTGCCCAAAATTCCCGACTGCTGCCTCCCGTAGGAGTCTGGGCCGTGTCTCAGTCCCAGTGTGGCTGATCATCCTCTCAGACCAGCTATCCATCGTCGCCTTGGTGAGCCGTTACCTCACCAACAAGCTAATGGAACGCGGACTCATCCTTCGGCGGTAGCTTCTACGAGAGGCCACCTTTTTCCGCAGAACCCGAGGGTTCCGTGGTCTTACCCGGTATTAGCACCAGTTTCCCGATGTTGTCCCGAACCGAAGGGCAGATTATCCACGCGTTACTCACCCGTGCGCCGCTGTACTCGCTTTCCGAAGAAAACTTTCTCGCACGACTTGCATGTCTTAAGCACGCCGCCAGCGTTCGTTCTGAGCCAGGATCAAACTCTCCAGTTTGAATTTGGCTCGAGGTCTCGCTCGTGAGAGAGCGATCCCTCGTAGTCCTAAGTTGCACCCAAGGAACGCCTGACGTTCCGAGGGTGCGGCGTATATATAAGGACCCGTCACCGTCCAGATGAGAGTCAGGTCACTCTCATCGGACCACACGCTATTCGGTTTTCAAAGACCGTCCGTAGCCGTCTGGGCCTGTATCGGGCCCTTCGGGCGAGCTGCCTCTTCGCTGCGCGAATCGAGCACAGCGTGGGCGTAAACAGCATTCGCAGATGGTTCAGCGAGTCTACACCCGCCGAGGCAGGAAGCGGAAGGTACGATTCGGGCAAGGTGCCGTCAACCCGAAAAACGCGCTGGTGACCAGGGTTACCGCGACGATCGCATCTCGCGGCTAGCGGACCCAGCGCGTCGCGTGCCAGTTCTTCTTTCCCCGGCGCAGCAGCGCGATCCCGCCGGGGAGAAGGTCCTCGGACGTCAGCGCGCGATCCGCCGGAACTCGCTCGCCGTTGAGCCAGATCGCCCCATTCTTGAGGAACTCCCGGGCTTCTCTTTTCGAGTTCGCCAGCGTCGTCTCGGGGAGAAGCTCTGCCAAGGGGCAGGCCCCAAGCGACGAAACAGGGTGCTCGCTGTTGGGAAGCTCCCCCACAACCTGCTGCAGGATCCTTTCCGGGACGCCTCGAGGATCACCGCCGCCGAACAGCGCTTCCGTGGCTTGGGCTACCGCGCGCCGCTCGTCCTCGCCGTGCAAGAGATCCGTCATGTGCTCGGCCAGGGCATGCTGCGCGGGACGCTTCTCCGGGGCTCGCTCCCGCTCGGCCTCGAGCTCGAGAATCCTCTCCTGGGGCAGGAGCGTGAACCATCGGAGGAACGAGCCGACGTCCGCATCCGGCACGTTGACCCAATACTGATAGAACGCGTAGGGGCTGGTGCGATCCGCGGTGAGCCAAACCGCGCCGGCCTCGCTCTTTCCGATCTTGCGCCCATCCGCGTGAGTCACGAGCGGCGCCGTCACACCGTAGGTCGATTCACCGGATTCGCGGCGGATGAGATCGATGCCCGCGACGATGTTTCCGAACTGATCGGAGCCCGCGACCTGGACCGTACAGTCTCGGCTCCGCTTGAGCTCGAGAAAGTCGTACGCCTGGAGCAGCATGTAGCTGAACTCCGTGTAGCTGATTCCGTGCGCGCGATCTTCCAGACGTTTCCGTACGGAATCGCGGGCGATCATGGCGTTGACAGAGAAGTGCTTTCCGACGTCGCGAAGCATCTCGATGTAACCGAGCTTCCGCAGCCACTCGGCGTTGTTCACGATCTCCGCGGGGTTTTCTCGCTGAGGGTCGAAGTCGAGCAGCTTCTCGAAGATGCGACGTTGGCCGGCGATATTGGCTTCGACGAGCTCGTCGGTGATAAGCGGCCTCTCGGCATCTTTCCCCGACGGATCGCCGATGAGACCGGTCCCACCGCCCATCACGACGACGGGCCGATGCCCGTGCTGCTGCCAATGCATCAACAGCTTGATCGCGATGAGGTTGCCGATCGTCAGGCTGTCGGCGGTGGGATCGAAGCCGCAGTAGCCCGTTCGACGCTGCTCGGCGAGGTGCGCGGTCAACTCTTCTTCGGCGGTCTGTTGGTAGAGCAGACCTCGCCAGCGGAGTTCCTCCAGGAAACCGTCGCTCAAGTTCTCTGCCTCCTCACGTCTCGGAGCCCCTCTTCCGTGACCCCGGCGTGAACGGCGAGGTCCCATTCGTCCCGAGGTATGCGTGGAACCCATTGGAATGCGTAGCCGACTCCGAGCCGAAACGCTTTTCGAGCGGTTCCGGTCGCGAGCGCCCGGTCATAGAACCCGCGCCCTCGTCCCAAACGAAAGCCCTCGTCGTCAAAGGCCAAACCCGAGACCAGCACGAGGTCGTCTTCGCGAAGCGTTTCCGGAAGCCCTACCGGTGGTTCGAGGATGCCGAACGCTCCGGGTCGAAGCGCCTTGGGGGGTGCCTCGACAAATTGCAGTTGCGAGCCGGCAATGCGAGGCCAGAGGATTGGCTTCGACCGCGCGCGCGCGAGTTCGACAATCGATTCCGAGGGAAACTCATCGGGAAGGGTCGCGTACGCGGCGACCCGGGCACAGCGGCTGAACGCAGGCAGATCCCCCAGGGCCTCGGCCGCGGCGGCTCCTGCTCGGGCGCGCACCGCTTCGGGTATGTCGCGGAGCCCGCGCCTCATTGTTGCGCGCAGCGAGCGCTTTTCGGACGAAATGGCCTCGTTCAGTGCGGAGACAGCGAGCCCTCGGGGAGAGCCGCTTCCACGAGACTGATCAGCGCCTGAATCTGCGAAGACTCGCTCGAAGCTGCCTCGCTCTCGTTCTGGAGGGCGATCAACTGGTTCGCCAGATTCAGCGCGGCCAAGACGGCGATGTCGAGCGAATCGACCGTCGACGCCCGCTGCCGAAGCTTTCCCATCGTCTCGTCGACGATTTTCGCGGCTTTTTGCACCGACTCCGGGTCGCCGCCGCTCCGGATGCGGTACTGCTGACCTTGAATCTCGACCGGAATCGTTTGCTTCGTCACGACTTGGACCGCCCGGCGAAACTAAGCGTTGCCGCTGCCAGCCTGGGCTTGGGCCGGCTCGGACTCGAGATCAAACGCTGTTCCGTCACTGCTCGTCGCGCGATCGATCCACGCGACGAGATCGTCGATGCGCTTCACCACGTCTTGGCGACGTTGGTTTGCCGAAAGGATCTCCGCCTCGAGTTCGTGTAGGCGACTTTCACGGGCTTTCAGATCGCGCTCGAGTTGCTGGTTGCGAGACTGAGCGGCTTCGAGCTGCTCGACCAGTTTCCGAACACCCCGTTCGAGCCGGGCCAAGTCGCCTTCCCGTTGGGATCGTTCCGGCTCCGAATGTTCGTTGTGGCGGGTGCCCGCGGGATCGATGCGATCGGTCATGAGTTCCCCCCGGCTGCGACTCGCGAATCGTACCGAGGGCTACGTCAGCGCGTCAACCATCGAAGCGGCGGTTTATCGAAGTTTAGCGTGTGCGTAACCGAGGCTGTGCGACTAAACGTGCGCGTAACGCGTTTGCAAACGCGAGTCGCCGGTCAAATAAAGATCGATCGCACGTGCCGCTTCGCGTCCTTCCCACTGCGCCCAGACGACGAGTGATTGACCTCGACGGCAATCGCCCGCCGCGAATACACCGGGCTCGCTGGTCGTGAAGCGCTTCGTGTCGGCTTGCACATTGCCGCGGGGATCGAGCTCGACACCGAGCTCTTCGACCAATCCGTCGTGTACCGGATGGACGAAGCCCATGGCCAAGAGGACGAGGTCGGCGGAAAGTGAGAACTCGCTCCCCGGAACTTCGCGCATCGTCTCCATACGCGGCCGGTCGAGCTCATCGCGATCAAAAGCGACTTCGACGCCCAGAAGCTCACGGACGCGCCCGCTCTCGCCCCGCAGCCCTTTCGTCAACATGGCGTAGGAGCGCTCGCCGCCCTCCGCGTGCGAACTCGATACGTTGAAATACATCTTCTTGGGAAGCGGCCACGGCTCCGACGGGTGTCGGCCCACGGGCGGTTCGGGAAGCAACTCGATCGACGTGACGCTGGCCGCCCCATGACGATGAGACGTGCCGATGCAGTCGGAGCCGGTGTCTCCGCCGCCCAAGATCACCACGTGCTTCCCGTCCGCGCGAATCGCCCCGTCGTCCGGGACGACGTCACCGGCGACGCGGCGGTTCTGTTGCGGCAGGAACTCCATCGCGAAATGAACGCCGTCGAGCTCGCGACCCGGCACCTCGAGATCGCGCGGAACCTCGCTCCCCATGGCGAGGAGCACGGCGTCGAAACTTCGGCGCAACTCCGAAACGGCGAGATCGCTACCGACGTTGACGCCGGTCTGGAACGACACGCCCTCCTCTCGCATCTGCTCGAGCCGACGATCGATCACCCACTTCTCGAGCTTGAAGTCCGGAATTCCGTAGCGCAGCAGACCGCCGAGACGATCGTTTTTTTCGAACACCGTGACGGTGTGGCCCGCGCGGTTCAATTGTTGCGCAGCGGACAGCCCGGCGGGACCCGAACCGACGACGGCCACCGCGCGACCGCTTCGACGTTCCGGGCGCACCGGTGTGATCCAGCCCTCTTCCCAACCTTTGCGAACGATCTCCCACTCGACCTGCTTGATAGCGACCGGGTCTTGATTGATTCCCAGCACGCACGCTTGCTCACAGGGAGCCGGACACACCATTCCCGTGAACTCGGGAAAATTGTTGGTCGAGTGCAACCGGACGAGCGCGTCTTCCCACTTGTCCCGGAAAACCAAATCGTTGAAGTCGGGGATGATATTCCCGAGCGGGCAGCCGTTGTTGCAGAACGGAATCCCGCAATCCATACAACGCGCCGCCTGCTGCTTGGTCTTCTCCGCCGGGAAGTTCTCTTGAACGTGCGAATAGTCCTTGACGCGCTCGTCTGCGTCTCGGTACGCGACGCCCTCTCTGCCGTATTTGAGGAAGCCTCGCGGATCAGCCATTGTGGAGACAACCTCGCGGATCAGCCATTTCCGCTCTCGGCTTGAATGCGGTCGCCCAAGGCGCGCTTGTAGTCTTTCGGAAAGACCTTCACGAACTTCGGTGCCAAGCTGTCCCACTTCCGCAGGACTTCGTCGGCTTTGCGGCTTCGCGTGTACTGGAAGTGTCGCCGAACCAGCCGTTGCAGGGTTTCGAGATCCGACTCTCCCATGGGATCGAGATCGACCGTCTCGGGATTGACGCGATCCGGGAAACCGCCGTCTTCGTCGAGCACGTAAGCGATGCCGCCGCTCATACCGGCGGCGAAGTTGCGCCCGGTGCGGCCCAGGACGACCACCAATCCGCCGGTCATGTATTCGCAACCGTGATCGCCGACCCCTTCGACAACGGCCTGGGCGCCACTGTTGCGAACGCAGAAGCGCTCGCCGGCGAGCCCCTGAAAGTACGCCTCACCGCTCGTCGCTCCGTAGAGCACCACGTTTCCGGTAATCACGTTGCGAGACGGATCGAAGGTCGCTTCCTCGGGGACGCGGACGACGATCTTGGCACCGCACAGACCTTTGCCACAGTAGTCGTTCGTGTCGCCCTCGATCGTGAAGGTCATTCCGCGCGTGCAGAAAGCGGCGAGACTTTGTCCGGCGCTTCCGCGAAGACGAAGCTGAATCGTATCCTCGGGAAGACCTTCGGGGCCGTACGCGCGGGAAATTTCGGAACCGAGGATCGTACCTACGGTCCGGTTGACGTTGCGAATCGGCAGATCGATCTCGACACGCTCGCGCCGCGCGAGCGCGGGCTCCGCGAGCTCGAGGAGCTTCGCATCGAACACTTCTTCGAGCTCTTCGGCGAGGGTTTGGCCCTCGGTGTTTCGAATGGCATGGGGCACGTCGGGCCGATGGAACAGACCCGAGAAGTCGAGCCCTTGCCGTTTCCAGTGCGCGCCCGCTTCCGCGACGTCGAGGCGGTCCACACGGCCGACCATCTCGTCGACGGTGCGGAACCCGAGGAGCGCCATGTACTCGCGCAGCTCTTCGGCGATCCAAAGCAAGTAGCGAACGACGCTCTCGGGCTTCCCCGCGAAACGCGCGCGGAGTTCCGGATCTTGCGTCGCGATCCCGACGGGACACGTGTTGAGGTGACAAACGCGCATCAGAATGCAGCCCAACGCGACGAGCGGCCCCGTGGAGAAGCCGAATTCGTCGGCGCCGAGGAGCGCGGCGATCGCCACGTCGCGCCCGGTCTTGAGCCCGCCGTCGGTTTGTACGCGAATACGCCCGCGCAAGTCGTTCAACACCAGCGTTTGCTGTGTCTCGGCGAGCCCGATCTCCCACGGCATACCCGCGTACTTGATCGAGGCTTGGGGCGAGGCTCCGGTCCCGCCGTCCATACCGCTGATGAGGACGCCGTCGGCCTTCCCTTTCGAAACACCGGCGGCGATTGTTCCGACACCGGTCACCGAAACGAGCTTGACACTGACGCGCGCGCGCCGGTTTGCGTTCTTCAAGTCGTAGATCAGCTGGGCGAGATCTTCGATGGAATAGATGTCGTGATGCGGCGGGGGTGAGATCAGCCCGACTCCCGGCGTCGAGTGGCGGGTCTTCGCGATGGTCTCGTCCACTTTGTGACCGGGTAGCTCTCCGCCTTCTCCAGGCTTCGCCCCCTGCGCCACCTTGATCTGCATCTCGTCCGAGTTCACGAGATACCAACTCGTGACACCGAAGCGGCCCGATGCGACCTGCTTGATCGCGCTTCGACGCAGGTCTCCGTTCTCGTCGGCCTGGAAGCGGCTCTCGTCTTCGCCGCCCTCTCCGGTGTTGCTCTTGCCCCCGAGCCGGTTCATCGCGATCGCGAGCGATTGGTGAGCCTCGATAGAGATCGAGCCGTAGGACATGGCGCCGGTGCAGAATCGCTTGACGATCTCGCTCGCGGGCTCGATTTCTTCGAGAGGGATCGGCGACTCGGCTTCGCGGAAGCGGAACAAGCCGCGCAGCGTGCACGCGCTCTCGGAATCGCGGTCGGCCGCAGCGGAGAACGATTTGTAGTCCTCGTAGCTCCCGCGCTGCACAGCGATCTGAAGCTTGGAAACGACGTCGGGATTGAACGTGTGATTCTCGCCGCGCGTTCGCCACTGGTACAAGCCGCCCGGATCGAGTTCGGGGTAAGCGCCTTCCGCTTCGAAGGCGCGCTCGTGTCGCATAGCGGACTCGCGGGCGATGACGTCGTAGCCCACGCCCGACACGCGTGAGGCCGTCCCGGTAAAACACGCGTCGATCACCTCGGGAGCGATCCCGACGGCCTCGAAGATCTGCGCGCCGAGGTAGCTCTGAAGCGTCGAAATCCCCATCTTCGCAAAGGTTTTGAGGAGCCCCTTGTCACAGGCTTGGACGAAGTTTTGGTGCGCCGTTTCGCGATCGAGGTCGCTCGGAACGAACGCGCCCTCTTCGAGAATTTCGTCGATCGTCGCGAACGCGAGATATGGATTGATCGCCGCGGCGCCATAGCCGATCAGCAGCGCCATATGCGCGACTTCGCGCGCCTCTCCCGTTTCGACGACGAGATTGCAGCGCGTGCGGAGCGCCTTCCGAACGAGGTGATGGTGGACGGCGCCCGTCGCGAGAAGCATGGGAATCGGCGCGTGATCGGGGTCGACGCCGCGGTCGGAGAGAATGAGGATGTTCGCGCCGCTTTCGACCGCGGCCTCAGCGGTCTCGCACAGTGCTCGCAGCGCGCCGCGCAAACCGTCTCCGGCGTCGGCCACCTTGAACAGACACGGAAGCACCTCAGTGCGGAACCCCGGACGGTCGATCGCCGCGAGCTTCGCGAGCTCACCGTCCGTCAACACCGGGTGTTCGATACGAATCGCACGCGCGTGATCGGCGCCTTCCTCGAGAAGGTTCGCCCCCGTGGTGAGCGGTGAAAAGAGCGCCATGACCGGTCGCTCGTTGATCGAGTCCATCGCGGGATTCGTGACCTGCGCAAAGAGCTGTTTGAAATAGCGGTAGAGCATCTGCGGACGATCGGAGAGGCACGCGAGAGCGGCGTCCTCGCCCATGGATCCGATCGGCCACTTGCCCTTCGCCGCCATCGGAGCGACCAGGAACTTTCGATCTTCGAGCGTATACCCGAAGGCCTGCTGCAACTGAAAACGCGCTTCTTCGCCGATCGGCTCCGGCGCGTGCGCCTCCGGGAGCTCCGCCAGGCGAACCCGCCCCTCCTCCACCCAACGCCGGTAGGGGTGGCGAGCGACGTAGCCTCGCTTGATCTCCTCGTCCTCGATGATTCGACCTTCTTCGAGATCGACCAAAAAGATCTTGCCGGGATGTAGCCGCTCTTTCGTCTCGATGTTCGAAGCCGGCTCATCGACCACGCCGACCTCGGAGGCCATCACGACCAAGCCGTCTTTCGTCACGACGTAGCGCGAGGGCCGCAAACCGTTGCGGTCGAGTACCGCGCCGACTTTTCGGCCGTCGGTGAACGCGATCGACGCCGGGCCGTCCCAGGGTTCCATCATGAACGAGTGATACTCGTAGAAAGCCCGGAGATCCGGATCCATATCCGGCTGATTTTCCCAAGCTTCGGGAATCATCATGAGGGCGGCCTCGGAGAGATCTCGACCGGCCAGCACCAAGAACTCGAGTGCGTTGTCGAGTTGCGCCGAGTCCGACGCGCCCTCGCGCATGATCGGGTAGAGCTTCGCGAGATCGTCGCCAAAGAGCTCCGACTGCATCACGCCCTCACGGGCCTGCATCCAGTTGCGATTGCCCCGCATCGTGTTGATCTCGCCGTTGTGCGCCAAGTAGCGGAACGGGTGCGCCAACGACCAGGTGGGCATCGTGTTGGTGCTGTAGCGCGAATGGACGATCGCCAGCGCGGACGCCATCCGAGGATCGAGCAGATCGGGGAAGAACGCGTCGATCTGGCGCGAGATCAGCATCCCGACGTAAGCGAGCGTGCGACTCGAGAGACTCGGTACGTAGAAGAACGAATCGTCGGCGACCGCGCGTTCAATCCGGCGCCGGATCACGTAGAGCTTGCGTTCAAAGTGATCGCGATCCGTGGCAGCGGGCCCCTCCGCCGCAATGAAGATCTGGCGAATGTCGGGGAGCCCTTCGCGCGCAACGCGACCGATCGCTTCCGGATCGTGCGGAACCTCGCGCCAACCGATCACGCGCTGGCCCTCGTTGGCGACCGTTTCTTCGAAGAGCTCGCGTTGGCGTTGGCCGATCTCGGCATCGGGATCCAGAAAGACCATCCCCATGGCGTAGCGACCCTCTTCGGGAAGCTCCGTGCCTTCGCCCGCTGCCCATTCGCGCATGAACGCGTCGGGGATCTGGATCAACACGCCCGCGCCGTCACCCGTCTCGGGATCGCAGCCGCACGCGCCCCGGTGTTCGAGGTTCAGCAGAACCTCGACGCCCTTGCGGATGACTGTGTGCGATTTTTCGCCGTGGAGGTGCGCGACGAACCCCACCCCGCATGCATCGTGCTCGGCACAGGGATCGTATAAACCCTGCTTTTGGGGCAGATGGTGTCGCTGGGGGAGCGGCATGCAATGACCTCAAACTGTCTGAGACGCCTAGCCGGCGCGATGGCGGTGGCTGAGGCGAACGCGAGGGCTCTCCTATCCGTGCGCCACAAACACGCAACTATGCGAGAGTCTTAGCGTTTTCGGAAAATCGAGGCTAAACGATCCGCAATTTCGTGTCAAGCAGAAGCAGGCTGCGGCCGTTAGCCGCTCGCCGCCCCGGCGAGGAGCGCACGCAGCTGGGCCGGGACGTTCGTGAACAGCCCGTCGACTCCCCAGGCGCGAAAACGCTCCATGTCCGCCGGCTCGTCCACGGTGTAGGGGTAGACCTGCAGCTTGCGCGCGTGACAGACCTCAATGAGCTCCGGAGTCACCAGGGCCCGCTCGGGATGTACGGCCTCGGCCTGTAGCGACATCGCCTTCGAAACCGGATCGATCGGCAGCTTCCCCTGGAGGACGCCGATCCGCGCACGGACCGCGAGCGAGCGCAGCTCGGCCAGGGTCTCGGGATCGAACGACGAGAAGAGCGTCTGATCGAGGAGGCCTCGATCGCGGACTTCCCGGAGCGCTCCGGACGGGAGCCCGGGATAGCGCCCACGCACGCCTCGCTTGATCTCCAGGTTCCACGAGATGCGGCCGCCGAAGCGATCGAGCGCTTCTCCCAGAGTGGGCATGCTCTCGCCGTCGCCCATGTCGAGCTGTCGCAGTTCCGCGAGGCTCCGCTGTCCGACGTCCCCGTGCCCCGCGAGCTCGGGATCGTGAACCAGCACGATCTCCCCGTCTCGGGTCAGGTGCAGATCGGTCTCGATCATGTCCGCGCCATCGCCGATCGCGGCTTCGAACGCCGCCATGGAGTTTTCCGGGTAATCGGCGGAAGAACCCCGGTGCGCAATGACGATCACAGGCTGGTCCTACCGCTTGCGGGAATGACGATCACAGGCTGGCCCTACCGCTTGCGGGAATGACGATCACAGGCTGGTCCTACCGCTTGCGGGAATGACGATCACAGCGTTTCCCAGCCCCGCGCACGCTCGACGGCCCGGCCCCAGCGTTCGACGAGTGCAGAACGCTCGCTCTCGGGAAGCGACGGGTCGAAGGTCCGAGCCCCGGCCCGCGCCGTCTCCGTGAGTGCATTCCGGTCCGAATAGAAACCCGTCGCCAGCCCGGCGAGGGCGGCGGCGCCGAACGCAGTCACCTCGAGGTTCCTCGGTCGCTCGACGGGCACACCCAAGATATCCGCCTGAAACTGCATCAAGAAGTCATTCTCGCACGCGCCACCGTCCACGCGCAGGCTCGCAACCGATTCTCCGGAATCGGACTCCGCGCAACGAATCATGTCACGCGACTGGTAGGCCAGGGACTCGAGTGCCGCGCGGACGATGTGCGCTCGGCTTGTCCCGCGGGTCAATCCGATCAGAAGGCCCCGGGCGGTCTCATCCCAATGGGGCGCACCGAGCCCCGCGAACGCCGGTACGAGCACGACGCCCCCGGTGTCGGGCACGGAGCGGGCGAGGGTCTCGCTCTCCGCCGCGCTCTCGAGGATCCCGAGCTCATCGCGCAACCACTGGATCGCAGCCCCAGCGACAAACACGCTGCCTTCGAGAGCGTACGAGACGCGACCCTCCAAACACCAGGCGATGGTCGTGACCAGGCCGTTCTCCGAGTGCGGCGCGCGCTCGCCGGTTTGCGAAAGGAAGAAGCAACCCGTGCCGTAGGTGTTCTTCGCGCTTCCGGGCGCAAAACATCCCTGACCGAAGAGCGCGGCTTGCTGGTCCCCCGCGACGCCGGCGATGGGCAGCGGACCTCCCAGCACGCCGGTCTCGCCGAAATCGCCGCTCGAGTCCCGCACCTCGGGCAGGATTTCGCGCGGGACGTCGATCGCGTCGAGCAGGACCGGGTCCCAATCGTTTTCGCGGATGTTGTAGATCATCGTGCGCGAGGCGTTCGACCCTTCGGTGGCGTGCACCGCGCCTTCGGTCAGCCGGTAGATGAGCCAACTGTCGATCGTTCCAAAAGCGAGTTCTCCGCGCCGTGCGCGTTCCGCCGCCCCCTCCACGCGATCGAGAATGAAGCGGATCTTCGTCGCGGAGAAGTACGCGTCGATCACGAGCCCGGTGCGGTTTCGCACGTCCTCGGCGAGCCCGCGATCGCGAAGCTCTTGACAGAGCGGTGCGGTCTGCCGGGATTGCCAGACGATCGCCGGATAGATCGGACGTCCGCTCGCGCGCTCCCACACCACGGTGGTCTCGCGCTGATTCGTGATCCCGATGGCGCGCACGTCGCGCGTCGTGACGCCGGCCTTCGCGAGCACCTGCTTCGCGGCGTCGACCTGTGTCGCGTAGATCTCCTCGGGATCGTGCTCGACCCAACCCGGTTTGGGGAAGTACTGGCGGAACTCCGCTTGCGCCACGGCAGCGGGTTGACCGTCCCGGTCGAAAAGAATCGCGCGGGATGAAGTGGTGCCCTGGTCGAGAGCGAGAACAAAGCGCGACACGGTCAAGCCCCGGAGTCGAAAAGCGCGTCGACGAACTCTTCCGCGCGAAAGTCTCGAAGATCCTCGACGCCTTCTCCAACCCCGACGTGTTTCACGGGGATACCGAACGCGTCGGCCAGACCGACGATCACGCCGCCCTTCGCCGTGCCGTCGAGTTTCGTGAGAACGATGCCGGTGACCGGAGTGACTTCCGTGAACAGTTCCGCCTGCTGCAGAGCGTTCTGCCCGGTGTTCGAATCGAGCACCAGCAGGGTTTCGTGCGGCGCGCCTTCGACGTCGCGACCGAGGATGCGCGCGATCTTGCCGAGCTCTTCCATGAGCGGCGCCTTGGTCTGGAGCCGGCCGGCTGTGTCGATCAAGGCCACGTCGATCCCGCGCGCGTTCGCCGCTTTCACCGTGTCGAAAGCGACCGCCGCAGGGTCACCGCCTTCGGGCCCCACGACGACCTCGCAGCCGGCGCGCTCTCCCCAAACTTCGAGCTGCTGCGCCGCGGCCGCGCGGAACGTGTCGCCCGCTCCGAGGATGACGCTGCGGCCGGCGCTTCGGTAACGCGCGGCGAGCTTTCCGATCGTCGTCGTCTTGCCCGACCCGTTGACTCCGAGCACCAGAACGACGTGGGGCTTGCCTTGAAGCGCCAGGGGATCGGTCGAAGGCTCCACGCGCGAGAGCCGATCGAGGAGCGTCGCGCGAAGCGCGTTCCGCACGGCCTCGGCGTCGCCGCCCGCGGCTTCTCGTCGAACCGTTTGCAACAGATCGTCTGCGGTCCGAACGCCGAGATCGGCTCCGAACAAGGTGGCTTCGAGCTCCTCGAGAACGTCGCCATCGAGTGTCTTTCCCGACAGCAACGAGCCGATCCGACCGACGAGCGCTTCGCGGGTCCGCGCGAGCCGTTCGCGCAGTGGGACCGCCTCGGGAATCGCGGGAGGCTTCCTCCGGCTCTAGCGGCTCGCGGCGGCTCGGCTTCCTCCGCCTCTAGCGGCTCGGCTTCCTCCGCCTCTAGCGGCTCGGCTTCGTCCGCCTCTACGGGTTCCGGCGCGGGTGAAGGTGCCTCGGGCGCGGGCAGCGGCGCCGGTTCCGGCGCTTCCGGCGCAACCTCGGGTGATCGCCCGAGGAGCATCGCGAGAGCGGTGAACGCAGAGGGCAACACCGCCGCGAGGCCGACCAACAACGAAGCGTTGTCGCGCGCCCACTGTATGAACTCGGTTGCGAATCCGGCCGAAGGTTCCATGGCCGGAACTTAACAGCTTGGGCTGGCGGCGCCTCGCGCCGAGCCGGTCAGCCGAGCTCGACGCCGACGAGTTTCGACACGCCCTTCTCTTCCATCGTCACGCCGTACAACGTCTTCGCGACCTCGATCGTGCGCTTGTTGTGGGTGATGAGAAGGAACTGCGAGTCATCGGACAGTTCGGCCAACATCTCGTTGAAGCGACCGATATTCGCATCGTCGAGCGCGGCGTCGACCTCATCGAGAAGGAAGAACGGCGATGGTCGCACTTGGAATACGGAGACCAACAAAGCCAGGGCCGTCATGGTCTTTTCGCCTCCGGACAGCAAGTTCACGCTCTGGTTCTTCTTGCCCGGGGGCTGCGCCATGATCTCGATGCCGGCGTCGAGCACGTCTTCCGATTCCGACAGGCTGAGAGACGCTTTGCCGCCCCGGAAGAGCCTCGGAAAGTTCTTTTCGAACTGCTCGTTCACCGCGTCGAAGGTCTCGCGGAACCGTTTTCGGCTCGTGCGATTGATTCGCGAGATCGCGTCGCGCAGCTGTGTGACACTGTGCTCGAGGTCGGCCTTTTGCTCGGTCAAGAAGCGGTCCCGCTCCCTGAGCTCCTCGTGCTCTTCGATCGCTCCGAGATTCACTTCGCCCATCGATTCGATCTTGCGTCGGGTCTCCTCGAGGACGCGCTTGCGCTCGGGCGTGTCGGCCGCCATGAGCTCGGCGTTCCGAGCGGCTTCTCGCCGCACATCGGCGTCGTCTTCGAGAGATTCGCCGTCCGACGGCGGCCCTTGGGTGGCCGCGCGTTCGGTCTCCGTAGCGATCGCGACGTCCTGGGCGGGAACCGGCGGCTTCCAATCGACGAGATCGACGTGCCACCGGTCGCGGATGGTTTCCGCCAGATGGGTCAACCGAAGCTCGCCTTCTTTCACCGCGAGCTCCGCCGCCTGCGCGGATTCTCGCGCCTGGTTCACTTCCTGTCGGTCGCCGCGTGCGCCTTCCTCGAGCGTGCGAACCTCGGCCGCGGATCGCTCGAACGCTTCGCGCTTGGCCTCAGCGTCGACCCGAGCCGTCTCCTCGTCCCGAAGCCGTTCGGCCAATTCCCGCTCACACGATTCGATTTCTTCGGCGAGCTGCCCGCGGCGCTGCGTCGCACTCGCTATCTCTTCTTCCCGCTGGCCGATCCAACCGCGAAGCTCCTCCACGCTCGCCTGGGTCGCGGTCACGGATTCGGACACCCGATCGCGGGTCTCCGCGCGACTCGCCTGCTGCACGCGACGCTCGGTGACCACCGCGGCCAGACGGGCTACCTCTCGCGAAGCGCTCCCGATCCGCATACCCAGGCCGTCGAGAAGACCCTGCCGGCGGGTCCGTTCGCCGCGAGCCTCGGCCAGTTGCTCTTCGGCGCGCGCACGCTCCTCATCGAAACGTCCCGCTTCCTCGAGCAGTGACGAGCGCGCCGCGACGCGGTCTTCCTGAGCTTCACCGATCGCTTTCAACCGGTCGCGAGAGCGTTCGAGATCTTTCTCGTGGCTCGCGACGGCGAGGGCCGCCGTATGGTGGCGATTGCGCAGATTGTCGAGTTCGTCGCTCGCAACCGACGCGGCGCTCGCCGCAGACCGTTCGCGCTCCTCGAGCGTTTGGACGCGACGATCGAGTTCGGCGACTTCGGCATGGAGTTGCTGAACCTCCGCGACGCGACCGAGCACACCGGGCTCGCTCGTTCCGCCACCGCCCTGTAGGACCCCCGACGGCGTGAGCACGTCGCCTTCCCGCGTGACGAACGTGCAGGGAGGCTTCGTCCCGTAGAGGCGGACGACTTCGCCGAGCGAATCGACACAGTTGATGTCGCGCAACAACCGGTCGAACAGCCCCGCGTAACCCGAGCGCGGCGTTACGTGAGAACGCAGTGGTGTGCCCAGAGGAACGATGCCGGCGGACGGCTCCGCATCTCCCGAAGCGACGACGAACGCGCCGCGCCCGGCTCCTTCGGATCGCAGTCGATCGATGGCGGACAGTGCGGCGTCGGGACCTTCGGCGACGAGGGCTTCCGCGACCCCGGCCAAGACGGCCTCGAGAGCGCGCTCGAACCCCGGCTCGATCGTCAAGGTGTCCCGGAGTAGACCCAACCGCTGCCCCGCGGCGTCTCCCGAGAGCAAGTGGCGCGCGGCGCTTCCGAGATCTTCCCGACGTTCGATGAGTTCTTCCAGCGACAGGAGGCGCGCCTTGCGCGTTTCGCGAAGTTCCCGAGCCTCGCGCAGCTCACCGCGCACCCGGTCGAGTTCGCCGTCGGCAGTCGCCTTCTGGTTCGTGGCTTCGCGCAGCCTTCCCATCAGCGCGTCGCGGTCGTGGAGAAGGTTCCGAAGCCCTTCTTCCAGCGCCTGCTGATCGGAATTCACCCTCGCGGCCTCGTTCTGGTGCACCTCGACCTGCTCGTCGGTCGTGCGGAGCCGGCGATCGACCTCGTCGCGCCGATCCCCCAGTGCAGACAATCGGTCTTCCAGCCGAGCGATCAGGGTCAGGTGCTCGACAAGCGTGTGGTTTGCCGCGTCGCGCTGCGCTTCGACCTCGCGCAGGGCCTCTTCCGCACCGCGCGCTTCTGCTTCCGCCACCGCCATCGCCTGCCCGTCGGCCTCGAGCGCGGCCGCGACCGCGCGCAGCTCATCCTGCTGGCGCGCCAAGCTCTCCTCGGATTCGCGCAGTTGCTTTTCGAGCTGCTCGCGCTCGCGGGTCCGGGATTCCGAAGCCTCGAGGAGCGATCCCCGCTCCCTCCGGCCGTAGCTGATGCGGCCTTCCAGATCTTTGATCTGACTGCGCAGGTGGAACAACCGCTCCGATTCGCTCATCACCACGCGCTCGCGCTCGGCGAGTTCGACCCGGTGCTGCTCGAGGGCCGCTTCTTTTTCGGAGAGCTTCGCTTCGCTCGCTGTCAGTGCATCGGATCGTTCCGCCGCGCGCTTCCGCGAGCGTTCGATCTCCTCGAGAAGCGTCGCGCGCTCGTCGTACGCCAAGGAGAGCTCGAGCAGCCGCTGGGTCTCGCGCAGGCGCTTGAAGCGGGCCGCCTTGCGCGCCTGGCGCTCGAGGGAGTTGATCTGGCGCTTGATCTCGCCGAGGACATCCGACACGCGGAGCAGGTTTTGTTCGGTGCCCTCGAGCTTCCGCTCGGCTTCGCGACGCCGGGCCTTGTATTTGCTGATGCCGGCAGCTTCTTCGATCAACCCCCGGCGCTCTTCGGGGCGAGCGGAAACGATTTCCGCGATCCGACCCTGTTCGACGATCGCGTAGCCGCGAGTGCCGATACCGGTGTCGCGGAAGAAATCGAGGACGTCTTTCAGACGGCTCGGCACCTTGTTGATCAGGTATTCCGATTCGCCCGACCGATAGAGGCGCCGGGATACCTGGACCTCTTGGAACGCTGCGTAAGCCGGCGGCGCTTGGCCGTCGCTGGTGTCGAAGGTGATCACCACTTCCGCCATTCCGACGGGGGAGCGCTGCTCGGACCCCGCGAAGATGACGTCTTCCATCCCTTTGCCTCGCAATCGGCGCGGCGATTGCTCGCCCATGCCCCAGCGAAAGGCGTCCACCACGTTCGACTTGCCGCAGCCGTTCGGGCCGACGATCGCGGTGATGCCTTCTTCAAAGCCGAAGACGACACGATCGACAAAGCTCTTAAAGCCGTGAATTTCTAGGGACTTGACGTGCAAGAGCACCCCCCTGGCGTTCGCCGACGGGCGAGGTCATCCGCCCGCCCGGGCGTCCGGAGCCCAAACGGCGATCGTCCTCACGGGGGGTCGAGGTGATTAAACACCGCCGGAGGCGGACGTGCAAGCCGTCTCCCTCAGGGGAGAGTCGGAGCCGGCATATTGCAGCCTGTAGAGGCGCTCGTAGATGCCTCCCGCCGCGAGGAGCTCCTCATGGCTCCCGGACTCGCGAATGCGACCGCGGTGCAGAACGTGGATTCGGTCGACGTCCTCGATCGTCGACAGGCGGTGCGCGATGACCAGCGCCGTCTTGTCCTCGAGCAGCACCTGGACACCGCGTTGAAGGAGCTCCTCCGTCTCGCCATCGACGGCGCTGGTCGCTTCGTCCAGGACCAAGACGCGGGCGCCGTACGCCAACGCCCGGGCGAAGGACAACAGCTGGCGTTGGCCCGCCGAGAAGTTCGTCGCGCGTTCGCGAACCTCGGAATCGATTCCGTCGGCCAACCGGTCGACGAAGCGACTGGCCCCGACCGCTTCGAGGGCGTCCTTTAGCGCCGCCTCGGAAATGTCGTCGCGACCGAGCTGCAGGTTTTCGGCGATCGTGCCGCTAAAGAGGAAGACGTCCTGAAGCACGGTCACGACCCGGCGCCGGAGGGTCTCTTGGGACAGGTCCCGGATGTCGACGCCGTCCAAGGTGATCCGTCCGCGCGTCGCTTCGTACAGCCGGGTGAGCAGCTTGATGACTGTCGTCTTGCCCGCACCGGTCGACCCGACGAACGCCACTTTCTCGCCGGGGGCGACGCGGAAGGAAACGTCCCGCAGGACCCAGTCGGGGTCGTCGTCGTTGTAGCGGAACCACACATTCTCGAAGACGACTTCTCCGCGTGCGTCATCGAGCCGTTTCGGTTCGGGCGGGTCAACGATGGCGGGCTCCGTGTCGAGCAGTTGAAAGATCCGCTCGCAACTCGCCATCGACGACTGCATCACCGCGTACTTCGCGGACAGATCCCGAAGCGGCATGAAGAACAGCCGCATCCCTTCGATGAAAAAGTAGATCGTCCCGGCTTCGGCGATATGGGTCGCGTTCGCAATCACCACGGCCATCGTGATTTGGCCCGCGAGCTCGACAACCGAGAACAGTGCCGCGTCGTAGCGAATCGATTGAAACCAAGCGTCGCGATGCTCGGCGTTCAGCGCTTCGAATTCCCGTTGGTTGCGACGCTCCCGCGCAAACAGCTGAACGACCTTCATACCGGTGATGGATTCTTGAATGAAGGTGTTGATTCGAGCGATGCGAACGCGCACCAACCGGTACGCCTCTCGCACCTTGAGTCGGAAGATGACCGCCGCGGCAGCGAGAACCGGCACGACGCAGAACGTCAGCAGCGCGAGCTTGGCGTCCTGGAGGAGCAGCACCACCGCGATCCCGATCATGATGAGCAGATCGGTGATGAAGGCGATGATTCCCTGGCTGAACATCTCCGCGACGTTCTCGACGTCGTTCGTCGTCCTCGTCACCAGTCGACCCACCGGATAGCGATCGAAGAAACCCAAGTGGAGTCGCTGTACGTGCGCGAAGACGTCCCGCCGCAGATCCCGCATGGCCGATTGACCGGTTTGAGCCATCAGGACGAGACGGATGAAGTCGAGCGCGGAGTGTGCGACGACCGAAAGCAGGTAGAGCCCCGCGAGCCAGAGGAGCGCATCAAACCCGGCCGGCGCGTCGAGAAGCGTTTCGATCCAACTGGGCTCGCGCTCACCGGAGCCGAACACGCGGTCGAGGCCGGTCTTCACGATGTAGACCGGAGCGAACATCAGCACGAAGAGCGGGGCCACGAGCAACAGCGTCACGAGGACTTGCCAACGGTACGGTGTGACGTAGGGCCACAAGCGCGCGATGAGATGTCCGTCGACCGCCTTCCCCAGGGCCTCTTCTTCTTGGAGAACTTCTCGCTGCGCGCCGCTCGGCTTCTCTTTCCCCGACATCAGGCGACCTCGGCGTCGCGGTCGAGGGTCGACAACTCGGCTTCGAGCGCCTGCGCACGGGCGAGTCGTGCGTACCAGCCGCCGAGAGCGACGAGCTCGTCGTGGGTGCCGAGTTCCGTGATGCGGCCGCCGTCGAGCACGGCGATCTGATCAGCTTCGCGAACGGAAGACACGCGGTGGCTCACGACGACGACCGTTCGCCCGTCGAAGCGACTCCGCAACTCGGCCTGAATCGCGGCTTCGGTCTCGGCGTCGACGGCCGAGAGCGTGTCGTCGAGTAACAAGATGGGTCGATCGAGGATCAACGCGCGCGCCAAGGCGGTCCGCTGCCGCTGTCCCCCCGACAACATGACGCCACGCTCACCCACCACCGTCGAAAGGCCGTGGGGGAGTTCCTCGAGGTCTTCCGCGAGCTGGGCCGACCGGGCGGCGGCGGCCGCGGTCTCGAGATCGGTCGACGGCAAGCCGAAGGCGATGTTGTCGGCGAGCGACAGCGAGAAGAGAAACGAATCCTGGGGTACGACAGCGATGCTGCTGCGCAGGGCTTCGAGCGGCCAGTCGTTGACGTCCACACCGTCGACGAAGAGGCAACCCGGCGGCACTTCGTAAAGGCGCGGGATCAGCGAAATGAGCGACGTCTTCCCGGAACCGATGGGACCGACGACGCCGAGCACAGAGCCCGCCGGAACGCGCAGGTCGATGTCGCGAAGAACCGGGTCGGGCGAGCCGGCGTACCGGAACGAGAGCCCGCGAAACTCGATTTCGCCGCGGACGGGTTCGGGTGCACGTGCGCCTTCGACATCGTCGATCGTGGGTTTCGTCGCGAGAATTTCCTGCACGCGTTGCATCGAAGCCGCGCCCCGTTGAACGATCGCGAAGACCCAACCGGTGATCACCGTGGGAAACGTCAGCTGGTGGATGTACAGGGCGAAGACGAAAAACTCCGGGATGTCCATACGGCCGCCCTGAATGGCGCGTCCGCCGAACCAGAGTACGACCCACATCGCGAGGCCGGGGAGCAGTCGCGCCATCGTCGGTATCGCGCTGCTCACGCGAACCAGGCGAAGGTGACGGCGGAACAGACTCTCCGCGGCTCGGTCGAACCTTTCTTGCGTCGCCGCTTCCATGGCGTACGCCTTGACCACCGCGATGCCCGAAACGGATTCCTGTACCTGATTCGAGAGGAGGCCCAGGCCGCGCTGTACGGCGAGATTCGCCGCGTGGTTCGCGCGGCCGAACGTGCGCGCGATGGCGATGAAGAGCGGATAAGGACACAGCGCCAACAGCGTCAGCGTCGGGTTGAGCGTCAGCATGACCGCGATCGACGCCGCATACAGGATGGGCGCCTGCAGAATGTTGACGCCTCCCACGCCGAGCATGAGCCGGATCGAATTGAGATCGTTGACGCAGCGGCTCATGAGGTCGCCGGTCCGCCACTTCGCGTAGAACGATTGCGGAAGGCGCTGCAGGTGGGCGAACAAATCGTTGCGGAGCTCGTACTCGATCCGCCGCGCTGTATTGAATAACAACGTGCGCGAGAAGAACCGAACCGCCGTCGAAACCAGAGCCACGCCTGCAAAGACGGCCGCGCGCTTCAGGACCTCTTCCCGGCCGAGCCCTTCCGTCAAGGCGCGGAGGGTCCAACCGAAGAGCGGCGGCCCCGCGGCGAACAACGCGACATAGGAAACGACAGAGAGGGCGCCCCAGGCGTAGTCGGCCCGATGACCGCGCAAATAAGGGCGCAGGTGGGCCAGCGAAGCGATCGCGCCCCGCGCGCTCATGCCCGATACCACCGAGCGACCCGGTGTCGGTCGATCCCGACGCGCCACGCCAACAACGCACCGGCGTTGCGCAGGAACGTCCGCACCGGCCCCGCGCCGTCGTAGCGCCGAGGCGACGTCAACACCGCGTCGCGAAACAAGACGAAGCGTCCCTGCCGTTTCAACTCGCGCACCAAATCGAGGTCTTCCATGATCGGAGCGCTCGGGATCCCGCCCATGGCTTCGATAGCCTGCCGACGCGCGAAGATCGCTTGATCGCCATACGGCAGACGAAACAGCAGATTACGCAACGCGACGCCCCACTCGATCCAGGCGAGCCGCGCCGACCGCCGATCGAAGCGAAAACCAAAGGCGCCTCCCGCGACGTCCGCGTCGGCCATGGCTCCTTCTACCAAACGCAACCACCCCTTCGGTAGGCGCGTGTCGGCGTGCAGAAAAAGCACCACGGGCGCTTCCGACTGCGCGAAGCCGACCCGGAGCTGGTGCGCTCTCCCGGGCTCGCTTCGGACGACCCTGGCGCCGGCCCGCGCCGCCCGCTGGGGGGTACCGTCATCGCTTCCGCCGTCGACGACGATCACGGTGACGGGGCCTTGCTCGGGGGATCGGTCTTCGGAGGAATACTCGAACGCACTCGCGATAGCGGCCTCGATCCGTTCCGCCTCGCGAAGCGCGGGGATCACGACCGCAACGCTCACCCGGTGCAGTGTAGCGCGCGCCATGCGGGGCCTCGGAGATCGCGTTTGACAGCCCTCGGGGACCTCGAGTATCACGGGTCAACCATGTCGTCCCCGCCTCCCAAGGATACCGACGCCAGCGCCCCGGCCTACCGCAGCGCGGGCGTCGACCTCGACCACGACGAAGGCTTTGTCGACCGCGTGAAGGACATCGCGCGGGGTACGTTCCGTGCGGAAGTCCTTTCCTCCATCGGGGGCTTCGCCGGGCTGTTCAAGGCCCCGGACCGCTACAAGGAGCCGATTTTCGTCGCTTCGACCGACGGCGTCGGAACTAAGCTCAAGCTCGCGGCGCTGCTTTCCCGCTTCGACGTCGCGGGGATCGACGTGGTCGGGATGGTCGTCAACGATCTCGTCGTGCAAGGTGCCGAACCGCTGATCTTTCTCGACTACCTGGCGTTGGGAGAGCAAGACGACGAGCTGGCAGAGCAGGCGCTGCGCGGCGTCGCCGAGGGTTGTCGGCGTGCCGGCTGCGCCCTCTTGGGCGGTGAAACGGCAACGATGCCGGGCTTTTATCCGAAAGGAGAGCTCGAGCTCGTCGGCTTCGGCGTCGGTGTCGTGGAACGCAGCCGTGTGATCGACGGCACGGCGATCCGGGAGGGCGACGCGCTGGTCGGGCTCGCGTCCAACGGCGTCCACAGCAACGGGTTTTCCCTGGTGCGGCGGATTCTCGACGAAGGCATGGCCGCGGGCCGCTTCGATCTGCGAACCACCCCGCCGGAGCTCAACTCGAGCTTGGCGAGTGCGTTGCTTTCGCCGACGCGGATCTACGTGAAGCCCATCCTCAACTTGATGCGCGATTTCGACATCCACGGGCTGGTCCACATCACCGGCGGCGGTTTCTCGGGCAACGTACCGCGCGTCCTCCCCTCCGGTGTGCGCGCGCGCATCGATCGCACGGCGTGGCCGCGCCCGCCGATCTTCGATTTCTTGGCTCGGGAAGGCGACGTCAGCGAAACCGAAATGCTGCGGGTCTTCAATTGCGGCATCGGAATGGTCCTCGTCGTCGCAGCGGAAGACGCCGAAGACATCACGCAGCGCCTCCGCGGTATGGGCGAACGCCCGCATACGATCGGCGTCGTCGAGCGCAAGGAAGAAGACGAACCCGCGATCGTGTTCGAGGAACCGTGAGGCGGCTCTCTCTGCGGGGAACCGCCGGGAGCTGGCGGGCGCGCCGATGGGACGTCCTCATCTTGGGCAGTGCGCTTCCGGGGTGGTTCGCCGCCGCCCGGCTGGGATCCTTGGGACTTCGCGTTCTGATCGTCGAGGAAGATGCCCCGAACCGAGAGTTTCCTCTGCTCAACGAGCCGTTCTTTTCTTCCTGTCCGTCTGGGGGTCCCCTCGACGAAGCCTTGAAAGCCTGCGGCGTGACTCCGGTAGACCGGCGGGGCCTCGAGTCGAGCCCGGTGACCTATCAAGTGCTGCTCGACGAGGCCCGGATCGACATCGGGCATCCGAACGCGACCGTCGATGATCTCGTCGCCTACGGCGTCGCGAAACCCGACGAAGCGCGGGCGCTGATGCGCGAACTCGACGATGCCGTGAAGGGCCAATCCCGGGCGCTGCTCACCGGGAACTGGGTGCGGGCGAGCTCGCGACGCGGCGCGGGTCGCAGCTCCGCCTCGCCGCAGCTCCCTCCGGCGCCCGGTGCGCTGCGGACCCTCTCGCCCGATCTCGCGGCGTTTGTGTCCGCCCAAATCGACGCCCAGTCCCTGATTCAGCTGGCGGGACAGGAGAGCGATGCGCGCCACCTCTGCGCCGGCTTGGGCGGTGGCGTCTACTTCGGACGACCGGGAACGTCTCTCCTCGGACTCCTTCAGAAGCGCGTCGAACGCGTGCACGGCGAAGTGCGGCGACTTTCGGGCTCCTTCGAGCTCGTCGAAGTCGGCGGCCATCCCGGGATTGCCCTGCGCGCGAGCGGCGAAGCGTGGCTCGGACGAGCGCTCGTAATCAACACGCCCGTTCCGAACGTGATGCGCGCCCTCGAAGATTGGGGAAGCACCTTGCCCCGCGGATTCGAGGACGGCCCTCTCGGACCGCAACAAGTCGCCGTGATTTTCCAAGGTGACGCCGAGCTGTTCCCCGAGGCGCTGGCCGCGCGATCGATTCTCGCGACGCGACGCGCGCCGGTCCCGCTCGCCCTTTCCCTCTTCCCTTCCGAGCGAGCGCCGGGAGCGACGTTGCTTCACGCGCGCGGTCTTTTCCCCGCCGATGCCGAGACCGGGCCGATCGCGGACGAAATCGAGGGTGCAATTCGCGACTTCTTCCCGTTTTGCGAGGACCGCCTCGAGCGCGTGGCGTACAGCCGCCCGTCCGTCTGGGATACGCCCGGCGCGATCGAGCAAACGCCCGACACGCCTCGACTCCCGGCCGCGACCGAACTCCGCATTCCCGGCAAGCTTCCCGTGTTCGCGCTGCGTCGCGGACGACTGGGTGGGCTCGGGGTCGAAGGCGACGCCCTTCTCGGCTGGCGCGGCGCGGACGCCGTAGCGCCGACGCCCTAGTCGCTCTCCCTCGACCGGCGGCTAAGCTCAAACCGGATGGGATCTTCGCAGCCGACGAACGAAAAGCTCGCCACAGGCCTCCGGTTGTCACGGTACGTTCGGCCCTACGTCGGGCTGCTCCTCATCACCGTGCTCTGTGCGGTTGCGTACGCCGGCGCGCGCGCCGGCCGTGCCTATCTGATGAAACCCATCATGGACGGCATCGGCATCCAGCTGGGTAGCGGTGAACGTGAGATCCCCGCTCGGTTGGGCTGGCTCGACTGGGTTCCCGGAATAGAGACCGAGGCGGACGTTGCCGAGCCCGAAGGTCCTGCGACGCCGGAGGCTTTCGACGCTCGGGTCGCCGAGAATTTCCAGCACGCGGCGGGCGCGCTCCTCTTTGTGGTCATGCTCGTCCCGCTGGCGCACTTCGGCCAGAGCTATCTCATCCGTTACGTCCTGGGACGCGTTCTCGTCGACATGCAGCAGGGCCTCTGCGAGAAGCTCTTGTGCCTGCCCCTGCGCTCACACAAGAGCACCACGCGCGGCGAGCTCCTGTCCCGGGCGACGAACGACGCGACGCGGGCGCACTTGGCCCTCGAAATGCTGTTCGGGGATGTCCTGCTCGGCGCGTTGTCCCTGCTGACCGGCGGCGTTCTCCTTTTTGCGATCTCGTGGCAGCTCACACTGCTCGTTCTTTTGACCGCGCCGGTCATCGCCGGCGCGATCGCGTTTTTCGGGCGTCGCATTCGGCGCGACGCCATGAAGCGCCAAGAGAGTTTCGGCGACGTCACCCAGCGACTCGTCGAGATCCTGTCGAGCATGAAGGTCATCAAGGCGTTCGGTGCGGAACGGATCGAATCGGACTCCTTTGCGAAGCACAATCGGCGACTGTTTCGCCGCAGCATGAAAGTCGTCCTCAACCGCGCTCTCTCGCGCACGGTCGTCGAAGGCGTCAACAATGTCGTCGGCGTCGGGGTCCTGCTGCTCGGCGGTTGGCTCGTCTATCGCGGCGCGTGGGGTCTCACACCGGGCTCCTTGATCGCATTTGTCGGCGTGATGGCGAGCGTCTATCGGCCGGTGAAGGACCTGACCCGTGGGTGGAACGGCTTCATGGATGCCTTGCCGGCCGCCGACCGTTTCTTCGAGCTTCTCGATAAACCCGCCGAAACCGCTGACACCGCCGATGCGACACCCTTTTCTCTCAACGACCGGATCCGCGTCCAGAATCTTCACTTCGGGTACGGCCGAGAGCCGGTCCTCGAAGACGTCTCGTTCGAAGTCCGGGCCGGAGAAGTCGTCGCCATCGTCGGCCGGACAGGGTCGGGAAAGACCACCCTCGCCGACCTCTTGGTCCGATTCTACGACCCCGACGGCGGCTCGATCGAATTCGACGGACGCGACCTTCGCGGCATGGCACGGCGCTCGCTCATGGAGCACATCGCCGTCGTCACCCAAGAACCACTGCTCCTCGAGGGGACCATCCGCGACAATATCCGCTACGGCCGTCCCGACGCGTCTCCCGCGGAGATCGAACGCGCGGCCGAGGCGGCCCACGTCATGGAGTTCGCGGATCGTTTGCCCGAAGGGCTCGATACGCCGGTGGGTGAGGCCGGTGGCGCACTGTCGGGGGGACAGCGGCAGCGCGTCACGATCGCGCGTGCCATCGTGAAGAACCCGGCGCTCCTCATTTTTGACGAGGCGACGAGCGCTCTCGACGCGAAGAGCGAACGCCTCGTCCAGGAAGCGATCGAGGGCATGTTGTCGGGGCGCACGGTGTTCGTGATCGCGCATCGGCTGTCGACGATCCGGAACGCCGACAAGATTCTCGTCCTCGATCACGGTCGCGTCCTGGCGATGGGCAAGCACGAAGAGCTCGTCGCACGCGAAGGGCTCTACCGCGAACTGGTCGCGCTGCAGGGGGATCGCTAGGAGCGGCGGCTCGCAAGAACGCGGCCGTAGAACGCTCCGACCTCCTCGGCAAATCGGGGGATGCCAAAGCGCCGCAGGGCATCGTCCCGCGCCGCCTCTCCAAACCGCGCACGCCGCGCCGGATCCGCGAGGAGCTCCTGCCAGTGGCCGGCCAGCGCGTCGGGATCTTCCCCGACCGCGTAGCCTGTCACGCCATGTCGAACAATCTCGGGGAGCGCTCCACGGCGCGTCGTCACCGCGGGCATACCCAGCGAGAGGGCTTCGAGCAGCGCGCGACACGTCCCGTCGCTTCCCGGGACCAAAAACGTGAAGACGTCGATGCACCGCACGACGTCGAGGTAGTCGTCGACGCGATAGCCGGCAAACACCACACGATCCGCGATCCCGAGCTCGCGCGCGGGCTCCTCCGCGACTTCTCGACGGTGCGTGCCGCGTCCGATGATCAGCAGACGTGCGTCGGGGTCACGCTCGAACAATCGCTTCGCCGCCTCGAGGAGCAAAGGGAAACGCCGCTTGCGTTGCCCGCGCGCGACGATGCCGACGACGCGGTGCTCCGGAGACAAACCGAGCGAGCTCAAGACTTGCGGATTTTTCGGCGCGGGGGCAAACACCTCAGTGTCGACCGCGCCGAAAACGCCCGCGACCGGCCCGTGACACAAACCGCGGTTGCGCTCCGCGATTTTCGGAGAGACGCACAGCAACCCATCGCACCCGGCTCCGTACAACACACGATTGTGCAGGCGGTGAGAGATCGCCTCGGCGGTTTTGTACCAACGCACCAAGGCGGCCCTTCGCCGCGTCGCGCGCAATCCGAGCGCGCGCCAGGCGAGCATGTGGTCCCGCGTGTGCCAGGTCTGGACGAGCTCGATATCGCGCCGGGCGACGAACTCCCGCAAGCGTCCGATGTCGCGTCGGTCGCGAAGCGGTCGGGTGCCGTGCGCGTAGTCGATCGTCAAGGAGAGAGGGAAACCCGCGCGCGCCGTCTCTTCCGCGAGGGATCGCTTGACGGGCTCCGGTGGTTCGGGGGCGGCGACCCACACGCGGTGTCCCGCTTCCTTGAGCCCGCGCGCGAGACGCACCATCGGCTCCGCCGGCCCGGTCCACTTCCAATCGCTGGTCAGCTGGAGGATGTTCATCGGGGATTCACAGAGGGGGCGCTCGGTGAATCTCCGGCAGGCGCGCTTCCCAAAGCTTTGCGTACTTGAGAAACACGTGGAACGCGCTCGACGCAGCGATCATGAATCCGGGCAACCCGTCGCGAAAACCCTGTTTCAAGACGTAACCGCGCAAGAAACGCGCGAACGGGCGCACCACGATGTCCGACAGCCGCGCCGACCTTCCCTCGGCGAGCAACGCGCGATGGGAGATCTCGCTAAAAGACTGGATCCGCTCGACCTGATCCGCGAGGTCGCGGTAGCTGTAGTGCGCGATCACCTCGGCGAACGACTCGACGCGTCCATCGACGACGAAACGGCCGTGTGGATTCGTGCCTTCGACCCGCGTGCGGCTCTTGCGAAAACAGCGAACCAAGCGATCGGGATTGAAATCGCCGTGAAGTATCCAGCGCCCGAGATGCCATGTCAGGCGTGAGATCTCACAACCCGCGACGTCGTCGTCGACCCCCTTCAGAAACTCGCGGATCTCCTCGGCCAATTCTTCCGTCACTTCTTCGTCCGCGTCGATGTAGAGCACCCAATCGTTGGTCGCTTGGCCTACGGTAAAGCGCTTCTGCTCGATATCGCCCGGGTACGCGTGCATCACGACGCGCGCGCCGCTCGCCCGCGCGATGGCTTCGGTTTCGGGATCACCGGTCGGATCGATCACCGCCACCACTTCGTCTGCCCATTCGAGGGAAGCTAACGCGCGCTGCAAGAGCCTCTTCTCGCGATGCGCCATCGTGCAGGCCGTGATGGGTACGCTCATCTGCGGCTCACGTCCGCACCCGTTCCACCGAAACGATGCCCTTGATGCGCTCGATTTGCTTCATCACCGACGTGAGAGAAGTGAGGTCCGTCACCCAGAGCTCGAAGTTCTGCGTCGCCGTGCGATCGGCGTGGGTTGCGATGCGGGCGGCGCCGATGTTGATGCCGGCGGAAGAGATCGTCTTCGTCACCTTCGCGAGGAGTCCCGGCTCATCGCGGGACGTGACTCGGACGCGGATCTTCCTCGGGGCGGCCGTCTCCGTGTCCCATTCCGCGTCGATTCTTCTCTCGGGGTCGAGTTCGAACACCACGCGACAATCTTTTTGGTGGATCGTCACACCGCGTCCCCGCGTCACGAACCCGACGATGTCGTCCCCGGGAAGCGGCGTGCAGCAACGGCCGTACCGCACGAGCACGCCTTCTTGGCCCTGGACCCGGATGCCGGTGCCCGCGGTGCGGCGTTCGCGGCGGCGGAACAACTGCGGGAGCCGTCGCGGGCGCTCAGGCTCGGGCTTGGGCTCTTGCCGCGGCGCTTCCTCTTCCAAATCGGGTCGCAACGCCCGGGCGATCTTGACGGCCGGCACGCGCCCGTAGCCAACTGCGGCGAACAAATCGTCGACCGAACCGCTGGCGTGCTTCTTCGCGAAGTCGGCGAGCTCTCCGCGTTCTTCGACACGCGCGAGAGACAACCCGACGCGCCGCAGTTCACGTTCGAGAATGGCGCGTCCCAGCTCTCGGCTGCGCTCGTTCTCCTCCGCTCGGATCGCGTGGCGAATCCGGCTCCGCGCCTTGCCAGACACGACGAACTCGAGCCAGTCTTTTCGAGGCGTCTGGTTGTTCCGGGTATCGACTTCGACGGTATCCCCGTCTTGCAGCGGGTGGCGGAGAGGCACCATCTTCCCGTTGACACGCGCCCCGGTGCACCGATCGCCCACTTCGGAGTGAATGCCGTACGCGAAATCGAGCGCTGTCGCGCCGCGGGGCAGATTGATCACGTCGCCTTTGGGTGTGAAGACGAAGACCTCGTCGGGGAAGAGGTCGACTTTCAGCGTGTCGAAAAACTCGTGTGGATCGGAGAGCTCGCCCTGCCGCTCGACGAGCTGGCGGAGCCAAGCGAACTTCGCGTGGTCTTCGGGGTTTACGGGAACTCCGCGCTGCTTGTAACGCCAATGCGCGGCGATTCCGAACTCCGCGTTCTGGTGCATTTCGCGGGTGCGAATCTGCACCTCCATCCGCTCGCCGTAGGGCCCGATGACCGTCGTGTGGAGCGACTGGTAACCGTTTTGCCGTGGCAGCGCGACGTAGTCTTTGAAGCGCCCGGGCACAGGCGACCAGGTCGCGTGGACGATTCCGAGCGCTGCGTACACCGCGTCCGGCCCGGCTTCGAGCACCATTCGGAACGCGATCACGTCGTAGATCTCGTCGAGCGTGACTCCCTGGGTTTCCATCTTGTTGTGGATCGACGCGAGGTCTTTGAGCCGGCCCGTGATGTCGGCGCGCAAGTTCGCCTTTTCGAGTTTCTCGGTGAGAATGCCGATCACTTCCTCGATGTATCGCTCGCGTTGGCTGTGACTGCCGCGCAACCGCTGCTCGATCGCCGCCGCGGCATCGGGCTTGAGCGCGCGGAACGCGAGCTCCTCGAGCTCTTGCCGCATCCAATAGATCCCCAAACGGTGCGCGAGGGGCACGTAGATATCGAGCGTTTCTTGGGCGATCCGCCGACGGGAATCTTCCTCCATGTAATCGAGGGTCCGCATGTTGTGAAGGCGGTCCGCGAGTTTGATGAGGAGGATGCGGATGTCCTTCGACATCGCGATCAACATCTTGCGGAAATTCTCGGCTTGCCGTTCGCGCGCCGACTTGAACTCGATCTTGGCGATCTTGGTGAGCCCTTCGACCACAAACCCCACTTCGTCTCCGAAGAGCGACGTGATCTCCTCGACGGTGCTGTGGGTGTCTTCCACCGTGTCGTGCAGCAGACCGGCGGCGATGGTCACGGCGTCCATCCGCATGTCCGCAAGGATGCCGGCGACTTCAAGGGGATGGACTAAATAGGGCTCGCCCGAGAGACGCTCCTGCCCTTCGTGCACCTTCGCCGTGTAGACGTACGCGCGCTGAAGCAGGTGGAGATCTGCTTCCGGGTCGTGCTCGAGCACGCGGTCAGCGATGTCGTTGAAGCGCAACATCTTGATTCTTATCGACTTTTCGTCCCTCTAAAAATAGCTGAGGGCCCGTGGGAAGTCGAAATGCGATTATGCGAGATTTCTCGGCACCGCAAAGCGCTCACGGACCGCGGACACGTCCCCGGCGCGCTCGGCGGCGACAATCGATTCGACGGAGCGAACGCACTCGTCGAGGTCGTCGTTGATCACCGCGTAGTCGAATCCGTGACGCGCCTCGAACTCGCGCTGGATGAGCGCCAGACGACGTTCGATCACGTCGGGTGCGTCGGTTCCCCGCCCGCGAAGTCGTCGTTCGAGCTCTTCCGCCGACGGCGGCAGGAGAAAGATCAGGCGGGCATCGTCTCGCCGGGCTCGAATCTGCGCCGCACCCTGCACCTCGATTTCGAGGAGGAGGTCGCGCCCTTCTTGCAACGGACCATCGATCGACTTCCAGCTCGTTCCGTAGAGCTGCGCCGCGTACTCCGCCCATTCGACGAAGGCGTCGGCTTCGATCAACTGGCGAAATTTTCGGGTCGAAACGAAGTGGTAGTCGACACCGTCGGTCTCACCTGCCCGGGGAGCTCGCGTGGTGTGAGAAACGGAGAACTCGAGCTGGGGATCCCCGCGGACCACGGCGCGGCATACGGTGGTCTTCCCGGTCCCGGACGGTGCTGACACCACAAACGGAATCCCGGTGCGCCCGGTCACCGGCCCGCCTCCTCAGCATCACTCGAGAGACGCGCTTGAATGGTCTCGGGGTTGATCGCCGAAAGGATGATGTGGTGGCTGTCGGTCACCAAGATCGAACGCGTACGGCGGCCTTGGGTCGCATCGAGCAAGCGCCCCGCGTTGGCCGCCTCTTCGCGGAGGCGTTTCATCGGCGAAGAGTTCGGGGAGACAATAGCCACCACCCGCTCTGCAGCGACCAGGTTTCCGTAACCGATGTTGAGCATGCGGAGGACGGCCGGCGCACGCGGAGTTTCGGAAGCGGCCACGCGCTACTCCACGTTCTGGACCTGCTCGCGGATCCGTTCGAGCTCGGTCTTCAGGTCGACGACCAGATGCGCGAGCGGTGCGTCGCCCGCTTTGGATCCGATCGTGTTCGCTTCACGTCCCATTTCTTGCAGTAGAAAATCGAGCCGCCGACCCACCGGTTCTCCCTCGCCGTCGATGGTCGACCGAAACTGATCGATATGGCTGCCGAGACGTACGAGCTCTTCGCGGATGTCCATGCGATCCGCGGCCAACACGACTTCCTGATGAAGTCTCGCTTCGTCGAGAATGCCGGTTTCGTCGCGCAGCCCTTCGGCGCGCTTGCGAAGCCTTTCACGGACAAGCTGTGCCACGTCACCCGCACGCGCCTCGAGTGCGGCGCACAGTTCGCGAACGCGGACGAGCTGTGACGTGAGCTCTTCGTAGAGACCCGCGCCCTCCCGCTCGCGCATCGCCTGCACAGCCGCGGCCGCCTCGCGAAAACCGGCCCTCAGCGCTTCCTCGGCTTCGGTTTCGGGCAACGCACCTTCGACGAGTCTCGCCACGCCCGGCAACGCCAAGAGCTCGGCGGACCGAAGCTCGCCGTCGGCGCCGTGGTCCGCCGCGAACGACGCGGCTGCCTCGACGTACTGCGCAACCGCGGCGGTGTCGATGGACAGGACGGCGCCCGGCGCCGCTTCGGAAACGAGGTTCGCGCTGATGTCGATCTTGCCGCGACCGAACGTGCGTTTCGCTTCTGCGCGCAGCTCGTGATCGAGCGACTGGAGAATTCGAGGGAGCCTGACCCCCACGTCGGCGTGGCGGTGGTTCAGCGTCCGAATCTCGATTTGGAGGGCTTGCTCCCCGACGGAAACCGTGGCGCGCCCGAAACCGGTCATGCTCCGGATCACGCGCGCCCCGCTCGCCTGGCCGCGGCCACCGCATCCGGGAGCAGCGCCGCGATTTCGTCGGCCGTCGCCGTCGCCGTTCCCACCTTGGCGACGACCACGGCGGCAGCGGCGTTCGCGATGATCGCAGCCTCGACGAGACTCGCTCCGGCGAGTCTCGCGAGGGTCAGAGCGACGATCGACGTGTCGCCGGCGCCCTGCACGTCGAACACCTTCCGGCGCGCGACGGGCACGTCGACAGCGTCGTCACCCTCGTCGAACACACTCATGCCATCGGCACCGCGCGTCACCACCAGAGGACTTCCGCCGAGCTTCTTCCGCACCCGGTTGCCCGCGGACACCAGATCGTCTCGGGAGCGAATCTTCGTCCCGAGAAACGCCTCGATCTCTCGAACGTTTGGTTTCACGAGGCTCGCGCCCCGGTACATCGCGATCTCGAACTTCGGATCGACGGTCACCGGAACGTCGGAATCGATGGCGCGCCGCAGGAGACCCTTGACGAAACCCTGTGTGAGGAGCCCCTTCCCGTAGTCCTCCAAGATGACGCCGTCGGTCTTCGGGAGCAGCGCTTCGATCGCATCGGTGAGTCGCGCGGCGACCGCGCGCGGAATCGGATCTTCCGTCTCGCGGTCGAAGCGAAGCATCTGTTGCGAGCGCGCCTCGACGCGGGTCTTCTGCGTCGTCGGTCGGCCCGGCACGCGTACCACCGCGCTGGGATCGACTCCCAGGTCCTTCAGTAGATCGATGACCCGGTCTCCCGCGGCGTCTTCACCGACGACCGAACAGAGCGAACACGTGACACCCAAGGCGGCGGCGTTGCGAAGGACGTTGCCCGCACCGCCGAGCGCCGTCGATTCTCGGGTCACGAGGACCACGGGCACCGGCGCTTCGGGATTGACGCGGTCGACGTCGCCCCAGAGATATTCGTCGACCATCACGTCGCCGACGACCAGGAGTCGCAATCCCTCAAAACGACGGACCAGGCGCTCCAACCGGCGCGAGTCGAGTCGCGGCATCAGCGGGTAGACCCTCGTTCGACACGGCGCGGCTTCACCGCGTGAGCCCCCTCTTCTGCAACTCGTCCGCGGCTTCCGCGACGCGGTCATCGGGCTGCTGGCCGCGCAGCCAATCGAGAAGCTCCTCCATGCCGGCTTCGAGACTCACCTCCGGCGCGTAGCCCAAATCGGCGCGGGCGCGATCGATATCCGCGTAGCAGTGCCGGATGTCTCCGGCGCGAAATTGCGCGGTGACGTCCGCGGGCGCAGCGACGCCGAGCTTCTCTGCGAGCACCGAGGCAATCTGCGATACCGAAGTCGGCTTCCCCGTTCCGATGTTGTACACGCCCCCCACGGCGCGTTCGCTTGTGAGCGCCAACACGTTCGCGCGAACAATGTCCGAAACGTGGACGAAATCTCGCGTCTGGCGGCCATCTTCGAAAATGATCGGAGGATTCCCGTTGAGAAGTCGCGACGAAAAGATCGCCATCACGCCGGTGTAGGGATTCGAGAGGGACTGGCGCGTCCCGTAGATGTTGAAGTAGCGAAGCGCGACGGTCGGAATCCCGTACGCGGCGCCCACGGAGAGGAACATCTCCTCGTGATCTCGCTTCGTCACCGCGTAAATGGAGGTCGGCTTGAGCGGCTTGGTTTCCTTGGTGGGAACCGGGATCAGGTTCCGACCATCCTCCCCACGGCACTCGAACTCGCGACGGGCGAGGTCCGCCTCACTGCGCAGACCGGGAAAAGCATCTCGCCCGCTCGCGTCGCGATAGGCCCCTTCGCCGTAGATCGACATCGATGAAGCGACGACCAGGCGGCGGAGCTGGTCGCGGCGTGCCACCGCCTCTTCGAGAACAACGGCGGCGCCGACACTGTTCACCGAGACGTAGCGCTCGATTTCGTACATCGACTGACCGACGCCGACGGCGGCCGCCTGGTGAAAAACCGCATCGACGTCCGCCATGGCGCGCGACACGGCGTCTCGATCGCGCACGTCTCCGACTTGGAGCTCCGCTTGCGGGTGGAGGTAGTCCGGCGGGCGACGCGCTTCCCCATGAACCTGGGGATCGAGATTATCGAGCACCCGCACGTCGTGGCCCTCGCGAATGAGAGCGTCCACCAAATGGGAGCCGACGAAACCGGCGCCTCCGGTCACCAGGGCTTTCACGCTTTTCCCCCTTCGACCTTCCTCTGTCCCGAGAGCCCCCAGGAGGCCGGCTGCCCCACGAGGTGCCAGGCCAGGAGCCGCAGGTCACCTTGCCAGCGGCCGCGCGCGCGGGCCGAGAACAGGGCGACCGGGGCGCGCGCCACCGCGTACAGAAACTGCTTTGCGAGCCGAAGCGCGACCGCGGCAAACCACATACCCGGCCCTCGGTTCTTTCGGAAGAAGTGGTAGAGCGAGCGGTGATATTCAATCCGGGTCGGGGCGGGCAGTTTTTTCTTCGTACTCGCTCCAAAGATGTGGATCACGTGCGCCGTTGGCACCTGGACAATCTTCCACCCGGCGCGGCGAATCTGAAAACACCAGTCCGTCTCTTCGAGGAAAAAGAAGTAGTCCTCCGGCATCAGGCCGACGTCGTCGAGCACCGAGCCCCGGACGAACAAGCACGCTCCGAGCACTGCTTCGACTTCGATGGGCTCGGGGTGAACGTACCGCTTCGACGGGTAGCGGCGCGGGAAGAGGGTTTCGAGCACACCCTTGGGCACGATTTCGGAGACGAGGCCCGGGAAGTTGTGGATGCAATTCTGCTTGCTGCGATCGGGGTTCAGCAGCTGGGGACCGACGACGCCGACATCGGGGTGTGCGTCGAGATAGCGGACGCAGGACTCGAGGGCGTCGGGGAGTACGACCGTATCGCTGTTCAGGAGCAGCGCGTGGCGACCTTTCGCCCGTCGCAGCCCCACATTGTTGCCGCGAGCGAAACCCAAGTTCTCATCGAGCGCGATCAGTTCCACCCATGGGAAGCGTTCGCGAACGGCCTCCGCCGACCCGTCGGCGGAACCGTTGTCGACGACGAGCGTCTCGGTCTCGATGCGGCCATCGTCGGTGCGACCGCGCACGACCGATTCGATCGACGCCAGCGCGTCCATCAGAACGTCCCGGGCATTCCAGGTGACGATCACGATCGAGAGATCGGCCAGGTGACTTTCCTCGCAAAATCGGACAGTTAGGAGAACCAAGGAGGGTGGTGAGAGGGTAGACGCTAACAGCGCCGGTCTGCCACCGTCAACAGAGCGAGGGTTTCTCGCACCACATCAATGGGTTGAATCAGCCCCATACACGGAGCGGCGCTGCATCCTCTGCGGCACGGGTTGCAGGCGATCTGAACGCGGACGCGCCGCCATGGCGTGCCGGCGAAGGGCTCGTTTTCCACGGGGTCTGTCGGCCCCATCAGCTGCACCACAGGCGTCCCGACGAGAGAGGCCAGGTGCATCGGCCCGGTGTCACTCCCGACGTAAGCTCGGGAACATGCGAGAAGCGCAGCGAGCGAAACCAGCGATGGCGTCGCCGGGGCCAGCGTCGCAGCACCGTCGGCGGAAGCGACGATCGCCTCGGCGAATTCGCGCTCTCCGGGAGCCGGCCCCCAGGTGACGATCGACGCCACGTCACGATCGGCGAGGCGCCGCGCAACCTCCGCGTAGCCGGGTACGGTGTAGCGCTTGTGGGACGCTCCGGGGCTCGTCCCGGGGTGGAGCACAATCGGTGGGCGTTCTCCGCTCGTGAGCCCGAGGCTCCGCCAGGCCTCTCGCTTCGCGATCGCGTCGACCTCGAAAGGTCGCGGGCGCGGCTCGTCTCCGATGCCCAAATAGCGGACCAGGCCCAGATTTCGTTCGAATCGCGAGCGTTTCCCGCTGCCGAGCCGCGCGCGATGCGTCGCAAACCAGTAGGCCCCCTCCCGCGAAAAAGGCGGCGCGTAGGACACCCGGCGGGGCGCTCCGGAGAGCTTCGCCAACACGCCGCTCTTCAAGATCGCATGGAAGTCCACCACGGTGTCGAAGCGCCCGCCCCGAAGGGCCTGGAGGAAGCGGCGAAACAGCGCCGCGACGCCCCGGAGATCCCCCCGCTCTGCGCGTTCCCGCAGCTCTGCACGCGGGAACACCAGGACTTCGTCGATCCAAGGAACCGCTTCGAGGAGGCTTTGCGCGCCGGGCTCGACCAACCACGCGAGGTGCGCGTCGGCATAGTGGTCGCGCAGCGCGCTCGCCGCCGGCAGTGTGCGAACCACGTCACCGACCGCGCCCAAACGCAACACCAAGAGGCGTTCTGCCGGGGGCGCCTCAGCGAGCGGGTTTTCGCAGGCCCACCGGGTCTCCGCAGCGGGGTTCTCGCTGGACGTGATGATGGGCCTCGCTTCTTTCGCGCCGGTGGTCTCGCCGGAGCGATCCGCGCCTCGCCGATGCGCACCGGGGCGTTAGCATACTCACCGATGAAGCTCTCAGGCACCTTGTCCCGCTACGTCCTTCGCGAAGTCGGCGTGTACGCCGGCGTGGGTTTGCTCGGTGTGAGCTCGGTCTTGGTCCTACAGAACCTCTTGCGCCGTCTCGGCGATCTGGGCGGCGCCACGGTCTCGCCCAGCGAAGTGTTGGGAATCGCAGGCAGCCTGTGCGCCATGTTGGCGTCCTACGCGGTTCCCGTGGCGTTTCTCTTCGGGGTGCTCGCTGCGGTCGGCCGGCTTTCCTCGGACTCGGAATGGACCGCGATGAAAGCGCTTGGGGTCAGCCTCGCGCAGTTCTCTGCGCCGGTCGTCTTGTGCGGGTTGCTCGTCGCCGCGACGACGGCTTACCTGCTTCATTCGGTCGAACCGCGTGCGCGGCGTCATATCCGCGCAATGGCCGCGGAAATCGCGGCGAGCGGGTCGATGATCCAGCCCGGAGAGTTCATCCGTCTCGACAGCAGCGGAAAGCGGCTGCTGTTTGTCGAAGACCGGGACGAGAACCTGCGCCTGACAGGCGTCGTGATCTCCGACCGCACGAATCAGGAGCGCCCGTTTACGGTTTTTTCCGAAGGGGGCGACTTCAACTTCGATCGCGAGACAGCGATCGTGACACTGACTCTCGCCAACGGCGACATCCATTTCGAAACACCCCATCCCGAATCGAACAGCTACCGCCGCATCGCGTTCGGCGAAGCGCGCTACACCTTCGATTTGAGTGAAGTACTCGGAGCGAAGCTCCACCGATTGCGCCCGCCCGAGCTCGACACCGAGGTCCTCTTCGACGCGCTCGAGAACTTCGAGAACGAGGGCCGTGCGCCTTCGTGGGCGCGCGTGTTGACGCCGGAGTCGTACGAGATTCAGCTGCATCGACGCTTCGCCCTTCCCGTCGCTCCGCTGCTGTTTGGCATCATGGGGGTCCCGCTGGGACTTCGCCGTTCGCGAGGCGCGCGCTCCTGGGGCGTCTTCCTGTGTGTCGCGATCGTGTTCGGCTACTACGCCGCGCTTTCCGTCGGCATCTATCTCGCGGAGAGTGGCACCCTCCCCGCCGCGGTATCGCTTTGGATTCCGAACGTCCTGACGGCGGGACTCGCGTTCCTGTTGGTGCGGCGCGCCCGACTTGCAGAGCTCTAGCTTCGAGCTGATTCCGATTTGTCGGGGTGACGTCGATCTCGCCGCGACTCCGCGCATCGAAGCCGCGCTTCGGTCGGAACGTGACCTGGAACTGTGTTGCGTCGGCGCGTTGGCCCGAACGTTTCGGGAGCACCCGGGACCCCGGGGACGCGCCGCAACCGCCGTGTTGTCGCTACCCGCGCTGGGGGAGCGCGTCCTCGTCCGGGAATTGCGCCGCGGCGGCGCGTTCGGCGCGCTCGTCGCGAGTCCGCGCGACGCGTGGAAACGCGCGACTCGCGAACTGGGTGTGACCGCGAGCTTGCGAAACCGCTCCGCACCCGTGCCGGAGCCCGCCCTGGTCTGGAGGGACGGAAACCGCTGCGCCGTCGGCACCGTCTTCGTCCGCGACAGCCGAGATGCACTGGCATGGCTCTCCGCATGCCGTTCGATCGAGGAACTCCTCACGGGCCTGCGGGCGCTGGGCGAAGCGGTCCGTCGCTTTCACGACGCCGGCGGTTCGCACCCGGACCTTCAGATCAAGAACTTGCTCGTTTCGGGAGCTTCCGGTGCCGAACCGGAGGGAACCGTGATCGACCTCTCCGGTGCGCCGCAGCCCGCGGACCTCACGCCTGCGCGGCGCATGCGCGAGCTCATGCGCCTGTTTCGTTCGGGCGCCAAGCGCGGTTGTCTTGCGCGGGTCGGGAAGGTCGGTCTCGCGACCTTCTTCAGCGCGTACGTCGCAGGCGACCGAACGCTACGGCGCGCGTTGTGGCGGGCGCTGCCGCGCGAGTACGCACGGGTCAAGCGACATGCACTCCTCTACCCCGGCGGATCCTCTTCTCTTCGCGCCCCGTGGCGACCGCGTCTTTGAGAAACGCGTCGAAACTCGCGGGGTCCTCGAAATGCAGATCGATACCGAGCACGAAAACGGAAAGCCCCGGCAACCATTCGGGACGAATCTTCATCGCGTCTTTTTCGGTGGTGATCCAAACGGACGCGTCGTCGCCCAAGCGCGCGACATCGCGCGCCCGGTAGCGATGGTGATCCCGGAAATGGCGCTCCGCGACGACTGTAGCGCCCAGAGACGCAACCGTGTGTCGCAGCCCGGCTGGACGCGCGATCGCCGACAAGAGACCGACTCGCCGGCCGCGCATCGTCGCCAGATCCATCGGCGCGCGGTCCGCGAGATTCCAAAGCCTGGTGGGCTGTCGACGAGCCGTGAAACGCGGCGCTCCTTCGCTGTAGCGCGCGAGCAAGACGTCGTCGCCGGGGGAGAGCGCGCCGTCGACCACGACCACCGCGTCGGCGGCCGAGAGAGCTGCGAGCGGTTCCCGGAGCGGACCCGCCGGGAGAATGCGTCGATTTCCGAAGCCCGCATGGGCGTCCACGCACACGATGGACACGTCGCGCGCTAGACGGTGGTGCTGAAAGCCGTCGTCGAGGACCAGCACGTCGGTCGAGTACAAAGACACCGCTCGCAATCCGACGCGGCGGCGATCGCGACCCACCAACACCGGGACGCCCGGCACGAGCCCGGCGAGAAGCCACGGTTCATCACCGGACCGGGCGGCCGGGCTGCATACGTGCCTTCCGTCGGAGACGACGTCCACCGCAGCACCTTCCTCGCGACCGTAGCCTCGACTCGCGAGAGCGACTCGTTCGCCCGCGCCGCGGAGCGACTTCGCTACGAAAGCGGCGAGCGGAGTTTTGGCCGAACCTCCGACAACGACGTTGCCGATGCTGACAACCACGCAAGGTAAGCGGCCGGCGCGTCGCAGACCGCGCCGATACAACTGGCGGTGAAGGTGCGCACCCCATCCGTAGGGAATCGATGCGATATGAAGGAGCGCGTCGCGCAAGCGCTCGAGAACACTGCCCGGTGTCGCTTCGTCGGGCGGAATCCACCAACGCGCGGAAAGCCGCGATGCGCTCACCGAGCGAGCTCCGCCATCACCCAAGAAGCGGTGGCTTCGGCGACGTCTCCCGATCGCCGCTGAGCTTCACGGCGTCCCCGTTCGCCGCGCGAGCGCGCGTCTTCGAGATTGCCGAGAAGAAGCTCGAGCTCTCGACCGAGCGCCGCCGCATCGGCCACTTCCGTCGCCGCACCGGCGGAACGAAGCGGCTCGAGCATGGCGCGGATGTTTTCGGTGTGAGGGCCGACGACGATCGGCGCCCCGGCCCGGGCGACCTCCCACGGATTGTGTCCGCCGCGCGGCACCAGCGACCCGCCGAGAAACACCGCGGCCGCGTGGGAATAAACCGCCGCGAGCTCCCCCAGGCTATCGAGGACGAGGACTTCGCCTTCGCGTAGCGGCGGGGCCCCCTGCGCGAGCGCGCTCCGTCGGCGGACGGGGAATCCCCGATCCCGGACGAGATCGACGACCGCGCTAAAGCGCTCGACGTGTCGCGGCGCGAGGAGCAGCGCCGCGCGGGACTGCTGTGCTGAGAACGCTTCGAGCGCGGCGCGTTCCTCCCCTTCGTGGGTGCTTCCGGCGACGACGAGCGGGACCTCCCCCAGGACCGAGAGCAGCGCGTCGTCGAGTGGTTGCGGGCTCGCTCCCGCGGCTTCCTTCAGATCGCCGGTCACCGTCACCCGGTCGGGTGACGCGCCAAGTGACGCGAAACGTTCCGCATCGTCGGCGCTACGCGTCCCGATGGCCGTGAAGCGTCGCAGCAAAGAACCGACCCAGGGGCCGACCACCTTGTAGCGCCCGGCACTTCGGGAGGAGAGGCGCGCGGAAACGGACAGCACTGGAATGCCGCGCTCCGACGCGCCGCGGATCCAACACGGCCACAGTTCCGTCTCGACGAACACCAAAGCCCGCGGACGTGTCGCTCGAAGCGCCCGCGCGATGATCCACGGGTGATCGATGGGAGCCAGGTAGCAGGCGACGTCCGGACGCTCCCTGCGTGCGAGGTCCCGGCCCGTGACCGTCATCGTCGATGTCGTGACGGGAACGTTTCGGTTGCGGAGCGCATCGACCAGCGGAAGCGCTGCGCGAATCTCGCCGACACTCGCCGCGTGGATCCAGATCGCATCTCGGGGCACTTCTCGGCGGGCACCCAAGCGTTCGCCGAATCCCTCGCGCCATCGCGACGAGGTCAACCATGCGCCCGCCGCCACCGGAAGAGCGCACAGACCCGCAAGTGCGGCAAGGCTATGCCCGAGCGGGCCCATGGACCATTTCTGCGGCGACGGCCGCGGCGCGCGCGATCCCCCCACCTTCTCCCAACTGGCGGACGACCGCGGCGAGTTGCTTTTTCTGGCGTTCAGCAAGCGGGCCGTCGAGGAATGCGTCGAGAGCCATTGCGATGCGGTCCGGACGCATGTCCTCCTGCAAGAACTCGGGAATCACCGATTCGCAGGCGACGATGTTCGGCAACGCGAAATCCGAAATGTCGGTTCCGTAGCGAAGGAGCAGCGCAGAGAAGGGATGGATGCGACCCGCGACGATCGTGGGCGTGCCGAGAAGCGCGAGCTCGAGGGTCACGGTTCCCGGTTTGCAGAGAGCCACGTCGGCGGCCCGCGCGAGGTCGATCGTGCGTCCTCGCAGAACCTCGATCTTCGGTCCGCCCTGCCCTTCCGCGACCCGGATAGCGTCGGCGATCGCGTCGCCCTCGAGGGACGGGGCGACACCCAACACGAAGCGCGCACTCGGTCGCTTCCGCGCCAACAGCCGAGCGGTCTCTAGGTAGATGTCCAAGTGCTGGGCGATCTCATTGCGACGGCTTCCGGGGAGGAGCACCACCAGGGGGTCACCCTCGGACGCGCCGAGCTCAGCCCGCGTCTCCCGGCGCGCCCGATCGGTTCTGTCCCGGTCGCGAAGGTCGTCGGCAAAGCGGTCGACCAGCGGGTGGCCGACGTACTCGACGTCGACTCCGCGCTCGCGGTAGTAGGCTTTCTCGAAGGGAAAGATCACGCACATGCGGTCGACGCAGCGGGCGATCTTTCGAATTCGGTAGGCGCGCCACGCCCAGATCTGCGGGCTGATGTAGTAGAGCACAGGGACGCCGGCGCGCTTGGCAACGCCGGCGAGCGGCAAGTTGAAATCCGGTGAATCGACGAGGATCAACAAGTCGACCGACGGGTCTCGTACAGCGCGACGCATGCGTCCGTACGTACCGAGGACGCGACGCAGATCGCGCGCGACTTCGACCAGGCCGCCGATGGCGAGCTCGCGCTGATGCGCGATGAGTTCGACACCGGCCTGCTGCATCTCGCCGCCGCCGATTCCGCGAAGTGCGACGTCCGGTATTTCCGATCGCAGCGCGTCTACGAGCCTCGCAGCGTGTGCTTCTCCCGAGGCATCGCCCGCAGAGACCAGGACGGTCTTCATGCGAGCTCTTCGACACTCGGCATCGCATCGATGACACGCAGGGCCGTTCGGAGCGCGGCGAGCGCGTCCTCTCCCGAACCAGCGGCGAGCTTTCTCGTGCGCACGCCGTCGACAAACGCGGCGAGCTGGCCGCGGAGCGCGTCACCTCGGTCGATGTCGAGCGTCTCGACGTCGATGCGTTTCTCGTCGGTGCCCTCATCGTGGATCCGCCGGGCGATGACCACCGATTGTTCGAGGAAATCGATCGAGAAGTACCCGTCGCGTTGAAAGAAGCGGATCTTGCGCATCGGAGTCGGGGAGACTCGGCTGGCAGTGAAGTTGCCGATACAGCCGCCGGGAAAGTTCAGTCGAGCGTTCGCCAAGTCGATTTGCTCGGTGAGCAGCGGAACGCCGATCGATTCGATCCGTTCGGGCTCTTCACCGACCAGCCGCTGAATGATATCGATGTCGTGGATCATCAGGTCGCGCACGATGTCGACATCCGTCGCCCGAGCCGTGAATGGACCCAATCGGTGGCATTCGACGAAACGGGGTCGCGTAATCCGTTCCGCGACGCGCTGCATCGCGGCGTTGAACCATTCGAGATGTCCGACCTGCAACAGACGACCGCGCTCCTTGGCCAGCGCAAGGAGCTTCTCGCCCTCGGCGAGAGTGGCCGCGATAGGCTTTTCGACGAGAACGTCGAGGCCTTCCGCGAGGCACACCTCGACCGTTTCGAAGTGAGCGAGCGTCGGAACGGCGACGATCGCCGCGTCGGCGTCGCCGAGGAAAGCGCGAAAATCCGGACCGTGGGGGCACCCGCATTCAGCGGCGAGCGCCTCGGCGCGATCGGTTTCGGGGTCGGCGATTCCCACCAGGCGCAGCGCTTTTTCCTGCGCGAGCTCCATGATCTTCTGGGCGTGAAACGAACCCATGTGCCCCGCGCCGATCACGGTGATGCGCAGCGGGTCCAAAGCCTAGACCTCGCCCTCGTGCACGCCGACCATCGCAATGCCGCTTCGATCGGCTTCGGCGATCAGCGCTTCACGATCGAGGAGGAGGGTCTTGCCGGCCTCGACCGCGATGACGGAAATGCCCGCCTCCTGCGCGACCTGCAGCGTTTGGGGGCCGACCGCGGGAACATCGAACCGCGGATCCTGGGACGGCTTCGCGACTTTTACGACACATGCGCCCCGACCGCCCAGCGCGCCACCTCGGCGGATCGCTTCGTCGGTGCCCTCGATCGCTTCGAGAGCGAGCACGGCTTTCTTGTGGACCACGACGGTCTGGCCGACGTCGAGTCCGCCGAGCGCTTTCGCAATCGGCCAAGCGAAGGCGATGTCCGCACGTTGCTCGTCGTCCGGCGTGTGGCTGCCGATCGTGCCGGGCTCCGCGATCAGCTCCGGACACGCATCCGCTTGTTCGAGCACGGAGAACCCCTCTTCCGCGAGCGCACCGGCGAAAAGGCCCAACACGGAGTCGTCGAGTTGGTCCTTGAGCTGTGCCGCCAACGCGAGCGCCCGGGCGTCGAGCTTCAGGGAGGCCAGGTTTTGAAACAACACGGTCTTCGGAATTTTCCCGGCGAGCAAGACACTCTCGCAACCGCCCTCGTGGAGAATACCGAGCAGCTTCCCGAGCTCTCCCAAGTAAATGAGATGAAAGTCGTCGACCTCTTTCTCGAGATCGGGATCGAAGAGGTCGTGGAAGGCCACGGCGACGACGGACTTCCCGTTGCGCCTGGCGGATTGCGCGGCCTCGATCGGAAAGCGTCCCTGGCCGGCGATGAGTCCTAGCGTCACAGCTCGGGTCAGCGACTGATTCCGCGGTCGGAGCTCTCGATAAACGCGAGAAGCCGGTCGACCTCGGCGACTCCGGACAGTTCTTCGCGGACCCGCGCCACCGCGGGCTTCAGCCGGAGGTTCGAGTTGAAGAGCAGGTGATACGCGTGTTTGATCGCACTGCGCACTTCATCGGAGAAACCGCGGCGGCGGATCCCCACGTTATTGATCCCTGACAGATGCGCTCGGTGTCCCGAAACGAGGGAGTACGGGGGCGCGTCCTTGGTGAGACCCGCCATCGCCGCCACCATCGAGGACTCGCCCACGCGCGCGAACTGGTGCACACCACAGAAGGCACCCAGCACCGCGAAGTCTTCGATGTGCACGTGGCCCGCGATCGCGCACTGGCTTGCGATGATGATGTGCGAGCCGAGCTTCGTGTCATGGCCGATGTGTGCGCCGTTCATCACGAAGTTGTCGTCGCCGAGCTGGGTACAACCCCCTCCGTTCGGCGTACCCACATGGATCGACACGTTTTCTCGGATCACGTTGTCGGCGCCGATCTCGAGGCGCGTCGCTTCGCCCGAGAAACTCTTGTCCTGGGGTTCTTCACCGAGGATCGCGTTCGAGAAGACCTTCGTCCGCTCGCCGATACGCGTGCAGCCGGTGATCAAGGCGTGAGACCGAATCTCGACGCCCGCCGCCAGTTCTACGTCGGGGCCGATCACGACAAAGGGGCCGATATCGACGTCGTCCGCGATTTTGGCTGCGGGGTCGACCACAGCCGACGGATGGATGCGAGCCAGGTGCCTACCCTCCCGCGTTGAATCTTGAAACGACATCATCGGTGATGTCGAGGGCTTCTCGGGAATAAATGACGCCGGGTGTGTCGCGCGCCAGGATCAAGGTAAAGCCGCGATCGCGACCGACCTTTTCAACGACGCCGACAAGCTTCGCTTTGAGCGGCGCCTCGAGTCGTCCCTGGTCGATCTTCAGCTGGCCTTGCAGCTCTTTCACGCGGTTGTCGATCTTGTTTTTCAGCTCCAGGAGATCGGTCTGCTTCTGGAACAGCGCCTCGTCGGAAAGCACGTACTTCTTGCCTTCCATCTCCGACTGAAGCGACTTGAACCGCTCGACCATCGGCTTCACTTCTTGCTGGGCCTTCTGTTCCTTGCGCTTGAACTCCTCGCGCGCGGCTTTGCCCTCCTGCGTCGACAAGATCGCCTGCTCGACGTCGACGACGCCGATCTTGACCGCGCTGTCCTGCGCGGCAATCGACCAAGAGACCAAACCGACCAGGCAGGCCACGAAAATCATGCGAGCGCTTCGCTGCATTGCTGCTGTCCTCTCTGCACTTCCGTGCGTCAAAATTGCGCCCCTCCCACTGAAAACTCGAATACGCTTCCGTCCTCGTCTTCGAGGGCGTCCAGGGGAAACCCCAGATACGCCTCGATCGGACCGAACGGAGAAAACCACAAGCCACCGAAACCGGTCCCGAACCGCCACTCGTCGAAGTCCCAGATGTTCTGGTCCTCGTCGAACGCGTTACCAGCGTCGAAAAAGAAAATTCCGACGAGCCCGAGCGCCTCGGAGATCGGGAACCGATATTCCGTTTTGACCGAAACGAACTTGTTCCCGCCAATAACTTCCGTCTCGTCGATATCGTCGAAATCGTCGATGTCTTTATCGCTCAAGCTGTTGCACGCGCCGTTGCCGTTACCGCCGAAGAAGGGGACGTCGGGAGTAGCGCATGCTTGGGTCCCCGTGTCATAGCCAATGGGTGCGTACAGGCCCGAGCCTCCCAACACGTCCGGGACGACGATTGCCCGTCGCGGACCGACCGATCGATTTTTGAAACCGCGCAATCCCCGCCGACCGATACCGCCGAGGAAATAGCGTTCCGAGAGCGGAACTTCGGCGTCCGTATCGATTTGACCCAACGGCTGCACTTCCACGTCGGGGTTCGTGTCGATATCGGTCACCTCGAAATCGAAGTCCGAGATGTCATTGAACGGGTTCACCCAACCGAAACTCGCGCCGAAGCTGATCGATGAGCGATCGCGGAGCGGGAACCAGGCCGGCACCCAACCGGGGAGACGGCGGAAGTAGACGGCGGTCGCCTCGGTGCGCAGAAACTTCGAAAAGCCGCCGAGCCCGGCGAACTCGAGCGAACCCCGCAAGATCCGCCCGCGTGTCGGCGAGATACGGTCGTTCCGCGTATCGGAGCTGTAGATCAGCCCGACCATGCTCGTGTCCTGATCGTCGGTGAAGATCTCTCGAAGGAGCACGGCTGCGCTCGCGAAGTTGTTGTCGATGTCGACATCGCGGCTCGTATACGAGTAACGCAAGAAGCCCCGCGCGTTCTTCGCGTCGTTCAGTGCGTGGCCGAAGGTAAATTCGAGACCCTTTGATTCCTGCTTGAAGTCGGAGAACTCGATATCAGTGCTGAAGATGCGGGACGTCAGGCTGAACGTCGATCCGAGGAAGTAGGGATCCGTGAACGAGAGGAAGAAGCGGTCCGTCCGACTTCCGAGATCTGCGGACAGGGAGGCTCCGTAGCCTTTTCCGAATAGATTCGACTGAGCGACGCTCCCGTTCAAGACGAAACTGTCCTGTGACGAGAACCCGGCGCCGAAGGAGAGCGAACCCGTCGGGCGCTCCACGACGCGGACGCCCAGGTCGAGCTGGTCGGCCTCGTCCGTTTGGCGCGGTTCGAAGTTCACTTCCTCGAAGTACCCGAGGCGGCGAACGCGAGCCCGACTGATCGCGACGGAGCGCGCCGAGTAGAGCTGGCCTTCAACGACGGCGATTTCGCGGCGGATGATCGGGTCGTGCGTAATGGTGTTACCCGCGATATCGACGCGCCGAATAAAGTAAAGCGGTCCTTTTTCGACGGAGAAGTTCACGTTGACCGTGAGATCATCCTCGGACAGCTCGGTCTCGGGCTCGACCTTCGCGAAGTAGAAGCCGCGGTCGGTGTAGTGGCGCTCGAGCCGCTCGACGTCGCCGGTCAGCATGCCGCGATTGAAGAACTCGCCTTCTTCCAGTCCGATGATCTCGCGCAGGGCGTCGAGATCCATCGTCTCATCGCCTTGAACGTCGACTTCGCCGACGGAGTAGCGGCTGCCTTCCGTGATCTTGACGACCGCCGTGAGGCCTTCTTCGGTGGGCTCCACCTCGGGCTCGCCGACTTCCACCTTGAGGAAGCCCGCGTTCTGATAGCGATCGGTGACGTTCTGCAGATCCTGGATAAATACCGGCTCGGCGTAAGTGCCGGCGTGGTCCAGGTATTGGGTCGCGAGTGAGTGCCAACGCCAGGGTCGCGTCTTCAAACCGAGCTGGAGCTCGTCCGAGTCGAAGTGCTCATTCCCTTCGAAGCGGATTTCGCGCAGCTTGAGCTTCTTCCCTTCGACGATCTCGAAATTGATACCGACGGCGTCCTGGGCGAGCTCTTCGATTTGGTAGTCGACGGTCGCCAGGTAGTAGCCGCCCGAACGGTAGAGCGAGGAGATGCGGTCGCGGTTCTCGATCAAGACCGGGTGATCGAGGCTCGAGCCCGTCGTGAGCGTCAGGGCATCGCGGATCTCGTCGCCGTCGATCGAGTCGTTGCCGGTCACCGACACCTGGCGCACCACTGGGAGCTCTTCGACGGCGAAGGTGATCACTCGCCCGTCGAGGCTTTCTTCGGAACTCACTTTCACGTCCCGGAAGAAACCGAGCTCGAAGATCGACCGGACGTCCGCCGCGATGTTGCGACTGTCGTACACAGCACCCGGCTGCGTGTCGAGACGCGCGAGGATCGCGCTCGATTCGATACGACGATTTCCGGTCACTTCGACGCGACCCACGCGATCCGTCTCGTCACCTGCGCGCAGGGTCGTGTCCGGCGGGAGCTCGGTCTCGGGAATGATGCGATAGACCAACACGAGCCCCGCGTCACTTCGCTCCGTGCGGAAGCTCGTGCTGGCTACTCCGGGGATCTCGGCCAGCCGATCCGCGTCGGCGCGCGCCAGATCGCGGTCGTACACGTCGTCGCGCCCGAGTTCGATCAGCGCGCGCATGCCCGGCTGCTCCGGTACGCCCTCAAATCGAACCGCGGCAATCCGCTCTTCCGGCGGCGCGACGCCCATCCGGTCGAGGACCAGGTCCGAAAGTTCGCCGACCCGGTCGAGCAGTTGATCTTCGCCCTCAGCGGTGAGGGCCACGGTATCGCTCGGAACGGCTTCTCCGACCGGCGTGATGCGCACGTCGATACTGAATCGCCCCGCGAGCTCGGTGAGGCTCCCGGCGACGACATAGTCGGCGCCCACGTCGCGCGCCAAGGTGCGGAGCGATGCATCGGATGCCAGCGCGCCGTCTCCGACGGAGTACTCGCGCAGTGTCACGGACTGAACGACGTCGACGCCGCCCGTCGCCTCGAGACGCGATACGAGGAGCTCCGTCAGCGAAGTCTCCAGATCGGCGCGGGGCTCGGACGCGTAGACTCGGAACGGCAACACGGCGACGAGCACGCGAATGGGTTCCGCTTCGCCGTCCGATGCGCCGCCTCCCGCCGCTGCGGAAACCTGCCCGTGGGCCGCTGATCCGGCCAGCGACAGGGCCAGTACAACGCAACAAACGAGGCGTCGAAGGACGTGGGCGGGGTTGGGACGGAGATGCATGAATCCCTCGGCGGCACGCGTGGGCGTTGGGCTTTTGAACGGTTGGGGTACCGCGCGCGAGCCGAGCTTCGGATTGTAATTGCGGGGTGGATTCCAGGCAAGCTCCCCGCGAACAACGAAAAGGCTTAAAAAACGGCGAGTTATCGACTCAGCTGCGAAACCGGCGGCGCCCCCGTGGGGTCGACGGAATCGAATGCGCCTCCGTCTGTCAGGACGATCCGCCGGCCGAGCCGCTCGGCCAGTCGCTCGCTGTGTGTGACCACGACGAGCGCCGCTCCCCGCTTGCGATTCAAGTCGAGAAGCAGCTCGGCCACGCGCTCACCGGTCTCGGGATCGAGGTTCCCGGTCGGCTCGTCGGCCAACACAATTTCGGGCCCGAGCACGAGTGCCCGCGCCACGGCCACGCGTTGGCGTTCGCCACCCGAGAGCTTCCCGACGCGGTGATTCGCTCGGTCCGAAAGGCCGACTTCGTCGAGCACCGCCGCCGCGCGCGGGGCCATGGCACGACGGGTTTCACCGGCGATGAGCCCCGGAAGCATCACATTCTCCTGCGCCGAAAATTCGGGCAACAGATGGTGAAACTGGAACACGAACCCCAGGGACCGATTGCGAAACGCCGCGAGTTCCACGGGGTCGAACGTCGACAGATCGCGACCACGAAAACGGACTTCGCCGCTCGTCGGCAGATCGAGTCCTCCGAGGACGTGGAGCAGGGTCGACTTGCCGACCCCGGACTGGCCGAGAATCGCGAGCCGCTCTCCCGGCTCGAGCGCCAAGTCGACCTCCCGCAAGACGTGAATCTCCGCCGTTTCGGTTCGAAACGACTTGTGGAGGCTCCGCGCCTCGAGGATCGGCTCGTTTCCCACGACCGCTACTCGTACCGAAGCGCTTCCGCGGGTGCGAGGCGTGCACCGTGGCGGCTGGGGAGCAGCGTCGCTCCGAGCGAAAGCACCATCGCGATGGTTGCCACGATGGCGATTTGTCCGGCATCGAGTTCCCACGGCAGCGTCGAGAACTGGTAGATCGACGCGGGAAGCGTATCGATACCCGTGAGCCCTTCGATTTGCTGTTGGACCCAGCCGAGCTGCGTCGTCACGGCGATCCCGGCGATGACCCCGAGAACCGTGCCCAGCAACCCGATCAAGGTTCCTTCGATCGCGAAGATCCGCTCGACGGAATCGTCGGTCGCGCCCATGGTCTTGAGAATCGCGATGTCGCTCGACTTCTCCATGATCATCATGATGAGCGTGACGACGATCGCGAAGGCCGCCACCACCATGATCATCGTGAGCAACACGAACATCATGACGCGTTCGGTCTTCAAGGCCTGGAAGAAAGCGGGAAAGAACTCCTTCCAGTCCCGGGTGTAGTAGCGGAAGTCGAGCGCCGCTTCGGCTTCTTCGGCGACTTGTCTCGAACGGTAGAAATCCGTCGTGCGCACTTCGATGCCACTCGCGACATCGCCGAGCCTTCGGAAATCCTGAGCCGCCGCCAAACTCGTATACGTGTAGATCTCGTCGTACTGAAAGAAGCTCGACTGAAAAATCCCGGCCAGTCGAAAGCGCTTCAATCGCGGACCTGGCCCGAAGGGCGTCGCGGGGCCACCGAACGGGACGACGATCAGAATCGGATCGCCGACGAGAAGCCCCAGGGAGGAAGCCAGCTGACTGCCCACGAGCAGTGGCGGGTCGAGGCCCTCGTCGAAGTCGCCGAGCGAGGGCGCTAGCTGATCGAGCGCGCCCTCGGAGCCCTCGACGAGATCCGACGCGAGATCGGTCACGGTCGCGATGCGTTCGGGGTCGATGCCCCGAACGCGCACGCCAATGATCTCGCCGGCGCTGCCGCGCACCATGCCTTCGGCGTCGACGTACGGCGACGCGCCAATCACGCCTTCGACGGCGTCGAGGGTGCTGAGCGCCTGGGAGTAGTCATTGATCGATCCCAACGGACTGTGCACCGTGAAGTGCGCTCGGTTCCCGATGATTTCTTCCCGCCAGGTCCGCTCAAAACCGTTCATCACCGACAACACGGTGACGATGAGCCAGACGCCGGCCGCAACTCCGGCGACGCAGATCGCGGTGATCACGGAGATAAACGTCTGACGCCTCTTCGCGAACAAGTAACGCGTTGCGATGAACCACTCGTAACCGCCCCGAGACTCGAGAAAACCCGCCGCGGCCAGCGGGACCAGGCCGAGCCCGATCGCGGCGGCGACCAACCCGATCACGAGCAAGCCCGTTTCGGCAGCGACCGGTGAGCCGCCGGTCGCCGCCAAGGGAATGCCCAGCGAAAGGACAACGGCCGCGATCCAACACGCGGCCAGAAAGCGCGACATGCCGCGGCGGCGGCGCAACCAGAGAAGCGCGAGCAGCATCACCGCGGCCGGGACCGCTGAGAGCCAAGGGCGACCGATGCCGCCGACAACGAGCGCGTAGCCCACCGCCAGGCTCCACAAAACGATCCGCCCGAGAAGCTCGCCCCGGATAAACCGCAGAAGGAGTCCGACGCAGCACTCGGCGAGGAGAACGAGGAGGAGCATCATCAGCGCGGCCCGCGCGAGCACGGGTAGCCGCTCGGCGAGCGGCGCCCCGGCCATCGATTGAAACAACAAATCGAAGAGAAGCGGAGTGAGGAGGAGTGCCCACACCAAGGTCACGAGCAGCAAGCGCGGAACGCTGCGCGTCGCGCGCGCGAAGTGCTCCAACACGACGACCGCGGAGCCGATGAAGAGTAGTACGAGCGTCGCGATGCCGACGATGATCCCGACGATGAACGCCAGTGCGAGACCGCCACCCGCGCCGGACAAAACCTCGAGAAGCTGCTCCACGAGCCCTCCTTCGCTCGCCGACTAGGACGCTTCGGGGCGGAGGTGCGGGAACAAGATCACCTCGCGGAGATTGGCCGCGTCGGCGAGCACCATCACCAGCCGATCGACGCCGATGCCGAGGCCGCCGGTGGGAGGCATGCCGTATTCGAGCGCCGCCAGATAGTCTTCATCCATGGGATGTGCCTCGTCGTCCCCGGTCGCCGCCGCGCGACGCTGGTCCTCAAACCGCTGGCGCTGGTCGTCGGGGTCGTTGAGTTCGCTGAACGCGTTCGCGAGTTCGAAACCGCCGAGGAAGAGTTCGAAGCGCTCGACGAGCTCGGGATCCGCCGCATTGCGCTTCGCCAGGGGCGAGAGCGCCGCGGGGTAATCCGTGATGAACGTCGGCTGGATCAGATTGGGCTCGACCGCGCGACTGAACAGCTCATCCACCGCCTTGGCCCAGGTCGGCGCTTCGACGGGGGGCTCGTTCGCGGCGGCGATCGCGTCGCGCAACGCACCGAGATCGTCGACCGGATAGATGTCGACTCCCGTGGCTTCCGCGATCGCGTCGCGCATCGAGACGCGGGGCCAGGTGCCGGACAGATCGATCGAAGCCCCCTGGTACTCGAGGTCGAGCCGGCCGAGCGCTTTCGTCGCGACGTGCTGTACCAGAGCTTCCGTCAGATCCATCATGTCGCGGTAGTCCGCGTACGCCTGGTAGCACTCCATCATGGTGAACTCTGGATTGTGCTTTCGCGACATGCCCTCGTTGCGAAAGTTGTGGCCGATCTCATAGACGCGGTCGAGCCCGCCGACAATGAGACGCTTCAAATACAGCTCGTCGGAAATCCGCAGGTAGAGCTGCTGGTCGAGCGTGTTGTGGTGTGTCACGAAGGGCCTCGCGGCGGCCCCTCCGTACAAGGGCTGAAGAACCGGCGTCTCCACTTCCAGAAACTCGCGCTCGTCGAGAAAACTTCGCATCGCACTCACCGCCCGGCTGCGCAGGATCGAGATTTCGCGCGCCCGTGGGTTGGCCATGAGGTCGAGGTAGCGCTGCCGAAAACGAGCTTCGACGTCGGAGAGTCCGTGCCATTTTTCCGGCAGCGGGCGCAGGCTCTTCGCGAGCAGCGTCGAGTCGTTCGCGGCGATCGTGAGCTCGCCCTTCTTCGTGCGCCACACCGTGCCCGCCACCCGGATGAAATCGCCGATGTCTTGTTCTTTGAGCCCCGAGAACACGTCGTCCGGTGTTTCGCCTTTGCGCGCGGAGAGCTGGATGCGCACGCCGGCTTCTTCGATTTCGAGGAAGAGCAACTTGCCGAAGGACCGCTTGGCGCGGATCCTTCCCGCGACCGCCGCTGCCGGTGCCTCCTTGTCGAGGGTCTCCTCGTCCTTGGCGTCGTGAGCCGCCCGCACCGCCGAGACCGCATCGAAGGGCTCGACGCGCGCGGGAAACGGATCGATTCCGGCTTTGCGCAGGGCATGGAGCCTGCCGCGACGTACCTCTTGTTCTTGCTCGCTCACGGAGCCTCCTCTCGAGTTTCCGTCATGCCTCCGCCTCGGCGGGCTTCTTCTGCAACAAGGCCGCTCGGATAAAGCGATCGAGGTCGCCGTCGAGCACGCCCTCGGTGTTCCCCATTTCGACGGACGTTCGGTGGTCTTTCACACGCTGCGCGGGATGGAGGGTATAGGAACGGATCTGGCTTCCGAAGCCGATCTCTTGTTTGTCCCCACGCATCGCGGCGAGCTTTTCCTCTTGTTCGAGGCGGGCGTGCTCGTAGAGACGGGCGCGCAAGACGCGCATCGCCTGGGAGCGATTCTTGTGCTGGGATCGCTCGCTCTGGCACTGGACGACGATCCCGGTCGGCAAGTGCGTCATGCGAACAGCGGAGTCGGTCTTGTTCACGTGCTGTCCGCCCGCACCGCTGGCGCGGTACGTGTCGATTCGCAAATCCTTTTCCTCGATCTCGACTTCGATGGAATCATCGATTTCGGGGAATACCGCGACACTCGCGAAGGCGGTGTGGCGTCGATGCTGGGCGTCGAAGGGCGAGATACGAACCAATCGGTGCACGCCCTCCTCGGTTTTCAAATAGCCGAACGCGTAGTCGCCGGAAATCGTCACGGTCACCGAGCGGAGGCCCGCTTCTTCGCCGGCCTGTATATCGAGAATCTCGCTCTTGAAACCGCGGCGCTCGGCCCAGCGGAGGTACATCCGCAAGAGCATGTCGGCCCAGTCCGCCGCGTCGGTGCCACCGGCGCCTGAATTGATCGAAACGATGGCGTTGTTCGCGTCGTGCTCGCCGCCCAAGAGTTGTTGGAGCTCAGCATCGGCCAGGGTCTCGTCCGCAGCCTGCAGCCTGTCCGCAGCCTCGGCTCGCGCGTCGTCGTCTTCCGCTTCTTCGGCGAGCTCGAGAAGAACTTCCGCTTCCTCGACGAGCTCCGCCAGGCGGGTCAGAAACTCGAGTTCGCGCTCGACGCCGCGCTTTTCTCGCAGCAGGGCTTCGGCGCGTTCGCGGTCCTCCCACAGATCGGGAGCGGCGCTCTCCGTCTCGAGGGCGTCGCGGCGCGCTGTGAGCGCCGCCTCGTCAAAGCCGCCCCCGAAATTCGATGAACCGCCGCTCGACATCGCGAAGGCGCTCGGTGAGGATCGCCCCATCTATCACTTGCTTCTCACTCACGACGCCACTCCGCTCGATGACCTATCACTCAACGCGCCGCTCCGCTCGCAACTTCTTTCGCACCGTGTGCAGGGCTGGGACCGCCAACACCAACGCGCACCCGAGTACGAAGACATCGCCGACCCGGGAGTAGAACGTGGCCGGCCATGCCGCCGGGCGCGGCACCACCGATCCGACGATCGTCCCGCGCTCGAAGATTTCTGTTCGCTCGACGACGCGTCCCGTGGGATCGATCAGCGCCGACACGCCGGTGTTCGCTGCCCTTGCGAGCCAGAGACCACTCTCGGCCGCGCGCAACGCCGTGATCGCGAGGAACTGGTACGGAGCTCCCGTCGCGCCGTACCAAGCGTCGTTCGTGATCCCGGCCAGCCACGCAGCTTCGTCGAGCGCAAAGCGGCGCACCAAATCCGGGAAGAGAAGTTCATAGCAAATCGGCACCCCGATCGAGAGCTCATTGCCGCCGACGCGCCCGACACGAAGTGACCGCGGTCCCGGTCCCGGGGTGACGTCGCCGCTCGTCGCGCCGCTCGCTACTGCGGAGACAAAGCGACCGATGAAGGCGCGAAGCGGAACGTACTCGCCGAACGGAACGAGATGAGCCTTGTCGTAGCGATCGCCCATCGCTCCGTCGGCGTGGACCGCGAACGCGCTGTCGAAGTAGCGGAGGGCGGACGGGTCGCCGCCTCGAGCTTCTTCGAGCCCTTCCGCCCCGACGCCGCCAACGATCAGCGGCGTGGCGAGTTCGGCGGCCAGCGTTGCGACGCGCTCGCGCAGCCCGTCGTCATACTCGATGAGTCCGGGAACCGCGGTCTCGGGCCAAATGACGATCTCCGCGCCCTGGCGCACGGCTTCCCGAGTCCCGGACAGGTAGATCGACAGCGTCTCGGCCAGGCGCTCGGGGTTCCACTTCTCCCCCTGCTCGATGTTTCCCTGCACGATGCCGACCCGGAGCGCCGTAGCCTCCTCGTCGGGCGCCTCTCGAACGAGGAGGGCGCCCCCGACGTGAAGCAGGGCGACGGCGGCGAGCCAAGCGAGGCTCCGCCCGACGTGGCGGCGCGCCAGCAAATCGCGGAGCGCCACGCCGCCGAGAGCGGCGATGAAGGAGAGGCCGTACACCCCGGCGAAAGGCGCCCAGGCCCGTGCGAACGGGTCGCCGTGAAGGGCGTAGCCCAGCGTTCCCCAAGGAAACCCGGTGAGGAAGACCGTTCGCAACCAGTCGAGCACAACCCAGAGCGACGCCAGCACCAGGGGTGTCGACGCACGGCGCCCCGGGAGCCAAGCCGCGACCGCGCCGAAGACCGCCGTGAAGAATCCGCCGTACACGCCGAGCAGGAGAACGGCACTTGCGCCGAATGCGGGACTGGCCCGGCCATAGCGGACAGCGGCGATGTAGACCCAGTAGAGGAGCGCCGCGTGGGCCAGCCAGCCGGCGACGCCGCCGACGAGGGCCGCGCGGCGGGTGGGCATCCGGTCGCACACAAGCATCAGGGTCGCAGGCACCCACCACGCGAAGACCCACCCGAAATCGAACACGAGCCCGCCGATTCGCTGGGGGAACGCGAGCCAGAACACGACAACGTGCAGGGCGACAAGCGTCGGCGCGAGCCAAACGCCGTGCCGGCCTGCGTGAGCCGTCTCCGACTCGTCTAGTCCGACACTTCTCGCCAGAGCCGTTCCTCCTCGGCGCGCATCGCGCGGGCTTCCTCGGGGAGCTCGTGGTCGAACCCCACGAGATGGAGGAGCCCGTGGATCACCAGGCGTCGCAGCTCATCCGTCACCGAAACCCCCTGCTCCGCGGCTTGGCGTTCCGCGACTCCGAGCGCCACCACGACATCTCCGAGCATGACACCGCGAAAGTCCGCGTGCTCGCCCTCGACGAGCGAAAAGGACAACACGTCCGTCGGCCCGCTGCGGTTCCGGTGGCGGGCGTTCAGCGCGGCGATTTCGGCGTCGCTGACGATGGCCAGCGACAGTTCGGCTTGCGGGTAGCCGGCGGCTCGAAGCAGCGATGTGGCGAAGGTCGTCAGGTCGGAGACGAGCTGTGCGTCGACCCCTGGCGCCGCGATCACGACGCTCATGAGGCTTCGCGTTCGTCCTGACTCGGATCCGTCGCCCCGGATTTTCGGGGCGGGCTCTCGAAGCGATCGTACGCTCGGATGATCGATTGAACGAGCGGGTGACGGACGACATCGGCCTCGGTGAAGTACATGAAACCGATCCCCTCCACGCCTTCGAGTTTTCGTCGGGCGTCGATCAAGCCGCTCGGTTGGTCCGCCGGCAAATCGATCTGGGTAACGTCCCCGGTGATCACCGCCTTCGAGTGATAGCCGAGGCGAGTGAGGAACATCTTCATCTGCTCGGGCGTCGTGTTCTGCGCTTCATCGAGGATGACGAAAGAGTCGTTCAGGGTACGCCCGCGCATAAAGGCCAGGGGCGCCACTTCGATGACGCCCCGCTCGATCAATCTCGCGGCCTTCTCGAAATCCATCATGTCGTGGAGCGCGTCGTAGAGCGGCCGCAGGTACGGATTGACTTTCTCCGCCATCGAACCGGGGAGAAATCCCAGGCGCTCCCCCGCTTCGACGGCCGGCCGGGTGAGAATCACCCGCGCGACCTCGCGGCGTCCGAACGCGGCGAGCGCCATCGCCATCGCGAGGTAGGTCTTGCCCGTGCCCGCGGGCCCGATGCTGAACACCACGTCGCGTTCGCGAATGACCTCGACATAGCGCCGCTGCGAGTGATTCTTCGCGGCGATCTTTCGCCGCCCCCCGAAACCGGCCAGGACATCTTCGTAAGCTTCTTCCAGCGGGACGTCGGGCTCCTTCGCGACCATGCGAATGGCGTCGCGCACTTCGCGCGGGCCGACTTCTCCGCCGGAGCGGAGCACGCCGTAGAGCCCCTCCAAGACTTTCTTTCCGGCGCGAACCGGTGCCTCGTCGCCGATCAGGCGGACCTCGTTGCCTCGCGCGCGCGCGCGGATGCCCAACTCATTTTCGATGAGACGGAGGGTCTCCTCGCGTTCGCCGTACAGAAGCACCGCGGTTTGGTTGTCGTCGAAAACGAGCGTCTGCCTGGTGCGGGCTTGCTGGGCGCTCACGGGCCTCCGAGCGGAGCGTCAGTGCTCCGGTGCCGCGGCTTAGCGGAGCGTCAGTGCTCCGGTGCCAGGACGACGATGACGCCATCGTCCCCCGAATGATAGTAGGGAGCACCTGGGGCGCCCCACAAGGGCTCTCGGTCGGCGGGCGCGAGTCGGCTGATGTCGCTCGCGTGAAGGCTTCGCCCGGGCTCGAGTAGGGCCGCGGCGTCGGCGAGTCGGCGCGCCCGCAACGTGTCGAAGCGAGCCGCAAGCGACGTCATGAGGTGGGTCCGCAACGGAATGACGCCGTCGGGCGGGTCCGGAAGTCGCGGCGAAGTCACCCAAAACGCCATCACCAGGAGCAGGGCCATGGCGCCGACGCCGAGCCAGCGAAAGGCTCCGGAGTGAACCGCGTCGAGCCCGCGGAGCGCGAGGCCGCCGCGACTTTCATCCTGGGGTTCGACCGCGCCGCACGTGACGAGACCCGCCAAGATGCGGCAGCCCTCGAAGGTTCCGAGTCGGGACAGATCCACGACGCGACGGACCGGCAGACGTCCATCGATCAACAAGTAGAGCCGCTCGGCCGCGGTCACCCAGTCGATCGACTCGCTGGGGAACGCGGCGCGGTACGCGTCGAAGGACTCCGCTTTCGCGAACACCGTCTGCTCGTCGCGCACCTCCGGCGGGAAGCTCTGCCACTCATCCACCATGCGCAGTCCGTCCATCAAGATCTGCTCTGCAGGGAGCAAATCTTGTTGACGCTTCGTATGGGTGACGGGGTGAGCGCTGAACTCGAACGATCCGTAGCTCCAGCGGAGGAGATCGAACAGCGCCTCCTGTGTGACGACATCCTTCACTTCTTCGATGGCGTCCATCGGAATTTCTGCCATCCGCGACAGCAAGCGCTCGAAGCTCTCAGACGTCGACGAAGCCCGCGCCCGCTCGACGTCGGTCAGGCGTTCAGGAGTCATCATCCCGAGGCGCACCAACATGTCGCCGAGCGCCGCCCCCGGGTGCAGGCCCGCGTAGGTCGCGGAGACCACGTGACCGCCGTCGAACATCACGTCGATGCGACCGTCGGGGCCTTCCGCCCGGAGCACGCCGGTCTTTCGCTGCTGACCGATCAGCTGAAAGACTTCGCCCATGCCGAAGTCGCGCAGATTTCCGAGAAGTGCTGACACGAGCCTCAATCCCTCCAGAGCGCGTAGAGCGACGAAAGAGAGCACCAGGCGAAGACACACATCGCGAGAGTCGCGGCCATCACAGCGAGTCCGTGGAGCAGGAGGCCCGCCGCAAGCGGATCGGGAAAGATTCCATTGCGCAAAAGCCACGACGCGCCGGCGGCCGCGAAGCCGAACAACGCGAAGAAACCGGTCAGGGGTTTCGCGCCGAGGAGTGCCGCCGCACCGGGCACGATGCTTCCGAGGCCGAGAGAGACCCAGCGGAGACGCTTCTTTCGCGTCCGGTTCTCGCCGGCGCGGCGCAGGCGTTCAAACGGGTCCGTTGTGGCTCCCCGTCCGTGGGTCTGCTCCGCTCTACCGTCGAGGTATGCGGAGACCGAGCGACCGTCGGGCAGCCACTGACCGAGCGCAATCGACGCGAGCGCGAAACCGCCGAACAACGCGAGGACAAACACCCAACGCTCTTCCGCGATTGCGGGCGCAATCCCCGCGCGCAGCGCTGCTGCGTGGGTGACCCGCGGACGGAGTTCGAGTCGACGGCCCATCTCCTCGACGCTGATCCCCATGTCGCGAAGCCGCGTGGCCTCGTCGCCGTGGGTTAGCTCATCGACGGCGGCCGCATCGATCAATTGCGCCTCGGCGAGCGCCAAATTCTGTTCGTCGAGTCGAATCGTGCGCCCGTACGCTTCCGCCAGGTTGATCAAGATCGCCGGGTCGCGGGATTGCTTCGCAGCCCGCTCGTAGAGTCCGATGGCCGCCTCGGCGTCTCCTAGAGACAGCCGCAGGTTCGCCGCGTTGTTCAACATCTCGGTGGCCGCTTGGGCGCCCAGCAGACCTTCGTAGCGGTCGAGGGCACTCTGCAGGCGCCCTCGCCTGCGATCCCATGTCGCCAGCGCGCGGCGCGCCATCGGATCGACATCCTCGGTTCGCACCCGGGCGAGATCGATCGCCGACGCCGTTTCCCAATCGATGTTGTACGCCGCCTCCGCAACCGGATCGGAGCCGACCATCCCGAAACTTCGAACGGCGCCGTCGAGCGCCGGGTACGTGCCGAGGATGCACGCGGCGCCCGCAGCGCCGACACACAAACGCGTAAGTCCGGATCCCGCTGCGAGCGCGAGGGCTCCCAGCACCAGCAGCATCCCGAGGATTCCGACGCCCAGAACGCCTGGGACGGCTACCGGGATGAGGAGCAGTGCGACTCCGGCGGCGAGCGGAATACTCCGTTCGGGCCCCGCGAAGCGCACGGCGAGCCGAGGCAACGCGATACACCCGGCAACGAGCAGGTAGAGCGCTCCTCCCAATACGAGGACCAGCGCGAGCCAGGCCCAGCCGTGCCCTTGCAACCAAACGCGTCCCTCGAAGTGACCCCGGGCTGCGGCGGCGCTGCGAGCCCATGCGCGCAACGACGCCAAAGGCGAACCGTCGGCGAGGAGGGCCAGCGCGTGGAAGGCGTGGGAGTCGGGGAGACCCGGCGCCAGCGCCACCGCGCCTTCGGCACGTGTGAGCTCGTCGCCCAGGGTCTCGTCGAGGATCAACGCGCGCGCGGCCGGCGGGAAGCCCACCATGCCGAGCTCGACCAGCCGCTCCCGGGTTGCACCGACGCGCCCCGAGAGCGAGCGGCCGGTTCGGTTCCACTCGGCCGTGAGAATTTCGCGGGCGGAGGGCACGCTCGGTGAGACGGTCTCCACCTGGGCTTCGGGGACGGTGACTTCACCCTCTTCCGGCTCGGCCGCTTCGGAAACGACCGCAGGCCCGGCGGGCTCGGCCGCTTCGGAAACGACCGCAGGCCCGGCGGGTTTGCCGCTCGTGTCCTGCGCCGCCACCGGGGCGGCCAGCGCCAGCAGGGCGATCGCGGCCCAGGTTTGGATCCAGTGGCATCGGGTCTCCGCCCACGTCGGGATCCGGCGATATCGAGTGTCCGTTGCGCTCAAGTTGCCCATCACTGTCGGGTCTATCGGCCGCTTCGCGCATCCGCTGAAATATTGAGAAGGGGTTTACCCCAGGGCACTTGCCCTCTACCCTGCGCAATCCCGTCGGGTGCCGAGCGCCTCGGCGGCGGCAGAGGAAAGCCCGTGGCCAACCACAAATCCGCCGAGAAACGCGCACGCCAGGACGAGAAGCGGCGACTTCGAAACCGACAGGTCCGAACACGCATGCGGAGCGCGGTAAAAACCCTTCGGAGTGCGATTTCCGACGGGGATAGCGCCGCAGCTCAGACGGCCCTCCGGCAAGCCGAGCGCGTGCTTCGAAAAGCTGCGAGCAAGGGCGTCATTCCCCGGACCCGCGCCAGCCGCAGTGTCTCTCGGCTCTCGAAAGCCGTGCGCCAGCTTTCGAGCTAGCTCACTCGCTCATCGCGACAGATTGAGAACGAGCCGCTCGAGCGCCACCTCGGGGTCGAGCACACCCTCGCCTTTCAGAATCGCGTCGAGCTCCCAGATACCGCGCAAGCCCACTTGAAGCTCCCCGGGCCGGTACCGTTCGGCCTGGGCGCGAAGCTTCTTCACGGCGTAGGGGTGTCCGGACACCGGAGCACCGGATTCGATCCGCAGCAGTTTCCGCCAATGGCTCGCAAGGGATCCCAGGATGACCGGCGCAGGCGCACCGGCGCCCCGCATCCGCCCGAGCAGGCGCAACGCCTCCCCCGTCTGTCCATTGCCGATGGCGTCGGTGAGCTCCCAGATGGGCTCCTCCGCGACTTCAGCGGAGGCGTCCACGACAAGTCGCGCCGTGACGCTCTCACCTTCGGACACGAAGAGCGCCAGCTTCTCGAGCTCGGACCGCAGCGCGAGGAGATCCGGGCCGATGCGATCGACGAGGGCCGAAGCCGCGCCCGAACCGAGGCGAATCCCGCGGCGCTTCGCCTCGGCTCCGACAAACGCCGAGAGACCGCGTTTTCCTTTGGGTGTTTCGCACGCGACCGTCCCCGCCGGCTCCTTGAACTCGCGCGCCCAGGCGGACCGCCGATCGATCTTCTCCCCGGTGACGACAAAGACGCAGCCCGCTTCGGCGTCGAGCTCGCACTGCTCGACGACCGCCTCGGCGATCGCCGCGCCGAGCTTGTCTCCGCGCCGCGCGTCGGGATCGCGCAATTCGACGAGCCGGCGACCACCCAGGACCGGAAGCGCACGAACGGCGTCGAGAAGTTCGCCGGGTGCAGTGTTCGCGCCTTCGAGCACGTCGAGGCGGAAGGCGTCGGGCGACGGGCCGAGCACGTGCTCGCGGAGGGCGGCGCGTGCGTCGTCTCGGAAGAGCGCCTGCGGCCCTGCGATGAGGTAAGCCGGACGGAGATTCCCCGCGTCGAGCTCAGCGGCGAGTTCTTCCGGAGTGAGCGCCATCCGTCAGGGGGTCATGCGCTCGAACAACGCGTCGTGTACGCGGCTTGCCAGCATCGTCGCCACCCGGCGGAGCGCTTCCTGTCGGTTTTGTCGTGCGACTTCGACATCGGAGCTCGCTAGATAGAGTTCCGATTCCTGGAGTGCATTGGGATCGAGCCGGACCGTCGTGCCGTCGCGCCGCGTGATATCGAGCGCGACGCGCAGGGTCAGCTGGTATTCGAGAGCGAACTGGATCGAAGAGAAACTCAAGCTCTCCGTGTGCAACCGGTCGACTTCCCCGCCGATCACGAGGTCGGCACTCTCCGGATCCGAGACGACGATCAGTGCTTTTCGGCGGTGAAACTCGCGGGTCAGGGCCTCGGTCACGAGCGCATTGACGCCGGGCTCGAAGGTCTCGTTTCCCAATCCGACGATCGCGACACGTCGGGTGTCGCCCAAGGCATCTTGGTAGCGGACAAACTGGTAGCCACAGCCCGCGAGGAGCGTCGCGGCGACGGTGAGCGCGGCCGCGCGAACAGCTCGGCACGCGAGCGGCGTCTTCCTGCGGTAAACCCCGTTCATCGGGCGAGGTATACCACAGCGCCGCCAGTGCAAGGCCGTCGTGAGCTGGGCGAGCACCCAAGCGACGCAGCACGACGTCCGCTCGCCTACGACCCAGGCTACGCCAGCGTTAGCGGCCAGCCCGAGTCGCGGCGACGCGAAGTATCTCATCGGCGAGGAAGTCCCGCTCGTCGCGGATCCGCGGATCGACCCGGACCCGAAACAGATCGCGCCCTTCCTCGAGTTCCGCGCGCATCACCTCGAGCACCTTTCCGCCCTCGACCGCCGCTGCGAACTTGGCCTCGTTGTAGAGGACGATGTCGGAGACCACGATGCGCGCGAAGCGCTCGGCCTCGGAGCGCATATCGGCGAGAACCGGATCGAGACCGGGCACTGGACCCGCTCCGGGCGCCGGCGGCGGCGGGGGTTTTTGCGCCTCGTCGGGCGTCAGCGAGAAGAAGTCACTTCCGCCCGGCTCGGGTGCGGATGGCGCCGCGGGCGCTCCGAACGGATCGGCGGGTTCCGCACCGCGGGCGGACGGCGCGGCGAAGGGATTCGTTTCATCGGCTCGCGGCGCCGCGAACGGGTTCGCCGCGTCCGTCGACGGTGCGGCGAAGGGATCCCTGCCGGTTCCCGTGTCCGAGGGCCGGAGCGGCGCGAAATCGTCGTCGTCCGGAAGCGTGGCATTGAACGGATCATCTTCCTCGGGTCGCCCGAACGTTCCCGAGAACTCCGGCGTGCGGTCCCGATCCTCCGCACCGAACGAACCCGCAAAGCCGCCGTCCGGGTCGTCGAAGGAAAAGCTGTCGGCAGCGTCGTCGGAGAGAGACGGGTCGCCGCCGCCGATCGCGGCCGAGAAGGAGTCTTCGAGCGCCGGCGCCGGCGGGCGAACCACCGGCGGGACCTTGTGCTCAGCGTGAGCGCGGGCGGGCGCGGGTTCGCCGAGCTCTGCCTCGAAAGATTCGAGGGATCGCGCGTCGGGTTTCCAGCTCGGGGCGTCTTGGGGATCGTCTTCGGGCGCCCTCTGCGGCGCGGCTGCCCGAGCCGCCGGTTCCGGTTCGGATCTCCAATCCCGGCTGGGAACGGCGTGTCGCGGAACCTTCGCGTGGGGCTCCGGGGCCTCCGAGTAATCGGGAGTGCGGTCGCCGAACGTGGCGCGGTCGACCTCCGGTGGCGCGGCAGCGGCGGGCGACACACCGAGGAGCAAGCCCAACCCGTCCAGCAGATCGATGTCGTCGACCTGGTGGTCGGGCGCGAATCCCGGGACGAACGCATCGCTCGGGTGGCCGACCCAAATCGTACGCGGAGCATCCGTCTTGCCGCTTCGCTTCAGAAGTTCGGTGACTTCGGCTGCGTGCATCCGCGCGAGGCCGTCGCCGAGCACCACCCAGGCGGGGGAGCGGCGAAAGATCTCGAGGAGAAGCTGCACCCCGTCGCGCAGCAGTTCGGGCTGGTAGCGCGTCTCGAGCATCCGCATGCAGTTGTGGAGCCCGTCCTTCGCACCGAAGCCCAAAAGCACCAGCGGCTTTCCGGCCGCTCCGGGTTGGGGCGTCGGCGCATCTCGGGGAGCGACGCGCTCGGCTGCGGGCCCGGCCGGGCGATGACGGGCGAGCGCCGGCCGTTGCGGAGCGGCGGCTTCGGGCGGGGCCCCGCGCGGCGCGCGAACCCGGAAGACGGCCTCACATCGGGCGCAGCGGAGACGAACCCCGTCACCGGTCAGGCGTTCACGTTGGACGCGATAGCGGGCGCTGCAGCGCGGACACGCGGCGATCATGGCGACTCTCCGAGCGGTTGGGTCGAGGACGCATCCGGGCTGCGCAACCCCTCCCCAGGCTTTGCGATCTCCTCCAGATCGGGACAGTGGGTCGACGACTTAAGAGACCCGGGGGGATTTGTCCCCTTTTTCACGGGGTCGGACGTCTCCGGTTCGTCCACCGGTCTGCCCTGAGGCGAGACGCATCGGCAACTCCCGCAGCCCCCGTGTGACGACGCGCTCAATCCGCTCACGCGCTGCGCTGCGTTCGGTTGGAGCCACGAGAAATTCCAGATGGAGCGGATCCGACGCTTCGGCCGCCACGGGCGCCAAGGCGCGGACGAGGTTGGGAAGCATCCGATCCGCGGGCAGCCCGCCAAAAACGTCGGACGACAGGGCGATCTGGGAGACACCGAGCTCCATAGCGCTGCGCAGGCCCAAGATGCCGGCGTCGGTCGCCCGCTCCGGGTCGATCGCGGTGCGGTCGCCCATGCCGAGAAGGAGCACCCGCGGCGCCCGCAATCGTCCATGGGTGGCGATGAGGAGCTTCTCGTCGCGCTCGCCAGTCAGTCGTTCGTCGCGGATGAGTTGAGAAACCAGCCCGCACATCCGCCAATCGACCCGACCGGCCGCGCCCCGGGGTGGACGGTCGGACGCGCACCACGGAGCGATCAACAGCTCGGCACCGGCGATTTCCGCGGCATCCGAAGACACGCCGAGAATGAGCCCGGCGCTCACGACGCGCCCTCCGGGAGGTCGCGAGCGAAGGCGTCGAGCACGCCGTTCACGAAAGAGACGCTGCTCTCGCCGCCGAAGCGACGGACGAGCTCGAGACATTCGTCGATGGCCACGGGCGCCGCGAGACCGCGCCGCAACTCGAAGACTCCCAAACGCAGCACGTTCCGGTCGACAGCGGGCATGCGCTCGAGGCGCCAGTTTCTCGCGTGACGAACGATTGCGGCGTCGATCGACTCGCGCTCGTCGGCGACCCCCAGCACCAGCTCTTTCGCAAAGGCCTCCGCACCGGTCGGGATTTCGATGTGGCCGAGCGCGTTCGCGAACGTCTCCTCAGCCACTTCGCGGAAGTTGCCCGCGTCGGACCGGACGTCGATGGCGTAGAGCACTTGTAACGCGGCCACCCGTGCTCGTTGCCGCGACGCGTGGCGCGGAGAGCTCACGCCGACCTCGGCGGCTGTTCGAGGAGCGGCGTCAGGCGCGCCATCTCGATGGCCGCGAGCGCCACTTCGCTGCCCTTGTCCCCTGCGGTTCCGCCGGTCCGCTCGAGAGCCTGATCGGCGTCGTCCGTCGTGAGAACACCGAAGGTCACGGGAACGCCCGTATCGCGAATCACGTCGCGGACGCCGTCGGTCACCGCGCGGCACACGTAGTCGAAATGGGGTGTGCCTCCCCGGATGACCGCGCCGAGCGTGATGACGGCTTGGTAGCGACCCGATGCGGCGAGCCGGCGGGCGGCCTGCGGGATTTCGTACGCCCCGGGGACCCACGCGACGTCGACGTTCTCGCAACCCCGACGCTCGAGCTCGCGGAGGCTCCCCGCGAGGAGGCGAGACGAGACGAGGTGGTTGAAGCGCGCCACCACGATAGCGATGCGCAGCGCACTGGCGTCGAAGTCGGCGGGATAAATGTTCACCATCTACGAGATCTCGGGGGTAAGCCTACCGCGAACGTAGAAGTCTCCGCCGACCCGCGCGAGGGTCGGGCCGCGGAGATCGATGCGATCACGGAGGGCGGTGATGCCGAGCGGCGACAGAACGGGCACGCCGTCTCCGCCGAGCACTGTCGGAGCCACGAACCAGTGGAGTTCGTCCACCAAGTTCGCGCGCAGTAGCGCCCCGGCGAGACCCCCGCCGCCTTCGACGAGGAGGTCCGAAAGCCCCTCACGGCCAAGCGTTTCGAGGGCCGCGACGAGGTCGAGGTGGCCGGCGCGCGCGCGCGCGGTGAGCACGCGAACCCCGCAGGCCCGGAGGGCCTGACGACGCGCCGCGCTGGCGCTCCGCGTCGCGAGAACCCAGGTGAGCTCGGGGTGCTCGCGCACCATCCGGCTCTGGCGTGGCAACGTGAGACCGGAATCGAAGACGACGCGGACTGGGCGGCGCACCACCCGGTCCCCGCGCCGAACCGCCAGTTCTGGATCGTCCGCGCGCGCCGTGGCCGACCCGACGGCCACGGCATCGGCGCGATCTCGAAGGGTTTGAACCCGAGCGCGCGCTGGGGAGGCGGTGATCCAGCGGGATTCGCCGGTGCGGGTCGCGATCCTCCCGTCGAGGGTCGCGGCGAGCTTCAGCGCGACGAACGGTCGGCCGCGCAGCTGCAAAGACAGAAAACCCCGATGCTGTTCCCGGCAGTCACTCGCCAGGATGTCCTCGACGACCGTGAGGCCCGCGCGACGCAACGTCCCGCACGCCGCCGCCGGAGACGCGGGGATGGGGATCGCGGTGCCCGATCACAACGCGTCGGATCCCCGCTTCGCGAATCGCGTCGGTGCATGGCCCGGTACGGCCGCGGTGACAGCAGGGCTCGAGGGTGACCGCGAGGGAGGCGCCCTTGACGGCACCCGCGCCGTGACGTCGACGCGCGCGATCGAGCGCGACGATTTCCGCGTGGCGTCCGGGGGGCGGCTCGGTCGAGCCGCGCCCGAGAACGCGATCGCCCCGGTACACCACGGCGCCGACAGGCGGGTTTGGGAAAACCCGACCACTGCCGCGCCGCGCCGCGCGTAGCGCCAGGCGCATCGCCTGTTCAGGCTGTAGCGCTCGTGCCATTAGGGCGTCGGCTTGCGTTCAATCGATGCAAAGAATGCGGCGTAGTCATCCGCGCTGTCGAACCCGCGAAACACCGAGGCAAAGCGCGCGGCGGCCAACCGATCGAGCTCGATCAATCCGTCGAGGACGCAGTCACCGACCAGCGCCGTGGCGACTTCCGCGTCACCGACTTCCTGGAGCTGCCGCTCGACGCGATCGACGAGTAGTTGCAACTCGTTCTCGCTGACGGGTCGTTTCGCACAGGCCATTTGCAGGCTGTGTTCGAGTTTGTTGCGATCGTATTCCTCGCGCCGCTGGTCACGCTTCACCATTTTCGGCAGCACCTCTTCGAGGCGCTCGCGCGTCGTGAACCGCTTCGAGCACTCGAGGCATTCCCGCCGTCGACGGATCTCGCGACCGTCTCGCGTCAGCCGCGAGTCGATGACCCGGTTGACGACTTCTGCGCAGTAGGGGCAGCGCAAGCTCTAGTCGCTTTCGGACCAGTGGGCGAGATAGAGCGGAAAGCGTCGGCACAGCGCTTCGACATCCGCGCGCACCTCGGCGAGCGAAGCCGGATCGGTCGGACGATCGAGGACGCGAACGATCAGCGATGCGATCTGTTCCATCTCCGCCTCGCCCATCCCGCGGGTCGTCACCGCGGGTGTGCCAAAGCGCACGCCGGAAGTCACCATGGGCTTCCTCGGATCGAAGGGCACCATGTTCTTGTTCGCCGTGATACCGGCGTCCTCGAAAGCGCTCTGCGCGAGCTTCCCGGTCACGTCGCGCCCGACCAGAGAGATCATGAAGAGATGCGTGTCCGTTCCACCGGCCACGATGCGGACATCGCGCTGCGCGAGACTCGCCGCCAACGCTCGGGCATTCGCGACGACACGTTCGCAGTACGTGCGGAAGCTCGGCTGGAGCGCTTCCTTGAAGGCGACGGCCTTACCGGCGATGACGTGCATGAGCGGGCCGCCCTGCCCGCCCGGAAAGACCGCGCGGTTGATCGCTTTCGCGAGCTCCTCCTCGTTCGTGAGAATCAACCCGCCCCGTGGACCGCGGAGTGTCTTGTGGGTGGTGGTCGTCACGATGTGCGCACGACCGACCGGGCTGTCGTGGACGCCCGTCGCGACGAGCCCGGCGATGTGCGCGATATCCGCAAAGAGGATCGCGCCGACCTCGTCGGCGATTTCTCGAAACGCCGCAAAGTCGAGAGTGCGCGAATACGCCGTGGTCCCGCACTGGATGAGCTTCGGCCGATGTTCGCGGGCGAGCTCGCGAACCTGGTCGTAGTCGATCTGCTCGGTGTCTTCGCGTACCCCGTACGCGACGATGTTGTAGAGCATGCCTGAGAAATTCACGGGGCTGCCGTGCGTCAGGTGTCCGCCGTGGTCGAGGTTCATCGCGAGGACCGTGTCGCCGGGTGAAACCGTCGCGCGGTACACGGCTTCGTTCGCCTGTGAGCCCGAGTGCGGCTGCACGTTCGCATACCCCGCTCCGAAGAGCTCCTTGGCGCGGTCGATCGCGATGCGCTCGACTTCGTCGACCACGTCGCAACCGCCGTAGTAACGTCGCCCCGGGTAGCCTTCGGCGTACTTGTTCGTCAGGACCGAGCCCGTGGCTTCCATCACCGCTTCGGAGACGAAGTTCTCGGAAGCGATGAGTTCGAGGTTCAGCGCCTGCCGCTTGGCCTCCCGGCGGATCAACGCCGCGATCTCGGGATCTTCTTCCGCGAGAGCGGCGGCGCCGGCGACGGGCGTCAGGGAATCGAGCTTGGCGACGCGGCGTTCGTGACGTCCCCCTTCGAAGGGCGTGTCGAGCCAGGTTCGAACGATGCGCCAGGCGTCCTCGACCGACGTCCGGTCGGCGGACAAGGCCAGTACGTTCGAGTCGTTGTGGGCGCGGGACGCGGCGGCCGCTTCGCCGTCGTGCGCGAGCGCGGCGCGCACCCCGGGAAACCGGTTCGCGGCGTAGCTCACCCCGAGGCCGGAACCGCAGATCACGATCGCGCGAGGCGTTTCGCCCGTGGATACGGCACGTGCCGCCTGAACGGCGAAGTCCGGGTAGTCGACCGAGTCCGCGCTGTTCGTTCCGCAATCGCGCACTTCGAACCCCTCTTCGAGGAGTCGCTTCGAAAGCCCTTCCTTCAGCGCCACCCCGCGATGGTCACTCGCCAGTGCGATTCGGTCCGCCATTTATTCCTCGCGTCCGAGCACCAAGCAGGTGTTGGTGCCGCCAAATCCGAAAGAGTTGGAAAGAGCGACCCTTGGCGAGGACGAACGCGCGGTCATGGCGACGTGCGCGAGCTCGCACTCTTCGTCGGGCTGCTCGAGGTTGAGCGTCGGGGGGAGGATACCGGTCTCGAGGGCACGGACACAAAAGAGGGCTTCGACCGCTCCCGCGGCGCCGAAGAGATGGCCGGTCGCTCCCTTCGTCGAAGACACCGCGACCGCCTCGCCGACAACGCGCCGAATGACGCCCGCCTCGATGCGGTCGCCGAGCGGGGTGCTCGTCGCGTGGGCGTTCACGTAGCCGACGTCGGTGGCGTCCCGCTCGGCATCTTCGAGGGCGCGACGCATGCAGGCTTCGGCGCCGCGACCGTTCGGCTCGGGTGCGGCGACGTGCGACGCGTCGGCCGTGACCCCGTAGCCGAGCAGGTGGCCGCGAATCTTGGCGCCGCGCGCCCGCGCGTGCTCGGCGCGCTCGAGAATGAAAAGCCCGGCTCCTTCGCCCATCACGAACCCGTCCCGGTCGCGGTCGAAGGGACGACTCGCCTGCTCCGGCGCGTCGTTTCGGTTGGACAGCGCCTGCATGCTTTGAAAGCCCGCCGCGACGAAGGGAATGAGGGAAGCTTCCGTCCCACCGGCGATCACGACGTCCGCGTCGCCGCGCTCGATGATCCTCGCCGCCTCGCCCAGCGCCTGCGCCCCGCTTGCACACGCGGATACGGGGCACTGGATGGGCCCGGTCAGGCCGTAGCGGATCGCGACGTAGCCGCCCGGGAGATTCGTCAAGCTCATCGGAATCATGAACGGAGAAACCCGGCGATGACCGCGGGACAGGAACGATTTGTGATTTTCGACAATGGTCGAGATGCCGCCGATTCCCGAGCCGATCACGACGCCAGCGCGGCCCGACTCGACGGTCGAAAAGTCGATGCCCGCGTCGGCCACGGCTTCTTCCGCCGCGGTCAGGGCGAGCAGGATCGCCCGGTCGAGGCGTCGCCGCTCTTTCGGGTCGAGATCGTTCGCCCCGAGGTCGCCGCGGACCGGGGCTCCGATCGCTACCGGCAGCTCGGCCTCGACGAACGCGGGCATGCGGTCCACGCCGGATTTGCCGGCGACGACCGCTTCCCAGCTCGTCTCGGCCGATCGGCCCAGGGGAGTCACGGCGCCCATTCCGGTCACGACGACGCCGTGTTTTGCGGGGGAGGCCATGGCGGCTCCTAGGCTTTGAGCTTCTCCTGGATATAGGAGATGGCGTTCCCGATGGTTTGAATCTTCTCGGCGTCCTCGTCGGGGATTTCGACGTCGAACTCCTCTTCCATCGCCATGACCAGCTCGACGATGTCGAGTGAATCGGCGCCCAGGTCATCGACGAAGGAGGCTTCGGGAACCACCTCTTCGCGTGACACCCCCAGCTGCTCGACGATGATTTCATTCACGCGTTCCGCTAAGGCCATCCCCAATCCTCCTGTGAATCGAGTGCTCCCTCGGCTCTCGGGCGCATATTAACGCGCTCCCTCCGCCAAGAAATCTTCCGCGGCTTGAAGCCCTTCGACATCGCTGACTGACGCCCGGGGGAGGCGACGCTCGATCCGTGCCACCAAGCCCGACAAAATACTTCCCGGGCCGACTTCGAGGACCCGATCCACCCCGGCGGCCACCAAGGCGGCAACGCTCTCGGTAAAGCGGACCGGTGCGGTCACTTGCGCCTGTAGGAGATCCGGGATCCGCGCCGCCTCGCGGTACGGCTGCGCCTCGACGTTGCCCATCACGGGCGTCTCGAGGTTGCGCCAGCCGAGGCCGCCGAGTTCCGTAGCCAGCGCGTCCGCGGCGGGTTGCATCAGCGGGCAGTGAAAAGGCGCAGAGACGGGCAGCAAGACCGCGCGTTTGGCCCCGAGACGCTTCGCTTCCTCGCATGCCGCTTCGACGGCAGAGGCCTCTCCCGCGATCACCGTTTGTGCGGGACCGTTGTAGTTCGCGGGCCGAACCACGCCGCCGCCTGCGGACTCTGTCTGGGCGCACGCCTGTTCGACTACCGAGGCCTTGCTACCCATCACAGCAGCCATGGCCCCGCGGCCTGCGGGCACGGCTTCCTGCATGAACCGACCGCGTGCGTGCACGAGCCGAACCGCGTCCTCGAAATCGATCGCGCCGCCGGCGACCAATGCGGTGTACTCGCCGAGACTGTGACCCATCAGATAGTCGGGTCGGACTTCGCAACGTTCCTGCAACGCGCGGAGCATCGCGATGCTCGTCGTGAGGATCGCCGGCTGCTGGACCTCGGTGGGCGTAAGCGCTTCTTCGGGCCCTTCGAAACAGACCTTCGAAAGGCCCATCCCGAGCGCTTGGTCGGCTCGTTCAAAAATTTCGCGCGCGCCGGCAGAATGGTCGGCGATGTCGCGACCCATTCCGACTTCTTGCGAGCCTTGGCCCGGGAATAGCAGCGCGAGCAAACTCTAGTCCTCGTCGGTCTCGATCACGGTGCGCTCCCGATAGACGCCGCAGTTTCCGCACACGCGGTGGGGCATTTTCGGGCTGCCGCAACTCGGACACACGGCGCGCGCAGGCGCCTTCAGCGCATCGTGGCTGCGACGCTTGTCGCGCTTCGAACGAGACGTGCGTCGTTTCGGTGCAATCACGATCGGTCCCCTTTTCTCTCTGCCAACTTGTCGCGCAGCGCCGCTAGTCCGGCGAACGGCTGGTGGACAGGAGTCTCTACACACGAGCATGCCTTCCGGTTACGGTCGACTCCGCAAACCGGGCAAAGCCCGAGACAATCTTCCCGACAAACCGGCTGAACCGGTACGCACAGCGCCACGAGTTCGGCGAAGTAATCGTCGAGGACCAGCTCGGGCCCCGCGAACCAGCCGTACTCGAGTTCGTCGGAAACGTATAACCCGTTCTCAGACAGTTGCCGGGCTCCCTCTGGATCCGCAGGCACCCGGTCGCCGGCCGGCTCCAAAACTAACCGAAAACCTTCCGAGAGCGGGTGACGATAGCGTTCGAGGCACCGGCTGCACGCGAGCGTCAGCATCGTCTCCGTGTTGCCCTCGAGGTAGACGGAAGCGCCGATTTTCGAGCCGGTGACGGTGTAGGCGACGGGTTCGGTGATGAGCGCGCGGAGGCTCGGATCGGTCTCTCGCTCGACCCACCATTCCGGCTCGGCGTCGAACGCGTAGCTCCGGGGCTCCTCGCTGAGCTGATCGACGGAGATCTTCATCGGAACACCGGTCCTGTCGAAGAGAAGTGTGAGCAGTCGCAGGAACTGCCCGGGGGGAAACCGTATCAGTTCATCTGGGGTGCCGCAGCGCACGAACCAGGCTGCGACGGTACTTCTCGCCGGGATGACTTGTCGAAGTCCAAGGCCTCGGGTAAGACAGCGAAACCAGTGACTACTTGGTCCCCGGTCGTCTAACGGCAGGACAGCAGGCTCTGAACCTGCGAATGGAGGTTCGAATCCTCCCCGGGGATCCACTACGCCGCAGCCTCGACGACCCAGATCGCGGAATCGAGCTCCACCCCCCGGGGACCTCGCTGGTCCTCGTACAGCGCCTCCATCCGTTCGGCGACCTGCTGATGGACGGACGCCTCCGCCCCGGCCTCGCGTAGCGCACCCGGTACGGGCCCGATGTCCATGAAGAGAGCCGTGGCCTCTGCAGCGGAGCCTTCGCGAGGGCGAATCCGCACGCTCTCTCCTTGGATCGCGATGTCGCGAAAGCCGGCCCCACCGAGCAGGGATTGCACGTGATCGGGGTCCGCGAGGCTGAACATCCCCGGTGCGCCGGGCGGGGGAGGCTCGGGTAGCGGAACGAAATCCGCCGCCGCCCGCGCCGGGATGGCGATCCAGGGATTGTTCTCGCGCGACTGCCACGCCACGAAGACCATCCGACCGCCGGGCCGGAGCCAGCTGTGCAGATTGCGGAACGCGGCAGCGGGATCGGAAAAGAACATCACTCCGAAGCGCGAGAATACGAGATCCACCGGCTCGGGTAGCGAGAAGACTTGTGCGTCTCCTTCGACAAAAGAGACGTTGGGGAGCCCGGCGGCCCTGCGACGCGCGCACTCGAGCATCGGTCGCGAGACGTCGACGCCGACGACGGCGCCTTCCGGGCCGACCCGCTCCGCCAATGCGAGGCTCGACGTACCGCAACCGCACCCCACGTCCGCGACGCGCTCACCCGGTTTCGCGTTCGCGGCGCGCAGGCCGTGTTCGGCGTGCGGCGCCATCTGAATGTCGATGCGCTCTTGCTGACGCGCCCATGCCTCGCCTGCATCGTTCCAAGACTCGATCTGTGATTCGTTGCCGCCTTGTGCCATGCGGGGACGCTACTGCATCCGAGCCTAGGCGGGTGCCGGCACCCCGTGAACGCGATCGTCGCGCTTGTTGTGTCGCTCGAGGAGCGGACGTTCGAGGTGGTGAAAAGAGAGCGCCGCGATGGCCATCGAGACCGCCGTGCCGAGTGTGAGCTTGATCCACCACGGAGAGGGATTGAGCAGCAGAAAGACCGGGTAGTGCCAGAGGTAGAGCCCGTACGAAATGCGACCGACGTACCGGAGCGCCCACGAGCCGAGCGCGCGGTGAAGTGCGGTGCTTTCGGAGCCGAGCGACGCCGCGATCAGGACGACGGATGCCAGACCGACGAGCGGGAAGCCGACGACGTACATCAATGGTTGCTGGGGGGAGGCGACCAGTGAAGCGAGGCCGATCCCCGCCGCTGCGAGCCCGGCAGAGGCTCCGCCCGCAGCACGGGCTCCGCGGTCCACGACAGCGGGATACCGCAGGTAGGCGATGCCCAACACGGCGCCTGCCAGGAGAGCCGGCGCGCGGCTGAACGTTCCCAGGTAGAGCGCAATCGGATCGACGTGAGGCGCGAGGAGCGCGTTGCGCACCCAGAGTGCCAGCGCGAGCGCGGCGACCGCCCACATTGCGTACCGACCCGTGCGACGGACGATCGCGAGCAACACGAGAGGCCAAACGAGATAGAACTGCTCTTCGATCGAGAGCGACCACGTGTGCGAGAAAAATCCCGTCTGCCAACCGAAGAGGTCGGCCCAGTTCGTGAAGTAAAAGAGCGCGGCTACCGCTCCCTCGGCGGACGTCGCGAACTCCTGCCATTCTCCCAGGAGGAGCCAAAGGGCGAGGATGCAGCCGAGCAAGAGCACGAGGGCGGGCAGTAGCCGCCACGCGCGACGAAGGTAGAACGGGAGTAGCGAAAGCCCACCCGTGGCATCGATCTCGCGCAGCAAGATCGTCGTGATGAGAAAGCCGCTCAGCACGAAGAACACTTCGACGCCGACAAAGCCGCCCGGCATCCACGGAGTCCCCGCGTGAAACGCGACGACGAGGAGGACCGCGACGCCCCGCAGACCTTCGAGGGCCGGAACAAAGCGGTGGCGCGGGGCCGAAGACTTCATCACCGGCTTATCGGCGGCTTTCTCGTGGGGCTAAAAGCGCGCGATCTCGGGGAGTAGCAAGCAGAGAATCGCGCCGCCGGCGATGGCGGGCCCGAAGCCAAACGGTGTGTCCCACGATTTCGTGATCCACGCCGCAACGAGGCCGAAGACCAGGCCGGCGACAGCGGAAAGCAGGATGGTGTAGACGACGCCGACGGGGCCCAAGAAAGCGCCGATCATCGCGAGGAGCTTGACGTCGCCGAGACCCAGCCCCGGAAACCAGAGCCAATAATCGGCCTCGCGCGGCGTCGGAAACGGATCGTCCCCTTCGGGCCAGTGGTCGAAGCGGCGTCCGCGGGCCGCGCAGTAGCGGGCGTGGAAAAAACCGACCGCCCACAACAAGCCGCTCCCGAGAGCCGCGCCGAAGAACGCGCGCTGCAACCCGAAGACCCACGATCCGCCGTCGAGCGCTTGAGCAATGGGAACCGCAGCGAGTCCGAACGCCAAGCCGCCGAGCGAGATCTCATCGGGAATGATCTGCTCGTCGAAGTCGATCGCACCGGCGGTCAGCAACGCCGCGACGAACGCCAGGAAGAGCGGCGTCATGAACGACAAACCGTAGCGCCAGGTGACTCCGGCGAAGAGCAGACCTGTCGCGAGCTCGAGCAGTGGATAGCGAGGCGAGATGCGTTCGCCGCAACCGCGACAGCGTCCGCGCAACAAGAGGTAGGAGACGACCGGAATATTCTCCCACGCGGCGATCGCATGACCGCAGTGGGGGCAACGCGACCGCGGGTGCACGACGGACTCACCCCGTGGCCAGCGATGGATCACGACGTTGAGAAAGGATCCGAGGGTCAAGCCGAACACGAAGGCCAGCGAAGCCAGCCACAGAGCGAGCTGAAGCGCCGGGTCCTCCCCCGCCAGATGCGACATGGGCGCAGGCTAGCGGAAGTCGCGACGCTCGAACGCGATCGAAGCAACGGCGAGCATCATGGTGCAGTAGACACACGCCAGGACTGCCGCAATGCCGACCTGCTCGACCGAAATCGGCAAGTTGTGCACCGCTTGGGTCGACACGTTGAAGCGTTCCAGATCCGGGACGATCGTGTAGATCACCTCGGTGATGCGCGCTGCCTCGGGAGATTTCGCCGCAATGCCCAGCTCGCGAAGATCGCGCGTCAGGTGGCCCACGAAGTAGAAGCCGGCCGTGAAAAGCGAAGCCAAGAGCGGCGTCGTAAATGACGAGAACAAGGTGGCGACCGCCACGAGGACCGAAAACTCGAGCGCGGCCAGGAGAACGGCCGCCAGGTGTCCCCAACCGAGCGGGGCCTCGAGCAGAAGCGACACGATGCCGAACACCGCAGCCATGATGCCCGCTTGCATCCACAGGGTTGCCGTCAAGCCCGCGAATTTCCCGATCAGGAACTCGCTCCGCGACACCGGCTTCGAGAGAATCGTGAAGATCGTTCGCCGATCCACCTCGCGATGGATCAGCCCGACGCCGACGAAGATCGCGATCGCCGCTCCGAACAGGCGCAGGGAAGCGAGCCCGATGTCCTGCAGGATGCGCTCGCGCTCGACGTACGAGAGCGACGACAAGAGCGCGCCGCTGCAGATCAGCACCAGGCCAAAGGCGAGCAGCACGTAGAGAACTTTGTGACGGAGCGCTTCACGCAGGGTGTTGCCTGCGATCGCGCCGATGCGGGTCACGCTCACGACGACACCTCCTCGTTTCGCAGTCGGCTCACGACGGCGCCTCCTCGGTTCGCAGTCGGCTTCACGACGGCGCCTCCTCGGTTTCTCCTCGGTTCACCGCCGATAGGAAGAGCGATTCCAGGGATTTGCGGTGCGGCGTGACGGAATGCACGGTCACTTCGCGAGCGAGCGCCGCCGTGAGGAGCTCGTTCAAGTGCTTCTCGGCCACGCGAAATTCGATGGTCTCGCCGAGCCCCGAAATCTCGCACCCGAATTCCTCTTGGAAGCGGTCCACGAGCTCGGGAACCACGCTCGAGAGGACCACGTCCGTCTGCCGGTCTTCACCGGTCAGGAAGTCGTCGAGGCGACCGCGGTACTCGATGCGCCCTTTTACGATGATGGCAACCTGATCGCAGATCATCTCGACGTCCGAGAGGATGTGCGTGTTCATGAAGATCGTCTTCCCCTCGCGGTTCAGCGAGAGGATGAGATCGCGGATCTCTTTGCGACCGATCGGATCGAGTCCGCTCATCGGCTCGTCGAGAAAGATCACTTTCGGGTCGTGTACCAACGCTTGGGCGATTCCGATTCGCTGCAACATGCCCTTCGAGTACGTCCGCAGGCGCGCGTCTGCAGCGTGCGCCAAGCCCACGCGCTCGAGGAGCGTGTCGATACGCTTGCGATCACTTGTCGCGGCAAGCTTCGCGTAGAAGCGCAGGAACTCGCGCCCGGTCAGGTAGTCGTAGAAGTACGGGTTCTCCGGCAAGAAACCGATGTGCTGACGGTAGGCGCTTTCGGAAACGTCGTGTCCGAGAATCGACGCCTGACCTTCCGTCGCGTGAATCAGTCCCATGAGGATCTTCAGCGTCGTCGTCTTGCCCGCGCCGTTCGGCCCGACGAATCCGAAGATCTCTCCGTCGTTCACCTCGAACGAGATGCCGTGAAGGACGCGCTTCTTGCCCTTTCCGAGCCCCGGTCGAAAGTCTTTGACGAGGTCTTTCACCTCAACGAGCGAATGTGAGTTTTCGGTCATTGATCCCGCCGTCCGTCTTCCTGTGTGTCCTTCTGCTCCGACTCGCTCGCAAACAGCGGCCCCGTGGCAGCGCCCATGAACTGCGGCTCGTAGCGATATCCGTAAAAGCTCGAAACGATCCGACCGGTCCGCTCGTCGAGAACCCAGTCGGCGTCGTGTACTTGATCGGGCAACGCGGAGAGGACCGGATTCGGACCCTCGAGCAAGTCCTCGACCGCTTCGATGTCCCGTCCGTTACGTTGCTTGTAGAGCTCCCGCGCGGTGTCGAGCACCTGCGCCCGTCGCTCGGTATTGATTTCGTCAATCGCGCGCAGGTAGCCCGCGCGCAAGTAGCCGTCTTCGGTTTGCTCAACGAGCTGGCGCAGCCACGCCTCGGACACGTCGAGACCTGCCGATCCCGCTTTGAGGCGTGCGGCCAGGCGACCCAGGTAATCGGGCGCCTTGGGGAGCTGCGAGGCGGCTTCGATCGCTTCGGCGGCCTTGGCGTCCTCACCCAGGTAGTAGAAGTGGTTGAAACCCAAGTAGAAGCGGTTCCGCCACTCGTCCGGATGCGGTTCGAGCGAGCGCTCCAGCAGGCGATTCGCCTGGAGCACGTCTTCGCGCGAGCCGGTCAGCCACACCGCCGCGAAGCGATACGGGTGACTCACGTGGGGATCGAGGGTCGTTACCACGTCGATCAACTGGCCGAGAATGCGCCCCTCCGCTTCGGGGCGAAGGGCGCCTCCCACGATCTGGACGGCGCGCAGCCAGTAGTAATCCGCGATGACCGAGTGGAAGCCCAGCGCCGAAGCGCGTGCGACCTGGGGGCGCGGAACGAACAGCTCGCCTTGCTCGGCCCGGGTCGGGGGTTTCACCGCCTGATGCGTAGCCGCCATGGCGAAACAGCTGACGAGCACTAGCAGGATTCTTGCAACGATCATGTCGAAATACGGGGCTCCGACGTTCTTGGACGTGGGAGACCATCGGCGTTTTCAGGGATTCGGTTTAGTAATCGTCCGCGGTCGCGAAGCCACAGTTCGGGTTCGTCGACATCTGGGTCGTCGAGCCGTACGTCGGGGCGCAGCTGATGACGTCCCAGGCGACCGGAGGCAGACCGAGAAGGCCACAAAGCCCACAGGGTTCCGGGTTCCCTTGGGTATCGATGTGGGCGTAGACCATCACCGAGAAGAAGCCGTCGCCATCCGCATCGCCGTAGGCAGCCGCCGTAAAGCGCGGTCCGGCTCCCGGGATGAAGTTCGCGGCAACATCGTAATCGAAGAAGCTCGCGCCCTCGGGCTTCCATCCGATCACATCGAAACCGGTGTTGGCCACCGATGAAAAATTCTGGCGCACCTGCCGCCAGGCCTGGCGCTGCTTGTTGGGCTGTCCCGCCAGCGCGGGCGACGGCGCTGCAGTGACGAAGACCCCGGCTTCCGATCCGTAGCTGATCTGCATCGCTCGGATGGAGGAGACGTTGCTCTTCCCTTCGGACATCTTGGTACGCAGCTGGAAGTTCTGCCAACCGGCCACCGCCGTCGCTGCGAGGATCCCGATGATGGCTACGGCGATCATGAGCTCGATCAGCGTCATGCCTGCTGTGGTTTTGTTTCGTCCGGGTCGCGTCATAACAGGGTCCGTTGTGAGAGCGAGGGTTCCATCAGTGGCGGGAGGCTGCCCTCCCGCCACTGACTCATCGGATAGTCGTCAGATCGAACTTAGAAGATGTTCTGACCGTCGAACTGACCGCACGGGCCCACCGTTTCGAGCAGAGCCGGGGCCTGCTGAACCGGATCCCAGGTGCCGGTCGCGGCGCAGGTGGTGCCCGCGAACGTATTGCCGTTCACGTCGGGCTTCACGTAGCCCCACCAGTTCGCCGTGCCGTCGTCGTCAATGTCCGAGGCACCCTCGGCCACGTAGTTGAGGCACGGGGTGTTCGCCGCCGGACAACCGGCGGGCTGACCAATCACGTTGTAGGCGTAGTAGACGTCGCCCTCGGGCGCGAAACCGACCTGCGTGAAGCCGGCAGCACCGGCGGCCGTCGGCACCCAGATCTGCTTGACGTTGTCGAGACCCGCCGGGGTCTGGGCGCGCGGGTAAGCGGCGTTCGGGATGTACGTCACGAACTCGGCCGCGAAGCCTTCCTGCGCCGTTCGGATCGCGGCGAGGTTCGTCTTGCCCTCACCAGCACGCGAGCGGAGCTGGAAGGTCAAAAAGTTCGGGATAGCGATGGCGGCCAGGATGCCGATAATGGCGACCACGATCATCAGCTCGATGAGCGTGAAGCCGGCCGACTTCTTCAATTGAATGCGCTTCATAGCGATTGCTTCTCCAGGTTTGAGTGCCGGCTCCGGTTTCGGGGGAGACTGGCCTCGGTTCACTTGCTGGGCGACCACAAGAGCAACCCACGTGCCAAGTTGAAAAAGGTGTCCCCAGTCACCGGCAACGACGCGTGGAAAAGGCCCCCGCACCTGGGGGAAGCGAACCGCGCTGCGAGCGCCCGAAATTGGGGAAATCCCCCCAAGGAAGTGACCAAACGCGTCAGTCGGGGACGCTCCGTGTCACTCGGCCCGTGGGAGGGCGCGTGTTGACACACTCCCGTCGGGGGCTAGGGTTCGCCGTCCGGTGACGACCGCGCTCCCATCGTCTAGTGGCCTAGGACGCGGCCCTCTCAAGGCTGAAACACGGGTTCGACTCCCGTTGGGAGCGCCACCGTGCGCGGGGAGTTGCTGGGGGCTGACCCTGCATTTGGCTAGTTGCCGGGGGGGCTGACCCTGCGTTTGGCTGGTTGCCGGGGGGGGATGACCCTGCGTTTGGCTTTCTGGAGCAGCTGTGGGTGATCTCGCGTTTGCCTTCCTCGACTGCGAGTTCGGCGGCCTCGATCCGGACCTGCACGACATCACGGAAATCGCCGCGATCGTGACCGACGACCGCTTGGTCGAGCTGGGCGAGCAGGAATGGAAGGTCCGAGCCCGCCCCGAACGCATCAGCGCCGAAGCCGCGAAGATTTCGGGCTACGACGCCAAGGTCTGGGAAGCGGAAGCGGTCCCGGTGCAGCAAGCGCTCACGGAACTCGCCGCTCTGATGCCGAAGGGACGCACCACTGTTCCCGCGGGCCAGAACGTGCGTATGGACGTCATGTTCCTCGAGCTGGCCTACAAGAACACGGCGATTCCCTCCCCGTTCGACTACCACACCTTGGATCTCGCAACGCTGTTCTACAGCTGGTCGCTCGTGGCCGGACGCGACGTGAAATCGCTGTCCCTGCGCCAATCCGCAACGGTCGCGGGCTTGGCCGACGGATCGGTTCCCCACCGGGCTTTGGCCGACGCGCGGCTCACCCTCGAAACATTTCGGCACTTTATCGGACGTCTCGCTCCGCGCGAGGTCGAGAGCTCCTAGGCGGTCGCGCTCTCCGGGGCCAGCCGATCGCGCCATTTTTCCACGGCGTAGCGGTCGATCGAGGCCAATGCTGCGAGGATGGTGCGTGCGCGCAAGCCTTCCGGTCGCGCGCAGATCGCGGAAGCGAAGTCGATGAGAATCGGTGCACCGTCGCCGCCGACCAGGACGTTGCTCCGGTGGCGTAGATCGAGGTGCACCACGCCGAGGGAGTGCATCAGGGCGATCGCGCGTTCGAGGCGAGTCATGAAATCGACCGGAACGGTGTCTCGCAGCCGCCGGGAGATGCGCTCGCCCGGCCGGTACTCGACGACGAACGCCATCCGGTCGAGGCGACCCAGAAAGCGCGGTACCGACGGGTGACTCGCCAACGCGCGGTACGCGCGGATCTCGCGGTCGATCAGCCAGGGTCCGATCACACCGCGCACGAAGCTGCCGCGCGGTGAGAAATCTTTGACGACGCAGCGGCCGCTTCGCGTCTCGACGAGGAAGACGTCCGGGTTTCGCGTCCTCCCCTCATGTAAAACACGTACGACGCTCGATCGCAACGTCTCGCGTCGCGGGAGCTCGAACTCGGCGTCGTCCTGCGGCTCTCGAGCCATGGCTTGGGGCACGGCGCGACCATAGGCGGGGGTGGCTTGCTTGTCGACGTACGTCGGCGAAACCCGGCGTCTTGCTTCTCGACGTGCCTCGGCGAAACCCGGCGTCTTGCTTCTCGACGTGCCGGCGAAACCCGGCCTGTTACTTCTCGATGTACTCGCGCCAGAGCCGTTCTCGAAGCCGCTCTCGAAAAGCCGCATCCCCTTGCGTGGGTTTGCCGTCCGCGGCGAGGAACTCCTCGAGATCCTCTGCGTAGGCTGCGCCTTCGACTTCTTCCCGCAGCGGGGATGCCGCTCTGCGGAGCCAGCGAGCGACAAGCCGTCGCAGCCGGGTCATTACGAACCGTGACGAGAAGCGCGGACGGGCTCGCGCCGGTCCGACATCCTGCTGCGAACTCGAGTCGGCGCTCGCTCCGAAGTGAGCATGCGCTTCATTCGGTAGAGGCTCGACCGGATCGCGTCGTTTGAGCGGTCCATGCGTGAGGCGATTTCGCGGATCGGCAAGTTGTCCACGTACCGCATCATAAACACTTCGACTTGCCAAGGCCGGAGCTTCTGCAGCCGGTCGCTCAAGTCTTCGAGGGTCCGGCGATACTCGAGACCGGCTTCGGGGCTCTCCTCGCGGGTTGTCGAGCCGCGCAGCGGGTCCCCTCCGACCGCTTCGAGCCGCTCCGCTCGTCGCTTCTGAAGACGCAGCCGGTTGTAGGTGGTGTTCTTCGCGACGCCGTAGACCCAAGCCAGCGGAGCCGCCTTCCCCGAGTAGCGATCGATCGAGCGGTACACAGCCACGAAGGTTTCTTGCAGGAGTTCTTCCGCATCGGCGTGGTTGCGAACGCGTTGAAGGATGAATGCGTAGACGAGCCCGCGATAGCGTTCGTAGAAGACGGAGAAGGCCGGCTCACAACCGGCGCCGACGCGTCGGAAGAGCGCGCGGTCGTCGAGGAGCCTCAGGGCTTCGATTTGTGGTGCTTTGGGAAACCCGTCAATCGCGAGTTTTTCCGGTTCCGTGCGGGCGGACCCATCGATCGATTCTGTACGCACCACGCGCCCACTCCTTCACGCCGCTCCACCTCCGTTGGCGAAGTCGTGCGTATTCCCAGCTGTTACGTGGTGGAAAACCGGGGAAGGTGGCAGAGATTCCGTGGAATTGCGTTTGCGTTGCGTGCGGGCCGCGCCCGTTTGCGGGGGTGGTGCCGAAAGACTTCGAGCTCCCGACACACCTTGTGCGGGAGCTCGAAGAGCAAGTGAACGGACCTGGCGGGTGGGAGAACTACCCGGCGAGCACCGATTCCAAACCGGGCGCGGCCTCAGCCAGTGCCCGGCGCATGCGATAGAGGTTCGCTTTCACGGCGTCCTCGGACTTGCCGAGGGAGTTCGCAATCGTGCGGATCGATTGCCGACGGAGATGCTTCAGATGGAAGATGCGGCGCTGCAGGGGCGTGAGCTGGTTCGCGAGGGCGAATTCGCACTGCTCGAGCATCAAGCGCGCGTCGACCTGCTGATCGGTGGGCGCGTCCGTCCCCGCGAGGTTCGAGACCACTTCCTGGTCGATCGACTCCATGCGCGGGCGCATGCCCCGGAAGCGTCGATGCACCTTGTTGCGCGTGATCCCAAAGATCCAAACCAGCAGGCTCGAGTTGCCGGCCCAGCTGTCGAGGCAGCGGAACACCGTGACAAAGACTTCCTGACTCACGTCCTCCGCTTCCGCGGGATCGCCGAGTCGCTTGAGCGCGAACCAATAGACGCGCTGAAAATAGGCACCGTAGAGAAGCTCGAAGTGTTCCCGACTGCCGCCCAGGATGTGATTCACGAGTTCCCGATCATCATCCCAGGGCGTCGCCGGGCGACGGCGCTGGGACGAGCGCTTGGCCGCCTTGCGCGGGGCGCGGGTCTTCTTCTCGTTGTCTCCGAAGCGGGGGGTTTCCTCGGTTTGCAGCAAAGCGTTCTCCCTGTCGTAGGCGGGCGGTGCGCCCGCTCGGCGGCCGTTGCGGCTGCCAGTGCTCTTCCCGAGCCGGGGAGATCGCAAGCGCTGTGCCATGGGCAAGGCGGGCGCAGGAGCGAGGGAACGTTCGGGATGCGACAGGAAAAAATCGAAACGCGAAATCGTCGAGCCAGGAGCTCGGGGACTAGACGGGTGGAGTTTGTTTACCCACTGTCAGAACTTACCGGGCACGAGCCACCACGATCCGTCGTGACGCTCCCAGCGGTCGGTGCGGCTCATGTCCGTCTCTCCGTACCGAAGCGGAAGATTGTTGTCGCCGATGAGCAGCACTTGTACGGAAGCCACCCCGTCTTCTTCCAGCGAGAACTCTTCGACACGGAGCGATAGAGGACGACTCTTCTCGAAATGCGCACGCTCGAGCGCGTGCGAGAAATCTGCGTAGTAGTCCGAGAACTCGTCGTCGTCGCGGAAGTACGCGCGCAATGCGTCATCGCGGTACGTGATAATGCTGTTGAAACGCCGATTCGCGAGTTGCTCGTAGAACGACGAGACACGCGCGTGGAAGACGCCGACTTCGCTTTCGCCGGAAATGACCTGCACGCCGCGCGAGACGTCTGCCGGCACCCGATCGTCCTTCTCCCCGAACCATCCTATGGAAGGGAGGCTCGGCATTCGGACGTCGGGCATCGAGATCTTCGGGAGGCTCGGCATACGCGGCGCGCAGCCGAGAGGCAGCAGCACGCACATCCCCAAAGCCAAGCGCCAGGCTCGTCTCGCGGTCGCCGCCAACAGTTTTCCTCCCGGTGCTGAAGCCCTGCGGGCGCCTACTTCTTGCCGGCGTCCCGCAAGGCGATCGCCGCTTGCGCGGCTGCGAGTCTTGCAATTGGAACGCGAAACGGCGAGCAGGAAACGTAGTCCATCCCCAGGGAATTGAAGAATGCGATGCTTTTGGGATCCCCGCCGTGCTCTCCGCACACTCCGACCTTGAGTTTGGGGCGTGTCCGGCGCCCGCCGGCGACGCCCTGGGCGACGAGCTCCCCGATCCCGTTTCGATCGATCGAAACGAAGGGATCGTCGGGCAAGATGCCGTCTTCGACGTAGAGGGGCAGGAACCGTCCGGCGTCGTCTCGCGACAGAGCGAATCCCGTTTGGGTGAGATCGTTCGTCCCGAAGGAAAAGAAGTCCGCGACCTCGGCGATCTCGTGCGCGGTCAGCGCTGCCCGCGGCACCTCGATCATCGTGCCGATCGGGATCTTCAAACGCGCGCGGCGACCCTGCAGGGCTCCCGCAACTTCGGAAGCCACGAGTTCGCGCACCCGGCGCAGCTCTTCGACGTGAGCGACCAGCGGAATCATGATCTCCGCGAGCACCCGCCGCCCCTGCTCTGCCTGTGACGCCGCGGCGCAGGCGATGGCGCGCGCCTGCATGCGGTAGATCTCGGGATAGCTGAGACCGAGCCGGCAGCCCCGGTGGCCGAGCATCGGGTTCCATTCGTGAAGCGCTTCGAGCTTGGCGCGAAGCGCGGTCGTCGGGAGCCCGAGCTCGTGCGCGACGGCGCGCACGTCCGCTTCGCGGGAGGGGAGAAACTCGTGGAGCGGCGGGTCGAGCAAGCGGACCGTGACGGGCTGTCCATCCATCGCCCGGAAGATCGCTTCGAAGTCTTGCTGCTGGATCGGAAGCAAGGTCTCGAGCGCAGCGGTCCGCTCGTCCGCGGTCTCGGCGAGGATCATCCGGCGAACGGCCTCGATGCGAGCCGGTTCGAAGAACATGTGCTCGGTTCGGCACAGCCCGATTCCTTCGGCGCCGAAGGCCCGCGCGGTTCGCGCGTCCTGTGCCGTGTCCGCGTTCGCCCGCACGCGCATCCGGCGCAGCCGATCGGCCCAGGACATGAGTTCGAGGAACGGACCGCCGAGGTCCGGCCGCCGGGTCGCGACCTCGCCCAGGAATACCTCGCCGGTTCCTCCGTCGAGGCTCAACACGTCGCCGGCCCGCAACACGTGCTCGCCGATCGAAACCGTCCCCGTTTGCCCATCGACGCGCAGCTCCGCGCACCCCGCGACGCAGCACTTCCCCATACCGCGGGCGACCACCGCCGCGTGGGACGTCATTCCCCCTCGCGCCGTCAGAATGCCTTCGGCGGCGTGCATCCCGTGGATGTCTTCGGGAGACGTCTCGACCCGAACGAGGATGACTTTCTCGCCCGCGCGCGCTTTCGACTCGGCGGTTTCCGCGTCTGTCGCGATGGCGCCGACGGCCGCACCCGGCGAGGCGGGCAATCCGCGAGCGATCAGCGTTCGCTTTCCGTAGGGATCGAAGGTCGGATGGAGCAGTTGCTCGAGAGAAGCGGGGTCGATGCGCGAGACCGCTTCGGCCCGGGTGATACGACGCTCCTTCGTCAACGCCACGGCTATTTCGAGCCCCGCCTGGGCTGTGCGTTTTCCGCTCCGCGTTTGTAGCAGCCAGAGCCGGCCCTCCTCGATGGTGAACTCGATGTCCTGCATGTCGCGGTAGTGACGTTCGAGCCGAGACGCGGCCTTCGCGAGTTGTCGGTACGCATCGGGCATGGCGTCGCGGAGTGTTTTCGCGTCGAGCTGGCTTCGCGTCGCACTCTCCCGGTTGATCGGGAGCGGGGTACGGACTCCGGCGACCACGTCTTCGCCTTGTGCGTTCGGCAGGTACTCGCCGTAGAGCACCTTCTCCCCCGTCGACGGATTCCGCGTGAACGCGACACCCGTCGCGCTGTCCCCCCGCCGATTGCCGAACACCATGGCCTGCACCGTCACCGCCGTGCCCCACCCGTCGTCGTAGCCGTGGATCGCGCGGTAGCGAACGGCCCGCTCGTTGTCCCAGGAGCGGAAGACGGCGGCGATCGCGCCGTCGAGTTGGTCTTCCGATTTTTGGGGAAAGGACACGCCCGCGTCCGCGAGCTCGGCCTTGTAGCACTCGATGAGTTCCCAAAGGTCGAAGGCACCGAGCTCCGTGTCTTCTTCGAAACCGCGGGCTTCCTTCAGCAGTTCGAGGTGGTGCTCGAACCGATGCAGCGGGACCCCGAGCACGACGTCGCCGTACATCTGGATGAAGCGCCGATAGCTGTCGAGTGCGAAGCGCTCGTCACCCGACGCGCTCGCGAGGCCGCGGACGGTGTGATCGTTCAATCCGAGGTTCAAGACGGTGTCCATCATCCCCGGCATGGACACGCGGGCTCCGGAACGCACCGAGACGAGCAGAGGGCGATCGGGATCCCCGAAACCCGCGTTCATCACCTTTTCGACGCGGCGGAGGTTCTTGCGGATCTCTTCCCGCACGGGGCGTGACAGCCGGTTTTTCGCCTTGCGGAACGCGATACAGACGTCGGTCGAAATGGTGAACCCCGGCGGGACCGGAATACCCAAACGGACCATTTCTGCGAGATTCGCACCTTTGCCACCGATGCGATCCCGCATCGACGCGCGCGCATCGGCGCGTCCGTCGCCGAAGAAATACACCCGACGCGCAGGGGCGCGCTTCTTCCCCTTCCGGGCGGTCACGCGTCGGCGTCCAAGCGCTCCTCGATCACCCGGGGAAGCGCGTCGAACGCCACGCGCTCTTGCGACATCGTGTCGCGGTCGCGCACCGTCACCTTCCCGTCTTCCTCTGAATCGAAGTCATACGTGATGCAAAACGGCGTTCCGACCTCATCCTGGCGCCGGTAGCGCCGTCCGATATTGCCCGACACGTCGTAGAACACGTTCCACCGGCGGCGCAGATCTTTCGCGATTCGCTCGGCGGGCTCTCCGATCTTCTTCGAGAGCGGAAGCACGGCAGCGGTGTAGGGCGCCAAGCGCGGCAGGAGGCGCAGCACGTTGCGGGTTTCGCCTCCTTCGAGGGTCTCTTCGCGATACCCGTTCGCGAGCAGTGCGAGCGTCGTGCGGTCGACCCCGATCGACGTTTCGATGACGGCGGGGGTGAAGCGATCTTTCGTCTCTTCGTCGGTCACCGCGAGGTCCTTTCCGGAGAACTCCGTGTGACGCGTCAAGTCCCATGCACCCCGATCGTGGACGCCCTCGATCTCTTGCCAGCCAAAGGGGAAGAGAAACTCGACGTCCGCAGCGGCCTTGGCATAGTGCGCGAGCTCATCGCTTTCGTGCGGACGTATCCGAATGCGCTCGTCCGCAAAACCCAGCGCTCGGTGGAACTCGCGTCGCTCGGCCAGCCAGTAGTCGAACCATTTTTCGCGCTCTTCGATGCGGATGAAGAACTCGAGCTCGGCCTGCTCGAATTCGCGAGAACGAAACGTGAAGTTCCGGGGATTGATCTCGTTGCGGAAGGCCTTGCCGATCTGCGCGATCCCGAACGGGATCTTCTGACGCGCGGATTCGCGCACGCGACGAAAGTCGTTGAAAATCGATTGGCAGGTCTCGGCGCGGAGGTACGCCACGGAGGCGGCGTCTTCGGATGCCCCGATGTGTGTACGCAACATCAAGTTGAAGTTACGGGGATCGGTCAAATCACAATCGCGGAGCTCGCGCTTCTTCGGAGCTTCCGGGCAGGGGCCGTCGAGTTGATCGGCGCGAAAACGCCGGTTGCACGTGCGGCAATCCACCATCGGATCGCTGAAGTGTTCGACGTGGCCCGACGCTTCCCAGGTGCGCGGATGCGCGATGATCGAGCTGTCGAGCCCTTCGACATCGTCGCGTTCCCGGACGATGCGCTGCCACCAGAAGGTCTTCAGGTTGTTTTTGAGTTCGACGCCCAGGGGCCCGTAGTCCCAAAAGCCGTTGATACCGCCGTAGATCTCGCTCGACTGAAAGATGAAGCCGCGTCTCGCGCAGAGCGAAACCAGGTCTTCCATACGGAGCGTTTGCGCTTCTTCCGGCCCGGCCATGGGTCCTCCCTCGTAGGAGGCGGAGTTTCTCTGTGGCCGCGAAGCGTGTCAAACCGCGCGCGGCGCTACGCGAGCCGATCCACGAACCGCTCACTGCGAAGCTCGAACCCCAGATGGAACCGATGAAAGTGGCGGACCGCGCGGTGGGCTTCTTCGAGGAGCTCTCCCCGCAGGCCGAAGTTCCTGAGCTCGGGCAGCGGTTTCTCGAGCACCCGGGAAAGGCTTCGGAGCGTCCCGAACCCGATGGGAAACGAGGCGTCCGTCGCTTGGTGGCAATCGCTGCAAATGGCTCCGCCTTCGCCGACATGGAAACGCGGGGAACTCGAGGCGGTGATCTCGGCGCCGCAGCGAACGCAGTGCGCGAGCTCGGGCCGAAACCCGAGCGCGTCGAGCGCGCGCAGCTCGAAGATGACCCGGAGCCGCCGACTGGCGGGCTCTTCTTCCAGGTGGATCAGCGCGCCCAGGGCGAAATCGAACAAACGCGCCAAATCTCGGCGACGTCCTCCCTCTGGCGCCGCGCGATCGAGGAGTTCGAGGACGTAGCAGCCCAGGGCGAAGCGGTCGGCGTCGGTTCGCGGGCCCTGGAAAGCGCGGACCAGTCGAGCGGAGTCGAGAAGTGCGAGCCCCCGCGTGCGCCGCGGATTGATATGGACGTCCAAGTGGTTGAAGAGGTCGAGCGTTCCCGGGAAGCGCTTCTTGCTGCGTCGTGCCCCTTTCGCCATCACCGCGACGCGCCCGCGATCCGGCGTCAGCAGGTGAACGATCCGGTCCGACTCACCGAAATCGACGAAGCGAAGTACCAGCGCGTCGCCCATCGCGGGGCGTCAGTTGGCCGCTGCGGGCATTTCAGCGGGGTGCGGTCCTTCCGGCGCGGGCTCCGCGACTTCTTGCGAGCGCGCACCGGCCCGCGGAGGTAGGGGCGGAAGCTCGAGACCCGGTTGGGTCGATACCGCTCCGCGCACCTCTTTGGGGTCATCGGCGAGCGCTGGCGCTTCGTGCGCCAAGCCCTGCTCGAGCGCCGCTCCGTTCGTCCTCGGCTCGATACCCAGCTCCGCGGCCAGCGCCCGAACCGCATCGAACCGGCGTAGGACCGGGGCGTCGCCGGGAACCGGTGCCGCGCTTTTCGTGGCTCGGACACCGCCGACCATCACCAAGACGAGAGACACGACGACGAGCGCCCCACTGGCGACCCAGAGAGTCGTCATCCACGCGGGCCTTCGACCGTCGCCGACCCACTCGGGCTCGGCCAGCATGCGAGCGACGGTTTCTTCGGGGTCGAGACCGATCGCGCCGGCGACCGTCCGGACGAATCCGCGTGCGAAACCGTCCGGGATGCCGTCGTAGGCACCGGCCTCGAGCCGTTCGAGGGACCGCTTGGGGACCCGCGTCGCCGACTCGAGGTCCGCGAGGGACAACCCGCGCAGCTTGCGCTGGCGCTTCAGGTACGCGCCGATCGATCCACCTTCGCCGGACTTCGCACCGGGCTTCTTCGGCCCGGAAGCGTCGCTCAGCGCAGGCGTCTCAGGTAATCCTCCGATCGCTCCCCCCATTTCCCGCTCGGCTTTTGCTCGGTGGCGGCGATCAGGTGATGCACGGCCTTCTTCCGATTGCCGAGCGAAACGTACACTTGGGCAATCCGGTAGTTGGCTTCGGCCGTCGCGATGGGATTGGGCGCCGTCTCGATCACGCTCTCCAAGTGGTTGAGCGCCTCGAGGTGGTATCCCTGCTCTGCGTCGATCACCGCCAGCGACAACATGGCGGGGACATAGCTCTCATTGTACTCGAGGGCCATGGTGAGACTTTCGCGAGCCTCGGCGAGTTGGCCGAGCTTGTACTGAGCCCAGCCGCGGTTCGCTAAGGCTTTCCACGGAACCGGGAAGGTCGGATCGTCCATCAGGATGTCCGCGTGCCGAATCGCGTCTTCGTAGCGCTCGAGGTGCACGTAATGCGCGGACAGGTTGAGCCGCGCCGCGTGAAACTCCTCGTCGACGGCGACGGCCTCGAGGAGGTGATCGAGCGCCTCCTGCTCCCGCCCCCGGAGCCGGTACGCCTCGGAGAGCGACAGGAGGATCCACTTATCCCCGGGATTCAGCTTGTTGGCCGCTTGGAGCTCGCGCAAAGCCAGTGCGATGCGGCCTTCGCGCATGTGATCGATGCCCAATCCGTAGTGCGAGCGCGCGCGACGTTCTTCCTCGGTGGCGGGCTTCGGTGTGTTGTTTCCGTTGCTCGCGCAACCGGCGAGTGCGAGCGCGGCGAGCGACAGCCCCAAAAGGACCCCGCGCCACCGCGATCGCAAGACGTTGTCTTTTCTCATCAAGGCCTCCTCGCCCGCTAGAACGACCCCAGCAGGCGTTCCAGCGGGTTGACCGGTTCTTGGGGGGCTTCTTTCGGGAGATTCGCGCGACGCTTGACCAGGCGGAGCTGACCCAGAGCGGTTGGGTTCGTCTTCGGGTCGTCGGCGCGGCGGCCAAACTTCGGTTCGTCGGGGATCTCCTCGGCGACTTCCTTCGGTTCCTTGGGGACCTCCTCGGAGACTTCCGCGACGGGCTCCATCCGAAACTTCGTGAGCGCCTGGACGGGCGGCTCCGGCTCGGCGGCGGGTGCGGGCGCGGGGAAGACCACTGCGGGCTCGGCCTCCTCGTCGGGAGGCGATTCCGGCAGCTCCCAGGAGTCGCCGAGCGGGAGCTTCGGCAACTCCCAGGTCTCGTCGTTCAGCGTCTGGGTCTCGTCGCTGGCACGGGTGTCGACGGAACCTTCCGGAGCGGCGGCCGGCTCTTGAAGATCGACCACGGCTTCGCCGAGCGCGATCTCCGCCGTCGGTTCTTCCAGTCCGTCTCGGCCGTCGGTTTCGAGGGCGCCCATCATCTCCCAGAAGAGCTGTAGGGCTCGCGCCTGGTCTGCGGGGACGACTTCCTCGATCTCTTCCTCGTCGAAGAGGAAGCCCATCGGCTCCGTAAAGGCCAGACCGGCGTCGAGTGCGGCCTCGAACGGTTGGTTGTCCGAGATCTCCGCTTGGTACCGGTAGTAGACGACGGTGCCGTCCTTGAGTGAGCGGATGCCCACCGTGGTCGTCACGCCCTCGACCGCGGGGTCGAAATGCACCAGCAGAGCGGCGCGCGCCGGCCCTTCGGGCAGGTCCTCTGTTTCAACGACCGGCGTATTGAGGGACAGCCGCAAGCGGTACAGCTGGTCCTCGATGAGGGTGGGCTTGTCTTGCTCGGCTAGGAACACGCGGTCTCTATCGACCGCAGGACCCCGCAACTTGAGCCACACAGACCCGCAGTCGAGTCCGCGAAGTACTCGCCCCAACAGCGTTTTTAGCCGTGGGGAAAATGCCTACAGTCGGACTTCAAAGCACGGAAGACGCGTGCTTTGCGAGTGTTTCGCCGATCTCGGCGGGCGATTCCGACACAGCGACGCCGGCCGCTTCGAGGGCGGCCATTTTATCGGCGGCCTTCCCTTTGCCGCCCGCGATGATCGCCCCGGCGTGCCCCATGCGCTTCCCGGGCGGCGCGTTTTGCCCCGCGATAAAGGCTGCGACGGGCTTGCTCATGTTCTCTTTCACGAACTGGGCGGCGGTTTCTTCCGCAGAGCCCCCGATCTCGCCGATCATCACGACGGCTCGGGTTTCGGGATCCGCTTCGAACAGAGCGAGCGCGTCGACGAAGGTGGTGCCGATGACCGGGTCACCGCCGATTCCGATGCACGTCGATTGGCCGATGCCCAGGCGCGACAGCTGGTCCACGGCTTCGTAGGTCAACGTGCCGGATCGCGAGATCACTCCGACCGGCCCGGGGCGCGTGATCTGCGCCGGCATGATGCCGATGCGGCATTGCTCGGGTGTCACGACACCGGGGCAATTCGGCCCGATGAGGCGCGTGGAGGATCCGGCGAGCGCGCGCTTGGCACGAGCCATGTCGACCGCGGGAATCCCCTCGGTGATACATGCGGTCATCGACAAGCCCGCGTTCGCCGCCTCGAGAATCGCGTCGGCAGCGCCGGGGGGCGGCACAAAGATGACCGAGGCGTTCGCTCCGGTTTTTTCGACCGCTTCGGCGGCGGTGTCGAACACCGGAATGCCGTCGATGGTTTGGCCGCCCTTGCCGGGATGGACGCCCCCGACCACGGCCGTGCCGTACTCGATCGACAGCTTCGCGTGGAACTGACCCATCCGGCCCATACCCTGGACCAGGAGCTTGGTGTTCTTGTCGCACAGGATCGCCATCTAAGCGGCTCCTCGCGCCGCAGCCACAGCGCGCTCGCCGGCTTCGCGCAGGGTTTCGGCCGGTGTGATGTTGAGTCCTGACTCGGAGAGGAGCGCTCGCCCTTCGGCGGCGTTGGTGCCCTGCAGGCGGACGACGAGCGGCAACTCGAGCCCCATGTCGCGCGCGGCGGCGATCACGCCCTCGGCGATCATGTCGCAGCGAACGATTCCCCCGAAGATGTTGACCAGGATGGCGCGGACGTTCTCGTCGCGCAGGATGAGCTTGAACGCTTCCTTCACTTTCTCTTTGTCTGCGGTGCCACCGGCATCGAGAAAATTCGCCGGAGCCCCCCCGCACACCTGGATCATGTCGAGCGTCGCCATGGCGAGCCCGGCGCCGTTCACCATGCAACCGATATCGCCGTCGAGGCCGACATAGGCGAGATCGATCTCGTGGGCGGCTCGTTCCCGCGGATCTTCTTCGTCGGGATCGCGCAACGCGGCGATGTCGGGGTGCCGAAACAGCGCGTTGTCGTCGAAGTTGAGTTTGCCGTCGAGCGCGAAGAGCTCGCCCTGCTTGGTTACGACCAGGGGATTGATTTCCGCGAGCGACCCATCCTTTTCGAGGAACAGGCGGAACAGTCCCTGGAGAAACCCGTCGAGCGACTTCACCTGGGCCGCGTCGAGCCCGAGGCCGAAGCCGATGTCGCGGATCTGATAGGGCATGAGCCCGATATTCGGATCGACGAAGGTCGTCGAAATTTTCTCGGGCGTCCGTTCCGCGACTTCCTCGATATCCATTCCACCTTCGGTCGATGCGACGATCGCGAAGTTTTCGGTGGCGCGGTCGAGGGTGATCGCCAGGTACAACTCGCGGTCGATGTCGGAGCCGGCTTCCACGTAGACCTTGCGAACGAGCTTGCCTTCGGGCCCTGTCTGGTGGGTCACCAAGGTCATGCCGATGATGTCTTCCGCGTGGGCTTTCGCTTCTGCCGGGCTCTTCGCGAGCTTGATGCCCCCGCCCTTGCCTCGGCCGCCCGCGTGCACCTGCGCCTTCACCACAACCACGGGACTGCCGAGCGCCTTCGCCGCGGCTTCGGCTTCGGCCGGCGTCGTCGCCAGCTTGCCTTCGGGAACGGAGACACCGTACTCGCGCATCAGTGCCTTCGCCTGGTATTCGTGGACGTTCATCCTGCCCTCCCCGTTTCCGGGCCTAGGAGATTTCCGGTCGGATTTCTTCGACGAGCGTCCGCACGTGCTCGACGGAGGCGTCGAAGAGCTTCTTTTCTTCGGCCTCGAGTTCGATCTCGATCACTCTCTCGACACCGTCGGCACCGAGCACACAGGGAACGCCGACGTAGAGTCCGTCGACTCCGTACTCGCCTTCGAGGAGACAAGCACAAGCGAGCACTCGCTTCTTGTCCTTGAGAATGGACTCGGCCATTTCGATGGCGGAGACCGCCGGCGACACGAACGCGGAGCCGGTCTTGAGGAGACCCACGACCTCACCGCCCGCACCCTTGGTGCGCTCGACGATGGCGTCGATCCGATCCTTCGCGATCAGGTTCTCGATGGGAATCCCGGCCACGGTGCAGTAGCGCACCAGGGGAACCATGGTGTCGCCGTGCCCGCCGAGCACCAGAGCGCTGACGTCTTCGACGGAAACGCCGAGCTCCCACGCGACGAACGCGCGGAAGCGCGCGGAATCGAGGACGCCCGCCATACCGACCACGCGGTTCTTCGGGAAACCCGAGACCTCTTTGAACGTGTAGACCATCGCGTCGAGCGGGTTCGAGACGACGATGACCGTCGCGTTCGGTGCGTTGTCGCGCACGCCTTCGGCTACCTGCTTCATGATCCCGAGGTTCGTCTTCAGCAGGTCGTCTCGCGACATGCCGGGCTTGCGCGCGAGACCCGCCGTGATGATGACCATGTCCGCGCCGGCGATTCCCGAGTACGCGTTCGTTCCTTCGAGCGATGCGTCCGCGCCCATGAGAGGCGCTCCCTCGGCCATGTCGAGGGCTTTGCCCTGGGGCATTCCTTCGACGACATCGAAAATGACGACATCACCGAGTTCGCGGTAAGCGGCGTGTTCGGCGAGGACGCCGCCAATATTGCCGCCGCCGATAAGGGCGATCTTGGGCCGTGCCATGGGGGGCTTTCTCCTTGCTTTTGAGGCCGGCCGGTGTAGCTCATCTAGCGCCGAGCCGCGAGGGGATCGGCGAGGCGCGCGCCCTACCTGCGGAGGAGTTCTATCGCCTGTTCGCGCACCGATTGGCGGTCGACGGTCGCGACGGCGGGAACCGTCAAACGCTGACCGGGGTAGATGCGGGCGGGGTCTTTAATCTGGTCGCGGTTCGCCAAGTAGATCGCGGGCCACAGCGACGCATCCCCGAGGTGATCCTGCGCGATGCGCGAAAGCGTCTGCCCGGACGCGACGGTGGCCGTCCGTTGCGGATCGTCGGTTTCCGCGGCCGCCTCGCCTCCCGCGAGCACCGCCGCCGCGACGAGCCACGCCCCGCGGCGAAGGAACATCGCGGGGCACCTCGTCATGAACGCTTGCGCGCGGCGAGTCGGAGCGACAGCTCGTCGAGTTGCGCTGCACCCACAGCGGACGGCGCCTCGAGCAACAGGTCTTGGCCGCGCTGCGTCTTCGGGAACGCAATGACATCGCGCAGGTTGTCGGTTCCGGCCAACACCATCGCAAAGCGATCGAAGCCGAAGGCGAAGCCACCGTGGGGCGGCGCACCCGCTTCGAGGGCGCGCAGCAAGAACCCGAAGCGCTCCTCCATTTCGGCTTCGCCGTAACCGAGGATGCCGAGGATTTGCCGCTGCACATCGGCGCGGTGATTCCGCAGGCTTCCGGAGCCCAGTTCGTTTCCATTGAGCACGACGTCGTAGTGGGTCGCGCGCACCCGCGCAGGGTCGGTCGCCAGGAGTGGAATGTCTTCGTCCATCGGAGCGACGAAGGGCATGTGCATGTACGTGAGCTCGCCCTTGTCGTCGTGTTCGAATAGCGGGAAATCGACGACGAACAACGCGTCCCAGGCGCGTCCGTCGACCCGACCGAGGCGCGTCCCGAGATCGCTGCGCAACCGGGCGAGCGTGGCGTTCGCGCGGGCGGCCGTGTCCGCCTGAAAAAGCAGGAGGCTCCCCGGTTTCGCGTGGGTGGCCGCCGCGATGGCCTCTCGTTCCGCGTCGCCCAAGAACTTCACGATCGGGCTCTGCCAACCGCCGTCTCCGCCGACGCGGATCCAACCCAAGCCCTTCGCTCCGAGTTCCTTCTTTGCGAATGACTCGAGCCGATCGATGTCGCCGCGAGACAAGTCGTCGGCGGAAGCGATGGGGAGGCACTTCACGATGCCGCCGCCTTCGACTACGCGGCGGAAGGCCTGGAACTCGCTGGTGCGGAACGTCTCCGTCAGATCGACAAGCTCGAGCGTGATTCTCGTGTCCGGACGGTCGCTGCCGTATCGGGCCATGGCGTCGGCGTAGGAAAGCCGCGGAAACGGTGACGGGAGCTCGACGCCCGCCGCTTCCGCACAGCCTCGTCGTGTGACGTCTTCCAACACCACAAGAACGTCTTCCACGCCGACAAAGGACATCTCGAGATCGACCTGGGTGAACTCGAGCTGGCGATCGGCGCGTTGGTCTTCATCGCGGAAACAGCGCGCGATCTGGAAGTAGCGCTCGAAGCCAGCCACCATGAGGAGTTGCTTCATCAGCTGCGGGGATTGCGGCAGCGCGTAGAACTCGCCGGGCTGAAGTCGCGCTGGTACCAGGAAATCTCGCGCGCCCTCCGGTGTCGATTTCGACAGAATCGGGGTCTCGATCTCGGTGAAGCCGTGATCGGCGAGCGAGGCGCGGACCGCTCGCGACAATCGGTCGCGCAGCCTGAGCGTCCTCTGAAGCGGCGCTCGGCGCAGGTCGTGGATGCGGTGTCGCAACCGCACCGCTTCGTCGACTCCGGGATCGTCTTCGATTGCGAAAGGCGGTGGTGTCGCGGTGTTCAAAAGCCGCAGTTCCGCAGACACGATCTCGATTTCGCCGGTGGGCATGTCGCGATTGATCGTGTCTTCACTGCGCGGCTGCACCACGCCGCGAATGGCGATGACGTATTCGGATCGGAGCTCGCCCGCGCGATCGTGGGCTTCACTGGCGGCGTCGGGCCGGAACACCACCTGAACGAGCCCGGTGCGATCGCGGAGATCGACGAAAATGACGCCGCCGTGATCGCGACGCCGCTGGATCCAACCGGCGAGGACCACTTCGTTTCCGACGTGGTCTGCGGAAAGCTCACCGCAGCCGTGGCTGCGCCGAAGGCTGCCCATTGAATCCAGTTGTGCGTCCGCGCGTTCCACGATCTCGCTCCGCCTGAAGCTCCGCTGCGTTAGCAGAGGGAACCCTTAAACGCCATTCCGAGGGGCGTGTGCCCTAGAGCTCCGCCGCCGAGCAAACTCGGTTCCGACCCCGGGACTTCGCCCGGTACATCGCTTTGTCCGCCGCGTCGAGCAGGGCTTCGCGGCTCGCGCCGTGGACCGGGTAGCTCGCCACGCCCACGCTGCAGGTGAGATGCAGCGTTCGGTCGGGTCCGGCCTCGAACGCCGTTTCCTCGACCGTCTGGCGAATGCGTTCGGCAACCAGGAGGCTGCCCGGCTCGTCGGTATCGACCAGGATGATCGTGAACTCGTCGCCCCCGTAGCGGGCCAATGTGTCGACCTGACGCACACAATCTTGCAAAACCCGAGCGAGCTGCCTCAGGGTGTTCGACCCGACCAGATGGCCGTAGTTGTCGTTCACCAACTTGAAGCGATCGAGGTCGAGGAACAACACCGATAGATCGGACTTGTACCGCTCCGCGCGGCGCAGCTCGCGATCGGTCGCCTCGAGCAGATAGCGCGCGTTGTACACCTCGGTGACGTCGTCGATAAACGCCCGTTCCTTCGCCTGGATGTAGCGCTCGGCATTGCGGAGCGCGGCGTTCGTTTGGTCGGCCAGGATCGTGGCGCGTTCGATTTCGGGACCGCCGAAGGGCTCGCCGTGATCGTCCGGGAAGAAGAGCAAACCGGATTCCCCGTCGTCGCCGGCCAGCGACAGGGACAGGACCGACGTGGGCTCACAACCGGCTTCGCGAAGCGCGTCGAGCAATCGCCCGCGCTGGTGGACGAAAACCGGGTCGTGCCCGCTCCAATCGAGTGGCTTCTCGCGTGCGAGCTCTCGCGTCAAGATGGTGGCCTCCGCGTCGTCGAAGCCGCGCAGGAGTGCGCCGTCCGTCTCGGTCGCCATCCCTCGGTGAAAGATCGCACCGCCCCGGCGGCGCGGTAGGATCCGAAGCGCGAGCTCGAGAGCGGCTGTGTACACGTCGCGAGGCTCGAGACAACTCGACAACGTTCGCGTCGCGTCAATGGTTTCGAGGGCATCCCGGAGACGCGTGTTCTCGCGCAGCAAGCGACGCTGGGACAGACAACGCTTGACGACCAGAGCGAGTTCTTCGGGATCGATCGGCTTGCGCAGGTAATCGACGGCACCCTGCCGCAGCGCGGCAATGGCCGAGTCGAGGGAAGCGTTCCCGGTCAACAACATGAAGTCCGTGCCGGGATGGTCGTGCCGCACGCGCTGGAGCAGTTCGACACCACTGGTTTCCGGCATCTCGAGGTCGCTCAAAACCAGGTCTGCCGGGGCTTCTTCCAGGGCCTCGAGGGCTTCCGAGGCGTTGCTGCAAGCGCGCACGTGCGCGACGCCCCGCAAGGCGTCGACCGCCAATTCCCGGTGGAACCGATCGTCGTCGACCACGATCACGCGGGGTGTCCAGTCCGTCCCCTCGGTATGTTCTGCTAGCGCCGTCATGCAAACCTTTGAAACGCCTCAGCCCGGGATTCGCGTGGCCGAGAGCGAACGTCCTCGTCTTGCAGTATCGGAGGTCCGACTTGCCGGCTAAAGACGGTTCGCCGCATCATAGAAGAGGACGGCCGCCCCGGCGCGGCCCCGAAGGAGGATCCGCCCGTGCCCGACCCGGAAGCCGCGCTCGCCGAATACCGTAGACGTTTCGAAGATTTCCGTTGGGAAGTGCCCCCGAACTTCAACTTCGGGCGAGACGTGGTCGATCGCCACGCCGAGGATCCCGACTTGCCGGCCCTCCTGTTCCGGCCGGACTCCGGGCCCGATCGCAGCCTGACCTTCCGCGAAGTTCGAGATGCGACCAACCGCGTAGCCAATACCCTGCGCTCGATGGGAATTGGCCCCGGCGACCCGGTCATCGTGATGTTGCCGAAGCTTCCGGAATGGCATCTGGTGGTGGTGGGTGGTCTCAAAGCCGGCGCCCTGGTCATTCCGAGCTCGACCATTTTGCGCGAGAAAGATCTGCTGTACCGCGCCGAGCACAGTGGGGCGGTCGCGATCGTGGCGTCCCCGACCGAGATCCCGACGGTCGAAGCGGCGCGCGCGAAGCTCACCGGCATTCGGCACTTCCTCGCCGTCGACCCGAGCGGTGGGCAAGCCCCGGGCGGCTGGACGGATTTTCTCGCGGAATCGGCCGGCGCGGATGCGAGCAGCGCCGGACAACCCGAGACGTCCGCCGACGACCCCGCCCTCGTCTACTACACGTCGGGAACGACGGGCCCGCCGAAAGCGGTGCTGCACGCCCACGCGTACACCTTTGCCCAGCGTTATACGGCGGAGGTGTGGCTCGGCGTCACCCGGGGCGAACGCATGTGGACCACCAGCGATACCGGCTGGGCCAAGGCGGCGTACAGCGTGCTGTTCGGACCGTGGAGTGTCGGCGCGGAAGTCTTCATGTACGGAGGACGCTTCGACGCGCGCAAGGAGCTCGAACTCCTTCAGGAGATTCAACCCGCGGTCTTTTGCGCGCCCCCGACCGAGTTCCGCATGCTCGTCAAAGAGAACCTCGCGGACTTCGAGTTCGCCGGGCTGCGCGAGTGCGTCTCGGCTGGTGAGCCGCTCAATCCCGAAGTCATCCGCGCGTGGAAAGAAGCGACGGGGCTGACGATCCGCGACGGCTACGGCCAGACCGAGACGATTCTTCTCGTCGGCAACCATCCGGGGATCGAAGTTCGGCCCGGCTCGATGGGCCTTCCGATGCCGGGGCATCGCGTCGAGATCATCGGCGACGACGCCCAGGTCCTGCCGGTCGGCGAGATCGGCGACGTGGCCATCGAGGGCCGCCCGCCGAGCCTCTTCCTCGAATATTGGAAGGACGAGGCGGCGAGCACGAAATGCCGCCGCGGCCCCTACTACATCACCGGCGATCGCGCGTCGCGCGACGAAGACGGTTACTTCTGGTTCGTCGGCCGAGCGGACGATGTCATCATTTCCGCCGGCTACCGCATCGGGCCGTTCGAAGTCGAGAGTGCGCTGGTCGAGCATCCCGACGTCGTCGAAGCGGCGGTGGTCGCCGCTCCCGACCCGGACCGCGGGGCGATCGTGAAAGCGTTCGTGGTGCTGCGAGCCGGGGTCACCGGTGACGACGCGTTGACGAAGAAGCTCCAAGATCACTGCAAGACCGTGACCGCGCCGTACAAGTACCCGCGCTCGATCGAGTACCGACCGGAGCTTCCGAAGACCGTGAGCGGGAAGATCCGCCGCGTGGAGCTGCGGGCAGAAGCGGAAAACGCCTGAGCGCTAGGACGGCGGCGGAAGCAGCTGAGACCAGCTCTTGCCCGCGTCGTCGGTCCGGAGCACCAAGCCGCCCTGGCCCACGAGGTAGCCGGTATCGCCCGCAAACGCGGCGTCGCGTAGGAACGTAAAGAGGTCCGGGAAACCCTCGCTCGGCCGCGCCCAAGACGCGCCACCGTCGGTGGTGAGCCGCGCCAGGCCTTTCTCGCCAAAGGCCAGCACACGATCGTTCGCGAGCGGGGCGGTACCAAAAACCGCCGCTTTGCGACCGACTTCGGTGTATCGCCAGGTGCGCCCGCCGTCGACGGAGCGCATCACGACACCGCCCAGCGCCGCGACCGTGCCGTGCTTGGCGTCGCTAAATCGCACCGAAAACAAATAGGGGCTCTGCGCGATCTCGAGATCGACCCGCGCCTCTTCGCCGCGTCGACTCTCGAGCCAACGTCCGAGAATTTCCGGGTCGTCCTCGATGAAATCTTCGTAGTCCCACGGCGGCGCACCGCGCTGCCTGACGCGATCCGAAAGCAATCCCGCGCCTTCGAGCGCGAATTGAATCGACTGCGATCGCGCGTCGATGAGCTCGAAGAGCGGGTACGGATCGCCACCCGGTCGGTAGCTCGCGATCTCGGCGGGCGAGAGGCGCGGCTCGATGGCGACGATCAAGTGGGGCTGACTCTGAAGCGTCGCCGCATAGGCCTCGAGGTTCGCGAGTTGCTCCCGCGACAGTTCTGTGACCCCCTCACCCAGGACAACGGGCTCGGGCTTCTCGTCGGCGAGAATCTCGCCGCGCTGCCAGCCGCGCTCGCCATCGCGAGACACGCCGCCGGAATCGCTGAAGAACACCGTGCCGAATTCGCCGACAATCCAACAACGATCCGCGTTCGGTAAGCACCACACGTCGGTGAGACCGATGTCCTCGAAGACGCTCTCACCGGCGCGGATCCGCTCCTGATCGTCGACAGAAAGCCATACGAATTGAGGATGGCCCGGCGAAACGACCAGAGACTCGTCCCGAAACGACTCGCCCCCGTCGTCGCTGTAGAGTCGGGTGCCCCACTCGCCCACGATCCAAAGCCGCTTCGCGTCGAGGGCGTGCACCGAAAAAAAGTGGACCTGTTGGTCGGCCTTCGGGTTTGGAAGCGTTTCCCACGTGAGGCCGCCGTCGTCCGTCCGGAGCAACAAACCCCGCTGACCGACGGCGTAGCCGCGTTTCGCGTCTCCCATCGAAACGTCGTTGATGAGGCTTCGGGTGTTCGTCTCGCCGCGTTGCCAGCTGTTGCCGCCGTCGGTCGAAACGTAGGCCGCTCCCCAGTAGCCCACGGCGACCAGGTGCTCCGGAGATACCACCGAAACCGCGAAGAGATCGTCGAGCACGCCCAGTCCAGGAACACCGCCCCGCGGCGACAAACCCGTTTCGTGGCAACCGGCGAGTGCGATCGCTCCCGCGAGCAGCGCGCCGGCCAACCTGGTTCGGCGGCGCTTAGCGCCCTTGTGTGAGGCGACTGACGTCGATGTAACGCCGGACCTTGGCTTTGTTACGAAGCGGCGTGCCATGGCTGTCCCAGAACTCGATGCGGTTGCCCGTTCCCGTCTGTGCGTTGGCGATGATATCGCTCACGATGCGCATGTCTCGCGGACGCTTGACACCTTTCCAGCCCTTGTACCACTCGGGATCGTCTTCGCTCCAGCGGTGGTTGTGCCAGATGATCTTCCACAGCGAGTCTTTTCGATCGTAAGCGAACGAGTAGAGCGGCGTCAGGCTCTGCTTGTCGATGTAGAGATCTTTCCGGGAATACGGGTGGGAAGGATCCACCGGGACCGATCGGATCGCGATCGCGTGACGCAGCTCCCAGCGATCGTTGGCAAACGAGAGTCCGCGCGGGCCGAAGTCCGCGTCTTTCGAGTAGGGGTAAGCGCGCATCTGGGTGTTCATCGGGGCGATCAACACCATCTCGCCGAGGCAGGTCCAATTGTAGTGAGGGACGATGCCCGCGAAGCTCCGGAGATCATCGAAGCTGAAGTCGGTCCCCGAGATCGCGTCGGTTCGCTGCTTCGTGGCAAACCGACGCACGCGCCGCGCATCGGGTTGATAGATCCACGTATCGTCGTACTTGCTGGTCTCCGGAGGGTTCTGAGACCCCTTGTAGCGGTACGTGATGGCCGCCAGGCCTCGCGACTCGAACGGCTCCTCGACTTCGATACCGAGCACCGTCTTGCGCTTGTCGTTCTTGAAGATGTCGCCGCCGTTCTTGTCGAGATATTCGGGCTCGATGCGACCCGTCATCTCGACGACTTTCGCTTCCCCTTGGTAGTAGAGCGAGAGCTGCTCGCCGCGATCGAAGTAGGTGTAGAGGAAGTGGTTGTCCGCGCCGTCCCCCGACCACTGCCGGTCGAAGTTCCAGATGACTTTGGCCCCCGCCTGGGGGTCGCCCAGACAATCGATCTCCTCCATCGGGAACGGCTCGCCTGCGGTGTAGTTCTCGAGGCTGTTGCCCGGACCGATCCGCGCTTGCCCTTTGTAGCGCTCGGTCACCGCCTCGAATTCCGGCGGCGGCGAGTAATCGCGGAACGGCGGGCCGATCTCGAGCTGCATGCCTTCCCAAAAGAAGATGTCGCGATGCGTCCAGAACTCTTGGGGCAGGTAGGGTTTTAGGTCCTCGATCCGGTCGTAACCGAGCACGTCTCCTTCCTTGAAGGGGACGCCATCCGATTGTGCGAGAGCGGGAAGCGACAGCGCCGACAACAGGATGACGAGGGTTTTTAGCATCGAGCGACTTCTCCTTGCGTGAGCAACCTCTCGGAACACCAACGATAGCGGTGCCGAAGCGCGGCTCGGCAGTTTAGACGTCGCGCGGAGGGGCGGCGTTCATCGGAGAAGTGACTCTCAGTCAGCTTTCCGGCGGGATCTAGGGGCGCAGTCGAAGTCCCTGAAGGCGGATAAAGCCCCCGGCGTCCGCTTGGTCGTACGCATCGCCGTCGTCTTCGAACGTCGACAACGTCTCCGAATAGAGAGAGACGGGAGAGCGTCGTCCTGTGACTTGCAAGCCGCCTTTGTAGAGCTTGACCCGCGCCTCACCTGTCACGTTTCGCTGTGACGCATCGATCGCGGCGCGCAGGAAATCCATCTCGGGAGAAAACCAGAACCCGTTGTAGATCAGCTCCGCGAGGCGCGGCGACAACCGATCGCGTTCGTGCATGACCTCGCGATCGAGGGTCAGCGACTCGACGGCGCGGTGGGCCGCGTGGAGCACGGTGCCACCCGGCGTTTCGTACACACCGCGCGAGCGGATGCCGACAAATCGCGACTCCACCATGTCGACGCGGCCGACGCCGTGGGCGCCCGCGATTTGGTTGAGACGCAACAGAAGGGCCGCCGGCGACAACCGCTCGCCGTCGACGGTCGTCGGCACGCCCTTTTCGAAACCGATCACGATCTCCGCCGGCGTGTCGGGCGCGTCTTCCGCGCCGGTCGTGAGCACGAACATGCTCTCGTCCGGCGCGCGCCACGGATCTTCCAGGATGCCTCCCTCGAACGAGATGTGGAGGAGGTTGCGGTCGATGGAGTAGGGCTTCGCCGCCGTCGCCTGGACCGGGATCGCGTACTTCTCCGCGTACGCGATGCAGTCGCTGCGCGACCGGAGGTCCCAGGTTCGCCACGGCGCGATGACCGCGATCTCCGGCGCCAACGCGCGGTAGGTCAGCTCGAAGCGGACTTGATCGTTGCCCTTCCCCGTCGCGCCATGAGCCACCGCGTCGCAGCCGGTTTCTTTGGCCACCTCGATCTGATGCTTCGCGATCACGGGCCTAGCGAGCGCCGTGCCGAGCAGGTACGTGCCCTCGTAGACGGCGTGGCCCGCGATCGCCGGGAACACGTAATCGTCGACAAACTCTTCGCGCAGATCGCGGATGACGCAATCGGCGGCCCCGGTTTCCTTCGCTTTCTCGGGAAGGCCGGACAGCTCTTCTTCTTGGCCCACGTCGGCGCAGTAGGCCACGACTTCGCAGTCGTACGCCTCGATCAACCAGCGCAGAATCACAGACGTATCGAGGCCACCGCTGTACGCGAGGCAAACGCGTTTGAATTTACCCTTCGACATGCCGCCGAAGGTAACGCGCTACCGCCCGGCTAGCCGGCCTGGGGGAATTGGATCACGAGCGTACGCCCGAGGGTGGGGTTCGAGACGCTCGCGAGTGTTCCGCCGAGAGCCTCGACCCAGTCGTTGAGAAGCGGCGGCGGCGTCTGTTCGCTCGGCGAGCTGCCCGCGCGGGGCTGCTCGGTCAACGCCATCACGATGTGCTTCGCCCCGTCTCGTCCCGCACTGCGAGCGGACAACGCGAGGCGTGCGGGCGCCTCATCCTTGGCCAGTCGCTCGCGAAGGAATCGAATGAGCATCGTCTCGAGTTGGATCCGATCGCCCCGAATCGGAGGCAATGAATTCTTCGAATGGAGATCGAGGGGAATGTTCAACCGCGCGACGTCCTCGCTCACCGACTGAGCCACCGTGCGAAGCGCGTCCGCGGGATCGAACGCCCCCGACGATTCAGCAGCGCCGGGCAGATCGTCCTTCGTGAGCAGACGCCGCAGTTGGGTGCTCCACTCGAGCGCTCGGGCCGCTGCGTGGCGCGCGCCTTCGACCACGTAGCGATAGCGCGACGCCCGTCGCCCTCCCGTCTGCTCGAGCACGATGTCGAGCGCCTTGCGAATCTCGTGCAACGGATCGTCGATCTCGCGCTGCATCTGGAGAATTCGCTGGGAACCTTCGGGAGCCGGGTGCAGCAACACGACGACAGCATCGACCCGGTTGTCCGTGAACACCGGAGACGCGATGCCCGCGTAGCCATAGCCCGCGTTTCGCGCAAAGAACCGTTGGCTCACTTGCTCGCGGCCGACCTTCATCACCGCGTCGAGGATCGATTCGCGCGCGCCCCCGTCGAAGAGATCTTCGAGCAGACGCCCGGGTGACTCGTCGAGCGGGGGTCCTTCGACGGCAATTCGGCGCCTGAAGCTCGGGTTGACGTGGGTGATCATGCCTTCGGGGGTCGCGACGAACCCCGGCTCGTCGATGGCCTGGAGCAGTTCGTAGTCCACGTTTACGCCTTTTCCCGGATGACGCCGGCGTTCTTCAAACGGACCAGTGTGCGCACCGTTTCGAAGCGATCGATCGCCGAGACATCGAGAATGCTGTCGAGGGTCGCTTCTCCGTCGACCAACGACGCCAAGTAGCCCGCTTCGGTGGGAAGATTGAGGCCGTACAAGCGGTCGCGACTTTCAATTTCGTAGGCGGTCGCCCCGTCACCGAGCTCGCGCCGATACACGCGAGCGAGCTCCGTGCGCGCGAGTTCGTAGTGGCCTTGGATCGGAAGGTCCGCCGGTTCTTGAGCGGCGAGCAACTCGAGCACCTCGAACGCGGGTTCGAGATCTCCCAGGGCGATCGAGTCGATCGCTTCCGCGAGGAGCGACTCCTTGTAAGGGCGTGCGTTCGCCGATGGCGACGATTCGGGTTTTTCGCCCGCGCCGGCATCCGCGAGATAGTCCCGCGCTTCGATACTCGTCGGATCGAGGTGCAACACCTCGCGCCAACAAACGATCGCGCGGTCCGCCCGCCCGTTTCCGAAATGCTCGAGACCCTCGGCCAGGAGGCTCTCGACGCGCTCTCCGAGGTCGAGATCCGCCATCCCTACTTCTTGAGCTCGACTTCGTAGAGCTCCTGCTCTTCGATGATCCGCTGGACCTCTTCTTCGGAGAGCGTTCCGGTCGCGCTCACGGTGATGGACTGTTCCTTGCTCGTTTGGAGGTCGCGCGCCGACACGCTGACGATGCCGTTCGCGTCGATGTCAAAGGCGACGTCGATTTCCGGCTCGCCCTTGGGCGCCTGACGGATCCCGGTGAGAACGAACTCTCCGAGAAGATCGTTCTCGGCGGCGACCAACGATTCACCTTGGAGAACCCGAATCTTGACCGCGGTCTGATTGTCTCGGGTTGTCGTGAAGATGTGTGACTTGCGCACCGGCACGGTGGTGTTGCGTTCGATCAGCGCGGTGAAGTGACCACCGAAGGTCGCGATGCCGAGCGAGAGCGGCGTCACATCGAGGAGCAGCAAGCTGTTGTCCTCGGAGACCAATGCTTCGCCCTGAATCGCGGCGCCGACGGCGACGACCTCGTCCGGATTGACGCCCTTGTTCGGTCGCGTCCCGAAATAATCGGCGACGGCCTGTTGCACAAGCGGCATCCGCGTTTGGCCGCCGACGAGGATGACCTGGTCGATCTCGTTCGCCTGAAGTCCCGAATCCGCGAGGCACTGCTCGACGGTCTTGAGCGTGCCGTTCACGATGTCGTGCACGAGGCCTTCGAGCGTTTCACGCGTGAGTTCGAGCGAAAGATGGCGCGGCCCGTCCGAGTCACTCGCGATAAACGGCAAGTTGATTTCGGAAGATTCACGCTGGGAGAGATCGCACTTGGCTTTTTCCGCGGCGTCCTTCAGGCGCTGGAGCGCCATGTTGTCGGTGCGGAGATCGATCCCGTCGGTCTCGTTGAAACGTTCGATCAGGTGGTTCACGACGCGGCGGTCGAAATCTTCGCCGCCGAGGAACGTGTTCCCCGCGGTGGCCAAGACTTCGAGCACCCCGTCGGCCATCTCGAGGATCGAGATATCGAAGGTACCGCCGCCCAGGTCGTACACAGCGATTTTTTCTTCGCCCTTCTTCCCGAAGCCGTACATCAGCGCAGCGGCCGTCGGCTCGTTGATGATGCGCAGCACTTCGAGTCCCGCGATCCGCCCCGCGTCTTTCGTGCTCTGGCGCTGTGCGTCGTTGAAGTAGGCGGGGACCGTGATCACGGCTTCCTGCACGGGCTCGCCGAGATATTCCTCCGCAACCCGCTTCATCTCGCGCAAGATGATCGCGGAGATCTCCGGGCAGGTGAACACCTTGCCGCCGACCTCGATCCGCGGATCTTCGTTCGGGCCTTCGACGATCGCGTAGGGACAGAGATCGATCGACCGCTGCACCTCGGCGTCGTCGAAGCGACGACCGATCAACCGCTTCGCAGCGAAGACGGTGTTGTCGGCGTTCGTGATGGCTTGCCGTTTTGCCAGGTGTCCGACGAGACGCTTCCCGTCTTGTGTCACCGCGAACATCGAGGGCGTTGTCTTGTAGCCTCCCGCGTTCGGAATCACGCTCGGCTGTCCGTTCTCGATAATGGCGACGCACGAATTCGTCGTCCCCAGATCGATCCCAATTACCCGACTCATAACCCTCCTCCCAACTCGACTCGTGCGCCGTAAGGCGCGCTAAAGGCTCTTCAGCTCTGCGGCGGCCTCGGCATCCTGAGAATCCAGACGAACCGCCGCTTGTAGTTCCCGACGGGCGTTCGCAGTCAGGCCCGCCGCCTTGTAGATCTGTCCGAGAACTCGGTGATACGCCGCGTTCTCGGGGTCCAGCTCGCACGCGGCCATGCCCCATTCCTTCGCCTGATGGAGGTCGTCGTCCACCTGCCAGCAAAGCTTGGCCGCTTTGAACAAGAGATCGCCGTCGAAGGGGCGATAGTGGATCGCATCCCCGAAGCAGCGGAGCGCGTCGCCGTACTCGCGCATGTCGAGATGCTTCTCCGCTTCCGCGATGAGCGACTTCGCGCGCTCGCCGTGAGCTTTGGTCTGCACCTCGGCGAAGGATTCTCGAAACGCCTGATTCTTTGGATCGAAAGCGATCGCCAGGCGAACACTGCCGGCGGCTTCGAGCCAGCGCTCCTGGCGAAATGCCGACATGCCCGATTCGAAGTACTTCTTCGCTTTCGCCCGGCGGTCGACGAAACCACCGCGAAGCTTTTGTCGGCGCAGGTCGCGCAAACGGCGCGCGGCGACCCGCGGATCGATTTTCGGACCCTTCGGAGCGCTGACGCTGGGCGGCAGCTCGGTCTCTTCCACCTCGGGCGGCGCGCCCGCAGGCGTTTCCTCCGACGTGGCTTCGACGTCGGCGGCCGGCGCTTCCGGCGTCTCGGCCGAAGGCGCTTCCGCTTCGGGCGCGGCGGCTTTCGCTTGTCGCAGCTCGCGCTGCACTTCTTCTCGCGTGATGGGGTCGGAAAGAAGCTCATAGGCCTCGAGAACGCGCTTGAAGATGCGGTCGAGGTACTCGGCGTAAGGGCCCAGGTTTTTCCGGAAGTAGCGATCTGGGTGATAGCTCTTCGAGAGTCCGAAGTACGCCTTCTTGATGGTCTTCGCGTCGGCATCGATGTCGACGCCCAGAATCTCGTGGTACGGATCCTCGATTCGCAGGAGGAAGACCTGGATCTCTTCTTGAAATTCTACGGAGAGGTCGAGGCTGTCGTCGATTTCCGCGCGATTGACGGCGGGAGACGCATGGGCCTCGGCGAGCGGCGGATCCTGCCGAGGAGGTGTCGTCGTCTCGGGTTCCACCTCGCGGGCGGGCGGATTCTCCGCGCGCTCCGCACGCACCCCGTCGAGCTCGATGATGCCTTCCTTGGCCCAACGCTCGAGACAGCGGTCGACTTCGACCCCGGGCATCCCGCCGATCTGGCGGAGCTCCGCGCGCGAGGTCCGACCGTCCACCCGAGAGAGCAGGTAACCCTCTTCGGGCGACAACGGCAGATCCATGGGATTGCACCCCGGCGCAAGCGCCGGCGCTCGGTCCCGCGAATCCGCCTTGCGTCGCGACTCGACCAATTCACCCCTCCCCCGAGACCGCGAACGAATCGGGTCCCAGGACTTCGCAGGCTTCATCGGCCAGTTGCCGGGCCTGGATGAGAACGGATGGGGAAAAAAGAACGATGCTTCGGGGCCGAAAACCCTCGATTCGCGTAGTGGGTTCTACGCTGGCGGAGAGATCAGCCGTTCGAGGATCGCTTTCTGCGCGTGGAGGCGATTTTCGGCCTGGTCGAGCACGATGCTCTGGGGACCGTCGAGCACGTCGTCGGTGATTTCCTCTCCGCGATGGGCCGGTAAATCGTGCATGACGTAGGCGCCGGCCGGTGCCGCAGCGAGGAGCTCGGCGTTCACCTGATACGGCGCAAACACCGCGCGGCGGGCGGCCGCCTCGGATTCCTGCCCCATGCTCGCCCAGACATCGGTGTAGACGAACTCCGCGTCGGCGACGGCTTCCCGCGGGTCTTCTGTCCAGTGAAGGGCGGCGCCACTCGATTCCGCCAGACGTAGCGCTTCATCCCAAATCTCGGGCGGCGGGCGATAGCTCGGGGGCGTGGCGAGCGCGAATTGGAAGCCCAGCACTGCCGCGGCCATCGACAAGCTGTTGGCCACGTTGTTTCCATCGCCGACGAACGCCAAGCGGATGTCCGATACCGCCCGGCGCTCGCTCATGGCCAACAGGTCGGCCATCGCCTGACACGGGTGGAAGCGATCGGTCAGCGCGTTGATCACGGGGATGTCGGCTTCCGCCGCCAGGCTCTCGACCAGCTCATGCCGCGCGGTCCTGGCGACCAGGCCGTCGACCCAGCGCGATAGATTGCGGGCGACGTCGGGCGCGGATTCGCGACGCCCGATTCCCACCTGGTCCCCGGTCAGAAAAATGGCGTGGCCGCCGAGCTGGGTCATGCCGGCCTCGAAGGTCACGTGGGTCCGTAACGACGGATGCTCGAAGTACATCGCGAGGGTGCGGCCCAAGAGGGTCTGAGGCCTCTCACCCTTGACCTGCAGGCGTTTCAGCTCGGCGGCGCGGGTGAGTAGCGCTTCGAGTTCGTCGGCGGACCAATCGCCCAGGCTCAGGAAATCTTTCGGCACGACTAATCCGTCAACAGCGTGCCGACGCCGCCGTCGGTGAAAATCTCGAGGAGCAAGGCGTGGGGGACGCGGCCGTCGATGATGTGCGCGCGACGTGCGCCGCCCGCAATCGCGTCGAGACAGCACTGCACCTTCGGAATCATGCCGCCTTGGATCGTCCCTTCGTCGATGGCTTTGTCGACCTCCGATTTCGAGAGCTGCGAAATCCGCTCGCCGTCGCGATCGAGGACGCCCGCCACGTCGGTCAGCAACACGAGCTTTTCCGCACGCAGCGCGCGCGCCACCGCGCCCGCGGCTTCGTCGGCGTTCACGTTGTACGTCGTACCTTCAGCGTCGACGCCGATCGGCGCGACCACGGGGATAAAGCCGTTGTCGGCGATCGCTTCCAAGGGTTCCGGATGAATCGCGACGACTTCGCCCACGCGACCGATATCTTGCCCGTTGTGGAGCTTTCGCTTGACGCGAAGCATCTCCCCGTCGGTCCCGTTGAGGCCCACCGCGCGGCCGCCAGCTCGGTGCATGCGTTCGACGATCTCGCGATTCACTTTGCCCCCGAGAACCATCTCGACGACATCCATCGTTTCGTCGTCCGTCACCCGCAGACCGTCAATGAACTGCGATTCCTTGCCCAGGCGGGCGAGCGCTTCGCCGATCTGCGGGCCGCCGCCGTGGACGATCACCGGGCGCATCCCGATGTACTTGAGGAGAACCACATCGACCGCGAAGGACGTGCGCAGTTCCTCGGAGACCATCGCCGCGCCGCCGTACTTGATGACGACGACCTTGTCGGAGAAACGTCGGATGTACGGAAGCGCTTCGACCAGCACTTCCGCTTTGGCGATCCAATCCTCTACCACGGTGCCGTTCCCGCGCCTTAAAGCGCGTTGACCGAGCGTCAGGGGCGCTCGGTCGATTCCGCGGCCGGACCCTGTGCGGGAGCTCCAGCCGGTTTGGGTTCTGCCCGCTGCCCGCCGCGCCCACGGGGCCTCGATCGGTTCGCGGGTGCCGCCTGCTTCGCGGACTCCTCGATTGTTTCGACCAGAGAACGGTACAGAAGAGCGTTGCGCAGCGCCGCGCCCAGAACGGCCCCGAGGAGCTCTCCCATGCGCGGGCGACACGCCGCGGGGTCGCTCAAAAACACGCGGAAGACGCCCAGCGTCTTGTCTCGGAAGCGGAGCGGCCCGCACAGGAACGCGCCGGGTTCGCCGTCGGCAGGAGCGTCGATGCCCGGGTCGTAGCGCGGATCCTCGGTGGGTGCGGCGCTCGCCACGAGGTGCCCGGTGGAGAGAACGGTGCCGGTGAGTCCGCGGGTCGCAGCGAGCCGCGGCCGGTCGGCTCGCGTCCCGACAGCGCACTGCGCTTCGAGCACGAGCTCGGGTTCGCGCGCGTTCGGGTTGTGCAGGTAGATCGACACCGGCTCGGCTTGAAGCGCCTCGGCGACGCGCGACAACGCCGCCGGGAGGAAGCGCGCCGGATCGATGTCCGCGGTAACCGCGTCGCAGACGGCGCGCGCCATCTCCGCTTCCGCGCTCATGGGCGCGTCGAACGTGTCCTCGACCGCGGTCGGCGGGTCCTCTTCCATCGCCGCTTCGAGAAGGTCGGTTTCCGCGGCCGGCTCGCGGCCGAGAAGCTCCCCGACCTGCGCCGCGAGCACCTGCAACGTGGTCAGCTCCTCCCGACCGAACGCGAGGCCGTCGCGTCGATCCGTCGCACACAGAACACCCGGGCGGGTGCCGAGCCCCGGGAGGGGCACGATGAGAAACGAACGGGAGTCGTAGCGCTGGTTCGTGCCGCGCCCGCTGTAGCGCGGATCGCGATCGGTATCTTCGACGAGCAGCGGTTCACCACCCGCCGCGACGCGACCGGCGACTTCGTCGCCGAGGCGCACGGCGTCCATCCGGTGGAGATCGCGCTTGCGGCCGTGAACGGCGACGACGCGCAACAATTCGCCCTCGGCATCGAGGCGCATCAACGAGGTTTTCGCCGCATCGAGAAGCTCCGCGGTGCTCCTCACCGCGGCGGCGGCGATCTCGAGCTCGCGGGCCTGGGGATCGTCTTCGACGCCGATCGCCGAGAGGTTCGCCGAGGCTTCCGCGAGCCCGTCGAGGCGGCGCTCGAGCAACTGTCGGTCGCGCGCGAGCTCGAAGCTCTCGACCGCCCGGCGGGCGGCCAGGGTGAGTTCTTCGTCGTGGATCGGCTTCGCCAGGTAATCGCATGCCCCGAGGCGCAGCGCTTCGAGAACGTATTCCTGGTGGGTGTGGGCCGACAGCACGATGACGCGAAGATCGGGGCGCTTTTCGCGCAGCTGCCGGAACACCTCGAGCCCCGACACGTCCGGGAGCTCGATATCGAGGATGACCGCCCCGACCTGCGGATCGACGCCCGCCTCGAGAGCCTCCTCCCCCGTCTCCGCCATGACGAACGGCAGCGAGGCCTCGGACAGCACGTCTCCGATCCGCTCCCGAAAGAAGCGCTCGTCGTCTACGACGAGGATCTTCGCTGTGTTGCGGGTGCCAGCCCCCGCACCGGCCAGATCCTGCTCATCGACCCGATCGGAATCCATGTTCCCCCCACGCGCTAGAGGATATAACGCGAGAGGTCCTCGTCACGCACCAATTCGGCGAGCCTTTCATTCACGAAATGCGCGTCGACGGTCAGCGTGCGGCCGGCGTTGTCCGGCGCATCGAAGCTCACTTCTTCGAGGAGACGCTCGAGCACGGTGTGGAGCCGCCGCGCTCCGATGTCGTCCGTGCGCTCGTTGACCGACGCCGCGATCTCGGCGATGGCCGAGACGCCGCTCTCGGTGAAGTCGAGCTCGATTCCCTCAGTCGCCAAGAGCGCGCCGTATTGCCGGACCAGGCTGTTCGTCGGCTCCGTGAGAATGCGGACGAAATCTTTCCGCGTGAGGCTCGCGAGTTCGACGCGAATCGGAAACCGCCCCTGGAGCTCGGGAATCAGGTCGGAGGGCTTCGCGACGTGGAACGCGCCGGAAGCGATGAAGAGGACGTGATCGGTGCGGACCGGACCGTGTTTCGTCTGCACCGTCGAGCCCTCGACGATCGGCAACAAGTCGCGCTGCACTCCTTCGCGCGAGACGTCGGCACCGCCGCCTTTGCGTTCCGCGGCGGCCGCGACCTTGTCGATTTCGTCGATGAAGACGATCCCCGATTCTTCGACCCGAGCGACGGCGCGCTCGCGCACCCGCTCTTTGTCGACCAACCGGCCGGCCTCCTCCGCTCGGAACGCGTCGCGCGCTTCTGCGACCGTGAGCTTGCGCCGCTTCGTGCGGTCGGGCATGAGCCCCGACAACATGTCCTTGAACTGGACGCCCATCTCTTCGACGCCTTGAGGCGTGAAGATCGACATCTGGGGCCCGCCGCTGACGTCGCTGACATCCGCCTCGATGGTGCGCTCGTCGAGCTGTCCTTCGCGCAGCAACTTGCGGAGCTTTTCTCGGGTCTCGTGCCCCCCGCCCGCATCTTCGGCCTGAAAACCGACGGATTCCGGGAGCAGCGCGTCGAGCAGGCGTTCTTCGGCGCGCGTCTCGGCCTGCGCCATGACCGTTCGCTGCTCTTCTTCCGTCACGATGTTCACGGCGAGGTCGGTCAGGTCGCGGACGATGGATTCGACGTCGCGCCCGACGTAGCCCACCTCGGTGAACTTCGTCGCTTCGATCTTGAGGAACGGCGCGTTCGCGAGCTTTGCGAGCCGCCGCGCGATCTCGGTCTTACCCACACCCGTTGGACCGATCATGATGATGTTCTTCGGCGAGATCTCGTCGCGCAGATCGCCCTCGACCTGCATACGCCGCCAGCGATTGCGCAGCGCGATCGCGACCGCGCGCTTCGCCTCGCGTTGACCGACGATGTAGCGATCGAGTTCGGAGACCACTTCGCGGGGCGTGAAAGCCGCCGCGCCGGAGGATTCACTCATGGCAAGCTCACTAGGCTGATGCTGTCGTTGGTGTAGATGCAGATCTCCGACGCGATCTGCAGCGATTCGCGCGCGAGTTCATCCGCGGAAAGTTCGGTCTTCCGAGCCAGGGCCCGGGCCGCGGCCAGCGCGTAGGAGCCTCCCGAACCGATGGCCGCGATCCCGTCGTCGGGTTCGATCACGTCGCCGTTTCCCGAAACCATCAAGATGCAGGACGGGTCCCCTACGAGAAGCATCGCTTCGAGGCGGCGGAGCATGCGATCGGTCCGCCAATCTCGTGCGAGCTCCACCGCCGCGCGCCGCACGTTGCCCGGATGGGTGTCGAGCTTCGCCTCGAGCCGCTCGGTCAAGGTCAGCGCGTCGGCGGCACCTCCGGCAAAACCGAGCAACGCGCTGCCGTTCTCGGTTTTGCGGACTTTTCGGGCGCCCTCTTTCGCGACGACGTCGCCCAGAGTGACCTGCCCGTCCGACGCCATCGCGACCTTCCCGTCGCGCAGCACCGCGACGACGGTCGTCGCGTGGAAGCTCTCGCTCATGAAATCTCCTCAGCACGACGATAGCCGCGCCCCCGAACTAAGGCTCCCGACGGCGCGATTTGCGCGCGCGCGGATGCGCCTTGTCGTAGGCCTCGAGCAATTTCGTCGTCGAGACCGCGGTGTATTTCTGCGTGGTGGAAAGACTCGCGTGTCCCAGGAGTTCTTGGATTTCCCGAAGATCGGCACCCATATCGAGGAGGTGGGTCGCGTAGCTATGGCGCAGCCGATGCGGATGCACGCCACCGGCTACCCCCACTGCCGCAGCGCGTTTGCGAAGGATCCGTCGCACGTCGCGGGGATCGAGACGACGCGGCTTCTCCCCCGGGGCCGCGCGAAGCGCGACGAACAGCGGTTCGCCGAGACTCCCCGGCCGGCGCCGCTCTTCGAGATAATCGGCAATCGCTTCTCGCGTTGCCGCGGGAAGTGGAACGATGCGCTCTTTATCGCCCTTGCCCCACACGCGCACTTCCGTCGCACCGAGCGCTACGTCGCGAATATCGAGCGCGCAGGCCTCCGCGACACGAAGGCCCGCACCGTAGAGCAATTCCAAGAGGGCGCGGTCGCGCGCGGCGCCGCGATCTCCCCGGCGCTCGCGGGTCCTACCTTTTTCCTGTGCCCCTTCCATCAGCGCGTTGCACTCGTCGACGCCGAGTGGACGGGGAAGCCGACGCGGCGTTCGCGGCGCGGGGATTCCCGCCGTGGGATCGGCTTCGCGCGCACCGTCGGCGACGAGGAACCGGAAAAACGTGCGTAGCGAGGACAACTTGCGCGCGATGCTCGCGGCGGACAGCGTGCCGTGGAGCGATGCGAGGAAACGACGCACGTCCATCGTCTCCGCTTCGCACGGATCGAGCTTCGAACTCGTTGCGAGAAACTCGGCGAACCCGTGCAGATCGCCGAGATAAGCGCGAAGCGTGTGCGCGGACGCGCCGCGTTCGCTCTCGAGGTGGCGTTCGAACCGGAGGAGTGCGGTCGCGAAGCCGGTCATGGTCGCGTGGCCTCGGGCCACCCCGCCTCGAGCGCGGCCAGGGCCCGCTCCGCGAGCCGTTCGTGCTTGATGCGCTTCGCCTGACCTCGCCGTCCCCGCACGCGTTCCGAAGCGTCGAGGGGCGGGAACAAACCGAAGGTCACGTTCGTCGGCTGGAAACGTTTCGGCGGCGCTTCCCGTAAATGGCGGAGGAGCGCCGCGTGCGCGGTTTCCTGCGGAGGCTCGGGAGTCGCGCTCCCCCGCAGAAATGCATCGGCGAAGAGCCCGGCGAGGAAACCGACGGCGGCGGACTCGACGTAGCCCTCGACGCCCGTGATCTGACCGGCGAGAAACACGTTGCGACTCCCGCGGAGCCTAAGGTCCGGCGCGAGGCAGCAAGGCGCATTGACGTACGTGTTGCGATGAGCCGAGCCGTAGCGGGCGAAGCGCGCGTCTTCGAGCCCGGGAATAGCGCGCAACAGTTCTTGCTGCGCGCCGATCCGAAGCTTGGTCTGAAACCCGACCATGTTGTAGAGCACACCGCGCTTGTCTTCTTGGCGGAGTTGAATGACCGCGTAGGGCCTTCGGCCGGTGCGCGGATCGTCGAGACCGACGGGCTTCAAAGGACCGTGGGCCAGGGTTTCGGGACCGCGCCGCGCCATCTCTTCGACCGGCAGACACCCCTCGAAGAAAAGCCGCTTCTCGAACGAATGGAGTGGGACCGGGTCGGCTTCGACGAGGCCTTCGACCAGCGCGCGATAAGCCTCTTCGTCGAGGGGGACATTCAGATAGTCGCCCTCACCCTCGTCGTAGCGCGACGCGCGAAAGATGACGTCGTAGTTCAGTGAATCGCTGTAGACCAGCGGCGAAATCGCGTCGTAGAAATAGAGGGACGACTCGCCGATGCGGCGCTGCAGGTCGTCCGCGAGCGCGCTCGCCGTGAGCGGCCCGGTGGCGACCACGACGGCGCCGAACGCCTCGCTCATCGCCTCGAGATCTTCGACACACGCTCGCCGGACGTCGACGTTCGGGTCGCCCTCGAGACGCGTGGTGATCGCGCGGGAGAATTCCGTGCGATCAACCGCGAGGGCGCGCCCGGCCGGCACCGCGTGCGCATCGGCTTCGGCCAGCACCAGCGAACCCACGCGACGCATCTCTTCCTTGAGGAGCCCCACGGCGTTGCTTCGCTGATCCGAGCGCAGCGAATTGCTGCAGACGAGCTCTGCAAACTCTCGCGTGAAGTGCGCCGGGGACGTGACGGTGGGGCGCATTTCATACAGCGCGACCGAACGGCCGCGCTTAGCGAGCTGAAACGCCGCCTCGCTCCCGGCCAGACCGGCGCCGATGACGGCCACCTCGCATTGTTCTTCGTTTGCCACGAGGCCGGGGAAGGTAGCGAAACGCCTTCGCGCTAGGTCGAGACGTAGAGGCGCCCGTCCCGATCTTCGAAAACCCGACCGGACAACTCGAGCTCGAACAACGCGGCGCCCAGAGCCTCCGTCGACACGCCCACGGCCCGAGCGAGCTCATCCCGTGTCCGCGGCGTTTCCCGAAGTGCGCGGAGGATGGGATCTTCGCCCGCGTCCGAAGTCGCTTCGTCTCGGGGCACTCCGCCGGGTGTCAGGGAAAGTGCAGCCACGAGATCTTCGGGATCGACCAGTGCTGTCGCACCGTCGCGAAGGAGTCCGTTGCTGCCCGCGTGGCTCGGCGCGTAGAGCGGACCGGGCGCGACCCAGACGTCGACACCCTGATCCAGCGCGTGACGCGCCGTCACCAACGTACCGCTCTTGTGGCGCGCCTCGATGACCACCACCGCGTCCGCGCACGCGCTGATCAAGCGGTTGCGCAGCGGGAAGTGGGGCGCGCGCGGCGGAACGCCGATTGGGAACTCCGAAATCACCGCGCCGTGTTCGCAGAGCTGCGCGGCGAGCCGAGCGTGCTCCGGCGGATAGATTCGGTCGATTCCACAACCGAGGAACGCGAGGCTCCGCCCGCCGGCCTCGAGCGCGCCGGTGTGTGCCGCCGCGTCGATCCCTCGGGCCAAGCCCGAGATGACCGTCGCTCCCGCCGCCGCGAGCGACGCGCCGACATCTCGCGCGAACCGGCGACCGAAAACCGTCGCTGCGCGGGCACCGACGATCGCGACCGCAGGCGCGTCGAAATGCGGCTCGCCTCGCACAAAGAGAAGCGGCGGAGCGTCGGTCAAACGCGCGAGGCGCCCGGGGTAGGCCGAATCGGTGCGCGGTAGCAGCCGCGCTCCGATCGATTCGAGGGCGCGTAGGGACCGCTCGAAAACCGCTCCGCGAAGCGGCTCGAGTTCGAACGCGTGAAGCAAGTCGTCGGGACCACCTTCAGCGAGCCGGGCTTCGGCGAGCTCAGGCCGGTAGGCCAGGCTTTGATGGAGGGACAGCCACAATGCGATCTCGGCGCGCACGTCCGCGCGCGCGTCGCTCGGGTCGAGCATAGGGAGACATCCCCGGGACCGGGGATGTCGAAGCTAGCGCAGGGAATTGCTTCCGCAGGCCCGTGCCTAACGCAGGGAGTTGCTTCCGCAGGCCCGTGCCTAACGCAGGGAGTTGCTTCCGCGGAAGCGGTCTCCCTTCGTGAGGTCGTCTTCCGTGTGCGTCACGACAGCGACCGCGGTCTTCGGGTTCACGGACACCACGAGAAGCTTCGCCACGACGTGATCGGGCAGGTTCATTTTCTTCATGCGGATCTCGTCGAGAGCCGGATCCATCGGGCGGTACACCTCGAGGGGGCTTCCGGCGACCAGACCGTCCTCACGTCCGCGATCGAGAAACACGACGTCCGTGCTGCCGGCTTCGGTGCGGCCGTGCGGCATGTGAACGATGCTCCCGTCGACGTGCGGCGTCGGCTGCAGCGTGATGTCGCGGTCGGGCTCTTCCCAAGGGATGATGTGATCGCCGCGGCGAATCTCGTGGCGCGAGACCCGAATCGTCGCCGTCGACGTGTCCTCGTGCACTTCATTGACCTCGAGCCAACCGAGCATCTCGGTCTCGTAGCCCAAGGTCTCATACGTCCGGCGATGGACGATCCGCGCTCCCGGGCGAACGATCGCGTACCGGTCACCCACCTGGGTCTCTCCACGGCCCCAGCCGATGAGCACGCGGTCGGGGTCGGAGAGCCAGACTTTCGTCGTCTGAGCGTCGACGATGGTCGCCGCGCCTTCGAACTGCTCTTTCGTGGTGAAGCCCGTGGTGTGCAGCTCGCTGTACCGATATGCCGGCGGCAGCGGAACTTCGGGCTCGTTCACCGTCTCATCGAACGCTGCGGGCACGTCGTCGGTGGGATCCGGCGCCGGTCCTCCAGCCAAGTAGGCCTCGGCCTCTTCCGGTGTGATGCGACGCATTTCGTTCGGCGTGATCCAAATATGGTCGCCGGGGTTGATGAGATGCGGGTTCGCGATGTTCTGATTGTCGAGCCAAACCGACGGCCAGACCCAGGGCGTCCCCAGATACGCGTCGGAGATGTCCCAGAGGGTGTCGCCCTTCACCACGACGTGAACGCGGCCGGGCTGGCCCGCAGCGTCATAGCCGAGCTTGCCCAGTTGAACGCCCGACGGCGCGGGCTCGGACACCGTTTCAGTCTCGGTGGATTCTTCGGTCGCCGGCGGAGTGCCTTGTGACGACTCGGTCTCATCCGAAGTAGCCGTCTCGTCGGCTTCCGCCGGCACGGCCTCGCTCGGGCGCGGGAACGCGTCGAAACCCTGGCTCAGGGGACCGGCGTCCGGATTCGCCGGAGCCGTGCCTTCCATAGCCTCCGGATCCGCCGTCGGCGCAGTGTCGGGGTTCGGGGTTGCGGACTGGCCGTAGGCCGTCCCGGCAGCACCGATCCACAGGCCCGCACACAACAACAAGCTAAAACCGTGGGCGAAGCGCATAAGTTCCTCCCGGCGCCGCGACTGCGCGGCGTTGCCGGGATGTCATCGGCCTTCCGGGGGTTCGGCTTTACGCGCTCCGGGCCGGCCGGGCTCGACTACCCATCGGCGTCCGCGGTGTCCGAGGGAGGCCCTCCGAGGCGGTCGAGCATGCTGCGGAGATCCTTCGCAAAACTCGGCTCAGGGCGTTTGCGATCCCCGTTGAGGGTCAAACGCTCGATTTCGGAAATCGCCTTCGCGAGGACCTCTCGGGCGGCCTCGGGCTCACCGTTCGCTTCCAAGGCGAGCGCCAAGTGATGGCGCACGATGCCCGTGTTCGGATCTTCGCTCGGCATGCCGCGTTCGGCTTCGCGGAGATAACCCACGGCGGCGCCCGCGAGATCTTTCTTGAGCAGAACCCATCCCAAGGTATCGGCGGCATTCGGGTTGTCCGGCAGCGCCTCGCGCGCTTCCTGAGCCAGCTCGAGCGCGCGCTCGAGATCGTCGCCCTTCTCGGCGAGCAGGTACGCGAGGTTGTTCTTGGCCACCGCGAGGTTCGGATCGAGCTTCACCGCACGTTCGTAAGCGGCGATGGCCTTGTCGGGCTCCGAGTGGATTTCGTGCAGTGAACCGACGATCAGGTTGAGGACACCGGAATCGGGGTTTTGCGCGAGGGCCGATTCGTAGTTCTTGAGAACTTCCTTCGGCCGCCCCGTTGCGACGAGATAGCGAGCCAGATTCGAGTACGCGTTCAAGTCGTTCGGGTTGAGCTGGATGGCGCGCCGGAAGGCTTCCTCGGAAGCGTCGGGGTCGCCGGTGTAGAGCAGCACCTCGCCCTGCAGGCCGGTCAGCTGGGAATCTTCGGGGCGGGCCCGAACCGCGGCGCGAATCCGCTCCGCCGATTCCTCGATGCGCTTTTCGGCGATGTCCAAATCGAGGAGCGCGCGCAGCAGCTCGTAGCGCGTGCTGTCGACCCGGTGTCCCGCCTCGAAGTGCTCGCGCGCTTCGGCTTTGTCGCCGTCGAGGGACGCGATACGACCGAGCGCGAAATGCGCCTCGGCGTTGCGGCGCTCGGACGGAATCGCTTCGATGATCCTGCGCCCTTCGTCTTTGCGACCCATCCGCACCAGGCTCTGCGCCACGAGGATCCGCAGCTGATCGTCGTCCGGTGAGCGACGGAGAGCGCGCTGGCCGATTTCCGCAGCGCGCTCGTCTTCGCCGAGGGCGACCTCGATGCGCGCGAGCACGCGCTCGGCCTCGGTGAAGTTCGCATCGAGTTCGATCGCCCGCGTGACTTCCGCTCTCGCCGCGAGGAAATCTCGTTGCAGGAAGAGCGTCGATCCCAGCAGGAAGTGCGCCTGGGGCCAGTCCGGGCGCTGGTCGATGGCCTGGCGCAAGTTGCGTTCCGCGTCGTCAAAGCGGCGCTCCGAAAGCGCGAGCTTCCCACTCACCAAGAGCGCCTGGGCGTTCGAAGGCTCCTGCGAGATGACGGCATCCAAAATCGTTCGGCCCGCGACCGTCGAGTCGGGATCGCCGTCGCGGAAACCGGAGTCGATGAGGAGCTCGGCCTTGCGCAGCTTCGCGGGCGTGTGGTCGGGCTTCGCCTTGAGCGCTTGCTCGACCGCGGCGAGTGCACCGGCGGCGTCGCCGCGCTTCCCCCGGTACGCCGACAGGACGAGATACGGATCCGGGTCCGTCGGATCGGCGTTCGCGGCCTCGGCGATCATGTCGTCGGCTTTCTTGGACTCACCCCGCGCGTTGTAGAACCGGGCGAGCGCATACGAGAGCTCGCGAGAATTGTCTTCGCTCTCGACGCCGTCGCGCAGGAGCGCCTCCGCTTCGTCTGCCCGATCTCGCGAAATGAGGAAGTTCGCGAGGACGGAATACGCGGTAACGCGCTCGTCGGTTTCGGCGAGATCCAGGCCTTTGCGGTAAGCCGCTTCGGTCTCGCCGTCTCGCGTCCGGTCCACCGCGAGAAAACTCGCCAATGCCGTCTGCGCGGGAAACCCGGGCTCGACCTCGGTGAGCTGCTTGAAGAGCGGCTCCGCGGATTCTCGGTCTCCGCGCTCTCGGTAAAAATTCGCGAGCAGGAGGAGGGGCCCGCCCTCGTCCGGCGCCTTGTCGGCGGCGGCCTGGTAGGACGCCAGGGCCTCGTCGGGGCGCCGGAGCGCCTGGAGCGCGCGGCCCTTCAGAACGTCGGCCTGCCAGCGATCCGGTTCGGCGGCGAGGACCTCGTCGGTCAGTTCGACCGCCTGACCCAACTCGTCTTCTTTGCCGAAGAGCAAGAACTGCGCGTACTCGATCTTGGCTTCGATGTTGCTGTCGTCGAGGCGAACGGTCTCTTGAAGCTCCCAGTACGCTTTTCGAGGTTGCTTCTGGCCGAGATAGGCCTTCGCAAGTCCGTAGTGAGCCGCGGCATCGTTGGGATCGATCTGCAGCGCGCTTCGGTATTCGATCACGGCCTCGGAGAACTGCTCTTCGTCGAGGTAGCCCTGCCCGCGTTCTTTGTGCTCGCCCAGCTTGGCGGCGTCGTCTTGGCATGCCAGTGCGAGGAGAGCGACGGCGGTTATGGCGAGGACGTTGCGGATCAATCGTTTCATTGGAAGTTCCCTTCGAGACTGCAGAAAACTAGCTGTCTTCTCGATTACGGCGCCATGAAGGATGTGTGATTCCCATGCGCTGAATCATGTAGTTGAGCTTGCGTCGGCTGACGGAGAGCAGCGCGGCCGCTTCTTTTTGTACGAAGCCGGTTCGTTCGAGCGCTTCCGTCACGACGGCGTGTTCGATCGCGCTCATCGCGAGCCCCGATGCCGGCAGTTGTGGCCGCCAGGCGCCTTCCGACGTGCCGCCGGTGCCCGACAATCCCAGGTGCTCGGGACCGATCCGTGAGCCGTCTGCGAGAAGCACGGCTCGTTCGATCACGTTGCGGAGCTCTCGCGCGTTGCCGGGCCAGGCGTGGCCGACGATGCGCCGTTCGGCTTCGGGATCGAGAAACAGCCCGGGACGCCCGAGCTCCTGCTCGAAGCCCGAGAGAAAGTGGTTGGCCAGAAGCAAGGTGTCTCCGGCCCGCTCTCGCAGCGGGGGTAGATGGACGCGGATCACGTTCAGGCGGAAGTAGAGATCCTCGCGGAAATGACCGCGGGCGACGGCGTCCTCGAGATCGACGTTCGTCGCCGCGACGATGCGTACATCAGTGCGCAGCACCTCGCCGCCGCCCAACCGGTGGAACTCTCGATCCTGGAGGACGCGCAGCAGCTTCGCCTGGGTGGCCGGCGACATCTCGCCGATCTCGTCCAGAAAGAGCGTGCCGCCGTCCGCTTGCTCGAAGCGACCGACGCGTCGGCGGTCGGCGCCGGTGAACGCGCCCCGTTCGTGACCGAAGAGCTCCGATTCGAGCAGCGTCTCCGGGAGCGCCGCGCAGTTCACCTTGACCAGCGGCTCGGCGGCGCGCGGCGAGAGCGCGTGCACGAGGCTCGCGACCATTTCCTTGCCGGTCCCGGTCTCTCCCGTGACGAGCACCGTGCTCCGCGTCGGTGCGACACGGCGGGCCAGAGCCAGCGCCTCGGCGAGCTCGGGGCTCTCGCCGACAAATCCCATCCCCGCGCGCTCGGCTCGGGCGAGGCGCAGCGATGCGACTTCGCCCACCAGCTCTACGTGCTCGAGCGCCCGTTCGACCCGGACCTCGAGCGCCTCGAGCTCGAAAGGTTTCTGTAGGAAGTCGAAGGCGCCTTCCTGCATCGCGCGCACTGCGCTGTCGATATTGCCGTGGGCCGTCATCAGGAGTACCGCCGTGCTGCGGCTCCGTTCCGACGCGGCGCGCAGCACCGCGAACCCGTCCGCACCCGGCAACCGCAAATCCGTCACCACCACGTCGTAGGGTTCGAACCCGGTGTCGCGGATGCGTTCCACCGCTTCCGCGCCGTCCTCACAACCGTCGACGGTGGCGATACGGGGCGCCAAAGCGCGGATGATGCCGCGCCGGAGCGCGCCGTTGTCTTCGACGACGAGAACGCGGGCGGCCCGCGCGTGCCCGACGCTCATGCCGATGCCTCCGAGAGGCTCGGCGCCTCGGACCGGAGCGGCAGATGGATCGCAAAGCAGGCGCCGCCGGTGGCCTTTTCGAGGAGGAGACTGCCGCCGTGGGCCGCGACGAGTTTTTGCGCGAGCGCCAGGCCGACACCGGACCCGGACTCGCGGGTGGTGAAGAAGGGATAGAAGATCCGCTCGCGGAGGCTGTCGGGAATGCCCGGGCCGTTGTCGGAGACGCGCACGACGAGCTCTCGTTGCCGATCGCCTTCGACCTCGCCGCGGACGACGACGCGCGGTTCGTCGATCGCCGGCTCACCCGCGAGCGCTTGGCACGCGTTCTGGATGAGGTTCACCAGGACCGATTCGAGCTTCTCGCGATCGAGGGCGACATGCCGCGGCAGATCGCCGAGCGCGCACTCGACCGCAACGCCCGAAGGAACTCTTCCGCGCACGTCGTCGACCGCGGCGCGGATGAGCGCGGCCGGGTCTTCGCGCTCCCAACGCGGCGCTTCGGTACGCACGAAGGACAAGCTCGCATCGATGATCCCCGCCATCCGTCGGAGTTCGCCGCGCAGTTCCTCGACCAAGGTGGCGGGCTCACCGTCGTCGACCTCCCGGGCCAGGAGGCCCACCAAGATCTCGGTGCTCGCCAACGGATTGCGGAGCTCGTGTGCGACGCCCGCCGCCATCTGCCCGAGTGCGGCGAGGCGCTCCCGCAATCGCTCCTGTTCGTCGGCGCGCTCGTAAGGCGTGAGATCGCGGAACTGCATCGCTGCGCCCTGGAGGCGCCCTTCTTCGTCGCGGACTCGGGTGAGCGTGTACCCGATGCTCGCCGGCGCCGCGCCGCCGTTCGCTTCGAGCCTAAGCTCCGCGCGACTCGGCGGTTCTCGTCCGTCGAGGGCACCGAGAAGCAGATCCGCGATCGCCGGCTGACTGGCCAGCGCCTTTTGACAGTGTTTACCGATCAGGTGCGTGGTGAAATCGTCGGACGCCGCGCTTCCGCAACCGAACACGATGCGAGCGGCGTCGGGATTCATTTCCAACAAGTGGCCCGAGGCGTCGATCGCGAGCAGACCGGAACGCAACGACGCGAGCAGCCAGTGCCCGAACTGGGGATGCAGAGCAGTCACGAGACGGTTATCGGACGGTCTCCCGGACCGCCTGAGTTGCGAAATCGGAACTCGGCTGGAGGGAATCCCCTATGCGCAACCGACGCGCAACAGGACCGCAGGCTAGTAGCCCGGCGGATCGTCCTTGTCGTCCGTGGGGATCAAGTAGCGCTTGCCGTCCTGGGTGAGCCAACCGCCGCTCTTCAGCTCCTTGACGACCCGGGTCACGGTCTCGCGCGAGGTTCCGATCATGTCCGCCATCTGCTGATGCGTCAGCGGCGGCGTGATCACGCGGCCCGAAATTTTGGCCGGATCCTTCGCCAGCCGCTCGAGGAGGTTGCGGGTGCGCTCTTTCACCGAGAGGAAAGAAAGCGCGCTCGCCTGATCGTTCTGCGTTCGCAGCCGGCTGCAGAGGACTTCGATCACGGACAGTGCGAGATCGGGGCTGCGCCGCAAGGTGCCGACGAAATCGGTTCGCGAGAGCGCCAGCAAACGGACCGGCGTGAGCGTCTTCACCGACGCCGAGCGCGGCGCGCGCTCGAGCAGTGCCATCTCACCGACGAAGGATCCCTCTTCGAGAAATTCGAGGATCTTCTCGCGGCCGTCTTCGGACAGCTTCGTAACCTTCACCCGCCCTTCGCGAATGATGTACATGTAGTCGCCCGCGAGGCCTTCTTCGACAATCGTCGTGTTGCGCGGGTAACGCCGTTCGATCAGATGGGAAACGATCTCGTCGAGATCGTCGTCCGAAATCTTGGCGAAGAGCGGGATCGCGCGGAGCGTTTCGCGGGCATCGCCCGTCCGTTGTACTTGGTTTCGCTGTCCGTTCGTCATTCGGGGGCCTCCCACCTCGTCGGGTGATGTGCCAGAGCTAAAGGAGATCGCGTCGACCGCTCTTGCGCAACCGGGCGACCGTCGACTTGATCTGGGGACTCTCGTCGAGCTTGGCCACGAGCAGCGCGTCTTCCGTGTCGATCACAGCCAGTCCCTCTACGCCGAGAAGCACGATTGGGCGTTTATCACCCCAAACCAGGTTCCCCCGTGATTCGTTCATTTCGACCTCGCCGGCTATGACGCGGCTCACACTTTCCGTAACGCCCAATTCCTGTGCGAGAGAGGCCCAGGTACCGACATCACTCCAACGAAAACGGACGGGTAGACACCACACCTGCCGGCTCCGTTCCAGGACAGCGGTATCGATGGGCTGTGACGGAGCGTCGCGATAAACCCGGCGCATCACATTCTTGAACGCACCGAGCTTCCCCTGGGGGCTCCGGCGGGGAGCGGCCGCCCATCGGCGGATCGGCGCGAGCGCAGCGTGCAACTCCGGCGCGCATCGCTCGATTTCGCGGACGATGGCGTCGGCCCGCCACACAAAGATGCCTGCGTTCCAGAGATAGTCGCCGGAACGGAGGTAGCGCTCGGCGGTCTTCGCGGACGGTTTCTCGACAAAGCGCCGAACGCGGGCCAGCCCGGCGTAACCCGGGGCAGGCTTCCCGGTCCGGATGTACCCGTAGCCCGTGTCGGGACGCGTCGGGGTGATCCCCAGCGTCACCAGCACACCCTCTCGGGCGGCCGCCCGCGCCGCTCGCCGGATGGCGGCCGCGAACGCACGGTTGCTCGGGATGTGGTGGTCCGCCGGAAGCACGACCATCACCGCATCCGGATCGTGGGCGAGGAGTCGATACGCCGCGACGCCCACCGCCATCGCCGTGTTGCGCCGCGCGGGCTCGATCAACGTGCGGCGCGCGGGCAACCCGGCGGCGCGGCGCATCACCGCCGCGTGTTCGTGGCCGCAGACGAGCCACACCGCGTCCGGCTCGGCGAAGCCGTTGGCGCGCGCAACGGTCGCGCCGAGGAGCGTATCGCCGTCGACGACGCGCAGGAGCGGCTTCGGGTGGTGCGCGCGAGAGCGAGGCCAGAAGCGCTCGCCGGCACCGCCGGCCAAGATGACGGCGTGGAGGCTCGCTTGGATCGCCGGCAAGCGTTCGCTCAGCGACCGACGCCCAGGTACTGGAAGCCGGCGCGGGTCGCGACGTTGTGTTCGTAGACGTTGCGCAAATCGATCATGATGCGCTCGCGCATCTTCTCACCGAGCCTCGCCAGATCGAGCATGCGGAACTGGTTCCACTCCGTCGCGATGATGACGGCATCGCAATCGATCGCGGCTTCGTACGCGTCTTTGCAGAACGCTACGTCGGGATCGAGGCGCTCTGCCGCGTTCGCCATCGCCACGGGGTCGAAGACCTGAAGCGTCGCGCCGCGGCGAACCAGCTGATTTGCGATATCGATCGCCGGGGCGTCGCGCACGTCGTCGGTCTCGGGCTTGAAGGACAAGCCGAGCACACACAGGCGCTTACCCGAAACACTTCCGTCGAGCGCCGCCTCGATCTTCGCGACCATGCGCTCGCGCTGCGCCGCGTTGACCCGGATCGTCGCTTCGACGATCTGCAACTCGACGCCGGCCTCGCGTGCGAAGTGAGCGGCGGACAGCGTGTCTTTCGGGAAGCACGAGCCGCCGAAGCCCGGCCCGGCGTGGAGGAACTTCTTGCCGATCCGCCCGTCGAGCCCGATGCCACGGGCGACCGCCTGCACGTCGCCGCCCACCGCCTCGCAGAGATTCGCGATTTCGTTGATGAAGGAGATCTTCGTCGCAAGGAACGCGTTCGCGGCGTACTTCGTGAGCTCTGCCGTCGGGATGTTCGTCAAGACGAAAGGCGTTTCGTTCAAGAACAGCGGGCGGTAGAGATCTTTCAGGATGCCCATGCTCGCATCGTCGTCGGCGCCGATGACGACGCGATCCGGGCGTTGGAAATCGCCGATCGCCGCGCCTTCGCGCAGGAACTCGGGGTTCGAGGCGACCGAAAACTCGCACGCTCGTCCGGCGCGCTCGAGCTCTTCCTCGATCCAGCCGCGGACCTTGTAGGACGTTCCGACGGGCACCGTGCTCTTTGTCACGACGACCTTGTAGCTGTCCATCGATCGACCGATCTCTCGCGCGACGGCCTCGACGGCCCGCAGGTCGGTGGCGCCGTCGTCCTGCGGCGGCGTGCCGACGGCGATGAACACGACGAGCGCTTGGCGCACCGCTTCCGCGGTGTCGGTCGTAAAGGCCAGGCGCCCCTGGGACACGTTGCGTTCGACGAGGACGTCGAGCCCCGGCTCGAAGATCGGCATCTCACCGCGGCCGAGGCCCTCGATCTTGCCGGTATCCTTGTCGGCGCAGACGACGGAGACGCCAAATTCGGCGAAACACGCGCCGGTGACGAGACCGACGTACCCGGTGCCGACGACACAGATATTCACAAAACCCCTCCGCGAGGGAGCCCGAGCGAGGCTGCGCTACGCCTGAGGCGCCGCGTCCCGCTCCTTCCGAAAGTAGTTCACGGTCTCTCGCAAGCCTTCTGCGAGGGACACCGCCGGACGGTAGCCCAAGTGTTGTTCCGCGAGATCGAGGCTCGCGAGGCTGTCGCGAACGTCGCCGACGCGCGCGTCGGCGTAGGTCGCTGAAACGTCAGAGCCGACGATTTCAGCGATTTTGTGGAGCAGCTCGTTCAAGCTCGTGCGCCGACCGCTGGCGACATTCAGCACGCGCCCGGGTGCGCCGGGCGCCGTCGCGGCGAGCCAGTTCGCTTCGACAGCGTCGGCGACGTACGTGAAATCCCGAGTCTGGCCGCCGTCGCCGTAGACGATGGGCGATTTTCCCTCGATCGCGGCCACCGCGAACTTCGGAATCACCGCGGCGTACTCGCTCTCCGGGTTCTGCCGCGGGCCGTACACGTTGAAGTAGCGGAGCGCGACGGTTTCGAGCCCGTAGAGCTCGGTGTAGAGCCGGCAGTACGCTTCGCCGGCGAACTTTTGCAGCGCGTAGGGCGAGAGCGGCGTCGGCGGCATCGACTCGCGCTTCGGGAGCTCCGACGTATCGCCGTATGCGGAAGAGCTCGCCGCGAAGACCACCCGCGACACGCCTGCGTGACGCGCGGTTTCAAGGAGCGACAGGGTCCCATTTACGTTGACGCTGTTCGTGCGCAGCGGCTCTTCGACGCTTCGCGGCACCGAAGGAACCGCCGCTTCGTGAAACACGACGTCGCACCCCTCGATGGCGCGGGTCAGCAAGGCCTCATCGCGGAGATCCCCGCGAAAGAGCTCGATCCGGCTTCGCGAGCGGGCGAGGTTTTCTTCCCGCCCGCTCGAAAAATCGTCCAGGACGCGGACGGCGAGCCTCTCGGCCAGGAGCCGATCCACGATGTGGCTGCCGATAAAGCCGGCCCCGCCGGTCACCAGTGCAGTTCGGTATCGATGTGTCCCGGAATCCGGATTCGGCACGGTGCGCACGTCCCCCCTCGGTGTTCGTCGGCCTTCCCGGCGCGGCGCTTGAGTCGTTGGACGCGCGTTCGCGTGGCAAATTCGACGCGATGCATGTCGCGATGGGTCTTTTTATCGAAACTAGCGGCGGCGGCCAGTTTGTCGTTCGAGCGCCTCGAGATCGGCCTCGACCATGATCCGCACGAGGTCGGGAAAGCTCGTGGTGGGCTTCCAGCCGAGCTCGCGATCGGCCTTCGCCGGGTTTGCGAGCAGGCTATCGACTTCGGCCGGGCGCATCAGGCTGGGGTCGGTCCGCACGAAATCCGCGGGATCGAGCCCGACGTGAGCCGCGGCGATCTCGACGAACTCTCGCGGTGAGTGCTGCTCGCCGGTGCCGACGACGAAGTTGTCGGGCTTCGCGTGCCGCAGCATCCGCCACATCGCGTCGACGTATTCCGGCGCGTAGCCCCAATCGCGCCGGGCATCGAGATTGCCGAGTGCGAGATGATCCGCCAAGCCGAGTGCGACCTTGGCCACCCCTTCGCTGATCTTGCGGGTCACGAACTCTCGGCCGCGCCGCGGCGATTCGTGGTTGAAGAGGATGCCGGAGACGGCGAAGAGCCCGAAGCTCTCGCGGTAGTTGACCGTGATGTGGTGACCGTAGACCTTCGCCACGCCGTACGGGCTGCGCGGGTAGAACGGCGTGCCTTCGTGCTGCGGCGTCTCGCTGACGTTGCCGAACATCTCCGAGCTCGATGCCTGGTAGAAGCGCACGTCCGGGTCGACGAAGCGGATCGCCTCGAGCATGCGGGTCACCCCGAGCGCCGTGAACTCCCCCGTGAGCGACGGTTCTTCCCACGACGTCGGAACGAACGACTGTGCAGCGAGGTTATAGACCTCACCCGGCGAGACGCGCTTCAGCACCCGCACCAGCGAACTCTCGTCGAGGAGGTCGGCTTGATGGAGCGTCAGGTCGCCGCGATCGAGCGCCCCGTCGAGGTGCGCGATGCGCTCGAAGCTCTCGGTGCTCGAGCGCCGCACGATGCCGTGGACCTCGTAGCCCTTGTCGAGGAGGAGATCGGCGAGATACGACCCGTCTTGCCCGGTGATGCCGGTGATCAGCGCGCGGCCTGCCTCTCCCATCGCGTGAATCTAACGAGGCTTTGCGGGATGCGCCGGAGTGTCCGCTTCTTCCCCGGGCGCGGCGGATGCGGGTTTGTCCGGCAGCTCGAAGAAGCCCAAGTTGCGAAGGAGACGGAGCGTCAGCAGCACGACCAGCCCCAGGAAGACGAGCGCGGCCCACCCCTCGAGGCGCGTAAAGGAGATCGCGATGATGCAGAAGCACGCGGTGAGGAAATACAGCGAGAGCACTGCGCGGCGATGGGTTCCCTCGGATTCGAGCAGGCGGTGGTGCATGTGCAGGCGATCGGCGGAAAAGATCGGCCGCTTCTGCCGCACGCGGCGCGCGATGGACATGCCCGTATCGATGATCGGCACGGCCAGCACCAGGAGCGGGACGAGGAACGTCAGGACCGTCGCTTTCGCGTACGACTCGAGGGAGAGGAGCGCCAGGGTGTAGCCGATGAAGAGCGAGCCCGTATCGCCGAGAAAAATTCTCGCCGGAGAGAAGTTGAACGGGAGGAAGCCCAGCAAAGCGCCGAAGAGCGCGAGCCCGACCAACACGGCCGTCATCTGGTTCGCCTGGAACGCAATCAGCGCGAGCGTCGCGCAAATGATCGCCCCGACCCCCGTGGCGAGACCGTCGAGCCCGTCGATCAAGTTGAACGCGTTCGTCACGCCGACGATCCACACCAGTGTCACGATCCACGTCAGCCAATCCGGGAACGCCCAGATCGCGCGGCTGAACGGGTCGGTCAAGTGATCGATGCGGAAGTCCAGTGCGATCGCGATCAACGCCGCGACCACCTGAGGGCCGATCTTCTCGAACGCGTTCAAGCTGAAGCGGTCGTCCCAGACGCCGATCCCCAGCAGGATGATGCCGCCCAGGATGTAGGCCTCGACGTGGCTCGCGAGCTCGCCCTTCTCGGCGAAGAGAACGATCATCGAGACCGCCACGAAGAACCCGCACGCAACGGCTAGCCCGCCGAGGAGAGGCATTCCGTCGCGGCGGCTGACCTTGCGTTCGTTGGGTTTGTCGACGGCGCCGATGACCCGCGCCGCGCGCATCACAAGTGGCGTCGCAACAGCGGCGACGAGCCCCGCGACCGCGAGCGCAGCGATTCCGATCCAGGGACTCAACGGAGCTCCTACCGCCCGTAGTAGCCGTAGTGATCCGGCTTCGTGCGCGTCCAGTTCAGCACCAAGCCCAGTACCCGTCGTCGATCGAGAATTTCGAGTGCCGCCCGCACCTCTTCGCGGGGCGTTTCGTCGGCCCGCACCACAAAGACGACGCCGTCACAGAGCTCGCTGATGACTTTCGCGTCGGGAAGGCCCAGCGTCGGCGGCACGTCGAGGATCACGCGGTCGTAGCTCGCCGCGAGCTGCTCGAGGATGTCGTGCATGCGTCCCGAGGAGAGGAGCTCCGAAGGGTTCGGCGGGCGGTTCGCCACCGGCATCACGTCGAGGCCCGTGTCATAGACCCGCGTCACCGCGTCGTTGATTTCCGCGCTTTCCGAAAGCACTTCGCCGAGGCCGACCCGCGCGTGAATGCCGAGCGAACGATGGACCGTCGGCTCGCGCAAATCGCAATCCACCAGAATGACGCGCGACTTGAGGCTCATGGCCGTCACCAACGCGAGGTTGACGGCGGACGTCGTCTTGCCCTCGGCCGGCAACGCGCTCGTCACCGCGATGGTGCGGAGCGGCTGCTGTGCCGCGATCGATTCGAGACGCGTACGCAAGCTCCGAAACTGCTCGGCCACGAAGCTGTCGGGATGCAGCAGAGAAATGCGGCGCTTGTTGAGCGCCCCCGTTTCTTCCGAGAGGCGCTGCTCGCTTCGATCGGGTCGAGAGAGATGCCCCTTACCCGCCTTCTCGGTCTTCGCTGGCGCCGCACCGCCCGGCCGCTCCGGCTCGAGCGGCGGCAGTTCGCGCTCGTGTGCCGGCGAGAGGGCCTCCGCCGCACCGCCCGCACGATTCGCGCGCAGCTTGCTGCGCTGCTCCTCGGCGCGCTTCAGTGCTTCGTAGACCTTGCCCATAGGACCCCGTTTCGGGTGTCTAGCCCTTGCGCCTTGAGCGGAAGAAGTTGAAGCCTCGTTTGCGCTCTTTACGCGCTGTTCCGCTCGGAGTTGCCGGCGGCGGCTCGAGAGCCGGCTCACCCGAGGCGCTGATCCCCAAATCGGCGACGACCTCGGCGATGGCCCCGGACCCGAGCGTCAATTCTTCGCGGGCAAACCCCAAGAGCAGCGCGCTGTCGCAAATCGCGTTGATGAGACGGGGAATCCCCCCGCTCGCTTCCTGAATCGCCTTGAGCGCCGACCGCTTGAACAACCCTTTGCCTGTGTAGCCTGCCAGACGGAGGCGCTCATCGACATAGTTTTGCGTCTCCTCGAGGTTGAATGCCTTCAAATCGTGACGCAACACGATGCGCTGACGAAGCTGCCGAAGGTCCGGCCGCGCCAGGATCTGCCAAAGCTCCGGCTGCCCGACGAGCATGATCTGGATCAGCTTCGAGTGCGGCGTCTCGAGGTTCGAAAGCAGCCGCACCTCCTCGAGCATCTCGGGCGACAAGTTCTGCGCCTCGTCGATGATGAGGAGCGTCCCCAGGTTCTGCTCGAGACGCGAGATCAAGAAACGGTTCAGCGCGAGGAGGTATTCCGCCTTCGTCTCGCACTTGTCCTCGAGCCCGTACTCGTCGAACACCATCCGGAAGAAATCGAGCGGCTCGAGTCGCGGGTTGAAGATAAACGCCGAAGCGGTGTCCTGATCGAGCTGGCCGAGCAGAGCGTGTAGGAGCGTCGTCTTGCCGGTACCGACCTCGCCGGTCAGCAAGACGAAGCCTTTGCGTGCGCGCACGCCGTAGACGAGAGTCGCGAGTCCTTCCCGGTGCACGTCGCCCATCACGAGAAACCCCGGATCCGGCGTCATCTCGAAGGGGGGGCGAACCAGCCCGTAGAACTCCTCGTACACCGCTAGCTCTCCCCGATCAACGCAGCGGTCTCTTGCGCACCACCCTGGGTGAGTGCGCTCACCCAACCGGGGACGCCGTTGACGTACCAGTTGCCGGCGATAGAGGCTGTGAGCACGATCGCGACGAGGGCGGCGGCGGCGAACGCGTGCTTTATTCGCCGGCGGCGGTTCGAGATCATGTCGGACTCGAGCTCAATCGCCGGGATTGAAGCGAGGACCGGGATCTTGAGGTCGGCTTGCAAATCGTGCGGACCGTGGAAAGAGCTATCTGTAGCTTCAAGAAGTAAAGTTGCACCTGCCCCAGCGGCTACACCCAAAAAGACACCCAGAATGATAATCAATGGGCGGTTCGGAGATGCGGGTTCCGGCGGAGCAACAGCCTCTTCAAGGATTCTGAATTGCTCACCCTTCTGTCCGAGTTCCATCTCCTTAGCGACTTCAGCCTCGAGTTGCCGGGCCGAAAAATCGCGGTAGCTCTCGGCGAGGTGGTCGCGCTCACGCTCGAGTGACGCGAGTCTCTCGGCGACCCGTGGAGTCAGCGCGATTCGCTTCTCGTATTCAGCGATCTGCGACTCCAGGCGCGCGATGTCTTGGCGGGCGGCTGCCGCGCGGATTGATGCCCGATTCGCCTCCGCCTCGGCGTTCGCTTGGATCGGGGACAAAGCCTTGCCGTCCTCAGTCGTTCCAACCTCCTCCTTAAGTGCCGCGATCTCCTGTTCCGTAGCGATGATATCCGGGTGTTTGTCTGTGAATCCCCGGGATCGATACTCACCCAACTGCAGTTCGAGGAGCTGAAGTCGTCGGGATGGACTCGACTCGTCGACGTAAGAGCGAATACTTGAGCCTGACAAGGCCTGTTGGCGGTAAAAAGCTTCGTCGCTTTGGGCAACCTCCAAGTCCCTACGCGCTAGGCGAAGATTTTCGACAGAGCGTTCCAACAGTCGCTGGTTCGAGTTCAGGTCCTCGGGTAGGCGCCCTGGATTGTCGGCTTTAATCGACGCGATCTGATCTTCCAGCCCGCGAATGCGCGTTGTCAGTCGACTGAGCTCCCGGGTTACGAACTCGGTCGTGTCCTCCGATAGTTCGACCCGCTCTTTGAGGTGTTCGTCTACAAAGTCCGATGCGAGCCGGTTCGCCACGGCGGCCGCTGTTTTCGCACGTTCCGCTTGAAAAAAGATTCGAAACGTACTGATTTCGAAGTCTCGACGACGGCCGAACGCTGGATCCATCTCCGGAAGAACAGGCTCGACACGGATATCCTCGCGCATGAGCGCGATCACTTCTTCACGGGTGAGCCGTTCGGATTCTTCCGCGTAGAGTTCGAGATCATCAATGACTCGAGATAGTCGAGAGCGAGAGAGGATCTCGGCTGTCATTAGATGCAGCCTGTTGTTGACGTCGCTCTCTTCCAGCCCGGCTTCGATTAGTCGTCTAGAGATCGTTTGCGGTTCAATCAAGAGCATGCTCGAGCTCTCAAAACGATTCGGCAGAAGCGCCGCCAGGAGAACCGCACCGAGCGTTGTACAGAGCAAGATCCAACCGGCGACTGCCCAGCGCCGCTTTACGATTGCCCGGATATCGGGGAGTGCGAGACCCTGCTCAGTTTCCACGTTTTCCTCTCTTGCCCCGCGTCTACTGGCTCTTAGTAGAGATGAAATCTCTCGAACGTGTAACGGACCCCGAGAAATGCTCGAAATCGCTCTGTTTCTCGGCCGAATCCAAGATCACCATCTTCCTCGTCTTCGACGTAGAAAAGCCGCCCAAAAAGAGTCAAGCGCCGATTCCATCGATGTTGGACCATCACGTTGACGTGCCACTGGTCTGTATCGATGCCGTTATCGGTTTCGACCGCGACAATCCCCACAGAGTCTGCGATCGGCGGAACGAAAGTTCCGGAAGGACCCAAAGCCGTGACGAGAATCTGGGATTCACTGGACTGCTCGCGATTAAAGTAAACCCCGACGAGATCAACTTGCCAGCGCGGTGAGGGGATCCAAACCGCGGCTGCCCTGAAAGTGTCAGAAACGGTACTGGTACCGAATTGTGATGACGAACTTGCTTGCCGGCGATAGCTGAAATGAGTGGTCCATTGGGCTCCCCAGCGCTTCGTGAGTGAGCCATTCGCGAAGAAGGTAACGTCCGTATCGTCTGGGTCTGACGGGGCCCCAAGCAGTGCCAGAGGACCGCGAGGCAAGGAATCGACGACAGCTTGCGACAGCGCAGGGCCGACCGGTGAGCATCCACTTAAGATCGGCACACCGCCCTCGACGTCACAGGTCCCTAGATCAACGAAACGAAAGCTTGACCCATCGAACACCACGGGGGTGTCGAGCTGATTTGCAAAGGTCGTCGACTGACTACCGGGAGAGTCAGTTTTCACAAGAGTCGGCCCAGCCGAAAGCGAGAGCGTCAGAGTTGGATCAAACTCGTGAGTCCACGAGCCGAACAGGTAGTAGAAGTCAGTTTCTGAGTCGTCCTGAAAACCAAAGTCCTCGAACTCCTGGTTCGTGAACGACACACCAAGACCCAAACGATCCGACCGGCTGAGGACGTACTGGTATTGAAGGCCGGCAGAAATCGACTCCAATGTCCCAAGATTGTCGCTGCCGTAGTCTTGGTAGAAGTGACCGGCATTGACTGAGACGAAGTGGTTCGGCCGAAGCTGGTGCTCTAGCGCTAGATTCGCTGAGTTCCTCTTGTAGCGCCGGCGTCCGAAAACTTCGTCAGTCGCGGGCTCACCGTCGGCGTCCGTTGATAACTCGTTGAAGCGTCCAGCAGAGGTCAGTCGATCGAAGCGATCGTCAAACGTTAGAATCGTACGGGGACTAACGCGCCACTCGCCCGTCCAGCGCAGAGTATGCTCCCAGTTTGAAATACCATCGGCACGCGCGAATGCTTCAAAGGAAGGTTCGTAGCGAAAAGCGAACTGAAAGGACCCATCTTCGTCCTCGACGCGAACCCGCGGACGCGCGCGATACAACACATCGGTGAACTCGTCGTCTGAACTCGAGAACACGTTGTCGTCGAATTCGACGGACAGCTCGGGTTCGAACAGTAAGTCGGCGGCGACCGAATCCTTCGCACCTAATACACCGGCGACCAAAATCAACGCGAGAGAACGAAAAAGCAAAAATTTCATGGCTAGTCCGGCACGACGATAGTATCGCCGGGTTTCAAGAGGAGGTTCGACTCGGGCGATTTGCCACTCAGGTACGCAGAGTAGTTGAATCGGTATTCAATCTCCTTGCCGTTGTCTCGCCGGAGGACGCGCACTTTCTTCTTGTTGGCAAACGGGCCGAAGCCGCCAGCTGCGGCGATCGCGTCGAGTACGCGCATCTCCGTCTCGAGACTAACGGGACCAGACCGGATGACTTCACCAAGAACATGCGCTTTCTTGCTGTTGACCTGGAGAACAACAACTGTGATCTCAGGATTCGATACGTACTCGGTCATCCGAACGGTCAAATCTTCCTTGAGTGCCGTCGGGGTCCTGCCCTCCGCCTGAACTTCGTTTACGAGGGGCACAGAGATCATGCCGTCGGGGCGTACCGGAACGTCTGCGGAGAGTTCGGGGTTTCGCCACACAGTTACTCTGAGTAGGTCGGCTGCGCCGATGACGTATTCTCCAGGAGGTGCAGTCGGTTCTGGCGGCGGCGTCAAGTTGGGCGGCGACTGAGCGCAACCGAAACACCCGGCGACGAGCAACTGTGCCAGTAGAAGTCCAAGCTGACCTCGGATCCTTTCGTGTGCCTTCCTCATGTCCCCCTCCGGACCCCCGCGGGGTCAATGTGCCTCACGAAGCCCCGTCTCCCGTATCTTATAGAGAAGTGCCTTGTAGCTGATTGATAGGCGTTTCGCGGCTTCCTTGCGGTTCCAGCGCGTTTGGTCGAGCACCCGCTCCATCACGGCGCGCTCAGCGCCCCGCGCGGCCGCCCGTCCGATCGCTTTAAGATCGAGCGCCTCACCCTCAATGGGTGTTTCGGGCAACGCTTTGTGCAACGCGGAGTCCGTCTCCGCGGGCCGAAGCTCCGCCTTAAGGTCGAGGCTACCGCCCAGGACGACCAGTCTCCGAAGGACGTTCTCTAGTTCCCTGACATTCCCTGGCCAAGAATGGTTCTCAAGCAAGGCGAGGTCCTCGGCAGAGAGCGTCCATTCGTCCTGGTTGTACTCGATCGCAAACCTCTCCCCGAAACTCCTGGCGAGAGGCAGAATGTCCTCGCGCCTTGAGCGGAGGGGCGGAAGCGACAGCGTTACGACGTTGACGCGGTAGTAGAGGTCCTCGCGAAACTCGCCGCGCGAAACGGCCATTTCGAGATCGCGATTGGTGGCGGTGATAATTCGGCTGTCGACTCGGACATCTTGTTGGCCCCCCAGTCTCGAAAACTCCCCATCCTGTAAGACTTGGAGCAACTTCGCTTGGAGTTGCGGTGCCATCTCTCCGATCTCGTCGAGAAATATGGTGCCACCCTCGGCGTGCTCGAATTTTCCTAGTTTCCGCTTCTGGGCTCCCGTGAACGCACCCCGCTCGAATCCGAAGAGTTCGCTCTCGAGAAGTTCTGAAGGAAGAGCTGCGCAATTGACTTTGACAAAGGGTCCGGCAGCGCGGTCGGATCGCTCGTGGAGCGCGCGGGCGACCAGCTCTTTCCCGGTACCACTCTCGCCCCGGATCAGAACTGCGATGTCCGTCGCCGCCACTTTTTCGACCAGTTGGGTGATTCGAATCATCTCCGAGTTCGTTGAACTTCGGAGTAGCTCGAGTGCCTCGCCAGGCTTGACGTCTATGCAAACTGGCGCAACGCGGGACCGACTGGAGCGTTCAATCACCTGCGCCAACGTTGTGGGGTCGATTGGATTTGCCAGAAAGTCATCTGCGCCGGCTCGAAAGGACGCGACGATGTCCGCCGTTGCGCAATCGGTGCCAACTGCGACAACTGTTGTGTCCGGCCAGCGCACGCGAAATTCGGCAAGGCGGTCATCGGCTTCACCGTCGATCGAGCAGATCGCGGCAAGAGGTAGTTCGGCCAGACCCCCTCGGGGATTTTGAACTACGACGATGTTGTGAACGGCGGCCCAGGACTCGATAGCCGCGACGACGTCCCGCGCCGCTTCGACCACCAACACGCGTTTGCCGGACGCAGAGTTCATTAATGGGCCGATCGGCAGACCGCGGGCAGATTTTGAGCTTTTCGTGGAAAAGGTTTTCCTATTTTGAGAATCCGCTTTCCCTCGCGTGCAGAGGCCCCCGCTGTAGGGTTAATTCATGCTTCGGGAACAGCCGATGTCCGCCGCTAGTAAGCGTAGGGATCAATCTTGCCGGAAGAAACAGCCCAAGTTCGGCCAATTGAAAGCACGGCGCTTTGGTTCCTCCTCGCCGCTGCCACTGTCCTCTATGGCCCCATCCTGTTTTTCATGGTGAAGCACTGGCAGGCGGTGCCTGACTATTCGCACGGTTTTATTGTCGCACCGCTCGCGGCCTACTTCGCCTGGCAGCGCAAACCCATCGTACGGAGGCTGGCGATGCAGCCTTCCTGGCTGGGGCTCGCACCGCTTGCCCTCAGCTCAATCACCCTTGCGATTGGCCGGCTCGGTGTCGAGCTGATGAACATGCGAGTGTCCTTCGTGCTGGCGGTTCACGGGTTGATCCTCCTATTCGCGGGGCGTCGAATCTACAAGGCTCTTGCGTTTCCGCTCTGGTTTCTGTTCTTGATGATTCCGCTGCCACAATCGCTGGTAAATGTGGTCGCGTTTCCCCTGCAGCTGATCGCGGCCGACGCGGCCGCCAACGCGCTCTACGCGCTCGGCATCCCTGCCCTGCTCGAAGGGAACATTATTCACCTCGCGAACACGCAGCTCTTCGTCGAAGAAGCGTGCAGTGGGCTCCGGTCCCTTATGGCTTTGGTCACGTTAGGAGTGATCTTTGCTTACTTCTTTAGGAAGAGTTGGGGCGAGCGAGTCATCATCGTTCTCTCCGCGATACCTATCGCGATCCTCGTGAACGCCTTCCGAGTTGGTCTCACAGGAGTGCTAACGCACTACTTTGGGAAGGAGGCCGCTGGAGGCTGGATCCATCAAACCGAGGGCCTATTCACGTTCGCGATCGCTTTCGTGTTGTTGTTACTCGAAGCATGGGCGTTGGAAAAACTCTGGCCTGCGTCTTGGCGGCCGCAAAAGCGGGTGTCGTCGTGACTCTCAAGATCCTCGCAGCGCTGATGTTCCTAGCAACTAACTACTACGCGTACTACCACCTCGCGAAGCATTCCGTAGTTCCGGAGCGAGAACAATTCGTAGCCTTTCCGAAAGAGCTCGGACCCTTTTCCTGCGCAACGAACCAAGTCATGAGCGAAAAAATTGAGAACAACCTGGGCGTCACAGACTATCTCTTGTGTGATTTCCAGAGCGTGGACCGCTCCCAGTTTGTGAATGTCTATATCGGATATCACGAAGTCCAAGCTCGCGTGGACGGCGGAGGTACCGGTGTCAAGGCGATACATCCGCCCAAACATTGTCTGCCTGGATCTGGCTGGAACATCATCGAGCATGAAAAACCAGCCGTGTCGCTCCCAGGACTCCCCGAGCAGCCCGCCCGGGTGAACCGACTCGTTATCGCCAAAGGGAACGCTCGGCGTCTGGTGTACTACTGGTATCAATCTCGCGGCCGCGTCATTGCCGATGATTGGAAAAAGATCGTGGCACTGACCTGGGATCGCGGGATGACAGGCCGGACCGATGGATCTCTGGTGCGATTCACGATTCCGATCGTTCGGGACGAAATCGAAAGTGCAGATCAGGTCTTCTTCGAGATCGCTGAACCCCTGATGCGCGAGCTCCCAAAGTTCGTCCCGAACTAAGATGTCGAGCGCGCTTTACAATCGCCTTCCGATCTACGCTCAAAACGTAGCTTGCACGCTCGGCGGGCTGGCTCGCAAGCGATTGCGCTTCGGTGCGCGCTTCAGCCAAGCGCTTGCATCATTGCAATCCTCCGAATCGTGCTCAGAGTTCGAATTGCGTTCGATTCAGTATGAGCGACTTAGGACACTCGTCGATATCGCTCGCAGGCACACCGCGTTCTATGCAGACCTTCCACCAGCATTCGTATCCGCGGACCCTCAAGAAGGTATTGAGCGAACACTCGCCCAGATCGAGCCGCTGGAAAAAGCGAGTGTCCGGGACCAGCCCAAGAAACTACAAGCGCGACATATTCCGTCTCGAGATCTGATTTTTCTAGCGACCAGCGGGACTACTGGAACGCCTCTACAAATCGCTGCAACGCGCAACGCGATTGCGGAGGAGTACGCGATCGTCTGGCGACGCAGGATGCGAGCAGGCGTAGCGTTGGGCGACCCACACCTTACGTTCAGCGGTCAGGTGATCGTACCCGTTGATCAAAAGTCCGGCCCCTTCTGGCGATACGATCGATCCCAGGGTCAAACCCTGTTCTCGGCCTATCACCTAAACCACAGAAACCTCCACGAGTATGCGACAGAAATTCGCGCATCCGACGCGAGTTACGCGCAGGGCTACCCGTCTTTCCTGTACCGCGTCGCGTGCGCACTTCTTGAGACAGGAGAGCCCCTTCAGCCTGGTAGGATGAAAGCTGTTTTCTCCTCGTCGGAAACTCTTCTCCCGTTCCAGAGAGATGCGATCGAGGAGGCGTTTGGCGCTCCTGTGATTGAACGTTATGGCTGTTCGGAGCTCGCTGCTTCGATGTCCTCCGAGGCAGACGCGCGCCTCTACCCCGACGGCGAATTTTGCATTGTCGAGGTTGAGCCTCTCGAAGAAACCGACGATTACATCCGCGGTCCGATTCTTCTCACAGGCCTCGCAAACCATGCCATGCCGCTCATCCGCTACCGAATCGGAGATATCGGCACGCTGCTAAAGAATCCCGAGAGTCCGATTCGATGCGGTCAGGTCTTTTCCCGAATTGACGGCCGGATTGAAGACGAAATCCGAACCCCGGACGGCCGCACGTTTGGACGACTCGACCACATATTCAAGGGCATCGACGGAGTCCGAGAAGCCCAACTTCGTCAGACACAATCTTCGCAACTAGACGTCTTGGTGGTTGTCGGTGACGACTGGACGCCGGCTTCGCTCAAGAAGCTTACTGCCTCTATAAGGGAACGTTTGGGTTCGGGGCTTGCGGTTTCCGTCACCTGTGTTGACAGGATTCCCCTCGGACCGGGCGGCAAGCAACGATTCGTCGTATCCGAAGCGCCCGCCTCGCCTGCGGACATACACGAGCCAGAAGACGACACTGGCCTTGCGGACTATCTCGATGCACCGATGGAAGCGAAGGTTCGCAAGGTTTTCCGTTATGTCCGCCTCTATGGACCCTCACGTACCGTCGCGAAGATCCGGGGCCGATACCATCTGAAGAAGCACTTCGATGGCCCACCGGCCCTCGAGAAAGGACCGAGCCCCGGCAAACACGTGGGCCTCATCGGGTGCGGTAGTTTCGCATTCTCGAGCCTCGCATATTACCTGCGACGAGATTTTGGCGACGTGATGCGAACCGCGATGGACCTGAATCCCGATCGAGCAGCGTCGCTAGCACAAGCCTACCGGTGTGTTCACTGCACGACGGACGCTAACGACATTTTTGAAGACCCGAACATCGATTTAGTCTTCGTCGCGTCTACACACTCGACTCACGCCGACTACGCCATAGAAGCCTTGCGCCGAAATAAAAACGTCCATGTCGAAAAGCCGCACGTAGTCAACCGGGATCAATTGGTTCGCTTGTGCTCTGCCGTCCGCGACTCAACTGCTGGAATCGGTCTCGGCTTCAATCGTCCCAAAAGCAACCTAGGACGGCGAACAATCGAGTCGCTCCGGGCTGCGCGGGGCCCGAAAGCCGTTCACTGGTCGATTGTCGGCCACCACCTTGGAAAAGGGCATTGGTATGCCAGGCCCGAGGAGGGAGGTCGAATCTTTGGAAACCTCTGTCACTGGACCGACTTCATCTACTTGTGCGTACCCGAGGAGGCGCGCTACCCGATCACGCTCCGTAGTCACACGGGATCTGAGCGTGATTCAGACATTGTTGTCAGCTTGCACTTCGGGGATGGGTCTCTCTGTTCGATCACATTCACTGCGAAGGGTTACTCTCTGGAGGGGGTGCGGGAGCGTCTCACCGCCCAGTCCGGTGACACCCTGATCATGCTGGACGACTTTAACCGCCTCCGAATCGAAACAGCGGGCCAGGTCGAAAATCATCGTCCGCTCTTTCGCGACCACGGCCATCGGCAATGCGTTGCTGCTAGCTACGGCCTGACGAGGAAGTTGACAGAAGAGAGAGGCCACCTTGTCAAATACTTGTGGGAGACTGGGGAGCTCTTTTTACGCGCAAAGGAGTCCCTCGACCTAGCCGAGGAGGTTACGGTCGAGCCGTTTTCTGAGGCCTTCCTCCGTCAGACCAGCTAGCTCAATGTGAGTTCCGTCGCGATGGGCGTTCGGCCATTGCCATGAATCTCAACCACGGCTCTCAGCTCTTCGCGCGCGAATTCTGGAAAGTAAGGCTGCTCGACGACACGCGTACGTACTGGGCTTCGCAACAGAAGAGCGCGCCCAGTCTTGCAAAGGGCCAGGTCGTTGCCCCGACGACTTACGTTAACTCCGGGCGCTAGTGGAAACCGGACCACTGCGCTTTTGCGCACCCCCTCAAACGTGTCGAGAATGCGGATGGTGTCGGAGCTCATCTCGAAGCGACGTCGATGTGTACCGCCCTGCCACCCGGTGCATGACGCAACGAATCCGGAAGGACCGAGTTCCTGTATTGAGACGCGCGCCCGACCGCCGACGCGGTGTCGGCCCCACATCTCCGATTGTTCGTTCCCATCGATGGAAGCCGTTGCGTGGGACACGACGCTTCGCGAGATGTCACGTCGTGCACCCGACGTGTACTCGAACACCCCGGTGTCGACGACGATTTCTTCCCGATCGACTGAGAGCTCGAACGAGAGTGCGTCACAATGCGCGTGTCCCGGCTGGTGAGGTGGTGATGGCCCGCACAGACTCGCGATCGCGACGAAGGAACCAGACGTGAACCGCGCTATTCCGGTATTTTCAAGAATCGATCGAGAGCGCTTCGGCTGGATTTGTAGGCGAGAGGCGTAATCGGTGATTTCTTTCGTGGACGCGAACGCGCGGCGCGCTGTATCCCCGATCAGGGCGGCTTGACCATTCGGGTGAGTCCAAACGAAGACAGCTTCGACCATTCTTTCGATCACCCGCACCAAAAACTCCTCGAACCCGTGTTCGGTGCGTCCGGGATTCGCCCTTGCGAAGTTAAGGAGGTCGAGAAGTGACTCAAGGATGATGCCGTGGTACATCGGGCTCCTCTCGTAGAAGCCCCCGTCGGGGTTGATTTGCTCGCGAAGCTCGTACTCGAGTTTCCCCTGGTTGCGAAGGAGCTCGTCGGCCTGGCGACTCCTAAAGGCGACCCCCGCCAGCACGAGCGCAATGAGGTTGTGCAGGTAGTGATTCCCCGAGAGATGGGTCTCCAAGCTGACTGCCAAGGTTGCCAATTGATCTGCCAGACTTTGGAGCAGGGCTTGTCGTAGGTTTCCGTCGTCCGGAAGGCTACCGGCCTGCGCGAGGAGCTTTGCCCACTCGATCGCGCGGTTTGTAATTGGCCCAACGTTCCAACCAACACCTCCAGAAGGCTGACGGAGCCAACCTAGGAGTAGATCCCCTCTTCGATCCAAAGGAAGCGAGGGATGTCGCAACCACTGGTGGTAGTGAAGATGAAACATTCGCAGGGGGCTCGCGGAAGCGGCGCACCAATCGACTGGATCCTCTATCTGCATTGTCTCGTTTAGTAGTACCAGCGTTGTCTTCGTCGGTAGCTCGATGTGTTCTGGCGGGGGACAAAAAGCGACGAGGCTGCCGACGCCACCGAGCGCGAGAGGCTCTGTGGCCTTCTGGAGCCGAACTGGGCCTACTAAACGAACCTTCAACTGGCCCAATATTTGGTCGTACCGGAGGTGTCTGACGGTCCTAGCGACTCGCCCCACAGCAGCGAGAATCGACAACTAGGATCCCGACTCTTGACCGATGAGAGTGGGATCCGAAACCGGTTTCGCCGCGAACAGCCTAAGAGCGAAATAAACGCCACACAAAGCGATAGCAGACCAGACGAAACCACGAAGAGGTGCCGAGAGGGAGTTTCTGACGAGCAGTGCCACCATGGATGCGAACTGGGCAGATACTACCAGGGCGAGCCCACCGGAAAGCGACCAACGCCGGACCCTCGCCGTCAGCCAACCTGTTGCCAGGCATCCGATCCAGACGCCGGGAACGCCGAAATTGAAATACCATTCGGCGCCGAGCGCGAACCCATACCCACCCCCGTCAAAGTACTTAATCGGATTGATGCTGTGAACCAACCAAATACTCGGCTGATGCTGAAGAGGGTCAAGAAGTCTCTGTCCGGCCGGGTTCAAACCAAGGTTTGGAATCAACTCCGCGATCGCGTAAACAACGCTAACCCCCCAGTCGTACCCCTTCGTTTCCGGGATGTTCGCAAGGGTATGGACAAACACCTGGGCGCTAGAACCCGTCTCGTAGAAACTAGCTCGCACAAGCTCCACAATACTCAGGTTCGAAGTGTGAACGACGTCCTTGAAGACACGGTATTCGGCGAGCAACGGCGCGACGACCAGAGCCAGGCCAAAAGCGACGAAAGCGATAGGCCAACCAATGCGTTTCACTCGGATCGTGTAAACCCAGGAAACGGCGACGGCCATTGCCATGATGGCGCTGCGATCTCCCAGGAGAAAGTAGACGGCAGAAACGCTGCCTAGCGCGATCACTGCGAGGACGATTGCCCATCGCGCTCGACCCGCGCCGCTGAGCGCAGCGAGCACCCCGATGATGCTAAACAGGGCCCCGACGTGAACGAAACGAGCATCAACAGCCCCCCAAGCCTCCGCTTCCTTCAGAGCGCCATAGTTTGAGAACAAAGAACTCGGTCCCGCGATGGCGATTCCCAAAGCGAGCATCGCAAGCCCCAGCGCCGCGACGCTTGCGCCGGAGACACTCAGGAACTGGTTCTGAGGGAAATCTGGCCTCGTTTCCGGCCGCTCGATACCGTGGATGCTCGCCCCTGCGATAAACGAGACCAAAGTGAGCGAGGCCACGGCGAAGCCACTGGACACGTCACGAGGGTCGGGCTTAAGCCCCCAACTGTCGTAAGTCACTTGGCTTCCCGAAGGGAACAGCCACTCCGCAACGGGCATCCCAAAGTAAAAAAGAACCATCATGGCCGGGATCCATAGGAGCGGATCCACGCTATTGAAGCGGCTGAACCAAACGAAGGCGTACAGCGCCAAGCCGCCGATGCCGAGGAGAGCGGAAACGGACGGAGAGATACCTGAACCGATGAGTCCCGAGGCGAGGCACAAAGCCGCCAGCACTGTCGAGAGCGTAAACAGTCCTGTCGAGGAGCCGACGCGCCGGAGTGTGGTCCGAATCACCCGTGTCTCGCTGCTTCGTGGATGCCCGTGGACGCTAGCGATTTCGCTCTTTGTCTCCACCCTGGCCGCTAGCGCCGTCGCGATCACCGCCCACGGGTTCGGCATGGCTACGACGGGAGGGACGGGTGGAGAAACCGTTTGGGTTGACACGCTGGAGGACAGCTCAACAGGCGCCTGCTCATCGGATATCGATGGTGACTGCCCTTTACGGGCAGCCGTGGCGCAACCGGGGCGCATCGTCCGTTTTCGCGTTTCTGGAACGATCCGGCTGAGGCGTCCACTGACTATCTTCGCCGGCAATCTCACGATTGACGGTTCTGATGCGCCGGACGCGGGCGTGCAAATTGCCGACGCGCAGGTGAGCCTTCGCGGTGGCAACACCATCGTCACTCATATGCGGTTCCGGAACGGAAACCGCAAGGCCTATGACGATGGGCTGACCCTGGAGGATGGTTCAAACTACCTGATCGACCATGTCTCGTGTCAGTGGGGCACGGATGAATGCATCTCGGCTGTTGCCTACGAGGGCCGCTCTCTGCGCAACTTCACGATTCAATATTCGATCATCGCCCAGACTCTTCCCCAGTCGCGAAACCACACCTACGGCACACTCGTCGCTGGCGACGTATCGCTCGGGAGTTGGGTGAGGAACGTGTTCGCCCACCAGTATTCCAGGAATCCGCAACTCACCCCGGGTTCCGATCATGGCTCTCCGGAGCGCGGAGTTGCAATTTTCACTGTCGAAGAAAACGTTATTCACAACTACCAGATCGGCTCCATAGTTGGCTCATTTTCCCAGGGTTGGCACGTCTATGCAGATTTTGTGCGCAATGTATACCTCTCAGGAAGCAACAGGATCCCACCGCCGGTGCAGAGGATTGGTGTCGGCACAGTAGGTCTGTTTCTAAGCACCAACCGGTTTTACTCCGGAAACCACCAACAACATGAGTTCGTCTCGGACCGAACGAAAGGCGGAATCGACAGGGTGACTAGAGATGCTGGATTTCTCATGAAACGGCCGGTGGGGGTCGATCTGTATCTTGAGACCGACCGCGATGTTCTTCAGGAGACGGTCCGAGAAGCCGGTGCCACGAAACCGTGCCGCGACTCTCTCGACCAGAGCCTATTGCTCCAGGTGACCGGACAGACCGGCAAGAGAGCCACAGTGAGAGACAATCCCGCAGAGCTCGGCGGATATCCTGACCTCCGTAAAAAATGCATGCCCTGAAGGTCCTTCATCTCATTCCCAGTCTCGGGCCTGGCGGTGCAGAACGTCAGCTCGCGAACCTCTGCGGTGCGTTTCACCAACTCGGGGTCGAAGTTCATATTGCTGTGCTGAAGGGAGGCCCAAATTTGGACCGCGCGGTGGCCGCCAAAGCTGAGGTCCACTGTATCGCTTCGAAGTCCAGCTACGACGCAAGAATTCCCGTCGCCATCTGCTCGCTCCTGCGTGAACTCCACCCTGATATCGTTCAGACCTGGCTTCCAATGATGGATATCCTCGGAGGTCTAGCTGCATGGCGCCGCAAGATCCCATGGATTCTCACGGAGCGAACGGCCCCAGGTTCCATCGCTCAAACGGCGAAACTACGGGTTCGGGCTTGTCTCGCCACAAGGGCGGCTTTCGTCGTCTCAAACTCAGAGGCTGGAAACGCCTACTGGAAGACCCAGCTTCCCCCGCGAGTAGGTCGGTCGACCATTCGCAATGGCCTTTGCTTCGACGAGATTGATCGAGCTTCGGCGGCATCACTCTCGGAGTTTGGATTCGATAGAGATGGGCCCCTGATCTTGTTTATCGGCCGCATCGAACCGTTTAAGAACCCCGCCCTTGTACTTGACGCTATGGGAAAGAATGTTGCGAGTCACGGCGCAATCGGGTTGTTTTGCGGATCGGGATCCGAGACCGGCCGACTGATGGCTCTTGTAAGAGAGCGAAGACTCGAAGATCGGATTCGGTTTTGTGATTACACCGACCAGGGCATCTCGTTGCTCAAACGGGCGCGGGCCTTTGTTTCGCTTAGCCACTACGAAGGGATGCCGAACACGGTGATGGAGGCCGCTGCCTCCGAGTGTCCGCTCGTCCTTTCCGACATCCCCGCGCATCGGGAACTGTTCTCCGAAGAAGAGGCGTTTTTCGTGGAAACTGGTAGCTCCGCCCCGGCAGCCGACGCCATTTCGCAAGTACTGCGAAATCCGCAGGACAACCTTCGGCGAACCGAGGCGGCCGCGTGCAAAGCCCGACGCTGGTCGATCGAGGCTAGTGCGGAGAGCTTTCTGCGGGTGTACGAGCTTGCCGTATCTGGATCGCATCTTTGATTCTTGGAATCGATGCTTCGAACCTTAGGGCGGGAGGTGGTCTAACACACCTTACGAACCTTCTCAGAGTTGCCCAGCCAGACAACTACAATATTTCGGAAGTCGTTGTTTGGGCTGGCAAAGAGACTCTCAACCGGCTTCCGGCGCACCCTTGGCTACAAAAGGTCCACGAACCCGAACTAGACCGGCCTTTGCCGTTCCGCCTTTTGTGGCAATGGAGACGCCTTCCAAAGTTGGCAAGCCAACAATGTGACTTGCTCTTCGCGCCCGGCGGAAATTCGCCAACACAAGTCTTCCCGCTCGTAACAATGTCGAGAAACCTCCTTCCCTTCGAGTGGAAGGAGATGCGACGCTACGGGATCTCCTTGATGGGCCTACGCGTCTTTCTTCTGCGCTTTGGGCAGAGCCGAACCCTTCGCTCCGCCGACGGAGTTGTCTTTCTCACGCAATATTCTCGCGAGGTTGTGACTGGCGTCGTCGGCTCGCCCAAGCGAACTGTCGTGATACCCCATGGGGTTGAGGATCGGTTTCGAATAGAGCCGCGACCCCAACGAGACCTTGTGGAGTTCTCTCGCGAGAACCCGATGCGACTGGTCTATGTTTCAATAGTCGACGTCTACAAGCACCAATGGATCGTTGCTGAGGCCGTTAGCGAACTCAGACTCAGGGGGTATCCGGTAGCTATCGAATTCGTTGGTCCTGCGTATCCTGCTGCTCTTGCCCGTCTGCGCGCTACCCTGGCTCGCGTTGACCCGAACGGGGAATTCGCCTCGTACGACGGGCCCTTACCCTTCGATCGGCTACACGAAGTCGTCGATCGTTCCGACATCTTTGTGTTCGCATCCAGTTGCGAGAACATGCCCAACATCTTGCTCGAAGGTATGGCACAGGGCTACCCGATCGCTTGTTCGAATCGCGGTCCTATGCCCGAGGTCCTGGGGGATGCTGGGGTCTACTTTGACCCGGAAAATGTGGACTCTGTCGTCGCAGCAATCGAGCGGCTCGTCGTGTGCCGGGAGCTACGAGAACGGTGCGCTGCGTCCGCGTGGACGCGAGCAGAAACATTTTCGTGGGAGCGGTGCGCGGATGAAACACTACGATTCCTGTCGGCTGTTTACTTGGAATCGCAAGCAACTTAGCGCAACCGAACGTTTCCAGACTTTCGGTACGTCCAGAACAAGCCGGGTGCCAAGCCTAAGACGAAAAAGGACACTGCTAGCAAGAGGTCCAATGCCGGGGAGATCGACGTCGGTCGCGCGAGAACCAGGGCAACGGCCGGCAGGCTGACGGCCACTGGACGAGCAATCGCGTCAGTCGCGAGGGCTGTTGGGCCAACGTGGAGATGGCGCACCGAGGCAAATACTCCCGCGACGAGGAGAAGAGGCACAACAGCAAACGAGAATCGGAGAGCCAATGCCCCCACCGAGAACTCGAACCCGGCGTCCATCGCGAGAGCGACATAAACTGCCGCTGCCGCGATCATCGTGGCAGCGAAAAAGCGGTGCCGTCCCAGTCCGAGGAGGCCGTAATAGCTCGGCAGCGTTAGAACGTACGCGGCTTGTCCAGGGAGCATCCATCGTGTCGTATCGGCGAGCAGGTCGAGCGATCTCGCGTCGAGCGCGGTCCCGAGCCAAGCGCTGAGGATTGTTCGCGTTTCAATGCCCACAAACAAAATTCCAGCAACCGCCACCACAAAATACAGCGAAGATGCGTTACGAAAGGTCTCACGAACTTCGGCGTACTCGCCTCGCCCTTGAAGATCCGCGATGCGTGTATGAATTACGCCTGCGAGGGGGAGGAAGCCAACATTGAGTACTTGAGCCAGACTGACCACGAGCCCTATGTGTCCCGCGTCGATTGCACCGCCGCGAGCAGCCGCAACAAGCTTCATCGTCTGATACAGGAAAACGGTTCCGACTGTGTAAATCAGCGTGTTGATGCTATACGCGACCATCCGCCTGAGCCGGGAACCATCGAAGAACTCAAGACTCCACAACCATCGCAAGTTTCCGAGTAGCCTCTGGCACATCCAGAGAGACACAAAGCCTGGAATGACGGGCGCTAGGGTCATCACGACGGCGAACCCGATAATGCCCATACCATGTTCGAACCCTTGCCAAACAAGGACCACGAGAAAAGCGGCGGCGATAATTCTCGCCCATGCCAGCGCGTCGTATCGCTGCAGGCCCGAGAGAACCGACGGAAGCATCCTCAGATTGAGCGTGAGGCCGGTCAATCCGACGGTCACCGCGAGGACACCGTAGGCACTTTCTCGAAGCCTCTCTGGTACCAGGTGATTCGTTAGCGGGCGCCCGATCAGCAGGACAGCCGCCGCTAGCAAGCACCCAACAACGAGTAGGTACACCTGTGCCGAGACGATGGTCTGCGCCAGACCCAGCTCGTCTTCTCGCGAAAGCGTACTAGAAACTTCATACGAGATTGCCGAGTTCAGACCGAGGTTAAGAAGGGTCGCGTACGCTGCGACTGCGCCCGCAACTTGCCAAACGCCCCAAAGAGTCTGACCCAGCGCAGAGATGGCGAATGGCGTGGCAACTGCGACCGCCAGGAAAAATCCGCCCGTTCCGAGCAGATTGGCAATTGCGTTTGCTCCGAGCCCTGAGCCTCGGCCCTTTTCAGCAAAGGCGCGAAGGCGAGACAGAGTCCTTTTGGCCACTAGGCCGGGGCCAGAGTCTCCAAGAGCCGCTCATCGGGACCCGGCTTGCCATCGGGCCTGAAGGCCTGAATACAAACGTGGTCGGCTCCCGCGTCCCAGTGCGCCTGAATCCGGTCCTGAATCGCTTCCTCGTCTCCCCAGGCAACGATCGCATCCACGAGGCGGTCGCTACCGCCGCTTTTGAAATCATCTTCGGAAAAGCCCAAATCGATCAGATTGTTCTGGTAGTTAGGCAACCCCAAGTAGATTTTGAGGTTCGCGCGACAAATGTCTCGCGCCTTCGTGGCGTCGCTCTCGCAGAGAACCATTTGTTCGGGGCAAAGCCAAGCGTCCTTGCCCAAGATCTCCCGAGCCTTTGCGGTGTGCTCGGGCGGAACGAGATACGGGTGCGCTCCACGCGTTTGCGCAGCCGACAGCTTGAGCATGTTCTTGCGCAGCGCCGCGAGGACGATGGGAGCGTCTTCTTCCGGCTCGAAACCCATGTACAGGGATTTTTCCATTCTCTCCAGGTAGTCGCGCATCATGCTGACCGGTTTGTTGCTGTATTCGTGACCTCGCTGCCCTTTTACGAGGTGGCCATGTGACACTCCGAGCCCGAGGACGAAGCGACCAGGAGCGGCTCCGGATAGGGTTTTTTGGATGGACCTCATGTTCATCGGGTCCCGGGCGTAGATGTTCGCGATGCCCGTCGCAAAGATCAGCTTTGTTGTCTTCGCCGCGAAGTAGCCGATTTGGCAAAACGGTTCCTTACCAACGGCCTCTGGGATCCAGAGGGCGGAGTATCCCCAGTTTTCTATTCTCTCGACGAGCTCCGCCGCTTCGGACATCGCGAGGTGGTCAAACCATGTCCAAACTCCCAGCTTTCCCATCGAGTTGAGCTTTGCCATCAAACCTCCTTGCGTATCGGCGACCGAGACCGGGCCGCGCCGAACGTAGCGCGAGTTCGTCGTTCAAGCCCCGCGCTCTCCGACGAACTCATCCGAAACGGTTCTCTCAAATCAAAAGGCCAAGAAATAACTTTGGGGGGTTGCCATCTTCTGACTAAACAGTAGAGAAGGATCATGGGCGCAGCCGCCCCCGGAGGGGACTGAGTCCAGCGGATCGGGCATCCAACCGATTACGGAACTCGAAGTGGGTTAAGCCTTGGGGGTACGAAGCCGGGTATGCATGCGGGCGGCAAACTCTCATTGTTACCCCCGCAACAGAACGATGGTCCAGATCGCCTCGCGTAGGCGTCACCTCTGATGCGAATACTTTTCCTCTCAGACAACTACCCGCCGGAGACGAACGCCCCTGCCATCCGAACGAGCGAGCACGTTCGGGAGTGGGCAAGGCTCGGTCACACTATTGATGTTGTTACGTGTGCGCCAAACTTTCCGAAGGGAAAATTGTTTGAGGGCTACCGCAACCGATTGAGCACTGAAGAAGAAGGTGGAATCCGCACAACCCGTGTATGGAGCTATATAGCGCCGAACCAAGGGATGTTTCGAAGGACGCTTGATTTCGTCAGCTTTGCGATCAACGGCGCTCTCCGGTCGTTGTTCCTGCCAAAACCAGACGTCGTGATTGCTACGTCTCCACAATTCTTCACGGCCCTAGCCGGATTCGGCGTCGCGAAGCTCCGGCGAGTGCCTTTCGTGTTTGAAGTACGGGATCTGTGGCCTGAGTCTATAGCCGCGGTGGGCGCTCTCGATTTGAAGTGGCTTCGCCCCTTTGAGGCTCTCGCGAGGTTCTTGTATCGAAGAGCGGATCTCGTGGTGCCCGTAACGGACTCCTTCGCAGCCCACCTGCGCCGGCTCGGTACCGCGGAAAGCCGGATATGCGTGGTCACCAACGGAATTGACCCCGACCATCTCAAAATAGCCGCCCCAGCCTCTGTGCGGAGATGCCTCGGGCTGTCCGAAGATGAGTTCGTCTGTGCCTACATTGGCACGCTCGGTCTTGCGCACGGTCTCGAAACGATCCTGAGGGCAGCCGCGATCTTGACTGAGACAGACCCTCAGATTCGTTTTCTCGTGATGGGTGAAGGCGCTGATAAGGATGCCCTACGGAGCGAGGTCGACCGGCTGAAGCTCCGTAGCGTCTCGTTGCTCGACGGTCGTACGCGGACCGAGGCACTGCAAGTATTGAATGCGTGCGATGTTTCAATGGTCCTCCTGAAAGATGACCCATTGTTCGAGACAGTCATACCCTCAAAGATCTTCGAAGCGATGGCACTCAAGAAACCAATCGTCATCGGAGTGCGAGGGGAAAGCAAGCGGATCGTGGTAGACGAGGCTCGTTGTGGAATAGCTTTTCAGCCAGGGGATGCGGAGGGACTTGTCTCTGCTCTCCGAACTCTTCGCGATGACGCGTCTTTAAGATGCGACTTGGGCGAATCCGGCTATCGAGCCGTGACGACGCGTTTCCGAAGGCGTGACCTCGCTCGGCAAATGCTCGAAGCCGTTCTCAGTATCCGCAAAGACCGGACGCACAGCCGCGATTGGTCCCGTCGGAGCCCTTAGTACGGCCGTTGCTGGCAGTCGAGCTCTGCTGCCAGAATATCAACAATTCGAGGGGCCGCGTTCCCATCCCAAAGCTCCGGAACCCTCCCCGCCTTTCCGCCGCCGTCAAGCACCGTTCGCGCCTCCATGCGAATCGTTTCTGGATCTCGCCCCGCGATCACGTTCGTCCCATGCGTCACTGTAACAGGGCGCTCCGTGTTCTCCCGCAACGTGATACAGGGAACACCCAAGGCCGTGGTCTCTTCTTGCACGCCGCCGGAATCGGTCAAGACGAGCTTGGCGTCCGACATGAGGCCGAGAAATTCGTGATAGCCGAGAGGATTAACGACGCGCAGTTCGGGCGAATGTCCGCCCATCTTGTCACGTACGGCTTGTCGCGTACGTGGGTGCATCGGGAAAAGTAGCGGGAGTTCCCGGTGAATCTCATCGAGGACATCGAATAGAGCGCGGAGCTGAACCGGATCATCGACGTTGCTCGGCCTGTGCAATGTGACCAGGCCGTATGCTCCTTCGCGTAGCCCGAATCGGGACGGTGTCCTTCGTGACTTAGCTTTCTCGAGGTTCCCGAGCAGGCTATCGATCATCACGTTGCCGACACGGAAGATCCTTGAGCGGTCGACCCCTTCGCGCAACAGATTCGCATCACCTTCGGGCTCTGTCGTGAAAAGCCAGTCGGAAATGCGATCGGTCAGCACCCGGTTGATTTCTTCGGGCATTTCGCGATCGAAAGACCGAAGCCCTGCTTCGACGTGCGCGATAGGAATACCGAGCTTTGCGGCCGCCAGAGCCGCAGCAATCGTGGAATTTACGTCCCCGACAACGAGAACGGCCGCGGGTCGACGTTCCATGAGGAGTTCTTCCATCTTCTCTAGGACTCGCGCCGTCATAGCACCGTGCGTGCCACCGCCAACCCCGAGGTTTACGTCCGGCTCCGGTATCCCGAGTTCTTTAAAGAACTGATCCGACATAGCTGTGTCGTAGTGCTGGCCCGTGTGCACCAAATAGCCCGACAACCGAGTGTGGTTCGACAGGGCGTGCGCAATCGGTCCAATCTTCATGAAGTTGGGTCGAGCGCCCGCAACGAGGACAATTTCTTTCACGGCGGAGGAGTCTAACGACTCCTGGCTTGCACCGTGCGTTACGCTCCCGGGCCGTGAACGGCAAGTCACGAACTCTCGTCGGCTGGATCGACCAGCGGCTTTACGGGAACCACTCCGACCGTTGGGATGACCGCCTATTCCGAGACCGGATCCTCAAGTCCGTTGACTCGGAGTCCCAGGTCCTTGACCTCGGGGCCGGTATCGGGCGTATCCCAGAAATGAACTTCCGAGGCCTTGCCGCGCGGGTTGTAGGCATCGATCCGGACCCCCGAGTTGTTGAGAATCCCTTCCTAGATGAGGCGCACATCGGGTTGGGAGACTCTCTCCCCTTCGAATCCGGCGCATTCGACGTGGTGTTTTCGGACAACGTCGCCGAGCATCTAGAAGAGCCAGGAGTGGTGTTTCGTGAAGTCCATCGTGTTCTGCGCCCAGGGGGCCGGTTCCTCTTCAAGACTCCCAACCGATGGCACTACATGCCGTTGATTGCCTCGGCAACCCCCACCGCGTTTCACCAGTGGTTCAACCGTCTCCGGGGTCGTCCGGAGGCCGACACCTTCCCGACGCGATACCGCGCGAACTCACGGAGGGCCGTCGAGAAGCTCGCGCGGTCTACAGGTTTCGAAATCGATGCCATCGAACGAATCGAAGGTCGCCCGGAGTACATGCGAATCTCGGGGCTCACCTATTTGTTCGGGGCTGCCTACGAACGGACGGTCAACGCGACGCCTTGGCTAGAAGCCTTCCGAATACTGTTGATAGCGACGATACGGAAGCCGTCAGCTTGACTCCTCGCGCTCGATAATCCGCGAATACACTTCCCGCTTGGGGATGCTCGTCTCTTCGCTGACGAGCCGTGCGGCGTCGCGCGCTGTGTGCCCTTCGTCGAGTGCTCGCTGAATAGCTCGATCGACGAATTCATCCGTCGGCACCCGCCGATCCTCGTTGCCCTCGACGAGAAGCGTGATCTCACCGCGGACCGGGGTCTCCCGTAGGCTCTCCGCAAGCGCACCCAGGGTTCCTTTTCGAAACTCCTCGTGAACTTTCGTCAACTCCCTCGCGATGCAGCCGAGACGACTCTCTCCGAAAGACTCGGCAAGCTCCCCAAGCGTCGCCGCAACCCGCTTCGGAGACTCAAAAAAAACCAGCGTCTCCTCCCTCCCAGCGAGCCTCTCGAGCACCCTTCGCCGCTCCCCCTTCTTCCGAGGCAAGAACCCCACGAAAGTGAACGGCGTGGCCGGCAGTCCCGATCCCACAACCGCCGCGATCACCGCCGACGCCCCCGGCAAAACCACCACCTCATGCCCCGCCTCGTGCACCGCGGCGACGAGGCGCTGGCCCGGGTCGGAGATCAGCGGCGTGCCGGCGTCGGTCACGAGGGCCACGTCCTTGCCGGCCTCGAGCGCGAGCAGCACCCGCTCCTCGCGCGCTTTCTCGTTGTGCTCGTGGAAGGAGACCATCGGGCGCTTGATGTTGTGGCGCGCGAGGAGCTTGCCGGTGTGTCGCGTGTCTTCCGCAAGCACGATGTTCACTTCGGCGAGCACGCGCAACGCGCGGAGGGTGATGTCGTCCATGTTTCCGATGGGAGTCGCGGTGATGTAGAGCTTGGCCACCTGCTCTCCTGGGCTCGGCTTGCGCTAGGTTCGGGCTCAGCCCCGACGGTCCCGTCGGATGACCCCTTGCAAGCAAAACAACCGGACTCGCGCCGTGCTCTCGGCGCGGCGGGGGAAGCGCGCGCGGCGTCCTACCTCGAGCGTCAAGGCTATCGGATCCTCGCCCGCAACGTACGCGCGGGCGGCGTCGAGATCGACTTGGTGGCCGCGGTGAAGCGGACGGTGGTGTTCATCGAGGTGAAGTCGCGCGCCGCGCCGGCGGGGTTTGCGGCCGAAGAAGCGGTGGATTTTCGGAAACGGGCCCGCCTTGTGCGCGGCGCGGCGGCTTGGCTTGCGGGTGCGCCGACTCACATACCGTCGGTGCGGTTCGATGTCATCACGTGCTTGCGGGGTCGCGACGGCGCGTGGCAGATCACGCACCTGCCGGGTGCGTTCGAAGCGGGCGACTAGCGTCAGGCTTTGTCTTCGCCTTCGGCGGGTGCGGCGTCTTCGGCAGGCGCCTCGCCCTCAGCAGAGGCTTCCGTCTCGGCTTCGGGCTCCGGCGGCACTTCGTCGATGGTTTCGGCGATCTGCTCCTCGATCTCCTCGGGCTCGGGCGGAACGAGCGCCGACAGATCGCGGAGCTTGGTGCGCAGGCGCGCTTTCTTGCCGCGGAGCTCTCGCAGGTAGTAGAGGCGCGACCGCCGCACGTGGCCGCGGCTCTTGATCTCGATTTTCTGAACCGAGGGCGATTCGACGGGAAAGATCCGTTCGACGCCGACGCCGTAGGAGATTTTGCGGACGGTGAAGGTCGCCGAAGCGCCACCGCCACGACGCCGGATGACGACGCCTTCGAAGACCTGGGTGCGCTCTTTGTCGCCTTCGCTCACCCGGACGCTCACGCGAACGGTGTCGCCGGGGCGGAAGGGCGGAAGATCGCGACGACCCACTTTGCTCTCGACGTAATCGACCAGACTCATCGCGCTTTCTCCTTGCCCTGCAAATCCGGCCGACGTCGTCGCGTCAGCGCTTCCGCTTGCTCCGAACGCCAGCTCGCGATAGCGGCGTGGTTTCCGGAGCGAAGCACCTCGGGGACGGTCAAGCCCCGGAACTCCGCTGGCCTCGTGTACTGGGGCCCTTCGAGGAGTTCTCCCTCGAACGATTCGGTTTCGAGTGAGGCTGGGTTACCTAGCACACCGGGCACAAAGCGCGAGACCGCCTCGACGACGACCATGGCGGCGACCTCCCCGCCCGACAGGACGAAATCGCCGATCGAGACCTCTTCGTCGATAGCGAGCTCGCATACGCGCTCGTCGACGCCTTCGTATCGACCGCAGACGAGGACGAGCCCCCGGCCGGACTGGATGTGCCGCGCGAAGTCGGAGGCCAGCGCGCCGTCGAAGCGCCGACCGCGAGGTGTGAGTAAAACCACGCGCTTTTCGCGCCCTTCGCCCTTGGGACCGGCGATGTCTTCGATCGCGGTAACCAGGGGCTCGGGCTTCATCACCATGCCCGGTCCGCCGCCGTAGGGCTCGTCATCCACGGTCCGGTGGCGATCGGTGGTGTACTCCCGGAGATCGTGCGTCTGAACGGCCAGGAGGCCCGCCTCGACCCCGGCCCCGAGCACACCGAGCTTCAAAAACGCATCGAACAGGCCCGGGAAGAGGGTCAGGACGTCGATCCGGGGCGGCGGCATCGGCGCGGCTCAGCGCGTCGGGGACGTCGAGGCCCCCTCGCCGCGCCGAGGCTCGGCCGGCTCGAGGAGCCCGGGGAGATCCACCACGACGACCCGTCGGGCCGCGAGATCGATCTCGGGTACGAGATCGCGGTTCGTCGGAATGAGGCGATCGCGGCCGTCTCCGCCTTCGACGACGAGAAGATCCTGGGGGCCGGTCTCCCACAATTCGCGCACGGTGCCGACGGCTTCGCCGGATTCGGTGTGGACCGCGCAGCCGACGAGCTCGAACCAGTAGAACTCGCCCTCGGGAAGCGCATCGAGCGCGGCCTGGGCGATCTCCACCGTGGCGCCCCGAAGCGCCTCGGCGGCTTCGCGCGAGGTCACGTCCGCGAAGAACACCCGCACCTCGCCGGGGCGCCCGGCCGACGCGCGGGAGACTTCGTGGCTGCGTGGACGCCCTTCCGCGGGCGTCACGATGAGGGTTTCTGCTTCGAGAAGGTGGCTCGGGCCGTCGCCGAAAAAGCGGACCCGAACGCCGCCGCGCACGCCGTGGGCGCCGAGCACGCGCCCGAGGGTGACGCGGGCGGCGTCAGTCAACGATATCGAGGCGGTAGCCCCCGCCGTTGCGGGAAGCGGCGAGTACCGCGCGCATGGCCTTCGCGACGCGGCCCTGCCGTCCGATCACCCGGCCCCGATCTTCGGCGTGGCTCTCGAGCTCGATCAGCGAGTCGTCGCGAACGTTGACCTGGATGTCGTCGGGGTTGTCGACGATGCCCTTCGCGATGAACTCGATCAGGCCTTCGGGGCTCTTTTCTTCGGCCACGAGCTACGCCTCGCTCGGCGCGGCGGGAGCCGCGGGCGCGGGCGGCGCCGCCGGTTGGTTCTTGGCGTGCTTCATCAGCGTCTTGACCTGGCTGCTCATCTGAGCGCCTTGCGACACCCAGTGTTCGATCCGCGCCGTTTCGAGCTTGATCTTCGAGGGCTCGCCCATCGGGTCGTACGTGCCCAAGTATTCGAGGGCGCGGCCGTCTCGCGGCTTTCTCGAATCGATGGCGATCACCCGGTAGAACGGGCGCTTTTTCGCGCCGGCGCGCTTGAGACGAATCTTCACCATGGAAGTCTGTGTCCTCTTGGTTCGCCGGGCGAAGGGGGCCCGGGAAGGCAGCTAAGGGTAGGAGACCGGGGGGTCGGGTCAACTGCCTTCAATCGGTCGGGCTGAACTCGCTCACGTCGAGCTCGAAATCCGCGCCGTCGGTCAGCGAGAGGTTGCCCTCGGCGTCCCGGAAGTAGTGGACCGCATCGACGTTCACCGTGGCGGGGAGAAGGTTCACAATGACGTGGTTGTCGACGGGGATGAGGCGCGTCCGCTGTTCGGGCTTCTTCACGAACTCGCGCGCACCGGCGTCGTAGACGAACAGCCAGCCCCGGACCCGAATGGCCGCCGCCGTCGCCGCCTCGACGTGGCCGATGAAGTGACGACGCACGTCGCCGGGAAACGCCCGGCGCTCGATGATGTGTACGACTTCGCCCAGAGCGACGAGCTCCATCAATTCCCCTCCCGACCGACGTGGGTGCGCAACGACTGCGGCGCGTCTTCCCCGAGCACTTCTTCGAGTGCCGCGAGCAACTCCGGGCCGCGCAACCGAATGTGCTGCGCCCACGCCGGTGAGTCCACCAGCACTTCGAGGGTGTCGCCGCGCAGGGTTCCGGGCTCGGCGTGGGCGACGACGTCGGGCGGCAGGGCCGCGGCCCACGTATCGAGAATGCGGAGTGAGCGGGACGCGCCGCCAAACCCCAACTCGGACAGCACCCGCGGGATCATCGACCGCGCCTCGACGGGATCGCGCTTCGGTCGCGTCACGTCAGGTCCTCGTTGTGGACGCGGAATACGAGACCCGAGGGAAGCTTGGGAAAGAAGAACGTCGACTTCTGGGGCAAGACCTCGCCCGCACCCGTCACGCGAAAGACATCGTCGGGTGTGAGCGGGTTCAGGTAGAGCGCCACGGAGGCGCCTTCTTCGCGCACCGCCCGCGCCGCGACTTCGGCGGATTTCTTGAACACCACCGCTCCGTCTCGCACGGCTTCGTCGTCGATCCCGAACACGCCGCCGATGACTTCGCTGTGCACGAGGCGGATGGTGAGCTCTTCGCCGTCGGGGCGCGTGAAGAGGCGCAACACCCCGTCCGACGCGTCGGCTACAAATGAGGGGCGCGCCCGATGCGGCTGTAAATGCTCGGTGAGCCAGGCGTCGAGCTCGTCCGGCGAGACCGCGGGAAATTCGTGCATCGACCAGTTCGGGAGCCGCGCACGCCACTCGGCAGCGCTCGGAGCGGGCCCGGCCGGGATCACGCGATGGATCGGGAGGAGCAAGCTGCCCGGCGCGTACGCGTTCGTGAAATAAGCGAGCGTGCGGTCGGCGGGGATTTCGGCGCCCGCGCGTCGCGCGCCGCTCCCGAGCCGCTCTTCCCGGTAGTTGAGCGCCGTCTCGTAGCGGTGGTGTCCGTCGGCGATCACCACGGGGCGGTCCCCCAGAAAAGCGCGGATGAGACTGATGGCGCCGGGGTCGGTCATTCGCGCCAGGGTGTGCTCGACGCCCTGCTCGTCCGTCGCGCTGATCGCGCTCGCGTCGCGGATACCTTCGGTGAGGGCCGCGGAAAGCGTCTCGCTCTTGTCCTCGTAGAGCATGAAGACGCTCGACAGGTTCGCTTCCGTCGCGCGCAAGATCTTGAGCCGATCCGCTTTCGGGCCCGACATGGTTCGCTCGTGGGGCAGCACGACGCGGTTCTCGTACGCTTCGAGCCGAAGCGCTCCGAAGAAGCCGGTGCGTTCGAGCATCTCGCCGCCGGGGCCGGCGAAGCGCTGGCGAAGCACGTAGAAGCTCGGTTCGTCGTCTAGGCGCAGCGCGCCTTCGCGGCGCCAAACGGCCAGGGTCTCGGCGACTTCACGGTAGTCGGTGTGCGCTTCGTCGCCGGCTTCTCGCGTGAGTTCGAGGCGGATCGCGTTGTAGGGGCTCCGCTCGTAATACATCGCGCGCTCGCTCGGCTGGACCACGTCGTAAGGCGGCACCAAAGCCTCGGCGAGCGCGACCTTCTTGGAATCGAAACGCAGGCCTCGAAACGGCATGACGTCGGTCAAAACAGGACTCCGGGTCCGGCGGCTTCGCTGAGCGCGGCCGCCGAAAGCGCTCCTTCGCGCAGAAGTTTCGGTTTCTCGCCGCTCGCGTCGACGACGCTACTCGGCGGCTCTCCGCTGGCGTCCGGTTCGACTGCTGCGGTGAGGCGCGGAGCTTCGCACGCGGACACGTCGGTTCGGCGCGGAGCTTCGCACGCAGAGCCCCCGGCGCAAACTTCCGCCGCTTCGGCGCGATTCCTGGCCGGCGGCTCCCCGCTGCGGTTGCAGCTCGTCGCCGTGAGAGGCCCGAGGCCCTGCTCCCGGGCGGCGCGCGCGAGAGCGCCTGCCACAGGGTGAGGCGAGCAGCGAAAGCCGACGGAGCCGTCCTCCCGTGCGATTCCCGGCGCAAACGCGCCATCGGCCCGTAGGACGAGGGTCAGCGGCCCGGGCCAGAAGGCTTCGATGAGGCGCTGTGCGACGGCGCCGGGGTGGGCGCCCCACTCCGCGAGGGCTGCTGCGTCGGGGACGAGCACGGAAATCGGTGCGCCGGCGCGCTGGCCCTTGAACGCCAGAAGGCGCTCGACCGCCGCCGGCCGCGTCGCGTCCGCGCCGAGCCCCCAGACGGTTTCCGTCGGGTAGGCGAGCACACCGTCGGCGGCCAGGTGCTTGACGTCCTCGGCGTGGTCGCTCACGCGTCGGGTAGCGCGCGCGCTGCGATGTCGCGGCGGAACTGGGCGCCGTCGAACGCGATCTTCTCGACGGCGGCGTAGGCGCGATCGCGCGCTTCGCGCGTCGTGTCGCCGCGGGCGGTCACGCCGAGCACCCGGCCACCGGCGGTCTCCCACTGTCCGCCGCGCCGCCGCGTGCCCGCGTGAAAGACGGCGACGTCCGGGTCTTCCGCCGCAGCGTCGAGCCCGCGAATGACGCGCCCCTTCTCGTAAGCGCGGGGATAGCCTTCCGAAGCCATGACGACCGTGAGCGCCGTTCCGTGTTGAGGCAGCCGCGTGTCTCCGTCGAGGCGCCCCTTGGCCGCGCCCTCGAGGTACGGGACGAGATCGGCTTCTAGCGCGAGCATGATGGGCTGCGTTTCGGGGTCGCCGAAGCGCACGTTGAACTCGATGACCCAGGGCGTGCCAGCCTCGTCGATCATCAGGCCGACGTAGAGCACACCGGTGTAGGGGTGACCCTCGTCGCGCATGCCCCGAAGCGTCGGGTAGACGACTTCTTCGAGGATCCGTTTCTCCGTCGCGTCGTCGACGATCGGCGCCGGCGCGTACGCGCCCATACCGCCGGTGTTCTCGCCGCGATCGCCATCGAGCGCGCGCTTGTGATCTTGCGCCGCCGGAAGCGTGACGATCTTCTCTCCGTCGGTGATGACGTAGTAGGACGCCTCTTCCCCCGTGAGTCGCTGTTCGACCAACACGGAATCGCCGGCTTCGCCGAAGCGACGATCGTTCATGATTTCGTCCAGAGCGGCGAGCGCCTGCTCTTTGTCGTCGCAAACGAAAACGCCCTTGCCGGCGCAGAGGCCGTCCGCCTTCACGACGCACGCGTCGCGCTCGGCGACGTAGGCCCGGGCGGCGTCGAACTCGGTGAACCGCGCGAACTCGGGGTGCGGCACGCCGTGCCGGGCCATGAACTCCCGCGCGAACGCTTTGCTCGCTTCGAGCCTCGCCGCGGCGGCGCTCGGGCCGAAACACGCGATGCCCTCGGCCCGCAACCGATCGGTGAGACCCGCCGCCAGCGGATCTTCCGGGCCTACGACCACCAGATCGACGGCTTCGCTGCGCGCCAGGCGAACGACGGCGTCGAGATCGCCGGCCGACACCTCGGGGAACGCGTCCGCGATTTCGCGGATCGCGTCGCTTCCCGGCGCGGCCAGCACGCGCGCGACGCGCGGGCTCTGCGCGATCTTCCACGCGAGGGCGTGCTCACGGCCGCCTCCGCCCACGACGAGCACACGCAACGATTCTGACATGCTTGGGGGGCCTCCCGTGCCAGCGAAGCTAGCGCAGGCTACGGGGTTCGAGACGAGGCGCCGAGCGAAATCGCACGCCCGGTCGCGACCGACTCCGCGACGCGCAACGTGGCGAGCGAAGTCGCGCGCAACTCGGCGAGACTGAACGGCGACGCGTCGCCGCGCGCAAGCGCGGCGAGCACTTCTCGAACGGCGGTTTGCTGGCCTTTGTCCTGATTCATCGTGCGAAGCGGCTTGCGTCCGGGCAGCTCGGTGGCGCGAAAATTATCGCAACGCGCCGTCAACCCGACACCGGAGACTTCGAACCGCTCCTTTGGAAGCGCGCTCGAAGCGAACGCCAAATACTCGATGGTCGCCGTAGAGCCGTCGTCGTAGCCGAGCACCAGCACGTGGGAATCGTCGAGCTCTGGGCTCCGCGACAAGGCGCGGGCATAGACGCTACTCGGCGGCGCTCCCACGAAATAGCTGCAGAGATCGACGAAGTGACACGCTTCACCAACGATGCGCCCGCCTCCGGCGCGCGGATCGAGGAGCCACGTCCCCGTCGGCGTCGGTCCGGCGGCAATCGCGTAGTGGATCGAGATCGGCCCGTCGCGATCGGCGAACACTTCGCGGACCGCGCGCGCGTGGGGCGAGAAGCGTCGGTTGTACCCGACGGTGAGGAAGCCGCCGGTCTCTGCCGCGACTTCGAGAACCGAGGTCAGAGAGGCCTCGTCGAGGGCCACCGGCTTTTCGAGCCAGACCGCTTTGCCTTCCTCGAGCGCGCGGCGCGCGAGCTCCGCGTGGCTGTCGTGCTGAGTCGCCACGAAGACGAGGCCGACCTCCGGGTCGGCGAGCACCACGGCCGGATCGGTCCCACAGCTCGCAAAGCCGAACTTCTCGGCGGTGTGCTTGGCCGAGGGCCCAGTCGCCGTGACGATGTGACGGCCGTCGGCGCCCCCGACGGCGGCGAGCGCCGGCAGCAAGACGGCTTTCGCGTAGTTGCCGGCGCCGAGGAACGCGATGCCGGTCCCGCGCGGCGCCGCGGGTTTCGCGAGGGGCAGCGTGCGTTCCGCGGTCGCGCTCGCGGCGTAGCGGAACACCACGGCGAGCCCTCCGCGCTCGCCGCGCGCCAGGGCTTCGTAGGAAGGCAGCGCCTCGGCGAAAGGAACTTCGCCGATCTCCATCTTCTTGGGATCGATGCGGTCTCGCGCCGCCAGGTCGAGGAACGCCTGCAGGTTTCGGTTCTCGGTCCAGCGGACGTAGCTGCGCGGGTAGTCGAGCCCTTCTTCTTCGTAGCGGCGGTCGTAGCGACCCGGCCCGTAGGACATGCTCATCCGCAACTCGAGCTCTTTGTCGTAGAAAGCGCGGCGGTCGAGCTCCATCGCAGTGGCGCCCACCGCGACCACGCGACCTTTCGCGCGACACAGCGCCGCCGCGAGCTCGATCGGAGCCGAGCTGTCCGACGCCGCGGTGACGATCGCGAGATCGGCGCCGTGCCCTTCGGTCACAGCGCGTTTCCACGGTTCGTGATCGTCGCCCGGCGCCGCGCCGAACTGCGCGCCGAGTCCCCGCGCTTGCTTGACCCGCGCCGGATCGAGGTCGATGCCGAGCACCTGGCAACCCGCAGCGACCAAGAGCTGGACCGTCAGCTGCCCGAGTAGACCCAACCCGATGACGGCAACGACGTCGCCGAGCTGTGGCTCACCGACCCGGAGCCCCTGCAAGGCGATCGCCCCGAGCGTCGCGAACGCCGCCTTGTCGAGCGCCAGCTCGTCCGGCACCCGGGCGACCAAATTTTCGGGGACGACGATCCATTCCGCGTGGTTCGCGTAACCGGCGCCCGCGCACGCGACGCGGTCGCCGGGTGCGAACGAACCGACTTCGGCACCTGCCTGCTCGACGACCCCCGAAGCCGCGTAGCCGAGCGGCTGCGGCGCATCGAGGCGATTCATCACGGCGCGGTACGTCGGGAGCGGGCCTTCTTGGCGAACTTTCTTGAGCACTTGCGACACGAGGTCGGGCCGACTGCGCGCTTTTCCGAGCATTGACTTCCGGGCGAAGTCGATCGCCATCTTTTCCGTGCCGGGCGACACCACCGAGAAATGCGTGCGCACCAAGACTTCGCCGCGCCCGGGCGTCGGTGCGGGGACGTCCTGCAGCGCGAGCTTCCCGCTCTTCGGATTCTGGACGATCTGTTTCATCGTTCGACGTGCCCTCGCCAACCGGGATGCGCAACAAAGGGCTCCGCCGGAACGAGTTGATCTAGCGCCACAGAATCGCCCGCGAAGCTCGCCGGATCGACTTCCGTCACCTCGACGTCTTCCGAGCTCCGAATCGACGTGATCCGCAACGCGCGGTCGGCCATCGCTTCGGCAAGCTTCGGCAACTTCGCAGGCGCAAAACCCATGAGGTGTACCGCCGCGACATCGAGGGCCACGGGATCCGCGCTCGCGAGCACGGCGCCGAGCGGCACGTCGCGCGGCGCGAGCGGTCCCTCACCTTCGCCGGCCACGACGCCGTCGAGCACGGTGAGCACGCGGCGCACCGGCGTGTCGCGGTCGGGGTAGAAGCCCTTTGCGTCGCTGTAGTAAAGGCACTTGTTGAGATCGTGGCACATGCGCCAAGTGGTGCGGTTGCCGTACCAGTTGCCGCTGCGGATGAAGTCGTCACCGCGCACCGCCCATTCCGCTTTGCGGACGATGCGCACGAGGCGCTGCCCGAGACCGCGCTTCATGATGCTGCGCGCGACCTCGGTGGCGCGGCTCCGCCAGCGGTCGACCGCGGCACCTCCGGGAAACTCGTCTCCGCCGTCGCTCGCGCCGCCGACGCAATGGTGCGGCAGGTAGTTCTTGTCGCCGTTGATCCCGACCAGATTCTTGAGCGCCAAGGTGACACCGGTCTTCTTGTGCGTCTTCAGTTTCGGGAGGTTCACGACGAGATCGGCGGAGAGCACCGTCTCGCTCAGCAGATACTCGTGCCGCCCGCCCGTGTGGTGCGACACCGTCGGACCGGGGTCGTAGTCCGCTCCGCGAAAGCGCTGCGGGTCGAGATCACTCGAAGCGAAGGCGCTCTGCGCCCCCAGATCGACGACGCGGTAGCCGGCGGGGTCGCCGGGGAGCGTGCGGCGTTCGGTGATCACGCCGTCGGTGTACGTCACGGCTTCGCGACGCAAGTCGATCGTCTCGAGCTCGCGACCGAGCGCATCGTCGTAGAACGCCACCAATGCGCGCAAGCCCACGGCGTCCGCGACGCGGTCCCAATCGCAATCGTGTTGCGGTGCTTCGGCAATGGCGACCGATCCCTCGGGCCCCGCGGCGATGAATGCGTAGTCGGCGATGGCGCGAAGGACGGAGCCGTGGGTGATCACGCTTTCGAGCGTGGCTTCCTCATTCGGGTTCCAGTGGCGGATGAAGTTCGGCTTCAGGACGATGCGCCTGCCGCGCCCGACGAGATCGCCGAGAGGGTTCCACTCGGGGCGACCGAAGTTCGCGACATCGAGCCCGGCTCCCAAGAGTGCCGCGCGAACCGCCGCATAGACGTGATTCGGATCGCCGCTTCCGCTCTCGGGAAAGAGTTGCGCGCATTCGGGAAAGCTCTTGCCCGGGCCGTAAGGCGGCCGCAAGCCGGCGTAGGAAGGAGTCGTGCGTGCAAGTCCGACGCGAACCACGTGGCGAGCTTAGCGACCCGACCCGGCGCGAGAAGCGCGCCCGGCGGTCAGGGTCGGCAGGTGGACTTCGCTCGTCCACCACCCGAGGGCGGTGAACCGGTAGCCCGGTTTGCGGCGCTTTCTCGCGAAGCCCCAAGCGATGTCGGTCCGCTCTTCGTTCTCGGTGTACGTCTTTTCGAAGAGTGTGAAGAGTCCGAGAAGATGCCGGTGAAAGCCCTCGCCGCGGAGCGGGATCGGCCAGGGCGCAACGATGCGTCCGAAGGTTCGTCCCGACGCGTCGGTTCGTTCGCTCTTCCGGAAGAGCGGCCACAGGTCGCGCACGCGGTACCGCGACCCGGTTTCCGGATCGAAGCGATCTTCGAAGCGCGATACGAAGAGAAACCGGCGCGAGCGCAGCTGCGATCCGGCGCTCTCTCCACTCCGCCACGAAACGAGCCCGAGGAGGAGCGCGGTTTCGCGAAAGCCCGGGCCGCGCCTCCACTGAACGAAGGGCCAGAAGCGCCACAGACGCGTGGGCTCTTCTCCGTCCGGTCCGGGGGATACCGCGTGACGGAAAAGCGGCCAGGGAGCGTCGGTCGAGAATGCGCCCGTCGCGAGGTGTTCCGTCCGCATGTAGAGCGGGCCGCCGTAGAAGACCGAGCGCGCCTCCGCCGATTCGCTCTCGCCCCAAATGGGCAACACGAAGCGCGCGCGGCGTTCCGTCTCTTGACCCGCGCGATCCCGGCGCCAGAAGACGAACGGCCACAGCGCGAAATTGCGTTCGTATTCGCCTTCCCGGCGGTCGTAGCCGTAGAAGGGCCACAAGCGGAACAGCTCTCGGCCGCCGCCCTCGCCGCTCGAGTAGAACGGCCAGGCGACGGTCGTTCGATCGAACGCCCGATGGTCTCGGCTGCGGCCGAAGACGGGAAACATGGCGAAGGCGAAGTCTTCTTTGCCGAAGCGCGATTCGCCGCGGCCGAGCAACGGGAAGACGCCGCCATAGCGCGCGCCTTCTTCGGTGCGGCCGCCGAAGAACGGCCCGACGGTCCAGTAGCGATGTCGGTCCTCGGTGCCCTTCGCACCCCAACTCGCCAGGGGTGTCAGACGACCGCGCGTTCCGTAGTCCTGCCCCTGGACGCGACCCAGCGGGTAGAGGAACTCAGTGCGAGCGAAGCCGTCGCGCTGCCCTTTCGCGAAGAACGGCCGGACGGTGAACTCCGCGCCGTCGGAAATACGCCGCCAATTCTCGGCGTCGTGCTCGAAAGACCACGATTCGAACAGCGGCCCGAGCGCGCGCCGCGACATGACGCCGGCGACGGGCTCGCGGTCCGCGACGTAGAACGGCCAGACATCGATCGCGTGACTCGGTGTCGATACGACCGCGAGCCACAAGCCGAGGGGCAGGAGCCAAGAACGCAGCGAACGATTCGATCGCATCGCGCTAGAAGAGCGACCCGACGAGCGAGCCGAGAACGGTGACGGGCAGCTGTTCTTGCGCGTCTTCGGCAGCGCGTCGCACCTCGGTCAGCGTCTGCTGGAGCTCCTCGAGCGACCCGTCGACCTTGGTGTAGATCTCGTCGTCCGCGACGAGTTTGCCGAGTGTGCCTTCGCCCTGTTCGATCTTGTCGCTCACGTTCTTCAAGTTCTCGAGGGCTCCCGACATCTGCTCGGACGCATCGGCGAAGTTCTCGAGCATCTCGCCGACGGTCTGTTCATTGTCGGCCGTGATTCTCGCGATGTCGCTCGAGAAGTAGGTCAGGTTCTCCGACACTTCGTCGAAGTTGGTCAGTGTCTTCGCCAACGTCGGGCCGCTCTCCTCGAGGAACTCGCGGAGACCACTCGCCACCGAACGCACGTCGTCGACGATCGCAGCGATAGTTTCTTCACCCCGTTCGCCGCCCAACACGAGCCGCACGGCGCGGGTGACTTGGCGGACGTCCGATGACACGGCCGCAAGATCGTCGAGCAGATCGTCGATGCTCGGCGCTTCGATGCTTCGCGTCAGGGTGTCGCCGTTCGCGAGGCGTTGTCGGCTGTCGCCCTGGGAGATCTCGACAACCCGTTCGCCGAGCAAGCCGCGCGAGCGAATGGCCACGACGGAATCCGCGGGGAGTGCGATCGGTTCGTCGATGCGCAACGTCAGGCGGGCACGGCCGTCGTCCAACGTCACGCCGTCGACTTCGCCGACCTTCACGCCGGCGACGAGGATATCGGTGCGTCGTTCGACACCCGCGGCGTTGTCGAACGTCGCGAAGATGCGCGTCGACTCAGGCGACGCGACGTCGCACGCCCCGATCCGCATCGTCGACGCGAAGAGCATCCCGAGCGCGGCGATGACCGCGATCCCGACGCCCACATCCTTCCGGTGCTGACCCATTCGTCGCCCTCCTATCACCCTCGGTTTCGGCCGTTTCGGGGCTCGACTTGCGTCTCGGTTGTATGAGACGGAAAGAGGGGGCAAAGAGCCCCGCTGTTTTGGGAATTACGGGAGAATCGGACCGTGCGTCGAGGCCGTCACGAACTGTTGGACCACAGGGTCCGCCGCACGTCGCATTTCGTCCGGAGTCCCGGACGCGATGATCCGGCCGCGGTAGAGCATCGAAATGCGGTCGGCCAGAAAGAACGCGGCGCGCAAGTCGTGCGTAATGCAGAACACGGTCATCCCCAGACGATCCCGCAGCTGGAGAATGAGCTGGTGGATCGTGTCGGACATGATCGGGTCGAGACCGGTGGTGGGCTCATCGACGAAGAGAATCTTCGGGCGGTGCGCGATGGCGCGCGCGAGGGCGACGCGTTTGCGCATGCCACCCGACAGTTGCGACGGGAAGAGATGTCCGACGTCCTTGAGCCCGACCATGAGGAGCTTCTCGCGAACCTTCTGCGCGATCTCGTCTTCCGGGCGCTTCAGCACGTGCCGCAACGCGAACGCGACGTTTTGCTCGACGGTCATCGAATCGAAGAGCGCACCGAACTGAAACAACATCCCGGTGCGCAGCATGAGCTTTGTCCGCGTGTCGGGCGAGCACGCGTCGAGGTCCTGTCCGAGTAGCCGGACCGTTCCGCTGTCGGGTTGCTCGAGACCCATCAAACAGCGCAGCAACGTCGACTTGCCGCTACCGCTTCCGCCGAGCACGACGGTGATCTCTTCCTCGCAAACCGAGAGGTCGACGCCGTCGAGAACGGTTCGCTCGCCGAACGATTTGCGAACGGCGCGCGCTTCGGAAAGCGCGCCGATCGGCGGCAGCTCGTCGTTTTTCACGAGAGCCACGCCGTCAGCATGTAGTTGAACGCGAGGATGCCCATTAGCGAGATCACCACCGAGCGCGTGACCGCCAGCCCGACTTCCCGCGCACCGCCCGCGACGTGAAAGCCCTGATAGCAGCTCACCAACGAGAACACGGCGCCGAAGACGACGGCTTTGGCCAAGCTCATCGTGAGATCCCCGGTTCCCAGGTACTGAATGGCGCGTCGTTCGTAGAGCGCGGGGTTCTGACCGAACAGGTGAACGGCGACGACGAATCCGCCGAAGATTCCGATGGCGTTCGCGAAAACGACGAGTACCGGCATCATCAAGACCGATGCGAGGATCCGCGGCAGCACGAGATAGCGAACGGGATTCGTCCCGAGCGTTACCAATGCATCGATCTGCTCGCTGATCCGCATGGTGCCGAGTTCCGCGGCCATCGCGCTGCCGACGCGCCCGGCGACCATCAGGCCGGTGAGGACCGGGCCGAGCTCGCGCATCATCGCGAGTGAGACCACGGTCGCGACCAGCTCCTCGGCACCGAACCGCCCGAAGGCGTCGAGCGACTGAAGGGCCAGGACCATGCCGGTGAAGAGGCCCGTGATCACCACGACGGGAATCGAGGCGACGCCGATCTGGTAGGCCTGCGCGAGGAGCAAGCGCGGCGAAAGGAACGGCGGTCGCAGCCCGGCGAAAAGCGCCTCGGCGAGGAGTGACGTCGCCGCACCCACGTGGCGGACCGCACCGATCGACGCGCCGCCGACCCAGGCGAACGGCGCGAGAACCCGCGCGGCGCTCATCTCAGAACCGATCGGTTGTGCAAGCTCGCCCCCCCGAAACCGGTTTCGGGGCTACGCCTCCTCGGCCAGGACGGCGCGCGGGACGCGTTCGCCGACTCTCACCAGGAGCTCGTAGGCGATGGTGTCAGACGCTGCGGCCAGTCGGGTGACCGATTGACCGGGACCAAAAACCACCACTTCGTCGCCGATCGCCGCGGGGTGGTCCCCGAGGTCGACCGTGACGAAGTCCATCGAAACCCGTCCCACTATCGGCACGTTCCGGCCTCGGTGAGAGACAAAAGCGGTGTCGGTCAAGTGGCGCGGAATGCCGTCGGCGTAGCCCACGGGGAGGGTCGCGATCGTGGTCTCGACTGCCGGTCGGAACGTCGCGCCGTAGCCCACGCCCTGCCCCGGCGGCACACGCCGCAACGCGACGATCCGGGCGGCGAGCCGCATGACCGGACGCAGCGTGTTGGGCGCGGTTTCGAGCTCGGGGCTCGGTGCGATCCCGTAGAGCATCAGCCCAGGGCGAACGGCGTTCAGTTCGGGCAACAGCTCCGACGTGGCCAAGCCGGCGAGTAGCGCTGCCGACGCGGCGGCGTGCACCGAACGCGGCAAGCCGAAGCGCTCGCGAACTGCGGCGAGGACGCCGGCGAAGCGGCGCTGCTGCTCGCGGGTCGGTTCGGGATCCGGCTCATCCGCCCGCGCGAAATGCGTGTAGAGGCCGTCCAACGCGAGCGCTTCGCGTTCCGCAATGCGCGAGACGAGCGGCACCACCTCCTCGGGCGCCGCGCCCATACGACACATGCCGGTGTCGACTTCGAGCTGCACCGGGAGTCGCCGGCGGCGCGCGCCGGCGGCTTTGGCCAACCGGTCGATGTCCGCTTTGCGTTGGATGACGGGCGTCGTCTCGAGCTTCACCGCCTCGGCGGCTTCGGCGGCGTCGTGGACGCCGCCCATCACGAGAAGCGCCGCGCTGACACCCGCGTCCCGCAACACTCGCGCTTCGGCGACGGTGACGACGGCGAGCGTGCGGCAGCCGATCGACTCGAGGTGCCGTGCGATCGCCGGCGCGCCGTGCCCGTAGGCGTTGGCCTTCACGACCCCGATCACTTCGCGGCCCGAAGCCAGGCGACTCGCCAGGGCGTAGTTGTCCGCGAGCGCTTCGAGATCGATTTCGGCGTAGCTCGGCCTTCCGCGAGGCATCGTGCGAAGGTATCGGAATCGCGGAGGTTCTTCGTGAGGGCGGTGTGCATCGCGGGCGCGCGCGATGTACGGTCCCCACATCGACCAACAGGCCCCCACGCTCGAGATCCAGGTCAACGGCGAAGCGTGCAAACTCGCGGAAGGCGCGAGCGTCGCGACGCTGCTCGCCGAGCTCTCGCTGGGGGATCGAAAGGTCGCTGTGGCGGTCAACCGCGCGGTCGTCCCCCGCGCGAATTACGAGCACCTGGCCCTGCAATCCGGGGATCGCGTCGAGATCCTCGAGGCCGTGGGAGGAGGTTAGATGTCTGAACCCGCGCTCACTCTGGGCGAATTCACGTTTCAGTCCCGGCTCATCGTCGGAACGGGGAAGTACGAATCGTTGCCGCTTCAGCTCGAAGCGACGCGCGAGAGCGGCGCCGATCTGGCGACGGTCGCGCTGCGGCGCGTCGACCTGAAGGCCCCGAAAGAATCGAACGTCCTCGCCTACCTTCCCGAAGGCGTCGAGATTCTCCCGAACACCGCCGGCTGCTACACGATCGACGATGCGGTGACCACCGCGCAGCTCGGGCGCGAGCTCGTGGGCCACGGCCTGGTAAAAATCGAAGTCATCGGCGACGAGCGAACGCTCTTTCCCGACGTCGCGAAGACCCTCGAGACGTGTCGGATCCTCGTCGAAGACGGCTTCACGGTGCTCCCCTACATCACCGACGATCCGGTGGCGTGCCAACAGCTCGCCGAGCTCGGCTGCCCCGCCGTCATGCCCCTTGCCGCACCGATCGGTTCGGGTCTGGGGATCCGCAATCCCGCCAACCTTCGGATCATCCTCGAGACCGTCGAAGTGCCGGTGATCGTCGACGCCGGGGTCGGCACGGCGAGTGACGCCGCCGTGGCGATGGAGCTCGGAGCGGCCGGCGTGCTGATGAACACGGGCATCGCGGGCGCGAAAGACCCCGTCAAGATGGCCCGCGCCATGCGCGAAGGCGTCTCCGCCGGGCGGCTCGCCTACGAAGCGGGGCGTATTCCGCGGCGCCTCTACGCCACGGCGTCGAGCCCCCTCGACGGGCTGGCCACTTTCTAACGCCGTGACCCCGCTCCTCGTGCTGGTCACCGACCGCGAAGTCGGTGGCTCGCATTTACTGCGCGCCGTCGAAGACGCCGTCGCCGGCGGCGTCGATCGCGTGCAGGTACGAGAGCGCGGCCTCCCCGGAGCCGCGCTGCTTCGGCATGTCGAAGACATCGCTGCGGCCAGCCGACGCGGCGCCGCGCGACGCGGCGGCTCGGTCGAGATCCTCGTCAACCGTTTCATCGATGTCGCGCTGGCCGCGGGCGCCGACGGCGTGCACCTGGGCTTCGACGCGATCGCGCCGGCCGACGCGCGTGCCCTGGTGGGCGCCGAGAAGATCGTGACCGTCGCATGCCACGGGACGGACGAGATCCTGAAACTCCCGGCGAACGTGGTGGACCAGGCGCAGCTCGCGCCGATCTACGCGCCGCGCTCGAAGGCCTCGACGCGACCGCCCCTCGGACCCCAGGCGATCGCCGGCGCGGCGGGCGGCCCGCCGGTGATTGCCCAGGGAGGGATCGACCCGCCGCGCGCCGCGACGTGCATCGCCGCGGGGGCGGTCGGCGTAGCGGTGACGGGCGCCCTCCTCCTCGCCGATTCGCCCTGCGACGCGGCGCGAGCGTTCCGCCGCGCACTCGACGCCGTTCACCCCGTCGACTCGGGCGGCTAAGCTCAGCCCGGATGGCCGCTCCGTTGCGTTTTCTACTACCGCTCCTCCTCGCGTTGTCCCCCGAGCTCGCGAGCGCCGAAGGCGCTGCGCCGATGGACGAGCTCCAGCGCCGGGTGATCGCCGTTTCCGAACAAGTGAAACCGTTGGTCGTCCACATCGAAGCGATCGTCCGTGTGAACGATCGGCGGAACCAGGTCACCGGCTCGGGCCTCATCGCGTCGGCGGACGGGCTCATCCTGACGAACCATCACGTCGTCGAGAAAGCGCAGAAAGTAGAAGTCACGGTTCCCGGGCGGCGGGCGAGATACCGCGCCGAGGTCCTCGGAACGGACAAACAGACCGACGTCGCCCTCCTCAAGATCGATCCCAACGAGCCGCTGCCGGTTCCGACCTTCGGTCGCAACAGCGACGTCCGCGTCGGGCAATGGGTCCTCGCCGTCGGCAACCCCTACGGCCTCCAGGGCACCGTGTCCTTCGGAATCGTCTCGGCGATGGGCCGCAACCTCGAGGTCCCCGATTTGATCAACGAGTTCATCCAGACCGACGCGATGATCGATCGGGGCTCGTCGGGCGGGCCGCTGTTCGATCTCGAGGGTCGGGTCATCGGCTTGAACTCGCGCGGCCAAGGTCGCGGCATCGGGTTTACGATCCCCATCGACACCGTGCTCGGCGTCAAGCGTCAGATCGAGCGGGGCGGCATCGAACGCGGCTGGCTCGGGATCACGATGCAGCCCCTTTCGCGAGATCTCGCGACGTACTTCGCCGTACCCGACGCGACGGGCGTGATCGTGAGTGGCGTTTCGGAAGACTCGCCGGCGAAGCGCGCGAAGCTGCGGCCGGGCGACATCATCACGCACTTCGCGGGGGAAGCCGTCGAAGCCGAGAAAGACGAAGACCTGGGAACCTTGCAGCGCCGCGTCGCGGCCGTGCCGCCCGGTGAGAAAGTCCGGGTGGCCTTCCTGCGCGACGGCAAGGCTCGCGACGTCACCCTCAAGCTCGCGACGCAGCCGAAGGTGGAGCCCGCGGAGCGGGAGAGCGACCTGGGCTTCCACGTCCAGGAAATCACCGAGCGGCTCTTTCGCGAGCAGCGCCTCGATTCTCGTCGCGGCGCCTACGTGTCGTTTGTCGCGCGGGGCTCGCCGGCCTCGGAAGCGGGGCTCTTTCCCGGTGACATCGTGGAGAACATCGAAGATCGGCGAATCGGAGACCTCGATGATTTCGATCGCGGCCTGGCCGACGTCGAAGGCCGCGATCGGTTCCTCATCACCGCGCGCCGGGGCGGCGACCTGAAGTTTCTGCTGATCAAGCGGGGGCGGGTACCTTCGCAGCCCGCGAGCTTCAAGGACTCGGAAGAGACCGGTGAGGCGATCCGCGACTAGTTGTTAAGTTCCGCGCAATGAAGGTCTCGCTGCTCGCTGTCCTCGCCCTCTTCGTCTGGGTCGCCCTGCTCGCCTGTGACGCGCGCGCCGACGATCCCTTCCTGCGGCGCACCGCCACGGTGCGCGTCGTGGAGAAGGTCGGCCCGTCCGTCGTCAACATCACCACGTCGCTCGTGCAGCCGAACCGACCGTTCCGCGGGCCCTTCAACAACCCGACCTTCGACCGCTTTTTCCGCGATTTCTTTCCGCAACAACAGCAGCGGCGCACGAGCCTGGGCTCCGGCGTGGTCATCGATGATGAACTCCACGTGGTGACGAACGAGCACGTCGTCGCGCGGGCGGAGAGCATTCGGGTGACGATCGGCGATGGGCGCGAATTCGAAGCGACCTTGGTGGGTGCCGACCCGAACAACGACCTCGCCGTCCTGCGGCTCGAGACCGACGAGCCGGTTCCCTGGACGCCTCCCGGATCCTCGGACGATGTCCTGGTCGGCGAGCCGGTGATCGCCATCGGCAATCCGTTCGGGCTCTCGAACACGGTGACGACCGGCGTGTTGTCCGCGGTCGACCGCTCGATCCGCGCGGAAGGCCGCGTCTATCACGGGTTCCTGCAGACCGACGCTTCGATCAACCCCGGAAATTCCGGCGGGCCCCTGCTCAACGCCGAAGGCGAGCTCATCGGGATCAACACCGCGATTTACGGCAACGCCCAGGGAATCGGCTTCGCGATTCCGATCGACGCGGCGCGCCGAATCGTCGACGAGTTGATCACGCGGGGTGCGATCGCACCGGTGTGGCTCGGTCTCGAGCTTCAAGACGTCGACGCCACGATGCAAGAAGTGATGGAGCTCGGGCCGGGAGCGCGCGGCGCTTTGATCTCCCGGGTGCACGAAGGCAGTAGCGCGGCGGAGGCGGCGCTCAGCCGCGGAGAGCTCATCACCGCGTTTGACGGTGTTCCGGTCTCCTCCTCCCGCGAATTCTACGATCTGCTCGTTCGCGTCACGGCGGGGCAACGGGTCTCGCTCACCGTCGCCGCGAACGGCGTCTCCCGCGAGGTGCCGGTGACGGCACGCGAGATCAGCGCCGACGAGATCGACGCCATGGGCGTGCAGCGCCTCGGCATGGAACTCGAACCGAACCCGCAGGGCGGGTTCGCGGTGGTGCGGGTCGTACGCGGAAGTGGAGCGGCCCGAACCGGTCTCGAACCCGGCGACCTCGTTTTGGGGATCAACGGTCAGGGGCTTTCGGACGATGAAGCGTTGCGCCGGGCCATATTGGGGCTGCGCGGCCGCGATGGCGCGCTCCTCGTGGTCCGGCGGGGACGCGGCCGGTACCATTTGCGAGTCCCTCTGGGCTGATTCCTGGGGAACTCACGTCCCGCCCGGGGCGTCTCAATCGGCGACTGAACTCCCAGGGCTGAGTCCCAGACAAGGAGAACCTACCTTGAGTAACTCCCTTCGCTCGCTTCGAGTGGTCGTCATGGCCGCCGCGATCGGCGCACTACTGCTCGCTTCTGGCGTCGTAAACATCGATTTTTCGGTCGAAGCGCCCACTGCGGAAGCCATCGACCTGTTTGGCAAGAGTGAAACGAAGACCGCCGACAACGAGGCGTTCTGGAAGGACGGCGAGGGGGAGACGGTCTACAGCCCGCCCCGCGGCGCTCCGGCGAGTTTCGCGAACTTGGCGGAAGCGACGTCCCCCGCCGTGGTCAACATCCAAACGTCGAAGAAGCTCGTCAACCGACGGCGAGGCGGCGATCGCGGCCGCCCGCGACATCCGCTCGAAGAATTCTTCGGCGGCCCGTTCCCCGACATGTTCGGCGGTGAGCGAAACGTGCCGAGCTTGGGCACCGGCTTCGTGATCTCCGAAGACGGCTATATCGTCACGAACAACCACGTCGTCGAAGACGTCGACAAAATCGAAGTGCTCTTCTTCGAAGGCGAAAAATCCCTCGAAGCGAAAGTCATCGGCCGCGACCCCAAGACCGATATCGCGTTGATCAAGGTCGAACCCGACCGCCCGCTTCCGTCTCTCGCGCTCGGCGACTCGGACGACGTCGATCCGGGCGACTGGGTCGTCGCCATCGGCAACCCCTTTGGTCTGGGGCATACCGTCACGGCGGGCATCGTCTCGGCGAAGAGCCGGGTCATCAACCCGGATCCGGAAGCGCGCCGTTTCGACGACTTCATCCAGACCGACGCGGCGATCAACCCCGGCAATTCCGGCGGGCCGCTGCTCAACCTCGCCGGCGAGGTGATCGGGATCAACACGGCGATCAACCCGCGTGCGAACACCATCGGGTTCGCGGTGCCGGTGAACATTGCCAAAGACATCCTGCCCCAGCTGCGCACCGCGGGCCGCGTTTCACGCGGTTGGCTCGGCGTCTACATCCAGGAGATCGACGAGACGACGGCCGAGCTCATGGACCTCGACGAAGAAGTGGGAGCCCTCGTGTCCAAGGTCGAGCCCGGCGGGCCCGCCGACAAGGCGGGGATCCGACGCGGTGACGTCATCGTTTCGTTCAACGGCGAAGACATCGACAAGATGTCGACCCTGCCGCGGGTGGTCGCGCGAACGCCCGTCGGAAGCGGCGTCGACGTGAAGGTGCTTCGCAAGGGCAAGAAGAAGTCGCTCAAGGTGCAGCTCGGCGAGCTCGATCGCGACGATGACGTCGTGCTCGCAAGTGCCGAGGCAGACGAGCGAGGCGCCTTCGGCGTCGTCGTGAAAGACCTCGATTCCCGGACCGCGGAGCAACTCGGCCTCGACGAGCCGGACGGTGTGCTGATCACCGACATCGAAGAGGACAGCGCGGCTTCCGAAGCCGGGCTTCGCCGCGGCGATGTCATCCTCGAGGTGAACCAGAAGCCGGTTTCCGACGCGAACGCTTTCGAGAAGGCCGTCAAAGGTGCCGAGAAAGGCGCGCTGCTCCTCGTCCGACGTGGAGAGGCCGAGGTCTTCGTCGCCGTGAAGCGCGAGAGCTAGCTCAGTCGACGAGCGCCAAGAAGGCCCGTTGATCGAGGACTTCGACCTCGAGCTCCTGGGCCTTCTTGAGTTTGCTCCCGGGAGACTCCCCGGCGACGACATAGCTGGTTTTCTTCGAAACCGAGCCCGTCACCTTGCCTCCGTGAGACTCGATGCGCTCTTTCGCTTCGTCTCGCGTCATCCCGTCGAGGGTTCCGGTGAGCACGAAGGTCTTCCCTTCGAGTGCGCCGCCCTCTTTCGGCTTCGCCTTCGCCTTCCCCTTCGGCCAGCGGACGCCGAGTTCGCGTAGGCGCTCGATCTCCGAACGGTTGTGCGGGTCCGCGAAGAAAGCGACCACGCCCTCGGCGATCGTCGGGCCGATACCGTCGACGGCCTCGAGCGCTTCGCGATCCGCCGCGAGGAGCGGGTCGAGATCGCCGAACGCATCGACCAGGAGATCCGCGACCCCGGCACCGACGTCGCGAATCCCCAAGGCGACCAGAAAACGACGCAAGGTGGTGTCCGCCGCTTTCTCGAGGGCGGCGACCAGATTCTCGGCGCTCTTCTTGCCCATTCGCTCGAGGCCCTCGAGCGTTTCCGCGTCGAGGGCGAACACGTCGGAAAGTCGCTTGAGGTGGCCGGCGCCAACGAGCTGGTCGATCAGCTTTTCGCCCAGCCCGTCGATATCGAGGGCACCGCGACTGGCGAGGTGGAAGATGTTGTTCTTGAGCTGCGCCGGGCAGTCGACGTTCGGGCAGCGGGTGACGACTTCACCTTCCGGGCGAACCGTATCGGCGCGACACACGGGACACTTCTTCGGCAACTTGTAGCGACGCGTTCCCTTCGGCCGCTTCGCCTTAACGACTGAAACCACCTGCGGGATCACGTCACCGGCGCGTTGGATCACGACGGTGTCGCCCACGCGGACGTCCTTCCGGTCGACTTCATCTTGGTTGTGGAGTGACGCGTTCGAGACGGTCACGCCACCGACGAAGACGGGCTCGAGCTGCGCCACGGGCGTCAGCGCCCCGGTTCGCCCGACGCTCGCGAAGATCTTGTTGACGACGGTGGTCTCCTGCTGCGGTGGAAACTTGTAGGCGATCGCCCAACGCGGCATACGCGACAGCTCGCCGAGATCCCGTTGTAGTGCGAGGGAATTCACTTTGAGGACGCTGCCGTCGATCTCGAAGTCGAGGGTCGCGCGCCGCGCGGCGAGCTCTTCGTGGAAGCGCAGGGCTGCGGCAACGTCGGGGCAGCATTTCGCTCCCGGGCTCGGCTCGAACCCCCAATCCGCGAGGCGCGCGTGGATCGACGCCTGATCCACGACGCCTTTCGGGAGGCCGGTGCCGACGGCGTAAGCGAAGAAGGAGAGAGAACGCAGCCGGTCGCGATCGACGTCGTGGAGCTGTCGCAACGATCCCGCTGCGGCGTTGCGCGGGTTCACGAACGGCTCCTCCTCGCGGGCTTCGCGGGCGGCGTTGAGACGCGCGAACGCGCGGAGCGGGAGGATCACTTCGCCCCGGATGGACAACCGACCCTTGGGTGCGCCCGAGACCCGCAGCGGAACCGAAAGCACGTGCACCAAGTTCGCGGTCACGTCCTCGCCGGTCCGTCCGTCCCCCCGCGTCGCGCCCACCTTGAGCTCCCCGTCCTCGTAGACGAGCTCAACGCCCGCGCCATCGAGCTTGGGTTCGGCGAAGTAGGCGACGGGGTCGTCGCGATCGAGAAGTCGGCGAACCCGGGCGTCGAACGCCTCGATCTCTTCCGCGTCCTTCGCGTTGTCGAGCGAGAGCATCGGAACGTCGCGGCGGAAGCTCGTGAATCCCTCGGCCGGAGGCGCTCCCACCCGCTGGGTCGGGGAATCCGGCGCCCGCAGCGCGGGGAACTGCTCCTCGAGTTCTTGTAGTTCGCGGAACAGGCGATCGTAGGCGGCGTCGGACACTTCCGGCGCGTCTTCCAGGTAATACAGCCGGTTGTGACGATCGAGCTCGGCCGCGAGCTCGCGCATGCGGGCCTCGGCCTGTTTCTGTCCCTTTGCCATCAGCCGGGACGGTTCCGCGGCCGGTATGGGCGGTCAAGGGGGCCTTCGATTTCGAGCGGGGGGTCGGTCAAGGGAGCCCTCGATTTCGGCGATACATAGGGGGAGATGAGAAAACCCCGCACCGTCTCCGAAAGCCCGGCGCGGCCGCGCATCATGGTGGTCGACGATTCGGACGGCCTCCGGACCCTCCTGGCGGACGCGCTGGAGGCCGCCGACTTCGACGTCGACACCGCCGAAGACGGGCGTCGCGCGGTGACGCTCCTCGAGTCCGGCGCGGCTCCCGACGCGATCGTGCTCGATGTCATCATGCCCGGGGACGACGGCCTGACGACCCTCGAAAAAATCCGCCAGCTCGACGAGGATGTTCCGGTGGTCATGCTCTCTTCGGTGAGCGAACCGCGAACCGTGGTCGACGCACTCCGCCTCGGGGCGACCGACTACGTCGAGAAACCCGCTCCGCCCGGCCACCTCGAGCGCTTGCTCGGCGATCTCACGCGCCGTCCCGAGGACGACATCGCACCGCCGTCGGACGAACCCTTCTGGGAGAGTCCGGCGCTCTCGCAGATCCGCGGGCTCCTCGAGCAAATTGCGTCGACCGACGTCACGGTGTTGATCCAAGGTGAGAGCGGCACGGGCAAGGAAGTCGTCGCCCGCGAACTGCATGCGATTTCGCCGCGGCGCGACCAGCCCTTCGTCAAGGTGAACTGCGCGGCGCTCCCGGGCGAACTCCTCGAAAGCGAGTTGTTCGGCTACGAAGCGGGCGCGTTCACCGGAGCGGTGCGGCGCAAGCCGGGGAAGTTCGAACAGGCGGGACGCGGGACGATTTTCCTCGACGAGATCGGGGAGATGAGCGCCGCCCTTCAGGCGAAGCTCCTTCACGTGTTGCAGGACGGGACCTTCTCGCACCTGGGCGGCAATGAGGAGCTCGCGGCGGAAGCGCGCGTCGTGACGGCGACCCATCGCCAACTGGAAGACATGGTGCGCGAGGGAACGTTCCGGGAAGATCTCTTCTTCCGCCTCAACGTGGTCAATGTCCGCATTCCGCCGCTCCGCGAGCGACGCGATGAGATCGACAGCCTCGTCGACGTGTTTCTCGCGCGCTTCTCAGCGCGCTACGACAAGCCACGGCGCGAGCTTTCGAAGCAGCTCGTATCGCTCTTCGATCGTCACCCCTTCCCCGGCAACGTTCGAGAACTCGAGAACCTGATCAAGCGAATCGTCGTGTTGGAGAGCGAAGAAAGCGTGATCCAGGATCTCCTGGCCCGGGCGAGCCGTCCGTCGGGCGGCGGTATCAGCGAGCTCGACCGCGTTCTCGAAGAGCTCGAAGCCACCGCGGGTGAGGTGCCGCTCAAGGAAGTCGGCCGCCGCGCGGCACTCGCCGCCGAACGCGAAGCCATTCAACGCGCGCTCTACCAAACGGATTGGAACCGACGACGCGCGGCCGAGCTTCTCGAGGTCAGTTACAAGACGTTGCTGAGCAAGATCCGCGACTGTGAGATCGAACCCGAGATCGAAACGCAGCTCTAGCGCAAACCCCTTGGGGCCCCCGCGCAACGTCGCTTGCCATGCGTCCTTCGGTGCATAGGTTCCTGGCATGCGATTCGACAAGCTCACGATTAAAAGCCAAGAAGCTCTTTCCGAAGCGCAGTCGCTCGCGACTGCGCGCGGCCACAGCCAAATTACGCCCGCCCATCTGCTGCAAGCGCTTCTCGCCCAGCCCGAGGGCAGCACGATCCCGATCCTGCAAAAAATCGGGGTCGCCCTGCCTCCGCTCCAGGCGAACGCCGAAGAACTGCTGACGGCACTCCCGAAAGTGTCGGGCGGCTCACAACCCACGCTCTCGCCGGATCTCGCGAACGCCCTCGAAGCGGCCGAGACCGACGCCAGCGAGCGCGGGGACGAATACACATCGACGGAGCACTTGCTGCTCGGCTTGGTCAAGAACCCGTCGGAAGCGACCGCGCGTCTCCTCATCGATCAAGGTGCGACCCACGAAGCGATCGAGAAGGCGCTCGCCTCCGTGCGCGGTTCCGCCCGTGTCACGGATCAGGATCCGGAGAGCAAGTACCAAGCGCTATCGAAATTCGGTCGCGATCTCACGGAAGCTGCGCGCGACGGAAAGCTCGACCCGGTCATCGGCCGCGACGAAGAGATCCGGCGCGTCGTCCAGGTGCTTTCGCGGCGGACGAAGAACAACCCGGTATTGATCGGGGAGCCGGGCGTCGGTAAGACAGCCATCGCCGAGGGCTTGGCGCAGCGGGTCGTCGCCGGCGACGTGCCGGAATCGCTCGCCGACCGCCGCGTCATCACCTTGGACGTCGGCGCCCTCATCGCCGGTGCCAAGTACCGCGGCGAGTTCGAAGACCGCTTGAAGGCGGTCCTCCGAGAAGTCACGGAAGCCAACGGTGAAGTCATTCTCTTTATCGACGAGCTGCACACGATCGTCGGTGCCGGAGCCGCGGAAGGCGCGGCCGACGCGGCCAACCTGCTCAAGCCCGCGCTCGCGCGCGGCGAGCTTCGCTGCGTCGGGGCGACGACCTTGGACGAATACCGCAAGCACGTCGAAAAGGACGCGGCGCTCGAACGCCGGTTCCAGCCGGTTTTCGTGGGCGAGCCCAGCTTGGAAGACACGATCTCGATCTTGCGCGGCCTGAAGGAGCGCTACGAAGTGCACCACGGTGTGCGGATCCAGGACGCTGCGCTCGTCTCCGCGGCGACCCTGTCCAACCGCTACATCACCGACCGGTTCTTGCCCGACAAGGCCATCGACCTGGTCGATGAGGCCGCGAGTCGCGTGCGCGTCCAGATCGACTCGATGCCCGAAGAGCTCGACGCCCTCGAGCGCAAGCGCACCCAGCTCGAGATCGAGCGCGAGGCGCTCAAGAAAGAGAGCGACGACGCGAGCCGCGAACGCCTCGAGCGCGTGAGTGCCGAGATCGCGGATCTCAACGATTCCGGCGCCGCGCTTTCCGCGCGTTGGAGCCACGAGAAAGACACGATCGCCCACGTGCGCGAGCTCAAGGAACGCCGCGAAGCGCTGACTGCGGAGCTCGAGCGCACCCAGCGCCAGGGTCAGCTCGAACGCGCCGCCGAAATTCAGTACGGCCTATTGGTCGAGCTCGAGAAGGACCTCGCGGCCGAGCAGGAGAAGCTCGACAGCCTCCAGAAGGAAGGCTCACTCCTTTCCGAGGAAGTCACGGCGGAAGAAGTCGCCGAGATCGTCTCGAAGTGGACGGGCATCCCGGTCTCGAAGATGCTCGAAGGTGAGCAGGAGAAGCTCCTCCGCATGGAGGACGTCCTCGGCAGTCGCGTGGTCGGCCAGGAAGAAGCGCTCACCGCGGTGTCGAACGCCGTGCGCCGCGCCCGGGCGGGCCTGCAGGATCCGAACCGACCGATCGGTTCGTTCATCTTCTTGGGCCCGACCGGCGTCGGGAAGACCGAGACGGCGCGCACGTTGGCGGAGTTCCTCTTCGACGACGAGCACGCCATGGTGCGCATCGACATGAGTGAGTTCATGGAGAAGCACTCGGTGTCGCGCCTCATCGGAGCGCCCCCGGGATACGTCGGTTACGAAGAAGGCGGCTACCTGACCGAAGCCGTTCGCCGCCGACCCTACAGCGTGGTGCTCTTCGACGAAATCGAGAAAGCGCATCCCGACGTCTTCAACGCCCTCCTCCAGATCCTGGACGACGGCCGACTCACCGACGGTCAAGGGCGCACGGTCGACTTCCGGAACGCTGTACTCATCATGACATCGAACATCGGGAGCGAACACATCACGAGCCTCGGCGAACAGGACCACGCGCTCATGGAGACGCGTGTCACCGAAGCGTTACGCGCGCACTTCAAGCCCGAATTCCTGAACCGAATCGACGACACGATCATCTTCCACCAGCTCGCTCGGGAGCACATCGACCACATCGTCGATCTGCAGATCGAGCGCGTTCGCAAGCTGTTGGCGGATCGCCGAATCGACATCGAGCTCACGGACGAGGCGAAGACCCTCCTCGCCGAGAAGGGTTACGACCCCGCGTACGGTGCGCGCCCGCTGAAGCGCGTCATCCAGCGCCTGGTGCAGGACCCGCTGGCCATGAAGATCCTCGAGGGCGAGTTCCCGGAAGGCGCGAAGGTTCTGGTCGACGCGCGCGTCTCGGGCGACGCTCTGGAGTTCCGCCGGCGCGACTGACCGTCGCGCTCGCCCGGCAGTGCCCGGGCCGCCGCCACCCCCCCTTCTCGATCTAGCGAGAAACGGCGGCGGCCCAGGGCCGTGCGGGGCCTACGGGAAGAAGAGCAGGCCGAACACACCGCCGTGGTCCGATGACCAGCGCGGCACGCCGAACAGGCGCCTCTCCCCGGTGACGATCGCCAGCGCGGCGAACCGCCGATTGTGGACCCAGATCTGATCGATCCGCTCGTCGAGCTGGGACTGGAAGTTCGCGAGGTCGGGCTGCTGGCAACACGTCGCGCCGTCCGGGTTGAAGAAGATCAGGAAGTTCCGGGTCCAGGCGTCGATAAGGTTGGAGCTCGCGAGGATCTGGTACGGCGGAATGATCCGTATCGGATCACCGGTCATTGGATCGGTGGCTTCGATGGGTGCGTCATCGGGCGCTGAGTTGATATCGCCGATGAGAATCGTCTCGTGATTCGGCCCGGCGAGCTGACCCATTGCCATAGCCACGGCCTGCGCCTGGAAACTCTGGACGCCGGCGGACGCGGGGTTGGTCGGATCGGGTAGCCGCACCTCGAGGTGCGTGTTCGCCACGCGGTAGAGTTCGCCCGCGACGCTCAACTCGACCACCACGATGCCGCGACCGAGGAACGGATCGGCGGAGAACGGGATCAGGGTCGCCGGCAATGGAACGCCGGGCGTCAGACGGCAGCCGTCTCCCACCGGCTGAATGCAATCATACGTACCCGAGCCGGGCGGAAGAGGCTCAGCGGATCCGGCGACATCGCCGCGCACCAGGATGACGTCACGGTCCAGTACCCCGAGATCACCTCCGAGCCCTGGAACCGCCGCCGCCGGGATATTGAGATCGATGTTCGGAACGACGGCGACGCGCACGTAGTTGAGCCCGCGCGCAGCGAGTGCTTGTTCGAACACCTCCAACATGTCGACGAAGGGCACGCCGAGCGTCGCACCACCGACGCTAAATCGGAAGGCTTCTTGGAGACCGATCACGTGGGGTCGCGTGCGAGCGACTTCCCGGGCGAGGGCCCGCGCGCGTCTCGGAAAGTTGTTTTGAGCGACCTGATTGAGCGCCGCGGCCGCTTCCGCCGGGAAGGTCGCAGCGTCCGACGCGAAGACTGGCGTGAGATCCGCACCGAGGTACAAATTGCGCGTCATCACGGAGAGTTGGGCGGTGGCCGTTGTCGCCCACAGGCAGGACACAGCCAGGACCAGAGCTTGAATTGCGCGGCGAGACATACAGTTTCCTCCTGGGTGGCGTATACCACGACTGAGCTGTCGTGTGGGGAAATCTGAAAGGGCCTCTAGAGCGCGCGATGTTGGTAGAGCTCCCCGTCGACAAATCCCAATCGCCGGTAGTAGCCCCGCGTACCGACCGCCGAGATCACCGCCAGCGACCGGTAACCCGCGGACCGCGCGAGCGATACGGCTCGTTCGATGAGCGCAGCGCCCAACCCGCCGTGTTGGGCTTCTCGTTTTTCTCGGGAGCCGAGGCGCGCCGTCTGTCCGTAGACGTGGACCTCCCGGATGATCGCCTCACCGACGAGCTCGGGGAGAGGGGCTTCCTCACGCGGGCAGTGAAGGCGGAGAAACCCGGCGATCCGATCGCCTTCGTCCGTCCATTCGAGAAAGATCTCGTCGCCGCGCCCGGCCGTGTAGCGCGTCTCCTTGAGGGTGAGCGCACGCGCATCGATCGCGTCGCCGCGGATCTCGCGTCCGCGGATTTCCCGAAGCGGCACCCGCTCGCGACGCGCACGCTTCTCGACGTCTTCTCGTAGGTTCGTCCGGCGGTTACCGACCAAGATGTCGGTCGACGGAATATCGCGAATCATCCGCGTGACCCGACAGCTGCGAGGAACGGCGGCGAGGCAGCGCACGAGAACACCCGTCAAGGTCTCGTGGTCGTAGGGATGCCAATCGCCCCGACGGTGGTGCGCAACCAACTCGGCGGTGTCGAGCAAGCTGCAGGGATAGACCTTGAGCTCGTCCGGGCGAAGCGCCGGGTCGAAAAAGAGCTTCTCGAAGTCGGCCACGTCCGCTTCGGGATCGCTTCCCAGCAGGTTCGCCATCCAGTGCCCGTGCAGCTTGAAACCCGCCGAACGCAAGAGACACATGGCGTGGCGCGTGGCGGCGACATCGTGTCCTCGCTGGTTTTTGCGCAGCACGTCGTCGGACGTGCTCTGAATGCCCAGCTGGACCTTCGTCACGCCGAGCTCTCGGAGCGTGCGGAGCTCATCCCGGTCGATGCAATCGGGGCGCGTTTCGATCGACAAACCGACACACCGCGTCGCGGCCGATTCGTTGCGATGCGTCGTTTCTACGAACGCGGTCGGCGAGAAATCGTCCGATTCGTAGAGAGAGGCGGCGACGTAGCGATTGTATCGACCGCGAACATCGGTGGCGCTCGGTTCCGCGGCGACCTCGGGCCTGCGCGGACCGCCGCAATCGCTTCGGCGTGCGCCGTCGCCGAAATCGTTCAGCGCATCGAACAAGCGGCCGACGAACCAGCGCCGATAGGACTTCGGGTAGTGCGACCAGGTGCCGCCTAGCACGATGAGCTCGACCTTGTCGGTCGGATGACCCATGTCGCGGTAGGCGGTGAGTCGACTCAGCGCTTGCAGATAGGGATCGAACGCGTTCGATTCCGCCCGTTGGCAGCCGGGTTCGTTCGACACATAGCTTTTCGGCATCCGCACGTCGCTCGGGCAGAAGACGCAACGGCCGGGGCAGGGAAACGGTTTCGTGAGGACGGTGACGGGCAGGACGCCCGAGACCGAGCGCGTCGGACACGTGCGGAGTCGCTCGGTGAACCGTGCCTCATCCGCGTCCGAACCCCGCGTGCGAAAGCGGGCCAAGATTTCGCGCTTGTTGTAGAAGCCGCGGCCATCTTTCGGGTGACGTCGTTGGATGCGGTCGAGGGAGGCATCGCTCCAGGACGGGCTCGCCAGGATCTCGTCTATGATCGCGTCGAGATCCCCTTCGGGGTTTCCTGCACAGGCCGTTTGCATGTCCGATCTGTCCGACTCGTCCGATTCGCCCACCGCCCGGGCGCTCGTCGCCATCAATCGCGCGTTCTACCGCGACCAAGCGGCGTCGTTTAGCCGCACGCGTCGCCGCGGATGGCCCGGCTGGGAACGCATCCTAGCGACCCTCCCGCGCAGGGGCTTGCGGGTCCTCGACTTGGGCTGCGGCAACGGCCGATGGGTGCGCGCCGCAGCCGACGCCGGCTTGCGGCCGCTGACCTACGTCGGTGTCGACGCGAGCGCCCCACTTCTCCGCGAAGCTCGGGACGCGGCGCGCCAGGTCGGCGCCGAAGCGAGCGTCGTCTGCCTCGATCTCGCGTCCGACGGTCTCGCGGCTCTGCACGGCGAGCGCTTCGATCTCGTCGTCGTCTTCGGTTTGTTGCATCACCTCCCGGGCCGCGACCGGCGCCTCGCTTTGCTCGAGCGATCCGGCGAGCTTCTCGCGCCGGGCGGACAACTCGCGGTTTCGGTGTGGGATTTCGGCGAGCGAGCGCGCTTCCGCGACCGGCGAGTACCGTGGCACGAGCTTCCGCGTTACGGGTTTCCCGCGATCGACGAGCACGGCGTGGAGGATGGGGATCACTTGTTGCGCTGGGGAGAGGATCAGGTGCGCTACTGCCATCAAGTTTCGAAAGCGGAGCGCGAGCACTGGATCGGCGCCCTGCCTTGGCCGCTCGCCCTGCGCTTCTCCGCCGACGGTGCGTCGGGCGACTTGAACGAATACTTGGTCTTTCGTCGCGATGGGTGACGCTCCCGCGCGCCGCCAACTGGCGGGCCCCGAGGCGATCTCGGCCGCGCTCGATCGCGGTGAGCCGATCCGCTTGTTGTTGACCCACCGCGAGCCCCGCGACCCACGCGTGCCGGCCCTCCTCGCGCGGGCCCGCGCGGAATCGATCGCGGTTCGCGAGACGAGTGAAGCCTCCCTGTGGCGCCTGTCGAAATCCGATCCGCCGGCCGAAGTGCTGGGCCTGGTGGGTGCCGACGCCGATGTCGACCGCGAAGCGGCCCTCGCCCGCGGCGGTGCCGCGTGGCTCCTCGTGAACGTCGCCTACCCTGGAAACGCGGGTTTCGGGATCCGCTGTGCGGAAGTCTCGGGCGCCGACGCCTGTTTCGTAGACAACCGGATGGCCCACGAAGGAAAACGCGAAGCGTTGCGCGCCTCGATGCGCGCCGACCGCTTCATGCCCGTCTTCTGGGACGATGGCCTCGGCGTCATCGATGCTGCGCGCCGCGCCGGCCGGCAGATCTTTGCCGTAGAAGATTCCGGAGACGTCGCGCCCTGGGAGATCGATCTCTCGGGGCCCGTGCTACTGATCGTCGGCGGCGAAAAGCACGGCGTCCCGGAAGATCACCTCGCCCGGGCAGACCGCGTGTTGCGTCTCCCGATGCACGGATTCATTCCGTCCTACAACTTGCAAGCCGCCATGGCCATGGTGGTAGGAGAGCGAATGAGGCAGATCGATCAAAGAAGGAACCCTCGATGACCCGCTTCGAACGCGACACGGCCGTCACTCCGATCGGCGATGGTGTCTACGAAGCGTTCATCCATCGCTCCTGGTGGATCGATGCGGGACCGAATGGCGGCTTCCTCGCGGCGATTACCTTGCGCGCCGCTCTCGCAGAGCTCGGTGACGACGAGCGGACGCCGCGTTCTCTCACACTGCACTACTTGCGTCCGCCGACGGCGGCCAAAGTGGCGATTCACGTCGCGATCGAACGAACCGGCCGGCGTTTCTCGACCGCGACGATGCGAATGATGCAGGGCGAGAAACTGTGTGTGCTGGGGGTTCTCGCGTGCGGGACGCCGCGAGGCGGGCTCGAGCTCGCGCACCGCGAAGCGCCTCAGGCGCCGCCTTCAAGCGACGTGCGTACCATTTCGGTACGCCCCGAGCATCCGCCACTGCGCGCGCACTTCGAGCGCCGACCCGTCTTTGGCGGCGAACCGTGGGAAGGCTTGCCGCACGCGGAGGCCGGCGGTTGGATTCGGCTCGTCGACCCGCCGGGCGTCATCGACGCTCCGCTTCTCGCCGCGTACTGCGATGTGTGGCCCCCCGCTCTCCTGGCCTGGGCCCACCGGGACGGGCCCGTCGCCGGCGTTTCGACGGTCGACCTGACGATCCACTTCCGATGTGATCCGCGCAGCCTTCCCTTCGGCGCCGACGCGTTCGTCCTCATCCGACTCGTCACGCAGACGGTGCGCGACGGTTGCCTCGTCGAGGACGGGGAGGTTTGGAGCGAGGACGGGGTGCTCCTCGCGGAGTGTCGGCAGCTCGCCGTCATGACGTAGACCGGGGTCGGGCCGTGGCGGTGGGGGGTACCGTGCTCAAACATCCTCGCGCCGCGGGGCGTGACGAGATCATTCGCGCTTGGTTGCGGCGCTGCGGAACTGCGCGCGGTACCCCCCACCCCCACGGCCTCGCAACGCTCAGCTGACGCGCGCTCTACTCGCGAGACGGGGGGGTCGCAAAGGCGATCACGCAGGCGCCCGCAGCGGCGACTAGCGCGAGGGTCTGCAGGGTTTCGCCGTAGCCGCCCAGGAGTTCGTTCATTTGGGCCAAGCCCCAGGGGCCGAGGCCGCCGGCGATTTGCGTCACGAAGATCAGCGCGCCGAAGACGGCGCCGAATGAGGTCATGCCGTAGAACTCGCCGACGATCAGCGACTGCAGCATGAAGACGTTGCCGATGGTGATGCCGAACATCAGGGCGGACGCGTAGAGCCCCGGCAAACCCGTCGCTTGCGCGAAGATCCAGAGGGCGAGCGCCTGAAACATCATCACGCCGAACGCGACGCGCTGCTTCGGGAAGCGATCCGCGAACATCCCGACGATGAGTCGACCGGTGACGCTTCCCAGCGCCGTCAGCGAAACCGCAAACGCACCGGCCTGGGAGCTTCCGGTGCGTTCGTGAACGAGAGCGACTTCGTGGATCAACAGGCCTTGCTGGCCGAAGAGGACCAGGGAGAAAGCGAGTGCGACGATCCAGAACGCGTGGGTGCCTAGTGCTTCGCGTGTGCTCCACGCGGCGCGTTGGTAGGACTCGGACAGGAGCTCGCTTTCGCGTGGGCGGGTGGCGCCGCCGTCGGGCTCGAGCCCGTGATCACGCGGGTCCTGCGACAGCGCAAACCAAGCGGCGGGAACCGCCACGCCCAGGGCAATGCCCGAGAGAAGTGAAGTCGCCGCTCCCACGCCGTGCTGGTGGAGCACCCACGTCGCGATGGGCGTCACCAAGATCCCGCCCAGGGAGACGCCGGAGTGCGCAAATGCCAGCGCACGGGCGCGCAATCCGATGAACCAACGCGCCAAGAGAGCGTTCGTCGGAATCGCGGCGCACAGCGAGAAACCGAGCGACATCGCGCAGTAGGTCGGCCAGAGCTGCCAGGCCTCGTCCACGCCGCCAAGGAGCAGCAGGCCCGCCGAGAGGAGCACGGTCCCGCAAATGATGACGCCGCGGGAACCGTGACGATCGACGACGCGACCCACCAAGGGTCCGAGAAGCCCCTGCAGAACGAAGTAGAAGCTCGTGGGGCCGGCCACTTGGGCGCGCGTAAAGCCTTTGGCCTCGGGTAGGCCGTCGATGAGGACCGCCATCGCGTAGAAGCCGACGCCGACCGTGGCGAACATGATGACGCCCGTAGCGCCGGCGATGACCCAACCGTAATAGGTGCTGGGAAATAGCCCCGCCAAGGGCGGTAACGCGTGGTGACGGCTTTCGACGAGGTGCTCCTTCGAGCAGCGAGCACCCGAGACTAGCGCGCCGGAGCCCGCTTGGTGCGAGAGCACCGCGACTCGTGGTCGCCCTCAATCGAGCGCTCCGAACGGCCGATTCGAGAAGACGGTTTGCTGCGCGCCAAACACATAACGAGGGAGTCCTTTTCCCGGGAAAGACCCTGGGTTCCCAAAGGCTTAGGGCTCTCGACCGCGATCTGTGGAGCAGCCGCGGCGCCCGCTCTCGCCCGGACGACCGCCGACGCTTCCGCGAACGCGGATTCGATCGGCGCGGTGGTCGCAGCCCTCGTCCTGACGGCGGCCCTCGTCCTGTCGCTCGTCGCGAAATCGCTTCGCTCGAAAGGCGACATCGCGATCTCGCTCGAATACCCCAACGAGTTCCGCGGCACCTTCAGCGTCCGCGTCTCGCGCCAGCGGCTGACGCGCCGCACGGCAGCGGAAGAAACGGCGGCGATCGACCGCGCGTCGAGTCGGTTCGAACACAACAGTGTGTCGCGAGAAACGCAGTTTCACGCCATTCCTTCGCGGCACTACTTCGTGCTCGTCGAGGGGCAGCTCGAAGACACGAGGACGGGCGAGTGCCGGCACGTTGCCCTCGAGCAGCAGGCGAGTGTCGAACGGGGTCGCGTCGCGCGCTTGGCGTTCGATCTAGCGCCGACGGAGTGCATGATCGAGTTGCGGGTGATGCGCGGCGCTATTCCGCTCTCCGACGTGCGCCTCGCCGTCACTGGAAGTAGCGACGCGCTCCGCTACGCGCGTGCCGGTGTTTTCCGCTTGGAGCTCGAGAAAGGCGCGCACACGTTGATCGTCGGTGGTGATGGCGTCGTGCTCGAACACACCCTCGAAATCGAATCCCTCGAGGCGCGTCAAATCACGCTCGACGTAGAAAACGATCTCGAGCTGGTGTTCGATGGCTGTCCGGAAGCCGTCGAGCCGTACCTGCAAGGCGATTTCGAAGCCGCGGGCACGGCACTCGAACGCGCGGGCGACCTCAAGCGAGGCCGCGTTCTCTCCGCGCGAAGTCTGCTCGCCAAGGGAGATCACGAAACCGCGGCGACGCAGTTTGTCGCAGCCGGGAGGCTTTTCGAGGCGGCTCAGTGTTACGCCGATGTCGGCGCTTTCGAGCGCGCGGCGGCGCTCTACGAGCAGGCCGGCGATTCCGCGCAGGCGGCCGAGCTCTACAACGCCGCCGGCGACCTGCTGCGCGCCGGGCGTGCCTATGAAGAAGCGGGCGACCTCGAGAGTGCCGAGATCTGCTACCGCGACTGCGAGGCCATTCCGAAGCTCATCGACGTGCTCGAGAAGCGCGGGGACTGTTTTGAAGCGGGAGAGCTTTGCATCACCCGCAACGACAAGAGCCGCGCCATCCGCAATCTGCAGCAGGTGAATGCGCGCCACCCCTCGTACGATCGTGCGTGCCGCATGCTGGCCGATCTCTACATCGAAGAGGACAAGATCGAGCTGGGCCTCCAGCGCGCGGAGGAAATCGTGTCGCTCGAACCGAACGCAAAGGCGTCCGCCGACACCTTCGCGTGGTTCGGAGAGATCTTGGAGCGCTCCGGCCAGACCGATCGCGCCCTCCTCGCTTGGGAGCGCGTCGCCGCGGACGATCCCGAGCGCGAAGGCCTCACGGAACGCATCGACGCGCTGCGCAAACGGCAATCGATTACGCGCGCCCTGGGCGGTTCGTTCTCGAAAGGTCAAGGCGTCGGTCAGGGGCATCGCTACGAGCTCCAGGCCGAAATCGGGCGCGGCGGTATGGGCGTCGTGTACCGCGCCTTGGATACCCGCCTCGGTCGGGTGGTGGCGCTCAAGCAGCTCCCGGACAACCTGAAAGAGAACCCCAAGGCCGTACAACTCTTCTTGCGCGAGGCGCGGAGCGCAGCGGCGCTGAACCACCCGAACATCGTTACGCTCCACGACGTCGACGAAGAGAACGGTGTGTTCTTTCTCACGATGGAGTTTCTCGAAGGGCTCACGCTGAGTCAGATCCTCCGTAAGCGAGGACGCTTGTCGACAGCGGATGTAGCGCGTCTCGGCGTTCAAGCGGCGGCCGGCCTGCAATACGCGCACGATCGGCGCATCATTCACCGCGATGTCAAGACGGCGAACCTGCTCTTCACGCGCGACAAAGTCCTCAAGATCATGGACTTCGGTCTCGCCAAGATGCTCGAAGAAGTGCGCCGCGCGAAGACCTTGGTCGGCGGGACGCCCTACTACATGTCCCCCGAGCAGGTCACCGGCAAAGGCGTCGACCACCGCGCGGACTTGTATTCCCTAGGCGTCACGTTGTTTGAACTCGGCACCGGGATCGTCCCCTTCAAAGAAGGCGACATCATGTGGCACCACCGAAACACGCAGGCCCCGGATCCGCGGTCGATCGCGGCAGACTTCGATCCGCGGCTGGCTGCGTTGTTGCTGCGCACGCTCGAAAAAGATCCGGCAAGACGCCCGCAAAGTGCGACGGAAATTGCGCAGGAACTCTTGGCAATCGTCGACTAGAGCCGCTTCCGCAGAAATTTCCGGATGTCGGGAGTTTGTCGCTATCGCTCGCGGTCGCGTCTGCCGAAGGAACCTTGCACGACCCACTGGGGCCCCCGCGCGGACGAGACGCACTCGCTACCCGCAACGCCCCACGCAGATGGATGAGGCTCTGGCTTTGACCCCTCTTTCGACCGTTTTCGTTGCCCTAACCGTCGTCGCCGTGGCCGGCCTGCTCCGCGCGGCGGCCCAGCCGTGCGCGCGATTCGACCCCGCTTCCGACGGACCGGCGAAGCTCACGACGCTTCCGATTCCCGGGAACGAGGCGCGGTCGCAAGCCGCTTAAGCGGCCGACCCGACCCCGGCGGCCGCCCGCGCGGCAGCGATCACCGGAGCGGCCAACGCGCGCGCCCGCGCGGCACCGTCCGCCAGCACGCCCTCGACAAGATCGGTGTCTTTCGCGAGCTCTTCACGCCGCTCGCGCATGGGCCCGAACGTCTCGAGAATGCGCGCGAGAAGGTCCTTCTTGACGTCGCCGTAGCCCAAGCCGCCAGCCTTCGCGCGGGCGAACATCGATTCGCGCTCGTCCTCGGTGGCGAACAACGACCACAACTGGAACACGGCGGATGACGTGTCTTTCGGCTCTTCGACCGGGGTCGAATCCGTGACGATCCCCATCACCGCTTTCTTGAGCTTCCCCTTCGACCAAAATGGGCGCAGGGTGTTGTCGTAGCTCTTGCTCATCTTGCGCCCGTCGGTCCCGGGTACGACGGCGACGTCGTCGAGGATATAGGGCTCGGGAAGCGCGAACACTTCTTCCCCGTACGTGTTGTTGAAGCGCTGCGCGAGATCGCGCGTCATTTCGATGTGCTGCTTCTGGTCTTGCCCGACCGGGACGAGATCGGAGCGGTAGATGAGAATATCCGCCGCCATCAGTACGGGGTACGCAAACAGGCCGTGATCCGCGGACTGGCCCTGTGCCACTTTGTCTTTGTAAGCGTGGCCGCGTTCGAGAAGCCCCATCGGCGTGATCGTCGTGAGCAGCCAGCACAGCTCGCAGAGCTCCGGAAGATCGGATTGCCGGTAGAGAATGGCGTTCTCGGGATCGAGGCCACACGCCAGAAAATCGAGCGCGACCTCGTGCACCAGGCGCCGGCGTTCCTTCGCGTCGCGCACGCTGTTCATCGAGTGGTAGTCGGCGATGAAGTAGATCGCCTGACCCTTCGCCTGCAGCTCAACGTATTGGCGGATCGCGCCGAAGTAGTTGCCGATGTGGGGTTCGCCCGAAGGGGTGATCCCAGAGAGAATGCGCATGGAGGCTCCTCAGAAGTCGCGGGCGCCAGCGGGCGAGACCGGCGTAAGCCAGTGCTGAAACTCGAGATCGGCACCGGCGGAGATCTTTGCAAACCGCTCCGCCAGCGCGCGCGACACCGGCCCGGGAACCTCGGTGCCAATCGCCCGTTCGTCAACCGACCCGATGGGCCAGACGCCAGCACTCGTCCCGGTGAGAAACGCCTCGGCGGCGTCGAAGAGCTCATCGGGTTGAAGCGCGCGCTCGACTACGGTGAAGCCCTCGGCCCGGGCGAGCTCGATGATCGCTTTCCGGGTCACCCCGAGGAGCACGCCTTCCTCGGGCGGGGTGCAGACGACGCCCTCGGGATCCACGAGGAAGACGTTCGTCGTGGGCCCTTCGGCCAGATAGCCGTCGCTGTCGATGAGCAGGATTTCGTCGAACCCGAGCTCCCGCGCCGCCCACTTCGCCGCCATCGGCGACGCGTAGTTCGCCGCGACCTTCGCCTGGGGAGACAGGATGTCCTTGCGGCGATTGCGAAGCTCCTTCTCGAGCCAGATCTTGAGGGGCTTGCGCACAGCGGGTCGATCGCCGCCCGCCGGTCGTATCACGTCTTCGAGCGGGTCGTAGGCCGCGACGGCCAGCGTGACGTGCGTGTCGATCGGCACCACATCGACTTCCACCGACGCGAGGTAGGCCGAGACCTTCACCGCCTTCGCACCTGGATTCGCGCGCACGGCATCCCGAATCGCGGCGCGCACTTCGTGGCGCTCCCACGTGAACGGCAAGCGGACCAACGCGATAGACGCGTAGAAGCGCTCGACGTGGTCGTTCAAGCGGAAGACCGCCGGTCCCTCTGGCGTCTCGTACACACTCATGTAGTCGAAGACGAGAGAGCCGCGCTGGTGGCTGTGCGAAAGCACGTGAACCGTCGCTTGGCTCCACGGCACGAACTCTCCATCGATCCAGATGGTGCGTTCGGTCGGCGACGGGTTGCTCATCAGTTAGAGGAAGTTCCCACCCGGTGGTTGCTCATCGACTAGAGGAAGTTCCCACCCGGATCGACAGCGCGCAAGCGCGGCGGCTTCGGCCTGCTCGCTTCTGCCTGGGCAGGCTCGTCCGGTGCGATGGCGACGTCGTCCACGTAGCGAACCGGCTCGTCCGGCGTGGACTGGCGCTCGCGCTCCGCCCGCAAGCGGGCCTGACGCCGTTCTTCCGCCGCTGCTGCCCGTTCGAGCGCGTTCCCTCGGCGAACCGGAGGCCGCGGACCCGTCACAACCTCGGCAACGCGAGCCGGAGGTTCGGGGGCCTGAGGCGGGATCGGAACGGGGCTGGGACGCGCGGCCGGCGGCTCAACCGGGATCTCGTCTCCGACGCTCTCGTCAGCTCCCCGCGCGACGAGTGCCCGCACGCAGAGGACTCCGGCGAAAACGAGGAGGCAAAGTGCGGCGAGCGCCCAATCTTGGACGGGGATCCCCCATGACGAAGCGGGGTGACCCAACGACCACTCGCCGATCTTCATGAGCCCACAGGCGAGGAGAACCACGCCCCCCACGACCAGCGCGGCGTCGATCAGGAACAATCGCGTTCGACTCATCACATCTTTCGGATCTGCCACCACCGAGACCTCCAGACGCCCGCGCGTCTGTAAAGCTCACCTCCCCCTGTGGTTCCCAAGTATATCGCCGTGACCCAAGGACTCGTCACCGTGGCAATCTTCCGCGAAGCATGCTCTTTCCCGCCGGCGTGCTAAGTCCTCTGCAAGCGAGTACGACACCGACATGACCCTACGCGTCGCCCTTCATCACGAGACCCGCTACCGCTACGACCGAGCCGTGCGGTTGGGGCCGCAGACCATCCGGCTGCGACCGGCCCCCCATTGTCGGACGCCCGTAGCCAGCTACTCGCTCCGCATCGAACCCGAAGAACATTTCCTGAACTGGCAGCAGGATCCTCAGGGGAATTTTCTCGCCCGCGTGGTCGTGCCCGAGCCCGCGCGCGAGCTGCGCGTGACGGTGGATCTGGTCGCCGAGATGGTGGTGATCAACCCCTTCGATTTCTTCCTCGAAGAGAGTGCAGAGCGCTGGCCGTTCGAATACGAGCCCTGGCTCGCGGAGGAACTCGAGCCGTTCCTCGAGGTCGAGCGGCCGGGCCCGGGGCTCGCTGCCTGGCTTGCATCGGTGCCGCGAGATGCCACCGCGACCATCGACTTTCTCGTGGCGCTGAACCAGCGGCTCGAACGCGACATCGAGTACGTGATCCGTCTCGAGCCCGGCGTCCAGACGCCGGAAGAAACGCTCGGGTCGGGGCGCGGCTCCTGCCGGGACAGTGCTTGGCTGCTGGTCCACATCCTGCGCAACCTCGGGATCGCGGCGCGTTTTGCGTCGGGTTACCTCATCCAGCTCGTTCCCGATGTCCCGTCCCTCGACGGGCCGTCCGGCGCGACGGAAGACTTCACCGACCTTCACGCCTGGGCCGAGGCCTTTGTCCCGGGCGCGGGTTGGATCGGTCTCGATCCCACGTCGGGCCTGCTCGCCGGCGAGGGTCACATTCCGCTGGCCTGCAGCCCCAAGCCGCAGAGCGCCGCGCCTGTCACCGGCGAACTCGAGCCCTGCGAGGTCGCGTTCGAGCACGAAATGCGCGTCGAGCGCGTCGCCGAGTCGCCCCGCGTCACCAAGCCATATTCCGACGAGGCCTGGAACCGCGTCGACGCGTTGGGGCGAGAAGTCGACCGGAGACTCGAGGCGGATGACGTCCGTCTCACCATGGGGGGAGAGCCGACCTTCGTGTCGATCGACGACATGGAAGCGGACGAGTGGAACACCGAAGCGGTCGGGCCGACCAAGTGGGCGCTCGCCGCGGACCTGACGAAACGACTGCACGAGCGCTTTGCCCCGGGTGGCCTCCTCCACTTCGGTCAGGGCAAGTGGTACCCGGGCGAGCCGCTTCCGCGGTGGGCGCTTTCCGTTTATTGGCGGGTCGACGGGGAGCCCCTCTGGAACGATGTCGACCTGGTGGCTCGGGACGAGGAACCGGGCGGAGCGGACGTCGGGAAGGCCGAGCAGTTCATGCGCGGCGTCGCGGAGCGCCTCGGGATCGACCCGGACGTGCGGATTGCGGCGTACGAGGATCCGCACGCCCCGAGCTCGGCCGACGGCCCCTCGTTCCGAGATACTTCGCAGCCCGCCGCCTTCGTTCTACCGGTCCAGGTTTGGAACGCGCGAGACGGACGGCGGCGCTGGAGAACCGAGAAGTGGAGCTTCCGCGGCGGGAAGCTCCTGCTCGCAGCGGGTGACTCGCCCGCGGGATATCGGCTGCCCCTGGGCTCGCTGCCCGGACTTCCGCCCCTCGAGTATCCCCACGTGATCGCGGCCGACCCGACCCTCGAGCGGCCTCCCTTCGCCGCCCCGGACCCGCGGCGCCAGCCCTTCCGTCACGCGTCCGGCACGGTTTCCGGTGCGGCCGAGGACGCGCCGGAGTCGTCGACCGCGCCGACCGGCGGCCACCCCGTTCGCACGGCCCTGGTCGTCGAACCGCGAAACGGACAGCTCTGCGTGTTCCTCCCGCCGGTCGAGACGGCCGACGATTTCGTCGATCTCGTGGCCGCGATCGAGGACACCGCCGCGGCCGGTGAGACCCCGGTTCGGATCGAGGGCTACCCGCCCCCGCCAGACGCGCGGCTCGACGTCTTTCGCGTGACCCCGGACCCCGGCGTGATCGAGGTCAATATCCAACCCGCCCGCAGTTGGACAGCGCTCGTCGAGAACACGACCACGCTCTACGAACAAGCGCGACTCTCGCGCCTCGGGACCGAGAAGTTCCTACTCGACGGTCGTCACACGGGAACCGGCGGCGGCAACCACATCGTCGTGGGGGGACCGACACCTTCCGACAGCCCCTTCCTGCGACGCCCCCACCTCCTCCGAAGCCTGGTGGCCTACTGGTTGAACCACCCGTCTCTCTCGTATCTCTTCTCCGGTCTTTTCATCGGCCCCACGAGCCAGGCGCCTCGCGTCGACGAGGCCCGCCACGACGCGCTCTACGAACTGGAGATCGCGTTTGAACAGATCCCAGAGGACGGGGAGCCGTGCCCTCCCTGGCTCGTCGATCGCATCTTCCGGCACCTGCTGGTGGACGTGACGGGCAACACCCACCGCGCCGAGATCTGCATCGACAAGCTCTACTCTCCGGATTCCGCGACCGGCCGGCTCGGCCTCGTCGAATTTCGCGCGTTCGAAATGCCGCCCCATGCTCGGATGAGCCTCGTGCAGCAGCTGCTGCTCCGCGCGCTGATCGCGCGCTTCTGGAACGATCCCTACCGCGCGCCGCTCGCGCGTTGGGGGACGGCGCTCCACGACCGGTTCATGCTTCCGCACTTCGTGTGGGGTGACTTCCGCGAAGTCCTCGCGGAGCTCGACGATGCGGGGTTCTCCTTCGACCCAGAGTGGTTCCGCGCGCATCACGAGTTCCGGTTTCCGCGCTACGGCAGCTTCCGGTCGGGTGATGTGGAGGTTTCGCTCCGCCAGGCGCTCGAGCCCTGGCACGTTCTCGGCGAAGAAGGCGCGGTCGGCGGAACGGCCCGCTACGTGGATTCTTCGCTCGAACGACTCGAGGTGCGCGCGACGGGGCTCACCGAGCGACGCTACGAGCTCGCGTGCAACGGTGTGCACCTTCCGCTCCACCGCACCGAAACGCAGGGGGAAGCCGTTGCGGGCATCAGGTATCGCGCTTGGCAACCGGCCCGCGCCCTCCATCCGACGATCCCGCCCCACGCCCCGCTCACCGTCGACCTGGTCGACACCTGGTCCGGCCGCGCCGTCGCAGGCTGCCGCTATCACGTGGCACACCCCGGCGGCCGCAACTTCGAGACCTTTCCCGTCAATGCGTACGAGGCGGAGGGCCGGCGCCTGGCGCGCTTCTTCGCCTACGGCCACTCGCCGGGTTCGACGCCTCTTGTGCCGTCCGAACCGGATCGCGATTTTCCGATGACGCTCGATCTGCGAAAGTACCCAACGTGAGTGAGCTAGTTGCCCTGTGCGTCGACGCGAACACATCGCCGTCCATCCGCTTCGCGCGGCCGGCGGCGGATCCGAACCTCTACGGCTGGGGGGTCGGCTGGTACCCCTCGAGCGAGCGCGGCGCATCGGTCATCAAGGACCCCACCTCGTGGGGGGAACCCGGTGTCAACGATGCGCTGCGTGAGTGGAACCGGTTCCGGTCCACCCTTTTCGTTTGTCACCTGCGCGGACACGAGCGAGCCCGCAATCAGGAAGACGCGCAGCCCTTTGTGCGCAGCTACGGCGGACACCAGTGGATCTTCGCCCATGACGGCGACCTCGCGACCAACTGGGCCGAGCGCTTTCCGCTTCCCGACGATCCGGCTTTCGATCCGCTCGGCCATACCGATAGCGAGCACGCTTTCTGCCTCCTGCTTTCGCGCTTGCATGCGGCCCGCATCCGGTCGCTCGCCGACGTCCGTCCCGAGGAGCTGCGGGAGTGGATGCTCGAGCTCAACGCGGACGGTCAGCTCAACGCGATCCTCTGCGACGGTGAACAGATCGCGGTCTACCGCGACGCCCGGGGCCAGGGCTCGCTCCACTGGACGCGACGCATCCCGCCCCACGTCTCCACCGAGCTCTGGTCCCCGGCCGTCCAGATCTCGTTCGACACCCCGGAGGATTCGAACCGGACCGCGCTCGTTTTCTCGAGTGTTCCCATCGACGCAACGCCTTGGAAGGCAGCCACCCCCGGCGAGCTGCTGCTCGCGCGACGCGGGTCGATCTTGTGGAGCAGTGAGCCCGACGGTCACCTCGTCGGTGCTGAATTGACGTCGACGCTGCCGCCCGTCGGCGTGGGTCAGATCGAGACCGGTCAGCAGGCGGCCGCGGCTCACCCCCTGCCCTCTTCGACGAGCGCGCAACCGAGCGGCAACGTGCTACCGCGGACACTGCAGGTCACCCACGAAACCGCGTATACCTATGACCAGCCAGTGGACCGCAGCACACACCGCATTCTCCTGCACCCGGTCGAGGATCGATATCAGGAGCTCCGCGACTTCCAGATCGCCATCTCCCCGGCGGTGTTTGGCACCGAGTATGAGGACGTCTTCGGCAACAGCGCGATGGCCCTCGAACTCAACAACCCGTACACGGCCCTGCAGATCACCAGCCGCGCGACCGTTCATCTGAGCGACACGCGCTCGCTCGAACAGCGTGCGGCGCACCGGCGGGACGCGATCCCGCTCGCCTGGATGCCCTGGCAACGGCAGATGCTTTCCGCCTATCTCATGCCGCCCGAGCTCCCGGAGTCACAACTTCAAGAACTCTCCGAGTTCGCGATGAGCTTCGTCGAACGCAATACCTACGACCTCGTCGGTACCGTGCTCGACCTGAACGAAACCATCTACCGGGATTTCGAGTACACCTCGGGCTCGACGACGATCGCGACGACTCCGTTCGAAGTCTTCGAATCGAGGCGCGGGGTCTGCCAAGACTTCGCGAACGTCATGATCTGCGTCGCGCGGCTCTTGCACATTCCCGCGCGGTATCGCATGGGGTACATCTTCACCGGTGCCGACTACGCCAACAAGATCCAGTCCGAGGCCTCTCACGCGTGGACGGAGCTCTACCTACCCCAGGTCGGCTGGCACGGTCTCGATCCGACCAACGGGATCCAGGTCGGCACCAACCACGTCCGCGTCGCGTGCGGGCGCAACTACCGGGACGCGACGCCGACCTCTGGAACGATCTACCGAGGTGGCGGAACGGAGACGCTCACCACGTCCGTTCGCGTCGAGGAAGTTCCAACCGAAAGTTAGGCGGGCGTCTCGACGTTTGCCGAGACGACCGGGATCGGATCGAAGAACTCGGCGTCGATCAGGTCGCTGAGCTCCGCCGTGATTCCCACGATCCACGTCAGGGTCTCGTGGAGCCCCTCGTGCAACACCGACTCGATGCTCATCGATGAGAGCTGGCTGCGGGTCTCGGAGAGAAGCGTTCGACTTCGGGCGCCGATCGGGGAGCCGCCGCGGGGGACGACCAGGCGCAGGAAGTTCCCCGTGCGGTTGAGGTTGTGCAGAACGGACCTCGCGAAGGCGCGGTCGAAGAGCAGGAACTCGGCGACCGCGGCGCCGGAAGGCACCGCGGTGCGTCGCTTGAGGAAGGGCTCGACACCCGAGCAGAAGCGGAGCGTCGCGAGCCATTGCGCGATCTCGGCCGGGGTTTCTTCGCCATCCTCGGCCTCTCGGGTGGGTCCGACGCTGTGATGCTTCACGTCGAGAATTCGCGCGGTCTGCCCGACCCGTTCTAACGCCGTCCCGAGGCGCATGAACTCGAAGGGATCCTCGTGGAGCATGGTCGCCTGGGCGACCCCGTGAAAGAGCAGACACTGGTTCCGCAAGCGCGCGTAGAACGCGGGGCGGTCGCGGTCGTAGAGGCGCTTCGCCTCGCGCTCGCCGAGCCAGACCCACAGGTCGTTCAGCGTCTCCCACATCTCGAGGCTGATCGTCTCCCGAATGGTCCGCGCGTTCTCCCGTGCCGACCACAGCGACGAACGCAGCGAGCTGGGGTTGTCGTCGCTCCAGGTCAGGTAGTCCTGCACGAGTTCCGGATCGTCGGCCCGCGCTTCGTCGTGTCGTTTGAGAAAATCGGCTTCCTGGCCGGTCACGACCACCAGCGGGCGCCAGCATTCCGCCTGCTCGAGGTCGACATCGAGCTGGAAGGCGACATTCACACCGAGCATGCGAGCGAGCACCTCGACGCGCTCGACATAGCGGTTCAACCAGAAACAGCTCTCGGCGACACGCGAGATCATGTGCCGGCCCCCTCGAGCACCCAGGTGTCTTTCGACCCGCCGCCTTGACTCGAATTCACGACGTACGAGCCCTCGACGAGCGCCACACGGGTGAGCCCGCCCGGCAGCACCCAGGAGCCGTTCGCACCGGTCAAGATGTAGGGGCGGAGATCGACGCGACGCGGTGCGACGGCCTTCGAAGCCCAGGTGGGGCACGTCGAAAGCTCGATCCGCGGCTGTGCGATGTAGCCGCGAGGATCCGCCTCGATGCGCTCGCGAAACTCGGCCCGCTCGCGGCGCGACGCCTGCGGACCGATCAGCATGCCGTACCCCCCGGCTTCGTTCACCGATTTGACCACCAGTTCGGAAAGGTGCTCGACGACATACCGTCGGTCGTCTTCTCGGGCGCAGACGTAGGTCCGCACCTGACCGAGGATCGGCTCCTCGGAGAGATAGAACCGGATCATGTCGGGCACGAAGGGGTAGATGCCCTTGTCGTCGGCGACCCCGTTGCCGATCGCGTTGGCGAGGGCGACGTTGCCTTTCGCATAGGCCGCCACCAGACCGGGGACACCGAGCAGACTGTCTTTTCGGAACGCCTCGGGATCGAGGAAAGGATCGTCGATGCGGCGATAGATCACGTCGATCCGACGTGGGCCGAGCGTGGTTTTCGCGTAGACGCGATCCTGATCGACGAAGAGATCGCGACCTTCGATCAGCGGCACACCCATGCGTCGCGCCAGGAAGCTGTGCTCGAAATACGCCGAGTTGAGCGAACCCGGCGTCAGCACCGCGGTGCCCTCTTCTTCGTCCGGAGCGGGTCCCACGGACGTCAGCGCCTCGACGAGACGGAGCGGATACTCCTCGACCCCGCGGACGCGCGATTCCGAAAAGACGTGCGGGAAGACTTTCTTCATCACCGTGCGGTTCTCAAGCACGTACGAAACACCGGACGGTGTACGGACGTTGTCCTCGAGGACGAGGAAATTACCCTCGGGGTCGCGGATCAGATCGATTCCCGCGATGTGGATGTGCACGCCGCTCGGTGGGCGCACGCCGCGCATCTGCGGCAGGTACCCCTTCGCGCCGAGCACGAAGTCGCGCGGAACGACGCCCTCATCGAGGATCCGCTGCTCGCCGTAGACGTCGCTGAGAAACGCGTTCAGCGCGCTGATCCGCTGCTTCAGGCCTTGCTCGACGCGCCGCCAGTGGCTTTGCGCGATCACGCGCGGAACGAGGTCGAACGGAAAGATGCGCTCGGAGCCCCGCTGATCCGAGTAGACCGAGAAGGTGATCCCGCCCCGCAGAAACGTCGCATCCGCGAGCTTCTGGCGCGCCCGAAACTCCTTGGTTCCGAGCTCATTGAGCAGCGCGACGATGTGCCGGGCCTCGGGGCGCGGCTCATCGCGATCCCCAAAGTATTCGTCCCACGTTCCCTCGAGGGGTCGGTAGCCTTGAAACAGCGACGAGGGGCTGTCGGATCGGGTCATAGGCGAAGGATACGCGAGGTCTGCCTGCCTGGCGTCCTCGGGGAAAGCGCCGTCGTAGCCGCCTGAAAACTTCCCGGGGTGGGGGCACTCCCCTCCGCGATAACGCAGCGAATCGGTGCTCGCGGGGCAGGCGCATGGATTCAGAATCGGCTAAGCGTTTCATCGATCCGGCCGACGTAGCTCAGTTGGTAGAGCAGCTGATTCGTAATCAGCAGGTCAGCGGTTCAAATCCGCTCGTCGGCTCCAGCGAATCCAGGCGGTTGGGGCGTCTCCTGCCCGGCCGCGAGCTTCTCCTGACTACAGTTTGACCGCAGCGGCGGCGGACGTCGGTGCGCAGTAGAGGAGTCGGGGCCGACTTCGGGTGCCCGAGCCACCAATAGACGATTTGAACCGCGGACGTATCCGCTAATGAGACCCACGGGCCCGCCGTGACCATCGGTCACTCGAGCCGATTAGGTCAGACACGAGCAAGAGAAGATGCACGCACGCCCACGATTCCAGTCCAGAGGAAAAGCACAACCAGCAGGAGACGTTGCCAGAGCCCTGTGAGAACGCGCGATTCAAGCGTCCCAATGAGTGCGACGAGACATCCCAAAGCGACGAATCCTGTCACAAGTGAATACACCGAGAGAGAACGCCACTGTGGCATGCGGCGAAATGAGCCTCCCAAGAGCCAGGTAGCAAGGATCAAACAAATGAATGCGATGGGCGCGATCTTGTCGTGGATGAAGTTCTCGGTCGAGCCCCCAACCTGAGGACAACCTGGGTCACATGAGATCAGGCCAGACGCTGTTACGCCTGCGCCAAATACGATGGCAAACATCGACCCAATCATGGGTAGGCGTTCGTCGGGCATAATGCGCAACAGTGAAACCCCGAAGGTCGTGAGTAGGAGGCCAGCGACGACGAAGCCACCGTAGTTCATCAAAGGTGCGAAAACCGTTCCGGTCGCTCCAAGCTCGCTGATGAACTGGTGGAGGTGGCTGTAGTCGGGCCGGATCCAGCCACACACAGCAATCACAACCGCGAAGACCAAGGGGCCGGCCACACCTCCTAGTGCCATCAGTCGCATTGCTTTTCCCTTCCACAGGTGTCGGTGATTAGACCCGCCTTCGTTGGCGTCCGCCTAACTCACCAATTGCCGACCGATCTGCAGCATATCACCTCAGCCCTTCGGAGTTGGTTTGTCGATCTGAAGCTTCCGTGTCGTATTGCAACGTGCGCTGTTGGGCGAGGGGCTCGATCGCAACTTCAGTTGACAACAGTTTGACCGCAGCGGCGGCGGACGCTGGTGGAAACCGGGCTGAACCCGGACGGTAAGGGGTTACACTTCCGCGGGTCGGGGGCGGAGGCACGAAAGATGCGGTCGGACCTTGTCGCGTGCGCCCTCCTCGCCGTGTGCCTGGCCTCGCCCACCCAAGCCGCGCTCATTCGGGGCGACCTCTTCGCGCCGGGAGACGGTCTGCTTACGGTGGACACCGAGTCGGGGCTCGAGTGGCTCGACGTGGACCAGACCGCGGGCCTCACCGTCAGCGAGATCTATCTCGACCGCGTTGGGGGATGGGTCGACCTTGGATTCCGACATGCATCCGTCACAGAGATCGACGAGCTCTTCTCGGCCGCCGGTCTAGACACGCTCAACACTCCGTTCGAGGCAAGTCACTTCGATGGCGCAAGTAGGCTACTCGAACTGCTCGGGTGTACTTTCGGCTGCGATACGAACAACCGAACTCTTCTTGGACTCGCCGCAACGGGCGGGACTGGAACGATCTTCGGCTTTGGCCCAACCGCTGCGGTCTTCGTCTCACTGGATCTCGAGTTGGTTGGCGTGGAGGTCAAGGCGACCGATCGTACAGGACGCGCCACCACAACTGGCTTTGACTCGATCACGGCCATCGAGTTCACCCCTAGCGAACTATTCTTGGAAGAATTTGCGGCGCTGTCTGAATCCGACCCCGCCCCGGTCGGCCACTACCTCGTCCGCGCGGTACCCGAGCCCGGTACGGCGGTACTGCTCATTCTCGGCCTCGCTGCCCTTGGCTTCGCCTCTGACCGATCGTATTCGGGCAACCGGAGGTCTTTGTGAGCGTCGCCCTTCGTCGCCTTTTCCTTGTACTCGGTTTGTTCCTCCCGATCTTAGTGACCAGTTCCACGAACGCGCTGGCGATCTACACGTACGTCGGGAACGCGTTCAGCGAGGTGTCGGGGGCCTACGACACGGCGATGCGCGTCACCGGGTTCTTTGAGCTCGATACCCCACTTCCGGCGAACCTCACCTTCGAGCCGATTCCGGTGAGCGCTCTCCTAGGCTGGGCGATAAGCGATGGCCGAGAAACTCTGAGTGCCGCGAACGCTGACTTCTCTCCGCTCCTGGCAGTGAGCACGAGCCCCGACGGAGCGATCACCGCATGGAACTTTGGTGCCGGTCGAACCCTGGAGGAGGGCCCTCCGACCGTGGTGCTCTCCGTGACGACGAGCCTTGACGCGTTCAACGCCCGCGACAGCGGCGTCATTCGACCGGTCAGCTTTAGGGACGGGATCATCATCTTGTTCCCTGCGTCGGACGGAGGCCACGTCGCTGACAGTCCCGGAGTTTGGACATTCACGCCCGAGCCGGGCCCGGCGGCACTGCTGATGCTCGGCCTGGTGGGCCTGGGCCGAACCCGAAGCCGAGAGCGGCCTAGTCAGGGGGCAGCGCCCGCGCCCACATCTTGATTGGCGTCTCGTATAGACTGGGTGGTCCGTTCTGCCATCCGCTTCTTGCGGCCGAGTTCGGTTCCCATTCCGGCGACGGTTGCCAAATCGGGTGATCCGAATCCGGATCCCGCGCGACTTCTTCGCATCGGAGGGGCCCCCGCCCCTCAGCCAGGAGGTCGCACCCGATGACACGCTTTGCACTCGCCATCCTCGCGCTTTTCGCTGCCACCGGATCCCATGCCGTCGGGACCCCCGAACTCACCGAGCCGCTAGAAGTCCACGTGGCTCAGCGGATCGAACTCGAACCAGCCGCCGTGACCGTCGAGATCGACGGTGCGCCTCTGCTCGAGGCTTGGGCACCGCTCGACGCGGCTCCGTCAGAAACCGGACTCGGTGCGCGCCTTCGCGCTGAGAGCGAGGATTTTCTCGCAGGGCGCTGACCGCGGCGGTTGAGAACCAGATCCGCCTCGCAGTGCCCCCATCGGCCGTCGCGCTCGAGTTCGAGCACCCGCTCCATGCGCACGCGAGGGTCCGGCTTAGGGGTCTCTACCGTGTACGTGCATCCAAACAAGAGAAGAGCCGCGATGCCGCAGACGGTCCTCCTCACTGCGTCGGTCGACAATGAGGTGTTCTTTGGAAACGACTTCGGGACGGTGCTGGTCGACGACACGGACCCTCATTGCCCAAGGAGCCGAGACCCGGAGGCGGACCGAGACAGCTCAGATGTGTACGGCGACTCCGTTCTTCTTCATCACGCCGACGATCTTCTCGACGTCCGGAGGTCCCGGCGGGACGGCAGCATCGAGCTCCGCAAACACCTGAGAAGCGCCGCTACCCACACCGGCGACCTCGATCATTTCTCCACCGCCCGGGCCGTAGGAAAAAGAGTGAACAGTCCCGGCCGGAACGAATACCAGCGTCCCGGGGCAACATGTTTCCTCGGTTTCTCCACACACAACGTTGATGCTTCCTTTGAGTACGAAAAATGCTTCGTCCCAGTCATGGCTGTGAGGCGGGGGCCCCTTCCCCTCGTCTCCGGACTGAAACGTGAACTCCTGCCCATTGGTCTCGGCCGTCCCGGCAAGCACCGTAACGTCGGTGTCGATAACATTGAGCGCGGCGCGATACGAACTCGGCTTTACGACAAGCGGTTTTCTATCCACGAGTCCACCTCCGGAACAAGCTAGGACCGATGCGAGCGGCTCTCTGCCACAAATCGGCATCCACGGCTGCAGCGTACCACTTCTTTCTTTGCGAAGGCGGACGGCCAGGGGCAGGCGGCTAGCTGCCCGCGCCTCGCTCCCTTCGGACACTTCTCGAACCCTCGCGTGATAGGCTGGCCGCGGGCTGAAAGCGCGGCTGCATTCACGCGATCGTGCGCTAGCCCGAAGCGAGGGTGACCCACATGATCAAGCGCATTCGACATATCGGCATCGTGGTCGACGATCTCGAGGCGGCAACGAAGCTCTGGACCGAGGTCTTTGGCCTGATCAAGTACGACGAGATGGAGATTCCAGTCGAGGGCATCCGCAACGCCATGCTCTCTGTCGGAGGAACCGCCGACGAGATGTCGATCGAACTCATCGAACCGATGGACAAGAGCGACATGGACAACGCGTTGGCTCGGCGTCTCGCGCGTTCAGGGGAGGGGTTCTACCACCTCGCCGTCGACGTGGGCGATATCGCGACGACTGGGGAGGCGCTCCGCGTGTCGGGCCTTGAAGTGATCGAGCGCCCAGCGATTTCTGGGCAGCACACCCCTCGCTGGCTGACTCACCCGAAGACCTCGAACGGCGTCATGGTGGAAGGGATCGGAGAGCCGTAGCTCATCGTAGAATCTACGGATGACGACTGTCTAATAGGCCGCAAAGTTGCTGACGCCTATACTGAGAGCATCAACCCTCGACAACTAGTTCACGAGTACTTTGAATTATGACGAATACAGTATTGATTGTAGGCGCGAGCGGATTAGTTGGCACTGCGGCTGCAATCGAATTTGCCAATGCCGGTTGGCGAGTCATCACCGCGTCAAGACGTTTCCCCGAGTTACTGGACGGGCACGCCGTAGAACATGTGACACTCGATTTGATTGATGCAAATGCCTGTCGACAAGTGGTCAGCGATGCTTGCGACGAGGTGACTCACTTAATCTACACGGCGGTTTACGAGAAGCCCGGTCTAATTGAGGGTTGGACCGATCCAGAACAGATCGACACGAATGACCAAATGCTGCGAAACGTTCTGGAACCGTTGAGAGAACGCGCCAAGCTTGAGCATATTTCACTGTTGCAAGGAACAAAGGCCTACGGTCTGACCGTTGGGCCCATTCGGATACCTGCGCGCGAATCCCAACCGCGGGTGGAGCATCCCAATTTTTATTGGCGCCAGGAAGATTACCTGCGTGAGGTTGCTGCGGCCGGCGATCTGGCATTCACGATATTCCGTCCGCAACTTATCGTCGGCCCCAACCACGGCGTGGTGATGAACATTCCGCCGGTGCTGGGGGTTTACGGTGCGATACGTCGCGAGCTCGGCCTACCGTTTTCGTTCCCAAACCATAACGACTGGGTTTGGGAAGCGGTTGATGTCCGGCTTGTTGCCGAAGCATTGCGCTGGGCGACCGAAACGCCGCGGGCTAATGGTGAAACTTACAACCTTACCAACGGTGAAGTGTTTTCATTTCGCGACATGTGGCCGGCGATTGCCGATACGCTCGGCGTCGAGACGGGGCCGGATGAAAACTTACTGATGGCCGAGTACATCCCCGAGCATGCGGCGGTGTGGCAGCAAATTGTCGAAAAGCATGCGCTGCAGGACATTCCCCTGCCCAAACTACTAGGCGAGTCACATTATTATGCGGATATGTGTTTAGCTTCAGGCACCGACCAGCTTCCGCCGCCGACATTTGTTAGCTCCATTAAGGTCAAGCAAGCGGGATTTTCTCGCGTCTGGAATACCCAAGAGAGTTTCTGCCATTGGCTGCGTGATCTCATTGAACGCAGGGTGTTGCCGCCGACCGGTTAAGGCCGAATCCGACCCGAACGGCGGGCGGGCGGCCTCGGAGCAACGGCTTCGAGGCTAGAGTCAGTCGCCTTCTTTAGGGCTGCGGTGGACGAGGAAACGCGTCGCGAGAATCCGAAGGCGCGGCCGTCTTGTCTTCCTTGGCTTTCCATTGTCGGAGAGTATCTCCAACCTGATCACCGAAGGTTTCTGGAGCCCAGCCGTACATGGCATCGAGCTTGGTCGCGCTCGAGGGCTTCGTGCACATCACGCTACGTCGCCCCCAGATGAGCAAGTACGGTTTGTTCTCTTCCTGAGCGATGCAAAGCTCCGTCGCAACTCGTTCCGAGTCTTTCGTGCTTTCACCGCAGATGACGACGACTTCGTCCGTCGCTGCGAGTTCTTCGCGTAGCTTGTTCGACCAAGTCTCGGTCATCTCCGATGGATTCGATTGGCCGGCGATCGAAAAAATCGCACCGCTGCGTTCCGACTGGGCTCGCATGACATCGAGTAGGTCAGAATCGCTTTCCGGGTCGTAGCTGACAAAGATTCTGATGCGATCCATGGTACCTCCCGGGCAGGAAGAGCCCGGCGAGCGCGAAGCTCGTACCGGGCTCCGGCTTCGCCTAACGACCGCGTTCTTGGGCTTCGTTCACTCGAAGGCTCCTGCCACCGAGCTGAGAACCGTCCAGCGTCCGAATCGCGTTGTCGGCCGCGCTCGCCTCGCTCAGCTCGACGAACGCGAAGCCTCGAGGCCGCCCAGTTTCTCGGTCCGTGATCACGTTCACCGAGTCGACACTTCCGTGCTGCTCGAATAGCTGACGGATATCCTGCTCGGTGGAAGAAAACGGAAGATTCCCAACATAAAGTTTCTTACTCAAAATTGATCCTTGCGGCATTCCAAGTTCATGGATGCCAAATTCAACTTCGCTACTCGGACAGATTGTCCGTCCTGAGCGAGCGAGGCCCTGATAACTCCGGGTTCCGGAGTGCGAAAGGGGTTGTTTCAACTGGATACGGAGGTTGACCACAAGGGCCGGACTTGCGAACCGATCGAAGGTCCTCTCACGCAAAAGTATAGCAGAGGCGGTCAGCCCGAGGTAGGTGCTAGCGACCTAGCACGTAGGAGCAGAGTCAGGAAGGCGGCGCGCGTAGCGAAGCTAGACCGAGCGCGATGCCAACCACGCTTCGACCTTCGGCCACAGTCGGTAGACCGCGTTGCCCCCCGCGAACAGATCGACGTGCCCGCTCTTGATCACCAGCTCGGTCTTGTCACGGCTGGCAGCTCGAAGCACGAGCTCTCGAGAGGCTGCGCTCGGGACAATACGGTCGTACTCCGCGCTGATGTGGAGCAATGGGATTCGGATTTTCTCGAGCTCCACACGACGGCCGGCGATCCTGAGCGTCCCCTTTGCGAGCTTGTTCCCGCGCAGGAACTCCTGCGTGAGCTGGCGTGCGACCCTTCCCGCCACAGGGATCTGATCGAGGGACCAGCGTTCGAACCGAGCGCATAGCCGGAGGAATTCATCCTCGTCCCAGCGGTCGCCCCCGTCGGGGCGGTCGAACTTCATCTCCCGGAGCGAAGACGCGATCAGCTCCGGTGGGATGTTTGCGGACTCTCCGACGATCTCGTCGATATCGAGAGAGCCGTCCTTCCAGTCGCGGAACAGCGTGAGGCCTTCGGAGTCTACGGGGGTGGTGAAGCACACGAGATTCCGAAGCGGGCCTTTCGGATGGAGGGCCGCGTACATGCAGGCGAAGGTCCCACCGAGGCAATAAGCCATGATCGAGACTTCGGCGATCTCGGAATGCTCGGCGACCTGCGCGACACAGTCGGGGATCTTCTTCAGGACGTAGTCTTCGAGACCGAGGTCGTGATCCTCGTCCCGTGGAATCCCCCAATTGATGACGTAGACGTCGAAACCGTTTCGGACCAGATGTTCGGCCAGGCTCTGGTTCTTCAGCAGGTCGAGGGCGCTGATCCGTCCGAGGATGGGCATGACGAGAAGGACCGGCACCCGGTAGATCTCGTCGAGGACGGGGAGAAGATGGTAGAGCTTGAGCGTCCCGTCGGTGTGAACGACAGCTCTCGGGATCGGGCCGTCTGAAGGCATTCTGTTCTTCCTCGAGGCATCGCGGTGGTGCCCGGAAAAACTCCATGCACGTCCCGTGCCCGTGCGTAGGCGACAGCCAGAGGCCTTCTGCCCGAAGCGTTGCTCAAGAAGCAGGCACCCATCGACCCGTATCGCTGCATCCGGCCCAGGGATGCTGAGCCCAGGGAACGTCGCCCTCCTCAGGTGCGGTTGATCGAGACCCCCCCTTCGACCCGCATCGCACTGCCCGTGGTGAAGCTCGACGCGTCGGACGCAAGGTAGAGCATCGACTTCGCGATCTCGGTGGGGCTTGCGACCCGACGCATCGGGTAGAGGCTGGTAATGAACTCGCGCGACTCGGGCGTGTCGTTCATTTCCCGATACATCGCCGTATCCGTGGCACCGGGAAGAATGACGTTGACGCGCACGCCCCGCTCAGCGAACTCGACGGCGAGCGCCTGAGTCAGTCCGATCAGACCGGACTTGCTGGCCGCGTATCCGGCCACTCCGGGGAAACCGACAGTATGCCCCACGAATGTTCCCGTGAAGATGAGCGATCCCCCGCCTGCGTCGAGCATTGCGGGGAGCTGGTACTTCGCGCCCAAGAAGGCGCTGGTGAGATTCGTGTCGACGACATGGTGCCAGTCAGCGAGTTGCAGCTCCGGCGTGGGTCCCATCTTCCCCAGCGATCCGGCGTTGTTGATGGCGATGTCGAGCCTTCCGAACCGCTCACAGGCCAACTCGACGAGTGCGCGGGCGTACGACTCGTCCGTGACGTCCCCGGCGAGTGCGGTTGCATGCCCGCCCGCAGTGCTGATCCGATCGACCAACGCGTCGAGTTCCTCCGACCGGCGCGCTCCGAGAACGACCCGCGCCCCTTCCGCAGCGAACAGCTCGGCCGTCGCTGCGCCGATCCCGACGCTGGCGCCGGCGACGATGGCGACCTTTCCGTTCAGGGTACTCATCGATGCGTCCCTCCCTCACCGTATGGCTTCCGCGACTCGTTCCCGTAGATCCATCAAGAACGCTAGTTGCGAGGGAGCAGCGGGGGTATCCGCTTCTTGCGGCCGAATTCAATTCGCGGCGAGGTGCCGCCACCCCGCTCGTCGCGCGCGCCGATCGGTAATCCGTTAGGGTCCTCGCTTGTGTCGCGTCGGAGTGATGTCCGAAACACCGCCGAATGGAGCCGCCTGCCGAAAGAGGAGCTGCTCGATCTCAGGCTCTGCGATCTCGGCCTGTCGATCGAGTCGACGCCCTTGGCTTCTCGGGTGGAGCTTCTCTACAGCGAGCTCAAGGCGGCGGGTCTGCGCTTTCGCCCCCACGTCTGGATCTCCACGGACTGGTTTTCGCCCTATGGGGTTCCCGGTTTCGCCATCCCCTTCTATCTGGCACACCCCCGTCTCCGAAAGCTCGAAGATGACCAGATGCTCGAGGTGGAGGGCGGGACCAAGTCCTGGTGCATGAAGCTGATGCGGCACGAGACGGGTCATGCGCTCGATACGGCCTACCGATTGCGCCGCCGCAAAGCCTGGAGGGAGCAGTTCGGGGCGGCGAGTACCCCGTACCGTCGGTCCTACGTCCCGCGCCCCGCGAGCCGACGCTTCGTCGTTCATCTCGACAATTGGTACGCGCAAAGTCACCCGCTCGAGGATTTCGCCGAAACCTTCGCGGTTTGGATGACGCCGCGGTCGAGTTGGCGAAGGCGATACGCGGACTGGGAAGCGCTCGGTAAGCTCGAGTTCGTCGAAGAACTCATGGATGAGATCAGAGATCAGCCGCCCGTTGTGCGCTCGCGCGAACGAACGGATTCCGTCGCGTCCTTGCGCATGACGCTGCGCCAGTACTACGCGCGCAAGAAGGCGGTGTACGGCGAAGAGGATCGCTCGGTCTACGACCGGGACCTCCTGCGCCTGTTCAGCGCCGAGGCCTCAGAGGGCCCTGCGGCGACGGCGGCGAGCTTTCTCACGCGGCGGCGCCGAGAGCTCCGAGAATCCGTCGCAAAATGGACGGGCCAGCATCCATACGTGATCGATCGCGTGCTCGGCGACATGATCCGACGCTGCCGGCGCCTCGGGTTGCGCACGACGTTGTCGGAGCGGGAGACCGGCGAGGGCGCTGCGATTCTGCTCACCACCCACGCCGTACGACTCGTTCGGCGTCGGCACGTCGAGTACCAGCGATGAAAGCGATGCGGGTCGCAATCTTGACCCACGAAGAACTGGTTCCGCCCGAGAACTTCCTCTCACTGAAGGCCGCCGAAAGGCAACACTGCAAGCGCGAATACGATATGTGGCAGGCGCTGGGTGAACTCGGGCACGACGTCCGTTTCCTCGGCGTATCCGACGATCTGATGCCGATCCGCCGAATGGTCGAGGATTGGAAACCCCACGCGATCTTCAATCTGTTGATGGAGTTCCAAGATGTCGGGACGTACCAGGTGCACGTCACCAGCTATCTCGAGCTCCTCCACGTCGCGTACACCGGATGCAACCCGAAAGGAATCTTGCTGACGCGCGACAAAGCGACATCGAAGAAGATTCTTCGCTTTCATCGCATTCCCACTCCGCGGTTCGCCGTGTTCCGCCGCGACCGGCGCGTGCGGGTCTCGAAGGAACTGTCGTTCCCCTTGATCGTGAAGTCGCTCGAGGAGGAAGCGTCCCTCGGCATCTCCCAGGCTTCCATCGTGAGGAGCCCGTCGAAGCTCGAAGAGCGCGTCGCCTTCGTCCACGAGAACATCGGGGACGCGATCGCCGAGGAGTACGTCGAAGGGCGCGAGCTCACCGTGAGCGTTCTCGGAAACCGGCGCCTCACCGTATTGCCACCGTGGGAGCTGTCTTTCCGAAACCTTCCCAAGAGCAACGAACCCATTGCGACAGAGAAGGTCAAGTGGGACCTCGCCTATCAGAAAAAATTGGGTATCGATACCGGCCCCGCGAACTTGACCCCCGAGCTCGCTCGGCGGATCGCGACGACGGCGCGCCGGCTGTACCGCGCGTTCGGATTGTCTGGGTACGCGCGGGCGGATCTCCGCTTGACGCCCGATGGCCGCGTCTATGTGATCGAAGTCAACGCCACCCCCGACATCAGCCTCGACGAAGATTTCGCACTCTCCGCAGCCCACGCGGGTATCGACTACGCCGTCTTGGTGCAGCGCATCCTCAACTTGGCGAGACGCTATCAGCCGGACTGGAAGCGGGCGAGTCCGTAGAAGCGCGGCGCCCAGAAGCCCAGCGTTCGGGCATCAAACGCAGCAGGGCGGGCAGCAAGAGCACCGAAGCCAACGCGTTGAGGGCCATCAGTACGGAAAGCAGAAGGCTCATGTCGGCGGAGAACCGCAGGCTGGAGATCGGGATCCAAAACGCGATCCCGACCAGAAGCGTCGTGGCTGTGAAGCCAATCGCCGACCCGGTGGTTTCCACAGCTTTTCGGATCGCCGCGCCGCGTCCCAAGCCTCGTCCTACCTCGCGGCGAACCCGATCGACGATGTAGATGGAGTAGTCGACGCCGATGCCGATTCCGATCGCTTGGAGAGGCAGTGTGTTGACGTTCAAGCCGATTCCCGCGATTCCCTGGACGGCCATCGCGACCAACGCCGCCGTAGCGAGGGAGAGCATGAGAAGGCCGCCGACCACCAGCGACTGGTAGCTTGCGGCGATGACGACAAACGTCACGACGACGACAGCGATCAGTGCGACGCGATGACTTTCCGCGACCTCCTCGTTTGCGGCGGCGAGAACGCCCATCGTTCCGGCCGCGAGGCGAAGCTCAACCCCTTCGGGCAGCCAGACGGCGTTCGGCCGCATCTCCCACCCGGCATCGCTGTGACGCCGGACCCACAACTGGTAACTCCCGAAGGGCCCGGTCGGTCGAATCTCTGCTGCGCGCCCGAGCTTGTCCTCGACGGAGCGATGACCGAAGAGACCGCCCTTTGCCGATCGGGGCGTTCGCTCGAGGCCGCGCTCGTCCCAGTAGCTGATCGCGCCACGCGGCAGGCCGGGACCGGTTTCAACGGGCAAACGGCGCCGGCCCTTTCCGTCGGCGTCGACGACATCCACTTCGAGTACGGGCTTCGGTGGCGGCAAGAGCCGGCCGAGCCACCGAGAGAGGATCGGGCGTTCGGGGACACGCATCTTCACCGAGAGACCCCCTTCGATGGTCTCCCGCTCCGCGAAACGCTGCATGAGCTGATCCATCCGACTCACCGTCGACGAACGGTGGTCGCTGTAGAAGACCCGAATGGCGAGCGACTGTCCGTCGTAATCGCGGAACCGGTTGAGGACACCCTGTGCGGGAACAGAGTTCTCGATGAGGTAGAGGAAGCCCGTGATTTCCGCCGTTGTCTGCAGGTTGATGGACCACCGCGGATCGTTGTTGTGGAACCGGCGGTTCGCCTCCTTGAACACGTCGAGCATCGAGATGCTGCCTCCGGCGGCGGGATCCGTCTCCAGGACGCGTTGGATGGAATCGACGAACTTCAAGGCATCCGGCGCGTAGAGCCTCCTGACGGTGTCCGAATGTACGACCAGAAGGAGCTCATCCAGACCGAAGAACCGCGCGCCGATTTCGGCTGAGGCGACATTGAACTCGGAGTCTCCGTAGAGAATCGGAGTCCCCGGACGCTCTTCTCCGACGGCGACGTCGGCCGCGAACGGAATGCTACCGAGTGTGACGCAGCCGAACCCTGCGACGCAGGCGACGGCGCCCGCTCGCGTACTCACGATCGCAGCGCAGCGTTTGAGGATTCGTCCCGCTACCCGTGGCGTTTCCCGCTTTCGGTGCCTGGGCGGCGGCAGATAGAGGATCATCAACCGGTTGAGAAGCATCTCCGTCGGTAGGATCGACAACGACCAGAACGCGCAGAGCAGCCCGAGTTTGTGGATCAGCGGGATCATGGCCAAGCCGAGGGTGAGAAGCCCGAGGCTGTCCGTAAGGATGGCGAGCGTCCCTGGCAGGAGCAGCTCGGCCATGGACTTCACGCAAGCTTCCTCCTTGTCGCCGAGTCGTTCGTACTCTTCGAAGAAGCGCTCGACGAACTGCACGGAGTGGCTGATCGCGCGCGCGGTGATGAGCATCGGCACCACGAGGACGAGAGGGTCGAGATGGATCCCGCGCCACCCGGCGAATCCGAGCCCCCAGACGACGGATACCGTCGCTCCGGTGAGCGGAAGCAGGACCGCGTAGCTGCGTCGGAAATACAGCCAAAGGAGGAGCGCACAGGAGACGACCGTCACCGCGGAGATCAACAGCGTCTCCGAGCTGAGTGCATAGATCCAACCGAAGAGCACGGGCTGTCCGACCAGATGCACCTCGACGGGGAAGCGTTCCTCGGCGGCGGCTTCGAGGGATCGCAGGTGCTTGAACAGCGCTGCGTAGTCGATCCGCGAGTCGATGAAACTCGCTCTGATGAGAGCAGCGCGTTCATCCGCCGAAACGAGCACCCCGAAGACCGAGGGGTTTCGTCTCACCCTCTTCCGAAGCTCTCGCCAACCGTCCTCGTCGGCCGGAATCTCGTTGACGAGTTGAGGGGCAACGAGGGTCCCGTCCAGCAAGACCCGCGGCGCTCGCGTCGTCCGGTGGGTGACGCTCGACGTCAGGTTGTGATCGACCCCCGTGAGCGCCGTCTCTTTGGGCCCGTCCTCGACGTAGCGCGCGATCCCCGACGCAAACGCCTGCGCGATGCGACCGGCAGGCTTGGACGACGTCGCAAAATCTCCGGACGGACGAGCGTTGATTTCCGGAGGGACGACGGAGGAATCCATTCCGAGCGTCAGAAAGTCGATCGCCTCGAAAACGGGCGTCTGGTAGATGTCACCCCGCTTGGGCACCACCGCTGCGACCACGACATTGGCAGTGCCGTAAGCGCCTCGGTAAGCCTCGTACGTCTGGATGTAGGGGTGGTCCCGGGGTAGCAGGTCGGAGAACTGCGAGAAGACTTCGAGGTGGCGGATCTGCGAGCCGAGCGCGAGGGTCGCTATGGCGATCGCGAGGGCGAACGCATGACGCCACGCGACGAAGAACCGACAGAAGCGCAAAGAGCCGTCCATGGGTCAGCTGCAAGGCTCCGCTGGAGGAAGAGTCCGACGACCTAGTTACGCTCGGAGTGGGTCCAACGGATTGGGCGAATACGCTTCGCCTTCGAAAAGGAATCTCAATACGCGTCGTGTTAGCTTCTTCCCACTCGGCGTTGCGGGGGAGGCTCGATGAAGAAGCGCCCGACCGTGCTCGGTCGGTTGGAGATCGCCGTCTTGGAGGAACTCTGGGACACGGGGCCGTCCGACGTTTCGGCGATGCACATTGCTGTGGGCGAGCCGCGCGGGCTCGCGCGCAACACCGTCCAATCGACGCTCGAGCGTCTCGTTCGCAAGAAGCTTGCTGAGCGACGGAAGGTCGGCCGCGCCTACGAATACCGAGCATGCGGTTCCCGCTCCGAATGGCTGGGCGATGCGATCGAAGAGCTCGTGAACCGGCTCTCCGGCGTCGATCCCCCGCTCCTCGTCTCGACGTTCGTCGATTTCGCCGAGCGGACCGGAACCGCGACGCTCGACGAACTCGAGGCGCTCGTTCGGGAGCGCCGCCAGCGAACCGAGGAGACGTCGTGACGAGTGCGCTGGCCACACTCGGCCTCATCGTGGCAGCGTGGCTCCTGTTCGCGACGCTGAGCTCCCTTGCCGTGATGCTCGGTTGGCGCGCCGCATCCGTGCGCCTCACGAAACTCCATCCGAAGCGGCGGGCGGGGATCGCTCTAGCCGCGGCGGTCGCGCCGTCCGCGCTGCCCACGCTGCTGGTGCTGCTGTGCATCTCGCCAGGGCTGGCCGCACTGCTGGGCTGGCACGGGGACCATTGTCTGGCTCATGGTGGGCACCCTCACCTCTGTCTCGTTCACTGGACTGGCGCGCTGCACGCACCGCTCCTCGTGGCCCTCGGGTTGGGAATGGCCGCCCTCGCCTTCGTCTTCGTGAGAGGCGGGACAGCCCTTCTCCGCACGCGCCGTTTCTTGTCCGCCCTGCGCGCGTCGACGGGCGAAGGCCCGAGCGGAAGTTTCTCGATCGCGCCGTCGATGACCCCGTTCTCCTTCGCTGCGGGTTTCCGGCGCCGCGAGATCTGGGTTTCCTCCGCGCTGTCAGGGGCACTGAGCCGGCAACAGCTCGATGTCGTGCTCGAGCACGAGCGCGCACATCTCGCGCGACGCGATCCGTTGCGTCGCGCCGCGGCCGAGCTTCTCTCCCTGCCGCTGTGGCCGAGTACGAGGCGCCGCATCCTGGTGGAGCTGGTGCTCGCCACGGAGCAGACCTGCGACGAGCTCGCGGCGAAGCGCGCCGGGTCGCGCCTCGGTGTCGCCGAGGCGCTCCTCGCCGTCGAGCGACTCGCGGGGTCGGCGTCGCCCGCCACGCCCCATGTCCTGCCCGCCTTCGGCGGAGCGCACGTCGCCGCGCGGGTCCGGAGCCTGCTCGACGACCCGCGCCGCGAGCCGTCGTCGCCATGGGTCGCGTGGGCGACAGCCTCAAGCGTGCCCGTGTTCCTCGGACTCGCAGCCGATCCGCTGCACCACCTGACAGAGCACTGGCTGCTGCGGCTCCTCCGGCTCGGATAGGCGCTGACAACGAAGTCCGATCCATAGTCGGTCTTGGCGGGCGTTCCTAACGTGCCCACCTGCCATGCGCCCTCGGAAGTCCATTCTCATCCGCCTTCTTGCAACCGGGTTCGCCGCCGTTGCCGGGAGCTCGGCTGCGCAGGAACCACGGCCCGTTACAGCGAGCTCCACCATGGCGGTCCCCGCAGAGGATTTCGAGCTCCGGCCCCTCGAGAGCGGGGGCCAGATGATCGAGGCCGTGCCGGGCGCGCTCACCGCGCAGCACACCGGGGGCGGCAAGGCCGAGCAGTACTTCCTGCGCGGCTTCGATGCCGATCACGGCACAGATCTCGCCGTCTACTTCGACGGCGTGCCCATCAACCTACGCAGCCACGCCCACGGTCAGGGCTACCTCGACCTCCACTTCGTGACCAAGGAGACCATCGAGAAGCTCGACGTCGCAAAGGGGCCCTACTCGGCGCGCTTCGGAGACTTCGCAACCGCGGGGACGATCGAGTATGTGCCGTTCCAGCGGCGCGACGAGTCGCTCGTCCAGTTCGAAATCGGCGAGTGGAACACCTACCGCGCGGTCGGAGTCGTCTCGCCGCGCTTCGGCGCCTTCGGAGGTTCGGACCCCGACGCGAGCGGTGTGCTCTCGTTCGAGGCCTACGGCACGGACGGTCCGTTCCGGAGCGACGAAAACCTTCGACGTCTCTCGCTGTTCGGGCGCGGGGACGTGCGGCTCTCCCCCACGCTGAAGCTCTCCGGTCACGTCCTCGGATACACGGCCGATTGGGACGCGTCGGGCCTCATCCCGGAGCGGCTCGTCGACTCGGGCCGACTCAACCGCTTCGGTTCGCTCGATCCCACGGAAGGCGGCGACACCTCGCGCATCCAGGGCAAGCTGCAGCTCGACTGGGAGCCCTCCGAGAGCAGCCGCGTCCTCGTCAACGCCTACGTCGCCCACTACGACCTCGACCTCTACTCGAACTTCACCTACGCGCTCGGCGATCCCGCGACTGGCGATGGGATCATCCAGCGTGACGACCGGATCTACACGGGGGGCCGCGTCGAATACCTCCAGTTCCCCGAGCTCCCGTGGTTCGGCGGCGTGCGCGCCGGGTTCGAGTGGCGCTACGACGACGCGCGCGTGCGTCTCGGGAATCAGACCCGGCGCCAGGTCGCCGGACTCACCAACGACGACGACGTCGAGGAGCTGTCGCTCGGTCCCTATGTCGAGATCGAGCTCTTTCCCCTCGGCTGGGTTCGCTTCCTGGGCGGCGTGCGCTTCGAGAGCTTTTCCTTCGATGTCGACAGCCGGATCCCCGGCGCGCTGGATGGGAGCGGTGTCGATCGCATCTGGTTGCCGAAGGCCAACCTGATCCTGTCTCCCTTTGCCGAGGATGCGCCGCTCGCGAGCGAGCTCGCCGCCCTGCGCGATCTCGAACTCTTTCTGAACTTCGGAATCGGTTTCCACTCGAACGATGCTCGCTCGGGTGTCGATGACGAGCGCATTCTGGCGCGGGCACCCGGCGCCGAGATCGGCGTGCGCACACGCTTGTTCGACTGGGTGACGTTCTCGCTCAGCACCTTCTGGCTCGAAATCGAAGACGAGCTCGTCTTCGTGGGCGACGAGGGTACGACCGAGTCGGGTGGCCGGTCTCGTCGGCTGGGGGTCGAGTTCGCGACTCACGTCGTTCTCACGGACTGGCTCTACCTGCGCGGCGACCTGGCCTACACGTCGGCGCGCTTTACGTCGGGCGACGACCCCGTGCCTCAAGCGCCGCGCTTCATCGCCAAGGGGGCCCTGGGCGTGCGCAAGGGGGGGTTCTTCGCCGAGCTCGGGGTGCGTTCTCTCGGCGATCGCTACGCGAGCGAGGACTTCGGCAATCCCAAGCTCTCGAGCTACACGGTGTTCGATCTCGGCGCGCGGTACCGCCACGGCCCGTTCGAAGTCGGATTCGCGCTCGAGAACTTGACGGACAGGAAGTGGCGCAGCTCGGAGTTTTTCTTCGAGTCATGCGCGCCGAGCGAGGTTGGCGTCGTGGCGGCCTGTGCGCCGGCCGGGGGCGGCGCGGGCATTGGCGACTTCCACTTCACACCGGGCAACCCGCGGAACTTCCGAGGCTGGGTTCGCTACGTCTTCTGAACCCGTCGGGCCCGCTCGTCGCGACAGCCGAGACGTGCACGGCGACTCCGTTCTTTTCGATCACTCCGAAGATCTGAAGAGAAGGTCCAAGAACGTTGCGAATCCGTTAACGAGGATTCCCCCGACGCCCAACATGTACGGCCACGCCTCACAGAGGACGTAGTTCGCTACCTGCAGCCCGATGAGGGGCACTACGAGAACCATGACGGATCGTGCAATCGAGAAGCTGACGCCGGGATGCCGAGTTTGATACAGACGGTAGGCGGGTGCTACGACGAACCACACCGTGAGCGAAATGCTCCCGACGCGCCACATCGTTTGCTCGTCGATTCCGCTCTCTAGGAGAACTGAAGGCGCTAGTGAGAACACAATGGCGGCTGCCGACGCGGTGAACAGCATCTGCAAGAGAACTCGGTGATGGGGGTCCCATGAGGCCGGGTCGCGCTGCCGCACGGCGGCGATGATGCCCGCGAATCCCGCCAGCCCGATTCCGATCTCAACGACTGAAGACAGAAACGATTCAGCGGACATGGGCGACCTCCTGTAGCGTGCGCGTTACGAGTCCCGCTCGGTCTCGCCCGAAAAGGCCGCCCGCATCATTTCCATGGCCTGCAGGTTTGTGTCGAAGAATGGCTTCATCAACGAAACCGGATCGAATCCTTCTGCGCCTGCGAGCATTTGATCTCGGATCCTCTCAAGGAGTTCCTTTTGAAAGGAAGCCACGTCGGGTAAGCCGAAGAAGGCCCGAGCCTCCTCCGGGGTGAGCTCTACATTGATGCGTACTTTCATCCTGTCCTGCCTTCCTCGCTCGGCCCGTGGTATGCATCGTGCCGGAGGAACAGTATCGGGTGGGCGAGTGGCGAGCGATGACCGAGTGGGCGGAGCTCCTGGCGGACCCAATCCTCCAAGGGCGGGGCGTGCCGCCGGGCGACGGACGCTCGGTTTGTGTGCTCCCAGGGCTCTTCGGCGGCGATTTCTATCTGCGGCCGCTCCGCAGTTGGTTGCGGCGTGTCGGCTACCGACCCATCACGTCGGCGATGACCTTCAATGCGGGCTGCCTGGATCGTGTCAGTCGGCGGCCGTGGGCGGCTCTGCAGCGTTCTGACGGTCCCGTCGCCCTGGTGGGCCACAGCCGCGGAGGGATCCTCGCGAAGGCCCTGGCCGCTCGGCTCCAGGGGCGCGCGTCTCATCTGCTGCTGTTGGGCTCACCGCTCGGCGCCCTGCTCCACCGAGGCGCGCCTCATGTGGCCAGCGCTCGACGCAGTCACCCGGTCGCCGAAGCGGGTCAGTTCGCCCGAAAGGTGCTCGACCCGGCGTGTGACTTTCCCGCCTGCGATTGCGCCTTCATGCGCGACCTGCGCCGGCCCTTGCACCCGACAACTCAGGTGGTCTCTATTTTCAGCCGCGAGGATGGGATCGTGCCTCCGCGCGCAAGTTTGATCCCGGGCGCTCGACACATCGAAGTGAGCGGGAGTCACAGCGGACTCGTCTACAACCGCGACGTCTACCGGGCGCTGGCGGGCGTGCTCGCGACCAGCTCTTGATCCCTTGTCCGAGAGTGTTCGAGGCCGCTAAGCGGCCCGCTCGACGTGCGTCACGATCGCGTCGATGAGGCGAGGCCAGGCACCTCGCGGGAGGTCGTGCCCCATCCCCTCGATGACCAGTAACTCCGCGGAGGGAATGGCCGCGTGGGTCGCGGTTCCGCACTCGAGCGGAACCAGTGGATCGGCGTCACCGTGGATGACGAGGGTCGGAGCTTGCACGTCCGCGAGTCGAGGCGTTCGGTCGCCGTGGGCGACGGCCGCCGCCAGCTGGCGCCCCACCCCGCCCGGATCGAAGCTTCGGTCGTAGTGGCGCTCCGACCGTTTCCGGACGCGATCTTCCTCGAACTCGAAACCGGGGCCTGCGATCGCTTTCCAGACGTTGGTCGCGTAGTCGATGTAGCCATCGCGATCGGACGGGGGCGTTTGAAACAAGAGGCTCATCGCCTCGGGTTTGCCTTGCGGAAGCTTCGGATCCCCCGTGCTGGACATGATCGACGTGAGGCTCTTCAACCGCTCGGGATGCTTGTAGGCACAGGTCTGGGCGATCATCCCTCCCATGGAGGCACCGCACAGATGCGCCTTCGGGATTTCCAGTGCGGTGAGCAGCCCCAGTACGTCGTCGGCCATGTCATCGAGGCTATAGGGCGACACAAGCGGTTTGCCTTCGGCCAGGTCGGAAAACATCTGGACGACATTGGGTACGCCGAGTTCGGGAAAGTGGGAGGACAGACCGACGTCGCGGTTGTCGAACCGGACCACGCGCAGGCCCCGGTCCGCAAGCCCCTCGCAGAACGCGTCGTCCCAGAGAATCATCTGGGCTCCGAGCCCCATAATGAGAACGAGCGTCTCTTCCCCGTCGCCGAAGTGCTCGTATTCGATCTCGATGCCGTTTGCCTGAACGCGCGCCACGTCGACCCTAAGACTCGTCGGGTGCCGGCGGGCGTTTGGTTCGTTTGGGGCGTACGGTCGCCGTCGTGGGGTTCGAAGCCGCGCGCAAGTTCCGGACTTCGGCCTGCAATGCCGCGATCGAATCTTCGAGCCGCCCCACGCGATCGCCGATGTCGAGGATGTCCGATCGCGACGGCAGGTTCATGTTGCCCAGATACTGTGCCATCGAATCGGTGAACATCCGGTGGACGTGCAGAGCCTCCTGGAAATATTTCCCGAGCCCTTTGGCGAAACGCTCGTCACCCATGACATCGGTCATCGATTGACTCCAGCGTTGCTCGTTCTCCTGGAACCATTCCCGCCAGGCGCGGAAGGGGTCGACCGTTTTCGGTTCGTTGTCGCTCATCGTGACTTCCCTTCTGTTGCGTCGGACTCCCCGGCCGCTGCGCGACCGAAGTTCATCCACATCTCGATAGCTCGCCGGTGGCTCTGGACGATCACGAGCCAGTTCTCCAAGAAGAGCAACCCGACTTGGGTGACACTGTAGAGCCGCTTTGCGGGCCCTTCCGCACTGGTATCCCACATCGAAGAGACCAACCCCAGCTTTTCCATCTGCCGGAGAGCCCTGTAGATGGTGCCCGAGTTGTACTGCCCCATGCCCGCCTCGCTGAGACGCTTGATCAGGTCGTAACCGCAGGCCTGCCAGCCGTTGAGGAGAGCCAGGAGGTTTGCGGTCAACATATCCCCGGCCGGGTTTTGCTTGGTTTCCGCGGAGTTCGTAGGCATGCGTCGGGATCACTTATCTGTGGGTTGCGCATAACGAAGACTTGACAGGTATATGCGAAAAGGATATATCTGTCAAGCAGACGAAACCAAGGAGGGCTGATCGTGGCCAAGACAAAGAAGCGCAAGAAACCCGAAACCTCACCGATGATCCAGCTCCTCGATTTCGCTCTCGAGAACCAAAACCTACTCAGTAAGACCCTCGCAGGTGTCCGGAAGCACGGCATCAAGGCGAATGAGCTCGTCGCCGGACAGGTTCAACGAGATCAACGCGAGGCGCTCGAGCTGACCAAGAAGATCGCCAGCCAGCCGAACGACTACTCCGCCAACTCGAGCCTTGTCTTGGAAGCTGCCATCGAGGCCCAAACACGAACGCTCGAGTTCGCGCAGAACCTCTACGACGAGCAGATGCAAGCCGCCAAGCTCGCGGGTGAGTCCCTGGCCACCATGTTCGAGCGGTCTCGAGAAGCCGCCGAGGTCACGCTGCAGTTCGGCAACTGGTCGACGCGAACCCGATTCAGTTCGGCAACTGGCGGGCCGACGCGAACCCGATCGCCGAAGCCTGGCAGAAGAGCCTGGCCTCTCAACGCAGCTAGCGCGCGGTAGAGCACGTGGCATCCGCGATCGAATTCGCCCGGGATTCCCAGACGTCGACCCGTCTCGGAAATCCCTTCGAGTTCGATGAGTCGATCGAACACGTCAAGACGCCGATCTGGCGCGAGGTGCTGTGGCCGCTCGAGTGGCTCCAACTGCGCTTCCACCCCGCTTACTACGGGCTGACGGTTCCCCATGGCGGCGGCGAGCCGGTGCTCCTCATCCCGGGGTTTCTGTCGAACGACGCGATGATGATCGACATGCACCGATGGCTCCGCAGGATCGGTTACCGCCCGCACTTCTCCCGCGTCTCGTTCAACGTCGACTGCCCCGACGAAACCGCCCGATATCTCGCCGGTCGGGTGCAAACGATCCGCGCGGAGACCGGCGCACGGGTTCGCATTGTGGGGCACAGCCTGGGGGGCATGCTCGCGCGCAGCCTGGTTCAGCGGATCCCCGACGACATCGACCGCGTGATCACGCTGGGATCGCCTTTTCGAGACCTGGTGAGGGCGCATCCGGCGGTAGTCGGGCTATGGGAGCGAATCAAAGAGGCCAAGGGCAAACTGGTCGGGCGCAACTTGCGGCCGTCCTGCGCCACCGGTCACTGCCTGTGTACGTTCGTCGAGAACATTCTCGACCCGGAGCCGAGGGACGTCCCGCAGTTTGCGATCTACTCCCCGAAGGACGGGGTGGCGCATTGGGAAAGTTGCCTCTCGGAAGACCCGGAGATGAATGACGCCGTCGATTGCACACACGTCGGCATGGCGTTCCATGGCGAGGTCTATCAGATCATCGCGAGACGATTGAACGAAGGAGCGACGATATGACTGACCCGAGCGGCGACCGAACGATCGCGGATCTCATGGCGGCTCACCTCCTGGCCCTATCGAAGGCCACCGCCGTCTATCAAACAGAACTTGCGAAGGCCTTCCTCCAGATCGAAGACACCGAGAGAAGCGAAGCGGCCGGCTCCGTGTACAAGACCGTCCGCGAGCTCGAAAAAGTGGGCTTCGCTTCGTCGATGTTCGATCAGTCTCCGGAAGGTGCGAGCCACCGGTTGCGGAGCTTGAACGGTGCGAGTGCCGCGCTGATGGAGAGTTGGCTCGACCTGATGCACGAGCCGTTGCGCGCCTACACCCGGGCGCTGACCAGCTTGCAACCCGCGAAGTCCGACTGAGAGGGCGGTCGCGCGACCCCGCCGCCAACGCGAGAATGGAATTCAAAGCGATCGCGACAGACCTCGACGGGACCCTACTGGGCCCCGACGGGAAAATGAGCGCGAGAAATCGGCGAGCGTTGCTCGAGGCCCGGAGTCGAGGCCTCGAGGTCATCCTCGCCACTGCTCGCTGGTATCGCCTGGCGCTGCCGATTGCCGAATCCCTGGAGCTCGACGGCCCGCTCGTCGCGTGCCAGGGTGCGGAAGTGCGCATGATCCGGGCCGATCAGGATCTCCTCGATCTGCGGCTGCCAAGCGATTTCGCGAACGAGCTCTTCGAGCTGTGCGACTCCGTGCGCTGCCTCGCGTGGATTCCCTTCGGTAGCGAGGTCTTGATGAAAGGGGACGGAACCGTTCCGGATCTTCCGCCCGGGGTGCGCCAGGTTCCCTCGTTGCGCGACGCCGCCTCGGATCTCCCCCGCATGGCGCTGGTTCAGGGAAGCCAAGTCTGCGACGCGATCCTGGGCGATCTTCAGGACCGTTGGCAGAACGAGGTCCGGTTCGCGGCATCGATTTCGAGTCGACAGAAAATCGTGCTCACCTTGACGGCCAAGGAGGTCCACAAGGGCGCCGCGCTGGCCCGCGCCTGCGATGCGCTGGACCTCGCTCCGAGCGAGATCATCGCTTTCGGCGACGCCGAGAACGACATCGAGATGTTCGAGGTCGCGGGCTTTTCCTACGCCATGGGCCAAGCAGAAGAGCCGGTGAAACGCGCCGCCGATGCGGTGGCGCCTCCGAACACCGAGGATGGACTCGGGATCGCCGTCGAAGAGTTCCTGCGCTCGGGGCGACCGAAGCCCTAGGAGGGCTGCGGCGGTTGCAGCGACGCCACGGCGTCGCGCATCATCGTCGCGGCTTCGAGGCGCTCGATGCCGGGCGGAACCTGGAAGGGCTTTCCGATTCGGATGGTGACGGGCCCGGGCCTGTACTCTTTGCTTCCCGGCGGCAACAGCTCGAAGAGTCCCTGGAAGTACATCGGAACGATGGGCACCTTCATCTTTTGTGCGAGCAAGGCGGCGCCGGGTCGAAATTTGCTCAGCCGGCCGTTTCGGGTTCGCGTTCCTTCCGGAAAGATGCCGATCGACGCGCCCTGTTGGATCAGCCACTCCGAGTAGTCCAGCGCGCCACCACCGCCGGCGCGCTTCACCGGAAAACAGCCCAGGAAGAGCGAACGCCACCAGCCCTGTTTCTGCGGGTTGCGACGGCCCTTGAGATACCAGCGATCGGCCGCGGAGCCGAAGTACACATGGTCCTGGAATCGCGACGGCAGCGCTTCGATGATCGCGAACATGTCGTGGTGACTGCTGTGGTTCGCGATGAACACGGCGGGCCCGTTGAAACCATCGAGGTTCTCCCGACCCAGGACCCGAAAGGGTTTGAAATACTTGCGTCGGTAGTGGCCGACGATGATCGGGCGCATCGCGCGACGAGCCATGCGCGCCGGCAACTGGATCTGCCAGGGGTGCGGACCCGACGTTTGCGTGGTCTGTTTGAGAAGTCGCTCGAAGAGCGAGAGCTCGACGGCCGGCAGAACGAGTCGCTCTACTCCCGCTTTTCCCATATGCGCCGTACGCAACAAATGGGCAGCCGCGTTGTTGGGGAGGTCGACGACGGAGCACGAGTCCCAATCCCCGAGTAGGACGAAACGCGAGACGACACTCCCTTTCGCCTCGGCCACCTCCACGTCGAGCGAAGGCGTCTTGATTCGCGAGGCCGCGGTCTTGCGTCCCGCCGATGAGAATCTCGAGAGGATGACGTAGCGAGGCACTGCGGCGCTCCTACCCGGAAGCCTCACCGCCGTCTAGCAACTTCATGAACTCAGGGACTTCCATCGCGGGCAAGGTCGTGATTTCGATCGTGCCCCGCGACCCGAGCTCGACGGAGATTCGCGCGATGACCTCGTTGCTCGGCGCCCGGACCACGTTCACGAAGTCGTAGCCTCCGAGGACAGCGTATTGTGCGGCGACACTGGCCCCCATCGACTCGATCTCCTTGTTGACCTCGGACAGGCGTTCCGGCCGGATCTTCAAGACCTTTCGTCCCTCGTCCGTGAGTTTGCTGAGCATGATGTAGGTCGGCATGTCCGTAACCCTTCCGTGCGCCTTCCGAAGTGTACGACGCTCACCTAGCGGCTTCACTTGATGCATTCGGGGGCTATCGACACTTTGCAGTGATGTCCGAGCGGGCGAGCAGTAGCGGCCGGTCGGCGCATACCCGATCCTGTTTCGCTGCGAGGCACTGAAATCGTGATGAAAACCTCGACCCCGGCTTTTTCTGCCAGCGACGGACAAGCGCTGCGCCTGTACCAATGGGAACCGGACTCGAGCCCTCGCCCACGCGCCGTTGTCCTTATTGCACACGGAATGGGAGAGCACGCCGCCCGTTACGCATGGGTCGCAGAGCAATTGTGCGAGGCCGGCTACCGGGTCTACGCGAACGACCATCGCGGCCACGGCTTGACGGCGAGCGGTCCCGACTCCCTCGGAGACATGGGCCCCGGCGGCTGGCACGCGGCGGTCCGTGATCTTCGCGAACTCGTCGACTGGATCGGCGAGCGACACCCGGGGACGCCTCGCGTGCTCCTCGGTCACAGCATGGGATCGTTTCTCGCGCGTCAGTACCTGATCGAGCACGGAGAAACCGTCGAAGCGGCAATCCTCTCGGGGAGCACGGACGGCGGCGGCCTGCAGCTCTTGCTGACCCGTCTTCTCGCTCGGATCGAGCGCTGGCGCCACGGAGCATCGGGCGAGAGCGAGATCGTCCAGAAAGCGCTCTTCGGAAAGACGAACGAGCGTTTCGAACCGGGCCGCACCGGCTTCGAATGGCTTTCGCGAGATCCCGAACAGGTCGACCTCTACGTCGAGGATCCGCGTTGCGGCTTCGTGTTGCGCATGGGAAGCCTCTGCGAAATGTTCGACGCCCTCGCCCTCGAGCGTCGGCGATCCGAACGCGCGAAGATTCCGAGGACGATTCCGCTACTGATCTTCTCCGGTGCGGACGATCCCATTCACCGGGAGCTCGCCGGATTGTGGCGACTGATCGAGGAATACCGCGCAGCCGGCCTACAGCGCGTCGATCACAAGTTCTACGAAGGCGGACGTCACGAGATGTTCAACGAGATCAATCGAGATGAAGTCGTCGCCGATCTCCTCGATTGGCTCAAGCGAAGCATCCCCGAAACGGCCGGGGCGCCAGGAGAAAGCCAGTGACGAACCCGGCCTCTCGTCCGTCGCGAGAGGAAATCGCGGAGCGTTCGCGCAAGGCGGTGGAAGACGCCATCGCGCGAAACATCCCCGGACTGCCCCGACTCGACGACCTCACCGGAGACCTGGGTTTCGCCCCGAGCCCTCGGGAAGTGATCTACTCGCGCGACCTGATCAAGCTCTATCACTACACGCCGGTCTCCGACGAGGTGTATCGCGCACCGCTCCTTCTGGTGATGTCGCTGGTAAGCAAGCCCTACATCTTCGATCTGGCGAAAGGTCAGAGCCTGATCGAGTTTCTCGTCGGTCAGGGCCACGACGTCTACATGATCGATTGGGGGATCCCCCGCCCGGAGCACGCCAAGCTTTCTTTCGCGGACTACGTCCTCGACTTCCTGCCCGATTGCGTCGCTCGCGTCTGCGAGGACTCGGGCGAAGACGACTTCACCCTCGCCGGGTACTGCCTGGGCGGAACCATCGCCGCGATGTACGCCGCGACGCACGCGGACGGGCCGCTCAAAAACTTGCTGTGCCTGACGACCCCAGTGAACTCCGACGGAATGGAGTTCCAGCGGACCTGGGCGGATCCAGCGCACTTTGACATCGACCGGCTCATCGACTCCCTGGGCAACGTCCCGCCGGAGCTCATCGTCTCCTCGATCGAGATGCTCCGTCCCCTGCAGCGCGTGTCAGGTCAAATGAAGCTGCTCGACAACGTCGAGAACGACGAGTTCGTGAAAGCCCATACGCGAATCGAACGCTGGGCGAACGATCAAATCCCCTTCCCTGGGGAGGTCGCGCGCCAGATGCAAAAGGATTTCCTGGTCGCCAACAAGCTGTTCCGCGGAGAGTTCAGGATCGGCGACCACACCGTAGACATCGGGAAGATCCGGGCCCCGTTTCTTCACGTCCGCGCCTTGCACGACTATCTCGTCCCGGATGCCTCGTCGAGGGATCTGGTCGACCTCGTGTCCAGTGACGACAAGCAGGACATCGTCTTGAAGGGCGGCCACGTCAGCCTCATCGCCGGAGGCAATGCCAAATACCGGTTGTGGCCGCAGATCGACCGATGGCTGGCGGAGCGCTCGACCTGAGCCCGCCTTACTCCCCAGGGGAACGGCCCAGCGAGAAAACTTGACATGTATATGCAAATGACATATATATGTTCCAATCGCAACGGCAATGCGCGGCCATCATGACCGCCGCCCATCAAGGAGAATTGCCATGGCCTCTGCGAAGAGTGCGAAAAAGAAAGACGACACCAACGAGATTGGTCAGTTCATCGACAAGATCATCGAGAACCAGGACCGCCTGAACGAGGCGATGGCCGCCGCCCGCCAGCGCAGCAGCAAGATCGTCGACATGATGTCCGAGCAGGTACTGCAGGGTCAGCGCGAAGCCCTCGAGCTCACCAAGTTGTTCGCGACCCATCCGAACGCCTATTCCGAAAACTCGAAGGCGGTGCTCGAAGCGGCCATCGAGTCCCAGAACCGGGGCCTCGACTTCGCAAAGGACCTCTACAAGGAGCAAGCGGCGGCGGCTGAAAGCCTGCGCGAGTCGATGCAGATGGTGATGGAAAGCTCCCGCGAAGCTGCCGAGTCCGCGATGGAGATCGGCCGGTCCTTCGGCCTCAACAATCCGATGAGCGAAGCCTGGCAAAGGAGCCTAGAGTCGCTCCGGAGCTGAGAACCGCACGGCGGGTGACTCGATCGTCGCCGGATCGCTCGCGATCCGGCGCTCCTGACTGCGCAGCGCAAGTACCCGGTGGAAGAATTGAGCGAATCACCCGCTGTTGAGAACCCGAAGGGGTTGGGCGACCCCTTCGAATTCGACCCCTCGGTCGAGCACGTCAACACGCCGATCTGGCGCGAAGTCCTCTGGCCCTTCGAGTGGCTCTCCCTCCGGATGAGCCCCGTCTACTACGGCCACGGAGTGCCGCGCGGGAATCGGGAGCCCGTTCTCGTGATCCCGGGCTTCCTTTCGAACGACGTGGTGATGTTCGAAATGCACCGCTGGCTGTTCCGGATCGGCTACGAGAGCCACTTCTCGAGAATCCCTTTCAACACCGACTGCCCCGACACGACCGCGAGGAGCTTGTTGGCCCGGCTTCGCGGGATCCATGCGAAATCTGGCCAGAAGGTGCGGATCGTCGGGCACAGCCTGGGCGGCATGCTCGGCCGCAGCCTCGTCCAGCAAGCCCCGGAGCACATCGACCGGGTCGTCACCCTGGGCTCCCCGTTTCGCGACCTCGTCCGGGCCCACCCCTCGGTCGTGGGCCTTTGGGATCATCTCAAGGCGGCCAGGGGAGCACTCGTGGGTCGCAACCTGCGCAGCTCATGCGGCACGGGCCACTGCCTTTGCACGTTCGTGAAGAACACCTTGGACCCGGATCCCACCGGTGTCCCTCAGTTCGCGATCTACTCGCGAAGAGACGGCGTGGCGCACTGGGAGAGCTGCATGGGAGACGACCCGGAACGAAACGACGAGGTGAACTGTACCCACGTGGGCATGGCGTTCCATCCGCGGGTCTACGAGGTCCTGGCGGGGCGCCTCAGCGAAGCCGTCTAAGGATGGTGACTAGATACGGATGGGCTCATCGAGTCGGTCGGTCAGACCTTCGATGTCGTAGGACATGATCACCAGATCGTGTGCAGTGCCTTCCCGGTCTTCGGCGTAGTCGGCGAGCAGCGCCTCCGGAACGAAGCCCAAGCGACGGAACGCGGCCTGTGCCCCGTGTTGATCGACGGTCATGGTCGCCATCAACTTCTTCAACCCGAGTTCCCTTGCAACGTCGAAGATCTGCGACGTGAGATTTCGCCCCAGACCCTTTCCCCTCTGAGAAGGCCCCACGTTGACCCGGATTTCGCCCACCCTGCGGGTCCAGGGAGCGGGGTCCCGATGAACCGTCGCGTAGCCCACCAACTCTCCGTCTTCGTAAGCGACCAACGAAGTGGAGTGGCCGCTCTTTAGGTTGTCCATCCAATCGTCAACCACGTCGGCGGACGTCAGATCCACCCTCAAGAAAAGTAGATCCCTCTCGGGTAATGCCCTGGCGAAGGCCAGCACGGCATCACGATCGCCGACGTCCATCACCCGTATCTCGACCTTCGCGTCGCCATCGAGGGTCACGGTCTGTGGAAAACGGTCGGTGTACGTCGCCATAGTCGCCTTCCCCACGCTCACGGGTGCGCGGAACTCGCGCGGTTCCGCGCTTCTTTGAGGAGTTCGGAAAAAGAGTCGTCGAGGCCAGCGCGCATGAGGCCGAGATCCGGAAGAAGCCGGGGTTCGCAGATGAGGTTGAAGACCACCTCCCGGTTGTAGCTGCCGACCCCGATCCCGAACCCGAGGTTGCCCCCCAACATCAGGATGCCCAGGTTGTAGAGAATGCGGTGTCCGGCCACGTACTGCGGAACCTGCACGCCCGGAACGTTGGTGCAGGTGAAATTGATTCCGAAGAAAGGAACGCGCGGGTCGATTCTCGGAGGCAGCGGAGCCGGGAGACGTGCGGCGAGAACGGTCGGATCGAAGAGCGTTCCCACGAGTAAAGTCTGCGCCATGGCGACGGGCGGCAAGGCAGGCATCGCTTCCATCATGAACTCGAGCGCCTGCGCCTCTTGGTTCTCTTTGATCCTCGCCGTTTCTTCGCAGACCGCCGAATGCCGTTCGACCACGTCCATCGGCCAGGCGGGAAGCATGGGAAAGATTCCGGAAACACGGTTTCCGAGGGCGCCGCCTTCGTCCTCTCGCCTCACGCTGACCGGACACATCACGCGGAAGTGCTGGTCCTCGATCGACTCGCCACGAGCTTTCAGATAGCGGGCGGCCGCCTCGCTCACGACGGTCAGGACGACGTCGTTGATCGTTCCACCGAAGCTGCGCCGGATCTCGCGGAACTCGGCGAAGCCGTAGCGGGTCCACTCGAGTTTGCGTTTCGGGCCGACGTTCCCCGCGTTCCAGGGGGCGAAGATCGCGGGTCGGCCGAGCATCTTCAGCATCGTCTCCGCCCCGCGACGCCAGAGATCGGGTTGCCTCGCGGACTCACCGAGTGCTGCAAGTGGATTGGCGTCGCGTAACGCTCGAGCCTGCTCACCCACGGCCTGCCGAAGCGATTCAACCGGCGTGGGAAGGGGATCCGGTGCCCAGACGCCCTCGGCGGCGGGTGGAGGCGGCGGCTCGGGTTTCAAATCGAACAGGACCATCGTGATGTCGATCCCGGAGACGCCGTCCACCATGGCGTGATGGAAGCTCTGCATCAACAACGTTTGCCCGGGCAAGCCCTCGAACACGTGCCAGCGCCATAGGGGCCGAGCGCGGTCGAGCAGGGGTTCGTTGATCTCGAGCGCCTTTTCGACGGCTCCCGCAAGGCTCGTTCCGGTTGGGAGCTCGTGTCGAACGACGTGGTTCTCGAGGTTGAACTCGGGATCGTCGACCCACTCGGCGTGCGCCAGATTGAACGGAACGAAAGCGAGACGCTGGCGATAGCGGGGGACTAAATGAATCCTGGCTTCGATGTGTCGGTAGATGGCATCGAAGGGGACTTCGCCGTCGATGACCGAGATCATGGACCCGTGCATCGGGCCGCTCGCCGTCTCGCCGTAGAGAAAGGACGCGTCCTGCTGGGTGAGGCGGTCGGACACCGCAGTCCCTCGTAGCTGCCGATCGGAGTTGGATGTGCAGCCTACCGAGGGAAACACGAGCGCGAATGGAAGTCAATCCGGTGCGAAAGTTAGATACATAGCCCCCGCACAAGATCGATGGCGCTCTCGACCCGGCAAGTCATACTGGTTCGCGGGGGCGGCCTGGAGAGTTCGTCATGACGTTGCGAGTGGGCGTGTTGGGTGCTGGATCGTTCGGAACCACGATCGCCCACATCATCAGCCACAACGCCCCGGTCGTTCTGTGGTGTCGGCGCGAGGAGACCGCTCGCGAGGTGAACACCGAGCACACCAATACCCGGTATTTGCCGAACGCCAAGGTGGCGAGATCCGTACGCGCTACCGCTTCCCTCGAGGAGGCCGTACGCGACTCCGACGTTCTCGTGGTCGGCATCCCGTCTCACCACATGCGCGAGGTCCTCGAACAGGCCGCGGCCTTCATACGACCCTGGGTCCCGGTGGTGAGCCTCGCCAAAGGGCTCGAGCCGGGCAGCCAGCTGCGGATGACCGAGGTGATGCACGAAGTGCTGCCCGACCACCCGGCGGGAGTCCTGACCGGACCGAACCTCGCGAAGGAAATCATGGCTGGTTACGCGTCGGCAAGTGTGGTCGCGTTCGAACGGAGCGAGATCGCCCGGCAACTTCAAGGGCTCTTCAAGTCGGGCCTCTTTCGCGTCTACACGAACCACGATGTCGTCGGCTGCGAACTGGGCGGCGCCTTGAAGAACGTGATGGCCATCGCCGTCGGCATGGGATACGGACTCGGCGTCGGCGACAACACCCGGTCAGCCGTGATCACTCGGGGCTTAGCGGAGCTCACTCGGCTCGGTGTCGCGATGGGTGGAGAGCGACCGACCTTCTCGGGTCTCACCGGAATGGGAGATCTCATCGCAACCTGCACCAGCCCCCAAAGCCGCAACCGTCACGTGGGCGAGGAACTCGGCAAGGGACGCAGTATCGAAGACATCATCGCCGAGATGAACCAGGTCGCCGAGGGCATCAACACCACGCGCGTGGTCATGGATCTCGCCGGGAAGCACGGCGTCGGGATGCCCATCTCGCGCGAGGTCTACGAAGTCCTGTATGGCGAGAGCACGGCCCGAGACGCCTATCGCGGGCTCACCCGAGGCGACCCGGGAGCCGAGGGCGATCCAACCGCGTAGATGTCGTCGGAGGAAATAACGAATGACCGCGATTCAAATACGCCAAATGGTGCACGCGAACATCTGTGTGCGAGACATGGAGAGGACGATCCCCTTCTACGAAATGTTGGGGTTTGAAGTCTTCGCGGATCAGATTTTCGGGCCGGGTGCCGGGGTGTGGAGCGGACTCGGCCTCGAGAACAACCGAAGTTTCAGGGCCGTCTTCATGAAGATTCCCGGTGACAACCCGGTGCCGTTTCTCGACATCATCCAGTTCCTCGATCCGCCCACGTCGGGCGAGGCCTACAAGTCACTCGACAATGTCGGGATCGCTCGGCTGTGTTTCGAAGTGGCCGACGTTCAGTCCGTGGCCGACTACCTCGAGGAGAAGGGGGTCGAGTTCGTGGGACCGGTTTCGCCCTACGAAACGGCTCCTGGAGTTGCCCCGTCCGGCGTCGAAGCGAAGTTCCTCTGTGTGCGCGACCCGGACGGGACCGTGATCGAGTACGCCGAGTTTGCGAACGACGCTCTCGACGTCTTGCAGGGGTAGTGCGGCTCCTTCACGTGCGGTTGATCGAAACTCCTCCTTCGACCAACAGCGCGCTGCCCGTCGTAAAGCTCGAGGCGTCGGACGCGAGGTAGAGCATCGACTTCGCGATCTCCTGGGGACTCGCGACCCGACGCATCGGGTAGAGGCTGGTGATGAAGTCGCGCGACTCGGGCGTGTCGTTCATCTCCCGATACATCGCCGTATCCGTCGCGCCGGGAAGAATGACGTTGACGCGCACTCCCTGCTCGGCGAACTCGACGGCCAGAGCCTGGGTCAACCCGATCAAACCGGACTTGCTCGCCGCGTAGCCGGCCACGCCGGGGAAGCCGACGGTGTGACCCACGAAGGTTCCTGTGAAGATGAGCGACCCCCCACCCGCGTCGATCATCGCGGGCAGCTGGTGTTTCGCGCCCAAGAAGGCACTGGTGAGGTTCGTGTCGACGACGCGATGCCAATCGGCGAGCTGTAGTTCCGGTGTCGGTCCCATCTTGCCGAGCGACCCGGCGTTGTTGACGGCAATGTCGAGCCTTCCGAAACGCTCGCGCGCTAAATCGACGAGCGCGCGCGCGTACGATTCGTCGGTGACGTCTCCGGCGAGCGCAACAGCGTGCCCACCCGCGGTGCCGATCCGATCGGCCAACGCGTCGAGCTCCTCCGACCGGCGCGCTCCGAGAACGACCCGTGCGCCTTCCGCAGCGAACAACTCCGCTGTCGCTGCGCCGATTCCGACGCTCGCCCCGGCGACGACCGCGACCTTTCCGCTCAGGGAACTCATCGATGCGTCCCTCCTTCACCGTGCTGTGTCGATGCGGGGCGCGTCATCGGCTGACGATGCCCCCGTCGACCGCGAGGTTCTGTCGCGTGATCCAGGCCCGCTCTTGGCCCGCGAGAAAGGCGATGACTTCGGAGATGTCCTCGGGCGCGCCGAGGCGTCCGAGGGGCGTCATGTCGACGAGCGAAGCCGACCCAGAAGGATCGAGCGACTCCGCGAGCATTCGCGTCTCGACGAATCCAGGGGAGACCACGTTGACGGTGATCCCGCGCGGAGCGCCCTCACGGCCGAGCACATGACAGAACTGCTCGATCGCCGCCTTGCTGCCGAAGTAGGCCGCGCCGCCCTCGAGGTGGAGGCGGGTTCCTATGGTTGAGACGCAGATGATTCGACCGCCGTGCGACATGCGGCGAATGGCCTCCTGGAGGCAGAAGAAGGTGCCGCGGGCGTTCACCGCGAAGATCCGCTCGAAGTCTTCCTCGCTCGTCTCCGCGATCGATCGAAACACGCAGTATCCGGCGTTCGCGACGAGAACGTCGAGACGACCGAAGCGGTCGGAGAGCTCGGCGAACATGCCCCGCACCTCGGACACCCGGGACATATCCGCCTGGATGACACTCGCCCGGCCGCCCGCCCGGCGGATCTCCGAAACCAACGACTCCGCTTCGGACAGGCTCTCGCGGACGTTCACGACGACCTCGGCACCGCCCTCGGCCAGTCGGATAGCGGTGGCAGCTCCGATGCCGCGGGAAGCTCCCGTAACGAGAGCGACTTTGTCCTTCAGAGCTTCCGTGACGTTCTCCCCTTCGACTCGCGCGAAGGCTACGCGCGCTGGGATCGCGGGGGTATCCGCTTCTTGCGGCCGAATTCAGTTTCCGAGCGAGGGCATGCCCGCCGGGCGCTGATTTTTCACCGTCACCAAACGCCGCGTCGGGGCCACTCACACCTGGCGGGGTCCGTCGGTATCCCCTTAAGAGCCTCCGCTACCCACAGTTGCCCGCCGATTGCACGCGCAACGCGTATGCGCCGAAAGGCGCAGACCCACCGAAGCCACGCCTGTTTTCGGCTTTCCGCATCGACTGGCACAGCCATTGCGTTGTCTACGACCTCTTGGGAAAGAGGGAGACGGCAATGCTTCGCACAACCTTGCTCGGCTTTACATTCTGCGCGGCGCTCATGCTTTTCGGTGCGGCGAACGCCTCGGCGCTGACGTTCCAATTCACCGGCACGGTAAGCGCCGACGATGGCGCTCCGAGCGGACTGATCGGCGAGGCCTGGACGGCCACGATCACGTTCGACCCGACGGTCCCGAACCCCGCCCCGGGTGGAAACAGCGCAAGCTACGCCGCCGCAATCCAGGGCGCGTCGTTCTCGGTCGCGGGCAACACCTGGAACTTCGGCGGTGGATTCCGCGAGCTCTACGTTGCGATCGACGGCGGCCTAGGTTTTCCCGAGGAGCTCTGGTACATCGCCGACCTCTCGGGCTCCGACATCGGGTTCGGACCGAACGCGCAGCTCCAACTCGTTTTCACGGGGGACAGCTTCTCTTGCTGCTACCTCCCGACCAACGCGCTTCCGACGACGCCGCCAGTCCCGTCGGCGTTCTTCGACGCGACCGGTTTGTTGATCAACGGAGCCGCGGTTGCCCGCTCCTCCATCGATACCGTGACGATCGTTCCCGATCCGGTCCCGGAACCCGGTACGGCTCTCTTAATGGGCCTCGGAATCTCGGGTCTCGCCGCGTTCGGGACCCGCAAGCGACGCGACCTTGCGCACGTAGCGACCAGCACGCGAGGGGTTCGATCGGTGGCCCTCGTCTTGTGCGGCGTTGCGCTCGGCCTGTCGGCGTCCGCGGAGCGGGGCCAGGCCCTGGAGGTCATCGTCGCTTCTGGAAGCAACCTGGACAACCAGACGGTGACGTTCGCCGGCGGCCAGGCGGGTCTTCTCATCGTCGATACCTGGGTGCAAGCGGCGACGGTTCACGGACCGGCCGGCTTCGAGCTGGATGTCGAGGTGGATCCGGGCGTCCGCTTCAACGGTTCGACCCTGTTCAACGCGAACCTCGAGGCCGCGAGCGGTGTGCAAATTCGTCAGCTGAGACTCGAGAACACGAGCTACTACGGGTCCATCGTTCTCGGAGACAACGTCGACTTCGATCAGGCCCTGATCTCCAATGCGAGTATCTCGGCTGGTGTCGGTTCGGATCTTTCCGACGGCATTTTCGAGTTTTCGGAGCTACACGGCGACTTCTCTGGCGTGAGGATCCGCGACAGCTTTTTCATCGGCGCCGATCTCTCGGGCATCACGGGTTTTGATCCATTGGACTGGTCGGGGGTCGAGGTCGACCCGACGACGACCTTCGGGAGCAACCTGGCACTTCAAGCCCTCGTCACCGTCAACCCCGGACTTTCTGCAACCACGACTCCGATCCCCACCCCCGAGCCCAGCACGGCGCTCATGATGGTCGTCGGGCTCGCCGGGTTCACCCGACTGGGGCGGCCGAAGGTTCGATCCTAGCCCGGCTGTGCGCTGCGACACGCTGGCGACTAACCTCCCGGGCCGAAGGAAGCCAACGCCTCTCGCCGGCAGGGAGCGATTACCGCATGCGCGGAGCACAGCACAAGCGCTCGTTGACTCGGGCCGCAGCCCTCTTGGCCGCGTCGGTATTCGTCGCGTCGAGTGCGAGCGCCGACATCATTCAACCCACGATCGGCGGTGGTCCAACCTTCGCGAGAGGTGATTCGATCTTCGGTCAATCCTTCCTCGCCGACGAAAGCGTCGAATCGCTTCAGACGATTTCCTTCTGGTACCGGCTCGCGAACACGGCAAACTCGACGCAGCCCGTCGGCACGCTGACGCTGTTTCGCGGCTTGGGTTACACGCCGAACCCTCCCGATCAGCTCGCGAGCGTCACGCGCCCGTTTGGCTTCACCGGTGATCATTGGTTGGATTTCGATCTGAGCGGCTTCGGAATCCGGCTGACGCCCGGTGAGAACTACAGCTTTCGGATCGAAGTCCCGGACGAAGCGCGGGGCGGCTACTCGGTGCTCGCGTCGAACTTCATCGACTGGTACCCGGGCGGCACATTCCTGGGCCGCTCCGGCCAACCACTCGATTCCGACCTCACGTTCAGGGTTCTGGGAGAGCCTGTGCCTGAGCCGTCGACGGCCCTTCTCCTCTCTCTCGGCCTCGCTGCCCTGGGGGCCTCTGCGAGGGCCCGACGCTAGCGGGCCGTGCGCTCCTGCGCGGAGAGCACGTTTTGATCGACCCAGTCGACGAAGGCCGGACCGATTCGATCGGTCGCACCCTCCCACCATTCGTGAACACCGGGGTTTTCAAAGTAGAAGCGGATGACCCCCTGGATCCGTGTCCACAGATCTTCGGGCGCCACGCCCGACTGGTGGAGGTAGAAAGCCTTCTGACAAGAGTTGAAGACGGTGAACATGAGCACGCTGAAGCGGAACCGTTCCACGTCGGACAACGGCTCGAGGCCCGCCAGCCCGCGAATCATGAGGTCGGCCGTCTCGGTATCGTGCATCGCGGATAGCGAAGACGCCACGGCGTCGGAGACAGCGCTCACGACGGATGCTTGTTGAAGGGCAGAGTTCTGTCGGACCTGCACCGAGAGGTAGATCAGGGAAGTGACCACCGCGATGGCGCCGAGGAACTCGCCCACGTTTCCCAAGTTTTCGAGCGTCATACCTGCGGAGCTTGACACGTCGGGATCGCGCCCGCTCACGTAGCCGCTTCGTTTACCTACGACGAGCCCGCCTGCACGAGGGAGATCTTCTGCACGACCGACGGCCCGTCGACGGAAAAGCGCGTCGCCTCCCACTTCGCGGGGCCGAAGCGGGCCTTGGCGTTGTTCGAAAAACCAACGGGCTCTTTCGGGACTCCGAAAAACCCCGTGTCGAGTTCGCCATTGCCGTTCCGGTCGTGGAACACGGTGACCGCGTACGAGCCCGGGGCGAGTTCGCCGAACCGAACCGCGCCCGAGCCCTTCTCGTCGATGCCCGACGCCCCCTGCGCCACCGGCGTCTTCAGATAGCTCGACTCCGAGTCGAAGAGCGCGACCAAGATTCGGCCCTCGCTCGATTCCGCACCCGTCACATGCACGATCAATGCGCCCTTCGTCCCGTCCGCACGGGCGATCGTGCACAGGAGGGACAAGAAAACGAGCGCGAGCCACGGCTTCATCGGGATATCATCCTAGACAACCGCCCGACAGACTAGTCAAACACCGGGAGGCCGCTCGGCACCGTCATCGGAACGTCTTTCCTGAGATCGATGGCGTCGGTATCCGTCAACGCGTGCAGGAACGCCATGAGGTCTTGGAACTCCGACTTGCGCAGGCGCTGTCCTCGTAGCTCATTTGCGTCGGCGATCGCGCGGACTTTCCCCGGATCGGCCATCACGAGAAAATCAAGCGCGTCGAGATCGGGGCGCGGTGGCAACACGGCCTGGCTCGGATCGTATCGGCGAAGTGAACGGCGGGGCCGGAGGTGGTGCTTGACAACCGCCTCGAGAGAGTCGTACGCACCGGCGTGTCCCCAGGGCCCCGTCAACGCGACGTTGCGAAGCGTCGGCGTGCGGAACCGGAAGAGATCATCGGGATCACCCGTCTCGCGGAACCGTCCGAAATCTTCGTTCCCGTCGACGCCGTCGCCCTTTCCCGGCCCGATCTGGGGCATCGCGATCGCGTGGAAGTCGTGATCGGTCTGGAACGGGCCGGCGTGGCAGCTCGAACAGTTCGCCTTTCCGTAGAAGAGCCGCATTCCGCGCTGGGCGCTCCGGCTCATCGCATCGCGATTACCGCGCAAGAACTCGTCGAACGGGCTGTCCGTGAAACGCCAGTCCGAAGCTTCGAAAGCCGCGATCGCATTGGCGACGTGCACGTAGGTCACATCCGAGGCATGACTCACGTCGTCGTAGACCGCGGAGAAACGATCGACGTACTCGGGAATCCCCCGGAGCTTTTCGGCGATGATTTCCCACACCAAGGGCAAATCGCCGGCGGCAGCAGCGTCGGCCTGCGCGTTCTCGCCGGGCTGGCCCGCCATCTCCGTACCGGACGTGACCGGGAACATGGCCTGAACCGCGAGGGGGTTGTCGAGACCTTCGGGCAGGTCGGCTCCGGCCGGCGAAACAAAGTGACCATCTTCGTCGATCGTGACGCGCCCATCCCAAAAGAGGGTCATGAATTCACGAGCGCCGAGGTTGAAGACCGGGGGGGCATTGCGCGGTACACGCTCGTGCACGGCGTCGTCGCCGGCTCCGGTATCGCGGGTCACGCCCAGTCCAACGCCGCCTTCGCCGATCGACAGCGACAGGCCGTCGCCTGTGTCCGTGAGGGAGTGATGGCAGCTACCGCAGGAGATGTTTTCGTTTCCGCTCAAGACCTTGTCGAAGAAGAGCAGGCGCCCGAGTTCGACTTTGCCGGGGTCCGGACGCCCGTTGTCGTAGAAGTCGCGATCGGTCACAGGACGAACCGATCGGTTGCGCTCGTTGCGGGCGAGGCCCGGAGCCGCGAGAACGAGTACAAGGCACGAAGTCAAGAGAAGTGACGCGATACGCAAATTTAGTTCCTCTTCCGGAAGTACAGGGGTGCGCCGAGATGGCGGGCCCAAGTGAGTGCCGGTTTTCCGGAAAACGTGTCGCGTCCGTTGGATAAAAAGCGGCTACTTGCCGAGAAACTGCTCCCCGGTGTTGCGCCGGAGCAGGTCGACGAGCTCTTCGAGCTGCTCGAAGCTCCGGAACGACAAGAGCAGACGCTCGAAGAGCACGCGTGTGCCGAGACTTCCGAAAACAAGAGCCGGACACCACGCCCAATTGTCGAGCTGAAGCAGGACGTAGGCGCCGTAGAACGTCCCCCCGATGCCCGCCCAGAAGAGAATCTGGAGCAAGAAGGGAGAGGCCATCTTTCGGAACAGGAGAAAATCGACGAGCGCGTTCATGACAAACTGACTCCATTCGCGCGGGTCAACGCGTGTGAACCCGATGACCCAAGACGTGCAACAAAAGTTGCAAGAGTTGTAGCCGGAGACGGCCCCTTCAAGCACACGCTTGAATCTCCCGATTTGCCTGACATGCGAGATTCAAGACCCAGCAGAGGTATCACCCGGTTGCTGCTCATGGCACTCGGGACCATCCTCCTCGATGCGGCCAACGCCTTGGCCGCGGAAAGAGATTCCCCCTTTCCGACGCCCGAGACCCTTCAGTCACTGGGACAAGGAACCGTTCCTCACGGCATCTTCGAAGCAACCGAGAAAGACGTACCGGAATGGGAATTGTCTGGACCGTTCCCCGATGCGATCGATCCCGCCCCTTTCGTTGACACGTCGCTCTGGGGAACCGTCTTGAAGCAGGCGGCGGAAAAACGGGCTGGACTCATCGTGCCGACCGAAGCGATGCACTGTGTCGCTCGGGAGATCGGGCTCTTCTATTTCGAGCACGAGGCAAACCCGACGCCCGAGCTCCGCCGCTTCATCACAGCGCGATGCAACGCCGCCTCTGTCGGAGTCTCTACGAGTTCCCTCTACTTCCGCAGTGTCGAGGATGACCAAGCGGTGATGCTCAACCAGGCCGATCGCATCCAAGAGATGCTTGAAAAGCACCTCGTTGGTGGGCCGTTGAGTGCGGGCGTCTGGTACGGTCGTCGTGCCGACACCGGGCTCTTTGTCGTCGCAAGCGGACGACGACGCGTGCAGTTCGAGAAGATCGTCACGGAGCGGACGCCCGGTGAGCCAGTGCGCGTTCGCGGTACCTTGCTGAACCCGAGTGAGAGTGTGTCACTGTTGGCGAACCGCGGCGAGTTTGGTGTGGAAGTGTGCCAGCAAGACGACACGGTTCGCTTGCCGCACTTCTCGTTTACCTGCGAACACGCGGGGGTCGAAGAGTCCGTCCAAGCGGTATTGCTGGCACAACCCGCAGGGCGGTTCGTCGCGCATTCAGTCCTCGATCTGATGTTCCGCCCTAAGAAGGATCGGTCATCGCGGTATCGGCGAGTCCGCTTTGACGTTCGCCGCGACGCGGACGATCCGGCCGTTCTCGAACGCGCGGCGGCAAGAATTGTCAACCAGATCCGGGAGCAAGCCGGTCTCACGGCTCTCGAGTTCTCTTCAACGCAAAGCGAGGTTGGCCGCGAGTTGGCCCCTCACTTGATGGCCTCTATCTCGGGGAATGCTCCCGGTTCGACCACGGACCTTGTCATGCTCGGGATGATGGCCGGCTGGCGTGTCGAAGACATCGTGCAATCCGGAGCGGTTGCGTGGGGCTGGTCGACGGCTTACACGAATCTCGAGCGTCTGATTCGCGGCATGCTCGAATCTCCCGCGAAGCGCGCAAGCCTCCTCGATCCAGAGGCGCGTACGATCGCTGTGGGTGCACTTAGCGAGGCGAGATCGAGCGCGAGCCTTCGTGGCCTTCTCATTGGCACCTACCAGATCTTCGGGTCGGATGAGCATGAGGCCCACGTCGCTTCAATCCTGCGAAAACTCGAAACAGAGCGACGGTTGAGAAACACTCGGTCTCCCGTGTTGCGGACGTCGTTGTCGGATTTGTGCCTAGAGGCGGCAATCCGCATTCAACGAGGCACATCTTCCGAGGAGGCGTTGCACCAGCTGCTTCAAGACGCCCTCGATCAAGTGCAACGACCGGTCAGCGGCTGGATCAGTGAGACGACACACCTCGGTGACATCGAGCTTCCGGAGCCCTTTTTGTCGTCGGACGAACTCGACGTCGCGATTGCTGTCGCATTCCGGAAGCCCGACGGCGAACCGTGGGGACGGTACATCGTGCTGATCGTAGCGGTCGGTCCCGAACTCACGTCTGCCGAGCTCGTAACGGTACGTCCCGAGCTTCCCGCGAGCGGCGATCTCGTACACTGAACGAGAAACTCCGTGACTGAGCGGCAAGCGAGCTGCCCACGGGGCTCTCGCGGGGAGCGGCGATTTCGATTGCTCGGAGTCGACGCGAGGAGTCTACTGGTGGTGCAGGGCAACTCTTATCGAAAGGAAACGCCATGCCCACCGGAAAAGAGATCGGAAGCTACAAGAGCAAGTCGACATCGATGACCGTCACAAACATCGACGGCGATCAGCGCACCATTGAGGTGAACATGGAGGGCGAAGTCTCCGGACAACTCTCCGGTACCGTCGTGTCAACCGTGATCTACACCGGAACCAACGATCGGGGAAGTTACTCGGACAAAGGGGTGGGCTTCCTCGAGTCGGGTGTTCTCCACGGCGAAGGGATGGGCGTTTACTGGCTCGAGAAGCCGGGAGAGTGGGAAACCCGCGGAGCCGTGACGCTCGGGAACGGTCAAACGGTCATCGCCGAAGGGCGCGTCAACCTCGCGAAACGCACTTGGAACGGGAAGCTCTTCGAACTCGAGTAACGCAAAAAAGGCATCGACGAGAGGCCTCGGGCTTCGGCTCGGGGTCTCTTTCTTTTGTAAACTCCGGAGATGACGTGGTTGGTGCTAGTTGTGCTCCTCCTCGCTTCATGCGGCGGCGGAACAAACACCGCGACGCGCGATCCCGCGCTTGCGGATCTGGCGGAGATCGACACCGCCGCAGAAGCCCTGGAACGCGCACGACGCGCGGACGAAGTCATCGGCGTTCGGCACGGTTGGTACGTCCTCCACACCACCACGCACAGCTCCACAACGAACTGTCCTGCGCTTGCGGACGCGAAGTTCTACACGGTCGTGTGGACCGAAGGTTCGACGCTGCTTCAGTTCTCTGACGACGGGGGCGAAGCCGGTGGCCTGCTGATCGTCGACAACAATCTTCGACCCGCAGCCGTGCCCCTCGAATCGAGGTTCGAGGGAGAGACCCTGGTCGGCAACGCGCTGGGTTACTGCGAGGGTGGCGGCTGTGAGCCCTTTCCGTCGCCGGAGGAGCGGCGCTTCTCCTACTCACCGTCGCACTTCTGGGATCCGACGGGTTTTCCCCTGCGCTGGTGCGGAAAGTAGGTGTCGACGGCGCTTCAATTGCTTCCCATTCCGGCAGCGTAGGTAGAGAATGACAATGCGAAGGAGGCCGAGATGGACAAGATGAAAGCCGCGATTTTTGTCGAACCGGGACGGATCGTCCTGGAGGAGAAGCCGATTCCGAGCCCGGGTCCGGGCGAAGCGCTACTGCGTGTCAGCACGACAACGATCTGCGGCACCGATGTCCATATCCTCAAAGGCGAATACCCCGTTGCAAAAGGACTCACGGTCGGGCACGAGCCCGTCGGCGTGATCGCGGCCCTCGGTTCGGGAGTGCGCGGCTTCGAGGAGGGCCAACGGGTTATCGCGGGCGCAATTACGCCGTGCGGCCAGTGCGCCTCCTGCTTCGAAGGGCACCATTCCCAGTGCGGCGGGCAGGCGATGGGAGGCTGGCAGCTGGGCAACACCGTAGACGGCGCGCAAGCCGAGTACGTGGTCATTCCCAACGCGGCGGCGAACCTGGCCCCTGTTCCCGAAGAGCTGACCGATGAACAGGTGTTGATGTGCCCGGACATCATGACGACGGGCTTTAGCGGCGCCGAAAGCGGCAAGATCCGGATCGGAGACACCGTGGCCGTCTTCGCTCAGGGACCGATCGGCCTTTGTGCGACGGCCGGCGCCAAGCTGATGGGAGCCACGCGAATCATCGCCGTCGACACAGTTCCCGCACGCCTCGAGATCTCGAAACGGATGGGTGCAGATGACGTGATCGACTTCCACAAGGTCGACCCTGTGGAAGAAATCCTCCGACTCACCGACGGACGCGGCGTCGATGTGGCCATCGAAGCGCTGGGACTTCAAGAGACCTTCGAGCGCTGCTTGCGGGTCATCAAGCCCGGCGGAACGGTTTCGAGCCTCGGCGTCTACTCCGAGGATCTCAAGGTCCCGCTCGATGCCTTCGGCGCCGGCCTGGCCGATCGCTGCATCGCCACCACACTCTGTCCGGGGGGCCAGGAGCGCATGCGTCGGATGATGACCGTCATCGCTTCCGGGAGAGTCAACCTCGAACCACTGGTGACGCACCGCTTCAAACTCGACGAGATCGAAGCGGCCTACGACCTCTTCGGGAGCCAACGAGACGGCGTACTGAAGGTCGCGATCACGCCCTAGCGACTTCCGGGGGTCAGCATCGAGACGAACCACATCCCGGGTTGGGATCGCTCGGATTTTTCGCACGATCGAAAAACGCGAACCGTGTTCCGCCGCGGCGAGGGATCGGGCGTGCTCATCATGCACGAAGTACCCGGAGTGCACCCCGACGTCATTCGCTTCGCGAACGAAGTGGTCGACGCGGGTTTCTGCGTTTTCCTACCCGTGCTTTTCGGGACGACCGGGAAACCGGTCTCGAACGGTTACGCGTTCGGCCAGCTCGCTCGCGCATGCATCAGCCGCGAGTTCCGCGTCCTCGCCGCGCACCGGTCGAGCCCGATCTGCGACTGGCTTCGCGCCCTCGCTCGCCACATCCACGACGAATGCGGAGGCGAGGGCATCGGCGCCCTCGGGATGTGTCTCACCGGGAACTTTGCGCTCGCCCTGATGATGGAACCCGCTCTCTTGGCGCCCGTCCTATGCCAACCCTCGCTCCCGCTTCCCGTCGGCAAAGCGCGCCGCGCCGGGCTCCACATCTCCGACGCGGAACTCGCGACAGTCAAGGAGCGCGTCGCTTCGGGCTGCAAGGTGTTGGGCCTTCGCTTTAGCGAAGACTCAACCTCGCCTCCTGAGCGCTTTCAGCGCCTCCACCGAGAGCTCGGCACCGGTTTCGAGGGAATCGAAATCGATTCGAAGCAGGTTCGCGACAGCCGGAACCCGACCGGCCCGCACAGCGTCCTCACCATCGACTTTCGCGACGAAGCGGGTCATCCCACTGTCGCCGCTCGGGACCGGGTGCTCGCGTTCTTTCGCGCACGCCTCGGTTCGGCAACGCAGGGCGCCTACGACGCCTGGTAGGCCACTTTCACGAATACCAAGAAGAGAAGAAAGGAGCCCGCCAGCGCGAGTTGGTGAACGCGACGGTTCTCGACGATTGCGAGAGAGAGGCTCAGCAAAACACCCAACAAGCGCACGAGGTTCTCGGCGTGAAGTATCGGCTGCCGGGCAACCGTCCAATCCACAACGCTCAGTTCGGCGAGGACGAGCGCCATCAGCGGGAAGAACCATTTGCGATTGGCCTCGTATTGGGCCACCAGATCGATCGGTTCGTCCCCTGCCATGTTCGGCTGGAAGACAAAGGCGGCAAACGCGAGCGTCAGAGGCGGTGCGAGCAGAAGAAGCAGCGATAGGAGGCTCGGAAACCCGACCTCGCGGTACTGCCACGTACCCCACCAAATCTGAATCAGGCCCAGCAACACGAGGCCGCTCCAGCCGATGTAGACCCAGTACATCCGGACTCGGGCGCGGTTTCTCACGAGGCCGCCCCAAGTCGATAACACCTCGGAGAGTGCGAACGCGACGACGATCGACTGTAGGACGGTGATGTACTCGAACTGGGTCAAGGGGGCTCGCCCAACCGGTGCTGGGCGAGTGCGCTTACCAAGGTCGCCGACACGTCGCCGCCGGGTGTGGACGCGCGATGCGCGCGCCACGACCCGGGAAGAGTTTTTCGCGAAGAGTGCCTTCGGCGTACTCCGTTTGCATGCGGCCGCGGCGCTGAAGCACAGGCACGACGCCGTCGATGAAGTCTTCGAAACTTCCCGGGAGGGTGGCGTACGACAGGTTGAAACCATCGACGCCCGCGTCGATCCAATCCTCGAGCTGGTCGGCAATCTGTTCGGGCGCACCCACGAGTACGGGGCCTGCGCCGCCCAAGCCGATGTAGCGGGTGATGTCGCGGACGGTCCATTCTCGGTTGGGATCCGCTTGGGTGAAGCTGTGCAGCATGGTCCGCACGGCGTTGGTCTCGATGTATTCCACCGGCTGGTCGGGATCGAGAGAGCTCAAATCGACGCCGGCCCAACCACCCATGAGGGCCATCGCTCCGTCGTAGTCGATTTGCTCGAGGTATTCGTTGCGGAGTCTGAGCGCCTCCTCTTCCGTGCCTCCGGTGATCACCTTCATGTACGCAAAGCCCAGGACATCCTCGGGCTTGCGCCCACGCTGCGCCATTTGCGCACGCACGTTCTTGACATAGTTGCCGCTGATTTCAGGCGTTGCGCCGATGACGAAGATGCATTCCGCGTGGTCGCCGGCAAACTTCGCACCGCGTTCAGACGCGCCGGCTTGAAACAGCACGGGGGTTCGCTGCGGAGAGGGTTCTGCGATGTAGCAACCCTCGAACTTGTAGAAGTCTCCTTGGTGAAGAACATCGCGAACCTTGGCCGGGTCGGCGTAGATGCCTCGCTCTCGGTCGACGATGACGGCGTCATCGGCCCAACTGTCTTCCCACAGCTGGTAACAGAGGTGGCAGAACTCGTCGGCCATCTCGTAGCGGACGTCGTGGTCGGGGAGCCCGCCCAAGCCGTACGCGCGCCCGGTACTCTCGAGATACGACGTCACGATGTTCCAGCCCACCCGTCCCTTGGTGAGGTGGTCGAGCGTGGTGATCTGCCGAGCGAACGTGATGGGATGCGCTTGCAGTACGGAGCTCGTAAAGCCGAACCCCAGGTGCTCGGTCACCGCCGCCATCGGAGGGATGAGCAGCATCGGATCGTTCACCGGAACCTGGGCAGCGCCCCGGACCGCAGCGTCGCGACTACCTCCGTAGACATCGTATGTGCCCACGACATCGGCGAGGAATACGGCGTCGAACTTCCCTCGTTCGATCAGCTTCGCGAACTCGATCCAGGAATCCAAGTTCTTGTAGTCGGCCATGTGGTCGTCTTCTCGAACCCAGAGCCCTGGTGATTGGTGAACGACGCAGTTCATGTGGAACGCGTTGAAGAACATGCGCTTCTTCACAGCCATCTCCGCGACCTCCGAGCTTCTAGAAGCGCGCCGCGAGTTTCTCCGCTTCTGCGACCGCAGCCGCCTCAGCCGCCCGCGTGGCGTCGGGATCACCCAAAGAACCGGCGAGCACGATCCGCTGCACCTCGGTGATACCGATGAACGCGAGCCAATTCTCCACGGTGGGTTTCTGCAGATCAAAGGCCTCGAAGCCGCTGCCGTCGTGATAGGCGGCGCCGCTGGCGTAGATCACGACGGCGCTGCCCTGAACGAGACCCTGGTAGCTTCCGTCAGGGGAAACGCTCCACGCCATGCCCGGCTGCGTGATGACGTCGATGTAGTGCTTCAGAACGTAGGGAACACCGAAGTTCCACATCGGGACGCTGAAAACGAATTTGTCGGCATCGCCAAAGCGGCGGAACTCGCGCTCGATCGTCCCCCAAGCGCTCTGCTGCTCTTCGGTCGGGGATTCCCCGTGCATGATCGCGTACTTCGCGTCCAGCGCGGCTCCATCAAAGCGCGGGAGGTCGGCCGACCACAAGTCGAGCCGATCGATCGTGTCCGACGGATTCGCAGCGGCGTATTTGTCGAGAAAGGCGTCGGCGACTCGAATCGAGTGCGAACGCTCCTTTCGAGGGGAAGCTTCGATGTAGAGTAAAGTGGGCATGGGGCCATCTTGCTACCGCACGAGTTGCAGTGCAAGACTCCCTCGGCGCGCCCGCTCACGACGACTTGCCGCCCTCGACTGGAAAACCGGCTTCGCGCCAGCCGCCGAAACCCGTGACGATGTGCGATACGCGAGGCATTCCCATGTCTTGAAGCATCTTCACGGACAAACTTGTCCGTCCGCCACCCGCTCAGAAAAAGATGAACTCGCGGTCGGCGGCGAACACTTCTTTGAAATACGGCGAATCGGGATCGATCCAAAACTCGAGCATCCCCCGCGGCGCATGGAACGCGCCGGGAATCTTCCCCTCGCGGTCGAGCTCTCGGATATCTCGAACATCGACGAGCAGCGCGCCCTCTTCATCGACGCGGCGTTTCGCTTCCTCCGCGGAGTGGTTCGCGATCTCGAGTCGCGCTTCTTCGACTAATTGCGAGACGGGTTTATGGAGTTTATACATCGGGCTCCTCTCTACGGTCCGTTGACCGCGACATAGTGCTCGACGGTTGGGAACGGCTCGTAAAAATGGTGCAGCAGCTCGCGCCAGCGCCCATACGCTTCGGAGCCGCGAAAGCCTTCGGTGTGACTCTCGAGCGAATCCCACCAGACGAGAAGCAGGTACCGGTCTTCGGCCTCGACACAGCGGCGCAGCTCGTGGCGCTGATAGCCAGAGGTCGCTGCGATGATGTGCTGCGCTTCCGCGAAGGCCGCTTCGAACGCGTCGGTGGGACCACCGCGCACGTCGAGGATGGCGACTTCGAGAACGGGTTCGGGCGGCACGGACCGAGTGTAGCGCTAGACGTGCGCGGCCCCGGCGGCCTGGCGTTTTTCGTACGCCTCCACCCACTCTTTGACAATGTGGTACTGCATCCGGCAGGACACTTCGTGGTCGCGGAACACGAAGTGCGAAAGCAGCCCTTTGTCGAGGGAATCCTGAACGCGCTCGAACGTGTTCGCGTCTTCCATGACGGTATCGCGCAGCTCGACACTGGCGTACTCCTGGCCGTAGCGTTCGGCCGCGTTCTCCGCGGGCGGCATGTAGATACGCATGCGCCATTCGGATCGGTTCACCGCCTTCGGCCAAATCTGGTGCGAAAACCAAGAGTCGGAAGTCACGATGGGCACCCAGTTCGGGAAGACGGTCGGCACGTCGACACCCCATGCTTCGTGGCGACCTTCATTGATACCCTTCGGCAATCGATCCTTCTCGTCGGCGGGGCCCGCTTTCGTAACCGGTTGGCCGGGCGCCGCGCCATAGCCCAGTGCCTGGCCCGGCGTGGGTTGGTAGGCGTGATTCCCGTAGAGAGAGAGGGTTCGGTGCGGGCCCTTGCGTGTCACACCGATCACCTCGCCAGTCGGGTTGTCCTCCGTCACGAACATCGGCGCGATCGAACGTCCGTGAATCGTCGGGATGTGATAGATCTCGTTGAACGCGTCGAGGAGCACTTTCCAATTGACCTCGACTTCGGCTTTGAACTCCCACGAAACGCTGCAGCGTTCCCAGCCGGGCCAGTCGACGAGATCGCGGCCGAATTCTCCAAGATAGGTTTCGAGACTTTCCTCGGGTTCATCGGCAAAGTTGATAAAGATGTGGTGCGCCCACTCGTCGGCGTGGATCTGCGCCAGCCCCTTCTCATGTCGATCGAGATCGAAAAAATCCTTTCCGGCGGGCACGCTGACGAGTTTGCCCTCGTGATCGAAAGCCCAGCCGTGGAATGGACACGAAAAGACCTTGCAGTTGCCTCGTTCGCGAAGCTCGACGTGGCTTCCCCGGTGGCTGCAGACGTTGTGAAAAGCCCGGGCTTTGCCATCGCGCCCGCGCACGATGATGACCTTGTAGCCGAACGTCGGGATGTGTTTCACGACGAAGTCGCCCGGGCACGGGATTTCGTGACCACTCGCCACGGCGAGCCAGGTTCGCGAGAAAATCGCTTCGAGCTCTTTCTCGTACCACTCGGGCTTCCAGTAAATATCGGTAGGCACCGGATCCGTGCCTAGGTTCGGGAAAGCCGAGGTCAATCGCCCTTCGCTCGCAAAAGCCATTGGAAGCCTCCTTGTCCGCTATGACTGCGGGTTTAGATCGGAGAGAATTTCATTCGCTAGAAACTTGTCCGAAGAGAAACCGTCGACGACCGCGGGCTGCTTGTAGAACTCGACCGCAGGCGTCACTTCGGCGAACGAGAGCATCAAGGCGAGCAGACGCTCCTCGGGCCTATCGAGTTCACCGAGTTTGCTTTTCGCGAGCAGTTCCAAGATGCGCGGCGCCTCGGGAAGCATCGCGTCGTAGAAGCTTTGGATCGCTTCCATTGAACTCGCGAGTCGATGGTCGCTTCGCGCTTGGGTGTCCGGAAGAACCCAGTCGGCGACCCAGCACTCTAAGTGCTGGAATCCCGTGGGCAAGGTTTGCGAGGAATCGGTCACCGCCATTCGTCCTCCACGGGTTCGGACCCGACCGAGATCGTAACGTTTCGCAGCCCAGCATTGGAAGCGTGGAACGCGACACCTGTGGAACGTCGCCGCAAACGGAGGGTTACCCTCACAGGTGAGGTTGGGAATCCCCGGAAGGTCCCAGAAGCGCGCGCAACTCGCCCACCAAACGCGCCGGATCGAGCCGTTCGCGGACACGCGCGGCCTCGGCGAGCGGAGCGAGCTCTCGCTTCCAGCGGGCGAGATTCGCCGGATCGCGAACCTCCTCCCATCGCTCGACTACGGCGACCGGTAGCCCCTCGAAGAGCGGATCGAGACTCGAGGTCTTCGTAATCACGATCGACCCGAGGTAGAGCGTCTCCCACGTGCGGTGACAATCGAGTCCGTTGCCGTGGGTGCTCACGACAAACGGATAGGCGGCGTAGCGTCGCCAGATCGCAATTTGCCCGAGACGCTCGGTCTGGAAATCGACGTGCGAGCAACCGTCGAGCACATCGATGACCCGCGCGCGCTCGGACGAGCGCCAGGTGGCCTTGAAATCGCAGAAGACTCGCGGCGGAGCATGCTCGAGCGGCGTCCGTGCGGCGCAGATCCGATTGAGCGCCCGCACCCAACCCGAGGGCCCGCGCCAACCTCGAAACGTGTGCAGATCGAGGCCGATCGGGAACGGACCGAGCTTCGGATGGCGATAGCCGTCGTAGTTTTGCGTGCGCCAAGCGATCATTCGCGGGTTCTCTAGCAGCGCCTCGACGGTCCGAGGCGGCAGGTCGCCGGGCACGGAGGTATCGCCGTCGGTCGTCAACAGAGCGAAGGGGTGCTCGATGTTCGGCAGCACTCGCGCGACGAAACGATCGACATCGCAGGGGCGACCGGTTCGCGACTGGGTTCCGAGGCGCAACCAGACCAGCCCTTCGGCGTCGGCGAAGTGTCGCTCCACGTACTCGGGCGACGCGACAGCCTCGGTCGGTTGCGCCCAATAACCCTCGCCCCCCGCAACGTCGCAGAACCGCGCCACGCCCTTGGACCACAGGACCCGGAGAGGCGCAGTCTGTCGGACGCGCCACCGATGCGCTCCGGAGAGCAAGGCGCGCACGCGCTAGCGCTCGATCTTCGGAGGGAGCTCGACGCGCTCCTCCAGACAACCGTACGCCGTCGGCGTCAGCTTGATGACGGTATGGAGCGGCATATCGATGTGCGGCGCCTCCCGAGGCGAGAGCTGCATGAAGTACGCGTAGAGCGCCCGCAGAACCGCACGGTGCGCAATGACGAGGACGGGCGTCTGGTAGCGCTCGAGCTCGATGATGACGCGATCGACACGGCTCACGACGTCGGCATAGCTCTCGCCACCCGGGTAGCGAAACTCGAACTTGTCGCGGCTTCGTCCCGACGCGACGTCCGGGTAGCGCTCGTCAATTTCCGCGTAGGTCAGCCCATCGCAAACCCCGGCGTTGATCTCGTCGAGTGCGCGCCACCTTCCGATATCCGCCTCGAGCGGCTCCGCGGTCTGCACCGTGCGGGCGAGCGTGCTGGTCCAGACGTCCAAGTCGTCGTCGGGTCGAAACGCTCTGCGCACGTGGCGGGCAAGCTCCGTCGCGTACGCTTGGCCGCGCGGAGAAAGCTCGGAATCGCCACCGACGCGATCTTCGCGGTTGAATTGACTCTCGCCGTGACGCGTCAACCAAACCGGGCGCGCCGCGACTTGGAAGTTCCCGAGGAACGACAAGATTCTTCCGAAGATCCATCCGTGCACCCGGTTGATGACAATCTGTCGCCCGCGATCGACGAGTCGCACCCACGCGCCTTCGTCCGGCTCGAGCGGTTCGTACGCGCCCTCGTAGTGCGCGATGCGCTCCCGGAAATCCGCCAGGGCCTCCTCTTCGGTCCGCCCCTCGTAGTCGGGAGACGTGATCTTCGTCTCGCGGATCGTGTCTTCGACGAGCTCTTCTTTCGTGGAGATCTCGACAAAGAGCAGGTCGCGATCTTCTTCTCGACAGCGCCCTGCGATCCAGTCACGCCGCTCGCGCGTACTGTTGGTCGCGTCGTAGATCGCGATGCGTCCCTCCGAACGCAACCAGTCGAACGCGTCGGCGAGAACGGATTCGGCCAGCGCCCGCCGTTGCACCTCGCCGGCGACGTTTTGCGGGTCGAAGAAGTCCGAAGATTGGCCCGGTCCGAGCTTCGTTCGCCGAGCTTCTCCGACGTTGAAGGATCGGGTCGGGTAACCGAGCCAGCTCAAGTAGCCCACGAGCTTTCGCGCCGTGAAGGTCTTGCCCCGGGCGGGCAAGCCGACCATCGCGATCACGATCTTCCGGCCGCGGCGGGCGTATTTCATGCGACGCCTGAGTGATGCAACTTTTGCGGCAGCGGAACCATTCCCCAAGATTCGCACACGAAGCGATACCCCTCGATGTGATATTTTGTAGGTGCGAAGGGGGTGTTTCGAGGTCGCACCATGATGCTCCGCACCTTCGCTTCGATCGCCGCCGTACTCCTTCTCACCGTCACCGTCGTTTCAGCCACCGAGGAAGAGGCGCCGGCGGCACCCACCATCCAGATGCCTGCAGCGGCACCCACCATCCAGATGCCTGAGTTCCCGATCCCGCCGGAATGGCGCAGCGGAACCGTGCCGTATCGCCTCCTCACGAAGGAAGATTTCAAAGCCAAGACGTCGCACAGCCTGTGGGGCAACTTCGCCCACGCTGCCGAAGTGTGCACGATGATCGTGCCGCGCGACGAGCCCGGGACGTTCCGCGCGACCCTGCGGCGTGAGTGTTCTTTTTGGAACCGCGTGGGGGGACCGGTCGGCAAAGCCGTCGCCCTAGCGAGCGTACTCTCCGGTCTGCCCGCCGTCGTACCGGTGAAGCAGCCCGACTGGTACGTCCTCCAACACGAACAAATTCACTTTGCGATTATGGAAGTCGCGTCGCGCCAGCTCTCGCGGACCATCGCGAAACTAGCGGCCCGGCATTCGGGTCCGGAGCTCGTGGTGCGCGCGTACGAACTCACACTGCAACACGCGCAGGAGCGCCACAACACGTTCGATCGCGAAACGTCGGGCAAATTCGACCCGGACAGCCTCGAGCGGTGGGTCCGGGTGCTCGAGCACCAACTCACAGACCTCTGCGACGAACCCGCGCCGTGCCCGGTGCGCACCGCGGACTGAGCGGCGCTCAGACGGCGAGGTAGCTGCCGACCCCTTCGCGATCGGCCACGATTCGCGTCTCGGTGCCGGCTCGCTCGAGCGAGCGGCGGCCGCGGTTCAAGTGGCCCGCTGCGAGTGCACAGAGGGAGACGAGCCCGTCGGCGTCGATCACGAGTCGCTTCGGGCGCCGCGCCGCGGCAACGGTCATCGCGAACTCGACGGCTGTCGCTTCTTCAACCCCGGCGCGCCCTTCGAGGGTGAGATGAACACCGGAATCGAGTTCCGACCACTGGAGGGAGAGGTCTCCATACTGAGCGTCGATGGGACGGCGGTTCTCGGACGTTGCGCGCGACATCGTTGCGCTCCTCGTACCCGCTGTTCATTCTTCATCGCGGGCTTGAGGAGGAGTCGCGTCACGCGGCCGCTGGGATCACCTCCGCTCAGAAGCCATTCCAGTGCAGCACCTCCGACACCGGTTTTCTCCGGACGGGGGCGAACGGACGTTCCGGGTAGCCCACCGCGGCGCTAAAGCACAGGAACACGTCGTCCGGGATGTTGAGCTCCTTTCGGAACGCGTCCTCGGCGACCATCTGGAACGTCGTGAACGTAGTGCCGAGGCCCATCGAACGAGCCGCGACGATGAGGTTCTGCGCGGCGGGGTAGATCGTCGAGTACATGAAAGCCTCGGAGGGATCGTCGGGCGGATAGATCTTTCGCGCGCAGCCGATGATCCAGGCCGGGACGTTTTCGAAGTTGTTTGCCAAGTGAGCCGCTCCGCGATACATGCGGCCCTCGATGGTGTCGCCTAATTCGGCGGCACCGGCGACGAGCGGGCCGATGCCTTCGGAGACGATCGGCCCGATCGCTTTCTTCTTGGCGGGGTCGGTGAGAATGACGAACTCCCACCCCTGGCTGTTCCCGGGGCTCGAAGCCCGAGTGGCGGCGTAGACCAGGCGCTCGAGGTCGGCCTCGGGAACCGGGTCTCGCTTCAAATATCGCATGGCGATGCAGGTCTCCATCGCTTCGATCACGTCCATAGCGGGTCCTTTCTCGGGCTAAAGCGGCACCTCCGGTATAAGCTAAGCGCTCGCTCTTTCCAAGGAGGAGAATCCCATGCTGCCCGTCAACTACTTCCCGTGCACACAAGATCCGCCGAACGGCGACAACATCGGCCGTGTGATTCAAGAGATCTTCGAGCAAGCCGAGTTGTGCGAGCAGGTGGGCTTCGAGGGCTTTTTCTTTACCGAGCACCACCAACAAGAGGATGGCTACCTGCCGAACCCGGTGCTTTTGGCCGGCCTGGTCGGCGCTCGCACGCAGACCCTCAAGGTCGGTACTTGCGTGTTGTTGCAGCCGCTCTATCACCCGATTCGCCTGGCCGAAGACATCGCGGTGGTCGACCAGGCGACAGGCGGTCGCATGATCGTCGGGGCGGGGATCGGTTACCAGGGCCCGGACTTCGACGCCGTGGGCGTCTCCGCAAAACAGCGCGCGCGGCGAAGCGAAGAAGGCGTCGAGATCATGCGCCAGGCGTGGACCGGCGAGCCTTTCAGCTATCCGAGCAAGTACCACACGATCGAGAACGTGCGCGTCACGCCGCGACCGGCCCAAGCCGGTGGCCCTCCGATCTGGCTCGCCGCCTGGAGCCCGCCCGGTATCGCGCGCGCAGCCCGCATGGCCGACGGCTGGATCGCCGACCCGGTGCAGTCCCTCTCCGTCATCAAGCAGGAAGCGGACGAGTACCGAGAGCTCGCGAAGAAAGCCGGCCGCAAGCCCTATATCTGCCTGATGCGGGATTGCATCATCGGCGATTCCCGGGCCGATGCCGAAGCGAAGAGCGGGCCGACGATGGTGACCCACCACTACTACTACGAGGGCGGCGCCTACGTCATGGACGAGCACCTGAAGGATGTTACGTGCACGGCCGACTTGACGTTTGACGTGGCGGCCAAAGACCGGTTGATCGTCGGCTCGCCGGACGAGTGCATGGATCAGCTCCGAATGTGGCAGGAAGCCATTCAACCCGACTCACTCATGGTACGCCTGCAACAACCCGGCGGCCCACCGCATCAGCAGGTGCTGGCCGACATCCGGATGTTCGGCGAAAAAGTCATCCCGAACTTGTAGGCGCAGGCGATTCCTCGCACATGATCTCGCGGAGGGCGCGGTCGAAACTGCTGCGTCCTCCGATGAGCCCCAACGCGTCCCACGTCGGAGCCAGACGTCGCACGCGAACCTTGAACGCGTCCTCGTAGTACTCGGGATCGAGAAAGCCCTGCTGATACTGGTAGAGCATGTTGTCCCAATGGGTTTGTTGGGCGATTTGCCACAACCGGAACCGACTGCGCTCATCGGAGGAAAGCTGCTCGAGCGCCGCTACGTCCTCTGGATACCCCAGCCCCGTCAGCCGCTCGATGATGGGAGCGATGTGCTGTGAATCGGCCGCCTGCACCAGCATGCTCTGCAAACCATCGGCGCGCATCTGATACGTCTGCGCCAAAGCCAAACGGCGGCCGTCGTCCATCGCGCGCGTGTTCTGCCGCACTTGGATCGACAAGTAGACAAGCGTCACAATGACGCCCATCGCTCCCAGAAATTCTCCAAGTCCGCCGAGCTCTACCCAGGTCATGCGCAACCCCTCCGAATTCATCAGACTCGCCTGAGGTTATCGAGTCCGGCCTCACAACGTGAAGGTGAGAACATGCGCAGCATGGTGTGCCTGCTGGCGACTTTCCTGGGTCTCGCGTCTTACGCGCAGGCCCCGATGACGGTCGGGGCCTTCCCCAGCCCCGAAGAGATCCGGGCGCTGCCGTCGCGGGAAGTTCCCGATGCGATGCTCGAGCGGCGCTTTCTCGACCCGGCTTCCTGGGAGCTCGGCGGCCCGTTCCCGGATCGGATCGAAACGAAACCCTTTGCCGATTCGTCGCCAGCCGGCGCGTTCCTCGCCGCGCAAGCGGAGAAGCGCGGTCCCTCGCTGATCCCGACCGAAGCCATGCACTGCGTCGCTCGGGAGCTCGGCCGATTTCTGCTGACCCACGGCGCGCAGCCGAGCAGCGCCGTGCGCCGCTTTGTCGCCGCGCGCTGTCGATCCTCGGCCGCCGACACGTCCCTCGCCTACCTGGGCTTCCAGGTTCCCGAGAACGAGCCTCACGAGGTCATTCTTCGCGAGCGCGCCGTGAACATTCGCGGCCTTCTCGCGAACGAACTGGGCGACGCGCATCCGCGGAGCGCGGGCGTGTGGTTCGGGAGAATCGGAGAGCGCGTCGTATTCGCAGTGGCGCACGGTCGCCGACGTGTGCGCGTGGCGCCCATCTCCGGGGAGCGATTACCGGGTGAATCCGTCCGAATCGAGGGGGAAGTGCTCGAGGGCGTCGTATCGACCGCGGCGCTCATCAATCGCGGTGCCTCGGGCTTCGCTTCGTGTGCGGCAGACCCTTCGGTCGCGCTGCCGCGTTTTTCATTCCGCTGTTCGACGGAAGGCGAACGCGAGCCGGCGGTCATTTCGTTGCAGTTTCGGCCGGCGGGGCGGCTACTCGCGGAGAAAGGGCTCGATCTGTTGATCTTCGCGAAGGGGAACGCGAGCGCGACGTACCGTCGTCCGCCACCCCCCGCGCCGGCGACGCCGGCAACGCCAGAAGCGGTTTCGGAGCAAGCCCTCGCGAGTGTCAACGCCTTGCGTGCGCGAGCCGGCCTCGACGCGCTGCATCTTTCGCCCGCGCAAAGCGCGACGGCGGATCGGCTGATCGCGCATTTCCTTCACGGCGCCGCCGGAGTCGCGTCCGCAACCCTCGAGACCGCGACGCTCGGGATGTTGGCGGGTTGGGACGTCGAAGACCCCGTTCGATCCGGCGATGTCTTCTGGGATTGGCAGTCGGATTCGCTCGATATCAACCGGCTCCTCGGACACATGGTCGCGTACCCGGAAGGACGCGCGGTTCTTCTCCATGCGGATGCGGATACGTTGGCCATCGGCTCTACGATCGATCGACGAGACGATCGGTCGGTGCTGGCCCTCCTCCTCGCCGCGTACGATACTTTTGGGAAAAGCGATAGCGCCGCTACCGGCCAGGCGATCCTCAGCGCATTGGCGGCGGCCCGCGCCTCGAGGAGACGCGCGGCGCCGACGGAGCTTCCCGAGATCTCCGCACTCTGTGGGGAAGCCGCGGAAAATATCGCGAGCGGCTCCGATCCCGAGCAAGTCTTGAACGGACTGCTTCGCCGTTCCGCCGAGACCACTCTCGGAACCGTCGGCGGTTGGCTGACCGAGACGAACCGGCTCGACAACATCGAGTTCCCGGACACGCTCCTCGAGCCGGCGGACCTATCCGTCGGTATCGGCGTCGCGATGCATCGCGCGGCGGGCGAACCGTGGGGTCGGTACCTCGTTTCGATCATCTCCGTCGGCGAGGCGGACGCCGCTCCTTCCGCACGGCAGAATTAGACCACCGCGTCTAGACTCGAGCGCGGGAGGTTCCATGCGCTACTTCGCTTGTCCGGTCGTCGTGCTCGGGTGCACCCTTGCCGTTGGGGCCTGGGGGGAGGCCGGGCTTTCGGATCCCGACTGGTTCGAAGCGGGCCGCGCCGCCGTCGAACGCGCGCGCGCCGAAGCCGAGCGGCGCCGCCCGACGCCAGCGAAGAACGCCATCATCTTCCTGGGGGACGGCATGGACGTCACCACGGTGACCGCCGCCCGCATTTTCGCCGGCCAACTCGCGGGAAAGCGCGGCGAAGAACATCGTCTCGTCTTCGAACAACTCCCGCATACGGCGCTGATCCGAACCTACACGACGAACATGCAGGTACCGGATTCCGCCGGCACCATGACAGCCATCCTCTCGGGTGTGAAAACGCGCTCGGGCGTTCTCGGCGTCGATGCCTCGGTACGGCTCGGCGACTACACGAGTGTCGCAGGGAGCCGCGTGACGTCGCTGTGCGAGCAAGCGGAAGCGCGGGGGCTTTCGACGGGCGTCGTTTCGACGGCGCGCCTCACCCACGCGACACCAGCGGCCTGCTACGCGCACGCGGCGCACCGCAACTGGGAAGACGACACCGAGCTTCCCGAAGCCGCACGGGAGGGCGGTTTCCCCGACATCGCGCGGCAGCTCGTCGAGTTCCCAGCGGGTGACGGCCTCGAAGTTGCGCTCGGCGGGGGCCGACGACACTTCCGGGGCGCGCCCGACGGAAGCAGGAAAGACGGGCGCGACCTCGAGGCCCGATGGGCCGAGAAATCCGGAGCCATCGTCATTTCCGACGCCGAGGCGCTACGGACGCTCGATTCGACCGAAACGCGGCACGTGCTCGGTTTGTTCGCAGACAGCCACCTCGAGTACGAAGCGGATCGCAAGGACAGCGAGGAGCCGTCGCTGGCCGAGATGACCAAGGCAGCTCTGGCCATCCTCTCGAAGAACGCGTCGGGCTATGTCCTCATCGTCGAGGGCGGGCGTATCGATCACGGCCACCACGCGGGGAACGCTTACCGCGCGTTGCGAGATACGATCGCTTTCGACGAAGCAGTCGCCGCCGCACTCGAAGAAGTCGACCTCGCTGAAACGCTGATCGTCGTGACTGCGGATCACGGGCATACGCTCAGCATGGGTGGCTACTCGCCACGAGGGAATCCGATCCTCGGGCTCGTCAGCGGGCGCGATCCCTTCGGCGAAGACACGTCGGGGCAGCCCGCCCCCGATCTCGCCGGCCGCCCCTTCACGACGCTTTCCTACGCGAACGGGCCGGGCCATACCGGCCCGTCGAACGCCCAACCCGCGGGACCGAAACACTATCCCCACTACCCGAGCGAGGGGTCGGCGGCGAGCGAGCGTCCCCCATTGGCGAAGGAATCCGTCGTCGATCCGGCCTACTTGCAAGAAGCGATCGTTCCCCTCACGTCGGAGACCCATGGAGGAGCCGACGTCCCGCTCTTCGCAGACGGGCCCGGAGCCTTTCTCTTCCACGGCGTCCAGGAGCAGAACTTCATCTACCACGCGATCGTCGACGCGTTGGGGTGGAGTGCCAACGACTAATAACCCCCTAGAAGCGCACCGGGGGGTCGCGTAAACTTCGGCGGTTTGTCGAGACCTACGGACACCAACGTCGCTCTCCGGGCGCTCATCATCCTCGGCCTGGTCGGGGTGGCCGCCTATATCGCCGCCGATCGGGGCCTGCTGGGCCTCCTACTCCGTTCGGATCAGAGTTACATCTCGTACCTGATCTTGGCTTTCTACGTGCTCGCGAGCGCGCACTGGCTCTGGCTCGCGTATCAGCTCGGCGAGGAACGCAAGCACTTCGGCCAGCTCGAACACGAGCTGACCGACGGCGATCTCGATCTCGGTCGCTTCGAGCGAGGCTTGCTCGGAAACTTCGTCACGAACTGGCGTGAGAAGAACGGCCGCGGAGATTGCACGGCGCTCCTCACGGCCTTCGGTGACGAGCTCGTCAACCGACACGCCTTTGGGCATTTCGCTTCGGACGCGCTGCTCAAACTCGGACTGCTGGGAACTGTCGTCGGCTTTATCTTGATGCTCCTACCGGTTGCGGAGCTTTCGGAATTCAGCGCACCGCTCATGCAGCAACTCCTGCGGTCGATGAGCGGCGGCATGGCCGTCGCCTTGTATACGACGCTCGCGGGGCTCGTCACGAGTACGCTGCTGCGGCTGCAGTACCACTTGCTCGACGCCTCTGCGGCCGATCTCGCGACGCGGCTCGCGGTGTTGACCGACGTCAGACTCTCCGATCCGTCACCTCCTCATGCGCCATAGCGTTTTTCGTCGAAGCGAATCCCAGGACGCGTTCACGGATTTGCTGTTCAACGCGCTCCTCGGGTTCGCGTTCATGTTTGTGTTGGCTTTCGCCCAGATCAACGAACCGGAGGACGCGGGCAACATCCAGTCGAAAGCGGAAGTCCTCATCACGGTCACCTGGGCCGATGGACACCCCGACGACATCGATACCCTGGTCGAAGATCCGCAGGGAAACCTGCTGTGGTACCGGAACCGGGACACGGGGTTGATGCACCTCGACCGAGACGATCGGGGGGGCTTCGCTGATCGCACGTCCGTCGGAGATCAGGAATTTGCGACGGCGCTCAACCAAGAAACCGTCAGCTTGCGCGCACTCACGCCGGGTGAATACGTCGTCAATGTCTTCCACTTCAAGTCGAACTACGCGTCGCCGGTTTCCGTGAACGTCAAGGTCGAAAAGCTGAACCCGACGGTGCAACTCGTGCACTACGACAGCGTCGTACTCACTGGGATGGGAGATGAAAAGACCGCCGTGCGCTTCACGATCGGTGGTGACGGCACGATTACGGATCGCAACGCCTTCCCGAAGCGGCTCTTGACTACTGCGACCAGCGGAAAACTGTGACCGTTCCCGTCCTGGTTCTCACTGCGGCCTACGTCGCGGTCGCCGCGCTCCTGCTCAATTTGAATCTGGCGTCACCGTACTCGCGCCCGATCAAGGCGCTGGCGATCGCCCTCGTCACGGCGCTCTACATCGGCACCTGGCACGGGTTGTTCGGCCTGCTCGGGTGGCCGACCTCGAGTCCGCTGCCCGAGAATTTTCGTGTGTTGTGGATCGAGGTGGACGAGCCCGAGAAAGGCGGCTCGGATCCGGGAGCGATCTACCTCTGGGTTCGCTCGGTCGACGAACAGGGACGCGTCGTCGGTCGTCCGCGCGCGTACGGCCTGCCGTGGAGCAAGCAGGTCGCGGATTCGGCCCAGACCGCGCTTTCCGAGCTGACGAACGGTGTGCTGCTCAACGGATCCCTGGCCGACGCGACGGAAGAGCCGAGCGATGCCGACGGAGAAGGCGACAGCGCCATGGCGGCCGACGGCCCGATTCTCCCGAACCCGGAAGACGAACGCGTCCCATTCGAGTTTCGGCCGGTCGAGCGACCGGCCTTGCCGCCGAAAGGCCTACCCGACTTCTAAGGTTCGGTCGGATCGCTCGCCCCTTCGCGCGCCCGCGCGCGAACGAAGTGATAGAGCCCTTGCAAGTCTTTCTCCGCGTAGTCGGGATAGCGCGGCATCCCGAGCGGCATGCGGCCGCTCTTTACGACCTGGCTGAACCCTTCGAACGTCGTCGACAGCAACGACGCGCGGAGGTCGGGTGCGTAACCACCAGAGATCGCGGCACCGCCGTGACAGAGAAAACACGCCTCGTTGAAGAGCTTCTCGCCGTGAGCCTCAAGCGCGCTGTCGATGGCGAAATCCGCGACGTCGATGGGCTGCGGAATGTGCGGCGGCGGCGAGGGAGGCATCGGCCGATCTCCGTCCAGGGTGAACGTGTAGAGGCGTCGCGGCTGGGCGCGATACGCCCAGCCGTGCTGCGCAGCCATCGACCCGAGCGCGAGGCCTGAGCCACCCCAACCCACCAGCAGCGAAAGGTATTGTTTTCCGTCAACGGCATACGTAATCGGCGGAGCCGAGATCCCGGAACCCATGTGCTGCGACCAGAGCTCTTTGCCAGTAGACGCGTCGTACGCCTTGAGCTCGCCGGTGGCGCGCCCTTGAAACACGAGGTCCCCGGCCGTGGCGAGCGTTCCCGGATTCCAATTGTTCGGTAGCTCGACGCTCCACGCCTTCTTCTGAGTCAGCGGGTTCCACGCGAGAAGCGTCGCCTTACCAGTGTCGACCGGCGTGTCTCCGCCGAAGGCCACGCCCGCGCTGAGCGAGAAGTTGGGCGAGCTCCAGTTCTTGATATCGATGCCTTCATCGGTGTAGAGCGCCGGCAGATCGATCGTCGGGAGGTACGCCAGACCGGTCTTTGGACTGAACGACATCGCGTGCCAGTTGTGCACACCAAAGGGGCTCGGCCAAACGAGCTCGGAACCGTCCTCGTAGCGCGCGCCCTCGACTTCAACGGGGCGCCCGGTCTCCATGTCGATGTGCGTCGCCCACGTGGCTTTTCCGATTTTCTCCGCCGAAAGAAGCTTCCCGTCCTTGCGGTCGATGACGTAGAAGAAGCCGTTCTTGGGTGCGTGAAGCAGCACCTTTCTCTTCTCGCCCTCGATCTCGAGGTCGGCCAACACGATGTCCATGTTCGAGTTGTAGTCCCAGGTTTCGCCGGGCACGGTCTGGTAATGCCACTTGTATTCGCCGGTCTGGGCGTCGAGTGCCACGAGGGAACACAGGAACAGGTTGTCTCCGCCGCCGGGGCTTCGAATCTTTCGGTTCCACGGCGAACCGTTTCCCGTTCCGATGATCATCTGATCGAACTCGGGGTCGTAGGTCATCCCGTTCCAGGTGTTTCCGCCGCCGCCGAACTTCCACCACTCTCCGGTCCAGGTCTCCGCGGCCATTTCCATCGCTTTGTTTTCGAAGCCGTCTGCGGGATTCCCGGGGACAATGAAAAAGCGCCAGGCGAACTCTCCCGTATCCGCGTCGTACGCTGTCACGTAGCCGCGGGCCGACGTGTGCTCCGTGCCGCCGTTGCCGACGATGACCTTGCCGCGGAAGACCTTGGGCGTACCGGTGATGTAGTACGCCTTGCTCGGATCGACGGTGTTGGTTTCCCAGATGCGTTCGCCGGTTTTCGCGTCGAGCCCGACGAGGCGGCCGTCGATGGTCGCAATAATGACCTTGCCGTTCCAGAACGCGAGACCGCGACTCGAATCCCACATGACTTTGAGGCGATCGCCGGCATGCTCGATGGATTTCGGGTCGTATTCCCAGAGGAGCTTCCCGGTTCGCGCGTCCACCGCGCGGGTCCGGCTGTAGCTCCCGGTGAAGTAGAGGACTCCGTCTACGACCAACGGAGTCCCGATCAGGCTTCGGTCCTCGGGCAATTCGAGGTACCAAGAAAGCCCCAAGCGACCGACGGTTTCGCGGTTCACCTGATCGAGCGGGCTGTAGCGCTGCTCGCTGTAAGTACGGCCGTAGGAAAGCCAGTTCGTCCCGTCGGTTTCGTCGCTGAGGGACGCGTCGTCAACGGTGGTCTGGGCGTTGGCCGCCCCTGCGAAGAGTAGGAGCCCAGCGAGGAGCCAGGAGCCGCGCGTGATCATCGGAAATCCTCCGAGGCGTATTCTACAGCGGGGGCGTAAACTATTGTGAGTCGAAGGAGGATCTATGACGACCGACGTTTCCGTGCGCGAGGTCGGCACGCGGGACGGTTTGCAGAGCATCGAACAGGAGCTTTCCACCGCCGACAAGATCCGCTGGTGCGAAGCGGAAGCGAAGGCGGGCGTTCCCGAGATCGAGGTGAGCTCGTTCGTCTCGCCGCGCGCGATACCGCAGCTGGCCGACGCTTCCGAGGTGGTCGGTGGCGCGTTGGGGATCAGCGGCCTGCGCGTCGCGGTCCTCGTCCCGAATCTGCGGGGGGCCGAGCGCGCCTTCGAAATCGGTGCGCACAAAGTCAACTACGTCCTGTCGGTGAGCGAGTCGCACAACCGGCGCAACGTCAACCGATCCGTGGATGAATCCTTTGCCGACTTCGCAAGGATCGCGGCCCGGCGCAGTGAGTTGCCGGAAGATCGGAGGCCGATTCTCAACGGCTATTTGTCGACAGCTTTCGGCTGCACCATTGAAGGCGCGATCTCGGAAGCCCGTGTCGTCGAACTCGCCGAACGGTACGCCGAGCTCGGCGTCGATGAGATCGGCATCGCGGACAGTGTCGGCTACGGGAATCCCGCAGCCATCGGCCGTGTCTTTCGGGCTGTCCGGAGCGCCGTCGGCGACGTCCCCCTCGCCGGCCACTTCCACGATACGCGAGGCCTTGGCCTCGCGAACGTCGTCGCGGCGCTCGAAGCCGGTGTGAGGGCGTTCGACGCGTCCCTCGGCGGGTTCGGGGGTTGTCCGTTCGCACCGGGTGCGACCGGGAACGTCGACATGGAAGATCTCGTCTTCATGCTCGAGTCGATGGGCTTGCGCACCGGCGTCGACATCGAGGCGCTATTGTCCGTGCGCGAATGGTTGGTCTCGTCGCTCCCGGAAGTTCGCTTCCACGGAGCGATCCCGGTGGCCGGCCTTCCGAAAAACTTCACGAGTACGAGCGCGTAGCCGCGCCGCGGGAGAACCCATGGCGACACAGACCCTTCCCCACGTAGACACTCCCCCCTCGCTCGAGCTCGGCGAGGACTATCCCGAAATTCGCGAGGGCGTCCGCGCGATCTGTCAGCAGTACACCGGTGCGTACTGGCGAGAGCTCGACGAGACGCGCGGCTATCCGACGGAGTTCATTCGCGAACTCACGGAGGCGGGCTACCTCTCAGCGCTCATCCCGGAAGAGTACGGCGGCTCGAGCCTTCCTTTGCGGGCGGCCTCGGTGATTCTCGAAGAGATCCAAGCGACCGGCGGCTACGGCGGAACCTGCCACGCACAGATGTACATCATGGGCACGCTGTTGCGTCACGGAAGTGAGGAACAAAAGCGACGTTATCTGCCTCGAATCGCGTCGGGAGAGTTGCGGCTGCAAGCGTTCGGCGTGACCGAGCCGACGACCGGCTCCGACACGACGCAGCTTCGTACGAAAGCCGTCCGCGACGGCGATCGCTATCTGATTTCCGGGCAGAAGGTATTCATCTCGCGCACCGAGCATTCCGATCTCATGCTCGTCCTCGCCCGAACGACCGATGCCGACAAGGTCAAGAAGCGGTCGGAAGGATTGTCGGTGTTCATCCTCGAACTCGAGGAAGCGAAAAAGAACGGCCTCGAAATCAAGCCAATCCGAACGCTGATGAACCACCACAGCTGCGAGATCTACTTCAACGAAGTTCCCGTGCCCGCCGAAAACTTGATCGGTGAAGAGGACAAGGGCTTTCGGTACATCCTCGACGGCATGAACGCCGAGCGGCTCTTGATCGGCGCAGAATGCGTGGGTGACGCGCGCTGGTTCATCAAGACGGCAACGGACTACGCGAACGAGCGCGTGGTTTTCAATCGACCGATCGGCAAGAACCAGGGGGTTCAGTTTCCCCTCGCGCGCGCTTACGCCGAAACCGAAGCGGCCGACCTCATGGTGCGCAGTGGAATCGCACTCTTCGAAGCCGGCCTGCCCTGTGGCGCCCAGGCGAACATGGCCAAACTCCTCGCTTCGGAGGCGTCTTGGCATGCCGGTGAAGCGGCGATCCAAACCCTGGGCGGTTTCGGGTTTGCGGCCGAATACGATGTCGAGCGGAAGTGGCGCGAAACGCGTCTCTATCAAGTCGCCCCGATCTCGAACAACCTGGTGCTCAGCTTTCTCGGCGAGCACGTCCTGGGGATGCCCCGCTCATACTAAAGCCCCTACTGAGCGATTTCGGCGAGGCGTTCTTCGGCGAGCTCATCCAGTGCGTCGGCCAACCCAAAGGCTTCGTCGAAGAAAGTGGCGCTGTCTTCGGCGGGTAGCCACGCGGGCGAAACCGGTTGGAGGCGACTCCAATAAGGGAGCGTGTACGTCCAGTCGACATTGACGAGCGCGGACTCGAGCTGCGTCACAGCCACGAGGACCAACGCCAAGCCTGCCGCGAGCCCCCGCCGAGCCCAACGCGACAACGCGCCCGTCAGGGACAGGTGACCGAAAAAGAGGATCGCCGCCAAGACCCAGGCGGCGATGGCGACACCGGCGCTGACTCCGTCGATCGAAGCAAAGAAGAAGCGCGCGTATTCGCTCAGCAAATCGATCACGGTGTCGCCGACCAGCCAAATCGAGGTGATGCCCAAGTGTGCGAAGAACCGCCCGCGTGGCGTGAGCACCCGAGTGAGCAAGGCCCAGAGTCCCGCCCAGACCAGCAGCACCAACAGCGCCGTGATGAGGTCGGTCAAGAACGGGGTCCAAGTAAAGCGCGCGTAGCTCTCCCGAACGGACCCGAGATACGTCGTGAAAAGGGCCGCGAGAAGTGCGCCGGGGAGCATCGACCCATGATTGAGGACCCGAAGTAGCGGACCGGGCTTGCCCGCGACCGCGATCGCGGGCGGCGGGACGAACCCGGGCGTTCGCAAGCGCAGTGTCGACCGCCCGAGACGCACTTGCGTATCGGTTTCGATGGCGAGCCGCGTGTGCGGTTCCCGCGCGCTGGTCAGCCCGTTGACCGAGCCGCAATCCGCGATGCCGATCTCGCCATCGCGTTCGTCGATCACGGCGTGATGTGGGCATACGGTCGGATCGTCGAGGATGAGGTCGTTGTCGTACGCTCGACCGATCCGAAACGGCAGCTCGGTAACGCGCTGTCGCTCGCGCACCCGGCCGCGTCGGTCGAGAACTTCGACGACAACTAGGGATTCCATGCGATCGCCTCGAGGTGCCGCTCAGCGAGTTTTCGCGCGTTGCCGATGCTGATTCCCCGAAGGACCAATGCCGTTTCGAGCCCGGTGTCCGGTTGGCCGAGCGTCGCGATCTTGAAAACGGCGTCGTAGAGGCCTTCGTAGCGGAGGTATCGACGGGCGCAGAACGTGGCTTTCGACGTCATCCCCCGGTGAGTCAGGAAATCCGTATGGCAGCGGAACGGCGTGTAGTCGTCTTCGCTCCCGTCGAGTTGGCTGTAGCTATCTTCGAAGAACTCCGAGTACAACGCGTAGAACGCGGGCTCGCCCAAACCCTCGCTGCGCACCAGCCGGTGGCGCTGCGCCAGGAGCGACAGCACCAATCTCCCAGAGATGAAGACGGTATCCTCCGTCGTGCACTGGTGAAAGACCGCCTCGTAGAGCGAACTCTCGTCTTCCTGCCGATTGCCCCAACAACTGAACGACGGAGCCGGCTTCCCCCCCACGGAGAAAGCGCCGAGTGGAACCCGGGGCGCCGCGGTTTCGAGAATCGCGGCGACATGTCGCTCTTGATACGCGTGAAGCTGTGCTCCGATAGCGGCGTGCCAATCGGTGGAACCATCCCCGGTCCCGGCGTCTTTGACGAGGCGGACGGCGGCGGCCACCGGTACGAGAAAGCTCACCTGGTTGCCTGCCGTCGCGACGTTCACGCCGACGACGCGACCGCGCCCGTCGAGTGCCGGGCCGCCGCTCATACCCGGATTGAGTGACCCCGAGAAATGAATCTTCTCTTCCAGGGCATACTCCGAAAGCCCGTTGTACGTACCTTCGACGACGCTCAACCCGAGGTCATAGGGATTTCCCAAAGCGAAGATGTCCTCGCCTTTGGCCGGTCGCGCGGACCGCGCCTCGAGCACCCCCTCGAAGGGCGGGTCCGTCTCGACGATCGCCAGATCGTGGATCACGTCGATGGCGAGGACTCGGAGGGGCCGCTGCCCGCCTGCGGCGTCGAGCGCGATGGCGCGGTACCGCTCGGGATGGTGGAGCACTTCTGAAATCACGTGGAAGTTCGTGACCAGGTGTCCCGGCCGCCCGAAGGCGAAGCCCGAGCCGATACTCGCTTTGGAGCCGGTCTCTTCCTCGAGGACTTGCACTTGGACGACCATCGGAGAGGCCGCCTCGAAGACGTCCCGAGCCCGACCCGTCGGATCGTCGGCGGCGACGGACATCGAAGCGATCAGTAGCAGGGCCGCAGTGAGCGCCGAGCGGGCGCGTCGGTCGGAAGCTCCGGGGTCGGCTGGGCGCATGTCGACGTTATATCAAGAATTTCCCAGACGACGCGAAAGCGGGTCCTTTTGCCGTCAGATCGGGAGCTACGCCGGTGTTGCCGATCGGCACCGCGCTCGGGTAATGGCGCACTCCCTTCACGCCGATATGGGCGATATGGGCGCGGAGCGCAGAAAACACGAGCGGGTTCGGTGCAACTTCGCGTGTTTCATCGAGACGAAGAAGGAGCCGGTGCGCGCCCTGGTGCTCGACGTGTCCGACGGCGGCCTGCAGATCGAAACCGACGTGACGCCGCCGGAACAAGGCTTCCCGCTTCTTTTGACGCTGCGACCGCCCAAGGGCAAGACCATCCGGATCGAGGGGTTGGTCTGGCACGTCAAGGAGAGTCGGAAACGCGGCCAGAAATCGATCGGTCTCGTGCTGTCGAATGCGCCGGATGAGTACTTCTCCATGGTCGCGTCGCTTCGCGAGAGCAGCGAGACAAAGGCCGGTCGGCGCTTGGTCCGACCTCCACAGAAACGACCCGCGGAAACGAACCCCTTGCCGGAGGAACCCAAGAGCGCCGATTCCGGCAAGGAGAAGGAGGAAGCGACGGTTCCCCGCGTAGGCCTGCCCAAGCCGGAGCGGCGCCTCCCGGGTCTCAAACGGCACGCGATTCGCGTCAAGCAATCCGGCGGTCCGCGTACGTGTCGCCTGGTCGTAGCCGCTTCGAACCCCGATGAAGCGAAGGAACTCGCGCTCTCCGAGGTCGGCGCGGGTTGGGATGTCCTCGGTGTCACACCCCTCTAAGGAACAAGAGGCCCCGACAAAGCCGGACGACGTGGAACTCGGGGTCGCGACCGAGGGTGGCGGGTCTGTGAATCTCCTCCTCGTCGAGGAGGACATGCTTTCAGCGGAGCGCCTGTTTACCGTGCTGGGCGGCCCCGAGCGCCGCTTCGAAATCACGCACGTGCGCAGCGTCGATCAAGCGCTCCAGAATCTGCAGAGTGGCAGCTACGACGTCGTGCTCCTCGATCTGGCGATCCACGAAGGGTACGGGCTCGATTCCCTCTATCGTGCGAAGGTCGCGGCGCGCAGCGTCCCGATCGTGGTTCTGACGTACCAGAAGGACGAAGGCCTGGCGCTGAAAGCCGTCCGCGCCGGCGCGCAGGACTATCTCATCAAGGGCGAAGTCACGCCTCAGCTGATCTCACGGACGCTGCTACACGCCGTCGAGCGGCATCGCATGATGAATGAGTTGCGGCACGCGCAGCGGCGTCAGCAACACATGGCGACCCACGACATGCTGACCGGTCTTCCGAATCGGTACTGCTTCAACCGGGAACTCCGCGGCGTCCTCGAAGAGAGCTCGCGGACCGGCCACCCCTTGGCCGTCATGTTCTTCGATCTCGACGGGTTCAAATCCATCAACGACAACCTCGGGCACTCCGTCGGCGACGATCTCCTGATCGACGTGGCGCGTCGGATGCGCGAGCTCGTTCCGCGCGGCGATCTGGTCGCGCGTCTCGGAGGCGACGAGTTCGTCGCGGCGATCCGCAGCATCCGCGACCCCGCCCAGGTGAAAGCGCTTGCGGAACGAATTCGCGAAGAAATCGGCAAGGCGTACCAGATCGGAGGCATCGAGTGCTGGGTGAGCGCGAGTATCGGTATCGCGTTCTACCCGCAGGACGGAGAAGACGGTGATCTGCTCCTGCGCCGCGCGGATTCCGCGATGTACCACGCGAAAGCGGCCGGGCGAAACCACGTCTGTTTCTTCCAACGGGCGATGAACGATTCGGCGGTGGAGCGCTTCGAGATGGTGAACGGTTTGCGCGAAGCGATCCGCTCGGGCGAATTGATTCTCGATTTCCAGCCGCAAGTGGACGTCGCGACAGAGCGCCTCATCGCCGCCGAGACACTCGTGCGCTGGCGCCATCCGTCTCGCGGCATCGTCTCGCCGGGCGAGTTCATCACGCTGGCGGAAGACACCGGGATGATTGTCGACCTGGGGGAATGGGTACTGCGAACCGCCTGTGAAGCGGCGGCCTCCTGGACGGAGCTCGGCGACGTCGCCGTCGCCGTCAATATCTCGGCCCGACAGCTCGAGCACGAGAGCTTCCTCGACAGTGTCAAAGCGATTCTTCGCGAAACGGGCCTGTCCGCCGGGCGACTCGAGCTCGAGTTGACCGAGTCCTTTGCGGCCAACGAATCGATGATCGAGGCCCTTACGCGGCTGCGAAGGCTCGGCGTTCGAACGGCCATCGACGACTTCGGGTGCGGTTACTCCTCGCTCGCGCTGATCAAACGACTACCGGCGGACACGCTGAAGATCGACCAGTCCTTTGTGCAAGGCATCACCGAAGATCCGCGCGATGTCGTCATCTTCGAGAGCCTCGTGCGCATCGCGCAAGGCCTGGGCTTCCAAGTCATCGCCGAGGGCGTCGAAACTCTGGAACAGATGGACACCCTGCTGTCGCTCGGGTGCACGCGGCTCCAGGGCTACCTGCTCGGGAAGCCCTTCCCGAGCGAATCCTTCGTGCGCGAGGTCACGCGACCGGATGCACTCTGGCGTCTCGCGATCGAGCGCCCCGAAGCTTGGTCGCCGCCACTCGACGGCAAGCCTTCGCAAGGGTCTGTGTAAACAGTCACTGGAAGAGATAGACCCAGATCACACGGTCGAGCCCGCGAGACACCGAAACAGTCTCCTAAGCGCACCCCGAACGCGGTGCCAAGAGGAGACCCGAAATGACGGCCGGCTTTCGCTTCGTCAGATTCTTTTCGCTCTTTCTAGCCATCCCCATCGGTTTGGCCTTCGCAACCGCTGCTTCTGCCGTCAGCCTCGCCACACTGATCGCCGGCGGTGCCGTGGCTTCCGGCGGTTTGCTCTTCAGTGATTTCGAAGTTCAGATCAACGGGGATTTGAGTACGAACCTCGCGAATTACGACGTCGCGTTTGACGGCGACGGCTTTCGCCTGACCGGCCCGCTGTCCGGCGCGGATGGAGAAGTGGGCGACCTGTTCCTCGCCTACAACGTGACTGCGGCGGGTAGCGAAAACGTGGTTGGAGCGACGCTACTCGCGAACAACGTCGCGAGCGGCGCGGGTGCCCAGGCATCTGTGGATGTCGTTCTCACCGAAGCGGGCAGCAGTCTGGCTGTGCTTTCGACCTTTGATACGGGAGGTCTTCCCGGCGACGCCGTCGTTCTCGCGGCCGAGACCTTCGGGCCGTCGATGGGCTTCCGCGCAACGACCACCGTGTTGATCGACAGCTCTCTCGTGGGTCCCGACCTCGGCGGGAGTGCGCGGATCTCGGCGATCGAACAGCAGTATGTGCTGACCCCGGAGGCGGACACGGCTGCGCTTCTCGCGATTGGATTGGCCGGACTCGCCGCCGCGGGACGTCAACGGAGAGGCCCCGCGGTCGCTCACGCTCCCGGGGCGGGCTCCTCGGCGAGTTCGTGAATCATGCAGCGGACCGCGACGTACAAGTCGACGTCGTCTTCGATGGCGCTCCAGCGCAGGAGACGATGGGCGGACTCGAGAAATTGAGGCGGACTCGGGTGAGTCGCGCGGAGTTCCTCGAGCCGCCGTGTCCACAGACCGAGCTTCCCACGCCTCGGTCGATGACCGGTCAACGACTGAAACGGTCGCTCACGGGTTTGCTGTTGCGTTTCCACAGGCGATCCCCCCAACCACTCGTGTCCGCCAACCAGGGACAGACTAGACGTTGCGGTGGGGTGAAACTGTTACGGAGGTCACGTTTCGGTGGGATTCCTCCGTCGCGAGAGGCCGCAAGCTTCGGCGAGGTAGCTGTAGGAGCGTTTTCGGGCGTCGAAATCGTGGCAGACCGTCACCGCGGCGATCTCATCCGCGCCGAATTCGTCGACCATGCGACCCAGTGCCGCGGCGACGGCATCGGGCGTCGTGAGGACACAGGCAGATCGAAAGGAGTCGACAAAGGCCCGTTCTTCCGGCGTGTACGGGTAGGAACGCGCCTCGTCCACCGACGCGATCGCCTCGGGGCGACCCCGAGCGAGGAGCAGCCGCGCGAGCCCCAGGCTACCCGACAGATCGACCGCCTCCTCCTCCGTGGGCGCGCAAATCACGCTTACGGCGAGCAAGAGTCGGGGGGCCGGCCAGTGGTCCGAGGGGCGATAGTGTTTCCGGTACGCGTCGACGATGGCGGGGGCGTATTCGAGCGACGACGCGAAGAAATGCGCGAACGCGAAGGGCAACCCGCGCTCGGCGGCCAACAGGGCCGAATCGATCCCGGAGCCCAGGAGCCATACCTGCGGGGCACTCCCGTCCGTGGGAGCGGCTTTCACTCGGGCGAAGGGATGAGAAGCGGGCAACCCGGCACCCAAATAGGCCAGGAGGGTGTCGACCTGCTCGGGATACGTTGCGACGTCGCGTTGCCCGCCGGGGTGAGCGAGCGCGGCCGCCGTCAGCGGGTCACTTCCCGGCGCGCGGCCGAGGCCCAGATCGATTCGACCCGGATGCAGCGCTTCCAGCACGCGAAATCCCTCGGCGACGTGAAGCGCACTGTAGTGGGGCAACATCACGCCGCCGCTCCCGACTCGAATGCCCCGGGTCCGCGACGCGATCTCCCCGATGAGGACCTCGGGGCTCGTCCCGGCGAACCCGGGCAGATTGTGGTGCTCCGCGACCCAAAACCGCTCGTAGCCCAGCGCGTCGCAGTGTTCGGCGAGAGCCACCGTCTCTCGCAAGGCGGTCGCTGCGTTCGAGCCCCGGCGGACAGGCGACTGGTCGAGCACGCTCAGTCGGACAGGAGTCACCGTTTCCCCTTTGCTATCGATGGATTGTTGGACAAGTTGCCGGCTGGTGATCGGCCCGTCGGAGGTGCGGCGCCTTTTTGTGCCACCTTTCGCCCTCTGTGGCAACAACCTTCCAAGAACCTCTGCGATGCGTCAAAATAGACCCGTCGCGGACGTACGTCTTGGGCGGACTGCGCCGCTGTGGAGATTTGATCGATGAAGCCTCGCTTTCGGACACTGCTGATGCTCGCCGCGGGCGCCGCTCTCACCCTGAGCGTGTCGACCCTCCCGAGTTCTGCGATGAGCTTCGCCGGCATCGTAATCAACGAAGTGCTTGCGAACCCAGGCGATCCCGACATCGGAGATACCCCCTTCGATTCGAACAACGACGGCGTCAACGACAACAGCTTCCTCCACCTCTCCGGCGACGAGTTCGTCGAGATCTGGAACAGCAGCGGCTCCGCGGTCGACCTTCAGGGTCTCGAACTCTGGGACGCCTCGAATCCCACCTTCCGATATCGGTTCGATAGCTCGTTCGTGCTCGGGGCGGGGGATTACTTCGTCATCTTCGGCAACAGCGCGAACCTGGGCGCCTTCACGGCGAGCGCCGCAGCCATCGTGAACGGCGACACTTCCGGTTGCGAACTTTGCGCGACGAACACCGGAGACGTGTTCCAACTCCGCGACGGCATGACGGTCGTCGATTCTTTCGAGACTCCTCTCGCATTCCCCGGCGAGTCGTTCGTTCGCAACATGAACGGCGATATCGTCCGACACACCGATCTGTCGCTAGCGGCGGCCTCTCCGGGAATGGCGACGGTGCCGACCCCTGAGCCGGGCACTGCGTTGATGATCGGTCTCGGTCTAGTCGGTTGCGGCGCGGCCGCTCGCCGCCGCCGCTAGTCCCCTTCGCTTCCCGAAAGACGCAACGGCTCTCCCGATTCCCGTAGTGCGTGGAGCGCGAGAAGCTCCCGCGCGAACTCGTCGTCGGAGAGAGGCTCGAGCTCGCCGCACAAGCCCCCAGAGCGGGCAATAGCGGCAAAGGTCTCCGTGAGCTGATCGAGCGCTGGGGCACCCGGTTTCGACCCGCGGCCGTTGCGCGCCACCCAGCGCAAGAAGCGCTCCTCGAGGGCGCGCCTCGAGTCGGAATCCGCTTGCTCGGTCGGTCGTCGGCCCATTTCTCTCTCGAATATTCTCGCGCCCGCCGACGGAGCGAAGCTGTATGCTCGGTCACAGTCTCATGACACACCGGGCTGCGGGATTTCTCGATCACGACGGGGAGCGCATTTACTGGGAAGCGCTCGGCGAAGGGCCTCCGCTCGTCCTTTGCCACGGTGCGGGTGGCAACCACGCCGTCTGGTACCAGCAAGTCGCGCACTTCGCGAAACAGCGACGCGTCATCGTCTGGGATCATCGCGGCTACGGACGATCCACCGCGACACGCACGCACACGACACCCGAGCTCGCGGTTCGCGACGTAACGGCTGTCCTCGATCATTTGGACATCGAGCAAACCGACATTGTCGGTCAATCGATGGGGGGCTGGACGGCGCTCGGGCTGGCCCTCCGGTCGCCGAAGCGCGTGCGCCGGTTGGTGCTCGCCGACACGCCCGGCGGCATTCCGTGCGAAGCGAGCCACGAGCTTCTCGCCGCTGCGAACGGCCCGAGCTTGGCACCTTCGGAAGTGCTCGGACAACATCCCGCGATCGACCCGGCACTTGCCGAGAACGACCTCGCGCGCGCGTACTTGTACCAAGCCCTGGGTCAGTTCGGGGAGCCCGACACGCCACGCATTGTGCCCGCCCTGCTCCGCACCGAGGTCGACGTCGAAGCGGTCCGCGCCCTCGACATGCCGGTGCTGCTTGTCGTCGGCGACCGAGATCGCCTGTTTCCCCCTGATGCCATCCGAGAAGTCGCGGCGACCTTCAGGGACTCGCGCGTCGTCGTCATCGCCGGTTCGGGCCACTCGCCGTACTTCGAGGATCCGGGAGCGTGGAACCGCGAGGTTGCGGCGTTTCTCGAAGCCAGCCCGGAGCGCTCCGGGTAAGCTAGCTCCCCTATCGACGACGGAGGTTTCCCATGGCTCACGTAGTTCGCGACGGCGTCCGGCTCGCGTACCAAGACATCGGAGAAGGCGAGCGCTGCTTCGTCTTTGTCCACGGCTGGACTTGCAATCACCGCTACTTCGCGCCCCAAGCGGAGTACGTCGTCAAGGCGGGATACCGCGCGGTCTCCGTCGATCTTCGCGGCCACGGCGACAGCGACAAGCCCGAAGGCGCCTACCCGATCGAAGGATTCGCCGACGATGTGGCGTTCGTCATCCGCGAACTCGGCCTGGATCGCCCGGTGGCCGTGGGCCATTCGATGGGAGGACTGACCGTCCTCGCCCTCGCGGCCGCACATCCCGATGCGGTGCGCGGCATCGTGATGGTCGACCCGGCGCCACTCAAATTCCCCGAAGCCATGCGTCAGGGAATGGACGCGGTCCTTCAGGCGCTCGAGGCGGGCGACCCGAAGCCCCACCGGGATTTCGTTTCCGGTGTGCTCTTTCGCCCGGAAGACGACGCCGCCCTGCGCGATCGGGTGACCGAGGAGATGACGTCGGCTCCGACGCACGTGACGATCGGTTGCGGGCGGGGAATTCTCGCCTTCGACGGAAATGCGGCGGCCGCGAAGTGCAACGTACCTGCCCTTCACATCGCTGGCGATCCGCCACTCAATCGCCAAGCGGACATGGCCGCGGCGCTTCCGGGCGTCGTCAACGCGCAGACTGCAGGAGCGGGCCACTTCAATCAACTCATCGTCCCGAACCAGGTCAACGACATGATCGATTACTTCACCCGCACCCGAGTCACGTGGTAGGGTCGAGCGCTATGGCAGACAGCAAACTCGACCTCGGCAAAAAGACACTCGGCAGGCTACTCGCGGGGCACAAGACCGGCGGCAAGCTGCCCGACCGGTTTGGCAAGATGACGCTCGAGCATTTGTTCGGCGATGTGTGGCAGGGCGACGCGCTCGCGATCGAAGAGCGTTCGCTCATCACATGCACGGTCCTCGTTGCGCTCGGGCGCGAAGCGGAACAGCGCATCCACTTCCGCGGCGCGCGCAACTTGGGCATTCCCCGTGAAAAGCTCGAGGAGGTGCTGACTCACATCGCACACTATGCGGGCTGGCCCGCTGCTGTGAGCGGCTTGCGGATCCTCGACGAAGTCTGGACCGCCATGGACCAGGAGTAGACGCCGCTACTTCGGCCCGCCGCCGACCCCCTTGAAGATCGGAAGGTTCGCCTCGGTCGCCACGTAAATGACGTTCGGATTCTCGTTCAGCGTCTGAATCCACAGGTATTGCAGGTAGGAGTCCGAGAGCGTTTCTCGAATGATCGCCTGTGCTTTCGCGGCACCTTCCGCGCGGGCGACTTCGATCTCGGCCTCTTTCTTCGCTTGCTCGAGCTCGAACTGCTTTTGCTGAACACGCTGCTCGGCGGTGAGCTTCGCTTCGATACTCTCGCGGAAACGTTCCGGTAGTTTGACGTCGCGCAAGAGAACGTCGACCACCTGGATGCCGCGCGATCCGAGGTTCTCTTCGAGAAAGCCGCGGATACGCGAGGCGATCTCCTTACGGCCCGTCTCCGAGTAGATGTTTCGAACGGGATAGCCGGCGACGACGTCTCGCAAAGCGTTGCGGAAGTAAGGCACCACCAGTCGCTCGACGTAGGCTCGTCCGACGGTTTTCCGGATAATCGGCGCGGAGTCGGGTTGAACCTGAAACAGCAACGACGTGTCGAGGCCGACGATCAAGCCCTCTGAGGAGGGGACTGTCGCCGTCTCTTTCAGCTCCTGCAGCTTGACGTTCCAACGCTCGATCTGGCGGGCGATGGGCAAGACGTACGTGACGCCTTCGGAAACAGGCGTGTCGTTGATCGAGCCGAAGCTTTTCGAAACGCCGACTTCCCCGTCTTCGATAACGACGCAAGCGCTCGCCAGCAACGACACGCTCACCAGCGCAACCCATGCGCGCAGGCGGGAAAGGCGACTCGCTCGATGTGTCGAGGGTTTCATGGATTCTCCTTTAGTGCCTTCGGTTCTACCGGAAATGCGGCAAGACCTCGCGGCCAAAACGGTCGATGCAGCGCAGCGTCTCTTCGTGGCTCGGACCGCCGGGGTGCCGCAAGATCATGATCATATACTGGGGGTCGACTTCGCGTTCGTAGCGTTTGAGGTGTTCGATCACCTGAAAGGCCGACCCCGCGAGCAGGCGGCCGGGTGCGACTCGTTCGTAGGTCCAATCGTCGTCGTCTTGCACCTCGGTGACCCACGGCTCCCACTTCGAATTGAAACGGCCCGACGAGAAGAAGCCGAGGTTCAAGTAAAACAAGTGGAACTCGCGAACGTGGGGCCACCAGACCCGTTCGACTTCCGCTTCGCTTTCCCCGACCCAGGCATCGCGCACGATTGCGACTTCGGTGCGCCGGTTGCCGGCGGCAGAGGCCCCGGAGCGGTAAAGATCCGCCCACGCCTTCATGACTTCGAAGTTGTGGAGGGGATCGGAAAGCCATCCGTCGGCGATGCGTCCCGCGCGCGCCAGGCTGGGCTCGGACATCGCGCCGACCCAAACCGGCGGCGGGCGCATCGGACGCGGCGTCACGGTCACGTCGCGGAACGCGAAGTGTTTGCCGTCGTGGGAAAACGAAGCTCCAGACCACGCCTCGCGCAGGATCGCTACCGATTCCTCAAAACGCGAAACCGCGTCCGAAACCCGCAGGCCAAAAGCGTCAAACTCTTGCTCGACCAGGCCGAGGCCCGCGCCGAGGATGAACCTTCCCTTGCACACGTTGTCGATCACCGCGCCTTGTTCCGCGACGTGGAGCGGGTGGAAGAGCGGGAGCTGGAGAATGGCCGTTCCGATTTCCATGCGCGTCGTACGCGCCGCCAGCGCCGCCGCGAACGTGAGCGGTTGAGGCATGTAGCCGTCGGGCATCTGATGGTGTTCGGGGACGAAGAGGCCGTCGAACCCGACGCGCTCCGCGGCCTCGGCGGCCTCGAATACCTCGTCGTAGAGCGCAGCGATCCGTTCTCCGTTGGGAGGATCTTGCAGGAGCAGCAGCAGCCCGAACTTCATCTAGCCTTCGATGATCTCCGCGAGCTCTCCGGGCTTCGGGAAGCGCCCGGTCTCGGACTTGGCATACAGACGCTCACCGTCTCGAACGACGTCGAACACACCGCTCCCGCCGGGAATCAGTTCCGGCGCCGTCCCGGTGACGGACTCAATCTCGGCGGCCACACGGGTCGCCTCGGGCAGGTAGTTTCACCGAACGCAGTAAGTGATCGAGATCTTCATGGCGCGGAGTGTAGGGCTTCTCGCGGCCGGCTTCGGCCTGGAAACGGAATCGCGATCCACGCGACGAGCGCCAGGCCAATGAGGGAGGCGACTTGCCGGGCGTACGGGTGGTGGCGGTGGTAGGCCTCGATCTCGATGACGTCCGGCGCTTCGAAGCGCCCCTTCAGGGAGAGCATGGCGCTGCTCGGCGGTCCTCCCTCGGAGACCCGAAATATCTCGCCATTCCAGGCGCGGATCTCCGCGCCGCGGCCCGGTGTCGCGCGGTAGTCGACGCGATCGAAGGCGATGGGATGCCCGGGACGTGTCCCAGGCTCGCGTAACACGTCGAGGTAGTGCACGTTCGAGCTGATCGCAGACGAGATCATGGAAAAGGGCAGAACCGCGTACAGGGCGAACAACAACAACGCTCCTGCAAGCCGCGGTACGGCAGGCCGCAGTGGCCCCGGGGGATCTCCCCTCCGCAGCAGGATCGCCGTCCCGACCCCCGCAATCGACAGCAACGCGACGACCGGGTTCTCGGGCCAAAACCATCCGAACTGCGGGCTCGCCCACGAAAACGGTGCCAGGAACAAGACGGCGTTCCCCCATTTGTGCTGGACCGCGTCGAGGACGAGGTGGACGGCTGTAGCACTCGCAAGCCAGCCGAAGGCCCGCCCTGGGCGGGGCGCCAACAACGCCAGGGCCGCGCACAGCACCCAACTCAGGAGCAGGGAGGACTGACCGACGCAATAGGCGCGCAAAGCGATGAGATCCGGCTCTGCGAGGGTCCGGAGGGCTCTCTGGAGGATCCAGGGCAGATCCGGGACGATCGTCCCGAGGGCGAGCCAGCGCAGATCTCCGCTCGCGAGCCACGGCTTTCCGCTGAGCCCCTGAATCGCCAGGTGCACCAAGGTGTTGGGAATGGGCGACCCCCTTCGGATGGGGATTCTAGAGTTTGTTGCGGAATGATCATTCATTCCGCTAAATTCCCCGAAATGGCCGCTGCCGTCCTGGACAAGCGAAGCGCAATCCTCGATGCCGCACTCGCCCTCATGAGCGAACGCACGTTCGCGGGAACACCGATGCCCCTCATCGCCGAACGCGCTGGGGTCGGGGCAGGAACGATCTACCGCTACTTCGAGAGCAAGGAAGCGCTCGGCAACGAAGTGTTCCGCGTATGCGAACGCGAGCTCCTTCACCATTTGCGCGGTAGCGCGACAACCGGCGGATCTCTACGCGACGAATTCCAGGGCCTGTGGCGCGGGCTGTGGGAGTTCGCGGAGAAGAATCCGCAGGCGTTTTGCTTTATCGAGACGCACCACCACGAGAGTTATCTCGACCCCGAAAGCCGGGCGCTGGCCGACGAGCTGTTGGCCTGGGTCGCCGAATTTCTCGTGCGGGCCCAAAAGGCGGGGATCGTCCGCGACCACCCGCCCGTCCTTCTGATTTCGATGGCCTACGGCGCGTTCGTCGGCCTTCACAAAGCGCGTGCCGAGGGCCGTATCGCCCTCGACGAAGCGACCTATGAATGTTCCGAACAAGCGGTCTGGGATCTCCTGCGAGCACCCGACCTGCGAGGTAGTCCCGAATGAGCACCCGAGAGCGATATCCGATCCCCTCCGACGGCGAAGGATGGGACGTCGACTGCGCGTTGCGCTCCACCTTCCGCTGGGAATACGAAGACGGTCGCGAGAGTCTCGAGAACCTCTACACGAAAGCGAAGAAGCTCCAGTGGAACGCGGACGACCGGATCGACTGGAAACAAGACCTCGACCCGGAAAACCCCATGGAGATGCCCGACGAGTTGTTGCCGCTGTTCGGCTCGCCCATCTGGGAGAAGATGACGAAAAAGGAGACGCAGCGTCTCCGGCACCATCAACAAGCGTGGCAGAACTCCCAGTTTCTCCACGGTGAACAAGGCGCCTTGATCTGCACGGCCAAGATTGTGCAGCAAGTGCCTCACATGGACGCGAAGTACTACGCGGCAACTCAGGTTGTCGACGAAGCGCGTCACGTCGAAACGTATTCGCGTCTTCTCCACGAAAAATTCGAACTCGCCTATCCCATCACGCCTCCTCTACTTTCGTTGCTCGAGAACGTCATCGAGGACTCGCGCTGGGACATGACCTACCTGGGAATGCAGATCTTAATCGAAGGGCTCGCCCTCGCCGCGTTCCAAGGAATTCGCGACATGGCGAAGAACAGCCTGTCTTCGCAGGTCAACGCGTACGTCATGCAGGACGAAGCGCGCCACGTCGCGTTCGGACGACTGGCGCTACGCGACTACTACCCCGAGCTCTCCGACAAGGAACGCGACGAACGCGAAGAGTTCGCCGTCGAGGCGTGTTACCACATGCGCGACCGATTCCAGGCACGCGAAGTGTGGGAGGTGTTGGGTCTCCCGGTAGAAGAATGTTCGGAATGGGTAGAGCACTCGGAATCGATGAAAGTCTTCCGCAGTGCGCTCTTCAGCCGCATCGTTCCGACGATCAAAGACATCGGTCTGTGGGGCCCGCGAATCCGAAAGGCTTACGAAGAAATGGGCATCATGGGCTTCGCCGACGTCGACGCGGCGGAGTTGTCGGAGAACGACGAGCAAGTCGCGATCGCATTCGACGCGGGAGACGAGCCTCCGGCCGTCAAATGGGCCAAGCTCGCGGAGATGGAAACCGCGAAGGAAAACTAGGGCGTGCAACTCGACGGGTCGTGTCACTGCGGTGCGGTTCAATTCAGCGTCGACTCGCCGCATCCCTACCCATTCAACGTCTGTTACTGTGGAATTTGCCGGAAGACATCGGGGGGCGGCGGGTTTGCGATCAACCTCGGCGCTCGCGCCGAGAGCCTCCGCGTTTCGGGTGAAGAAGCGATTCGCGTCTACCACGCGAAGATGACGAACGCCTCTGGCGAAATCGTCGAGAGCCCAGCGGGCCGTCGCTTCTGCGGCCAGTGCGGAAGCCCTTTGTGGCTCTTCGACCCACGCTGGCCTGAGTTGATTCACCCGATCGCGTCGGCAATCGACACGCCCCTACCCGTCCCACCGGAACGAACGCACTTGATGCTGGGCTCGAAAGCATCGTGGGTAGAGCCTCGCTTCGCCCGCGGCGATCGCCGCTTCGATGAGTACCCGGAGGAATCGATCGCGGAGTGGCACGAGCGGCTCGGGCTCGTTCGCTAGCCGGCGCGGACGGGGCCCCGGCGAATCCCTCCGCTCCAAGGATGGGGCTACAGGCCGCGGTTCCGCCGGCGGGGATTCCTCCGCTCCATGGCTCGGCCGCAAAAGGTACGTCCCGGTCCGCGAGTAACACCCGGGCGTGCCGCGATGGGTGCGGCCTGCGCTTTACTTCCGCTGCGGAATCCCCGCCGGCGGAACCGCGGAATGATGCGAAAAGCTGCGACCTACCGCGAGGCGTCGATCGTTCTGCGCGCTTCCTCGGTCGAGGGGCTCCGGCGGATCCCGGAGCGGAAGTAAAGCGCAGCCGTGCTCAATCCTTGCATGCTCCGAAAACTCGCAGGCGAGCCATGGAGCGGAGGGATTCGGCGGAGGCCCGTCCGACGAGGCGAGGATACGAACGCGCTAGCGTTCCGTGCATGGGACGACTCGTCGACGGCATCTGGCATGAAAACGATCCACCGCAAGCAAGTGACGGTCGGTTCCGACGACCGGACAGCACGCTGCGCAACTGGATCACGCGCGACGGTGCGGCTGGCGCCACAGGTCGCGGCGGCTTCCGCGCGGAAGCGGGTCGCTACCACCTCTACGTCGCCATGACGTGCCCGTGGGCTCATCGCACGGCCATCTTTCGCAAACTGAAGGGGCTCGAAGACCTGATCAGCATCTCGTACGTCGCGCCCCGGCGCAGCGCCGACGGCTGGATCTTCGATCCCTCGGGCGGCCACGATGACCCGCTGCACGGTTGCGAAGCGCTTCACGAGGTCTACACGCGAAGCGAGCCGACGTTTAGCGGGCGGGTGACGGTCCCCGTGCTTTGGGATCGCGAGACCTCGCGCATCGTGAACAACGAATCGGCCGACATCGTTCGGATGCTGAACGACGCGTTCTGCGATCTCGCTCCAGCTGCGCCCGACTTCTACCCCGAGCCTTTGCGCGCCCGGATCGATCAATGGAACGAAGAGATCTATCGCGAAGTCAACAACGGCGTCTACCGGTCCGGCTTTGCCTCGAGCCAGAGTGCGTATGAAGAAGCGGTCGAGGGCCTATTCGCATGCCTCGACCGACTCGATCAACACCTCGTCAGTTCCCGCTATCTCGTCGGCGACACCATGACCGAAGCCGATTGGCGCCTCTTCCCGACGCTGGCGCGCTTCGACGTCGCCTACGTGGGAGCGTTCCGTTGCAATCTGCAGCGTCTGTCGGACTACACGTATCTCTGGCCCTACGCGCGCGAGCTCTACCAAGTACCGGGAGTCGCGGAGACCGTCGATTTCGAAACCTTCAAGCGCGGCTACTACAGCCCGAGTCGCGAGCGAAACCCGCACGGAATCGTTCCACTCGGTCCGGACGTCGACTTCGACGAGCCCCACCGAAGGGGCGCCGCTTAAAGCCGGGTCTCCGGCGAATCCCTGCGCTCCATGGCTCGCCTGTGAGTTCGGGGCCTGCGTGGGGTTGTGCGGCTGCGCTTTACTTCCGCTCCGGGATTCGCCGGAGACCCTCGCATTGAGGATGTGCGCGAGATGTCATTCGCTGTATGCGTAGGCGCGAGCTTCTCGTGTGAGTCCGCGGTTTCGCCGGCGGGGATTCCGCAGCGGAAGTAAAGCGCAGGCCGCACCCATCCCGGCACTTCTCGGTGCCACTCGCGGATCGAGGCGTACCTTTGCGGCCGAGCCATGGAGCGGAGGAATCCCCGCCGGTGGAACCGCGGCCTGACGCCTCCACCATGGAGCGGCGGGATTCGCCAGAGACCCGTCCGTACTGAAGAGGGGGCAGCAAAAGAAAAGGGGCGCCCGACCGAAGTCGGGCGCCCCAGATTCCGAGCTAGGCCGGTTCGGTCTAGCGACCCTCAGACAGGTAGTTCACGTCGAGGACCTTCTTCAGCTTCGACAGCGAGTACGGCACGTAGTTGTGGCCCTGGCAGGGGAACAACGTACCGCGGCCGTTCTGCAGATCGATCACGTTGATCGACTGGAACGCCGCCACCCGGAGGCCTCGGTGAGCGTCCGAGGGAGTGCCCAGGTGCTGCTGGTAGAAGTTGTCGTCCTCACTCCAGATCTTCGAGAGCTGCCACACCTTCCAGAGCTCGTCACCGCGGTCGTAGGACTCGGCGAACGCGCAGTCACCCATGTTCTCATCCACGAAGATGTACTTGCGGATGTAGGGGTGCTCGGGCTGGAAGGTCGGGAGCTGCTCGATGATGTAGGTGTCGCGGAGCTCCCAGCGGTCGTGCTGCGCCCAACCGTTGGGACCGTGGAACTTCGCGTAGGGGTACTTCGAACGCGGGATCCAGAGGATCTTCGCGCGGCCGACGTAGCGCCACTCGTGCTCGAGGACGCGACCGGCAAAGCCGTAGAAGTCCTCGATCGTGTGGTCCGTACCGAGCAGCGAGTCCGACTTCACCTCGACCGAAATACGGCGCACGCGGCGCAGGTTCGGGATGTACGCCCAGGAGTCGTCGGCGCGGCGCGGGTCCGTGTAGCGAAGGATCAGGAACGCCGTGCCCCGAATGTCGAAGGGCTCGTCAAACGCCGTGAGCTCGCGGAACTCGGTGCCGTCGGCCCAGCCACCCTTCATGCGGTAACCCTGGTCCGGCAGGTCGGAGCGGAAGTTGAAGTACGCGCGGGTGTAGTTGCCCCACAGAATGCGCGGAACCTCGCCGCCACCCATGAGCATGTCGTCGTAGCCACTTTCGATCTGGCCCGTTACGTCGTGCTCACCGCCTTCGCGGATCCAGGTACCGTAGAAGCGCTGGAGGGTCAGACCCTGGGACTGCCAGCGGAAGTTGAAGTTCCAGATCGCGCGGAACCCGTCGCCGTTTTCGAGCGGCTTCGATTCGGGCTTGAACTTCGCCGGATCGAAGGGAAGACCAGCCACGTAGTTCTCGATGGCACCGTCGTCTGCCAGCTTCACTTGACCCTGGTGCTGGAGCGTCGCCTGCTTGTAGACGTCCGCGGGAGACAAGTCTGACGTTTCAGTAATCTCAATGTTCATGTCCGGATGGATCATGATGCCTTGGTAGGAAGGCGGCACGAAGGGCCGGAGCACATCGGCGTTGTCAAACGTGATCACATCGCCAGGCTTGAAGGCAGGCGTCGCGTTCTGGTTTTCTTTCAACCAGTTCAGTGTGACGTCCGGGCCGACCGCCTGCGCCGGACCCGCAATCGCGAACGCCGCGACGACGAATCCCAGAAGGGTCTTACGAATGGCCATGTAGGTTCCTCAAAGGTGTGGAGTGGTTCCCCTGCGAGCGAGCGCGCGTGACTCCACGGATACCTGCGCGAACGCCTTACTTGTTTGGGTCTACGTTGTTTACAACGCCGCAGTTGCTTTGGGGAGCTTTTTTTCGACATTCCCGTGGGGGGAAGTTCCTATCGAGACGCGGCGCGTCAACGCGGTGCGTCAACACGCGCGGTATGGTGTGCCCGTGAGCGATCGAGAGCGCGGCCTGCGCGGCGTCCTACGTCGGTTCAAGCGCGCCCGCAAGCGGGTCGGCGGCGCGGTGCGTCGCCCGCTCGTCTGGCTCGCCAGTCGCCTGATCCCGGGTTCGTGGACTCGCGGACGGCTCTTCTATATCTGGGAACGGAACGGGCTCCAGATTTCTCGCGTCCACTACTACGCGCCCTACCCGGACACGCGCACTCTCTCTGAAGGGCTGTTCGAGCCCCGCGATCCGCCGCCGGGAATCGATTTCCGCCTGGAAGAGCAACTGGCGCTCCTCGAACGCCTCGAGAAGGCCTACGGGAGCGAGTGGAGCCAGCTTCCTCTCGATCGCGTCGACGATCCCTGCCAGTTCTACTTCGACAACTCGAGCTTCCGCGCGGTGGACGCCGAAATGCTCTACGGGATCCTTCGCGAACTCAAACCGCGGCGGATGATCGAGATCGGCTCGGGCCACTCGACGCGCCTGTCCGCCCAAGCGCTGCGCGCCAATGCCGTAGAAGGCGCGCCGTGCGAGTTCATGGCGATCGAGCCGTACCCCGACGCGAAGCTGCGCCGTGCGCTCGATGCGGGGCTTGGCGGGCTTTCGAAAGTCGTCGGAGAACGGGTCGAAGCGGTTCCGATGTCGACCTTCACCCAACTCGCGGCGGGCGACGTCCTCTTCATCGACTCGACACATATCGTTCGGACCGGCGGCGACGTCGTGTTCGAGTTCCTCGAAGTCCTTCCCCGCCTCGCGCCCGGCGTCGTGGTGCACGTCCACGACATCTTCCTTCCCGACGAATATCCCCGGGCTTGGCTCAAAGAGAACGCGACGTTTTTCAATGAGCAGTATTTGCTGCAGGCGTTCCTCTGCCACAACGACCGCTACGAGATTGTGTGGACCAGCTCGTATATGGCCCGCCGTTATCCGGACCGTCTGCGAGAAGCGTTCCCTGCGTTCGCGACAGGCCGCTGGCCCGGCGGCGCGAGCTTTTGGATGCGTCGGCGCGGCTAGAAGAGCTCTTCGGCGAGTCCCACCAGCTCCCGGTCGATCGCGTGCACGTCGTCGCCGGTCAGCCATAGGACCACGTGGGAAATACCCGCCTTCTCGAGCTGTCTGTGCTCTGCGCGCGTCCTCCATTGTCCGGGCGCACCCAGCAGAACAATCTGCAGCGTGTCGGGATCGCGACCTTCCTCTCGGGCCACGGTCTCGATTTGATTCTTGCCGTCGATGAGTTGATCGATGTTCTCGACGACCGGGAGCCAACCATCGGCCCAGCGTGCCATGCGCCGAAACACGCGCTCGGCCCACTGGCCGCCCAGCATGATGCTCGGCAGCAAGATGGGCGGGTGCGGCTTACGTCCGGGCTTCGGGTAACAGCGCACTGGCGGGACGTCGTAGTACTTTCCGTGGTGCTCGGATTCATCTTCCGTCCAGCACGCCTTCATGACTTCGATGCACTCACGCACCTGGCTCCAGCGGTGGGGGAAGTCGCAACCCAGGATCTCAGCCTCCTCCTTGCACCACCCGGCGCCGATCCCGAACAGGAAACGGCCGTCGCTGAAATGGTCGAGTGACGCGACCTCCTTCGCCAAGTGCAGCGGGTTGCGTTCCGGGACGAGCAAGACGCCCGTCCCGAGCTCGAGCCGTTCCGTCACCGCTGCGGCTCGCGACAGCGCGACCAAAGGGTCGGGCATCTTCCACAGGTAGTCCGGGTCGGGACCACTACCGAGATTTCCCGGGTATTTCGTCTCGTAGTTCACGGGAAAGATCGTGTGGTCGGGCACGAAGTACGAGCCGAACCCAAGCTCTTCGGCGCGCCGCGCCACGATGGCGGGGTCGCTCTTTTTGTCGGGCTGGATGCAGAAGATGCCGGTCTTCACGACGACTCCTTGTTGAGACGGCGGAACTCCGAACGCTCCCCCGTGGTTCCTCGGTTGACGCCCGCGATCTCACCGATGCGCTCGCTGCCCGCGAGGCGCCCCCAAGTCTTGGCGCCAACGGCCATCAGACCCCCGTCGACCTTGAGCGCCTCCCCGGTGATGAACGCGGACTCGTCGCTCGCGAGAAACAGCGCCGCATTCGCGATGTCATCGACCTGTCCAACCTCGGGGATCGGTTGGAGTTCGGCGAAGAGAGCCCCGGCCTCGTCGGGCTTGCCACCGTGCATCAGCGGGGTGAGGATGCCGCCGGGCAGAATCGCGTTCGCCCGAATGTGATGCGGCCCAAGCTCGACGGCGGTGGTCATCGTCAGGTTGACGACCGCGGCCTTCGCCGCGGAGTAAGCGTGGGGCCCCAGCCCGCCGGCGAGACCGGCCACCGAGGCGGTGTTGATGATCGATCCGCCTCGGCCCTGGTCGAGGAGCGCGCGTGCGCCGTACTTCGTGCCGAGGAACACGCCTCGCACCAACACGGCGAACGTGAAGTCCCAGTCTTCGACAGAGACTTCGGTGATAGGGCCGAATGCGCCGCCGAGACCGGCGTTGTTCCACACGACGTCGAGTCGCCCGAAGTTCTCCGTCGCGGCAGCGATACTCGCTGCGACGTCTTCTTCCCGGGATACGTCGGTCCGAACGAAACAAACCGCGGAGCCGCGGCCCTTCCCCTCGAGCTCGGCCACCAACTGTTTTCCGTTTTCTTCGTTTAAATCCGCCACGACGACGCGCGCGCCCTCGTCGATGAATCGCAGCACGCCGGCACGCCCCATCCCGCTGGCACCGCCGGTTACGTAAATCACCTTGTCGCGAAGACGATCACCCATGATTCGTTGCCTCCTGTTCTTCGAGGAAGGAGCCCACGGCCGCGATAAATGCTTCCGGGTCTTCGATCTCAGGGCGGTGGCCCACGGATTCGATCTCGACCAACGACGCCCCCTCGATCGCGTCGCGATACTGTAGGACGGCGTCTCGCGGCAGAAACTCGTCTGCGGTCCCGCGTACGACCAGGGTCGGCACCCCGGTCACCGCGCCCAGTCGGTACGGGAGGCTCGGATCGACCATAAAGGGCTCCCAACCCAACCGCGCGGTCTCCGCTCGAGCGTCTTCAAAACGTTCGAACTGCTCCGGTGTCATCTCACCACCGTAGATTTTCGCGAACTCGGGCGCCTCTTCTCGTGCCACCGTTGCTCGAAGGTGATCGCGGATCGTCACGGCGAGAAAATCGAAGATGAATCCCTTTTCGGGTTTGATGCCCAAGGGCGCGACGAGCATCACGCGCGCAAAAAGATCGGGATCCGCCGCGATCATTTCCGCGGCGATGTAGCCGCCGGCGGAAAATCCGATCACATCGACGGGCCCAGAGAACCGTGACCGGACCCACCGCGCGTAGAGTGCAGCGAGGTCGCGATAGCTCCGCACCCAGTCGACCCGCGGCGTATCGCCGAATCCCGGCTGCAACGGAACGAACTGCTCGAAGCGGTCGGCGAGCGCTTCGTTCCAACGCATCCATCCCGGGAAGCCGAGTTCATCGTGCAGGAGCACCAGCGGGCGACCTCGACCGCCGCGAAGCTGCCGCAGCCCCGCGTCCCCGACGCGATCCTCGTGTTCTCGTAATGCCGCCACGCAAGGCCTCCGCGCGCATCATACCGCCGACTGAACGTCGCGTTTCACGGACGCGTCCCGAAGGGGCTCGGGTCGTATGAACGAACTCGTCACAAAATTTTGGTGATCGCGGTCGCGAATCGAAATCTCGAGAAAGATCGGCCCCTTGGAGGAGATCGTTGCGTATCGTGGCCCCGTCGCTGGCGTGACGTCGATCACGCATCCCCCAAAAGACCCGCACGATAAGCCCCACACAACCGAGTGAGGAGTGGAGGGCAGCATGAGTGCAAACAGAGACATTGTCGCCGTAGGAGTCAACGGCAGCCCGATGCGCGAGATCGTCGCCTGGCTTCGGCGACTGGGATACCGGGTCCTCGGCGCGAAAACGCCTGACGAGGCCCGCCGCATCATGATGATGGCCGGCCCGAAAGTGGGCGCACTCATTATCCCCCCGGACCTACCCACGTTGAACCTGCGCAATGCGGTCCTCTCGATCAAAGGCGAGCATCCGGTTCCGGTCCTCGTGACCGGCCGGCGTCCGGAAGTCGACATCGCGGAGGAAAACACCCGCCTGCGCACGTCTGGCGTAGAGCTCGCGCTCTGGACGCCTCTCGACGAATCGACGCTGCGCTTCCAGATCAATCGCGCGTTGGCGCAGGGCGAGCCCCCCCGACGCACCCGGGGCGCGCTCCGCGCTCCGGCCAATTGGCGCGGCGAAGTGGCGCAAGGGCGCCGCAAGAAGAAGGCGCAGATCTACACGATCTCTCCGGGAGGCGCGTTCTTGCAGCTTCCGAACCCCTCACCGCGCAACGCTCAGGTCGTCGTGCCGGTGCGTGTGGGCAGCCGAGAAATCAAGCTCAAAGCCCGGGTCACGATGACCAATGTGCCGGGCACCTTCCTACGCCGGAATCTTCCCGTGGGAATGGGCGTGGTCTTCGAAGGAACCTCCGCGGAGATCGAGGCCGAACTCTTGATCTACGCGATGGAACGACTTCGCGGCCTCGACGTCTAACCCCGTACAGACGGTTTTCGTTCTGCGGCGCTCGCCGGGTTCTGCCCGGCGAGCCGCTTCAGGTATCGAATCTGGCTTGGGCTTCGCTCGTCAATTTTGGGCGGAGTCGGGGTTGATGATAAACGCGTAAGGCACGCACATTGGGGGCAACCCTGGCTCCGCCCATCTCCTCGCACGGGGGCGCCTCGCATGGGCGCGCCCGCGAAACTCTGGGTCGAGCCCCGATCTAGGAACGGCCCGCCGTGCGCACCCGATAGTAGGCGATCGCTTCGTCGATTCCCGAGACCATCCGGCCGTACAGCCGGATCTTGAGGCCTTCGAGAACCGTAAAGCCGACCAACGCGAATAGGCTCGACATCAACGCGACGGCCAAAGCGCCGAGCTCCAGCGTGTCGTTCGCGACGCGCATCGAGAGAAACAGCACGAGCAAGCCGCCTGTGGTTCCGATGAAGCCAATCGGCGGAAGCACGTTCGCGTACATCGAGATCGGCTTCGCATAGAGGGCGTCCCACTCACTCGTCACGTATTGACGGCTCGCGTCGACGATGAAATCCGCCGGCTGACCTTCTCGGTTTTCGTGCAAGGCTTTGCGGATCAGCTGAAGAAGCTGGACGGAGATCGGTTCCGACGTTCCGCCACCCTGACGCAGATGGGCGTCGATTTCCTCGCGCCGCAGCTTTCGCGTTGCGACGCTCGCGGCACGGCAGAGCTTGAGACCGCGATAGAAGGGAATCCAGACCGCAGCGAGCGCGATCACCGTGACTGTCAACGTAACCGAGGTTTCTCCGAACATGATGGCTCCTTAGCTACGGGCCTTGCCCTTGCGCAAAATGACGAGGCTCTCGCCCAGGGGTGTTTTTTCTCCGTAGGGGTAGTCGATCACTAACCCGTCGCTGTCTTTGTACAGTCGCTTGATGTCTTTGATGTTGCGGCGCACGCGACGACCGTCGCGCATCTGACGCAGGAGTTCGGTCTGTGCAAAGCGCACGTTCGCATCGAGGCGCTGCATATCCGGGTGGCTCGCCTGCCACCGATTCGCGAGGAGCGGATCCAGGAACGTCGCCATGTACGATTCGAGGAAGCTCACGAACAGGATCGTGCCGTTCCGGTTCTTTCGATAGCGAAGGCTCACCAGCGTGTCGTGGAAGTGCTCCATGTCGCTGTAGGCCCGCGCGAGCGAGAGTTTTCGCTGGGCGAGTTCGTCTCCCCGAAGCGGCAGCTCTTCTTCTTCGGCAGCTTCGGGAGCAGCGGCGAAATCTTCGGGCACGCGGTAGTTCGGACCGCCGCACGCGGACAACGCGACGGCGAGCACCCCGCTCATCACGATCTTCTGGCCTCTTGCAAACATCGGGCGACTCCTACTCACCGTCGTGTTCGTGATACATGTGACGGAGTAGCGAATGCACGGGGTGATCTCGCCTTGAACGGAGATCGTTGGACATCCCGTCACTGTCCAGTGCAGCGCGATACTTCGGCAAGGTGCGAGAACGCGCGTTGATCCGCTTGGAAAGCCGCTCGGCCGCAGCTTCAAGCCCGGCGATCTCGCGATCGATAGCGTCGTTCTCGAGAGACGACAGGAGCGAATCCACGTCGGCGCCCTGGGACGCCGGCACGGAAGCGCTGCGCTTCTTCTGCGCTTTGAGACGTCGCAGCGAGGTGGTCACTTCCTTGTGCTGCCGTTTCAGCTCTTCGAGCCGACCTTCGAGATTGCCGACGTCGTCGGCCTCGGCAAATCCCAGATACATCAGCGCTTGGCTATCGCCCAAGGAGCGCCGCAGTTTTTCGATGCGCGCCGCTTCAGGGCGCCGCTGCGAAACCCAGGTTTCGACGACGGATGAGCGAATCACCGCGTCCGCCGCCGGCCGGGCCAGGTCGGCGAACTCCCCTTCTCGCCCCTGTCGCTCCAATGCGGTCGCGAGAGCTGACCATACGTTCCGATCGAACGGAAAAATGCGTAGTGCGCTCTGGTAGCGGCGGATCGCGAGGTCGATTTCTTCGGTGGTCGGGTACGGGGCGTAGACGAGGAAACCGTCGCCTATACCCTTCGCCGCCTCGTGCGCCGCGAAGTACGCCGAGTCGGGAACACCTTTGCCGTCTGTCCCGTCGGCGTAGGCGTTGAAGAATCCGAGATAGCGGTTGTAGAGCGCTAAAGCGTCGCGCGCGTGATCCTCGGCGTAGTAGTCATCGGCTTCCGCCTGGGTCAGGTGGTAATCGGCGACGTTGAGCGTCGCTTCCTGGATCTCTTCCCACAGGCCGCGCATCGCGTTGTAGTAGGCTTCGCGTCCGTTTCGCGCATAGCCGAGAACGGCCCAACGCTTGGCCTTGGTGTTGTGCAAGTTCTCGTAGGTTTCAATCGCGCCGTCGAGATCGAATGGAATATCGATCTGCGGATCGACACCGAGTCGTTGCTTGGCGGCGTAGACCTCGCCGATCTGGCGGAGTGCGCGGGTGTAGACCGCGCAACGGCCCTGCTCGGTATCGGCGCGCTCGTACGTCAGTTGGTAGGCGCGACTCGCTTCCGCGATCGACGCGATGGTCTCTTCGCTGAGTCCGCGTTCAGCGATGTTGCGGCGCGCGCGTTCGTGAATGCGGCCCGCTTTCATCAAGGCGTACGTGAACGTCAAGCTTCCGGCGTCCGACTCGGGTCCTTCCAGACGGGTGAGAATGCGATCGAGGTACGCCCGCGAGGAAGCTTTGATGGGAATGACTTCGGGGTAAGCGCCAATCCGACCGTCGCCGAGCAAGCGCAGGATCGCGCCCAGCGGATCGAGTCCGTCGTCGATCCCCTTCTCACGAGCTCGAAGGAGAACCATCCGCGACACGTTCTCATAGAGATAGGGCAGGGCCGCGGCGAAACCGGAGTTCGGCGAATCGTCGAGCGAGAGCGTTTGGAGCGTCTCGTACGGAGTCTCCAGGGGCACGATCACGTTGAACCAGAGATCGAGCACCTCACCGGTAAAATCGTGGTGATGGCGACGCTCGAGATGCTGATGCGCTCGGATGTAGTGAAACCAGTAGCGATTTTCGTAGCGGCCGAGTCGGTTGCGCAGCTTCTGGATCGTATCGACGGCGAGTCCCAGGTGCCTTCCGTCGTCGTAAGCCAGATAGAGGAGCAGATGTCCGATCGCCTTCCGACGATACGTGGCTTCAATCGCCTGGACGTCGCTCTCTTTCTTGGGCTTCCATTTCCGGCTGACATAGCTCTCGAGATCCTGCCCCGTCGTGGTGCCGTACGTCTCGATTCGCTTTGCGAGCCCTGCGGCGTCCGCCGATGAGTAGACGTAGGCGTAGTCGAGGTAACCTCGCCAGTCTTTCTGACTCTTCGCGAACGCTTCCGTTCCGACGAGGGCGACGGTCATCATGGCGACGAGAGCGGCGATTCTCGTAGACATAGACTCTCCTTAGCGGTCTTCCTGAAGGCACTGGATCACGTTCACGAGCTCCGTGCAGCGATCGTCGAGCTTTCGGTCGCGCGCGCCCTCAATCGAGAGCAAGAACGCGTTCAGGTTTTTGGCTTCGACCAGATGAAAGACGCCCGCGTCGTTTTCACAGGACGTGCGACCCGCGCTCGCGGCGATGACGGCAAGCTTCAGGCGATCTTCTTCCCGATCCGAGTGGCACGTGGCGAGCGAAGCGAGGGGTACGCCGACGAGGTCGCTACGCGTGCGGCGCGCCACAGGACGCGTTGTCCGAGAACTTCGAGCCGACGGCCGCGGCGCCTTCGTGCGCACCGACTTCGTCGGAGCCGCTGCGGCGGCAGTTTCGCGGAGTACGGGTTCGCGAGCCTCGGGGACCTCGAGCTCAATCGGATTCGCGCTGCGTGCGCGGGAAGGGTTTTCTGCACGCGGCGCGCTCGCGCGATTCGATCTCGCCACGCGGACGGGTTCCTCGGGCGCCGCGGATTCCTCGCGAAGGGGTGCCGCCGGAACCGCAAGCGCGGCTTGGGCCGCACTTCGCTCGCGTGCACTCGGCCGGCGCGCCTTCTTCGCCGACGCACGCGCTTGGCGTGTGCTCGCCAGTTTCGTCGAGGCGTTACCCGCGTCGGGGGCATCGAAGGTCGGCGCCGACAGGTCCGGCATCGGGGTCGCCGGACCGGCAAAGGGGTTCTCTTTCGCCGGCGGGCGGGTCGACCGACCGGCTCGGGCGGTGCCTACGGTTTCCGTCGCTAGGCGTTCATCCACCAGAGGCGTCGGAATCGCGCCGAGATCACCGGGCGGTCGGGTCGGCGCTTTCTTCGCGATCCGCACGGGGGGCTTCGGCGCGGCGCGCCGAACCTTCGGACGTACGGCGGGTTTGGGCTTTGCGGCGATGTGGGTTCGCTTCGGCGGCGGGCTCACGCGTCGCGTCGGTTGCGGCTTCGTCACGGGTTTCGGTTTCGGTTGGGACGTTGGCTTCTGCGCCACTTCCGCAACCACCGGAGGCTCCGGCAGTTTCTCTTCGGGCGGCGGCACAACGGCGGCAACTTCGACCGGCACCTCTTCCGGCGAAGGCGCCTCCTCCGCGATTTCTTCGGGGGGGTCGGCCTCGAAAACCGGTTCCGGAACCGGCGGAAGCTCGAGTTGCGGATCCTCGGACAACCACACGATCTCGACATCGCTCTCGTCCGTGTCCCGGGGCACGATCGAGAACAGCCCGGCGGCAAAAAGAGCGAGGCTCGTCAGAGCTCCGATCGGGGCCCCGGGGCCGAGATGCGGAAGTTTCGGCGCACGTCGCGCGAGTCGCGGTGCGACCCGAACTTCGTAGGACCCGTAACCGTAGCGGCGGGATACGAGCCAGTGAGGTCGGCTCATTGCGAGTCGCCCGAAACGCCCACGGGATGGGATTCGTTCATCGCTTCGCCACCTCGGCCGCCAGAGGAATGACGGCGACTCGCCGCCGACGCGGCCACGTGCTCTCGATGGCGTTAGCGGCAGCGAGTAGGTCTTGGCTGAGCGAATCCTCGTGCGGCGCCAGGAGGGGGCGCCCCTCACCGGACGCTTTCATCGCTGTCAGGCGACGTTCGAGCTCGCCGAGCTCCAGCCGATCCGATGGTTTGGGGCCGACGCTTGCGTCGTCGTTGCGCGAAAGTTCGAACGGTTTCGAGCGGAAGGCAGCGGGCGGGTGCACGCGCAATTGCCAGCGGTTGTGAAAACGGGCCGGCAACGCATCGGCAGAATCCGTCCGAATCTTCGGCACGGAGATCTCGCCGAAGTCCGGAGCCGCGTCGTCCACACCGACTTGCGTCATGGCGATGATGAGCAGAAAGGCCAGGTCGACAAACGCGAACAGCCAGGCGGGGGCATGGTTGTGATCCGACATCCAGCGTTGGAGCGGCATCGGTCACGATTCGGCGCGTGAGTTTCGTCACACGGGGTTCGAAGTCACAGAACGATGTGCTCTATGCAGCGCGCGACCTCCTGTCGGGAGTCCCGAGCTGCCGAACCGTTGCCGGTCCCGATCGGCCGTTTGAGGAGAAGCCATGGCGCGCCCCCATTTGAACTTGCCGCTTGTTCCCGTCGTCTTGATGTTCGGCCTGCTGGTCTTCGCATCGAGCCCGACCTATTCGGTGGACCTGTACGGCAAAGGCAACGTCTTTGTCTCGGACGGCGAAGGCTCGTCCTCGGGGCAGACCACGTTTTTCCCGCTCACCGGAGATGACGACGACCAATCTCCCGCGTACGGCGGCGCGGTCGGCCTCGCGTTCACGCTTGAAGAGGCGCTGACCAAGATCGATCGCGTCCCGGTCCCGAGCTGGCGCGTGCGGCTCGAGCTCGAAGGCACGTGGGGCCGCGACTACGAGTTCCGGACCGCTGGCGGCGACGGCTTCTTTACCGAAGTGGAAGCGGACACGATCATGCCGAGTGTCTGGCTCGAGGTGCCCGTACACGAACCCGTGTCGTGGATTTTCGGCCGCGTCCCGGTGCTCGAGCCGTTGCGTCTCTACGGTGGTGGGGGCATCGGCTGGGCGGACATCGACATCCAGACGACGGACAACATCTCGTCCGGAAGCGACAGCACCTCGGAATCTGCAACTCACTGGGGCGTCGGTCTGAGCTACGACCTGACGCGCAACGTCACTTGGTCCCTGGGCTACCGGAAGGTCGATCTCGGCGATCTCGAAGTCGACTTGCTGAACGGGCCGACCTCATTTGGCACCTATGAGCTCGAGCTCGATTCGAGCGAGATCACGACCGGCATGGAAGTGCGTTTCTTCTCCTTTTCGCTTCCCGGTTTCGGCAAGGACTGAAAGCTCGAGCGTTTGTGACGGATGAGACTGGGCCCTCGTAGTCGAGCCCGGTAACCTCGCCCCCGAATGGGATGCACCCATTCGGGGGTTTTTTTGATCCGGACGGCGATCATCGCCTGTGCGCTTTGCTTCGCGGCTCCTTGGGTCGCCGAGGCGCAAGTGATGACCGAGGCCACGGCGCTCGTCGACGTTGCGATCGACGGAGCCGTTCCGGACAAGCCGCGGATCATTCTCAAGACCGACGGCCTCCCCCCTCGACCCCGCGTCTTCGCGCTGAAGAATCCGACGCGCCTCGTCATCGATCTCCCCGAGCTCGAGACCCGCGTCACACGAACGCGCGTCTCGGGAGACGGAAGCGTGGCCCGAAGGGTACGCGTCGGGCGACACGCCCAGTTCACGCGTGTGGTTGTCGATGGGGGCAGCGCCCGTGATCCGTTTCGTCGCTGGCGACTCGAACCCACGGGTGAGGGGTGGGTGGTGGTGCTGGGGGAAATCGAGACCACGTCCGCCCTTCCCCAGGTTTCGGCCGGTCCGCCCGAGACAGCGAGGCCGGCGCTTCCCGCGGTCTCCGCGAGCTCGAAACCGACACGCATCTACGGGATCGAGTTGGAAACGGGAGACGAGCTCGAGCGGATCCTCGTCTTCGCTGAGCGCGGCGTCACTGCAGAAGTCGAGGATGGAACCGCTTCGAGCGTCGTCATCGATTTCCCGGGGACGACGCTCGACCCGAGCGCCCCCGGTCGCATCGCCCCCGAAATCGGGCGCGGAATCGCCTCGATAAGCGTATTTGAACGCGCCGACATCGAGGAACCGACCGTTCGGATCATCATCGAACGCGCCGGTCGGGAACCGCCCGAGATCACCCGGCGCGGGGCCATCCTGGCGGTTGCGTTCGCACGCGAGCGACTCGCGGAAACCGGCGTCACCCTCGAATTCCGAGATGCCGAGCTCGTCGAGGTCGTAGAAGCGATCGCCGAGATCACGGGCGAACGCTTCATCTACGACTCCCTTCAAGGCGCGGTCACGGTATCCGCCGGCGGGCGAATCACACGGGCCGAGGCCCTCGAGTTGCTCCATGCGGCGCTCCTCATGCGCGGTTACGCCGCTCTCCTGACACCCGGCGGCGCTTACAAGATCTTGCCGATCCAGGCCGGCACGACATCGGGCCCGTGGGAAGAAGCGGACTCCCTTTCGGGCTATGCGCCGGTGACGACGCTCGTTCAACTGAGGTCGGTTTCTCCGAGGCACGTCGTCGACGCCCTTCGCGGTTGGCTCGGCGCGCAGTTGATCGTGCTGCCCTATCCCCCGACCAACAGCGTGATCCTGTCGGGGAGCGCGGGGCAGCTCCGCCGCATCCTCACCATCATTCGGGCGCTCGACGAGTCATCGGGCACCGAGTTCGCCGTCGTTCGGCTGCGACATCGGGACGCGACAGACGCGGCGAACCTGATCGACGAAAGTTTTCGCGACGAAACGCGCGATGTGCCCGAACTTTTCCCGGACGAACGAACGAACGCCTTGCTGGTCCGCGCCACCCCGACGCGCCTCGTTGAAGTTCGCGACTTCCTGCGGAGGTTGGATCAACCGGTTCGCGGCGGGGGGAGCCTCCACGTGCTTCGGCTCCGCGCCGCAGATCCGGAACAGATCGCGAAAGAGCTCGAGGCGATCGCCGCGGGAAGCGGGAGCGACGGCGCTCTCGCGAACGCCGGTCCGGCCCTGCGAGGGGAAGACTTTCAGGTCACGGTGGATGCGCCGACGCGCTCGCTGGTCATCCGCAGCGACGACGAAACGTTCCGCGCTCTCTCGGATCTCGTCGCCGAGCTCGATCGCACGCCGGCGCGCATTCGCCTCGAAGTCTTGGTGTTCGAACTCACGAGCTCCGGAGAGCTCTCCCTCGGATTCGACGCGTTCACTCCGATCTCGCGGCCGACCGATGCGCAAGACGTTCTCGGAACGCTGCTGCTCAACCCGTCTGGAGGCGGCCTCATCCGGCCCGGTACGCCCGGAGGGCCCCGCGGTGCGGTGCGCTTCACGCGCGCACCTCTAGTGGTTCCCATCGTCACGGCGGGGGGCGTCCCGATTTCGGTTCAGGTTCCGCGGGAATCGTTCGTCGTCACGGCGGATGAACAAGAGCTTCGGGGACGCGTCCTCATGCGCCCGAACCTGCTGATGGTCGCGGGTGAAGAGCACGAGTTGTTCGCCGGAGCAAACGTTCCCATACCCGTCGAGCGCAGCGAGGCGAGCGCAAACCTCGCACAACTCCAAACCACCCAGGACATCGAGCGGCAGGACGTCGGCCTGCGCTTGCGGGTCACCCCCTACACCGGAGAAGAAGGTTCGGTGCGACTCGATCTTCTGATCGAGCAGACGTCCGTGATCAACTCCCTCGTGGGTGGCAACCAAGACCTCGGTCCGTCGCTCGCACAGCGCGCCGTCGAGACCTCGATCCGATTGTTCGGCGATGAGTACGCGATCGTCGCGCTGGCGAAAGACCAACGACAAATCGAGACCGCTTCGGGCGTTCCGTTCCTGATGAACATTCCCTTGCTCGGGTTCTTGTTCCGCTCGACCACTTCGACGGAGGTCGACGATCAGTTCGTCGTAGCCGTCCGGGCGCGGGCGCTCCGCGGGGATATCGAACAACTGGCCGATTCCGCACGCCAGCGCGCGGGCTTCGAGCGGAACCTCGCGCGGCTCGAAGGGTTGTCCCTCGATCGAGAGCGGCCTTTCGCGGTGTTGGTCGGCACCTACACCGATCGCGACGAGGCGTCCGATGTCGCCGAAGCCGTATCCGGCCCCGACGGAAGCGGTGTCGTCGTCCCGTGGGAATGGCAAGGTGAGAAGCGCTTCGATGTGGTTTTGTCGCCGTACGAGACTCTCAGCGACGCGGCGGGCGCGGTGAACGCGCTGTCCTCGGGAGGCTACGTCGCGAGGATTATCGCCAAACCGGAAGTGCCGGCGAACGCAGCGCCGTAAGAGCTCGCGCCGATGGAGCCAGAGAGCCCCGCACTTCGCCGTGTTGATCGACACGGACATGAGGGAGACCGAGCTCCTCAAGCCACTGCGATCCGCCCCGCTCTCCCAGCAGCATCGCCACCGTGCTCGCGGTGCCTGCGACGAGGCAATGATCTGCGACCACCGACACCGCAGCAAGCGAAGTCACCGGCCAGCCGGTCCGCGGATCCAGTATGTGGGCGTATCGCGTTCCGTCGATTTCGATGAAGCGCTCGTAGTCGCCGCTGCTCGCCAACCCGCCTCCGGCGAGTGCGACTTGTGCGATGGCGCGACCTCTCGCACGCGGATCCCGAATGCCTACACGCCAAGCCGACCCGTCCGGGTGCGGTCCGACGACGGCCAGATCGCCGCCCAGGTCCACGAGGCCGCTTTCCACACCGGCCTCTCGCAGCAGTGCAGCGACGCGGTCCGCCGTGTATTCCTTGACGTATCCGCCGAAATCGACCTGCATGCCGGACTTCGGGAGTACGAGTCTGGGGCGTTCCCAGCGAACGCGCTGCCAGCCGACCATGGGTAGGAGCGCCTTCACGTCTCGGCGACTGGGTACGCGGCCGGACTTGAAGTCCCATACCCGGCGGAGGATTCCCGAGGTGACATCAAACGCGCCATCGCTCTCGCGAAAAGCCGTGTCGGCGTAGTCGAGGAGCGTTGCGGTTTCTTCGTCGACTTCGACTCCCGAGGGATCGCCGGCACTCGCGTTGATCTTCGCCGTCAAACTGTCGCCCCGGTACCGGGAGAATTTCGCCTCGAGCCGATCGATTTCGGTCCGGGCGAGCGCTTCTGCGGCATCGCAATCGGCGGCCGTCTTCCCGTAGAGGTGAAGCTCGCAGGGGCTCCCCATCGCCTTAAAGGGATACCGCCTCGGCTCCATCCTAGAAGTCGGCCTTGATCCGGAAGGAGAGAACGTTGAACTGCACCAGTCCCGGCGCTTCCGTGCCAACGCTCTGGATCGAGTAGTCGGCGTCGGCGTCGTATCGATCGAACGACAGGATGGCCGTCCAATCCTGCCGACCGCCGAACAACCCGCGGAAGGTCGTTTCGGCGCGGATTCCGTACGAAATCGCGCCGTACGGCGACAACCGATAATCGCTCGAAGCGTAGCCGTCACTCGGCAAGACCGAGAGGAATGGCGCGTAGAAGTCGGCTTCACTCTGGCTGTAGTAGCGCGCGTTCGGGACGAGTTTGATCGTTCGAAATAGGTTCTGGTACCAGGCCAACTCGACGGTGTGCGAATTGATATCCCAATCGTCGATGTAGAACCGATAGTCGGCGTGGAACGAACCGTCGAGTTTCTCGAAGTGGCGCCGATAGCGTGTCAACCACGCCAGCATGTTGCGATCGTCGGGCCTCGAATCCGCGAGGTTCACGCCGCCTACAGAGATCAGCTTGTACGGGTCGGATAAGAAGCCATTGCTGTTCTGGTAGGACAGGGTCGACTGAATCGCGGAGTGGCGGTTCAAGATCTGCGACAACGTGATAAACGCCGAGTAGCTCTCTTTGTCCTCGCTGGAAACGCGCGTCGCAAAGAGGTCGGCATCCGTGGGCTCGATCTCGTCGAACGAAAGACCGACACCGGTGGTCAGCGTCGTATTCTTTTCGTTGAAATGACGTTCCCATTCGAGCCCGCCGTTCAGCGATTGGTAGTCCTTTTCATCGGATACACCCCCGAGAAACGAGACGCGACCGTTGTCGAGGAAGTAGTTCAGCTTTCCGAGGAAATCCGTTCGCTCTTCGTCGATCGTCGCACCGCTCATGACCTGGAGGGCTTCACCGTTCGGCCCCTCCTGGACGAACCACGGCGAAGCGCCGCTCATGGTTTCGTGCACGACATCGAGTGAGAAATCGATCTTGGAACTCAGCGGAGAAGAAAACCGCAATTGGTGCGTATCGATTTCGTAGCGCTCGTCCTCGCTTCCCGGGGCCAAGTTCGAAGAATCGATCTTGTCCTCCTGGTACGTCGAGAAGCGGTAGCTCGCGCTGGGCCGTTCGGACGGTGCGTCGGCGCCCGCCGGTCCCGCGAGGCCCGGCAGTGCGAGTGCGCCAGCGGTGAGCGCGGCCAACGAACGGCGATGCTTTTCGGGCGCCGAACTCCGAGGCTTGGGGACTGAGTGTCCCTTGCGGTTTCGTTTCTTATCGCGGCGCAGTGCCAATCGACGTAGGCTGCGTGCCTGGCTCATGAGGGGGCTCCGTCTTGCGAGGGCTTTGGGGTCGAGACGCTTTCCGGCGGACTAGTTACAGCCGCATCCGCCCCCACCCGCACCGCTGCCGCCGGTCGCGGCCTCTTTGCTGAAGAAGATGTGGGACCGGAGAGCGGCTTCTTGGGGATCGGGATCCCACGCCATATCGGGTTTCGCGAGGATGTCGCGCTCCCAGGGTTTGACGCCTCCGATTTTCGGAGCCTGACAGGCGGCGAGCGCAAACGTCGTACACGCGAGAAGAGACATGACGGCGAAGCGCTTCATTAGTGCTGCTCCCGCTTCAACTGACGCGCCGATTTCGGCGACCGCTTGGCGGGATAGGTCGACGTCTCGGGCGGAGCCGAGCTCTTGAGAAGCGCCTTGATCTCGGTGCGGATCGTCTCGACGTCTTTCTTCTTGAAGCCCTCGTGAATCCAGTGCACGCGTCCTTCTCGATCGATGAGATACGACGTCGGCATGGTCTCGAGGCCGAACTGTCGCGGCAGCCGACCTTTGGGGTCGGACAAGCTCGGGTAGCTCGCGCCGCGTTCCGCGAAGAACTCGCGTGCCGCCTCGACGTCTTTGTCGACGTTGATCGCGAGAACCTGGAAACCCTGATCCTCGAACTCCTTCTGGAATTCATCGAGCACGGGCAGGGACTTCAAGCAGGGAGGACACCAGGACGCCCAGAAATCGACGTAGACGACCCGTCCTTGATATTGCTTGAGCGAGAGCTTTCCGCTCCCGTCGAGTGACGGGCCGGTGAACTTCGGCGCCGGCCGACCTCGATCTATGGCGAATGAACCGCCACTCACGGAGAGGAAGAAAGCCATCGTCGAACAGAACACGAACGAGCGCACGAGGGCGCGGCGGGATCCGGGTGTCATGAAACGCTCCGAACTACAGGGTGTTTGATGTATCGATCGGGCGCGCGGAGAGCGCGTGATCGCGCTCACGGATCGACGACTCGTTGCGGGCCAATCCCCCCGAACTAGAGTCGGGTCGGCACGTCGGAAGCAGTTGTGACGCGAGTTGCGCGCAACTCCGCCAAGACATCGTCTTGGCGGAGGAGCTCGGGAAGAATCGTCGGCTCATCGCGGCTTTCGGGCCGGAACAGGAGATAGAGCGGCACGCCAGCCCGACCGTAGCGAGCGAGCGTCGCGACCAGTTCGGGATCACGCCGCGTCATGTCGGCCCGCAGAACGCGGTAGTCACCTTCTGCGAAGGCGGCGCGCACCCGATCTGTCGAAAGAACGCGCCGCTCGTTCACCTTGCACGTCACGCACCAGTCCGCCGTAAAGTAGACGAACACCGGACGACCCGATGCGAGCCCCTCCGCTAGCCGTTCGGGTGTGTAGGCGACATCGCGCGCTTCGTCGGAGGATGCGTGCACCCTGGCCTCGCTGGGATCACTCCGTTCTGCGCGAATCAAGCCGGGGCCGGCGACAAAGGCTCCGATCGCCAACGCAATCAAGGCGGGTCGCATCCGACCGGTATCGGCCTTTTGACCGAGTCCGTAGAACCAGGCGCAGACGGACAACAGCAGCAACCAGACGAGCGCTTGCGGTGCTGCATCGACCGCTGTCACCTGGCCGAGAACCCACAACAACCACACCACCGAACCGAGCAGGCAGAATCCGAGGAACGTCCGAAGGTGGACCATCCATGGGCCGGGCTTCGGGAGCAGGCGGGACAGGTTCGGCAGCGCGGAAATCGCCATGAACGGCGCGGCCAGTCCCAAACCGACGCACAGGAACACAGATATCGTCGCCGCGTTTCCGGTGGTGAACGCGAAGCCGACGGCGGTCCCGAGGAACGGGGCCGAACAGGGCGTCGCGAGAGCGACGGCCAGGAACCCCTCGAAAAAGCTCCGTGTCGCCCCGCTCTTTTCGGCACCGACACTCGCCAGCGCCGAAGGGGAACCGACTTCGAACACGCCGAAGAGATTCAAGGCGAAGAGCAACAACAACGCGCTCACGGTGAGGAGAAACACGGGTTCCTGCAGTTGGAAGCCCCAGCCGACGGCGGTCCCCGCTTGTCGCAGCGCGACGACGGCGAACGCGAGTAGCAACATGGAGCCGAGGATCCCCGCGGTGTAGGCGGCTCCCTGGCGCAACGCTTCGCCGCGGCGCGCCTGGGCGATCTCCATGACCGCGAACGATTTCAGCGCGAGGATGGGCAAGACGCAGGGCATGAGGTTCAAGACCAATCCACCGACGAAAGCGAAAAGCAGCATCCACACCCACGACGCACCGCCGCTTTCGGGATTCGCGCTCGTCGTCCAGGGCGACGCCAATGCGCTCGTCGCGACCTCCGGGCCGACTCGTGAGACGGGCAACTCGACCGCGATAGAGCGTTTCTCATCGAGCTTTAGAACGCCGCGAAGGAGCTGCATCTCGGTGAGCGGCTTCGTGGAGGCCAGCATCTTCGCCGAAACCCACAGGGCTCCCGACGAGGCCGGATGAGGCGCGACTCGGATCTCTTCGAGCTTTAGCCCCGACACTTTCTCCGGAAAGAATCCGACCGCGTCGAGTTGGGCGTCGAGAGCCTCCGACGGGTCCATCGGATAGATCGCCCAACCGAGATCGACGCGTTCGCTCGGGCGAACCCCGTCGCGGGACATCCAAGGCTCGACGCGCACGCCGGCGACTTTCGGGGCGAGAGGCAGCGAAGAGCTCGCGCGTGCAAAGACGCCGCGAACGGCGTCCGGGTCCGCTGCCCGTAGAGTCGTGACGTCACCACTCAAGGTGAACTGATCGGGAATACAGGCGTCCTTACACGAAACGAGAGCGACTTCCGCCGCCACGGTCGTCGGGACGAAGCCCGCATCTTCGGGAAGTGCCACGCTGTGGAGCAGCACGCTCCCCGTGTAGCCATACGTATCGAAGTTCGTGCCGGCGTCTGCGAACCGCTCCGGGGTCGGCCAGAGGAGCGGCGCGACCGTCGCCCCTGCGACGGTGAAATCCACTTCGGTTGCGAGGCCCGACTCACCTGGATTCTTCCAGTAAATGTGCCAGCCCGGAGCGATGTCGAACAGGACACCGATCCGATGGCCGGAATCGTCGTCGGGATGCACAACGAGCTGCGCGCGGACGGTCGGCTGTCCTTCGTGAACCGCTCCCTCGTGGAGGCTCGCGGTTTCACCACTCTGTGAGGGGCTCGCTAGCAATACGCTGAAAGCGCCTATCAGAAGGAAGAATGCCAACCATCGCTTCGGCATGAGAAGCCTTCCCTATATAGGAACACCGCTCCGCACACGCGTATGCGAAGAGGGGCGGTTCCGGCTTCCCTAGCTGTTCGGAAGAAGTTCTCCGTCTTCGACCCCGTGGGATATGTGCCTGCGACAAGGTTTGCCCCGGACGCAATGCGGGATTTCTCGAGTCAACTCCGCACGTGGTGTCGACGCATGCGGAACACCGTCCTACGGATTGCCGTTCCTTGCGGTGCGCCCGTCCTACGAACTGCGGTCGTTTGCTGTGGAACTGCGGTGAGCGCTGCCACGCGCGGCGAAAACAGCGCGTCCGATGTTGTCTCCTGTGTCCGCCGCGTTGGGAAAGCGACTCCTCTGACAAGAGGTCAGATCATGGGAGGCCTAGGCGTGGGTAACTTCAAGATGATCCATCGATCCAAACCTTGGATTGTGGCGATGGTGGCGTTCGCTGGCCTCGCGACAGCTTCGTTCGCCGGGCCGCGCGAGCAAGCGAAGAAAATGCACGACCGTTTGGTGGGAACTCCGCCGAGCGAGGCGACGCTCACGGCGATGGCAGGCCTTATCACGAACCAGCCTCTCCAAGCCGCGGATATCGCGATGAGCGACCCGGACTTCTACCGCGGCGCACTGAAGAATTTTGTGACGCCTTGGACAAACGAAGAGCGCTCGGTCTTCGGCGAGCTCACGGACTACACGGCGACAGTGATCGGCCTCATCCGTGACGATGTGCCTTTCACGGACGTGCTGTCGGCAGACGTCGTCTACGTCGGAGCACCCGGTGTCGTCAACGCGCCCTACTCCCATACGGACAACCTGCACTACCGACAGCTCGAGGATCAGCGCGTCGACCTCGGCGACCCGGCGATGCTCGTCCCGGTGGCGCAATCGAGTCTTCCCGGAAGCCAGCTGATGAGTTCGGAGACGGCCGGTGTCATCACGACGCGCGGCGCGGGGGAAGCGTTCTTCAGTGCCGGCACGAACCGGCGCATGTTGCGCTTCATTGCAGTCAATTACTTGTGCCGCGACCTCGAAGAGCTCAAGGACATCACGCGATCCGTGGATTGGATCCGCCAAGACGTCAGTCGGAGCCCCGGCGGGGACAGCCAGCTGTTTCACAACCAGTGCAGCGGTTGCCACAGCGGGATGGACCCCTTGGCGGGCGCCTTCGCGTATTTTGAGTGGGACGCGGATCTGCAACGCGTCATCCACACGCGCGGCATGGTTCAACCGAAGCACCTCATCAACGCGAACGCGTTCCCTCCGGGTTACGTGACGCAGGACAACCGATGGGAAAACCGCTGGCGTGAGGGACCCAACGCGATCCTCGGTTGGCGTGGGCCCGAGCCTTCGGGCTTCGGCGCAAAGAGCCTGGGCGTGGAGATCGCTTCGAGTCGCGCATTTTCCCTGTGTCAGGTTCAGAAGGTGTTCGAGCAGGTGTGCTTCCGGGAGCCTCAGACCTCCGACGAGATCACTGAGGTCAACCGAATCGCGGACGTGTTCGAACAGAACGCCTACAGCATGAAACGGGTCTTCGCCGAGACCGCAACCTACTGCATGGGCAACTAGTCAGGCTCCACTCGCCACTTCGTTCATGCGTCCCCCCGCTCGGAGAAGAACCATGACCATTTCTCTCGCAGATCGATTGCGTAGACTCGCTTCTCGTATCCCGCTACTCGTTGGCCTAGCCGCCGTCGGTGGGCTGGCCGCCGCCTGCGGTAGCTCGGGCGGCGGTGGCGACGGAGGCGTCGCGGGTTCCTCTGTGTCGGGTTCGTTGAACTCGACGCCGGGGTCTGGAAGCGCCGGCGTCTCCCTCGCCGAGCAGATCCAAGCGTTCGGCTCGACGGTTCAGCCGCTTCTCACGACCAACTGCACGACCTGTCACGCGGGCGCGGGACCCGGCACGCCGCACATCGCGCACCCCGACATGACGACGGGCTTCAACGCGGTCGTCGACAATCAGAAAGTCAACTTTTCGGACCCCGGAGCGTCGCGCCTCGTACGGCGTCTGGTTGCGGATCTCCACTACTGCTGGAGCGACTGCATCACTGACGGCGCCACGATGCAGGCCGCGATCGAGGCCTGGGCGAGTCTGATCCAGTTCGGCTCCGGTGGAACGCAAGTCAATGGCATTACGAGCAACTCTCTGACGCTCGACGACGGAACCGAGGATTCGGGAAACCTCCGTTATATGGAGAACGCCATCGCCTACTACACGTTCAAGGAAGGCGAGGGGTCGACCGTCGTTCGAGACGTCTCGAACGTCGCCCCGGCGATGGATCTGATGATTGACGCTCCCGTCGACGGCGTGACGTGGATGACCAACTGGGGCCTCAACATCATGGACGGACGGGCCGCGGCGACGCCTACCACGAGCCGCAAACTCTACGACCACATCGCGGATCCGACCAACGGCACCCAGCAGTTCACCGTTGAAGCTTGGGTAATCCCCGACAATGTGGATCAGACGGGACCCGCGCGTATCGTGACGTATTCGAACGGGCCGCAGCTGCGAAACTTCATGCTCGGCCAAAACAACTACAACATCGTGTATCGGAACCGAAACCTGTCGAATGCGATCGACGACAACGGGAGCCCCGCGCTCGAGACGCCCGATGCTGAAGAAGACCTCCAAGCGACGCTTCAGCACATCGTTCTCACTTACGACCAATACCGTGGGCGACGAATCTACGTCGACGGCGTATTCACCGGTGACTCGGACCTCGCCGAGGAAGTCGGACGTCTTTGGAATTGGGACCCGAACTATCAGTTTGTCATCGGAGATGAGACGAATGTCGACCGCCAGTGGATGGGGCGCATTCAACTTCTCGCGGTATACAAATACGCGCTGACCGACGCGCAGATTGCGCAGAACTACACAGCAGGGGTCGGCAAGAAGCTCGTCTTGCGGTTTGACATCAGCTCCTACGCCAGCGCGGGAAGCTACCTCGAGTTCCGCGTCGAGCAGCTGGATGAGTTCAGTTATTTGTTCTGTGACCCGAAGGTCGTGACCAGCACGCCGGGGCTCCGCGTGCAGAACCTGCAAATTGCCGTCAATGGGACTATCCCGGTCTCCGGACAGGCATTCCAAACGCTCGACGCCACCGTGACGTCGTCAGGTCAGACGATTTCATCGACTTGCTCGATCATCCAGATGGTCGACCTGGATACGGACGTCTTTACTCTCGATTTCGAGACGTTGGGCGACTACACCGATCCCGATCCGGACAACAGCCCGACCGGACCGACCCCGGTGCTCGTCGGTGAGATCCAGGTCTTCCCGAACGAAGGTGTGCGCGACTTCGCTCGCGTCAACGACACGATGTCGGCACTCACCGGTGTCGACGCGACAACCCCCGCCATCGCGAACACGTTCGAGGAACTGACTCAGGCGCTACCGGTCTCGTTTGATCTGCGATCATTCGCGGCGGCGCACCAGGTGTCCATTGCGAAACTCTCGCTCGAATACTGCGAGCTCGCTGTGGAAACCCCAGCGATTCGGGACGCTCTCTTTCCGAACTTCCAGTTCGATCAAGCTCCGGCGACGGCGTTTGACGCCAACGGGCGGAACATCATCGTGACGTCCCTGGTAAATGGAATGATCGGGACGAACGTCGCGAACCAGCCGACGATGGCCGAGGTCTCACCGATCATCAACACGTTGATCGATGATCTCACAGCCATCTGCCAGACCGAAGTGTGTGACGCCGAACGTACCGAAACCGTGGTCAAGGCCGCCTGCTCAGCCGTGCTCTCGAGCGCTGCTGTGAGCGTCCACTAGCTGGAGTAAGGGGACTCAACATGACGAAAAAACCGCTTCTCGATTCGAACGCGCCCCTGCGGCTGGAAAATCATCCGAAGCCCCGAACGCGCCGGGAATTTCTCGGGCAAGGCTTCCTGTCGGGTGCCGCCATGATCGCCTCGCCTTCCCTGTTGGGCCTTTTCAAGGGTCGTGCGGCGCGGGCGCAGGCGGCTCAGTGCAACGTGTCCGGCGTGGGCAACGGCAACATCCCGTTCATCTGCTTCGACCTCGGTGGTGGGGCCAACATGGTCGGCTCCAACGTCATCGGCGGCGGCATGGGAGGTGCCACGGATTTCCTGAGCGTCGACGGTTACCAGCTGCAGGGTCTCCCACCGGATCAAACTCCGAACCTCGCGGGCCAGATCGACAGCACAACGTTGGGACTACCGTTCCACATCGATAGCCCGTTCTTGTTGGGCATCATGGACAAGGCGAGTCCGGCGACGCTGGCCAACACGAACGGCGCGTTGATCGCCGCGAGATCGGACAACGACACGGGAAACAACCCGCACAACCCGATGTACGGCATCAATCGAGCCGGCGCGGGAGGCAGCCTCGTTCCCTTGATCGGAACGGAAAACAGCGAATCCGGCGGGCGCTCCCGTGCGCCGATGTCGATGATCGATCCTGCGGTGCGGCCGACGAAAGTCGATCGTCCGAGCGACGCGACGGCGCTGGTCGACACCGGGAAGCTGATCGAGCTGCTCGACCAAGCCGACGCGGCTGCCGTGATGGGCGCGGCGGAAGCCATCTCGGCGCTGAAGACGTCGAAAATGACGGAAGAGCAGATGTTGCTCGATCTGATCGGCTGCAACTACACCGAGACGACCGACGTGGTCGCGAATTTCGGCAATCCGACGTTGCTCGACCCGCTAGCGGATCTCAATATCGTCGGGGATGCCAACAGCATCTTCACTGCTGCTGAGCTCAATAACAACAAGTTCGAGAGCACAGCCTCGGTGATGAAGCTCGTGGTCGGCGACTTTGCTGGCGCGGGTACAATTCAATTCGGCGGTTACGACTACCACAACGGAACCCGGGCGACCGGCGAAATCCGCGACTTCGAGGCCGGTCAAGCGATGGGCGCCGTGCTCGAGTACGCGGCGCGCCTGAATCAGCAGTTGATGCTCTACGTCTTCACCGACGGTTCCGTGTTCTCAGACGGTGAGGTCGACAACAGTCAGGCGGGTCGAGGCAAGTTCACCTGGCGCGGCGACAACGCCGGAACGTCGGGCGTGTTCTTCTTCGTTCACGACCCGGCGGGTCGGCCGCAGCTAACGGCTCCCGGTCAGCAGCAGATTGGCCACTACCGAATGAACGGGTCCGTCGAAACCGGCGCAACCCCGGCGTCCAACAACGTCGACCTTTTGGCTGAGACGATTGTTCTGAACTACTTGGCGCTTCAGAATCGGACGGGCGAGTTCGCGACGCTGTTTCCCACCCACGGACTCGGCGCGAATTTGGACAGTCTGATCTCGTTCGCCCCGATTCGGAACACCGTCTAGGAACCCGTGCGCGTGGTGATTTCGAAGGGTGCGGTCGGTACGAACCGGACTTCTCCGGCTCGCGTGGCGGCCGGCACCCGGATCCTCGGATGCTTGCTTGCGGTTCTCCTCCTAGTCGCCTGTGGGGGCGGTGGCGGAGGAGGCTCGGGCGGAGGTGGCGAAGCGGCGAGCGCCACCTCCGCCTCAGCGTCCTTCTCGGTTTCCGGGACGGTCGTCGCTTCTCAGAGTTCGGCTGCCGACCGCGATACGAATAACTTCACGGCGCCCTCGGACGACAACAACACGGCGGCGACAGCGCAAGAGATCACGAACCCGGCTTCTCTCACGGGTTACGTGAACTTGCCCAATATGGGGCCTCCGGGCCGTTCCTTCGGTGCGGGAGATCCACAGGATCTCTACCGGGTTTCGCTCGGTGCGAATCAGATGGTGTCGTTGTTCATCGCCGGGGACGGCGTGACGGACGATCTCGATCTCGCTCTTTACGACGCGACGGGAACGACGATCGTCGCGTTTTCGGCGTCGGCGACGCCGTTCGAATCCTTGGTCGTCCCCGCCGCCGACGAATATCTGATCGCCGTTACCGCGCTCGCCGGCGCTTCGAACTACACCCTGGTGTTGTCGCAAGCAACTTCGAGCAGCGTGGCCGCTCCTTCGCCCCTCTACGTACCGGGCGAAGTCATCGTACGGATGCGCCGTGAACCCGGCATCGCGCTCCGCAGTGACGACGTCCAGGACGATATGCAGGCGGCGTCCCTCGATGTCGCCGCGGGCGAACCGCGACGCGAGATGTTGGTGCGAGCCGGCGACGTGCGTGCGCGCACCCAGAGCTTCAGAGCGCTCGGAATGGGCCACCTCATTCCCTGTGACCTCGATTCCCGCGAAGTGGAGACCGAGGTACAGGCCGCTTGGGATACGGAGCGGTTGGCGAAGATTCTCGCCCGGCGGCCCGACGTGATGGCAACGGACTTGAACTACATCCGAGCACCGAGTCTCACCCCGAACGATCCCCTCTTCGATCGCCAGTGGCACTACCCGCAAATCGCGGTCCCCCAGGCCTGGGACGAGATTCCGCCCGCGAGCGGCGTCATCGTCGCGGTCCTCGACACGGGAATCGTGTCGAACCATCCGGACCTCATGAACATGATCGCTCCGGGTTATGACTTCATCTCGAGCGCGGCCACCGCCCTCGACGGAAACGGTATCGACCCCGACCCCGAAGATCCCGGTGACCTCGGGCCCGGCGGCAGCTCCTTCCACGGCACACACGTCGCCGGAACCATCGCCGCGCAGACCGGCAACAACGAAGGTGTAGCGGGTGTCGCTTGGAACGCTTCCGTGATGCCGATCCGGGTTCTGGGCTTCGGTGGCGGGACCGACTACGACTTGATCCAAGGGATCCGGTACGCAGCCGGCCTCCCGAACGATTCGGGGACGGTCCCGCCGACGCCCGCGGACGTCATCAACATGAGTCTCGGCGGGCCGGGCTTCTCCCAAGGCCTGCAAGACGCCGTCACGGCGGCGCGTGCCGCGGGCGTGATTGTCATCGCTGCAGCCGGGAACTCTTCGACGAACACTCCCTTCTACCCCGCCGCGATGGCGGGCGTCGTGAGCGTCAGCGCCGTGACCTTGGCGAACTCCGTGGCGCCCTACTCGAACTACGGTGGGACCATCGACGTTTCGGCCCCCGGCGGCGACTTCGCTACGGACCTGAATGGGGACGGCGCACCGGACGGCGTGCTGTCGTCCCTGGCGAGCGACGCCGGGGGGCCGATCGTCGCGGGGTATGGGTTTCTTCAGGGCACCTCGATGGCGGCACCTCACGTCGCGGGCGTCGCTGCGCTGATGCGCTCCGTCAATCCAATGGTCTCTCCGGATGACTTCGACACCTTGTTGACGTCGGGAGGCATCACGCGCGACTTCGGTGTCCCCGGACGCGACGACTTCTTCGGCCACGGTGTGATCGACGCCTACCAAGCGGTCGTAGCGGCGGCCAACCTCGATCCGGGCGCGCCGCCTCCGGTGGCCCAACCGAGCTTGGTCGCAAGTCCCGGGGCCCTCAACTTCGGCGTGGCCACGACCACCACGAACCTCGCCGTGAGCAACGGTGGCGGCGGCAGTCTCCAGATCGCTTCAACGGCAACGATGACCGACGACGGCGGCAACTGGCTGGCCGTGACCCCACAAAGCGTCGACGCCACTGGACTGGGGACCTACACCGTGACCGTCGACCGGAACCTCGCTGCTGGCGACGGCATCTACACCGGTACCATCACGATTGCAAGCGTCGCCGCAAACACGGTCGAGATCCCCGTCATCATGCAGGTTGGGAGTACGCTCTCCTCCGCGGGAGATGCCGGCTTCCACTACGTCCTCCTGATCGAAGTCGCGACCCGTCGAGTCGTGGCGGTCCAGTCCATGTCGGCGAACGCGGGCGCCTACCCCTTTACGTTCACGGGTGTCGCTCCAGGCTCCTACCAGATCGTGGCCGGAACCGATGCGGACAACGACAGTTTCATTTGCGACCCTGGCGAAGCGTGTGGCGCTTATCCGACTCAGGGACTCGCTTCCGACATCGTCGTCGGGAGCAGCGACATCAGCGGGCTGAACTTCGTGACAGGAGCCCTGTCCGGCGTCTCCTCGGCCGCGACCCCGGGAGCCGGAGGAGGCGACCCATCAGACGGGGTGCGCCTACCCGACTAGCCGTCCTGCTCGCGCTTCTCACTCTGGCGCTCCCCGCGGAAGCTCGCAACCGAGGCGCCGACGGGGAGTTTTCCGAGCGGAGATCGCGTCACTTCGTCTTGCGTCAAGACGTCGCGATCGACAACTATTCCGGCCACCGCGGCACCCGACGATTCGAGCTCGGCGTGCTCGACGGTCTGGAGTCGGCCTACGATGCCTTCGGCGCACGGTTTGGCGTCCGACCCCAACGCCCGATCTCGGTGTACGTATACGATCCACAACGTTTCGACGCCGAGTTCTCGAGCCTCTTCCGCTTTCAGGCGGCTGGTTTTTTTCGGGGGGTGATTTGCGTCCGGGGCGGTACGCGCATCGACGCTGCCCTGCTCCACGTGCTCCATCATGAGTTCGTCCACGCTGCATTGGACCAAGCCGCGCCTGCTTCCTTCTCGGTCCCAGGCTGGTTGAACGAGGGTCTGGCCGAATGGTTCGCTCATCGGTCCCTCGGCAAGCGCGGTTTGTCGGGCGCCGAGTGGAGCTATCTCGCCCGAGTCGCAAGAGCGGGGCGGCTCCCGAGTCTCCACCAGCTCGGCGCGCAGTCCTTCTCCAGCCTGGGTGCAGGTGGTGCCGGAGCCGCTTACTTGACGTCCTACGCGGCGGTGGACCACTTGATGCGCCGGTTCGGAGAACGTCGCTTCGCCGCGTTTCTCGCGGATTGTCTCCGGAGCCGACAGGTTCCGCGGAGCCTTCGGCGCCACTACCGGCTCGAGCTCACGGACGTCGATGATGCGCTGCGCGCACAGCTCACCGACTAGGCTCAGGTTGTGCCCGCCAAGGCGAGATCGGACAAGCCGGTGTGAGCGGTGATCCCACCGTCGACGGTGTAGGCGGCACCCGTCACGAACGACGCTTCGTCACTCGCGAGGAACAGAATCACCCGAGCGACTTCTTCGGGCTGCGCGACGCGCTGTAGCGGATGCAGCGGTCCCTGGGCGCGGAGGAATTCGTCTTCTCGGCCCGGAGCCATGAGTGTCGCGACACGGGTCTGCACCACTCCCGGGCAGACGCAGTTGACACGGATGCCGTGACTCGCGTTTTCGAGCGCCGCAGCTCGCGTCAGGTTGACGACGCCGGCTTTCGCGGCGTTGTACGGGCCCATGTTGTAGTCGCCGACAAGCCCACAAATGGACGCGGTATTGACGATCGCGCCGCCTCCTTGGGCCCGCATGATCGGGATGCCCCATTTGAGCCCGTAGAAGGTTCCGCCGAGCGTCACATCGAGTGTTCGCTGCCATTCTTCGAGGCTTTGCTCGTGCAGGGCTTTCGGAATTCCCAAGCCGGCGTTGTTGATCAGGACGTCGAGTCGATCCCACGCTCGGAGCGTATCCTCGAGCAAGTCCTTCACCTGATCGGGTGCACTCACATCGACTTTCGCGACCCGCGCCTCACAACCGGCTTCGCTGAGCCGACCGGCAACTTCTTCGGCCCGCGTGTTCGAGAGATCGGAAACGACGACCCGGGCGCCTTCGTTCGCGAGGAGCTGCGCCGTCGCCGCGCCGATGCCCGCGCCGGCCGCGGTGATGACGGCGACGCGGCCGTCGAAACGTCCTCGGGGGCTCACGGCGCGGCCTTGCACTGCGATGCTTTCCGCAGATAAGCGACGATGTTCCAGATGTCGGTGTCGCCCTCCGGGAGCTTGCCTCCGAAAGCGACCATGCGGGTGCCAGGCACGCCATTCGAGATGACCGCAAAGATCTCCTGGTCTGATCCGCCGTGCTGCCACGGGCAATCGAAAAGAAACGGAGCGTCGCGCTTTCCCTCGGCGATGCCGTGACAGTAGCCCCCGCAAATGCTCCGGAAGAGGATCTCTCCCCGAGCCGCGTCGTAGGTCTGCCAGAGCTCTTTCGGGGCGGCTTCTTCCGGCGTGGTGCCGCCTCCGTCCGAAGCGCAACCGAGCAGCGCCGCAAGAGCGGCAAGTGTCGCGAAACGAATCAGCACGCTAGCGCTCGGGCGTCGCGAACACGAAGAGGTGTCCGCCTTCGGGAACGCGATCGAGTCCCGCGCCGAAGACGTCGAGCGCCGTGAAGCTCCCGGATGCCACGGCGACGAAAGTTCGGCCACCCAGCTCGTAGACGATGGGCTGGCTGCGCATGCCCCCGCCCATCCGGAAGCGCCACAGCTCCTCGCCGCTCGCAGCGTCGAGCGCCAGAGCTTGTCCGTCGAGCGTCCCGGTGAAGATGACCCCTCCGGCCGTGCTGACCACGCCGCCCATCATGGGCAGCGGGTCTCGGTAGCGCCAGCGGATCTCCCCGGTCGCGACATCGACGGCAGACAAGTGTCCGTACGCTTTGCCCTCGTTCGCGTCGAGCGTCTCGGGCAACCCCGCCATGAAAGGCGCGCCTTTGATAAACGTGATGATGCCCTTGGAGTAGCGCTGGCAGGCCTCGATCGACGGGATATAGGCGAGCCCCAGCGCCGGGTTGAAGGCTCCCGTCCAGGCTCCGTTCATACCGCCCAGGTTGCTCGGGCAGACGCGTTCCGTGGGCTTCTCAACGGGTAGCGCTTTCGGGTTTACGACCGGTCTACCGTCGGGACCGATGGTCGCCCAGTTCAGCTGCTCGACGTACTGCGTGGCACGAAGAAACGCGCCGTTCTCCCGATCGAGTACGTAGAAGAAACCGTTGCGGTTGGCCTGCACGAGTAGCTTTCTCGGCGCGCCCTCCCATTCCGTGTCCACCAGAAAAATCTGCGTGTTTCCGTCGTAGTCCCACACGTCGTGTGGTGTGAACTGGAAATGCCACTTGAGTTCGCCGGTGGCTGGCTCGACCGCGAGGACCGAGTTCGAGTAGAGATTGTCACCCGCCCGAAGATCGCCATTCCAATCCGGGGACGGATTCCCCGTGGTCCAGTAGAGGACGTCCGCTTCCGCATCGTAGGCGCCGGTGGTCCACGCCGGTGCTCCGCCGGTTTCGTACGAATTGCCGGCCCACGTCGATGCACCGGGGTCATCGGGCTTCCCCGGAACCGTGTAGTGCCTCCACACGCGCTCGCCGTCGGAGATCCGATACGCGTCGAAAAAACCTCGAGCGCCGAATTCACCGCCGGCGATTCCGATCACGGCGAGCTCCCCGACGACCAGCGGAGCCGCTGTCAGGCTCATTCCGTCTTGATAATTCGCGAGTGTCACCTCCCACAAGCGCTCGCCGGTGCGGCGGTTCAGGGCGACGAGCTTCGCGTCGAGTGTCGACATGAGAAGCGTATCGCCGTGAATCGCCGGGCCCCGATTGGGCGGGCCGCAACACAGCCGAAGATCGTCGGGGAGCGTGTGGTCGTAGCGCCAGAGCATCTCGCCCGTCTCGGCGTCGAGCGCGAAAACCCGGTTGTAGGACGAGGTTACATACATCACGCCGCCGTAGACGATGGGCGATGCTTCGAACTGCCCCCGCGTGCCCGTCCCGAAAGCCCAGGCGACGCCTAGCGCCTTCGCGTCCACGGGCGCGAGCTTCGAGGGGCTGTGGCGGTGGTTGCGGTAGTCCCCTCCGTAGTGGAGCCAGCGCGAGAGCTCCTCGAACGGTGCTGAAAGCATCGCCCCCGTCACCCCCTGCGCACCCCCGACGGGCTTCTCGGCGGGCCACAACGACGGCAGCTCGGGGTTCAATACTTCGGCGGAGAGTTCGCCGCCCTCGCCGGTCGTCGCGGCGTGCATTCCGCTCGCCGCGAACCAGGCAATCGTTAAGACGAACCCGATGAAGAGCTTGTTCAGCAAGGCGTCCCCCGGACCGAAAAGAAGTGAACCGGGATGCTAGAAGACCTCGCGCGAAGCTGCAGGAGGTGAGGCCAAAGTGGCCGAACCCGCAAGGATCCCTACACTTTCGCGCCGCGCCGCAACCCGGCGAGAAGGAGCACCGTTGAACGAGCGATCGCGAGCCGAGGGTGAGGAAGCGTCGGGCGGCGCCCACTTCATCCGCAAACTCGTCGAGGAGGACCTCCGGTCGGGAAAGCGCGAGCCGCCTGTCATCACGCGCTTTCCACCCGAGCCCAACGGGCATCTCCATATTGGCCACGCGAAATCGATCTGTCTGAACTTCGGAATCGCCGAGGAGTTCGGCGGGCGTTGCCATCTTCGATTCGATGATACGAACCCTTCCACCGAAGACACCGAATACGTCGAGGCGATCCAGCAGGACGTCCGCTGGCTGGGTTTCGATTGGGGCGAGCACCTCTACTTCTCGTCCGATCGCTTTGAGGAGCTCTACGCTTTCGCGCGGCAGCTGATCGAGCGCGGCAAAGCCTTCGTCTGCGACCTCTCGTCCGACGAGATTTTTGCTCGCCGCGGAACCCTGACAGAACCCGGAACCGAGAGTCCGTTCCGCACCCGGAGCATCGAGGAGAATCTCGACTTGTTCGGCCGCATGCGCGACGGCGAGTTCGAGCCCGGCACCCGGGTCCTACGCGCCAGGATCGACATGGGCTCGTCGGTCTTGCCCATGCGTGATCCAATCCTCTACCGCATCGTCGGCGATCCGCACCACCGCACTGGAACCGACTGGCCGATCTACCCCCTCTACGATTTTGCTCACTGCCTGACCGATGCTCTCGAAGGCGTAACCCACTCGCTCTGCACGCTCGAGTTCGCCGATCACCGGCCGCTCTACGACTGGATCCTCGCGCAGCTCGAGATTCCGACGCCGCCGCAACAGACCGAGTTCGCGCGTCTCAATTTGAGTCACACCGTGATGAGCAAGCGCGTACTTCGTCAGCTCGTCGAAGGCGGTCACGTCGCGGGTTGGGACGACCCGCGTATGCCGACACTCTCGGGATTGCGGCGACGGGGGTTCACCCCCGAATCGATCCGAAGTTTTTGCGAGGGTGTCGGCGTCGCACGACGCGACAATACGATTCAGCTCGCTCGCTTGGAGTTCAGTCTTCGAGAGGATCTGAACCGACGCGCTGCGCGCGCGATGGCGGTGTTGAAGCCTCTTCGCGTGGTCATCGAGAACTACCCGGATGGCCAGATCGAGGAACTCGAGGCGATCAACAACCCCGAAGACCCGAGCCAGGGCAGCCGGACGGTGCCGTTTTCGAAAACGCTTTGGATCGAGCGCGATGATTTCCTCGAAGACCCCCCCAAGAAGTTCTTTCGTCTCGCGCCGGGGCGAGAGGTTCGGTTGCGCTACGCCTACTTCATCACGTGCCGTGAAGTGATCAAGGATCCAGACGGCGAGATCAAAGAACTTCGCTGTACATACGACCCTGCGACGCGGGGCGGCGATGCACCGGACGGACGCAAGGTCCGAGGCACCTTGCACTGGGTTTCTGAAGCGGCGGCGATCGACGCAGAGGTTCGACTGTACGACGTGCTCTTCCGTTCGGAAGACCCGATGGCCGAACACGATGGAGACTTTCTGGCGGACTTGAACCCCGCGAGCCTCGAGGTCGTGCTCGGTGCGAAGCTCGAGCCGAGCCTTATCGAGCACGCTCCGGGAACCTCGGTTCAGTTTGAGCGCCTCGGCTACTTCTCCGTCGATCTCGAAAGCACGGAAAAAAAACCGGTGTTCAACCGCGCCGTGACGTTGCGCGATACCTGGGCCAAAGCCCAACAGAAGTCGGGAGCGAGATAGCGGCGATGTCTGCCATGGTCCGTTTGAAAGTCGACTTTGAATTCACGTCTCGCGATTGGTGGGACAACGGCGGCCAGGACCTCTGGGACGGAATCGCCGAAGCCTTCGACGGAAGCGGCGTGCTGGTCGATGAAGATCTCGCGAAGTCGTGGATCGCAGAAGCGAGCCGGATCGAGGGTTGGGACAAGGGAACGGAATACTCGCCCCACCCCGTCTCGATCGTTCCGATCGACGAGGATGAGGAACTCTAAAACGACTTCCCCCTTCGTCCATCGCGGCTTGATCGAAGGCTTCTACGGCACCCCATACCGGCATGAAGACCGGCTCTGGTGGATCGAAGAGCTCGGCCGCATCGGTATGAACCGATACCTCTACGCCCCCAAAGAAGACCCGCTCCACCGAGAGCACTGGAAGACGCCCTACCCCGAGGAAACGCTGACGCGCTTTCGTGAGCTCGTCGACGCCGGCGAACGTCATGGGGTGACCGTCGGCTTCGCGATCTCCCCGGGCGTGAGCATGGTGTACAGCGGCCACGACGATCGCCGACTGCTTCGCGAGAAACTCGAACAATTTCGGGAAACGGGCGCCCGACTCTTCTGCCTAGCACTCGACGACGTACCGACTTCGCTGCTCCACGAGCGCGATCAGCATCGGTACCCGAGTCTCGCAGCGGCGCACGTCGACGTCGCTCACGCTGTGAAGCAATGGATCGGCGACGAAGCCCTCCTATGGTTGATCCCCACAGACTACGTCGGAAGCGAGCCGACCCCATATCTCGAGACGCTGGGCACTGAACTCGACGGGAGTATCGACGTGGCTTGGACCGGCCGCACGGTGCTCTCGCCGGATATCAAGCGAAGTGAAGCAGAAGCGCGAAGCGCCACCCTTCGGCGAAAGCTGCTCGTGTGGGACAACGTTCCCGTCGCCGACGGCCCCATGCGTGCGGCGCTCCATCTGACTCCCTACTGCGGGCGCGACCCGGGGCTCGCCACAAGCTGCAGCGGCGTGATGTTGAACGGCATGGTGCAGGCGCGCGCGTCCGCGATCGCGGTGCGCACCGCCGCCGACTTTCTCAACGAACCCTCGGCGTATGACATGGAGGTGAGTTGGGAAGCGGCGTTGGCGCGGTCCTCGAGCGGCGTCGAGGAACCGTTCGCGCTCTTCGCGAGAGCGCACCGTTTTGGGCCGACGCGCACCGACGACACCGACGGCGAACTCGAGGCCTTATGGGAGGCGGCGAAGCAGGCGTTCGCAGATGAGAGCGGCGAGCGCGCTGCGCTCGGCGCCCTCGCGCGAGGAGTCGGTGCACGACTCGGTGTCGCCGAAGAACTCCGCGCGAGGCTGCGCGATCGCGATCTCCTCTCGGAAATCGAGCCGTGGATCGCCGCTCATCACGAGGAGACGCGGAGGCTCGCCGCGGCCGTCGAACTGCTCGGAACGCTCGCGGCGAAAGCCGCCCCGATGGTGTGCCTACGCGAGCTTTTCCGCTTCCAGGCGAGAATTCGCGAGCCGCTACCGACGGAGATCAGCTATGGCCCGAGGCGGATTCTCTACCCGCAACTCGTTTCGCTGAACGACGACACGGCGCGGTTTGGAGTTGACCCCGTCCTGTTCCGGAACGCCCTTTGGATCGACCGCGCGGTCGACTTCGTCGAAGGAGCCGCCGTCCACCGGCTCGAAGGTCGCCGCGGCTAGGAGATCCGCTTCTCGTAGCCCGCCCACTCTTTCTCGCGCAGACGGAACTTCTGGATCTTCCCAGTAGCGGTCTTCGGCAGTTCACCGAACTCGACGTGTTTGGGACATTTGAAGTGTGCCATGTTCGAGCGACAGTACTCGATGATGTCCTGCTCCGTCGCGCTTTCGCCTTCTTTCAACATCACGAACGCTTTGGGAACCTCGCCCCACTTCTCGTGCGGGACGGCCACGACGGCGGCCTCGGACACCGCGGGGTGGCTCACCACCATGTGCTCCACTTCGATGGTCGAAATATTCTCGCCGCCGCTGATAATGATGTCTTTCTTGCGATCTCGGAGCTCGATGTAACCGTCGGGATGGACGACCCCGATGTCTCCGGAATGAAACCAACCGCCTTCGAAAGCCTTCGCCGTCGCTTCTTCGTCGTTGAAGTAACCCTTCATGCAGTTGTTGCCCCGCATGACGACCTCACCCATGGTCTCGGCGTCCGCCGGAACGTCGCGCATCTCACCGTCGACGACGCGAAGATGGAACGCGTGGTGGTACGGCACACCCTGGCGCGACATGACCTTCGCGCGCGGCCCAGCCTCGAGGGCTTCCCACTCGGGCTGCAGCTGGCAATACACGTGCGGCCCATAGGTCTCGGTGAGCCCGTACAAGTGGATGACGCGCACGCCGAGCTTGTCGAGCGCAGCGAGCAACGTGGGTGAAGGCGGCGCACCGCCGGTGGCGACTTTGAGCGGCGGATCGAAATGCCGACCCGCAGCTTCGGGCGCTTCCGTCATCATCAAGAGCACAGTCGGCGCGCCGTTAAAGTGTGTGACGCCCTCGGTGTCGATCAACCGGTAGATCTCCGTCGGATCGACCGCTCGCAGCATCACGTGGGTTCCCGCCGCGCCCGTTACTGCCCACGGGAAGCACCAGCCGTTGCAGTGGAAGAGCGGCAGGGTCCAGAGATAGACGCTGTCGCGCTCGAGTTCGTGCACGTACATCTCGCCGAACGCGTTCAAGAACGCGCCGCGGTGGGTGTACATCACGCCTTTCGGCCGGCCCGTCGTCCCCGAGGTGTAGTTGATCGACGTGACCCGATCTTCGTCGTCGAGCTCCATCTCGATCGGGAGGATCTCCGCAGAATCGACGAACTCGTCGTAGGTGGGACCGTCGAGAACCGACTCTCCAAAGCCCGCAGCCGCGTCGAGCACGTTGACCAGCAGCGGATTCGCGTCGAGTCCGCCCGGTGCTTCTGCCACCTTGGGCGCGAGCTCAGGGTCGCAGAAGACGATCTTGGCGCCCGAGTGGTTGAGGATGTAAGCCACCTCTTCGGCGTTCAGACGGGTGTTGATCGCGACCAAGACCGCCTTGATTCGCAAGACGGCGAAATGTGCGACAAGCATGGCCGGCACGTTGGGCGCGAGGAAAGCGACGCGGTCGTCGGGACCGATGCCCGCACGGAGAAGCGCTCCCGCGAGCCTGCCGACTTCCTGACCAAACTCGCGGTACGTCCAGCGTATGTCGCCGTACACAACGGCCGTCTTGTCGGGAAACACGCGGACGCTTCGCTCGAGAAACGTCACCGGGGTCATCGGATCGAGATGGATGGGGTTCGGCATGGCCGGCAGTATAGCCCCAGCTCGTGGACGACTGACTCTGCGGAGCAACCGCGCGCGCCGACGACCTCGCCCGGACGGGATTGGCGGTCGGACCATCCGACTCACCGACGCTGGCTATCGACGCGCGCGGGAACCTCTCACCGCAAAATCAATTCGTTCCCTTTTGTACGGCGGACAGCGCGGACCCACTGTGGTCGACGTCACAGCGCATCGAACTATTCGAAGGAGTCGTGGGAAGGACAAAAAAATCCCCGGGAGCGGGCTGTTATCCGCCAAGTTCGCCTGTTGCGACTTTGCGAATCTTGGCCCTAAAGCGGCTACGGCGTCCGCGCTCCCGGGGCGGTGGCTCTGGGACTGGCGCCCCTAGCTACACCGAGAAGTGAGAAAAAAACGGCTCTCAGTGGGCGTTAGGACGCCACCACCTCACTCGCCGTAGATTGATAATGGTCCAATTTTTCACCTCCTTCCCGGCGTAGGGGACTTGCAGCGAGGCCCAGGCTCCGCCGCGGTCTTCCCGGGGTTATGGCGAGCGCCGTTCCCACCGCCCCAGGTCGCCCCTCAGAAAGCAACGTGCCCCGGAGAGACTCGGGGAATGAGTGAGATTCCCCTATGCCGGAATTTATCGGAAGGACAGGCGGCGAGCTAGAGCGCCCGCAAGCGGCGAAAAAGTGGCTAGAATTCGGGCGGTTAAAGCACATTTGTCGCTTGGGGTGGGACCGACTTGAATCAGATCCGCGGGGTTCTTCTGGTCGTGGGGGTGGTGGGCCTCTTCGCGGTCTTCGGGCTCTCTTGGGCTTCGAAGCGCATCGAGGCGGCGGCCTCGGAGATCCGCCCCCTGGAGACCCAGAAATTTGACGAGTTCTCCGTGTTCCTGCTCGGAACCGGCACCGGCGCCCCGAACCAGCGCCGCTACGGGCCTGCGACGGGCGTTGGGTTTCGGCACGACTTCATTCTCGTCGACGCCGGCCGCGGAGTTGCCGACGCGCTGCGCTCGGCGGGAATTCCCGCCGAGCAAGTCAAGCACGTCTTTTTGACGAGCTTGCTGCCGGAAGCCACTGTAGGACTCGACGACCTCACCGCCGCACGAGCGCGGGTCCCCGGGGCGGCGGATCTATCGGTCTTTGGCCCGGTGGGCGTCGATGACTTCGTGCTGGGTCTCGCCGCATCCAATCACCGGAGTCTTGATAACCAGCGCGAGATCGAAGGGCTTCGAGCGGTCCCCGACGTGGTTGCCGGACCTCTCGTGGGGACCGATGGCTTGGCCAGTGTCGGGGATCTTCAAGTCGATTGGCTGCGTGTCGGTGAAGAGCCCTTTCCGACGATGAGCTACCGGATCAGCCGCGGCGAGACATCGGTCGCCATCGCTTCCCGGGTGTTCGATCTTGAAGCGCTCGCGCGGGCTACAGAAGACGCCACCTTCTGGGTGCAGGCCGCGACCTACCGAGCCAGCGTCGAGGCGGCGATCGAAGCCGGGGCGAGCGACCCCGAGCGGTTGCGCGCCGTCTCGGAGAAGGCACTCGCCGTTGAGGAGCTGGGCGCGCTGGCGAAGCAAATGAATGTCGCCCACGTCATACTGACCCAGCTTTCGCCGCCGCCGGTGTTCGGCTTTCAGTACACGCGCATCCTCGGGAAAGATTTCCAGGGCGCCGTATCGGTCGCGTCGGACGGCGATGTCTTCACTCGCTAGCGGCGACGCGCCCTAGGAGTCAGGAGCGGCCGGTCGATCGTCCGCGTCCCGCTCTCCCAGAAATCGCCTCTTCTGTTCGAGGTAGTAGCTTTCTTCGGGCTTCAAGGAGATCGCTTCGTCGATCGTCCTGAGGGCCTCCGCATTGCGTCCGCCCACGAAATGAATCTCCGCGAGCGTGTCGAGGATCGTCGGCTCTCGTCTCTCGGTGAGAGCAACCGCGCGCGTCGCGAGGCGCAGCGCTAGGTCGAGGGTCTCTTCTTCGGGTTCGCTTTCCGTCACAAGCTTCCAAGCGGCATTGTTGAGAAACATCGGGTGGACGCCTTCCGCTTGAAGAAGCCGTTCCGCTTGACGGAGGGCGTATTCGTCCCCGCGCGCGAAGTGAAAAACGCCCGCCGTGACAACAGCGAGCATCGCCAAGGCTGCGATCGGCGCATTCGCGCGCGGCAACCAGGCGGCGCTTGCGGGGAGAGTGGTCGAACCGGCAACGCGTGCCGCGAGGTAGCCCGCCACAAGGCCGCCGACGTGAGCGGCGCCTGCGACGATGGGAACCAGCGAAAGCACCACCGTCTCCGCCGCTACCAAAGTCAAGAGCAGGCGGCGCGGCAATCGGAACGACACCGGGAGATCTCGCGCCCGGCCGAGCTCGAGCCACACCAGGGCACCAGCGAGGCCGAAGACCATCCCCGAAGCGCCTACCGCCGACGCGTAGTCTGCGAAGTAGCTGCCGACCATCGCGCCGATTCCCGAAAGCGCGAGTACAAAAAACGTGGCGTGAGATCCCAACGGGCGTTCGACGAAGGCGCCCAGAAAGCGCAAGCCGAGAACATTGAGCGCGAGGTGGACCAGCGACCCGTGGAGGAAGTTCGCCGTCACGAGTCGGTAGAGCTCACCGGCGCGAACGAACGAGGCACTGAACTCGCCCGCGTAGAGAAGCTCTGGCTGAAACACCCACTGAAGCGCGAAGACCACGACGCAGAGGATCGCGACACCGTGACTCACAGGGGTGCGTTCTCGTTGCGCGAGCAGATCGAGTTCGCGCATGTGTTCGAACGCCGCCCCGCGACCCTCCGAACGCGCCATCGCCTCACCGATCGCGTGAGCCAGATCTTCTGGGCCCGAGGCATCGACGAAACGCTTGCGTAGAAACGTATGGCAGCCCCGAGCGGTGCCAATGCGGATTCCCGCACCACTCACGGAAAAGTGGGTGATCGCACGAACGGGTGTGGTGCGCAGCGGCGACAAACGCGCCGGCAGGTAGGTGGTTTCCGGGTGATGCAGCTCACCGCCCGCCACCACGATGGGTTCGAAGCCGTCGCCTAGAGGGAAGCGAACCTCACTGGCCGTCGGCGGTAACTCGTTCGTTTAGGAGTCCTGCGGAACCGCCAGCGACGGGAACACCCTCGAGAACATGAGGAAGACAAGTGTGAACGCGCCGAGGAAGCCGAGGGCGATTCCGATCTGGATCCATCCAAACGGGGCCATCGTGTTGTCGGGCACCAGTGAGGGCCAGATCAGCACGTTGCGCTCGATCCACAGACCGAAGGCCGAGATGAACGCGACGCTTCCGACGAACCAATACGTCTGCTTCGGCCGTTGGCCGAGGAGGAACCAGAACGGGATGACCCAGACGCAGATCCAGGCGAACAAAGTGAGCCGCACGTAGGGCTCTTGGATTCGCTCCCACCAACCGTCAAAGTACCAGGTGCCCTGCAGGAACTCGGTACCGAGTCGCGCCGCGAAGAACATCGTCTCTTCGGGCAAGTTGCCGTACCAGATCACCAGGTACTGGGCGAAGAAGAGGTACATCCAAAAAATGGAGAAAGCGAAGATCATCTTCCCCAGATCGTGCAGCCGCGCGCGCGTGATCTCGTTCTCGAGGCCGGGATAATTGCGGTGAAGAACCGCTAGGAGCGTGGTGACCGAAACCGCCGAGAGGAACCCGCCCCACGCGACGAACGCTCCGAACAAGTTCGAGAACCACATCGGGGAGAGCGACATCACCTGGTCGAACGCGATGATGCTCCAGCCGAAGCCGTACATCAGGCAGATGATCGGGGCGAGGACCTTGAGACGGCTGGCTCGCGCCTCGTTTTCTTCGGCGTCACCGCGCCAGCCCTTCGTCCAGCTCTCGATCATCCCTTTCGCGAAACCCGTCGCTTCGACGCCGTGAAGCGTCGGGCGCCAGCGCGTCTTGAGCCAGACGATTGTCAGGATCGCGAGGATTCCCAGGATCGCCAGGTCCATCACGTACATGCGCGTCGGGTTCAGCCAAGCGGCCTTGATCGCGATCGGGTGCTCGATCCAGTCGTAGACGTGGTGGCGGCCGAAGTATCCGACACAACCGAGCACGAACGTGACGGGGACCCACGCGCCGAGCGATTCTGCGATGCGCTGCACCGGACCCGCCCAACGGGCGCCGATAATGACCATCGCCGCGGAGAGAACGATGGCGCCCTGGGCGAGGCCACCGAAGTAGATGTAGTTCACGTGGAAAGCACGCCACGCGGTCTCCGGATCGTTCGCGAGCCCGTAGAAGAACGCGATCAGGCCTCCGGCGAATAGGATTGCGGCGATGCCCGCGACGGTGCCGGGAAGACTCCGCGGGGCCGCTCGTTCGATCGGCACGACACCCGCGCTCACGGCCGGCCTCCCTTCTTATCGAGGAAACGCACGTAGTTCACGATGTCCCAGCGGTCCATCGCGGGTATGTGCTTATAGTTCGGCATATTGATGCCGCCATTGCGAATCGTCAGGTAGATGTAGCCATCGCTGCGGCCTCGGGTGATTCCGACCAGGGGAAACACGCCGGCGAACGGACCCGTCTTCGTGCCCGTGGCGCTGACGGGCCCGTCGCCCATCCCGGTGTCGCCGTGACAAACGGCGCAGTAGACCTGGTACTGCTCTTCGCCGTTCGCGAGCGAGCGGTAGTCCGAAGCGTCTCGCGGGTTCACCAACGCATCGGCCGCGGGGAGGTTCAGGCGATTGACCTGGGCTTCTCCACCGTCGATCGGAACGCTGCCTTCGGGCGGCAAGAACTCGCGCATCTCACCGTCGAGCATCGGCGCTTCGAATGCCTGCACGGCTTTCTGCCACTTCATCTGCGGGAACCACGTCTCCGACCACTGCTCCCAACAACCGGGCAGTGTGGTGAGCGACAGCAGCACCAAGGTCGCCAGCGCCTTGGGACTATGCTTCGACAAGGTTCACCTCCTTGGCGGAGTGGGCGCGCATCAACGCGTCGACCTCGGCGACGTCTCGGTCGGCGCATTCGACGACGAGACCGAATTCCTCGGCCGAAAAGCGCTCGCTATACGCGTCGTCGTGAACGCCGAACTTTCCGTACGGCAGCTTGCCAACGGTGAGGAGACCGATCAGGGTCGCCAGGCCGCCGAACAGAACCGTCAGTTCGAAAGAGATGATCACGTAGGGCGGAATCGACGAGTACGGTTTGCCGCCGATCATGAGCGGCCAATCGTTCGACATCCAGATCGTGATGAAGAAACCGGTGAAAGCACCGAGCAGCCCCCCGATCAAAGTGAAGATCCGCACGCGGCTCGGCTTCTCCATGACGGCGTCGTCGATCTCGGCGAAGGGCGCGGGGGAATAGACCTCGAGGTCTTCGTAACCGCGATTCTTCAGGCGCTTCACGACTTCGACGAGCGGGTCCGGTTGATCGTAGACGGCGATGAGCGAAGGCATCAGTGTGCCCCCCCGTGTGCTTTCTCGTGGATGGCGAGTTCCTTCACCTCCGCGATGGCGATCACCGGGAACAGCTTGAGGAAAATCAAGAACAAGGTACAGAAGAAGCCGAAGCTTCCGGCCAGGATGCCGAGCTCGACGAAGCTCGGTGTGTAGACACCCCAGACCGCGGGGTCGTATTCCCGAGACAGACCGGTGATGATAATGACGTAGCGCTCGAACCACATGCCGATGTTGATGAACGTCGCGACGACGAAAATCGTCGGTATGTGGGTTCGACACTGTCTCCACCAGAAGACCTGTGGGATCACTCCGTTGCATATGATCATGATCCAGGTCGATATCCAGTAGGGCCCGAAGGCGCGCAACCAGAACGACGTCTTCTCGAACTCGACGCCGCTGTACCACGCGACGAAGTATTCCGTGGCGTACGCGTAACCGACGATGAGCGATGTGAGCAGGATGAAGCGCGTCATCATGTCGAAGTGATATTCGGTGATGTACGCCTCGAGGCCGTAGATCCGACGCACCGGAATCAGCACCGTCAGCACCATCGCGAAGCCCGAGAAAATGGCGCCCGCGACGAAGTAGGGAGCGAAGATGGTCGCGTGCCAACCCGGCACGATGGACACGGCGAAGTCCCAGGACACGACGCTGTGCACCGAGAGCACCAGCGGTGTCGCCAAGCCCGAGAGGTGAAGAACGGCACGCGAGTGCGACTTCCACTGGCGCGAGGTGCCCTGCCAACCGAGGGCCAACGCGGTGTAGAGGAACTTGCGCCAACCCGTCGCCCGATCGCGCGCGATCGCCAGGTCGGGAATGAGCCCGATGTAGAAGAAGACGATCGAGATCGTGGCGTAGGTCGAGACCGCGAAGGTGTCCCACATGAGCGGGCTCTTGAAGTTCACCCACAAACCGCGCTGATTCGGGTACGGCAGGATGAAATACGACTTCCACATGCGGCCCACGTGGATGCCCAGGAACTGCGCGGCCGTCAGGACCGCGAAGACCGTCATCGCTTCCGCGCCGCGATTGATCGCGTTTCTCCACTTCGCGCGGAACAGGTAGAGAATGGCCGAGATCAGGGTGCCGGCGTGGGCGATACCGACCCAGAACACGAACGTGACGATGTAGGCGCCCCAGAAAAGCGGATGTGTGTAGCCTCCGAGCCCGAGCCCGATATAGACCTGATAGACCCACAGGCCACCCGCCAAGTGCATCGTGGCGAGAGCTGCGCCCAAGCAGAGCCAGTAGCCGAGCGTGGGCTTGTCCATCACCGCGAGGATGTCGCGGTTGATCTTCGAGTCCTCGGCGGGCGAGAGCGGGCGCATCGGTTCGGCGATCGACGTGACCGGCGGCGGCGTCATCTTAAGCCTCCACCTTCCCGCGCTGTACCTTCTTCAAGTAGGTGACCGCGGGGCGAGTGTTGAGAACGTGGAGCGCGTGGTAGCCGCGCTTCGGATCGTCGAATTTCTTGCGGAACGGTGTTCCCGACGCGCGCAGGTTGCCGAAGTCGATCGCTCCGGCCCCGCACGCGCGCTGACAGGCCGTTTTCACTTCGCTGTCTTCGATCATCCGGCCCTCGTCCTTGGCCGTCTGCCTCGCCGCCTGGATCCGCTGCACGCAGAACGTGCATTTCTCCATCACGCCTTGGCCGCGGACCGTGACGTCCGGGTTCAGCATGAGGTGCATCGGCTCGGGGATCTTGGTGATCTGATTGTCGAAGTAGTTGAAGCGTCGGACCTTGTACGGGCAGTTGTTCGCGCAATAGCGCGTGCCGATGCAGCGGTTGTACACCATGGCGTTCAGGCCTTCGTCGTTGGTGTACGTCGCGATCACCGGACAAACCGGTTCGCAAGGCGCGGAACCGCACTGCTGGCAGAACATCGGCGAATTCCGAACGTCGGTCTCGCCGAGCTTTTCGCCGTTGGCCTGGGGATGGACCCGGCCGTAGGGGAGATCTTGCTCACCCTCGCCGACCCAACGGTCGAGCCGGATCCAGGGCATCTGACGCACACGCAAGGTCTCGAGCTCGCCGACCACCGGCACGTTGTTCTCGATGTAACACGCCTGGATGCAGGCACTGCAGCCGTTGCAGCGGTCGAGATCGACGGTCATGCCCCAGCGATATTCGATGCCGTCGCGCGCGTCGTCCGCCGCGTCGTAGGGCTCATGAATCTCGTGATGATCCCCGTGACCGCCGCCGTGGCCGCCGTGATCATCGCCCGCGCCGTTGCCGTGATGATCCCCGGCGCCGTTGCCGTGATGCTCGCCTTCGAGTTCCGCGAGGGCGATGACTTCGCCGAGTTGGCGCTGCCGTTTGTTGTCACTCCATTGAAGCATGGGCAAGCGCCGAGAGCGGCCCGTGTTGGTGAGCGACGCGCGCTCGGTCAGCCACGCTCGTCCACCGCTTTCGTCCACCGCGGCGGACAGCACGTCGATCACGTTCACGCCGCGTGCCTCGCCGGGGATGCCGTCGCAGGTCTTTGAGGCCCAGTAACCGTGTTCGTGCCCCTGGCCAATCGGGACGGCGACGACGTCGTCGCGGATCCCGCCGCGCGGATAAACCGGGACTTCGATCGAGCCGGCGGAAGTCTCGATGGCGATGACGTCGCCGAGCTCGACCCCGAGCTTGTCCGCGGTCGTCAGGCTGATTTCCGCCCAACTCTGCCACGCGACGCTCGTCACCGGATCGGGAATCTCCTGCAACCACGGGAGATCCGCGCCGCTGCCGTCGTACAAGAAGCTGTGCGGAAAAGCGACCAGGGTGTAATCGCCTTCGCCCGAAAGCTTCGGCAGCGAAGCGTCGATCGGGGCGCCGGTCGGCGTCGCGGTCACCGCCGGTGCCTGCGTGAAGACACCGCCGTCGGCCTGGGCTTTGCGGAAGTCGGTGTCCGCCCATGCGCTGGCCAGCACCGCTTGGAAGTCTCCTTCCGGCGCGGCTGCCGCCGCGCTGCCGCCGATCGCGCGTGCGGTGGCGAGCAATACGTCGCCGAGCGAGCGGGTGTCGTAGAGAGGACGGATCGAAGGCTGAACCAGGTCGCGGACACCGTCGCGGGGCGACACATCCCCCCAGCTCTCGAGGGGGGTGTGGTCCGGCAAGATGAGATGCGCGTGGGCGGTCGTATCGTCCGGCGCGCTTGCGGTGGAAACGACGAAGCCCACCTTCGCGAGCGCTTCTGCAAAACCGGCGGCTTTCGGGAGCGCGTAGACGGGATTCGCGCCATGCACGAAAAGCACCGAAGCCGCTCCGTCCTGCATCTGCTTCACCAGGGCCAAGACGTCGCGGTAGTTCGGTCGACCGCGATCGCCCGCGGATGAGAGGGTCATGCCCCGACCGAGAGCACCGGCGACGGCGTTCAGCACCAGCACCGCAGCGGTCGCCCCGATCGCGCGTCGGCTCTTGACCGCCGGTCCCGGCGGCAGCGCGACGACGCGTTTGCCCTTGGCAATCGCGCGACCGATACGCTCGATAGTGTCCGCGGGAACGCCTGACGATTGCGCCACGCTGTTGACGTCGACGGATCCCACGGCCGTTGCCAGCGACGTGTCACCGCCGGCGCTCATCGCCACCTGGGCCAGCGCGAGCGCGAGCATGCCCTCGGTCCCGGGCACGGCCGGGAGCCATTCGTCGGCGCTCGAGGCCGTCAGTGAAAGGCGGGAACCGACGTAGACCAACCGGGCGCCGCCGTGTTCGTGTTTATCGGGATCGCGGGCGTCGGCCAGCTGGCGCTGGTGCTCGGTGGGTGAGAGGCCCGTGTCGAGCAACTCGTTGCCGAAATCGATCACCAGATCGGCGTCACTCAAGTCAAAAACCGGCAGCGCGGCTTCGCCGAATACTTGTCTCGCGGCCTCGCGAAGGGATTCGTCGGCGAACGTTTCCATCACCGTTCGCGAAGCGCCCATGGCACCGACCAGCTCGTCCATCAGGCGCGACAGCGTCTCGCCCGGATGCGAACCGAGGAAGTGGGTCGAACGCGCGTTCTTGCCGACCTCGCTCGCGAGGCGCGCGATGGCATCGTCCCAACTGATCGGCTCGAGCTCGCCGTCGCCGTTCCGCAGCATCGGCCCTTTGAATCGCTCCGGGTGATACGTCCGTCCGATCGACGCCTGGCCTCGGGCACAGAGCGCACCGCGGTTGACGGGGTGATCCGGGTTTCCCTCGATGAGGACCGGGCGGCCCTCACGGGTCTTCACATGGATCCCGCAACCGGCCGGGCACTCACGACACGTCGATGCGTAGTACACCGGCAGTCCGGGCGTGATCTCCTCGGGTTGCACAACGTACGGAATCAGATTCGTGACGTGGTCTGAACAACCTGCGGCGGCGGCCGCACCGGCGCTGGTACCGACCAGCTTCAGAAAGTCACGGCGAGCAATTTCGGGCATGCGTTTCCCTCGAACGACGTTGCCTGCCTAGTAGTGGCAGGTGAGACAATCCTGCGAGACGCCGTTCTCGCGGTGGCAGTTGATGCACCAGCCCATTTCGAGCTTCTTGGTGGGAAGCAGCGTCGGGCCGGCGTTCGTGTCGGGGACCAGGTAGAGCTTGTCGAGCTCTTCGACGGGGCCGTGGCACGTCTGGCACTCGACCCCGGCTTTGACGTGGCGGTTGTGGCGGAACTTGGCGTGTTCCGGCAGACGATGAATCTGCTTCCACTCGATCGGTTTCTTTTCTTCCCAGTGCTGTTTCAGAATTCGAATGCCTTCGAGTTCGTCGTAGTCCTTGGAGAAAGCGTTGTGGCAGCCCATGCACAATTCGACGGACGGAACACCGGCGGCCCGCGACCGGTCGGTTCCCGAGTGGCAGTAAAGGCACTCGATCTCGAACTCGCCGGCGTGGTGCGCGTGGCTAAAGGGAATTGGCTGAAGGGGACCGGGCGCGTCGGGGTCCCACGCGAGATCGTGGGAGCGGCATGCCGACAGCGACGGGAATGGCTTGTCGTACTCCGGCGGGATCACGATTTCGAGGTGCGGGTCGGCCTCTTTTTGGGCCTTCAGCTCTTGCGCTTCACAAACACTGTTTGCGCGCAGCTCCGCCCCGGCCTCGGCCGGACTGAGCGAACCCGACGCGAGCCACGAGACCAGCAGCGCCCCGACTGCGGCCGCGGCGACCACGCCTCGGTTGATTTTGCGGTCCTCGCAGCCCCGAGCTTTCAGCTCGGAGTGCGGACGGACGTGAGCTCTCTGCTCGCGGTCCTCTCCCTCGGCACGCATGGGATCGGGCTCCTCCTCCCTCGTCCCCGCTCATTCGCGCTGCCCGGGGCTAAGAACCCCTCGGCAGCAAAAGACGGCGCAACGCGCTGCACCCGTCCCCAGCACACTTCGGACATCGCAGGAGCGCGGGGCGGGACTGGCGCGCGGCGCCTTCTTCGTGGAGCTAGGCCGACACCATAGGTGTCCCCGAGCCCTCGAACGGAGCGTTCGCGGGTTTTGATTAGAACGTGCGAAAGCGTGAGTCAAGCGGGATTCCGTGTCATGCAGCCCAAAACGGGACCTGGTAAGATGTGGGGTTGAAATTCGCGGCGTGGCGCGACAGCCCACGCCGACCTTCACGAGAGGCCCGGCCCACCCCCCTGAGCCGCCATCGCCGGGCTCATCGCAACCGACCGAAAAATTCATCGAGGAGAATCTGGAAATGGGCGAGGCCTGGATTATCGACGCTGTGCGCACCCCGCGAGGTCGCGGCAAGAAAGAGACCGGCGGATTGTCGGGCGTTCATCCCCAGGAGCTGCTGGCCGGGTGCCTGAACGCCCTGCAGCAACGCAACGGATTCGATCCGAAGCAGGTTGAGGACGTGGTCGCCGGTTGCGTCACCGCGGTCGGCGAACAGGGCGGTTGCGTCGCCCGCATGTCCGTCTTGGCCGCCGGTTGGGACGCCGAAGCGGCGACGGGCGTCACGATCAATCGCTTCTGCGGCTCGGGCCAACAAGCGGTGAACTTCGCCGCAATGGGTGTCATGGCCGGACAGCAAGATCTCGTAATTGGAGGCGGTGTCGAATCGATGTCCAAACACCCCATGGGTGCAGACAAGTCGGGCATCGACGGGCACAACCGTCATCTGCGCGAACTGCATCCGCTCGTCCCGCAAGGCATTTCCGCCGACTTGATCGCGGCCCGAGAGGGTTTTTCGCGAGAGGATGTCGACCGCTATGCACTCGCGAGTCAGCAGCGCGCGGCGCGCGCACAGAAAGAAGGACGCTTCGACAAGAGCCTGATCCCGGTAACGGGCCCCGACGGCAAGGTGGTGCTCGATCGCGACGAACATCCGCGGGGCGAGACCACCATCGAAACCCTGGGCAAACTACCCCCTTCTTTCGAAGGTGTAGGGGGATACGTCCAGAAGGGCGACGAGCTCAGCTTCGTTCAGAAGGCCAACTCGCGTTATCCCGACGCGAAGATCGAGCACGTCCACACCGCCGGAAATTCTTCGGGCATCGTGGACGGTGCGAGCGCCGTCCTCGTGGCTTCACCGGAGTTCGCGAAAGCGAACGGGCTCACGCCGCGCGCGCGAATCATTTCGATGGCAACGGCCGGTGATGAGCCGGTGATCATGTTGACGGCGCCGACGCCGGCTTCCCGCAAAGCCCTTGAAAAGGCTGGGATGACGATCGGAGACATCGACGTGATCGAGATCAACGAGGCCTTCGCCGCGGTGCCGCTCAAAACCATGCGCGACCTCGGGATGGACCACGAGAAGGTCAACATCAACGGCGGTGCGATCGCTTTGGGCCACCCTCTCGGAGCGACCGGAGCGATGCTGATGGGAACGGCGCTCGACGAACTCGAGCGCCAGGACAAGCAAACCGCGCTCATCACCATGTGCATCGGCAACGGCATGGGGGTCGCCTCGGTTATCGAGCGGGTCTAAGCACTACCGTGATCGATTTCGAGCCGAGTGATGAGCAGGCGCTCATCATTGAGACCGTGCGTCAGTTCGCGGAAAACGAGGTCCGACCGCTGGCTCGCAGCGCGGACGAAGCGGGAAAATTGCCGGCGGCGGCGCTGGCGCAAGCGCACGATCTGGGCCTTGTCGCAAACGCCATTCCCGAAGAATTCGGAGGCGGCGGCGAGCGCTCGGCGGTGCTCGGCGCGCTGATCGCGGAAGAGCTGGCCTGGGGCGATCTATCGATCGCAATCGGGATTCTCTCGCCGGCTCTATGTGCTTTCCCGTTGGTCGACCACGGCAACACCGCGCTGCAGCGGAAGTTCGTACCCCGATTCGCCGCGGAACCGTTTTGCCCGGGCTCCCTCGCGCTCGTCGAACCCCGGGTCGGTGCGGATCCCTTTCGTCCGGCCCTAGAAGCCCGACGGCTCGGCGCGTCCTACGTCCTCGAAGGCACGAAGTGCTTTGTCCCATGGCAGGACGGCGGCGAAGTCTTCATCGCCGTCGCAGCACTCGAGGGGAACCCGACGGCCTTCGTCGTTCCGCGAGACGCACCGGGACTCAACGCTACGCCCGAACGCCACCTGGGGCTCCAGGCACTTCCGACGGTGGAGCTCCAGTTCGAGCGCGTCGAAGTGTCGCGCGACGTGCGCATCGGCGAAGACCGCTTCGATCTCGCGAACCTCATCACGCGAAGTCGTGTCGCCATCGCGGCGATGGGCATCGGCGTCGCTCGTGCGGCGTACGAGATCGCCCGCGAATACGCCAAAGAGCGTGAGGCCTTCGGCGGTCCGATCGCAACAAAGCAGGCCATCGCGTTCAAGCTCGCAGACATGGCGATTGAAATCGACGGCGCGAGGCTCTTGGTCTGGGAAGCCGCGTGGCGTCTCGATCAATCCGAGAGCGCGCTCCGAGAGGCGACACTCGCGTACCAACAGGTGTGCCGCGTCGCGCTCGAAGTCGCGGACGGCGCTGTACAAGTTTTTGGCGGACACGGGTATACCCGCGAGTACCTGCCCGAAATGCACCTACGCAACGCGCGCGGGCTCACCACCTTCGAAGGGCTGGCTCTGCTGTAATGACCATCTCGTTTGAGCTGTCGCCGAACACTATCGCCGCGCGGAACCACTTCCGGCGCGTCGCCGCAGAACAGATGCGTCCCATCTCCCGCAAGTACGACGATCTCGAGCACGAGCTCCCGACCGAATGGGTGGAGTGGTATTGGCGGGAAGGCCGGAGCGGTTTTGCGGGCGACTTCGAGGGAGAGAACGACGGTTTCGTTCAGGTGTGTGTCCAAGCCGAAGAGCTCTGCTGGGGCGACGCCGGGCTGTATCTCCGGATGCCGACTCCGGGCCTGGGCGGATCTGCCGTCATGGCGGCGGGCACGAAGGAACAAAAACGGCAGTTCCTATCCCCATTCCGCGGCGACGGTCCGCCGATTTGGGGCGCCATGGCGATCACCGAGCCCTCGGCCGGTTCCGATGCAGCGGCGATCGAGACGACGGCCGTCCGGGACGGCGACGATTGGATCTTGAATGGAACCAAGATCTTCTGTACCGCCGGCGAAGGTGCGGCTGGGCAAGAGGGCGGTTTCATCGTCGTCTGGGCCACGGTCGATCGAAGCGCGGGCCGCGCGGGCATCAAGTCGTTCGTCGTACCGGCGGGTACGCCCGGTATGCGCGTGGCGGGTGTTGAAGACAAACTCGGCATTCGCGCTTCGGATACCGCGACCATCTTTCTCGAAGATTGTCGCGTTCCGGGAACGCATCTGCTGGGATCCGCCGAAGTGAAACAGCGGAAGTCGGGCTCGGGAGACAAGGGTTTCAAAGGGGCCATGGCGACGTTCGACGCGAGCCGACCCATCGTGGCTGCGATGGCGGTGGGCATCGGGCGTGCGGCGCTCGAAGTCGTCGCCGAAGAGCTCGGCAAACGCGGGATTTCGCCGCGGTACGACGCGCCGCCTCACGAACTCACGGCGGTCGAGCGCGATTTCATGGAAATGGAAGCGCAACTCCAAGCCGCGCGTCTTCTCACGTGGCGAGCCGCGAGCATGATGAACCGCGGGCAACCAAACAACTTGGAAGCGTCGATGGCCAAGGCGAAAGCCGGGGCCGCGGTGACCACGGTGACGCAGAAAGCCGTGGAGCTTCTCGGCCCCGTCGGTTACTCCAAGAAGCTCCTGGTCGAGAAGTGGATGCGAGACGCCAAGATCAACGACATCTACGAAGGCACGCAGCAGATCAATCAACTCATCGTTGCTCGGCGCATTCTCGATTATTCTTCGAGCATGCTCCGTTGAGAAGGGACCCCCGATGAGCGTCGATGTCGAGTTACTCGAAATTCTTGTCTGCCCGGAGAGTCGCCAGGGCCTGCGCGCCGCGACCGCCGGCGAAATCGAAAGCGTGAACGAACGCGTTCGCGCGGGTACGGCTCAGTACCGGGGAGGCGAGAAACTGGGCTCCGCGATTCAAGAAGGACTCGTCCGCGACGACGGCAAGGTGCTCTACGTCGTCGACGAGGGCGTCCCCGTCATGTTGATCGAAGAATCGATCGAGCTCTGAGGAGCTTCCCGCTACTGCGCGAATTCGCGCCGTTTCAGCTCTTTCACGTACTCGGATAGCGCCGGATCGCTTGCGACCAACGCGGAGACCCGCTCTTCGTACTCGGCGGCGGCCTTCGCGAGGGGCGCTTCGTCGATCTTCAGACTCAAGAATCGCGTCAACTTCTGGATGAGTGCCAGCGCACCCCGCGGATTGGGAGCGGCGTTGATGTAGTGCGGCAGGCCCGCCCAAAGACTCGCCACCTCAAACCCTTCGTCGCGCAACCGCGTAGACAGGACACCGACGATTCCGGTCGGCCCTTCGTAGCTCGATGCCTGTAGCCCGAGGGTTCGCATGAGTTCGTCATCGGTGGCGAAACCGGTGACCTGAACCGGGAGGGAGTAGAGGACGTCGGCCAAATAGGCACCGAGCAAGGCGACCCTGCGCACGCCGAGTTCGTGAAGCAAATCGATGAACTGATCGCAGTACTCGCGCCATCGCAGATGAGGTTCCGGGCCGATCCCCGTCACGAGATCGCGCGACACGCCGGCGTTGCCGTATTGAAGGCGGAACTCGGGCCACTCGATTTCCCGCACCTTCCCCTCCCCGTAGCGCACCTCGGGGCGGCGAACCGTAAAGTCGAAGAACACTTCGGGGTCGATGGTCCCGAGCGTCACGCTCTGCGTTGAGTCCTGCAGGTAGCGAAGCGCGGAACTCGCAGCATCGCCGGCGTCATTCCACCCGGAGAATGCGAGTACAGCCGCCGGGTCGGAAAGCGTGGGAGTGACTTCCAGCCGGAGTGAGGACATGGCGTCAGGATCTCACGAATCGGTAACCGTGGCCACGGACCGACAAAATGTGTTTCGGGTGGGATGGATCTTCTTCGACATAGCGCCGGAGCCTGTGCACGAATGTGTCGACGACGCGGGTCTTCGTGTCGGGTCGCAGTCCCCACACTCCTTCGAGGAGCTCTCCTCGCCGTACGACTTCGCCTTCGCGATCGATGAGGGCGCGCAGCAATCCGGCTTCCCGAGTGGTCAATCGGATGCGATCGTTCGGCGTCTCGAGCTCGAATCGATCGAAGTGCACAGCGACTCGCCCGAAACGCTCGGGACCGGAGACCTCGAGCTCGTCCGGCACGCGATCCCAACGTCGGCGACGCAGCAACGCGCGAACGCGAGCGAGCAGCTCGTCCAGGGTGAAGGGCTTCGTCAGGTAATCGTCCGCGCCTTCTTCGATTCCCCGAACGAGATCGCTGGCTTCGTCTTTCGCTGTGAGAATGAGAATCGGCACGTAGTTGCCGGAAGCTCGGAGCTTGCGCGCCACCTCGAAGCCCGACATGCCGGGGAGCATGATGTCGAGAAGGACCAGGTCGAACGCCGAAGTGACGGCTGCGGCGACGGCTTGATCGCCGTCGGTAACGTGCGTAACTTCGTGCCCTTCCTCTTCGAGGTTGAAGAGAATTCCCTCGGCGATATGCAGCTCGTCTTCGACGACAAGAATTCGAGACACTACGCGACACCCTCTTCTGCACGTACACGCGGCGCTGGCTGATGTCCTCCCCTTGGAGCCGTTCGAAGCGTGACCGAGAACAAACTTCCCTGCCCCCGCCCCTCACTCTCCGCGTCGACGCGTCCACCCTGGCGTTTCACGAGTTGGCGCACGATGAAAAGACCCAGCCCCAAACCCGCCGCTTGTTGAACGTCGCGACCCGCGCGATAGAACCGACGGAAGATCTTGCGTAGCTCTGTGCGGTCGATTCCGATTCCGCGGTCCGCGATAGCGACGCGCACGCGATCCTCACCGCGTGGCTCGACCGAAACCTCGGTCCGAGAACCTGGAGACGAATACTTGATGGCGTTCGCCAGCAGATTTCGAAAGATGACCACCAACTCTTCCCGGCTCCCCCACACGAAACCCGGGCCGTCGACACGAAGCGCAACGGAATGCTCCGCTGATTCATGGCGCTGTTCGAGCTCGTCGATGCACTCCCCAATGACCGCGGCAAGATCGACGGACTCGAAACGAGCTTTCTGGGCGCCCTCCGCGCGCGCGACGACGAGCACTTGCTGGACCGTGCGTTCGAGCCTCTCGATATCCTGGCCCATTCGCTCGACGAAAACGCGACGGCGTTCGGGCGAGGGATCGCGACGCTCTAAGGTGTCGAGGTACAGACGCAAAGAGGCCAGCGGCGTTTTCATCTCGTGGGTCACCGCGTCGAGAAACGCTTCTTGGCGCTGATTCACGCGCATTTCTCGCACGAGCCAGGCGCAGAGGAGAAGCAGGCCGACGATCAGCAAGACGAAGAACACCGAACCGAGGATGACCAGGGTCCAGTGGAGTGGCGTCAGGCCACGCGTCACCGGTTCGAGCTCGCCGACAACGAGCAGTTGCCATCCGACCGCAAGCGCTCCCGCCACCACCGCGAGCGTGATGCCCAACGCGAGCGGGTAGCCGATGGAACGACGCCTCATAGCCTCCCTTCTCGACCAAGGGTAGGGAAGCTCGGGGCGTGCTGCTGCTTTACGTGTGGACTATTCGGCGTCGTCGTCGGTCGACGCGGTTTTCTTGGCAGCGGCCTTCTTACGCGTGGTCTTCTTGCGCGTGGCGGTCTTGGCAGCGGCCTTTTTTCGTGTGGTCTTCTTGCGCGTCGTCTTCTTGCGCGTGGTCTTCTTACCGGTCGCTTTCTTTCCGGTCGCCTTTTTACCGCGTGCCTTCGTGGTGTCGGCTTGGTCTGCGTCCGCCGTGGCGCCACGCGCCTTCCGCGGCGGAAACTCGAAACCGTGTCGGCCCGTGTCTTTCAGGAAGAGCGTCGCGGAGAACGGTCGCCCGAGCCGTGAAGTGAAGTCCTCGAGCAATTCCGTCTTACCCGTCTCGAGATACACCGTGGCCTCATCTCGTGTGATCTCGCGCTTGCACACCGTGCGGGGCAGGATAAAGCCTGCGTGGTCGGGCTTCTCGGGTTTCGGCGGCGCTTTTTCACCGCGTTCTTTCGCGAGCTTACGCGCTTCCTTGTAGGCCGCTTTTTCGTCTTCCTCGCGCTTCTTTTCGGTGCACACGAAGTGCGTCGGCGTCTCGAAGACCGTGCAGTCCTTACCGATGGGACACGCGCCGAGCGGCTCGGAATTGACTTCGTACTCGGCGACTTCACTGACCGAATCCTCGTTCCAGCCCTCGGAAGTCACCGTGAGCTTTCCCTCGTCGACATCGAACTCGAGGACGCCTTTGTACGTGCGACCGTTTCTCGCGGTGAACCCGTCGAGCACTCCGGTCTTGCCGTCGCGCAAGATCGCCGCCGCCGAACCCCGATCGAGGTAGCGCCCGAAGGAATCCTTCCAGAGGAGCATCGGGCACGAATCCAGCGGGCAATCGGGATTCGCTTTGTCTTCGCGGGCGAGCGACGGATCTTTCTCGCAGCTGTAGAACCAGGCGCCTTCGACGACGGGCTTGCCCCCGTGCGGGCAGATACCGATCGGCTCTTCGTGACCGTAGAGCTCGTCGTACTCGAAGGTCTTCGCGCGGTCGACGATGGCGCACGCGTAGTCGGCCATCTCCTGCATGAAATCGCCCGCCCCGCGCTCGCCTCTCTCGACGTCGCGAAGATGCGATTCGATCTCGCCCGTGAGGCGAGCCGAGGCCAGCCGATCGATTTGAATGCGTTCCAGGGTGTCGATCAGCCGGATACCCTTGACCGAGGGCCGGAGCGACTTCCCCTGGCGGACCGCGTAGCCTTTCGTGATCAGATTTTCGATGATTTCCGCACGGGTGGCCGGCGTGCCGAGGCCCGTGCTCTTCATTACCTCGGCGATCTCTTCGTCTTCGACGGTGCGACCGGCGTTTTCCATCAATCCGAGCAAGCGGGCTTCGGAAAGCCTGGCCGGCGGTCGCGTCTCCTCGGAGTGGAGCTCGACGTCTCCACTTGTGACGGAGACATCCTCCGCCTTGTCCGCACCGACCTGCAACGGCGGGAGCACCGTCGCTTCGTCTTCTTCTGACTTCGCGAGGCAAGCGCGCCACCCGGGTTCCTTCAACGCTCGCGCGCGCGTCCGGAACGCGTGGCCGGCTGCGCGTGTCACGCGCTCGACCCGTTCCCAGCGCGCCGGCGGGTGAAACGTCGCGAGAAAACGCCTCGTTACGAGGTCGAACAAGCGGCGGTCGTCGCCCGAAAGCGAATCCGGGGGCGGGTTTCCGGTCGGAATGATGGCGAAGTGATCGGAGACGCCGGCGTCGTTGAAGACGCGCTGGTCGTTCTCGAGCCCTTGTTCGAGGAGCCGCTTCGCCCCGGCCGCATAGTCCGCGTGTTCGTCGCCGAACCCGGCGAAGGTTTGCAGAAGCTCGTCGACGGTCTGTCTGTAGTCGTTCGGCAGACAGCGGGAATCCGTCCTCGGATAGGTCAGCAGCTTGTGGGCCTCATAGCAGCGTTGGGCCGCGCCGAGAACGCGTCGCGCCGACCAACCGAAACGCCGGTTGCCCTCGCGCTGAAGACTCGTGAGATCGAACAGAGGTGGCGCCGCTTCACGCGAGGGTTTTCGGGTTTCCTCGGCGACGGCGTCGCTCCCGCGCACCGCGTCGACGATGGCGCGTGCTTCCGCCTCGTCGAAAATTCGATCGTCGCGGCGACTGTCATCGTCGTTCGCTTTGAACGCCGGATCGAAGTAGGTGCCCATGTAAGGGTGGTCATCATGGGTGAATTCGGCGGTGATGCGATGGAACGGCACCGGAACGTGAGCCAGCACTTCGCGCTCTCGCTCGACGAGGAGCGCGAGCGTGGGAGTCTGAACGCGCCCGGCCGACCAGGCCGTGCGCTCCTTCCGGCTCTTCAGGCGCTTCGTCAGCGCCCTCGTCGCATTCATCCCAATGAGCCAGTCGGCATGAGCGCGACACTTCGCCGCGTCGGCCAACCCCGTGAGTTCCTCACCGGGTCGGAGCTCCGTAAAGCCTCGTCGGATCGAATCCCGCGTCATCGACTGGAGCCAGAGCCTGAAGGTCGGCTTTTCGTTGCCCAGGAACTCGACGATCTCGCGGAAGATGAGCTCGCCTTCTCTCCCGGCGTCGCAGGCGTTGATTACCCGATCGACGTCGTCCCGCTCGAGCAGCTTCTTGATGACGCGAATCCGCTCGCTTTGCCCCTTCTTCTTCTTGACCTGGAAACGCTCCGGGAGAATGGGGAGAACGTCGAGCGTCCACGCCTTGAACCGCTCGTCGACTTCCTGGGGCTCGAGAAGCTCGAAGAGGTGCCCGACCGCGAAGGTCACGACGGTGTCGTCACCTTCGAAGTAGCCCTCTTCTTCGCGCATGCCCCCGAGCGCAGCCGCGATGTCCCGCGCCACGCTCGGCTTCTCTGTGATGACCAATGCCTTGGACAAATGACCTCTCGTCGGCTCGGCGTCGACCGCCCCCCTGGCTGGCCACGGTTAGCCTCCTCTCGCCACGGTGACAAGTTTGGCCCCTCGGCCAACGAGCCGAGGCGACTTCTCCCCCAGGGGAAAAGAACTCGTTCTCGGGGAGTTGCATCGCGCCAACCCGTCCGCAACGCTGCGTTTCCTGTCTTCTCCCAACCAATGAGCGCACCCCAATGAGCGACGCCCAACCCATCACCGGCCTACGCCCCGGGCAAGTTCCGCCCCGGGTTTTCCTGTGCGGGGACCCCGCCCGGGTTCCACGCATCGCCGAGAGCTGGAGCGGGGTCGAGGAGCTCGTTTCCGTGCGGGAATACCGCGTGATTCGGGGCGAACGAGACGGCGTGCCGGTGGCGGCGGCTTCGACCGGAATTGGCGCGCCCTCGACCGCCATCCTTGTAGAAGAGTTGGTCAAACTCGGCGTCCGCGATTTGTTGCGTATTGGCAACAGCGGCGGACTCGCAGCGGACGTCGCGATCGGCGACCTAGTCGTCACGACGGGCTGTGTACGGGATGACGGAACGTCGAAGAGCTACGTCGACCCCTCCTACCCCGCCGTTGCAGACTACCGCTTGGTCTCCGCTCTGATGGATGCGAGTGCGGGCGTCGACGTGCCCTGCCGGGCCGGCATCACCTGGTCCCTCGATGCGTTCTACATCCGCAACGCCGTGAAGGGCGAGGGCGATCAGCTCTCGTCGATGAGCGTCGGGGGCTACTGGACGGCCGCCCATCGGGAGAAGCTCGAAGCGATGCAAGCCGCGCGCGTGACGAATTGCGAGATGGAGGCGGGCACCCTGCTCACGCTGGCCGCCCTCTTCGGCGTTCGCGCGGGATGCATCTGTGTCGTGTCGGACCTTACGCCGTGGCCCGGCCCCTCGGCGATCGAGCTCGACCGCAATATGGACGCTTGTATCGAGGTCGCGAATCGCGCCCTCCTAGCGATCGCGTCCGGCTAGGCCACCGTCATGGCGAAGACCGACACGAATCCGCCTCGAGGCACGCGCGATTTCTTCCCCGAAGATATGCGGCAACGCAACTGGCTCTTCGGCCATTTTCGAGAAGTGTCGCGCCGGTTCGGCTTCGAAGAAGTCGATGCCCCCATGGTCGAGCACGCGGATCTCTTCATCCGCAAGGCCGGCGAAGAGATCGTCGACCAGCTGTACCACTTCGAGCTGCACGATCGACACCTCGCCCTGCGCCCGGAGTTCACGCCGTCGCTCGCGCGAATGGTGCAACGGCGCGCCGGAAGCGCCCGCCTGCCTCTTCGTTGGTTCAGCATCCCACAGTGTTGGCGCTACGAACGAATGACCCGCGGCCGACGGCGAGAACACTACCAGTGGAACTGCGACATCTGGGGCGAGGCCGGACCCTCGGCCGAAGCAGAACTGATCTCCGCGCTCTTCAGCGCCCTCGACGCCATGGGTCTGCCGGCTGACGCGGTCCGGATGCGCTTGAACAGTCGCGCCGTCCTTGAAGAGTCCCTCCGAAGAGGCGTTCTGGCGGAGCGGCCCGAAGCGTTCGCGCCACTGTGCGTCATCATCGACAAGATCGACAAAATCGGGAGCGACGCCGTCGTCGATCAACTGTGCGATTCCGCGGGTCCGGTCGGGATCTCGCGATCCGCGGCACAGGATTGTGTTGCGATGCTTTCGGTCCGTTCACTCGACGACGCGGCGGCTGCGGTCGCGGAACACTCTGCGGGTTTCGCGGCGCTCCGCGAATTGTTCGAGCTTCTCGATGCCTACGGGATTGTCGACCGCGTCGAGTTCGACGCGTCCGTGGTGCGCGGTTTGGCTTACTACACGGGCGTTGTCTTCGAAGCGTTCGATTCGACGGGTTCGCTGCGCGCGATTGCGGGAGGCGGTCGCTACGACCGCCTCTTGGAAACACTCGGTGGAAAATCGCTCCCCGCCGCAGGTTTTGGTTTCGGCGATGCGGTGATCACGGAACTTCTCCGCGATCGGAATCTGCTGCCCGAACTTCGCCACCACGTCGACGGATTCGTCCTGGCGCTCGGCGCCCCGGAGCAACGCGCGGCTGCGTCGCTGGCGCGAGCGCTCCGTGCGGACGGACAATCGATCGAGCTCGCACTCGCTCCGATGCGGGTGAAGAAAGCCCTCCAGGAAGCGGACCGCGCCGGTGCGCGAACACTCTATGTCGTCGGTGAAGAAGAGCTCGCGCGCGGCGTTGCCCGAGCCCGAGATCTCGCGTCTCGCGAGGAGCGAGACGTCGCCCTGCCGGGCCACGAGAACCTGCGATGAACCGACGCATCATCCGCGACAACTCGGAGCTGTACGGCATCCCCAATTGGGGACAAGGTTTCTTCGGGATCAACGAGACGGGCCACTTGGAAGTGCGCCCCGACGGAAACGGCACAGCTCGCGTCGACCTTCTGTCGCTCGTCGACGATCTGAAGCGACGGGGGCTTCGCACGCCACTCCTCCTCCGGTTCCCGGAGATTCTCGCGCGCCGGATGGAACACCTGGTCGCGTCGTTCCAGGGAGCGATCGAAGAATACGAATACCGGGGCCGGTTTCGCGGTGTGTATCCCATCAAAGTCAATCAGCAACGCCACGTGGTCGAAGAAATCGTCTCGATCGGTTCGCGCCTCGGGATGGGACTCGAAGCCGGCAGCAAACCCGAGCTCTTGATCGCGCTGGCGGAACTCGACACCGAAGACGCGCTGATCGTCTGCAACGGCTACAAGGACCGCGCATACATCGAAACGGCGCTGCTGGCACAACGCCTCGGGCGTCACCCCATCATCGTGATCGATCGTTTTCCCGAAGTGGAACTGGTCGTGAAGTGCGCGGCGGAGCTCGGGATCAGGCCGCACCTGGGTATCCGGGCCCGGCTCTCCGCCCGGGGCGCCGGGCGCTGGGAAGCCTCGACCGGCGCGCGCTCGAAGTTCGGGCTGACCGCGGACGAAATCGTGCGCACGGTTTCGCTCCTTCGCAGCCAAGACCTGCTCGACTGCCTCGAACTTCTTCACTTTCACATCGGCTCTCAAATCACCGCTATCCGCGCGCACAAAGACGCGCTCCGTGAAGCCAGCCGGGTTTTCGTCGGGCTCCACGAGCTGGGGGCCGCGCCTTCGATCATCGACGTTGGCGGCGGTCTGGCCGTGGACTACGACGGCTCGCAGACCAACTTTCCCTCGTCGAAGAACTACTCGGTGCAGGAGTACACCAACGACGTGGTCGCCGAGATCCAAGCGGCCTGCGATGAGCGCGAGTGTCCGCACCCGGACATCGTCACCGAAGCCGGCCGCTGGATGGTGGCGCACCACTCCGTGCTGATTTTCGATGTACTGGGTGTGAACGAGCTGGGATCGGAACCCAACGAGGAGACCGTCGCCGAAGACGATCCGAAAGTCCTAGTCGATCTCGGGGAAGTTTGGAATACGATCACTCGCAAGAACGTGCTCGAGGCGTATCACGACGCGATGCAACTCCGGGAGGATGGAATCACCCTCTTCTCGCTGGGCCAGTTGTCGCTGACAGACCGCGCACGCGTCGAGCGGCTTTTCTTTGCCTGTGCGAAAAAGATCCAACGGACCGCGAGCGAGCTCCCACAAATTCCCGAAGAGCTCCTCGATTTGGAACGCGGACTGGCGGACACCTACTTTGGCAATCTCTCCGTGTTCCAGAGTGCGCCGGATCATTGGGCCGTGAAGCAGCTCTTCCCCGTGGTCCCGATCCACCGCCTCGACGAGATACCGACCCGCCGCGGCGTATTCGCCGACCTGACCTGTGACAGCGACGGAAAGATCGATCGGTTCATCGATCAGCGAGACGTCAAAGACGTACTCGAGCTGCACTCCTGGAACGGCGAGCCTTACTTTGTCGGCATGTTCCTCGTCGGGGCATACCAGGAAATTCTCGGCGATCTCCACAACTTGTTCGGGGACACCGATGCGGTTCACGTTCGCCTCGATGCGAGCGGTGATATTTCCATCGAGCACGTGGTCGAGGGCGACGAGGTCACCGACGTTTTGGCTTACGTACAGTACGATCGCCGCGCGATGATCGAGCGCGTGCGGCGCGCCAGCGAGCGGGCCCTGCGCGAGGGTCGCATCACGCTCGACGAGTCGAAACTCCTGCGACAGCACTTCGCGGAGGGGCTGTCCGAATACACGTACCTGACCGGCGATGCCTAAGCAAAACGACAACGATGTGCGCGTCCTCTCGTGGAACGTAAACGGTCTCCGGGCCTGCGCGAAGAAAGGCTTCAACAAGTGGCTCGACGCGAGTGGTGGCACGATCGTCGGCGTGCAGGAAGTTCGTGCGGAACGTGAACAGCTTCCGACCGAGCTCACCGATTCGAGCGGTTGGGACGTGCATTTCGCCTCGGCGGTCCGGAAGGGTTACAGCGGCGTCGGTCTCTACTCGCGTATGACACCGGATCGCGTCGAAACCGAACTCGGCGTGAAGCGCTTCGACGCGGAGGGCCGCGTCCAGATCGCCCGTTTCGGCCGGCTCGCGGTGGCGAACGTGTACTTCCCGAACGGCAAAGGCAAAGACCGCGACAACAGCCGCGTCCCGTTCAAGCTCGCGTTCTACAAGAAACTCTTCGAACGGCTCGAAGCGCTCCGAAGAAGCGGGCTACGCGTCTTGGTGATGGGCGATTTCAACACCGCCCACACCGAGATCGATCTCGCTCGACCGAAACAGAACCGCGAGATCAGCGGTTTCCTGCCGAAGGAGTGCCGCGAGTTTACGCGCTGGCTCGATGCGGGGTGGGTGGACACGTTTCGGCACTTCGAGCCGGGCGAAGGTCACTACAGCTGGTGGAGTCAGCGCGCCGGCGTTCGCGCGAAAAATATCGGTTGGCGGATCGACTACGTCCTCGCATCGCCGGCCGCGATGAAGTTCGTGCGACGCGCGTTCATCACGCCCGAGGTCATGGGCTCCGATCACTGCCCCGTGGGCGTGGATCTCGACCGAGCGATCTTGGGCTAGCGCTCCCGAAACTCAGCGTACTCGCACAAGACGCGCAGGCAATCGATCGCGCGATGGGCGCTCGGGTAGCACAGCCGACCCGTTTCGCGGACGCCCTGGGGCCCCGGGTTCCCGTAGCCACGGTCCGCGTAAACGAGCTCGCTCGCGGTCAGCACGGGCTTCTGATACTTCGAAGAAGCCTCGTGGGCGGCTTCCGCGTAGCGGCGATCCTGACGCCGATGAAAATCGGCGATGCGATCGAGCCCGTAGCCCGGGTGAAACGGTCCCGAGGAGAACGCGTGGGCTTGAGCGGACTGGATTCCGATCCCGAGGTAGATCACCGCATGGACGTCTGGATGGGCACAGACGAGTTCCATGACTTCCGGAATGGTGTCGCGTGTTTCACCGCCGGCGAGATCGATGGGGTTCGCGCGGCTCCAGCGCGGTGGAACCAGCTGATCGATGTCACGCCGTAAGTCTTCGGGCAGCTCGATCTGCACCAGTCCGGCTTTGGCGCAGGCATCTGCAGCGAGCACACCCCATCCGCCTGCAGTCGTAAAAACGATCGTGTTGCGACCGTTCGGAAGCGGTTGGGTCGCGAAGGTCGCCGCGTACTCGTACGCGTGTTCGACGGTCTCCGCGCGAGTGATCCCCAGTTGGCGGCACACACCCGAAAACACGCGATCGTCGCTGGCCAGAGAACCCGTGTGACTGGCGGCGGCGCGCGCCCCGGCCGCTTCCGCGCCGCCTTTCACGAGCACGAGCGGCTTCTTCTCGGTCAGCCGTTCCGCCGCTTCGTAGAAACGATCGCCGTCGCCCACCCCCTCGAGGTAAGTCAACCCGACCTGGGTATCGGGGTCCGCGGCGAAGTACTCCATGTAGTCCGCCAAGGTGAGCTGCGCCGAGTTTCCGGCAGCGACGGCTTTGGAAACACCGACGCCGGTCAGGCACGCGTAGTTCAGATAGCTCGAGACGAGGTTGCCGCTCTGGCTGGCGACCGAGATATGACCGGGCGGCGGAAAGGGCGCGACGATCTGCGCGCACATCGAACGCGGCGTCGAGATGACACCCTGCCCGTTTGGACCCGCGACGACCATACCGAGCTCTTCCGCCGTACGAACGAGCTCTTCCTGGAGCGCGCGGCCTTCCTCACCGGTCTCCGCATAGCCGCCGCTCGCGATGAACGCGGCCCGAACGCCCCGGGCCGCGGCCCCCCGAAGCAGTTCGATGTTGGACGAATAGGGAGTGCAGACAAAGATCAAGTCCGCCGCGCCCTCGGGTACGTCCGAGATGTCGCGCAGCGTTTCGGCGCCCAGTACCGAAGCACCGTCTCGATTGACGGGAAACAGGGCTCCGAGATAACCGAAGCGCCGCAAGTTGTGGTAGGCGACGAAGCCGAATTTTCCCGGGTGTGAAGAAACCCCAGCGACGACGATGCCTTCGGGCTTGAAGAGGGGATCGAGGCGCGCGAGGACTTCGCGGTCGCTGCGCCGCGCCCGCGGCGCGCTTACCCCAGCCGGCTCGCCGAGCTCGACCAACGCGTCCACCGCGATGGGCCGACCGCCCGAAACCACCAAGGGATTGAGATCCACGGACACGACGTCCGGGCGAGATTCCGCCAGACGCGACAATCCGACGAGAACGTCCGCGAGGGCACCGCGATCGATCGGGGGTTCTCCTCGGAAGGCTTCCGTTACGAGTCTCGCGGAATCGAGCTCCTCGACGAGCCGGTGCGCGCGACCCGGCGCCAACGGGACGCGCGCGAAAACCACATCGCCGAGCGCCTCGGTGAGAACGCCGCCGAGCCCGAGCATGACGCAGGGACCGAAGTTCGGGTCGCGCACCAGGCCCGCGATGAGCTCGCGCCGCCCCCCCACCATCTCCGCGACCAAAATGCCGACGTCCCCGTCATCGGGCGTGGCTTTCGCGAGTAGCTCTTCGGAAACGCGCTCGACGTCGATGCTGCCGACCACGTCGAGACGAACGAGGTCGCGCTCGGTCTTGTGGGCGATCTCGTCGCCACACAACTTGAGCGCGACCGGCCCGCCGATTTTCGCGGCGGCGGCAACCGCTTCCGCCGCGGTCGCGACGAGCGATTCCCGAGCCGTCAAGACGCCGAAGCTCCGAACGAGCTCTTTCGAAGCGAACTCCGAAAGAGTTCGCGTGCAGTCATCGGTCAAGGTGAGCTCGCTAACAGGCTTCGAACAGGCCCGCTGCGCCCATGCCGCCGCCGACGCACATCGTGACGATCCCGTACCGCCCGCCGGTGCGCTTCAGGTGACGCAACAGTTGCCCGGTCATCCGCGAACCCGTCATTCCGTAGGGGTGGCCGATGGAAATCGATCCGCCCAACGGGTTCAGCTTCTCATCCGGGATCTCGAGTTGTCGTTGGCAATACAGGACCTGGGATGCGAAGGCCTCGTTGAGCTCGACCACATCGATGTCGTCCATGGTGAGGCCCGCGCGCTCGAGAAGCTTCGGAACGGCGAAGACGGGCCCGATTCCCATTTCGTCCGGGTTGCACCCCGCGACTTGCAGGCCGCGGAAGATGCCCATCGGTGCGAGCCCCAACTGCTTCGCTCGCTCGCTCGACATCACGATCGTCGCCGAAGCACCGTCGGAGAACTGGGACGCGTTCCCCGCCGTGACCGAGCCGTCTTCGGTAAACGCGGGCTTCAGTTTCTCGAGGTCGGCCAGCGTCGTACCGGGGCGGTTGCATTCGTCCTGACTGCAGACATATCCCTCCTCGACCTTGAAATCGCCGTCTTTCTGCTTCACGCCGCGCGTGACGGTGATCGGAGCGATGCATTCGCCGAGCACACCGTCTTTCTGCGCTTTCGCCGTGAGCTCCTGTGAACGCACGCCGTAGCGGTCCTGATCCTCTCGGGAAATTCCGTAGCGCGAAGCCACAACTTCGGCGGTCATGCCCATACCCATATAGATACCGGGCCACATCTCGGAAACGCGTTTGTTCGGCAGATCTTTCGTGCGCATCTTGTCGTTCTGCACGAGGCTGATCGATTCCGTGCCGCCGCCGAGCGTCACGTCGCAGCCGTCGACGATCACGCGGTGCGCCGCCATCGCGACCGCCTGGAGTCCGGAGGAGCAAAAGCGATTCACGGTTGTCGCGGCCACGGAAGCATCGAGACCCGCGCCGAGTGCCGCGATACGCGCCACGTTCGACCCCGAGGGCCCTTCCGGCAGCGCACACCCCATCACCACGTCTTCGATCTCGTTCTTGTCGAGCGCCGGAACTTGCTCGAGCGCGGCGTTGATCGCGTGGGATGCCAGGTCATCGGGGCGCGTCATGTTGAATGATCCCCTGTAGGACTTGGCCATCGGCGTTCGGGCGTTGGCGACGATGACGGCTTCTCGCATGGGTCTTCTCCTCGGGCGAGGCTCGGAGGCGATCGCCGCCCGTTCCGCGCTTTCCAGGTGTTGTCGGAGACCTTATCTTAGCGGGCCCGGGTCCCCCCAAGAAATCCCTGCCCCTCGAGAGGTGGACCGTGGACCCCACGCCGCAGGCGGGATTCTTCTCGCTGCTCGATCAGGTGTTCGCCCGCTGGATCGTCGAACCGATTTCAGCGGTGTTCTTCTTCGACGTCGCGTTCTGGGACAACGGCCGCGCCGATGAGGTCGAGCTTCCCCTCCTGATCGTTTGGCTGATTTTTGGCGCGCTCTTTTTCACCGGGCGCTTTCACTTCATCAACGTACGGGCTTTTCGTCACGCGGTTGCGTGCGTACGCGGCCGGTTTACGCGCGCCGACGAGGTGGGGGAGATTTCGCACTTTCAAGCGCTCTCGGCGGCGCTTTCGGCGACCGTCGGCTTGGGAAACATCGCCGGGGTGGCGTTCGCTGTCTCCAAGGGTGGACCCGGCGCGGTTTTCTGGATGGTCCTCGCGGGCCTTCTCGGCATGAGCTCGAAGTTCGCCGAGTGCACCCTCGGCCAGCGCTACCGAGTGGTGCGCTCCGACGGAACGGTGTCGGGCGGGCCCATGCACTACCTGTCGCAAGGCCTCTCGGAGCTCGGCTGGCCACGCTTCGGCGCGTTTCTGTCCGTGGTGTTCTCGATCTTGTGTATCGGAGCGAGCTTCGGCGGCGGGAACATGTTCCAGGCCAACCAATCGTATGCTCAGGTGGCGGGCGTACTCCCCTTCCTCTCGGATCGTTTTGGCGCTGCCATTTTCGGTTTGGTCCTCGCCACGCTGGTCGGGGTCGTCATCATCGGCGGAATCAAACGCATCGGCGAAGTCGCTGCGGTTCTCGTACCCGGAATGTGCGCCATCTACATCGTCGCGGGCTTACTGGTGCTCGGGATCCACATCGATCAAGTCGGTGACGCACTGGCGACCATCGTGCGCGCTGCCTTCGCGCCCGAGGCCGCCGCGTGGGGCGGAATGACCGCCGTCGTGATCCAGGGGTTTCGCCGCGCCGCCTTTTCCAACGAGGCCGGCGTCGGCTCCGCACCCATCGCCCACGCCGCCGCGTCTACCGACGAGCCGGTGCGCGAAGGAATCGTGGCCCTTCTCGAACCGTTCATCGACACCGTCGTCGTGTGCACGATGACGGGGCTCGTCATCGTGATCACCGGTGCGTACCTCCAACCCGATCTCGGGGGCGGGATTCAGCTCACGTCCTGGGCGTTCGCAAAGGTCTTCCCTTGGTTCCCCATCATTTTGTCGATCACCGCCGTGTTGTTCGCCTTCAGCACCATGATCTCGTGGAGCTACTACGGAGAGCAGGCTTGGGCGCGACTCCTCGGCGAAGACTCTGTCGGTGTCTACCGCGTGCTCTTTGTGACGTTCGCCTGGATCGGCGCCGTCGCCAGCGCCTCGTCGGTTCTCGACTTCGGAGACTTGATGCTGCTCGGGATGGCGTTTCCCAATATCGTCGGTGTGGTGATGCTTTCGGGCTACGTCAAACGGGATCTCGACGATTACCTCGACCGCCTCCACCGCGGTGAAATTCGCCCGGTGCGCTAGTCCCTCGCTCGATTCTTCCACTGAAGCTTAAGCTCGCTGCCCTTCCTGCCGAGAGATTTCACAGGCATGGAGGGGTCCCGTGTCGCAACCGGCCACTCGGACTCGTTTTCTCACTTTGCGAGACATTTTCGAAGCGCGGGGCATCCCGCCGGATCATGCGCGCGCCGCGGCGGGGGTCTTGAACGCCCGCTATCCGGTCATCCTCGCGGCAGGCGTCGCCGGCGTCGAACGACGGATGCGAAACCGCGGCGTCAGCATGCCCGAGGCGTCGCGCCTCGCGCCTACCCTACTCGCGTTCGAACTCCTCGATCGCGGCGGTGATCTGACTCAGGCCGTAACGCTCCTGACCCGCCAAGGCCTATCCGAAGCGACCGCGCAGGGACACGGCCTCGAAGCGGCGAACCTCCTGCGAGAGACCGCGAGTTCGCTCCCCAAGCCGATCGCTGCGCGCCTGCCCTGGACGCGGTGGATGACCGCTTCGCTCGTCGTCGTCAGCGCGCTGCTCGCAGCGGGATCCGCACTGTAGGCATCGCCGTAGGACTACCGCCCTCAGCGGAGTACCCTCCGCCCATGGCCGAGCGAAAATTCTGGGGTTGGGGTTTCGAAGGGGCGGGACCCAACGAGGAGCAAGCCGCCGGCATCGCGCGGGGTATCGAAAAGCGCTTCGGGCGACCGCTTCCCGAAAAGATCCCCCCTCCGAGGGTTTCCGAGCTCGAGCTGCGGCCACCCCGCGTGCCGGTACCCAAGACTCTTGCCGAGCTTTGTGTCGATTCCCCTCGAGATCGCGCCGCCCATCACTACGGCAACGGCTATCGCGACGTCGTGCGCGCCCTGCGCCGTGAATTCCCGAACCCGCCGGATTGGGTGGCGTACCCGCGCACCGAAGAAGACGTGGCCGCTTTGCTCGATTGGTGTGGGTCCGAGCACCTCGCCGCGATTCCCTTCGGCGGCGGGTCGAGTGTGGTCGGTGGCGTCGAAATGCCGGGCCCCGAAAGCGGCGACTATGCCGGCGCGATCAGTCTCGACCTGACCGCGATGCGCGAAGTCCTCGAGGTCGACCGAACCTCGCGTGCCGCGCGCATTCAGGCCGGCGTGCTGGGACCCGATCTCGAATCACAACTTCGCCCGCACGGACTGACGCTGCGACACTTTCCCCAGTCCTTCGAGTTCTCGAGCCTCGGCGGCTGGATCGCCACGCGCTCCGGCGGACACTTCGCGACGGTCTACACCCACATCGAAGATCTTCTCGAGTCGGCTCGCGTCGTCACGCCCACCGGTGTGCTCGAGAGTCGGCGCCTGCCCGGTTCGGGCGCCGGACCGAGCCCGGATCGCATGATCGCCGGCTCCGAAGGGACGCTCGGCGTGATCGTCGAAGCCTGGATGCGTCTCCAGGATCGCCCCCGATATCGCGCCAGCGCCGCGGTTCGCTATCGCGGCGACGAGGATTTCATTCGGGGCGCCGAGGCGGTCCGGCGCGTCGCTCAATCGGGTCTATTCCCGACGAATTGCCGCATCCTCGACGCCATCGAGGCGAAGAACGCCGGTGCCGGGGACGGATCGTGCTCGGTCTTCATTCTGGGTTTCGAGTCCGCCGACCACCCGACCGACGAGAAACTGCGACGCGCCGTCGAAATCTGTCGCGACGCGGGTGGGGAGATCGACGACGAGGAGCTGCGCTCTGAATCCGGTGATAGCCAGAACGTGTCGCGCTCGGGTGCGGCCGGCGCGTGGCGCAAAGCGTTCATCGAGATGCCTTACATCCGCGACATCCTGCTACAACACTCGATGGTGATGGACACCTTCGAAACGGCGATCACCTGGGAGCGGTTCCCCGACTTTCACCGATCGGTCATGCGGGCAACCCGGGAAGCGGTCGACAAGATCTGTGGCGGAGGCACCGTCACGTGTCGCTTCACCCACGTGTATCCCGACGGCCCGGCTCCCTACTACTCCGTCACGGCTCTGGGAAAGCGCGGCAGTGAGCTCGCTCAGTGGGACGAAATCAAGGCGGCGGCGCTCGAAGCGGTGATGACTGGCGGCGGCACGGTGACGCACCACCACGCCGTGGGCAGGGATCACCGCCGCTGGTACGACGGCCAACGGCCGGACGTATTCGAACGCGCGATGCGCGCGGCGAAGCGCGAACTCGACCCCGCAGCGACGCTCAACCCGGGTGTGCTTTTCGATCCGGATCGCGCCTCGTAGCGCTATGGTCCGGTCATGGCCCGGATCAACGACCACTACCGCAAGCTGCAAGCCGGCTACCTCTTCCCCGAAATCTCCCGACGTGTCGGTAGTTTCGTCGAGTCGCACCCCGAAGCGGCGGTGATCCGCCTGGGGATCGGCGATGTCACGCTGCCTCTCGCCCCCGCCGTCGTCGAGGCCCTGCAACACGCCGCGGCGGAACTGGGAAGCGAAGCGGGATTCCGCGGCTACGGACCGGAGCAGGGTTACGACTTCTTGCGAGACGCGATCGCCGAGCACGACTACGCGGCCCGTGGCGTCGAGATCTCGCCCGACGAGATTTTCGTCTCCGACGGAAGCAAGCAGGACAGTGGAAACATTCAGGAGATCTTCGGCAGCGAATGTCGCATCTGCGTGACGGATCCGGTGTACCCCGTCTACGTCGACACGAACGTTATGGCCGGCCGAACGGGCGAAGCCGACGAAGCCGGTCGCTACTCTGGGATCGTCTACCTCCCGGCGACGGAGGAGAACGCCTTTAGCCCCGCTCCCCCCGACGAAGCCATCGACCTCGCCTACCTGTGCTCCCCCAACAATCCGACGGGCGCCGTCATGACGCGCTCCGACTTGGTGCAGTGGGTCGAATGGGCGCGCGAGCGCAAAGCGATCTTGATCTTCGACGCCGCCTACGACGCGTTCATCGGAGATCCGGAATTGCCGCGATCGATTTTCGAGATTTCCGGCTCGCGCGAATGCGCCATCGAAATGCGCAGCTTCTCGAAGCGCGCCGGCTTTACCGGTGTGCGCTGTGCCTACACGACGATTCCCTCTGAGCTCGTGGGTATCGCGACAGACGGCGCGCGAGTCTCGATCCGCGACCTCTGGTCGCGCCGCCATTCGACGAAGTTCAACAGCGTCCCGTACTTGATCCAACGGGGCGCCGAGGCGGTGTTCTCCGATGCCGGCCGGAAACAGACGCAGGAACAGGTCGACCACTACCGCGCGAACGCGGCTCGCCTCCGGGAGGCCCTCGGCGCAGCGGGGTTCACGGTCTTTGGCGGTGAGCACGCGCCCTACATTTGGATGCGAACGCCGGCGGGGCTCTCTTCCTGGGACTTCTTCGATCGCCTGCTGTCCGAGGCGCACGTCGTCGGCACTCCCGGCGCGGGCTTCGGCCCTTCGGGCGAGGGCTACCTCCGCCTCTCCGCGTTCAACTCGCGAGAAAACGTCGAGGAAGCGATCCGTCGGATCCAAAAGGGCTTCGCCGGTTAGCTCCGACGCGCGACGACGTCTCGAAGAATCTCGGGGAACTTCTCGTGAACGTCTTCGGGGATGCGAAACGTCGTCATCCAGCGGAGCACTTCGAGATCCTCGAGGCCCACCTGATCCCGACCCGACAGAACTGCGCGTCCGCGCAGCAGCTTGATCGATTTGACGAGGAAGCTCCGGTCGGTGAGCAGCGAGTTCGTCTCGTTGCAGCCGTGGTCTAGGACGAGGGCCCGAAACACGTCGAGGAGCGCATCCTTGACGCTCTCCGGCACCGGCGTCCGCGCGATCTCGTCGTGCAGGGCGTCGAGGGTTGCGCGATCGCACACGGGCTCCGTTCCGTGTTCTTCGCGGACTTCTCCGGAGACAAAACGATCGATCAAGCGGCGCGCCGACTCCGTGTCGTCGCCGCCGAGCAAGCTCGACACGCGCAACTGAACGGCGAACCGATCGAGGTTCGCCGGGTCGAGGGGTTCGTTGTAGTACTCGTCGCTGGCGGGGTTACTCGTCGCGATGGCGGTGAGCAGTGGGATCGACGCTTCGCCGAAACGCCTTTCGTTGAGAATCTGGAGCAAGACGTTGAGCGCTTCACCCGGAGCTCGCGAAATGTCGTCGAGGACGCAAACTTCCGCGGTCAGGATGCCGCCCGGGAGCGTCCGCTGATGAATCAGCTCCCCGCCGCTCTCAGTCTGGCGTCGCTCGAGGACGACGTCGCCGACGAGTTCTGGCAGTCGGGTATCACGGTGGAGTTGGTAGAAGAAGAACTCGAGGTCCGAAGCGCGCGACGCGACCTCGGCCATACGGGTCTTCGCGGTGCCCGGAGGCCCCTCGATATAGACGTGCTCCCGACACAAGATCGCGAGCAGGATCGCCTGCTTCGCGTCGTCGTGTCCGACCACGTGACGGTCGAGTGCTTCGCGAAGCGGCGCGATTCGAGCATCCATCAGGGAATACACTCCATCCATCGATCCGGGCTAGGCCGCTTTCCGCTCGGCCAAAGCGATGCGCCCGCCCCGCTCGGGCTTCGCGGCGAAACGGACGCCGTGGGTTTCGAGCGACAAGCGGTCGAGAATACGCGGGGCTTCACCTTTTCCGATGAACACGGTGTGAATTTTTACCCCGAGCCGCTTCGCTTCCGCGCGCTCGCGCTCGACCACCGGATCTCCGAGGACGGGCACTCCGTCGGTCAGCATGACGATATGACGGTTTCTTCCGCCCTGACCTTCGAATTCGGCGAGCGCCGTGCGCAACGCGGCCTCGTAGTTCGTGCGACCGAGCGCCCGGGCGTGCTGTGCCGTCGCGAGGAGCGGGCCGTAGCGCCGATGGAGAAAAGCGCCGTCGACTTCGAACGGTTTCGCCTCGTGATTGAACTCGAGATAGCCGACACGCATGCGGCGGCGCGCGCCGGCACGGACGATCCCTGCGACCACCTCGCCGGACCACTGCGCGAAGTCGCCGTCCATCGAGGCAGACACGTCGCGCAGCACGGCGACGGCGCCGCCGCGGTTGTAGCGCTCACGCCGGAGCGCCCGAGGCATTTCAGCGAGCCGCCCTTCGGCCAGGAGCAAGGTCTCCACCGGGTCGGCGTCGAGAAAACCGTCGAAACGCTGGAGCCGCTCGATTCGCCGCGGGACGCCGCCCGGATCCGGTTCGGCGTCTACGCCGCCGCGATCGAAGCGCCCTTCGAGAGCGCGGAGCAGCACGCTGACATCGGCCCGAGCCGCGGGACGGCGCAACGCTTTCGGCCCCGTTCTTTGATCGGAGTCCTCTCCTTCACCCGCCGCCTGCGAAGCTTTCGCTTCGGGAGCGTCGTCTTCGCCGTCGGCCGTTTCCGTTCGGCGCGGTGCGCCGCCTTCGGATTCCTCGGTTTTCTCCTGCTCTTTCGGCCGAACCACGAACTCGAGGAGCGCCGCGATATCGGCGTCGCGGAGCTCGGGGGCGCGGCGCGCCAGCATGTACCGAACGACTTCGAGATCGCGCTCGTCCGCGGTGTCAGCGCCGCGCAAGCACGCGTGGGCTCGCAACAGCGAGAGGCCCGATTGGGAAAGCGAGCGATCCGTGATGGCGCTCCCAGTGCCTTCCGCGATCTCCTGGATATGTCCGAGTAGCTCGAGCCACAAGCCGCGAATGCGCTCCGGGACCTCCACGGCAGCGGAAGCCGACTGAAGGCGTTGGCGCTCCGCGGAGTCGATGATCGGCGCGCCCTCGAGCGTTGCTGCGTCGAAGACGCGGCGGGCGCGCGTCCAGTCGCCGGCGTACAAGAGCCCGGGGATCCGAACCTGTACCGCGAAGCGGTCCAGTTGTGTCGGCTCGAGCGGATCCGCGTAGAGCTCGAGGCCGGGCGGCAGTGCCGTCGTGATCGCTGTCTCCAGTGGAAGCGCAGCACCGTTGGCCTCGCGCGACGCCAAGATTCGCAACAGCGGAGCGAGCGCTTCGCCGGGGGCACGCGACATATCGTCGAGCACCACAATCTCGGCGTCCCGAAACGGGCCACCTACCAGGCGGCGAGACAACTGCTCCCCGCCGCCCTCTTCGAGCGAAGCGCGATACAGCAGGGCGTCGCCGAGAAGCTCCTGCTCTCGCGTGTCGCGATGGAAGCGGATGACGCGATAGCGCGCCCCGCAAAGCGCAGCGATCGATTCCGCGAGGAGCGTCTTCCCGCTTCCCGGCGGCCCCTCGAGATATGCGTGCTCGCGCGCCAAGATGGCCAGCAGAATCCCGGTCTTCGCGCGTTGCTGGCCTTCAATCACCGCGTCGACGGCGGCCCGAAGCCGCTCGAGCGACATCGTCAGCTCTCGAGCCGCTTGTAGCGGAGACGGTGCGGCTGCTCCGCTTGGTCGCCTTGGCGCTTGCGCCGATCGGCTTCGTATTCTTGGTAGTTCCCCTCGAACCACTCGACGTGGCTGTCGCCCTCGAATGCCAAGATATGCGTCGCGATCCGGTCGAGGAACCAGCGATCGTGGGAAATGACCACAACGCAGCCGGCGAAGCCGAGAAGTGCCTCCTCCAACGCCCGCAACGTGTCGACGTCGAGATCGTTCGTCGGCTCGTCGAGGAGCAGGACGTTACCGGCGCTCTTGAGGAGTTTCGCGAGCTGCAAGCGGTTCCGCTCGCCGCCGGACAACTGCCCGACGCGCTTCTGCTGATCCGCTCCCTTGAAACCGAAGGATCCGACGTATGCCCGCGCATTGATCTCGCGACGACCGACTTTGATGAGGTCATCACCACCGCTGACTTCTTCGTAGACGGTGTTGTCGCCGGCGAGATCCTCCCGGCCCTGGTCGACGTAAGCGATTTTGACCGTCTCTCCCAGTCGCAGGCTTCCAGCGTCGGGCTGCTCCTCGCCGACGAGCATGCGGAAGAGCGTGGTCTTTCCGGCGCCGTTGCCGCCGATCACGCCGACGATGCCGCCGGGCGGTAGCGAGAAGGAGAGATCTTCGATCAAGAGCTTCTCGCCGAAGCCCTTGCGCAGGCCTTGCGCTTCGGCGACGACATCACCGAGCCGGGGGCCCGGCGGAATCGCAATTTCAACGGTGTCGGGAGCGCGTTCTTCCTCTTCCGCACGCAGCGTCTCGAAGGCCTTGATCCGCGCCTTGCTCTTCGCCTGGCGCGCCCGAGGCGACATGCGCACCCACTCGAGTTCGCGAGCGAGCGTTCGTTGGCGCGCACCGGCTCGCTTCTCCTCGACGGCCAGCCGCGCCTGCTTCTGCTCGAGCCAACCGCTGTAGTTGCCCTGGTAGGGAATCCCGGCGCCGCGATCGAGTTCGAGGATCCAACCGGCGACATTATCGAGGAAGTAGCGGTCGTGCGTTACGGCGACGACCGTGCCCGGGTATTCATCCAAGTAGCGCTCGAGCCATGCCACGGACTCCGCATCGAGATGGTTCGTCGGCTCGTCGAGCAGCAGCATGTCGGGCTTTTGAAGCAGAAGGCGACACAATGCGACGCGGCGCCGCTCGCCACCCGAGAGCGTGGAAACGTCGGCGTCCCCCGACGGCAAGCGCAGGGCGTCCATCGCGATCTCCAGGGTGCGGTCGAGCTCCCACGCCCCCGCCGCGTCGATCTGGTCTTGGAGCGCGGCCTGCTCGGCGAGCAGTTTCTCCATCGCGTCGTCGTCGAGGGGTTCCGCGAAACGCGCACTCACCGCTTCGAATTCCGAGAGCAGCGCTCGGGTCGACGCGACGCCTTCCTCGACGTTTCCGAGGACGTCCTTGTCCGGATCCAGCTCGGGCTCCTGGGGCAGGTAGCCGACTCGGACTCCGGGACTGGGGCGCGCTTCGCCGAGAATGTCGGGGTCGAGGCCAGCCATCACACGCAGCAAGCTGCTCTTTCCCGCGCCGTTGGCACCGAGCACCCCGATCTTGGCTCCGGGAAGAAACGCGAGCGTAATTCCGTCTAGGATCACGCGATCCGGCGGAACCACCTTGCGCACTTCTTGCATCGTGTAGACGAACTCTTGAGCCAAGCTCGGGGCTCCTTTTCAATGAGATGGGATTCGACCGTGGACGGGGGCTTCTGCCGGGCCCCGGATTCTAACGCAGTTGCGGGAGTTCGAGTCGGGTGTCGTCGGCGCACCAGCTGCGGGTCGACTCGATCCGGAAGGCTAAAGCCGTCGGTTGTCCGAGAAAGACCGGCGTGGTGGCGTACTGAGTGTACTTCGCGCGGAGAGCCCGTTCGACCGGTTCTCGACGGTCGTCTTCGAGCGCGACCACTTCTGCGCGCGCCTCGATGCGCACCCACCAGAGAGCCGTCCAATCGGCGTCGTAGTGATCGAGCAAAAGACTCGCACGCGGATTGCTTCTCACGTAGTCGAGGCGAGAAAGCGAAGTGCCGCGTTTCGGCTTGCCGTCCACCGGCGACCACAAGAAGTCGCCCTGCTGCGCGAACACCAGAGGGACCTGAAACAGCCCGCCGTCTTTCCCGTGTGTCGCGAGGCGCGCGACGGGCCAACGGGCGAGGATCGCTGCTCGGAGGTGCGGCGGGATGAGCATGCGCGGTTAGCATAGGGCCTGTGCCGAGGATCGCTTCGCTACTGCCGAGTCTGACCGAAATCGTGTGCGCCCTAGGGGCTCGCGACGAACTCGTCGCGCGCTCGCACGAGTGCGATTTTCCTCCGGGTGTGAGCGAACTTCCGCCGCTCACGGAACCAAAGTTCGATCCCGAAGGCAGCAGCGCGCAAATCGACGAGCGGGTTCGCGCGCTGGTTCGCGATGGTCTCTCGGTCTACCGCGTCGATCCAGAAGGGCTTCGCTCGGTCCGGCCCGATGTGATCCTCACCCAAGACCAGTGCGAGGTCTGTGCTGCGGGGATCGCCGACGTCACCGCCGCCGTTGCAGACTGGATGGGTGCACGACCGGAGGTGCTATCGCTCGCGCCGCGACACCTGGCCGATGTGTGGCGGGACATCGAGCGGATCGGGGACGCGATCGGTCGAGCGGAGAACGGGCGCGCGGTCGCGGCGTCGCTTCGGAACGCCACCCAGCAGGTCGCCGACCGCGCCGCAGGCGCCGGGGGACGTCCGAGCCTCGTCTCGATCGAGTGGATCGAGCCCTTGATGGCGGCGGGCAACTGGATGCCCGAGCTCGTCGAACTCGCCGGCGCGACGTCCGTCTTTGGCGATCACGGTGAGCTCTCGCCCTGGATTCAGTGGGAGGACGTGCGCGCCGCCGATCCCGAGATCTTGCTCATCATCCCGTGCGGTTTCGACATTCCCCGAGCGCTCGAAGAGCTACCGCTGCTCCAGGCGCTGCCGGGCTTCGGCGCGCTCCGGGCGGTGCGCGACGGGCGGGTCTTCGTCGCCGACGGCAACCACTACTTCAATCGGTCCGGGCCGCGCCTTCTGGAATCGCTCGAAATCCTCGCCGAGATCATCCACCCCGACCGTTTCGATTTCGGTCACCGGGGTCAGAGCTTCATCGCCGTCGAGAACGCCTAGGACGAGCCGCGCTCCACGACCCGGCGGATCGCTTCAGCGAGCTTCGGCGCGTCGTGCGTGAGGCCCATGTAACGCTCTTCGATCCGGCCAGAGGCGTCCACCAGGAAACGAGCGACCGTGTGATCGATCTCGCCATCGGCCGCGGGCAGACTCGCCACGCCGAAGCGTTGAATCACGTCGGCCACCACTTCGGGCGCCCCGGTCAAGAAGTGCCAGTTCGGGGCGTCCGCGCCGCGAGCCTCGGCGTAGCGCGCGAGGGTTTCGGGATCGTCGCGTTCGGGATCGAGGGAAATCGAACAAAACACCACGCGGTCGTGGAGATCGGCGATGAGCTCGTTGGCTTCGGCATTGACGCCCGTGAGGATGGGACATGGCCCCGGGCAATGGGTGTAAATGAAATCGATGAGGAGCACCTTGCCCCGCATGCCTTTCGATGAGACCGCCTCGCCCCGTTGGTTGACGAGCTCGAAATCGGGAACCGGGTCGGCGGGTCGGGTGAGTTCTCCCCGATCTTTCCGCGCGTTCACTTCAGCCTCGCCCAGACGCTCGGCGGAGCGGATCAAGTAGGCGCGCCCGTTGAATACCAACTCGAAACGGATCGCGTCGCCGGGGGAGAAACGCTCCGCAATCGTCGGGTCTTCCAGGTCGAAATTCATCGTCATGGCGGGCATCAGACCTGGGATGTCCTCGTGCGCGATGATCACTTGGTTGTCTTCGGGGCGGACGGCTTCGACGACCCCGATGACGTCGTAGAGACGCTCGTCCGACCCGCAGGCGAGCACGAGCGCGAGCAAAGAGAAAACGATGGTTCGGACCCGCCCCGTCATACCGACCGACTGTAGCGAAGCACCGAGGAACGCTACGGTTCCGGTCGATGAGGGGTCTCTCGTTCGGCATCGCCTTGGCCGTGTGCTTCATGCACGCGCCCTCGCTCGCGGAAGGGCGGTCGTCTTCTCCGCGGATCGATATCGCGCGCTGTACCGAAGTGCCCCGAGCTCCCGATCTCGTTCGCGCTGAAGTGATTGTCACCACCGGGGCCCGCGCACTCGCGGTCGCAGATCTTTCTTGTGGCGCGTTCCGTCCGAAGAGCCGCAATGTCTTGTTCCTGAACGGGGTAGAAGAAGGCGGCGAGGTTCCGCCTCACAGTGAGAGAACCCTGCATTCGGTGTTTCCCAAAGACACCGCGCACTCGGAATGTCGCTGCCTGGTCGCCGGAGCGTTTCGCTTGGCGCCGCCGGCCCCGTGGACCGAAGCCGCAGTTGGCACGTCCGAAAGCGCGGCGCCGGTCACCTTCGATACATCGCCTCCGAAAATGGGGCCCTTCCTCCGTCGCGAGCGCGTCGTGATTCCGGGGACCGTGGTGAGAGAAGGTCCGAGCTTGCGGGACTCCGCGGTGGGTACCTTGCCCGAAGCGGGCCACGTGCGCGTGTACGCCGTGTCGAAGGGCTGGAAAGAAGTTCGCGGACTGGTCGACGGCTGGGTTCCCGCAGACGCCACGTCACCCGATCTCTCGGCGGGAGGAGAACTTCGCGACGCACTCTCGGAACTCGCCCGCCATGTTCGCGACGAAAACCAAGTGGGACTCTGCACGGTGCCGCGACGACACTTCGATGCCTTGGTCTTCGCCTGGCAGCCACAGCACGCTCGGGCCTCCCTCCACCCCGCTTGGGAATCGCTCGACCCCGCGGAACAGAACCTTTTCAGGCGCTACGCCGGGGAATGTTTTGGCGTGACGGAACTACGAGTGATCGGCGGCGGGCACCTCGCCGGCGCGCCCGTACCCGGCGCGCCGGCGACTGCGGACTTCTAGAGCCCCATTCTCCGAGAGATAATCACCTTCATGATCTCGTTGGTTCCGGCGTAGATCGACTGCACGGCCGCGTCCGCAAAGTCTTCGGCGATCGGATACTCGCGCATGAACCCGTAGCCCCCGTGCAGCTGGAGGCATTCAGCGGTCAATTTCTTCTGCAAGTCCGTGGTCCACCACTTCGCACCGCTGACTTCCGTCACGATGTCATCGCCAGCGACATGCGCCGCGACGAGGCGGTCGACAAAGACCTGACCGATCTCGACTTCGGTTGAGAGCTCCGCGAGTTTGAACTGCGTGTTCTGAAAATCCGCGATGCGCCGACCGAACGCCTTGCGCTCTTTCACGTAGGCGATGGTGTCGTCGAGCGCGCGCCGGCACGACGCCATGGAACCGACCCCGACAACCAGCCGCTCTTGTTGCAAGGCCTCCATCAGCATCCGGAAGCCCTGGCCTTCCTCGCCGAGGAGGTTGTCTACGGGAACCCGACAATCCTTGAAAAACAGCTCGCTCGTGTCCTGGCCGCGCAGGCCGAGTTTGTCGAGCTTCCGTCCCCGTTCAAAACCCGGCGTGTTCGCCTCGACCAAGATCAAGCTGATGCCCTTGTGGGGCGGGTCGGCTTGCGAATCGGTCTTCGCCACGACGATATACAGGTCGCCGATCTGACCGTTCGAGATGAACGTTTTGGACCCGTTGATGACGTAGTCATCGCCGTCGCGAATCGCAGTCGTCTGAACGGCCGCGAGGTCCGAGCCCGTACCCGGCTCGGTCATACAAATCCCGAGAATAATCTCGCCGGAGATCGCACCCGGAAGGTACTTCTCTTTCTGCGCCGCATTTCCGTAGGTCGTCAGGTACGGCATGCAAATGTCGGCATGAAGCGGCACGTGGAGTCCGTGCGCCCGTGCGTAGGCGATTTCTTCGATGACGATGGCGGAGTACAAGAAATTGGCGCCTGCCCCGCCGTACTCTTCCGGGGCGTTGACACCGAGTAGGCCTTCCTCTCCTGCGCGTCGCCAGGTGTCGCGATCGCTCATCCCGGCTTCGTTCCACTTCGGGACCAAGGGCTCGACTTCCTCGCGTACAAAGCGGCGCACTTGCTCGCGAAACAGCTCGTGCTCGTCGCCAAACACAACACGTCTCATCGCGTCTCCTCCGTTTGCGGGAGACTAGCACCCGCCGGGTTCGCGAAACTCTCGCGGACCGTGCCTTCGCTGTGGCGGGGAGCTTTGATCCCGAGGAGGCGCGCCACGCTCGGGGCCACGTCGAGGACCGACGCCTCGTCGGCGAGTGCGCCAGAAGCGACGCCACGTCCGAGGCCCAGCCAGATCCCGTGCATCTCGGGCACCTCCGCCGGATCGTAACCGTGAGCGCCGACGGTCGCGCCCAACCAAGAGAGCACCCGCGCCGCGCCCCGACGGAACACACTCTTGGGGGCGAAGCGGACAGGCGGCGACGCGACCGCGACGACATCCCCTGTTCGCGTCGGGTGACTGAAGCGGAGCCGCTGGGGAAGGCCGCCCGCTTCGTACGCGACGACGCCGGGCAGTGCGTTCCAAACGTGCAGTACCCGCTCTTGAACTTCGGCGTGCTCGGTGAACGCGTGCGCGACAGCCATTCCATAGGAGACCTCGGCGTACACGCCCGCGCGTTTGAGGGCCGAGATCGGATCGACGATCTGTTGCGAACCGGTCATGCCGTGATCGCTCACCACGTAGAGCGTGGTGTCTTCCCAAGCGTCTCGCTCATCGAGGCCGCGCAGCAGGGATCGGAGCGCCTCGTCCTGCGCGACGAGCGCGCCTCGCGCGGCTCCGCTCTCCGGTCCGTGGCGATGTGCCGCGTGGTCACTCCCATGCCACCAGGTCATGATGAGCTGCGGGCGCTCCGCTTCGGGGAGGTCCATCCACGCCAGCACCTGGCGAATCTTTTCGCTTTCCGGCGTCTCGGAGGAAAACGGGGCCCGAAGGTAGGTGGGCGCGATTCCCCGCCATTTCGTCTCGGAGCCGACCCAATAGAACGTCGCCGCGCGGCACCCCTGTCGCTCGGCGGCCACCCACAGCGGCTCCGCTTGGATCCAGCTGGCATCGTTCTCGTAGTCGAAAGCGCCTCGCTCCCGATCGAGAAACCGATTGCCCACAATGCCGTGACGATCGGCCGGCGCGCCCGTCGCGAGGCTCACGTGGTTCGGGAACGTGCTCGATGGAAAGATCGGCACCAGCGCGCGAGCGCGGGTGCCTTCCTCGACCATGCGTGCGAAACCCGCGAGGTGCACATCGTCGAGTGCGTCGAACCGCACCCCGTCCATCGAGACGACGATAACTGTGGGCGCTCTCGCGTGGGCCGGGAGGGCGAAAAGCGAAACGAGAACCAACACGGCCCACCGCACTGCCCGCTCGCCGCTTCGTTCGGGGAGCGATCCCTTCAGTCTGCGACCTCGCCGTAACCTAACTCTCGGAGCGCGCCTCGAACCGCTTCGGCCGCGGCATCCAGAGCGTCAGGCGACGGGTTGCGCTCGACGCGCGCAAAGTCGAGATCGGCCATCGAGTTCGCGGCGGACACATGAACATGCACGTGGGGCACTTCGAAGCCCGCGATGATCAATGCCACCCGCTCGCAGTTGAACGCGTGCTCGATGGCCTTTCCCACCGAGCGCGACACGCGCATCACGTGATCCGCCAAGTCGTCGTTGAGATCGAGCCAGTGGTCGACCTCTTCGATCGGGACGATCAACGTGTGGCCCGGCGTCAAGGGCTCGATGGTCAAGAACGCGACGACGCGATCGTCCCGCCAAACAAATCGACCGGGGAGTTCCCCGGCGATGATCTTGCTGAAAACGGTGGCCATCCGAGCTTCCTCCGCAGGTCTCCCTGTCATAGCGCTGGATCGAGAACTGAGCTAGGCGTGCTGTCGTAGAAGGAGCGGGGCTGATTTCTTTCACCTACGACGACGCGTCGCCTGTCATTCCCGACGGGCTCTCGATCCGCCGCTTGCGTCACGATCGCGGCTGGTCTCGCCGCGAGCTCTGCACGGCGATTGCGCACGCTTCGGAGCGGGCTACGGGTGTCGCCGAGGCCCTGACTCCGAACTTGATCGCAGGGGTCGAAGAGCACGGCGAGTCGGTGAGCTACGCAACGCTCTGCCTCATCGCCTCGGGCCTCGACTGCAATCCGATCGATCTCGTTCAGCCGAGGTAAGCATTCGCTCGCCCGGGAAGGTGCGCTTCCAACACGCCGCGGAGGCCTCGGGTCAGACGAAACGTCACGTGGGCGCTGGGGAGTTCGGCCACCGTCGCATGCGGCCAGTGGTTCGCGAGAGCAGGCGCTTGCCACGGCGTAATCAGCCGATCGGCAGAGGCGACGAACATCGCGGCGGCGATCTTCGGAGGGGGAACGCGAAGGGGCGAAATGACGCGATAGAGGTCGCGCAGATCGTCGCGGAACACCCCGGCCGCCGTCGCTGCTTCTCTCCAAGACGCGGGCCCGTGAACCCACAACGTCTCTTCGATGTCGACGAGCGGCGTCCCCAGCAACACGCGATCGAGAGCGTCCACCGCCTCGGCTGCGGTCACCAAGGAAGCGACCAGCGCCGCGTGATACGCGCCGAGTGAGATGCCGAACATCGCGGGCGGCGCTTCCGCTTGCCGGGCGGCCCAAGCCGCCCACCGCCGGATATCGTGTACACCCTGTGCCACCGCGTGGACCGTGTCGAGCGGATCTCCCGAGAAGAAGCCGTTGCCGCTGACCCACCCGTCCGCGCGGGGACCGTGCAAGGGCAGAACCGGAAAAAGCAGATTGCAGCCCCGCTGGCGGTGCAGCCAACGGGCGCCAAAAGCGCGAAAGTCGAGCGCCGGTCGGCCCAAGCCAAAGCCGTGAACACACACGATCCACGGTGCGGCCGGCTCTTCATCGCGCACCACCCACGCGTGCGTGGTGCGGTTCGCGACCCGCGCGGACCATCGGTCAGCCCCCGGCAGCGCGGTCGGCGGCTGGTACCCACTCTCGGCCGACAAGTGCTCGAACGAAAGGCCCGCAGCCCGACCGTGGCGACGCTCGAGGTCTTCATCGGTGAGCTCCGGGGGCGCCGCATGGAACGTCTCCGGTCGATCGAGCCAACCGGCTTCGCGACACACGGCCCGCGCGCGTGCCAGCTCGTCGCGAATCCGTGCGAGCTCGGCGACCGGAGTACGAGCAAGCCTCAAGTGAAAGCTACCGAGGGTCGCAGCGTCCGCGCCGGCGTGCGCCCACAGATAGAAGGACTCGCCATTCACGCGTCCCGACGCGTTGGGAATGGCCGCTGCGCGACCCGAGACAAACCAGCAGACGAAACCGACCGCCAGGAGCAGGAGGAAGTGGCTGTAGGCGCCGGCTGGAAGCAGCGGCACCGCGAGGCACATCGACCCCGCGCTCGCGAGTGCCGCCAAGTGCGCGCCGCGACGGTCCCCGGGCGATCGAAATGCGGCCATCGCGCACGCGGAAAGCAGCGTCGCGCCCGTCAGCCCGAGCATGCGAAGCCCCGTGCTCGGAGCGCCCCAAAGGGAGAGCCAACAAATCGCTCCGCCGAGATACATCCAGGCGGCGGGCAGCGCGCCTCCGCCGGTGCCCGCGCCGCCGGGCGCCGGCGGCACGTCGGACGCGCTCTGCACTCGGACGGACACGAGAGAGACGATACCCTCGCGCCTGCTGAACGACACAGGGAGCCGCGTGGACCATCACCGTACCGCCGTAGCGAGCATGATCTTTTGCCTCGGGCTTCTGGGCCCAGCTGCAACCACCGCGAAGGAGGAATCGCGCGCGAACGCCGTCGACGAAGCCGCGCGCGCGATTCGAGACGACGTCATCGAACAGAGACGCGATTTCCACCGCCACCCCGAACTCGGAAATCGCGAATTCCGAACCGCCGAGATCGTCGCCACGGAACTCCGGGCGCTCGGCCTCGAAGTCGAGGAAAAGATCGCGCACACCGGCGTTGTCGGGCTCTTGCGGGGCACGCGGCCCGGCCCGCGGGTGGCGCTGCGAGCGGACATGGACGCCCTGCCGGTCACGGAGAGAAACGACCTCCCCTTCAAATCCGAAGTACGAACGACGTACCTAGGGCGCGAAGTCGGCGTCATGCACGCCTGCGGTCACGACGCACACACCGCGGTGCTGCTCGGCGTCGCCCGGGTCCTCACGGGTATGCGAGATCGGATCGCAGGCGAAGTGCAGTTTCTCTTTCAACCGGCCGAGGAAGGCGCGCCGCCGGGGGAAGAGGGAGGCGCGAAGCTGATGCTTTCGGAGGGTGTCTTCGAGGAGAAGCCCGCTGCGGTGTTCGGTCTGCACGTCGTGCCTCGCTTCGCTGCGGGAGAGATCGGCCTGCGCAGCGGCGGCGCGATGGCGGGCTCGGACCGGTTGCATATCGTGGTCCACGGAAGCCAGACGCACGCGGCGTATCCCTGGCTGGGTGTCGATTCCGTCGCGGTCGCGTCGCAAATCGTGATGGCGTTGCAGCGCATCCCCAACCGTCGCGTCGACGCGAGAATTCCCGCCATCGTGTCGATCGGTGCGATTCACGGCGGCGTGCGCCACAACATCATCCCCGACCAAGTCGAGCTGTCGGGCACGATTCGCAGCCTCGACCCAGAGCTCGCCAAGGACGTGCGGACCAAGGTTACGGAGACTGCGATGAAAATCGCCGAAGCCGAAGGAGCGCGGGCCGAGGTCGACATCCATATCGGCTACCCCGTCACAGTGAACGATCCGGAGCTCACGCGGTGGGCGCGGCCGGTACTCGAATCCGTCGCGGGAAGCGGGCGCGTCGTCGAAGCGTTACCCGCCACGGGCGCCGAAGATTTCTCGTTCTTCGCGCGGGAGGCGCCCGGCGTCTACTTCTGGCTCGGTGTGCGTCCACCGGACGTCGCCGAAGCCGACGCGGCCCCGAATCACTCCCCGGAGTTCTTCGTCGACGAGAGTGCCCTCGAGCTCGGCGTACGATCTCTCAGCCGATTGGCTCTCGAGTTTCTCGCGGACCACGGGTCAACACCCAGTCCGTAAGGAAAACTGGCCGTTCGCCCGATACGATCGAGAAGGGGTACGAGGACCGATGGAAGAACACTGGCGACGCTGCAGTGTGTGCAAAAAAGAAATCGCTTATTCAGCCGAGTACTACGCTTGCAACGTGTCGACCTGCAATCGCAAACGGACGTCGCTCGTCTTCTGCTCCGTCGATTGTTGGGAGGTACACGTCCCCGGGGCGAATCACCGAGAGTCGTGGGCCGTCGAGAAGAAGGCGCCCGCGTCGGCCGAGGCGGAAGGCGACTCGGCACCGAAACGGAAGCGGCGCGTCGTACGACCGAACGCCGGCGAAGCAGCCAGTCCGTCGAGCGACGAGGTCCTCGTCGTAGCTTCGCGTCTCAAGGAATTTATTCGACGTGAATCGGGCTACAACACGTCGGATCGAGTGCTCGCCCCGCTCTCCGAAGTCGTCCGACGCGTCTGTCGGGAGGCGATCGAGAACGCGCGACGCGACGGCCGAATGACCGTGCTCGACCGAGACCTTCCCGAACTCTGAAAAGCTAGAGCGCGTCGATCAAGTCGCGCACCGCGAAGTAGGCGACCACGGCCAGAACGGCGGGTACCGGAAACCGCAGTGCAAGTCGCCAAGGACGCACCCAACGGGGGCGGTAGGCCGAGGCCCCCAGCACCGCGCCTTCGGGGTCGTCCATACGCCAACCGACGAACAGAGAGAGCAGGAGTCCTCCGACGACGAGAAAAACATTTCCGGCCAGTTGGTCCATCAAACCCAGGACCGAGATGTCGAAGGCCGGGGCGAGCCCCAGGAGCGCGATCCCGGCACCGAGCAACGCGGCCGCCCTTCGACGCGAAACCTCGAAACTGTCGATGACCGTCGACACCCCGACTTCGAGAAGCGATACGGCAGACGTCAGCGCTCCCACCGCGAGCGCAACAAAGAACAAGACCGCCAGCACGCGACCGATTCCTTCCATCGCGAGGAACGCCTGAGGGAGCGTGATAAAGAGAGCACCGACCGTCCCGACGTCGTTCTCCGTACCGGCTGTTCCGATGATCGAACCGGAAAGACCCAACGCAAAAATCAAGGGAAACACCATCAGACCGGCGACGAAGGCGACGCCGAAGTCGGCGGCGGCGATCGTCACGCTCTGACTCGGCAGATCGGCATCCCGCGACAGGTAGCTCGCATAGGTGAGAATGGCGCCCATGCCGAGGCTCAAGCTGAAGAACGCCTGACTTGCCGCGGCGCGGAACACGTCGAAAGAAAAGACCGCGGCGAAATCTGTCGAGAGATAGTACGCGTAACCTCCCGACGCACCGGGCAGGGTCGCCGCGTAGGCCGCGATGCCCGCGACCAACACGAACAAGAGGGGCATCATCACGAGCGAGGCGCGCTCGATGCCACCGCGAACACCGCCGGAAACGACGAACACGGTCGCGGCCATGAACAGCAAGTGCCAGAGCGCCGCGTCCGCACCTTGGGAGATCTCCCCAAAACGCGCGCCCGGATCGACGGGCGGGCCGGACACCAGAGCGTCCCACGCGTAACGCACCGTCCAGCCTGCGATCACGCTGTAGTAGGCCAAGATGAGAACGCCGCCGGCGACGAACAAGGCACCGAGCGGTTTCCAAGCCGGCCCGCCGAAGTGCGCGAGGGCGCCAATCGGGCTGCGGCCCGCGCCGCGGCCCACCGAGAGCTCGGCCAGGAGGACGGGGATCCCGAGACACGCGGTCAGGATCAAGTAGAGCAACACGAACGCCGCGCCACCGTATTCGGCGGACAGGTACGAGAAGCGCCACATATTGCCCAGACCGACTGCAGAGCCGACGGCCGCTAACACGAAACCGAACTTCGAGGACCAACGCTCGCGAGAACCGTCGGGGTTCATCGAATCGCCTCGTACAAGTTGACGAACAGCGCGAAAGAACCGGTCGCGGGATCGAGGCGGAACGTCTCACGCGCTTCGCGGCTCGCGCATTCGCGCACAAAGCGGAGCGCGTCCCTCCCTTCCTGCGGTGTTCCGATCCGGTCGACCCAGCTCTCGAAATCGAGATCCAGGCGGTATTCCCCGACCAGCCGCGCCTCGAAACCGACGCTGCGGAACATGGCGAGCCATTCGGAATCTCGGTGATCGCGAATATGGCTGTGATCGCGCAACCATTCGACCAGGTTGATGAACGTGTCGAGGCCCGGATCTTCGGGCGAAATCGTATCGACGAGCAGGACGCGTCCGCCCGGGCGGAGGACGCGGTGGAATTCTTCGAGGGCGCGCTGGGGCCGCGGATAGTGATGCGCGCTGTAGCGCGACGTGACCAGATCGAACGTCGCGTCGGCGAACTCGAGGGCCTCGACATCGCCCTCCTGGAATGACGCGTTGGTGAGACCCTTCTCACGGGCCAGGACGCGCGCTTGCTCGAGCATCGCCGGTGAGAGATCGACTCCTATGACCGAGCCCGCGCCCGCCGCCAGGGCGTGTGCCGTATGTCCCGGCCCGCAGCCGGCGTCGAGCACGGCCTCGTCGCCTCGAAGCGCCGCAACCGCGAGCAGGGCCTCGAGTTCTGGGCCCCCGCGGTGTACGGCGCTCGACGCGTACTTCTCCGCGACGTCATCAAACGCTTCCTTGACGGCGCCCTTCAGGGAAGGACGTTCGATCTCCTCGGGCACGGCGCAACTCCTCGCCGCCGATTGTGGCAGCTGGGACAGAGCTTCGCGCGTTTTTGCTGTATCGGGGCCTACTCGGCCGCGCTAGCGGGCACGGCGGGCGGGTTCTCGCAGCGCGACCTCGCCGTCGAGCCCCTGGGAGCGGCACCGAAGTTCGCAGCCCAAACGTGTCGGTACTTCGAATCGGTCTCCGCGTGGGCGATACCCACGTGCGTCCAACGCGGGGAGCGCAGGATCTCTTCGTGCCGGCTTGAGGCGAGCCAAGCAGCCACGATCGACGCGGGGTCGTCCTGACCGGCGCCGACGGTTTCCGCGGTGGCGGCGTCGTACCCCTCATCGCGCATCCGAAGCGCCGGTAGAGAACCGTCGGATCCGCGGTGCGCCAGAAACCGCGCTTCCGCCATGTCCCCCGTGTGTCGGCTCGCCGCGGCGAAGAGCCGGGGATCCCAGCGGAGCTCCGGGGAACCGTCCGCTCGGCGGACTTCGTTGATCCGGGCGAGAACCTCGTCCTCTGGCGCGCTCGGGCAGTCAAAAGCCAGCACAGCGTTGGGAATTGCCAGCAGGATCGCCGCCGCGAAGATCGAGAGGGCCCACTCGGGCCGGCGTCGGAAAGTCCTTCGTCCCACTCCCGGGTTTTTCGGCAGACGGGGCCATTTCGACGAGGGGAATTTGTAACATGTTGATTTTTATAGATATTCTTAATCGTCCCGCGAGCCCGGGGCTGGCGTACACTTCCGAGTTCCATTTTTCGAGGAGCCCCGTTGGCGAGCCGCACCACCCAGCGCAAGAAGAGCAGGCGGATCCGTTTGCCGGCGGACGTACGCCCGACCGAGGTCTCGTTGCATGTCGAGGTAGATCCCCAGCACAGCGACCAGTTTCGCGGCGAAGTTACCCATACGTTGCGTCTGGGCAGACGCCGCAGCACGCTCGAGTTCCACTCGGACGGGCTTCGGATCTCGCGTGTCCGCGCCGAGTCGACGGCGGGAACCGTCCGAGGCACGATCGTCGCGAACCCCGAACGGGAGAAAATCGAGCTCCATTTTCCGGATCGCTTACCCGCGGGTGAAGTCCGGGTCTCGATGGCGTTTCGCGGAAAGCTCCGGACCGACCTGCGCGGGCTCTACGCCGCGCGGGCGGGAAAACGGAAATACGCCTTCACGCAACTCGAAGCCGCCGAGGCCCGGCGCTTCTTCCCGTGCCTCGATGAGCCCGGAATGAAGGCACGCTTCGAGATCTCGGTGACGACCGATCGAAGAAACACCGTCCTGTCCAACAGTCCTGCGGCGAAGGTGGAGCCCCTCTCGGGGGGTAAGAAGACCGTCTACTTCGAGCCTACGCCTCCCCTTTCGACGTATTTGCTGGCCCTCGCGGTCGGCGAACTCGAGACGTCGGCGCCCACCTCCTGCGGTGATACCGAGATTCGAATCTGGCACGTGCCCGGGAAACAGGGGCTCTCGGAGTTCGGGCTCGAGGTCGCCCGCGAGACCCTGGGCCGGCTCGAGAACTACTTCGACCTGCCCTACCCCTACGAGAAACTCGACCTGGTGGCCGTGCCGGATTTCGAAGCCGGCGCCATGGAAAACGCGGGCGCGGTCTTCTTCCGGGAGACGCTCCTCCTGGTCGACCCCCATCTGGCGACCGCCCAGGAAAAGAAGCGAGTCGCAGAAGTGATCTGTCACGAGCTCGCGCACATGTGGTACGGCGATCTCGTCACCATGGCCTGGTGGGACGATCTGTGGCTGAACGAAGCGTTTGCCACCTGGATGGCCTTCCACATCGTCGATGCGTGGAAGCCCGAGTGGCGCATGTGGCACGACTTCCAGCACTACCGCCAGGCGGCCCTCACAACGGACGCGCTGCGGCACAGCCACCCGATCTACGCGGCGGTACGCACTCCCGAAGAGGCGACGGAAAATTTCGACGTCATCACCTACGAGAAAGGCGCGTCGGTGGTTCGGATGCTCGAGCGCTATCTCGGTCCCGAAGTCTTTCGCGCCGGAGTCCGCGTCTACATCCGCCGGCACCGCGAAAGCAACGCCGTCGCCGCCGATCTGTGGCAGGCCCTGTCCGAAGCGGCGGGGTTCGACGTCGAACGCATCGTTCGCGCCTGGATCGAACAAGAGGGTTTCCCCCTGGTTCGGGTTCGCCGCAAGGAGCGCGACGGAAAAACCGAGCTCCACTTCCGTCAAGAGCGATTTTCCCTCGGTGGACGCACCGCGGACCAAACCCGTTGGCCCATCCCCTGGATCGGCCGGGTGGGAACGAAAGGCAGCCGGACGCGCACGGCCCGCAAACTGATCACCGGCGCTTCCGGGAAGGTCGAACTCGAGAGCACGTCCCCGCGGTTCGTGTACGGCAACGCCGACGAGAGTGGCTTCTTCCGCCCCCTGCACCATCCGGACGAACTGGCACGGCTGGCGACGCACATCCGCGCGCTCTCGGCGGTCGAGCGACTCGGGCTCGTAGGCCATCAATGGGCCGCGGTTCGAGCCGAGAAAGCTCCGCTCACGAGCTTTCTCGACTTGGCCATGGCGTTTGGCTCGGAAGCGGATCCCGACGTGTTGATCGGTTTGGTGCCGGCGCTCAGTTTCGTGGAAGACCGCATCGCGGGCGACGAAGAAATCGCCCGCGCTTTCCGGCAAAAAGTGTGTGACGTGTTCGGCCCGGCGTTGCGTGAGTTGGGGCTCGACCGCGCGGGCGACGACGACCTGGCGAGTCTCCGCCGAGCGGCGCTACTCGACATCGTCGCGCAGATCGGCGGCGACGAAGAAATGATTCGCGCGGCCGCTGCGCGTTGCGACGCGTACCTGCGCGATCCGCGTTCACTCGATCCGAACCTGGCCGACGGGATCGTGCACTTAGCCGCCCGCGACGGGGATGCCGCGCTCTTCGAACGCTTCTCTCGAGCTGCCGCGGACGCCGACACACCGCAGGCTCGGCGGCGCATGCTCATCGCACAGACTTCCTTCCGCGATCCCGCTCTGATCGCACGTTCCCTCGCCGACCTCCTCGAGAACGTCGAGACGCAGGACGTCGCGATTCTCTTGGCGCGACTCGTCCAGAATCCCGCAGCGCGAGAAGCCACCTGGGCCTTCATGAAAAAGCGTTGGAAGAAGCTTCGCCAGCGAATGCCCGCAATGCTGGTCACGCGTCCCATCGATGCACTACCGGCGCTCGGCACGCGAAGTCACCGGCGGGACGTCGCTCGTTTCTTTCGCGAGAACCCGGTTCCAACTGGGGCGCGGGCGGTTCGCCAGGCCCTCGAGCGCTTCGATCTCGACATTGCGCTGGTCGAGCGCGCCGAGCCCGAATTGACGCGCTGGATTCAGGGGGGCCGGGCTGGCGAGTAGCCTCACTTTCGCCTTATATTCGCCTCGTGAAACGCCCGCGACCCCCCGCTCGAGGCGCCGTGGCCAACCCGGCCGGCCGTTTTGAAACGCGGACTTACGAGCCGTTCGAAGCACTCGACCGCGGCGTCAAGACGAAGCTTCACCGCGACAATACGCGCGAGTTGCTCTCGAAAAATGACAGCCCGGACCTCGGGTTCACAACGAGCATCAACCCCTATCGCGGCTGCGAGCACGGGTGCAGCTACTGCTACGCGAGGCCCACGCACGAATACCTGGGCTTCTCGGCGGGTCTCGATTTCGAAACCCACATCTTCGTGAAGGAAGACGCACCGGCGCGCCTCGAGCGGGCGTTTTCTCGAGCGGGCTATCGGCCGCGCGTGATCGCATTGTCGGGAGTCACCGATGCCTACCAACCCACCGAACAGAAACTCAAGATTACGCGCCAGCTGTTGCGCGTGTTCAGCGCGTACCGAAACCCGGTCACGATCGTCACGAAGAGCGCGCTGATCACGCGGGATCTCGATATTCTCTCGGATCTGGCCCGTCTCGACCTCGTGTCCGTCGCGATCTCGATCACGACACTCGATCGAGATCTCCAACGCGTGATGGAACCGCGTGCGTCGACTTCCGATCGTCGTTTCGCCGCGGTCACCGCTCTTGTCGAGGCCGGTGTTCCGGTCGGCGTCATGATGGCCCCCATGATCCCCGGCCTCACGGATCACGAGATCGCCCCGCTCCTCGACAAAGCGAAGGCTTCCGGTGCGCAGTGGGCGCGCTACGTGATGTTGCGCCTGCCGCACGGCCTCCGCGAGCTGTTTGCACGTTGGCTCGAAAGGCATCGCCCCGACCGTCGCGACAAAGTTCTCCGGCGCCTGCGCGAGATGCACGGGGAGAACCTCTACAACGCCGAATGGGCTACGCGTCAGCGCGGCCGGGGTGTGTTTGCCAATGAAATTGCCGCGCGCTTCGAACACACCGTGCGCAGGCACGGGCTGGACGAAAGGCCACCCGAGCTGGCGACCCGCCATTTCCGTCGCCTCGGTGCGGCGCAGCTCGATCTATTCCCGTAGGCGACGGTCGACTACCCTCGACGCGCTGTGGGACTTAGCGAACAGCTTGCGGAATTGGACGGCCGAAGCTTCGGTGGATATCGCGGGCTTCGCGGCTCCTACGTCTTGCGTTCGAGCGGCGAAGACGTCGTCACGCTGTTTATCGATCACGTACAGGGCGATCCTTTCGCGGCTCCCTCACGGGTGCGTCTCCGACTCGCGGGAACCGCGGCGAGCTACCCCGCCGAACTCCGGGCGGACTCCGTTTCGCGCGTGGCCCTGGCCGACGCAATCGCTCGTCGGGTTGCCGAGGTATTGGGGGATCGCCCCGAAGCGCGGGTCGGATCGGGCCACAGCGGACGAATCGACATCGACGCCGGCGGGCAAGAAGTCCTCGCCCGAACCGCGATTCGCCTCGGTGACGACTTCGTCGAAGCCCGGCTTCGGGTGGGCCTACCGGCCCGCGGGAGAAGAATCCTCGGTCGCGACTGCGCGACGCTCCTGTGCGACAGGCTTCCCGAGATCGCTATCGAGGCGCTGGCTTACACACGCCGGTCGTTGCCGGCGCTTCAATCGTTCGTGCAGTGCGTCGTCGATCAAGAAACACTTCGCGGCGAACTGACTTCGGCTGGCCTCGTCGCTTTCGTCGCCGACGGCGCCATCCTCCCGCGTCGAAGCGGCGACACCGACGAACCGTTGCTCGACGGCTGTGTGCGGACGGTGGCGCCTCCGTCGCTGCGGAGGGAGTTCACGCTCCGCGACGGACGAAGGGTCGCCGGCTTGGGGATTCCAGCGGGGGTCACGCTCGTCGTCGGAGGCGGTTTTCACGGCAAGTCCACGCTCCTGCAAGCGCTTGCGCGGGGTGTGTACCCACACATTCCCGGTGACGGTCGCGAAGGTGTCATCACGCGTCCGGACGGGTGCTGGGTGCGCGCCGAAGAGGGCCGCCGAATCGAAGCGTGCGACATTCGCGCCTTTATCGGATCCCTCCCCGGCGGCCGGGAAACCGGCGCGTTCGCGACCGAGAACGCGAGTGGAAGTACGAGCCAGGCGGCGGCGATCAGTGAAGCGCTCGAGGTGGGCGCCCGCCTGCTGCTGATGGACGAAGACACCTGCGCGACGAATTTCATGGTTCGCGACGAGAGGATGCGGGCACTCATCGCCTCGACGCACGAGCCGATCACGCCGTTCGTCGATCGCGCTCGGAGCCTGTTCGACGACTTCGGCGTCTCGACCATCCTGGTCACCGGGGCGTCCGGCGACTACTTCCGGGTCGCAGACCGAGTGATCGAAATGCGCGACTTCCAGCTGGTCGATCGCAGCGCGGATGCCGCCGCGATAGCGTCAAAGCACGCCTCGGAAGCGGTAGGTCGTGTCGAAGCTCCCGGAGCTCTCTTTACCGCACGGGTCCCGGGCGCTCGCGGGCTCACTCCGCGCCGCGGCACCCGCGCCCACTCGCTGCGCGTGGATCGAAATGAGCTCGCCTACGGAGAACGGCGCGTCCCGCTTGCTTCGTTCCCGCAGTTTGTCGACCGGAGCCAGGCTTACGCCGCGGCATGCGCCATCGATCGGGCGCGTCGCGCGTTTGTCGACGGGCAAAAATCACTCTCGGAAGTGTTGGACGCCCTGGAGGCCGAGTGTGACCAGGCCGGGCTCGAATCGTGGGTCGAGGGACTTCGCGGCGAGGAACACCCGGGCGAACTCGCTCGACCGCGCCGGCTTGAAATCGCCGGGGTCTGGAATCGCCTGCGTGGTACCGCGTTCTCTCAGCACGCCCTATGAAGCAGCTTCGGCGAGCGCTTCGTCGATCGCTTCTTTGAACACCTCGAAGGGCTGCGCGCCCGCCATGTAGCGACCGTTGATGAAAAAGGCCGGAGTGCCGCGGACGCCCGCCGCCCTGCCTTCTGCCATGTCGCGATCGATTGTCTCCTGCGCGAGATCGGATTCGAATGAGGCCATGAAGCGCTTGCGGTCGAGACCGAGGGTCTCGGCGTGCTGGACCATTCGAGCCACGCTCAGGTCGTCAATCGAGTCGAAGATCAAGTCGTGCATTTCCCAGAAGCGGTCCTGTTCGCCTGCAGCGAGCACCGCGCGATGCGCGTTCACGGCGTTCTTGTGAAAACTGAGCGGGAAGTGTTTGAACACGAGCTTCACTTCGTCCGGGTATTCTTCGAGCACGCGTTGCACCGTCGGGTGCGCGCGAAGGCAGTAGGGACACTCAAAATCGGAGAACTCCACCATGACCACGGGGGCGTCCTCGGGCCCGCGGCTCGGGGAGTTCGCGATTTCGATCTGGGCGGCTTCAGGCTGATCGAGTTCGACTCCAATCGCGTCGGCGAGGGCCACGATCTTGCGATCGATTTCGGCGATTTTCTCCGCGCTCGAGCCTCCGCCCGCCTGCCCCTGTCCGGCCCAGAAACCGAGGGCAGCCGCGATCAGGACGACGAGGCCCACCAGAGGCTTTCCGGCGCCGCCGCCGTGCGTTTGCTGTTCCATCAAAGGGCCTCCTCAGAACGCGGCGTCACCGCGGCCTGCTCGGGGGATACGCTGCGCTCGCTCGGAGAGTTTCGCCGGAATTTACAAGCCAGCAAATGTGGCTTTGACGAGCGCTTCCTGCTCATTGCGATGGATGCGCAGGGAGCCCGTCGCTGTGCTGGCACTGGCGCGCCGGCCGGCGTACTGGAGGCTTTGGTGCGGCAGGAGAAGCTCCTCGATTCGGTCGCGGACGAAGCTGAAGGCGCCCATGTTCGCAGGCTCTTCTTGAGTCCAGAAGACTTCGGGAGCGGACCCGTAGCGGGAGATCAACTCGCGAAGCTCTTCGGCAGGCCAGGGATACACCTCTTCGACCCGAATGAGAGCCGTATCCGGTGCCGCCGAGCCTCGCGCTTCGCGGCGCGCTTCCTGAGCCGCGAGCAAGTCGTAGTAGACCTTGCCCCAGCACATGACGACCCGACGAACCGCGCCCGGATCGACGGATCGCGGGTCATCGATCACGGGACGGAAGCGACCCCGCGCGAGCTCTTGCGGCTTCGACACGGCCAACGGCGAACGCAGAAGACTCTTGGGTGTCGCAACCACGAGCGGAGCGCGATAGTTGCGCCGCGTCTGCCTCCGCAGCAGATGGAAGTACTGCGCGGGCGTCGTGCAGTTCACGACTTGAAGGTTGTCCTCGGCGCAGATCTGGAGGAATCGCTCGAGGCGCGCGCTCGAGTGCTCGGGGCCCTGACCTTCGTAACCATGCGGAAGCAGCATGACCAGCCCGCTCATCCGCTTCCATTTCACGTGCGCCGAGCTGATGAATTGATCGATGATCACTTGCGCACCGTTCACGAAGTCGCCGAACTGAGCTTCCCAAATTGTCAACGTGGTCGGATCGGCCAGGCTGTAGCCATACTCGAAGCCCAAGACGCCGGCCTCGGAGAGATGACTGTCGTAAACCTCGAAGCGCGCCTGGTCATCGCTCAGATGATCGAGCGGCGCGTATTCTTCACCCGTCCGACGGTCGACGAACACGGCATGGCGCTGACTGAACGTGCCGCGTGAACTGTCCTGACCGGAGAGACGTACGGGATTGCCCTCGAGAAGGAGGGTTCCAAACGCGAGCGCTTCTGCGGTGGCCCAGTCGATTTCCCCGTCTTCGCCGATCACCTTGCGTCGCCGCTCGAGCAACTTGACGAGCTTGGGATGAACGTCGAAATCCGTCGGTGTCGTGCCCATGCGGTCCGCAACTTGCGAGAGCACTTCGAGGGAAACGCCGGTCGAGATATCGTTCTCGGGAGCGACGCGCGAGAAACCGGTCCACGGCCCGCGCGGATCGTAGGGCTCGTCGGGAGCCGGCGGGCGCGTCTTGATGACTTGGAGCGCTTGTTGAAGCTGCTCGCCCAGGTCGGTCTCGATCCGTTTGACGTCCTCTTCCGACAACAAGCCGCTGCGGACCAGATCCTGCGTAAACTTTTGACGCACCGGGACCATCGAGCGGATTTTGTCGTACAGCAGGGGTTGGGTGAAGCTCGGGTCGTCGCCTTCGTTGTGACCGTGGCGCCGATAACAAACCATGTCGATGACGACATCGTCTCCGAACCGCTGCCGGTACGCCATGGCGAGCTTGACGCAATGGACCGCAGCTTCGGGGTCGTCGCCGTTCACGTGAAAGATCGGCGCCTGGATCATCTTTGCAGCGTCGGTGCAGTAGAGGGTCGACCGCGCTTCTTTCGGCGTGGTGGTGAAACCGATTTGGTTGTTGACGATCACGTGGATCGTGCCACCCGTTGAATAACCGACGAGATGAGAGAGGTTCAGGGTCTCACTCACCATCCCCTGACCGGCAAACGCGGCGTCACCGTGAATGAGTACGGGCACAATCGTTTGGCCGCGGAGATCGCCGGCGCGGATCTGCTTCGCACGCGCGCGACCTTCGACGACGGGATCCACCGCCTCGAGGTGCGAGGGGTTGGCCGTCAGCGACAGGTGGATGCGCGCTCCGCTCCGGGTGCGGCGATCGTTCGAATAGCCCTTGTGATACTTGACGTCCCCCGAGCCGAACGGGCTTTCTTCGATTTCGATGTCTTCGAACTCCGAAAAAATCGACTCGAGCGACTTTCCGAGAATGTTCGACAGCACGTTGAGGCGCCCGCGATGCGCCATGCCGACGACCAGTTCGCGCACGCCGTGACTCGGCGCTTCTTCGACGAGCGTGTCGAGCAACGGTATGAGCGACTCGGCGCCCTCCAAAGAGAAACGCTTCTGACCGAGAAACTTGGTGTGGAGGAAACGCTCGAACAGCGCTGCTGCCGAGAGCTTCTCGAGCACGCGTAGGCGATCTTCCGCGGAGAGCTCGGTCTCGTTCTGCGATTCTTCCATGCGGCGCTGCAGCCATTGGCGGCGCCCCGGATCTTGAATGTGGAGGAACTCGACTCCGACGGAGCGGCAATACGTCGCTTTCAGGCAGTCGAGGATCTGTCGCAACGGCTGAATCGGACCGCCCGGCAGATCGCCCGCGAGCATCGATATGTCGAGTTCTTCGGCACCGAACCCGTAGTGCGCTGGATCGAGCTCCGGGAAGTAGTTGCTCTGGCCCCCGAGCGGATCGATATCGGCGATTCGGTGGCCGCGCGCCCGGTACGCGTGGATGAGCCGCAGACAACGCGCCTGTTTGTCGGCAACCTGGGGATCCCGAAGCGGATCTGCGCCGGTCGACCCATCGCGCCCGGACTCTACGGCACTCGGGATCTCGGCGCGGGGCGTGGGGATGATCGAGGCCGCAGGCGGCTCGCGATCGAACAGATCGGCCCAACTGGCGTCGACCGATTCCGGGTCGACGTCGTAGCGCTCGCGGATTTCTTCGACGACGCCCGCATTCACACCGAACCCGGCCAGTGCGGTCATGGGCGCTGCAGCACCGTTTTGCCGGGGCTCTCCGGGTTCGTCGCCAGTCGCTTTCGCGACGTGGCCGCTTGCTTCCGGCCTCACTTCCTGCGCCATTTCCAGCGTATCTCCGAGAACCTTTGTCGAGGCCGTTTCGACCGCCTCGCGCCGCTCCACCGTGTGCATCGGCCGGACGATCGAGGTTCTAAAACTAGCTCTCGCGCGGCGGACCAGAAACACCCTTCGGTGACGGGGTGGCCCTGTCGACCGATTTTTTTCGCGAGTCGCCGACTTCTCACCCTTTTGACGCGCGCCACCCTCGCGTTGTTCACGGAGCCTTCTCGAAGCCGCCAACCAGCCGCTGGCCGACCCAAGTGGCGTCGATGGGCCGATCCTCGGGCCTTTTCGCCAAGAGCGCTCGGATGAGGCGCACCAAGGCTTCGGGAATATCCGGCTTGAGCTCCCGCGGGTCCGGGACGGGTGCCGTGCGGTGCTGCTCGGCGATGTCGCCCGTGCCGTACGGTACGTGGCCGGTCAGTAGGTGAAAGAGCGTCACACCAAACGAGTAGAGATCGGACCGGTGATCCACCGGTTCGCCCCGGGTCTGCTCGGGCGACATGAAATAGGGGGTTCCACCGGGACCCCCCCGAGCCGGGCGATCGGGCGAACTGAACTTCGCGAGCCCGAAATCCATGATCTTCACGATCCGATTGTGTGTGAGAAACAGGTTCGATGTCTTGACATCGCGGTGGACCAGATCCCGCGCGTGGGCGTAGGACAATCCGCTGCAGATTTGGGCGCCGATGCGAGAGGCGTCCTCGGGCGTCAGATGGCCTTTTCGTTTGAGGATCGCGTCGAGGCCCTCGCCCTCGAGATATTCCATCGCGATCACGATCCCGCCGTCCCATTCATCGACGTCGTAGACGGTGACGATGTTCGGATGATTGAGGGACGCCGCAGCGCGTGCCTCGCGGAGGAAGAGCTGCTTCGCCACCGGATTTCCGCGCGCGTTCTCGCGGAGCTGTTTCAGCGCGACGATCCGACGCAGCCGCTCGTCGCGCGCTTTCAGCACAACGCCCATTCCGCCGCGACCGAGCTCTCCGAGAACCACGTAGCGGTCGCCGATCCGTTCTGATTCGTGCTCGGTCTCTTTTTCGTCTTCCGGCAGAGCGGTCCACTCGACAGGCCGCTCTTCGAGATGACGGTCTTCTTCGTCGTCGGGCGGAGCCGCCTGGTCCCCACCGGACCGCAAGCGCGCGAGTCGGATCCGCATGTGGTAACCGGCGTCGGCGATCCGGCGGTTGAAGGCGTCCTCGAGCTCGTCCCACGAAATCCGCCTCGCGCCGAGAAAGGCGCACAGCAGTGCGATCGCCGACAGAATGAACGGAAACATATGGATCTGGCTGCCGGGCAGCTGTGCCGGGTCGAGACGAATTTCGTTCGTCAGAATAAAGGCGTGATCCGGTGCGACGCCGCCAAGTAACCGCGCCTCGAGGAGCAGGCCGCCTCCGGCACCGCTGTGGCCGACGAGACGCGCCGTAAACACGGCGTCGGTTCGCATCTGCCGGTTCAAGCCGGCGACGTCGACCAGACCCGTCTTGAAATCGCGCACCCGCAAGGCGGCGGCGGCGAAGGCCTCGGGCGGGTCGGCCCGCTCGACGTCGTAGCGCTTCGCGAGCGCCGCGATGAGTTCGTCTTCGAGGCGCGCCAAACGGTCCTTTCCAGGCGCGTAGAAAAAGCGCAACCGCTCCCAGCCGACCAGGGGACGGGTCAGCCCGATGAACCCGACGCGCTGGAGCCGACTCGCTTCGGTCGGACCCTCGAGAGGGAAGCTCTCTACCAAACGCCGCAGGGAGTCTTCGACCGGCAGTGGCTGCTGCCGGGAAGCGAGCGAACTGCGCCGGAGGGTCTCCGCCCGCCGCCTGCGTTCCGAAGCGAGTGCGGCGTCGCCGCTTTCGTTGAGCGCTTTCGCGTAGACCCTCTGGAAATTCGGGTCGCCGCGATACGCATGAGCTACGGCAGACAGTGTCGACGCCGCCTCGGGGTCGCTCTCTTCCGCGAGCATGGCGCCGAGCGCGTAGCCCAAGGCGGCGCGTTCCGAGGTTCCAGGGGGAACGTCTGCGAGCGTCTTTCTCGCGCGAGCTTTGTCTCCTCGGGACTGCTGCCAACGCGCGAGGGCCAGCCGCGCGGTTCCCTCGGTCGGGTCCAGGGCCAGCGCCCGCTCGAGGATTTCGACGCCCTCTTCGCTCTCGCCGGCCGCAACGAGAGCGAGCCCAAGACCCGCAAGCGTCGCTGGGCGTTTCGGAGAAATCGATTGGGCCGCGCGAAAATGACGCAGCGCCTGAGGGATCTCGTTGCGGCCCAAGGCGATGTAGCCGCGCAGTTCGTGCATCGGCGCGGGAAGCCCGCCATGTCTTTCAGCTTGCGCGAAGTGCCGAGCGGCTTCGCGCTCCCGACCCCAATCCGCGGCCATCGAAGCCAACTTCGATGCGACCTCTGCGGTTCGGTCGGGATCGAGTTCTACCGCCCTCGCGTACGCCCGCTCGGCGAGCCGGCTCTCGTAGACGCGGCGATAGCGGTCCGCCGCCGCCACCCAGCGCGTTGCAGCCTTCCGAGCGTCGTCTTCCGGAAGCTCCGCAGCTTCGGCGAGAGGTGTGGGATCGACGGGATCGCGATCCGCCCACTGGGAATAGGTTTCGCGCGCGGCCGCGTGGTCGCCGCGGGCCGACTGGCTCCGCGCGAGCCCAGCCAACACGGTGCGCTCCAAGGGATGGTGTTTGTCGCCCGACCGGCTCGCGCGCCCGAGTGCGTCCCGGGCGCGAGAGAACAGTTGCAAGGCCAGGTCGACGTCGCGCCGGGCGCTCGCAGCCTCCGCGGCCGCTAGCAGCAGCTCGGGGCCCGGTGAGCGCGTCAAGCCCGCGCGGATATGTGACCAGTCCGGATCCGGTCGGCCACTTGCCGTAGCCAAGCGCGACCGCCGACTGGGATCGTTGTCCGCTCGGGCGTTCTTTTGATCGATCGCCGCCCGTAGGGACCGGACGACGGGTGAATCGAGTCGGTCGAGCGCCCGCCACGCCTCGGGGAGCTGTCCGTTCGCGAGATAGACTTCGGCGCGGCCGTAGCGCGCGAGCTCCCAGAGCTCGGGGGCGCGAACGCTGTCGCCCCGGGGCATGGGCCCCCACAACAGGGTCGTTACGTCGACCAGGGTTTCACCCAGGCGAGAAAGCGGCGCGCGGGCGCTGACGTGATCGGCGAGCTCGCCCGTCGATGCGTCGAACACGAAGAGCTCGAGTACGGGCGCGCGCTCGACCCGCCCCCAGGTAGCGAGGACGACCTGGTCGGCATCGAGTCGCTCCGCCAGCAGCCGAACGGCTTCCGCGGAATCGTCGACGCTTCGGCGCCCCGATTGCTCGAAGGGCACGGTGGCGATTCCACGGTCGACGAGAGCCTGGTGCACGAAACGCCCGACAGCGGGACCCAGAATGTCGGAACCGGACTGGGTACGCGGCGCGACGACGGCGAGCCGCGGGGCGGACTCCGGCCCCGCGTTCGCCGCGGCGCTGACCGCGGCGAAAAACAACACCCACCCGGCTCGAATCCACCGGTCTAAGGACGTCTTAGGAACGCGCACCTCTCGTACATCGGTCGCTGTACGCACCCGATGAAGCAGGGTTTATCGCGGCGCGGACAGCACCGACGAAATTCGTGAGTGCGGCAATATTCCCTCACCGATTCGCTCCATGGGCCCGCTATGGTTCCCCGAATGGTCAACCGGCATCCCTTTGAACCCGCGCTGCGAGACCGCATGACGGCCAACCTCGGACGCTTCGAACGACGACCGGAACCGCGGGGCGACCGAAGAGCGGCGGCGGTTGCCGCAGTGGTGCTCGGCGACGGTGAAGGGGAAGCGTGCTTTTTGATCACCCGACGCGCCGCCAAGCTGAGGCGGCACGCCGGGCAGTGGGCTCTACCGGGCGGGCGACTCGATGAGGGCGAGACCCTCGAGGAGGCGGCCTTGCGCGAGCTCCGCGAGGAGGTGGGTCTTCGACTCGATCCCGATCAGGTTCTCGGACAGCTCGACGACTACCCGACGCGCTCGGGCTTCGTCATTACGCCCTTTGTCGTATGGGCCGGGCCCGACCCCGACCTCGCGCACGATCCCACCGAAGTTGCTGCGACGTACCGGGTGCCCCTCGCGACCCTCGACGCGCCGGACGTCCCGATTCTGAAAAGCATCCCCGAAAGCGAGCGATCGGTGATCGCGATTCCCATGCTCGGCACGGAAATACACGCTCCGACAGCGGCGATTCTGTTTCAGCTTCGAGAGGTCGCCGTGTGGGGGCGCGACACCCGAGTCCACGAATTCGAGCAGCCCGTGTTCGCCTGGCGGTGAGCCCGCTAAGGCTGGTTCGCGAGATCGCGCTGGCGGGGAAGCGCCGCAAAGAACGAGCCCAAATCTCTCCCGGTCGCCGCCTCGGCGTGCGCCCGCAAGCCATCGGTGGTGAGCGGTATTCGCTCTGCCACCATCCGCGCAACTAAATCGTCGAGGCTCGTCTCGTCCTCGGTGGCGCCCCGAATCATCTCGTCGAGATCGTGTAGGGCGGTGACGGCGCGCGCCGTGACCGCACCGTGTGAGCGGTTCGTTTCGAGATTGCGCACCGCAGAACCCTTTTTCTCGAGCTTGCGCAGCACCTTGGCGTATCTCCGACGGCTCATGGATTTCGAACGGACCAACAGCTCGATGGAATAGAGCTCGGCGAGGCCTTCGACGATCCAATCGCCCCCCGGGCCGGAGCGCAGACGGGTCACCGCATGAACGAGCTCGTGGAGGAGCGGACTCGTCCCGTCGGTGGTGATCATGGGGCGGTCCGCGTGAAGGAAGAGCGAGGCCGGGCCGGACAAACCGCCTCGCCACATCGGATCGCCGGCGCCGACAATGAGGAGGCGGTCGGGAAGACCTCCCGTGACGTCGCGCAACACCGGCAGGGTCCAGCGCATCATCGCGAGAATGTCTTGTCGGCGAAGCCCCTGACCGACGGGTCCGGCGATAGCGACCCGCGTACCCGCGACTCGTTCGCGGGTGATCGCGAGTTTGCCGACCGCCATCCAGCCGACAGGGCGGTCGAAACGCCGATGGGGATGTTGGATGCGATAGCGACCGGGCCCGATCTTTTCGTAAGGGACCGCGATCGACCAACCTTCGGGCAGCTTGAAGGTCAGCGTCGCGCGGGCTTCGGCGACGCCGACGGTGTCGACCCGAGCGGGCGGCACCAGATCATCGCCGCGAAAGATCGCCCAGTTGGGCGTCAAGCGGGCATCGTACGTCGCCTCGTCTCGGACGTGATCGATGCGAATGCGATAGCGGAGCGTCCCGCCGGCGGCGGGCGGCTCCCACCGGACGAAATCCTCCGCCACCTCGAGCCCTCCGTCACCGTCGAACTCGAAGTGTCGATCCGGATCGATCGCGAGACGGATCCAGTTGACGAGATCCCCCGGCCCAACCCGAATGGCCACGGTCGCCGAGCGCTTACTCGGAACCAGCGTGACGCGGTAATCGAGGGCGTACTCGCTGGTCTCCTGCTCGGCCGTCGCGTGCTGATGCAACGGAGCCAACGCGACCGCGACGAGGGCCACAAGGATCGCGGTCCCGAGTGGATTCCAGGGGGGCGGGAACTTCATCCGACGCCTCGGAGGTAGAAAACGGCCCTCACGCCGCCTGCCTCGCGTGCCAACCGCGCCCGATCTCGCGGCCCAGGAGAACGCGCTCGGCTCGGCTCGCACCCTCGCGTCGTCGTTCGTCTACCGCGTCGAGGCGCGGCAACAAGCCGGCCTGATTCGCGACTTGGATCGACAGACCGGGTCGTGCGTTGAGTTCGAGGATTACGGGGCCGAAGCGATCGTCGACGACGACGTCGGCGCCGACGTACTGAAGGCCCGTCTCGTCGGTCGCCGCGACGGCGATCCCCAACGCCCGCCCGAAATCCGGAATGACTTGGCCGATCAGCGGTTGGCCGCTGTCGGGGTTGCGCCGAAGAGCTCGATTGTGGCGGACGGCATGCACGGTGCGCCCGGTTCCGAGATCGACGCCGACGCCGATGGCTCCCTGGTGGAGGTTCGCACGACCGCCGGAGCTCCGCGTTGGGATACGCGTCATCGCCATCACCGGGACGCCTCGGTACACGATGACCCGCAGGTCCGCGACGCCCGCGTCTCCGAGCTCGCGAAGCGCTTTGTGGGCGACGAGTCGCTCCTCGGCAAAAGCGATGTCCGCGTGACCACCCAGGGCGTACAACCCCGACACGATGCCCGCCGCTTGGTAGGCGAGCTGATCCGCCGCAAACGTTCGCCCTCCGGAGCGGAGCCAGGCGTCTCCGTCGCGACCGATAATGACCGTGATCCCGTTGCCCATCGCGCCGCGGGCCGGCTTCAGCACGAAGCTGTCCTCGGTCGACAGCTTCGCGACCAGCGGCGCGATCTCGAAATGGTGCTTTGCAACGGCCAAGGTTCGAGGAACGGGGATTCCGGCCTTCTCGCACAGCGCTTTGGTCGAGAGCTTGTTGTCGACCAAGGGGAACAAACGCCGCTCGTTGCAGCGGAGTAGATAGTCGCGGTTGCGGCGGTTCACACCGAGGATCCCGGCGCGTCGGAGGGTCCTGAGTATCAATCCGGAACCTCCGTCGCGAGATTCTTGGACAGCTCGCGAAAGCGAATCAGGTCGGCGAGCCGATAGCCGGCGTAGCCGCCGATCCAGACCAACAGGCCCGTGATGAGGAGTACGAGCTCGGGGAAGGAGAACATCAAGTGTTCGGCGAGATCGCTGCGGAAGACGGGGTAGATCGCGACCGCGACGAGCACGGAGTAGCCCGCTTGCGTAAACGCCTCGCGCGCGCCCTCTTCCACCATCGCCACGGAGAACCGTTCGACCAGCATCGTGAGGATCACGATCGGAAACAGCACGGCCGAAAATAAGTCGCGACTGCCGAACGACTCGCCGGCCAATGCGAGCCCGGTCGCGGCGAGCACCACGAGACAGAGCAAGATCGCGAGCCGCGGCACCATCAACAGGCGAAGGCGATCGAGAGCGAGGCGCCCAAAGACGCCGACCGCCATCACGAGCGCCACCAACAGGAGCCCTTGAACGAGGGATGTCCCGCGCAAGGCCAACGCGATCAGCACCGGCATGAATGTGCCGAAGGTGGGAATTCCGACGAGGTTTCGAAAGATCGCGACGGCGAGCGCACCTACCGGAAGCAGCAGGAGTACCCGAAGTGCGGACTGTGTGGGAACCGGCAATCGGTAGAGCGACAACTTCGCGAGGATCGGGTTGGCCGGCGCCATCAGGGCTGCGATTTCTTCGGGTCGCAATTGCTCGCGAAGGGCTCGGTGACTGTGCCCCACGGCGCGGACTCCGGTCGCTGCGATCAGCGTGTCTCCCCCGCTCCCGAACGCGATCCATTCCGCCGGTCGGTCGCCGATGATGTTGTGCGCGGCGGAGATCGGAACGATCGAACCGTTGACCCAAGCCTCGCTCCAGAGAATTTCTTCGGGCGGAAGGTCTTCGCGCAATGCGAGCCCGCGCACGCTTCGCGCGGGAATTCCCGCCGCGCGCAACAGCAGAACCAACAACCGCTCTTTGCCTTCGGCGCTTCCCTCGCGTTGGGCGAGGGTCAGCAGTGCGTCGTCACCGGCCGTGGGCGCCACAGCGATCTCGTTCGCTACGAAAGCGAGAATGGTCCGCAAGCGCGCCGCGACATCCGTCGGCCCGGGAAGAGTGAGCTGAGACAGCACGGTCTGGACTTCCGGCGGCCCCGTCCCCAACTCGAAATCGGAGCCGGAAAACGCGGCCACGACACGCGGCGGAGGAGCTTGATACTCGCCTCCGGGCAGCTGACTTCGGGACGCGAGGGTCTGAACCCGGAACTCGTACGCGATCTCTTCGACGTTGCCGATGCGACCCTGCCAGACGCCAAAGCGTCCGGCGTCTCGATCGCGGACGGAAAATTCGAGATCGGCGGTCGTCGCGTGCTCATCGAAGATCACTTGGGATGCATCGGACGGCGGCAACATCGCCGTGACACTCCCGGCGCGGTCGTTTCCGCGCAGGGTGATGCGTGTTTCAACCTGCCACATGCCCCGGGTGTCTGCGGGCACCAAGGGAAGCTCGTACACGAGCACCTTCACCAGCACCAATGCCAGCGCCGCCGTCACGAGAACGGCCCCGATGATCACGACGCTGCGGGTCATTCGTCCAGGTGCTCGTGAAGTTCGTCGGGATCCGCTGACGGCTCGTGGGAAACCGGTGGAACGACCGGTTCGCGCGGGGCCGCCGCGACGTCGGGGAGGCGGCCGCCTTCGATTCCAATATGGAACGCGGCGAATCCGGGGATGACCACCTGGGAGAACGCCATCCCGATGATGCGGCCGCTGGTGGGCGCGATGATCTTCGTGCGCTCGTTCGAAATCGGATCGGTCACGGTCCCCAGGACATCGCCGACTTCGACAGAATCCCCGAGCTCGCTGCTCGTGATGAAAATGCCGCCGTCGTTGACGCGCACCCAGCGCGAGCGAAAGAACAGTCGCTGATCGGCGTCCTCATCGGGCTTCGCGCCGCTGGTCATCCCGAGGGAGGCGAGCAGGTAGTGCAGGCCCTCGACCCCGCGGTCGATTTCCCTTCCGTGGAATCGCATCGGTTCGCCGGCTTCGTACGTGACCGCCGCAATGCCGGCGTCGGTGGCGGCGCGCCGCAGCGTGCCCACGGCGCCTCGACTGTGGACGACGACACCGATCCCGAACGCCAGCGCCATGTCGCGGAGGCGCGGGTCGTCGAGATTCGCGCGCAGCTGGGGGAGGTTACTCCGGTGAAAAGACCCGGTGTGGAGATCCACGAGGTAGTCGCACGCGCTCACCACGTTTTCGAAGACGTTGTTGGCGATGCGTGACGCCGAACTTCCCGCGGGATGGCCGGGGAAATACCGGTTCAAATCGCGTCGATCGGGCAGATAGCGCGAGCTGCGCCGAAAGCCATGTAAGTTCACCACGGGGATCCCCACCAACATCCCCGACAGCTCTTTCGGCTTCTGATGTTCGAACACGTGTCGAACGATTTCGACGCCGTTGAGCTCGTCGCCGTGTATGCCCGCTGTAAGGCAGAGTGTCGGACCCGGAGTCAGTCCTCGAATCGCCAGCACGGGTATTTCGACGGAAGCGCCAGCGAACGACTCACTCGCACGGAGGATCAGACGCCGCCGGTCGCCCGGCGCGACGTCGTGGCCGAGGAGCGTTGCCGCCTCCCATCGCTGTGAGGAAATTACACCGCCGGTGTCAGGAGCATCGGTGATGCCTGTCACCGAATCGGAACTCGCAGGACCAGCGGCGGGCGACACGGGCCTCGCGTCGTCCGGCTCTTCGTCGCCGCGTGAAGTACCTGGGGGGAGGGTCAACAACAGAGCGGCTGCAACGATTCCCAGCCATCGCGCGCGCACACAGAACCAATAGCAATTTTTGTGGTGAGGGCGCGTCTCCTGGCTCCGCACCGGGGGCCGACGACCGCTTATTGGTACCGCTCCCCATCGTGGTCGATCCAGCCTCCGGGGCGGCGTCGCTGGGGGTCTCGGTGAGTCCAGTGGACGACGCCGCCGCGCGGATTCCACTCAAACTCGCCGAAAAAGCGGACCGGATCGCCCTTCTCGAGCGGGACCCGCGGGGCAAGATCGATGTTGTGGGCGATCAAGATCGTGTGGTCGTCTCGCAGGCGGACGACGAAGCGCTGATGTCGCGAGCCTTCGAGATCGTCCTCGAGCACCCGGTCGACGACACCGGTCTCCTCGACCAGAACTCCGGAGGCTTTCTGCAGGTACGCTTGCTGGACGCCGGTCACGACCGGCCCGGAGACATTCGGGTCGAAAGGCTCCGGCGTAGTCTGGCCGGAGCTCGAATTCATCTGGTTGTAGAGAAACAGGGCGACGGCTAGGCCGATGAACGTTCCGATGGGGGTGCGGCGCATGGAGACCGAGGATACCAGGCTCCCGTCGGACGTCGTAAGCGTCGTCCTACCGGTGAGGGATGGCGCTCGCACCCTCGAAACCGCTCTGCGGAGCGTCGAGCGTCAGAGCCTTCGGCGCTTGGAGTGCTTGGTCATCGACGACGGGTCGACCGACGGTAGCTTCGAGATCGCATCGAGCTTCGCCCGGCGCGACCCGCGCTTTCGGGTGTTCCAAAGGCCGGCCGCGGGAATCGTCGGTGCTCTAGCCTTTGGAGTCGCCAGGGCGCGGGGCGCGTTCGTCGCACGTATGGACGCGGACGATTGGATGCATCGCGACCGTCTCGCCTTGCAGCGGGGGGAGCTCCTGGCCGATCCCGAGCTCTCCGGTTTGGGTTGCCACGTACGGATGTTCCCCCGCCGGGATCTGACGGAGGGCCGCCGACGCTACGAGGCGTGGCTCAACGCCATCGCGTCCCCGGACGATGTCCGGGCCGAGGCCTTCGTCGAATGCCCGATCGCCCACCCGTCCTTGCTGATACGAACGGAAGTCCTCCGACGACTCGGCTACCGCGAAACGCCGTGGCCCGAGGACTACGACCTCGTTTTGCGCGCCCTCGCCGGCGGCCTGAAGCTCGGCGTGGTATCGCGCCGTCTCCTCGGGTGGCGCCAAGGCCCGGCGGGTTTGTCGCGGAGCGATCCGCGCTACAACGGAGCGCAGTTCACCGCTTGCAAAGCGCACTTCCTCGCCTCGGGGATTCTGCGCGAGCGACACGACTACGCGTTGTGGGGGTATGGCCCGACGGCGCGCGCCTTGGCGAAAGCGCTGCGCGCCCTCGGCCGGAGGCCGACCCGAATCATCGAAGTCCACCCGCGGAGAATCGGCCGGCAGATCGCGGGCGCTCCCGTCATCGGCCCCGACGCACTCCCGGAGCGGCCCGACGGAGTCCGGGTGATTGCTGCGGTCTCGGGGCTTTCCGCACGAGCGCAGATCCGCCGTCACCTCGATGCTCGTGGCTACCTGGAGACTCGGGACTACGTCTGCGCCGCGTGAGTATGCGACGCTAGGACGATGCCCGAGTTTCCGGACATCACGGTCTACGTGGAGGCGCTCCGCCGTCGCGTCATCGGCGAGACCCTCCTCCGGGCCAGCGTCTTTTCGCCGTCGTTTCTTCGGAGCGTCGACCCACCGTTATCCGCCGTCGAAGGGACCGAAGCCGAGCGCGTCGAACGCCTCGGCAAGCGCATCGCGCTGGGCTTCTCGAACGATCGCTGGCTTGTGATTCATCTGATGATCGCGGGGCGCCTTCGCTACCGCGACGGTCGGGCGAAACCGGGTCGCGGCTCTCGGGCGGAGCACGCGCGCTTCCAGTTCGCTTCGGGGTATTTGACGATGACGGAGGCGGGCACGAAGAAGCGTGCCTCCCTCTACGTCGCCGGATCGGAGGAGGAGATGCGCGCCCACGACCCCGGCGGCCTCGAGCCCCTCGAGATGTCGCGGGAGGCGTTCGGGCGCGCGCTCACTGCGGAGAACCACACGCTGAAGCGGTGCCTCTCCGATCCGCGGATGTTCTCCGGAATCGGCAACGCTTACTCCGACGAGATTCTCCACGCGGCGGAACTCTCCCCCGTGAAGCTCAGTCAGCGTCTCGAGGACACCGAGATCGACCGCCTCTTCGAAGCGATTCCGGCGACCCTCGTCGCCTTCACCGACCGCATGCGCGAGGAAGTGGGCAGAGGCTTCCCGGAAAAAGTCACCGCATTCCGAAAAGACATGGCGGTGCACGGGCGTTTCGGAAAGCCGTGCCCGCGATGCGGAGATCCCGTTCAACGCATCGTCTACGCGAGTCGCGAGACGAACTACTGTGCGACGTGCCAAACCGGCGGGAAACTCCTCGCCGACCGCGCCCTGTCGCGTCTTTTGAAAAAGGACTGGCCCCGGACCCTCGAGGAACTGGAGGAGCGGCGGCGCTCCTAGGAAGAACGCCCGGCTGCGAGTTCCTCGAGCAGGGGCACCAACCCGTCGCCGTCGCACGACCCGACGACGCGATGAGCGATTTCCTTGAGTTCTTCCCGGGCGTTGGCCATCGCGACCCCCAGACCTACCTGGCGCAACACCGGCACGTCGTTCAGTTCGTCGCCGGCAGCGCACACCTGCTCGGGATTCAGTCCGAAATGGTCGATCAGTTGCGATAGGCCGGTCCACTTGTCGATTCCGCGGCGCAGCACTTCGCAGTACCAGGCGTCGGGCCCCACACTGCGGAGGACGTGGACGGTGTACTCGTCTGGGAATACCCCCAAGATCGTCTGTCGCAGCTCACTCATCTGTGCGTGTGAGCCGAAACTCCCGACCACGAGGACATCGTCCCGCTCTTCGGCGTACAGGGTGGCTCGCCATTCCGCGTGCGCCTCGTTGATGCGGTGGTACAAGGCGGTTTCGGAGTTCCACGCGACAGAACCGTCGATCGCAAAATCGTAAGTCGCGTCGTCGCACTGTGCGATCACCGCTTGCCCTTGCTCGCGAATCAAGCCCGCGAGCTTCGCGAAGCTGTGTGGGGAAAACCGCGTCGATGCGATGGAGTTTCCTTCGGGATTCTTGACGAGTGCACCGCCTAAGCAGACGGCGTGAAGTTGTAGATCCACGGCGTTGAGAATTGGACGCGCGCTGCGGTAGCGACGGCCCGTGCACAGGGCGATGTGCATACCCGTGGCGGCCAAGTGCCGCAGCGCCGACACCGTCGCCGGGCTCACATCGTTGCCCCGTGCCGCGAGGGTTCCGTCGACATCGAGTGCCAACAGCTCGAGCGTCTCGGTCATGACCCTTTCGCCTCGATTCCCATCGCTCTGATTCTACGGCGCCTCCGGCGCGAAACATGAGTCGGCGCCCGGCGATCCTTCTCGAAAAAAGCCGCTAAGCTCGCGAGATGGTTCGCGTCTGTTACTACCATGCGGGTTGTCCCGACGGCTTTGGCGCAGCCTGGGCGGTACGAAACGCCTGGGGCGACGACGCGCATTACATCCCGCGCAGCCACGACGAGCGAATCGAGGCGGGGGCTCACGTGGGCGACGAAGTGGCCTTCGTCGACATCGCGCCGAGCAACCGGGAACTCGAATCGCTGTGGGACGAAGCGGCAATCCTCCACATTGTCGACCACCACATCACCGCGCGGGATCGAATCGAGGGCACTTCCGGTCTCGCGGGCTACGGGCGGCACCCGCACCATCGCGTTCATTTCGACCTGAACGCCTCGGGAGCGGTTCTCGCTTGGCACCATTGGAACCCCGATGTCCCCCTGCCGGAGCTCCTCGGCTACATCGAAGACCAAGATATGTGGCGCTTCAAATTGCCGCACTCACGAGAAGTCAATGCGGCAATCGCCTCCTACCCCATGCGCTTCCCTACCTGGGACCGGCTCGCCGATGCGGATCCCGAGCGCCTGGCACAAGAGGGGGAACCCATCGTTCGCGCACAGCGGCTCGCCATCGATCGCGCCGTCGAAGGTGCGCACCCGGTGCAACTCGGCGAGCACCTCGTAGAAGCCGTCGCGTCGTCCTCCCACCGCCCCTGGATCGGGCACGAGCTGGCGACGCGAGCGGCCCACGGCGTTCCGTGCGGAATTGTCTATCACGTCGAAGCCCGGCGCGTAGACATATCGATCTATTCGGTAGGCGACTTCAACGTCGCGGAGCTCGCGACAGAGCGCGGAGGCGGCGGACACCGCAGCGCCGCGGGCTTTAGCGTCTCCCTCGACGATTGGCACGACTCGTATCTCGAGCGCAGCCGCTAGGGAGTCTTTACGCGCAGATCGAGGCAGGGCCGGGGCAGGTGGGGGTACCGTGCTCAAACATCCTCGCGCCGGCGAGGCTAAAGAGATCCGTCGCACGTGTCAGCGGCGCTGCGGAACTGCGCGCGGCACCCCCACCTGCCCCGTCCTCGCGATACCCAGCTAGATCCTCAGCTGACTACGTCGCGGGGACTCGCGTCTTGATGCGCAGCGCGTGGATCGCGTGGGGCATCTCGTCCGCTAGCGCGTCGTAAACGAGGCGCTGCGCGGCGACCCGAGAGAGGCCGCGAAAGCGCGACGACTCGATTTCTGCCGCGAAGTGTCCGGCGCCGGAGCGCGCGCCGGCGTGCCCGGCGTGGAGGTGACTCTCGTCCTCGACGGTGACGTGCGTCGCGTCGAGGCGCTCGCGCAACTTCTCTTCGATCCGCGCCCGGCGCGCTTCGGCGTCTTCGATTTCGCTCAGAGCCGGATCACAGCGACGATCGCGAGCAAACTACCGAGCGCCGCAAGCCCATAGCACGCGAGACCCGTCACGCCGTCTTTCGCGAGCGCGCCGAAGTCGATGAAGATGTGTCGCACGTGGTGGGCTGCCGCCCAGAGCGGCAAGGCGATCGCGGCCGCGATGATGACGCGACCGGGGATGCTCGAAGCCAACCCGAGCATTCGGTCGTAAGCCAGACCCTCCGCGGGAGCGATTCCGGTCGGCGCCGCGAAGCCGACGACAAACAGGTACGCCGGGAACAGGAAAGCGCCGAGCAGCATGCCCCCGCCGAAGAGTTGCCAGATGATCGGCTCGAGTTTCAGCATGAGGAATTTCACAGAACCGCCCCCCAGAGAACAGCGATCACCAACGCTGAGATCAGCACGAAGCCGCCGTTGAGCGCGACGGAAAAGAAAGCGTCCGGCGGTCGCGGAAACGGCCCGAGACTCGGCGGCTGCGTTTTCGGGAACAGCCGGAAGAACCGCAGGGCGAACCACGTGAGCGCAACCAGCGCAAACACATGGAACAAGATGTAGATCGGGTTCTTGAAGCTCTCCATCAGGAGGTTCCAGGACCGCTCGCCGTCACCGAGGGCCCAGACAACACGCAACATCAGAAAGGAAACGGCGTACAGGATGAACCCGCACATACCGAAAGCGACGTAACCCAAGTAGTTGCCGCGCCCGGGGAAGTTGTTCGGCATCCGCGGCGGGGCCGTCCGGGTCGGGCCCGGCTGAGACGGTTTCATGGCGTCTACGCGCGCGCGCAAGCTCATGACTGGCCTCCTCGACTGACGACGGAGTTCATGACTGACCTCCTCGGGGAATGACGAAGCTCTTCGCCCAATCCAGCACGTTCATGAGCTTCGCCTGCTGGATCGCCGCCGACGGGTCGACGTTCTTCGGACACACGTTGCTGCACTCGTTCGCGTACGAGCACGCGAATACCCCTCCTTCGTCTCGGAACACGTCGTTGCGCTCCGCTGCGCCGTCGTCACGCGTATCCTGGTTGTAACGGTGACCGAGCGCCAACGCAGCCGGGCCGAGAAAATCCGGTTCGTTGCCCACCACGGGACAGGCCGCGTAACACAGCATGCAGTTGATACACATGCTGAACTGCTTGAACTCCGCCAGCTCTTCCGGTGACTGGGTCGTCGGGCCGTCTTCCGCGGCGCGCTCTTTCGCGGACATGATCCAAGGCTTCACCGCCTTGAACTTCTCCATGAAGCCTTCCAACTCGACGACCAGGTCGCGAATCACGGGGAAGTTCGCGAGGGGCTCCACTTCGAGCGTGTCACCGTAGTCGCTGAGCGCCGTCTTGCAGGTCAATTTCGGTTCGCCGTTCACCTGCATCCCGCAGCTCCCGCACACAGCCATGCGGCAAGACCAACGATGCGAGAGCGAAGGATCGACTTCGTCTTTGATGTAGTTCAGCGCGTCGAGCACTTTCCAATCGTCTCGAACCGGAATCTCGTAGGTCTGTGTGCGCGGCAGCTCGTCTTGGTCTGGATCGAACCGCGTGACCTTGAATGTTTTCTTCTCGGAGCTCATCAGTACTTCCGTTCCTCGGGTTCCCAGGTTCCCAAATTCACCGACTTCTTATCCAAGCGCGGACCTGCAGGATCCCAGTAAACGAGGGAGTGATGCAGATATTCCTGATCGTTGCGATTTGGAAAGTCGCTACACGCGTGGGCGCCCCGAGACTCTTTCCGCGCGTGCGCCGCGATGGCCACGGTCTCGGCCACATCGACCATGTTGTGCAGCTCGAGGGCCGCGACGAGCTCGGTGTTGAACACCTTGCTCTCGTCTTCGAGGCCGAGGTCCGCCACGCGACCCCGCAGCTGGGCCATGGTGCGCACGGTCTGGGCCATGGTCTCCTGCTCGCGGTAGACACCGCAACCGGTCTCGAGCGATTCGTTCATCTCGCGACGAATCTGCGAGATGCGCTCGCCGCCCTTCTTGCGCCCGCGAAGACCGTCGAGCCGTTCGGCCTCGTCCGCCGTCTGGCTTCGGAGACGCGCTTCGTTACCGGCCTCGACGCCCTTCGCGTACTCGAGTGCGGTGAGTCCGGCCCGCGCGCCGAAGACGAGGCACTCCGTGAGCGAGTTCGATCCCAGCCGATTCGCACCGTTGAGCGAGGCGCTCGCGACTTCGCCGGCCGCGTAGAGACCGGGAAGTGATGTGGCGGTCGTGATGTCCGTATCGACACCGCCCATCATGTAGTGCACCACCGGGCGGACCGGCAGCGGCTCGTGCACGGGATCGACCCCGGCATACGTGGTTCCGAGCTCTCGCACGAAGGGCAGCCGCGTCATGATCTTCTCTTCGCCCAAGTGCGTGAGATCGAGGAGCGCGTGCTCGCCATACGTTCCCTTCACCGCGCGACCGGCGGCGATCTCTCCCATGATGGCGCGCGAGATCATGTCTCTCGGACCGAGTTCGGCCTTGGTTCCGACGCCGTAGTCGTAGTCGACCAGGAAGCGCTCGCCCTGGGCGTTGCGCAGGTAGCCGCCCTCGCCGCGGGAGGCTTCGGTGATGAGAATGCCCGTCCCGGGCAGTCCGGTCGGGTGATACTGCACGAACTCCATGTCTTTCAAGGCAACGCCTGCGCGGTAAGCGAGCGCCATGCCGTCGCCGGTCTTGATCATGCCGTTCGTCGTGAACGGGAAGCATTTTCCGGCGCCGCCCGTCGCGAGGATCACCGCACGGCCCAGAATGCAGCGCACGATGCCTTCGCGGATCGACAGCGACGCCACACCGCGTACCGCACCGTCGTCCACCAGCAGCGCCGTCGCGAAGTTCTCGTCGTAGCGTACGATGTTGTCGAACCGCATCGAGTGCTGGAACAGCGTGTGCAGGATGTGGAACCCGACTTTGTCGGCCGCGTACCAGGTGCGCTTCGTGGTCATGCCACCGAACGCTCGGGTCGCCGGGGACCCGTCTTCGTTGCGGCTCCAGGGACAACCCCAATGCTCGAGGAGCGTCAGCTCCTTGGGAGCCTCCTCCACGAAATACTGGATGACGTCTTGGTCGCCGAGAAAATCCGATCCTTTCACGGTGTCATACCCGTGCATCTCGATGGTGTCGTCGGCCCGAGCGACGGCCGCGGCACCGCCTTCAGCGGAGACGGTGTGACTCCTCATCGGGTAGACCTTCGAAACGACGGCGATGCTCGCTTCCGGGTCCGCTTCGGCGGCGGCGATTGCCGCCCGTAGGCCGGCGCCTCCGGCGCCGACGATCAGCAGATCGTGTTCCTTGACTTCGATCAAAATGACCTCCTCACGAGCGGAGCCGCTTAACGGAAAGACTTGGCTTCTCGGGGTCTTGGCTTGCCTGGGTGTACCTAATCCGGCCCCTGGCTGCACCAACTTCCCGCGACTAGGTCACGGCGGGCTCCTGCTGGGTCAAGCAGTGGACCGCGCCAAAGCCGACGATGAGCGGGCGGGCCGGGATCGGGATCATCTCTCGCGTCGGGAAGAGCTCGGCCAAAATACCGATCGCGCGTTCGTCCTCGGGGACGTCGAAGGTCGGGACCAAGACCGCCCCGTTCGCGATGTAGAAGTTCAAATAGCTCGCGGGACAGCGCACCCCGCCCTCCCACACCGGACTGGGCATCGGAAGGGGAACCACCTCGAACCGCCGACCGGCTGCGTCTTCGGCGGACGCGAGCTTCTCGAGGTTTTCTTCGAGAGCGCGGTAATTCGCATCCGACTCATTCGCCTCGCGGCCGGCGACGACGATCCCCGGGGCTGCGAAACGTGCCAGGTCATCGATATGGCCGTCGGTGTCGTCGCCCGCAACAGCCCCGGAGAGCCAAACGACCGAACGAGCCCCGAGAAAGTCCGCGAGGCGCCCCTCCATCCGAGCCCGATCGCGGCCGGCCTCGGGGCGCGATTCGAGCAGACAGCTCTCGGTGGTGAGGACGGTCCCCTGGCCGTCGCCGTCGATCGAGCCGCCCTCGAGAACGAAGGGCGCGTCGAACACCCGGGCGCCCGCGGCCTCGGCCACCGCACGACCCACAGCGCCATCCCGCTCCCAGGGTGGATACTTTCCCCCCCAGGCATCGAACTGGAAATCGATCCCGGCGAGCTCCGGCCCGCGCGACAGAAAGACCGGTCCGGTGTCTCGCAGCCAGGAGTCGTCCGTGGAAATCCGTCGGAAGACCACCCGGCGATCGGGTACTCCGCGGGCCGCGAGTCGCTCTCGCGCGCGACCTTCCGTCCGCTCGTCGCCGACGAGAATTTCGATCATTTCCAGCTCGCAAAGGGCGAGAACGATTTCCGCGAAAGCCGCCTCCGCTCGCTCGAGCATCCCGGGCCAGGTTTCGGGGTTGTGCGGCCAAGCGAGCCACGTCGCGCGGTGGGTCTCCCACTCGGCTGGCCATCGAAAACCCGAGGCGGCGGGCGACGCTTCGTCGCTCTCCCGCTCCACCCTAGTCCCGGTAGCGCCGCACGAGATCTCCGTAGACGTCGACACGGCGATCCCGGAGAAAGGGCCAGTCCCTGCGGACGGACTCGACCCTACCGAGATCGCAGGGCACCACGAGCACCTCCTCGTCCGTCTCGGAGGCTCGGGCGAGAACGCGACCGAAGGGGTCTGCGACGAAGGAGCTCCCCCAAAAGCGGATGCCTCCCTCGGGCCCGACGCGGTTGACGGCGACGACGAACACGCCGTTCGCAATGGCGTGGGAGCGCTGAACCGTTTCCCAGGCGTCGCGCTGCGCCGCGTCGATCTCCGCTCCCTCGTCGAACTGCCAGCCAATCGCGGTCGGGTAGGTCACCACTTGGGCCCCACCCAACGCGGCGAGGCGCGCCGCTTCGGGAAACCACTGGTCCCAGCAGACGAGCGTGGCGATCCGTGCGTCCGCGATGTCCGCCGTCTCGACGCCGAGATCGCCGGGCGTGAAATAGAACTTCTCGTAGTAGAGAGGATCGTCGGGGATGTGGAGTTTGCGATAGCGCGACGCGATCTTCCCGTCGCGGTCGATGATCACCGCGGTGTTGTGATAGAGGCCGGCCGCGCGCCGCTCAAAGAGCGACGCCACGATCGCGACACCGCGTCTCGCGGCGAGCTTGCCGAGCCGCTCGGTGCTGGGTCCCGGAACGGGTTCGGCGAGATCGAACACCGACGCGTCTTCACTCTGACAAAAGTACGGCGTGCGGAAGAGCTCCTGAAGGCAGACGAGCGTGGCACCCCGGTCCGCAGCTTCTTCGATGCCGGAAGCCGCGCGGGCGAAGTTCGCCTCGTGATCGTCCCCGCAGCGTTGCTGGACGAGTCCGATGCGGAGCTCTTTCCCGGGTGACGCCATGCGCCGGTGGTAGACGAGTCCCAGCACGGCCGCAACCGCTCTAACTTTAGTGGTCATGGCAAAGGTGTGTGAGCGCACGACGTGGTTGGTCGACGGCTTCAACGTCCTGCAGGTCGGCGGCCTCGTTCGGAGCGACGAAACGCAGGAGGGCTGGTGGCGGCGCGAGGCGCGCGACAAGCTCCTTCGCATCGTCGCGCCGGTGGCGAGCGAGGACTCACCGGTGACGGTCGTGTTCGACGGTCCCCGGCCCGCGCCCCCCGGCGAAGACGGCGCGGCCATGCGGGTGGTCTTCGCTCCGTCGGCGGATGCCTGGATCGCGGCCGCCGTTCGACGAGCCCCGGCACCCGAAGCCGTTCGCGTTGTCACCGCCGACCACAGCCTCTCGGGCCGCTGTCAGCATCGCGGAGCCAGCGTCGTTTCGCCTCGCGAGTTTCTCGATCAGTGTCGCGCGGCCGCGCTCGAATAGACCTCCGGATTGCCGCAGTGCGGCAGACACTCGCCCGTGAGACCGGCCAGCGCATTCGCCACCGCCAGGTCGGCCATGCGCTCTCGGGTTCGATAGCTCGCGCTGCCGATGTGCGGCAGCAAAACGACGTTCGCAAGCCCGAGGAGCGGTGAATCCGCCGGTAGCGGTTCGTCGGCAAATACGTCGAGGCCCGCCGCCGCAATCGCTCCGCTCGACAGGCGCTCCGCGAGCGCGCCTTCGTCGACAATTCCGCCCCGTGCGGTGTTCACTAGAATGGCCCCCGGCTTCATCCGAGCGAGCGCGTCCGCGTCGATCAGGCCTCGCGTCTCCGGGACCAATGCGACGTGGATGCTGACGAAGTCCGACCCGCGTAAGAGTTCCTCCAGGGTGACGTTGCGAACACCGGCGACGGACCGACCGGATCGCGACCAAGCCGTGACGTCCATTCCCAAGGCCTGCGCGCGCGTTGCGACGGCGCGCCCGATCGCACCGAGGCCGATCACCCCGAGTGTCGCGCCGCTGAGATCGCGGCCGAGCATGAGCTCCGGCTCCCAGGTTTTCCAGCTTCCGGACCGGACGAAACGATCCGCTTCCGCGATGCGGCGCGCGGTGGCGAACAGGAGTGCCAACGTCAGTTCAGCGGTCGTATCGACCAGCACGCCGGGCGTGTGGCCAACGGGAATGCCGCGATCCGTGCATGCGTCGAGATCGACGTGATCGAGCCCCACCGAGCAGCTCGAAACCACGCGTAGGCCGGGACTCGCTGCGAGCAAGGCGGTATCGATCCGGTCGGTCAACAAACACAACAAACCGTCGGCTCGAGCGGTACGCTCGAGCAACGTTTCCGGTTCGGGAGCGGCGTCGCCTTCGAACACGTCGAGTTCGATGCGATCGGCGACCGACGCGAGTGCTGCGCCGGGCAGTCGGCGGGTCACGAACAACGTGGGTTTGCGGGAAGTCACGGAAGGACGGTAGCAACCGACGGCGCGAGCGAAGCGAGGGCGCACGGCTATCCTGCGCGGGGCGGCGCGGCGCCATGGAGCCGCTCCGCATCAAGGACGAGCATGGTCGACGACAATCCCGCCTCATTCACGATGCGACTGGCGCGTTTCGTCGTCGGAAACAGGGGGTGGATCGCGCTCGCCCTGCTCAGCGCGACCCTGTTCTTCTTGTACCCCACGGTGAATGCCGTCTCGACCGCGTTCGGAACGCCACTACCGGGCCCGGTGGTCCGGGTCGATGCCAGCGCGCGCTCGCTGTGGCCCGACCATCCCTTTATCCACGCGCAAGATGAATTCTCTCGACACTTCGGAGGCTCCTCCCTCGTCGCCATCGCCGTCGTCGCCCGGGAAGGCACGATTTTTACGCCGCACATTCTCGGCAAGATCCGAACGATCACCGATCGCCTCGATGGCGTGGGGTACGACAGTCACACCGAGGAGCGGGAAGCGCTCCGTGCCAAACTCGAGGCCGATGGGCTCTCCTCCGCGGAAATCGGTCGAGAGCTCGACCGCAGGTATCCCCCCTACCCCGTCAACCACGACCGGGTGAACTCACTCGCTGCGCGGAGCACGCGCGTCGTCACGATCGAGGCCGACGGCGCGATCACGTCCGACGTCTTGATGAAGACGGTGCCGGAGACCCAGGAAGAAGCGGATCGCATTCGGGACCTGGTGCTTCAAAACCCCCCGCTCATCTACGGACGACTCGTCTCGCTCGATGAGCAAGGTGCGTTTATTTCGGCGGATTTCGTCTCCGACCGGCTGAACAGCCGCGAGATCTACCAGGCCGTCTTCGAGCACGTACAACGCATCAAGGCGGAGGAAGAAGACGACAAAGTCGCGGTCTATGTCTCAGGTGAACCGACGCACCAGGGCTGGATCATCGAGCACGCTTTCCAGATCGGGCTCTTCGTCGCACTGACGATCCTGGTGACCTTCCTCCTCCTCTTGATCTACTTCCGCCGTCTACACGGCGTGTTGATTCCGTTCATCGCGGCCCTCGCGACGGCACTCTGGGGCTTGGGGTTTACGGGCTGGGTCGGCATCACGTTTGATCCGCTCGTCTTGGTCATCCCGATGATCATCACGGCGCGCGCGGTCTCCCACACCGTGCAAATGGCGGAGCGTTTCTTTGAAGACTACGAACGCCTGGCACCGGAGTACGGCGACGATATCGACGGCGCCAAGAACGAGGCCGCGACACAAGCGATGGCGGAGCTCATCGTTCCCGGCACGTTGGGCATCATCACGGACTTCCTCGGGCTCCTAGTCATTCTCATCACCACGATCCCGCAGATGCGTGACCTCGCCGTGTTCGGTGCGTTCTGGGTCGTATCGATCCTTTTTACCGTCGAGATCCTGCATCCCGTGATGATCTGCTACTTGCCCGCGCCCCACGACTCGAAGCACTACTTGCCGGGTTTCATGGTTCGCGGTCTCACGGGGCTCGGAAACTTCGTAACCCACGCGGTCGGAAAGTGGGTCGTCGCGGGCACCGCACTGCTGGTCCTCGCCGTGTCGACCGTCATTGTCCTCGAGCATTCAACCATTGGCGAAGCGAATCCGGGGTCGTTCCTACTGTGGCCCGATCATGAATTCAACGTCGCCACCGCCGAAATTGCGGAGCGCTTCGGCGGTGTCGATTCGTTCGTGGTGTACGCCGATGGCGACCGCGACAACGCGAATGCCGATCCCGAACCGATCAAACGGCTCGAGGAGTTCGAGCGCTGGATGCGTCGCTACACGGACGTCGGCGCGACGGTTTCGATCGTTCCGATCATCCGGGCCTATTGGCAACAGAATCACTACGGGGATCCGAAATGGCAGTTCGTCCCCGACGAACCCGGAACCGTTCGTAACGTCTTGTTCCAGCTCAAGACGAACGGCCCACCGGGTTTTCTTCGGCCGTTCATGACCGACGATAGTCGGGAAGCGAACATTCAGTTCTTCTTCCCCGACCATCGGGGCGACACGATCCGTCGCGCCGTCGAAGCGGCACGGCGATTCATCGTCGAGCACCCGATCGGCGCCGTAAACTTACGCCTGGACCGTGACCGCGCCGAAGATGGCGCGCCGTTCTTCTCGCGAGAGAGCCTGCTCGACAAGCTCTACTACATGATCGGTCCCATGCTTCCGGAACGGCACCACACGTTGCGTGCGACGTTGCGCACCGATGACGGCGCCTTTACTGCACGACTGGGTACAGAAGTCGCGGACGCGAGCGAGCTCCCCGAGTGGGCCGGAGCGTTCCGAGAGGCAGCCATCGCCGACTACGCCGAAGAGCGCAGCCGCGTCGCGGAAGGAGAGATCCTCTGGTGGCCGAGTCGGCTCGGCGATTGGGAGCTCTCCGACGTCGACGCCTACTGGGAAGACGACGAGCTCGGCATACGCGCACTGGCCATTCACACGCGCGACCTCATCGTCCAGGATCTGAAGGCCGTCGATCAGACCCCCAAGTACCAGCCCACAAACTCGTGGACGCGCGGCGTACAGTTTGTGTTGGCGGGCGGTGTCATGGGAATCCTCGCCGCCGTCAACGACGAAGTCGAGCGCGGTCACATCGCGAACATCTCGCTGATCTTGCTGGTCGTCTATGTCCTGCAGACGCTGGTCTATCGCTCGCTCTGGAGCGGTACCATCATCGTCATCCAGCTGGCCACAGCGACGATGCTCTCGCTGGCCTACATGGCGTGGCGCGACGTGGGGCTCAACATCAACACGCTGCCCGTGCAGTCCGTCGGGGTGGGCATCGGCGTCGATTACGCCATCTACATCGTCGACCGCATTCGGCAAGAGGTCGTCCATACCCGCGGCGACATGGCCGAGGCGGTTCGCCGGGCGGTGCGGACGACGGGCATGGCGGTGAGCTTTACGGCCACCACCATCGTCGGCGGGATCGCCCTCTGGATGCTCTCCGATCTGCGCTTCCAAGCCGAAATGGCGCAGCTCCTGGTGATCCTCATGGTGATCAACATGCTGGGAGCCCTGACGATCGTCCCGGCGTTCTACGCGATCGTGAAACCGCGCTTTGCCCGGGCACTCCTCGAAGAAGCGGAGGCCGAGGCTCGCTCCGAGGGCTGAGCCCTACCCCGACGCCCGGCGTTGCATCTTTTGGATGACCCGTGCCGCGTTCTCCTCGACGGCCCTTCCGGTGATATCGATGACCCGAAAGCCCTGCTCGCGAAAAAAACGGCGTGCCTCTTTCAATTCTTCGCGGACGGCTTCCGGATCGGAATAGTGCGCCCACGGCGAGCTGCCGAGCGCCCGCACCCGTGCGCGACGAACTTCCGTAAGCGTGTCCGGGTCGACGGTCAACCCGAACACGCGATCGACGGGTAGCTCGAGAAGCGCTTCCGGAGGCTCGACGGAAGCCACCCACGGCACGTTGGCCGCTTTGTAGCCGCGGTGAGCCAAGTACATCGAAAGAGGCGTCTTCGAACTCCGAGACACGCCGGTCAGCACGAGATCGGCCTGGTGGAGCGTCGCCAAGTTCGCGCCATCGTCGTGGCTGACCGAGAACTCCACGGCTTCGATGCGGCGGAAGTAATCCGGCGTCACCCCGTGCGCGAGTCCTGGACGGTGAAGAGGCTCTGTTCCGAGCGCGGCGGCGAGAGTGCCAAGGACGGGGCCCAGCACGTCGACACAGCGGACCTGCAGGGCTTCGCAGCGTTCGACGACGAGGGACGCCAACGCCTCTCGGACGATGGTGAAGACAACGACGGCACCGCGCTCCGCCGCCTCGGTCAACACCGCGTCGATCTGCGCCTCGGACCGAATTTGACCGAAACTCCGCAGCTCCCAGGGCGACGAGAACTGCGTCAGCGCCGCCCGCGTCGCGGATTCTGCGGTCTCGCCCGTTCCGTCCGAAACGATGAAGATCTCGAGCCCGGAAGTCGAAGATCGCCCCACTCCCCAAGGGTAGGCGAGACAGCGGCGGCGTCCCGATCTTAATTCTGGCAAGTTCCCCGCGATGTCTTACGACGCTTCGATGGCCAAGGCTCTGGAGGCCCGCTGGCAACGCTATTGGCGCGAGAACGAAACCTTCCGCGTCGAAATCGATCACGACCGCGAGAAACTCTACATCCTCGACATGTTCCCCTACCCCTCCGGTACGGGCCTGCATGTCGGTCACCCCAAGGGCTACATCAGCACGGACGCCCTTTCGCGCTATAAGCGCATGCGCGGCGTCAACGTGCTTCATCCGATGGGCTGGGACGCCTTCGGCCTTCCGGCCGAGCAACACGCCATCGAGACCGGGACCCACCCCCGCGACACGACGCGGGAGAACATCGCGACCTATCGGCGGCAGCTCGAAGCACTGGGGCTTTCCTACGACTGGTCGCGCGAAATCGACACCACGGATCCCGGCTATGTCCGTTGGACCCAGTGGATCTTCCAAAAACTCTTCGAAAGGGGCCTCGCTTACGAAGCGGAAGTGCCCGTGAACTGGTGTCCGGCGCTCGGAACCGTACTCGCGAACGAAGAAGTGATCGACGGGAAGAGCGAGCGCGGTGGTCATCCGGTGATCCGCATGCCGATGCGGCAGTGGATGTTGCGCATCACCGCCTACGCGGATCGCCTCCTCGAAGATCTCGACGGTCTCGACTGGCCGGACAACATCAAGAAGATGCAGGAGGAGTGGATCGGTCGCTCCGAGGGCGCCCGCATCGCTTTCGCTGTCGCCGGTCACGCAGACCTGACGATCGACGTCTTCACGACGCGGCCCGATACGCTCTTCGGAGCGACCTACATGGTCCTCGCACCGGACCACCCGATGGTCGAAAAAATCGCCACCGATGCCGAAAGCGCTTCGGTGGCGGCGTATGCAGAAGCCGCGGCCCGGAAGAGCGAACGCTCTCGCGTTTCGGAAGCCGCCGAGAAGACCGGGGCCTTCACCGGCGCGTTCGCGATCCACCCCGTCACCGAGGAGCCGGTCCCGATCTGGATCGCCGACTACGTGCTCTCGACCTACGGCACCGGCGCCATCATGGCGGTCCCGGCCCACGACGAGCGCGACTACGCATTCGCGAAAACCTACGACCTTCCGATCATCGAAGTCGTGGCCGGCGGCGACATTGCCGAAGAGGCTTTCACCGGCGAAGGCCACGCTGTGAACTCGGATTTTCTGGACGGTCTCCCGACCGCGGAAGCCAAGCGAAAGATGACGGCGTGGCTCGAGGAACGACAGTGCGGCGAAGGCACGGTGAGCTACAAGCTCCGCGATTGGCTCTTCGCGCGGCAGCGTTACTGGGGCGAGCCCTTCCCGTTGCTCCATCTGGAAGACGGAACCGTCAAACTCGTTCCCGAAGACGATCTTCCGGTGCTTCTTCCCGAACTCGACGACTACCGGCCGAGCGGTGAATTCGAGACACCGCTTTCAAGAGCCACCGAATGGGTCGCAACCCGCGACCCGGAGACTGGCGCACCAGCCCGCCGGGACGCGAACACCATGCCCCAATGGGCGGGCAGTTGTTGGTACTTCCTCCGCTACTGCGACCCCCACAACGACGAAGCGTTGGTCTCGGAACAAGCCGAGCGCTACTGGATGCCGGTCGACCTCTACGTCGGTGGTGCCGAGCACGCGGTGCTCCACCTGCTCTATTCGCGGTTCTGGCACAAAGTGCTCTACGACCTCGGTGTGGTTCACACGAAGGAGCCGTTTCAGAAGCTGCTCAACCCTGGAATGATCCTCGGTCGGAGCTACCGCTACTACGACGACAATCTGTCCGACGCAGAAGACGTGCCGGTCGCCACCTATCCGTCGACAGCGGTCCGGATCGAAGGGGAGCAGGCGCTCCATCAGGAGACCGGCCGGGAGCTCAAGGCGCGCTTCCTTCACCCGGCGCAAATCGACGACAACGACGGGCGACCGGTGCACCCGGACCTCCCGGATCTCGAGCTTGAGTTGGTGACGGAGAAGATGTCGAAGAGCCGGGGGAACGTCGTGTCTCCCGACGATGTCATCGAGGCCTTTGGCGCGGATTCGATGCGGCTCTACGAGCTCTTCATGGGGCCTCTCGAGAAAGGCGCGCCTTGGTCCACCGACGGCATTCCGGGCTGCTACCGGTTCTTGCAGCGCGCGTATCGGCTGATCGTCGAAGACGACGAAACCCCCGCTGAGATCGCGGACGGCGACGGCTCCGAGGCGCAGGCGCGTTTGACGGCGCAGACCATCGCGGGCGTCACGGCCGATCTCGAGCAACTGCAGATGAACACGGCGATTTCGAAGCTCATGGTCTGGACGCGCGATATCTCACGTGGCGCGCCCGTTCCGCGGAAAGGCGCGGAAGCCTTCGCGAAGATGTTGTCGCCGTTCGCCCCCCATCTCGCGGAAACGCTGTGGGAATCCTTGGGCCACGCTCCGTCCGTGGCCCGCGCCGCGTGGCCGGAAGCGGACGAGCGGCTCCTCGTCGCGGAAACCCTGCGCCTCGCCGTTCAAGTCAACGGCAAGCGCCGCGACGAGATCGAAGTGTCAGCCGATGCTTCGGAAGACGAGATTCGCGAAGCGGCGCTCGAAGCGCCCGGCGTCGCCCGGCACTTGGACGGCAAACAGCCGAAGAAAGTGATCGTTGTGAGGGGGCGTCTCGTCAACGTCGTCGCTTGAGCGACGCTACGAGGCGACACGGCGGCCGCGCTCGAAACCGAGCCCGACCCAAAGGCCCGCCGCCGCGAGCGACATCGCAAACCACGTCACCGCGTAAGCGCGGTGGTCGACGTAGCTCTTCGGCCGCTCGTAGCCGCCTCGGGGATACGCGTCGCCTTCCGCGTCGCGCAGCAACAGAAAAGGAGCCAAGGCGTAGGGCAAGCTCCGCTGGGCGTGCACCCCGTGATGTCGCGGATCGAAATAGAGCCATTCGTCGCGCACGGGTTCCGTGCCGGGCTCGGCGTCGGTCAATGACATGGGAGTGATGAGGGCCGTGCCGGAGGCGGAAGGTTCCGCGGCCGTCGCCTCGAGCACGGCCTCGAGCTCATCATGGGGAAGCCAGCCGCGATCGACCAGAACCGCTTCGAAACCCGACACGGGGGCGGGGAGGACCAGCGGCGAAAACAAACGCACGCCGGCGCGCAGCTCGTTCGGCTCGCGGTGCACGATAAAGCTCCGAGCGGCGTCGTAGCGACCGGCGAGCTGCAGGCGACGATACGCGACGGCTTCGCCTGTGAGTTCTTTAGCCTCGACAGGAGGCATGTCGACGCGCGCGTTCCGGGAGGCGATGAGCGCAGTCTTCCAAGCGTGTCGCTTGACCTGCCAAGCGCCCAGGCTGGCGCACACCAAGGTCGCCACTGCGAGGAGCAGCGTCAGTCCGAGCCCGGGGGCCCGAAAGCGGGTCGTCGAACCGCGCACCTACGCGAGGGCTAGATCGAGGAGCATCGCGATGAAGAGCGCGAACAGGTAGAGCAGAGACACGCGGAACATGCGTCGCGCGGCGGCGTCGTCCTGTTCCCGCAAGACCCGAACCGCGTGCCAGGTGAACCAGATTCCGAGTAGGAAGGCGGGAGCTCCGTAAACCCAACCGAGCATGCCGAGCGGCACGGGCGCCATCGTGACCGGGAGAAGCCCGACGGTGTACCAGAGCATGCGCCAGCGCGTCGGTTGATCGCCGATGACGTTCGGCAGCATCGGAATTCCGGCGGCCCGATAATCGTCTTTGCGATACAGGGCGATCGCCCATACGTGGGGCGGCTGCCAGAAGAAGATGATCGCGAACAGGATGATTCCGGGTAAGCCGACGCTCCCGGTGACTGCAGCGTCTGCGATGAGCGGCGCTGCGGCTCCGGCAGCGCCGCCGACCACGGCGTTCCACGTCGATCGGGGCTTCAGCCAAACGGTGTAGACGAACACGTAGAAGAGAATGCTCGCGACGCCGAGAAGCGCGGCCAGCGCGCCTCCGACGACGTACAAGAGCGCGGTGGAGACCACCGACAAGGTCAGTCCGAACGCGAGCGCCGCCTCGGGCCTGAGTGCGGAACTCGGCAACGGCCGCGTCGCGGTCCGCTCCATCAGCGCGTCGAGGTCGCGCTCGACATAGCAGTTCAGCGTATTGGCGGCGCCGGCCGCGATCGCGATGCCGGCCAGGACGAGAAAGACGAACGAGGGAGCCGGCCACCCACCGGCAGCCAACACGAGCGCCGGAAGCCCCGAAAAAATGACGAGGGTCAGCACGCGCGGCTTCGTCAAGGCGACGAATGCCAGCGTGGTATTCCAGAGACCCATCGGTTCGGCGTTGTTCATGCGTACTCGGCGCCTGCGCGCGGCGCACTGGCTACCACAGGGTACCGCGGCCGTCGACCGGGGCGACCCCAGCCCGCCGACGCGCGAGCTAATGTGCGGTGATGAAACGAAGGCCGTGCCCGAGGTGCCGCCCGTGACGCGACGGCTCTGCAAGCCGAGCCCGCGGTGAAGCGACGCCTCAGCCCACTCGGGCTCCGTGTCCTCGGTCGCATCGCGGCGACCCTCGTTCGCTTGCTGGGAGCGACCTGGCGCGTCGAGGGACCACGGGTGCCAGATCCCCCCATGGTCGGAGGGCTCTGGCACGCGGGCCTTCTGTCGGCGGCCTACCTCTTTCGGGACCGCGGGGTTTCGATCGTGGTCAGCCGATCGCGAGACGGCGACTTGATCGATGCGGTGCTTCAGCCGCTTGGCTTCGGAGAGTCCCTGCGGGGCTCGAGCAGTCGCGGCGGGGCGGCCGCCTTGAAAGCGGGCGTGCGTGCGCTGCGCGACGGCGCGCGCGTAGCCGTGTTGCTCGACGGCCCCAAAGGGCCTCCGCGCCAGGCCAAGCCCGGCGTGCTTCACCTCGCCCGGTCTAGCCGCGCCCCGCTCATCCCATGCGCGATCGTTGCCAAACCGACCCACCGCTTCGGGAGTTGGGATGGCACGCAGCTGCCGCTGCCTTTCGCGCGGGTCCGGTTTGCCTTGGGTGATCCAGTCGCCGTGCCGAATGAATCTTCCGACGCTGCGGACGCTTCGGCGCTGAACGAGCTCGAGGCGCGCATCGCGGCACTCGAGCGAGATCTGTGCCGGGAACTCGGCATCGGGGAGTAACGACGAGCTTGCGGATCCTGTCGGCCAACTTGTGGAACGATGCCGCGGAGCCGGGCGAACTGATGGCCAGGCTCGACGATTGGAAGGTCGACCTCGTGGCGTTCCAGGAGCTCGGGCCCAATCAGGCACGTGCCCTGTCGGAAAGGTATTCCCACGGAAAGCTCGACCCGGCGACGGACTACCGCGGTATGGGGATCGCGGCGAACCGTCCGATCGAGGTCAATCGCATCTCCCTGTCCTGCCGGGACGCGCGCGTGGCCCGCGTCGAACGGGAGGTGTTCGGCGTTCGCAGCGATTTCGAGCTGATCAACCTCCACCTCCTCGCGCCGCATTGCTGGCCGCCGTGGCGGACGCTTCCCGGACGTCGAGAACAAGTCGCTGGTATTCTTCGCTGGGTCGGCGGTAACCCCGGGCCCCAGATGCTGGTCGGGGATCTCAATTCCACGCCAGTCTGGCCCGCCTATCGCCGTCTGCTGCGGGAATTCAACGACGCAGCGGGTCGCGGCGGCGAAGCGATCCAACGCACGTGGGGACCGACGGCGAGCGCTCCGAGGCTTCTCCGGATCGATCACGCCTTGACCCGACGCATGGAGGCACAACGCGTTCGCGTCGTTCCGATTGCCGGGAGCGATCATTCAGGCCTGTTGATCGACGTCTAGCCCGCGCCTAGTCCGCTTCGACCGAAGTGACGACGCGCTCGAGCCACGTGCCGATGTCCGGATGCTCGAGGAGTCCGACTTTGCGCAGTCGCTCGGCGGCGAGCCGATGGACGTTCGCGGCCGTTCCGAGCCCCGTGGCGCGCCGCGCATCTTCCGCGACTTCCTCGCTGTCGAGAGCGCGGACGATCTCTTTCACGACCGGGACAGCGCTTGGCGTCCCCGACAGCTCGCCGATCCCGAGGCCGATGAGGATCGGAATCGCCAACGGGTTGGTCGCCATTTCGCCGCACACGGACACCGCCAGATCGCGCTCCCCCGCCGCTTCGACGGTGCGGGCGATGAGCTGCAACACGCTCGGGTGAAGCGGGTCGTATAGATGCGCAACGCGCTCATTGCCGCGGTCGACCGCCAGGGTGTACTGGGTCAGGTCGTTCGTTCCGATGCTGAAGAAATCACAGTGCGTCGCGAGGGCCGGCGCAATCAACGCCGCCGCCGGAACTTCGATCATCACGCCGACGGGAATCGCCGAGTCGAAATCCTCGCCCCGCCGTGAAAGCTCGCCCATGGTTTCCTCGAGGAGGTGCCGCGCGCGCAAGAGCTCCTCGAGGCTTGAGATCATCGGCAGCAGCAGCCGGAGGTTGCGGCGCCGGCTGGCTCGCAGAATGGCGCGCAGCTGACCGCGAAAGCTCTTTTCGTTCGAGAGGGAAAGCCGAATCGATCGCAGCCCGAGCTGCGGATTCTCCTCCTCATTCTCTTCAGCCAGGGCCTTGTCGCCGCCGAGATCGAGTGTCCGGATCGTAACGGGGTTCGGAGCGAGAGCGGCGGCGACCCGCTCGTACAGCTTTTCTTGCTCGCTCTCCGGAGGGAACCCGCGCTGCGCGAGTGCCAAGAGCTCGGTGCGGAACAAGCCGATTCCCTGGGCGCCGTGCTGCTCGCAGTGGCGCAAGTCGGCGAGGAGTCCGGCGTTGGCCGTGAGGAGAATGCGGCGCCCATCTCGCGTTTCTGCGGGCCGATCGCGCAACGCATCGAGATGCTCCACGGCGACGGCGTAGCGTTCGCGAGCGCGCTGAAATTCGAGCTGCAGCGCCTCGTCCGGTGACAAGTGCACGGTCCCCGCCCCGCCGTCGACGATGGCGAGTTCGCCCGCGCGCATCGCTTCGAGCACGCCTGTAACCCCAGTGACCGTCGGGATTTCGAGCGCTCTCGCGAAGATCGCTCCATGACTGTTGGGGCCGCCGTGCTCGGAAACGAGCGCTGCGATTCTCTCGGTTTCGAGAAGCGCGAAGTGCGCGGGGAGCAGGTTGGACGTCACGAGGATGGTGCCGTCGGACAACGGCAGGTTGTCGTGCCGTACGCCGAGGAGCTTTGCCGTGATGCGTCGCGCCACGTCCTCGACGTCGGCTCCGCGCTCCCGGAAGTAGGGATCCTCCATCCGCTCGAACATGCGGGCGTAGTGCTCGCGCACGCGGCGAATCGCCGTGATGCCGTTGCCTTCTTCTGCGACGCCGTCCGTCAGCCGCGAGATGAAGCCCTTGTCCTCGAGGATTTGGATGTGCGTGTTGAAGACTGCGGCGAACTCGGGACCGAATCGATCGCCCGCCTCGTCGCGAACACCGTGGAGTTCGCGGCGCGCCGCGGCGACCGCCTCCATCAGGTCGGCGAGCTCGCTTTCCGGATCTTCTCGTGGCGTGTAGTCGTTCGGGTCGAGATCGAGGGGATCTTCGAGAAAATGGATCGGGCCGATCGCGATGCCGCGGGACGTGGGCGCCCCGCGGAGCTCGTAGTTGTTGTCACGGGGCCGATCCTGCCCGGCGAGGCGCTTCGCGAACGCGGCCCGACCGTCACCGTCGCGATCGGTCAAGGCCAGCACCTGGGCGTTCATGACCATCGGGGTGATCAGTTGGGTGCAGGTGTCGAGAAGGGCGATGTCCGCGTCGGAGAAGTCGCGCGGATTTTGCGTCTGCACGACCAGCACACCGACCACCGCGTCACCCACGCGCAGCGGCGCCGCGAGAAGTGTCTGGTAGCGCTCTTCGCCCAACTGCGGGAACAGCCGGGCCCTCGGGTCCTCGGACGCGTTCGAGGTGTAGATCGGCGTCGCCCGCTCGGCGGCGAGGCCGACCAGACCTTCGCCGATGGAGAGCGATACGTGGCCGACACCTTCCCGATCGAGCCCCTTCGTCGCCGCGAGTTCGAGTTTCTGGTGATCGAGATCGGAGAGGTAGACGGAGCAGACGTCGGCGTCCATCCGTTTCGCGACAAGGTCGACGACGTTGCCGAGCGTCTCTTCCAGGTCGTGCGAGCGGGAAACGATTCCCGCGACGTCGGCCAATAGCGTCAGACGGTCTTCAATCGGAACGCGCCCCCAAAAAGTGGCGGAGCCACGGCGGAATAGTACCGGATCGGGTGGGGCAGACGGATCGTGCGACCCGACGGATGCGCTCTTACGAAAAAGCGGGCCGAGGCCCGCGAACCCGCTAGGCGGCCCTAGTGGGGGTTCTGCATGCCGCCGTCAGAAGACGGCGTCGGAAGCGGCGTGATTTCGTGGCGCGGAAGCGGCGGGAAGACGTGATCTTTGTCTTCGAAGCGCATGCCGAGAGCCAGCAAGATCTTTCGCTTGGTGTCCATCCGACAATTCATGCCCTTCTCCACACTGTGAATCGTGCGTAGCGCCACCTTGGCCTTGCGCGCCAGTTGGGCTTGGGTCATCAGTCGGTTCTCGCGGAGTTCGCGAACTCGATTCGGATGCGTTGCCATCGCTCGACCTACCTCGGTCCCAGGGGTCAGCCCGGGCTCTGAGTCATGGGATGGGTTTCGGTCCACCAGTGAATTTCTTTAGGAAAAATGAGCGCTTCGGCGGTTTCCGCGGGTCCGGTAGGACTCAAAAAGGCAGAGTCGTCGGGGTGATACCCCACATCGACGCAGGGCTCTGAAGGGTCCGTGAAAGTTCGAGTACAAGGGGGTCTGCAGGAGGCGTTCCGGTGAAACGAGCACGTGATGCGATCCTGACCCGCAAGCAAGCGGCGCTGCGGGTGCGGCGCGCCCGCCGGCGAGGTGAGCGGGTCGTGCTCGCAAGCGGTTGTTTCGACCTCCTGCACCCGGGACATGTCCGCTCCCTGGAAGAGGCTCGTTCCCTAGGGGACCGGCTGATCGTCGGGGTCAACCGGGATGCCACGGTTCGGCGACAGAAGGGCCCGGACCGGCCGATCCTCGGCGAACGGCAGCGCGCGGAAATGCTCGCTGCGTTGTCCTGCGTCGATTGGGTCACCCTGTTCGGCGAAGAAACACCGCGAGCGCTGCTCGGGGAGCTCCGTCCCGACGTCTACGCGAAAGGCGGCGACTGGTCGCTTCGAGAGCTTCGGGAGCGAGACATCCCCGCGGGTCTGGAACTCGAAATCCACCGCTTGCGAGTGATCCCGGGCTACCGGACCACGGCTCTAGTGAGGAAGATCCGGGGGTAACCGGGTTAACTTGAGAGGCCCCGGGACCGCCCGCGTCCCGCCGATAGAGGAAAGCATGAGCGAGTTTCAGTTCCAGCCGATCTTCGAATCCCACCCGAGCGAAACTCCGTTTCGGAAGCTCGACAGCGAGGGAATCGAGACGGTGTCCTTCGAAGGCCAGCGCATCCTCCGGGTACCGGGTGAGGTTCTGACGAACCTCGCGGCTGAAGCGATTCGAGACGTCTCCCACTTGTTCCGCCCCGGACACCTGGCGCAGCTCGAGAAAATCCTCGGAGACCCTGAAGCGTCGGACAACGATCGATTCGTCGCGCTCGAGATGCTGAAGAACGCGAACATCTCGGCGGGCATGATCCTGCCCTCCTGCCAGGACACGGGCACGGCGATCGTCATCGGACACAAGGGTCAGAACGTCATGACCGAAGGCGACGACGCCGAATCGCTCTCGCGGGGTATCCATCGCACGTACACCGAGACGAACCTCCGCTACTCGCAGATGGCTCCCCTCTCGATGTACGAAGAGAAGAACACGGGCACGAACCTGCCGGCCCAGATCGAACTCTACGCGGAATCAGGAGATGAGTACGAGCTGCTGTTCATCACGAAGGGCGGCGGATCGGCGAACAAGACGTTTCTCTACCAGCAGACCCGCGCCGTGTTGTCGCCGGACACCCTCCTGGCGTTTCTCGACGAGAAAATTCGAACGTTGGGGACGGCGGCCTGCCCGCCCTACCACCTGGCCATCGCGATCGGCGGGACATCGGCCGAAGCGAACTTGAAGACCGTGAAGCTCGCGAGCACCCGGTATCTCGACGGACTGCCGACGTCGGGCAACGAGCAGGGGCGCGCGTTCCGCGACCTCGAGCTCGAAGACAGGGTGCACCAACTCACCCAGCGGACCGGGATCGGTGCACAGTTCGGGGGCAAGTACTTCTGCCACGACGTGCGGGTCGTGCGCCTGCCGCGTCACGGCGCGTCGTGTCCGGTCGGGATTGGCGTGTCGTGTTCCGCCGATCGACAGATCCTCGCGAAGATCAACGCCGAGGGCGTTTTCCTCGAGCAACTCGAGACCAACCCCGCGCGCTTTCTTCCGGAAATCGATCCCGCGTCACTCGACGGCGAGGTGATCGACATCGACTTGACCCGGCCGATGAGCGAGGTCCGTGCGACGTTGTCGCAGTACCCGATCCGGACACGGTTGTCCCTGTCCGGGCCCATGATCGTCGCGCGCGATATCGCGCACGCGAAACTGAAAGAGCGGTTGGATCGCGGCGAGGGGCTGCCGGACTACGTCCGCGAGCACCCGATCTACTACGCGGGGCCGGCAAAGACTCCGGAGGGCTTCGCTTCGGGTTCGTTCGGCCCGACGACGGCGGGCCGCATGGACTCTTACGTCGAGTTGCTGCAATCCGAAGGAGCGAGCCTCGTCACTCTCGCGAAGGGCAACCGGTCGAAGGCGGTCACCGACGCGTGCCACAAGTACGGCGGCTTCTACTTGGGCTCCATCGGCGGACCGGCGGCCATCCTCGCAAAGAACTGCATTCGCAAAGTCGATGTTCTCGAATACCCGGAGCTCGGGATGGAGGCGATCTGGAAGATCGAAGTCGAGAACTTCCCGGCGTTTATCGTGGTGGACGACAAGGGCAATGACTTCTTCGCCGATATCTAGCGCGGTTCCGGACGCGCGCATCGATAGCGCTCACGTGCACAGTGCGAGCGGGCGACGGTTCGCTCGCGAGCTGTCGTGGCTCGATTGGAACGCGCGCGTCCTCGCGGAAGCCGAGGACGAGACGCGCCCGCTTCTCGAACGCACGAAGTTCATGGCGATTTTCAGCCGGAATCTGGACGAATTTTTCCAGATCCGTGTCGCCGGCCTGAAGGACGAGATCGCGGCCGGCATCGAGCCGACCGGCGGGGAATTGCCGCCGGCCGAGTTGTTGCGGCGAATCCGCTCGCGAACCCTTGAGCTCGTCACCCACCAAGAAGAACTGTTCACGAAACACTTGCGCCCGGCGCTTGCCGGGGCCGACGTGCGCTTCGTCGAGTGGTCCGAGCTTTCCGGGAGCGACCGCCGCTCGTTGCGACACGTTTTTCGCGAGCAGCTCTTTCCCGTGCTGACACCGCTCGCCGTCGATCCCGCGCACCCTTTCCCCTACATCTCGAACCTCTCGCTCAACCTGGCGGTCGAACTCGCGGGCACCGACGGGGCCGAAACCCGTTTTGCGCGGGTGAAAGTTCCCAACATTCTGCCGAGATTCGTTTCGCTCGAAGACGGCGGGAGGCTGGTGGCCCTCGAACAGGTCATCGCCGCGCACCTCGATTCCCTGTTTCCGGGGATGGCGATCATGGACTGCGCGGCATTCCGCGTGACTCGGGACGGCGACCTCGACATCGCCGACGGAGAGTTCGACAACCTTCGGGAAGCGATCGAATCCGGCTTGGTGCGGCGCCGGAGGATGAGCCACGCGGTGCGACTCGAAATCGAGGAAGGGATGTCGGAACGCATTCGGAACCTCCTCGCTCACGAGTTGGGTCTCGAAGCCGACGACTTGTACGAGATGCACGGTCCTCTCGACCTGGCCGGCCTCGGCGCGTTGTCTCGACTCGACCGACCGGATTTGAAAGACGCGACCTGGCGACCCATCACGCCGAAAGCGCTGCGGCCGGAAGTCGGCGCGAGCAAGACCGATTTCTTCGCGAAACTCCGGGAAGGCGACGTGCTCGTCCATCACCCGTACGAGGGTTTCGAGACTTCCGTCGCGGCTTTTCTCGCCCAGGCGGCGGACGACCCCCAAGTTCTCGCGATCAAGCACACCCTGTACCGCACGGCCGGTGCGGAGAATCCGTTCGTACATCATCTCGCGCGTGCGGCCCGCGAGGGCAAGCAGGTCGCGACGGTCGTCGAGCTGACCGCGCGCTTTGACGAGGAAGCCAACATCGAGTGGGCCCAAACCTTGGAAGAGGCGGGCGTTCACGTCGTGTACGGCATGGTCGGGTTGAAGACCCACGCGAAGACGCTGCTCGTGGTGCGCGAAGAAGAGGACGGCATCCGGCGCTACTGCCACGTGGGCACCGGGAACTACAATCCGGATACCGCAAGCCTCTACGAAGATTTGGGGTTCTTCTCCGCCGACCCCGATCTAGGCGCCGACCTCTCACAGCTCTTCAATCAACTGACGGGGTTTGGTCAACCCTCGGTGTTCCGCAGACTGCGTGTCGCACCGTCTCAGTTGCGCAGTTATCTGTTGGATCAAATCCGCCAGGAGACCGACGCCGGATCAAAGGGCGAGATCGCCATCAAGGTCAACAACCTGTCGGATCCCGAGATCATCGCCGCGCTCTACGCCGCCTCGCGCGCGGGCGTCCGCGTCGACCTGATCGTCCGAAGTGTTTGCTGCTTGCGGCCCGAGGTGCCGGGGCTTTCCGAGAACATTCGCGTGCGCTCGGTCGTCGGATCTTTCCTCGAACACTCGAGGATCTATCGCTTCGGAGGCGAACAGAGTCGGCGACGCCACGCCATGGGTTCTGCGGACCTGATGCCACGCAACCTCGATCGTCGCGTCGAAGCGCTCGTCACCGTCGAGGATGCCGAACTCGCGAAGCGTCTCGACGACATCCTCGAGGCCCATCTCCATCCCGACGCACGCTGTTGGACGCTGTGCGCGGACGGCAGCTGGGAGCGCAGCCCCGGAGTCTGGCACCCCCAAGATCGACTGCAGAAAGATGCGCTGGATCGCGCCTCGTTATAAGTGGTGCACCTGTTAATCTGGTCGCGGGGGGTTCGGTCCTGATCTACTTGCTCCGGCACGCCAAGGCGGAAAAGCCGCGGCCCGGCTCCACCGAGCGGTCGCTATCGGACGAAGGCGAGCGACAGGCAGAGGCCCTGGTCGACATGCTCGGCGACGCCTCCCTCGATCGCGTGATCTCGAGCCCCGTGCGCCGCTGTCTCGAAACCTTGGCGCCGCTGTGTCGTCACCACGACATCGCTCTCGAGGTCGACGACCGACTCCGCGAGGGCGAATCGGTCGGCAAACTGGTCGAAATGATGCGAGAGCTCGGAGCCGGTCACTATGTGCTGTGCAGCCACGGGGACCTCATCCCGGGCGCGCTTCGAGAACTCGAGGAAGACGGCCTCCGGATCGAAAGCGATTTGCGCTGTGACACAGCCGGTGTGTGGCGTATCGAGGGCACGCCGCCGAGCCGGGCGCGCTACGAGCGGGCCATCCCCGCTCCGGTTCGGAGGAAGAAGCGGCTCGCCGTACTGGACCTGGGAAGTACGTCCTTCCATCTGCTCGTCGCCGACGTCGACAATCGCGGCGGGTTGGTGCCCGTCGATCGAGAACGGATCATGTTGCGTCTGGGCTCGGCGATTGTGAGCGACGGTCGCATCCCGGATCCCGTGATCAAACGGGTCGTTCGCGCCGCGAACTTCCTCGGAAACGCGGCTCGAAGAGCCGGCGCCGAGGTCTTGCTGCCGATCGCTACGTCTGCGGTTCGCGACGCGGAAAACGGCATGGCGGTCGCCAAGAAGATCGGCAAAGCGCTGGGCAGCCCCGTCGATGTCTTGTCGGGCAACGACGAAGCCCGCATCACGTTCGAAGCGTTGGCCGCGCGAGGCGCGCTCGGACCGGGGCGTTCGCTGGCCGTAGACCTCGGCGGCGGCAGCCTCGAACTCGGCCTCGGCGACGCGACCGAACTCGAATGGGAAACGACGCTCCGGCTCGGTGTGGCGCGGCTCGGCCGGGAGCTCATCCACAGCGATCCCCCGACGGCCGTCGAGGCCCTGCGTGTCGCCGATCGCGTTCGCGAAGAACTGCGGGAAGCGTCGCTGCGAATCCGCAGCTCGGAGCCGTACCACGCCGTCGCCACCGGAGGGACCATCCGAGCTCTCGGCCGTCGCGCGCTCACCCGCCGCGAAGGCAAGAAGAAGGCGTTGGCGGAGCTACGGCTCGATCTCGCCGAGCTGCGCGAGATCCGCGACGAGTTGCTCGCCGTACCGAAAGCGAAGCGGCGGGAGCTACCGGGGGTTCAACGCCGGCGCGCGGATCTGCTGCCCGCGGGTTGCATCATCCTCGCGACGCTCTGCGAGGAACTCGACCTGCGGGAGATCGCAGTCAGCGACTGGGGGTTGCGCGAGGGAATTCTCCTCCGGAACGCGCCGGCCTAGCCGTCCCGGGCGAGGCGAATCCCCGAGAACTGCCAGCGCGCGTCGGCAGGAAAGAAATTCCGGTACGTCTTGCGAATGTGCGACCGAGGTGTCGCACAAGACCCCCCGCGAAGCACCCACTGGTTACACATGAACTTGCCGTTGTACTCGCCGAGAGCGCCGGACGGCGGGCGGTACCCCGGGTACGCGACATAGGGACTCTGCGTCCACTCCCAGACGTCGCCGTAGAGCTGGTCCAAGCGCCCATCCGTTTGGCCGACATCCGGATGGAATCGGTCTGTTTCGAGAAAGTTGCCGTCCATCGCGACATCTCCCGCCGCGTATTCCCACTCGAATTCCGTAGGGAGCCGTGCCCCGGCCCAGCGCGCGAACGCGTCCGCCTCGTAGTAGCTGACGTGCGTGACCGGCTCGTTTGGCTCGAGCGCGGTGATTCCGGCGAGGGTGTAGTGTGTCGGTTCCTCGCCGTCTCCAAGCCAGTAGAGCGGGCGCTCGATCCCGCACTCCTGCACCCAGGCGAAGCCCTCGGACAGCCACAACGTCGGCGTGCGATAACCGCCGTCTTCGATAAACGCGAGAAAATCTCCGTTCGTCACCGGGCGCGATCCCAGCTCAAACGGGTGAACGAGCTGATCGTGCTCGGGCGTCTCGTTGTCGAAGAAGAAGCCCTCACCGTCGTGCCCGAACCTGGCGCGCCCACCCGAGAAAGGAACCCACCGCAGAGGTCGAGAGGTCGCGTCCGACGCCGATTCGCGGCGCTTGTAGATCCCCGCCTCCGGATGGTGCGACAACATGTGCTTCACGTCCGTCAAGATCAGCTCTTGATGTTGCTGCTCGTGATGGAGCCCGATCTCGATCAACGTCATCACCCGCTCTCGATCGGCGTGATCCACTTCGTTGAGACAGCGCTCGAGTCCTTCGTCGACGTGACTCCGGTAGCGTTCGATCTCGTCGAGGCCGGGCCGCGAGAGAAGGCCTCGCTCGGGTCGCGGGTACTGATCTCCCACGCTGTTGTAGTACGAGTTGAACAAGTACCGGTAAGACGCATCGAAACACGCGTAGTCCGCGAGATACTCCTCGAGGACAAACGTCTCAAAGAACCATGACGTGTGGGCCAAGTGCCACTTTGTCGGGCTCGCGTCGGGCATCGATTGAATCGAGCAATCCTCGGCGGTCAGAGGTTCGGCAAGTCGCCCCGTTTGCCCCCGTACCGATCGAGACGCCTCGAGAATGGCGTCGGCGGTCCGATGTGGGCCGATGAGGTCGCGCGGCGTGGTTTCGGCTGTAGAGATCGGGTTGGGGGTCGTCATGGCGTCCTTTCGGGAGAAATACCCTATGTGGAAGATCGCCCGGGCGCAACGTCGTCTTCGGTCGGTGGAAAAACCTCCCGGATCCGGCGATGGATCGCCGTCCACAACCGCGGGGCGGCCCGACCGATCCCGCGGTTCTTCGCGACGACCCGCGCTTGCGAAACGCCGTGCTCCCTCCAGAGGGCCCCGCGGTGATGGGTGTTGTGGAGCACGGGAAGTACGCGATCGATCGCCGCCGCAAAGCGCGCCTCGCGGGTCTTCCCGTCTTCGAATTCGCACCAGAGCGCCGCGAAGTGGCGCCCCTGTTCATCGGGCAGCAAACCGAACAGGCGTGCGGCCGCACGCGACTCCCGTTCGGTCTTCTCGGCCGCCGCGGTTTCGTCGTAGAGAAAAGTGTCACCCGCGTCGATCTCCACGAGATCGTGGAGCAGCAGCATCGCAACGACTCGCGAGACGTCGATTTTCTCGTCCGCGTGTTCGGCCAGTACCAGCGCCGCGATCGCGACGTGCCAACTGTGTTCGGCGGAGTTTTCGCGTCGAGAGCCGTCGAAGAGCCTCGAGCGTCGCTCGATGTTCTTCAATCGATCGATTTCTTCGATAAACGCCAACTGCGCGCCGAGCCGTCTCTCCGCGCTCACAACTCGAGCTCTCCACGCAGCTGCTTCCGGAACTCGTCGAAGCGCTGACGTTCTCGCGGCGGAGGTTTGGGGTAAGCGAGATCGAGTGAGGAGAGAGCGTCGGCGACCAGCCGGGCGACCTCGATACGCATCGAAGGCTTGTGGTCCGCAGGGATCGCGTACCACGGCGCCCAGGGACGAGACGTGCCGCGAAGCGCCTCCTGATAAGCAGCCATGTATGCCGACCAGTGCCGGCTCTCCTCGATGTCGGCGGAGGAGAACTTCCAGTGCTTCCGCGGATGCTCGAGCCGGTCGAGGAAACGCCGCTTCTGCTCGCGCTGCGAGACGTTGAGCCAGAACTTCAGGATCACGGTGCCATTGCGCGCGAGGTGGGCTTCGTGTTCGCGGATCGACTGGATGCGCTCCTCCCAGAATTCGGGAGTCGGTTCGCCGTTGGGGATCCGCTGGTGATGCAAGAGCTCGGGATGAACCCGGACGACGAGGATCTCTTCGTAGTAGCTGCGGTTGAACACGCCGATTCGACCGCGTTCGGGAAGACGGCGCGCACTGCGCCAGAGGAAATCGTGGTCGAGCTCGAGCGTCGACGGTTTCTTGAAGGAAAAGACCTGACATCCGGCCGGGTTGATTCCGGTCATCACCGCCCGGATGGTGCTGTCCTTCCCGGCGGCGTCCATCGCCTGAAAAACCAGCAACACGGCGTACCGATCCTGCGCATACAGGCAGCGCTGGAGCTCGTGGATCCGCGCTACCTCGCGGCGCAGCGCCTTGCGCGCGTGTTTCTTCGAAAGGCGCTCTCCGGGGAACGCCGTAGGGGCGGCTGCGAGATCAAACGTGCCATCGAAAGGCACCGTTAGAGACGTGACCGGTAGTGACATCGGTTTCCGTTCCTAGGCTTCGCTTCCCAGTCGCACGGGATCGATCAGATGTACGACGGCTTCGTCTCCCACTCGAATCTCCGTCGCTTCTGCCGGAAATTCGAGCAGGCCGTCCGCCGTCGCGAGGGAACGAAACACGCCGGAACTCTGGTTTCCCGTCGTCCGCGCCTCATACCCGCCGACCCCCTCGTCGAGGCAAACCCGGACGAAGTGCGTGCGACCCGCGGTCTTGGTGAGCGTCTCCGCCACCCGCGCCGTGACCTTGGGGAGAAACAATCGTCGGTAGCCGAGCAGCTTGCGGAGTGTGGGTGCGACAAACAGCAGGAACGTGACGAACGCGGACACCGGATTCCCCGGCAGCCCGAACACCAGCGGTCCGGACGCGAACCGCCCGAACACGACCGGGAAGCCGGGTTTCATGTTCACGCCCCAGAATGCGACTTCGCACCCGAGCTGCTCGAGTACCGGGCGTACGTGATCGTGATCTCCCACGGACACACCCGCGCTGCTGACGATGACGTCGGTTGCGAGCCCCTCGCGCAGAATCGCCTCGAGCGCCCCGGGCGAATCGCCGGCGATCCCCAAGTTCGAAGGCACCGCGCCGAGTGCGCGGCACTCCGCTTCGAGCGCGTACGCGTTCGACGACACGATGCGCCCGTCCCCGACCGCGCGGTCGGGTTCGACGAGCTCGTCTCCTCCCGAGATGAGCGTCACGCGCGGTCGCCGGTGGACCCGCACGAGGGTGCGCGCCAGCCCTGCGAGCATGCCGATCTGCGGGGACCGCAGCAGGGTTCCGGCGGCGAGCACCAAATCGCCCGCGCGGACGTCTTCCCCCGCGCGGCGCACGTGATCGCCGACTTCGGGAGCAATCTCGAACGCGATGTCGGCCCCATCCGATCGGGTGTCCTCCTGGCGAACGACGCTGTCGGCACCCGCGGGAAGCGGTGCTCCGGTGAAGATCCGTGCGACCTGGCCCGCCGGGAGCGGGGGCGGTGTGAGGTTTCCGGCGGCGATCTCATACGCCTGGGAAAGCACCACAGGGGAGGCCCCCGAGGCGCCCGCGAGATCGGACGCCGCTACGGCGTAGCCGTCCATCGCCGAGCAATCGGCGGGCGGATGCGTGAAGCGGGCGGCCACGGACTCGGCGAGGACACGGCCCGACGCCTCACTGCTCGCCACCGTCTCTGCGGGCAACGCAGTGACGTCGGAGAGCACGATCTTGCGCGCGTCGGCGACGGAGATTCCGCGGAGCATCGCGCCCGAGAGTAGCGGGGACGACGGTTCCTGGCGGAGCGGCGCGAGCGGGCGATGGGCCTGCTAGCTTCGGGTCGATGTGCTCATTATTTAGGCAGACACCTCGGGAGCTCGCGGCGTTGGGAATTCGCCATCGACTGGTGATGGCGCCCATGTCGGGGGTATCGAACGCGGGATTCCGTGTGTTGGCCCGTCGGGGCGGCGCGGCGCGTGTGTTTACCGAGACCCTCTCGGCGCGCGGCCTGCTCCGGTGGCTCGCCGATCCCAGCCGCGAGCGCAGAACCCCGGCGCGCCTACCGGCCTTCACCCTCGAGCCCGGAACCGCCGTGCAGCTGTTCGGCGGCGATCCGGCCGAGCTCGCCGACGCCGGCGCCTGGCTGTCGGAGCACCGGGTGTCGTGGATCGATCTGAACGCGGGCTGCCCGGTGGACAAGTTCATCCGCGGCGGGGCTGGAGCCGCCCTGCTGCGCACCCCGGAGCGTCTGTCCGCCTGCGTCGCGGCGATGCGCGCGGTTTTTCCCGGCTCCCTGTCGGTCAAGATGCGCTCGGGTTGGGACGCGTCGGACCGCAGCGCGCCGGAACTCGCGCGACGCTGCGCCGCCGCGGGCGCCGACCTCATCACCGTCCACGGCCGAACCCGCGTGCAGCGCTATCGGGGCACCGCGGACTATGCCGCGGTCCGAGCCGTCGTCGACGCGGTCTCGGTCCCGGTCCTCGCCAACGGCGACGTCGTCGATGCGAAGAGTGCGCGACGGGCGCTTCGCGACAGCGGCGCCTCCGGACTGATGATCGGCCGAGCCGCGAGCGCGTACCCTTGGCTCTTCGCGGAACTCCTCGGGGATGACCGCTCACCGGCGGATCGACGGAGTGCTTTCCGAGAGAGCCTGCCGTTATTCGAACTCGAGTTTCCCGACCCGGCGAGCCGCCTTCACCCACTGCGCCGCGCCGTGGCTTCGCTCGTCCGCGGACTTCCCAACGCGCGGCGGTTCCGAAGCAGCGCAGCGGGAATCGATTCCGCGACAGCCCTGGCGGAACGCGCGGTGGAATACCTCGAAACGATCGACGAAAAAGCGCGGGAAAGGGCTGCGGCGTGACGCGCGATCTATCCGACATCCTCGACGCGATCCTGGCGGGCGTTGTTGTTCTCGGCGAGAAGGGCGAGGTCGAAGAAGTGAACCCCGCAGCCTATCGCTACCTCGAAGTGACGAACGCCTCGGGATTGCCGGTGGAAAAAATCTTCGGCGCCGAGCACACCGTCGCCCGGCTCGCGCGACGTGTCCTCGACGAGGGGCTCTCGGCGTCCGAAGGAGACGTCGCCATCGACTCGCGTTCGCGCGGCAGTTGGCAACTCGACGTCAACGTCTCGCCGCTGCGCGATCGCGACGAGCGAGTGAACGGAGCCCTCGTCGTACTGCGCAACCGCGAGCTCCAGAAGCGCTTGAGTCAACTCGAAGAGGAACGCGACCGCAACGAGTCGTTCGGGCACATCGCGGCCGGGTTGGCGCACGAGATCAAGAATCCTCTGGCTGGGATTCGCGGCGCCGGCGAGCTCCTCTCGCATCGCGCGACCGACGACAAGACGCGGGAGACGGCTCAGTTGGTGGTCCGCGAAGCGACCCGCATCGCCGCGCTCGTCGACGAACTCATGGTTTTCAGTGCATCGGACGGAATCGAAGTGCGGTTGGCGAACATCCACGAAATCCTCGACGGTGTCATCGACGTACTCGAACACGACCCCGTGGCGACGGGCGTCTCGACCCAGCGCGCGTACGATCCTTCGCTACCGGAATTCCTCTGCGATTCGAACCGATTGACGCAAGTGTTCTTCAACCTCCTGCGCAATGCGTACCAAGCGGTGAGCGATTGGCCGAGCCGCCGCGTCGAGATCGAGACACGCCTGACCCTCGACCACCAATCCGCGAAGCCCGGCGAGCCTCGGACCCCCAGGTTGCGCGTGCGCATTTGCGATAGCGGACCCGGGTTTTCGCCCACCATCCTTCCCGACGCCACGACGCCGTTTGTGACGAACCGAGAGGGGGGCACGGGGCTCGGACTCGCCGTAGCGCAACACTGGGTCAACCTGCACGACGGTTTTCTCCAGGTCGGGAACCGACCCGGCGGCGGCGCGGAAGTACACGTCATCCTGCCTCTGAGGAGAATCTAGTTATGGCCTCCGGTCGTGTTCTCATCGCCGACGATGAAGACAGTATCCGCTTCGTGCTCCGCGAAATTCTCGAGGCCCAGGCGATGGACGTCGTCGAAGCGTCCGACGGCGAGTCCGCGCTCGAAGTACTTTCCTCGCAGGATTTCGACATGGCGTTTCTCGATATCCGCATGCCGGGGCTCTCGGGCCTCGAGGTCTTGGAGCGGGTGCGCTCGGCCGGCGGGACGTTTCCGATCGTTGTGATCACCGCCCAAAATACCTTCGAGAACGCCGTTGAGGCGATGAAACGAGGAGCCTTTGACTACCTCGTCAAGCCCTTCGGCATGGACGAAGTTTCCCTGCTGGTCGGCAAGGTCCTTCGCGCTCGGGACTTGAACAACGAAGTTCGCTCCCTTCGCCGGGAAGTCAGCGAGAAGAGCGGCGAACGGATCGTCGGCCGCAGTCCGGCGCTACTCGAGGTCTTCAAGACGATCGGGCGCGTCGCGCGCTCAGACGTCTCAGTGCTCGTCACCGGCGAAAGCGGCACGGGCAAAGAACTCGTCGCGCGCGCCATCCACGCCGCGGGCGAGCGGCACGATCGACCGTTCGTCGCGATCAATGCCGCGGCGATTCCCAGTGAGCTGCTCGAGAGCGAACTGTTCGGCCACGAACGCGGTGCATTCACCGGAGCGGTGGACCGGCGAGAGGGGCGCTTTCGCGAGGCGTCCGGAGGCACGCTGTTTCTCGACGAGATCGGCGATATGCCCCTTGAGCTCCAAGCGAAATTGTTGCGTGTCCTCCAGAGCGGCGAGGTCACGCCGGTCGGCGGGAAGATGGCAGCGCATGTCGACGTCAGAATTATCGCGGCAACTCACCGCGACCTCGACGCCGCAGTACGCGACGGCAGTTTTCGCGAAGATCTCTTGTATCGACTTCGCGTAGTTCCCATCGGCCTCCCGCCGCTGCGACAACGGCGCGAAGACATCGAGAACCTCGCGAACTACTTCGTCACGCGTTATGGCGCGGAGTTTTCGTCTCGCGAAAAGCACCTGTCAGACGAATCGATTGCGTTCCTGCGGGAGCTCCCGTGGCCCGGAAACGTGCGCGAGCTGGAAAACGCCATCAAGCGTGCCGTCGTGCTCGCCTCGACGGACGTTCTCGCGCCCGACGACTTCGCGTTCCTGACGAACGAACGCGAACCCGCCCAGGCCGCGACACTGGAGGCGCTCGTGACTGAAGAAACCGAGCGGGCGTTGAGAGATGAACACCCCGAAGACATTTATCGTGAGCTTCTTTCGCGCGTCGAAAAGCCGATGATCGAGTGCGCGCTCGCGCGAACCGAGGGGAACCAGATCCAGGCGGCGGCGCTGCTGGGCATCAATCGCAACACGTTGCGCAAGAAGATCCTGGCGCTCGGCATCGACCGATCCGACGCATCGTGAGAACCGGGACGGGCTTCGAAGGCCTTCACGTCCTCGTGGATGACAATCCGCGTTGGTCGATGGGCCCCGCCTTGCAAGCGGAGATCGCGCTCGAGAACGGAGCCCGGGTCGTTCAGCTGCGCGCGAAACATGCGCGCGACGCCGAAGTACTCGACTGGGCGAGATCGATTCAAAGGGCCGCGCGAGCACACGACGCACGATTTGTCGTCAACGACCGCTTCGATATCGCTTTGGCCGCCCAGGCCGACGCGGTCCACCTCGGTCAGGATGACCTGTCCCCGGAGGCCATCCCCCCGGAAGCGCGGAAATCACTCGCCGTCGGGCGTTCGACCCACTTGATCTCGCACGTTGCGCGGTCGGTGAAGGAGTGCGTCGACTACCTCGGTTTCGGTCCGGTGTTTGGGACCCGATCGAAGCATTCGGCGTACGACGAGCGCGGGGTTGCGGCCTTGCGGGAAGCGGTCGGCGCCGCGGCCGGGATTCCCGTGATCGCGATCGGCGGCGTGGACCTCAACCGGGTCGCCGCGGTCCGCGAGGCCGGTGCATCGGGCTTCGCCGTGATATCCGCCGTCGCCGGAGCCGACGACCCCGGGGCCGCGGTGCGCGCCCTGGCGAGCGCTTGGGACAACGCGTGAGTGGCGAGCTGCTCGAGCGCTTGCACTCGGCATTCGGACTGCTCGTGCTGATCGGCCTCGCGTGGTCCTGCTCTTCATCTCGACGTTCGTTCCCGAAGCGCTTGGTGTTGTGGGGTGTCGGACTGCAGTTGGCCATGGCTCTCCTGCTGCTCCGCACACCGCCGGGTCGCGCGTTCTTTGTCGGCGCGAACGCGGCGTTCGTACGCTTGCTGGCCTACACCGAGGAAGGCGTCGCGTTTGTGTTCGGTCCGTTGGCCGAAGGTGGTTTCTCCATCGCGCTTCACGTGCTTCCGGTCATCGTCTTTAGCGGCAGTTTGATCGGCGTGCTCTACCACTTCGGCCTGGTGCAGCTCGCGGTTCACGGCTTTGCGAAACTCCTGTCTGGGCCGATGCGGTTGTCGGGCGCAGAGAGCCTGGCAGCGGCCGCCAACGTCTTCCTCGGCATGACCGAGGCGCCGCTCCTCATCCGTCCCTACCTCGCCAACATGAGCCGGTCGGAGTTGTTTTGTGTCATGACGACCGGGATGGCAACGGTCGCAGGCTCCGTGCTGGTCGCGTACTCCCAAATGCTAGGTGGAGGGGAATTCGCGGGACATCTCGTCGCGGCGAGCCTGATTTCGGCACCAGCCGGCATTGTCGTCGCCAAGATCATGATTCCCGATGACGGGAACTCCGGCGGAGCGAGTTCGCCCACCGCGCTCCCACCCCGAGAGACACGCAATGTGATCGACGCCGCTTCGCAAGGAGCCCTCGCCGCGCTTCGCTTGGCGGTTTACGTCGGCGCACTGCTGGTCGTGTTCGTTTCGCTGGTCGCGTTGGCAAACGCCGGAATCAGCGCGGTCAGCAGCTGGGTCGGCGTCGAGAACGGTTCCCTCGAACGGGGCCTGGGCGCGATCTTTGCGCCGGTCGCCTGGTTGCTGGGCATTCCCTGGAGCGAGGCTCGCACGGTCGGCGAGTTGCTGGGAGTAAAGACCGTCCTCAACGAGTTTCTCGCGTTTGGAGAACTCGCCGCGCTAGAGCCGGAAGTTCTCTCGCAACGAACTCGCATCCTCGCAGCCTACGCCTTGTGTGGGTTCGCCAATCTGGGCTCGCTTGCGATTCTCCTCGGAGGCATGGGCGGCATGGTTCCCGCGCGCCGCGGAGAACTCGCCGAGCTCGGGCCGCGCGCGATCGTCGCCGGAACCCTTGCGACGCTGATGACAGGTTGTGTAGCCGGCGTGCTCCTCTGAGCGCGGCTTCGCTACCTTGCCCTTGTGACGGCCAGTGCGACGAATGCCGGCAGTTTCGCCACCACCCGCGAAGGGTGGCGCGGGGCCGTGTCTCGAGAAGAAATCGCAGCGCTTCTCCGCGTATCGAACGCGCGCTCCTCGGCGTCTCTGGTTCTCAACTGGGGAATCATCTTTGCCGCGCTCGGTATGGTGTGGCGTTGGCCGAACCCGCTCACGATCCTCCTCGCGCTTCTTCTCATCGGAGCTCGTCAACTGGGCCTGGCCATTCTGATGCACGACGCGGCGCACCGCGTCTTGTTCCATCCCAAAAGCTTAAACGACTGGACCGGCGACTGGCTGTGCGCCTTCCCCGTGTGGAGCAATTTGGCCGGCTACCGTCGCTACCACTTGAAGCATCACGCGAAAACCGGAAGTCTCGAAGACCCGGACCTCGCCCTGATCGCGCCGTTCCCCACGACGCGCAGTAGCTTGCGTCGCAAGATCATTCGGGACCTGACCGGGCAGACGGGTGTCAAGTTCGCCGCCGCTTCCTGGCGCCGGACGTTCCGGGCAAAGGACGCGGAGGGCCGGCGCGCGCTCCGGGGAATGCTCGTCACGAACGTAGTTCTCTTCGCGATAGTGTCTTTCCTATTCCACCCAGCCGTCTATCTGGTTTGGGTCGCGAGTTGGCTCACGACAAACACCCTCGTCACACGCATTCGCTCGATTGCCGAACACGCTCTGACCGACGACGCGGACGATCCCCTGCGCAACACACGCACCATGATCGCGCGTTGGTGGGAACGCCTCTTTCTCGCCCCCAACCGCGTGAACTATCACCTCGAGCACCACTTGTTGATGACAGTGCCGCACTACCGCTTGCCGGAACTCCACCGGCTGCTGCGAGATCGAGGCGCACTCGAAAACGCGTGCGTCGAGCGCGGGTACTTCGACATTTTGCGGCGCGCAAGCGCGGCGGGGGCGCCCCCCGACCGACGGGAAGGGGTGCTCCCCGCGCGGGTCCCTCCCTTCTGAGGACTCAACAGTTCCGCCGCCCGGGTTCTCCCATGCAGAGCGCCGCGTCCGCGGCCACGGTCAACAAAGCGTCGACGTCAGGGCCGTTCGATGGCGTAGCGTCTCTCTCGAGCTCTGCAGCCTCGCGCAGGCACGCCTCGGTGAGTTTGATCGCGTGCTCCTCGAGACTGCAGGCGGCCCGGTAGCGCAGTTCGGGGCGATTGCGCGCGAGCGCTGTCTTTTCGGCGTTCGCGTCGATCGGTCGCGACGAAACGCCGACCGCACACAGGACCGCGCTCGTTTGCCACGCGTAGCGAAACGCTTCTTCGGCGGCGGCCTCGCCTACCACGGGGAGCAGGAGCCGAACCGCCGATGGGACCGTGATCGCGTGGGTGTGCGCAATCCGCCAAGGTTCCGAGCCCAAGTAGCGACGCGCGACCGCGCCACAAAGAGCGGAGATGCGGTCGGAAAGCGGTCCACTCAGCGTATCCGCCCCGGAAATTGCGTTTCGCAGGCCCGGGTGATCCGACAGACGCGGCGTGACGTCCGAGAGCATCTCGCCTTCGCCCAGAAGTGGCGGCGACTCGGCGCGATCGAGTGCGGAAAGAGCGTCGTCAAACGTCGATTGCCCGTTTTCCCTGGCCTCCGGGAGCGGCGTGTACGCAGCCGCCCAGTAGCCGAGCCCGTGCGCGAGCTCCGTCCGGCGGACCGGGTTGTCGGCCGCGGCGAGAGCCCGCGCGGCATGGGCGGTCCGCAAGAAACCGTGTCCGGCCGCGCCGAACAAGCCGGGTGAAAGTTCCAGCACGGAGCTCCGCAGCACGGGCTGCCAGTCGCCGCGCTCGACTTCAGCCCGGTAGCTCGCGATCCAGTCGGCGACTCGCCCCATGTCTCCGCGCGCGCGGGCTCGCTCGGGTGCCGACAACTCCTTCCCGGGCGGAAGCTCCGGAAGCCTCGGGGCATAAATGTCGACGCAGCCCGGGACGAGTGCGGAATGTCCCAACTGGACCAGCGCCTCACACGCCATCGGTCCGTGATTCGAGAAGCCGGCGCCCCATTCCGGCGCCGTCGACGCGAACCGGGCGTATGCATCGTCGAGTTCGTCCACAGGGCCAGTGTGCCATCCCCACCCTGGGAGCGCCGGCCGCAACGTGGTTCGAGGCACGAGCCCGGCGTGCGCGGTAACCTCGTACCGTGTCCGAAATAACCGAAGCCGATATCCGAAACGCCCTACATCCGATCATCGACCCCGACTTTGGCCGCAGCATCGTCGACTTGGGTTTTGTCAAAAACATCGCGATCGACGGGGACCGCGTGTCCTTCGACATCGAGCTGACGACGCCGGCGTGTCCGGTGAAAGAAGAGTTCCAACGCGATGCGAAGAACCGGGTCTCCGCACTGGTCGGCGTCGCGGAAGTCGACGTGCGCATGACGGCGCAAACCCGCGGCCGCGTGGAGGCGGATAGCGCGGAAGTTTTGCCCGGCGTCCGCAACACGATCGCGGTCGCTTCGGGCAAGGGCGGCGTGGGGAAGAGCACGACCGCCGTCAACTTGGCCCTCGCGCTGGCAGAGACCGGCGCGACCGTCGGCATTCTCGACGCCGATGTCTACGGTCCGTCCCTCCCCCTTCTCTTGGGCGTCGACGGCCGACCCAGGACCGAGGAACGAGACGGACAAAAAGCGATTCTTCCACTCGAAGCGCACGGCCTTCGGGTCATGTCGATGGGTTTCTTCGTAACCGACAACAGCCCCGTGATCTGGCGGGGCCCGATGGTGCACGGACTCATCCGGCAATTTCTCACCGACGTGGTGTGGGGAGAACTCGACTACTTAGTCATCGATCTACCCCCCGGCACCGGGGACGCAGCGCTCACCCTGACCCAAATGGCGCCGCTCGCGGGCGCGGTGATCGTGACGACGGCCAACGATCTCTCCCTTGCCGACGCGCGCAAGGGGCTTGTCATGTTCGAGAAAGTCGACGTGCCCGTCCTCGGGGTGATCGAGAACATGTCCTACTTCGTCCCGCCGGACCTCCCCGATCGCCGCTACCACATCTTCGGCGAAGGGGGCGGAAAGCGCATCGCCGACGAGCTCTCTGTCCCGTTCCTCGGAGAAGTCCCGATCGATCCGCGGATCGTGAGCGGAGGCGACGCGGGGCGACCGATTCTCGTCGACGCCCCGGACAGCGAGGCAGCGGGCTGCTTTCGAAGCCTCGCGGGCACGGTGGCGCGCAAGGTCGCCGTACTGGCGGAATCCGCGCCGAAGATCGCCGACGCGAACATCACGTGGGTGACGAACTAGACCGAGCCCTAGGACTGCTTGCGCGAGCCGTGCAGTAGGTCGTGGTAAAACACTGGAAACGGTGTTACCGGCTCTTTGTCGGCACGCTCGATGTAGTTCTCGTAAGAGATTCTCTCAAGTTCCACCCGAGGATCCGGCTCGAAGAATTTCTCAGGGATGTTGAGGTCTCGCGTCCAGTTCAAGTAGCGCATACTGACGTGCTTGTTGGACTCCCGGTGCCAGGTACGTACGTAGAGGGGCAGGTAGTCGTCCCCCCCTGTGACACACACTTCTCGCCGACCGTCTCGGTTCGTCGCGCGGTACAGGTCGCACTCACCGACGCCATACTTCTCAGTCGACACTTTCTCCGCTCCGACGTCGACGAGCTCCTTTCCTTCCATCGCGAACGGACGCGTTCGTCCTTTGTCTTCCGCGATCGACGAGGGGTTTCGTGCGATGGCTACGCCCCGGGCGCTGAGCACATCGATCATGATGTACTCCTTGGCGTTGACGATGGTGATGACGGGCAACCCTCCGATCACGGTCTCTGTCCGTAGCAACCGTCCTTTCGACCAGTAGTGTTCGAGTTGGAAGGGCACGTCGCCCGAGGCGACCCGCTCGACGTACCAGGTCGATGGTTCCTCGGCACCCGAAGGCGTGGGGAAGGCGAGAACGAGCAGCAGCAGCACGGGCGAGATCAGCCGGGGCATGGGATCCTCCACAGGGGGTCCTGTACTGTTAGCACCGATGCGGACCGCCCTCAGTATCGCCGGCTCGGATCCCACCGGGGGTGCTGGCCTCCAACTCGACCTTCAAGTCTTCAGGCTGCACGGCGTCCACGGCGCGGGCGTCCCGACGGCGTTGACCATTCAAGACACCCGCCGCGTCCACAGCGTTCTGCCCACCTTCCCGTCGGTGATGCTGGATCAGCTTCGAGTGCTCCTCGCCGAAATTCGCCCCGCCGCCGTGAAACTCGGCATGCTCGCCACGGACGACGTCGCCCGCTCCGTCATGCTGGCGCTGACGAGCCTGGGAGCTCCGCCCCCCGCTCTTGTGATCGACCCAGTCCTCGCCGCGAGCGACGGCACGGAACTGCTCGAGAACCGGGCTCGCTCGACACTCGAAGCTTTGATCCGCGGCGCGACGCTCGTAACGCCGAACCTCGCGGAGGCTGCGCGCCTCACCGGAGAACCCGTCGACGAGGCCGCGGGCGTTCGGCGGGCTGCGGAAATGCTCGTCGAGGAATTCGGCGCCCAAGGGGCGCTCATCAAAGGCGGCCATCGCGACGGCCCGGCGGACGACTTCTTGGTGTACCGCGAGAACGGCGAACGGTTGACGCGCGCGTTCTCCGGTGCGCGGATCGACGCACCGCAGACGCACGGAACGGGTTGCGCGCTTTCCGCCGCAATCACCGCGCACCTCGCGCGCGGCGCACCGCTCGTCATCGCCGTCGAGAAAGCGCGAGAATTCGTGCGCGCGGCACTCGAGCGCGCGGTTTCTCGCGGGCCGGATGAACCGCGGCTCCTCGATTTCGGAGATTCTCTGGGCTAGCGGCCGTCGCTAGCGCGCGCGTGCCAACCGAGCGAGCAGCGCGTCCCAGATACCCCCGAAACTTCCGTTCGAGAGCGTCACGATCACGTCGCCGTCTTCGCGCCCCTGCACGAGTTCGTCGACGATGCTGTCGACGCCGTCGAGGGAGAGCGCCGGGATCCCGCGTTTGTCGAGGTCCTTCGCGAGGCGCTCGGAGGAGAACAACGCCGTGACGTCGCCGGTTGCGCTGTAGATCGGCTGATCGGGTACTTCCGCGACGATCACGCGCCCAGCCGAGCCAAAAGCATCGGCGTACTGCTCTTGAAAGACATCGCGTCGACTCGTATTCGAACGCGGTTCGAACACGGCGACGATCCGTCGCCCGGGAAAACGTTCCGCCAACCCGTCGAGCGTCACGCGCACGGCCGTCGGGTGATGCGCGAAGTCGTCGATCACGGTCACGCCGGCGACTTCACCGCGCAGTTCCTGACGACGTTTCACCCCGCGGTACCGAGCGAGGGCATCCGCGGCTTCCTGGGGCGGGACGCCCAATGCGTGGGTCACGGCGAGTGCCGACAACGCGTTCGCCACATTGTGGCGGCCGAAGGTCGGTAGCAGTGGCCGCGCGAGGCGCTCACCGCGGTACAACCAGTCGAAAGACGTGCCCTCGGGCAGAACCTTGAGGCGGGTCGCGTCGTGCTCCGTCGCCCCGTCGGTCTCGACTCCGTACCGGACGACCGAGCACGGAGCATCGGCCACCACGTCGGCGACCCCGGCACTTTCCGTCGCCGCCACCAGAACCCCGTCGCTTTCCATCGCATCGACGAGCTGGCGGAACGCCGCCTGGACGGCAGAGAGATCTCGGTAGATATCGGCGTGATCGAACTCGACGGATGTCAGGATCGCGGTATTCGCGTGGTAGTGGAGAAATTTGGGCGTCTTGTCGAAAAATACGGTGTCGTACTCGTCACCTTCGACGATGAAGTGCTCCCCGCGACCTTCCCGAAAGCTCCCGTCGAAGTTATTGGCGATGCCTCCGACGAGGAGCGAGGGATCGCGGTCGGTCTCCAAGAGAAGTGTGCCCAGCATGCTCGTGGTCGTCGTCTTCCCGTGGGTTCCCGAAACGACGATGCGGTGCTTGTCCGCCATGGCGTACTCGTAGAGCGCATCGGGGAACGAGGTGACGCGAAAACCGCGCTCGATCGCGGCCTGTGCTTCCGGGTTGTCGGGGCGAACCGCGTTGCCGATCACCACGACGTCGGGCGGCGAATCGAAGTCGAGGTTTTCGGGACGGAAGCCGATCGTCACCGGAATGTCCCAGCGCTCGAGCGCCTCGCTCATCGGAGGGTAGAGCTCGCGATCCGAACCGGTGATGTGGTGGCCGCGGGCGCGGAGTAGCCCCGCCAGCGATCCCATCCCGGTGCCCCCGATGGCGATGAAGTGGATGTGTTCCATAACCCTCTGATCGGAAGGGACGCCCTCGGGACTTAGGCTGCGAAGGCCTCCATCAACAGATCGTGGACGCGCGGACGGAGCTCGTAGCGACTCCGTTTCGCCACGAGATGGATCCGATTGGTGAGAAACACCACGATCGCCTCGCCTTCGAGATCGATCCAGAGGGACGTTCCCGTGAATCCCAAATGTCCGATGCTCGCGGTCGAAAAGTACTGCCCCGAGGAAGAGACACCCTCGGTCGGCGTATCCCACCCCAGGGCCCAATCCGATTCAGCCGGAATCTTCTGGCGCGTCGCGAAGCTCCGCAGAAGGTCACGCGGCAGGAGCTCGCTCCGACCGTGCCACGTGTCGAGCACGATCTCGGCGAAGCGCAGAACGTCCGTGGCGGGGGCAAAGAGACCGGCGTGTCCCGCGACCCCTCCCATGGCGTAGGCGTTCGGGTCGTGCACTTCACCCCAGACGACGCGCTCCCGGAACGGGCATTCCTCGGTGGCTGCGACGCGGGAACGCGGAAACTCGCTCGCAATCGATCCGTCGGGTGCGATGGGGCGGAACTCCGTCTCGAGCATGCCCAGTGGTTCGAACACGCGCTCGCGACAGAACGCGTCGAGTCGTTGGCCACTGACCGCCTCGATCACCGCGCCGAGCGCAATAAAATCGAGGTCTCCGTAGACCGCCGCGGTTCCGGGCTCGTGCACGAGTGAACTTCTCACGATGCGATCGAGAATCGTCTCTCGGCCCTGCTCGGTGCAGAGCCAACGCTCACCGCGTTTCTTTTCCTTCTCGATCAGCACTTCGTGATAGCCGCGCCATGGGCGCATCCCGGAGGAGTGCGTGAGCAAATGGCGAAGGGTTACGTCTTCTTTGCCGCGCTCCGCGAAGGCGGGCAGGTGCTTCGCCACGGGATCGTCGAGAACGAGTCGGCCGTCCGCGACGAGCAGCATGATGGCGGTGGTCGTTGCCAGAGGCTTCGTCAACGAGGCCAGATCGAAGATCGTGTCCCGTTGCATGGGCAGGCGCTCCGGTTTCGCAACCGCCATTCCGGCCACCGCCTCGTGCTCGAGCCACTCCCCGTCGCGACGCTTCCGTGCGAGGAGGACCGCACCGGCGGTTTCCGCTCCTTCGATGGCCTTCGCCAGAGCGCGGTCCACTTTGCCGAGCTTCCGATCGATCAGGCTGCGCTTCATCGTTCCGCCGATTCTTCCGTCACGTCGTCGTCCCTTCGATCCGCCCGCGTCGTCACGCCGGACTCGAGGATGTGCAGTTCGCCCCGGGTTCCGTCGATCCGCGCCGACACACCGATCGGCCAGGGCAAATTCGGGCTCGCGTGACCGAAGGGCAGTCCGAACACCAACGGAATCTCGAGCGGTGCGATCGCCGCTTCGATCACTTCTCGCGCCGTCGGCCGATCCCGTTTCGGATCGGTGCATTCGACCAGATGCCCCACGCCAACCCCCACCAACCCGGCGAGCTTACCGGCTGCGCGCAATTGGGCGAGCATGCGGTCGATCGCGTAGGGCTTCTCGCCGACTTCTTCGAACAGGAGAATGGCGCCCGTGAGGTCGGGCTCCCAGGGTGTTCCCAGGCTCCCCGCGAGAAGCGTCAACGATCCCCCGATCAGGAAGCCGCCGGCGGCGCCGGGAATCGCTCCTTCTCCGTGAAAAACGATTTCCTCGTCTTGCCCGCGAAGCATGCGGACCAACGCCGTCAGCTCTTCGTCGCTCAAGCCGCCTTCGCGGTCGAGCATGGGCCCGTGAAAACCGACGAGACCGGCTTGCTCCCACTGCCAGAGGAGGAGCGCCGTGATGTCGCTGTAGCCCGCCAGCGGTTTTGCGGCCGCGCGCACTTCGGCGGCGTCGAGATCCGGAAGGATGCGCGAGCAGCCGTAGCCGCCCCGCGCGCACAGGATCCCGTCGACGGCCGGATCGCTGATCGAATCCATCAGTTCGTGGCGCCTGCGGGCGTCGTCGCCCGCAAAGTAGTCGCAACGGTCGAAGAGATCCTCGCGGCGCACGACGCGGACACCACACGCGGCGAGTTGCGATTCTCCGCGCTCGAGGCGCCCGGGCTCGACGGCGAAGGCCGGTGCGACCACCGCGACGGTCGCGTCCCCGGAGAGGGCGTAGGGTTTGCGCTTGGGTTGCGCCATGCGTCAGAAAGGAGGCTCGTCCCCGAACGGATCGGCCGCGGGATCGCCGGACAACGATCCGGGCGCCGGCTCCGCTGCCCCGACGAAGCCCGGCGTGTCTCCGGGCGCGTCGCCATCGCGGTCTGACCAGTTTCCGAAGCGGGCGTAGCGCCCCTCGAAATGCAGCTTCACCGTGCCGGTGGGCCCGTTGCGCTGCTTTTCGATGATGAGCTCCGCCAAGCTCGGATCCGCGTCTTTGTTGTAGACGTAGTCGCGGTAGATGAACGCGATCAGGTCCGCGTCCTGCTCGATCGCCCCGGACTCCCGCAAATCGCCGAGTCGCGGACGGCGCTTGTCCGGATCGCGCTGCTCCGGCCCGCGATTGAGCTGGGACAATGCGACGACCGGAATATCGAGCTCCTTCGCCATCGCCTTCAAGCCTTTGCTGATCTCGGCGATTTCGAGGTCTTTCCGGTCGCGGCGGGGACCGTCGGAATGGGCGAGCTGCAGGTAGTCGACGAACACGAGGTCGAGACCGCGATCGGCGTGCAAGCGGCGGCATTTCGATTTGATTTCGAGGAGCGAAAGGTCGCCACTGTCGTCGATCCACAGATCGGCGCGGGCGAGTTCGTCACCGGCGCGCGTCAACTTCGTGTAGTCGCGGGTCGGCAAGTACGAAGAACGGAACGCCGAGAAATCGACTTGCGCCTCGGCGGACAAGAGGCGGAGGATGAGCGACCGCGTCGTCATTTCGAGCGAGAAGACCGCCACTTTCTGATTGCCGTCGATCGCGGCGTTGCGGGCGATGTTCAACGCGAGTGCCGTCTTTCCCATACTCGGGCGCGCCGCGATGATGATGAGTTCTCCGCCCTGCAACCCGCCGGTCATTTGATCGAGATCCTGGTAACCCGACGAGATGCCGGTCAGACCGCCGCCGCGGTTCATGATTGCTTCGACGTAGTCGAAGGTCGCGGGCATCTCATCTCGGAGCGTCACGAAAGTCGATCGGCTCTGGGCTTTCGAGAGATCGAAAATCTTCGACTCGGCACTGTCGAGGAGGCGGTCTGCGTCTCCGGGTTCCGAGTAGCCCTCTTCGGCGATTTCGGTGGCCACTCCGATGAGAGCGCGTTTTACAGCTTTGTCGCGAACGATCCGCGCGTGGTGCGTCACATTCGCCGCGGTCACTTCGAAATCGGCGATCTCGGCGAGGAACACGGGCCCTCCGATCGCGTCGAGCATCTTGTGCGCGTTCAAATATTCGGAGAGCGTGATCAAGTCGACGGGTTTTTGTTCTTCGTGCACCGCGATCATGGCGCGAAAGATCGCCTGGTGCGCGGGGTGGTAGAACTCTTTCGCGGTGAGCTCGAGTACCACTTCGTGCATGGCGCGGTTGTCGAGAAGAAGCGACGAGAGAACGGAGCGCTCGGCGTCGAGGTCGTGCGGCGGCACGCGGTGGGCACCGGACTCTCCCGAGCCCGGTGAAGCGCCGCTCGTCGTGCCCCTTCTGGGCGGATCCGCTCTCTGCGGATCCATCCTGGGCGGATCCATGGCCATGATGTCCCCCAGCTGGGGTGGTATCACATCCGCGCCGTCGTTGTCGGCACTACGCGATCAGGAAGCGGCGGTGACGCTGAGCTTTACCGTCGCTGAGACCTCGCGGTGCAACTTGATCTCGACTTCGTAGTCGCCGATTTCCTTGATCGGCTCGAGGGCGATCTTGCGACGGTCGACTTCGACTCCCTTCGCGGCGAGGAGCTCGGCGACGTTCGCCGCGGTCACCGACCCGAACAGCTTGCCTTCCTCGCCCGCCTGAACTTCGATCGAAAGCTCGGTGCCTTCGATGCGAGAGCGCTCCGCACGCATCACCTTCTGTTCCCGCGCCACTTTCGCCGCGATCACCTGGCGATGGTGCTCGAGCTCCTTGACGCGCGCCTCGGTCGCCGGAAGCGCTTTCTTCGAAGGCAGCAGGTAGTTCCGCGCGTAGCCGGGCTTCACCGTGACGAGTTCGCCCGCCTCACCCAGATTCGGCACGTCTTCCGAGAGAATCAGTCGGATATTGCCCATAAAGCCTCCGCTAGACGTGGCTCGGTGCGTACGGGAGCAGCGCGAGCTGGCGTGCTCGCTTGAGCGCCGTGGTCACTTCGCGTTGGTGCTTCGCGCAATTGCCCGAAATTCGCCGCGGGATCACCTTGCCGACCTCGGTGACGAAGTAACGCAGCGTCTTCGGATCTTTGTAATCGATTCGGACATTGGTGTCGGCACAGAAGCGACAGACTTTCTTGCGCCCAAACGTGCCCTTGGCCTTGGCCGCTTTGCGCGCTCGCTTGCGCGCCTTGGCGCGCAGCCGCGCCTTCGGCGACATGGGGCCACGGCGTTCTCGCTCTTCTCGGTTCATTCCGAATCACCTTCCGCAGGCGCCGGAGCCTCGCCCGCCTCTTCCTCTCCGTCTTCGGTTCCTTCCGCCGAGGCTTCCGAAGCGTCGGCTTCGGCGCGGGCTTCGGCAGCTTCTCGCGCGAGGCGCTCCTCCTCCTCGCGCGCGGCGCGCTCTTCCGCTTCGCGCGCGGCGCGTTCAGCCGCCCGCTCGGCGCGCTCCCGCTCTTCGATCGCGGCGGCTTGCCGACGCTCCTCGATGTTGTCCACCCGGTCTGCGACGCGGACGGTCAAGAAGCGAAGCACCGATTCGTCGAGCCGCAGCATCTGCTCGAGCTCCGGCACGACGCCACCCTGATCGAAGTAATGGAGACACAGGTACCGGCCCTTCTGAAAGTCGTCGATCTCGTAGGCCAGCTTTCGCTTGCCGTCGTCGTCGTAGAGCAGACGGACGGCGCCATGCTTTTCGAGCATCCCGTCGAGGCGCTCGCAAATCGCCTGACATCCCTCGTCGGAGATTTCGGGCTGAACGATGAATGTCGTTTCGTATTCCCGCATCATCCCTCCTGGACAGAGTGCCGAGCACTCAGGGCCCGCGTGCTGCGCCGCTTCCGCGCGGGTGCGGGAGGGGCATTCGGGGCCGAGGTTGTGCCGCTTTCGCGACGAGAAGGCCGGAGGGTTATCACAGGCCGGCGGAGTCCACCAGGAGCTGATGGACGCGGGAGTCTTCGGTCAGCTCCGGATGGAACGTCGACGCCCAGACGCGCCCCTGCCGAAGGAGCACCGGGAGGCCTTCCACCCGCAGGTGCACTTCGATATCCGGGCCGGGATCGACGAGCTGTGGCGCTCGGATAAAGACGCATCGAAAGCCGTCGAGGGGGCCGTCGGCTTTCCCATGCGCGATAAACGAGTCGACCTGCGTGCCGTATGCGTTTCGGCGCGCCGTCACGTTGAGGAGGCCCAAGGTCTCGACCGGGTGATGGCCGACGCGCACCCGTTCGGGGGCGCAGGCCTTCTCCGCCAGCAGAATCGCCCCGGCGCAGGTTCCGAGCACGGACCCGCCGGCGTGCGCGAACGCGCGGATCGGTTCGTAGAGCCCTTGCCGAGCCAAGCCCTTTGCCATGGTGGTGCTCTCGCCGCCCGGAAGGATAAGCGCGTCGCAGCCCGCCAGATCCCGGGGCCAGCGCACAGGGACGGCGTCGCCACCGATGCGCTCGATCGCGGCGCGATGAGCGGCGACGTCGCCCTGCAGAGCGAGGATCCCGACTTTCACGATGCTTCGCCCCGTCGCTTCGCCGGCCCTACCAACCCCGGTTGGCGAGACGCTCGGCGTCGGTCAACGTGTCGAGTTCGATGCCCGGCATCGCCTCGCCCAGGCCTCGCGACGCATTGAGCACTTCTTCGGGTTCGTCCCAATGGGTCGTCGCGTGGACGACCGCTTTGGCTCGCGCCGCCGGATCGTTGCTCTTGAAGATGCCCGAACCGACGAACACGGCTTCCGCGCCGAGCGACATGCAGAGCGCCGCATCCGCTGGCGTCGCGATCCCGCCCGCCGCGAAATTCGGCACCGGCAGCTTCCCGGCTTCGGCGACTTGGCGGACGAGTTCGACGGGTGCTCCGAGCTCCTTCGCTCGCGTCGGTAGCTCCTCGCCGCGCAGGGACGACAAGGCGCGGATGTCGCCGGTCACTTGACGCAAGTGCCGGACGGCCTCGACGATGTTCCCACTGCCGGCCTCCCCTTTCGTTCGAATCATCGCGGCGCCTTCGCCGATCCTGCGCAAGGCCTCTCCCAAGTTGCGCGCCCCGCAGACGAACGGCGAGCGAAACGGTTGCTTGTCGACGTGGTGCTCTTCATCGGCGGGCGTCAGGACTTCGCTTTCATCGATGAAATCGACGCCCAGGGCCTCGAGTACGCGCGCTTCGCTGAAGTGACCGATCCGGACTTTCGCCATCACGGGGATCGACACGGCGCGTTGGATGCCCTCGATGACCTCGATGCTGCACATCCGCGCGACGCCGCCGTCCTTGCGGATATCGGCCGGCACCCGCTCGAGAGCCATCACAGCGGCCGCCCCCGCCTCCTCCGCGATCTTCGCTTGCTCGGGGTTCGTGACGTCCATGATGACGCCCCCCTTCAACATCTCAGCGAGTCCGACTTTGACCTCGAACGTTTCCGCGCCGCGTTTGCCGTTGGATTGATTCGCCATGCTCTCCTCCAAAATCACCAAGCGGCGCTCTTCGTCGCCGTGGATTGCTCGAGCTGTTCGTGAATCACTTGCGCGAGGCGGGCCACGCCCTCGCGAATTTCGTCGGTTGCGGTCTGCGCGAACACCAGTCGGAATCCCTGGGCCCGCCGACCGGAGACGTGGAACAGGTCCCCGGGCGCGATGAGTACGCCGGCGCGCAGGGCCGCCGTATAGATCGACCGCACTTCGAGCTCGGGCGGGGTAGCGACCCAAAACTGGTAGCCGCCCTCGGGCACGGTCCATTCGAGGGCGGCGGGGAAGAACTCTTCGATCGCCTTTTGCATCGCTTCACAACGTTCGGAGAGGGTCTTTCGCCACTGCTGTAGATGACGGCGGTAGTGTCCGGCGCGGACGAAGGTCGCCACCGCGGCCTGAAGCGCGCCGGCGTCGCCGAGATCGGTGGCGCGCTTGAGAGCGCGGAGCGCCTCCCCGGCTTGTCCTCGCGCCAGCACCGCCCCGCAGCGCACCCCGGGGAACAGCGACTTCGAGAAGGAGAAGAGCGGCAGGACCAGACCCGATTCGTCCAGTGCGGCGAGCGGAGGCACGGCTTTCCCCCGAAACCGCAAATCGATCGCGCAGGCGTCTTCCACCACGGGCTTCCCCGCCGTCGCCGCAATCTCGAGCAGACGCCTCCGGTGCTCGCGATTCGTCGTGATCCCGAGCGGGTTGTGGAAGGTCGGCATCGTATAGAACGCCTTCACCGACGGTTGAGCCAAGGCCCGTGCGAGCGCGTCGAGATCGACGCCGGGGTCCGGACCCGCCACCCGGGTCGGGACCGGTTCGGGTCGCAGACCGAGACCCATGAGGATTCCGAGCGCCGCCTGGTACGTCGGCTCTTCGACTGCGACGGCCTCTCCAGGCTCAGCGAACGCGCGCACGACGAGCGAGAGCCCCTGACTGGCGCCCTGACAGGGAACCACGTCGTCCGGCGCCGCAGCGATCCCGTGCTCCCTCAGGTGTTCGGCGACCACCTCGCGAAGCCCCGCCTCGCCGCCGACCGCGCCATAGCCGAGGAGATCGGCACCGCTCGCCGAAAGGTTTTCGTTCATCGCCCGGCGAAACGCGTCGACCGGAAAGAGACTGGGATCGGGAACCAACGCGTGAAACGCGATCGTATCCTTCGGCACATTCGGCGCCGGCTCCGCGCCACTGTGGTCGAGCAAACGCGTGACGAGCGAAGACAGCGCCGGTTCGGTGGTGGGGGTGGGTCCGGGCCGCGACACGAACGTCCCGCGACCGACCCGCGTCTCGACCCATCCGTCGGAAGCCAGGTTCTCGTAGGCCAAGCCGACGGTGTCGCGGTGGACCGCGAGCCTTGCCGCGAGATCGCGGATGGCCGGCAACCTCGCTCCGGCCGGGATCTCCTGCCGCAGCACGGCGTCGCGGATCTGGTCCGCGATTTGGCGGTAGAGGGGTGTGCCGCGGCGACCATCCGGGGGCGCGATGGGGAGGTTCACGAAAAGAATCTTAGCCGGGCAATCCTCGATTGTCCGGCCGATCTAGCGCGACTTTCCCGGAATATCACCGGACATTAGGCTTCCTCGCGAGGCGACGGCAACGCTTTGGAGAGGACGGTCAATCCAACCACGGTTGCGATCAGCGAGCCCAACAAAATGCCGGATTTCGAGCCGGCCACATGCGCGGGCTCCTGGAACGCCAACACCGTGATGAAGAGAGCGACCGTAAATCCGATTCCGGCGAGCATGCCCGTGCCGAACAAGCTCGCCCAGTTCACCCCGGACGGCATCGCCGCGATGTTGAGCTTCACAGCGATCCAGGACAGCAGCGTGATGCCGATGGGTTTCCCCACGACGAGCCCGAGGCCGACCCCGATGGCGACGTTCCGCGCGACGGGATCACCCAACGTGCTCGCCTCGAAGACCACACCGGCATTTGCGAGAGCGAACACCGGCATGATGAAGAACGCGACCCACCGTTCGAGCCGATTCACCAGGAAATCGAGGGGGGACAGCGCGTTCCGACCCACCACTTCGAGCTTGCGCGCGACCAAGTGGCGCTGGTGCCCGCCCGGGTCGTGGAGCGGCCCGTCCTGGCCGCGGCCGACCAACGCCTCGTGGAGCTCTTCGAGCGCGTGGCGGGCCACGTCGACGAGGGTCTCGCGGCGGTTGTCGAAATCCGCCCGCGTCGGCGTCAGGAAACCCAGCATCACCCCGGCCACGGTCGCGTGGACGCCGGAATGGTGGGTCTCGTACCAGATGAACAGGCCGACAATCGCGTACACGGCGAGAGAGCGCACACCCATCAGATTGAGCGCCAGACAAGCGGCGCAGCCGACCCCCGCCCAAGCGAGTGCATCGAGATGGAGCTCGGCGGTGTAGAACACCGCGATCACGGCAACCGCGCCAAGGTCGTCGGCAATAGCGAGTGCGAGGAGGAAGATCCGGAGGCCGGAGGGAACGCGCTTTCCGAGAAGCGATAGTGCCGCCACCGCGAACGCGATGTCGGTCGCCATCGGGACGCCCCAACCACGCACGGTCTCAAGGCCCGCGTGCATGGAATAGTAGATGCCCGCCGGGATGATCATTCCGCCGAGGGCGCCCGCGACCGGGAGTGTGGCGCGACGGAGAGACGACAGTTCGCCGAGAACGAGTTCGCGCTTGATCTCCATGCCGACCACGAAGAAGAAGACGGCCATCAACCCGTCGTTCACCCAGTGGCCGAGGGAGAGTTCGAGGGAAAAGAGACTTCCCAGCGAGATCCCGAATGGAATGTGCCAGAAGTGCTCGTACGTCTCGCCCCAAGGCGAGTTCGCCCACACGAGTGCCAGGACGGTCATCGCCAGCAGCAACAGGGCGCTCGAGATCTCGAGCTCCATGAAGCGCACAAAGGGTCGCGCCAGCCGATCGGCGAGCAGGTTGTTGCTCGGAAGAGACGGTCCCGGTGAATGCGACATGGGGGCCGCCTAGTCGGAAGCCCCTTCCGATTTGTCGCCGTCCTCTCCCTCGTCGGCGGCTGCCGGCGCGGCCTCGGCACCCTCGGCCACTTCTTCTTCGACCTCGGGTTCCTCTTCGGCGACCGGCGCCATGACGTTCGCGACAGCCAAATCCAGGTCCGTCATGATGGTCACGCCGTCGGGTACCGTGAGATCGCGCACGTGTAGGGAATCCCCGATCTGAAGCTCGGTGATGTCGATCTCGACGGAATCGGGGATCGCGCGGGGGAGGCATGTGATCTCGAGCTCGCGCAGCGGGTGGTCGACGATACCGCCGTACTCGACGCCCACGGCGCGCCCCGTAAAGTGGATCGGCACCATGACTTCGACCGTCTTGTTGAGATCTACTTCGTAAAAATCCGCGTGCAAGTAGGAGCCGCGCACGGGATCCCGTTGCAGGTCTTTCACCAGCACGACGCTCTCATCCCCCGACATCGACAGATCGATCAGGGTATTCATGCCGGATCCACTCGAGTGGAGCACGCGCTCGAGCGCGCGCGGATCCACCGCAATGGCGCGCGAGTCCCGCCCGCGTCCGTAGAACACCGCCGGAATCTTGCCGGCGCGGCGCAAACGGCGCGCGATGCCCTTCCCGACTTCGTTTCGCGTTTCGGCCTGCAGTATGTGCTCGCCCAAGGGATCGCCTTCCTAAACGAACAGAGAGCTCACGCTCTCTTCGTTGTTGATACGTCGGATCGCCTCGCCCAAGAGGGCGGAAATCGAGACGACTTTGATCTTGTCGCAGGCTTGCGCTTCTTCGCTGAGCGGAATCGTGTCGCAGACGACGACCTGGTCGAACGGACCTTCCTCGATGCGCTTCACCGCGGGCCCGGACAATACCGGATGCGTGAACACGGCGTGAATTTCCGACGCCCCCGCCTCGACCAAGCCCCGGGCACCTTCGGCCAGGGTTCCAGCCGTGTCGGCCATGTCGTCGACCATCACGCAGACCTTGCCGCGCACTTCGCCGATGATGTTCATCACTTTCGCGACGTTCGCTTGCTCGCGTCGCTTGTCGATGATCGCCATCGGAGCTCCCAAGCGCTTCGCGAAGGCCCGGGCGCGCTCGACGCCTCCGGCGTCTGGAGAAATTACGGTGACTTGGCGGCCGACCCGCTCGCGGATGCCCTGAAGCAGAACCGGCATCGCGTACATATTGTCCACGGGGATGTTGAAGAAGCCCTGGATCTGCCCCGCGTGGAGATCCACGCACAGGAGGCGATCGGTCCCGGCCGCCGAAATGAGATCCGCCACGAGCTTCGCGGTAATCGGCGCCCTCGGTTGAACCTTCCGGTCTTGCCTCGCATACCCGTAGTACGGCATGACCGCGGTGATCCGACGCGCCGAAGAGCGCCTGAGCGCGTCGATCATGATGAGCAGCTCCATCAGGTGCGTATTTGCCGGCGCCGACGTCGACTGCAGGACGAAACAATCCATTCCGCGCACGTTTTCGCGGATCTCGACACACACTTCGCCGTCGCTGAACGTGCCGACTTCGGCCTTTCCCACTTCGATATCGAGGTAGGCCGAAACGCGCTCGGCGAGCTCGGGATTCGAATTGCCCGTGAAGAGCTTCATTTGTTGCATGACCGTCTCCGGAAAACCGCTCGAGAATTGGCTGGGGCGGCAGGACTCGAACCTGCAGATGGCGGCTCCAAAGGCCGCTGCCTTACCATTTGGCGACGCCCCAACGACCCTGATCCCGAGAGTGTTATGTAACGCACTCGGCCGGTGGACTCACGGTCTCTGTGAGCCAACTGCGCTGGGAACCGCGCAAAAGCGGTGAAAGCCGGCGGAACACCCCTCGGGCTTCATCGAGCCCGTTGAATAGCGCGTAAAGGGTGGGCCCACTTCCCGACATCGCGACGACCGGAGCGCCGGCGCGACGCAGCGATGCCCGAAGCGCTGCAATCGCTGGGCACAGGTCCTCAGCGATGGGCTCGAGGTCGTTCCGCAACGCGTCATCGAGCTCGGGCGAGCGGCGGCCGTCGACGGCGAAGCGACGCAGAGGAGCGATCCCCGGCGGCTCCCCCGCTCCGGGACGGCCTCGGTAGGCGTCGAACACGGCGGCCGTCGACAGCGCCTGCCCCGGGTGAGCCAACACGGCGTAGAGGCGCGGGAAGTCCTTCAGGGGCTCGATTCGCTCGCCGATGCCGCGAACCCGCGCGGGGGCCGGGCGTAGGAAAAACGGGACGTCGGCGCCCAGGCGCAACGCGATGGTGGGAAGGCCTGGCTCCCCGGGCTCTCCCAACTCGTCCCGCAGGGCGCGCAGGACGGCCGCAGCGTCGCTGGAGCCGCCGCCAAGGCCTGCTGCCGCGGGAATGCGCTTTCGCAGCGAGATGCGCAATCGGAGCGTCTCGCCCCGCTCGCCGAGATACGCCTGCGCCGCGCGGACCGCGAGATTCGTCTCGTCTCCCGGAACGCCATTCCCGCCGGCTTCCACGGCGAGCGAAACGCCGGTGCCGGGCGCTGCCGCGATCGCGAGCTCGTCGGCCAAAGCGATCGGCGCAAAAACGCTGTCGAGATTGTGGTAGCCGTCGGGTCGGCGCCCGGTGACGCGCAGCCCCAAGTTGAGCTTGGCGGGCGCTCGTTGCCTGGCCGTGAAGGTCCGCCCGCCTCGCCCCATCTACTTGCTCGCGTCGACGAACCTCATGCGGAGCTCCGTCAGGAGGTTCTGCAGGAGCTTGGACTCGTCGTCATCGAGATTGCCCTGGGTCTTCACCTGGAGAAGCTCGAGGGTATCGATCGTCTGTCGGGCGACGGGCAGGTTCGGCGTGGCGGTCTCTCCGGTCTCCGGGTCTTGCACCAAGCCCATGTGGTAGAAGGCAGACGTGCCCAAAGACAGCAGGAACGTCCCGAATTCGGGTTTCGGGAGTTCGGCGCCCGCCCCGGACGGGGGTTCCGGTGTCGCCCCCGCTTCGGGCTCGGCGGGTTCGTCCTCACGCCCTCGCTTGTCGACGATGGTGAAGCCCGGGTCGTCCTTTCTCTCGTCGCTCATGGCCGGTCGCCTCCCGTCCCTTCGCGCGCTCGGTCGAGTTCGCGCATCTTGTCTCTCGCCAGCATCAGCCGTTGCCCCGCCGTCCACCAGGATCCCAAGGCGACAACGGAAAGCGCAACGGGCATCGCCCCCAGGATACCCCCTGCGACGAGCAATCCGATGCGTTCGCCCCGTTCGAACCAGCCGACACCCAGCTCCGGGACGTCGTTCTCCCCACGCGCTTTGATGTAGGAGACCAGGACGCTGCCGGCGAGCCCGATCCCCGCGATTGCGAGCCAGAAAAACTCGGACCTCGTCGCGTAGTGGAAGCCAATGGCCGAGAAGACCGCGATATCGACCAGGCGATCGGCGACGGAATCGAGGAGGCCGCCGAAAGTCGTGGTCTCACCGCGATGCCGGGCGACGACGCCGTCGAAGAGATCGAAAAAACCTCCGAACATGACGAGCAGGCCGCCGGTGAGAAACCAGCCGATCGCGAAGGCCCAGGCCCCGACGAGCGACACGAGAACGCCCAACCCGGTGAGAATATCGGGTGAAATTCCCGACATCGCGGAGAAAAGGGGCGTTCTCTTCAGGCGCTCCTCCGCGCGGTCGGTCCAGCGCTCTTTAATCATCGAGAGGAGGCGAAGCTATTCCTCGGGCTCGGCGGCCTTGTCCGCCACGTCGGGCAAGGAGGCCAGGTACTGATCGAGGCTCTCTTTCGGGAGCCAGCCCGGGCGATGCGCCAGGCGGCGATCGAAGCGCATCTGCTCCTCAACCGGGGCTTCTTGTTCGGTACCGGGATCTGTCATGGGGACACCTCCATCAAGGGGACGCGGCGGCGCAACGTAGCAAATTGACACGCTTCTCGAGGATCCGTTAGGGTCGCGGATCGAGCTGGGGTACGACATCATTCCGGCGTTCCTACCTCCGGCTGGGGTCCTTCGATGATGCACGAAATCCGTAGAATTCTCGTACCGTTAGCGGCCGTTGGGCTCTTGTCCGGGTGCCTCTCTCCGCCCGAGGCCGAGGTGTACGAAGACGTCGTCCTCTCCGCCGAAGAACTCTACGAGGAAGCGACGGCGATTCTCGAAGAGGGTCGCCGGTCGTGGATCTTCAAGGAAGCGGATTATCTCGACGCCATCGACGTGTACCAGGAGATCATCGACAACTATCCCTTCAGCGACTACGCGATCCTGGCGGAGCTTCAGATCGCGGATTCCTACTTCGAACGCGACCGCTTCGAGGAGGCCCTGTCGTACTACCGAGATTTCGCGGATCTCCACCCGGACCACCCGAAAGTTCCGTACACGATCTGGCGCTCGGCGCTCTGTCTATACGAGCAGACCTATGAGGCGAGCCGCGATCAAGACCCGACACGGCAAGCGATCAACCAGCTCGAAGTGATGATGCGGCACTACCCGGACGCTCCGGAATCCGTCGAAGCCGAGGCTCTATGGAAGGAGCTCCGCGAGCGGTTGGCCACGCGGGAGATGCAGGTCGGCGATTTCTATATGGAGCGCGAGGAATTCCAAAGCGCCGCCGATCGCTTTCGGCGCGTGCTCGACGCTTACCCCGGCCTCGGGCTCGATGGCGACGCCCTCTACAAACTCGGTGTCTGCTACCAGCGCATGAACCGCGACGACGAAGCGACGGAAATCTTCGAGGTCATCCTGCGCAACTTCGAAGGAACCGAAGTCGCACAAGCTGCAGAAGAAGCGATCCCCGCGGCGAACTAGCGCGTGGCGGACACGCAACCGCAGTCCCGAGCCACGGCGCGCATGAGCCGTCTCGAGCGCGAGTCCTTTCAAGCGGGCAGCCTCGCGTTCTCCCAAGGCGACAACCAACGCGCGCTCGAAAGCCTCGGGCGCGTCCTCGAAGCGTGTCCGCGCTACGCCGATGTCCACTACATGGTCGGTCTCGTACACGAGCGCCTCGGCGATCTCGACGCGGCCGCAGCGTGCTTGGAACGCGCCGTGGACATCAACCCGCGCTACGTCGAAGCGACGGTCGCACTGTCGGCTCTGTGTGAGCGACGGGGGGATTTCGAACGCTCGCGCGAGCTCTCGGAATTTCTCGCCGAGGAAGCGGCGACGGGAGCGCTCGAAGCGACGACTCGCGGCAAGCTCGCGAATTTGCAGGCAGCGGTGGGCGACGCGTATCGCGAAGTCGGCGACTTGCGCGAAGCGATCATGGCCTACCGAAAAGCCCTCGATCGCTGCCCGAAGTTTCACGATATCCGCTACCGACTCGCCGTCACGTTGCGCGAGCACGGTTTGCCCACCCAGGCGATCGCCGAGCTTTCGCGCATCCTCCGAGACAATGAACAGTACGCCGAGGCTCGTGTTCAGCTCGGCCTCACCTACTACACCCTGGGCCGACTGCCCGAAGCGATCGAAGCTTGGCGACAGGTGGCGGAAGCGGAGCCCGCGCGAGACGACGCCCGCATGTACCTACGCATGGTGAAGCAAGAGGGCGAAACGCGGGCCGTCTGAACCTAAGCGCGCTTGGCGTCGGCGATGACTTCCCGGGCCGCGTTCCTTCCGCAAGCGCCCATCACGCCGCCGCCCGGATGCGCCGCGGAGCCGCACAAGTACAGGCCTTCCACCGGAGTCCGGTAGCGCGCGTACCCGGCTACCGGCCGCGCGTAGAGCAAACGGTCGAGGGACATCGCTCCTTGAAAGATGTTGCCGCCGCGCAAACCAAAGATCCGCGCGACATCGGGCGGCGCCAGCACTTCGTGGTGCAGCACGCTGTCGGAAAAACCCGGTGCTGCTTCGTCGATAAGACGAAACACCTTTTGCGCGAGCACGTCGCGCAGATCGCCGGTCCAAGCCGCCTCACCCGGCGGCACGTGCTGCACGAAGAGACTCGCCACGTGTTTTCCCGGCGGCGCCAGCGAATCATCGACCGATGACGGAATCGTCATTTCAATCATCGGACGGTCGGGCAAACGCCCGGCCTGTGCCGCTGCGAAGCTCGTCTCAAGATCCTCCAAGTCGGAAGCACCCAGGTGAATCGTCGCAGCGTGTTCCGCGCACAGGCCGTCCGACGACGAGGCGAGAAAGCGCGGGAGACGATCGAGAGCGAGATTGATTTTCGCCACGGGGCTTCGGAAATCGAGGGTGTGGATCTCGCGCAAGAAATCTTCGGGCAACGCTTCGGAAGGCACGAGCTCGCAAAACGTGTGAAAGGGATCGGTTCCCGAGAGGACGAAACGCGCGGCGACTTCCTCGCCCGTGTCGAGCCTTACGCCGCGCGCGCGTCCATCGCGAACGATCACTGCGTCGACGGAAGTGCCGATTCGGATTTCCGCTCCCGCCGAGCGGGCCGATGCGGCGATCGCCTCCGACAGACCACCCATGCCCCCCCGGACGTAAGCCCACACCCCCCGCTCACCATGGGTCTCACCCATCACGTGGTGGAGCAGCACGTATCCGCTCCCCGGCGTTCCAGGGCTCGTGAAAGCGCCGATGACGGCGTCGGTTGCGAGCGTCGAACGGAGGGGCTCGCTTTCGAAAAACCGCCGCAGCGTATCCGAAGCGGGCGCGAGGAAAACGCCGAGCGCCTCGGACAGACGTTTGCGCTCGGGGAAGAGTCGGCGCGCGACGCGGAACAGCGCTGCCGTGTCGCCGAGCTTCAGGTTCCCCGGATCGGGGGGCGGCGCGTCGAGCAGCGGCTCCACCAGGGAAGCGCACACTTCGAGAAGCTTTTCGTAGGCGGCGTAGCGTCGGGCGTCTTCCGGCGAGAACTGCGCGATGGAGCGTTCGGAGACACCCGGCTCCGGCGAGAGCACGAGCGCCCGACCGTCAGCGAGGGGCGTAAACGACGAGGGGCGGCGGGCCAGCATGGAAAGCCCGTGCCGTTCGAGTTCGAGCTCTCGGATGACCGCCGGCCGCAACAGCCCGGCCACGTAAGCGGCGCGCGAAACGCGGAACCCCGGCCAGCACTCCTCCGTGACGCAGGCGCCTCCCACGAGCTCGCGGCGCTCATACACGCTGACCGAGAAGCCGGCCCGCGCGAGCAGTCCCGCCGCCACGAGCGCGTTGTGGCCGCCTCCGATGATGGCGATGTCGGGCATCCCCGCGGAAGTTATCGTCTCGACGATTTCGCGCCGGTCATTTTGGGGGAATGCATTGGAGACCATCGATCTCGCCGCCCTGTTCATCGTCGGGCTCGCCCTTATGCGCGGCGTATTCATCGGCGTGGTCCGCGAAGTCTTCTCCGTCGCCGCCTTGGTCGGCGGCATTTTCGCGGCGCGGTTTCTCGGTGTACCGGTCGGCCGCGCGATTGCCGACCAATTTCCCGGTGGACCCGGCGAAGGCCTGAGCGTGATCGGCGCGGGCTTCGTCATCGGTATTGGCGCGGCGCTCATCATCGGGTTCTCGGGACGAGCGCTCAAGCGAACCCTTCACGCCGCTGGTCTCGGCGGCGCCGACCGCGTCGCCGGTGGAATCTTGGGCGCGACGGAAGGAACCCTGGTCGCCGGCCTCGCGTTGTGGCTCGCGCTCTCGGCGGTCGGACCGGAACATCCGTGGTTGCAGAATTCGCGGGCACTCGACTGGCTCCGCGAAGGGCAGCGCATCGCGAGCGGCGAACTCGGCGACGAGCGCTCCGACGTGGCGGCCCCGCCGCGGCGCTAGCTCCGGCGGAGCATCAACTCGGATCTTCCCAGCGACCCTCTTCTCGGATGAGATCGACGAGCCGATCGGGTGCTTCGGCTTGGGGGACGTTGCGCACCACGCAGTTCTGCCCGACGTAGAGACTCACCTTGTCGTGACCCGAACCGACATAGCCGAAATCCGCGTCGGCCATTTCGCCCGGCCCATTCACGACGCAACCCATGACGGCGATCTTGAGTCCCGGTAAGTGGGACGTTCTCTCTTTGACTCTCGCCGTCGTCTCCTCAAGATCGAACAGCGTCCGCCCGCAGGACGGGCACGAAATAAACTCCGTCCACGACGTGCGCTGTCGCGCGCCCTGGAGGATCCGGTAAGCCACGCGCAACGCGTCCGCCGGAGGGCCGAAGCCTCCGAGCGAAAGCAGATCTCCGATCCCGTCGCAGAGAAGGCTTCCCGCTCGAGCCGAGGCCTCGAGGAGCGCTTTTTCAAAAGGTTGCGTCGCGGGTAGCTCGCAGCGCAACACGACGGGCCACCGAAGGCCCGATTCTCGTTGCGCGGCGACGAGGGAACGCGTCGGGCCGACCGGAGAAACACCCGCCGCCGAGATCCAGGTCGCGCCCGCGGGCGAGAAGGCAGCCAGCACCTCGGTGCCGGGATCCGCGGGATCGTCGCACGACCACTCGACGACGGCGTCGCCGGCGCTTTCGACGAGTTTCCGCGCCGCGGGCAAGTCGGAAGCTCCGCGCAGTCGCACGACGAAGCGCTGCACCGCGCCCGCGAAGGCGATGAGTTCTTCGGGGCGTCCGCGTAGGGCCAGCGGAACCGGAGCGGGGAGTTCCGCAAGACGAGCCTCCGCGCGTTCGACGTCGCGTTTCTGGCCGGGCGCGGGCGCCTCGAACAACACGCCCTCTGCGGAAAGGCCCGTCGTGTATACCGCGCGCTCGAGCTCGCGAGCGAACGTGTCCGGGTCCGCGGGAAAAAGGCCCGAGGCGAGCTCGACGCGCACCGGAGCGTCACCCCCGACCGGCAGGGACGGTCGCGTCACGTCGGAGACGCGCCTGCGATACTCGGTGCGGTCGGCGACGTAGTCGCAAACGGGAACCGACGAACCCGCGTTCGGCAGCGGATAGAGGTCCGCCAGGGCCCGCGCGACCGGAATTTCGCGAACGGGATCCTCGGTCAGGGACACTCGCACCGTCTCGCCGAGGCCGTCCTGAAGCAGCGCACCGATGCCGATGGCGCTCTTCACGCGCCCGTCTTCGCCGTCTCCGGCTTCGGTGACACCGACGTGGAAGGGATACCGAGGCGCGCCGGGAGCGCGCTCTTCGAGCCTCGCGGCGAGTGCGCGGTACGCGTGGACCGCCACCAGCGGGTTGCTCGCCTTCATGCTGAAGACGACGTCGTAGAAGCCTTCGTCCTCGCACACCTCGAGAAACTCGATCGCGCTTTCGACCATGCCGCGGGGGGTGTCGCCGTAGCGGTTGAGAATGCGGTCGGACAACGAACCGTGGTTCGTTCCAATGCGAAGGGCGCGTCCCAGCTCGCGGCAACGGCGGACGAGCGGCCGAAAGCGGTCCGCCACCCGCGCCACCTCATCGGCGTACTCCGCGTCGGTGTATTCGCGCACCTCGAAGCGCTTTTTGTCTGCGAAATTTCCGGGGTTGACGCGAACTTTTTCGACGGCTTCCGCGGCGAGGAGAGCGGCGTTTGGCGTGAAGTGAATGTCGGCCACGAGCGGCACGTGGACGCCGCGGCGATCGAGCTCGGCGCGGATTTCCGCGAGGGCTTCTGCATCTCGTTGCGACGGAGCCGTCACGCGAACGATTTCACATCCGGCGGCGGCGAGCGCTTCCGCTTGGTCCGCCGTAGCCCGGACGTCTTTCGTGTCGGTGGTCGTCATCGACTGCACGCGGATCGGGTGCGACCCCCCGATCGTGCAGTCGCCGACGCGTACCTCGCGGACGCGTTCAGCCGGACTCATGCCGCGGAGACGAGTTGGTCGAGCTTTTCGAACGCCTCGCCGAGCTTCGCCGCATCGGGACCGCCGGCCTGGGCGAAGTCGGGTCGCCCTCCGCCTTTGCCGCCCAAGACCTGGGCGACTTCTCGGACGAGATCGCCGGCACGCAGGCGCTCCGTCAGATCGGGTGTCACACCGAGGGCGAGGCTCGCGCGTCCGTCGCTTTCCGCGGCGAGCAGCACGACGCCGCTCCCCAGTCGAGCGCGGAGATCGTCGACCATGCCGCGCAACTCTTTGCCACTCGCGCCTTCCACCTTAGCGGCGAGAACGCGAATCCCGTTCACTTCCCGCGCATCGTCGAGAAGATCTGCCGATGTCGCCCCGCGCTGCTCGGAACGCAGCTCGGCGATGGTGCGCTCCAGGGCCTTTCGTTCTTCCAAGAGCTTCTCGACACGCGCCGCAGCTTCGTTGGCCGGAACCCGGAGTAGCTCGCCGATCTCGCGAAGGCCGGTCTCCTGATCGCGCAAGTAGGACAAGGCCGAGAGTCCCGTCAGCGCCTCGACGCGTCGAACACCTGCGGCGATCCCGGTTTCCGACACGATCTTCAGGACTCCGATATCGCCGGTCGCCCCCGCGTGGGTCCCACCGCAAAGCTCCGTTGAAACGTCGCCGAAGGAAACGACGCGCACCTTGTCCCCGTATTTTTCTTCGAAGATCGCGATCGCACCGGCCTCGATCGCTTCCTTGTAAGGCAGCTCGCGGATCTGTGCCCCGGCATTTTCTTCGATCCAGGTGTTGACGAAATCCTCGATCCGGTCGCGCTCCTCCGGCGTGAGCGGCGCGTCATGAGTGAAGTCGAAGCGCAGGCGCTCGGGGGAGACGAGCGAACCCTTTTGCATCGCCTGTTCGCCCAGAACGCGTCGCAGCGCCGCATGGAGCAAATGCGTCCCCGAGTGGTTGCGCACCGTTGCGGCGCGAGCGACGGCATCGACAGAAAGCCGCGCGTCGGCGCCGACCCGAAGGGTTCCCCGCTCGACCCGACCGCGATGCACGATGAGGCCGTCGACAGGCTTTGCGGTCTCGTCGATCGAAACTTCTCCGTCGTCCGTCGAAATCGTGCCGCGATCACCGACTTGACCGCCCCCTTCCGGGTAGAACGGTGTGGCCTCGACCACGATTTCGACGGCATCGCCTTCACCCGCTTCCGCGACGGGCTCACCGTCGCGGATGACCACTCGGATTTCCGAACGGCCTTCGAGCTCGCCGTGACCGTGAAACGCGCAGGTGATATCCGATGCGATGCGTCCGTAGATTTCGGAGACCAGAGCGTCTCCGCTGCCCTTCCACGCTTCTCGAGATCGCTCGCGCTGCGCTTCCATTTCGCGCTGAAAACCCGCTTCGTCGAGGGTGACGTCGTGCCCGCGCAAGATGTCTTCTGTGAGATCCGTCGGGAAGCCATACGTGTCGTAGAGCTTGAACACGACGGCGCCCGGTAACTCGCGACGACCGCTTTCTTTGACCGCCTTGATCTCGTCTTCCAAAAGGGACAGCCCTTTGGAGAGTGTCTCGAGAAACCGCTCTTCTTCGCGGCGGACGCGATCGGCGATGTACGCCTTTCGATCGACCAGCTCGGGATACGCCTCGCCCATCTCGTCGACGACCGCTCCGGTCACCTCGTGTAGGAACGGGCGATCCATTCCGAGCAAGACACCGTGCCGGGCCGCGCGCCGCAAAATGCGTCGAAGGACGTAACCGCGCCCTTCGTTGCTCGGGAGCACGCCGTCGCCTACCAGAAACGAAACCGCCCGAGCGTGATCGGCGATCACGCGGAGCGAGACGTCCGTCTCGGAACTTTCCCCCGGCGACTTCCCAGAGAGCTCCGAAGCGCGCGCGATGATGCCGCGAAACAGATCCGTGTCGTAGTTTGAGGGCGCGCCCTGGAGCACCGCCGCGAGTCGTTCGAGCCCCGCCCCCGTGTCGACACACGGAGCGGGCAGCGGTGTCAGGGTGCCCGCCGCGTCCCGGTCGAACTGCATGAAGACGAGGTTCCAGATTTCGAGGAAACGACCGGTCTCGGAGGACGGATCGTCTTCGTCGTACGCGCCTCCCGGCTGGTAGTCGTAGTGAATCTCCGAACAAGGGCCGCATGGCCCCGTGTCTCCCATCGACCAGAAATTCTCGTCTTCGTCCAGGCGATAGATTCGTTCTCGCGGAAGACCGACCCGGTTCTCCCAGATGTCGGCGGCCTCGTCGTCCTCCCGGAACACGCTGACCACGAGATGATCGTCGGGAATGCCCAGGGTTTCGGTGACGAGCTCCCACGCGTAGGCGATGGCGTCTTCCTTGAAGTAGTCGCCGAAGGAAAAATTTCCCAGCATCTCGAAAAACGTGTGGTGGCGCGGTGTGCGCCCGACATTCTCGAGATCGTTGTGCTTCCCGGAGACCCGCATGCATTTCTGCGACGTGGTCGCCCGCCGATAGTCCCGGGTCTCCTCGCCCAGGAAGACGCGCTTGAACGGGACCATCCCGGCGTTGACGAACATCAGCGTCGGATCGGAGTCGGGTAGGAGCGGCGCGCTGGCAACCCGCCGGTGCCCCTTCTCCTCGAAGAAATGGAGAAAGAGCTCGCGAATTTCCTTAGCGGTTGGTTGCTTCGCGGACGAACGGGACAAACGGCGACCTCCTCGAGCGGAGGATAGCTGCCTGCGGGTAAGGGGCCTAGAACCGTTCGATGAAGTCGGCGGCGCCGTCTTCCGAGACCTCTTCTTCGAGAGTCTCTTCGACCTTGTCCTCGTCGTCGCCTTCGAAGTCGTCCCAGGTCCCGTCGGATGTGGAAGCGATTCCGCGGAACCGCAGGGCGAAATCGTCCGGGTTCGACACGTGCTTCAAGGCCTCGTCGTAGGTCACGAGCTCGCCTTTGACGAGGTGCATCAGCGACTGATCGAAGGTCTGCATTCCGTAGGTGGTGAAGCCCTTCGCAATTGCGTCGTGGAGTTCTTTCGTCCGGTCCTTGTCGGAAATGCACTCGCGAACGCGCGCCGTCGAGCGCATGACTTCGAGGGCGGGGACGCGACCCTTGCCGTCGGCGCGAGGCACCAGGCGCTGGGAGATGACCGCCTTGAGAATGGCGCTCAGCTGCAGCCTTACCTGCTTCTGCTGGTACGGGGGAAACACCGAGACAATGCGGTTGACGGTCTCGACGGCATCGAGGGTGTGAAGCGTGCTGAGGACCAGGTGTCCGGTCTCAGCAGCTGTGAGTGCCGTTTCGATCGTCTCGAAATCGCGCATCTCGCCGACCAGGATGACGTCCGGGTCCTGCCGCAGAGCGGCGCGCAGGGAGGCCGAGAAGCTCTGGGTGTCGACGCCGATCTCGCGCTGATTCACGATCGAGCGTCGGTCCCGAATCAGGAATTCGATGGGGTCCTCGCACGTCATGATGTGCGAAGTCTTGTGGGTGTTGATGTAGTCGATCATTGCGGCGAGAGACGTCGACTTACCCGAACCCGTGGTCCCCGTGACGAGAATCAGTCCGCGGCTTTCCATCGCGACTTTCTCGATCACTTTCGGCAGGTGCAGTTGCTCGATCGACTTCACGCCGAAGGGAATCACGCGGAAGACGATCCCGATCGTGCCGCGCTGCTGGAAGACGTTGACGCGAAAACGTCCGAGGCCGGCGATTCCGTAGGCCAAGTCGGCGTCGCGCGCTTCTTCGAAGCGGGCTTTCTGGACCGGATTCATGATGGAATACGCCATTTTCTGAAGCTCTTCGGGCAAGAGCCGCTCGGCGTTCTTCAGCGGAACGAGCGCCCCATCGAGACGGAACATCGGGGGCAATCCGGACTTGAGGTGAATGTCCGACGCGCCGCCCTTGAGGGCGATCTTGAGAATCTCGTTGAGCTCCATCGGCATTCAAAGGTCTCCGGAACCCCGCACCCGCGGGTCCATGTTGAATCGAGTTGACTCCAGGAATTCCTTTCGACATGCGGCTCATTTGCCTTGAGATGGCACTGGCCTACGGCGGGCGGGCCGAGCGGTTCGCCGAGCTGCAGCCCGTAGGCATCGGAATCCAGAAATCCTCGTGAACCCTCGGGGAAACGCATCTCAAGTTGGAAGGATCGACCGCCGATCCCGAACCCATGCGCGTCTGGGCCGCCGCGATCCTCGCAACCGGCTTGCTCGCAGGAGCAACCGGGTGCATCCCCCTACCCCTCAAGCGTGCGCCCGGACTTCACGGCGCGGTCGTCGACACCCGTGGCGAACCCATAGCCGGAGCTCACGTGGTCGTCCGATTCGACGGGAGCTACGACGAGATCCTCGGAGAATGGGATCTTCTGGGTCACCGTGAAGCCACGACCGACGAGAACGGCCGCTTTCGCTTCGGAAATCTCCACAAGGATGGATTCTCCGCCTGGCCCTGGTTTGAAGCGAGGAGCGCGGTCGTCGGCGTGATCCGAGACGGTTTCTCGTGCGCCGACCGCGCAGCGGCCCTCGATGACGGCTCTGTCCGAGTGGTGCTACGCGACGGCGTAACCGCCGAAGCTCGCCGCGACTCTTGTCGACCGGTCCCGGCGGCGCCCCGCGAGGCGCCCGGCTTCTGGAAGGCCTGGAACGCGTTGCAGGAGGTCGCGATCGCTCGGGATGAACCGCGCGATTCGGGATCGATAGCGGCCAAGCGTCCCTTCGGTTTCGGGATGAATTGTCGGGGCCCCGTCCTCGACGCAGCGCTTGCGCCCGACGGCGTTCACCTCGCTCGTATGGTGACGCGCCAGAGGGATGCGACGACGACGCTCCGTCTCCAGATCCTCGAGCTGGGAGAACATGGCCCCCCGGTCATCGCCCATGCGGCGCCGGTCCGCCTGCGGCCCGAAGTGGGTCGGCTGGCCTGGATCTCCGACGGAGAACTCGCCTGGCTCGAAGAAAGCCTTCAGTGGCGCGATCCAGACCGCCCGAGCACGTCTCGGACTCCACCGGGCATGGGTCGCTTCGCCCGCGTGTTGTTTGACCGCACCGCGCGAGACTCCGCTGCACTGCCGGCCTCACGACCGCCGAGCCCCACGCCACAGGGAGTGCGCTGGACGGCTACTCCGAAGCCCGTCGACCCCGCCGCCCCTGCGAACGCGGCGACGCGGATCGACCCCGTGGTCGCCGGCGACGAGGACCGACACGACCGCGCCGCACTTCGCTGGCGCGACCGGACCTTCACCCGACACCAACGGGTCGACCCGAACACCGGTCTTCCGACCACCGTCCTGCGCGTGACCCGCCCGGGCGGCGCAACGGTGGAAGCGCGTCTTCCCGGCGAAGCCTGTGGACGCACCGGGCGCTTCGGACGCCCTGAATTCGCTCTGACGCAGCGCGGGGACCGGGCCGTGGACCTCCGCTATGTCGACGGCGGCTGTCAGCTGGTGAGCATCGACCTCCGCGCGGGGACGTGGGAGTCCCTCGCCACGGCGGCGGGGCCCAGTACCTGTCAAACGAGCCGCGACATCCCCGCGTCGCAACTGCGCGCCGGTTTTCCAGACTACGCGGAGACGCTGCAGACCGCACTCGAGCGCTCGAAGCTCGACCCCAAAGCCGCGTTCCGCCTGGTCTTGGGGCCGGGCCGGGCGGCGAGACTTGAGGTGCCAACCGAAACGGGCCGTACCGAGATCCTCGATGCTCCGCCCTTCCCGATGGAAACGCCGCTTCGCGTGATCGGGGTTTCCACACTCGGCCTGCACCGACTGCCCGCGCTCGTCGACTAGGCCTCCTTCGCTTCGGCCTCCGCCGGCTCTTGTTCCTCCTCCCGAGCGCGCACTCTCCGCTTCAGGCCCTTGGCCAGATACACCGCCTCAGCGATGCGTTCGCGAATATCGACGTTCTCCCGCAAGAAGCGCCGCGCGTTCTCGCGACCTTGACCGATGCGCTCCCCATCATAGGAGTACCACGAGCCGCTCTTTTCGATCTGGCCCGCGTCCACACCTAGATCGATGAGATCCCCTTCGAGGGAAATTCCCTGGTTGTACAAAATGTCGAACTCCGCTTGGCGGAAGGGAGGAGCGACTTTGTTCTTGACGACTTTGACCCGTGTGCGGTTGCCCACCACTTCGTCGCCGTCTTTCAAAGCGGCGATGCGTCGCACGTCGAGGCGCACCGACGAGTAGAATTTCAGTGCGTTTCCGCCGCTCGTTGTCTCGGGGTTTCCGAACATCACGCCGATCTTCATGCGGATCTGGTTGATGAACATGACGGTTGCGTTCGATTTCGAGACGGTCCCGGTGAGCTTCCGAAGTGCTTGACTCATCAGGCGCGCCTGAAGGCCGACGTGGGTATCACCCATTTCGCCTTCGATTTCCGCCCGAGGCACCAGCGCGGCCACCGAGTCGATGACCACGAGATCGACAGCGCCGGACCGCAAGAGCACGTCGGCGATTTCGAGCGCCTGCTCACCGGTGTCGGGTTGCGACACGAGGAGATCTTCGACGTTCACCCCGAGTCGGCGCGCATAGTGCACATCGAGCGCGTGCTCTGCGTCGATAAACGCCGCGACACCACCGGTTCGTTGCACTTCGGCCACCGCGTGGAGCGTGAGCGTCGTCTTGCCGCTCGACTCCGGGCCGAAGATCTCGATCACCCGACCGCGCGGATACCCGCCGATGCCGAGCGCGAAATCGAGGCTCGGCGAACCACTTGAGAAAGCTTCGGCTTCGGGGTCGACCGCATCCTCGTTCATCGTGAGGATGGCGCCTTTACCGAATTGCTTTTCGATGGTTGAAAGGGCCAGTGCGATCGCTTTGTCGCGTGCACCGCCTGGTTTGATATCGGACACACTTGCAGACTTGCGGTCACTGGAATCGTTGCGGGCCATATGGTTCTCCTTGGTGGACAATGCGGGGTGTGAGGTTCGGGACGCTTAGCGGTATCGAAGCAAGCGTTTCGTAGGAAACACCCTTCGCCGTCTGTCGGCTTTCGAACAGTGTCACTTCGCGTACTTCCCAAGAGCACGACATCGAGTCGGAGCTGAGCGCGCCCATGCGAAGCGTCCGGCGCACAGCTCGCGGGAGCCGCGCCAGGGTCAAGTGCGGAACAAAAGGACGATCGTCCCCGCGGTTTGCGGAAAACGCCGTCGCAACGCGAGAGGCGAGTTCTTGCAGCGAACCTTCGGGCAGGAGCGACAGAGCCAAGACCGAGCGGTTGCGATGAGCGCGCAGCCAGAACATTTCGCCGGTTTCGACGAGAAACGGTGGATGCTCCGCAAGCGCCGCCTCGAGACGGCGCTCGATTTCAGCGACGTCATCTCGCGCCACGTTGCCGAGAAAACGCAACGTCACGTGATAGTTCGCCGTGCGAACCCACCCGCGTTGATCGGAGCTGCCCTCGGACGCACGCCGCAAGCCGGCCACCCGCGCGGCGAGCTCGCGACGAACCGAGGCCGGGACCGAAACCCCGACGAATGCGCGCAGCGGCGAGGACACACCCTTGTGGATACTCATGTCGAAGAACCCGGTCGCGCCAGAAAACGCGGCGCCGCTCGCGGCACACCCATCAACCGACGGCGCACCCAATCGAGCGCCAGCTGCGCCGTGAGTTCCCGGTGGCGGCTCCGATCGAGCCGTATGACGTAGTCGTGAGATTCAGTGCCCGAAGCGTCGGCAAGCGCCATCCATACCAAGCCGACGGGCTTTTCCTCGCTGCCTCCGCCGGGCCCGGAGATTCCGGTAGTCGACACGGCGATATCCGCGCCGAACCGCGCGCGGGCGCCTTCGGCCATCGCCCGAGCGACGGGCTCGGAGACCGCTCCGTGTTCTTTCAAAAGCAGTTCGTCCACTCCGAGGAGCTCGCGCTTCGCCTCATTCGCATAAGCGGCCACGCCGCCGAGGAAGTAGCGAGAGGATCCCGGGATGTCGGTAATCCGCTGAGCGATGAGACCGCCGGTACACGATTCGGCCGTCGCCAGGGTTTTGCCGGCCTCGACGAGCCCTTCGCCAACGACCTCGGGAAGAGAGGTTTCCCCCTCCCCGTAGACCAAAAAGCCCAGGCGCGACCGGATCGCCTCACAAACAGCCGAGAGCTTGGCCTCGGCCTCGGCCTCGTTCGGTGCGCGCACGACGGGGCGCAAGTAATTGTCGGGAAACGAGGTCCGAAACCCGAGGCTCACGTTCGGATCGTCGCGCGCGATGTCGCCGAGCTCTTCGTCGAGGTTCGATTCTCCGATGCCGAACGTTCGCAGCAGACGAGCGCGGACGACCATGCCTTGGGACATCCGCGAGGCGATGCGGGGGAGGACTTGCTCGTCCATCATGCGGTAGAGCTCTCGGGGGACGCCGGGCATGCAGAAAATCAGAGCTCGACCCTGCTCGACCATGCAGCCCGGAGCCGTGCCGATCGGATTCGCGAGGATCTCGGCGCCTTCGGGGAAATACACTTGTTTGCGGTTGAGCTCGGCCATTTTGCGCCCCAGCCGCTCGAAAAACGCCTCGAGTTCGGCGAGGGCTGCCTCGTCGAGGACGAGCTCGAGCCCGAAGGTCTCCGCTAGAACCGCGACGGTGATGTCGTCGCGGGTGGGCCCTAAGCCGCCCGAAACAAGGACGACGTCGGAGCGTTCTGCGGCCTGTCGAAAGGCGCGCTCGATATCCTCCCGGTCGTCGGCGACAGTAGTGTGGAAGCGGGTCTCGATGTCGAGCTGCAGCAGACGATCGGACAAAAAGCTCTTGTTCGAATCGACGATCTCACCGCGGAGGAGTTCGTCGCCGATGGTCAGCACTTCCGCTTTCATCACATCGTCCCCAGTGCGCCCGCCAGTCCCAGGTATGCCGTGACAACCAAGGCCGCCGCAACACCAGCCAAAACATCGTCGAGCATGACCGACACTCCGCCGCGTTTTCCGACCCAGGCGCCACTGTCGGCGCGCCGAATCGGGCCCGGCTTCCAGATATCAAAGCACCGGAAAGCGACGAATGCGGTCACAGCCCCTCCCCAAAAAACGCCCTCCCGCATCGCGGCCCCCTCTCCCAAGGGAGGTGTGGCCAGAGCCGCCAAGGGCAACAAGGCGATCCATTGACCCGCGATCTCGTCGATTACAATGCGGCCGTCGTCGGCGCGTTCGAACACCCGTTCGGCGATTGCGGAAGCCCAGACACCGAGCGCGCTGGCAGCGGTGCACGCGATGAGCCAACCCCAAACCCTCGACGGCGAAAATAACACGAAAATGCCGACCGCACACAACGAAGCCCAGGTACCGGGCGCGCGCGGCAAAAATCCTACACCCCCCCAAGTGGCGAGGATCACCGCGGCCCGCTCTGTGAGTGTGGATTCTGAAACGATACCCTCGCCGCCCGAGAGCGGTGTGTGCAACCGCTTCAGGCCGACTGGGATGAGGCCGTCCGATGCTGAGAGACCGGGGGGGCTCTCTCATGAAGAATTTATCGCGGGTCACCGACGGGGAAAAGCACCGCGTCTCGGTGCCCGGTCAAGCGGCCCGGGAAACGGGACGATGAGTCGGTATAACTCCGAAGGAACGTCTCGGAAATCCGAATGACGGAAATGTCCCGTGCCAACCGGGTGTCTTCGGACACCTCGGCTCTACTACTCGAAGCGGCGCGCGTACATCGTGCGCGGGCCCACTATGGCCCCGGTGATCGGCGCCTGGTTTCCATGTTCGACCGCGCCTTCAAACTGTGGCGAGCGGATCTGGATCGCCACGGTGACCTGTCCGTTGCGATCGACGCCGACGGCATGCACACCGGCTGTGGCGAGCCGCCGGCGATGCAACGCGAACTCGGGAAGTTCCACAACGCCCTGCTGGACCGGGGAGCCTGCGAACTGCGTTTTTCGAGCGACCTCGAGGCCGATGCCTTCGCGGCGTTCTTCGAAGCGCTCGTGATGAGAAACGAAGATATCGAGCGCGAAGGTGGCTTTGCCTGGTCGGTCTACCGGCGGGCGCCGAGCGGCCTGCTGATCAACGGTGTCGCGCCCTCCGCGCCCCCGCCATTGCGCGACGTGGTCGAAGAGGAAAAGCCCGAGGAGCAGCCTTCGCTTCGCGCCCTCGACCAGCTCATCCCGCTTCCCGACGTCGCGGATGACACCATCGGGGAAGCCGATTCCGCCGGGTACGACACCATCGGGGAAGCCGATTCCGCCGGGTACAACACCGTCGCCGGAACCGGTTCCGTGGCGGAAACTGATTCCATCGAGTCCGAACCCGTGGCGGAAGACGATTCGATCTTGACGAATGCAACGCCGGAACCGAGCCCCATGGAGCTCGACGAGCCCGTGTCCGACGCAGCTCCTCCGGAGCGACACACGAACCCGTACCGGCCGGCACCGATTCCCCTCGCGGACAGCGAGATGTCGAGCCTCTTCGACACACTCTCCGATCTGACGAGCGAACGTTTCGCGCGCGCGCTCCCGCCGACCTCCGAGACCTCGACGAACCGGGCGAGCGACACGCAGCCGCTCGCGGCGGGAGACACGCAGCCGCTCGATCCCGGCGAAACCGACGCCGACGTTCTCGAAACCGACGAAGGTGCGGAAATCACCGACCTCGATACCGGGAGCGAGCTCGACGCGAACGCACAGACAGTCGCCGATTTCTCCGACGATACGGAGCTACCGCAACTCGAGATCGACGAGCGTGACGACGGCGAAGCGTCCGCTCTGCCGCAGCTGGAAACCGACGACGGAACGGTCGCGCCGTCGGCGCCGGTGGTCGCGGAACCGCCCGCGCCGAGAGACGCACCTCTCGGCGAGAACACCACCGACTACGACGAATTGCTTGTCCAGCTGGGAGCGGCCGACGAGACCGCCTACGAGCCTACCCTCGAAGCCGTGTTGTACGCGCTCCCGACGGATCGTTCAGAAGTGTCCTTCGACCTCGCGCTGCTCCTCGCCGGCCACGCAGAGGAGTTCGACGGTACGCCGCGCGGCGAACACGCACTGCGGGGCCTCAATTCTCTCGCGCACGACGGAGGACTCGAGAACTGGCTCGAACGGAGTCTCGAGGACGGCGACTCGGAAGGCCCAGCGGCGAAGATCCTGCAGGCCCTCCCGGAGCGTACGGCGCCCGTCCTCCTTCGGGACCTCGTCAAAGAGCGCGACGAAGATCGCCGGCAAGCCGGCGCGAAGCTCTTTGCGAGCTTGGGTGAGCCCGCGCGCGATGCGGTCTTGGCCCAGCTCATGAACTCCGACCCGGCGTCGCTGCTCTCTACGGCTCGGTTGCTGCGAGAGTTCAACTTACCCGCTCCGGTTGGGCCCCTCGCGAAATTGCTGAACCACGAACAGGGCGCGATCCGCGAAGAAGCGGCGGGTGCGCTCGCAAACCGCGACGACGCCGAAGCTGTCAACGCCTTGCGCGGAGCCCTGCTTCACGGACGCGACGAGCTGCGACGCCAAGCCGCGGTGGCGCTCGGCCGCTGCCAGGGCCCCGGAGTGCGCGAGACCTTGGCGCAAGCCCTCGCTTCTTGCCTTGCGGAAGACGACAACGAGAGCGCGAAAGAAGTGATTTTTGCGCTCGGCAAACAGGGCCAGCCCGAGTGCGCGCCGATCTTGGCGGAGCTCCTGCAAAGAAAGAAACGCTTCGGCCGCCGCAAGTTGCGGGAGCTCAAGCTCACGGCGATCGGCGCTTTGGCCAAGATCCCCGGAGACGACGCCGCGGCCGCGTTGTCGCGGGTCGGTGAAAGTCGAGACGCACAGCTCAAGCGGGCCGCGGAGCTCGCACTCAGTCGACGCGAGGCGTGGTTGAAAGAAGACGCGTCCTCCGCGGAAGAATCTCGCTGAGTCAACACCCATGCGCGTGCTGGGGATCGATTATGGCGCTCGGAGAATCGGCCTCGCAGTATCGGATCCGGACGGTGTACTCGCACTGCCGGCGGGACACCTCGAGCGAAAGAACTTGCGCGCCGACCTCGGGGCTCTTTCGGTTTGGGTACGAGAACGCGAAATCGAGCACATCGTGATCGGCTTACCCCTTCATATGGACGGCCGAAAAGGCCCCGAAGCCGAAGCGGCGCTCGCCTTCGCCGAGGCGCTTCGGAACGCGACCTCGTTGACCGTCGACACCGTCGACGAGCGCATGACGTCGCAACAAGCCGCGCGGGATCTCGATTCGCTACAACCGAAGCGCTCGCGCAGACAGCGTCGCCGGGCCCGCGGTCAACTCGACGAAGCGGCGGCGGCGCTCATCCTGCGCACCTGGCTCGAGCGTCATCAGCGATGAAGTGGCGTTGGTTCGTACTGGGCATCTCGACCGTTGCGGTCTTCGGCGCAGCGGCTGCAGCCCTTTGGGTCAAGATCGCGCTCGGCCCCCGCGATCCCGACGGCCCGTCGGTCGACTTCGAGGTGGCGGAAGGCGTCACCCTCGGCGCAGTGGCTGCGCAGCTCGAAAGCGCCGGGCTCGTCGACGCATTCGCGTTTGAATGGCTCGCCCGCTACCGGGGTCTCGGCAGCGAACTGCGGGCCGGCGAGTACGAGCTATCTCCGCGCGAATCGGCGCACCAAATTCTCGAACGGCTCACCGAGGGCTGGGTGCGCATGCGCACCGTCAGCATCCCCGAAGGCTTGCGCGCGACCGAAATTGCCGTTCGCCTGGACGAAGCCGGGTTGGCCGATCGCGACGACTTCCTCGAAGGCGTTGCCAACACGACCTGGCTGAACGAGCTGGGTCTCGAGGGCGACAGTTTCGAGGGTTACTTGTTCCCCGAGACCTATCGCCTCGCGCGTGGCCTCGGCACGCGCGCCGTCCTCGAGGCGTTCGGGGAGCAGTTCCTCGCCACGTGGCGAACGATCGAAGACGCGTCTGAGAAAGCCGGCCTTTCGATGCACGACGTCGTGACGCTCGCCTCGATTATCGAAAAAGAAACCGGTGTCGCGCACGAGAGACCGCGCATCGCCTCGGTGTTCCTCAATCGTCTCGCCAAGGGAATGCGTCTACAGACGGATCCGACGGTCATCTACGGCGTCGAGAACTTCGACGGGAACTTGACGCGAGCGCATCTAAACGACGACACGAACCCCTACAACACCTACCAGATCAAAGGGCTGCCGCCGGGTCCGATCGCGAACCCGGGCGCCGCCGCGTTGCGCGCGGTCGTCGAGCCGGAGGACTCGGAGTTCCTCTTCTTTGTGTCCCGCGGAGACGGAAGCCACGTCTTCTCGAAGACGTACAGCGAGCACGCGCGAGCCGTCGACCGCTTTCAGCGCGGCCGATAGATCGGCGAACGCTAGCGCCTAGCGGATCGCGACGTCTCGGAGCAGCTCGAGGTTATCGAGGGCCACACCGGCACCGTGGACTACGGCGGTGAAAGGATCCTCGCTGCGCAGGATCGGTAGCTTCGTCTCTTGGCGCAGCACCTGATCGAGGTCGCGCAGGAGCGAGCCACCACCGACCAACATGATCCCGCGATCGACGATGTCGGCGGCGAGCTCGGGCGGCGTTCGTTCGAGCGCCAGATGCACGGTCTCTACGATGGCGCTGATCGGCTCGACGAGAGATTCTCGAATCTCGTCGCTCGTCGTGACAACGACTTTCGGGATGCCGGCCACCAGATCGCGGCCTTTGATCTCCATCGTCTCGGTCTTCGACGTGGCGGAGGCCGTCGCGATGGTCATCTTGATGTTCTCGGCGGTCCGTTCGCCGATCAGCATGTTGTACTTGCGCTTCACGTAGTTGATGATCGCTTCGTCCATCGAGTCGCCGCCGCAGCGGATCGATCGTGACGTCACGATTCCCGACAACGAGATCACGGCGACATCCGTGGTGCCGCCACCGATATCGACGACCATGTTGCCCGTCGGAGCCGTCACGTCGAGCCCGGCTCCGATCGCCGCGGCCATGGGCTCTTCGATGAGAAACACCTCGCGCGCTCCCGCGGACAACGCCGATTCGCGAACAGCGCGCTTCTCGACGCTCGTGATACACGGCGGCACGCAGATAACGATTCGGGGGCGGACCAGCTTGCGACGATTGTGCGCTCGCTGGATGAAGTAGCGGAGCATCGCCTCGGTAATTTCGAAGTCCGCGATCACACCGTCTTTGATCGGGCGGATCGCCTGGATGCCCCCGGGCGTTCGCCCGAGCATTTCCTTCGCCTCGTGACCGACGGCGAGCACCTTCTGGCGGCCCGATTCATCGTCGGTGACGGCGACAACCGAAGGCTCTGAACAAATGAGCCCTTTGCCGCGAACGTAGACCAACGTATTCGCGGTCCCTAGATCGATCGCTAGATCGCTCGACATTCTTCCTGCGATCGGGTCGAACAACATCGCAGTCATCCTCCGCACGGAGATGGGGGCTTAGACTCCGGAGGATGTATCGGCCGTGCTTCGCATTGTGCTGAGTAGCAATTTGCAGTGCCTAGACGAATTCTTGCGTGAGCGTGGAAGACTCTCGCGAGAGCGTTACAACTGCGTGTTTCTGATGAGAGACTGCGCAGGGGTTGCGCTTAGAGAGGCCGAGAACGCGGGAGCTACGGACGTTTCGGCTCTTCTCGGATGACCGATCGGAGCCCGTCGAGCTCGACGGCCAACGCGTCGACCGAGCTCTTCACCCGCGCGAAGTGAGACCTACGAGCCGCGAGCTCCTCAGTCGTCGCACGGAGCGCGTTCTCGCTGTCGCGGAGCTGCCCGCTCACCGCGTCGAGCTTGGCCTGAAGGGCGGTGGCGCGCTGCTGCGAGGTAAACCAACCGAAGCCTGCGACGAGGAGTCCCAAGGCGAGGGCGGACAGCAACACGATACGCGCGCGGCCACCGGAACCGGACGCGCGAGGAGGAGCCGACGGAGCCTCGGCGGGACCGTCGCCTTCCGGAACCGCCCGCAGATGCCCGCCACCGTCACTCACCGGCATGGTCGGTGCGCCCTACGATTGAATGACGAGCTTCGAAAGGCTCGTCTTGCGCAGGTTGGTCTTCTGGATCGTCTTCACGAGCTCGGCCACTTTTTCCGTGTCGGTCTCGAAGGGGTTGTTGCAAATCACGCGTACGTTCAACAAGTTTCCGAGCCGGATATTCGACCAGTCGAGGTCGTACTGAATTCCGTTCTGGCGAGCGAGCTTGATGAACTCGCCGCGCATCCTCGCGCGTGTGTCCGGCGGCGGCTCGGTCTTCGCTTTGATGATCTCGTCGTCGTTCAGAATGCGGTCCACGGCGCCGCGTCGCTCGAGGAGGTAGTAGAGGCCTCGATTCACGCGAATGTCGTGGTACTGAAGATCGAGCATGAAGATGCGAGGATCGGACCAGCGCATGCCGCGCTTGTCGATCACAGACTGAATCATCTTGCGCTTGATGACCCAATCGACCTTGCGATCGAGCTTGTCGGGATCGTCCTCGAGACAATCGAGCACGTGCTCCCACATCGACACGGACTGTCGGAGCTCATCGCTGACCGGGTAGTCCTCGATGTACTTGAGCGCCATCTCACAGTATTCGCGCTGAATCTCGATGGGTGAGTACTCGCGACCGTTGTCGAGGCGCAGCTTCCGCTTGCACGTCGTGTCGTGGGAGATGTCTTTGATGGCCTTCACCGGGTTGCGCAGGGTGAAGTCCTTGTTGATGTAGTTGTCCTCGATCATCTGGAGGACAACGGCGCAAGCGCCGATCTTCAGGAAGTTCGTGTACTCCGACATGTTGGAGTCGCCGACGATCACGTGAAGGCGCCGATACTTCTCGCGATCGGCGTGAGGTTCGTCCCGGGTGTTGATGATCGAACGATCGTTCGTCGTCGTTCCGGAGATCTTCTGGTAGATGTGCTGCGCGCGCTGGCTGACGCAGTAATGAACGCCGTCTTGCGTCTGGAAGACCTTGCCGGCGCCTGAGTACACCTGCCGGGTCACGAGAAACGGGATCAGCTGCTCGGCCAGGTAGTAGAAGTCGACGTCGCGATCGACCAGGTAGTTCTCGTGGCAACCGTAGCTGTTGCCCACGAAATCCGTGTTGTTCTTGAAGATGGAGAGCTTCCCGGCGATGCGCTCTTCCCGGATCTTCTCTTCGGCGTAGTTCTGAAGATCTTCGAGAATCCGCTCTCCGGCCTTGTCGTAGACGATGAGCTGGCGCGGCGCCGCGCACTCGGGCGTCGCGTATTCGGGGTGGCACCCGGTGTCCTGGTAGAACCTGGCGCCGTTCTCGAGGAATACGTTGAGGAAGTGCTCGGTGGTGATCAGCTTTTCGAAGAGGAAGCGGATCGCCTTCTCCACCGGGAGTGTCTTACGACCCTCCGGCGTGAAAATGATGCCGTATTCGGTTTCGACTCCGAAAATGCGCTTCTGCACGACCGACCCGGCCTTCCCTACCGATCCAGCGTAACCCGAACTTCATCGGCAGAAAGTCGGCGAAACTTTCGGCCGGGCCGGTTCTGGTCCAACAAGCAAACCTCGAGGCTCTCCGCGGGGAGGTCCGTGGTGCCGTTCTCTGCACGCTGTAGTGCATCCCGGCCCAGACGAAGAGCTTCCCCTAGGGGCATATTTTCCTGATAGTTCGTCTCTACGTGCCTTTTGACGTTCTCGTTCGCGCCACCGATCACACAGTGACCTTCGAGTTCGAGAATACTGCCGTCGAAATTGACGTTGTAGAGCGAGTTCGCGGCGTGGTGGGGGCTTTCGGGGTCGCCGACTTCCGCGACCACGATTTCCACCTCGAGCGGTTTGATCGAGCGGTTGAACTCGTCGCCGATGGTCTGGGAATACAGGTTCGCAAGGGCTTTCGCGCGCACGTCTTCCCGACTGAAACGGAACCCCTGAATGTCCGCGTACTGGATCCCCATCTGGCGGAGCCGATCGAACTCGCTGTACTTGCCGACGCCGGCAAACCCGATGCGATCGTAGATTTCGCCGATCTTCGAGAGATTGAGCGGGTTCTCCGCGACGAGCAGAATGCCGTCGGCGAATTCGAGCGTAACGAGGGAGCGCCCGCGCGCGATGCCTTTGCGCGCGAACTCCGCCTTGTCTTGCGTCATCTGCTCCGGCGAGACGTAGAACGGAAGCGACATGGCTAGCGAACTCCTCGGTCCCGGCGCGCGGAGACGATCGTTTCGTAAATCGCGCCGACTTCCTCGTCGGCGATATCCGTGATGCCGTCGCGATCACAGATTTTCATCAACGGATAGATGCCGCGGATGGGATCGACACCGCCGGTCGCCGTATCTTCGTCAGCGGCATCGGTGAGCGCCTCGACCGCCATCCGCAGCGCGTCCTCCCGCGTCGGCTGTTGGTGATACGACTTCTTCAGCGACTCGCGCGCGAACATCGATCCGGAACCGACGCTGTCAAAGTTGCGCTCTTCGTAGCGACCGCCGGTCGGCTCGTAGCGCCACAGGCGGCCCAGTTGCCGTCGGTGGTCGAAGCCCGCGAAGAGCGGAACAACCACGAGACCCTGCATCGCCATTGGCAGGTGCTGTTTGATCAGCCCTGCGAGCGTGTTGGCCTTACCTTCGAGCTCGAGCGGGGCGCCTTCGATCTTTTCGTAGTGTTCGAGTTGAATCCGGAGGAGTCGCGCCATGTCGATCGCGGGCCCTGCCGCGCCTGCGATCGCCATCAGCGAGTGCGGATCGGTTGCATAGACTTTCTGGATCTCGCGGGAAGCGACGAGGTTTCCCATGGTCGCCAATCGATCGCCCGCCATCAGCACGCCGGATTCGTACCGGAGCGCCAGCACCGTCGTGCCCTCGGAACTCAGCGTCCCGGCGTTGTCTTTCCATTTGTCGAAATCGGGTCGCAGATTGGGACATTCCGAATCGACGAGCTCGGAAAAGCTCGATCCGAAATAGCCATCGTGAAACCGGAAGCGCACTGACGTCCCCTCCGCCGTCGCGCGATACCGCCGTCGCGGGGTTTCGCTTCCGCGAACCCCGCCGCTGTACTTCGCTGGTTGCTGTTATTCGCCGCCGCGCTGGACGTAGTTCTTCACGAACTCCTCGGCGTTTTCTTCGAGGACTTCGTCGATCTCGTCTACCAGCGCGTCCATTTCTTCTTTGAGCTCTTCGCCCTTCTTGGCGAGCTTCTGGGCCCCATCGCCGCTCTTCTCACCGTCGCCGCCTTCGCCACCGCCGCCTTGTTTCTGCTTCTGGGTGCTCTCGGCGGCGCGGACGAATCCAAACGCTGCGTCGTTCGCGTTGGCGCTGTGTTCCGCTCGGAATTTTCGACTCATCACTCTCTCCCGTCCGGACCCATCGTTCTAGGCTCGGAGGTTAACGACCAACTCCGCCGCAGTCGGCGAAGTCGCCAATAGTTCCTCGACGTGTTGCCGCGAACCCTTGAGGGGTTCTGCCATCAGCACGCGCTTGATGGGATCGTCGCCGATTCCGAAAGAAATCGAATCCCAGTTCACGCCGAAGACCTCGCTTCCATATTTGCGCAGGCATTCTCCGCGGAAATACGCCCGAGTGTCTTCGGGCGGACGTGTGATCGCCCGTGTGATCTCGTCGTCCGTCACGATGCGCTCGACCTTGTCCTGCCTCTCGAGAAGGTAGTACAGCCCCTTGTTCGGTCGGAGATCGTGGTATTGCAGGTCGAGCATCTGTACCTGGCTCGATTCCCAGTCGAGACCCTTCCGGTCCATGAACCCTTCGATCATCTGGAGCTTGATGATCCAGTCGATCTCACGGGCCAGATCGCGTGGCTCGCCCGATAGCGTGTCGAGCACGTAGGCCCATTTGTTCAATACGTCGCGCTGCTCTTCGGAGATTTCCCGGCTCGCGAAGTGGCGCTCGGCGAGCTCGAGATACTCCTTTTGCATCTCAACCGCGGTGAGCTTGCGCCCGCTCTGCAACTCCAGCGGGCGCTTGCAGGCGATGTCATGAGACACTTCCTTGATCGCGCGCACGGGGTCCCGCAGGGAGAAATCGCGGTCGATCGCTCCGTCTTCGATCATCTCGAGCACCAGGGCCGTCGCTCCGTTGCGCAGGAAGATCGTGTACTCGCTCATGTTCGAGTCGCCGACGATGACGTGCAGGCGGCGATACTTTTCGCGGTCGGCGTGCGGCTCGTCGCGCGTGTTGATGATGGGTCGTTTCACCATCGTGTCGAGCGCAACTTCGGTTTCGAAGAAATCCGATCGCTGGCTCGTCTGGTAGTCGCAAGGCTGCGCGCGGTTTTCGCTGCCGACCTTTCCCGCGCCGGTGTAGACCTGACGGCTTACGAAGAACGGCATCAGGTACTCGACGATCTGCTTGAAGGACGTGCGACGGTCCATCAAGTAGTTCTCGTGTGACCCGTAGCTGTTGCCCTTCCGGTCGCTGTTGTTCTTGTAGATCAACATCTGCGTACCGGCGGGGAGCAATGCGTTCGCTTCGCGGCGAGACAACTCGAGGATGCGCTCGCCGGCCTTCTCGTGGATCACGAGATCCCGGGCGTTCGTCACTTCCGGGCAGGAGTACTCCGGATGCGCGTGGTCGACGTAGTAGCGCGCGCCGTTCACCAGCGTCTTGTTGCGAGCGATGTTCTCTTGCTGGTTCGGCGTGTACTTCTCGCCGTCGACCTGAAAACCGCGGGCGTCTGCTAGCGGATTTTCCTGATCGTAATCCCAGAGGATCTGCCCTTCGTGGTCTTCGCGGTAGGCGTTGACCAAAAGGACGCAGCTGGAAATGGGATCGAAGTCACTGTCGTTTTGAACGGTGATTCCGTATTCGATCTCCGTACCCATCACTTTGGGTATCGCCATCCAGGCTCCTCAATCGCGGTTGCAAAGCTCCCGGCCCTCCGGAGGGCCGGGGCCCTAGACGTATTGCCCCGACTCGATGTTCTCGATCGAGCGCTCTTTGCGGCTGATCCCGGTGATGAGCGTGCGCACGTTGATGATGCGCTCGCCCTTGCGTCCGGAGATCCGCGCCCAATCGTCGGGGTTGGTGGTGTTCGGAAGATCTTCGTTCTCTTTGAACTCTTCCCGCACCGCTTCGTGGAGATCGTCGGCCTTGATACCACGCTCGTCGTGGTCGATCGCCCGCTTCACGGCCTTCTTCTTGGCGCGCGCCACGATGTTTTCGATCATTGCGCCGCTCGAGAAATCCTTGAAGTAGAAGATCTCACGCTCGCCCTTGGCGTAGGTCACCTCGAGGAACTTGTTCTCTTCTCCGGTCGAGTACATGCCCTCGATGACCTCGGCGAGCATGCCGTCGACGATCTTCGCCGGATCGCTGCCGTAGTGGCGCTCCGCATCCGCGTGGAACGGAAGATCCGTCGTCAGGTACTTCGAGAAGATGTCGCGCGCGGCAGCTTCGTCCGGGCGATTGACCTTGACCTTCAGGTCGAGGCGTCCCGGGCGGAGCACCGCCGGATCGATGAGATCCTGCCTGTTGCTCGCGCCGATCACGATCACGTTCTTCAGCGATTCGACGCCGTCGATCTCCGACAGGAACTGTGCGACAACCGTCGCCTCCATATCGGAGGAGATGCCCGAACCGCGCATGCGGAAGAGCGAATCCATCTCGTCGAAGAAGATCACGACCGGGACGTCTTCGTTCGCTTTCTCGCGGGCGCGTCGGAAGACCTCGCGAATCTTGTGCTCGGTCTCGCCGACGTACTTGTTCAGAAGCTCCGGGCCCTTCACGTTGAGGAAGTAAGCCGGCGTGGCCCGCCCTGTACGCTTCTCGATGCTCTTCGCGAGACTGTTCGCGACGGCCTTTGCGATGAGCGTCTTGCCGCAGCCCGGAGGGCCGTAGAGCAGGATGCCCTTCGGAGGCGACAGCTTGTGCTCGAGGAACACTTCCGGGTGCATGTAGGGAAGCTCGATCGCGTCGCGCAGGATCTCGACCTGCTCGTCGAGTCCGCCGATGTTCGAATACGTCACGTCCGGAATCTCTTCCAGCGCGACTTCTTCGGCCGCGGACTTCGGCATCTTCTCGAACGCGTACTGCGTGCGCGGGTCGAACAGGATGTTGTCCCCGGCCTTCAACTTGCCGGCTCGCAGAGGTGACGCGAGGGTCACGACGCGTTCGTCGTCCGTGTGCCCGAGGACAATCGCCCGACCGTCGCCGAGCAACTCGACAACCGCCGCGATCTCACCGCGTTGCGTGAAGCCCGACGACTCGACGACGTTGAACGCTTCGTTCAGGACGACCAGTTGGCCCTCTTCGAGCGTCGAGACATCGAGATCGGGATGGGCATTGACGCGCATGTGGCGCCCGTCCACGACGATTTCAACCGTTCCGTTCTTGTTCGAGCGCTGGTAGACGCCGTAAGTGTTCGGCGGCGCGCAGAGCTTGTCGACTTCCTCTTTCAGCAGCTCGATCTGCTGCTTCGCTTCCTGCAACGTGTGCACGAGCTTCTCGTTCTGCCGCTCGGCGTCGGTCAGCTGTTCGCGAGACACGTGGAAGCGACGGCGCAGCGCCTCGTGCTCGGCCAGCACGCGGTCTAAGCGGCGGCGAAACTCCACTGAATCGCCCCCGAAGAAGCGCATCGCTTCCCGGAGGTCTTCAATTTCTTCTTGGAAAGACCGGGCCATGGCTCGCTCACGCTCCCCGTCGCCCCCCCGCTCGCCGCGGGGAGATACCGGGACGGGACGGCGATCGCCGCGCCCAAATCTCCGGCCCGAGGGGCCTCCTCGTCCGTCTGAAGAATCCGAATCGAACTCGCTCATCGCGCCCTCTCCCCTTTTCGAACCCGCCACCTGGGACGAGTTTCCCGCAGCCCACTAGTGCAAAGCCCGTGCCGCGTGAGCGGAAGAGGGTGGGCTCTATGGCTGCCGGCTCCAACCGGACGAAATAACCCTCACCAAGAGTGCACCGACCGCGCGGGCTTTCGGAGGCCGTTGCGTGCCGTTTTCCGACCATCCAGGCTTGGTTCGGGCGGTCTAACAAACAATTCCCTTCGACACCCGGCCATTTCTCGACAAAAGGAGCCAAAAGCGGGTCGCGAAGCGGCTCTCGTTGCGCGCCTCCTTCGCCGCTTCCGACGTCCTACCCTCTCCGTCGGGTGCCCGGACACGAGAAAAAACTCGCAAGTGCTTGTTTTTTCTCTACTTTTAGGAAACTAAGAATATCAGACGCCCCCCGGCTGTCAACCGGACGGGGCCCCCGCGGGCAAGCTAACTATTCGAAAATAAAACACTTTTTGATGATTTCGCACCGCGCCCCTGCGCGGGGAATCGCTTTCCTGAAAAAGCGCCGGGTTGGACCGTCAATTGCGCCGCGCATGCCGTTTCGAGATGCAAGTCTGCCGACGCCGTGACACGATTTTGACGCTTTTCTCGGGTGGAGTACGCGGTTCCACCGCAATCCCGGAAGCGGTGTTCCCTTTAATGGGCGCGCAAAGGCGTCGGCCTACGGCCCTTCGAGTCGGTGGACTCGGGTGCCCTCGGGCGGCTCGAACCGAAACATTCCGTCGTCGAAGTCGCCGTCGGTCTCGATGTCGTGAAGCACGAGCTCCGTGCGGTTTCCGAAGAGGTCTCGAATCTCGGTCCCGCGGGCCACTCCGGTTTCGGGATCGACCTCGAGGATGATCCTTTCGAAGAGCGCTTCGTCCTTGGGCGTCAGTACAAGCTCCGGCCGATCCGTATCGCAACGCCGGGCCGCAATCTGAAACGCGTCCGTGAGCTTGCCCTCGCCGAAGAGGAATTGAAGTCCCGCCCCGCTCAGGCTGTCTCCCGTCATCGGAAGAACCTGGACTTCCGAGGCTTCCGGATCGTAGATCCACAACGTGGTTCCGTCGCTGACGACGAGACTCGGCTCGGGCCCGGTGTATTCCCACCGCATTCTCCCGGGTTTGGCGAGCGTGACGTTGCCCCTCGAGGATTGGGTCGCGGCCTCTCCGGCGCCGAGCGCCACGCTGCGGCTCACTTGTTCGAAATCTGCGCGGAGCCCGCGAATCCGGTCGTAGTACGCCTGGACGCGTACCGACAGCGATTCTGCGCAGCCCGAACCGTTGCGTGCGGGGTGCTCCCGATCCGTCTCGCCGCCGCCCTGGGCACCGATGCCGAGGAGCAGGCCGACGAGCAACGCGGCCGCGAGCGAAGTGGCGCGGGTTCTTGCGGGCATGCACTCTCCGACGCAGGCGGATTCCGAAGATTCGTTACTCGTAGTCTTCGCCGATGGGGCGCACAAAGACTTCCCGCGGCTTCACCCCCTCTTGGGGGCCGACGACGCCTTCGATTTCCATCTGCTCGATCATGCGGGCGGCGCGGTTGTAGCCCACTTTGAGACGGCGCTGGATGTACGAGATCGAAGCGTTGCGTGTCTCCGCCACGATCTCGAGCGCCCGGTCGTAGAGCTCGTCGACGTCTTCACCGCGGACTTCCTTCGCCTCGCTCTCTTCCTTGAGTCGAATGAGCGCCTCATCGAACTCGGGCTTTCCCTGCTCGCGCAGGAACCCGACGAGCTCGGTCACTTCGTCCTCGGTCACGAACGGTCCGTGTAGCCGTTGTAGTTTCGACGTACCCGGGGCGAGGAACAGCATGTCGCCCTGCCCGAGCAGATGCTCCGCCCCTTTGTGATCGAGAATCGTCCGCGAGTCGTGCCCCGATGAAACCTGGAACGAAATTCGCGAGGGGAAGTTCGCCTTGATGACCCCGGTGATGACGTCGACGCTCGGCCGTTGCGTCGCGAGAACCAAGTGGATGCCCGCGGCGCGCGCCATCTGCGCGAGGCGCTGCAGCGATTCTTCGACGTCGCGCGCCGCGATGAGCATGAGATCCGCGAGCTCGTCGATCACGACGACGATGTAGGGAAGCCGCTCATAAGCGATTTCGGCGCCTTCACTCTCGCCGGGTTTCGGCCGGAGCCGGAAATGTGTGTTGCCCGCGGCGAGCTCCTTGTCGACGCGTTCATTGAACTGCGCGACGTTCCGCACGCCGACGGCGGCCATCATCTGGTAACGCTCTTCCATCTTGTGCACGACGCCCGAGAGCGCCGCGGCGGCCCGCTTCGGATGGGTGACGACGTCGGCGATGAGATGCGGGATGCCCTCGTAGATCGACAGCTCGAGGAGCTTCGGATCGATCAGCAGAAACTTGACTTCGTCGGGTGTCGCGCGGCACAGGATTCCGCACAGAAGCGAATTCAAGAACACGCTCTTACCGGTGCCCGTCGCTCCGGCGACGAGCAAGTGCGGCATGCGCGCGAGATCGCCGTCGACGGGATTGCCGAAAATATCCTTGCCGAGGGGAACCGCGAGCTTCGTGCGGTTACCGTCGGTTTGGGACTCCAGCAGATCTCGGATGTAGACGACTTCGCGATCGGGATTCGGCACCTCGATTCCCACGACAGATTTGCCGGGAATCGGCGCGATGATGCGTACGGAGAGCGCGCGCAAAGCGAGCGCCAGGTCGTCCGCGAGGTTCACGATGCGGTTCACCTTGATCCCCGACGCCGGCTCGAACTCGTACATCGTGATGACCGGGCCCGGGTGTACGGTGACGACGCGCCCGCGCACGCCGTAGTCCTGGAGTTTCTTCTCCAGAATCCGCGAGTTCATGATCAAGCTGTCGCGATCGAATGAGCGATCCGCTTCGGGCGCCGCTTGGAAGATCGTCAGGTCCGGAAGCTTGTACGGGCCTTGAGGCTTGCGATCTTCGAACCGGAACTCCGCCTGAGTGACGGCGTCTTCTTCGGCCTCTTGCCGATGATCGACAATCGCCGGGTCGCCGCTTCGCGGGCGGAGAGCAGCCGAAGGCGGCTGGGCGGGGCTCTCGACTTCTCGGGCGATCTCCGGGACGCCGGGCGCGTCGAAATCTTCGTGAAAGAGCTCCTCCTGATCGCGCACACGCGCCCGCCGCGCGCGACGCTCGCGCAGCACCGAAGCGGCCGAGACGCCCCCGGACAACGCGGCGCGCAGGGACTCCACTCCGCGGTTGAGGGCTCGGATTGCCCCTTGCGCGAGCCGAGTCGCGCCTCGCGTGGTGACCTCGCACGCCCGCGCGATGCCGCGGCCCAGCGCCGTTCCAGTGCGAACCGTCACCGCGGCAGCGGACGACGGGGCGACGCCAAACACGCCGACCGTCGCGAACGCGAGCACCACGGTGTTCACGACGAGGGCACCGCCGGCACTGAGCAGCCGCTCCTCGGCCCCGGCCAGCGCAAAGCCCAGCGCTCCCGCCGGCCCGAGAGCCGTGCTCTCGGGCGACAGGGCCTGCAGAAGCGCCGGCAGCGTCGCCACCGAGACGAGCAGGAGGAAACCCGAAACCCAAAAGCGTGAGGAAAAGCGCGGCAGGCCTTGGCCGAACAACAACCGCGCGCCCAAGAGAAGTGTGCCGAGTGCGACGATCCAGCCGCCCCACCCGAGGCCGCCCATCAACACCGAGGCCACGCTCGCACCGAGGATGCCGGCCGCGTTCTCGACTTCCGCGAGTTGAAACGAAGGATCACTCGGCGCGTAGGAGAACAGAGCCAGGGCAGCCAGGAGGGCCAAAGCGACCAGGGACAGACCCACGACCTCTTCGAAAAAGGATCGCAACGCGCCGCTTTCGAGCGGTGCCTTGCGGCGTGTTCGCCTTCTGTTGTTTGCGCGTTTGGCCAACGCCTCTCACCCCGCGAGACGAAGCGGCTGAACTTACCGGCGGGTCGGAGAAAGCGCCAAGGGAGGGGTTTCTATCACTTTCCGGGAAAACTGTTGGGGTTTTGCAGCGTCGAATCAAAACCGGCGAGGATGGCTTCGCGAACCCGATCTTTCAGCGCCGCGCGGTCCGCCGTTGTGAGGCCTTCCGTTGGAATCGGCGGACCGAAGCGGGTCGCCACCAGGCCGCTCTCGACGCGAAGGGAGCCCTTGGGCGTGATCTGCTGGCTCCCGGAAACCGTCACGGGAAGGATCGGCACCCCGGCTTCGAGGGCCAAGTGAAAGCCGCCGCTCTTGAACGATCGAAGTTCTCCATCTTCGCTTCGCGTGCCTTCGGGGAAAATGACGACGCTGATCCCCGCCCGGATCCGCTCAGCCGCTTGCCGAAGGCTCTCGACCGCCCGCTCGCGATCGCCGCGGTCGATGATGATGTGATCCGACAGACGCAGCGCCCAACCGAAAAACGGCACCCGGGTGAGTTCCCGTTTCGCTACGAACCGCCACGTGACAGGCAACGACACAACCAAGGCGCCGATGTCGATCACGCTCTGGTGGTTGCACATCACCACGTAGGAGCCTGAAGAATCGACGTGCTCGAGGCCGTGGGTCTCCACCCGGATCCCGCAGGTTGAAAAAATCCAGCGGATCCAGGTCTCGACGATCCAAATGACGCCGCGACCGCTTCGATCCAGCACCGCGGCAAGCATTGCGAGGGTGGCCCAGAAAACCGTGTAGACCCCGATCAGCAAGTAGCGAATGGCGTAGATCACACATCGGATGCTACCGGGAGTTCACCGACGGAAGCGAGGAATCGTTTATTCTTCGCGTTATCGGTTGACGCGCTCGGCGACCCGCGGAATGATCGCGAAACCGATCCCCACCGACGGAGAATTCCCCTCATGGCGAGCGTCAACAAAGTCATCTTGGTCGGCAATCTCGGGCGCGATCCCGAGTTGCGCTACACGCAGAACGGTCAGGCGGTGGCGAATTTTTCGGTGGCAACCACCGATCGCTGGAATTCTAAAGAGGGTCAGCGCGAAGAGCGCACGGAGTGGCATCGCATCGTCGCGTGGGGCAAGACCGCCGAGCTCTGCGCGCAGTACCTCTCGAAAGGGCGTTCGGTCTATATCGAGGGCCGGATCCAGAGCCGCGAGTGGGAAGACCGCGAGGGCCAGAAGCGCAACACCACAGAGATCGTGGCTCAAACGGTCCAGTTCTTGGGCGGCCGCGGCGGTAGTGGTGGCGGTGGCATGCCCGATGACGGCGGCCGCGGTGGCATGTCCGGGGGCGGCGAGCCGCCTCCGCCGTCCGGGGACGACATTCCGTTCTAGTCGGGGCTAGGCGGGTCGAGAGCGAAGCTCTCGAACGAGCGCATTGATCTGTTCGCGAGCTTCCGCGTCGAGTTCCTCGAACATCACCGCCATGCCCGCCGGTTCGGGCGGAACCGACAAGCGGACAACGCGACCGCTGGCCTTGATGGGCACGTCGCTCCCCGGCAGGCAGAAGTGCAGAGCGATCGTCGAATCGAGGGGCGCGGGTTGGTCGGTCTCGATAAACAGCCCGCCCTCATTCACGTTGCGCGTAAAGTCGCTGAAGAGCGCATCGACGGTTTCGTATTCGACCCGCACGGCGAGGTCGGCCCGGTCGGCGCGACGGCGGTCGTCCTGCGTTTCAAGGGGAGGCGTGTCGATGCGATCCTGGCTCACAGGGTCGCTATCGGCGGTCCTCGAATCGCTCATGAGCGATCTCCGACTCCCCGGAGGGCCCCGAACTCGTTCAGACTCACCCACCCGCGCTCGGCGACCACGACGTGGTCCAAGACGGGAATTCCGAGTAGCTGCCCCGCCCGCGCGAGCCGGCGCGTGATCGCAATGTCCTCCCGGCTCGGTCGCGGATCGCCGCTCGGATGATTGTGCACCAGGATCACCGCTGCCGCGGATTCTCGAACCGCGGGACCAAAGACTTCCCGCGGATGAACGAGACTGGCCGTCAGGGTCCCCCGTGTGACGGCGACCTCCCGTTTGAGCCGGTGGCGGCCATCGAGGAGCAACGTCCAAAAGGATTCTTGCCGAGCGTCGCGGACGCGTGCGTGGAAGGCGCGATAAACGCGCTCCGGTTCCGTGACCGGGGTTCCGGCGGGCAACGTTTCTCCGGCGACGCGCCGACCCACCTCGAACGCCGCCGCGATGGTCGCCGCTTTTGCCAACCCGACACCGGGAAGTGTTTGCAACTCCGCTTCGCGCGCCGAGCCGACGCCCCGGAGCCCCCTGAACCGCTCGAGGAGTTGCGCTGCGAGGGTCCCGGCGCTGGCCGCAGCGCTCCCGCTCCCCAGGAGCACCGCCAGGAGTTCAGCGTCGGAAAGGGAAGTGGTCCCGAGAGCCGCAAGACGCTCTCGCGGCCCATTCGTTCTGTCCGCATCGCGGACGAGTCTTTCGGCCATGCGACCTCAAGACGGGACCGGCGGGTGAGAAGCGGATGAGCTAGCGCGAGTTGGGACCGAACCCGAGAGCGCTCGGCGGCGGGAAGGATCGCCCCGGGCCCGTTTCGACGCGCGGTGCCGGCGCGACGGCGAAGACCTGGCCGCTGCGCCGCGCAAACGAGGCGAGCTGCTGGAGCCAGACATCGCGAACCGGTCCGGGAACCGTCTCCATTTCTCGCTGAAACGCTGTGCGATTGTTTTGTGCGAGATCGACCCAGTGCTGATAGGTCTTGTCGCAGGCCGGGTCTCCGACCGGGTTCGCGACGAGGCAGCTTCGGAAATCGAGTCGGTCGCGGGTTTCGACCGTCGCCGCGGCCTGCGCATCGACGCGTTCGACTTCTGCCACCGGCTCGGGAGGCCGCACCACCGCAAACACCTCGCGCTGCGCCGTGTCGCTCGCGGCGCGCTCCGCACGGAGCGGCGGTGCCGACTGGGGCGGGCGCGCCGTCGTCGCCGGATCCGCGATGCGCGGCGCCCGCGTCAGGCTGCCCGAACCGGGACGAGACACGGTATCAATTCGATCCACTTCGGGGATGAACCCCTGCTTGAGGCGAGGCGGGGCTTCGGCGCTATCCAGTAGTTGAGACGGCGCCCCTGTGAGACCCGGGCCGGTGTTGCCGAGGAGCCCTTGTCCGGCGTCCGTACCGAAAAGGAACGCCGCGGCGGCAAAGCCGCACGCCGCGGTTCCCAGCGAAGAAAAACCGGAGCCCCCGAACCACGAACGCATGGACTGAAACCAACCGGGGTTCGCTTCGCCGTCCCGCACCCGCGCCATCACCCGCGTCGAAAGACCGAAGGGCACCTCGGGATCCGGTAGTTCCCGGAGCGTTAGCCGCAGGCTCCTGAGCGCCGTCAATTCGTCTCGAAGCGCATCGTTGGATTCGAGCTCTCGCTCGAGTTCGGCGGCGCGTCCCGGGTTGAGATCGCCTTCTAGATAGGCGCTCAGCTCGTCGACGCGGCTCGACAGATCGGTGGAGTTCAGTGTCTCGTTCATCGCTCAGCTTTCTCCGGAGTGTGCCACGCTATCGGCGTTTCGGCCGGGGGCGAGATCCCCCAACAAGCCGCGCAGCGCAGCGCGAGCGCGGTGGATTCTCGATTTCACGGTCCCTTCGGCGACCCCCAGGCTCTTGGCGATCTCCGCGTAGGGCTGACCTTCGATGTCATACAGCACGAGGGGCGCCCTCAGGTTCGGCGGCAACTTCGTGATCGCGTCCTGGACGCGCACCTGGATCTCGCCGCCTCCGGCCGCTTCCTCGGGTCCGCGCGGTGCTTGGGGAAGATGGTCTCCGGCGGCCTGGCGCTCGGCCAGCGCTTCCATCCGCGCCCGCTTTCGACCGAGGCTTCGCCGGCGGTTGAGCGCCGCGTTGACGGCGACCCGGTAGACGAACGTGGAAAAACGCGACTCGCTGCGGAAGCGGTGCCCGTGGCGGTGGAGGTTCAGGAAGGTCTCTTGGGCGACGTCTTCGGCTTCTTCTCGCGAACCCAGCATTCGGAGAAGCAGGCGGAAGACCCGCTGCTCGTGCCGTTTGACGAGATCCGAGAAAGCATCGAGGTCGCCCGCTTGCCAGCGGCGGACGAGCTCGAGATCGGGGTCGATCTCTTCGACAGTGGCGTCGGCAGGCAAGTCGGCCAGTTTTCCGCCTCGGTCTTGGAGCGTGGTCGCAAGGAGTGTCACGCTCGGAAAGGACACCGACCCTACGTAGCCGGTTCCGCAACGGTTTCAGCGTTCAGGGCCCGCCGAGTCTAGCTCGGCGCCTGCTTCGCGTGTGAAGGTGCCACTCTTACCGCCGGTCTTGCTGATGAGACGCACAGCGCTCAAGGACATTCGCCGGTCCACGGCCTTGCACATGTCGTAAATGGTCAAGCCGGCCGCGGAGACGGCCACCAGGGCCTCCATCTCGACGCCTGTGCGGGCCTCGGCCTCCACCCGTGCCTCGATCCGAACGAACCCGGCGCCTCCGACCTCCTCGGGGCGCAGATCGATGTGAACCGCGTCGAGAGGCAGCGGATGCGCGAGGGGGATCCACTCCGCGGTTCGCTTGGCCGCCTGGATCCCCGCGATGCGGGCCGTGGCGAGCACGTCGCCTTTCGGGGTGTCGCCTTCGGCGATCCGGCGGACCGTCTCGACGTTCATCTCAACCTCCCCGGCAGCGACGCAGACCCGTCGGGTTACGGGTTTTCTCCCGACGTTCACCATGTGGGCTCGGCCCTCGGCGTCCAGGTGGCTCAGTTCCGTCATATCCCGCTCTTCCTTTCCTCGAGCCAGGCGAGAATGTCGGCGAAGACCCGCTCTCGCCCGGGCTCCTGAAGCACCTCGTGCCGCATTCCCGGGTAGTGCCGAACCACCGCCGCGGAGCTGTTCGCCCACGAGCTTTCAGACAGCTCGCCGCCGCCGATGAGCGCCCCGTCGCCCCGCAGCACGAGTAGCGGCTTGTCCGCGTTCTCGGCCGCGGCGAAAGCGCGCTTTCGCAGACCTGTGCACGCGTCGGCGAATCGGGCGCTCACCGTCGGATCGATGCGCTCGTCCTCGAGGTAACGACGCAAGACGTCGTCGTCGCTGCAGCGCGTGCGAGGATCGATCGCCAGGTGGAAGCGCTTGCGCGGCCACACGACACTCCAACCTCGAGCCGTGCGTCTCGCCTCGACGGGCCAATCCGCCTCGTACGGTACGTCGATCAGGATGCCGCCGTGGGCGGCGATGCGGCCGCGCAACAAGCGCTCGAGCACGACGAGGGCTCCGAGCCCATGTCCCGCCAAATAGATCGGAGCCGCCGGACTTCGCAGGCCGACTTCGGACAACACCACGTCGAGGTCGGAGATCCAATCGCCGGCGGAGGTAACGTGTCCGCGCGAACCACCGGAAAGTCCGTGACCTCGGGCGTCGAACGCGTAGACCGCGGTCTCACGCTCGGCCAGCCACATGGCAAAGCGATCGTAGCGGCCGCTGTGATCCGCTAGATCGTGGTGGAAGACGACCGTGCGCGCGGGCCTCGCTCCGACCCAGCTTCGCAAGAACAGCCGTTCGCCGGCGCAGCCGACGTAGGACTCCGTGCGCCGAATCGGGTCGTGACTTCGAATCCTTGCGTTATCGGCTGCGGCGGACATCGCGCACGACCCCATCGAGCCGGCGGCTCGGCTCAGGAAGCGAGGAAGTGTCGAACTTTCTCACGCGCCGCCTGAATACGATTCAAGTAGGCGACGCCGCGAATGTTGGAACCCCAGAAATAGGCGGAGATTCCATCCTGTTCGCCCAGGCGGCGGATGTTTCCGGCCAGGATCACGCAGCCCGCTTCGATGTTCGACTCGATCGTGTTCAGGTTGCCGACCATTCCAAGGGGCCGCGCCATATAGGGCATGACCTGCATCAGCCCCCGGGCGCCCTTAGGACTCTTCGCCCAAGGGCGCGCCGTGCTCTCGACCAACAACACGGCGGTCACAATTTCCGCGTCGAGACCGTATTTCGTGCTGTAGCGCACGACCGAGTTTCCGATTCGATCCGCTTCAACAGTAGAGAGCGTCGGATTCACGTCGAGGATGAGCGCCGAAATCGTCGCGGCGTCGAGGCCCCGTGCCGAAACGGCGACGGGCTCGGGCGCCGGCGGACGCACGGAGGGCGTGCCGCCGAAGAGCATGACTCCGGCGATGGCGACAAGCAGCCATACCCTGCCTCGATTGTGAGCCGGCATCCGTCTCACCTCCACATCCGCAAAGAAGGTAGCGTGGCTCGGCCGACGCAATCTCCCGCGGGACCTACGGTGTATCGGAATACCCCCGACAACTCCGAACCAGATCCCCTCGGGCGCTTCACGCGCGTTTTTTTTGCCGCGGAACTACGTCGCCGAGGCGTATTTCTGCCGCTCGGCGTCTGCGGGATGGCGCGAATGCGCGGGTCCTCTGCTGCTGCTAATCCCTGCATTTCTGCGGGGGAATATCGTGTACCCGATTCTCTTCGAACCGTTTGGCTTCCAGATCAGCACCTTCGGGGTGATGATGGCCGCGGGTTTCTTGGTCGCTACGTGGATCTCCGCCATTCGGTTGCGGGAGTTCGGCCAGGACCCGGAGATCGCGACGACGCTGCTTCTGTACGTGATGGTCGGGGGCGTCCTCGGTTCGAAGCTCTACTACGCGATCGACGTGGGGCTGCGGACGGGCCAGCCGTTCGCGTCACTCTTCTTCGCCCGAGAGGGAATCACGTGGTACGGAGGCCTGCTGGGCGGAATCGCGATCGGTGCCTTGGGTTGCCGAATCCACGGCATCTCCGTTCGCATGTACACCTCGTGCGTGGCCGTCGGCGCGGCGCTCGGCCAATCCCTTGGACGCATCGGGTGCTTTCTCGTCGGGGACGATTACGGACACCCGACGGACTTGCCGTGGGGTGTCGCTTTTCCACAAGGTGCGCCACCGACCGACGTGCCGGTGCACCCGACGCAGCTCTACGAAGTGGCTTGGTTGCTCCCGGTGGCTGCGATCCTTTGGAAACGCAGACACAAGAGCCCGTTCTTGTTCGGTGAGTATCTGGCGGCCAACGGCCTGGGGCGGTTCTTTATCGAGATGCTGCGCGTGAACCCGAAAGTGGCGCTCGGCCTGACGGAACCGCAGTGGATCGGGCTGGGGCTGATCGTCGCGGGTGTTTCCGGGTGGCTCTACTACCGGTCGCGGGAACGATCCGAATCCGCGTGAGTCGCGCCTTCTCGCTCGTCCAAGCGGTGGGCGAGCTCGCAAAGCTCCTTCGCTTCCGTGGCGAGCCCGGTTTCACCCCGCTCGGCGAGTGCGACGCTCGCGCGCGTGAGCGCCGCCAGTGCGAGGCTCGCAAACGCCGGTTCCGCGCGACGGTCGCGACACCAATGCCCGAGCTCGCGGACGGCCACCGCGTAGTCCGACGCGAGGTACGCCTTCATCCCGCGGGCGTAGGCACCCCAACGCTCGAGGTCGCCGTCTCGGTCGCTACCGGCAGACGCGAGGCACAAAAGCGCGTCGTCAAAATGCCCTCCGTCGAGAAAAGAGCGCGCGGCGCGTCGGTATGCGGCTTCCGGATCACCCCAAAAACGCGACAACAATGCATCGATCGGTTCGTCCATCGCCTCTTCCGCGAGCTGCCGGTGTTCGAGAAAGAAGCGCGTCACGTAGGCGTTGTCTCGATGCGTGATGACCAGCCGCTGGAATTGCTGCGTGGTTTCTCCGTGCCAGCGCATGAGTTCGCGCAGGACGCCTTCCGAACGATCCTTCGACGCCGCGAGGAGCTCCCGCGACGCATCGAGCAAGCGCCGCGCGTCTTCGTCACCCCGAGCTTCCAGGGACAACAGCTTCGGCGCATACACGGCCTGTTGGTAGAAGTTTTCTCGGAACTTCATCGCCTCGTGAAACAACGCGCCGACCGCGAGGTCGAACACGGCTTCCCGAGCGAGCCCGGTCGACGTTCCGCGGAACAAGGCGTGGCAGCGCTCCTTCAAACGGAACAGAACGCTGTCGGTCGTGTCGCCGACAAGCGCTTCGACTTCGCCGAACTGCAACGAGCCGGCGCGAAAGCTCTCCGCAATTCGCAACAGCGCGCGGCTCCCCAACAAAAAGTCGCGAACGATTCCGACGAACTCGACAGCGGCTTCGTTCACCGAAGTTTCGCGATGCGACGGGGCACGCGGATTGGGCACGCGACGGCTCATGGCGCCAGTATACGGCCCGGAACCGATCGATGACCGAGAAGCGCCCGAAACGGGCCGTCCTGTGGATCATTTTCACGACCATTCTCATCGACTTCGGCGGCTTCAGCGTTCTGTTCCCGGTGCTGCCCCTCTACGCGGAATCGCTCGGTGCAAGCGCTGCGCAGATCGGTGTGATGATGACCGCTTACGCCGCCGGAATGCTCCTCTTGGCGCCGGTGTGGGGCGTCGCCTCGGACCGCTTTGGACGGCGGCCGATCTTGCTCCTTTCCCTCGCCGGAACGAGCTTGTCGTTCTTGCTGCTCGCGTTCGTCGCGAGCGTCGAAGGGATCGTTGTCGCGAGAGCGCTCTCGGGAATGTTCGCCGCGACGATCGGCACGGCGCAGGCGGTCATCACAGACACGACGAGCGGCGCCGAGCGCGCCAAAGGGATGGGCGTGGTAGGAGCTGCATTTGGTGCGGGTATGTCGCTCGGCCCGCTGCTCGGCGGCGTGCTTTCGCGGGTCGACCCCGTGCTGCCGTTCATCGCGGTCTCCCTACTCGCCGCTTCCAACTTCGCGCTCGCGTGGTGGCGACTGCCGGAGACGAGGCCCACCACGTTATCGGCGCCGCCCCTCCGAGAACTCGCCCGAGCTTTCGTTCCCGCGCCGGTCCGCGCGCTCTCGTCTGAGCCGCCACCCGCCCTAAAGCGCTACTTCCTGCTGTTCTTCCTCACCTTCGGCGGGTTTTCCATCGTGGAAGCCATGGTGACGCTACTTCTCGCGGAACGACTCGACGCGACGGCCTTCGAGGCCGGTCTCTTTTTCGGCACGATCGGTGTCGGTCTCGTCGTCACCCAGGGCGGACTGCTGCGTCCCTTGGTGCCGAGAACGGGCGAGCTTCCCCTGGCGACCGCGGGCGTCGCCCTGTTGGCACTCGCGGTCGGCGCCCTGCCCTGGGTCACCTCGTTTTCGCAGGCACTCGCCGTCGGTCTGGGAATCGCTTTAGGGTACGGGCTGATGTTCCCCTGTCTAAGCGCTGCGTTCACGCACGCGTGCCAATCCTCGCGCGCTGGAGAACGCCTCGGTGAGAGCCAGGCCATGGCCACCGCCGGCCGCATGGTGGGACCGGTTGTGGGTGGATACGCGATGCAAACGGCCGACGTCGACGCGCCTTTCGCCATCGCATTTTTCATCCTGGCAAGCGTCGCCGTCCTCTTGTGGCGGTGGCGACGATCCCTCGCCCCCTAGGCGCGGAAGCGGGACGTTTCGGGCGAGAGCTCCAGCCGATCGGCCTGCGCTGGGTGCAGACGTTTCGCACGCTCGAAGAGAACCTCTTCGGTCTCTTCGTTGTCCGGATCGGGCAGGCAACAGTCGACCGGGCACACGGCCGCACACTGTTCGGTGTCGTGGAAGCCCACGCACTCGGTGCACAGAGCGGGGTCGATCACGAAGGTGTCGTCACCTTGAGAGATCGCTTCGTTCGGACACTCGGGCTCGCAAACACCGCAGTTGATGCACTCGTCGGTGATCATTGTCGACACGAAATCAACATAAGAGAGCGCCCACCGAGGGTCAAACCACCTCGAGGTCACTCGCTTGACCCCCTGCAGGGGTCATCTATGGTGGGGAAAATGAATGGGAGCCCAGCATGAGTCAGCCCGAACGAGAAAACATGGAAGTCGATGTCCTGTACGTCGGTGCGGGGCCGGCCACCATGGCCTCCGCTCTCAGGCTGATGCAGGAGGTCGAATCGCGGGGTCTCGAGCCTCCCACGATCCTCGTCATTGAGAAGTCCGCCGAAATCGGTGATCACATGCTTTCCGGCGCCGTCATGAACCCCAAAGCGATTCGCGAGCTCATTCCCGATTTCGCCGAACAGGGGTTCCCGACGGAATACGTCTGCGACAACGACATGACGTATTTCTTCTTTCCGAAAGCGAAATTGCGCTCGCCCATCAACCCGCCCTTCTTCAAGAAGAAGGGCTACCACGTCGTATCGCTCAGCAACGTGGTCAAGTGGTTGGGCGAGCGCTGTGAAGCCGCCGGGGTCGAGATCTATCCGGGGTTCGCCGGGGACAAACTCCTCATCGAGAACGGGCGTGTCGTGGGCGTCCGGATGGGTGATATGGGTGTCGATCGAGAGGGCAAGCCGAAGGGCACGTACCAGCCCGGGATGGACATTCTCGCCAAGGTCACGGTACTCGGCGAGGGCGTTCGCGGGACGTTGTCGAAGCAGCTGATCGACCGATTCGATTTACACGGGGAGAATCCCCAGGTCTTCGAAACCGGCATCAAGGAAATCTGGAAGATCAAGCCCGAGAAGCACCGGCCGGGGCGTGTCATTCACGGCATCGTGGCACACGAACTTCTGAACGCGTTCGGTGGTATGTGGCTCTACGACATGAAAGACAACCTCGTGTCCTACGGGTTCGTCAGCGCCTTAGACGCCGAGAACCCCTACCACGACCCGCACCTGACGGCGCAGCGCTTCAAGACGCATCCCTTTATGCGCGACCTACTCGAAGGTGGCGAGCTGATCCGCTACGGCGCAAAAGCCATTCCGATGGGCGGTCTGTATTCGCAACCGAAGCTCTACACCGACGGTGCGATGTTGATCGGCGATTCCGCCGGGTTCTGCAATGCGGAGCGACTCGCCGGCGTCCATATGGCGATGAAGTCGGGAATGATGGCGGCGGAAGCCATCGCCGACGCGATCGCGGCAGACGACTACAGCACAACCACTTTGGGCGGTTACGCGGAGCGCTATCGGCGGAGCTGGGCTTACGATGAGCACTACGCCGCGAGAAATTTCCACGGTGCTTTCACGAAAGGATTGCCGTTCTTCTTCCTCAACGAACCCGTGCGCCAATTCCTGACCGACGGAGCGGGCCTGCAGGATCGGATCAAGTTCAAACCCGGGTACAAGCACTACAAAAAGCTGTCAGAGCTCCCGCCCCACAAGCGGAACAAGCCCGAGTTTGAGTTCGACGGCAAGCTCACCTTCACGAAGGAGCATCTCGTCGGCTTCAGTGGCACGCAGCACGAAGCCGACCAGCCGTCGCACCTTGTCGTCGCCGATACCGACCTATGTCGGGACGTGTGTTCGGTCGAATACGGGAACCCCTGCGAGTCGTTTTGTCCGGCAGCGGTCTACGAGATGGTCGACGATACGGACAATCCCGGAAAGAAGAAGCTCTTTATCCACCACGAAAACTGCGTCCATTGCAAGACGTGCGACATCGCCGACCCCTATCAGGTGATCACGTGGACACCACCTGAGGGCGGCGAGGGACCGGACTACACGAACATGTAGCCCTCAGCGTGTGCGAAGCGCCGCGCGCAGCATCTCGATCTCTTCCGTTCGACGAGCGACTAGAAGTGTGTGACAAGGGGTCGAAAGGTCGTCCGGAAAATCACCGTCGCGCGACGCGACGGCAACTCCTTCTCGGCATCGCGAGAGCAACACACCGATGCGACCGCGAATGCTCACACCTTCCGGGCCCTCGCTCACCCGAAGACCGGCGCTGACGCCTGGAAGAAGCGGAGCGAGCGCAATGGCGCCGCCGCTCCCGAAACGCGGCCTGAAGCCGGCTTCGCGAATTCGGCCGCGTACGTCCTCGGAAACGCCCTGAGAAACGAGAACATCGCGTCCGTCCACTTCGGAAGGAACGGGCGCCCCGTCCTCGCTCAATGGCTCGACTCGCGCTTCGCTTCCGGAAACCCCGTAGACGAGGATGTTCTCTCGCGGAAGTGCGATGACCGACGCGCGGTAACGATCGCCGCGCGCGAGACCGATCATGACGCTGTACGGCCCGGCCCTCTCGAGATAGGCGTGGAGGGTTCCGTCGATGGGATCGACGACAACCAAATGCGGACTCTCCGTCGGAAACCGCCGAACGCTCGGCGTATCTTCCTCCGCGCGCAACATGACGTTTGGCAGCCCATCGGCCAGCGGCACCAGGATGGCTTCTTGCGCCGCGGAATCGGCAATTGTCAGCGCCGCTTTCACCGGCGTGGCTTCGCCGGCTTTCGGGCGGTTCGCTACTTGGCCCTCGAGCGCACTCGCGATGCGCGCGGCGTGACGCGCGGCGGGAACCATGAGTTCGATGAAGCGCTCTTCGATGGCCTGATCGCTTCGATTCATCGGCCGGAAATCGAAGGCGCCTGGCTAAGCGCCAGACGCTCCGGTCTGGAGCTTGCCCGCGTGCTTCAAGTTGCGGCCGTCGGTCCAGAGGATCACTTCTTCCGCGATATTCGTCGCGTGATCGGCCACGCGCTCGAGGTTCTTTGCGATCAAAATGAAATCGATTCCTTGGCTGCTGAGCTCCGGGTGCTGCGTAATCTGAAGAACCGCTTGGCGGACGACCTCGTCCTGATCGGAATCGACTTGATCGTCGTCGTCGAGAACGCTCTCGGCGCGCAGCACGTCGCTTCGGCTGAAGCTGTCCATCGCACGGCGGAGCAGACGTTGCGCCTCGTACGCGAGATCTTTGAGCTTCGAAGGTACCGTGACTTCCGGATGCTCCGAGAGGCGGACTGCGCATTTTGCGATGTTGCGGGCGAGATCTCCGACGCGCTCGAGATCCGTTGCCATCATCTTGATCGCGATGACCAAGCGGAGGTCATCGGCGAGTGGCGCTTGAAGTGCCAAGGCCCTGAGCACCGACTCATCGATCAACAGGTCGAAGCGGTCGATTTCGAGATCGTCTTTGCCGATCTCATCGGCGAGCTCGCGGTCGCGATCGAACACGGCCCGCATCGATTTCTCGAGGATCTCCTCGGAAAGACGCCCCATCTGGAGCACCTTCTCGCGCAGATCCTGAATGAACGGCTCGACGATGCGTGTCATCGCATCTCCCGATCTAACCGAAGCGCCCAGTAATGTAGTCCTGAGTCATTTCGTGTTTGGGGTCGGTAAAAATCTGTCCAGTCTCGCCCTCTTCGATCAACACGCCCAGATGGAAGAACGCCGTTCGTTGCGAGACCCGTCCCGCTTGTTGCATAGAGTGCGTCACGATGACGATCGTATACTTCTCTCGCAACTCCGTCATGAGCTCTTCGATCTTCGCCGTAGCGATGGGATCGAGAGCAGAGCACGGCTCGTCCATCAAGATCACGTCGGGATCGACGGCGATCGCCCGGGCGATACACAACCGTTGCTGCTGTCCTCCTGACAACCCGGTGCCCGGTTCGTGGAGGCGGTCCTTCACTTCGTCGAACAAGCCCGCCCGCTCGAGACTGGTAACGACGATGTGCTCGAGTTCTTCGCGGCCGTTTGCCAACCCGTGAATCCGGGGCCCGTAGGCGACGTTCTCGAAAATGGATTTCGGGAACGGGTTCGGCTTCTGAAACACCATGCCGACCCGAGCACGAAGCTGCACCGGGTCGATCGATCGATCGTAGATGTCGTCGCCGTCGATTGTGATCTTGCCTTCCACGCGGCACGATTCGATGACATCGTTCATGCGGTTGAGACAACGCAGGTAAGTCGACTTGCCGCAGCCCGAAGGGCCGATCAACGCGGTGACCCGGCGCGCTCCGATATCGAGATTGACATCGAAGATGGCCTGCTTGTCCCCGTAAAAGACGCTGAGATCACGTGTGCTGATCTTGGTCAAATATTCAGGTCCCGGCATCAATCCTCCCTACCAGCGTCGCTCGAACCGGTTCCGTAGAAGGACTGCGACCAGGTTCATAGCAATGAGGAAAGCGAGAAGCACAAGAATGGCCGCAGAGGTCTTTTCGACGAAAGCTCGCTCGGGGCTGTCCGCCCACAAGTAGATTTGGACCGGCAGGGCCGTGGACGGCGCCAACGGCCCGTCCGGGACGTCGACGATAAACGCCACCATACCGATCATCAGAAGCGGGGCCGTTTCGCCCAGGGCCCGGGCCATTCCGATGATGGTCCCGGTCATGATGCCCGGCAATGCCAGTGGAAGAACGTGATGGGTGACGACCTGCAAGCGCGAAGCCCCCATCCCGAGTGCCGCCTCTCGAATCGACGGCGGAACCGCACCAATCGCCGAACGCGACGCGATGATCACGACGGGAAGGGTCATCAGCGAAAGCACCATCCCTCCGACCAGTGGCGCGGATCGTGGCATCCCGATGAAGTTTAAGAAGACCGCGAGTCCGAGTAGACCGAACACGATGGAAGGCACTGCGGCGAGGTTGTTGATGTTGACTTCGATGAAGTCGTTCAACCGGCTCTTCTTTGCGAACTCTTCCAAATGAACGGCGGCGGCAACGCCGACTGGGAAGGACACGGCCAACGCGATCAGGAGTGCCCAGAAAGACCCGACGACGGCTCCCCAGATACCGGCGAGCTCGGGATCGCGGCTGTCCCCCGATGTGAAGAAGTCCCGGTTGAGGACACGTTCGATTCGGCCTTCCGCCTCCCATCCGTCGAGCCACGCGATCTGCGCGTCGCTTATGTTTCGGTCGGCCTCGGGCAAATCGCGGGAAATCGTCCCTTTGAGGAACGTGTCCGCATCGGCCGAAAGGGGCACGACGACGCGGTGTCGCCCACCTAAACGGTCCGGTTCCTCGAGCAGAAGCTCGCGAAGTTGGTACGGCGCTCCGCTCGACACCAGCTTGCCGAGGGCGCGACGATCTCGCCGCGACGTAACGTCGGGGTAGGACACTTGCAACGCGTCCTTCACCCAGGCGCCAAAATTTCCGTTTCGGAGCTCCGGATCCAGGCTCAGGTCGGTGCCGAGTCGCTCCGCATCAAACTGGACATCCAGGGCTACGACGTGGCGGTAGAAGCCGGGCACACCTCGCACACCGATCGTGACCATCAAGATGGCCAGCGCTCCGAGGGCCAGCGAAATCGCGGCGAAGCCCGTCCATCGAAACCAGCGCTCTCTCGCGTGTCGCCTGGCGCGCCGCTTCTTGGCCGCTTCCGATGCATGGGTGCTCATTCCCGACTCAGTCATATTGTTCCCGGTAGCGCCGCACGACGTGAAGAGCCAGAACGTTCAGCGCGAGCGTCACGCAGAACAAGAGAAGTCCGAGGGCAAACGCCGCGAGGGTCTTCGCGCTGTCGAACTCTTGGTCGCCGACCAACAGTGTCACGATCTGAACAGTCACCGTGGTCACGGCCGCAAACGGGTTGGCCGTCAGATTCGCAGCCAAGCCCGCCGCCATCACGACGATCATCGTCTCCCCGATCGCACGAGACACCGCGAGCAAGATCGAACCGACGATGCCGGGAAGCGCCGCGGGCAGTACGACTCGGACAACGGTTTCGGAGCGCGTGGCCCCGAGCCCGAGCGAGCCCTCTCGCAGTGCGCTCGGCACCGCGTTGATGACGTCGTCCGAAAGCGAAGAGACAAAGGGAATGATCATCACTCCCATCACCAGCCCAGCCGCCAACGCACTCTCGGAAGCGACTTCGAGGCCGAGTGACTCACCGAACCGCCGCACCCAGGGAGCGACGCTGAGCGCCGCGAAGAAGCCATAGACGACGGTGGGAATGCCGGCCAGAATTTCCAACAGGGGCTTCACGATCGAACGCATGCGCGGCCCCGCGTATTCCGACAGGTAGATGGCCGACATCAGTCCGATCGGCACGGCGACGGACATGGCGATCGCGGTGATGAGGAGCGTTCCGGCAAAGACGGGGACGGCCCCGAACGTTCCCGATGCGCCGACTTGATCGCTGCGCAGGGCCGTCTGGGGACTCCAGGTAGTGTCGAAGAGGAACTCCGCCGGTGATACGAGGGCGAAGAAACGCGCCGCCTCGAAAACCAGGGACAATACGATCCCGACCGTCACGAAAATCGCGGTGGACGAACAGCCCGCCAACACCGCGCGTACCGCGTTTTCGACGACGGGTCGCGCCCGGAGGTTCGGTTCAACGCGGCGAAGCGCGGTCGCCAAGCCAGCCGCCGCAGCGGCTAGCACCAGAACGAGAAGCGAAGCATTTCCGATCCGGTCGAGGCTCACCGCGCGCCTCGATGCCGCGCGGAGACGGTCATCGGCCTCGAGGATCGCCGACTCGCCCGCGGCCAAGCTCCGCGCGTCCGCGACCCAACGCGAGAGCGTCTCCGAGCCGGCGGCGCGAACCTCCGCCGGGGCGTCCGCTGCGATCAGTCCGTCGGCGAGCCATGGAAAACCGAGCTGAAACGCCAAGACGACGAGTAGCGCTGGAACACCGCACCAAATCGCGACGTAGTGACCGTAGTAGTGCGGACGGGAGTGGAGTTTGGGGACGGAGGGTCCCACGAGAGCCAACGCGCGCCGCCTTCCCAACACGAAGGCCGAGGCTGTGAGCAGCAGCAACGTGGCGATGGCAACTAGATTCACAGGCAGTACACCCAAGGGTGAGCGGCCGCGGGGTTACCGCGGCCGCTCTTACCTCGAGGCCATTCTACATCTCGAGGAGGGCTAGGCTCGCTCCGTCGTCCCGGACTTTCTTTCGATCGCCGGCCGGTAGCGGGATGAGGCCGCGATCGGCGAGGTAACCTTCTTCGCCGCCGGCCGCTTCGCTCGTGAATTCGTTGATGAATTCTTCCACGCCGGGAACGACTCCGATGTGGGCTTTCTTCACGTAGAAGTAGAGGGAGCGCGAAACGCCGTAATCGCCGCTGGCGATGTTCTCGAACGTCGGCTCCGTGTTGTCGACCAAGCTGCCCTGGACTTTGTCGGCGTTCTGGTCAAGGAAGGAGAAGCCGAAGATTCCCAAGGCGTCGGGATTCGCTTCGAGCTTCTGGACGATCAGGTTGTCGTTCTCGCCCGCCTCCACGTACGCGCCGTCTTCGCGGATCGCGTGGGCGATCGCCTTGAACGCTTTCTTGTCTTTTTCTCTCTGCTCGGCCAGCATCGGGATCGCCTTTGCGCCCCCTTCCATGGCCAGCTCGACGAACGCGTCGCGCGTGCCGGACGTAGGCGGCGGCCCGAGGACCTCGATACGGCGATCCGGAAGAGACGCGTCGACGTCCTTCCAGGTTTTATAGGGGTTCGGCACGAGCTTGCCGTCCACGGGGATGTCTTTCGCGAGCGCGCGGAAGATCTGCTCCTTCGTCAAGGACATGCGAGCGGCCTTTTTCGCGTTGGCGAGGACGATACCGTCGAAGCCGATCTTGATCTCGATAATGTCCGTCACGCCGTTGCTTGCACAGTTCTCGACTTCGGAAGCCTTGATGCGACGCGATGCGTTCGTGATGTCGGGAGTGTCGACACCCGTGCCGGCACAGAAGAGCTTCAACCCGCCACCGGAACCCGTACTTTCGACGACCGGTGTCTTGAAGGACGTCTTGCGGCCGAAGCTCTCGGCGACAGCAGTGGAGAACGGAAACACCGTCGATGAACCGACAATGCGGATTTCATCCCGCGCGGCGGCGGAATCGGCGTGCAAAGCGAAAGTGGCCGCGCATGCGATCGCGAGCACACTGGACGTACGAAGAGTCGTTTTCATCATGTAGCGTGATATCCCTTTGTTTCCCTGGGCCTGGCCCGGGAGGCTACCCGGTTGGACGGCGCGACTGTGCGCGTCTTCGTTACAGATCGATGAAGTTTCAATCCCCGCAGGGTCACCGAAAGGCCTAGAACTTCACGACGAGATCGGTCTGGAATCGGATCCGATCCGAATTTCCGAGATCGGCGGCGAAAGCCGCGTCGTCCTCGAGCTCTTCACCCATGAACAACGTCAGATTGAGATCCGTGTTCTTGAGAACGGTCTTGGAACCGTAAAAGACGAAACCCTCCCGGTTCGTGTGGCCGTCGAACAAGTTGCTGTCGACGAAATTCGCCGGCAGCGCGTTCGCCTCCATTTCCCAGTAGGCCGCGCCCAGTTTGACGATGTGCTTCTTGTCGCCGATCTCGAATCCGATGCCGAAGGCGGAATCTTCTTTCGAAGCGCCGAGCGTGCTCTCCGCATCGAAGTTCTGCGCGTACGTGCCGTAGGCGAGAATCGGCCAGCCATCGATCGATGAGAGCTTCGCGTAGAGCGACAGCTCGCCGACGCTGATCTCGTTGTCGGTCCCGCCTTCCACACCGCCGGCGATGTTTCCGTCTGCCGCGTTGCGTGCGATGAAGTCGCTCTGCAGGGAACGCCAGTTGTAGTACGAGAGCCGCCCTCCGAAGGCGAGGCTGTCGCTGACGCCGACCTCGCCTCCGACCTGAGCGCCGAACATGTGGGGATCCTTTCCTCCGCTCTCCTCATCGACGATGAAGTAGCCCAAGTTCATGAAGGCGGAGGCGTTCTCTGAGAGATTCGTCGCCATCTTGACAGCGACGCCCTCGGGATTGATATCGCCGTCCCACAAGTAGTCCTTGCCGATCTTCCACCGAAACGGGTTGCTGACCTTTCCGAAGTGGACCGAGCTCTTGACGTTTTCAAACGGGAGCCTCGCCTCGAGATAGGCTTTCCGGAGGAAGATGCCGTGGGCGTCCCATTCCTGGGGGTCGCCGTTCACGCTCGAGCCGAGCGTGCTGTTCCCGCTGTTGTGGTCCTCTCCCGTCGCGAGTTGGAAACCGACCGACAGCCACTCGTTGACGGCGGCCTTCCCATTCAGGCGTAGCCGGTAGCGCAGCCGGTAGCGATTCGAAGCTTCGACACCCAACGGATCGCGGTCGAACCAGAAGCTCTCGTGGCGCGCGCGAAGATCGCCCGAAAACTCGAAACGGCTGAGGAGTGATTGGCGCGATTCTTCATAAACCGCGTTTTTCGCCGTGAGTTCGCTGTACTGGTTTTCGTCGAGAATCCCCCGTTGTTTGAGAATTCCCAGGACGTCGTCGATGACGGCCTCTCCGGCAGCTGCGGGCGCGCCGGCACCGAGCGCGATTGCGAGACACGTTGCCCATGCGAATCCGCGGATTGCGGTCGCTCGAAGTACGTTCGTCAAGTCCCATTCCCCTCCACGGCCGGCCCGTGGCTACGGACTGTCGACCGTCGGCCGCAGTTAACGGGACTGCTGTGACAAAACAGTGACGGAAGCGTTTCGATTCGCAGGAATCGTGGCTTCTCGCCGCGGAGCGGATTTCAATTCGGTGGCGTCGGTAGCGAAACGGTGAAGGTCGAGCCCGTGCCGTGCTCGGATTCGACCGCGATTTCGCCGCCGCTCAATTGAAGAAGATGGCGAACGATGGCCAAACCGAGTCCGGTACCGGCGACGTCGCGGCCGCGGGCGGCGTCGACGCGATAGAAGCGCTCGAAAATTCGGTCGTGCTCTCCATCGGGAATCCCGATCCCGCTGTCGGCGACGGAAATCCGAATTGTGTTGGGCCCGGTTCGCGTGCGGATCTCGATGCGACCTCCCGGGTCGCTGTACTTGGCCGCGTTGTCGATCAGGTTGACCAGGATCTGCTCGACGGCGAGCCGGTCGGCGTAAGCCAGGCAGGCACCCTGATGGTCTTCGTTGATTTCGAGCTTGCGCGCCTCGATCTGGCCGGACATGTCCGAGAGCGTCCCGGCCACGAGGCGGCGGATGTCGACCACCTCCGGGTTGAGGGCCTCCGTACCGCCTTCGACTCTGGAGAGCGCCATCAGGTCTTCGATCAGGCGCGTCAGCCTTTTCGCGTGCCGCTCGATGATGCCCAGATACCGATCCCGCTGATCGTCGGGCACCTCCTCTACGCGCAATGTCTCGGCGAATCCGCGAATGGCGGTCAGCGGTGTCTTCAGCTCGTGGGAGACGTTCGCGACGAAATCGCGGCGCACCCGCTCGAGCCGTCGCAGCTCGGTGATATCGTGAAAGACGGCGACGGTTCCGATGGTTGTCCCGCTGCTTCCGAAGCCGGTCGCGTGCATCTGTACCACGCGCCCGTCTTTCGCTCCGAACGTCACTTCCGTCACGAACACCGCGTCACTCTCGAGCGCGCTGCGCAGCGCTTCCACAAGTGCGCTGTGCCGGAAGAACTCCCAGTAGTGGCGACCGTCGGCTTCCCCCCAAACATCGGCGAGCTGGCGCAACCGCTGGTTGACGACTTGAATGCGACCCCTGGTGTCGAGGACGACGACGCCTTCCACCATGTCCGCCAAAACCGCGCGAAGCTGCGCGCCTTCGGATTCCGCCGCCTCGAGACGGCGGTGCAGTCTTTCACGCATCGCCTCGAGCGAACGCGACAAGCTTCGGACATCGCCGTACTGGCGGGGCGGAACAGGGGTCTCGAGTTCTCCCTCACCGAAGCGATCGAGCGTTCTTTGCAGCGCGTCGATCGGTTCGCCGAGGCGGCGACGAACGGTCCAGGCCGCGATCGCAATCGCGACGCCGCAGACAGCGGCGGCTCCAATCGTCGCCAGCAGGGAAAACTTGCCAGAAACGGCCGCGTACGTGAAAGCGGTACAGGCTGCGACCAGCAGCCCGGAGACACAGAGCCGGCGCGTAAGCCGATCCAACGCTACTCGGCGAATCGGTAGCCTACGCCCCGTACCGTCTCGATGAGATCGCCCGCGTCTCCCAGCTTTTCTCGGAGTCGCTTGAGGTGGGTATCGATCGTCCGTGTCGTGACCGTGATATCGGAACCCCACACCTCGTCGAGAAGAGAGTCCCTCGTCATCACCCGCCCCGCACGGCTCATCAGCGAGGAGAGCAGGCGGAACTCTTTCGCGGTCAGGGAGACCGGCTCGTCCAACACCCAGCAGCGATGCCGATCCCGGTCGATGCGGAGGGTGCCGTGCTCCAGCACGTCTTGCTCTTCGCGCGGCGTACCCGAACGGCGGAGGATGGCCTGAATCCGAAGCGTGAGCTCGCGGGGGCTGAAGGGCTTGGTGACGTAGTCATCCGCGCCGATCTCGAAGCCGACGACTCGGTCGACTTCCTCGGACTTGGCGGTGAGCATCAACACCGGCGTTTCCGCCAAGCTCGGTTCGGCGCGCAGCCTCCGGCAAACTTCCGTTCCCGGAAGATCCGGCAGCATCACGTCGAGAACGATCAGGTCCGGTACCGCTCGACGAGCCTTCGAGAGGCCTTCCTCACCGGCCTCGGCCGTATCGACGATATAGCCAGCCTGGACCAGGTTGAAGCGAACGAGCTCGAGGAGATCCGGTTCGTCATCGACAACCAGTATTCGTTGCGCCATGGCAAGAAATTACCCTCGATCCAGCTTACGGCCCACGGGGAAGGCCATTTGACGGCGAAATGCCTCTCCCTTGCCATGGGAATGCCATCTATTCCCCCGGCGGGAAAGGTTTGCGCTGAATGATCCGAAACGGCGGTTGGTCCGACAGAGAACTCAGACAGTCTCTGGGAGCGCTTGACCGTTGCCCAATACCCTGAGTAGGGTGAGAGGGCAGCGCACCCGGCGGTGTCGAGTTCGTGAAGAACCGATGTATATTGACCCCGGTTTTCGGGGTGGGGACATCGGTTTGGAGATGATCGTCATGGCTCCGAAAATCCTCCTGGCCTTACTGGGTGCCACCCTCCTCTTCACCGCTCCGGCGGCTCTTGCGGGCGCGCCTGCCGGTGAGCCCGAAGCGAAAGCCTCGTTTGAGCGATTCGCGCGCGAATGGATGGGCAAGATGCAGCGCGCGGGCGAACAAAACCGTGCGAACGCTGAGCGCGCCGGAACCGGCTACACCGGCTACGGAGACGACTACCGAATGGAGCTCAAGCCGACGGGGCACGCGGGCGCCCCCTACGTGGGAATTCTCCGCTACCAGCAGCTTCGATGTGCGGATGCCGCGCGCAACTGCAAGGTCGCGGGCCGCAGCCCGATCACCGAGATCTTCCGCTTCCAGAACGGTCGTTGGATCTACTAGCGCTCTACAGCTAACTGCAGCCGCTGGTACTCCCGCACGTCATGCATTTGTAGCAGGCGCCGTTGCGGACCATGATGTCTCCGCACTCGCTGCAACTCGGTGCATCGGCTTGATTGATAAAGGACGCCCCGGGTGCAACATCTCCCGAGCCGCCCGCGATCGCGACGCGCGGCGCCTCGGGTAGCGACGGAATCAGACCCGAATCTTCCGCATTGAGTTCCTGTTCGTCGGGCGTCTCTACGTCCTGCAAGAAACGGTTTCCCAGGAAGCGGAAGATGTAGTCCATCGGAGATTTCGCCATGGGAATCTCTCGATTGTTCGTAAAGCCCGCCGGCTCGAACCGGGTGTGACTGAACTTGTCGACCAACGCTTTGAGCGGCACGCCGTACTGAAGCGCCATCGAGGTCATGACCGCGATGGAATCCATCAGACCCGACACCGTGCTTCCTTCCTTCGACATGCGAAGGAAAATTTCGCCCGGGTTGCCGTCTTCGTAGAGCCCCACGGTCAAGTAGCCCTCGTGCCCGGCGATCGAGAACTTGTGCGTCACCGCCGAGCGTTCGTCCGGCAGCTTGCGCCGCGACGGCCGGCGCTCTTCGAGGGAGATCACGTTGTCGACCTCTTCCTCCTTGCCGGCGTTGAGCGGTTGCGTCCGCTTGCTCCCGTCTCGGTAGACAGCGAGCGCCTTGAGTCCGAGGCGCCAACCTTCTAGGTAGGCCTCGCGCAAATCCTCGACGCTCGCGTCGTTGGGGAGGTTCACCGTCTTGCTGATCGCCCCCGACAGGAACGGTTGCACTGCCCCCATCATCCGAATGTGCCCGCGCCAATGAATCGAGCGCTGGCCGTTGACCGGCCGAAACGCGCAATCGAAGACCGGGAGATGCTCGTCGGCGAGTCCCGGTGCGCCTTCGATCGTCTCCTTCTCATCGACGTACGCGACGATTTCACGGACTTGGTCTTCGCTGTAGCCCAGCTTGGCCAACGCCATCGGAACGGTCTGGTTGACGATCTTCAAGAGACCGCCACCCACCAGCTTCTTGTACTTGACGAGCGCGATGTCGGGTTCGACACCCGTCGTGTCGCAATCCATCATGAACGCGATCGTGCCGGTCGGCGCCAGGACGGTGACTTGACCGTTCTTGTAGCCGTTGCGCTCACCGAGCTCGAGCGCGTCCGCCCAGGCGCTTCGCGCCGCTTGCCACAGGTCTTCTTGCACACCGGCGGCCGGAACCCCTTCCGCGCAGGTTTTGTGCATGCCGATCACTTCGAGGAAGGGCTTGCGGTTCGCGCGGTAGCGCGCGAACGGACCCATCGCTCCGGCGATCTCCGCACTCATGCGATAGGCCTCACCGCACATGAGTGACGTGATGCTCGCCGAGACGTTGCGCCCCTCATCGCTGTCGTAGGGAAGGCCCTGGGACATGAGAACCGCGCCGAGGTTCGCGTAGCCGAGACCCAACGGTCGGTACAGATGACTGTTCTTCGCGATCTCCGGCGTCGGGTAGTCGGCGTGATCGACCACGATTTCCTGAGCGAGGATCGAAAGAGCCGCCGCCCGCCGAAAATCGTCGACGCAGAACTCACCGCCCGCATCGACGAACGTCATCAGGTTGAGGCTCGCCAGGTTGCAGGCCGTGTCGTCGAGGAACATGTATTCGGAGCACGGATTGCTCGAGTGAATCCGGCCCGAATTCTTCACCGGATTCCAGCGGTTGATCGTCGTGTCGTACTGCATCCCCGGATCGCCGCAAACGTGTGCGGCCTCCGAGATCTCGCCGAGGAGCTCAGATGCTTCGTACGTGTCGACCGTCTCCCCCGTCGTTACCGCGCGAGTCTGCCAGGGCCGCCCGTCGACGGCGGCCTGCATGAATTCGTCCGTTACGCGCACCGAGTGATTGGCGTTCTGGAAGAACACGGAATCGTAGGCGCCGCCCGGTACGTTGAAGCCGCCGTCGTAGCCCGCGTCGATCAGGCTCCACGCCTTCTTCTCTTCTTCGGCCTTGCACTGAATGAACTCGCGGATGTCCGGATGGTCGACGTTCAGGATGACCATCTTGGCCGCGCGGCGCGTCTTGCCGCCCGACTTCACGACACCCGCGAACGCGTCGTAGCCCTTCATGAACGACACCGGCCCCGACGCGGTGCCGCCGCCGGCGAGTCGCTCCTTCGAAGAGCGGATCCCCGAGAGGTTGGAGCCCGTCCCCGACCCGCCCTTGAAGAGCATGGCCTCGGTCTTCGCGAGATCCATGATCGATTCCATGGTGTCGTCGACGGAGTTGATGAAGCAGGCGCTCGCTTGCTGCGGCGTGTCCTTCACACCCAAGTTGAACCATACCGGGCTGTTGAACGCGAGCTTCTGGTGAAGCAACAGGTACGTCAGCTCGTCGCTAAACGCGTCTCGATCTTCGGGGGTCGCGAAGTAGCCCGATCGGTCGCCCCATTCGCAGATCTTCCCGACGACGCGTCCGATCAGTTGACGAACGCTCCGCTCTCGCTCCGGCGAACCCAGGTGGCCGCGGAAGTATTTCGAGACCACGACGTTGGTGGCCAACTGTGACCAGCTCGCGGGGATCTCGACGTCCGTCTGTTCGAAGATGATCTCGCCGCGCTCGTTGCTGATTGCGGCTGTCCGGAGCTCCCACTGGACCTCGTCGTAGGGTGAGACACCGGCTTCGGTGAAGCGACGTGAAATCCGCAGACCGCGGGCGCGCGACTTTTTGGTCGTGCGCCCCTTCGAACCACCCCGCGAGCGGGTCCTCTTCGCCGACCCGGCCGCCGACGTTCGAACCTCTTGCCGCGAGCCACCTTGCTTCACCACCACCTCGTTCACATCGCCCCCCTAAATTGTGCCCTACTCGGCCCGACTCTCGTCCATCACCCGCGTTAGCGCGTAGTACGCGTCGCTCGCGCCACATCTCGATGCCGCCGCCTCAGCGCGACGGGAAGTAGCCGGCCGAGATGCCCCGAGCTTCTGCCAGCTGTCTGCCAACGGTCAGAGCACTCGGAGCGGCGTACTGCCCGAAGAGCCCAGAGCGTCGGGCGCCCGGCGAGCCATCACTCGCGAATCAGCTCGCGATGGCCGCGGTCCGGAAGACCCTGGCGCGCTCCTGCCGCGCGCTTCATCCGCTAAAAATCTCGGAGGTCGAGTGAGGCCCCGGGAACTCCCCGGGGCCCCCGAGCGAGGGCAGGTCCTCCGTCCCGCTTCCAAGCTCAATCCCTCCGGCAGCCGCCAGTTCTCTCGAACCCCCCCAGGCCGCCGGAAGGAGACTCATCCCCGTGACGGTCTTGTTAACTCCCGAGGCACAAAAGCGTCAACCCTAAAAATCGGTCGAACCACAAAATCTTGTGTCTGGTTAGACACTGCTACACAAACACTGGTTTGCGTATGCCCCTCGGGGAAAAACCCGATGGGGTAGAGTCCACGCGCGAAGAGGCGTTAAGCGTCGTGCTGATTGCGAACGAGGGTGCGCGACGAGGAGCCGTCACGCGAGATCCAACGCACGGCGAGCGCGACCCGGTTCTCGGGATGGAGAGCGGCCCAGTACCGTCCGAGAACCTCTTCGGGCGACCCCCCCGCGGGAAACCAGAGCGGCTCGCCGCGGAACGGAGGCAACGGGTTTCCGTCGCCCTCGTAGGTGGTCAGAGCCCGCCCGAACCCAGCTGGCGGGAGCGCTGGCCGGTACGCGTTCCGGTCCGTTTCCGCTGGATCGGCGAGGTTCGCGGAAAGCACCGACAGCGCCATCCGCGGGGCACCGCCGTCGAGATCCAGCAAACCGCTGATCCGAGGCGTGTAGTTCGGAGCGTCCGGCTCGCGCTCGCGTTTCTCGAGAGCGAGCTCGAAACTCTGCCCCGACTCGAGCCCGGTGAGGATCGTGTCGGTCTGATCCCCGTTGGTCACCACGAAACGGCGCCCGAGAACACCCATCGCGCGGTAGATGATGAGCGACGGATCCTCGACCGCCGCGAGATCGACCGGTTCCGTTCTGAGATCGGATCCCTCGAGGACAAACCGACGATTTCGGCTGTTCGCGGAGCGCCCCATGATCCAGTAGATCACAAGCCATCCGCCGTCTTCTCCGCGACAGAGGGCCAGGCCCCGGCCCGGATACGGATTTAGCGCGACGCGCTCGGAGAAGTGCTGTTCGGCGAGCGCGTGGACATTCATCGTGGAATTCCCGGAAAGCGAATGCCGATACCGCCCGAGACCTTGTACCGGATGTTGAGCCCGATGATCAGCGCCGTCAGATCCTCGACGATCCTGGCGTTCGCGAGAAGGCCGCCGTTCACCCCCCGGAGCCCGGGGATCAGGTCACACAGGGAAGCGATGTGCTCTCGAGCTCGCCGCTCCCCGCAAACGACGACGTCGCAGTCCATCTCGACGCTCAAGTCCTTGAGGCGGTGAGCTGAGACATTCTGGAGAGCGCCGACAACGGCGACGTCCTCGGGCACGAGGCCCTCGACCAGCTCGGCCGCCGATCCTTGGTGGACGCCCACGGTGCGTGTCGGGCGGTCCCCGATCGCGGTGGCGAGCGGCACGACCATCGAAACGACGATCTGCCCCGGCGTGAGCGCGTCTCGGACCGACGCCAGCGTTGAGACCGTATTCTCGAACGGAATCGAGAGAAAGACGATCGCGGCTCCCTCGGCCGCCTCCGGGTTGGCACGCCCTTCGACACGCGCGTCGGGGACGGCCCGCTTGACCTCCGCGGCAGCGGCTTCGGCCTTCGCCTTGTCCCGCGAACCGATGACGACGTGACACCCCGCGCTGACCAACCGAAGCGCCAAGCCGAGGCCTTGGTCGCCGGTACCGCCGAGAATTGCAATGGTTCCGAAGGCTTCCGGGCTCATTGCGGTCGAGGCTAGCATGGAGCGTGATGTCCGACGCCTCCCCCTCTGACGAAACCACCCCGACCGCGATCCGCCAGGGCGACGCGACGACCCTGGAAATCGCCTGGGCCGACGGCCACACGAGCCGTTTCGATGTTCGCGAACTTCGGCTGGCTTGCGGTTGCGCGCAATGCGTCGACGAGTGGAGTGGACGAGGTCTACTCGACGCAGAAAGCGTCCCCGACGACGTCCACCCCGTGAAACTCTCGTCGGTGGGACGCTACGCGGTCCAGATCGCTTGGAGCGACGGGCACGAATCCGGCATCTACCCGTTCCGGCGCTTGCGCGCGCTCGATGCGAATGCGCCGGCCGGCTAGAAGCGGTCGTCGACCGCCACCCCGATCCAGTCGAGCTCGCGGTGGGCTCCGTCGAGATCCATCCCGTAGCCGATGACCCAGCCGCGCTCGACGCGGAAACCCACGTAGTCGAGCGGAACGTCGACGCGACGTCGTTCGCGTTTGTCGACGAGGACCGCGGTCCGAATGGTGCGCACTTCGCAGGTGGTCTCGACCAGTTCAATCACCGCCTGGAGCGTCAGACCTTCGTCGACAATGTCGTCTACGATCAAGACGTCGCGATCCCGGAGCGCTTCCGCGTCCAGGGATCCGATCTGTACGGGCCCAAGCTCCGTTCCGTCGGAGCGGTGGACCCGAACTTCGGTGTGAGCCGGCCTCAGGTTTCGCGCCCGCAACCCCGCATCGAGATCCGCGACGAACCGCCGCGCTCCGGTCGCGATGCACAACACGGTCAGTTGCGAATCCGCAAAGTCTCGGTACAGAGCGTCGACCAGCGATCCGATCCGCGCTCGCAGCGCTTCCTCGCTGACGAGAGGCTCGATGCGCATTACGACGTCGCTACAAATCGCTCGAGGAAGGCGCGCATCGCGTCGTTGAATGCGTCTCTCGCCGAAAGGTTCACCACGTGACCGCCGTCCTCGATGCAGACGAACTGGCCCTTCGGCAAGGTGCGGGCCACGATTTCGCCGGCGCTGCGGGAAGGCGGATCGAGTGCACCTGCGACGACCAGCGCCGGTATCGCGATGGCTTCGAGTTCGGCCTTCGACTCCGACCAGGTGGGGATCGCTGCGATTACACCACGTAGTGTATGGGCGAGGCCGTGGGGCGCGTGCTCGAGAAAACCCTGCCGTACCCACGGGCGCGTCGCCTCATCAAGCCCCGACTTCTCGCCCCAGACGAAACGTTCGCCCGCGGCCTCGAGCCCGCGCGTCTCGATCATCGAGGCGAACTCTTCGGCGATCGCGGCCACGCCATCGCTCGAACCGCGACCGGCCGGGATCGAGGCGAGCACCAGTGCGTGGACGCGCTCGGGGTAGCGCTGGGCAAACGACAAAGCGATCGCGGCGCCCATCGACAAGCCCCCGACCACAGCCTGCTGCATCCCGTTCCGGTCGAGCAGCTCCCTGGCGTCTTCGACGAAATGCGCAACGGAATACGCTGCGGGGTCTTCCGGCGCTTCGCTTCGACCGTGACCGCGCGCATCGAAGGTCAGCGTGCGGAAGGCATCCGCGAAAGCCCGCGCCTGCGGTCGAAAATTGCGCGCACTGCCGGCGAAGCCGTGCATGAGGAGCATCGGCGTCCCCTGCCCGACGACTTCGGAGTGGAGCTTCACCATCTTCGGTCGCGGAGCGTAGCGAAGGGCCGGGAGTTGCCGGCTCGTGAGCGTTTTTTGCCGGTTACCGCGGGGTTGATCTTCGACGCGCGCCGACCGATACAGAGACAAGCGTTTCACGATTGAGGGGAACACCCATGAAGAAATCGATCTTCCGCTTTGTCTCGACCCTGTTGCTCGCCGCCGCGCTGGCGACGCCCGGGATGGCGAGAACCAGTATTGAAGAGGCCGAGGCCGAGCCCGCGGGACCGCTGACGGACATTCTCGTCATGCGCCCCTTGGGTCTCATCATGTTGGGCGTCGGCACCCTCTTGTTCATCCCCGCCGCCGGGGTGACGGCGATCTCGCGACCGAAGGAGATCGGGGTTCCCTACAAATACCTCGTTCACGAACCGGCGCGCTTCGTCTTCGTCGATCCCATCGCGAGCCACTAGCGCCTCGCGCGCTCTCAGGGCATGAACATCGATCGCGCCCACGCGATCGCTTCGGGGTAGTGCGTCGTGTCGAGGACGAACTCTTGTCCGCGCGCGACGCTCTGCAACCGGACCCCGCCGTTCCGAACCCGGTAGCGCGCCGCGTCTCCGTGATAGGTGAGCGGAAACCGACCCCTCCGCGGCTTGAACCAAGACGGCAGTTCCCATTCGCTCCGCTTGGAGTCCGCCGCGGTCAGCACGCGTGCGGGAGCGAGGCGCGCGAACAGACCAGCCCCGCCCTTGCCGAGACCGGGGCCCAACACGTCGAGCTTTCGCGCGGCGAGATAGAGGTGGTTCGGCTCGGGACGCCGGCCGAAGTGATGCGGATGCCGCGCACAGCGCCGATCCTCGACGTCCTCCACCGGCTGCACGCTCGCGACTTGCAACCAGCCGAACAAGAGATGTAGATCGGGCGCGCCGCGGCGAAACGCAAAGCCTTTCGCGGTCCGTTCCACCTCGCGGAACCATCCGAAGAAGAGAAACAAATCGCCGCGCCCGACGCCTTCGCGCTCGAGGTGCCTCGCTGCGGCGCCGCACTGTCCGAATGCCCCCCTGAAGCCTTCGGGGCGCGGACACACGCGCGCGGACAGATCCGGATCGAGGTGGGCGCCCTCGCTTTCCCGAATGCGCCCGCGACTCAAGGACGCGACGAGGTCCCCCATGCTTTCCCGAACGACGGCGAGGTCGGCGTATCGAACGGGCGACGACGGATCGGGAATCGGCAGCGAAACGATTTGACCGGACGGTAAGATCGGACTCGGCATGCCGCCGCTACTCGAGTCAAAGCCCTTGCGACTGAGAACGATCTTCACGGCGACTTGCCGAAGCGAGCCGACGCGCCGACACTCGAGTACGCTTTCGGGTCATGGGTACCAGCGACACCGATCGCGGCGCGAAGTTCACCGTGGGCCAACTCGTCGTTCACGAACGGTTTGGCTACCGCGGTGTGATTGTCGACGTCGATTCGCGCTTCGAACTCTCGGACGATTGGTACGAGCACGTCGCGCGCTCCCGGCCTCCCAAAGACGCGCCCTGGTACCACGTGTTGGTCCACGACGGCGATCAAATGACGTACGTCGCCGAGCGGCACTTGCGCGCAGATCCCCGCCCGCAACCGGTTTCTCATCCGATGTTGTCGGAGTTCTTCGACAGTTTCGAAGCCGGGCGCTACGTCGCCGAGCATCGCATCAATTAGCGGACGCTACAGGTACGTGAGCCACTTCTCGTATTTGGGTTCGGAACCCGAAACCGCCTTGAAGAAAGTCTCTTGCAGCGTCTTCGCGATGGGACCGCGGCGTCCGACTCCGACGGTGCGGCGGTCGATCTCGCGGATGGGCGTCACCTCGGCAGCGGTTCCGGTGAGGAACACTTCGTCCGCGACGTAGAGTTCATCCCGCGTGATCGGCGTTTCGACCACCGGGATGCTCTTGTCCTTCGCCATCTCGATGATGGCCGCACGGGTGATGCCGTCGAGGATCGTCGGGAGCTGTGGTGTTCGGATCTCACCGTTGCGAACGATGAAGATGTTCTCGCCAGACGCTTCGGAAACCAGCCCCTGCGTGTCGAGCATGATCGCTTCGTCGTAACCGTCGAGGACCGCTTCGCGTTTCGCCAGGATCGAGTTGACGTAGTCGCCGCAGGTCTTCCCTTTGGTGAGTTTTGCGTTCACGTGATGGCGGGCAAACGTGGAGACCTTCGCGCGGATTCCGCGTTCGAGCCCCTCGTCTCCCAAGTACGCACCCCAGGGCCACGCGATGATGCCGAGTCGCACCGGGTTGTCCGCGGGATAGAGCCCCATCGCACCGCTTCCGAGAAACGCGATGGGTCGGACGTATCCTTCCGCCAGCCCGTTCGCTCGGAGCGTCTCGAGGACCGCCGCCGAAACGGTCGCCTCGTCGAACGGGATCTCCATCAAGTTGATATGCGCCGATTGAAAAAGCCGGCGCGTGTGTTCGGGAAGGCGGAACACGGCCGAACGGTTGTCGTCGGTCCGGTAGCAGCGGATGCCTTCGAATACACCGAGCCCGTAGTGAAGGGTGTGGGTCAGGATGTGGACGTTGGCGTCGTCCCAGTCGACCATCTCCCCGTCGAGCCAGATCTTTTCGCCCCGAATCTCCGTCATCGTCACTCTCCCGGCCCTAGGTGCTGCTGCGACGGTGCTGCCGCAACGCAGAAGAGGAAGAGTAGCGAGCTTGCTGACCCTAGGAAGCACCCCGCCAAAAACGCCGAAGGATTCCGGGGCCTTTGCCGAACCGCTTGCGTCCTCGCCGCATGTCGAGGAGCCGGAGTTCGCGCACGGCCTCGAGGCAATCCGGATCGAGTTCGACGGCGCGACCGAACATGCGCTCCGCCAGGGGCGCGCGATCGGCCGCCTTGTAGAGCTTGCCGAGTACCAGGTAGATCTTCTCCCGCTGCGGTGAGAGCCTGCGGGCCTGGAGCGCCATCTCGATCGATTCCTGGAGGCGTCCGGCCTCATCCGGAGCCGCCAAGTACGACGCGAGCGCCCAGTGCGCCAGATATTCGCCTTCCTCGGGATAGCTTTCGCTCGCCGAGCGGAAATACTCCTCGGCTTTCTCGAACTGGCTGTGGGAGAGCGCGGCGTCCCCCTTTTGGAACGCCAGCTCGGCCTCGAGCGCGCGCCGACCTTCGTCGAGGTCCGCCTCGTCTCGGGGACGCTCGCGCCGAGCCCGAATCACTTCCTGGCGGCCCTCCGCGGTGGAGAGCGCCTCGTAGGCCTCGGACACCCGGGCAAACACGTCTTCGGCCAGAGCGCGCACCGGCGCGCCGACGGCGTTCAGTCGGTCCGGGTGGGTGCGCTTCGCCAGCTCGATGTACGCGGCTCGGACTTCCGCGTCGTTCGTGCGCTCGGGAACTCCGAGGACGCCGAATGCGTCGGCCCCGTGGAACTCCTTGGCGAGGCGCGCCAAGTCTGCGCGAAGCGTCGCTTCGAAGGCCGACCGCTCGGACAGCTGGGGCCCCCGACCGCGGCGTTCGCTGGCGCCGCGTTTCGTCGGCTGCACGACCTCGGCTGCGGTCTGCTTCGGTGCCGCCGCCGGCGGAACACCGCGACGGAACTCGACGAGCTCGGTCGCGATGAAGCCGTAGAGCGCTCGAAGTAGCGCCTCGTCTCGGGGCAGGCCTTCGGGAATGACGAGCCCGTCGGCGAGTTCGGCGAAGAGCTGCTCCTCGTCGGTGGCCAGATCGATCTCTTGGAAGCGGTAGAACGGACGCTCCGAGGGGATCAGATACCCGGGGCCGCTCTCCGAAAAGAAGCGTTCGATCACCGAGAACGGCGTGCGGGACCGCACGCCCTGCATGATGGCGTTCGCAACACTCCGCTTCAGGCGGAGCCGATTCTTCGTTTTGAGAGCCGCTCCGCTCGCGAACTGATAACTCCCTCGGGCCCAGGCGAAGGCCTGAAAGAGCTTCTCGTCCGCCTGTTGCCGCAGCGCCCGCGCGAGATCTTCCTCGTCGAGCATGTGCATCGCCAACAAGATCTGGCCCTGCAGCCCCTCTCCCTGCTTCACGCGGCGGAGCGATTCGTGCATCACGTCCCAGCTGATCTTGCCCGCGGCGGCGAGCAAGTTGCCCAGGCATTCGCTGCGCAAGTTCGACTGCACGGACGAGAGCTGCCCGTCCGAGAGCTCGATTCCTCGTTTTTCGTCACCGTTCTCGAGAACGAGCACACCGCTCGCCCGCATACCGTGGAGTTGGTGCAACACCGCCGGAAGAGGCGTCTTCTCGAGCTCCCCGTGGAGCGACGGTCCTCGCCCCCCAGCCTGGACCGGCGGCCCGCTGCCGATGGCTTTCGCGACGCGCGCCTGGATTTCGTCCAACGGAAGTGGCTTCGTCAGCAGGGCTTCCGCCGCGAGTTCGTGCGCGCGCGTTCTGTAGCGAGCTGTCGGAGAGCAACCGGTGAGCAGCAGAGCCGCGGGTTGCCGCTCAATTTCCGTGTCCGCGCGGATCGCCTGCAGTGCGGAGAAGCCATCGCGCTGGGGCAACAAGACATCGAGGATCACGAGTTCCGGGGACTGCTCGCGGGCCATCGACACCGCGCGTTCGCCGTCGTAGCAGACGCTCATTTCATAACCGGCAGCGGAAAGTGCCTTGGCGAGGATATCGGCAAAGTGTCGATCGTCGTCGGCGAGAAGAATGCGCGGCGCCATGGGAACCTCCTGTGAACGAGCCCGTCGCTCGAGGGAGGTATCGCCAGAAGGGAACGAAGCCAGCGTGACAGCTCTCACTCGCAACGCGGCCGAACGACGCGTCGTGGATGCGGTCCACGTGCCGCTTACTTGCTCATCATCTCGCGGAGGGACGTTTCGTAGGGCGGTCGCGCGATTCCCTTTTCCGTGACGATCGCGGCGACGAGTGCGGCCGGTGTGACGTCGAAGGCCGGATGCCGCACCGGCACGCCCGCGGGCAGAATGTTCTGGCCGCCGATGGTTGCGACTTCTTCCCGCCCGCGTTCCTCGATCGGAATCGATTCTCCCGACGCGGTCGCCAAGTCGACGGTCGAACACGGCGCTGCCACGCAAAAGGGAATGCCGTGTTCGCGGGCGAGCACGGCGACGGCGTACGTGCCGATTTTGTTCGCAACGTCGCCGTTGCGGGCGATGCGGTCGGCGCCGACGACGACGAGATCCACGTCGCCTTCGCGCATCAGGTAACCCGCCATGTTGTCGGTCACCACGGTGACCGGAATCTCGTCGCGAGCGAGCTCCCAGGCCGTCAAGCGAGCGCCCTGAAGGAAGGGACGCGTCTCATCCGCGAGGACGACGACGTTCCGCCCGGCCTCGTGGGCGGCACGAACCACGCCGAGTGCGGTGCCGTAGCCCGCCGTCGCCAACGCGCCGGCGTTGCAGTGGGTGAGAATGCGCGCCCCGTCAGGGACGAGCGGAAGTGCGGCCGCTCCAATTGCGCGACACGCTGCGACGTCTTCGCGAAGAATGTCCTGGGCTTCGGCGAGAAGCGCGTCCCGGAGTTTCGACGGACCGTCGTAGGTCCGAGGCGGAGACCACACCATCGCCATGCGCGACAGTGCCCAGGCGAGGTTCACCGCTGTGGGTCGGGTGCGGTTGAGGCGATCCCGTGCGGTGTCGAGCGCAGCCCGCAGGCCCACGAGGTCTTTGGCCTTCGCCGTGTTGGCCGCACACACCAGCCCGAAGGCCGCCGCGCAGCCGATCGCCGGGGCGCCGCGGATTGCCAGGGATTCGATCGCCTCGGCAACTTCTTCGACGTGGGTCAAGCGCAGATAACGTTCGACGTCGGGGAGTGCCCGTTGGTCGAGGAGCTCCAGGGCGTCTCCCGACCAGCGCAGCGTGTACCAGTCGTTCGGCGCGCTCCCTGTTCTGGCGACGTCAGTTCCGGCGTCCGCCACCGAGAAACCCTTCGAGCGCGTCGAGGACTTGCTTGCCGGCGCCCTCTCCCAATCGTTCATCGATTTCGTCGGAGAGTTTTTCGACTTTGTCGGGGCGAACGCTACGAACGATGGACAGCGCGTCGTCCGCCCGCACCGTCACTTTCGGAGCGTTCGCGGTTCCTCCGACGTGCGCCAAGGGAATGACCCGCTTGGGTTTCGCTTCTGCACCCGTCCCGAGCGCTTCCTTGGCCTCCTCATTCAGCGTGAGGGTGCCGCTCATGTCGAGGCCGAGATCGGCCAGCGCGATCGCACCGCGGAGCTTCACGTCGTACTCGCGATAGATGAGCTGAAGATCCTCGGTGCGCGCGATACCGCGGACGATGTCGAAACTTCCGGAGAGAACCTCGAACTCGTCGCCGTAGAGGCGTTTGAGGGAACGACCACCTTCCTTTTCTCCGACTGCGAGCGCGGCTTGCCCCAGGAAACCCAGCTGGTCTCCGACTGACTCGAGCAGAGAAACGCCGCGCAGCTGGCCCGGGCGGACTTCGAACGCGACGCGCCCGCCCATGGCGCCGAGCGCTTCCTCCGAGAGCGGGCCGCGCAAGTCGAGATCGAGATCGAGCGGTCCTGACAATTTGTCGTCGGTGCCCGCAAGGGCCGCGAGGAGCGCTTGACTGTCCAAGTCCTGCGCTTTCCCGGACACGTGGAAACGGGGCGACGTATCGAGTTCGCTGAGCCTGAGGGCGAGCGGGAGGACCTGCTTCCCGACGGTGACCGCCAAGTTCTCACTCGCCAGCGCGTTCCCCGAGCCGGCGAAGACACCCGAGATTTCGACCGGTGGCGCGTCGCCTCCGGCGATGGCGAGCTTTGCGAGTTCGGCTTCACCTGAAAACGCGAACTGGTCGCCCGTCTGTCGGAACACAAACTTGCGAAACGCCGCTTTCCCGGAGACGCTCTTGTCCGATGTCGCGTCGGGGAAAAGACGCGCGACGGAGCCGAGCTCAAAAGCCGGCGCGGTGATCTCGACCTCCGTCGCGTCGCCGACCTCGGCGTCGACATCCGCTTCGAGCGCGTCGACCTTGAGCTTCGTGCCCTCGATACGGACCACACCGTCGCTGCCCGCAGCGAGCTTGCCCGTAGCGCGTGCCGGCGTGCCCACCGGTTTCGCAAAGGATTCGGCGTAGCGGAGCTCCGCCGACGTCGCGTCGATGCTGAAGTCTCCGGCGGGCGAGCCCGTAGGATCTCGCAGCACGCCACTCGCCTTGAGCGCGCCGCGCATCGTCACATCGTCGAGCGCGACGTCCCCTTCATCGAGGCGGAGATCGAAAACGAGTCGGTCCGCCTCACCGCTTTGTGCCGCGTGCTCGATCGCAACCTCACCGGAAAGGCTCCCCGCGAGCGCCCCCATCGTCGGCGGTGCATAGACGGCGAAGGGATCGATTCGAACGTCGGACAAATCGACCTTTACCTCCGCCTCACCGTCCGCCGAGGCGTGCCCGTGGAGTCGCAAGCTTCCTCCGCTCGAGAGTCCTCCGGAGAAATCGAAGTCGAGGCGTCGCGGGAGCAAGGAGCCTTCCGCGTGGCCGGCGAGATTCGACACTTCGACGAGCACCGGCGGCTCCGTCGTCTGATCCTCGAAAATGACCCGCGTCTCGCGCAACCGCACATCGCGAACCGCGAGGGAAAGCGCCTCATCTTCGGCACTGCCGGCGGGAGCCTCCGACGCCGAGGGGGCCTCCGTCGGCGATGCGCCCTCTGTATCGGTCTCGAGGATGGGGAGCACCAGGCCATCCTCTCCCCGCACCATACGAAGGGTCGCTCCCTCGACGACGAGAGAATCGACGACGACGGAGAACGAGAGGAGCGAAAGCCAGGAAAGGCGGAGATCGATTGTCGCCGCCTCGAGAAACGGAGGATCGCTTTCCGCCACACCCGACACGCGGGCGTCGGTCATTCGCAATCCCGGCGGCAACAACGCGACGTCGAGCTCGCCGAACGCGACGTCCCGCCCCGTGGCCTCGGAACCCGCGGCCATCAATTGTCGACGGACTTCTTCGCTCTCGGCGAGTTTGGGCAGCAACACGACCGCCGCGACGAGCGCGAGAACCAGCACGGCCGAAAGCACCAGCATCACTCGGAATAATCGCTTCATGAAACCCTCACCCCCAGCGCGCCGATCAACCCGAGCCGAGTTTGTCGACGAGTAGCGCGCGCACCTCGGCCGCGTTCGCTTTGCCTTGGGTCTTCCGCATCACTTGACCCATCAGAAAATTGAGCGACTTCGCCTCACCTTCGCGGTAGCTGGCGACGGCTTCCGCGTGTTCAGCCAGGACGGCATCGATAATCGGCAACAACGTCGCGGAATCGGAGACGGCGGCGAGGCCGCGCTCGCGCACGAGAGCTTCTGGCGACCCCCCTTCGAGCAGTAGCTCGGGAAGAAGATCGCGCGCGTTCTTCGCCGTCACCGAGCCGGAGCTCACCAATCGGATCAACTCACCCAAGGCCTCGGGCGTGAGTTCGCTGCTGTCGACCTCGAGGTCGCGCTCCTTGAGTGCGGCCAAGACGTCCTGTGTAATCCAGTTTGCGGCTGTCTTTGCGCGCTTCTCGAGAGGCGCGTCTTCGCCGCTCGCGGCGAGGGTCCGCTCGAACAGCTCGGCGAGCGCCCGACTGTTGGTCAGCACCTCGGCGTCGTATTCCGAAAGGCCGTACTCGGCGACGAACCGCGCGCGCCGCGCGGAGGGCAGCTCGGGGAGCGCCGCTCGAATCTCCTCGATGAACGCCTCGGAAAGCTGCAGTGGGATGAGATCCGGATCGGGAAAGTAACGGTAGTCGTCGGCGTTTTCTTTCGTCCGCATCACAAAGGTCCGATCGCGTTCGGCGTCATAGCCCATGGTCGCTTGAACGATCGATTCCCCCGCATCGAGCAAGTCGGCCTGACGACGAATCTCGGCGTGTAGTGCGAACTCGACGGAACGGAACGAATTCAAGTTCTTGATCTCGGTCCGCGTGCCGAACTCTTTCTCACCGTGCGGTCGCAACGAGATGTTGGCGTCGCATCGAAACTGGCCCTTTTCCATGTCGGCCAAGGACACCGCGGCGTAGCGGAGAGTTCGGTGGAGACTCCGCAGGTAGGAGGCGGCGTCTTCGGGGGATCGCAAATCCGGCTCGGAAACGATCTCGATCAGCGGCACGCCCGCCCGATTGAGATCGATGAGCGTGGCGTCGGAACCGGCTGTCGCATCGTCGTGAATCGACTTGCCGGCGTCTTCTTCCATGTGGATGCGCGTCAGCCGAATCCGCAAGGGCGCCCCGTCGGCGCCCTCGATCTCGACGTAGCCGCCCGTGGCGAGCGGCTCTTCGAACTGCGAGATCTGGTAGCCCTTCGGCAAGTCGGGATAAAAGTAGTGTTTGCGCGCGAATACCGAGAAAGGATGGATCTCGCAGTGCGTCGCGAACCCGGCCCGGACGGCACAGCGCACCGCTTCCTCGGAGATCACGGGAAGCGTCCCCGGAAGCGCCAAGCAAATCTCCGAAACGCTCGTATTCGGTTCTCCCCCGTACTCGACGGGGCACGGCGAGAAGAGTTTCGATCGGGTGTCGAGGTGAACGTGCACCTCGAGTCCGATCACCACTTCGTAGTCGGGATGCTCGGTCACGCGGCCGCCCTCCCCGGCGGCGAGGTCTCGAAGGGGCGGACCTTCTGGAACGCGGCGGCCACCCGCAGTGGCGTGGGATCGTCACCGGGTCGGCCGAGTAGCTGGAGCCCGGCCGGCAATCCGTCGACGAGCCCGCACGGGATCGAGAGGCCGGGCGCGCCGACCAGGTTCGCCGACACCGTGAACACGTCGGAAAGATACATCGTGAGCGGGTCCTTCTTCGCTCCGAACGGGAACGCGACTTCCGGTGTCGTCGGCGTCGCCAACACGTCGCAGGCCTCGAAAGCGGCGTCGAAGTCGCGCCGCAGCAAAGTCCTCACCTGTTGCGCTTTGCGGTAGTACGCGTCGTAGTAACCGGCGGAGAGCACGTACGTACCGAGGAGAATGCGCCGCTTCACCTCGGCGCCGAACCCTTCCGATCGGGAGAGCTCGTACATGTCGAGCAACGTATTCGCCTGCTGTGATCGCCGGCCGTAGCGCGCGCCGTCGTAGCGAGCGAGGTTGCTCGACGCCTCCGCCGTCGCGACCAGATAGTACGTTGCGATGGCGTACGGCGTATGGGGAAGTGAAACCTCGCACAGCGTCGCACCCTCGTCTTCGAGAAGGCCTAAAGCCTCGCGGACCGATGCGATCACGTCGCGAGAAGCTCCTTCCGCCTCGAAATATTCTCGCGGTATCCCGATGCGCAGTCCCTCGACGCCGCCATCGATCGCTTCTGCACAGCGCGGCGGCGCTTCGGGCAGCGAGGTCGAATCGCGCGGGTCGGGCCCGGCGATCTGATCGAGGACGAGGGCGCAATCTTCCGCGCAATGGGCGAAGGGCCCGATCTGGTCGAGTGAGGAAGCGAACGCGACGAGCCCCCACCGCGATACGCGTCCGTAGGTCGGTTTCATCCCGACCACCCCGCAGAACGACGCCGGCTGACGAATCGAGCCACCGGTGTCGCTCCCCAAGCTGAACGGGACCACGCCGGCCGCGACGCAGGCGGCGGAGCCACCGGACGAGCCGCCCGGCGCACGTCCTGCGTCCCAGGGGTTCTTTGTCGGGCCGTGGATCGAGTGTTCCGTGGATGAGCCCATCGCGAACTCGTCCATGTTCGTCGTACCGATCGCGATCGCGCCTCCGGCTCGCAATCGTTCGATGCACGTGGCGTCGAACGGGGACCGGTAGTTTTCGAGAAATCGCGAACCGCAGCCGAGAATTTCTCCCGCCTGCGCGATGTTGTCCTTCACCGCAAAGGGAACCCCGTCGAGTGGTGAGAGCGGTCGCCCGTCTCGGAGCCGCTCGTCCGCTTCCTCCGCCTCGGCGAGCGCCGCGTCTTCGCGCAGCGCCGTAAAAATTCCGAGGTGGCCCACCTCGCGTGCCCGGGCGAGGGCGTCTGTGACGAGCGACCGAGCCGTCGTGTCGCCTCGATCCAGGGCACTTCGGAGCTCGGCAATGCCGCCCGAAAGGAATCCCAAACTATCCCTCGTCTTCGCCATCGAGCACCTTGGGAACCGAAAACGCCGTGCCTTCGCGCGCCGGCGCGTTGCAGAGCGCTTTCTCGGGGGCCAGAGCCGCGGCCGGCCTGTCCTCGCGGAGCGGTGTATCGAGCGGGAGCACGTGGTGCGTAGGCGGGACGTCGTCGGTCGCGAGCGGCGACAGGCTTTCCGCGTAGGTCAAAATCGCGTCGAGGTCTTTGACGAGGGCCTCGCGCTCATCGTCGGCGAGCCGGAGACGCGCGAGCCGCGCCATACGTGTCACGTCGGAAAGCGTGATGTGGGACATCGTCCGAACATAGCGGAGCGCGCGCACGGGAACGCGCGCGTTGCGGCACCTCCGAACGACGGATAGCTTCCGGGCAGCGGATGCCCCAATCCTTTTCCGACCTCTGCGATCTCCACCCCGAAACCCTCGCCGGCATTGCCAAGCTCGGGTGGACCGAAGCGATGCCCGTGCAGGAGCGCGTGCTCCCGACCATGATCGGGGGTGGCGATCTCATCGTGCAGGCGCGTACCGGCAGCGGGAAGACCGGCGCCTTCGGCATCCCCTTGATCCAGTCGATCGACCCCGACGTGGCCGCCACCCAGGCGTTGGTGCTTCTCCCGACGCGCGAGCTGGCGAACCAGGTGCGAGAAGAGCTCGCCGTTCTCGGCGAACCGCGGGGCGCGCGCTGTTTGGCGATCTATGGCGGGGTCGGCTACGGACCCCAAATCGACGGACTCCGGGAAGGCGCTCACGTCGTCGTCGGCACGCCCGGGCGCATCCTCGACCATTTGGGGGCCGGCCGGCTCGTACTCGATCAGGTGAAGCACGTCGTCTTCGACGAGGCCGACGAGATGCTCTCCCTGGGTTTCTGGCCCGACATGCGCGAGATCCGCAGTTATCTCCCCGAGCGCCGCCAGTCGTGCCTGTTCTCGGCGACGATGCCCGAAAAAGTGCTGGCCCTCTCCCGCGCTTTCCTCGACGAGCCGGATTTCATCTCCCTGGTCGAAGGGCACACCTCGCCGACGGAGATCGAGCACGTCTTCTACGTGACGACGGCTCAAGAGAAAGAACAAAACCTCCGCCGGATTCTCGAAGCGGAGGATCCGGACAGCGCGATCGTCTTCTGCAACACGAAAGACGACGTCCGGTTTGTCACGGCTTTCTTGCAGCGACACGGCTTCGACGCCGATCAAATCAGCGGCGATCTGACGCAGTCGGCTCGCGAGCGCGCGATGGCGCGCATCAAGGCCGGCGAGCTGCGCATCCTCGTCGCAACCGACGTCGCGGCGCGCGGTATCGACATCAGCGACTTGAGCCACGTCGTGAGCTACGCCGCTCCGGAAACTCCGGAGGTGTACCTCCACCGAACGGGGCGCACCGGACGGGCGGGCAAGGCGGGCGTCGCGATCTCCCTCGTATCGGGCCTCGACATCGGAAACTTCCGCCACCTGCAGAAAGTAAACAAGATCACGGCGCAAGAGCGGCCGCTCCCGACGGAAGCCGACGAGCGCGCCCTCGTTCGTCAGCGCCTGGCGGTCAAGGTCGAGCAGGAGATTCGCGAGCTCTCGGCGGCCGAACGCAAGATCATGGTCGATCCCATGGTCCCCGTCGTGAGAGACCTCATGAAAACCGAGGACGGCCTGAACGACCTCGCCGCGATTTGCGCGGTCTACCTACGAGAACATCGCCCGGCGACCCACGTCGAAGACGAACCCGAAGCGCCGCCGCAGCCGGCGGAAAACGAGGCCGGCTCAGACACCCCCCGAAGACGCCGGCGGCGCAGGCGTCGACCCCGCTCCTAATCGATGAAGATCGCACCGCTCACCGTGCGTAGCCGATGAAGATCACGGTGTACGCCGGCTCGAGCCGGCAATCGGGCGCCCCGTTTCGCGAACTCGCGGCGAGTCTCGGGAAGGAGATCGCATCGCGTGGTCACACGCTGATCTACGGCGGCGGCAACTGCGGGCTCATGGGTGCCGCCGCGGACGCGGCTCTCGAGGCCGGAGGTCGGGTCGAAGGCGTCATCTTGCGCGCCTTCCTAGAGCACGACGTTCAGCACGATGGCCTCCACGAGCTCCGAATCGTCGACGACATGCGTTCGCGAAAGGCCGGTCTGGACGCGCCGGCGGACGCGTTCGTCGCGCTCCCCGGCGGCTACGGCACGCTCGAAGAACTCGCGGAGATTCTGTCGTTTCGAAAACTCGGCTTTCACGATCGACCGGTGGTCCTGCTCGATCGCGAGGACTTCTGGAAGCCCTGGGGCGCCCTGCTGCGCAACGCCGTTCGCGCCGGTTTCGAAAAGCCGGAACGTCTCGATTTTTTTCGCATTACCGACCGTGCGGTTCAGGCCGTCGACTGGTGCGAAGGGAAGTAACGGCGCCCTCCCCACGCGATTCCGTCCGCGCCGAGAAGCACCGCCGCCGTCGCCTCGGCGCGCTCACGCGGAAGTTCTGCCGTCTCGTCGATGCGACAGGACGCGCCGCTTTTCGAGACGCAAATCCAGTGATCGCGGACTCCGTCGCGCAAATAGAAACGCACACGGCCGGACGTCGGGCGTTTCGTCAGCCAATCGGCCGCGACGCGCGCGTGGGCGAAACGCTGCAGCACTTCGGGGAGTAGAAAAGCGGCGGGGGCGTGACTTCGTGGGTCGAAGGGACTTCTAGCCGCGGTGTCCGCGACGGCGCGGAGCCCGGCCGCGTTGATCCCGAGTGAAGGAGCCGCGCCGGGGCGGGCTTGCCACTCGACCGATTCGATCCCGGCGTCCGGCAGCGAACGCCGTAGGTAGCCGGGCGCACCTGAGAACCCCGGGCGGCCGTCGGGCGCGACGCAGAAGGTCGGGGTCGGAAGCTCTGCCAACAACGTCGCGGGAGATACGCGGATTCGGGCGGCCAACGCCGTCAATCGTTCAGCCTGCTGCGGAACGTGGCGCCGCAGATCGCGAAGTGCTCGACGCGCCGCACGTTTCGGGATTTCGAGCAGCGCGACGTCGATCGCCGCTCCTTCGTCGTCCCCCATGTCTCGGGGCGCACCCCGACAAACCAGGGGCGTCATCGACTACTGCGGCGGATCGACGAGGACAGCGTTGAGAGAGCCCTGACGGTAGCCCTCGAGATCGAGCGCGACGTATCGGAAGCCCAACGCGCGCAGCGCGGAGGAGAGCTCGCGCGCCATCGCCGGGTCGAGGGCGCGGGGCAGCTCGTCCTGGGCAATCTCGATTCGGGCGAGCTCTCCGTGGTGCCGAACCCGAAGCTGGCGGAAGCCCAGGCCGCGGACGGCTTCTTCTGCGCGTTCGACCGCCGCCAACCGTTCGGGCGAAACGGCGGTCCCGTAGGGAAGGCGCGAGGCGAGGCACGCCGATGCCGGTAGATCTGCGGTCGGTAGCTCCGCTCGGCGGGCGAGCGTGCGCACCTCTTCTTTGCACAAGCCCGCGTCGAGTAGCGGCGCCCGGACGGCGTGCTCGTCGGCCGCGCGGTGCCCCGGGCGGTAGTCGCCGGTGTCATCGACGTTGATGCCGTACGCCACCGCGGCGAAGCCCGCCGCCGCGCGCTCCTTCTCGAGCACGTCGAAGAGTTCGGTCTTGCAGTGGTAGCAGCGGTCCGCGGCGTTGCGTCGATACGCCGGGCGCTCCATTTCGTGGGTTGTCACGAAGCGATGTGCCAGGCCGGTGGCTTCGACGACGGCGAGGGCGGCTTCGCGATGGTGCGCCGGGTAAGACGGCGACAGGGCCGTCAGGGCGACCGCACGGTCTCCGAGAACCCGGTGCGCCTCGTAGGCCAAGTAGCTCGAGTCGACGCCCCCGGAGAAGGCTACGACCAAGCTCTTCTCCGCGGCCAGAAGTCGCCGCAGCCGATCTTGTTTTCGCTGCAATTCCGGTGAGATGGCGGCCACCTCCCGACTGTACGAAGCCGGTTTTGCCGGGTCAAGCGCAGCCTCGATCGGACGATTAAGATCTCGAGGGGGAGATCCGTGGCCAAACTGCGAGTCGGAATTGCCTTTGGGGGTCGATCGGTCGAGCACGAGGTGTCGGTGCAGTCCGCGGCCTCGATCGCCGCTGCCCTCGACCCCTCCCGCTACGAGATCCGGCTCCTCGCAATCGATCCCGACGGCGATTGGCACTTGGCGCCCGGCCACGCCCCGATGGGCCAGGCACTCGACGGTCCGAGCGTCTCGATCGGATTGGCGCCCGACGAAGGACGCGTCCGACGCCGCGACGGATCGGGCGTCGAAACCCAACTCGACGTGATCTTCCCGATCGTGCACGGGACCGGCGGGGAAGACGGCTCCCTCCAAGGCGCACTCGAGTTGGCAGGAATCCCCTACGTGGGTTCCGGCGTCTTGGGATCCGCTTTGCAGATGGACAAGGACCTAGCGAAGCGGCTCCTTCGAGCAGAAGGTCTCCCCGTACTCCCGTGGTTTATCGTGCGCGCTGGAGAAGACGGGGCGGCGCGCGCGCGGGCGAGGAAGCGAGCCGCCGAGCTCGGTTTTCCCTGCTTCGTGAAACCCGCTTCGCTGGGGTCTTCCGTCGGGACCCACAAAGTCAACACCCCCGGTGACCTCGACGCGGCGCTCGACGATGCGCTGCGGTTCGACGACAAAGTGATGATCGAGCGGGCGGTCGATGCGCGAGAGATCGAAGTGGCCGTCCTCGGCAACCGCGAGCCCGAAGCGTCGGTCCCCGGAGAAATCGTTCCCTCCGGCGAGTTCTACGATTACGAATCGAAGTACGTCGACGAGGGGACACAGCTCGTCGTACCGGCGGACATCCCCGAATCCGTGGCGAATCGGATGCGCGAGCTCGCCGTACGAGCCTTCGCGCTTCTCGAAGGCGCCGGTCTCGCGCGCGTCGACTTCTTTCTCGACAAGCAGAGCGGCGAACTGTTCCTCAATGAACTGAACAGTCTTCCGGGCTTCACCGACGTTTCGATGTATCCCCGTCTTTGGCAGGCGAGCGGCCTCCCCTACCCGGCGCTCCTCGATCGGCTGATCGAGCTCGCCCTCGAGCGTCACGAAGAGCGCAGCCGGCTCGAACGCCTCTATCGCCGCGGCTAGTCCTAGTAGAACTCCAAGTTCGCGAAGCGAACGAGCACCGTTTTGACGCCCGCTTTCTCGAAGCGGATGCGGAGCTTCTGCTTCGGCCCTTCGCCGATCGATTGCAGGATCGTGCCGGCGCCAAAAATCGGATGACGGACGCGCGTGCCTTGGAGCTCACCGAGCTCCGGCTCCGCCTGGCTGTACTCGTAATCGAGGCTGCGCTCGCCCCCGTATTGCCGGGCGGGTCCGCGAAACGCGTCGTCCGGCGTGGGCCCCGAAACGAGATTGCCCGGCACCTCGGAGAGAAAGCGCGACGGGGTCGCGAATTCAAGTCCGCCGTAGCGCCTGCGCCGGGCGGCCCAGGAAAGCGTCAGGTGCTCCATGGCGCGCGTCATACCGACGTAACAGAGGCGCCGTTCCTCTTCGACGGCCTCGGCGTCGCGTGCAGAAGCCCCGTGCGGAAACAGGCCCTCTTCCATGCCGACCAGATACACCACCGGAAACTCGAGCCCTTTGGCGGAGTGCGCGGTCATGAGGGAGACGCGATCCGTGCGGTCGTCGACGCTGTCGAGGTCGGTCACCAGCGCGACTTGATCGAGGAACAGCTCGAGCGGAGAGCGCTCCATATCTTCGTCCTCGTTGCTGACCTCGAAGTCCTCGGCGCCCACGACGAGCTCGCGCAAGTTTTCGACGCGCGCTTCGGCCTCGGGTGTCTGTGCGGCTTCCAGATGCCGCAGGTAGCCGCTCCTCTCGAGCACGATCGAAATCGCGTCCGCCGGGCCGGTGGTTACGACCTCATCGCGCAGCTCGCCGAGCAGACGGAGAAAGGCCCGGATCTTGTCACCACCGCGAGGCGCTTCGGACGCGTACCGTTCGAGCCCGGCGAGAAGCGGCAAGCCCTCTCGCTCGGCGACGGAAGCCGCGCGCTCGAGCGTCGTTTTACCGACCCCCCGCGGCGGACTGTTCACGATGCGCCGGAGCGCCATATCGTCCGCCGGGTTTACGAGGAGGCGCAGATAACCGAGTACGTCCTTGATCTCCGCGCGGTCGTAAAAGCGGATCCCCCCCACCACCACGTAGGGTACGTCGTACTTGAGGAGCTCTTCCTCGAGGGGCCTCGATTGCGCGTTCGTTCGGTAGAAAATCGCGAAATGGCTGAGCGGGCGGCTCTCCGAACGCGCACGGTCGAGGATGCCGCCGACGACATGGGCCGCTTCGTCCCGCTCATCATCCGCGTGATAGAAGTGGATCGGGTCGCCGGCACCTCGCTCGGCGCGCATCGATTTTTCCGGCCGGCCGGTGTTGTTGGCGACCACCGCCCCCGCCCCGGACAAGATCGGCTGGGTCGATCGGTAGTTGCGGTCGAGAACCACCGTCTCGGCATCCGGGTAGTCCCGCTCGAAATCGAGGATGTTGCGAATATCCGCCCCGCGCCAAGCGTAGACGCTCTGATCCGGGTCGCCGACGACGCACAGATTTCGATGGGCGCTCGCCAAAGCGTTCACCCACTCGTACTGGACGCGATTCGTATCTTGGTATTCGTCGATCAGGATGTACGCCCAGCGCTGCTGGTAGTGCCGCAGCACTTCCGGGTGTTCGCGGAAGAGTTGGGCGTTGAGTAGGAGAAGGTCGCCGAAATCGAGGGCGTTCGCGTCGGCGAGCAGCCGCTGGTAGGTCGCGTAGATCTCCGCGGATTGCCGTGCTTCGAGATCTTCCGCCGTCTCGACGGCTTGGTTCGGCAAAAGCCCGGCGTTCTTCCATTCGTCGATCCGCCAACGCAGGCGCTTGGCCTCCTGGCCTTTGGGATCCAGGCCGTGGCGCCGGAGGGCTTCTTTCAGAACACCCAGGGAATCCGCCTCGTCGTAGATGACAAAACCGCGAGAGCGACCCAGCTGACCGATCTCTCGTCGCAGGATCCGCACGCCCGTCGAGTGAAACGTCGAGATCCACGCGCCTTCGCCGTCGGGACCGAGCAGTTTCGCGACGCGTTCCCGCATCTCCCTGGCGGCTTTGTTCGTAAACGTAACCGCGAGAATCTGCTCGGGCGGGATCCCGCACGCACCCACCAGGTACGCGATTCGGTGGGTGAGAACCCGGGTCTTACCACTGCCCGCCCCCGCGACGACAAGCAGCGGCCCCTCGGTCGTCGTGACCGCGCGGCGCTGTTCCGGGTTCAGACCCTCGAGAACGGAGTGGTTCGCTACATCGTCTTCGGGCAATGGCCACCTCGGTGGAGGACCGGGGTGGAGCGATCATATTCGAACCGCGGGTTTCGAGCTACTCGACGGTGCCACTAACCACGCCTCGCGCCTATTCGACGGTCACACTCTTTGCGAGGTTGCGGGGCTGATCGACGTCGGTTCCCTTGAGACAAGCGACGTGGTACGCGAGTAGCTGGAGCGGAATCACGGCGAGGAGCGGTGTCAAATGCTCCCCCAGGCTCGGGATCCGTATCACGGCGTCGGTATGCGCTTCGATCCGCTCGTCCAGCGGACTCGCCACGGCGATGATTTTGCCGTCGCGCGCGCGGACTTCTTCGAGATTCGAAACGACTTTGTCGTAGACGTGACTCTCGTTCGCGATCACGACGACCGGCATGTTTTCATCGATCAGCGCGATCGGGCCGTGCTTCATCTCGCCGGCGGCGTAGCCCTCCGCGTGAATGTACGAGATCTCCTTCAACTTGAGCGCACCTTCGAGCGCGATGGGATACATCGCCCCGCGCCCCAGGAAGAGGAAGTTCGAGGCCTTGAAGAACTGGTGCGCCACCTCGTGCACGTGATCGTCGATTTCGAGCAGTTGCTCGACCGTGCGGGGCAAACGACGCAGGTTCGACAGATGCTCGCGCACCTGGTCCGCGGTCAAGTGACGCCGCGAGATGCCGAGCTTGAGGGCGATCAGGAAGAGCGCGACGAGCTGGGTCGTGAACGCTTTCGTCGAGGCGACGCCGATTTCAGGGCCCGCATGGGTGTACAAGACATCGTGCGCTTCCCGCGCGATCGTCGCGTCGCGCACGTTGCAGATCGCGAGCACCCGAGCGCCGCCGTCGGCGGCCTCGCGCATTGCGGCCAGCGTGTCCGCGGTCTCCCCGGACTGAGAGATCGGAATCGCCAGACAGTTCTGATGAACCAGCGGCCGGCGGTATCGGAACTCGCTCGCAAGATCGACTTCCACCGGAATGCCCGCAAGGCGCTCGATCATGTACTTCCCGACCATCCCCGCGTAATAGGCCGTCCCGCAAGCGACGAGAAACACGCGGTCGATCTTCTTGACGGCATCCGGGGAAAGATCGATCCCGTCGAGATCGACGTCGGAGTCGTCATCAGCGATGCGCGTGCCGACGGTTTCGCGGATCGCGCGCGGCTGCTCGAAGATCTCCTTCTGCATGAAGCGGTCGTAGCCGCCTTTTTCCGCCGAGACGGGATCCCACTGAATGAGCTTCGGGTCGCGGTCGACGATGTGTCCCTCGCCGTCGACGAGCTCCGCGCCATCTGCCGTCAACAGCGCGAATTCCCCGTCGTCGACGAAGAGCATCTGCCGCGTGTAGGGCAGGATGGCCGGGATATCGCTCGCGAGGAACGTCTCGCCTTCGCCGAGACCGAGGATCAGCGGACTTCCGCCGTTCTTCGCGACGGCGATGAGTTCGGGCTGCTTCTCGTCGACCGCCGCCATGGCGTATGAACCTTCGAGGCGCTTCGTCACGCGCGTGAGCGCTTCGAGCAGATTCGCGGCGGTTTCGCATTCGATGTCGATCAGGTGCGCGATGAGCTCGGTGTCGGTCTCGGACTGGATGACGCGACCGGAAGCTTCGAGCTCCGCACGGATCTCGCGGTAGTTCTCGATGATGCCGTTGTGGACGACCGTGGCCCGGCCCGAGCGGTGGGGGTGGGCGTTGCGTTCGGACGGCTTGCCGTGGGTCGCCCAGCGCGTGTGTCCCAACCCGGCATGACCCTCGAGCGGTTCTGCGCGCAACCGTTCGTCCAGGTTCGCGAGCTTTCCGACAGCGCGCTCGATGCGGAGTCCGTTCTCGCAAAAGATCGCCACGCCGGCCGAGTCATAACCGCGGTATTCCAAGCGACGGAGACCGTCGAGGAGGACTTCCTGGGCCGCCCGATGGGTTCCGACGTAGCCGACGATTCCGCACACGCTGTTATTCCTTCTTTTCCCGGCGTCGGCTGACCCAGCCTTTGACGTTGCGTTGGCGTTCCCGCGCCACGGCGAGCGCGTCGTGTGGGACGGACTTCGTAATGGTCGAGCCCGCCGCGACGAAGCTCTCCGGTTCGACGGTGATCGGCGCGACGAGGTTCACGTTACAGCCGATGAAAGCGCCCTCGCCCACGGTGGTTCGATGTTTCTCGACACCGTCGTAGTTGACGACGATGGCACCGCAACCAAAGCTCGCTCCCTCGCCCACGTCGGCATCGCCGATGTAGCTCAAATGATCGGCTTTCACGCCGGCGCCGAGGTTGCTGTTTTTCACTTCGACGTAGTTGCCGATGCGCACCCCCGGGCCGAGCCGGGTGTTCGGGCGCACGTGGGCCGAAGGCCCGACGACCGCGTCGTCCTCGATCACGCTTTCCTCGACGACGCAGTGGGCCTTCAAGTGAACGCCGACGCCGATCCGGGTCGGGCCGCTGATGACGCAGCCGGGGTCGATTTGCGAATCGGCCCCGATCTCGACGTTCGTGTCGATGTACGTGTTGTCCGGATCGACGATGCTGACGCCCGCTGCCATGAGCGCCTCGGCGTGACGGCGGCGTGCGACACGACCGGCCCGTGCGAGATCCGCGCGATCGTTTACCCCGAGCGCTTCGTCGTCGTCCTCGAGGGTGAGCGCCGCCACGGGAATCCCTCGGGAAACCGCGACGCCGACGAGATCCGTCAGGTAGAACTCGCCCTGGGCGTTGTCGTCGCGGAGTTCTTCCAGGCCCGCCCACAAGAATTGCGAGTCGATCAAATAGACGCCGGTGTTGAACTCCGTGAGCTCGAGTTCCTCGGGCGATGCGTCGGGACGCTCGACAATGCGACGCACGGCACCCGCCGCGTCACGGACGACGATTCCGGGGAGAGGCACGCGCGTCGAGAGCATGACGAGAGCGGCCCCGGTCTCAGCCTTCATCCGCTGCATCGCGCGCAGGGTGTCCGCTGTGAGGAGCGGGGTGTCGCCGTACAAGACGGCGACGTCACCTCGAAACTCTTTCAGGTACGCATGCGTTTGCTTGACCGCGTGTCCAGTACCCCGGCGCTCGGTCTGGATGACGAAATCCGCGCGGCCTTCGAACGCCGCTTCGACGCGCTCGGCGTCGCGCCCGATCACCACGACAAGCCGCTCCGGGGCGAGCTCCTCTGCGAGGCGCAGCGGGTAGTCGAGCATCGGACGGCCCGCGACCGGGTGGAGCACCTTCGCCAAACGCGACTTCATCCGGGTGCCTTGACCCGCGGCGAGGATCGCCACGGCGAGAGGGGAGCCCTCCGTCAGCATCCGTACGGCCCGGTGTGCGCGTAGTTCGTGTACATGGTCCTCTCTCGTTTCGTCCGACAGGACCCGCGACTTGCTCGGAGTTTGCCGCGGACCGGGGCGGAGAAGCTATCCAACTAGACGGCGAGAGACAGGTAAGCCCCAAGGGGGATCCCGCGTTGGTCGGCACCTGTTGTGGGTGTTAAATACCTCAAATCGTCAGAGTTTTTGGCGCCGCGGAGCTCCGTCTCGTAGATTCCGTCGCGGGGAGAATCGACCCATACGCGTCCACGGCAATACCCAGGGCTTAAAAGCCAGCCAGCTAAAAGCGATCGAGCGAATGGGCCGCCGCCGTCTACCGGCGGACCGGCTCGTCACGCAGGAGTTCGCGCGCCAACTCACGGAACTGTCGCGGGAAATCCGCCGCCAGCTCGGTGTCTTGGTCGACCGGCGGGGCAATGTGACCCACGTGATGGTCGGCGATCAGCGCGAGATCGAAATGCCCGACTGGGGTCGATTGCGCGCCGGTCGTGGTCGCCTGCGCGGTCTCCGCTGCCTGCACACCCATCTGGTGCCCGGCGGACTCGACCGGGACGACGTGACGGACTTGGCGCTGCTTCGCCTCGACGCGATGGTCGCGATCGAGGCGACGGAAGACGGGCTTCCCGGGGACGCCCACGTCGCCACGTTGCTTCCGGCCAACGACGAAGGGCAGCAAGTCGAAGAGTGGGAGCCGCGACCTCCTTCCGCCCTCGACCTCGACTTTCGCGAGTGGGTACGCGCCCTCGAAGAGGAACTCGCGCGCAGCACGGGCGTGCGCACCGTCGAGGAAGGCGAACGCGCGATTCTGGTCTGCGTAACGGCAGGACGCGGGCGCGCCGAATTCGAGGCTTCGGTCGAAGAACTCCGCGAGTTGGCGAAGTCCGCCGGTGTCTCGGTCGTCGACGTCGTGCAGCAAAACCGCTCCCGCGTCGATCCCCGAACCGTCGTCGGCGGAGGGAAGCTGCAAGACCTCGTGATCCGCTGCTTCCAAACGGGCGTCGATCTCGTGATCTTCGACGACAACCTGACGCCCACCCAAGCACGCAACCTCGCGGAACGGCTCGAGCTCCGCGTCATCGATCGCACGCAGCTGATCCTCGACATCTTCGCGCAACACGCGACGAGCCGAGACGGCAAGGTCCAAGTCGAGCTCGCGCAGCTGCGCTACGTGCTGCCGCGCCTGGCGCAGCGAGACACGTCGCTGTCGAGGCTCGCCGGCGGGATCGGTGGACGCGGCCCCGGCGAAACGAAGCTCGAAGTTGACCGCCGGCGCGTGCGAGAGCGGATCAATCGGCTCGAACGGGAGATCAAGGGCTTCTCGAGACAACGCGCGGGGCGCCGCTCGAGGCGTCAGCAGCGCAACGTCCCGGTGCTTTCGATCGTCGGCTATACCAACGCCGGCAAGAGCACCCTCCTCCGGGCGCTCACCAAGACCGATGTCCTCGTCGAAGACAAGATGTTCGCCACGCTCGACACCGCGTCTCGGCGACTGCGCTTCCCCCGGGATCGCGAGGTCATCATCACAGACACCGTGGGCTTTATCCGAGATCTGCCGCCCGACCTCGTCGCGGCCTTCCGCGCGACGCTGGAAGAACTCTCCGAAGCCGACCTGTTTCTACACGTCGTCGATGCGAGTAGCCCCGACGCGGAGCGGCACATGGACGCCGTTCATGAGATCCTTGACGACATCGGGCTCCGCGATACTCCGGAGCTGCTGGTTTGGAACAAGACCGATCTCATGCCCGAGGCCGAGGCGAAAGCGCTTGCGGACCGGACGGGCGGCATCGCGATTTCGGCGACGAACGGGACGGGCTTTCGAGAACTTTTGATGCGCGCGGAAGAACATTTGTGGCGCAGTGATCACCCCGAAAACGAGCGACTCTCTTTCTCCCAAGAGCTCGCGGAAGCAAGAGGCGGAAGAGGTAAATGACGACCCGAGCCAAAATCAGTGGAACCGGCATGTACGTGCCGGAGCGCGTGGTACCGAACGCGGAAATTCTCGATCAGTTCGAGTGCTCCGAGGAGTGGATCATCCAACGCTCGGGGATCGAAGCGCGCCGTTACGTCACGGACGAGACGCCGGCGGATCTCGCGGAACGCGCGAGCCGTGCGGCGCTTCTCGACGCCGAGCTCGAAGCCTCGGATATCGACTGCATCGTGCTCGCGACGCTGTCGCCCCATGCCGAGTTCCCCGGAACCTCCTTTTTCCTACAGCGTCAACTCGAGCTCGACGACACCCCCTGCTTCGACCTGCGCGCGCAGTGCAGCGGCTTCTTGTACTCGATGTCCGTTGCGAAGAGTTTCATCGAGGCCGGCCAATACCGGAGAATTCTCGTGGTCGGTTGCGAGCTGCAATCGCGCGGGCTCGACATGTCGCCCGAAGGACGAGACGTTTCAGTGCTGTTCGGCGACGGTGCCGGTGCGTGCGTCGTCGAGGCGAACGATGACCCCGCGGATAGTGGCGCGATCCTCGAAGTCCGGCTGCACGCCCAGGGCGAGTTCGCGGAAAAGCTCTGGACCGAAGCGCCGGGGTGCGCCCTCAATCCGCGCATCAGCGACGAGCTGATGGCCGAGAAACGCCACTACCCGAAGATGCTCGGGCGGATGGTCTTCAAACACGCGGTCCGCCGTATGCCGGAAGTGCTCCTCGAAACCCTTCACGCAGCGAGTCTCAAACAAGAAGACGTCGATCTCTTCCTGTTCCATCAGGCGAACCTTCGAATCAACGAGTACGTCGCGGAATCCATGGAGATTCCGGTCGAAAAGATTCGGAACAACGTTCAGCAGTACGGGAACTGCTCGGCGGCGTCGCTCCCGATCCTCCTCGCCGAGGCCCGGGCGGACGAGCAGCTCAAGCCCGGCGACCTCATTTCCATGACGGCCTTCGGCGCCGGCTTCAGCTGGGCGAGCGCGGTCGTCCGCTGGTGAATGATGCAACGAGACATATTCCAAGATACTGTTTTATATAACATTTTTAAAGATCACTTGACATATTGACGCAACGCGTTAGATTGATCTCATGATCCAATCTACTCTCGAAAACGGTCTCCGCCTCGGTCGCGAGGCTTTCCAAAACATCGAGGGCGAACTCGGTCGGGTTCGCGAGGGCGTGGAAGCCGAAATCCAACGCGTCCGCGAAGAAGCCGACCGACGGCGCCAAGAGCTCACAGAAACTGCGCAGGCCGAGCTGCGGCGTCTTACAGAAACCGCGGTGGCCCTCCGCCAGGACGTCGGCGAGAAGCTCACCGACTCGATTGCGGCTCTCCTCGGCAACCTCGACATCGCCACCGCGAGCGATCTCGCCAAGATCGACCGCAAGCTGACGCGTTTGTCGAGGCGAATCCGCGAGCTGGAAACCGCCGTCCGCTAGCGGCCCGAGTCGGGTTCCCGGCGCGCAAGCGCCAGCGCATCGTGGACACTGCCGTGGGCCTCGTCGAGGAGTGCCTCTGCACGCGCGCGGTCCACGCTCGCCAAGGACATGACAATCTCCACGGCCCGCCGGCGGAGCTTGCGCGACGCCGGGTGCAGGTTCGTCATGAGGTTCCCTTCGACGCGCCCGAGCCGAACCATCACCGTCGTCGACAACAAGTGCAGCACCATCTTCTGTGCGAGACCGCCTTTCATTCGCGTCGAACCGGCGATGATCTCGGGACCGACGACGGGCGCAATCGCAATCTCGGCGGCTCTCGCGAGCGGCGAATTCGGATCGCAACAGATCGCGATTCGCCGAGCGCCAATGCTCTCGGCTTCATCCAGCGCTGCGACGGCATAGGGCGTTCGCCCGCTGGCCGAAAGGGCGACCACGGCGTCTCCGGGCAATAGGTTTCGTGTGCTCAAATCGCGCCGCGCCGCCTCGCCGTCGTCTTCGGCCCCCTCGACCGCACCCGACAGGGCCGCCGGGCCACCGGCGATCAGACCGACGACCCGATCCCGCGGATAGCCGAACGTGGGCGGCACCTCGGCGGCGTCGGCCACGCCGAGTCGACCGCTCGTCCCCGCACCGATGTTGAACCACCGGCCGCCCCCTTGGAGGGTCAGGACCAGAGCGTCGACGGCCTCTTCGACATGGGGCAAAACGCCCTCAACCGCGCGCAAAGCCACCGCGTCCTGATCGTGAACGGCCCGCAATACGTCCCGGGTACTTCGTTGATCGAGGTCGCGCGCGCTCTCGAGCACGGCTTCTGTGAGCAGTTGGTCCGCCACGCCGGGAACATCGGCAGACGGGCACCTTCGGGTGAGAGACCCCTAGAATCCCGGCGGTGGCGTTCGCTGTCGAAACCAAGACGCTGTTGCGGCTCGAGTGGCATGAATTGGTGCAGATGCTGCGGGGCCACGTCCGCACGCCCGCCGCGCGGGATCGGCTCGCCGAGCTTCAGGCGCCTTTCGCCCAGAATCTGGAAGAGCTCGAAGAGCTCCGCGCCGAAACTCGCGAGGCCTTCGGCCTGCTCGAGACCGGCCGCGACCTCCCGCTCGGGGAAATCTCCCCACTCGAGGCGTCGCTCGACCGCGCCTGCAAAGGCGGCGGCCTGAGTCCGCGCGAGTTGCGCGACATTGCGACGGCGTGTGCCGTCCTCGGGGACACGCGACGAATGCTCGACACCCTCGACGCCTCCGCCGAGACCCTCGTGCGTGCCGGCGAAGACATCGTGCCGCTCGGAGTCCTCGATCGCGAGATCGCGAACGCGATCGGGCCCGACGGGACCATTCGCGACGAAGCTTCCGAAACTCTCGCGCGGGCGAGGGCCGACGCGCAACGACTCGCCGCCGAGGGCAAGCAGCGCATGGAGCGGACCTTGCGCGATCGGCAACTCGAATCGTCGCTCGCGGACCGCTTCTACACGGTCCGCAACGACCGGTTCGTCCTGCCGGTGCGAGCCGACGCGCGCGCCTCCGTGCCCGGTATCGTGCACGACGCGTCCGCCAGCGGCGCCACGCTCTTCGTCGAGCCGAGCGAATTCGTCGAGCTGAACAATCGACACAAACGCGCCGAACTCGATGCCGATCGCGAGGAGCGGCGCATCATCGCCGAGCTGTCGGCCGCCGTGGCGCGGGCGGCACCCGAGCTCCGCGTCGGACTCGAAGCGTTGGCGAAGCTCGATCTCGCTTTCGCGCGCGCGAAGTTCTCCCGCCAAATCGGCGGCGTACCTCCGGAGATGGGGGATCGCGGTGTGGTCGAGCTTCCCGGGCTTCGCCACCCGCTGCTCGGCGACGAAGCGGTACCGAACGACCTGCGACTCGGTCGAACCTACTGCGTACTCGTCATCTCGGGACCGAACGCGGGAGGCAAGACCGTCGCCATGAAAGCCGCGGCCCTCGCGGTGTTGTGCGCCCAAGCGGGCCTTTTCGTCCCGGCCGAGCCCGGCGCGCGGGTCGACCGGTTCGACACGGTCCTGGCGGATATCGGCGACGAGCAGGACATCCGAGAACATCTTTCGACCTTCTCGGCGCACATGGCGAACGTCGCGTCGGTCGTCGATCGCGCGGACCGCCGGAGCTTCATTCTCCTCGATGAGATCGGGGTGGGGACCGATCCGAGCGAGGGAGCCTCGCTCGCCCAAGCGATTCTCGAAGCGTTGGCGGCGCGGGATGCGCGCGTCATCACGACGACCCACTACAACTTGCTGAAAGAACTGGCCGAAGTCGACGAACGTTTCGAGAACGCCGCCGTCGCGTTTGATCCGGAAACGCTGCAACCCACGTACGTCTTGCGCACGGGGATGGCCGGCGCTTCCTCGGCGCTCGCGGTCGCGCAGCGGATGGGAATGCCGGAAGACGTCGCACAACGCGCCCGTACGCTCCTGGCCTCCGAAGATCGCCAACTCGACCGCATGATCGCCGAGCTACAAACGAGTCGTGCTGCGCTCGAGACGGAGCGCGCCGAAGCCGCACGGTTGCGCGAGGAAAGCGACAGCGCTCGGGAAGCCTACGGACGAAAGCTCGAACAGCTCGAAGCGAAGCGCGAAAAGTTGTTCGGCGAGATGCGAGAAGAACTGCAAGCGTCCTTCTCTCGCGCGCATGAAGAAGTTGCGGGCGTGATTCGCACGTTGCAACGCGGCGGGACCGCGCAAGCCGCGGCCCGCGCCCGCGAACGGCTGATCGAACTCGAAAGTGCCGCACCGGAGAGCGAAGCGCGCCCGGTCCCCGCCCCGAGCGAAGCCGTCGCGGGGCCGATCGATTGGACGTCGGCGCGCCCGGGAACGCGGGTGCTCCTCCCGGGCGGGCAGCAGGGCATTCTGCTCTCGGCGCCGGACCGACGCGGAAAGGTTCAGGTACAGGCCGGAAGCGCCAAGCTCACCCTGGCGTCGGAACAAATTCGCGGTGTCCCGAAATCAGAGGAGACAGCGCGCCCGCGTGTGCGGGTCCCCGAACCGCGAGACGAGACGCTTTTGCCCTGCGATCTCCGTGGCGAGCGCGTTCTCGAAGCCGAAGAGCGTCTCGAGAGAGCTCTCGAGAACGCGCTCGCAGCGCGCGCGTACCAACTCACGATCATTCATGGGTTCGGAACCGGTGCGCTGCGACGCGCGGTGCGGGACTACCTGCAAAGCTCTCCCTACGTCGAACGATACGAATCGGCGTCGGCTTCGGAAGGCGGTGAGGGCGCCACGATCGCGTTCCTGCGTGCTCCCTAGCCCGCGCTCACGCGCTGACCCGGAAACAGCGCATCGACGGCGGAGAGACCGGACCGAACCGCGCCTTCGAGCGTCGGTTCCGTGAGAAAGTCACCGGCGTAGGCCAGCGCGCGTCCGCACCGCCGTTCCTCGGCGACGAGTCGTTTGAGAACGTCGATCCGGCGCACCTGGCCGACTGCAAACGCGGGCGCGCGGCTCCTCTCGAGCGACGGTGCGTCGAACTCGCACAGGGTCTCGGGAAGGATCGCCCGCAACGCGGCGTCGAAGATGCGAAGCGCGATATCGTCCGGCATCGATTCGGCGCGCCTCGCGAAATCCGGGTGCGCGTGGGCCACGATGTGCCCCTCGGTCTCCGCGTGCTCGACGCCCGCGGCGAGAGAGACGCGCGACAGTACGGGCGCTCGCTCTCCGGGGAAGGCGATTTCCGAGCAGGTGAATCCCGCCGGGCAAGAGAGCCGCGCGTGAAACGAGAGTGCGGACCGATAGCGAACGCCGGCGAGCAGCGACGATTCGGCCGATGTCACTTGTCCCGCGACGAAGCGTGCACTGACGTCCGCCGGAGTCGCCAGAACCACCGCTTCGGCCGTGCGGTCGTCACGCCCTTCGGCCGTCAAGCGAAACTCGTTGCGCTCGCGTACGACGGCTTTCACGGGATAATCGAGGCGCAACGCGAAGGGCAGCGAGGAGAAATCGAGAGGCGCACGCAAGTAGCCCACGCCGCCGCGACGGCGCGCGAGAAGTGCGCGCCATGCCGCGCGCGACGTCTCGCGACTCGGTAGCAGCCATTCGTCTTCGAACCACCTCGACCAGCGACCGCCGTCGCGTCGGCCGAGGTAGAGGCGCGCGAAATCGGCGAAGCTCCGGTCGTCGAACCGTTCGCTCGGGGCGTCTCGGAAGCGGGCCGCGACTCGCTCGAGTCGGGTCAATCCCCAGCGTCCCCGCCGTCGGAGGTTTGCCCGGTGAGCCATGTCGTCGTCGGAGAGTGCGACAAGGTCGTCCCGGTCTGCGCGGAGCCAGCGTGCAAAGCGAGGCGGTGAGGAGGCGGGAGAAACCTCCGCGACCCAAGCGAGGGCGTGTGCGTCGCCCTCGCGGAGCCGAAGCGTCGCCGGGCCCTCGACCCTCGCAGCCCGCCCGCCGGCAAAAGGAGCCGCTTCCAGCACCTCGACGCGTTTCCCGAGACGGGCCAGCGCCGTCGCTGCGGACAGTCCCGCCCACCCGGCACCGATGACGATGACCTCCTGGGGCCCCATGGGGCGAAGCATAGTTCGGGTTGAACGTCTTCGTAGATCGCCGCGTACTACGGCCATGATCGAAAGTGCGATGAGGTTCCGACCGGCGTTGTACGGCGGTCCGGTAGTTTCTCCCGACGTGGAGAACACAACGCCCCCGAGAGCCGCCGAATCGGATGAAGCCCTGATGCGAGCGGCCCAGCGTGGCGACGATCGCGCGCTCTCGGACCTGATCGCCCGCTATCGCAAGCCGCTCTACGGATTCTTGTGGAGGCGGGTCGACGGCGACGTCGATGATTTGTTTCAGGAGACCTGGTTGCGGGTCGTGCGCTCGCGCCATCTCTTCCATCCCGAGCGGCGCTTCTCGACCTGGCTGTTTCAGATCGCGAACAACCTCTGCCGGGATCGGGCGAGACGGCAGGCCGCCGAAGGGCGCCGCCGCGAACACGTCGCGCAGACTTCGGCGGCGCACGCGGCGCCCGAGAGCGGCGCGCGCCTCGATGCGCGCGCCCTCCTCGCCCGTCTGGGGGACGCGCATCGCGAAGTGGTGATTTCCCGCTACTACCAGGGGCACACCGAAGCCGAGACGGCGGAACTCCTGGGCATTCCGCGCGGCACCGTGAAGAGCCGCCTCCACGCGGCCATGGGCCGCTTGCGCGAAGCCCTCGATTCGGAGGAGGTCACGCCATGACGACAGACGATCCCGCCGAGGAGGTCACGCGATGACGGACGACCGCGAACTCGAGGATTTTCTAGCCGGCGCGCCCAGCGCCGATCCGCAGCTCTCGCGACTCGCGGCCGAGCTCCATCGCGGGACGGTCCCGGAGCCCACCGAGGAACTCGTCGCGAGAACGCAGGCCAAGGCGGCCCGCGAGCTCGTCTCGGATCTGCGCCGTGACTCGGCGCCCTTCACCTTGCGCTGGGTCACCGCGGCGGCCGCCCCGGCTGCGGTGTGCCTACTCGCCTACGTCTGGCTGCTCTCGGTAGGCGCGCCGTGGCTCGCGCAATATCTCCCGAGTGCGCTTGTCTGGTTCGCGGCCGGTAGCTACGCGCTCGCGGGAATCCTGTGGCTATCGCTCGCCTGGATCGCGTTGCCACCGCTCGCCCACGCCTTGAATAGCCCCGCAACCGCCCACCGACACCGACCCGGAGGTTCCTTCGAATGACCGATCTCACTCACGACACACACGCATCCGCGTGCCCGCACTGCGGCGCAAAGAAGAGCCCGCCGACCGAGCGGTTCTCCCTCGACTGGCGCAGAACGGATGACGACAAGCGCATCGCCGGCGTGTGCGGCGGGCTCGCGCGCGAGTTCGGCATTCCGGCGGCACTGCTCAGGCTCGGTTTTGTTTTGGCGACGATTTTCGCCGGCGGTGTCGGACTCGTGATCTACGCGGCACTTTGGGTGATCATGGCGCCCGATCGATCGATGGGCAGGGGGGTGATGCACCATGAGCAGGGACACGAGCGACCGAAGACGGCGGAGAACCACCGGCCGCACGACGAAGCCGAGACGAAACGCGTCTAGTCGATGGGTCGCTCTCGGCCTGGCAACGACCCTCTTCGCCGTATTCTCGACGTCGGGTTGTTCCGGCCTCTACTACGACGCCCAAGAACAGCTCCTCGGTCGGCAGAAACGGCACATCCTCCGCGCGCGCGTCGAAGCCGGCCAAGAAGACCAGGCCGAGGCACAAGAGCAGTTCCAAACCACCCTCGAGCTCTTCAAAGACGTGACGAAGTTCGATGGGGGCGAGCTCGAGGGCTTCTACAAGAAACTCCAGGGCGAGTACGACGACAGTGAGAAACGCGCAGAAGACGTGCGCGAGCGCATCACGTCCATCGAGAAAGTCGCCGCCGATCTGTTTCGCGAGTGGGAAGGCGAGATCCAAGACATTCAGAGTGCAGACTTGCGTCGCCGCTCGCGCGATAGCCTCGTCGACACCCAGCAGCGCTACGAGCGCTACATCGGTGCGATGCGACGGGCTGAGTCGAAGATGGAGCCCGTACTCCTGGCGTTCCGCGACCAAGTGCTCTTCCTGAAACACAACTTGAACGCCCGCGCGATCGCTTCGATTCAGGAAAACACCGTCGAGATCGAGAACGACGTCGCCGCACTGATACGCGACATGCAGCGATCCGTCGCCGAGGCGGAGACGTTCCTCGATTCGATGCAGAGCTAGCGCCTGGACGCTCTTCTCGCCGAGGTCCGTTCCTGTCGGGTTTGCGCCGAGGCGCTGCCGCGCGGTCCGCGACCGGTTCTCCGCGCACATCCCGACGCGCGGATCCTCGTCGCCGGCCAAGCGCCGGGAACGCGCGTGCACGAAACGGGAATCCCCTGGAACGATCCCAGCGGCGTTCGTCTGCGCGAATGGATGGCGATCCCACCGGACGTCTTCTACGACGAACGCCGTGTCGCGATCATCCCGATGGGATTCTGCTACCCGGGCCGCGGCAAGAGCGGCGACCTTCCGCCCCGGCGAGAGTGCGCTGAGCGCTACATGGATCGCCTACTCGGCGCGCTACCGAACCTGGCGCTCATTCTTCCCATCGGCGCGTACGCTCATGCCTACCACTTGGGGACGTCGCGCGGCCGATCCCTCACCGACACGGTGCAACGCTTCCGAGAGTTCGGGCCCCGTTACTTGCCGCTCCCCCACCCGAGCCCCCGCAACAATTTGTGGCTGCGCCGGAATCCGTGGTTCGAGGCAACTGTGGTTCCGGAGTTGCGCAGGCGTTGCCACGCGCTGCTGCGCCTACCGAACGAGCGCTTCGAGACCCGCCACGACGTCGTGCAGCGTTGTGAACGGTCGGTAAGCTCGACCGCGTGAAGTGAGTTCTTCGGCCAGCGTGTCTTTCGCGAACGCGTAGTCCGCCGCTTCGGCGCCGCACAAATCGGATACCCGGCCGTTGCCGATGTGGACCGTCTTCACGCCTCGATGCTTATCGGCGAACTCTCGGATGCGCGAACGCTTGCAGACTCCGGTCCCGCACCCGCACGAGGGATCGGGGTGCCCCGCCGAGATCACCCAGCAACCGGCCTTGTAGTGGAGGTGGTTCGCGTCGAACTCGAACGGAATGCCTAAGCGCTCGCGTAGACGTTCGAGGTTGTAGTCGAACCCGTCGGAGAGGATCCTGAACGGCACGCCGCGTCCCTCGCACCACGCGAAAAGCGCCGCAGCTCCCGGATCGGGATCGACGGTGGCGAGAAACGCGTCGAGTTCCGACTCGGGGAGCGCGAAGTCCTTGAACAGTTCCTGGTTGTAGGCCCACGGATCGAGCTCGCCCTCGACGAGGCGTTCCCAGAGCGCGGCCCGCCGCTCACCGAGATGCATGCGCGCGAGGGTCGAGCCCACGTCTTGCACGGAGAAGGTGCCGTCGAAGTCACAAAAGACGGCGATCTCGAACGCCCGAGAAGAGGCTTGCGACACGGGCGGAGTATAACCACTTCGGGTCGGACGCTGACCCGCAGCGAACGGGGGAGACGATTTGACGCGAAGCGCAGCGACCCGGCGACACAATTTGCGTCACCCGTGTGCGCCGATGGTCGGACGAATGCTGCAGAGTTGCGAGTCCGTCGCCGGAGGGAGATCCGAGGCTGCTTCGTTTGTTGCGCTTGTCGCGCACAAAGCGCAGATCGCTGACTGGCACGCTGCTTGCGATAAACGGCCGTGACGGAAACGTCCTCTGCGCCCGGGCCAGGCTACCCCTCCCCTCGCACATTGTGCGAGGAGCCTACCCGGGCGCTTTGCTTTGGTGTCGCCGACCGGCCAGCCGTCCCGCGATCGAGAATCCGCCGGGCGATTCCCGCGAGGTAGACGGACCCCGCGATACACAACAGGCCCCCCGCCGGCGCCTCGTCAAGCGCCGAACGAACCGCGAGCTCGGGATCCTCCTGGCTTGAAAGCTGGCCCCGGTAGCCCGCGTCGCGCACGGCGCGCGCGAGGAGGTCGACATCGATCGAACGATCGGGATCGGCCCGTGTCAGCGTCACCCGACGCGCCCCGCGCAACAAACTTCCGAGGAGTGAGGGTCGCTTCCCTTCGGACAGAGAGAACACGAAATCCCGGGGCCGCCCGGGAAAGAGCTCGAGTGTTTCGGCAAGTGCGGAAAAGGAAACCTCGGTGTGTGCCGAATCGATGATCGCCAGGGGATCTCCGTCGCGAAGCTCGAGCCGACCCGGAAGCTCCACGCCAGCCAGCCGCGAAGCCGCCTCGACGGGGTCGATCTTCGCTCCGAGGATCCGCGTTGCCGTGAGCGCCAGCGCGGCGTTGTGCGCGTTGTGGCTACCGAGAAGGGGCGCCTCAAACAGAACGGCGCAGTTGCCATGGAACAACTCGGCGCGCACGCCACGAGCATTGGTTTCGAGTCGGCGCACCCCGAAATCTCTCCCCCAGAGGAGCGGCCTCGCGCCGCAGACCTCGGCGCGCGCTTCCACAACGCGGAGCGCCTCTTCGGCAAGGTCGCCGACGACGACCGGAACGCCGGGCTTGATGATGCCCGCTTTCTCACCAGCGATCGCAGCCAGCGTGTTTCCCAAGCGATCCGTGTGCTCGAGTTCGATGCTCGTGATGCACGCAACGCGCGGGCGAACGATGTTCGTCGAGTCGAGGCGGCCGCCGAGCCCGACCTCGACGATCGCCGTAGTCACGCCGACTCTCGAAAAGATCGCGAAGGCCAGGGCCGTCGTAACGTCGAAGAAGCTCGGCCGGATCTCGTCGGTCGCCCTCGCCCGATCGACATGGGGCGCGATGCGGCGGAGCTCGTCGACGAGCAGCGGCGGATCGACGGGCTTTCGATCGATACGAAAACGCTCGGTCCAGCTCGTCAGGTGGGGAGACGTGAAGGTGCCGACGCGGCGACCCGGCCCGGAGAGGAGCGCCTCGGCGAACAGCGCCGTACTGCCCTTCCCCTTGGAGCCGGCGATATGGAGCACGTCGTAGCGGCGCTCGGGGTGGCCGACCCGCTCGAGCAGGTAGTCGATCGCGTCGAGGTTCATTCGATGCGTCGGCTCCCGAGGGCGACGCTCGATGTTGATGAGGCCTTCTAGGTAGCGCGCTGCTTCCGCGAGATCTCTCACGACGCGGCGCGCGCTACTGGACCATGTAGCGCTTCCACTTTCGGTAGGACTTGACCGACGTACTCGTGCCTTCGACGGCAGGGAAGTAGTACTTCACCGCGTGACCGCAGGTTTCACAGATCTTGTAACAGAACTTGAATCCCTCGATCTCCTTGACGGAACCGACCATGACCCGGTTTTCTTCCTTACAGCAGGACCCGGGCTGCGTGGGGGAAACGATCTTCTTCGGATACTCGTTCCGCGGCTGCTCTGTGTCCGTGTACTGAATGATGTTCCGGACGATCCGCTTCGATTTGTCGTCCGTATTTTGCTTGCGGATGTTGCTTCCGATTCGTCGCATGGCTTCCTCCTCAGCGAATCGCAGGCCGCGCAGCGGTTGCTTCGTCGGCTCCGATTCGCAGCGCGCCCAGGAACGCGCTCAGGTTCTTGTATTCCGTTTCGCAAGGCGCGCCGCTCGCGTGGCGCAGCTCGCCGCCTCCGTCCGCGGTTAACCGCAGAAGCGTTGAACTCCGCGTCCCGTAGCCGTCGGCGTGCACACAGGTCGCGCCGTAGGGCGGTTCTCCGACGTGGGTACGACAGACCGATCCCAGCCGCTCGAGCCATTCCGCCGGGTCCATCGATGCGACCGCCTCGGCGGCTTCTAGATTGCGGCGAACTTTCGGATGCTCGCGGTCGTTGGGATCGGCGTTTCCCACGACATGAACGCCCGGAGCGCACGTTTCGACGCTGACCCGATCTTCGTACACGGCCACGAACGCGTCCGCCCGATCGGCGACGAACAAATTGAAGCCGTTGTAAAAATGGTCGGGCAGGGCCGCGAGGCGGTCCGCGGCCGCGGCGGCGGAATCTGCACGCAGGGTTTCCTGAACCAGCAAACCGCGGGAACGGCGCGCCGTATCGATGGCTCCGGGCCGGTTTGTCAGCCCGACGAAGACGCCCGCATCGTTCAGCCCGAGCCAGGTACCACCCGCCTGCAGGTCGCTCGGGGAAAGAATCACCCGGTCGCCGTCCCGGCGGACGGCGAAACCGGCCGACGGCCGGTTCAGCCACTCATCCCGGTTCGCCGCGATGGCGAGCGGGGTGTCCGGGTGGCAGGCGTGCAGTGCGATCAACGTGCACATCGCGGGCAGGGTCTCCTCAAGGGCCGCACTTCCGTTGGCTTCCGACCGATCTCCGGGAGGCCCGGGATGGTCGTCGGCGAGGCCATTCGCTCGGGGCGTTGACGGGGCTCAAACCGGCGCGAGGGGCAGCGACAAACGGATTGCGTGACGTCCAGGAGAAGAAGTTAGCAGAAATCCCCCGGGGGTCAATCCCTCGTCGTTTTATTGTGAAGAACGCTGTTTTGGAGCGATGGCTCCTGGGACGACCCGAAGGTGCGACGGTTGCTCGGCCGCTTCGGAGTCTTCGGCCGCCAACTGCCAGCCCTTCTTGCGACGCAAGCGCGCCGCCTCACGGCGGGCGTTCTTCGGGTCGAGGGCGAGCCCGTAACGGCCGAAGACGGCGGTCAGTTCCGGCAGGTTTTCTTCGATGCTCCGGCGGGCCGATTCAAAGCCGTGCCGAATCGATTCCGCTCTGCGCCAGAAGGCCATCGGGTTCACGCCGAAGAAATCGGCATCGCTCTCCTCGGGCTCGATCAAGACGATGTCCCCGCGGAAATCCTCATCGCTCGCGTAGCGTTCCAAGCCGAGGTCGAGTCGCGAATGAAGCAGCGTGCGGAACACCTGATTGAGCACGACCGGGAGCCCGCGATCCTTGAGGAAGGCGTCGTCGTCCGCCAGCTCGGCCAGCGCCTCCGAGCGGTTGTTGAACGGTCGGAACGGGTTGTAACAGATGATGAGATCCGCGCCCTTGTCGATCGCCACGTCGATGTTCGCGGTGTGCCGAACCCCGCCGTCGACGTAGTCCGCGCCATCGATCCGAGGCGGTCGATAGAAAAGCGGCAATGCCGTCGACGCCTGGACGGCTTCGGTAATTCGCACGTCGGAGCGTTCATCCGCTCCGAAGATCACGCGCTCCGCGGAATCGAGGTCGCAGGCCGTCAGATACAAGCGCCGGTTTCTCGCGGCTTCGAACTCCGCGAAATCATTCGGTAGATCGATTCGCGCCAAATTGTGGCGAAGCCACTGCTCGAGACCGCTGTTGTCGAATAGCCCCGTCGGGGCGAGCGTGGCCAACGACGGCAACCGTCGGGAAGGGGGCAGCGTCTCGAGCCAACCGAGCACCACCCGTTCCGCATTCGCGTAGGTCGGTTCTGCGACGAACGCGCGCAGCGAGGGCAACAAGGTAGTCCCGAGCTGCGGGATACCGCGGACGAGATCGAGCAACACACCGGGGAGGAATCCGGCGGCCGACAACGCGAAGCGGAGGGGCCGCGCCACGAACTCACGCAGGTTGGGACGATAGAAATCGAGGGGACGCAGTTGCGAGAAACGGCGACTCGACCCTTCGAGGACCCTCACCATCTCCCGGGGCGAGATCCCGGCGGCCAAGGTCACGGCGAGGAACGCGCCGGCCGACAGGCCGACGTAGGTGTCGAGGTCCGTGATCTTGCGCTCGTCCAAGTAGTGATCGAGTGCGAGCAAGCCTCCCACCTTGAAAGCGCCGCCGGTCACCGCGCCGCCCGCCAGGACCAGGGCGATGTGGGGTGATTCCACCGGCTCGTTCGACGCGGACTTGCGAATCAGGGTCAGACCCAAAACGTCACACCTTTCGAGGGAGATGGAGCTTAACAGGGCGGGCTATCGGGTCGATCGGCACGACATGGCGTCGACTTTTCCGAACCGAACACCGCGCGCGCGGTGTCTCAAGGGGAGCCGTCGTGCACGTGCAGCTACAACCCAAGCCGCCCGAGGGGAAAGCACTATCACGCAACGCACTCGACGCCTCGTAGAGCCCCTCGAGTCGACCGCTGGGCGTCTCCCGTCGAGGCGGTACACTTTGCCTTCCGGGGAACGGGGATCCTTGCCGGGGGCCTTCGTGAGACAGTCCACCACAAGCCTGACGACCTCTGCCGTCGCCGTTCGAGCGCTCTGCGCAGCGACGTTGGGGGCGGCTTTGGCGTGCGCGAGCCCCCCGACGACCCAGCCCCCGGCCAGCGGGAGCACGACGCCCGGCGGGCGCCCGACGGCGACAACGAGCAACGCGCCGGATCCCGCGACGACGGGACCTCCGGCACCCGGCGCACCCTCTGCGGGCACTTCGACCACGTCCACCGGCGGCGCGGCGGGCCCGACTCAGCCCGGCTCGCCGACGAACGGCTCCCAAGGCGGCAACGGCTCTCAGCGCAGCGCGGGCGATCGCGCCCAAGCCGCGGTGGAAGGAGCCATGATGGGCGCGATTATCGGCGGTCAGGCCGGTCCGATCGGCGCGGCCGTCGGTGCCGGCACGATGATGATCTACGGTGCCGTGACCGGGAACGTGCCGTTCGGCGGCGGCCCTCGCTCGGGCCGTTCGGGCGGAGGCGGCGGTAGCGAAGCGAATCGCGAACGCGAGATCGAGGAACAACTCGAAAACGAAATCGAACGCCAGACCTCTCTCGAAGATCAGATCGAGGAAGAGCTCCGGAAGCAGGAAGAACTGCTGCGAGAGATCGATCGGCGCGAGGGAGAGGCGGCCGTCGCGGACACGTCGAGCGATGATGTCGCCGTCGTCACCGCGCGCGCAGACGGCTCGCCGGTGATGGCGACGCCCGCACCTCCATCGGTCGCCGCCGCTTCGACGAGCAGCCCCATCGACCCTCGAACCGCTCCGGCTCTGCCCCCGGAGCGCGATCTCCCCATCGCGATCTTCGACGAGGAGCGCAAAGAGATCCCGGCCGGCGAGTGGGGCAACCGGCGTGCGCTCGACGTATGGGTCCGCAGCCTCGACGCCGACGAAGACGGCGCTCCCGAAGAAGTGCGTTATCACGACGCCAAAACGGGCGTCATCCTGCGCAAAGAAAACGACCGCGATTACGACGGCTCGATGGATTCGTGGGTGACCTATCGGGACGGTGTCGCGACGGACGTCACGCTCGACGAAGATCGCGACGGAAACGCGGATGAGTGGCAGACCTTCGACGCCGCGGGTCTCATGACGCGTCGCGAAGTGGATCGCAACGGGGACGGCCAACGGGACGCGTTCTTCGAGTACAAGGGCGGCGCGCTCGTCCAGGAACGACACGACGGAAACAACGACGGTGAGATCGACCGCGTCGTCTATTTCGAGGACCGGATCGCGGTGCGTTCCGAGGAAGACCGCAACGGCGACGGTCTCATGGACACCTGGACGACGTACCAGAAAACGGCCGGCAAGGAACACGTCGACCGCGTCGAAAAGGACACCGACGGCGACGGCCGACGCGACACGTTCGAAAGCTACGAAGTCGTCGCGGGCGAGGTCCGCATCAAGCGCCGCGACGAGGACCGGAACGCCGACGGCGAGATCGACGTCAGCTCGGTGTACGAAAACGGCAAGCTCAAGCAGCGCGAGATTCTCGATCCGGATCTCGTGCCGCTCTAAACGCTACTCCGTCGCGCCGCCCTCGAGGATCAACTCTTTTCGCTGTTGTTCGCGGAAGGCCCGGATGTTGTCGGCTTCTCGCTTGAGCAGTAGCTCCCGCGTTTGAAGCCGCAGCCGTTCGAGCTCGCGGAGCTTCTCGCGGTCGTCGAGCTCACCCTTGTGGAACTCGAAGTTGAATTCCAGGGCGTCGCGGGAACCGTCGCTGGCGAGCACGGAGACGCGAACCCGGTTCATACCTTCTTGCGTCGGAACGAAGCCGACGAAACTACCGTCCGGGTGAAGCCTCACGTCCTCGGAAAAATCCCCGGTGGTCAAGTTCGTCAGCACGACGTCTTCGACGTCCGCGAAACTCACCCCGCGCAGCAGGAGCACGATGTCGCCGGGGTTCTGGACGGGCGTGTAGGTCCCGGTGGAAATGCGAGCCATCTCCGTGACGGCGCGGCGGTACTTCATGGCGGCCGGCCCGAGGGCGTAGGTGTTGATCAGGATGCCCGCCTCGGCGGCGAGTTCCGCGGCGCGCACGGCGGAATCGACGTCTCCCGGGTCGGAAACGGATCCGCGGTCGACGGGAAGCGTCGGGATACCGTCCGTCAGGAACAACATGACCCGCCGCGCGTCGGGACGGCTCGTCGAAACGGAGCCCCGCAGTCCCGCGAGCTCGCGAACCGCGAGACGGACCCCGGCGGCAAAGTTCGTCGCGCCGGCGGCACCTCGAGCGAGCACGGAAGCCAAGGCCTGGCGAACCCTGCCGTAATCTTCCGTGAGCGGGACCTCGAGCCACGCGTCGTCTTGGTCGACGCGCTTTCGGAGGCCCGTCGACGGATCGACTTCTCCCGCGAACGTGACGACACCGACGCGCACGCGTTTCGGGTCGAGGGTTTCGAGCAAGGCGTTCGCCGCGGCGATCTCGGCGTGAAGGATGCTGTCCTGGGGGTCGGTGGACAAAACGTGGGGAGGAAACGCTCCCGGCGGCAGGTTCTCGGAGCGCGGGTTCACGCCCACCACGCCATCGCCGTCGACATCGCTTCCGCTCGCCGTCCTCGTCGAACCGGAGACATCGATCACGAGGACGACGTCGAAGGGCTTCGGACCGAGAGATTCCGCAGCGGCGCTGCCCGTGATACGCGCGTGGTGGATCCGATCGGTCACGACGACTCCGGGCGCCGGCGAATCGATGCGAATTTTCACATCGGTTCCCCGTGCGCCCGCGTCGATCGCGATCACAACGGCCAGGGCGACGAGCCATCGGGCGAAGCCGCGACCCAAGTTCGTCGCCGGCCTCAGTACGTACCGGCCGACTGCTGGTGCCGTTCGCGCAATCGCTCGTTCGGCTGCAACGTGATTTCGACGCGGCGATTCTGCTGTCGGCCAGCGGCCGTTTCATTCGAAGCGACCGGCAGGGACTCGCCCATACCGATGGCGGTGACGCGGTGCGCTTCGACGCCCTCGGCGATCAAGAGGCGACGGACCGCATCCGCGCGCTCCTCCGACAGCTTGAGGTTGAAGGCTTCTGCGCCCTGAGAGTCGGTGTGACCCGTGATCTTGACCCGCGTATCGGGATAGTTGCGAAGCGTTTCCGCGAGCGTCCGCATGCGGCTGTACGCGCCGGGGGAAAGTCCGGAGGAGCCGCTGTCAAAAAGGAGGTCGCCGGCGAACATCACCTGCAGGCCGTCCTGCGTGCGCTCGACGTTCGCATCGGGGATCGCGTCTTCGATCGCCTGCTTCTGCTTGTCCATGTAGTTGCCGATCAGGCCGCCCGTCAAGCCACCGGCGACCGCGCCGATGAGCGCGCCTCGAGCCCGCTTGTTGTCATCGACGGCCGCGCCGGCTGCGGCGCCTGCCAAGGTCCCCAGGATCGCGCCTTGGGTACGTCGGGAGTCGAGGGTCGTGCCCGTGTTCGTGGCACACGCCGTGGTGAGCGCCATCGCTAGAACCAAGACGGTCCCCGTCGCTGCTCGGTTTCTCTGCCTCATCGAAGTCGTCTCCTTTCGGATTCCGTCCATTCGTAAAACTCCACCAGACTATTCTCTGCCGCCGGCGCCGACGGCGCCCTGTGGTTGAGAACCCGCCGCCTCGGCAGCGGTTGTGGCCTTTTCGGTTTCGACGTCGGGAACATCCACCGAATTCGTCGCACCCGTCCCGTCGCTCCTCGACCCGCCCTCGTCCGCCGGCAACTCGAGGGCCTCCGAGCCGACCTCTCCTGCGATTTCCGGCGCGTCGCCAGAATCCGGCGCGACGCGAAAGGACCACGGCACCGGGGGGACGGGGCGCGTGGCGTACGCGTCGGTTTGCTCGAGTTGCGCACCCACGGCGATGAGGCCCTCGAGCGTGACCTCACCGACGGCCGTTGCACTTTCGGCGCGACAGCACCCTCCAATTTGTGATGCGTCTCGGACGGGCGCGATCCGGAGGGTTTGGTGTCCGCCGAGTTCTGTGATCCGTGCGACACCGGTGGTGTCTTCGAAAACGGCGTCGGGAGCGAAGACCGACTCGCGACCGAGTCGTCGTGCGGCTTGCCAGAAGAGCTCCCGGTAGCGCGGATGGGCGCTCAAATCTCGCGAGACGCGGAGGCCATCGCGGCCGGCGGCGCGCAGGACGACGGCGAAGCGGGCGATGCCGGGCTTCCCGGGGATGCTCTCGGACAGCGTGCGCAGCTCGAGCCCGTAGGGCGCGGCATCTCCCAGCCGCGCCGCATAAGCCGTCGCGATTTCGAGGGCCAACGACGCGTCGACGGCGGTCTCGAGATCGACGGGATCGGCGAATGCGACGACCAGTCGATCGTGAGATCGACCGCTGTGCGAAGCCTTCGACCACGCTTCGCGAGCGGCGACCCCCGCTCCGCGTGGATCCTTTGACCAGGCCTCGGCGCGTTTCACGACGCGTTCGCCGGAAATTACGTCCGGGCCGATCTCGGGTCCCGGGGCGGGCTCTCGAATGATGGCGACCGGCCTCGGCGCGGGCTCGACGCGCGGCGGGGGCTCGGGCGCACCGGCGCAGGACAACAACCACAGGGCTGCGCCGAAGAGAGCGCACGGGCGGACTACGGACCCGCGACCGTCGCGCGAACACACCGATCGATGGCTCTTTTTCAGTCGATCCCCCGTCGCCGAAAAACATAGCCATTTCGCGAAGCGGTATGCCCCGGGGTTTGCGACCTTCTGACATCCCCAACCGGTCCCGGCTTGGGGCAACCTTTGGAAACCGTCGCCAAGACGCTCGGCATCGTCGTATCGGGTATCGACGGCCTGGTCGTCGAAGTCGAAGTCCGTATCTCTTCCCAACTCCCTCGAGTCGACATCGTCGGGTTGCCCGAGGCGGCCGTTCGCGAAAGTGTGGCTCGAGTTCGCGCCGCGATCGCTTCCACCGGCGAACGGTTCCCGGACCGGCGCGTCACCGTGAATCTCGCTCCGGCCGAAATCCGCAAGACAGGGGGCACCCTCGATCTCCCGATCGCGGTGGCGATCCTCGAGTCCGCCGGGAGCCTTCCGCCAGGCTCCGCATCAGAGCTCGCGCTGCTGGGAGAGCTCGCGCTCGATGGACGCGTGCGGCCGATCCGCGGGGCGTTGGCGGCAGCCGACGGCGCGCGCCGAGCCGGAATCCGGCAGGTGGTGGTACCGACCCCGAACGGAGCCGAAGCCGCACTCTCCCCACGACTCGACGTGCGGACCTGTTCCGGACTCGCCGAACTCATCGCGGCGTTGCGCGGGCAGGCCGAATTGCCTCGCGCCGAGCCCGCCCCGCCGACCGAGCCGATCGACGCGCCGGACTTGCGCGACGTCCGAGGCCAGGAAGCTGCCAAACGCGCGCTGCTTCTCGCCGCAGCCGGTGGGCATGGCTTACTTCTCAGCGGACCGCCCGGCGTCGGGAAGACGCTTCTCGCATCGAGGCTTCCCGGGCTGCTTCCGCCGCTCCTCCCCGACGAAGCACTCGAAGTCGCTCGGATCCATGGGGCGACGGCTTCACCCTCGGTGGCGAGCTTGCCCCGGCAGCGGCCCTTTCGAGCCCCACACCACGGTACGACCGCGGCGGGGTTGTTCGGCGGCGGGCGCCCGATTCGACCCGGCGAAGTCTCCCTCGCCCACCGAGGCGTCTTGTTCCTCGACGAGCTGGCTGAATTCGATCGACGTTCGCTCCAGGGACTGCGGCAAGTGCTCGAGGAGAGGCGCGTCGTCTTGGCGCGCGCGGCCGGGCGGACGGAATTCCCGGCGTCTTGCCAACTCGTCGCGGCGGCGAATCCATGTCCCTGCGGTTGGCGGCTCTCGAAACGTCGGGACTGTCGATGCGATGACGCGACGGTCGCCCGCTACGCGGCGCGAATCTCGGGACCGCTCCTCGACCGCATCGATCTCCACCTGCGCATGCCCGAGGTGAGCTTTTCCGACCTCGATGGGACCTCCCGCGGCGAATCTTCCGAATCGGTCCGCCGACGGGTCGCCGAAGTCCGCCGGCGACAGCTCGCCCGACAGGGCTGCCTCAACGTCGAGCTGCCGGGCGGCGCCCTGGCCGAGCACTGCGCGCCGACGGACGAAGCGAACCGCCTCTTCCAGCGGGCGGTCGATCAGTTCGGCCTCTCCGCCCGCGGTGTGCACCGTGCGATGCGGGTCGCGCGCACGGCGGCCGATCTCGCCGAGCATGAGCGTGTGGATCGGACCTCGGTCGCGGAAGCGCTCGGACTCCGGAGTGAATGGTCTGGTGTAGGAACCGTCTGAGAACTGGCGCCGCGGTCGGTGACGTTGACGCCACCAACGGGTAACGCGAGCCCCAGAGAGCGCGTAAGTGTCTGTTTTTGCTGATTTCTACTTGAAAATGCGAACGCTGAGGCGATTTGGCACGGAACCTGCTGACCGTTTCCGGGTACCCATTCTCTAGGAGAACGTCCCTGATGTCTGTCTACGATTACCCCCTCCCCCGAACCTTCCCCGCGGACTGCGTCGAAACGACCTTGCTGGCGCTCGTCGAAGCCGTCGATTCGGTCGCAGACACCGAGGAAGAGGTGTTGGCGACGGTCCTCTCGCTCCTCGGTAGCGGCCAGGTCAGGCTCCTTTCTCGCCCCCTTCCCGACGCCGCCTAGCGGGTCCTTGACCCGGAAAAAGGCCGCGGGGATCATCCCGCCTCGGTGGGAGGGTTGAACCCAGATGGGCGAACAAGACGCCTTTGATTTCGCCGCGGCTCCGGCCGAGGCGGCTGCACGCTCCTCTTCGGGGGGCACCGGGCGCAAACGCGCGGCGCCGAAAAAAGCGGCACCCAAGAAAAAGACGAAGGCGTCTCGAAGCCAAGCCGACGCCCCTTCGGGCAAGAAGCCGAAAACACGCTCCCGGGCGAGTGCGGCGGACCTCGCGCGTGGACAGCGCGACATCTCGGTTTCCGAGTTCTTCGCGAAGAACCGACATCTCTTGGGCTTCGACAACCCTTCGAAGGCCCTCTTGACGACCGTGAAGGAAGGCGTCGACAACGCTCTCGACGCGTGCGAGGAAGCCGGAATCGTTCCGGAGATCGGCGTCGAGATTCACCAGCAGGGAGAGACGCGGTTCCGCGTCGTGATCGAGGACAACGGGCCGGGGATCGTCCGCGCCCAGGTCCCGAAGATCTTCGGTCGACTCCTCTACGGATCGAAGTTCCACCGCTTGAGGCAGAGCCGCGGGCAACAGGGCATCGGCATCAGCGCTGCGGGCATGTACGGCTTGCTGACCACCGGGAAGCCCGTTTCGATCGTCACGCGCACCGGCGCGAAAAAGCCGGCCCACCAATTCGAGCTCGTCATCGACACCAAGACCAATGAGCCGCGTGTGAAACGCGACGAAGAAGTCGAGTGGGATGTTTCGCACGGAACCCGTGTCGAGATCGAGCTCGAGGGGGCGTACCGCGGCGGTCAGCATTCGGTCGACGCGTACATCCGCCAGATCTCACTGGCGAACCCACACGCGCAGATCACGTTCAAGCCACCCGCGTCGGGAGACAACGCGACCTCTCCGATCGAATTTCCGCGCGTCACCGACGAGCTGCCGCCGGAGACGGAGGAGATCAAACCCCACCCCTACGGCGTCGAACTCGGCGTGCTGATGCAGATGTTCCGCGACACGACGTCCCGAAATCTGCGGGGCTGTCTGACGACGGATTTCTCTCGCGTCTCGGCGAGAATCGCCGACGAAATCTCGAAGACCGCGAAGGTCGCGACGAGCCGCCGGCCGAAGGAAATCACGCGCGAAGAAGCGGAAAGCATCCACAAAGCGATCGCCAAGACCAAGATCATGGCGCCGCCGACGGACTGCATCGCGCCGATCGGAGAAGAGCTCATCGAGCGGGCGATGCGCGCCGAAGTCCAGGCGGATTTTTACGCTTCGGTGACCCGACGCCCGACGGTGTACCGCGGCAATCCGTTCGCCGTCGAGGTCGGTCTCGCGTACGGTGGAAGTATGTCCGCCGAGGACAGCGCGACGGTCTACCGCTTCGCGAACCGCGTCCCCCTGCAATACCAGCAGGGTGCGTGTGCGATCACGAAAGCCGTGACCGGAACCGATTGGAAGTCCTACCAGATGCAACAACCGCGCGGTGCGTTGCCGATCGGGCCGCTCCTCTTGATGGTGCACATCGCGAGCGTATGGGTTCCGTTTACTTCTGAGAGCAAGGAAGCCATCGCGCACTATCCCGAGATCATCAAGGAAATCCGGCTCGCGCTGCAAGAGTGCGGCCGGCGTGTCGCGACCCATATTCGCAAGCGGCGGCGCGCCGCCGACGAAGCGAAGAAGCGCGCGTATATCGAGAAATACATCCCCCAGGTCGCCGTGGGGCTCCAACAAATTCTCGGCTTTTCCGACAAAGATCGGAACCGCGTGGTCGAAGACCTCTCCGACGTCCTCGAACGCAGCCGCAACAACTAGGAAACCGATGGCCGCCCGCAAAAAAGCCACAAAGAAAGCCGTGAAGAAGAAGACCACGTCGAAAGCGGCGAAGCACAATGCAGAGCAGGACGCCGCGACCGTCGGCGCCATTGTCGACACCGCGAAGAACATCCACGGTGTGATCGGCAAGAGGAAGAAGCCCGATCTCTCCTTCCCGGTGCGATCCCTCGGGAACGTGTCGTATTCCGAAAAGCGCGGCTATTTCGAAATCGGCAAGCAGCGAAAGACGCGCACCCTGACCGTGAACACCGTCAAGGGGTTCGCCCAGACGCTGCGGATGATGGGGCTCTCGAAGGAACTCGTCGAAACGAACGATTTCGCGACGAAGCGAGACGCGTACTACCAGAGCAAGAACTGGGAAGAAGCGCGCTTTGACGAACAGACCGAGTCGGACGCGGTGATGGACGACATCGAGGCGCTGTTCTCGACGCGCGGCGTATCGCGAGAGCAACTTCGCTTCGTTCCGGACGAACACGGCGGTGCTGTCGCCGGCCAGCTCATCGTTCTCGACCCCGATCGCGATACCGGCGAGGTCGAACGTATCGACTGCACGCGCTTCGGCTCCGGGGCGTACTCGATCCCCTCGTCGGTGGAACATCTCTCGTTTGAGACCGACGCGAAGTTCATCTTGGCGATCGAGACGGGCGGCATCTTCCAGCGGCTGCAGAATCACAAGTACTGGCAGAGCGCCGATTGCATTCTCGTGTCGATGGCCGGCGTCCCGACCCGGGCGACGCGCCGCTTCATCCGCAAGCTTTCCGATGAGTGCAAGCTCCCCGTCTACGCCTTCGTCGATTGCGATCCCTACGGGATCTCCAACATCTACCGAACGCTCAAGGTCGGCTCGGGCAACGCCGCCCATCTGTCGCAGTTCTTCTGCGTCCCCCAGGCGCGTTTTCTCGGCGTGACTCCAGCCGATATCCGGCAGTACGACCTACCGACCCACCCGCTCCTCGACGTCGACATCAAGCGCGCGAAAGACGCTCTGAAGAACGATCCTTTCTTCAAGACCCACAAACCGTGGCAGAAAGCGCTCAATGATCTACTCAAGATGGGCGTCCGCGCCGAGCAGCAGGCGCTCGCAAAGTGGGGACTCAACTACGTGATCGACGAGTACTTGCCGCAGAAGCTCGCCCAGACGGCCAGGTTTCTCCCCTGATGAAGGGGATCCTTCTCGCAGGCGGTTCGGGGTCGCGGCTCGCGCCGATCACCCACGGCGTGTGCAAGCAGCTCCTGCCGATCTACGACAAGCCCCTCATCTATTACCCGCTCTCCACCCTGATGCTCGCGGGCATTCGCGACATCCTGCTGATCTCGACGCCCGTCGACCTCCCCGCTTTCGAGCGCTTGCTCGGCGACGGAAAGCATCTGGGCATCCACATCGAATACGCGTCACAGGAACGTCCCGAAGGGATTGCTCAGGCGTTTCTCATCGGACGGCGGTTTCTCGGCGGAGGTTCTGCCGCTCTCGCCTTGGGTGACAACGTGTTTTTCGGGCACGGGATGCCCGAGATACTCCAGCGCGCTGCGGGTCAGAGCAAAGGCGCGACGGTGTTCGGCTACTGGGTGAAAGACCCCGAACGCTACGGCGTCGTTTCTTTCGATGCAGACGGACGGGCAGTCGATATCGAGGAAAAACCGAGCGCGCCGCGCTCGAACTATGCCGTGACCGGTCTGTATTTCTACGACCGTCGCGTCACGGATATCGCCGGCGAGCTGCAACCGTCCGCCCGCGGCGAACTCGAGATCACCGACGTGAATCGCGCGTACTTGGAACTCGGGGAGCTGCGCGTCGAGAAACTCGGTCGTGGCGTCGCTTGGCTCGACACCGGAACCCAAGAGAGCCTCCTCCAGGCCTCGAACTTCATCCAGACGATGCAAGAGCGTCAGGGTCTGATGGTCGCGTGCGTCGAGGAGATCGCGTTCCGCATGGGCTACATCGGCCGCGACGCACTCGCGGAGCGTGGACGGCGGCTCGAGAACAGCCTGTACGGGCAAGAGCTCCTCCGCATTTCCCGAGAAGAGGGACCCGCTTCGCCGAAACCCGGAGGTCGCGTCTAGTGCCGAAGTTTCGCGAACTCGACATTCCCGGCGTGTTTCTCATCGAGCCCGACGTCTTTCGGGACGATCGAGGCTTTTTTCTCGAGACGTATCACCGCGGAAAGTACGAAGACGTCGGTATCGATACGGACTTCGTGCAGGACAACCACTCCCAGTCCGAACGCGGCGTCCTTCGCGGGCTCCATGCTCAAATTCTCCACGCCCAGGCGAAGCTCGTTCGGGTACCGGTAGGCGAGGTGTTCGACGTAGCGGTCGACATTCGAAGCGGTTCTCCGCACTTCGGGCGCTGGGTCGGTGCAACCCTCTCGGAGACGAATCGGGCGCAGCTCTACATGCCTCCGGGCTTTGCCCACGGGTTCTGCGTTCTCTCGGAGCGCGCCGACGTCGAGTACAAGTGCAGCGCGCTCTACAACGCCGGCGATGAGATCGCCGTCGCTTGGAACGATCCGGCGATCGGAATCGCCTGGCCTATCGAATCGCCGATCCTCTCCGACAAGGACCGCGAAGCACCGAACTTGGCCGACATCACCCGTTTGCCGATCTACGGGGAATCGCCGTGAACCTTCGGGGGAAAGCGGCCATCGTGACCGGTGGCGGTACCGGCGTCGGTCGCGCGACCGCCCTGGCGCTCGCCCGGCGCGGCGCCAACGTCGCGATCAACTACAGCCGCTCGGAAGCGGAGGCGCAGTCGACGGTGCGGGAGCTGACGGATCTCGGCGTCGATGCGTTCGCCGAGCGAGCCGACGTCGGTGACGATGCGGCGTGCCGAGCCTTCGTCGATCGCGCGCTCGATCGGTTCGGACGCCTCGACATTCTCGTCAACAACGCCGGCACCACGACGTTCGTTCCCCATCACCAGCTCGACCGCCTCGCGAGCGAAGACTGGGATCGCATCTTGTCCGTCAATCTCAAGGGGCCGTTTCAGATGACGCGCGCCGCGGCCGAAGCGCTCCGTCGATCGGGCGACGGCGAGGTCGTCATGGTGTCGAGCATCGCGGGGACCCAAGGCATCGGCAGCTCGATTCCCTACTGCACGAGCAAGGCGGCGCTCAACATGTTGACCCTCACATTGTCGCGCGTGTTGGCGCCAGAGGTCCGCGTCAACGCCGTCGCGCCGGGCTTCATCACCGGACGCTGGCTTCGCGAAGGGTTCGGTGCAGAGGTCTATGAGCAGGTCAAGGAAAAGAACGAAGCGCGCGCGCCACTCGGGCGCGTCTGCGATCCAGAGGACGTCGCCGCCGCGATTCTCTCGCTGATCGAAGGTCCGGGGCTAACGACAGGGCACGTCGTGCCGGTCGACGGCGGGCTGTCGGTTCCCCCGGTCGGGTAGGCCCGTCTAGAAGTCTTCTTCGAGATCCCAGTCGTCGGTTCGTTCGCCTTGAAGCTTCAATGGTGCGCCACAGTAGGTGCAAAGCACCTCATCACCGGCGCGCTCGTCGCCTGCGAGCGGAACGTCAGCCATACAGACCGGGCAAGTCAAATCCTTCACCTCCCATCTAACGGTTGCGCGGTCGCGCCCCTTGAGCGGACCCCATCGGGTATGCTGGGGCGTCTTTGGAGGATCTCTACTGTGCATCGATCGCTGAAACGATTCGCCCTGCTTGGCCTTTTGGTCGCCAGCTTCTCGTTGCAGGGCTGCGGCTACAACGAAATCCAGGCAAGTGACGAGCAAGTGGGCGCAGCGTGGTCCGAAGTCGGCAACCAGTACCAGCGGCGAGACGACCTGATCCCCAACCTGGTCAACACCGTAAAAGGTGTCGCGGAGTTCGAGCGCGAGACCCTGGAAGCGGTCGTCGAGGCGCGGTCGAAAGCCACCCAGATCCAGATCACACCGGAGCTCCTGGAAGACCCGGCTGCGATCGAGAACTTCTTCGCCGCGCAGGGTGAGCTGTCCGGTGCTCTATCTCGACTGTTCGCCGTCGCCGAGGCCTACCCCACGCTGACGGCGAGCGAGGCGTTTCGCGATCTTCAGGCTCAGCTCGAGGGGACGGAGAACCGCATTACCGTCGCCCGCGGTCGCTACATCGATGCGGTTCGCTCGTACAACACCACCGTGCGTACGTTCCCGACGCTCATCATCGCGAAGATCATCGGTGCGGATCCCAAACCGACGTTCGCGCCGCGCGAGGGCGTCGACGACACGCCGCCCGAGGTCAAGTTCTGATCGGAAGGGCTTTCGGCCTTGGCTTCCTGACCGCGATTCTCCTGGCGCTCCTCGCGGCCACCGGGACACCGGTTCTCGCGCAGGCGGACGCGCCGATCCCGCGCCTCGTTGGGCGCGTTTCGGATCACGCCGGCGTGCTCTCCGCGACGCAGCGCGACGCACTCGAGGCGCGGCTCGAAGCGTTCGAGCGCGAGACGACGCACCAGCTCGCGGTCCTCACGGTGGCGAGCCTGGGTGGCGACTCCGTCGAAGGCTTCGCCTTCCGAGTGGCCTCGGCCTGGAAGCTCGGTACCGCGGAAAACGACAACGGCGTGTTGTTCGTCATCGCCCCGAACGAGCGCAAAGTGCGCATCGAAGTCGGCTACGGCCTCGAGGGAGCGATCCCCGATGCCATCGCGGCGCGGATCTTGCGCGAGCAGGTCCTGCCCGAATTCAGAAGGGGTGACACCCCGGCCGGGATCGATGCGGGCGTGAATGCGCTCATGCGAGTCGCGCGCGGCGAAGAACTCCCCCGTCCTCCTCGCGGCTCCAACCGCGGAGGTCCGGCGAGTCCTCTCGCCGGACTGCTTTTCGCGGGTTTCTTCGGCGGTAGCGTCGGCATGGTCGTGAGCCGCAAGAAGAAACTCCTGGGAGCCGGCCTTGGCGCGCTCTTCGCCGGGCTTCTCGGTTGGTTGCTCCTTCCCACCCTTCTCTGGCAGCTCGGCGCCGCCGGCGTCGGCGCGTTCTTCGGGAGCACCGCGGGCAGCTCGGGCCGCGGCGGCTTTGGAACCGGAGGCTTCGGCCGCGGCGGTGGCTACACGGGAGGCTTTGGCGGAGGTTTCGGCGGCGGCTTTGGAGGCGGCGGTGGAAGCTTCGGAGGCGGCGGCGCCTCGGGGAGTTGGTGATGAAACCGAGTGCGCTGATCGACCCCGCTGATCGCCTGCGGATCGAGGAAGCGGTGCTTCGCGCAGAAACGGAAACCACGGGCGAGATCGTGGTCCTCGTCACCGATGCGTGCGACGGCTACCGCGGCGCGCGCTGGCGCGCGGCGCTCCTCTTTACGCTTTGGGTCTCCTGCGCGTGGGTCGCGTTCGGTCCACCCGGCGACGCGTTGGTTCTCCTGCTGCTCCAGATTTTTTGTTTGCTCCTGGGACAGCTCCTGTGCCGCTTCGATCCGATTTTGAGGCTCTTCCTTTCGGACGCGCTCATGGAGCGACGCGCCAGACAAAGGGCTGCCGCGGGCTTTCATGAGCACGGGCTCGCGCGAACGGCGAGCCGCAGCGGTGTGCTGTTGTTCGTTTCGCTTCTCGAGCATCGCGTCATTGTCCTCGGCGACAGTGGAGTCGATGCGTTGCTCGACCCGGACGAGAGTTGGGAGGGTGTCGTCGCAGCCGTCCTACCCCTGGCGAAGAGCGGCGCCCTGACCGAGGGCCTCCTTCGCGGAGTCGAGAAGATCGGCGCCATTTTGGCGCGACACCTGCCGGCGCCGGCTCGCAATCCGGACGAGCTGCCGACCGCCCTGGTGATTGACGAGCGTCGCTACTAGCTCGAGTAGTTTCTGTGGCTGCCGGTGAAGACGGCCCAAAGTGCCAGGCCGACCAACACGGCGAGACTCGCCTGGAGCGAGAGGAAGCCGGCGATCTTCACGATCGCGAACGCCTCACCCCCGTAGCGGACCATCCAGCTCGCTCCCTCATCGAGGAGAGCCGACAAGAACGGCAGCGCGATGAGCCAGGCCTTGACGCGATTCGACAACGGGACAAAGAGCATGAGATGCGTGAGGACCAAGAGCAGCATCCCCATCGCGAACAGATGGAAGTGCGAAATCTCGAGGAGCCCCTGGAAGCTCCGCGGCGGCAGGAACTGCTCCTCGTTTCCGAGGTAGTAGTCGACCACCGACTGGGGCGTGAGGTTCATTTTCTCGAAATACAACAGCGCGTTGGTCAGCCAGAGAAGAGCGACGTAAACGGAATAGAGAACCACGATCGTCTGGAGCAGCCGGTTGCGGCTCCATTCGCCCGTGATGACGAACCGCACGCCTCGCCTTAGGGTGTGCCGGCGACGCGCCGTTCCAGAAGAACGCGGTACGTCGCCAAAGCGCGCCGAACCCCGTCGGTCACCGCACGTGCGGTCAGCGTGGCTCCGGAAATGCCGTCGATCTCGCCGTGCAAGCGCAGTCCCGGCGCGAGCGGGCGCTCGTTGAATTGTGCGAGCCACTTGACTTGCGGGGCGTATTCCTGCGGCTCGTAGAAAGCGAGCAACCGCAGCCCTTCGACCTCGCCCGTCGGGCTCATCACGATCAGAAAAGCTTCGGGGAGCGTCCGCACCGTGTGGATATCGATCAGTGCGTAACCGAGGAGCTCGTCATCGCGGTACCCGGTGTAGATCGTGACGAGCCGAGTATCGAGCCCCGCTTTCGCGAGCTCCTGGATCGCCGCGAGCTCGTGGTCGTCCAGCAACCAGGTCTTCTCTTCGACGCGGGTTGCGTCGGGGAATGCTTCTTCGATCGCTTCGGTTCGACTCGCGAATACCTTGGTCGCAGCCGGCGACGCCAGGGCGACGGCAACACCGATCGAAGCGGCAAGGAACGCGGCGCGACGGGTGAAAGGTTCTAGAAGTTTGGGCATTGACGGCACTCAATGTCTCAATTGGAATTGAAAAGCGTTTTCAATTCCAAGGATACGAGCGAGCGCTCAAGACTGTCAATAATCCCCGAGGGGATGCTGTCAGCTCAGGAGGTCTTCTGCTCCGTAAGCCACGTCGTCGTCGCGGTGCTCGGCGAGCATCCGCAAGCGCGAGCGCAGCCCGCGATTGATCGTCAGCGCACCGGCCCCCTGCTGGCTGCGGAGCGATTCGAGGCCCGCGCAGAGAATGGCGGTGTCCTCCGCATCGAGAAACGCCGACGCCAGCGCTACATCGCCGGGCGGCCCGACGGCTTCGAGGTAGGCGCGGCACGCGGCGTCGAATCCGCTGCTTCCCCGCGCCTCTTCGACGGCCGCGGCGAGCCGGGCACCGTCGGCGCCGCCTTTCGCTCCGCTGAAGAGCGCATCCGCGCTTTTTAGCGCCTGATCGGTCGCGGCCTTTGCGCGGGCCTCGGCCGCGCGCCCACGGGGCGCCGAATACCCTTGCTTCTTCTCTTTCAGCAGCTTGTCCCGCTCGCTGAAAGAGGGCTTCGGGCGATCCTCCCGGCTCACGGCCCTTCGCCCCGGGCGCGCGCCAGGTTGTATTGCGCCGCCTCGTTGTCGCAGTCGATCGCGACGGCGCGCTCGAAAGCGGCGATGGCGTCCTTCGGCCGACCGGCTTCGGCGTAGGCCAACCCCAGATGGTTATGAATCTCGCTGGCCTGAGGCGCCAACCGCGCGGCCCGCTCGAGCTGCACGATCGCCCGCTCCGGATCGCTCGAGATGACAGAGCTCCCCGCGCTGTAGAGGCGCCCGGCCTCATAGGTCGCGCAGCCGGTAGCCGTGGTCCCGGCGAGGAACGCGAGGGCAACGAGAACGCGCATGGAATGGATGTTAGAGGATGCGCACTTCCGCCGTCACCGGGAGGTGGTCCGACGCCCGCTTCGCAGCGGGTGTGGCGTAGGCCTCGATCTTCTCGATCTCGGCGCCGCGCGCGTAGATGCGGTCGAGGGCGAGGACCGGCCGGGCCGCGGGGAACGTACGCGGCCACCGACGATCTTCTCCGACGAGCTCCTTCTCGAGTGCGCGGCTCGCCTTACAGCGTCGCCACGCGTTCATATCCCCGAGGAGCACCACGGCCCCTTGAAGTTGGGGGTGCCCGAGAATCGATTGCACCTGGCGGTGGCGAGTGCGGTCGACCAGTGAGAGATGGGTCGCGACGATAGACAGCGGCCCGGCTTCACTCGCGAACTGGACGGCCATCGCCGAGCGGCGCTCCACGCGCGTGTACGTCAAGTCGACCGTGAAGAGACTCGTGATGGGCCAGCGCGAGAGAATCGCGTTCCCCACTTCGCCGCGGCGATGCACGCGGGTCGTCACGAACGCCAAGTGCAACTGCAATCGCTCGGCGAGATCGGCCAGAGGATCGCGCCCGTCAAAAGGTCGCAGCGCTTCTTGGAGTGCGACGATATCCGCGCCCATCTCCGAGATGACAAAGCCGGCGCGCGCCGGTTCGGGCGCGCGCGTGCCGTTGTGCCCGGACCAGCGGTGGACGTTGTACGTCGCCACCGAAAGCTGACGCCCCAAAACGCGGCCGGCCGCGGGCACCGAGGGCGCCTTGACCGTGGCGATGTACGGGATCGCCTGAGCGAGGGCGTCTCGCCGCTGGGAAGTTCGGCGGCGTTCGTCGGATCGGGCTCGAACGTTTACGCGCGGCACGTCGTTTCTTTTCGGTTATTCGCGGTTTCGGATCAAGCGAAGCGATTGGGTCGAAAGTGCAACAATTGTGTGGTTTTCTCGCGCTCTCGCGGGCGAAGCATCGCGTGCTTTCTCCGTCCGCGCCAACGGTTCGACTCTTCCGCGAGTATGACACCGCAAGACGCGAAGGGTTCCCAAGCCGCACCCGCAAACGGCCGATACCCTGACCACTGTGGCCAAGCGATCCGGAAACCCGCTCGTCGATCTCGCGTCCGCTCCGGCGGTGCGCGAAGCCGCCCGCGCGCTCGTCGCCGCGGTCGCCGAGGAGAGCTCTCGGCGTGCCCTGCCCGGCGACGCCTACCGCAAGGCGGTCGAAAAACTCGGCCGCATGCGGGGGCGGGGGCTGTTCCTGCCACTCCTCACAGCGGGCCCCGGACGCGGCGCCCGTGTTCGGCTCGCGGACGGGACGACGAAGCTCGACTTCATCGGTGGCATCGGCGTCTACGGTTTCGGCCACAGTGACGACGATCTCCTGGAAACCGCGGCCATCGCCGCGGCGACGGACACCGCGTTTCAAGGGCACTTGGCCCCCGGCCCGGAATACTTCCGCCTCTCCGAGGCGCTGCTGAAGCACGCCGGCAAGAAGCTCCGCCACGTGTGGCTCTCCCTGTCGGGCGCCATGGCCAACGAGAACGCCTTGAAGATCATTCAGCACAAGCACGCGCCGGCTGACCACATTGTCGTGTTCGAGCGCGCGTTTGCCGGGCGCACCAGCACGATGGCCGAGCTCACGGACAAGCCCGCGATGCGCAAAGGCCTCCCCCTTCGCGGCAACGTGCACCACGTGCCGTTCTACGATCCGGACGATCCCGCATCGACACTGCGCAGTGTCAACGCGCTCGAGGCGCATCTCGCTCGCTACCCGGGAAAAATCGCGGGCATGTTGTTCGAGCTGGTGCAGGGCGAAGGCGGCTTCAACACGGCGCCGCGGGAATTCTTCGTGGCACTGATGGAATGTTGCCGCCGCGCAAAGGTCGCCGTTTGGATCGACGAAGTGCAGACCTTCGGGCGGACGGGTGAGCTTTTCGCGTTCCGCACGTTTGAACTCGACGACTACGTCGACGTGGTCACGGCCGGGAAGTTCCTGCAGGGGAGCGCGGTCCTCTACCGCAAGCCCTACAACCCGGATCCCGCGCTCATCGCCGGAACGTACGCCGGCTCGTCCTCTGCCATGGCGATGGGTGCGCGCATCATCGAACGGCTCGATTCCGAGGGCTACCTCGGAGCCGACGGGCGCATCCAAGTGCTCGAACGACGGGTCGATCGTCGATTCGAGTCACTACAGAAGCGCATGCCACGCGCCGTGGGCGCCCGTTCCGGGATCGGCGCCATGCAGGCCTTCGTCCCCTTTGACGGGGATCCGAGAGTCGTGCGCGCCGTGATCGACGCCGCGTTCGAAGCCGGGCTGATCGTCTTCCCCGCCGGCGCGAGCCCGATGAAGATCCGCATGCTTCTCCCGGTCAACGTGACCGACGAAGAGCTCGAGAGCGGTTTCGTCATTCTCGAGAAGGCCTTGAGACAGGTAGCGGAGGATCGAGGCCTTACGTGCTGATCCTTCGGCCGGTCGCGCAGGAGGATCTTCCGGATCTTCTCGATCTTGCGGGCGGACTCGATTCGGTCAATTTGCCCCGGGACGAAGACTTTCTCGAAAAGCGCATCGAGCTTTCCAGCCGATCGTTCGCCGGCTCCCTCAAGGATCCACGCGACGCGGTATTCACGTTCGTGCTCGAAGACCTCGAGCAGAAGCGCTGCGTCGGCACTTCGCTCATCATCGCGAAGCAGGGCCGACCGGGACTCCCCTACTTCTGGCTCGAAGTCTCGGAAGAGGAGCGCCGCAGCCCAGAGCTCGAACGGCGCTTCGTACACACGAAGTTGCGGTTGCGCTCGTCGGAGAACGGCCCCACCGAAGTCGGCGGTCTGATTCTCGATCCGGCGTACCGAGGCCACCCGGAGAAATGCGGCAAAGCGCTTTCGGTGGTTCGCTTCGCGTACATCTCCGCGTATCCCGATCGCTTCGAGCAACAGGTCATCGCGGAAATGCTCTCGTGCTTTGCGGCGCCCGGTGAGAACCGTCTATGGGAAGCTTTTGGCGCGAGGTTTACCGGTCTTCCGTATCGCGAAGCCGATCACCTCTCCGCGCAGACGAAGCAGTTCATCGCGGATCTCTTTCCGGTGGATCCCGTCTACGTCACCCTCTTTCCCCAGGACGTCCAGGACATGATCGGCGTGCCGAACGATTCTTCGCGCCCCGCCGTCCGGATCCTCGAGAAAGTGGGCTTCCACCCCCTGAATCAAGTCGACCCGTTTGACGGCGGCCCCTATTACGGAGCGGCACGCGACGCGATCGTCTCGGTGCGGGAACGACGGGAGCTCGTGCTTCCGGGAACGACGCGAGAAGGTCGTGCCGACGAAGCTGCCCCGTTGGCTTTGCTTTCTGTCGAAGGTCGCGACGGGTTTCGCGCCACGGTCGTGCCCCTCGACGACGACCGCGCACCCTGGGTCTCCGCGGAATGCCGCGCCGCGCTCGGCGTATGCGGCGGCGACCGCGTCAGCGTGACCCCCCTCCCTTAGGACTCGACGCAGCATGACCGACCCGTACAAACGCACCGTTCTGATGGGAGACCCGACGCACTTCAGCGTACAGGGCGGTGCCAATCCCCATACGCGCAATCGCTTCGGTTTGCGTCGCAGCGTGAATCGAGAGCTCGCGATCGAACAATGGCACGGGCTCCGCGATCTCCTGCGCGACCTGGGGATCCGGGTCGTTGTCGTCCCACCCGATCCCGCACACCCCGGTTTGGTCTACCCCGCCAACGCCGGCGTGATGAGCGACGTCGATTTGGAGATGCCCCTCGACGAGAAAGTATTCACGCTCTCAAACCTGCTCCCGTCCCGTGCGGGTGAGAAAGCGCACTACCGAAAGCTTCTCGAGCCGATGGGCGTTCCGCTCGACGAAATCGATGAATCGCTTCGCTTCGAAGGCGAAGCGGATTTCTTCCCGGCGGGCGACCATTTCCTGTTGACCTGCGGACGGCTCGAGAAACAACGCTTCGTTCCGCGTTGGGGCTTCCCGCCCTGGACCCGTGTCTACGGGTTCCGAACCGACGCGCGCGTCGAGCCCCTCCTCGCCGATATCGCATCGGGCCGCGAGATCCATCGCCTCGAACTCATCCTCGAAGCCCACTACCACGGGGATACGGCACTCTGCGCGTTCGGCCCCGGACGGAAGTACCTCTTGGCATTCCGCCGCGGCCTAACGGCGACCGGCTTCTCCCTGTTGCGCGATCTCTTCGGCGAACAACTGATCGAGATCGAAGACGCCGACGCCGCCCACTACGCCGCCAACTCCTTCACCTTCGCCGACGGCGGCGACCCGGTCCTGGTGATGCCGAAAGGCGTCTCCGACCGCCTGCTCGGCCAGATCCGCGAACGCGACGTCAACCCCGTCACCGTCGACGTGAGCGAGTTTCTCAAAAAGGGCGGCGGTTCCGTGAAGTGCATGATCGGAGACCTGGGGCTCGTCCGGGGAAGTGATCTCTCGGAAACTATTGAGAAATAGCGCTGCTGAGTTGACTCCGAACTCGTGGATGTGTTCCTTACAATAAGGAACAACCCCGGGAGCTGAGAAATGGCCAGCGCACCTTCTGCCGTAACCGACAACTATCCGCTCGAGGCTTTCGCGGCCGACGTAGAAGCCGTCGTCACGGCTGAGTCCGAACAGGAAAAACTGGTATCGCAGATCGAGCCCCTGCTGGGTCGCTTTCTCTCTGCCGGGGGCCTGCCCGAGGAATACTGCCGACCGGTCGAGGGACGCACGGCCAGTGAACATCAGGACTTCACGTTGTATCGCCTTTATCGGGGTGCCGGCGACTGCTTCAACATCATGGCCGCGATCTGGCCCGCCCGCGGTGGGAGCGGCGTTCACGATCACGCGGGGAACTGGGTCGTCGAAGGCGTTTACCGCAACAAGCTGCACACGATCCGCTATGTGCGTGAGGATGACGGCGCGCAGCCGGGATACGCGAAGCTACGGGAAACCGCGGCGCTCGATCTGCTTCCGGGTGAGACCGCGCACGTGCTGTACCCGAATGAGTGCGTGCACGACTTCATCAACCCCACCGACACGCCGACGGTGAGCGTGCACGTCTACGGCGGCGACATCATCCGAGAGACGCTCAATTATTTCGATCCGGCGCAAGATACCGTCGAGGCCGTCGCGCACGACCTGAGCTACGACAACGAATAGGCTGCCGACCAACTCGCTTAGAATTTGATCAGGATCTCCGAGCGGGCGCCGACGAACTCTCCGCGTTCGCGCTGGCTGACACCGTACAGATCGAAGCGCAACACCACGCGCCGCCCGAGGGCTTGCTGCAAGCGCGCCGTGACTCCCCAGGCGTCGGTCCCGTCGCCGCGGGGTTGAATCCGTCCGCCCAGCTCCACGATCAGCTGGCTGCGGCCCTGTGACCAGAACTTGTGGTATCCGATGGCGCCGCCGATCGGGTGGTCGGCGTCGTTGGCGAGCGGTGCGCTCAAGCTACCGAACCCCGGAGCTTCGAAGAGGAGTCCGATGCGCCCGAGCGGCCCTCCCCGAGTGGGTCCTCGGGACGCGGCGGTGTAACGGCCGGAGGCCGCGAACAGGTTCACGTACGCCACATCGTGCGTGCGGTAGGGCGAGAAGCTGAGGCTCACGACGCCGAGCAACCCGTCGCTCAGCTCGTCCACTTCCTCGTCCAGTGCATACGAGCCCAAGAACCGGGTGGTGACGTTCCAGCGGTCGCGGATCCTGCGAATCGCACTCACTCCCGCGAAGACGCCGTCCCCAGGCCCGTCGCCGCTTACGTAGACGGAATCGAATGCCCAGGTCGTCTCTCCGCGATCGACTTCCAGAAAGGCACCCGTCAGCTGGGTGTGGCCCCCCCGCCGATTGTTGCCTCCGCGGTGCACATCGTCCCAAGCGGCCAAGAACGACACGCGGGCGTTCGAGGTTCCCGGCCACGAAAGAGAGTTCTGCACCAAACCGATGGCCGTCATGTTGTCGTCGATCAGGAAGCCGTCTTGAAAATTAACCGGCGCGCGGCCAAACACGAACCCCAGATCCCTCGGCCAGGCTTCGTTGCGGTCGAGAGCGGGGAAGAGCTCCCCGAAATCCCCCTCGAAATACAGCGTCTCGATAAAGGAATCGAATTCGCCGTCGAACTCCGCGCGATCGCCGTCGAGCCCGAACCGATAGCCGGACGACTCGCCGCCTTCGTGCAGCGGCTGGAGGCTGATCACCAGGCGCTCGGTCGGGGTCAGGGAGAGTTGGGCAAAGAGATCGGCGCGATTCGCCCACTGCGCCTGGTCCCTGCCGTCTCCCCACTCTCCCTGCAGTGCGGTTCGGAGAGATCCCCAGACCAAGAGCTGCGGCTGCCAAACGGCGCCCGTCGGCAGCTCGAACCCCTTGTCGAGCTTTCCGGACGCGAGATATTCGGAGCCGAGAGAGAGCAGCGGGTGAGGTTGCTCGGGCAGTTCTTCTAGGGGCGTAGGGCGATCGGGGAGTGCGGGAGAAGCGGCGTATCCCGGTTCGTTCGGAACCGCAAAGAGCCCGATCACGGCGCACAGCAGCCAGAAGCGTTTCATCACGGGTGCGTCGCACCTTCGATCAGGAAGCCTCGGGTCCAGAGCACTTGATGACCGTCGACGACCCCCCGAGCGACCTCGGCGGCGCTCATGTTGTAATCGAAACCCACCCCCATGATCTCGCCGATCAGATGGACGGGCACCATGCCTGCCTTCAGGTGCACCGTGACGGCGTACGGAGCGGGTTTCCCTTCGAACCGTTCCTTGGGAATTCGGTAGCGGTGGTCGCGGAAGCCTCCCGGCTCGATCCCCTTCTTGTGCAACCGAATTCCCGCCGGCCCGCCGTTGATGAAGTTCGGATTCGGGTCGGGCCGGACGAAGGGAAGTGGATCGGTGGCGTGATTCACCGCGAGAACCTCCTCCCGCTCACCCTCCCGGAGGTTTCGCAAGACGAAGCGCGACTGCAGCGTGAAGAGCGAATCGTCGTGCGGCACCTCGCCTGCGCGGACGTAACGAGAATGACCGTCGCGGAGGTCTCCGTTCGGATCGAGATCACCCGATTCGAAGATGACGTCTCCCCGGGCGTCCCGGACGATGGTGTGGAGCCAAACCAGCCGTTCGGCGGTAAAGCCCGTCGGAACGTTGTGTCCCGAGGTTCCGTTCTCGACGCGAACATGAACGTCGACGCCTTCGGGACCGCGCTCCCCGCGAACGTCACGGAGCAGATAGCCCCTCTTCAGGAGTTCGCGTCGAGCCTCGGCCATGACTTCCAACCGCTCGAGGTTCTCGTCGACGATTTCCCTGGCGTCGTAGCGGTCGCCGACGTCCTTCCAACGCTCGGGATACACCGCATCGAGCGCCGCCTGGTCCTCGTAGGCATCGGTGCCCCAACCGGCCTTCCAATCGAAGGTCAGCCACTCCGCCATGCTGGCGAGGTCCTCGGCGCCGGGGCTGAAGGGGAAGATTCCGGGGTGGACCACCGAGTGATCCGGACCGACGAAGCGATGGTCTCGAAGCGGTCGGTCGCGCGTGGGTCGGCCGCCCACCACGGCTGCCGGACCGATCTTGAAGCCCGACGGTAGACCGGGCTCTTGGCTCATGTGGCAATCCCGACAACCCGTCTCCTGGTCGGCGGACGGTGAATGGCGGAACTCGCTAAAGGCCTCCTCCAGACGAAGCCCGCTGGGCGAGGTGACGTCGTGGCAGGTTCCGCAAAAGGCCGACGTCTCGATCGGCGCAAACTGGATGACATCGCCGTGGACGCCGAGTTGTCCCTCACCGGAGCTCCGCCGGACGTAGCGGTCCGGATCCCCGAGGACACGCTTCAACTCTTCATTTCCGGTCGGTCCGCTCACCGGCTCTTCCAATCCACCCTCGTGGAGGCCGATCCGGCCGCTGACCTTTCCGTAGTCGCGTTGGATGCGGTGGCAGACCGTGCAGGTCACGCCTTCGCGCGACACCGGACTCCGGTTCAGGTTGGAAGTAAAGACCGGCTCTCCCAACTGCATCCCCACCGGTGTATGGCACCGAATGCAGAAGTCCCCGAGCGTGCCGTTGGTCTGCTTGACCAAGGTCCCGTGCATCGCGTTGAACACCGGGCTGAGCTGCGCGTAGGCGTGCTGCGAGATCGACCACTGCTCGTACTGATTCGGGTGGCAGTTGCTGCACTCGCGAGCCGAAGGAAACCGTTTCTCCGCCATGAGCGTGGCGTGGGCGAGATCGGGGTCGATCTCCTCCGAGGTGCCGGCCGATGAGATCGCCGCAACGATCAGGAGGGGAACCCACGAAACGAGGAGCGCCCACTGCGGACCCTTGGCCCGTCGCACTATCTGGCTCTGGCGACTACAGAGATCACGATGTCGACGTCGTCCTCGATGAACTCGTCCAGGCCTTCCTGGATTCGGGCCACCAGCTTTCTGAGGCCCTCGCTGCGGGATGCATCTTCCACAACACCGAACTCGCGGCGGTTGACCTTGCCGACAGCCCGACAGCGGAGCATGGCTACGCCTTCCTGATCGGTAAACAGCCGCACAGCCATTAACTTGAGGGGGACGGTGCGGGTGATCCCCTTCATCGTCAGCTCACCGTGGAGAATTTGCTCCGCGGGGTCCATCCGAACCGCACGAAACCGGATTTCCGGGAAGCGATCGATCTCCAAGAAGGCTTCGCGCAGGTGATCGTCCCGGTAGCGATTGTCGGTATCCACGCTGTTGGCGTCGATCGTCACGTCGATCCGGACCGCTTCGACCTGCTTGGAGGCGTCGTATTCGATCGTGCCCGCGAAGGCGTCGAACGTCCCCCGAACGGGTTTCGCGTAACCGCCATGCCGGACGTGGAACTTGAGCCGGGACTTCTCGGGTTGAATCGCGAAGGTGCACGCCGCGCTTGAGGCGGAGACCAGCAACGCCGCGAGTCCCAAAGCGATGGCGAGCGCGTGAGTCATGTGACCCAGTGAGAGCCAAGTCGCGATCGTCAGGTGACGAAGACTTGCCTACGGCCGATCCTGTCTGAGCTCGTGCGCCGCACGGAGGCCACTCGACGCGGCAACGAGCCGGCAACCGGCGCTCAGCGACATGTCGCGAGGCTGCGTGGAGAGCGCAAATCGAACCGCTTCTCAGGGCTCGCTTTTCCGAACCCACCACACTTTGTTGGCGTCGAGATGAACCTGTTCGGGTCGTGCCGCAAAGGCCTCGTCGACGGCCGTCTTGACGCCCGGATACGCGTGGGACCCGTAGTCATGCCCGCAGACGATTCCGTGCTCTCGGACTTTCGGAAGCCAAGCTGCGAGATCTCGGCGCGTTCCCTCTTCGGAGTGGTCCGCATCGATGAACACGAGGTCGACGGAGTGGTCGGCGAAGGGCCCTGCGGCCTTTGCCGAGTCGCTTTGGATAAAGCGAAAACGTTCATCGGATGACGGCTCGCCCTGTTTTCCGCGCAAAGGCTCGAGATCGATAGAGTAGAGGCGCGCAATCGACGGGCAGTAGCGAAGGATGTGCTGGCCCGTGACGCCGTTCAGCGCACCGAGTTCCACAACGACCAGGCCGTCGCCCAATTCTTCGTGAATCAAGTCGGTCAGCACGTGCCAACGGCGCCGTTTGTGCTGACGATCTTCGGGAAGAAGCGGAACGCTCCGCTGAACCCGCTGCGGCGCGAAGCGTGAGATCACCCAATCGCGGCCGGCGTTCACCGCTTTTCTGACGGGACGGTAGAGATTGAACGAACGGCCGGATTCGACGCGATGCGATTGCCGACGCAGATCGAACTCCCGCGTAGGAATCGAAGCCCGCCGCGCACACGAACGAAGAGCGGCCCTCACTACCTCGGAGCGTCCTGCGAGCCAAAGCTCGGTGACGGGACGAGAGGCGCTCCCGCGAAGCAGCGCTCTCGACGCCCCGACGAACGAGTACGGTCGGAAAGCCACTTCGAAAGCGGGGAGGCCTTCGACCGGGTCATCTCCCAGCCACTGCAAGGTTCCGCCGCCCGAGAGCAGGTCGACCGCGGCGTCGCGCACGGGACCGGCGGCTCGAACCACCGGGCCCGAGACGAGGAGAACGTTGCTCGCGGCGGCGGGATAGCGGCGGTCGTAAAGCGTGCGGTCGCTCGCGCGCGCGCCCGTAACGCGTCCGAGTGTTGCAGCGGGCACGACGCCCATCTTCCAACCGTCGCGAACAAACCGCCGCGACAAGTCTTCGCACGCGTAGCCGAGACGGAACTCGGGGTCGAAACCTCCCGAGTCGATAAAGACCTGCCTGCGTACGAGAAACGCGGCCCCCCCGAACGTGAACGTCGGAATGACGGGGCTGTCGAAATATCGGCGGACCGTCGCCGACGCGCTGCGGTCGACGGGCGCTACGAGTGCGAGTTGGGGATCGCTGTCGAGTGCTTCGCAGAGCGGAGACAAGAAATCGGAATCCACCTCTTCGTCCGAACCCATCACCAGGACCGCTTCGGACTGCACCGCTGCTACCGCACGATTCGACCCGCCGCCGAAGCCCGAGTTCTCGTCGGCATGGCGGATCTCAAGTCCGGGGTAGTCGAGAGCCCCGAGCGTTTCGCGGGCCTCGGCATCCGACGCGTTGTCCCACACGAGGACCGTGCCGAGTCGGTGGGATACATGCGCGTACAGTGCCTCGACACAGCGTCGCGTCTGCGCCGCCGCGCCGACGACGGGGATCACGACATCGACCCTCGTCTCTCGGGCCATCTTCTTGCCTCCAACGACAAACGCGCGCGGTGACCTCTCGAGGCTAGCGTAACCGCGGTGCTAGACTTCCCGTGGAGGTCACCCGATGAAGATCCGCGGTCTGCATCATAACGCTTATCGGTGTCGCGACTCGGAAGAGACGCGTGCCTTCTACGAAGATTTTCTGGGGCTGCCGCTCGCCGAAGCCCTCGCCATCAACAAGACGAAGACCGGAAGGAAGGTCTCGATCCTCCACACCTTCTATCGCATGGAGGACGGCTCGTTCCTCGCCTTCTTCGAAGTGCCCGGTACGCCGTTCGAGTTCAAAGAGCAGCACGATTTCGATCTCCACATCGCCCTCGAAACGTCTCGGGAGAATTCCGAGGCCATGGTCGAAAAGGCGCGTGCAGAAGGTCGCGAGGTGCGCGGGCCCGTCGATCACAAGATCGGGCACTCGATCTACTTCCGCGATCCGAACGGCTACGTCATCGAGCTCTTCGACAAGGCAGAGCGTCACGACGCCCTCCTCGATCCGGAGCAAAACAAGGCCCGCAGCAAGCTCGCTCGTTGGCAAAGGGAGAAGCCCACTAGCGGGTGAGCCGATCCTCGATCACCTCGTTGGCCGCCGCGAGAAGATCGAGGCCCTTCTGGCTCGCCTTCCGGATCACCTCGCGGAGATTGCGCGGAATCGTCTCGAGCCTCTCCCGAGTCGCTGCTGCGTCGCCCCCTTCGCGCGCGACTTGTAGATGAATCAGTCCGCCGGCATTCGCGAGGAAGTCGGGGACGTAGAACACGCCGCGACGATCCAGCTCGGCCGCGACCGCCCCCTCGGAGAGCGGGTTGTTGGCGGCGCCGCAAACGACCCGCGTATCGAGACGGTCGAGATTATCGAGGCGGAGAACACCAGGAGGGCCGCACGGTGCGAAGACGTCGCACGGTTCGTCGAGGACGCGTTCCGGCGCGACGCGATTGACCGCCTCGGGAAGCCCTGCCAGACGCGAGGGCTCGGGGTCGGCGGCGCTTACGATGGCGCCGGCTTCGACAAGCTCGCGGACCAGCGCGCTCCCCACGGCTCCGACTCCCTGGACCGAGATGCGCGCACCCTCGATCTCCCGGCCCACGTGCGCGAGCGCGGCCTTCATCGCGAGGAACACCCCGATCGCGGTGTGGGGAGACGGATCTCCACACCCGCCTTCCTCCGGCGGGAGGCCGATCACATGGGACGTCCGTTGCGCGATCAGCGACATGGCGGACGGCGTGGTGCCCATATCCTCGGCCGTGATGTAGGCCCCGCCGAGGGACTCGACGAAATCCCCGAAGGCGTGCAACTGCGCGGTCGTGCGCTCGGCGGGATTGCCGATCACGACGGCCTTTCCGCCCCCTAGAGGTAAGTCGGCGAGGGCCGCCTTGCGTGTCATCGCGGCGGCGAGCGCTTTCGCTTCTTCCCGCGCCGCCTCTTCCGACGGATAGGGGAGCCAGCGGCAGCCGCCGAGCGCCGGTCCGAGGCGGAGCGAGTCGATCGCGATGAACATCGCGAGGTCGTCGGTGCGCCGGACATGGACGTTTGATTCGAGCGGGCGGCTGGCTTGCGTCATGGCTTTCCTCGGCTGTTCCCGGATCGGCCAGAAAAGAAAAACCCCTCCGGCCAGGTGACGGGAGAGGTTCGGTAGGTCTTGGCTGTAGTGTCGATCTACGCGACGACGAAACCCCTCACGGCTCGTTTCATAAGCCGCCCGAGAAGCTCGGAGGAAAGCGGGGTCCAGAAAGTCGGGTACATCGTGTCGGGAACGTGCAAGAGCGCGTCGATATCGTCAAGTCGCCCTCGGGACGCGACATGTATGTATAGATATTATCTATACAATACGATACCGTTCGGCTATGGAAATCTTTGGATCCCGAGCGACGGGACTCCGCGGTGCCTCCGAAGACGCTGAAGAGAAGCTTCTCGACGCCTACCTGGCGGAGATTCGGTACACAGAGATCCTCACGCGCGAGGAGGAGGTTCGGCTCGGACGGGAGATGGCACGCGCGGAGGTGGCTCTGCGAGAGACGCTCTCGGTGTCGAGGCCTTGTTGGCTCTACCTCCTCGCGCGGTGGGAAGCGGTCCGTCTGGCGGGCTTGCTCACGAGCACAATGGTCAGGCCTCGAATCGACGCGGGTGGCGACCGGGTGTCTCTCGAAATCGACGCTTCGTTCTTCGCGGCCTCAGAATTGCTCGACAAGCGGCCGGCGGGCTACACGCGGCGGTTGCGCGAACTGTTCGGCCAGATACGCCCGCGTCTAGAGCTACTTTTTCATTTTGTCGACACGTACGACGGCAAGCCCTCGACGAGGCTTCGAAACGCGAAGGTTGCGTGCGACGACTATCGAAGCGCCCGCGATCGGTTTGTCCGCCACAACCTGAAGCTCACGGTGTCGGTGGCGAAACGGTTTCGAGGGATGGGCGTATCGTTTTTGGATTTGATCCAAGAGGGAAATCTCGGTCTGATTCGCGCGGTGGAAAAGTTCGATCCCGAGGCGGGGTTCCGCTTCTCGACGTACGCCGTTTGGTGGGTCCGACAGTCGTGTGTTCGGGCGGTTCAAAACACCGGACGGACGGTTCGCCTTCCGACCAGTGTGCACGAAAAACTCGTCCGGCTGCGTCGCGCCCGCCGGACGGCGGTTGACGACCCGACCCGTGACAAGCTCGCGAAAACGCTCGATCTCTCCGAGAGCGAGGTAACCGGTTTGATCCAGGCCGACCGGCGCCCGCTCCGCCTGGACGAACCGCTCGCACCGGATGATCCCGTGGCTCTCATCGACCGGATTGCAGATCGCGAAGAGGAGAGCCTCGAGGAGAAGCTCGATCGACACCTCGCCGAGAGACGCGTTCCTTCGCTTCTTTCAAAACTCACACGCCGCGAACGGGAAGTGCTGTCGATGCGGTTCGGTCTCAACGGGAAGCCGGAGATGACGCTCCAGCAGATCGGTGACGCGTTCGGACTCTCCCGCGAGCGGGTGCGGCAGATCGAGCGTGCGGCCCTCGACGGGCTCAAGAGCGCAGCGGCGGAGTCGGCGCTTCACTGAAGCCCAGCGCGCGTTCCCATCGCAACGGGTCTGGACCGCAGCGCGCGTTCCCGTCGCAACGGGTCTGGACCGCAGCGGGCGCTTCCGTCGCGATTAGTCGCCGCGTGCAGCGCCGGCTTCGCGAGCCCGCTGGCCGAGCTGATCGATGAGCCCGCGAAACACGAGTGCGTGTAGGGGATAGATCCCGTACCAGTAGAGGAGTCCGAGGAAGCCAGAGGGTTCAAAGACCGCGTGCTGCGCGATCTCGCTCCCTCCTTCGCGCTCCCGAACCTCGAGTTCGAGCCAGGCCCGTCCCGGAACCTTCATCTCGGCGCGCAATCGCAGGAGGTTGTTGGGTATGTACTCCTCGACCCGCCACCAATCGAGGGCGTCTCCGACGCGAAGGTGTTCGGGCTCGGAGCGGCCGCGTCCCAGCCCGACGCCGCCGAGCATCCGGTCGAGTGCGCCGCGAACTTTCCAGAGCCAGTTGTAGGCGTACCAACCCTGTGAGCCACCGATACGGCGAATCGGCGCGAATGCTTCGTCGGGACCCACCGGCACCCGGCAGCTGCGGCTATCGACGAGGCGACTTCCGATCCTGGCACCGCCGTAGCGGGATTCGACGCCGGCCGCTGAGACGGCGTCGGACCAGCGCGTTGCCGCGAACTTCCGGTCTTCGTTGCGGAGCGCGGCGAACATGGCTTCGCGAATGCCGACGGGCTCGACACCGAAGTCGCGGCGCGCGTCGGCGTCATCCGCAACCGTCGGATAGGCGGCGCTGTCGATGATCTTCCTGCCGATCCGCGCGTAGATCGGCGTGACGAGCCCCAACCAAAGGCTCGAGAGCCAGGGCGTGATCACGGGGACTGGAAGCATCCAGCGCGGCAGCTTTCGAAGATCCGCGTAGGTCCTCATCATGTCTTCGTAAGAGACGCGGTCCGCACCGCCGATCTCGTATACCCGGGCTGCACCGTTCGGCATCGGAAGCGTCAAGGCGCGTGTCAAGTAATCGAGGAGATCCTCGATCCCGATCGGCTGCGCCGGCGTGCGCACCCAGTTGGGCGTGATCATCAAAGGCAGGCCTTCGACGAGAGAACGCACCATCTCGTACGAAAGACTCCCGGAACCGATCACCACCGAGGCCCGGAACTCGATGACCTCGAGTCCGGAGGCGCGCAAGATTTCGCCGACTTCGTGACGGCTTTCGAGATGGCTCGAGAGCTGTGCGCCCTCCTGGCCGAGTCCGCCCAGGTAGATGATGCGCCGAACGCCGCAGGACTTCGCAGCGGCCGCGAAGTTCCGCGCCGCCACGCGGTCCTGTTCGATGAAGCTCCCCGCGGAGCCCATCGAGTGGATCATGTAATACGCGACTTCGACCCCGCGAAGCGCCCGCTCGAGTGTGTCGCGCTCGAGCGCGTCGCCGGAAACGACTTCGACGGCTTCATCCACCCGAGATCGGAGGTAATCGGGGCGGCGCGCCAGGCACCGAACTCGCGCTCCGCAATCCCGGAGTCGCCCGAGAAGCCGCCCGCCGACGTACCCGGTCGCCCCCGTCAGGAGTACAGACGGCGGTTCGGTGGATTCGCTTCTTGCTCCCATCCCGGAAGCTTACACGAATGTACAGATATAATCTATACTAAATAGAGAGGCCAACCGGATCAACTGAACGGCCAGATTCCTCGCCGGCGAAATTTCGCCTCGCACTGACCCAGCTGTGCCTCGTAGCGCTCCGCGTTCGCTGCAACGCGGTCTGCCACGCGCATCAACCACGCCTTCTTTCGGTAGCTCCCGCGTCGGTAGCCGGTATGGCCTTCGTGGTAGGCGAGGTACAGCGAGCGGGCGTCGCGTTTCGACAAACCGAGCCTTCGGTGGCTCTTGTGGTTGTACCAGCCGATGAAATCGAGGGCGTCCTTCATATCCGAGCGGCTGCGCAGCAACCTGCCTCGCTCGCTTTCGTATTCATTCCACACCGGGTCCTGAGCCTGCGGGTAACCCTTCGCCGAGGAAGCTCGACCCAGCGGGACGAACAGGAACCAGCGGAACGGCGGCTTTGCGTTCGCTCGAAAGCTCGATTCCTGGCGGACGAACGCGAGCTGAATGTGCTTCGGCGTTCCCCAGGTCGTCTCGGACTTCAGCGCGTAGGAATACCACGACGGGTTTTGATCGAAGATCGCGCAGAGATCGCCCTGCTGGACCGGCACGGTGGTCGCGCAAGCCGTCGTAAGGGCCGCGTATACGAAGAGTGCGGTGAGCGGTCGGCTAAGCCGTGCCGAACCGCGCCTCGAAGCGCTCGGCGCTGCGCATCACGCGATCGGGGAGCGCCATGATCTTCTCCTGGAACTCCGCCGCCTCACCGGTCAGACCGGACAGAGAACCGATCTTCCAGTAGTCGAGCAGCGGCCACAACACGCGATCGTGATGAATCCGCAGGTTGTAGACGCCGGCGCGCGCGATCGCGACGGAGCGCCGCAAGAAGCCCGGAATGCTCGAGCCCGGCATCCGAAAATCGACGAAGGAGTCGTAGATCCCCTGCAGGACAGCCGAGGCGTTTTCGCGCAGCAGTGCTGCGAGAACGCCTCGGTAGAACACGAAGTGGTGGTTCTCGTCCGTCGCCACCTTGCGCATCAGATCGAGGGCCGCCTTGTCATCGGCGATGTCGCCGGCGTTCCGGTGCGCTACGCGCGTCGCCAGTTCTTGGGCGGACGTATACGCCAACAACTCGATGGGGCTCGAGAAGTCCCCGTGCCAGCCGGACTTCATCGTATCCATGCGATCGTTCTCGAGCGCCTCGGGATCGCTGTTGCGCGACGCCAGCAGGTAGGTGCGGATTGCGACGGAGTGCTGGCCCTCCTCGGCAGTCCAGATACCGAGCCACCGATCCCACATTGAATCCCGCGGGAGCTCGGTGGCCAATCCCCGGTGATACCAAGGCAGGTTGTCTTCGGTGAGAAGATTCAAGGCGAGCGAGGCCCGGGCGTCTTCGGAAAGGGTGCACTGCGAGGGGTCCCAGGGCTTGTCGCGGAACGATTCCGCCCGCTCCCACGGAACAAGGTCGTGGTAGTACCAGTGCTTCCGACGCTTCTCGTGCTCTTCGACCAAGCGCGCGACGTCGGGCTCGACCGCCTCGAGTAGTTCGTACGACTCGTCCCGCGCCATTCATCCACTCCCGAAAGGACTCAGCAGAAAGGACCCAGCAGATGGGGGCAAGCCCGGCGCCGGTCTCGAGAGTTCGAAGCTAACGAATCACCTCGACGCGTGCCGGCTGAAAAGCCAATTCGGGCGGGGTTTGGAGCCCCGGATGATCGGGATGGGCACGCCCCGGCGTTCGCGCACCGCGAGGTCGACGGCCGCCCAATCGACGCGGTCGGCGGATGAGATCGCGATCGCGGGTATCCGCTCGCGAAGCTCCGGAGCTTCTACCGGTCGGAAAAACCCGTGCTCCTCGAGTTCTCCGGCCTGTTTGAGGGTCGGATGTGCCTCGATGTAGAGCGCGTCCCCGACCCAATCGAGTTTGATGGGCTCGTCGATGACCCGGACTTTCGTCCCCGGCGAGACCATCGGGTAGAGCTCTTCGATGTGCTCCGGGTAGAGCCGGATGCAGCCTCGGCTCACGCGTCTTCCCACGCCGTACGGTTCATTCGTCCCGTGGATGAGATAGCGGGGCCAGCCCAGGTAGAGGGCCCGCTCGCCAAGGGGATTGTCGGGCCCGGGCGGCACGACCATCGGCAAGCTCGGATCTTCGCGGCGGGCGGACTCCGGCGGGTACCAGGTCGGAGCCTCGGCCTTTCGGGTGACGGTCGTCTCACCGATGGGGGTCCTCCAACCGGCGCGGCTCACACCGATCGGATAAGTGCGGGGCGGGCCCGGCGCGTCGAAGTAATAGAGGCGCTGCTCGGCGAGGTTGATGACAACCCCCTCATGGAGTCCCGGCGGCAGCAGATGCGCGGTCGGAAGAACGAGCGGTGTGCCCGCCGGCGGCAACCAAGGATCGATCCCGGGGTTCGCCGCCACGAGTTCGACGTAGCCGATTGCGTAGGTTCGGGCGAGCTCGACCAGCGTATCGTCGGCCGTAGCGACGTGTACGCCCTGTCGGCCCGCGACGTTCGAGGGCTGCGGCTCCGGATGGGCCTCGAGCGCTGGACGCTTCGCGCAGGCGAACAACAAGCTCGCGGCAAACAGCCAGGCGACACAACGACGCGGCATCAGGGCCAGATCTCGATGGTCGTACCGTCCGGGACGCGCTCCCAGATTTCATCCATCTCTTCGTTCGTCACGGCGATACAACCGTCGGTCCAGTCGAAGAAGCGATGCGCCGATCCGATCAAGCCCAAGCCGTTCGGCAACCCGTGGATCATGATCGCGCCTCCGGGGTCGACCCGTCGCTCACGCGCTTGCAACACGTCCGCTCCGTTCGGATAAGACACGTGAATGGCCCGGTAGAAGCGGCTCTCGTCGCTGCGCCAATCGAGGACGTAGCGCCCTTCGGGCGTGCGCCCGTCACCGGACTCTCGCTTGTGTCCTTCGGGATTCTGGCCGAGCGCGATCGCGTACTGTCGCAGGATGCGCCCGCGACGAAGCAGCAAGAGCTTGCGCTCTGACTTGTAGACCTTCACGCGGTCGGCCTGCGCCGCGCTCTCGGGGCCGGCCCGAACAGGAAGGGCGAGTAGGCCCGCGATCCAGCCGATGCAGACGCAGCTGCGCAAGAGAAGCCAACGCCGCCGCATGGTGCGTTACTTCCGCAGGGACGCCTTGAAGACGCGCTCGGCCTTGTCGCTCGCGGCGCGAGCTTCCGCCGACGCCGAGGCGGCCGCGTCGGCAGCTCGGCCCGCCTCGATGCTGGCCGAGCGAGCGGCGTTCTCCGCCCGCTGTGCCCGTTGATCGGCGTTCTCCGCCGCCGTCCGAGCCTGCGTTACTTCCTGGCGGGTTTGCCGCAGTTCTTCGCGGAGCTGACTCACTTCCTGACTCGTGGCGCATCCGCTCGTAAGACCGAGCAAGGCGGCTCCAAGGATGACATGGATGAGCTTGTGATTTCGCAATGTGGCTTCCTCGTACCCTTCCCGACGCGGCGCATATCATCCCACATTCTCTTGCGATCATGAACGGTGATGCGTTCACCGATCGGCAACGGGAGCACCTAACGTCCGGTCGTGGCTAGGGTGACGGAGACCACAAAAAAACAGGGGTTCGCGTAACCGGCGGAGGCGAAATGGCGTAGTCCCGTCCGGGAGGCGCACTTGCTCCTTGTACTCCTGGTGACCGCTGCGTTGTTGCTCGCCTACGCGAACGGTGCGAACGACAACGTGAAAGCCACGGCGACGCTCTACGGCTCGGGGACGATCGGCTATCCGCATGCGCGCGCCCTGGCTACGATCGCGCAGCTCACGGGTTCAGCCGCCTCGGTGGCGCTCGCCGCCGGCCTGCTCACGGCCTTCGGGGGCAAAGGTCTCGTGCCCGACGCGGTCGTCGGAGACCCCGCTTTCCTCGTTTCGGTCGGACTCGGTGCCGGGGGGACCGTGCTTCTCGCGACCTTTGTCGGGGGACCGATCTCGACGACGCACGCACTGGTCGGCGGGCTTGCGGGCGCCGGAATCGCCCTGGCGCCCGGCGACTTGGTTTGGTCGGCTCTCGCCGGTAGCTACTTTGCGCCGCTCCTCTTGAGCCCGTTCTTGGCGATCGGAACCACGGCGCTTCTCTACCCCCTGTTTCACGGGATCCGCAAACGACTCGGAGTCGAGAGCGACCTCTGCATCTGCGTCGGAACGACGCGCGATCCCGTCGATATCAGCGGCGACGGTTCCATGGTGCTCCGTCGAACCGGCGTCGCGCTCACCATCGATCAACAATCCGCCTGTCGAGCGATCTACGCGGGCTCGCTGCTCGGCATCTCGTTTCAGGGTGTCCTCGATCGACTCCACATGGTTTCGGGCTTTGCCTTGGGCTTCGCGCGCGGCCTGAACGACACGCCCAAAGTACTGGCACTCCTGGTGGCGGCGGGCTGGCTCGCGATCGACCCGCGCTGGGCGCTCTGCGGCGTGGCGTTCGCGATGGCACTCGGTGGTTGGCTTTCAGCGCGGCGAGTTGCAGAAACCCTGGCACACCGAATCACGTCGCTCACCCACGGGCAGGGTCTCCTCGCTAACGCCGTCGGAAGCGGCCTGGTGATCGGCGCGTCGCTGCTCGGCAGCCCGGTTTCCACGACGCACGTCTCGGCGGGGGCGATCTTCGGTATCGGCATCCACAGCCGCACCGACTGGCGCGTCGTCGCGACCGTGGTGTTCGCTTGGGTTGTCACGCTGCCTCTCGCCGCGATTCTCGCAGCGGGCACCGCCTTCGCTCTCGCCACACTCCACTAGGAGCCCGCGGGAACTAGCGCGTGCCCTCCATGCGCGCGCGCAGCGCGCGGGTGGCGTCGAGGTCGAGAACGAGGCCCTCGGGGTCGCGATCGGGATCGCCGTTGATGACGACGCCGTACGCCTCCCGGGCATGCTCGAGGCTGGCGTAGCCGTTGCGAACGTCGGACAGCACGCGGTCGGGCTCGCGACGGAGGGGCTCACCCCAGCCGCCGCCGCCGTTCGTCTGGTAGCGCGTCATGGCGCCCTTCTTCGTCCGCCAGATCGGCTGACGCGCGAAGTAGAAGAACTCGCCTTCGGGATCGAGCGCTTTCGTTTCGGGGTCGAGCATTCCCGCGAGCGGCGTCGAGCCTTTGTAGACGGCCGGATCGCGCGGAAGAAGCCCGTTCTCGGGAACGACCTCCGGGTCGAAGAACCACGCCGCACCGAGCTTCCCCGGCTCACCGCCGTTCGTTCCGAAGCCGGTCGGCCGCTTGTAGCGAAGCGGCGACGTGTGGTGCTCGCCGGGCTCCTGCCAGAACGCGTCCTTGACGACGCTCGCGCCGCCGCGGTTTTCTCCCGGGCCGCCGGTATCGATGGCGTACTCCTTGCGCATCATCAGCACCGGAGAATCCTGCTCCATCGTTTCCGTCGGCGGGTCGATCGCATTCACCATGTAAGTCAGGGTGTAGCTGTCGCCGTCGTGATCCTTGTCGGCGCCCCAGGGTCCGTGCTCGCCTCCACAGATGACGACGTTCGACCACGGCGTTCCGTCGGGCCGAAGGCCGTGCGCGTTGTGGACGCTCATCGCACCGTAGTCCCCGCCGACAGACACGTCGCCCATCGCGCGGCCGAGCTCGCGAAGGATGGCGCAGAGCAGTGTCTGGGTGACTTCCCAATAGAGCATGATGGCGCCGTCGGGCGGCATGGCCGACAACACCGTTCCGGGGGGCACCACCACGTCGATGTGACGGTAGGCGCCGGATGTAAACGGCGACTTTCGGTCGAAGAGAATCTTGAACACCGCGCCGATCGCGGTCTTCGCGTCGAGGGGCCCTGCGTTGATGCACGTGCGTGCTTGCCGTGAAGAGCCGCTGAGATCGACTTCGATGCGGCCGCGCGCTTTCGTGACCTTCGCGCGCACGACGAGTTCTTCGTCGTCTCCCGCGCCGTCGGCGTCGAGACAATCCTCGGTTTCGTAGACGCCGTCGGGCAGGGCTTCGAACGAATCGCGCATCATCTCCGCCGAGGCGTCGCAGCAGTAGCGCACCGTGCCGCGGAACGCGTCGATGCCGTAGCGCTCGATGATCTCTCCGACGAGTCGCTCGCCGAGCTGGAGCTGCTCGAACATCGTCATGAAATCCGCTCGCAGGAGCTCCCCAAAGCGGGTGTTGTCGAACACCAGGCTCATCGTCCGACGCACCATCTCGTCGTTTTCGAACAGGAGCGTCGGTCCCATGACGAGGCCGGTTTCGAACACGTTCGCTTTCGACGCGCTGAAACCGCCGGGCACGATCCCGCCCATGTCGAGCTGATGGGCGCAGACGTTGACGAACGCGGTGAGCTTGTCCCGGTGGAATACGGGGCGAATGAAGCACACGTCGTTTACGTGGCGACCGTTTCGATAGGGATCGTTGCAGATCAGCACGTCGCCGGGCTTCAAGTTTTCGGGGCCGTATTCCTCGACGATGTTGCGGCACGCGTCTTCCATCGTCCCCAGGAAGACGAGCAGGCTGCTGCTCACCGCCGGCATCGCGTAATCCATGTCCGGCGGCCCGGAGATGCTGATCGCGAAGTCGTACCAGTCGCTGATGATGGGAGAGAAGGATCCCACCATGAGCCCGGTGCCCATGTGATCGGTGGTGTAACGCAGGCGGTTCGACAACACGGTCGCCGTGAAACGATCGCAGTGGTAGGCGCGCTCGAACTGCTCTTCGGTCCAGTTGCGCAGGCGGTCACTGTTCTGATCGTGTTCCGGGTGGGGCGTAATTTGCTGGCTCATGGAATCCCCTATGCGCTCTGTTCGATGCTGAGTTCGCCGAAGCGTCCTACTCGAGCGACTTGATTCTGCGTGATGTGCGTCGTCGAGAGCGCCTCGCGGATGATCGCCGGCCCCGGCACTTCGTCGCCGGCCCGCAGCGATTCGCGGTCGTAGACCTGTGCGAGCTGCTCCCCGTCGGTGAGGTACCGCAACACGCTCGTTCCGATGCTGCGGAGGGGCTCGCTCCCGCGCTCCGGCAGCTCGGCGTACTGCACCTTCTCGGTCGGGACGACGGCGCGAACGCGATAGGTCACGCCCTGCACCGGGATCGCCTCGAAGCGGTTGCCGTGGTGCGCTTCGTACGCGTCGTGGAAGTTCTTGATCATGCCGCCGATGGTGTCGGCGTCGAGCCGCCCGCTGGGGACAGCGACGAACGGTGTGTCCCAGGTCTGACCCATCAACTGCCCATCGAACGACCGCACGAGTTCGTAGTCGCCCCCGCCGAGCCGTTCTCGCAACTGCTTTTCCATTTGCTCGAAGACCCGGCCGATTTGATCGGCGGAATCCGGCGTGAGCACGGTGTAAGCGCTTCGGCTCAACGAGTACGCCTGATCGGCGGAGAGCAGACCCAACGCCGAGAACAACCCGGGGTGCGGCGGGACGACGACACGACTCACACGGATGAGATCGGCGATCGCCGGGAGCAGCAGCGGCCCCGCGGCTCCGTAGGCGACCAAGGTGTAGTCGCGCGGATCGATGCCGTGCTTGATCGCGATATTGAAGATGCCTTCGGCGATGTTGTTCAAGCCGATGTCGTACGCGTAACGGACCCGCTGTTCGAAGGGCAACGGCGTGTCGAGATTTTCGAACGCCTGGCGTGCTAGATCGGCGTCGAGCGACATCTTGCCGCCGGCAAAGGCGCCGGGATCGAGCAGACCCGCGAGCACGCAAAGATCCGTCATCGTCGGTTGCGTGCCGCCCCGCCCGTAGCACGCGGGCCCGGGCGCGGCTCCGGCGCTCTCGGGGCCGACGGTGACGTCGCCCGTCGCGGAGATCGCGACGATGCTACCGCCGCCGGCACCGATGCTCGAAATGTCGTTCGAGAGCGCATTGACGATGAGGTCGTGCTCGAGCTCGAAGGTCGTGTTCACGAACGGTTGGCCGTCGGTGACCAGGCTGATGTCGCACGACGTGCCGCCGACATCGGCGCAGAGGAGATTCGACGCGTCGATCAGTTTGCCGAAGTGTGCGCAACCCACGGTGCCCGCCGCCGGGCCCGAGAAGACCACCTGGAACGGGTTCGACATCGCGTCGCGCGCCGGGACGAGGTTCGCTGTGCAGTCGGCGAAGTTGAGCTCGCCGGAAAAGCCCGCCTTCCGCAAGCCGGCGTCGAGGCGCTCGGTGTACTCCTGGTAGATGATCTTCATGAACACGTCGACTAAGGTCGTCGACGCGCGTGCGTATTCCTTCGCGAGCGGCGAAATCTCGCTCGACACCGAGCAGGGAACGTCGCCGAGCTCTTCGCGCACGAGCTCACGCAACCGCTTCTCGTGAGCGTCATTCGTGTACGCGTTGATCAAGCAGATCGCGACGCCCGCAACGTCGCAGCGCCCGAGCACCCGGATCTGTTCTCGCGCTTGATCTTCATCGAGGGGCGTGAACACCTCGCCCGAGGCCATCATCCGCTCGACGATGCCCCGGCGCAGATAGCGCTCGACAAGCGGCTTCATCGCGTCGCCGAACGAGCGCCGCCAGGTCGGGTCGGTCACCGCCGAAGCGGGGCGCCAGCAACGCCCCATATCCGGAATGTCCCGATGACCTTCCGTCGTGAGAAAGCCGATCTTGGGGAGCGACCTCGTGATGATCGCGTTCAACCCATGGGTGCTCGCGTGGTTGAACACCGTCGCGGCCTCGACGGAGAGCTCCTGCGCTCCTTCGATCACGCCACGATCGACTTGCTCACCGTCCGTCGAAACCTTTGCCGTCCGGATCTGTCCGTCTTCGACGGACACCACGTCGGTAAACGTGCCCCCGACATCGACTGCCATCATCGCGCTAGCCCTCCGAACCCGAGCGGGCGAGCGCGTCTGTAGCGAGCTGCACGTGCCCCAACCGGTGCCAACGTTCGCGGCTCTCGGAATGGAGACACGTTTGGCACTTTACCACCATGAACCAACCGCCTTCGGACAAGACGGGGTAGCGCTGCAAGTGCTCTTCCCCGCACTCGGAGCAGGCACCCGCTACGGGTTCGCGCTCCTGAACCGGGAAGAGTTCCGTCGGTCGGTTGAAAACGAAGTTGCTCATCGGATCGGTCGCCTCACAGGTCGGCCGGAAGCCCTGGCTCCCGGTGCCGGCCAGCCAAAGTGCTGGCAGCCCGTGAGGGTAACCCATTCAGAACGGCGAACCGTTCGGCGAGGGTGTGGCGTGCGGGACCCGAGGGGCAGGGTCCCCCACGGAGCGGTCCTATGCGGCGCCTCGGATGCGTCGAACTCGGCCCGAATAGCCGAGGCCGACCAAGCCCATGGTCAGGAGCGCCACCGTGCCGGGCTCGGGCACGATCTCGAAACGGCTCGTCACCGCCGCCGAGTCTCCGGGGCTGAGCGTAAATGTGAGCGTGATACCGATCTCGTTTGCGATTCCGGGAGCGACCGCCAGGGAAGCCACACCCGTCGCGGAAACGGCCGTGCACCCTCCGAATGCAACCGGACAGTCGGCCGTCGTAATCGGGTTGGCGGGCGTATTCAGATCGAGAAGGGACACACCGTTGATCAACCCCTGATACATCGTAACGACAGCATTGTCCGAGAAACTCAGCACGTTGTTGCCGTCACTGTCGGTCACCGTGGCACCGAGACTCGAGCCGACAATCTCGTCGTAGCTGAACGCCGGAATCGGTAGCAAGATGGTCGCGACGAAGGTCTGCGCTACAGCGGAGCTGTTCGTCACGTCGAGGCTATTCGTCACGAAAGGATCGACCTTGAGATCGGTCTCCCAAGAGTTGACCCAAACCCCGTTCCCATCGGTCCACGGCCCCACCATCGTCCAGGTGGCGACCTCGGTCTCCGTCCCGCTCATGCTGCCGAACTGATTGAAGCTCACGTTCGAGCTGCCCTCGTTGCTTTGGATCTCCAACCAGACCGAGGGCGAAAAAGTCGCGGCATTCGCCGACGTGGCAAGCAACACCGCGAGAGCGCCCGCTGCCACGGCGCGAATCGAAAATACACTTCTCATAAGCCGTTCCCCCAAAGCCGCTCCCACACGGCTCCCAAATCCCATAGGAGCCTAGGAACGCCAAACGCCGAAGGGGTCACACCAGGCGGGAGGTTTCGTGACTAGTTGAGGGGGATTGTCGGAGAAAAACAACCGCGGCCTGCGCGTCTGGTGACGGTTTCGAGGCCTGGCAGAACGCTGTGGTTACGGTTTCGCGTGTTCGCCGTACACGTGGACCGTGCGGCGCGTGAAGAACCCCAGAACGGAGAGCGTCTCGAGATCCGCGTAATGGATTTCGGAGAAGCCGTAGCGCTTCGCCACGTCGCCCGTTCCGAAGCTGCCCCAGTCGATGCGCACGTAGTACTGCACCGTGTTCGCTCCGCTACTCGCCGTGCGGTCGAAGACCGGTGTTTCGCGAAGGTTGACGTCGAGCGGGCGCACGGTTCGCGTGAGGATTGCACCGTTCACACAGCCCACCGACACGACGAGCGTTGCGGACGCGAGAGCGAGTCGAACAGCGGATCGCACGACTAGTCGCCGTAGACCACCGTCCGGCTGCGGACGTAGACGACGCCGAGGATCGAAAACACCTCACGGTCGGCGTGGCGCAATGTGGTGATGCCGCCTTCGTTCGCCGCGGCCTGGGTTCCGGCGTCGCCCCACGCGACGAGACCGAGAACGCTCTGTGCTTCCGAGCGTCCGACCTTGCTCCCGAGTTCCGTCGCGTCGAGATCCGTGTCGAGCGGCGCGGTGATGTTGGTGTAGACGCACCCGGTCGCGCTCACGGCGAACGCGCACACGAGAAGAGCGGCGAAGAAGCGTTTCATGATCCCCCCAAAGACCGTGGGGGAGTGTGAAAACTATCCGAGTGACCGTCAACGCTTCAGAACTAGCGCTTGCGCTCAGCCGGGTCGGCTTCGCCGCTAGCGCTTGCGCTCAGCCGGGTCGGCTTCGCCGCTAGCGCTTGCGCTCAGCCGCTTCGCCGTTAGCGCTTGCGCTCAGCCGGGTCGTACATGCGGATGGGACGGTTCTCGGTCAGCGCGCTGGGCTGTTTTCGCCAGGGCTTTCCCGCCATGAGTCCGCCGTCCATCACTTGGGCGGTCCCCGTCATCCAAACGGATTCGTCGCTCGCGAGAAACAGGGCGATTGCCGCGATGTCCTCGGGCTCACCCATGCGCGCGATGGGCTGCGAATCCTTCACGATGTCGCGGGTGAGATCGAGGCGACGCGCGGCCTCTTCCGCCGACACGTCGGAAAGTGAGCGACCCGCGGCGAGCTGAGTCGCGATGTAGCCGGGACAAATGGCGTTCACGCGAACGTTCCATTCCGCGAACTCGAGGGCCGCGGATTCCGTCAGCGACACGACACCGGCCTTGGCCGCCGTGTAGAGATGCGGACCGATCCCGGCCTGAATGCCGCACACGCTCGCGGTGCTGATGATGCTTCCCGAGCGCTGCTCTTTCATGATCGGCGCGGCGTGCTTCATTCCGTAGAAGACGCTGCGAAGGAGCACGTTCATCGTGTTGTCGTAGCTCTCGGTCGTCACTTCCTCGATCGGACCGGCAACGCCCGCGAACCCCGCGTTGTTGAACAGCACGTCGAGCCGTCCCCAGCGGCGGGTGGCCTCCTCGATCGCACCGCGGACATCGGCTTCTTCGATCACGTCACAGTGCCGATAGACCGCGTGGTCGCCGAGCCCCGCAGCGACCGCCTCACCGATGTCGTCTTGGATATCGGCGATCACGACGCGCGCGCCCTCGGCGACGAAGCGTTCGGCCGTCGCCGCTCCGATCCCGCTCGCCGCTCCCGTGATCACCGCCGTCTTTCCCTCTAACCGCTTCATGTGTGCTTAAGCTCCGTGGGGTTGCGGTGATAGAGTAGCCGCGACCCGGTGAGTCAGGAGTTTCGATGAGCGCTTTTTCGAGCATTACGTACGAAGTAGACGAGGGCCGCGCGCGGATTACGCTGAACCGGCCGGACAAGTTGAACGCGATCTCTCTCGAGATGCAGAAGGAGCTCGAAGAAGCCCTGTGGGAGGCGGACAACCGACGCGACGTCCACTGCGTGATCTTGCGTGGCGCGGGCCGGGCCTTCTCCGCCGGCTATGACCTGGCGGGTGGCGGCGCGCACGTACCGGTTTCGCGGGTCGAATCCGACGAGCATCGCTACCGCGGGCATGAGTTCTCGAGTTTCGATGACGACGCGTGGCGGCTCGAACGCGCGCAGCGGATGCGCATGGCGCTCTTCGATATGCACAAGCCGAGCATCGCCCAGGTCCACGGCTACTGTCTCGCCGGCGGCACCGATATCGCGCTCCTCTGCGATCTCGTAATCGCCGCGGACGACGCGACCTTCGGTTTCCCGCCAGCGCGTGATCTGGGCGCGCTGCCCTCGAACTTTTGGATCTACCACGTAGGCCCGCAGTGGGCGAAACGTCTGCTGTTGACCGGCGACTCGATCACTGGGCGCGAAGCGCAGGAGTTGGGCCTCGCCATGAAGGCGGTGCCACCTGAATACCTCGAGCGAGAAGTCGAGCAGCTTGCGGATCGCCTCCACGCGATCGATCCGGATCTCCTGGCCGCGAACAAGCGGATCATCAATCTCGGGCTCGAGCTGATGGGCGCGCGCACGCTCCAGCGGCTCGCCGCGGAAAACGACGTGCGCGGACACAACACGCGCGCTGCGCGGGGCTTTCTCGCTTCCGTGAAAGAGCACGGTCTGCGCGAAACCCTGCGGAGGCGGGATGCGCAATTCGGCGACGGTCGCGCGCGCGTTAACGGCCCGGAGATTCGCGACGCCAAGGGTCACCTCGTCGATCCGGAACCGTAGTTCCATGGGGATGTCGCCCTACATGAAGGGGCTCCGAGAGAAGGTCGGGAATCAGCTGCTCGGGGTCCCGGCGGTCGGTGTCGCGCTGTTCGACGAGCGCGGCCGACTCCTCGTCGGCCGCCACGCCTCGGGAGACGTGCACGTCGTCCCGGGTGGCGCCGTCGAGCCGGAGGAGGAACCGGAAGCGGCGGCGATCCGGGAAGTCCGCGAAGAAACGGGGCTCACCGTTTCGATCGACAGGATCGTCGGCGTCTACGGCGGGCCGGATTGCACGGTCGTGTACCCGAACGGCGACCGCACTTCCTATATGATCGCGGTCTATCAGGGAACGGTGCGGTCGGGAGAGCTTCGTCCCGACCGGGAAGAATTTCACTCTCTGCGCTACGTCGCGCTTGATGAACTCCGTTCCCTGCATCTCGCGCCGTGGCTTCCGAAACTCCTCGGCGATCTCGAAAAGGACGACACAGGATGAGAGCAACAACCGAACGCCGCGGACGCGTGTTCATCATCACCATGACGCGCGAAGACAAACGCAACGCGATCGACGAAGAAATGACGGCTGCGCTCGACGCGGCGTTGAACGAGCTCGACGACGACCCGGAGCTCTGGGTCGGCGTGCTCACCGGGGGAACTCGCTACTTCTGCGCGGGAACCGACATGAAAAAGACCTCGGGGCCGCCGACGCCTCGGGGTGGCGAGTACGGAATCATCCGGCGCCAGCGGATCAAGCCATTGGTGGCGGCCGTGGAAGGTCTCGCGTTCGGTGGCGGTTTTGAAACCGCCCTGGCCTGCGACGTCATCGTGGCCGCGGACAACGCGCGCTTCGGGCTTCCCGAAGTGAAGCGCGGCCTGTTGCCGACGAGCGGCGGAATCTTCCGAGCGCCGCGACATCTACCGGTCAACGTCGCGAAGGAAATGATCTTTACCGGCGAGCCGGTCGGCGCCGATCGCATGGAACGCCTCGGCGTCGTCAATCGAATCGTGCCCGCGGGCACGGCCCTCGAAGAGGCCATCGCTTTCGCGGAACGGATCACCGAGAACTCACCGGTCGCCGTCCAGCAATCGCTGAAGGCCATCGATCGCGTGATCTCCGAAAGCGACGAGCTCGGCTGGAGCGCAACCGCCGATGCGCGAGCCGTGATGGAAGAATCCGAGGATCGAAAAGAAGGTGTGGCCGCGTTCTTCGAGCGACGCGACCCCCGTTGGCCTGGACGCTAGCTGGGTGCCGCGAGGCCGGGGTAGGTGGGGGTACCGCGCGCAGTTCCGCAGCGCCGCCGAAGCGCGCGAAGGATCTCGTCACCCGGTCGGCGCGAGGATGTCCCCGCACGGTGCCCCCACCTGCCCCGGCCCGGCCTCGGTCTTCCGCAAACGTGTCCCTATTCGACGGAAACGATCTTGATATCGAAGTGGAGCGTCTTCCCCGCCAGCGGGTGATTGAGATCCATCACGATCTCATCTCCCTTCACTTCGTGGACCCGCATCGGCCGCTGCTGCCCGTTGGCGCCCTGCGCCATCAGGACCGCGCCGACCTTCCGAGCCTCTTCGGGGATCTTCTCGGCCGGCACCGTGTGGTAGGCGTCGGGGTTCACAGCGCCGTACCCTTTTTCGGGCGGCAACGTGACGTGCTTTTCGTCCCCGGCCTCGAGGCCCGCGAGCTCTGCTTCTAGGGCGGGAAGGATCTGGCCTTTCCCCTGCTCGAAGCGCAGCGGGTCCCGGCCGACGTTTTCGTCGACGACGGTCCCGTCGTCCATTTTGAGCGAGTATTCGATGGAAACCTGGCGTCCGTCCGCGACCTTCGTCGCCCCTTCTTCGGCCAGGGCGGGGAACGTCGCGAAGAGGGAACTGCAGCATGCCAAGACAAGCGCGGGTAAGTAGCGGCGTACGGTGGTCATGAAGCCTCCGAGAGGGTGAAAAGGGTTTGACGAGCCGACGAGCCCCAGTCTTCAACCGGGGCCCCGCGACGGCTCTATACTCGTGAGGCCCACCCCGGGCCGAGAATACAGGAGAAGTCCCACATGCGCGGTGTTTTAGACGGAATTCGGGTCCTCGATTTTGGTCGCTACATCGCGGGTCCGTACTGCGCGACGCTACTGGCGGACTACGGCGCGGAAGTGATACGGATCGAACGCGTCGACGGCGGTGAGGACCGTCACGTCTCGCCGGTGGGCGGCAGCGGCCAAGGCGCACTCTTTCTCCAGTGCGGGCGCAACAAACGCGGCATGACCTTGAATCCGATGAAGCCCGAGGGTCGGGAAATCGTGCGAAAGCTGGTCGCGACCGCCGACGTCGTCGTCGCGAACTTGCCCGGGAAGACGCTCGAGTCGATGGGGCTCGACTACGAGCATCTCCGTTCGATCAAGCCCGACATCATCTTGACGCACATTACGGCGTACGGTGCGGGCGGACCCTACAGCGAGCGCGTCGGCTTCGACGCGATCGGCCAGGCGATGTCGGGCAACATGCATCTCGGCGGAGACGCAGAAAGCCCGATGAAATCCGCAATGCCCTACGTCGACTTCACCACCGCGATCCTCCACGCTTTCGGCACGGTGATGGCGATCCTCGAGCGTCAGAAATCGGGCGAAGGACAAGTGGTTTCGGGCTCGCTCCTGGCGAGCGCGCTGACGGTCTCGAACGCGTATCTCATCGAGCAGGCCCTCGACGCGCCCAACCGCGTCGGCACCGGGAACCGCAACCAACTCGCCGGCCCTTCCGACGCGTTTCAAACGCGCGACGGCTGGATCATGGCCCAGGTGATCGGCGAGCCACTGTTCCGGCGCTGGGCAGAACTCGTCGGAGCGGAGGCGTGGCTTGAAGATCCCCGCTTCGCCGACGACAGGAAGCGCGGTGAGAACGGCGAACTTCTGAGCGAACGAATGCAGGCGTGGTGCGCTGAGCGAACCACCGCCCAAGCGATTTCCGAGCTCGAGGCCGCGCGCATCCCGGCGGGTCCGGTCTACTCCCCCCAGCAGGCGCTCGACGACCCGCATATTCAGGCCGCGGGCTTCCTCGCCGGAGTCGATTTCCCGGGCCTGCGCGCGCCGGCGCCTCTCGCCACGACCCCGGTCCAACTGTCTCGGACACCCGCCGAAATCCGCGATCGGGCTCCGGAGCTCGGCGAACACACCGACGAGATCCTCGTCGAGCTGGGATTCAGTGCGACTGAGATCGCTGGATTCAGAGAGAAGCGAGCCGTCTAGGACTCTTCGCAGCGGCTGCCGCGTCCGGCGTCGGTCCGAACGTCCCGGGCGACGACGCGCCCTGCGTCTGCGGCGCGCGATCCAATCACCGTCACGGCTGTGCCAGCCCCGCGACACGTCACGTGCAGCGCACCGTCGAGACTCGCTTCGGGGCTTCGTCCGCCGTCGACGCACGCCAGCGCGAGAAACGCCGCGGCGACGAGAAGACGGTGCATCACTCGATCTCGAGTTCGTAGGTCGCGAGCGCGGACGTCGCGTCGGAGGGTAGAAAGACCGTCACCCGATACGCGCCGGGCGTCAGAGCCTCGGCCGGAAAAATCGCGGCGATCCGCGGCGGAGCTTCTTCGCCGAGCTGGGCGACCGCTTCGCGGGCCCCCTCGGGCCCCATCAAGCGGACCGTGAACTCGGGCCCCGCCGGAAGCGTCGAAGGCGCGAGGAGCTCGAGGACGACTTCCCGAGAACCCGACAACGCATCGGCTTCGACTCGCGTCGGAAAGCCGCTCGCCAGGGTGACGGTCGCCGAACCGAGCGTGCCGGGATCGACCGAGGGCGTGCGTTCGATGGGATACACGCCCCGGGTGCCCTCACCGGGGCCCGGATCGATCGGGTCGATCGCGAGAAAACCCGCGACGGCGAAGACCGCGACCATGGCCGAGACCAAGGCGGGCTGCGCGAACATCGCGCGGAACGGCTCGAACAAGCGCTCGAGCAGAGAAGGAGAATCGGCGGCCGCTGCGCGCGCCACCTCGGGCGCAGGCGCGGCGGCCAGTACCGAGAACGCCGCGAACGCATCGCGGCACGATCCGCAGCTCCCGAAGTGATCGCGGATGCGGGACCGCAATGAGGCCTCCATCCCGCGAGGCTCTGCGTGGAACGCGAGCAACTCGCTGTCCGAGGGGTGCCAGGTCAGCTCGCGCGGGTCTTCGCCGCGCAGGCGGGCACCGGTGGACCGCTCGAGTCGGTCTTCGAAGTCAGGCTCGTGGGCCTTGCTGGTCATGGGACGATCCTTTTCGTCGAGGCTCCTGTCGGCGGGTTCGATGACCCACCTTCCCCTGGACCCAAGTCGCGCCAGTGGACGTTCCGGATCACTTCACAGCGAGTTTTTTCCCTCATGCGAGCCCCGTGAGGACGCGCGCCTCTTCGAGGATCTCGACGACCTCGGCGGTCTCCATACTGAGCTTGGCGGCCACTTCCTCCGGGGGAATTCGCCGCGCGCCTTTGAACATCTCCTCCCAGACGGCGCGCGAGGTCGGTGGAAGGTCGCGGCCGAGCCATCTCCAGATGCGGCGCAACCCCGCCCGGCGCGTCGAAAGCACCTGGCCTTCGGTCACGCCGAGAGAATCCGCGATTTCGACGCGCGTCCTGCCCTCGATGTCCATTTGGACAATGACCTGCCGCTCCTCTTCTTCGAGGACGGCCAGGGCTTGTTCGGTGAAGAGCTCGCCGGGGCTGTCACCCAGCTCCTCAGAAGCTTCATCCTCGATTTCTTCCGTGTGGCGCTCGGCGCGGATTTTGTCGAGATAACGGCGTTTCGCGATGGTGCACAGCAGCGACCAGGGGCGTTTCACCCCACCCTTCATCCAGCTCTCCCAGAGCTGGTGCGCGGTCTCCTGAACGATGTCGTCCCATTGCGCCTCGGCGCGCCGGGCCCCGTCCCACTTGCCGAGTAGACGGCGAACGGTCGGAAAGAAGAGCTGGCCCGCCTTCATATCGTTCTGGGTCATCAGATCGAGAATCTGACCCCAAAAACGGTTCTTGGTGACGCTTTCGATATGGGTGTCCGCGGCGAGGGTTCCACCCTCGGCCCATCCCTCGAGAACCGCTGCCGTGATCTTCTGGACGTCCTCGGCCCACTCCTTACGGACGGTGTAGGCGCCGTACTCCTCGAGGAGCCGGCTGACCTGGCGGGTCAGCTGAAGCAAGGCGGGCGCGTCGCCGTCGCTCGCCGCGTTGAGAACTGTCTTCCACTGTTCTCGATCCATCGCTTGTCGCCGACCCTCTCTAACCGAGGACTCGATCGTACTGTACCGCACTGCCCCGTGGGGATAAATCGTTTTTTCCTTCGCGGTGATCCAAACGGGAAGTGCCCGCGACTTCGGAACGAGCCGCGAGATGCGCGGCCAGCGACATCAACAAGCCAGGAGAAAAGCCATGCTCCGCGCCTTCGCCCTCATCGCCGCTATCACCCTAAGCATCGTGTCGATGTCGTTCGCCACCGCGAGCTTCGCCGGTGACTTCTCGACCGTGATCAAGGATCGGGTCGAAATTACCGTGGAAGTCCGGGACGTTACGACGAAGGCCACGGCCGCCAACGCCGTCGCCTACTCGAGCGTCGCGTCGATCCACGACGACACGAAGATCGAGGGTCCGGTCAAGATCGACGTCTCCGTACGCGACGTCTGGACCGAGGCCAGCCACAGTGGATCGCGCGCCTGCACGAGCGTCGCGTCGATCGGCCCCGCGACCCACTGCGAGGAGAAGAACTAACCCCGAAAGCTCTCCTCCTCTCCCGAGGCGCCGGCTCCTCCCCTCGAGCCGGCGCCTTTTTCTTTTCTGGAAAAAATCGCGATCGCGCTGAAAAAAATGAGCTCGGGTGATCCGGAAGCGGCCGGCGAACGACTCCTCAGCAAGTCGCGCAGGGGCGCGACAGAGAGTTTGAAAACGATCCCACCAAAGGAACCATCCAATGAACCGCTTCTTCGCTATCGCAATCGCCGGCTTCGCCGCCCTGTCCATCGCCAACGTGAGCTTCGCCAATGACTTCACCACCGAGGTCCGGGCTCAGCTCGACACCGATGCTTACGGCAAGAACGTCGACACCCTCGCCACGGGCGACAACTCGAGCGCGATGACGAGCGTCGCGACCGTGCACGACTACACGCTCATCCAGTACAAGACGAACCTGAAGGGCAAGGCGGAATACATCCGCACCGAGGCCAGCGGCAACAACGCCCACGCCTGCGCGACCTTCGGCTCGGTCGGTGCCCCGACGTACTGCCGCCCGAAGCACTAACCCGACGGTTTTCCCCGCCTCCGAAGCGCCGGCTCACCTCGAGCCGGCGCTTTTTTTTGCTGTCGATGATCCAGGGCGGCTCCTCGAACGACCTCTTCACGGGTCGTAAGGAGCGACCCGCGAAAAACCACCAAGGAGCTAGAACATCATGAACCGCCTCTTCGTTTCCGCCATCGCCGGCTTTGCCGCCCTGTCCATCGCGAGCGTGAGCTTCGCGAACCCCTTCACCACCGAGGTCCGCGGCCAACTCGACACCGACGCCTACGGCTACCAGGTCGATACCGTCGCTTCGGGCCGCCACTCGAGCGCCACGACGAGCGTCGCGACCGTGCACGATTTCACGCTCATCAACTACAAGACGAACCTCAAGGGCGACGCTCGCTGGATCGAGACCCGGGCCAGCGGCTACGACTCGCACGCCTGCGCGTCCTTCGGTTCCGTCGGCAACCCGACCCACTGCGAGCCCGGCCAGCGCAGCAAGATGCTCGTCCAGGAGTAACCTTCGCAGCCGACACGACACGACGGCGCCGGCTCATTCGTGAGCCGGCGCTTTTTTTTTGCCGCAGGTGATCTGAGACCCCTCCTGGCCCGACTCCTAGGCAAGTCGCAGGAAGCGACCCACAAACACCACCAAGGAGCTAGAACATCATGAACCGCCTCTTCGTTTCCGCCATCGCCGGCTTTGCCGCCCTGACCATCGCGAGCGTGAGCTTCGCGAACCCCTTCACCACCGAGATCCGCGCGCAGCTCGACACCGACGCCTACGGCTACCAGGTCGACACGCTCGCCACGGGTGACTACTCGAGCGCCACGACGAGTGTCGCGACAGTGCACGACGACACGCTCATCAACTACAAGACGAACCTCAAGGGCGACGCGCGCTACATCGAGACCAAGGCCAGCGGCTACAACGCGCACGCCTGCGCGTCCTTCGGTTCCGTCGGCAACCCGACTTTCTGCGAACCCCGCTAAGGCAACACGTCCCCCTGCCCCTCTGGCGCCGGCTCGAAAGAGCCGGCGCTTTTTCTTTTCGGGATCGGTGATCCGTGACACGCCCTGGCGCGACTCCTCTTCAAGTCCCGGAAATAGCGGGACCCACACCACAAGGAGCACCACCATGAACCGCTTGTTCTCCGTCGCGATTGCGGCGATCGCGACTCTCTCCCTCGCCCAGGCCAGCGTCGCTGGCGATTTCACCACCGAGGTCCACGACCTCCTCATCACCCTCGCGGTGGGTGAAAACGTCGATACCGTCGCGTCGGGCACGAAGTCGAGCGCGTACACGAGCGTCGCGACCATGCACGACTACACGCGCATCGGTTGGGATCCGGTCCTCGAGGGCACCGCCAAGTACGTCGACACCATGGCGAAATCCTACGAGTCGAACGCGTGCGCGACCTTCGGATCGCTCGGTGCCGCGACCGACTGCGAACCCCAGCAGTAAATAAACACGAGCCCTGGAAGCCACGCCGTGGCTTCCCCCGCGGCGTCGACTCCCCCGCAGAGTCGGCGCCGCACCCCGTTTTTCTTCGCGTTCGGTGATCCGAGAAGCCCCCGCCGTCGACTCCTCATCAACAACGCACCCGAGGCATCCGATGAAACGACAACGACTTCTGCTGACCGCCCTCTTCTTCCTCGACTTCACGACGACCGTACCGGCGTTTGCGCTCAGCGATGCGGACGTCGACGATCCCATCGAGATCACGTACTGCGAAACCGTGTCTTTCGAAGCCGTACCGAGCTTGCCGATCGACTCGCCGACCGAGCTCTGCCCCTTGGGCGATCGCGCGGACACCGAAGTCCAGCAGGTTCCCGAGGATACGAGCGATTTCCCGACTTCTCGGTGATCCAGGACAAGAGAAGGCGCGACTCTCAACCAGTTGGTCCACAATAAGGACCGAGGGAGCTACACCATGAAGATCACGAACACCCTGTTGCTACTCGCACTCGGCCTCTCCTTCGTGCCGGCGCACACCGCGTTGGCGAACGATTTCAACAAGCCCCGCGTGAAGGCTTCGCATCTCCGCAAGATGCACAAAGCCAGCGTCGCGGGCGAAACGATCGTTCCCGAGGAGCAGGAGCCCGGAAAATTCTATCACCGAGGCGATATTGTGAACTGCACCGGTAGCCTGTCGATCGGCAGCGTCTTCACCGGTCCTGGCAAGAACGACGTGCCCGACGAGATCGAAGTTGTCATCGACGGCGACGTCATCAACATCAACCGAGGATTCAACCGCGATGGCTGCTAAAGCTCTACTCGTTCTTTCGCTTTGTCTCGGGCTGGTCGCCTGTAAGACCATCCCCGAAGATCCCTACATCACGTCCGTACCGAAGACCCAGGCGGTCCGGTCGATGACGAGCTTCAGCGAGTCGCTGACGTGCATGGACCAGATGTTCGTGGCAAACGGCGTGCGCGGTTTCCGCATCACGTCGATCGGCATCCCGGACGCGACGGGCAAGGTCGCCGCCGGTACCGACGACATGCTGATGTCGGCCGTTTCCCGGATGACCATGCGAAGCCAGGCCTTCTCCTATCTGGATCTGCAGTACCAGGAGCAGATCATCTATCTCGACACGATCGGGAAACAGGCCGAGCTTCCGGTCAATCAGAACCTGCCGCACTTCTATATTCGCGGCGCGATCACGCAGCTCGATCGAAACGTCGAAGACAACTCGATCGGCGGCGGCCTTTCCTACGACAACGACGATCTCTCGGGTGACGCGTCCGCGGCGGCAACGAATACCGCCTCGGTGTTGGCACTCGACATGAACATCGTTCAGTACCCCTCGAAGCGCGTCGTTCCCGGGCTCACCGCGAGCAACCGCTTGGCCGTGCGCCGCAAGGGCAAGGGCGCGGATCTCGCCGGGTTGATCGAAAAAGTCGGCATTTCCTTCAGCATCGATATCGACCGCAGCGAAGGCATGCACCAAGCCGTTCGTACGTTGGTCGAGCTCGGCGCGATCGAGCTCCTCGGCAAGCTCGCCCGCGTGCCGTACTGGGAGTGCTTGCAGATCGAGTCCACGCACCCCGAGGTGTTGGCGGAGATTCGCGACTGGTACGCCAGCATGTCGGACAAGCAGCGCTTGCTCTTCGTGCAGCGCGCACTCGTCGCCGGCGGCTATCTCGAGGGAGAAAGCGCCGGAACGCTCGACGGCGCCACCCGCAAAGCCATCGCACGGTTCGAAACCGAGAATAACCTCGTGCCGACGGGTCGCGTGGGTTTCGACCTCTATCGGACGCTTCTCGGCGCGGACTACCAGGTCGCCGCCGGTCCGCCGAGCCTCGAAGACACTGGCTCGGTGCCGACTCCTGAGAAGCTTGCGGCGCGCGAACCGTTGACGCTCAAGATGCTGAACGAGCGGGGCGCGAACCCGACCTACAAAGTCGGCGAAGAGTTCCGCATGACCGTGGAGACTTCGGACAGCGCGTACGTCTACTGCTACTACGCCGATGCGGGCGGTCACGTGGCGCGGATCTTTCCGAACCGCTTCCAGCCGAACTCCTACGTGGGCGGCAAGCGCTTCGTCGAGGTTCCGTCTCGCGATGCTCCGTTCACCATCTTGTTCGAACGACCGAACACGCGGGAAGAGATCGCGTGCGTCGCTTCCGACCGCGAGCTCGGACTGCATCTCCCGTCCGAGCTCAAGGGCGGCGACCTACAGCCGCTTCCCGTCGCGAACTTGAACGAATTGTTGGGACATTTTGAAGCGATCGATCCGAAGGGGCTCACGGTGGGCCGCCTCGGGATCGACGTCTCGCAATAACCAAGGCCCCTGGCCCAAGGAGAATTGAACATGTTTGGATTGCTTCGAGTCTTGCTGACAGGTGCCGCGCTGATCCTCGCGGCGAATACCGCCTCCGCCGAAGAGGTACACATGATCGAGGGCTCGACCCCGTCGGCCCAGGAACTGGCGGACCGCCTGTTCCCCGCCGCAGCGCCGGCCTACAAGACGCGGTCGATCGTGATGAAGGACGCGCCTGCGCCCACGCCGCCCCAGACCATCGGGTTCCAGGTGCGCTTCGGTTTTGATTCGGCGGAGATCCTCGCGGAATCCCAGCCCTTCCTCGATCAGCTCGGCCAGGCCCTGCGCACCGAGCAGGCGAAGAACGAGAAACTCGTGATCGAGGGCCACACCGATGCGATCGGCGAGCGGACCTACAACCAGCGACTTTCCGAGCTTCGCGCGGCGTCCGTCCGGAACTACCTGGTGAAGTCGCACCAGATCGACCCGGCTCGGCTCGTCACCGTGGGTCGCGGCGAAGACACGCCGCTGCCCGAGGTGAAGCCCACGGCATCGAAGAACCGACGCGTACAGTTCCGCAAGGCGAACTAGTGATCCGAAACTCCCACCATCGGTCGGCCGACGTTGTGCACAAGGCGCGGCGTCGGCCGACCCTTTGGCTCCTCGCCGCCCTCGCCATCTGTTGCTTCGCCGACGCTGCCGCCGGCGCACAACGCGCGCTCTTGGTGGGCATCGACCGCTACAGACCGGAAGCCGGCGCGGTCGCTGTGACGCGCGGGCGGGCGAAAGCCTCCGCGAGTTGGGTCGATCTCCGCGGCGCGGTGAACGATGCCGAAGCGCTCCGGGCGATCCTACAAGGACGGTTTGGGTTTCCGAGCGAGTCCGTTCGTGTACTGACCGACGGCGAAGCCACCCGCGACGGCATCCTCAACGCCATACGCGAGCATCTGATCGAGGCTTCGGGCCCGGGCGACGTCAACTTGTTCTACTTCGCGGGGCACGGCTCACAGTTGCGGAACGCGGCGTCTACCGAAGCGGACCTCCTCGACGAAACGATCGTGCCGGCCGACGCGAATCGCGGCGCCGCGGACATCCGGGACAAAGAGCTCCGCAGCTTGTTCAACGACGTCCTCGATCGCGGCGCCGAGCTCGTCGTGATTCTCGACAGCTGTCACAGCGGCTCGGCCACTCGAAGCTTCCACGCGGTAGAAGACGTGCGGACGCTTCCCCCCCGCTACGAAGCCGAGGCGGGAGCCGCGACGCCGCCCTTCGACCCCCGAGGAGCACCGGAGGAGCGCGGTGCGCTCGTCTTGGCGGCGACCTCCGACGGTGAGCTCGCCCGAGAATCCCGCGACGCGAGCGGCGAATACCACGGGGCCTTCAGCGTTGCCCTGTTCGAGGCCCTGGGGCAGGCCCCGGCTGACGAGCCTGTGTCGAAGCTCTTCGCCCGAACGCGCGCCCTGCTCGGCAGCGGGCACAACGTGCAAACACCCGTGCTGGCGGGCTCCCTCGAGCGACGGGAACGCGCGCTTTTCGGGGCCGCGCCCGCAACCGCACGCCCGGGACGGCACTTCGCAGCGTTGGGACCGGCGGACGGCGACTCGGTGGTTCTCCGAGCGGGCACCGCGGCCGGCATTTTTCGCGGTAGCGAGCTCGTCTCCGAAGAAACCAGCGTCCGCATACAGGTCGAACAGGTGAGCGGCTTGAATCGCTCGACGGCACGGGTTCTTGCCGGAGATCCCGAGGCGGTCCGAACCGGCACGCTGTTTCGCGTGGTCCGCTGGGCGCACCCGACCGGCGGCGCCCTCCAGGTCGCGCTGCCCGCACTGGTTCCGCCGACGCTTCGCCAAGAGCTCGCCCACTCGATCCCATCGGTTCCCGGGGTCGAGCTCGTTTCCGAAGCGCAGGCCCACTACGTCCTCGCCGCAGACCACTCCGGGCCGGCGCCGGAGCTTCACTGGCAGCGGCGGACGGGCGAAGCGTCGGGGCTCCCGCCCCGTGGGGCCGGAATTCCCGAGACCGCGCCGAATGCAGCGGCGCTCCTCGCGGAGAACGCCCGACGCTTGGCTGTCGCGCGAAACTGGCTGCTGCTCGAATCCCCCGAAAACGCTTCGGCCTTCCCCTACCGCCTGGTCTTGCGGGACACCTCGGCGGGCCGCGTCATTCCGGGTGGCGTGGTCTTCGAAGGCGACCGTTTCGAGTTGATGCTGCAGCGCCGAAACGATGTCGAAACGTCCAGCGTCGAACAGCGCTACGTCTACGTTTTCGTGGTCGACGGGTACGGCGAGCGCGCCCTGCTCTTTCCCCGCGCAGAATCCGGCAATGTGGGAAACCGGGTTCCCGTATCGGCGGACGAAGTTCCCCCGCCTCTTGTTCCTTTGGGACGCACCGGGATCGAAGTCGCTCCGCCCTTTGGAACCGACACACTCGTGCTGCTGTCGACCGAGGACCCGATCGACGACCCGACCGTGCTCGTGGGAGAAGCCCGCCGAACACGCAGTACGAGCTGGGTCGAATCGCTTCTCGAGCACATCGGCTCGGGGCCCGCAGCGCCTCGGCCCGCCGGCTGGGCGATCGATCGCGTGCCGCTTCGCAGCATGCCCCGTTCTTAGTACACTGGGCCGCCGTTGCGGCTCGATTCAGGGAAGGAATCACCGGAGATGTACGTCAAGGCCAAGCTACTCATTGCGTTCGCACTCTCGATGGTGCTCTTCGGCAGCGGTCAAGCGCTGGCGCAGTCACCGATCGACGATTCGCTCCAGTCCATCGTCCCCCAGAAGGGGGAGGAGTTCATTTTCTCCGTGTGCCCTTTTCTCGGAGCGACGCCGAATCGAAATTCGGCGAATGAAACGGAGCGACTCTCCGGTCTGTGCACCGAAATGGTCGTCAACGATTTCGACGGCGACGGCACCCTGGGAAATGATCCCACCGGCCTGAGCGATGCCGAACGCAACATCGGCTACTCGAATGTCGCTTTCGACGAGTTGTCGGCGACGCGCGCCGCCTCGACGGAAACCACCGCGACGAACATCGACCTCATGAAGGGCCGACTGATCGCGTTGCGCGACGGACACCGCGGCATCCAACTCGCGGGCCTGACGTTGCGCGACGCGGACGGGGACTCGCTGCGCGGCGAGGATCTCGAAGTCGCTTTCGCCGAGCGGTTTGCCGCCGGCGACGACCCGGTAAGCGGCCTGTTGGGCGATCGGATCGGCGTCTGGGTGACAGGACTCGGGTCGTGGGGCGACTACGATCAAACCGAAGAAGAGGCGGGCTTCGATATCGAAGACGCCTACGGCATCGTGGGCGGCGTCGACTACCGCTTTTCCGACGCGACGGCGGCCGGTATCTCGATCGGTTATTCGGAATCGACGTTCGACTTTGACGACAGCGCCGGTGACCTCGACAAGGAGGCGCTGCACCTCTCCGCTTACGCCAGCTATCAGATGGAGCGCTGGTACGTCGACGGCGTGATCAGCTACGCCGACATCGATTACGACCTCGACCGCGATATCGCGTACGCGCTGGCTTCCGCAGCGCCGGTAACCGGGACCTTGTCCGGCGATACGGACGGAGACGAAATCGCGGTCAGCGTCGGCGCGGGTTACGCGATCAACCGCGGCGCTTGGGAAATCGAACCCTACGTTCGCGTGAACTACACCCACCTCGACATCGACGGCTACACGGAAAGCGGTTCCGGCATCGCCAGTGCGTTGCGCCTCGACTTCGACGATCAAACGGTGCGCTCGCTCACGAGCGACGTGGGTCTCTCGATTCGGTATGCGCTGTCGACGAGCTTCGGCGTGCTCACGCCGTACATCCGGGCCGAGTGGGAGCAGGAATACGGAGACGACGGCCGTGATTTGAGGGCGACCTTCGTCGCGGACCCGAACCAGAACGGGTTCACGTTCCGCGCCCACGGGCCGGATCGGACCTACGCGAACGTGGCGGCGGGAATCGCCGCAGCGCTCTCGGGCGGACTGTCCTTTTTCATCGATTTCGAGACCGTGCTGGGACTCCGCTCCGTCGACCTCTACACCCTGAGCGGCGGGCTGCGGTACCAGTTCTAGCGGGCCGGTGTTTCGCGGAGCTCGCGAGCGACGGCGGGCCAAACGCGCTCCCAGCAGCAGGTGTGATCGACGCCGGGAAGCCGGCGCACTTCCGCGTTCGGCTGACGTTCCCAAAGAGTTCGCCCCAAATGGGGCGGGACGACCTTGTCGTTTTCGCCGACGAGGTGCAGTTGAGGGACCGAGAGCGGGGGCCGCTCGGCGGGGTTGAGTGAATCCGGCAGCCCGGGGAAGCCGTGGTGGCCGACCCAGGCCGCCGTGTCGAGGTTGCCCGCCAGCGTCACCACGCGACGCACCTGGGCGAGCCGCTCCGCCACGAGCATCGCGAGCGTCCCGCCGCCGCTGTAACCGATCAACACGACACCGCGGTCACCCGTCGCGGGCTCCAAGCTATCGATCGCCGCGCCGAGACTCTCGACGACGGCCTCGCCGTAGCGGGCGCTCGTCCAGGGCGCGACCTCGTCGCAGCGCGTCGCGTCGTGGGCGCACGGGCGTCCGAGGAGAAGACTCGGTCCGGGATCCGAGGCCATCAGGAAAAGGGGGAGCCCCCCTGGGGTCGGATCCGGTGGGAACCAACGCGTCGCGCGCCTCGGATCGGCGTCGCCCGCGAGGTAGATGTGGAGCGTCCCCTCCGAGGGTTTTCGGCGCCGGTGGTAAACTATGTGATCGAAACGGGTGCCTCGGACGACTTCTCGTGTGAAACCGAGGTCCCGGGCCGTCGCGTCGAAACGCTTCGCCGGCGCGGCACAACCCAGGGCCCAAATTGCGAGACCGAGCAGCGCTGAGAGCCCGAGTCTTGCCTTTCGAGCGGAGGATCTCCCCATGCTTGCCGCACCCCTAGGCCGGGACGCCACCGTCCTGCGCCGCGCGCTCGCGTTGCTGCTGCTTGTTCTCATCGCAGGTTTACCCCAGGCCCATGCCGCGCCGAACCCCGTGGCCGCCGTGCAGGACCCCGACGACCTCCTCGTCGTCGATTGTCTCCTGCCCGCGCGGGTCCGCAAGATGGGGCGCAAGGTCACCTACCTAGCCCCCCGAAAGCCCGTGAAGACCACGGGCCTCGACTGCGAGATCCGCGGCGGCGAATACGTGAGTTACGACCGGGCGGACTACCGCACGGCACTGCGCGTTTGGCAGCAGTCCGCGGAGAGCGGCGACCCCGTCGCCCAGAACTACGTCGGCGAGATCTACGAGCGCGGGCTCGGCACGGCACCCGATTACAAAGCCGCCGCGACCTGGTACCGGAAATCTGCTGAGCAGGGCCACGCCGCGGCGCAGGTCAATCTCGGCCAGCTCTACGAACGCGGACTCGGCGTACCCGCCGACATGGAGACCGCAGTGTCGTGGTACCGCCGAGCCTCGGGTCTCGAAGGCACCGACGTCGCGTTCGTTTCGGCGCCGGGGGAGACGACGCAGCTCGCGAGTCTTCGCGCAGAACTCGCCGAGAGCGAGCGCGATCGCACGGAAATGCGCTCGGAGATCAGTCGTCTCGAGGGGGAGCTGTCGCAATCGCGCGCTCGGCTCTCGAATGATGAGGCCGCAGCGGCACGCGAACGAGACGCACTCGCCGTGGAGCGCGCAGAGCTCGAAGCGCGCAAGCGCGAGCTCGCCGAGCAGCAACGCGATATCGCAGAGCGAGAGCGCCGCCTGACCGAGGAGCGCGCCGCGGTTCAAGCTTTCGAACGGGAAGCCAACGACGACACGTCCGTGCGGCAGAGCGAACTCGACCGACGCGAAGCGGAGCTCGGCGCGCGGGACGACGCCGTGTCGCAGGAGCGCGCTCGGCTTGCGGCTCGCGCCGAGGAGCTCGATCGTCGAGAGCGCGCTCTCGGCGAAAGCGAGCGCACAGGCGAGGCCAATGCCGCCGCGAGCGAAGCGCTCGCCGCGGAGCGACACAAGCTCGGTTCGGAACGCGAAGCGCTGGCAGCTTCCGCCGCGACACTCGAGTCGGAGCGCGCTGAGCTCGGCGCGCAGCGCGCTGAGCTCGACCGGGCCCGCGAGGCGCAACGGCGGGAGCTCGCGGAGCGCGAAGCGAACCTCGCCCGGCTCGAAGCGGAGTTCGAGGCCGCAGAGGAGGCGATGGGCGATCGCGGGGAAGCCGTGACAGCCCGTGAACAACGCGTCGCCGAGCGCGAGGCGGCGCTCGAAGCGAAGAGCGCAGAACTCGCGGCCCTCGACCAAGAGATCAAGCGACTCCGGGATCAGGCGGAAGCCCGCAAGGTCGAAGTCGCACAACTGGCGAAACCGGCGAGCGGCGAAGGCGAAGAGATCGCCGGGCCGTCGATCCAGATCATCGAGCCCCCCCTTCGCATGACGCGTGGCATCCGACCCGTATTTATGGCGACCTCCGACGTGCAACGGGTCGTGGGACGCGTGGAAGCGCCCGCGGGTTTGTATTCCGTGACACTCAATGACAAGGCGATCGAAGTGACGGCGCACGGCATCTTCGAACGCGAGCTCCCGGTGGGAGAGAACGGCACGGATGTCCGCATCGTCGCGATCGATGAACTCGGCAAACGCGCCTCGCGGAACTTCCTGGTGCAGGCCAGCGGCGTCCGCACCATTGAACCGCCGGCGGTAGCCGCCGCACCCGATCGACCGAAGCTTCCGCCGATCAACTTCGGCAACTACCACGCGCTCGTCATCGGGAACAATGCGTATCGGTCGCTGCCGACCCTCGACACCGCGCGCAACGACGCCAAGGTGGTCTCGGGTCTGCTGCGCGACAAGTACGGCTTCAAGGTCACCACGATCTACGACGCGGATCGCTACCAGACGCTTTCCGCACTCAACAATCTGCGTCGCGAGCTGACAGAGGACGACAACCTTCTCATCTACTACGCGGGTCACGGCGAGCTCGACAAGACGAACATGCGCGGCCATTGGCTCCCGATCGATGCCGAAGCCGACAGCACGGCGAACTGGATCTCGAACGTGGCCCTGACGGACATGTTGAATTCGATGAGCGCGCGCCACGTACTCGTGATCGCAGACTCGTGCTACTCCGGTGCGCTCACGCGCTCATCGCTCGCCCGATTGGAAGCGGGGATGAGCGAGCAGGCGCGCGTGAAGTGGATCGAGACCATGGCCGCGAAGCGCTCCCGAACGGCGCTGACTTCGGGCGGACTCGCTCCGGTTCTCGATGCCGGGGGCGGCGCGCACTCGATCTTCGCTCGCGCGTTGATCGAAGTTCTCGAGAGCAACGACGTGATCCTCGAAGCGCAGCGCGTCTTCCAGGAAGTCTCGGCGCGCGTGACCTACGAAGCGCCCATCGAGCAGCTACCCCAGTATTCCCCCATCCGATTCGCGGGCCACGAGTCCGGCGACTTCTTCTTCGTCCCAGCGGTGATACCCGCCGGCTAGAAATCTTCTGCAGACGGGGTCAAGGGAGGCGGTCTAGCTAGGCGTCGCGAGGCCGTGGCCAGTGGGGGTACCGCGCGCAGTTCCGCAGCGCCGCCGAGGCACGCGAGGCGACCTCGTTGCCGCATCGGCGCGAGGATGTTTGAGCACGGTGCCCCCACTGGCCACGGCCAAACCTCGATCCCCGTGCAAGACTTCCCGAAAAGAGAAACCGGGGCGGGTTCACCCCCGCCCCGGCGAGCTCTAAGCTCTAGCGCCTCCCGCGCCGCAGTTCGCGCATGCTCCCGACTTGGTCGGCGCGAAGATGGCGGCGGAAGGCTCGGTCCGGATTGAAGTGGAGGTACTCCCGGCCGTAGTAGCCAAAAGCTCCAAACGATCCGTACGGATAGCCGTAGCCATAGCCGTACCCGGCATAGCCGGGAAACCGATAATGCGAGGGCGGAAATACCACCCCCACCGTGCTCGAATCGGGTACGACAGCGCCCAGGGGAAGACTCTGCGTCTTCTCCTCTCCGACGATGATGCCGGCGTAGGCCTCCTGCCATGGCCCGATCGCGCACGCGACGCCGGCAGCCAATAGCGCGGCTTGTAGCCGCGCACGCGTCGCGCGCACCGAGACTCGGTTCTTCCAGTCAAAGGTTGTTCGTGAATTGGGCATGCTCACCCTCCTTGCTTTGTGGGTGGCACCCGTCCCCGCATCAGGCACCGGGTGACCCAAGGGTAGCGCGGGGCTGCCGTCCCCATGCACGCCGTGGGCTCGAGCGCGCGACACCCTGCCGCGAGCTCCGCCCGCCGTTCCGTCTCCGGAACGACGGAGCGGCGCCGACCCTAGGGGGCCGGCGCCGTTTCGATCGAGCGATGCGCCGTACCGGCTGCTCTTTGTGTGTTGCTGTTCCGGGTGGGTACATCCAACGCACGATCTGCTGAGAAGTCGCCGCGGCACCCGAACCGGATCACCTTGCGCAGTTTTTTTTGATGGCCGGGCGGGTGATCCGAAAACAGCTCGAGATCGACTCCTTCACAAACAAGGAGTTCGACATGAACCAGCAACACGAAGACCGCCTCTGCTTGTCCTGCCTCGCCACCGTTTCCGAATTCGATGCCGAATGCGCGTCCTGCGGGACGGAGTTCGCTGGCAGCGGACACTTCTCGATGATCGCTGGAGAGGGACCCTCCGCGCTTTTCATGGAGATGTTCAAGGATCGTTGGGCGGCCGAATGCGCCTCCGCCCGATAGCGACCAATACGTAGTGAATACACTACACTTCGGGTTGTGGATTCGGTTCGCTCTGCCGCAGCCCTGACCCTGCTCGCCGCCCTCCTCGCGGCCAACATCGCCCTCGACCGGGGCGAGCCGCTGATCGGAGACGAAGCCCGGTACAAGAGCTACGCCGAGAACCTCCTCGCCGGAGGCTACGCCCAGCCCGAAACCGGCCTCATCGAGAACGGGCCGGGGTACCCGCTCTACCTGGCACCGTTTCTGGCCGCCGGCCTCGACGGTCCGGCCCTTCGCTTCACCCAGATCCCGCTGGTCCTCATCGCTTTGGCCTACCTATTTGCGCTGGTCGCCAGGCTCTCGGACCGGCGGACCGCCGCATGGGCGGCGGCCGCCCTGGCGAGTTATCCACCCCTGTGGTTGCTCTCGGGTGACCTGTTGAGCGAGCCCCTGGCCATCGCGTTGTGGCTCGGGTTCGCCTTCCACTTCCTGCGTTGGCAGAGCGGTTCCGCGGCGGCGGCTCGCGACCCGTGGCTCGCAGCGGCTCTTCTCGGCGGCTTCGTCCTCACGAAAGTCGCGTACGGCTACGTCGTTCTCGCGGTTCTCGTGCTCCTCGTGATGGCGCGCGCCGTCCCGGCAATCCGCCAGGCCGTCGCCGAAGCGCACGCGCCGGAGTGGGTTTTTGCCGGCGCGTTGGCCGTGTGCGCGCCCTACCTCGCGTACACCTATCAGCTCACGGATCAGTTGTTCTACTGGGGGACGAACGGCGGGGACGTTCTCTACTGGATGACCGTCGATGGCCCGGGCCTTTCGGGGACCTGGCTTCCGATCGAGACCGTCCGCGAGCACGAAGATCTCCGCCGCGATCACCTGACTTTCCTCGAAGCGATGGCGGCGCTGCCCGCCATCGAGGCGGATCGTCGGTTCAAGGCCCGAGTGGTCGAGAACCTGCGCACGAACCCGACCGCGTACGCGAAGAACTGGGTCGGGAACGTCTCTCGGTTGTTGTTCAACTACCCGTGGTCGCGTCGAGGGCAGAGTATCCGGACGCTCGGCTACGTCCTGCCCAACGCCGCCCTGCTGATGGCCTTCGGAGCCTCCTTCGTCGCCGCTTGGCGAAACCGCTCGTCCGTTCCGGCGGGCCTTCTCGTCCTACTCGGCATGTTCGCCCTCGGCACCGCCTCGCACTCGCTGATGAGCAGCACGGGGCGACTCTTCGTTGTCTGCGTCCCGTTCCTCATCCTTTGGGTGGCGTTCACTGCGCATCACTTCGTACGGGTGGAGATCCGAAGGGGGCTTCCGTCATGAGCCGCTCCGTGGTGATGACGGTGTTCGGTACGCGGCCCGAAGCGATCAAGGTCGCTCCGGTGATCCGTGCGCTTCGCGAAGCGAGTGCCGCTGTCGAAAGTTGCGTCGTCAGTACAGGGCAACACCGAGAACTCGTCGCAGACCTCCTCCCGGCGTTCGGCATCGAGGTCGATCACTCGCTCGACTTGATGCGCCCGAATCAGACTCCGCTCGAGTTCTGCCAACGGGCTATCGGATCGCTCCGGGAGCTCGTTCTGCGCGTAGAGCCCGAATTCATTCTCGTGCAAGGCGACACGATGACCGCGTTCGTGGGGGCATTCGTGGGCTTTCACTGCGGCGTCGCGACGGGGCACATCGAGGCCGGGCTTCGAACCAGTGACCGAAGGAACCCCTTCCCGGAGGAAATGAACCGGCGACAAGTCACACAGCTCGCGGATCTCCATTTCGCCGCGACGAATGGAAACGCGCGCACCTTGCGACGCGAGGGGATCGACAGCTCCCGCGTGTTCGTCACAGGCAACCCCGTCGTCGATTCCCTCCAGTGGGTGCGGGATCACCTCGCACCGTCGGCGGCACTGCGCGCCCTGCTCGACGAGCCGCGTGCCGCCCGCCGCGTGCTCCTGACGGCGCATCGCCGAGAACGTTTCGGCGCGGTGTTGACCGAACAGTTGTCGACCATCCGTTCGTTCATCGAGCGGCACTCCGATCTCGAGCTGCTGTTTCCGGTCCATCCCAATCCGAACGTGCTCGCCGCGGCGGAGTGGGCGCTCGGCGGGCATCCGCGGATTCGACTCCTCGAACCGCTGCCCTACCCCGACTTCATCCACCTTCTGGACCAGTGCTGGCTCCTGTTGTCGGACTCGGGCGGCCTTCAGGAAGAAGCCGCTTCACTCGACAAACCTTTGCTCGTTCTCCGCGACAGCACGGAGCGGCCCGAAGCCCTCGACACGGGATCGATCGAACTTCTCGGACCCGACGTCGGAAAGCTCGCTCAGAAACTCGAGTCGATGTACACCGCTCATTCTCTCCGGGCTGACGATCGGGTGCAGTCGGGCGTCAATCCCTTCGGCGACGGTCACGCCGCCCCGCGAATCGTGTGCGCCGTCGTCGACTTCCTCTCGAGGCCCTGAGCATCAGGAGGAGTGGTAGATTTCCCCGCGGCGCATCCAGCGTAAGGAGGAATCATGCCGAGAACCGACCTTGTCCCCGCCGCCATGCGGGAAATCAACCAGCGTTTCCACTACTCACCGGGCGTTCGCGCCGGCGACATGCTGTATATCGCGGGCCAAGTGGGCCGCGATGCCGACCTGAATGTCGTCGTCGGAAAAGAAGCGCAGTTTGCCCAGGCGTTCGAGAACGTAAAGACGGTGCTCGCCGAAGCCGGCGCCGACTTCGACGACGTGGTCGAGATGGTGACCTACCACACCGACATGCGTGATCTCGCGCTCTTCATGGAGGTAAAAGATCGATACATAACGAATCGCTACCCGACGTGGACCGGCGTCGGCGTCACTTCCCTCGCGATGCCGGGCCTCGAAGTCGAAATCAAATGCACGGCTTACTTGGGCGATAAGTCCTAGCGCCCGTCGCCGTAGCCCTCGATATCGGCGATATGCGCTTCCCAGTTGGCTCCGTCGAACGACTCGACGTGACGGCTTCGCACGCTGCCCGCTTCGAGGCAGCGGGCGTTCACGCTGTAGCCATCGGGGTGGGAGCGCGGAACGTAGAACGACTTCACGCCGCACCGCGAACAAAACAAGTGCTTCGCCGTGCCGGTGTTGAAGGTGTAGGTCGTCAGCGCGCTTTCGTCCGTGAGCAGACGAAACTGCTCGCGCGGCACCACGAGATGGAGGTACGCCATCGGTGCGCAGATGGAGCAATTGCATTCAAGAACGCGGAGATCCGCTGGAGCGTCGACCTCGAACCGTACGGCCCCGCAGTGGCAGCCTCCCCGGTGCGTCACGGTCTGGCTCACGGTTCGCTTCGAACGGAGGGTCTTTCGGCCAGTCGATCGACCCAAGCCGCGAGCTTCGGATGCCCCTGGCGCCACTCGAAGCCGAAACGCCCCTCGAGCTTGAGTGCCACGAAGAGGGTCAGTTGCGCCAGGTTGAACTCCCCCGACATGACGGGATGCTCGATTTCGCTCTCCCACACGTCGACTAAGCGCGCGGCCCGAGCTTCTTCGTGACGCAAGATCGTCGGACTCTGTTCTCCGCTCGGCCGGCGAGATTCGCGGGCCCACACGGCGAGTCCGTCGAGCATGCTGCGTGCCACCGACTCGAGACGTCGAACATCGAAGTCCGTTTCGAATGCTGGTGTCCCGTCGAGGCCGTCCAGGTATTCGATAATGAGCGACGAATCTTCGAGGCCGGGACCCTCGGGACGTTCGAGAAACGGAACCCGACCGGAAGGATTCACGGCGTAGTAGGGACTTCCTTCGGTCCGAGTCTTCGCTTCGACGACCCGAACCCGGTCTTGCAAACCCTTCTCCGCGATGACGATCCGGACCATTCGAGCGTAGGGCGAGGTCCGCGTCTGGTGGAGCGTGAAGTCGGCCACTAAGCGAGCTTCTTCGCGAGTTCGGCGTAGTGATCCAACACGGGCAGTACCGTCTCCCGGTCGGCCACCGGGATTGCCGTAATGGCGCGCTCGAAGCAGCCCAGGTCTCGGTAGCGCAGCAGAACGTCGTCGGGCGTTTCCATCACGTCGAACATCGACAGGGAAACGGAGTCCGGATCCCTTCCGTTCTTCCGAATCCGCTCGCGCAAATCTTCGACGTGAGCGCCGATCTCACCTCGATGAAATCCGCCGACCGGGATCCATCCGTCGCCGAAATCGGCGACGCGCTGGCGTCCCCAGTGCGACGCGAACGTGCCGAGAATGATGGGAGGATGGGGTCGCTGAACCGGTTTCGGAAAGGACCACACCCGATCGAAATTGACGAACTCGCCGTGATACGTCGCTTCATCTTCGGTCCAAAGCACCTTCATCGCCTCGACGCGCTCTCGAAGAACTTTCCAACGATCGGGGAAACGGGTGCCGTGGTTTTCCATCTCCTCCACGTTCCAACCCGCCCCAACGCCGAACAGAAACCGGCCATCGGACAGTCGATCGACGGTTGCGACGGTCTTCGCCAACACGATCGGATCATGCTGGATGACGAGGCAGATCCCGGTTCCGAATTTCAGCGTCTTCGTGACGGACGCCGCGGAAGCGATGCTCACGAAGGGATCCGACATATGCGCATAGCGTTCGGGCAGTGGACCGCCACCCGGGAACGGCGTTTCGCGACTCGCGGGAATGTGGGTGTGCTCGGGGAACCACAGCGACTCGAAGCCGCGGGATTCCACTTCGCGTGCCAACTCGTCGGCGCGCATCATCGTGTCGGTGTTGAAGCTCATGATGCCTAGTTTCATGTTGAACCCGTTTCCATAGCGCCGAACAGTCCGTCGAAGTTCTCGGCGAAAAATTTTTGCTGGGTCACCTCGTCGTGGTCGACGAGGGAGCGCTGAAAGCGCGCCAAGGGGTCCCGTCCGCCTTCGGCGTGAGGGTAGTCGGTGGAGAAGAGGTACAACTCCGCATCCGACTCTTCGATGAGTTGGCCGACGTCTTCAAAGGGATAGGGCGTGAAGCGCAGTTGGTCTTTCGCCTGCTGAGAAGGCGTTCGAGACATTTCCGCTAGATGCGGCTCGCTCTTCGACCAAATGGCTGTGACTTGGTCGAGTCGGCGTAGCATCGCCGGCACCCAGCCCGCCCCGAGCTCCATGACCGCGCCGCGCAGGGTGGGGAATCGTTCGAGCACACCGTCGAGAATGAGGACCGAGATGAAGCGCTCCGCCGGCTGATAGATGGTCGTCATGTCTTTCGCGCCCACGACTTCAGCGCCGCCTCTTGCGCTGCGTCGATCGGGCATGCCGTCGTCCATCCATGCCGCGTCGATCGAGAGCGGTGAGCTCCCGACGTGGAGGATGAACGGAAGGCCGGTCTCGGCGAGTCGCTGCCACACGAGGTCGTTTCGCGGATGCCCCGGCGATCGGTTCGCCGGCGGGTCGGCGGGAATCCACGCCGCTGCGAGGCCCGCGTCGACCATCCGGTCGATCTCCAGGGCCGCGCGGTCCGGCTCTTCGAGTGATAGAAGGCCCACTCCGAGTAAGCGCGAATCGCCGGAACAAAACTCCGCCATGGCGCTGTTGTGCGCGCGGCACGCGGCGTAGACGACGTCCGGTTCATTCAGTGTGAATACGCTGACCGCGGTGAGAGAAGAGAAGATCACCTGGCGCTCGAAACCGAGCAGGTCGAGCGCGCGACTCCGCTCGGCTCCCGAAAACGCCCCCAGGGCGGCGTGCCACTTGGGCCCGCGCCGAATGAGATCGTCGCCGAGCGATTCGAGCTGCTCGGCCACGGCGAGTGGATGGCCCGACGGTCCCTCACGCCTCGTGGTCGTCGCGACTTCGTCCGCTGCGACGTCGCGAATCTGCGCCGCCACCTCTTCTGGGCGCGGCAGGCGATCGGCGAAGCCCGGATCGGCGTGACGCTCGAGAAAATTCGGGAGCTCCATCAAATGGCTGTCCGCATCGCAGATACGCCGACCTTGGGAGTAGGACACGGCTAGGCGCCTTTGCGAACGGTCTCGGGGAACCGCGTCGCGTGGCGGACCACCGCTGCGACACGCCCCTGGCGGCGCGAACACCAACGCTGCCACGGTTCGTAGAAGACGGAACCGACACAGGGCCCGAGCTCACCCAGATAGTGTTGGCTGTAGCCATAGCTGCGAATGACGCCACTCCGGCGGATCACCCGAAACAGGCGGCGGCGCCGGACGCGGAGAAAGTCCCGAAACACGTCGATCGCGATGCCGCGGATATACCAGACGAGGAGCAAGCCGATGGGAATCAGGTACGGCAAGTACTCGCGGAACTCCGCGTGCTGGACGGCGGCGAAAGGATCGATCGCGAGCAGGTTTGTGGCGGCGGAATGTCCGACCATTCGCGGTCTCGTCCTCCGTCCCTCGGACCCCGACAATGTACCATCGAACCAATCGGGGGGACGTTCATCATGAACGAAGGCCGCGAAAAGCCTCGTCTACGCATCTTTTCCTATATCCCGAACCCACGCGTCTTCAAAGCCACCATCGCCGGCAGGATCTGCGGCGTCGATATCGAATGGCGAGGCGACCGCCCTGCGGCCCTCGCCGAATGGTTGTGGGATTTTGACGCGCGGCCGCTGACGGAAAGGGAGCGACAAAGCACGTCGCAAAACGACCGAACCAGTCGAGTCGGCTTTACCGGAAGACTCGTCAAGACCGACGCCTTTCTCGACGCCCATCCCTTCGGAACCGTACCCGCCGCGTGGAGCGCCGACGGGGCCGTAGGGATCTTCGAGTCGAACAGCATCCTTCGAGCCGTGGCGCGACTCGGGGACCCCGAGTCCGGGCTCTACGGACAGACCGGGCTCGAGGCTGCGCGCATCGATTCTTTTCTCGACGTCAGCTTGGTGTTCGCGAGAGAGACGCAGATCTATCTGCTCGCGAGTGGAGGTGGCGACATCGACCCCTCCGTGAGCCGTCAAGCGCAAGCGGCCTATGAGACCTACCTCGGAGGAATCGAACGAGCCCTACGGGGCGGTCGCTCCTTTCTCGTCGGAGATCGCGTGACCCTCGCGGATATCGCGTTCGCGTGTGAGCTGCTCTTGTGCCACGCCGAGCTTCGGCAGCGAGCCGAACTCGCGAGGCGAAACTTGCCCTGCGTGCTGCAGCAGATGATCGATAGCGAGGCCTTCCCACAGGCCTTTGAGCATTTCGACCGACTCGTCGAACATCCGGCGTTTGCACCGGATTGCCGACCCTATCTCGAAAAGGTGCGAAGCGCCTAGCTAGGCAGCGCCCGTCTGCTGGGCCCACAACGCCTGCGCTTGCTCCCACCCGACCACGGCGAGCGGTTTTTCCTCCTCGTCCACGAATTGGAGGGGGCCGAGAAACGTCATGTAGAACTCGCTCGCTTCGGGAAAGAACGTGCGATCGTGCCGGGCGTTGCACGCTTCATACCCGTAGCTCGTGGCCTCCGCGGTTGCGCCGCCCGACGCGTCGCCTCCGCGCACCTCCATCCGCCCGCGGGTCAGCAGATATTCACCGGGGCCGACATGGATATGTCGCGCGAAAGAGGAGCCGGCGGGACAATCGAAGATCGCGGTCCAAGCACCCATCTCGGGTGACACATGCAGGAGCTTCCAGCGGATTCCTCCATCCGAGAAAGCGTCGGGGAAAGGCTGCCATCCGACGGTGTCGAGCTTCACGTATTCGCCATCGACCTTCGGTTTCGTCGTCTGTGTCATAGGAGTCACCTCGGTTGTCGACAAGCGTATCAGACCCGCCGGCTTTCGATCACGCGTTTCAAGAGGTGGCGGTGACACCGCGTCACATCCGCGGCGCAGTGGCACAACAACGTCACGTCACCGGAAGCCGAAAGTTCTTTGATCAGGCGGAGCGTAAATTTTTGACCGTGGTTCCGAATCGTCCGGTTCCGAGAATCGACCTCCGCTGGCGCGAAGAGCTCCGTCCGGTAGCGGCGGCCGAATTCCGCCCAGGTCACACGCTCTTCGAGGAAATCGCGAAGCAGGACTTCGCTCGGGCCCAAGTTCGCCATCCAGACGTCGTAGCGATCCTTGGACAGCCCTCTGCCTCGAAATCGGGTCGCGAGAATTCTGAGACCGTCTCGCACGTCGGACGTTTCGTGGATCGATTTGACGTGCAACATGGGAACGGAGCGTAACGCTTCGGGGCGTTCCGACGTAGTACGATCGAGGAGACCGATGAGTCGCGCCATTCGCTTCGTCATACTGCTTCTCGGTGTCACCACCGCGGGCTGGGCCGGAGCCGAGCCCTGGGAACGATTCGAGCCGCATCGTGCAGACTCGACGGTGCGCATTTCTCACGATGTGTGGGACGCGTTTCTGAAACGCTATGTCGTCGCCGACGCGACCGGGATTCATCGGGTGCGTTATGGCGAGGTCACCGGCGACGACCGCCGCAACCTGGCGACCTATCTCGAATCGCTCCGCGCCGTCGCCCCGACGCAGCTCAACCGAAACGAGCAGCGCGCCTATTGGATCAATCTGTACAACGCCCTCACCGTGAAGGTGATTCTCGATCATTACCCGGTTGACTCGATCCGCGATATTCGGCCGAACTGGCTCCACCGTGGACCGTGGAAAAAAGCGTGGATAACCGTCGATGGGCAGGAGATCACCCTCGACGACATCGAACACCGCATCCTGCGCCCGGTATGGCGGGATCCCCGGGTTCACTACGCGGTGAACTGCGCATCGCTCGGGTGCCCGAACTTGCAGATCGATGCGTTCACCGCCGAGAACGCTGAAGGCCTACTCGACGATGCAGCCCGCGCGTACGTCAACCACCCGCGCGGGGCGGCCATCGTCGACGGAGAGCTCGTGGTTTCGAGCATCTATCGCTGGTTCGAGGAAGATTTTGGAGGAAACGACGCCGGTGTGCTGGCGCACCTTCGCCAGTACGCGAAACCCAAACTGAAAACGCGGCTGCAGGGGCGTCGCTCCGTCGACGACCACCGCTACGACTGGTCTCTCAACGACGTCGATCGCTAGCGCGCACGGGCTATCCTCTTACGTGTCAACGGGAGACCGCCGATGCCCTACGCCAGTGGCCGAACATTCTACGACGCCGACAGTCACATCATGGAGTTCCCCGACTGGGCGCTCGAATTTGCCGATCCTAAATACCGGGAGCGCCTTCCCGAGATCGACCTGGCGGCCGCCGGAAAGATGGCGGAGGACCTGCAGGCCCTCGGCGATCGGCGCGCACACGTCCCGGACGTCGCGAGGGAGCTCGAGAAGAACGTCATCGGTGGGCCGAAAGGCTGGGGCGCACTCGGCTCCTTCAATTCGAGCGAGCGCTCCCGGGCGCTTGACCGCTTGGGCTTCGAAAAACAGCTCGTCTTCCCGACGTTCTCGTTCCAAACCTACGCGCTCGGCGACGACCTCGAGCTGGTCTACGCCGGCGTTCGCGCCGCGAACCGCGCGATGGCGGCGTTCTGCGCCGACGATCCGCGCCTTCTCGGAGTGGGGGTCGTCTCGCTTGCGGATACGGAACGCGCACTGAAGGAAATCGACGCTGCTCTCCGTGAGGGGCTCGACGCATTCTGGGTGCCGTCCCTCCCGGCGGGCAACCGGTCACCCGGACACAGCGACCTCGATCCCGTGTGGGCGGCGTTGTCTGACGCCGCGGTGCCTTTCTTGCTCCACGTCGGCGGTTCGGCGCTCAAGATCCGCTCCGAGTACATGGACAACGGTCGCGAGGTGCCGGCGGACTGGCTCGGCGGCGGAGAGAACATTCGCGGCAAGGACATGGCCACGCTGCACCACGACGCGGAAGCTTTTCTGTCGACACTCATCCTCGACGGCGTTCTCGAGCGGTTCCCGAAACTCCGCGGCGGCGCGATCGAACTCGGCGCGGATTGGGTCCCGTCGTTGATGCGACGCTTGGACAACATTGTCTCGTTGTGGCGCCGTTCCGAGCCAGAGCTTCGGGAGATGGGTCGACTGCCGTCGGCACAAATCCGCGAACAGCTGGCGTTCACACCGTACCCGTTCGAAGACGTCGGTCGGCTGATCCGCGAGTCGTCGGACGAGCTCTACATGTTCTCTTCGGACTATCCCCACATCGAAGGCGGACGCGATCCGCTCGGGCGGTTTTCCGCCATGATCGAGGCGCAGAGCGACACCGCGCAGGAGAGGTTCTACGCCGGCAACTTCGCCAGGATGATGAGCCTGTCGGGCTAGGCCTTCCGGCCGGCCTCCGGGTTCGCGATCGCGTCGTGATCCACAAGATCCCAGGGTCGGCCCGGGCTCCGGTACAAGCGCTTGTGTAGACGCGGGTAGTCGCCGACGTCGTGAGGAAGGCGCTCTCCGACGACGATGCAGCGGAGGACATCGTCTCCGGTGTTTCGCATGGTGTGCGGTTTCCCGGACTTCCGGTAGCCGATGAAATCGCCCTCGCCGATGTCGATTTCTTCCTCTCCGATGGTGACGCGGCCCGTACCGGACAGCACGTACGCGCATTCGTCTTCAAAGTGATGGACGTGGTACTCGGTCGACTCTTTTCCGGGCGGAACGTCGATGATGTGAAAACCGAACCCGGTGAGTCCGACCATGTCTCCCAGGGATTTATTGATGCGCTGCGCGTCGGGGTTCAAGTAGTGCGCTTTGCGGAGCCCTTCCATCGCGTCGATTTCTGCGCGTTTGACGACGTACTTATCCATCACCCTCTCCTAGCGACTTGCGCGTCGGGTATTGGCCGGGCCCGTGGGCCTGCCCGTCCCTCTCCCACACCAAGGGCAGTGGCGCCAAAACAGCCGATTGATCGGCCAGCGACAGTGCATACAACGGTCGGGCAGATCCGGATGGCTCCAAGGACGCCGCGGTCGCTCCTTGCACAGCGGACAGTACTTCATGAACGTTCGCAGCTCGCCTTCGCACCCGCGCCTTGAGCACGTCCTCTCGGCTCGTGGATCGGGGCGCGGCTTCTTCCCGTTGCCTTGGAAACTTCCGCGGAAGCACCAGGGACACGCTGTCCATTCCGGTCGCACTCCGTGCTCACATTCCGGACAGACAATCGGATACTGAGTCACGTCGATCAGCGAGTTGTCGTGGGTCCGGCACCAGGGGCAGTAGCTCATCGCTTCGGAGATCGGGCCACCGCAGCGATAGCAGTCGTACGCCAGACCCAAGGATCGTTGATACCGACGCAAGAACAGCTGCGCTTCGACTTCAAACGGCGTGGACGCGCGGGGCCCCGGGCTCTTGCGCCGACGGGGAGTCGGCTTTGACTCCGCCCGAACGAGCGCTTTCTCGAAGTCGCGGAAGAACAGGTGGCCGTTTTCAGGGCGGCGGTTCGCGTCGAGTCGAATCGAGCGGCGGATGATGCGCGCGATCGCGGGCGGCGTCCGCGATTCGAATCGCCGGTGCCCGGCGAGCGGCGCCTCGAAGGGCCACGACGGAAGCTCACCCGCGAGAATCTCATAACCGACCAGCGCGAGCGAGAAGACATCCGAAGCGTAGGTCGGCCGTCCGTAGGCCTGTTCCGGCGCCATGTAGCCCAGCGTTCCAGCTTCGGTGAACACTCGCGTAGGACCTTTCGCGAAACGCGCGACACCGAAATCCCCGAGCGCCGCCCGACGGTCTTTGAAGATCAATACGTTCTCGGGCTTGATATCTCGGTGAAGGACACGGTGGTCGTGAGCGTGGGCCAACCCCGCAGCGACGTCGCGAATGACGCGCAGGGCGACGGATTCGGAACGTTTCGCCCCTGCGTATTGAGCGAGGTTCTTCTCCGCGAGATCGGTCGCCAGGACGAAATGTCCCTCAATCCAGTCCGCGTTGCGAACCGAAACGATATTGGGATGTGTGAGCTTCGACGCGATGCGCGCTTCGTGCTCGACTTCCTTCTTGCCATGAAGGTCGATGACCCCAGGCGTCGCGATCTTGAGCGCGACATCCCGCTGCTCGATGGTATCTCGAGCCTTCCACACTTCGGCGAAGCTTCCAGAACCGATCCGTCGTTCGAGACGGTATTTCCCGAGGCGTTTTCCGCGTCGCATAGGTCGGGCTAGCGATTGGGTCGGTAGAGCACGAACGTCAGATCATCGGGTTTCCCCGGAGTTGCGCTTTCGGAATCATCCATCCGAGCTACGGCCGCCGCGGCGAGGTCGCTCGCCGCTCGCTCGAGTGGCCCCTTCCGGACGAGTTCGACGATTTGTTCGCTCTGCAAGTTATCGAACAATCCATCGGTGGCGGCGAGCAACGTATCGCGCGGACGGAGCGCCCGAAACGACCCGATTTCGACCCGCATGTCCGAAGCTCCGACGGCGTTCGAGATCAGGTGCCGCTCGTGATGACCGAGCGCTTCCGATTCCCCCATGAGCCCTGCTTCGACGGCGTAGCCGGTGGGCGAATGGGACGTGGTCCGCCAGCGAACCTTTCCGCCCCCTCCGATCAACCAGATCTCGGAATCGCCCACGTGGTAGGAGCGCACCTGCCCCTCGCGGAGTTCGGCGATGGCGATCGTCGTCGACCCGGAACCCGCCTCGAGGAGCTCTCGATTCGTTTCTTCGACGGCATCGAGGGTCATGCTCCGCACCGCCAGATCCGTACGAAAGTCGAGCTCACTGAACGCGCCCGCGAGTCGCTCGACAACGCGGCGCGAAGCGCGCGCGCCGTCTCGAGCGCCACCGACACCGTCGGCGACGACGAGGAGCCCGTCGCTCTCCGAAAGAGGAATCAGCACGGCGGCGTCTTCGTTGACGCGCTCGGGATACGGGGCGGGCCGCGAGTAGACAGCCGCTCGACCGGCCGCGGTTTCGACGATCACCGGCTCGGAGTGGGCGCTTCGAATGAAGAGCACGGGCTCTCGCGGCTTCGCGTCCCCGGTTTGCGGCTCACTCGCGTTGGGCTCATTCATGGCGCGGCCTCCTCCTAAGGCTAGCGGTCGCCGGGCCGAACTTCGAGATCACGCCGCACCGCCTCGGGATCGATGTCGTCTTCGTCCCAAAGGATCCGACCCTCCATACCACCCGCGACGGTCAGCGTCTGGCCGGTCAAATGCCTTGCGAGCCGTGGCGACGAGAAGAACACGATGGCATTCGCAATGTCTTCGGCGTGAGCGATGCGCCGGATCGGCATGGTCCGGAGTGCCCGGCGGATCATGGTGCTATCCGCGAGGGTGGCTTCCGTCATTTCAGTGTGCGTCCAGCCCGGCTCGACCAAGTTGACGCGTCCCTCCGGATCGAGGGTCACGATCTCGTTCTTCAAGGTGTGGAGCGAACCGTAGAGTGCGGACTTCGTAGCCGCGTACGCGACGTGGCCCCGTTCCCCGAAACGTCCCGCTGTCGATCCGACGAGACACATACTTGCGCCGGGCGTCCGTTCGGTCCGGGCGGAGAGCTGACGGAGAAATGCGCGCGCCGTGAGGAGCGCTCCGACTTGATTGACGTCGATCACCTCCCGCAAGCGCTCGGCAGGCATCTTGTGAAGCGGCCGATCTTCCGGCGGCCAGATTCCCGCGTTGACGACGGTGATGTCGATGCCGCCGAAGTGCCGCACGCCCGCGTCGACCGAAGACGCGAGCGCCTCTGGATCGCGCACGTCGCCTCGAACGCAGAGGCAGCGGTCGCCGAGCCCCAAGGTCTCGGCGAACTGCTCGACCACCCCGAGTCGTTGCCCCGCCTGCAGCAGCAACCTCGCGCCTTCCCCTGCAAAGCGGCGGGCGGTCGCCCGCCCGATCCCGCCGGAGGCGCCCGTGATCCAAACCACCCGATCGATCAGCCCGCTTTCCATTCAGGTGAAAGCCTGACCCAAAGCGCCAGGTGGCGCTAAGCGAGGCCTTTTTGCACCGGCGCAGTTGCGCCCGTAGCTCCGCCGCGTGCGCATGCAATTCATCGTCAAGTGTGCGCGTTCCCACTCCGATGAGGCGAGAAGTCTCCAGTGGGAACGGAATCGACATGACGGCCTCAGTTCTATGCGTGATACCGGCCAAGCGGCGTTCCCGCCGGTTGTCGAGGAAAAATCTGAGACCCCTCGCCGGCGTGCCCTTGGTCCTCCACTCGGTCCGAGCGGCCCTCGCCGCCGACGGCATCGTCCATGTCGCGGTTTCCACGGACTGTCCGGAGATCGCCGAACTCTGCACGGCGGAGGGCGCAGACGTGCCGGCTCTGCGAGATGCTCGACACAGTCGCGACGATGTGCACGCTTCCGTCCCGGTGATCGACCTGCTCCAAGCGTTGGGGGGTGCCTCCCGCTTCTCGCACTGCGCGATGCTGTTGCCGACCTCGCCTCTCCGCGGTGTGAAAGCGATCGAGGACGTCGTGTCGCTGTCGACACGGCATCACCACAACGTCGTTTCCGTGACACCACTCGGAAAAAACCTCCTCCATCTGCGCGTGATCGACGAAGACGGCGCGCTTCGTCCCATCGCCGACAAGGTGCCGCGCAATTTCCAATCGGACGCCGCGCCCGCTCTCTACGCCTTGAACGGAAGTGTCTACTGCGCACCCTCGGCGGAGCTCATCGAGCATCGGAGCTTTCACTACGGAGAGCCGCTCGCCTACGCGATGTCCGCTGCGAACTCGGTCGACGTCGACACGGAAGCCGATCTCGAACTCGCTGAAACACTGTTGCGAGGCCTGGGATCGCGATCTCGAGGAGCAACCAAGTGACCCGAATCTGGCACCACGGTGCATGGAACCGCAATCTGGGGGATTGGGTCCTCCACGAATCCATTCAACACCACCTCTCGCGAACGACGCGCCGCAAGGTCTCGTTCACTTCCGTCGACAGTCAGAAGACGTGTTACGACCGCAAGAAGATCGAAGAGCTGAACGACACTGCGGACCTGCTCCTCATCGGTGGCGGCGGTCTGGTGTTTCATCGCCCGGAAGACCGCAGCGTCTCGGGATGGCAGTGGAACATTCGCCAGGAGGACCTCCGACGAATTCGCGTGCCGATCGCGGTCTACGGCGTGGGCTACAACCGCTTTCCCTACGATCGCAACTCGGACACCGCGCGGTTGGCCGCGCATCTGTGCGAAGTCCAGGATCGCGCGGCGATCTTCTCGGTCCGGAATACGGGCTCTCGTTCGGCGCTCGCTTCCTTGGGACTTTCGCCGGGTCGCATCCGTGTGGTCCCCGACGCCGGCATTTTCGCGCCTTGGAACAACTGGTCCGAGGCGAGTGAGATTCCCGGCGACGGGCCGCTCATCGGGTGGAACTTCAGTGGGGATCGCCCGCGACACCGCTACCCGGAACCGCACCTCGAGCTGGAAGCGACATGCGTCGAGCGCGTGGCCCTCGCGCTTCGCGAGTTGTGTCGGAACCACGGAGCGCGCGTCCTGCTGATCCCGCATCTGCGGACGATTGACGAGCGTTACGACGCACTCATTTCTCAGATCATCGGAAGCGATCACGTCTACCGACTCCCAGAGCTCACGCCTTCGGTATTTCCGGCGCGCGCCGAATCCTCCCGCGCGTTCGTCGGCGCCTACGCCGCCTGCGATCTCGTCGTCGGGATGCGCGGTCACGCGTGCATGATCCCGTTCGGGCTCGGTAAGCCTTTCGTGGCGCTCTCGACCCACGCAAAGACCGACTTCTTTCTGAAGGACCAGAGCTTGATGAGGCTCTCCGTCTCTCCGGAGCAAATCTGGAGCGGCGCCCTTTCTCCATCCGAACTTGCGATGAAGTTGCATGGTCTGATCGACAACCGCCCGCTCGCCGCGGCGTTGGCGCAGAACCGACGTGCACTTTTGAAGGAGTTCGATCAACTCAACCGCGACGTGCTCCGAGTCGCGCAGGCGAGCGGCATTCCGCTCCGGGAGACTCAAGTTGCGTACAGCCAACGTTGACAAGTCGCATGCCACGACGGTCATCGCAGAGATCGGAATCAACCACAACGGGAGCTTGGAAGCAGCCAAGCAGTTGATCGACGTCGCCAAGGTGGCGGGCGTCGACGCCGTAAAGTTCCAGAAGCGCACGCCGGAACTCTGCGTGCCCCCCTCGATGCAAAACACCCGACGGGAAACACCGTGGGGCGAAATGACGTACCTCGACTACCGGCATCGCTTGGAGTTCGGGCGAGGAGAATTCGACGAGATCGATCGCTACTGCCAGGCACAGGGAATCGAGTGGTTTCTGTCCGTGTGGGATCTTCCCAGTCTGGAATTCGCACTTCGGTACGAGCCGCAGTCGTTGAAGATTCCCTCCGCGATGTTGACCCACACCGCGCTGTTGCGCGCAGCGTCGAAGACCGGCATCACGACCTACCTGAGCACCGGGATGAGCACCCTGCCCGAAATCGACGACGCTGTGAGCGTACTCCGCGACGGCGGATCCCCGTTCGTCGTGATGCATTGCCACTCCTCCTACCCGGCCCCGACGGAAGAGCTCGACCTCGACTGCATCACGACGCTACGACAGCGCTACGACTGTCCCGTGGGCTACAGCGGTCACGAGTTCGGTCTTGTACCCACGCTGGTCGCGGTCAGCCTGGGCGCCGTCGCCATCGAGCGACACATCACCTTGGATCGCCGCCTCTATGGATCGGATCAACGCTCTTCGGTCGAACCTGTCGGGCTGATCAAGCTCGTTCGTTTCGTGCGGAGCGCGGAAGCGGTACGCGGGGATGGCACGGTTCGCGTCAACGATACGGAGCGCGCGGCGAGAGACAAGCTCCGTTACGTCCATCCCTCGGAGCGAGACCATGGAGTCCGCAGGCCGCGACCGACGCCCGCCCCGCACCTGAGGTCACCGCTTGCCCACCACCGCTGATCGACGACCCGAGGAGACCCCGAGGAAGCGGGTCACACGCCGCGCGACGACGCCCGCGGTATGCCCGACGTGCGGCTCCTACCGCGCCGACAAGCTTTCCGCGTCCATTCGCTCCGGTTGGGAACGTCGGTTCAACATGTTCCCCTACAAGTGTCGGCGATGTGACCTCGTCTACCTCCACCCTCCCTTCTCGGAGAAAGATGAAGCGCGGTTCTACCGCTCGAGTTACCGCGCCCTCTACCACGGGAAACACTACGACCTCGATCAATTTCACGAGCTCGGCAAGCGCGAAGCAAAGCGTCGAGCGGAACAGCTCGACCGCGCGGGTTTGCTCCGGGGGACCGTGCTCGAGGTCGGTTCCGCGACCGGCTACTTTCTCGAAGAAGTCGCTCCGCGAAAAGACGTTCGCGGAATCGCCGGGGTTGAGCTCGACGACGCACAGCGGCGCTACGCACGCGGACGCGGGCTCACATGCGTCCGCGAACTCGATGACCTTCGGCAAGAACGTTTCGATTTGATCGTCCTGTTCCACGTCTTGGAACACGTCTCGAATCCGGTTCAGTTTCTCCTCGGCCTCGCCACGCGACTGGAAACCGGTGGTGCGCTCGCCGTCGAAGTCCCCAATGTCGACGACGCACTCCTGTCGGTCTATGAGATCGAGCCGTTTCAGCGCTTCTACTGGCACCCCGCTCATCGCGTCTACTTTTCGAAGAATACGCTCCTCGACACCGCACACCGCGCCGGATTTGCCGCCAAAGTCGAGCCGCTGCAGCGCTACTCCATTGGAAATCACCTCCATTGGGCGACGCGCGGCGAGCCCGGAGGCGAAGGGTGGCTCGATGATCTGATCGGGCGGGAGACTCGCGAAGCGTACGCGAAGGATCTCTGCCGCAACTTTGTGTGCGACACGTTGTGGATGACGGCGCAGCGTCGCGATGTCTGACATCTCCCGCGCGCTGTTCTTCTCCCCGTACGGCCAGTGGCACTACCACGGCGCGTGCGAAACGACGATGGCGCACGCGTTGGCAGCTCGGGGCGTCGATGTACGCTTCGTGGCATGTGACGGGCTCTTCCCGACCTGCGATGTGTTTCGCGAGGCGACGTCTCCACGCACCCCCCTTTCATGTCTGTCGTGCCAGAAAACCACAGCCTCTTTGTACGACGGTATGGCGACTCACTACGAATGGCTCGGGCGCCACGTCACTCCGGGAATCGAGCGTGAAATCGAGTCTTGGGTCGACAGCCTCGAGGACGGAGAGCTCCTCGACGCCCACTATCGCGGGTATCCCGTCGGAAACTGGATTCGGTCGTCGGTGCACTTTCACTACCGGGCGTCTCGCATCGACCTGACCGACAAGACCTTGGCTGCCGGCGCAAGGGATCACCTCGCCGGGTGCGCGCTTGCGATCAACGGACTCGAGAACGCGTTCGACCGCTTTTGCCCGGAGCTTCTCGTCCTGCTGAACGGCCGCTTCTTCTCCCATTGGGCGGCCATCGAGCTCGCCCTCGCGCGGGGCATCCGGGTCGTGACGCACGAGCGCGGCATGCGCGCCGGCACCCTGCGCTTCGCAGAGAATAGTCGTGTCCACGATCTTTCCCTGTTTGAAGAGATCTCGTCGCTGTGGGGCGACGTGCCGCTCAGTCGCAACGAGCTCCTCTGGACGGAAGCGCTCCTCGACGACCGCCGATTCGGTCGCGGCATCCCGTACCTGCGCTACAGCCCGTTGCCGGAGCCCGAAGCCGATGTGAGATCAAAACTCGCTCTCGACGACCGCCCCGTGGTCGTGGCGTTCACGAGCTCGGACGATGAGTGTGCCGCGTTCGATGAACGCAACGCCGGTGCTTTCCGGGATTCTCTGCACTGGTTCGAGGAGACGGTGCGCCTGGGCGCGACGTTGCCGCACGCTCAAATCGTCGTCCGGCTGCATCCGAATTTGACCAAAGAAGGAACAAATCGGCAGACCCTCGAACTGGCCGAGCGTCTCCGCCGCGATGCGCCGGACAACGTCCGTATCGTAGACCCCGACGAAGAGGTCAGCTCCTATACGCTCGCCGATCTCGCGGCGCTGGGCGTCGTGTTTTCGTCGACCTTGGGCCTCGAGATGGCCGCAAGCGGTCAGCCCGTTGTGACCGTCGCCCGAGGATGGTTCGGGCATTGCCCGTTTGTAACGTCCCTCGACGACGCGACCCAATACGCCGCGGTGGCTGCGGCCAACCTCGCGCGTCCGCCTGCGAGAGAAACGGCGCGCCACGCGTTTCGGTTCGCGTTTCGCTACTACCGAGAACTCGGTCGGCCGTTTCCGTGGGTGAAGGAAGAGCCGCGCCATGCGGGGACCCTCACGTACGACCACACCGACGCACTCGCTCCCGGTTGCGATCCGGAACTCGACGCGTTGTGCGAGATCCTTCTCGGCGAAAGGCCTCTGGTCGCTCCGCCGACCCCTGCTGAGCAAGCGCGTACGACTTCCGAAGAGGATGCGTTCTTCGCCGATTGGTTCGGCGGTGTGTGATGCGCGAGATTGAGCCCATGCAAGAATCCATGCCCGAAATTTCTGTATTGGTTCCGACCTACAACCGGTCGGAAGCGATCGAGACGCTACTCACCAGGCTCACCGCACAGACCTGCGAACCCGGCCGGTTCGAGGTGATTGTCGTCGACGACGGCAGCCCGGAACCGGTGACGTTCGACGAGAACCGCTTCCCGTTCGATCTCCGCGTCATCCGCCAAGACAACGCCGGTCCCGCAGCAGCGCGGAACTGCGGGCTCGAGGCATGCCGCGCGCACTTGGTCCTCATCCTCAACGACGATGCGGTCCCCGACCGGGCGTTGATTGCGACGCATCTGGCGGCACACGACGAAGCCCCGGATCACACGGCCGTTCTCGGAAGCTTCCACTTCACGGCCGAGGCCTGTGCCAGTCCTTTCGTCCAAATTCTGGATGCCTCGGATCTCTTGTTCAACTTCCCCGCCCTCCGTCACGGAGAGCATCACGACTGGACCTTTTTTTGGACCTGCAACTTGAGCTTACCGGTCGAGGCGATCCGCGACGTCGGAGGGTTTGACGCTGTGCGCTTCAAGGAGGCGATCGTCGAGGACGTCGAGTTGGGCTACCGGCTCCAACAACAGGGTTACTCGGTGCTCTACCGAGAAGATGCGGTGTGCCACCACGATCACGTGCTGACGCCGGAGGGATACTTCCGCCGACAGCGATCGTGGGCGCGAAACATGGTTTTGTTCCGAGAGAAGCACGGAGATGTGATTCCGTTCGTCAGCCAACTCGGGGAACTCGACAACGTCAAAGCCGAAGCCCGTCAGCTCCATTTCGAGGCGTTCCGCGAGGTGGCGGCGCGGGGGTTGCAAACCATCGAGCGCCTCGAACGAGAACAACACGGGAAGCCCCTTCCCGACGAGCTACGCCAACAATTGACCCCTGTCGTCCGCCAGATCTCGACGCATCACATCCTGCGCGAGGCCGTGGCGATGGAGCACGGCGAGGATCCCGAAAAGCGAATCTGTGCGGGGCCCCGCGAAGGCGAACTGACCTCGATCGTCGTGGTGTCGAGTGACGGACTGGACGACACGAAGAAATGTCTCGAAGCCATTCGGCACGCCGAAGACCCCAGATATCCCACCGAAATTGTGTGGGTCGACAATGGTTCGCGTGATGGCTCGACCGCCTTCCTGGCCGAGCAACCCGATCTCGAGTTGATCTGCAATCTCGAGAACATCGGCGCTCCCGCCGCGCGCAATCAGGCCCTCTCCCGCGCACGGGGCCGTTGGCTCGTGTTCCTCGACAACGACGCGTTCGTGTCACCGGGCTGGCTCGACCTCATGCGGTGGCACGCGTCGGCCGACCCCAAGGTCGGCTGCGTGAGTCCGGTCTCGAATCGAGCGGCCCACGGCCAGCGCATCGACTACGACGCGGGCGAGGACCTCGCTTCGACGAGGCACTTCGCGGCCGATCGAGCTCGAGACTTCCGAGGTCAGGCTCGATACAAGAGAATCTTCACTTCCTTCTGCGTGATGGTTCGTCGCGAAGTGATCGACGCCATCGGAGGCTTCGACGAGCGTTTCTCGCCCTGGGGCTTCGAAGACGACGATTTTGCCTTGCGCGCTTCGCTCGCCGGATTCCGAAACCGACTCGCTCTCGACGTCTTCGTTCGACACGGAATCTACACACCCGAAAAGACCCATCGTCACGAGAAGCTCCTGCGCGAGAACTGGAATCGCTTTGTCGACAAATGGGGCGGTCGTGACGGTGCGCCCTACGGCGACTACGGCTTCTTGCAGCCGCTGTTCGCCAACCCTCCAGCAACGTCGGAGGGGCTCCGGATCTCGATTCCCTGCCATCTGGGAGGACCAGCATGAGCACGATTTGTCTCTGCATCATCGCCCGGGATGAGGAAGCGAACCTCGGTGCCTGTCTGCGTTCCGCAAAGAGCGCCGTCGATCAGATCGTCGTCGTCGACACCGGAAGTCGAGACCGCACGGCGGACATCGCGCGTGAATTCGGCGCGCTCGTGGTCACGCACGAGTGGAATGACGATTTCTCGGCGGCGCGCAACGCGGCTCTGCCCGAGGTGCGGGCGGACTACGTGTTGGTGCTCGACGCGGATGAACGACTCGCCCGGGGGGCGGGTCGAACCCTCCGCAGGGTCACCAAGAAACAAAAAGTCGACCTCGGACTGATGCCCCTACACAACGCGTCCACTGTCGACGCCGACGACGCCTCCGTCCTCTCGGGCGATGCTCGCCGAGGAGATCCCATTTTGCTCGCGCGACTCTTCCGAAAGACCGATGACCTCGCGTGGGAAGGGGCCGTTCACGAGAACGTCGACCGGTGGGCCATGCGACCGGGCCGTGTCATACGAACCCTGACCGCCCCCATCATCCACCTCGGCGCCATCCCGTCCGTCAGGGAGGCCTTGGGCAAGGATCGCCGCAATCTCGAGCTTCTCGAACGCCGGTGTGAACAAGAGCCGAACCACCCGCTGATGCGGGCGCATCTGGCGCGGGAGTACGAGCGAGCCGGAGATTTGCGGCGCGCGTCCGACGAGGCTTTGCGCGCATGGGACACGCTCGTTTCGATCGCGAAGGAACAGCCCGGCCGCTACGACCCCGTGCTGCCCCTGACTCTGCTCGCGGGTTATCGGTTGCACGAAGGTCGCGCCGAGGAAGCGCTCGCGCTCGTCGAGAAGGGACGCCGGCTCGCAGATCCGCACCCGAACCTCGACTTTCTCGAAGCGGAAGCGCGTCGGGTACTCGCCCAAGAAACGAGCGATGAGGTTCGAAAGGATCATTGGCAACGCGCGGCAAAAGCCTACCGAGCGGCGCTCGAGAGAGCGGGCCAGCCCTTTACGGCAGAGGTGATCGCGGGCGCCACGGGAGATCGTTCGCGGCTCGGCTTGGCGTCTGTCGAGCTCGCACGGGGCAATGCGGCTCCCGCGCGTCAGGCTCTCGATCGACTCGAACAGGCTTCGGATATCTCCGAACTCCTCCGAGCCGAGCTCGATATCGTCTGCGACTCCCCGGATCGCGCCCTGAAGAGGCTCACACCCTTCGTCGAACGCAACGATCCCGACGCGTGGTACCTAGCGGCAGAAGCGGCGGCGCTTCTCGGCTCTGCAGAAGACGTCTCGCGCTTTGCCGAGCGCGGCGCGGCGAGTGCAGCAGGCGAGCCCCTGCGCGAGCCGCGGCGCCGCGCAGCGATCGACGCGTTGTGCGAGCAGTTCGAACGAGAACCGATACGCGTCTTCGCATGGCCCCACTGGCAGGGAGACACGGAAATCGACCTCTTGCTCCGGGACTACGGAACGCTCCTGGTCGAACACGACGACGTGCAACTTTTTCTTCGCCACGACGCTGCACTCGACGGGCCTTACGAAGAAGCTGTCGCAGCGGTGGAACGCGCCTACGCGAACCATCTTCCCAAGCCTGCCGTACTCGACGTCGTCATGCTGACCGACGCCCTGGAAGAAGAACGTCTTCGCGCCCTCGCTGGACCCGGCGATGTGGCGCTCGAACTCGAAAGCACGGCCGAACCAGATCGTCGCTCTTTTGTGTCGCGCCTGGGGGCCTCGACCGTGAGTAGTCCGGCGGCACTCGCGGGTGCCCTACGAGCGCCGCGTTCGCACCGGGTGGGTTGAAGCGAGCGCCGGTCAGGAAGTCCCACCGGCCAGCCGATAGTGTTGGGCGTGACGCTCGATCTTCTCGCTTTCGCGATCTTGGCTCTTTTCGCCGCGCTGGGCGCCTGGCGTGGCGGTCTCGCCAGTGGCCTCTCGTTGGCGGGCCTTCTCCTCGCCTACGGTGCGGCCCTCGCCGGTTCATACTTTCTCGGCGTACGCGCCGCGGATCGTCTCGAGCTTCCGGTTTTGGTCGCGGCCCCGATCGCGGGCGCGGCATCGGGCCTACTGGCCTACATCCTGTTCTCGGCGTTCGGAAGCGCCCTACGGAGGCGAGAACGCGAACGGCTGGGAGACGAGTCTCGCCCGTCGATCGATCGTCTCCTGGGAGGCCTCTTTGGAGGTGTCCGCGGCCTGCTCCTGGTCTTTCTCGTGTCGTACTTGGGCAACTGGATCGATGCCGCCTTGAAGACGCGCCCCGAAGCGCGGAGCGCAGACGCCTCGGCGGGACTCACCGACGATTCCGTCGCCGCGAGAATCGCCGGCGGCCTCGTCGAAAATGCGCTGGAAGCGGCTTCCGGTGATCTCCCGGCGGGCCGGGTGCTAGCCCGTGTGGCCGGCCGCCCGAGTGAAAGTCTTGTGAGCTTGCAGGCGCTCACTTCGAACGACAGCCTGCGCGGGCTCCAAGCCGACACGTTCTTCTGGACGCTCGTCGCGAACGGCGCCGCCGATCGCGCCGCGAATCAACTGAGCTTCCAACGACTGATCCATGACGAAGACGTACGGAGAGAATTTGCAAACTTGGGATTCGTCGACGAAATACGGTCGGCAGACCCGCGTGCCATGCGCGAAGAGCTCGTTCCGATCCTCGAACGACTCGCGCCGCGGCTGAAAAAGCTGCGCGACGATCCGCAGATCCGCGCTCTCGCGGAGGACCCTGAAATCGCAAGCTACCTGAAGGACGGGAATACGTTGGCGCTGATCGCTCATCCGGAGGTTCGGAGAATCGCGAAACAGTTCGCCGCTGAGGATCCCTAGGCGCGCAAGAAGCGCTCGCCGCTTCGCAGCGCGTCTTCGGCTTGCGCGACGATCTCTCGAAGGACCTCGGCCGCGGGCCGCACCGCGTGGACCAACCCAAGCCCTTGTCCGGCAAATCCGGCATCGATGTCGGGGCGCTCCGCCGCTTCTCCGGAAGCGAGGACCGGGCCGGCGATCACGCTCTGGTACGGCATGGGAAGAGGTTTGATGGAAGCTTCCTCCCAGGCATCCGTCCAACGCGTGCGAAGGAGCCTGGCGGGCTTGCCTGTAACCGACCGCGAAACGACCGTGCTCTGGTCACCGGCTTCGACGAGCGCTTTTTTCTTGTACGGCGGAAGCCCCGCTTCGTCCGTCGCGAGGAACGCGGTGCCGACCCACGCACCGGCAGCGCCGAGCATGAGTGCAGCGGCGACGCCCCGCCCGTCGGTGATCCCTCCAGCCGCGAGGAGGGGCAAGTCGCCGAGGGCGTCGCGCACTTGGGGGATCAGGGCGAGTGTCCCCACCGATGCATTGTGACCGCCGCCGTCGTGACCTTGCGCGACGACCGCATCGACCCCGGACGAAGCCACTTTGCGCGCATGCCGCACGGCGCCGACGACCGAGAGGACCTTCGTCCCCGCGGCGTGAAGCCTTTCGACGTAGGGCCCGGGGTCGCCGAGCCCCGCCGCGTACACGGGCACCTCTTCTTCGATGACGACTTCCATCTGCGCTTCGAAGAACTCGCGGGTAAAGAGGCGCGGCTCGCCGCGACGCTCGGCTCGTTCGAGGGCGTCTCCCGATGGAACGTTCGGTTCGAGGGATTCGCGCTTCATGAACTCGGCGGAGAACGCGCGGTGCGCTTCGAGATCGACTCGGGAGGCGGTCGCGTTACCGCCGGGCTCGCGACGAACCGAAGCGGGAAGCAGGGTATCGACGCCGAACGGACGATCCGTGAGCGATCGAACTTCGTGAATCCAGCGGCGGAGTTTCGCGGGGCCACACGCTGCGGCGCCCAATACACCGAGCCCGCCCGCTTCGGAGACGGCCGCGGCCAGGGCCGGCGTGCTCGCCTCTCCCATCCCCGCCAACACGATCGGGACTTCGATGCCGAACATTTCGCAGATCTTTGAGTGCAGCAATGCGCCCTCCTACCAGGCGGGAGCTAGCACGCACTCCGGTGATCGACAAATGCGGAGTCAGAAATCGCCCTGGACTTCGATGAGCCTCGCGACGTAGTCCTCGATACTTTGCGCGAGGTCCCCGGGAAGGGGGTAGAAGAAGACGCCGATCTCGTACGGAACCGATCCGCTCCGCGAACGCCCGCAGTGCATCACGCGGGCGGATGCTTCCACCCAGGTCTTCTGCTCACCCTCGAGTTCGAAACAAAGCGATAGGTCCGTGTTCGTCGGTAGCTGCTGTGAGCACGTCAAGCGCATTCCACCGACGGAGAGGTCGAGGGCGTACTCGGTACTCCGGAAATCCGGCGTGCGGACGTCCACAGGCATGAAGACGGCTGCGCGCGTGTGGCGACGCTGGTTGTGATGCGGACTCACCGCCTGATGGACCCGCGCGACGATTTGTTCGGGAATCCACCGTTTGTCGATCAAACCGATCACCCGGAGGATCCGGAGCTTCTTGATGTCGAGCCCCTCTCGAGAGAGCGTCGTCAGCCCGAGGACCGGCACGCGATGGGTGAGCTCGTGTCGGCTCGTCACCTCGAGGGCTCGGAACGTCGCGGGATCGGAGGGGTCGACGGGCATGATGAGCAGGTCGAGCTCGCCGCGGAGATTCGCGAGCGCTTCCTCGATATCTGCCGACGGCGAACAACGCAGGACCTCGAACCCAGAGCCCTCGAGCAAGTGGGAGAGCTTCAATCGAAACAAGTGTGTGTCTCGAAATACGAAGATGCGGGGGCGCATCCCCCCCTTGCCGGCGTAGGCTTCCGTCATGCGAAACTCAGATTCATCTGTGAAGTGTCATCGGAACACTCCGCCGAGACTTGAAGGAGAAGCGAACAACCGGGGGAAACCCCTCCCCATCGCTGCATGTCTCGCCCTATTGCTCGTGATGGTTTCCCCGAACGCCGCTTTCGGTGAGCGGATTCCAGAAATCCCCCGAGCCCCGCGCGACGATGCAGGGCGCTTCCTGAACCTTCAGGACGCGTCGCCCCGCGCTGGTCTCGGGGTTCGCCTTCCCTTCTTCTGGCGACGAGCCCTGGGGTCCTTCCGAACGCGAACCGGGGCCGCGAGGGTCGCTTCGCAGTCCGCCGAACAACTCCTCCGACTGACCCAGGGGCCCGACGACTTCGCGTATTGGATCGGTCATGCGACGGTGCTCGCCCGGCTCGACGGGCGCACGGTTCTGACCGACCCGATCTGGTCGGATGCGGCGGGCCCGGGCGGACGTATCGGAGCCAGGCGCCTCGCGCCGCCCGCCGTCCCGCTCGATGTGTTGCCGGCTATCGACGTGGTGTTGATCTCTCACAACCACTACGACCATCTCGACCTTCCGACCCTTCGCGAGCTCGCAGAGCGAAATCCAGCGCTCGTATTGATCACGCCCCTCGGCCATCGCGAAGTTCTCGAGTCCGTCGACGTCGCGGAACTCATCCAACTCGATTGGGGCGAGACGGTGGTGAAGCGTGGACTCGAGATCATTTGCCTCCCGGTACAACACTGGAGCCGCCGGGGGTTGTTCGATGCGCGTCGCGGTTTGTGGTCCTCTTGGGCCGTCCGTGGCTCGACGAAGCGCTTCTTCTTCGGCGGAGATTCGGGTTTCTTCCCCGAGTTCGAACTCATCGGAAAGACCGTCGGTCCGTTCGATCTCGCCGCGCTTCCGATCGGTGCGTATGAACCCAGCGCCATGATGAAGACGTTTCACATGAACCCCGAGGAGACCACCCGCGCGGCTTCACTGCTCGGAAGTCGCCGGGTCCTGGCGATTCACTACGGAACCTTCGACCTCACAGACGAACCCCTCGACGAGCCGCCGACGCGCTTTCGCAAAGCCATGGAGAGCGCGGGGCGCGAGCCCGACGGGATTTGGATTTTCGATATCGGAGAGGGACGGGAGTTCTAGTCAATCCTCGATTCGGGAATCGAGGACGCGACGCAACCGTTCCTCGTCCCGTCGAAGATGGAGCGTACGGCCGCGGTGGACATAGACGAGGCCGGGCTTCGCGCCACGCGGCTTCGAAATGTCCTTACAGCGTGCGATATGCACGCTCGCGCGGCCCGCCGCGCGCCCTTTCGAGAAGTGGACCGCCAACTCCGACGCGTCGAGCAAAGCCTCTTGGGGCGGTTCTTCCGAGCCCTCGACGCGAAGAATGACGTGGCTCCCCGGCGAAGCCTCGAGGTGAAAGAAGAGATCGTTTCCCCGGGCGAGCTTCATCGTGAGCGTGTCGTTGCCTTCGTCGTTCTTACCGACCCAGATCTCGTGACCGGTGCCCGACACGTAGCGCTTCGGAACCAGACGGGTCGGGAGCTCGCGCTTGCCGACGCGAAACACCTTTTTAGGTTTCTCCGCGTGCCCCGGAGTCGGGTCCGGGAAAAAGCGCGACAGAGAGCGCGCGATCTCGGGGCGCTCGGAAAACGCTCCGATCCCTTCGGCATCCCCGGCCTCGCGCAGATCTTCGAGCTCACGCTCGAGTCGCTCCTGCTCCTCCAGCCGGGCGCGCGTCGCCCCGAGCTCCTGCTCCGCGCGTCGCAAGGTGCGTTCCGCTTTCTTGTGTCGCTTGAAGTAGTCGGCGAGATTCTCGGCCGCATTCTTCTTCGGGTCGAGGGGGATCGTCAGCGGCTCCCCCGTCGAAAAATCCGTCGCCACGACCTCCGTATCACCGGGCGCCACGTCGGCCAGGACACCCTTCAAGGCTTCCCCCATCCGGCGGAAGGACTCACCCTCGGAAGCGGCGGACGCTTCTTTCTCGAGCTTCCGGAGCTTGCGATCGATGCCAGCGCGCTGCTTGCGCAGCGTCTTGAGAAGGCGCTGCGTCAGCTCGTCTTCGCCGGCCTCACGCTCGCGCTCTCCGTAGTGAGCCTCGATATCCGCGAGGAACGTCTCGTCCGGAGACTCCGCGAAACGGTCTTCGCCCGCGCGCGGCACGCGACCTTCGCTGCGACGCCAGGGCTCGCCCAGAGCCAGTTCGCGACGCGTCTCGCGCAGTGGGCGCAGTGTCGCGCCGATCCGCCCGTCCGGGGTCAGCGCGTAGAGATTGCTTCGGGGGCCGAGCAACTGGAGAAGCAGGGTTGCGTCGCCTTCGGCGTGTTGAAAGACGAAACGGGCAATTCGATCGTCGGGCTCGGTGTCGACCTGTCGCAACCGGTGGCCTTGAAAGTGTGCTTTCAGGTACTGAGCGAAAGCGGGGGGCCGCTCGGGTGCGCGCGGCAGCTCCGATCGTTCGGAAATCCTGCCGCCGGCTTGGGAGACGCATAGACGCAGGAACTGTCGATCGCGGGCGGGCCGATCCCCGCCGCCGGACAGCGCGAGAACCAACCGATCGGGCCCGTCTTGGACCACGCGATCGAGTCTCGCGCCATTTCGCCCTGATACGAGTCCGGCGGCGCGATGCAATTCGACGAGGCTCAGCACGATCGGGCCGCTCTCATTGCTGACACCCCGGGCAGTAGTGCGCGCTCCGCTGCCCCAACACGATGCGTTTGATGGTGCGGCGGCAACGTCTGCACGGCTCCCCCTCTCGCGCGTAGACTTGGCGCTCGTCCTGGTAAGCTCCGTCGCTTCCGTCGGGATTGACGTAGTCGCTGATGCTCGACCCCCCGGTTTCGATGGAGCGTCGCATCACCGCCTGCATCGACGCGACAATCGCGTCGCACGCCTTTCTCGAGACCCGTCGCGCGGTCCGCCGTGGACGAACCCCTGCCAAGAAGAGGGCTTCGTCCGCGTAGATATTGCCACTCCCGGCAACCACGCTCTGATCGAGGAGCAGGCTCTTGATCGCCACGCTGCGTTTGCGCGTCGCCCGGAACAGGGTCTCGCCGTCGAGCTCGAGCGCGTCCGGCCCGAGGCGGTCGAGCCGCTCCGAGCTCTCCCCGGGAGCGAGCAGCTGGACCTTGCCGAACTTGCGCACATCTCGGAACAGGACATCGGGGCCGTCATCCGCGAAGGCCAGCCGCAAGTGGGTGTGCGCGTCGGCCTCGAAGCGGGTCTGCGCTTCCGGGGGGAGCGACGTACGGGCGGTCGCCGAGAGCAGGCGGGGACTCGAGGCACCTTCGGCGAACAGCTGGCCGGTCATACCGAGATGGAGCAGCAGGCGACTCCCGTCGCAAAGCTCGGCCAGGAGGTATTTGCCCAGGCGCCGGAGTCGCAGGATCGACAGGCCGGGGAGCGCGTCCTTGAGATGCTCCGGGGGCGTGATGAAGAAATAGCTGGGTGGCGTCGTGTGAACGGACGCGATGCGACGCCCGCAGATAACGGGCGCGATCCGCTGGCAGGTGACCTCGACTTCAGGAAGTTCCGGCATGGGGCTCTGAGAGCTGGATCTTACAGAACGGGGGGGTAGATTCCCCCGGTGCCCGAACATGGCTCCGCGACATCCCCGTACCCGGACGTTCCTCAACAGGCGAACTTTCCGGCCCTCGAGATGGAAACCCTCGAGCGCTGGAACCGCGACCACACCTTCGAGCGATCCGTCGAAGGCCGGCCGGCCGGCGAGAAAGGCTCGAACGAGTTCGTCTTTTACGATGGGCCGCCCTTTGCGAACGGCCTCCCCCATTTCGGCCATCTCCTGACCGGCTACGTCAAGGACATCGTGCCCCGCTACCAGACGCTGCGGGGCAAGCGCGTCGAGCGACGTTTCGGCTGGGACTGTCACGGCCTTCCCGCGGAGATGGAGGCCGAGCGCGAGCTCGAGGTGTCGGGCCGCCTGGCCATCCAAGAGTTCGGTATCGACCGTTTCAATGAGCACTGTCGAAAGACCGTGCTCCGCTACACCGGGGAATGGGAGCGCTACGTCACGCGGCAAGCGCGGTGGGTCGACTTCGAAAACGACTACAAGACGATGGACACGTCCTACATCGAGAGCGTGATGTGGGCGTTCAAGACCCTCTACGAACGCGGCCTCCTGTACGAGGGCTACCGCGTTCTCCCCTACTCCTGGGCTTGCGAGACGCCGGTATCGAACTTCGAAACGCGACTCGACGATTCCTATCGGGAGCGGCAGGACCCGGCGGTCACCGTGCGGTTCACGCTTCTGGAACCGCGCGACGGCAAGCCCGTCGACGTCCTGGCGTGGACCACAACGCCGTGGACGTTGCCGTCGAACCTCGCCTTGGCCGTCGGTCCGGACATCTCGTACGCGATCTTCGAACAGGGCGACCGCGTCGTACTTCTCGGCGCCGAATGCGCCGAGAAGTACGCGAAAGAGCTCGCCGACGCGACGCAAATCGGGACCGTATCGGGCCGAGAGCTCGTCGGGGCGCGCTATCACCCGCCCTTCGACTACTTCCTCGGGCGGGAGAACGCCCACCGCATCCTCTCCGCGGATTGGATCGATACCGCGGAAGGAACGGGCGTCGTGCACCTCGCGCCGGGGTTCGGTGAAGACGATATGGAAGCGTGCAGTGCCGCGGGAATCGAAGTCGTCTGCCCGGTGGACGATCACGGTCGATTTACGGCTGAAGTGCCCGACTTCGAAGGCGTCCAGGTGTTTGACGCAAACACACCGATCGTCCGGAAACTGCGCGAGTCCGGCAAGCTCGTTCGACACGAGAGCTACGTCCACAACTATCCGCACTGCTGGCGCACGGACACGCCGCTCATCTACCGCGCGGTGAACTCCTGGTACGTGCGCGTCACGGCGTTCCGCGACCGGATGGTCGAACTGAATCAAGAGATCAACTGGATCCCCGGACACATCAAGGACGGCCTGTTCGGGAACTGGATCGCAAACGCGCGGGATTGGTCGATCAGCCGCAATCGCTTTTGGGGCTCGCCGATCCCCGTCTGGAAGAGCGATGACCCGAAGTTTCCGAGACTCGACGTCTACGGGAGCCTGGACGAAATCGAGCGCGACTTCGGAACGCGACCCGACGACCTCCATCGCCCCACGATCGACGCCCTTACGCGACCCAACCCCGACGATCCGAGCGGCCGTGCCACCATGCGTCGCATTCCCGACGTGCTCGACGGTTGGTTCGACTCGGGGTCGATGCCGTTCGCGCAGGTTCACTACCCCTTCGAAAATCGCGACTGGTTCGACAACCATTCGCCTGCGGATTTCATCGTCGAATACGTCGCGCAGACGCGGGGCTGGTTCTACACGTTGGTCGTACTCGGCACGGCGCTCTTCGACCGCCCGCCCTTCCGCAACTGCATCTGTCACGGTGTGACCCTGGCGGAAGACGGTCAGAAGCTCTCGAAGCGATTGCGGAACTATCCCGACCCCGAAGAGGTCTTCAACACCCACGGATCGGACGCCCTGCGCTGGCATCTCGTCTCGTCGCCGTTGCTGAAGGGCGGCGACCTCAAGGTCGAGAAAGACGGAAAGGCGATCGGCGACGTCGTGCGGAACGTCCTCAATCCGATCTGGAACGCATGGTACTTCTTCGCGCTCTACGCGAACAGCGACGGCATCACGGCTTCGCGGATGGAGAAGCCCCGCCACTTGCTCGATCGCTACATCCTGGCGAAGACGCGCGAACTCGTGGTCGAGCTCACCGAGCTGATGGACGCGTACGAGATTGCAGCGGCGTGCCAACGGATCGTCGCGTTCCTCGACGCCACGAACAACTGGTACATCCGCCGAAGCCGCGACCGTTTTTGGCGCGCGACGAAGGACGACGACAAACGCGCCGCCTACGACACCTTGTGGACCGTGCTCGAGACCCTGTGCCGGGTCGCGAGTCCGCTGCTTCCGTTCCTGAGCGAGACGGTGTACCGCGGCCTCACGTCGCGGGAGAGCGTCCACCTAGAAGATTGGCCCGACCCCGAAGAGCTACCCGCGGATCCCGATCTGGTTTCCGAAATGGATCGCGTGCGCGATCTCTGCAGCTCGGCGCTCGCGCTTCGCCGGGCGCACGACGTTCGCGTTCGGCAACCGCTCCGCCGACTCACGGTGGCGGGTGCGGATGCGTCTCGGCTCGAATCGTATGCGGAACTCATCGCGGACGAGGTGAACGTGAAGGATGTCGTGTTCCAGAGCGACATCGGCTCTTTTGCTTCTTTCCGCTTGAAAGTCGACGCGCGAAGCGTCGGTCCGCGGCTTGGAGGGGCGATGAAGACCGTACTCGCCGCGGCCAGGGCCGGAGACTGGAGCCAGGACGGCGAAGAGCTCGTGATCGCCGGCGAGCGTTTGTCGCAGGGCGAGTTCCAGCTTCTTCTCGAGCCGGCCGAAGGTGTCGCATGCCAGGCCCTGCCCGGGAACGACATGGTCGCCATCCTCGATTTCGAGCTCGACGACGAGCTCATCGCCGAGGGCTTCGCGCGAGACGTGGTGCGAGCCGTTCAACAAGCCCGTCGAGACATGGATCTTCACGTCGCCGATCGGATCCGGCTGCGCGTCGCCTTGCCCGACGCCTGGAGAGGCGCCGAAACATTCGGCGACTGGATCGGCGAACAAACCCTGGCCGCCGCTCCGACTTTCGGTCCGCTCAAAGAGGGCCACGTCGGCGCTGCCCACGAAATCGAGATCGGCGGCGAAACCGTGCGCTTTGTCATCGAACGAGCCACGTAGAACGGCGTCTCCCGGCGCGGGTCGCCGGTGGTATCCTCCCGGAATGCAGAGCGAAGACGCCAAAAACCAAGCGTTTCATGTCCGGGTGCTGGGCTCGGCGGCCGGCGGCGGCCTTCCCCAGTGGAATTGCGGCGGCGAACATTCGGTCCGGGCGCGGCGCGGCGACCAATCGGTTCCCCCGAGAAGTCAGCCCTCGATCGCCGTTTCGGCCGACGGCGTCCGCTGGTCCGTCATCAACGCCAGCCCGGATATCCGCGATCAGTTCGCGAAATTCCCCGGCCTACACCCACGGCCGGGCACACGCGATATCCCCCTCGACACGGTGTGCGTGACCAACCCGGATCTCGACCACACGATCGGCTTGCTGATCCTTCGCGAGTCGCTTCCCTATCGCGTGATCTCGACGCCTTGGACGCGCCATGCGGTCCTCACCCACAACGCGTGTTTCAAACTCATCGAACCCGCGTGGGGCGAGGCCAAGATCGACGAGCCGTTTTTCCTCGACCGAACGGAGCACCTCGAAGCACGCTTTTTTCCCGTCCCCGGGAAAGTTCCGATCTACTTGCAGCCCCTTGAAACGAACCACCCCGAGGCGACGGTCTGTCTGCGAATCACGGATCGGCGGAGCGGGAAGCGCCTCGTGTACGCCCCAGGCCTCCAGGACTACGACGAAGCCACCGTCGAAGAGCTGCGCCAAGCGGACTGTCGCTTCGTCGACGGGACGTTCTTTACCGAAACCGAACTCCTCGCCCTGCGACCCGACGCTCACGCGGCGCGCAAGATGGGGCACGCACCGGTTTCCGGGGACGATGGGAGCCTCGTAAGGCTTCAGTCGTTCGAAGGTCGTAGTCTCTACATCCACATGAACAATACGAATCCGATGCTCGACGCGAACTCGAAAGCGACGGCGGCGGTACGAAGTGCGGGTGTTGAAATCGCCTTCGACGGGATGGAGTTCGTCGTATGAGCGACATCGAGGCTCGCCTTCGGAAGCTCCTCGACGAGCGCTACCACCACCGCCATCCGTTCAACGTGCGGATGCACGAGGGAACGCTGACCCGTGAAGAACTCCGCACGTGGATTCGGAACCGCTACTACTACCAGACGCGGATTCCGATGAAGGACAGCGCCATCCTGACGAAAACGGATGATCCGGGGTTTCGGCGCAATTGGGTTCGTCGCGTACGGGATCACGACGGAGACGAAACGAAGGCGGGCGGGCTCGAGCTTTGGTTGCGACTCGGCGATGGCGTCGGCCTCGATCGCGAAGAAGTAGAATCGCTGCGCAACGTTCTTCCTGGCGTACGGCGCGCTTGCGACGCGTACGTCGCATTCGTCAACAGTCACGAACTTCTCGAGAGTGTCGCATCGTCGCTGACCGAGATGTACGCGGGAATCCTGATGGGCAAACGGATCCAAGCGTTCGAGGCCCACTACGACTGGATCGCCCCCGAAGCCCTCGACTACTTCCGAAGTCGGACCGAACAGGCACCGCGGGACGCTCGAGAAGGCTTGGCCTACGTCGCCCTGCACGCGGTGAGCGAGGCCGATCAAGCGGCCTGCATCGCCGCCCTCACACGGAAGTGCGAAATTCTCTGGGACCTCCTCGATGCCGTCGAGTGGGCACACAAGAAGCCGCGGTTGGTGTCTCGCGCCCGGTTGCGGGAGCCTGACAACATGATCGTCCTGCCCGAACGCGCGATCGAAATGAACCCCACCGGACGGTTCGTGATCGAACTGTGCGACGGGGAGCGCACCATCAACGCGATTGCTTCGGCCTGCCGAGAGCGACATCCCCATGCGGAAGGCGTGGAAGACGATGTCTACGCATTCCTCGAGGGTACGATGGACGCCGGCGCACTCGAGTTCGCAGCGTGACTTCGGCTAGCGAGGGGAGCGATCTCGCGACACGTCCTTACAACTTGATCGCGGAGCTGACGTATCGCTGTCCGCTCCGGTGCCCGTACTGCTCGAACCCACTCGAGCTCGATCGCTTTCCCGCCGCGCTGTCGACCGAGGATTGGTGTCGCGTTCTCCGAGAAGCGGCGGAGCTCGGCGTCGTACACGTGGGTTTGACCGGCGGCGAGCCGTCACTGCGTACGGACCTCGAACCGATCGTCGCGGAAGCGTCTGCACGATCGCTCTACACCCACCTGGTGACGGCGGGCTTTCCGATCGATCACGAGCGCCTTGCGGGCCTCAAAGAACAAGGGCTGTGCAGTGTGCAGCTTTCGGTGCAGGACAGCGATCCGGCCGAGTCGGACCGGATCGCCGGCGCGAAGAGCTTCCCCAAGAAACGCGCCTTCGCCGAAGCGGCGCGGGCCCTCGACCTGCCTCTCATCCTGAACGTCGTTCTCCATCGACAGAACCTGCATCACGTAGCGGAGGTGATCGCGCTCGCCGACGAGTTCGGCGCGCATCGGCTCGAGCTCGCCAACACGCAATATCACGGATGGGCGCTCAAGAACCGCGCGGCGCTCTTGCCGAGTGAGTCGCAACTGCGGGAAGCGGCAAAGACGGTTCGCGAGCTGCGACCCGAATATCCGAATCTCGAAATCCTTTTTGTACTCCCCGACTATTACAGCGATCGCCCCAAGCCCTGCATGGGCGGCTGGGGCCGTAATACGATGGTCGTCACGCCGAATGGGCAAGTGCTGCCGTGCCACAATGCCAGCGAGCTGCCCGAGCTGGAATTCTGGTCCGTCAACGAACACCCGCTCGCGGCATGCTGGTCGGAAGCTCCGGGGATGAACGCGTTTCGAGGCGAAGACTGGATGCGCGAACCATGCCGCAGCTGCCCCGATCGCGAGCGCGATTTTGGCGGTTGCCGCTGCCAGGCCTTCGCTCTCACGGGCGATGCGAGGGCCACGGACCCCGCTTGCTCCTTGTCGCCGCATCGGAGCATCATCCTCGAAGCGCGAGACGAGCCGGCCGACGATGCGTTCGTCTACCGCGCGCCGGCGCGCGGCCGCGGCAAGAGCGAAGTCAACCCGTGAACTGGGTTCTGACCGTGTGCTGCACAGCCTTCGCCTACAGCATGTTCTCATGGTTCGGGATGCGCGCCGGTGACGCACAGAGCGCCCTGGAAGCGCTCCTCGCTCCGGTTCGAGATCCGCTCAACTTCGCACTGATCGCGCTCGGGAACCTGGGGTTCAGCGTCGCGCTCTTTTTCGCGACCCGCGCTTCGAGCTTTCCAGTAGCCGTAGTCATCTCGATCGGCGTCGTGGTCTCCTTCCTTTTCGCCGCGGTCGTCGGCAACGCGACGGTCCCTCTCCGCGCGATCGCGGGTTTGGCGTTGATCGTCCTCGGGGTCTCATTCTTACGCTGAGGCTCGCTGAGCGCGCGGGCGGGCAATCGCTACCCTGGCGATGTGAGCGACGAAACGAAAACCAACGAGCTCGACGCGTCGGTCGTCGTCGTCTCGAACCGATTGCCAATTACGGTACAGCGTGGCCCGCGAGGCCCTGTGGTGACTCCCTCGGCAGGCGGCCTCGTCAGCGCGCTCGATCCGGTGCTGCGCGCCCGCGGAGGAACCTGGATCGGTTGGCCCGGTATCGAGCAACGCCCGGGCGAAGAAATCCCCAATACCTTGCCGTACCGGATCGCTTCGGTGTCGCTGTCGGAGTCCGAAGTCAACCGCTACTACCAGGGCTTCTCGAACGGGACACTCTGGCCGCTTCTTCACTCCCTTCCGGTACTCGCCCGATTCGAGCGGCAACACTGGCGAACCTATGAGCGCGTGAATTCGCGGTTTGCCGAGCGCGTCGACGACGTCACCGATGATGGCGATCTCGTCTGGGTCCACGACTACCACTTGATGCTCGTCCCGGAGAAAGTTCGGCAGCGCGCGCCGAACCGGCGACTCGCTTTCTTTCTCCACGTCCCGTTTCCGCCCTACGACCTGTTCCGTCTGTGCCCCTGGGAAGGGGAATTGCTGACCGGGCTCCTCGGTTGCCAGCTGATCGGCTTTCACGTGGAGAGCTACGCACAGAACTTCATGGACTGCGTCGAGCGAGGCCTCGGCGCCCGGGTCGACCGCAAGCGCCGCATCGTGGAATACGGAAATCGAACGGCGCGCATCGGCGTGTTCCCGATCGGAATCAGTTTTCGAGATTTCGAACAGACGGCCTACGGTGAGACCGACCCCGGAGCGCCGCGACGCGAGCAGGTGGTCCTCGGTGTCGATCGGCTCGACTACACGAAAGGCATCCCGCATCGCATCCGCGCCTTCGAGCGCTTGATGGAGCTTCACCCGGAACATCGGGAGCAGGTGACGTTCCTGCAACTCGCCGTTCCGAGCCGCGCTCAGGTCGCAGAATATCGGTCGCTCAAGCGTGAAATCGACGAAATGGTGGGCCGCGTGAACGGGCGCTTCGCCACCGCGAACTGGTCGCCGATCCGATACATGTATCGATCGATGTCGAGAGAGCGTCTCGCGGCACTCTATCGAGACGCCTCGGTCGCGCTCGTCACCCCGCTGCGGGACGGAATGAATCTCGTCGCGAAGGAGTACGTCGCCTGCCAAGTCAACGACCCCGGCGTCCTCATTCTTTCAAAACTCGCGGGGGCCGCAGCCACCATGCGCGAGGCGCTGTTGGTGAACCCTTACAACATCGACGAGACGGCTGAGGCGATCCACCGCGCGCTGTCGATGGAGGAGGGAGAGCGCGCGTCCCGGATGCGGGGCCTCCGTCGCCGTGAGCGGCGCGACGACGTCGAAGCCTGGGTGCGGAAGTTCCTCTCGGAAGCGACCGTCAATACCGAGCAGCTGCACCCCGTTACGAACGATGAAGTCTCGAGTTGGCTTTCGGATTTCATTCGCGGCTATCGGCTGATCTTGTTCCTCGACTACGACGGAACGCTGACGCCTCTGGTGGACCACCCGAGCCGTGCGCGATTGAGCGAAGAAACCCGGACATCGCTCCGCGGCTGCATCGAACGCGACGACACGGAAGTCGCCATCGTGAGCGGGCGTTCGCTTCACGACGTGCGTCGCATGGTCGGAGAGTCGGAGGTGATCTACGCCGGAAACCACGGACTCGAAATCGAAGGCCCGGGAATCACGAGTTTCCGACATGAAGATCTCGTCCATTACCAAGGACGTGCGGAAGAACTGGCCGCGACCCTCAAGGCTCTCGAAACCGACGGTGCCTGGACGGAGTCCAAGGGACCGACGCTGACCTTCCACGTTCGCGAAGTTCCCGAGGAAGCGCGCGAAGGCTTGTTGGCCCAGGCGCGGGAAGCGATGTCGGCGGCGGGCTACCAGCCCCGCGAAGCCCACGACGCCTTGGAGGCGCGCCCGCCGATCGGTTGGGACAAGGGGCGCGCCGTGCTTCATATCTTGCGCGAGCGCTTTGGCCCGTCCTGGTCGGAGCAGATTCGCGCCGTCTACATCGGCGACGATCAGACCGACGAGGACGCGTTCCGTTTTCTCTCGGGCCTGGCCATGACGTTCCGCGTCGGGACTTCCGAGACGGTGACCGGGGCGCGGCACTTGTTGCCAAATCCGGATTCCGTCCGCTCGGTTCTCGGCTGGGTCGCCTCTCGAACCGACGAGTCCTAGCCGCTCTTGGAGCCGGCGACCCTGGCGATCTTGTGTGGTGCCGCTTTCGCGACAGCCATGCTCTCGGCGATCGTCGGGCTCGCCGGTGGTATCACCCTGCTCGCGGTGATGCTGCTGTTTTTCGAACCGCTGGTCGTCCTTCCTCTTCACGGCGTGATTCAACTCGTCTCGAACCTGTCGCGCGCTTGGTTTCAGCGGCAGCACGTCGCACCGAACATCCTCGGTTACTTCGCCGTTCTCATGCTCCCGGCGTCGATCGTCGGTCTCATCGTGGGCGGTGCGCTTCCCGCGAGCGCGCTGCGGATCGCGATCGGCGTCTTCGTCCTGCTCGCGACGTGGCGACCGCGTTGGCTACTTCTGGGAATGGATCCGTCGGCGATCGATCCCCGCAAACGCTTCATCGCGCTCGGCGGTTGTGTCGGCTTCCTCAACATGACGGTCGGCGCGACGGGACCCTTCGCGGCCCCGTTCTTCCTCAACACGGGCCTCTCACGCCACGCCCTGGTCGGCACGAAAGCGGCGACCCAGGCGTTGGGTCACGCCATCAAGATCGTCTTGTTCGGCGCGACGGGCTTCGCGTTCTTCGCGTTCGCGATCCCACTCGTCGCGCTGTCGGTGTGCGTCGTACTCGGTAGCTTCGTCGGGACCAAGATCCTCGACCGCGTCAACGAACGGTGGTTCGATCGCCTCTACCGAGGCGTCCTCACGGTGATCGCCATCCGCCTGCTCTTCTCGGAGCTCTAGTACGTGATCACGCTGCGGATGACCTCGCCCTCGTGCATGAGGTCGAATGCCCGATTGATGTCTTCGAGGGGGAGCGTGGCACTCACCATCTCGTCGAGCTTGACGCGGCCGGACATGTAGCGGTCGACCAGCTGCGGAAGCTGCGTGCGGCCCTTCGTCCCGCCGAAGGCCGTTCCGCGCCAAGAGCGACCCGTCACGAGCAAGAACGGGCGGGCGTGGATCTCCTGGCCCGCTCCGGCGACGCCGATGATGATGGACTGTCCCCACCCCTTGTGGGTGCACCACAGGGCCTGGCCCATGACTTCCACATTGCCGATGCACTCGAAGGAGTAGTCGACACCCCCGTCGGTCATCTCGATGATCGCTTCGGCGACGTCGTCGACATCGTTCGGATTGATGCAATCCGTCGCCCCGAACTGGCGCGCGAGCTCGAACTTCTTCGGATTGGTGTCCACCGCGATCACGCGCTCCGCGCCCGCCATCCCCGCCCCTTGCAGCACCGAAAGACCGATGCCCCCGAGTCCGAAGACGGCGATCGAGCAGCCGGGCTCGGCCTTCGCCGTGTTGAGCACAGCGCCGATGCCCGTCGTCACCCCACAACCGAGCAGGCACACTTTGTCGAGGGGTGCGTCTTTGCGCACCTTGGCCAAGGCGATTTCCGGCACGACGGTGTACTCGGCGAACGTCGAGGTGCCCATGTAGTGGTGGACCGGACGCCCGTTCCACGACAACCGGCTGGTTCCGTCGGGCATGAGGCCCTGCCCTTGGGTCTCGCGCAGGCGACCGCACAAGTTCGTCTTCCCCGAAAGGCAGAACTTGCACTCGCGGCATTCGGGAATGTACAGCGGGATCACATGGTCCCCTGGCTCGAGAGAGCGCACCGACGGACCGACTTCTTCGACGACCCCCGCGCCCTCGTGACCGAGCACGGCGGGAAAGAGTCCCTCGGGATCGCTCCCGGAAAGGGTAAAGGCGTCGGTGTGACACACCCCGGTGGCGGCGAGTCGGACGAGACATTCTCCGTCTTTCGGGCCTTCGAGGTCGATCTCTGCGATCTCGAGCGGCTTCGCCGCCTCGACGGCTACGGCTGCTTTCACCTTCATGCGATTTCCCTTCGTGACATGCGCTGACCGGTACTACTAGTTGATCCCCTGGGTCGATATCAACATCGCCGGGTTGATCCCCATGTCGAGAAGCACGCGTTCCCAGGCGCGACCTTCGGGGGTCTCGAAAATGATTTCGGGCGATACCGGTGCGACCAACCAGGCGCCGGCGGCGATTTCCTGTGCCAACTGACCCGGTCCCCATCCGGCGAAGCCCAGAAACACGCGCATCTGCTCCGGCGGCGACTCGGCGAGTTGTCGCAGATCGTCCGGGGCACTGGTGAAGCGCAACCCGGGAACGACATCGACCAGGGAGAGGGATTCCGCTCCCGCGGTTCCGACGAGCACCCAACCGTGATCGGGCGACACCGGTCCTCCCCAATTCACCGTGGCGTCCGATGGACCTCCCCAGACCATGTCGAGGTTCTCGCACAGGGATTCCATCGCGAGATCCGTCGGCCGGTTCAAGACGAGCCCGAAGCTGCCGCTCTCGTCATGTTCCGTCACGAGGACGACGGTGCCCCGAAAGTTCGGGTCCATGAGCTGGGGCATGGCGACGAGGAACGCGGGCGCGAGGGAGTCGGACACGCGGCAAGGGTAGCAGCGGCCGGACGCCCACCTCGTTGTGCGCCTACTCTTCCCGCCATGCGCGAAGCCCCCGAATCGACCCGGCCGCTCCTCGCCTGGGGGGCCCTCGGCCTGGCCGCCTGCGCCGTCGCGCTGGCCCTCGGCGTCACAAACGCGCTGGCCCCGGCGGGTCTGTTGGTCGCGGCGTTGCTGTCTCAGGTGATGTGGGTCGGTCTGGCGGTCGCCGCTGTGGCCTTTCAACGGCGTGCAGTCGCCGCCAGTTTGGGGTTCGCAAGCGTCCCTGCGAGCCGGCGCGAACTGCGGCTTTGGATTCTCGGGTTTTGCGGCCTCTCCTCGGGCCTGTCGTGGTTGCTGCGGTTCGCGTCTCTCGACGAAAGCGGCAGCCTGGGCGCCGTGGCGGAGTTGTTGGCGGAGAGCCGGGGAACGCTCGCGCTGCTCGCCGTTCTCGCCCTGGGCATCGCCCCCGGTATCGGCGAGGAGATCTTTTTTCGCGGATTCCTGCAGCGATGGCTTCGCGACAGCATCGGCGCCCTCTGCGTTCCAGCCGCCGCCCTGGCCTTTGCGCTCGCCCATATCGATGCCGTCCACGCCACCGCAGCGTTTCCCTTGGGGCTGTACCTCGGAGTACTCGCGTTGCGGACCGGCAGCACGTTGCCGGCGATCGTCGCCCACAGCGCGAACAACACCTTGGCGGTTCTGGGTGCTATCACATCCAACTGGGTGTTTTTCGCATCGCTTCTGGCGATCGCCGTCTGCGTGGACTTTGCGGTCCGAAGAATCACCGCGGGTGCCCCGATCCAGCAAAACCACGAGAAGCTTTAGCCGCGGGCGCGCTTGACCGATTCCTGCCCTGAGGAACACCTGCGCTTGGAAACCACACCCGGACAGAATCCCGCTCCGTCCGTTCTTCTGTTGGACGACGGGGAGCTCGACGATGTGCACGAGGTTTTGCTGACGCTGACCGACGACATCGTACGGCTGCGCGGCGGCAACATCCCCGCGCGGGTCGACCCGCCGAAGCACTTGTTCGTCGCGAGCTCGCGTCGCGCGGTGGTGGCCGGCAACTGGGTGACTTCGACGACCGGTCCGGTGCGGGTGGCGGTGGTGACGGATGATTCCAACACCCTGCGGAGCATGCTGCGACGGATCGGCTTCGACATGCTCGTGCGCCGTCCGTTCCACCCGTATGCCCTGCGACTCCTGTGCCTGCGCGCGCTCTACGCGGGTGATGAACGGCGGAGGGAGACCCGCGCTCCGATCGGAGCGGAGATTCACTACCGCCAGGGGCTCCGCCGCAGAAGCGCCATTTTGGCGGACCTCTCCTTACGGGGTTGTCGGCTTCTCTCGAAACGCAACCTCCAAACGGGTTCTCGCGTCACCCTGCAACCCGATCGCGCCATGGTCGGCGCCAAGCCGATCCCGATCCGAGCCAAGGTCGTCCGGTCGACAGCGCTGACCCGCGAAGACGGCAGCCAGCAGTGGAGCATCGGCCTTCTCTTCGAGGAGATGACCCTCGACGCGAAGCGGCAAGTTCACCGCGTGCTGCAGGGGTCTCGCGACCTCGCCGTACTCTCTCGGGAAGCTGCCAAGGCGCACGGTGCTCAGACGAAGCAGGACGTCCGAAAAGCCGCGGAAGCTCGCAAACCGAAAAAGCCGGCGCCGGACGTACCCGCCGTCGTTCCGCCGCCGGAGCCGAACGGGATCGAGATGGAGTTCTCCGAAGAGGAGGACATCACCGAGGGGAGCCCGTTCATCCACGAGCCGAACCTCTACTCGCAGGACGGACTCAGCGAATTCGTCGATCGCGAAGCTCCGCGGGCCGGCGCGGACGCCGAGGACGCACCCGAGGTCGAGAGCGACGAAGCGCCGACCCCGACCGATGCGCTCGAATCGGCCGCGGCGGAATCCGAGAGCTTCGATGCTCCGACGGAACCGCCTGTCGATGAGGACGACGCGCCGACCATCCCCGATGCCCTCGACGACGAGGACGATCCGGTGGTCGTTTCCGAAGAGCACGGCGGCGACGCAGACTCGCTGCCCTCGGCGGGCCCAGGCTCCCCGGATGAGCGGCGCAAAGAGAAACGCGCGCGCTACGACCAACAAATCACCCAGCTCGGGGAACGCGCCGAGCGCGTCCTGGTGGGACGCGACATCTCGGCCGGCGGTATGCGCGTCGACCCGCAGCCGGATCTGATGCCGGGAATGAAGCTCAGCCTCGCCGTCTACGGAGACGCTCGCGAGGAACCGCTCGTGGTGGCAGCCGAAGTGATTCGCAACGAGGGTCCGGAAGGTGTGGCCCTACAGTTCGAGAACGTGCCTCAAGAAATCGGGGAGCGACTCGAAAATCTCGTGCTGTCGCTACCGGGCGTCGAGTCCCTGCAAGAAGGCGAGGACAACAACATCGGCACGGTCATTTCCGAGATCCTCGAAGGCGATCTGTTCGATCCGATTTCCGAAGACTAGAGCCAGCCTCTGCCTCTACCCCGCGTGCGGCGTGCTCGTTCGACCGGCGGATTGGGAGACGGGCAGGAAGCGCTCGACAGCGCTCTCGTCGCATACGCCCTTCGGACAGAACAACTCCTTGAAAAGCTCCGCAGCAACCTGAGACGAGGTCGCCCAGTAGAGCTCTCCCTGCACGACGAGGACAGCGACGGCGACGCGCGGGGCTTCTGCGGGCGCGACCCCGATGAACCACTCGTAGCGCCCTTTCGGCTCCTCTCCGGAAAGGCTCCCGGTTTTCCCGGCCACCGCGACGTCCTGGAGGAGCGGCCGACCACGGCGCGTTCGAAAAGCTCGACTCGCTGTTCCGCGACGCGTGGTCTCCACCAACATCTTCCGCAACTTCACCGTGGTTTCCGCGCGGAGCACCTCGCGATCCGGAAACTGGGGGAGCACCAGGTCGCGTCCCAACGAATCGGTGGCGCGCGCGACCCAGCGCGGCGTCACCAGACGGCCGTGACTCAGGAGCGCCGCCATCCGCGCCGCATGGAGCGGCGTGATACGCAGCCCGGCCAGACCCGAACCGAGCCGACCGAGTTCCAGGGGGTCCCCGGACGGATCGCTGGCACGCCCGGCGGGATGTCCCGGCGCCGGAGATTCCAAGAGGCCGAAGCGCTCGAAACTGTCGAGCAATCGGTTCGCCCCGAGGTGGTGCACGGCGAGCTGGGCGAAGCACTGATTGTTCGACATGGCGAGCGCTCGCTTCAAGCTCGTCTCGCGTCCCCGGCGAGGTGGATCGACGCGACTTCGAGTCAACCGATACGGGCTCCCGACGAATCGACACGGCGCGCGCGCCGCCTCGGGAGCGTGTCGCAGGGTCGCTTCCGTGGTGACGACCTTCACGAGAGACGCCGCGGGATAAAGTTGCTGGGGAGGAAAGTTTTCGGTGTCGGTCGAGGCATAAGCCAGCAACTGACCACTCTCGGGATCGAGGACGACGATGTGCCCGAGGGCGACCTTACTCCGCTCGAGCAACGCGAACGCGCGCGACATCAGGTCCGGCGAGAACGTGTACTCCACTTCGAGGGGCCCAGGCACATTGCGCGGGCCCGGCGGACCGGGACGTGTTCGAACCGGCGAGTCGGAGAGCCATTGGTCGACCGTGACGGGCGGTTCGAGAAAGATTTCGGCTGGCGCGACGGGCTCGCTGGCGACCGGGACAGCGGAGGGTTCCGCCGATGCGGGCCCGCGCTCGAGCGCCCACCCGAGAACCGACGCCGACGCCACCGCGAACAGGCCCATCAGGGTGAGGCGCCCTCGCATGGTGAGTCGCCCCGCGCGGGATTCTCTTCCTTCTGACACGATTCCCCCGTTCCACCGCGCGCCGTCGGTCCCGGCGCGTCAATCTGTGGGGCACGGCGAACACCGCCGGTGGGGGGGAGCCCAGAAACGCTGCATCGGCTGAATCAGACCGAGACCACCCGTTCGACCTCGGGAATGACCTCGCGCAGCCGCCCCTCGATGCCAAAACGCAGGGTGGCTGTCGAACTCGGGCACCCGACACAGGCACCCTGAAGTAGAACGCGGACGACTCCGGCTTCGAAATCGACGAACGCTACGTCGCCGCCGTCCATCGCGACGGCAGGTCGGATTTCGTTGTCCAGAACCTCTCGTATCCGCGTGACAATTTCGGATTCTTCGCTTCGATCGGGCGGGACCCATGCGGGCCCCAAAGCGTCGGAGCCGCTCGCGGCGCAGCCCTTCAAGACGTCGAGAATCGACGGTGCCAGGGCCTCCCAGTCGGCTTCCTCGCGCTTCGTCACCGTCACCATATTCGCAGCCACAAGAACTCCGACGATTCCTTCGATCTCGAACAGAGCCGCTGCGAGCGGGGACACCTCCGCACCGACCGGCTCCGAGAACTGGGCCGTCACCCCTGTAGGAGCCATCGGCCGTCCGAGCACCCACTTGATGCTGTTCGGGTTCGGCGTTCGTTCTGCATGAAATCGGAAGTCGAGGTCCGCCTGGATTTCCATTCTGCAAGCAAGGGTAGGGACGCCCGCGGGGCTGCGCCAAGTGCGCGCGTCCTGCCGGTGGGCGGTGTAGCCGGTCAGGTCGCCGAGCGAGCGACGCCGGGAAGGACTTCCCGGGCGTCGGCGAGGCTTGCCACCGCGAAACCCCGCTCCCGGGCGGCCTCGATTTCCCGCTCGCTGTTGTAGCCCCAACTCGCGAGGACGCAGCGCACGCCGAGGGGCGCCACCGCCTCGAGATGATTCAGCTTGTCGTCGACGAACGTGATGTCGGGAAAGCGCTGTCCGGTTGTGTCGGCGAGCGCCCGGAGGTGGGAAGCTTTCTCTCGACCGTGGCTCTTGTCGCAAAGAAGCTGGGCGGGAAACAGATGCGACATCCCGTAGCTCTCGAGCAGGAGGAGCACCGATGCGAGGTCCTTCGCCGTCGCGATGGCCAAGGTCGCGCGCTCGGCGAGCGCTTCGAGGATGTCGCGCATCCCCGGATAGGGTGCCATCAAGCGGCACCAGCCTTCGGGATCGCGCTCTCGCCACGCGTCGCGCCGCTCGTACAATCGCCGGTGAAAATCCATGAGGAGGTCGGGTTCATACGACGCGTACGTGACGTCGTAGGCGGCTTGATCCTCGATCGCCTCGCCTCGTTCGATGGCGTCCAACGCGACGAAATAGTCTTCGGCGCGGTTTCCGAGCGGCATGAGCGAGAGGAATGAGCGGTAGAGCCGCTGCCGTTCGGGGCGCTCGGGGCTCGCTTCGGCCAGAGGAGAGAGCTTTGCCGCGGGTCGAAATTCGGCGTACGTCGCCAGCGCAACGGCGAAAGATTCGGGAGCGCTGTCGGAAATGACCCCGTCGAAATCGAGGGCTACCACCGTCTTCCGAGCGGTGCCGCTTAGCATTTGCGGGTGTCGTCCACGGCGTAGCCTTTTACCACGGAGGCCGGTTCGCTGCGAGCCGCTATGCTCGCCGGGTGACAAGCCCGCCGCCGCGGCGCAGCCTATTCCAACGAATACTTCCCTGGGCGATTTCGATCGCGTCGTTGGCGTACGTCTTCCATGTGACGAACTGGGAGCGACTCGTCGAAGTGACCGAGCGTGCGAACCTGCCGCTCTTTATCGCCTTCGCGGCGCTCGACAAGCTGGTCTTCTTCGCCGTCTGGAGCTTCGTCTCCATCGAAGCGATACGCCGATTCGTCACCCCTGCCCCGCGCCGCACGTTGCTCGCGTTGCGCGGTGCGTCCGAGGGATTTCGCGCGCTCAACAATCCCCTGGCAGACGCCGCGTTCCTGGTCGGAGTCTCTCGCTACGTCGGCGGACGCCTCGATGCGCTCGTCGCCGCGGCCATCATCCCCTTCGTCCTGCACTTTCTCGTGCTGCTGGCACAAGCGACCGTCGTCCTCCCTTTCGTTCCGGCCAGCTCCGAAACCACCGGAGTGCGGTGGATGGTCGTGATCGGTTGGTTGGGTCTCGTCGCCTTGGGCCTCCTCACACGAGCTTCGCGTCACCTCGCCATTCCCTTTCTCGAGGGCGTAAGGCGCTGGATCGAGAGCCTGCCCATCGAGCGCCTCGCCCCGTTCTTCGGATGGTTCCTCGGTTTGGCGTTCTTCGACGTCTTGATCCAAGGGTTGGCGTCTCGAGCTTTTGGGATTTCCCTCGATTGGCTGGTGCTCACCTCCCGGCTCCCCCTGCTCTATCTGGCGCTTTCGCTCCCGTCGGTGGGCAACTTCGGCGTTCGCGAGTTCGCCTGGGCGAACTTGTTCGGAGATCAAGCGCCGCAAGACGAGCTGATCGCGTACGCCTTCGCCATGAACGCGTTGTTCGTCGTCTTCCACGTGTTGATCGGCGCGGTCTTCTTGCGGCGGGCCTTCGATCTGTTGGCGGAAGTCCGGGCGGAACGCAAACGCGGACAGACGCCGCGCCTGCGCGACGCCTTGCGCGATTAGACGCTCTGCTTGTAGCTCACAGCGGGCGCCTGTAAGCCGATCCCCTCGCGAACCATGGAAAAGAGCGCCTGGATATCGGTGTGGAGATCGTCCGAGCGCATGCAGCGCGCGACGCGGCGGAGATCCGGGGTCCGCCCCAGCGCTTTGGCAAAAGGCCCTTTCGCTCCGAGGAGCCGTTTCGCGTGGATCGTTCGGAGCTCCGCTTCGCTCTCCGGAACTTCTTCTTCGATCAGTCGATCGAGACGATGGGGGTCCTCTCGCGGAGCGAGCCCGGCGCGCAGCACCCGTCGCACGAGCAAATAGCTCTCGATGTGACGCCGTGTCCACTGGTGAAATCGCAAACCGCCCGTCTCAGAGGGCATGACCTCTAAACCTTCGTCGCGATCGAGTAGGCAAACGCCCGAAGCGTGTCGCCGCTGCCCCAAGTGTGTCGAGGCGCGATCGGGCTGCCGACCGCCCAGTATGACGCCCGCTTTCTCGACTTCTTTCGCGAGCTGCGGAGATTCCTGCCGTGCCCACAACGTGAGGAGCTCGAGGTCCCGGGGGCCTTCGACGTACAGGAAGAATTGGTTGGACATGAGACGCGAGACCCTAGCTAGTGGCCGCGCCGGAGCGCCACCACGCATTCGACGTGGGGTGTTTGGGGGAACAGATCGAAGCCTTCGGCGTGTTCCAGTGCGTAGTCGCGGTCGGCGAAATGTCCGACATCGCGCGCCAGGGTCGCCGGATCGCACGACGCATAGACGATCAAATTGGGAGAGAGGTCGAGCAAGCCCTCGCGAACCGCTTCGGAGATACCTTCCCTCGGCGGGTCGAGGACGACCGTCTCGGGTGGTGCACCAGCAACTATGGGGGAGTCGAACGCGGCCTCGACACTCGCGTGGAGCACGGTAACGAGACTCATCCCTTCGGTGTTGTAGGTCAGGTCCGCAGCGGCGAGCCCGACGCCCTCGACCGCGACGACTCGGGCGTAGCGACGGGCGAGCTCGCCCGTAAAGAACCCCGAGCCCGCGTAGAGCTCGAGGAGTCGCTCTCCGTTTTCTGCGAGGCCCGTCACGACGTCGCGCAGCGCCGTGCGGAGTCCGCGGTGGGCCTGGAAGAACACCCCGGCGGTAATGCGGAGCTCCCGCCTTCCCACGCGGAGCGTGATGGCCTCGTCGCCTTCGGGCGGAAGCGGAACGCACACGGGCCGCGCATCGTCCCCGACGGCGAGCTCCCACTCGCCGCGACGCCGACCGGCGCGTTCCGGCAGGGATTCGAGCAGTTCGTCGAGCTCGGGCGACAATGCGGGACACCGATGCACCGCGCACAATGCGTTCGAACGGCGCCTGCGGAAACCGACGCGGCCCGACGAAGCCAACACGCGCGCCCGGCTGCGCGTGCCGTAGGGTGCGTCCGAGGCGTTCATTCGAAAACTCCGCGGAAGCGGTAGCTTCGCGATTCTCGAGAACGCGTCGCGGATGATGTCGGCCTTCGCCCGGGTTTGTGTCGCGAGATCCAGGTGTTGCCACGAACAGCCGCCGCAGGAGCCGAACACCGGACACAGCGGATCGGTTCGGCCCGGCCCGGGCGAGACAAGCTCTGTCGCTTCGGCGTGGAGGTAACGCGCGTGTTCGTTCTGGACGCGCACACGCATCCGGTCGCCGGGAGCGGAGAATGGAACGAACACCGCCCGACCGTCGGGGGCGTGGCCCACGCCGTCTCCTCCCGCGGCCAGGCTCTCGATTTCGAGTTCGAACTCGTCCGCGCTCCTTCGGCTCAAAGCTCGAAGCCCAGGGCGAGGAGTGCCTCGCGAATCTCGGGATCTCCGCGGAGTCCTTCGACGAATGCGGCCACGGCGGGGCGGTCGCGACGCGCCTTGGGCGTGATGAAGTCGTAGTGCTCGGCGACAAGCGGCACGAAGCGAAGCCCGGCTTCTCGCGCGACTCCCTCGATCGCAATGCCCCAATCGGCGCGTCCCTGAGCGATGGCCGCGGCGACCGCGTAGTGAGACCGAGGCTCGTAACCGTACCCCGGCGGTCGTCTCGCGCCGAGTAGACCGTCGATGACGATGCGCGTTCCCGAGCCGCGGTTGCGGTTGACCATGCGCACTCGATCGTCCCGCACCATCTCCTCGAGATCGCGCTTCTCCTCCGTGCGCGTAACCAGGCCCTGCATGCGGCGATAACCGGGGATCAGCTCGAGATCTTCGGAGAGAAAAGGCTTGTTGTAGCTCCCGGTCTCGGGGTCGAGAAGATGTACGGGAGCGATGTCGCATTCACCCCGCTGTGCTGCGGAGAGGCCTCCCTGACTGCCGACCGCCATCAACTTGACGCGAAGCCCGCGGCGCGAGAGCGCACTCGCCAACACGTCGAGTCCGGCGCAGTGACTTCCGATCACCACGAGATCCGGCAGGCGGCCCGCCTTCCCGATCCGGGTGACTTCGACGCGCTCGTCGGCTTCCACGATCTCGGTGTTGCGGCCGATACGCACGAAGCCGTCGGCGCGACTGAAGGCCGTGACCGAACCGCTCCCCTTGCCCATCGGGTAGCACGCGAGCTCGCCGTCTCGGCCTGCGACGAGCCCCACCAACAGATACTCGAGGCGCCCGCGCTCCGAGTTGATCCGCAGTGCGACGCGTGCGGTCTCGGTATCGCGCTCCTCGGGCGGCGCTCCGACGAGACGACGAATGACCGGGGCGACGAATTCGTGAAACGTGAACACCGCGGACGTCGGAAAACCGGGGAGAACAACGACGGGTTTCGTGCCCGATGCGGCCAGACAGATGGGCTTTCCGGGCTTGAGCGCCACGCCGTGCACGATGACGCCGGGGTCGAGTTTCGCGACGAGGGCGGCGTTGAGATCGCCTTGGCCCTTCGACGTTCCCCCGGAGAGGATGACGGCGTCCGCTTCTGCGATCCCTCGCTCGAGCGCTTCGGACAACGCGGCCTCATCGTCGCGAAAGACACCGAGAAAAACGGGCAGGCCTCCGAGTTCGGTCACCGCATCGGTCAGGATACGGCCGTTGCTGTCGTAGATGCCGCCCAGCGGGAGGGTTTCTCCCGGCGCGACGATCTCGTCCCCGGTCGAGATCACCGCGACGCGAGGGCGGCGAACGACCCGCACACGGCGCTGGCCGATCGCGGCGAGCACGCCCGTCTCCCGAGACGTGAGTCGCGACCCCGCGAAGAGAACGGTTTCACCGCGTCCCATATCCGTGCCCGCAAACGACACCGCGCCGCCCGGAACGGCTGCGCGTCTCACCATGAGCTTTCCGCCCGATACGTCGGTCACTTCGATGGGCACTACGGCGTCCGCTCCGCGGGGAAGCATGCCTCCAGTCGCGATCGTCATCGCACGACCGACGTCGACAGTCCCTTGCGGCACAACGCCGGTCGGAATGCGCTCTTGGGACAGTTCGAGATAAACCGGGGCTTCTTCCGTCGCTCCGAACGTGTCCTGCGAGCGCACCGCGAAGCCGTCCATGTTTGAACGATCGAACGCCGGAACGTCGACGGTTGCCCGGACGTCCTCGGCGAGCACCCGGGACAGCGCTTCCTCGAGTTCGATCTCCTCAGCCTCGAGTCGCGTTAAATCGAGCACGTGATGCCAACGACTCTCCGCCTCGTCGCGATCGATGACATCGAGGAACTGGTCTTGCTTCACCGGCCGACCTCGTCGTAGAGGAGCACCTCGACGGGTGTGTCTTCCGCCATTCCCTCCGCGTCGCGGTCCACGATCACACAACCCGCCGCTCGCACGGTCGACGAGAGAATCGAGGCGCCGGACGTCGCCAGTGGAACCACCCGATCGTTTTCGATCGCGACGCGGACGTAATCGACGCGACCCACCTCGGAGCTGATCTTCCGCTCGAGGGGAAGCGTTACCCGACGGTGAGGCCAGGCGGCGCTGCGGCCCCCGAGAACGCGCACGGTCGGTCCGGCGAAAAACTCGTAGGCGCACAAGCAACTCACGGGATTCCCCGGCAACAAGAACACCCAACGCTCACCGTCCGGCCCCGGTAGGCGTCCGACGCCGGCGGGGCTCGACGGACGCATCGCAATGCCGTGATAGTCGAGCCGACCGAGCGAAGCGACCAGGCGCGGCGCGTGATCTTCCTGGCCGACGGAGCTGCCGCCGGAAACCAGGAGAACGTCCGCTCCCGCGTCTTCGATCGCCGCGCGAATGGTGTCCGGGCGATCGGGGAGGATGTCGTAGGGTAACACCGCGCCGCCGTCGCGTTCGACGAGTGCCGCGAGCATGACGGAGTTGCTGTCGGCGATATGCGCGCCCTGCGGCGGCGTACCCGCCGGGAGCAGTTCGTCCCCGGTGATGATCAAGGCGACGCGGGGGCGCTCCACGCACGGAATCCGGGCGATCCCGACCGACGAGAGCACGCCGATATCCTGCGGTCGCAGACGTCGCCCGACGCGGAGCAGCAAATCGCCCTTGCGAATGTCTTCGCCGACGACGCCGACGTTCTTTTGCGGCGGTACGGCTTCCGTGATTTCGACGGTCGCGTCGCGGAGTCGGCACACCTCGGCACGCACGACGGCGTCCGCGCCGCTCGGGAGTGGCGCGCCCGTCATGATCTTTACGGCGCAACCGGACGGGGTGTCCCCGGGAAAGGGGTTGCCGGGAAAGCTCTCGCCGACCACGCGCAGAGCGACGGGTTCGTAGTCGGATGCGCCGAAGGTCTCTTCGCCGCGCACGGCGAAACCGTCCATCGCGGAGCGCGCGAACCCCGGCACGTCCGCGCCCGCGACAACATCCGCGGAAAGCACGCGACCCGCAGCTTCTCGCAGCGGGACCGGCTCCGAGCTCTTCGGCGCGGCGGTCCGCTCGATGTACGCCAGCACGTCCGCGACGTCCGCGCGCGCCGTAAAACCGCGCATCCGAACATCGTCCATTCTTTGCCCGTCTATCCTATCCGTCTATCCGGCGACCCGCTCCGTGCGGCGAACCGCCTGCGCGAGGGGTGGCCTGCACTTGCAGGCCACCCTCGGCGAGCTTCGCGACTAGCCGGCGGCGCGAGCCGTAAACAGATCGTCCTGATTCGGCATGCGCTTCTTCGCCGCCTGGATGATGTCTTGCGGGACATCGAACACCGTGGGCTCTGCGCCGATCGCGTCCTCGGACAAACAAGGAGCGAGGATATCGTCGGCGACGGTAAAGCCCGCCGCGTCATTGAACGCCCACTCGTCCGAGAGCACCTGCCAACCGAGGTCGGCGATCTCTTCGCGGCTCACTTCGCGGCCAATCATCGCCCCGAAGAAGCCCCGGATGTCGTCCATGTTCGGCTGCAGGAACTGACAGAACCCGGACGTGTCACAAACCGCGTTCACGATCTGCACTTTCTGCGATTCCCAAGCGTATTGATCGGGCTTGAGACCCGGGTTGATGATCAGACCGGCGGTGTGATCGGCGCCCATCGCACTCGTGCAGTACGTCACTCCCGTCGCCTTCAGCGGACGGGGATCCCAAGCCGGGAGAGCTTGCCCCTTACCCGTCGGGACACGCGCGTGACCGCAGTAGGCGCCCGTCGCGGCTGCTCCGTTTCCGATCGCGCAACCGACCTCGGTGCCTTCCGCGATTTCCTTCATCAGGTTCTTCATGCCCGCTGCGTCGCCCCACTCGAGCTTGCCGGCGTCCATGTAGACCGCGATCGCGGCACCCGTCTCGACGGTGTCGAGGCCGATCTCGTCGCACAGACGGTCGAGATCCGCGACGTCTTCCCAATCGGAGACGGCGCAGTTCGCGCCGAGCAACGTCAGCGTCTCAAACTCGAGCGCCGACGTCTTGTACTTGCCCTCCGAGTCGTGGACGATGTTGCTGCACTTCACGATGCAGCCCGTCAGGCAGTTGTGCATGCCGCCGCCGCGTTCTTCGAACGTCGCGACGATGTTCTTTCCGTCCAAGGTCTCGACATCCGGGGACTGGCCCGACGTGCGGTTCTTGTACGGGAACGTGTGCAGCATGTTCGCGACCGGTACCACGGCGCTGGTTCCGAACTTGAACATCAATTCGCCGCTCAAATATTCCTTCGAGTAGCTCTTGCACAGCTCTCCGAACTGCTTCCGATCCGCCGGCTGCCGGGTGCTCGCTTTGCCGGGGTCGATCGCGACGTACTTGAGGCCCTTGCTGCCCATCACGGCGCCGAGACCACCGCGCGCCGCGTGGCGCGCCGGGAACCGATTGTCCTGATCGGTGGTCGCGACGGAGGCGCCTTTGAGGCGCAACTCGCCCGCGGGCCCACAGCTGATGAACGACGCGGTCTTCGGGTAGCGCCCGTGCAGCTCCTCGCACAGCGCGTAGTTCCACATACCCTTGAACTCGTCGGCGGGAACGACCGCGAGTCCGTCCGTCGTCACCTCGAGGGCGTACCGGGCATTCGGATCCGACGGTTGTCCCTTCACCACGATCGCGCGGTAGCCGAGTTTCATCAGATGCTGACCGGGTTGACCGCCGGTGTTCGCTTCTTTGATCCCACCCGTGAGAGGACTCTTGCCACCGATCGAGATCCGTCCGGAAGTCGGCGCGGCGCTGCCACCGAGAACGCCCGGCGCCATGACGAGCACGTTGTCCGGACCGAGCGGATCGCAGGTCGGGTCGCACTCTTTCAACAGAATCTTGGCCGAGAGTCCGCGGCCACCCAGAAGCTCCCATTCTTTCGGGAAGTCCTCCGTCCAGGCCTTTTGCTCGGTCATATCGACATAGATCATCCGGTCGCCACTCATCGTAAACTCCCCTCCTGGTTGCCCAACTGGTTCCCTAACCGCCGGCGATGGCGGAAATCACTTCTACGGCGTCGTCCGGGCCCACCGGCGTATCCAGCGCGGTGCCCTTCGCGAGCTTGTCACCGTTCAAAAACACGTTGACGAAATGATGGATCGCGCCCCCTCCGTCAAGCATCAGCTCCCCGAGCCCCGGGTGGGCTTCCGCCGCCGCCCGGAGGCAAGCTCCGACGGATTCACCTTCGACTTGGACTTCAGCGAGGCCGCCGGTCGGGCCTCGATAGGGCGGCGGAATAACCACGCGGGGCATCCGGGGCATTGTAGCGCGGCTTGCCGGACAAACGGAGAACGTAAAACGCTAGAGCGTCGACGGGAGGTATCGCCGATGCGCGCGCTCGCGCCAAAAACCCTCGTCCGGAAGGGCGAACGGATCAGAGCGGGCCAGATCGGGCAACCAAGCCGTGAGCGCGCGATCACCACTACGGCCGTGGTGAACGCACCCCGTATCGAGCCCTCTGAGGCCTTTTTTAACATGCAGACCCTGGGTCGCCCAGTGCCCGTAGACGATGGCGTAGTCGTGCTTTGCCTTGCGCCATGGCTGATGCCAGGGCTGCTGCTTCGAAACGGGCTCCCCTTTGGTCCAGGCATCCCCGTCGACCGCGCGCGCGTTCGTCATACGGGCGAGATCGTCCCGTAGCGACCCGGGCGAGGCGGTACGTGCGAGAAATGTACGAGCCTGGGTTTCGTCTCCGGCGAGCTTGGCGCCGATGCGCCGGGCGCGATTCCGGATCTCCGCGACGCCCCAGTCGGGATGAACCCCGGCGTGGACCAGAACAAAGGGGCGCTTCGACAGCTTCCCGAGGATCGCTACGGGGAGCCGGCGCAGCCAGTCGACCCATTCGGATGCGTCGGCGCGGTCGAGCAAATCTCCGATCGTGTCGGTGGGCCCGAGCCCGCGCAGCCCCCAGTAGGCGGCCAAAAAGTGCAGGTCGTGGTTTCCCAGCACGCAGTGGGCGCGCCCCGCTTCGTGGAGTTCCCTCACCCGCGCGAGCACCCCGATGTTGTCGGGCCCGCGGTTCACGAGATCGCCGACGAACCAGAACGCGCACTTCTTCCCGAAACTCTGTTTGGCTCGAGCCAGCAGAGCGTCGAGCTCGGCCGCACACCCCTGGACATCTCCGATAAACACCGGTTGCACGTGTCGATGTGTAGCGGCTTATTCATCTCCCAGGGGGGAATCCGAGAGCGCGGCAGAGGCCCCCGTTCCGCTAAGCTCCCTCGGTCCGACCACCGCGGCGAAACGGGGGCCTTCTGCCGACCGATACCAGTCGACGATTCGTACTCTGCGACGGAGCCGAGCTCGCGCGCTTCTGGGCGCGCATCGGTTCCGACGAATCCGAAGAACTCCTCTGGGTCCCGCGCGAGGACGAATCGCGCGCGAGACCTCCGGGGTTCCGTGCGCTGCCCGGCGGGCTCTCGCAAGACGCGATCGAGAAGCTCGAGACGAAATCCACCGACATCTTCGCGGTGGTTTCGGAAGAGCTCCCGTTCATTCGCGCCGCCGTGTCGGCAATCGGTGCGGCGAACGATTGCTCCGTGCTGGTGATGTCCGATCGCGCGCCCCGCGATGAGTTGCCGGATCATCCTTGCCTGCGACTCACCGGGCTTCGCACGCAGGTCCGCGACGACGTCCATCACGAGTTCCACCACGTCACGAATTTGCGCCGTGTCGTCGAGCTTCGGCAGTTGCTCGGCAGTCGCGAAAAGATCGGGATCCTGCTCCAGCCCGATCCGGATCCGGACGGAATCGCCTGTGGGTTCGGGCTGCGCGCCATCTTGGGACGCAAAGCGCCCACCGCGCCCCTGGTGTCGTTTGGCGAAGTACAGCGACCCGAAAACCGGGCGATGGTGGAAGCCCTGGGGATCGAAGTGCGGACGATCACTCCGGACGAACTCGACGAGTTCGACGGCCTGGCGTTGGTCGACGTGCAGCCCACGGTTTTCGGCGAGAGCCCCCCCGCTCGGGTGCTGTCGGTCGACGTCGTGATCGACCATCACCCCGAACGTCCCGGCTATGACACGGTCATCAAAGACATTCGCACGAGCTACGGAGCGACGGCGACGATCTTGACCGAATACATGCGCGCCGCCGGTGTCGAAATGCGGCAGAAGCTCGCGACAGCACTCCTCTACGGCGTGAAGAGCGACACGCAGCTCCTGGGTCGCGACACGAGCGCTGCCGATATGGAGGCGTTCGCCTACCTCCATTCCTGCTACAGCCCCGCCCTGCTGCGCCGCATCGAGAGACCCGCTCTGCCGGAAGCCGGGCTTCGCGCACTCGGCCGAGCCCTCTCCCGGACGAAGGTCGAGGAAGGCATCCACCTCTTGGTTCTCGGCCGCGTCCGCGAGGACGTGATTCCCCAGGTCGCAGAGCTCGGGCTTCAGGCGGAAGGCGCCGAATGGGCCGTCGCGGTCGGAGTCGTGGGGTCGGATCTGGTCTTCTCCGTGCGCAACGTCGGCTACGTGCGAGCGGCGGGGGAAGTCGTACGCGCCGTGGTCGAGGGGCTCGGCGTGGGAGGCGGTCACCGCTCGATGGCCAAAGGCATCGTCCCTCAAGCGGCGTTCCGCAAAGTGTATGGCCGCGCGGACCAGGCCACGGTTCGCCGCGCGCTGCTCAATGCGTTCAAGAAGGCCATCAGCGGCGAAGAAGACAACGCGAGTCTCGCGTCGGGCTAGTGCCGGGTTAGCGGAGCGCGTTCCGCCACTGCGTTGCGAACGCGTCGAGTTCGGCGGGCCCGAGCAGAGCGCCGTCGCGATAGGCAGGCGTCACCACATCGACCGCGCCGACGCAGTCGCCGAGCCCCCGCAGCCGTTCGACCGCCACCGATTCGCCGCCGCCCTCCAGCAGGAATGCGATCCGCGCCTGCCCTTTCGCTTGTCCTGTCTCCGACCACGCCTCGGTGTAGGCGTCGGTCGAAGCGCTCTCGGGGAGGAAAAGCCCGGCCCCGAACCGAGCCGCGCGGCGTTGCGCTTCCCGCGCCACCGCCCCCACCCAGAGCGGAGGGCCGCCGGGTTGGACGGGTTTCGGCACGACGGAAATGTCCTCGATATCGAAATGGCTGCCCGCGAACTGGACAGGTTCGCTCGACCAGGCCTGGCGCAGCAAAGTAATCGACTCTTCGAGTCGCGTGCTGCGCTCCCTGGCTTCGATCCCGAACCCCTGGAACCCCTCGCGCTCGCCGCCGAGTCCGACCCCGAGCTCGAAGCGACCTTCTGCGATGCCGTCGATCGTCGCCGCATCTTCGGCGACGCGCAGCGGGTGATAGAGCGGAAGCGGCAAAACCCCGGTACCAAAACGCAGCCGTTTCGTCGCCGGGCCGATCGCGGCGCACAACATGAGCGCTGACGGGATCGCCGCATCGGGGTCCGCCGGATGCTCGGCCAACCAAGCGATGTCGAGATCGTGTTCCTCGAGCTCCGTCACGTGCCGAAGCAGATCGCGGTGGAGCTTCGACACCGACTCGGGACTCCCCGCCGGTTCGCGGACGTCGTAGTGGAGGCCGAGCCGAATCCTCATTCTTGTGGAGGGTATACTCGGGTTGCAGGACCGTCGAATCGAAGAAGGGAAAGCGACGTGAAAAGCCGTTGGGACGATGGAGCTGCCCAAGAGGCGGTGGACCGCTACGGCAAGACCTACGGCGAAGCGTTGGCCCTTCGCGTCTACACGTCGCGCCTGATCGGCGTCGATCCGGAGCTGGTTCTACACGGCGGCGGCAACACGTCGGTCAAGACCGTCGCGCGGAACATCCTCGGCGAAGAAATCGAAGCGCTGTTCGTGAAAGGGTCCGGGACCTCGCTCGACGCGGTCGCTCCCGCGGATCTACCGGGGCTCGATCTCGCGTATCTCCGCAAGTTGCGAAGCCTCACCGAGCTATCGGACGAGGCCATGGTGAACGAGCTCAGAACACATCTCCTCGACGCGAGCTCGCCCAACCCTTCGGTCGAAACCCTGCTGCACGCGTTCTTGCCGCACGCGTTCGTCGACCACAGTCACGCGGACGCGATCCTTGCGCTGACGGATCAGCCGGATGGCCTCGAGCTTGCACGGGAAGCGCTCGGCGATTCCGTCGCGGTCCTGCCCTACATCATGCCCGGCTTCCCGCTCGCGAAAGCCGTCGCCGACGCAGTGGACGCCGCACAAGGCGTCATCGGTGTCGTTCTGGTAAAGCACGGCCTGTTCAGTTTCGGCCCCGACGCGAGGACCTCGTACGAGAACCACATCCGCCTCGTCGACGAGGTGGAACAATTCCTGGCTGCCCGCCGGAGCGAGCGGACGCTCTTTACGCAGCGTTTCCCGAAACCTTCTCGCGAGCCGCGTGAGCTCGTCGCCGCAGCCGCGCCGAGGCTTCGGGGGTTGTTGGCCGAGCCGGTCGAGACGGACCAGGGCTTCCGACGCGTCGTCGCCCACTGGTGCGGCGAGCCCGACGTTCTCGCGTTTTGTGCGAGCGAGGAAGCGCGTTCCCTGGTGCGCCGCGGTCCTATCACACCCGATCACGTGATCCGCACGAAATCCCTCCCACTGTTCATCGCCGACCCGGCCTGGGACGACGAGGAGGCTCTCGAGAAGCAACTTCGCGAGGCCGTCGCGAGCTACCGGCTCGAGTACGACCACTACTTCGAAGAGCACGCCCGCAGCGCGTCTTCTGAAAAAACGAAGCTCGATTCCGCTCCGCGCGTGATCCTGCTTCCCGGTGCCGGGGCGCTGTGTTTTGGCACTTCCGCTCGCGACGCCCGTATCGCGTCGGATATCACGCGACACACCCTCCGAACGAAGGCTCTGGCCGAGGCCGTGGGCGGCTACGAGTCGCTCGCGCCGGCCGATCTTTTCGAGATGGAATACTGGAGCCTCGAGCAGGCGAAACTACAAGGTCGCTCGGCGCGACCTCTGGAAGGCCAAGTCGCGCTGGTCACCGGCGGCGCGGGGGCCATCGCACGGGGGATCGCTTCGGAATGCGCGGCGGCCGGTGCCCATATCGTGGTCGCCGATCTCGACGGTGTCGGCGCGCAACAATGTGCCGACGCGATCTGCACCGAGGCGGGGCCCGACAGCGCCGTCGCCATCGCGATGGACGTCACCGACGACGCGTCGGTCCGCCGAGGTTTCGAGGATGCGTGCATCGCCTTCGGCGGGGTCGATCTCGTCGTCCCGAACGCGGGAGTCGCCTTGGTCGAGCGCATCGAAGCCCTTTCGGGAGAGCACGCTCGGCGCGTCGCGGACGTGAACTACCTGGGCGTTCTGAACACCATCCGCGAAGCCGCCCGCGTGTTCCGCGTCCAGGGCACGGGCGGTCATGTGGTCGTCAACGCATCGAAGAATGTCTTCGCCCCGGGCGAGGAATTCGGCGCCTACAGCGCGAGCAAGGCCGCTGCGACCCAAATCTCGAAAATCGCGGCGATGGAGCTCGCGCCCCTCGGTGTCCGGGTCAACCTGATCAACGCCGACGCGATTTTCAGCGCCGACGACGTTCGATCGGGACTCTGGAGTGAAGTCGGCCCCGAACGCGCCAAGCGGCGAGGACTCCCGACTGACGCGCTGCCCGAGTACTACCAAGAACGCAACCTCCTGAAGACGCGGATCGAAGCGAGGCACGTCGGGCGAGCGGTCGTCTTCTTCGCGAGCTATCAAACGCCAACGACGGGGGCGACGCTGCCGATCGACGGCGGCATTCCCGAGGCCTTCCCCCGCTAGCGCCCCGGCATGAGCTCGCGCCAGCGTGAGCACGGGTTGACGGAGCGAACGCTGACGTTACGACTGCACATCGCGGACCTCGAGCAGTACCTCGACAAAGAGCTCGGGGTGTCCGCGTGGCACGAGATCACCCAGGACAGAATCAATGCGTTCGCGCGGGCCACCGGCGACGAGCAGTGGATTCACACCGATCCCGAGCGCGCGCGAACGGATTCTCCGTTCGGCGGCACGATCGCGCACGGTTACCTCACCCTCTCCCTCGCTCCGATGCTGATGGACGAGATCATCGATGTCATGGACGCGCGCTTCTTGGTCAATCCCGGCGTCGAGCGCCTGCGGCTGCGGGCGGCGGTTCCGTGCGGAGCGCGGGTCCGAATGCGGGCCACCTTGAAACGCGTTCGCTACCTGCCCGAAGGCCGCGCCCGGGTTCGTATTCACTTGGCGTTCGAGATCGATGGCTCGGAGCGGCCCTGCGCTCACGCGGACGCGAACATCGTCTACTACCCCTAGACGCCGCTCCGGAGAAACGGCCGGACGATGTCGAGGAACGTGTCGAGTTGATCGTGGTGGATCCAGTGCCCCGCGCGATCGACGTTGGCCACCCGGGCGTTCTGAAAATGTCGCGCGCGTCCGTCTTCTTCGGGGTCGCTGGCCCAACTTTCGGTGCCGCGCATCAACAAGGTCGGCGCGGAGATCTGCGACCACAGCGCCTCGGTCTCGTCGAGCCGTAGCCTGGCCGGAGAGAAGACCCGCACGTAGTTGTCGAACTTCCAGCTGAAGGTGCCGTCTTCGTTGCGCGCGACCCCGTGGACCGTCAAGTGGCGCGCTTGTTCGTGGGAGAGGAAGCTGTTCTCGGTCTGCATGCGGTCGGCGGCTTCATCGATGCTCGCGTAGCGTCGCGGCAGGCGCGCCGCGAGCCCTTGAGTCGCCTCGATCCACTCGAGGAGCCGCTCCTTGGCCGGCTGCTGCGTGTACTGGGCGACGATCTCGGGCGCCGGACCGAGGCCCTCGACCGCGACCAGATGGCTCACGCGGTCGGGAAACAGACCGGCGAAATGCAGCGCGACATTGCCGCCGAGCGAGTGACCCACGACGCGCAACTGCGCGGCCCCCAGGGCCTCGACCAGACGCGTGATGTCGAGAACGAAATCCATCAGGCCGTAGTTCCCGCCGATCGCCCAAGCGCTATCGCCGTGGCCCCGCAGGTCGGGCGCCACGATGTGGTAGTCGCGGCGCAGCTCGCGGGCGGCCCAGTCCCAGCTCCGCGCGTGATCGCGCCCGCCGTGGATCAGCAGGAGGAGCGGGGCGTCTTCATTGCCCCAATCGACGTAGTGGAGGCGCAAGCGCTGCGAAATGTAGAAGTTCGAGCTCGGCCCGATCAGATCCTCGTCAGACATAGCGCGGTAGCGTAGCAGCGCGTCTGCGCGCGAAGGCTTCGGTTGACGAGACGGTTGGGCCTCTCCATTCTCGTCCAATGCGCATTGCACTGGCACAGGTCAATCCGATCGTCGGCGATCTCCAGGGAAACCGCGGCCTCGTAGAGGATGCGGCGGCGAAAGCCGAGGCCGCTGGCGCCGACTTGGTCGTGCTTCCGGAGATGGTGCTCACGGGTTACCCCCCGATGGACTTGCTCGAGCGCGAGGGGTTCGTGCGCGACCAACTCCGTGAACTCGAGGCGCTCGAAGCGGCTTCGCGAACCATCGCCATCGCGCTCGGCGCGGTACTTCCCTGCGAACCGCGGGGTGGCAAACAACTCGAAAATTGCGCCGTTCTGCTGCGAGATGGCGCCCGCGTCGGGGCCCGCGCGAAGAGTTTGTTGCCCACTTACGACGTCTTCGATGAAAAGCGCTACTTCACGCCCGCCACGACGCGCCAGCCGGTTCCGTTCCGCGAGGGTTGTTCTCTCGGCATGAGTGTTTGCGAAGACGCTTGGGTCGAGCGCGTTCCCTACGACGTCGACCCCATCGGGGAGCTGGCGGAGCAGGGGGCAAACCTGATGGTGAACCTCTCGGCCTCACCGTGGCACGCGACGAAGCCCGAAGCGCGGCGGGAAATGATCGCGGCCTTGGCGACCCGCCACCGGGTTCCCATTGTTTTCGTCAACCAGGTCGGCGGGAACGATGAACTCGTCTTCGACGGCGGTTCTTTCGTCGTCAATGGCGACGGACGCTTCTTTCGGCCGAGTCCGCTCTTTGAGACCGATCTCTCCGTGGTCGATCTCGAAGCGGACGCCGCCGACCTGACGCTTGGTTCGATCGAAGAACGCGACCGGATCGCGCAGCTCGAGGCGGCCCTCGTGCTGGGGATTGCGGACTACTTCCGAAAGCAGGGCCTTCCGCCGGGTGCGGTGGTCGGGCTCTCCGGCGGCATCGACTCGGCCGTGACCGCGCACTTGGCCGTCGCCGCGCTCGGCAGGGAGCGGGTGCTGGGCATCGCCATGCCGGGTCCGTTCTCTTCGGAGCACAGCGTCGATGACGCCCTGGCCCTCGGAGAAAATCTGGGTATCGAAGTGCGCACGATTTCGATCGGCCCCATTTACGAATCGTATCTCGGCGCGTTCGAGAAGCTCTTCGGTGCGCGCGACGACTACGGCCTCGCCCAGCAGAATATTCAATCGCGCATCCGCGGCGCGGTGTTGATGGCGGCCTCGAACGCGGAGAACCGTCTGGTCCTCGCCACCGGCAACAAGAGCGAACTGTCGGTCGGCTACTGCACGCTCTACGGGGACACCGTGGGCGGGCTCGCGGTCCTGGGCGATGTCTACAAGCGGGACGTGTACGCCCTAGCGCGCTTCGCGAACCGGGACGGGGCACGAATCCCGCAGAGCACGATCGAGAAACCCCCTTCGGCCGAACTCGCGCCGGACCAACTCGACACAGACGACCTGCCGCCTTACGACGTCCTCGACGCCGTCCTGGCCCAGGCCATCGAGGGATCTTCCGAGCCCCTCCCGCCGGGAACCGATGAGGAAGTGGCGCGGGGGATTCGCCGGCGCCTCGATCGCAACGAATACAAGAGGCGGCAGTCCCCGTTGGTGCTGCGGGTTTCGCCCAAGGCGTTCGGGACCGGTCGGCGACTGCCGATCGTCCATCGCTACGCGTTCTAGTTCGTCTCGAGAATCGATACCCTACGCGGCCGGTGCAGCTGCGCCATCGGCGGCGACGCCGCGCACGTTCTCGGCGCGGGCGCCTCGGGGGCCCTCTTGAACGACGTACTCGACGGCGTCTCCTTCATTGAGTCCGTCGTAGTCCGACGCGTTCAGCCCGGAGCGATGGAAGAAGACTTCTTTGCCATCGTCTCCGCGGATGAAACCGAACCCGCGGTCACGCACCATCTTCTTGATACGGCCGCGAACTTTGGGGCCGCTGGGAGCGGCCGCCACCGGGGCGCGTCGCGAGCGGCCTCGGCTCCGGCCGCGCGGCGCGGAGTAGCGATCGCCCAAAGCGAATTCGCGGCGGAACAGATCGGTGGGAACGACGAGATCCTGCATTCCTTCGCTCTCGGGCGACAGCAAGACTTCCTCTTCGCCGACCTCGACCACGCTGTAACGCAGCTTCGTGTTCTTGTGGATGCAAAGGGCTCCGGATTCAATGTCGTCGAGTTGAAGCATGGGAGCCCCCTTGTGTCGTCCTTGCGATCCGACCGGTTTACCGTTTGTCGCGATCCGCCTTGTGCGGACCCTGGCGGCTCTCGACCGACTGAGTGACCGTCCGATCGCCGCGTTCGGGCCCTGGTTTTGTGGCGCCTGTGGTGCGTAAACGGGGCACCGAGACCCCGTCATCTGCGAATGCGGCACGTTAGCATCACGACGGAGTGCGTCAAATTAGAACGATGTTTGATTGCAAGGCGGTGTTTTTCGACCTCGGGGGGACCCTGTTTCGCTACGGAGACCTGCACGTCCCTTTCAATCAGTTGTTGCTCGATCAACTTGCCCCCCACGGGTGTCACCCCGACCCGGATGAAGCGCGCCGGGCCTACGGGCGAGCGATGGCTGCCGCGTTTCGCGAGTTTGGAGAGCGACCCTTCTACCGGCATGCGGATCTTTTCTGCGCCGGCGTCCGGCGATTTCTCGCCGGCTTTGGCGTTCCGAGCAGTGATGAGACCGGCCTCGCCTTCTACCGAGCCCAGATCGCCTTGGGCCTCGACCGCGTCGAACCGCGGCCCGAAGCCGCCGAGACGCTGCGCGCGCTGGCAGACGCCGGCTGCCACGTCGGGATCGTGAGCAACATCGACGACGATCAGTTTGCTCCGCTGTGGGACCGGATGAATCTCGACGCCTGGGTCGACGCCACAACGACGAGCGAAGAGGCGCGTTCCTGCAAGCCGGACGCGGGCATTTTCCGCGCGGCGCTGGCGAAGGCGGGCAGCCCGGAACCGGCGAGGTGTCTGTTCGTCGGTGATTCACCTCTGCACGATGTGCGGGGTTCCCGCGAAATCGGGATGCGGAGCGTGCTCATCACGAGCCGACCGGAACGAGTCGAAGAGCTCCCAGCGCGGGAGCGACCGGATCACGTCGTGAAGTCGCTGGCGTCCATCGTGACCTTGGCGCTGCCGTGAAACGCTTTGGGGTGCTCTTCGCATGCGCGCTGGCAGGCCTCGCCCTGGCCCGGTTCTTCGAGCCCGGCGAAGAGCAACCGGTGCGCGTCGGAACGAGCACCGATTATCGACCGTTCGCGTTTCGAGACGATCGCGGCGAACTCCGGGGCCTCGACCTCGAACTCGTCGCCGCGTACGCCGCCGACCGGCAACGCGAGATCGAACTCATCCCCTTCCGTTGGAGCGAGCTTCTCTCCGATCTTCGCGCCGGCCAGTTCGATATGGCCCTCGGAGGCCTGACCATCCGACCCGAACGGACGGTCGCGGGCCGCTTCAGCGTCCCGCTCCTCGAGAGCGGTGCGGTGCTTTTGCTTCCGGCCAACGCCGGGCCCGCAAGCGAAGCGAGGGTCCGTGAGGCGGGTCTCCGCATCGGTGTCAACCGGGGTGGCCATCTCGAACGAGTGACCCGGGGCCTCTTCCCGGAGAACGAAATCGTCGCGTTCTCCGAGAATGCGGCGGTCCCCCTGGCACTGCGCGCGGGCGAAGTCGACGCCGTCGTCACCGACACGATCGAAGCGCCTCACTGGCGCGATCAACTGGGAGAAACGCAGACGGTCGGCCCACTCACGCGCGACCGGAAGGCTTGGTGGGTTCACCCGGAACGAGCCGCGCTCGCCGAAGATCTCGATCGTTGGCTTCTCGAGCGCGAGAAAGACGGGGCGCTCGCCGCCGCGCGCTCGGCTTGGCTCGGTTACAGCGGAGCGACGCGGACCGCGCGTCCTCTCGTAGCGCTCGTCGCCGCTGTCGCGGAACGCCTCGCCTTGATGGAAGCCGTCGCCGACGCGAAACGCGAGCTGGCGATTCCCGTACACGTTCCCGAGCGCGAGGCCTCGCTCGTGCGCCGCGCCGGGGAAAGCGCGGCGCGGGAAGCCCGCGATGCGGGGCTACCGCCTGCAAACGGGGAAGCGCTCGCTGCGTTCTATCGCGCGGTTTTTCGCGCGGCGCGCGAAATCCAGGAGGGTCGGCTCGCGGAAAACTCTTCGGCCGAGGCCGCGTTCAACCTCGACCGAGACCTTCGCCCCGCCCTCGTGCGGATCGGAGAGAAAATTTCCCGGTTGGTCGTCCGTCTGCCGCGGGGCGCGGGAGACGGCCTCGAGTCCGTCGCGGTGCGCGAATGGATCGGAGAAGAACTGGGGCCACTCGGCTTGAGTCGCGACAGCGTGAGCGCGATCGCCGACGGAATCGTCGGGCTGATGCGCGATCAGTCCTCGAGTTCTCGCAAGATCTCGTCTCGACTCGCATCGAGCGCCGGGGCGGGAGGCCGCTCGCTCGGATCGGTGAACCCGGTGATCTTCACCGGGTTTCCGGCCATCGCAAGCCCCCCGGCTCGGATGACCATGTTCCGAGCGACGACCTGGGGATCGCGCAGCACTTCTTCGACGTTTTGAATCGGCCCGCAGGGGACGCCGGCGGCTTCGAGTTTCTCGAGCCACACGCCCGTCGTCTCGCGGCGGAAGCGCGCCTCGAGGACCTCGCGCAGCGCTTCGACGTGATCGACGCGCGACGCGTTGTCCGCGAACCGCGGATCTGCGGGTAGCTCGGGAATGCCCAAGACGTCGCAACAGACGCGGAAGAGCGCGTCGTTGCCAGCGGCGATGACGAGATGCCCGTCCGCTGTGGCGTAGGCCTCAAACGGCGCGATCGAAGGATGCCGCGCACCGAGGGGCCCCGGTACCGCGCCCGTCGCGACGTAGCGCGCGATCGCGTTCTCGAGGATCGCGACCTGGCCATCGAGCATCGCGACGTCGACGCGCTGTGCCTCGCCCGTCGCGGACCGATGGTGAAGCGCCGTCAGGATGCCCACCGCAGTAAATAACCCGGCCGTGATGTCACCGACGGAAGAGCCCACACGGGTCGGGGGGCCGCCGGGGTGACCGGTCAGGCTCATGATCCCGCCCATCGCCTGCACGACCATGTCGTAGGCGGGCCGATTCGCGTAGGGCCCCGTCTGCCCGAAGCCCGAAGCCGACGCCAGAATGAGGCGCGGATAGTCGCGGTGAAGCCGCTCCCACGCGTAACCCAAACGGTCGAGGGTTCCCGCGCGGTAGTTCTCGACCAAGACGTCGGCGCGCGCGAGCAGCGATTCGAAGATGGCCCGGTCGTCCGCCGCTTTGAGGTCGAGCGCCAGGCTCTCCTTCCCGCGGTTCAGCGACGAGAAGTACGCCGATTCGCCGTCTACGAAAGGTGGAAATGCCCGAGCGTCGTCACCGACTTCCGGGCGCTCCACTTTGATGACCCGGGCCCCCAAATCGGCCAACACCATCGTGCAGTATGGCCCCGCGAGCACGCGGGTCAGGTCGACGACGAAGACATCCGCGAGCGGGCCGCGCGGCGCAGGGGGCATGGATCTCGCTAACGGCCGAGCTTCGACCAGAGGAGGACATCGCGTCGCACGTCGGAGAAAACGAGTCGGTCGCCGAGACTCGGCGACGCGGTGCGTTTCTTCGGCGCGCTGCGCTTCGTGGTCTTCTTCCGCGCGGCGCGCTTCGGAGCGGCCTTCTTCCGAACGACTTTCTTGCGGGTCGCCTTCTTGCGAGCGGTTTTCTTGCGCGAAGTCGCCTTCTTGCGCACGACCTTCTTGCTCGAAGACGCTTTCTTGGCCCCCGCTTTCTTGCGGGTGGCCTTCTTGCTCACGGCCTTCTTCCGTGTCGCTTTCTTACGAGCGGTCTTCTTGCGAGCAGTCTTTTTGCGAGCGGCTTTCTTGCGCGTGGTCTTCTTTCGTGCGGCCATCGTCAGTCTCTACCCCTTTTGTTGGACGAAGGAGCTTAGCTTAAGGCGTCCGCAATTTGTCCTGTAGAAACGTCGCCATCCACGCCGCGAGGAAAGGAAGCAAGAGACAAATCGCCCAGCGCACGGCGGCAAAGCGCAAACCGAGCAAAGGGACTTCCCACGCGATCAGACGATGAAGCGCCAGTAGGGCCCACGCCGTCAAGAACGCGATGACCGGCGGCGCCGCCGCACCGGAGCGCAACAAGACGACGGCGATCGGCATCGCGACGTAAGGGCCTGCGGGCGTGATGGCGCCGGCGACGACACCGGTCGCAATGCCGCGAAACCCCGACCCTTCGCCCAGAGCCCCTTGCACCCAGTGTTTCGGCACCAAGACTTCGGCGAAACCAGCGACGAGGAGCGAGACGAACACGATGAGGCCAATCCGCATCACCAAGCGGCCCCCGCCCTCGAAGCCTTCAATGACTCGAGGCGCCCCGCCTTGCCAGAAACCGATGCCGACCAGCAAGGCCAGAGCGGCCACCATGAAGATGAGTTGTCCGTCGATCAATCGTTTGCGTCCCGCCACGATGGTCCCATCATCCCCGGCCGCGTGCCCGTGCGCTCAATAGTACGGGCACTGCGTGCGATGGCGGGGTACGGATTTCCTGTCGCCTTCGTGTCCCCAAGACCAGAGCCGGCCGTCGAGCCACCGCGCCGTCGCGACCCGACCGCGATCTCCGAGAAGCTCGACCAGACACTCGACCGCTACGACAGCGACGGCGCGAATCTCGACCTCTTCGGGGGAGCCCGCGGAGAGCAGCTCACCGCGATCGATGCGCTCCGCGAGACCGCGATCGTACACCAGCGCCCCTTCGTAGCGGAGAACATGGGGGACGAGGTTGTCCGCAAAGAGCGTGAGCTCGTCGATGTCTCGGAAGGTGCCGAGAGGGTCCCCGTCGAGGGCGAGCGCCAGGTCGGAGCACGTGATCTGTGCGCGCTTGAAGAAGGGAACCGCGAGAGCTCCGTACCGGGCGATATCGCGGTAGAGCGGCATAGAAGCCAGGATCTCAACGAGCTGCGCGGCGTTTCCGCGCGCTTGTTTCACCAGAACGTCGAAGCGGCCCTCGAACTTCTCGACGACGAGCTTGCCGAGATCGGCGAGAGACTGCGAGAACAGTCGCATCAAAGGCGCGACCGCCGCGTTTCCCGCCTGGCCGAAGAGTTCCGCGCACCGCACCTCGCTAAAGCTCAACAGGTCGCGAGGTTCCGGAACGCCTTCTGCCTCGACGAACTCACGCAAGGCGTTCGCGATCGTGAAGTAACCGGACCGCCCGTCCGGCTTTCGGAGCGCGGGAAACCACCCCGAGCCGAAGTTCAGCGCGTCGAGGATCACGACGAAAGCCAAGGTCTCATACGAGGTGTGCAATTGCAGGTGAGCCGGGTCCTCGATCGCCTTTCGCGCTTCACCGGCCAGACGATCGGCGACGCCGGCGAGCCCCCTCTTCTCGATGCGCACCCAGACAGCACGCCTTTCGACTTCGGCGCAGGCCGTCCGGATCTCGGAAAACACACTCATCGTTTGGGCACGAGCACGCGGAGCGCCCGCGGCTCGACGGTGAGCTCCGCCGGGAGACGGCCGACGACTTCTCCGTCCGTCTCGACGGGGACAGACTGCGGGCCTTCGGCGCGAATGACCACACGTTCGCCCCGCGTGGCCTGCACCCCGGGCACCTCGAGGAGGCCGCCGCTGTAGAGCGTCGGCAAGTGCCGGAACAGCCTCGCTTTCGGAAGGTCGGGAACGACGACGACATCGAGCAAGCCGTCGTCGAGTTCCGCTTGCGGGGCCACTTGCATTCCGCCGCCAAAGCAGCGCCCGTTTGCGGCGGCGCCGAACACGGCGCGGCCCGAGAAGAAGGCTTTCCCGTCCACTTCGAGCGAAAGAGAGACGGGACGCACACCGGCGGCAGCGCGCGCGGCGCCTACGGCAAAGCCCACGCGCGGCGGGACGTAGCGGTGCCAACCACCGCGCCGGCCTTCACCCACGGCTCCGGCGACCATGGCACTGGCACCGAAACTCGCGTCGTTGACGAAACGGATCCCGCCCGACGAAGCGCCCGCACCGGTCACCGTCGCGTGGCCTACGTCGATCTCGCGAACGTGCCCATCCCGAATCACTGTCATCGCTGCGGGCAAGTTTCTCGGCAAGCCGAGATTGCGGAGCACGTCTTGTGCCGACCCGCCGGGCAGCAGACCCAAAGTGACCGATCCACCCCCCGACGCATCGAGGATTCCCGCGGCGACCTCGCTCGCCGTCCCATCGCCTCCGGCGGCGATGATTCGCGTGGCGCCCGAGACCACGGCGGCCGCTGCCAGGCGCCGACCGTCACCCGGTCCGGTTGTTCTCACGAACTCGTAGTCGCCCAGGGCTTCGGTCAGTGCAGGTGCGGCGACCGCGAGTCGTCGCTGCGCACGAAAGCCGCCGCTCGCGGGATTCGCGATGAGGACCGTCTTCAAAACGGCGCGCTTAGCTCGTCGCCATCTTTCGGAGCACGGTGTGGAGAATTCCACCGTTTCGGTAGTAGTCGACCTCCACCGGCGTGTCGATCCGGCACAGCGTGGCAAACCGGGTCACCTGACCGGTCTCCGGGTGTGTGGCCTGGACTTCGACCTGCTGACGGGGCGCGAGGTTGTCGGTGAGCGGGATCTCGAAGATCTCGCTCCCGTCGAGTCCCAGCTCCTCGTGGCCTTCCCCGTCTGCGAAACACAGCGGCAACACACCCATGCCCACCAAGTTCGAGCGGTGGATCCGTTCGAAGCTCTTGGCGATCACGGCTTTCACGTTCAGCAAGAACGTGCCTTTCGCAGCCCAGTCGCGACTCGACCCCATTCCGTAATCGATGCCCGCCAATACCACGAGGGGAATGTCCGCCGCCTTGTAGTTCTGCACCGCGTCGTAGATGAAACGGACGGGCTTTCCGGCAACCCCCGTCTCCGGCGTGCCATTGGGAAGAGGCGACGCGCCATCGGGCGCACTGCGGCCCGAAAAGTCGACGGTAAACCCGCCCTCGGTCCCGGGTGCGAGCTGATTCTTGACGCGGATGTTCCCGAACGTCGCGCGCGTCATGACGCGGTCGTTGCCACGGCGTGCGCCCAGGCTGTTGTAGAGGTGGCGCGGGACGCCGTGGCTGTCGAGGTAGCGCGCGGCCGGCGTTCCTTCTGCGATCGAGCCGGCCGGACTGATGTGGTCCGTCGTCACGGAATCGCCGAGCTTGCACAGCACGTGCGCGCCGGAAATGGATTCGATGGCGCGCGCCTCGGGCGTGAGTCCGACGAAAAACGGGGGCTCCTGAACGTACGTCGACGCTTCCTCCCATTCGTAGAGCTGTCCGGTCGGCGCCGCGACTTCTTGCCATTCTTCGGAACCGAGAAACACCGAGGCGTACTGCGCTGTGAACTGATCGCGGGACAGCGACGACGCGATCAGCTCGTCGACTTCGTCCTGGGTGGGCCAGATGTCGCGCAGATACACGTCCTCGCCGTTCGGCCCCTGGCCGAGTGCGTCGTTCTGAAGGTCGATGTTCACGGTGCCGGCGATCGCATAAGCGACGACCAACGGCGGCGACGCCAGATAGTTCGCGCGAATATCCGGGCCGATCCGTCCTTCGAAATTGCGGTTGCCCGACAGCACCGAGCAGACGACCAGGTCGTTCTCGTTGACCGCCTTCGAGATCGGCTCCGGCAGAGGGCCGGAATTCCCGATGCACGTCGTGCAGCCGTAACCCACGTTGTGAAATCCCAGTGCTTCGAGGTCTTGAACCAACCCCGCGGCCTTGTAGTACTCGGTGACCACTTTGGAACCGGGCGCCAGCGACGTCTTCACCCAGGGTTTTCGAGTCAGACCGAGGCGCGCGGCCTTCCGGGCGACGAGGCCCGCGGCGAGCATCACTTCGGGGTTCGATGTGTTGGTACAGGACGTGATCGCGGCGATACAGACGGCGCCGTTCTTGAGCTCGAAGTCGCTTCCGTCGTAGCTCACCGAAACCGATGACTCTTCGGCACCACTGCGCTGCGCCGCGGCGACGTCGGGTTTGCCAAAGGCCTCTTCGAGCGAGCCGTGCCAAGTCGGCTGCATGGCGGACAGTGCGATGCGGTCCTGGGGGCGTTTCGGTCCCGAAAGCGACGGCTCGACGGTCGACAACTCGAGTTCGAGATCGGCGGAGTAGACGATCGGATCGTCGTCGTTTCGCCAGAAGTGGTTCGCTTTGGCGTAGCGCTCGACCGTCTCGATCAACGCTTCGTCGCGAGCGGAAAGCCGCAGATAGCGGAGGGTGGCGTCGTCGACCGGGAAGAAACCGACCGTCGCCCCGTATTCGGGCGCCATGTTCGCGATCGTCGCGCGATTCGCCAGGGGCATCGTGTCGAGACCCGCGCCGTGAAACTCCACGAACTTCCCGACGACGCCGTGGTCGCGCAACAACTCAGTCACGCGCAATACGAGATCCGTCGCCGTCACGCCTTCGCGCAACTCGCCCGTGAGTCGCACGCCGACCACTTCCGGGATCAACATGTAGATCGGCTGCCCGAGCATCACCGCTTCGGCTTCGATGCCGCCGACGCCCCAACCGACGACGCCGAGCCCGTTGATCATCGTCGTGTGCGAGTCGGTGCCGACGAGAGAATCCGGATACAGCACGCCGTCGGTCTCCCAGATGACCTTGGCCAGGTACTCGAGGTTGACCTGGTGGACGATGCCCGTCGCGGGAGGAACGACGCGGAAGTTGTCGAACGCTTGCTGGCCCCACTTGAGAAACCGGTAACGCTCGCCGTTGCGTTCAAACTCCTTCTCCGCGTTGATGCGAAGCGCGTCGGAGCTTGCGAACGCGTCGACCTGCACCGAGTGATCGATCACGAGATCGCACGGCACGAGCGGATTGACGCGGTCCGCCTTGCCCTCGTCGCCGGTCATACGCACGACGGCCGAGCGCATCGCAGCGAGATCGACCACGGCCGGTACGCCGGTGAAATCTTGGAGCACAACGCGGCCCGGCTTGAACGGGATCTCGGTCTCTCCGACGTTTTTTGCGTTGTACGAGGCGACCGCTCGCGCGTGCTCTTCGGTGACGACGTAGCCGTCGCAGTGGCGGATCACCGCCTCGAGCAGAACGCGGATCGAGTAGGGAAGGTGCGAGACGTCGCCCAGCGCATCGAGCTTGTAGTAGTCGCGCGTGCCGAGCGGTGTTTCGAGGCTCGTTCGCGCATTCAAGGGATCGTTCTGTGCCATCTCTCCGTGGGACCTCCGTAGGGTCGGCGATCGTAGCGGTTTTCCGGAAGGTGACGGTATAGGATGGGGTGATGAACGCGGAACCCACTTCGATTCAAGTCGCGGGAGCCGATGGCCTGATCCTGCATGGATTGGTCTGGAGCGCGGAGGGGGTTCCCTTCTTGATGCTCCACGGTTTCGGCAATGACGCGCACATCTGGGAGGAGTTCGCTCCCGAAGTCGCACCCTACTACCGCACGCTCGCCCTGGACCTTCGAGGCCACGGCGATTCGCCCCACGACGCCGAGGGCCGTTACGACTACCCCTATCACGTCGCGGATCTGGAAAGCGCCACCGCTGCTCTGGGAATCGACCGCTTCGTTCTCGTGGGCCACTCCTTCGGCGGCCGCGTCGCGACCTTGTTTGCCGCGAAGCACCCTGACCGCATGGCCGGGCTCGTGATCGTCGATTCCGGTCCGGAGTTCGATGAGCGGGGAACGTCGCGGATTCGCACCGACACCGAGCGCCACCAAAAGCGAGAGGAAAGCTTCGCGTCCGTCGCGGAGTTCGAGGATGTCATGGCGCGGGCCTATCCCGCTTCGAGCCGAAAGACCATTCGCCGTCTCGCGAAACACGGTGTGCGCAAGCGCGACGACGGGCGCTACGAGCGCAAAACCGATCGAAAATTTCATGTCCGACGCTCGGAGCTCAGTGAAGACGAGCAGCGTGCGAGGTCCGCGGAAATGACGGCGACGCTGTGGGCGGCTCTCGAGAAGATTCCCTGCCCGACCCTGGTGATTCGGGGCGCCGCTTCAGACGTACTCGCCGCCGAGACGGTGGATCGCATGGTCGAGGTGTTGCCGAACGGGACGCTCGAGATCGTCGGGCGCGCCAGTCATTCCGTCATGACCGACAACCCCGAGGGGTTCGCCGAAGCGGTGAAGCGCTTCGCCCTCGGAGACGACTAGCGCTCGGCGGCGAGCGCCTCCCTGCCGAGAACGTCATCGACGAATTGGCGCGCCGTGCGCCCGGATCGGCTCGAGCGATCGAGCGCCCAGCGCAGCGCTTCCTCCCGAAGCCCCGGGTCGAGCTCGGGCCCGCCGTCTTTCTCGAGGTAGCGCCGGACGATCGCCAGATACGTGTCTTGGTCGAAGGAGAAAAAACCGAGCACGAGTCCGAAGCGATCGGCGAGCGCGAGCTTCTCTTCGAGGGCCTCGCCGGGATGGAGCTCTCCGTCTTCGTCGACCCGCACTTCGGCGTTCTCGGAGCGCTTCTGCGGTAGGAGATAGCGGCGGTTGCTGGTGGCGATGATCCGCACGTTCTCGGGTGGTGCCTCGAGGCTTCCCTCCAATGCCGCCTTGAGTTCGCGGTAGCCCGTCTCCCCCTCGTCGAAGGAGAGGTCATCGCAGAACAACAGGAACCGGAACGGCGCGCCGCGAATCGCTTCGAGCACCTCGGGAAGATGGACGAGATCGCTCTTGTGGAGCTCGATGAGCCGCAAGCCCTCGGACGCGAAGCGCGTCAGGAGGCCGCGCACCGCCGAAGATTTCCCGGTCCCGCGTTCGCCGTAGAGAAGGACGTGGTTCGAAGGGACGCCCGCCAAGAACTGACGCGTGTTGTCGAGGAGTCGCGTCCGGGCGCGGTCGACGCCGACCAAGTCGTCGAGATCAAAACCTTGCGGCGCTGCGATCGGCACAAGGGCGCCGAGCCCGCGCCGGGCATCCCAGCGAAACGCCGCCGTGTCTCGAAAGACGTCCTTTCCGGGGGGATCCGGCACGTGGCGGCCGAGCAGACGCTCGGTCAGCTCGAGGATTCGGTCGATTCGGTCGCGGCGTCCTCTGCGGGGCATGGTCGCGGATTGTAGACTCGCCGCGTGGGAAAACCGAGTCGCGACGAAAACGGCACGGCGGGCTTGTGCGCCGCTTGCCGACACGCCCGCATCACCCGCAATCGGCGAGGCAGTGCGTTCTATCGCTGCGGCTTGGCCGACGAGAACCCGGCCTTTCGCCGCTACCCCGAGCTTCCGGTCCGAGAATGCGCGGGGTATTCGAACGAACGCTAGGGATGCGGCCCGGCGCCTCCGGCGCGGTCCAAGCCCAGTGAGTCGAGGAAGTTCTGCACGAAGCGGTACGTGAGGCCCCACACGATGTGGCTCGCCGACTCGCTGACCTGAATTCCCGGATACGGCCCCGCCCCCTGGTGGTGATGATCGACCCGGTGCGTGGGATCCCAGAGCCGTGAGACCGGCACCCAAAGTGCCTCGGCGACTTCGTAGGACGGGATGAGCTCTTCCGGCTCCGGGTGGTAGTACGCGAACGCGCTGATCACGAGGCCCACTTTGCGACCGCCCCGATAGCCCTCGATGTCGTCGAGCCGTCCCAGATATTCGGCACCGCGGAGCTCGACACCGACTTCCTCCCGCGTCTCGCGCTCGGCGGCCGCCCGGAGGGATGCGTCCACCGGATCGACACGCCCGCCGGGAAAGGCCATGTGGCCGGACCACGGATCCGCCGGATGGCTCGCGCGCTCGATGAAGAGCACTTCGGTCGCTTCGGGCTCGTCGCGGAAAACCATCGCCACGGCCGCCTGGTTGCGCCCCTCGGGATCCATCTCCGCGGGCGTCTTGGCCCGGAGCGCGCCTCGAATCTCGGGGAGCCTGATCACGGGAGCCCGCCTCCTCGTCCGGAACACATCACGGACAGGGATCATAGCTTTGACGCCGCGCGCGCTAGATTGCGGCTATGAAACCCGTTGCGGCGCCTCGGGAACTGTCTGGCGATCTGCTGCGTCTCGCTCGGCGAGACCGCGCGGCGGCCTCTGCGACACTGAATTCGCTCGACGCGGATCAGTGCGTCGCCGTGATCTGCGAAACCCCGGTTGCGGCGCGTGCCGAACTTCTCGGTCTCCTCGATGAACCCGAAAACGTGGTCCCGTTGCTGCCGGAAGCCGAGCTCTGTTTTACCGCCAAAGCGATCGGGCTCCACGATGCCGGCTGGCTGCTCGGCATCGCGACGCCGGAGCAGTGGGTCGCGTGCGTGGATCTCGATACGTGGGGCATCCGGGAGCCCGATCCCACAAAGTTCTCCGAGTGGATGGTCGCACTCGTCAATTCCGGCGAGGACGCCGCGCTCCGAGTGAGCCACGAACTCGATCCCGAGCTCGTCTACCTCTGGCTAGCGGACCGGGTCGACGTCTTCATGAAAACCAAAGAGGACGAAGAGAAAGTTCCGGACGCGGCCCAAAGTCTCGACGGTCAGTTCTACTACACCGCGCGGCGCGAGCAGGATGATCTTGCGGACGTGACCACGTTCCTGCGGATCCTCTTCCAGAAGGACTACTGGCGCTATTTCCGCATGTTGCAGGCCGTGTCGTGGGAGCTTCCGACGGAAAACCGCGAGTGGGCGCGGCGTTGGAGAGAAGGGCGCTTGCAGGATCTCGGGTTCCCCGACGAGGAAACCTCGCTGGAGATCTACGCCCTCGTCCCGGAGCACACGTGGGATCTCGTGCCAGAAGAACACGAGATCGGAACCTGGTCCCTTCCGGTGTGGATCCCGCGGCTTCCGGACCTGCGGGAGGACACCCCGAGTTTGCTCCTCGCTTTGCAGGCACTCGACGAGGGACACAGGCAGGCGGCGTTGTTTCGTCTGATTGCGCTTGCGAACCGGGTCGCGGTGGCGGACCGCCTTCCGCTGGGCGATGCCGAAACGCTACCCGCGGCACTCCGCAAAGCGCTCACCATTGCCAGCGCGGGCCTCGAGTACGTGGCGGCGCGACGCGGGCTCGGCCTCGAAGAGGTCGCGCGGCGAGTCTCCCTCGTTCATCTGTTCCGAGTCGGAGCCAACCTCGACCGAAGCGTCGTTCCCGCGCATTTCACGGAACCCCTCGAAGACCAAGAGGACGGTTAAAAACGACGAAGGCGGCGCGGGCTTTGACCCGCGCCGCCTTTTATCGTGCCGTTTCCGGCAAAGCGCTGCTAGAGATCGACCGCTTTCAGCGTCTTGCGCTTGTTGCCGATCGCGCGCGCCTCGGCGCCCTTGATCATGTCGCGGACGACCTTGTCGAGGGCCTCGTAGAATTCCGCGCCAACGTTGCACTTCTTGACGGAAGCCTTCGTGCGAGCCTTCGAAATAATCAGCTCTGCCGGCTTCGACGAGCGGCGGCGGGTCGTCTTCTTTCTTCGTGCTGCCATGTCCTACCTCTTTCCCCGTGAACGGTTTTAACTTTTCGATGGACCCGCCGAGCCGCGAAACGCGATCCCGTTCGTTGCGGGCCGCCGGATGTTACGAATTCCACCGACGGAGTCAAACAAAAAAACGCCGCGAGACGCCTTCTACCTGCCGATTTCGGGACTAGTGCGTTCCGAGAACGCCGGCACACAAGGCCGGCAGCACCGTTTCGAGTGGACTGTGGAGCCGGTGTCCCGCCCGCTCATCGAAAGGTGTCTCGCTCGCGGTCAAGATCGCGGTCTCGGCTCCCGCCCGCTCCGCGATGTCAAACATCGCGTTGATCGGACCGACCACCAGAGACGTTCCCACGGCGACGAACAAGTCGCACTTCGCCGCGCCCTCGAACGCGCGTTGCAAATCGTCTTCGACGAGACTTTGTCCAAAGGAGATCGTCTCGGGTTTGAGCAACCCTCCGCACGCGCACCGCGGGACCCGCTCGCCTTCCTCGAGCCGATGTTGAATCGCCTCCCGACTGAACCCCTCGCTGCACGACAAACACCGGACCCGAGCGTCGGTGCCGTGAATGTTCACCAGGCGGTCTGTCGGAAACCCGCTGCGTTCGTGCAGACCATCGACGTTCTGGGTGACCAACAACGCGATTTTCCCGGCTCGGCCGAGTGAGGCCAGTGCGTCGTGGGCGGGATTCGGCTCGGCGGCCTGGATGACCGGCCACGTCTCGCGCTTGTAGCCCCAATACGTTTCGCGAGACGTCTCGCTCTCGAGAAACTCCGGGAGCGGAACGGGCTGGTAGCGTTCCCAACGCCCACCTGGGGAGCGGAAATCGGGAATACCCGACGCCGTGGAAAGGCCGGCTCCCGTGAGGATCGAAACGCGCGATGCGCGGCGCCAAGCATCGGCGAGCTGCGCTTCTCGATTTCGCTCTTCGGAGGTCACGGCGCAACGCTAACGTACCCTCGGGAGCGGTCGCCGCCGGGGCTATGCTTTTCCGCATGCCGATCGACCTCCGCAGCGACACGTTGACGCGCCCTACCGATGCCATGCGAAAAGTGATGGCGGACGCCCCCGTCGGGGACGACGTCTTCGCCGAAGATCCGAGCGTGAATCGTTTGCAGGAGCGCGTTGCGTCCCTGCTCGGGAAAGAGACGGCGCTCTTCTTCCCGTCCGGAACCATGGCCAACCAAGTCGCGTTGCAGACGTTGACCCGTCCGGGGGACGTCGTCATCGCGGGGCACGGCGCGCACATCCTGCGCTACGAATCCGGCGCGGCTTCGGCACTGGCGGGGTTGCACATCCACACGTTGGGCGAGACGGGCCTCTTCGACGAAAACGACCTCCGCGAAGCGCTCCCCCCGCGAGATCCCCACCGAGCTCCGGCGACCGTGGTGGCCATCGAGAACACCCATAACGCCGCGGGCGGGAGAATCTTCCCGCTCGAGACGATTCGAAAAATCGCGGACGCCGGTCGTGCGGGCGGCCTGGCAATTCACCTGGACGGCGCACGCATCTGGAACGCCTCCGTCGCCACGGGGGTTCCCCTCCGCGATTTTGCCGCTCCCTTCGACACGGTCTCGTGCTGCCTGTCGAAAGGACTCGGTGCGCCGGTGGGCTCGCTCGTCGCGACGAGTTCGGCCTACGCCGAAACGCTTCACCGGTTCCGCAAGCGTATGGGCGGCGGGATGCGACAAGCGGGGATCGTCGCCTCCGGCGGACTCTACGCCCTCGAGCATCACCTGGACCGGCTGGCCGAAGATCACGACAACGCGAGGCGGCTCGCCACCGGACTTCGCGAGCGCGGTTTCGCCGTCGAAGAGCCGGAAACCAACATCGTGATGTTTCACTGTGACGCCGGATCGCGGTTTCTCGAAGCGGCGCGTGAGGAAGGCGTCCTCTTGATCGCTTTCGCCGCGACGCGCTTCCGCGCGGTGACGCACCTGGGTGTCACGCGCGCTGACATCGACGACGCGATCGACGCGCTCACTCGAGCGCGGAAGCGCGTCGACTAGAGAATCGACTCGGCCAACACACGCAGCGCGGGCTTCTGATTGCACGAGATGAGCATGTCGTTCACCGTCGTGCCCTTCCACCTGGCGAGCTGATCGCGAATGCGATCCGCCGAGCCGACCAGCGCGACCTCATCGACCAGCGCGTCGGGGACCTTGGCCATCGCTTCGTTCTTGTTGCCCGCGAGGTAGAGATCTTGGATCTCCACGGCTTCGGCTTCGTAGCCCATGCGCTTCGCATAGTCGTTGTAGAAATTCTTCCCGCGCGCCCCCATGCCGCCGATGTAGAGGGCGAGCATCCCCTTCACCGGCATGCGGCAACGTTCGAGGTCGTCGCCCATCACGCAGGTGACGAACGGCGCCATGCGGAACGTCTCCCGCTTCTTGCCGTCGGTTCGCTTCGCGAACCCCTCGGCGAGATACGGGTCGAACAGTTCGGGCTTCTGCGGATCCATCCAAACCGGAAACAGACCGTCCGCGACTTCGCCGCTGCACGCGATGCCCTTCGGACCGATGGACGCGGTGAAGATTTCCATGTCGGGCCGACCGCGGAGAATGCTCTTTAGCGGCTTGCCGAGCCCGGTCGAGCCATCTCCCATGTAGGGGATCTCGTAGTGAAAGCCCTTGTGCTCGAGGGGTCCTTCGCGCGCCAAGATTTTCCGCACGATCTGGATGTATTCCTTCGTGCGCGTCAGCGGGCGGCCGTAGGGCACCCCGTGCCACCCTTCGACCACTTGGGGACCACTCGGGCCGAGCCCGAGGATGAAGCGCCCGCCGGACAATGCGTCGAGACTCATCGCCGTCATCGCGGTCATCGCGGGCGTGCGCGCCGGCATCTGGAAGATCGCGGTACCGAGCTTGATGCGGTCCGTCAGCGCGGCGATGTAGGCCAGCGGTGTAGCCGCGTCAGAGCCGTAAGCCTCGGCCGTCCATACGGAGTCAAACCCGAGACGCTCGGCCTCGAGGATTGATTCTGTGTCGATGGTCATCGAGCCGCCGGAGTACCCGACCATGAGTCCGAGCTTCATTGTGAGCCCCTTTCCGCGAGTTCGCGAAACGGTAGCTCAGACGATCCGACGCAATGTGACTTCGGGCTACCGCTTCTCCGCCGCTTCGAGCGCTGCGCGGATGAGTTCCCCGCGCTGCCGATCTTCGAGGGCGTAGTTGTAGCCATTGCCGTCGAGCGGAATGAACTCGCCAGATGCCTTGGCGGCTTCCATCTCGGCCGCGAGCTTCGCCCGCATCTCCCGGTGCGCGGCGAGCGCTTTGGCCGGGCCGGGCTGATCGTCGGCGGTGCAGATCGCCTCGTCCTTGACACCCGCGACCGGACCGCGAACGGTTTGCCGATCCGAGGTTCCGGCGTGGACCAACGTGACACCGCCGGGAGCGAGCACGAGTGCCGCCGCGAGGGCGAACCCGCCGCCAGTTTGTTTCGCCAAGGACAAGAGTTTCCGCATGGCCGTCTCCGGTTGCCCATCACACGAGGGCTACAGGTCGTATCGGCCGTCAGAAGAGCTCGCTTGACGAAAGCCCCGGAGGGGCCCGGCTAAGCGGAAACCGGCGTGTAGCGGAGTAGCAACCGCGAGCCGTCGCGGTGGCCCGACTCCATTCGGTCCTTCCAGCCGGGGAACTCCTTCGGGTACTTGCGGGCGAGCTCCGCGAGGAGCCTCGCCACCTGATCCGTGTCTTCGGAGACGCTGGCCGCCGCCTCGAAGCGGGGCCCATTCAAGAAATCCCGGTTCTCTCCGAGCGCCTTCCGCCAGCGCCCGTAGTCGCCCACCCAAATTCGCGCGCGGTCGAGGCCCTTCTTCACCGCCCGCACCTTCCAACTGTCCGAGGCGCACGTCATGAAGACCGAGCCCTCGAGCCAGCCGTACCACACCTCGCCGTGGCAGCGACTCTCCTCACCGTTTGACTGAATCGGGGAGACGTAGACGAACTTGCTCTTTGCGAGAGCCGTACGCGTCGACTCGGAAAGCGCCGGTGCAGCGTCGCGCGCGACGGCCTGAACCGGTGACGCGAGCACGCAAGCTGTCGCCGCCAAGAACTGTCTCCGCCCCAGGATGAAAGGCGCCTCGATCCTCTTGGTCATGGTGGGTCTCCCACTGCTTCCGCGAGCAACGCTACTGATCCTCGAGGCGCGCTTCCACCGAGGCGAGTTTGTCGTCGATCGACACCGAACGGTCGCGCCGCTCGTCGACTTTGATGACGGCACCGACGCGCAGGGCGCCCGCCTCGAAGATGGCTTCTCGCATCGCGAGGATCAGATCGAAGATCTCGGGCAACTCGCCTTCCAAGGTCGTAAACATGGCGCCGAGCTCCCAGCGAACCCGGTCTTGATTCTTCAACACGGCGAGGGCTCGGGCGACGTCGGCACCGACGCTGACGCCCTCACCGACGGGAGAAAGGCTTACGGCGACAATGGCCACAGGCGGACTCCTTCTAGGCGGCGCGCGTCGCGGCGGTCCACCGCCTCTTCCAACAGAGCATCTACGGTACGTCCGGTTACCGGATGCACCCAATCGGGTGCGACGTCTCGCAGGGGCAACAAGGCAAAAGCGCGCAGATGGAGCCTCGGGTGGGGCAACACGAGCTCCGGCGACTCGATGCTGCGCCCGGAGAAATCGAGCAGATCGAGATCGAGCTCCCGGGGCGCGTCGCGGACACCGTCGCGACGGCGACCGGCGCGCGATTCGATGCGGAGGAGCTTCGCAAGTAGATCCTCGGGAGAGACGTCGGCGCGCAGAGCCGCCGCCGCGTTCAAGTAAGCGGGTTGGTCCGCGGGTCCGCCCACCGGGGCGGTCTCATACACGTGCGACACCGCCACGACGTCGAGGCGGGGATCGCCCGAGAAGCAGCGCAACGCGAGCTCCAGGTGCTCGAGTCGATCTCCGAGGTTCGCACCGAGCGCGACATAGCAGTTGGCGCTTCCGGCCATCGGCGGAAGTCTACTCGCTACACTGGCGCAATGGCGGCCCCGCAGACATACCCGCCGGAAGCTCGCAGCGAAATCCCGGGGCCGCGTTCCCGCGCCCTCGCCTCGCGCCTCGCGCAAGCCGAGACCTCCGACGTCACTTGCATCGATCCGCTTCCCATTTTCTGGGAGCGCGCGTCCGGTGCCAACGTCTGGGACGTCGACGGCAACCGGTTCGTCGACCTATCCGCCGCGTTCGGCGTCGCGAACACCGGGCACAGCCACCCCCGCGTGGTCGCCGCTGTCCGCGAACAAGCCGGCGCGTTGCTGCACGGGATGGGCGACGTCTACCCGTCGGCGGTCAAGGTCGAGCTGCTCGAAGCGCTCTCGGGTCGCTACCCCGGCGGCGCCAAGGCCCGGGTCACCCTGGTGTCGAGCGGCGCCGATGCCGTTGAAACCGCACTCAAGACCGCGTCGCTCGCCACAGGCCGCGACGGTGTCGTCGCTTTCGAAGGCTCCTACCACGGCGTCTCCCTCGGCACGTTGGCGGTCACCCACGGCGAGCGCTTCCGAGCGCCGTTCGTCGGGCGGCTTCCCGAAACGACGCGCTTTGCGCGCTACGGCGACGCAGCGGACGTCCTTCGCGCAGCGGAAACCTGCCCGACCCCGGTGGGCGCCGTTCTCGTCGAGCCCGTCCTCGGTCGCGGCGGCGAGGTCGTCCCTCCGCGGGGCTTCCTCCGCGAGTTGCGATCGCTTTGCGATGATCAGGGCTACCTCCTCATCGCGGACGAGGTGTACACGGGCTTCGGTCGGACCGGGACCTGGTTCGCTTGCGAGCACGAAGACGTAGTCCCCGACTTGATGTGCGTCGGCAAAGGGCTGAGCGGCGGGATGCCGATTTCCGCGTGTCTCGGTCTCGAGCACGTGATGGACGCTTGGCCGGTGTCGACGGGCGAGGCGTTGCATACCCAGACCTTCCTCGGACATCCGCCGAGCTGCGCGGCCGCGCTGGCCAACATGGCCGTGATCGAGGAAGAGAAACTTCCCGAGCGCGCCGCGCGCGTCGGCGACGAAGCCCGCGCGTTCTTGACGGACGCGCTCGACGCTCGTGCGAGCGTCCGTTGCGTTCGCGGGCTCGGCTTGATGATCGGCATCGAATTCGCGCGACCGGAAAGCTCAATCGCGACGTGCCGCGCCGCGCTCGAGCGCGGCGTAATCACCTTGCCCTCCGGCCCCCTGGGCTCCGTGCTGTCGATCACGCCGGCTCTGAACATCGAGCGAGAGGTATTCCACGCAGCGCTCGAGACGCTCTGCGAGGTCATCGGGTGACCCGAGAGGCGATCGACCGCGATGTGCTCTCCTGGATGGGGGAGCCCTGGGACGATTCCGAGGCGCGCTTCGACGAGCTGGCCCTCCGTGTGTTCCGCTACCAGTTCGAGCGCTGCGATCCGTACCGGGCGTTTTGTGAAAGCCTCGGCGTGCGTCCCGACGCTCTCTCGTCCTGGACCGAAATTCCCTGCGTCCCGACCGGTGCGTTCAAATCCGCCCGCCTCTGCAGCTTCGAAGAGAAAAGGACGGTCCGAGTGTTCCGGACCAGCGGAACGACAGGGAGTACGCGCGGCGCGCTCTACCTCGACACGACGGAGCTCTACGAAGCGTCTCTCCGCGCGAGCTTTACACGCGGCGTGCTGCCCGATGTCGATGGACCGGTCCGGATGCTTCTTCTCGCCCCGTCTCTCGACGAAGCGTCGGACTCATCGCTCTCGTACATGTTCGACGTCATGCGCCGCGAACGCGGTGACCGCGAGAGTGCGTTCTTCCTGCGCGAAGGTGCGTTGGCGCTCGCGCCCCTCCGCGACGCGCTAGAAGCGGCCGAGGCCTGCGATGCGCCGGTCCTCGTCGCGGGAACGGCGTTCGCCTTCGTGCACCTGCTCGACGCGCTCGAGGCCGCTGGCGCCCGCGTTTCCCTGGGTGCCGCGGCGCGGGTCATGGAAACCGGCGGCTTCAAGGGGCGCTCGCGAGAAGTCCCTCGGAACGAGCTCTACGGAGCCCTTACGGACCGATTGGGCGTTCCGGAACATCGCATCGTGAATCAGTACGGAATGACTGAACTCGGCAGCCAGTTCTACGACAGCGTGCTCGCGCGGCCGGGAGTCCCGCGCCACAAAGAGCGGCCGCCGTGGGTACGGGTGCGCGTGACACGCCCCGAGAACGGAACCGATTGCGCACCCGGCGAGGTCGGCATGATCCGCATCTTCGACCTCGCGAACACCGGGAGCGTGCTCGCGCTGCAGACCGCCGACCTCGGGCGGGAGCTTCCTACGGGCTTCGAGGTTCTGGGCCGCGGCTCGGGTAGCGATGTGCGCGGGTGCTCCGTCGCCGCGGACGCGCAATTGATCGACGCGCTGCCGTGAGCGCCCTCGACGGTCTTTCGGACGAAGAACACCTCGGACGGTTGGCCGAGTTCGTCGCCACGTGGTCACACGCGGACGGCCTCCCTCGGAAACTTCTCGAGGAAAGGCTTCCCCCCGCGACGGGGTTTCACCCGGCCGTCATTCGAGCCGGCCTCGCCCACGCCTGGGAACACTTCTCCAGCGCGGCTTTTCTCCGTAGCGTCGAACCGCACTTCGCGAACGGACCGCGACGCTTCACCGGGTTCCGGGACATCGCCTTGGTTCTCGCCGGCGCTCTGCCGATGCCAACGTGGTCGGCGCTGTTGTTGCCCTTGGTAACGCGCGCCGACGTTCGCGCAAAGCCCGCCCGCCACGATCCCGTTTCCGCGGCGGCGTTTCGCGAAGCGCTCGAAGCGACGAGCCCCGCCCACGCTGCTTGTGTCTCGGTTCGCGATCTTCCGGGGCCAGACGACCCGTCGTGGCTCCCTTTTCTCGACGCGGACTGCGTCGTCGCCTACGGGAACGACGAGACGATCCGCGCCCTCGGCGCGCGCGTCCGCGCCGACCGGCGCTTCGTCGGTCACGGACATCGCGAATCCTTCGCCGTAGTCGGTAGCGCGGGTGGTGAAGCAGAAATCGAACGTACGGCGCACGCCATCGCCTTCGACGTCGCGTTGTGGGATCAACTGGGTTGCCTCTCGCCGCGGGGCGTCTACGCGCACCGCTCCGCCATCGATCCGTTGATGGACGCTCTGGCCGACGCGTTCGCCGCGGTCGAAGAAGAGCTTCCGCGGGGCGCGTGCCCGGTGGAAGTGCGGGTCGCGTTTGGCGATTCGGTCACGGAAGCGGCGTTTCGAGCGGCGACAGAGCCCGGGGTTCGGGTCGCGGCGGACTCCGAGAACCGCTGGGCCGTGGTGCGCGAGAGCCGACACGAAGCGCGCCCTCACCCGCTCCACCGCTTCTTGCGACTCCACCCCTTCGACGACCTCGCGGCGTTGCTACAAGGCCTCGGTCCAATGCGCGGCTCGCTCGCGGCCCTGGGACTCGCGGGGTTCGGAGCCGACGCGACCCGAGCGGCGGACACCCTGGCACGGTTGGCTCCCTCCAGGATCTGTCGCGTGGGCCGGATGCAGGCTCCCCCCTTGGATTGGTCCCACGGGAACTGGGCCTTTTTACACCCGATCGGAAACTGGACGGATCTCGAAAAGCTCGACGGCGGCGAGTAAACCGGACTGGAACGGTCCGATATTTACAGCACCAATTCAGTCCGATATTCTCAGCCGATGCTTCGCATCAGCAAGCTCACGGACTACGGCCTGGTCCTTCTGGCACATTTTGCCGAAGCGGCCGAGGCGGCGGGTAGCGCCGGCCCCGACGCTGCGACTCGCAACGCGCGTGAGATGTCCGAGGCGACGCTGCTGCCCTACCCGGCGGTGAGCAAGATCTTGAAGAACCTGGCGCAAGAGGAGCTCCTCGTATCTCAACGGGGAGCGAAAGGCGGCTACGCCCTCTCGCGTCCGCCGGAAGAGATCCGTGTCAACGACATCATCGAGGCGCTCGAAGGACCGATCGCCCTCATGGCGTGCACTGCCGGCCCGGGCCATTGCGACCAGGAGTCGACCTGTCGCATTCGCGATCCCTGGCTGCGAATCAACGAGGCGGTGCGCGACGCACTCGCTGAGATCACGCTGGCCGACCTGGTGACCCCGGGAGAGCGATCTATTGCAGCACTCCGCTTGGTCGCCGACCGGCCGGCGAACTAGAGAACTTTCCGAAGGAATCTCCAACCCGATGTCCGAATCGACAACGCTCGAAAAACTGGCGAACCGCGACTACGAGTACGGCTTCGCTACCGATATCGAGACGGAATACGCACCGAAGGGCTTGTCGGAAGCCACCGTCCGGCTCATCTCAGAGAAGAAGGAGGAGCCCGAGTGGCTCCTCGATTGGCGCCTTCGCGCTTACCGGCGGTTTGTTTCGATGCTCGAAGAAGAGAGTGAGCCGACCTGGGCGCAAGTCGACTACCCGAAGATCGACTACCAGGACATGTACTATTACGCCGCTCCGAAACCGAAGAAGCAGCTGTCGAGCCTCGACGAAGTCGATCCCGAGCTTCTCGATACGTACAACAAGCTCGGAATCCCGCTCGAAGAACAGAAGCGGCTCGCCGGGGTGGCCGTCGATGCCGTTTTCGACAGCGTCTCCGTGGCGACGACCTACAAGGCCGAACTCGAGAAACACGGTGTCATCTTCTGTTCGTTTTCCGAGGCGGTCAAGAATCACCCAGAGCTCGTCAAGAAGTATCTGGGCTCCGTCGTTCCCTACTCCGACAACTTTTTCGCGGCACTCAACTCCGCCGTCTTCAGCGACGGGTCGTTCGCGTTCATTCCGAAGGGCGTGCGCTGCCCGATGGAGCTCTCGACGTACTTTCGGATCAACGCCCAGGAGACCGGGCAGTTCGAACGCACGCTGATCGTCGCCGAAGACAACGCCTACGTCAGTTACCTGGAGGGCTGCACCGCGCCGATGCGCGATGAGAATCAGTTGCACGCAGCCGTCGTCGAACTCGTCGCGCTCGAGGAAGCGGAGATCAAGTACTCGACCGTTCAGAACTGGTACCCGGGTGACAAAGACGGCAAAGGCGGCATCTACAACTTCGTGACGAAGCGCGGCAAGTGTGCGGGACGCCGCTCGAAGATTTCTTGGACCCAGGTCGAGACGGGCTCCGCCATCACCTGGAAGTACCCGAGCTGCATTCTTCAGGGCGACGAATCGATCGGGGAGTTCTACTCCGTCGCGATGACGACGAATCGCCAGCAAGCCGATACCGGCACCAAGATGCTGCACATCGGCAAGAACACGCGCAGCACGATCATCAGCAAAGGGATCTCCGCGGGCCATGGCTCCCAGGCCTACCGCGGGCTGGTCCGGATCGGGCCGAAAGCTTCGAATGCCAGAAATTATTCGCAATGCGATTCGCTCCTCATCGGCGATCGGTGCGGCGCTCACACGTTTCCCTACGTGGAGGTGAAGAACTCAAGCGCCACCGTGGAGCACGAAGCGACGACATCCAAGATCGGCGAGGACCAATTGTTCTTCTGCCGGCAGCGTGGCCTGTCGGAGGAAGACGCGGTTTCCATGATCGTGAACGGGTTCTGTAAAGAAGTCCTCAAGGAGCTCCCGATGGAGTTCGCCGTCGAGGCGCAACAACTCCTCGGCGTGAGCCTCGAAGGGAGCGTGGGCTAGTGCTCGAAATCCGGAATCTACACGCTTCCGCCGACGGCAAGGCGATCCTCCGCGGGATCGACTTGAGAATCGATCCGGGGGAGGTCCACGCGGTCATGGGACCCAATGGTTCCGGCAAGAGCACCCTCGCCGGTGTTCTCGCCGGGCGCGACGATTTTGAAGTCACCGAAGGTGAGGTGCTGTTCGAAGGCCGCGCACTCCTCGACTTGGCGCCCGAAGAACGCGCGCGGGAGGGCATCTTCCTCGCGTTCCAGTATCCCGTCGAGATCCCGGGAGTCGGCAACAACTACTTCCTCAAAGCGTCGCTCAATGCGATCCGTGGCCACCGCGGAGAGCCAGAGCTCGACGCATTCGATTTCCTGACGCTCGTGCGAGAGAAGATGAAGCTCGTCGAGATGCCCGAAGACTTGATGAACCGCGCAATCAACGAAGGCTTCTCCGGCGGGGAGAAGAAGCGCAACGAAGTACTGCAAATGTTGTTGCTCGAACCCAAGCTCGCCATCTTGGACGAGACCGATTCGGGGCTCGACATCGACGCGCTCCGCACCGTCGCCGGCGGCGTCAACCATCTGCGTTCACCGGAGCGGGGCATGCTGGTCATCACGCACTACCAGCGGCTCCTCGACTACATCGTTCCCGACCACGTCCACGTGCTTTCGAAGGGCCGCATCGTCCGCTCCGGAGGCAAGGAGCTGGCGCTCGAGCTCGAAGAAAAGGGTTACGGCTGGATCGAAGAGGACGGAGCCGCGACGTGAGCGGCGCGACCTTTGCGAAGGCCACCGACCGGTGGGCAGCGATCGCGGCCGCCCACGAAGGCCCGCACGCCGGTTTGCGAGCGGCCGCACTCCGCGATTTTTCGGATCGCGGTTTTCCGGACACGCGGGTCGAAGAGTGGCGCTACACGAATCTCACTTCCGTCATCGCGGAAGAACACGCCCTGTCTCTCGAACCCGTCCACGTCGAGATCGGTCGGGAAGAAGGCGTCTCGGTCGCTCCACTCCGGTCCGACCCCGCACCGGGGCTCGGCGAGCTCATCGACCTGAAATCACATCCGGTGGCGGCGCTCAACACGGCCCTCCTCGGCGCCGGCACAGCGTTCTCGGTCGAATCGGGTGCCCACATCGCCGAACCGATCAACATCACCTTTCCGACACTTCGCCGCGCGCAGGCGCACGCGGCGCGTGTCTTGGGCCGCATCGGGGCGAACGCGACGGCCCGCATCCGGATCGGAGAAGCGCCGGCGGATGAAACGTGTTGGCGCAACGACGTCGTCGAGTTGTTTCTCGAGCCGGGAGCGGTCGTCGAATTCGTGTTCCACAAGAGTGGCCGCTCCGCTTCGACGAGTACGGTCGCGATCCACCAGGCGAGCGACAGCCAATTGCTCTACCACGCCGTGACCCTCGAAGGAGCGTTCACGCGTCAAGACCTGGCGGTCACCCTCGCCGGCGAAGGCGCGTCATGCCGCTTGCGGAGTCTCTTCGGCACTTCCGAAGGCGGTGTCTGCGATCACCACACCGTGGTCGACCACGCGGTTCCTCACGGATCGAGCGATCAGCTCTACAAGGGCGTCGTGTCGGGAACCGGGCGCGGTGTATTCCGAGGTCGCGTCGTGGTTCGACCGGACGCCCAGAAGACGCAGGCGCTCCAGAGCAACCCGAATCTCCTCCTCGACGAGCGAGCGGAAGTCGACACGAAACCCCAGCTCGAGATCTACGCCGACGACGTGCGCTGTACACACGGGGCGACGATCGGCCAACTCGACGCGGAAGCGCTCTACTACCTGCGCACCCGAGGGATCGATCCACAGGAAGCGGGGCGGCTCCTGGTCCGCGGCTTCGCGGCCGAAGCCCTGGCGGAGATCTCTGACGACAGCTTGCGGGAACGGCTCCTCGAATCTTCGCTCGCGCAGCTCGGGGCGGCGTTGTGAGCGCCTTCGACGTCACTGCGGTGCGTCGGGACTTTCCGATCCTCGAGCGCCCGATGAACGGCAAGCCGCTGGTCTATCTGGATACCGCCGCCAGCGCCCAAAAGCCGCGCGTCGTCCTCGAAGCGATGGACGCTTTCTACCGGCAGAACTACGCGAACATCCACCGCGGGGTCTACGAGCTCTCCGCGACGGCCACGCGGTTCCACGATGAGGCGCGTGCGAAAGTGGCGCGCTTTCTCGGCGCGCGAGAGCCTCGCGAGATCGTCTTCACGCGCAACGCCACGGAAGCGATCAACCTCGTCGCACAGACGTTCGGACGAACGACGCTCGGCTCGGGGGACGAGATTCTCATCACCGAGATGGAGCACCACGCGAACATCGTCCCCTGGCAGATGATTTGCCAAGTGACCGGTGCGAAGCTGCGCGTGGCGCCGATCGACGATCGCGGCGTGCTTCGCATGGACGCTTTCGATGCACTGCTGACCGAGCGCACGCGGATCGTCGCTGTGGGGCACGTGTCGAACGCGCTGGGGACGATCAACCCGGTCGCTCAAATTGTCGAGCGTGCGCATGGGCGCGGCGCCGTCGTACTCGTCGATGGTGCCCAGGCCGTGCCGCGGTTCCCCGTCGACGTAGGAGCCCTGGGCTGCGACTTCTACGTCTTTTCGAGCCACAAGCTCTACGGCCCGAGCGGGATGGGTGCGCTCTACGGTCGCGCCGACCTCCTCGCCTCGATGCCGCCCTACCAGGGCGGCGGCGATATGATCCGAACGGTGAGTTTCGAAGAAACGACGTACGCTGATATCCCGCAGCGCTTCGAGGCGGGCACCCCGGATATCGCCGGGGCGGTGGGCCTCGGCGCCGCGATCGACTACGTCGAATCCGTCGGACTTTCGGCCATCGAAGCACACGAAGAAGCGCTTCTCGCGTACGGAACGGAACGACTCGAATCGATTCCCGAGGTCACGTTGATCGGAACCGCGCCGCGCAAGACCGGCGTTCTCTCGTTCGTGATTGAAGGCGTTCATCCCCACGACATCGGCACCGTGCTCGATCAAGAGGGGGTAGCGATTCGCGCGGGACACCACTGTGCGCAGCCGCTCATGGAACGCTTGGGTGTGCCGGCGACCGCGCGCGCCTCGCTCGGCGTCTACAACACCACGGAAGATCTCGATCGCCTGTACGAGGCGATCCTCACCACCATCGAGCTCTTGACCTGATGTCCGACCTGCGCGAGCTCTACCAAACGACGATTCTCGATCACAACAAGCACCCGCGAAACTTCGGGCGCTTGCCGGACGCGAACCGCGAAGCGCGCGGCGACAATCCGCTCTGCGGCGACAAGATCACCGTGTACTTGGAGCTCGACGGCGAGAACATTTCAGACGTTTCTTTCGAAGGCTCCGGCTGCGCCATTTCCAAGGCCTCGGCGTCGATGATGACGGAACGCCTCAAAGGACAGCCGCTGGCCGAAGCCGAGCGCCTCTTCGAAGAGTTCAAAGAACTGGTGACGAGCGATCCGACGGTCCCGCCGGATACCGAGGGCCTCGGCAAGCTCGCAATCTTCGCCGGTGTCCGAGAATTCCCGATGCGCGTCAAGTGCGCGACGCTGGCCTGGCACACCCTCCGCGCGGCGGTCGCCGGCAACGGCGAGACGGTCAAGACAGAATGAGGAACCCCAGTGAGTGAAGAGATCTCGCAGCAAGCACCGTCGAAAGCCGAATCGATTCGACTCGACGTCATCGACATCTTGCGGACGATTTACGATCCCGAGATTCCTGTGAATATCTACGACATGGGTCTCATCTATGACGTCGACGTCTCTGACGCTTGTGACGTCGGTATCCGCATGACGCTGACGTCGCCGATGTGCCCCGTCGCCGAGACGCTGCCCCCGGAAGTCGAGGCCAAAGCGCGAAGCGTCGCCGGGGTTGGCAACGTTCAACTCGATCTCGTTTGGGATCCGCCGTGGGATCCCACCATGATGTCCGAAGCGGCGAGGCTCGAGCTCGGAATGTGATCCGGCCGGGCCCGCTGTCTATTGCTCCCGAACGCCGATCTGCGGTCGCCAACGCATCGCGACGCGGAAGCAAACGAAGCCCAGCCCCGCGAATCCCGCCGCGAGCCCGAAAGCGGCCTCGTACCCCCCGAACCGATCGAACATCGCGCCCATGACCTCTGGGCCGGCGGCGTAGCCCGCCGTCGTGAGCAACTGGCTCAACGCGTAGATCTTCGCGTAGTCGCGGACCCCGAAGGCGTCGATCAGGATGAGGGGCTGCATCATCAGCAGATTGCCCACCGAGAGGCCGAAGGCCACGACCGCCACTCCGATCGCGAGTCGGGTCTCGCCGGCGCACAGTGCGGCCAGCGACACCGCCTGGAGCAGAGTCAGCACGGAGGCCGCCGGATAGACCGAAATTTTCGTCAGCACGAAGCCGCCGCCGAAACGCCCGCACACGCTCGCGAAGGCGACGAGCGAGACGACGAATTGGCCGAAGGTCGGATCGATGCGTGAAGCAGCCAGGTTGTAGATGTGCATCATGGCGCCCACTTGAGCGCCCATCAGGCAGACGTAGGCGAGGCTCATCCACAGAAAGAACGGCGTGCGCACCGCTGCGCGGTAGCTCGCCGCCGCGGTTTCCGGAACCGCCGTCTCGTCCCGATCGGGACCGTCGCGCACGAACGCCCAGCAGAGTGGAATCGTCCCCAGCAGATAGGCGCCCGCCAGCCACGGCACCACGACCCGCAGTCCGTAGGCTTCGGCGAAGTGGGCGGTAGCCGGCGCAACGGCGATGCCCCCGAACGAGAGGCCCGTCGAGACCACACCCACCGCGATCGCGCGGTGCTCGTCGAACCAACGCGCCACCACGGTCATCGCCGGGATCAGCGAAGTCGCGGCGAAGCCGGCTCCGAACAGCGCGTACACCCCAAAGAGCGAAGCCCGATCCTCGACGCGACCGAGTGCGAGCAAACAGAGTGCGCAGACCAAGCTACCCACCGTCACGACGATGCGGACATCGAAACGATGCAGGGCACGCGCCACCACGAGTCCCGCCAGGCCGCTCGCCAGGAAAAAGATGGCGCTGGCGCTCGACACCGTGTGGACCGAGAAGAGACCCTCCTCGCTCATCACCCGAACCAGGATGGGCAGGCTGTAGAAGGCCAGGCCGGACGAAGACATCAGGACGACGAAGAGCGCTGCAACCACCCACCAAGCGCGGGCTTGTGAGGGGAGCTCGGGAGCGGTGCTAATCGCAAGGCTCCACACGGACCGCGCAGAACTTGAATTCCGGGATCTTTCCGTCGGGATCGAGCTCATCGAGCGTCAACAAATTGGCGGCCGCTTCTCGGAAGTGGAACGGAATAAACACGGCCCCCGGGCATTCGCGCTCCGAGAGATCCGCTCGGAGGGAGACCGAGCCTCGCGCGCTCGTGACGCGAACGCGGTCCCCGGCCCGGATGCCGAGCTTTTCCGCGTCGTCGGGATGCATCGCGACGGCCGCTTCGGGAACGATTGCGTCGAGGGCTTTGCTTCGTCGCGTCATCGATCCCGTGTGCCAATGTTCGAGCAAACGGCCGGTGTTGAGGACCAGTGGGTATTCATCGCTCGGGAGCTCCGGTGCGGCCGTCCACTCGGCGGGAACGAAACGAGCGCGCCCGCTTTCCGTCGGGAACGCGTCATCAAACAGCACGACCGGACCGTCGTCCGTTTCCGGGTTCGGGTTCGGCCACAGCTTTCCCGTCGGGCCGAGATTCTCGTAGGTGAGTGTCTGATACGCGCTGGTCAGGCCGGCGAACTCGTCGAAGATCTCACGGGGCGAGTCGTAGCGCATCGGGACGCCCATGCGGGTCGCAATGTCGCACAAGATCTCCCAGTCGAAGCGCGCCTCGCCGGGCATCTCGAGCGCCGGCTTTCCGATCTGCACCCGGCGATCGGTGTTGGTGTACGTCCCGAGCTTCTCGAGGTAGGCGCCGGCGGGGAGGATCACGTCGGCGAACTCCGCCGTTTCCGTCAGGAAGATGTCTTGAACAACGAGGAAGTCGAGATTCGCGAGCGCCTTTCTCACCTTGTTGGTGTTCGGATCGGACAGAAACGGGTTCTCGCCCATGATGTACATGCCGCGGATGGTTCCGGCGAGTGCCCCGGCCGCGATCTCCACCACGGTCAAGCCCCGCTCCGGATCGAGCGCGCGTCCCCAGGCTTTCTCGAACTTGGCCCGAATCGCCGGATCCTCGACGGGCTGGTAGTCCGGATACACCATCGGGATGAGGCCCGCGTCGCTGGCGCCCTGAACGTTGTTCTGGCCGCGCAGCGGGTGGAGTCCGGCACCGGGTTTGCCGACGTTCCCCGTCAACAGCGCCAGCGCGATCAAACAGCGCGCGTTGTTCGTCCCGTACACGTGCTGCGAGATGCCCATGCCCCAATAGATCACGGCGCTGTTCGCCCGGCCGAGAATGCGCGCGACTTCGCGAATCACATCGGCGGGGACGCCGCAGATCGCCGCGGCGCGCTTCGGGTCGTAGCGCTTGACGTGTTCGCGAAGCGCTTCGAAATCCTCGGTGCGCGCGTCGATAAACGCCCGATCCTCGAGACCCTCTTCGAGGATCACGTGCATGAGCGCGTTATAGAAAGCGACATCGGTCCCGGGCTTCAGGCGACAGTAGTAGTCCGCGTGGGCAGCGATCTCGGACTCCCGGGGATCGGCGACGATCAACCTCGTTCCCCGCTTGCGCGCTTCCTTGAAGAAGCTCGCCGCCACGGGATGATTCGACGTGGTGTTCGTCCCCGCGAGAAGCGCGGCGTCGGCGTTGGCGATGTCACCGTAGGTGGTGGTGACGGCGCCGCTGCCGATGCCTTCGAGCAGCGCCGCGACGCTCGACGCGTGGCACAAGCGCGTACAGTGGTCGACGTTGTTGGTGCCGAACGCCGTCCGAACGAGCTTTTGAAACAGATACGCTTCTTCGTTCGAGCACTTGGCGCTCCCGAACCCGGCGAGCGCCCGCGCCCCGTGCTCTTCGCGAACCGCGAGGAGTCGCTCCGCAACCAAGTCGAGCGCCTCTTCCCAGGTGGCTTCGCGAAACGCGGGCAGGACTTCGTTGTAGTCGACCACTCCGCCCGGCTTGCGGCGACCGTCGTGCTCTCCCCGGACATCGCGGGACAACGGACCCTTGGGGTACGCGTCTTCGCGGCGGATGAGAGGTCGGGTAAGCCGTTGCGGGTGTTGGGTGTAATCCCAGCCATAGCGTCCCTTGACGCACAAGCGGCTGTGATTTCCGGGGCTCTCGCGACCTTCGGCGAACACTACCCGATTGTTGGGTCGGTCGACGTGGTAGCGGATCGCACAACCCACCCCGCAGTAAGGACATACGCTGTCGACCTGCGTGAGCGCCTCCCGTGGTGCGAGCGGCGCACCGACCGCCTTGTCGACCAGCGCCCCGGTAGGACACGCCGCGGCGCACTCGCCGCAGGACACGCAACTGCTCTCGCCCATCGGTTGATCGAGATCGAACGCGATCCGCGCGCCGTAGCCCTTGCCGGTTCGGCCCATCACTTCGTTGCTCTGTATGTCGTCGCACGCGCGGATGCAGCGGTCGCACAGGATGCACGCCTGGTGATCGACGGCGATGACGGGCGAACTCGAGTCCGCTCCCCGCACCTCGGCAGACCCCGAGCGGCTCGCCCGGAACGTGTCGCCGTGGGCGTCGTACCGATCGGCCAACGCGAGCAGCTCGTTTCCTCCGACGGTCTGCTCCTTCGGGTCGGCGTCGCGAGGCGGTTGGTCCGCCATGAGGAGTTCGGTGAGCACTGCGCGATGCCCCTCGATCTCGGCGTTTCGCGTCGTGACTTCCATGCCGGGCTCGCAAGCCCGCACGCACGAAGCGGCGAGGGCTCCCGCGCCCACTTCGACCACGCACATTCGACATACGCCGACAGGGCGCAGAGCGGGGTCGTGACACAGCGTGGGAATCTCGACCCCCATCTGCCGGGCTGCGTCCCAGAGGGTCGTACCCGGCGCGACACGCACCGCGCGCCCGTCGATCGTCAGCTCGATTAGCGAGTCTTCGCTCACGCGCCTTCTCCCTCGGGATAACCATCGGGTTGCCAGCCCCGAGCGAGATTGTACTCCCTGATCCTGTTCGCCAACGCCTCGCGCGAGAGTGCCGGCGTACGATCGTCGAGGGGCTCGTCGAAGAAGCGGGCGGGCAGCGTATCGTCGCTCGGGGTCCAGCCCTCTCGAACGTTGAAACATTTGCGTGCTGTCACGATCCGCGCCGCGATTTCTCGCAGCTCGCCCGCGCCAAACGGCACTCCAGTGACCGCGGAGAGCAATGCCGCCGCCTCGGCTTCGAAGTCGTCGAAGGCCCCGCGCAGGAACTTGCACAAAATGAGCGAGTCGAGCAGTGCGGAGCGGTCTTCTGCAGCGACGACGGCGGCCACGCCTCGATCCGATTCGGGCGAAAAGTCGACTTCGTACGCACTGCTGCGATTGTGGTCCGCTCCTCGTGTACCGACCGCGAACCCCAAAGCCATATAGGGAAGCGCGCGGGGCTCGTAGCCCGGAAGCTCCAGACCTTTGACCTCCGGGGCGATCGCCTGCGCTTCCGGCCCGAGCATTCGCGCGAGATGGCGCGACCCCTGAGCCAACAGCTCGCCCACCCCGCGCCGCTGCGCGATATCGTCGATCGCGTCGAGCCAAGCCTCTCCGTCCGTGGGAGCGGGGCCTGTGTCGAGCCAGCCCTTTTCGCGGCACTCCATCGCGAACGCGAGGGTAACGCCCGTCGACACCGTATCGAGTCCGAGCACATCGCAGCGGGCCGCTGCCCGGAGAATTGCATCGGGATTCGCCACACCGCAAAGCGGCCCCAGGGCGAACAAGCTCTCGTACTCGGCCCGCACGGTTTTCCCGTCGCCGGTTCCGTAGCGATGGTCACAACCGATCGTGCACGACGCGCACGATCGCCGCTCTCGGGCTCTTCCGATGCCCAGGCGCTCGGCCGAAACGTCCTCGGCGCCGTCGAAGTGCCCGGACCGGAAGTTGCGCGTGGGGAGGAGCCCGAGTCGGTTGAAGGCCGCCACGTTCGCCGCCGTTCCGAGCTCTCGGTACTTCGCGGTGCCCGGGCCGAGGCTTCGTTCGCGCCATTCGCGCGTCAGCGCGGTCAGGCGCGCGGGATCTGCGACGGCGGTCTCCGCGTGGCCCCAGGCGACAATCGCCTTGAGCCGTTTTGCGCCCATGACGGCGCCGAGCCCACCCCGTCCGGCGTGGCGTCCCTCCGAAGAAAGGCACGCGAACGGAACCCGGTTCTCTCCGGCGACCCCGATCGCAACACAACGCCCCCGCGAGCGCATGGCTTTGCCGACTTCGGCGGGGCTCTGGCCAAAGAGATCCGTGGGCTCCAAAACCCCGTTGACCCATATCGACGGCCCCGGCGCCGCGCCGACGAAAACGAGCGCATCGGCGCCGAGCCCCTTCCCCGCGATCGCGAAGTGAGAGCTCGACATCGCGTCGCAGAACATCCCGGTGAGAGGGGATTTCCCGGCCACGGCGAACTTTGCCGAGGTGGTCACACCGGTGCCGACGAGCGGAGAAAACGCGAACACCAGCGCCGCGCGTGGGTCGAGGGCGGACACGCCTGTCGGATGCTCCCGCTGGAGCAACCACGCGGCGAGGCCCACGCCGCCGATGTAGCGCCGAAACACATCGTCGGGGATGTCGACCGCGACGCACTCGCCGGTCGTAAGATCGCTCCGCAGGTACCGCCCGTGGTAACCGAACATCTACCCTCCGGCGGGTGCGTCGAGCGCAATGACGGTCTCTCCGGGACCCACCGGCAGCGACGTGTTGCGGACGAAGGCGCGGCCGTCGAGCGAGATGAGGAACTCGCGAGACAGTTTCCCGTCTTCGAGCCACGTGACTTCGGGTGCCGCTTCTTCCAAGAGCGCCCCGAGCGCATTGATCCGCGCCTGTCGCCGACGCGCCCCGACGGCCAGGCGCGGGCGCCCGAAGAACTCGACCGTCGCTTTCGCTTCGGGTTCGACGCTGCGAACCGCGGACAGGTACGACTCGGGCGTATTGAAACCGCGAAGGCTCTGAACGCGCGGCAAGGCTTCGGGATCGATGGGGCGAACGCCGAGTTCTTCGAGAAGCTGCATCGGTTTCCGCACGCCGGCTTCGACCATCCGCTGCGCGGTGTCCGATCCGGCCGTCGGATAGACGGCGACGAGAGGTTGGACGATGCCCTCTTCGTCGCGCGCGGCGACGACGTCACCAGCGTCGAGCAAGGCCGCGAGAAACTCCCGCGTGAGAAACGGGGCGTCGGTCGCGACGACGACGACTCTCTTCTCGGTAGCCGCTGCCAACGCCTCTCGAATCGCACCGAGGGGACCGAGCTCTGGCTCGCGGTCGACCACGACGGACGCATCGAGACCCGGTAGGGCCAGCGCTTCCGACGAAATCACCAGAACGCGATCGACGACCGGCCGAAGTGCCGAGACCATGTGTTCCACGAGGGTCGTACCCTGCCACGGGAGAAGGGCTTTCGGTCGCCCCATACGGCTCGAAAGGCCACCGCACAGGACCGCCCCAGCAACGGACATCAAGTGCCGGTCTTTGCGTCGGGGAAGCGATCGAGGATCGAGAGCAGCGGCGCGAGGGCGACCTGACCCAAACCGCAAATGCTCGTACGGCGCAGCGTTTCGTGGAGCTCGCGCAGGCGTGCTTCGCTTGCGCCGGTGAGCGCCTCGCCTTCTCCCAACATGTCGAGGGCCTTTTCCGTCCCGACGCGGCACGGAACACACTTGCCGCAGGACTCGTTCCGAAAGAACCGCGCGACGTTGGTGCCGGCCGACAAGAGGGACTGCCCTTCGGCGAGGAAGATCACGGCGCCGGAACCGAGCATCGAGCCCGCTTGTTGCAGCGCCTCGAAATCGAGAGGCGTGTCGAGTGCGCTCGGAGGCAGGAAATTGCTCGACGCACCTCCGGGCGCCACCGCCGCGAGCTTCGCACCGTCGCGCATCCCGCCGCAGCGCTCGAGCAAACCGCCGAGCGTCGTTCCGATGGGAACGAGGACGACGCCTGGCCGGGCGACGTCGCCACTTACACTGATCCACTTGTGACCGGCGAACTCGCCGGAGGCCAACGTCTCCCACCACGCCGCGCCGCGCGCGATGATGGCCGTCGCGTGCGCAAACGTCTCGACGTTGTTGATGAGCGTCGGCTTTCCGTAGAGGCCCGACGTCCCCGGGAAGGGCGGCTTGTTGCGAGGCTCGCCGCGGCGGTCTTCCATGCACTCGAGAAGCGCGCTCTCTTCGCCGAGGATGTAGCCACCCGGCGAAACGAAAACATCGACGTCGAAAGACCAACCGCTCCCGAATACGTCGGAGCCGATCGCTCCGATCGCACGCGCTTCCTCGACCGCTTCTTCTACGCGAGCACGCTCGAGGGCGTATTCATTGCGGATGAAGATCGTTCCGTGCCTCGCGCCGATGGCGTAGCCGCCGAGCACCATGCCCTCGATCACGAGGTGGGGGAGATCCGCCAAGATTTGGCGGTCTTTGAAGGTCCCGGGCTCGCTCTCGTCGGCGTTGCAAATGACGTACTTCTCGGGCTCGCTCTCCGCCGCGACGAGTTGCCACTTGCGGCCGGTCGGAAAGCCCGCGCCGCCCATCCCCCGCAAGCCCGCCTGCGACAACTCTTCCGCCAGCCGTTCTCGCGGAGCGCCGAGTGCCCTGCGCAACGTGCCGTAGCGTGCAGACCGATCCGCGTAGATTTCTGCGTCCCAACTGCTCGGGGGAGCCAATTCGAGAAAAGCGGTCTCGTCGCCGTCGAGCGCGCGGGCGACAACAGCCGGGTCGGCGCGCAGCGGGCGGTCGTCCAATGCTGCCGCCGGGGCATCTTCGCAACGCCCGAGGCAGGAGACCTCGGCGACTTCCACGTCTCCGCGAGACGCCAGAGCGCTGCGAATCGAAGGGCAAGCCCCTGCGTCGGCGAGCGCGCAAGAGAGATCGCGGCAGACGGCGACCGTGTGCTTCGGCGGGGGCGTGCGTCGAAAGTGTGTGTAGAAACTCGCGACGCTCTCGATGCGGTGGAGCGGCAACCGGCGTTCTCGGGCGAGTTTTCGAAGCTCGTCGGGAGGAAGCCATCCTTCACGATGCTGCAGCGCGAGGAGACTCTGGACGACGGTGGACACGGTACCCCTCGAGCGGCCTGGGAACGGCTGGCGGTCAGTGTAGCAGGGGCGTGGCGCAGGCCTCTCGCGCAGTACCATGCGGCCATGCTGCTCGTCACGGGCGCCAACGGTGAACTGGGAATCCCGCTCCTTCGTTTGTTGGGGTTGCGGGGGATTGCCGCGCGCGCACTCGTTCGCTCGGAGCGCGCGAAGGCCATGGTCGCCAGCCACCTCGCTTCGCGCCCTCCGGAAATCGTCCGCGTCGACTATCACGACGATGCGGCGCTCGCTCGGGCGGCCGAAGGTTGCGATGCGGTGATCCACCTGGTCGGGATCATCAAGGAGACCCGCGCGGCGCGCTACGCGGACACCCACGAAGGCGTCACCCGCGCACTCATCTCCGCGCTCCGGGAAGTGGGCGGTTTGCGCGTTGTCGCCGCGAGCATCGTCGGCGCGGACCCGAACGCCGCGAACTCGTGCCTGGCGTCCCGCGGGCGGAGCGATGCGCTGCTCATGGACAGCGACCTGCCCGCCCTGGTGCTGCGGGCCCCGATGGTTTTGTCACCGGAGAGCCCCGCCGCCCGGGCGCTTTATTCCCGCGCGAGCGGCCGGGCGGTGTGGATCGGCGACGGCATGTCGAAAGAGCAGCCTCTCGACGCGCGAGATTTCGTCGAGTCGACTTGCACCGCCGCCTTGCGCGGCGAACCGCTGACCGGCGCGTTCGAAATCGCCGGCCCCGAATGCCTGACCCATCGCGACTTGGTGTTGCGCGCCGCCTCACTGCTCGGAACGAACCCTCGCCCCTTGCATGTACCTGTCACCGTCGTCCGCTGGCTCGCGCGCATGGCCGAGCGTTTTTCCGCAAACCCGCCGCTTACTGAAGCGATGCTCGGCGTGCTCCTTCACGACGACGAAGTCGACCCTTCCCCGCTCTTCCAGGCGCTCGGCACGACACCTCGGCCCCTGGACGACACCTTGCGGCACGTGCTGCGCCGCGAAGCGAGTAGGACAAGCCCGCAATGAAACGCTTCTTCCGGCAAGCGATCCCCTGGCTCATCACCGCACTGTGCTTCGGCTACCTGTACACGCGCATCGCGGCGGCCGCCGCGCGCCATGGCGACACGGTCTTCGGGTACCTCGGCGGCGTGTTCGCGTCCGTCAACTGGCTCGCGTGGCTCGCCTGGATGATTCCGTATTCGGTGGTCTTCTTTCTGATCGATACGGCGATCCTGTGGCGCTGCGTCTCGTGGTGGAACAAGCGGATCTCGTTCTCGAGCTTGCTCCCGGTCCGAGCGAGCGCGTACATCTTGTCGATCCTGAACGAGCAGGTCGGCAAAGGCGCCATCGCGCTCTATCTCAATCGCCGCGAAGGCGTGCCCGGTTGGGAGCTGGGCTCGACGATGCTCGTCATCATGTTCTGCGAGTTCCTCTATCTCTTGATGTGGGCGGCGGCGGGAATCTTGCTGCGTTGGGACGTCCTCCCGGAAGTGATGACCATCTTTCGGGGGGTGCCGGCGCTCGCCGTGGGCGGCCTGGTCATCTGGGGCGTCGTGTTGGCCCTCTTCCGAACGCCCGTCGGCGCCCGGATCGCGCTCACCCGAAAGCCCCTCTTCGCGAGCTTCCGCAAAGCGCGGGCGTGGCAGTACCTGACGGTGATGGCGATGCGGTCGCCCGCTCTGGTCGCCGGCGTATTGGTCTACTCCCAGGCGCTGTCTCTGTTCGGGGTGGAAACCAGTTTCGGAGAGATGCTCGCGACACTTCCCGTGATCTTCTTTGGCACCTTCGTTCCGGGCCCTTTTCGGGCGGTGGCGGTATCGCTTTGGCCCACCCTCTACCCGGATCATCCGGGACCGATGGCGGCCTTCGGGTTCGTGCAGCACAACTTCTTCGTGTTGTTCAACGCGGCGATCGGGCTGATCTTCTTGTCCCGGGCGAATCGCGCACTAGACGAAGCGACGGGACCGGCGCCGCAACAGGACTGAAGCGACGGTCGTCGCGACGAGCGCCGCGCCGGCGAACCGCGCGACACCCGCAGCGAACGCGTCCCAAGCGAGCACGTCGGCGCCGAGTAGCGTCCCGAGCAAGGCGTAGTACGCCACTCCGTTGAAGCGTCCCAAGGGGCTGCCCCGTACGGGCTCCCTTCGACGGAGGTAGGGCCAGCCGTACTCGAGGAACGAGAGGGCGATCCCGAGCGGCAGAAGCGGCGTCAGCGGCAAACGCGCGGCGTAGGCCAGGAGCCCGAAGGTGACGAACCACGCATCGGCCGCGTGATCGAAGAAAGTACCGCCGCTTGTCGCTTCTCCCCGAGCGCGGGCAATACGCCCGTCGACGAGATCGCTGGCCACGGCGAGTGCAAACACGAGGGAGGCCCAGCCGGGAGCGGGCCGCGTGAGCAGAACCAAGATCAGCGGTCCCGCGAGAACCCGCGATGCCGTCAGGAAGTGAGGAGGCGTCAAGCGGAAGTTCGATTCGGTGCGATGCCTCACCCCGGGGAGGTAGCTAAGCTGCGCTCTCTTCTCGAGGAGACGCATGAATCGGATCCGATACGGAGCCCTGCTCCTCTTAGCGGGCTCGACCTTGGCGTGCGGCGGCGGACCCGAAGCGCCCGCCGGCGACGCCCTCGCTGCGCGGGGCAAGGTCGTCTACCAGAACAATTGCATGGCGTGCCACGCCCCCGACCCGAACCAGGAAGGCGGGCTGGGTCCCTCGGTCGCAGGAGCCTCCCTCGAACTTCTCGAGGCGCGGGTGCTGCGGGCGGAGTACCCGGAGGGCTACACGCCGAAACGCGACAGTCGGGTGATGGTCGCGCTTCCCTTCCTCGAAGCCGAGCTCCCGGCGCTGCACGCCTACCTCGAGGCGGCGGCAGCACCGGGGAGCTAGCGGCTCGCGAGCCTGCGCTAGCCGTTCAGGAAGGTGCCGGCCAGGTAGAGCAGCACCGTCAGGATTACGCCGGCGTGGATGGTCCCCGACACGCTCGCCAGCATCTTCTGGCTTCCCTTGCCAGGTGCGGAGATGCCGTTCACCTCGACGAGCAGGATGAGAATGGCCGCGGCGATCCAGTACATCATGTCGTTGGTGCCGTTGTTGAAGCTCACCAAGTGGCTCGCCGACGCCATGAAGAACAGCATCGGGATCGAGAACAGCGTGTTCGTACGAGATGCATTGGCCGCCTTCGGCGCGAGGGCGGCCGCCTCGGGATCGGCTTCGCCGCCGCCGGCCACCGCGTTCGCCGACGCGATCACTTTCTGCTGGATCGGCCAGATGACGAACCAGACGTTGAACCACATGAAGCTGCCCATGATGCCGCCCGTCAGGATGCGGGTCATGTAGCCGTCGGTGAGAGCCACGCCCTGATGCAGGCGCATGAAGATGATGAGCCAGCCGGAAATGAAGGTGAACATGGCGCCCCAGCGGAACCACCAGAGCGCGTTGGGCACAAGGCCGCGAGTGACGAAGCCGCGGGCTTGCCCCCCGAGGTCCGTCCCGAAGAACGGCGTTTGAATGAAGTTGAAGTAGTAGAGGACGCCGATCCAAGTAATGCCTGCGAGGAAGTGGATCCATCGAAACAGGAATTGCCAGCCGTCGGCAGTCGTAAAGAGTTCCATCAAAAGCTCCTCCAAAAAGTCCTGCGGTTAGCTCGATGGACGGTCCATCGGGGGATCCCGATCTTACTGGGTTCGGGTCGAGGGTTGGGGAAATTTCAGTCCCTGGGGGCAAACTGGGGGACACGCGTAGCGATCTGGCCCCATCCGAGGCGCTCGAACAGTGACTCTACGCGCTCCCGGTCGGCGCCGCGGTACACGACATCGCCGAAACGCACGCGCGACAGTCCGGGCACGTCGCGCACGACCGTCGCTAGGTCGCGGATCTTCGCGGCGTGCTCCCGGTGCTCGTTGACGCGCTCGCCGAGTCGTCGCGCGCCGCGGATCGGCACACCTTCCCAAACGTTGAGGCTCTCCGGAAATGCGTCGAGTGCTCCGAAAGCGCCGAGTGCGGCGGCGGCGCTCTTCGGCCCGACTCCCGGCACCCCCGGGAGCTCATCCACCGCGTCCCCGACGAGACCCAGATAGTCGGGGATCTGTTCGGGGGAGACGCCGAACTTCTCGCGCACGCCGTCCGCGTCGAACTCACGGTCGCGAGCGAGGTCGAAGAGTGTGACCTTGCCGTTCTCGGTGACGAGCTGCGAGAGATCCTTGTCGGAGCTGATCACCCGGACGCTCGCGCCCTCACTGGCGAACCGCTCCGTCAGCGTGCCGATCAGGTCGTCCGCTTCGAAATCCGGCTCCGAGAATGAAGCGATCCCGAGCGCTTCGGCGACCTCGACGCACAATCCGAACTGGGGTTCGAGATCGGCCGGCGCTTCGAGCCGAGACGCCTTGTAGCCCGAGAAGAGCTCGTTGCGGAAGCTCGTCATCGCGTGATCGAAGCAGCAAGCGATGTGGGTCGGCGTCTCTTCCGCCAGGTACTTGAGGAGCGTGTTCGCGAACCCGTAGACGGCGGCGGTGGGCGTGCCGTCCGGCGCCTCCATTTCGGGCAACGAGTAATAGGCCCGAAAGATGTACACGTGACTGTCGAAAATATGAGCGCGCTTCCGGGCCGACATCGTTCCCCCGCCGGTTCCTACATATAGGGCGGTTCCCTTCCTGGGAACAACTTCACCCACTTTTCGGCGTGGGAGCAGCGGCAGCCCGCCCGCAGCCAATCGCGGCAACGACCCGCCGACGCGAAGCTTCGTCGCCCGCAGCGCCCAGAGGCACAGGGTTTGCGTAGTAACTCGCCGTGGAGATCTGTCCGCGTTTCTGGAACGACTCCCGCGGGCTCGTCCCGGCGAGGAGCGGAGTAGCTGGGATGCCTTCCTTCAAACGAAATTCGGCGCGTCGAAGCCGCGGCACCGTCACGGTGCTGGTACTCGCTGCGCTCATCGCCTTGCTGGGTGCCGTATCGCTCTCGATCGATAACGGCCTCATGCTGGCAACCCGCACGCAACTGCAGAACGCCGCCGACGCCGCCGCCCTCGCGGCGATGGCCGAAGTGCGCGGAGGCCTTCTCCAGAGCGAAGCCATCAACGCCGCGATCGAAGTCGCCGGCCTCCACCGCGCCGGCGGCGACCCCGTGGAAATCGACGCCTCCGACGTGCAGTTCGGCAGCTTCGACTACGCAACCGGCACGTTCACCCCCGGCGGCCTCGGCGGAATCTCCGCCGTCCGCGTGACGGCCCGCCGCACGAACGGCTCACCCGGAGGCCCCCTCGATCTCTTCTTCGCCCCGCTCTTGGGAAAGGACACGGCGAACGTGCGCGCGTCTTCGGTCGCGGGGATCGGAACCCGGGACGTGATGATGGCTCAGGACATTTCGCGCTCATTCCACGACGATCGAGCTGACGCAATCGCCGCCCTTAGCTCTTTCTCGAACCTGATGTCCGATCAGTCCATCGCTGGGGATCGGTTGGGGCTCGTGTCTTTTAATGAGGCCTCTCAGGTAGACAGCCCGCTGTCGGCGCTCCCTGAGGCGCTACCGCCGACCTTGGATGCAATCTCAGCGCTCGATGGCAATTGGTGCGCCAGCGCAGGTTTCTTCCCCTGCGATGGCACCCACATCGGCGCCGGCCTGAACGAGGCTATCGACACTCTGCTCGCGGCGGAACAGCGCGACGGATCCCGCGTCGTCGTTCTCGTCTCGGATGGCGTTCCCTGTGCCAGAGCCAACGAGGCTCTCACACAACAGCGCATCAACGAAGCCCTGGCGGCACGAGACAGGGCCGAAGCCGAAGGAATCTCAACGTTCGCGATCTATTACGAGGTGACGATGAACCCCACGATGCTGTGCCAGGACGTCGAACATCTTGTCAATCCGAACTTCATGCAACAGATGACGACAGGGTTCGGTCAGTACTTTACGACGCCCAACGCCGATGAACTCGACGACATCCTGACGTCAATTTTGACCGAGACCCCCCTGCGCGTCGTTAAGTAGGCACTCGCTTGCCACCATGCGCGCGGGCTGCACGCGCAACGTTCGCGCATTCCTCTCCCGAGTTCATTGATTGTCTTCCCGTTCCAGGCTGCGGCGCTCCGCGGCACGCGGTTTGCGATAGGAAAGTCGGCCGGGTAATCGGCGATGGGGTTCGATTCGCTCGTCACGTACGAGTGTCTCTGTGCCACTTAGTTTTCGGTGGGGACTGGCGTTCGTGCGCCAGCCAGCGCTGGCAGGTGAGGTGGAAGATGCTGAAGTTCTTCAAGGATTTTGTTCGAGACGAGAACGGCATGGAGATGGTCGAGTGGACCATCGTCGCAGTCGTGTTCGCAGTCGCTGCCATTACGGCGTGGACGGAACTCGATGAAGCGATCGGGCAAGCCCTTCAAATCGTCGAAGACGAAATCACGAACCTGGAATAGCTCCGGCCCCTCTTTCTCAGTAGAGATGGAGATGTCGTGCACTTCTACAGACGGTGTCGCGCGCACCGACGCACCGCAACCGGTACGTTCGTCTAGCGCAACGACCCGGCGACGTTCCGCGTGCTCTTTCCTTTTCGCGGGACTGCTCGTCGTAGGACTGCTCGCGACCGGAGCCGAGGAGCCGCTGCCCACGCTCGTGTGGGCAGCGGCCTTCCTCCCCCTCGCCGTCTATTTCGACGTGCGAAGCTTTCGTATTCCGAACGCACTCAACGCCGCGGCGATGTTCGCGGCTGTGTTGTTTCACACCGCGCTCTCTGGCGTCTCCGGCGCGGGCTTCGCGTTCGCCGGCATCGGCGCGGGCTTCGCAATCCTGCTCCTCCCCTACGTCACGGGCTTCCTCGGCGCCGGGGATGTCAAAGCCGCGATGGCGCTCGGCGCGTGGTTTGGTGCTCCGGTGCTCGCTTCGTTGCTGGTTTGGTCGGCGTTGCTCGGCGGGGTGTGCGGAGTTGCCATCTTGTTGCTGCATCGGGGACTTTGGGACGCCCTGACCCGATGGGCCGGCAGTTTCGTCATCACCTTTTACACCAAACGGTTCACTTACTTGGCGCCCGAAGCAGGATCCGCGGCGACGCGAGTACTGCCCTTCGCCTGTGTGCTGGGGTGCTCGGTTACTGCGCAGTTCCTTTGGGGGACACCATGGGCATAGCGTTGCGACATCGACAGAAGGCGACTCGCGGAACGGCAATGGTCGAAATGGCGATCATCATGCCGCTCCTCGCGCTGATCCTGTTCGCGGTGATCGAGTGGGGCATCGCGTTCCAGCGCTGGCAGGTCCTGTCCGCCGCGTCGCGCGAAGGTGCGCGAGTGGCTTCGCTGGCCGGTTGCGATCCGGCGACCGCCGAAACGCAAGTCGAAGCCATTGTGAACCAGTTTGTCGCCGCGGCCGGGATCCCCGCCGGCGAAGTCACCGTGACCACCACCAATGCATGCGGGGACGCGGGAACGAACGCGACGGTTCGCGTGGATTACGCGTTCCAGTTCCCCGTCCTCTCGAACATGATTCCCGCCTTCTCGGATGGCCTCGCGCTTCAAGGCGCGTCGGTCATGCGCAACGAGTAGCTGTAAGGACTTCCGATGTTGAACCGACGCTCCCTCTTGTTCTTGGTCCTCGCCGTGGTCTTTGGGTTCGCAGCCATGGGCCTGACGCGCACCTACTTGGCTAAAGCGGCAGCCGCACCGGTCTTGGAAGAGATCGGGCTCGTCGAAGTCGCCCTCGCCGCGCACGACCTTCCGGTCGGCACCGCAATCGGTGCCGATGACATCCGACTCGTCGAATGGCCCGAGACGCACGCGCCGAAGAAGGCGTTCGGAAGCAAGGCCGAACTCAACGGGCGCGTGCTGCGCCACCCGCTCTCGGAAGGCGACCCGATCTTCCCGTCGCTGTTGCTGCCCGAAGGAGCGGTGTCCGGTCTCGTATCGATGATCGGTGAAGGCCACCGCGCGGTCTCCGTCAAGGTCGACGCCGTGATCGGCGTCGCCGGCTTCATCAAGCCCGGGACGCGCGTCGACGTGTTGGCCACGCTTCGCCGATCCGACAACCAGCACTTCTCCAAGGTCGTACTGCAGGATGTCCGCGTCCTCGCCGTCGACCAAGCGCTGGAAGACACGACCGACGGCGAACCGAAGGTCGTCAACGTCGTGACGCTCGAGGTCGAACCTCAGAACGCCGAGCGCTTGATCCACGCCGCCCACGAAGGGCGCCTCCAGCTCGCCCTGCGCAACCCCGGTGACGAAGAAGTCGTGAAGACCCAGGCGGTTCGCGCGGGAGACCTGTACGGAGCCGCGAAGAAGAAGGCGCAACCGCGCCCGGTGAAGAAGAAGCGCAACGTGCAGAAAGAATTCATCGAAATCATCAAAGGCACGGAGCGCTCGCGCTCCGAGTACGGAAACTAGCCGCGCGGGCGGATGACGGAGCCATCATGACACTTCGAACCAAGCTACTCCGCGCAGGAATTGTCCTCGCCGTAACCTGCCTGCTCGCAAGCGGCGCGATCGCCGAGAACCATGCGTTCACGACGAGCGCGGGAAGCTCCACGGTCGAGCTCAACGGAGGCGACCGCGGGCGCCAGTTGCGCTCCCTGAACCTCCAGGTCGGCAAGAGCGCCCTGCTGCGGACCGACTACGCCGTCAAGCGCGTCTCGATCGCCGACCCGGAAATCGCGGACTTCGTCGTGTTGGGTTCGCGCGAGATCAATCTCGTAACCCGATCGGTGGGCGAGACAAACGTGATCCTCTGGGATCGCGCCGGTCGCGCACAGTCGATTATCGAGCTCATCGTCGGCCGCGCCCACGGCGCGGTGGAATCGACCCTTCGCGAAGTGATGTCGGCGGACGATATCCGCGTGCAGAGCGTCGGCAACTCGATCGTCCTGAAAGGCAGCGTCGACGGCGCCGCCGATGTCGACCGCGCCCTCCGCGTGGCTGCGGCGCTCATGCCGGAGAAGAAGGGCGAAGGCCAGATCATCAACCTCCTCGAGGTCGGTAGCAACCAGCAGGTCATGATCGAAGTCACGATCGCGGAAATGTCCCGGACCTTCACGCGGGAGATGGAGACGAATTTCGCCGTCCAAGATCTCCGCGGCGACACGGGCTTCCAGGCCTTCAATTTTCAGGACAGCCTGTCTCGTCTCGAACTGACGGACGACTTCAGCAACGGAGCGCTCCTCTTCAACGATCGGGTGAACCTCCTTCTTTCCGCCTTCGACGGGGCGAACGCTCGCTACGACCTGCTCCTCAACTTCTTGAAGGGTCGCGGACTGGTGAAGATCCTCGCGGAACCGACGCTGGTCGCCCGCAGCGGCCAGTCCTCGAACTTCCTGGTCGGCGGCGAAGTCCCGATCCCGATCGCCCAAGGCGGCGGTTTCAACTCCATCACGATCCGCTTCAAGCAGTTCGGCATCGGCGTCGAGTTCACGCCGACGGTGCTCGACGCGAACCGGATCCACATGGAGATCACGCCCGAAGTCAGCGAGCCCGACTTCACCTTGGGAACCGCGGTGGCCGGAAGCACGGTCCCGGGTTTCCGAACCCGTCGCGCGTCGACGGGCGTCGAGCTCGGCGACGGCCAGGCGTTCGCCATCGCGGGACTTCTCTCGGATGACGTGCGCGAGGCCGCGAGCCAGTACCCGGTGCTCGGCGACATCCCGGTTCTCGGCACGCTTTTCCGGAGCAAGCAGTACCGACGCGAAGAGACGGAGCTCGTCATGATCGTGCGCCCGCGACTGGTGAAACCGCTCGACGGCGACCGCCCCGCTCTGCCCACGGACAACTTTGTCGAGCCGAGCGACTACGAGTTCTACCTGACGAATGCGATGGAGGGCCGCGACAGCGGTTCCTCCGAGACCGCCGATACGACCCCGAGCGGAATGTTCGGGAAGACGGGCCACCGCCTGTCGATCGCCGAGGCGGAAAAGGAGCTTCCGTAAATGCGCCTCTTTCTGACGACGGCATCTGTTTTTCTGTTCGCGTTCGCAACGGCGTGCGCAAGCGACGCCCCGACGCGGCTCGACAAGACCTGGGGAGACTCGACGCGCGCCGCTCACGAGCGAATGGTCGAGAACCCCAATGCGGGCTTCCAAGAAGCGCATCAGGGTCTCGATGCGAAGAGCGCCGAGCACGTAATCAAGAACTACGAAAAAGGCCAGGACGCTCAGGAGCACCGGCGACCGTCGAAGAATCGTTCCACCGTCAACGTGATCGGCGTCGGCCGATAACTCGATTCGGTGTGGGAGACTGGCATGTCTGAAATCTCGTGGGTGATTTGCGCGGATGACGCGGGGCTTACGGCGCGCCTGCTGGAAGCCGTCTCTGGCGACCAGCCGGCGGAGCGGCACGCGACCGTTGCGCTCCCGAACGAGCTCGTGCGGCGCGTCGCAGAAGAAGCGCCGCAAGCGCTTCTCGTGGGTCTCGGTGCGCAGGCCGACGCGGTCTTGCGCGCGGTCGAAGGCCTCGCGGCTCCGCGCCCGACCATCGTAGTCGTCGGCCCCGAGGACGACAGCCAGCTCATCCTGCGGGCGATGCGCACCGGCGCGCGGGAATACCTCCCGAACAGCGCGGGAATCCGTGAGCTGCGCGCTTCGGTGCGCGGCGTCGAAGATTCGCTCGGGCTCGGAGGAGGCTCGGGCTCGAAGGCGAGCATCATCGGCGTCATGGGGACCAAGGGCGGCACCGGGAGCACGTTCGTGACTTGCCAGCTCGCGACGGCCCTGCGTCGATCGGGCGATCGGGTGACGCTCTGCGATCTCGACCTCCGGCAGGGAGACGTGAGCCTCTACTTCGATCTCGATCCGGCCTACACCATCGCCGACGTCGCGAAACGAACGGGCGAAATCGACGGGGCGTATCTCAAAACGATCCTCCATAGCCACGCGTCGGGCGTCTCGATCCTCGCTGCGCCGCGACAGATGGAGGACGGCGAACTCGTCAGCGGACGCCACGTCGACACCGTGGTCGAGGTGCTTGGGGAAGAAGCCGATTGGCTCCTCTTCGACCTCTCTCGGGATTTCGACGACGTCACGCTACGGGCGCTCGACCGCCTCGACACGCTGTTGCTGGTGACGAACGCGTGCATTCCGACACTCCACCACACGCGCCGACGAATCGAGCTCCTGGAACGAATCGGATTCCCGGCCTCGAAGATTCGGCTCGTGTTGAACCGCGACAGCGACAAGAACTCGGTCAGCGAACGCGACTTGACGGAGTTCCTCGAGCGAAGCTTCGACGCGAAGCTCCCGAACGACTTCGAAGCCGCGCGAGAGTGTGTGAGCTACGGAAAGTCCCTCATCGAAGCGGCACCCCGCAGCCGGCTCGCAGGAGCTTTCGAGGAACTCGCGAGCGCTGTCCGCGGCTTCTCCGGTCGCGGAGACACTCAAGACACCACCGCGCGGAAGGGTCTCCGCGGTTACCTAAAGCGAGCACTCCATGGCTCTCATTGAACGCCTTCGCAGCCGCCGTCTGGAGCTCGTCTCCTCTGCTGACGGAGGGCGCTACGAGCAAGATGCCCGCATCCGTCGGATCGAGTACCAGGAGCTCAAGTCGCGGCTTCACAACAGCCTCTTTGAGCACATCGATCTGACACGTCTCGCGGAGACCAGTGCCGAACAGGTCGGTTCCGACATTCAGCGCGTCATCGAGAAGATCCTCGAAAAGGAAAACGTTCCTCTGACGCGACAGGAGCGCGATCGGGTCGTCGACGAAGTCAAAGACGAGATCTTCGGCTTGGGCCCCCTCGAGCCGTTGCTCCAGGACCCGACCGTCGACGACGTCCTCGTCAATCGTTTCGACCAGATCTACGTCGAACGTTCCGGCCGGCTGGAAGAGACCGTCGCGCGGTTCAAAGATGACGACCACCTGATGCGGATTATCGACAAGATCGTCTCCGGGGTCGGGCGACGCGTCGACGAAACCTCGCCGATGGTCGATGCGCGGCTCGCCGACGGATCGCGCGTCAACGCGATCATCCCGCCCTTGGCGATCGACGGCCCCGTCCTTTCGATTCGGCGTTTTGGTGCGGATCGGTTGGGCGAGCGCGAACTGATCGCGAACGGAAGCCTCACCGAGGAAGTCGTCGAGCTGCTGGAAGCGGCGGTGGGCGCCCGGCTCAACATCGTCGTGTCCGGCGGAACGGGCGCCGGCAAGACGACGCTGCTGAACGTGCTCTCGCGCTTCATCGGCGAGACCGAGCGGATCGTCACCATCGAGGACTCCGCGGAACTGCAGCTCCAGCAGCGGCACGTCGTGCGACTCGAAACGCGCCCTCCGAACGTCGAAGGCCGCGGGCAGATCACACAACGCGAGCTCTTGATCAACAGTCTTCGGATGCGCCCCGACCGGATCATCGTCGGCGAGGTCCGCGGGTCTGAGGCCCTCGACATGCTGCAGGCCATGAACACGGGTCACGACGGATCGCTCACCACGATTCACGCGAACAGCCCGCGAGACGCGATTTCCCGCGTCGAGACGATGGTCGCCATGAGCGGACTCGACATCCCGCAATCGGCGGTCCGAGAGCAGATCGCGTCGGCCATCGAACTCGTCGTCCAGCTCTCCCGCTTGCCGGACGGTTCCAGGCGGCTTGTCAGCATGCACGAGATCACCGGGATGGAAGGTCCGGTCGTAACCACCCAAGAGATCTTCCGCTTCGAACGCACCGGAACCGGCGAGAAGGGACAAGTTCTCGGCGAGCTCTCGCCCACCGGCGTGCGACCGCGATTCGTCGAGAAGCTCGCCGCGGCGGGCATCTCGCTGCGCCACGATTTGTTCTTCGCGCGGGGCGACTAGTCATGTCGGATTGGTGGGGCATCTTCGACCTTGCGGCGCTGCTACCTCGTGCGCACCACAAGCTCATCATCTACGGCTTGATCTTGCTCTCGACGTTCATGTTCGTCGAGTTCCTGATGCTGGCGATCGATGCGTTCCGGGTGCGGCGCGGAGGGCGCGCGAGGGCCCGCTTGACGGATCTCGCCACCCGACTCCGTTCAGAACAAGCCGCGGACAAGACCAGCATCTTGCGCGAAGAATGGGGCATGACCTCCGGCTGGAGCGCCCGTCTCCCGCTTCTCGAACAACTGAACCTGCTCCTATACCGCGCCGGCCGTCCGCTGCGCGTCCCCGAGTTCCTGTGGCTCTCCCTGGCCCTTTGCCTGGGTGGCGGCTTCATCGGGTGGGTCGTCTTGTCCGATCCTCGCATGGCCGTGGCGCTGCTCGCTTCGGGGCTTCTCCCGCTCCTCTGGGTGTGGCGTCGCAAGCACGCGCGCATGCGGCGCTTTGAACGGATGATGCCCGACGCGCTCGAACTCCTGTCGCGAGCGCTTCGCGCCGGACACGCCGTGACGCCGAGCCTACAAATGGTTGGAGACGAACTGAGTGATCCTGTCGGAACGGAGTTCGCTCTCATTGCCGAGGAGATCCGACTCGGACTTGACGTGCCGGCGGCCCTCTCGAACCTCGCACATCGCATCGACGTTCCGGACCTCCCCTTCTTCGTGACGGCCTTGATGATCCAGCGCGAGACCGGCGGCAACCTCGCCGAGATCGTCGACAGCCTGGCCGCCGTCATTCGCGAACGTCACGGCACCGAGGGCAAGATCAAATCGCTGACCGCGCAGACCCGTTGGTCGGCCAACGTCCTGCTCCTCGCTCCATTCGCCTTCGTGTTGATGATGAAGTTGATGCGGCCGGACTACGTCGCGCCGCTTTTCGAAACCGTACCGGGGCGTGTGATCGCCGGCCTCGCGACGCTCATGGTGCTGGTGGGATACGCCCTCTGCCGACGCCTCGGCGTGGTCAGGATCTAGAGGCTCGCCATGGTCATCGTCATCTCGATCTTGAGTTTCCTCGCGGCGGCGTTCCTCATCGTGGGAATTTCTTTGCTGGCGAAAACCGACGCCGTCAACGCGCGACTCGCGCGCCTTCGGCGACTCGGTGGCAGCGCGCCGCTCGATTCGAGCCTCCTTCTCAGGGAGCGAACGAACGTCGTCTCGCGTTTCCTGGCGAGGCTCGGTAAACGCGCCGATCCGAACGACCCCTCCGCATCGAAAGCGCGGAAACGACTGGTCCACGCGGGCTACCGGCGGCCCGGCGCCGTTCAGATCTACTTCGGCCTTCGACTGGCGCTGGCGGTCCTCGTACCGCTTCTGCTCGCCAACATGCCCTTCTACGGTGACCTCAGTCCGGCGCGCGCGGGGTTCGCGATGGCGCTCGCAGCGGGCTGCGGCCTGGTCCTCCCGAGCTTTCTTCTCGATCGCCGCGTTCGCCGACGACAACTCGAGATCGAGCACGCGCTGCCGGACGCGCTCGATTTGATGGTGGTCTGCGTCGAGTCGGGTCTCGGCCTGACGGCCGGACTGTCCCGCGTCGCCAACGAGTTCGGCTCCTCGCGCCGGGTACTCGCCGAAGAACTCGAGTTGGTGTCCCTGGAAGTCCAGGCCGGCAAGTCCAATGTCGACGCGCTGCGCGCCCTCGCCGAACGAACCGGCGTGTCCGAAGTGAGTTCGCTCACGGCGATGCTGATCCAAACCGAACGCTTCGGGACGAGCGTCGCCGACGCCTTGCGCGTTCACGCTGACGGGATGCGCAAGCGTCGCATCCAAATCGCCGAAGAAGCCGCCGCCAAAGCGCCGGTCAAGATGCTCTTCCCGGCGGGTGCATTGATTTTCCCCGCGACGCTGATCTTCATCGCGGGACCTGGGATTCTGAAGCTGATCTCTGCGCTCGCCGGACAGTAGTCCGAAAAGCGCTTGGAACTGCTTGTTTAGGGGAATGGGAATGTTGCTGACCAAGATCGTTGTATCGGTTGCCCGGTGGCGCTCGTTTGTCGCCCTCGGAGCTATCGCCACCCTTTCGGCTTGCCAAACCGCGCCTGTGGCGTACGCGCCCACCGCTTCGAGTGATCGCGCCGCCGCGGCCATCGAGTCGTATCGCCAGGCGCGCGCGGAGCAGCAGGCGATCTCGGACCGCGATCGAGAAGCGAAGCGCGAGTCCCTGCCCGACCCGGTCAATCTCATGGCCGAGGGCGATCAGAAACGCGACAGCGGCGAACTCGCCGCGGCTCTCTTCTCGTATCTCCAGGCCTATCGTGCGGATCACAACAACATCGCGCCCGTCGAGCGCGTCGCGCTGCTTCACCTTCGTCGCGAACCCGAGCGCGCGCAGATGATCCTCGAAGAGCTCATCTCGAGTCGACCCGGGCAATCGAGCCTTCACTCGGGTCTCGCGCTGGCGTTTCTCGCGCAAGACAAGCTCGACGAGGCGCGAGAAGAGCTATTCCAAGCGATCGAGCTCGACCCGAACGCCGCGACACCGCGGTGCATTCTCGGCGTGATCTACGACCGCGCCGGCGAGCACGGCGCCGCGCAGGAGTCGTACTTGATCGCCGCGGAGCTACGTCCGTCGGACTACTCGATTCCGAACAACCTCGCGGTCTCGTTCATGCTGTCCGGCGAGCCCGCGCGAGCGGTTCCGCATCTCGAGCGCGCCATTGTTCTCGAGCCGCGGGATCCCGCTCTGCGAAACAACCTGGGCCTCGCCCTCGCGCTTTCCGGCAACGACCAGGAAGCGCTCGAGGTGTTTCAAGAGATCGCGACCGAGCCCGAAGCCCACAACAACTTGGGCTACGCCCAGTACCTTCGCGGCGACTACGGTCTCGCGATCGCGTCCTATGAGAAGGCTCTGTCGGTGCGAGGCGAAGGTGTGTTGCGTGTAATCCGCAATCTCGAGCTCGCCCGGGAAGCGCTCGGAGAGCCGCTCGAAGGGAACGCGCCCGACACGCTCTAGTAGCGCTCGATGACGCCCCTCGCGAAATCCTCGATCTGCCGTTTCGGGTCGTCGGTGACCTGGAATGAGAAGTGGCTGAGGCCAGCGGCTTCGAGCGCGCGAATGCGTTCGATGAGCGCGTCGGGTTCGCCGATCATGGCCACCGCTTCGGCCAACTCGGGCACGATGAATTCGCGCTCCTCTTCGCGCGCGTAGACCAAGTGGCCTTCGTGCAGCGTCAGGTGCGCGCGATCTTTCGGGAGCTTCAGTGCGTGCTCTCGGTAGCGCGCAATCCACTCCCCCACCGGGCCTTCGGCACTGAGCAATTCCTCGCCCCATTCTACCTGGACGTGGAGGAAGTTCGTGATGAAGCTTTCGAGTGAGTTGAGAACTCTCTGTGACCCCGAGGTTTCGCCGTCGCCGAGCACCGCGAGCGGGAAGATGCCTTTGCTCGGAACCTCGGCGGGGTCCCGACCGGCTCCTTGCGCCGCCTCTGCGAGAAGCTTGCGGCTCTCGCGCAGCTCGTCCGGACTGACGCCCCAGGTAATGTGGCCGTCGGTCTCCGCCCCGCAGTAGGCGAGCGTCTTGGGGCCGAAGGCCGAGACCGAAATCGGGATCGGCGTTTCGATGTTGATGAAGCCGCCGCGCGGGTGCAGGAGTTTGATCGGATGCGATTCGCCGTCCAAGGTGAGCGTCGCTTCCTCTCCGCGGAGAAGTGCGCGGATGATCGCGATCTCCTCCTTCATCTTGCCGAGGGTGATCGGCCGGAAGCCCATCGTCAGGCGCGCCGTGTTGCCGGTACCGACGCCGAGCTCCACCCGACCCGGTGCGAGCTCATGAATCGTCGCGATCGAATGCGCGACCGTCGGAGCGAGGCGCGTCGTGGGGACCGCGACCCCCGTCCCCAACCGAATCGTCGACGTGTGATGCGCCGCCAGGGCCATCGTCGCGTACACGTCGGAGTAGATCATCTGGGAATCGAAGAACCACGCGTGGTCGTAACCCAACTGTTCGGCGAGCTTGACGTGCTCGAAATCTCGAATCTTCGAGGCGAACGCGACTCCGAAATGCATCACCGACGATCCTCCAACACGGCATGGGCACGCATCACCGACGATCCTCCAACACGGCATGGGCACGCATCAGCGACGGTCCTCCAACACGGCCTCGGCGACGTGATCGGCCGCCTTGTTGATGTCGAGATCCCGCCGACCTTCGCGTCCGCGGCGCGCCCATTCGACTTTGCCGTTCGCGAGCCCTTTCGGTCCCACAGTGATGCGGTGGGGGATTCCGATCAAGTCGGCGTCCTTGAACTTCACTCCGGGGCGTTCGTCGCGGTCGTCGAGCAAGACGTCGATCCGACGCTCCTGTAGCGCTTCATAGACCCGCTCCCCCGCCTGACTCGTCTCCACGTCCTTCGGGTTGAGGACGGACACCACCACTTCGTACGGAGCGATCGTCACGGGCCAGATCATGCCCGCGTTGTCGTGATGTCGCTCGAGGACGGCGGCGAGCGTACGGCCGACGCCAATTCCGTAGGAGCCCATGATGATGGGGCGCGATTCCCCGGCTTCGTCGAGAACGTTCGCGCCGAGCGACTCGCTGTATTTCGTTCCGAGCTTGAAGATGTGGCCCACTTCGATGGTCTTCTCGACCGCGAGCGGATTCTCACAGGCGGGGCACGGTTCGCCCTCCGCGACTTCGCGCACGTCGAGCCAACGATCGACCGCGATGTCCCGCGCGACGGACACGCCGCGGAGGTGGAAATCGTCTTCGTTCGCGCCCGTCGTCATGTCGGTGCGATTCTCGAGCGCCAAGTCGGCCACGATGGGAACACCCGTGACGCCGACGGCGCCGAGACTTCCGGGGCTCGCACCGAGCGCTTCCCCGATTTCCCCCGCGTGGGCTGGGCGACACGCCGTCGCGCCGAGACCGTCGGCGAGTTTCTGCTCGTTCAGCGGATGGTCACCGCGCAGCAGCACCAGATGAAGGACGTCGTCGAGGACATAGACGAGGGTTTTGATCTGGCGGGACGCCTCGGCGCCCCCCGGAAAGCCGGCGATGTCCTCGATGCTCCGCATCCCCGGCGTGGCGAACTTCTCCGGTGCGTCGGGCCCGGCCTCGTCCTCGACGCGCGGCAAGAGCGACGTCGCGCGCTCGACGTTCGCGGCGTAGCCGCACGCACCGCACGAGGCGATCCAGTCTTCACCCGCGTCACTCGGCACCATGAATTCAATGGACTCGCTGCCGCCCATCGCGCCCGACGACGCCTCGACGGCCAGCGGATCGAGGCCGCAGCGATCGAAGATCCGCCGATAGGCTTCGAAGTGTCTCTGGAACTGCTGGTCCAATCCGTCGCGATCGAGGTCGAAGGAGTATGAATCCTTCATTACGAACTCGCGCACGCGGAGGAGGCCCGATTTCGGCCGCGCCTCGTCGCGAAACTTCGTCTGGAGCTGGTACCAGAGCTGGGGCAGCTGGCGATACGACCGGAGCTCCCGCGCGATCCACGCGAAGATTTCCTCGTGGGTCATCCCGAGGCAGACATCCGTGCCGTGGCGATCGGTAAACCGCATGAGCTCTTCGCCGATGGCGTCCCAGCGGCCGGATTTCTGCCAGACCTCGGCGGGGTGAAGCGCCGGGAGCTTGAATTCCTGCCCGCCGATCCGATCCATCTCCTCTCGGATCACGCGTTCGACCTTTTCCGCGACGCGCTGGCCCAATGGGAGTAGCGAATACACCCCGGACATGAGCTGGCGGACGTATCCCGCACGAACCAATAGTTTGTGGCTGACCGCCTCGGCGTCCGCCGGATCGTCCCGCAGGGTGGGAATGAAGGATTGGGAAAACCGCACGAAACCCCCTCGTAGCTATGACGGTACCAAAAGCGCCGTCGACAACTGGAGCTAAGCGCGGATGGCAACTTTCGGAGCCCGAAACGCTCGGCTACGTTCCGCCCCTCCAGCGATCAGTCTCCCGCGATCGTTCGGCCCCCAGTGAAAGTGAGGGTAAAATCCATCAATCGACTATGGTCGAGGATGGAATCCTAAAGCCGCGCACCTCCTCCGGGCGGTGGAGAGCGCAGTGAGGCGGGAAGTGGCCGATTACGAGCTCATCGAGCGTGCCTCCGACGTGGAGTCACTCGCCCAGGAGCTGCTGCAAGAAAGCGTCGTCGCCTTCGATACGGAGGCGGACAGCTTCTACCACTATTTCGACAAGACCTGTCTGGTGCAGATCGCGACGCGCCAACAGATCTACCTGCTCGATCCCCTCCGCGACGAGGGGCACGACATGCTGGCCCCGCTGGGCCCGGTCTTTGATTCTCCGAGCGTACGGACCATCTTTCACGCGGCCGAGTACGACCTGTACGTCCTCAAGCGCGACTGCCGATTCAACTTCGCGAACTTGTTCGACACGATGATCTCGGCCCAGCTCCTGGGCTACGGAGCGATCGGGCTCGCCGCCCTCGCAGAGCGCCACTTCGATGTGAGGCTCCCGAAGGACGAGCAGCGCTCGGACTGGTCGATGCGCCCGCTGCGCGAATCGCAGTTGGGCTACGCCGCCGCCGACGTCGCGTACTTGATCCCCTTGGCCGAAAGGCTCGAGCGAGAGCTCGAACAGGCGTCGCGGCTCGAGTGGGCACAGGAAGAGTTCAAGTTGTTGACGCAGCGCGAGTGGCCCGAGCGCGAATTCGACAAGCTCGGCTACTTGAAGATCAAGGGGGCGCGAAAACTCGATTCCGACGCGCTCGCGGTGTTGCGCGAGCTGTATTGGGTTCGCGACAAACGCGCCCGAGACCTCGATCGTCCGCCGTTCAAGGTGCTCGGCAATCGAACGCTTCTCGAACTCGCGGCGGCCAAGCCCGACCGCCTGGAGACGTTGTCGGATATCAAGGGCATCACGGACCTCATCGTCCGCCGCTTCGGTCGCGACATCCTCGCGGCGGTGAAGCGCGGCGAAAAGAAGACCCACGGACCGATCCCGAAGACCACGTCCGCCACGCCGCGTCGACGCATGGATCGCCGGGCGGAACGCCGGGTCGCAACCCTCAAGCGGTGGCGGACCGATCGATCGAAGGAGCTCGGACTGGACCCGGGCGTGCTCTGCCCGAACAGTTCACTCGAGGCCATTGCGATCGCGCATCCCAAGGACGTCGAACGCCTCGACGAGATCCCGGAGCTCAAGCATTGGTTTCGCGCGAACTTCGGCAACGAGGTCGTAGCGCTATTCGCCGAGGAAAACGCCACCAAGGCCGGCTGATCCTCGCAGGCGCGCTCCTTCTCCTGGCGAGCGCCTGTGTACCGGGACGCGAACCCGACACCCACCGCGCACCCCGGCGGCCTGCTCCTGGTTCGGCAGCGTAAAGGACGACACGCTCTATTTCGGGATCTCGCGCTTCTGGGCCCGCTACCGCGCCGCGACCCCACCGCGCGCGCCGCTTCACGCGGGCTCCGGGAGTGCGCGGATCGGACGGTTCGACTTGGCTACGGAGACCCCGGAATCGCCGCTCGAAGTTCCCGGTGAAGGTGAAGTTTGGGACGTGCTCGCCCTGGGTTCGCGGATCTATTTCGCGCGCTTCTTCGGCTCACCGGGCTGGGTCTCTCGAAGCGGACATGGCGGTGCCGTTTGGAAGCACCTGGGGACGGGTACCTCTGAGCTCGCCGCGGGCCCCGGTGAAACGCTTCTCTTTGCCGACTACGCCCACAGCCGGCTGCTCTCCGTCGGGAGGGACGGCGAGAACCCGAAGGTGTTCCCGCTGACCGGACCGGGCACGTTGCAGATCGCTCCCAAGAGCGTCGCCTACGATCCCGTGCGACGTGAGATCTGGGTCATCGCGGATCGCCTCGGTTCGGAGGGCGAAGCGAAAACGCGCGACGCTCTCGTCCTCGACGAAACCGGGGAACTCCTTCGTCATATCACCGATCGCGAGGTCCAGTTCGCGACGTTCGCCGAGGACGGAGTCGGCGCCATCGTCGACGTCGCCTCCGAGGCCTTGTGGCTCCGCTTTCGCGAAGCCGGCGAGACCGCGTTCCGCGATATTCTGCTCGACGCGCGCTTCCCTCGAACCGTGGACTTCGCCCAAGACATCGTGCTGACGCGATCGGGCGGCGCCGTCGACGGCATCGTCCAGCGCTGGTCGGGCATCTACCACCGATTTGGAAGTCGGGGTGCCGTCGAGACGGGCCATCTGGGTGACGGGCGAGGAGGTCTCTTCTATACGGGCGTACCGGTGGGTGATCGCGTGTGCGCGACGTTGTGCCGAGACGCCACGGTGATCCGCTGCGTCGGTCCGCCGCGCTGAGCGCTCGACGGCCTCTGTTATCCTCCGCCCCATGTTCGCTGCTCGGCGCGACCGTTTTCTCGAGGGCCTTCCCGAAGACTCCGTGGTGCTGCTCCTCGGTGCGTCGCTCGTGCCGCGATCGAACGACACCGATTTTCCGTTCCGCCAGGGAAGCGACTTTCACTATCTGACGGGTTTCGACCACCCGAATGCGGCGGCGGTGTTACGACCCGGGGGCACGCCGCAATACACGCTGTTCGTAGAACCCCGGGATCGCGCGGCCGAAACCTGGACGGGCTACCGGCCCGGCGTCGAAGGCGCCGTTCGGGACTACGGAGCCGATGCCGCGCACCCCCGGAGCGAGCTCGCGAAACAACTCCCGGAGCTCATCGCCGGAGCCTCGCGCATCTATCACGTGCTGGGACGCGACGCCGCGATCGACGACCTCCTGGTTTCGAGCCTCGACGAAATGCGGCTGCGGTCGCGCGCGGGGCGCAATCCCGCTTCGGAAATCGTCGACCCGCGATCGCGTATTCACGAAATGCGCCTTTTCAAGGAACCGGAAGAGCTCGACATTATGCGGCGCGCCGCCGCGATTACAAAGGAAGCCCACGCCGAAGCGGCTCGGCTCGCGCAACCCGGCCGCTTCGAATACGAACTCGAGGCCGCCCTCGCCTACGCGTTTCGCCGCCGCGGCGCCACGGGACCCGCCTATACATCCATCGTCGGCGGCGGCCGTAACGCGACGATTCTGCACTACATCGAAAACGATCAGCCGCTCGTCGAAGGTGAGCTGCTGCTGATCGACGCCGGTTGCGAACTCGACGGCTACGCATCAGACGTCACGCGCACGTACCCAATCGGTGGGCGCTTCGAGGGCGCGAAGAAAGCGGTGTACGACGTGGTGCTCGCGGCGCAGCAAGCGTCACTCGAGGCCGCGGGGCCAGGGGCCACCCTCCGTTCCGTACACGACGCGTCGGTTCGCGCGCTCACGGAAGGTATGCTCGAACTGAAGCTCCTCGAGGGAGACCGCGACGAGCTGATCGCGCGGGAAGCGTACCGCCGGTACTACATGCACAACACGAGCCACTGGCTCGGGCTCGACGTGCACGACGTCGGTGTCTACACCGACCACGGAGAACCCCGCCCGCTCGAGCCGGGCATGGTGTTCACCATCGAACCCGGTCTTTACATCGCTGATGACGACGACGAAGCCGACGCTTCGTTTCGCGGCATCGGCGTGCGCATCGAAGATGATGTGCTGATCACGAAAGATGGCATCGAGAATTTGACCGAAGCCATCCCGAAAGCAACGGACCAAGTCGAAGCTTGGGTCCGGGGATAGAGGATCGCGCCGTGGCGGATATCGAGTCGCTACTCAAAGAAAAACGCTCGTTCAAGCCGAACCGAGACTTGGCCAAGCGGGCCAATTGGACCAAGAAGCAGGTCGCGGAATACCGCAAGATGGCTGCCAAGAACCCGGAGCGGTTTTGGAAGACCATGGCTCGGGAGAACCTGTCCTGGTTCACAAAGCCGAAAAAGGGTCTCGAGTGGAAAGCGCCGTTCGCGAAATGGTTCGCCGACGGGAAGATCAACGTCTCCTACAACTGCCTCGATCGTCACCTGGAAGGCGAGAACGCGTGGCGGCGCAACAAAGCGGCGATCATCTGGGAGGGAGAGCCCGGTGATACGCGCGTTCTGACCTACGGGCAGTTGCACCGCGAAGTGTGCAAGTTCGCGAACGTGCTGAAGGACCTCGGTGTCAAGCGCGGCGATCGGGTGGCCTTCTACATGCCGCTCGTGCCCGAGCTCGCCATCGGTATGCTCGCCTGCACGCGGATCGGCGCACCGCACAGCATCGTCTTCGGAGGCTTCTCGGCCGACGCTCTGCGCGACCGTCTCAACGACGCGGGTGCAAAAGTTGTCGTCACCGCAGACGGCGGCTACCGACGCGGCGCCCCCCTCCCCCTGAAGCCAGCCGTCGACGAAGCGCTCGAAGGCGCGTCGACGGTCGAAAACGTGGTGGTCGTCAAGCGCACAGGCGAAGACGTCACCATGCGAAGCGGCCGCGATCACTGGTGGTCGGACCTCATGGAAGGCGCCAGCCCCGTCTGTGCGCCGGCAAAATTGCCGGCCGAACACCCGCTCTTCATCCTCTACACGAGCGGAACCACGGGCAAACCCAAAGGGATCCTTCACACGACGGGTGGCTACCTGACACATGTCACGACGACTGCGAAAGCGATCTTCGACCTGAAGGATTCCGACACCTATTGGTGTACGGCGGACATCGGCTGGATCACCGGGCATTCCTACGTCGTCTACGGAATTCTCTCGAACGGCGCGACGACCGTGATGTACGAAGGCGTGCCGACGCACCCCGCGCCCGATCGTTGGTGGGACATCATCGAACGCTGGGGTGTCACGATCTTCTATACCGCGCCGACGGCGATCCGGACCTTCATCCGCCTCGGTGATGAACTGCCGGCGAAACACGATCTGTCGAGCCTGCGCCTCTTGGGAAGCGTCGGCGAACCGATCAATCCGGAAGCGTGGATGTGGTACCACCGCGTGATCGGCAACAAGCGCTGCCCCATCGTCGACACGTGGTGGCAGACCGAAACCGGCGGAATCATGATCACGCCGCTGCCGGGCGCCGTCGACACGAAGCCGGGCTCGGCCACCTTGCCCTTCCCCGGCATCGACGCGGCGATCTACGACGAATCCGGTAAAGAAGCCAAGCCGCCGGATGGCGGGTTCTTGGTCGTGCAAAAGCCCTGGCCCGGAATGTTGCGCGGCATCTGGGGCGACAAAGCGCGCTTCAAGGAAACGTACTGGAGCCAGTACAAGAACACGTACTTCGCCGGCGACGGAGCCCACCGCGACAAGCAGGGATATTTCTGGATCATGGGCCGGGTCGACGACGTGATGAACATCTCCGGTCATCGCATCGGAACCATGGAAGTCGAGAGTGCATTAGTCTCGCATCCGAACGTCGCGGAATCCGCGGTGGTCGGACGTCCGGACGAAATCACCGGGACGGCGATCGTCGCGTTCGTGACACCGACGAGTGACACCCAGGCCGACGACGCACTTTCGAAGACCTTGCGCGACCACGTGGCGAAGGAGATCGGGCCGATCGCCAAACCCGCGGACATCCGCTTTACCGAAGCGCTCCCGAAAACGCGCTCCGGAAAGATCATGCGGCGCTTGCTTCGGGATATCGCAGGCGGCAAGGAGACCGCCGGCGATACGTCGACCCTCGAGGACTACAGCGTGCTCGCGAAGATTCGCGAATCAGAAGAGGATTAGGGCCGCTCCTGAGCCGAGAAGCCACCATCGCCGACTCCCTGGCGCGGTTTGTCGGGAGCGGCCTGCGCTTGCTGCCCCATCGCAGGGCGCTGGCGTGTGGCGCGTTCGTCGGGCGCGCTCTGGGTAGAGCCGTGCCACGCCGACGGGAGATCGCGCTGTGCAATCTGCGCATCGCGTTCCCCGACTGGAGCGAAGAGCAGCGCCTCCGAGTCTTCAGGGAGAGCTGCGAGAATCTCGGCCGGAGCGCCGTCGAGCTCCTGACGTTGGGAGGTGCCACGCCGGACGAACTCCGGGCGCGAACCGAGATCATCGGGCTCGAGCACCTCGAGCGCGCGCTCGAATCCTCTGCTCCGGGCGGCGTCATCGCCATGACCGCTCACCTCGGAAACTGGGAGATGTTCGCGGCTCTGATGCATGCCCACGGCTACGAACTGACCGTGGTCGCCCGCGCCAGAGAGAACCCGCTGCTCGAGCGTTTCGTCGAGCGGCTGCGCGGCGCGTGGGGCGTCGAGCTACTCACCCGTGGCGAGGCCGCGCGAGGAGCCTTGCGAGCAATCCGCGGTGGCAAAATCCTCGCCCTTCCGCTCGACCAGAATTGCAACCGGGACGAGGGTGAATTCATCCCGTTCTTCGGAAGACTCGCGTGTACCCGCAAAGCTCCCGCAAAGCTCGCGATGCGAACCGGAGCCCCGATCGTGCCGGCGTTCATCGAACGGATCGATTCGGGGGAACGCCATCGGGTGCACATCGCGCCCCCGCTCGAACTCGAGTACGACGCCGAGGGCGCCCTGCGCGCGAACCTCGGCCTCATCAACGCCACGATCGAGCGTGCGGTGCGCCGGTTTCCAGGCCAATGGACTTGGATGCACCGTCGCTTCCACACCCAACCCTTTGGAGAGCCACGACCGTATCCCTCGAAGCGGAGTCGGCGCGGACCCGTGTTGGCCGGGTAACCCCCCCAGGGGGATCCATTCCAGGCCGAGCGCGCTCCCCGCAGCGGGTGGTATGCTCTCGCCTTCCCTGGAGGGTCTGTGACCAACCCCCCCGCCCTCGTGCCCGACGACGTGCGAAGCATGCTGCGACGCGCGCTCGACGAAGATCGACTCGACACGGAATCCGCCGCGCGGCTGGGCCGGCAACTCGACGATCCGGCGGTCTTCGAGCCCCTGCTGGACGCCGCCTGCGAGAGCAAGACCCGGGGCAAAGGCGACGAAGTCAGCGTCTCGAAGAACGTCTTTATTCCGCTGACGAATCTCTGCCGCGATCGCTGCGCCTACTGCACCTTCTCGAAAACCGCGGACTCGCCCGAGGCGAAGACCTATTCACTCGACGAAGTGGCGTCCGTCGTCGCGGGCGGTGTGAAGACCGGCTGCATCGAGGCGCTCTTCTGTCTCGGGGACAAACCCGAAATCGCCTATCGCTCCCACCGCGAGTGGCTGGCCGAGCGCGGCTACCAAACCACCACTGACCATTTGCTCGCGGGTTGTCGGGTCGCCTTCGAGGGCGGACTCCTGCCGCACACGAACGCCGGGATCCTGACCATCGAAGAGATGGAAGCCCTGCGTCCGTGGAACGCGTCGATGGGCCTGATGCTCGAGAACGTGAGCCCGAGACTCCGCGAGAAGGGCATGCCCCACCGCTACGCGCCCGACAAGGATCCCGAGGTTCGACTCCGGATGCACCGCGAAGCGGGCGAGCTCAAGATTCCGTTCACGTCCGGCATGTTGATCGGCATCGGGGAAAACGAAGCCGAGCGGGCGGAAACCCTCGCCGCGATCCGTCAGCTCTCCGACGACTACGGGCACATTCAAGAAGCGATCATCCAGCCGTTCCACCCGAAGCCCGATACACCGATGCGCTTCGTCGCGACGTTGACCGAGCGCGAAGTCGCCGGCTGGGTGGCTCTTGCGCGGCTCATGTTGGGCTCCGCCGCGAACGTGCAAGCGCCGCCCAACTTGGCGTCGGACGCGCTCGAAACCTTGCTCCGCGCCGGTGTGAACGATTGGGGCGGTGTTTCGCCCGTCACCGTCGACTTCATCAACCCCGAAGCGCCGTGGCCGGCGCTCGCCGCCCTGCGCGAACGCACCGAGGCGGCGGGACAGCGGCTGCTCTACAGGCTTCCGGTCTACCCGGAGCACTTGGCGATGCCCGAGTTCTTCGACCCGACGATGCTCGCGCGAATCGGGGAGCTCGCGGACGAAAACGGAATGGCAAAAACTTCCGGCGACCCCGGCCAAGAGGCGGCGTAAGCATGCTCGAGCGACTTCTCTCCGACGTCGACCCCACCGTCGGGCGCGTCTTGGATCGTGCCTTGGAAGGACGTGAACTCAGCGTCGCTGACGCCGCCGTCCTGCTTACCGTGGAGGGGCCGAACCTCTGGGCGCTGTGTCGCGCGGCCGACGTCGCCCGCGCCGAAGACAACGGCGACGACGTATCTTTCGTCATCTGTCGAAACATCAACTTCACGAACGTCTGCTACGTGGGCTGCAGCTTCTGCGGCTTTTCGCGTCACCGCGACGACGACGACGCGTACGACCACGACCTGAAAATCTTGATCGAAAAAGCCGGCGACGCCGTCTCGCGCGGTGCCACCGAGGTCTGCATTCAGGGCGGCATCGACCCGAAGAAAGACCACAACGACTACCGCAATATCTTGGTCGCCTTGAAAGAGGCCTATCCCGACCTCCACATTCACGCGTTCTCGCCCGAAGAAATCGATTTCGGGCACAAGAAGAGCGGGATGGAGCTCGCGGACTACCTGCGCTTCCTCGTCGACGCGGGCCTTGGCACGATGCCGGGGACGGCCGCCGAAATCCTCGACGACAGCGTTCGCAAGATCGTCTCACCGCGAAAATTGATGAGCGACCGCTGGATCGAGATTGTCCGCACGGCGCACAGCATCGGCCTTCGCTCGACCGCCACGATCATGTACGGACACTTGGAAACGGTCCATCAAGCCGCACAGCACTTGGCCGTCGTTCGGGACATCCAGAAAGATACCGGCGGTTTCACCGAGTTCGTTCCGCTCGGCTTTATCCACGAGAAGAACATCCTCTTCAACCACATGGGCGCACGCCCCGGCGCAAGCACTGCGGAGGACCTCCGGATGGTGGCGGTCGCCCGCCTGTTCTTCCGCCCGTGGATTACGAACGTCCAGATGTCCTGGGTCAAGATGGGGCACAAGATGGCGCAGCTCGCGCTGTCGGCCGGCTGCAATGATTTCGGCGGCACCCTGATGGAAGAGTCCATCAGTCGCGAGTCCGGTGCGAACCACGGAGAGAACACGCCGCCGGAGACGATGCGTCAATTGATCCGCGAAATGGGACGCACGCCGGTGCAGCGCAGCACCACTTACGAGATCATCGAGCGCTACGACGATCCCGAGAAAGATCCGCCCTCCCTCGAGCCGGTTCAAAAGAGCGAGCTCTCGGGACCGACCCGCTGGCGACTGCGGGAAGAGCAAAACCGCGCCCGCGCCGCGGGTCTAACCGACGAATCGTCGGCACCCGCCTAGGCGCACCTAGCTCTCGGCGTCACGCAGGCGGGACGCCAACTCTTCAACGCGATAGCGCAGCGTCGCTCGCGTCAACATCGCTCGCTCTACGGCATCGATCGCGTTCCGAACCGAGGAATGCTCCCGATCGAATGCGCGACCGATCTCCGCAAGCGACGCGTTCGTCAGCTGATGGCAGAAGTACATCGCGAGCTGGCGTGGTTCGAGCACGGATCGCTTCCTCGAGCGCGAGCGAAGATCTGCCTCCCGCACTCCGAAGAACGCGGTCACGACCTTGAGTACGGACCCGATGGTGTGGCGCCGCCCCGCATCGATCGCCACGCCGCCGACTTTGCGAAGCGCCGCTTCGGTGAGCTCGCGATCGATCGGGCGTTTGAGGAGCGATGCGGTCGCCACCAACTGGGTGAGCACGCCTTCGAGGTCGCGCACACTTCCCTCGACGGCCGCGGCCAGGCGCTCGAGGCACGACTCGGGAACGCGCACTCCCGCGGCCGCAGCTCGCGCCCGCAGAATGCGGCCGCGCAGCTCGACGTCCGGCGGTTCGATCTCGGCGACGAGCCCGCTCGCGACCTGAGAGACCAGCCGCTCGTCGAGCTTGTCGATTTCACGGGGCAAGCGGTCCGCGGTGAGCACGACGGGAATTCCGGACGCCTGCAGGTGCTCGAGCGTGTGAAAAAGCTCGAGCTGCGTCCAACGCTTTCCGGCGAGAAACTGAAGGTCTTCCAGCACGAGGAGTTCGCATTCCTCACGGAACCGCCGCTTGAAGCCCGCCGTCTCCTTCCGGTGAAGGGAGCTCGTGAACTCCGTCGTAAAGCGCTCGGCGGACGCGTACAGTGGACGCGCCGTTCCCCGGGACCTCGCTTCGGCGACCACGGCTCTCGCCAAGTGCGTTTTCCCGAGACCCGTTCCCGCTACGAGACAGAGCGGTGACAGGCCCTGCTGCCGACCCTGGGCGAGCGCTAGCGACGCTTCGCGCGCGAGCGCGTTCGTGTCCGACACGAGAAACCCGTCAAACCCGCGACGGAAACTCTGCTGACGGGCCGGCGGAGTGCGGCGTTCCGGCGGAGCTCTGCGCTGCAGCGCCGGCGCAGCGGGCAGTTCCTCCGCAGGAGGAAGCGTGGTCTTCTCTTCGGTCGTGGCCTTCTTCGGCTCGGGATCGGCAACGCGCAACGCGAAGGCCTGGGCTTCACCCAGTTCGGCGCGCAGAGCCTCGTCGATCTCCCCGCGGTACTGCGCTTCGACGCGATCTCGGCACAGGATGCCCGGAGCATGCAACTCGAGGCGCCCCTCTCGCCAGTGAGGCTCGAGGGGTCGAATCCATGCGTCAACCGCGTGACGTGGCAGTCGTCCGTCGAGACGGCGTATCACGCCGTCCCAAAAGCCGCGGGGGGGTTCCATTCGCGGATTGGCTCCGGGCCCAACGAGCTACAGCTGGCGGGACCGCACTGTCTGTTGTTCTCTCACTCGTCCGAGCGGCGTCAGCGGGGGCTGGAATCGGCTCCTCGCGGGGATCGGTGAAGCCGTTTTTTCCGGTTTTCCAGCGGTTTCACCCGAGAATCAGCCTACGGACCTCCATCACCGTGGCCATTCAATCACGCTCACCGCAGTCGCGCAACGAGGGCTGCGGACGATCGTACTCGTTGGGCGACACGCCAAGGTTTCGGGTACACAGCGACGGTGAGCGGTGCGCTCGAAGCCAATTGCTTCTGCAAAATCAGGTGTTTCGGTGAACTTTGCGAGAGGTTTTTCCGAGGCCGAGACGAGCGGACAAAAACGCGATTCTAAAAATTGCGAATCGACGATTTAGTTCGTTTTACGCACGTTAACTCGAGAATACTCGATTTCTCTAGTGGACCGTTTCGGGCCCGCTGCCGCGCGATCCGGCGGCGATTTGGAAACGCAACAGGTCGATCAGTCGCCGCGATCGTTCCTCGGCCCCGGGCGCTTCCAGGAGCCCCTGCTTTTCCACCGTAGAAACCGCGAGCGCCTGCGAAATCGTGTTCACGAACGCTGTCTCGGTCAGAGCGCCGAGGCGCTTCTCATCCAACTCGGCCTCACGTCCGGTTGTCATCCGGAGGAGCTCGCGGAGCAACCGAACGACCGTTTCCCGCGTCTCTGCGAGCACTCCATCTTCGGTCGGCTCGCGTTCGGGAACGAGGCGAACGTCCGCCTGCCGATACAGACGCGCGTCGGTGACCGGGTGTTCCGAGATCACTTCGAAACGGTGCGTGGCCCGCAAGATCAGGTTGTAGCGACCGTCGGGCAAGCGCTGATGCTGCGCGACTTCGCCCGCGCACCCCAGCGGAAAGATCGGCGGATCTCCGGACATCGAGGACTGATGCTCCGGCACGACCGTCACCATGCCGATGTGTCCTTCTCCCTCGACGACGTCCTCCATCAACTGGCGGTACCGGGGTTCGAAAACATGCAGCGGGACCTGGGTCTCCGGGAACAAGACCACCGCAGCTAACGGAAAAAGGGGCAGCGGCGCTTCGGGAAGCGGCATTTCCCTAGGGTAGCCCGGACGGCGGTCGCTATCTTCATCACGTGGACCGGAAAGCCCGCCGCGAATTGATGGAGCGTTTGCGCCGAGACGGAGCCCGCATCGCCGAGCGATTCGGACTGCGCTACCGAGCGATCGAAGCGGAACGTGCCAACGTGAAGAACCGCTACGGCGTTTGCTTCTCCGATGGGACCATCCGCGTGCGCCTCAACCATGTGACAACCCGCGAGCCCCTCCGCTATTCGAGCCTCATCAGCACCCTGTGCCATGAACTCGCCCACCTGCGCCACTTCAACCACGGTCCCAGGTTCCAGCGCTTCTATCACGAAGTGCTCGAGTACGCGCGGGACGAGGGGATTTATCGGCCGAGGCCGAAACGCTCGGAGCCGGCGCCGCGAGAACCGCGGAAAACGGCCCCCGAATCCGGCCAACTCAGCTTGTTCTAGAGAGCTACCGGCTAGGAACCGCCGGCCTGCTGCTGCACGGAATCGTACTCTTCGAGGCTATTGGGGCCTTCGGTCACCACGACCTCGATATCGTCGACCGCGAGCGCTTTATCGAGGATTTCCCGGAGGAGGCCGTCCACGGAGAGTTCGTCGTATTCGGCGAGGCCGTCTTCTAGTGCGCCACCGGCGACGGTAAACGAGAGAGTGGCTTTGATGCGCACTTCCATGGTGGTTGAGCTCCGGTCGAACTTTAGACGGTCAGACACGACGTAAGTCGTTGAAACCAGTAGAGTTTCCAGTCGCCTGGAGCATACACAACGCTCCGCGCCGGGGCTACGGATTTTCAAGAAATGCGCGGATTTGAGCGTTGTGAAATAGGCCCGCTGGCCTCCGCACCGAAGCGGTAAAGCAATACCAAATTACCGACACCCACAATGGAAAATACCGCCACGGAGATCCGGTGGAGGCGTCGCTGCGACTCCTGATCGGCGGCGGTGCGCGCCTCAGCGGGGCGTTCTCGCAGCTCAGCCAGCGGCCCGGAAACGCCGAAATGGGAGAAGAGGCACAGCGCCGCCAGGACGACCGGGCCGATCTGCAGCCAAGCGCCCAACCGATGCGCCCAGGCCAGTAGCCCGGCCGAGGAGAAGACACAGGCTCCACCGATGTGCAGAACCGCTAGGACATGGGCAATCGCCTCACCGGCTTCTCCTGGCCGATCCGCCAACGCGAAGATCGCGGGCGCTACTGCGAACGTGAACAAGAGCGCTGCGCCCGGCCACACGCCCAGACACAACGCGAGTAGCGCCAGGCCGACGCCGCGTAGTCGTTCCATCGCGCAAGTCTCGAGCAAGCCCGTCCTTCGAGCAAGGGAGCCGTCATGAGTATCCGGAGCTGGCTCACGCTCCGGGTCGTCGACTTCTTGACCCGAAGCCTTCCGCACTACGAAAGGCGCACCTGGAACGATCCGTCGGGTTTTTTCGCGCAAATCCGAAAGGGCGATGTCGTCCTCGTCGAGGGAGACAGCCGCGTATCCGCGATCACGAAGTATTTGACGCAGAGTTCATGGTCTCACTTGGCGCTCTATATCGGCGACGAGTTGATTCGCAGGGACGACACGCGGGAAGAAGCGCGGGCGAAGTTTGGCGACCATGCCGACCGCTTGATGATCGAGGCGCTCCCGGAAGGCGTCGTGGCCGTTCCGGCCGACAAATATCTGCATTTGAACATTCGGCTCTTGCGACCTTACCGTCTACGCGCGGAGCACCTGAAACAAGTTCTCGACGAAGCCGTCGCCGCGCTCGGCTGGCGTTACGACTTGCGGAACATCCTCGACCTCATGCGCTACTTCGCCGTCTTGGCGGTCGCGCCCACCCGCACGAAACCGCGTTCGCGCCTCGGAAGCCGCGCCCCGACAGAAGTGATCTGCTCGAGTTTGATCGGACAGATCTTCCACCATGTCGGGTTCCCGATCTTGCCGCGTGTCGAGTTCTCTTCGGCCGAACCCCATGTGCTCCGTCCGCCGCGCTCCTGGCGGCGATTATGGTCGCGCGGACAGCCGCGAACGCGGGGGCTCTACTACCGCCGGCACCCGACGATGCTGACGCCTCGAGATTTCGATCTCTCTCCGTACTTCGAGGTCGTGAAGTTCAACATCATCGCCGAGGGAGGCTTTGACTACCGCCAGATTCGCTGGGCCGATGACGACGGCGGCGTGATTCTCGATCCCGGAGAAGAGGGCAATTCACCCCGGCCTGCAGTCCGTAGAGCACCTGAGCAGGCGCCGCTCTTGCGTACGCGGGGACCCGCAGGGAATCGGCAAAAAAACCTCAAGGCCGACCCGGTACGGCCGAAACAGTGATCGAAGATCGTTGTTCCGGGCTGCGCCAGGGGGGGGTAAGGCTCGGATAGGACGCCCCGGTTGCCAAAGCGGCTCCGGGGCGTCTTCTTTTTTCAGGGTGTCTTCTCGTTCCTGGGAAGAATCCAGCTTTCGGGAACGAGTCGCAGCAGCGACGGCACGAGCAGGATCGCCGCCACGGCGTTCACGCCCATCAACACCGACAACAGCAAGCTCATATCGGCGGAAAACCGAAGGCTCGAGATGGGGATCCAGAAGATGATCCCGGCCAGCAGGGTTGTGGCGGTAAACGCGATCGCGAGGCCCGTCGTCTCGACCGCCCGCGCCAACGCGGCTTCTCGCGCCAATCCGCGACGCAGCTCCTCTCGGACGCGATCGACGATGTAGATCGCGTAGTCGACGCCGATCCCAACACCGATCGCTTGGACCGGCAAGGTGTTGACGTTGATGCCGATCCCCGCGATTCCCTGCACCGCGAGTGCCGCGAGCGCGGCGGTGCCGAGAGACATCGTGAGAAGAGCACCGACCAACCAGGAGCGATAACTCAGCGCGATGATGCAAAACGTCGCCGCGAAAACGACCAGCAACCCCGCTCGGTGGCTGGATTCGATTTCCTGATTCGCCGCGGCCAGAACCCCCATGGTGCCCGCGGCGGCACGCAGCTCGATGCCCTCCGGCAGCCACAAGCCGTTGTGGCGCGACGCCCAAGGCGCGTCGGCATGGCGTCGCACCCAGAGCTCGTAGGGCTCGTACAAGCCGGCCCGTCGGAGTTCGGCAGCGCGCCCGACGCCGTCGCGTTCGGTCCAGCGCGCGAAGACGGTGCCTTCTCCGGAAATCTCTTCCACTTCGAGAGCGACGCGACTTCCGTCCGCTCCGGGCACCGTCACCGAGAGCGTCGGACGCGGATCGGGAAGCAAGGGCCCGAGCCATCTCCGCAGCGCGCTCACTCGAGGGGGAAGGAGCTCAACGGCCAGCGGACCGGCCACACGTTCATCGCGAATGAAACGCGAGAGAAGCGCATCGGCGCGCGCCACGGTTTCGGCTTGGTGATCGCGGTAGAACACGCGAATCGACATCGACTCGCCGTCTTGGGAACGGTAGGGATCGAGCACGCCTTGGGCGGGCACGGACGTCTCGAGGAGGTATTGGAACCCGACGACTTCGGCCGTCGTCTGTAGCCAGATCCCCCACCGCGGATCGTTGTTGTGGAACAACCGGCTCGTCTGCTTGAACAGGTCGACGAGACTCACGCTGCCGCCGGCGGCGGGATCCGTTTCGAGAACCCGTTGCAGCGACTCGACGTTCTTCAACCCGTCTGGTGCGAAAACCCGGCCCGGGACGTCGGAATGCGCGACGACCAACAGTTCGTCGAGGCCGAAGAAACGGCGCCCGATTTCTCCGGCCGCGATGTTGAACTCCGACTCCGGGTAGAGGATCGGCGTGCCGGGGCGGTTCTCTCCGACGGGAACACTCTCGGCGATGAGCAAGCTACCGATCGCGGCGAAGGCGAAGCCGGCCGCCGTCGCGGTAGCGCTGCCCGGATTGCTCACCCAACGACCCGCCGCCTTGAGCACCCGCGAAGCGAGAACCGGCACCCTTCGTTCGCGTTCCCTCGGCGCCGGCAGGTACAGAATCAAGAGGCGGTTGAGCAGCATTTCCGTGACCGCGATCGAAGCCGCCCAGAACGCGCACAACAATCCGAGCTTCTCGATCAGGGGGATCGTCGCCAAAGCGATCGTCAGGAGGCCGACGCAGTCCGTGAGGATCGCCATGGTTCCCGGCAGCAGCAGTTCCGCCATGGAACGAATGCAGGCTTCGTCCTTGTCCCCGAGCTCTTCGTATTCCTCGTAGAACCGTTCGACGAACTGCACGGAGTGGCTGATGGCGCGCGCCGTGATCAACATCGGCACCACCAACACGAGGGGGTCCATGTTGAAGCCGACCCAGCCGGCAAAACCCAGGCCCCAAACGACGTTGACCGCCGCTCCGGAAAGCGGCAGGAACACGCCGTAGCCGCGGCGGAAATAGAACCAGAGCAGCGCGACGGACACGAGAATCGTCGCCAGGAACACGAGGAAAATCTCGGTCGCGAAGGCGTAGCTCCAGCCGAAGAGCATGGGCTGCCCGGTCAAATAGACGTCGACCGGATAGTTTTCCTCGACGAAGCCTTCGAGGAAGCGCATGTGCTTGAAAAGCGCTTCGTAATCGATACGCGATTCGATGAAACTCGTCCGCACCAGAGTCGCGCGCTCATCGAGGGAAACGAGCACACCGTAGACCGAGGGGTTGCGCCGCACGCGCTCGCGAAGCTCGCGCCATTCCTCTGGGCTCGTCGGAGTCTCGAGAAGCAGTTGCGGAGCGACGAGCGTTCCGTCCAAGCGAACGCGCTGATCTCGGACTGTCCGATGGGTCAGGCTCTGGGTGCGGTTGTGCTCCACCCCGGTTTTCGCTGCGACGTTGGCGGGTCTCGCGAAGAGTGCGTCCGTCGCGCGAACCACGGACAGCACCGCCTTTGAAATCCATCCCTCCGGATGAATGAAATCGCTGACCGGCCGCGCGTTCACCGCGGGAGCGACCACGGACGAGTCCATGCCGTCCGTCAGAAAACTCACGGCCTCGAGGACTTCCTCGCTGTAGATATCGCCATCGCGAGCGACGACGGCGGCGACAACGGCGTTCGCCGTTCCGTAAACGTCGCGGTAGGCCTCGTAGGTCTTGATGTATCGATGGTCTCGCGGCAGCAGATCGAGAAACTGCGTGTAGATCTCGAGATGACGGATACCCGCCGCGAAAAACAGCGTAACCGCGGCGATCGCCAGCGCGAACCAGTGGCGCCGACGCGCGAAAAACCGCGAGAAGCGGAGGGATGCGTTCATGAGCTCGGCTCGGGATGGAGCTGCACGGCCCGCTCAGAGTCGGGATCCATGCGGAATACGCTGCCGCGCAACCCGACGAAATAAGCGTCGCCCGAGGAACCGATCGCGACGTCGTGGAGCGGAACCGGCGGCGCGTCGGCGCGGCTTTCGCGAAAGCTCTTCCCTCCGTCGACCGAGACCGCGATGAAACCACCCTCGCCGACAGCGAGGATTCGCGTACCGCGACCGCCGACTCCGTAGAGATCCGCGTCGAAAGACGTCGGTTGCCGCGTCCAGGTCCCGCCGCCGTCCTCGGTCCGGAGAATGGCGCCGGCCAGTCCTACAGCGACGCCCGTCTTCCCCGACGCATCGAACCAAGCATCGAAGATGTAGAAGTCGTCCGGGACACCCTGGGTCTCGCCTTGGATCCCGGGGGGTCGGTTGCCGGAAAAGCGTTCCAGCGTTCCGAACTCGCCGACGACCACCGCGTCGCCGCCGGCGGGAACGACGCGTCCCAGAATGACGTCTTCGTCCCGGGGCAAACAGGTCCAGTTCGCGCCACCGTCTTCGGTCGCCAACTGCAGACCGAAGTCGCCGACGACGAGGGCATCTCCGGGACCGGCACCGCGAACGCCGAAGTAATGCCGTTGGAACGGCGTCTCGCGCCGCTCCCAGTGCCGACCGTCGTCGGTGGAATGGAGGACGACGCCACCGCGCCCGACGGCCCACCATTCATCCGGTCCGCCCGGAGAGACGGCGAAGAGCGGCTCGTCCGTCGTCGTAGCCGGAGCGTCGAACGTGCTGCCCCGATCGTGGGAAACCAGGACGCTCCCGAAATAGCCGACGGCGACGACGACGTCGCCGCGGGTCGCTACGGAAAACAAATCGGCGGCGCGGTGAAGCCCGTAGCGGTCTCCAATGTCTCCGTCAGTGCCGGCGAGCTCGAACGCCCGATCCGGATTGACGCGATCGGCGATCGACTGCACGAGTCGGTGGTCCCCGATCGACGCGGCGCCGCATCGCATCTTTTCCGACAAGAGGTCCTGGGCGAGGATGGAATACGGATGCGCCGCGTCGTCCATCATTTCGGTGAGAAGCTCGGTCACGCCCAGGATCGTCTCGAGATCTCGACTCTCGGCCGCCAGGCCGGCGACGACCTGCAGCGTTTCGCGTCCCTCGACGGCGACGGTCCCGGCTTGCGTCGACATCCCGGCGAACGTCACGCGGAAGAGCCGTCCCAGATCGCTGGACCATTCGCCGCGACTGAGCCGGTCGTAAAGCGACGCGCGCACGCCGTCGTCGAGGCCGGTGAGGGCGACACCGTCCCACAGCTCCTCGACGGTAAAGAAGCCGGGAAATTCCGCCTGGACCCACGCCAGGCCGGAATCAAAAATTTCTCTCGGGGTTTCCTTGGCTTCCTCGGCACTCGCCGCGATCGCCGTGAGACACAGGACGACCCATAAGAGCGGGCGGAGCACAGCCATGATTGCCGCCTAGTTTCCGCTTGCGTCGCTGCTCAAGCGTTCGTCTTGAAGTTCTCGAGCGAGTGGTGCGTCCGCCAAATCGCTGTGGCAAGCCGCGCGCTGGCTCTCGTCCCCTCCGACGGCCGCGCGCGTCTTGGACGCCAACCGATGGATCTCCGCCGGGTCGAGCACGCCGCGTTGCTCGAGAATCTTTCGCTGCTCGTCGGTGAGCGCAGCGGAGACCTTTGGCTGATCCCAGGCGAAGGCTTCGTCTTTCCCGCTGGCGAATTGCTGGATCTCTTTGCTGATCCGCACCGAGCACCAATCGTGCCCGCACATCGCACAGAAATCGGTGTCTACGTCGAGATCCTCGTCGTGAAACGCGCGTGCGGTGTCGGAGTCGAACGCGAGCTCGAAGTGGCGCTCCCAGTTGAGCGCGGCGCGGGCTTTCGTGAGCTCATCGTCGGCATCTCGCGCTCCCGGAATGCCGAGTGCGACGTCCGCTGCGTGTGCGGCGATCTTGTACGCGATGCATCCCTGCTTCACGTCTTCGCGCTTCGGCAGTCCCAGGTGTTCTTTCGGCGTCACGTAACAGAGCATCGCCGCGCCGTGGTACGCCGCCGCGGTCGCGCCGATCGCGCTCGTAATGTGGTCATATCCGGGAAAGATGTCGGTCACGAGCGGACCGAGCACGTAGAACGGTGCGCCGTGGCACAGCCGGCGCTGCAACTTCATGTTGTACTCGATCTGATCGAAAGGAACGTGCCCGGGACCTTCGACCATCACCTGACAACCGTGGCGCCACGCGCGCTCGGTCAGCTCGCCGAGGACGGTCAGCTCGCCGAGTTGCGCGGCGTCCGTGGCGTCGGCCAGACCACCGGGGCGAAGCCCATCGCCGATCGAGAACGTCACGTCGTGGCGACGCATCACTTCGCAGATGTCGTCCCAGATCTGGTACATGAGGTTCTGTTCGCGATGGTGGAGCATCCACTTCGCGAGGAGCGATCCGCCGCGGCTCACGATGCCGATCAGGCGTCGATTGACCAAGGGCAGGTGCTCGTACAGCAAGCCCGCGTGGATCGTGAAGTAGTCGACGCCCTGCTTCGCCTGATGCTCGAGGTTCGCGAGCACGACCTCGGCGTCGAGCGACTCGATCGGCCGATCGATGATCATCGAGTAGATGGGAACCGTGCCGATCGGAACCGCGGCGTTCGCGACGATCGCTTCCCGCGTCGTGTCGAGATCGCCGCCGGTCGAGAGATCCATCACCGTATCGGCGCCCCAGTGTTCGGCGAAACGGAGCTTCTCGACTTCTTCATCGGTTCCGCTCGAGACCGGCGACGCTCCCATGTTCGCGTTCACTTTCGTGAGGCTCGCCCGACCGATGCACATCGGGTCGAGCGCGTGCTGCAAGTGATTGCGATTCGCCGGGATCACCATGCGCCCGGCGGCGACTTCGTCGCGGACCTGCTCAGGGCGGAGATGCGCTTCGCGCTCGGCGACGCGGCGCATTTCCGGCGTGATCGTTCCGAGCCGCGCGTGTTCGAGCTGCGTCGTCGGGACGAAGCCCTCGGGCGGGTGCCAACGCCGCCCGTCGAACCGCCAGTCTTGAGGCATGAAATCCCACGCCGTGAGTGACGACGGCCCGGGCATTCCCGGCGTATCGGGAGAGCTAAAGGTCCGGGGCTCTCCGATCGCCGGAGGGTTCGCGAAGCTCCCCGGGGTCGTGCCCTCGGCCTCCGTCGACGGGTTGTTCCCGAGGGCGGGCAAGACGTAGGCGGGGGGCGCGTTTTTTTGTGTCATGGGATGGCTCGATGCTACATCGCGGCCTCTGGCGCTACAACAATCGAGACCGCTAGGGTGCTTTCTGTGAGGCATCCCTCCCTACTCGCGATCGCGCTCTGCCTCGGTCTCGCCTGTCACCGAGCCGTTGAGCCTTTTGACCCCGAGGAAACGGTCGAGCCGCCGGACCTCGCGCGGATTTTCCCGCCGGGTGCGGATCAGGCGGCGGGGGGCGGACCCACCCTACCCGACCTCGCTGCCGCTGCAGCACCGGCATCTGCCCAGGGTATTTCCGGCCGAATCGAGCTCGCCGAAGGCAGCAGCGCGCCGAACGGCTCGGTCCTCTTCATCATCGCTCGCTCGGGTGCTTCGGGTCCTCCCGCCGCGGTCAAACGCATCACGACTCCGCGATTTCCTTTCGATTTCGAGATCGGCCCCGAAGACCGGATGATCGAGGGCATCCCGTTCAGCGGCCCGTTTCTCATCAGCGCGCGACTCGACGGCGATGGCAACGCGACCACCCGAGAAACGGGGGATCTGGTGGCGGAATCCCTTGGCCGTGTAGCCCCCGGAGCACGGGGTGTACGCCTGCTACTCGAGGAAGCGAAGGACTAGAGACGCTCCAGATGGTCGAGGCCTTCGCGAGAACCGGCCACGACGAGAACATCGCCCGCCTGAATGCGGTCCGTCGCGCTCGGCACCCGCATCGGGTCGCGCCCGCCGGAGACGCCCTTGGGGCTTCGAATCAACAGAACCTGAACGCCCGTACGCGCCCGGATCTCGAGCTCCGCGAGCGAGTGACCGATGAAACGGTGCGGCGCCGGGACGTCGCGCACCACATAGCCACCGCCGAGCTCCACTTCCCGGACTTTCTCGACAACAGCCACGGTGCTCGAGAGACCGCCGGCGAGATCGCGCCGCGCGGTTTCCCGATTGAGGGCCTGGATCGCGTCCCGCTTGTGGATGCTCCCGACGAGCCGCTTGGGGTTGGCGGCGTCGACTACGGCGAGTTCCTCGACTTCCTCGAGGCTGAAGATCTGCATCACGACGTCGAGGTTGTCGTCCTCGGTGACACTTGGCACGTCGTGCTCGCATAAATCCCGCGCCACGACCACCGCGCGCAAGACATCGCGCTCCAAAAGGAGCTGGCGGACGTCGCGAAGGTCGATGGTCCCGATGAGCTGGTCGTCTTCGTCGAGAACGAAGTAGACGGAATGATCGCTTTCGACCAGCAGCTCGACGATTTCTCCGATACCCGCACGATCCGGAATCGTGGCGGGCTCGCGATCGATCGCGTCGCGCACCCACAAGCTCCGCAATGCGTTCGGGTCTTCGTCCGGGCGCAAACTGACGCCGCGCCGGAGGAGTTTCCGCGTGTAGATCGAATCGTTGCGCAAGAACGTCGCGAGCAAGGTACTGACGACGCACGCGGCCATGAGTGGCGGGATGATCGTGATCGATTGGGTCAGCTCGAAGATGATGATGATCGCGGTGATCGGCGCATGGGTGGTCGCAGCCACCACGGCCCCCATCGTCACCAGGGCGTAGGCCCCGGAAGAAGCCGTCGACTCGGGGAACCACTGGTGTACGACGGTGCCGAACAGACCCCCCGTCACGGCCCCGAGGAAAAGCGACGGCGCGAAAACCCCGCCCGAGCCGCCAGATCCGATGGTCGTGCTCGTAGCCGCGATCTTCGCGATCAAGAGGATCGCCAGCATCGACGCACCGAGCTCCCCGTTCAGCGCCTGCGTGATCGTGCTGTAGCCGACGCCGTAGATGTTCGGAATAAACAGCGCGAGGCAGCCCACGGCCGCGCCCCCCAGGGCCGCCTTCGACCACTCGGGAACATCCAAGCGGTCCCACAGATCTTCCGACCGGTAGAGCACCGACACGAAAGCGAGCCCAACCAGGGCCGCGACCGCCCCGACACCCATGTAGGCCACGATTTCGAATGGGCTCACCAGCTCGTAGGGCGGCACTTCGAAAGCCGGATGGTTGCCGAGGAGGAAGCGCGAAATCACCGTCGCGACGACGGCGGAGATGACGATCGGGCTGAACTGACTCACCGCGAAATCGCCGACGATGACTTCGACCGCGAAGAGCGCGCCGGCGATGGGCGCGTTGAACGTCGCGGCAACGCCCGCAGCGGCGCCGCAGCCGACGATGGTGCGGAGCTGGCGGGCGTTGACGCGCAGGAGCTGGCCGATCACCGAGCCGATGGCCGAACCGATCTGGACAATCGGTCCTTCGCGACCGACGGATCCTCCCGACCCGATGGTCATGGCGGAAGCGAATGTCTTGACCGCGACCACCCGGGGGCGCATCACCCCGCCCCGGATCGCCACGGCTTCCATCACCTCGGGCACGCCGTGGCCCTTCGCTTCCCGGGCGAAGTAGTAGACCAGGGGACCTACCACCAGGCCGCCCAGGGCGGGAGCCATCACCATGACCCAAAGCGGGAGCTGGGCGACGAATTCGAGCGGGTCTCCGGGTTCCGCCAGGAGCCCTTCGGCAAAGACGGACTCCACTCCGGCCCAACCGAAGAAGAAGAGGCCTTGGAACAGGCGGATGAGGAAGCGGAAGAACACGGCGCCGATGGCGCCGGCGGCGCCGCACGCGATCGCCACCATCACCATAAACAGGGGTCCGCTGCGGAAGTCCTGCTCATTGGCGCTGGTTTGAGCGGTGCGGAACATCCTCTCCCCCCGTGAAGGCGTCCGCAGCCTATCGAAATCCGCGCGATCGGGCGCAGGTTTGCGGTGCTAGGGTCCTCGGCGATGGAACCGGAAGACAAGAAAACGGACCTCGCCTGGCAACTGGTCCACCGAGAGCCCGTGGCGGATTGTGCGGTCTTCCACGTTTCCCGAGCCCACGCCCGATCTCCCCGCACGGGAGCGGTGCACCCGTTCTATCGAATCGACGCCGACCCTTGGTGCAACATCGTGGCCCTCACACCGGGAGACGAGATCGTCATGGTCGAGCAGTACCGACACGGAAGCGAAAAAGTCACCCTCGAAATCCCTGGCGGCATCGTCGACCCGGGAGAGGACCCCGGGCAGGCGGCCGCACGAGAGCTCCGGGAGGAGACGGGCTACCTGGCGGACGAGGTGATCCCCCTCGGGGTCGTCAATCCGAACCCCGCCCTGTTCGGCAACCACTGCCACACGTTCATGGCGCGAAACGCGCAGCTCTCAGGCGAGATCGAGGTCTCCGACGTCGAGGAAACCCGGGTGGTGCTCGTCCCCCGCGACGATCTTTCTGCCCACCTCCGCAGCGGCCGAATCGACCACGCTCTGGTGGTGGCGGCCCTGCACTGGTTCGCTCTTGCCGGGAGCTGAAAAACCCTGCAACAACACGGGGTGACGGGCCACAACAGTCCGCTTCAGGTGCTAGATTTACCGACCCTCCCAGGCGGACGCGCCTTCCACGGGGAGAGTTGCTGTCGATAGCTGAATAGGCGCGCAACGAATGAAGTCTCCCATTGTGCGGCCTTGCCGCGCCGATCGAGACACACACGAGCTTTGAGGAAATTATGGCCACTAAGGGCGCAGGCGCCGCGGGCGTCGACCTCTCGCAATACGGAATCAACACCGAGGAAGTGATCCGCAACGCCGCCCCGGCGAAGCTTTACGAACTGGCGCTCGCCCACGACGGCGCGGTGATCACCGCGAGTGGAGCCATCGCAACGCGCTCCGGTGCCAAGACCGGTCGGAGCCCCAAAGACAAGAGAATCGTCGAGGCGCCGAAGAGCCGTGAAAACGTGTGGTGGGGCTCGGTCAACTTGCCTCTCAGTGAGGACTCCTTCGCAAAGAACCGCGAGCGGGCCACGGCATACCTCTCCCAGCAGCCCCGCGTCTACGTCGTCGATGGTTTCGGCGGCTGGGACCCCGCGTGCCGCATCAAGGTACGCGTGGTGTGCTCCCGCCCCTACCACGCCCTGTTCATGCACAACATGCTGATCCGCCCCACGCAAGACGAACTCGCGAATTTCGGTGATCCGGATTACGTGATCTTCAACGCCGGCGCAGAGGCGGCCGACCCGAGCGTCGATGGCGTGGGCTCGGATACGTGCGTGTCCCTCAATTTCGATCGGGGCGAGTTCGTCATTCTCGGCACGCAGTACGCCGGCGAAATGAAGAAGGGCGTGTTCACCATCATGCACTACCTGATGCCGAAGCGCGGCGTGCTGTCCATGCATTGCTCCGCGAACGAGGGCGAAAACGGCGACGTCTCGCTCTTCTTCGGGCTTTCGGGTACCGGCAAAACGACGTTGTCCGCCGATCCTCACCGGCGCCTCATCGGCGACGACGAACACGGCTGGAGCGACGACGGGATCTTCAATATCGAAGGCGGTTGCTACGCGAAGTGCATCGACTTGACCGAGGAGCAAGAGCCGGAGATCTACCGAGCGATCCGCTTCGGCTCCGTTCTCGAAAACACGGTCCAAGATGAGACGACTCGGGAAGTCGACTACACCGACAATTCCATCACCGAGAACACCCGCGCTTCCTATCCGATCGAATACATCCCCAACGCCAAGATCCCCTGCGTCGGAAGTCACCCCGACAACATCATTCTGCTCACATGCGACGCGTTCGGCGTACTGCCCCCGGTCAGTCGGCTATCGCCCGAGCAAGCGATGTACCACTTCATCAGCGGCTACACCGCGAAGGTGGCCGGCACGGAGATGGGTGTCACGGAACCGGAAGCGACCTTCTCGTCGTGTTTCGGTGCGGCATTCCTCGTGTGGCATCCGACGAAGTATGCGGAGCTTTTGGCCGACAAGATGCGCAAGCACGATGCGAGGGCGTGGCTGGTCAACACGGGTTGGAGTGGCGGCGCGTACGGCGAAGGTTCGCGCATGAGCTTGCGCTACACGCGGGCCATCATCGACGCGATTCACTCCGGCAAGCTCAGCGAGGTTGGGACGGAAGTCGACCCGAACTTCGGGCTGACGATCCCGACGGAATGTCCCGGCGTCCCCAGTGAGATCCTCAAGCCGAAGAACACGTGGAAGGACAAAGCCGCGTTCGACGCGACGGCGGCCAAGCTCGCGAAACTGTTCGACGACAACCTCGCCACCTTTGCCGACGAAGGCACGGTGAGCCCGGCCCTCCGCGAAGCGGGGCTCAAGCCCCCGGCCTAGGGCGACCGGGCCCCCCGGAGCGGAACCGCTCCGCGGAGCACGAACCAGGCGACCGCAGCGAGCACCATTCCGCCGAACCCCGACACGAGGTACGGCAGGGTCGCGCCAAAGCGCTCCAGCGCGAAGCCGACCCACAAGTTCGACAAGACCGCTCCGGCGCTGATGACCGTTCCGAGCACGGTCTGCCCGGTGGAGCGCAACCGCTGGGGAACCGCCCCCTCGACGTAGAGTTGCATTCCGATGATGAGTCCCACGACGACGACGCCGTGGAGGAGTTGGATGCCGAACATGAAGAGCAAGCTCGGCGCCAGGGCGCAGACCGCCCAACGCACACCGTCGCAGGCGATGCCCAACGCGATGAGCCCCCGCGCCCCGAGTCGCCGCAGTCCGGCTCCCGCGAACAGAATGAGTGGCACCTCGAGAAGCAACATCGGTATCCACAGGCGGCTGACCGTTTCGACCGTGCCTCCTCGTTCGGCGACGAACACCGGGAAAAGAAGGATCGGGCCGGTGAGCATTCCGTAAGCGAAAAACGCGAGCCCCAAGAGCCGGAGGTAAGGCCCCTCGCGCAACAGGGCGCCCAGGTCACCGCGCTTCGCGCGCACGGCGACCGCACCCGCCGGCGGAACGGCGACGAGAGTGAACGCCGCGAGAAGGGAAAGACCGGAAGCGATGGGGAAGATCAGCGCGAGCCCGGCCCGCACTCCGGCGTCGCTTTCGAGGAGACTCGGCAGCGCGAGGATCATGCAGAGATACCCGACGGTTCCCCACGCCCGAACGAGGCCGAAGCGAAACGCGCCGTCCGGGCCGAGCACTGCAAACGACAGCGACGACGCGACCGCCATGGCGGGCGTCGTGAACACGGCGAGAAGCGCAACACAGGCGACGAGTGGCAGGAAAGCCGTCGCGCTCCAAACGAGCAGATACCCCGCCGCGGCACCCGCTGCGAGGGCCGCGAGCACGCCTCGGCGCGTGCCGGTCCGATCCGCGAAGTGCCCCCAGATCGGTTGCGAGAAAATCCCGACGAGCGGCGTCATCGCCAGGGCGATGCCCAATTGGTCGCCCGAAAGAGACGCGTCTTCTCGAAAGTAGAGGCTCAAGTAGGGGAAGATCGCTCCGAGCCCGCCCATGTAGAGAAACCAGAACGCGGCGATCCCGATCGTTCCGCTGTGGAGGCCGTGGCGTTCCTCGACTTGCTGATCCATGGCGGGCGGATGATGACACCGGGGATTCCGCGCGCCATCCTTTTGGAGTGTGGATCACAACGCGTGAGCAATGGAATGAGGCGCGCCCGAAAGGACGCCGCCGCTTCGTCATTCAGGGCGGGCTCCTGCGCGGCATCCCCATGGGCCTGGCCGTCGCAGCCGCCATCGAGATCACCCAGGGACACGCCATCGCCGAGTCACTCGCTTCCCCGATCTTCTACGGGCGAGTCCTGCTGGCGATCGGCGTGTTCACCGCCGGCGGTTGCGCGACGGCATATGTGCAGTGGCGAACCCTGGAGCGCCGTTTCGGGAAATCCGATATCTCCGACTGGGGATGACATTCCGCGCCCGCGTGGACTACCAGTAGTCTGCGGTCGCTTCGAGATCGTCCGTTACGCCGATCCGGCAAGCGAGCCTGAGCGCCGGATCCACACGGTTTCTCCGTTTCGCTTCACGCTCGCCGCGACTCTCGCGCGCGACATGGCCGCGGACAATGCGCAGCCCGCAGTTGCCGCACAGGGCGCCTCCGCTGCAGCCAGTCGCGATCGGCAACCCCGCCTTTCTCACCGCTTCGGAGAGGAGCGTGCCGCGGGCGACGGCAACGGTCGCGAGTTCGCGCGCTTCTTCTCCGGCCTTCGCGGCCACGAAAGATACTCGGTACTCCACGACCGCGAGGATATGCGAAAGGGGCTAACCTCCGGCAATGCCGACCGCTGGGATCATCATCATCGGAAACGAGATCTTGTCGGGGAAAGTGACCGACACGAACTCGCCCTACTTGTGCCGCGAGCTGCGCGAACTCGGCGTCGACGTCGATCGCATCTTGACCATCTCGGATGAAATCGATCTCATCGCGGACGAGGTCCGCGACTTCGCCGCTCGGTACGATTTCGTGTTCACGTCCGGCGGTGTCGGCCCGACGCATGACGACCTGACCATGGACGGTGTGGCCTCGGCGTTCGGCCGGCCGCTCGAGCTGAACGGCTCCATCATTTCGAGAATCGAGACCGCGCAGGGAAAGCCCTGCAACGAGAGCCAGTCGAAGATGGCGATGATTCCGGCGGGAGCAGCGCTCCTCGATGCCGGCGATTTGTGGTTCCCGGTGGTCGTCGTCGACAACGTGTACATCTTCCCGGGAATTCCGGCGCTCCTGATGAGAAAGTTCGATTCGATTCGCGACCGGTTCCGCGGCGTACCGTTCCTGCTAAAGCGCGTGTTCGTAAACGAACGAGAAAGCGACATCGCGGGACACCTGCAGGAAGTGCTCGAATCGTTCCCGGAATTGCTTCTCGGGTCTTACCCCAAGATCGGAGAAGAATCGTTCAAGGTGCTGCTGACGCTCGAATCGAGAGACGCCGGCTACCTGCAAAACGCGTTGGACGATCTGCTCAAGCGCTTGCCGGAAGGAGCGGTGCACCGCGTCGAGTAACGTGAGCGATCCCGCGACCCCGATCGACCCCGCTACGCGCGAAGTGTTCGCGCGCTTTCTGTCCTACGGCCATCCCTTTTGGATGCTCCTTACGACGGGCCTTCTCGCGCTCGCCCTGCGCGAAGGGCTCGGCCTGCGAAAAGCCCGCCTGCGCGGCGACGGCATCGGCGCCGGGGCGCGCATGTTGCACGTCAAGGTCGCGCGCATCGCGGTCATCGCGCTTGTAGTCGGAGCGGCGCTCGGACCCGTCTCCGTCTTGTACCTCCGAGGCTTCGAGGTCCTGAGCTCGCTACACGCCTGGGTCGCGCTGAGTGTCGCATCGCTCGGCGTCGCAACGGGCGTCTTGGGTTGGCGTCTGTTCCGCGGGAACGGAAGCAGCGCTGAAGTTCACGGGTGGCTCGGCTTGGTCACGGTCTTTGGTACGGCCGCAGCGTTCTTGACGGGATTCGTCCTCTTGCCCTAATCGAGTGCGGGCAACACGTCGGTCGCCCGCTGACGCAACAAATGGTCGACGAGGACGAGACAGACCATCGCCTCGACCATCGGGACGGCGCGCGGCAGGACGCAGGGATCGTGTCGCCCCCCCGCTTCGAGCGTCGCAGCGTCGCCGCCGGTCGTCACCGTGTCCTGAGCGACGCGAATCGTAGCTGTGGGTTTAAAGGCGGTTCGAAAGTGAATCGTCTCGCCGTTGCTGATTCCGCCTTGGATGCCGCCCGAGTGGTTCGTCGCCGTGCGCACGCCGCCCGACGCATCCGCAAGAAAAGGATCGTTGTGCTCAGAACCGGTCAAGCGCGTCCCGGCGAAACCGCTGCCCACCTCGAAGCCCTTCACCGCGGGCAGTGACAACATCGCTCCGGCTAAGTCGGCGTCGAGCTTGTCGAAAACCGGCTCTCCCAGACCCGCGGGCACGCCGCGCGCGACACAAGTTACGACCCCACCCAGGGAATCGCCGCGGCGCCGCGCCGCATCGATCGCTTCTTCCATCGTGGTCGCGGCCCGCGCATCGGGACAACGCACGAGATTGCTTTCGACGGCCTCGAGTGTGACCGCGTCGGTATCGACGTCCGCTTCGATTTCATGAACGCGACTCACCCAAGCCAGCACTTCGATTTCCGCCAACTGACGGAGAAGCCCGCGGGCCAAGGCGCCCGCCGCGACGCGACCGATGGTTTCGCGCGCGCTGGCGCGCCCGCCGCCTTGCCAATTGCGCACGCCGTACTTCGCTTCCGTGGTGTAGTCCGCGTGCGAAGGGCGATAGAGATCCTTCATGTCGGCGTACGCTTCGGGCCGCGCGTCCTTGTTGCGGACCCACATCGCGATCGGCGTTCCGAGAGTCACACCCTCGAACACCCCGGAGAGAACTTCGATTCGGTCCGCTTCCTGGCGCGGGGTCGTCAGATGGCTTTGACCCGGCCGACGGCGATCGAGATCCGCCTGAATCGCCGCCGCGTCGAAGCGAAAGCGCGGAGGACAGCCATCGACAACCACGCCCACGCCGCCGCCGTGGGATTCACCAAACGTGGTCACGCTGAAAATTTGTCCGAAACGGCTTGTCACGCAGCGAGGATAGAGACCCTCGCGGCCGACGCTAGCCGGGCGGTGCTTTCTCTCGGCCCCGGGCGCGACGCAGCAGAACCCAGGTGGCCCCGCCCCCGCCGCCGACCGCCGGCGCCGAGTGGAACGCCAAGACGTGCGCGCGGGCCGGCCCGGTCGAAAGCCAGCGAACACAGGCTTGTTTCAAAACCGGCCCGCGCTCCGACCGGTGACCGCGCCCGTGAATGATGGAAATACAACGGGCGCCTTCGCCAAGTGCGTCCTCGACGAACTCGAGCACCAGCGCCTGCGCCTCGTGTTCTCGGAGCCCGTGGAGATCGAGCTCGAATTCCGGAAGCCACTCGCCGCGGCGGAGCTTGCGCAGGTGGGAGCGATCGACGCCGTCCGCCCAGCCCTTGACCGTTTCTCCCTGCCATTCGACGTGGAACTCGGCGCGCTTCAATCCGACAACCCGAGGAGGCGAAGCGCCTTGCCGGTGAGCCTCGCATGGGGCAGCTCCGAAAACCGCGACGGTGAAAGCCAGCGATGATCCGAAAAACCCCGCCGCTTTGTCCGACCGGGCTCGGCGTAAGCGCGAAAGATGTGCAAGCGCAGCCGTCGATGCGTGAAGACGTGAGCCACCGAGCCGCACGCTTCGGGTGCTGCGCTGAGCGTGAGTCCCGTTCCCTCTTCGAGGTGGCGCACAAGCCCCGTCGCCGGGTCCTCGCCGCGGTCGAGCTCGCCCCCGGGCAAGTCCCATAGGCCGCCGAGCAAACCGCCTTCCGTCCGGCGCACCGCAAGGGCTTTCCCTCCCCGCAGCAGCAGCGCCGCCGCGCCTTCGATCGTCTTCGGTTTCCGTTTCTTCGGCTTGTTCGGAAGCGACTCCGCATCGCCCGCACGATTCGCGTCGCAATGAGTGGCGACCGGACATCCCGTGCAGCGTGGTTTTCGGGGCGCACACAGGAGTGCGCCGAGCTCCATGACCGCCTGGCACCAGTCCGCCGGCATTTCTCCCCGTGCGAACTCCGTCGCCCGCTGGTCGATTTCCCGGCGCACGTCGGGTCGCGTGACGTCGCCGCGGATTCCGAACAAACGCGAAAAGACCCGTATGACGTTGCCATCGACGGCGGGCGCAGGCTCGGAGAACGCGATCGCGGCGATTGCGCCGGCGGTGTAGGCGCCAATGCCCGGCAACTCGCGAAGCGCCTCGACCGTCCTCGGAAACGAACCCCCGTTCCTCACGGAAACGCGTTGCGCCGTTTTGTGCAAGGAGCGCGCGCGATGGTAGTAGCCGAGCCCAGCCCATTCGCCGAGCACGTCGTCCAGATCCGCCCCCGCCAGCGCGTGAACGTCGGGGAAGCGCTCGAGGAAGCGTTCGTAGTAGGGAATGACTGTGTCGACGCGGGTCTGCTGCAGCATCGTTTCGGAGAGCCAGATCGCGTACGCGTCCCGCCTTTTTCGCCATGGGAGATCGCGGCGATGGGTGCGGTACCAGTAGAGCAGGGTTTTGCGCAGCGCGCGGTCCTCGGTGTTTAAAGACATACCGGGAGCTCCCGTTCCGCTCGGATTCGCGACGGACCGACACGCGCGCGGATCGCGTAGAGCTCGACACCTTCCGCCGCGGCTCGACGAAGGGCTTCGCCGTAGGCCGGGTCGATATCGTCCGCCGGCTCGACGCGCTCGCAGTCGCCCCGCTGCACCACGAACAGCAGCGCCGCGCGCCGACCCGTACCGGCGAGCGCTGCGAGGCGCTCGGCATGTTTTTTACCGCGAGCCGTGACGCTGTCGGGAAAACGGGCCAGCGGTCCGTCGGCCATCGTCACGCTTTTCACTTCGACGTAGACGTCGGGGCGCTCCGGGTGACCTCGCAGTTGAAAATCGAGACGGGTGCCCTCGCCGACAGCGACTTCCCCCGCGACTTCGGCATAACCGGACAGCGGGCTAAACCTCCCTTCCCGGAGCACGCCCGCTGCGATCTGATTCGCGCGCAGTGTGTGGAGCCCGACCCACACGTGACCCAGACGGATCATCTCCAACGTGTGACGCAATTTTCTGCGCGGATCGTCGCTCGTCGTGCAACGCACGGCCGCGCCGACCTCGAGCAGCCCGCGCATACTGCCCGGATTCGGACAATGCACCGTCAGTTCCTCGCCTCCGTCGGTTTCGATGTCGGCGAAGAAGCGCTTGTAGCGGCGGAGCAACCGGCCGCGCAGGCTGGCGCCTACGGTTACGTCTGTGCCCAGTTCGCGCATCAAGGCTTGGGCTTGAGACGCGCCTCGATGTGGTCGCGGACCCAGCGAGGATCCCACCACTCCTTGGGATCGACATACGTTCCGGCGACCATGATCGCGAAATGGAGGTGATCGCCGCCCGCGAGACCGGTTTCGCCCGAGCGACCGAGCTCCTGACCTTTTTCGAGATCGTCACCGACGGCGACATCGATGCGAGACAAGTGTGCGTAGAGCGTCGAAAGCCCCAGGCCGTGGTCGACGATGACGCAGTTCCCGTAAATGCCGAGCTCGTCGGCGAAGATCACGCGTCCCGCGTTGGAAGCGGCGACCGGCGCGAGCGATGTGGAAGCCAGGTCGTAGCCGTAGTGGACGGCCTCGGAAACGGACTCGCCGGAGAAAAAGTAGGTCCGGTGCTCGGCGAACCGACTCGTCACCGCCGAGTTTTTCATCTGACGAAAGCGGCCGTTCCAGAGCGGCGCGGTTGCCGAATTTGCGACGATCTCATCGATCCGCTGCTCGTTCGCAGCGCGGACGTCTCGGTTGATTCTTTGAAACGCCGAAATCGGACCGTCTCCCAAGCCGACGTCCACTTTCTCTGCGAGTTGCGGGACTTTCGAATCGAGAAAGCTCTGGGGAAGGTTGATGCGAACGTCTTCGAAAGAGCGCTCCTGAACGCGGGCGGGGAAAGTCGCCACACTTTGGTTTCCGGCGTCGTCCTCACCGATGACGCGCACCTTCGGGGTTTCCGCCGCGTCCCGAGGAATGGCAAAGAGGGCGAAGCGTCTGCCGGCGCCCGCTCGCTCTTCCGGGGGAGACGATCGATCGACCGGGAACGGGTACCCGGGGAAGAACACGTCATCGACGACGACACCGTCGCGCGCGGCGGCCTCGTCGATGGAGTACACAACGGCCGCCGCGCCTCCGCGGCGCACGTACGTCAGCCCGCTTTCGACGAACACCCGAGGCGCGCGCAGATCGATTCGGACGGGCGTGGTGTGCCGCGTTTCGTTGCCGCGGAGCCAATCTCGCCACGACCAATCGCGGGCCACGACGTCTAGAAACGCTTCGCCTTCGGGAAGTGCCAGCGCCTCGGCATCGATTTCCACGGCGATTTCCGTGCGGTTTTCACCCGACCCGCTCAAGAGCTTTCCGGGGAAGAACTTCGCGTCCATCTCGGCTTCGCCGTCGGCGTGGCGCAGCGTCGCCGAGACCTGGCGGAGCCCGCTCCCCGCATCTTCGACCTGGATACGGATCTCTTGGGGCGCTTTGCCGATGACGAGGGTTTCCGGGGCGAGAACGATGGGCGATTCCGGCTCGCAGCGGTGGTATGTGAGACCCATCAAGCCCACAAGCAGAACCGCCAACAGAACGAGAATGAGGCCACGCAGCGTCACAAGAATCCTCCCCGGTGGGATGGTAGCGCCTGTTCTTATCGGGTTTGACGACTCCCGCGCCTTAGCCCATGGTTTGGCCCCGCAATCACGGAGGCGGAGACCACGGATGACGACGCTTCGGCGCTTGGTACTGGTTCGACACGGCGAGACGGAGGGCCAATCGAGCATCCGCTACTTCGGGAGCACGGACGTCGACCTGTCCGCCGAAGGGCGCGCTCAGATGCGCGAGGTCGCGGGCCATCTGTCGTCATGGCCGACGGATATCGTGGTCGCGAGCCCACTGCAGCGCTCCTGGAAGAGCGCAGCGATTGCGGGTCGCGGCTCCCAGGTCCGGCTGTATCACGCGTTTCGGGAGGTCGACTTCGGCCGCTGGGAAGGCTTTACCGCGGACGAAATCCGCGACACCGATCCGACTCGCTACGCGGAGTGGCAGGAGGGAGCCGACACGTTCGCGTATCCGAGCGGGGAAGCGCGCCCCGCGTTCAAGGCGCGGGTCGTCGCCGGGCTGAACGAGCTGCTGCAAGAGCGCGCCACGAGTGCCCTGCTGGTTCTCCACAAGGGCGTGATTCGCGTGATTGTCGAGGAGCTTCTCGGCGAAGCGCTGCCGGAAGGCGCGCCGGAGCTCGGCGAAGTCACGACGATCAGTCGACGCGACGACGGCTGGGCGGCCGGCACGCCGTCGAGCGATCCCGAAGGGCTTGCGGCGCTGGCGGGCGCTTAAGCGGCCCCGCGGATCTCGTCGAGGTAGGGCATCAGATATTCCTTGAAGACCTCGGGGTTTTCGCTCATCGGGAAGTGCCCGACTTTTTCCATGGTCTTGAACGTCGCGCCTGGAACCTCGGCCACCAGTGCCTTCGTCATCTCCGGCGTGACCGACCAGTCGTACTCACCGGTGAGTAGATAGATCGGCACTTCGTCAGTGTTGATCTGGCGCGCCTTGTCGTTCAGGTCGTACTCGAAGTAGTAGTTCAAGTCCCCTCGGAACACCGGAGGACCACCCTGGGCGTAGCACCACGCCGTCTCGCGCCGACGGTGCTCGGGGCTCATCGGGGACATGATGCTCATCATCATGTTGCCCTTGTTCGCGTTGCTGATCCTCGGGTGGTTGAAGTAGGAAGCGTCGAAATCGCCGCTGTCGAGTCCGGACTCGATGCCCACGACTGCGCGAAACGACGCGGGGTGGTGGAACGCCAGGTCGATGGCCAGCTGACCGCCCATCGAACAGCCCATGAATACGGGCCGCTCGATGTCGAGGGCACGCGCGAACTCCAACACGAATTTCATGAACCAGTGGCGCTCGAGCTTGTAGTCCCGCTTCCACCAATCGACGCCATCCGGCGGTACGGATTTCCCGTGGTAGGGCAGGTCCCACGCAATCACGCGGAAGTTCTCCGTGATTTCCGAATCCGCCAGCAAATGGCGCCACTGGCGACCGTCCGAACCCGCGGTGTGCTGGCAGAGAAGCGGGATCCCCTGCCCGGCCTCTTCGTAGTAGACCCGATATTCGACGCCGTCGAGCTCGACGTATACGTAGCGTCCGACCACTTCTTCGATTCGCGCCATGGAAGCTCCTAGGAAACCTGCGCGTGTTCGCGCAGGAGATCGACCATCCGGTTCAGTGCGCCGAGGTACGCCATGGCGCCTTCGACATCGCCGCCCCACGAGATGTCGTGGAAACAGACGGCGGAAAAAATATGGTGGTAGTAGGGCTCGGGGACGGCCTCGAGCGCCTTCTTCCACTCGGACTCGGGCCCTTGCAACACGATGTCGCTCTGCTCGATTTCCTTCGTCTCGCGGATCTCCGCGACTTGCCCGTCGCGGATCTTCACGAGCGACGTGAAATCACCCAGGCCCAGGTGCAGATCGGCGTCCCAAAACTCGGCGCTCACGGAGAACTCTCCGTCGGCATTCAACGCTTGGCGGAAATTCTCGCGATCGAACTGGATCAACGGGGGTGTCCTCCGGTGTGGCATGGGCGAGTCGTCGCCGCGATGGTAGTTGGGACCCCCGGGCAACGGAAGACGCGCTCTTCCCGCGGGGCGAAGAGCGCGGTGCTACACCCTTCGGGCCATGGCGCTGCACCCCGCTTACGAAGTGAGAGACGGAGCCGGCCCGCCGATCGTGCTGATCCACGGCGCGTTGTCGAGCAACCGTCAGTGGGCGCCGAATCTTCCTGCGCTTTCGAAAGTCGGGCGCCCGGTCCTGGTGGAGCTGTTCGGACACGGCGGCTCGCCTTCACCGGAAGCGCCCGAGGCCTACTACCCGGGAAGCTACGCCGAGGCTCTCGAAGCGATTCGCAATGAGCTCGGCGCCTCGGCGTGGCATCTGGTGGGGTACTCGCTCGGCGCCCGCCTGACGTTCGAATATGCGCTCACCCACCCCGCCCGCGTGCTCTCCCACGTCGTGACAAACTCGATGTCGGCGTTCGCGACGCCGTCTTGGATCGAGGCGACGCGCCGTGCCATGGGGCCGATCTTGGCCGATGTCAAACTCCGCGGGCGCGAGGCGATCGAAGCGATGCCGATCCACCCGAGAAACAGCCGTCGCCTCGACCCCGAGATGCGCGACGGTCTCTGCCGGGACCTCGATCGATGCGATCCCCTCGGAGTGGCGCTGACGACGACGGAGACTGCCCTCTCGAGTCCGCTCGGGAAACGGATGTGCAGAAACACCGTGCCGACGCTGCTCACCTGCGGGAAATTCGAAGAGCGCTTCCTCGAACGCCGCGATTGGGCCGTTGCCGAAGTGCCCGAGCTCGTGGCCGTCGATCTCGAAGCGGGTCATGCGGTGAACGTCGAAGCGGCGGACGCCTGGAACGAAGCGGTGACCCGTTTCCTCGTGAGGCACCGCGCGCCGCGAAACCCCGCCTAGCGCTCGCGGCGGATACACACCCCGGCGTGATCCAGGACACCCGCGATGGGCTTCGATTTTCGGGCCGAGACCGTCACTGCATCGATCGCGAAGTCGGCGAGCAGGCGCGCCGCTACACGCTCGGCGAGGGCCTCGACCAACCGATGCTCGCGCTCCGTCGCCACTTCTTCGATGGCCTGGAAGATCCGTTCGTAGTTCACCGTGTCGCCGATGCGATCGCTCAGCCCCGCCGCGCGCAGGTCGCGCTCCACTTCGAGATCGATCAAGACGGGCCGCCGCATCTTGCGCTCGGCGGCTGAGACCCCGAGAGCCGCGGGAATCTCGATGCCCTCGAGTACGATGACGTCCGTATCCGTTGTCGCTCCGTTGCCAGCCATGCGCCCTCCCTTTCGGCGAGTTGCCGAGCCGGCGCGCAGGGTATCATGAGGGGCCCTGGAGGTAACCGTGTCCGTCTCTCTCGATTCCGTCCGCGAGCGCGAAGCCAAACATTTCCTGCCCGTCGTGAACCGCCTCCCCGTAGCCATTGCTTCGGGCTCGGGTTCGATCGTCAAAGACGTCGACGGCAAGGAGTACATCGATCTCACGGCGGGCTGGGGCGTCACCGCCATCGGCCACTGCCATCCCGCGCTCGTCGAAGCGGTGTCGCAACAGGCGGGCACCCTCATGCAAACGACGAACTTGTTCTACACGCTGCCGCAGCTCGACCTGATCGAGAAGCTCGACGCGATCACCCCCGCCGAGATCACGCGGACCTTCATGACCAACAGCGGTACCGAAGCCATCGAAGGCGCGGTGAAATTGTCTCACCGCGCGACGGGCCGCTCGAAGTTCATCGCCGCCGAGAATTCATTCCACGGACGCACCCTCGGCGCACTTTCGCTGATCGGGCAAGACAAGCACCGCGCGCCCTTTGAGCCCCTTCTCAACAAGACGACGATCGTGCCGTTCGGTGATCTCGACGCGGCGCGGGCCGCGATCGATGAGGACACCGCGGCTTTCGTCGTCGAACCGGTTCAAGGCGAGGGCGGCGTCAACGTTCCGCCGGCGGGCTACATCGCGGGTGTCGCGGAAGCGTGCCATGGAAACGGCGCACTCCTCGTACTCGATGAGATCCAAACCGGTATCGGCCGCACCGGCACCTGGCTCGCTCTCGAACACGAAGGCGTCGTCCCCGACGTGTTGACGCTCGGCAAGGGGCTCGGCGGCGGCTTCCCCGTCGCCGCGTTCATGTGCACCGAGGCGGTGGCACAAACCGCCGCTCCGGGCGAACACGGCGGCACCTACATCGGCAACCCGGTCGCCGCAGCCGCCGCGAATGCGGTTCTGCGCGTGATGGAGGAGGACAAGCTCGTCGAGAACGCGGCGCGCCTCGGTGGGTTGCTCGATCAAAAGCTCGCCGCGTTCGTAAGCGCCCACCCGCACCTGGCAACGGGCACCCGGGGGCGCGGTTTGCTGCGGGCGCTGGTTCTTGCGGACGCCGAGCGCGCCGGCGCGCTGCCGCTCCGCGCCGTCGAGCGAGGCGTTCTCGTGAACGTCACCGCGGGCAACGTGCTCCGCTTCTTCCCGTCACTGAACATTCCCGACGCGGAGCTCTTCGAGGCCTTGGAGCGCTTGTTCGACCTGATCCGAAACCCCTAGCCGTGCCTAGAGGGGCGGGGTCTCCGACTCGCCCAAGGTCATCACTTCGACACCGTCGTCACCGACGACGACCGTGTGCTCGAACTGCGCCGAAAGGGTTCCGTCCTGTGTGACGGCAGTCCAGCCGTCATCGAGGATCTGCGTCTTCCAGTGACCCAGATTGATCATGGGCTCGATGGTGAAGGACATCCCGGGAAGCAGCTCCTCGCCGTGGCCCGGGCTCCCGTAGTGAAAGATCGTAGGCGCTGTGTGGAAGATCGTGTGGATGCCGTGGCCAGTGAACTCCCGAACCACGGAATAGCCCTCCGCTTCCGCGAAAGACTGAATGGCATGGCCGATGTCTCCGGTGCGACACCCGGGCTTCACGGCTCGAATACCCAACCATAGACACCGGTACGTCGCGTTGACGAGCTTCCGCGCGACCGGCGCGGCGTCTCCGACGATAAACGTGCGAGAGCTGTCGCCGTGATAACCGTCGAGGATCGGCGTCACATCGACGTTCACGATGTCGCCGTCCTTGAGCTCGCGCTCTTCGTCGGGAATTCCGTGGCACACGACATCGTTGATCGAAGTACAGCAGTGCCGCGGGAATCCCCGGTAACCGAGAGGCGCGGAGACCGCCCCGGCGGCGGTGGTGCGCTCCGCGACACGTCGATCGATCGCGCCGGTGCTCACCCCCGGCTCGATCATCGACGCGATGTCGTCCAACAAGTCCGCCGCCAAGCGACCCGCCGCGCGCATCTTGCCGATCTCGTCCGGCTTCAAGCGGGTCGGGCCTGCGCGTCGTCCTTTTCGCAACGCGCGATTCTTGCCGCCTTTCTTGCGGCGCTTCAACGCGACGTTCCTTCGTGGCCCAACGCTTCGCGCAGCGTCCGCACGACGAAGGAGCGCATCTCCTTGGGCGAAACGATGCCCGAGAGAGAGCCGACTCGTTCCGCTCGTGCCACGGAGTGGACCGCGTCGAACTCCGCCGCGAGCTCGGACTGTTTCTCGAGGCTGACTTCCTCGGTAATTGCCTCGAGCTGGGCTCGCGCTTGTTGCGTGCCCGACCTCGCGAGCTCGCTACGCGCGCCCGTGACCCGCTCGTCCGCCGCCGCGCGCTTTCGAACTTCGCGCGTGAATACCACTGCCGCCGCGGCGCCTCCGCCGATCACCGACGCGTAAGAACCCTCGAGCGCGAACGCGCGCAACGACGGATTCAGCTCCTGAGAGAACACGACGTAGGCTCCGCCGTGATAGCGCGAAACCACGAGGAACAGCAGCGGCCCGTCGAAGTTGACAACCGCCCGAGCGATTTCCGCGCCGTACTCGAGCTGGAGCTTGCGCATCGATTCCGGTGAACCGTCGAAGCCCGAGAGGTTGGCCAGCACCACGACCGGGCGGTTTCCGCTCGCCGCGTTGAGGGCGCGAGCGACTTTCTTCGACGACTGCGGAAACAGCGTGCCACCGCTCCACGACGCCGGCCCGTCGAGGGGCCGATAGCCTTCGCGGTCGACGTTGCGACTTTCGATTCCGACGAGCGTAATCGGGACGCCGCCCACGTGCGCGTCCCAGACAATACCCGTCTCGCCGCCGACCCAGGCGTTCCAACGCTCGAGGTGCCCTCCGTCTTCGTCGACCAGAGCTTGCATCACAGAGCGCATCGGGAACGGCTTCTTCCGCCCGGGGTTCGTCTCGTCCTCGAAAATCTCGCCGACGGAGCGGAAGCCGTCGGTGTCGGGTTCGCACGGTGCTTCGAGGAGCGACCGATCGTCGCGATCCTTCGTCATGTGGAGCCGCGGAGCGCGTTCTCCCGGGGCGACGTACGAATATCGATAGTGCTGGTAGAGGATCCGATACGCGTCGGCGAGATCCGAAGCGAAGTACTGCGCTTGTCCGTTCGGACCCATGATGCGCTCGAATCCCCCGATCGCGACTTCATCTTCTGCGGCGACGGCTCCCGAAGCTTCTAGCGCCGCGCGACCGGTGAGCACCATCGATGCGCCGGGCGTCATGATGAGAACGCCGCGGGTGTGCATCAACATTGTCGCCAATGCATTCCAGTAGCTCTGCGCGCCGACGTTTACGCCTTGCACGATCAGGTGGATCGCGCCACCGCTCTGGGTGAATTCGACGATCCGCTTCACGACGCGGGCGGTGGCGTCCAGGTTCTCGGTCCCGCTGTCCATGGCGATCTTCGCACCGGCCGAAACGGGCAGCCATTCGAGCGGAACCGCCATGTCTTCCGCGAGGTTGATCGCCGCCTCGATGCGGTCGCATTCCGGAGCGCCCAGGGCGCCCATGCCGATCGTCGGATCGGACAAGACGATGACTCGGGTCAGGCCTTCGGGGTGTTTGTCGGTCGGCGCGGTGATCACGCCGAATACGATTGCGCTTTCATTCAGTCCGAACGGACGGCCCGAGACGCGCCGCGGCCGCGGCGGACCCTCTCCGGGTTCGAGATCGTATTCCTCGAACTCGCCCATGGGAATCGCAGCCCCGGCCCCGGGGTCACCCGCTCCACTACCGGTCAGCATGCGAATAATTTCGTACGGGTAGACGAGGCGCCGGCTTCTGGCCGACACGACTTTCCGTTCGTAGTCGCTCACCGGTTCGAGCGGCCTCGTGCGCGGCTCGCGGCGGATGAGATCGATCTTCGAACCGGTGATATCGGTGATCACGAATTCGGTCGGTGTAACGGGAGCCCCATCTTCGATCAGACCGACCCGAACAACGACTTTTTCGAGACCCAAGCGACGGGTCGTCGGCCAGAGGCGACGCGTGAGATCCCAGGTCAGTTCCGGGTCGAGCCGGACCGGCGGGCCGCAGTAGATCCCGATCCGGTTCCAAAGAAGCCGGCGCTTCGTGTCGGTACTCGCCACCAAAGACCGCATCGCACGGGTCGCTTCGACGAACGCCTTCTCAAAAGCCGCGGGATTGATCTCGTCGCGACGATTCGCGTCGGCCCGACGCCCGCGCACGTCGGCAAGGACGAAGACCCGTTCGTCTTCGGGCACCTCGCGGCTGCGCGCGTAGAACGCGTAGAGACCCTCGGGCGCATCGCGACGGGTCAGATCGAAACGCGCCAACCGGGCGAGGTCGATTCGTTCGGCGGCCTCGGGGTGAACGCCGTGCAGTCCGTCCGCGACCGCGTAGCCCGAAGGGTCGGGAACGAACGTCGTGCACACGTCGGGGCGCCCGGCTTCGACTTCGGTGATGGTCACCCTCGCGGCGGGCAAGCCCTCTGCCAGACCGGACCGGATCTCCGCATCGATCGGTGCGTCGCCGTCGCTTCCGCTCGGAACGATCAGCTCGAGCGCCGCTACTGCCGGCCACTCGTGTTGATCGCGCAGAGACGCGGCGGTCCGCTTCAGCCAATCGAAGGCCTGGGCGGCGTTGCCGCGATCACACGCGGCCCCGAGGACGATCCGACGGTCGTCGAGCTCGGCGCGCAGAATGGAGACACCGCCGTGCACGGTCGCGACGCGTGAAGCAAAACCGACCGGGGTGTAGAACCTTCGCAAGTGCGCCTCGAGGGCGAGCCCGCGACGCCGCGGATCCGGGTCGGCGACGGCTCCGCCGATCCGATCGAACACGAGACGCGGCGCGTCCGCGAGATCTCGCAACACGCCTTGGGGCGGCTCGGTGGCTTCGGTTTCAGCCGCGGCGAGCCAGGCGTCGAGCTCCCGGCCCGTTTCCGCCAGGCGCGCATCGATCCCGGGTCGTTCAAAAATTTCGTAGCGCGCATCGATCGCCGCGTCGGCCACAGCGTCGGACACGAGGCCGCGCATATCGGAAAGCCTCGACAGCGCGTCGGCCAGCGGCCAGTTGTCGACCAGCGGCACGCCCGCGCGCGTGAGCGCCACCGCTTGGCGAATGAGGGCCGAAACGATTTCCTGGCGCTTTGGATTCGGCGCTTGCGAAGCAATGAGCCGCAATACGGCTCGCTCCAACGCGTCGCTGTGCTCGAGAGCCTCGATCCCGTAGTGAGCAAGCGCTTTCGAAACGAGCTCGAGGAATTCCGGGGCGATACCCGAACCGCCGGCGCGGAGCCGGCGGACGAACATACGGAAACGCGCGGAATTCGACGGGCCGAGCTCTCCGGACACCGAAGCCCGCGGCGAACGCACGAAGAGCTGCTCGATGTCGGCAGCCACCGCCAGCATGTCCGCGATCTCCGCGAGTTCCTTCAGGAACACAGCGGGCAGCGATTCGTCGACGGGCGCTTCGAGGAATTCGATCAGACGGACCGCCCGCGTCGGGTTGATGTCGTAACCGAGGATCACGCGACTCAGTTCTTCACGTACCGAAGCGAGTGCGGCGTGGCGTTCGGCGCCTTCGCTCGACGCTGCGCGCGCGAGATCGGGAGACCCGAGCTCTTTCTCTCCCCCGAACAAGAGCGCCAAAGGATCGGCGACTTCCGGAAGCGAGATGCGGGTCGTCGCAACGGATTCGCCCGCGTCGTCGACGGGATCGATCACGAGCAGCACTTCGCCCGCCTTGACCTGCTGACCCGCGCGCACGCCCACGTCAGTGACGACGCCGGCGACGGGCGCATCGAACCCGATCTCCATCTTCATCGCCTCGAGAATGCCGAGCGGCTGTCCGGAATCGACGCGGTCGCCGACGGAAACGTGTACGCCGATCACCATGGCCGGCGTCGCGGCGCGCACTTGACCGACGGTCTGCCAGCCGAACTGATGGGCGAGCCCTGCGACTTCGATCCGCAGCCCGGCTTCGGTGGTGTCGTACAGGATCGGAAGCACCGTGTCGCCGATTTCGAGCCGCGCGCGGTGGGGCCCCTCTTCGCGAAGGGTCGCGGTGATGAACGAACCCTCGGAATAAACGCGATAGCGCCAACCGCCCAGGGCGTACACCTCGAGCGGGTACTGCTCGCCGGCGTAAGAGAGATCGACTTCCTGGCCCACGGACGCCGGCACGCGATCGGGGCTCGGATTGCTCGCGTCGGCGAAGAAGTTCAAGCGCGCGAGGTTTCGACCGTACTGGTACGTCAGAATCGACGCGGCGACGAGGGCCGGGGCCGCGTGTTCTCGGGTCGGCCGCTTCGCCTCGCCGAAGCGATCGAGCCAACCGACGTCGACGCCGCCCGCCTGGTATTCCGGATCTTCTAGCACCTCGAGGAGGTAGCCCTTGTTTGTCGCACCGCCTTCGATCACGAGATCGAAATCCGCGAGCGCAGCGCGCAGTCGGGAGGTCGACTCGTGACGATCGTCGCCTTTTGTGATGACCTTCGCGATGAGCGAATCGAACGCGTCTGGAACGTCGGTCCCAGGAGCCACCCCCGTATCGATTCGGACCTTGGGGCCGAGGACCGGATCGAACCGAGCGATCCGCCCCGGCGAAGGAATGAAGCCCGCATCGGGATCTTCAGCGCAAACCCGGGCCTCGATCGCGTGCCCTTGCTGTCGGAACGACAAGTCACCGAGGTCTTCACCTCGAGCGACGCGGATCTGCAACTCGACGAGATCGAGCCCGGTGATCTCTTCGGTGATGCCGTGCTCGACTTGGAGTCGAGGATTCATCTCGAGGAAGTAGTAGCGATCGCCGTCGACCAAAAACTCGACCGTGCCCGCTCCGGAATACCCGACGCTCGACGCGATCCGGACCGCCGCTTCGAGAAGCCCCTTCTGCACCTCGGGCGCTAACCCAGGAGGCGGCGCTTCCTCGAGCACCTTCTGAAAACGCCGCTGCACCGAGCAATCGCGACTTCCCAACGCAAAGACGTGGCCGTGTTGATCGGCCAGGATCTGCACCTCGATATGACGGCCGGTGCGAACGGCGCTCTCGAGGAACAGACGACCGTCTCCGAACGCCGTCACCGCTTCGCTGCCGGCTGAGCGCATCGCTTCCTCGAGGTCTTCCGGCGCGTTGACGAAGCGGATGCCTCGACCGCCCCCACCCGCGGAGGCCTTGACGACAAGCGGATAACCGACGCGCTCGGCCGCTACGCGGCCGGCCTCGTAGTCCGCGAGCGCGCCGCCGCTCCATGCGGTGACGGGAACGTCGACGGACTCTGCGAGCTCTTTCGACGCGATCTTGTCTCCGAGCCGGCGCATGGCCTCGGCGGAAGGCCCGAGGAAGCGGATTCCCGCGGCGGCGAGTTTGTCGACGAACTCCGGGTGCTCCGCGGAGAAGCCCCAGCCGGGCCACACGGCGTCGACGGAAGCTTCGGACAACACGCGCACCAGGGCGTCGTGGTCGAGATAGGCGGCGACCGCACCGCGCGGCTCGGCCAACCGAAGGGCGCGATCGGCATAGCGCACAAACGGCGCTTCGCGATCGGCTTGAGTAAACAGCGCCAGGGTTTGGAGATCACTGCCTTCCCGGGCGCGCAGCGCCTTTGCGCTGCGGATACAGCGCATCGCCGCCTCGCCGCGGTTGACGATGCCGAGTAGCTTGATATCTCGCTTTATCGGTTGTGTCACGCCGCCACCTCGGCGAGATCGCGCGAGCATGCGAACGCCTCGGCGCGCCCGTGGTGAGAAAGCGAGAGCAGCCGCGGCAACGGCCTCCCATCGCGTAGCAGAAGCGGAATCTTGCCGCCCCGGGAAACCGCGAGGCGGGCGCCCGCGCAGTCGATTCGTCTCGCGAGCGCGCTTCGTGCGAACTCGCGGACCGAAGCGCTCACGTCGCGTGGCGTCGCGGACTTGCGCCGGACCTCGGCGACAACCGATTCCGGAGGCAGCCCCGACGTGACGATGGCGTGCACCGTTTCGCCGTCGCGTTGGAGTCGCCCGACGAACGTGCGGCCAAAGCCCTCGACCGTCGCAAAACCCTGGGGGAGATCCAAATCCACGACCTCGATGCGCGAAGGCGAGAACACCGCGTGCGGGTCGCGACGACGAACGGCTTTGTAGGCCGCCTCTTTCAGCGCCCAGTGGGTCCAGCGCAGCACGTGAGCGGAAGCCCCGGCGTTCGACCAACGCGCTCTCTCGCGCGCCGCAAAGACACGATCGTCGAAGCGCGGATGCAGGTTCGCCGCCGGCGTCTCCGGATCGCGCAAGTCGACGACATCGTTGCCGAGTAACGGCGAAGTCTCAGACGCGACCATCGAAATAGGACCGTTCCATCTCAGAGAGCTTCCGCATGATCTGGTTTGCAACATCGACGGACGCACGCAGCCCGTTGCGATCGGATTTCGGTTCAAAACTTTGGACGGCCGCATAGAACGTATCGCCGCGGCGCGGGAGATCCGACCAACTCTCTTGGTGGTTGCCCCGAAGATAGACGCAGACGACACGACAACCCGGCAGCCCGCGGACGATGCGACCCACACCGTACGCCGCTGTCTCGACATCGACTCGGCCCGTGCGACTGCGACCACCCTCGGGAAAAACGAGGCCCACTTCGCGGCGACCGAGCAACCACGACAACTTCGTGAGAACGCGGGCGATGTCTTCGCGGCTTCCGCCCCGCTGGATCGGAATGCACTTGAGCAAGTAGACCGCGACGCGCGCCCACCAGGAAAACGCGAAGTGCTCTCTCGCGGGCAAGTTCCACGGAAGCGCTCCGAAGTCGCGCAAATAGAAGAACGCCCCGCCGAGAGCCCACCCGATCAGGGCCGAATCGATCTTTGTGAGATGATTCGCACACACGAGGATTGGTGCATCGCTCTCGCGCCGCAGGCGCCGGTACTCGCGCCTGGTTTCAGAAGCGCCTTCGATGCGCCACCCGAAAATCCAGCGCAAGCCGACCACGCACAACGGGATCCACAGCGGGCTCGACAGACGCGAGACCCACCACTGGAGCTTCAGGCGGTAGCGCTCGGGCGGCGGCAGGCCCGGGGATTCCAAGGTCCGGCCTAACCCTTTGTTCGCGAGATCAGCGAAACGCAGTCGCCCACCGTGTTGACCGAGTCGACATCCTCATCGGCGATTTCGATGTCGAACTCATCTTCAAAGGCGAGCACCACGTCGACCAGACGCGCCGAGTTGACTTTCAGGTCTTCGAGAATGTTCGTCTCGTTCTTGACGTTGGCCAAGGCGTCTTGATCCTTCACGTATGGTGTAAGAATCTTCACGACCTGTTCAAAGATTTGAGCTTCCGACATCGCGTCCTCCAGTTCTCTAGTATTTAGTCAGTCGTTCCACCTGCGGAACAGCACACACGGTCAGTCGTTCCACCTGCGGAACAGCACACACGGTCAGTCGTTCCACCTGCGGAACAGCACACACGGTCAGTCGTTCCACCTGCGGAACAGCACACACGCGTTGACGTCACCAAAACCGAAACTCGATTTCACCATGACGTCGTGGCCGACCCCTTCCCGCATCTCGCGGGGGATGCTCGCCTCGTACGGCGCGATCTCCGGGTGGATATCCTCGCAGTTGATCGAGGGATGCACAAAGTCTCGGTGAAGCATCAAGATGCCGGCGATCGACTCGATCGCGCCGGCTGCGCCCAGGGTGTGCCCGATCAGCGACTTCGTCGACAAGAGCGTCGGGAAATCGTCCGGAGAGCGCCCGAGGGCTTCCGTCCAGGCGGCGATCTCCCGCGGATCCGCGCTCGTCGCCGTGAGATGTCCGCTGATTAAGTCGATCGCGTCGGGCAACACCGACGCGTCGTCGAGCGCCGACCGGATGCAGCGGACAACGCCGATCGGATTCGGAGCCGTCATGCTGCCGCCGGAGCGGTGTCCACCGCAATTGATCGCACCGCCGAGCACCTCGGCGTAGATCCTTGCACCCCGAGCCCGCGCGGCGTCGAGGTTCTCGAGGAGGACCGCGCCGGCGCCGGCGCCGGGCACGAAGCCGCCGGCACTCGCCGACATCGGGCGAGAGGCTTCCTCCGGGCGATCGTTCCAGTTTCGAGCCAAGACGCGCATCGCGTCGAAGCCCGCCCAGATGTAGCGGGTACCCGCCTCGGCTCCGCCGCACAACATTCGCTCCGAACGCCCGCTGCGAATCCGGTACAGCCCCTCGATGATGGCCTCTGTGCCGGTGCTGCATGCGCTCGAATTCGTCGTCACTTGGTTTCCGAGCGCCAGGATCCCCGAGAGCCGGGCGGAAACTCCGCTGGCCATGACTTGTTCGACCGCGGTGCTCCCCAACCGCCGGATTTTCTTGTCGTTCACCAACGGAGCGACGCGTTCGGCGATGGTCTCCATGCCGCCGATGCCCGTCCCGAACACCGCACCCGTGTCCCAATCGACCGCGTCGTCGTCCACTTCGTCTGGCACCGCGAAGCCCGCCGTCTGCCAGCACTCGACACCGGCGAGGGCGGCGAAGCGCTGCGCCTGGTTCATCGCGAGCAGCAGGTCTTCCGAGAACGCGTCGGCGCAGAGCTCCTCGACGCCGCTCGGCACGCCGGCGACTTGGCAGGCGAACTTGTGCTCTTCCATATCGTCGTTGTGACGGATTCCGGACTCGCCCTTGCGAAGCGCCGCCTCAAACTCGCCGAGATTCGTGCCGTTCGGAGCGACAACTCCGAGCCCCGTGACCACCACTCTTCGGCTCACAACGAAACTCCCATGCCCGAGAGCTTGCCGGAGCACACCACGCTGCCGTCTTCGAGACGGATCTCGCAGGCGGCGCGGAGTTTTCGCCGGCGATAGAACAAACGCTCCCCGGTGATCCGGATCGTTTCTCCCGGACGCACGACGCCGCTGAATTCGACGTCGGCATCGGTGAACAACGTGGTCATGCCGGCTAGATCGGCTTCGTCGAGCTCCCCGCTCCAGGCGCGAATCGCCAAGGGTATGACCGCCGCCTGCGCCATGGATTCCACCAACAGGACGCCCGGCGTCACGGGATTCCCCGGAAAATGACCGCGATAAAAATCCGCGTCCTCGCGAAAGCGGTACGTCGAAACCACCCGTTCATCGCTCAGCTCGAGAATCTCATCGACGAAGCGGAACGGTTCGCGCTGCGGGATCCGATCGAGGACTTCCTTCTTGGACAACACGCTAGCCACCGTACATCCCGCCGTTCACGTGGATCACGGTGCCATTGACGTAGTGCGCGCGGGTCGCGAGCCATGCGACAACGTCGGCGACTTCTTCCGCGGTCCCCATTCGACCGATCGGCACCTGCTCGAGGATGCCGTCGCGGATTTCGGGCGGGAGTTCGGCCGTCATGTCGGTTTCGATAAAACCCGGCGCGACGGAGTTCACGAGGATCGGCCGGCCGGCGAGCTCCTTGGCCAGCGACTTGGTCATCGCGTCGAGCCCGGCTTTCGCCATGGTGTACGGCGCCTGACCTCGGTTCCCCGTATGGCCTACGACACTCGTGATGTTGATGATTCGCGAACTCTCCTGGCGGAGCATGAAGCGGCGCAACACCGTCTTCGTGAGGTACCACGTACCCCGCGCTACCGCGGCCACCGCGTCGTAGTCTTCGATCTTCATCGACGGCATCGGACCGTTCCGGTTGTCGCCCGCGTTGTTGACCAACACGTCTACGCGTCCGGCGTCGTTCTTGAGCGCTTTCACCATCGCGTCGATCGAATCGGGATCGCACAGATCGGCTTGGATCGAGAACGCGTTCGGGAGCTTCGAGACGAGCTCGTCCGCACCGGCCTGGCTGCTTCGGTAGTGGACGGCGACGCGGAAGCCTTCTTCGGCCAAGGCTCGACAACACGCCGCGCCGATCCCCGTACCGCCGCCCGTTACCAGTGCGACCCGCGCATCACTCACGCCGAGGTTCCTGTCGGTGACTCGGTGAAACGCAGCATATAGCCGGCCCAGGTGAGGCCTCCGCCGACGCCGACCATCGCGATATCGTCGTCGGGGCCCCACTTTTCCCAATGCTGGGAGACGACCGAAGCACAACTCGGAGCACACGTGTTGCCGAACCAGTCGACGTTGTAGTGGTGGCGCTCGTCGGAGACCCCGCAGCGTTCGGCGATCTTCGTGAGCGCGTTCAGATTGACCTGGTGGCCCACGAAATGCAGATTGCGGTCGGGGTCGCCGTGGGCGTCGGCTACGCGGCGGAACTCCCGGGTGCTCTTCTTGATCGCGAACATTTGCACCGTGCGACCTTCTTGGAAGAAGTGACCCGTCCGGGGGACCCAGACATTCTCGCAACCGGCGGGGCTCGAGTTCATATCCGTGCCGAGCACTTTTGCCGGGCCGGGAATCTGGGTCGATACCACCGCCGCCGTCGCGCCGTCGCCGAACAGCACACAGCTCGCGCGATCCGTGTAGTCGAGGCACTGGGTAATCGCGTCCTGAACGCTGATCAACACGTACGGCGGAAGCGTTTCGGGGCGCATCGAATTGAGCATGTGCATGTGGACCAAGAACGTCGTACACGCGGAATTGATGTCAAAAACGGGGACCTCGAGTCCGAGGCCTTTCGCGACGAGGCAACCGTCCGCCGGTGTGACGCTGTTCGGAGCAGACCCCCCGCCGATCACGAGCCCGATATCTTCTTTGGAAATTCCGGCCCTCGCGATCGCCATCTCTGCGGCGCGCACGCCGAGATCCGACGTCGTGTACTCGGTCGCTTCCGTCGCGGCGCGTACATCGGCGTTCTTCGTCGTGCGGATGTAGTCGAGCGGAAGTACGGTGCGGCGACAACGAATACCGACGCGCTCTTGGATCCACTGGTCCGTGGTCCCGATGTCGAGATCTTCGAGAAACGCGTTCGTCACTTCGTTGTCCGGGTGAAAGTGACCGAGAGCGTGGACGTAGACTGTCATGCGTTGGACCCCGAAATGTGCTCGCCGCCGTCGACCCGGATCACCTCTCCGTTGATCCACGCCGCTTCGTCGAGCGAGAGAAGAAAAATCGCATTCGCCACATCTTGGGGGGTGGTCAGGCGGCCGAACGGATTCCGCCGCCGCGCGCCGGCTTTGATCTGTGCGCTACCGGGTATCGCGGCGAGGGCTGGCGTCTCCGTCACACCGGCCTGGATCACGTTACACCGAATTCCGTAGGGAGCGCATTCCATCGCAATCGCTCGGGCGACGGATTCGAGTGAGACTTTCGCCGCCGCCACCGCGGCGTATCCCTTCCACGCGAGGGTGTTGCCTTCGCTGGTCAGCCCGAAGACGCGCGCATCGTTCGCGAACAGACCGGCCTCGAGGAGATCCTGCGTCCAGTCGAGGAGACTCGTCCCCATGCAGTAGATCGTACGGGCCATATCGTCCGCGGCGAGGATGCCGCCGTAGGCGGGCTTCGTCGCGAGCCCTTCGAGCTCGTCCACTCCCGATTCAAAGAGCCGGTTCGCGATTTCGCCGAGCTTGTCCGGCGAGATCCCCAGCTCACTCGCCAGCGCTTCGCGACCGTCCGGCGAGCTTTCCGGGCGAGCCTTCTCGGGCGCGATGAGTTTCAAATTGCCGAACGCGATGGAATGGAGCAGGACGCGGACCGAGCCCGAGCCCGCCACATCGGCGAGCTCCGCCAGGAGTTCCGCGCGCCGTTCTGCGGCGAGGGCATCGGCGTTGCGGGTGACGAGCTCGACACCCAGCGCGCGGATCGCCTCGAACGCGGGCTCGACCCGCCGCAACTGTGCGCGCCGATCGCGGTGCACCAGAAACAAGTTCATGCCGTGGCGCGCGAGCTTCTCCGCCGTCGCCAGGCCGAAACCGCTCGAGCCGCCGAGCACGACCGCCCAGCTGCCCTTGTCAAAGCTGCCTTTGCCAAAGACAGAGCTTTCGCCCTGCGCCATCCGACCTCCCCTTAGCGCCCCTCGGGAGCGAGCGGGTGCCCTTTCCGCGACCCGCAGCTTTTCTCCCCGATGGGTTGAGACCCCCGTGCGAGAGATTGCCCCAGTCGCCTCCATCCATCGAGGATGCTGGCGTACCCTTGCGCGGGTTCATGACCCTATATGGGTCTTTTTAGACCCATATCTCCCAAAATTCCTAGGCTGTCCTCGTCCTAAAAATGTGACTGTTAGTCATTTTTTCCGCAAGGGGGGCGGAGGAAGGCTCATCCCATCCATTGCCCGTCGTTTGGGTCGAAGGCTTGGCCCGTGAAAGCCGCGGCCGCCTCGGAGCAGAGGAAGGCCGAGAGCTCCCCGATTTCCGAGGCTTCCGTAATGCGCGCGAGAGGGACCTGCTCGAGCAGGGCGTTCCGCTGCTCGGCGTACCCCCGACCCTCGAGTTCCCCGAGTTCCGTCATGCGGTCTTCGGCCATCTGCGTCTCGACCCATCCGGGGCAGATCGCATTGACGCGGATGTTCTCGGGGGCGAGTTCCATGGCGAACGAACGCACGAGACCGAGCTGACCCGCTTTTGCCGCGCTGTAGGCCGCGATGCCTGCCACTCCGAAGCGGGCCACACACGAGGACATGACGACGATATGGCGCGGCTCGGAGGGCGGCGCCGCATGGGCGAGGAACGCGCGGATCGAGTAATACGCGCCGTCCAAGTTCGTGCGGACGATGTCCTCGAACCGGTCTTCACCCCGCCAGACGTCCGGGCCGCCGATCCCCGCATTCGCCACCAAGATGTGGAGAGGACCGAGGGTCTCCGCTGCGTGCGCAAACGCTTCTTCTTGCGCGGTGCGGTCGCGCACGTCGACCGAGAGACAGAGGGTTTCCGTGTCGACTTCGCGAGCGGTCTCTTCGAGCGGCGCGGTACGCCGGCCGAGGAGCACCAAGCGCGCTCCGCGGGCGGAAAGCGCGTGCGCCGCCGCGCGACCGATCCCGGTCCCTCCGCCGGTCACGACAGCCACCCGGCCCCGAAAGTCGTCGGCGACGCGCGTCACGTCGATTCGCTTCGTCGCGCCGGGGCGGTCGCGATACCGACCTGACGGAGCAGCTCCGGCAGATCGGCCCGCGTGCCGACTTGCCACGAGACGCCGGGCGGTAGTCCGTCGTCGAGTTTCCCGAAGTAGCGTTTGTCTGTCCGACCCTCGACGAGGACGGCGATACCGCGATCGTCTTCGGTGCGAATCAAACGACCCGTCATTTGTTTGAGGTGGAGCAACATTCGGCCGAGAGTCATGCGTTCAAACGCGTTTTCTCCCCGGCGTTTGAGCTGCATCTCGCGGCGCTTGCGAAGCTCACTCGGCACGTCGAACGGAAGCTTCTCGATCACCACCGCCTGGAGCGCTTCGCCGGGGATGTCGAGTCCTTGCCAGAACTTCCTCGCGCCGAGGAGAACGGCCGCGCCTTTTTGGAAGCGCGTCAACAACGCCGCGGGGTCGTCCGACGCGCGGCGCGGCAGCAACACATCGATGCCTTCACCGCGGAGCCGCGGCGCCAACTCTTCGGCCACTTGATTCATTCGGCGCAGGCTCGTGAAGAGCCCGAGCGTGCGTCCGCCGAGCAGGAGTGCGAGTTCCTCGAGAACGTCCGCCGTCTCTTCCACCAGAGAATCGGGGCCGCGGAGCGCCAGCGCCCGCATGTGCTCGGCGTAGGGGAACGGGCTGTCGAGTGATCCGCGCGTCAAGCGTTCACCCGCACGCTCCTCGACTTCCAAGTCTCCGAGTGACGCCAGCGCGGAGCCGCCGACGAACAGGCTGGCGGAGACGCCTGCGAAAGAATGCACCCGACCGAGGAACTCCTCGTGAAACGGATCCGCCGGGGAGACACGGCGCAACACCAGACGCCACCCGTCGTGCGGCGAACCGAGACGTTCAAAATGTGCGACCGCGTCTTGCCGCTCCGGATCGAAGGCCATCCGCAGCGCCGCGCCCGCTTCGCGCACTTCGGCGAGCAACCGCTCGATAGGCGGCTCTTCTTCGTCGACGCGCAGCTCGCCTTCGACCGCGGATGCAATGTGTTCGAGTCGCTCGGCGCAACGCACGGCCGCTGGGGCGGCCTCGGGCAGCGCGTAGGCTACCGCGGGCACCCACTCGAGCTCGCCGAACTCGCTCGCGCGCTCGCCGAGGATGCGACCCAACGCGCGGAGCTCGGCGCGCAGTTCGCGACGCCAAGCTTTCGCGTCCGCCTCGAAGATTCGCGCGACCCGCGCCGGCAACACCCCGGACGTTCCTCTGCGCGCGCCGCGTACCGGTGGGCGTCCGAACAGTTCTTCGAAGCGTTCGTCCACCACTTCAGCGCTGACGGTCAGGGCGTAGACTTCATCCGCGACGTCTGCGATCTCGTGCACCTCGTCGGCGATCACGTGTTCGAAGCTCGGGTAGTCGGGGGGCCAGCGCAGCAGCAAATCGTGGTTCGCTACGAGCAAGTGCGCTTTCGCCAAGGCCGCGCGTTTGCGGCCGAAGGGACAGTTGCGTTCGCTCGCGCATTGCTCGCGCGTGCATTGCTCGGACCGAGTCGCGACCGATCGGCGCGTGAGATCGCGCAGCGCCGGGAACCGACGCAGCAGCGCCGCGGGCACGCTTCCGATCTCGCCGTCGCGCCGCGTTCGCGCGGCCGCTTGCAATACCGCGTGGGCCTGGCGGTCCTCGGGAAAGATGCGAGCCGAAGACCCCTCGGAGAGCACCGTAGAAAGGCGCCGCTCGCACACGTAGTTCGCGCGTCCTTTGATCGAGAGGGCGCGCAACTCGGGGTAGCCCAAGAACCGCGCGGCGGACCCGATATCTTTGTCGAGGAGCTGATCCTGCAAGAGCTTTGTTCGCGTCGAGATGACGACCGGCCGGTGCTCGCCGCCCAGTTCGCGCATGACGGCGAAGGGAATCGCCGCGGCGAGGTAAGCGAGCGATTTCCCGACCCCGGTACCGCCCTGGAGAAGCAGGATTTCTTCCGCGTCTAGGTTGTTCGCGACCCGACGGGCGAGCTCCAACTGGGTTTCCCGGACGCGGTAGCCGGGAAAATGGCGTCGCCCACGCGCCTCGTCGGACAGCACCGCCGCGATGGCGTCAACGTCGAACGGAACCGGCTCCTCGTCGGTTTCTCCGACCTCGATGTAGGGGGCGCGCGCCGCGGTACCGCCCGCGGCGGGCTCCTTCGCGAGCAGTGCCAGCCACGGCGATTCGGGGTCGAACCGCTCGAGCGCGTTGCGTGCCGTGACGAAGCGCGCATCGCCTCGCCGCGCACCCGTCCCCGCAGCGCTGACCACGCGCGCCGTGTCGAGCGCGTCGGCCAGCGCGCGGTGCTCTTCCTCGGTATCGAAGAGCAAGCGCGTAAAGGATTCGAGACGGAGATCCGGTGCGTCGGGGTGGGTTACCGCCAGGAGATCCAGTGTGTCGAGGTAGGTCGCCTCGGAGAACGCCTCGCCCAGCTGGCGGGTGAGAAAAGCGCGCTCGAAATCCGCGTTGTGCGCGATGAGCGTGCGACCTTCGAGAAGCTCGCGAAAGAGCGGTGCGACTTCGTTGAACCGCGGTGCGGACGCGACGTCGGCATCCGACAGGCCGGTGAGACGCGCCACCGCCCGGGGTAACGGACCGCGTGGACGCGCAAGACTCGACGCGACGCGCACCGTGGCATCGCCGGGTTCGACGCCCACCACACCGATCTCGAGGATTTCCGCGTCGGGGTCGTCGGACAACCCGGTGGTTTCGAGATCGACGAAAGCCACCGGGCCGTGGGTCGCGCAGAACTCCGCCAACACGCCGGGGTCGAGCCCCAGCGCTTCGGCCGGCTCGGCCCGAACCTCGGCCGAACTCGACGTGAATGCCGTCTCTTTCGTGGACGGACTAGACGTAGACGCCGCCCTTGTACTCGCGGTCTTGTCGGATGACGACATTCACAAGCGCGGGCTTACCGGACGCGGCCGCGCGCTCGAGAGCCGGGCGGATATCTTCGGGTCGCTCGACGAGCTCTCCGTGCCCACCCAAAGCCTCGACCACTTTGTCGTAGCGCGTGTAGTTGAGGAGCGTCGCGGCGAGTCGGTCCCAGCCGTAGACGGCACCTTGCGGGCGCATCATCTGTCCCCACGCGCCGTCGTTCCCGAGAACGCCGATCACCGGCAAACCGAAGCGGACGGCCGTATCGAACTCCATGCCGTTCAGGCCGAACGAACCGTCGCCGTACATGATGACGACACGCTTGTCGGGGTTCGCGAGCTGCGCCGCCAGACCGAACGGCATCCCCACGCCGAGGGTTCCCAGCGGCCCGGGATCCATCCAGGCGCCCTCGCGCTTCACCGGGAGGATCTTCGCCGCGGTCGCCACGATGTCACCGCCGTCGCCGATGACGATGGGATCGCCGAGCGTGTCGAGCCAGTCGCGCACTTCTCGGCACAAACGCTGGGGATCGATCGGCGTCTCATCGCTGTTCAGGTTCGCTTCGATTTTCTGCTCGGCCGCGTTCTCGAGCTCGCGCAACTCGTCGCGCCACGCCGTCCAATCGAGCTGCGCGCCTTGGTTCTTCATCTCTTCGAGGAGGAGATCGAAGCTGCAGGCGAGGTTTCCGACGAGGCCGACGTCCGACGGCCGGTTCTGGCCGATCAGCGTCGCGTCCATGTCGAGCTGGATGATCTTCGCGTCCGCGGGGATCGTCTGCCCGAAACGCATCCGGAAATCGAGGAGCGTGCCGGCGAGGATCACGCAGTCGGCCTTCTCGAGCGCCTTGCGGCGCGAGCGATTGAGCCATTCCGGCATGTCGGGCGGCACCGTGCCGCGTCCCATCCCATTCGTATACGTCGGAACGTGGGTTTCGCGCAGAAACTCCTGCAGCTCGCCCGACGCGCGCGACCACTTGACGCTCGTTCCCGCCATCAGCACCGGGCGTTCCGCGCCCGCCAGGAGCTCGATCGCGCGCCGCGCTTCTTCGCGGTCGGGCGACAAGCGCGGCGGCTCGGTGCGGATGGGCGGAACGGGCGCGTCTTCCCACTCGACCTCGGCCATGAAGACGTCCATGGGGATTTCCAGGTACGCAGGGCCGGGGATCCCGGAGACGGCGTGCCGGATCGCCAGCTCGATGTATTCGGGAATGCGATGGGTCTGGTAGACGGCGTCGGCGAACTTGGTGATGGGCCGCATCACGCCGACGTGATCCATTTCTTGCAGGGAGCCGCGGCGCAGATTTTCGAACGGTCCCTGACCGCCGAAGACCAGGATGGGACTGTTCGCGCGCCACGCGTTCGCGACGCCGGTGACGCCGTCGGTCACGCCGGGGCCGGCGGTAATCGCCGCCACGCCGATCTTTCCGGGGTTGCAACGCGCCCATGAGTCGGCGGCGTGCACGGCCGCTTGCTCGTGGCGCACGTCGATGATCTTGATGCCCTCATCGAGGCAGCCGTCGTAGATCGGCATGATGTGGCCGCCCGACAGCGTAAAGATGGCCTCGACCCCCGCTTCCTTGAGTGCGCGGGCCGCGAGTTTTCCGCCGTGTACAGGCATGGGATCTCCGTCTAGCTGGGTGTGTTCCCCACGCTAGCGAAGATCGGAAAAAACCGGATGGATTGCCGGAGTGGCCCTAGTTGAGGCCGCGGAACTCCGCGCGGCGGTTCCAGCGCCAGGCCGATTCGTCGTGTCCCTGCACGGCGGGCTTGCTCTCACCGAAGCTCACCACGTCGAGGCGCTGGGACGGCACGCCGAGATCGGTCAGGTAGCGCTTCACGGCAGTCGCGCGGCGCTCGCCGAGAGCGAGGTTGTATTCTTCACTGCCGCGCTCATCGCAGTGGCCCTCGACCACGATCGTGCCCCAGCTGGCGTTGTTGCCGATCGCGACGGCGCTCGACTCGAGCGCGGATTTCTGATCGCCGCGGACCACGGCGCGGTCGTAATCGAAGTAGATGGTTTGCAGCGCCTCGAGGGCTTCGTTCGCCGCTTGCCCGGCCATCGAGCCTCCGCCCCCGAACTCTTCCCCACCTTGTTCGAAACCGCCGACCGGGGTGCTTCGAGAAGAAGCGCCCGGACTGCTCTTGGTCGAAGAACATCCCCAAGCGAAGGCGACACAAAGAGTGAGGGAGACAACGAGGGTCGTGGTGAGGCGATTGCGGATCATACTGTTCGAATCTCCAAACTTTCCGATGCAGCGCGGCGGTTGCCCCCTGCGGAGCCCGCTCGGCCTGCGTTCCGGTCACACGGACTGTCTCTAGCGGCCCGCGCTACCGATCCATATATCGGCGGCGGGAGCCCCAACTAGAGCCGTTGGCCGTTGAATGTTCCGACTATTGTGGGAATCGCAAGTTTTCTGCGGGTGGAAAGTGCACCCCTGCAACGGCTTTCGTGTCGCCGCTCACGAAAATCGGCGCTTTTTCTGGAGCGTTTTACACGCCCCGAAACTGCGGACGCCGCTTTTCCATGAAGGCGCGGACCCCTTCGCGATAGTCCTCACTCGCGAAACACGCCTCGATTTCGCGGTCAGCCGCCGCCAAGTCCCGCTCGTCGGCGCTTCGGGAGAGCTCCCGTGCCGACCGTTTCGCCGCGCGCACGGTGAGCGGCGCGTTTTCGGCGATCTTCCCGATCAGCGCGCGGGTTTCCGCCTCGAGTTCTCCCTTGGCGAATACGCGGTTCACGAAGCCGAACTGTAGGGCTTCTGCCGCATCGTATCTTCGCGCCGTGAAGAAGATCTCCTTGGCGACGGCGGGACCGACGAGCTGCATCAGGACTTCCACACCCGAAGTGTGGTAACCGAGCCCCAGTCGGGCAGCGGGGATCGCGAACACTGCGTCGTCCGCCGCGTAGCGCAGGTCGGTCAGCAGGGAGACGGCGAAGCCGCCGCCGACGCAGAAGCCGTGGATCATCGAGACGCTCGGCTTGCGGAGATCCCTCACCGCGGCGAACGCCCGGCCGGTCAGATCGTTGTAGCCGGTAGAAGTCTCCCCGCTGCGGGATTTCTCGAACTCGGAGATGTCGGCGCCGGAGACGAAGGCGGTTTCGCCGGCGCCCCGCAGGACGACGACGCGAACCTCGGGGTCGGCGTCGAGCTCCGCCAAGGCGGGGGGCATCTGTCGCCACATCGCTTCCGAGATGGCGTTGCGGCGCTCGGGGTGATCGAAAACCAACCATCCGATCGCGCCTTCGCGCTCGACGCGAACCTCACCCCCCACGCGAGTCGCGGCCCTTCACGCGGATCTCATTCGCGACGGAAGCGACGCCGGGAAGCGTTGCGGCGATGTCCTCCGCGGCGCGGCGCGTGGCGTCGTCCGGCACGACTCCGCGCAACGTCACCCGTCCGTCGCGGACCTCAGCGGCGATTGCGACACGCGCCAACGCCTGCGCTTCCAAGAGCTCACGCTGGACCATGCGAAACAATTCCGTGTCGCTCACGGGATCCGGCTCGGGTCCGAGTTCGGCGACCTGCTCTTCTACGCGGCGAAGCTCCGACTCGGCCGCGCGGAGCTCTCGTTCGACGTCATCGACTTCCGCGAGAGCGCTTTCCGCGGTCTCACGCGCGGCCGCGAGCGCCTCGGTTTTCTGGGCCACGCGCGCTTTCGCCGCCTCAAACGCAGCTCGGATGTCCTCGGGTGACGACTCGGACTCCGCGGCGGCGGGACGTGCCGCTGCGACGGTCCCCGGCGTTGCGGGCGCCTCCGCTTCTTCGAGAATGCCCTGCTCTTCGAGGATCCGACGGAGTCCCGTCTCTCCGGGAATGCGGATCGTCGAATCGGCTTCCGCCGGAGGTTCCGTCGCGTCGGCGGACTCGAGCTCGGGAAGCTCGTCGAGAAAATCCGGTTCTACCGGGTCTTCGGACGCTTCCGTCGCGCGCAGCTCGGGTGGGGAATCGGCCTGGGCGACTTGCCGCTCTTGCGCGCCGCACGCCACCAGCAGAGCGCCGGCCGCGATACCGACGACGGTGCGGAACGCGAGGTGGGCGTATCTGTCCGTAACGCTTCTTACCGGGAACATGTCTCCTCCTCACCGAAGACTACCGCAGCAGCGCTCTTTGGGGGCCCGCAGCGCGCTAGGTTGTCGGCGTGTCCGCGACGGATTCGTCACCGTTGGTCATCGTCCGCTACTCGGGCGAGCTCTCGACGAAAGCCCGGGAAACCCGGCGCCGCTTTCTCACACTGCTGCTGCGGAACCTCCGCGAAGCGCTCCGCAGTAGCGGCATCGAAAGTCCGATCGAGCGGTTCCACGAACGGGCGTTCATTCGCAGCGGCGGCACCCGGAGCCTCGAGGTCGCCTCGCGGGTGTTCGGCGTGCAATCCGCGGCACTCGGCATGCCTTTCTCCGTCGGCGCGCTCGACGAAACCGTGGCGCGTTGCCGCGAGTTCTTCGCTCCGCTGGTGCGTGGTAAGCGGTTCGCCGCCCGGGCCAAGATCGTCGGGTCGCGGCGCGATGTGTCGTGGTCGAGTGTCGAGTTCGAGCGCGCGTTGGGCGCGGCGTTGCTGCCGATCGCTAGCGGCGTCGATCTCAGTCGCCCCGAAGTCGTAGCGGGCGTCGAGGTGCACCGAGACCGTGGCTTCGCCATCACCGAAACCCGCGCGGGCCCGGCCGGGCTCCCCATCGGGAGCGAGGGCCGCGCGCTGGTTCTCCTTTCCGGCGGCTACGATTCTGCGGCCGCCGCGTGGCAACTCATGCGACGCGGCGTTCGGCCCGATTACTTCTTCTGCACCCTCGGCGGGGAAGAACACGCCCGTGGCGCGCTGCGCGTCGCGCAGGTGCTTCAGGAGCGATGGGCCCACGGTTCCGACCCGAAGTTCGTGTTGCTCGAGTTCGACGCGATCGTGGAAAAGCTCCGCGAACACACGCGGCCGCGCTACTGGCAGATCCTCCTCAAGCGTTTCATGTTCGCCGCGGCCGACGCGGTTGCGCGCGAACAAAAGATCGACGTGCTCGCGACGGGGGAAGCGATCGGACAGGTCTCCTCCCAAACGGTGCGCAACCTCGCGGTGATCGAAGAGGTGACGAGCCGGCCGGTCCTCCGCCCGCTCGCCGGGATGAACAAGGACGACATCATCGCGCTGACCCGCCGGATCGGGACTGCGGACATCTCGGACAAGGTGCAGGAGCACTGCTCGCTCGACGCTTCGGAGCCGACCACCGGGGCGCGCTCGGCCGTCGCAGCGGAATACGAAGCCGGCCTCCCACCCGGGCTGCTCGAAGAGGCCCTCGAGGGAGCGCAGGTGTTACGCGTGCGCGATTTCCACGCCACCGACGCCGACGACTCCGCGTTTTGCGCGACGGAGCCCGCCGCGGGTACGACCGTGCTCGACGTTCGACCGCGACCGCTCTACGACGCACACCACATACCCGGCGCGCTGTCGCTCCCGTGGGACCAAGCGCTCCGCGGCTATGCGAGCTTCGACGTCGCCCAGCGCTACACCGTGTGTTGTGAGTACGGGTTCCTCTCCGCGGAGCTCGCGCGGAGGATGCGAGCGAAAGGATTTTCCTGCGTTCACTTGTCCGGGGGAATGCGCCGTCACCGGAAGCGGCACGGCGAGCGTTAGCCGAGAGGCTACTGGTTGTGCATCTCCGCCGAAGATTCTTCCCCACCGGTTCGAAGCAAGACGCGACACGTCACCTGTAGCGCGGGTTTCGTCTCTCCGTGCTTCCGCACGTCGCGGCGCGCGAAGGCCGCGTCGACGCGCGCGCTCGAAAGGGAAGACACGTCGATCTGGTTGTCCTCGAGCTCTCGCACCAAGATCTCTCGAACCGCACTGGCGATGAACAACGGGGGGATGGGTTCGTCGTCGCACCAAGCTTCGCCGGTCAAGAGATCGATCTCCAGGCGACCTTCGCCCATCGCCAGTAGCGCTTCGCGGTCTTCGCGGAGTCGCCAACCGAGGAATGCCCGACAACAGCTTTCGGCGATTTCCGTCAGCGGAGATGCCGTCACGCCTTCTCCGCAATGCGGAGACTAGATGCGAAGGCCGGGCAACCCGTCGAGACTCTCGCGGCTGTTCTCACGCGCGTACTCCTCGAGACCCTCTTCGCCTTTGCGTTCGGCCCACTTGAGAAGTTGCGACCGCTCGCCCTTGTACGTGAATTCCGGAACGCTGAAACCACACGAATCCGAGATCCGCCCGACGGAGATCCGGATCACAGCGCGCGAACCGGGCATGTCCGGGAACTGCGCTCGCAACGTGTCGAACTCGGCGTCGCCCGGCTGGAGAACATCGCCGCGCCCCTGCAACCGCACGATGCGGGGCGGCCCGGTAAACGCGCAGAACATCACGACGATGCGTCCGTTCTCGCGCAGGTGAGCAATCGTCTCGACCCCGCTCCCGTGAAAGTCGAGATACGCGACCTGACGCGGTCCGATCACGCGGAAGGTATCCATCCCCTTGGGCGATAGATTGACGAGCCCTTCGTCGGACAGGGGTGCGGTCGCGACGAAGAATAAATGCTGCTCGTCGAGCCATTCCTCGAGCCGCTCGTCAATTTCGGAGAAGACTTTGCCCACGCTGCCACCTCGGGTTCGAAAACCCGAGCTTAGTCGAGGCGCTCCGACGCAGCCCGCAAACGTTCGAGGATTCGCCGCCGTTCCTCGGCGGTCCGGTCTTTGAAGCGCCGGTCGACGACCCGCCGCTGCTGCTCGGGACTGAGCTCTTTGAAACGTCGCAGGCGCGTCTTCATACGCTCGCGGTCACCACGCCGCATTTCGCGCCACGCGCGGCGATTGCGCTCGACGCGGTCGCTGTCGCGTCGCACGTCGCCCGCGCGGTCGTGAGCCGCCCCACCCTCGCGTCGGTCGATCCTCGCGCGGAAGCGCTCGATCAAGGCTTCGCGTTCGCGCTCGTCGAGCGAGTCCCAGCGCTCGAAGAACCGCGCGCGGCGTTGCGCCGGCATGTTGCGCAGGCGCCGTTTCACCACGCGTTGTTCGCGAGGTGAGAGCGCGTCCAACTTGCGCCGCAGCGATTCGGGCGCAGCACCCGAGACTTCCCCGCGCGGCGGGCGCACGCTGTCGCGCGCCTGCGCGTCCGCTGGCAGCGCGGTCTGCGAGAGCAGCAACGCACAGACGAGTGTGACGCGCACAATGTTTCGAAAGAGCTCCGTCACCCTCGACCCGCCTCCGAGAGGTCGCCCAGATCTTCGAGAAACTCGAGCACTTCGATGACGGCGAGATCGCCGTCCGCGTCGCCGTTCTCCACCGCGAGCGCGGGGGATGGTGCGCCTTCCGGCGTTTGGAGAAGCGGGCCGAACTCCTGCTCGAGTTCGACGACTGCGCGAGGCGGTTGCGGCTCCACCGACACCTCGGGCCAGAGAACGACGGCGGCGAGGCCAGCGGCCGCTGCAAAGGCCGCCCCCACAAAGGCTCGGCGAAAGGTACGCGGCCGGGCGACCCGAGACGCCTCGTCGCGCGCCATCTCCGCCTTGAGACGCACAAGCAGCGCGTCGCTCGGTGCCGACTCGGGCAAGCGTGCCAGGGCTTCGTCCGCGCCGCGAAGGGCGGCCAAGCGCTTCCGCAACGCGGGTTGCTCCTCCAAAGCGCGCGCGATGGCGGCCGTTGCGTTTTCATCGAGCTCGCCGTCTAGGTACGCCGACAACTCGCGCTCGTAGTCCTCGGGCGTCTTCATTCTTCGCTCCGCTTCGCCAGTCGCTCGGCCAAGTTCCCGCGTGCCCGGTGGACCGCCGCCTTGACCGAGGAGAGCGTCGCGCCTTGCGCGTCGGCGATCTCCGCGTAGGACAAACCCTCCGCCACGAGCAACAGCGCTTCGCGCTGCCGCTGCGGCAACTCGCCGAGGCAGTCCATCACCGCCTGTCCTTCGAGCCGCGCACCCGCCCGCGCATCGGTGGCGGGACCGTCGGCGGCGATTTCTCCCGTGTCGATCGCCTCGCCGTCGTGCTTGTGGCGCCGAAAGGGCCGCCGCAATTCGTTCCGGGCCGCATTCGTCGCGATCGTGTAGAGCCATGTGGAGAAACGCGCTTCGGGTCGGTAGCGACTCCGCGCGCGGTGCATCCGCAAAAACGAATCCTGCACGAGTTCTTCCGCCACCGCTTTGTCTCCCACCAAACGCGCCAGGTAACGGAGCAGCGGCCCGGCCCAGCGCGCGAAGAGCGCGTCGAACGCCGAGGCGTCGCCGGCCGCGAAAGCGAGCATCAGCGCCGTGTCAGGATCTTCGCGTCCAGCCACCTCGCCGGGCGCTCTCCGGGCTCGGCCGCCGCCGCGAGCTCCACCAGGTCCTGCCGCTGTCCGGTCCCGCAGTGGCGGCTCCTCTTGCGTTCCTTCCTCTCACCAAACCCGCCGGCGCGAGTTCGGTTGCGCCCCGCAGGGGATCAGGGGAGCGTCGCGAGAAAGTCGAGTAGCTCCTCGTGGAAGCGATCGGCCTGCTCGATGTTCAAGCAGTGACCGGCGTCGGGGATGACCCGATGCTGTGCGTTGGGCATGCGGGCCGCCATCACTTCACCGGCGCGGAGAAACGCCTTGTCTTCCGCCCCGACGAGGATCAGCGTCGGCTGCTCGATTCGCGCGAGATCGTCGACCACGCCGGGCGCGGGACCGGCGATGCGACGACCGAAGTGCGCCACGGACATGGGATTCTGGGCGAGGATCGTCTCCCCGGCCGTGCGGGCGACCGGGAGCTCCGGCCGCCGACCGATCGACATGGCCGCCGCCGCACCCTCGGTCCACCCCGCGAACCCGGTTTCGTCGAGCCGCTTCGCGACGCGACCGACCTGAGCTTCCCAGGCGGCTTGCGCCTCCGCTTTCTTGAAGCCCGGACCTGTCGCGATGAGCACCAAGCCGCGCACCCGGTCGGGGTGGGCCAACGCGTAGTGGAGCGACGCGAGCCCGCCGAAGGACAAGCCGGCGAGGACAACCGGTGCGTCGGGGCTCGCCCACTCGATGACGCGTCCGAGATCGTCCTGCACGTGTCCCATGCTGTAAGCGGATGCCTGGTCAGGCGTTCCCGATCGACCGTGCCCGCGGTAATCCCAACGAGCCGCCGTGTAACCGGCGCCCGCGAGCACCGGAGCGTGTCCCGCGAAGTTGTCCGCGGTCTGACAGAACCCCGCGGAAAAGAGGACCGCCGCTCCGACCCCTTCGCGGCTCACCCAGAGCGGCGTGCCGTCACTGGCTTCTAGCTCACTGGCCTGCAGTTGCGTCACGTGCGGCCTCCTCGATGCATTTGCGGAGGGCCGCCGCCATGTCGCGCAGCTGATCCTGCATAGGTCCCTTGATCGTGAACTCGGGCACGAAGCCCTTGGTGCGTCCGTCGAGCTGAATCTCGATCTCCGTCTCGTCGCCGAGCTCTTCGAAACTCACTTCGCCGTGCAACTCGCGCCACACCTTGCCGTCGCAAACCTTCTCGAAGCGCACGTTGCCGTCCATCAAGAAATGAAAATGGAACGTCGCTTCGGCCGGCTGGCCCATCGCTTGGAACTTCGAGTGCGTGGTGCAGCGATCCCCTTCGCGCGAGACGACCTCGGTCTCCGTGTCGGGAAAGAGCGACACCAACGTTTCATCCCGATCGATCACCGTCACGGCGATGTCGCGATGGGCCTGGACCGAAAACTTTTTCGAGAGGTGCACCGACTTTCTCCTCAGCGTATCCGCGGCAGAACCGGCGGCATGAGAACGGGTGTGCCCGTCCCGACGGAAGCTGCGCGCTGGGCCCACGCCACGACGGGTTCGAGACCGGGGAGTACGGCCGCGTTTCGCACGGACGCGCCGACGCTGTCCGCAAGCTGCTCGAAGAAGGGCTTCGGCGGGGGATACGGGATCAGGATCGCGTCCGCATCGTCGTCGAAGCCCGCGGCGCGTTTCGCTTCGACCACCGCATCGCGCAGGCCTCCCAGGGTGTCCACGAGGCCCCGTTCCGCGGCCTGAGCGCCGGTAAAGACGCGCCCTCGACCCACCGCGTCGACTTCTTCGCGGGACAGGCCGCGACCTTCGGCGACCCGGGCGACGAATGACTCGTAGACGCTTTCGACGTCGGATCGCATTCGCCGCCGCGTCGCGTCGGAGAGCGGCTCGCTCGCGAGCAAGAGGTCGGCGTGCCGGCCCCGGGTCTCGGTGACGACGCCGACGTCGAGTTTCGCGAAGAACTCGCGCAGGACGGGCCGGATCACGAACACGCCGATCGATCCCGTGATGCTCCCGGGCAACGCGACGATGCGGTCGGCGCCCGCCGCGACGTAGTATCCACCGGACGCGGCGACGTCGGAGAACGATGCGACCACGGGAATGTCCTTTTCGCGTACGCGCTGCGTCGCCCGCCACACGAGATCGGAAGCCAACGCCGAACCGCCCGGACTGTCGACGCGCAAGACGACGGCGTCGATATCGTCCGCTTCCGAAGCTTCGAGGAGCGCGTCGGAGACGACCTTCGCGGCGAGTTGGGGATCACCGCCGAATCCCCGAGAGCCTTCGCCCGTGACAACGGGCCCCGAGCCGTAGATCAGAGCGACACGGACCTCGGGATCGAAACCGACGTCGCTCGGGTCGACCGCGCGGTAGTCTTCGGCCGCCACCACGTCGGCATCGATCCGGTCGACGATCTCATCGAGGAAGTTTGTGCCGTCGATCAAGCCGAGCGCGCGCAGTTCCTCGGGCGTAGTGGGAGCCGAATCGATCGCCGCGCGCACCTCGGCTTCCGTCAAACCGCGCGAAGCGGCGATCCCGGCGACGAACTGCTCATCGATCGAATCGAGCAGCCAGTCCGCCATTTCGCGGGCGGGTTCCGACATACCACCTTCGGCGAAGGCTTCGACGGCGCTCTTGTAGTCGCCGACGCGTTCGTACTCGACGTCGATCCCGATCCGCTCGAACAACTCGCCGAAGAAGAAGTACTCGGCGGCGAGCCCGACCAAGGGGTTCCGCGTGCCCGGCGCGACGATGACTTCGTCCGCGGCACTCGCGATGTAGTACTCGACGTTGGCGCCGAACTTCTCGAGCTCCAAGTAGGCGACGACGCGGCGGTCCTTGGCCCGCAAACGCTCGATGCCACCTCGGATCTCCTGGGCCTTTCCCCAGCCGACTTCGAGCGGTTCGATGCGCAGGATGACCCCGGCGATTCGCTCATCCCGCTCGACCTTTGCGAATTCCGACAGGAGCGAGACCAGAGGCGTCGGACCTCCGGCGACGAGTTGCGAGACGAGCGGCGCCTGCGCGGCTTCGACGTAGGAGCCGCCGACATCGATGTGGACGTAGCTTCCCTCGGCGATCTTGGGACCACCGCCGCCAAGCCACGTGGCGAGCCCGAGCAACACGAGGACCACCAAGGCGATCCGCACTAAATTCTTTCTCACATCCCCCTCCGCCAGCAACGCTCCGGGGAAAGTCTAGCCAGGGCCCGGAGATGGCTACACTCGGGAAGTGTCCGAAGCGAAGACTCACTACAAATCCGGTTTCGAGCGGTTCTTGGCCGGGGACTACGAAGACGCCGTCACCCACTACCGCGCCGCCGTGGAGAGCGACCCCGAGCTGGCGATCGCCTGGAACGGGCTCGCCATGTCCCTCGATCGTCTGGGGGATATCGACGGTGCGCTCGAGGCGGGGCGCAAGCTGGTCGAGCTCGAGCCCGACGAGCCCCTGGGTCACACCAGTCTCTCGATCTTCTATCAAAAGAAGGGAATGATCCCAGAGGCCGAAGACGAGAAGGCCTTGGCGATGCGTCTCACGATGGAACGCGAGAACTAGGCGCCCGCCGCGGTGCCGGTCGCCATTTGCCGAGCGACCGCGGCGATATGCTCGCCGTGGGATCGCAAGCCCGCGCGACTTCCCTCGCTGAGTTCCGCCTGCCCGATCCCTGTCTCGACGATCGGCCCCCAGTGACAACCGACTTCGGCGAAGCCCGGGATGCCCCGAGGCATCGTCACGAGCAAATAGCCGTGCTCCGCGAGGAATGCGTGGAGGGCGATGAGGGTGAACTCCGCCCCGCCGAGCCCGCCCCGGCCCGCGGTGACAAACGCGGCGCCGACCTTTCCGCGCACCGTCCCGGCTAGCCAGAGCGGTGCAGTTCGCTCGAAAAAACGACGCAGGCTCGCCGCAGGGCCCGCCATGTGAACGGGCGTACCGAGAACAAGAACGTCCGAGCGCGCCAACTCCTCGGGATCCGCCTCCTCGCAGTCGAAGCACGCGGTCTGTGCATCCGAGGGCAGGCCCCCGCGTAGACCCTCGACCAGAAAACCTGCCGCCCGCTGGGTCTGAAGCGTCTCGGACGCGGTGAGGACTACCGCGCGCACAGCCGCTGCCCATCTCGGAATTCTCGGGGAAGCGGACTTTCGGCGTGCACGTCCAGACCTGGCCACGTGACGCTCGCCGCATGGAGCATGAGGCGCGGTGCGCCGTCCGCGGTGCCGTAGACGGGATCGCCGAGGACGGGGTGCCCCAGGTGCGCAAGCGTGACGCGCACTTGATGGAGGTGGCCTGTCTCGAGCTCGATTTCGAGTTCCGTCGCCTCTCCCAGCGTACGCAACGGGCGAAAGCGCAGGCGCGTCAACCGAGCGCCCGGTTCTCCCGGGTCGTCGGCGACCCGCACCCGGGCCGGATGATGCGCGGCCATCCGGAGCGGGAGCTCGACCCGCCTCGGAGAATCGATCTGGCCGGCAACCCACGCTCGGTAGCGCTTGTCGAGGAGATGTTTGGAAAAGGCGTCTCGAAGTAGCGAAAAAGACCCATTCTCCGTGGCGAATAGGACGACTCCAGAGGTCAACCCATCGAGGCGATGGAGCACTCCGCTCCGCAGGCCGCCCTCGCCCACACCGACGATTTCGGGCTCCCGCGCGACCACCGCGTTGAGGAGCGTTCCGCGCTCGTTTTCCTCGCGGGGATGTACGGCCACGCCCGCGGGTTTGTCGACGGCGATCCAGCCCGCGCCACGCGAGAGGACCTCGAGAGGGAGGTCCGGATCGGGCGTGGGGATCCACTCGCTCGGAGGCCGGTAATCGGGTGCCCGCAGGCGCGCGCCGCGGGGAACCATGGCGCCTTTCCGCAATCGACGGGTCTTTCCATCGAGCTCGACCGGTCCGCGCTCGAGAATGCGGCGCGCTTCCGCCCGCGAAGTCTTGAGCGCTGCTGCGAGGGCAACGTCCGCGCGCTGTAGCGGCCCGCTCATGTGGGAATCATAGCCGGCGCTTGACAGGTAAGATGCCCTGGATACCGTCGCAGATCCCCCCAGGACAACCATGGCCCAACGCCCGAAGACAACTTCCTCCGCCCGCCAAAAGCGCAAGACCGTCTCCGCGACGACCCCCATCGAGGTCATGGATACGACCCTGCGCGATGGCGAACAGACGCCGGATATCTCCTACACGCCGGCGGAAAAATTGCAGCTCGCGCGGTTCCTGCTCGAAGACGTCGAGGTCGACCGCATCGAGATCGCCAGCTCTCGCGTTTCCGAAGGCGAGCGCGAAGCCGCGCGGCGCATCGCCGGTTGGGCCCGGCGGACGAAGCGGCTGCGGAGCATCGAAATCCTGGGCTACAGCGACGGCAAGGCCTCTGTCGACTGGATTCACGGCGTCGGCGGCCGCGTCATCAACCTCCTGACGAAAGGTTCGGAGAAGCACTGCCGGACCCAGCTCGGAATGACGCCGGAGAAACACCGAGCGCGCGTCGCAGATACCATCGCCTACGCGCGCAAGCGGCGGCTCCACGTGAACGTCTACTTGGAAGATTGGTCGAATGGCGTACGCGACTCGTTCGATTACGTGTTCGCGATGATGAAGACCCTTCGCGAGCACAGCGTCGATCGCGTCTACCTCCCCGACACGCTGGGCATCCAAGATCCGGCGGCGGTCACGCGCTTCGTCTCGCTGATGACCCGGACCTGGCCCGATCTCCATATGGAGTACCACGGCCACAATGACTACGGGCTCGCCACGGCGAATTGTCTCGCGGCCGTCGCGGCCGGCGCGCGCGGCATCCACACCAGCGTAAACGGCATGGGCGAGCGCGCAGGAAACTCGAAGCTCGTCGAAGTCGTGGCCGCCATGCACGATCACACCCCCTACCGGACTGGCGTGAATGAAGATCGGCTGGTCGCGGCTTCGCGGTTGGTCGAGACGTTCTGCGGCAAAGAGGTCTCCGCGAACGCTCCGATCGTCGGTCGCGACGTGTTCACGCAAACGGCAGGGATTCACGCCGATGGAGACGCGAAGGGCGATCTCTACGCGAGCCGTTTGCTGCCCGCCCGGTTCGGGCGCAAGCGCCGCTACGCGTTGGGAAAACTTTCGGGCCGCGCTTCCCTCGACCAGAATCTCGCGCACTTGGGCATCGAGCTTCCGGACGACGTGCGCGAAACGCTCCTGCGGCGGATCATCGAGCTCGGGGACAAGAAACACACCGTCGTCCCCGAGGATCTGCGTTTCATCATCGCCGACGTTCTGAAAACTCCGAGCGAGCAGCTCATTCGCGTGAGCGACTACGAAGTGGTCGTCGGTCATGACAGTGTGCCCACGGCGACGGTGACGATCGCGTTTCGAGGTCGCACATCGACCGCGAAAGCCGAGGGCGACGGCGGCTACGACGCGTTCATGAACGCGACGAAGAAGGCGCTCAAGAGCTTCAAGATCTCCGTTCCACGTCTCGCAGACTTCCGGGTGCGCATCCCCCCCGGAGGCCGCACCCACGCACTTGTCGAAACCGTGATCAGCTGGGTGGGTAGCCATCCCGAAGACGGGAATCTCGTGACCCAGGGCGTGGATTCGGATCAGATGGCGGCGGCGGTCATTGCGACGGAGAAAATGCTCAACGAAGTCGCGGCGAGCTCCGGCTCGAAACCGCGTCGCCGGAAGCCCACGCGATGAACGCGACGAGATTCGTCGCGTTTTTGCTGCTTCTGCCAGTCTTCGGCTGCGGACGGACGCCTCCGCCGGATCCGCGGTATCGCCCCGCGGAAAACGTGCTCGAGATCGTCGCCGTTCTGCGGCGCCACGTCGCCGACGATACCTACCGCTTCGCGCCGGCCCGCGACTTCACCGGGCGCAACGTCTACCGCGCCTCGCTGTTGCGACTCGAGAACTTGGAAGCGGCACACGGCGACGCACTCCGTGCGGGCCATTTCTCGGACGTCATCGCCTTCGCGAAAGCGCGCGCCCTCGAGCGGCTGCGGGCCTTCGACCTCGCGGCCGAGCAGTACCGGCTCGCGTCCCGCTACGCGGGACCGCTTCAGGACGAAGCGCGTCACAACGCGGCGCTCTGCGACGCGTTCGCGGAGGCGGCGACGCTGGTTCCGGAACCCGGCGCGAGCACACCGATCGCCATGAGTATCGCAGGAGAAACGGGCCCTCTCACGCCGCTCGATACGCTCGCGAGTCGCCGGGCGCTCCTCGAAGTCCTCTCGCAGGAAGTGACCGGCACACACTACGAAGCCATCTTGCGCGAAGAGCTCGAGCACACCGATCTCGCGCGCGCCCGCTACTTGAGCGACACGCGAAAACTTTCGCCCGACGGGGACGTACGCGCGCTGGCGGCACACCAGCAGCTGGTGATGGAGCATCGGGACAGCAAGAACCGCAATCGGCACATGCTGGCGCTCGCGGATTTCTACGCGGGTCTCGCCGAGGAGTACATCGCCAAGCACCCGCCCGAGAGCCTGCGCTTCGATCCGCCGGCTTTCGAAGAACTGGTGAGTTCGGCGGCGCGTCTTTACGAAGCCGTGGCGAACCAGGACGGCGCGACCGAGCGCATCGAAGCCGCACAGCGACTCGAGGGATTCCTCGCCTTCACACTACGAGTGGACCGTGACCGCTTCAGCCGTTAGACGGGCTTTCGCTTCGTTGCTGGTCGCCATGCTGTCGATGGCTTGCGCGAGCACTCCGGACGAGCCTCCGGCGACGGCACTCGTCCCCCTCGGCGCGCGGCCCGCGCAATTGCCCGAACCCGAAGAAGCGCTTGCGGCCTCGATCGCCGCACACGCGCTCATCTCCGACACGGAGGGTACGGAGCGTGCGCTCGAAGCTCTGCGCGAGGCGGAAACGCTGCGGAGCGAGGAAGGGGAAGCGCCCACGGGACTGGTGCCTTTTGCAACCGAACTCCACGCCACGCTGCAACAGTCGGGCGCCGACTTCCGCGACGAAGCGCGGGAACTGCTGGCGCGGGACGACCTCGCGGAGACCCAACGCCGCCGTCTTGAAAGAGAGGTCGCGCGCGATCCGCTCCGGCACGCGGACCGGCACCTACGCGACGCGCGAATGCGACGTTTCGGCGGAGCGGCGAACAGCTTGGTGGAGCCCGTCGGGCGGTCGATCGCGACGGGCAACCTGCTTCCGATCCGCGTGCTCCAGGCGCTCGTCCGCGTCGGCGTGCGGGAGCACGTGCGCGACTCACTCTCGCCGGAAGAACGCATGGCGCTTCACGAGTGGAAGGAGTTCGTCGAGGCGAACCCCGACGACCCGCGGGCGCTCGAACTCATTCCGCGCATCGAACGAAATCAACGGCGCTGGTACGAGACGCAGCGCCAGAAGAACCTGAAACTCGCGGAAGAAGCTCTCGACCGTGGAGAGGCGCAACTGGCCGTTGCGCTGGCGGAACGCACCCTGCGCTACGCCGCGGAAGACCCCGAGGCGAGCCGCGTCCTCGAAGAGGCGAAAGCCCAGGCCCTGCTCGAGAACGCCGAAAGGGCGCGCAGCCTCGAAGCGACGGCGCACTTGGCCCTCGACCGATTGGAGGCCAGCCGGCGCTTGACCTTGGCCCTCCTCGGAGCGGGAGACATCGCTGGCGAGGCGATCCGCCTCCGCGAAGCGGTGCCCGAGCTCGCCGATGAAGCCGCGTTCGCAGAAGCACTCGCCGCCTCCGAAGCGGGGGAAGACGACGCGGCGTGGAAGTCACTCCGAAAGCTCGGCGAGGAGGCCGACGAAGACTCGAACATGGCGCGCCACGCCGCGGTTGCGTGGAGTAGCCCCGATCAGAACCCCCTGGCCGCCCATCGCGCGGCGCTGCGAACACAGCGGAGCGACCAAGCGCGCTGGCTCTTCTTCGGGCACCTGGCGAAAGGCGCGCGGGATCGCGATCTGCCGCGCGCTCTCGAGTGGGCCATCGAGTTGCCGAGCGTCCCACAGGTCGTCACGAACTTCCCCGGCCGCCTGATCCAGTTTCCATGGGTGCGACCCAAGCGTAGATCGCCGGCGGTCTTCGCCGAGATGTATCTCGAGAAGTACCCGGGAGGTGAGCACGCCGATGAGGTTTCCGCGTGGCTCGAGAAGTACGAACACAGCCGCGGAAACTACGTCGGAGCCTTGCGAATCGCCGAGAAGCGCGGACGCCCCGCCGCGGACCTCGCCGAACTGCGCGAGAAGGCGGGAAAGCAGGCGTTTGACAACGCTCTCGGTTACGAAGAGACCGAGCTTCGGCACGCCATGTTGTCGCGGGCGGCGAAAAACTTCGCGGACACCGAGGGCGGCGAGGAAGCCGGCCAGGCGTTGCGTGAAGAGCTCGCCGACACCTCGCCTCAAGAGATCCGATTGTCGCGGGACTTCCTGCGGGAGAATCCGGAAGTCGTCGGTCCTCGCGGTCTCGGACTGCGTCCGGAACTCATCGACGGCCGCAAATCCAACGGTGAACTCCACCCCGAGGGCATCGCGATGCTCGGCGGGCGCGTGCTCGAAATTTCCTACGCCACACCGAAAGGGGGCGACAGCGGCGAACCCGAAACCCGCCGCGAGGCGATCGGCGAAGAGCGCTTGGCGCGCTTCGTCGCCACGCTCGACGAAACCTCGCGACGGCTCGCGCTCACCGACCCGGACCTCCAATACGAGCACGACGCCGATCGCGACCGCTATTTCGAGCGCGCGCGTCTCGGCCTGACGCACTACGCGGACATGCGCCCGAGGGCACGCTCGAGTTACGTCTACGAGGGCGTGCAGGAGAAGTTCGGTTTGGTTCGCGGTCGCGAATCCATTCTGCCGATCGAGCTCGTGCTGCAAGGGTCCATCGGCGACCTCGGCCTCGGCGCCTTCCCACGCGTCCGCCTGCCTCGCCGAGACCCGGACGTCATCCTCTACCGCTAGCGGCGTAGGCCTCGGCGAGGAGCTCCACAGGGTGGAGCACGCGTGCGCGGAGTCCCGCTTGTCGCACACCGCTCGCGAGCTGCATCAAACATCCCGGGTTGCCGGAGACGATCGCATCGGGAGCCGCCGCAGCGAGCGCTTCCATTTTTCGCTCGAGGACCGCTGCCGACATCTCGGGTTGCGTGACGTTGTAGATCCCGGCTGCGCCGCAGCAGCTTCCGGGATCGCGGTGCGGCACCAATTCGAGTCCGGGGATCGCACCGAGCACGCGCCGCGGGGCATCTGCCACGCGCTGCGCGTGGATCAGGTGACACGGATCGTCGTAACACACGCGCATCGCGACTTCGGTCGTCGGCTCGCGGAGTCCGACGGCGTCGAGAAACTCGAGAACATCGCGTGTGCGCGTCGCCAAGGGCTTCGCGGCGGCCCCGAGCCAATGTTCGGTTTCCTTGAGCGCCGCCCCGCATCCCGCCGAGTTGCTGATGATGGCGTCGACGTTCTCGTCGCCGAAGACCGCGAGGTTCCGTTCCGCCAATTCGTGCGCCGCTTCGGGATCACCCGAATGCGCGTGGAGCGCACCGCAACATACCTGCTCGGGCGGGACCACCACGTCAAAACCGTTGCGCGTCAACACCGAGACCGTGGCCCGGTTTGCGCGGCCGAAGAGCTCCGGCATCACGCAACCTTCGAAAAAGGCGACTCGCCCCCGTCGCTTGCCCTCCGCAGGAGAGAAAGCCGGCAGACGCTTGCGATCGGCCAGGCGAGGGATCGGAGGGAGCAGCGCTTGCGCGTCGCGGAGTGATTCGGGCAAGAAGCGCGCGACGAGGCGATCGAGACCGAAGCGTTGTCCCGTCGCCAATAGCGCCACGAGTGCTGACAGCGCCTTGCGCCGAGCGACGACCTGGCGGAGCGCGAAGCGCTCGATCTTCGGTGCCCAGCCCTTTCGCAAGCCAGCTTGCGTCGCCTCGGCTCGCGTCTTCTCGATCAAGGTCCCGAACTCGACGCCGGAGGGACACGCCGTCTCACAGGCGCGGCAACCCAAACACAGGTACGCCTCGTCGGCGACGGTTTCGCCGAGGGGGATCTTCCCCTCCGCCACCCCGCGCATCAGGTAGATACGACCCCTCGGCGACGACGTTTCGCGACCGGTGACCCGGTACGTCGGGCACGACGTGAGACAGAGCCCGCAATGGACACAGTCGAGAGACTTGGGATAGATCGCGTCGAGCGCCGTGCTGTCGTTTGCGCGCGTCTCGGTCACAGGCGCCCCGCGAAGCGACCGGGGTTCAGCGTCCCTTCGGGATCGAATGCGCGCTTCATGTTCTCGAAGAGCGGGCGTTGCGATTCGGCAAATCCGAAAACATCGAAGCGTTCTTTGAGCGCCTTCGGGGCTCCCGAAACGACGTAGTAGCCGCGACCGAGCTCCGCAGCTCGCGCGACGCACTCCATCACGAGATCGATCCTCCCGCCGGCGACGTCCTCGAACTGGACGAAGAGTTCGCTTCGATGCGGGTAGAGCAGCGAGCGCCCGCCTTCTCCGGCCAGGAGATCGACGACCGCGGGCAGCTGGCTCGGCAGGCTTCGGAGACGAACGGCGATGCCGCCCTCGGGACACCGGCCCTGGGCATCTCGAACGTTCGAAGCGCGCTCCGAGTCGTCTCGCTCGACCGCGAGAAGCTTGCGCAGCGACTCCGCTTCGCGCGCAACCGCGGGCGCATCGCCGGCGAGCTCGAATGCGAGCAACGGATCTCCCTCGCCCGACGTCGCGTCGCAAGCAGCCATGCGAACACTCGATAAACGGGACGCCTCGAGCACGCGTCCCCAGGCTTCGGAGCAATCTTCAAAGCTCATGCGGACGGCGTAGTTTTCCACAGCTTCCGGAATCGGTTGCAGCCGAACCCAGGCGGATTCGAGCACACCGAGACTTCCGCAGGCCCCGACGTGGACTTTGACCAGGTCGTATCCCGTCACGTTCTTGACGACACGACCTCCGAAGCGCGTGCGGGTCCCGTCGGGTCCGGCGATCGAGAGGCCCAGTGTGAAGGCCCGAGGCGACGGGAAGCGCGGCCCCACCGCGGCGCTCGCGAGCGCACCGCCGAGCGTCGACGTCGCACCGGGCGGATCGAACGGCAGCTGCCAACCCGCTGCGTGCGCCGCTTCGCGAAGGACGGAAAGCGGCGTCCCGGCGCCCGCCGAGAGCACGCCCTCAGCCCCGTCGAGTTCAACAATTCCCGAGAGCCCCGAGGTCGACAACAGGAGATCGGCGCGGCGCGGGGGATTGCCGAGACCGAGTCGCGTTCCACCGCCGCAGATCAGCGCGGCGAGGCCCAATCGCTGGATCGCGCTGAGGGCTTCGCACAAAGCGTCGGAAGATTTCGGCGTGACCACGATGCTGACTGCTTCGCCGTCGATGTCGAGCGGCTCTTGCTGTCCTACGCAGCCGTCGCCGAGTGCATCGCGAAGTTCTCGAACGCGGCTCAACTGAAGGGCACTCGGTCGTAGCCCCGCGCCTTCGGGTTCGCTTCCACGCAGAAGCGCGTCGTCGGGAAGACCTTTCCGGGGTTACAGACGAGCTCGGGATCGAAGACGCCGCGCAGCGCGCGCATCGCGTCGAGATCGGACTCGCTGAAAAGCAGCGGCATGAATTCGCGTTTCTCGGTGCCAATCCCGTGCTCTCCGGTGATGACGCCGCCGGCCTCGACGCAGGTGCGGAGGATCTCCTCGCCCGCCGCGATGACACGCTTGAGCTCGTCCTCGTCTCTCCGGTCGAAGGAGATGTTCGGGTGGAGATTGCCATCGCCCGCGTGAAACACGTTCGACAACGTGAGCCGATGCTCGTCCGCGATGGCGCACACACGCTCGAGAATCTCCGGGAGTTTCGTGCGCGGAACGACCGCGTCGTGGACGTACAGATCCGGTCCGAGCCGCCCCATGGCGCCGAACGCGCCTTTTCGGGCGCGCCAGAAACGTTGTCGTTCCTGTTCGTCCTTTGCGACTTCGACCCGGTCGGCACCCGCGTCACGGCAATGCTCGCGCACACGGGCGACCTGTTGCTCGACCGCGGCGGGGACGCCGTCGAGTTCGATCAGCAACACGCACCCGCATCGGTCGGCAGCCCGGCGGCGTAGACACTCGCCTCGACAGCGGCGATGGTGCGCTGGTCCGCGACTTCGAGGGACGCCGGCACGAGGCCCGAGCGAATCATCGACGTTACCGCGCGACACGCCGAAACGACGTCGGGGAACACGGCCAGGAGCGTTTCGATTCGTTCGGGGAGCGGCGTCAAACGCACCGTGATTTCCGTGACGATTCCGAGGGTTCCCTCGCTGCCGACGAGGGCGCCCAGCAAGTCGTAGCCCGCTTGGCCGCCGGCGTCCGAACCGATGCGGACGATCTCACCGTCTGGCAACACCAGTTCGAGCGAGAGGATATGGTCCGTAGTCGTCCCGTACTTCAACGTGTGAGGGCCGCCGGAATTCTCGGCGACGTTGCCGCCGATCGTGCAGGCTTGCTGGCTCGACGGGTCGGGCGCATAGAACAAACCGAGGTGAGCGACGGCATCGGAAAGCTCCGCGTTCACGACGCCGGGCTGCACGACGGCCAGTCGATCTACGGGGTTCACTTCGAGGATGCGCCGCATGCGCTGACATTCGATGACGACGCCCCCCTCGATCGCGACGGCGCCGCCGGACAAACCGGTACCGGCGCCGCGCGGAACGAAGGGCACGCCGGCTTCCCGGCAAGCCCGCACCACTTGCGATATTTGGAGCGCGGTCTCGGGAAGAACGACCGCCGCCGGACGGCCCGCGTGCAAGGTGAGCCCGTCGACTTCGTAGACGAAGAGCTCTTCGTCTTTTGCGAGAACGGCCTCGTCGCCGACGATGGCGCGGAGCTTCTCGACGAGCTCGGTCATCTAGGCGAGGCCCAGGCGATCGAGATCGTCCTCGTCGAGCCCCAGGTAATGTCCGATTTCGTGTTTCACCGTGATCTGGATTTGGTCGACCAGTTCAGCGTGGGTGCGACAAACTTTTTCGAGGTTCTTTTTGAAGAGCACCACACGGTCGACGTCGCGCGCCTGGGCGGTGACGGCGGCCTCGGTTCGCGGTACGCCGATGAAGATGCCGAGGATCTGGGGGGAGATTTCCTCCTCGCCCAAAAGCTCCGGCGACGGGAAATCCTCGATGAGAACCGGCACGTGCTCGACGTACTCGCGAATCGAGCGGGGCAGGTTTGCGAGCGCCGCAGCGGCCGCGGCCTCGAACGTGTCGAGATCGATCTCGACCGGCGTCGGGTAGTGATCGGGCTCGAGGGCGTGCGCCCGGGCGAAGGCGGCCACCGCGTCGCTTTCGCGGCCGGTTCGCTCGAGCACGAGCCCCAGGTGATAGAGCGCGTGGGGTGCCTCGGGATCGAGAAGCGTCGCCTGCTCGAGAAGAACCAACGCCTCGTCGAAGGAACCGAGCTCGAAACTGATCTGCCCCTCGAAAGCGCGGTAGACCGCGACATCGCCCGACGCTTTGCTCGCCCGGCGCACGAGAAAGAGCGCGCCGTCGAGATCGTCCAGGTAGAAGAGCGCCTTCGACTTCAGGTAGTAGATCTCGGCTTCCGTGGAACGATCCGGCCGGGGTAGCTCGCTGCGCCCCGAAAGGAGCTCGTCGCACACGCGGATCGCTTGCTCGAACTCGCCGAGCTCTTCGATCAAGAGCTCCGCGCGATTCAAGTGCGCCGTCATGAATTTCGGATCCGCCATCGTCGCGAGCTCGAACTCGTAGACGGCTTCGTCGACCTTGCCCTCGTCCCATAGGATTTCGCCGCGACCGTTGTGCGCTTCCGCACCGTTCGGAACGGCTTTCAGTGCCTCTTCTAACCAGGCGAGTGCTTCGTCGGTGCGACCACCATGGGATGCTTCCATTGCATGGTCCAAGCAATCCCAGTAACGGTCTTTGTCCTTCATCACGGCTCGGTCTCTCAATGAACCCGGCGCAGACGGGCGAGGGGAGATCTATCGTAGCAGAACGTCTCTTCCACAACGTCCGTGGCCTCCGTCGGAGAAAGTCTGTAACTATCCGTTTTCTATGGGCAAATCGAGAGATTTGAGGATCCACCCAGACCGGCCCTGAAGGATTTGACCCACACCTCGGTAAGCCCCGGTTTTCCCAGACGTTTTGGTATCTTCCCCTCGGGAAAATCGACTGCAGGAGAGAACGTCGTGCGCGGCGCGCTTCGGACAAAAGACCCGCTCGAGCAATTCTGCCGGCGCATCCTCGAAGAGGGGGAGCTCGCCCCAAAGCTCGAACCAGCGGACTCACCCGCGCTCACTGGCTTCGCACCGAGCGCACCCCCGCCGAAGTGGCCCGCGCGTGTGCCGAAGCTCACCCTCGTCGAAGGCAACCCGCGGCTCCCGCCGCTCCGCGCCCTCTCGGACAAGCGAGAACGAAGCCGTTGCCTCGAGCGCTTTGCGCACCACGAATTGATGGCCGTGGAAATGCTCGCCTGGGCCATCTTGCGTTGGCCCGATGTTCCCGTCGGCTTGCGAAACGATTGGCTTCTGACACTCGGCGATGAGCAGCGACACTGCCGGATGTACCTGGAACGCCTCCGGGCTCACGACGGGGAGCTCGGTGACGAACCGCCCGGCGGCTACTTCTGGAAGCAAGTCGAGCGCATGGATCAGTCGCACGCTGGCCCGCGCTCGTTTCTCGCCGGGCTGGGCCTCACCCTCGAGCAAGCGAACCTCGACTTTACGCTCTACTACGCCGAGGGATTCCGACGCGCAGGCGATCCGGAGAGCGCGGACGTCCTCGAAGAAGTTCACCGGGACGAGATCCGTCACGTCGCGAGCGCTCGAGAGTGGCTCGGACGCTTGTCGGACGAAACGGACGAAACTCGCCGCTACGTCGACGCGGTTCCCTTTCCGCTCTCTGCGGCTCGCGCCAAAGGCAAGGATTTTCGCGTCGAACCGCGACGCCTTGCGGGGCTTAGCGACGGTTTTATCGACTACGTCCGCGAAGCGCGGAAAAGCCGATGAAGCTCCTCGGGAACCTCGGCGGCGAAGAACCCCAGCCACCGGACCCGCTTCCGCCCGAGGCGGCCAAGGCCGCGGCACTCTGGTCGTGGCTCTTCGGTCGCGGCGCCTCGCTTCTCGGTGGAGCCGTTCTGGCGTGGCCCCCCGCGATCGGCCCCGCCCCCGAGGAGGCGATTTTCGATTTCCTGAAAAACGCTTCCGGGTGGGCGTGGATCAATACCGAGGCAGCCTGCGAACGCTTGCGAGCCGAAGGTGTGTCGCAGGTCGGCGGGGCGGATCCTCCGACCGTCTTGGCGACTCACGACAAGGCCTTCGCGATTCGAACGGCGCGCGAGGAGAACCTCGACGCGGATGAATTCCTCGATGCCGTGTGCATCCTCGACGAAGCCGATCTCGAGGAACCCGATGCGGCGGCAGACGTGCTCCGTGCGCACTTCCATCCGGCATCGGGGGAAAGAGCTCCGCGCGTCGTGCTGAAACCGCGCTTGGGAACGACGGGGCGGGGGCAGCGGACGATGGCCGTGGCTTCTTTCGGCGAAGAACTCGCACCCGCGCTCACCGGTCTTCGGGGACGCGGCGGTGTCGTCGTCGAACCCGCACTCGATCGAATCGCCGATTTCTCGGTGCAGTTCGCCGTCGAAGCGGACGGAAGCCTGCGTCTTTTGGGGAGTCTTCGTCAGGACGTGTCCGCGCGGGGCGCGTTCCTGGGCCACCGGGGCGAGATCGATTCGCGAGGGCGCGTTCGAACCGGAGAAGCGTGGGAAGAAGAACTGCGCGAAGCCGCCTCGTGTGTCGCCTCGTCCGCCGCGCGGGCCGGCTACCGCGGGCCCTGCGGGGTCGACGCGTTGAGCTACCGCGCCGCTGACGGACAGGAGAAACTGCGCGCCGTCGTCGAATTCAACGCGCGATTCACCATGGGGATCGTCGCCACCGGGCTCTTGCGCGGCGCCTTGCGCGGTTTGCGGGAGGAGCTCCGCTTCTCACCGGGGGAGTTGCGACGCTTTCAGTTTCGCCCACGGGGTGACGCGCACGATTCCGTCGATGGGATCGCGCTCGGCGATGGCGCGTTTCTGTCGATCGAGCGTTAGCTAGTCGACGATCTCGCACTGCCGGAAGTTCGGCTAATCGACGATCTCGCACTGCCGGAAGTTCGGCTAGTCGACTGCCGGAAGTTCGGCTAGTCGACGATCTCACACGCCATCGTGCCGTCGGGTTGGCGCTCGCAGCGCGGGTCTTCGCTCGGGTAGGCGGGCTCGATATCCAGCGTGCGTCGTACCAAAGGGCAGATCAGGACGTCGCCCTGCACGTGACAACCCTTGCCGATTTGAGGCGTCGTCGCTTTGAAGTTGCAGGCGCAATCACACGGCGGTGCTTGGACGTTGACCACCGGCGGCGGTGATTGGCACGCGACCACGAGCGCGGTGATGAGGAACAGCGGCGACCGCAGCAACAACTTGCGGGCGATACTTCGGGTGTGACGAGTCTTCATGATGGGACCTTTGTGCCGAAGGGCGCGTATTCGCGGGAAAGTAGCATGAGCACGTCGTACTCGAGCTCGGCGACGCGGCGGCCGCTCGCCGCCATCACGATCGAAGAGAAGGAACCATCCAAGTGGGACGCCGCTTGGTCCGCGAGTCCGAGTCCCCACCAGGCAGTGCGAAGCACTTTCCACCAGCGAAAACGCTCCGCGTCGATCGTGCCTCCTCCGGCGCGATAGCCCTCGAACAACGCGTCGCGTTTCGCGAAACCTCCGACTTCGAGATGATCGTTTCGGAACCGCCAGGAGCGCACACAGATCCACGCGAGATCTTCCATGGGATCTCCGAGGTGAGCGATTTCCCAGTCGTACGCCGCTTCGAGTCCGCGCTCGCTAACGGCGATGTTGCCATTGCGCCAATCGCCATGGACGAGGGAAAGCCCCGAAGCGGGAGGTTTTGGCAAGTTTCGTTCGAGCCACACCAACGCCAACGTCATCGCCGGGGAAGGCTGGAGAAGCGCCGCGTTTTTTTCCTGGAGATCGCGGAGCGCATGAAGGCCGGGATCACCTTCGGCGGGCCCTTCGACCCCGGGGTCGACTTCCGCTTCGGGCACAGCGTGGAGGCGCGCCATCGCCTCGCCGCACTGATACGCGACGCGCTCCCCGAGACCCGGCTGCCCTTCGCACAACCGGAGGATCCGCCGCGGAATCGATTCACCCCGAACGCGGCGCGTGATGAAGAGCGGCCCGCCTACGTACTTTGGGTCCTCGCTGACCAGAACGAGGCGCGGCGCCGGTACCGCGGCGGCTTCGGCGGTCCGCAGCAAAGAAGCTTCGACAGACATCGTGCTGTGCGCGATCTCCGGTGTCGGCATGATGGTGGCGACCAGGGCTTCGCGCCGATCGCCGGCGACGGCGACGGCGTCAAAAAGCAGGTTGGTGCGCCGCGCGCCCGCCGAGGCGACCTCCATCGCCTCGACCCGGACGTCCGCAGACCACGCCTCACGCAAGAGAGCCGCCAATCCCGGGGCCAGATCGGTCACGCCCATTCATCCGAGAAGTCGTAGTCGTCGTGACCGGGTTTTGCGATCGCGAGTTTGTCGCGTCCGATTTCGAGCAACACACCGAGTACGCGCGCTTCGAACTCCGGATCGTCGGACTGCTCGAGTCGCTTGCGGAGTGCATCGTTGAGAGCGAGAGCGGAGCCCTCTTCCGCCTCACCCAGAAGCGCGCGAAGCCGTGCGATCTCGCGTGCGGCGGCGCCCTGTCCGAGCTGAAACTCGCGCTCGAGAATCCGACATAGATTCGCCGCGACCCGGACTTTGTGCCCCGCGGCACCCTCGAGTTCGGGCAGCACCTCGTTCTCGAGAACGCTCGCGATGGTCTCGAGCAATTCCGGCGCAGTCGGCCGGTCCATCATGGGGAACTCCCTTCCTGGCTACCGGAGCTTTCTTTCTCGAGACAGTAGGAGGAATCTGGCAGAATGAGAATTCTCTCCGTAGACAAGGACGTCGCGAGGAGCTTTCACTGCAGAAATTCGCCCTCGGGAGTCGTTTTGAACACACAAAAAGAAGTGGAAAAGCACCCTGCCCATTCACGCCGCGCCGCACGGCGTGACCGCGAAATCGCGATGCGACGTCTCGACGCCGTGGCAGCGGCATCGAGTATTTTCGCCGCGAAGGGCTTCGACGGCGCCCAGATGGCGGAAATCGCAGCGGCGGCGGAGATCTCTCTCGCCTCGCTCTACGCGCTCTTCTCGGGCAAGGAAGAGCTCTTCGAAGAAGTGGTACTCGCGGCCGGTGTCGCGGTTCGCGAAGCAGTGCAAGAGGCGGTTGCGGCGCGCGAGGGGTCGAGAGAGCGACTTCTTACCGTCATCGACTCGCTCTTCTCCTGCTTCGAGGACGACGCGAATCTGTTGTGGATTCACGCACGGGGCCCGCGCAGCCTGCCGTGGAAGATCCGCCAAAGTATCGGCGCACAAAGCGTCGCGGACTTTCAGCAATGGAACGCGTGGGTCGCGGACCGCGTCCGCGACGTCCAGCGGGACGGCGGTCTCGCCGGTCTGGATCCGGATGTCACCGCCGCTGCCATCCTCGGGGCCGTGAGCAACACTGCGGGGCAATGGATGGAATCTCCCGACGGACGCCCCTTGAGTGAGCTTGCGGCTCCCGTTCGGGCGCTCTTCCGTCGCGTGATCGCCGACGAAGAAACCCAGTAGCCAACAAACCGATCTCCCGAAGGAAAAGCCCCCATGGACTACTCCGCCTACAACCACCTGAAATTCGAGCGCCCCTCGTCCGGCGTGCTGTTGGTGACGATCAATCGTCCCGAAAAACTCAACGCGACCGACGCCGCTCTCCACGGCCAGCTGGGCGAAGTCTGGAAAGACATCGACCGCGATCCGGAGACGCGCGTCGCCGTCATCACCGGCGCCGGCCGCGCGTTCTCAGCGGGTGGCGACCTCGATATGATCGAAGCGCAGACGAAAGACTTCGGGCAAATCGCCGCCGTGATGAAAGAAGCGGCGGACATCGTCTACAACATCGTGAACTGCGAAAAACCGATCGTGTCGGCCATCAATGGGGTCGCCGTCGGAGCGGGCCTCGCCGTGGCGATGATGGCGGACATCAGCGTCATCGCCGAAGACGCGCGGTTCACCGACGGACACATCCGCCTGGGGGTGGGGGCCGGTGATCACGCGGCAATCGTATGGCCGCTCCTTTGCGGTATGGCGAAGGCGAAGTATTACCTGATGACCGCGGACTTTATCGACGGCAAGGAAGCGGAACGGATCGGCCTGGTCAGCAAGGCCGTGCCCGCCGACGAACTTCTCCCGACCGCCCTCGAGATCGCGGACAAGCTCGCGAGCGGTCCCCAAATGGCGATCCGTTGGACGAAGCGATCGCTCAACCACTGGGTCCGCCAAGCGATTCCGATCTTCGAGTCTTCGCTGGCCTTTGAAATGTTGAACTTCTTCGACGACGACGTCGTCGAAGGCGCGAAGGCCATCAAGGAAAAGCGGGACCCGGATTTCCCTTCGACGAAGCGCTAGGCGCGAAAGCCTTCTAACAGGTCACGACGCGAATCATGTTCGTCGCACCGGAGTGGTGAGAGATACCACCGGTGGCGACGACGATGTCGCCCGACTGCACGATCCCCATTTCCGCAGCGCGCGCCAGGGCGAGCTCGACGCGCTCGTCGTCCGCGCCGTCGGCTTGGATCGCCATCACGCCCCAGTTCATAGCGAGCATCCGCATCACTTTTTCTGACGCGGTGACCGCGACGATCGGGCAGCGCGGCCGATACTTCGAAATCATGCGCGCCGTAAAGCCGGTTTCTGTGACCGCGACGATGGCGGCGGCGGACAAGTGTGTGCTCATCGTCCGAGCCGCTTGGGCCACGGCTTCCGTCACTTGATTCGACGGGTTCGGCTGGATGTTCTGCAGCGTTCCGAACTCATCGATCGCCTGCTCGGCTCGGAGCGCGATCGCATCCATGGTCGTCACCGCTTCGACGGGGTAGATCCCGGCCGCTGTCTCCCCGGAAAGCATCACCGCGGACGTCCCGTCAAAGATGGCGTTCGCCACGTCGCTCGCTTCGGCGCGCGTCGGTCGCGGGTTCCGCTCCATCGAGTCGAGCATCTGTGTCGCCGTGATCACCGGTTTCCCGTTCGAGACCGTCGTGCGAATGATCCGCTTCTGGAGCTCCGGCACTTCTTCCACCGGTAGCTCGACACCGAGATCGCCGCGCGCGACCATCGCTCCGTCGGCGACGGCGACGATCTCCGCCAGGCCGTCGACGGCGCGACGGTTCTCGATTTTCGCAATGATAGGAATCTCCGCGCCTCGCTCTTTCAGATACGCGCGAATGTTCTCGATGTCTTCGGCAGATTGTACGAACGACGCGGCGATGTACTCGACGCCGTTCTCGATCGCAAAATCGAGATCGTGCTCGACGTCGGGCCCGAACGCGCTCCGGATGAGGTCGATCTCGGGGAAACTCACGCCTTTGCGGTTGCGCAGGGTTCCGCCGCACTCGACGCGGCAATCGACTTCGCCCGGGGTCAAGCGCTCCACGCGGAGCGCGATCTTCCCGTCGTCGAGGAGCACTTCGTCACCGAGTGACAAACGCTGAGCGAGCCCCGGGTAGGTCACCGAGACACCGCTCGGGCCGCCTTCCGTCTGTTTCTCGAACAGCGTGAAGCGATCTCCCTGCTCGAGAACCGCGGCACCACCGGCGACCGTCCCCGTTCGAATCTCGATGCCCTTCGTATCGGCCATCACCGCGATGTTGAAGTTGCCGGCCGACGCGACTTCCCGGACACGGGTCAGGAGACGAACCTGATCGTCCGGCGTCCCGTGAGACAGATTGAGGCGAACGACGTTCGCGCCCGCTTCGAACATGGCGTGCAGGATCTTCGGTTCGTCGCAAGCGGGTCCGATAGTCGCGATCAGTTTGGTCTTGCGAAAGCGCAAGGAAGGCCTCCCCGGGTGTTGCTCACCCGACGATAACAACGTGACGTAGGGGTCAAGACTTGAGGGAAGATTCCGCGAAAACGCCGCGATCGCGCACAGCGACCGGGAAGGATCGCAGCCGATCCCCCTGACAGGGGCCGGCCACACACAACCCGTCTTCCCGTTGGAAGTAGGCGCCGTGGGTCGCGCAGATGACGTATTGGCCCTCGCGGTCGAGAAACTGGTCTTTCAGCCAATCGAGGGGCGTCCCACGGTGGGGACACCAGTTCAGGTAGCCGTAGACGTGCTCCGCGACGCGCACGACGATGATCTGGCGCGGGCTTCCGTCGATCTCGACGGTGAAACCTCGCGCGCCGGGGTCGGGCAAATCATCGAGCTGACAGAGGGGCTCGGTCGCCGGGGCGTCTCCGCTCACCCTTCGGCCTGAGGATCCTCGGTGCCGTCCCCGGTTTCGAGCCGCAACCCGTCCTCGAACCCGCCCTCGAGGGCGGAGAAGTTCTCCGGACAGAGGGCGCTCGCACCGGTCGCCAGGTGCTCATAGAGCGCTCGGTACTGATGCGTCAGGTCTCGCAACCGGTCCGACGCACCGACGAAATGGTCGGCGACCTGCGCGCGGTAGGCCTCTTTCTCCCGGGCGAGTTCGGCGATCCGCTCCTTCGCGGCGGCGAGCTCCGATAGTGCGAGTTCCCGTTCTTTTTGAACGAGCTCGAGCGAGGCGGAGAGCTCTTCCACCTGGCGACGCAAGGCGCTCCGCCGCGAACCCACGAGCGCGCCGAGGCCGAACGTGGCGAGTCCAATCATGCCGCCGATCAGGATCAGAGGTTCTAGGGGAATATGGGCAAGCATGGCTCACAGCCTCCTAGCCGGATCTTAGCGCGCGGCCTACGCGCTTTCGCCTAGTTGTATTGATCGATGAAAACCCGTTCCTTGACGGACCACACCGACGATTGGTTGAAGTCGATAAAGCGGCGCTCATCCTCGAGGAAATAGCCGAAGCCCAAGGCGCCCTCGCTCTCGGGAGAGGCCAAGATCTTTTCCAGATCGTAACGGTCGAACCAGGCTTCGGTGAGGCCCGTGTACGGCGCCGGAGCGTTGCGCGACGCGCGCAGCGGAGCGTTCAGCGGATCGTCGAGCGTGTGGTTCTGGATGTAGCGCTGGAAGCATGTCGGTCCGCTGTGCTTGCGGATGAGGTAGCCGTGATCCATGCGCCAGGTTTTCTGACAGGCTTCTTCCGACATACCCGGAAGCGGGTTCAGCAAGTAGCAGAGCTTCACCCACGTGCTCTCGGGAGTCGCGACGATGCTGTTCTCGGGCATCGGATTGATCTGCGCGATCTCTTGGGCGAGCCAGATGGGAGATCGTTCCAAATCGATGAACTTCTTCTCATCCTCGAGGAGGAGCTGTCCCGCTTCGCGCCCTTCAGCGCTTTCGAAAGCGGCGGCGAGTTCTTCGCGTGTGTCGAACCACAAGCTCGCGATGCCGTCCGGCGGTTCCTGCATGCCCTCCCGCGGCTCCCGGAAGCCCTGGCTCATCGCGTCGTCGACGGTGTGATTCTGCACGTAGCGGCGGATGCCGAGTGCGCGCTGGACGCTCGCGACCAGCGGTCCGTGGGTCTCACGCCAGTAGAGTTGGAATTTCTCTCGCGACAGATTCTTGTTGCGATGCAGAACGAAGTTGAGTCGGATCACGCGTTGCGGCCTCCGTCCCCCCGAGCTGTATCGTGACACGGACCGGCGCTCTTTCCCACCGTCAGTGCACGCGCCTCGGGGACGGGGCTTCGGGCTCCGGAGCGAGGGGCCCGGCGTGGTGGTGAAACATTTTCCAGCCCGCCGCTTCGCGCACGAGCAGATTCGTCGCCGCGAGCCGCCCTCCGGCGACGTGCTCGACACAAGTCACAACCGCCACATCCTGGACGCGAGTCAGGGACTCGTCGCTGCAGCGGATCGGCGGCGGTTGCTCGAGCACCATGCGCCAGCTCGCGAGCACTTCCGCGCGACCGTTGAGAGACGGGCGCCAGGGATGGGCCGTGTGGATGGGCGTCTCTGCAGCCCAACAAGCCTCCATCGCGTTCGCGTCTCCCGCGGCGAATGCGACATAGAACGCGCGGTGGGCGGCGAGGATCTCCTGGTCGTCGGACATCGCGCGTGGCTCAGGGAACGGCCGCGTCGAGCTGTTCGAGCCCGACCTGTGCAAAGCGGAACATGTTCGCCACCCGATCGTCGTCGCCGGTTTCCAGGGTATGGGTCCGCAACGTGTCGGGGCCGATCACGGCGTAGCAGGCGTGGCCCGGAGCGTCGCCGTAGCGGTTCCCGGTGGGGCCCGTCGCACCGGATTCGGCGAGGACCCACGCCGTTTCGAGACGAGCGTGGATTCCCTGGGCGAGAATCGTGATGTACGGCTCGCTGCTCGGGCGGACGCCTTCGAGCTTGTCGTCTGGGATCGCGAGCAGCCCCCGACGCGCCTCGTGGGTGTAGATCACCCCCGCGCCGCGGAAGTAGCGAGAGGCTCCGGGCACGGCGAGCAGGGCGGAAGAGATCAAACCGCCCGCCGAGGATTCTGCAACCGCCACCATTTCTCGGCGGGCGACCAGGCGCTCCCCGATCTTCGCTGCGAGTTCTACGAGGGCCGAGAAATCGTTGGATGCCATGTCCGCGAGCGTAGCACCGAGAAATCCCGCCAAGGGGAATGAAACTTCAGCGCGCTAGTCTCGTCTGTCAGACATGGCGAAATCACGAACCACCCCCACGCTGTCCCGTCGCGATTCGCTGCTTCTCGCGGCGAGCGGTGCGCTCTCTCTCGGATTCCCCGAGGCGAACAAGAAAGCGAAGCCCCCGGAGAAAATGCGCCCCCGAAAAGGGGATGTCTTGGTTTTCGCCGAAGGCCCGCGCGAGGGCGAAGCGATCCACACCAAAGACGTCGCGGGGGATACGCTGGCGGCCTTCGCGAAAGACCCCAAGACGGGCACCGTACGAGACGGGTCGCGTCTAAACCGTGTGCTTCTCGTCCGGGTCGACGAGACGACGCTGTCGAGTCGCACGGCGGAAGGCGCTGCGGACGGCGTCGTCGCTTACTCGTCGGTCTGCACACACACCGGGTGCGATATCGCCGGGCGCGACGAGACCGGACATCTCGTGTGCCCGTGTCACGGCTCGACCTTCGACCCGAGCAACCGCGGTGACGTGATGGGCGGGCCGGCGCCGCGCCGCCTCGCACAGCTTCCTCTCGAAGTTCGAGATGGAGCTCTGTTTGTACGTCGCGGCTTCTCCGGTCGCGTCGGTTTCACGACCACTTGAGCGAGACGACATGCGCGCAATCCCCGTTTACTTCCTCCTCCTTCTACTGCCACTTTCGGCGAATGCCTACGACACCGTCACGGACGCGCGGTTGCGGGCACCCGAGCCGTCGAACTGGCTGCAGTACCGTGGCAACTACGCAGGCTGGGGCTACAGCGAACTCGACGGCATCGATCGCGTAAACGTCGCGCAACTCGCTTCGGTATGGAGTTTCTCCACCGGCTCGCGGGAAGCGCACCAAGCCCCGCCCCTCGTGAACGGCGATTTCATGTTCATCACGACGCCGGCGAATGAAGTGTTGGCGCTTGACGCCCGGCGCGGCGAGCTGCGCTGGCGCTACCGCCACGAGATCCCGGAAGATTTGTTTCAACTCCATCCGACGAACCGAGGCGTGGCCCTCTACGGCGACCGTGTCTACTTGGCGACGGTCGACGCGCGTCTCGTCGCACTCGATGCGAAGACCGGCGAGGTGCTCTTCGACCGCGAAGTCGAGGACTACAGCGAGGGCTACTACATGACCCTCGCGCCGCTGGTCGCCGAAGAGAAGGTGATGGTCGGTGTTTCGGGTGGCGAGCTCGGCGTGCGGGGGTTCGTGGCCGCTTTCGACGCCGAGACGGGAGACCTCGCGTGGAAGACCCACACGATCCCCCTACCCGGCGAGCCCGGGGGCGATTCCTGGCCCGAAGGCAAGCACGCCCGCGGCGGTGTGCCCGTATGGGTGACCGGCACCTACGACATCGAGACCCGGATCGCGTACTGGGGGACGGGGAACGCGGGGCCGTGGATCGGGGATCAGCGACCTGGAGACAACCTCTACGCGAATTCCGTCTTGGCCCTCGACGTCGCGACGGGCGCCATCCGCGGACACCACCAGTACCACTGGAACGGCTCCTGGGATTGGGACGAAGTGTCCGCGCCGATCTTGGCTCCGTTCCGTCGCGGCGACGCCGAGAAACGCGGCCTCATCCATCCGGGCCGAAACGGTTACCTGTGGTTTCTCGAGCGAAGGGGCGGCCCGATCGGATTCGTCGACGCCAAACCCTACGTCCGGCAGAACGTTTTCACGGGGCTCGATCCCGAGACGGGACGGCCGTCCTACGACCCCGAGCGAAAGCCTGCGACCGGAAAGACGGTGACTTTCTGCCCTTCGGCTTGGGGTGGCAAGGATTGGCCGCCCGCGGCGTACAGCCCGCGCACGCGCATGGTCTATATCCCGGCGAACGACAATCACTGCTCGGTGTTCAAAGGTCAGCCGGTGGAAGAGGACACACCTCCGTTTCACATCGGAGTCGACATCTCGGTGATCGAACTCGACTTTCCGGAAGGCGAACCGAAAACGATTGGCGAACTCCAGGCGTGGCACGTCGACCGCGCCGAAGAAGTGTGGACCCAGACCTTTCCACGCCACAATTGGGGCCCCGTCCTGGTCACGGCGGGCGACGTGGTCTTCGCCGGTGGCACAAACGACCGATACTTCCGGGCGTTCGATGCCGAGACGGGCAAGATCCTGTGGCAACAGCGCACGAATTCGGGCGTGCTCGGCGTGCCCGTCAGCTACGCGATCGACGGCGTGCAATACGTCGCCGTCCAGTCGGGCTGGGGAGTCGACGCGGAGCGCAAGCAGGAGATCCTGAATCGCATGTTCGATCCGGACACCCACGTTCCGCAAGGCGGCGTGCTCTGGGTATTCGCCCTGAAGAAGCCCTGATGCCGAAACGCTTGGCGATTGTCGTTGTTGCCCTCCTCGCGGTGTATGGGCTCGCTGGGCATTTGGGCGTTCCCTACTGGATCGAGACGAAGCTGCCCGATCTTGTCGAGCGTGAAACGGGTCGCGCGGCGACGATCGGAAACGCGCGTTTCAACCCATGGCGTTTCCAGCTCACCGCGAACGATCTCGCCGTCGCGACGCCCGAAGGAGATCCATGGATCGCCTTCGGCGAAATCGCGACCAACCTCGATCCGACCGCGATGCTGCGCGGCACGATACGTATCGCGGCACTCGAAATCACCGAGCCTTCTGTCGTCGCGCGGCGCGCGCCCGACGGCACGTTCGGCATCGAGGACCTCTTCGAATCCGAAGCCGCACCTCCCGAGACGCCGGAAGAGGAATCGGAGCCGTGGATCATCGAGGTTGGCCGACTCGAGATCGCGCGCTTCACCGGCCGGTACACCGACGCCGGGAAGACGCCGCCCGCCGAGCTCGCCTTCGGTCCACTCGACTTTCGTTTCGAAGATTTTTCGACGAAACCCGATAGCGACTCGGGGCTCTACTCCCTGTCCGGCGCCTGGAAGGATGCCGCGATCCGCTGGCAGGGTTCGTTCTCACCGGATCCGCTTCGCTCGTCTGGTCACATCGAGCTCAACCAGTTGCAACTTCCAGAACTCGTCGCGCTCGCCCCTCCGTCCGTGCCTCGTCTCGCGGGAGGCCGGGCGTCCTTCAAAGGGCATTACGCAATCGCTCAAGTGGGGGACGTCTTGGCCGTCGTTCTCGACGATGCCGGGCTCACAGTCGAGGGGCTGGTGCTGGGCGAGAAGCAGCGCATCGCTCGCATCGCCGTGGACGGTGTCTCGATCGACAGTGCCGCCCGACGCGCCGAGATCGGGCGGGTCGAAGTCGAGGAACCGGCCTTCGCGATCGGACTCGACGAACAGGGCGAGCTCGACCTGGGGTTCGCGATGTCGGAATCCGACGGGGCCGACGAACCGGCCGAAGCCGCCGACGCTACTGCCCAAACTGAAGAGCCCTGGCTGCTCACCGTCCCCGTGTTCGAGCTTCGCAACGGGCAGCTCGATTGGTCCGACCGATCGGATGAGCCGGAGGCCCGGGTGCGCCTTCACGAAATTCGAATCCGCGCGAACGATTTTGCTTGGCCCGCGGAGAACGCCCCGCCGATCGCGCTCGACGTCGAAACCAGGATCCAGGAACAAGGCGCCATGGCTCTCTCGGGTCCGGTTGGAATCGCACCCGCGAAAGGCGAGCTCGAAGTCGACGTGCGGGACCTCGCGGCGACGGAGTTCCAGGCCTATGTCGACCGCGCAGTCCTTGCGGCGCTCGAAGGGGGCGTTGTGACAGCAAAGGGTCGCATCGAGTTCGACGAAAAAGGCGCATCGGGAGACCTTTCCGTCGACCTGGGTCCCACGGTGGTCCGCACACGGGACAGCGGGGTCCTGCTCGCGCTCGGCGGGATCGATGCAAAAGACCTGGCCTTCGATACGCGGCGAGGCCGTTTCGATCTTGCCCGGCTCACGTTGGCGCAGCCTGACGTCAGGCTCTCCCGCAACGCGAGCGGCGCGCTCAACACCGAAGAGCTGACGAAGCGTCCGTCGAAGGATGCGCCGCCGCCTCCCACCTCCGATCGGGCGACGGTCGTCACCATCGGCACGGTCGCCATCGCCGGGGGCAAGCTCCGCTTTCGCGACACCGGCGTCGATCCGCCCTTTGAAACGCGACTCGCGGAGCTCGACGGCAACATCAAGGGCCTCGATTCAACCGATCCGACGCGCTCCCAGCTCGATCTGCGCGGCCGGCTCGACGGGCAGGGGGAAGTTCGGATCCACGGAACGCTCCGCAACTTGCAGAAGCGCGAAGACACGAGCCTACAAGCGAAATTCGAAGGCATCGGCCTGCGCCCGTTCTCGACCTATGCGCGACGCTTCGTGGGCCGCCCCGTCGACGCGGGTTCGCTCACCCTGACCGTCGACTACGAACTACAGGATCGCGTCTTCCGCGGCGAGCACGAAATCTTCCTCGATCAATTCGCGTTGGGAGAGAGGATCGAAAGCCCGGACGCGACGAAACTCCCGGTTCAACTGGCGCTCGCGCTCTTGCGCGACCGCAAAGGCGCCATCGACGTCGATCTCCCGGTGCGCGGAGACCTCGACGATCCCGAGTTCAGTTTCGGCGGCGTCATCTTGAAAGCCCTGGTCAACCTCATCACGAAAGTCGCGGCATCTCCGTTCGCTCTGCTGGGCAACATCGTTCCGGGTGGCGGGGAGGGCCTCGAGACCGTCGCGTTCGCTCCGGGAAGCGCCGCGCTCGATGAAGCCGGCCGAGAACAAGTTCGCGTACTCGCGAATGCCCTGGTGGAGCGACCGGCGCTGGCCATCGATATCGTGGGCTCGGCGACTGCCGAGGAAGTCGCACCCGAAGCGGGTGACGCCAACGCGCTGGCAACGGAGCGAGGTCGGGTGATTGCGGACGCGCTCGCTGAGTTCGGCCTGCCCGAAGACCGGATCGCCACGAAGCCCCCGGAACTGGGGAGTGCTTCGGCCGCGTTTGCCATTCGCGCGGAGTAGGAGAAGAGCACATGATGAATGCGGGGGATTCGATCCTCGAGCGGGTCCGGGCGCGCGGCTCGGAGCGTGTCTATCTCGAAACCGGCGAAGACCGGTCACCTCGGTGGGTCGCGGCGGACGAGCTGGTAAGCGCCGCCCGATCCGTGCAAAGCGCGTTCGCGGCACAGGGCCTCGTCCCCGGCGATCGCGTTCTACTGCTCCTTCTCGACACGGTGAAATTCCCGGCGTTTTTTCTCGGCGCCCTGCGCGGTGGCGTCGTTCCGATCCCGGTTTCGACGCTTCTTCCCGCGAAGGACATCGCCTTCATCGCGCAGGACGCGAACGTTCGGGCCGCCGTTGTCGACCGGGGCTTGCCGGACGGACTCGCAACATCGGAGCTTTTCCCCGAAGGCTGTCAGGTGTTCCGAGGGGACGAAGCGCTCTTTCGTTCCGGAGATACCGCCCCGACCGTGCCGACGGACACGACCGACGACGCGTTTTGGCTCTATACATCGGGGACGACGGGAAAACCGAAAGGCGTCGTCCACCGGCCGCCGGACTTGGCCTTCACCGCGGAACACTACGCGCGGGAGATCCTCGAGATCGGCCCGCAGGACCGTCTGCTCTCCGCGGCGAAACTTTTCTTCGCTTACGGCCTCGGGAATGCCTTGACGTTTCCACTGTGGCTCGGTGCGGAAGCGATCCTCTACGCGGATCGACCGACCCCCGAAGCGATGTTCGAACTCATCGAGCGCCACGAACCGACCATTTTTTTCGGCGTACCGACACTCTACGCGGCGATGCTCGCAAGCCCGTCTCTGCCTTCCTCACTCGGTCGCGTTCGCGTTTGCGCCTCGGCAGGCGAAGCGCTTCCGGCACCGATCTTCGAGGCATTTCGCGACCGGTTCGGGATCGAAATTCTCGACGGCATCGGGAGCACAGAGATGCTCCACATCTTTCTCTCAAACCGCGCAGGTCGGGTGCGTCCCGGGACGAGCGGCGCTCCCGTCCCCGGCTATTCCGTTCGCGTCGTCGACGACGCCATGCGCGACGTCGACCCCGGCGAGTCGGGTGAGCTCTTGGTTTGCGGCGAGAGCGCCGCGCGCCGCTATCACAACCGACCCGACGCGACCGAGCACACGATGTTTGAGCCCGGTTGGTTGCGAACCGGTGATCGCTACGTCGCCCACGCCGACGGAACCTTCCAGCACGCGGGCCGCCAAGACGATCTCTTGAAGGTCAGCGGTCAGTGGGTGTCTCCCATCGAGGTGGAAAGCGCCTTGATCGAACACCCCGCAGTCCTCGAAGCGGCCGTCGTCGGAGCGTTGGACGATCGCGAGCTCGTCAAGCCGAAAGCGTACGTAGTGCTCGTCGGTGACGCCGTACCGGGCGAAGCGCTTGAAGCGGAGCTGCGGGAGCACGTCAAGGCGCGCCTCACTCCGCACAAGTACCCGCGATGGGTCGTCTTCGTCGACGCACTTCCGAAGACCGCGACCGGAAAGATCCAGCGCTTCAATCTCCGCGCGAAGGGATAGGCCGGCAACTAGGACGGAGTCGTCGTCGGCTTCGACCGCAGTCCCATCACCCTCCCGACTTCATCGGGTCTCGGCAATTCCCGATGCGCGTCGAGGACGCCCTCGATCCGCTCGAGCACGGACGGATGAAACGGCGCGGATCGCCGCGTCTCTTGGCTCACGTGCAGTGACAGACACTCGCTCGTCGCCGCCACATATCCCTCGGAGCCGTGGTACATGCGGTGGAAGTAGTGGACGCGCTTCGCGTCGAAGTCCAGGAGCTGAGTGGTAAATCGCAGGGGATCGCCTTCTTTCACTTCGCGCTGATACGTGACGTGCCCTTCGAGCGCGAACGTCGCGATCCTTTCGGCCGCGCGGTGTTCGTCCGTGAGTCCGAGCCAAGCGAGGAAGGCATCGGTCGCAAAGTCGAAAGCCAAGACGTAGTAGCCGACGTTCAAGTGGCCGTTGCGATCGATCCACTCGGGTCGAACGGTGTCGCGTCGCTCGTCGAAAGGCGCTGCAATCACGCGATCAGGCTAGCGCGGAGCCACGGGATCCGGTCGCGAGATATCGAGGCCGGGAAGCGACGGCGTCGTTTGCGGCGTCATCACGTCCGCGTCGGGGCGCAGCTCGCGCTCCCGCAAGAGATCCGGCAACTCGGGCGTGATCGGCTGAAGATCTGTGTCGTCTCCCCCGAGCTTCGGCGGCGGGAGGATGTCTTCTTCCAGTTGAACAGCCGGGCCCGGCTCGACGTCCGCGCCCTTCTCGAAATGACGCGGTCGTAGGACCGGCGGCAACAAAGGCGGCAGCCCTCCTGCAGAAGGCCGCTGCAGCACACGGGCTCGGTCGAGCTGCATTCGGTTCGGAGCGACGCGTGCGCCGTCGAGCCAAACGCGCTGGCCGCGCTCGAGGTCGACGGCGCGCTTCGTCGCCACCTCGAGCCCCGGTACGGCAAACCGACCGCCCCCGACCGAAGACACCAGTCCTTCGATGGACAGCCGCGTGACCGCAGGCGATTGGCGGAGCAGAACGCCGAGCTCGGGCGCACGCCAGCGCGGTGTCCAGGGTGCTACGCGGTCGACGCGTGACGCGGAGATGCGTCCACCGTGACTCGGGAGGCCGTACACGTCGACCGTGTCGCCTCGGCGGATCTTGAGCGGCCCCGTCGCGCCGTCGACGAGCGCCTCTCGTGGCACGTCGATCCACACTCCGTCGACCCGCAGCCAGCGCCTGCGCGGCGCGACCGCTTCGACCCGACCGATGAGCGCGCTCAGGACATGTACGCGATGGGCGTCGAACCCTTCCCCGTCGTCGCGTTCTCGAGCGTCGATCCAGACGACGCGACCAACCGCGAGATCATCGGCACTCGCCGTGCGGCCATTGCGCGCGAACACCGCGCCGGGTTCGCGATCGATGTGCACTCGCTTGCCGTTTACACAGATGCTGCCGAAACCTGTAATCGTGCCGTAGATTCCCGTTCCGCCGACACCGGAATCATCGCCTCCTCCGCCGTAGCCGGTGCCGCCGATCCCGGAGTCGTCGCCGCCGAGGCCCGTTCCGCCGACACGGGAGTCTCCGATGACCGCGGCCGTCACGAGACTCGGGGCATCGTCACATACACCGCTCCACGCAGGTGATGCGAGGGCCCACGCGACCAGAACGCTCACGAGGAGTCGAAGACGGCTAGTCATCGTCCAGGCCCCCCGCGTCGTTCGTCTCGTAGAAGTACACGCCGAAATGCATGCGCCGATCGGTGTCGCCACGATCGATGTCGCGACGCTGTAGCTCGCGAGCGCGCCGGTTGATTCGCTCGAGCGCTTCTTGGCCCAGCTCCTTCGAAAGTGCGGACAATTCCTCGACGGAGCGTTTGGAGAGTTGGTTGTAGTAGACGCTTCGCTCGAGGAGCGGAGGCTCTTCTCCGCGGAGGTTCCTCGCACCCGCAGCGATGTGGTCGTGAAGGTTGCGACCGAAGTAGTGGGCTTTTTCGTCGTCGCCCTGCGTCGGAACGAAAGCGCTTTCTCGCAGCGCGGCACGACCTTCGTCGTCGATCTCGATGACCCCGAGACGCTGCCACTCCTCGAGGACGGAGCGCGGACGAACGTCGGTGCTTACCTGGGTGATCAGAGCTTCGAGGCTCGGGCCCGCGTCGGCGCGGAGGGGCAGCGGCAGCGGCTTTCCCTCGCCGTCGGTGGTCTCGGGACGGGCGATCCATTCCGCGACCAGACGAGCGCCCAGAGCCAGCGGGCGCGGCGGCGGATGCTCTCCGCTTTCAGCCCGCATCCGTCGGATGTCCTTGCGGTGGAGGCCGGTTGCCAAGTGAACCCGGCTGCCCGACGCGTCGCGGCCCAGCTCGGCTTCGGCCGCATCGAGATAGAGCGATTTCAACATGGGCGTGAGCCGCGGGTACGTCATGCCGCCCCGCACGAGGAGTCTGACCAGCGGACGCAAGAGGTGCCACACGGCCTTCGCCAGCGCGTTGTCGGTTGCGCCTTCGCTCACGGTCCTCCTCGCGGTACCCGCATCATTGTGGCGCAACGCAAAGGGGACCGGGGCGATGCCCCGGTCCCGAGCGCCAGATGGAAAGAGTGACTCAGTACGACGCGATCAGCGGGAAACGGATGCGACCGTCGCCGCGATGCTCGACGTTCGCCACCGGCAGATCGCTGAAGCCCGCGCCTAGGAAGACCGCCGTTCCGTGAATTCGGCGGTCGCCCGTGCACTGGGCGTTGCCGACGAAATCGCGGTTTCCAGCGAGGTCGGAAGCCAGCATGTATTTCGTGCCATTCGACGGGACCTTGATCGCTCGTCGACCGATGGGCTCGCCGTTCCCGTTGAACGCGACGCAGAGGATCGCGCGATCACGACCGCTCCAGTTCGTAAATACGAGCGCCGTGTTCGCGACGTCTTCGTCGATCGGTCGCAGATCGGGAGCGAGGTCGACGGGATCGCGGGAGATCTCCGGAACGCCGGGCGGAACGGCGTCGACAGCGGTCTCGATCGGCGCCTTGTCGGCGAGCTCCTGAGCCATGGACGGGGCCGCGACTACCGCGAACAGGAGGGCGAGACCGGCCGCAATCCATCGTGAGGTCATTTTCTTCATCGTTGAAACTCCTTGCCGGCCCATAGCGAGAGGCGCGGCGACTGATTCAGATACCCCGGCTCGCGGGAAATTTTCCCACTCGCCCTTCCAGAGAACCTACCCGATTTGTGGGAATTTTTCCCACGTTTGTCGAATCATAGACACCGGTTTCGGATGGGGGTTCCGTCGGGTGTGTGAGGACGCGCACGTCCCTGCAGATGCCGCGAAAGCGGGTACCCTCCGGGGCTATGACGAGAAAAGTGGTCCTCTGCGGGGTGGTTAGCGTCCTACTTGCGTGTGGCGGAAGCGCCTCTGCGGCGACCATTGACGACGAGCGGCTGCGCGGCGCGGACCGCGAGGTGGCGCCCTGGTTGCATCACGGCCGGGACTACGGCCAGCAGCGTTTCTCGCCCCTCTCGGAGATCAACCGGCACAACGTGGCGCGTCTCGCTCCGACGTGGATCTTCCAAAGCGGTATCGCAGGCAGCTTCCGCACCACTCCCCTCGCGGACGACGGAGTGCTTTTCCTTTCGACGCCAGGGGCCGGGGTCGTCGCCCTCGACCTGGTGACAGGTCGCGTGCGCTGGCGCTACGAGCACGTTCTTTCGCGCGAAAAGCTGTGTTGCGGTCTCGCGAACCGCGGCGTCGCGCTCGCTTACGACAAAGTGTTCGTCGCGACGCCGGACGCGCAGCTCGTCGCTCTACACGTCCGTGACGGACGCGTTTTGTGGACCGCTGACTTGGCCCCACCGCCGCCGGTGTCCGCCGACGCGACCCCGACAGACCCGTTGGAAACGGGATACGTGCCGGAAGGAGCGGGGCTCGGTGCGAACATGGCGCCTCTGGTGTACCGCGGCCGCGTCTACGTCGGCGTGACCGGCGCCGGCTTCGGACTTCCCCAACCCGGCGGACGCGGTTACTTGGCGGCCTTCAACGCACGCGACGGCCGTCCGCTGTGGCGCTGGCACAGCGTTCCCGAGACCGGCTGGGAAGGCGACTTCGCGACCGAAACCACCGACGGGAACGCACTCCCTCGCGACATCGATGCGGAACGAGCGGCACTCGCCGCGTACCGAGATGCCTGGACGGTCGGCGGCGGATCCATCTGGACGACGCCGAGCGTCGACCCGCGCGCTGGGCTGCTCTATCTGGGCACGGGAAACCCGGCACCGCCGCTCGACGCCGATGCCCGCCCGGGCGACAACTTGCACACGGCATCCGTCGTCGCGCTCGACGCCGAGACCGGCGAACTTCGCTGGGCCTTCCAACAAGTACCGCACGACGTCTGGGGCTACGACGTCGCAAGTCCTCCGGTGTTGTTCGATTGGATCTCGCCGGAAGGCGAGGTGCGGAACGCGCTCGCCCAGGCCTCGAAAACCGGTTGGCTTTATGTGCTCGACCGCCTGAGCGGCGAATTGCTCCTGCGTTCGAAAGCCTTCGTCCCTCAGGAGAATCTCTTTGCGGCGCCCACGACCGAAGGCGTACGGATCACGCCCGGGGCTGCGGGGGGAACGTCGTGGTCTCCGATCGCGCTGGATCCTCGCAGCGGGCTGGCTTTTGTCCCCGCGCTTCACATGCCGATGCACTACCAGCGTGTACCCGGCCTAGCGCCCGGGCAGGGAGAGGTTACGCGCGTGCGTCCGCTACGCGAAGAGGAGTCGGGTCGACTGAGCGCCATCGATACGACGACCGGCGAAATTCGCTGGCAGGTGGAGACGCAGCAACCGCTCGTAGGCGGCGTCCTGGCTACCGCGGGCGATCTCGTCTTTAGCGGCGAGGGATCCGGCCGGTTCGTCGCGTACGAAGCGGATTCGGGGAAAGAGCTGTGGAGCTTTCAGTGCGGTGCCGGCGTAAACGCCCCGGCCATCAGCGTCGAACACGAAGGCCGGCAGTACGTCGTCGTTGCAGCGGGAGGCCACGAAGGATTGGGCTTTCGGCTGGGCGACGCTTTGTTCGCGTTCGCGTTGCCCCTGAAGCCCGAATCCGCCGACGAGGACGCCCCCTAGCGGGGGACGTAGACGAGCCCCCACGGCCGTTCACCCACCGGCAGCGTCCGGACCACTCTTCTCTCGGCGACGTCGACTTCCGAAACCGCGTTATCGAGGCCATCGGCCGTGAAGACGACGCTCTCATCCGGCGCCGCGGTGATCCCCCAGACGCGCTTTCCGACGGGCACCGTCGCGAGAAGCTCGAGCGTGTCGGCGTCGAGCACAACCACGCTGTTTCCGCGCCCGGTGGTCACCCACAACTCGTTGCGGCTCGGCAGGTGAACGATCCCTTTCGGTTTCGTCGCGATATCTTCGAGGGTCGTCTGCGCGACCTCCTCGTTCGTTCTCATGTCGAACTTGAAGATCTGCCGTCCGATCTCGGTGGTGGCGTAAGCGATCGCACCATCCGGAGTGAAGGTCACCTCGCGCGGTCGAGGACCCACGAGGAACGTCGCGACCTCGACGTGCTCGGGAATGCTGATCACGTGCACCGTGTTCGTCGCTTCTGCCGTGATCAGCACGCGGTCGCCCGCGGGCGAGACAGCGACGCCTTCCGGTTCGATCCCGACGGGAATGACCGCGAGATGCTCGCCGCTGATCGGATCGAGCACCGTCGCCGTCCCTTCATCTTCGTTTGAGAGATAGATATTGCCTGTCGAAGGGTGGACCCCGAAGGCTTCGGGGTCTGAGCCAGCGTCGATAGTTCCGGTTAGGGACAAGGACGCGACTTCGATCACACCGATGGCGTCGTCGTTGCCCAATGCCACAAACACGCGATCGAGAGCCGGGGACACGCCGATTCCGCGGGGCCTTCCGCCGACCGCGAGGGTCTCCAACGGCTCGTTCGTCGCGAGGTCGAGGATCGAGACAGTGTCGTCACCCTCGTTCGTGACAAACAACCAACCGCTGCGGATTGGCTCTTGCGGACCGCAGGCCGACGCGAGCAGCGTCAGGAGAGCGACCGACACGGAGAGGCACAAACGTCTCACGGAGTCTTTTCGCAACCGGGGCTCACCAGATTTCGAATCTCCGTCTGCGCGTTTTGGCCGCGAGGGACCTCCCCGACCACGCGACCGTCCTTCACCAGAAACATCACCTGCTCGAGCTGGCCGTTCGGCGCGAAACTCATCGCGACACCTTTTTGGCCGTCGAAAGAGAGTTTCTCACGGAGATACAGCGTGACGCTCGCCGCGTCGGGACCCGCGCCGCGGGTCCACGCCTCCCCCAATATGCGGGCTGCCGCCCACCCGGCCCAGGCGAGCGAATTCATGGGTTCGTCGAAGGCTTCGCGGTAGCGGCTGTTCAAGTCGCGCGCCGCGTATTTGACGAGCGACGGATGCCAAGCTTCGGCAGTCGCGCGCGTGGCGGCTTTCGGCGCACGCTCGAGCGCCCGCCGGCCCATCGCGCGGCTCGGCAAAGTGAAGAGGACATTCGGCCGACAAGCAGCGCGCATTGCGTCGCTCTCACTCGAGGCGGACAGGACCAGGGCCCCGGACTCCGCCAGGGTTTCGAGTTCTTCGTTCTCGACGACTGCGATCCAGATTTCCGGCGTTTCGCCTTCCGTCGGGAATTCCGTTTCGAGTCGGAGCTCTTTTTCGAAGTAGCGTCCCTGGCGGTTCGATTCCGTCACACCGAGCTCGGCGCCGCGACGGGCGGCGTGGCTCGGGTCTCCGGCGAATCCGATTCTGAGTATTTGCGGTGCGCCGAACGCGGAATCGGCGAGAAGCCAAATCGCCGCGCAGAAAGTCGCTGCGCAGGACAATCGATGTCCGCGCGCAGTTCTTCTGTCGAACTCTTTGGTTCGTTCTTGCTGATCGCGGTCGCCGTAAGAAACGATGCTTAGAAAAGCGGCTCGTCGTCGGGCGCGTAAGCCGAAATTTCGCAGTTCAGATTGAGGACGCGCAACGTGGGCGCCTCGTAGGCCTGCTCTTCGGTCTTCTTGGTCTCGGTGTGGTTGTCCATGCTTAGAAATATAGCACGGCCGAATTGGCGCCCGACTGAAGAAAAATCGAGGCCCGCACACTTTTTCCCTGGGGGGAATCAGCGACTCGCGAGGTCGCGGTGGCGCCGTGACAAGGCGACGTAGCGCTCGACCACGGCCGGGAAGTTTTCGAGTTCCGGAGGCCGCAGGTCTCGAACGTATCGCGCCGGCTGACCGCTCCAGAGCTGGCCGCTCGGGACCCGCTTGCCGGGCGGCAACAAGGCGCCGGCCGCCAGCATCGCGCCCCCTTCGACCACCGCCCGATCCATACAGATGGCGCCCATTCCGACGAAGGCACCGTCTTCCAGTGTGCAGGCGTGCAGAACGCAGCCGTGGCCCACGCTGACGTCGGCACCGATCGAGGTGCCGGGGCCGCCGGTGGCCGAATGGACGACGGTGCGGTCCTGCAGGTTGCTGCGCGCACCGACACGTATCGCTTCGACGTCGCCGCGGAGCACGCACCCAAACCAGATGCTCGCCTCCGACTCGAGGGTCACGTCGCCCATCACGTCGGCACTCGGCGCGACGAAGGCGTTCGGCGCGATCGCGGGTCGTCGCAGCAAGTGTGGGAAACGCTCGTTCATCCGCTGGCGAAACTAGCAGCCTCGGCTCGCCGGAGGGGCCACGCGAGCCATGCGGCGCTGCCTGCAAAGAGCGCCGCCACCGCGATGCAAGCCGAGAGCCCGACCGCGCCGTGGCCCGTCCACTGGTAGACGAAACCCGATAGGAACGTTCCGATCAGGCGTCCCGCTGCGTTCGCGGTGTAGTAGAAGCCGACGCTTTGCGCGACGCGTCGCTCGGGTGCGAAGGACACGATGAGATAGCTATGCAGCGCGCTGTTCATCGCGAAGAGCAAGCCGAAGATTCCGAGGAGTGCCAGCAAGGCCGCGGGTGAAATCCCCGCGCGCAGCCAGACCCCGAGGACGACGAGCGGCAAGAGCAACGCGGCAGAGAAGATCGCGAGCCGAGCACCGTGCCGTGCGGACGACGTCTCGGCTCCGCCTTCAAGCGCGATCGGCACCAGCGTCTGGGTCACGCCGTAGCCCACAACCCAGACCGCCAGGACCGCGCCGATCGCGGCAAAGCTCCACCCGAATTCCGTCGCGAGAAAAACCGGCAGCGCGATAGCAAACCACACGTCGCGGGACGCGAACAAGCAAAGCCTCGCGGCGGCGAGATAGTTGATACGGAAGTCGCGCGAGAAGACGCTGCGAAACGCCACCTTGCGATCCGCTGCGACCCAAACGAGTCTCGTGGCGGCGACCAGCGCGACGACGAGGATCCCGAGCGACATCGCGAGGCACGTGGCGGAGAAACCGAACACGCCGAGAAGCCAACCGCCGAGGAAATAACCGATCCCTTTGAGTGTGTTCTTCGAGCCGGTGATCCAGCTGACCCACGCGAGCAAGCCGGTCGAATGCGATTCGGGAGCGACGAAGCGCACGTAGCTCTTCGAGCTCATCTTGATCAGATCTTTCGCGACGCCGGAGACGCCCTGTGCCACCGTGACGATCGGCACGGTGAGGGCTTCGGCGAAGTACGCCAATGCGGCGCAGGCAGCTGCTTGCAACAAGAGCCCGACAAGCAGTGTCGTCTTCAGCCCGAGCCGCGCACCGAGCCAACCCCCGACCAAATTCGTGACGACGCCGAAAAACTCGTACAAGACAAATAGCGTCGCCAGAGCCAAGGGACCGAGGCCCCGATCGTAGAGGTGAAGAAGCACCAACATGCGGAGTGCGCCGTCGGTAGCTGTGAACGCGCCGTAGACGGTCGTGACGAAGAGGTAGTTGGCCAGTCCCCGGGCCGACGTGTCGCGTGTCGTCACGAGGAGGAAAGCGAACCGGCGAGCCGTGCGGCGAGCTCCATCAAGCGGTTCGCGTACCCCCACTCATTGTCGTACCAAGCGACCAGCTTCACGAGGCGGTGGTCTGTCACGCGGATCATGTTTGTGTCGACAATGACACTGCGCGGATCGAGTGCGAAGTCGGAACTCACCAAGGGACGATCTTCAACGCCCAGGATGCCGGCTAGCGCCGGCCCTTCCGCGGCCGCGCAAAACGTCTCCCGGATCGCCGACACCGTTGTGTCCCGCGAGACATGAAAGACCGCGTCGACGAGCGACGCGTTCTGCACGGGTGTTCGGATCGCGATGCTATCGAGCTTTCCGGCGAGCTCGGGAACGATGAGCCCCACCGCGTGCGCAGAGTTCGTCGTCGTGGGAATGAGATTCGCTGCGGCAGAACGCGCTCGCCGCGCGTCGGTGTGCGGCCGATCGAGGACGACCTGAGAGTTGGTCGGTGCGTGGATCGTTGTCACCAGACCACGCTCGATCCCGACCGCGTCGTGGAGCACGCGAACGAGCGGCGCCAGCGCGTTCGTCGTGCAGGACGCCGCGGTCACGATCGGCTCGCCGCGGATCGCGTCATCGCTGTCGTTTACGCCCAGCACGATGTTCGGCACGTCGGGAACCGGGCACGAGACCACCACTCGCATAGCCCCCCCTGCGAGGTGAGGCTTGAGCAAATCGGCCCGCCGAAAACGCCCGGTGCATTCGAGTACAAGGTCGACGCCGAGATCCGCCCAGGGGATCTCACTGGGACTGGCTTCGCGCGTGAGCCGCAAGCGACTGTCACCGACGTGCAGAGCGCCTTCGGCGGCGCGACACGGGGTCGGAAGGCGTCCCTTTGCGGAGTCGAATTCCAAGAGCAACGCGAGTTGCTCGGGGTCCCCGGCGATCTCGTTGACCGCAACGAAGCTCCATTCCGGACGTGCCAGTCCCACTCGAAGAGCCAGGCGACCCATTCGTCCAAAGCCGTTGATTCCGACTCGCACGGCACCGGCCCTCCCCGGCGATACCCTCGCCCGTCACCCCGGCGACAAAGGGGCGATCCCGTGACGATCCCGTGACAATTACGAGATGTGGACGCTTCTGCGGGGCGTGCCATTCTTGTGGTCGCTGAGAAACGAAAGAGGGAGGGAACATGAAGACGGGCGCTCGGTTTCTTGCAGGCTTGGGAGTGTGCTTTGTCGCTTTGAGTGGCCTCATCGGATGCGGGCCTACTGGGGAGCCCGCGTCAAAGGGGGAGCCGGTCGCCGAGGTCGCGGACGTGCGAGAAGCGCCGGAAGCGGAAGCGTACCGCCCGCGCCTGCGGCGTGATCTAGGGGAGTATGGGCGCCGCATCAGCACGGGGAATGCCGAGGCGCAGCGCTACTTCGACCAAGGTCTGGTCCTCACCTACGGCTTCAATCACGAGCAGGCGATTGCCGCGTTTCGGGAAGCGGCCCGACTCGATCCCGATTGCGCCATTTGCTGGTGGGGCGTGTCCTTCGCGTATGGGCCGAACATCAACTTGCCGATGGGCCCCGAGGCCGGAGCAGCCGCCTGGGAAGCCCTCGGTCAGGCGCAACAGCTCGCACCCAAGGCGAGTGAAGCCGAACGGGACCTGATCGATGCGCTCGCGACGCGCTACGCCGAGGATCCCGAGGCCGACCGGGCCGCACTCGACGGCGCGTTTGCCGAGGCGATGGGAGCGCTCGCCGAGAAGTATCCCGACGATCTCGACGTCGCGACGATCTACGCGGAATCGATGATGAATCTATACCCGTGGAATTACTGGACCGACGACGCGGAACCGCGCGAGCACACCGACAAGATCGTGGCGGTACTCGAAGCGGTGATCGAGCGCGATCCGATGCATCCGGGCGCGAATCATCTCTACATCCACGCGGTTGAAGAGCACTTTCCGGAAAAGGGCGTGCCGTCCGCCGATCGCCTCGTCACCATTGCGCCCGATGCCGGGCACCTCGTTCACATGTCCTCTCACATCTACTGGCGCGTCGGTCGCTACGGCGAGGCCTGGGGATCGAATATTCGCGCCATCGATACCGACGAAGACCTCTTCGCCTGGTGTCGCGGTGGAGACTTTTATCGCGTCGGGTACTACCCCCACAACGTGCACTTCTTGTGGGCCGCAGCCTCGATGAGCGGTCAGAGCGCGGCGTCGATCGGCGCGGCGCGCAAGCTCTTCGAAAGCGTCAAGGGCTTTGCCGACGACTGGCCCTTTGTGCAGGAATGGTTGGCGATCCCGACGCTTACGTTGGCGCGCTTCGGTCGTTGGGATTCGATTCTCGCCGGCGAAGCCCCTCCCGAAGATTGGAAGTACGTGCGGGGCATGTGGCACTACACACGGGGGATGGCCCGGGTTCGTTCCGATGCGCTAGACGACGCGGAAGCCGAGCTGGCCAAGCTCGACGAGATCGCCGCCACGCCCGAGATGGAGGAGATGCTCGTCGCAGGCGGTACCTCGCCGGCGAGAGCGCTCCTCGAAATTGCCAGCTCCCACCTGAGTGGCGAACTCGCTGCGAAGCGCGGTGCCGTAGACGAAGCGATCGCAGCCCTCGAGGAAGGCGTCTCGCGAGAACTCGCATTGGTGTATATGGAACCGCCTCCTTGGTACTTCCCGGTTCGGCAAGCCCTGGGTGCCGTTCTCCTCGAGAACGGTCGCAGTGCGGAAGCCGAACAAGTCTACCGAGCGGATCTGAAGAAGAACCCGAAGAACGGTTGGTCGCTCATGGGCCTCGCGTTGGCTCTCGACGCGCAAGGCAAGAGTGCCCAAGCGGAACTCGCCCGACGCGGTCTTTCCTTTGCGTGGGAACGGTCCGACGTCACCCTTCGGTCCTCGCGGTTCTGAGCAACGTCGTGGGATTCCCCCCGAGCGCCGGGCCGTAGCTCTTGGAGGGGGGCCTCGTTACTGAGCTTCTGATCGTCGTAGCCGTCGCTGCGGCGGGCGTCGCTCTGTTTGAGCGGCTCGGGCTTCCGGCGATCGCCGGATTTCTCGTCATGGGGGCGCTCCTCGGCCCGGGTGCTCTCGGCATCGTCAACGATCCCGATCGCGTTCGCGCCTTGGCGGAGCTCGGAGTGGTGTTTCTGCTCTTCGAGATCGGCCTCGAGCTTCCGATCGAACGCGTTCGGCGGATGTGGAAGGCAGCCGCGACGGCGGGCGCGCTGCAAGTCGTCGGAACCCTCGGCGCCGGCGCGGCGGTCGCCCACGCGTTTGGTGCGCCCTGGGCGACGTCGATTGTCGTCGGCGCACTCATCACGATGTCGAGTACCGCGCTCGTGATCGGGCTCCTCCAGGAACGCGGTGAAGTCGATGCACCCCACGGCCAGCTCGCCGTGGGTATCTTGCTGTTTCAGGATCTGTGCATCGTCCCATTCCTCTTGGCGATTCCGATCCTCGCGGGAGAGACGGCGTTCACGCCGCACGACATCGCTCTCACACTCGGCAAGGCCCTTCTCGGAATCGCGGCGCTCTTCGCGGCAGCGCGCTTCCTCGTGCCTCTCGTGCTCGTGCGCGTCGTCCACTTGCGTTCGCGTGAGCTGTTCAGCCTCGTGGGGCTCCTTCTCGTCATCGGAACCGCGGTCGTCGCCGAAGAGATCGGCCTCACGTTGGCTGTCGGTGCCTTTGTCGGCGGAATCGTCGCGGCCACATCCCCGTATTCCTATCAGCTCTTTTCAGAGATCGTTCCGCTTCGCGGCGTCTTCCTCGGCCTCTTCTTTACGGCGATCGGCATGTTGCTCGATCCGAGTACAGCACTCGATCTGTCGATGGAAGTGCTCGGCTACGTCACGGCTGTCGTACTCGGAAAAGCACTCCTCATCGCCGTCGTTATTTTGTTCCTGCTCCGCCGAAGTCCGCGAACCGCGATTCTCTCCGGCTTGGCACTCGCGCAGACCGGCGAGTTCTCGTTTGTATTGGCGACCGAAGCGAGTGACGCGGGTCTCCTGGGAGCCCGCTTCCAGCAAGTGTTCGTTGCGGGTTCCGTCATCACACTGATCGCGACCCCCTTCTTGATGCGCGCCGGCCCGGTGCTCGTCCGGTGGCTCGCGACGAAGCGAGGTGTCCCCGTCGGATCCGTCCAGCAGCTGCGACAGAGCGACGAGCTGCGCGACCACGGCGTGGTGATCGGCTTCGGCTTGGCGGGACGCAATGTCGCGCGGGTGCTGCGCGCCATCGACGTCCCGTATATCGCGACAGAGACGAACCCGACGGTCGTCGAGGAAGCGCAGGCGCGAAACGAACGAATCGTCTACGGCGACGCGACCCGACGTCCGTTGCTCGAGAGGCTCGGCATTGAACACGCGCGATTTGTCGTCGTCGCGGTCTCCGACCCTATCGCGACGCGCGAAGTCGTCACCCTGGTGCGCACGCTCGCTCCGAACACGCGTATTCTGGTGAAAACCCGCTACATCCTCGAGCTCGATCCACTCTCCGCGACCGGGGCCGATATCGTCGTAGCGGAAGAGCTCGAAGGAACCGTGGATCTCGTGGCCGAAGTTCTTCGCCAGTGCACGGTGGCCGAGGGTGCGATCGCGCGCTTCACGGGTGAGCTCCGCGAAGAGGGCTACCAGGCATTGCGTGCGCCGCCGGGGATGGGCCTCGACCCTTGGCTGGCAGAGATCCTCGAGCAGATTCCGACGGATTGGGTCGACGTGCCGGAATCGATCCCGTCGCACGCGACGCTCGAATCTCTGGGAGTGCGTGCGCAAACGGGAGCGAGCGTCCTCGTGGTCGAACGCGGCTCGCGGTCCTTCCCGGGGCCGCCGGCGGATTTTGCGCTCGAGCCGGGCGATCGGCTGCTGATTTTCGGAAGCGTCGACGCCGTCGATCGGCTCCAGGCGCTCCTCCACGAAGCGCGCTAGGGCGGTCTATAGTTCATGGGTCATGACCACCGCGGCCCGACAGCCCATGCGAATCCTCTACGTGCTCTCGAAACTCGAGCACCGCTGGCGGGGCGGGATCGGGCGGGTCACGTCCGGTGCGGCAAAGGCGCTCGCGGCTCGCGGCCACGCGATCCACTTCGCAGGTCGCGCGCGGGACGGAGGCCCTCCCGAACCGGTCGACGACGTCGTGATCCACCCGTGGCCGGCGCGCATTGGCCACGTCGGGCAGCTCCCGTTTCTCCTCGCGCTGCAGCGGCGTATCCGCGCAGACGTGATTCACTTCCACGCCTCGCAACCCCACGGTGCGGTCATCCTGCCGATGCGCGCCGTCCGGTGGGCTTTTGACCGACCCGCCCTCGTCGCGACCCCTCACACGGGTTCCCAGGGCCACTACCCACGCCGTCTCGGCCGAGCCGCTCTGCCGGCGCTCGATGCCATCGTCGCGCCGACCGCGTGGAGTGCCGAGCGCGCCATCGAGGCCGGCGCGCCGTCCGATCGCGTCCACGTCGTATGGAACGGCGTCGATCGTGTGATCCGCCGCGATCCCGAGCAGCAACGCGCAGTGATCTTCGCTTTGGGTCGCATCGTGACGAGCAAAGGGTTCGACGTGCTGATGCAGGCGTTCGATCGCATCGCGAGCGAGCGCCCGAACTGGCAACTCGTCGTCGCCGGTGAGGGTCGCGAGCTGCGACGTTTGCGGAAACTCGCGGGGCGCCTTCGCAACGGCGGTCGCATCTTCCTACCCGGTCATGTTTCCGGCGAGCAGAAGGAGCGCTTGTTTCGCGAGGCGAGCATCGGTGTCGTTCCCTCACGCAAAGACATGATCCCCGGAGCCATGCTCGAGCTCCAAGCGCGTGGCATCCCCATCATCGCGAGTGATGTCGGCGCGATTGCGGAGGGCGCTGCTTCGGGGCAAGCCGCGCGATTGGTTCCACCCGACGATCTCGATGCCCTGGCGACCGCACTCGCACGATTGATGGACCATCCCGAAGAGCGACGACAACTCGGCGAAGGCGCACTCGCGGTTTCCCAAGAGCGCGTCTGGCCGCGAATCGCGGAGCAGCTCGAATCCCTCTACTGGAACCTCCTCCCCCACGCCCACACCGCCGCGGAACCCGAAGAGAACGCGGCACAGCGGGCAGAAACCTGATGCCCCTAGCTCGCACCCTGCGGTACGCGCGGCGTTTTCGGAACTGGCGGGAGATCACCCGAGCCACCCGCAGCGGTGAAAAGCCGACGCACTTGGTCATGCGCGACGACACCCGCTTTCAGTCGCCACGCGATACGAACGTCGTGCGTCCCGTCGCGGGCGTGTTTTTCAAGCACGTGTACACACCGCGCGGATACTCCATCGGCTCGCAAGATGCCGTTGTCGACATCGGTGCGAACTTCGGCAGCTTCACGGTGTTCGCCGCGCAGCGCACACGAGGACCGGTGGTCGCCGTCGAGCCCCACCCCGAAAATCGGCGGTTCCTCGACATGAATCTCGAAGCAAACGATTGTCGCGACGTTCGCGTGCTTCCCTACGCCGTCACCGACCACCCGGGTACGGTCAAGCTCTTTCCGGGTCACAGTGGAACGACGCATCAACTGTTCGCGGGAGGCCGGGACGTCGTCCCGGGCAACGTGCTCGAGGTAGCGGGCGTTCCACTGGACACCGTCCTCGACGAAGCGGGGCTCGCGACGGTCGATTTTCTGAAGATCGATTGCGAAGGCGCAGAAGGGCTCTTTCTCCCCGCGACGTCTGCCGAGACGCTCGCGCGAATCCGCAAGATCGCCATGGAATTTCACGACGATACCTCGCCTGTTTCGCACCAGGAGATCGCGGCGCTTCTCATCAACCGCGGCTTCGCGGTCGACATTCGCTGGGACGGTCAAGCGAGGACGGGAATGCTCTACGCCCGTCGCTAGGAGGGCTTGTGGACCGAACGCACTATTTCCGGGACCACTGGATCGAAATCGCCCCCGAGCGGTTGGCCCGCTACGACGATCTGTTCGCGCTCGAGCCCGACCGTGCCGATAAGCTGCTGGCGCCTCTCGAGCTCCGCCCCGGCTTGCGTGTTCTCGATTTCGGATGTGGGCCTGGGCATATCGCCGCACACCTAGCGCGTCACGTGGGAGAGAGCGGCTGCGTCCAGGGCGTCGATCTCAATGCCGACTTTGTCGCGCGCGCGCGCGAAGTTGCGCGAAGCGCGGGATCGGAAGGCTACACCACCATTCACCACGTGACCGACGATTCGCTCCCGCTTCCAGACCACTCCGTCGATCGCGCGCTCGCGAAAAACGTCCTCGAATACGTACCCGACCTCGACGCGACGCTTGCGGAGCTCGTCCGCGTCCTCGACAGCGGCGGGCTGCTAGTGGCGGTGGACAGCGACTGGGGTTTCGTCGTGGCGGAACCGCTCACCCCCGACGAAGTGCGAGAGCTTTTTGTCGCGGCGGCGCCGGCGTTTCGGGAGCCCTACGTCGGCCGCCGCTTGGCCGGCGCCTTTCGCCGAGCGGGCCTCATCGACGTCGATGTCCGGGTAAACGCCGTCGTCGACCAGAAGGGCTTCTTGCAGACCGTGCTCGACAACATGCTCGACTACGCCGAGAAGTTCGACAACATCGACAAAGCGCGCGCTGACGACTTCCGCGCTCGTATCCATGCCGCCCGAGAAAGCGGCGACTACCTCTTCGTTCTTCCGCAGTTCACAGTTCGCGGACGGCGGCGTTGAGTTCCGCGAAGGGGCTATCGATGCACGTGGCGCGTGGGTAACCCATATCGACGAGGGTTTTCGCCGCGAGGGCCGCTCGATTGCCAGCGGCGCAGTAGATCAGGATCTCTTGATCGGCGGACGAACAGAGGCTGCCGATCTTCGATTCGAGAAGGCCTCGAGGAACACACTCGGCTCCGGGTACCGTGCCTTCTTCCTGCTCGTAAGGTTCGCGAACGTCTAGAACCAAGGCCTTCGGATTGGACTTGATTTCGCGCGCCGCGGTGGCGGCATCGATCGTTCGCACTTCGGACTTCGCGCGGGCGACGAGTTCACTCGGGGCAATGGGCATGGTTGTTTCCTCTGGGTTGTGAAGGAGTGGCGTCGGGAGCGTCGCGGTGTGAATCACGGACGTACCCGGACACACACGCTCGACAATACGTTCGAGCTGGGGAGGCACGTTCGCAAGCGCCACCCGCACGTCTCGCACTTCCGCCGCCTCGATTGCCGCGCGAAGCGCGAAGGCAGCCGATAGATCGAGGCGGCCCACACCGGATAGATCGATCACCAGCGAGCGAATTCCCGGCGGCGACTCTCGCAAGTAACGCGTCAGTGCCCGCCGAAAAATCGGAGCCGAGCCGAACCACATCACGCCCATGGGGCGGATCGTGAGTTGGTGTTCGACCCGCTCCACGTCGTATTCCTGGCGGCTCTCGCGCCAGAGGTGGACGGCGATCGCAATAGCCACTCCCGAGACCACCGCGAGCTCGACGCGCGGCGCGAAGATCAGGGTCATCGCGAAAGTCACGAAGCCCACGGCACCTTGGAGGGGACTCAATCGCCAGAGTTCGAACAGTGGACGGGGATCCATGAGATTCCGGATCGCCACGACGATCGCGACACCGAGAACCGCTTTGGGAAGCGCCGTCAACAATGCCATGAACGGAAGCATCGCGAGCACGGCGAGCCCGGTCACACCGCCCGCGGCACGGGTACGCGCACCGGCCAAATGGTTGATCGCGCTTCGAGAAAACGAGCCGCCGACCGGAAACGCGCCCGACAATGCGGCGGCCACATTTGCGGCGCCTTGGCTGACGAACTCCCGGTTGGGATTCCAGGGGCGTTGTTCTCGCTCGGCGAAGGTCTGCGAAATCGATGCCGCCTCGGCGAAGCCCACCAGCGCGATCACCATTCCGGGGAAGACCAGATAGGGGAGCTCGTGAAAGGGAAGCGACAACGAAATCTCGGGAAAGCCTGCGGGTATGTCTCCAACGCGCAGTCCGCTGTATCCCGTCATCGTAGACAAGGCCGTACTCGCAGCGACAGCGAGCAGGAGGCCTGGGAACAGCGGGTGGATCCAGCGGCCACCGACGACACATCCCACGGTGAGCGCGCCGAAGGCCAACGCCGGAAGGTTCCACGAACCCGGAGAAGTCAGCGCGCTCCCGGCCCGAGCGATGAGGCCCGAAACCGCGGGATCGGCGCCGACGATTGCGGGTACCTGAGAAGCCGCGATGAGGAGCGCCGCTCCCAACGTGAAGCCCCGAAGTACGGCGTGAGACATCAGGTAGGTGACGGCCCCGGCGCGGAGTGCTCCGATGAGAATTCGCGACACGCCGACGACCAGCGCCAAGAGCGCGGCTTGTCCGATGTAATCGCTCGACCCCGGGACGGCGCGCGCGGACAGCGCACCGAAAGTCAACAACGCTGTGAGCGCAACCGGGCCCGTCTGCAACCAAGGCGACGACGCAAAGGCGGCGGCGACGAGCGGCGGCAACGCCGCCGCGTACAGCCCGTTGATCGGAGGCATTCCCGCGAGCTCGGCGTACGCCAGGCCCTGGGGAATCAAGATGAGCGCGACCGATACGCCCGCCACGAGATCCGCTGCGAAGATACTCGACCGACTTTGCTTGTCCGTCACGCCGCCGCCGACGGCGCGGCATCGCCGAGTCGGGACAACATGGCCATCGACGCATCCATCCGTGCGGTCCAACTCTCGGGGCGGCTACTCGAACTCGCGGAAATCGCTTGTCGCGTTTCGAGAAAGACCGCGCGGATTCTGTGCAGAAGCTCGGGGAACTTTTCGTACTGAACGGCGCCGCCCATCGTATTGGCAAGCAGATCTACCCGCGATCCGAACCCCGTCGGGATCTCCAGACCCCGCGCGATCGTCGTCAGATCATGTCGACTCAGGAATGCACCCGCGATCGCCGGCGTCGTCAGAGCGGACGCGATCCGCTGAAAATCCGTGTCGCGCGCTTCGAGATCGGGAAGAACCGGTAACCCGAGCGGCCCTTCCGTCGCACCCGGGCCGAGAGCTTCTCGGTGGTGGGTAACGAGTTCTTCGATCTGCGTCGCGAGCGCCGCTGGCCACGCGAGATCGAGTCGCCTCACCGCATCGACCCATACCGGCAGCCAGGACAACACGTGGTGGTCGATCAGATGACGGACGCTCTCGGTGTCACGGTGCGCTTGCGCGAGGGCCCGCAACAATGTCGATAGATGATCGAGCCCTGGCGCCGCGTCGCAGGGATCGAAAGCGACCTGCCGGTACGCTTCGAGCAACTTCGAGGCGCCCGCGCCCGCCTGGCCGCTTTCGTGCAGGAACACACCGGCGAAAGGAAACACGTGGAAGGCAAACGCCTGGGTGTGTGCCACTTCGAGTTCGTCCTGTTCCGCATCGGCCAGCGCGCGGCACAGGGCCGGGCTCGCCTCGGCGAACGGTCGAAGGCGCGGGACGGGGCCCCACTCGAGTAGCTCGGCCAGCAGTCCGTAAGCGGCCCGCAAGGTCACGAGCGCCCCCACGGAAACTCGGGAAGCCGGTACGTCTCGCGCGTAGGCTTGAGCGGCCGGTTCAACCAGTAGGGGCGGCGCGTGCCGTCGGGACTGTGATCGACCGCAGAACGGGAGAGTGCGCGCCACTCGCGGTAGACCTCCATCGACTTGCGGGTATCGACGAAGACATCGCCATGCCGTTCGCCTTCTCGTGCGCGCCGCACGGACAACACTTTCTGATGCCAGCAGTGGGCTCCGGAAATCGGATCGGGGTGGACTGCGTGGGTGAGGTTTTGATGCACGCCGACGTCTTCCCACCAAATGCGACTCGTATCGGGATCCGTCGATTCGAACGCGCGCGCTCCGTGAACGACGCGAAGCTCGTGCGGGCCCTCCCCTTCCCCGGTGAGCGTCACCAGGTTCGACATACCCTGGCTTACACCGGACGACGCGGCGAGACGCCAACGGCCGAGGTGATGGCTCATCGCGAGGATTCCCGGCTTGATCCCTTGAGTCACCCACACGCGATCGACGAACCAACCGATCTCCGTTTCGATGCGCACGAGGTCACCGGTCTCGACGCCCACCCGCGCAGCGTCGTCCGGGTGCATCCAAACCGGGTTCTTGTGGCTGATCTCGTAGAGCCACTTCGCGTTGGCGCTCCGCGTATGAATGAGCGTGGGCAAGCGAAACGTCGGCAGGAGGAGCATTTCGCCACGCGCGCGATCGATCGCCCGTGGCCCGACGTGACTCTCGAGTGGCCACGGAATGACGTAGTCACGCTCGTTCCAACCCCACTCTGCGAGAGTCGGACTGAAGAACTCGAGCCTCCGGCTCGGCGTCGCGAAACCCGTACGACAGGTTCCGTCCACCATGACGCCGAGCGTGGCTCCGTTCTCGTCCTTGACCACACCATCCGATTCCACGACATGGCCCGCGGGTAGCTCGACCCGCCGATCGAACGGAGTGAATTCGTCGCGCGAGATTTCGAAAGCGCCGTACTTCTTCATATACGAAAGCGGCGAGAGCCCTTCTTCGCGCGCGCGTTCGGGAAGTCCCGGGACGCTGTTCTCGAAGATCCAGCCGAAGTACTCGTCGATTGAGATCGCTTCGCCCGGCCGGTTCGGACTTTCGAAGTGTTTGCGAATTCCGAGGGCACCGTCGGGGTCGATCTTCCAACTCAAATCGATCCAGAACTCCGCTTCCTCCCACACCTCGCCGGGATTGGCTTCGTACGTGCGCTCGACCGTTCGACCCATTCGCTCCATGGCGACGCGTCGTACGGGTTGGCGGAAGCCGATCCACGAGCTCTGGTGAGTTTCCTGACTCATCAGATCGTGACGTTCGGAGCCATGACCCATGGGAAGGACGTAGTCGGCGAACCAGGCGCTCTCGTTCCACGTCGGTGTCAGGGCGACGTGGAACTTGATCTTCTCCTCGTCGCGAAGCGCATCGAGCCACATAAAACCGTCTGGGTTGATCCACATGGGGTTGTAGACGCGCGTAAAGTACACGTCGATATCCCCCCGGCCTTCCTCCAGAAAGTGCGGCAGAAGGAACGACATCTCGTACATCGCGAGCGGCCACTCGTGGGGAAGGTGAAGCTCGTTCCAGGACGTCAGCGGATCGGGCTGCGAATGCGCCTTCGGAACGAACTTGTTCCAGCTGTTGAGCGCCGTGCCACCCTCGGTCCCGACGGACCCCGTCAGTACGTTCAAGAAGAAGATCGTACGCGCGACTTGCCAGCCCCCGCGGTTCCCCATCGTGGCGGCGCGCCAGGTGTGGGCTGCCAATCGGTCCCCGGCGTTGGCGATGATCTCGGCCGCTTCTTCGATTCGTTCCTGCGGGACTTCCGCCTCGCGGGCCGCTCGTTCGAAGGTGAACTCGCCGTAGAGCGACTTCAGCAGACGGTCGAAGTCCGAGAACTCGAGACCTTCTTCGCGCCGGTTCGCTTCTTCTGCGACCGATCGAGCCTCACCGGGTGGGAGAATGGACGGAGCCGCTTTGAGAAACGTCTCCCAGTTGACCCATCGCCGAACGAACTCGCGGTCGTAGCGCCCGGTTTGAATCAGGTGGTTTGCGAACGCCAAGAGGACCGACACTTCGCTTCCGGGCCACGTCGGCAACCAGACGTCGCTGCGCGCCGCGGTATTCGACAGACGCGGGTCGAGGGTGATGACCTTCGCACCGCGGTGCTTTCCCTCGATGATCCGCTGCGCGTGGGGGTTGAAATAGTGCCCCGCCTCGAGGTGGGACGAGATCAGCAGAATGGCTCGGGCGCGACTGTGGTCGGGACTCGGGCGATCCGCACCAGCCCAAAACGCGTAGCCCGCGCGGGCTCCCGCTGAGCAGATGTTGGTGTGGCTGTTGTGACCGTCGACGCCCCACGACTGGATCACACGGTTGACGTAGTGATCCTCGCCCGGGCGACCCACGTGATAGACGATGCCATCGCGCCGTCGCTCGCGACTCGCGCGCATGCGGGCAGAGAGGTCGTCGAGCACCTCGCCCCAACTGACACGCTTCCAACGGCCCTCGCCGCGCGCGCCGACGCGCTTCAGCGGGTAGAGGATCCGCTCGGGATCGTAGATTTGATTGTGAGTGGCCGGGCCTTTCGCGCAGTTGCGACCGCGGCTCCCCGGGTGCGCTGGGTTTCCTTCGAAGCGCTTGACCTCGAACGTCTCACGGTCGACGTAGGCGAGCAACCCGCACGCGCTCTCGCAGTTGAAACAAATCGTGGGAACGAGTGTGTAGCGGCGCGCCTTCTTCCGCGGCCAAGCGCGTGCGTCCCACTCCGTCCAGTCTTCCCATCGGTCGGCCGGGGGATACTGACTCATCCGCCCATCGGGGTGCTTGACCTCGAGGAGATCCTGGGGCTCCGTTTCGCTTTCTGAAAACTCGGGGGCCTCGGTGCGAGCTGTCGGCTTCGCGACCGGGAAGCCCAGTTGCTTCAGTCGGGCCAGAAAGGTCCGCGTGTCGGCATGGGATGAGATGGGCAGTCCCTCCTAGGAGTTCGGAACGTGTTGGGGCGCCATGACCAAGGCGTATTCGTACGCGTAGAGGCCCGCGATCGTCGCGAAGCCGGCTCCGAAGTCGCTCACGCTCGAACTGAACGCGAGGAGAAAGAGCGGGACCGCATGACCGACGACGACGCCGCCCAGCCAAAACCAACGCGAGAACTCTCCGCGAGACATCTCGTGAGCCGCTCGCGCGGCAACTTCGCTCGCGTGAGACATGCCGAACTCGCAAAACAGAGTGATCGCGAGATTTCCGAGAAGTGCGCCCGCGAAAACGGCTCGCGCCGCCTCGACAACACTCGCCGGCGAGCCGGTTGCCGTCGCAACGAGCAGCAGCGTCGCTCCGCCCACCATGACCGACTGGAGCGCCATGTGGAAGGGGAGCAACGGGCTTTGCCATAGATCTCGGCCTTCCGCCTGGCCGAACAAGAACGCGGTGTACACCGCCGTCAGTAGCGCGAACGGAAGCCCTGCGATCCACAGTGCGGACCGGACGACCGATACATCGGCGAGCTCGGCGAGAAACCACAGCCCAGCGAGGGTTGAGAACCCGATGAGGCAGAGACTCCCGCGCGCGAGCCACGAGCGGTACTGGCCGCGCAGCACCACGAACAGGAAGCGTTCCGGCCGTTCGAGATCGAACACGAGAAGCGCCGTGGTCGCGAGTAGCGCGAGAACCGAGACCGCAGAGACCCCGAGTGCCGTCGACGGGTTGACCGGATAGCCCAGGAGCCACAGGACGGCCGCGACGGCAAAGACGCCGGCGCCGATCGCCTTCGTCACGAGATACGCGGGAACGGGCCAGTGCCACGGCACGCGGTGCTGCGCGTTGTAGCCCACCTGAACCATATGGTCCGCCATGCGACCGCCGCCGATCTGAATCGGACCACCGCGGGGAAGCCCTTGCGGGTCGGGGGCCCGCAGCTCTTTTCCGCGGCGATTCCGCTGCGGCGCGGAAGGCGAAGCGTGCTCCTCTCCCGATCCTCGCGGCTCTGTCACATCGGCCCAAACGAAGGTCGAGGAGGTTTCGGCTGCCGTCGGTACGAGATTGACCGCCGCGCCGTCGATGTAGAAGAGCTTTGGCGCGGTCCCTTGTTCGGGCTTGCGCACGGACACTTTCTCGCGGGCGAGCGTGCGACTGATTTCGGATTCCGGGTCGTCCATGTCGCCTGCCAAGATCGCGTGGGTCGGACAGACCACGACGCACGCCGGCTCGAGACCGCGGTCGGTCCGATGCGAGCAGTAGTGACACTTCGCCGCCGTATTCGTCTCGGGATCGATGTGAATCGCGTCGTAAGGACACGCTTGCAAGCAAGCCTTGCAACCGATGCACATGTCATTGTCAAACTCGACGATGCCATCGTCGCGCTGATACATCGCCTGGGTCGGGCAGATCCTCACACACGGCGGATTCGCACAATGGTTGCAGCGGGTGACCTGGAAATGACGCTGGGTATCCGGCCACGCGCCCGTCTCCGTGGACTTGACCCACGTGCGATAGACACCCAGAGGGACCTCGTTTTCACTCTTGCAAGCCGTCGAACAAGCGTGGCATCCGATACAGGAGCGATTGTCGATGACGAAACCGAAGTTGGTCACTAGATGCCCGCACCTTGAGAAAACACGTAGGCGTCTTGGCGGCCCAGTTTCTCCATCACGCCGGCCACCGACGTGTCTTCCGGCGTCTCCCGCGGCGGCAATAGCCCGGACACAAGGTTGGCCGGAACCGCTTCGTCGATCCGTTTCGGATAGGCGAGATTCAACCCGTTCATGATCTCGACGAAGTCGCCTTCGCTCTTACCCGAGCCGAGGCGCGCGTTGAAACGCCGCTCTTCGCGCACCGTCGAAACCATTCGTCCCTGATAGTCGTGGCCAGGGTAGAGAAGCGTGTCCTCGGGAAGAGAGAAAATGACGTCGTGGACCGAGCGGTACAGTGTTCGGGGATCGCCTTCTTGGAAATCGGTTCTTCCGCACCCTCGGATCAGAAGCGCGTCGCCGGTAAACGCCATTCCCGCTTCTTGACAAACGAAGGTCATGCATCCCGCGGTGTGACCGGGTGTTGCACGGGCGGTCAGCGTGTAGCTGCCGAACCCAACGCTCGTCCCATCTTCGAGCATCAAATCGGCGTTCTCGACCTGAGAACGCGCAGAGACCGTCACTTTCGATCCCAACGCTTCGCGAAGACGACCGGACGCGGTCACGTGGTCGGCATGCACGTGGGTTTCGAGTGTGTACGTGAGTTTGAGGTCGAGCTCTTTCAGGAGACGGGTGTCGCGATCGAACTGCTCTCGGACCGTATCGATGAGCACGGCCTCGCGACTCGCTTCGTCCGCGAGTAAGTACGTGTACGTCGACGTCTCGGGGTCGTACAGCTGCCGAAAGATCATCGTGACTCCTGTGGTTGCGCGAACGTTCCCCCCGACAAGGCAGCACGTGCCAGCCAGGTTCCGGCGAGCATCGCGATCACGAACGGGTACGCCGCCGTCTCACCTAAACCGAGCGATGCCAGAGCCGGTCCGGGGCAAAACCCAGCGAGCCCCCAACCGATTCCGAACGCTGCCGCCCCGCCGATCAGGCGGGGGTCGATGTCGGTTCGGCTCGGCCACTGGAACCGCTGCGCGAGAAGCGGCCCCTCTCGCTTTTTTGCCAGAGCGAACATGGGGATCGTCACCATCAAAGCTCCGCCCATGACGAAAGCCAGACTCGGATCCCAGTTTCCGGTCACGTCGAGGAAACCGATCACCTTCGCCGGATTGACCATCTGCGAAACCGTCAAGCCGACACCAAACAGAACTCCCAAGCACAAGGCCGCAACAAGACGAACCATCAGCGAACTCCGATGACATGCATGAGGTAGACGACGAGGGCCGCGACCCCCATGAACGTGACGGTCGCGATGAGTGATCGGGGCGAACGCCGCGCCAGACCACAGACGCCGTGGCCGCTGGTGCATCCGCTCCCGAGTTGGGTTCCGACACCGACCAGGAGTCCCGCCGTAACGAGAAGTGCGGTAGAGCCTTCGACCTGGACCGTGACGCCGCCCTGCAGGGCGGACACGAGGACGGCGCCGAGGGGCAAGCCGACCAAGAACGCCCAGCGGAAACCGCGGTCGTCCCCAGTCAGGGCACCGCCCAGAATTCCGCTGATTCCGGCGATGCGCCCGTGCAACATCAAGAGGCCCGCTGCCGCGGCACCGATCATCAAACCTCCGAGCAATGCGGAGACGGGGGTAAAGTTCGTCATCGGATCTCCTTAACAGTGACCGCGCAGCATGCGGTTCCAATAGAACCAGGGCAGCCCGTAGCGTTTCAGTAGCCACATCGAATAGCGCTCGCGCATTGTGTCGATGGGCAGCGTCGGAGTCGGCTTGCCGGTGTAGTCAAACTCGGCGAGGAGCATCTTCCCGTAGGCCGTAACGAGGGGACAGGCCCCGTAGCCGCCGTACGACGCGGGCAACGAGCGGCCTTCCATTTGCGCACACAAGTTGTCGACAAGAACCGGTGCTTGATGCCGGATCGCCGCTCCGGTTTTGGCGTTCGGCGTGTCGGTGACATCGCCGAGCCCGAAGACGTTTTCGTAACGGACGTGCCGCAGCGTGTGCTTGTCGACGGCCATCCACCCGGCCGGGCTCTCTCCTGCGAGGGGGCTCTGCTTGATGAAGTCCGGGGCGCTTTGGGGCGGGGTGACGTGAAGCGCCGCGTAGGGAAGCCGCTCCGTGATCTTCTCTTCCCCGCGCGTCACGGTGAAGCTCGCTTCCCGTGCCGCCGCATCGATCGCGCTGAGCTGATGCTGATAGAGCACGTCGACGTCCGCGCGCGCGGCGATGTCGATCAAGAGGTCGGCGTATTCCTTGACGCCGAAGATCACGGGCAACGCCGTCGCATAGCGAACGCGACAGCCACCCTTGAGCCCCTTGCGACGCAAGTGATCCGCCATGAGATACGCGATCTTCTGAGGCGCGCCCGCGCACTTGATCGGCATGGGCGGGCAGGTGAAGACCGCGTCCCCGCTCTTGGTGCGCTCGAGCATCTCCCAGGTCTTCGTCGCACCCTCGAAGCTGTAGATACTCGACACATGCGGTGTTTCGAGACCTTCGCGCAGGCCCGGTATGGCATCCCAATCGAGCTGCAGTCCCGGCGCGACCACGAGAAAGTCGTAGGTCAACGAACCGTTGTGTTCCGTGTCGAGTCGATTCGCGACAGGATCAAAGCTCTTCGCGCGGTCTTGGATCCAGCGCACACCGGAGGGCATGACGCTGGCCGTCGGCCGGACGGTTTTCTCCCGGGCAATCACTCCACCTCCAACAAGGGTCCAAGCGGGCTGGTAGTAATGGGAGCTGGACGGCTCGAGCACCGAAATTTCGGTAATGCCTTTTCTCCGGAGCAGCGCCGCCGTGGTGATACCCGCGCTCCCGCCGCCAACGATCAGGACGTGATGCGTCATCTGAGACCCTCCTCAAGTGATTGCGCCTATTATATGAATATATTCGCATATTGCTATATATGATTTTTGTCAGTATACGTATGCTAGATGGCTCGCAAGTCTCAACGTTTGACCGAGGAAGCGCTGAAGATCGTCGCAGCTCGCTTTCGCTGTCTGGGCGATCCGTCGCGACTCAAGCTGCTCAATCTGCTGATGGACGGAGAGATGTCGGTCGGCGATCTGGCCGACGCGGCCGAATTCGACCAACCGACGGTTTCGCGTCAACTCGCGATCCTCCGCCGAGAAGGGATCGTTTCCCGTCGCTCCGAGGGCAACCGCGGTTTTTACCGTATAGTCGACGCGACGGTGGTCGAGCTCTGCGAAGTCGTGTGCGGTGGCTTGATCGATCAGTTGACGGAGACGCTCGAAGCTTTGCCTGACGAACGCGCGTGGCGGGGAATGAACATTTGAGTCGACGCTGGTGGCCCCTCGCGGGGCTTTTTTATGTGGCCCTCGCGACGAGCGCGGACGCCGCGCCGACGTGGTCTGAGATTCTCGCCTGGCTGGATGAGCATCGAAACGCGGAAGTGAACCTTTCCGAAGGAACCGTCGTCGCGAGCTCGAACCTCGAGCGGCTCGCTCCCTGGATGCCCCCGGGCTTCCTTTCTCAACTCGAATTTCCCGAGTTTGAAGCCGAGATTCAGGAAACGCAGTCCTTCAGCCCACACGCGGCGTATCGCGATGCCAGCATCCAGTACGGCGAGCAGACGGTGCTCCGCGAGGACCGAAGCCTCGGTCACTACGTTTCGGGACAGCCGTTCTCCCACGACAGGATTCTCGAGGCGCCTCCCGAAGACGCGGCGTACATGGTGGCGTGGAATCGCGTCTATCGGTGGCAATACTACGGCTACGCGTCGGACTCGATCCACTTGGTCTATCTGAAGCCCGGAGAACGCCAGGGGCGAAACACGGACGTCGATCGCGCACTGGTCGGCGGCGGTCTCGTCGAACGCCACCTGATCGAGCGGTATCAGCGGGTCTATTTGAGCAAACTCGCGATGCTCGACGGTCAGGATTTTGCTCTCGACGTCGACGGGTCCGACACGCTCCACTACAAGGAACTCATCACCTTCACACATCCTTTTGAGATGCGGGGCAGCACGTTCGTCATCGAGCGGCCGCTCGACGCATTCGAAGAAGATCAGGTGAACTCGTACCTTCCGACGGAGCGGCGCGTGCGACGCCTGTCGCCGAAAGAACGGGCGGACAGTTTCGTCGGATCAGAGTTTACGCTCGACGATTTCGAAGGTTTCTCGGGCCGGGTGCTCGACTACGAGTGGTCGTATCACGGGCGCAAACGCGTGCTTCACGTCGCGGATTCAAAGGGCGAGCACGCGAAGTTCTACGGGCCGGGAAGTTGGATCCCGAAAGACCGCTGGCAGCTCCGGGACTGCTATGTGGTGGAACAGCGCTCCACCCTGCCTGAGCACCCCTACGGCCGAAAGCTGATGTTCGTCGACCGCGAGAATTTCAACATTCCGATGGCGCTCATCTTCGACCGCGAAGACAACCTGTTCAAGATCCTCTACTCGACCTATCGCTGGCCGGGCGACGATGTCGACAGCGAACCGTCGCCGGCGCAGACCGTCGCCCACTGGCAGAGCGGCGTCGCGATCAACCTTGCCAAGGAGAACGGCAGCCTCGTTTGGGCGGACGAAGTCGAGGTCCCGAAAGTCAAGCCGTCGCAGGTGCGTCGGCTCTTCAGCGTGTCCAACCTAACCGGCGGGCGGTAGCGACTCGAACTCCGGAGAAGCGCCGAGGCAGGCGGCAAGGCGATGCGCCCAGGCGCGCTGTCCGTCGGGAGCTTCGACGAGATCCTGCCGAAACTCGATCAGCGCGCAGGCGAGGCCGCGCCTCTCCGCGTGGACGGGAATGCCAAAATCGCTGGTATCGGTGACTTGGTAGGGTTGGTTGTCGCCGACGCAGAGCTCGGGATCTGCCCCGAGCTTGTCCAGAACGAAGCGAGAGAGGCGCCGCTCCCGGTGGTACAAAACGCTGACGTCCCACGGCCGGGGGACGCCGTGGTAGACAGGCGTAAAGCTGTGGATCGCGACGAAGGTCGTCGGCTTCCCAACCCGCTCTCGCCGGTCGAGACACTCGCGGATCTCCCGATGGTACGGATCGAAAATCTCCGACTGCCGAGCGAAGCGGTCGCCTTCGGTGACATCGCGATTGCCCGGAATCTCGACCCCCTCGCTCTCGATCGGAATCGATGCCGGGTTCTCGAAAGGTCGATTGCAGTCGATCACGAGCCGCGAGTAGTTCTGCAGCACGAGGGTCGCGTCGAGAAGTCGCGAAAGTTCGCGTGCCACGCCGGCGGCACCGATGTCCCAGGCGATGTGGCGCTGGCGGTTCTCGGCGGAAACCCCGAGATCTCCCAGGGATCGGGGGATCCGGGCGCTTGCGTGATCGCACGTGAGGAAAAACGGCGACGTTCCGTTCTCGTTGACGACCGCCTGTGCGCGGGGCTCTGTTTCCTCGAGTAAGGGCATAGGGCGAAAAGTATGGCACGCTTCCGATCGGCTTCGAACCGAGGGAGAACGCCATGGATCTAGCTTTCACCGACGACCACGAGCGTTTCCGAAGCGAACTTCGGGAGTGGTTGGCGCGGGAAGTCGAGCGCCCTTTCTCACGAGAAATCGCCGACCCGAGACATGGCGCGGACGAGCTCGTCCAAATTCGGCGTGCGTTTCAGCGCAAGCTGCACGAGGCCGGATATTTGGGAATGGATTGGCCGACCGAGTGGGGCGGGCGGGGAGCCACGGTGGTCGAAAAGGCGATCTTCCAGGAAGAGATGCAACGAGCGGATGCGCCGCCGATCCCCAACTTTCTCGGCCTGGCCCTGCTCGGGCCCGCCCTGATCCACCACGGCAGTGAAGAACAGCGACGCCGGTTCATCCCGAAGATGCTGTCCGCCGACGAGCTTTGGTGCCAGGGGTTTAGCGAGCCCAGCGCCGGAAGCGACCTCGCGAGCCTCCGAACGCGGGCGGAACCGGACGGTGAGGACTACCGGATCACGGGCCAAAAGGTCTGGACGACATTTGGCCCCTGGGCCGATTGGATCTTCGTCTTGGCGCGCACCGACCCCGACGATCGCTACGGAGGCATCACTTTCTTCCTGATGCCGCTCGACGAAGAAGGCGTCGAAGTTCGCTCGTTGCGACAGATCACGGGAGATGCCGAATTCGGAGAAGTATTTTTCGACGGCGCGCTGGCAAGGCGCGAGCACATCGTCGGAAACATCGGTGAGGGCTGGAAGATCGCCATGACGGTCTTGTCTTACGAGCGCGGTTCCACTTCGCTGGCCGATCCTGCGAAGAACGACCGTTATCTCGGCGATCTCATCAACGGCCTGAGGGAGCGCGAGCAGCTCGGGAACCGCGATGTGAGGGAAAAACTCGCGTGGCTCCTGGTGGAGAACGAAGTCATGCGTTCCAACGGCTTGCGAAGTCTCGCGACACTGTCATCGGGCGACGTTCCGGGCCCGGAATCTTCTATCGAGAAGCTCGTGTGGTCCGAATACGCGAAACGCCAAGCTGATACAGCGGTCGAACTGCTGGGAGCAGAAGCCCAACTCAGTGGCAACGCGCCCGGCGCGCGTCCGGAAATGGATTGGAGTTACGAGCTCCTCTGGAGTCGCGCGGGCACGATCTACTCGGGCTCTTCTGAGATCCAACGAAACATCATTGCGAAACGCGCCCTTCGGCTGCCGGTTCGATAAGGAGAGGCTATGCGTTTCGAACTCAGCGAAGAACACGGCTTGGTCAAGCAGAGTGTGCGCGAATTCCTCGAGAAGGAAGCATCGCTCGAGATCACGCGGCCGATCATGGAGGAAAGCCCAGAAGGCTATCCGCCGAAGCTCTATGCCGACCTGGCGGAGCTCGGCTACTTGGGTGTGTGGCTGCCCGAAAAAGAAGGCGGCGCGGATATGGGTCACATCGCGTTGGCCGTGGTGCTGGAGGAGATGGGTCGCGTCGCGCTCCCCGGTCCAGCGCTCCCTCGTATGCAGGCGTTGGAGCTGATCAGGCGCTGCTCGAACCCGGAAGCCATCTCTTGGCGGGACGGTCTCGTCTCGGGCGAGAAGCACGTGACCCTGGCCTCTGCGGAAGATCCGTCGGGCGAGGGCGATGCACCTCCGGAAACGCGCTTTGAAAACGGACATGTCCGAGGAACGAAGCGCTACGTGCCCTTCGCGGCCGACGCGGACGCGCTCCTCGTGACGACGCACGAAGGGCTCGCGCTCGTCCCGAGGCCCGCGAGCGGTTGGTCCTTCGAGGCGACGCCAACCGTCGACCACGCACAACGGTTTGGGACCGTAACGTTCGACGAGCCGGGCATACTTCTCGCGGAGGGAGTCGCATCGGAAGAACTTCTCGCAGCCGGTGCGCTCTTCGGTTCCTTTGGCGCCGCTGCGTGGCTTCTCGGCGGGATGGAGCGCGCATTCGAAATCACGCTCGACTACTTGAAGGAGCGAGAAGCGTTCGGGGCGCCCCTGGGTAGCTTCCAGGGCCTGCAGCACCGCGCCGCGGATATGCTGCTGCGGGTCGAAAGCACCCGTGCCACCGTCTATCGAACGGCTTGGGCCCTCGACCACAATCCGAGCGAGGCGGCGCTACTCGCTGCAACCGCCAAGGCCTACGCCGGCCGCGCCGCCCGAGAGGTGTGCGGAGAGGCGATCCAGATGCACGGCGGCGTCGGGTTCACCTGGGAATACGATCCCCATATCTTCTTCAAGCGCACGAAGACTCTCGAACACTTTTACGGAGCGACGCGGAGCCAACTCGATACCGTGCTCGCCGAGCGAGGCTTGTGATGTCGGTACACGAAGCGACGGTGCGCTGGCAGAAGACATCGGACGATTTCACGTACGACTCGTATAACCGCGCTCACGAATGGGAGTTCGAGGGCGACATCGCGGTACCGGCTTCCGCGGCTCCGGCGTACCGAGGCGATGCCGATCGGGTCGATCCAGAAGAGGCCTTCGTCGCTTCCGTTTCGGCATGCCACATGCTGACGTTCCTGGCGCTCGCAGCGCGGAAACGATTCGTCGTAGAAACATACGTCGACCACGCGCAGGGCCATCTCGAAAAAAACGAGGACGGGCGGTTGGCGCTTACCCGGATCGAGCTACGTCCGGAGATCGAGTGGAGCGGCGAAAAGCAGCCCACGTCTGCCGATCTCGAGAGGCTTCACGAGCTTTCTCACAAGGAATGCTTCATCGCGAACTCGATTCGCACCGACGTAACGGTCCGAACGCCCTAGCCTTCGCTCACAACGGGTAACCGACGGGCTCCCCGTTCTCGAGGATCTCGATGTATTCCGTCACGCCGATTCCAGTTCGGTCGTCCCAGGTCCACTCGGTCAGTCCTTCCGCGATCCGCGACTGAAGGATCTCGTCGCCCACGCGGCGACGGTTGCGGAGCGGCGCGAGAGTCGCGACGCGCCCGGTCAACCGAACCGCCCGCTTCTCGGTTCGGACACCGAGTTCCATCGCCACCGGGTCTTTCGCTTCGCTCCACTCCGTCACGAGATCGAGATCCGTGATTTCTTCGTAGTCTCCGTCGAAGAGCAGCACTCCCTCGCGACGCGTCACGTTGTCGCGGCCTGTGATCTTGAGGAGCATCAGCCCGCGGTCACGTCCGAAATTCGCGATCAGCAGCCGATAAAAGTAGATGTTCGTCCAGTAGCGCGGCCCCCAAGAGTGGTCGCGCCAACCGAACGAGTCGAAAGAGAACTGCTCGTCGCCAACCTTGATCTCGCCTTTCGTCTCGGTGTGTTGATTGAAGTGCCCGTACGAAAAATCCCGCCCATACATCGTCTGCTGGTCGGGTGACGTAGGCTCGCCTCCGTGGATCGGGGACACACCGCGCAATTCGAAAGCGACCCGGCCGGGCACCCGCGTCGCTTCCTGGAACAATCGACGCGGATCGCGCAATAGCTCGGGATCCGTCAGCACCATGAGCTCTCCGTCATAGTGCATCGAGACGGCGCGCAGCGGCTCGGCGACTTCGTAGCGCATACCCGCCGCCGCAAAGCGATCGTTGGCCTCGATTCGAGGGCGCTCGAACTGGCACGCGATGCGACCGTCGGGCAGGTACAAGCACACCTGAAGTTCGGCGTGGCCCTCATTTGGGCGATTGCCGAGTCGCAACCACCCGCCCATTCGCGAACTGGGATCGAATCCGTTGACGTACACACTTTCGTTGAAGTTCTCGTCTGCCGTCGGTGGGTGGTTGTATTCGTCCTCGGGGGTCATCGTGAACTGAGCCATGGGATTCCTTTTCTAGCCCGGAAAACCGACCGGGATCCCGTCCGGGCCGAGCCGCTCGACGTACTCGGTCATGCCGAAACCGATGCGACCGTCCCAGCGAAATTCGGTAAACGCCTCCGCGATTCTCGAGACAATCTCCTCGCCGTCTAGCGTCCGACGATTCCGGAGAGGCGCCGTCTGGATGACCGTGCCTTCGATAACGGCCGACCAGGACGCCGTACGCGCGGTGAGCGTCACGGCCGTCGGATCGCGATCGGCGTCCCAGGTCGTCAAGACGTCGAGATCGGTCACCGCTTCGTAGCGGCCGTCGACGAACAGAACGCCCGCTCGCCGGACCTCGCCATCGCGGTTCGCGATCTTGAGCAGCGTGAAGCCGCGATCGTCACCGAAGCTCACGTAGAAGCCGCGATCGAAGAGAATATTCTGCCAAAGCCGCGGACCCCAGGAGTGATCTCGCCAGCCGAACCCGTCCAGCGCAAGCGTGTCGCGACCGATCGCAATTTCGCCCGAGACGACCGTGTGCTGATTGAAGTGCCCGAGCGAAAAATCTCTTCCGAACATGGTCTGCTGATCGGGACTCCGGGGCAACCCCCCGTTCACCGGAGAGCAACCGCGATGCCGCAGCCGGAAAGAACAGGCAGCTCGCTCGGCCTTGGCGAACATTTCTCTCGGAACCCGCAGAAGATTCGGGTCTTCGAGAAGCAGCACCTCTCCCGAATAAGACACTTCGATTTCGCGAAGAGGCTCGACGACGCGGTAATCCATACCGCCTGCTTGAAACGCCTGGTTGTCTTCGATGGGAGGTTTCGCGAATTGGCACGCGATGCGACCGTCGGGCAAGTAGAGGCACACCGACAATTCCGCGTAGCCCTCGTTCGCGCGGTTGCCGAGGCGGAACCAGCCTCCAAAACGTTGCCGATGGTCGAACGCGTTCGTATAGACACTCTCGTTGAAGTGCGGCTCCGCCGAGGGCGGATGGGGATGCTCGTCGCTCTCGACCAGTACGTAGGGGGAATCCGTCGCCATGGAACCATTCTAGTCGAGAGCGTCCCGAATGCGGCCCAGAAGCGCTCGTCGCTCTGCGGAATCCGAGGTCGCTTCGAGCCGCCTGCCCAGTTCGAGAATCAGCGCTGCGTAGTCGTTGTACCAATCGCGTTCGAGCTCGCTCGGTGCGATGCGCTGCGCGGCAGGCTCTTCTCGCACCGTCGAATCAATGGCCAAGGAGAACGACTCGTCGAGCGCGGGGAGGAATACTTTCTCGGGCGGCAGGCCGACCCGAATGAGCTCTTGACGGAGTTCTTTCCGGCGCGATTCCTCGCCGTGCGTCAGAAAGATCCCGCCGGTCGCCGGCATTCTCTCTTGGACCCAAGCGACGAGCTCCTTCGAATCGGCGTGAGCGGAATAGTTGCCGATCTCTCGGATGACGGCGTTCACTTCGACGGTCCTGCCGTGGATGCGCACAACCTTCGCCCCACCACGCAAGATGTGGCCCAACGTCCCCGGCGCCTGGTAGCCGACGAACAACAGCGTGGCTTCGCGACGCCAGAGGTTGTTGCGAAGATGGTGCTTGATGCGACCGGCGTCGCACATGCCGGACGCTGAAAGGATGATCGCGCCGCCCTCGACGTCCTTGATCTGCTTCGATTGCGCGACAGACTGGACGATCTTGAGTTGCGGATGCTGAAAGAGTTCCTTGGCGTCGATTCCGAGATCGTCGAGGGTTTCGGCGTGTTTGATGAAGACGTTCGTGACTTTTCGTGCGAGCGGGCTGTCCAAGTAGACCGGGACGTCTGGAATCTCCCCGCGTACCATCAATAGACCGATATCGTGTAGAAGCTCCTGGCTGCGTTCGACCGCGAAGGACGGGATGATGAGATTGCCGCCGCGTTCCATCGCCATGCGAATCTCGCGACCGAGATTTCCGGCGCGTTCCTCGAGCGTCAAGTCGGGTCGATCGACCCCGCCGTACGTCGACTCACACAGGACGTAGTCGAAACCCTTCGGTGCGTCGGGGTCCGGATGGAACATCTTTTCATCCGGACCCAGGTCGCCGGAGAACAGCATCCGCAGGGGCCGCTTCGGGTGATCGGCGTCTCGGATCTCGAGTTCGACCGACGCCGAGCCCAAGATATGGCCCGCGTTCCAGAAGCGCGCCCGAACGCCTGGGCCCGGCGAGAACCAGCCGTTGTAGGATCGGACCTTGATCTTTCGGAGGGCAGCCCGTGCGTGATCACTCGTATAGGCGGGTGTGATTCGCGGCTTGCCCTCTCGGAGGTTCCGGCGGTTTTTCCGTTCGGCCTCGGATTCCTGAATCTTCGCCGAATCGGGCAGCATGTAGCTCAACAAATCTTTCGTCGGCGCGGTGGCGAAAATGGGTGCGTCGAAGCCCTTCGCCACCAATTTGGGGATCAACCCCGCATGGTCGATGTGCGCGTGCGTGACAATCAGATAGTCGAGCCGCTCGGGATCGAACGGAAAGTCGCGGTAGTTGAGATCGCGAACCGAGCGGTTCCCTTGGAACATGCCGCAATCGACCATAAACGTCCCGGAATCGTGTTCGATCCGGTAGGAGGAGCCCGTGACCGTACCTGCGGCCCCGTGAAACGTGATCTTTGCCGTCATGTTTCCCTGCTTACGCTTCGTTGGGTCCCGTGGCCCGCACTTCGTCGATCACACGGTAGAGCAAGCCGTGCGGGCTGCCGACCAGCGACTCGACAATCATGCCGTCCTCTCCGTCGCATTCCTTTGCGGCTTTGAGAAGACGCCTGAAGACGCGTCGAAACACGCGGACGTGGCGCGTCCTCGTTTCAGTCCCGTAGAAGAGATGCGACATGTCGCGCCCGTCGCTCTGGCCGCGGTAGTAGAGGCCCAAAAGCTGTCGGGCAAACGCTTCCGGATCGCCTGCACCGAGACGCCCCCACAGGTCGTTGACGAGCTCTTCAGGAGCGTCTTGGTCGTCGCCTGAAGCTTGGCTCGAGGTCCAGAGCAAACCGGTGACGGCGCCGAGTTGTCGGTGAACGCGATCGCTGATCAACAGGAAAGTCTCTCGCTGTTGGTGGCGGGCGTTCGCTTCGAGGGCGCGCGACTGTGCTTCGGCGCTTTCCGCGGTGCGGCGGAGCTCGTTGTACTGCAGACGAATCGCGCGACTGTTCTCGCGCAGCTCGCGCTGCTGGAGAAAGAATCCGATGACGAGCCAGAGAAACGCCAGGGGTGCGAAGGCGCCTTCGAGAAACGATCCGACGACCTCCGCCGGTTGCGTCGCGAAGGACGCCCAGCCGAGGTTGCTTTCGATATAGAGCATGCCGAGGCCTACCCAGAAGAACGTCGAGCCCAGTCCGAACCAAATGCGCCAATCGCCGCCCGGAACCACGTTCGGAGAACGCGCCTCCATCGTCGCCTCGCCATACGTCATCAGCGTTGCCTCCTCGTTCATATCACTCAAAAGAGGTCGGTGGGCGCGGCGCGCTTCCAGTCGGCGCGGGCCACCCGCCAAGCTCCCGACTCCAGGACAAAGTCGAAATCGAAGGTGTAGAGATCGGCGCGCATGGCACTGAGCTCTTCGAGGTTCTCCGCTGGCCTCCCGAGGAGCCCGGCGTGAACCACCGCGTGCGCTTGTGCGGGGCCTGCAACTTCTAGAGAAGCGATGCGCGTCAGCAGATGGCGGCGCTCGTTGCGCAACAGGTGAAACTGGACGTAGCGAACAATCGCGCGCCGGTCGTTGCCGCGATCGTCCGCGTACGCCTCGGCGACGTGCCGCTTGATCTCCGACACATCGCCCACCTCGGCCGCGTGCTCTACGGCGGCCAGAACCTCGCGAATGCGCTCTTCAGGACCCGCTTCAGTGCCGCTACAACCGAGCGCAAAAAGGACCGCCCAGATGACGTGCTTCAAGACGCGAGCTTCTCGAAGTAACGAATCAGTTCGTCACAGGTCATGAGGTCGGCGTACTTCTGTTCCATATCGAACAAGTTGGCTTCGTGCGGCCCGATCGCGCGATCGCCGACACCGTCTTGCGCGACAACGGTCCGGAAATTATGGCTCATCGAATCGACCACCGAGGCGCGAACGCAACCCGAGGTGGTACAGCCCGTGACGATGACCGTGTCGACCGCACGACCGATCAACCACGGTGCGAGCTCGGTTCCGAAGAATGCCGAAGGCTGGGTCTTTCGGACGATGTACTCCCCCGGCTCGGGCTTGAGCTCATCGACAATCTGGGCGGGAGGTGCGTGCTCCGTGAGGGTCCCGAGTGAGACGGCCTTCGTCGCGAACACGCCGAGATCGGAACCGTCGTCGGCATACACCACCCGAGTGAAGACGACCGGGACGCCGTGTTCTCGGGCGGCCGCGAGAAGCCCCCGCGTCGCCGCGATTGCCTCTGCGATGTTTCCGCCACCGAAAGCCCCGGGGTCCGTAAAACCGTTGACGAAATCGACGATGAGTAGCGCCGGACGCGTTCCGAGCCCGGAGCTGTGCCCGAAGCCCTGCTTGTCGTAGATGTCGAGTTCGCTCATCGCTCACCTCCTCGGAAGTCGATAGGATGCTCCGAGTATAGAAACCCCGACGCTCGGCGGCCCTGCGCGCGAAAAAGGCATCGATGCGGGTTCTGACCTTCAACTCTCACGAGGCGTACATCCACAACCTGGCACAGACGGGCTACCCGATGGATGTCGTCTGCGATCTCCCAGGCCACCACTTCGCGGGGTGGGACGCGCGCATGCGTCCACTCCCCGAGAACGTGCGCGTGGTCTCGATCGCCGACTTGTCGAGGGGGGGCACGTCCTACGACTGCGTCATCGGCCACACGCTCTCGGATTTGCTCGCCGCAAAGGATGTCGCCTCGCGTAGGCGAATCCTCGTGTTGCATAGCTCCCTCACCGGCCGCATCGAGCAGGAAGGCGCGTCGGTGTCTCCGGAGGCGCTACGGGAAACCGTGCGCCGCTATCTCGAACTGACCGAGACGACGTTGGTGATGATTTCCGAGATGAAAGCCGAGAGCTGGGGTTTGCCCGCGACGGTGATCCGCGGTGCCGTCGATGTCGCATCGTACGGTCCGTGGGAGGGGGACATCGCCGAAGGCCTGCGGGTCGCGAACCACGTGACGGCAAAGTCCGCCTACCTCGATTGGCCGCTGCACGAACGCGTCTTCGACGCGGACCACCCGTGCCGTCTCGTCGGAGAGAATCCAGACCTCGCCGGGGTGGCGCCCGCCGAGAATTGGAATCACCTGCGCGAGCTGCTGCGACATCACCGCTTCTTCGTTCACACGGCGCGCGCCGGACTGGAAGATGGCTACAACCTGGCGTCGCTCGAGGCCATGGCGACCGGCCTTCCCGTCGTGTCGAACGCGAACCCGAGCTGCCCAATCGAAGACGGCGTGTCGGGTGTAGTCTCCGACGATCCCGAGGCTCTCCAAGAGGGAACGCGTCGGCTGCTCGAGGACCGCGAATACGCGCGCCACATCGGTGCGGCGGGACGCGACGTCGCGCGCGAGCGCTTCTCGCTCGACGAGTTTGTCACGCGCTGGCAGCGTGTGATCGAAGGCACGGGCTAGCCGCGCAAGCCCGCATGGACCATGCGGGGCAGCACCTCGTCGCGGATGATGTCGAAGTCGTCCAGGTAAGACGGCAAAGCGATAGCCATTCCGTCGATCCCCGCGTCATGAATCCGCTTGAAAGTCGCGACGACCTCATCCGGATCACCTACCACGGGAAACGTTCCGTACCCGCTCATCAAACGCTCGATAAACTGCGGTTGCGCCAACACCTCGGCGGGAACGGATTTGATCTCCTCGTAGGACTTCAAGAGGTAGCGACCGGCCGACCAATCCCCCTGTTCGTGAACCAAGTAGTCGTAGTAGTCCTTGGTCTCGCTCTTCGTCCGGCGGCAGAACACGTGACCGCTCGCGAAAATTCTGATCTTTCGCTCGCCCATCGACCGGCGCACGACGGCCAGTTCATTCGCAAGCGTTTTGATGTCGGGGATCACCATGAAGAGCGCGTCGGCATTACGAAGCGCAAAGCCCCTTCCGGTGGGCGAGGAACCCGCGCTCACGACCATCGGTCGATCGGGGCCAACGGGCTTCGGCTGACCCCAGACTTGTTTCAGATCAAAGAATCGCCCCGCAAAATCAAACGGCTCGTCTTCCGCCCATAGGCGCGTCACAAGGGCGAGCCATTCCTCGAGATACGCGTAGCGATCGTCGTGCTCCCGGTACGGGATGCCGAACATGGCGAACTCGTCGATGTTGTAGCCGGCCACAAGGTTGAGACCGAGTCGTCCGTTTCCGATGTGGTCGCAGGTCGTCGCCTGTTTCGCGGCGAACACCGGATGGAGAAACGGGACGTGGATTGTCGCGAACACGTGAATCCGTTCCGTCTCCGCGAGAAGCCCAGCGGCCCAGGTCAGGGTCTCGTGAAAATGTCCATCGGTCTCCGCATCGCCGTCGTGGTCGAGCCAACCCGCCAGAGGCAACAAGAACTCGAGACCGGCGGCCTCCGCCCGTTTTGAGAGCTCGACCATATTCGGCCACGTTGCTTGCCATCGTTCAGGTGCGAGAGTGTTCGTCAACCCACCGTAGTTGTTGTAAGAAAAAAGGCCGAGTTTGAATCGGTTCTCTCCTTCGAAACGGCGTGACGTGACAGCGCGTGCTTCCATCGCTCGGGCGGTGCTCCTCGGGTTCCGTACTATAGACGGGATGCCGGACGGTTACCGACTGATCGGAATTGAATCCTCTCCTTACACGGTGAAAATTCGCGCGGTACTGCGCTACCGACGCCTCCCCCATCGGTGGATCTGCCGGTTTCCACAGATGTTCGAAGAGACGCGGCACGTGCGTCCGGCCGTCATGCCCGTGGTGCAGCTCCCGAACGGAGACTACATGGCGGACAGCACACCGATCCTTCTGGAAATCGAAAAGGATCGTCCGAGCGAGCGTTCGATTCTTCCCGACGATCCCGGACATGCGTTCTTAGCCCGGATCATCGAAGACATGGCGGACGAGTGGCTGACCAAGGCGCTGTTCTACCAGCGCTTTGCCTACGAGACCGACGGCCTGTTCGCATCGCGATGGGTGATGAGCGACACGTCGGAACCCGACGAGACCTCGAAGGTCGAGCAAGCGGCCGCGACGTTTCGGAAGCGTCAAGTCGAGCGCATGCCTCTCGTCGGGTGCACCCCGAACAATGGTCCGATCATCGAAGCGAGCTATCGGCGACTACTGGCCGCAATGGAAGGCTTTGTCGGCAACGAGTGCTTCCTCTTCGGCTCCCGCCCATCCCTCGCCGATTTTGGGCTCTATGGCCAGCTGAAGACGTTGGCCACCGACCCGACCGCCCTCTCGGTGATGCGCGGGAAAGCGCCGTTCACCGAGTATTGGGTGCGGCGGGTCGACGATCTCTCGGGTGTTGACGGCACCTGGAGCGACACGCCGGTCGCGGCGATCGACGATCTCCTCCGCATCGCGGGGGATACCTACCTCCCGTTTCTTCGTGCAAACGCCGCCGCTATCGCCAATGGCAAGCCGATGGTTCGAGTACGCCTCCTCGATCACGACTACGAACAGCCGTCGTTCCGCTATCAGGTCAAGTGTTTGCAGTGGCTTCGCGAAGCCTTCGCTGCCTTACCCGCTGACGCCGTGGCGGCGATCCGACCCCGGCTTGAAGCAACGGGGTGCTGGTCGACCTTCGAGGCCGCTTAGCTCGCCGGGCTGAACCGCTCGGCGAGCGTCCGCAGACGCGCGATGTCTTCACGCCGACTCTGGGAAAGTGGAACCGTCGCATCGAGCTCCCGCAACAACAATTCGTCGGAGAGCGGCACGTCTTCGTGAAGGGCGCGATACAGCGAGGCTACGACGGCCTGTTCAATCTCCGCACCGCTCATCCCCTCGCTCGCCACAACCAGCGCCCCCACATTGAAGGCCTCCGGATCTTGTCGTCGCAACCGCAAATGGATCTCGAAAATCGTCTGACGCTCTTTCGGTTTCGGCAAATCGACGAAGAAGATCTCGTCGAAGCGACCGCGGCGAATGAGTTCAGGAGGCAGCGAGAACACGTCGTTCGCCGTCGCCACGACGAAGACCGCGGCTCGCCGTTCCTGCAACCACGTGAGAAGATGACCCTGCACGCGACGGCTGAGCCCCCCGTCCATTCCTTCGTCACCTGTGCCGAAGGCTTTCTCGATTTCATCGATCCAGAGGACGGCCGGCGCCATCGCTTCCGCCAGTGAGAGCGCGCGGCGAAGGTTCTTCTCGGACTCACCGACGTATCGGTCGTAGAGTCGACCGGCGTCGAGCTTCAGCAGGGGCTGCCTCCAGCGCTTGGCGATCGATTTCGCCGCGAGGGACTTTCCGCATCCCTGAACGCCTACCATCAGAACGCCGCGCGGTGGCGACAGGTTGAGAGCCGCCGCCTTCTCGCTGAAACCCTGCTCGGCGCGTTGCAACCAGGCTCCGAGTTTTTCAAAGCCACCGAGTTCGAACTCATTGTCGTCCGCTGGAAAATATTCGAGGACACCGCTGTCCTGAATGAGCCGCGCTTTCCGATCGACCACCGAGACGATATCGGAAGCGTTGAGCTCGCCGTCCTCGAGCGCGGCGAAGGCCACCGCCTGGCGGGCTTGGTTGAGTGTCAGACCGCGCAGTGCGTCGACCAAGCGATCGAGTTCCTCTCGTTCGAGACGCAAGCGCACATCCGAATGTCGAAGGAGCGAATCGCCGAGACTCGTCACGGCGGCTCGTAGCTCTTCCCGGGTCGGCAGATCGAAGGGTAGATACGCCGTGTGTGCTTCGAGCTGTTTCGGCAATGTCACCGAGCTCCCGGTCAACACCACCGCAGACTGCGTACGACTGAACCGTTGACATACTTCGCGAAGCAGTCGGGAGACCACCGGATCTTCGAGATGGACGGCGAAGTCTTTGAGGAGAAACACCGCATCGCGCTCGAGGGTCAGCAAGTGACGGAGCACCCCGGCTGCCTCATGTGTGTTCGTGATACCGCGCCCCGTAGGCTCCGCACCCACGGCCAGGTGGAGACCTTGGGCCACAGACCACTCGAAACACGAAACCCCCAAGACGTTCGCCGCGGCGCCGACGAGATGGCGTGCGCGCTCCTCCTCGTCTGACTCGATCACGATCAGCGAGTGATAGGAGCGCACCAGGGTCGTCAGTTCATGAAGGCTGCTGGCGGTCGACATACGGGGAGCGTATCGGCCGAATGGGCGCCCGGCTTGGGCTCATCGAACCGAATCGTGCCCTCGCCCGTAGACACCGCACAACCCGGGCGAGAACGTCCAACCCAAAGGAGGATTGATTGTGAAGAAGACTCTTTTCGCCGCTTTGGCCGTGCTCGCGAGCGCGTCCTTCGCACACGCGACGACGAACGGAATGGCGCACCTCATCCGCATCCAAGGGGCGATCCCCGCGCCGGAGGCCCGGGAGATTCCCGAAGGCGGCACGGTGAGCTGGCTCAACGATTCCACGAAAATTGCGCGCATCGTCATCGCCGGCGATGAAGCCGACGAAATCCAGTGCGCCGGCCAGATGTTTCGGCGCGAGGCCGGACGTCTCGAGTCACCGGTGCTTCGCCCCAACGACACGCTGAGCGCCTGTGCGCTCGATCGCGGTGAGTACACCTACGAAGTGTGGCTCAGTCCCGGGAGTCTCCAAGCGCAGCCCGCAAGAATGGCGACGCGGGGCACGCTACGCGTGCTGTAGCGCACTCGCGATTCGGTTCTGGTGGTTCAGGAACGGGCCCGTCGCAGAATGCGGCGGGCCTCGTTCATGAGGTAGTTGCCCTTGTGAACTTTCACAGGACCCTCGAGCACGACGACAAACACGAAGGGCTCTCGACCGACGGAATGAAAAGCGTGACTCGTTCCCTGCTCGCTGTGCAGAAGGTCGCCAGGTCGGAAGACGCGGCCCGTTCCCTCTTCGACGGCCTCTCCTTGGAGCACGAACGTCCATTCATCTCCGGTGTGATCGTGGCGCGGGAACGCCACATCGGGGGCGACGCGGACCAAACCGCAGTGCGCTTCGCGAACGCGCTCGCCTCCCACGAAGTCGAACAAGCGAACTCCGTGCATGGCTTCGCGCCAGTCGGCGCTCGTGGCCTCCGCGGCTTCGCGAAGAATTTCTCGAGCTGCGCTCGCATCGAGGTCGAGGAAAGACGCTATGCGGTCCGCGAACCCGCGGAACCGCGTCTCCGGACGCACCGTTTCGAGGATCGACCGGCGGAGCCCTTCCGACGGGTGCTCGGCGCTTTCAAGCGGTTCGTCGAGAAGATCCGGACCGAGGCGATCGCTGTCGCGCGGCTCACTCACGTCTGGGCGTCCTCCAGAGGTTCCGCCGGAAGATCGTTGCGCAACTTCTTCATCGCTGCCGCGATTCGGGAACGCACCGTCCCGATCGGGATCTCGCAACGCGCGGCCATTTCGCGATAGGTCAATCCCTCGAAATAGGACAGCTCGACGAGGATCCGCTGTTCGTCGGGGAGCTGCCTCAAAGCTCGCTCCGCTCGTTCGCGATCCGCCGCTTCCCATTCCGGCAATACCGGTGTGACGTTGTCTTTCTCGATCACGGCGTGCTGCTTGGCGACTGCGAGCGAACGCAGTCGATCGATGGCGCGGCTGCGCACCCGGATCAACAGCCAGCTGCGCACGGTGCCTCGGTGGCGATCGAAATTGGCGGCCTTCTCCCAGGACTCGACGAAAACGTCGTGCAGGAGATCTTCCGCATCTGCGCGGTTCTTCAGGATGCGTACCGCCACCGCCATCATCACCCCGACGTGCCGATCGTAGAGCGTGGCCAACGCGTCGTGGTCGCCGCCCGCAACCGCGCGAATGAGCGCCTCGTCCGCGATTTCGACCCGTTCCGCTTCTGCCACCGTGGCCTCGTTCGAGCCGGAGCGAATCGGCTCGGACCCCCACGATACACCGGCTGGTTTCCGGGAAATACGGGCGAGGCGAGGTTTCGGTTCGACCGCGCCCGCCGGGAGTTTTTCGAGCGGGTACCGAACTGAACCGGGGCCCGGCCCGTAGTCTCCGCGGAGGGACGAGATGAAGCGGTGGATTTGGCTCTTTGTCTGGAGTCTCGGCTGTGGGAGTAGCGCGCATTCGGCGGGGCCGGATCCGTTCCGCGTCGTTCTGGCGCAGGAAACCGATGCGAACCGAGAGAGCATCGAGCTCCGTCAGGTCAAGAATCGCCTACGCGAAACCGGTCCGACGCTTCGCGGGCTCGAAACCCTGGGCTGGCTCTATCTCGAGCGCGCCGGGGGTTCCGAAGACCCGGGCTCTTTCCGACTCGCCTCGCTGTGTGGCGACCTGATCGCCGACCGCATCGGCGACGAAAACGCCGCCGATCTCCTGCGCGGCCGTGCACTTCACGGATTGCATCGCTTTCGCGAAGCGCGGATTGTCGCTGAGCGCGTCGCGCGGCGTCGCGGATCCCCGGACGACTTCGGCCTCTTGGGCGACGTCGCACTCGACCTCGGTGAACTCGACGTCGCGGCGGATGCGTATCAACGCATGCTCGATCTGCGTCCCGATGCGCGTGCGTACCTGCGCGTTGCGACGCTTCGTTCCCGCAGCGGTGATCGACCGGGTGCCATCGCAGCGCTCGACACAGCGATCCGCGGAATACCCGAGCGACGACCCGCGCAGCTCGCCTGGGCGTGGTCAGAGCGCGCGCGTCTCTCCCTTGAAGAAGGCGACCTCACGTCGACTCGCCTCGCTGCCGAGCGCGCCGAAAGAATCGATCCGACAAGTCGGCCCGCGCTGCGCGCCCGCGCCCGGGCCGATCTCGCGAACGGCGCGTTTCAGCGAGTGCGCGATCGGCTCCTCCCGGTTCGAGACAGTGCATCACCGACGGCGTTGCGGATGCTCCTCGAAGCGCAGACCGAACTCGGCTTCGCGGGTGAAGCGGAGGAGACGCGCGCGCTTCTCGTAACACACGGGGAGCGCTACGACGCGCGATCTCTCGCGATCTTTCTCGCTTCCGCGGGAATCGATCGCGCGCGCGCGATTTCTCTCGCGAAGACCGAGCTTCGAGCGAGGCGCGACGCGCACTCACTCGACGCCATGGGCTGGGCGCTAGGCGGAAACTCGCACGCAGCACTCGCCTATGCACAGGAAGCCATGGCGAGCGGCGCCACCGACCCGGCGATCGCTCTCCGCGCCGGCGTTACGGCCCTTCGCATGTCATCGCACGACGACGCTGAGCGCTGGCTCTCTGTCGCGGAGCGTGGATCGTTCGCGCTCCTCCCCTCAGAGCAGCGCTTGCTACGAGATGCCTTACGAACACTAAACAGGAGATCATGAAATGAGAACACGACGACCGGCTGGCTTTGCGTGGCTTGCCACCGCTCTGCTGGTTTTTCTGGCACCCGTCGCCAACGCTTCGAGCCATATGGATGCCCCGCTGCTGACACTCGATGATGCGGCTAATACCACGGACGTCTATGCGTTCGTTTCAGAGCGAGACGGCGAGAAATATCTATCCACCGCCCTCGCGGTCTATCCCTTCGAAGAGCCCGGAATCGGTCCGAACAACTACCGGTTCGACGATCGGGTCCGCTACGAGATCCATCTCTCGAAAGGGCGACGCGTCGAGCGCGGCGGAACGGACATCACCTACCGCTTCGAGTTCGACACCGAGTTCCGGAACCAGCGCACGATTCTGCAAGCGTTCCAGGGAGTCATCCGAGACGTCGGCGACGACGGCCAAAACATGGTGCAGCGTTACACCGTGAGTCGGGTCGTTCGCCGCGGCTTGTCGGGCAAGGAACACGTGTCGCTCCTCGGCACGGGGATCGTTCCGCCCAACAACCAGGGCCTCGTGACGCCATTCTACAATCGCGGGGACAACGGTGAATCGCCTGCCAAGGACGGTGTCGGCCGCGACGGCCAGCTCGACCGGTACACGCAGCAATCGATTGCCCACTTGGCGGACGGTTACGTCGCGTTTGCGGGTCAGCGTGACGACGGATTCTATGCCGATATCCAGGCCGTGTTCGACGCGCTGTCGCTCCGGACGCGCGAGGATCGCTTCGACAGCCAAGGCGGCTTCAACGTTCACATGATCGCTCTCGACATCCCGATCCGAGAGATCGGCGGGGACATGCAGGTGGTGGGCATCCACGCCACGACGAGTCGCAAGACGGAAAGCGTGCTGCGTCACCGCCACCATCGCGCGCGTTGGGTCCAGGTCGGTCGCCAGGGGAACCCGCTCTTCAACGAGGGCTTCGTCGCGCTGGAGGACAAAGACCGTTACAACCGAACGTCTCCGCGTTTCGATCGCAGCCTGTTCAAGAAGTACGCCACTGAACCCGAGTTGGCCCGCCTCGTGAACGCACTGGTCTTCCAGGCGCCGGTCGCTCCCGAGAACGGCAGAGAGGACCTGGCCGGGATCTTCATCCCGGACGTGATTCGAATCGATCTTTCGACGCCGGCGGCGCGCCTCGCAGGCGGGGGACCGAACCACCCGACCAATCCCGACGACCCGGGCTTCTCTCGCTTGAGCGTCTTCGGAGGCGACACGCTGATGAGTCGCTTGACCGGTGGACCCGTCGCCGGTGGATGGCCCAATGGCCGGCGTTTTGGGGATGACGTGGTCGACATCGGCGTCACGGCCGTCATCAACGACCTCGCGGATCCGGGTGCCGAACTGGTCGTCGCCGACGGCATCGACAACGTCAGTGAGAACGACATCGCGTACAACAAGGTGTTTCCCTACGGTGCGACACCCTTGAACGGCCGCAACCACGGTCACCACAACTAGCTCGGGGGCGTTCGATGACACTGCGAACCCTGCTCATTCTGCTCCTGCTGACCGGAGCTTCCCAAGCCCACGACCCGGGTTTCAGCGACTCGCACGTCGTGGTCCGGTCGGAGACGATTGATGTGGTCTTCCGGATCGACGCGGGCGATCACCGCGACGCCGCGGCGGATCTCGGCGCCGAGCCGATCCGATTGACCATCGACGGTCGTCCTCTCGTGAAGACGGGCCCGCCAAGGACCCTCCCCGGCGAGTACGTCGCTCGCTTTCAGCGGGCAACCGGTCAGGAACTGCGGGTCGAACTAAGAGTTTTCGACACCCTCGGAAAAGGGCACAAACACTACGTGCGCGTAGACGTCGTGGACCCAGGGGACTCGTTCGAAGCCCTCGTTTCGGCCGACCGACCGGACGTCACCGTCCGGCTTCCCGAACCGGATCGGCCGATAGAGACGAGTACACTCGCGCCCTGAAGTCACCCCTGGCTGGAATTCGGTCGCTACACTCCGGATTCCAGCCAGGAGTGTCCGCGTGGAAGAGACGCATCAACAAGCGCACCCACGGTGCCGTCGCGAGCTGACGGGTGAGTGAAGCGAAGGACGGCGCTTCCTGGCGCGAAGCGGCCCAGGTCATCATTTTCGGCACCGACACGCCGGCCGGAAAAGCGTTCGATGTTGCGCTCCTCCTCGCGATCTCGGCCAGCGTCCTGGCGGTCATGCTCGAGAGTGTGGCTTCAATCCGCCAAAACTACGGGCGCGCACTCGATATCGCCGAGTGGACCTTCACGGTCCTCTTCACCATCGAATACGTCGTTCGTTTGATCTGTGTCCCGTTCCCGGTTCGCTACGCGCGAAGCTTCTTCGGAATCGTAGATCTCATCGCGATCCTCCCGACCTACTTGAGCCTGTTCGTCCCCGGGGCGGAACACCTGTTGGTGATCCGCGCGCTTCGGTTGCTGCGCATTTTTCGCGTGTTCAAGCTCGCGCAGTTCCTGGGCGAGGCGAGCATTCTACGCCGCGCCCTGGCGGACAGCCGCCACAAAGTCGGCGTGTTTCTCGGCACCATCACGATCTTGGTCACGATTCTCGGCACCGCGATGTACATCATCGAGGGCGAGGAGCACGGTTTTACAAGTATCCCCACCTCGGTCTATTGGGCGGTGGTGACGATGACGACGGTCGGCTATGGCGACCTCGCGCCCCAAACCGTGCCCGGCAAGACGCTGGCCACCGTCGTGATGATCCTGGGCTACAGCATCATCGCGGTGCCGACGGGGATCGTCACCGCCGAGATCGTCGAGACCGCCGCAGCGGCTCACCGAGCCACCGCGAGGCGGTGTTTCGAGTGCCTGACCGAAGGGCACGAAAACGACGCCCGCTACTGCAAGCACTGCGGCGCCCCTCTCGGAAAGCTCGTCGTCGAAACCTAGTGGTATGCTCTCCGCGAGGAGGCGCACCGATGATTGAATTTCTCGACCCTCGTGCCGAACCGAGCGCTCCCATCGAGCCCTACGCGCTCCGGATCGACGTCACCCGGGGCCCCGTGGATATCGGTCTCTTGGCGAATGGTTTCCCGGATTCCGTGAACTTTCTCGATCGCGTGGCCGAGGCACTCGGTCAGGCGAACCCCGAGATCCGTTTCTACCGCTACGACAAAGGCGATGCGTCCATCGTCGTTCGCGACAACATGCTCGAAGAGATCGTCAAGGAATGTCAGGCGGTAGTCGCCGCCTACGGACACTGAGGCGGCTGCACCACCGGCACCGTGCGTGACGGCATCAAGCTCGCCCGCCGCGGCATTCCCGCGGTCACCCTGGTCACCGACGATTTTCTCGAACAGGGCAACTTCATCGCGCGGTCCGTCGGCATGCCGGCCATCCCGCGCATCCGTTTGCCCCATCCCGTCGCCGGAACCGGCGCCGAAGCGCACACGCGCGTGGCGCGCGACATCCAGCCCGAGATCCTCGCTGCGTTTCAGGGGACGTCGTGATTGCGAGCGCGCGGCGCAAGGCCGTCGACGAGGCGTCTGCTCTCGAGGAACTGCACGAGATGGCCTGCACCGACGGGCTGCCGGTCGTGATCCCGACCGAAGCGCGGGTCGAGCGCATGATCCTCGCAAGTCTCCTCGATGGCGACCTTGTACTCGGCGAGATGGGCCCCGCGCTCGGCGCCTGCAGCGTCGAAAAATTAGCGATCGCCGCGGTGATGGCAGGTTGCACGCCGGATCATATGCCGGTCGTTCTCGCCGCCGCGCGCGCCATCATGGACCCCGAGTTCGATTTGACGGAAATGCAGGCCACCACCCACGACACGGCGCCCTTTATCCTGGTGAACGGCCCCGCGCGTTCGTGGTGCGGCGGGATCGCGTCGGGCTACGGCGCGCTCGGTCCAGGCCACCGTGCCAACGCCTCGATCGGCCGGGCGTTACGACTTGCGATGATCAACATCGGGGGCGGTCGGCCCGGCACGTCGGATATGGCGCTGCTGGGTCACCCGGGAAAGTTCACGTACTGCTTGGCGGAAGCCGAGGAAGAAAGCCCTTTTCCACCGTTTCACGTCGCGCGGGGTTTCAGCGCAGAACAGTCGACCGTCACCGTGATGGGCGGTGAAGCGCCTCACTCCGTCATCGGAGTGCTCGAGCACGGGGACTCGGAGAGCGCCGACCGGTTCCTCACGTCTCTCGCCGGTGCGTTCGCAAACGCCGCTACGAACAACGCCGCGCTTTCAGGCGGTGCGGCGATGGTCCTGCTCAACCCCTCGCATGCGAACGTGCTTGCGAGCGTCGGTTTGACGCGTGAATCCGTTGCGCAGGCGATCTACGAGCGGGCCGAGAACACCGCCGAAGACCTCGCGCGCACGGGAGCGATCGGCATCGGCAAGGTCCGCGACGTCGTTCGGTGCTTCCACTCACCCGACGACGTCCTGGTTGCTGTCGCGGGGGGCGGCGGGCTCTATTCCGTAGCCATTCCGACGTGGTGTGCCGGGCCTCATCGCAACCGCGCGGTGACCGTCGAGATCGATCTCGATCAAGCCTGCGAAGTACCCGGTTCGGACTGACCGCCCGCAGAACCGATGCCCCTCGTCAGTTTCGACCGCGTCTCGATCTCTTTCGGGCAACATCCCCTCCTCCACGAAGTCGAGTTCCAGGTCGACGCGGGCGAGCGGGTCTGCCTGATCGGACGCAATGGCGCGGGCAAATCGACCCTCCTCAAACTCGTCGACGGATCGGTGCAGCCCGATGCCGGCGAGGTGTGGCGCCAGCCTGAGCTCGTCGTCGCACGCCTCGCGCAGGAGCTCCCGGCGGACGCTGCCGCCACGGTGTTCGACGTCGTCGCGGCGGGGTTGGCCGACATCGGCCAGTTGCTCGCGGAGTTTCACCGCGTATCCCTGGCGGTAACGGACGACGCTTCGGCGATGAAAGAGCTCGAGCGTCTCCAGCACGAGATCGATGCCTGTAACGGTTGGAGCCGCAACCAGCGCGTCGATCAGATGATTGCGAGGCTCGAGCTCCCCGCCGACACACGTGTTGCGGAGCTGTCGGGGGGTTGGCGACGACGCGTCTCTCTCGCCCAGGCGTTGGTCCGCGAACCCGATCTCTTGCTGCTCGACGAACCGACGAACCACCTCGACATCGAGGTCATCCAGTGGCTGGAAGAGCAGCTGCTGACCCTGCGCGGCGGCGTGCTCTTCGTCACCCATGACCGAGCGCTTCTCAAGCGCTTGGCGACACGCATCGTCGAGCTCGATCGCGGCGTGCTCACTTCGTGGCCGGGCGACTATGAGGCTTACCTGAAAAAGAAAGCCGCGGCGTTGGCGGAAGAAGCGCGTCACGCCGCCGTGTTCGACAAGAAGCTCGCACAGGAAGAAGCGTGGATCCGACAGGGCATCAAAGCGAGGCGGACCCGCAACGAGGGGCGTGTGCGCGCACTCCTCAAACTGCGGGAAGAGCGAAAGCGCCGCCGCGAAGTCGAGGGTGACGTTCGCCTCTCCCTCGACGAGGGACGCACATCGGGCAAGCTCGTGGCCGATGCTCGAAGCGTCTCTTTCTCATGGGGGGAAGGCGAACCACCGGTCGTCCGGGATTTTTCGATGCGCATCATGCGCGGCGACCGCGTCGGGCTGGTCGGACCGAACGGCGTCGGAAAGACCACGCTCTTGCGTTTACTTCTAGGGCAGCTCGAACCCAGTTCCGGCGACATTCATCTCGGCACAAAGCTCGAGGTCGCCTATTACGATCAACTGCGCGCTTCGTTGGACTTCGAACGCTCGGTCGCGGACAACATCGCCGGGGGTGCCGAGTTCATCGAGATCGGCGGCGCGCGGCGACACGTCATCGGCTACCTGCAGGATTTTCTCTTCAGTCCAGAGCGGGCTCGCACCCCAGTGAAGGCACTCTCCGGCGGTGAGCAGAATCGGGTTCTCCTCGCCCAGCTCTTCGCGAAACCCGCGAACCTGCTCGTACTCGACGAGCCGACAAACGATCTCGATCTGGAAACCCTCGAACTTCTTGAAGAACTCCTCGCCGAGTACAGCGGAACGGTCCTTCTCGTCTCCCACGACCGGGCGTTTCTCGACAACGTGGTGACTTCGACGCTCGTGTTCGAGGGGGAGGGCCGGGTGCGGGAATACGTCGGCGGCTACTCCGATTGGTTGCGTACGCGCCCGGTGGAAGCGGTCGCCGCTGCGGATCCCACCGCGCGCACGCCGAAAGAACCGACGAAGAAGGCGAGCAAACCCACGAAGCTCGGATTCAAGGCCGCGCGTGAACTCGAGCAGCTTCCCGAACGCATCGAAAGGCTAGAGGCCGAACACCGAGAACTCGTCGCCCGGTTGAGCGAACCTTCCTTCTACGAGGGCAGCGCCGAGGACCAGGCGCAGGTGCACGATCGGGTCACGGCTCTAGCCGCCGAGCTCGAAGCCGCTTACGAGCGGTGGAGCGAGCTCGAGGAATTGCGCGAGTCTCTCGGGAGCTCATCGTAAGCCCATCACTAGACCAGGCGGCCTTCCTCGCCCTCGATCTGGATCAACAGCGTCGGCAACAGCAAGAACGAAGTCAGCAGAGCGGCGCCGATCGTAATCGCAATCATCAAACCGAAGAGCGAGTTCGTCTCGATCGGTGACAGGCTGAGAACCGCAAAGCCGACAATGAGCACCAGAAACGTGATCCACAGCGCTGCGCCGACGGTCGAGATGGCGTAGCGCACCGCCTCTTCGGCGTTCGCCGCCCGCTCCCGCCGCGCGCGCAGGTATTTGCTCAGAAAGTGCACGGTGGCATCGACGATAATTCCGAGACTGCACGCGGAGACCATCGAGACCGAGAACCCCGCTTGGCCGATGAGAAGCGCCCAGACGCCGAAAGCGATCACCGTTGGGCCGACGTTCGGAATGAGGCTCAGCAAGCCAAGCTTCGCGCTCCGAAGCGAGATCGCCAACATGGCGGAAATCAGCACGAGCGCCAGTGCCGTGCCGCGGATCATGGCCTGCACGTTGCGCTCGGACATGTGCGCGAACATCAACGTCGGGCTCGCCCCGGCGACGTGCATCGCCGGCGGCGCGTTCTCACGAAGCCACGCTTGAATGCGGTAGTCGAACTCGCGCATCTCCTTCGACGACAGCGAATGGATCGTCACCGTCACTTTCGTGGCGGACTTGTCGACGTTGATCTGGTTGTTGAGGTCGAGCCCGTAGGGCAGTGACATCTCGTAGAGCAGAAGATACTGCGCAGAGCGATCCCGCTCCGTCGGGAGGTGATAGGCACTGGGATCATCACCGTGCATGTTGCGGTTGAGACGCTTCATGGTGTCCGAGAGAATCTGCACGTGCGTCACTTCGGGTTGTGCGCGCAACCAATCGACGAACGTTTCGAGTTGCTCCCAATAGACCGGTTCATTGATCTCATCGGATCCGTCCGCAGCGAGCGAGTACTGGAACATGTAGATACCGGGGAGGCGCTCGGACATGAACTCGAGGTCCTGCCGAAACGGCACGTCTTCGTCGAACATGCTGGTGAACGTGTCGTTCAGCTCGATTCGCGGTATCAGGACAGCCATCACGACCAAAAGGATGACCATCGCGCCGAGAATGGGCCGCCGATGCCCGATCATCCAGTTCGCGTAGCGCTCCATCGAGAGCCCACCGACGTGTCGCTCGGCGTGGATTGGATACGGCACGAGCGACACGAACGCCGGCAAGAACGTGACCGAGAAGAACCACGCGGCGCACACGCCCAGGGCCGTGAAGTTTCCGAGGTCGCGGAACCAGCTGCTATCGCTCGCGTTCAGGCTCAAGAAGCCGATCACCGTGGTGAGGCTCGTCAAGAACACGGGCTGCCAGTTCACGCGGAGGCTCTCGACGAGAGCCGCGTGATGATCCTGCCCGCTGCGACGCTCCTTGACGAACGTGACGAGGATGTGGACGCCGTCGGCGATCGCGATCGTCAGAATAATGGTCGGGGCGACGGCAGCGCCCTGAGTGAACGGGATCCCGGCCCAAAAGCCCAAGCCCATACCGCTGATCGCTGAGAGCGCCGCGACGATGAGGGTCCCGACGGTTCCCCAGGTCGATCGCAGGAACAAGAAGAGCGTGATGACGAGCACCGCGTACATCAGCGGCACGAGCGTCACCAGGTCGTGGCGACTCGCTTCTTCGTACGCGGCCGAAAACGGAACCAAACCCGACAATGCGACGCGATGGCCGGGGAACCGCTCCTCGGCTCGAGCGACGAGCTTCCTCGCCTCCGAAGCGAGCGCGAGTTCGTGGCCGCTTCCTTCGTCGGGGAAGTGGATGGTGACAGCGACCGAGGTGCCCGAGCCGTCGGCGGGAACGACTCTACCCCGGAGCTGGGGCTCGGAGAGTGCGATATCGCGTAGACGCGCCAACGCCGCGGAATCGAGCTCGTCGGGATCCTCGATGAGATCCATCACTTCGAGGTCATCGCCGTCTGCTTCGGTGTGCTGATAGTTCGCGAGGGAGTCCACGCGACGCGAATACGGAAGCTGCCAGGCTTCCTCGGTCAACCAATAGATCGCCGACAGCGTCTCCCGGTTGAACACGTCGCCGGTTTCCGGCACGACGAAGAAGATCACCGTATCGTTCTTGCCGTACACGCGTTCCATCGTTTCGAACGCGACCAGCTGGGGGTTTCCTTCGGTGAACTCGTACCGGTAGTCCGAGACGACGACGGCGTAACGCGCGCCATAGCCTGCGCAAGCGGCCACTCCGAGGGCCAGCGCCATGACGAGCCAGCGCCAGCGCAGGATGGCTTCGGCGTACGCGACCACAGCGCGATCCGCGCGGGAATGAGAAGCTTTGGCGGTTTCCATGATTTGCGGCGGGATCATAGCGTGCGAGGATCAGGCTACGAATCGACGGAGGACAGCATGAATCTCATGGAATTGGGCGCACTCGGCGAGCTGGTGGGTGGCGTCGCCGTAGTCGCGACGCTCCTCTACTTGGCGGTGCAGGTGCGCCAAAGCACCAAGCAAGCGGCGGCGAACTTGATGTTGATGACCGTCGTGAACTTCAACCGCAATCACGAGATCGTCCTCGCGAACCCCGAGCACGCGGAGCTTCTCGCGAAGCTCCGAACCACGACGAACCTCAATCGCGCCGAGGAGGAGCAGGCGGCAGCCTACGCGGCGTCGCTGATGAACACCTGGCAGGGCGCCGAGAACGCGTTCGACCTCGGCCTGCTGAACCGACACACATTCGACCTGATGTGCCAGGATGCCGTCGTGATGCTTCGCCAGCGTCCGGGCCTCGCGCGCTTCGCTCGCCAGATTCTCGACGACTATCCGCAGCGCAAGACCCTCAAGGTGTTTCAGGCGATCCTCGGTGAGAGAGTGCGCGCCTAGCGCTCCGCGGGTCAGCGCGCGACGCGCAGCGGATCGATCCCTTCCGCCAACGTGAAGCGCCCTCCGACGACGCCGACCACCGCTTGACTGCGCGGAAGCCCCAGCCGGTCGCGCAATCGGTAGAGTGCGTGGAGACCGGTGCAATGAGCACCGGTCAGACTCTGCACCCCGTTGCGCTTGAGGTTCTCAGCCGTCCAATCGAGTGTCGTGTCGTCCGCCGCGAACAAGTGAAGCCCGCCGATGACCGCGTGGACGGTGGCTTCGCCGGTGATTTTCCGCGCGTAGTCCAAGATGTTGATCACGCCAGCGTGCCCACAACCCGTGATCACGACCAGGCCCTTTTCCGTCGCGATCGCGAGAGCCGAGTCTTCGAGAACTTCGTCCGGGTGGAAGCTCCCTTCCTTCTCGACGCGCACGCCCGGCGACCAGTTTCGTTCTTCATGCTCGCGCGGGACCGGCCCCGTCAGCCACACCCCGGGAGCGAGTTCCACCGGTTGGCTGTGGACGTGCACTTCGCCGCCCTGGGCTTCGTACTGGTCCCGGACATCGTTCATATCCGGGAAGTGAAAACCGATCTCCGCCAAGCGCGGCGGGAACCGCCGCGGTGCGAACAGCCCCGCGCCGACGTGAGCGATCGAAAGCGCCGCGGGATTCTCAGCGCGTAACTCCCGACGCAAGGTGAGAAGTCCTCCCGTGTGATCGCCGTGGTTGTGACTCAGCACGACGTGCTCGACCGAGGAAAGCTCGACGCCGAGTTCGGCAGCGTTGTCGAGCACGGTTTTTTCGCGGTAGCCGGTGTCGTAGAGAACGGGAAACCCGTCCGCCTCGACGATGGCTGCAAATCCCCATTCTCCCAGGCCGCGGGAATCCGCCAGCATGGTCGAGAGAATCGTGACTTCGAGAGTCTCGACCCGGTGGCGGTCGGCGTCGGCAAAAGCCGATTGGCTCGCCAGAAGGAGAGCGAGCGTGAGCCCGTACACGCTCAACTCGGCTGCGGAAGCTTCGCCGGGTCGATCCCGTAGAGCTCCAGTCCGTTCGACCAGCAGAGCTTGACGCGCTCCTCTTCCGACACGTCCGTCAGGATTCGGTCGAGCGTCTCCATCGAGTGCGGCCAGATGGCGTCGTGGTGCGGGTAGTCGTTGCCCCAGAGCATGCGATCGACGCCGATGTGATGTCGCGTGAGGATCCCGATCTCATCGTCTTCGAAGGTCACGTACATCTGGCGCCGGAAGTATTCCGACGGCTTGAGCGACAAGCCTTCCGCGGCGTATTCCGGCGCGCGGTAGTATGCGTGATCGAGGCGCTGCAGGACGTGAGCGACCCACCCGATCTCGTATTCGCTAAAGACGAGTTTCAGTTTCGGAAAGCGCTCGCACACGCCGCCACACGTGAGATCGATCAGGGTGTTGATCGCAGACGTCATCGACAGCGTGTAGCCCTTGATCGTGGTCGCAGGTAACCCCCAATGCGGCGGCATCCCACCGTCGAGGGAAGTACCCGTAAAGATGTGCATCGTCAGCGGCACACCGAAATCTTGCGCGGCCGCCCAGAACCGATCGTAGTCGGGATGGCAATACGGCTTGTCCGGCGAGACGTGGGCCGGTATCGCAAAGCCGCGCACGCCCCGATCCGCAGCCCGGGTCATTTCCGCGAGCGCCGCGTCGACGTCCGGGATCGGCAGGCAGCCGATTCCGATCAAACGGTCGCGGTCCGGCGAGCAGTAGTCGACAATCCAATCGTTGTGCCGTTCAAAGACGGTCTTCGCGACGTCGCGATCGGGGATCGCGAACGTAAACATATTGATGCTCGGGTACATCACTTCGCCGACGATCCCGTCTTGCTCTTGCTCGTCGAGTCGCTTGTGCGGATCGCGTACGCCGGGGTTGAGCCCCGAATAGCCGAGCGCGATGCGTTCGGTGGTCTTCGGGTCGTCGAGTCGGTTGCCCGCGATACCGAGGCGCCCTACCGGGATCGGCGGCCCGCTCGGCAGCACGACCCAATCGCCGGGTCGACCCTTCCAATCGCGCTCGATGCGCGGTGCACGATGGCCGAACTGGCCTTCGAGCCCTTCGAAGACTTCCCGCGCTTCGACGACGTGAGAATCAAAAGAGAAGTACCGCATGGTCATACTCGCTTTCGCACCGGTTCGATCTCGAGCCGCGCAGCGACCCGGTCAAGACTCTGAACGACCGATGCAGGATAGACGACTCGGCCCGCCGACGTGCGGGCGTCGTAGTTTCTCCACTCGGGCTCCCCGGGGAGCAAGACCTCCTGCCCTGCGAGCACGTCCTCTCCGCGCCCAGCCGAGCGCATCTGCGAGACGAGCTCTTCGATCGCCGTTTCGTAGTGCGCGAGCTCGCCGACACGCCCCGGATCGATGAAGAGGAAGAATTGCCCGCGCTTGCCCACATCGACGTCCTTGCTGTGTGCGCTCCCGGAGAGCACGCCCGCCAGGACGTTCGTGACTAGCGCCAGGCCGGTGCCTTTGTAGTTGCCGATCGCGGGAATGATTCCAGCGATCGCCTCGCCGGGATCGCGCGTCGGTTCGCCCGCGTGGTCTCGAAAGCCCCAGTCGAGAGGGATCTCCTTCCCCTCGGCGCTCGCTCGCAACACTTTGCCCAAAGCCACCGGCGTGAGCGCCGCGTCGTAGACGATCGGGCGCTCCGGAGGGCGGCGCGGAAATGCGCACGCGATCGGGTTGTTGCCGAAGAGCCGACGCCGACTCCCCCACGGCGCAAGCGTGGGAACCGAAGTCGTCATGGCGAGCCCGAGGAGCCCCGCGTCGACGGCGCGGCACGGATACCAAGCGCCGCAGCCCCAATCGTTCGAGTTGCGCAGCAAGCCGAGACACAACCCGTCGCGCTTCGCTTTCTCGATGACACGATCGGCGAACCGCGTCGCTACGACCTGGCCGAGTCCCGAGTGCCCATCCCCCAATAGAAACGCGGGGCCTTCCTGAAGAACTTCCATGCTCGCCGTCGGACTCGCGAGATCGTCCTCGAACCACTTGAGGTACCAAGACACGCGCTGCACGCCGTGGGTGTCGATCCCCCGCAGATCCGCCCACAGCATGTTGGTCGCCATGAGTTCGGAATCGTCTTCCGACATGCCACCAGCTCGAAACGCATCCCTCGTGAAATCGCGGGTCGCGTCGACGCCGAGCTCGATCGGAGCTTCCGGCGCACCCGCGGATTGGTCGGTCGGAACGCCGCGGGGAAGTTCTCGGTTGGTCGTGCTCATCGGGCCTCCCGCGGGCTAGGCAACCGTAGTTGCAGTCGAAAGCTTACACCCAACGCGTCGCTCGATTGCGTATGGTCAGCCCATCTCGAGACCAGCCTCGTTTCGGTGCTCGGGGATCTTAAAATCGATGACAACTTTACCAACGGCGTACAATAGAGAGGGACCGGAGGACGCATGTTCCGCTCAGCCATCCTGCTCATCGCCGTCGCAGCCTTTGCACTCGGCTGCATCCCACCGGACGACCGCCGCCCGGGGCTCTGGCTCTCGGGTGAGTCCGCCGACTTTCCGAGCGACTGGAGCTTCACCGACGCGCACCGCGAGATCGCAATCGAAGTCGCGACCCCCTACCTGCTGGCGCATTCCGTCACGATTTGGTGTGTCGCCGTCGACGGTGTGCTCTACGTCGCAGCGCGAGATCCCGACGAGAAGAACTGGCCGGGTTGGGTCGCGACCGAACCGGACGTGAGACTCGGAATCGACGACAAGGTCTACGAGGCGACCCTCGCGCCACTCGACGACGAAGCGACGATCGCCGCGCTCCGGGCCGCTTACGCGGAAAAGTACGAGTTCCCGCCCCGCCAACCCGGCGAAGGTCCTCCGATGCGCTACTGGCGCGTCGCCTCACGCAACGAGTAAGGAAGGATCAGTCCGTTAGCGGTGGGCCCTCCTGGACTCGAACCAGGGACCGTCCGGTTATGAGCCGGTTGCTCTAACCACTGAGCTAAGGGCCCGCGATGCGTCTCAAATTGACCATACCGCAGGGTCGGTTCGTGGGTGCGAAACCTGGCACCCATCCTTTTCGTACCATAGCCGAGAGAGGCGTCACCATGGCGATTCGGCGCGACGAGCGGTTAGCGCATTCCGCGACTTCACCTTTTCACGCGGGCGAACAGCACGTCCAGACGAAGCTCGGCGTGCGCGAGGAGATCGAGCCTTGGGCGCAGCGAATCGTGCGGCCTTTCCTACCGGATGAACACCGGGCGTTCTACGCGCAGCTTCCTTTCCTTGTCCTCGCCGCCCGCGATTCCGCCGGGCGTCCGTGGGCCACGCTTGTCTCTGGGGAACCCGGCGTCGCTTCCTCTCCCGATCCGCGCACGCTGGAGATCGCCGCCCTACCTTCCTCTGGCGATGCGTTGGCCGGCGCGTTGGCGTGCGGCAGTGACGTCGGGATCCTCGGGATCGAACTCGACACCCGGCGTCGCAACCGGGTCAACGGGCGTGTGTCGGAACGCGGAGGCGGCGGACTTGCGCTCTCGGTCGAACAGTCGTTCGGCAACTGTCCGCAATACATCACCGAGCGGCGGTGGAAGCGCGCTTCAGCGGGGGGAGAGGAGACCGCTGTAACGCGAACGCCGAGCCTTTCCGACCGACACCGCGAGCTCATCGAACAAGCCGACACGTTCTTTATCGCGACCGGCTTCCGGGCAAAAGGCGAAAACGCGGCCTTTGGGATGGACGCTTCGCATCGGGGTGGCACTCCGGGCTTTGTTGCCGTATCGAACCCCACCGAGCTCGTTTTCCCCGACTACGCGGGCAACAACCACTTCAACACGTTGGGCAACCTGACGATGGACCCGCGGGCGGGCCTTCTGTTCGTAGACTTCGAACGGGGCGATCTTCTTCAACTCACAGGCCGCACCCGAATCGATTGGGAATCGGACAGACTTCGACAGCACCCGGGAGCGCGACGGCTCATCCACCTCGAGATCGATCAAGTGGTCTGGCTCGAGCACTCGCTGCCAATTCGGTTTGAGACCGCCGGCGCTGCGGTGCGCGAACTCCGCTTGGTCGCAAAGCAGGCTGAGAGCGCCGACGTAGCTTCGTTTGTCTTCAGCGCGCGAGACGGCGGGGCGCTCCCCGCGCATCGACCCGGCCAGCATCTTCCGATCGAGCTTCGAGTTCCAGGCCACGAGTCGCGTGTCCAGCGCACGTATTCCCTGTCGAATGCGTCGGGAGAGTCCCTCTATCGCATCACCGTGAAGCGCCACCACTTGGGTACCGCCTCCCGAATCCTTCACGACCGTCTCGCAGTGGGCGAATTCGTCTCCGCAACGGCACCGAAAGGCAGCTTCACGCTCGACGAGTCGAGCGATCGACCTGTGGCGCTCGTCAGCGCGGGTGTCGGCCTGACTCCCCTTGTGAGCATGTTGCATGCGCTCGTCCGAAGGGGCTCGGATCGACCGGTCTGGTTTGTGCACGGCGCCCGCGACGGCGACCACCACGCGTTGCGAGAGGAGGTAGAACGCCTCGCGAGGTCCGCTCCTTCCGTGAACGTACACGCGGTCTACAGCCAACCCCGTGCCGGGGATCTCAGGGGTCGGGACTACCAAAGTGCCGGTCACGTCGACGGGGGGCTGCTCGAAACCTTGATCCCCAATCTCGAAGCCGAGTTCTACGTCTGTGGACCGCTCGGCTTCATGGCGGCAATCGAATCGCAACTCGAAGCGCGCGGCGTACCGGCCAATCGCATTCACACAGAAACTTTTGGGCCCGCTGCGAAATAGAGAGCCGGACCATCGCCGAGCGCGTCGAATCGTTTCCTTGGCGTATCTTCCGGCATGCCCCAACAAAAGCTCCCGGACCGGTTGGCTTTCTTCGCGACTGTCGTCGGTTTCGCGATGCTGGCCGTGGCTCTCTTCTCGAACGCTCTCGGCCTGACACACGACCCGCTGAGTAAGGCGCGGATTCTACTCGCTGTGCTCGGCGCCTTTACATTGGCGGTGGGCCTGCTGAAACAACGCTTTGTTCGCCTCTATGTCGCCGCCGCCGTCCTCGTTGCGAACACACTCCTTCTCCTCGCGGGCCTCGAGTTCGGTGCGGTAGTCGCGAACCGCTTGCTGTGGACCGACGACATGCCGGAGTACGACGCGGTCCAGGAAGAAGGCTCACTCACAGGGGTCACGGAGGCATTCTACGTCGGTTGGCGAGGTCGACCGTACGCAGGGGAAGCCGTCACCATCGGCGAAGACGGGTTGCGGCTGACCCCTCCGCCGTCGCCCGACGGCCGGACGACTCCTGTCCGTGTGTTTGCGTTCGGCGGCTCGGCGATGTGGGGCGAGGGAGCGACCGACGCCGAAACCATCCCGGCTTATCTGCAAACGTTGTCCTCCGATACGGATCAGCCCGTTCGGGTGACGAACTTCGCACAGCGCGCGTGGGTCTCGACCCAGAACCTGATCGAGCTCACACTCGAGTTGCGACGAGGCAACGTGCCGGACGTCGTCGTTTTCTACGACGGCTACAACGAAATCTTCTCCGCCTACGCGACGGGACGCACGGGTGTTCCCGAGAACTTCGGGGGGATCTCCCGGGATTCATCCGTCGCTGCCGCGATCGGAAACACCGAGCTCCTGAAGCTCCTCACGCGTTGGCGGTCCCCTGTCGCCCCGGCGATCGCTGTCGAAGACATGGCTCGCTCCGTTGTCGAGACGTACTCGCAAGTAATTCGCACGGTGCGCGCGCTCGGGGACGGATACGGTTTCGAGAGCCGCTTCTATTGGCAGCCCCAGTTGTTCGGCGATCCGAAGCCGTTGACGCCCGAGGAGAAACGCCTACTCGATCATCCGTGGTTGGCGCAGCCGGTGAAGGAGCTGACGCTCGCGGTTCGCCCACACATCGAGAGGCTTGCGCGTCAGCACAATGACGTTGTCGACCTGCGCGACGTGTTCGCCGGTGTGCCGGAGCGGCTGTACCACGACCCGTGCCACGTTCGAGGCGAAGGCAATCGCGTCATAGCCGGGGCGATCCTCGAGCGGGGATTCCATGCCGCCCGCTAGGGACTAGGTAATATGGGAGATCGTTTGTTCGGAACACGCTGATGGCACATGGGAAGCCAACGCTTCGGGCGCGGATCGGAGATCCATCGCTCGTTTGCGGAACCTGCCACCCAGTCCTTCGAAGTAGCGCATGAGCGCGTCGGGAAGCGCGCGCGCGTCCGATCCCGGGCGAGCGCCCCCGCCGCGATACTGATTGAACTTGAGGTAGAGGCGGCTACCCGATGCCATTTGTCGGGTGAGATCTCTCAAGAAGAAATCCCATTCCGCCACTCGCCACTGACCGGCTCGGTCGGCTGCGTCAAAACATGTGGCAAATGCCGTCACCAGGTCGAACGGCGCTCCGGGCAGGAGCGGCAAGGGCCGGAACGGAGCGATTTCGTGCACCACCCGGTCGATCCCGACGACGGAGGAAACCGCATCGAAAAAGGGGTCCCGTCGGTCGAGACCGAGCACCGCGTGACCGAGCTCTCGGGCGGCGTACGGAAACAGACCAAACCCGGTTCCTACATCGAGTACGGAGAGCTTCCGTTCGCGATGAAGCCCGAGCGCGAAGATACGTTCGGCCGTCCGCAGGTACGTATGGTGCAGCCGATCGTTGTACTTCAGATAGGGGTGGTTCCCATAGTTTTCGGCGATCTCGCGGATCTTACCGGCCTCGATACCCTGAAAAAGCCCGTCCCGGACCGCCCGGTGGGCCCAACGCCGCGCCCGCGCTTTGTGCCAGTTCCGCTGCGCTTGCTTCCACCGCCCCTCACAAAACAAACCGATGTTCATGCCGGCCCCTAAACGAACGGCCGCTAGCGTATTTTCTCGGGCGGGGGGCTCCATGCGCGATTTGTCGTACGCGGCCGTTCTCACCATTGCCGCAGGCTGGCTGTGGGCGCTCCCGTGCGTAGCGGCTCAGGACCTCCGCGAACGTCTGACGGAACGCGAGGACGAGAATCGGGTCGAGGAGCCGTACAAGGTTCCTCTTCTTGGCGGCGAGGTAGCCCTCACCGGCCAATATGAGATTACGCTCGAGACACTCGAAGCGGTCGTCGGCCGCTCGGACGAGGATCGCGTTCTGCTCGAGCACGAGCTCGAACTCGAGGCGTTCTACGCTGCGGTCGGAGGCTGGTCCTTCTTTGCCCAAGTGCGGTTGGGCATGCGGGAAGACCTGCTCAGCGAGACAAACGATCGCCTCTCCGACAGCTTCATCGAACGCGGCGAGATGTGGGTGATCCGGGAGAATCTCTTCTGGGAGGGGTTCCACGTCGAGGTCGGACGCCTCGAATTCCAAGACGATCGCAGCTGGTGGTGGGACGAAGATCTCGACGCCATTCGTCTGACGTACGAGCGCGACCCTTTCGAGATCTCAGTGGCCTTCGCACACGAGCTCGCGGCCGCCGAGGTCGACAACCGTTTGATCGATCCCGAAGAAGAGGGGCGCGTACGGCTCCTCGTCGAAGCGACGCTCGATTGGCACGAAGCGCACGCGTTCGAGTTTTTTCTCGTCGCCGATGCGGACCGATCCGGTAACCGCCGCGTCGGCGAAGTCGCGCGGGCGCGAAGGCTCGACGAGGTCGATGCTTCCCTCTTATGGCTCGGGCCCCGCTTGATCGGCGGGCTCGAACTCGGGTGGGGCGGGCAACTCGGCTATTGGGCAGACCTATCGATCGTGCGCGGTCACGAGCGCCTGATCGAGTTTGAGCCCCGCCCCCAAGGTGGGGGGGAGGTCAGCTCGGTATCGCGCCGAGACGTCTCGGGTTGGGGCCTCGACCTGGGCGTCACCTGGTTTCTGCCGCTGCGCGCGCAACCTCGAATCAGCCTCGGATGGGCGCAGGGCTCGGGCTCTGCGGAAGACGACCGCACGGATCGGAGCTTCCGGCAGACGAGCCTCCACGCCAATGAAATGGGCTTTGGCGGCGTCCAACGGTTCGCCCTGTACGGACGCCTCCTCGATCCCGAGCTCGCGAACCTACGCATCTTGACCCTCGGCTTGGGCGCGTCCCTCGGGGAAGCCAGCTCTGTGGATCTCGCGTACCACCACTACCGCCTGGTGCACCGGCGCGACGAGCTTCGGGAGGCGAATATTGAGACGGCCTTCTCGGGTCGATCGCGCGACGTGGGTCAAGCGCTCGACCTGATCGTCGCATTGGAGGATCACCCGCGCGCTCAGTTCGAGCTGTCCGCTTCCCTGTTCCGAGCGGGCCGCGCGTTTGGTGAGCGTCGGGGACGCTGGGCGATCGGCGCTTTCGTGGGCATGACCGTGGCATTCTGAGCCGTCGTCGTCAGCGGGCTGAGTACGCGATTTGTCGCATGGACGTACGCCCCGCCCTGCGCGACCCCTTGGGGACCTGGACCGGAGTTGGAGTCACTGAAATGGACGAGCGAGCGATTCGAATACGCTGGGCCGCGATCGGGATTGGGGCCTTCCTGCTGTTGATGGGAGTCGAATTCGTCACCGAAGACGAGCCGATCGAGCTCGGTGATTTCCTCGGCGACGCGTTGCAAACGGCGCTCATTGTCGCCTCTGCGGTGGGGGTGACGCTCTTGACGGGCCGCTTTCAGCAAGAAAGGGAGGAAAAGATCGCCATAACCCGCGATTTGCAAATCGCTCGCGCGGAGGGCGCCGCCTGGCGCGATCGTGCGCAGAGCTACCTCTCAGGCCTGGGGGAGGAAATCGCGAAGCAGTTCGAGGCTTGGAAGCTCACCCAAGCCGAGCGGGAGGTGGGCTTGTTGATGTTGAAAGGCTTCTCCCATGGGGAAATCGCCAACCTCCGCGGGACCAGTGAAGCGACGGTGCGACACCAGGCTCGGATGGCCTACCAAAAATCGAACCTGCCCGGCCGAAGTGCATTCTGCGCCTTCTTCCTCGAAGATCTCCTTCCTCCCCAAGCGCACGATTCCGCTGCGCGCCGCGAAGACGCGTAACGCGAGAGGCCGCGTACCACAAAGCGACGATCCACCTACGCGGGACGGTCGATGTCCCGGCTCGCTCTACGTCGGAACCTCGGCGGGACAGGGCCCGAGTGGCCCGCCAAGGAGGAATCGATCATGAGTTTTCAGAAATCCGTTGGAACGATCCCGACATGGGGTCTCTTCGCCGCTGCTGCACTCCTCGCCTACCCGTCCTCGAGCAGTGCGGGGCCACCCGTCTGCTCGCGCACGGCCCTTCTCCAATACGCCGCGTGCCTGCACGAAATTCGAGATGACGCGTTCGTCGGCAAGGCCATCTGCCTCCAAGAGTCGGAACGCCGCGAGCGACGCGAATGCGTCAGGGAGGCCCGCGCGGAACGTTCCGAAGCGACGACGCTGTGTCGAAGCCAATGGCGGGCGCGCCTCGATGTCTGTGATCTGGTCGGGGAGGGGCGCTACGACCCGGAGTTCGAGCCCGAAGACTTCATCACCAACTTTGACAATCCGTCGCGGCAAAACCCGTACTTCCCTATCGCCACGGGTTTCTTCTGGGAATTTGAGACCGAGGACGAGAGCAATCGGGTGGTCGTGACGGAGAAGACGAAATTGATCGACGATGTGACCTGCGTCGTTGTAAACGACCTCGTCACGAAGGAGGACGGAGGCGAAGACACCGACGACTGGTTCGCTCTACATCGCGACGGCTCGCTCTACTACTGCGGGGAGGCGGTCGAAGACTTCGAGTTCTTCGAAGGCGATCAACCGATGGAGGCGGAACTCATCGCGATCGACGGTTCGTTCAAGGCCGACCGGGACGGAGATGCACCGGGGATCTTGGTCCCGGCCGATCCGCGACCGGGGATGACCTACCGGCAGGAGTGGTCCGCGAGCAACGCGGAGGATCTGGCCACCGTCATCACGACGACCTATCGCTACGGTGAGAACCCGGAGCTCGACGAGTTCATGGACCCGGCACTCGCCGAGCACTTGTGCAGCGCCGGTGATTGTCTCGTCACGCGAGACTTCACGCCGCTCGAGCCCGACGGCTTCGAGTACAAGTTCTACGCAAAGCACCTGGGTCCGTTCTTCGAGATCAAGCCTGAGGATGGAGAGACCAACCGATTGGTCGCCTGCAACGTCGACGCGCGCTGCGACTCGTTGCCCTAGCGAGGAGAGGTCCGCCCGGGCGTAGTGTTCGGGCGGACCTTCTTCAACTCAGGCGCGGTCGCCGGCGACCGGCGTGGCTCAAGCCTGCGAGCCCCAGCAAGAAGAAGGTCCGCCGATGATGAACTTGCCGGCTCTTGGGGCGAAAACCCACCCAATACGAGAGATGGCAGCAGATCGTCGCCTTACTCAAGGGGTTCGTGGCCCTCTCCGAAGGATCGGACATCCTCCCTGCAAGGAGCCTTGATGCACCGCCGTCTCTTTCTCGCGTTTTCGTTGCTGAGCGCCGCGGCTCTCACGGGCTGCATCTCCCCGAGCAAGCTCGAATCCGCGGCGCCGCTCGATCCGTCGGTCGCGGACTACGACAAGCTCGTGTTTCGCGTCATGGACCGCGCAGAAGAGAAGCGCAGCCGCGCCGTCGCGGTCGCTTCGGCCACAAAGAAAACCCTCGATCCCACAGGCGAGTTCTCGCTCGTCGAAACGGACGGCAAGGCGCGCGATGGCGCGCTTCTTCTCGAGCTTCGTATCCCGCGTTTCGTTCCGGCGAACCGGACCCGGCGCATTCTCGGCGCGGGAGGCGAAGCGGAAATCGAAGTGCACTGCGTTTTGCGAGATCCCAGCGGCGACAAAATCCTGGGCAAGTTCCAAGCGACCGCGAGCTCCGTCCACACCCAAAGCTTCGAGGCTGGCGGACCCGTCGGATGGAACAGCAACATCAAGAAGACCTGGGAAGACCCGGAGGAGCGCGCGGCCTTGGCGGCGGGACGCGCCATCGCAAAGTTCTTACAAGAGCACCACTAGAACTCTGGTGACCGAGGCATCTGGTATCTTCGTCCGATGGGCGAGCCCGAGGGAATCCCGAAAGCACTCGAACCGGCGGCTTCTGCCGCGGTTCAGTGGTTGAACGATACGCGCGGCACGGCGTTTCGACTGACGGGCGTCGTCGACACGGCCACCGCACTTTCCGCCGCGCCGGGTGAGCCGCGAGAATTCGGTGTGATCCTCTGCGAAGGCGAACAGTGCCTGCGCGAGCAAGTTTGCGTTACGCCGAACGGGTCGGGCTTCTCAGTGGAAGCTGTTCAGGCGGACCCGACGGAAACCATCCCCGCCCTACTCGATCCTCCGCGGGGTGTCCGCCATACGTGGATCGACGCTCAGCTCGAGCGCTACAACTTCATTCTCCTTCTCTTCTACCGAGGTCGCTGGTGACCTCCGTGTCGCTTCGAGTTGCGGAGCTACCGAAAGTCCGGAGTCGTCGACAAGATCCGCGAAGCGGGCGGCGAAGTCTTCGCCATCACGAGCGAACCACAGCATCTGGCGACGGAAGCCGAGGAAGACTGGGAATTCGGCTTCCCGGCCGTCGGCGACCCGCATCACGAGATTCTCGAGATATGCCGCGAGCGGGGCCTCGTCGAAATCTACGCGAACGAGAACTACGGGCACTTGCGCTCCCGTCCGTGGGCGAGTCATCCGAAGGGCTACTACCAACCGGCGGTCCTCGGCCTCGCGAAAGATGGCCGCCCCCTCTACCGATGGCGTTGCCGACCGACGCGCGACAACATGTCCGGCGCGGGCGGTCGACCGGACCCGACGTACACCTGGGAAGCATTGCAGGCGCGTCTCGCCGACGGTGCCGAATCGCCGCTCGACGAAAACCCGGTCCTCTCGGGAAACGAGCTTTCCTGGCCGCACTTCTTGCTTCTCCTGCTCGCGCACGGCTGGTTCTTGCGACCGAAAGCGTTCCCGCTCGGGCGGCCGGGCGACAGGCCGTCGGCGAACTCCGGGAAGATGATGCGACGGGTCGCGCTCTTCGTCGCTGCGTGGGTTGCGGCGTTCGCGCTGCTACCGACGCATTGGGTTCTGCTCGCCCTCGGAGCCTGGGGCGTCGCGATGATCCCCGGGCTCTTGGAGATCTACGCACAGTTCCAACACGAGCCCGAAACGGGCTGAACGAGTCCCGAAAGAACTCGCGCATCGACGTCGGTGGTCATGACGTCACCTCGCGGTAGCGGGGTTGCAAGAGCCACACGTGGATCAGGGCGATCGCGAAGGCCGACGGAATAAAGAGCCCGGCGGCGACCGACGCGATGACCGGATAGTCCGTCGGGAGCGTGTGAGGCGCGATCGAGGTCCAACCGCCCAACGGTTTCGCGCCGAAGATCAGCGCGAAGCTCGCCGCGCGGCCCATCGTCGAATACATGTGGATCAGGTACTCGGCGCGGCCGAGCCCACCGAGACTTTCGCGGCTTCCGTGCTCGACGACGAGGTCCCAGGCCTCGATCGCGATGTCGATCGCCACCACGGCGACCGCCAGCCAAAGAAGCTCGCCGCCGACGTTTCGGGCAAACACGAGATAGACGAGCGGAACCTGCCAGAACATCCGCACGGTGTGGGCCCAATGTTCTACCCGCGAGTCTTCGTGCGCGTAGAGGCGGTACTTCAACAAATGGAAGTAGATGATGTCGAAGACGCCGATCAACGAGGCGGCGATGAAGATCCAGACCGCGAGTGTGACCACGAGGAGCCTCCGTGCGGTACCCTGGGGACGTTCCCAGGGAGGCCATTATGCACGATCTCATCTTGCGCGCTGGAACCGTGGTCGATGGCACCGGCGCCCCCCCGAGCACAGCGGACGTCGCCGTCGCCGACGGCAAAATCGCAGCGATCGGCCGCGATCTGGGCGATGCGCGGCAAACCATCGATGCGGACGGTCTGCTGGTGACACCGGGATGGGTCGACATCCACACCCACTACGACGGCCAAGCGACCTGGGACGCCGATATGGCGCCTTCGGTCTGGCACGGCGTTTCGACGGTCGTCATGGGCAACTGCGGAGTCGGCTTCGCCCCGGCGACCCCGGATCGGCACGAATGGTTGATCGGCCTGATGGAAGGCGTGGAAGACATCCCCGGCAAGGCCCTGGCGGAAGGCATGCCCTGGGATTGGGAGAGCTTCGGCGAGTACTTGGACTCCCTCGGACGCCTGCCGCGCACACTCGATGTGGGCGCGATGATCGCCCACGGCGCCGTTCGCGCCTACGTGATGGGCGATCGCGGTGCTCGCAACGAAGAAGCGACGCCGGCTGACATCGCGAAGATGGCGGGCGTGGTTCGCGACTCGATGAACGCCGGGGCGCTTGGCTTCTCGTCCTCTCGAACCCTTATTCATTGTGGGATCGACGGCGAGCCGGTACCGGGCACGTACGCGAGCGAAGACGAGCTGATCGGGCTCGCACAAGCGGTCAAAGACTCGGGCCGCGGCGTCTTCGAGATGGTGCCGAACGGCATCGCGGGCGAATCGGACGCGCTTCTCGAAGAGACGCGGCTCATGGAGCGCATTGCGCGCGCGACCGGCGTGCCGTTGGTCTTCCTGCTGCTTCAGCACGGACTCGATTCGAGCCAGTGGCGCGAGCAGCTCGAGATCTGTCGCACGGCGCGGGCCGACGGCGTAACGCTCGTTCCGCAAGTGGCCGCGCGCCCGCCCTCGATCCTGTTCAGCTTCCAAGGCGACAATCCGTTCGAGTATCTACCGAGCTTCGCGCCGCTGAAAGGTCTTCCCCTCTCGGGAAAAATCGCGCGGCTGCGCGATCCGGAACTCAAGCGAACCCTGCTCTCCGAAAAAGATCCCAACACCACCGGCATGTCGCTGATCTACAACAGCCCGACGGTGTGGGAGAGCACGTACCTGATGGGCGAGAAGCTCTCGTACACGCCGGACACGAACGATTCCGTGGCGAAGATCGCGGCGCGCGAGAACCGCGATCCGCGGGAGGTCGCGTACGACATGATGCTCGCGAACGACGGCGACACGTTCTTGATGTATTCCGTCGTGAACTACGTCGAAGGCAATTCCGACGCGATGGCGGAAATGATCCGCGACGACATTGCCGTTTTGGGCTTATCCGATGCCGGCGCCCACGTGCGACAGGTCATCGACGCGAGCATCCACACCTACATGCTGACGCACTGGGTGCGCGACTTCGACGCCGATCACCCGTACCACATGCCGCTCGAGTTCGTGGTCAAGAAGCTGACGAGCGACAACGCGAAGCTCTTCGGCTTGAACGATCGAGGGACCCTCGTTGCGGGCGCGAAGGCCGACATCAACTTGATCGATTTCGATGCGCTTCACGTCGATCACCCGCACGTCATCGCCGATCTCCCGGCCGGTATGCCGCGCTTGATGCAAACCGCGAAGGGTTACGTCGCGACGTACGTCTCAGGGCAAGCGGTGCAAGAGCACGGGCAAACGACGGGGGCCCGCCCCGGTGGCGTCGTGCGCAGCGCCTAGCTAGCCGCGATGGATCTCGCGATCCGCGGCGGGGTCGCCGTGACCGCCGGCGGAACGGCGACCGTCGATATCGGGATCGAAGGGGGCCGCATCGCACTTCTCGCGAAGCCCGGTGACGCGAGCCTCCGGCGCGCGAGCGAAACCATCGACGCGACGGGCCTCGTCATCACGCCGGGCGGCGTCGATCCCCACGTCCACTTGACGCCCCCCACGCGCGAACCTGGCGGTTGGCGTTGGGTGGACGATTTCGATTCCGGCACCGCGGCCGCATTGGCCGGCGGCGTGACCAGCGTCGGCAACATCAGCTTTCCCGATCCGGGCGCGACAATGGCGGACGCCGTGGCGGTAGACGCCGCCGAAGCGCGCCCCTTGGCCCGGGCCGATTACTTCCTTCACCCGGTGCTGATGGAGCCCGACGACGAGAACCTCGCGGCGATCGACGATCTCCATCGCGCGGGGCACACGTCGATCAAGATCTTTCTCTCCTTTCACCGCTTCGACAGGCACGTCGATCGCTTCGTCGAGGCCCTGCGCCGGACGGAACGCGCGGGTGGCATCGCGCTCCTCCACTGCGAAGACGCCGCCATCATCGCCTGCTGCTGCAACCTCCTGCGCGAGGCGGGCCGAACCGCGCCGAGCCATTACCCCGAGGCGAGGCCGGTCCACGCCGAAACGGTGGCGACGGTACGCGCGGTCGGCTTCGCGGAAACCACAGGCTGCCCGATCTACGTGGTACACCTCGCGAGCGCCCGCGCCCTGAGTGCATGCCTCGAAGGGCGCGCTCGAGGCGTCCCCGTCTACGTTGAAACGCGACCGCTCTATCTGCACTTGACTCGCGAGCGCTTCGATGAACCCGACGGCGCAAAGTACGCGGGCGCACCGCCGCTGCGCGAGGCCGGCGACGTCGAGCGCCTCTGGAACGGCCTCCGTTTCGGAGACGTCGACACGCTCGCCACCGACCACGCCCCCTGGATGCTCGAGGACAAGCTCGATCCGGAGCAGACCGCGATGGAGCTGCGGCAGGGCGTAGCCGATCTCGAGACGTGTCTCCCGATGCTGCACTCGGCCGGTGTGAAGACGGGGCGCATCAGCTGGGAGCAGTTCGTCGCTGTGACGTCGACGAATCCGGCGAAGCTATTCGGCCTCTACCCGCGCAAAGGGAGCCTCGCGGTCGGCTCCGACGCCGATCTCGTGCTGTGGGATCCGACCGAGACCCGCACGATCGACGGCAACAGCATGCACAGCCGTTCGGACTTCTCGCCCTATGACGGCTTTCGCGTCACGGGATGGCCCGCGGTGACACTGCTTCGAGGCAAGGTCGCCACGCGCGGGCGCGACGTCGTATCCGACCCCGGACGCGGCGAACTCCTCCTTCGCGGGCGGCACCGGGGCCTCTGAACTTGGCGCTCGCGATCCTCCTCGCCTTGGGAATCGCGTGTTGGTTTCTGAGTTCGATCGCCGCCGGCGGAGGAGCCATCCTGTTTCTCCCCGCGGCCCGACCCTTTCTCGAACCCAAAGAACTGCCGGTGGTCATCGCTATCGCGTCGGTGATTTCGAGCGTTCAGCGCACGGCGCTGTATCGCGAAGCGATCCACCGACGCATTTGGTTCGCGAACGTTCCCGGACTCATTCTGGGAGCGGCCCTCGGTGCGTCGCTGTTGCACGGAATCGACGCGCGGGCCTTGGGGATTCTCGTCGGCGGCTTCCTCGTCGTGTTGTCGATTCACCATTTCTCCGGCGGCTCCCTGCGATTCGCCGAGCCGCGACCCCTCGTGTTCGGCGCCGCGTCTTTCGTGACGGCGACGCTCTCGACCGTGGTCGGTGCTTCCGGCCCGCTGATGAATCCCCTCTACGTGAGTTCGGGCATCGTTACGCAAGCGATGATCGGAACCAAGGCCGCGAGCACCCTCTTCATGCAAGTCGCGAAGCTCGTGGCGTTCCTCGGGTTCGGGCTGCTGTCGCCCGAGGTGTGGATCACCGGCGCCGTCGTCGGTTGCGGCGCGCTGGTCGGCAACGTTCTGGGCAAACGCGCTCTCCACGTGATCGACGCGCGCCGTTTTGTGGGCTTTGTCTACGTGGCGCTTCTCGCCTCGGGCTTGTCGATCCTGTGGAGAAATTTGATGTAGGATGAACGCCATGCTCATCGCGATGGTCCAGTGAGGGGCGTCGTCGCGCTCATCGGTCTGCTGCTCGTCTTCGCGGGAATCTTCGGCTTCTTCGATCGCAAGAGCCTACTCGCCGTCGCCGAGCACGCGGTGATGACGCGCTGGTTCTACGCGGCACTCGCCTTCAGGCTCGCGATGGGCGGCGCTCTCATCTGGGCTTCCGAAGCGACGCGCTGGCCCGGGTTTGTGCTGGTGCTCGGGATCGTGACGATCTTTGCCGGACTCGTCGGCGCGGCGATCGGCCAGCGGCGGATGGAGCGGCTCCTCGCCTGGTGGATGGATCTCCCGGCCGCCGCACTTCACGGCTGGATGCTCATCGCGATCGCGCTCGGCGGCGTTCTTCTCTACGCCGCCCTTTCGGCCTGACCCGACTCCCAGCTCCGGAGCTCCGGCGCGACCTCTTTCGCAAAGAGCGTCATGCTGTCGCGCGCGGTGTCGAAGCTCATTCCTGAAAAGTTGAGGACGGCGCAGGCCTGCAGGTCGCCGATGATCGCCTTGCGCGCTTCGTACTTCTCGAGAATTTGTTGCGGCGTTCCCCAGACGTTCGCAGCGACGAAGGCCTTGACCATCTCGTCGTAGCCGAACTCTTTGAGAGCTTCGCCCGCACCGCTGTAGTGGGAATAACTCTTCGAGTTGGTCAGGTGCTCGCCGAAGATCTCGTAGTGTTCGGCGAAGCTCTCGAAATACTTCGCGACGTAGTTTTGCGCGCCCTCTTCCGCCTGATCGTCACTCTCGGCACAGTAAATGAGATCGGCGGTCATCGTGGGCGGAGGCGGCGCGTCGTGATGTTGCCTGAAGAGCGAGCGGTAGTTCTCGATATCCGGGAGCGTTTCTTCCCAGGGCTTGTAGGCGAACATGGCCTGGACGGCACCGACCTCGGCACAAATGGGCACCGTATCGGGCGACATGGCCACCATGTACTTCCGCCCCGCGAAGCTCTCGCGCGGGCCGGGGCGAAGCGGAGTCGCCGGCTGGCGGTAGTAGGGGCCGGAGCCTTCGATGACACCGGTCTCGAGCGCGTTGGAAATCATCCGCGCCGACTCGTCGAAACGATCGCGTGATTCCTCGAGCTCCACCTGGAAAGCGTTGTATTCCCGCTTGGCCAAACCGCGCGCCATGCCGAGGACCGCGCGGCCTTCCGACAAGTGATCGAGCACGATGGCGCGCTCGGCGACGCGAAGCGGATCGTTCCAGGGCAGGATGACCCCCATGGTGCCGAGCTTGATGCGCGACGTCTGGCCCGCCATGTAACCCAGATACTGAAAGTTGTCGGGTGCCATGGAATAGCCGTTGAAGTGGTGCTCGACGCAGAACAGCGTGTCGAAGCCCAGGGGCTCTGCGAGTTTGCTGACAGCGATCTCATTCTTGTAGAACTCATCGTCCTTCATGTGATCGCGGAAATTGTTGAAGAAAGTCAGGTAGTGAACGTTCATGGGTTCCTCTAGGAGAGCTTCTTGTCGTAGGCAGCGGTTTCGACGAGCGCCGTGTCGAGATACTCGTCGACGTGGGTGATGCGGTCGTCTTTCACGCGGAACACGAAGCAGTAATCGTTGATGTAATCGTGGCCGAAGATCGTTTTCGCCCGGCCGCGCGAGAGCACCACAACGCGGTCGCCCTGGCTGATGATTTCGTCCACGTCGATCACGAGTTCGCCATCGATCTGCTTCCGCCAGGGGACCAGGAAGTCATCGACCACGGAAGCCAGACCGCGGTACGTGCCCGACACGGGGGTCGTTCCGCGCAGCGTGTATTCGACGTCGGGGTCGAAGAGCTCCATCGCTCCAGGACCGTCGCCTTTCGAAATGCGGTCGAACCATTCTTTTACGACAGCTTCCGCGCTCATGGATCGGCACCTCCGGATTTCGTTGTATCACGACTGGCGTAGCACGTCCCGGCGAAACGCCCGAACGATGGGCATACGGTCGTTCCAGGGCGATGCGTCGGCACGGGAAGGATCGACCGGGCTCGGCGACCCTGCAAATCCCTCGGGGATCTGGCTGACGAACTCGGGCGGGTCCTCGGCGTCGTCGAGGAAGTGATATTCGTAGCCCGGAATCGAGAGCCTCTCGTCGGCGTGAACGTCGATGGTGCGGACGCCGTAGCTCATGAGCTCCGTCGTCGTCGCCTGCGGATGCCCCAGCCAGACGTGGCGCGGCGCGGAGAAAAACAGGAACTGCACTTTCTCGTTGGACGACACGACCCGGTAGCGCCGAACCATGCCGCCGTACAGGCGGGAGCGCATCCGCGCGACTTCCAAGACTCCCCCCCGAAGGTTCGGCTCAAACCCCGGCGCAAAGACGAGCGAGCTCGGGTCCCTCGCGCGACGAAACCGGGCGATCGGTCGGCCACCGTTCACGCGGTTGCGGGGATTCGACGCGGCGCGCCGGCGAGGCCCCAAGAAATCATCGTACGCGCGGATGCGATGGTCGGGCCCCTGACGGAGGATCAATGCCACGGCGCGTTCATCCCGGGCGATCTTCTCGCTGCGACGCAACGCCGACTCGAGCGCGCTTTGAATCTCGAACGGTAGATCCGTCGTTTCTTCGGCGGACTCCTCGATCTCGAACCCATCGCGCCGGACGGTCACGACGTCGCCTTTGCCGATCCAATTCTCTCGATCGGACCGCACGAAATGTGAAGCCGACCGCCAAACCAAAGAAACATCTTTGTAGAAGAGGCGGCCGTAGATCTCACGGCGCTCGGTCTTCGGATGGGGCTGCATGAGGTAGGCGACGAAGAACCGGATGTCATCGTTCTGGAACGGAGCCGACAAGAAGAACTGGGTGTCGAACAACTCGAACGTCGCGCGGGGTCCATAGCCCATGGTGAGCAGACGCTTCGGCCGAGACCCGGAACGCCCAGCGACGCGCATGGGCACGCCTTCCGCGAGAAGCTTGTCGAACATGCGCCGGACGGCTTCCGGCTTCTGGCGCGAAAGTGCGGCACTGGGGACAACGCGCGTGGGGATGCGATACGCCAAGGGCGGGTCAGGGTAATGGACCGCTGGAAGGCACGCGAATGGCGACGTGCGAGGGCCTAAGGGCGCGAAACCCGTTGGGAAGTCGCCGGCTTTCCGTCTATGCTCGGCGCGTGGCCAGCACCCCCCGAGAGAGTTCGTCGGCGCAAACGCGTCACGCGGTCGCCGTCGTCGGTGGCGCGACCGCCGGCGCCGAAGTCGCGGGGCGCCTCGCGGAAAGCGGCGTCACCGTCGTCGTCTTTGAACGCAACCCGCGCCCCTACGGAAAGATCGAAGACGGCCTGCCGCGCTGGCACGTCGCCTTGCGCGAAAAAGAATACGCCTCGATCGACGCGAAGCTCAGTCACGAGAACGTTCACTTCGTGCCCTGCACCGCGCTCGGACACGACGTTTCCGTGGAAGAGCTGATCCACGGGTGGGGATTCTCCGCCATGGTGCTGGCATCCGGAGCGTGGCGCGACCGCCGCTTCCCGGTCCCGGGTGCGGACGCGTGGATTGGACGGGGACTCGTCTATCAAAACCCGTTCATCATCGCCTTCAACCACGCCGAGGAAGCCTGCGGGCCGCTTCAGTACCCCATGAAAGACGGCGTCCTCGTCGTCGGCGGCGGCCTGGCCTCGATCGACGTGGTGAAGGTGCTCATGCTGGAAACCACGCGCCGTGCGCTCGCCGATCGCGGGATCGATATCCCCCTGATCGAGCTCGAAACCAAGGGCATACCGCGCAGTCTCGAAGCGCACAGCCTGTCCTTCGAAGAACTGGGGCTCGAAGGCTGCACCCTCTTCTTCCGCCGCGGCGCCGAAGACACGTCGCTGGTTTCGATTCCGCCGGGTGCCGATGCCGACCGCATCGCGAAAGTGAAGCAGTCCCGCGTGCGCGCTCTCGAGAAGGCGATGGACAAATACCGCTTCCGTTTCGAACCCTTCGCCGTTCCCGATGGCCTGCTGATCGAGCACGGCCGCGTCGCCGGCCTGCGCCTGCGCCGCACCCGGGCCGAAGGCGAGACGACGGTCCTCACGGAAGAAACGTTCGAACGCCGCGGTCCCTACGTCGTGAGTTCGATCGGCAGCATTCCGGAACCGATCGCCGGGTTGCCAATGGCGGGCGAACTCTTCGCGTTTTCCGTCCGCGACCACGGGCGCTTCGCGCAACACCCGCGGATTTTCTCCGTCGGCAATACCGTGACGGGCCAGGGCAACATCGTGGCTTCGAGGAAGCACGCGCGACTGGTGAGCGAAGAGGCTCTGGAGCGCTACCTCGGGCTTCGCGAAGGCGTTCCTCCAAGTCCAATTCCGGGCGGAGAAGTTCAACTCGCGTCGGACACTGCCGCGCAAGTCATGGCTCAACTCGACCGCGCCGCCCCTCCGTCGAAAGCTGCGTCCGAAGCGTTGTTCGAACGCGTCACCGAGCGTCAACGGGCGGTGGGCTACGATGCGGATTACTCCGCCTGGATCGCGCGCTCCACTCCGAAAACGTAGGTCACCGACATGCAACTGAAGTATGGATGCAACCCCCATCAGAGCTTTGCGTCGCTCGAGCCGATCGATCCGGCGACGGCACCGGTGGAAGTGCTGAACGGCAATCCTTCGTACATCAACTTTCTCGACGCGGTGAACGCGTGGCAATTGGTGCGAGAAGCACGCGAGGCGACCGGGCTCGCTTCGGCGGCTTCGTTCAAGCACGTCTCACCCGCCGGAGCCGCTGTAGCGGCGGCGCTTCCCGAAGATCTGGCGCACGCCTACGAGGTGCAGGGCAAGGAGTTGACCCCGGCGGCGCTCGCCTACGTCCGCGCGCGAGGCGCCGATCCGAAGTGCTCCTTCGGTGATTTCGCGGCGATTTCCGAAACCATCGACGAAGCGACCGCGCTGTTTCTAAAAGGCGTGATCTCCGACGGCATCATCGCACCGTCCTATGAGCCCGCGGCGCTTGAGATTCTCAAGGCCAAGAAGGGCGGCGGCTTTGTCGTGCTGCGCGCAGATCCCGACTTCGTGGCGCCGGCCCGGGAGCGACGCGAGATCTTCGGCATGACATTCACGCAAGACCGCAACGCCTATGCGATCGCTGCCCGCGATCTCGAAAGCGTGGTCTGCGGCGAACTCACGGACGCTGCAAAGCGCGACCTCCTGCTCGGCATGGTGGCCCTCAAGTACACGCAATCGAATTCCGTGGGCTACGCCCTCGACGGCCAGATGATCGGTATCGGTGCGGGACAACAATCCCGCGTCGACTGCACGAAGCTCGCTGGTGCGAAAGCCGATACCTGGCACATGGGCCGTCACCCCAAAGTCTTGGGCTTGGCCTTCAAGAAGGGCGTCAAGAAACAGGATCGCATCAACTGGCGCGTCCGCTTCATCGAAGGCGATCTCACGCGCTTCGAAGAAGCGGCGCTGGCCGACGTCGTCGAAGGTCGAGTCGTGCCGCTCACCGACGGAGAGCGCTCCGAATGGCAGAAAAAGCTCGACGGCGTGAGCCTCATTTCCGATGGCTTCATCCCCTTCCGGGACAACATCGATCACGCGCAGAAACACGGCGTCCGCTTCATCGCACAGCCCGGCGGATCGACGCGCGACGGCGAGATCGAAGGAGCGTGCCGCGAGTACGGCATCGCGATGGTGCACACGAAGTTGCGCCTCTTCCACCACTAGGTCCGCTGCACGGTAGATCGAGGCCGGGCCGTGGCCCAGCTCATTTCGCAACGACGCCCGCAAGCGAGCTCGTGCGAAGCACGAGAGAGCGCGCAGCGAGCGCCTTCGCAGGGTTCCCCTGCGAAGGACGCGAGCGAAGCGGGGTGGACGCGGCTCAGCCGCGGCCGGGACCCCTAGTTCTCAACGAAACTCTTCAGCATGCGACTGCGACTCGGGTGCCGCAGTTTGCGAAGCGCCTTCGCCTCGATCTGACGGATTCGCTCGCGCGTCACGTCGAAATCCTGGCCGACTTCTTCGAGCGTGTGGTTTGCGCGCTCGCCGATGCCAAAGCGCATCTTCAGCACGCGTTCCTCGCGAGGCGCGAGCGTTGAGAGCACGCTTCGCGTTTGGTCCGCGAGATTCTCGTTGATCACGGCTTCCTGCGGATCGATGGCGTTCTTGTCTTCGATGAAATCCGCGAGGCTGCTGTCTTCTTCTTCTCCGACGGGCGTCTCGAGACTGATGGGTTCCTTCGCGATCTTGAGCACCATCCGCACCTTCGAGAGGGGAAGCTCCATTTTCTCAGCGAGCTCTTCGGGCGTCGGTTCGCGGCCGAGCGTCTGCACGAGGTGTCGCGTCGCACGCACCAGCTTGTTGATCGTTTCGATCATATGGACGGGAATGCGGATGGTTCGCGCCTGGTCTGCGATGGCGCGCGTGATCGCCTGCCGAATCCACCACGTCGCATACGTCGAGAACTTGTACCCGCGCTTGTACTCGAATTTGTCCACCGCCTTCATCAGGCCGATGTTGCCCTCTTGAATGAGGTCGAGGAACTGGAGTCCTCGGTTCGTGTACTTCTTCGCGATCGAAACCACCAAGCGCAAGTTCGCTTCGATGAGCTCGCACTTCGCGCTGTGTGTTTCCCGCTCGGCCGTAGTGAGCTTGCGCGCCGCGAGAGAAATGTCCTCTCGGGTCATGGCCGCGCGCCCTTCGATTTCTCGTACCTTCGCTTCTTGTTCTTCGACCCGCGCTCGCACCGTCGCGATGCGCTCGGGATCGCCGCCCAGGCGTTCTAGAGCCTCTTTCCCGCGCTTACTCCGCTTCTCGCATTGCGGAGCCAACTCGGCGAAGGTGGCGCGATCGACGCGCAAGGTCCGCGTTGCCTGACGCGCTCGACGGTCCGCCGCGCCGATCTCGCGGGAGAGATCGGAGACCTGATGAACGATGTCGAACAGCGCGGACTTCGAAAAGCGAATATCGAGAAGCGCGTGAATTCCCTCTCGGTGGAGTGACTCGACTTCGCCTTCGAGGCGTTTGCGCGTCTCTTCGCCGGTGCGACCATTCGCGATCGAGGCGTTGCGCTTCGCGATTTCCGCCTCGTCACGACGCAGGCGGTTCTTGACCTGCAGAAGCTTCTTGTGTCGTTTCTCGGGCGCCTCGCCCTCTTCATCGTCGAGGCCGTCGAGGAGTTGCTTGAGCTCGAACTCCCCGTTGCGGTACGCCTCGATTTTATCGATCAGCGCTCGGAGGCCAAAGGGCGTACCCACCGCCGCGTAGAGCTGGGCGAATTCGCCAGCTTCAATGCGCTTCGCGATCTCGACTTCGCCTTCGCGCGTGAGCAGCGAGACCTGGCCCATCTCCCGCAAGTAGACGCGGACCGGATCGTTGGAGTGGTTCACCTCGGCCGGTGCGTCGGACGCGGGACGCGCGTCCCCCTTCTGGCGCGCGTTGACCAACGTGATCTCGGCCTCGCCGCACAAGTGGCGGAGTTCCGGGAGACCACAGCCCGCGTCGTGCGAGACGGTCTGAAGATCTTCGTGCGTCAGATAGCCGCGACGCTTCCCGTCGCGGAGCATCTTCTTGACCGCCTGAAGGTCCCGGAGCCCCGGGGTCTCCTCGGGCGATTTTTGCAGCACCGGAACGCGCGCCTCGTTTCGGCTGCGGGTTCCGCGACTCGGCTGGATCGAAGGCATGTGGGGGTCTCCTCGTTCCTCAGTCGTAAGCATTCGCGTGTGACTCGGTCGGGGATAACCCCGCCCGAGCCGCTTCGGGTCGTGGAAGATCCGGAACACCGGTCAGGGCGCGCCGGGCTTCGAGCTGCTTTTGCTTCTCGCGCAAAAACGCCGCGGGATCGTGGTCTCCGCGGCGCATGGATGTGGTGGTCGCTCGGGCTTCGCGCTTCGCAAAATCGCGACGAAGCCAAATGCACGCGTCTGCGACCATGCGATCCGCCCGATCGGCAGGCAGCGCTTTCGATTGCTCCGCCAGGTGTGCCATCAACCCCTGCAAGGCCTCGGGGACCGCGTCGATGGCGGCGAGCGGATCCCCTGCCGCCCCCGCATCGAGAGCGGCGTCGAGCAAGCTCGGCCAAGGCGCTTCGGGCGTGCAGTCCGCAAACAGGGTGCGCAACTTCTCGGCGTGCTCCGGGAACCGCAATGCGATCCGCACCGCCTCTGCGAGACAACGCTCGCGCGGTTCGGTCATTCGAGGAAGCTGCGGTGCGATCGCCTGTTCGGGAGCCTCGCCCCGCGCCGCCGCTCGAACGGCGTGTTCGACGTCGCGGCTGTCGCCGCCCGTCGCCAGTGCGAGCTTCCGAACGTAAGCGCCGCGTTCGACCGGATCGCGGACCAAAGCCAGCAGCGGAGCCACGCTCGCCACCGCGTCCGCCTGCTGCCACGGTGTCACGCAACCGTTTGCGACCGCGCGGTCGATCGCGAGATCCATGGCCGGCGGCGCCTCGTTGACGAGCTTCGCGAGGGCTTCCGGTCCGTTGGCGGCAAGATAGTCGTCGGGATCGCAACCTTCGGGCAACGCGGCGGCTCGCACGCGAAGACCTGCGGGCACCAGGACTTCCATGCTGCGGAGTGCCGCGCGCTGCCCCGCGCTGTCTCCGTCGAACAGCAGCGTGACTTCGCGCGTGCGGCGGCGGAGGTTGCGCGCGTGCCCTTCCGAGAGCGCGGTACCGCACGTCGCGAGACCCGATGCCACGCCTGCACGCGCCAGGGCGAGGCGATCGAAGTAACCCTCGACCACCACGGCGCGACCGTCTTTACGAATGGCTTCGAGCGCCGAAGGGAAGCCGTAAAACGCTTCGCGCTTGCGGAAGAGCGGCGTTTCCGGCGAGTTCAGGTACTTCGGTTCTTGATCCGCGCCGAGCGCACGACCGCCGAACGCGACGACGCGGCCTCGCGCGTCGCGGATGGGAAACGTGATTCGCCCGCGCATCAAGTCGTAGTGGCCGCCTCCCCGCCGTTCCTTCAGCAGACCGGCGCGTTCGCCGTCGGAAGCGGCGATGTCTCGACGGCGTAATTCGTTCGTCAGCCCGTCCCACCGATCGGGCGCGAAGCCGAGCTCAAACTGACCGCACGCGTCCTCGTCGAAACCGCGTTTTGCAAGATACGCACGAGCGCCCGCGCCGGCTTCGGATCGGAGCGCGGCGACGAAATATTCCTGGGCGATGCGGTTTGCCGCTTCGAGGCGCTCCGTCGCGCCGCTCGCGCGATCTTCCACGGTTTCGGGAATCTCGATCCCCGCTTGCGCGGCAAGCGCCCTTGCCGCCTCAGGGAAAGTCAGATTGTCGTGCTGGATCAGAAAATTGAATGCGTTGCCTTTTGCCCCGCAGCCAAAACAGTAGAAGTAGCCCGCATCGCCGTTCACCGAGAAAGACGGCGTCTTCTCCGAATGGAAGGGGCACAGGCCTTTGTGGGAGCGACCCGCTTTCCGAAGCGATACATAGCGCCCGATGAGCTCGACCAGGTCGGTCGCCTCTCGGATTGCTTCCAGTGTCGCTTCGGGGATTCGAGCCACGACGCCTTAGCCTCCAGTGGAGCCTGGCTACCGGGACATTCGCTTGAGCTTCTTGATCGCCCGCTTGCGTGCCGCAGCGGCCTTCTTCTTCCGCCGCACGCTCGGCTTGTCGTAGAACTCGCGCCGGCGGAGCTCGGTCAGGATCCCGGCTTTCTCCACCTGTTTTTTGAAACGCTTGAGCGCGATCTCGAACGGTTCGTTGTCTTTGACTTTGATCACGGGCATGAGTGATGGGGTCTCCGGGCTCTCGGGTTCCTAGAACCGGGTTCGCTTGTGGAGGGTTGATGACGCCATGGGCGAGAATCCGTGGCGAATGTTCAGCGAGTAGGTGGTTTCTAGGACATGCATGTGACGCATAAGTTTCCTGCTCGCTTCCGCTTCGCTGCCGACCTTGCCTGCCTGCCACCCGGCGACGTCGCGACGGGACTGGCTGCCATTCTTCGCGGGCTCGACGTCCGACGCACTTTTGTGACGCGGGGTCAGCCTTGGCCGCGATGTGAAAGGCTCGCCGCCAAAGGGCTCTTAGTCAACGCCGGTGCGTCGATTCTTCCGGCTCTCGAAATCGAAAAAGCCCTGCAATTTCGCTGCCATTCGCGGGAATCAGCCCACTCGCGAAAATTGCGCAACCGCGACCGGAAAAAATCGCCCCGAGGAGGGATGAGGCGGGCAACGAGGCGCGGCGAAGGGCCCGCTCAATCGGGCGATCGGACGGAAATACCCATCGCCAAGAGCTCGCGTTTGAGCTCGGGGATCGTGATCTCCCGAAAATGGAAGATCGAGGCCGCGAGCGCCGCTTGCGCGTGACCTCCCTCCGGGGAATCATCGAGCGCCGCTGCCAGGCTCTCCGGTGTACCGCCGCCGCCCGAGGCGATGACCGGAATGCCGACGCGATCCGCCACACCGCGGACCAGGGGAAGGTCGTAGCCGCTCTTGGTGCCGTCCCGGTCCATGCTCGTCAAGAGGATCTCACCCGCACCGCGACGGGCGGCTTCTGCGGCGTAGGCAACCGCGTCGACGCCCGTGGGCCTCCGGCCTCCATGGGTGTAGACCTCCCACTGTGCCGGGGTTCCGTCGCCGGCGAAGCCGGCTCCGCGCTCTGCCTCGCGGGCGCGAAACGCGGGCGCATCGTCGATCCGCTTGGCGTCGATGGCGATCACGAGATTCGCGCTGCCGATCTTGCCCGCCGCTTCATCGATGAGGTCGGGGTTATTGAGCGCCGCCGTCATGATCGAAACCTTGTCGGCGCCGGCGTTCAACAGATCGCGGATGTCCTGAAGCCCGCGTACCCCGCCTCCGACGGTAAGCGGCATAAACACGCTTTCCGCGGTGCGCGACACGACGTCGAAGAGAATCCGCCGCTCTTCGTGGCTGGCGGTGATATCGAGGAAGGTAATCTCGTCGGCTTCTTGCTCGTCGTAGTACTGAGCGACTTCGACGGGGTCTCCGGCGTCGACGTGGTCCACATACTGAACACCTTTCACGACCCGACCCTGATCGACGTCGAGGCACGGAATGATCCGTTTCAGGAGCACGGCTATTCGCCTCCTTCGGCGAGGGCCAACGCCTCGCGCAGATCGACGGCGCCGGTGTACAGCGCCCGACCGACGATCACCCCCGCCAAGCCGCGCCGGCCGGCGGCCACCGCGCTCTCGATATCGGCCAGCGTGCCCACGCCCCCGGATGCGATCACCGGGATCTCGACGCGTTCTGCCAGGGCCTCCGTTTGTTCGAGATTGGGGCCCGTCTGCATCCCGTCCCGGGCGATGTCGGTGTAGATGATCGCCGCCACCCCGGCGTCTTCGAAGCGCAATGCCACTTCGAGCGCGGTCGCGTCCGACGTCGCGAGCCAACCCTCTACCGCGACGCGCCCGTCGCGCGCATCGATGCCGACGGCGACACGACCGGGAAACGCGCGAGCGGCGCCGCGTACCAGATCGGGGTCGCGCAGTGCGACCGTACCGAGAATGACGCGGTCGACGCCCTGGGCCAGCCGGTGCTCGACGTGAGCGAGTTCGCGCAAACCGCCTCCGACTTGTACCGGTACTTCGCCGCTCGCCTCGAGAATCGCCGCAATCGCGGCATCGTTGGCCGGCGCTCCGGCTTTCGCACCGTCGAGATCGACGACGTGAAGGCGCCGGAGGCTTTCTCGGGTAAAGCCCGCCGCGACCTCGCCGGGATCGGTCCCGTACACCGTGGCGTCGTCGTAACGACCCTGGGTGAGGCGCACCGCTTGCCCATTCAGTAGGTCGATGGCGGGAATAACCTCGAACGTGCTCAACGCGTGCCGCCAGCTCCGACCGGCGCTTGCTCCGCGGTTTGCTGCGCGCCGAACCGAGCGAGCTCCGATGCCGTCAGCCAGCGCGTCCCGCCACCGGGGTACTGACCGGCGACGAGGACGTTCTCGCTGAGCGAGCGCTGAGTTTCGTCGAATACGCTCGACCACAAGAGCGCGCCACCTCCCGCCGCGTGGAGGGAGACGTCGAACGCGACACTCGCCGGCCGCAACGTCCCCGCCGCTTCTCCATCGCGCTCGACGAAGCGGCGCAGGGTGGCGACCAACACGGCGTCGACACCGAACTCCCTCCCGGCGAGTTCGGCCCACCGGCGAGGCGATCGCGGTGCTTCGGGCGCCTCGCGCGACATGGCGCGCGACAGATCTCCGACGGGCACCACGCGAATGCCGCGGGCGGCGAACGCTTCGGCCAGATGACGCGCGACGAGCCCCGCGTTCGCTCGAAGGGCCTCTTCGTCGCGGCGCGCTTCGGGAAAGACAATGGGCGCTACGGCGAGGCTCGCGATCGGCTCGCGCCGTTGGCGCAGCGCGGGATGGCTCTCGCTCTGCACGAGCGAACGGCAACCCGGGACGAGCAGCGCGACGACGAGCGCCAAGCCGAGAGCGAATCGCTGTGTCACGACGCGCGCAGGAGCGAATCGCTGTGTCACGACGCGCGCAGGAGCGAATCGCTGCGTCACGACGCGCGCACCCAACCGGCAAATGCGTCGAGGAGTCGCTTCCCCGCCGCCTGACTTTTCTCAGGGTGAAACTGCACCGCGAACAATCCCCTAGATGCCACCGCCGCCGCGAACTCGCCGTGGTAGTCGGCGTGCCCGACGACAACCTCGGAGTCCCGAGGAGACGCGTGGTAGGCGTGCACGAAATAATACTGGTCCTCGCCCGGCAAGTGATCGAGCATCGGGTGAGTTCCCTGAAAACGGACCGTGTTCCAACCGATGTGCGGGACGCGGCGTCTCTCTCCCGAGGGAGTCTCCTCGGAGAACCGCTCGACGCGACCGGCCAGGACACAGAAGCCTTCGGTTCGGCCGTGTTCGTCACTTTCTTCGAAGAGGAGCTGAAGACCCAAGCAGAGACCGAGGTAAGGCCCGCCGGCGGCGATTTTATCGCGGACCGTGTCTGCCAGGCCCTTGGCGCGGAGGTCCTGCATCGCGTCGGCAAAAGCACCCGCGCCGGGCAAGACCACGGCGTCCGCGTCGCGGATGGCACCGCGATCGGATGACACGGCGACGTCGAGCCCGGAGCGCGTCAGCGCTTTCGCGACGCTGCGCAAATTGCCGGCGCCGTAGTCGATCAGTGCGGTGCGGGGGGTCGTCATTGCATCGCGCTAGAGCGCGCCCTTCACACTGGGCAAGCCACCGCCTCGCGGGTCGAACGAAAGGGCTTCGCGGAGCGCGCGGGCGAGCCCCTTGAAGATCGCCTCGACGGCGTGGTGGGGACTCTTCCCGTAGACGAGCTGTACGTGGAGGTCGAGTCCTGCGTGCTGGGCGAGGGCCTGGACGAAATCTTCGACGAGACTCGTGTCGAACGTCCCGACGCGCGTGTTGTCGAGCTCCACGCGGTAGACCAGAAACGGGCGGTTCGACACGTCGACGGCGATATCCGCGCGCGACTCACCCATCGGCAACACGAAGAACCCGTAGCGTTTGATCCCTTCGGCGTTTCCGAGCGCCTCGCGAATCGCCTGCCCGAGTACGATGCCCACGTCTTCGACGGTGTGGTGCAGGTCGACTTCGAGATCGCCCCGCGCGCGCACCCGCAGATCGAAGAGCCCGTGCTTCGCAAACGATTCGAGCATGTGGTCGAAGAACGGTACGCCCGTTTCGATCTCGTACTGACCGGTTCCATCGATCTCGAAGGAGAGCTGGATATCGGTCTCGCGCGTCTTGCGTTCGATCGTCGCTGTTCGCTCGCTCATAAATCGGCCTCGGCGTCCCGTGCCGCTTCGCGCTCGCGGCGCGCGCGGCGGATTTTCTGAAGTCGCAACTCCACGGATGCGCCGTGGCCCGGCAGTCCCTCGAGCTCTGCGAGCCGGATCACGTCCGCACCCAGTTCGCGAAGCTTGGGCGGCTCGAACCGGACAAAGCTCATGCGCGTCAGGAAGTCGTCGACGCCGAGCGGCGAGAAGAACCGCGCCGTGCCGCCGGTGGGCAAGACGTGATTCGGCCCGGCCAAGTAATCGCCGACCGCGACCGGCGTGTAGTGCCCCAAGAACACCGCGCCCGCGCTCTCCACTTGCTTGAGAACCGTGTCGGGGCTCTCGACCGCTAGCACCAGGTGTTCGGCGGCGTAGCGGTTCGCCACCTCGATCGATTGATTGAGATCCTTGGTCAGGACGACCGCGCTGCGACCTGCAAGGGATTTCTTCGCGATGTCTTTTCGTGCGAGCGTCTTCAGCTGTTTTGCCAGCTGTTCCTGAACCTTCGTGACGAGGCCTTTCGCGTGGGTCACGAGTACCACGCACGCGAGCTCATCGTGTTCGGCCTGGGACAGCAAATCCGACGCGACCCACGCCGGTGTCGCGCTTCGGTCGGCGACGACGAGAACTTCGGTGGGGCCGGCCTCGCTGTCGATATCGACATGTCCGAATACCATCCGCTTCGCGGCTTGAACGTACACGTTGCCCGGGCCGACGATCTTGTCGACCTGCGGAATCGTCTCCGTGCCGTAGGCCAGGGCCGCGACACCCTGCGCCCCGCCGGCCTTGAACACTCGGTGAACGCCGGCGATACGCGCGGCCATGAGCACATCGGCTCGAACCGTGCCGTCGGGTTGTGGCGGTGTCGTCACCGCAATCTCTGGGACTTCGACGACAGACGCCGGCGTCGCGTTCATGATGACACTCGACGGATACGCCGCTTTGCCACCCGGTACGTAGAGGCCCACGCGCTTGAGTGGGCGCACGCGCTGGCCCATCAACGCGCCGCCTTCTTCGCGCATTTCCCAACTGCTCTGAACACGCCGTTTGTGGAACTCGCGAACGCGCATGCAGGCTTTGCCCAGTGCCGCCCGGTCGGCCGGGTCGACGCTTTCGCACGCGGCGTCCCATTCGTCTCGGGTGACCTCCAGGGCATCGACATCCGCCCCATCGAGGGTTGACGTGAAGTGACGGACGGCGTCATCACCCTCCTCGCGAACGCGAGTGACGATCTTCTGGACGGTCTTGTCGACGCTGCTGTCGCGCTCGCTCGCGCGCGCGCACAGTTCGTCGAGCGCTTCTTCCGAACCGGACTTACCGGCCTCGATGACCGGCAAGACCGCCTTACTCGTGCGACTCGCCATCGCGTCCTCCCCCACTCGCCCTCGCCGAGACCGCGCGGTGCTGGCCCGCCAAATCTCGATGGATCGCAACGTCCGTGAACCCGCAGGCCTCGAGCCAAGCCGCCACTTCGGGAGCTTGTTCCGGTGCCATCTCCAGCACGACGGCGCCGCCGGGTTCGAGCACAGAACCGACCCCGTGCACGAGGGTCGCCAACATCTCGGTTCCGGTCGCCCCGGCGAAGAGCGCTTCCCGAGGCTCGTGGGCGAGCTCGGGAGCCAAATGGGCCGCGTCACCCGCCGCGAGATACGGGGGGTTCGACACCACCACATCGAATCGCTCGCCGAGAACGGGCTCGAACCCGTCTCCGTGGACGAAATGGATGCGGTCGGACAGACCGTGACGTTCCGCGTTGCGGGCGGCAACCGCCAGGGCCGCGGGAGAAATATCGGTCGCGACGCAGCGTGCCTTCGGTCGCTCCGTCGCGAGTGCCGCGACGACGGCACCGCTTCCGGTCCCCACCTCGAGCACTTTCCACTCGGTCTCGCGATTGGGAATGAGATCGAGGACGGCTTGAATCAGGGTCTCCGTGTCGGGACGCGGCACGAGGACATCCTTCGTGATCTCGAACTCGAGCGACCAGAATTCCTTGCGCCCGAGGAGGTGTGCGACCGGGATCCGCTCCGTGGCGCGGCGCTTCACGAGCTCGCGAAAACGCGCGCGCTCGGCGGCCTGGGCCGGCTTGTCGAATTCCAGGTAGAGCGCCAAGCGCTCACAGCCGAGCGCCTCGGCCAGCAGGCACTCCGCGTCGAGTCGCGCGCTTTCGATTCCGACGCTTGCGAAGTGCTCCGTCGTCCAGCGCAGCAGCGATCCCACGGTCCAGCGCTCTTCGGTCATCCCGCCGCCTCGGCCGCCGCGGTTTCCGCTTCCGCCGCCGCCCAACTCGCCACGCCGTCGATCAGTTCCTCGAGCTCGCCTTCGAGAACCTGCTCGAGGCGGTGCAGCGTGAGACCGGCCCGGTGATCGGTGATTCTCGACTGGGGAAAGTTGTAGGTGCGGATCTTCTCGCTGCGACCCCCCGTCCCGACCTGGGATTTTCGGTCGCTGGCCCGCTCGGCTGCCAACCGTTCCTGCTCCGCTTCGAGGAGCCGTGAACGCAGCACCTTCATCGCGCGGGCTTTGTTCTTGTGCTGCGACTTCTCGTCCTGGCACGTGACGACCACGCCCGTCGGCTCGTGCGTGATGCGAACCGCCGAGTCGGTGGTGTTGACGCTTTGACCACCGGGGCCCGACGAACGGAAGACGTCGATACGCAGATCATTCGGGTCGATGGCGAGGTCGACTTCCTCGGCTTCCGGCATCACGGCCACGGTGACGGTCGAGGTGTGGATGCGCCCCTGGGATTCCGTCGCGGGCACGCGCTGCACGCGGTGCACGCCGCGCTCGAATTTGAGCTGACCGTACACGCCGTCTCCGGAGAGCTGCGCGATCACTTCCTTGTAGCCCTGGTTCGCGCTCTCGGAAGACGACAACACCTCGAGCTTCCAGCCGCGGGCTTCCGCGAAGCGCGCGTACATCCGGAACAGGTCGGCGGCGAAGAGCGCCGCCTCTTCTCCACCGGTACCGGCGCGAATCTCGAGGATGGCGTTGCGGCCGTCGTTCGGATCTTTCGGAATGAGGAGCTTGCGGATCTCTTCTTCGAGCGGCTCGCGCGCCGCTTCGAGCTCTTCGAGCTCCACCCGGGCGAGTTCCGCGAGCTCGGCGTCGCCCTCGGAGAGCATCTCGCGCGCGCCCTCGATATCGGTTTCGAGCTTGAAATACCGATCCGCTGCATCGGCGAGCGGTTTCGCCGCACCGAGCTGCTTCGCCAGCGCGCCCACGTCGCCTCCGGAACCCGGGTTCGCCAGCTTCTCTTCGAGCGCGCGTACTTCCTCTTGGGCTGCGCGAAGCTTTTCGGTCCAGTCCGCCATGGTGCCGCCGTGATACGCCGATTGCGTCGCGGGGACGCGGGGTTACGACCGCTTCACGATCCCCGATCCCCGCTGTCCCCGCAAGGACGGGAGAGGTTCTGGCGCGCTAGGAGTTCATCGAGGCGAGGAATTCCTCGTTGGTCTCCGTGGCCTTCACCTTCTCGAGGAGGAACTCCATCGAGTCGACGGGGTTGAGCGGTGAGAGCACTTTGCGCAGCACGTACATCCGGTTGAGCTGCGCGTCGCTCATCAAGAGCTCTTCTCGCCGCGTTGCGGATCGATTGATGTCGATGGCGGGGTAGGTGCGGCGATCCGCGAGCTTTCGGTCGAGCACGAGCTCGGCGTTACCCGTGCCCTTGAACTCCTCGAAGATCACCTCGTCCATGCGCGAGCCGGTGTCGATGAGCGCCGTGCCGATGATGGTGAGGCTGCCGCCTTCCTCGACATTCCGCGCCGCTCCGAAGAAGCGCTTCGGCTTGTGGAGGGCGTTCGAATCGACGCCGCCCGAGAGGATCTTGCCGGAATGCGGAACGACGGTGTTGTGGGCGCGGGCCAGCCGGGTGATCGAATCGAGCAGAATCACCACGTCGCGCTTGTGTTCGACCAAGCGCTTCGCCTTCTCGATGACCATGTCGGCGACCTGGACGTGCCGGGTCGGTTGTTCGTCAAAGGTCGAAGAGACGACTTCGGCAGCGACGTTTCGCTGCATGTCCGTCACTTCCTCGGGCCGCTCGTCGATGAGCAGCACGATCAGGTAGACCTCGGGATGATTCTCGATGATCGCGTTCGCGATATCTTTCAAGATCATCGTCTTGCCGGCTTTCGGCGGCGACGTGATCAGCGCGCGTTGCCCTTTTCCGATCGGGCTGATCAGATCGATGATCCGCGTCGTCAGCCCGCCGGCCTTCGCCTCGAGGTTGAACTTCTCCTGCGGGTAGAGCGGCGTCAGGTTGTCGAACAGGATCTTGTGACGCGCCTTGGCCGGCTCTTCGAAGTTGATCGACTCGACCTTCAGGAGCGCGAAGTAGCGCTCACCCTCCTTCGGGGGCCGAATCTGCCCGCATACCGTGTCGCCGGTTCGCAGGTTGAAGCGGCGAATTTGCGACGGCGAGACGTACACGTCGTCCGGGCCGTTCAGGTAATTCTGGTCGGGCGCCCGGAGAAAACCGAAACCGTCCGGAAGTCGCTCGAGGACGCCTTCGGCGAAGACCTTCCCGTGCGCTTCGGTCTCGGTCTTCAAGATCGCGAAGATCAGATCCTGCTTCAGGCGGCCGGCCGCTTCCTCGATCCCGAGGCCCTCGGCCATCTCCGTCAGCTCGTGGACGCTCTTCGACTTCAAGTCTTTGACGTAGAGTCGTTCGCTCGGATCTTCGTCCTCGCTCTCGACGTAGATCTCGTCCTCGGTAAACGGGGTGTCGTTCTGCGGGTGATCCCGGTTGTCGCGTTTGCGTCCGCCGGTGTTGCCGTTGCGGCTACGGCGGCTGCGGCCGCGGCGGTTGCCGCTGCGGTTACCTGATTCGCTAGCGCGTGTACTGGTCAAGGGAAGGCTCCCTGTTTGGGTGCGTCGGTCTGGGCCGAGCAGGAGTGGATGCGAAATGTGTCAAAGGGGAGGTTTTGAAGATCCGGCTTTCGGGGGACCATCGGGTGCCGGGAAATGGTGATTCTCTCTTATCTCGTTCGTCCGTCTCTTGTCTCAAGTTGAGCTAGGGCCTGCGGGGCGAGCGGCTCGCGTGCGTGCGGTCATCAAAGCCATTCGGAGTGGTGTCAGAGAGCTGTGCGCTGACCGCCTCGTTTCGCGTAGTGCCGGCGATGTCCGGACGAGCGGCGTGGATCGCTTGCGAATCTATGGCGAGGCCTGCCGGGTGTCAAGCACCCCCCCGCCGGGGTTTTACCCAGTGTGTCATTCGACCCGCGCCCGACCCGTCGCGGCGATAGGAGTGATAGCGATCGGCGTGGCAGCGGGTGCACCCGTCGGGGACGCTCGTGAGGTCCTCCGCCGAAACGCCGGAGCGCGTCAGCGCTGTGGCCGCCAAATGCCCCAGATCGATGCGTGCGTGCCCAGGGCGCGTCATTTCGGAGGCATCGGGCAGGGCGTCTTCGAAGCGCGCCTCGAGGGCTTCGAGGACCGGTGCGTCGACTTCGTAGCAGCAGCGGCCGATATGCGGCCCGATCGACGCCGCAGCGCCCTCGGATGACGCAACGCGCCAAAACGCGGTGAGCGCCGTTTCGATGACGCCCGCGGCCAGCCCGCGCCAGCCCGCGTGGATGGCGGCCACCGTCTCGCCGGCGGAGTCCGCGACCAGCACGGGGACGCAGTCCGCGGTGACCACTCCCACCGGCCGGTCGAGCCGCCGACTCACCACCGCGTCCGCAGGCACGGGGCCGTCGGGAACGCGACCCCTCTCGAGAAGGACGACGACGTCAGTTCCGTGGATTTGCTCGGGACGCCAGACCGGAGGGCCGGTCGGACCCGGCCGATCGCGGCGGCCGAAGGCGTGGGGCACGGCGAGCACCATCAGCGGGCCGGCGCTTCCTCTCGGTCTTCACACGCCTCGATCGCCGCAACCAGGTCCGCCGGGAGGGACGCCTCGAACCGAAGCGACTGACCGGAAATCGGATGGACGAACCCGAGCACCGCGGCGTGCAAGGCAGGCCGGGCGAGTGCCGACCACGGCGCGTCGACCCGCCGTTTGCCGCCCCCATAGATCGGATCGCCGGCGATGGGCAGGCCGGCTGCGGCCAAGTGAACGCGGATTTGATGCGTGCGACCCGTCTCGGGAAAGACCTCGAGGAGGAGCGCTCCGCTCTTCGGGAACCGGCGCCTCACGCGCCAGCGCGTGCGGGCGGGACGGCCGCGACGCGTACGGGTCGACATCCGCTTCCGATCCAGAGGATGCCGACCGATCGCCGCGTCGACGTTCCCCTCGGACGCGCGCGGGCGACCGCGCACCAGGGCGCGATAGACCCGCTCGATCTCGTGCCGCTCGAACTGTGCGGCGAGCCCGCGATGCGCCGCATCGCTCTTCGCAGCGACCATGACACCGGACGTCCCGCGATCGAGTCGGTGCACGATGCCCGGCCGCAGGACGCCGCCGATTCCCGACAGGTCGCGGCAGTGATGCAGGAGCGCGTGGACCAGCGTCCCGTGCTCGTGCCCCGGGGCGGGGTGCACCACCAGACCCGCCGGCTTGTCGATCACGATCACGTGCTCGTCTTCGAAAGCGACGTCGAGCGGAATCGGTTCCGGCTCGAGCCGGAGCGGCACGCTTGCCGGAGGATCCGCGGCCAAGGTGTCCCCGGCGGCGACGCGGGCGCTCGCCCGCACCGGAACGCGGTTCAGCTCCACGCGCCCGGCCTCGATCCACCGCTTGGCTTCCGCCCGGCTGATACCCGCGCAGGAGGACAGCGCGACGTCGAGTCGACGTCCTGCCAACTCGGGATCGATCACGAAGGATTGAATCTCCGAGGGGTCGGTGACGCGATCCGCGATCGACAGCACCCGCTACGCCCGACGCCGCGGCCGGTTGTTGACGCGCGCTTCCGCACTTCGCAGCGCGTCCATGTAATCGCGGCAGACGCGCTCGGCGTCGAGGCCGATACAGCGGGCGTACGCGGAGACGAAGCCCCGGGCGTAGACCGGCGCGGGAAGATCCCCGTAACGATCGTCTTCGATGGACTGCAAGTGCGCGACCGTCACTTTCGTCACCGAGGCGACCTGGTCGAGGTCGATGCCCCGAGCCAAGCGAGCGCGGCGCAAGCGCGCTCCGTTAAACGGCGTACCGTCGTCTTCTTCCACCGGCTCGAACTGGGTCACCGGCGGTTGGATCTCGAGGAGACGCTCCGGACGTGGCTCCGGGTGCGGCGCGAACCTCGCCTCGGTGAACCCGCGCCCACCGCTCTCGGGCAGCGGCTCAGGCCGCGGATCGAACGCCTCGAGATCATCGAGGGGGAAATCGAGCGTCATCTCCTCCTCGTCTTCGTCTTCCGCAAGCGCCTCTGCTCGGGCGAGCCCGCGGTCGTAGCGCGATCGCTCCGTCGGCTCTCGCAGCACACGGTACGCCTCGTCGATTCTCGCCCGGATCACCGAGAGTTCGTCATCGCCGTAGAGCGAGTAGGTCGCCATCGACGATTCGCCGTACGTCGCTTGTGCCATGCGGTAGGCGCGCTCGAGCTCTTGGTTCCCGGCGTCGGGTGCGATTTCCAGCAGTTCGTAATACGTGAGCTCGGCGAAGCTCTTCACGTGGCGAGACCTGCCTCGCGCATCAATTTGCGCGCGATGCGCGACAAGTAAATCGAGACCTCGGTTTCGGCGTCCGACTCGACGATGGGAACACCGGCGCGAAGCGCTTTGCGCACGCGGGGATCGCTGTTCATGTACCCCAGGTAATCCGCTTGCACGCCGAAAAAGTTCCGACAAACGCCGCGCACGGAAAAACCGAGCTTGACGTCTTCGGCGGTCGTCACTTCGTTCACTACGATACGCGGCTTGAGCGTCGCCAACACGCGCTGGAATCGTTTCGCTTCCTCGGAATCGAGCGCCGCCACCGCACGCAGCAGATCGCGCGGCGTGCGGATGCCCCGCTCGTTGCGCATGTCCATCGCCTCGCGCACGCACGCCTGGACTTCCGGCTTCAACATGGCGAGCTCCATGCGCCGCAAGAGAACGGAGCGCAGGAAGTTGTACGCGTTCTCGACGGAAGTCGGTTCCGGGTGGAAGATCAACACGCCGTCGTCGCCGGCGAGGAAGTAATCGACGTTGGCCGCGTGGGTTCCCGCACCGCAGTCGAGGAGCACCGCGTCGCACGACATGGACCGGAGCCCCTGCAGAAGCTCGGCGCGGCGCTCTGCACTCGGCTGGGCGTCGGTCAGATGGCCCTCCGTCGCGGCGATGAGCTCGAGCTTCGGAATGGGCGTCTCGACGAGGAGTCGCCTCGGATCGTCCTCGCGCCCCGAAACGAAATCGGCCAGCGTCCGCTTGGGCGACTTCACACCGAGCCAGGTGTGGAGGTTCGCCCCTTCGAGATCCGTATCGACCGCGACGACGTGCACGCCGGCGCGCGCCAGGAGAACCGCCAGGTTCGCCGAAAAGAACGTCTTGCCCACACCCCCCTTGCCACCGGCGACGGCGATCATGTGGGCGCTTCGCTGCTGCGGCTGTTGGAACCGCATGTCGGGGGGGACCTCCGGTTACTCGTTGAGCTCCGCGTTCCAGTACGAAGCGTCGACCACGTTGAGGAAAGGCCGCCACTGCTCGTAACGCTGACTCGAAAGAATCAAGTGCGAGAGCGGTGTCCAACGGGGGCGCACCGGGCGACTGCGCAGTTTCATCCGGGCCTGCGCCGGTGTGCGGCCGCCCTTTCGGCGATTGCAGTCGACACAGCTGGTCACCACGTTCTCCCACGTACTCTTGCCGCCCTGCGCGCGCGGTACGACGTGATCGAGGTTGAGTTCTGCCCGCGACGGATGGTCGCCGCAGTACTGACAGCGAAAACCGTCGCGCGTCATGATGTTGATGCGACTGAAGCGGACGTGGCGTTTCGGGAGGCGGTCGAAGGCGACGAGTACGATCACCCGCGGGATCAGAATGCGACCTCCGATCGTTCCGACGCTGTCGCCCTCGCGCAGCGTCGAGAGCTGGCTCCACTCCTCGAAATCGAAGGTCTGAAACTCTTCGTCGACGGCCCGCGCGATCCCCTGATACAGGAGTGAGAACGCACGCTTCGCCGACGTGACGTGCACCGGGAGGTAGGACCGGTTCAGGACCAGCACGCTGCTCGATAGCATCGCCGTCGAGGTTACAGAGGCTAAAGGCTCGCCGCACCCTCGAAGGCCCAAGCGACGGCCTCGCAGCATAAGACGTCGTCTCCGGCGAGTAGAGTCCTCACATCGATGGTGACCGCATCATCTCGGACACGCGTGAGGACGGGAACCGGGGCTTCCCGCAGACGCCGCGCGAGTCGCAAGGCATCCTCGCCCCGAAGCGACACCACGCGGGTCTCGAGCTCGAAACCGGGAACGCTCCCGCCCCCGACGGATGAGTGCGCGACTTCCACCGTCACTTTGAGACGCGGGCCGCAGCGTTCTTCGAGCGCTCGCGCCAGCGCTTCCGCGCGCTCGGACAACTGGGTCAAGGGCGTCTCGATTTGGTGTAGCGTCGGCGGGCGCGATTCGGGCGCATCCTCGAGGAGGTCGCGCAACGTCGCGTCGAGCGCCGCGATCGACAGCTTGTCGAGTCGGAGCGCACGAGCGAGCGGGTTGCGCTTCGCTTCCGCGACGACGTCGGTGCGACCGAGGATGAGGCCCGCCTGGGGACCGCCCAAAAGTTTGTCACCGGAAAAGCAAAGCGCGTCGACACCCGTTCGGAGCCGACTCCGCACGTCGGTTTCCGAGGGCAAGCCGCGCTTGTCGGGCGTTTCGAACAAGCCGCTTCCCAAATCTTCGACCACGGGAACACCCATCTCAGCGCCGATCCCGACCAGCGCTTCGAGCGACACGTCGGTGACATAGCCCTGCTGCGCAAAGTTGCTCGGGTGGACCTTGAGCAGCAGGCCCGTCTCGGGTCCGATGGCGTCCCGGTAGTCGTGGGGATGCGTGCGGTTCGTCGTACCCACTTCGACAAGGCGTACATCCGCACGCTCGAGAATATCGGGCACCCGAAAGGATCCGCCGATCTCGACCAACTCGCCTCGTGACACCACCACTTCCCGGCCGCGCGCCAAGGTGTTCGCGAGCAGCAACAGGGCGGCGGCGTTGTTGTTGACGGCGAGCGCCGCCTCCGCTCCCGAAGCCGCGCACAGCAGGTCGGCCAGTCGCCCCAAGCGGTTGCCGCGGCGTCCGCTCGCAAGGTCGAGTTCGAGGTCGCTGTAACCGGCCGCGGCCTCGGCCACGGCGCGCGTCGCCCGTGGCGAGAGCGCGGACCGTCCCAGATTCGTGTGGACCATCACGCCCGTTCCGTTGACGACGCGCCTCGGATGCGGTTGGGAGAGCCGAGCGGCCGCTGCGATACAGAGGCTGCGGAGATCGCCCGCTTCCTGCCCCGCGCTGACTCGCTCCCGTGCGGCGGCGATCTCGCGGCGGGAAACGTGTCGAATTACCCACTCTGCAAAGCCCAGATCCTCGTCGAGGAGCTTTCGGATCCATGCGTCGACCTGGGGAAGCCCCCGCCGGGGATCCGGCTTGACCGCGTCATCGTGATCCATGATGCTCCTCGTACGATTTTGAGGCGGTCCGATGACAACGTTCCGGGTTCCAAGGGCCGCGCGGGACCAGGGCGCTCGCTCAGAAAGCCTAGGGCGCGACGCCGCGATCCCGCCAGTCCGACGCCGCAGCGGCAGCGGAATCCGGAAGCCAAGGACCGACGCGTGACATCGAAGGGTGTCGGCGAGCTGGGAAACCCACGGCGGGCTGAAAAGCAGCCCACGGGAAAGCGAACTGGTCGGAACGCGAGGCGGGGGCCCGTGGAGCAGTCGCAAGAGTCCGTTGAGCCCGAGCTACGCCGAGATACCCGACTTCGAGAACGCGTCGATCTGGACCGCGAGGAACCAGGCGAGCGAACTGTGAACTGTCCGCCCACCGACATGCTTAGGCGTCCGAGAACTTCTCGCGTCCAACCGCCGAGCCTACGCGCTCGTGCGGCTGCAACACCCCGCCAAAACAGCCTTGACGGCCCTCGGATCCGCGCCCTGCAGGGACAGGTGGTGTAGGCAGACCTCTGCGCTCGCCGCGAGCGCGTCTCCGAGACGCGTTGAGGGCGGTGTATGCAGAACGAAATTCTGATCAATGCTTCCGCGGGCGAGACCCGCGTGGCGATTCTCGAGCGAAACCAGTTCGTCGAGTTTCATCTCGAGCGGGCGAAAAACCGCAACGTCGTGGGCGACGTGGTCCTCGGTCGCGTGTCCCGTGTGTTGCCGGGCATGCAAGCGGCGTTCGTCGATATCGGACTCGAGAAGGCGGCGTTCCTGTACGCCGGGGACTACGTCGAGGACATCGAACACTTGGGCTCCGGCGGGGGCGGCTCGCGGCGTCGTGGGCGGCGCAACGGGGCGCGCAAGCCGGTGCCGAACATTGAAGACATGGTCCGCGAAGGCCAGGAAATTCTCGTCCAAGTGGCGAAGGAACCCATCGGGACGAAGGGTGCGCGAATCACCTCCCATATCTCGATCGCCGGCCGGCACCTGGTGCTGACACCGTGGGCGCAGCGCGTCGGCGTCTCACGGCGCATCGATTCGGACAAGGAGCGTCGGCGTCTGCGCGACGTCGTCGAGAAAATCCGACCGAAAGATCTGGGGTTCATCATCCGCACAGCGGGTGAGGGAACGCGGGAAGCCGACCTCGAGGCGGACGTGCGCTACTTGACCGCGGTCTGGGACGACGTGCAGATCCGCAAGGATCAAGTCCGCGCTCCGGATCTTCTCTACTCAGAGCCCGACCTCCCGCTGCGCGTGATCCGCGATCTGGCGAATTCTGAAACGAAGCGCATCGTCGTCGACTCGAAAGACGCACACGAACAGATGAAGAACTTCGTAGAGCGCTTCGTCGCCGATCCAAAGCCGAAGATCGAGCGTTACGACGGACAGGTCCCCATCTTCGATTACTACGACGTCGAAGCCCGGATCGATGCGAACTTGGGCCGCAAAGTGTGGCTCAAGAGCGGCGGCTACTTGATCATCGATCAGAGCGAGGCGCTGACGGCGATCGACGTCAACACCGGCCGCTACGTCGGAAAGCGGGACCTCGAAGAGACTGTCCTGCGCACGAATCTCGAAGCGGTCAAAGAAGTCGTCTACCAGCTTCGCTTCCGCAACATCGGCGGCCTCATCATCATCGACTTGATCGACATGGAGTCGGCGGAGAACCGCGAGAAAGTGAATCGCGCCCTGCAGGAAGCACTGCGGCACGACAAGGCGCGCACAAACATCCTGAAGATCTCCGAGCTCGGTCTCGTGGAAATGACGCGCAAGCGGACCCGCGAGAATCTGGTCCAGGCGGTGTGCGAGCCGTGCTCGTACTGCGACGGGAAGGGTTACGTCGTCTCCGCGGAAAGCATTTCACACAAGGTCCTCCGCGAAATTCGCAAGGATCTGCGCCACTTCTGCGGGCGCCGCGTCGAGGTCTCGGTCAACCGTAGGGTCGCTGAGGAACTGCTCGCCCAGGGCCGGGACGAAATCGAGCTCCTGGAAGCGGAGCTCGGTCGGTCCATCGAGATCCGCGCGCGAGCCGAGCTTCACCAAGAGCAGTTCGAGGTCACGGCGCTCGAAGACGGGCCGCCGGTCGAGTTCGAGGTGCCCTGGCTATCCAACGGGAGTGCGGCGGACGACTCCGATTCCCCCGAGGGAGACGACATCGAGACCGCCGCCGATGAGGCCGATGCGCCGACTCTGGAAGCACCGGCCCCTCCGAGCGGAAACGGCGCGGGACAGGCCCAGGCCGAGCCGGTTGATGGGCTTTCAGAGGCAGAAGCCGAGCCGGTTGACGGGCTTTCAGAGGTAGAAGCCGAGCCGGTTGACGGGCTTTCCGGATCACCGATACTGCCGGATCCGGTCGAGCGAGAGGAAGTCTGATGTACGCCGTGGTGAAAACCGGTGGGAAGCAAGTACGGGTGACCCCCGGCGGTCGCGTGCGGGTGGAGAAGCTCGCCGGCGATGTGGGTGACACCATCACGTTCGATCAGGTGTTGCTGGTCGGTGGCGAAGGTGAGGCCCGCATCGGCACGCCTCTCGTCGATGGCGCGAGTGTTCGCGGGACCATCGCCGCGCAGGGCCGCTCGCCGAAGATCACCGTATTCAAGATGAAGCGGCGCAAGAACTACCGGCGCAAGCAGGGTCATCGTCAGGACTACACCGAAGTCCACGTCGAGTCGATTGAGGGTTAGGAGCCAAGCATGTCGCATAAAAAAGGTCAGGGAAGTTCTCGCAACGGACGCGACAGCAACGGTCAGCGGCGCGGCGTGAAGCGTTTTGCCGGCCAGCAGGTGCGCGCGGGCAACATCCTCGTTCGCCAGCTGGGAACGAAAATTCGCCCCGGTCGCGGTGTGGGCTTGGGACGCGACTACACGCTGTTCGCACTGGTCGACGGTGTGGTCCATTACGGCCGCTCTCGCGGCAAAGTCACTGCCAGCGTCGAACCGCAGGCCTAGCACCGGCGCCCACAACACCGGGCGACCCGAAGGCGCATCGGCGCCATGAAAGAAACCAGCGTCTTTATCGACGAAGCGAAGCTCGACGCCCGTGCCGGCGACGGAGGGGACGGGTGCGTGAGCTTTCGGAGAGAGAAGTTCGCACCGCTGGGGGGACCCGATGGCGGCGACGGTGGCCGCGGAGGGCACGTCATCCTCGTCGCGGACCGGAACCTCGCGACCCTTCGGGAACAGCGCTTCCGCTCAGACGTCCGCGCTGAAAACGGAGTTCCGGGGTCGGGCAACAACCGCGCGGGCGCGAACGGCGACGACCTCGTGATTCGCGTACCGGTGGGGACCGAGATCTTCGACGCCGCCGACGGAAGTCTCGTCGTTGACCTCGACGAAGACGGAGCTCAGTATTTCGCGGCGCGCGGCGGGCGCGGCGGCCGCGGCAATGCGCAGTTCGCGACAGCCACGCGACAAGCCCCGGACTTCGCGACACCGGGCAAGCCCGGCGGCCAAGCGTCTCTCCGGCTTTCCCTCAAGCTTCTCGCGGACGTCGGCTTGGTGGGGCTGCCGAACGCCGGAAAGTCGACCCTGTTGTCCGTCATCTCCGCGGCGCGCCCGCGCATCGCGGACTACCCGTTCACGACGCTCATTCCCTCCCTCGGTGTGGTCGAAGTCGACGACACGCGCTTCGTCGCGGCTGACATTCCCGGCCTCATCGAAGGCGCTAGCGACGGCGCCGGCCTGGGAGATCGCTTCCTTCGCCACGTCGAGCGAACTCGACTTCTCGTACACGTCGTCGATGTGGGCACGGCGCTTCTCGAAGGCCGAAACATTCTCGACGATTGCGACGTGATCCGGCGCGAACTCGCGCAATACGACCCGGAGCTTCTGCATCGCATTTCGTGGGTGGTGTTCACGAAGATCGATCTCGTCGCCGACCGATCTGCCCTCGACGAATGGCAAGGCGTACTCGAGGCGCGCGGTCATCGCGTGGCGCGCGCTTCCGGCGCGACCCGCGAAGGCGTCGAGGACCTGACGCGGCAGCTCGCGCGGTCGCTCGAATCGGATGGGAAGGCCCGATGAGCGCGCGCCACCACGCGCGGGATGCGAAGCGCCTGGTCATCAAGGTCGGCAGCGCGATTCTCGCGGGGCCTTCGGGGATCCGCGGTCGGTTGGTGAGCGAACTCGCGCGACAGGTGTCGACGCTTCGCAGCGATGGACGCCAGGTCGTCATCGTATCGTCGGGTGCGATCGCAGCCGGCAGTCGCGAACTGGGCTGGAACCACACGGGCCGCACGATCCCGGAAAAGCAAGCCGCGGCCGCCGTCGGTCAAATCGGACTCTGCGAAATCTACCGAAGGCGCTTCGCGCGCTACGAGCACCCGGTGGCGCAAGTTCTCGTCACGCACATGGGTTTGGCGGAACGCGAACGCTTTCTCAACGCGCGCCATACGCTGAACCAATTGCTGGCGTTGGGCGTCGTCCCGATCGTCAACGAGAACGACACCGTGGCGACGGAGGAAATTCGTTTCGGCGACAACGACAACCTGTCGGCGGCCGTCGTCAATCTGGTCGGTGCGGGACTCCTGCTGATCCTGACCGACGTCGACGGATTGTACGAAGAGCCGCCTTCCGCCGGCCGGCCGAAGCCGGCGGTCGTTTCGGAGATCGCGCAGGTCGATACCGAGACGCGACGCCGGGCCGGCGGCTCCGAGGGCGCCTTCGGCCGCGGAGGCATGATCACGAAGCTCGAAGCCGCCGAGCGCGCGGCGCGCTCCGGAGCTGCAACGGTCGTGTGCAACGGGCGTACGCGTGACATTGTGTTGCGAGCCGCGGCGGGAGAGGCCATCGGAACGATCGTCGCGCCGGGTACGAAACTGCAGAGCCGCAAGCACTGGCTCGCCTTCACCGCGAGGACCAGCGGGCAGCTAACGCTTGACGACGGCGCCGTCGCAGCGCTTCGCGAGGGAGGGAGAAGCCTCCTGCCCGCCGGTGTCAAGCAGGTGTCCGGCGCCTTCGGTATCGGCGATCCCGTCGCCTGCGTCGACACCGGCGGTCGCGAAATCGCGCGCGGGCTCGTCGCTTACAGCGCCGCGGAGATCGAGCAGATCCGCGGCGCGAAGGCTCGGGAAATCAGCGCGGTGCTAGGATATTCAAACGGCGACGAAGTCATTCACCGCGATGATTTGGTGTGGCTCGGCGCCCAAAACGAAGCGCCCTGAACCAAGAAGCGAGCGAATAGCCCGTGAACCTCGAAGCACAGATTCTCGATCTCGCGAAACGCGCGCGCAAAGCGTCCGACGAACTCGGTTCAATGCGTACGCGAGAGAAGGACGCGTGGCTTCTGCGCGCCGCCGAGCGTCTCGAAGAGGCCCGCGACGCGATCCTCGAGGAGAACCGCAAAGACGTCGAGGAAGCGACGGCCCGCGGTATCGCCGCGCCCATGGTCGCGCGCTTGGAACTCGCGGGCAGTCGCTGGGACGACATGCTGTCGGGGCTGCGCCAAATCGCGTCCCTGCCCGACCCGGTGGGCGAGATCACCCGCATGCGCGTGCGACCGAACGGATTGCGCGTGGGGCAGATGCGTATTCCGCTGGGCGTGATCGGCATCATTTACGAATCGCGACCCAACGTGACCGTCGATGCGGCTGCGCTCTGCGTCAAGGCCGGCAACGCGTGCATTTTGCGCGGCGGCTCGGAAGCGATTCGCACGAACTTGGCGTTGGGGGATGCGTTGCGTGCGGCGGCTCGTGACACCGGACTTCCGGAAGACGCAGTGGCTCTCGTGCCGAGAACCGACCGCGCCGCGATCGATCACTTGTTGAAGGCGTCGCGCTACGTAGATCTCATCATTCCCCGCGGCGGCCCGGGGCTCATCCGGCGCGTCACGGAAAACACGACCATCCCCGTCCTGTGTCACGACGCCGGGATCTGCCACGTATTCCTCGACGAGAGCGCGGAGCTCGACATGGCCCGCGACATCGTGCTCGATTCGAAATTGCGCCAAATGTCCGTGTGCAACGGACTCGAGACGTTGCTTGTACACGCCCAAGCCGCCGAGACGATCCTGCCCGAAGTCCTCAAAGCGCTTCGCGAAGAAGGGGTCGAGCTCAGGGGCTGTCCTCGCACGCTACGCGTCTTCGGCGATGCACTGCCCGCCGAAGACGTCGACTGGACCGCGGAGTACCTCGACAAGATTCTCGCGGTCCGCATCGTCGACGACATGGACGGCGCGATCGAGCACATCCGCGACTTCGGCTCGAACCACACCGAGGTCATCGTGACCGAGAGCTACCACAACGCCCAGGCATTCTTGCGGCGCGTTCAGTCCTCGACCGTGGGCGTGAACTGCTCGACCGCCTACGCCGACGGGTTCCGGCTCGGTCTCGGGGCCGAGATCGGCGTGTCGACTTCGAAGCTTCACGCGTATGGCCCGATGGGTCTCGAAGGCCTGACAACGCAAAAGTTCGTGCTCGAAGGCGAGGGCCAGCTCCGCGAATGAACCCGGGTGGCACGGGGATCTTCGGCGGGACCTTCAACCCGATCCACTTGGGACACCTGCGCGCCGCCGAAGACGCGTGCGAACAACTCGGCCTGTCGCGCGTATTGTTCGTACCGAGCGCATCGCCACCGCACAAGGCGAGCGGTTCGGGAGCGGAGCTGATCGCGCCGGCGGAGCAACGCTCCGACTGGGTCGCTCAGGCGATTGCCGCGAACAAGCGGTTTGCCTTGTCCCGCGTCGAGCTCGAACGAGAGGGCCCTTCGTACACCGTGGATACGCTCGCGGAGCTCTCTGCGAACGACGACGGTCGGCCCGTGTTCCTGATCGGCCACGACGCATTCCGCGAGCTCGACACGTGGCATAAACCGGATCTCCTGTTCGAACGCGCGCACTTCGGTGTGTTGGTTCGCCCTCCGGCGAGCCGCGAACCCTTGGCCGCGTGGATGCCTGCCGCGCTTCACGGTGCGGTCGCGTTTGACACAGACGGCCGCGGAGCGCGCCACCGCTCGGGCAATCGAATCGACGTCATCGAGATCGCCGGCGTCGACGTCTCCTCGACCGAACTGCGCCGGAGACTTCGCGCGGGTCGCTCGATTCGCTATCTCGTGCCGGAAAACATCCGCGGCGCGATCGAACGCACTTTCACCAAGACTTCGCCGGAGCCCCCCGTTGACTGAACACGCCACCCCCGACGAGAGCTTGCAGACGGCGCGCGCCTTCGCCGAAGTCGCGCAGGGCCGCAAAGCCAACGCCGTCGTCGCGCTCGATGTGCGCGAGCTGACGTCCTTTACCGACGCCTTCGTCATCGCTACCGGAACCTCGGACCGCCATGTTCGCGCCATCGCCGACGCGATCTTCGAACGTGGCCGCGCCCTCGGGCACAACCGCCTCGGCGCCGAGGGCTACGACGAGGGACGTTGGATCTTGATCGACTTCAACGCCGTCGTCGTACACGTATTCCAAGAAGACGTGCGCGAAGAGTACGATCTCGAACGTCTATGGGGCGATGCCGCAGCCATCGATTTCGACGACGTCGCCTAGCCTCGTCCGACGTGCCTCGGTCCCGTGAGGCCTCATCGTGTCTGCGCAGTCATACCTGTTCCGCTTGTTGCGGGCCGTGTTCGACGATTTGTTTCCGCCAACCTGTGCCGGGTGCGACCGCCGGGAACATTCGGGAACGCTCTGCCCCGGGTGCGCAGCGACCCTCCCGGAAGCGCTCGTCCGCAACGACGTTCGGCAGCTCGACGCGTGCTATTCCGGCACTTCCTACGAGGGGTTCGTACTCGAGCGGATCAGGCGCTTCAAGTATCCGCGCTCTCGACTCGGTTTGGAGCCCGGCCCCGAACGACTCGCGCTGTGGTTGATTTGCCGGGCAGCCGAATCGATCCGCGATCGTCCGGACGCGGTCGTTCCCGTACCGCAGCATCCGAGACGCATCCGGCAACGCGGTTTCGTCCCGGCCTTGGTTCTCGCGCGCCGACTCGGTCGAGCGTACGACTTGCCCTGCCGACCGGGCATGCTCCGCCGCGTTCTCGATACGTCGAAACAAACCGATCTCCGACGAGCGGAACGGCGGCGCAACGTCCGCGACGCGTTTCGACCGGTCGGTGTCGTGCCTCAGGTGCTTTGGCTGGTCGATGATGTGATGACCACTGGGGCGACGCTCGAGGCCGCCGCCCGGGCGTTGCGGTCTGGGGGAGCGCGCTGCGTGCTCGGAATTACGGCCGCGAGCACACCCCTTCGCTAGGAGCGGTGCGCCTCGACGGAATCGAGAATGGCGCTGCGCAGCCGATCGGGATCGACGGGTTTCTTGAAGATGACGCCCTCGAGGCCTTCGAGGCGACTTCGCTTGATGATGTGATCCTTGTCGTAGTGGAACGCGGTCATCATCAGCATCGGAAGCTCCGGGTAATTTTGCTGCACCGTGCGAAAGAGTTCGTAGCCGTCCATGTTGGGCATGACGACGTCAGAGAGAACGACGTCGAAGGATTCTTTCTCGAGATGGGCGAGCGCCTCGAGTCCGTCGGTCGCCGTTTCGACTTCGCAACCGTCGCCCTCGAGGACTTCCCGCAACGAGCGACTGATGCCAAGATCGTCATCGACCACGAGAATGCGCAGTCCGCGGAGCCGTTCGTCCGCGAGAAACTGCTTCTCGTCTTCGCTCCGGAGATCGATCATGCGCGCGGGACCCAAGTAGTTGACAGTCTCGTAGCTATCGGTCTGAACCATTTCGCCCAGGCGTTCGAGAATCTCGGAGATGCGCTGGATCTCTCGCCGCATGGCGTCGAGACGTTCAGTTTCGACGGACACATCGGCTTCCCCGGCCAACCGCTCGATATCTCGCTCGAGTAGCTCCACCTGGTTCACGATCACCGCCAGGGGATTGTTGATCTCGTGTGAGAGCCCCACCGCCACCTCGCCCAAGGTGGCGAGCTGATCGCGATGCAAGATCTCTCGCAGATCCTTTGCGAAACCGATGGTCCCGTCTTCTTCGCCGTTCTCGTCGAGCATGACGCTTCCGGAGATCGCGACGGGTATTTGTTCACCGCTCTTGTTCAGAAACAGCGTGCGAAACGTGTCGACCGTTCCCGGTTCCCCGTGCTCATCGCTGCGAATCGCCGCCATGACGCGCTTGGCTTCTTCCGTGCTCGAATACAGCCGACCGACAAACGTTCCCAACACTTCGTCGGGGCGATAGCCCAGGGTCGCCTCGGCGCCGTCGTTGTAGTAGACGACCGTGCCTTTTTGATCCGTCGCCACGACGACGTCGGAACAATGCGCGATCAGCTGCTCGAGGCGCGCTTTCGAGAGAGCCACGGCGCTTCGCTCACTCGATCCCTTGCGCCGCGAGCCAGCGCTCGGAATCGATCGCGGCCATACAGCCGCTTCCCGCGGCCGTGATCGCCTGTCGATAAACGGGATCCATCACGTCGCCGCACGCGAACACGCCTTCGATCGCGGTGCGCGACGTGCCCGGCTCGACTTTCAGGTAGCCGACACCGTCCACTTCGAGCTGATCTCGCACGAGATCGGTATTCGGTTTGTGCCCGATCGCGATAAAGAGCGCTTCGATGGGAATTTCGCGCGTTCCGCCGTCTTTCGTGTCTCGGACCCGCACTCCGGTGACAAACTCGTCGCCGAGCACTTCGTCGACCTCGGCGTTCCAGCAAAACTCGATCTTCTCGTTCTTCAAGGCGCGCTCTTGCATGATCTTCGAGGCTCGCAGCTCGTCGCGTCGATGGATGACCGTGACCTTCGTCGCGTAGCGTGTCAAGAACAGCGCTTCTTCCATCGCGGTATCGCCGCCACCCACCACCGCCATCGCCTTGTCGCGGTAGAGGGCGCCGTCGCAGGTCGCACACGCCGAGACTCCGCGATTCATCAGCCGCTCCTCCGAGGGCAGGCCGAGCCAGCGGGCGGAGGCGCCGGTCGCGACAATGAGGGCGTCCGCGGTGAAGCGCCGCTCGGCGGTCTCGACACGGAACGGGCGTCGGGACAGATCGAGTCGCGTCGCGTCCTCGAGCAACACGCGGGCGCCGAAGCGCTCCGCCTGCTTCTGGAACATGTCCATCATGTCGGGGCCCGTCACCGCCTCGGGGAACCCCGGATAGTTCTCCACTTCGGTGGTGAGCATGAGCTGGCCACCGAACTGGAACCCCGCCAGCACCACGGGGGCGAGCTCGGCCCGAGCCGCGTAGATCGCGGCGGTGTAGCCGGCGGGGCCGCTGCCGACGATCAGGACCTTGACGTGCAGAGAACCCTGATCCGTCCCTTCGCGGCCCCCGAGCAGAGGATCGAGCTCCCCTGCCTGTTCGAGGGACGCGAGATCGTCGAAACCGCCGACGTGCTGACCATCGATGAAAATCTGAGGCACGGTTCGGCGCCCACCGGAACGCTCGAGCATTTCCTCGAGTCGGCCCGCTTCATCTTCAACGTCGATCTCGGTCCAGGTTTGACCTTTCGCGCTGAGCAAGCTTTTCGCTCGGTCGCAGTAGGGGCACCAGGATTTCGAATACATCTCGATATTGGCCATGCACCTCTCCAAGATCGTCGGTCCGCAGGCGGCCGAGGGTACCGCCCCTTGTCATCGGTCGGCTACGGGATCGCCCGAAGCGCCGATGGGTCGTGTTTTCGATCGGGCGACTAGAATTTCGCGTATTCGATGAGTTTCTCGAATGAGCGGTTCCAGGGGCCTTCCCAACGTTCGAGAATGGACTCACCGGGACTCATGCCTGCGGCCAGGACGTCTCGCAGCGGGTCGAGGTAGCCGGACTCGTCGGGGTCCTGCACGCCCGCGTGGCCAATTCTCTGCAGGCCGCCGGCGGAGATCTCGACGAGCTCCCGCGCCAGCTCGAGCACGGGGCGCCCGGCGATCGATGCTCCGAGCCCTTTGCGCGCGACCGCGTCAACGGCCGCGACGCGTTCCTCGAAAGGCCAGTCGCGAACGAGATCCCAAGCGGCATCGAGGGCTCCCCGGTCATAGAGGAGGCCCTTCCAGAGCGCGGGCAACGCGCAGATCAGGCCCGAGGGGACAGCATCTGCACCGCGCACTTCGATGAATCGCTTCAAGCGCACCTCGGGGAACAGCGTCGTCAGGTGCAGTTCGAAGTCGAGCAGGGTCGCCGGCGGATCGCCCCCCTCGAGGACTTCGCGGAAAGGCCGGCCGTGCATGGGCTTGTAGACCCCGCCTTGCAAGCGGAAGAACATCGGCACGTCGAGCGCCCATTCGACGTAGCGCTCGTACCCAAACCCGGGCTCGAACACGAAGGGAAGAAGTCCGCAGCGATCCGGATCGGTGTCCTGCCAAATCCTCACCCGCTTCGACACAAAGCCCGAGGCTTTGCCTTCCGCCAGGCTTGAGTTCGCGAAGAGCGCCGACACGATGGGTGAGACCCCCATCGCAGTCCGCACTTTGCGCACCATGTCCGGCTCATCCTCGAAATCGAAGTTCGCCTGCACCGTCGCCGTGAGATGCATCATGTGAAGCGAGAGATGGCCCCGCGTGGGCAGGTACTCGCGCATGATCCCGTAGCGCTGCTTCGGCACTTTCGGCACCGAGGCGACCGAGTGCTTGGGATCGATCCCGAGAGACAACCAGACGATGCCGCGCGGCTTGGATGCTCGACCGACGACGTCGAGATGTCGATGGAATTCGTCGCAAGTCTCGTGCACAGTGCGAAGGGGCGCGCCGGACAGCTCGAGTTGACCGCCCGGTTCCAAAGTGATGCTGGCTCCGTCCTTCGCGAGCGCGACCAGGGTGTCACGTTCGAAGCTCGGCTCCCAGTTGTCGTCACGTGCGATCTCTTCGAGGAGTCCGCGGATACCGTTCTCGCCCTCGTACGGAACGCGCGCGAGGGTGCTCCGGTAGACGCCGATCTTCTCGTGCTCGGTGCCGACGCGCCATGCTTCGGGCGGCTTTTCACCGCTCGCCAGATGCGCGACCAGATCCGCCGTACCGGAAACGATGCGCTCCTCGACTTGCGGAGCGCCGCTCACGGCGTCGCCGCCGTCTCGAGAAAGCTCTCGAGGAAGCCGACGAGGGCTTCCGAAAGTTCACTCCGGGAGTGCGATTCGAATGGGAAGCTCTTGCATGGACCCTCCACCTTCCCCTGTCGGAACGGTCCGACCAGCGTCACATCGCCGCGGCTCTTGACCGTGACGATCGCGCGGTGACGACCACGGGAAAGATCGAACTGAACCGAGCGCAGGTGTTTGTCGTCGGGGCGGAGTGGGCTCTGTTCGACGCGGAGCTGCGGAGCGCCAGCTGCATCGACTTCGCGGTTGTAGGCGGCGAGCGCTCGCGTCACTTCGGCGTGAAGGCCCGCCGCCTGGCGATGAGCTTCGTCGAGCGCTTCTCGATGGGTTGCTTCGCGAGACGCGAGCTCGCGACCCAGCGCGGCGAGGCGATTGGTCAGGTCCACTTCGGGCATCTGGATATGCTGGCACAGATCCGGAGAACGCGCGGGCCGCTGCCCGGGGGGCAAGAATCCGGCGGCTAGAGAGCCCCGCTGCCGGAGACGAGGGGCCGGGGGTCGAGCTCGGAGAGAAGCTCGTCTCGGATCCCGGCGAAGCGGGTGAGTGACTCTTCGGGGATCGGAACGCCGGCCGGCAGTTTGAGCGCCGCCGGATTGACGTAGTTGCCGTTCTTCTTGAGGCGGTAGTCGAGGTGGGGTCCCGTCGAGAGCCCCGTGGAGCCCACGTACCCGAGAACCTGCTTCTGCGAGACCCGGGAGCCCTTCCGGAGCCCTTTCGCGAACCCCGACAGGTGGCCGTAGTACGACACGTAGCCGTTGTTGTGGCGCACCTTCACGAGGTTGCCGAAGCCGCCCATCCGGCCGCGGAAGATCACCTCTCCGTCGCCGACCGACCACACCGGGGTGCCGTGCGCCGCCGCGTAATCGATGCCCTGATGGGGGCGCCGCACTTTCAGGATGGGATGGAAGCGAGAGAGCGTGTACGCAGAGCTGATCCGGCGGTAGTGAAGCGGGGCGCGCAGGAACTGGCGCTCGACGGCCGTGCCGTTCGGCCGGTAGTAACCGCCGCGCCCTTCCTCGAGCTCAAAGTAAACCGCGCGGTAATCGGATTCGCGCGTGGCATACCGTGCCGCGACGATGCGGCCGGGACCCACGTAAAACTCGGGCTCGCCCTCGGGCGCCAAGTACAGACGCTCGTACAAGATGGCGAACTCGTCCCCGGCGCGAACGGAGCGCGAGAAATCGACGTCCCACGCGAAGACGTCGGCGAAGTCGTTGGCGAGAGAAGGTTCGCCGCCGAGCCCTTCGATGGATTTGTACAAGCTGCTGTCGACGAGGCCGGCGATGCGGGCGCGCCGCCGAACCACTTCGGGTTCATGAGACGCCGCGCGGTAGGCTTCGCCGTCCCACGTCAGTGTGTAACGCTCGAGTCGGGAGCGTTCGTAATCGAAGCGAAGCAAACGTCCGTCGCCTAAGCGACCGAGGCGGTAGAAATCGCCGGCGCGCGCGTACCGGAAGTTGAAGACGGGAGCCATTTCCGTTGCGATGAGGTGAACGGTCGCGGGGCCAACGGCGTGGCGACCGAGGGACGTCGCCAGGCTTTCGCCTTGACGAATCCTTCCTTCGATCACTTCGTCGGGCTCGGGAACTGGCGGCTTCGCCAGCGGGACGACGGTGATTTCCTCGGCGGGCGGCGCCTGCGTCAGGGCACCTCGGTAAGCGACGGTTTCGTCGGAAGCCTCTCGCGCGTTCCATTCCGCTGCGGTGGCAACACCGACGAACAGACTGCAGACCGCGAGCACGGCGAAGAAAGCGCGACGCGTCACAACAGCCTGGGAGAGTTTCTTCCGCTCCTCTTTCAAAACTCCGTCCACCTGAGTTCCACCCGCATGTGACCATTCCGCCCGCGCCAGAGCTTTGACTCAAAAGCTTGAGCCGGCGGCGGTATAATCACCCTTCGGCCTGCAGGAACCCTCGCTAAATAGCCGTCTAAGCCGGCTCGCAGGTGTGACGGAAATCACGAAATCCCCGCGCTCCGGCTGATTTGTCGGATTGATGGAGTTTAACACCATACGCCCGCTCTTCGTTCACTTTCGAGCCCCGCTGTTGGCGATCGCAATCGCCGTGGGGTGTGGTGTGTGTGTCGCACACCCCGGGCTCTCCGCGGACTTGTGGTCATCACCCAAGCGTTTGTGGCCCTTCAACAAGCGCGACTGGGTGGACGCCCGAACGGACCTCCCCGGAGCGGCGGCCGAACTGCTGTCAGCGAGCATCCGGTTCGACACGACGAACCCCCCGGGCGACGAGCGGCCGCTCGCGGAATTTCTCGCCGACCAGTTGCGCAGGTACAACGTCGAAGCGCGGATGGTCGCAACTCCCGGGGGAACGGAGGACGTGGGGCGGGGTGCGCTCTGGGCGCGCGTCCCGGGTGCGGGAGATGCGCCGCCGATCGTCCTCCTCTCGCACCTCGACGTCGTCCCGGCACGCGCCGAGGACTGGCTCGCCGACCCCTTCGAAGGTGTGGTGAGCGGCGGCTACGTGTTGGGTCGAGGCGCCATCGACGCGAAAGGGCTCGCGGTCATTCACGCCCTGGTCGCGGTCCAGCTGGCCGCGCGCGACGAGCCTCTCGACCGGGACGTCATCGTGCTGGCGGTCCCCGACGAAGAGACCGGAGGGCGTTTCGGCGCTGGACTCATCGCCGAGCGCAACGCCGAGCTCCTTCACGGGGCGCGGTATCTCCTCACCGAGGGCGGCGGCATCCTTCCGGGCAAGGGCGACGGCCCCGATCTATGGGGCGTCTCGGTGACGGAAAAGACGCCTTGCTGGCTCGCATTGCGCGTCGAGGGAACGGCCGGACACGGTTCGACGGCGGGGCCGGACGCCTCGGTTCCGGTTCTCCTTCGAGCCGTATCGCGCGTCATGGACATTCAAAACCCGATCGAGATCGGCCCGGAGGTCGCGCGCATGTTCCGCGCGCTCGCGCCGTTCGCAGCGCTGGAAGACCGCGACGGGCTCCACGACCTCGAACGAGCGCTCGAAGAAGACGAAGCGTTCCGACTCCGCTTCCTGAGCTCCCCAGTCCGTAACGCGCTCGTGCGAGACACACTCGCCATCACCGTGCTGCGGGCGGGCGAACGCACCAATGTCATGCCCGCGGCTGCGTCCGCCGAAGTCGACGGACGCCTGCTACCCGGCGGTTCTTGCGCTCTCCTCGAGGATCAGATCCGCACAACGGTCGACGATCCCCGTGTCGAGATCACGCGACTCCTCGCGTTCGGCAATCGGGTGAGTGGAACGCAAACCGCGCTCTACCGAGCGATCGAGGAAGTCGCCGGGCAATCGACACCGAAGGGTGTCATGGTACCCCGCGTGAGCGTGGGCTTCACCGACGCCCACTACTTCCGCGACTTGGGAATCGACGCGTACGGCTTCGCGCCACGCCGGCTCCCGCCGGAGGAAACCCGCGGCGTGCACGGCGTAAACGAGCGGATCTCTGTCGACAACCTCGTCCTCGGTGTCCACAGCATGATCGAAATCTTGGAAGCCCTCGATCGAGCCGAGCGCGCGGACGCGTCTTAGCCCCGAAGTGCCCGAACCGAGCGATCGACGAGCTCGAACATCGGCTCGACGTCATCCACCTCGAGACACGAAAACGCCACGCGAAGATCGTGTTCCGACGTCGCGATGAGGCCGGTCTCGTGTTGCTCGAGCAGGTGGCGACGCGTGCTTTCGGCGCTGACCCCGCGCAAGGCTACGCACATGAAGTATCCGCTGTTGAAGGGGTAGACGTCCCAGCTCTCGGCGAACCGGGCTTCGCGCGCAACCGCGTCCACCCGCTCCGCGCGCTCTCTTAGCACCTCGCACTTCGCGTCGCGCTCCGCGCTCATCGCGGGATCCGAGAGCGCGCGCTCGACCAGGGTCTGGGACAGCATCGGACTGTTCGAGATGCCGCTGCGAATCGCGCCCCGGAGTTTCGTATCGATCACTTCGTTGACGACTTCGGCGCTTCCGGGATCACCGGGGCCGACCGTGAAGAACCCACACCGCAAGCCCCACACGAAGAGTTCCTTGGTCGCGCCGTCCAAACGGATGGCGAGCAGGTTTTTGTGTTCGCCGGCGAGTCGACCGAAGAGCGACTCCGTCGCGGAGCGCCCTCGCAAGTGGTAGAAGAGGCCGAAGTAAGCGTCGTCGCAGACCGCGACGACTCTCGTTCCGCTGCGCGCGCAATCGACGAGCGCTTCCGCGATCGCTTCGTGCTCCGCCACCGTCGGCATGTAGCCTGTCGGGTTGTTCGGAAAGTTGAGCAACACGATCAGCTTCTCGTGGGTCGCGGCTTCGCGCCGCAGGGTTTCCCGGAACGCAGCGACGTTGAAGCCTTCTCCGTCGAAGAGCGGGAAGGTCGCGATCTCCGCTCCGTAGCGGACTTCGTACGTGAGTCGGTAGTTGCCCCACAGTTTGTCGGGCAACACGATGCGATCGCCCGGCGCGACGAAGAGGTCTCCGACGAGCGCCAAACCGTGGGTCAGCGCGCTGGTCACGACGGGAAGACCCGTCGTCTTGGCCGCCTGCGCGGGGTTCTCTTTGCGCTGCTTCTCCTGCCAAAGCTCGCGCAAGCGGGCACGACCGCCGGCGGACGCGTAGGGAAAGACGTCGTCGGGAGCGATGTCGCTTACGTACTTCGCAACGCTCGGCAGGTACATCGCTTCCCCGCCTTCGGTCGCAATGCCGATGGTCGCATTGAAGCGATGCGCTTGCGCTTTGGCCTCTGCCGATTGGGCCAAGATGCCTTTCGGGAAGTAGAGGCGACGCCCCATCGGCGAAAGCATCGCGTGGGTCTCGGGCGCCGCTTCAGCGAGCTTCGCGTTGAGCGCTTCGGCCAGGGGATTGAGGGCATCGGGGGCGGGGGGCATCGGTTTCCTCGCGAAGCGGCGAGCGCACGCTTCCTTCTCGTCAAAAACGCGGCGGGTGAGGCTACAGCCGCCGGTCGAGCACGTCCATCGCCGGCTCGAAGCCGCAGCGCTCCCAGAAGGCCCGCGCGCCCGGGTTCGTGCGATCGACCGTGAGCGATACGCGCTGGACGCCGGTGGCGCGGAGCCAGGCGAAGGCGTCTTCCACCAACTTTTTAGCAATACCGCGGCCACGATACGGCACTTGGACAAAAATCGAATCGATTTCACCCCGAGAGGTCTCGCGAAAAAGCTCGGATCGGCGCAGAATTCGAGCGATGCAAAAACCCATCAACTGCTCGGCGTCGGCGACGGCGATGCGCGTGTGCGGGTCCCGGTCCCAGACCTCGAGGTCTTCGCGAACGCGGAGCACCGCATCGCGCCCGGGCTCGAACCGCGGACCCGCGGCGGCGTGATGCTCGAGCAACGCGAGCCACAGCTCGGCCAGCCGGTCGAACTCTCGGGGTCGGGGGGGACGCACCTGGATATCCACAGCGCGAAGGGTACCGCTCGAGCGGATTGTTCCGACGGCGGCCGCGGACGCTGATGGTTTTTTGGGTCGTTCATCGCCGCGACGAAGAGCGCGCCTGGCTCGCCGAACTCGTGCCACGCCGGGCCGCGGTGAACGTCGGCGTCCCCAGAACAGAAGCGTTCCGGGAGGCCCCGGAGCCACGGGCCGTCGTCCTTGGCCTCGAAGGCGACTGTTCCGAGGAACTGCAGTTTGCGAATGACATCTGCAACCGTTTCCCCCGCGCCCGTTGGTGGCTGGCCGGGGAACCTCACGAGAGCGGATTCGCGGCGCGTCTATTCGATTGCCTCCCGCACGAGTTTCTCGACTTGTCGGCCGCGAGCGCCGAGCTGCGCTCCGCGCTCGAAACGGGGCAGCTCGCCGCGAACGGTCCCTCGCTCTCGGACCTGCGCGAGCGAAGCGCGCTCTCGGATCGGTTTCGCGAGCTGTTTTCAGATCTCGACCCGAACCTGTTCCTGCCGTTGGTCAATCCGGCGGAAGCGGCGGCGGAAGTCCTCATCGAAGGTGAGAGCGGTACCGGGAAGCGGCTCCTCGCGCGCTACGTGCACGCAGTCACGGAGCAGGCGCCCGGACCCTGCTGCGAAATCGACGCGCGGGAGCTCCGAGATATCGAAGAGCTGTGGGCTCGCTTGCGACGCGTGCCTGCCGAGCCCGGTGATGCTGTGCTCGCCGTGATCTTGCTCCATACCGACGCGCTTCCGGAAACGACGCAATCGGCCCTCGCGAGCCGACTCGAGCTCGGTTACTTGCCATCGAACTTGCCCCGCGTCCGCGTGTTTGCGCTGTGCGGCGACTCCGGCCGCGACGTCACGTCGGAGCTTCGCCACCGCTTCAGGCATCAAGTGCGGATTCCGCCGCTTCGGGAGCGACCCGGTGCCGTCGAACGGTTCGTTCGGGCGTTCGCCGAGGAACGCGGCGCACCCGACGAGGCGACCGTTGCGAGATGGGTCACGGCGCTCTCCCAGCGGCGCTTGCGACGCAACTACCGTGACCTCGAGCGCCTACTCGAACGGGCGGCACCCGCAGGCGACGGTGTCTCCCGCGACGCGCCGGAACCAGGGGAAGCGCGCGACGGCGGCGAAGATTCGACCGCACCCGCTCCCCAGGGCGTCGACATCGATGCGATCTCCCACGCTCTGGCGCACGAGCTACGCAATCCCCTTTCAACCCTCCAGACCTTCACGACGCTGTTTCCCGAGCAGCATCAAGACGAAGAGTTTCGGGTCAACTTCGGCAGTCTCGCCAGCGAGGACGTGGCGCGCATGACGCGAACCATGGAGCTGCTCGAGCGGTACAACGCGTTGCGCGACGCACCGACGCCGAAGGATGCGATCGTTTGCGATCTGGCGACCCTCGCCGAAGCCGCGGTGCGCGAATTTCGCGACACGGTCGACGCGCGCAAGATCGTCGTCCTCGAAGAGCTCGAACGAGGCGCGACGCCGGTGCAGGCGCCCGCTTCTCACGTGGCGTTTGCACTCCGCGCTGTGCTTTCGCAAGTCATCGACTGGGTCGAGGACGGCCGCGATCTCTATCTCTCCGTGCGGCGAAGCGTAGTCCGCGGTGACGAAGCCCCATCGGTTCGGCTACTGCTCCGATTCCCGGGAATCTCCGACCGACTTGGCGCCGGCGACTTGGCACCCGCGCGCGCTTCGCTCGCGTTGACGCTTGCCGACGCCGTATTTGCTTCTGCTGGCGGCACCCTGACGCTCGATACGGAGACCACGCTGGGACTTCTCGCGATCGACCTGCCCGCGGCCTCCTGAAACCGGCGTGAGAGCTGTTACCTTCCGCTCTGATGGGGCGGGTGCTGGTCATTGATGACGAGCGGGGGGTTCGTGAATCCCTTCGCATGATCCTTCGCGGTGCACACGAAGTTCACACGGCGGCGTCGGTACGCGAGGGGCTCGCCGCGTTGGCCGAACACGCGCCGGACCTCATCCTCTTGGATCTCATCATGCCGGGCGAGAGCGGTCTCGATTTCCTCGCCGCTTGGCGCGAGAGCGGCGGCGTACCCCCGGTTGTCGTCGTGACCGCGACGCGGACCGTCGAAAGCGCCGTCGAAGCGATGCGGCTCGGCGCGAGCGACTACATCACGAAGCCCTTCGAAGCTGCGGAGTTGCGCGAGCGCGTTGCGAAGCTCGTCGCCGGCGCGGCGCCGGACGCGCCGGAGAAGGAGCCCGACCTGCCACCACAAAAAGGCGCCGAGGCTGCGCTCCTCGGCGACAGTCCCGCGATGCGCACGCTGCGCGATACCCTCGAACGGGTCGCCCTGAACTCGGCCAACGTACTCATTACCGGCGAGAGTGGAACGGGCAAGGAGCTCGTCGCGCGGGCCATTCACGAAACCGGCCTCCGTCGCGACGAGCCCTTCGTCGCGGTGAACTGCGCGGCCATCCCGGACGCACTTCTCGAAAGCGAACTCTTCGGGCACGAACGCGGCGCTTTCACCGACGCTGTAGAACGCCGCGTCGGGAAGTTTGAAGCCGCGGGCTCCGGCACGCTTTTCCTCGATGAAGTGGCTGAACTCGGCTTGGGTGTTCAGGCCAAACTTCTGCGGGCTCTACAGGAGCGCGTGATCGAACGCGTCGGGGGCGGTCAAGAAATCGAAATAACCGCGCGGCTGGTGGCCGCCACGCATCGCGACCTCGAGGCCGAAGTGGCGGCGGGGCGCTTCCGTCAGGACCTCTTTTTTCGCATCCACGTCATCCCGATCCACGTTCCGCCGCTCCGCGAGCGCGAGGGAGATATCGCGCGGCTCGCGCAAGCGTTCATCGAGCGGGCGAGGGCGCGCGAAGGGCGCGGCCCGAAGCGCTTCGACGCCGAGGCCCTCCGGGTGCTCGAGCGACACGCGTGGCCTGGCAACGTTCGCGAACTACAGAACGTGGTCGAGCGTTGCGTCGCACTCGCACCGGGCGAGGCTGTTCGCGTCGAGGATCTTCCGGAGTCGTTCCGACGCAGAAGCGATGTGCGCGCGCTCCAAGGCGAAGTCGTCGAAGGGAACCTGAAACTCGATCAAGCGACGACAAGTTTCGAACGGCAGATCCTCCGTGAGGCTCTTACGCGGGCGAACTGGAATCAAACCCGAGCCGCGGAAGCGTTGGGAATTACGCGTCGCGTACTCAAGCGCAAAATGGATCGCTACGGGATTTCGTCGCCGCCTCCGTCGTAGGCCTCAGCGAATCCAACCGGGCAGGCAGCCCGACCGCCGGCATTCCTCTTCGAGTCCCTCTGCGAGATATTGAGCCGCCGCGTCGCGTTGCCGCTTCGCGTTCTCCCACTCGCGATCCGCATCTTCGCAGGAGTATTGCCGACGCAAACCGGACCGGTCGGTCTGGTAGAGGTCCCCGCCGCGGTTGCACCAGGTAACGAAGTGTCGGAACTGCTCGCTGCGTTGGGTCGTCACATCGAGCTGTTGTTTCGCGGCCGCCTTCTTGGCTCGCCACTGCGCGGCCTGACCCGCCTCGGGGGCGGGTTGTGGGCGCCGTACGGCGCGCGCCGGCGGCGGCGCTTTGTTCACGCGCTCGATTCGTCCGCGCAGCTTGTGGGGCTTGGCTCCGGGACAAGCGGACTCGCTACTGGTGTACGTGACGGTTCCGTCCCGCGCTACGCAACGGTAGATCTCGGCTTCGGCCGATCCACTGATACCGAGAACCGCGAAGGTCGCGATGCACAGGCTTACTAGTCGCGCCATGCTTGGGGGACTCCGGCGTTGTTCGCAGCTTTTTCGAGCTGCGCCAATTCTTCGCGAAGCGCGCTGCGACGAGACTCGAGTTCTCGGACGCGCGATGCGTCGGTGAGTTCGTTCTCGTCGAGGTAGCGATCCACCCGCATCAGTGCCCCGCGCACGTCGCGGAAACTCCGCTGCCATTGCGCGCGGCTGGCACCGCTGCGGACGCGGTCGTTGGGTCGGAGCACGATGACTTGGTCGGCGGCGTCGACTTGATAGACGAAGTTGTTGATGAACGAGCCCCCGATCAGGCCCTGACTCATGCTGTCGCTCACGACCGCCGTGACGTTCTCGACGCGTGCGCTTCCGAGCTCGACGGAGCGAAGGGTGATGACGGGCTGCATGACGGTGCCGTTCGCGGTCTGCATCGGAATACGACGCACGCCGGGTCCCAAGTCGTAGCCGAGAGCCTGCGCGACGCGCGTCGGGACCACGACGACGCTCGCACCGGAATCGACGAGCGACGTCAACGTGATCGCGTCGTCGATCTTCGCCTGAACGAGCATGACCTGGGCCCGACTGACGAAGGGAACCCGATGCGCCTGTTTGTGACGGTTCACCCGGCGGGGGGTGGTCGCGGGGGCGTCATAGACCTGAATGCGATCGCTCTGTGCCGCGGGTGACGCGCTCTTGCGCTGATCCGGCGGCACCTGGGAGAGATTTTGGGTGAAATGCACACGACCCTGAGCGTCCACCCAACGGTAAATCTCACCGCCCGCGGACTGCGCCAGGAAAAGGGCGATGACGAGCCCGGCGATTCTCAGTTTTTCGTGTCGAGGAACCCACACGGAAGGTCTATCGGTGTGCGATCGCGCGCGCTTGATGTTCCGCTTTGTACGGTTCGAAAATCGCGCTCCGCGAGGTGGTTGGCGGCGGAGTTGCGTGTGTCGTTCCGATCGGAACGCAAGAGCGGTCGGGGTGCCGCCGCCCCAGTGGGTCCAACGAGAGGAAAATCAAGCGGTTAGGGAATTCCCGAGGCGTGGCACGACTCTTGAAGAAGATGTGCACGATGATGAAGGTCGGCGGGCAGCCGAGCCCGCCCCCGAGAGGTTGGAGAGTGGGCCCGTCGTTCCGCAGAGCGGCCGATCGCGCTGAAAATGGGGGGAGCGCGATCGCGTTGCGACGCGGAGCGGCGGGCCACCGCACAGGCTAGATTCGACGTAACCGCGGGGTCCTTGTGTTTGGAATCGGCCTACCTGAGCTTCTCGTCATCCTCGTGGTGGCGCTCCTGATCTTCGGCCCGAGCAAACTTCCCGAAATGGCGCGTTCTCTCGGCCGCGGAATGGCGGAATTCCGCCGGGCGTCCTCCGACTTGCGCTCGAGCCTCATCGAAGCCGCGGAAGACAAGCCGGAACCGCCCGAGACTCCGGGCGCCCCGGCGAAGAACGCACCGCAGTCCGCTGCCACATCGACACCGTCCGGCGAAGAGGATCCGCCTAGCGGTGGATGACGCCGAGCTCCCGCTCACGGAGCACCTGGCGGAGCTCCGCCGTCGCATCATCTGGATCTTGCTCGCCTGGGGCGCCGCGTCGGTCCTGTGCTGGAAGCTGCGCGAGGAGATCTTCGGCGCGCTGCTCGCCCCCGCGCTCGCGGCCCTCGGACCGGATGCACCCCTGCAGGCGATCGCACCGACGGAAATCTTCTTCACGTATCTGAAGTGCGCACTCTTGGCGGGGTTTGTCCTATCGACGCCGGTGTTCTTCTGGCAGGTCTGGGCCTTCGTCGCCCCGGGTCTCTACGCCAATGAGAAACGTTTCGCCGTGCCCTTCGTCCTCGCTTCGACGGTCCTGTTCGCCGGCGGCGCGAGTTTCGGCTACGGCTTGGTCTTCCCGCTCGTCTTCGAGTTCTTCTCCGGCTTTGCGACGGACTTCGTCGCGTCGGCCTGGACGATGCGCGAAGTGTTCGCGCTCACCACGCGCTTGTTCGTCGCATTCGGCATCGGCTTCGAGCTGCCGGTTCTCGTGTTCTTTGCGGCAGCGACCGGACTGGTGACCACGCGGCGGCTGATCACGGGAAGCAAGTACGGCCTGCTCGTCGCTTTCGTGCTCGGAGCCGTGCTCACGCCGCCGGATATCATCAGCCAGGTCTTGCTCGCCGGCCCGCTATTCGTGCTCTACCTGATCGGAGCTGTGGCGGGAGGGCTCTTCGCCAAGCGCGGCGTCGACGCTAAGACTCTGCCGCCGGCTCAACGGTAAACAGCGTCGCGCCCCCCTCGACGGCGTCCCCTTCGCTCACATCGATCGCTGTCACCACGCCGTCGATCGGCGATGCGATGGGATTCTCCATCTTCATCGCCTCGATAATCAGAATGACCTCACCCTCGGTGACCGCCTGCCCGGCCTGCGCATCGATCTTGACGATCTTCCCCGGCATGTCTGCGGCGATCGTCTGCGGGCCGCTGAGGGCGCCACCACCGGCTTCCGCCAGCATGCGCGTTCGTTCGTCGACGACGTCGAAGTGGAACATCCTTCCGCCCACGGTGACGTCCAACCGGTCGCCTTTGCGTTCGTCGACCATCGCCTCGTACTGCCGGCCGTCCTCGATGACGGAATAGATCGTCCGCGCGCTCTTCGTGACGTCGACGTGGACCGCTTTCCCGTCGATGAGGACCTCGTAGCTGTTCTCGCCGGTCTCGCGGAGCTCGACCCGGGCGCTCTCTTTCCCTTCGCGAACTTCGTAAATCACGACAGCCTCCCCATCTGGCGACGGCGCCCAAATTCTTTCCACGGAGCTGCAGTGCCAGCCGACGCATTCGCCCCGGAAGAGGACACGCGCTCGGCGCGCTCTTTGTCCCGGCGGAACGCGGCAATCGCCGCCAGCGCCTGGGCGGTCTGCCGCTCTTCGCCGGGCTCTTCGGGTGCACCTTTGCCGCCGGCCATGTGGTCGTCGATAAAGCCGGTGTCGTAGTGCCCCTCGATGAACTTCTCGTGCCGCAACACTTTCAAGTGGAACGGAATCGAAGTCTTGATGCCCTTGACCACGAACTCCTGCAACGCGCGTCGCAACCGATCGATCGATTCCTGTCGCGTCGCGCCCCAGACGACGAGCTTCGCGACCATGGGATCGTAGTTCACAGTCACCGTCGCCCCCTGGTACACGCCCCCGTCGACGCGGACCCCGATCCCGTCGGGAGGGCGATAGACCGTGATCTCCCCCGGCGACGGCACGAAATTCTTGTCCGGGTCCTCCGCGTAGATCCGCGCTTCGAACGCGTGGCCGCGAATCGCGAGATCTTCCTGCCGAAACGGCAAGGGCTCCCCCGATGCCGTCGCGATCATCGTCTTCACGATGTCGATACCGGTGATCGCCTCGGTGATCGCGTGCTCCACCTGTACACGCGTGTTCATTTCGAGGAAGTAGAAATCGCCTTTCGCGTCGACGAGGAACTCGCAGGTGCCCGCTCCCTGGTAGCCGACCGCCTTGGCGGCGGCCACTGCCGCCTCGCCCATCCGGGCGCGGAGGTCCTCGGTCATGCGGTTGGCCGGAGCTTCCTCGATCACTTTCTGATGGCGCCGCTGAATGGAGCACTCCCGCTCGAACAAGTGGACCACGTTGCCGTGGGTATCCGCGAGAATCTGAATCTCGACGTGCCGCGGTTCCTCGACAAACTTCTCGATATAGAGCGAGTCGTCGCCGAACGAGGCCTTCGCCTCGCTCCGAGCGCGCTGGAGCGCTTGATCAATTTCCTTCGCCTCGCGGACGAGACGCATCCCCTTGCCGCCCCCGCCGGCGCTTGCCTTCACCATCACCGGCAAGCCGATCTTCTCCATCCACTGCTTCGCCTCTTCGTCGGTGAGCCGTTCGGTCGTTCCCGGGACGATGGGAACGTTCGCTTTCTCCATCGTTTGTCGGGCGGTTACCTTGTCGCCCATCTGACGCATCACGGACCCGGCCGGGCCGATGAAGACGATCCCCTCTTCGGCGCAGCGCTCGGCAAAGTCGCCGTTCTCCGAGAGGAACCCGTATCCCGGGTGAATCGCTTCGGCGCCCGACTCGCGTGCGATCTCGAGAATGCGATCGACACGTAGGTAGGACTCCGCGGCCGGGGGCGCCCCGCAGTGGTACGCCTCGTCGGCCAGCCGGACGTGGAGTGCGTCGCGATCGACGTCCGAGTACACCGCGACGGTTTTTACGTCGAGCTCGCGGCAAGCCCGAATCACACGGACCGCGATTTCCCCGCGGTTGGCAATGAGCACCTTGGAAAACATGAGTAGCCTCTTAGAGCGGGACGTTGCCGTGTTTCTTGGGCGGATTTTCCGCCCGTTTGTTTGCGAGCAAGTTGAGGGCTTGAATGATTTTCGGGCGCGTCTCTTCGGGCCGGATGACTTCGTCGACCAACCCGAGCTCCGCCGCTTTGAACGGGTTCGCGAACTTCTCGCGATAGTCCTCGACGAGCTCTTCCTTCCTCGCGACCGCGTCGTCGGCGTCGGCCAGCTCCTTGCGGAAGACGATGTTCACCGCACCGTCCGGACCCATCACGGCGAACTCCGACGTCGGGTACGCGAAATACATATCGGCACCGACGCTCCGGCTGTTCATGACGACGTACGCACCGCCGTACGCTTTTCGCGTGGCAACCGAGATACGCGGAACCGTCGCTTCGCAGAAGGCGTAGAGGAGTTTCGATCCGTGCGTAATGATGCCGTCGTACTCTTGATCCGTTCCGGGGAGAAAGCCCGGAACGTCCACGAACGTGACTAGCGGGATATTGAACGCATCGCAGAAGCGCACGAATCGGGCGCCCTTCCTCGAGCTGTCGATGTCGAGACAACCCGCGAGATGCGCTGGCTGGTTTGCGACAACACCCACGGCTCGGCCGCCAAAGCGTGCAAAGCCGACCACGATGTTCCGGGCCCACTGCGCGTGGACTTCGAGGAAGTCACCGTCATCGACCACCATCTTGATCAGCTCGCGCATGTCGTAGGGCTTGTTCGGATTGTCCGGCACCAAGGCGTGGAGCGCGGATTCCATTCGGTGCGGATCGTCGTCGGTCTCGAGAAACGGCGGATCCTCGAGGTTGTTGGCCGGCAAGTACGAGAGGAGTTTGCGGATCGTCCCGATCGCTTCCTGCTCGGAACCGGCGGCGAACGCGCACACGCCGCTCTTGGTGGCGTGGGTGTTCGCACCCCCGAGGTCTTCGGCGCTCACCTCTTCGTGGGTCACGGTCTTCACGACGTCGGGACCGGTGATGAACATATTGCTCGTGTTCTTCACCATGATGATGAAGTCGGTCATTGCGGGCGAATAGACGGCGCCGCCGGCGCACGGTCCCATGATTGCCGAAATCTGCGGGACCACCGCCGAAGACATCACGTTCCGGTAGAAGACCGAGCCGTAGCCCGCGAGGGAAGCCACACCTTCTTGGATGCGCGCCCCCGCTCCGTCGTTGAGGCCGATAAATGGTGCTCCGACCTTCGCGGCGAGATCCATGACCTTGCAGATCTTTTCGGCAAACGTCGCCGAGAGGCTTCCACCGAACACGGTAAAATCCTGTGCGAACAAGAACACCGTGCGCCCGTCGATCCGGCCGGAGCCGGTGACCACGCCGTCGCCGGGTATCCGGTTCTTCTCCATTCCGAAGTCGTTGCAGCGATGGACGACGAACTTGTCGATCTCGGAAAAACTACCAGGATCGAGCAACAGCTCGATTCGCTCGCGCGCGGTCATTCTCCCGCTCTCGTGTTGACGCTCGATTCGGGCGGCGCCTCCGCCCTGCTCGGCCGTGGCCGAGAGCTCTTCGAGCCGCTTGATTCGCTCCTCGATCGACATGTTGCTCTCTCTTCTGGTTACCGCGACGCCAAAGCTTCGACGGTTTGTTCGAGCTTCTCTCGATATGCGGAGAGCTCGATGGTTCGGCGCGCCACGCCGGTATCCATGGCGGCTTGTGCGACTGCGGGCGCCACCCGGAGGAGCGCGCGCGGATCAAACGGAGTGGGAATGATGTAGTCCGGGCCGAAGCGAAGTGAGCGGTTCGGGTACGCCCGCTTGACGACCTCGGGTATCGCTTCGTCGCTTCTCGCGAGTTCGGCCAGAGCCGTCGTCGCCGCCCGCTTCATCTCTTCGTTGATTCCGGTCGCGTGCACGTCGAGTGCACCGCGAAAGATAAACGGGAACCCCAAGACGTTGTTGACTTGATTCGGATAGTCCGACCTCCCGGTCGCCATGATCGCGTCGTCGCGCACAGATGCGACGTCGTCGGGGGAAATCTCGGGGTCGGGGTTCGCCATCGCGAAGATGATGGGGCGGGGCGCCATGCTGCGCACCATGTCTCGGGTGACGAGTCCGGCCTGCGACAGCCCGACGAAGACGTCGGCGTCGACGAGAGCGTCGGCCAAAGAGCGCCGCTCCGTGTCCGCGGCGAACTCTCGCTTGTACTCATTCAGCTCGGACAAGCGCTCGCGGTGAATCACACCCCGGCGGTCCGTCATCAAGACGTTCTCGCGGCGTACGCCGAAGTCGCAGAACAATCTCGCGCACGAGAGCGACGCTGCGCCCGCACCGGAGAAAACGACGCGCGCCTCTTCGGGCCGCCGACCGGTGAGCTCCAGCGCGTTCAACAACGCTGCCGCGCAAATGATGGCGGTTCCGTGCTGATCGTCGTGGAACACCGGGATGTCGACGCTCTCCTTCAGGCGCCGCTCGATCTCAAAGCAATCCGGGGCTCGGATGTCCTCGAGGTTGATGCCCCCGAACGTCGGCGCGATGAGCTGCACCGTCCGGATCACCTCTTCCGGGTCTTCGCTGTCGATCTCGATGTCGAACACATCAATGTCGGCGAACGCTTTGAACAAGACGCCCTTGCCTTCCATTACGGGCTTCCCGGCCAGCGCTCCGATGTTTCCGAGCCCGAGTACCGCGGTCCCATTCGAAATGACCGCGACGAGGTTGCCTTTCGCCGTATAGCGATAGGCGTCCTCCGGGTGCTTCGCGATTTCCCGGCAGGGTTCAGCGACGCCTGGGCTGTAGGCCAGCGCAAGGTCGTTTTGCGTCGCCGTGGGCTTCGTCGGTTCGACCGACAGTTTCCCAGGGCGGCCATCGGCGTGGTAGGCGAGGGCCTCTTTTCTCGAAGTCACGGGGGTCCTCGGAGTTCGCGAAATGGGCCGGGCGGTTTCGCCCGCGCGGCGCCGGGTCGCGGATTGTATCAGACCACCCCGTGGGGGTGTACTAGCCCTTGAGCAGCTCCCGAGCGATCACGACCCGCTGAATCTGGTTCGTGCCCTCGTAGATCTGCATCAGCTTCGCGTCCCGCATCAGCTTTTCTACCGGGTACTCGCGAGTGTAGCCATTGCCCCCGAAAATCTGAACCGCGTCAATCGTGGCCTTCATACAGGCATCGGTCGCGAAGCACTTCGCGAAGGAGGAGTACTTCGACGCGTTCATGCCCTGGTCCACCATCCAGGCGCTCTGTTGGGTGAGCAGCCGGGAAGCCTCGAGATCTTTCGCCATGTCGGCCAGCATGAACTGCACGGCTTGAAAGTCGGCGATGGTGCCACCGAACGCCTTGCGCTCCTTGGCGTACGCGGTGGATTCGTCGAGCGCCCGCTGCGCGATCCCATTGGCCAACGCGGCGATGCCCGGCCGGCTCGTATCGAGGGTCTGCATCGCGATGCGAAAGCCCTCGCCCTCTTCGCCGAGGCGATTCGCCGCCGGAACGCGCACGTTGTCGAAATGAATCACCCGCGTGTCGCTGGCCCGATGGCCGAGCTTTTCTTCCTTCTTGCCCTTGGTGATGCCGGGCAAGTCCGACGGAAGCACGAACGCACAGATGCCTTTGTGCCGGCTCGAGCGGTCGAGGCTTCCGAAGACGGTGTAGCAATCCGCTTCGCCGCCGTTCGTGATCCAGCACTTGGTCCCGTTCAAGATGTAGCTCTCGCCGTCCTTTTCGACGGCCAGTTGCATCCCCGCCACGTCGGAGCCCGCTTCCGGCTCCGATAAGCAGAACGAGATCAGGGAGAAATCCGACAGGAGGTAGCTGAACCACTCCTTCTTCTGGTCTTCGCTGCCGCCGACGCGAATCGGCAACAAGCCGAGGTCGTTCACCATGGTGGAGGTGCCGACACCCCCGCATCCCCACGCGACCTCCTCGTAGACGAGACACGCGTCGTGCATGCCGAGACCCACGCCTCCATAGGCCTCGGGAATGCACAAGTTCATCAGGCCGAGGTGCCAAGCTTTCTCAATCAGATCCCGCGGAAACTTCTCCTGCTCGTCAAACTCGGCTGCGACCGGCGCGATTTCTTCTTCGGCGAAGCGGTGTGCCGTCTCGCGAAGGGCCAGCTGCTCGTCGGAAAGCTGAAAGTCCATGCTGCGAGGCTAGGGAAGGCGCGATTGCCGGGCAATCCGCCCTGGAGCTACAGCTGCGGCTGACCGAGCCGGCGGGATAGCTCCTCCGCCGCAGCGCGGAGGGGGCCCGCGAGATCGGTCCGCAGTACGGACTCGGTGAGGCGAACGGAGGGGCCCGAAACGCTGAGGGCCGCGACCACGAGCCCGCTGGCATCGAACACCGGCGCGGCGATACAGGCGAGCCCCAACTCGCATTCTTCGAAGTCGATGGCGATTTCTTCGCTCGCAACACCCCGAAGATGCTCGAAGAACTTGTCGCGGTCGGTGATGGAAAAAGCGGTTCGGCCCGCCAGCCCATCCGACTGAGCGACGCTGCGATCGAAGCGCTCTCGCAGCTCCCGCGTGCCCATGCCGAGGAGCACCTTGCCGAGTGCCGTGCAATGCGCGGGCAGGCGCTGGCCGACGCGTTCGCCGGCCACCACCAGGCCGGTACCGGGTTGGGAGTCGAGATGGAGGACTTCGAGTTCTTGGAGGTTCGCCAGGTGAGCCGTCTCGCCCACGTCTTCGGCCAACGATTCGAGGACCGCTCGCGCGTGCCGCAGGAGACTGCGGGTCTTCGCGAATGCGCGTCCCAATTCGAGACAACGCGGCCCGAGCCGATAGCGATCGGTCTTCCCGCACTGTTCGATGTAGCCACGCTCTTCGAGCGTGGCCAAGAGCCTGAACACATTGTTTTTATGGAGCTCGAGCCGCTTCGAGAGCTCGGTGACACCGAGCTCCTCGTCGTCGCGGAAAGATTCGAGCAAGCGCAGCGCGTTGCTCACGGTCTGAATCACGTAATCGCTTTTCGGTCGCTTCATGCAGGGGGGTCCACACGGGCCGAGCCGTCGTCAAGTTCGATGGTTTATGAGCGGTTTTTTACCTGCTCCCAGTCAGAGAGAAAGCGCTCGAGACCGATATCGGTCAGAGGATGGGCCGCGAGCTGCTTCAGCACCTTGGCGGGCAGCGTGGCGACGTGCGCCCCCAGCATGCCCGCTTGGACGACATGAACCGGATGTCGCACGCTGGCGACGAGGACTTCGGTGGCGAAGCCGTAGTTCCGGTAGATGGTGCAGATCTGGTCGATCAGCTCCATGCCATCCGTTGAGATGTCGTCGAGTCGGCCGACGAAGGGCGAAGCAAACGTGGCTCCGGCCTTCGCCGCCATCAGGGCCTGCACCGCGTTGAAGATCAGCGTGCAGTTCGTCGGGACGCCCTGTTTCGAAAATTGTTGGATCGCCTTCAGGCCCTCGAGGGTCATCGGGACCTTGACCACGATGTTCTCGGCGATTTTGCGAAGCGCGAGACCTTCTTCGACCATGCCGCCGGCATCGAGTGCTGTGACCTCGGCACTGACCGGGCCGTCGACGATCTTCGTGATCTCTCGCAGGATGGCGGTGGGTTCGCCGCTTTCCTTCGAGAGCAGGGTGGGGTTCGTCGTCACGCCGTCGAGGAGACCGAAATCCGAAGCTTCGCGAATTTCAGAGACGTTGGCCGTGTCGATAAAAAACTTCATACCCTTCCGTTCTTCTATCGGTAACGAGCGCAGAGTGTCAACGCGCTTTTCGCAATTTGTGCGAAAAAAACACCGGCCCTCGCAGAGTTACACTAAAGTGCGTCAGCCCGAGAGAGGAGGATCACGCGGCGCTTCCGCGCTCTCTTCACCCTCGCTCGCGACGAGTTCGAGCACGAGCATGGCGACCCCTACCACGATAAACGAATCCGCGAAGTTGAAGTCCGGCCAGGTGTAGCCACCGATCAATCGGAAGTGGAGAAAGTCGACCACTTCACCGCGGGTGAGACGGTCGCCGAGATTCCCGACCGCCCCGCCGAGAACAAGACTCAGTGCGAGTGCCGCAAAGCGGTCCCCTGGGGCCAGGTTTCGGAAGAACGAGAAAACAAGCACGGCCGCGACGAGCGTCACCGCGATGAAAAACACGTCGCGAAACACCGCTGGCATGTCGGCGAGCATGCCGAACGCCGCGCCGGGGTTCCGCACGTGGGTGATGTAGAAAAATCCGTCGATCACCGGAATGCGATCGCTGTAACTTAAGTTCTGATCGATCCAGTACTTCGACGCCCAATCCGCGGGAAGGGCGACGCCTAAGGTCGCTAGGAAAACGCGCAGCTTGGGTGTCATCGGTCGCGAAAAACTATCACACGGCAAGCGGTTAGCGCAGTTCGACGGAGGAGAGGTGACCGTCTCCCCAGACCTCGGGTGCGAGTTCTTTCGCGCGCTCGAGGAGCGGGCGCGCAGCCGCCGTGTCGCCGACGGCGCGAAGCGCGCTTCCCCGCACACCGATCCTGTGGGCTTCCACCCCTTGGGGTGCGTTCTCGAGGACGAGGAGACCGTCGAGTTTGTCGAGGAACGGAAGCGCGCGCGCGGGCTCGCGACCTTCGGCGTAGTGGCGAGCAAAAGCGAGGTACGCGTACGGGTTGCCCGGATCGATCTGCACGGCGAGCTTGTATTGGCTCCGCGCCAACGAGCGTTCGCCCGCTTCGTCGTGCTCGAGCCCGCGAAGTACCAACCGGTGCGACGCGCGTCGCTCGGGGTCCCCATGGGACGCAACTTGTGAGAGCTTGAACGGCGGCGGGGGCGGCTCGGGAACCACCAGCGGACGCGTGGCGCACCCGACGAAGAACCACAAACCGATCGCGATGACCCAAACGCGCACCCGGTCTCTCCTAGAGCCGGTCGAGGAAGCGTCGAAACAGACGCTCGATCAAGTTGGGAGCGTGTTCTCGGGGCGGGCGTCGCACAGCGGGCGCGCCACACCGCTCCGTGGGCTCGGTGCCTCGCAGGAAGAACTCGCCCTGACTGCGCGGGCATCCGATGTCCGCGCGATGCCCGGTCACCGGATCGACGTCGAGATGCACGATGTCGGGAGGAGGCGTGAAAGCGCCTCGGACTCGCCCGCCGGTGACTTCCTTCATGAAGCGACCCCACACTGGCAAGGCCGCGCGGCTCGCCGGCAACCCGATGCTTTTCGGTTCGTCGAAACCGACCCAAACGACGGCGACGATTTCCGGCGTGAATCCGACGAACCACGCGTCCCGTTCATCGTCACTCGTTCCGGTCTTCGCAGCGATGGGCCCTTCGATACCCATGGTGCGGAGACGTGCGGCGGTGCCCCGATTCGCGACGCCTTCCAGGAGGGACGTCGCGAGAAACGCGGTGCCCGCATCGAGAACGCGTTCGAAATCGATCGTCTGCCGCGCCAGCGTGCGACCCCCAGGCTCGACGATGTCCTCGAAGCTTCGGATTTGTGGCCGAATGCCCCCGTTGGCGAGTGTGGCGTACGCGCGGGCGATCTCGATCGGCGCGAGGTCGGCCGTTCCGATCGACAAGCTCGGAACGTTCGGGAGCGGACTCTCGATGCCGAGTCGCCTCGCGACGTCGATGACGTGACCGATGCCCACTTCGCTGCCGAGCCGCGCCGTCGCGACGTTGAGGGACTGCTCGAGCGCGCTGCGAACGTCGACGCGCCCCCGAAACGAGCGGTCGTAGTTCGCCGGTCGCCAGACGCGTCCGCCGCTCTTGATTTCGAAGGGCCCGTCGTCGAGATGTGATGCGAGTGTGATGAGCGGGCGGCCGGACGACGGTTCCAGAGCGGCGACATAGACGAACGGTTTGAACACGCTTCCCGACGGCCGGCGCGCTTGGGTGCAACGGTCGTACTGAGAGTCGGCGTAGGAGCGCCCTCCGACCAGGGCGAGCACCTCGCCGGTTTGCGGCCGAAGTGCGACGAGACACCCCTGTAGGGGCGGTTTCCCTTCGCCTACCGCTCCGGGAATCTCCTTCTCCAATCTTTCGAGTTCTTCGCTGAGCACGCGAGCGGCGATCCGCTGGATCCGCAGATCGAGGGTTGCGTAGACGCGCAGACCCTCGGACGTCAGCACGTCGGAGTCGTAGAACTCCGGGAGCTGACGTCGCAGCATGTCGAGGAAGTAACGCGCCTCCCGCGGATCCCGGCGCAGCTTCGCGAGCCCCAAACCCGATGCGCTCGCCTCGGCCAACTGATCCGTGTCGATGCGGGCCTGTTCGTACATCAGCCGCAAGACCAGGTTCCGGCGTCGCTTCGCCGCGTCGGATTGGCGGTAGGGAGAGAGACCGTTCGGACTCTGGATAATCGCGGCGATGAGGGCCGACTCCTCGAGGCGGAGCTTGTCGGGCGTCTTTCCGAAGTAGTGGAGCGATGCCTCGCCGACGCCGTGCACCGCCGTCGCGCCGCGCTGCCCCAGGTAGATCTCGTTCAGATAACTCTCGAGAATCGCTTCCTTGTCGTAGCGCGCCTCCACGATGAGCGACATCGCGGCTTCGTTGAGCTTGCGCTTGAAGCTCCGCTCCGGCGTGAGGAAGAAGTTCTTGACGAGCTGTTGCGTCAACGTGCTCGCGCCCTGCCGGATCTTGCCGGCGCGGAGGTTGACCAAGACGGCGCCGAGCACCCGGCGCAGGTCGATGCCCGGGTGCTCGAGGAAGCGCTGGTCTTCGACGGCGAGGACCGCGTCGATCAAGTGACGGGGGACTTCGGAAAGACTCACCAGCTCCCGTTGCTCGCGATCCGGTCCGAAATACGCCCCGACGGATACCGGTTCCAGCACGAAGGCACCGATTTCGCGGTGGCTTTCGAGATCCCGGATCCCCTGGATCTCGCCCTCGGCGATGCGGATCTCGACTTCGCGCGGCGGCTCCGCGCGGCTCGGGTGGCTGAAAGCCCGGCGATAGAGGACAAGGCGCCCCGAAGACCAGCTGAATTCGCCCGCCTCGTAGACTTGTCCCTCGGGGCGTTCGCGGTAGGCGAGCTGCGTAAGCGTGTCCCGCAGGCCGGTTCGCGCGGTCTCGAGGCCTGGGTACAGGACGGTGGGCGCTGAATACACCCGGGAGGGCACGCGGAACAAACGCCCCTCGAACCGGGCCCGCACCTCGCGATCGAGGGTCAGCAGGTAACGGCCGGCCAGAAAGCCCGACGTGAACCCCACCGCCACGATGACGAGCCCTGCGATGCGGAGGGCTCGCACGATGCGCGCCCGCCTCTTCGACGACTTGCGCTTCGCCTTCTTGCGACCCCGGCTGTTTTTGCGACGCGCCATCTCACCCTCGCCCGACGAGACTCGCAAAGCCGCGACGGACCGCCACCCCGATCGGCCCGCAAACCACCGGTTGCGCGTCCTCGGGCCTTCTCCCAGAGTCTCGTGCATGAGCGAAAGCCGAAAACCGTGGGGCGGCCGCTTCGATCAGGCCACCGATGCCGACGTCGAGCGCTTCAGCGCGTCGATTCACTTCGACCGTGCGCTGGCGCGCTTCGACCTGCGAGGCTCTCGCGCGCACGCCCGGATGTTGGCCGAGATCGGGATCCTCTCCGAAGCCGATCTCACCGATCTTCTCGCGGGCCTCGATCGGGTCGAGGGAGAACTCGAGGACGGCTCGTTCCCATTCGATCCCGCGTTCGAAGATATTCATATGAACGTCGAGGCACGGCTGCGGGAACTCGCGGGCCCGGTCGCCGGTCGGCTCCACACGGGTCGCAGTCGCAACGATCAAGTGGCGACGGACTTCGCGCTTTTCCTGCGGGAAACCGCCGTCGCCACGCGCCGGGGTCTCCTCGACCTGCAGGCGACGCTCACCACGCGCGCGCGCGAACACGTCGAGACGCTCCTTCCCGGTTACACCCATTTGCAGCGAGCTCAGCCGGTTCGCCTTGCTCATCACTGGCTCGCGCACGTCGAAGTCCTGTCGCGAGACGCGCAGCGCTTCGCGGATCTCGACGGGCGGCTCCGCCGCTCCCCGCTGGGGGCAGGCGCTATGGCAGGTTCGACGCTGCCACTCGACCGCGAGTTCACGGCGAAAGCGCTGGGCTTCGAGGGACCGACGGCGAACAGTATGGACACCGTGGCAGCTCGCGACAGTGCGCTCGAGTTTCTCTCGTGCGGCGCGATCGCCCTGGTGCATCTCTCGCGGCTCGCGGAAGAGCTCGTGTTGTGGTCGAGTAGCGAGTTCGGATTCATCGAGCTGTCGGACGCGTTCTCCACCGGCTCGAGCCTGATGCCTCAGAAAAAGAACCCCGACGTCCCCGAGCTGGTCCGCGGTAAGTCGGGTCGCGGCATCGGGAACCTCGTGGCGCTGCTCACGGTTCTGAAGGGCCTCCCCCTGACCTACAATCGCGATCTGCAAGAGGACAAGGAGCCGGTGTTCGATACGGCGGAGACCCTGCGCGACTGCTTGCTGGTGATGTCCGGCGCGGTGGCGACACTGACTGTGCGCGGAGACGCCATGCGGCGAGCGGCCGAGGATCCGATGTTGCTAGCGACGGATTTTGCCGAGATCCTGGTGCTCGCGGGCGTGCCGTTTCGAGAGGCCCACGAAGTGGTTGGGAAGCTCGTGCGGCACTGCCTCGATGCAGAGCGTGACCCACGGACTTTGACCCACGACGAGCTCCGGGTGTTTCACGAAGCGTTCCCGGATGCGGCCTCGAGACTGATCGGCCTGGAGCGCTCGATCGAATCCCGCGACGGGATCGGCGGAACGTCCCGGCGGCGCGTCGAAGAGGCGTTGCAAGCGACCGAGGCGCGGCTCGAAGCGGAGAGACGAGTTTTGGGAGAGTCGGTATGAGACGCGCGGCGTTCGGCGTCTGCTTCGCGGTAGCGATCTCCGTCGCAATCGGTTGCGGCCGCTACGGCCCGCCCGAACGCATCGCGACGCCCGACGATGCGAAAGTCGAGGAGACGTCGGGAGAGTCCGACGACGAGGTACAACCGTAATGGCTTCGGTTCCCTTCGTGAAAATGCACGGCGCGGGCAACGACTTCGTCGTTCTCGACGGACGAGGCGGGGAACTCCCGCCGCTCGACGCGTTCTGTCGCGCTTATGCCCACCGCCAGTTCGGCATCGGGTTCGATCAACTGCTGGTCGTCCGGAATTCGCAAGTCGCGGATTTCCGCATGGAGATCTGGAACGCCGAGGGCGGCGAAGTCGAGATGTGCGGCAACGGCCTCCGCGCGTTCCAGAAATACCTGCGCGACCGCGGAATCGCGAGCGCCGACACGTTGAAGATCGAGACACTCGGCGGCGTCGTGACTCCGCGATGGATGGGGGACGACCGCGTCTGCGTCGACATGGGTCGGCCGATCCTCGCTCCGGCGAAGGTCCCGACGACCCTCGGCGGAGGCGACGACCCCGTCATCGATACGCCGCTCTCCCTCGGTAGCGACGAAGTGCGCGTGACCTGCGTTTCCATGGGGAATCCCCACGCGGTCGTGGTCGTCGACGACGTCGATCGCGCGCCGGTCGAAACCCTCGGACCCCTCATCGAAAACCACGCGGCTTTTCCGAACCGGACGAACGTCGAGTTCATCGAACGCCGGTCGCGCGATCACTGGCGGCAGCGGACCTGGGAGCGCGGTGTCGGCGAAACCCTCGCGTGCGGGAGCGGTGCTTGTGCCGTCGGCGTTGCGGTGAACCTCCTGGGCGCGGGCGATCCCAGGGTCCGCATCGAGCTCCGCGGCGGAGAACTCGAGATCGTCTGGGAATCGCCGGAAGCGCACGTGTTGATGACCGGTCCCGCAGCGGAAGTGTTTACCGGCGAGGCCCCCTGGCCGCCGGTCTCGAGACCGGGAGGATCGTGATGTTTCAAGGTGTCTTTACCGCACTCGTCACTCCGTTCCGCGACGACCAGATCGACGAGCCGGCGCTTGGGGAACTCGTCGAGCTGCAAATCGCTGCCGGGGTCGACGGGCTCGTGCCCTGCGGTTCGACCGGGGAATCCGCGACGCTCTCCCACGCGGAACATCAGCGGGTCGTCGAAGTGGTGGTGGCCGCAGCGCGAGGCCGCGTTCCGGTCCTCGCCGGCACCGGATCGAACGCGACGGCGGAAGCCATCGAACTCACCCAGCACGCGAAAGACGCCGGCGCCGACGGCGCGCTGCTCATTTCGCCCTACTACAACAAGCCGACCCAAGACGGGATCGTCGCCCACTACGAGCGGATCGGAAGCGAGACGGGCTTCCCGCTCGTCGTCTACAACATCCCCGGGCGAACCGCATCGAACATCCAGCCCGCCACCATGGGGCGACTCGCGGAGATCCCCCAAGTCGTCGGCGTGAAAGAAGCGTGTGGCGACCTCGAACAGATGTCGCTCGCGATCGCCGCGTGCCCGCCGGAGTTCGTGTTCCTGTCGGGCGACGACGCGTTGACGCTGCCGCTTCTCTCCGTCGGTGGTCGCGGGGTGATCTCCACGGTATCGAACGTCGCGCCGGCCGAGATGGTCGCACTGGTCCGCGCGTTCCGCGCCGGCGACCTCGAGCGGGCGCGGAGCGTCCACTACAACTTGCTGCCGCTGATCCAAGCGATGTTCTGCGAGACCAACCCGATCCCGGTGAAAGCGGCGCTCGCTCTCCGCGGTTTGGTGCGCGAAGAAATTCGGCTGCCGCTCTTGCCGATCACCGCGACGAACCGCGAGCGTTTGCAAGTCGCCTTGAAGGAGTTCGGCCTCATTTGACCGACCGACACGCGGTTCTCGTGCACGGGGCGATGGGTCGGATGGGCGTCTGCGTCCGCGAGACGCTCTCGGAGCACAACGCGCTCACCTTGGGTGCCGCGATCGACGCGCCCGATCATCCAGCGCAGGGCACCACCCAAGGCGGCGTTCCTCTCGGGGCGGATTGCGGCGCGGCGGTCGAACGATGCGCCGTCGCGATTTCCTTCTCGCTTCCGGCACCGACCCTCGAGCTGTTGCGCGCTTGCGCAGACGCACAGATTCCGGCGGTCATCGGCACCACGGGCTTTTCCACCGAACAACGGGTGGAAATCGATCGACTCTCGACCCGCATCCCGCTGGTCTTGGCCGCGAACTTCTCGGTCGCGGTGAACGTACTCTTTCGGCTCGTTCGCGAGGCCTCATCTCTCGTAGGAAGCGGCTACGACGCGGAAGTCATCGAGCTTCACCACAACCAAAAAGTCGATGCGCCGAGCGGAACGGCCTTGGCACTGGGGCGCGCCGTCGCCGAGGGACGCGGTGATGATTTCGAGAAAGTCGCGTTGCGCGACCGAGACGGCATCACGGGTCCCCGCCCAGAAGGCGCAATCGGTCTCCAAGCGCTCCGCGGCGGCGACATTGCCGGCGAACACACGGTGCTGCTCATCGGCGGAGGAGAACGACTGGAGCTGACCCACCGCGCGTCGACCCGCGAGCACTTCGCCCGCGGCGCCGTGCGCGCGGCCGAGTGGGTTCTCGGTCGGCCGGCGGGAACCTACGACATGCAGGACGTGCTGGGGTTGCGCTAGACGGCTTCTCCGCCGCGCTCTCCGGTGCGAATACGGATCGCATCTTCGAGGTGGGAGACAAAGATCTTTCCGTCGCCGATGCGACCGGTGTTCGCCGCGTCGACGATCGCCTTCACTACCGCATCCGCCTGGTCGTCGGACACGACGATCTCGATCTTGATCTTCGGAAGAAAGTCGACGACGTATTCCGCGCCGCGATAGAGCTCGGTGTGACCTTTTTGGCGCCCGAACCCCTTCACTTCGGAAACGGTCATGCCTTGAATGCCGATCTCCTGCAGGGCGGCTTTCACATCCTCGAGTTTGAAGGGCTTCACTATCGCCTGAATCAATTTCATCGGTCGACCTCTCTGCGGTGGTTACGGTATCACGTCGCGCTGATCGACCGTAGCGGACTTTTCGAGGGGATATCGGCCCGGAGCGCTCCCGCTCCGGGCCGAAGGCTCCGTCCGTCTAGAACGTGTAGAGCACCTCCACCGCCCCAATGAACTGATCGTCCTCTGTGAAGAGGCCTTCCTCTCCGATAAACGCATTCTCGAAGAACGTGTCCGAAGAATCGGAACTGTCGTAGCGGAGTTCCGCCTTGACCATGAGGTCGGAAGTCAGCGCGTAGTCGACGGTTCCCGTAATGCCGTAGAGCGTGAGCTCTTCGGAGGAAACGCCCATGACCTGCGGAGCATCCGACTCGAGGGTCGCGTACTCGCCGCGCAACGCGATTCCCAGCCGATCGGTAAGCGCCAAGCGCCCCGCCACCGAAATCCCGTAGCCGTCGAACTCCGACGTGCGGTCGGTGCTGTTCTCGCTGTCGATGTAGTCGGCGTTGATATAGGCCGAGAAATTGTCCGACGGATCCCACGACAAGATGAAGTCGAGGATCATCTCTTTGTTGCTCGAGGGCAGCGACGCGCCTTGGCCGCTGTCCGCATCGCCGTACGCACCGGCGAACGAGACTCCGACGGTGTCCCAACCCCAACCGAGCGACCAGAGGACCGCCTTGTTGTTGTTCAGGTCAATGTCTGCGCCCGGGAAAGACCGTGTTTCGTTGACGAGACCCAGTGAGATCGAGCCACCGCCTCCAAAGTCGGTCGAGGCCAAAATACCGACGTGGGTAATCGGCTCGAACAAGTTGTAGACATGGCCACGCGTGATATTGAAGTTGTCCCGCGCGCCCGCGACCTCGGCGCCGATCACGGTGCCGAACTTACCGAACTTGAAGGTCGTGCCTCCGAAAATCGGAGCGAGATACTGAACGTACGCTTGGTAGAGTTCGATCTCGTCGCCGAGTGTTCCGTCGGCGCATGCGAAACAACCGTTCAACAGGCCGGCGGTCTTGCCGTACACGATGTCTGCCCGGAAACCGGCGCGGCTGTCCTCGGTGACGCCCTTCTCGATCTCGAACCACAGCTGATCGAGTTGGAAGCTGTTGGAGTCGCCCTTGAACGGAAGCACACCGGGACCGCTGTTCGCCCCACCGAGCACCTCATCGTCGTGGCCTTCGAAGTTGTAGACGTAGCTACCGCTGATCCAACCGCCCATCTCGACGTTCTCGAGAAAAGAAGCGAGACCCGAACTCGTCGCCTCACCGTCGGCCAACCCCGATCGCTCGATGAGTTGGTGCTGCTCCTCGACCCGCGCGTTCGCGTCGGCCAACTCATCCGACGTCGCCTCCAGCCGTTGCTCCAGCTGATTCATCCGCTCCCGCATGGCCTGTAGCTCCGCCGCCACGTCGGCTTCCGTAGCCGAAACCTGGGGGGCGAGCAGGAGCGCGATCGCCGCAACGGCGATAGCCCTGATCCTTCGCATCTGCTTCCTCCTTTGACTTTCGCGCTACCTGGGCGCAGCGCGGCACCGGGAAAAGGGACGAACCCCTCCGTCCTGTTCGCGGGCCTCATGTGGCTAGAGCAAAGGGCGTGCCAGAGGGAACGGCCCGGAGCGGGCAGGGCCGCCCGACTCGAGCGGCGTCTGCTCGCTTGGGAATCAGGCCGTGCCCGTTCGATAGGCAACTATGGGTTCAGATGGCGCCAGAGGTCGTGTCGATCGGCGAAGGCCAGCGTCTCGCGACAGGTTGTGGGGGTGCAGGAGCGCAGAAAAACCAGATCCTCGACGGTGTCGACATCGAACCCCGGGGCCTGGACGGCGCAGCGCAGTCCGAGCTGTGCGACCCGCTGCTCAGTGGCCTGGAATACGCGAGGCGTGCTCATGGGGACCTCGAAGATCCGCGGCTCGGGTCGGGCGAGGCCTACCAGGTGATAGCCGCCATCGCGATCGGGTCCGAGTACGACGTCCGCAGACGCGAGAGCGGCAAAGGCGTCTCCGAGCGACTCCATCGTGACGCCGGGGCTATCGCTGCCGCGGATGACGACCGGTCCGTAGCCCGCCGCGAACAACTCGTCCGCGGCCATCGCCATGCGCCGCCCGAGCCCTTCGCCGCGCTGCACCCGGGGAAGCACGCCGGCGGGCGCGAGAGCCAGCATCTCGGAAAGGCCGTCTTCCGGGTAGCCGAAAAGCACGACGGCGAAACCGAAGCGATCCCCCGCGCGGGTGGACTCGCGCAGGGTGTCCGCGAGCATCGCGGCGTAAAAGTTCGCCGCGACCTCCGGCAAGAGCGGTGGCGTGAGTCGGGTCTTGACCGTCCCGGGCCGAGGCGCCTTCGCGAACACGGCCAGGACGGGGCCCATGCTAGGGGCGCTCGAAGGGCACAGCGGCGACCTCGACGCGGCCGCCGGGGGAATCGAGTTCTTCGCCGGGCGCGCCGTGCTCGGCCTTCACGTACCCCAGGCCGATGAACCCCTGGCCGGGAGACTCCGTCGCACTGGTCACTTCGCCGATCTGCTTGCCCTCGGCGCTCAGCGGATCGCCGAGTTTTGCTTTGGAAGCGAAACGCAAGCCGACCAGCCGATGTTTGAGCGTCCCGCGCGACCGCAGGCGCGCGATCACCTCTTGACCCGTGTAGCAACCCTTGGTCGTCGAGACGGCGTCACCCAGACCGGCCTCGTCCGGCAACACCGTGTCGTCGAGTTCGAACCCGAGGCGCGGCGTCCCCGCCTCGATGCGCGCGACGTCCCATGAACCGACATCGCCGTGTTCGAGCCCCGGCAAGACCTCGCCGAGCACTTCCGCGAGTCGCGGCGCGTCTCCGGGAGCGACGAAAAACTGCAGTTCGTCCCGAACTCCGAACGTGTAGGCCGCCACAACGGCGTCAACGCCCCCGACGGCGAGCTTCTTTGCATGACCGGGGTCGTCGGGCAGCGAGCCATCGGCGACCCTTGCGACGGCGTCGCGAGCCTTCGCTCCCGCAAGAGCTGCGCGCGCGAAATCCGCGCGGCAGTCGGTGAGCTCGACGTCGTCGGCAATGATGTACCGATCGAGGTGCTCGATCACCGCCGGGATGTGCTCCGCTTCGAGCTCGAGCCACAGCGCTTCTTCCCAAGCGATGACGTAGAAGTCGGCCAAGACGCGACCCTGCCGAGACAGGAGCAGCGCGCGCCGAACGTTCTGCTCGTCCCCGAGGTCGGCGACTTCATTCGTGATCATCCCGTTGAGCCAGCGGACACGGTCACCCCCGCGGATGGCGATCACCCCGCGGTGGGGAAGCGGGTACCAAGTACAGACGGGTGAGCTCACGGGCGTTCCTCGCTATTCGGTTCGTTGGGTACGTACCAACCGTCTTCGTGACTCTGTTCCGTGGCCACGACTTCCGGTCGGTAGAGACCGACGGCTTGCGACGGCATCGCGCCGTAGAGATTTTCGGCGGAGCGTTTCTGGCGTTCGAGCCATATCTCGTAGCGCGACCGCGCCGCATCCCACTGTGCCGCGTTGTCGATATCGAGCGCGCACCCACCCATGTCGGTGACGACGAATCGGAACTCCGTCCCCAGAAGGCTCGAGATACACGACTCCACTTTCGGAAGCGAGACGCCGCGACGCAAACGATCGGCCGCGCGCCGCATCCCTCGTCGATCGAACCAACCCGCGACGTGCATCAGAGCGTAGTAATAGAGGACGGGGGCACCGCCACCTTCCCGCCGGAACGTCTGCCAGGCGAGGGCCAGGGCATTCCCCAGCTCGCGCTGGTAGCGATGTCGGTACATCTCGCCAATCAACTGACGCCGACCGATCCTCGCGGGTTTCACGAGATGCAGGTTGTTCTGGCGAAATCGTCCCTCCCGCAGGTTGAAGTACGCCGTCTGGAAGGCGGGTTCGTCATCGCCGAAAGAGCGCAGGGCCGAAGCTTCGGAGAGGCCGAGCGCGTAATCGCAAGAAGCCTCGCGACTGCGAGAAATGAACGCGCGAATTTCCTGGGGCGTCGCGAAGGGGATATCCGCGGACATGTAGAGGAAGGGCCTGCGGGCCTCCGCCTCACTGGGGTCGCGACCCTCGGGACCCGCTCCCGGTTGCGCCCGGCGGTAGGTCAGCCACGCGTTCTCGTAGAGGTTGCGAAACTGCGGGACGATGCGGAGGGGCTTCGTCAGAACCGAAGACACGCGGGACAGCGCGCCTTCGAGCCTCTTGGCGTCGCCGACTGCCCAGACTTCAGAGATCTCGGGCACGTTCTGGAGGACCGCCACCGCGTGCGCGACGAGGCTCCGCCCGGCGAGTTCTAGATAGGGTTTGCTCTGGCCGGCCACGGCCTTGGCCGCACCGCGGTCTCCGGCCATCACCACTGCCGGAATCGGTTCGGCCGGCCGCTCGACGACTTCTTCCTCGCCCACAGGGAGAGCCTCGCTGAGACGCTTTCCGACCTCAAGAGCTCGTCGGGAAACGCCGAAAACCCCTGGGACTCCTTTTTCCACCGAATTCGGGGGCTTGATGCAGCCGTTGCGCGTTCTCTGCTTGACCACGGGTACCGATCGCGAGCCGAGCGCGAGGTTTCGGGTCCACCAACTCGTGCCGGAGCTCCGCCGACGGGGCATCTCGGTAACCGCGGTCCCGTTGGTGGGCGACCAGACGCTCGATGTCGAATACGGCGTGCGGCCGTTGCCGACCCCGGTGCGCGCCGGGCTCGCGGCTGCGCGGCTCCCACTACGGGTCTCGAGGCGCGCGCTCGCCCTCGCCACCGCGAACCGCTGGGACGCGCTGTGGATTCAAAAGGAAGTGCTTCCCTTTGGTTTATGGCGCGCCCTGACGAGGGTTCGCGTCCCCATCGTCTACGACTTCGACGACGCCGTGTACGCTCGGCGCGACCGCGGGGGCGCCCTGCGCCGCGTTTCCGAGCGCGTGATGCGCCGGGATCGAGCTCTCCCGGAGCAGCTGGCGCGTTGCGATCGCGTGGTCGCCGGGAATTCGATCCTGGCGGCTTATGCGCGACAACACGCGCGATCGGTCGAGGTCATTCCCACCGTAGTGGATGCGCGCGCCTTGGCGAAGCCCCTCGATCGCCGCGGCGACCCGCCGGTGATCGGATGGTACGGAGCGCCATCGGGTGCGCCGTATCTGGCCGCGATCCGCGGCGCGCTTCATCGTCTCGCCGAAGAAGAGCGGTTTACGCTTCGCTTCTTGGGCTTGCGCTCTTTCGACTGCCCGGGCGTAACGGTCGAATGCGAACCGTTTCGCCGCACCGACGCAGCGGATGAATGGCAGCGCATCTCGGAGTTCGACATCGGCCTCATGCCGCTGGCCGACACCACTTGGTCGCAGGGTAAATGCGCCCTCAAGGCGATTCAGTACATGTCCTGCGGCGTTCCCGTCGTGGCGAGCCCGGTCGGTACGACGGCCGAAGTTCTCGATCATGGTCGCGCGGGTCTACTCGCCGCTGACGAGGGTGCATGGTACGCACAACTGCGACGCTTGCTTCGCGAACCCGCACTCGCTCACGGGCTCGCGCGCGCGGGAAGGCAGCGCGCTCTCGATCACTACAGCGTTCCGGTCGCCGCCGCCCGCTGGGACGCGCTGTTCCGAGAACTCTGCGTCTCGCCTCGGGTGAGGCAACGGCCCAGCCGTCTAGCCTCGAACACCCCTCAAAGTTATCCTGCTTAGCGCAGTCGGGGGGCGGGACACTGCTGGAGTACACAATGCGCATCCCCCACCGACTACCCGCCTGGGCTTTCCCGTTAGCTCTCTTACTACTGCCCAACGTGAGTCACGCTACGGAGCTCACGTCTGGGACGATCAACCTCAACTATATTGGTCGCGGCGTCTGCACCGTGGTGAACGACGACGCTGGACTCATCTCGGTCGTTATCGAGATCATCGATGCGACCTCAGAGGCCGTCGTCGCGGACCTCCTCGCCGATCTGCCTCCCGGCGGTTCCTTTAGCCTTCCGCATCAGTCCCTATCGGCCGCAAAAGGACCGTTCTATTGCCGAGCGTCGACGGGTGGAGCGGAGGTCAGAATACGGATGGTCTTCAAACAGGAGGATTATTCGGGAAACGTCACCGGGGAAAGCTCGGATGGGCTGCCGACGGCAATCGCCCTCGATCCGGATGATCCGCCGGTCAGCGGCGACGACCAGTACATCCCGTTTCACGAAGAAGAGACCGACGCGGTCGTGTGTGATGCTGTCGGGGGCTCGAGCGGATTCGTCAACGTCCGCGTGCTCTCCAACGAGCCGGTGATGCTGACCTCCGTTCGGATTCGGGTAAGTGGGTCCGACGACATTGCCGACGATCGCGTGTTTGTCGGAACCTATTCGATCGAAGGCTCGTCTCAGGGAGCCAAGTCGGGAAACTTGTTGAACGGCGAGCCCGCGATTGTATTCGACCTGCTGGGTCTGGCGTCGGACGGCTCTCTCGTAAACAGCGCGCAGCAAATCGGGACCAACGGCGGCAACGCCGGAACGAGTTTTGTGATCGAGTGCGACGCGGGAGCGACGGGCTCCGCCTTGAATGTCACCTCGGTACAGGTCTCCGGGTGGAAGCGAGCAAGCCGGGACGTTCTCGTGGAGCTGCTTTCGGAAGCTCTCGAGTAGAGCTCGCGCTCTACTGGCTCATGTGGAAACCCCCGTTCGGTGACAGCACCTGCCCGGTCATGAACTTCGCCTCGTCGCTCGCCAGATAGACCGCACCCCAGGCGATGTCGTCGACGTCGCCGAAGCGGCCCATCACGTGGGCCGCTTCGATGAGGCGGCGCGAGGCTTGTAGGGGTTGGGTCATCTCCGTGTCGATGAACCCAGGCGCGAGCGCGTTCACGCGGATATTGCGCGACGCCACTTCCCGCGCGAGTGAACGCGTGAAGCCCATGATGCCGGCCTTCGCCGCGCAGTAGTGGCTCGCCCCGGCGCCACCCGCAGTGCCCATCACAGAACCCATATTGATGATGGCTCCGCTCATCTGCGGGTTCATGATTTTGAGGGCTTCGCGACAGCAGAAAAACGTGCCATCGAGGTGGATCCCGATCATGCGTCGCCAATGTTCGTCGCTCATTTCGACGGTCATGTCCCAGTGACTGGCCACCGGCTCTCCCGCCGAGAACTCCGTCGCTTGTTTGACCGGCACCTCGTTCATGCGCTTCTCCAGTTCGGGGTCGCCGTCGACACCGATGCCGGCGTTGTTCACCAGGATGTCGAGCCGACCGTAGTCGTGTTCGATCTGTCCGAACATCCGCGCCACGGCCCCGGAATCCGAGACATCCGCCCCATAGCCGCGCCCACCGACTTCGGAGGCCACCGCCTCCGCGGCGTCCGCCCGCAAATCGTTGATGAGCACTTGCGCGCCTTCTTCGTGAAAACGCCGCGCGATCGCGGCGCCGATGCCGGTCGCCGCCCCGGTAACCAGTGCGAGCTTTCCCTGTAGCCGGTTCACTCTTGAAACTCCTCCCTAGTTCGCAAGGCGCGCCATAGCTCGGGCAACCTCGTCCCTGAATTCGTCGCGAGGGCATCTTACGTCGGGTGCGAAGGAAAGTGGTGGTGGAGCCGAGCGGGATCGAACCGCCAACCTCCGCGTTGCGAACGCGGCGCTCTCCCAATTGAGCTACGGCCCCGAACCTTGGGATCGCCAATTCTAGTCGCTGGCTGTCTTCTTGCCCAACGAACCAGCCGGGTGGCGGGCGTGAAAATCACTCCGGGTGAAGCCCTGCTCTCGCTCGAGTGCTGCGGACAGAGCGGCCAAGACCACGAGCTGCGCGGCGGCGCTCGCGCGCGGCGCGAGACCGAGGCCACCTCCTTCACGCGCGACCCCGGCGATCAAATGCGTCTCCGCCTGGCGGGCGAGCCAGGAACCGGGGGAACCGCTCACCGCGAGAAGCCGCGCCCCGAGACGGAGTACCGCTTCGATTCCGGTGCGCAGCTCGTCCGTTTCGCCGCTGTTGCTGATCGCGATCACGATGTCGCCGCGGACGACCTGGCCAGCACTACCGTGCCCGATCTCGGCGCCCGCTAAAAAACTGGTCGGTGTACCGGTCGCCGCAAGCAGCGCGGCGGCGTAGCGCGCGACGTGTTCGGATTTACCGATTCCCGTGACGTGCACGCGGCCACTCTTCGCCCCGGCGTCTCGGATCATGGCGCACGCCCGATCGAAGGCCTCGGGGTCGAGCTCGCCCCGCAACGTTGCGAGCTCTTCGACGATGACGTCGAAGGTATCGAGGGCCTCGCTCACGAGGTCTGCGCCCCGATGTCATCGGCGTCGGACGACAAGCGCGACACCCAGGTCGGAACCAACTGCTCGCGTGCCAGTGCGCGAACGTCTTCCCACACGGCGTCAAAGCGTTCGACATCGGGACGCGACAACACCGGTGTCCCGGGTGCCACGCGGTCGCTCTTCGTAACCCCCGCGAGGAGGAGTGCCCGCTTCAGGCAGGCGATACTCCGCTTTCCGGCAGCAGAACGGGTCCCGTCGCGAAATCGCGTGAGTACCGACTGCACGCGATCCATGCGCTCCGCGTCCCCCGCGCGACACAGCTGCCAAGCGCGCGCCCATTCGCGGGGAAGCGCGTTCGCCGGGCCGGCCACGACACCGACCGGTACCGTTCCGCGCAACATGCGCCGCTGCCAATGTTCGGCCAGCACACCAAACCAACCGCTGCGCGGTCGGAACAGATCGAAGATCAGCATCGCGTCGCCGACGTAGATGCCGAACTCACCGCGTTCGCGAAAGCTCTCCGCGGCTTTCGTGTAATTGCCGAGCACCTTCTTCGGCGCCGAGACTTTGATGCCCCGAACGAAATCGAGACGCGACATCGCTTTGACTTGGCGCGTGCGAATGTGGGGAATGTTCGGGTCGACGGCGATGTTGGCGTTGTCGTAGAGATAGATCGGGATCCGTCGCGGACGCGCATCGAGGAGATCGGCGACGTCGCGCGCGACGAAACGCACGGGATCTTCGACACCGCGGATCGATAGCGGAGCGAGGACCGCTGCGTCGGCGCCGGCGGCAATCGCGAAATCGAGCGTTTCGAGGGTTTCTTCGGGTGAGCCCGACGTCACCCCTGCCCATGCTTCGACGGGCGTGCCGAGGCCGTCACCGGTTCGAGCGTTCTCTTTAGCGACTTCCTCTGTGCACACGCGGATCGTCTGACGCATCACGTCCGGCGGCAGACGATCCCATTCGCCGGTGGTTCCGGCGGAGAACACGACGTCGGCGCCGTAGCCGTCTTGAATGACGTGGCGGACGACGGCGCGTTGATCTTCTTCGATCAGCTGACCGTCGTCGTCGACGATGGTGACCACCGGGACCGAGAGGCCGGGGCGGGGCTTGACGCCTTCGACGCTTCGCATCGCGAGAAGCTAGCCTTGCCGATCCGGCCTAGCGAGGCCGTACACCTACGCTCAGGCGGGGCTACACCGTGTGGAAAAAGTACGGAATGGGCACGCCGAGGGCGGCCGAGAGCTTGTAGAGCGTCAACACGGACGCCGCGCTCCGTCCCAGCTCGATCTGTGAGATCAAGCTCACAGAAAGCGCGGTTCGGTTGGCGACCTGACGCAGGGTGAGACCCAGCTCGTGGCGTCGAATCCGCACGCGCTCACCGACCAGATGGTTGAGACGGTCCTCAATATTGGCCAGGAGCCCGTGCTCCTTGATGGCGTCCCCGACGACCTGCTTGAGCGCACCGGATTCGACGGGGTGTTGCAGATAGTCGAAGACGCGGTGCTTCATCGCGGCGACGGCGGCGTCGAGATCGGGCTCGCGGGTCGTGCAGATAATGCACAAGTCGTCGTCGAGACCGCGGACTTCACGGATCGCCGAGAGGCCGCCCTCTTCGAGCTCCGAAACATCGAGGAACACCATCTGGTAGCGCCCCTCTTTCACGGTCTCGGCGGTGCGGGTGGGATCTTCGAGAACCGTGACCTGATAGCCCTCGCCCTCGAGAAAGCTCTGGATCGGGCGCGCATTGCGCTGATCCGGGTCGGCGATGAGAACGCTGAGCGGTGCGACGGATGCCATCGAAGTTTCCCCTCCGTAAGAGTCCCGAGCGCGTCCCCGGTAAAACCCTGATTCCGGCCTCAGGTATTGCGCTCACATGGGATCTCTTCGACCACTCGGGAAACCACTGAAGGTCTTTTTGCCGGTCTCTGAAGGAAAAATACGGATGGCTGCGTAGGGCTTTTTCTGACGAGGGCGAATCGCCCCAGCTCGGGGCCCTAGCGATACAGCCAGCTGGTCTCGAAGCCGTCGGGGGGAACGTCTCCGCCGGGCAAGACCTCGTCGATGACAAGGCGAGCCCGGAACGCTCCGTCGTCGCGACTCTCGATCCACGAGGGCAGAAGCACCTGCCCGAACGGCTGGTAGGGGCCGAGCTCGAAGGCCGTGCCGTTCGCTGCGGAAAGCCGGACTGCATCGAGCGTTTCGAGGTCGACCCACATCGAGGTGCCGCGCTTGCGGCCCAAGACGTAGCAATCGTGGTCGCCGACGTAGCCGAGCGCCACAGGTTCGGTGAGGGATCGGCCGCCGAGTTGATCGCTGTACGCAATTGGCGAGCCGAGCTGCAGCAGCGGCAACGGCGCGAGAAACGGCCGCGGCGAATCGAGCGGGCGTCCGTCGCGGCTCGCGGTGACGACACCCCGGCGCGACAAGTGGCGCTCGACGATGCCCTGGGGACTCTCGAGCTCGAGGCGAGCATACCCGTTCGGGCTGGTATCGAGACGCCCGCTCGCGACGACCGTCTGCTGTGCGCCGAGCAAGAGCGAGACGTGTAGCGACAGCGTTTGGGTGCGGCCCGCCGCCTGATTCTTATCGATGAGCTTTGCTGCGACCCGTTGGCCCGACGGACTGTGCGCCCAGACCGGCGGCGTCGCGACAAGTGCCCCGAGGAGCGCAAAGGCCAAAACGCGCGTCAGGGGATTCACGCCGAGACTCCTCGGATCGTCTCGCGACCGGCGTAATGCGCGCGCGCTCCGAGCCTCGCTTCGATCGACAACAGCCGGTTGTACTTCGCCACCCGATCCGATCGACAGAGGGAGCCCGTCTTGATCTGGCCGGCGCCGGTAGCGACGGCGAGATCCGCAATGGTGGTGTCTTCGGTTTCTCCCGAACGATGCGACACGATCGATGCGTAGCCGGCGGAGCGCGCCAAGGCCATCGCCTCGAGCGTCTCGGACAGCGTTCCGATCTGGTTCACTTTGATCAAGATCGCGTTCCCCACGCCCCGCTCGATGCCCTGCCGTAGGATCGCCGGATTGGTCACGAAGAGATCGTCTCCCACGAGTTGGGTGCGCTCCCCCAAAGCACGGGTGAGCGCAGCCCAGCCGTCCCAATCTTCTTCGGCCAAACCGTCCTCTATCGAGAGGATGGGATACCGGGACGTCCAGTCTTCCCAAAACGCCACCATCGCGCCGGAATCGAGCTGCTGGCCCTCGCCGTCCAAATGGTAGTGCCCACCGCGGAAGAACTCGCTGGAAGCCGGATCAAGCGCGATGGCGATGTCGTCCCCGACCCGGTAACCCGCGGCCTCGATCGCGCGCAAAATGAGTTCGATCGCTTCGCGGTTCGACCCGAGGTTCGGCGCGAAACCGCCTTCGTCGCCAACCGACGTCGCGTAGCCTTTCTCGGCGAGCACCTTGCGCAGCGTGTGAAATACTTCGGCTCCCCACCGCAACGCTTCGCGAAACGTCGGTGCGCCCACGGGAAACAGCATGAACTCCTGTAGATCGACGTTGTTGTCCGCGTGCGCTCCGCCGTTGATCACGTTCATCATGGGTGCGGGTAGAAGCTGCGCCTCGCCCTCGCTCAGAAACTCGTAGAGGGGCACGCCCGCGGAGACCGCTCCGGCGTGAGCGACGGCAAGGGAAGCGCCGAGTAGTGCGTTGGCTCCGAGTCGTGCCTTCGTCTCCGTGCCGTCGAGCTCGATGAGAGCGCGGTCGATCGTGCGTTGCTCGGCGAGACCGCCGACGACCTGGCCGCGAAGCGCAGCCGCGATTTCGCCGTTCACGTGCCCGACCGCGCGGAGCACCCCCTTTCCGGCATAGCGATCGCCGTCGGCGTCGCGGAGCTCCAGGGCTTCGCGCGCGCCGGTCGAAGCGCCGGACGGAACCGCGGCCCAACCGGCGGCGCCGTCCTCGAGCGTCGCTTCGACAGAAAGCGTCGGGTTTCCGCGCGAATCGAGGATCTCGAGCGCGTGAAGGGAGACGATCGCGTTACTCAACGGGGGACCTCCTCGCGGCGGTGTAGCAAAGTGATGCCGGGGGATCTCCTCCCCCGGCATCCGAGCCGCCTATTCCTTCAGCGTGGTCGCGCCTTTCAGCACGACGTGACTGCGGATCTTCTCGAGGGCGACCTCGCCGATCCCCTTGACCGCAAGAAGATCGTCCACCGAGCTGAAACCGCCCCGCGCTTTGCGGGTCGAAACGATGGCCGACGCTTTGCTCTCCCCGATTCCGGGGAGAAGCGCCAACTCCGCTGCACTTGCGGTGTTGATGTTCACAACACCGCGCCCTTCCGCCAACGCACCGGCGGCGACGAGCGCCGCCAAAAGCATTGCGAGGGCAAACGTTCGTATGCCGCGCCCGTGCGCCGAAAGGGGTTGCTGGTTTGTCATTTCCATTGCATCGCTCCCGGGACCTCGGGGAGCTTAAGCGCGACGGGCCACCGAGAAATCCGCCGCGGCGAGAAGTGCGCGTCTCGCGGGGTTGTCGGGGAAAGCGGCCAGTGCCGCTCGCGCCCGATCGATATGCGACAGCGCGCGTCGATTGGTGTCTTCGACGCCGCGCATGCGCTCGACCAGACTTCGGACTAGCTCGACTTCCTCGTCTTCGAGGGTTTCGCTCGAACCTTCCGCGCTGCGCGTCGCCGCATTCTTCAAGACGGCTGTGGCCGCTTCGTACTCAGCGTGGGTCGCGCGCTTCAATGCGAGCAGGAGCGGCATGGTGATCTTGCCCTCGCGCAAATCCGTGAGCGGCGGCTTGCCGAGTTCTTCGGCGCTCGACGCGTAGTCGAGCGCGTCGTCGCGCATTTGAAATGCGAGGCCCAGCTCGCGGCCGAAATCGGCGAGACGTTTTCGTTCGGCGGGCGTGACACCGCCGAGAATCGCGCCGATCTCGCAAACCGCCGAGAGCAGGGCAGCGCTCTTGCGCTCGATCACCGCGTAATAGTGCGCTTCGCTCGCATCGGGATCGAAGCTCCGCTCGAGTTGCAACAGCTCGCCTTCGGACATGAGGCGAATCATGTCGGCGAACAGACCGACGATCGCGAGCTCGCCGTCTTCGACGATCATTTGCGATGCGCGCGCGTAGAAGAAATCGCCGACCAGCACCGCTCGCCGGTTGCCCCATAAGACGTGAGCTGCCGGTTGGCCGCGCCGGAGCTCCGCGAGATCGACGACGTCGTCGTGCAGCAAGGTGGCGGTGTGGATCATCTCGTGAGCCGCGGCCAGCTGGATGCGGCGCGGGCCGGTATAGCCGCAGAGCTCAGCGGCCAGCATCAGCAGCGCCGGCCGCAGTCGCTTGCCCGGGTTCGCGAACACGTGATCGCCGATCGCGCGGACCAGCGCACTCTCCGACGCGAGGTGGTCGCGCAGGCACGCATCGACCAGCTCTAGGAGCGTTTCCACGTGCGCTGCCGGACGACCGGAGCCTCGGGGAGGGGCTTCGCTCATGGGGGGAGGCTAGCTGGTCGCCACCGTCGGGGCAATCCCCGGAAAGCCGAAAACCGTCGCAAAAACAGCTAGTTAACCTTCGTTCACAGCCTGTTGGCCGAGCCACGCAACCGCTTCCGAGAGCCGGGCAAAGGGCAGGATGTCGAGTTGGCCGACGCGTGCCGGGGGCGGTGAGGCGGGCGTCTCCGGGACGAGCAACCGGCGGAAACCGAGGCGCGCGGCTTCCGCGGCGCGGGCCTCGAGGCGTGCCACGGGTCGGAGCTCGCCGCCCAATCCCACCTCTCCGCAGGCCGCGACGTCTTCGGGTAGCGCACGATCGAGACGGCTCGACGCGAGTGCCAGTGCCATGGCGAGATCCGCCGCGGGCTCCGCGATGCGCACGCCACCGGTCGCGTTCATGTAGACATCGCGCGAGACGAAATCGAGGTTCGTCCCGCGATCGAGAACCGCGAGCAGCAGCGCGACACGCGTATCGTCGACGCCGACACAGGTCCGGCGCGCCGTGCCGTAGCCGGCGGGCGCAACCAAGGCCTGCACCTCGACGAGCAGCGGACGCGTTCCCTCGAGAAGTGGAACCACGGCCGTTCCGGGGGCGCCCGCTCGTCGGTCGGAGAGAAAGTGCGCGCTCGGGTTCGGGACGCCTTCGAGCCCTTCGGCGGTCATGTTGAAGACGCCGAGCTCCTGGGTTCCGCCGAAGCGGTTTTTCACGGCGCGCAGCATGCGGAAGCCCTGACCGCGGTCACCTTCGAAAAGGAGCACCACGTCGACCAGGTGTTCCAGGACGCGCGGTCCCGCGAGACTTCCGTCCTTTGTCACGTGTCCGACGAGAACCAGAACGCTGCCTTGGCTTTTCGCGGCACTCGCGAGGAGCGCGGCGCTTTCTCGAACTTGCGAGACCGAGCCCGGAGCGGAGTTCGCGCGATCGGAACGCATGGTCTGTATGGAATCGACGACAACCAGCCCGGGAGCGACGTCGTGCCAGGGTTTCTCGAGGGCTTCGACCCGGGTTTCGGGCAGCGCGAACAAACCGTTTCCGAGCGCCCCTAGGCGATCCGCGCGGAGTCGCAGCTGCTCGAGACTCTCTTCGGCGCTGACGTACAGCACACGCCGGCCGGTCTCTTCGAACCCTCGGGCCAACTGCAGACTCAGGGTCGATTTCCCGATGCCCGGCTCGCCTCCGAGGAGCACGACGGAGCCCGGGACGAACCCGCCGCCCGTGACGCGGTCGAGTTCGCCAATACCCGATTGGATGCGAGCTGCTGCGGATTCGGCGATTTCGTTGAGGGCGCGGACTTCCCGTGGGCCCTCCCAGCCGAAGCTCCCCGCCGCGGCGGCGGCACGGTCCTCGGCGCGTTCGTGAATCGTGTCCCAGGCGCCGCAACCCGTGCAACGGCCGAGCCACTGCGCGTGGCGGGTTCCACACTCGTCGCATTCGAAGTCGCTGCGCGCCTTTGCCACCGCGCCATGGTAACGACATCGGCTGTCAACCGGTCTGCGAACGAACGTTGACGGTGGACCGGGCCGGGCATACGCTCGGCCCTTCGGAGGTCCCGCGTGTCTCAAGCCCCGCTCTCGTCTGAAACGCAAGCCGTAACCGACCCGTCGATCACGGCCTTCACTCGCTACGCCGAGCTCGCCGAGGCAGCACTCGAAGACCGCGCGCCGGATCGCAACACCTGCCGCTGGGTGCTCGAGGGAGACGACGTGGCGCTGCTCCCGCTCCTGCACGCGGCCTACCTTCCGCGAGAGCGCCACTTCGGTCGCGCCGTCATGGTCCATTTGTTGAACAACGTTCAGAACGGGCTGTGTCCGGAAGACTGTGGCTACTGCTCGCAGTCACGCGATTCGGATGCTTCGATCCGCAAGTACCCCGTAAAGCCCACCGAGGAAATCCTGGCGGAAGCGTCCCGGGCCGCCGAGTCGGGTGCGTCTCGCTATTGCATGGTGCTCTCGGGACGCGGTCCGAGTCTGCGGACGGTGAAGGAGCTCGCCTCGGTCATCCGGGAGGTGAAGGCCCGGTACCCGATCGAGGTCTGTCTCTCCGTCGGTCTGCTGGGTGACGAGCACGCCGAGATCCTCGCAGACGCGGGGCTCGATCGGCTGAACCACAACCTCAACACGAGCGAATCGCACTACCCGGAGATCTGTTCCACCCATACTTTCGAAGACCGCGTAAACACCCTTCTCGCCGCCCGGCGGCGCGGTATTGAACCGTGCAGCGGACTCATCGTGGGCATGGGCGAGCGAGCGGACGACGTCATCGACGTGGCCTTCAAGCTGCGCGAACTCGAAGTACCCTCGATCCCGGTGAACTTCCTGATCCCCATCGAAGGGAATCGGCTTCTCGGCGACGGAACGCTCACTCCCGAGCGCTGCCTGCGCCACTTGGCGCTGATGCGGCTCATCAATCCCCGGGCCGAGGTCCGGATCTCCGCGGGACGGGAAGGCCATTTGCGCGCGCTCGGCGCGCTGGCGCTGTGGCCGGCTAACAGCTTGTTCGTCGAGGGCTACCTGACGACGCGCGGGGACGCGGTGGACGAGACCTATCAGACGATCCGAGACGCGGGTTTCGAAATTGCCGGGAACCCGACGTTCGCGGCGCGGCAGGCCGAAGGCGGTGCCGGCGAGTTCCGCGTCACGGGCGGTGACGGCCAGATCCTTAAACCGGAGATACGCGCGTCATAGGCGGATGACGCGCGTCAATGTGGTCCGGATCCCCCTTTTGTTGCGATTTCGCATCAAGGTTTAAGCATCACACCCCGATAGGGGTTCGATGCCTGAGTTCGGGACCGAGATCACCGAGGACCTCCAGTACATGGAGGTCAAGCTGAAGATGCTGCGGAACGAGTACGAGCAGTACTTCCTCGGTTCTCGCACGCGCTCTCCCCACATGCTGCGCCAAGAAGTCCAGAAGATGTTCGCGATCTACGCGAACAAGCCGATCCAAAACACCGGCCACCGCTTCAAATTCAGCAACTTGCGGGCGCGTTATTTCTCGTTCCGCCGACATTGGGACGCCACCGAACGCAAGATCGAAGAGGGCACCTACGAGCGCCACGTCTTCAAGGCGAACCTTCGGGTTCGCGAGGACGCGCCGCCGAAAGCGGATCGTAAGAAAACAGGCTCGAAGAACCCGAATGAGCTCTTCGAAACTTATGTCGCGGCGCGCGAAGCGTGTGGGCAGGACGTCAAAGGGATTACGCCGAAAGCGTTGTCCGATCTGCTCTCCAAACAGGAGACCGCCCTGCGAGCAAAACTCGGCTGCGAGAACGTGCAGTTCCGCGTGGTCGTCGAAGATGGAAAAGCGAAGCTGAAGGCGCGCGCCGCCTAGTTCTCGCTGGCGATTCTCTCCGAAAACGCGTCCTGGTACTGCTGGTAGAACGCCTCGCCTTCATCCGTTGCTCGCATTTCCTCGATCATCGCTTGCGCGCGCTCCCGCGCGATTTCCTCGGGGTTGCGGTCCGCTTCGTCGGCGAATTCGCAGCGGCCGACGGTCACGGTCACCGTGTTTTCCGCGATCTCCGCGAACCCGCCGGGAACGGCGGCCACGCGCTGACCGCCACCCAGCTCGTGAACCGTCAGGCTGCCGGCGCGAAGCGCGGAAATAAACGCCTCGTGCCCTTCGAGAACGCCGAAGTCGCCCTCGACCCCAGGCAGCACCACCGATTCGACTTGGGCGTCGTACGCCTCGCCGATGGGCGTCGCGATATAGAGGGAGAAGGGCATGCTCAGAGAGTCTCGGCTTTCGCTCGAGCTTCTTCGATGGTGCCCACCATGTAGAACGCCTGCTCCGGCAGATCGTCGTGCTTGCCGTCGAGGATCTCTTTGAAGCCGCGAATCGTGTCCTCCAGACGGACGTAGGTTCCGGGCGTGCCCGTGAACTGCTCGGCGACGTGGAAGGGCTGCGACAAGAACCGCTCGAGCTTTCGCGCGCGATTCACGGTGAGCTTGTCCTCTTCCGAAAGTTCGTCCATCCCGAGGATCGCGATGATGTCCTGCAGATCCTTGTAGCGCTGCAGAACCTGCTGCACGTCGCGCGCGACCGTGTAGTGATTCTCGCCGACCACCTGCGGATCGAGAATGCGGCTGGTCGAGTCGAGCGGATCGACCGCCGGGTAGATCCCGAGCTCGGCAATGCGCCGCGAGAGGACCGTCGTTGCATCGAGGTGGGTGAACGCGGTTGCCGGCGCCGGGTCCGTCAAGTCGTCCGCGGGCACGTAAATCGCCTGCACCGACGTGATCGACCCCTTCGTCGTCGACGTGATGCGCTCCTGCAACTCGCCCATGTCGGTGGCGAGCGTCGGCTGGTAACCCACAGCCGACGGGATGCGGCCCAAGAGTGCCGAGACTTCCGAGCCCGCCTGGGTGAAGCGGAAGATGTTATCGATGAACAGAAGGACGTCCTTGCCCTCTTCGTCGCGGAAGTACTCGGCCGCGGTCAAGGCGGTCAAACCCACGCGCGCGCGCGCTCCCGGCGGCTCGTTCATCTGCCCGTACACCAGAGCCGCCTTGTCGAGCACCGTTGTCCCATCGGACAACTTCGCCTCCATCATCTCGTTCCAGAGGTCGTTGCCTTCGCGTGTGCGCTCGCCGACGCCACCGAACACCGAGTAGCCTGCGTGTTCCTTCGCGATGTTGTTGATGAGCTCCATGATGACGACCGTCTTGCCCACGCCCGCGCCGCCGAACAGCCCGATCTTGCCGCCCTTCGGATACGGCGCGATCAAGTCGACGACCTTGATGCCGGTCTCGAGCGCCTCGACGGACGTCGCCTGATCGACGAATTCCGGCGCGGGTCGGTGGATCGGGTATTTGGTTTCCGCGCCGATGGGCCCGCGCTCATCGACGGGCTCGCCGATCACGTTCATGATCCGTCCGAGCGTCGCCGGCCCGACGGGCACCTTGATGACGTCACCGGTGTTGGTCACGTCCTGACCGCGTGTGAGACCTTCCGTGGTATCCATCGCGATACACCGCACGGTGTTCTCACCGAGATGCTGCGCGACTTCGATGACGAGGTTGTCGGCGCGATCGTCGATCCCCGGGTTCGTCGCCCGCAGCGCCGTAAAGATCTCGGGCAGCGTGCCCGGCGGGAACTCCACGTCCACCACCGGACCGAGCACCTGCGTGATCTTCCCTTTGCCGTCTGTCATGCCACCGTCTGCCATAACGATCTCCGTTAGCCTTCCAGCGCCTGGGCGCCGGTCACGATTTCCACCAACTCTTTGGTGATCGCAGCCTGGCGGGCGCGGTTGAACTGCAGCGTCAAGCTGCGGATGAGTTCTTCGGTATTTCGCGTCGCGGCTTCCATCGAGGTCATGCGCGCCGCGTGCTCCCCCGCTTGGTTCTCGAGCAGCGCGCGAAAGATCGTGAACTCGAGCGCCCGCGGAACCAGCGCCTGCAGAAGCGCTTCGGGGGAAGGTTCGATGTTGAACGGCGAGGCTTCGCCGTGGGCTTCTTCGAGATCGGTTCGGAACGGCAAGACCGGAAGCACACGCGGCGTCTGGGTCAGTGCCGAAACGAACTCGCTGTAGATGACGACTGCCTCGTCGATGTTCTCTTCGCGGAAACGACTCGACAGATGTTCCGCGATCTCGACGGCGTTCGCGTACGCCACCGTCGGGATGCCTGTCCAGCTCCCCTCGACCCGATCCGCGTGGCGGCGACGAACGTATTCGTCCGCTTTGCGCCCGACGGCACTGACCGCCACCCGGTCGAAGGACGCACTTTGCTCGCCGATATAGCTCTCGGCCAGCTTCAGGATATTCGAGTTGAAGGCACCGCAGAGCCCACGGTCCGACGTCACGATCACGACTTCTAGCGTGCGCCGCTCCGGCCGCTCTTCGAGGAGCGCGTGCTCGGACTCACCACCCTGGCGCGCAGAGACGTCGGCCAAGGTTGCGTAGATTTTCTCGGCGTAGGGACGCGCGGCGATGATGGCATCTTGAGCGCGGCGTAGTTTCGCCGCCGCCACCATGCGCATCGCGCTCGTGATCTGCTGCGTCTTCTCGACGCTGCGGATGCGGCGTTGAATGTCTCGAAGCGTCGCCACTAGTTCTGTTTGCTCGCTTGGAAGACGTCGGCAAAGGCGTCGAGCGCGGCGACCAACTTGTCCCGGACATCGTCCGCGAGAGCACCCGACTCGCGAATCGACGAGAGAATATCTGCGTGATTCGTCTTGATATAGGAAAGGAGCTCGGTCTCGTAGCGACCGATGTCTTCGAGACCGAGATCACGTACCCAAGAGCTGCGATCCCGTTGCGGCGTTGCGGCGAAGATCGACACGACTTGGTCTTCCATGGGCATCGGCGCGTACTGGGGCTGCTTCAGCATCTCGGTCTGGCGTTCGCCGTTCGCGAGCTGCTCCTGCGTCGCCTTGTCGAGATCCGAACCGAACTGCGCGAACGCCGCCATCTCCCGGTACTGCGCGAGCTGGAGCTTCAACGTTCCCGCGACGGCTTTCGTCGCTTTCGTCTGCGCTGCGCCGCCCACCCGCGAGACCGACAAGCCGACGTTCACCGCCGGGCGAATTCCCGAGTTGAAGAGATCGGTCTCGAGGAAGATCTGACCGTCGGTGATCGAGATGACGTTCGTCGGGATATAAGCCGACACGTCGCCGGCCTGCGTCTCGATGATCGGCAACGCCGTCAGGCTGCCGCCGCCGAGCGAATCGTCGACCTTCGCCGCGCGCTCGAGAAGCCGCGAATGCAGATAGAACACGTCGCCGGGATACGCCTCGCGTCCGGGCGGTCGCCGCAACAGCAGCGAGAGCTGGCGGTAGGCGACGGCCTGCTTCGAGAGATCGTCGTAGATGATGAGCCCGTGCTTCCCGTTGTCCCGGAACCACTCGCCCATCGCGCACCCGGTGTAGGGCGCGATGAACTGGAGCGGCGCCGTCTCGCTCGCCGTCGCCGCGACGACGATGGTGTAATCCATGGCGCCGTACTGATTCAGCTTGTCGACCACCTGGGCGACTGTCGACTGCTTCTGCCCGATCGCCACGTAGATGCAGAAGACGTCGCCGCCTTTCTGATTGATGATCGTGTCGACGGCGATCGCGGTCTTCCCCGTTTGACGGTCGCCGATGATGAGCTCGCGCTGTCCGCGACCGATAGGCGTCATCGCGTCGATCGCTTTGATTCCGGTCTGCAGCGGCTCGTGGACGGATTTACGCGCGACGATCCCGGGCGCCTTCACTTCGACGCGCCGAGTTTCGGCCGCTTCGATGGGCCCCTTCCCGTCGATAGGATTCCCGAGCGCGTCGACCACGCGACCGAGAAGCGCCGGGCCGACGGGGACTTCGACGATGCGATCCGTGCGTCGGACGAGATCGCCCTCGCGCACGTGGGCCGCTTCACCCATGACCGCGACGCCGACGTTGTCCTCTTCGAGGTTCAGCACCATCCCGGTGACGCCGCCCGGAAACTCGACGAGTTCGCCGGCCATCGCCTTGTCGAGTCCGTACACCCGGGCGATACCGTCGCCGATCGAGAGCACGGTACCGGTCTCGGCAACGTCGATATCGCGACCGTACTCTTTGATTTCGCGCTTCAGGATGTCGGTGATCTCACCGGGCTTCAGTTGCATCGCTTGCTCCGTGCCGGGCCGTCGGCCCGCTCAGTCCTCACTCAGTCGTCGAGTAAGGCGCTGCGCATTTGATCGAGTTGGCTGCGCAGACTGCCGTCGAGAAGGAGGTCGCCCACCTTGGCGACGACGCCGCCGAGAAGTTCGGGATCGACCTCAACCGTCACGCTCACGTCTTGCCCGACGCGCGCCGCCAAAGCCTGCGTCAAGCGCTCGAGTTGTTCGGTGTCGAGAGGGCTCGCGCTTCGAATCTCGGCCCGAGCAACACCCGTTGCGGCGTCGGCCAACGACTCGTACGCCTCGCGGATCGCCTCGATGTCGACCAAGCGGCGCTGGTCGATCAGGAACGAGTAGAACCGCTGCAACGTCGGACTCGTTCCGAGTTGCTCAGCCACCGCGGCGAGTACAGATTTTCGTTCGTTCGCCGGATACAGCGGTTGCAACAGCACGTTGCTCAACTCGTCGCTTTGTTCGAGGGCCTCGGCGAGACCGGCGAGCTCCTCGCGCACTTCGGTCGCGCGACCTTCTTCCGTCGCGAGTTCGAAGAGCGCCTTTCCGTAGCGACCGGCCGCCGCGTTTCGCGCCACTAGCTTGTCCCCGAGGCGCTCGCGCCGTCCGAGACACGCGCGATGAACTCGTCGACCAAGCGCGTCCGATCGGCGTCGCTGACGTCGCTCTTCAACCGCTCGGCGGCGAGCTCGATCGCGAGCTCCGACGCCTCGGCACGCAGTTGCTGCTTCGCGCGGAGCACTTCGCGCTCGACCGCGCCGGTCGCGTCGCGCTCGATGCGCGCGGCGGTTTCCCTCGCGTCGGCGATGATGGCTTCGGCTTCCCGCTCGGCGCGTTCAGTCGCCTCGCGCCGGATTTCCACGAGCTGCTCGTCGAGGTTGCCGCTCTTGCGCTCGAGCTCCGCGAGTCGCTCCTTCGATTCCGTCAGCAGCTCTTCGGATTCGCGGAGATTGTTCGCCACTTGATCGCGTCGGTTCTTGAGAAACGCCGTCACCGACTTGCGCGTGACGAAGATGAGGACCGCGATCAGCAGCAGGAGGTTGAAGACCTCCCAAAAGACGTGGCTACCTTCGCCTTCACCGCCGGCGGCGAAGGACGGTGCAGCGGTGAGACACGCGACGACAAGAATCGCAACGCGCCTCACGAGAGCTCCCGTCCCAAGACGCGTGAAGCCGCTTCGCGAGCGAGCTCCGTGGCTTCCGTTCGAAGCTGGTTCCGCGCGTCCTCGAGGGCCGACGCGACGTCGCTGCGCGCTTGTGTCACCTGCGCTTCGGCGCCGGAGCGCGCCTGCGTCGTCAACTTTGCACGCTCGTCGCGAGCCGATTCGACGCGGGCCTTGCGCTCGTTCTCCACTTCTTCGCGGGCGCCGAGCACGGCGGTTTCGTACTTCGCCAGTACGGCGTTCGCGTCCTTCTGCATCGCTTCAGCGCGGGCTCGCGCGCCTTCGATTTGTTCGCGCCGCTCTTCCAACACACGCATCACCGGCTGGAAAAGGAACTTGTTGATGGGCGCGATCAGGAGTGCGAACAACGCGACCTGAATGAAAATGCCTTTGTCGGGAAAGATCTCGAGCGCACCGCCGGCGGCTTGCGCCGTCGCGGGAATGAACAGGGCCGCTGGCGCGAGCCAGCGAACGGGGCGAAGCGAGAGCGGAACGAAGCCCGGGGCCTGCGCTCGGAACATGGGTCGGTTTTCGTCTCCCGGGATCGAAGTGGACTCGACACCCGTGTAGCTCGACCGCGGAGGCTGGGTCCTGACTTGGTGGGACCCCCGTCGCGGCGGTTTACACGGCGTGGAGCGGCGGGATTCTGACACAACCCCGGTCAACTTCAAGATGCGTTTCCACCCGAAATCGCTCGCGTTTCGGCGGAAACGTGCGTCACACGATGGTGCACGGGCCGGCCAGGACCGCGCCGTCTTCGACACTGAGTTTCGCCGTCGTGACGCGGCCCTCGACTCGCGCGCCGGCGCGCAACGTCAAGCGCTGGCGCGCGGTGACATCCCCCTCGACCGACCCCGCGACGATGCACTCGTCGACTTCGATCGATCCTCGGATCCGAGCCTCCGTGGAAACCTCCAGGCTGCCGCTCGCCCAGACGTTCCCGTCGAGCGTGCCTTCGATACGCGCGGCGCCCGCGAAGGCCACCGTGCCCGAGAAGCGCGCACCCTGGGGAACCGCCATCAACGGCGCCCGCGTGTCGCTCGCTAGGATCACGTCATCGCTTTGGAGTTCGGGGGTCCGGGGGGTTTCGGCTGCCATCAGGCACGCTCCAGGATCGCTTCCGAGATACGATCCAACTCCGCCGGCCCGTAGAACTCGATTTCGAGTTTGCCCCGCGCCCCGGTGCCGGAGATCCGAACCTTGGTCTGGAGCCGGTCCCGAAGGAGGTCGAGGAGCTGCGCCACGTTCGGGTCGACGACCTCCGGGCGGCGCGCCTTTTTGGCGGCGGGTGTCCCCGACAGTTGCCGCGCGTAGGCTTCGGCCGCTCGCACCGAGAGGCCCTCGGCGACGATCCGATCGCGCAGCTGGCGGCGGCGTTCCGGATTGCCGAGCTGAAGCAGCGCCTTGGCGTGACCCATGGTGATCACGTCGTCCTCCACGTCCTGCTGAAGCTCGCGGGGCAGGTCCAGGAGCCGGATGTGGTTCGCGACGCTGGACCGGTCGAGGCCCACGCGCTCGCCGATCTCCTGTTGCGTCGCCCCGGATTCCGAGAGAGCCCGGAACGCGAGGGCCAGCTCGATGGGGTTCAAATCTTCGCGCTGGATGTTCTCGACGAGGGCGACTTCGAGCAGATCCCGGGGAGCGATGTCCGCGATCGTCGCAGGGATCCGCTCGAGGCCAGCGACCCGTGCGGCCCGCCACCGACGTTCGCCGACGACGAGCTCGTAGTCTGCGCTCGGGTCGTCGCGGACGGCGCGAACGACGATCGGTTGCAGCACGCCGTAGCGCTCGAGGGAATCTGCGAGGTGCGCGAGCTCTTCCTCCGAGAACTGTCGACGCGGTTGATCGGGGTTCGGGCGAATGCGCCCAACCTCGAGTTCGAGCGACGACCCGTCGGGCGAGCCAGCGGCCTGCACCGGATCGGGCGCGGCTTCGCGCGGCGCTTCGGGCAAGAGCGCGCCGAGCCCTCGACCGAGGGCGCTACGTCGCTGGGCCATGGTTGCCTCCGACGGTGGGAGCGTTCGCTCCCGCGAGTGCTGGCGGCGGGCGCGGTGAAAGCGGGCGCCGCTGATCCCGCGAGAGGAGTTCCTTCGCGAGTGCGAGATAGGCCTGGGCACCGCGGGAACGGATATCGTAGAGCAAGACGGGTTTGCCGTGGCTCGGCGCTTCACTGAGACGGACATTGCGAGGGATCGTCGTTTCGAACACCCGATCTCCGAAGTGCTCCCTCGCTTCCTCGGCGACCTGGTGGCTCAGATTCGCCCGGGGATCGAACATCGTAAAGACGATGCCGCCGACTTCGAGCTCGGGGTTGAGCGGCTTCACCCGTGACACGGTGTCGAGCAACCGCGCGAGGCCCTCGAGCGCGTAGTACTCGCACTGAAGCGGGATCAACACCGAATCGGCGGCAGCCAGTGCGTTCAGTGTCAGAAAGCCCAGCGAGGGCGGGCAGTCGATCAAGATGAAGTCATAGCGGTGGCGCACGGGCTCGAGGGCATCACGGAGTCGCGTTTCCCGGGACTCGAGCCCGACTAATTCGACCTCGGCTCCGACGAGATCGGCAGCGGCCGGCGCGAGGTGGAGGTGAGACAGCTCCGTGGGCTGAGCGACGCTGGCCAATGACGCACCTCCGAGGAGCGCGTCATAAATCTGGCGGGAAGGCTCGAAGCATCCGAAAGCACTGCTCGCATTCCCCTGGGGGTCGAGATCGATCAGAAGGGTGGAGTGCTCCGAAGCGGCGAGCGAGGCGGCGAGATTGACGGCTGTGGTCGTTTTCCCCACACCGCCTTTTTGATTGACCACAGCGATGACATGCCCCGTGGGGCTATTACCCGTGGGGAAATGTAGGCGACTTCGGCCAGGGGTCACCGGATTCATGAGGAGGGTCTTTCTCACTGATTGAACAGTAGGATGCACCGCCCCGTTGCATCCTTGAGTTGTTCTACCACAGGCGGCGAATCTGGGCAGCTCAATTCATCGAGAGGAGCCGAAGGCCGCGCTCGCGACCATCTGGGGCCACGTAGGTTCGATCTTCGGCATCAGGCCGCGGACAGATCGACGCGGCTTGCTCGCGGGAGAGGGGAAGTGCGATCCAGCCCGTGTCCTTCACCCACGGCCGCAGGAGCGCTTCTGCCTGTGCGGGGGTCGCGACCGCCTGGCAGAGCGCGATGTCATGCGGTTCAGGGGGCAGTTCCTCCGCGCGCCCGCGCAGCGTACGGACCTGGCTTAATCCGAGACTCCGGCGAGCCTCTTTCTGAAAATGATGTCTTCGTTCTCGCGGTTCGACGAGGGTGATCTTGCGGTCGGGGTACAAGCAAGCGACGGGTAGGCCCGGGAAGCCTGCGCCCGAGCCGATATCGACGAGTGACCTCCACGAGGGCAGTTCGAGCGCGAGGGCCGTTGCGTCGAGGATGAGGTGCCGCATGACGCTCGGCCCGTCGCGGTGTCCGGTCAGATTCATCCGCTTGGCCCAGCGGGCGGTCAGCGAGGCGAGGGCCAGAACGCGCTCTTCGAAGTCGGGTGTGGGCTGGAAGCCCGGGTGGTGGCGCTGGAGGTGGGCCATCCCGTCCCGAAGAGCTTGGAGTACGTGTTTTTGATCGTCCGGATCAGAGCTCACCGACGCGATTGTGAACGCCGTTCCACGTGCAACGCGACAATTTTTTGTGAACGCCGTTCCACGTGCAACGCGTGGCCGGCGGGGTACTACTCGGCTTCGTTGCCCACGCCGTAGCTTGAGGCCTCATCGAACTCAGCGGCGCCTTCGGGAACGACGAGCACCTGACGATAGCGACCCTCTCCGACGCTCATCGTCGCGATCCCGCGCTCGTCGCGCAGCGCGACGTGTACAAGCCGCCGATCGCTGGGACTCATCGCCTCCAAAGCCACCGATCGACCTGTATCGCGAGCTCGCTTCGCCGCCTTGCCCGCGACCCGCGAGAGCAGGGCCTCGCGACTGTCCGAATCGCCTCCGGTATCGATGACAACCCGCTTCGGGTCCTCGTGGATGCGGTGGGCCGCCTGATTCACGAGAAGTTGCAGCGCATCCGTGGTACGACCGTCGCCCGAGGACAAGCGATCTGCCGCTTCACCGGTGAGCTGGAAAATCACGTACTCCGATTCTTCGGATTGCTCGATTTCGAACGGGCCGACGTCCATGCGCTCGACCGTACCGAGAAGGAAATCACCGACCTCGTCCAGCTCACCCTTGGCTGTGCCCACGGAGGGCGCGGAGGGCGCCGGTGCTTCGGCTTCGACGCGCTCTTCGCGGGGCTCGCTGCGCTCTCGTCGGCCGCCGCGGTCCCGGCGCGTCCGCCCGCGCGACTCGACGCGCTCGCTGTCTCGCCCGCCTCGACCTGTGCTGCGCTCCCGCTCACCGCCTCGATCGGGCGCCGCTGCCGGCGCGCTCTTCGAGCGAGCTACGAGAACCGACCGACCCGCCAACCCCGAGACATCCGAAGGCGTCGACAGCGACAGGTCGTCGGCGCTCGCGACCCCGAAAAAGGCGACCGCCTTCTCCACGGCTTCGTCGTGACTCGTAGCAACAAATTCTTTCGATTCGGATTTCGGATCGTACACGCGGAACTCCTTCGGCCCGTATCACCCGGCCGTCTTCTGGCGGTTGGTATACCACTGCTGGGCGATACCGAGGACGTTACTGACCAGCCAGTAGAGGACCAGGCCGGAGGCGAATTGATAAAACATGATGGTGAAGACCGAGGGCAACATCCACTTCATCATCTTCGCCTGTGCCGGATCCATCGTCGTCATGGGCGTCAGGCTCTGTTGCAGAATCATGCTGCCGCCCATCAACAAGGGCAGTACCCGAATCGGGAGATCGAGACCCGCGATGGTGAAGAGCGTCTCGGGTGCGGAAAGGTCCGTGATCCAGCCGACGAACGGCGCGTGTCGCAGCTCGATCGCTCCTTGTAGCGCGTAGTAGAGCCCGATGAACACCGGGAGCTGCAAGAGCATCGGGAAACAACCCGCGAGCGGATTGAAGCCGGTTTCCTTGTACAGCTTCATCATCTCTTCGGACTGCTTCTGACGGTCGTCCCCGTATTTCTCTTGGATCTCTTTCATCCGCGGCTGGAGCTCGCCCATCCGCTTCATCGACTTCATTTGCTTAGCGAGGATAGGGACCATCAGGACGCGAACGAGGACGGTTATCGCGATGATGGCAACGCCGTAATTCGGCAGGAACTGATGGATCGCCGCGAGCAACCAGATGAAAAAGTTCGTCAGCGGAGCGAACCAGCCCTTTGGAATCGCATCGTCGAGGTGGGCACCCATCTTGTCGAGCCGCTCGGACTCCTTCGGACCGATGTAGATGCGGAGCTCGCGCGTCGCTTTCTGACCGGGAGGGATCTCGACGGGCCGAAACGCCAATTCAGACACACCGAGCGCACCTTGCGCGAGCGGCTGAAAACGCGACGAAGCATCCCGTGGCTGCGTCGGGATGAGCGCTGCGACGAAGTAGCGGAGTTGGGAGCCGACCCAGTGTGTGTCGCCGACATACTCTTCCGCTTCCTTCAGCGGACCACCGAAGCCGAGGAATCCGCCGCCAGTACCCAGGTTTCCCGTGTGTAGCGAGCCGTCCTGCCAGGTAGCGAGCGATAGTTCTGCATAATCCGGAAGATCCAGCTGCTGGACCGGCCAGCGAATCCGAAAAGTCGGCCGGATGTGACGGTCGCCGCCGTTCTCGATCTCGAAGCGCATGCCGAGCGTGTACGACTCGTCGTCGAACGTAAACTCTTTCGCGACCGTGACCCCGCTCTTCTCGAGCACGAACCGCAGCGTTTTCGCGTCAGGCTGAAGCAACTCGTACGTCTCTCCGGACAGATCGCCGAAGCCCAGACCTTCAAGCGGCGTCGCGAGGGCCAGCGGTACACCAATATGTGTCGTCACCAGGGGAACCGGCGGCGCGGCCTCGGCGCGTTCGGTTCGGTACTTCGCGAGGTCCCACGCGAGAAGTCCACCGCCGCGAGTCGTCCAGAGCGATCGGTAGAGCGGCGTTTCGAGTTCCGCGCGTTTCTCCGGAGCACGTTCCCGCTCCGGTTCGGGCTCGCTCGGCTCTGGGATCGGAGTGGCCTCGATGCCGTCGGTTGTCGGGTTCGTTCCGGGTACGTCGTCGAGCGATGCAAATGCGTCCGCGGGCTGCGGCGGCGCAGGGGCTTCCGCGGGCGCTTCCGAGTTCTCCCCGGGCGGTGGTGCCGTCGCATACGCCCAGAAAACGACGACGAGGAACGACAGACCAAGCGCTAGGAACAGGTTGCGATCCATGGCTCAAGCCGCCTTTCGAGGCGTCACGTTTTCGGGAACGGGGTCATATCCACCCGGTCGGAACGGATGACAGCGAAGTATGCGTCGCACAGCGAGCGTTCCCCCGCGAAGCAAACCGTGGCGGCGCAACGCTTCGTCTGCGTAGCGTGAACAAGAAGGCTCAAAGCGACACAACGAGCCCAGAAGTGGTGAGATGAGGAGCTGGTACGCGCGGATCGCAAGGTGCGTCAGACCGACGAGAGCTGTTTCGACGCGCGTCATCGCAGTACCTGACGGAGCTCTTGGTCGATCGCCGCAAGTGACAAACGAGGCGCGCCACGACGGGCGATGATCACGTAGTCGCGCGCGGGAAGCGCTTCCTCGGTTGCGTGGAACCACGCTCGCAGCTTGCGTTTCACGCGGTTTCTCATGACTGCGTTGCCAACCCTTTTACTCACGGTCACGCCGAGCCGAGGTGCTGCTTCACCGACTGCCGCGGGAAACCGCTCCGCGTCGAGGACGATGAAATGGCGCGTCTCCGAGCGACAACCGCTCCTTTGGAGTCGCAGGAAGTCGCGGCGCTGGCGGAGTCGGCGCTCTCGCCCTGAGTGGCTCATACCGCCACCCGACGGACCGCTCTACTTCGAGGGTGTCGTCGCGGCGAGCCGCTTGCGACCCTTCGCACGACGGCGCTTCAAGATGTTCCGCCCCGCCTTTGTCTTCATGCGGGCGCGAAAGCCGTGACGTCGGCGACGCTTGATGCGGCTCGGCTGATAAGTGCGTTTCATCGAGGCGCTCCAGAAAGGAGCGGCCGAGCGTAACCGTGCCTCTTCCCTGATGTCAAGCGACGAACGCTCGAAGGGGCAAGTGCCTGGCCCGCTAAAGGTCCTTCCGTGGTAAACTGGGCCCGTTGGTGAGAGGCTTGCGTGAGTGCGCTTCCGGACGTTTGTCGGCGCTTCCCGACAGAGTAAGTTCCCGAGGTATTTCCGTCCCCTACATGCGTTCTGACCGTCCTGCCTCCCTTTCTCTCTCTGCCATCACAGTCTTTAAATACCAAAGAGAAAATCTGAGATAGGGAACCCGCCATGAAACTCACGATTCAACGGAGCGAGCTTCTCCGAGGTCTTGGCCGCATCCAGGCCATCGTCGAGAAACGCAATACGATGCCGATTCTCGCCAACGTGCTCCTAACGGCTCGTGGAAAGAAAGACGGCGAGGGTGAACTCGAATTCGCCGCGACGGATCTGGAGATCGGGATTCGAGGCACGCACACCGCGAACGTGGAAGAGGAAGGCACGCTCACGGTCTCGGCGCGAAAGTTCTACGACATCACGCGAGAGCTCCCCGAAGAACCCGTTCACCTCACCAGTCAGGATGCAGCGAGCCTCGATATCCGCTGCGGACGCGCCCGTTTCTCGCTCGCTGGGAATGAAGCTTCCGAATACCCCGATCTACCGGAGCTCGAACCGGGCAAACTCGTCTGTCTCTCTGCACCGGTGGTCTCGGACATGGTCGAGCGCACGATGTACGCGGCCTCCCTCGACGAAAGCCGATACAACCTGAACGGTGTCTTCTTCGAGGTCGATGCGGAATCGAGCAACATCCGCATGGTTGCCACCGACGGTCACCGCCTGGCCCTGGTCGAGCGGGGGGGCGGTGAGAACATCGAGGGACTCGCGAGCGGTGTCATCATCCCGCGCAAGGGTCTGGCAGAGCTGAAACGCCTCGTGGACGAAGACGACGCCGACGAGGTGATGATCGGCTTCGATGGAAACAGCGCCCTGGTGAGGAAAGGCGATGTCACGCTAGTGATGCGGCTCATCGAGGGGGAGTTCCCGAACTACCGCCAAGTAATCCCCAAGGAAATCCCGATCACGTTCAACGTCCCGACGGATGAAGTCGTGCGCGCTCTCCGACGCGTCGCATTGCTGTCAGCTGAGCGGAGCCGAGCGATCAAAGTATCACTGTCGTCTGGAACGCTCGTGGTCAGCGCGACGAATCCCGATCTCGGCGAAGCTCAGGAAGAGCTCGATATCGACTACGACGGGGAAGACCTCGAAATCGGTTTCAACGCTCGCTACCTCCTCGACGCAATGAACGGAATCGGGGCTAAAGAGACCCGGATCGGCCTCGGAGGGGCGAACGCGCCGGCACAGCTCGAGCCCGCGGAAGAGACCACCGCAATCGCGGTGGTCATGCCGATGCGTTTGTGAGAAGCGTCAGGGTTTACGCACACTTAGAGATTATGTAGGCTCTTTTCCGGCCAGCAGACGAGCGTCTGCTGCAGAGCCGATATCGCGGAACACGCCGACCCACCCTGTTGAGTGGCGAGTGACCGAGATGGCATTTCACCCCCAGGTAAGCGCCCCGTGCGGGCGAAATGTGCCCGACGGAACGGACGCTCCGAAGCGGCACGAGCGGATGCGCCTTTGAGCTACGACGCCAGTTCCATCGAGGTCCTCGAAGGCCTCGAACCGGTTCGGAAGCGGCCTGCGATGTACATCGGGACAACCGGTCCCGATGGCCTTCACCACTTGGTCTATGAAGTCGTCGATAACTCGATTGACGAAGCGTTAGCCGGCTTTTGCAAAGAGATCTCCGTCACGATCGGTGCGGAAGGCACGATCAACGTGGTGGACGACGGCCGCGGCATTCCTGTCGACCTCCACACGTCGGAGAACCGTCCCGCTGCCGAAGTGGTCATGACGACCCTCCACGCCGGAGGAAAGTTCAACGAGTCGAACTACAAGGTTTCCGGGGGACTGCATGGCGTCGGCGTCTCCGTCGTCAATGCCTTGTCCGAATCGCTTCATCTCACGGTGCATCGCGATGGAAAAATCTGGGAACAGAGTTATCGACGCGGAGAGCCCCAAGCTCCCCTGGAGGCGACGGGCACCACCGACCGCACGGGCACAACGATCCACTTCAAGCCCGATGCTGAAATTTTCGCGTCAACCGAGTTCTCGTTCGACGTCTTGTCACAACGACTCCGGGAGCTCTCGTTTCTCAACGCCGGCGTCCGGATCAAGATCCTCGACGAGCGCGACGGCAAGTCGCACGATTTTTGTTACGAGGGCGGCATTGTCTCGTTCGTCGAGCACCTGAATCGCGCGCGCTCCCCGCTGCATCGGCCACCGATCTTCGTCTCTGGCGAGCGTACGGGTTCCGAGGCATCCGGGGGCCGTGAGATTCCCGTCGCGATCGAAATCGCCCTTCAGTACAACGATTCCTACAACGAAGCCGTCTTCTCCTTCGCGAACAATATCAATACGGTCGAAGGCGGTACGCATCTCGTCGGTTTTCGCACAGCGCTCACCCGAACGTTGAACCGCTATTTGGCGGTGCACATGAAAAACGGAAAGGGAGCGCCCGAGTCGCTTTCGGGCGACGACGTTCGAGAGGGACTGACGGCGGTCATTTCCGTGAAGCTGTCACAGCCGGAATTCGAGGGTCAGACAAAGACCAAGCTCGGTACGAGTGAAGTGCGCGGTCTGGTCGAGCAGCTTCTCTACGACAAGCTCCTCGAGCACTTGGAAGAGAACCCGAGTGCGGCGAAAGCGATCATTACGAAGTGCACCGAGGCGGCCCGCGCGCGCGCCGCCGCGCGCAAAGCGCGCGATCTGGCGCGCCGTAAAGGGGCGCTCTCCGATCACTCCCTTCCCGGGAAGCTCGCAGATTGTCAAGAGCGAGATCCGAGCGCAAGCGAGCTGTTTATCGTCGAGGGTGACTCCGCGGGTGGTTCGGCGAAGCAAGGGCGCTCGCGGGAGTTCCAAGCCATCCTCCCGTTACGTGGGAAAATCCTCAACGTCGAGCGCGCGCGTCTCGATCGAATGCTTTCGAGCGATCAGATCCAGTGGATCGTCGCAGCTCTCGGATGCGGTATCGGCGACGACTTCAACGTCGAGAAGGCGCGGTATCACAAGGTCATCATCATGACGGATGCCGACGTCGACGGAAGTCACATCCGTACGCTGCTGCTCACCTTCTTCTACCGCTGGATGCCGGACTTCATCGAGCAGGGCTATCTCTACATCGCGCAGCCGCCGCTTTTCAAAGTGCGAAAAGGGCGGAAGACGAGTTACGTGAAGGACGAGGCGGAGATGGAAACGTTCCTCCTCGATCTGGCCCTCGACGGCGCTGCGGTGCAAGTGGGCGGAGACGCACGTGCGCTTTCCGCCGAAGATTCGCGCCGGTTGCTCGAGACGGCTTCCGACTTCGCAAAGCTCATGCAGCGCGTTCAAATGCGGCCGGATGACGAGCGAATCATCGAGGCGGCGTTTCTTTGCGGCGCATATGACGCCGACTCCCTGGCCGACGGCGCGGCACTCGAGGCATCGCTCGGCGCCGCGCTTCGCGAGACCCTCGAAGCCGTGTATCCCGACGCGCTTCCGATCGAAACCGAGGTCGTTGAGACGCCCGACGGCTTCGCCCTGGTTGTCGAGACCCGTCGAGCCGGTGTCCGTACCGCGACGCGCCTCGACGCCGCGCTCCTCGACTCGCTCGAAGGACATCGACTCGCTGCACTGTGCCGCGAGTTCACGGCGTTCGGCGACGCGCCTTATCGACTCGCAAGCGATGGCTCGGAAGACGCCGATGTGCCGACGTTCAGAAGCCCGCGCGCCTTGCTCGAGCATGTCCTTAGCGCCGGTGAAAAGGGTCTGTCCATTCAGCGTTACAAGGGACTCGGGGAGATGAATCCCGATCAGCTCGCCGAGACGACGATGAATCCCGAGACGAGGACACTGCTTCAGGTGAAGGTGGAAGACGCCGTCGAAGCGGACGAAGTCTTTACCACCTTGATGGGTGACGAGGTCGAGCCGCGCCGCGAATTCATCGAACAAAACGCACTCGAGGTTCAAAACCTCGACGTATAGCCGCTCCGCACCCTGCGAGGCTTAGGTTCTATGGCTGAAGACGTACCCCCGGAAAATCCCGAAGACGGCGCCGCGCCGCCGCCCGACGATCCCGGAAGCGTCCCCGTCAATATCGAGGACGAGGTCCGAGCATCGTTCCTCGCGTACTCGATGTCCGTCATCGTCAGTCGCGCACTCCCCGACGTGCGCGACGGCCTGAAGCCGGTTCACCGCCGCATTCTCTATGCGATGAACGACGAAGGGCTCCTGCCCTCGCGTCCTTACTCGAAAGCGGCCGGTGTCGTCGGCGAGGTGATCAAGCACTACCACCCTCACGGCGACGGCGCGATCTACGACGCGATGGTGCGGATGGTGCAGGATTTCTCGCTTCGTTATCCGCTGATCGACGGTCAGGGGAACTTCGGATCCATCGACGGCGATCCCGCCGCCGCATACCGCTATACGGAAGCGCGGCTCGCGCCGCTCGCCGAAGATCTCTTGCGCGATATCGATCGCGAAACCGTCGATTTCGTCGCGAATTTCGACGGTCACACGGAAGAGCCTTCGGTTCTTCCGACGCGTTTCCCGAACCTCCTCGCGAATGGCTCCGCCGGGATCGCCGTCGGCATGGCGACGAACATTCCGCCCCACAACATCCGCGAACTCATCGACGCGCTGGTGCTCGAAGCGAACAACCCGGATTGCGACCTCGACGATCTCCTCGCCGTGATCCCGGGTCCCGATTTCCCGACCGCCGCCATGATCTGTGGCACGGAAGGTATCCGCACCGCCTACGCCACGGGCAAGGGTCAGCTCACGGTCCGCGCGCGCGCCGAGATCGAAGAGGGGAAACGCGGTGACGCGATCGTCGTCAGCGAGATCCCCTACATGGTGAACAAGGCGTCGCTGGTGGAGCGTATTGCCGATCTCGTGCGCGACGGAAAGATCGACGGTGTATCGGATCTACGCGACGAGTCCGACCGCAAGGGCATTCGCGTCGTGATCGAGCTGCGACGCGATGCGCCGGCGGAAGTAATCCTCAACCAGCTCTACAAGCAGACGCCGCTCCAGACGACGTTCGGTGTCAACATGCTCGCGCTGGTCAACGGGCGACCACAGGTCCTCCCGCTGAAGAGCTCGCTGCGACACTTCCTCGACTTCCGTCGCGAAGTCATCGCACGTCGCACGGCCTACGACCTCGCCCAGGCAGAAGCGCGCGCGCATATCTTGGAAGGCTTCGCGATCGCGCTCGAAAATCTCGATCGCGTCATCGCGATCATTCGCGGCGCCGACGACACCGCCGCCGCGCGCGCCGGTTTGCGCGCCGAATTCTCGCTGTCGGACCGTCAGGCACAGGCGATTCTCGATATGCGGTTGCGCGCGCTCACCGCACTCGAACGCCAGCGGGTCCTCGACGAGCTCGAAGAGCTGCGAGCCAAGATCGCCGAGCTGCGCGCCATCCTGGCGAGCGACGAAAGGATTCTCGAAGTCGTCCTCGAGGAGCTCGCGGAAATCCGCGAGAAGTACGGCGACGATCGGCGAACGGAGATCACGGGCGCGGTCGAAGGCCTGACGACGGAAGACCTCATCGTCGAAGAAGAGATGGTCGTCACGGTTTCCCATTCGGGTTACATCAAGCGCAACGCCATCACGCAGTACCGCTCGCAGCGCCGCGGTGGCAAGGGCCTGAAGGGCATGGAGACGAAGGATCAGGACTTCGTCGAGCACCTCTTCGTCGCCTCGACCCACGCGACGATTCTCTTCTTCACGAACCGCGGTCGCGTGCACTGGAAGAAGGTCTGGGAGTTGCCGCAGCTCAGCCGCGCAGCGCGAGGCAAGGCGCTGGTCAACCTCCTGCAGCTTCAAGAAGACGAACGGGTGCAAGCGACGCTGCCGGTGCGGACATTCGAGGAAGACGGCGAGAACTTCGTCATTCTTTGTACACGCAAGGGACAGATCAAGAAGACGAGTCTCGGCGCCTATTCGAATCCCCGCCGCGGCGGCATCATCGCCATCAACTTGGCGGACGATGACGAACTCATCTCCGCGAGTCGCACTTCCGGCGAGCAAGAAGTCATCCTCGCCTCGCGCAGTGGCAAGTCGATCCGCTTCAAAGAAGAGCAAGTCCGACCGATGGGCCGGACCGCCTCGGGCGTGCGCGGAATGAAACTCGCCGACGCCGATGAAGTCGTCGGCATGGAGATCCTTTCTCCCGGCGCGACGATTCTCACCGTGACGGAACGCGGCTACGGGAAACGCACACCGCTCGACGACTACCGGGTCCAGAGTCGCGGTGGGCAAGGCATCATCACGATCCGCACCAGCGCGCGGAACGGGCAGGTCGTGGGCGTTGCGCAGGTCCTCGACGACGACCAAGTCATGCTGATTACGAACGGCGGCAAGGTCCTTCGCTGCCCGGTCAGCACGATTTCGACGATGGGACGCGCGACCCAGGGCGTCCGGGTGATGGAGCTCGGCGAGGGCGAAGACCTGGTCGCCATGGCTCGCTTGGCCGAACGCGAGGAAGCGACGCAGCAATGATCGTGGGCCGATGAAGCGCGACGTCTCTAAAAAACTCTTTGCGCGTGCAAAACGCCGTTTGCCCGGTGGCGTCAACAGCCCCGTGCGCGCGTTCCAAGCCGTCGGTGGGACGCCGCCGTTCATCGCCTCGGGCAAAGGCGCGACGGTCACAGACGAAGACGGTAATCGCTACATCGACTACGTCGGCTCGTGGGGTCCGTTGATCCTCGGCCACGCGCATCCGAAGGTGCTGCGGGCGGTTCGGGAAGCGGCGAGTCGGGGCACGAGTTTTGGTGCGCCGACGCGGCTCGAAGTCGAAATCGCCGAACGGGTCTGCGACGCGCTACCGAGCGTGTCCCGGTTGCGCTTCGTAAACTCCGGGACCGAAGCCACCATGAGCGCGCTGCGCCTCGCGCGCGGGGCGACAGGTCGCAAGCGCATCCTCAAATTCGACGGCTGCTATCACGGCCACGCCGACGCACTGCTCGTCGGCGCGGGCAGTGGTGTGGCGACCCTCGGAATCCCGGGCTCGCCGGGCGTCCCGCCGGAGTTCGCGGGTTTGACGGTGCAGGCGCCGTTCAACGATCTCACGGCCGTGACGCGCGCGTTCGAACGCTGGGGCGACGAGCTCGCATGCGTCATCGTCGAACCCGTCGCCGGCAACATGGGATGCATCCCGCCCCGCGCCGGCTTCTTGCGCGGTCTTCGCGAGCTCTGCGATCGCCACGGGGCCCTGTTGATCTTCGACGAGGTGATGACGGGATTTCGCGTGGCCTGGGGGGGCGCGCAACGCCTGTACCGCGTCAAACCCGATCTCTCCTGCTTCGGCAAGGTGATCGGTGGCGGTTTGCCGGCCGCGGCCTACGGCGGCTCGAAGGAGCTGATGAAAGAAATCGCACCGGACGGGCCCGTCTATCAGGCGGGAACGCTGTCCGGAAATCCGCTGGCAATGGCCGCAGGTGTCGTGACGCTCGACGCCCTCAAAGAGGACGGCGTCTACGAGATCCTCGGCGAGCGGACCTCCGCGTTGGCGGACGGCCTCGCGCAACGCGCGGAGGCGTTCGGGATCCCGTTCCACACCACTTCGGTGGGCGGCATGTTCGGTTTCTTCTTCCGGGACGGTCCGGTGTGGGATTTCGAAGCGGCGTCCGGCTCCGATCTCAAGCGGTTCGCGCGCTTCCACCGCGCCATGCTCGACGCCGGTGTGTATCTAGCGCCGTCGGCGTTCGAGGCCGGGTTCGTCTCGACGGCGCATTCGCGACGCGACGTGGCACGGACACTCGATGCCGCGGAAGACGCCTTCGCCGCCGTTCGACGCGCGCGTTGAGGCGCGCGACAGAGGCTCGGGCGCGTTGAGTGGCACTGGGCCCTCGGCTACTATGCGGCCCGCATGCAGCCAGGACGGGCCCCGTAGGGGGTTCTGGCGCGGTGATGCATCGTGAAGAGTCCCAACCGACGCGGCGCTTTGGCTTACCAAGGCGGGCTCGAGGCGGTGATCGCCATCCTGGTCGGCACGGGCCTCGGTTTTTGGGCTGACCACGCGGCGGGAACAACGCCTGTCGGTACGCTCATCGGTTTGGCGGTCGGTTTCGGAGCGTTCATCTTGCGAATCGTCCGACTCAGCCGCCGGCTCGAAGCGTTGCGAATCGAAGAAGAAGGCGATGAGCCTCCGCGGCCGCTCCCGCCCGAAGCGTGGGACGACCCGTGGGACGCACAGGACAAAGACGATTGGTAGACGACGGATTGGCGAACACCCAGAGTTCCGACGCAGTGGTTCTCGACGCGGGTCCCGTGCAGCGCTTGCACGCGGCGATCGCGGGTGGCGCCGTCGCGACAGCGTGGGCCCTGGCGACGCCGGCTTTTACCGGGAGTCTCGCATTGGGCGCGCTTCTCGAAGCGGTGAATTTCCGGTCGCTGCGCCGCAACAGCGAGGCGACGTTCAACAATGCCTGGAACGGCTCGGCCATCGCCGCTGCGGGCTTCGGGTTGCGCTTCTCTCTGCTGCTCGCGGCGATCGCGGGCTCCCTGTGGGCCGGCGCGCATCCCGTCGGGTTGGTGATCGGCCTCTCCCTCATCGTCCCGTCGACGTTGCTCTCCGCCTGGCTCGCACGCCCGCAAGTCGTCGAAGCGGCCCCGCTCGACGAAGAGGAAGCCGCATGGGAGGCCTGGAACCCCTGGTTTGCCCGGGAGAACGACATCGAAGATGAGGACGAAGCGTGAACATCTTTGAAACGATCGAAGATCACACGGGCATTCCGTGGGTGGTTAGTTCCGCTCTCTTCACGTTCCTCATCATGGCGTTTTTCGGCTGGCGTGTGCGAGCCGGTATTGCGGCCAACAACGGCGGAGTCATTCCGGACGAAGGGATGAGCGTCCGAAACGTGTTCGAGCTCATCGTCGATTTCCTCTCGGATCTCGCTGAGCAGAACATGGGACCGGAGTGGCGTCGTTGGTTCCCGATCGTCGGCACGATTTTCGTCTTCGTATTGATCTCGAATTTGATCGGGCTGATCCCCGGGATCGGGGGCGCCACGAGCGACCGCAACACGACGTTCGCTTGGGCACTCATCGCGTTCGGTGTCTCGGAGTGGGTCGGCATTCGCAAGCACGGTTGGGGCTACCTCAATCATTTTCTCGGGCCGAGCCTCTACGACCTGAAGGTCGGCGACAAGACGTATCACTTGCGCCTGCTCGCCCCGCTTTTCTTGGTTCTCGAAATCGTGGCGCACGGCGCGCGGGTGCTCTCACTGGGCATCCGGCTCCTCGCCAATATGTTCGCCGACCACACCGTTGTCGGCGTTTGGTTGATGTTGGTTCCGGCGGTGCTGCCGGCCGCGTTCATGGGGCTTGGCGTGCTCGTCTCGTTCTTGCAGGCCTACGTGTTCGCCCTACTCACGATGATTTACATCGGATTGGCGCTCGAAGAAGCGCACTAATGAAGGAGACTGATGATGCGTAAGGCATACCGAATTGCACTCTACACCCTCGCCGTGCTGCTCATGCCGATGGCGGCCGCCGCGCAGGGCGCGACCGGCGGTGGCGACAGCTGGGGCTACGCACTGGGCGCTGGCATCGCGATCGGTTTCGCCGCGCTCGGCTGCGGTATTGGCCAAGGGCTCACGGCCGGTAACACCACCGCGGGCATTGCGCGCAATCCCGGCGCCGCAGGGTCGATGTTCACCAACTTCATTCTCGGCATGGTGCTCATCGAGTCGATCGCGATTTACGGGCTCGTCGTGGGCCTCCTCCTCGTCTTCCGCATTCCGGCCGCCGGCTAGGGCCGCCGCGACTCCTACAGCCGGGGCGATCGCCCCGGCTGCGGGAGACGCCGGGCGCGAGCAGTGACGCAGGCCTCACCCCATGTTGTTTTCCCACGTCACGCCAAGCCCTCACCCGGCGCCTCCAAAACCCGCCGACCCCCGGTCCCGGTAGAGGGGTGCAAACGGGCGATGCCCAACGGCATCGCACTGCACCCAACGCAAATGACATGCCCAGCTCTCTCGCGTGGCGCGCTGCTTTGGTCTCGTTTGAAGGCGGTGCGTGGCCTAGGGTCCATATACGGTGAACGACGGCGCTACACATCAACGCGGTCTGCTGATCGCAATCGAGGGCATCGACGGTGCGGGCAAGTCGACGCAAGCACGTTTGCTTTCCGAGGCCCTCGAGCGGGACGGTATCGCCAACGTGCTGACCCGGGAGCCCACCGACGGTGTGTACGGCTCGCGTATTCGCGCGGCGGCGGCCGCGGGCGAGCGACTTCCGGCGAACGAAGAACTCGAGCTCTTCGTGAAAGATCGCGCCGAGCACGTCGATTCCGTCGTCCTACCCGCCATGGAACTCGGTCGGTGGGTGGTGACGGATCGCTACTTCCTCTCCACCGCGGCCTACCAGGGCGCGCGCGGCCTCGACCGAGAGCAGATTCTCGCCGAGCAGGAAGCGCGCTTTCCAGTACCGGATTGCGCGCTGATTCTCGAACTCGACGTGGGCGCCGGTCTCAAACGAGTGAGTCACCGGGGCGAAAACGATGCCTTCGAGCTGGCGGACAGCTTGCGGTCCGTCGCGCGCGAGTTCGCCGCGCTGAGCCGCCCGTACATCGAGCGGATCGACGCCGACCGAGACCCCGCCGCGGTGCTTCGCTCGCTGCTCGAAGCCTTGGCCGCACGCGGCATGGTGAGCGAGGAGCTCCGGCCGGGGCCCCTCGCCGCGCGCTGAGCGCTACGCCTCGGTTACGTAGCTCTGTTTGAGTTCCACGGGCTTGCGCACCTTGCGGAAGCGCATGTTGAGAAGCTCGACGGTGAGTGAGAACGCCATCGCAAAGTAGATGTAACCCTTCTCGACGTGCTTCCCGAAGCCCTCGAGGACGAGCATCGCGCCGATCAAAATCAAGAACGCTAATGCGAGCATCTTGAGCGTCGGATGTCGCTCGACGAAGCGACTGATCGTGCCCGCGAAAATCATCATCACGACGACGGCGATCACGACCGCAGCGATCATGATCTCGATGCGATCCGCCATCCCGACCGCGGTGATGACGGAATCCAAGGAGAAGACCAAGTCGAGCGCCGCAATCTGGAGGAGGACGGCGCCAAAACTCGCGTACTTCTTGGCGCCGCTACCGTCTCCATGGCCATCGGCACCCTCGAGCTTGTCGTGGATCTCCCACGTGGCTTTGCCCAGAAGAAACAACCCGCCGACGAGCAGAATGAGATCGCGCCCGCTCACCGCGTGACCGAGCAGCGAAAACAGCGGCTCCGTCAGTCCCATCACCCAGCTGATCGAAAGCAGCAACAGGATCCGGAGCGCCATCGCCAAGGCGAGACCCACCTGGCGTCCCCGCGCCTGGAGTTGAGGCGGAAGCTTCGCGCAGAGAATCGAGATGAAGACGATGTTGTCGATCCCGAGCACGATCTCGAGGCTCGCGAGCGTCAACAACGCGACGAGGTTTTCCGTGGTGAACAGTTCGGCCATGACGCCTCCGGAGCTCGAGGTTATGAAAGGACTTCGGCGAGCGCCCGGCCCGTGTGGCTCGCGGCACACGCCGCGACGTCTTCGGGGGTTCCGGCGACCACGACGTGACCACCGTCGCCTCCGCCCTCGGGCCCCAAGTCGATGACATGGTCGGCCGACTTGATGACGTCGAGCTGATGCTCGATGACGACGACGGTGTTGCCGCGTTCGACGAGACGCTTGAGCACCTGGAGGAGGCGATCGATGTCGGCGAAATGGAGCCCTGTCGTCGGCTCATCGAGGATGTAGAGCGTCTTACCGCTGCTTCGGCGTGCGAGCTCTTTCGCGAGTTTCACGCGCTGCGCTTCGCCGCCCGAAAGCGTGGTCGCCGCTTGGCCCAGGTGGATGTAACCGAGCCCGACCTCGTCCAGTGTTTCGAGCGGGCGTTTGATGCTCGGGATGTTCGCCATGAACTCCGCCGCTTCCGAAACCGTCATCTCCAGGACGTCGGCGATGCTTCGACCTCTGTACGTGATCTCGAGCGTTTCGCGGTTGTAACGCCGGCCGTTGCACACCTCGCACGTGACATAGATGTCGGGCAGGAAATGCATCTCGATGCGAATGAGCCCATCGCCCTGACAGGATTCACAACGGCCGCCCTTCACGTTGAAGGAGAAGCGGCCCGGTCCGTAGCCGCGCGCGCGCGCTTCCGGCACCTGGCGGAAGAGCTCTCGAATCGCGCCGAACGCGCCCGTGTACGTCGCGGGGTTGCTGCGCGGCGTACGCCCGATCGGAGCTTGGTTGACGTCGATGACCTTGTCGATCCACTGCGCACCCGAGAGGCGGCGGAAGCGGCCGGGCGGATCTTTTGCCCGGTAGAGTCGCTGCGCGAGCGCGCGGTACAGCGTGTCGTTGACGAGCGTCGACTTGCCCGATCCGGACACACCCGTCACCGCGATGAAACAACCGAGGGGGAAGTCAGCGGCCAGGTTCTTCAGGTTGTGCTCGCGGCAGCCCTCCAAGCGGAGCTTCTTCTCACCGACAGGCCGGCGCGCGCTCGGGACCGCGATCGCGTTACGGCCGGCCAAGTACGCACCGGTGGGCGATTCCGGGTGATCCGCAATTTCCTCGGGTTTTCCCTCGGCGACGACGCGCCCGCCGTGCCGGCCGGCGCCGGGGCCCATATCAATCACATGGTCAGCCGCCCGTATCGTCGCTTCGTCGTGCTCGACGACGAGCACACTGTTCCCCGTTTCTCGCAGTCGCTTGAGACTCTCCAGGAGTTTCTGATTGTCGCGCGCGTGGAGGCCGATCGAGGGTTCGTCGAGGATGTACAAAACCCCCATCAAGCTCGCGCCGATTTGTGTCGCCAATCGGATGCGCTGCCCCTCCCCGCCCGAGAGCGTCGCGCTCGGGCGGTCGAGGGTCAGGTAGTCGAGACCGACGTCGGAGAGGAAACGGAGGCGGTCGGAGACCTCGCGGAGTATCCGGTCCGCGATTTCGCGACGCTCGGGCGACAACGCGAGCTCGTCGAGAAAAGTCCGCAGGGAAGCCACATCGCGGCCCGCCAGTTCCGCGATCGTTTCGCCGCAGATACGAACGCTACGCGCTTCTTTGCGCAAGCGGGTGCCGTCGCATTCCGGACACGCATGGGGGCTACCGAACGGCGCGAGCTCGAGTGCCAGCTCGGGATCTTCTGCGAGCTTGCGTTCGAGATCGCCGAGTACTCCGTCGAACGTGCGGCGGAACTTCTGGCGACGTCGGCCGCGCGGGAGTACGAATTCGATTTCGCGATCCCCGGTGCCGAGGAGCAGTGCTCGCTGTATGTCCTTCTCGAGATCACACCAGGGAGTCTCGAGATCGAAGCCCAGATCGTCGGCGAGGGAGGCGAGGATCCCACGGTAGTACTTGCGGTTGCGTCGGCCCTGCCACGGTGCGATTGCCCCATCGGCGACCGAGAGACTCGGGTCGGGCACGAAGCGTTCGGGATCGAGCTCTTCGATCTGTCCGATTCCGTCGCAACGAGCGCACGCACCGTGAGGACTGTTGAACGAGAACAAGCGCGGCGCGAGCTCCGGGAGCGAGATGCCGCAGTCGACACACGCGTTCGATTCCGAAAGGAGTTGTTCCTCGCCGCCCGCGACATCGAGTTTGACCAAACCGTCGGCCAAGCGCGCTGCGGTCTCGATCGACTCCGCGATTCGCGCTCGCGCGGCGTCCTTCACCGACAGGCGATCGACCACGACGTCGATGTCGTGGGCGCGCCGCTTGTCGAGCCGAATTTCGTCACCGAGGTCGTACGTGTCGCCGTCGACGCGAACGCGCACGAAACCCTGTCGCCGGAAGAGCGCGAGCTCCTTCTTGTATTCGCCCTTGCGGCCGCGCACGACCGGCGCCAGCACTTGCACGCGGGTGCCTTCGGGGAGTGTCAAGACGTGATCACTCATTTGCGAAAGCGTCTGGCTCGCGATGGGCTGACCACAGTTCGGACAGTGGGCGTCCCCGGCGCGCGCGAACAGCAACCTCAGGTGGTCGTAGATTTCCGTGACGGTGCCGACGGTGCTGCGCGGGCTCCGGCTCGTGGTCTTTTGCTCGATCGCGATCGCCGGAGAGAGGCCGTCGATGGTATCGGCGTCGGGCTTGTTCATCTGATCGAGAAACTGGCGCGCGTACGCGGAAAGGGATTCGACGTAGCGGCGCTGACCCTCCGCATAGAGAGTGTCGAATGCGAGCGAGGACTTGCCCGAGCCGGACAATCCCGTGATCACGACGAACGCGTCCCGCGGGATACGGACGTCGATGTCCTGGAGATTGTGCTCGCGCGCGCCCTCGACGACGATCCATTCTCGGGGCGCAGCCGACTCCGTCAAAACGTGCGGGAATCGCTGCGGAAGTCTTCGGGATCGAAGTTGATGCGCCGATCGATGTACGTGCGACCCCGGATCTCTTCGATGAACTCCCGGTACTTCCCCTCGGAGCGCTGGTTGCGGAGCTGCCCCTCGATTTCCGGTCGCACGTCTTCGAGCGTGCGTTTCGAGGCGTCCTGGCGCGCCTCGACGAGAAGCACCGTGCACGCGTGATCGAGCTCGACGACGTCGCTCATGGTGCCGGCGGGAAGATCTTCCGCGATGGTGCGCATCCACTGGGCGAGGTCGCGGATCGGGGTCCACCCGAGATCGCCACCGCGCTGGGGATTGATGTAGGACGTCTGGGACGCGACGAGATCGAAGGGCTCGCCCGCCAAGACGCGATCGCGTGCGGCCCGAACCTGCTCGCACGCTTCTGGGTTGCCGGCTCGAGGGATCAGGATCTGGCGGATGCGCGCCTCGACGCCCTGGCCACCGCGGCCTGCGTATTCGGCTTCGTAGATCTCCCGGACTTCTTCGTCGTCGATGCGGATCTGGGACGTCACCATGGCGGAGATCACCCGCGATTGTTCGATCTCGTCGCGAATTTTCTCGCGATACGCGTCGTAGGGGAGCCCCTGGGATTCGACGCTTCGTTGCAACTGGTCGATCGTGATGTTGTTCTCGTCGGCGATGCCGGCGATCGCGTCGTCGACTTCAGAGTCGCTCGCGATGAGCTCAGCGCGCCGCACGACTTGACGAACCAGCGCGCGCTCGATCAGACGATCGAGGGCCTCCCGGTGGACCTGCGCCAAGTCGTCCGGCGAGCCGCCCTGCTCCTCGATCTGTTGCGCCACGGAGGAGGCGGTCCGCAGGACCTCGGAGAGCAGCACGACGTCGTCGCCGACCTGGGCCGCGATTCCGTCGACCAGGGCCGCCCGCGCCGGCCCGGCCACTGACACGGCCAGGACGCCGGCAACCGCTGCCACAATCCACGCACTGCGCACACCCAGAAATCTCATGGACGCCCAGCTTACCCACAGCGGTCGCCATTCGCCGCAAGCGGATTGGACCTTTCGACAAAATGCCAATTGGATCTATACAGAACAATTGGTATGGGCAACTCTATATGCATGCACGAGCTCGCTTTTCGCCCTCAGCGAGGGGATTCACGCCCGCTCTACCGACAACTCGCCGACTATCTCTCCGAGCTGATCCGTGTCGGTCGGTGGTCCGCGGGAATGAAGCTCCCCTCCACTCGGGTGGTAGCCGAGGGCCTCGGCATCTCTCGGACCACGGCGAACCTGGCCTACGAGTGCCTCCGCGACGAAGGGCACGTGACCTCCCACGTCGGTCAGGGCACGTTCGTGCGCGCCGCCTCCGAGCCGCCGCCCACCGCCTCCGAGGCGAGCTACGCCTGGGGCGGCCTCCTCGCGTCGCGCGTCAAAGCGCTCGGCATCGAGTCGTTGAGGCGCGCGGTAAAGCCCGGCCGCTCCGCCGAGTTCGATTTCCGGGGCGGGCGCGTCGACCCGTCGCTTCTACCCGCCCGCACCCTGCGCCAACATTTCGCGCAGGCGTTTTCGTCCGAAGGGCTCCAGGAATTCGCGAACGAGCTCGACCCCCAGGGATGGCCGACCCTGCGCCAACACATCGCAGCCTCCCTGCTCGCTCGTGGCTTGCGGTGCCATGCAGACCAGGTGGTGGTCACATCGGGCGGCCAAGCCGGGCTCGATCTCATCTCCCGCGTGCTGCTCGAGCCGGGTGACGTCGTCGCCATGGAGGAACCCGGGTACTTCGGCGCGCACCTGGCGCTCCGGGCGGCACAGGCCGAGTGGGTCGGGGTCCGCGTCGATCGCCAAGGCATCGACGTCGACGCGCTGGCGCGCCTGCTCCGCCGCCGCCGCGTGAAGCTCCTCTATGTCACCCCCGCGGTGCAATCGCCGACCGGCGCGCAACTGAGCCCCGACCGGCGGCGCGCTCTGCTCGAACTCGCCGCCGAACACCAGCTGCCGATCCTCGAAGACGACTATGACAACGAGCTCCGCCACAGCGACGAACCGGTTACCGCCTTGGCCTCCGAAGCCTCCCACGCCGCGGTCCTCTATGTCGGGACATTTTCGAAAGTGCTCTTTCCGTCGTTGCGGCTCGGGTATGTCGTCGTGCCCGAGGCGCTGGTGCCGGCGGTTTCCGGGATGCAGCTCCTCGCACAGTTTGCGCCTTCAGCGCTGATGCAGCGGGGGCTCTGCAGCTTGCTCACCGACGAGGGCTTGGCCCGTCACGTCCGGCGCGTGCGAATCGTGTACGCGAGACGGATCGAAGTGTTCCGTGACGCGGTCTCGCAGTTCTTCCCGGCCGGCACGCGGGCGTGGCCGCCCGCCGGCGGAAACCAGATCTGGGTCGAACTTCCCGACGCCATCGATCCCGTGGAGCTTCATACCCGCGCGTTCGACGCCGGCATCGCGTACACCCCGGGAAGCTTCTTCTTCCGAGGGCCGGCACCGTACCACGCGGCGTCGTTCTCCGTCGCTTGCGCCGACGAGGCAACGATCGCGAACGGGATTGCGCGCCTCGGTGCCCTCGTAACAAGCGCACCCACCCACTAACGCCAACGGGAGACTCAATATGGAACCCACCCCGAGACTGAAACCGATCGACACCCCGCCGACCCTTCGTGCACGCTTCATGAGCTTCATGATGAAGCGACAACTCGGACGCGTGATCCAGCCGGCGCGCGTCGTCTACAACCGAATTCCCGGTATGTGGAACGTCGCTTGGTCCTGGATCATGTTGCAGATGCGCGGGCTCAAGATCTCCGAGGAGCTCGCGTTGCTGATCCACACGCGGGTCGCGCTCGCGAACGGCTGCACGTTCTGTGCAGACATCGCGATGGCTCAGGCGTATATGGCGAAACTCGGGATGGAGAAGTTCGAGGCGCTGTTCGAATGGGAGGACGCCTCCGTCTTTACGGATCGCGAGCGCGCCGTGCTCCGCTACATCGACGAAATCGCGGCCCATCGAGAGGTCTCGGACGCGACCTTCGAAGAGCTGAGGAAGCACTTGGATGATCGCGAGATCGCGGAGGTGACCGTCATGAACGCACTCGAGAACTACTACAACCTCGTCAATCTGCCGCTCCGCATCGGCAGTGACGGATTGCTCGACATTCAACGCCAACGCGGAGCGGCGCGGGCGTAGCGCTACTGGCCGATCCTTCGGAGCGTGATGCCCGGCCCGTCGACGGTGAGGTCGACCTCGCCTTCGAGGAACCAGGTGTTGTCATCCTCGGGGTCACAAAGGACCTGCACCACGTTCCAATGCTGCGCGTCGACGGGCTTCACGACCGTCCGATCGGCGCGACGCGCTTCGCCGTCGCTGCGGAGCCGTTCGTAGCGGTCGAAGAACGGGTCGAGTGCTTCCTCGATCTCGGCAGCGGTCCACGCGTCTTCGCCCGGTCGGAGGAGCGTCGCCGCCTCCTCGTAGTTTTCTTCGGCCAACGCGCGAACGAGCGCATGGAGCTCCGCGCGCACGCGCGCCCGAATTTCCCGAAGACTCGGTGGCGCCGGGGGTTTCCGCGCGCTTTCGGTCTCCTTGACGTCGGTTGACACCGCGCCGGTCAGCCGACTTTCCCAGGCTTCGAGGAGGCTCGAGTCGACACGTGCGATGAGGTCGCGGAGATACGCCAGAATGTCGAGGACGTCTTCGGTCTTGGCCGCGTCGGGCACCGTGCGCAGCAAGGTGCCGTACGCATCGGAGATGTAGCGAAGGAGGAGCCCCTCCACGCGCTCGATCCGGTAGAGCTTGACGTAATCCTCGAAGCGGTAGAACCGCTCCGCCATTTCTCTCGCGATGGATTTGGGGCGGATGTTCTCCTGCCCAACCCACGGATGGTGCTCGGCGAAAAGGTTCCACGCCGCGTAGATTTCTTTCGCGTTGGGCTTCGGGTAGGTGACGGACTCGAGGCGTCGCATCCGCTCTTCGTACGGAACGCGCTTCGCTTTGAGCTTGGCGACGAGATCCGACTTCGCCTTGCGCTCTTGCGCGTAGAGGATGGCGCGGGGGTTTTCGAGGATGGACTCCATGAGCGACAGAAGATCGAAGGCGTAGGCGGAATCGCCGCGATCGAGGATCTCGAGCGCTTCCACCAGAAACAGGGACAACGTGTGGTGCAGCGAGAACTCGCGCTGTAAGTCGGCGTCGACCACGACGTGAACGCCGCGCGCACTGCGTTCGAGCCGAACGATCTCCGCGCCCCGGAGCGCGCGGAAGAGCTGCGCGGCTTCGCGCCGCAACCGCTTCTTACCCGCTTCGCTTTCATGGCTGCGGCCGATCAGATCGATGAGGTCGGCGTAGGCACCGCGAGGTCCGGTGATCTCGGGATCGCGCTGCAGCGCACTCACCAGGATGCCGTGATTCACGCGAAACTGGGAGCGCATGGTCTCCGGCGGTCGCGCGATCAGCTGTTCGAACTGCTGTTCGTTCCAGGGGACTTGGTCTCGGGGAGCCCTCTTTTTCGGGCGCCGCGCCGCGCCTGGCTTGCCCCGAGCGCGCTTGTTCTCGACGACGTGCTCCGGTGCTTGGCACACCACGCTTCCGCGATCGTCGAAGCCCTTGCGGCCGGCCCGACCCGAGATCTGATGGAACTCCCGGGCGTTCAAGAGGCGCAGCTTCTCCCCATCGAACTTCGACAACTTCGAGAACACAACGGTGCGGATAGGAATGTTGACACCGACGCCGAGGGTATCGGTGCCACAAATCACGCGGAGGAGGCCGCGCTGCGAAAGCTGTTCGACGAGAAGTCGATATTTCGGCAAGAGCCCGGCGTGATGAAGGCCCACGCCGTGGGACAAGAACCGACGGATACTCTTTCCGTAAGGACTGTCGAAGGAGAAGTCCGAGAGCTCGGCCGTGAGCTCGCGCTTGGCGTCGCGATCGAGAAGCTTCGCGGAAGTCAGCGCCTGGGCGAACTCGGCGCAGTCGCGCTGCGTGAAGCTCACCACATAGACCGGCGAGCGTCCTTCCGCGCAGAGCTCTTCCACGGTCTCGTGAAGGCTCGTCTCGCGGTAGGCATAGTCGAGCGGCACCGGCCGATCGTCCGAGAAGACGTGGCTCACGGTGCGTCCGGTATCCGCGCGAAGGCGCTCTTCGATGGCGGCGGTATTGCCCAGGGTCGCGGACATCAGCAGGAAGGTCGTACCGGGGAGGATCAGCAGGGGTACTTGCCAAGCCACGCCGCGTTCCGGATCGCCGTAATAGTGGAACTCGTCCATCACGACGTACGGCGCGTCGGCGCGCTCGCCTTGGCGGATGGCCATGTTCGAGAGGACTTCGGCGGTGCAGCAAATGATGGGTGCCGCCCAGTTGATGCTCGCGTCGCCCGTCAGCATGCCGACCTGGCTCGCGCCGAAGAGCTCGCACAGATTGAAGAACTTCTCGCTCACCAACGCCTTTACGGGGGCGGTGTAGAAGGAGCGTCGCCCTTCGCACATCGCCTTGAAGTGAAGGCCGAGCGCCACGAGCGATTTCCCGGAACCCGTGGGTGTGTTGAGCACGACGTGATGCCCGTCCATCAACTCGAGGAGTGCTTCTTCTTGTGCGGGATAGGGTGCGATGCCGGTCTCGTTCACCCAATCGAGAAATCGGTCGAGGATCGCACCGGGATCGCTCAGGGCCGCGCCCAACGGGACGCGACGCAAAAGCGGAGCCGTATCGGAGTTCACTTAACCGTGGCGCGCAGCGAAGTGTGCGATAAACGCAGCGAGGCTCTCGCAACCGCGCTCCGGGAATGCGTTGTACACGCTGGCACGCATTCCACCGACGGAACGGTGGCCCTTCAATCCGTCGAAGCCCTCGGCCGCGGCTTCGGCGAGGAACAGTTGGTCGGTTTCCGGCGAGGGCGTGGTGAACGTGATGTTCATCTGCGAGCGACTGTCGGGGCGTGCGGTCGCGGTGTAGAAGTCGTTCGCGTCGAGCGCCTTGTAGAGGAGTGCGGCCTTCCGCTCGTTGCGTTCGGCCATCGCGGCGAGGCCGCCTTGGCGCTCGATCCACGCGAAGACGCGGCCCATCACGTAGATCGAAAACGACGGCGGGGTGTTGTAGAGGGAATCGTTTTCGACGTACGTGGTGTAGCGCAGCATCGTCGGAAGCTCGCGCGCCACGCGCTCGAGGAGATCGCGCCGAATGATGACCAGCGTGGCGCCTGCGGGACCGAGGTTCTTCTGCGCGCCGGCGTAGATCAGGCCGTAGCGCGCAACGTCGATCGGACGTGAGAACATGTCGCTCGACGTATCGCACGCGAGCCACGCGCCACCCACGGCTTCCGGCTCCGCGTGCCACTGGGTACCGAAGATGGTGTTGTTCGAGGTGAAGTGGATGTAGGCGGGCGACTCGCTGTGTGCGCGCTCGGACGGGCCGGGGATGTAGCTGTAGTTCGCGTCTTTCGACGTTGCGGCGACATGCGCCGTTCCGTAGTGCGCGACCTCTGCGATGGCCTTTTTGGACCAGCTCCCGGTGTCGAGATAGTCGGCGACACCGCCGTCGGGCAAAAAGTTGGCCGGCAACATCGCGAACTGCAGCGAGGCGCCGCCCTGCAAGAACACGACGGCGTAGTCCTCTCCGATGCCCGCGAGGGCTCGGCACGACGCCTCGGTGTCCGCCACCACCCGGGAAAACGCCTTGCCGCGGTGACTGTGTTCGAGAACACCGATGCCTGTGCCGTCGAGGTTCCAGATCGCCTCTCGGGCCTCTTCCAGGACCTCCTCCGGGAGGATCGCCGGCCCGGCGCTGAAATTGAGAATCCGCTCGCTCACCCTCTCTGTTTAGCGGCAGCGCGCCGCAGATGCTCGCATCGCTCCGGACCTCTACAGTCGGAGCGATGGCGTGGGAGGAAACGGAAATCGAAACGGGGCGTGTCGCCGGTCGGCGTGTCGGCGGCGTGACCCGGTTCGTCGGGATCCCCTACGCGTCCGACACCGGCGGTGTCGGGCGCTTCGCGCCCGCAGGCCCCGTCGCACCGTGGACCGGTGTGCGTCGATCCGATCAGCCGGGGCCGTACGCACCCCAACGAGCGCCCTCGATTCTCAATTCCACGTGGTTGGGCCTCGGGCGTGGAGCTACCGGAGAAGATTGCCTGTCGCTCCAGGTTACGACGCCGAGCTGCACCGGGGGGAGGCGCCCGGTGATGGTGTGGCTTCACGGCGGCGCCTTCGTGTTCGGCGCGGGCTCGTCGCCGCTCTACCGAGGTGACGCACTCGTCAGGGACGGCGGAGTCGTCGTCGTCACGCTGAACTACCGGCTCGGCGCTCTGGGTTTCCTGGGGTTTCGGTTGGGTGACGAGTTCGGGGCGCCGAACTTAGGACTTCGGGATCAGGTCGCGGCCCTTGCGTGGGTGAAAAGGAATATCGCCGCGTTCGGCGGCGATCCCGCTGAGGTGACGCTCTTTGGTGAATCTGCCGGCGCGATGAGCGTCGCGGCACTTTTGGGTGTTCCCGAGGCACGGCCGCTGTTCCGCCGTGCCGTGTTGCAGAGCGGCGCGGCCCACCATGTGTCATCGCCCGCGCGCGCTCGCCGCATGGTCGGCGCTTGGTTCGATGCCGCTTCGCTCGCCCCGACAGACACGCGGGGCCTCCGCGAGCTCGGGACCAGCCGGGTGCTCGAAGCCCAGCGCGCTGTAGCGATGAAGATGGGCTTTGAAGCCGGACGCTTACCTTGGCAACCCGTCGTCGATGGCGAATGGTTGGCGGAGCACCCCCTCGATGCGCTGCGCCGCGGCGCCCTCGCCGACAAAGAGATCGTGATCGGCACGAACGCCGACGAGTGGAAGCTCTTCACGTTGGGCCAGCGGAAGCTCTTGAAGCTCGATGTCGCCGGTTTGCGTCATCGCCTGCATGCCGTACTCCAACCCCTCGATGACGCACGCGACTGGGTGGACCGCGCCGAGAAGCTCTATCTCGCGCGAACCGAGGGAAAGCTCGCGGCACCCCTCGAAGCGTGGTGTGCGTTTCAGCGCGATCGGGTGTTCGCCAAACCCGCGCTCGAGCTCGCGCGCGCTCACTCGGAAACGGGGGGCCGTACCTTTCTGTATCGCTTCGACTGGCGACACCCCCTGCTTCGCGACCGACTCGGGGCGTGCCACGGCATCGACGTGCCGTTCGTCTTCGGGGCGTTGCGCCGGGGCCCATTTCTACCGATCTTCGCTCCCGCGGCGGCTGCCCACGGCACGTCGCGCGCCGTCGTCCGAGCGTGGACGCGCTTCGCGACGGAGGGTGATCCGGGATTGCTCGGAGTACCTTGGACCACATTCACGAAAGATTCGGAAATGGCGCTCTCGATTGGGCGAGGTCCCGCGATGGTGACGCACTCCGACCCCGAGACGTTGCGCTATCAAGAGGAACTCGCAGCCCGGCTCGCGCAATGGGAGGGGCAACGAGAAGCGGAGGAGGCGCAGTGACAACGGCGGCGCTGTTCGAGCAGGTGGCGTCCAACCGCGGAACACTGCTCCGCAGCGAGGGAGAAGTCGATCGCGCGCGGCGCTTTTCTGTACTGCGCGGGCTTCGGCTGACCTTCGACCTGGGAATCATCGAGGTTTCGGGCCCGGCCGGCCAGTTGACGGCGGAGACCCAATCGACCGACGTCGCCCGTGGGAGTTTTGCTTCGCTCGACGAGGAAGAGCCCTGGTGGAAGCTCCTCGGCCAGCCTCTCCACCGGGTCGTCGAAACGGCGCCCGACCGCCTGGTTCTCCAGTGGCGTGACGACGCGGACGGCCCGCGCCGCGTCGAGATTCGGGCTCGCGCCGGGCTTCTGTATATAGGGGACGTTTCGTGAAACTCCGGATCGTGCGTCACGGGGAGACCGCGGCGAACGCGTCGCGCATTCTGCAGCACCCCGAAGAACCGCTCTCCGAACGAGGGCTCTGGCAAGCGGCGCAGCTCGGCGAACGCCTTCGAGACGCCGAGATCGATCTCGTCATCTCGAGCGATTACCAACGCGCGCGAATGACCGCCGAGGCCGTCGTGGCCGCGACCGGCGCGTCGCTCGAGATCGAGCCGCTGCTTCGGGAGCGCAACTTCGGAGCGTGGCGTGGGCGTCCCTATGCGGAACTCGGGTTCGACCCCATGGCCGAAGACGCGTCGCCGCCGGGCGGCGAAACCTGGGCTGCATTCTTCGACCGCGCCGCCCGTGCGTTCGATACGGTGACGGCCCGCGCCGTTGAAGCGCCGGGCTTGGTCGTGGTGGTGACCCACGGCTTGGTCTGTCGGGCCTTTGTGCAGCGGCATCTCGTAGGAGAAGGCCCCGGCTTCGAGGGGCCGTGGACGAACACGTCGGTCACCGAAGTCAATGGGCCACCGTGGACGCTCCACCGCGTGAACTGCGCGCGCCACCTAGAAGGCGGCGACGCGAGCGACGACGTCGCGCCGGCGTAACTCCGCTACCCGACCGTTTCTGCTTCTCGCAGTGCTCGGATCTCGTCCGCACCGAAACCCCACGACGCCAGTGTTTCATCGGTGTGTTGGCCCGGGTGCGGCGGCGGCAAGGTCAGCTCGGGTTCGGTGCGGCTGAAGCGCGGCGCCGGCGCCGGTTGCGTCTTCCCGTAATGCGACACGAAGGTGTTGCGCTCGGTGTTCTGCGGATGCTGGTACGCCTCTTCCATCGTGAGCACCGGTGCGAAGCAAACGTCGCTCCCTTCCATGATGGTGCACCACTCGTCGCGCGTTTTCGTGCGGAACACGGCGGCGACGCGTTCCTTCATCGCCGGCCACGCCGACGCGTCGTTTTGTTCCGGGAGCTCTTCGCGATCGAGCCCGGTCTTTTCCAGTAGCTCCGCATAGAACTGCGGCTCGATCGAACCGATCGAGACGTGTTTCCCGTCTTTCGTTTCGTACGTGTCGTAGTACGGTGCGCCGGTGTCGAGCATGTTCGTGCCGCGATCGTCGCTCCAGTTTCCGCCTTGCTGCAACGCGTGAAGCATCGTCGCGAGAATCGCGGAGCCGTCCGTCATGGCTGCGTCGATCACTTGACCGCGACCCGACGTCGCGCGTTCGACCAACGCCGTGACGACGCCGAACGCCAGCAACATGCCGCCGCCGCCGAAATCGCCCACTAAATTGAGCGGGGGCACCGGGCCCTCTCCGCGCCGGCCGATGTAGTGAAGAACGCCCGACAACGCGATGTAGTTGATATCGTGACCCGCCGCGCGTGCGATCGGCCCTTCCTGCCCCCAACCGGTCATGCGTCCGTAAACGAGACGCGGGTTGTTTTCGAGACAAACATCCGGGCCGAGTCCCAAGCGCTCCATGACACCGGGGCGAAAACCTTCGAGCAATACGTCGGCTTCGGCTACGAGACGCAACGCAGTGGCAATTCCCTCACGGGATTTCAAATTGATGCCGACGCTGCGCCGTCCGCGATTGAGTAAATCCCCAGAGGGTTTTTCGGCGTTGATCGATTTTTTTTGGATGCGGTCGATTCGCACCACTTCTGCGCCCATATCCGCAAGCATCATTGCGGCAAAAGGCCCCGGACCGATGCCAGCGAATTCAACTACTCGTATTCCTTGAAGCGGACCCATAATCGTTTTTTCTCCCCGTGGGTCGCGAATGATAACGCGAGTCGGTGTTTCCTCCGTTTTCATCGACGGGTGACCGATGTTACGATCGCTGCCGCTTGATTTCGGAAAGTGAGGTTCCCCGTGCTGACGAGCACCCCCCAAGCGCGCGGCACCGAACGGTGTCGATTCAAACGTCTCGGCGCGAGCACGTTGCTGTTCGCGGTGATGTTCCTCGTCGCCGCCTGTCAGACGCCCTTCGTAACGCGACCGGCGCCGCCGCTCGAACTGCCGCAACGAAAAGCCGAGCTGCCCGAAGCGGAGCCCAAGCTTCGCGGAACCGCAGAGCCCGCTTCTTCCGAAGAACCCGACGACAAGGCCGAGGAAGAACGGTCCGCGCCGATTCACCTGCCGATTCTGTTGCCGGAGGTGGTGGCCGAGCGCGAGATCCGCGACGTCCTGAACGGCGAGGCCCATCGCAGATTGACCGGAGCGCAGCGAGACGCGGTGACCAGCGAGCTCGTACGCGCCCAACGCGATCTCGGTTTGGAACCCCTTTTCGTGCTCGCGATCATTACCCAGGAGAGCCGGTTCAAGCCGCGGGCGGTCGGTCCGGCGGGCTCGCTCGGGTTGATGCAACTGCGTCCGTTCGTGGCGAAGGACATCGCGAGGCGGCACGGACTGCCGTTCAACGGGAGCGCCACGCTGTTCGACCCCGCGAAGAACGTCCGCCTCGGCACGATCTTCTTGAGCGAGCTCATCGGTCGCTTCGGCAATCCAAACGACGCAGTTGCCGCCTACAACGCGGGTCCGACACGCGTTGGTCGCCTTCTCGACCGCGGACATCAGCCCCCTCAGCGTTTCGTCAACAAAGTGCGCTCGCACTACGAGACACTTCGCGAGCGCTACAGCATCGCGGCGACGGGCTGGGGCGGGTAGAGCACACCGTTGCGCCAGGTGGTGATTCCGCGCGAGGGTGATCCGGATGTCCTCGAGCTTCGCGAATCCAGCGACCCCATTCCGAAAAACGGCGAGCTTCGGATTCGCGTCGAAGCCTCGGGATTGAACTTCTCAGATCTACTCGGGCGGATGGGCCTGTACCCCGATCGACCGAAGCTCCCCGTCGTCATGGGTTACGAAGTCGCCGGTCGAATCGATTCGGTCGGTGAGGGTGTGGGAAGCGATTGGCTGGGACGCGACGTGTTCGCGTTGACCCGTTTCGGCGGGCATGCCGACGTGGTGTGTTGCCCGGAAATGCAAGTGTTCGCGCGGCCGCCCGCAATGAGCGCGGAAGAAGGCGCCGCGCTTCCCGTCAATTACTTGACCGCGTATCAACTGCTCGTGGTGATGGGGAGCTTGCGCGAAGGGGACACGGTCTTGGTGCATTCCGCCGGCGGGGGCGTCGGTATCGCCGCGCTCCAGATCGCCAAGCATCTCGGCGCACGTGTCATCGGAACCGCTTCCGCCGGGAAGCACGCATTTCTCGAGGAAGCAGGCATCGACGCCTGCATCGACTACACGCGGGAAGATTTCGTGGCGCGAACCTTGGAGATCACGCGGGGGCGCGGCGTGGAGCTCGCGATCGACGCCGTCGGTGGGAGCTCATTTGAAAAGAGCTACCGCTGCCTCGCCCGAACCGGCCGCCTCGGCATGTTCGGAAACGCGGCGATGGTGACCGGAACCGAACGCAGCTTCCTGCGCATGGGTGGAGCCCTCGTGCGAACCCTCCGGGCACAGTGGAAAGCGACGCGCCTGATCGGCGCGAACAAAGGCGTGTTCGGCGTCAACCTCGGGCGCCTCTGGAGCGAGGCGGACCGCGTCGCGTCCTGGATGCAAGCGCTTCTCGAAGCGTACGATGAAGACGTCATCAAGCCGGTCATCGCCGAGCGTTTTCCGCTCGACCAGGCGGCGGCGGCGCACCGCTATCTCCACGAGCGGCGCAATATCGGGAAGGTCATACTCACGGCGTGAAACGCGCCGAGAAAGCCGAACGCATCCAGAAGATCCTCGATCGGATCTACCCCGAGCCGCCGATCCCGCTCGATCACGGGGATGCGTTTACGCTGCTCATCGCCGTGTTGCTCTCGGCGCAGTGCACCGACGCGCGGGTCAACCAAGTGACGCCGGCGCTCTTCGCGCGCGCATCGACGCCCGCGGAGATGGCGAAGCTCTCCGCCGATGAAGTACTCGCGTTCATCCGTTCGTGCGGTCTCGCACCGCAGAAGTCGAAAGCGATCGCGCGGCTCGCACGCATCTTGGTCGATGAACACGGTGGTGCGGTTCCGAAGAGCTTCGAAGCACTCGAGGCACTGCCCGGGGTCGGTCACAAGACTGCGAGCGTGGTAATGGCGCAGGCGTTTGGCGAGCCCGCGTTTCCCGTCGACACGCACATTCACCGACTGGCCGCACGCTGGGGCCTTTCGAGCGGCAAGAACGTCGAGACCACCGAGCGCGATCTGAAGGCGCTGTTTCCGAGAGAGAGCTGGAACGCGCTGCATCTCCAGATCATCTACTTCGGTCGCGAATACTGCCCGGCGCGGGGACACGACCTCGCAGCGTGCGAGATTTGCGGCTGGGCCGCGACAAAGAAACGCATCGCCGAAGAAGCGCGGCGGGGACCCGCTAGTAGAGGTCCGCGCGCCAGCTGATGTAGACGAGGTAGATCGCGAGGAGCAGAATGCCCTCGAGCCGCACGATGCGCGGCGGGCGCGCGAACGTCGTGGCCCACAAGACGAAAGACAGCACCACCACAGCGGCGAGGTCGCCCAACCCGCCGACCGGCACTGGGATCGGGCTCAGGAAGCACGCGACGCCTAACACCAGCGCCAAGTTGAAGATGTTCGAGCCGACCACGTTGCCGATGGCGAGATCCGGGTGACCGCGGTAGGCCGCCATGACGGAGGCCGCGAGTTCCGGGAGGCTCGTTCCCACAGCGACAACGGTCAGCCCGACCAGCACTTCCGAAACACCCATGGCGCGGGCGAGCCCGACGCCGCCGTTCACCGTGAGCTCGGCGCCGAGCACCAGTGCGGCGGACCCCCCCAAGACCAGAAACACGCTCGTCCGCATGTTCTGATCGAGGGCCGGGGTCGCGACATCCGCCTCGCGATCTTCGATGGCATCGCCCACCGTGTAGTAGAGGAACACGCCCAGCAGCATGAGCAGAACGATGCCTTCGCCGCGGTCGTAGACACCCGGACGGCCTGTGAACATCGTGTCGAATGCAAAGACCGCGGCGACCAGCGTGACGAGAATCATCATCGGGATCTCGCGGACGACGATGCGGCTACTCACGGCGAGCGGTTTCACCAGGGCCGTGGCGGCGACGATGAGCCCGATGTTCGCCATGTTCGAGCCCATGATGTTGCCGAACGCGATATCGCCTGCGTTACGCCACGCCGCCGCGACATTGACGGCGAGCTCCGGCGCGCTCGTTCCGAACGAAACGACGGTGAGCCCCACCACGAGGGGCGAAACCCCGAGGCAGCGCGCCATCGTCGCGGCGCCGCGCACGAGCACCTCGCCGCCTCCCAGGAGAAGCATCAAGCCGAAGATCAGTTGAAGCAGATCCGCTAGCAACGAGCGACCACCGTGTACCAGGTCGGCGGAGCATATCACTCCCTCCGCTTGGCCATCACCAACCACAACGGATCTGCCCCCGCCGGAGAACGATCCAGCATCTCGGCCGGCTCAAACGCTCCCGAATCTGCGAAATAGCGGGCGATCAGCGCGAGGCGCTCCTCCGGCGCCAACATGTGCCAGGCGCGGATCGCCTTAGTGGGAAACATGCGATGCGACGTGGCGACGATATGGACGCCACCCGGCGCGAGCACCCGCCCCACCTCGCGGAACACCTCCACCGGCCGGGTGAGGTATTGGATCGAAACCGCGTTGACTGCTGCGTCAAAGCTCGCCGACGGAAATGGGAGCGCTGGATCCGCGTTCAAATCGTGAACGACGCGGGTGTCGAGGCGAGGGTTGGCCGCGAGCTCGGGCTCGTTCATCCCAAGGCCCGTCACCGACGCGTACGCAACGGTTTCCGGGAGATGCGAGATCCACGACGACATCAAGTCGAGCACCCGCCCGCCCGCGGGCAGAAGCTCCGCATAGGCATCGGTCAACGCCGCGATCGTTTCCGGATCGATGTGCGCAACGAACCGCGGCTCGGCGTAGAAGAACTCGTCCGGCGCCGGATCGAGGCGCTCGAGGAACGCCGGCGGAATTTCGGGCGACGCCTCGTTACCGCTCATCGCGCGACCCCGTCGAGCGGACTCGTCACTCCGAGCCCGCCTCGGTTGAGCACATGCGTATAGATCATCGTCGTGCGCACGTTCCGGTGCCCCAGGAGCTCTTGCACTGTTCGAATGTCCGACCCAGATTCGAGCAGGTGCGTCGCAAAACTGTGCCGCAGCGTGTGCGCCGTCGCCCGTTTCGCGATTCCAGCAGATCGCGCAGCGCTCCGGATCCGGCGCTGCACGGCCGATTCGTGCAGATGGTGCCGTCCTTCCTCAGCCGTGCGCTTATTCTTCCAACGGCTCGCCGCCGGAAACGCCCACTGCCAGCGAAACTCACGCGATGCATTGCGGTATTTCCGGGCCAGAGCGCCCGGTAGCGGGACCTCGCCGAGGCCATCCGACAGATCGCTCGCGTGCTTGCGCTCGACTGTCGCGAGGTGCTCGCGCAGCGGCGCAATCAGGGTTTCCGGCAACACCGTCACCCGGTCGCCGCCGCCTTTCCCGTCGCGAACCCGGATCTCGCAGCGCTCGAGGTCAAGATCTTGAACGCGCAGCGTCAGACACTCCATCAACCGGAGCCCCGACCCGTAGAGTACGCTCGCGACGAGCTTCGGGCTCCCCTCGAGCGCTGCGAGCAGCCGCGCCACTTCGCCCCGCGACAGCACGACCGGCATGCGCACCGGCCGCCGCGCCCGCACCACTTCGGACACACGCGGCGGGCTCATCCGCAGGACCTCGCGGTAGAGAAAGAGGATCGCCTGCAACGCCTGGTTCTGCGTCGGCGCCGCGACCCTCCGGTGAACCGCGAGGTGCGTGAGGAAGGCCGCGATCTCCTCGCCCCCCATCTCGCGTGGATGCCGCTTGTTGTGGAACAGAATGAAGCGCCGCACCCACGCCACGTAGGATTCTTCGGTGCGAGCGCTGTAGTGAAGCACCCGAGCCTTGTCCCGCAGCTGATCGAGCAACTTCCGCGGTTTGCGGTCTTCGAAAGACGACATTCTCACCCCCCGCCCCACGTGAACATCTGTTCACACGTAGTGCAAGCGAACCACAGTAAGGGTGAGCTATCTCCGCGCCGGCCCGGGATGCCGATACTGCCGTGTTGTAACACGACAACCGCCTATCCTCGACCCCAAAACCCGCGTCCCGCCTCACAAACCGCAACAAACGCTGCGTGTGTAGATGAATGATATGCTGCAGAACAGGCGGCAGTGGGTGCCGTCGAATTAGTAGTTAGGCGGTAGAGGCGATGGCGAAAGAACTGGACTCCTCCACACCTGATTCGCTGCTCTCGCAGCTCACTCGCCCCGCACAGCTCCATCCCGTAATCGCTTTTCTTGTTCGAGCATCCGCGTTGTTGCCCGCGTTCGTGGGCGTAGTGTGGATCGTCCGCTTCTCAATCACTGACTATCGAGCGGCAATCGTCTTGGCATCTCCGGACCTGCCCAATCATCTATTCGTCCCTTAGGCGTGGCAGCCCTTCTGCTGGTTCTTCTCTTGGGGCCTCTTCAAGCTGAATCCCATCGCAATCGTCTTGGCTTGCCTCGGAGTTGTCGCTGTCGTGGTCTCCGGCCTCCGGGCGGCCCAAGCGATCATGGTGTTGCCTGGTATAGGGGCTCGAGCCGCCTAACAAGCGGCTGCAGTGGACCCGCCTTAGCTCGGTTCTAGTTCGTTAGTCTTGTGCCCTTACCAGCGGTATCGGCGGACTCTCGCCATCAGGTCGAGCCACTGAGCCGCAACTCCGTTAGGCGAACATGTCAGTCGGCTCAGCCATTCGGTGGTTTCTGTGGTCAGGGCTGGCCACCCCAGCCGTATTCGGAGCTGCAGTAGCGCTTCTGCGCGCATTCTGGCTTCTATCGAACGGGCAGTTCGAGGCGTCAGCAGGCAAGCTTGTTGAACTGTTTGTCGTGTTCACTCTTCTTGGCGTCACGCTCTGCGTCGTTGGGTGCTTCCTAGCTGTTAGCGTCTGGTGGGTTGCTTCCAGACGATCGGTTTCTCTCGAGAAGCCCGGCGTTGCGCCCTTCCTTGTGCCCGCCGTCGTCGCAGCTGTCTGTACGTTTCCGCTCGTCTATCAAACGGGCAGCCCCTATCTCTATTCACTTCTCCCAGGCCTCGCAGCAGTTTGGCCTCGGTTGGCTTTTCGCTCGCTACGTCCTTCGAGGTCGTATGCCGCCTAACCAGCGGCTGCAGTGGACCCGCCTTAGCTCGGTTCTAGTTCGTTAGTCTTGTGCCCTTACCAGCGGTGTCGGCGGAACCTCGCCTTTAGGTCGGCGGGCCCACTGAGCCGCATCTCCGTTAGACGGACGCAACGAGTTGAACGCACTCTTACGAACAGCGATCGCGTTCGCCGGCTTCGTCGGCTGCTTAATGTTCGCATTAGCCGTCGGTGGCCTTCTGACAGGCGCTCCATTCCTGGTCGTGCTCGCGTCTCTTGGAGCCGGAACTATCTTTATCGCCCCACTGGTCTTCGCCCGAGAAGGCCTGACGCAGGCCCAGCTGCTCGCGCGATCCAAGCGTTCTCGTCTCGCGAGACGCCTCCTGCCCGGGGTCTCTGCCGCTGCTATCGCTGTAATCGGTATCGCTATGGCGCTAGAAGGATCGGCCGGCGGGGGCATTCGGTTCGCCTACGGTTTTGCAGCTGCTGTAGCGGTTTTGGTTGTTGTAGCGTGTGGGCTTCTCGCACTACTGGAGCAACCGCCCGAGTAGTGGCGCCGTCTAACCAGCGGCTGCAGTGGACCCGCCTTAGCTCAGTCCTAGTTCGTTAGTCTTGTGCCCTTACCAGCGGCATCGGCGGAATCTCGCCATTAGGTCGGCGGGCCCACTGAGCCGCAACTCCGTTAGGCAGACAGCAGGCGTTCCCAAGCTTGGACAGCCAATCTGAAGCGCTCGAGATTCTCAGGCGAAGATGGAATCGCTACCGGTTGTGCGGATGGGTTTTCACTGGCTGCCTTTTCTCGGCCTTTGTGCTGCCCGAGATAGTTGCCGCGCCAGTATTCGTAGTGGGCTTTGGCTGCGGGCTGTTTACGTTCGTTGAGCAGTTCGGCCTATCCAATGCGCGCTGTCCTAAGTGCGAGAAGTACTTCTTCGGGGTCAGGGGCAAGAGGTGGCTCGGCGCGTGGGTCGGCCGCCCAACCTGCAGCTTTTGCGGCCTGTCGTTACGGGCTCCTGCCTAACCAGCGGCTGCAGTGGACCCGCCTTAGCTCGGTTCCAGTTCGTTAATCTGTGCCCTTACCAGCGGTATCGGCGGAATCTCGCCACTAGGTCGGCGGGCCACTGAGCCGCAACTCCGTTAGACAGACCGTCGGGGTCGTTTCTTGGTACGCGTTCTACCTGCGTTGGTTTTCTTCTTTGGCCTGGCGTGCGAGCCGCTCGAGTTTCAAGTCAATACATACCCAACGTATTCGGCAGCCCGAGAAGACAGCTTGTTCGACCGAGGCTGGGTGCCAGACGTTCTCCCAAAGATGTCAGGGCCCATCATCGAGGCCCACAAACTAGATTCGAACGCGCGTTGTTCGAAGTCCGTGTTTCCAGAGGTGGCCTCTAAGGCTGTCTCTCGCGCCCTTCAGTCTCGTGGTTTCGAGCCGTCCTCGGCTCCACTACCTAACCTTCCTTTCAAAGAGTGTCCTTTCTCCCTAGAAGAAGCTCGCCGGGTAGGCGGTGCCCTGGCGAACGCCAACGGGTCTGCCGGTCATCGAGAGTATGCGGTTGTAGGCGCCGACGTTCTTTACACCGTCCTCAAGGTCTTTACTTCTGGTCCTCGCCGTAGGTTGCCCTTAAGTAAGGGGAGGCTGCTGTCTAACAAGCGATCGTGTTGGAAGTCAACGCTTAGGGCTGCCAGGCGACGCGGTCGCGAGCGATGGCGTTGAGGATGACGAGGAGTTTTCGAGCGATAGCGACGAAGGCGAGCTTCGGCGGCTTCCCCGATGCGCGAAGTCTTTCGTAGACACCTCGAAGAGTCGGGTTGAAGCGGGAAGCGGTCATCGCCGCGAGATACAACGCAGTGCGTACCGAGGCACGACCTCCGCGGATTCGTCGTGACCCCCGTAACATTCCGCTATCTCGTGCGAAGGGAGCGACCCCGACGAGAGACGCGATCTCTCGACGCCCCAGGTGACCCAACTCGGGTAGGTCGATGAGCAGCGTGCGTGCGACACCCGGTCCTACACCGGGGACGCTTTGCAGGAGCCCCGACAGCTCGGCTCGTTCTGCGTCTTCGTCGAGGATCTTTTCCATCTGCCCGTCGATGGACCGTAGTTGGCCTTCGAGCATCTTCAGCACGGCGGTGATCGATCGGCGAACCGCGGCGGGTGCACACTCGCGTCGGTTCTTCTCGGCGACGACCATGGAGACCAACTGCCGGCGACGCGCGACAAGGTCTGCCAGGAGACGCTCTCTACCCTCGACGATCGGACGAAGCGGCGGTTCTACCTTCTCGCCGAACTGGGACAAGAGGCGAGCGTCGATGGGATCGGTCTTGGCGAGACATCCCACCGCCTCTCCAAAACTCCGCACTCGGCGCGGGTTCACCACAACGACGGGTAGCTTCGCCTCAGCGAGCTTGAGAACGAGCTGCCGTTCGTAGCCGCCGGTGGACTCCACCACGATTCGTTTTGGACGGAGTGCAGAGAGTCGGCGAACGAGGGCTGCGATTGATCGGGGGACGTTGCGGGTGCTCTGGATGCGACCTTTGGAGCCGGAGCTCCAGTCGAGGGTGTGCTTCGAGACATCGATTCCAATGCAGGGGGCCATGATAAACTTCCCGGTACAACGAACTCGGGCTCTCAAATACGGGCTCGCCTCCGGGCGGCCCAAGCGATCGTTCGAGCTTCGCTGCGGCAACGGGAACGGTGACCCGAGCTTGTTAACGGTCTCGCAAGGGACCTCTTGGCTTTCGGCCTACCGCTCCCTATGAAGGCCGGTGGGCACGTGGCTTGTGCTCATCGGCCGCTTCATTTCATCACGGATCGCATCATAAGAGCGGCTACAGCGGACCCGCCACAGCGCTTTTCTAGTTCGTTAGGTTTTGGGCTCAGCCAGCGGCCCGGCGGAATCTTGCCATTAAGTGTGGCGGGACCGCTGAGCCGCATCTCCGTTGGGCCGACAATCGAGCAAATGCGGTCTGCTACCTTTGAGCGATGGCCGAGTCCAGTTCAAAGCAACGCATTCTCGACGCGCTGCAAGATCTTCCCGCGGACGCCACCATCGACGATGCGATTGAGCGTCTCGTGTTTCTAGCCCGCGTAGAGGAAGGCCTTGCTGAACTCGATTCAGGCGAAGGCATCCCCCACGAAGAGATCAAACGGCGCTTTAGCGCGTGAGAACCATATGGTCGCCACGGTCGCTCCGAGACCTTGAGACGATACATGCACGCATCTCCGAAGACTCTCCCCGCTGGGCATCGCTTGTGGTCCAGCGTCTCATCGCAGCAGCTGAACGCGCACGCGACTTCCCGCGGGTTGGTCGAGTCGTTCCGGAAGTAGGCGACCCCGACCTCCGAGAAATCATCGTCAGGCCCTTCCGACTTGTGTACCGCGTTTCTACTGAAGAGCGGCTTGAGGTAGTCACCGTGTTCAGGGCGAGTCAGTTGCTGCCACCGTTGAGCTAGGTGCGGCCCAACAAGCGGCTGCAGTGGACCCGCCTTAGCGCGGTCCTAGTTCGTTAGTGTTGTGGCCTAACCAGCGTACCGGCGGAATCTCGCCTTCAGATCGGCGGGACCACTGAGCCGCAACTCCGTTAGGCCGACGGACCTAGGGTCGTAAGATCACCTCGTTACACTCGAGCAATGCCTACGGTTGCGCGGGTCGGCCCGTACCGGTTCTTCTTCTTTGGAAACGAAGGGTTAGAGCCCGTACACATCCATGTTCAGCGAGACCGTTCTCTCGCCAAGTACTGGCTGCGGCCATTGGCGCTAGCCTCTTCGTCAGGCTTTCCGGCGCACGAGCTGCGACGGATTCAAGAGTTGGTCGAAGAGCGATGCGAACAATTCGAGGAGGCCTGGAATGAGTTCTTCGCTGCCGAGCGTTGATGCCCGCGCAAAGGAAGTTGACGTAACGGACGACGAGCTGGTTGTTCTGCTTGCCGACGGCCGTCGCATTTCTGCTCCTCTCGCGTGGTTCCCTCGGTTGCTGAGGGCCACCCCCGCACAGCGCCAGAACTTCGAACTCCTTGGCGAAGGCGTGGGAATCCACTGGCCCGATGTCGACGAAGATCTGAGCATCGCAGGTCTTCTCCGGGGCGAGGCGTCTGCTTCTCAGTGAGCGGCCTAACAAGCGATCGTGTTGGAAGTCAACGCTTAGGGCTGCCAGGCGACGCGGTCGCGAGCGATGGCGTTGAGGATGACGAGGAGTTTTCGAGCGATAGCGACGAAGGCGAGCTTCGGCGGCTTCCCCGATGCGCGAAGTCTTTCGTAGACACCTCGAAGAGTCGGGTTGAAGCGGGAAGCGGTCATCGCCGCGAGATACAACGCAGTGCGTACCGAGGCACGACCTCCGCGGATTCGTCGTGACCCCCGTAACATTCCGCTATCTCGTGCGAAGGGAGCGACCCCGACGAGAGACGCGATCTCTCGACGCCCCAGGTGACCCAACTCGGGTAGGTCGATGAGCAGCGTGCGTGCGACACCCGGTCCTACACCGGGGACGCTTTGCAGGAGCCCCGACAGCTCGGCTCGTTCTGCGTCTTCGTCGAGGATCTTTTCCATCTGCCCGTCGATGGACCGTAGTTGGCCTTCGAGCATCTTCAGCACGGCGGTGATCGATCGGCGAACCGCGGCGGGTGCACACTCGCGTCGGTTCTTCTCGGCGACGACCATGGAGACCAACTGCCGGCGACGCGCGACAAGGTCTGCCAGGAGACGCTCTCTACCCTCGACGATCGGACGAAGCGGCGGTTCTACCTTCTCGCCGAACTGGGACAAGAGGCGAGCGTCGATGGGATCGGTCTTGGCGAGACATCCCACCGCCTCTCCAAAACTCCGCACTCGGCGCGGGTTCACCACAACGACGGGTAGCTTCGCCTCAGCGAGCTTGAGAACGAGCTGCCGTTCGTAGCCGCCGGTGGACTCCACCACGATTCGTTTTGGACGGAGTGCAGAGAGTCGGCGAACGAGGGCTGCGATTGATCGGGGGACGTTGCGGGTGCTCTGGATGCGACCTTTGGAGCCGGAGCTCCAGTCGAGGGTGTGCTTCGAGACATCGATTCCAATGCAGGGGGCCATGATAAACTTCCCGGTACAACGAACTCGGGCTCTCAAATACGGGCTCGCCTCCGGGCGGCCCAAGCGATCGTTCGAGCTTCGCTGCGGCAACGGGAACGGTGACCCGAGCTTGTTAACGGTCTCGCAAGGGACCTCTTGGCTTTCGGCCTACCGCTCCCTATGAAGGCCGGTGGGCACGTGGCTTGTGCTCATCGGCCGCTTCATTTCATCACGGATCGCATCATAAGAGCGGCTGCAGTGGATCCGCCTTAGCTCGGTTCTAGTTCGTTAGTCTTGAGGCCTTACCAGCGGTATCGGCGGAATCCTGCCTTCAGGTCGGCGGGCCCACTGAGCCGCAACTCCGTTAGGCGGAAGTCGGTCGCTCGGAGCAGCGGCCAGGCTTCCATGCTTAGGAAGGTGAACGGGTGCGGAGGTTGGCTCCAATCGGGTTCTTGCCAATTCTTCTGTCTTTCTTGGCTTCTTGCCTGTTCACTTTTCTCGGGCTTTGGCCCGGGGTAGTTGAGCCCGGTCTTTTTATCGTGTCGTTCCTCATTGAAGATCCAGGCCATCGAACAGATGGCGTCGTAATCGCAGTCCTACTGAACCTCGCGTTCTGGACAGCCGTCTTGATCCTCCTGTGCCGGCTCGTGAAGACGCTCTTTGTCAGGTCATCCTGAGCCCTCCGCCTAACCAGCGGCTGCAGTGGACCCGCCTTAGCTCGGTTCTAGTTCGTTAGTCTTGTGGCCTTACCAGCGGTGTCGGCGGAACCTTGCCATTAGGTCGGCGGGCCACTGAGCCGCAACTCCGTTGGGCGGACGGTGCAACATGTCGGCCTATGAGGTTCTCGAAGAGGAAGCACGTCTTCGTCGGAGGCGACAAGTCGTCTCTTGGGCGAAGGGTGTCGCGTTCGCTGGCTTCGTCCTCTTTCTCATGGTTGTTCTTGGTCTCGGCCGATCTACGCGCGAGTTGTCGGGAACCGTAGAGGCCGCCCGAGGCGTCGATACTCAAGCCGGCTACGTGTCCAAAGCGAATGTCGCTCTCGAGAGCGGCCGTGTTGTCACAGCTAGCGTCGGCGCGATAGGCGAGTACCCAACAGGTACTCGAGTGCGGGTTCTCGAGACATCGAGATTCTTCGGTCTTGGCCCTTCCTACAAGGTCATCGCCCCTCAAACGAAATAGCGAGGCGTCGCCACCCAACAAGCGGCTGCAGCGGACCCGCCACAGCGCTCGTCTAGTTCGTTAGGTTTTGGGCCTAACCAGCGTGCCCGGCGGACCCTTGCCACTAAGTGTGGCGGGACCGCTGAGCCGCAAGTCCGTTAGACAGACGTTGTCGAGCCCTTAAGAAAGTTCGCCGACCTACCGAGGTGGTGGCTATGGCGTCGTTACCGGCAGAGAACCACCCTGTCTCCTGGTGGTGGAGCTTCTCGCTCGGGTTAATCGGAGGAGCTGCCGGCTTAGCGAGCGCGATTGCCTGGCGCCCCGACCTAGCAACCGTACTGGTAATCTCCGTCACGGTTGGGGTAGTTCTCGTCTATTGCTACTGCATAGGCTTCATCTTTCAAAAGTTGCCGTTCGCTCAGACAGACGAATCGGCCTTAAGCGGTTTCGATACATGGTGCCGTCGGCGCGATATCGCGTGGTCCGAAATTTCCCACGTCTCTCTCTTGAACATTCCGTTGTGCCCCTGTCTGCGGGTCTTTGCTGTTTCGGGTGGTTCGCCAATATGGGTCCCACTCATTCTGGAAGACACCGGGCGATTTAAGGACGTAGTCGCCGCCCATACCTCGCCCGACAGCCCCCTCCTCGCCTGGCTAAACGAGCACGCTGTCTAACCAGCGGCTGCAGCGGACCCGCCACAGCGCTTTTCTAGTTCGTTAGGTTTTGAGCTTAACCAGCGGTACCGGCGGACCCTTGCCCTTAGTGTGGCGGGACCGCTGAGCCGCAACTCCGTTAGACGGACGCAACGAGTTGAACGCACTCTTACGAACAGCGATCGCGTTCGCCGGCTTCGTCGGCTGCTTAATGTTCGCATTAGCCGTCGGTGGCCTTCTGACAGGCGCTCCATTCCTGGTCGTGCTCGCGTCTCTTGGAGCCGGAACTATCTTTATCGCCCCACTGGTCTTCGCCCGAGAAGGCCTGACGCAGGCCCAGCTGCTCGCGCGATCCAAGCGTTCTCGTCTCGCGAGACGCCTCCTGCCCGGGGTCTCTGCCGCTGCTATCGCTGTAATCGGTATCGCTATGGCGCTAGAAGGATCGGCCGGCGGGGGCATTCGGTTCGCCTACGGTTTTGCAGCTGCTGTAGCGGTTTTGGTTGTTGTAGCGTGTGGGCTTCTCGCACTACTGGAGCAACCGCCCGAGTAGTGGCGCCGTCTAACCAGCGGCTGCAGTGGACCCGCCTTAGCTCAGTCCTAGTTCGTTAGTCTTGTGCCCTTACCAGCGGCATCGGCGGAATCTCGCCATTAGGTCGGCGGGCCCACTGAGCCGCAACTCCGTTAGGCGGCAGGAGACCGTGAAGGAGCCGGCCAGATCAGCACTCGAGCTTCTTGAGTCGACGCGCGGCGACTCGATTCGGGACGTCACCTACCGAGAGATTGCGTACGAAAGCCGCAAGCCAGAGTTCGTCTGCTCCGATAGACATTCCGTCGACTACGGAGTCGAGCTCCACCTCGGAAGCGGCGCTGTCGTCTCCGTTATCTGGGACGTTCCTTCAGACACTGGTCTCAAAGTCCTGCCCAGCGACCTCTCATCGGAGCTGCGCCCGGAGACCGCGCGGTGGCCGGTCTCGGGCACGGCTCCGTGGCCGGACATCATTGGCAAACACATCGCCTCAACCGCCCTTCGCTGGTACCCAAGCGAGCGCTCGGATCATTGGTACCCCTGCGGAATCCGACTCAGTCTCGTCGGGCACGAGCCTGTTTTCTTGGCACTCGGAGAGTATTCCGACGAGGCCACACTCGTATCAGACGACGCGGTCACCGTGTTCTTCTCGGAGGCCAACGCGGAGCGCTTTGGCTGTGCGTTCTCGCAAAGCGGACCTGCCACCTAACAAGCGATCGTGTTGGAAGTCAACGCTTAGGGCTGCCAGGCGACGCGGTCGCGAGCGATGGCGTTGAGGATGACGAGGAGTTTTCGAGCGATAGCGACGAAGGCGAGCTTCGGCGGCTTCCCCGATGCGCGAAGTCTTTCGTAGACACCTCGAAGAGTCGGGTTGAAGCGGGAAGCGGTCATCGCCGCGAGATACAACGCAGTGCGTACCGAGGCACGACCTCCGCGGATTCGTCGTGACCCCCGTAACATTCCGCTATCTCGTGCGAAGGGAGCGACCCCGACGAGAGACGCGATCTCTCGACGCCCCAGGTGACCCAACTCGGGTAGGTCGATGAGCAGCGTGCGTGCGACACCCGGTCCTACACCGGGGACGCTTTGCAGGAGCCCCGACAGCTCGGCTCGTTCTGCGTCTTCGTCGAGGATCTTTTCCATCTGCCCGTCGATGGACCGTAGTTGGCATCTTCAGCACGGCGGTGATCGATCGGCGAACCGCGGCGGGTGCACACTCGCGTCGGTTCTTCTCGGCGACGACCATGGAGACCAACTGCCGGCGACGCGCGACAAGGTCTGCCAGGAGACGCTCTCTACCCTCGACGATCGGACGAAGCGGCGGTTCTACCTTCTCGCCGAACTGGGACAAGAGGCGAGCGTCGATGGGATCGGTCTTGGCGAGACATCCCACCGCCTCTCCAAAACTCCGCACTCGGCGCGGGTTCACCACAACGACGGGTAGCTTCGCCTCAGCGAGCTTGAGAACGAGCTGCCGTTCGTAGCCGCCGGTGGACTCCACCACGATTCGTTTTGGACGGAGTGCAGAGAGTCGGCGAACGAGGGCTGCGATTGATCGGGGGACGTTGCGGGTGCTCTGGATGCGACCTTTGGAGCCGGAGCTCCAGTCGAGGGTGTGCTTCGAGACATCGATTCCAATGCAGGGGGCCATGATAAACTTCCCGGTACAACGAACTCGGGCTCTCAAATACGGGCTCGCCTCCGGGCGGCCCAAGCGATCGTTCGAGCTTCGCTGCGGCAACGGGAACGGTGACCCGAGCTTGTTAACGGTCTCGCAAGGGACCTCTTGGCTTTCGGCCTACCGCTCCCTATGAAGGCCGGTGGGCACGTGGCTTGTGCTCATCGGCCGCTTCATTTCATCACGGATCGCATCATAAGAGCGGCTGCAGTGGATCCGCCTTAGCTCGGTTCTAGTTCGTTAGTCTTGGTCCCTTACCAGCGGTGTCGGCGGAATCTCGCCATTAGGTCGGCGGGCCACTGAGCCGCAACTCCGTTAGACGGATGTTCGGGCGTCAGCTTGGCAGCCGACCGATCCAATATCCGGGGCGTCGGCGATCGTGCGCCACAGCGAGAATCTGAAGACGGTCGGGGAGCTCGACGTACACAACGTGATACGGGAAACGGCGTACCGGCCACCGGCGAACAGCCGCGTCTTCAACACCCGGCACCGGTGAACCCGCCGCGGGGTTCGTTGCGGCTCGATCTACTGCCAGGTCAACTGCCTCGAGGAACTCTGCGCCCAAGTTCGCTCGGTTTGTCTCGTACCAGCGAGCCGACTCAGCCACCTCGGCTTCAGCCTCTTCACTGATGCGAACGCTAGGAGTCACCTGTTGTTCAATGCGTCCTTGACCGCATCTCGAACGGCTGGCCAGGGCCTTCCCTCATCTGCGCCAGATCGAGCGCGGGTGAGCCGGCGCTTGATTTCGTCAGCCCAAGCCGCCTCGGCCTCCTCGTCCGGTTCGCCGTCGAGGCTTGCGAGCAGTTCCGCCGCAAGCTCCGCTCGTTCTGAGAGTTCGAGTTGCAGCGCTTCGTCCAGCACCTTCTGTCCCGCTTTGCCCATCGTTCCTTCTGACCCCGGGAGCACACCGTCTAACAAGGCGCTGCAGCTGAGGAGCCACAGCTTGTCAAACCGGGTTCTTTTACGCTCTGGCATTGTAACTCTGGTGCTTTGCTCGAACCACGGAGGCACTGTGGCTCGCAGCTGAGCGCCATCTCCGTTAGACGGCAGGCAAGGGCGTACTTTGGATGCCAGGGACCTCCTGAGCGCGAGTTTCGGCAGCTTATCTGGGCTCCCTTGCTGGAACGCGCAACGGGGTTACAGCTCCTTCATCACATTCGACTCCGGGCAGCCTCATCTAGAAATTCGCGAACCTGTTCCCGACTCTCGTCGCGAGTACCTGCGCAGGCGTTTGGTCACAGTTCGCGGTGATCACCATCTGTGGATTGAGCAATGTGATTGGTCGCTTCGCGAGCAATCTACGGAACTCGCGCACTCTGAATCGGACAACGAGACCATATCCCGGGCCTTATCTAGACTCGATGGTGCAAAGCTCGAGACGGTCGGAGCTTCCCCGACACGGGGTGAATTCATATTCAAGTTTGAATTCGGCTTTGTGGTTTAAACGCAGAGGTATGCCGACTTTGGGCCGGGCGATCCAATCTGGCACCTCTACTCGCCAGGCAATGTTGTCTTGTACCTGGCTTCTGGCGCCCTCGAGTTTGGACCCGGAGACGCGACGACGCCCGAGGTGATAGCGGGCGGCGAGTTGGAGCTTGCCGTCTAACCAGCGGCTACAGCGGACCCGCCTTTGCTCTTCTCTAGTTCGTTAGTCTTGTGCCTTAACCAGCGGTATCGGCAGAATCTCGCCCTCAGGTCGGCGGACCCACTGAGCCGCAACTCCGTTGGCGGACCCGTCGTCGCCGGGCGTTTGCGGACTGTGAAGGAGCGAATGGGTGGCACCCAACGAGTACCCGTATGAGCGCGCAGGAGAAAGTCGCATGACCAAAGCCGCACGCTTCTGGGACCGCCACGCCGACGCCTACTCGAAGAAGCCGATCAAGGATCAGGCGAGCTACGACCAGGGCCTGGACCGAACCCGAAAGTACCTGTCCGCGGGCGATCACGTTCTGGAGATCGGCTGTGGAACCGGGACGACTGCGCTCCTGCTCGCATCCAGCGTTGAACAGATCACCGCCACCGACATTTCGTCTCGCATGGTCGAGATCGGCGTCGAGAAGGCGTCAGCCGAGAACGTCGACAACGTCCACTTCGAGCAGGCAACGCTATTTGACGCGGGCTTGGACCGCGGGCCCTTCGACGTCATCACAGCCTTCAACAGCTTGCACGTGGTCGGGGACATCCCGGGCGGCCTGTTCGAGATTCGAGAGCGCCTCAAGCCCGGGGGATTCTTCATCTCGAAGACACCCTGTGTCGGAGAAATGAACCGCCTCGTGCCCATCGGTATCTCGGTGATGAAGCTGTTCGGACTTGCGCCCCCTCTCGATTATCTAAAGGCGACAGAGATCGAAGACCACATCACGAGTGCTGACTTCGTGATCCTTGAGACCGCCTTCTGTCCGCACCCGGTCCGATTCATCGTTGCTCAGAGGGCGCCATAGGAGGCTTCCCGTTGATCAAACAGCACGCGCGAGCCTCGACCGAGTCTTCGCAGCGCCAGTCATGCCGCTCGCGAGTGATTCAGACGACATCATTGATCCGGCAGGTCCAGTGCGTCTGCCTATGGAGAGACCAGCCCGTTATCTTCGCCTACAGCGCAGGCGGGGCCAACTATCGCCAACACGCCGACCGCCAAGCCGAAGGCATCATGTAGGAATATTTCACGAGCAGGATGCAAAGACAGCGTTCCGTCTTTTCGACGCAGAGGCACCTTCAGAGCTGCCTCGGGATTACGGGTCCAATCGAGGGTGTGGCTCGAGACATCGATTCCAACGCAGGGGCCTGGATAAACTCCGCGTTGAAGGGACGATGAGTACGTGGCTTGTACTCATCGGCTTACCAGCGATGTCGGCGGAGTGTGGAATGTCGGAAGCGGCTCTCGATCAACTTGGACTCGTCGCGGAAATTGCAGCGACGGCACTGGGTTTCTTCGCGGTGTTTGAGTCGCAAAATCCCTGGGGCGTGTCGCTTTGGGTGGCGTTGGTAATTGGGACAGTGACCGCTGGCCTTATGGCGGTCGAACAGGGCCGCCTTGGCGCGCTCGAGGCTACCAACGGTTCTGGGAGGATCACAAACACAACGTCTACCATCTGGATTTTATTGCCTACGTCGATTCGTTGAGTAGAGTTGAAGGCAATGACGCCCAACCCGGCGCCGAGTTTCGATGTTAAGCGGACGGTCGACTAGAGATGGACGCAGCGAGCGCAGTCCTAACGATCGCCGAATTGGCTCTGACCTTGGCTGGCTTCGCCGGTGTTGTTGTCGCGTTCTCTCAACGCGATGGACTGGTAGCAATCGATCGCTGGCGATTCGCAGGTGTCCTGTTTCTCGGGGTGGGCACTGCGACGATCGCGTTCGTACCGTCGCTGCTGTTACAGTTCGGGGTTGAGGGCTCCACGAGTTGGCGGTATTCCAGCGTCGTTCTGTTCGCGGCGGTCCTTGCCTTTTTCGTCTTCTTCCTCTTGCGGGTGCAAAAAGTGTCGCGTGGTCAGGGCGCTCGCCCGCCCCGCACGGCGTTACACACCGTGTTTGCTCTGACGTTGCTTAACATCGCCTTGCAACTCTCGAATGCAGTCGGTTGGCCCATGCCCTCGGGATCGGGATTTTTTGTCTTGGGTTTGCTTCTTGCGCTGATCGTCGCTGCGTTCGGCTTCAGCTTCGCAGTTCTCTATCGTCCTACGCGCTAGGCCGGGCCGCTATTTGCGTGTGCGGAGGACGAGATGGAGACGACCTCTACTTGCGAAACGGATGGCTCGCACAAGTTGGTAGTCGGGCGTGGATGCTGTAGAGAGACCTTGGTGGGCGACGGTTCTTTCCGCTTTCTGCACCGTCACCCTCATCTTCCTCATCGCTCGAGATGTGTTCGTCCCCCATGTGCGCGACACGGAAGTGTGGTTCGGGTTCGAGCTTCGCGGAGCACTCGCGCGGCTCACCGCGCCTCTTCACTGGGCGATCTTCGCCGCCGCGGCGTGGGCGTTCTGGTCCGTTCGCCCCTGGGTCTGGCCCTGGGCGTCCGTCTACGCTTTCTACGTGGCGGTCAGCCACCTCATCTGGAATCTCACCAGCCCGTCCGGCGGTGGGTGGGGTCCAGGTCTTTGGCAGCTTTTGCTATTCGGCATCCCCGCGGTCGCTCTGCTTTGGGCGCGTCCCGCGCCGGTATCGCGCTCACCGGACACCCGATAGGGCTATGTCCGGCGGCTGCAGTGGACCCGCCTTTCTCGATGGACGTGGTTCCGCCTAACCTATGGTTCAGTGGATCGCGCAATGACCCAATACCAAGTGTTCAATCCCGACAAGGAAGTGTCCAAACTTCCCGAGCTGGAGTTTGCGACCCAAGCTTCTTTCGGCACCGGACACATTGGAGTCTTCTGGTCTGAGGCTGGCGGTCCCGGTCCCTGGGAGATGCATCCAAACTCGGAGGAGTTACTACACGTCATCGAGGGGTGTGTAGAAATCGAGATCCTGCCCAGTGCTCTGGGGCAGCCATCTGATCGAGTCAGACTCGAGGGAGGCTCCTGCCTCGTCGTGCCGCAAGGGCTCTGGCACCGCCACCATATTCTCTTAAGAACCAAAGAGATGTATCTCTCGCCCGCAGACACCGAGCATTCGAATGACGATGACCCTCGGGTTTAGCGTGCCTTCGGCGTCGATCTCGCGCGATACAGTGGGCGACTCGAACCTGCAGGATCCGTAGCGGTTTGCGACGAGCCGTCTCCATCTTCGGGATGTTCTTGGCCATCTCGTGTGTGCTGGGCGCAAAGGCTCAGGCTTCCGATGCCGAGGCGCGCGCCGAATCGGTGGTGCTTCTCCACGGCCTCGGGCGGTCGAGCCGCGCGATGCGTCCACTGGCTTCCATGTTGTCCGAAGCTGGCTATGCGGTTCACAACGTCTCTTACCCGTCGACCGATCTCGGCCCCGGTGAGCTCGGGGGTTACCTCCACAAACGAGTGCTCGAGTGTTGCGAAGCCGCACCGCGTCTTCACTTTGTGACGCACTCGCTCGGAGGGATCTTGGTCCGCGCTTACGTCGCTACGCACGAGGTGCAAACGCTCGGACGCGTGGTCATGCTGGCGCCGCCTAACCACGGCAGCGAACTGGTCGACCTCCTCGACTCCGCAGCCTTCCGATGGGCACTCGGCCCCACCGCGAGTCAGCTCGGCACCGAAGAGCAAAGCCTTCCGAATCGGCTGCCCCCACCGAACTTCGAACTCGGTGTCATCGCGGGTACCAGGAGCATCAATCCCTTGGGATCACTCTTCGTTCCGGGAGAAAACGATGGAACTGTGTCCGTGCAGAGCACCAAGCTGCCCGGGATGACCGACTTTATTGCGATCTCCGCTTCGCACACCTTCATCATGCGATCGAAGGTCGCCGGTTTTCAAGTTCTCGAGTTCCTCAAGCATGGACGCTTCGCACACCCGGAGCCGTAGGCGGCCCTGCCCCGGGGTAGCCGATTCACCGGAGATCGTCGTTGTCAGAAACGCGTGAACAACGAGCACAACGCGAGAGGGCACAGCAGTCGTGGGAGCTCGTGGTGCTCGAGCTTCCCGCGCCCGAGCTTCTTGAAGCCGTTCGCAAGCTCCTTCGCATCAAACGCTTCGAGTACGAGGCGTTTGCAGAGGCCTTGCCTGGCGTTGTCCGGCGCGGCGCGGAGCTCGATCTCGCTCCTATCGAGAAGCGCCTCGTCGAACTCGGAGTTCGGGCAGAGCTACGCAGATCCTCCGCGTAACAAGGGCTAAAGCTCATGCGCTCGCCCGCTTTCAAATCGCTTGGTGGTATCCTGGCGGCCACATCCTGGGCCTCGGCGAGCCACCGCGGCCGTTTATGGGGGGAATGTGTAGTGAAGCGTGTTGTTGTCGTGTCGGTGTTGAGTCTCTTCTTCTCCGGGGCCGCGCAGTCACAAATGCCTTCGGTCCCGGTGACCGATGTCTTGTTCGATTCTATTTCGGAGATCAAAACGGGATGGGCTCCCGGTCCGGGCCAAGCGGGAACTCTCTATCTCGGGCAGGAGTTCGGACAAACGGGTCTGGCCGCGGGGGCCGAGACCGGAGACGACGTACGTACCGAATGTCACCTGATCCCCAAGTGAAGCGCCGTCCCTCAACAATGTCCATCACCATCGAGTCAGCGAACCGCTGCTTCGCCGGCACGCAGTACACCTACTCCCACGACTCCAAGACGCTCGGCTGTCGGATGCGATTTGCCGCCTACGTTCCCGACAGCGTCGAAGGCCCGGCGCCAACGTTGCTCTGGCTCTCGGGTCTCACTTGCACCGAGGAAAACTTCACCGCGAAGGCGGGCGCGCAACGCGTCGCGAGCGAACTCGGCGTGGTGATCCTCGCGCCCGACACGTCACCGCGGGGTGAGGGGGTGCCCGACGATCCGGACGGAGCTTGGGACTTCGGCCTCGGCGCGGGTTTCTACGTGGACGCGACCGAGTCGCCGTGGTCGCGTCACTATCAAATGCGCAGCTACATCGAGCGAGAACTTCGGGAACTCGTCGTAGCCGAATTGCCCGTCGATGACTCGCGCATCGGGATCAGCGGACACTCCATGGGTGGGCACGGCGCCTTGACGATCGCGTTGCGCAACCCCGATCGCTTTCGCTCGGTCTCGGCGTTCGCGCCGATCTGCGCGCCGCTCCACTGTCCGTGGGGCCAGAAGGCTTTGGGTCACTATTTGGGCCCCGACCGCGCGACGTGGCGCGCGTACGATGCGTGCGCGCTTCTCGAGGACGGAGCCCGGGTGCCCGCGATCTTCGTCGACCAGGGTCTCGAGGACGGCTTTTTGGTGGAGCAGCTCATGCCCGAACGCCTCGAGGGCGCGTGCAAAGCCGCCGCCGTTCCCCTCGAGCTCCGGCGCCAGCCAGACCACGACCACAGTTACTACTTCATCGCTTCGTTCATCGAAGATCACCTGCGTTGGCACGCGGAGAGGCTCTAGATCTGGGTGTCGACCTTCGGCGGGTCGCCGAGAGCACGGGAACCTACGCTCTCTTCTTGGAGCTTCCGCTCGACCGAGTGGTCAGGGTCGGGCGCCTCGGCTCCCTCCACTTTCCGGCTTCGACTTATCTCTATACAGGGAGCGCCTTCGGGCCGGGCGGCTTGCGCGCGCGTCTGCGACATCACCTCCGTCCGTTGCGGCGGCCACACTGGCACGTCGACCACTTGCGGCTTGCAGCTGCCCTCGTCCGCATCTGGTCGACCTCCGACGCTCGCCGGCTCGAGTGTGCGTGGGCGTCAGCCGCACGCTCGCTCCCTGGGGCGCAAGAGGTTCCCGGCTTCGGAGCCTCGGATTGCCGGTGCGGTTCACACCTCGTCGCGATTGCGCGCATCCCCCGACGGAAGGTATTCCGTGAGAAGCTCGAGCCCCTGGCTTCGCGCTGCGCACCCATTCGCGAGTCCGAGGTCGGCGTCTAGCGCGTGGCCGTCTTTCGCCGAGCGATCGCGGCTCATTCGTTAGGCTTTCGATCCCGTCCCGGCGGAGGGCCCACATGACAGAGCTTCTGAAGACCGCTGCCGGTTTCGTCTGGGGGCCGTGGCTTCTCATTCCCTTGCTTCTCGCGACGGGCGTCGTTCTCACCGTACGGCTCCGCGGTTTGCAGTTCACGCAACTCGGTCCGGCGCTCTATCTCGCTTTGATCACGCGCCGCGAGCCCGGCGCCGAGGGCGACGTCAGCCACTTCCAATCGCTGATGACGGCGCTCGCAGCCACGGTGGGCACGGGCAACATCGTGGGGGTCGCCACCGCGATCGCGTTGGGAGGCCCGGGAGCGCTGTTCTGGATGTGGGTTACGGGACTCGTCGGGATGGCGACGAAGTACAGCGAGGCGGTGTTGTCCGTCAAATACCGCATCGTCGATGAACGCGGCGATCAAGCGGGCGGCCCGATGTACTTCCTCGAGCGAGGTCTGCGTTGGCGCTTTCTGGGGAAGTCTCTCGCCGTTTGCTACGCGCTCTTCACCGCGGTCGCGGCGTTCGGTATCGGCAATATGGTGCAAGCCAACTCGGTCTCAGCGGCGCTCGAGAACGCCTTCTCCGTACCGCCTGCGGTCTCCGGGCTCTCGTTGGTCGTCGCGCTAGCGGCTGTACTGTTCGGAGGGATTCGATCGATCGGAAAGGTCAGCAGCTTCCTCGTGCCGGCCATGATCGCGTTCTACTTGCTGGCGTGTACGGTCGTGTTGGCAGCGCACGCCGAAGCGATTCCAGCGGCGTTTGCGCTCGTTTTTAGCGACGCCTTCACCGGGACAGCAGCCACCGGCGGCTTCACCGGTGCCGCGCTCAGTCAAGCGATTCGCTTCGGTGTCGCGCGTGGGATCTTCTCGAACGAGTCCGGTCTGGGTTCCGCCGGGATCGCGGCAGCGGCGGCGCAAACGCACGAGCCGGCAAGTCAAGGCCTCGTGTCGATGACCCAGACGTTCATCGACACCATCATCGTGTGCTCCTTCACCGGTTTGGCGATCATCGCGAGCGGCGCCTGGAGCGAGGGAGAAAACGGCGCGGCGCTGACTCAACTCGCGTTCTCGAGCGCATTCCCCGACGCACTCGGGAAGGGGATCATCGCGCTCGCGCTGCCTTTGTTCGCGTTCTCGACCATCCTCGGTTGGGGCTACTACGGGGGCCGGAGTATCGCGTACATGTTCGGTGCTCGCGCAGTGCTCCCCTACCGCGTGCTGTTCGTCGGCGCGGTGTTCTGGGGCGCCATCGACACGCTGGAGTTCGTCTGGACCTTTTCCGATCTCATGAACGGCTTGATGGCGCTTCCGAACCTCGTGGGCTTGCTGCTTCTCGCCGGCGTTGTGGTGCGCGAGACGGAAGCCTTCTTGAACCGTCGGGATGTCCGCTAGGTGATCGTCGGAAATGCTTAGCTGTCCTCACTGCCGCGAAACCGTCGTCCTGAGGAAACTTCCTCACCCTTCGATGTTCGCGACTTTCCGGCTGTGTCCGCGTTGTGGGAAGTCATTCACGGTCGATGCGGGTACGAAAAGGCGGCAGTTGCGGGCGCTATTGATTGCTGCGGCTTCGCTCTTCTTCACGGTATCCATGTACTTCCAGGGGGTCCGCTGGTTCCCGTATGCGGCTGCAAGCTACGTCCTGCTCGCACTCATCATCTGGCACGGCAATTCCCGCGTGGAGCTTGTACCGTACGAGGGCCCCGAGAGGGCGTCCGACCCGTAGTCGGGGCTCGCTGCGGCGAAAGAGGAGTAGTCCATGCCGATGTCGGCACTCGAGTGCGCGTCTTAGTGCGATGAGCGAAGCCGTTAAGACTGAAGCGGTGGCGATCGAAGACCCGCCGGACATCCAGGCCTCGAACCCGGTACACGCCCCCGGCGGCTCGGCCGCGTACGGTTACGAGCGACCGATCGTGGCGGGGTTCTCCTCGTACGGGTGGGCGGCTGCGTCCCTGATCGGTTTGTTGGGAGAGGGGTGGCTCGACAAAGGGTGGGCCGATTTCGTGTTGCGACGGCCCGTGTTCGTCGGTGACCGGCTCGAGACGACGGCGACCCGCGACGGAGACGCCGCGTGCTCCTTTTCGCAGGTCAATGAGCAAGGGAAGGTCACCACTGAAGGGCGGGCTGGTCTCGGCGAGGGCCCTTGGCATGATGAGTGGCAGTTGCCCGTGCGTCGCGAGCCTGTTCCCCCTGCGACGGACCGGCCGTTGCTGATGCCCGAACAAGCACCGGTCGACGTCGACTATCCGCCGATGTCGCTCGCGCTATCCGCCGACGAAGCGCGCGCTTGGGCTTCGGAGCGCCTCGGCGACGAACATCCTCGTTACCACGAGGGAGCAACGCCTTGGGTCCATCCCTCGTGGGTGCCGGGACAGATGACGTTGCTGATCCGACACTCGTATCGATTCGCCGCCGGTATCCACACCACCGGTCGCGTTCAGCACCTGCGTGCGATGCGTGCGCCGGAGAGCATCACGCTCGCCGGCCATTGGATCGACAATGTTGAACGCAAGGGGAAATGGTGGTCGACGAGCGACGCGGTGTTCTTGGGCGACGGCGGCGTGGAGATCGCTTATTGCCAGCAGGCGCAAATTCTATTGCCGCCAATTGCTCGCCCGTCGCCCGAAGCCGAGTGACTTGCCTAGGCCCAGCCGAGCTCCTGCATCGCCAGGCCCGAGTGCCAGATCTTCGTCATGTGCTTGATCTTGTCGCCTTCGAAGAACATGACGTACACGTAGTCGGTCTTTGTCTCTTTGCCCGTGGGCGGGCAAGGTCCCCCTTCTCCGGTGTGCGTTCCGGAGAAGATCGCATAGGCGGAAACATTCTGGCGATCGGCGTCGACCGCCCAGGATTTGAGGTCGTAGCCGGCGTCGGGCATGAAGCCCACGAGCGCCTTCATCCAGTCGGCATAAGCCTCGAGGGACCTGACCTCGAGTAGCGGCTCGGACTGAGCACGAAAGCTGGCGTCCGGATGGCAGTAGAGCTTGCAGCTCTCCCAACCTTTCCCCGTCTCGCACGCTTCGAAGAAGGCTTTGGCGTTGGCTTCCATGGTCTTGGACATCGTTCGCTCCCTCCGATCCGCGATCTTAGTTCGTTAATCTTTCCCTTACTACGAAATCGTGGGGGCGCCGTTTCGTGACCTTTGTGCTCAACGTGATTGTTTCCGCCGTGGTCATCAGCTTCGCATCGTGGCTTTCGGGTCGGCTTCCATCCCTTGCGGGCTTTTTCGTCGCGCTGCCGGTGGCCACGATGCTCGTTCTTCCGCTCTCGTTTCGGGAGCACGGAAGCGCGGAAGCGTCGATTCATCTCGCCCAGAGCATCTTCGTCGCGATTCCGATCAGCCTCATGTTTTTCGTACCGTTTCTGCTGGCCGATCGGCTGAACCTATCTTTCTGGCAGGCATATGCTTTTGGCTGTGCAGCGTTGCCGGTTGGGTTCTTCGCCCACCGTGCGATCGCGAAGGTGTGGCTCGGCTAGTGCGTCGGCTGGACCCACAGATCCTTTGAGAGTGATTGCGTCAGCACTTCGCACCCCGTATCTGTGACGAGCAACTTGTCTTCGACGATAAAGATGCCCGCCCGCGCTTCGGGACCGTCCATCCCGGCGATGACGGGTTCGACGCAGAGGACCATGCCCGGTTCGAGACGCGTGTCCGAGCTGTAGACCACATCGCGTTCACCGAGCCACGGCAGCTCGTGCACTTCCATGCCGGTCCCGTGCCCCACGATGTTGATCAGGTTGTACTTTGCCAGCCCGTGGCGCTCGAAGACGGCAAGACCCGCTTCGTAGACGTCGGCGCCGGTCGCGCCGGGACCGACCGCGGTAATACACGCATCGTTGGCTTCGATGCAGATGTCGAACCAACGCCGTTGATCGTCGGTGGGCTCGCCGAGACACGCTTGCCGGATGAAATCCGTGGCGTAGCCGCCGTGGGTCGCTCCTCCGTCGAGCATCACCATGTCACCACGCTGAATCGCGTAGTCGCTCGCCAACGAGTTCACCATCATCGGGCGTCCGGGGTAGCTCGACACCGTGAGAAAGCTCGGGCGCGAGCTCAGCTCCGCCCCTTCGCGAAACATCGCAGCGCCCAGCACGGCGCCGAGTTCCTTCTCGGTCATCCCTTCGCGAAGTGCACCGAACCCCTCGCGAACCGCAACTTGGGAGATCTCACACGCACGCCGCACCCGCTCGACCTCGGCGGGAGACTTCAGCATCCGAACCGCTTGGATTAACTCAGTGGCGCTCTCAATCGTCGCTTCCGGAAGGCCGTTGCGCAGCGCATCGAAGTCTTCCTGCGTCATTCCCAGACGCTGCCCGAAGCCGAGTTCCATGCCGACACGGGCATTGGCCAACCCCTTGTCCCGGAGCGCACCCACCGCGAACGGGATCGGGTTCTCCTGATCCGGGTAGATCACGCGATCCGGAACCCAAGACGTTCCTACGGCGTTTCCCGTCTCCTGCCCGGGGACGATCAGTGTCGGCCCCAAGGACGGATCGCGCGGCAGAAGCAACATCAGCGAACGGAAGCGGGATTCCCACAGAATCGTCAGGTAGCCCGAGAAATACCGAACGTTGAGCTCATGGGTGAGGAGCAAGGCGTCGATCTCGCGCTCTTCCATCAACCGCACGGCGCGCGCGTAGCGCGTCGCGTACTCGGACGCCTCGAACTCCGCGTAGGGCGCCGCTTCTGCGCGCACCTCGAAAGCCGTTCCGTCGACCCCGCGCATCGCGCGGAGCATCGCGTTGAAATCGGTCGTGTGGTTCATCCGGTGCTCCTCGTTTCTGCGATTCAGCCTATCATGGGAGGCATGGACAACGTGTCGGCGAAGCCGCGGGAACTTCAGCGAATTGAAACGAACGGGGTCACCCTCGAAACGGTGGTCGAGGGCGACGGACCGCTGGTCATCCTTCTACACGGCTGGCCACAGTGTTGGTATCTCTGGCGCCACCAGATCGATGCCATCGCGAATGCGGGCTTTCGTGTCGCAGTTCCGAACCAGCGAGGCTACGGCGGGAGCACGGCGCCGCGGGATATCGCGGCCTACAACATTCGCGAGCTCGCCGCCGACGTCGTCGGGCTCTCGCAGGCGCTCGGCTACGACGAGTTCACGCTGATCGGGCACGACTGGGGTTGCATCGCCGCCTGGAACACCGCGCTCCTTCACGACGATGTCTGCACCGCCATCATGGGGCTCTCCGTGCCTTTCTGGCGTCTCAATCCCGCATTCGTCGACCCCCCCGAAGACGGGTTTTGGTACGCGCGGCTGTTTCAGACGCCGGGTCTCGCGGAAGCGGACCTCGAGGCCGATATCGAAGGCTCACTCTCGGGGATCTACTACGCCCTCGGTGCACAGGCGCCGACGGGAACGTTCCTGAAGCAGATCGAGTCTCCAGCCACGGCGAGCTTCCGCGAAGTGTTCCCCCCGCCTGAGAAGCTCCCGCCTTGGCTCACGCAAAAAGATCTCGAATTCTATGTCGCCCAATATGAGAAGAGCGGCTTCCACGGGCCCAACAGCTGGTACCGAAACATCCCGACCAACAACGCCAGCACGCCCGAGCTCGAGGGCAAGCGGTTTCGGCGCCCCGCCGCCTTTGCCGCGGGCGCGCAGGACATCGCTCTCATGATCGACGCGGATTGGCGCAGTCACTTCGAACCGTTCTTCGACGATCTGCGCTTCATCGAGATCATCGAAGGGGCCGGCCACTGGGTGCAGATGGAGAGACCCGCCGAAACCAACGCAGCGATCCTGCGTTTTCTCGCAAGTCTGCGCACGTAAGATGGCGCTAGAACTCAGGCCGAATTGCGAATACTGCGATCGGGATCTGCCGCCGGATGCGAGCGACGCCCGCATCTGCTCCTATGAGTGCACGTTCTGCGCGGCGTGCGTGGACGACAAATTGCATAATGTTTGTCCGAACTGCGGCGGCGGCTTCCGGCCCCGCCCTGTTCGCCCAAAAAGCGAGTGGCGGCCGGGCCTTTCCCTGGCGAAACGACCGGCATCGGGCAAGCGCGTGTACCTGTCTTATGCGGAGCGTGAGATCGCCGCCTTCGTCGCGAGGATCCGCGCCATCGACCCGATGGAGCGCTGAGTGGCGCTACGGGATCTTCGCAACTCAATCGAGCGGGAATTTTTCCGCACGCTCAATCGCGTCATTGAGCCGTTGGTCCGCGCGGGGATCGGTTCGCCGAGGTTGGCTCCCGGAGGCCTCATTGTGCTCGAGACAAAAGGGCGGAAATCGGGGCGCCTGTACCGGACTCCGCTCGTCGCGACCCGCGTCGGAAAGTATGTCTTGGTTGCAACAGCACGGGGCGCTCGATCGAAGTGGGTTCTCAATGCGGCGGCGGAGCCCAAGGTGCGGTTTTGGTTGGGCGGCCGCGCGCGCGAAGCCCGCGCGTTCGTGATTCACGAGGGCAAACGCTTTCGGGTTCCTAAATCGTTCCCGCGTCCCCTCCAAAAAGTCGTCGAAATTCTCGGCCCATACCGCAAAGCCGGTTGGGCCTTCGCCGTGCTCACCGCGAGATCGAGGCGCGCGAAAGGAGACAAAAATTGAGCAGGCCCGAGGCGGGAAACAAAGACCTCGTTCGCAAGGCGGTGGCTGCGCTCGGGCGCGGCGATATCGACGGATTCCTCGCGGACGCGACGTACGACTTCGAGTTCGTACTGGCCGGGCAGCCGCCCGGTGGCAACACCGTTCGCGGAAAGACGCCGCTCCTTGAGTTGCTCCAGGCGATGTTCGGAGCCAAGATCGAAAACGGTGCGATCGAAATGACGAACCATCAGATGATCGCCGAAGGCGATACGGTGGTCGAAACGGCCGACGGTCGAGCTCGAACCGTCGACGGACGCGATTACAACAATCGATACTGCCGAGTGTGGAGATTCCGAGACGGACAGATCGCGTCGCTCACTGAGTACATGGACACCGAGCTCGCGCGAGCTTGTCTTTGGACGTAGCGATGTCGCAGCGCCGTCGGTGGTTGGTCGCACTCGCGATGGTCTCGATTCTCGTCGGGGCGGGCTCGCCAGGTGCGGCGCCTGCCGCGGAAGGGGAGGTCGTTGTCGCCGCGCAAGAAGCGCTCGGCCCATTCAAGAAGAAGCTCATGGCAGCGCTCCACGCCGGGCTCGAAAAGGGTCCGGCGGAAGCTGTCACCGCGTGTCGGCAAGAAGCACCCGAGATCGCGTCGTCTCTTGCAACCACGACCCTTCACATGGGGCGCACCAGCCGACGACTTCGCAACCCGCAGAACGCCCCCGAGCTGTGGATGGCACCGCTTCTCGATGAGTTTCTCGCGGCCTCGCCGGGGGAGATCGAGCACCGCGTCGTAGCCACCGGGCCGGATTCGATGGGATACGTCGAGCCGATCTACATGGCGCCTCTTTGCCTCACGTGCCACGGCGAAGCGGTTGCGCCGGGGGTCCGCGATCGTCTTCACGCCCTGTATCCCCAGGACGAGGCCACGGGCTACGCCATCGGAGATTTTCGAGGACTCTTCTGGGTAGAGTTCCGGCGGACGGACGAGGACGATTAGGCTGCCGCCGCCCTACGCGCCGACGTGTACCACGACTTCGCGGCTGCCGTGCGCCTGGCGGTGCTCCCATAGATAGATCCCCTGCCATGTCCCCAGGGCGAGGCGACCACCGGAAATGGGGATCGAGAGAGATGTCGCCGTGAGCGCTGCCTTGATATGTGCGGGCATGTCGTCCGGCCCTTCGGACGTGTGCGTGAAGAGGGCGTCGTTCTCGGGCACCAGGCGTGCCAGCCACGCCTCGAGGTCGCGTTGCACAGCGGAATCCGCGTTCTCCTGGATCGTCAGACTCGCGGACGTATGCCGGACAAATAGGGTGCACAGGCCCTCTTCCACGCCGGCGCTCCGAACGAGCTCCTCCACCTCTCGGGTGAAGTCATGAAGGCCCGGGCCTCCCGGCCGCAGGACGAGTACGCGCACCACACGCTCCAGTCTACCGGGCGGGCGGCCGAGGATGGTATCGTTCAGCGAGGAGAACCCGATGAAACCCATCCGCTACATCGACCTCATTGATGGCCGCTACCAATCGAAAGGGTATCCGCCCTACGATTGGTCGGAGTACGACGACGCGCCGCTCACACCGCTGCGCAAACCCCTTTCTGAGTGCACGGTCTCACTGCTGACGAGCGGCGGGATCGCGCACGAGAGTCGCGAGCCGTTCAACCCCATCGCGAAGAACGATTTCCGCCTCGACGAGATCGATCCGCAGGCCGGGGCGGGCGAATTCACGATCAACGACGACTACTACGATACGCGTGACGGCGAGAAAGACCTGAACGTGATCTTCCCCATCGAGCGGCTGCGAGAGCTCGCGGCTGAAGGAGTGATCGGGCGGGTCGCGGACCGCCTGTGGAGTGGCTTCATGGGCCGCATCTACAAGCGCGGCCATGTCATCGAGGAAGCGGCGCCGCGCCTGGCACAGGAACTCCGGAAAGACGGGGTCGATATCTTCGTCCTCGTTCCTGCGTGACCTCTCGATCACCAGACGGTCGGTCTGGTTTCGAGAGTCGTTGAAGAGCATGGAATCGTCACGGTAAACGTTTCGACGGGGCGCGACATCACGGCCCGCGTGCGTCCGCCGCGCTCGCTATTCGTCAACCATCCGATGGGCAACCCTTTCGGGCGTCCGGGGGAGCGGGCGCTTCAGCGTCAGATCTTGTTGCGCGCGCTCGAGGTTGCTGCAGAGGAAACCAAAGCCGGAACGATCGAAGATCTACCCCACGAGTGGGGAGAGAAGATCCTGACGATCTACGATCTCGAGTCGAGCTTCAAGATCAGCGACCCCGACCCGAAGACGGGAAAGCAGCAGAGCTAGGCGGCATCGCTTCCGACGGCGTGAAGGTGGACATCGGACTGGGGAAACGGAATCGAAAGGCCCGCCGCATCGAACGCGCGTTTCGCCTCTTCGGTGAGCTCGAAGAAGACGGCCCAGTAGTCCCCCGTCTTGACCCACGGGCGGCAAACCAAGTTCACGCTGCTGTCCGCTAGCTCGGACACGGCGATGGTCGGCTTTGGATCCGAAAGCACCCGATCGTTTCCCGCGATGAGGTTTTCGAGAATTCGTTTCGCCTCGCGCATGTCGTCGTCGTAGCTGATGCCGAAGACGAGATCGACGCGGCGCAGGTCGTTCGCGGAGTAGTTCGTGATGGAATCTTTCCCGATTTGCGCGTTCGGGACGATGACACGCCGGTTATCGGGCGTGTTCAAGACCGTGGTGAAGAGCTCGATCTCCTGGACCGTGCCCGCGACGCCGCCCGCTTCGATGTAGTCGCCGGCTTGAAAGGGGCGAAACACGATCAGCAGCACCCCCGCAGCGAAGTTCGACAGCGAATCCTGAAACGCGAGGCCGATGGCCAGGCCCGCGGCCGCGATGACCGCCGCAAAGGAAGTGGTGTTGACACCGAACTTGCCCAGGGCAGCGATGACCACGAGGGACATGGCGGCGCCGTAGAAGATGCTTCCGCTGAAGCGCACCAGGGTTTCGTTGACGCCGCCGCGACGCATGAGCCGTGTCGCCAACGCACGCGCGAGCTTGGAGCCGACCCAGCCAAAGAAGAGGATTGCGAGGCCCGCGACCACGCTGGGCCCCCAGGCGATGAGCGCCTCTTCAAGTTTCGCGTAGATGGCCTCGAACTCCATGGTACCCCCGACTTGAGCCGACGTAATGGGTAACGTCCGCGGCGACTTTTGTCCTCTCGCTGGGAAAACTGGCATCATTTCCCGGTGCCGCGAAGTTTGCGAAGACTTCGAACGGTCTGCTTTCGGTTACATGGGAACGCGTTCGAGATGACGTTGCGAAGAGCGAGACAAGCGGATCTCCCGGAGGTGCTCGCGATTCTCAGCGAAGCGGACTTGCCGCTCGAGGGAGTCTCCGAAAACCTCGGATCTTTCGTCGTGTCCGAGTCGGATGGATCGATTGTAGGGGTCGGCGGGCTCGAGATTCGCCGTCCGCATGCGCTGCTCCGATCGCTCGCTGTGAAACCCGCGTACCGGCGCCGCGGATTGGCGGCTGCCATGTGCGATCGGCTCGAACGAGAGGCCGCGGAAAGCGACATCCGAGAGCTCTATCTGCTCACGGAGACGGCAGAGCGCTTCTTTACCCAGCGCAACTTTGCCGCGGTCCCTCGAGCTGAAGCACCGCCGGAGATCGCTTCTTCCGATGAGTTCTCGAACTTGTGTTCGCTCTCGGCTGTCCTGATGCGGCGGACGGTCCTAGAATCGTCGAACTAGCCGCACGTTCGGAGGGCACGACGATGCGATTCCGCGCAGACTATGGCGCCCAAGAAGATGAGATGCAGACCTACCTGGCCGAAGGCCGCGAACGCGCACTAGCCCTCAACAACCGTGGCCCCATTCGCTATGTCGACGGACGAATCGCGGACGACATTCTCGACGCGTATTGGCGATACGGCTTCTACGTGTTTGAGAACGTGTTCTCAGGTGAGGAGCTGTCGGACATCGAGGCGGATCTCAACGCGATCATGGATCGTCTTCCGACACATGAAGGTGCCGCGTTGGACCACAAGGGGCGCCCGGCACTGGGCGCCACATGTAAGGCGCGAACCGTGTTCTGGTCAAAGCCGCTGGGCGACCCTTTCGGAGGCACTTCATTTGGCAAGGGGCGCCATCCCGTGAAGATGTTCGAGCCCGCTCCGAGCGAGGAGGCACCGAAAGAGATCGTCTATCTGATCATCGGCGCCCTTCAGTTTTCAGAGGCGTGCCTGCGCGCGTACGCCCATCCGGATCTGCTTGCCGTTTCGGCTGCCGTGAACGGCGACGACTTCGTTCCCTACACCGACGCACTGTTCATCAAAGCGCCAGGCCTCGGTGCTTCCGTCGCCTGGCACCAGGACGGCGTCACCCACTGGAACAGCCCGACCTGGAATCAAGGCTCGCACGGCTTCAACCTGATGGGCCAGGTCTTCGGTTGCACTCCGGCGAACGGTGTTTGGGTCGTTCCGGGCTCCCACAAGGAAGGACGCATCGACATCAAGGCGCGCGTGGCGGCCGCAGGGACGGAGCGCTTGCCCGAGGCGGTTCCGATGGTGTGCAACCCGGGCGATACCGTGATCAGCAACCGCCAGTTGCTGCACGGCTCGTTTGCAAATACCAGCGACGACTGGCGGGTGACGGTCAACATCGGCTGCCTTCCGCGCGCGTCCGTCCTGGGCGTGGAAGGCGGAGGGATCGTCGGCGAGAAAGTCGTCTACACCGAGGACCACATCCGCGAACGCTCGAAGGTGATCGGGTACGCCATCGATGCACGGCGACAACGCTTTCCCGACGAGACGGCATTTGTCTACCGACCGTTCGCTGACGCTGGCGAACACCACAACTGGAAGAGTTCGATGCTCGAGAGGTTGCACGACTACCACCGTCTCGACATGAACGTCTGAGCCGCGTTCCAACGCCCCTCTGTGCGAGCCGATGATCTGACACGCTTGTTCGAGTTGTTCGAGGACACGCCGAGGCAAGCCCCTGGCAGCGCCGCCACGACCCGTCGCGCGCTCGACCTGTTGCCCAAGTCGCTGCGGATCGAGCGCGTACTCGACCTGGGTTGCGGAACCGGAGGCTCGACCCTCGTGCTGTGCGAAGATACCGGCGCCGAGGTCACGGCGGTGGATATCCACCCGCCGTTCCTCGCGACGTTGCGAGCCCAGGCTGCGGAGCGGGGACTCCTAGATCGCGTCACGACCGTTTCCGTCGATATGGCCGAAGCTCACACGCTCGGCAGCGACTTCGATTTATTGTGGGCCGAGGGCAGTGCGTACTCGATTGGCTTCGAGGACGCGTTGCGGCTTTGGCGTCCACTGCTTCGCCCCGGTGGATGCTTGGTGTTGACCGAACTCGTCTGGTTCGTGGCCCATCCCGACGAGCGCGCGAGCGCCTTCTTCGCGAACGAGTACCCCGACATCCGAGACGAGGCGACGCGCATCGACGATGCCCGGCGCGCGCACTACGACCTGCTGAGCTCGTTCCGGCTCCCGGCCGACGACTGGCACGCTTACTACGCCGGTCTCGAAGCGCCCCTGCGCAGGGCGATCCGACAGCACGGCGAGCTCGAAATCTACGACACCACACGGCGCGAGCGGGAGACCTACGAAGCGTGCGGAGACGACTACGGGTACGTGTGCCTCGTTCTGCAGGTCCCCCCGCAGCGCTAAGGCGATCCCTCGCGGTCGACCGGCTCGGTTGGGAAACCGTGCCCGACCCAGGCGCCCATTCCGCCGGCCAAGGGAAACACGCGACGAACTCCGTGTTTCTGAAGGAAGAGCGCTACCCGAGCGCTCGAAGCTTCGCTCGGTCAGGTACAGACGAGGATGATGTCGTGCTCTCGCGGAATCTCGTGGTGTCGGTGCGGTATTTCGTCGATCGGGATTCGCCGCGCCGTGGGAATGACGCGCGGCAGCAGGTCGTAGTCGAAGCGTTGACGTAGATCGATGATTGTCGTGGCCGTACCCGATTGAAGGCGATCGTTCAGTTGCTCCGCGCTAAGGCGCCGCAACCGGTGACCTCGAAAGAACACGACCCAGCGCAGCACCTTGATCCCCAGGTAGAGCGAAGCGACCGCGAGGACACCCAAGGTCGCGGCTCCGGAAATCGCGGCGAGTCGATTCGCGAGTTCCGCGATTTGCGCCTGGAAGAAGAAGCCCACTCCGATGAATGGCGTGACGAATAGGAGCGTGCCCACGAGGTCGAGAAAGAGGAACCCGGGCCACGGCGCTCGTGCGAATCCGGCCGACGCAGGGGCCAAGGTTTGAACGCCGGGAATGAACTTCGCGATCACCAGCGTCGCCGGTCCGAAGCGACCGAAAGCGTTTCGCGTCGTCGTGACACAACTGTCGGGCTCGAGAGACAGGCGGCAGATGAGGTCGACCGCCCGCGCACCGCCGCGTCGACCGAGGAGATACCAGAGAATATCCGCCAGCAGTGTCGCCGCCGACGCGACGACGACGACGGCGAAAACGTCGAGCGCACCGGTCGCCGCCACGATGCCCGCCGCGATGAGCACAGGTGCGGAAGGAAGAGGTAGTGCTACCTGGTCTGCGAACATCCACACGAATACGATCAAGTAGCCGTGAGCGGCGATCAGTTCCAACGCGTGGGTGATGAGTTCTTCCATGTCAGGCGAGCCCGCGAAGGGCGTCCGAAGCCGCGGCCGCAACGCTGCGCATCCCGAGATCACCAGCCAGCGCGCCCCCGATTTCTAGGTGCTCGCGTGCTTCGGCCGGAGGGCCTCGGCGTTTCAGCAGGTGCCCGATCGAGAGATGTACCGCCGCCTCGCTGGGCCGCGCCCTCAGTTGGATGCTCGAGCGGAGGGCGTCTCGGTAGTAGCGCAGCGCTTCGTCGGGGTCTGCGTTGAGCTCACTGATTCTGCCCAGTGCCCACGTGACCGGACCTCCGTAACAGATGACCATGGGCAACACGCTGTGGTGAGTCTCGAAGGGCTGGATCAATTCGCGAAGCGCGAGAGCGGCTTCCGCATCTTCGAGGTCTGCCGCGCAGTGCACCAACTCGACCATGGTCGTGATCCACCGGAGATTGCGCGGAATCTGCTCGAATCCTTCATCGAACACGTCCCGAAACAGTGAGCGTGCTTCCTCTTCTCGACCGACGGCAAATCGCATCCGAGCGACCCGCGCCTTGACCCAGTGGCCGGGACCGTCGCGCGGATCGAGAACCGGCTCGAGGAGCGCGAGGACGTCATCCGCCGCGCCGCACTCCACACCGAGCTGCGACAACTGACCGGCATAGCAAGCGAGGGCGTAGGGATGTTGCATTCGTTGCCCGAGCTTTCGTGCCACGGACGCGCGTTCCTTCACTTCCGAGAAACGGCCTTCCATGAGCGCCAAACCCGTGTCGTAGACCTGGCGATGCCAAAGCGTCAGCGGATGCGCCGGTTTCCCCGCGGTTTCGTCCGCTTCGCGGCGGAGGGCGTCGGCTTTCGCGCGGTCTCCGACCTCGAGTGAATCGCACGCGACATCGAGCACCGCGATCACCGAGGCGACCGGGTCGCGGGCCGCCGTCGCCGCACCGCGCAACTCTTCGAGAATCGAGACGCGCTCCGGCTTGTCGTCGGGTCCTCCCAACATGAGGTGGAGGGCGTAGAGCGCTTCTTCCAAAGGGTCCGAGGCACCGAGGTCTCGCGCGATGGCGACCGCGGTGCGCAGATGCTCTTCCGCAGCGGGGCGATTGGAGATCGAGTTGAGATAACCGAGCCGGGTGAGAATGCGCGCTTTCAGCTCGGTATCGGAAGGATCGATGCGCTCGGCCGCCTCGAGCAGCGCGTCTCGCGCAACGTCGTCGCGTACGGCCCACTCGGTCAAATCACACAAGCCGAGTGCTGCCGTCGCGAACTCCACGTTCCGATCGAGCTTACGCGCGAGTACCATCGCCTCGCCCAGGATTTCGCGGCGGCTCTCGCGATCACCTGCCAGACGCACGGCGTCTCCCAGGCCGAGGAGACTCCTCAAACGGCGATTGGGATCTCCCTCCTCCAGTTGCTCCAACGCCTCGAGCGCCCACGTCCAGTGGCGCACCGCTTGTTCGTAGGCACGCGACTCGACCGCGAGCTCCGCCGCCCGAGTCGCGTAACGGAAACAAGATTCGGCGTCGCCGAGTGCGAGCGCGCGGTAGCGATGGAACGCGAGCTCGGAAACGACGCGTTCGATTTCTCCGGCGTGGCGCCGCTCCAAAACCAGAGCGACGCCCTGATGCCAGCGCGCACGAGCTCCCGGAGTCAGCGCTTCGTAAGCGGCTTCGCGAAAGAGATCGTGCGCGAACCGGTAATCGGTCGGAGAGCTCGAATCATTTTGGATGAGTCCGCGATCGATCGCTTCGTCCAGCACGTCGAGCACATCGCCGCGAGCGGTGGCACAAATATCGGAAAGGAGCGGAAGGGAAAACTCTCGCCCGACGACCGAGGCCGCTCCGAGACACACGCCGCACTCCTTCGAGAGTTGCGCGAACGCTTCTTTCACCCAGTCGATCTCGACGGCGGGTAAATCCTCGCCGAGATTTCCCGGATCGGAGAGAGCGCGTTCCCCATCGATTCTGCGGACGGCTTCGCGCACGAAGAGCGGCACGCCACCGGTTCGCTCATAGAGGCGCTCCGCCAAGTCTTGAGAGGGCTTGCCCGTCCACTGTCGCACCCACTCGGTGAGTTCTGTGGCGGACAGGCCTTCCAGGGCGACGCTCTCGAAGTGGTCTTGTCGACGGAGCGCCGCTAGGGCGTGGGACGCTTCTGCCGTCGATTCCGCTTCCTCCCGCGCGGTCACGACGAGGAGCAGCGAGCTCGTAGCGATGTCAAACGCGATGTGCTCGAGCAAACGCAGTGAGGCCGGATCCGCCCAGTGGAGATCTTCGAACACGACCAGCACGGGCCGATGCTGGGACGCGGCTTGAAGCGTGCGCGCGACGGCGTCAAAAAACACGAAGCGGCGCTGCTTCTCGGGAAGGTTCGCCGCCACCGAAGCGGTCTTCTGACGCAACTCCGGAAGCAATGCAGCGAGCTCGCCGCTGTCGGCCAGTCCCGGCTCCTCCAACCGCTCGGGATCGACTCGATGAAGCGCCCGCAAGACCTGCGCCCACACCCAAAAAGGCGGCTCGCCGTCCGCTTCGAGCGCGCGCCCCCGCAGCACCGTGCCTTCGTCGCGCTCCACCCGACGGGCGAACGAATCCGCGAGGCGGGTCTTTCCGATCCCGGCGCGGCCGCTGATGAGCACCACGCCCCCCTGTCCGCGCACGGCGCGATCCCAAGCCGCCGACAACGTGGCCAGTGGCAGCGCTCGGCCGATCAACGGGATCCCGCTGGCGTCCACATCGGAGGCCCCGGCGTCTGGGGAATCACTGCCGGCGGGCAATTCCGCCACGCGGTCGACGAAGCGGTAACCGCGGCGGGTGTAGCTTCGCAGGCGCGCTCCGCGGCCCGTGTCGTCGATCGCGGCGCGCGCGACGCTCACCGCCCGGGCCAGAGAGCTCGGCGTGACGGTCTCGCCCGGCCAGAGCGCGTCGAGGAGCTCGTCCGTCGGGACGACCCGGTGGCGCTCAGCGACCAGGAGGATCAACAACGCGAGGGGCTTCGGCTGGAGGGCAACGCGACGGCCCGCTTTGCGCAGCTCGCCTTTCGCGGCGTCGAGCTCGAAGTCTCCGAAGCGGTAAGTCACCGGAAACGCGCCCTCCGAAGATCGCGTGCAAAGGCACAACCCCTTGAATCTACTACAAAAACCGTGAGAGCTGGAATGATAAGAATCCGGTAAGGATCCGGAAAAGATCGCCGCCGCGGCTTCGTCGATGCTCGACCCATGGCAAAGCCCCATCTCGATCACGAAGCACGGTTGGAAATCGCGTTTCAGCACCTTCGGGTCGCTCCGCTTCATCGAGCGACGCCGCGGATTCGCGCGGCGATCCGCGAGTCGATCAACGGCGGCGGAGCGTCCGGCGATCCGCACGCCTACCACGAAACGCTGACTCTCGTCTGGACGCGGCTCGTGGCGGCGCGCCTCGGCGACCCGACGAGGGCCCACGACTTTGCCGCGTTCCTGTCTCACCACCCCGAGCTTCGGAACCCGGAGACCGCATTGCTCTACTACTCGGACGAGCGCATCGCATCGGAGCGCGCGCGCCGCGAATTCGTTCTGCCCGACCGAGAACCCCTACCCCGTCCGACTTTGGAGGTGTCGTCATGAGTTTCGTCGTTGCCATGCGTCGTGCCCGGGAAGTGCTGCGCGAAGAAGGGTGTCTCTCCCGACGGGCCCTCAAGCGAGAAGTGGAACTCGACTACGAAGCGTTCTCGGATCTCGTCGAAGAACTCCTCGACGTCCAGAAAGTCGCCGTAGCCGAGGGGGATTCACTGGTCTGGACTGGGAACCGAACGGTCGCACCTTCGAACGAGGGAGAGCGGCGGCAGCTCAGCGTGTTGTTTTGCGATGTCGTCGGATCGACCCAGATCGCCAGCCGCCTCGATCCCGAAGACTGGCGCGACTTGCTCCGCGACTACCAAGAAGCCGCACAGGGCGTGATCGGCCGGTTCGGTGGATACGTCGCACAGTTTCTCGGAGACGGTGTCCTCGCGTACTTCGGCTATCCCCAGGCCTTTGAGGATGACGCAGAGCGCGCGGTGCGCGCGGGTCTTTCTCTGGTCGATACCTTGGAAGCGCAGCGCGACGCGTTGTTGGGTCGCTACGGAGAGGAGCTCTCCATCCGCGTCGGTGTCCACACCGGTCAAGTCGTGGTCGGTGAGGTCGGAACGGGCGAGGCCAAGGAAACCCTTGCGCTCGGTCGCACGACCCACGTCGCCGCGCGCCTTCAGAGTTACGCCGCACGCAACTGCGTGGTCATGGGCGCTCGCACCGCGCGGCTCACGTCGGGCATTTTCGTGACGGAAGATCTCGGCACCGTCGACCTCGTCGGCGTCTCCGAACCCGAGCATGCGTTCCGAGCGGTCCACGTCGCCGGTATGCGCAGTCGGCTCGACGTGAACTCGACGAACGAGCTATCGCCTTTCGTCGGTCGCCGTTCAGAGCTCGCGATGCTCGAGAACGGTTTTGCCGAGCTGTCCCAGGGCCGCGGCTGCGCCGTGTTGATTTCCGGTGAGGCGGGAGTCGGAAAATCGCGCCTGCTGCAGAAGTTCCGCGCCTCGATCGAAGGCAAACCACACAGCTGGCTCGAGGTGCGCGGGTCGGCGCACACGAAGGACAGCGCACTCTATCCGGTGTTGGCCCTTCAGCGAGACGGGCTCGGCTTTCGCACGAGAGACCCGATTTCCGTTCAACGCGAAGCGCTTCGCCTCGGGCTCGCCCGAATGGACTTCGACGTGGAAGACACGCTGCCTCTCCTCGAGTACTTCCACGGAATTGCGGATGCGAACGAACGCTACGAAGACCGACCCCCCGAAGCGTCGCGGGAAGAGCTCTTCGACTTGTTCTCCGAATGGTTGGCTCGCCTCGCGAAGCGACAACCGGTCGTCATGATCGTCGAAGACGCGCACTGGCTGGATCCGTCGACGCTCGAAGCGATGGCACACATGATGGAACGATTGGAGCGCTCTCCGATCCTGCTCATCGCGACGTGCCGGGCGGATCTGGAGCCCGCCGGCGCGAGCCACGACATGCTGCAACGAATGGATCTCGTGCGGCTCGACAACAACGAAGTCCGCGAGTTGATCCGCAAAGTGGCGGGTGGCCGGACGCTGTCCGAGCGGTGGGTCGACGAGATCCTCGATCGCGCCGACGGCGTCCCGCTGTTTGTCGAGGAGCTCGTTCTGTCGGCTCTCGACTCGAGTCGTCGAGGCGACGATGGTCGCTCGGATTGCGATGTCGAGATCCCGGATACGCTCCACGACTTGTTCGAGGCGAGGCTCGACGCGTTGGGCCCGACCAAAGAGCTCGCCCAACTCGCTTCGGTGCTCGGGCGAGAGTTCTCCTACGACCTGATTCTCAAAGTTTCGGCGATGGAGGAAGACGAGCTGCTCGAAGCCTTGGATCGCGCGGTACGCGCGGGACTCTTCTATCGTCGAGGCAACCCGCCCGAAGCGACGTATCTGTTCAAGCACGCCCTTCTGCGCGATGCGGCTTATCAGTCGCTGGTCCGTCCGCAGCGCAAGCGACACCACTTGCACGTCGCGCAGACCATTCTCGCACGCATGCCGCAAGTGGCCGAAGCCCGTCCGGAACTCGTGGGCCACCATCTGGCGGAAGCGGAGGAGTTTGCGCTCGCGTCGGAATACTGGCGTCGTTCGGGCGAATTCTACAACGCCCGTTCCGCTCACCGAGAGGCGCTGACTCAGCTGCGCCGAGGACTCACCGCGCTGTCGCACACCGGGCCGGAAGCCGACCGGGACGCGAGGGAGCTCTCGATCCAGATCGCGCTCGGGGTTTCGCTCCAAGCCGTCGAAGGGTTTTCGAGCCCGTCACTGCGGGTGGCGTACGACCGGGCCCAGGAGCTCTGCGAACGTGTCCGAGACCCATCGCTGCGAGCGTCGGGCCTGTGGGGGTCGGTCGTGTACTGCGTGACCACCGGCCAACTCGTACGGGCGCGAACGCTCGCGGAGCAGCTCGAGGCCATCGGTACGGACGCGACTCCGACAACCGCCGCTGCGTACGCCTTGGGCAATGTGGCGTTCCTCGAAGGCCGGTTTCAAGACGCGTGTCTTCACAACGAGTGCGCGCTCTCTCGAAACGATCCCGACGACAGCGGGACGCAGATCGAGCGGTGGGGACACGATTTCCAGGCCGTGACCCACGCGTACTCGAGCTGGGCTTTGTGGCCCCTCGGTCGTTTTCGAGAAGCGAAACGACAGGCCGATCTCGCCGTCGCACGGGCGCGCTCCGTCAGTGACCCCGTTTCACTCGCCTTCTGCCTCGTTTTCGCGGCGGCCATCGCAAAGATGCTCCGGGATCGCGACGGCACCCGCAGGCTCGCAGACGAGGCCGCCGCGCTTTCGAAACGTCACGGATTCCCGTTGTATCTGGGTGCCGCGACCATTCTTCAAGGATGGTGCGAGAGCGATCCCTCGCGCGCGTTGCAAATCACCCGCCACGGCGTCGAGACGGCGGCGGGGACCCAGAACCAGACCGCCGCACCGCACATCCTCGGGATCCTCGCGGATGTATCGCACCGGGCCGGCCAATGTGAGGAGGCCGTCGGAGCGATCGACCTCGCCCTGGGGGTCGCCTCTCAGCTGGGGATGCACTTCTGGGACGCCGAACTTCACGGGAGGCGCGGGGAGTTCTTGATCGAACTCGGTCGGCCGGACGACGCGCGACGAGCGCTCACGGAGTCGCTGTCGATCGCGAGGGAGCAAGGTGCGCTCGGACTCGCAATGCGCGCGCTCTTGCGGCGTCTGCGCGCCCCGATGGGTGGCTTCGATCGAGAGCGCGATCTCGCCGATCTTGCGGTGTGCTTGCGCGAGATCGAAGGAGGCACCGAGTTCGCCGACGTCCGCGAGGCACGCGCAGAGCGCTGATTCCCGCCGACGGTGAACGCAGAAACGCGTCGGCGTATGCTCTGGGCGGAAGACGGAGGACGTCATGATCAAGCCCCCCGAGCCGAATCTCACCGTGGAGCAGGTCGTCACACGTTCGCGCGATCTCATTCCCGTGCTTCGCAAACGTGCCGAACAAGCGGAACGCGCACGAGAATTGCCGCAGGAAACGATTCAGGATTTTCTCGACGCGGGTTTCTACCGGCTTCTCCAACCGCGGCGATTCGGCGGCTACGAGTTCGGCCTCCGAACGTTTTGTCAGGTGATGACCAACATTTCGCGCGGTTGCGGTTCCTCGGGTTGGGTGCTCTGTCTGACCAGCGCTCATACCTTCCACATGGCCTCGTTTCCCGAGGAAGGTCAGGTGGAGATGTACGCAGACGATGGCGATTTCCGCGCACCTCTGATCTTCGCGCCGCAGGGTGTCGCGGTGCCCGTCGACGGTGGCTACCGCCTGACTGGGCGCTGGAACTACAACTCGGGCGGCGAGCACGCCAACTGGGTCGCTCTCTCGGCCGTTGTCGAAGAAGAGCGGGAAGAGGAAGAGCCTCCCGATCTGATCCTCGGATTCATCCGACGCGACGAGTACGAGATCGTCGACAACTGGCACGTCATGGGCATGCGAGCGACCGGCTCGAAGCAGGCCGTGGTCGAGAACGTCTTCCTGCCGGAGCGACGCGTCATCCACCAGGCGCCATGGCTCGAGGGCGAGGCCCCGGGCTACGGCGTCTACGCCAACGCGTTCTACCGGTGTCCGCCGATGGAAGTGTTCTGCTGCGAGCTGAGCAGTATCTGTGTCGGCCTGGCGGAGGCCGCGATCGATGCGTTCTATGAGCGCGCCATGACGAAGCAGATCCCCTTCGCGCCGTTTGGCGAACTCCGCGCAGAGCGCTCGACGCAACGACGCCTCGGGCATTCGCGTGCCAAGGCCGACGCTGCAACAGCGGTTCGGGACAGCATGGTCTCGAGCCTCGAGCAGTTGGCAGATGACGCGGGAGATGGCGCTGTAGCGTGTGACCCGCAAGCGCGGCGACGCGCTTTCATGCACGCACAACAAGTGTGCGCCCTTTCGAGCGAGGCCATCGAGATCCTCTTTGAGGCGAGCGGTACAAGTGCGACCCAGATCGGCCAAGACATGGAGCGCATCTACCGCGATATCGCGATGATTCGCACCCACTACATCATGGATCTCGAGCGGACAGCGGAGAACTGGGGCGCGGTCGCGCTCGGCCTCGACGCGTATTCGCCCAACTGATGCTGGGCTAGCGACCTGGCCAGATGATGCGCTTTTCCTCGCTGAGCAGCGCGACACAGCCCTCGCCCAGGAAACGCGGCGCGTCGGCCGCGAAGATCGCCTGCACCCGCTCGCTTCCCCAGTACGCCTCGAAGGCGCTCATGTCTTCAAAAGAAAGCTCAGCGACGCCGTCGAAAGCGGGTGTCTCCTCGGCATAGGTTTCGGGGAGCTGATGGCACTGCACGTATCGCATCACGCCCATATCTCGCGGAATCTGCGGAGCGTGTTCCTCAAGCCAGTACTTCTGAAACTCAGCGACGGTCATATCTGCGCGTCGCTTCAGCAAGAATATCGCCTTGACGAGCGGCGTATCGCGTTCGATGGTCGGGCCGGGAATCACAATCTCTTCGCGCGTCGCGAGGAATCGCAGTCCACTCTGGTCGATGAAGTTCGGCTCGTCGGCGAGTGCCCCATTGACGTAGTCGGGATTGTCCCCGAGTTGCATGACATCGCTCAGTTGATCGAACCAGATCTCCGCGATGCCCTCGTAGGGGACGTCTTCGAACCCGGGGAGTGTTTGAGGCAACCGGTGCGACTGGACGTAACGCCGGAGCACTTGGATTTGCAGAGCCAGGGGTGCGTGCACCTTCTCCCAATGCTCGTGAAAAGTCTCGCGGGTGATTCCTGCCTTCTGGGGAATGAGTGCAAAGCCTTTGATCATGGGGCCCTCCATTGTCCGGGATTCTAGCGCTCGCGTCTTCCCTTGAGGTCGTTAGCTTTGAGATCATGTCTCAGTCACCGCTGCTCGAGTTCCGCTCAGACGCGTTCTCCATCGAGCCTGACGAAGACCGAGAAACGAACCCGGGCATTGTCGGCCGCGCCTTGGCGCGCTGGCTCGCGGACGGACTCCGCGATGCAGGGCTCGCGGTCGGAGAAATCGTCGCCGAAGACTTCGCCTGGTGTGTTCCCGTTCGTTGCGACCCGTACAAGAGCTACGTCGCCTGCGCCGGCGAAGTAGAAGCGCCGCACGCGTGGCGGGTATTCGCGTTCGTGGAAGGGGGCTTGTTGCGCAGATGGCTCGGTCGCGAGCGCAGAGACGAGGCCCTCGGCCGCGTCTATTGCGCGGTGAAACAAGTCCTCGAGAACGCTCCTCAAATTCGAGAACTTCGGGAGAGCGGCTAGTCGCCGCGGTCCGCGATTTTAAGGAGGCACGATGAGCATTTTCACGTCGACTTCCGCGTACCTTGCAAGTAAGGTCGGATCACCGTGAAACTGTTCAGAATCCTCGTCATCGCAGCGCTCGTTTACATGGGAATCGTCGTGGCGTTCGAGTCGTTGATCGGGTTCTTTCAGCCCTCGAACGCGTCGACGCTGGTTCTCACCACGTTCGATCGGTCGGGGGCGTCCCACGAGCGGGTTCTCACACGTCTCGACAGTGGCGACCTGATGTATGTCGCCGTCAACCATTGGCCCCGGGCGTGGTATCACCGCTTGCTCGAAGTGCCGGAAGTCGAGGTATCGACCGACGGCGCGAAAGGGAATTTTCACGCGGTGTTCGTCACCGGCGAAGAGTACGGCCGAATCGGCCGTGAGCACCCTCTACCGTTCTTCTTTCGATTCCTGACGGGTTTTCCGCCGCGCTATTTCGTGCGACTGGACCCGTCGGATCCGGAAGCGTCCAGCCTTTCCCCGCTCGCCAGGTCGAGCCGCGATCCGGAACTGTCGTGGGGCGCCTGCCCCGATTTCTTTCCGGCGGGCTGCGAAATCGCGATCCTCCACGGCGACCCGCAGCGGCCGAACAGCGATGTGTTTTTTCGAGTCCCCGGCGGCTACGACCTGCCAAAACATTGGCACAGCTCGGCGGAGCGCATGATTCTCGTGACGGGGCGCATGCAGCTCGCATACGACGGCGAGCTGCCCCTCGACGTCGAAACGGGCACGTACATCTACGGCCCCTCCGAGGCGCCGCACGAAGGTCGCTGCGTGAGCGATGATGCCTGCACGTTGTTCATCGCTTTCGAGAAGCCGATCGACGCACACCTCGTCGCGTCTGCCGACTAGAGCGCAAGCGCACAGATGGTCGATGCCTGCCCGATCTGCCAGTCTCCCGAGGGCCGCGTGGTGTTTCGCGAGCTCGAGATCGATCTCATTCGATGCCTTCGCTGCACCCATGTCTACTCGACCTGGGAATCTCCCAGCCACTACGACGGCTACTGGGAAGGCAACATCGAAGTTGAGGCCGAAGCGCTGCGGTTCTACTGGAGCACGGCGCGCGAACCGAGCTATGGCGAAGTTCTCGCCCGACTCGACGCTTATCGAACGGACGCCGCTTCCGATCCGACACGGGCTGGGCGCGGGCGCATCCTCGATGTCGGCTGCGGCGTCGGGTTTTTTCCCCGCTTCGCGGCCGACGCGGGCTGGCAGGCCTGGGGTTACGAAATCTCCAAGGAAGCGGTCGCATGGGGGCAGCGCGAGCTCGAGCTCGACACACTCTGCGCGGGTCGCGTCGAAGACTCCGGGTTTTCGCCCGGCTCGTTCGACGTCGTGACGCTCTGGGACGTCATCGAGCACATTTCCGAGCCAGTCCCCTTGTTGCGCTACTGCCGCACGTTGCTGCGTCCCGGTGGTGTGCTCTTCATCCAGACACCGAACGCGAACTTTCAGCTGCTGCGCGCGCGCCTCATGCGTGCCGTCGGGAGGGCCCCCGCAGAGGTCTCGCTGCTCGAAGTGCGCGATCACGTGAATGACTTCACGGTGGAGTCGATGCGAGCCGCGACTGCCGCGTCGGGCTTCCGGGATTGCGAGTTCTTTGTGGGGAAGCCGACGTACACCCTCGGCGGCGGTCGCTCACGGCTCGGGCTCGGCCTCAAACTCGGCTACTACCACGTGGCGCGTGCCGCCTCTGCGGTGACCGGCGGGCGTTTCTACATCTCCAATACGGTTCACGCGGTCGCCCATGGCGGTGGGTAGAGCGGAGTTTGGCTGGTGGGTGTTCGCGTGCATCGTGCTCGTCGTGGCCGCGCTCGCCTCTCCGGTTGAGGAAGGAGCAGCGCATCGGCGTTTTCAGATCGCAGCCTTTCGGCTCCTTCTGTTCGGCGCTCCGTTCCTGGGAGGTATCGCGGCCGCGCGATCCGCGAAGCGAGAAGTCGACAGCTGGTTGTTGCTCGGAGGGATCGCGCTCGCGAGCTTCCTGCTCTTCTCGCTCGTGTGGGTAAATTTCGTGCTCCTGGTTCTCATTCTGGCGACACTCGTGGGGATCGACCTCATCGCGTTCTAGGCGTCTGTGTTAGGCGCCGATGAGAGCACGCCACGCTGTGTCCGCTTTCCGCTCGAGCGCAACGGGATCGCCGTCTTCCCATTTGGTTTTCGTGTCGACAAAGAAGTTCTTGAAGAAGAGGAAGAGTCGACCGTCCGAGACAATGAAGTTCTCGGGGTCCGGCGCCGTTTTCCCACCATCGACCATCGCCCAGGCGCACCATCCCCCGTAAGCCGGCCGATATCGATCGGGTTCCGCTTCGAAGGCCTCGAGGTTCTCCTTGCTGGAGAAGCGGTACGTAACACCTTCGAACTCGGTTGCGATGGCCGCCTTGCCCGGCGTGGCTTTGCCTTGCCTGAAGTACGCGACCGGGTCGTAGCCCTCAATCGCCAACCCGTCTTCCAAGGCGTAGTGACCGCGGGCGGAAGCCGGTTCTGGGTTCTCGGCAGAACTCGGAAGCGAGGCGAAGAAGAGTAAGGCGCAGATCGCGAAAACGGGTCGAATCATCACGGGCTCCTTTCGAGTACATCGACTCTACGAAGCGCCGCGAGATAAAGTTACGCCGGCGTGACCCGGACCGGAATGCCGCGATCAGCCGTCTACCTAGAGCACCTTCATCACTTCGGTGAAGTCGTTCATCGACTCGCGGAAAACGGCCATCGGCGGCAGCAGGCTGATCTCCTTCAGGCCCGCCGCTTCCGCCTTGCGAACCTTTTCGGCGATCTCGGCCGGGCTGCCGACCAGATTCGTCGACTCGATGAGTTCCGGAGTGATGAAGCGCCGCTCGGCCGGCGGATGGAACGTGCAGTGACCGTTGTGGATCTGCCGAAAACGCTTTTCCTTCGGCATCTCCATCTTGTCGACGTAGTCCCGGTATTCCTCCCAGATGCCGTGCATCGCCTCCGGGATCATCTCTTCGTTGTTCGTGTACTCGTAGATCTCGTACACGAAGTGAATGAGCGCGACGACGAAAGAGCCGCACGCGTCGATCACGCGGTCATCGGTCAGCTTCTCGCCGGGGCGGAGCACTACGGCGTTACTCAGCGACGCCGTGTGGTAGTTGCCGTTCAGGCTGCGTCCGGCAGCCTCGGCTCCCTGCTTCACCATGCCCATGTTGTACGACACGAGATCGGGGTTCTCCGCTCCGGCGGAAATCAAGCCATCCCCGTACCGGCCGGCGATCTGGAGCGCTTTCGGTCCGTTCGCGGCGACGATGATCGGAATGAAGTCGTCGGTGTTGCGGAAGCCCATATCCTGATGGAGGAACTGGATGCTCTTCGTCACACCGCGGAACGTGTAGTCGACTTCCTCTCCCGCGAGCAGCGTGCGAACCACCCGAAGGTACTCGGCGAATTCTTTGAGCGGCATCGGGTTCATGCCCATTACGCGCATCGCCGTGTGGCCGGTCCCGATACCGAGAAAGGTGCGGCCCGGCGCAAGGCGGTTGATCGAGGCGATCGAGTGGGCTGTCACCGGAGCGATACGGGTGCCCGGGATCGCCACGCCGGTGCCGATCTGGATCCGCGACGTCGCCTGCGCCATGAGTGCCATCGTCGCGTAGCAGTCGGACCAGATCATTTGGGAATCGGGGACCCAGATCGCATCAAAACCCAAGTCTTCGGCCGTTTTCGCGAGTGACCAATCGTCGATCTTGGTGGGAACGGTGACGCTGAATTTCATCGGGGATCTCCTTTTAGGCTCCTAAGGTACCGCGACTCCCAGCGCCCGCCCGCAGGGTTGCATTGGTATAGAATCCGGACCGAATCACACAGAAAGGAACGGAATCATGGCTATTTCCCTGTTCGACTTGAGCGTCGGCACCTATCAACAGATTCTCGCGTCGACGTCAGCGGTTCTCGACAAGGGGAAGGAACACGCGCTGTCCTCCGGACTCGATTTGGCAGAGCTCGTCGAAACACGTTTGACGGAAGACATGTTGCCGCTCCGCTTCCAGATGATTTCGACCGCTCACCATTCCCTGGGCGCGATTCGCGGCATTCAAGCCGGCGTCTTCGGCCCGCCTGCCGCTCGCCCAGAGCTCGATTACGACGGTCTGCACGGCCTCATCAAGGAAGCGATCGAGTCCCTCGGAAAGTTCTCGCCGGAAGAGATCAACGCGCTCGAAGGGAAAGACATGATGTTCGAGGCGGGGAAGCTCAAGGTCCCCTTCACCGCCGAGGGGTTTATTCGCTCGTTCTCGCTCCCGAACTTCTTCTTTCACGCAACGACCACATACGACATTCTGCGCATGAAGGGCACGAAGATCGGGAAGCTCGATTTCCTGGGTCAGATGCAGGTCAAGAGCTAGGCCTCTCTTCGGGGTCAAGCTCCCGCGCCGGCCCCCCGATCCGCTGGGTATGGAACCGAAAATCGGCCCGGGCGCATTCCAGTGGAATCTAGGTGGTTGGTTTGGCGCACAGATCGGCGCCACCCTCTGGCTCGTTCTCATGGGCGGGCTCGTCGCGGCCCGCCATTCCGTGCCCAGCGGTCTCGCCGTCTTAGGGCTCGGGCTCGCGCCGAACGTCATCGGCTGGTGGCTCTGGCATCGCCGCGAGACGTTGGCGCCTTATCCGGCGATTCAGATGCTCGTCGCGGTCTGCGGCGTCGCCGCTGCGGCCGCTGTCCTTGTGCTCGGGCGCGTCGGTGTGGCCAAGCTTTCCGTCGACGTGCCCGGGGCCTGGGTTTTGTTGATCTATCCGGGTTTGATGCTCTGGTTCCACCTGCAAGAGCAGAGCGCGAAGAAGCACACCGCGTAGAGCGGTCCACCGTGCTCAAGGCTTAGGTTTCGCGGAAGGACTCGATTCGGCCCCGCCAGGCGAGGGCGTCTTCAGGGCCACTCACCGGGGCTTTCAGCCCGGTGACGGGCGTCACTGGAACGACGATGCGCGACACGCCGAGAGCTGCGAGCTTCGGCAGATCGTCGAGATCTTCCGGAAGGCTCGCCGTGATTTCGACACCGGCCGGGTCGCGACCGGAGGCTTCCGCAGTCTGCTTCACAAGATCGAGAAGCTCCGCCTTGAGACCGCGAGCGGGAAAGAAGCCGTCGCCCAAGCGCCCCGCGCGTCGCGCTGCCGCCCGGCTGTGCCCGCCGATCACGATCGGTACCGAACCTCGGACCGGTTGCGGGCGGCAGTACGCCCCGTCGAACTGGACGAACTTCCCCTTGTAAGAAGGGGCATCTTGTCGCCACAGAGCCCGCATCGCTTCGATGTATTCATCGGTTCGTGCCGCACGGCTTTCGAAGTCGGTTCCAATCGCTTCAAATTCCTCACGCAGCCAGCCGACACCAATTCCCAAAATGACACGTCCGTTCGACATCGCGTCGAGGGTGGCGACTTGTTTCGCGACGATGACCGGGTTGTGCTGAGGAAGGATCAAAATCCCGGTCGCCAGCCGAATGCGCTCAGTGTGGGCAGCGACGTAGGACATCCAGACGATGGGGTCGGGCAACGGAATGTCGAGCCGCCCGCCGGCCATCTTACCGTCTTCGGAATAGGGGTACGCCGACGCATAGCCCGCGGGCACCACCGTGTGCTCGACAGTCCACGCCGAATCGAAGCCCGCCTCTTCCGCTGCTTGGAGCAGTTCGACCGCGCGTTTCGGATCGACGAAGGGACCGGTGTTGCAGTAGCGGAGCCCGAACTTCATGGCGTACTCCCGACGATGTGAAGGAGCGAGTCTCGACGCTAGCCTGTCACCTCTATGGCGTCACGGAAGTTGGCGATCCTCGCGTTGAGCGCCGGGATCGCGATCCCAGGCGTTCCGGCACCCGCACTGCAGACGGGCTTCCGAATGCTTTCCGTCTCGATCGACGGTCGAGCGAATTCCTTGGAAACTCAGACGGTTTCGCCCGAGGGAGCAGGCCCTTTCCCACTGGCACTCGTCATGCACGGCTCGCCGCGACGCGCAGCGCGCCGGCGCGCGATGACGCCGATGCAGCTCGAGCACGTGGCTCGAGAATTCGCGGAACGTGGCTACTTCGCGGCGATCGTGATGCGTCGGGGCTACGGCGAATCGACCGGGCGCTGGTCCGAGGGTTACGGGGGCTGCAGCGTCGGGAACTACAAGCGCGGCGGCGACGCCACGGCGGCCGATATGCGTGCCGCACTCGATGCGCTCGCCGCCGATCCTCGCGTCGATCGCGATCGCGTGATCGTCGTCGGCCAATCCGCGGGAGGTTTCGGAGGATTGGCTCTTGCGGCAACGCGCCCAGCCGGCGTTCGCGCCGTCATCAATCTGGCCGGAGGTCGGGGTTCTCTCGCTGACGGATCGGTTTGTTCGGAAGATCGCCTGGTCGCCGCTTTCTCCGACTACGGAGCGTCGAGTCGAATCCCCACACTGTGGGCGTACGCGCGCAATGACGCGCTGTTCGGGCCCCGCCTGGCCACGCGGTTTTTTCAAGCGTTTACCGCGTCGGGCGGGGAAGCGCAGATGCTCCGACTTCCCGAGCTTCACCCGGACGGACATCGGCTCACGAGTCGGGCCGGGATCGACTTGTGGCGCGTCGGCGTCGATGTCTTTCTTCGAGAAGTCGGTCTGCCGACCTGGTCGACGCCTCCCGAACGCCGATCGACATGGCCCTCCCCTCCCGGTCGCTTGTCCGCGAACGGACGCCTGCACTGGCGCCGGTATCACGAAGCCCCCGGCCACAAGGCTTTCGCGCTGTCGCGGAAGAGCGGTCACTTCGGGTGGCGTTCGGCCCGGCGCAGTGCGAAAGAGGCGAAGCGAGGCGCTCTCGAGCGTTGTCGCCGCGAAGATTGCGAGATCATCGCCGCCGGCGGTCGCTAGGAAAAGGTTGAACATTGTCGCTTCGGGCGACGTCTCAAGCGTTACCTGGGGAGCCGCATTCCCACTTTAAGAGAGGTATCGGATGTCACGCAGTCGATTTGCATGGGTGTTCGCCGGAGGTCTCGTTGCGCTTGCGTTCGCCGTATCGCCGGGTTGGGCCGGGCACCACGAAAAAGGCGAAGGCCATCACCACAAAAAGCACGGCAAGCACATGTTCGAAAAACGAGATGCCAACGGCGACGGGAACGTCAGCAAGGAAGAATGGATGGCGGCATCCGAAGAGCGATTCGCCGGTATCGACAGCGACGGAAGCGGCGCCATTTCGCAAGAGGAGTGGACCGCAGCGCACGAACGCATGCGTGAACGCTGGAAGCAAAAGCGAGAGAAGCAGGGCTCCTGAGAAGGAGCTTAGGCTCCCTGTTCGCGCAGGGCCCGTTGAGCGATTTCGTCGAGCTTCGACGCGAATCGAGATCGATCGCGGCTTGACAGCGGCGCGGGCCCACCCGCGGAGACACCCGTTTCGCGCAGGTGTTCCTTCAGGTTCCGCGTCGCCACGAGTCCGCCGATGGAGTCTTCGTCGAACACCCGACCATTGCTTCCGAGCGCGTGAGCACCGACTTCGATACAGCGCGCCGCCAATGGAATGTCCGCGGTCACGACGATGTCGCCCCGCCGGACATTCTCGACGATCCAGTCGTCCGCGGCGTCGGGGCCTTGGTCGACAACGACCATCTCCACTCCGAAGCCATCCGGGACGTGCATGCGCGCGTTTGCGACGAGGGATACGGGGAGCCCGTAGCGCGTAGCAACGACGTAGATCTCGTCCTTCACGGGGCACGCGTCGGCGTCGACAAAGATCTCGATCATTCGCGCGTGAGAATAGCGACGGCGAGGGGCTCGCTATGATCGGTGTATGAGATTCCTCGGATGGGCCTTGGTGGTTGTCGCGGTACTCGTGGTGGGCGGGGTCGTGGTCATGCGCATGGGCAACACCGGCGTCATGAGAGAGTTGCGCGAGGATCCCACCGGCGAACGGGCGAAGAAAGTCATGCTCCTGACGCTGCCTTCGGGGAAGACACTCCCCGTCAACTACTTGCGCGACGAAGCGACGGTTTACGCGGGAGCGGATTTCCCTTGGTGGCGCGAGCTTCGGGAAGGCGGCGGTCGGGTAACGCTCCTCGTGCAGGGCGAAGAACTGATGGGTCACGCTCGCGCGGTCGAAGATGACCCCGAGCTTCGCCGAGAGGTGTTTCAGCGCCTCCGACCCACTGCGCCGTCTTTCACCGGGACCCTCGTCGAGATTCAACTCGACGGCGCTGAATTTCGGTAAGCTCGGGCACCATGCGAGCGGAAGAGAAAAAGCGCACTTCAGCAAAGCTCGGGATCGCCGCGGCGGCGCTCGCGGCGGTGAGCCTTTTTACCGCGCTGGCCTTCGCCGGCCCGGAAGCTCCCAGTGTGAGCCCCCGAGAGCTCCACGAACTTCGCCAAGGCGACGCCGCACCGCTGGTGCTCGACGTGCGAAGCAAAGAGGAATTCGCCGCCGGACACATCCCGGGTGCCGTCCACATTCCCTATCGAGAAGTCGGGAAGAGAATCGCCGAGATCGACGCGTCGAACGGTGTCGCCGTCTACTGCCGAGTCGGTCCGCGCGCGCGCAAAGGTGAAGCCGCACTTCTCGAAGCGGGTGTCTCCAAGGTCTTGCACGTGGAAGGCGGCTATACGGCTTGGCAGAAAGCCGGTCTGCCGACGGAGATTCCGGACTAAGAGGCGGAGTTGCTCACGCACGAGCCCGCGTTGCGTGCGTCGGTCAAGTCGCCGAACGGGCGTTCCGAAGTTTCCCTTTTTAGGTCTCGAACCCGAAAAGGGGCTGTGCATGGATCCCTCCATCAACCGTCGGAAATTGCTGGCAGGAGCGGGTGTTCTCGCTTCCGCCGCCGCCCTACCGAGCGTTGGCGCGGCTGCGATGGAACAACACCATCATGCTTCCGCGCACGACGACGCGCTGCAAACTGCGCTCGGAAACTGTGTCTCTACGGGTGAGCGATGTACGGCGCACTGTCTCGAATCGTTTCAGCGAGGCGAAACGAATTTGGCGCAGTGCGCGTCCGCGGTGCACGAGATGACGGCCGTCTGCGAGGCGATGCGCCGGCTCGTCGCGACGGACTCGAAGCATCGGGCTGCGATGGCCCGGGTGTGCTCCGACGTTTGCGAAGCCTGTGCCGCAGCGTGCAACGAACACGCCGGGATGCACGTCGCATGCCGCGATTGTCGAGACGCTTGCCAACGGGTCGTCGAAGCGCTCGCTTCTTAGGGCTCGGAGAGCCTAGCCGCCTTATCGGCCGCGATTCGAGCGGAGCGTTGCATCGACGGGGGCGTTCCGCGCGTCCAATTCGATATGGCAGCACGCATCGAGATGAGCGTGGAGTCGTTTCCGCGCGCGCTGTACGCGGGATTTCATCGCAGTGTGCGAGATTCCGAGGCGATCGGCCGCTTCGCGCTGCGAGAGGCCCCCCAGATCTGTTAGCTCGAGGGCTTCGCGATCTTCGGCGGAGAGCTGCTCGAGCATGGGCCGCAAGCAATCCGCAAGGTCCCGGCGAAGCCGCTCGGCGGGTTCTTCTGAGGAACTTGCCGAAGGCCCGACTTCGAGCTCGCCTGCGAACTGAGCGAGCGCCCGGGCTTCGCTCGCACGCCGGCGGTAGTGATCCGTCACGGCGTTCGCGACAACTCGCTTGAGCCAAGCGATCGGCGGATCCTCTTCCGGAAGCACTTCCGGTCGCCGAATGAACCGCAAGAAGACATCTTGGATGATGTCTTCGGCGTCCGGGGATCCCGGAAGACGCCGCGAAACCAGGCGCTCGAGTCGATCTCGAAACGCCTTGGCTTCGGGCGGAGCGGCGGTCACGGCCGGGCCTGTGCCGCGCCGCAGCAACCGCGGTGTGTCGGCAGCGCGGCTTCGGGCTCGTCGTCGGTGATGAGGTACCACTCGAAGGCCAGCCCGTCCGGCTCGGCCGACCAGACTTTGTCCTGCGTCGCGTGGCAACACGTGGTTTCGTTCTCGATCTTGTCGATCAGGCCGGCCTCTGCGAGGCGGCGCTCCGCGGCGGCGAGCTCGTCGCCGTCGGCGACTTCGACACCCAGGTGGTTGAGACGTTCCCCGGCATTCGGGTTCTCGAAGAGGACGAGTTTGAGGGGCGGCTCCGAGATGGCGAAGTTGGCGTAGCCCGGTCGCCGTTTGTGCGGCTCGGCCCCGAAGAGCTTGCTGTAGTACGCAATGGATCGCTCGAGATCCGTCACGTTCAACGCGAGTTGTAGACGCATAGGGTCCTCCTGGCAGTGTGTTCACCCTAGTCAACGCAGCCGCTCGCGGAGGGACGCAGGTGGGTGCCCTTCGGGGAGACCGCTCTTAGGGGAGCTCTCGCCGGAGCGTCTCCGCAAACGCTTCGGCGATCAGGCGATTTCCTCTCGGGCTCAAGTGCACCCAGCTCAGCAACACATCTCGTTCCGCGTCGAGGGCGGCGATGACATCGACGAGAGGAACGGAGTTTTCCCGCGCCCAGACTCGCAAGTCGTTCATCAGCTGGTTGTGCGTCAGAAGGTCGCGCTCACGGCTACTGATCAACCCGAGCTCCGCGAGCTTTTCGCGAACGACCTCGACTTCCTCGGCGTAGGTGAGGCCGCTCAGCGCCTCACCGTCTCGGAGAAGCATCGATTTCGCTTGCTGGGTCGCGACGACGAAGAGGATCCCGCGTTCCCGACAAGCCTCATGCACGGTCGAGACGTTCTGCAAGAACTGCTCGCTCTTCCCGATGCGGTGGCGTTCGACATCGCTTGGAGCTTGGTCGCCGTAGCCCATCGGGAAAACGAAATCCTTGACGAGCTTGAGGACCAGCACGCGTTCTTTTGCCCAACGCAGAGCGCTCCTCCACCAGGGAGGCGGAGCCGCAACCGGGGCTTTCACGGCCGGGGGGTTGAGGCGGTCGTGCATGTCGTTGATCCCCGAATAGAGAGTGACGACATCCGGTTCTAGGGGTAGCGCCTCGGCCTTGAAGAGGGCGACGAGATCGCTCGAGGTGGAGTGAGGTATCCCGAGGTTGACGACCTCGAAACGCTCGCCGTTCGTGTTGAGCAGATCTTCGAGTTGTTGTGGGTACGTTTCGTGTTCTCGAGAGTGGTAGCCGAACGTAGAAGATGCGCCGAGCGTGACGATCCTGAGGACACCTTCCGGTTTGGGAACAACGGGGTCTTCTCCTCGGAAGCCACGACCGTTGATGGTCACTTGGAACAGCTCGCCCGTCGCATGAGCGCGGTCGACGCGGATTTGGTGCGGCTTGAATTTCGTGTAGGAGCCCTGTTTCAAATCAGGCGTTTCCACGCTGAGCGTGACTTCCTCGGCCTGGGGCGAGCGAATTCCGTACAGCAGGACCGATGGTCCCACTCGCAAAGCGAAGACGGCGCGCACCCCGAGTTCAAGCAGCACCGCCGAGAGCAGCGCCGCGACGCAAACAAAGAGGAGACGCTTGGGACCGTTGCTAGCTCGCGAGCCCGCCATCCTGTCCTTCCCCGTTCATTCCCGAATTGAGTCGAGCGCGGCTTACGAGATCGCGCACGACGGGGCCGAGCACCGTCGGGTCTTCGATCGGGTCCACTCGGGGGCCGCGAACCCAGCCCTCGGCCACGGCGAGGATGCGACCGGACGCTTCGAAAACCCGACCCGTCACGTCGTCGGATTCGCGGCTCGCGAGCCAGGTCACAATGGGCGCGATCCAGCGAGGACTTTGGGCGACCCGCATCTCGTCCGTAATCTCACCGGTGTAGAGATCTTCCGTCATTCGAGTGAGTGCGCCGGGAGCGACGGCGTTGACGGTGATGCCGTAACGGCCGAGTTCCCGAGCCGCGATGACTGTGAACGCGGCGATGCCGGCCTTGGCGGCACCGTAGTTGGTCTGCCCCGGGTTGCCATAGATCCCCGAGACCGACGTGGTGTTGATGATGCGCGCCGATACGGGCTCACCCGCCTTGGATTGCTCTCGCCAGTACGCGGCTGCATGGTGCGAAGGCGCGAACGTTCCTTTGAGATGCACCCCGATCACCGCGTCCCACTCGGTCTCTTGCATGTTGACCAGCATGCGGTCGCGCAGGATTCCGGCGTTGTTGATCAACACGTCGAGGCGCCCCCAGCGTTCGATGGCTTCGGCGATCATCGCCCGCGACGCTTCGAAATCACTGACGTCCGCCCCGTTCGCAAAGGCTTCTCCACCCGCTCCCCGAATTTCCTCGACGACCGCGTCGGCGGGGCCCAGGTCGGAACCTTCTCCGTCGCGTGCTCCGCCGAGATCGTTGACGAGAACTTTCGCACCGTGTGAAGCGAGCATCAGCGCGTGCTCTCGGCCGATGCCTCTGCCGGCACCCGTCACGATCGCGACGCGGTCTTCGCAAAAAGTACTCATGGGCTTCCTCCAGTCGTCAAGAGCTCGGGTTTGCTGCTAAGGGTTGCACCACTATGAAGTACCCGATCTTCCAGGTCGACGCTTTTACGGATCACGTGTTCGGAGGCAACCCGGCAGCGGTGGTCATCCTGCCGGCCTGGCTCCCGGATTCGCAGCTGCAAGCGATCGCTCGAGAGAACAACTACTCCGAGACGGCGTTTTTAGTTCGAGATGGTCGAAGTTTCGAACTTCGGTGGTGGACCCCGGAACTCGAGGTCGACCTGTGCGGCCATGCGACGTTGGCGAGCGCGCACGTCGTGTTCCAGATCGACGATTCGCGCAGCGATGAAGTCTCTTTCAGCACGCGCTCGGGCGAACTACGCGTTCGCAAAGACGGCGATCGTCTGGCGATGAACTTTCCGGCGAGGCCCCCTATCCCGCGCGCGCTCGATCCCGAAGTCGGTCGCGCGCTCGGTGCGAATCCCTCCGAGCTTCTGGCGTCGCGCGATCTCGTCGCGGTATTCGAGAAGCAGGATCAGATCGAAGCGCTTCGGCCGGACTTCGCAGCTCTGGCGGCGATCGACGCGTTCGCGATCGTCGCGACCGCACCGGGGCGCGATTGCGATTTTGTCTCGCGCTTCTTCGCGCCGCGCGCGGGCGTCGCCGAAGACCCCGTGACCGGTTCCGCGCACTGCTCGCTGGTCCCGTATTGGAGTCGACGCTTGGGGCGCCGCGGGCTCCATGCCCGGCAACTGTCCGCTCGCGGCGGCGAGCTGTTCTGCGAAGATCGCGGTGATCGAGTCATCGTGGCCGGACACGTCGTCGAGTATTTGCGCGGTGAAATCGAGGTGTAGTCTTGGTTGGGTCGTTCTCGCGGCGCTAGCGTAGTCGAATGGAACGCGTCGTGAGGTTCTTTCCGTTTCTCGTGGGTGTCGGCGTCGCCGGATGGATCGGCGCGCAATTTGAGCCCGGAGTCTGGTACGAAGCCTTGGCCAAGCCACCGGCGACCCCTCCGAATGCGGTGTTCGGTCCGGTCTGGACGCTTCTCTATCTCGCGATCGCGGTGGCGGGCTGGATCGTCTTCGAAGCCAAGGGTTTCGGAAGAGAAGTCGCTTTGTGGCTCGCGCAGCTGGTGCTCAACGCCCTCTGGTCGTTTCTTTTCTTCGGGATTCACGCCGTTGCGCTCGCCCTGATCGAGATCGCAGTTTTGTGCGCGCTCATCGCCGCGACGACCCGAGTCTTTTTCAAAGTGAGCCGGGTCGCCGGTTGGCTTTTCGTCCCCTATCTCGCGTGGGTGTCGTTCGCGACGTATCTGAACGCTGGGATCGCAGTGCTCAATTGACCGCCGCATCTTCGTACGACCGGATCTATCGCACGGTGCGGAAAATTCCGGAAGGGCGCGTGGCGACCTACGGGCAGATCGCAGATTTGGCTGGGCTCCCTCGGCAGCCGAGACAGGTGGGCTACGCCCTGGCCGCACTCCGCCCGGGAAACGACGTGCCGTGGCATCGCGTCATCAACGCGAAAGGGGAGATCAGCCTGCGCGCAGATCCGTCTGCCGGCGAACTGCAGCGAGTCCTGCTCGAAGCCGAGGGAGTCGAGTTCGATGAACGCGCTCGGGTGTCATTCACTCGGTATGGCTGGCGGAAATCCAAGGGCCGGTAGGTATTCGTTGACTTTCCGACGGCGGTGATTTCCCATGGAGAGTCAGGAGCCCCACCATGACCGATCTTCACTACATGCCTCTGGTCGAGGTTTCGAAGCGCCTACGTCGTCGCGAGATCTCGAGCGAAGAACTCACCCGTGCACTCCTCGGCCGTATCGAGGCTGAGAACGGTCGCCTCCACGCGTATGTTCATGTGATGTCGGAACGCGCTCTCCAGCGCGCGAAGGAAGCCGACGCGGAGCTCGCTGCAGGGCACATTCGCGGTCCCTTGCACGGGGTGCCGATCGCTCTCAAGGATCTGTGCGCCACGCCCGACGCGCCCACGCTGGTCGGCGGAATTGCGGAGAGCGGCTGGAATCTCGATGGTGAGGCAACCGTCGCGTCGCGCTTGCGCGAGGCCGGCGCGGTCCTGCTCGGCAAGCTTCAGACCACCGAAGGCGCGTACGCCGTGCATCATCCCGACGTCCATCAGCCGGTCAACCCGTGGAACGGGGACTACTGGACCGGCGTTTCGTCCAGTGGCTCAGGGGTGGGGACCGCAGCGGGTCTGTGTTTCGCGTCGCTCGGTACCGACACCGGTGGTTCCATCCGTTTTCCATCGCATTGCTGCGGTTTGGTCGGCCTCAAGCCCACGTGGGGCCGGGTCAGCCGCCACGACGTATTTGCACTGGCAGAATCGCTCGATCACATCGGACCGATGACGCGGACCGTGGAGGACGCTGCGGCGGTGCTCGGCGTCATCGCCGGCAAGGACCCGAAGGATCCGACCACACTCGACGCGCCCGTGCCCCACTATCTCGCGGAACTCGAACAAGGCGTTCGGGGTCTCCGGATCGGGTTCGACGAACGGCACTGCAGCGAAGGGGTCGCGCCGGAGACCGTCACAGCGATTCGAGCCGCCATCGAAGTGTTGCGCGACCGAGGCGCAGAGATTTGCGCCGTGACGGTCCCGAACGCCGATGAAGCTTCGAGCCACTGGGGAATCCTGTGCGCCGCCGAAGCGGCGATCGCCCACGAAGCGACGTATCCCGCGGAAGCCGATCGATATGGTCCCGGACTTTCGGCGTTGCTCGATGCCGGGCGAGCCGGAAGCGCGATCGACTACGCGCGGGGGCACACCGCGCGCCTCCGCCTGTGCGGCGAGTATGCGACGATGTTCGAGGACGTCGACGCGATCATCGCGCCGTCGAACTACACAACGACGCCGAGCAACGCGGAGCTCGAAGCACTCATTGAAGGCGGGGACGTCGACCGTCTGATCGCGTTTACGGCGCCCGCCGATCTTGTCGGGGCGCCGGCCCTTTGTTTGCCCGGGGGCTTTGACCGCGCCGGTGTCCCGTTCGGCTTCCAGCTCGTCGGATCGCATTTGACGGAATCGGCGCTTCTTCGCGCCGGTTACGCCGTTCAGCAGGAGAGCGATTGGACGAGTCGACACCCGTAGGAAACGGAGGCTTCGCGATGGCGAATCGGACACTTGAAAAACAGATCGCGCGACTGGCGGCGATCGAAGACATCAAACAACTGAAGGCGCGCTACTGCGGCTATTGCGACAACGACTACGATCCCGACGGGCTGGCCAGCTTGTTCGTGGAAGACGGTGTTTGGGACGGTGGCCCCGAATTCGGAAAACACGAAGGCCGAGAAGCAATCCGGACGTTTTTCCGAGGCGCTTCTGGACAGATTGTCTTCGCAGCCCACCTGGTGATGAACCCGATCATCGAAGTCTCCGGGGGTACGGCGACGGGGCAGTGGCGTCTGATCATGCCGTGCACGATGAAAGACGAATCCGGTGCGTCCGAAGCCCGCTGGTTGCTTTCGGCCTACGATGAAGCCTACGTCGAGCGCGACGGTCGCTGGATGTTCCAGAGCCTGCGAGTCGACACCCAGTTCCTCGCCGCCCACGCGACTGGTTGGGCCGAGCAGACGACGCCTAAGTCATGACGATGAATCTCGAACAGGCGTTTCAAGGGTGGCGCGGATCGCTCAACAAAGGCGATCTCGACGGGATGTATGCCGTGATGGCGGACGACATGGTGATCTTTGATGAGGATATTCCGTGGCGTTTCAGCAAGGCCGACTTCGTCGACCACATAAACTTCCACGGCGCGAACTGGGAAGCCTTTGAATGGGTTCCTCGGGAGCTTCGCTTCCAGGAGCGAGGTGACACGGGGATCGTCTCGGGATACGCGACGTTTCGAGGAAAGCCGAAAGACGCGGGCTTTCGCCAGAGATTTATGGGCTTCACCCAGACGTGGCTCCGAAGCGGCGACACGTGGAGCCTGATCTGTTGGCACCAAGGCCCTCTCCACGGCCAGATCGAAGGAGCCTCGCCGAGCTAGACTTCGGTCACGATGGTGGCCGACCGAGGTGACATCCTGCTCACGATGGCGGAGCTCGCGCTGGGCTTCGCCGGGTTCGCGAGCATCGTGGTCGCGTTCCGACGGCGCGACGCCGAGCCGTGGAACGATCCGGACGCGTTCGCCTACCGCGGGATGCTCCGTTCGAGCCTGTTCGCCTGCTTCTTCGCTCTGCTTCCTTTCCCGATCGGCGCCTTCGGCGCGTCGGATCGCGCAGATTGGGCGCTGTCGAGCGGAGCCCTCGCCCTTTACGTTGCGTACACGATCCGAGTTCTGGTGGCGTTCGTGCGCGTCGTCGGTCTGCCCCAAGGTGTGCGCCGCTATTTCATCTCCATCAGTTTCGGGTACGCCGCTTGCGGAATCCTTCAAGTGTTGAATGCCGCCGATATCGTTTTTCACCGCTCGTTTCCCCCCTACCTCCTCGGTGTGAGTTGGCTCCTGGCCGTCGCCGGAATCAACTTCTTCCGCCTGGTCGTCATTCCGGAACCACGTCGCCGCCGCCGACGGCGAGAGACATAAGTGGAAATCGAGGCGCGCTTCGGGACCGAAGACGCTTCGTTTCAGGCGGCGGGAGGCGAGGCGGGGATCCGCGCGCTGGTGACGCGCTTCTACGAGCTGATGGATACGTTGCCCGAAGCCCGGGAGATTCGGGCGATGCATCCGGCCGATCTCGACGCTTCGATCGATCGCCTTGCGGCTTTTCTGTGCGGCTGGTTGGGAGGACCGCGGCGCTACCAGGAGAAGTACGGGCCGATCAATATCCCCGAAGCGCATCGACATCTGCGCGTCGACGCTGCCCGGCGCGATGCATGGCTGCTCTGCATGGAACGCGCCGCGGCGGAGCAGCCCTACAGCGAGGCTTTCCGAGCGTACTTGATGGCGCAGCTTCGCATTCCCGCCGAGCGGATTCGGCAGACGAGCCGGCCTACGGGCGACGGCTAGCGCCCGCTCGGCGGGCGGATGGTCGCGGCGCTTTCGCGGGTTGCGAACCGTTCGTACCAGGCGTCGATGTGAGGTACCGCGACCCCGAGTTCGATCTTCGCGAACCGCGCGAAGTGGAGTCCGGCGTACAAGGTGCAGTCGGCGATGGTTACGTGGTCGCCTGCGACGAAGGGGTGAGCGCCGAGTTCGGATTCGAGGACAGCAAGGGCTTCGGGCAACCCGCGCCGCGCCCGTTCCGCGACTTCCTCGCTCGGAGGCAGGCCCAGAGGCGAACGCGTCGCATGGATCACCCGGGCGATCGGCATCGAAACACTCAAATCGGCGATGCGCTCGAGTCGTCGCACACGGGCTCGCGCAATCGGCGTCGCGCCGATCATCGGCGGTTCGGGGTGGAGCTCTTCGAAATACTCGATGATCGGTAGCGACTCGGTGAGAAAGCTTCCGTCGTCGAGCTCGAGCACCGGCAGGCTACCGAGCGGGTTTCTCGCCAAGTGCTCGGAGAGGCGGTGCTCTCCTTTGACGAGGTTGACGAGCACTTGTTCGACTTCGATCCCTTTCTCCGCGAGGTAGAGCATGACCTTCGAAGGGTTCGGAGCGACCGGCATGGTGTAGAGGCGCATGGGGTTCCTCGCTACCAGGGAGAAGTGTCCGAGGCGGCGGGTGCGACAAGGATTCCGTCCCGCTCGAGGCGATCGAGCTCGTCCTCCGAAAGACCGAGCAGCTCGCGGAGGCAGAGACGGTTGTCGGCCCCGAGCGCTTTGCCACCGCCCTGGGCACCGGCCGCCGCATTTGAGAAACGCAGGGCGCCGCGGTTGATGGTGACGTGCTCTCCTTCGTCGCCCGACGGAACGTCGACGAATGCGCCCCGAGCGATCGCCCAGTCGGCTTTCGGAACCTCGGCCATCGGGATGATGCGGCCGGCGGGCAGACGCGCGCCTTCCGACAACACGCGCTCGAAGGATTCGAAGTCGGGAAACGCGGCTGCGATTCGGGCGAGCTCGGCTTGGCAGGCATCGAGGTGCCGGTTGCGGTGCTCGAGCGTGTCGAAGCGCGGATCGTCGAGAAGCGCCGGCTGGTCGGTCAAGCGCGCGAGGGCAGGTAGCACGCCTGCGGGACTCCCCGGGATTTGCACCCAGGTCCCGTCGCCCACTTGAACAATCGCGGCTTTGCCGGGTCGAAAGATCGACTGGTCCCAGTCGACTCCGCCGTTGATTTCGGCGGAGCTCCATTCATTGGCTGCGAGCATGGCTTCGGCCATACACGCGTCGATGTATGTCCCCTCACCGGTCCGCTCGCGGTGGAAAAGGCCGGCGAGGATGCCTTGCGCGGCTTGCATCCCCACGGCGAGATCGGCGTGGCTGACGGGTTCGGGCAACGGATCGGTGTCGCGCTGAGCGGCCTTGTAGGCGAGGAGGCCCGCCTCCGCGTGGACGACCGGGGCGTACGCGCGGCGCGCTGCGACGGGCCCGGTCTGCCCGTAACCGGAAATCGAGCAGTAGACGACGTCGGGACGCTGGGCGCGCACGGCCTCGTACCCGATTCCCAACCGCTGGGCGATACCACCGCGAAAATTCTCGACGAACACGTCGCATTCCGCGGCCATTCGCAAGACCAGCTCCGTCGCTCCGTCGCGTTTCAGGTCGATGGACACGTAGCGCTTGCCGGCGTTCTGCTGAGTAAAGATCACCGGGACGCCTCCGACGCGGGGGACTGCCTTTCGCAGCAAGTCCCCTTCCGGAGGCTCGACTTTGAGAACCGTGGCTCCGAGATCCGCGAGTGCTCGGGTGCAAGTCGGCCCGGCGACCACCCGCGTGAGATCGAGAACTCGGATCCCGTCGAGCAGACCCCGCGCTTTGGCATTCACAAGCGATCACTCCTTCGGGAGAAACAGCCTAGCATCCGGCTTTCCTGATACCCTTGGACGTGCATCATGCGGGACGGCATCGAGATTCTCGAAGAGCTCGAAGGAAACGGAGCGCCGGCAAAGCAAGGGGATGTTTTGCGATTCGATTGCGCCGTCACCCTCGATCGCAAGGTTGTGCAGCAGCGAAGGGAAGAGAAGACCTGGCTCGGCTCTCGTCGCCTCTCACCCGCGATCACGGAATCGCTTCGCGGCATGCGCCCCGGGGGCTACCGGCGCGTGCGCGTCTCCCCGCATCTCGCGTTCGGGACCGGCGCGAGACCGAAGAACGTACGTGCGGACTCGGAGCTCGAGTACGAAGTGTGGCTCCAAGAGATCCATTCCACCGTTGCCGAGGTGTAGATGACGGAAGCCCCCACCAGTTTCGAGTCGCTGAGTCGGGACGAGCGTTTACTGCTCCTGCGGTTCGTCTGTTCCTTCGCATGGGCCGATCTAGAGATTCGCGAGGAAGAGATTCGCTTCGTGCGAGCGCTGGTTCGCCGCTTGGAGTTCGACGCGAAAGAGCGCGAAGAAGTCGAGCACTGGTTGAACCGCCCGCCTTCTGTGGAGTCACTCGATCCGAAGGCGATTCCCCGGCGACATCGCGAACTCTTCTTGGCGGCGATGGAGTGCGTGATCACGGTCGACGGAGAGGTCGCACCGGAGGAGCAGGAGAGTCTCGAGATCCTCGAGAACATCCTTCGCGAGGTTTGACTGCGGAAACCTGCGAAGCGCGCGAGGTGTGAATGCACGTGGCTTTCCGTGTAACGGCCCTGCTGCTGCTCTGCTCGGGAGTGGTACTGGCCGTCTTCGAGCGCTCGGCCTTCGGCCGATTGGGCGCCCCCTTGAGTAGCGGAGGCGCGGTGGCGGCCGATATAGCGGGGGCCGCCATCGTGGCGCTCGCGGCTTTCTGCTGGCTCGAACGCGACCGATCCGGACCCGCCGCCAGGCGTTTGGCCCTCGTTCTCGCGCTGTTTCTCGCACTCGTGTCGGCGGCCGTGACGGTGGCCATCTGGGGCGGCGTCTTGTCGCCGTGGGCGTGGTCCGTGGTCGTGCTCGCGGTGGCACTCTTCGCCGTTCACGGTTCGATCGTGGTGGGGCGACTCGAAAAGCGCCTGCGGAAGGAAGCTTCGTGAGATTTCTATGTGTGTGGTTCGTTCTGTTGGCGTTTCTCGGGTGTCGAAGCGGTCCGGACGAAAAAGAAAACCGCTACGCAGACCTCGTTGCGGCGGACGATGATGGCGCCCGGGGCCGCGGGTGGATACCGCGCTTCATCCCCGAGTCGGCGCACGACATCATCGAGCGTCACAACGTCGAGACGAACGAAATTTGGCTCACGTTCAGAAAAGCCGAGGAAGAGCTCGGAGGGATCGCGGATCGCTGCGAAATCGTCGAAGTCTCCGAAATCGTCTGGCCGAACCACTTCCCCGAATGGTGGCCCGAGACGTTGCGCGGCGACGATGTGTCAGCCGATCAACGCCTGCGTCGCTGCACCGTTCCCCACAAGATGGCGGGCGTGCGGTTTCGCCGCGTCGGCTATATGGCACTCAGCCCTTCGGGCGATGAGGTCTGGTACTGGGAGCCTACGCCCCCTCTGTGACGTCGATTTCGCGAACGAAGGTCGCCATCCGCTCGAGGAGCAGGTCCGGTCGGTCGACGTGGGGAGCGTGCCGGCATCCGTCCGGCACAAAGCGTTCGCAGGGACCCGCCGCCTTCCGTTCAATCGCGTCGACCTGCGCCAAGGTGCCGTAGTCGTCGTCGGCGCCTTGGATCACCAGCCACGGGACGCGAACGTCCGGCAGGTAGGTTTCGAGATTCCACGCGAGGAAACCCGGGTCGAGCCAGGCATCGCACCAGCCGAAGAACGCGCAGTCGGTATTGTCGCCGTGGTACTTCGCGAGCCGCGCGCGCAGGTCGTGTGCCTCGAAGCGTTCGCGGATTGACTGGATCGCGCGTACGCAGATGTCTTCGTTGAAGACGTGGGCCGCTTCGGTGATGAGCCCGTGGAGACCGGGACGCTGCTTGTGACCTGCGTGGATCAGCGCGATCGAGCCCCCGTCGGAATGGCCTACGTGCACGTAGGAGCGGATGCCCGCCGCTTCCAGTACGGCTGGAAGAATCTCTTCACCCTCGCGGTGCATATAGGTTAGGGGGCGCGGCAGCGCGCACGGAGAAGACCGGCCGTACCCGCTGCGGCTGTACGCGAACGCGCCCCAGCCGGTCAAAGCCGCCAGCCGCTCCGGGAAATCTCGCCATAGTGCGACGCAGCCCAACCCCTCGTGCAAAAAGACCAGCGTGGGCGCTTCGTCCGGCGGTGGGCCCCAGCCGGCCCACTCGAGTCGTTCGCCGGCGATGTCGAGGAAGCCCCCTCGGGGCGCGCTCATTTCAGTCACCGCGGAAATGTGCCACCGCATCGGCCCGCGTGCACCGGGGCGGCAGCCGGCCGGAGACGGATGAGAAGGCGTCGTTTCAAACTGAAAAAAAAGGTGATAAAGGCAACAAAAAACTCAAGTGTGAGTGGATTTACCCCGAATGAAGTGGGTGTCAGAACGGAGGTCATCAAAGTGACTCTTAGACTCCGAAGCCTACTCTTCTTCGCTGTCCTCGCGACCACACTTTCGGCCGGCAGTGCTTTCGCCGCAACGATCCAAATCGTCGACCGCGGCTGGTTCTCGGACACGGGAAGTCACACCGCTGGATCTCAGAACGCCTTCGTCGGACGATGGGCGGGAACGACGTACCGCGGGTTCATGGTGTTCGACTTGAGCAGCGTCACCGAAACCATCTCGAGCGGCACCCTCGAGCTCGAGCTCGAGAGCTACTGGGGGCCGAACGCGTCTGAGACCTTCGAAGTGCGCGACGTTACCTCCGATCTCACCACGCTCCAGAACGGCTACGGGTCGGGTTCCGCAGCCGGCTTGGCGATCTACGCCGATCTCGCAGACGGCGCTCTCTACGCGACGGTCACCGCAAACTCCGGCGACGCCGGGACGGTGCTGAGCTTCAACATGTCCGCTCAGGCCGCCGCCGATATGGAAGCCGCCCGGACCGGTAGCGGACTCTTCGGAATCGGCTTCTCCGTGACGACGGCGACGGGCAATCAGGGCCTTCGCTGGGGGACGGATGGCGAGTGGGACGCCAACGGGGGCTCGACCACGCTCACTTCACAGGTCGTGACCACGACCCCCGAGCCCGCAACAGCGGTCATGCTCGGCCTGAGTCTCTCCGTGCTCGGCTGGCTTTCGTCCCGAAAGAGCCGTTTGGTCGTCGCCTAGCGCGTCCGCCACTCGAGCGAGAAGCGTAGGTCGAACTCAAGCCTACGGACGAACCTGCCGATGGGCTGCGCATGGCTGCGCGATTCACGGCACTCCTACTGATCTCGATGTTCGGTTGCTCCTGGGGCGAGGAAGCCTCGATTCTGGCGGGTGCCTGGCAGTCCGATCGCAGTCGAACGCTCGGCGAGCTCTTCGACCACGGCCAGTTCACCGACGAGCAATGGCGCCTGCTCAGCGATCCGAAGCTGTTCGGGAACATCCTCCACGTCTATCACGAAGGCCGAAGTGTCTCGGTTTATGAGGGGCGCTGCAGTCCCGTCCAGGAGCTCGAGATTACGGACAGTGGACCGGCCCGCGTCAGCATCCGCTATTACGACGCGCTCGCGAAGGGGCACGCCACAAAGACGCTGTCTGTCGAGCACGATGCGCTCTACATCCCGATGTCGATGTTCGGCAACCGCGTTCGCGAAGTGTTCTCCCGGGTGCCGATCGACGACGTGCGCAACCGCTTTCCCTGCACGCAGGCGCTCTTTGAGCGCGGCGAAGGCGCTACCGTCTAGCTCGGAGCTCGCGACCTCGCCGGCTCGACCAGAACGAGCCATGGCCTGACGCTCCACCTCACCGATTTCGCGATTCTCGAGTTGGCTCTCATCGTCGGCGTGATGTTTGTCGCGGCGTTCGTTCAATCGTCGGTGGGCTTTGGCCTCGTGCTGATCGCGGGGCCGATTCTTCTCCTTCTCGATTCCGGCTTCTTGCCCGGGCCGATGTTGGCGACCGCCCTCGTTCTCACCTCGTTGGTCGCGTTCCGCGAACGCAAATCGATCCATCTCGAAGGCGTGATGTTCGCATTGCTCGGCCGCGTACCGGGTACGGCGCTCGCGATCGCTGTGCTCGCGAAGATCACCGCAGCCATGTTCGACGTGATGTTCGCCGCGTTCGTACTAATCGGCGTGGCGCTCAGTATGGGCGGGTGGCGGATCTCGCCAACGCCGGTGTCTTCCGTCATAGCCGGCGCGGCGTCGGGTTTCATGGGAACCATCTCCGCGATTGGCGGTCCTCCTCTCGCCTTGCTCTACCAGCACAGTACGGGGCCGCGAATGCGCGGGACCCTCGCGGCGATGTTCGTATTCGGAGCCTTGCTGTCTCTGACGGGTCTCGTCTGGATCGACCGTTTCGGAGCCGCGGAAATCGGCCGAGCGTCGCTCCTCTTCCCCGGGGCGATCGGTGGTTTCCTGGCGTCGCGTTGGGGTGCCGCCTGGATCGACCGGCAAGGCGTGCGCCCGGCGGTGCTCGGCCTCTCGACGCTTTCTGCGCTGGCGGTTCTCGCCCGCACCCTGTTCGGGTAGGGTCACCGAGACGGAGGAGCTTCTCTTGATCGATCTCTACACGTCGCCGACACCGAACGGCTGGAAAGTCGCTATCGCGCTCGAGGAGCTCGAGCTGCCCTACACCGTGCACAACATCGACCTTTCGAAGGGCGAGCAACAAACGCCGGAGTTCCTGGCGATGAATCCCAACGGGCGAATCCCGGTGATCGTCGATCGCGACGCGCTGGATCTCACACTCTTCGAGTCCGGTGCGATCCTGATCTACCTCGCGGAGAAGACCGGGCGGCTGCTGCCGAAGGATCCCGCCAGACGCTACGAAGTGATGCAGTGGTTGATGTTTCAAATGTCCGGAATCGGTCCCATGCAAGGGCAGGCGGTTGTCTTTGTGCGCTACTTCCCCGAGCCGGTTCCCCAGGCGATCGATCGCTACTGCAACGAAACGCGCCGACTCTACGAAGTGCTGAACACGCGGCTCGCGGATCGCGAATACCTGGCCGGCGACTACAGCATCGCCGATATCGCGAACTGGTCCTGGGTGCGCAGCCATTATTGGGCACGCGTTCCTGTCGAAGGCCTACCGCATCTCGAGCGCTGGATGGAGGCGATCGCCGCGCGGCCCGCGAGCCAGCGCGGCGTCGAAGTCCCGCCGTCTCCCGGAAAAGCCGACCTCGTCAAGGCGAGTGGGCGCGCGATGACGACGCAGTAGAAACGGAGCTACAGCGAGATTTTTCGCGTCGAAGACTCGTCGACGAGAACGGAGTCGGTCATCCAGCAGCCTTCGCACGGCGCGAACGGACGGCGCGACAGCTGAAAAACGTACTGTCGCACCGCGCCCTCGTCGATCAACATCACGCGCATCCGGGCACTATTGCTCTCTTCCTCGAGCGGTCCGAAGCGCGCCTCTTCGTAGTGAAGCATCAAGTCGTACGGCTCTTCCTTGATCATGCGCGCAAAGCGCGGCAGCGGGCCGGTGATTCTCCGATTCGCCGGGGACGCAAACCGGAATGCCAGCGCGATCCCTCGGTCCTGATCGTCGTTGTTGCGCAGCGCTTCGAGCTGAATGCGCACGACTTCTTGCGGGCCGTACTCGGGCGCCGGTTCGAGCTTCGTGTCGAGCGGATCTCGGCACCCCATCGAGACGACGCACACGCAAGCGAGGAAGAAGGCGACGGCGGCTCGGCGCTTGCGCAGCATGTCTCTAGTTTACCGAACGCGTGGTACCGTTTCTTCACTGCGCAAGGGAGGCGCCATGGCCGATGCATTGCTGCTGATCGATATCCAACGCGACTATTTCCCCGGTGGGGCGATGGAGCTCGTCGGTATCGATGCTGCGGCGGGTCGCGCCGCCGCCCTGCTCGAATCGTTTCGCTCCCGCGGAGCCCCGATCTATCACATTCAGCACTTCTCAGTGCGCGAGGGCGCGACCTTCTTCGTCCCGGATACTCCGGGCGTCGAGATTCACGGATCGGTTGCGCCCAGCAACTCTGAGGCGGTGATCGCGAAGAACTTCCCCAATGCGTTTCGGGCGACCGACCTCGCGGACAGACTCCGCGCCGACGATGTCTCGACGGTGACTGTGTGCGGGGCGATGAGCCACATGTGCGTCGACGCGAGCGCGCGCGCAGCGTTCGATCTCGGTTTCGCCGTCCGGGTCGCAAGTGACGCCTGCGCGACGCGTGATCTCGCTTACGAGGGGCGCACACTTCCCGCTGGCGAAGTCCACGCGGCTTTCATGTCGGCGCTCTCCTCTCCCTACGCCGAAGTCGCGCCCACCGAAGTGCTCCTCGGCGGCTAGCGTTTGAGCGCGAGCAAAACGCGGCAACTCGACGTCGTCGGCCCGCTCGACCTCGTCGGGACGCTCGCGCCCTTGGGCGCGAGTTTCGGTGATCCCACGATGCGTGTCCGACGAGGCCGCGGCACCTTCGGGGTCGGGGCCCGCGTTTCCATGGCGGCTCGAACTCCCGACGGCGCCGCCGCGATCGAAGTCGCGAACAACGCTCCCGGAACGGTGGTAGCAGAGGCCTTCGGTGCCGGCGCCGACTGGCTGCTCGATCGGCTTCCCGATCTCGTCGGCGCAGCGGACGATCCCCACGTCTGGACGCCACCTTCGTCTCTGCGCGCGATGGCGAAGCGCGCAGCCGGCGCTCGCTTCCCGCGCACGCATCGCCCGATGGAGGCGCTCGTGGTCGTCGTGCTGCAGCAAAAAGTGACCGGGAAGGAAGCCGCCCGCGCGTTGCGCAACCTCGTCCACAACTTCTCGGAACCCGCGCCCGGGCCCCTCGCGCTCTGGCTTCCCCTGGCTCCGAAAACGCTGCGCGAACTTCCCGAAGCGGCATTCCCTCCGCTGGGCGTGCCTTACCGTCAGGGCGCCCTGCTGCGCGAGATCGGTTGGCGCGCGAAACGCATCGACGCCATGGTCGACCTGCCGCCCGCAGAAGCGAAAGCGCTCCTCCAAAAACTCCCGGGGATCGGTCCCTGGACCGCGGAGTCTCTCGCGTTTCGCGCGTTGGGGGACCCCGACGCGGTTCCGGTCGGTGACTATCACCTCCCCAACATCGTCGCCTACAACCTGGCCGGCGAAGAACGCGCGGACGATGCCCGGATGCTCGATCTGCTCGCGCCGTTTCGCGGCCAGCGCGGTCGCGTCGTGCGTTGGATTCACGAGGTGGGGGCATCACCGCCGAGGCGCGGCCCAAGGGCCCCGCTCCGCCCGCTCCCGACTGCGGGAGGCTTTGGCTAGGCCCGGTTCACGAGGCCGGCGTGACGCGGTAGTACGCAAACGCGCTTCCGTCGGTCAGAGACTCGAAGGAGACGTCTCGACGCGATGCGAGTTCGCGGTAGGCGCCTTCTGTCAGCAACGTCTCGGCGCCCTTCGCGGTGTCCTCACCCAGGCGGCTTGTCAGGTTCATTTCGAGGCCCATCGCGCGGTTCGCGCCGAAGGCATAGATCTCTCCGTACCCGAGGCCAATACAAGCCTGGGATCGCGCACCGTCGGTCTGCATCGCGAGCCTGCGGTGGATCTCGAGAGCCGCATCGAGGGCGGGTTCCGGGCGGGCGAAGAGAGCGACCAAGTCGTCGGCGAACGCGCGCACGAACGCCGCGTCGTGCCCGAGCAGCGCGGGGATGCACAGCTTCCTGGCCTCGAAGATACGCAGCAGACTTTCCAGCGGATCTTGTCGTGCTGCCTCGGTAAATCCCGTGAGGTCGAGCACGAGGACGGCACGCGTTTCCAAGTAGCGCGCGTCAAAATCTTCGCGCCGCAACGTCCCTCGCGAGAGCGCGTCGAAATCGCGGTAGACGTCTTCGGTCCAACCGCCGTAACGAGCGAGCTCGCGGGGATCGTCGAGTGTGAAATCGGTCGGGGAGCGGTCCACGCGTGTATCATAGGCCGAGGGAGGACGGCCATGGAAGCGAAGCTCGCGCACGTCGTGTTCCGGACGCGAAAGTTCGAACAGATGGTGGATTGGTATCGCTTGGTGTTCGAGGCTCGCGTTCAACATCGCGACGAAAAACTCGCGTTCCTGTCGCATGATGACGAACACCACCGTTTTGCGATCGCAAACCTCGATGCGATGGGTGTCCCCGCGAAGGAAGGCGAAGGAGACGCGGTCGGTTTCGATCACGCGGCGTTTACCGTGCCTTCCGCACACGCGCTCCTCGATCAGTACGAGCGCCTTCGCGAGAGGGACCTCGAACCTTATTGGTGCATCCACCACGGGTTGACACTCTCGATGTACTACCGGGATCCCGATGGCAATGGCGTCGAGTTCCAGGTGGACTGTTTTGAATCAAAGGCCGAGGCCACGGCGTTTATCCAAGGCGAAGCGTTTGCGACGAACCCGATCGGCGCTCGCTACGACCCCGAGGCGCTCCTCGCGCGCCGGGCCGAGGGGGCTTCCGAGCAAGAACTCCTCAAGTATCCGTCGTCGTGACGCTCGGGGATCCAAAGCTCGAAGCCGCTCGCGCTCGCTGGCGGTATCGCGGCGATCGCCGGCCCGACTTCGCCGAGCCCGCGGGTGCCGGCGAAGAGTCGGTATGGGACTATCCCCGACCGCCTCGTCTCGAAGCGGTGGCAAAACCCATCCGGGTGGAAGCGGGGACGCGACGCCTGGCCGAGACGGGTGCGGCGTTCCGGGTGCTCGAGACCGCGAGCCCGCCGACGTTCTACCTGCCACCGGGAGACGTCGCGTTGTACCTCCTCGTCGACCTCCCGGGCCGATCTCTTTGCGAGTGGAAAGGCGAGGCGCACTACTACGGCCTCGAGCGCGATACGCCTCCGGTGGCCTGGGCCTACGCGCATCCCTTCCCCGAGTTTTCCGCATTGGCCGACTACGTGAGTTTCTACCCCGGACGCGTGGCGTGTTTCGTCGATGGGCGACGCGTGAGGCCCCAGCCCGGCGGGTTTTACGCAGGTTGGCTGACGGACGAAATCCGCGGGCCTGTGAAGGGCGCCCCGGGAAGCGAGGACTGGTAGCGTGATCCGACTCTACGAACATCCGGAATCCGGCAACAGCCATAAGGTCCGACTGCTGCTGTCGTTTCTCGAGCTTCCCTACGAATCCGAGCACGTCGATCTCCTGGAAGCCGAGCAGCGCGGCGAAGCGTTTCTCGCGATCAACCCGCGCGGGGAAGTGCCGGTTCTCGTCGACGACGACATCGTGCTTCGGGATTCGATGGCGATCTTGGTCTATCTGGCACGCAGCTACGATTCCGAGAGGCGTTGGCTGCCCGAAGAGCTCGGCCTCGAATGTGCGGTGCTCGAGTGGCTGGCTTTCGCGGCGAGTTGGATTCAGTACGGCGTCTTCACGGCTCGCGCGGCCGTGTCCTTCGGCATGATGGCAAACGGGTTGCCGTTTGAGTTCCCGGTATCGGCGACAGAAGGCCAGACGCGCGGTCGCCGGTCCCTCGAAATTCTCGACGCGCACCTGCGAGAGCGTTCGTGGTTGGTGGGCGCGGATGCCACGGTCGCCGATATCGCGTGCTTTCCGTACATCGCTCTCGCACCGATGGGAGACGTGCCGCTGTCGCCGTACCCGGCCGTCTGTGCCTGGATCGAGCGATTCCGAAGCTTGCCGGGTTTTCTGACCATGCCGGGTCTCGACGACCCCGCTTATCGGCGTTCGTGATTCTGCGAGCCCTTGTCGTCGTGGCCGCACTCGGCGTTTGGGCGGCGTTTCACTACGAGTGGCTGCCCTACCGACCCGTGACGACACGAATCTATGTCACCTTCCCTCACGAAGTCGACGTCGAAGTGGGCGCCCCCGTGGTCTATCGCGGTGTCCCCGTCGGACGCGTTGAAGCGAAAGGGCTGCGGCAAGCGGAAACGGCTGGTCCTGCACAGGTCCAACTCACCTTGGCCTTCGATAGCGAAGAGGTGGTTTTGCGCCGCGACGATCGGTTCGTCGTCGACGGCGCCGGCATTCTGGGAACGCCGCACGTTCGGGTCGAAGTCGCGGATGACCTCTCTCCGCCGCTGCCTTCGGGAAGCCGCGTCGCCGGAGTTCCGGACCTCTCTGCGCGCGTTTCCGAGAAGGCGGGGGAAGCGCTCCGCAAGATGGGCGAGTCCGCTCGCGAAACCGGCCAGCGCGTCCTCGACCAACTCTTGGGGACCCCGGGGAACGGTGACGCGGCTCCCTCACGCGAAGGCACCGCTTCGCCGAAGAGTGCCCCGTAGGAGGCACCATGGTCAAAGCACTGGGTTTTCTCTGCATCGCCGCCGCGATTTGGCTGGCCGTCGAGGGCTACACCGGAAACCTTCCGACGTGGCTCGGCGGATCGGCCGCTGAGACCGCTGATGCGTCGCCGAAGACGACCCTGGAGCGCGCCGAGAGCGCCGTACAGCGCTCCGTCGAAGAGTCTGAAGCGCGTACGAAGCGACTTCTCGGCGAATAGTCGAGCCGGAGCGCTACCCTCCGGACCATGAAGTGGGTCGGAATCGCGATTGCGATCGTCTTCGCATTCGTCCTGTTCATCTTTGCGGCGTCTGAACTCGGCGGCGAAGTGGTCGCCCTCGATACCGGCGAGCACCGTACCCGGCTCTGGGTCGTTGAAGACGACGGCGCACTGTGGTTGCGCGCGGGCACTCCCGGTGCGGCCTGGCTCGGTCGGATCGGGGAAGGCGGCACCGTCACGGTCGAACGCGGTGGCGCGGCCGCCTCGTACCGCGCGACGCCGGACCGACGGCCGGCGCGTCGCGAGCGAATCCACGCTCTCATGCGGGAAAAGTACGGTTGGGCGGACGCCCTGATCAGCCTCATGCGCGACGGCGAGGGCTCCGTGCCGGTTCGCCTCGACGCCGCCCAGCCGTGATACGTTAGGCGCTTACGAGGAGGCGGCATGGGAATTCTTTCTTGGATCATTCTGGGCCTGGTGGTCGGCGCGGTTGCGAAGCTCGTGATGCCCGGCAAAGACCCGGGTGGTTTGCTGGTCACGACGGGGCTCGGGATTGCGGGAGCGGTGGTCGGCGGATTCCTCGGCTCAATGGTCGGCTTGGGTCCGGTGACCGGTTTCAACCTCGGCAGCCTGGCGATCGCCGTTGCGGGCGCCGTCCTGCTGCTGTTTCTGTACCGCCGGCTTCGCAGCTAAGCGCTTCGCCTTCGCTCCGGACCATGCGACAATTTTCGAACGCCCGTCCCTTGGCCGTGTTGTGGGCGATCCTCTTCTTCGGCGCGGTCGTCGCGTGCGAGCGGGAAGAGCGTGCGCCGCCGGCGATGGTGCGCACGACCACCGGGATCTGGGTCGATCGCACGGTGTTGCGCGTCGCGGAAGAGGCCGGGTTCGAGTATCTGCGAAACTTGGCCCAGGCAGAAGGCGGCGAGAGCGGATCGCTTCGGGCTCTCCTCGTATTCAGCGACGAACTCGAAGGGTCGGCGTTCACCCACCACGCGATCGTGTTGATCGAACTCTTGGGTCGAACAGGCGATGCGGCCTTCGCGACCGTCGCCGAAGGACTCGACGCTTCCCAGCGGAGCACCGTCTTGCGAGCGCTGAAAATCGGTGCTCAGGAAACGCGCCGTGGCCCGCTCCGCGGACCGCTCGCCCGAGGTTTTCCACAAACGAGTACTGCGCTTCGTTCCGATGGCGGAGACGCGTAGCAAGAAGGAGTTGAGATGGCGGGTTTGCTCGAAGGACTCAAGGTCATTGAAGTCGCGACGTTCGTGTTCGCACCGGCAGCCGGAACCGTGCTTTCGGATTTCGGAGCGGAAGTGATCCACGTCGAACCGCCGGGTATCGGCGACCCCTATCGCTTGCTCCCCAGCCTGAAGCCCTTGCCCGAATGCGAGGACAACTACTGCTGGATGCTCGACAGCCGCAACAAGAAAAGCCTGGTGCTCGACCTGAAGCGCGACGAGGGGCGCGACGTCCTGCTCGACCTCGCCCGGGATGCCGACATCTTCATCACGAACTACCACCCGTCGGTTCTCGACGAGCTGCGGATTCGCTACGAGGACGTGTCGGCGGTCAACGACCGGTTGATCTATGCGCACGGCACGGGCTACGGCGAGATCGGAAGCGACGCCGAGAAACCGGGCTACGACGCGACCGCCTGGTGGGCGCGCACGGGCTTGATGGATGCCGTGCGGCCGGCGGAAGGCGAAATGGCGCTCTCGACGGCGGGGATGGGCGACCACCCGAGCGCGATGACGATCTTCGGCGGCATTGCGCTCGCACTCTATGCGCGCGAGAAGACCGGCAAGGGCACCAAAGTGTCGACTTCGCTCATGGCGAACGGCGCGTGGTCGAACAGCATTCTCATCCAGGCAGCGCTCTGCGGCGGCTCGACCTACGTGCCTCCCACCCAGGCGCACAGCCCGAACGCGATGGTCAATCACTACCGGACGAAGGACGGTCGCTCGTTCTTTCTCGTGATGGTGAAGGAAGCGACCGAGTTCACGCAGTTCTGCCAGGCGATCGGCCTGCCGGAGCTCGCAGAGGACCCCCGGTTCGCTCCCATCGAGAAGCGGCGGGAGAACGCCGCGGAGTTGGCTCAGATACTCTCGGCTCGGTTCTTGGAACGGACGTGGCCCGAATGGCAGAAGATTCTCGATGATCACGCCATCACATTCGGCCAGATCGCAACCATCGACGAAGTCCCCTACGACTCCCAGATGGAGACCAACGGGGTCTTCCTCGAAGTCGAGGGACAGCCCGGTACCCGAGTCGTCAACAGCCCCATCGAGTTGCGCGATCATCCGAAACAGCAACCGCTGCCGCCCCCCGAGCTCGGCGAACACAGCCGTTCCATTCTCGAGGGTCTGGGCTACGACGCCAAACGCATCGCTTCCCTCCGCGAGGCGGGCGTCGTCCACGGAGCGTGAGCTCGTCGCACAGGGGAGACAATGAAAGCGACACGTATCTACACTGGAGACGACGGCGAATCGCATTTCGAAGACATCGATATTCCGCTTCGCGACCACGGCATGGTCGGCATGATGTCCGAATTGCAAGAAGCCAAAGGCGTGATCTTTCGGACGACGGGACCCGACTACGACTACGATTGGCACAACGCGCCGCGGCGCCAATACATCCTGATCTTGTCCGGGGGTGGCGTCGAGATCGAAGTCGGCGACGGCTCGAAACGCCGCTTTGAAGCGGGCGACATCTTTCTCGCCGAAGACACCACAGGTCGCGGGCACATCAGTCGCGCGACGAGCGACGAGCCCCGGGTCTCCGTGTTCGTCACGCTCGAATAAGGGTCGGGTCTTCTGACCACACCTTCCCACGTGCTCGCCGCGTTCGCCCTCTTGTGGCCGGGTCGTTTCCGTCGGCCCGGCGACGCCGCTCTGTGGCCCGCCATCACCGCCGGTTCGCTATTGCCCGACGCGCCGATGTGGTTCTTCTACGCGTTCCACAAGATTTCGGGGACGCCGGAAAGCGTCATCTGGTCGGATCGCTACTTCAACCCCGGATGGCAGTGGGGCTTCGACGCACCGAATTCGCTTCCCCTCATCGCCTTTGGAGCAAGCATCGCGTGGGCGCGCAGGGCCCCGCGCGCGCTGGCGCTGTTCGCGGCGATGGCACTTCACGCGGCGACCGATTTCGCGACGCACCACGACGATGCGCACCGCCACTTCTGGCCGCTTTCGGACTTCCGTTTCGCGAGCCCCATTTCGTACTGGGATCCCCGGTTCCACGGCGACTGGGTGAGCACCGCGGAGCTCATCATTTTCTCGGGGGCCGGCGTCTGGTTGGCGCGCGCTTTCCCCGAGCTGGGTGGACGGCGGGTCGCCGCGGCGTCAACCGTATGCCTCCTCACTTTTGCCGTGTTCGCGCGCGTGATGTGGGGCGGCCTTTAGGGCCGCGCTCCATCGACCGAAGCGTGGTGAATGGCGCCTCAACCGCATTCACCTGCGCTCGGGCCCGCACGGGCGGCCGGCCTGCTCGGGGTCTTCTACCTGGTGCAGTTCGTGGCGGCGGTTTTGGTTGGAACCTTTGCCGGCCTCTCCTTCGCATTCCAGGATCTGTCGCTCGGGCCCGGCGCACGCCTCGAACTGGTCCGTTTCGCGGGGCCTCTGGGTTCGCTCGTGGGTTTTGGCTTCGCCGGTCTCGCGACCGCGTGGCTTGCGAGCCGACACCGCTGGGAGGGTCCGGAGGGCGCTCCGTGGGAATCCGCTTCGTGGGAAATTCCCGTCGATCGCTGCCTGGTCTACCTCGCCCTCGGAATCGCGTTCGGGGTGGCCTACCTCGGATACGTCCGGGATGGCGTGGTCGGCGGCGAAATCGCCAGCCTGGCGCCCGGCGAAGCCGACGGTTGGCCCCGTGCCGCCTGGATTCTTCTCGCCTTGGCCCTGGCCCCCTGGATCGAGGAATTCGTGTTCCGGGGCGTGCTGTGGGGGGCTCTCGCGTCTCGCTGTGGGGCCCTTCTGGCGTCGGGAATCGTCGCCATCGTTTTCACGGCCGCGCATCTCCCGGAGACAGCCGGCTTCCCGCCCGCCACCGTAGCGATCGCGGGGCTCGCGCTGCTTCTCTCTTTCGCCCGTTGGCGAACGGGTGGTCTCCTGGCCCCCGTGGCCGTCCACACCGGCTACAACGCCATGATCGTGCTCGCCGCGATCCACCCCCTCGGCGCGTAGGCACGGATTGACCCCCCGGGTCGAGGAGCCGTATCCTCGACCGGACCGGCCCCGAGCCCGGTGAATCTTCGACACGAGAGCGAGCTGTTCCCCCGGGAGAGCTCGCAGGAGACGTCATGGCGCGCCCCAAGGTCATCATTCAGCTCTACCCCATGATTCCGGCGGAAGGCGAGGAGGGGCGCAAGGCGATGCGGCCGATCGGCCGCAATGCCGATCTGTACCACGACGCGCTCCACGGCTGGATGGACATCGCGCACGCAGCGGAGGAGCTCGGGGTCTGGGGCTTCTCCACCATCGAGCACCACCTGCACTCCGAGGGCTACGAAGTCGGGCCGAATCCGGGCGTGCTGAACGCGTGGTGGGCGGGGCAGCTCAAGCGCATGCACGTCGGCGCACTGGGCTACGTCATGGCGACGCAAGATCCGATCCGCGTCGCTGAGGAAACGGCGATCCTCGATCATATTACGAAGGGCCGCTACTTCGTCGGCATGGCGCGGGGCTATCAGTCGCGCTGGGCCAACATCCTCGGCCAGTGGACCGAGACGCCGGCGACGGTTTCCGACGGCAGCGAGAACGACGAGCGGAATCGCAAGATCTTCGAAGAGCGGGCGGAGATGCTGCTCGAGTGCTGGACGAAGGACGAGGTCGATCTGAAGGGCGAGTTCTACGAAGCGCCGTTCCCTCACGACACCGGCGTCGTCGGCTACCCCGCCAACCGGATCGCCTCCGAAGCGGGCGGGCACGGCGAGATCGACGCCGACGGGAACGTGCGGAAGATCTGCGTCGTCCCCAAGCCGTATCAGGATCCGCATCCTCCGGTGATGGTCGCGGCGAGCAAGAGTGTCGATTCGATCCGCTTCTGCGCGAAGCACAACTTCATTCCCGTGTACTTCATGCAGCTCGACGGCATCGTGAAAAACGCCCACGTCTACGTCGAAGAGAGCGAGAAGTTCGGTCGCAAGATGAAGCTCGGCCAGAACCAGAACATCGTGCGCTGGCCGCACATCTGTGAATCCGAGCTCGACTACGACCGCAAGCTCGTCGAGTACGACCTCGACATCTACAAGAACTTCTACGGTCCTTTCTTCCCGCAGTTCCCCCAGGAGCCCGACACCGACTGGGTCGAGAACATGAAGGGCTCGGGTGTCTTTATCGGGGGTACGGTCGAACAGTCGATCAAGGCGTGGCAGGACATCTACGATCAGGTGCCGGCGGAATACATCACGCTCATCTGGCACTACGCGCAGAACCCGAAAGAAGAAGTCATCGAAGAGCTCGAAGCCTTCATGACGCACGTCTGGCCGAAGCTCGAGGTGCCGGACTACGCGTAGCTCGCGGGCGGCCTACTTGCCGGAATAGACGATGACCGGGTTGCCCGACGGGTCGCGCAGAACCGCGCGAATTTCGTGCGGCCCCTCCTCGGGCGCGCGCAGCACCGTGGCGCCGGCCGCCTCGAGTCTCGAAACGGTGGCCGGAACGTCGTCGACCTTGAACGAAACGGCCGTCGCGTTGGCCAGCCGTTCTTCTCCAGCTGCCAGCGCGATCATGACGCCGCCGACGGAGAACGCGCAGAAACGGTCGCCGTCGCGAAACGCCTCTTCGAGCCCGAGCCCCTCGCTGAAGAAGCGGGCGGCGGCGTCGAGGTCGTCGACCGGGTGGATGATCATGCCGATCTTGGAGACGAGTGATTCGCTCATACCCGAGGAGGTACCGAGGACCGCGGTGGGTCGCCACCTCGTGTTAGGGTGAGGATCTCTTGTTCCCTCTTCCTGCAAAAGGCTAGGCCTCCTTGTTCCCTCTTCGCGACCGCAATCCGACCCGACGGAAGCCTGTGACGACCTGGGCGATCGTCGCCGCAAACCTCGCGGCGTGGTTCCTCCTCCAGGGCTACGGCAGCAGCGCCTCGCTCGCGGCCTCGCTTTGCCACTTTGCGCTGATCCCGGGCGAATTTCTCCGCTTGCTTCCACTCGACGCGGTGATCGATGTCGGCCCGCAAACCCAGTGTCGGCTGGACGGCTCGGGGAGCTGGTTCACACCCATCTCGTCGATGTTCATGCACGGTGGCTGGTTCCACCTGCTCGGCAACATGTGGTTCTTGTGGGTATTCGGAGACAACGTAGAAGACGCGATGACGCGCGGCGGCTTCGTCGTCTTCTATCTGCTCTGCGGTCTCGCCGCCGCCGGCGCGCAGGTGATGACCGACCCGGACAGCGCAATCCCGATGGTGGGTGCATCCGGCGCGATCGGCGGCGTCATGGGCGCGTATCTCCGACTCCACCCGAGGCAACGCGTCGACACACTGCTGATCCTCGGCTTCTACGTGACGACGGTCTCGGTGCCGGCGTTTCTCATGCTCGGTTATTGGTTCGTCCTGCAGGTGCTCGGCGGCTTGCCGAGCTTGGCCACCGCCGGCGGCGGGGTCGCTTTCTGGGCCCACATCGGGGGGTTCCTCGCGGGCCTCGCTCTTGTCGGCCTCTTCCGGACTCAACCTCACAATACGTAAGGAATCCACAGTGACTCGCACCAACGTACCCGGCCTCGTTCGTCTACCCGCGTTCTGCCACGCGACGCGCGTCGGAAATCTGATCTTCGTTTCCGGGACCCTCGGCACCATCGATGAAAAAGGGACGCTCGCGCCCGGCGGCACAGGGCCCGAAACCGAGCAAACCCTCCGCAACATCGAGCGCATCCTCGAAGCGAACGGCGCCGGCCTCGCGGACGTCGCGAAAGTGAACGTCTTCCTCAGCGACTTGTCGACGTTCGGCGAAATGAACGAGGCCTACATCGGTGTGATGGGTGAAGGCAGCGCGGCGCGAATCACCGTGGGCGGGGTCGATCTCGCCCTCTCCGCAGCGGTCGAGATCGACTGCATCGCCGAGGCGCCGCAGTAGCAGCGAAGCGTTATCCTGGCTCGAAAGAAGGAGTTCCTCATGCCCAAAGCCGATTTCTCACTCGCCGGGAAGGTCGCCATCGTCACCGGCGGAAGCCGCGGGATCGGTCGTTCCATTTGTGTCGGTCTCGCGGAAGCCGGAGCCGACGTCGCGATCGCCGCTCGAAAGCCCGAGGATCTCGAGGAGGCCGCGGCGGAAGTGCGCGCGACGGGCCAGAAAGCGATCGCGGTTCCCACAAACGTTCGAAAGCTCGACGAGCTCGAGAACCTTGTCAATCAAACCGTTACGGAGCTCGGTCGACTCGATGTGCTCGTGAACAACGCCGGGACGAACCCGGTGTTCGGGCCGGTGCAGGACATCGACGAGCGCGCGTTTGACGCGTTGATGAACACGAACGTGAAAGCGATCCACTTCCTCTCGAAGTTCGCGCGCGAGGCCATGCTGAAGCACGGCGATGGCGGGAGCATCATCAACGTGAGCTCGCTTGGCGGACTTCAGGCGAGCGATGTGATCGGCGGCTACTCCGTCTCGAAGTCCGCGCTCAACATGCTGACGCAGGTGTGCGCGAAGACCTGGGGCAAAGAAGGGATCCGGGTGAACACGATTTCTCCGGGGCTCATCAAGACCGAGTTCTCAAGGGCGCTCTGGGAGAGTGAGGCCATCGTGAAGGATCTCGTCGGAAACTCGGCACTTCGCAGGATCGGGCTGCCGGACGAAATGGTCGGCGCCGTGGTGTTCCTCGCGAGCGAGGCGTCGTCCTTCATGACGGGACAGAATCTGGTTCTCGATGGAGGTCGCCACCTGTAGTCACTGTGGCACACCGGCTTCTCGTCGCAGTTCTATGCCTTGGCTTCGCCGCGTGCCAATTCGGCGGCCGTTACCGCGGTGCGGCCCCCGAGCCTCCGCCCGAACCGAAACGCGGTCTGTCGCGCGTGATGTCATCCGGCGAGTTGCGAGTCGGCATGAGCGGCGATCAACTGCCCATGAACTTCGTCACGTCCAACGGCGAGTGGCTCGGGTTCGAGATCGCAATCCTAGAAGTCCTGGCTCAGAACCTCGGTGTGAAAGCGACCTTCGTGGAGCGCCCTTTCTCCCGCCTGCTGAACGCCCTCGAAGCGGGAGACGTCGACGTGGTGATGTCGGGGATGACCATCACACCGCGTCGCAACCGGCGGGCGGCGTTCGTCGGCCCGTATTTCGTGTCCGGAAAGTCCATACTGACGAAGACGGAAACCCTCGAGCGAATGCGCGAGGATCCCAACCTCAATCAGACGACCCTGCGCCTCGCAGCGCTGGCCGGTTCGACAGGAGAGAGCTTCGTCGCGCGGGAAGCGCCACAGGCACAGCTCGTGTTGCCGGCGAGTCTCAGCGAGGCCGTTGCGTTGTTGGTCGACGACAAGGTCGATGCGGTGGTCGCCGACTACGAGACTTGCGTGTTCGCCCGGTTGTCGTTTCCCGAGGCCGGGCTCGCGTATCTCGACGAGACGCTGACCGTCGAACCGATGGGAATCGCGATTCCGCCCGAAGATACGCTGCTCGCGAACTTGCTCGCGAACTACCTCGAAGCGCTGCGCTTGAACGGAGGCCTCGAGAGAATCCGATCGTTTTGGTTTGAGAACAACGCGTGGCTGCGCCGGGTGCCCGACGTGCAAGCGCGCCGCCGTGAGGGGAGAGGCCTAGGTGTCGGAGGGCGGATCGAGGACGGCGCCGGACAGGATGGTCCAGCCTTTGCCCAAGCGTTCGAGGGCCCGCTTTTCGGCGTCCTGGGCACTGGCCGCTGAGACGGTGACGAAGCGGGAGCGCGGCTTCCCCTCGAGCTTCACCCGTACGCGATAGCTCTCCGCGGGGGTTTCGAGTTCGCGCGCGCTGGGCGCCGCCGACGAAGTCCTGGCAGCGATCACTCGATCCGGGCGCACCGGGCCGGCAGAAGCGCCGATCAGTTCGTAGTAGTCATCGGAGGCGGCGCTGATCCTCGCCCCAAAGCCCCCTTGTACCACGCTCCTGAAGGTCGGATTCACCACGCGGTTCCATACGACTTCAGCGCGGACGGGGATCGCCACCGGTGAGTTCGGCGCGTTGAGAAACAGTTCGACGGGTTCGCCGGGTTTCGCGCCCAAGGTCGTTTGGACGAAAAGGCCGCTCTTCGAGAGGTTCAAGACCATGCCCGAACGATGGGACTCGCGGAACCGCACGTCGCACGGGACGCGTTTGCGGATGCGTTCGGCGGGCGGCGCGTGGGTCATTCGGGGCCTCCGGGCGGCAAAGCCGCAGAGATTCGCACCCCGTTCTTTTCGGCAAGCTGCGGAAGTCGCTTGACCGGAGACCTCAGTCGTAGACGATGACCGAGCGTGCGCCTTCGCCGCGCCCCATTTCCTCGAAGGCGTCGTTCACGCGCTCGAGGGGAATGCGCTGCGTGATCATTTCGTCGAGCTTGAGCTCTCCCCGCTGGTAGTAGTCGACGAATTTCGGGATGTCGCGGCGTGGAACTGCGGATCCGTAGGCAGAGCCCGTGATCTTCTTTTCGAGGAACAAGCCTCCGACGCGCACCGGGACGCTCTCGCGCACGGGAGGCATGCCGACGACCACGGCGGTGCCCGACGGCCGCAACATTTTGTACGCCGCTTCGATGGTTTCGAGCTTTCCCAGCGCTTCGAACGCGTGGTGCGCGCCCAGGCCGGTGATCTTTCTCACGGCACGAGGCGCATCTTCGTTGAAGGGGTCGACTCCGTGGGTCGCGCCCACGGAGAGAGCGAGATCACGTTTTTCGGCGATCGGGTCCACGGCGACGATAATCTCAGCGCCGGCAATTCGAGCGCCCTGAATGATCGACAGCCCTACGCCACCACACCCCACCACGGCCACGCTGTCGCCCGGCCGGATCGAGGCCGTGTTGAGCGCCGCGCCGGTGCCCGTGGTGACGCCACAACCGATCAGGCACACGGTTTCCAGGGGTACGTCTTTCGGGATCTTGATCGCCGCGCCCGCGGGAATGACCGCGCGCTCGGCGAAGGACGCGATGCCTGCCATCTGATGCACGCGGTTGGTTCCCCGCCGGAGGCGCGTCGTTCCGTCGAGCATGGAGGATTCGCTCAGTATTTTGCCCATCTCGCTGCACAGGAAGGGCTTGTTCTCGCCGCACATGACGCAGCGATCGCAGGACGGTGAGAGTGCTGCGATGACGTGATCGCCCACCTCGAGTCCGGTGACACCGGGACCGACGGCTTCGACAACCCCCGCTGCCTCATGGCCGAGGACGACCGGAAGCGGAGACAACAAGACCCCGTGAGCGACGGAATAGTCGCTGTGGCAGATGCCACTCGCGGCGATCTTCACGCCGACTTCGCCTTCTTTCGGCGGATCGATTTCGATGTCTTCAATGACGAGCGGCTTTCCGACCTCGTGAAGGACCGCAGCTTTCATGGGGGACTCCTATCGGTTGTGTTCGGAGACGCAGCGTCGGCAAATGCAGCGCTCGCTACTGCCGGCGGGAACGCGCTGCCTGAGCGCATCGGAGATTTCTACCGACACGCACCAACAGGGGTCGGCAGCGCCCTGGGCCAGTGCGCATTCGTTCGGCTGCTCGCACAGCGGACAGCGACCGGCCTCTTGGGAATCAGCTTTCGAGGGCGTTTTGGAACTTCTCACCTATGAAACCCCCGAGGAGTCCGCATAGGAGGCCCCACCCCACGGCGACCGGGATCAGCGACACCAGTCCGCCGGCAAAAGCGAGCAGTCTCGACGCGACGAACACACTCCCCGCCGCCGCGATCACGCTCGCAAAGCCGCCTTCCCACGCGGTGTATCCGGGCGACATCCAGCCGATCAAAAAGCCGCCGACGAAGAAGCCCACCGATGCGGCCACGATGAAGGCACCCAGGGACGACACGTCGACCCCGAGTGCGGAAAGGGCTGCGCCGATCAGCGTCTGGGTGCCCACGACGATGAGGGAACCCACAATGACCCACCGCCATTCGATCTTGTTCCCAGAATAGATGTCTTCACGCTCGCTCATGCTGTCTCCCCTGCGACCCCGGAGTATGCCACGGTGCCGCCCGGTCCGGGCCCATTCTGGCGGTCCGGCGGTAAGCTTGCGTCATGACGACCGAAACCGCTCCGTCGGGGCCCTCCCCGTCCAACGTAGAGCTCGATTGGCGCCTCCGTCTCAGCTTGGGGATCACCGCGATCTGGACGAGTCTGGGGCTGCTCTACATCACTTCCGTGGTCGGGTGGGTCGACTTTGCTCATCTGAACGCCCCGTCCCTGGGCGGATTTCTCGAAGGAGCCTTCGCGCCCCTCGCCTTTCTCTGGTTGGTCGTCGGCTTCTTCATGCAGCAGAGCCAACTGAGCCAAAACACCCGGGTCGTCGAGCGACAGCTCGACGTGATGCGCCAGGCGGCGGAGCAAGCCGAAGTGCAATCCCGGGCGATCGCCGCCGACGAGCTCCACTCCCGGCAAGACACCTACCTCCGCGTCGCCGATGTGGTGACGGAACAGCTCGGCGTGGTCGCCGGCCTCATCGTGACGTCGTGGGAAGCGGACGCGATCCCTCCCGGCGAGGAGCGACCTTCGATCGGCCTTTGGGACCGACTCGGCGCCGGAGACCGCAACGCGTTCAGCCTGCGCATCATCGCGTTGTGTTTCAGTGGTGAGGTCGCGCCACGGGATTTGTTCTACGGAACGCAAGTTCGCGAGCGCCACACACGCAATTTCCGCCAAGCCTTCGATCGATTGGTTCGCCGCGCCGAAACGTGTGACCCCGACGACATGATCGGGGCGGCCTTACGGGACAGCCAAAACGGCTGGGTCTACCGCTTCATGATCGATTCCGATCCGGAAAACGCCGACACGAGTACTTCCTAATCCCGATCTCACAACGAATGCAAGGTGTTACGGCTGCTGTTGCGTATCGGTCACGTGGCGCGGAGCGCTTTTTTCTCGCGAGCGGCGCAACCGTTCACGCGGCGGGCGGTTTGAGGGGGATGGCAGGGGATAAGCCAAAACCGGACAAGGAGAACCGCATGTCACGTATCGCAGCCATCGCACTCATGTTTTCCACCGCGCTTCTGATCTCGGTCCCGAGCTTCGCCGATCCCGGAGATCGTGTGAACCGCAAGCTCGACCGCAAAGGCGACCGCGTCGAGCGGCGCCTCGACCGGCGGGGCGACCGCGTGGATCGCCGACTCGACCGGAAGGGAGACCGCATCGATCGCCGTCTCGATCGCGCGTCAAACCGCGCCGCAGCGGCGGGCAAGGACAAGCTCGCGGATCGCCTAGACCGGAAGGGCGATCGCATCGACCGCCGCCTCGATCGGCGGGGCGACCGAATCGACCGCCGCTTGGATCGCAAGGGCAGTCGCGCGGACCGAAAACTCGACCGCGCGGGCGACCGTTTCGAAAAGCACTGGGACAAGCATCACGAGTAGTGCGGACCGTGCCGAGCGAGGTCGCCCGTGCGACCTCGCGACGCTCGCTCTAGAGCGGCGAGCGAATCATTCCGAGCCCGCGCGCGACCCACACGCCGGCACCGGCGACCCACATGAGGCTCGTCGCCAGTCCGTAGATCAATGTGCCGAGCGATGCCGCGTCGCCGCTGTATCGCATGAGCGCCACGAAAGCTTCGGTGGGCCAAAGGCGCGCCACGCTCGAGTTTTCGAGAGCGAATTGACCGAGGACGAGGAAACCCGCGCCGGCGGCGATCCATAACACCGCACGCGTTCCGTCCGACCAGCTGAGCGTTGCGAGGGTGAGGAGCGCGAAAAAAACCGAGAGGGCCAATGTCCCGGTGATGAGCGCCCACCATCCGACAATGGGCGCGTCGACGATCGAGAGAATGACCAGCGTTTCGAGTCCGGCCAGGGCAAAGAGCGACGCGAGTCGATGGAGCAGATCGCTCTCGGAAGAACCCAGATCGTCGTGTCGAAACCAGGAGAGCCCGGCGACGATCAGGAGGGTCAGTGCACAGAGGTTGACGAGCACGAAGTGCGGAATCGCGGCCTGACCTTCCATTCCGAGAATGTGTAGAGCGCTGCCGAGGAGGAAGGCGGCCGCAAGCGCCGCGCAGGCGAACGCGATCTCCGGACCGACCGGCGCGAACCGGCGGTCGGCGCGAGCGTGACTCGCACCCTCCGGAAGCTGAATTCCGTACTTTCCCCGATGTAGGATCGACACCGCACCCCCCAGGCGCTCCGAGTGCTTACCGTGACTCGGCTGCCTTCCGCTGACGCTGTATTCGGAGGACGGCTTCCAGGGCTTGAGGCGCTCCGCGGTATCATCTCGTGATGATCGGAACCAGAGCTTTCGGTGTTCTCGTGATCCTGTTCTGCTGGGCGAGCCCGGGCGCCGCCGACGTTTCTCCTGGAGACACCATCACCGCGGAGAACCGCGAGCTCGTTCGCGATCTCTTGCCGGACGAGGTCTACACGTACGCGGTCGAGCCGTTCCCCGACCTCCTGATGCAGATCGTCGAGAGCGAGGAGTATCCGGTCCATCCGAAATACATCGAGGCGACGGCGAAGTACGCGTGTCAGGCTACGATCAACGCCGAGGGACGACTCGAGAACTACGTCGCCGGGCAGCCGTTTCCCTTCTCGGAATGGGCGAAGGAGGTGACCGGTCACGCGTGCGACCTCTCACCCGACGATCCGGATATCGGACTCAAGCTCGCATGGAACGTCAATTTCCGTTGGCAGGGCGGCGCGGGATTCAACTTGCCGCACTGGGGTTTCTCGAACATGAGGAACCAAGGCGCGGAAACCTGGCGGATCTCGCAGGGGGAATACCGGCGCACCTACTACAGCCACCGAGCCGACCTGCTTCCTGACACCCACGAGCTCGAACCCGGAACGACCGTGGAGTGGGCCGAGTTTTTCGATGTGAAGACGCCGTTCGATCTCCGCGGCACGATGTTTCTGCTGTACCGCTACACCGACGGGAAAGAGGACGACACGTGGGCGTACATTCCCGCCCTGCGACGTGTCCGGAGGATCGCCGCGACGCAAAAGTCGGATTCATTGCTCGGCACGGAATTCACTCTCGAAGATTTCTATCTTTTTTCGGGCTACGTGTGGGATCACGATTGGCAATATCACGGTGAGCGCGTTCTGCTGGCCGCCGCGAACAGCAAGCGTCAGTGCTTTCCGAGCGTCCTGGGGGAGATCTCGACGACGCGGATGATCCGACTCGGTACCGAGGAGGAGTGGCGCTCCTGCCGATTCGACCCCTACGGCGCGATGCCCATGGTGGGAGAGGAATGGCAAAAGCGGAATGCCTTTCGGCTCGACGATATCCCCCGGCAGAAGGGGCACCCCTACAGCAGAAAACAGATCTGGTACGACAAGGAAACCATGGCGCCCGGTCTCGCCGTCGCGTATGACCGAGCCGGAGCGCCGTACAAGCTGATCGGTTCCGTGGGTCGCTGGAGCGAAGACAGCGCGATCCCGGAGAACCACGGACGCTTTACGTTTCTCGGAGCGAACGTGATGATCGTCAATGTCCAGACCGGCGCGTCGAACATGGGCCAGTTCGACACGATGAACATTCTCAACTTTTCGATCGAGGACAGTCGGCGCTACTACGACACGTCTCGGTTGAAGCGCCGCGGACGCTAGTAAGGGCTCTCGAAGTACACGGTCCGCTGGAAGATGCCGTCGACGTGGAGCCGGCCGTACAAGTCGACGCCCGAGCGCCGTCGCTCGCTGTCGGACAACGCGCTGAATTGGCGTACCAGATCGATCACGCTACTGCTCGCTTCCGTCGATACCACCAGCTCTCCGTAAGCGGGTAGTGTTCCGCCTTCGCTCGCGTAACCGCGCAGCATCGGCTCGCCGTTCAGTTCGAGAACGAAATCCAAACCCGCGAACGTGCAATCGCGGTGGTCCGGGTTGCGAAGTCGGAGATCGACTCGAACGCGTTGTTCGAAAGGCGTCGATCCCACCGGCACCACGTTGACCAAATAGACTTCGGGGTCGCGAAAGCCCGGAAACGTGGCGCAACCGATGGACGCCCAGCCAACGACCAAGATCACGGCGAGCGAGATCCAGCGTTTCAAGAGTGCACCTCATCTCTTGCCCAACGGATCGCGCCGTTGGCTTATCCTAGGTGCCGCGTTTCGACACCTGAAGGAGGAGACGTTCCAAATGGGCATTTCATTCAGTTTTCGTTCGGCGCGCGGATTGGCCAGTGACATTCGAGAGGGACGCTTGAGCAGCCGAGAACTCGTGTCGGCGCAGCTTGAGCGCATCAGCTCGCTCGATGCTGAGACCCATCTGGTCGTGACCCGCGACCCGGAACGCGCTCTCCGCGAAGCCGACGCCGCGGACGCGCTGCGAGCGAGCGGCGCCCCGCTACCGCCGCTTCACGGAGTCGGCATGACCATCAAAGATTCCTTCATGACGGAAGGCATGCGTACGACATCGGGAGCTCCGGAACTTGCGGACTTCGTGCCGGAAACGGATGCGGTTCCCGTTGCGCGACTCCGGGAGGCCGGGGCCATCGTTCTCGGGAAAACGAACCTGCCGATTTATGCGGGAGATACGCAGAGCTACAACGAAGTATTCGGAACGTCCTCGAATCCGTGGGGTCTCGCGCGAACGCCGGGCGGTTCGTCCGGCGGCTCTGCCGGTGCGCTCGCGGCCGGCTTTACGCCCCTCGAGCTGGGAAGCGACATCGGCGGTTCGATCCGCGGGCCTGCGCATCACTGCGGCGTTGTCGGACACAAACCGAGCTACGGCCTGGTGCCGGCGATCGGGCAAATTCCCGGACCTCCGGGTTCTTTGACCCAGGCGGATCTCGCGGTCGCCGGACCGATGGCGCGAACGGTCGACGACGCCGAGCTCGGGCTGTCGATTCTCGCCGGCCCCGACGATTGGCACGCGAAGGCCTATCGACTGGATCTTCCGCCGCCCCGGGGCCGGAACACCCGGGACTATCGCGTCGCGGTTTGGCTCGACGAGCCGACGTGTCCGGTCGAACCCGCAATCCGGAACGCCGTTCTCACGGCCGCTCGGGCGCTCGAAGAAGATGGTGCACGCATCGACGGGGAGGTGCGCCCCGATTTCACGTTCGAGCACGCCGTCGAGATCTTCGACCGGCTCTTGGGAGCTGCGATGTGCGGCGCGTTCAGCCATCAGGCGATTGAGAAGCTGGCGGAGCGCGGCGCCGCCGGGGAAGGCGCGCGCGCGATCGCCGCGAAGCACGCCGCGCAGCGCCATCGTGGCTGGCTCTCCTCGAACGAGAAACGCCTGCAGATGCGCGCCGCGTGGCACGCGTTTTTCGGTTCGTGGGACGCGGTGCTGATGCCCGCGATGCCCACCGCGGCGATTCCCCACGACCACAGCCAGCCGATGGCCGAACGAACGATTCTTGTAGACGGAGAAACGCGACCCTACTTCGACCAGTTGAAGTGGGTCGGCTTGGTCGGTGTCTCGTATCTGCCCGCGACTGTCGTCCCCGTCGGTCAAGATGCCAACGGGTTGCCCGTCGGCGTACAGGTTGTGGCGCCGTTCCTCGAGGATCTCACCGCGCTCGACGTGGCCCGCCGAATCGAAGCGCGGCTCGGCGGCTTCACGCCGCCGCCGGCTTTTGCGTAGACGTGGCGAAGCTGTATTTCGAAGATCTACCTGTCGGCCGCACGCTCGAAGTCGGCGGCTACGCGGTCGAAAAAGACGAGATCGTGGCGTTCGCGCGAAAGTGGGATCCCTATCCGTTCCACGTCGATGAGGCGGCGGCGAAAGACTCCGTATTCGGCGGGCTCACGGCGTCGTCTTGCCACATCGTGGCGATCTGTACGGCACTCTTCCATCGGTTGATCGATGCTCCGGCGATTCTCGCGATGCTCGGTAAAGACGCCCTGGTCTTTCCCGCACCGGCCCGTCCCGGAGATATCCTCACCTACCGAGCCGAGTGCATCGAGGCTCGCGAATCCCGCAGCCAAGCCGATCGCGGCATCGTTCGTTTCAAGGACGGTTTGCGAAACCAAGCGGGGGATGAGGTGCTGAGACAAGAAGTCACGTTGCTCGTGGCGAGAACCCCTAAAGGAATGTGACAAGAGCCGCGAGAGCGCCGAGGCCCAGTGTCGCGTCGCCGCGAGCGAGCCTCACCCACTCCGTCTCACTGCCGCCGCGAGCGAGCCGCAAGCACTCCGTCTCACTGCCGCCGCGAAGCGCCGCGAGAGCACCGAGTGGAAGACAAACGACGCCGCCGGCCACCGTCGGTTCGAGAAGAGCGAGCCCGGCGGCGAGTGTTCCGCAGAGCGCTGCCACGAGCGCGCCGCCGCGCCGCATCCGCTGCGAGCCCGTGACGGCCGTGTTCGCGAGGAGTGACAGCGCGAGTACGGCGACGAAGGCCGGGCTCGGGGCGGTCGCCACGGGCCCCGGCAGGCGCGCCGCGATCAGGACCGCCGTTGTCCACGCCACCGCCACATAGACGGCTTTCGCGAACGGCCAGCGCTTCAAACGCCGGTGCAAGAGGCCGAGGCCGAGAATCGGAGTGAACGCCAGAGCGGAGCCGGCGCCGTAGGGAAGGAGAAGGAGTGCTCCGAGCAACCCTGCGATCGCCACGACGCCCCGCAACGCGTCGCGATGCACTTCGACGAACCGCGTGCGCTCGGGCGCGGTGTTTCGATCACGATCGCGATCGCGAAGCCGGTCGATATTGTAGACGACGAGCGTGCCCAAGAAGACAACAAGCACCGGCGCTAAGGAATTGCGTTCGAATAGAACGCGCTCGGTGAGAGCGACCAGCGAAGCGCCAACACCGCCGGCGAGGACGCTCGCGTAGACGACCGTCTCTGCAACGGCGTGTCCGGTCGCGCGGGGGCGCGCTAAAGCGGTAGTCTCCATCGCCACGTCGGCAGTGTTGCAGAAACGTCTCGCGACGTCCGCGCTGCTCGCATCGCCTGTGCAGAAAGGTTCTGTGTCGTTCGCGCTGTTTGTCTACGGAACGCTCGAGTTGCCCGAAGTTTTCTACTCGGTGGCCGGCGTGCGAAAGGCCTATAGCCCGGCTTTCGCTCCCGATTTCCGGCGCGCGCTACTGCGACGGCGCGTCTATCCCGGGATGACACCTCATCCGGGCCGGGTGACGACCGGCCGCGTGTACGAGGGCCTCGATCGGGAGCACTTAGCGAGGCTCGATGCTTTCGAAGGTTCGGAATACGAGCGTCGCGAAATTCCCATCTGGCGGGTACAACGCGGCCGATCGATTGCGTGGGCGTACGTCATTCCCGAAGAGCGGGCCGGTGTTCTCACGGAAACGCCCTGGGATCGCGAGGCGTTCACACGCAACGAAGCCGGCGCGTATATCGCGAGACTCGAATAGGAGGAAGAACTTTGGCGACACCCCTCGACATCGAATTCTGGTTCGAGTTCGGGAGTACGTACTCCTACCTCACCGCGTCGCGAATCGAAGCCGCGTGCCAAGCCGCAGGGGTTCGAATCCACTGGCGACCGTTCTTGCTCGGCCCGATCTTCAAAGCCCAAGGGTGGGATGACTCCCCCTTTAATCTCTCCCCCGAGAAGGGTGCGTACATGTGGCGGGATATGGAGCGGTTGTGCGAGGGGTACGGTTTGGCCTTCGCGCGACCGAGCGTGTTCCCGCGCAATGGGCTCTTGCCGGCTCGTATCGCTTGCGCACACCGGGATGCGCCGTGGCTGCCCGCATTCGCGCGAGCGGTGTACGCCGCGAACTTCGCGCACGACCGCGATATCGCGTCCCCCGACGTGATCGGGGGCATCCTCGGCGCTCTGGATCAACCCGGAGAAGCACTGGTCGAGGAGGCGGGCGGCGATCCCGTGAAAGCCATGTTGCGCGAGGCGACAGAGCAAGCCCGCGACATGGGAATTTTCGGCGCGCCGAGTTTTCGCGTCGGAGACGAGCTCTTCTGGGGAAACGATCGGATGGGTGACGCGATCGCGCACGCCCGACTGTCCGTGATGTAACGCGCCCTTCAGTCGGTGAACGTGAGATCTGCGGCGAGGCGCGCCTCGGTCGCGGCGATATCCTCGTCGACGCGATCGGGGCTCCTGCCGAGCAGTGCACCGAGCTGGGTCGCAACCGGCTTCACCGCGTGACGCCGCGCTTGCGGCTCGAGTAGCGCGGCGCCGGTTCGCCGGTACAAGAAGTCCGCTGTCGTTCGAGCGCCCTCGACGCACACCGCCCACGCGACTTCGCCGCGCAGCAGCCAGGTTTCGGGGGAGACTCGCTCCTCGCCGAGTGCGCGCACCGCACCCGCTTCCGTGCCGTATAGCCCCGCGAGTCTCCTGGCTTCCGGGGCCGGGAGGGACTTTCCGTGGCGCAGACGTCCGGCCAACGCGTCGACGCTGCCGGTGAAGTCACCGCCCGGTAGCGGCGCGTCCGGGATGTCTTCGAATCGCCGCTCGAGTTGGCTGCAAGCGAGCCGAAGTGCACGCAAGGCCATGGGTCGGAAGCCGGTGAGCTTTCCGCCTGCGATATGGATCACGTTTCGGGCCCCGACCCACGTCTCATCCTTGCGGGAGATTTCGCTCGGCCCTTTGCCAGGTTGCGCGATCAAGGGCCGAAGCCCCGCCCACGTGCTCACGATGTCGTCTTCGCCGATGCCAGCGTCGGGGACGCGCTCGCGCAGCGTGGCGAGTAGGTAGTCGACGTCGGATCGATGCACCGTGGGCCACAGCTCCGGCTCGCCAGCGTGCGTCGTGTCCGTGGTTCCGACGTACGTGACATCGCCAGCCGGGACGGCGAAGACGCGGCGTCCGTCGGGGGCGTCGAGCAGCGCCATGTGACGAAGCGGCAAGCGTTCTCGGTGGATCCCCAAGTGGATCCCTTTCGAAAGATGGAGCCGCGGGCGGCTTCCGGGCTGCTCGAGACGCCTGACGGCGTCGACCCAAGGGCCGGCGGCGTTGATCACGACGCGAGCACGCACGCGAATCTCGGCACCGGTCTCGCCACAACGCGCGAAAATCCCGGCAGCGCGTTCACCGGACAGCAAGAGCTCCGTCGCGCGCAGCCGGCTCGCGACGACGGCGCCGTGGGCTTTCGCCGCGCGCAGTACGGAGACCACCAGGCGCGCGTCGTGCGTGGCGTACTCTCGGTAGACGCACGCGAAGGGCGGTGCCGGACTCAGCGCGGGCTCCTCCCTCGCGAGGTCCCGTCGGTTCCAGCGTTGATGCCGATGACGCGCCGGTACCGCTCCCAAGCGTTCGTACAGGCCGACGCCGATGCGGAGTTTCCACAGCGCTCGGCGATTTTCGGCGGGTACGATCAGCCAACGCGGTTGCGCCAGGTGCCGAGCCAATCGGTGCACGACCTTGCGTTCGCGCGCCGTGCTTCGCACCAACCCGATGTCGCCCTGGGCGAGATAGCGCAAACCGCCGTGAATCAACTTTGTCGAACGGCTCGACGTGCCTTCTCCGAAATCAGCAGCTTCGAGCAACGCCACGCGCAAGCCCCGCGCCGCGCCCTGCCACGCGATGCCGGCACCCGTCATGCCGCCGCCGATGACGACGCAATCAAAGACTTCGTCCTCGAGCGCGTGAAGAGCGGCGTTTCGCTCGCGTGCGTCGATCGCTCCGGCTACTTCGGCGGCAGGGTTCGCCTCGTTCATACGCTTTCGGGATAGCATGTGGTCGCGCCACCACAAGACATGCCGCTAGAGGAGGCCTCGAATCAGGTCTCTTGCCAACTCGAAGAGTTCGGGACCGGGTTTGCAATCGACGCGCATGGAGAGCTTCTGGTCGCGCGTCATGCGCAGCGGATCCTTCGGATCCTCGATGCGTCGTAGGAGTCGCGTGGGATCGATACGGCCATGGTCGTCCGGCGTCAGGAAGAGTTCACCGCCGCCGAAATCTACACACGCGATCCCCGCGTCGCGCGCACAGATCTTGAGCTCGACGACGCGAATGAGGTTCGCGGCCTCGTCGGGAAGCGGCCCGTAACGATCGAGGAGCTCGTCCCGAAGTTCGGCAATCGCGTCGCTGTCGGGGGCGCTCGCGAGCCGCTTGTAGAGGACCAGGCGTTGTCCCACGTCTTCGACGTAGCGCTCGGGAAACTGTGCGGTCACCGGCAAGCGAATCTCGGGATCAATCTCCACAGGACGCGCTTGGCCGCGCAGCTCCTCTACAGTCTCTTCGAGGAGACCCATGTAGGTTTCGTACCCGACCGCGCCCATGTTGCCCGACTGCTCGGGGCCGAGGAGGTTTCCCGCGCCGCGAATTTCGAGGTCGAGATTGGCCAGACGAAACCCGCTGCCGAGCTCCGATAGATCCCGGATCGCTTCGAGTCGTCGCGTCGCATCTTCCGTCAGGGCATCCTCGCCCGGAACCAACAAGTACGCGTAAGCCCTGCGTCCGCTGCGGCCGATTCGGCCCCGCAGCTGGTAGAGCTGCGCCAAACCCATCGCGTCGGCACGGTCGATCAACATCGTGTTCGCGTTCGGGAGATCGAGTCCACTCTCGACGATGGTCGTGCACAGCAGCACGTCCGCTTCGCCCCGCGCGAACGCGAGCATCCGATCTTCGAGGTCGCGTTCTCGCATCTGTCCGTGGGCCACGATGATGCGGACCTCCGGCATGATCCGCCGCAGTAGCTCAGCGATCGCCTCGATCGAGTGCACGCGGTTGTGCACGAAGAAAGCCTGACCGCCGCGACGCACTTCGCGCAAGATCGCCTCGCGGATCAGCACTTCGTCGAAGCGCGCGACTTGGGTCCGGATCGACAAGCGATCCGGGGGCGGCGTCTGAATCACCGAGAGGTCGCGGAGGCCCGAAAAGGCCATCTGTAGCGTTCTCGGAATCGGTGTCGCGGTGAGTGTCAGCACGTCGACCGCCGTCCGTAGCTGTTTGATCCGTTCCTTGTGTGTCACGCCAAAGCGATGTTCTTCGTCGACGACGAGAAGGCCCAGATCGCGAAACGCGATGCCTTTTTGCAGCAGGCGGTGCGTGCCGACGACCACGTCGACTCTCCCCGACGCCAAGCCTTCTAAGACTCCGCGGACTTCTTTCGCGGAACGGAAGCGCGAAAGCGATTCCACGACCACGGGGTATCCCTCGAAGCGCTTGCGGAATGTTTCGAAGTGCTGCTGGCACAGGACTGTCGTCGGAACCAGTACGGCGACCTGCTTTCCGTCCATCACCGCACGAAACGTTCCCCGAATCGCGACTTCGGTTTTCCCGTAGCCGACGTCGCCGCAAACGAGCCGGTCCATCGGGCGCTGTCGTGCCATGTCTTCGAGGGTGTCCTCGATTGCCGCGAGCTGATCCGGCGTTTCTTCGAAGGGGAACCCCGCTTCGAATTCTGTTTGGGTTGCGTCTCGAGAAGAAAACGCGAAACCCCGAGCGAGCTCGCGCTTGGCCTGCAACGAGACCAGTTCGCCGGCGAGCTTGAGAACCGATTTCTTGACGCGTCGCTTCGTCTTCTCCCAGGTGACGCCGCCGAGCCGGTCGATTTTCGGTGCGCTGCCATCGGCCCCGACGTATCGCTGGACCAAGTTCAGCCGATGGACGGGCAGGAACAGCCGGTCGCCGCCCTCGTACTCGATACGGAGGAATTCGCCCGTGAGCGCACCGAGCGTCAACGGAACGAGGCCGCGGTAGATGCCGATGCCGTGTTCGGCGTGGACGAGCCAATCGCCATTCGTCAAGTCGGCGAGCTCGGGCGCGTCGCCCAAGCGTTTCGTGGCGGCGCCGCGCCTCCGCTTCTCTCGCACGCCGAAGATCTCTTCTTCGGTGACGATGGCGCGTTGGGCGATGGGAAACGAGAAGCCGCTCGACAACTTCGCGACGCGCAGTTCGAGACCCGAAGGCGCCCAGTCGGATACCGGGGCGCTATTGCGGACGGGTTCGAGGTCGTAGCCGTATTCACCGAGGAGTTTGCCGAGTCGCGTCGCTCCGGACAGCGTCGCGGCGCATAGTGACACGCGAAGCCCGTCGGATTCGAATCGACTGACCGCCTCCACCAGTGGAACGAGGGCGCGCTCCGCGCGTCGAGCCAGCTTGAGCGCCGCCGAGAGTTCTTCGTGGCCGTGAACTCGAGCTTCACACCGAAGCTCTGAAGCATCGGCCGAGACGCCCAGCCGATCGAAGACCACGCTGTTTCGCTCCTCGATTCGCGAGAGAACCTCTTCTTCCGTCAGGTACAACGCGTCGGGGTCGGAAACCAAGCGGCCGCCGCTTACCGCGGCCTCAAAATTTTCCTCGATCTCGGAGCGAAATTCGGCGGCGTGTTCGGCGATCCGCGCGGGTTCGTCCATCACGATGAGGGTCTTCGGCGGCAGGTAGTCGAAGAACGAGTCGAGACTCGGTTGGAGGAGGTCCGCGAGGGATTCAGCGCCCGGCGGGATGTGGCCCCGCAACAGCGCATCGATCGCGACATCCGCCTCGGACTCCGGAAGGCCGCGGCGGGCTCCCAGCGCGCGAATGTCATCGCCGCGTTCGATGATCCACTCTCGATCGCCGAGAAGCTCGCGCGCGGGTGGGATTACCGCTCGCTCGTGGTGCGCCCCGGAACGTTGACTCGCCGGGTCCATCTCGCGAATCGATTCGATTTCATCGCCGAAGAATTCGAAACGCAGCGCGCGCGCGGCGTGAGGCGGAAAGACGTCGATGATCCCGCCGCGCACGGCGACTTCGCCCGCGTCTTCGACGACGGGCTGGCGCGCGTAGCCCGCTCGAATGAGTCGTTCGAGGAGTTCGTCTCGGTCGACGTCTTCGTTTCGCTCGACGCAGATCGTGTGGCGCGCGAGGAGATCGCGCCCGGGAACTCGGGCGAAGAGCGCCGTGAACGGCGCCAAGATCACCGGTGTTTCACGCGGCGGCGCCTCGGTCAACCGCAACAAGCGATGGAGCACTTCGGTTCGAGACGCCGTGACGAACGGTTGCGGAGAGAAGCGGTCATACGGACCGACGTCGTGGCGCGGGAACACGCGAAGCGGCGCGTCGGGGGCGATGTCGCCAGTGGGGAGCAGGTGGCCCATGAAACTGGCGAGGTCGTCTCGCACCGGGTCGCCATCTTTGCTGCTCGGCGTGATGAAGAGGAGCGCGTTCGGGTTCTCCCGCGCGACGAGCTCGAGGGCCAGCAACGCCCGAGCACTGCCGCGCAGGCCGGACACCGTGACGGGACCCTCTCGTCCGGCGATCTGCGACAGCAGCGCCAAGAGTTCTCGGGTCATCGGGAGGGTCGCCCCGTCTCTAGGTCAGCTCGGCGATGATGCCGTCCGTAATCCCGCGCAAGTCGGCTTCGCCGCCGATGTCGCGGGTGCGGTTTTCCGGTTTGGCCAGTGCGGCGTGGACCGCTTTCTCGACGCGCGTCGCCGCATCGCTTTCGCCGAGGAAGTGAAGCATCTGGACTCCGGACAGGATGACCGCCGTCGGGTTCGCCAATCCGCGTCCTGCGATATCCGGCGCGCTGCCGTGCACGGCCTCGAACACCGCGCAGTCTTCCCCCATGTTGGACCCGGGCACGACACCGAGCCCGCCCACGAGGCCCGCGCACAAGTCGGACATGATGTCGCCGTAGAGGTTCTCCAGCACGAGGACGGAAAACTGTTGTGGGTTTCGAACGAGTTGCATCGCGCAAGCGTCAATGATCATCTCGCGGTATTCCACATCCGGGAAATCTTTCGCGACCCGGCGGGTGCACTCGAGAAAGAGGCCGTCGGACAGCTTCATGATGTTCGCCTTGTGGACGGCACAGACCTCCGCTCGTTTTTCGCGCCGTGCGAGCTCGAACGCGTAGCGAGCGATTCGCAGGCACGCTTTCTCTGTCACGATCTTCAAGCTCTCGACGATCCCCGGCGCCACGCGATGCTCGAGCCCGGAATACAGGCCTTCGGTGTTCTCTCGAACCACGACCAGGTCGACATTGTCGTACCGGCTCGGGACGCCGACGATGTTCTTCACGGGCCGGACGCAGGCGTACAGATCGAGGGCCTGGCGGAGGTGGACGTTCGCGCTGCGGAAGCCGCCGCCGATGGGGGTTCCGATGGGGCCTTTCAGGGTCGCCTCCGTCCCCCGAATCGAGTTCAGGACGGTATCGGGGACCGGAGTCCCGTATTTGGAGACCACCTCGGCGCCGGCTTCGACGGATTCCCATTCGATGCGGACGCCTGCGGCCTCGAGTACCTGGACCGCGGCCCCGGTGACTTCGGGCCCGATTCCGTCGCCCTGGATCAGGGTTACACGATGACTCGACACGTTCCTGGATTCCTCCTACCCTCGCGGGTCCTCAAGGCAACACCTGCCGTCCGCGTCGCCTCAGCGCGTCGCAACGTCGGAGAGAAGCGTGGCGATCGAACTCCTCTGCCGCAAGGTCGGCATGACCCGTTACTACAGCGAAGATGGGCAAAGCATTCCGGTCACGGTCCTCGAAGCAGGACCGAACACGGTGCTACAGACCAAGACCGCCGACAAAGACGGCTACAACGCCGTCCAGTTGGGTTTCGGGGAACGGCGCGCCAAGACCCTCGGCAAAGGTCAGCTCGGTCACTTCGAAAAAGCTGGCACGTCGCCGAAGCGATTCGTACGCGAGTGCCGCGTTTCGGAGGACGAGCTGTCGGGCTACGAGGTCGGCCAAGAGATCACCGCCGATGTCTTTTCGCCCGGTCAGAAGATCGACGCCATCGGCACGTCGCGGGGCCGCGGAACGGCGGGCACGGTCAAACGGCATAACTTCGCGGTGAAACGCAAGACCCATGGAACGCACGAGTCGTTTCGCCACGGCGGTTCCATCGGCGCCGGCGCCTACCCGGGCAAGGTCATCAAAGGGATGGGCATGTTCGGTCGCATGGGCGCGAGCCAAGTGACCGTGCGCAACCTGGAAATCGTCGCTGTCGAGGCGGACCGCAATCTGCTCCTCGTCCGCGGGGCGGTTCCGGGCCACCCGAACGGCCTCGTCTGCGTTCGTTCCGCTGTCGCGGCACGGTAGCCGCAGGCCGCAAGCCGCTGTCGCGGCACGGTAAACCCGCGGGTTACAACCGCAAAGACGCGTTTCATCAGCGCGCGAAGCGCGAGGGTTATCGCTCTCGCGCGGCCTACAAGCTCGAAGAGATCCAGAAAACGCGTCGCCTGCTCCGACCGGGACAGCGCGTGCTCGACCTCGGTTGCTGGCCCGGCGGTTGGCTCCAGATCGCCGCGCGGGTTGTCGGGGCTCGCGGCAGGGTCGTGGGTATCGATCAGGCGGAAGTCGAGCCGCCTCTCGAGGAAACGCAGGTCACAACGCTGGTGGGAGATCTCGCAGCGCCGGAGACACCCGCGAGGTTGCGAGAGGCCCTGGGAGGGGCCGCGCAGGTCGTGTTGTCCGACGCCGCGCCGAAGACCACCGGCGTCCGCGCCACCGACCGCGCGCGGGAAGAAGCGCTCTTGCAAAGCATCACCGCGCTTGTGCCGCTCGTCCTCTGTCCGGGCGGCGACTTGCTCCTCAAGCTGCTCGACTGTCCGGAAGCGGAGGGCATCCGCAAATCGCTACAAGCGAGCTTCAGTTCTTGCAAGGTGGTCAATGTCCGCGCCACGCGGAAAGGATCGTCCGAGCGGTATTTATTGGCGCGCGGCTTCACCGGCGGCGAGCGCGGCTAGCCAGAGGCTACGAGATCGACGTCGCGGACACCTGTGATGCGGACCGGTCGGAGTTCGCCGACTTGTGCCGTCGTCTTCGTTGTCAGGTGCACGACGCCGTCGATCTCGGGCGCCTGAGACGCCAACCGCCCGATCGCGCGTTCGCGGCCGAGCACGGAATCGACCAACACCAGGTCTTGCCGGCCGACTTCCGTCGACAACCGGCGTTTCATGATGTCTTGCTGGCACGCGGTGAGACGGCGATAGCGCTCGCGCGCCACGGCGCGCGGCACCTTGTTCGGGAGACGTTCGGCGGCGGTACCTTCTTCGTCCGAATAGCGAAACACACCGAGTCGATCGAACTGGCTTTCTTCGACGAAGGCGAGAAGCTCTTCGAAATCGCGATCCGTTTCGCCCGGGAAACCGACGATGACCGTCGTCCGCAGGGTCAAACCCGGGATCCGGTCGCGGAGCTTCGCGACGAGGTCGCGTTGCCGCGCTGCCGTCGTCCCGCGACGCATCGCCCGAAGCATCGCATCGCTTCCATGCTGAAGGGGGATATCCACGTAGGGCAAGACGCGCTGACCGTGGCCGAGCGCGTCGATCAGCGCGTCATCGACGGCCGTGGGGTAGACGTAGAGGAGCCGAATCCATTCCGGCCCCGGTACGTCGTCGAGCGCGCGCAGCAAGTCGGCGAGGCGCGACCGGCCGCGTTGCGGAACCGCCGGTAAATCTTTGCCCCACGACGTCGAATCTTGCGCGACGAGATTGATCTCCCGAACGCCGCGTTCGGCGAGCTGACGCGCTTCGGCGACCACGGAATCGAGGCTCCGGCTCTGGAAAGCGCCGCGGATTCCGGGAATCGCGCAGAAGGCGCAGACGCGATCGCAACCTTCGGCGATCTTGATGTACGCCGAGTGCCCGGCGCCCAAGAGCACCCGCGGCGCGCTCTCGTCGTAGAGGTGGGTGCGGCCCGCTTCGACGTAGACTCCGCGAGAGTTGCCGGCGAGGGCTTCATCGAGGATTGAAGCGATGTCCCGGAACGCAGCGGTTCCGATGAAGGCGTCGACCTCGGGCAGTTCTTTTGCGAGTTCGGCCCCGTAACGCTGGGGGAGGCAGCCGGCGACAATCAGAGAACGCAGCGATCCCTCATCTCGCAAGTCCGCGACTTCGAGGATCGCCTCGACCGACTCTTCGCGCGCGCTCTCGATGAACGAACACGTGTTGATCACCGCGATTTCCGCGTCTTCGATCCGCTCGGCGATTCCGTAGCCCGCAGCGGCGAGGGACCCGAGCATGATTTCGGTATCGAGCTGGTTCTTCGGGCAACCCAGGGAGCGGAAGAACACCGCACCCTTCCATTCCGTGGCGGGAGTCGTCGGAGGAGTGGGTTCGGCGGGCATCGCGCCGGAGGGTACCGGGTTCGAGTACATTCCGGGGCCGAGGAGGTTCCGGATGAGTGGCGAGCGCCCGTTTCGCGTCTTGGGAATTCAGCAGATCGCGGTTGGCGCCGCGGACAAGGAGGGTCTGCGGCGGCTCTGGGTCGATACTTTGGGCCTCGAGCTCCACGGCAATTTTCGGAGCGAATCCGAGAACGTGGACGAGGACATCGCCGTCGCCGGCAGCGGCCCCTTGAAAGTCGAAGTCGATCTGATGCAGCCCATCGACCCCGATGCAAAGCCCAAGGTCCACGATCCCGCCCTGAACCACGTGGGTCTCTGGATCGACGACCTCCACGCCGCGGTGGACTGGCTTACCGCACAGGGCATGCGCTTCACGCCCGGGGGCATTCGCAAGGGCGCCGCAGGATTTGACGTGTGTTTCATCCACCCCAAGGGAAACGAGGCAGCGCCGATTGGAGGCGAGGGCGTTCTGATCGAGTTGGTGCAGGCGCCGCCCGAGGTGGTCCGAGCCTTCGACAGCGTCGCAAAGCTCTAGACGGACACGTCCCGCCCGCATCAAGACCGAGGGTCATCGGGTCGATGTACCGGCCATGGCCACCCGCAGACGATCGTTTTGCTGGCACGTCCTCGGCGCGCCCAGATTTTTGCTCGACAGCGCGGTGACCGGCTTCTGTTGGCTGGGCGCGTCGATCGCTCGCCGGTCGTTGTTTCGAAAGCTCTACTTGGGCCCCTTGCTGCGGCGGAGCGCCGCACTGCGAGGGGCGGTACTGCGCGAAGTGGCGGTTCGCCCGCTGCCGAAACTCTCGGACGCGCGTCGCGCGGCCTACGATATCGAGCTGGCCGTGGCCCCGCGCGATCAGACCGCGCGCTGGAGCGTCGCAGACCTTGCCTTGGTCGCGCCGGGCGCCCGACCGTCCCGACCTGAACTCGATCGCGTCGTGGGGGAGGTTCTGGCGACCTCGGTCTGGCGAAACGGGAGCTTTCGCCCGTGTCCGGGGGTACCGAAGTTCCGAGGGACCCGACGGCTCAAGCTTCGCGTGGCCATCGATCGCAACACCCGAAACTTCCGCCTTCGCTACTACCTCGAGGTGCTGGGCCGGCACCGGCCGGCCACCGGGGCCACCGTGCGTCAGCAGACCGCCACCGGGGCCACCGTGCGTCAGCAGACCAACACTTCTACACTCCGCGGGTCTCGGACCCGCATGGTGAGCTCGCCGCCGCGCGACGTCAGTGCCGGGACAGCGCCGGTCGGCCCGACGGCGGCTTCGCGTGTGAGGGAACCTCACGCCCGCGTGGCTCGCCCGAGCGCCCTAGACGCTCAGACGCGACCTCACTACCCGGTCTAGAACCGGGCAAGGCGGCTCGCCGAGCGAACCTGACCGAGCGTGCCCACTCGCGCGAGCGGAGTACCGCGGCACCATGGCTCTCGAGATCCTGCGCGATCCCCGACTCTCGGAAATCGAGTGGAAGGACCTGTGTCAGATGACGCGCGGCGAGGTCGTGCGGGAGGTTCTGATCTACCTGCCCTGGCTCGTTGTTTCGCTGGCCCTCGCCCATATCGGCTGGTACCTCCCCGCCCTTGCGGCTTCGTTCATGTTCTTCTTGTGCGGGTTGCGCCAAGTCCACGGCGCGTACCACTACGCCTGCGGCGTCTCGCCGCGCGCGCACGAGTGGCTGATGTTTGTTCTGAGCCCGTTGATGATGAGTTCGATGCACGCCGTGCAGTGGAACCACCTGCGGCATCACCGCCACTGCATGGACGAAGAAGATGTCGAAGCGCGAAGTGCGTTGATGCCGGGCTGGAAGGCGCTTCTCACCGGGCCCCAGTTCCCGATCATGTTGCACGCGACCGCGCTCAAGAAAGGGAACGCGCGCGTACGGCGCTGGATCCATTTCGAGCTGGCTTCGATGGTCGGCATGGTCGTGTTGGCGTTTTTTGTCCTCGACCTGCCCTTTCTCAAATACCACGTGATCGCGATGACCGTCGGCCAGTGCTTCTCCGCGTTCTTCGCCGTGTGGACCGTGCACCACGATTGCGATCGCTCGCACTACATCGCGCGGACGATTCGGAACCCGCTGAAGTCGTTCGTGACCTACGACATGTTCTATCACGTCGAGCATCATCTCTTCCCGACGGTCCCCACCTGCAAGCTCGGCGAGTTGTCGGCTCGCCTCGACGGTGTCGCGCCGGAACTGCGCAGCAAGCTGGTGTTCTAGAGTGCGCGTCGGCTTGCTCCTGCTGTTCCTGGTGGTGCTCTCCTTTTGGGGCAGCGCGATCGATCAAGCGGAGAGCCTCGGGCAGACACAACTCTTCGCGGCGCTTCAGCTCGCATCGTTGGGCGGAACCGCGCTGGGTGTCGCCCTCGCCGCGCAGCGCTTCAAGTCCGTGATCGCTCAGATCGTGCTGGCCGTCGGTGCGCTCGTGGTCTGGCGGATCGCGTACTTCCCGATCATGGTGTTCTCGGGCCACGTCGCGAGCATCGGTGAGTGGATGCAACTCGGGACCGGACTTCCGGTGGCGGTCTATCCCGTCTTTCTGTGTGCGGTTGCGCTGCTCCACGTGATCGCCGTCGTCGCGTTCTCCTGGCTGACGAAGCCTCCGCACCCCGGGCTCTATGCCGCGCTCGTTCCGGCGTTCGCGGTCGCTGTCGCGGTTTCGTTCTCCGATGCGCGCGACACGACCTGGTTGCCCGACCACAGCTACACGTTGGAGGAAGAAATCCCCGATGCGCGAGCCGGTGTCGCGAATCCGTACTTGCCGGCGCTGGCCCAGCCGGGGTACGCGCTGCAGCAGCGGGTGATGTTGATGGCGGCCGGCATCACGTACGCGACGATTCCTCCCTCGCCTTGGGCGACCACGGTGAAAGCCGTGCTGGAAGGCCAGTTCGAAGAGAACCCGGTGGCGTCGACGGCCGATCGCGTCCGAGAACACTACCTGGCCTATCACAGCGCACACCGCTTCATCGGCTGCGCGAGCTTCCGCGATTGTCCTCTCGAGCTTCCGGTCGATGACGGAAGTGCGGAAGAAGCGCCCGATGGGGCGCCGGCGTCACCTGAGCCGGAGACGAGCGACACTCCGTAGTGAAGGTGGTGATCGCAGGGGGCCACGGCGCTCTCGGAGGCCGGGTACGGGCCCTGTGCAAGCGCCTCGCGCCGACGCTCGACGTCGTACCGGCCTCACGTCGAGGCCGCGGAGGCGAGCGGTTGGACCTACACGCGGACGGACTCGCGGGCCGCCTCGAAGGCTTCGACGCCCTGGTGAACGCCGTCGGCCCCTACGACTACGATCCATCCCCGATCCTTCGAGCCTGCGCCGAGGCGCGGTGCCACTACGTCGATCTCGCAGAGCTCCCTCGCTATGTCGAAGAAGCCGAAGAAGCTTCCCGGAAGTACGATGCAGCCGGCGCGGGGGTGGCCGTGGTGTGCGGGGCTTCGACATCGCCCGGGTTGCTCGCATCCCTCGCGGGCGAGTTCCTCGCCACGCCCGGTGTTGAGAGCATCGACGCATGGCTGTCGATCGGAACCGACAATCCCGCGACGCCAGCGCTGCTGTTCGGTTTGCTCCGCCCGCTCGGTGAGACACTTCCCGACGGAGAGCGCGCCTTCTCGCGCGTCTTCCGTCGCGACGCCGCGGAGGGCACTACGCTCGCTTACGGGCGCTATCCCTTCCCGCGGCGAGGCTCTCGGGTTCGGGTCGGTGAGCGAGACCTTCCACTTCGCTTCTACGCGGGCTTCGACCGCGCACTGCTCGCACACGTGTTGCGACGGGCGGCGAGCTGGCTCCCGCGCATCGCCGATTCTCGACTGCACTTCTTGAGCCGTATCGGGAGCCTCGCGGCAAACGCGGGCCGACCCTTTGGAGGCCGCGTCGGACGTCTGGCGCTCGACGCGCGGGACGCGGCAGGAGGATGCGTCGCGAGCCTCGAAGTGCGCGCCGATCGCGACGGCTTGAACGTTCCCGCATCGCCGCCGGTATGGGCGCTCGAGCGACTCGCGGAGCCGGGCACGCCCAGCGCCGGTTGGATTCCGTTCGAGGCCTTGATCGACGCCGACGCGGCGAAGGAGCGACTTCGGAAGCTCGGCTGTCGCGTCGACACTTGGGAGCGTCCGCGCTAACGCTTCGCCGGGACCGCGTCGCGGTCGATTCCCCAGGAGGCTCGTGTTGCTCGATTGGTTGCGCGCTCAAGCCGCAAAGCGGCCGACGTGGATGAACCTCCTGATGCTTTTTTGCGCCTACATGGCCTTGATCTACGTGCCCTGGGATTTGTTCGTCAAGCCCGTCCACATGGACGAAGAAGTGTGGTTCGGCGTTCTCTTCCACGGGGTGACCGCCAAATGGCTCGCCGTTCCCCACGGTTTGATCTACGCGCTCGGCGCGTGGGGTTTCTGGCGAATGAAATCCTGGATGTGGCCGTGGGCAGCGGTGTACACGGCGCAAGTTGCGATCTCGATGGCCGTCTGGCCCGTTCTCTACGGCGAGGGACCGGGCCGATTCTTCTTGGGCGCCTTGGCCGGCGGAGCTTTCGTCATCCCGACCGTCGCGCTGTGGCGCGCCCAGCCTCGGTTCGAGGCACCTCGGCAACGGCTGGGCGATCGCTACGGAGGGTGGGCCCTCATCACGGGCGCATCAGCGGGCATCGGCGCGGAGTTCGCACGAGCGCTCGCGCGAGAAGGGCTCCCGTGCGTACTCGTCGCGCGGCGAGAGGACAAGCTTCGGGCGCTCGCGACGGAGCTCGAGGGAAGTTTCGGCGTCGAGACGCGAATCGTCACCGCAGACCTCACCCGCGAGGAAGACACCGCGCGCGTTCTCACGTCGGTCGCCGATCTCGAAATCGGCGTCCTCGTGAACAACGCCGGCGTCGGCTACGCGGGGCGCTTCGATGCCCAGGAGACCGACCGACTCGCGGATCTCGTGAAGGTCAATTGTCTCGCGCCGGTGCTGCTGACGTCGCATTTCGTCACTCCGATGCTCGAGCGCGGCCGGGGCGCCGTGTTGTTCTTGGGCTCGGTGGCGGGTGTTCAGCCGCTCCCCCTACACGCCCTCTACGCGGCGAGCAAAGCGTTCGACAATCTCCTCGGGGAAGCGCTGTGGGCCGAACTCGCAGGCACGGGCGTCGACGTGCTCTCCGTGTTGCCCGGCGCGACGCGGACGGAGTTCTCTGAACGGGCCGATCAGTTGGACCACCCGGGGGCGGCTCCGGCGAGCGTCGTGGAGGATGCGTTCGACGCGTTGGGTCAGCAGCCTTCCGTCACCTGCGGCTGGTGGAACTGGACGCGGGCGAACCTCGGCGCGCGCTTGCTCCCGAGGAGCACCCTGACCCTCGCCGGCGGGAAAGTCATGGAGGCCTACACCCCGAACCAGAGAGTTCGGCGCCCCCCGCTAGGGCGCGATACGTAGTTTTCGCCGCGCCACGGGATTCGACACGGACGAGAACGGCGCTCGGTAAGGAATGCCGTGCGCTCCGAGTAAAGCCTCGATCTTTCCCGAACTCGCGAGTGCCGAGAGCGCAGCGTCGAGCGCGGGAAGCCGGGGATCGTCGCGTCGCATCGCGAGGTGGGCGTTCCATCGCAGCGCCGGGGAAGGGACGAAGCCCGCGCGAGGCGTCCGACCGAGCGGTCCGAGATCCGGGCCCCAAACCAGAGCCGCCGCCACGTCGCCGCGATCGAGCACGCCGAGCGCCGCTTCTGTGCTGGTCGCTGCGTGCCACGGGACGCCCAATTGCTCGAGCGCCTGGTGCGCGAAGGTTTGGAGTTGAACGGCGGTTCGCGTTTGGCCGAGGCGCTCCGCGCGATCCGGAAGATCGCCCGCTCCGACGAGCTCGAACGCCAGGCCGTAGTAGGGCTTTGTCAGCGAAGTGCGATTCGCGAAGTGGGCGAGGGATTCTTCCCCGGGGACCGAAGCGACGACGTCGCAGTCGCCCCGTACCAACCGGCCGAGGGGAAGATCGCTGTCTTCGATCTCGAGAATCTGGATCGGGTTCGGGACCCAGACCACCTCGAGTGTCTTCCCCGTCGCATCGGCCAGTTCGCGCAGCACATCGAGGTCGATTCCGCGGTCCGTCTCTCGGACGGCTCGCGGCGCATCGTTCTCAAGCGCGCAGAGTCTGAGCCCGTCGGCGTTCGCGCCCACCGCGAGGAGCACCGACAGAAGGACGCTCGCCCGGACCTGCCTCACTTCGAAACGCGGAACACGAAAAGCGTACTGCCGTAAGGCAGGCTGTCCGGTTCGCCCACCAAGGTTTGTACGAGTCCTCCACCGCCCGAGCCGATGGCGACGTAGGTCGTTCCGTCGATTTCGTAAGCCACGGGATGACTGCGAACGCCGGAGCCCATCGGGAACCGCCACACCACCTCGCCCGTTGCGGCGTCAAGCGCTAGGGCGTCACCCGAGGACGTGCCGGTGAAGACGACACCGCCCTCGGTGGAAAGCGAGCCCGCCATCATCGGGTAGTCCTCACGGTGCTTCCAGACGGTTTCGCCCGTGTCGAGATCGATAGCCGAAACGTGTCCGTAAGCGGAGCCGTCCGTCGCGTCGGGGAATTCGAACACGCCACCGAAAAAGGGCACGCCCTTCACCCACACCGGGCTCGATTTCGTGAGCTCCGTGCAGCTTTCGATGACCGTGACAAACGCGACGTTGTTCGAGGGATTCACCGAGCCCGCGTAGGCCGCGTTGTTGCCACCCGCGATTCCCGGGCAGATGCGCGGGGGCGTCTGCCCAGGATCTACCGGAACCATCTTCGGGTTGACGACGGGGCGGCCTTTGTCGTCGATCGTCGCCCAGTTGATCTGATCGACGTAGGCCGTCGCTCGGACGAACGCTCCGTTCGTGCGATCGATGATGTAGAGGTAACCGTTGCGGTTCGCCTGGGCGATGGCTTTCACCGGTTGACCCTCGATCGTCAAGTCGACCAACCAGAGTTCCGAGTTCCCGTCGTAGTCCCAGACATCGTGCGGCGTGAACTGGAAATACCATTTGCGCTCGCCGGTCTTCGGGTCGATGGCGAGGAGCGAATCGGTGTAGAGGTTGTCGCCGGCGCGGACGTCGCCGTTCCAGTCCGGTGCGGGGTTCCCCACAGCGACGTACAGCGTATCGAGCTCCGCGTCGTAGACGCCGGTGGCCCAACTCGAACCCCCGCCTTTCTCGTTGGAGTTCCCGGCCCATGTCTCCGCTCCGGGTTCTCCGGCGGCGGGCACGGTGTAGTGACGCCAGACGCGCTTTCCGGTCTTGACGTCGTAGCCGTCGAAGAAACCGCGGACGCCGTACTCGGCGCCTCCGACACCCATGACGGCGATCCCGTTCACGATGAACGGTGCCGAAGTGACGCTGTAGCCGTCTTCGAACGGGGCCACTTCGGTATTCCACAGGATCTCCCCCGTGCGCCGATGCAGGGCGACGAGGCGGGCGTCGAGCGTACCCATCAAGATGGCGTCGCCGGAGATGGCGACGCCACGGTTCGCGGGACCGCAGCAGAGGAGTCGGCCCTCGGGGCGCGGGTGGTCGTAGCGCCAGAGCACCTCGCCGGTCGTCGGATCGAGTGCGAACAACCGGTTGTGGGAAGAGGTCGTGTACATGACGCCGTCGTAGATGATGGGGTTCGCCTCGAGCTGCCCGGGGACCCCTGTCTGGAAGGCCCAGGCGATCTCGAGCTTCTTCGCGCTTTCGGGCGTCAAGCTCGTAAGTGGGCTGTGCCGGAGGCCGCGGAGATCGCCGCCGAAGTGGAGCCACTCCGATCCGTTTCTCGGGGTTGCGGCCAGCGCTTCGGAGCTGACGGGCGGCAGACCGCCGCCGACCGGTTGTTCCGCTTTCCAGTGCCCGCTCTTGACGATGGCTTCTCCGCTTTCGGCGTGTGAGGCCGTCGCGCTGAAGAGAAGCGCGATACAAAGAGCGGTGATCTGGGCGACAGTGCGGTAGTTCATCTCAATCCTCTCGGTAGATCCAGGGTCGCGCTTCGCGATCCCGGCGCTGAAAATCGTCGATGGCTTCGGCTCGGGTGAGGGTCGCTTCGACGGGGTCGAGCCCGTCGAGCAGTGCCTGGCGGCGCAGTGCATTGATGTCGAACGCGAACTCTCGGCCATCGCTCGTGACGATAGAACACACCTCGAGGTCGACGGTCAAGCGCGGCGCCTCCGCCTGGGCGAGCTCGTTCAAGAGCGACAGGGCCGCGTCCCGGTCCAGCCGGACGGGTAAGACACCGTTGTTGAAACAATTGTTGAAGAAGATCTCGCCGAAGCTCGGCGCGATCACACAACGGAACCCGAAATCGGCCAGGGCCCAGACCGCCATCTCGCGGGAGCTGCCGCAACCGAAGTTCTCCCCCGCCACGAGAAACACCGGGTCTCGGTGGCGCTCTTCGTTCAAGGGGAACTCGATCGGTTCGCCGTCCGCTGAAAAGCGCCAGCGATGAAAAAGCCCCTCTCCGAAGTGAGGACGGCTGCGGTTGACGCAAAATTCGATCGGGATGATGGCGTCCGTGTCGACGTTGCTGCGGTGAAGGGCCACCGCGACGCCCGATTCGCGCCGAAAGGGCTTCATGCGCGGGCGCCCAGATCGGCGGCGCAGCAAATCGCTCCTTCGATGGCGCTGGCGGCGGCCGTCGCGGGGCTCGCCAGGTGCGTGCGGGCCCCCGGGCCTTGGCGCCCTTCGAAATTTCGGTTCGACGTCGATACCGAGCGTTTCCCCGGATCGACGAGATCCTTGTTGAGACCGACGCACATCGAGCAACCGGGCTCGCGCCATTCAAAACCGGCACTTTGCAGAATTTCTGCGACACCCGAGGCTTCGGCAGCTCGCTTCACTTCCCCCGAGCCCGGGACCACGAGCGCGCGAACGCCGGCGGCCACTTTGCGGTCGCGGACGACTTCCGCCGCGAGCTCCAAGTCGGAGTAACGGCTGTTCGTGCACGAGCCGATGAAGACGACATCGATCGGCGTGCCGGCGATCGGTCGGCCCGCATCGAGGCCCATGTATTCGAGGGCACGCTCTTCCGCGGTGCGCTGGGTCGCGGAGTCCGCAGCGGCCGGATTGGGGATGTTCTCGTCGACGGCGACCACGTGCTCGGGACTCGTTCCCCACGTGATTTGCGGACGGACCTCTTCCGCGTCGAGCCGTACTTCGCGATCCGCCCGGGCGTCCGGGTCGCTCGGGAGCGTCTGCCAGTGGGCGAGTGCCTGCTCCCACCGTGCACCCTGGGGCGCGAAAGGACGCCCTTCGAGGTACGCGTAGGTCATCTCGTCCGGTGCGACGAAACCCATGCGCGCTCCGAGTTCGATGGAGAGATTGCAGAGCGTGAGACGCGCTTCGACCGAGAGCGCTTCGACGGCGGTGCCCGCGTATTCGACGGCGTAGCCGTCTCCGGCGGCCGCACCGAGTCGGCCGATCAGGTAGAGGATCAGGTCTTTTGCCGAGACACCGGAAGCGGCCTCTCCATCAAAGCGGACGCGCATGGTTTCGGGGCGACGCTGCACGAGGGTCTGCGTGGCCAGGACGTGGAGCACGTCGCTGGTTCCGACGCCCCAGGCGACGGCTCCGACGCCGCCGATCGTGCAGGTGTGACTGTCGCCGCAGACAAGCGTCGTTCCCGGCAGCGCAATCCCCTGTTCCGGAGCGACGACATGGACGATGCCCTGCCGCGTGTCGTTGAGATCGAAGAACGTGAACCCGTATTGGTTCGCGTTTTTTCGGAAACCCGAGATCATGTTCGAGAATTCGGGAAGCGAGTCGTCGTGGCGCCCTTTTCCCGTCGACACGACGTGGTCCGGCGTCCCGAACGTCAGCTTCGGATTTCGGAAGCGATGCGCGCCTCGCTCGAGAAACTCGAAACCGCCGCTGCCGGTGAGCTCGTGCATCATGTGGCGATCGACGTGAACGAGATCGAAGCCGTCCCCGAGATCGAGCACCTTGTGGAGATCCCAGACCTTGTCGAAGAAGAGCTGGCCCACTAATCCTCGGCCCAGCGTTTTTCGAACTCCCACACTTCGTCAAAGCCCATCAGCCCGTGCATGTCGCCGATGTCGTAGAGCGGCACGTCGGAGCCCAGGCTGGTGCCCTTCGCATGAATATGGGCATAGCTTCTGCGCAGGGCCTCGGCGGCGGCGCAAAAACCCGTTCCGGGATAGATCGCGATCGTAAATCCCATGTCGACGAGATCTTCTTTCGACAGAACCGGGGAGCGCCCGCCCTCGACCATGTTCGCGAGCAGCGGCGCGTCGATCTCCTGTCCGATTCGCCGGAACTCGTCGGGGGTTTCGGGACTCTCGATGAAGACGACGTCCGCGCCCGCTTGTTGAAAGGCCTGGCCGCGGCGGATCGCTTCGTCGAGACCGAGCGAGGTTCGAGAATCGGTTCGAGCGACGATCAACATGTTGTCATCGCGTCGCGCATCGGCGGCGACTTCGATTTTTCGGACCGCGTCGTCGAAAGGGATCACCCGACGTCCGGGGGTGTGACCGCACTTCTTCGGGAACTCTTGGTCTTCGAGCTGAATTCCCGCGACCCCCGCGGTTTCGTAGCCCCGCACGGTGTGGCGCACGTTCAAGAGTCCGCCGTAGCCGGTATCGCCGTCGGCGATGAGTGGGGCTCGCGTCGCGTCGGCCATCGACCCCGCGCGATTGACCATGTCGGAGAAGGAGCCCAGGCCCGCATCGGGGAGGCCCAGATACGACGCCACGGTTCCGTACCCCGTCATGTACAGGCACTCGAAGCCAAAGGTGTCAGCTACACGGGCGGAGATCATCTCGAAGATTCCGGGTGCTACGGTGAACTCTCGGTTGCGCAGACGCGCAGCCAAGCGCGCCCGTTTCTCGGTCCCGCCGATTGCGCCACAGCCCGCGGATTGAATTCCGGTCATGTTCTCTCCTGATCGTCGAACGCTTGAGGATAGTTCCACGGGCCGAGCGCCGACAGGCCCGGTGGTAGGCGTTCGTCGCGCGTCCTCGGTATCTTGTCGCCATGGCCATGCTGCCGCGCGAGCGCATTCGAAGACGCCGCCGTCGCCCGATCGAAGGTGCGGGAAGGGGTGGCGTCGATACGCCGAGTGAGGGAGGCGTGCCCGAGGCCATCGCCCAGAAGCTCGCACCACCGCCGAACCCCTATGAGGTTCGCTGTCATCACTGCGACACGTCGTTCGCACCCGGCACGAAACAATGCGTGCACTGTGGGCGGCGAGTCGGGCGGGCCGTTCCCATCGTCGAAGTCGGCCCCGGTCCGCCGATCGAGGGCAGCGACGACGAAGAGTTTCGGCCGAGCGCAGGCCGGAGCGCCGTTTGGATTGTCACCGCGATCTTGATGCTGATCGGCTCCGCGATGCGCGCCTGTCAGTAACCCGGAGGAAAAGATGAGCCGCACGAAAGAGCAACCCGAAGAACGTTGGCGCGAAAAGCTCTCTCCCGAACAGTTCGACGTCTGTTTTCGCTCCGCGACCGAGCCGCCGTTTTCAGGCGAGTATCACGACTGCAAAGACACCGGCACGTATCGATGCGTGGCGTGCGAGACACCGTTGTTCGAGTCGCTCGCGAAGTTCGATTCCGGTACCGGCTGGCCGAGCTTTTCGCAGCCAGCCGTCGGCGCCGACGTGGAGGAGCACACGGATCAAAGCCACGGGATGATCCGGACCGAGGTGAAATGCGGCGCGTGCGGAGCGCACCTGGGGCACGTTTTTCCGGACGGCCCGCCGCCGACGGGGCTCCGCTACTGCATTAATTCGCTGGCGCTGAAGCTCGATCGCGAGCCGCGATAGGTCGCCGTCTATTCCTCGATCGAGATCGCTTGCCGCGGGCACAGGCGCACCGCTTCTTCGGCCTTCGCACGCAGGCTCTCGGGCGGGTTTTCCGCGAGCAGCTGGAGCTCGTCGTTGTCATCGACCTTGAAGATCTCGGGCGCGAGATCCATGCAGATGGCGTTCGCCTCACACAAGTCGTAGTCGACAACGATCTTCATAGCTTCTCCTTCGGGGATGGAAAACTACCATAGGTCAGCCGGTCGCGAGGTAACGGCCCGCCTCGACTTCTCGTACCCGACCGGCGCGCTGCAGGCGCTCGAGGTGGAGTTCCATGCTGCGGCGCTCCACGGAATCGAGAAACAAGCCCGAATCTCCCGGGCGGTAGACGAAATGGTGCTCGACGATCTCCGCGAGATCGTGCGGCTCGGACAGGAACGCGAGTAGCGCTTCTTCGCGGCTCGCAATTTTTCCCGAAAAGCGATCGAGGCGGCTCACGAAAGTTTCGCGATCGACGAGCCCGATGTGGTGAAAGGTCGCGTAGTGCGTGGCTTTGATGTCGCGAACCCGAGTAATGCTGCGTTCAAAATCTTCCAGATCGGACCACGTATCGCCGTAGTACGGTCCGAAGCTCGAAAGGTCGATATCACCGAGGAACAAAATGTCGTCTGGAAGGATGTGAAACACGCAGTGTCCGCGCGTGTGCCCCGGCAAGTGGATGACGTGAACTTCGCATCCGCCGAGCACGAACACGTCACCGTCTCGAAACGGCACGGGGTCTTCGCAGGGGACGAAGTTAAACTCTTCGACCAGGCGCTTTCGCCACGCGACCTCGATGTCGTCGTCGTATCCGTAAAGCTCGATCAGTGCGTCGAGGGAGCGGCTCGCCGGTAGATCCGCCTCGTGGTAGTACCACGCCGCGTCGGGATACAAGTGCGTGCCCGCGAAATGATCCTCGTGGCAATGGCTGTGGAGGATGCGGTCGACACCCTCGGGCCGTTTGTTCCGGGCGCCGAGAGGGAGCGCCGGGTCGATCAAGATCGACTCGGCGCTACCGCGAACCCACAGCGAGTTGCCCGCCGGGTACTTGCCGCCGTCGGGAGCCATGAGGATCTGTGTATGTCCGATGATTCGGTCGCTGTTCGCTTCTGTCATGTCGCTACACTCACGATATGGCTCGCAGCTACTGGCTCGTCAAGTCCGAACCCTTCAAGTACTCCTGGGACGATCTCGTGAAAGACGGGTCGACCTATTGGGACGGCGTCCGAAACTACGGCGCCCGCAACAACCTCGCCGCGATGAAAAAGGGCGATCTCCTCCTCTACTACCACTCGAACGAGGGAAAGGAGGTCGTCGGCATCGCGAAGGTGACCCGAGAGTCCTACCCCGATCCCACGAGCGACGACGATCGCTGGGTCGTGGTCGATGTCGCTCCGGTGAAACCGCTTCGTGTGCCCGTCACCCTCGCCGCGGTGAAGGCAGACGCGAAGCTGCGCGATATGGCGCTCGTCCGTCAGGCGCGACTCTCGGTGCAGCCCGTCACGAGGGAAGAGTTCGATCACGTGCTGAAACTCGGCGAAACGAAGGTCCGTTGAATTGAAACCGCTCGACGAGCTGATCGACATTCTCGACCTCGAGGCGCTCGAGGTGAACCTCTTTCGCGGCAACAGTCCCGACGAGGACCGCCAGCGCGTGTTCGGCGGTCAGGTGGCCGGTCAAGCGCTGGTCGCTGCATGCCGTACGGTCGAGCGCGGCTCGGTGCATTCGCTCCACGCGTATTTTCTGTTGCCCGGCGATCCCAAGGTGCCGATCGTCTACCAAGTCGACCGCATCCGCGACGGTCGGTCGTTCGCCACGCGACGCGTTTCGGCCCTCCAACACGGTCGCGCAATCTTTCATTTGTCCGCGTCGTTTCACGTTCCGGAAGCGGGGGTGAGCCACCAAAGCCGTATGCCCGACGTTCCCGGCCCCGAGACGTTGCCCACGTGGCGCGAGCGAATCGCCGAAATGCGCGATCAGATACCCGCGGAGTGGCGAAAAATCTGGGAGCGCGACCGGCCGATCGACGTGCGCCACATCGGGCCCTTGGGCATCACGTCGACGGAACCCGCCTCGCCGGAACGTTGTGTTTGGCTCCGCGCGGACGGACGCCTGCCCGATCACCCCGAGCTGCACCAGTGCGTCGTGGCGTACGCATCGGATATGACGCTGCTCGATACGGCCCTGCTCCCTCACGGCATTTCGTGGTCGAGCGAAAACTTCATGATGGCGAGTCTCGACCATGCCATTTGGTTCCACGACGCGTTCCGCGCCGACGAGTGGTTGCTCTATTCCCAGGTGAGTCCGCGGAGCGGCGGCGCGCGGGGCTTCACGCGCGGCGAGCTCTTCACGGAGGACGGGACGCTCGTCGCTTCGGTGGCTCAAGAGGGGTTGATCCGCTCGGTCGGTGAAGGAGGCTGATCCGATCGCCGTCGACTCACTCGACATCGATACCCTCGGCGAAGACGTGCCGCTCCTCGAAGGAATTCGCACGGCACGCGCCATTCGCCGTCTGCGTCCCGACCCTGTCCCCCCCGCGCTGATCCGCAAGGTCTGCGAGGCGGGGTCGTTCGCGCCGAGCGGCGGCAACCGGCAACCGTGGCGGTTTATCGCCGTGACCGACACCGAGCAGCGTGCGTGGATCGGCTCGCGCTACCGCGAGGTCTTCCACCGCTACATCGCGCCGGCCGTCGAGTTGGCGCGCGACCCGGCGTTTCCCGAGGCGCGGCGAAAAATGCAACGCGCGGCGATCTACCTCGCAGACCACATGCACGAAGCGCCCGTCCACTTGTTCGTCGCGGGCTTTACCCGCCGCGGCAAGCCGCAACTCCAGGCGCTGATGCCCGCGGTGCAGAATATTCTGCTCGCTTGCCGAGCCGTGGGGCTCGGAGCGTCGCTCACGACGATCCACCGTGAATTCGGTCCGGAGCTCGATCGTCGCTTGGGCTTACCGCCGGAAATTCCGACGTGTGCACTGCTTCCGATCGGATGGCCCTTGGGACGCTACGGTCGGCCGCCGCGCAAATCCATCGATGCGCTGCTTTCGTGGGAGCGCTACGAGGCCGGGGACGCCTGAAAAGCCAGTGCGTCGGCGTATTCGTTCCAACGAGAGCCGTCGTGCGCTCGAATCCACATGATGCGTACCCGCGGACGCTCCTGTTTCAGCCGATACAGCTCTTGGACGAGTTCGAGGTTCGCGATGGGGCCGCTTTTTCGTTTCCAACCACGCGCTTCCCACCCTTTTGCCCACTGATTCACGGTCTGGACGCACAGGTTGCTGTCGGAATAGAGCGTGATTTCCGAATCGGCGGAGAGCATGCGCAAGCCGGCGATCATCGCCGCGAGCTCCATGCGGTTGTTCGTCGTATCGGCCTCGGAGCCGCTCTCTTCGCGAACGACGACGTCGCCGTCGACCCAGACCGCGGCCCAACCCCCCGGACCGGGATTCCCCTCACACGAACCGTCGGTGAACACCCCGGTCGTCGGGCCGCTCGTGTAGCGGTCGAGCACTTCTTCCGGAGTCAAGGGGGAGGGGCGGCGCGACATCAGGTTCCCACGCGGAAGAGCACGACGTCGCCGTCCTGTACGACGTAGTCTTTGCCTTCGACGCGCATTCTTCCCGCCGCCTTGGCGCCCGCTTCGCCGCCGGCTTCGATGTACGCATCAAACGGGATGATCTCAGCGCGGATGAATCCCCGCTCGAAATCCGTATGGATCTCCGCCGCCGCCTGCGGCGCCAGCGTGCCGCGCCGAATCGTCCAGGCACGCACTTCCTTCGGTCCCGCGGTGAAGTAGGTGATGAGCGACAAAAGTTCGTAGGCGGCGCGAATGAGGCGGTGGAGGCCGGGCTCTGAGGCGCCCAAATCTTCGAGAAAGAGCGCGCGTTCTTCAGCCGAAAGCTCGGAGAGCTCCGCTTCGATTTTTCCGCAGATGCGCACGCAGCCCGCGCCGTTCGCGGCGGCATGCGCCTCGAGAGCTCGGGTGGCAACATCGTCTTCTTCGAGCCCTTTTTCGTCGACGTTGGCGACGTAGAGGACCGGCTTCGCGGTCAGCAGATGGCAGCTGTGGAACAAATCGACGAACGCGTCGGCGACTTCGAAGCTCCGCGCGGGCTGGCCGTCGCCCACGTGGGCGACGAGTTCTTCGAGGAAGCCCACATCGCGTCGCGCTTCTTCCCCGGCCTTCCCTCCGGCTCTCGCATTCTTGCGCAGGCGCTCGAGGCGTTTCTCCAGCGTTTCGAGATCGGCCAATCCCAGCTCGGTCTCGATCGTCGCGGTGTCCCGCACGGGATCGACGCCGCCGTCGACGTGGGTGACGTCCGGATCGTCGAAGCACCGGACCACATGAAGGATGGCGCGGGTTTCGCGCACGTGACCGAGAAACTGGTTGCCGAGGCCCTCTCCCTGGGAGGCGCCGCGCACGAGCCCCGCGATATCGACGAACTCGACCGTCGCCGGGATGACCTGGGCCGAGTGGACGATCGCGTCGAGTGCGGCGAGCCGCGGATCGGGCACCGGAACGACGCCGGAGTTCGGCTCGATCGTGCAGAACGGGTAGTTCTCCGCGGCGATACCGGCCTCTGTGAGCGCGTTGAAGAGCGTGCTCTTTCCGACGTTCGGTAGTCCGACGATGCCGCAGCGGAGAGCCATGGGCGCTTTAGGTAGGGGGATCGGTCCGTCGGCGCAAGGGACGACGCGCCCTCAAGACGAGCCCCCTCCGGCGGCGCCGTAACGGCCGAGGAAATCCTCTTGGAACGCCTTGTAGTCGCCGCGAGCCACAGCGTGTCGCGCGTCCCGCAGGAGTTCCTGATAGAAGTGGACATTGTGAATCGACGCGTAGACCGCGGACAGGATTTCGTTGGCCTGAAACAGGTGGTGCAAGTACGCGCGCGACACACCGCGACTGCATACAGCGCAGGGGCAGCGCGTATCGATCGGGTAGCGGTCGCGCCGGAATCGCCGGTGCGTCAGGCGGAGCCGCCCGCTTCGGGTGAAGACGCTGGCGGAGCGCGCGTAGCGCGTCGGGATCACACAATCGAACAGGTCGATTCCGTAGCCGATGCAGGCGACGAGATCTTCCGGAAGTCCGACGCCCATCAGATAGCGGGGCTTGTTCTCCGGCAAGAGCGGCGCGGTGCGACGTGTGATGTCGCATAGAAGCTCGTGTCCCTCGCCGACCGAAACGCCGCCGATCGCGTACCCCGGTAGATCCATCGCGACGACACCCTGGGCGCAGGAAGCCCGCAAATCCGGATACACACTCCCCTGGACGATGCCGAAGAGCGCCTGCTCCCTCGGCTTCTCGTGCGCGCGCAGGCACCGCTCGAGCCACCGGAGCGTGCGACCCACGCCACGCTGCGCCTCCTTCTCCGTCGCGGGAAACGGCGTGCATTCGTCGAACGCCATGATGATATCGGCGCCGAGTGCGTTTTGAACTTCAATCGAGCGCTCGGGCGTGAGCTCGCTCTCCGAGCCGTCGAGTTCGTTCTTGAACGTGACACCGCGCTCGGTGATCGCCTTCTTCGGAAGCGAGTAGACCTGAAAGCCTCCGCTGTCGGTCAGGATGGTTTTCGGCCAGTTCATGAAGTCGTGCAGGCCGCCGAGTTTCTCGATGACCCCGCTGCGACCGCGCAACATCAAGTGGTACGTGTTCGCGAGAACGACATCCGTGCCCGTCGCATCGACTTGTTCCGGCGTGAGGGCACGAACCGCAGCGTGGGTGCCGACGACCATGAATGCAGGCGTTTCGACATCGCCGTGAGGCGTCGATAGGCGCGCCGCGCGCGCGTGATCGTCTCGCGCTTCGAGAGAGAAACGGATCGGGTTCGGCAGGCGGCGCGGCATGGCGCGCAAGCGTAGCTCTCGGACGCTCGCGAGAGCGAATTCGGTACTCTGCCGACCGTGCGGAACCCCGACGACACCGATTCCTTTGCGGCTCGCTGGATCGCCGCAGAACGGTCTCTGGGGCATCCCCTTTGCGTCGGGTTCGATCCGCGCGCCGACCGGATACCGGCCCTCTTTTTCGACGGGCCGGAACGCGACGCGGCGTCGGCCGCGACGGCGGTGGGTCGATTCTGTCTCGCGCTGATCGAGCGACTCGCCGGGCGGGTGGGGGCGGTGAAACCGCAGAGCGCCTATTTCGAATGTCTCGGCTGGCGCGGGCTCGAAGTCCTGGAGAACGTGACGCGCAGGGCGCGAGAGGCCGGTCTACTCGTCATCCTCGACGCCAAGCGGGGTGACATCGGAGCGACGTCCGATGCTTACGCCGCGACGTATCTCGAGCCGGGGGCGCCCCTCGAAGCCGACGCACTCACGCTGCATCCCTACCTCGGTGTCGAAGCCCTCGAACCGTTCGTGGTTCGAGCGAGCGCACACGGGAAAGCGCTCTTCGTCCTCGTCCGAACGAGCAACCCCGGTGCACGGGACTTCCAGGATTTAATCGTCGGAGCGGACCCGCTCTTCGCGCGCGTGGCGGCCGCACTCGCGCCGCTGGCCGACCGTTTGACCGGCACCGAGGCGTGGTCGAACCTCGGCGTGGTGGCGGGTGCGACCTACCCGACCGATGCCGCGCGGCTGCGCGCTGCCCTGCCCCGCTCGCTTTTCTTGGTACCCGGTTACGGTGCACAGGGCGGTTCGGCGAAGGACGCCGTGGCGGGCTTCGTTCCGGGGCCCGTCGGGTTCCTCGAAGGGGGTCTCGTCAACGCATCGCGTTCGGTGCTGTTTCCGGCGGAAGCCGCGGTTGCGGACGACGTCGCCACGTGGGAACGGGCGATCGATGCCGCGGTCGCCACAGCGTCCGAAGATCTCGGGCGGGCCGTCCGACTATCGTGAGCTAGCGGTAGGTTTTGCGCTGGCCAGAGCTTCGCCGGAGTCGCGCTCGGCGGTGTTTCGCCTTGAGCTTCGAGCGGTGGCGCGCGCTCTTGTTGCGCTTTCGGTGGGGCAGCTTCGTCGATTTTTTCATCGGGCTTACCGGTTGTAGTACTCGACGACGTACTGCACGTCGCAGATGATCGGTACTTCTTCGCGAACCGGATACGACGTCAGCTTCGCTTCGAAGTTCGTCTCGCCGCGCTCCATATAGGACGGCAACTGGTAGGACTCGTAGTCGAGGTCGAAGTTCTGCAGGTTCTGGCTCTTCGGCCGAACCGAGATCAAGTCGTTCACTTTGACCCGGTACGACGGGATGTCGACCTTCTTGCCATTGACCAGGATGTGTCCGTGCCCGACGACCTGGCGGGCGGCGAAGATCGACGGGGCGAGACCCGCGCGCAGCACCATGGAATCGAGGCGCGTCTCGAGGAGAAGCACCAAATTATCGCCGGTGCGCCCCTTCATCTGCGATGCGCTCTTGTAGTAGTTGCGCATCTGCCGCTCGTGAACGTTGTACTGGAAGCGCAGCTTCTGTTTCTCGAGGAGCTGTGCGCCGTAGTCCGACAACCGTCTTTGACGTCCGCCCGAAGCGTGGACGCCCGGCCCGTAGGGGCGGCGCTCCATGTACTTTGCGGCTTTCGCCGTCAGGGCGACACCGAGCTTTCGCGACAGCTTGACTTTGGCTCCGTTGAACCTCACGCGCTTTCCTCTTGTTCTCGCGGCCGTCCGTGGGTGTGGCCTGCGCTCGAAGGGCGCTAGATAATTGCGGTCTTCGAGGCCTCGCGCAAAGGCGTTTGTAGGGCCGAACCCATTGCCCCAAGGGGGAGATCGCCTCATGGCCGAGACGGACCGCGCAGAGCTGCTCCAACTCATCCTCGACGTGTCGTTCGAGCGCCGCAAAGTGGTTCTCGCGAGTGGCCGCGAAAGTGATTTCTACCTCGATCTGCGCCAGACCCTGATGCGGCCGCGAGGGCTCGCGCTGGCGGGGCGTTTGACGCTCGAGCGTCTTCTCTCCGGGCCGCCCGTCGCGGCCGTCGGCGGGATGGCCGTCGGCGCGGTGCCGTTTGTCGCCGCAGTGCTGGCCGCTGCCGCGCAGGAGCCTAAGGCCTCGGAACTCGTAGGTTTCTTCGTTCGCAAAGAAGCGAAATCCCACGGCCTCGGCCGCGTCATCGAGGGGGGCTTCGAGCCGGGGCAGCAGGTGGCTCTCGTCGAGGACACCACGACCACTGGCGGCTCGACGCTCGACGCCGTGGCGCGCGTCGAGGAGGCCGGGGGCAAGGTGGCTCGGGTGCTCTGCCTGGTCGATCGGGGTGAGGGAGCGCGTGAGGCGTTCGCCGCGCGTGGTCTCGAGCTCGAGGCCCTGTTCGGGCGCGGCGATCTTCCTCTGTCCTGATCCTCGCTTCGAAACGGCGTTCTTTTTTTTGCGGGCGTGACCGGAGGTGTCACCCGACTGGGGTTTCTTGGGTGTCACCCAGGAGGTGAGCCATGCTTTCGACTTCCCCTTCCGAATTTCCTTGCGAACTCCCCTGCGCGGTCTGCGGCTGTCCCGACATCGAGCGAGACGATGTGGTCGACGGGCATCGACACTGGCGTCTCAGCGAGTGCTCGCGTTGTCGGCACCGAGAGGTGCGGCGCGTCACGGTGCCTGTTCGTTTTGTTGCGGAACCTCCCGCCGTGTCCGCCGCGTAGGTGCGGACGCACCACCTCGGGGAGGGAAGAGACATGCGCGTGGTGCTCTACACAGGCCCCGCCGGCGTCGGCAAGACCACAACGGCGGCGGCTACGGCACTTTGGGCCGCTCGGCGCGGAGAGCGCGTGCTCGTCGTTTCGGGCGCGTCGCCACATGGTCTTCACACCATTCTGCAGCGGCGCTTGTCACGTCGCGCGACACGGGTGGCAACGCGCCTCGACGCCATCGAGGTCGATCGATCCACCGGAGTGGATCGGCCGTCGACAACGGCTCGCAGATTTTTCGAGGCCTTTCGCGATCGCGGTGCCGAGGACGTATTTGCGAGAGAGCTCGCGTGGCTACCGGGGGCTCGAGAACTGACCACGCTGTTGGTGGCCGACGAGCGGGCAAGGTCGGGTCAGTACGACATCGTTGTGGTCGATTGCGCTCCGAGCCGCGCATTGTTGCACTGGCTCATGTCCCCGCGCGCCGCGCGCGCCACGCGCAGTGCGTTCATCCGCGCGGGCCGTGTAGTCGCCGCTGCGGCCGCGGGGTTCCGGAGCGAGATCGAGCATCGGCCGGCCTGTGATCGGCGTCCTCTCCACGAGGTCGACGCACTCTTTCGGCGAAGCTTCCAGTCGCTCCAGGCGCTGTTTTCAGATGCTCGAACGACGATGCGTCTCGTGGTGACGCCGGAAAGTGCAGCGGTCGATGAGGCGCAACGCGTGTATGCCGATCTGCAAGGCTTCGGCATTCGCTGCGACGGTGTCGTCATCAACCGGCTGCTACCACCCGTTGCCGCTCGAGAGCCGTTCTTCCGCGAATGGTGGGCCGTTCAGCGCGACTGTGAAGCGCGCCTCGCCGAGTGCTTCGCTGCCATGCCCGTCCTGCACGGCGTCCTGCAAGAAGACGAAGTGCGAGGGCTCGAGCGTCTCGGCCGCCATGCCGATGGCCTCTTCGGCCGGGAGGCGCCGTCCGCCGTCTCTTCCGCGACGCCCCGTTTGGTACCGCGCTTCGAGGACAACCTCGCAGCCCTCGCGAGTTGACCCCTCCGCCCCCATGCGTGTCATCTTGCTGACCGGGGATCGAGGCACGGGCAAGACCAGCCTTGCCGTCGCAACAGCGATCGCGTGTGCACTTCGGGGGCTCCGCGTGGCGCTGGTCGGCGGCGATCCGGCGGGCGGCGCCGCGCGCGCTCTCGGTCGGGGTGTCGGGGCGACGCGCGTGACCGTTTTTCCCGGAGTCGCGGCACGAGAACTCGCGTCGCACGACCCATCGCCGATGCTCGGTGCGCTCCGACGCACAGCTCTCTCCGAAGAAGCCGACGTATGCGTCGTCGACAGTCCGTCGATTGCCACCACCGTGGGTTTCCTGCGGACGATCACCGAAGAGCGAACCAGCATTCGCTGGGTGACGCGTCCGACGAGGAGTGCGACCCACCGCACGCGTCGCGCGCTCGCCCAGCTGCAGCTGTTCGGCGGGCACGTCGACGCGGTCATCGCGAACCGCGTCTTGCCGGCGTCCGCTTGCGACGGCTATTTCGCGTCCTGGGCGGAGCACCAGCGGCGCGAACTCGACGCCCTTCGCGCGCTGGGCGCGACGCCACTTCTCACGGCGACTCTCCGGCATCGGGAGCTTCGAGGCCAGCCCGCGCTGCGCGAGCTGGCGCGAGAGGTCTATGGCGAGCTCGACGCCGAGGGCGTTCTGGCCGCCGGAAACCCTGCCCGGTTCGTACAGCGCGACGGCGGCTTCCGATTTGAGCTCGCCGTATCCGAAGTTCCCGAAGACGACATCTCGATCTTTTTGGAAGATCGCGATTTACTGGTCCGTGTGTGTGATATCGAACGCCGCATCGCATTACCGGGGGCACTCGCCGGTGCTTCCGTGAGCGATGTTCGCGTCGAGACAGGCGTTTTGAGCGTCGGGTTCCATGCCCCACGCGCGTGAGGCCTATCGGAGGTGCGCGTGAGTTCGCGTTGCCCGGAGCGCATTGTGTCCCTGGTGCCGAGCCTGACCGAGGCGCTGTTCTCGCTCGGTCTCGGCGAGCGCGTCGTCGGGGTAACCGAGTGGTGCATCTACCCGGAAGCGGGTGTCGCGAAGCTCCCGAAAATCGGAGGAACCAAGAATCCGGACCTCGACGCGATTCGGGAACTACGGCCCGACTTGGTCCTCGCCAACCGAGAGGAAAATCGCAAGAGCGACGTCGCAAAGCTTCGGGAGCAGGGCCTCGATGTCTGGGTCACGTACCCGACGACCGTGCGCGAAGGAGCGACGTTGCTCGGCGAAATGGCGGAGCTCGGCGCCTCGAACTCCGCGGTCCGCGCGGTGGTCGACCCAGTATTCGAAGCGCTGGAAGCAGCCGAAGCTGAAGTGACTTTCCCTGGCCCGAGGGTCTTTTGCCCCATTTGGAAAGATCCTTGGATGTCTGTGGGTCATGACACCTATGCCCAGAGTCTCATCGAAGTCTGCGGCGGCATGAACGTCTTCGCGGAGCTTCCAGATCGGCGCTATCCGCGCGTGACGGAGGAACAAATCATCGCCGCTCGGCCGGATGTCGTGCTCCTTCCCGATGAGCCGTACCGCTTCGGACCGGCGGATGCCGCGGAGCTGCGAAGCTGGCCCATTCCCGCGGCTCGCGACGGGCGAATTCATTGCATCGACGGGACTCTGGTGTCGTGGTACGGTCCTCGCATCCGGCGCGCGATCGAGGTCCTGCGGGGGCTCGTCGAGCGGTCGGTCCCCCCAACAATCTGAGCGAATTTTTTGCGCGGACCCTTTCCGCTCCGGCACACGGATCCGCGCGTCGTTTACCATTGGGCCTAGGACGAGGTCGTCATGCGAAGAATCGGCAGTAACGGAAACCTGGGGAAGTTCTTCTCGCTGGCCTTCGCGGCCCTGCTCATCGCAGGGGCAGCTCGGGCCGGCGAAGTCGTCGATGTCCGCGTCGGCCTGCATCCCCGCTACACGCGCGTCGTGCTTCAAACGACGGGTGAGGTGGAACACTCGATCCGCCGCTCCGACGAAGCCGAGCTGCGGGTCCGGGTCGATGCGAGCAGTCAACGCCGGGTTCTGGCGTCGGGGTCGGGCCATCTGCGCTCCGTGAGCCTCGAACCGCAACCGGACGGCTCGACCATCGCCGTTCTTTCATTGCGCGATTCGGGGGTCTCCTATTCCGAAATGTCGCTGAGCGGCCCGGCGCGCTTGGTGATCGACTTGAAGCGGTCCGCCGTCGCCCAAGCGGCTCCGGTGCGTGCCGCCGAGCCGCCGCCCGAACCCACCCGCACGTCACCGCCGGTCGAAATCGAACCGGACACCGACCGCATGCCGACCGACAGCGCTTTGCGCGAGTCCCTACGGGATCACCGACGTACCGGCGCACTCGACAGCATGGGGCGCGATTTCGGTGAAACCGCAGCTACGGCCGGAGGCGCCGTGGCGGATCGCGTGGCCGAGGGAGCCGATCGCCTGGGCGAGCTCGCGGATGACGCATCGGATGCGATGTCGGATACCGCCGGCATGCTCGGAGACGCGAGCAGCGATGCACTCGCCGAAGCGAGCGATGCGGTCGACGCCTTCAACACGACTTCGAGTTTTCGAGAGATCCTCGAAGCGGCGGACTCCGACGCCGGCTCCGCGCTCGCGGACGGCGCGAGCGAAGAAATCGAGCTCGCCCAAAACGCGACGGGGGAATCGCCTTCGAGCTACGGCGGGGGTGATTCGGCTCCGACCTATGGCTCGGGCGCGGCGGGCTTCGACCGGCGCAGCGAGCCCGCGTCGGCCGCGGAACCACGCAAGGGCTTTACGGGCTTTCTCCCCGCAGCGATCGACCACCCGCTGATCCTGGGCGGAGTTGGCGTCGTTCTCTTGTTGCTTTTGATTGTCTTGATTTTGCGCGGTCAGCGACGGAGCGATGGGTTTGACACCGACTCGCCGTTTGCGAACGACGAGCCGTTCTCGCTCGACGCCTCGGAAGTTTCCGAAGCCGTCGACGGAACGATGCCCGCCGCCGACGTCGATCACGAAGGTCAAACGCAACCCGATATACCGCTCGGTGGCGATCCCGACGATGACCTTCCCGCAGTCGTGGGTTCTGCGGGTGCGCCGCCGCCCTTGTTGCGAAAAGACGAGCCCGCGCCGGCGTTCGGCGCGCCCGACGATACGCCCGCGCCGGCGTTCGGCGCGCCCGATGACACGCCCGCTCCGGCGTTCGGCGCGCCCGATGACACGCCGGCTCCGGTCGCGGCGTTTGCCGATGACTCCGCTGCGAACTCGCCGTTCGACGCTTCGCCGGGAGATTCCGCGCCCGCATTTTCCGGTGCGAACGCGGCGCAGTCCGAAGAGCTCTTTGCCGACGAGCGCCTCGCGCACCTCGAACGAAAGCTCAAGGACCTCGAAGAGGCGAAGGATCGCATCGAGCGCCAGCTGGCCGCGCAGAGCGAAGAGTTGCGTGTGCAGCGCGCGGCGATCGCAAGGACGCAGCGCGTACTGAGAACCGTGGCTCGAACCGACGAAGAAGCGACGGAACCGGTCCCGAAAGTCTGACCGAGGACCGAGCCTAAGGGCTCGGGGTCGCGGCACGCGCTTCGGGAAACACCGAGAGCAAAGCGCCCAAGGCCCCCGCGTAGGCGCCCTGGGTCAATACGCACGCCCGGTGTCCGAGCGCTGTAGCGATGCGGATGAGGATCTCGGCGAGTGGTTCGTTCCCAGCCAGCGGAGATCCCGCGAAAACGATTTCACGCGCGCCGTGTTGTGTTGCGAGGTGGGCGGCGAGCAGGCCGACGTTTTCACCGACCAGCCCCATGATGCCGCGCGCCACGTCAGCGGCATCGCGGTCTAGGTCTTCGCGGTGAAGCTTGCCGAGGTTCGCCGCCGTCACTTCGCCCGGCAGACCGATCGCGTCGGGGCCGCGATCCCCGTAGATGTCTCCGACGCGAAGATCCGCGCGGCCTCGGTCGCCGCGATTCGCCAGCGCGACCAGCGCTGAGAAGTCTCGGCAACCGAGTAGGCTGACCGCGAGCCCGTACAGTGTTCCACCTCCGAGAGCGCATCCGCCGACGCGTTCGACACGGCCGCCTCCCTCCCCCCCGACGCGGAGAACCGAAGTTCCGGTACCCAACGAGACCAAGAGAAACGGGAGTTCCGGTTGCGGTGGTTGCGCCCGACGGAGATCGTGCCCGCCCGCGCTCCACGCGACGAACTCTCGAACGTGCGTTCCGGTGGGCGCAAAGCGCTCGAGCCAGGGCACGGCGCCGGCCCCGGTGGCGGCCAACACGGCGACGGGGTTGCCCGCCACTACGGCGCCCAGCTCATCCGCTCGGTCACTCGCCATCGACCGATAGGCGAGACTTCCCTCGGGGGAAAGCTCCGCGATCTTGATCAGGCTCGCGCCCAAGTCGATGCCGAGAATCCGATCCCCGAGGGATTCGGCTTGAATTCGCGATTCGTTCATCGTTGGATAAGCTTGATCGGTAGCCAGTCCACCACCCCCGAAGAGTGAGTCACGCGCCGTCCCATGTACACCCAGTTCTACGGGTTGAGGGAAAAACCCTTCGGTTTAGGCCCCGATCCTCGCTACCTCTTCCTGGCCGACTCGCATCGGGAAGCGCTCGCCCACCTGCTCTACGGAATCGAGCAGGGCGAGGGCTTCATCGCGATCACGGGCGAAGTCGGCACCGGCAAGACGACGGTCTGTCGCGCGCTGTTGCAACGCATCGAGCCCGGCACCGAAGTCGCGTTCATCTTCAATCCCCAGCTCTCGGCCACCGAGTTGCTGCAGGAGATTGCATCCGAGCTCGGGCTCGGAGTTGAAACGGACTCGCGACGCGAGATCCACGAAGCGCTCAACCACTTCCTGCTCGCGAAGAAGTCCGAGGGCCGACGGGTGCTGCTGTTGATCGACGAGGCGCAGAACCTGGCGCCCGAGACGCTCGAACAGGTGCGCCTGCTGTCGAATCTCGAGACGGAGACGTCGAAGCTCATCCAGATCATTCTCATCGGTCAGCCCGAGCTCGACGCGATGCTCGAGTCGCAGAGTCTGCGCCAACTGCGCCAACGCATCACCGTTCGCTGGCGCCTCACGCCCCTCTCGCCAGCCGAGACCCGGGACTACGTCCGGCACCGTCTGCGGACGGCGGCGGGCGGACCGCGGGATATTTTCAGCGAGCTGGCGCTTCGCGAAATCCACCGCCGCTCTGGCGGGATCCCCCGCGTCATCAACTTGCTTTGCGACCGAGCGCTTCTCGCCGGCTACGCGGCGGGCGCGTCGACCATCGGGTTGGGACTTGTCACGCAAACCGATCGCGAGCTGCGAGGCCCCGCCCCGTCGGCACCCGGTCAGAGCTGGTGGGGTTTTTGGCGCTGGGCGGTCCCCGCCCTCGCGATCGCGCTATTCGGAATCGCCGTCGGTGTGGGCGTCAACCGTTGGCAGGCATCCGGGGCAGCGCCGAGCGCGGTGGCTGCGGAATCGGCCCCGCCCGCGACAGCCGACGTCGCCGCGTCGCCCGCCGACGCGCCGGAAGTCGCGGCGCTGGATGCGCCCGCGGCAGCGCCGCTCGATCCTCTGGCGCCGCTACCCCCGGCGCGCCTCATCACACCCGAACTTCCGTCGATGGCGGACGCTCGCGCGGAGATCTCTGCCGCCGGGGCAGCTTCGGTGCCAAGCACGGTTCCGGCGGTGAGTGCGCCGCCTCCGCCGGCGGAGCAAGCGGCGGCGCCGCGTCGCACGCCGATCGATTTCGGTGACGCGCTCGCCGAGCGGACGCCGGGTCGAACGACGCTCGCCGCCGTCAACGGGCTTCTCCGCGCTTGGGGCGAGGCGCCGAGCCGCGCCGGCCGCCTGTCGATCTCGCAAGCGCAAAGCGAGCTCCGCGATCGCGGTCTCTTCCCTTTGGTGCTGACGCAATCCACGCGCCGAACGCTCGAAGTGCTGAACCTTCCGGCGATCGTCGAGCTCGAAGCCGACGACGGTGCGATGCGCAGTGCAGCCCTGGTCGGGTTGCGCGGCGGATCGGCGACGATCTACGGCCTCGATGACGGCGAAGCGCGCGACGTGCCGTGGCAAAGCCTCGCGCGGCGCTGGAACGGACACGCGATCATCGTTTGGAGAGATTTCGAGCAGCTCCCGGGTGTTCTTGTCAGCGGCTCTCGCGGGACGCCCGTCGCGTGGCTGCAGCAATCGCTCAAAGGGCTCGGCCTCTACCGGGGCGAGCCGCACGGCGACTACGACGCAGCCACCGTCAGCGCGGTTCGCGCGTTCCAAGAGCGAAACGGACTGCGCGTCGATGGCGCCGTCGGCCCCGTCACGAAGATGGCGCTCTACAGTGCGCTCGCCGGCTACCCCGCGCCGCGACTCGATTCGGAAGGAGGTGCCGGTTGAGCACCATCCTGAAGGCTCTCGACCGCGTCGAGACCCGAAAAGAACCGGAGCTCGAGCGAGATCCCCTGCTCGACGACGTGCCGCTCGCGACCCACGCGAGACATCCGGAGACGATTCCCGCGAGCATGCGGGGCTCGCGAGAACAGGGCACACGCGCTTGGGTGTGGGCCCTGGTGGTACTGGCGTTTTGGGCCGTGGCCTGGGGCGGCCTGCGCGCTTACTGGGGATGGGACGCGCCCGAGAGCGCGACGATTGCCGAGAGCCAGCCGGCTCCCGCCGAACCCGAGAGACCCGCCGTGTCGTCGGCGCCGAATCCCGAGAGACCCGCCGTCTCGGCGGCGCCGAATCTCCGGGAACCCGCGATCGCTCCCGACGTCGCGCCGGGGACTCCGGATACGGTCGAGAGCTTCGCACTGCCGCCGCTTCCGAGCGCGGAAGCGAACGCTCCCGAGCCTCCGCTTCCGAGCGCGGAAGCGAACGCTCCCGAGCCTCCGCTTGGAGAACCTGTGGCGGTCGAAACGCCTCCCCCCACAGCGTGGACCACTGCTTCCGAACCGCCGAGGGAAGAGCCCGCGCAAGTCGCCGCTGTTCCAGCGCATCAGGTCGTGCCCGATCCGGCCCGAGCGCCCGTCGGCAAGCCGCCGGCCGTCTCGGCGCCTCCGCCCCCGCGGCCGGCTCCCGTCGAGACGCCCGTGGTGATACCGCCTCCGCCCGACATCGCTGTTCTCAAGACCGCCTGGCATCCGGACGCCACCCGACGCTCCGCGCGGATCGAAGTCGAGGGTTTCCCGGAAAGCGTCGAGCTTCGCGAAGGAGATGCCGTGGGCACCCTCGTCGTCGTGTCGATCGAACCGTCGGCGGTGGTGTTCCTACACGGAGGCGAAGAGCTCCGCCGACAAGTCGGCGCCCGCTAGGAGCGCCTCCGCGCTAGGTCTTAGCGGTCGCCCGCTCCGACAGACGCCGAAGCACAGCGCCAGCGGGCCCGCGCAGGAAGATCGTGGCGAGCTCCGTGAGATCGCTCGGTTCGGGATTCACTTCGATCAAGCAGCCGCCCCGGCGCGCGATGTCGACGGCGAAACCCGCCGCCGGGTAGACCGTCGCCGAGGTGCCTACCACCAGCATGCAATCGGCGCGCTCGGCCGCACGCTCGCACGCCACGAGCACCGCCGGTGGAATCGGCTCGCCGAAGTGCACGGTGTCGTCCTTGAGCATCGCCTGACATTTCGGACACGCCGGCGGAAGCTTTTCGCGATCGATTTCGATCGTCTCGGCGGGAAAGCGTTCACCACATCCGACGCAGCGGAGCAGGCGATAGTTTCCGTGAATCTCGAGCAGCTCTCGCTGTCCGGCTTCGCGGTGGAGATCGTCGACGTTCTGCGTGATGAGGCTGCGCAAGAGGCCCGCCGATTCGAGGGCCACGAGCGCCCGATGGCCGTCGTTCGGGGCGGCCCGGTCGAGTGTGCTGCGCAGTCCCTTGAGCCACGGCTCCGAGGGCTCGAGCAGTTCTCTCCAGGCGGCGACGGGATCGCGCATAAAGCGCTGGTAGCCGTCGAGCGGGGGTTCGCCGTACTTCGTCCACAGTCCGCCCGGCCCTCGAAACGGTGGGATTCCGCTTTCGACGGATAGACCGGCGCCGGTGAGCGCGATGGGAAACTCGGAGCCCGCCAGCCGTTCTGCCGCTTCGTCGATCGCGGAGTCGAGTTCGCGCGTGATCTCGAACGGAGCGGCTTCGGTCACCGGCCTAGTGCTGCCACGGGCTGTCGTCGTCGCGCACCGCTCGGAGATTCCGGCGCATGCGATAGCGGCGCCAACGGTATTTCAGCGACGACAAAGAGGGGAGGAGCCCCTCGCCGCGGTGGCGCCGAAAGAGCAACCAACCGATAGCGACGCCGCCCAGATGACCGACATGGCTCAAGTTCGGCGGGCCGAACACGTAGCTCATGAGGAACAGGAACGGGATGAAATAGAGCGCCTTGATCGGGATCGGCGGGAACAAGAGCATGATCGTGCGGTCGGGCCACGTCAGCGAATAGGCGAGGAGGACGCCGTACACCGCCCCGGAAGCGCCGACGGTCGGCATGAAATAGCTCGGAGAGTTCGGCCCGCCGAACCAACCTGGAAACGCAGGCCAGGTGACGATGAACAGACCCGCGCCGATCCCGCACAACAAGTAGAAGCGGAGAAAGCGTTTGTCGCCCCAGGCGGACGCGAGCGGCGAGCCGAACATCCACAAGGCCAACATGTTGAACCCGATATGCGCGAGGCTCTTTGGCGCGTGAAGCCACATGTAGGTGGCCGGCTGCCAGAAATAACCCTCTGTCCAGAACAGCGCGGGAGTCGCCGCAAAGAAGAGCGACATGTTCTCGAAGAGCTCTTGGAGGATGAACACACCGACGTTGATGATCATCAAGACCTTGATGATGTTCGGCGTGGTGGGCGGCCCGAAACTCACCGACTGATAGCCTCGTCCGTACATGGACCGAACCTAGCTCAGACGGCGGTGAGGGGCGCGAGCCCGTCGAGCTGGCGCGTCGCTTCTTCGACGGGAAGTCCGGACAAATCCACGACGGGGAGCGCGAGCCCGAGCTGTTCCCGGATTTCCTCGAGGCGCGCGCGACACGCTTCCGGGGATCCGGCCACGACGGCGCGCGGGAGATCGCGATCCGGTACGTCCGAGAACCACGGGTTGAGTCGACGAAATTCCGCATGGAGCGCGGGATCGGTGGCGTCTCGCCCGACCCGGGTGAAGATCCACATAGAGCGTTCGATCGAAGCCGGATCCCGCTCGATTTGGCGGCACGCGCGTTCCAGGTGCGCGACCGGCACAGCGACCCGTTCGGGAATCGGCGGCAGGTTGATGTCCCAACGGTCCCCGTGCTTGGCGACGACCTCGAGGAGGCGTCGTCCCCGGGCAGCGATTTGGATCGGGATCGCGCCGCCGACGGGGGTCGGTCGCACTTGCGCTCCCGACACGTGGACGTAGCGACCATCGAACGTGACGCGCTCGCCTTTCCACAGACCCCGAACGACGTGAAGTGCTTCTTCCAGCCAGAGGATTCGCTCGCCGGCGCCCAGTTTCGGGAAGCCGAACCGCCGGTCCGAGGCTTGGCCGCCGATCGAGATCATGAAGCGGAGCCGACCCGGTTCGATCCGCTCGAGGGTGGCCACGGCTTGCGCCAAGCGAGCGGCATTCCAGTGATACACGAGTCGGATGGAGCCGATCTCGATGCGCTCGGTCTTTGCGAGCAGGGCGGTCGTCGCCGTCCAGCCGTCCAGGATGTCGTGGTCTCCCCGGCTCGGCAGCTGCGACACGTCGCCGTCGACGAACGCCGCTTGAAAACCCAACGCCTCGGCTTTCGCAACGACGGAGAGCAGCTCGGGCCACGACAGGTGATGCCACGCGAACGCGACCCCGAGCTTCACGAAAGGCACCCCGCGCGCCGTGCTGCGTGGATCAACGCGAGGGCACTTTTCGCATCGCGCAGCTCGCCCCGCCAGACGAGCTCGAGGGCTTCGCGGAGCGGGGTCGCCACGACCTCGATGCACTCGTCCTCTTCGTGCTGCGTCGCGACTCGAGTCAGGTCGTAAGCGGCGAACAAATGGATGACTTCGTCCGTGAATCCCGGCGTGGTGAGCACGCTACCGAGGCTTTCGAGTCGGCCCGCCGATCGTCCAGCTTCCTCGACGAGTTCTCGCGCCGCGCACTCGGCCGGTGTTTCGTCCTCGAGTTTTCCCGCCGGTACTTCCCAGATCACGCCCCCCGCCGCGTGGCGGAACTGCCGGATCAGAAGCACGGTTTCCGGCGTCTCGAACGGGACGACGGCAGAGGCGCCCGGGTGGTGAATCATCTCGAGCTCGACTTCCCGGCCGTTTGGCAGCCGAGCGGATTCGACGAGGACCTGCAGAACCCGGCCCTGGTAGGCTACGCGTTCACTCATACAGGCGAGCTTAGCCGGAGAGACACATGACGAGCGATGAGCGAATGGTGACGATCGCCCCGGCCGGCGAGGGAGAGATTCTCGAGGGTTTGTTCCTGTCTGGGAAGTCGGCGCACGGTGTTGTGATGGCGCCGCCGCACCCCTTGTACGGGGGCAGCATGGACTCGCCCGTGGTGAATGAAGTGGCCTATGCCGCAGGGAAGCACGAACTCGCGTCGCTGCGCTTCAACTGGCGCGGTGTCGGCGCAAGCGCCGGGGAACGGAGCGGCGAGGCCGAGCACGCCGATGCGGATTACCGCGCCGCTCTCGCGCATCTGGCGGAGACGGTCGACGGGGACCTCATCGTCGGTGGCTATTCCTTTGGCTCGGTCGCGGCGCTGCGCTCGGCCGCGACCGAGCCTCGCGTCACCGGGATTCTCCTCGTGGCGCCGCCGCCGATGTATCTGCCGGACGACGCGATCCGCAATCTCGAGGCGCCGTGTTTGATCATCGCTGCCGAGGACGACGACATCGCCGCCCTCGCAGATCTCGAGGCGCACTGCGAGGGTGCGGCCCAGGCGACCCTCGACGTGATCGAAGGCGCGGATCATTTCTTTTCGAGTGGGTTGGCCGACGTCGGACGGTTTGCCAGCCGCTGGTTCGAACGCTTCTAGGCCGACGTGGCAGCCGCTGGTTCGAGCGCTTCTAGGCCGACGTGGCAGCCGGGACTTCCAAGCGGAAACACGCCCCGCCGCCGTCCGCGTCTCGCACCGAGAGTTGTCCGCCGCACGCGTCCGCCAGCCGTTTCGAGATCGCGAGCCCGAGGCCGCCAGCGGCGTCACGCTTGGTCGAGAAGAACGGTTCGAAGAGTTTTTCTCGCAACGCCTTCGGAACGCCCGGGCCCTCATCGCTCACGTCGATCGTCAGCCGGTCGCCCTCCCTGCGAGCGACGATTCGAACACGCCCCCCTTCGGGCGACGCGTCGATCGCATTGATCGCCAGGTTGAGGAGCACCTGGCGCAGGCTGTCGTCGTCGATCTTCGCCGGCGGCAACGTTTTCTCGCAGTCGCTCTCGAGTTCGACGACACGCGCGCGCGCGCGTTGAGAGAGAAGCCCGACCACGGAGGTCATCGCCTCGCCGACTGCGGCGTTTCCGGATCGCGAACTCGGCCGGGCGTGGGTCAGCACGTTCTCGAGGAGGCGTTCGACGCGGCGCACTTCATCGAGTGCGACGGGTAGGAAATCTTCGATGAGCTCGGGGTCGTCTCCCTGTTCGGGCAGGAGCTCGAGCAGGGTTTTCACGGAGACCAAGGGGTTCCGGATTTCGTGGACGATCTCCGCGACGAGACTTCCGAGGGCGGCCAACCGATCGAGCTCGCGGACTTGCTCGTCGAGTCCTTCAAGCTTTTCGGAAAGGCTTTCGCTCGACGCGTCGCGCGCCAGCTGCTTGGCCAGCGCGTCGAGTTCGGCGAGGTCTCTCGGGCGCAAAGCCTTTCCCGAGGGACCGCCGGCGGCGAGGAGTACGCGCTCCCCGTCGATGCCGAGTGCAACGAAGGCGATGCCCGAAAAGCCTAAATCTTTGAGCGGTTTCCCCTCGTCTCCCAAATCGGAGACGTCGCGCGCCCCGCGGCTCGCGAGCGCGCCCGCTTGCAACGGAAACGAAGCGCCCGGGCGGGTACGCGACTCTCGGTCGGGGCCGTCGGCCGCGACGATTCGTGCGCTTTCGGCGGACTCGCACACGAGGAGCGCGACGTGCTCGATCGCCGTCTTCTCCCGCAGCGTCGCCAGCCGCCCCGAGAGAGTGGCCGCGTGTATCTCTGCGCCGTGTGTCGATCCGGTTTCCATGGGGCCTAGAAGTCGCTTCGGAGGCCGCGGCGATCCTCGGCGGTGGTCGTGCCCGCCGTGCGGTCTCGCCGGGGCTCGGTGCCGGAAATAAACGCGAGAAAGTCCGTCGCTTCACTGCGATTGCTGGCGAGCTCGCCGGTCTTCGCGTCGACCCGCGCGAATACGATGCCCTCGGGAATCGCGAAGTCGCGAACCGGGCGGTTGGCGAGGGCGGCTTTCATGTAGTCGAGCCAAATCGGAAGCGCGGCGCGTCCGCCGGTCTCACTGACCCCCAAGACTTGTTTGGAATCGAATCCCACCCAGACGCCGGTCACGATCTCGGGCGAAAAGCCGACGAACCAGGCGTCGCCTTGGTCGTTGGTCGTGCCGGTCTTTCCGCCGAGCGGTCGACCGAGCGCGCGCGCGCGCCGTCCCGTGCCTCGGGGATGATCCACTACCGCTCGAACGAGTCTCCCCGCGAGATAGGCCTCTTGCTCCTGCAGAATCCGACCCTCACCGTCGGGTGCGGTGAGGTCCGTCTCGTCTCCTGCGAAGGCCACGGTCTCGCGATCGAGACGGTCGGCTGCCTGCGGGTCCCCGCCGGCGCGGAGCTCCAAGTTCTGGAGCAATACCTCGCCGTCGCGATCGAGCACACGCCGCACGAAACGCGGCGTCACGCGCTTTCCGGAAGCGGCCAGCACGGCGTACGCGCGGGTCAGCTCGAGGAGCGTCACGGGGCTCGAGCCCAACGCGAGGGAGAGGTCTTTCGTGAGAGGAGACTCGATTCCGAGTTGTCGCGCGAAGCGAATCACCTTGCTGACACCGACGTCGCGCAACAGATGAATCGTCGCGTTGTTGACAGAGCGGGCCAATGCCTCGGTCATGGTGAGCGGCCCGAGAAAGCGGCGCCCGTAGTTCTCGGGACGCCATACGAAGCCTGTCGTCTTGTCTTCGTAGACGACGGGCCGGTCGTAGAGGATCGAAGCCGGCGTATAGCCGTGGTGGAGCGCAGCGGCGTAGATGAGCGGCTTGAATGCCGAGCCGGGTTGGCGGAGGGCTTGGGTCGCGCGGTTGAACTCCGAAGCCGCGAAGTCGTAGCCCCCGACCATGGCGAGCACTTCCCCGCTTTCGAGGTCGAACGACAGCAGGGCCGCCTGGGCTTCCGGTGTCTGCACCAGCGCGACCCGAAGGGCGTCGTCACCTTCGTCCGGGTTCGGAACGGGCCGGAAGTGCGCGACGTCGCCGACCGAAAAGATCTCGGCGATCGCTTTCATGTCGCGAGCGCGCGTCTTGAGATCGCGGGGACGGGCCCAGGCGACGTCATCGAGGTGCGCAGTTCCGTAGAAGCCCGGCGCGAATCCGATCTCCGCAGTCTGCGATCGACGGTCGACGCCTAGGACCAGGCCGAGCAGAGCCTCGCGCTCGGGGAACTCGGCGAGGAGCTCGCCTTCTACACTCAGGAGGTCGTTCTGCTGCGCCAGCCGTTCGAGCTCTGCGTCGCGGTCCGCGAGTTCGACACGACGCACGGGGCCCGCGTAGCCCTGGCGACGATCGAGTTGCGTCAGGCCGCCCTGTACCGACCCCACGGCCGCTCGCTGCAAATCGAGGTCGAGCGTCGTCTCGACGGTGAGCCCTCCACGGAGCACCGTTTCGTTGCCCAGCTGCTCGACGAGGCTGCGTCGCACTTCTTCGACGAAGTACGCGGCTACGTCGAAATCGCTCTCGCCGGGAGGTGCCGCGAGCTCGGGTTGCTCCGCCTCGGCGACCGCGTAGGTCGCAGCGTCGATGTAGCCCTCCTCGAACATCCGCTCGACGACGTAGCGACGCCGCGCTTCGGCGCGCTCCGGGTTGCGGTAGGGAGAATTCCGCCCGGGAGCTTTGGGCAGGCCCGCGAGGAGCGCCGCCTCCGACACCGTGATCGTTCGCACGTCCTTGGCGAAGTACGTCCGCGCGGCCTCGCCGACCCCGTACGCCCCAGATCCGAAATAGATCTCGTTCAGATACAGGAAGAGGATTTCGTCCTTGCTGAAGCGCTGCTCGATACGCCTCGCGAGGATCATCTCGCGCAGCTTGCGGCGATAGGTCCGCTCAGGGGACAGCAGGAGCTGCTTCACCATCTGCTGGGTGATCGTGCTCGCGCCTTGCCGAGTCTCACCTCCGGCGCGCAGGTTTGCCCACGCAGCGCGCGCGATGGAGACGTAATCGACGCCGGCGTGTTCGTAGAACGTGTCGTCTTCGGCGGCGACAAAGGCCTGGATCAGATGGTTCGGCAGCTCGGCCAAGGGGGTGATCCTGCGCCGGTGCTCGTAGAACTCGCCGACCGTTTGGCCGCTTCGGTCGAGGACGACGCTCGTCAGGGCCGGGCGATAGTCCTCGAGCGGGGCCAGATCCGGTAGATCCCGCAACAAGACAAAATAGAGGGCAATACCACCCGCAACGGCGAGTGTGCCCACCGCGAAGCAGCCGATCAGAAGGAAACGCAGGACCCGGAAGCGGCCTCGAGCCACAGGAAAACTCCTCGGGGGTGGGCGACCGTAGCCGACGCCCCAGCGCGTGCGCTACCGACTGACCCCATGGGGCTTCGACTGGTCTTCGTCATGGACCCGCCGTCGATCATGGATATCGACGCGGACACCACCTTTGCATTAGCGATCGAAGCACAGTCGCGCGGTCATCGGGTCTACTACGCCGACCCCGGCGATCTCGGCGTCGAAGGAGGCCGCGCGACGGCTCGAATCTATCCGATGGCGCTTCAGCGCGTCGCCGGGAAGCCGGCCTCCCTGGGCGACCCCGAGGACGTGGTGCTGGATGATGCGGCGGATGTGGTCTGGCAACGCAAAGACCCGCCGGTCGATGCGGAATACGTCACAGCGACGCAAATCCTCACGCTGTGTCACCGCGCGACGGTGCTGAACCGTCCCGAGGGCATTCTGTCCTCCAACGAAAAACTCTACGCGCTGCATTTCCCCGAGCTGATGGCCGAGACCCTGGTCACGTCTTCGCGCGAACGATTGATCGGATTCCTCGATGAGCTCGGCGGAGAAATGATCATCAAGCCGCTCGACGGTCGCGGCGGCGAGGGCATCTTCGTCCTGCGGCGCGGCGACGCCAACCTGCAATCCCTCCTCGAGCAAAGCACCGCCTTCGGCACGCGACGGGCCATGGCCCAGCGCTTCCTGCCCGAGGTGAAAGAGGGCGACAAGCGCGTCCTGCTCCTCGATGGAGAGCCGCTCGGTGCCGTGTTGCGCGTGCCCGCCGAGGGCGAGGCACGAGCGAACCTCCATGTCGGTGGCAGAGCCGCTCGGGCGGAACTCGACGACGCCGACCACCGAATCGTCTCGCGGATCGCGGCGAGTCTGCGGCGCGACGGGTTGTTCTTCGTCGGTATCGACGTGATCGGCGGCCGTCTCACCGAGATCAACGTGACGAGCCCGACGGGTATCCAAGAGATGACGCGCCTCGACGGCATCGACTATCCCGCTCGCGTCATCGACGCTGTGGAAGCTCGCGCGAGTCGCAACTCCGAGGTGTAAGGCTCCGGAAAACCATTGACACCGTCGGTGGAGCGACCGATGATCCGCCCATTCCGTCGATAGCGACGGGATCCCCCCGCGTCCGCCACCCCTCCAGCGGACTTTGTTGCGAACAGAGTGGAAAAAGAGATCGCCGCACAGCGAGCGAGGAGAAACCAATGGCCACAAAGGTTGCGAAAACCGGTGTCCGACGAGCCAAGGGTTGGCTCTATTACCTCGACAAGAAGGGTCACGTGAGTCGAGCGCCGATGGCGCGCGGAGGCGGGAAGCCCGGCCGAGGCCGACGCGAAGTCGTCGCCAAGGCGGGAGTCGAACGCGAAGAGGGCTGGCTCTACTTCATCGACAAAGACGGTGACGTAGCGCGCACGAAGATGGCGCGACGCGGGACGGGTCGGAAGAAAGCGACGCGCAAGAAGGCGACGCGGCGCAAGAGCACGGCGCGCAAGAAGACCACGCGCAAGAAGACGACCCGCAAGCCCGCGAGGAAGAAGACCGCGCGTCGAGCGACCGGTCGCAAGAAGGCGACGCGAAAGAAGGCGACCGCCCGCAAGAAGACCACGCGCAAGAAGGCTACGGCGCGCAAGAAGACCGCGCGGCGGAAGACGACCACGGCCCGGCGAAAGACGACGCGCGCTCGCGCACGTCGCTAGAAGCCCCCGCGGTATCGCTGGGCGGCGAGGCGGGCAACCGCTTCGCCGCCTACGCCGCCCCGCGCAGGGGCGCGGCGATTTAGCGGTTAGGGAGTTCCGCCGTCACGCATCCAGCGCCAGGCCGTTTCGACGATTTCGTCGAGCGATGAATGCCGAGGCTGCCAACCGAAGCGCTGCTTGAAGCGCGAAGCATCTGCCACGAGTTCTGCGGGATCCCCGGGCCGACGGCCCACTTCGACCATCGGAACGGCGCGGCCCGACACGCGCGCGGCTGTCTCGATGACTTCGCGATTGGATGCGCCCCGCCCCGTCCCCAAGTTGAAGACACCGGAATCGCCGCCGTCGAGCAGCGATTCGAGCGCCAGTACGTGTGCGCTCGCGAGATCGCTGACGTGGATATAGTCGCGGATGCAGGTTCCGTCCGCCGTCGGGTAGTCCGTCCCGAAGAGCTCGAGTCTCTCGCGCAGGCCGCTCGCAGCTTCGAGAGCAGCCGGTACGAGATGCGATGCCGGGCGACGACAATCGCCCAAATCACCGTTGGGATCCGCACCGCTCGCGTTGAAGTAGCGCAACGCACACCACGCGAGGTGTTCGCTCGCTCCGACGTCCGAGAGCATTTGTTCGAAGACGAGCTTCGAGCGGCCGTAGGGATTGATGGGCTCGCAAGCCGCTTCTTCGTCGATCGGCACGCGAGACGGATTCCCGTACACCGCCGCCGTCGAAGACAGCACGAAGGCGCGCACACCGTGGCGCCGTGCGACGTCGAGTAGCCGGAGGCTCGCAACGGTGTTGTTGTCGTAATAGCCGACCGGATCGCGGGTCGATTCGGGAACGGACGTCGAAGCCGCGAAGTGGAGAATGCCGTCGATCGACGAGTGCTTTCGAAAGACTCGATCGAGCGCGTCAGCGTCACCGACGTCGCAACGTTCGAGGGGGGCGTCGCCGACAAACTCCGCCCGCCCGGTGCGTAGATCGTCAACGACAACCGCCCGATGCCCCGCCGCCACGATCGCGCGCAGTGCGTGGCTCCCGATGTAACCAGCGCCGCCTGTAACCAACACGTGTGCCAACCCGGAACCTCCGCAAGCATGGTATTGTGGCGATCTCATGGAGATCGTCCACACGGCTCGTTTCGAAACATCGGAAGGCGGCATGTTGGCCGCGAGCTGTTGCGGAAAACTCATCTATCTCGGTCTGCCTCGCGCCTCGGGGCGCGGTTTCCAGGGGTTCGTCGCGCAGCACTTGGCGTCGGCGCCGATCGAAGAGGGCTATGCGCACAATCGGGGCGCAATTCGCCAGGTGCAGGAGTTCCTGGAAGGCAAGCGCCACGGTTTCGAGCTCGAGTTCGAGCTCTACGGCACGGTCTTCCAGCGGGAAGTCTGGTCGGCGCTTCGAGCCATTCCCTACGGTGCGACCCGGACCTACGGGGAAATCGCTTCCTCGATCGGAAAGCCCGGCGCGATGCGGGCGGTCGGAGCAGCTAGCGGCGCGAACCCGCTGCCGTTGGTGATTCCGTGTCACCGAGTTGTCGCCGCCGGCGGAAAGCTCGGCGGTTTTGGGGGCGGTCTTCCGCTCAAGCGGCGTCTCCTCGCGATGGAAGGGGCCTCACCGAGCGACGACCGATTGTTGTAGGGCTACTGTGAGCCGCGGGCGACTCGCCGATTTCTACGACCGTGTCGATTCCGATGTCGCGGAACTCGAGCGGCGTAACGCGGGTCGCCTTCGCTGCAAACTCGGCTGCGTGTCCTGCTGTCGAGATGACATCACGGTCTTCACAGTCGAAGCGGACGAAATTCGAGCGGCGAACACGGGCCGTTTGCGGGGCCAGGCACCGCATCCTCCGGGCGCTTGTGCGTTCTTGGGCGGCGACGGCCGCTGCCGGATCTACGAGCGCCGCCCCTACGTTTGCCGCACCCAAGGGTTGCCGCTCCGCTGGCTCGATCACGACGCGCGCGTCGAACGGCGAGATATCTGCCCGGTCAACGAAGACGGTCCGGCGCTCGAAACGCTGCCGCCGGAGCACTGTCTCGAGCTGGGACCGCGGGAGGACGCGCTGCGCGAGATCGAAGGCGAGCGCGGCGACGGCAGCCTCGAACGCGTCTCTCTGCGCGCGCTGTTTGACGAGCTGGCGCGTTAGGGCGCAGAAGCCGCTTCGAGAATCTCGCGCCGTCGCCGGTGATACTCCGCTTCCGCAACCTCACCCTGGCGTCGCGCTTCCTCGAGATCGGCAAGATCGCGGAGCTGCGCGGGTGACAGCCCCTTCGGCAACACCGGCTCGTCACTCCGCACTTCGTTTTCCACCTCGGCACCGCCTCCCGCGTCGAGAAGCATTTGCTTTCGGCGCAGCTTGCCGCCGGCACTGAAGCGCAGGTTCGACGCGTGGCGGAACCGCTTGTCACGCCAGTCGACAGAAACGCCCTGGGTGCCGACCGCGGCGATGTACTCCGAAGGCAGAACGCGAAACGACTGAACCCGTTTATTCGGCCACGGCTCGAGGGAATCGTCTTCGCGTTGCTTGGGCACCGGCCAGTCCACTCGGGACCAATGGATGATGAGGGAATCACCCTCGAGATACGTGACGAAGCTCGTCAGGTGTTTGTCGGTAAACAGGCCGAGGCGTCGTTCGGTGCGCGTTACTTCGACGACCAATTCCTGGTGGGACTCGGCCCGCGCGAACGCACGTGACAGCGATTCGCCCAGGGGATAGACCGAGTCGAGATGAACCGCCGGCTTTCGGCCGTCTTTCTCAGCGCGGACGTCGACGAACGAGAGGATGTGAGCGAGTCGCGCTCCCGAGATCGTCGCCGGATGCGCGAAGCCGCGCTCGACGCCCTTTTGCGAGCGCAGCTTGATCGAGATCCCACCCGAGTCTTGAACCTTGACCCGGGCGTATCTGGGGCCGCAGGCCGTGGCCAGCCATGAAACGGCGGTTGACAGCAGGAGGAGAAGAATCGCGTTCGCGAACCGGTTGCTACGTGATTGCAAGGGTGACTCGATACGTGATGAAGCTTGCAGCATATGCCAGCACCAAGAGGTAGCCAAAGGCGAAGGCGGGCCAACGCCACGACTGGGTTTCTCGAGCGATTACAGCAATCGTGGACGTGCACTGCAGCGCGAACACAAAAAAGACGAGGAGCGACGCCACCGTCGCGGTCGTGAAGACCGGAGCGCCCGTTTCTGGATCGCGATCGTTGCGCACCGCGTCTCGCAGGGAGCGTTCTTCCGCATCGGAGACCGCGTAGATCTGCGCGAGTGTCGCGACGATCACTTCCCTGGCGGCGAGACTCGCAACCAAGCCCACGCCGATCTTCCAGTCAAAACCGAGGGGTGCGATCCAAGGTTCGATCGCATGCCCGAGCCGCCCCGCGTAACTGTTTTCGATCGCATGCCGCGCGACTTCCTCCGGCGCGACGCCGGGCGCTCCCTCTTGTCGCGGGAAGTTCAGTAGGACCCAAAGGACGATCGCAGCCGCCAGGATGATCGTGCCGGCGCGCTTCAAGAAACTCTTCGCCCGGTCCCACACCTGCAAAGCGACGACGCGCGGCTGCGGCCAACGGTAGGACGGCAACTCGAGATAGAAGGGAAGGCCCTCGCCCTTCCCGACGGTGCGCCGCAACACGAGTGCGGCGACCAGTGCGGCGACACCGCCCAGCAGATAGAGCCCGAACAGCGCAAGTCCCTGGGCGCCGAGCGGGCCGACGTGGGCCGTCGCGGGGACGAAGGCTCCGATGAGGAGTGCGTACACGGGAAGTCTGGCCGAGCACGTCATCAGCGGCGCGACGAGGATGGTGACCAAGCGGAGCCGCGCAGAGGGGACCGTCCGCGTGGCCATGATGCCGGGGACTGCACACGCGTAGGAGCTCAGCAGGGCGACGAACGCGCGGCCTTCGAGCCCGACCCGCGCCATCGCCCGATCGACGACAAAAGCCGCGCGTGCCATGTAGCCGAGGCCCTCGAGAAATGTGAGCAGGGCGAACAACAGAACGATCTGGGGCAGGAAGATCACGACGGAGCCGACACCGGCAATGACGCCGTCGGCGAGGAAGTCCGCGAACGCGCCTTCTGGAAGTCCGCCGCGAACCGCCGAGGCGGCGGCGCCGATCGCACCGTCGATCCCGTCCATGGCCGGGGCGGCCCAGGCGAAGATGGTCTGGAAGAAGAACAGCATGACGCCGAGGAAGATCAGAAGACCCCAAACCGGGTGAAGTAGAACCGCATCGATTTGGCGGGACGGGCGATGCGGCTCCGGGGCGCGCCATTCCCCGCGCCCGAGGACGGATTGACCCCAACCGTCGCGTTCGGGACCCGACTCGGGAGGGCGGATGACCGGTCGCGGCCACGCCTCCGGCCGATCCAAGAGACCGCGCAGGCGATCGAGTCCGACGCCGCGGGTCCCGACGACACCCACGACCGGGATGCCGAGTGCGACTTCGAGCGCCTCCGGTGCGATGTGACCCCCGCGAGCGCTGAGCTCGTCGATCATCGTAAGGACCAGACACGTCGGGAGACCGAGTCGCAGCGCCTGGGAGATGAAGAGCACCCCGCGTTCGAGGCTGCACGCATCGGCCGTGATCACCAGCGCGTCCGGCGGAGCGCTGCCCGAAAGACGTCCGGCCAGCAGATCGGAGACGACTGCCTCGTCGGCGGACACGGGCGACAAGCTGTAGGTCCCCGGCAGGTCGATCAGGGTGGCGGTCCGATCTCCGAGCGCGAGGGTGGCTTCGCGGTGCTCGACCGTCACTCCCGGGTAGTTCGCGACTTTTGCGCGAAGACCGGTCAGTGCGTTGAAGAGGGTGGTCTTGCCGGAGTTGGGCGCGCCGAGGAGGCCCAGTCGAAGGGCGGCGGCGGTCACGAGAGCTTCGCGGACCCCGCCGGTGCGACGAGGACCTGTGCCGCTTCGCTCCCGCGCAGGCAGAGCTCGGTCCCGCGAACGGAGAAGCACAGTGGGTCCCCCAGCGGCGCGCGCCGCAGCAACGCCACCTCGGTGCCCGGCAAGAACCCCAGGTCACAGAGGCGCTGCGCGATGGGACCGTCCGCGACGACTTCGGTGACCGTCGCGGCATCGCCCGGGCGAAGGGCCGCGAGGTTCGCACGCGCATCGGGTCGGCTCATCGAACGACCTGTTCTGCGGTTCGGAGATTCATCGTCGCTCGTAAGTGAAAGTGAAATTCGATTTCATCAGAGTACGAGACCCGGCGGGTTCAGTCGAGTTCAGCGCGCAACTGTCGGCTCATGAGGATGCCGCCGGCTTCCGTGGCATTCGCGCGTCCCTCGATCACGAGGCGTACGGCTTGAGCAATCGGCATGTCCACTTCCAGTTGGTCCGCCAGCCGGCACACCGCGCTCGTGGTGCGCACGCCCTCCGCGACTTGGTTCATCCCCGACGTGATGTCCGCCAAGCTCCGTCCGCGGCCGAGCTCGAGTCCGACACTTCGGTTTCGAGACAGGTCCCCGGTGCAGGTGAGCAGGAGATCCCCCATTCCCGAGAGGCCCTGAAAAGTCAGCGGATTCGCCCCGAGGCGCTCCCCCAGCCGCGTCATTTCTCGCAAGCCCCGCGTCATCAGCGCCGCGCGCGCGTTCAAACCCAGCCCGAGTCCATCACACATGCCGACGGCGATGGCGATGACGTTCTTCATCGCGCCCCCGATCTCGACGCCGATCACGTCGTCATGGGAGTAGCACCGGAACCACGGGCAGGAGATTTCCGCCTGCACGGAGATGGCGTAGGTCTCGTCGTAGCTCGCCAGGGTCACCGCTGTGGGTCGTTCCTCGGCGATCTCGCGCGCGAAGGACGGGCCCGAGAGCGAGACGATGCGCGGATGGAAAATCGGATCCAGCACTTCGCGCAAGACCCGATCCATCGTGAGGCCCGTGTCGACTTCGATGCCTTTCGACGTCAGAACCAGAACCGCGTTTTCATCGAGGTAGGTGTGGGCTTTCGTCATCACCGAGCGCACGCCGTGACTCGGGACCGAGACCACGACGAGCTCGCGCCCCTCGAGCGCCTCTTCGATGCTCGAGGTCGCGCGCACGCCCGTCGGCAACGCGACGTCGGTCAAGTAGCGCGGGTTGTGACGCGTTTCGTTGATCGATTTCGCAACTTCCGGATCGCGAGCCCACAACAGCACGTCGTGTTTTCGCGCGCAGAGCATCGCGAGACACGTCCCGAAGCTCCCCGCACCGAGCACCGCGATCGGAGTGGCCATGATCCGAGTCTACACCGCGCGTGCGCCTTTTCTCGGCTTCGCCTTTTCTTGACGGCGTTCCGAGCGCTGGCTAGGTTCGCCGCGTTTCCGCTGCTCTAACGGGGGGTTAGCGCACGGTATGCCCGAAGTGCTCGCCACCCGCGGTGAGCTCGCGTCCTTTGCGACCTTCGTCGCGACGGCGAGCGTTGCAACCGCGTTGTTCCTTCTTGCCCTGCGTCGGCGACGGCCCGTGGCGGGCCCCCGCACCGAGCGCCGCCACGAGGCTTTGGAGCCGCCCGCGACTTCCGCAGCGTTGACGACTCCACTTCTGTTCACACTCGTCGTCGGGGCGGCCCTCTTGTTGGTCGTGGTCGCGCCTCTTTCGCGGATCGGCTCGGCGACGCCTGCGTTGATGGCCCTCGGAATCCCCGGGTTCCTCGGCTTCGTATACGCGTCTCGCCGTCGGGTACCCCCGCGAACCACGACCGAGGGTCCGTGATCGGGCCGTCGATCGTTTTGGTCCTGGTCGTGTTGGGCTTCTTCCTTCCCTGCGCGGCTTGGCTTTCTCGGAAGGTCCCGGCGCTCGTCGAAGGACGCGTGCTGCCGGATCGGATCGAGCTATCGACCGCGCGGATGTTCGGGCTCCTTCGTCCGATCGCCGACGTGGTGAAGGCCGCCGCGAAGAGCGACACGCGCGGGTACGACCACAGCGGCACTTCGCGATTCGGCGTTGCCGCGGGCTTTGTGGGGGCGACGTCCTTGTTCGCCCTGCTGCCGTTCGGTGGCGCTTATAGCTTTGGCGTCGGTACGGTCCAACTCACGCTTTCGGATCTCCCCGGCAGCCTACTCGTACTGGTGGCCGGCGCGACGGCGACTGCTTGGGTCGCCGCGGGCTCGCTCAAGGTCTCCGGCCGCTCGGTCTTCTCGCTGGCGGCGGCCGCCGCTTGGACCCTCATTGTGGCGGGCACTGCGATCGCCTTCGGCTCTACGCGCCTGGCCGCAATCGCCGCCGCGCAGGATCGGGTCATCCGGATCGCCGACGCGCTCCCGCCGCTCCCCGCTTGGGGAATCGTGCTGCAACCCATCGGCTGCTTGCTGTTTGTCGCTGTCGCGTTGACCGTGTGTCGGCTCTTCGGCAGCTACGTGCCGGACGGTCGGTCGGGGCCCTACGGCGAGCTGACGCGCGCGACGCGTTTGCTGTGGCGCCCCCTGATCGCGGCCTGGATCGTCACGTTGTACATGGGGGCGTGGTCCGTACCGTACGCGGATCAGGCGCATATCATCGAAGCCGCGTCCTTCCTGGGGACCGGGCTCGGCACTGCGATTTGCGCCGTGATCCACGTGAGCGCATTTGTCGCGAAAACCTTGGTCGTGATGAGTGCCTTTTTCGTCGCGGAAGCGGTGCTTCCCGCTCCTCGATCGACGCCGTTCTTCGGGCGCGTCGAGTTGGCCGTGATCCCCTTGGCGTTTCTGAACGCGCTGGGGACCGCTTGGTGGGTCTCGTCCGCATGATGGCGTGGCTGCCCTACGGGCTCGCAGCGGCTGCGTTGTTGGGCGGCGTCGGAGTCGTTCTCGCGCAGAGCCCCGCGCGCGCCGCATCCCGCCTGTGGCTCTCGATGGTCGCGCTCGCGGGCTTGTATCTCTTGTCGGGCGCAGCACTTGTGGGCGTTGTCCATCTCGTCGCGTACTCCTGCGCTTGTCTCCTCCTGATGGTCGCCACGATCGGTGCCGAGGAGGTCGCGCCGAGAGCGCGGCCCGGGCGACGCGTCGCCCGGGCGATCGGCGCCGGGGTCGTGGCGTTCGGGACCGCCGCGGTCGTGGGCATCGCACTGCGCGCTCCGAGCCGGGGCAGGTCCGACCCGGTCCTCGATAGCGATCTCCTTCTCGCCCTCGGAGCTTGTTCCTGTCTGGTCACTGCGGCCTTCGTCGCCGTCAGCGCGCTGCAAGACAGCGCGCGACGGGATTCGTAGTGCCTCTTTCTCACACGTTGGCCGTCGCAGCCTTGCTGATCGGACTCGGGATCGGGGGAGCACTGCTCCGGCGCAACGTCTGGATCGCATGGATGTCGGTCCAGTTGACAACGGGTGGAATCGTTCTGGCTCTCGTCGGCTACGCCTCTCGTTGGGAGAGCTCCGGTTCTTCTCTCGGCTTGGCCACTCTGGTCGTCGTGATCGCGGTGCTCGAACTTCCCGTGGCGACGGCTCTGATCGCGGCGTGGGTTCGCGCGCGCGGCTCTGCCGATCTCGAATCCGCGAGTCGTTTGCGATGGTAGGTTCTGAGTTCGTCCTCCTCTACGTTGCGATTGTATTGCCGTTCGTCGGGGCGTTGGGAGTCGCCGGGAAGCAACCCGTCGTGAGCAAAGCTTACGCCGCTCACTTCGGAGTCGCGGTTTCCGGAGGCGTCTTCGGGATCCTCGCTCTAGCGGGTTGGTACTTGACGTTCTCGCTCCCCGGAGAGCGGATCGTGCACGACCCACCTCTCTTTACGTGGTTCGAATCGGTCCGCTTCTCTGCCGAGATGAGTCTGCGTTTCGATCCGGTCGCGGGCCTTACGTCGCTCGCGCTGGCGTCGGCGGCGGTCGTCAGCTGCTTCGCGGCACGCACGTTGCCCGGAGATCAGGGGCGCCGCCTGACGCTTTTCGTTCTGGCGGAAACGTCCGCGGTTCTCTTGTTGATCCTCGCGGCCGACGTCATGGTCGCCTACGTCGGTTGGGTGGCGGCCGGTGTCTTCGCCCTCCTCTGGATCGGTTCGGAAGGAGGTTCCGGAACAAGGGCCTTGGCTTGGCTTGGACTGTCCGATGTGATGCTCCTGGTAGCGGCATTCTTGTTGTCTTCGGCTCTTGCTTCCGAAGCTCACCAATCCCTGCTCTGGTCACGTTTTGACTCGGGTTTTGCTCCCGCCCAACCAGGAGTGACCGGTGCGGCCTTTGCCATTGCCGCCGCTGCGGCAATTCGAGCTTCGCTGGTGTGGCTGGCGCCGAACAAGCCGCTCCCGATCGCCGGCACGGTATTTCTCATGATCGCTGTCGCGGGCGTCGGCACATTGCTTCCCCTCGCTCGGTTCAGCGCTGTCCTTGCGCACGTCGACGCGGCGGCAGTCTGGCTCGCGTGGTTCGGCGCACTTCTGGCGCTTTATTCCGCGCTTGTCGGAGCCGTGGTGCGCGAAATCGATCGCGTGTTTGTCACGGCAACCCGCACCCATTTGGGATGGATGCTCGTCGGGGTCGCGAGCGGTGCGGTGGCGGCCGCACTCCATCACGTTGCGGGCTTTTCCGTGTTCTTCCTTCTCCTGTTCCTCTCCGCTCGGGCCATCTCGATCGCGACAAAAGGAAGTACCTCCTTCGAAGCAGTCGGCGGCTTGCGCCGCGGACTGCCGCGGGTCCACCGCTACTGCGTCGTCGGCTTCCTCGCCGCGGCGGGCTTCCCGTTTCTGATCGGTTTTTCGTCGCGCGGTTCCTTACTCGCCGCTGCGTACTCGGAGCGCTCGGCGCTCTATTACGTTTCGCTGTTGTCGGTTGCGGGGCTCTCTTTCGGATTGATGCGCGCTTACCTGAGAACCTTTGCGGGGCCCGGCCCCGCAAAACCTTTGCGCGAAGACGTCCGTCAGCTCGAGCACGTCGTGCTCGCCGGCCTTGCCGTCTTTTGCGTTGTCGGGGGTTGGTTCGGGGCACCGTCCACGCTCACCGCTCATTCCGCGTCGAGTCAGTGGCTCGCCGTTTCCACGACGGCCGTCGCAGCGTCGGGGGCGCTCGTCGCGTATCTATTCGAGCGTCGGCCGAATCGGAGGCTCCCCGAGCCGGTACAACGTTTCCGGCGACTGGTCGAAGCTCATTTTCAGATCGATCGCTTGGCAAAAGACGGCGTTCTCCGCCCGCTCCGCCTCGTCGCGCGCGGCTTCGTGCTACGCGCACTCGATCGCGCCGTGCTCGAGGAGACGTTCATGCGTGGCTCCGCGCGCGCATTCGAGGGGATCAGCGAAGAGTTTCTCAAACGGCTTCACAGCGGTCAGTTTCAGACGTATCTCACGTTCTCGATCCTCGGGACTCTCGCCATCGCGATGTACGTCATGGGTGCCTCGTGATTCCCGCGACCCTGGGCTGGCTGATTTTCGTGCCGGCATTCGTCGCCGTCGGACTCGCCGGCGTCGAGCTCCTGTTGCGAGGACTCTTCAGTCGCACCTTTCCGATGGTGGGCTGGTGGTTCGTCGGGTTCGCTGGAACGGTCGTCAACGCGGTCATCTCCCTGCGGTTGTGGGCGGCTTTTGCGCCCGCTGACGTCAGTTTCCAGTTCATCGAGTACGCGCCGTGGATGCCGAACTTCGGAGCGAATTATTTGGTGGGCGTCGACGGGGTGGCGCTTGTCATCGCCGTCCTGATCTCGTGGGTATGTCCGTTGGTTTGGATCGCGTGTCGTCGCGAGATTTGTGAAAGCGGCAAGTTTCAAGCGTTCTTCCTTCTCGCACTCGAGACAGCCTGGTTGGGAGCGCTGTGTTCTCTCAACTTGGTGCTTTTCTATGTCTTCTGGGAGCTGTCGATCCTGCCCATTGCGTTCCTGCTGGCGTCGGGTGGCAGAGCTGCGCCGAAGGAGGCGGTACTTCCTTTCGCGGGGGTCGCGCTAGCCGGATCGCTCCCGATGTTGGGCGCGATCATCGTGTTGTCCTCGCTCGGCGCGGATCCGTTGCTCGAGGAGGGGCGGCACGCGCTCGACTTCATCGCTCCTGTCGGGGCGGCCGGGCAGGGGTTGCGAGAGCTCGCGGTTCCGTTGTGGGGCGAAGCGGTTTGGTGGAAGACGCAGCCGGTGCTGTTCGCGGCATTCGGCCTCGCGCTCGCGAGTCGTATGGGTTTGTTTCCGTCTCACGCCTGGCTCTCCGAGGCGAGCTCCCGGGCACCGCGCAGTGCCGCGATCCTGCTGGTCGCCATCGCGCCTCTTCTCGGCGCCTTCGGCTTCTTTCGCTTTGCGCTCCCGCTCTTCCCCGACACGGTGTTGGCTTGGTCCTACCCGCTCGTTCTCCTCTGTACGGTGGGTCTCCTCTACGGGGGTATTGTCGCTTTCGCGGAAGACAACGCGCGTCGGGTGATCGCTTTCGCTTGTTTTGCGTCGCTTCACCTGGCAGCCATCGGTTTGTTCAGTTTTACCGGGGGTGGTTTAGAGGGCACGGCTCTGTTCCTGTGTGCCTACGGTCTCGCCGCAGCCGGGCTCTCGCTGATCGCTTCACATCTGCAACGCGAAACCTCCGAGCCCGCCCACTCGATCCCTCTGTACGGGGGAGTCGCCGTCTTGCTCGCCGCCGTCTTCGTCGGGGCGGGCCTCCCCGGTTCGAGTCTTTTTGTTTCGAAATTCCTCGTGCTCTTGGCGAGCTACCCCATCTACCCGAAGACCTCTCTCGCTGCGACCTTCGGGCTCGCTCTGATCACAGTCGTATTGATGCGTTTCGGTTGGCGTGCAGCATTTCGCGCGCCCGGCGTCAGTGGGCTCCATTTCGGTTGGGCCGAGCGCGTGCTCCTCGCCGGCGTCCTCCTCCCGTCTCTGTGGATCGGCTTCCACCCCGAGCCCGTGCTCCGTCGCGTCCACCCCTCGATCCTCGAGCTGTGCGCGGTCATCGAAGACAAGGCGCGTAGAGACCTTCTTCGCGAGCACGACTGGAAAGGGTGTCACTGACGATGGCAGAGGTCGCATGGAACGTGATCGCGCCTGTACTGGCCGTCGTCGGGGGCGCCCTCGCGGTTCTTATTGCGGAGCTATTCTTGCGAGATCGTCAGCGGGTGCTGGGGCGGACGGTCACAGAAGCATGGCGGGTGGCGTTGATGGGCGCGGTCAGCATCGCGGCGCTTGTCACGGCGTTTCTCTTTGCGTGGGAACAGTGGGGTGAGGGCGGCTACGCGTCGTTCTCCGCGACCTCGAGGCTCCTCCGGGTGGATCGGCTGTCGACGTTCGGCGCATGTCTCACCATTGCGGTCACGCTGCTTGGAAGCCTCGTAGCCGTGCGCTCCTTGGCGGATCGTCCCGGGAGAGCGGGGCCGTTCTTTGCCTTGTCTTTGCTCTCGCTCGCCGGGATGCTGCTCATTCAATCGGCGACCCACCTGACTTCGCTGTTCGTCGGAATGGAGCTCGCTTGTTTCCCTGTCTACGCCCTGGTGGCGCAAGGCAAAGACCGCAACGCTGCGTTGGAGGGCGCACTCAAAATCTATCTCCACGGAGCGTTGTCGAGCGCGATCCTCCTGTTCGGAATCGTCTTGTTGTTCGGCGCAACCGGCCAAGTGACCTACACGGGCATCCGCGATGCCCTGGCAGGCGGCACCGGAACCGTTGCGGCGTTGGGCACCGCGCTTGTTCTCGGCGGGTTCGCTGCCAAGATCGGATGGGCGCCGTTTCACGCGTCGACTCCCGACGCGGAGCAGGGCGCGTCGCCAAGCGTCGCAACCCACCTCGGAGTGACGTTTCGCTGCGCGGCGCTGATCGCGCTGGCGCGCTTGGCGACCGAAGCGTTCGGTATCGCGGCGGGCGACACGCTCCTTCCGGAAGTGCTGTGGACGCTCGCGGCGCTCAGTATGAGCGTCGGCTGCGCCATGGCCGTTCTGCAGACCCAGATCACGCGCCTTTTTTCCTACCTCGGCTTGGCACATCTCGGGATCATGTCGCTCGGGTTGGTGACGACGACCCGCGCCGGATTCGGCGCGATGCTCTTCTACCTCCTGAGTTTCGCGTTCCTGAGCCTCGGGGCGTGGGCCGTCGTCGCGGTTGTGTCGCGCCGGGAAGGGGGCGCTTTGCGGGTCGACGACTTCCGAGCATTGGCGTATCGCCAACCGGTTCTCGCCGCGTTTATGACCTTCTTCCTGGTCGGCTTGGCTGGCTCCCCGGGAACCGCGGGTTTCGTCGCGCGCTTGCAGATCTTTTCGTCGTCCATCGATGCGGGCGTCGTTCTCCTGACGCTCATCGCCCTGCTTGCGACCGTCGTCCTGGGACTCATTTACATCCGCGTCATCGCTTTGATGTTCATGAAAGACGACGGTTTCGGGGAGCCCGATGCGCGCCGCGTAGCGTCGGGCGAAGGATGGGCCCTCGGTGTTTGCGCGTTCTTTGGGGTGATGCTCGGCGTGTTCCCCAACGCGGGATCCATGGCGTGGATCTCCTGGCTCCGCGCTCTCGATTGGACCCAGGCGTCCGTCGCGTTTCTCTTCTAGGACGGGGTCTTGGTATGCCCGGCGACGCGGACATCTCCGCGGCGAACGGTGATTCGTTCCGAATCGAAGAGTTCCATCAGTGGAACAGCGAATTTCCGCGTCGTGCCGATGATTTCCTTGTACTGGGGCGTGTCGAGCTCGCCGTGTTCTCGTAGGAACGAACGCACGCGTTCGCGCAGCCCGTCTACAGCAACAGCATCGAACCACAGGTCCGACGGTGCGCGGGTGAGCGATCCGTCTCGCTCGAGGTAGGCCAGTAGGTCGCGGAGAGCGCGCTCTTCGATCCGAAACATATCGAGCCACTCGCGGAACGTCGGGGGCTCGAACTCGCGCGTCATCGCTTCGGCCCGGATATGCGCGACGATGGCCTCCTGGTGCTGTGACAACACGGGCAAGTGCTCCGGATCGCTCACGAGTCCGTCTGCGATCCCCAAGGCGCCGCGCTCGACGAGCTCGTCTAGAACGAGCGAGAACGCGCCTTCTCCGGTGTTGTCGGGAAGCGTCGCTGCGAGCGTTTGCTGGGGAACGCCCGGGCGCAACGGTTCGGTGCGGTGGAATTCGGCGACGGTCTCCCGCAAAAGCTCGCCGAATCGATCGAGAAGTGCCGTCGGGAACCAGGTGCCCTGGGAGCTTCGAGACAACGCGTCGCCCGCGAGTTCGAGCTCCCGACGGACCTCCGCAGGCGTCAGGCCGATCGCAGCGGCGAGATCGGTCTCGTTTACGCCGCTATAGCCGCCGCGTTCGACTCGCAGCGACAGTGTCTCCCGCAAGGTTCCGTCGCGCAGTTGGGTGAGCTGTGCGATCAGCTTGGGGTCGCTCGGTCGGAGGCGCGCCGGGACCGTGTCGATGACCGTGCCGCCTCCGAGTGTCGCGCCCCCGTACTCCGTTCGAGAAAACCCGCGGACGATGATGCGGTCTTCGGGGAGGAGGACCATGGGATCACCCTCGAGATGGAATCGCGCGAAGCCATGCCCTCCCGGTGGGAGCGCCGCGCCGCCGAGGGGGGCCAGCCTGGCGTTGCGTTCGGCCGTGCCCGCCAACACGGCGACTGCCGTCGGCTTCGCAATTTCAGGAGCCTCGGTGAGCCAGTGAATTTCGGCGTCAAAGGTCGCGACGCCGCGCAGCTCGCCCGGGTGAGCAACCACCATCCCGCGCGCAACGGAAGCGCGGTCGACGCCCTGCACGTTGATGGCGCATCGCGTGCCGGGAGAAACCGTTTCCGTGCTCTCGCCGAACGATTGAAGTCCCCGAACGCGACCCGACGGCCCGCCCGGGTGAAACGTCACGTCGTCTCCGACGGATACAGAGGACCCGGTCAACGTCCCGGTCACGACGGACCCGAAACCGCGCGCGGAGAATACGCGGTCCACCGACAATCGCATCGGACCGTCGCGCCGCGTGTGAGTCCGGCTCGCTCGGGCGACTTCGGCCAACGCGTTCCGCAGCTCGGGAATCCCCGTGCCGTCGCGCGCTGCGACGCGAAAGCACGGTGCCCCGCGCAGCGAGGTTCCCTCGAGGAGCTCCGCGATCTCCATCTCGGCGAGATCCGCGAGCTCGGGATCGGCGATGTCGCACTTCGTCAACGCGACGAGTCCCGCGCGAACTCCCAAAAGATCGCAGACGGCGATGTGTTCGCGGGTTTGAGGCATCACGCCTTCGTCCGCGGCGACCACGAGCAACACAAGGTCCATACCGGAAGCTCCGGCCACCATCGTGCGCACCAGCTTCTCGTGCCCCGGCACGTCGACAACGCCGAGCTGCACGTCGCCGAGTTCGAGCGGCGCGAAGCCGAGCTCGATGGTGATACCCCGCCGCTGTTCTTCGGGGAGCCGGTCTGTGTTGACCCCGGTCAGGGCGTGGACCAGCGTGGTCTTGCCGTGATCGATGTGCCCCGCGGTTCCGAGGACGAGCCTAGGACGGTCGGGGGATGACTTCGATTCCGACATACGGGACGAGTGCCTCGGGGATGCGGACTGTGCCGTCCGCTTGCTGATGATTCTCGAGAAGGGCGAGGATGGCGCGCGCGTTGGAAATCGCGGTGCCGTTCAGCATGTGTACGAGCTCGTTCTTTTGCGTTGCGTCGCGACGAAAGCGTACGCGCAAGCGCCGAGATTGATAGTCCGTGCAGTTCGAGGTGCTCGTGATTTCGCCCCACGCACCGCCCTCGCCACGGCCCGGCATCCACGCTTCCAGGTCGAACTTTCGATAAGCCGGGGCGCCCAAGTCGCCGGCGGCGATGTCGACGACGCGATACGGAATCTCGAGTCCGCGGAAGATCTCTTCTTCGATCGCCAACAGCTCCTCGTGCATCGCGTCGGAATCTTCGGGTCGCGTGATCGAGAACATCTCGACCTTGGTAAATTGATGGACCCGGTAGAGGCCGCGGCTCTCTCGACCGGCCGCGCCCGCCTCGGTCCGGAAGCAGTGCGAAACGCCCGCCATACGGACCGGCAACGAGCTTTCCTCGAGGATCGAATCGGCGTGGAGCCCGCCGAGTGTGATTTCCGCCGTGCCGACGAGGCACAAATCCGCGTTGTCGAGCGAATAGATCTGGGTTTCTTCGCCTCGCGGGTTGAAGCCCAGACCCGCGACGACCTCGGGCCGCGCGAGATCCGGCGTGACGTAGGGCGTGTATCCCGCGCGGGTCGCGATTTCCAGGGCGTAGCGCTGCAGGCCGAGCTCGAGGAGCGCCGCTCCGTTCTTCAAGTAGTAGAACTTTTGGCCCGCGACGCGCGCGCCGGCTTCGAAATCGAACAAGTCGAGCTGCTCACCCAGAGCGAGATGATCGAGGGCCTCGAAGTCGAAGGTCTTGCGCTCTCCCACCTGGCGCAGTTCGCGCGCGTCTTCCTCACCGCCGTCGGGCACCGAAGGATGGACGAAGTTCGGCAGCTGGCCGAGCCCTTGATCGAGCTGTTCGCGCGCTCGCGCGAGCTCTCCTTCGAGTCGGGAAACGGTTTCCTTGATCGCGCGCCCCTCGGCGACATGAGCTTCTCGCGCTTCCGGCTCGAGCTTCTTCTTCCCGGCGCTCTGATGCTCCTTGCGGCGTCGGTTGACCTCGTTGAGTTCGGTTTGAGTGCGCGCGACGGACTGGTGGAGTTCGATCACACGATCGACGTCGACGTCGATGCCGCGACGCCGACAGCTCTCCATCACGTCGTCGCGCCGCTCGGCTAGGACACGCGGATCCAACATAGAGTTTTCCTAGCGTTGGTACTGGTAGAAGCCGCGTTTCGTTTTGCGCCCGAGCAGTCCCGCTTCGACCATCCGACACAGTAGCGGGGGCGGCGCGTACAAGGGCTCCTTGAACTCTTCGTACATCGACTCCGCAACCGCCATCGTCGTGTCGAGTCCGATGAGGTCGGCGAGGGCCAACGGACCCATCGGATGGTTGCAGCCTTTGACCATGCCGGCATCGATATCTTCGGCCGTCGCGAAGCCCGACTCCGCCATGCGGATCGCCGAAAGGATGTACGGAATGAGTAGAGCATTCACGACGAACCCGGCACGGTCCTGAGATCGAACGACGATCTTCCCGAGTTGTTCCGACGCGAAGTTCGCGGCCCGTTCGGTGGTTTCGTCACTCGTGACGAGTGACGGCACGAGCTCCACGAGCTCGAGAACCGGAACGGGGTTGAAGAAGTGGATGCCGCACACGAAGGCCGGCCGCTGGGTCTCGACGGCGAGCTTCATGATCGGGATGGAGGACGTGTTGGAAGCCAAGATCGCGTCGTCCGCCTTCACGGCTTGGTCGAGCTGGCGAAAGCACGCCACTTTCGTCGCTTCGTCCTCGAACACGGCTTCGACGACGAGCTCGCGGTCGTGCATCGCGCCGTAGTCGGTCGTGAAGTCGATCCGGGATTCGGTTTCTTCGGCTTCCGAAGCGGAAATCTTCGCGCCTTTTACGCCCCGTTCGAGGGATTTCTGAATCCGCGCCCGAGCCGCTTGGAGAGCTTCTTCGTCCTGCTCTCGAACGATGACATCCATGCCGCTACGGGCACACACCTCGGCGATTCCCGATCCCATGAGGCCGCCGCCGACGACCCCGACCCGTTCGATAGTCATAGAGCTCCCTTTCCGGAGGAGGCGAGATCATAGCGAGCCCCGCTGGTTCGCCCGGGCGTGACGGTTCCGATCGCGCGCGCTTCCGTGGCGCCGCTCGCGCGAAGTGCTTCGAGACACGGTTCGACCTGCGACGGCGCTACGGAAAACAACAATCCCCCGGAGGTCTGGGGGTCGTACAGAAGTGGGCAATCCGCGTCGTGCCGGAGTGCCAGCGACATGGCTCGCGCCTCGTTTTGGGGGTGAAACGTGCTTCGAACGCCGGCTTCGAGAAGCTCTGCCGCGCCGGACAGAACCGGAAGAGACGCCACGTCGAGCTCGGCCCGTACTTCTCCAGCTTCGAGCATCTCGGCGAGGTGGACGGCTAATCCGAAGCCGCTGATATCGGTGCACGCGGTTGCGCGAAAACGCCTCGCGATCGCCGCTGCTTCCGCGTTGGATCGCTGCATCGAGCGAGTCACCTCTTCGTACCAGATCCCCCGCGCGAGCCCCCGCATGTCGCCCGCCAGCACGACGCCTGTTCCGAGTGCTTTCGTGAGGACGAGGATGTCGCCGGGCGTCGCACCCGACTTGGCGAGTGGCGCCTCGCCGTCGAGATCGCCCGAAACAGACAGGCCGACCACCAGCTCATCGCCGTGCGTGGTGTGCCCGCCGATCAGGCTCACGCCGTCGGCGTCGAGCGCCGCGCGGACTCCCTGGAGGGTTTGCCACAGCCGTTCCTCTGCGGCGCTCCCTTCGCGTTCGGGCAGCTGCACCCACGCGAGGGCATGGCGCGGTTTGCCGCCGCAGGCGTAGATGTCCGAGATCGCGTTCACCGCGGCGACTTGCCCGACGAGCCACGGGTCGTCGCAGAAGGCGCGAAAGGCGTCGACGGTGTGGAGCGTCGTCGCCCCGGAAGGCGTCCGAACCCAGGCCGCGTCGTCGCCGAGCCCTTGTACGACGGTGGGATCGGGCGGCGCGACCGGCAGCCGACCCAAGGCGCGGGACAATTCGTCCCCGCCGAGCTTGGCCGCACAGCCGCCGCATTCCATTTCTTCCATCCCCATGTCTTCCGGAGAAGGCAACGCGTCGGTGACCCGCCCCTTGAGATCGACGACCGAGAAGCGCGCGACGAAGCGGCGATCGATCCGGTCTTTCAAAACGAGAGCAAGCCTGCCGGTCGCGACGCGACCCCATTTCGAAGCGAGGGCGCGGCGATCGCCCAAGTGGAGGAGGCTTAGGAAATCTCGCTGTGGGTGGTAAGCGCGCAGCCGGCCGCCTCGGGCGGCGGCCCGGAGGTTCCGCGAAAGAAACGGTCCTTGGCGCACCGCATACACACCGGCCTTGGGCACCCAGGGTGCATCTTCGAGTTGCGCGCAATCGCCCACCGCGAAGAGCTCGGGGTGGCCCACGACCTGGAGCGTGGACGAAACGCGGACGAACCCGTCGTCGTTTTTCGGCAGGGGAGAACGCGTGATCAATTCCGTCGGCGCCGCGCCCGCCGCCCAGACGCACAGGTCGGCACTGAAGCGGTCGTCCTCCGTCACGACCGCGTCTTGTGTGACGCTCGCCACGGGAGCGTTGTAGGTCAACACGATCCCCCGACGCCGGGCTTCCTCTTCGATTCGCCCGCGGACCGCGGACTCGTAGTTCGGCAGACACACCGAATCGCTGGTGATAAGCCGGATCGAGGGCTTCCGTCCCTCGCGACGCAACCGTCCGTCGAGGGTGAAGCACAACTCGACGCCCGCGGCGCCGCCGCCGACCACGGCGATAGACGGCGCATCGCCGTGCCCTTCGAGTCGCGGACCGAGTTCGCTGACGAAGCGGGCGATCGGTCTCGTCGAGAGGGCGAATTGCGCGACTCCCGGGAGTTCGGCTCCGCGCACGCTCGAGCCGACGTCGAGACTCGCCAGGTCGTACCGGAGCGGCGGGCGTCCGACGAGCTCGATGCGGCGAGCGTCGGCGTCGATTCGGTGTGCCGGGGCGAGCACGACCGTCGCGCCGGCACGCCGAGCCAGCGGAACCACATCGATCGCCAGCTCGTGATAGGCGTAGTCCCCGGCGACGAAGCCCGGAACCATGCCGGAATAGACGGCTTCAGGGCGATCCAGGACGACGGTGACCCGAAGCCTGGGGTTCGGGTGCATGGCGAGTCGCCGCAGCACCTGCACGTGCGCGTGGCCGCCGCCGACCAGGATGAGATGGGTTTCCGGGCTCGGCATCCGTTTTCAGCGCATGAAGCGCACGGCTCGTTGGGCGAGTTCAGGCACGAACGTCTCCATCTGCGAACCAAAAGTCGCGTCGTCGCTCTGGCCTTTTAGAAACTTCGTATAAAAGCCCTCGAGGAGGCAAGCGAGCTTGAACAACCCCATCACGATGAAGTAGGAGAGGTGTTCGATGCTTCGCCCAGAGAACTCGGCGTAGCGTTCCGCAACGGCTTGGCGGGACAGAAAGTTCGCGTTGTCGGGAAACTGACCGAGGACCGCTTCGTGAATGTGCCAGTCTTCCTCCGGGTCGCGCCAGCACGCGAGCATCCAGCCCAAGTCGATCAGCGGATCGCCGATCGTTGCGACTTCCCAGTCGAAAACCGCGATGACACGGATCGGCAAAGCCGCGTCGAATACCACGTTGTCGAGCCGATAGTCCCAGTGGATGAGCGTCGGTTCGTGCGCCGGCGGGAGCTCCCTACGCAGCCAGCGGCCGACTTCGTCGAGTACGGGTAGGTCGCGCGTCCGGTACCGATCGAGTTGTCCCTGCCAGCGAACGGCTTGTCGCTCGAGGAAGCCCTCGGGACGGCCGAGATCTGCCAAGCCGGCCTTCTGCCAATCGAAGGAATGAATCTTCACCAACGCGTCGGTCATCTGCTCCGACATTTGTCTCGCCGCCGTGGGGTCCGCCGCCAGTCTGCCGGGCAAGACGTGCTTTCGCACGACCGCTCCTTCGACGAACTGCATCACGAAAAACGGTACGCCCAGAACTTCGAGGTCTTCGCACACCGCGATCGGTTCGGGAACCGGTACTTCGCTGTGTTCCCAGAGAGCGCGGAGCACGCGGAACTCGCGGCGCATGTCGTGGGCGCTCGCGGCGTTGTAGGTACGGGGCGGCCGGCGCAGGGCTAGTCGGAGATCGCCGCGCCGGAGTTCGAATACTTCATTCGAGTGCCCCGACGTAATGCGCCGAATTTCGAAAGGGGCGCCCGGGGCGATGCCCTCTTCATCGAGCCAGTCGAGCAGCGCGGCCTGATCGATGAGGTCTTGTCCGGGGGCGCCGCTCTCCATGGTTTACGCGAAGGCGGGCATCACCTTGTCGGCAAAGAGCCGCGCCGGCGCCCGGGTATCGCGCCCGAAGAACTCGATCACGAAATGTGAAACGCCGAGGGCGCGGTGTCGCTCAATCCCGTCGATCACGCGGGCAGGGGATCCCCAAATGCCGTGCGCCTCGAGACTCTGCCCCATATGTTCGCCGTAGATCTTCTTCGCCTTGGCCAGGGATGCTTCGGCGGCGCCGTCGTTCTCGTCGATGACGACCAGGCATTGCTGAGAGATCGTGATTTCAGAGACGTCGCGCCCGACCTCGTTGCAACGCTGCTTCAGGACCTCGACCTTGCGCTCGAGCTGGCCTTGGTTCACGGCGAGGTTGTTCCAGATGTCGGCGTGGCAGGCTGCAATGCGAAGCAACACGCGTTCTCCGCCGCCACCGATGAGGATCGGCGGGGGAGAAGCGGGTTTTGGTTCGCATACGCTGTTTTCGACAGAAAAGTGTCGACCTTCGTAGCTGAACCGCTCTTCGCGGAACAAGCCCCGAATGATCTCGACGCCCTCCTCGAGGGCTTCGAGTCTCTTGCCGATACTCGGAAACGGCGCGCCGTAGCCTTTGAATTCCGCCTCGAACCAACCCGCGCCGAGACCGACAATGGGCCGCCCGGGTGCGATTTGATCGAGCGTCGCGATTTGCTTCGCGAGGAGCGCCGGATGGCGCAGAAACGGGGGCGTCACGAGCGTCCCGAACGCCGCCCGTTCCGTCATCGCCGCGACCGCTGAAAGCTCCGTGAACGCTTCGAGGATCGGGAGGTGCGGGGCGGGCACGCCGAAGACGTGGTCGCATACCCAGAGCGAATCGAACCCGAGACCCTCGAAATCCTGTGCCGCCGCACGGGCTTCTTGCCACGTGCGCTTGATCTGCGGGAGCGTCACACCGAAGTGCGGAGCGCTCATTCTTTCGGAACCTCTTGGAGCTCGACCATGTTTCCGGCCGGGTCGCGCACGAAGAGCTGAAAGTTCCCGACGAGGTTCCCGAACGTGAAGTAGGGGATGCCGCGTTCGTCGAGTACGCGCATGGCTTCTTTGACGTCCTCGACGGCGAGAGCCACGTGAAGCGTGACGGGATCGTCCCGCTCGGACTTTGCGAAGGGCGACGGTCCCTCGGCGCCCATCAAGTGAATTTGTTGCTCCGGGCTGGTGCCGAGATTCATCCAATAGCCGGGGAGGTTCGGGATGTCCGGTCGATCCTTGTCGACCTCGAGGCCGAGGACGTCTTGATAGAAGCTTCGTGCCGCTTCAACCGATTCGGAATCGCGACCGACGCGAACGCCGTGGTGCAAAAGGCCGGTGACTTTGATCGCCATGGGAGTCCTCCGGAAGGGAGTGTTGGGAGCCAGGGGACCAGCCTGCGCGCCCGAAAGAGATTCTGCAAGCCCCCTGGGGTCGCCATCTCCCGTCCGAGCGCCGACGTGAGCTAACTTCCCGGCCCGAACGCCAGAAGGAGTCCCCATGAAAGACGTATTTATCGTGAGTGCTTGCCGTACGGCGGTCGGCGGGTTCGGCGGCGTCACCAAGGACGTTCCGATCCAGCGCTTGGGCGCTGTGGCACTTGCCGAAGCGCTGCGCCGTGCTTCGGCGTCCGCCGAGGACCTCGACGAAGTGATCATGGGAAACGTGATCCAGGGGACCGTCCAGATCGCGCCCGCGCGCGTCGCCGCCCTGGAGGCCAAAATTCCCGAAGAAATTCCCGCCTACACGGTGAACAAGGCCTGCGGCTCGGGCTTGAAGGCGGTGGCTTTGGGCGCTCAGGCGATCCGCGCCGGCGAGGCCGAAGTCATTCTCGCGGGCGGAATGGAGAGCATGAACACCGTGCCCTACGCGCTCCCCGGAGCGCGCTGGGGCTATCGGATGGGGCCGCAGAACGCCGTCGACATGCTGACCGATGCACTGACCTGCCCGATCGAGCACGTGCACATGGGCATCACCGCAGAAAACGTCGCCGAACGGCACGGAATCGAGCGGGCGGAGCAAGACGAGTACGCCGCGGGCAGCTACGCGAAGGCCGTCGCGGCGCAGCGGGCGGGCAAGTTCAAAGAGGAAATCGTCGCGTTCGAGATTCCCCAACGCCGTGGTGACGCGCTGGTGTTCGACACCGATGAGGATCCGCGTGAGACCGGTCTCGATCGGCTCGCGGCGCTGCGTCCGGCGTTCAAGCAGGACGGCACGGTGACCGCCGGCAACTCCTCGAACATCGACGACGGGGCGTCTGCCCTGTTGCTCGCGTCGGAAGACGCCGTGCGTGAGAAGGGCTACAAGCCGATGGCGAAAATCATCGCCGCCGCTTCTGCGGGGCTCGAGCCTTCGCACATGGGTCTCGGCCCGGCGCGCGCCGTCCCCCGCCTGATGAAGAAACTCGGTTGGGGCTATGGGGACGTCGATCTGTGGGAGCTCAACGAGGCGTTCGCCGCGCAGACGCTCGGCGTGTTGCGCGAGCTTCCCGAAGTGCCCCGCGATCGCGTCAACGTCCACGGTGGGGCGATTGCACTCGGCCACCCCGTGGGAGCGTCGGGAGCTCGCATTCTGACGACACTTCTCTACGCGCTTCGCGATCGCGGTGGACAGCGAGGTGTTGCTTCGCTGTGCATCGGCTCGGGGATGGGGATTGCCCTCGGCGTCGAACTCACGGCCGCCTAGTCGCGTGGATCCGCCGGCAGAGCGGGCCGACACGAAGTCGGATCGCACGCGCCGCCGGGTGCTGCTCGCAGCGGCGGAGGCGTTCCGGCGCCACGGCTTTGCGTCGGTGACCCTGAAGGACATCGCCGGGCTGGCGGATCTCCAGCCCGGAAGCCTCTACTACCATTTTGATTCGAAGGAAGCGATTGTCGCGGCCGTCCTCGACGCGGGGATCCTCCGCAGCTTCGACGCGACTCGCCGCGCGGTCGAAGACCTGCCGAGCGACGCCGATGCGGGCCAGCGGCTGCGCGCCGCGATCGCCGCACATCTTCATTCTCTGCTGACCGAGAGCCACTACGCGGCGGCAAACCTGCGGATTCTCGGCCAGGTTCCCGAAAGCGTGCGGCAACGGCACTTGGTGGCGCAGCGTCAATACGGCGCGTATTGGAAGGGGCTTCTCACCGACGCCGCAGCCAGCGGCGCGATCCGCAGCGACGCGAACCTCTCGCTCGTACGGATGTTGCTGTTCGGCGCCATGAACTGGTCCGTCGAGTGGTACCAAGAATCGGGGGAGCCTCCCGAGGCGATCGCCCGCGAGCTGTCGGAGATGGTGCTCAACGGCCTCGTGCCCCGAACGCCCGGCTAGTTTTTCTCAACGTCGGTGAATGCGGCCGGCGCTTCGTCGTCGAAGCGTCCCATGATCCCTGCGCCCGCTGTTCTCGTCGTCGATCCCGACGAGCTCGTCAGAAGACAAACGATTGCCTGCCTCGAAACCGAGGGGTACGCGGCGTGCGGAGCGGCCCGTGCGGCGGAGGCGTTTCGCATCGTCGAGGAGAGGCCTATCGACCTTGTGTTGGTCGACGTAGGCGTCACGCCCTTCGAGGGGCGCGACCTGCTTCGCGGCGTCGTCACCCCGGAGCGAAAGATCCCGACGATTGGGCTGGGCCGACTTTCGCGCCATACGGCGGAGATGATGGTCGAGCAGTACGCGCTCGCCGGATTCGTCGTCAAGCCGTTCGAGAATCGCGACTTGCTCGCTGCCGTGACGCGCTCACTCGCCTAGTGATAGGATCGCAGGTCCCGCTCCCACCGGACCGAATTGAGGTTTTCCAAGCGATGCTCCGCGGGATTTCCGCCGCAGCTGTCACCGCCCTGCTCGTGTTTGCGACCCAAAGCGCAGCCGTTTCCGATGGCGATGCACTCGAGGATCCACATTCCGACGCGCTCGGCCTGCCCGAAAGCCGCACCGCTACGAGCGTCGAACGCGTCGGCCCGGACGATCTCGAATCTCGGAGCGCCCCGGATGTAAGCGAAGCGTTGGTCCGTCGGCTGCCCGGGGTTCAAGCGAATCCTTCGACGAGCAATCGCTTTCAGCGAGACGTGACGTTCCGAGGCTTCACGGCATCTCCGATCCTCGGCAGCCCCGTCGGCGTTTCGGTCTACCTGGACGGCACCCGGGTGAACGAGGTGTTTGGCGACACGGTCAATTGGGATCTCATCCCCGACGCCGCGCTCGAAGGAGGGGAGCTCGTTTCCGGGCCCGAGGCGCTCTTCGGCCGCAACTCGCTCGGCGGCACGTTGTTTCTCGAAACGAAGAGCGGCTTCACGTCCCCGGGCACCCGCATCGGCGCCGAAGGCGGGGCGGATCACGCGCGGGGCATAGACTTCGAACACGGTGGTAGCCAGGGGACACTCGGCTGGTACGTGCAGTCGGATTTTCGCGATGAAGACGAGTGGCGCGACAACAGCGGGAGCCGCATGCGCCGGGGCTTCGCGAAGCTCAGCCATCGCGGTGATTGGGTCGAGTTCGACCTTTCGGGCCTCTACGCGAAGAACGATCTCACAGGGAACGCTTTCTCTCCCGAACGGGTGTTTCGACGGGATCGGAAGGCGGCGTACACGTTCCCCGACACAACGATCAATGAGGTCCTCCACGTCTCGTTCCAAGCTCGCACGTGGTTGACCGACGCGACGGAACTGAGACTCACGACGTTCGTGCGCGATTTCCAGCGCGACACGCGGAACGGCGACGCGGAGCTCGAGTGCGACGGGGCGACCCTGGCGGATCTAGCCCCGGCTCTCTGCACCGATTTCGGGGGCGAACTCGAGACCGAAGCGGAAGATCGAACCACCGGTACAGACTCGCGGACTTACGCAGGTCGCGCGGAAGTTCTGTCTCGCGGCCCGCTTTTGGGTTACGACCACACCCTTCGAATGGGTCTCTCGTTCGAAATCGGCGCCACGGACTTCGACCAGGCCGAGGCCGAGGGCTTTTTCGAGATCGATGGGCTGAATGTCGGCGTGAATTCCGCGGGGCCCTTCGCGACGGAGACCGACGTTCGGACCGAGCTCCGCGTCATGAGCCTCTTCGCGCGCGACGTCATCGAGATCTCGCCCGAGTGGAGCCTGGTGGGTGCGCTTCGCTTTGAGCACGTGAAGACGCGCTTGCGCAACCGCGGTGGGCCCGATGACGAATCACTTCGCGGCAGCCACACCTTTGCGCGGCTGACGCCGGGTGTGGGTCTGATCTACCGGCCCTGGTCGTGGGTTTCGCTCTTTGCGAGCTACCGGCAGGGTTGGCGAGTGCCGACTCCCGCCGAGCTCACCTGCGCGGATCCCGATGATCCCTGCAATCTTCCCAACGCGTTTGTCGCCGACCCGCCGCTCGATCCGGTGTTGGCGAAGACGTGGGAAGCCGGCGCTCGCGGGCACTACAGCGACGGCTTCCGCTGGTCGGTCTCTGGATTTCATACGGTTCTCGACGACGATTTGCTGTTCGTTCAGAGCGAGGTCGGCGGCGCTGGCTTCTTCCGGAACGTCCGTCGTACGCTGCGCCGCGGCGTCGAGCTCGCGCTCGAAGGTCGGGTCCGGAAAGTCGACTGGTTCGCGAGCTACCAGTTCTTGGACGCGCAGTACGATTCCAGTGCGGTTCTGTCGAGCCCGGTAGAGGCCGGTGGCATCCCCGTCGGAAGCGGCGATCGCCTGCCGGGTTTCTCGCGCCACACCGCGAAACTCGGAGCCCTGTGGCGCCCGATCCAACGGTTCGAGCTCGGTTGCGAATCCTACTACCAGTCGGGTCAGTTCCTACGCGGCGACGACGAGAACCGCAGACGCCGCGTGCCGGGCTTCGCCACCGTCCATTGCCACGGGGCGTACGAGTTTCCGTACGGTGTTCGTGTCTGGGCGCGCATGGAGAATCTCCTCGACACCCGCTACGAGGTCGGGGGGGCGCGCAACTTCGACGCCTTCGCTGAGCCCGAGGTGACCGAAGCGCGTTTTCACGCCCTGGGCGCACCGCGCCGCGTATGGTTCGGGATCGACCTGCGCTTCTAGCGTTCCGCGGTTCGGGATCGACCTGCGCTTCTAGCGTTCCGCGGTTCGGGATCGACCTGCGCTTCTAGCGTTCCGCGGTTCTCAGGAAGGGCGCAGCAACTCGATCGGTACGACGCGCGGAAGCTCGTTCGCGGAGATCGTTCCCTGCGCGATCAGCTCGAGCGCGTGATTGCGGAGCGGTTCGTGGCCCGCGACAGCGGCGACTTCCCGGAGCTCGTCCAAGGGTTTCGTGTGGGCGATGGCGACCCGCAGATCGCGCGTGGAGTTGAGAAACTCCGTGACTGCGATGCGCCCATAGTGGCCGCGACCCCGGCAGCGCTCGCAGCCAGCACCTCGGGCACTGCGAAAGTCGCTTGGAACGCCTTTCGGAAAAAGCTCCTCTCGAATCTCTTGGGAAGGCGACTCGACTTCCGCGCAGTTCGCGCAGACGCGCTTGACGAGACGCTGGGAAAGCACGGCCCGCAGCTCCGCGGCGATGGAGTTTGGGTGTGCACCGAGATCGTAAAGGCGTTGCACCGCGTCGACGGAATCGTTCGCGTGGATCGTCGACAGGACCAGGTGCCCTGTCTGGGACGCGCGGAGCGCTTCTTGGGCCGACTCGAAGTCTCGAATCTCCCCGACGAAGATGACATCGGGGTCGTGTCGGACAAACGAACGAACGGAGGAAGCGAAGGTGTAACCGATGGAGTTGCGCACCTGGGTCTGGTGAATCCCGTCGATCGAATACTCGATGGGATCCTCGACGGTAATGACCTTCCGTTTTCGATCACCAGCGAGAATTTGTAGTCCGGCGTACAGGGTGGTCGACTTGCCGCAACCCGTCGGTCCTGCGACGAGCACCAAACCCGAGGGAGCGTTCAGCACGCGCTTGTAGCGGTGCTTTAGAGATGCCGAAAGACCGAGAGCCTCGAGTGTGAAGAGCTCGCGCTTCTGGGGAAGGAGTCGGACCGCGAGGCCTTCCCCATACGGTGAAGGCAGGGTCTGAACCCGTAGGTCGAAATGGAGCCCTCCGACTTTCGCCGAGAATCGCCCGCCTTGAGGGCGTCTTCGCTCGGCGATATCGAGATCGGCACGGATCTTCGCGACGCTGATCACCGCAAGAGCATCGGCCTCGGCCAACCGGTAGCGATCGATGTCGTGGAGATCGCCGTCAATTCTCATGCGGACCCGCACGCGACGGTCGTAGCGCTCGAGGTGGATGTCGCTCGCGCGTTCTCCGACCGCGTCGGCGAGCAACGCGTCGAGTAGACCGGCGTGACGCGATTCGAGCCGGATGTCTTGATCGAGGAGGTCGACGGCCGACCGTTCGACGCCCGCGGGCTGCTTTCCACCGATCTGTTCGAGGGTCGTTGCCCAGCGGAGTCGACGAAAATCCGTCGGAGTCACCAGGAGAAGCGCTGCGCCTTCGCTGTCGAGTGCGTCGACGAGGTCGAGCGTGCGCGGTTCGGGATCGCAGCTCGCCACCAAGAGATTTCCGCCACGGCGGGCGATCGGCAGGACCCGCTTCCGATCTTGGTAGGCGTCGGGCACCGAGTGCGTGACGCGTGGGTCGAGCGCACTCACGACCGCCTGGGGGTTTGTCAACGAAAGGCCGTAGTGCTCCGCGATCAACAAGTAGAGGCGGCGCTCGTCAGCTCCCGATTCGGACGCGAGCACTTCGCCGAGCGAAACCCCGCGACGCTTGGCCTCTACCGCGGCGCTCTTGACTTGCTCTGCGGAGGCGATCCCTTCCGCGACGATTCGTTTCGCGAGCTCGGCTTGGTGCGTGGCCACGAAGCGCGTATCGGACTTCCCGCAATCGTCCTGAATCCACGACCGTCGGTGGGGCAATGCGCCTCAGCTCTGTGGCACATTGCCTCGGCAGGCGGAGTTCCTTAGCCCCGGCGCACCTTGGCCCTCTGCTCCTCGGAGCCCATCAGCGCCACGAAATCGCCCTCCGTGAGAATCCCGACCAGCTCGTCGTCCTCCACCACGGGAAGGCATCCGAGCTTGCGCTCGGTCATCAAGTTCGCGGCATCGGTAATCGGCGTGTCGGGCCCGACGTGTACAACGTCCGCGGACATGACGTCGCCCACGCGCAGGCTTTCGCCCTGTTCGGGCTCTCCGCCGCGAGCGAGGAGCTGTTCGAGGGCGCCGCGAAAGAGGTCTCTCTGACTGATCACGCCGACGAGCGCACCGCCGCGGTCCGCGAGAACCGGAATATGGCGGATTCGATTGAGCTGCATGACGTCCTTCGCGATGTCCAGCTCATCGTCCGCGTGAAGCACGAACGGATCCGGGGTCATCAGGCTCTTGACGCGAAAAGTTCCAAACATTGGTAGAGACTCCGTGAGGTTTAATCCGCTGAGGGAGGAGCAAGTCGCGTGCCGAACCGGCCGAAACGGAGTGGCGTCATGGTTCGCTGGATCGACGCCACGGTCGTTGACCTCGGACGGCAGATCCACGCGTCCTATTTTCCGCCCTTGCTGGTGTATCTCTCGGCCGGAATCTCCGGCTTGACCAGCGTCGTCGGCACCTTTTTCATCAAAGAGTACTTAGGGCTCTCAGCGGCTTTCTTGGCCGGCCTCGGGTTCTGGGCCGGAATTCCCTGGGTGCTGAAGATGCCTCTCGGGCATCTGGTCGATTTGATCTGGCGCCGGAAGGCCGGCCTCGTCTATCTCGGTGCGCTCCTCATCGCGGTCTCCATCGCCATCATGTTCGGCCTCGTCGCGCACACCGACTGGATGCTTCGCTTCGCGAGCGCGGAGGTCTGGTACGTGACGAGTGCGTTGCTGGCGCCGTGTGGCTACGTCCTGCAAGACGTCGTGGCAGACGCGATGACGGTGGAAGCGGTACCCACCGTCGACGCGCAGGGAGTGCCTTACTCCGAGGAGGAGCTCAAGGCGAAGCACACGACGATGCAGACCCTCGGCCGATTCGCGATCGTGAGCGGTCTCCTCCTCGTCGCATCGCTCAATGTTTGGATGTTCAGCGGAATCGAGAGCGCGTCCGAGGTCGAGAAGGTCGCAACCTACGCCACGATCTACCTCTGCGCGCTCGCCATTCCCGTGATTTCGGTCGCCGGTGTCCTCCTGGCATCCCTGTCGCTTCGGAATCGCGCACGCCGGTTGCGCAGTCAGGGGCTCTCGGCAGAAGAAGTTGCCCGGTTGCTAGAACCTTCCGACGAAGGCGCGCAGCCCAACGGATGGATTCTCGGAGGCAGCCTCGCGTTCGTTGTTTTGACACTCGGGATCAGTTTGGCGGGCGTCCCCTACGCGCAAGAGATCGTCCTGGCGGGTTCGCTCGCGATCATCCTGTTCCTGATGCGGCGCCTGATTCGCGAACTCGGCTCCGCCGAGCGACACGCTCTCGTCGGGACGGCACTCATCATCTTCGTCTTTCGAGCGGTGCCGCTGCCGGGGCCCGGTCTTGCCTGGTTCGAGATCGACGTGCTGCGGTTCGATCAGCATTTCATCTCGATACTCACCTTGATCACGTCGTCCCTCGCGTTGGTCGGGATGGTCGTCTTGCGTCCGTTGATGGCGACGCGGTCCATCGCTTTCGTCGTGACGTTGTTGACCGTCGCCGCCGCGTTCCTCGCACTGCCGAACATCGGGTTGTACTACGGGCTTCACGAGTGGACGGCGCCCCGGACCGGCGGAATCGTAGATGCGCATTTCATCGCGATTCTCGACACGGCCGTCGAATCGCCGCTCGGGCAAATTTCGATGATTCCCATGCTCGCGTGGATCGCCAGGCACGCGCCCCCGAAGCTCAAGGCGACTTTCTTCGCGGTGATGGCGTCCTTCACAAATCTGGCTCTCTCCGCGGCGAGCCTGGGAACGAAATACTTGAACGAGATCTTCGTGGTGACGCGAGAGGTCAGGGACCGAAGTACCGACGCGCTGCAGACACCCGCCGACTACAGCGAGTTGGGCGTCCTTTTGATCGCGGTGGCGCTCATCGGCGGATTGGCGCCGCTCCTCACGATTGCGGTCGTGCAGCGATCGCGCTTCAGAACTCAGCAGTAGTGAGGGGCTTCCAGAAGCTCGCCCTCGCTCGCTGCGCCGCTCGCAAGCCGCGAACCGACAGAGCGCGCTCGGGCATGCGCGATCATCGGCACGGTGATCGACCGTCGAGTGGCGAGGGTACCGCCGACCGCAAGCTGCAGTAAATTGCCGAGCACGATGGCCGTTGAGGGAGGGAAGGTCTCATGCAGGCGCAGCCGTACCGCGACCTGACGAACGAAGAACGCGAGTCCTACCGTACCGAGGGCGTTGTTCTCGTGAAGAATTGTGTAGATCCCGGTTGGATCGACCGGATGACGGCCGCCATCGATCGGCAGCTCGTTCAGCCGAGCCAGTGGGGCCAGGACACCAACCCCGGCTCCGAGCGCGGGCGCTTCGCCCATGACCGCTATCTCTGGCCGACCAACGCGGACTTTCGGGCGTTCGCCTTCGAGTCAGGCGTCGCCGCGCTGGCTGCGCAGGCGATGGGCTCCCGAACCGCAAGGCTCTACTTCGACCACGTTTTCGTGAAGGAGCCCAACACCGAGGAAGAGTTCTTCTGGCATCAGGATCTCCCTTACTGGCCGTTTCAGGGCTCGCAGATTTGTTCGGTATGGCTGTCGCTGACCGACGTGGACATCGACTCGAGCGGCCTCGAATTCGTCCGCGGATCGCACGATTGGAACCAGTGGTTCAAGCCCGTCTTGCCCGGGGGCGGGAGCGAAGAGCTCGAGCAGTGGATCGGGACCAGCGATCAGGAGGAGATGCCGGATTTCAACCGGGAGCGCGACGGCCAGGAGTTTCTTTCGTTCGCCACGGATGCCGGCGACGCCCTCATCTTCAACACAGCGATCATCCACACCTCTCACGGGAACTTCTCGCCGACCATGAGGCGCCTGGCGCTCTCGACCCGCTGGCTCGGGGACGACGCGCGTTGGGATCCGCGTCCGGGGACCGATCCCATCGTCACCCAGGAAGACGTCGAGCTCGCACCCGGTGATCTCGCCACGGACGATCGCGCGTTCCCGCTGGTCTTTGGCGCGTAGCTATGCCGGTCGTACGGGTGGAGGTCGACGACGGCGTTGGTGTGGTCACGATGAACCGGCCCGAGGCGCGCAACGCGCTCAACCGGGAGCTGCGAGCTCGGGTGCCCGAGGCGTTGCGCGAACTCGACCGACGCGACGACGTCCGCGCGCTGGTGCTGACGGGAGCGGATCCGGCATTCTGCGCCGGGCTCGATCTCCGCGAACTCAGCGATGCGTCCCCACCGTCGGGCGGTCCCGAAGGTTCCTCCGCACTGCCCTTCGCCGATCTCGGCAAGCCCCTGATCGGCGCTGTGAACGGCGCTGCGGTAACGGGCGGCCTCGAATACGCCCTCTGTTGTGACTTCCTCATCGCGAGCGAGCGTGCCCGCTTCGCCGATACCCACGCACGGGTGAACGTCATGCCGGGCTGGGGGATGACCGTGCTGCTGCCCCAGGCCGTCGGCGTGCGACGCGCCAAGCAGATGAGTTTCAGCGGGAACTTTATCGATGCCCAGACAGCGCTGACCTGGGGGCTCGTGAATCGCGTCGTGCCGCACGCAGAGCTCCTGTCTGTCGCGACAGAACTCGCGCGCGACATCGCCTCCGTGCGGCCCGACAGCCTGGCCGAGATCAAGCGCGTCTACGCCGATGTCGGCGACGCGTCGGGCAACAAAGCGGCGCTTTCGCGCGAGCGGCAACACAATCGCGATTGGTTCGCGCGGTTCGACCCGCGCGAGCTCGCCGCAGACCGCGAGGCCATCGAAGCGCGCGGTAGACGGCAGGCGGGGCGCTAGACTCACACCGAACCGAACCCGAGTGATCCGCGTTGAACTTCGATTTTTCCGACGAGCAGAAGCTCCTCCAATCCACCGCCCGCGAGTTCCTGGAGCGTCAGTCGTCGATGGAAGTCGTTCGCTCGGTCCTCGAGTCCGATGAGCCGTACCACCGAAAGCTCTGGACGGAAGTCGCCGAGATGGGTTGGCTCGGCACGGCGGTGCCGGAGGTGTACGGCGGTGCGGGCTTCGGCTATCTCGAGCTCGTACTCCTCGCGGAGGAACTCGGGCGCTCGCTGGCGCCGATCCCCTTCTCGTCGTCGGTCTACCTGGCGACTGAGGCGTTGCTCCTCTTCGGAACAGAAGCTCAGAGGCAGCAGCACCTGCCGTCGCTCGCCGCGGGAGAGCGCATCGGAACGGCGGCGCTTTTTGCCGACTCGTCCCGGGACGCGCCGCTGCGCTTCGCTTCGGGGCGCCTTCGCGGCACGGCGGTCGGTGTTCCCGACGGCGACGTAGCGGATCTCGCCGTGGTGAGCGCGCGGGGCGATGACAGCGGGCCGGGCCTCTACCTCGTCGATCTGCGCGGACTGAACGTACAGGCGCGCTCGGTGGCGAGCCTCGATCCGACCCGTTCCCAGTCGGTGATTGACTTCGACGGTGTCGAGGCGGAGCCGCTGGAGGCCGCCGGATCGGATTCGCTCGAAGCGCTCCGGGCGCGCGCGGCGATTCTCGTCGCGTTCGAACAACTGGGAGGCGCACAGCGCTGCCTCGAGATGGCGCAGGCCTACGCCACGGGCCGCTACGCCTTCGGTCGGCCCATCGCTTCCTTCCAGGCGCCAAAGCACCGGCTGGCGGACATGTTCGTCGCCATCGAGCTTTCGCGCTCCAACAATTTCTACGCCGCCGCGGCACTTGCGAGCGGCGCGCGCGAGATTCCGTTGGCGGCCTGTGTGGCACGGATTTCGGCAACCGACGCCTTCGAGTGGTGCGCACAGGAAAACCTCCAAATCCACGGCGGCGTGGGATTCACCTGGGAGTACGACTGCCATCTGTTCTTGCGCCGCTCGAAGCTCCTGGCGGTCGCGCTCGGGGCGCTCGACGGTTGGAAGCGGCGCCTGGTGCGACAGCTGCGCGAGAAGCGCGCGTCCGAGGGGAGAGACATTGGACTTCAGGGATAGTCCCGAGGAAGCGCGCTTTCGAGACGAGGCGCGGGCCTGGCTCGAAGCGAATGCCACGCGCCTGGGTCCCGGGGAATCGAATCCCGGCTTCGAAGAAGGCGACGATCCGGCGGCGATCGCGGAGGCCCAAAGCTGGCAGGCCCGCAAAGCCGCGGCCGGATGGGCGGGCATCACCTGGCCCGTTGCGTACGGCGGTCGCGGTGGAACGCCCATCGAGGCGGTGATCTGGCACCAAGAGGAATCCCGCTTCCGGGTCCCCCCGGACATCTTTCTCCTGGGAATCGGCCTGGCCGGGCCGACGCTGATGACCCACGGCAGCGCGGCTCAGCAGGAACGTTGGCTGCCGCCGATGCTCCGGGGAGAGGAGATCTGGTGCCAACTCTTCAGCGAACCCGGGGCGGGATCGGACTTGGCCGGCCTTCGCACCCGCGCCGAACGCGATGGGGAGGATTGGATCGTCACGGGACAGAAGATCTGGACCTCCGGCGCGCATCACTCGCAATGGGGCATCCTCGTCGCGCGCTCGGATCCCGATGCGGTGAAGCACGCCGGTCTCACTTACTTCGTGGTGGACATGAAGAGTCCGGGGATCGAGGTGCGCCCAATCCGCCAGATCACCGGTGGGGCGAACTTCAACGAGGTCTTCCTCACCGACGTACGGATCCCCGACGCCAATCGGATTTCCGAGGTGGGAAACGGCTGGGCCGTCGCTCTCACCACGCTGATGAACGAACGCGTCGCGGCGGATGACGTCCTGGGCCCGGCCCTCGGCGTCCTCGACTTGATCGAGCTCACCGAGCGCGTCGAGCTCGAAGGGCGGCCCGCGATCGAAGACTCCGCGGTGCAGCAGCGGATCGCCGACTTCTACGTCCGCAGCGAGGGTCTTCGCTACACGAGCTACCGCACGTTGACGGCGCTTTCTCGCGGCGCGATTCCAGGCCCGGAGGGCTCGATCGGGAAGCTCGTGTCGGCTCCACTCAATCAGGAGATGGCGTCCTTTGCGGTCGAGTTGCAGGGCAGCTCCGCCGCGCTCCTCGACCCCTCTCTGACCGCCTTCTCCGGAAGCTGGCAGGAATTCTTCCTGTGGGCGCCCGGCATGCGGATCGCGGGAGGTACCGATGACATCCTGCGCAACATCATCGCGGAGCGCGTGCTGAGGCTCCCTCCCGACGCGCGCGCCGACAAAGATCTGCCCTTCCGGAAGATCCCGACGGGCGGCGTCGATTAGCCTCGGACGCTGGGTGCTTCCGAGTCGCCTCGTTGTAGTCTTCTCGTGGTTGCGGAGAGGTGGCCGAGTGGTTGAAGGCGGCGGTCTTGAAAACCGCTAGGCGTTCACGCGCCTCGTGGGTTCGAATCCCACCCTCTCCGCCAGCCTTGTGGGCCCGGGCTCGGCGGAGCCGAGCCCGCCCCGCTTCGCTCGCGTCGCTGCGCGCCGCGCTAACGCGCGGCTTGCGGGGCGCGGCTGGGCCTTTGGCTAGCTCGTGACCCACGCCTCGGCTTCGGCTGGCTTCGCAAAATAGCGGGTTGAGAAGTTCTCTCCGGGGTTGCGGTCGGGGGCGTCGGCCGGTGGTGCGGGAGCCCCTTCCGGCAGCACATAGGCGAAGCGTTCGACTCCGACGAGGTGGTAGAGAGGCGTCACTTCGGCTCCTCGCCACGCCATCACTTCATCGCCGGGTCGATGTCGGAACCTGCGAAGGTCGACGAGCAGACGAGTGGCGCCGTGTTTCCCGGCGGTCAAAGCGAAATCGCGCAGGCCGTTCTTGAAATCCTCGTCGTTCATCTCGGAAGTGTCTTCCTTCCACAGAAAGGAGAGGAGGTTGTTCGCGGCATTGAAATCGAGGTCGTAAAAGCGATGGGACTTCGCGTTCATCGGGGCTCCACGGTTCGTGTGTCACGTAGAGGGTGCCGCATCTATTCTGTCGTCAAAGCGAAAAGTACGACATGATCGTTGAGCCGAAGGAAACAAATGGATCTCGAACGTCTCCGCTACTTCAGGACGGTGATGGAAACCGGTGGCCTCACCCGAGCAGCCCGGCTCGCCCACGTGACGCCCGGCGCGCTTTCGAAAGCGATTCGAACGCTCGAGGCCGAGATCGATCGTCGGCTTTTTGTGCGTGCTGGCCGGAAGTTGGTGCCGACCGACGAAGCGCATCGCCTATACGCCTCGAGCGAGAGAATTTTCGAAGAGCTTCGGCGACTTCGAGAAGATCTGTCCTCTGAGGGGCTCCATCCAGCGCCACAAGCGATCGCGTCCTTTGAAGTCTTCACGACGAGTATCCTCGCGTCGTTGGTCGACCGAGGCGTGTTGGGTGGTGAGCTGCGAATCGTCGACTTGCCCACACGCCAGATCGAGCGCGCGGTCCTCGACCGTCGCGTCGACGTCGGCCTCACGTACGTGCCTTATCCCCACACGGAGCTTTCTTTTCGCCCGATCGCGAAAATGAACTTCGGCATCTACGTGCGACAGAAAGCATTCGCGGGGGCTCCGTTCCGAGAGCTTCCTTTCGCCGTCCCGGTGTCGATGCTGGCGGCTGCGCCGTCGGGGGCACCTGCAGTCGACGGTTGGCCAGAGCGCGTGCCCCGCTTGGTGCGCTACCGGCTCTCGATGCTGCAGACCGCCCTCGAGCTGGCATCCAGAGGGCATTGCGCGGTGTTTGTCCCCGATGTCGTCGCAAAGCTCAGAAATGAGGTGAGCCGGCCCGGAAGTAGGCTCGTCAAGCGGCGAGGGCCGCGCGAGCTATCGGCGGTTTCGCAAACCGCCTACCTTGTCACACGGGTGGAACAGCAGTACGACACCCGCTGGGACGAGCTCGAAAAGGGATTGCGATCGCTGCTGCGAGGGTGACGAAGGGCCCGACCGATTCCGAAGGGCTCGCTATCTTTGGCGCCGCGGAGAGGTGGCCGAGCGGCTGAAGGCGCTCCCCTGCTAAGGGAGTATGGGTTAATCGCCCATCGAGGGTTCGAATCCCTCCCTCTCCGCCAACTTCCAGCGAATCTTCCAAGCGGTTACGACATTTCCCATGAACGTGGCTCGTCGATCGAACGCTTCGAAGTGTTTCGAGTAGCGACCCTCGAGAAAGAAGAGCTGCGAGAACGTCGAGCCGACGAAGTGGGGCGGGCCGACTAAGACGCGGCCGTTCGCGGCATCTAGCAACACTTCGATTTGGGGAACATCAGGCGCGGTTCCACGCGAGAGCCCATCTTCCCCTGCCACGAGGACGGCCGCCGGCAGGGTGTGCTCGAGCAGGGTCGTCTGACCTGCTACGGGCGCAGCCGCGGCTTCCTCCGGAGGCGGGGCCGCCGTTTCCTCCGGAGGCGCGCGAAGAACGATGCGCCCCGTCTCAGGCGATGTAGGGTCGTAGGAGAACGCCGTCTGTCCCAGGTGGGGGCCGTAGCGCATCGGTCCCAGCGGGCATTCGATCAGGGACCCCGGAGAGACGACGAAGCACTGCATCCAGACGGTGGGGCGGATGGGGAACGCCGGTGCGACGCCTGTCGCGACATCCCACAACCCGATACGCATCAAAGCACCGCTTTTTTGCTCGAGGGACTGGTCGAGAACCACGAAAGACTCGGGGGGATCGCAGTGACTCGAACCGAGAACGCCCCTCAGTTGGTCTTCCGTCAAACCGATCGCTGCCAAGTGCGCGCGGGCTTCGGCCGCGTCCATCACCACGATCGTCGAGAGGGCGGTGTATGCGTCGACACCGCTCTGACCGGCTGCGATCAATTTCCCGTAGGCGCCGAGCTCGCCTTCGGGAAACGGCGTGGCGTCGGATCCGCAGTTGAGCATGCGGAGGATGCCGACCGCCTCGGTCTCGTCGCGCGCGAGCAAGGCCTTCGCGATCCAGTGATGAGCGTGGGTGCGGAGCGTTCCGCCGTCGACGCTCACGCGTCGCTCGGCCAGATACTTGATCCAGTACCCGTAGTCCCACCAGGAATTCACGATGGCGTCGGGGCTCGACTCTTCCCGGATCTTGACCAGCGTCTCCCACCACGCGTTGTCGATCTGCGGCAGGTAGTTCCGAGCGGTCGCGTGACCGGCCATCACGGGAGGAATCAAGAGCAGCAAGAGAACCGCACCGACACCGGATTCCAACAGCCGTTTACCGAGCGCGCTCGGGGGCTCGGGAAGTCGTCGGCAGACGGTGTCGTAGAGCCAACCGACGAGGCACGCGAGCCCTATTCCGAACGGAACGACGAACAGGAGCGAAAAGCGCTGACCGCGCAGCGCCAGATCAAACGCGCCGACGAACCACGCCACCAGGATCAACGTCCCACCGAGGGTCGGCCGGCTCTCGCCGGGCGCGCGAAGCGAAATCATCAACGCGGATACGATGCCGGCGACGGCGAGCGCCAAATAGATCTCGGCGCCCATAAACGGGGCGAGGTCGGACAGCTCCGGTTTCTTGAGCTCCCACACCGTGCTGAAGACACTCGGCCATTGCGCGTCTCCGACCGCCGCTTCGGGCACATCTCCGTCCGTTTGAAGAAACTCCAGCGGAGCGGCGAAGAACGACCGAGATTCTTCGGTTCCGGCGGCACCCGCGACCGCCACAGTGGCCAGGACATAGGCACCCGCTACGAGGAGCGCCCGGCCGGCCTCGGGGTTGCGCCACCAGGGCACGCCATCGTGTTTCCGGAGCATCGCGCGGAAAAAGGAGAGTGCAGCCGCGGCCAGCAGGCCGGAGAGAAACACGACAAAGAAGAAGAGCCCCCCACGCCACGTCGCCGCATGGACCCCCGCCACACCTCCAGCAAGTGCCGCGAGCCCGAGGAGGTGAAAGCGCTTCGCGCGAAGCGCTTCGACCGCAGCCCAAAACGCGAACAGTGGTAGGACTCCGTGCCAAATATCGTTGTCGCTCCCGATGCTTCTCATCAGAAGCACGGGATGAATCGAGGTGACGACGGCGGCGAAGAGGCCGCCCAGGTTTCCCGCGAATCGGCGCCCGACGAAGAAGGCGGGAATCACGCCGAGTACGGCGACGATGACGGGTACCCAGAATGCGGCGGCGACGAGGGGGAACTCGGGATCGAAGTGGTCGACGAGGCGATCGACGCCCACGATGGCGGCGATGTGCACCGAGCGGTTGTAGAGCATCCGGTGGCCCACCGGTGCATTGCCGTAGGTGTCTCGGCATTCGTCGTCGACGACGTCGTCGCACGTCGTTCCCCGACGGATGTAGTTGCGCGCGGCCCGCAACCAGTGATAGCTGTCCGTGTCTCCGAGATAGGCTTGTTTCCGGCCATCACCCCACGTGACGCGAAACTGCGACTTGAGCGAGTCGGCGCGCTCGCCGACTTTCGTTCGGAACTCCTCCTCGTTGCTCTCGAACCATTCCTCGACGTTTCGAAGGATGGCGGTGCGGTATTTCTCTGGAGAAGGATCGGGCTCTGTTTCCCGCGCGATTCGCTCGCTGATCTCCATCGTGACGAAATGCGCCGCCATGTCGTTCACGGCCGCCAAGGAAAGAGGAGCTGTGCGGAGCCAAAAGACGAGGGCGACCACGGCTACGAGGAGCACGCAGGAGAGAAGTCGATTCACTGCCATGACGAGTTAGGGGTGAGCTTCGGTACCGCGTCGCGCTTCAAAGGTGGAGACATTTCGCGCGTTCGCGCCGAGCGTCTCGAAGCAAGCCGCCACGACGTTCGCAGCCGCGCGCGGATCGTGGGCGCGTCGCATTCCGTCCGATGCCGCGAGCCAGGCGGCCGGGTTCACGGCCAGCGTTTCCAAGCTCGATACCAGGGATTCGGGATCCCATTCGGCCTCGGTCGTCCACAGGGCGCCGGTTCGTTCGGAGAAGCGTTCGACGTTTGCAGCTTGATGATCGAGCGCCGCTTCGGCGAGAGGCACCAGCAACGCCGGCAGCCCGGCGGATGCGAGTTCGGCCAGTGTGGCCGCCCCGCCGCAGGCCACGGCAACGTCGGCCCACGCATAAGCCCCGGCCATCTGCTCGATGAAAGGCGTCAGGTGCGCCTCGATGCCGGCGCGCGCATACGCCGCGCGCGGTCCTTCGGCGGGCGTTGAACCGACCGAGTGAAGAACCTGGACCTTGATGCCCCGTCGGGCGAGCCGCGCCAAGAGCTCCGGGACGCGGTCGTCGAGAAAACGGGAACCCGCGGTTCCACCGCACACCAGAACTCGGAGAGATCCCGGCTGAGGGGGCTCGCGTTCCTCCCCGCTCGCGAGGACATGGCTTTCGACGGGCGTTCCGACGCACGTGGCCGGTCGGCCGCCGAGCACCATCGGGTTGAAGCTGCCGAGCACGCGACGGGCGAGTCGCGCCAGCACCCAGTTCGTGAGGCCGGGCTGCGCGTTCAGTTCATGTAGAACGACCGGAATGCGAAGGCTTGACGCAGCGAGCACGGCTCCGACCGAGCCGTAGCCGCCGAAACCGAGGAGGAGTTGCGTGCCGTGGTCTCGCAGGAGTCGTCGCGCGCGGCGCGCACCGGTTAATGCGTTCCACATAGCGAGGGGGCGACGCCGCAGGGGCACACGGAAGAACGCGGACGCGGGCAAAGGTTCGAAACGGTGTCCGCGGCTACGGATGAGATCGGCTTCTGGACCGATGTTCGCCCCGAGAAAAAGTACATCGGCTTCGGGCTGTCGCTCTTTCAAGGTCTCAACGACCGCGAGGGAGGGCGCCACGTGTCCGACCGTTCCGCCGCACGCGATCGCGATGCGAACCGGTCGGTCTTCTTGGCGATGCGAGCTCAATACTCTCTCCCGGCCGGACGTGTCACCCTACGCGCGTGTCTACCAGCGACCGCACAGCGCCCGACGACGTTCGAGGCGAGCCTTCCCGAGTTCTCGTGCTCGTGCTCGGCGATCTAGGGCGGAGCCCCAGAATTTTGTACCACGCGCTCGCCCTCGCGAACAACGGCGTCCTGGTGGATCTGGTCGGTTATCGCGAGACTTCAATCGGCAGCGCAGCGGAAGATCACGCGCAACTCCGCGTGCACTCCCTTGTCTCTGCGAAGGTATTTGATCGCGTGCCCCGCCTGCTTTACCTCCCGGTGGCCCTGCTACGGTTCGTCGTGCAGGCAACTCACTTGCTCGGTCTGCTGCTCTTCCGGGTCGATCGTCCCGACGCCCTACTCGTTCAGAGCCCGCCGAGCCTTCCCACGCTGCCGGTGGCTTGGTGCGCGGCTCGCCTTCGCGGAGCGCGCTTCGTCATCGATTGGCACAACTTCGGAGACTCCGTGCTGGCGCTTCGACTCGGGAATCGGCACCCCGTCGTGAGAGGGGTTCGTCTGCTCGAGATCGCGTTCGGTCGGCTCGCAGACGACCACTTTTGTGTGTCACGCGCGATGCGTGACG